>NZ_BMVK01000006.1 GCF_014650675.1 Streptomyces anulatus | reverse complement strand
AGCTGACTGGTACTAATAGGCCGAGGGCTTGTCCTCAGTTGCTCGCGTCCACTGTGTTGTTCCCGGGTTGCGAACAGTTATCGCACCGGTTGAACAGTTTCACTACTTAATTGAAAAGTGTGCTTGTTCGCTAGAACCCGATAGGGTTTCGGTGGTCATTGCGTTAGGGAAACGCCCGGTTACATTCCGAACCCGGAAGCTAAGCCTTTCAGCGCCGATGGTACTGCAGGGGGGACCCTGTGGGAGAGTAGGACGCCGCCGAACAATCTTTCAAGGACCCCTGGTCCCAGCGTTCATGCTGGGACCAGGGGTCCTTTTGTTTTTCCCGAAGCGCGTCGACTGGTCGGCTGCGCGAGAATGTCTGTGGTACCCAAAGACAGGAGTCACACCCATGTCCACCAACTCTCCCGACGACCGTCCGGAGCGCGAGCCGCGTCGCCGGGACGGCGGTGACAGGGGCGGTTACCGCGGTGGTCGTGACGACCGGTCCGGTTCCGGCGCACCTCGACGCGACAACGACCGCGGCGGCTTCCGCCGCGACGACAACAGGCCTTCCGGAGGCGGCACTGGCGGTGGCTTCCGCCGTGACGACCGGGACCGCGACCGTGGCCCGCGTCGTGACGACAGCCGGCCGACCGGTGGTGGGTTCCGTCGCGATGACAACCGGGGCGGCGGTTCCGGTGGTGGCTTCCGTCGTGACGACAACCGGGGCGGTGGCTCCGGCGGCGGCTTCCGACGTGATGACAGCCGGCCTTCCGGTGGTGGGTTCCGTCGTGATGACAGCCGTGGTGGGGACCGTGACCGTGGGCCCCGTCGTGATGACGACCGCGGTGGTCAGCAGCGTGATGACCGCGGTGGCCGTCCCAGCGGTGGCTTCGAGCGCCGTGACGACCGCCCTCGTGGCCCGCGCCGTGACGACGACCGGCCCTCCGGTGGTGGGTTCCGTCGTGACGACAACCGCGGTGGCGGCTCCGGCGGCGGCTTCCGACGTGACGACAACCGGGGCGGTGGCTCCGGTGGTGGCTTGCGCCGCGATGACAACCGGGGCGGCGGCTTCGAGCGCCGTGACGACCGGCCTCGCGGTCCGCGCCGTGACGATGACCGGCCCTCCGGCGGCGGTTTCCGTCGTGACGACAACCGGGGCGGTGGCTCCGGCGGCGGCTTCCGACGTGATGACAGTCGGCCTTCCGGTGGTGGGTTCCGTCGTGATGACAGCCGTGGTGGGGACCGTGACCGTGGGCCCCGTCGTGATGACGACCGTGGTGGGTACCGCGGTGGTCAGCAGCGTGATGACCGTGGTGGTCGTCCCAGCGGTGGCTTCGAGCGCCGTGACGACCGCCCTCGTGGCCCGCGCCGTGACGACGACCGGCCCTCCGGCGGTGGCTTCCGTCGTGACGACAACCGCGGTGGCGGCTCCGGCGGCGGCTTCCGCCGCGATGACAACCGGCCTTCCGGTGGTGGCTTCCGTCGTGACGACAGCCGGCCTTCCGGTGGTGGGTTCCGTCGTGACGACAGCCGTGGTGGGGACCGTGACCGTGGGCCCCGTCGTGATGACGACCGTGGTGGGTACCGCGGTGGTCAGCAGCGTGATGACCGTGGTGGCCGTCCCAGCGGTGGCTTCGAGCGCCGCGACGACCGCCCTCGCGGCCCGCGCCGCGACGACGACCGGCCCTCCGGCGGCGGCTTCCGTCGCGACGACAACCGGGGCGGCGACAGGGACCGGGGCGGATACCGCGGCGGCCAGCGCGACGACCGCGACCGCGGGGGCTTCCGGGGGCGTGATGACCGGGACCGCGACCGTGAGCCGATCAAGCGGCTGCCGATTCCGGACGACGTCACGGGCGACGAGATCGACAAGGACGTACGCCAGGAGCTCATGAGCCTGCCGAAGACCCTTGCCGAGGACGTCGCGCGCAACCTCGTCATGGTGGCCCGGCTGATCGACGAGGACCCCGAGGAGGCGTACGCGTACGCCCGTATCGCCCTTCGGCTCGCGTCCCGTGTCGCGGCCGTGCGTGAGGCGGCCGGGTTCGCGGCGTACGCGACGCAGAAGTACGCCGAGGCGCTCGCCGAGTTCCGGGCGGCCCGGCGGATGACCGGGTCCGTGGACCTGTGGCCCGTCATGGCGGACTGCGAGCGCGGGCTCGGTCGGCCCGAGCGGGCGATGGCCATGGCCGGCGAGCCCGAGGTGCAGAAGCTGGACAAGGCCGGACAGGTCGAGATGCGGTTGGTGGCCGCCGGGGCACGTCGTGACATGGGTCAGATCGACGCCGCCATCGTGACGCTCCAGAGCCCCGAGCTCGCGTCCAACTCCGTGCAGTCCTGGACGCCGCGACTTCGCTACGCGTACGCGGACGCCCTGCTGGAGGCGGGGCGCGAGGACGAGGCGCGGGAGTGGTTCGGGAAGGCGCTGGAGGCCGACAAGGACGGTTCCACCGACGCGTCGGACCGGCTCGCCGAGCTCGACGGCGTGGAGTTCGTCGATGTCCTCGGTGACGACGACCCGACCGGGGCGGACGCGGCCGACGAGGTCGCGCCTCGTGACGAGGACGCGTCCGGGGACCGTGACGACGAGGACGACGTGCGCGATGACGCCGACCTCGACGACGGGCAGGACGACGACGAGGACGACGACCAGCACGGTTCGGTCAAGGCTTAGCAGCCGATGAAGAGGGGGCGGCACTCCGGTCGGAGTGCCGCCCCCTCTTCGCGTTCCGTGCCGGTCCGCCGGTCTGCGGATCAGTCGAGGGCGAGGCTCCGCATGACCAGGCCCGTGGCCGGCTTCGGGCCGAACGACGTCGACTTGCGGGGCATGGTGACGCCCTGCCGGGCCAGGTCCCGGACGACCTCTTCACGTACGGGATGCATCAGGACCGCCGTGGCGTCGAGGCGTTCCGCCTGTTCGACGGCGGCCGCGGCGTCGTGGATGTAGCCGATGTGCTCGGGTGCGTCGGGGATCCGCCACACGTCGTCGAGCAGCGCGGAGTGCAGGACCGTCGCGTCCAGGGAGCGCCAGGCGTCGGGGCGGTCCGTCCGGACGGTGCGAGCCAGCAGGGCCGGGTCGGGGCGGTCCACCAGATGGAAGCCGCCGTCGCCGGCGAGGAGGAACGCGTTGCCCCCGGCCGCCGCTACGGCCAGCGCGTCGAGAGCCCGGGGGAGCGGCCCCTCGACCGGCCGGACGCGGAAGAGACCGGTCAGCGCTTCCAGAGCCCGGGAGACCGGCAGCCCGCGCAGCAGCCGGTGGATGGCGCGGACCTGGAGCGGATGGCGGGCCGTGTCGACGAGGAGGACGAGACCGTGGTCCCACGGCCCGGGGGCGGTCTGTTCCCGCTGGAGCCGCAGATAGGTGGCCCAGCGATGGTGGCCGTCCGCGATGAGCGCCTGGTGCCGGGCGAGGTCCGACGCGATCTCGCTCCGCTCGGACGGATCGGTCACGGCCCAGAGCCGGTGCCGGAAACCGTCCTCCGTCGTGGTGGCGAGCAGCGGCTCCCGCAGGACCGTGCGCTCGATCACCGAGGCCGCCCCGGCCGGTGCGCCCGGCTCGCCGCGGTAGGTCAGCAGCAGCGGCTCCAGATGGGCCCCCGTCGTACGCATCAGCTCCGCGCGGTCCGCGACGACGTCGTCCATGACGTCCTCGTGGGGCAGCACGATGCCCTCGGCGGCGGGGGAGAGGGCCAGGGCGCCGATCAGGCCCCGCTGGAGGATCTCGTCGTTCCGCTGCTCGTAGACGTACAGCACCGGGTCCGGGTCCGGTGCGATGACACCCTCGGCCAGCCAGCGGTCCAGTGTGGCGGCCGCCTGCCGGTGCCGGTCCCGGGCCGTGTCGGCCTGGGGGAGGATGAGACGCACGATGTTGTGCGGATCCGCGGACTCCAGGTGGTGCAGCCCGTCGGGCCGGACGACCACGTCGTACGGGGGCGAGGTCACGGCGGCAAGGCTGCCGACCCGCTCGGGGACGTAACGCAGTCCGCGGAACGGGAAAAGCCGCAGCCCCTGGTCGACGGGACCTGAAGTGTTCATCAGGGCATCGTATGTGTGCAGCGGGCATACGCGATGATCGGGGCGGAAGCCTGGAAGAGGAGCGATCCATATGAGCCACCAGCAGGACAGGTCCCGGCCGTCGGGGAGCAGTACGGCGCTGAGCGAGGCGTACGACACGGCTCTCCTCGACCTCGACGGGGTCGTGTACGCGGGCGGGGAAGCCATCGGCCACGCCGTGGAGTCGCTGACCGTGGCGCGGGCCGGGGGCATGCACCTCGCCTACGTCACCAACAACGCGCTGCGGACGCCGGACGCGGTGGCGGAGCACCTGACGGAGCTCGGGGTGCCCGCCGAACCCTCCGATGTGATCACCTCCGCGCAGGCCGTCGCCCGCCTGGTCGCCGATCAACTGCCGCCCGGGGCAAGGGTGCTGGCGATCGGCGGCGAAGGGCTGCGGGTCGCGCTGCGCGAGCGCGGGCTGGTGCCGGTGGAGTCGGCGGACGACGACCCGGCGGCGGTGGCGCAGGGATACGGCGGGCCGGACATGGCGTGGGGGCGGTTCGCCGAGGCGAGCTACGCGATCCGGCGCGGGCTGCCGTGGTTCGCGTCCAACACCGACCTGACCATCCCGGGCGCCCGGGGCATCGCGCCCGGCAACGGGGCAGCGGTCGAGGTCGTCCGGATCGCCACCGGGGCCGAGCCGCAGGTCGCCGGGAAGCCGTTGCCGCCGATGCACCGCGAGACCGTGCTGCGGACCGGGGCGAAGCGGCCGATCGTCGTCGGGGACCGGCTGGACACGGACATCGAGGGCGCGTTCAACGGGGGCGTGGACTCGCTGCTGGTGCTGACCGGGGTGACCGACGCGGCGCAGTTGCTGGCCGCTCCGCCCCAGCACCGGCCGACCTATGTGGACCGGGACCTGCGGGGGCTGCTGACCGGGCAGCCCGAGGTGACGCCGGCCGGTGACGCGTACCGGTGCGGGGGCTGGACGGCTGCCGTGCGCGGGGACGGCCTGGTGCTGGAGGGCGAGGGCGAGGCGCTCGACGGGCTGCGGGCGCTCTGCGCGGCGGCCTGGAGCTTCGCCGGTTCGGGTGTGTGCGGGCTGGAGACGGGGAAGGCCCTCGCCGGGCTCGGGCTCTGAACCGGTTCCCCCCGGCACGGCCCGACGGACCGACGTCTGGCGCCACCCGCGCAGCGGACCCCGGCGTCGCCCGACCAACCGATCCGCGCCGCCTCTCGACGCCCTTGGCACGCGAAGGTGTTGAGGGTGTCGAGGGTGTGGGGCGGCGGCCCGCGACCACTGGCGTGAAGAGGAAGATAGGCTAACCTAACCTGGTGCTGCTCGGTGGTCTGCCCGTGCCCCGCGCCGTGCGCTCCACCTCACCGACTCCGGGAGTACGACCATGCAGCGCCTCACCGCAGAATCGGTGACCCTCGGCTACGACCAGCGGGTCATCACCGAGAACCTCTCGGTGGAGATTCCCGACAACTCCTTCACCGTGATCGTCGGTCCCAACGCCTGCGGCAAGTCGACCCTGCTGCGCGCCCTCGCCCGGATGCTGAAGCCGAGCCGGGGGCAGGTCCTGCTGGACGGGCAGACCATCCACCAGCTGCCCGCGAAGAAGGTCGCCCGGACGCTGGGGCTGCTGCCCCAGTCCTCCATAGCGCCCGACGGGATCACCGTCGCCGACCTCGTCGCCCGCGGCCGGTACCCCCACCAGGGGCTGCTGCGGCAGTGGTCGCCGGAGGACGAGCGGGTCGTCGACGAGTCCATGGAGTCCACCGGCGTCGCCGAGCTTGCCGACCGCTATGTCGACGAACTGTCCGGCGGTCAGCGTCAGCGGGTCTGGATCGCCATGGCGCTGGCCCAGCAGACGCCGCTGCTGCTGCTCGACGAGCCGACGACGTACCTCGACATCCAGCACCAGATCGATGTCCTCGACCTGTGCGCGGAGCTGCACGAGACGCAGGGGCGCACGCTGGTGGCGGTGCTCCACGACCTGAACCACGCCGCGCGGTACGCCACGCATCTCATCGCGATGCGGGACGGGGACATCGTCGCGGAGGGACCGCCTTCGGAGGTGGTCGACGCGGCGCTGGTGGAGCGGGTGTTCGGGATGCGGTGCCAGGTGATCGACGACCCGGAGACGGGGACGCCGTTGGTCGTGCCGGCCGCGCGTAAGGCTCGGAAAGTGGCCGCCGCGTAGGGGGTGGGCAGGGGGTACGGCGGTGGGCGCGGGGTGCGCCCCGGTGGGCGCTTTGTCCTCAATCGCCGGACGGGCTTGATCTGGTCGTCGCCCGTCTACAGCAGCGATCTCAGTTTCAGCAGGTCCCGGAAGCCCGCCTCCAGGCGTACGCGGCCCGAGCCCCACGCCTTCGCGAAGTTCAGGTCGCCGTCCACCAGTGCCACCAGGTCGTCGCCCGTCATCGCGAGTCTGATCTCGGCCTTCTCCCGGGGCGGCCCCTCGACCGTGTCCCGTACCAGGATCCGGCCATCGGCCAGCCGGCCGGTGAACGTGATGTCGAGGTCCTTGATGTGACAGCTCAGCGAGCGGTCGAGGGCAGCCGTGCCGCGCACGTCGCCCTCGGCGGCTGCGAGGTTGTCGGAAAGTCTTCTCAGTGCGCTGCGGCACTCAGCCATGGTCGCCATCGTGCTCGACGGTACACCGGCCTGTCGCGGTAGCGTTTCGGCATGAGCGACTGGACGCCGGAGGCGGAGGTACCGCCCGTGAGCACGCCCGACGAGCCGGACCCGGCGATGGACGGGCCGGTGGACGGGCCGGTGGCGGACGCGACCGGGGCCGGGGGGCAGGCCCTCGGGGTGCCCTCCTTCGAGCCGGCCGAGCCCGCACCCCTGGGGGTCGTGCGCACCCCCACCGGCCACGCCGCGGTGGACGCCCGGCTGGAGCGTCTCGCCGATGCGGACCACCTCCCGGCGGACGGGCACATCGAGGTGTACGAGGATGTACACCGTGGGCTGCGGTCGGAGCTGACCTCGCTGGACGCCCGTCCGGCCGCCGTGCCGGGTCCCGCGTCCACGCCCTCGCACCGACCGCACGACACGCATCACCACACGCACCACGACAACAGGAGCTGAACCGAACGTGGCAGGAGTGGCACGTCGCCGCCTCGACGCCGAGCTGGTACGCCGCAAGCTCGCCCGCTCGCGCGAGCACGCGAGCCAGCTGATCGCCGCGGGGCGCGTCACCGTCGGCCGGACCACCGCGACCAAACCCGCCACCCAGGTCGAGACGGCCGCCGCGATCGTCGTCACCAAGGACGACGGCGACCCGGACTACGTCTCGCGCGGCGGCCACAAGCTGGCCGGGGCGCTCGCCGCCTTCGTGCCGCTCGGGCTGACCGTTCAGGGGCGGCGGGCGCTGGACGCCGGGGCGTCGACCGGCGGCTTCACCGACGTGCTGCTGCGGGCGGGGGCCCGGCAGGTCGTCGCCGTCGACGTCGGCTACGGGCAGCTCGCCTGGTCGCTGCAGTCCGATGAACGGGTCGTCGTCAAGGACCGTACCAACGTGCGGGAGTTGACCTTGGAAGCCATCGACGGGGAGGCGGTCGACCTGGTGGTGGGGGATCTGTCCTTCATCCCGCTGGGACTCGTACTGCCCGCCCTCGCCCGGTGCGCCGGGCCCGACGCGGACCTGGTCCTCATGGTCAAGCCGCAGTTCGAGGTGGGCAAGGAGCGGCTCGGCAGCGGCGGAGTGGTGCGGAGTCCGGAGCTGCGCGCCGAAGCGGTACGGGAAGTGGCGCGGCGGGCCTGGGGGCTGGGCCTCGGCGTACGGGGGGTGACGGCCAGTCCGCTGCCCGGCCCGTCGGGGAACGTCGAGTACTTTCTGTGGCTGCGGGCCGGCGCACCCGAGCTGGATCCCGCGGATGTCGACCGTGCAGTGGCGGAGGGGCCTCGTTGACGACGAATGTGACCACGAATGCGGCACGAACAGTCTTCCTTTTGGCGCACACCGGCCGGCCGGCCGCGATCCGCAGCGCGGAGCTCGTCGTGCAGGGGCTGCTGCGCAACGGGCTCGGCGTACGGGTCTCGGCGACCGAGGCGGCCGATCTGCCGCTGCCGGACACCGTGGAGACGGTCACCGACACCAGCCCGTCGGCCGTGGACGGCTGCGAGCTGCTGATCGTCCTCGGAGGTGACGGCACCCTGTTGCGCGGCGCGGAGTTCTCCCGCGCCTCCGGGGTGCCGATGCTCGGCGTCAACCTCGGACGCGTCGGCTTCCTCGCCGAGGCCGAGCGCGACGACCTCGACCAGGTGGTCTCCCGGGTCGTCACCCGCGACTACGAGGTCGAGGAGCGGATGACGATCGACGTCCTCGTGCACAGCAACGGCGACGTCGTGCACAGCGACTGGGCGCTCAACGAGGCGGCCGTGCAGAAGGTGTCGCCCGAGCGGATGCTCGAAGTCGTCCTGGAGATCGACGGCCGCCCGGTCACCGGGTTCGGCTGCGACGGGATCGTCTGCGCGACCCCGACCGGTTCGACCGCGTACGCCTTCTCGGCGGGCGGGCCCGTCGTCTGGCCCGAGGTCGAGGCGCTGCTGATGGTCCCGATCAGCGCCCACGCGCTGTTCGCCAAGCCGCTGGTGACCTCGCCCACGTCCGTGCTCGCGGTCGAGGTCCAGCCGCACACCCCGCACGGGGTGCTGTGGTGCGACGGGCGGCGGACCGTGGAGCTGCCCGCCGGCGCGCGGGTCGAGGTGCGGCGCGGTGCGGTGCCCGTACGGCTGGCGCGGCTGCACCAGGCCTCGTTCACCGACCGGCTGGTGGCGAAGTTCGCGCTGCCCGTCTCGGGCTGGCGGGGCGCGCCCCACTGACGGATCCGGAGACGTTCCACGGTTCCCGCGACCCTCGGGAGAGTGAATCCGGGGGCGGGGGCCGTCGCGCGCCCGCCCCGGGACCTCGTAAGGTCATGTCCGTGCTGGAGGAGATGCGGATACGGTCGCTCGGAGTCATCGACGACGCGGTGGTGGAGCTGTCACCCGGTTTCACCGCGGTCACGGGTGAGACCGGTGCGGGCAAGACCATGGTCGTCACGAGCCTCGGGCTGCTGCTCGGCGGGCGCGCGGACCCCGCCCTCGTACGGGTCGGGGCCAAGGCCGCGGTCGTCGAGGGCCGGATCACGGTGTCCGAGGGCGACGCGGCGGCGCTGCGGGCCGAGGAGGCCGGGGCGGAACTCGACGACGGTGCGCTGCTCATCAGCCGTACCGTTTCGGCCGAAGGACGCTCACGGGCCCATCTCGGCGGCAGATCCGTGCCGGTGGGGGTCCTGACCGAGCTGGCGGACGAACTCGTCGCCGTGCACGGCCAGACCGACCAGCAGGGCCTGCTCAAGCCCGCGCGGCAGCGGGGGGCGCTGGACCGGTACGCCGGGGACGGCGTGGCGGGCCCGCACGCCGCGTACACGGCGGCCTACCGGCGGCTGCGGACCGTCGCCGCGACCTTGGAGGAGCTGACCACCCGGGCCCGGGAGCGGGCCCAGGAGGCGGATCTGCTGCGCTTCGGTCTGAACGAGGTGGCCGCCGTCGAGCCGTTGCCGGGCGAGGACGTCGAGCTGGCCGCCGAGGCGGAGCGGCTCGGACATGCCGAGGCGCTCGCCTCCGCGGCCTCCCTCGCGCACACCGCGCTCGCGGGGAACCCGGAGGATCCGGAGAGCGTCGACGCCACCACCGTGGTCGCCGCCGCCGGGCAGGCCCTGGACGGGGTCCGGGCCCACGACCCGGCGCTGGCCGCGCTGGCCGACCGGATCGGGGAGATCTCCATCCTGATCGCCGACGTCTCCGGCGAGCTGGCCGGGTACGCCGACCAACTGGAAGCCGACCCGCTGCGGCTGGCCGCCGTGGAGGAGCGCCGGGCCGCGCTGACCACCCTGACCCGGAAGTACGGCTCGGACATCACGGCCGTGCTCGCCTGGGCCCAGGAGGGCGCCGGCCGGCTCACCGAACTGGAGGGCGACGACGAGCGCATCGGCGAACTGACCGCCGAGCGCGACGGGCTGCGGGCCGAACTCTCCGTGCTCGGACAGGCGTTGACCGACGCGCGTACGGAGGCGGCCGCCCGGTTCGCCGAGGCGGTGACGGACGAGCTGGCCTCGCTCGCCATGCCGCACGCCCGGGTCTCCTTCGCCATCCGGCAGACCGAGGCGGCGGACGAGGCGTCCGGCATCGACATCGGCGGGCGCAGCGTCGCCTACGGCCCGTCGGGCGCGGACGAGGTCGAGCTGCTGCTCGCCCCGCACCCCGGGGCCCAGCCCCGGCCGATCGCCAAGGGCGCTTCGGGCGGCGAGCTGTCCCGGGTGATGCTCGCGGTCGAGGTCGTCTTCGCGGGCTCCGACCCCGTACCGACGTATCTCTTCGACGAGGTCGACGCGGGCGTCGGCGGCAAGGCGGCGGTCGAGGTCGGCCGACGGCTCGCCAAGCTCGCCCGGTCCGCCCAGGTGGTCGTCGTGACCCACCTGCCGCAGGTGGCGGCCTTCGCCGACCGGCAGCTGCTGGTCGAGAAGACCGTGGACGGCTCGGTGACCCGCAGCGGGGTCACCGTCCTGGAGGGCGAGGACCGGGTCCGGGAGCTGTCGCGGATGCTGGCGGGCCAGGAGGACTCCGAGACGGCCCGCGCCCACGCGGAGGAGCTGCTGGCCACGGCCCGCGCCGAATAGCCGCTAGCGGAGGGCCGTACGGGTACGGGCGGGGGGATTCCCTCCGCCCGTACGCGCTTCCGCAGGGCGGATGACGACAACCTCGCACCCCGATATTCACCCGGGAGAGTGGCGCGGTGTGGTCGGTTGTCGCCATGAGTGCGGCAGCAACGTTACGGCGGTCCCGGAACGTGCGTACGGGCTGGCATCCTTGGCGCTGTACTTTCCGCCGACTCCGGAGCCCCGGGGAGCCAATCAACGTGTCACAACTGCGTACGGTCCAAGTCCTGGGCGGCGGCAGTGCGGGCAGTAGCGCGCACGTCGGTTCGCTGGCCGCCGGGCTGGTGGCGCGCGGGGTACAGGTGACCGTCTGCGCCCCGCCCGCGGTGGACCGCGCCTACGACTTCACGGCGACCGGAGCCCGGTTCCTCCCGGTGCCCCGGCGCAGCGACCCGGCCGCCGTCGCCGCGCTGCGGGCCGCCTGCACGGGAGCGGACGTCGTCCACGCCCATGGACTCCACGCGGCCGCCCGCACCGCCCTCGCGCTGAGCGGCCGCGCCGTGCCGCTGGTGATGACCTGGCACACGCGGCGGTACGCGGAAGGCGCCCGCCGCCAGATCCTCCACCTGCTGGAACGGCGCGCCGCACGGGCGGCGGCCGTGGTCCTCGCGCCCTCGTCCGATCTGGTGGACCTGGCCCGTGAGCGGGGCGCCCGCGACGCCCGGCTCGCCCCCGTCGCCGTCCCGCCCCCGCGCTCGGACGGCACCGACGGCGAGGGCAAGGCACGGGCCGAACTGGGGGCGGTGGACCGGCCGTTGCTGATGGCCGTCGGCAGTCTCGTGCCGCATCACGGCTTCGACGTCCTGCTGGACGCGGCCCGCGTCTGGCGGAGTCTGGACCCCGTGCCGCTGCTCGTCATCGCGGGGGAGGGGCGCGACCGGAACGCACTGCAACGCCAGATCAGGGACGAGCAGTTGCCCGTCACGCTCATCGGGTGCCGGGACGGTGTGGGGGAGTTGCTCGCCGCCGCCGATCTGGCCCTGCTGCCGAGCCGGTGGGAGGGCCGCTCCCTGCTGGCGCAGGAGGCGCTGCGCGCCGGGGTGCCGCTCGTCGCCACCGCCGTCGGCGGCGTGCCCGAACTGGTCGGCCGGGCCGCCGAGTTGGTGCCGTACGGCAACGCAGAGGCGCTCGCCCGTACGGTCGTGAGGCTGCTCGGCGACCCGGCGGAGCGCGCCCGGCTCGCCGAGGCCGGGCGGGTGCAGGCGGCGGGCTGGCCGACCGAGGACGACACGATCGCCCATGTGCTCAGCGTCTACGACGAGTTGGCGCAGCCGCTGGCGACGGGGCGGGTGCGCTGAAGCGGCGGGTTCCGGGGGCTGCGCTCAGGTCGTGTGGCGTCGGGCCCGCAGCGCCAGGCTCAGCGCCAGCACCGTCTGCGGGTCGTCCAGGTCCGTGCCCAGCAGCTCGCCGATCCG
The DNA here is from genome assembly GCF_014650675.1 of Streptomyces anulatus. Taxonomy (GTDB): domain Bacteria; phylum Actinomycetota; class Actinomycetes; order Streptomycetales; family Streptomycetaceae; genus Streptomyces; species Streptomyces anulatus. Next base: position 477,572 of record NZ_BMVK01000006.1, on the reverse strand, counting down.
GGCCAGGCGGTTGTAGAGCGTCTGCCGGTTGAGGTGCAGATCGCGGGCGGTCTCCGCCTTGCGGCCCGCGTGCGCCAGATACGCCTGCAGCGTCGGGAGCAGCGGCGGGCGCGAGGTGCGGTCGTGCTCGCGCAGCGGGCCGATCGCCCGGTTCACGAACGCCGCGAGGTCCGGATGGTCCCGCAGCCGCCACAGCAGCAGGTCGATGTCGAGGCGCCGGGCGTCGTACCAGGGCCGGTCGTCCAGGCCCTGCGCGGCCGTCGCCGTCTCCGACGCGTGCCGCAGCCCCGCGCCCGCCGCGGCCCAGCCGCCCGGGACGCCGACCACGACGACCGGCGGCTGCGATCCGGCGCGGTCGAGGCCGGCCCGCTCCACCCCGGCCCGCAGCGCCGCCGCCACCCGGTCCGCGACCGCGGTGCGCTCGCCCTCCGAACGCAGCCCCAGCAGCAGCGGGACCCGCCCCTCCACGGGCCGTACGCCGAGCAGCACCGGCACCCCGACCGAGGCCAGTTCCTCCAGGACCGCACGGGCCAGCACCGCCCAGTTGCCCGACGGGGACAGCTCGGGGGCCAGCCGCATCACCACCGGGAGCAGCGGGGTGTCGCCGGGCCGGAAGCCGAGCACCCGGGCCTGGGCGGGGGCGTCCTCCGGAGCGATCCGGCCCTCCGCGAGGTCGGTGAGGAAGTCGCCCCGGCCCCGGGCCGCCAGCTCCTCCTCCTGCCGGGCCTGCATCAGCACGACGGCGAGCAGGCCCGCCGCGCGCTCCGCCGCCATCCGGTGCACGGTCGCCAGCGGCCCGGCCACCGCGAGCAGCACCAGCCGGGCCCGTACCGCACCGGTCTCGGGCCCGCCGCCGGGCACGTCCACCAGCACCGCACCGGCCGGCGGGCTCTCCCGGGCCGCCCGGTCGCCGCGCATGCCCTCCCAGACCTGGAGCGGGTCCGCGCCCACCGGGCCGGTGCCGGTGGACGCCGCGTACAGGAGCCGGCCGTCGGGCGTCTCCAGGAAGACCGGGTTGGCGGTGAAGTCGGCGAGGATCCCGAGGACCTGCGGCACCCCGCCCCCGTCGAGCAGCGCCCGGGTGGCGCGCCGGTGCACCTCCTCCGCCTGCTGGAGCAGCGCGTAGTGCCCGTTGACGATCTCGGTGTGCACCTCCTCGGTCACCGCGACGAACGGCACCTCACGGTGCAGCTGGACCAGCGGGAGCCCGGCCGTGCGGGCGGCGTCCACGATGGAGGCGGGCAGCCGGCCGAAGCGCGGGCCGAGCTCCACCACCAGGGCCGCGATGCCCCGGTCGGCGAGACGGCGGACGAAGGCGCGCTGTTCGGCGGGGCGGGCGCCCAGGCCCAGGCCGGTGGTCAGGAGCAGCTCGCCGCCCTTGAGGAGCGAGGCGATGTTCGGGACCTCGCCCGCGTGCACCCAGCGCACCGTACGGTTCAGCCGGTCGGCGCCGGCCACCACCTCCGGGAGCCCGGCGCGCAGCCCCGGCAGCTCCAGCGCCCGCTGCACGGTGATTCCGCTGTGGCTCTCCACGTACCGGCCCGCTTCCCTTGTGCCCCGCCCGTCGATCGGGCGGTCGTCCTGTTCAGGACGCTACCGCCCGGGGCACGGGGCGCGCATCGCAGGGGAGGAGCGCGGACGCGCCACCGCGCCGGGCCCGCCGGTCAGGGCTGCGTCAGCAACCCCGCGAGCGTGCCCCGGCTGCGCCGCAGCGCCTCGATCCGGTCATCCATCACCGCCAGCTCCCCGCCGAGGATCTCCCGCAGCTCCGCGCACCAGTCGAACGCGGGCCCCTCGCCCCGGGCACACGGCAGCACCTGAGCGATCACCTCGGTGGACAGGCCCGCCCGCAGCAGCGCGCGGATCTGCGTGACGGTCACCACGGCCTCCTCGGCGTAGTCGCGGTAGCCGTTCGCGCCCCGCCCGGCCGACAGCAGCCCCTGCGCCTCGTAGTACCGCAGCGACCGTGCGCTGACGCCCGTCCGCCGGGACAACTCCCCGATCAGCATGTACCCGTGCCCCGTTCCCTCTTGACCTTGTCACCGGTGTCAGGCCCTAACGTCCGGGCCATGAACCAGGATTCCCCGTACATCGTGCAGGTGAACGGCCGGACGGCCACCACCGGCGACCTCGCGCCGCTCGCCTTCGCCGGCCATGCCCACTTCACCGCCGTACAGGTCACGGACGGCCGGGTCCGCGGCCTCGACCTCCACCTGGAGCGGCTGAGATCCGCGTCGGCGGAGCTGTTCGGCCGGGCTCTGCCGGACGACCTGGTGCGCTCGTATCTGCGTACTGCGCTCCGTGACGGACCGGCCGATCTCTCGCTGACGGCCACGGTCCACTCCCCGGCGGGCGAGTTCACCGCGGCCGACGCCGAACCCGCGCTCCTCGTGCGCACCGGCCCGGCGTCGTCCGGCCCCGCCGGGCCGCTCGCCCTGGCGGCGGTCCGGCACGACCGGTTCCTGCCGCACATCAAGCACGTCGGCGAGCCGGCCAAGACGCATCTGCTCCGGAAGGCCGTCGCCGACGGCTTCGACGACGCCGCGTTCCTGGACGGGGAGGGCAGGTTCAGCGAGGCGACGATCTGGAACCTGGCCTTCTGGGACGGCGAGTCGGTGCTGTGGCCCCGGGCCGGCCTGCTGACCGGGACGACCATGGGCATCGTCCGCCGGCAGCTGGACCGGCTCGGAGTCGGGCAGCGGACCGTCGCGATCACCCCCGACGACCTGCCCGCCCTCGCCGGCGCGGTCGTCATGAACTCCTGGACGCCGGGCGTGCCCGTCCACCGGATCGGCGCGGCCGAGCTGCCGGCCGCCCCGCCGTTCCTGGAGCTGCTCCACCGGGCGTACGCGGCCGAACCGCTCACCGCCCCCTGAGAACCCTGACAACGCGCGACGGCCGCCCCGGAGATCCCGGGGCGGCCGTCCTCACCGTCGGCGGTTCAGCCGACGTACGCGCCACTCGCCGTCAGCCGCAGAGCCGTGTCGATCAGCGGGACGTGACTGAACGCCTGCGGGAAGTTCCCCACCTGGCGCTGGAGGTTGGAGTCCCACTCCTCGGCCAGCAGACCCAGGTCGTTGCGGAGCGACAGCAGCTTCTCGAACAGCTGGCGCGCCTCGTCGACCCGGCCGATCATCGCGAGGTCGTCGGCCATCCAGAAAGAGCAGGCCAGGAACGCGCCCTCGTCGCCCGCCAGACCGTCGACGCCTGCCTCCTCGCCCTCCGTCGGGTAGCGCAGGATGAAGCCGTCCTCCGTGGACAGCTCCCGCTGGATCGCCTCGATCGTGCCGATGACCCGCTTGTCGTCGGGCGGCAGGAAGCCCATCTGCGGGATGAGCAGCAGCGAGGCGTCCAGCTCCTTCGACCCGTAGGACTGGGTGAAGGTGTTGCGCTCCTTGTCGTAGCCGCGCTCGCAGACGTCCCGGTGGATGTCGTCGCGGAGCTGGTACCACCGCTCCAGCGGGCCTTCGACGTCCCCGGACTCGACCAGCTTGATCGTCCGGTCGACCGCGACCCACGCCATCACCTTCGAGTGCACGAAGTGCCGGCGCGGCCCGCGCACCTCCCAGATGCCCTCGTCGGGCTCCTCCCAGTGCTTCTCCAGATACTCGATCAGCTTGAGCTGGAGGCCCATGGCGTAGTCGTTGCGGGTCAGACCCGTCATGTGCGCCAGGTGCAGCGCCTCGGTGACCTCGCCGTACACATCGAGCTGGAGCTGGTTGGCCGCGCCGTTGCCGACCCGGACCGGGCCGGAGTTCTCGTAACCGGGCAGCCAGTCCAGCTCCGCCTCGCCGAGCTCGCGCTCGCCGGCGATGCCGTACATGATCTGGAGGTTCTCCGGGTCGCCCGCCACGGCTCGCAGCAGCCACTCGCGCCAGGCGCGGGCCTCCTCCCGATAGCCGGTGCGCAGCAGCGAGGAGAGGGTGATCGCGGCGTCCCGCAGCCAGGTGTAGCGGTAGTCCCAGTTCCGTACGCCCCCGATCTCCTCGGGCAGCGAGGTGGTCGGGGCCGCGACGATGCCGCCGGTCGGCGCGTACGTGAGGGCCTTCAGCGTGATCAGGGAGCGGACGACCGCCTCCCGGTAGGGCCCGTGGTACGTACACTGATCGACCCATTCGCGCCAGAACAGCTCGGTCGCCTCCAGGGACCCCTCGGGTTCGGGGAGGGCGGGCGGCCCGTGGTGCGAGGGCTGCCAGCTGATCGTGAACGCCACCCGTTCGCCGGGGCCGACGGTGAAGTCGGAGTACGTGGTCAGGTTCTTGCCGTACGTCTCGGCCTCGGTGTCCAGCCAGACGGAGTCCGGACCGGCGACGGCGACCGTGCGGTTGTCGACCTTGTGCACCCAGGGCGTCACCCGGCCGTAGCTGAAACGCATCCGCAGTTCCGAGCGCATCGGCACCCGGCCGCTGACGCCCTCCACGATCCGGATGAGCTGCGGCGCGCCGTCACGCGGCGGCATGAAGTCGGTCACCCGTACGGTGCCGCGCGGTGTGTCCCACTCCGATTCCAGGACGAGGGAGTCACCGCGATAGCGCCGCCGGTCGGCGAAGGCTGGTTCTGTTCCTTCCGCTCTCGCGGGGCCCAGGCGCCAGAAGCCGTGTTCCTCGGTGCCCAGAAGCCCCGCGAACACGGCGTGCGAGTCGAAGCGGGGCAGGCACAGCCAGTCGGCCGTGCCGTCCCGGCAGACCAGGGCAGCGGTCTGCATGTCTCCGATGAGTGCGTAATCCTCGATGCGCCCGGCCACGTGCGTCTCCAGTCGAACGGCCATGTCGCCCCGTCAAAGGGCGCTTACTGCGGGTCAAGGGGGTCGTAGGGTCTTTCACCCGGGAAGATCCGACGAGTCCTGAACCGGAGGGCGGCCTGGGTGGTGCCGCCGCCCGGCCGTCTCGGCAGCGAGTGTTTGAGCAGGATACGACGCACCACGAAGATCCGCGCGACGGTCTCCGCAACATCTCTGAGCTGATCGAGTGGGACGTGAAGTGGCTGCGGTGAAGGTGTGACGCCCCTGTGCAGGGTGTGGCCGGAAGCAGCCTCCCGCCGTCGCTGTTACCCTGGTAGCCCGTGGACCGGTGGTCGTTCGCGACAGCGCACGAGGCCCCCGAACCGCAGCGACGGCGCCCCCGGAATCTCCGGTTGGGCGGCCGGTACGCACCTCAGAATCGCGACCACGGGAGCCCCCTTTGGCTATGCAGCCCACATCCACGACGACCAAGCACATCTTCGTCACCGGGGGTGTCGCCTCCTCCCTCGGCAAGGGTCTGACTGCCTCCAGCCTGGGTGCCCTGCTCAAGGCGCGGGGCCTGCGGGTCACCATGCAGAAGCTCGACCCCTACCTCAACGTCGACCCGGGCACGATGAACCCCTTCCAGCACGGTGAGGTGTTCGTCACCAACGACGGCGCCGAGACCGACCTGGACATCGGCCACTACGAGCGCTTCCTCGACGTCGACCTCGACGGCTCCGCCAACGTGACGACCGGCCAGGTCTACTCGCAGGTCATCGCCAAGGAGCGGCGCGGCGAGTACCTGGGCGACACCGTCCAGGTCATCCCGCACATCACCAACGAGATCAAGCACCGCATCCGCCGCATGGCCGCCGACGACGTGGACGTCGTCATCACGGAGGTCGGCGGCACGGTCGGCGACATCGAGTCGCTGCCGTTCCTGGAGACCGTCCGCCAGGTCCGCCACGAGGTCGGCCGGGACAACGTCTTCGTCGTCCACATCTCGCTGCTGCCCTACATCGGCCCCTCCGGCGAGCTGAAGACCAAGCCCACCCAGCACTCGGTGGCCGCCCTGCGCAACATCGGCATCCAGCCGGACGCCATCGTGCTGCGCGCCGACCGCGAGGTCCCCACCGCCATCAAGCGCAAGATCTCGCTGATGTGCGACGTCGACGAGACCGCCGTGGTGGCCTGCCCGGACGCCCGGTCGATCTACGACATCCCCAAGGTGCTGCACACCGAGGGCCTGGACGCCTACGTCGTGCGCAAGCTCGACCTGCCGTTCCGGGACGTCGACTGGACCACCTGGGACGACCTGCTGGACCGGGTCCACAACCCCGACCACGAGGTCACCGTCGCGCTGGTCGGCAAGTACATCGACCTGCCCGACGCCTATCTCTCGGTCACCGAGGCGATCCGCGCCGGCGGCTTCGCCAACAGGGCCCGGGTCAAGGTCAAGTGGGTCACCTCCGACGACTGCCGGACCGCGGCGGGCGCCGCCGAGCACCTCGGCGACGTCGACGCGATCTGCATCCCGGGCGGCTTCGGCGAGCGCGGTGTCGACGGCAAGGTCGGCGCCATCCGCTACGCCCGCGAGAACAAGGTCCCGCTGCTCGGCCTCTGCCTCGGCCTCCAGTGCATCGTGATCGAGGCGGCCCGTTCCCTCGCCGAGATCCCCGACGCCAACTCCACCGAGTTCGACGCCGCCACCTCCCACCCCGTCATCTCGACGATGGAGGAGCAGCTCGCCTACGTCGAGGGCGCCGGCGACCTGGGCGGCACCATGCGGCTCGGCCTCTACCCGGCCAAGCTCGCCGAGGGCTCCCTCGTCCGCGAGGCCTACGACGGCCAGCCGTACGTGGAGGAGCGCCACCGCCACCGCTACGAGGTCAACAACACCTACCGGGCCGAGCTGGAGAAGAAGGCCGGACTGGTCTTCTCCGGAACCTCCCCGGACAACAAGCTCGTCGAGTACGTCGAGTACCCGCGCGAGACGCACCCCTACCTGGTCGCCACCCAGGCGCACCCGGAGCTGCGCTCCCGCCCGACCCGCCCGCACCCGCTCTTCGCGGGTCTGGTGAAGGCCGCCGTCGCGCGCAAGGTCGCCGCGGCGAAGGGCGCGGACGCGTAACACCGAGGCATTACGGTTGACCGGGGTACGGATCCTGCGCGGATCGGTACCCCGGTTTCCGTTGGTTCGTGGGAGGACGTGGACGTACATGGGTATCCAGGACAAGCCCGAGGAGTGGCAGGTCACCGCGACCGCGACCCCCTTCACCGGCAACAAGACCAGCGTCCGCACCGACCAGGTGGTGATGCCCGACGGGTCCGTCCACGGCCGTGACTACCAGGTCCACCCCGGCTCCGTGGCCGTCCTCGCGCTCGACGACGACGACCGGGTCATCGTGCTGCGCCAGTACCGCCACCCGGTACGCCACCGGCTCTGGGAGATCCCGGCCGGACTGCTCGACGTCCCCGGCGAGAACCCCCTGCACGCCGCTCAGCGCGAGCTGTACGAGGAGGCGCACGTCAAGGCCGAGGACTGGCGGGTGCTGACCGACGTCTACACCACGCCCGGCGGCTGCGACGAGGCCGTGCGCATCTTCCTCGCCCGCGACCTCTCCGAGGCGGAGGGCGAGCGGTACGCGGTCTCCGAGGAGGAGGCCGACATGGAACACGCCCGGGTGCCGCTGCCCGAGCTGGTCCGCTCGGTGATCGCGGGAGACGTGCACAACAACTGTCTGGTCGTCGGGGCGCTCGCGCTCTCCGCGGTGCGCGCGGGCGACGGAGTCGACTCCCTGCGCCCCGCCGACGCGCCCTGGCCGGCCCGGCCCTTCGAGGCCTGACGGACCGTCTGGGCCCCTGCCCCACCCCCCGATCGGACGATCACGGGAACCGGTGATCGTAAAAAATGAAGAAATGCTGATCCGATCGGGGGATGTTCCTCGCGCTCCGCCCCATCTCCGCAGTGATCGTCGTCACCGCTGAACTACGCTCGAAATGCACCCGACCGGAGTTCCGGCGGGCACCGCGTGCAGCGAAGTGGAGCGTGGCTCGTGACCGATCAGGCGGTGGACACCAGCGGCCCGGCAAAGGCCCCGGGGGCCGAGGAGCCGTCCGGCGCCGTCCCGCCCCGATTCTTCGGCCGCGAACGTGAGTTGAAGGCCCTGCGGGCGGACATCGAGCGCGCCGGCCTCGACACCCTGGCCGGCCGCAAGGCCCCCCGCGCCCGGGTCCTGCTCATCGCGGGCCGGCCCGGCTCCGGCCGCAGCGCGCTCGCCGAGGAGCTGGCCGGGGCGCTCACCGGAACCGACGCCGCCGGGGCCGCCGCGAGCGCCACGGGCGCGCTGCCCTGGGCCGTTCCCGGCACCGGCTCCGGCGACTACCCCGACGGGGTGCTCCGGGTCGGCCTCACCGACCCCGGCGGCGGACGCGTCCCCACCGAACGCAGCGCGGGCGAGATCCTCGGCCTCCTCGGGGTGGCGGTCCCGCCCGGCGCCGACCAGGACGAACTGTCCGAGATGGTCCGCGAGGCCCTCGCCGTGCGCCGGCTCGTCCTCGTGCTCGACGACGCGGCCGACGCCGAACAGGTCGACCCGCTCCTCCCGGAGAACCCGGACTGCCTGGTCCTCGCCACCGCGACCGGACCGCTGACCGGCATCCCCGACGTACGGCCCTGCACCCTCGGCGGACTGGAGGCGGGCGCGGCGGTGCGGCTGCTCGCCCGCGTCATCGGGCAGGTCCGCATCACCGTCGACCCCCGCACCGCGGAGAGCCTGGCCGAGGAGTGCGGGGGACAGCCCGCGGCGCTCGCCCTGATGGGCGGCCTGCTCGCCGCCCACCCCATGGCCTCGGTCGCCGACGTCGCCAAGCAGTTGCACGAGCTGCCCGACTCCGGCGAGCAACTGCCCACCGGCGCCCGCCCGCTGGCCCGCGCGTTCCGGCTCGTCCACGACTCCCTGCCGGGAACCGCCGCCCGGATACTGCGCCTGCTGGCCCTCGCCCCCGCCGGGCTCGCCGACGCCCACACGGCCTCCGCGCTGGCCGGCTGCTCGGTCTCCGCCGCCCGCTCCACCCTCGACGACTTCGTGAAGCTCGGGCTGCTGCGGACGGACGGCGCGGCCCACCCCCAGTACGCGGTGCCCGGCTGCCTCGCACCGATGCTGCTGGCCCTCCTGGAGGACCGGGACCGGCCGGCCGAGATCCAGCTCGCCCGCGCCCGGATGCTGGAGCGGACCGTGCGCCGGCTCCAGTCCTGCCGGGCGGTCACCGAACCGGAGGGCTCGACCGCCCGCCGCAAGCTCGCCGGCCTGCCCCGCTCGCTGCGCTTCCCGAACGCGGACGAGGCGGGCGCGTGGCTGCGGGTCCGCCAGCCCGCCCTGCTCGCATCGGCCCGGCTCGCGGTGGCGGACGGCGAGCTCGACACCCTGGCCCGGCGGCTGGTGGCGGCCCTGGTGCGGGCGCTGGCCGCGCACCGGGGGACGGAGGAGGCCGCTCCCGAGCTGTACGGGCTGCACGGTCTCGTCCTGGACGTGGCGCTGCGCCGCGAGCTGCCCCGCGAGCAGGCGGCCGCCCTGCTGAATCTCGCGGACCTGGACGCCCGTACCGGCCGCACCCGGGAGGCGCTGACCCGCTACCGCGCCGCGCTGGACGCCGGAAAGGCGGCGAAGGACCTGTACGCCACCGGGCGCGCGATGGAATCCGTAGGCGGCGCGTACGAGGAGCTGGGGGACTACCACCGGGCCGCCGACTGGTACGGCCGGGCGCTCTCCCAGCGTCTGACCCAGGGGGAGCGTGCCGACGAGGCCCGGCTGTACGGGCGGCTCGGAGCGGTCCACACCTACGCCGGGCGCTACGGCGAGGCGCTGCGGAACTGGCGCGCCGCCGCGGCGGGCCGGCGCAGGCTCGGCGATCCCGCGGCCCAGGCGCGGGCGCTGAGCGAGGCGGCCCGGGTCCAGGAGTACGCGGGCCGGCCGCACGATTCGCTCCAGACCTGTCAGGAGGCCGTCGACCTGGCCCGGCGGGCCGGTGACGTGCGGCTTCAGGCGGCGCTCCAGCTGCGGCTGGCCGACACGCTGGACCGGCTCGGGGATCCCGCTGCGGCCAGGCTGCACCGGGGTGCTGCCGACAGATTGCTGGGTGAGGAGCCCTCAGCCTACGAAATCCGTAGTGCTTCGACAGAAAATTAAGGCTTTGTAAGGCTAGACAGCGCGAAGTCCTTCATTAGACTGGCTCTGCCGCGTTCCTTCGTGGCGTCTCCATTTAAGCTGTATATGTCCGGGTGTGCACCGTTGTGCCCGGGTAACCCTCCGAGCCAAGGACCGTGATCGACGTGAAGGTCGGCATCCCCCGCGAAGTCAAGAACAACGAGTTCCGGGTGGCGATCACCCCCGCCGGAGTGCATGAGCTCGTCCGCCACGGCCACCAGGTCGTCATCGAGAAGGACGCCGGTGTCGGCTCGTCCATCACGGACCAGGAGTTCGTCGCCGCCGGCGCGCAGATCCTGCCCACCGCCGACGAGGTCTGGGCCGCCGCCGACCTGCTGCTGAAGGTCAAGGAGCCGGTCGCCGAGGAGTACCACCGCCTCCGCAAGGACCAGACCCTCTTCACGTACCTGCACCTCGCCGCCTCCCGCGAGTGCACCGACGCGCTGCTGGCCTCCGGCACCACCGCCATCGCCTACGAGACGGTCGAGACCGCGAACCGCGCCCTCCCGCTGCTCGCCCCGATGTCCGAGGTCGCGGGCCGCCTCGCCCCGCAGGTCGGCGCGTACCACCTGATGCGCTCCGTCGGCGGCCGCGGCGTGCTGCCCGGCGGTGTCCCCGGCACCGCGGCGGGCAAGGCCGTCGTCATCGGCGGCGGCGTCTCCGGCTGGAACGCCACGCAGATCGCCGTGGGCCTCGGCTTCCACGTCACGCTGCTCGACCGCGACATCAACAAGCTCCGCGAGGCCGACAAGATCTTCGGCACCAAGGTGCAGACCGTCGTCTCCAACGCCTTCGAGCTGGAGAAGGCCGTCGTCGAGGCCGACCTCGTCATCGGCGCCGTGCTGATCCCCGGAGCCAAGGCCCCGAAGCTGGTCACCAACGAGCTCGTCGCCAAGATGAAGCCCGGAAGTGTACTTGTCGACATTGCAATCGACCAGGGTGGCTGCTTCGAGGACTCGCGTCCGACGACCCACGCCGAGCCGACCTTCCAGGTCCACGACTCGGTCTTCTACTGCGTCGCCAACATGCCCGGCGCGGTGCCCCACACCTCCACCTACGCGCTCACCAACGCGACGCTTCCCTACATCGTGGAGCTCGCGAACCGGGGCTGGGCCGACGCCCTGCGCCGCGACGCCGCCCTCGCCAAGGGCCTCAACACCCATGAGGGCCAGGTGGTTTACCGCGAGGTGGCCGAGGCGCACGGTCTCCCGCACGTCGAGCTGGCCGCGCTCCTCGGCTGACGGGTCAACCTTCTCCGTCAACATCGCACGTCCGGCCGGACCTTGCCGAGCAAGGTCCGGCCGGACGCGTATCGGGCCCTGTGGGGCCCTTGCGCAACTCGCGCCGAACGTAACCCTTTACCCGTTTCGTGCAGCGGTGAAATGTGCGGCTTGGTCGCTGTGCACCCTTGACAGCGAGGCGTTCGATTGCCGACACATCGGGCCGGGTCCGGCGGATTGTGTTGCTGCGGACCGGTGACACGCCATAGAGTCGCCAATCGTCGGCATGGTGCCACGCTGACCTATCGATAAGTTTCCTGGTCACGTCCAAGGAGGTAAGACGACTTGTGAATGAGTCGACAATTACTCCCGGGGGTGGTCAACCAGGGATGCCTGCACGGGGTCTGAGCCCGATCGGGCTCGAAGCTGTCGGCTCCGTCGCTGTCCGCACCTTCGCCACCCAACAGCACATGACGACAGCCCCCCAGATGATGGACGGCCTACACGTGAACGCCACGGCCGGCAACGAGAGCAGCCGGGACACCGACCGCTTCGCCGACTTCGCCGAGGTGCCCGAGGGGCACTTCTACGACCCCGACGCCGAGTACGAGCCCGATCCGGAGTACGCGGCCACCCTCGCGCCCGACGCCGCGCGTCAGCGCCGCGAGCGCATCGGCCCGACCGGACGGCCCCTGCCGTACTTCCCGATCCCGGGTCCCCTGACCGACCACGGCCCCGCGAAGATCATCGCGATGTGCAACCAGAAGGGCGGCGTCGGCAAGACCACGTCGACCATCAACCTGGGCGCCGCGCTCGCGGAGTACGGACGCCGGGTCCTGCTTGTCGACTTCGACCCGCAGGGCGCCCTCTCCGTCGGCCTCGGGGTCAACCCGATGGAGCTGGACCTCACCGTCTACAACCTGCTCATGGAGCGGGGCATGACGGCCGACGACGTCCTGCTCAAGACCGCGGTCCCCAACATGGACCTGCTGCCCAGCAACATCGACCTCTCCGCGGCCGAGGTGCAGCTCGTCAGCGAGGTGGCCCGCGAGTCCACGCTCCAGCGCGCCCTGAAGCCGCTGATGGCCGACTACGACTACATCGTGATCGACTGTCAGCCCTCGCTCGGCCTGCTCACCGTGAACGCCCTGACGGCCGCTCACAAGGTCATAGTGCCGCTCGAGTGTGAGTTCTTCGCGCTGCGCGGGGTGGCGCTGCTCACCGAGACCATCGAGAAGGTCCAGGAGCGGCTCAACCCGGAGCTGGAGCTCGACGGCATCCTCGCCACCATGTACGACTCCCGTACGGTGCACAGCCGCGAGGTCCTGGCGCGCGTCGTCGAGGCCTTCGACGAGCACGTCTACCACACGGTCATCGGCCGCACGGTCCGCTTCCCGGAGACCACCGTCGCCGGTGAGCCCATCACCACCTACGCCTCCAACTCGGTCGGCGCAGCCGCCTATCGCCAGCTCGCCAGGGAGGTGCTCGCCCGGTGTCACGCCGAGTGAGTCTGCCGGGGGCCGACGAACTGTTCCGTACCACCGGAGGCGGGATGGGCCTCCAGCCGTCCTCTCCGGCGGACCGGCGACGCAAGGCGAACGGCGAGCCGAGGGTGCCCGCGCCCGCCGGGGAGAGCGACCCCTCCGGCCAGGCCCCGCCCGCCGACCGTGAGGAGCACGCCGCGGCCGACGCCGACGGCGGCGACTCGCGCGGCCGAGGCGGCGAGGGCGAGCGTCCCCCAACCGCCAAGGCCGCATCCGGCGAGCGCCCCGCGTCCGCCCCGGCCGAGCAGCCCCCGGCGGTCCAGCAGCAGCGCAGGCGCGGCGGCGGACGCGGCGCCAACCGCCGCCCCAGCGGCCGGGAACGCCACGACGAGAAGATCACGGTCTACGTCTCCGCCGAGGAGCTGATGGACCTCGAACACGCCCGGCTCGTCCTGCGCGGCGAACACGGCCTCGCCGTCGACCGGGGCCGCATCGTCCGCGAGGCGGTGGCGGTGGTCCTGGCCGACCTGGAGTCCCGGGGCGACGCGAGCATCCTCGTACGGCGGCTGCGCGGCCGCTGAGCGGCACGGCGCGGGTAGCCTGCCCCAGGGCCTGTCGTCACCTTCCCGCCTGCCGGGCGGCGTCCGGCACACCCTGGTCCCGCCGGTCGGCGGGACCCGTCCGCGCTGCCGTCCCACCCCTGGACCACCATGCCCACGCCCGACGACCCCGCCGCACCGCGCCGCCGTGCCCTGGGGCGGGGGCCGGGGGCGGTACCGCCCGTGGAGGCGGAGAGGACGGCTGCCGAGGCCGTACGGGAGCCGGAGCCCGTGGAAGCGGTACGGGAGCCGGAAGCCGCACCCGAGCCGGAGCCCGTAGGACCTGAGCCCGTACCGGAGCCGGAGGCTGAGGGGGAACCGGAAGCCGTGCGGGAGCCGGCGTCGGCCCCGGAAGCGGACGGCAAGCGCTTCACCGTCCGGCTGGTGAACTTCGAGGGCCCCTTCGATCTCCTCCTCCAGCTGATCTCCAAGCACAAGCTGGACGTGACCGAGGTCGCCCTGTCGAAGGTCACCGACGAGTTCATGGCGTACCTCCGCGCCATGGGTCCCGAGGGCGACCTCGACCAGACCACCGAGTTCCTCGTCGTCGCCGCCACGCTGCTCGACCTCAAGGCCGCCCGGCTGCTGCCCGCCGCCGAGGTCGAGGACGAGGCGGACCTCGCGCTCCTGGAGGCCCGGGACCTGCTCTTCGCGCGGCTGCTCCAGTACCGCGCGTACAAGAGGATCGCCGAGATCTTCCAGGGCCGCCTGGAGTCGGAGGCCCGCCGCCACCCCCGTACGGTCGGGCTGGAGGACCAGCACGCCGCGCTGCTGCCCGAGGTGGTCATCAGCATCGGGCCCGAGGGCTTCGCGAAGCTCGCCGTGAAGGCGATGCAGCCGAAGCCCAGGCCCCAGGTGTACGTCGACCACATCCACGCCCCGCTGGTCAGCGTCCGGGAGCAGGCGGGCCTGGTGGTGGAGCGGCTGCGCGAGGCCGGGGCGGCGGTGAGCTTCGCGGTGCTGACCGAGGACGCGCCGGACACCCTGACCGTGGTCGCCCGGTTCCTGGCCCTGCTGGAGCTGTACCGGGAGAAGGCCGTCACCCTCGACCAGGACGAGGCGCTGGGCGACCTGCTGGTGGCGTGGTGCGGCGGGGTGGACGCGGAGCCGGTGGTGACGGACGAGTTCGACCGGGAACCCGACAGGGGTACGGACGGGAAGGGCGTACGGGAATGAGCGAGCAGCCGGACCGTGAGGCCGACGGGGGCGCGGTCGCCGCGCTCGATCTGAAGCCCGCCCTGGAGGCGGTCCTCATGGTCGTCGACGAGCCCGCCACCGTCGACCACCTGGCCAAGGTGCTCCAGCGGCCCCGCAGGGCCGTGGCGGACGCGCTGCGGGAGCTGGCCGACGAGTACACGGTGCAGCGCCGGGGGTTCGACCTGCGGCTCGTCGCCGGCGGCTGGCGGTTCTACACGCGCCCCGAGTACGCGGCGGCCGTGGAGGGCTTCGTCCTGGACGGCCAGCACGCCCGGCTCACCCAGGCCGCGCTGGAGACCCTGGCGGTGGTCGCGTACCGGCAGCCGGTGAGCCGCTCGCGGGTCTCGGCGGTGCGCGGAGTGAACTGCGACGGCGTCATGCGGACCCTCCTCCAGAGGGGCCTGGTGGCGGAGGCGGGCGCGGAACCCGAAACAGGTGCGATCCTGTACAGGACGACGAACTACTTTCTGGAGCGAATGGGCCTGCGCGGCCTGGACGAGCTCCCGGAGCTCGCGCCCTTCCTCCCGGAGGCGGACGCGATCGAGGCTGAGACGCTAGAGGGTGTGCCGTCGTTCGATCCGGACGCACCGGACACCCCGGATACTCACGCAGACGACAAGACGGAATTTTGATGCGAAGCAGTGGCAGGAACAGCGGAAGCGGCGGCGGCGGAGGCCGGAGCGGCGGTCAGGGCGGTCGTCCCGGCGGCCAGGGCGGTCGCCCCGGAGGTCAGGGCGGCGGACGCGGCCAGGGCGGACGTGACGGCGGCGGGTCCTTCCGCCAGGGCCAGGGACAGGGCGGCGGCCAGGGCGGACGCTCCGGCGGCCAGGGCGGCGGACGCGGCGGCAGCAGCCAGGGCGGGCGGCCCGGATCCTCGGGCGGCCGTCCCACCGGCCAGGGCGGTCGTCCCGGCGGCCAGGGTGGCCGTCCGAGCTACCAGGGCGGACGCGACGAGCAGGAGCAGCGCCCCCGCCGTCCCCGCCCGGAGGAGCGCCGCTACGACGTCGGCAACGACGCCCCCGGCGCCCGCGCCGAGCAGGACGGCCCCCGCAAGGGCCGCGGCGCGGCCGCCCGCGGTGGCGCCAAGGGCGGCCCGAAGCCCGCACAGGGCGGCAGCGGCCGCACCGGCGGTTTCCGCCGTGCCGCCCCCTCGCGCCCCCGCGAGCTGGACGCCAAGATCGAGCAGCGCAACCGCGACCGGTATGCGAACAAGCCCGAGATCAACCTCCCCAAGACCCACCCGGGCGCCGAGCAGGAGGGCGAGCGGCTGCAGAAGGTCCTCGCCCGCGCCGGCATGGGCTCCCGCCGGGCGTGCGAGGAGCTGATCGAGCAGTCCCGCGTCGAGGTCAACGGCGAGATCGTCGTCGAGCAGGGCATGCGCGTCGACGTGCACCAGGACGAGATCAAGGTCGACGGCCTGACGGTCGCCGCCCAGTCGTATCTCTTCTTCGCGCTGAACAAGCCCGCCGGTGTCGTCTCCTCGATGGAGGACCCGGACGGCCGTCAGTGCCTCGGCGACTACGTGACCAACCGCGAGACGCGGCTGTTCCACGTCGGCCGCCTGGACACCGAGACGGAGGGCATCATCATGCTCACCAACCACGGTGAGCTGGCCCACCGCCTCACGCACCCCAAGTACGGCGTGAAGAAGACCTACCTGGCCGCCATCCAGGGCCCCCTGCCGCGCGACCTCGGCAAGCGGCTCAAGGACGGCATCCAGCTGGAGGACGGCTACGCCCGCGCCGACCACTTCCGCGTCGTCGAGAACACCGGCAAGAACTACCTGGTCGAGGTGACCCTCCACGAGGGCCGCAAGCACATCGTGCGCCGGATGCTGGCCGAGGCGGGCTTCCCGGTCGAGCGGCTCGTGCGGACGTCATTCGGGCCGATCCCGCTGGGCGACCAGAAGTCCGGCTGGCTGCGCCGCCTCACCAACACCGAGGTCGGCATGCTGATGCGCGAGGTCGGCCTCTAGCCCCACCCGACGTCGTACTGAGGCCCGCGGCCGGTATCTGTTCGGAAAGTTCGAACAGAACCGGCCGCGGGCCTTTTGCCGCCCCCGTCCAGCCTTTATAGTCAGAGTGACCATAAAGAAGGAGGCGGGCGTGAGTCTCGCGGACGTACTCGATCCCCTGCAACAGCCCCTGGTGACGATCCTGGACACCCCGGTCAGCTGGACCGAGGTGCTGGGCTTCGGAAGCGGGGCGCTGTGCGTCTGGCTCGTGGCCCGCCAGCACCTCGCCAACTGGCCGATCGGCATCGCCAACAACCTCTTCTTCATCCTGCTGTTCGCCCAGTCCGGTCTGTACGCCGACGCCGGCCTCCAGATCGTCTTCATCACCCTCGCCGCGTACGGCTGGTGGACCTGGACCCACGGGGGTGGACCAGGAACCTCCGTCCTGCCGGTGCGCAGAACGACCCGCGCCGAATGGACCTGGCTGCTCGCGGCGGGGGTGGTGGGGACCCTCGGGATCACCCTGCTGCTGTCCCGCGCGACCGACTCCACCGTCCCGTTCTGGGACGCGCTGACGACGTCCCTGTCGCTCATGGCGACGTACGGGCAGTGCAGGAAGCGGCTGGAGTCCTGGTGGCTGTGGATCGCCGCCGACGTGGTCTACATCCCGCTGTACGCCCACAAGGGGCTGTATCTGACCTCGCTGCTGTACGCCGGGTTCCTCGCGCTCTGCCTCGTCGGCCTGCGCAACTGGCACCGCGACCTGACCGCCCGCACCCCGCGCCCCGCGGAGGTGGCCGCGGCATGAAGCGCTACGGACACGGCCTGGTCCTCGGAAAGTTCTACCCGCCGCACGCCGGCCACCACCACCTCGTCGAGACCGCGAGGGACCGCTGCGAACGGCTGACCGTGCTGGTCTGCGCCGCCTCCGTGGAGTCCGTCCCGCTCGCCGACCGGGTCGCCTGGATGCGCGAGGTCCACCCGGACGTCACGGTGGTCGGCGCGGTCGACGACACGCACATGGACGTCCATGACCCGGCGGTCTGGGACGCGCACATGGCGGTGTTCACCGCGGCCGTGCCCGAGCGGGTGGACGCCGTCTTCACCTCGGAGGCGTACGGGGAGGAACTGGGCCACCGCTTCGGCGCGTCGTCCGTCCTCGTCGACCCCGACCGCACCCTCTTCCCGGTCTCCGGCACCGCCGTGCGCAAGGACCCCGTCGGCTGCTGGGACTTCCTCCGGCCGCCCGTGCGGGCCGCCCTCGCCCGCCGGGTCGTCGTCCTCGGCGCGGAGTCCACCGGCACGACGACCCTCGCGCGGGCGCTCGCCGCCCACTACCGCGCACGCGGCGGCGTGTGGGCGCGCACCGGGTACGTCGCCGAGTACGGCCGCGAGTACAGCGAGGACAAGCTCGCCGCCCTGCGCCGACGGTGGCCCGGGGCCGCCTGGGAAGACGTCACCTTCACCACCGACGACTTCCCGCTCATCGCGCAGGCCCAGAACGACCGGGAGGAGGACGCCGCCCGCGCCGGGTCCCCGGTGCTCTTCTGCGACACGGACTCCTTCGCCACCACCGTCTGGCACGAGCGGTACGTCGGCGGACGCAACCCGCGCGTCGAGGAGATCGCGGACCGGGCCGCCCACCACCTGTGGCTGCTCACCGACCACGAGGGCGTCGCCTTCGAGGACGACGGGCTGCGGGACGGCGAGGAGCTGCGGCCCTGGATGACCGACCGCTTCCGCGCCGAACTCACCCGCACCGGCCGCCGGTTCATCGAGATCACCGGTCCGCCCGAGGCGCGGCTCGCCGCCGCCGTCGCCGCCGTCGACGAACTCCTCGCCACCGGCTGGGACTTCGCCGCACCCCTCCCGGAGAAGCGATGAGCACCCCCGTCCCCGAGGGCTACGACCCGCACGCCTTCGCCCCGTTCGCGGTCACCGTCGATCTCGCGGTCTTCACCGTCCGCGAGGCCCGGCTGCACGTGCTGCTCGTCGAACGCGGCCAGGAGCCCTTCCGGGGCCGGTGGGCGCTGCCCGGCGGCTTCCTGCTGCCCCGCGAGTCCGCCGAGGAGGCCGCCCGCCGCGAACTCGCCGAGGAGACCGGCCTCGGCCAGGACACCGTCGGCGCCCTCCACCTCGAACAGCTGCGCACCTACACCGCCCCGGACCGCGACCCGAGGATGCGGGTCGTCTCCGTCGCGTACGCCGCGCTCCTGCCGGACCTGCCCGAACCACGCGGCGGCGGCGACGCGGCGAGCGCCCGGTGGTGGGACGCCGGCTCCACCGGCCCCCTGGCCTTCGACCACGACCGGATCCTCGCCGACGCCCACGACCGGATCGGCGCCAAACTCGAATACAGCTGCCTGGCCACCGAGTTCTGCCCCGCCGAATTCACCCTCGGCGAGCTCCAGCAGGTCTACGAGACCGTCTGGGGCGTCGAGCTCGACCGCCCCAACTTCCGGCGCAAGGTCCTGAACGCGCCCGGCTTCGTCCAAGCCGTCGAGGGCCCGCCGCGCCGCACCGGAGGCCGGGGCAAACCGGCCGCCCTCCACCGGGCGGGCGACGCCACCGCCCTGCACCCGCCGCTCCTGCGCCCGCCACGACCGGACGCCCCCGCAGACCCGTCGTACTCCGCACCGGAAGGACGAGACAGATGACGATCACCACCCCGCCCCTCACCAAGCAGGCGGCCACCGGCGTGCTGACCGGGCTCGCGCTCGGCGACGCCCTGGGCTTCCCCACCGAGTTCAACGACGTGCCCGCCATCCTCGCCAAGTTCGGCCCCTGGCGGCAGATTCCCCTCCTGACTCCCGCCATCGTCTCCGACGACACCCAGATGACGATCGCCCTGGGCCGGGGCATCCGCACCGCCATGGACAGCGGACTGCTCACCCCCGAACGGATGGTGGACCCGGTCCGCGCCGAGTTCGTCGCCTGGTACCACTCGCCGGACAACAACCGTGCTCCGGGCAACACCTGCCTCACCGCCTGCCGCCTGCTCGAACACACCCGGATCTGGCAGGAGGCCAGCCAGACGCACTCCAAGGGCTGCGGCGCCAACATGCGGGTCGCCCCCGTCGGCCTGGTCCCCGGCCTCAGCGAGGAACAGCGCGCCGGGGCCGCCCAGCTCCAGGCCGCCCTCACCCACGGCCACCCGACCGCGCTCACCGCCTCCGACCTGCTGGCCCGCGCGGTGTTCCTGCTCGCCCAGGGCGCCGAACCCCTCGGCCTGATCGGACAGTTGCGCAGCTACGCCTACGAGAACCGGGGCCGTTACCACACCCGCTGGCTCGGCGACCTCTGGCGCCACGCGGGCGACGCCACCCCGGAGGCGTACATCCAGCGAGGCTGGGACGAGTGCCTGACCGCGCTGGGGTGCGTCCAGGACGCGCTGCGCGATCCGTCACCGGAGACCGACCCGTGCGAGCGGACCGGCGACGGCTGGGTCGCCGAGGAAGCACTCGCCACCGCCCTGCACTGCTTCCTGCTGTTCCCCGAGGAGCCCGTCACCGCCCTGCGCAGGGCCGCCTGCACCCGCGGCGACTCCGATTCGATCGCCTGCCTGACCGGAGCGCTGGCCGGGGCGCACCTGGGCGCGGCGGCCTGGCCCAAGGAGTGGTCCGAGCGCATCGAGTACCGCAGCGACCTGCTCTCCCTCGCCGCGCTCTGGGATGCCTGACCGATGACCACCGCCACCGACATCTCCCTGGAGCGGGCCGGGCTCCCGGTCACCGACCTGCGCCCCGACCTCGCGCACGCGCCCGGCCCCCTGGCCTTCGCCACGGTCTCCGGCGCCCATCTGTACGGCTTCCCCTCCCGGGACTCGGACGTGGACCTGCGGGGGGTCCACGTCCTGCCCGCCGAGGACCTGGTGGGGCTGCGCGAGCCGGAGGAGACCCGCACCCGGATGTGGGAGCGCGACGGGGTCGAGCTGGACCTCGTCACCCACGACCTGCGCAAGTTCGTCCGCCTGATGCTCCGGCCGAACGGCTACGTCCTGGAGCAGCTGCTGTCCCCGCTGGTGGTGCACACGAGCCCGCTCCACACGGAGCTGACCGTGCTCGCCCCGGGCGTTCTCACCCGCAACCACGCCCACCACTACCGGGGCTTCGCGGTGACGCAGTGGCGGCTCCACGGGAACAACGGCGAACTGAAACCGCTGCTCTACACCTTCCGGGCGCTGCTCACCGGCATCCACCTGATGCGTACCGGCGAGGTGCAGGCCCACCTGCCCACCCTGCTCACCCAGGTCGACGCCCCCGCGTACCTGCCGGAGCTGATCGCCGCCAAGGCCGAGGCCGAGCACATCGCGGCGACGGGCCCGGACGCGGAGACGGTCACCCGCGACGTGACCGAGCTGCACCGCGTCCTGGACGAGGCGCGGACCCGCTCCCGGCTGCCGGACGCGGTGACGGTCCTGGAGGACCTGCACAACCTCGTCGTACGGGCCAGGCTCGCGGGCCGGGGACCGTCGGACACCCCCTAGGCCGTGTCCGCTAGGGCGCCTCCCGCGCCGCCGAGGCCCGCCTGGTCCGGACGAGGAAGTCCTCCACGGCCGCCCGGTCGGGTTCCGGCGGCAGCGGGGAGCGGATCGCCGCCTCGTCGTTCTCCTCGCCGAGGCGGTTCATCCGGCGCTCCACCTCCGGCCAGGACACCTCGCCCCGCTTCACCGCCAGCAGCTCCTGACGGGCCTCGCCGACGTCGATGCGCAGCTCGCCCGTGCGCAGCAGGTCCCGGCAGCTCGCCAGCAACCGCAGCAGATGCATCGCGTGCTTCCAGCGCGGCGCGCCATGGACCCGTACGTCGGCCTCCAGCTTCTTCCGCTGGCCCAGCGCGTACCGGACGAACGTGCCGTGCGCGAGCTGCGACAGGAACGCCCCGCGCAGCGCCAGCAGCTCGCGGCCGGTGTCGTCCACGGACTCCACCAGCGGGGAGTGCAGGCACTCCAGCACGTTCGGGTTGGCCCGCAGCGCCAGCTCGCAGAAGCGCTCAAGCTCCCAGGAGAACTGCTCCGGCGCGGGGCCCTCCACATGCGTCGGCGGCTTCTCGAAGCGCCAGAACAGCGGGGTGGGCGCGAGGAAGACACCGCGCCGGTCGGTATCGCTGTCCTCCGTGGCCAGCCCGAACGCGCGCGAGCCCATCACGCAGGCGTAGACCGTGTGGTCGCGTACGAGTGCCTCGTCGGCGGCGGTGATCATGGCCGCGAGGCTACCGGGCCCGGCTCAGGTCAGCCGGATCGCGCCCCCCGAGACGCTGATCCGCTCGGCGGGCAGCGGCCGGGGCGCCGGGCCGGCCTCGACCGCCGCGTCCGTGATGCTGTACTTGCTGCCGTGGCAGGGGCAGTTGATCGTGCCGTCGCTCACCGTCGAGACGAGGCAGCTCGCGTGGGTGCAGACGGCGGAGAACGCCCTGAACTCGCCTTCCTCCGGCTGGGTCACCACGACCTTCTGCTCCTTGAAGACGGTGCCGCCGCCGACCGGGATGTCCTCGGTCCTGGCCAGCTCCACGCCGCCCGAAGCACCCGGCGACGCGCTGTCCGTCGCACCCGCCGACGCGGTGGGCGAGGCGCTCGTGTCCCCGCCGTCCCCGCCGTCCCCACTGTCGGATCCGCAGCCGGTGGCCAGGGCGGCGGCGCCCGCCGCGCCCGCGGCCAGCACCGTCCTTCGCCGTGCGTTCATGGGTTCTCCTTCGGTAGCGGGCATGGTGCGGTGCGTGCCGGTCATCGTGGCGGCAGCGGGCCCCCGGGCGAAGCAACCGGGCGGATCGTGCGCCCGCCCGGGTGGCGACTGAGGCCCTGACGGCCCTGACGGCACGCCCCCGGGCCTCCCGGGCGCGCACCGCGCGTCTCACGGAAGGAACGCCGTGACCGGGTCCGCCGCGTCCGATCTAGGCTGAGGTGAGCCGCCGGCCGCGCCGTGCGGCGCCGGGCCCGGAGGCGCGGACGATCAGCGAAGAGCGAAGAGCGAGGAGTGCGACGTGGCGGTACGAGCGGTCCGGGGCGCCGTCCAGCTGGACGAGGACGAGGCCGGGCACATGGGCCGGCGGGTCGGTGAGCTGCTGACGGCCGTCCTGGACCGCAACGAGCTCGTCGCCGACGACCTGATCAGTATCTGGTTCACCGCCACCCCCGACCTGCACAGCGACTTCCCCGCCGCCGCCGCGCGCGGCCTGGGGATCGTCGACGTACCCCTGATCTGTGCCCAGGAGCTGGACATCGACGGGGCGATGCCCCGGGTCGTCCGTATCCTCGTGCACGTCGAGACCTATCTCTCGCGTGCCGAGATCAGCCACGTCTACCTCGGCGCCACCGCCGCTCTGCGCAAGGACATCGCCCAGTGAGAACCGCCCTCGTCATCGGAACCGGGCTCGTCGGCACCTCCGCCGCCCTCGCACTGGCCGGCCGGGGCATCCACGTGCACCTCGTCGACCACGACGCCGCCTCCGTGCGCACCGCCGCCGCGCTGGGCGCCGGCACGGACGAGCCGCCCCGGGGCCGGGTCGACCTGGCGATCGTCGCCGTACCGCCCGCGCACACCGCCGCCGTCCTGGCCGGAGCCATGCGCGACGGGGTGGCCCGCGGTTACCTGGACGTCGCCAGCGTCAAGGGCGGCCCGCGCCGCGAGCTGGAGGCGCTCGGCCTCGACCTCACCCCGTACATCGGTACGCATCCGATGGCCGGCAAGGAGCGCTCGGGGCCGCTCGCCGCGACCGCCGACCTGTTCGAGGGCCGCCCCTGGGTCCTCACCCCGACCCGGGACACCGACACCGAGGTGCTCAACCTGGCGCTGGAGCTGGTCGCCCTGTGCCGGGCCGTCCCCGTCGTCATGGACGCCGACGCCCACGACCGGGCCGTGGCCCTCGTCTCGCACACCCCGCAGCTGATCTCCTCGATGGTCGCCGCCCGGCTGGAGGAGGCCGACGAGACCGCCGTACGGCTCTGCGGACAGGGCATCCGGGACGTCACCCGGATCGCCGCGTCCGACCCCCGGATGTGGGTGGAGATCCTCTCCGCCAACCCCGGCCCGGTCGCCGACGTCCTCGCCGGGGTCGCCGCCGACCTGGAGGAGACCGTGACCGCGCTGCGCGGCCTGCACTCCTCGGACGAGGAGAAGCGGCGCGCGGGCACCGACGCCATCGAGGACGTCCTGCGCCGCGGCAACGCGGGGCGCGTCCGGGTCCCCGGCAAGCACGGCGCGGCCCCCGCCGCGTACGAGACCGTGGCCGTCCTCATCGGCGACAAGCCGGGCGAGCTGGCCGCGATCTTCGCCGACGCGGGCCGGGCCGGGGTCAACATCGAGGACGTCCGCATCGAGCACGCCACCGGCCAGCAGGCGGGCCTCGTCCAGCTCATGGTCGAGCCCAGTGCCGCCCCGGTCCTCGGCACGGCACTCCAGGAACGGGGCTGGTCGATCCGCGGCTGACCCGGTTCCCGCACGGCCGGGCGGCGCCACCCCCCACCCGGGTGGACCGCCTCCCCCGTACGGGGTACAAGGGCGCGCCCGGTACTCGGTAACCTGGTACGAGGCCGTCTCCGAGGCCCGTCCGTCCCCGCACCGTGTACCAGGAAGGTGTCCACCACCGTGGAAACCGCACGCTCCTCCGTGATCGTCGCCATCGACGGGCCCTCGGGCACCGGCAAGTCGAGCACGTCCAAGGCCGTCGCCGCCAAGCTCGGCCTGAGCTACCTGGACACGGGCGCGCAGTACCGGGCCATCACCTGGTGGATGCTGAACAACGGCATCGACGTCGGCGACCCGGCCGAGATCGCGACCGCCGCCGCCAAGCCGGTGATCGTCTCCGGTACCGACCCCGCCGCCCCGACGATCACCGTCGACGGCGAGGACGCCTCCGGCCCGATCCGCACCCAGGAGGTCACCTCCAAGGTCAGCGCCGTCAGCGCCGTCCCCGAGGTGCGGACGCTCATCACCGAGCTCCAGCGCTCCATCGCCGCGGCCGCGACCGGCGGCATCGTCGTCGAGGGCCGGGACATCGGCACCACCGTGCTGCCCGACGCCGACCTCAAGATCTTCCTCACCGCCTCCCCGGAGGCCCGCGCCGCCCGCCGCAGCGGCGAGGTCAAGGGCTCCGACCTGACCGCCACCCGCGAGGCCCTGATCAAGCGGGACGCCGCGGACTCCGGCCGCAAGACCTCGCCGCTCGCCAAGGCGGACGACGCCGTCGAGGTGGATACCACCGAGCTGACCCTGCAGCAGGTCATCGAGTGCGTCGTCACCCTCGTCGAGGGGAAGCGGGTCGCCGCGTGAGCGATGCCACAGGCGCGCCCACGCTGCGCGGAGCGGCCGTCGGGCGGTCCATCGGCATCGGCCTGATGTACGGGCTGTTCAGGCCCCGGGTCCTCGGCGCGTGGCGCGTGCCCGCCGCCGGACCCGTCATACTCGCGGTGAACCACTCCCACAACATCGACGGACCGATGCTGATGGGCACCGCGCCCAGGCCGGTGCACTTCCTGATCAAGAAGGAGGCGTTCGTCGGCCCCCTCGACCCGTTCCTGCACGGAATCGGGCAGATCGAGGTGGACCGTACGACCGTCGACCGCACCGCCATCACCCACGCGCTCGGCGTGCTGGCTGACGGCGGCGTCCTCGGGATCTTCCCCGAGGGCACCCGCGGTGAAGGAGACTTCGCCTCGCTGCGGGCCGGACTCGCGTATTTCGCGGTACGGGGCGGGGCACCGATCGTCCCCGTGGCCGTCCTGGGAAGCACCGAGCGGCGCGGACGGTTGATACGGGGGCTGCCCCCGCTGCGCAGCCGGGTCGACGTCGTCTTCGGCGACGCGTTCGACGCGAGCGCCGGCGACGGGCGGCGGACGCGCAGGGCGCTGGACGAGGCGACCCTGCGGATCCAGGCGAAGCTGACCGCCCACCTGGAAAGTGCCAAGCGCCTCACCGGGCGATAGGCGAGACTTGAGTAGTGGACCGCGCTGATCGCGGTCCATCGATGATGATGCAAAGAGGAACGGACTTCATGAACGACCAGATTCACTCCGACGGCTCGGGCCACGAGCACGGAGCACTTGGCGATGCCGAGTTCGCGGAGTTCATGGAGCTCGCCGCGCAGGAAGGCTTCGATCCCGAGGAGGTCGAGGGCGCCCTCGACGAGGCCGGTCACGGCCCGCTCCCCGTGCTCGCCGTCGTCGGCCGCCCCAATGTCGGCAAGTCGACCCTGGTGAACCGGATCATCGGCCGCCGCGAGGCCGTCGTGCAGGACAAGCCCGGCGTCACCCGCGACCGCGTCAGCTACGAGGCCGAATGGGCCGGACGCCGCTTCAAGGTCGTCGACACCGGCGGCTGGGAGCAGGACGTGCTGGGCCTCGACGCCTCCGTCGCCGCCCAGGCCGAGTACGCCATCGAGACGGCCGACGCGGTCGTCTTCGTCGTCGACTCGACCGTCGGCGCCACCGACACCGACGAGGCCGTCGTCAAGCTGCTGCGCCGGGCCGGCAAGCCCGTCGTCCTCTGCGCCAACAAGGTCGACGGACAGAGCGGCGAGGCGGACGCCACCGCCCTGTGGTCGCTGGGCCTCGGCGAGCCCTACCCGGTCTCCTCGCTGCACGGCCGAGGCACCGGCGACATGCTGGACGCGGTCCTGGAAGCCCTGCCCGACGCCCCGGCCCAGAAGTTCGGCACCGCCCTCGGCGGCCCCCGCCGGATCGCCCTGATCGGCCGCCCGAACGTCGGCAAGTCCTCCCTGCTGAACAAGGTCGCGGGCGAGGACCGGGTCGTCGTCAACGAGCAGGCCGGCACCACCCGTGACCCGGTCGACGAGCTGATCAAGCTCGGCGGCATCACCTGGAAGTTCATCGACACGGCCGGCATCCGCCGCCGCGTCCACCTCCAGGAGGGCGCGGACTACTACGCCTCGCTGCGTACGGCCGCCGCCGTGGAGAAGGCCGAGGTCGCCGTCGTCCTGATCGACTCCAGCGAGTCCATCAGCGTCCAGGACCAGCGGATCATCACCATGGCCGTGGAGGCGGGGCGCGCCCTCGTCGTCGCCTTCAACAAGTGGGACACCCTCGACGAGGAGCGTCGCTACTACCTGGAGCGCGAGATCGAGACGGAGCTCGCGCAGATCGCCTGGGCCCCGCGCGTGAACGTCTCGGCCCTCACCGGCCGGCACATGGAGAAGCTGGTCCCGGCGATCGAGACCGCGATCGAGGGCTGGGAGACCCGCGTCCCCACCGGCCGGCTCAACGCCTTCCTCGGTGAGATCGTCGCCTCCCACCCGCACCCGATCCGCGGTGGCAAGCAGCCTCGCATCCTCTTCGGCACCCAGGCGGGCACCAAGCCCCCGCGCTTCGTGCTCTTCGCCTCCGGCTTCCTGGAGCACGGCTACCGCCGCTTCGTCGAGCGCCGTCTGCGCGAGGAGTTCGGCTTCGAGGGCACCCCGATCCACATCTCCGTCCGGGTCCGCGAGAAGCGCGGCCGCAACAAGTAGCACCGGCGTACGACGAAGCCCCGGGCCGCTCTCGCGAGAGCGGCCCGGGGCTTCGTCGTACGGCCTTCGCCGCCGGGGCTCAGGAGTCCCGTGACCCCGGCGGCAGCGCCGCGGGCCGGGGCCGCCCCGCGTGCCGCCCCACGCGCTGCCAGGAGCCGAGGCTCCCGGTGTGCTGGCTCTGCCCGCCGCTGCCGCTCTGGCCGTTGTGCCCACCGTTGCCGCTGTGCCCGGAGGGGGCGGGGTGACCGCTCAGCGCGGTCCTGGAGGCGAAGAGACCGGCGCCGAAGGCCGGGAAACCGAGATTCTCCTCGCCGCTCCGGTCGCCCGGCAACGCCCGGAACGAGCGCCGGTACTCGGAGTACAGCGCGTCGTAGATCGGGGTGGGGGAGACGCCCCCCGACGGATCCTGCGAAGGACGCATGGCAGGGATCTGACTCTGATGCTGGCGGGAGGAGTCGTATGAGTGCACGTAGGTGCCAACGACCTCACCGCTCGTCGGATGCGGCTCCGCCGGAGAAAACGCTGTTCGGCGGGGGCGCCCGAGCCGGCCGGACATGATCAGGTCCCGGCCAGCGGCATCGACGCGGCGACCAGCAGCCCGTTGACCGCCGCCTTCTCCAGGGCGTCCCGGAGCAGGTCCTCGCGCGGCTGCTGACCGATGGTGCCGGCCGGGGCGGCGAAGACGAGGACCGTCTGCGACTTGTTGACCGCGGCCCGCCAGCCGTCGGTCACCTGGAGCGGCTGGTGGGCCTGCCACCAGGCGACCGGGTTGCCGCCGCCGGCGCTCGGCTGCAGCACGGCGTGCAGCTGGCCCACCGCCAGCAGCACGGACCAGCCCGCGAGGACCTCCGGCAGCCGGTTCATGTCGGGGGCGGGGCGGAAGCCCTGCTCCAGCAGCAGCTGGAGGAACTCGTCGCCCCCGCTGCCGTCGGTGCCGGGCCGGGCGACCGGGCCGGTCGGTTCGACGACCAGGGCCGGGCGGAGATCGTCCTCGATGAGGACGAGTCCGCTGGTGATGCCGAGGACGGCCTGTTCGGGCATGCGCCCCTCCGTATTCTTCTGCTCGCTTCCGGTGATGCTGCGCACCGCGCCCTGGAGCTGGTCCTCCGCGACCTTGACGACCTGCGAGGGGATGCAGGTCGCGTGGGCGAACGCGAGGACGGCGGTCTCGTCGCCGATGAACAGCACCGTGCTGGTGCGTTCCTGGTCGGAGTCGCCGGGGGTGCGGCAGGAGGTGCAGTCGTAACTGCCCGGGGCGTTGTCGCCGACGAGCAGCCGGTCGGCTTCGTCGTCGCCGATCTCGGCGCGTACGTCCTGGCTGACGTCGAGCATGCGCGGCACGGGGGCTCCTCGAACTCGGTGCGTGGGCCGGGTGGTTCCCGGGCTCCATGAAGAGACAACGCGGGATCCGTGGCCGGGGTCACGCACCCGGGCGTACGGAAGTGCGGCACGGGTCGACACATCGGTACATCGAGCAGTCGACGTACGGCCCGTCGCGCCGTCGGCGTACGGCTCCCCGAGCCGTCGGCGTACGGCTTTCGCGTTCCGCCCGGAAGTTTTACCGGGGCGCGGGCAACCACCCGGCATTCTCCTACGTCAAGCTCGTAGGAAAGCCTTGGTGAACGGGTGGCGGATAGCCGTCCGGGTCACCGTGCCGGTGGCCCGCACACGCGGTCCCGATACGTCCGGGCCCTGCGGCTATCCGGATTGAATGCCTCCGGAACCCGCAGGTCAGTGGCGGTCCGGCGGCGGAACGGGGATACCGTGCGCGATGTCGCGGATGCTCCGGGATTTCCCGGGGTATTTCGGGCAGAAATTCGCCGGGAACCACAGGCTTGACAAGGCCGGGTCGACAGGGGGAAACAGCGACACCATGCATATTTCTTTTCTTCTGCACAATGCCTATGGAATCGGGGGAACCATCCGGACGACGTTCACGCTCGCCCGTACGCTCGCCGAGCAGCACGACGTCGAGATCGTGTCCGTCTTCCGGCACCGTGACGCCCCCGTCCTCGGCGCACCCGAGGGCGTGACGCTGCGCCACCTCGTCGACCTGCGGAAGAAGAGCGCGACGTACGACGGCGGCGAGGCCGAACACGCCCGGCCCGCCTCGGTGTTCCCGCGCGGGGACAGCAGGCACAAGCAGTACAGCAGGCTCACCGACGCCCGCATCGCCGCCCATCTCCAGGCGGTCGAGGCCGATGTCGTCGTCGGCACCCGCCCCGGTCTCAACGTGCACCTCAGCCGGCAGACCCGCCGCGGACCGGTGCGCGTCGGGCAGGAGCACCTGACGCTCGACAGCCACAACTACCGGCTGCGCCGCGAGATCGCCCACCGGTACACGCTGCTCGACGCGCTCACCACCGTCACCCGTGCCGACGCGGACGACTACCGAAACCGGCTGAAGCTGCCCGGCGTGCGGATCGAGGCCATCCCCAACGCCGTGCCCGAGCCCGCCTGTCCGCCCGCGGGCGGCGACCTGAAGTGGGTCGTCGCGGCGGGCCGGCTGCACCGGGTCAAGCGCTACGACCTCCTGGTGCGGGCCTTCGCCCAGGTGTCCGCGGCCCGCCCCGACTGGCGGCTGCGCATCTACGGCGGCGGGGACGCGACCGGCGACGAACAGGCGGCGCTGCGCACCCTCATCGACCGACTCGGCCTGCACAACCACGTGTTCCTGATGGGCTCGGCCAACCCTATGGAGGCCGAGTGGCCCAAGGGGTCGATCGCCGCCGTCACTTCGGACCGCGAGTCCTTCGGCATGACGATCGTCGAGGCGATGCGCGGCGGTCTGCCGGTCGTCGCCACCGACTGCCCGCACGGACCGGCCGAGATCGTCGAGGACGGCGTCGACGGGCGACTGGTGCCGGTCGGCGACCCGGACGCGATCGCCGCCGCGCTGCTCCAGCTGATCGAGGACGACGACCTGCGCCACCGGATGGGCGGGGCCGCGCTGAGCGCCTCGGCCCGCTTCGACCCGGCGCGGATCGCCGAGCGCCACGAGAGCCTGTTCGTCGAACTCGTCGCCCGCGGCGCCCAGGGACACGGGCACGGCGCGCTGCGCACCGCGCTGCACCGCACCCGGGGCAGCGTCCTCGACGGGGCCTACGCCCTGCGCTACAAGGCCGCCGACGTGCTCCGCAAGGGAAGGGCCGCATGACCCCCGCCATAGCCACCGTCCGGGCCGACTGTGCCGCCGATCCGGCCGGGACGCTCACCTTCGACCTGACCGTCCCGGCCTCCGCCCCCGCGGCCGTGCTGCTCCTGCGGCGCCGGGGCGCGGCGGGCGACAGGCCCGGAGGCACCGTGCGGATCCCGCTCGACGGGGCCGGTCCCGGGCGGCTGCGGGCGGTGCTCCCGGCCTCCACCGGACTGTCCGAGGGGCGCTGGGACGCCTATGTCGAGGAACCGGGATCCGAGACCCCCCGGACCGTGGAGCCGGGGCTGCGGGACCTGCGGGCCCTCGTCGACCGCAGCCCGGACACCGGAGCCGCGAGCGTCAGCGCCCGGGTGCCCTACCCGACCGCCGACGGCCGGCTCGCCCTGCGCTGCTGGGTCCGCGCCCCGCACGCCGAGGCCGGAGCCGTCGTCGTCGGCCCGGCCGGCATGACGGTCGAGGGGATGCTGTACGGCGTCGCCGTGGGGGAGGGGGCCGCCGTGGAGGCCCGGCTGCCGGGGGACCCGGCCCGGACGCACGGCTTCCCGCTCACTCCCGCCGGCGGGCCGTCCGGCGGCTTCGCCTTCACCCTGCCCTACGGCCCGCCGGCCGAGGGTCCGGTGCACGCGGCGCAGCTCTGGCAACTGTGGCTGGTACCGGCGGCGGGCGCGGCCGGGGTCAGGATCTCCCGCATCCTCGACGACGTCTGGTCCCGCCACAAGTCCTTCGTCTACCCGGCCCGCGAGGCCGCCCCCGGGGTGCTCGCCACTCCTTGCTACACCGCCGACAACGACCTGTGCCTCCGGCTGGAGCCCGGACCGGCGGGCCGCTGAGGAAGGGGGATTGCGGACGGGGGCTGTCCGCAATCCCTGGCAGACTCAACCGCATGTTGGAGACCTCGGCACGACTGCTGCGCCTGCTCTCACTGCTCCAGGCCCACCGGGACTGGTCCGGCACCGATCTGGCCGACCGGCTCGGCGTCACCCCGCGCACCGTGCGCCGGGACGTCGACAAGCTGCGCGACCTGGGCTACCCGGTGAACGCCAGCCGGGGCACCGGCGGCGGCTACCAGCTCGGGGCCGGCGCCGAACTGCCGCCGCTGCTGCTGGACGACGAGGAGGCCGTCGCGGTCGCCGTCGGTCTGCGCACGGCCGCCGGACACGGCGTCGAGGGCATCGGCGAGACCTCCGTACGCGCGCTGGCCAAGCTGGAACAGGTGCTGCCGAACCGGCTGCGCCGCCGGGTGAGCGCGATCGGCGCGTTCACCGTGCCGATGCTGCGCGGGGCGGACGACTCCGCCGTGGACCCCGCCGTGCTCACCGAGCTGGCGGCCGCCTGCCGGGACACCGAGCGGCTCCGGTTCGCCTACCGGACGCACGGCGGGGAGGTCTCGCGCCGGACCGTGGAGCCGTACCGGCTCGTCTGCACCGAGCGCCGCTGGTACCTGGTGGCCTGGGATCCGGACCGGGCGGACTGGCGCACCTTCCGGGTGGACCGGATCACCCCGACCCCGCCGCACGGCCCCCGCTTCACCCCGCGCCCCCCGCCGGCGGACGATCTGGCCGCCTACGTCTCCCGGGGCGTCGCGGTCTCGGCGTACGCGGCCCGGGCCGTGATCCTGCTGAAGGCCCCGCTCGCGGAGGCCGCCCTGCGGGTGTCGCCGTCCGCCGGGGTGCTGGAGTCCGTGGACGAAGACACCTGCAGGCTGACCACGGGCGCTCCGGACCTCACCGTGCTGGTGATCCACGTGCTGATGATGGGGATCGATTTCGAGGTGATCGAGCCGCCCGAGCTGACCGGGACCATGCGGGAGGCGAGGGACCGGCTCACGCGTGCGCTCGACGGACCGCGGGACTCCGGGTGTGGGTGACCGCCCGCTCCACCGCCCCCGGCGGGCGGGAGGAGGAAGCGTGCGGAAAGGAAAGGCCGGTTTACGGGGGCGGGAAATTCCGGTGTCCCGGCCATTCCGGCGACACTCCCCACCGATGGGAAAAGAAGCAGGTCACCCCCATGATTCCGGAAGGATTCCGGCACCCCATCGCGCTGGTGAACGAGGTTTCCCGTTAATGTGCGCCGATGCTTCCGATCGGGCCGTTCGAGTGAATAGAACCGCGTATACACGTGTGGGGATCCTGTGACACAAGCGTGACCGCCACGGCATGTGGAGATGCAGCAGGACGCCCTCCCGGACGCTCTCCCGGCCCGGCCTTCCGTCACGGTCCGGGGCCGCCTACGGTGAAGGCATGGCATCTCTACCGACCCCTCCGTCACAGCCGGACGACGCCGCCGACTCGTACGTCGGCCTCGCCGCCGACGCCGCCGAGCGGCAGGCCAGGAGCCGCGGCTGGGACACGGTCCGGGCCGTTCCCCCGGGCACGTTCCTCACCATGGAGTTCCGCCACGGCCGCATCAACTTCCAGGTCGAGGACGACACGGTGACGCGCTGCTGGCTGGGCTGACCCGCCGGCCGCACCGGGCCCCCGACGGCCGAAGGCCCCGACCGCGGTCGGGGCCTTCGGTGTGGACGGATGAGGCTGTGGGCCTCCCGTCCCCGCGTTTCCGGGGAGCGGGGTCAGCCGCCGGTCATCGGACGCGCCGGGCTGCCGCTGCCGCGCGCGCCCCGCTCCGTGTGCGGCGGCGGACGGCGGACGCCCGTCGGGGCGACCGGCATGCCGCCCGGACGTGCGGGGTGTCCGCCATGGGCCCGCGCCCTGGCGCCCGACGCCGGATGTCCTGCGGGGAGCACCGGCTCGGCCGCGGCGGTCACGGTCCCGGGGGCGAGGCCCTCGGTGGCCATCGACTGCGGCAGCAGCACCGGCTGCGGAGCGGCCCCGGTCACGGGCGCCGGACGGGCGCCGCCGCGGCGCTCGCGCCACCGCTCGCGCATCGCGAAGATCCAGGCCTCGGTCCGGGCGATCAGCGGCTCGAACCAGGGCAGCGCCAGCAGGATGAGCAGCCCGGCCGCCCAGCCCAGTACGACATCGCTGAGCCAGTGCGTACCGATGTACACGGTGGTGAGGCCGACACCCAGCGAGACCGTCGCGGACACCGCCGACAGATAGCGCCTGGCGCGCGGCGTGGTGGCCAGGTAGGCGAGGATTCCCCAGGTCACGACGGCGTTGGCGGTGTGCCCGGAGGGAAATATATCGCCGCCGGCGAACATCTCGGCCGAGCCGATCTGTGTCGCGTAGTGCGGGCCGAGCCGCCCGAGCCCCAGCTTGACCGCGCCCACCGTCACATTGAGCAGCAGCAGGGACGTGCCGAGGACCAGCAGCGGCCGGAGCGTGTGCTGGCGCCAGGAGCGCCAGCCCAGCCAGCAGGCGACCATCACGGCTGTGGGGCCGCGCTGGCCGAGAACGACGTAGTAGTCCAGGAAGGCGTGCAGTTCGGGCCACTGCTGGTAGGGCCGGAACAGCATCACCTTCCAGTCCAGGGCGACCAGCCAGGACGTGATCAGCACCGCGAAGACGATGGCGAGATAGAACGCCAACGTCCCGCCGAAGAGGGCGATGCGGTGACGGCTCATCCGCGGCGCCTCTATCTTCGGCGGTTCCGGCTCCCGGTCCAGCCGGGCAAAGATGTCGGTACGCACCCAATCGACGTTACAGCGAGTGAGTGTGGGAGCAGGCCAATCCGGGCTCTTTGTGATGACGATGTGATGTGGACTTTGTCTCGGAACGGCGTCTTTTCCGGACGCGGAGAAGAATCTCCGTGATCTTGCGGCCAATTGCCCGCCGGTTCCGTTCGTAAGCGTGTTTGATCTCTCGTAAAAAGAGGCGCACCGGAATCCACGGCAATTGATCCCGCCATTCGGGGGAGGCGCGCGCCGTCGTGCCGCGCCCCGGGGCGCCCGCCGGACCCCCGTCACGGCGGGCGTCCCGGCTCCTCGGGCGGGAGCCCCGGCCGGGGGTCCCGCATGGCGTACGCCACACTGTGCGGCGGACCGGGGTATGACGTGGACCACATGTGACCTCGCCGGACTCGCGTACGCTGACGGCTCACTCGCCCGTCGATGCCGGACCCCAGGGACGCGCACCCCACGTCACCGTCGGTCCGCCGAGCGCGAGGGACTCATCGGGAGGTACGTAGATGACCGGGACGACCACGGCCGGGGTCCGGCTGCGCAACGCCGCCGACGACGCCAACCGCTGGGTCGTCCTCGTGGTCCTCTGCCTCAGTCTCCTGGTCGTCGCGCTCGACGCGACCGTGCTCCACGTCGCCGTTCCCTCGCTCACCGAGGACCTGCGCCCGAGTGGCACGGCCCTCCTGTGGATCGTCGACGCCTACCCCCTCGTCTGCGCCTCGCTGCTCATCCTCTTCGGCACGTTGGGTGACCGGATCGGCAGACGGCGCGTGCTGCTCTTCGGCTACGCGCTGTTCGGCGTGGCCTCCGCGCTCGCCGCGACGGCCGACACCCCGGCCGTCCTGATAGCGGCCCGCGCCCTCCTCGGCGTCGGCGGCGCGATGATCATGCCCGCCACGCTGTCGATCCTGCGCCAGGTCTTCCCCGACCGCCGCGAGCGGGCGCTCGCCATCGGCGTGTGGACCGCGGTCGCCGCGGTCGGCGCCGCCACCGGCCCTGTCGTCGGCGGTTTCCTGGTCGAGCACTTCTGGTGGGGCTCGGTCTTCCTGATCAACATCCCGCTGATGGCGGTGATCCTGCCGCTGGGCCGCTGGCTGCTGCCCGAGTCGCGCGGCGGCGACGACGGCCCGTGGGACGTGCTGGGCGCGCTGACCGCCGCGGCGGGGGTGCTCGGCGTCGTCCTCGGCGTGAAGCGCCTGGGCAGCGGCGCGGGGCTCCTGGACCCGGTCTCGCTGGGCCCGCTGGCCCTCGGGCTCGCGCTCCTGATCCTCTTCGTGCGCCGGCAGAAGCGCCGCAGGCATCCGCTGATCGACGTCTCGATGTTCGCCCGCCCGGCCTTCTCCACCGCCGTCGGCTGCATCGTGCTCGCCATGCTGGCGCTGGTCGGCCTCCAACTGATCGCCGTCCAGTACCTCCAGCTGGTGCTGGGGCTCAGCCCGCTGGAGACCGGGCTGCGGCTGCTGCCGCTGACCTTCGCGGCGATGGCCGCGGGCGCCACCGGCTCGTACACCCTGCGCCGCATCGGTCCCCGCCGCATGGTCGGCTGGGGCTTCGTCCTCACCGCGTCCTCGGTGCTGCTGCTCACCTCGATGGGCCAGCACGACCGGCCCGCCCTGCTGACCTGTGCGTTCGTCCTGCTCGGCTTCGGACTGCAGACCACGCTCTTCGGGGCGTACGAGTCGATGCTCAGCGACGCCCCTCCGGAGCGGGCGGGCGGCGCGGCGGCCATAGGCGAGACCTCGTACCAGCTGGGCGCGGGCCTCGGCATCGCCCTGCTCGGCAGTGTCATGAACGCCGCCTACGCCCCGGGCCTCGCCGGTCTGCGCGAGAAGGGCGTCCCCGCCCGCGCCGGCGCGGAGGCCTCGCATTCGCTGGGCGAGGCCTATCAGGTGGCCGCGCAGCTGGGCGGGCCGATGGGCGACCTGCTGCGCTCCACGGCCCGGCACGCCTTCGTCGGCGGACTCCACATCACGCTGTTCGTCAGCGCGGGGCTGCTGCTGCTCGGGGCGCTGGCCGCCCTGCGGCTGCCGAAGGTCATGGACTGCCCGCCGAAGGAGGCCTGCCGCCGGGCCGAGCCCGAGGCCGACGACGCCGCGTCCACGGCTTCCGCACCCGCGAGCTCCGCGCCCACGGCTTCCGCGTACGGGGCGGACGAGCACCGCGTGCCCGGCGCCGCCCGGCCGGCCGGGCGGGACCGCCCGGCCGCGCGCCCGATGCTGCCCGCGCGGCGCGAGCCGGCCGAGGTGACCGGCTCTGGACGAGCGGCACACTGAGCCGTAACGTCAGCACGACGCCCTGACTACCACTGCTAGTTTTCGGAGGGCGGGCGTCTCCCGGTCCCTCCGAGCACCGTGCGAGCCGCCGGAGGCACCCTCATGTCCAGCACCGAGTCACCGAAACCGTCGAAGCTCCCGCCGTTCGACGCGTCGGATCCCCTCGGCATCGACGACCTGCTCGGCCCCGACGACCTCGCGATCCGCGACACCGTCCGCACCTGGGCCACCGACCGCGTCCTGCCGCACATCGCCGAGTGGTACGAGAAGGGCGAGCTGCCCGGAATCAGGGAGCTGGCCCGGGAACTCGGCGCGCTCGGCGCGCTGGGCATGTCCCTGGACGGGTACGGCTGCGCCGGGGCGAGCGCCGTCCAGTACGGGCTCGCCTGCCTGGAGCTGGAGGCCGCCGACTCCGGGATCCGTTCACTCGTCTCCGTACAGGGATCGCTCGCCATGTACGCGATCCACCGCTTCGGATCCGAGGAGCAGAAGCAGCGGTGGCTGCCCGGCATGGCGTCCGGCGAGATCATCGGCTGCTTCGGTCTGACGGAGCCCGACCACGGCTCCGACCCGGCCGGGATGCGGACGTACGCCAAGCGTGACGGCGAGGACTGGGTCCTCACCGGACGCAAGATGTGGATCACCAACGGCTCGGTCGCCGGGGTCGCCGTCGTCTGGGCGCAGACCGACGAGGGCGAGGACGGGCGGGGCATCCGGGGATTCGTCGTGCCGACCGACGCCCCCGGCTTCTCGGCCCCGGAGATCCGGCACAAGTGGTCGCTGCGCGCCTCGGTCACCAGCGAGCTGGTCATGGACGAGGTGCGGCTGCCCGCCGACGCGGTGCTCCCGGACGCGAGCGGGCTGCGCGGCCCGCTCAGCTGTCTGAGCCACGCGCGCTACGGCATCGTCTGGGGCGCCATGGGCGCGGCGCGGGCCAGCTTCGAGTCGGCCCTCGACTACGCGAGGAGCCGGGAACAGTTCGGCCGGCCGATCGGCGGCTTCCAGCTCACCCAGGCCAAGCTGGCGGACATGGCCCTGGAGCTGCACAAGGGCATCCTGCTCGCCCACCACCTGGGCCGCCGCATGGACGCGGGCCGGCTCCGGCCGGAGCAGGTCAGCTTCGGCAAGCTGAACAACGTGCGGGAGGCGATCGAGATCTGCCGCACCTCGCGCACGATCCTCGGGGCCAACGGGATCTCGCTGGAGTATCCGGTGATGCGGCACGCCACGAACCTGGAGTCGGTGCTCACCTACGAGGGAACCGTGGAGATGCACCAGCTGGTACTGGGCAAGGCGCTCACCGGTCTCGACGCCTTCCGGTAAGCGGGACGCGCCGGTACGCGCGTGCCGGCCGGATGCGTTGACCGGATCTTTCCGGCGAGCGCCCTGCTCAGCTCTGGTTGAAGAAGCCGTCGGCCTTGCGGCCGGCGGCTTCGCCCGCCACCACCTGGGTGTCGGCGGGGGACAGCAGGAAGACCCGGGTGGCCACCCGGTCGATCGAGCCGCGCAGACCGAAGATCAGCCCGGCGGCGAAGTCCACCACGCGCTTGGCGTCGGCGGGGTCCATGGCCGTGAGGTTGACGATCACCGGGACGCCGTCCCGGAAGAGCTCGCCGATGGCGCGTGCGTCCCGGAAGCTGTCCGGGGTCACCGTCGCGATCCGGCGGTCCTGCTCCTCGGCCGTCTCGGCGGCCACCTGCACCCGCGGGTCGGTGACCCAGGCCTGGTTGCCCGTACCGGTCTCCGTACCCTCGGCGTACTCGTCGTCGTAGTACCGCTCGTCGTTGTCCTCTACGAGGCCCAGCCAGGCACTCGCCTTGCGCACCGATCCCATGGACGCCTCCTCTCACCGCGGTTCCTTGGTGTTCCGCATCTCTTTCGTATCCCTATGGTCGTCCATGATGCGGATACCGCGCCAAGTGGATAGTCGGCTCGCAGGCGATTCGTGACGTTACTGGTGCAGAAGATGTGGCGATTCGTCAGGGTTCCTCCTGCATAAGGGGGCTTGTAGAAGGAAAATATGATGCTCCGGCCGTACGGGTGATCCGGGGGACGTACGGGTGAACGGGTCACTCGATACGATGCACGACGCTTGGGTGCGCGAGCGTCGCGCACCGGCTGAACGGCTCCCGGGGGATCGTCGTGTTCGGAATCGTCAGGCCCTGTACCCATCGGCTCTCCGAAGGTCTCAGGGTCGAGTGGATGGCCCATCTCTGCGGTCTGTGCCTGGCCCTGAGGGCGGATCACGGACAGTTCGCCCGTGTCGTCACGAACTATGACGGACTGATCGTCTCCGTCCTGACGGAGGCTCAGGCGGGCCGCACGCCCGAGGGCCGGCGCACCGCCGGTCCCTGCCCGCTGCGCGCCATGCGCACCGCGCCCGTCGCCAAGGGGGAAGGGGCACGGCTCGCCGCGGCCGTCTCGCTCGTCCTCGCCTCGGCCAAGGTCCGCGACCACGTCGCCGACCGGGACGGGCTGTTGGCCCGCCGCCCGGTCGCCGCCGCCGCACGCCGGGTGGGACCGGGCGGGAGCGCGGACCGGGGCGGCCCTCGGCTTCGACACCGCCCTCCTGGTCGACGCGGTCGACCGGCAGACCGGGATCGAGACGCTCGCCGGGCCCGGCACCCCGCTGCTGACGGTCACCGAACCGACCGAGACCGCCACCGCGGCCGCTTTCGCGCACACCGCCGTTCTCGCCGGGAAGCCGCAGAACGCCGCGCCGCTCGCGGAGGCAGGCCGGCTCTTCGGACGGCTCGCCCATCTCCTGGACGCCGTGGAGGACCGGGAGGCCGACGCCGCGTCGGGCGCCTGGAACCCGCTCACCGCCACCGGCACCCCGCTGTCCGAGGCGCGCCGGCTCTGCGACGACGCGCTGCACGGCGTGCGGCTCGCGCTGCGGGAGGTGGAGTTCGCCGACGGCAAGCTCGTCCACGTCCTGCTCGCCCATGAGCTGCGGCGCTCGGTCGACCGGGCGTTCGGCACATCGTCCTGCTCGCACCAGGAGGGCCACGAGCACCGGGGAGGCCAGGGGCTGCTGCTGCCCGAAGGCTCCTTCGGCCCGCCGCCGGGCAATCCGTACGGTCCGCAGCCCGGCCACCCCTACGGCCCGCCGCCCGGCGGCCCGGCCGCCCCGCCCCCGCCGCGCCCGCCCCGCGACCGGCGCGGGCTGATCGCCGGATGCCTGGTCTGGGCCGGGCTCGCCTGCACCTGCCAGATGTGCTGCGGGAGCTTCGAGGACCCCTGGAGCAGGGAGCGGCGGGAAGCGCCGTGCCAGAGCTGCGGCGACTGCTGCGAGGCCTGCAGCTGCTGCGGCGACTGCGGCGAGGGCTGCTGCTGTTGCGGGGAGTCCTGCGGCTGCGACTGCTGAGGCCCGCCGGCTGACGTCAGGTCACTTCAGCTCGGGCGGCGAGATCTCGGACGTCTCGATCGCGGACTCGGAAGTGCCCCACTTCTTCAGGATGCGGTCGTAGGTCCCGTCCTCCTTGAGCCGGTTGACGGCCGCCTGGAAGGCGGGGGCCAGCGTGGTGC
This sequence comes from Streptomyces anulatus, assembly GCF_014650675.1. Classification (GTDB taxonomy): domain Bacteria; phylum Actinomycetota; class Actinomycetes; order Streptomycetales; family Streptomycetaceae; genus Streptomyces; species Streptomyces anulatus. The sequence goes on along the minus strand of NZ_BMVK01000006.1, from coordinate 438,195 downwards.
CCTTCTTGAAGGCGAAGCCCACGTCGAGCCGCTTGAACTCGTTGAGGAAGCGCAGTCCCTCCTGCTGGCTCACCGCGTAGCGCAGCCCGTTGATGGTGGACATCACCACATCGCTGCGGTTCTGCTGGAGCGAGATCCAGACGGCCGCCTGGTCGGCGTAGGTCTTGACGTTGTACGGCTTCTTGCCCGCCTCCGCGCACCGGGGCAGATTCTCCTGGAGCGTCACCTCGAAGGTGGTGCCCGCCCCGGTGGCCACGTCCAGCCCGCACAGCTGGGTGAGGTCGGTGACCTTCTTCAGTCCGCTGTCCTCGCGGACCGCGAAGCCCTGCCCGTCGTTGATGTACGTCACGAAGTCGATCGTCCTGCGGCGTACGTCGGTGACGCCGAAGTTCCCCGTGCCCAGGTCGTACTTGCCGCTGCCGAGCGCCGGCAGGATCGCCTCGAACGACGCCACCTCGCGCTTCAGCTCCAGCCCCAGCACCCGGGCCGCCGCGTCCGCGAAGTCGATGTCAGCGCCGGCCACCGTGGAGCCGTCCTCCTCGTAGAACGCCCCGGGCGGGGCCCCGACGGAGGAGGCGATCCGCAGCGTGCCCGCCTCGCGGACCCCGGCAGGCAGCAGCTTCGCCGCGGCCTCGTCCTTGCGGACCTTCGAGACGACGTCCGTCGTCGGGGTCTTCCCCCGGGAGGAAGCCCTGTCGGACCCGCCGCCCGCCGGGCCGGCCGGCTCCGCGCAGGCGGTGAGCGTCAGCGCGGCCACGGTGATGAGGGCGAACAGGGCGGTATGTCGGGATCGGGACATGGCGGTGCTTCTCCGGGTTCGTCAGGGGAGGCCGACCGCCCCCGGGTCGCGGCGGCACGGGGCCGCGGCGGCACGGAGGGGCGACGGAAAAGGTTCAGCGGTGCGAGGGGAGGGCGAAGCGGTGTGGTGAAGGTGAAGTCACACGGGGAACGGGGCTCGAACGCCGGGAAAAGAGGCGTGAGCGGGAAGAACCGGACAGCAGAGGGTCAGCTCAACAGGAAGAGGACCACACGCGACCGAAGTCGATGTGGGAGCGGGTGACCAGCCACTGCTGCGGATGCATGGGCCAAGTGGAACAGGCATCCGAGTGCGCGTCAACCGAGGTGAGATGTACGGCTCACAGTGTGGACAGGCTTGACAACTCCCGCCGTACGCCGCTTATCTCGGAGACGGACCGGCGCTGAGGGGCCCGGCCCATGTGTGGTTTCCGGTGTGAAGGCACGCCCCGTGTTCGATCTGAGCATCCACGGAGCTCCCGCATGCCCCCGCAGACCGTCTCGCTGCCCCCTCCCTCCTCCCGGCCGCTCGTCAAGGACGATGCCGACACGGTGCCGCGTATCGTCCCCGTACGCCGAACAGGCCGCTGGGCAGCGGCTGTTGCCGTCCTCGTGCTGCTCGCGCTGGCGCTGAACTCGGTCATCCGCAACGACGCCTTCCAGTGGGACGTCGTGCTCTCCTACTTCGCCACCGTCCCCGTCCTGCGCGGACTCTGGCTCACCCTCTGGCTCACCGCGGTGGTCGTGGCGCTGGGCTTCGTGCTGGGAGCGGTGCTCGCGGTCCTGCGCCTCTCCGGCAACCCCGTACTCCAGGCCGTCGGCTGGGGGTACGTCTGGCTGTTCCGGTCCACCCCGATCCTGGTCCAGCTGCTGTTCTGGTTCAACATCGGCGCCCTGTACCCGCAGATCCTCGGCGTCTCCACCGTCAGCCTCCTCGGCCCGGTCACCATCGCCGTCATCGGGCTGACCCTGCACGAGGCCGCGTACGCCGCCGAGGTGGTGCGCGGCGGCATCCTCTCCGTCGAGCGCGGACAGGTGGAGGCCGCCCAGTCCCTCGGCCTCGGCCCCTGGCGGCGGTTCCGGCGCATCGTGCTGCCGCAGGCGATGCGGTCCATCGTGCCGCCGGCCGGGAACATGCTGATCGGCACGCTCAAGGGCACCTCCATCGTCAGCATCATCGCCGTGCAGGACCTGCTGTACTCCGTCCAGCTCGTCTACCACCGCACCTACGAGGTCATCCCGCTGCTGCTCGTCGCCACCGTCTGGTACGCGGTCGTCACCACGCTGCTGAGCATCGGCCAGCGCTATGTGGAGCGGTACTACGCCCGTGGCACAGCGGGTGCGCGATGACCTCCGCACCCAGCGTCGTGGTGATCGGCGGCGGCCCCCGGGGCACCGGAGTCATCGAGCGCATCGCCGCCAACGCCGTTGAGCTGTACGGGGATACGCGCCTGGACATCCACCTGGTCGACCCCTACCCGCCGGGCGGCGGACGGATCTGGCGCCCCGACCAGTCGCCGCTGCTGTGGATGAACTCCATGGCCGAGGACGTCACCATGTTCACCGACGAGACGGTGGATCTGGCCGGCCCCGTCGTGGCGGGCCCGGCCCTGGACGCCTGGGCCGAGGACGTCCGCGCGGGCCGTGTGGTCCCGGACGCGGATCCCGCCGTGCTCGCCGAGATACACGGCCTCGCCGGAGCGGACTTCCCCACCCGACGGCTCCAGAGCGCCTATCTGCGCTGGACCTACGACCGAGCCCTGGCCGCTCTGCCGCCCGGCATCACCGTGCACGAGCACCGCACCACCGCCCTCGCCGTCACCGGGCCGCGCGGCGGCCGCCAGCACGTCCGGCTCCAGGGCCGCACCGAACCCCTGTCCGCCGATCTCGTCGTCCTGACCGTGGGCCACCTCGACGCCGAGCGGGAGCCCGAGCAGGAGCGGCTGAGCGCCTTCGCCCGGCGGCACGACCTCGTCCATCTGCCCCCCGACTTCACCGCCGACAGCGACCTCGACGCCCTGCGCCCCGGGGAGCCGGTCATCGTCCGGGGCTTCGGGCTCGCCTTCATCGATCTGATGGTCCTGCTCACCGAAGGACGCGGCGGACGCCACGAGAACGGGGTCTACCTGCCGTCGGGCCGTGAACCCGTGCTGTACGTCGGATCGCGGCGCGGCGTCCCGTACCACGCGAAGATCGGCTACGGCTGGACCGGTGAACGACCGCCGCTGCCACAGCACTTGGGGCCGAAGTGGACCGAGGAGCTGCTGAGCCGGACCGGGCCGCCGGACTTCCGGCGCGATGTCTGGCCGGTGGTCGCGAAGGAGCTGGGCCACGCCCACTACCACCGGCTGTTCACCGCCCACCCCGAGCGCACCGCCCTGGCCCACGAGGTCTTCGCCGAGAAGTACGCCGCCGCCGACCCGGGCAGCCCCGAACTGGCCGGCATCGTTGCCGAGGCCGTGCCCGACCCCGCCGACCGGCTCGACCTCGACGCCCTCGACCGGCCCTTGGAAGGCGTCCGCCACGCATCGCCCGAGGCGCTCCAGGAAGCGCTGCGCGCCTACATCACCGATGACCTGACCCGCCGTCACGACCCGGCGCACAGCGAGGATCTCGCGGTCTTCCTCGGCCTGCTCTCCGCCTACGCCCAGCTCGTCCGGCTCGGCGACATCGGTGGCTGGTGGCACGGGTTCTTCAGCTACCTGGCCTCCGGCCCGCCGGGACCGCGCCTCCAACAGCTCCTGGCCCTCTCCCGGGCCGGCGTCGTCCGGTTCCTCGGCGCCGGTCTGACCGTGGAGACCGACGAGGAGCAGGGCCTCTACCGGGCCCGGAGCGCCACCGTCCCCGGCGCGTCCACCGAGGCCCGCGCGCTGGTCGAGGCCCGCCTCCCCGACCCCTCGCTCCAGCACACCGCGAGCCCCCTGCTGCGCTCCCTGCGCGACGACGGGGCCGCCGTCACCGACACCGGCCTGCTCTCCGTGGACCCGGCCGACGGCCGGGTGCTGGACCGCGCGGGCCGCCCGCACCCGCGCCGCTTCGCGCTGGGCCCGTTCACCACCGCCCGCAGCAGCGGCGCGTTCACCCGGCCCCGTACCGGCGGACCCGCCTTCCGGCAGAACGACGCCGCCGCACGCGCCGCGCTCACCTTCCTGCGCGACCTCTCCTGTCGCGGCCGGCTCGCCTCCTGACCGGCCGCCGGCCCCCGTTCCGTACCACCGCCTCCTCCGCGCCCAAGGACCCCTCCCATGTCGCTGACCAGCGATCCACCCATCGATCCACCCACCGAGCCGGCCACCGGTCCGCCCACCGGGCCGTCCACCGGGCCGTCCACCGATCCTCCCGTCGATCCGCCCGCCGCGAAGGCGGCCGGACCCGGCGCGGACCACGAGGCGCTGACCGTCGTGCCCGTACGCCACCCCTGGCGGTGGGTCGCCATCGCCGCGACGGCCGTCCTGCTGGCCCAGTTCCTCAACGGGCTGATCACCAACCCCGGCTGGGAATGGGACGTCTTCGCGCAGTTCTTCACCGCGCCGACGATCCTCAAGGCCGTCTGGATCACCCTCCAACTGACCTTCTACGGCACGGCGATCGGCTTCGCCCTCGGTGTCGTCCTGGCCTTCATGCGGCTGTCGGCGAGCGCCTTCCTGAGGACGGTCGCGTACGGCTACATCTGGGCGTTCCGCTCGATCCCGCTCATCGTGCAGCTGCTGTTCTGGTTCAACCTCGCCTATCTCTACAAGGAGTTGCAGTTCGGCATCCCCTTCGGTCCGGGCTTCTTCTCCTTCGACACGATGAACCTCGTCGGCGCGACGAGCGCGGCCGTCCTCGGTCTCGCCCTGCACCAGGCGGCGTACGCGGCGGAGATCGTGCGCGGAGGCGTACTGGCCGTCGACAGCGGCCAGTTGGAGGCGGCGTCCGCCCTCGGCATCCCACGGTTCCGGCAGCTGAGGCGGATCGTGCTCCCGCAGGCGATGCGCTCCATCCTGCCCAACGCCGCCAACGAGATCATCTCGCTGTTCAAGGGCACCTCGATCGTCTCCGTCATGGCGATCGGCGAACTCTTCTACCAGGTGCAGGTCGTCTACGGCCGCAACGGCCGGGTGGTGCCCCTGCTGATGGTCGCCACCGTCTGGTACATCCTGCTGACCACCGCGCTCTCCGTCCTCCAGCACTACGTCGAACGTCACTACGCCAAGGGGGCCGTGCGATGAGCGCACCCAGCGATGCCATGGTCGAGATCCGCTCCGTGCACAAGAGGTTCGGTTCCCTGGAGGTGCTGCGCGGGATCGACCTGTCGGTCCGGCCCGGCGAGGTGACCGTCGTCATCGGCCCCTCCGGATCCGGCAAGTCCACCCTGCTGCGCACCATCAACCACCTGGAGAAGGTCGACCGGGGCTGGATCAGCGTGGACGGCACCCTGGTCGGCTACCGCAGGGACGGGAACAAGCTCTACGAGCTGCGCGAACGCGAGGTGCTGCGGCAGCGCACCAAGATCGGCTTCGTCTTCCAGAACTTCAACCTCTTCCCGCACCTCACCGTCCTGGAGAACATCATCGAGGCGCCCGTCTCGGCGCTGCGCCGCCCCCGCAAGGAGGCCGTCGCGGCAGCGGAGAAGCTGCTCGACCGGGTCGGCCTGGCCGACAAGGCGGCGGCCTACCCCGGACAGCTCTCCGGCGGCCAGCAGCAGCGCGTCGCCATCGCCCGCGCCCTGGCCCTGGAACCCCGGCTGCTGCTCTTCGACGAGCCGACCTCCGCCCTCGACCCCGAACTCGTCGGCGAGGTCCTCGACGTCATCAAGGACCTGGCGCACGGCGGCACCACGATGATCGTCGTCACCCACGAGATCGGCTTCGCCCGCGAGGTCGCCGACACCGTCGTCTTCATGGACGAGGGCCGCATCGTCGAGCAGGGCCCGCCCGCCGACGTGCTCGACCGCCCCACCCAGGAGCGCACCCGCGCGTTCCTCTCCAAGGTCCTCTGAACCGCCCTCATGCACCGCCCCTACGCAAGGAGTACGTACGTGTCCGTCCGCCGCGGGACCACCCTCGCCCTCGCCCTTCTCACCGCCACCGGTCTGCTCACCGCCTGCGGCGCCTCCGACCCCTCCACCGACCTGGCCGCCCCGAAGGGCCAGAAGGACACCGGGGTCAACATCGGGCCCGACCAGGACCGCCTCAGAGGCAAGAAGGTCGCGGCCGCCGCCGACCTCGTACCGGAGGCGATCCGTGAGCGCGGCACGCTGAGGCTCGGGGCCAGTGCGGAGGCCGTGCCGCCGCTCGGCTTCTACGCGACCGACGACAGGACGCGGATCGGCTCCGAGATCGACATCGCCACGCTCGTCGCCGACACCCTCGGCCTGAAACCGGAGTTCGAGCAGGTCTCCTGGGAGAACCTCTTCGTCGGCCTGGACAGCTCCAAGTTCGACGGGGTCCTCTCCAACGTCACCGTGACCGAGGAGCGCAAGGAGAAGTACGACTTCGCGACCTATCGGCTCGACAACATCGCCTTCGAGGCCAAGAAGGGCTCCGGCTGGAAGGTGAAGGAACCCGCCGACGTCGCGGGGAAGACGATCTCGGTCTCCTCCGGCACCAACCAGGAGAAGATCCTCGTGGAGTGGAGCGAGAAGAACGTCGAGGCCGGGCGTGAGCCCGTGGACATCAAGTACTTCCAGAAGGACACCGACTACTACCTGGCCCTCCAGTCCGGCCGTATCGACGCCCACCTCGGCCCGAGTCCCGTCGCCGCGTACCACGTCGCCTCGGCCGGCCAGTCCGAGATCGTCGGCCAGCTCTCCGGAGCCGGCGGCGGCCTCCAGGGCAAGATCGCCGCCACCACGAAGAAGGGCAGCGGCCTGGTCGAGGCGTACGCCGCCGCGATCGACCACATCGTCCGGGACGGCTCGTACGGCAAGGTCCTGGAGCGCTGGGGACTCAGCGGCGAGGCCGTGGAGAAGTCGGAGATCAACCCGCCCGGCCTGCCGAAGGCGAAGAGCTGACGCGGCGGCCCACCGGGCCCGCCACCCCGGCCGCGCGCCCCGCCCGGCGCGCGGCCGGTGAGCGGCCGCCGCGCAGCCCCGACCGACCGCCGACCCGAGAGGTCCCCGCATGTCCGCACGTACATCCCTCCATCTGGCCGCCGAGATCGGCGGCCCGCCGCACTACGACGCCGGGCACTACCTCCGGCTCGCCCGGCTCGCCGAGGACGGCGCGCTCGACTACGTCACCCTCGGCGACTCGTTCGCCCGCCCCGGACTCGACGCGCTCGCCGTCCTCGCCCGCGTCGCGCCCGCCACCGACCGCATCGGCCTCGTCCCGACCGTCACCACCACCCACACCGAGCCCTTCCACGTCTCCTCGGCCGTCGCCACCCTGGACTGGGTGAGCCGGGGCCGCGCCGGCTGGAGCGCGGACGTCTCCACCACCGAGGCGGAGGCCCGGCTCTTCGGCAGACGCTCCGCCGCGCCGCCCGCCGCCCTGTGGCAGGAGGCCGGGGAAGTGGCCGACGTCTCCGGGCGGCTGTGGGACAGCTGGGAGGACGACGCCGAGATCCGGGACACGGCGACCGGCCGCTTCATCGACCGGGACAAGCTGCACTACGTCGACTTCCGCGGCTCGGCCTTCACCGTGAAGGGCCCCGCGATCGTGCCGCGCCCGCCGCAGGGCCGCCCCGTCACCGTCATCGACGCCACCACCGGCCCGGCCCGCGAGGCGGCCGCCCAGCACGCCGACGTCGTCCACATCCGGGCCACCACCCCCGAGCAGGCGGCCGCCGTCCGCGACGAGGTGCGGGCCAAGGCCGCCGCCCACGGGCGCGACCCCGGGACCCTGCGGGTCCTGGTCGCGCTGACCGTCGACCTCGGCGACATGGAGACCGCGCCGGAACCCGGTCTGGAGAGCGGACCGCAGCTCGCCGGGCGCGGCACCTACTTCCGGGGCGGCCCGGTCGACCTCGCCGACCTCATCGCCCAGTGGCACCGGGCCGGCGCGGCCGACGGCTTCCACCTCACGCCCATCACCCCCGAACGCGACCTCGAAAGGATCGTCAACGGCACCGTGGCCCTCCTCCAGCACCGCAGCCTCTTCCGTACCTTCCACCCCGGCGGCACCCTGCGCGAACACCTGGGGCTCGTGCGCCCCGCCAGCCGGTACGCCGCCGCCCGGACCACCGCGAAGGAGGTCTGACCGTGCCCCGTCCGATGCACCTCGCCGCCCACTTCCCCGGCGTCAACAACACCACCGTGTGGGCCGATCCCCGCTCCCGCAGCCAGATCGACTTCTCCTCCTTCGAGCTGCTGGCCCGGACGGCGGAGCGGGGGAAGTTCGACTTCTTCTTCCTCGCCGAAGGGCTGCGGCTGCGCGAGCACAACGGCCGTGTCCACGACCTCGACGTGGTCGGCCGGCCCGAGTCGCTGACCGTGCTGAACGCGCTGGCCGCCGTCACCGACCGGCTCGGCCTCGCCGCCACCGTCAACGCCACCTTCAACGAGCCCTACGAACTCGCCCGCCGGCTCGCCACCCTCGACCACCTCAGCGCGGGCCGCGCCGCCTGGAACGTGGTGACCTCCTCCGACGCCTTCACCGGGGAGAACTTCCGCCGGGGCGGCTATCTGGACCGGGCCGACCGGTACACCCGGGCCGCCGAGTTCGTCGCCACCGCCCGCGAGCTGTGGGACTCCTGGACGCCCGACGGCACGTCGCGGCCCTTCGCGCACGACGGGACGCAGTTCACGATCTCCGGAGAGTTCACCGTCCCGCGCTCGCCGCAGGGCCACCCGGTGGTCATCCAGGCCGGGGACTCCGACGAGGGGCGGGAGTTCGCCGCCTCCGCCGCCGACGTCATCTTCACCCGGCACGGCACCCTGGAGGCGGGCCGCGTCTTCTACGCCGACGTCAAGGCGCGGCTCGCGGCGTACGGCAGGGAGCCCGGCGACCTGAAGATCATGCCCGGCGTCACCGTGGTGACCGGCGACACCGACGCGGAGGCCCAGGAGCGCGCCGCCGGGATCCGCCGGCAGCAGGTCTCGCCGCAGAACGCGATCCTCACCGCCGAACAGATCTGGGGCACCGACCTCTCCGCGTACGACCCCGACGGACCGCTCCCGGACATCGACCCCGTCCCCGACTCCGAGATCACCCAGGGCCGGGTCCGGCACGGGGACCCCTTCGCGACCGTCGCCCGCTGGCGGGCGGTCTCCGAGGCCAAGGGGCTGTCCCTCCGGCAGACGGTCATCGAGACGACCACCCGGCAGTCGTTCATCGGCTCGCCCCGGACCGTCGCGGCGGAGCTGACCTCGTTCGTCGACGAACGGGCCGCCGACGGCTTCATCCTCGTCCCCCATCTCACCCCGAGCGGCCTGGACGACTTCGTCGACCGGGTCGTCCCGCTCCTCCAGGAGAGCGGAGCGTTCCGCTCCGAATACACCGGCTCCACGCTGCGGTCGCACCTCGGCCTGCCGGAGCCGGTATGGAAAGGTTGACCGCATGAGCACGGACGCACAGCAGCAGGAGCAGGGCGGCGGGCCGGACGCCGCACAGGACTGGCAGCGGTGGCACGAAGGGCGCGTCGTCGCCGTCGCCGCCCCGTACGGCCCTCTCTCCCTGACCGGAACCCACTGGCTCTCGGACTACCCGGAAGGGCGAATTCCGGCCGTCCCGGGGCACTGGCGCGAGAACGGCGACGAGGTGGTCCTCACGGCCGCCGCGGAGGACGGCATCGTCGTCGACGGCAAGCCGCTGACCGGCGAGGTCGTGCTCGGCGCGGACCGCGGGCCGATCGACGACTCCCGGGTGGCGCAGGGGGAGCGGCGGCTGGTGGTGCTCCGCCGCGAAGGACTGTGGGCGGTACGGGACTTCGACCCGGGATCACCGGCCCGGCACGCCTTCTCGACCATCGAGGCCACCCCGTACGACCCCCGCTGGACGCTGCCGGGGACCTTCCGTCGCTACGGCGGGGACCGGACCGTGCAGGTGGTCAACGCGGACGGGGTCGAGCGCGGTCTGGGGCTCGGCGGGGAGATCGTCTTCACGGTGGACGGCGACGAGCACACACTCCAGGTCGCGGTCGAGCCCGACGGGTCGCTGTGGGCCGTCTTCGCCGACGCGACCAGCGGAAACGGCAGCTACCGCTTCCGTTTCCTGCGGCCCGGCGCGCCCGCCGCCGACGGCAGCGTGAGCATCGACTTCAACCGCGCGCTGCTGCCGCCGTGCGCCTTCGCCGATCACTTCATCTGCCCCTTCCCGCCCCCGGGCAACACGCTCTCCGCGGCGGTCCCGGCGGGGGAGCGGAACCGGATCGACGCCTGACCCGCGAGAGGGCCCCTCCGGCCCCGGCAGCCCCACGGCTCCCGGGGCCGGAGACGTAGGTGACCCGTGTGGCCGAAAGGCATTCTTGCGTCCCCTGTCCGGCCCCCTCGATACTCCGGTCAGCGATTGTCAGGGGCACGGCAACTCCGGAATCCGGACAGGCCCCCGACTGCGCCTCACGGGCCCACCACCCCACAGGAGGGCCCCCGATTCCCCTCGGAGGAACCCGACGTGAGGATCAAGCGCACCAGCAACCGCTCGAACGCGGCGAGACGCGTTCGTACCACGGCCGTACTCGCGGGGCTCGCCGCCGTCGCGGCGATGGCCATCCCCACCGCGAACGCCGAAACCCCCCGGACGTTCAGCGCCAACCAGCTGACCGCGGCGAGCGACGCCGTGCTCGGCGCCGACATCGCGGGCACCGCCTGGAACATCGACCCGCAGTCCAAGCGCCTCGTCGTCACCGTCGACAGCACGGTCTCGAAGGCGGAGATCAACCGGATCAAGAAGTCGGCGGGCGCCAACGCCGACGCGCTGCGCATCGAGCGCACCCCCGGGAAGTTCACCAAGCTGATCTCCGGCGGCGACGCGATCTACTCCAGCACCGGACGCTGCTCCCTCGGCTTCAACGTCCGCAGCGGCAGCACCTACTACTTCCTGACCGCCGGCCACTGCACGGACGGCGCGACCACCTGGTGGTCGAACTCGGCCCGCACCACCGTGCTCGGCACGACCTCCGGGTCGAGCTTCCCGAACAACGACTACGGCATCGTGCGCTACACCAACACCACCATCCCCAAGGACGGCACGGTCGGCGGCCAGGACATCACCAGCGCCGCCAACGCCACCAACGGCATGGCCGTCACCCGCCGCGGCTCCACCACCGGCACCCACAGCGGTTCGGTCACCGGACTCAACGCCACCGTCAACTACGGGGGCGGCGACGTCGTCTACGGCATGATCCGCACCAACGTGTGCGCCGAGCCCGGCGACTCCGGCGGCCCGCTCTACTCCGGCACCCGGGCGATCGGTCTCACCTCCGGCGGCAGCGGCAACTGCTCCTCCGGCGGAACGACCTTCTTCCAGCCGGTCACCGAGGCGCTGAGCGCGTACGGCGTCAGCGTGTACTGACCCGTCGGCGGGTCCTGACCGGTACCGCCCCGGCCAGGTACGGAGCTGTCCGTACATACGTGCCCCCGTCCGGAATTCCGGACGGGGGCTCCCGCTCGCCGGGGAGCTCTTGAGAGGATGTCGCCACGACGGGTCGCCGCTACGGGGCGACGGGGGGCGGGGCGACGGGGCGGGCGAGCCCCCGGCCGCGCTCCGCTGGCATCAGGGGGTAGCAGGTCCGTGAATCGCATCGGAGTGACCGGTCACCGCTCCATCCCCGCCGAGGCCGAGGCCCATGTGCTCGCGGGTCTGCGGGCCGCGCTCTGCGGCCTCGACGGCGCGACGCACGCGCTCTCCAGCCTGGCGGTCGGCGCCGACCAGCTCTTCGCCGACCTCGCTCTCGCCTGCGGGGCGGAACTGACCGCCGTGATCCCCAGCGGCGACTACGAGGCCTGTTTCGAGAACGACGTCGACCTCGCCCGCTACCGGATGCTCAAAGCGCGCGCGGCGCAGGAGGTCCGGCTCGACTTCCCGCACTCCACCGACGAGGCGTACTACGCGGCGGGCGCCTACATCGCCGACCACTGCGACCGGCTGCTCGCGGTCTGGGACGGCCTCCCGGCCCGGGGCCTCGGCGGCACGGGCGACATCGTGACGTACGCCCGCGCTCTGGGCCGCCCCGTCACCGTGATCTGGCGCGACGGGGTGCTGCGCGGCTGACCGGCGGACGCCCGCCGAACAGGCCGTACGGGAACGGGGCTTCCGGCCCCGCACGCCCTCCCCGGAGCTCACACGCGGTGCCTGACCAGCCAGTCGGTGTGCTCGGGCGACACGATCCGCTCGGTCTCGAACACCGCCGCCGGCCAGTGCCGCTCGGTGAGGGTGGTCTCCATGGCGGCCTGCATCGACTCCAGGTCCTTCTCCACCAGCGAGTGCGCCGAGATCAGCGGATGGTGCCGGCGCATCTCGTTCCAGGCGAGACAGGCCGCCGCCGCCGCGGAGAACGCCCCCGTCAGGCCGACCGAGCGCCCCACCCCGAAGGCCTGGAACGCGCTCAGTGCCAGCGCCGGGAGCGTCAGCGCGACAATGGCGCCCGACCACAGGAGCGCCCCGCGCCGGGAGGCCTGCTGACGTCTGCGGTACCAGCGCCGCTGTTCGATGAGCCGGTCCCGTACATATGTTTCCTTGCGGACCGTGTAGGCCTTGTTCCGTAACGCGCGCATGGACTCCGTAATGAGGCCGCCGGAATCCGGCAGTTCCTCGCGCGGGTCGGCCCAGCCCACTTTCCGCAGCTCCTGGAGGCCGTCCTCCAGACGATTGGCGAACAGTGCCTCCGGATGCTCGGACGTGCTGTCGAACGGCGCGCCGTGGACCGCGTAGCGCCAGCAGTTGGACTTGATGAACTCGGCTGCGGAGCGGTTCAGTTGCCAGTGCGACTTTGCTTTGCGGTGGGAGGCGAGGAAGGTCGCGAAGAGCACGCCCAGGTAGGCCAGCACCGCGCCGCCGTACAGCGCCCGGGCCGCCGGGCCGTCCTCGGCGTGCCAGGGCAGCGCCGCGGGCACCGTGCCGGCCACGAGCAGCGCGAGCTGCACCCGGGTGGTGTTCACGGCCTCGCGCTGGCGGGCCACGGCGACCGCGTCCGTGTGGTGGAACAGCGCCGGCAGGTCATCGTTCCTGAAGACCATGGATCTCAGCGGCTCAGGCAACGCCGTCATGGACGCCTCCGTCTGCAGTTGTCGTATGACCCGGCCGGTCGTGACGCCTGCCCCGCCCGGGGCCACGAGAGTAGGGGGGAGCGCCGGACGCGGCAAGACCGTCCCGGCTCCTCGGGCGGTCGCCACGACAGGGTTCGGCCACTTCCGCGCGGGCGTCCTTCCTCGTATCGCGACGCTGTGGCAAGGTTGTTCAACTGGGTTGAACCAGAAGTGAGTTGCTGCCCCCTGCGGTGGGCGCGACCACCTCCGCGCGGGGAGGGGCCATCGAGAGTGACCGGGACGGCGGGCGTGCTCCCGCCGCGGTGCGCCGAGCGGGTCGACGCACCGCGCGCCCGGGCGCGGGTCACGGGCGCCGCGGGCGAGGGCCACGACCCCGTCCCGGACCGCGTGCGCGTCGCCCGGGCGGAACACGGCCTCCCTGGCGAGGAGCTGGTGAACGGGTGAACCGCTGTCCCGCCGGAGCCTCCCGGCGTCCGCCGCCCGGGACCCGCGCGGTGCGCGCGCCCGGCACCTGTGCGAGCGGTCTCGCCGACGGCGGGAAGCCTCTCACCTGCGCGTGCCGGCGGCGGTGGGGGCGGCCCCCGGGCCCGTCGGTTCCGCCGCCCGCGCCCCGCTCACCCGAGCGGCCGAACGGAAGGCGTGTTTCGACTTTCGAAACCAGGTGTGAAGGCTGCTCCGCCGGCATGTGGAAGGGCCTCCGCGGTAGTAAAGTGCGCGTGCCGGGACGTGTGATGACACGGAATCCGGCAGCGTTTCAATGTCCGGAAACAGACCCCTTCAGGATCCCCCTAGGACGGCCGTGAAGACCTACGGAACCACCCCCGCCTTCGCCTCTGCGAAGACTCGCGCGACCCTCTCGGCGACCGACGTTCGCAGCGCCGAGGCCGCCAGGAAGATCAACCGCGTATGCGGTGCGACAACGGCCAGGTCCACCCGGATCTCCACGTTCAATTCGGCTCTCTGAGTCGACGTCAGAAGCGGCTAGAATGAGGGAATGACAGGACCCCTGGTCCCCTTCCGCGAATTCGTGCTGAAAGTGCACAGCAGGTGCGACCTGGCCTGTGATCATTGTTATGTCTATGAACATGCCGACCAGAGCTGGCTGACACGCCCCAAGACCATCTCTGACGAGGCGATTTCCTGGACTGCCCGGCGCCTGGCCGAGCATGCGACGACTCATGCGCTTCCCTCCCTCACAGTGATCCTGCACGGTGGGGAACCGCTCCTGGCGGGGCCCGCGCGACTGCGACGGGTCTGCGAGGAGCTCGGCTCGGCCCTGAACGGCATCGCTGAGCTGGACCTCAGGATCCACACCAACGGCGTCCAGCTCAGCCCCCGTTATCTCGACCTCTTCGACGAGTTCCACGTCCGCGTCGGGATCTCGCTCGACGGCGATCGCGCGGCCAACGACCGCCACCGCCTCTTCGCCAACGGACGCAGCAGCCACCCGATGGTGATGCGAGCGGTCGAACTGCTCCGCGAGGAGCGCTACCGCCATCTGGACCTCGGCCTGCTGTGCACGGTCGACATCCACAACGATCCGGTGGCCGTGCACGACGCCCTCGCCGGACTCGAACCCCCGCTCGTCGACTTCCTGCTGCCGCACGCCACCTGGGACGACCCGCCCCCTCGGCCGGACGGATCGCCCACCGCGTACGCCGACTGGCTCCTGACGGTCTTCGACCGCTGGACGGAGCAGGGCCGCCCCATGCCCGTCCGGATGTTCGCCTCCGTGCTCTCCAGCCTGAACGGCGGCCCCAGCCTCACCGAGTCCCTCGGCCTGGCCCCCACCGACCTCGTCGTCATCGAGACCGACGGGCAGCTGGAACAGGTCGACTCGCTCAAGAGCGCCTACGAGGGCGCCGCCGCCACCGGGTTCGACGTCTTCCACAACACCTTCGACGAGGTCGCGGCCCACCCCGGCGTCCGGGCGCGGCAGCTCGGTCTGGCCGGAGTCAGCGAGACCTGCCGTCGGTGCCCGGTCGTGCGCTCGTGCGGCGGCGGGCTCTACACCCACCGCTACCGCTCCGACAGCGGCCCCGACAGCGTCGCCGGCAGCGGCTTCGACAACCCGTCGGTCTACTGCGCCGACCTGGCCGCCCTGATCCGGGGTATCGAGGAGCGTACGGCCGCGGCCACCGAGTCGCCCGCCGTCCGGGCGCCGGACGAACTGCTCGCCGCCCACCAGGACCTGACCCGTACCCTGCTCGCCGTTCTCCACGACACCCTCGACGGGCGGGGCGGAGCCCTCTGGGACGACGCCTGGCGGCTCGCGGCGACAGTGGAGGCGGACACCCCGGGCGCCGAGGCGCTCGACACGGTGCTCGCCCACCCCTACACCCGCACCTGGCTGGTCGACGCCCTGGCGGACGTCGACGCGGGCCGCGGCCTGACGGGGCCCGCCGCCGAACGGCTCGGCGCCACCGTGGCCGCCGCCGCCGTCCGCGCCGGACTCGACCTGCCCGTGCCGGTGGCGTACCGGGACGGAGGCCTGTATCTGCCCACCCTCGGCACCGTGCTCCTCGGTGGCCCGGGGGAGCGGGGAACGGCCGTGGTGCGCGCCACGGGCGACGGATTCCTCGTCCGGCGGCCGGAGGACGCGCCCGGCACGGAGCTGCGCATCGCCCCCGATGAGCCCGAGGGCCCGCACTGGCTGCCCGTACACGTCCTGCGCCGGGCGCCCGCCCCCGTACTCCTGCTGGACGACCTCGACCCCCTCCGCGACTGCTTCGACGCCCCCGCGACCGACCGTCTGGAAGCGGAGGAGGCCGACGCCTGGGCGCACCGGGTCGGCGAAGCCTGGTCGCTGCTGGCCGACGCCGTACCCGGCCAGGCGGCCGAGGCGGCCCTGACGCTGACCACGCTGACCCCGCTGTTCACCGGTGACGCCGAGCCGGGGCGCCACGGGCCCGGAGCGCTCGGCGTCGGGCCGTCGGCCGAGGCGAACGAGCTGGCCCTCGGCCTGCTGAGCGGATTCCGCCGGGCGAAACTGCGGGCGCTCGGTGAAGTGACGGATCTTTACGCCTTGGACGGTACCTGGGAACATCGGACGCCTTGGGGGAACGAACACGTGACGTTCTCCCGACTGCTGGCCGAGACATTCGAACGGGCGGGGCTCGGGCTTTACGATCCGCGCTTCCTCACGGGTGTTCCGGAAGCTCTCGACAAGATCGAAAACGCGGCGGAGGTGACGGTCGACGGTAAACAGCTGATCTCCGCTGTCCGCAAGGAGATCAGCGGAACACGGAGTGCGGCCGAGAAGAATCGCGGCAGGAGCTTCCCGTCGTCCGGTCGGCAGGTGAACGTCCTGGAATCTGACCAAAAAGCGACGTTCGAATGACCGAACGGCAGGGGGGTGGAAAGAGGTCCGCTCCGGAATGATGAGTTCGCTTCCACTCCCTTCCTCCTTCCGGGATGCGAGTGCTCACACAGGACGGGGGTCGTGTGCACGCATCGACGCAACAGCGAGCGGTGGGCCATCGGCCGTATTTCTTTCTGAGTTACGCCCACACGCCGGGGTACGGCGGCGGCACGGACCCCGATATGTGGGTCGAGCGGCTTTTCCAGGATCTCTGCGGTCATGTGATGGCCATGACCGACTTACCCGCGGGCGCGCCCGCGGGCTTCATGGACCGGGAGATACGTTCCGGAGAGGGCTGGTCGGAACGGCTCGGCGACGTCCTCGCCACCTGCCGCGTCTTCGTCCCGCTCTTCTCACCGCGCTACTTCGCCAGCGAGATGTGCGGGAAGGAGTGGTACGCCTTCGAACAGCGGGCCATCCACCACCGCGCCCGCTCCAACCAGCCCGCCGAGGCCATCGTCCCGGCACTCTGGGTACCGGTGCCGCCGAGCCAACTGCCCGGCTCCGCCGAACGGTTGCAGTTCAACCACCGTGATTTCGGGGAACGGTACGTCAGCGACGGCCTCTACGGTCTGATCAAGCTCAGACTCTTCGCCGAGGAATACGAACGGGCCGTCTACGAACTGGCCAAACGCATCGTCAGCGTCGCCGACTCGGTCCGCATCGACACCGGCCGCCCCGTCGACTACCGCCTCGCGCCCAGCGCCTTCGGCTCCCCCAGCAGCGGAGTCGGCGCCCCCCGGCCGATGCAGATCACCATCGCGGCGCCCACCCGCCACGATCTGCCCGAGGGCCGCAACAGCGACCACTACGGCGATCACCCCCAGGACTGGAACCCCTACTACCCGGCCGCCGCCCGCCCCCTGGCATATGTGGCGGAGGAACTGGTCCGCTCGCTCAACTACCAGGCCGTCATCAGCTCGTTCGACGAGGACCGGCACGACGGCAAGGCCCCGCCCAGCACCCCCGAGATCCTGCTCGTCGACCGCTGGGCCCTCAGGGACGAGGACCACCGCCGCAGGCTCGCCGCCTTCGACGCCGAGAACCGTCCCTGGGTGACCATGGTCGTGCCCTGGAGCCGTGACGACCACCAGAGCAGAGCGGCGGAGAGCGAGCTCATCGAGCAGCTCGAAGCGACCATGCCGATCAAGATGGGCCAGGGCCGGGCCCTCTGCCGGGCCGCGGCGAAGGGAGTGCCCACCATGGAGGCGTTCGGCCAACTCCTGCCCCAGGTGGTCGAAGTGGCCGCCCAGCAGTACCTCAAGCACGCGAAGGCCTACCCTCCCGGCTCCGGCGGCGGCTCCGGCGAGCGGACCCGGCTCACCGGTCCCATGGGCAGTACGAGCTACATCCCCGACCCGCACGACCCTGCGACGGAAGCGGAGGACCTATGAGTGCCGGTCGTGACGGGCGCATCGTCACCTTCTACTCGTACAAGGGCGGTACCGGGCGCACCATGGCGCTCGCCAACACCGCCTGGATCCTCGCGGCCAACGGCAAGCGGGTGCTGGCCGTCGACTGGGACCTGGAGGCCCCCGGGCTGCACCGGTTCTTCCACCCCTTCCTCGACCCGGCCACCCTCGGCGCCACCACCGGCGTGATCGACCTGATCACCGAGTACGCGTGGGCCGCGACCAGCCCCGCCCAGCGCGCCGAGGACTGGCACCGCGACTACGCCCGCATCCAGCCGCACGCCGTGTCGTTGACCCCGGAGTCGCTCGGCTGGGAGTTCCCGCAGGGCGGCACGCTCGACTTCGTCTCCGCCGGACGGCAGAACCGCGAATACTCCGCGACCGTCTCCACCTTCGACTGGGACAACTTCTACGACCGGTTCGGCGGCGGCCACTTCTTCGACGCGCTGCGCGACGACATGAAGGCCAACTACGACTACATCCTCATCGACAGCCGGACCGGCCTCAGCGACATCGCCGACATCTGCACCGTCCACCTCCCGGACGTGCTCGTCGACTGCTTCACCCTCAGCGACCAGTCCATCGACGGCGCGGCCTCCGTCGCCCGCCAGATCGCCGAGCGCAACACCGGCCGGCCCATCGCCCTCTACCCCGTCCCGATGCGCATCGACGAGGGCGAGAAGGAGAAGGCGGACGCCGGCCGGGCACTGGCCCGGCTCAAGTTCGACCGGCTGCCGCGCGACCTGTCCGGCGACGAACTCACCGCCTACTGGGGCGCGGTGGAGATCCCCTACCGGCCCTACTACGCCTACGAGGAGACGCTCGCCACCTTCGGTGACGAGGCCGGGCTCACCAACTCGCTGCTCTCCGCCTTCGAACGGCTCGTCGCGGTCATCACCGACCGGGAGATCACCTCGATGCCCCCGATCGGCGAGGAGGTCCGCCTGCGGATCCGCGACGCCTTCACCCGGCGCCGGCCCGCGCTGCCCGCCGATCTCTTCCTCAGCTACGTGGCGGAGAACCGGATGTGGGCCGACTGGCTCGAATCGATTCTCACCCGGGCCGGCTTCCGGGTGGTCCCGCGCGACGTCTCCGCCGAACGCCCCCCGGAGGAGGCGGCCGACACCGCCCCGGAGAACGCCGCCCGCACCGTCGTGCTGCTCTCCAGCGCCTATCTGAAGTCCCAGCGCGCGGTCGAGCTGTGGGAACGGACCGCCGCCGAGGCCGTCGGCAGCGGCCGCCGCCGACTGGTCCCCCTGCGGGTCGGGGACGTACGCCTGAGCGCCCCGTACATCGACCGCAACCCGGTCGACCTCTTCCGGCTGGACGAGGTGCACGCCACCACCGCCGTGATGCGGGCCCTGGACCGCCCGGTGCAGGTGACGGACGGGGTCTCGCCCGGGCCCCGCTTCCCCGGCACCGTGCCGAGGATCTGGAACGCGCCGCCCCGCAACCCCGGCTTCACCGGCCGCTCGCTCGTCCTGGAGCGGATGCGCGACCAGCTCGGCGGCGGCCTGGCCGTCGTCCTGCCGCAGCCGCAGACCCTGTACGGACTCGGCGGCGTCGGCAAGACCCAGGTGGCCCTGGAGTACGTGCACCGCTTCATGGCCGACTACGACCTGGTGTGGTGGATATCGTCCGAGCAGCCCGACGACGTGGTCGCCTCGCTCGCCGAACTCGCCGTCCGGCTCGGCGCCCAGGGAGGCGACGACATGGCCGCCGCCTCCCAGGAGGCCGTCGACCTGCTGCGGCGCGGCGTGCCCTCGGACCGCTGGCTGCTGGTCTTCGACAACGCGGACGATCCCGAGCAGCTGCGCCGCTACTTCCCGCAGGGCGGCTCCGGCCACATCCTGGTGACCTCCCGCAACCAGAGTTGGTCCCAGCACGGCGACGCGCTGCCCGTGGACGTCTTCCTGCGCGAGGAGTCGATCGAGCACCTCCAGCGCCGGGCCCCGGGACTCAGCGACGAGGACGCCGACCAGGTGGCGACCGCCGTGGGCGACCTGCCGCTCGCCGTGGAACAGGCGGCCGCCTGGATCGCGGAGACCGCCACGCCCATCGACGCCTATCTCGAACAGCTCGCCCAGCAGGCTCCCCAGGTCCTCGGGCTCAACCAGCCGGCCGGCTACCCGGAACCGGTCGCGGCGACCTGGAACATCTCCATCGCCCGGCTCAAGGAGCGCTCGCCCGCAGCGGTGCGGCTGCTCCAGCTCTGCGCCTTCTTCGCCCCGGAACCGATCTCCGCGAACCTCCTCTACAGCAAGGAGATGATCGACGCGCTGAAGCCGTACGACTCCTCGCTCCAGGAGAAGCTGGTGCTGGGCCGGGTCATCCGGGAGATCGGCCGGTTCGCCCTCGCCAAGGTCGACCAGGTCTCCAACTCCATCCAGGTCCACCGCCTCGTCCAGGCCGTGATCAAGGCGCAGCTCAGCGACGAGGAGCAGCGCGAGGCCCGGCACGTCGTCCACCGCATCCTCGCCGGCGCCCGGCCCGACGACGACGAGCCGATCGACAACCCGGAGACCTGGCCGCGCTTCGCGACGATCTGGCCGCACCTCGGCCCCTCCGACGCCCGCAACTGCAAGGAGCCGGAGACCCGCAGGCTCTTGATCGACCGGGTCCGCTACCTCTGGAAGCGCGGAGACGTCAGGACCGCGGGAGCCCTGGGCGACGAGCTGAGGGACATCTGGAAGGAGAAGCTGGGGGAGCGGGACCTGCAGTACCTCTACCTCTGCTTCCACCTCTCCAACATCCTGCGCACCCGCGGGCGTTACGTGGAGGCGAAGGAGCTGGACGAGTTCACCCTGGAACGGCAGCGGGCGGTCCTGGGTCCCGAGCACCCGCACACGTACATGACCACCAGCAGCCTGGCCATCGACCTCGGTCTGCTGGGGGACTACGCCCGGGCTATCGAGATGGCGACCGAGGCCCACGAGGGGTTCGGGCAGATCTTCCACGACTCCCACCCCCGGACCCTGGCCGCCGCCAACAACCTGGCCCTGAACCTGCGCAGCGTCGGCCAGTACGCCCGTGCCCGGGAGATCGACCAGGACGTCTACGACCTCCGTTCCCAGGTGCTCGGACCGAAGCACCCCTACAGCCTGTCCTCCGCCATGAACCTCGCCCGTGACCTGCGGGAGGTCGGACGGTACGAGGACTCGGTGGGGCTGCTCAGCACGACGTACAACAGCTCGAAGGAGACGCTGGGCCGCAGTTTCCCGGCCACGCTGAGCGCCGCCAAGAGCCTTGCGGTGTCGCTGCGCAGGGCAGGGCGGCTGGAGGACGCCCGCCGTCTCACGGTGGCGACCCGAGCCCGCTACCGGGCGAAGTACACCATCGCCAACCCCGAGTCGCTGGCCTGCGACCTCAACCTCGCCGCGGACCTGTTCGCGGCGGGCGAGAACGCCGAGGCGAGGGACACCGCGCAGGAGGTCGTCGACCAGTTCATGAAGGTGCCGGGGGAGAAGCACCCGTACACCCTGGCGGCGCAGAACAACCTCGGCGTCTACCTGACGGGAACCGGGGAGCCGGAAGCGGCGGAGCGCGTGCTGAAGCTGGTCGTCGCGTCCATGCGGGAGACGTTCGGCCGGGATCACCCGAACACCTTGTTCTGTGTGATGAACCTGGCCAGCGCCACGGCGGACCGAGGTGAGCTGGCCATCGTGCTGGAGACCGAGCAGCGACTGTCCGGGCAGCTGCGGGAGGCGCTGGGTTCGCACCATCCGGAGACCCTGGCCATGACCTCGAACATGGCGGTCACGCTCGGCGCCATGGGGCGGGACGACGAAGCCGTGCAGTTGCGGGCGGACATCGTCCCCGAGCTGTCGCGCCAGCTCGGCGACGACCATCCGCTGGTCCGGATCGCCCGGACCGAGGAGCGGTTCAGGCGGGAGCTGGAACCGATGTCGGTGTGACCGTCCGGCCGGGAGGGCTCACCCTCCCGGCACGGCGGCCCGCATGGCACCGTCCGGGTGCTCCCGCTCGTCCAGCAGCCAGTCGAGGACGCGGGGGAGCATCGGGAACGCGTCGAAGTGGGCCGCCTTCGGTTCGAGTACGGCGGTGGCACCCGGGATCTGCCCGGCCAGCCAGCGGGAGTGGCCGACCGGGGCGAAGACGTCCTTCACCCCGTGCCAGAGGAGCACCTCGCCGGTGATCCGGGCGGGGTCGAACCCCCAGGGGCTGCAGAACGCGATGGCGTCGTCGATCCAGCCGTAGGCCGAATGGCGAAGCCCTTCGCTGAAGTTGCGCAGCAGCATGGACCGGATGCCCGCGTCGTTGACCACCAGCCGGTCGGAGTCGGTCAGCTCCCGGCGCAGATCGTCCAGGAGCCTGACCGGGTCCCGGCGGATCTGCGCCGAGCGCATGATGAAGGACTCGGCAAGGCTCTCCGGGTCGTCGGCCGCCGTGGAGTACGCGAGCACATTGGACGCGGTCATCCCGTCGAACCAGTCGAGACCGGCCGCGTCCCAGGGCGCGAGACTGACCAGAGCCGCGGTCCGGGTGATCCGTTCCGGCATCAGCGCCGCGCAGGCCAGGGCGTGCGGGGCCCCGCCGGAGCGGCCCACCACGGCGAACCGCTCCAGTCCCAACGAGTCGGCGATCGCCCGGACGTCCTCGACGACGTCCTTGATCCGGCGGCCCTCGTGCCGGTCGCTGCCGCCGTATCCCGGGCGGTCGTAGGTGATCAGCTGTGTGTGGCGCTGGTACAGCACCATGCCGCGGGGAGCGGGCCCGAGCCTGCTGCCCGGAGTGCCGTGGAGGAGGAAGACCGGTCTTCCCCGCGGGTCGCCCATCCGCTCCACCATCAGATGCCGCCCGTCCGCCGCGAGCACCCGATTGCGCACCCGTTCCTCCTCCGCTCGGTCACCCGGCCGGCCCGGACACGGTGTGTCCGGCGTGTGCTGCCCTTTCGATGATGACCCATCAGAGGCGTTACCGGGACTGTTGGGCGACAGGAACTGTGAAGGTACTGGGAGGCTCCCGGCGGACGATTCCGTCGGCATCCGGACGGGTGGGCACACCATGCGGACCGGGACAGGCGAATACAGGACAGGACTAGTCCTCACCCAGGGGCCGTCAACGGTTGCACCGGGTGTTCGCAATCGGAACCGACGTGGCACGACCCGGGGGAGGTGAACGCCTCGCGTGTGAAGCGTCGCTGTCGTGTGCACGTCTGGAAGTCGACCTTGTGTGCGTTTCGCCGCCTCGGAATAGTGGGTTCCCCATCCTCCGTGTACGGGCACCCCACTTGCTCCGTGCACGGCCCCACAGGAGGTCGAAGTTGAAGCATCGACGCATATCCAGGAAGCGCGCGACGCTGGCCGGCTCGGCCGTCGTCGCCCTGGTCGCAGCGGGATTCACGTTCCAGACTGCGAACGCCAGTGACGATGTACCGGCATTCACGGCCAAGACCCTCAGCGCGGACGCGGCCGGAAAGCTGGCCACCGCCCTGGACCGTGACCTGGGCGCGGACGCGGCAGGCTCGTACTACGACACCACGGCGAAGGCCCTCGTCGTGAACGTCGTCGACGAGGCCGGCGCCGAGCAGGTCCGCCAGGCGGGCGGCAAGGCCAGAATCGTGGAGAACTCCCTCGCCGAGCTGAAGTCGGCCCGGGGGACCCTCACCGACAAGGCGACGATCCCGGGAACCTCCTGGGCGGTCGACCCGGTGAGCAACAAGGTGCTCGTCACCGCCGACAGCACGGTCGACGGTGCGGCCTGGAAGAAGCTCTCGGCCGTGGTCGAGGGGCTCGGCGGCACGGCCGAACTCAACAGGACGGCTGGCGAGTTCAAGCCGATGATCGCGGGCGGCGACGCGATCTGGGGCTCCGGCTCCCGCTGCTCGCTCGGCTTCAACGTGGTGAAGGGCGGTGAGCCGTACTTCCTGACCGCCGGTCACTGCACCGAGTCGGTCACCAGCTGGTCGGACACCCAGGGCGGCTCGGAGATCGGGGCGAACGAGGGCTCCAGCTTCCCGGAGAACGACTACGGCCTGGTCAAGTACACCTCGGACACCGCGCACCCGAGCGAGGTGAACCTCTACGACGGCTCGACCCAGGCGATCACCCAGGCGGGTGACGCGACGGTCGGCCAGGCGGTCACCCGCAGCGGCTCCACCACCCAGGTGCACGACGGTGAGGTCACCGCGCTGGACGCCACGGTCAACTACGGCAACGGCGACATCGTCAACGGCCTCATCCAGACGACGGTCTGCGCCGAGCCCGGCGACAGCGGCGGCGCCCTCTTCGCGGGCGACACCGCGCTCGGTCTGACCTCGGGCGGCAGCGGCGACTGCTCCTCCGGCGGCACGACCTTCTTCCAGCCGGTACCGGAGGCGCTGGCCGCCTACGGCGCCGAGATCGGCTGACGCTCCACCGCGTCACGGCGACAAGGAGAGGCCCCCGGTACGCCGGGGGCCTCTCCCTTGTGCGGTGCGGTGCGGTGCGGTGTCGTGCGTGGTGGAGCGGGCGGCCGGGCGGTCAGGCGGCCTTGATCAGATTGTCGGAGTCCGCCTTGGCCGGGGAGATGCCGAAGATGCTCACGGCCTGGTAGTAGGTCCAGGCGGTGCCGTTGCACGAGGTCTTCGTCGCGCCCGAGTACCCGGCGCACACGCGCTTGAGGTCCTCGTAGAAGGCGGAGTCGATGCGGGCCTTGTTGGCGGAGAACGTACCGGCAGCCTTGTAGTTCCGGTAGCCGAAGTCATGGCGCGCGCAGGAGGTCTGGAAGGGGAAGCCGAACGGGTTGTCGGGGGAGCTGCTGCAGTAGTCCGTCGACCAGTTGAAGCCGTACGCGGACCAGGCGCCCTGGTTGTTGCGGGCGGCGTTCCAGGCGTTGTGACTGGAGGCGCTGGTCTGGGTCCAGGAGCTGAGCACCTGAGGTTTGTCGGCGGGTGCGGCCGAGGCGGAAGCGGCGGTGATCAGGCTGAGCGGGAGCGACAGGGCGACTGCGGCGAGCGGAACCGTGAATCGACGACGCATGAGCGACCTCCGTGGGGGAGAAGGGAGTTGGTCCTGGCCGTGCTCCTCGTCGGGTGGTACGAGGCGGCTCCAGCATGTCGCCATGGACCTGTCATGCCTAGTCGTCGCGCTGACCGGACATCAAGAATTGGGGCGCATGTCAGATGGGGCCGCCGTCGGGGCGGCCCCACACACGGATCATCAGGGGTGAAGGGCGTGAAGCGGGTGAAGCGCGTGAAGCGCGTGAAGGCGGAAAAGGGGGGTGAAGAGTCGTGAAGGGGGAGTGACGGGGAGAAGGGGGCGGGTCCGGCTTCAGGCCGCCGTCGATCCGCCGGCGTCCGTTCCCGGGGCGGGGCCCGTGGCCGTGGTGCCCGTGACCGCGGCGCCCGTCGGATCCGCGTCCGCCCGGTGCCGCATCGACAGCAGCAGGGTCAGCGCCGTGCCGACGACCGCCCAGGCCGAAAGCACCAGCAGCGGCCCGGTGACCGCGTTGCCCTGGAAGTAGGCGATCGAGCGGGCCACCCAGGTGCCCGCCCCCGGCGGGAGGGCCGGGCCGATCGCCCGCCAGAAGTCCGGGAGCATCGGCAGCGGGAAGGCGCCGCCCGCGCTCGGGTTGCCCGCGATGACGATGATGAGGACGGCCAGGCCGATGCCGACGATGCCGGTGAGGGCCTGCAGCGCGAGCGTGGTCATGCCGACCGCGAAGACGACCAGGGCGCCCAGGCCGGCCAGGCCCCAGAAGCTGCCCGGCAGTGCGCCGAGGACCGGGCCGATGATGATCGCGCCGCCGATGCCGCCCACGACCGAGTAGAGGGCCATGGCTCCGGTCCGGATCACCGCCCGCTGCCGGTTGGCGGGCTTGGCGCCGGCGCTGATCGCCAGGATCGAGGCGCAGAGATAGCCGCCCACGCACCAGCCGACGACCAGGTAGAAGGACGAGAGCCCGTTGAAGTCCTCGCCGGAGGCCGGGGCGACGTCCACGGTCCGCACGCTCCGCTGCTGGGAGGCGTCGACCTCGGTCAGGATCCGCTCCAGGGAAGTGGCCAGAGCCGTGCCGCCGCCGGAGGCGACCAGCAGGGTGTCGGTGCGGCCTTCCGGCGAGACGATCAGGGCGCCGTCGATGTCGCGGTTCATGATCTGCTCGCGGGCCTCGGCCGCGCTGCTCACCGTACGGGGGTCGAGCGGCCCGCCGGGGAGCTCGTCCAGCCGGTCGACGAGCTGCTGGGACATCTGCTGCGGGGCCACCACCCCGAACGCGACATCCGTCGGCTTGGGCTTGTGCAGCGCTCCGACGTAGGACGCGATGAACAGCAACTGCAGTCCGAGCACACCGATGACGAGCAGGGCGGCCCGTGGGGTGACGGCGTTCTTCACCTCGTCGACGAAAGTCATGCCCCCACGGTCCGGGCGGGGCGGCGCAAGCGCAGGCGGGGCGCGGCCGAACGGCGTAGCGCCGGGGGTGGACGAGCTTCGGGCTATCCTTTCGTAAGGGCATGTCCTGAGGTAAGTTCCGGATGTGGACGTAAGCTCTGAGGTCAAGGATGAGAAAGGCGTCGCCATGAGTGACGCATTCACGGCGGACTGCCCGGCCCGGACGGTGCTGAATCACGTCAGCAGCCGCTGGGGCGTGCTGATTCTGGCCTCGTTGCAGGAGGGGCCGATGCGCTTCTACGTGCTGCGGGACAGGATCGGCGGCATCAGCGAGAAGATGCTGTCCCAGAATCTGCGGGTGTTCGTGCGGGACGGGCTGATCGCCCGCGAGGTCGAAGCGACCGTGCCGCCCCAGGTGACCTACTCGCTCACCCCCCTGGGGCGGGAACTGGCGGTGACGCTGGGCGGCCTGGTCGAGTGGATCACGCATCGGATCGGAGACATCGTCGCCGCGCGCGAGCGTCATGACGACGTGAGGTGAACGCTGTTCACCGGCGCCCCGCTCCCCGGAGCGGGGCGCTTTTCTGTGCCGAACGGCTCGTCGAATGATCTCCCGGACCGGCGGTCCGGCCTGCTGGCTATCGGCCCGGTCCGGGGCTGACCGACAGGTAAGCCCTTACCAATCGAAAGCTCAAAACCTAGGGTAAGCCCGACGGGTCGAGTGGCCCGGAAGGGAGATTTCGGTGGACACGGAAACCGCGCCGCGCGCCGGGGTGCGCGAGTGGATCGGGCTGGCGGCGCTGGCGCTGCCCGCGATGCTCGTGATCATGGACATGAGCGTGCTCCATCTGGCGCTGCCGACCCTGAGCCGGGACCTGGAGCCGTCCGGGGCGGAACTGCTCTGGATCACCGATGTCTACGGGTTCGTCATCGCCGGCGCGATGATCACCATGGGGACGCTCGGCGACCGCATCGGCCGTCGCCGGATGCTGATGACCGGGGCTGTGGCCTTCGGCCTCGCGTCGGTGCTCGCCGCCTACGCGCCCACCGCGGAGACGCTGATCGTGGCCCGTGCCCTCCTCGGCCTTGCCGGTGCGGTACTGGGCCCGTCGACGCTTTCGCTGATCAGCGCCATGTTCCACGACGCCGAGCAGCGCAGCTTCGCCATCACGGTGTGGATGACGAGCTTCATGCTGGGCGGCGCGGTCGGCCCGCTGGTCGGCGGTGTGCTGCTGGAGGCGTTCTGGTGGGGTTCGGTCTTCCTCGTGGCCGTGCCGGTCATGGTGTTCCTGCTGGTGGCGGGCCCGCTGGTGCTTCCGGAGGTCCGTAACCCGGACGCCGGCCGACTCGACCTGACCAGCGCCGCGATGTCGCTGGCCGCCATTCTGCTGGTCGTCCTCGGCGTGAAGGAGTTCGCCGAGGAAGGTGTCACCTGGCTGCCGCTGCTGTCCCTGGTGACCGGTCTCGTGATCGGCGCCCTCTTCGTCCTGCGGCAGCGCCGGCTCACCGACCCGCTGCTCGACATGAAGCTCTTCGCGAACCGCGGCTTCAGCGTCTCCCTCGGAACGCTGACCCTCACCGTGGTGTTCATGCTGGGCAGTCAGTTCCTCATCTCCCAGTACATCCAGATGGTGGTGGGCATGGAGCCGCTGGAGTCGGCGGTGTGGAGCCTGCCGATGGTCGTCAGCGGAACCCTCGCGATGTTCGTCGCCCAGGGTGTCGCGGCCCGGGTGGGCAAGGGGTACGTCTTCGGCGCCGGTCTCACGATCGCCGCTGTCGGCTTCACGGTGCTCTCCCAGGTGGACAGCGGCTCCGGGATCGGAACCGTCGTCACGGCCGCGTCGCTGCTGTTCGCCGGCCTGATGCCGGTCTCGTCCCTCGGGATCGGGATGATCGTCGACGCCGCGCCGCCCGAGCAGGCGGGCTCCGCGGCCGCGGTGGGGGAGACGACCCAGGAGCTGGGCGGCGCCCTCGGCATCGCGGTCCTCGGCAGCGTGCTGAACGTCGCCTACCACGGCGGGATGACCGGCTCGGTGCCGGACGGCGTACCCGCCTCCGCCCGGGAGGCGGTCGCCGACAACCTGCCCGCGGCCCTTGAGGCCGCCGGGCGGCTGCCGGCGGAGACAGGGGCCCAACTCGTCTCCGCGGCAAGGGACTCCTTCGCCCAGGGCCTCGCCTGGATTGCGATGGGCTCCGTCCCGGTCATGCTCGCACTGGCCGTCACGGCCACGATGCTGCTCCGGAACGTGGGGCGCGCAGGCGAAGGCGCGGATCGGGAAGGGGCTGCGGGCGAAACGGGAGAGGCCGGCCAGTCGACGTCCACGACAGGGGCGGCGACTTCCTGACCCGACGGCCCGTCACCGGCCGGCCGCGCGTCACCCGCCGACAGGGGGAGGCGGACGGCCGGCCGTGTCGGTGGCCGGGAGTGAGCACTCGCCGCCCCGCCAGTTTTTACCGACGCGTAACTTCCCTCCCCACCTTACTCGTGCGTAATTTGGCATGAGCACATAAAGCTTGTGGTCCGGGCCACAGGGCGCACCGCCATCGCACCTCCCTTGAGCCGCAAGGAGACCACACGATGCTGCCCTGGATCCGTGCTGCGCGCGTTCCCCGCACGCGCAGCCTGCTCGCCGCCCTGCTCCTCGCCCTCACCGTCCTCGTCGCCCCCGGGGCGACCGCGACCGCGGCCACCCCGGCCGCCGCCGAGGCCACCTCGCGTGGCTGGAACGACTACTCCTGCAAGCCCTCCGCCGCCCATCCCCGCCCCGTCGTCCTGGTCCACGGAACCTTCGGGAACTCGATCGACAACTGGCTGGTCCTCGCCCCCTACCTGGTCAACCGGGGCTACTGCGTCTTCTCCCTCGACTACGGCCAGCTCCCCGGCGTGCCGTTCTTCCACGGCCTCGGCCCCATCGACAAGTCCGCCGAACAGCTCGACGTGTTCGTCGACAAGGTCCTCGACGCCACGGGAGCCCCGAAGGCCGACCTCGTCGGCCACTCCCAGGGCGGCATGATGCCGAACTACTACCTGAAGTTCCTCGGCGGCGCCGACAAGGTCAACGCCCTCGTCGGTATCGCCCCGGACAACCACGGCACCACGCTGCTCGGCCTCACCAAGCTGCTGCCGTTCTTCCCCGGCGTCGAGAAGTTCATCAGCGACAACACCCCCGGACTCGCCGACCAGGTCGCGGGATCACCCTTCATCACCAAGCTCACCGCGGGCGGCGACACCGTCCCGGGCGTCCGCTACACCGTCATCGCGACCAAGTACGACCAGGTCGTGACCCCGTACCGCACGCAGTACCTGGACGGGCCGAACGTACGCAACGTGCTGCTCCAGGACCTGTGCCCGGTCGACCTGTCCGAGCACGTGGCGATCGGGACCATCGACCGCATCGCCTTCCACGAAGTGGCCAACGCCCTCGACCCGGCACGCGCCACCCCGACCACCTGCGCCTCGGTCATCGGCTGACCCGCCGCGCAACGACGGGCCGGGGCCCGGCGTCCGATGGGGCGGACGGCGGACCCCGGCCCGTCACGTCCTGCCGCGCCCGACGTCCCGGAGGGACGCGGCAGGGGTATGAGAGGGGGTGCTGCGGAGGTCAGCGGCCGTGGCGGCCCGCCGCGGTGGCCCGCCGGCGCTGCGAGGCGAACAGCACGGCCGCGCCGGCGGCGAGCACCCCGGCGCCCCCGATCGCCAGGAAGGTGCTGCTGCTGGAGCCACCCGTCTCGGCCAGCACCTCCTCCGCACCCGCCGCGTTGGCCTCCGGGGCGTTGCCCTCGGCCTTGCCCTCGTCCTCGGCGGCCGGGGCGGCGGCGGTGACCTTCGCCCCGGTGTTCGCGTCGTCGTCCCCGTGGCCGTTGTGCTCGACCGACGACTTCTCGGAACCCTCGGTGATCGCTTCCTCGGACGGTGCGGAGGGCGCCGTCACCGGGGTCCCGGCGCCGGAGCCACCGGAACCCTGCTGACCCTCCTCCGCGCCGCCGTCCTGCGTCCCGCCGCCCGCCGAACCGCCGCCGAACGTCACGTCGGAGCAGGCGTAGAACGCCTCGGGGGAGTCGGAGCGCTGCCAGACCGTGTAGACGAGCTGCCGCCCGGAGCGCTCGGGGATCGTCCCGTCGAAGACGTACGAACCGTTCTCCAGCGTCGGGTCGGTGGCCTCGGCGAAGGGCTTCGCCTCCAGGTCCGACCAGGCCAGCGGCTTCGTGGGGTCGTAACCGGGCTTGGTGAGATACAGCTCGAACGAGCCCCGGTGGGGAGCCGTCGCACGGAACCGGAAGGTGTGCTTGCCCGCCGACAGCGCGGTGGCCGGCCAGTCGGCGCGCGGGAGGTCCAGGCCCTTGAACTTGTCGTTGGCCGCGCTGCACAGCTTGCCGTCCGGGATCAACTCACGGTGCTTGCCCGCCGCGTTGGCGATGTTCACCCCGTTCCAGTCGTACAGCGCCTGGGTCCCGCCCGCCGCGACCGCCGCCCGGCACGCCGCCGACACAGGGCTCTCCGGCCCCTCCGCGAAGCACGCGGACACCCGGCTCACCGGGTCGGTGAGCGAACCGTGCGCGACGGCCGGGGCGGCGGCCAGCCCGGCCAGTGCGAGCGGTGCGAAACCGAGGGCGAGGATTCCGGCGGTCCTGCGGCGAGCGGTCATGGGTGGATCTCCTTCGAGACGGCACAGCTATGAGGGTGGCGATCAGCAAGCTAGCCGCTCGAAAGGCTGAAAAGGCCTGATGGGAGGGGGTAATGACCATCCTTATGGTCGCTTTAAGGCACGGCTAAGAGGGCGCTCAGGAAGGAGGTTCCCCCGCACCGGACGGCACCCGCGCCAGGGCCGCCCGCACGGTTGTCGCCACATCGTCGACATGGACGCCCAGGTCGCGGAGGTGGCGTGCGGTGTCCACCACCGGCAGATCGACCCGGCGGGCGATCCGGACCAGTTGGGCGAGCGGCATCGCGGGTTCGGCCGGCCTCGGTACGGCCTGCTCGTCGGCTGTCAGCAGGCGCAGCGCGTCGCGCTGGCCGAGGTCCGGGGGAAGATCGCCACGGGAGACCCGCAGGCCGTAGGTACGGAGCCGGGAGGCCAGCTCCTTCGGGCGCCGGCCCAGGTCGCGGGCGGCCAGGACAAGGAGGAAGAAGGGAATCTCGTCGTCCGGGGTGAGCGAGAACCACCAGGGCAGGTCCCGTTCGTCGGTCTCCCCGGTGATGCGCAGCAAGCTGTCGTAACGGAACAGGTCGCGGTCGAGCTCCGTCTCGCGCTGCGGCAGGGTCATGCCCGTTCTCACCCGGTACGCGGCCAGCCGGGTGGTGAGCGTGCGCAGGGAGAGTCCCAGGTCCTCCGCCACCTCCATGAGCTGGTGGAAGCTCGGTGCGCGGTCCGTCCGGAAGGGGGACCAGTCGACCTCCCAGAATCCGGCGAGGAGATCGAAGTCATCGGGTGACTCCGCGCGGTCGGCACGGGGCGGCAGAGTGAACCCGAGACGCTCGTAGTCCGCCCGCACCTCCTCGGCGGTCAGTTCCGACGCATCCTGGGCCGCCACCAGTTGCCAGGGCGTCAGCGGGGCCGTACTGCTCACCCAGGGCCACCTCCCGTTGCGATCGCGGCTGAGCCGGCTGACGTACTCCTCGTCCAACTCCTCGGGAAAGTCGAACGGCTCCACGCTGAGGCCGTAGCGTTCGAGGCGTTCCCGTACGGCGTGCGGGGACAGCCCGGTGTTCAGGGCGGCTTGGGCCACGTGCCCGGGCGGTACGGGACCCAGGTGCCAGATCCCCAGATGCTCGGCGACCTCGCCGTTCCTGTGGAGCAGCCGGAGATCCACCTCGTCGGGCGACCCTTCCGGCAGTTCGGCCGGCACCACCGCGACGTTGAAGGAGCGAAGAAGGCGCGCCGCCCGCGCCGCGCTCACCCCGAGCTTCTCGCGGATCTCCAGAAGTTCACCGATCGTCGCATGCGTACGACGCCGTTCGTAGGGACCGTCGAGCCAGGTCATGTCCGAGAGGTCCCACACGTCCGAGCCGGAGGGCTCGGGGACCACGAGGTCCGCGACCCCGAAGAGCCGTCGACGTTCCGCCGGGCCCACCGGATCGCAGCCCAGCCGCCGGGCGACGCCGAAGGCATCCGAGGGCCGGGTCGCCCCGAACCCCCCTCGGTTGCCGGTGAGCAGCTCCAGATCCGACGGACGGGCATCGGCCACCCGGCGCGGCTCGGACAGCTCCGGTACGAGCTTCGTCAGCTCACGTGACAGGTCGCTCTTCCCCAGAGCGAGCATGCGCCAGAGGAGAATGTGGTCGGGAATCGAGGAGAACCCGGCGCTCGCCGGACGTGGTGCGTGACGGTTCGACGCCAGCAGGTGGGGGAGCAGCATCCGGTCGAGCGGGAAGCACCCCGCCTCCACGGGCACGGGCGTCCCCTCCGATCCGGTGAACGCGTAGCCCGCCGCGCGGGCCGCCTCGGCCACCAGGTCCGCGATGCGTGGGCTGCTCTTGGCGACGTCCTCCAGCCATGCGAGGGTCAGGAACGCCGCTCCGCTCGCCACCAGTGCGGGGGCCGCGCCGGTCAGCACCTCCTCCACCTGGGCCGCTATGTCCGTCAGCACGGTCAGACGGTCGGTGCTGAGCTGCCGAGGGGCGTGGTCCCCGCTCAGGTTCACCACGACGCCCAGCAGTCCGGACATCACCCCGACCTCGTGCCGCGGCTCGATCACGAGGCCGTCCACCAGCAGCATGCCGCCGTGCCGGCACCAGATCACCTGCGCGCCGGGCGGGCCGTCGTGCCACTCCACCAGTTCACCGTGGGTACGGCCCCTCTTCGCCCGGAGGACCCCCGCCTCCCACACCCGCTGCCGCCCGCCGTGGGTCACGGCCGTACGGAACTCGGCGATGCACAGGACCTCGGCCAGAGTCTCCAGCGCCGACCAGGAGCGGCGCGGCTCCCGCAGGTAGAGCCGCACCCGGGTGCCGGGGACCGTGCCCCGTTCCGTCTTCTCGACGATCCGGAACATATGGTTCGGGCCGAAGATGTGCGCCTCCACCAGCGGGCCGGGGACGCCGTCCAGCCCCATCCGGCAGGACGTCACCCGGATCTCGTCCGCGAGCATGAAGTAGGACAGGACGCCGATTCCGAACCGGCTGTTGGGGTGGAGCCGCACGGGCGGCTCCACCCGTTCCCACTCCGCCTGCTCCAGCAGGAAGTCGGGCTGCTCGGCGAAGCGGCTCCCGGCGTCGGAGAACACGCCGCGCAGCTCCGCCTCGCCCATGCCGACACCGTCGTCCGCACACTCCAGGTAGGCGCGTCCGTCGTCGTCCGTCCCCTGGACGAAGTCGATCCGGCCCTCGTACGGGTGGAAGGGCCGCCCCGACCGCTCCAGGAACTGCGTCCTGGCACGCCGGTAGCGGCACGCGTCCAGGGCGTTCTGATACAGCTCGCGCACCGCCAGGCCGCGGTCCTTGTAGAGCTGGGTCCCGGTCAGCAGGTCGCGTACCCGGCGGTCGTCCAGCCGGAACCGCGCGCCGCTGGTGAACGTTCCCTCCGCCGGTTCCACGCCGTCCGCGGAGACCCGTGTGGGCAGGGGAGGCATCGGCTGGGCGATACGGTCGGGCAGGGTGCGCCCGACCGCGAGAAGCAGTCCGTCCAGCCGCTCGGCGTGCTCGCGCAGGGCCTCGACCACGGCCTCGTGCTCGCAGACCGCCTTCAGCACCGGCAGCTCCGGTGAACCGCCCCACGCCATCCGGTCCAGGGTCCGCCGCACGCCGTCCAGATCGACGGCTCCGGGAACACCGGTGTGCTGGACCACCGTGTCCGGGAGGACGGTGAGTTCGGCCGCAGCGCTGTACGCGACGGTCGCCAGCAGGCTCGCCCGCCGCTCACGGAAGCGTTGCCGGCCGGGCCCGGGCAGCAGTTGGTCCGCCTCCATCCGGCCGAGGTGCTCGGGGTTGCAGACGTCGGGGCCGAGCCGCAGACCGATCAGGATCCTGGCCAGGAACCGCGGGTTCAACGCCTCGGTCAGCGGTCCGCCCTCCCCGGCGATCTCGGCCTCCAGCGCGGCGAGTTGGTCTGCCCCCTTCTCCTCCTTCGCGAGCCAGCGGTGGTACAGCCACCAGCCGATCACCCCCGCGGCCTCGGGCCGCAGTTCGGCCCGGCTCACCAGCAGGTGCTGACCGGCCAGGAAGGACTGGTACCGCGCACGCTCCCCGGCGGCGCGCGGCCGGGCCCGCAGATCGGTCGGGTCCACCTCCAGATGGGAGGAGACCAACAGGAGCCGATGGACCTGGTACAGGTAGGGCAGCAGCACGAGCACCCCGGCCTCGGCCGGATAGAGGTCGAGCGCGCCGTCGGGCTCGCCGAGCAGCCACTCCACCCGGTCCGCGAACCGCGTCGCGAAGCCGGGATCGGCCCACGCGTCCCCGGAGATGCGTTGCTCGGCGGCATCCCGGACGTCGGCCAGTCGCTGTGCCAGCCGTGTGGCGTGCCGCACATGGGCCTCGACGCCGCGAGGAGCCGCATGGGTCCAGACGCCCGATTCCAGCACCGCCCGTACCCATGGGTCGCTCGGCGGAGCGGGCGCGGGCGGGCTCTGCACGGTCACCGTGGCCGCCTGGATCACGGCGTCCTTGTAGACGCCCCCGTTGATGATGTTGGTGACCTCGTCCGGACTCATGCGGTGTGCCTCCTCCTTCATGGAGCCGGATCAGCCGGCATCGCCCGGCCCCTCGCAGCCGCCCGCGCCGGCGCCCCGTACGGGCCGCCGACGCGGGCGGGTTCATCGGATGCCGGGCCGCACCCGGTCGCTACAGCGTGCGTGCCAGGCGGTCGGCGAGCAGCCGGGTGAAGCGGGCCGGGTCGGGCAGGTCGCCTCCTTCGGCGAGCAGTGCGCTCCCGTAGACCAGCTCGGCCACCTCCGTGAGTGCGGGGTCGTCGGCGTTCGCGCCGTGTGCTGTGCGCAGGGCGACGACCAGGGGGTGCGAGGGGTTGAGTTCCAGGATCCTCTTGACGGTGGGCATCTGCTGACCCATCGCCCGGTACATCTTCTCCAGGGTCGGCGTCACGTCGTGGGCGTCGCCGACGATGCAGGCGGCCGAGGTGGTCAGACGTGATGACAGGCGGACCTGCTTGACCTGTTCGGACAGGGCGTCGGTCAGCCAGGGCAGCAGGGAGGCGAACTCCTCCTCGCGCCGCGCCCGGGCGGCGTCGGCCTCCTTCTCGCCGTCGGCCGGCTCGCCGAGATCGACCTGGCCCTTGGCGATGGACTGGAGCGGGTGGCCGTCGAAGGCCGGGACGCGGTCGACCCACACCTCGTCGACGGGGTCGGTGAGGATCAGGACCTCGTAGCCGTTCGCGGCGACGGCCTCCATGTGCGGGGAGTTCTCCACCATCGCCCGGCTCTCGCCGGTCAGGTAGTAGATGGTGTCCTGGCCGTCCTTCATGCGCTCGACGTACTCGCGCAGTGTGGTGGTCCTGTCGGGGTCGTGGGTGGAGGCCACCGACACCAGCTGCAGCAGGGCCTCGGTGTTGTCCATGTCCTCGACCAGCCCTTCCTTCAGGGCCCGGCCGAACTGCTCCCACACCTTGGTGTAGCGCTCGGCGTCCTTGGACTGCATGT
Organism: Streptomyces anulatus; assembly: GCF_014650675.1. Classification (GTDB taxonomy): domain Bacteria; phylum Actinomycetota; class Actinomycetes; order Streptomycetales; family Streptomycetaceae; genus Streptomyces; species Streptomyces anulatus. The sequence continues at coordinate 402,582 of NZ_BMVK01000006.1, read as the reverse complement.
CCTTGAGGGCGCCGAGGACCTTCTTGACCAGGCGCCGGCGCACCCCGTGAATCTGCCGGTCGTGCTGGAGGATCTCGCGCGAGACGTTCAGCGACAGGTCATGGGCGTCCACGACACCCTTGACGAAGCGCAGGTAGTTGGGCATGAGCGCTTCGCAGTCGTCCATGATGAACACCCGCTTGACGTAGAGCTGCACACCGGGCCTGGTCTCGCGGGAGAACAGGTCGAAGGGCGCCTGCGAGGGGATGAACAGCAGCGCCTCGTACTCGAAGGTGCCTTCGGCGCGCATGTGGATCGTCTCGGCCGGGGGCAGCCAGTCGTGGCTGATCTGCTGGTAGAACTCCTTGTACTCGTCCTCGGTCACCTCGGTGCGAGGCCGGGCCCACAGTGCCTTCATCGAGTTGAGCGTGTCGGTCTCGCCGGTGGTCGCGCCGTTGTCGCCGGTGCGCTCGGCGGCCATGCGGATGGGCCAGCGGATGAAGTCCGAGTACTGCTTCACGATCTGACGGATCTTCGACCCGGACAGGTAGTCGGCGCGCCCGTCCTCGCTGTCGGCGGGCTTCAGGTGCAGGGTGACCGAGGTGCCCACGGGCAGGCCGTCGACGTCCTGGACGGCGTAGGTGCCCTCGCCGTCGGACTCCCATCGGGTGCCCGTGTCGGTGCCGGCCCGCCGGGTGCACAGGGTGACCCGGTCGGCGACCATGAAGGCGGAGTAGAAGCCGACGCCGAACTGCCCGATCAGGCTCTCGGCGGTGGCGGCGTCCTGGGACTCCTTGATCTTCTCCAGCATGCCCGCGGTGCCGGACTTGGCGATCGTGCCGATCAGCTCCACCAGATCGTCGCGGGTCATGCCGATCCCGTTGTCACGGACCGTCAAGGTGCGGGCTTCCGGGTCGGTCTCCAGGGCGATGTGCAGGTCGGCCGATGCGGTTGCGAGGCTGGAGTCGGTCAGCGACTCCAGTCGCAGTTTGTCCAGGGCGTCGGAGGCGTTGGAGATCAACTCACGCAGGAAGATGTCCTTGTTCGAGTAGATCGAGTGAATCACCAGCCGGAGCAACTGGCGTGTCTCCGCCTGGAATTCCAGCGTCTCGACGTTGCTGCCCATGGGGACCTCTTTCTGTGGAACGGCATGAAGGGACTCGGAGAAGGAACGGTGAGGGGCCGTTGCCCGGCACGGGCGTGGTTCGGTGTGGCCGGGCGCATGCCCGCACGGTGTGCTCCGGGCGGTGGGAGTCAGTCACCGCCGGCGGCGTGGTGGTGCGCCCGGGCGTCGAGGGCGTCCAGGGATCGGGCGAGGCCGGTGTGGCGGGCATCGAGGTAGGGGCGGATGCCGCCCAGCGGGGCGATGAGTTCGGCGGCGTCGGCGGCGCCGAGAGCCGCGTGCAGGGCGGCCTGGGCCGAGCGCGCGGCGGGGCCGAGGTGGGTGAGCGCGGTGATCTGCCCGGCGAGCCGGCGCAGGTCGGCGGCGTTGGCGCGGGCCCAGTCGGCGGTGGCGCGGTCGGCGGCCCGTGCCCGGCGGGTGGCCGTCACGCGCTGCTCGCCGGTGGTTCCGGCGGCGCCGGGGCGACCGCGCAGGTAGCGGCGCTCGGCGGCCTGGCGGCTGGCGACACCGAGCGGGCGGGCGAGATCGGACCAACTGGCGCCCGCGCCCCGGGCGGTCTCGATCAACCCGGTCTCCCAGCCCGCGAGATGCTCACGCACCTGCCGCAGCAGGATCAGGGAGGCCAGCGCCTGTTCGGGCCCGGGGCCCACGGCGTCGGGGGTCCCGCGCTCCGCGTCGCGCAGCGCGTCGCCCATGGCGGCAAGGGCAGCCGCGGCGGCGATGAAGGACGCCGGGCCGTTGGCCCCGGTACTGGCCGTGGACGGCTGGTCCGCCGCGTTCATGGGCGCCTCCCCCGTCGTGTCAGCAGCTGGATGACATCGGGATTGTCATCCATCGGACGACAGGGTGCAACGGGGCGCGGGCGGCGCGTGGGCCGCGACAGCCGCGCACCCGTCGGACGCCCCGCCGGAACGAGGGCCCGGCGGGCCGGGGGCGCGCCGGCTCGGGGCCGCCGTGCGGACGGGGCCGCCGTGCGGACGGGGCCGCCGTGCGGACGGTGCCGCGGTTGTCGTGCCGACCGCGGAGCGCGGACGACGCCCCCGCCGCCTCACCCCGTCCAGCGGTAGCGGCGCTCCGGCCGGCCCGTGCCTCCGTAGCGCAGGGTCACCTCGGCCCGGCCCGTCCCGGTGAAGTACTCCAGGTAGCGGCGCGCGCTCACCCGGGACAGCGCCCCCACCTCGGCGCACTCCGATGCCGACAGGCCCTCGGGGTGGTCGCGCAGGGTGCGCTCCACCAGGTCGGCGGTGGGGGCGGCCAGGCCCTTCGGCAGCTCGCGGGAGCCGGGCGGGCGGGTGCCGAAGATCTGGTCGACGTCCTCCTGGCGGGCCTCGCCCAGCTTGTCCAGGCGGGTGCGCAGCGAGGCGACGTGGCGCATCTGCTCCTGGAGCGCGGACCGGCTGAACGGCTTGATCAGATAGTGCAGGGCCCCCGCCCGCAGCGCCGCCCGGATCACGCCCGCGTCCCGGGCCGCCGTGATGAACAGGGCGTCCGCGCTGGGGCGCGAGGCGTCCCGCTCCTCCGCCGCACGCAAGGCACGCAACACCCCGATCCCATCCATATCGGGCAGATAGATGTCCAACAGCACCAGATCGGGGCGCAGTCGCTCGGCTGCCCGCAAGGCGTCGGCGCCGTTGTGCGCCACCCCGACGACCGCGAAGCCGTCCATAGCGGACACATAGCGGCTGTGCAGTTTCGCGACCATGAAGTCGTCGTCCACCACCAGCACAGTTGTCACGCCGCCACGCTAAGCGGCGACCGCAATGACCACAACGTCCGTTGATACCGGAAGAGAGACAGCTTCTTAACGCGCAGGCAACATGTGGGCCACTTCACAGCGAAAGGCGGAACCTGTGCGACTGCGCACTCCCCTCGCCCTGTTCGGGGCCGCGTTGCTGGTGGTGGTGGGGCCACCCCTGCTGTCCACCGGTGACGGTTCCGACACCGGCACCCAGATTCCCGGGCTCCGCTTCATGGTCCCCAACACTCCCGGCGGCGGCTACGACATCACCGCGCGCACCCTCGCCAAGAACGCCGAGGACGCCGGACTCACCCACAACATCGAGGTGTTCAACCTGCCGGGCGCCGGCGGAACGGTCGGCCTGACCCGGCTCGTCGGCGAACACGGCAACGGCAAGCTCGCGCTCTCCATGGGGCTCGGCGTCGTCGGAGCCGTCCACACCAACAAGTCCCCGAGCACGCTGGCCGACACCACCCCGATCGCCCGGCTCACCGAGGAGCCGGACATCGTCGTCGTCTCCAAGGACTCCCCGTACCGGACCATCGCCGACCTGCTCGCCGCCTGGAAGAAGGACCCGGCCCGCGTCCCGGTCGGCGGCGGTTCCTCGCCCGGCGGTCCGGACCACCTCGCCCCGATGCTGATGGCGCAGGCGGCCGGCATCGCCCCGAGGACGGTCAACTACGTCCCGTTCGACGGCGGCGGCGAACTCCTCGCCTCCATCCTCGGCGACAAGGTCGGCTTCGGGGTCTCCGGCCTCGGCGAGTACCGCGACCAGATCGAGGCGGGCGAGCTGCGGCTGCTCGCCGTGACCGGTCCCGAGCGGGTGCCGGGCCTCGACGCCCCCACCCTGCGCGAAGCCGGACTCGACACCGAGTTCACCAACTGGCGCGGCATCGTCGCCCCGCCCGGCCTCTCACCGGCCGAACGCGACAAGCTCACCGGCCTGATCCGCGAACTCCACGGCTCGAAGCAGTGGAAGGAGTCGATGAAGAAGAACGGCTGGGACGACGCCCTCCTCATCGGCGAACCCTTCGGCGACTTCCTCGACGAGCAGAACCAGCGGGTCGCCACCGTTCTCAAGGAGCTGGGGCTGTGACCACCGAACCCACCGAACCCACCGGCTCCGCAGCACAGCCCGGCTCCGCAGCACAGCCCGGCGCCGAAGCCGTACAGGAGGAGGGCACCGCCCTCTCCTGGCTGCGCGAGCACTCCGAACTCGGCGTCTGCGTCCTGCTGTTCGCGCTCGGCCTGCTCGTCCTCACCGACGCCTTCACCATGAGCGTCGACATCGCCCAGCGCGGCCCCGTCGGCCCCCGCACGGTCCCCTTCGTCATCGGCGGTCTGTTCCTCCTCATCTCCGTCCTGCTCGCCGGCGACGTCCTGCGCGGCGGACGCGGCGAGGCGGAGGGCGGCGAGGACGTCGACCTCGACGAACCGGCCGACTGGCGCACCGTTCTCCTGCTCACCGGGGTCTTCCTCGGCGCCGCCGTCCTGATCGGCCCCCTGGGCTTCCCGATCGCCGGGGCACTGCTCTTCTGGGGCTCCGCCTACGCGCTCGGCAGCCGGCACCACGGCCGGGACCCGCTCATCGCGGCCGGCATCTCCCTCGCCACCTATTTCGTCTTCGACAACCTGCTCGGTGTCCCCCTTCCGGGCGGCCCGCTGATGGGGGTGCTCTGACCGATGGATTCCCTCAACTCCCTCATCGACGGCTTCGGTACGGCGCTCACCCCGATGAACCTGCTGTGGGCCGCGATCGGCGTCCTGCTCGGCACCGCGATCGGCGTGCTCCCCGGCATCGGCCCGGCGATGGCCGTGGCGCTGCTGCTCCCGGTGACGTACGGACTCGACCCGACCGGCGCGTTCATCATGTTCGCCGGGATCTACTACGGCGCGATGTTCGGCGGCTCCACCACCTCGATCCTCCTCAACACCCCCGGTGAGAGCGCGGCCGTGGTCGCCGCGATCGAGGGCAACCCGATGGCGAAGGGCGGACGCGGCGCCCAGGCGCTCGCCGCCGCCGCGATCGGTCACTTCGCGGGCGGCATGATCGGCACGATCCTGCTGGTCGTCCTCGCCCCGACCGTCGCCTCCCTCGCCATCGGCATCGGAGCGCCCGACTACTTCGCCATCATGGTGCTGGCCTTCATCGCCGTCACCTCCGTCCTCGGCGCCTCCCGCATCCGAGGCATCGCCTCGCTCCTCATCGGCCTCACCATCGGACTGGTCGGCCTCGACCAGATGACCGGCCAGCAGCGCCTGACCTTCGGATCGCTCCAACTGGCGGACGGCGTCGACGTGGTCATCGTCGCGGTCGGACTCTTCGCGATCGGCGAAGCGCTCTGGGTCGCCGCCCATCTGCGCCGCTCCACCGGAAAGCCGATCCCCGTCGGCAGACCGTGGCTCGGCCGCGCCGACCTGAAGCGCACCTGGAAGCCCTGGCTGCGCGGCCCCGTCATCGGCTTCCCCTTCGGGGCGATCCCGGCGGGCGGCGCGGAGATCCCCACCTTCCTCAGTTACGTCACCGAGAAGCGGCTCTCCAAGCACCGTGACCAGTTCGGCAAGGGGGCCATCGAAGGCGTCGCCGGACCCGAGGCCGCGGCCTCCGCCTCCGCCGCCGGAACCCTCGTCTCGATGCTCACGCTCGGGCTGCCCACCACCGCCGTCGCCGCCGTGATGCTGGCCGCCTTCCAGCAGTACGGAATCCAGCCGGGCCCCCTTCTGTTCGAACGCGAACCGGAGCTGGTCTGGGGTCTCATCGCCTCGCTCTTCGTCGGCATGGTGCTGCTGCTCGCCCTCAACCTGCCGCTCGCCCCCGTCTGGGCGAAGCTCCTGCGGATCCCGCGTCCCTATCTGTACGCGGGCATCCTCTTCTTCGCCGCCGTCGGCGCGTACGCGGTCGGCGGCGAGTCGCTCGACCTGGTGATCCTCCTGATCATCGGGCTGATCGGGTTCGGGATGCGGCGCTACGGACTGCCGGTGCTGCCCGCCGTCATCGGGGTGATCCTCGGCCCGGCCGCCGAACAGCAGTTGCGCCGCGCGCTCCAGATCAGCGACGGGAGCGTGTCCGGCCTGGTCAACACCCCGTTCTCCGTCACGGTCTACGCGATCGTGGTGCTGATCGTGGCGTGGCCGCTGATCAGCCGGCTCGTCCTGCGGTCGCGCGGTGGCCGGAAAACGGCAGAGGAGTCCCGCACTGTCGGTGGCGGCTGAGAGCATCGGCTCCATGACCACGATCGACTGGGACGCGGCTGCCGGATCCTTCGACGAGGAGCCCGACCACGGGCTCCTCGACCCCGCGGTGCGCGACGCCTGGGCCGGGCGGCTGGAGAGCTGGCTGCCCGGCACCCGCGCCGATGTGCTGGACCTGGGGTGCGGCACCGGCAGCCTCTCCCTGCTCGCCGCGGGCCAGGGCCACCGCGTCACCGCCGTCGACCGCTCGCCCCGCATGGCCGACCGGGCCCGTGCCAAGCTCGCCGGGACCGGCGCCGAGGTCATCGTCGGGGACGCCGCCCGCCCCCCGGTCGGCGAGCGGGTGTTCGACGTCGTCGTGGCCCGGCACGTCGTCTGGCTGCTGCCCGATCCGGCGGCGGCCCTGGAGCACTGGTTCGGTCTGCTGAAGCCGGGCGGGCGGCTCGTGCTGGTCGAAGGGGTGTGGGGCGGCGCGGGCCTGTCCGCGACCGCGCTCACCGCCCTGCTCTCCGCGCACACCGAGCGCATCCACCACGAGGACCTGGCCCCCGACCCCCGGCTGTGGGGCAAAGAGGTCGACGACGAGCGCTATGCGCTGGTCGCCCGCGCGATGCCTCCGCACCGGCACACCGAGGTCGTCGACGTCCATCTGATCCTGCGCCGCGGCCCCGACGTCCTGCTCGCCCGCCGCTCCGACACGGGGTACGCGGACGGACTGCTCCACATGCCCTCCGGCCACGCGGAGGACGGCGAGGACGTCCGCGAGGCGATGATCCGGGAGGCCGCCGAGGAGATCGGCCTCGATCTGGAGCCCGAGGAGCTGCGGGTGGCCCTCGTGATGCAGCACCGGGGCCCCGGCGGCGGTGCGCGCATGGGCTGGTTCTTCGTCGCGGAGCACGACCCGTCCCGCCCGCCGCGCAACGCCGAGCCGGAGAAGTGCTCCGAGCTGGACTGGTTCCCGCTGGCCGCCCTGCCGGACGACATGGTCGCGTACTGCCGGGCGGGCCTGGACGGATACCGGGCGGGCGAGCACTTCATGATCCACTGGCACCGGGACGGGGAGCCGATCGCGTATGTGCCGGGCGGCGCCCGCCGGGCCGTTCCGCTGCCCGCCGCCGAGGAGACCACCGGGCGGGTGCACCACATCGAGCTGTGGGTGGCGGATCTGGCGGAGTCGGAGCGCGGCTGGGGCTGGCTGCTGGGCCGGCTCGGCCATGTGCCGTACCAGCACTGGGCCCACGGCCGCAGCTGGCGGCGCGGCGATACGTATGTCGTGCTGGAGCAGTCGCCCGACCTGGCCGCCGGCGGCCACGACCGCCGCCGTCCCGGGCTCAACCACCTGGCGTTCCACGTCGGTGACCGGGCCGCCCTCGACGCCCTGGTCGCCGAGGCCCCGGCGTACGGCTGGCGGCTGCTGTTCCCCGACCGCCATCCGTACGCGGGCGGCGAGGGGCATCACGCCGCCTATCTGGAGGACCCGGCGGGGTACGAGGTGGAGCTCGTCGCCGACTCCCGGCCGCGCCCCTGAACCGCCCGGCGGTTGGTACGGGCCCCCGCGCCCGCCGGGGCGTTCAGCCGAGCAGGGCGGTCAGCCCTTCCGTCCGGGCCAGGCGTTCCAGCTCGTCCAGGGCCGCTGCCGCCGCCCCGGCCGCCGCCGGATCGCGCCCGGCCAGGCCGCTCCCGGCGAACTCGTCCTCGTCCAGCCGCAGGACCGTCGAGCCGTCGGCCGAGACCCACAGGTCCAGGTCGAGGTCCTCGACCGCCAGCACTCCGTTCGCGAGCACGGCCGGCCGGGTGATGTCGCAGTACCAGCCCTTCAGTCCGCCGTCGCCGGTGCGGACCTCCTTGACCGCGAACCACCGGTCCCGCCAGTAGTGCTCGGTGAAGACGTCTCCCGGCTCGAACCGGACGAAGCCGAAGTCCCGCACCCCGGGCGCGGCCCAGGGCGCCCGGACGGTGACGCGGACGCCGTCGTCCCGGAGCAGCTCCGCCGGATACCTGATCTTGGTGCGGCCGGCCTTGGACAGGTCGACGACGAGGCCTTTCGTACGGCCCGCGCGGGTCTCAGAGGGTGCGGACATGGCGGACCTCCGTCGCGCATACCTGGTAGCCGAACCACTGGTTGACGGCCAGCATCGGGCCGTTGCCGGTGTCGTTGGAGGTGTAGGCGTCCGTGTACCCGGCCGCCCGAGCCCGGTGCAGCGAGTCGTTCTTCGCGAGCTTCGCCAGGCCACGCCCCCGGAAGTCCCGCAGGGTGCCGGTCATGGCGCTCAGATACGTCCGCAGGCCGTCGGTGGTGGCCGCGCTGAACGCCGCCACCTTCCCGTCCACCAGCACCACCGAGGTGAGCCCCTGGTCGAAGGCCGGGTGCCGCCAGACGCTCGTCAGCCAGTCCTCGTAGTCGTCCAGCTCGGAGGTGATGTCGCCGGGCTCGTCGGCGGTGACCTCGGCGTCCGCGTCGAACAGCGGCCGGGGATCGCCGGCGAAGTCGGAGCCGGGCCGGAGCTCGACGCCGGCCGGGAGCTCCCGGCGCGGCGGCAGGGTCCCGCCCGCGAGGTCGAGGTGCTGGAAGTGCGCGGAGCGGCTGGGCAGATAGCCCCGCTTACGGGCGAACTCCAGGCTCTCCGGGTTGTCGATGACCCACGCGTACAGGACCGTGGCCCCGGCCTCGGCCAGGTGCTCCTCCGCCGTGCGCAGCAGCAGCGAGCCCGCGCCGCGGTTGGTGCGGCCGGGGAGCGTCTGCGGCGTGAAGAACCCCTGTCCCGGCTCCGGGCTCTCGTGGGCGATGCCCGCCTGGGCCGTGGCGATGATCTCGCCGTCCTCCTCGGCGACCAGCAGCCGGTAGTGCCGGTCCGGATGGGCGTGGGCCAGGTCGTGGACGACCTGTTCGGGGGTGGCCACCATCCAGGGGACCGAGGCCCGGCGTGCCTGGGTCCACGCCTCCGCGTCGGACGGCCGGAAATCGCGCACGATCACAGTCATGCGGTGGACCGTATGCGCAGCCGCGCCCCGAACGCCTCCCCTTTTTCCGCCGGTAGGGGAGAATCGGCCCGTGACTGACAAGATCGTCCTCGACCCGGACTCCGGCATCGCGCCGTACGAGCAACTGCGCACCCAGCTCTCCGAACTGGCCCGTTCCGGTGCCTTGCCCGTCGGCCACCGGCTCCCGACCGTACGCGGCTTCGCCGAGGAGCTGGGGCTCGCCGCCAACACCGTCGCCAAGGCCTACCGGGCCCTGGAGGCGGACGGGGTCATCGAGACCCGGGGCCGTAACGGCACCTTCGTCGCGGCCGCCGGGGGAGCGGCCGAACAGCGGGCGGCGACCGCCGCACAGGTGTACGCCGAGACGGCCGAGCGGCTGGGCCTCACCCGGCAGCAGGCCCTGTCGCTGGCGAAGGACGCGGTGCGCGCGGCGTACGGGGACTGACGTCCCACCCGTAACACCCGGGGTCAGAGATACAGCCCGGCGTCCGCGCCCGCGTCCTGCTTCGGCACCGAGGCGGGGCCGAAGCCCCGGCGCAGCGCGTACAGCTCGGCGAGGGAGTTGCCCTCCCGGCTCACCCCTTCGTCCGTGCCCAGCCAGGCCACCGACTCCTGACGGGTCAACGGGCCGACCTCGATCCTGGCCAGACAGCGGCCGGGCCGCACGACCGCCGGGTGCAGCCGCTCCAGGTCCTCATTGGTGGTGACCCCCACCAGCACGTTGCGGCCCTGGCCCAGCAGACCGTCCGTCAGGTTCAGCAGCCGGGACAGGGCCTGGCCCGCCGTGTGCTTGGCCTCGCCGCGGATCAGCTCGTCGCAGTCCTCCAGGAGCAGCAGCCGCCACCGCCCCTTCGCCGTGCCGTCGTCCTCGCCGATCGCGATGTCCATCAGATAGCCGACGTCGTTGAAGAGCCGCTCGGGATCCAGCACGCAGTCGACCTGGCACCAGTCGCGCCAGGAACGGGCCAGGGTGCGCAGCGCGGACGTCTTGCCGGTGCCGGGCGGGCCGTGCAGCAGGAGCAGTCGGCCCGCGATGTCGTCCGGCGTCACCTTCATCAGCCGGTCCATCGCGTCGGCCACCGGCGCGGTGTAGTTGGGGCGGACCTCGTCCCAACTGCCGGCGGTGATCCGGCGGGTGGTGCGGTACGGGCCGCGGCGCGGGGAGACGTACCAGAAGCCCATGGTCACGTTGTCGGGCTGGGGCTCCGGCTCGTCCTGCGCCCCCTCGACGGCCTGGCCGAGGATCTTCTCCGCCAGTTCCTCGCTGGTCGCGGTGACGGTGACGTCCGCGCCCCGGTTCCACCGGGATGCCAGCAGGGTCCAGCCCTCGCCCTCGGCGAGCGTCGCGCTGCGGTCGTCGTCGCGGGCGGCCCGCAGCACCGTGGCGTCCGGAGGCAGCAGCGTCGCCCCGGCCTTGACCCGGTCGAGGGAGGAGCTGTGCGCGTACGGCTGCTCGCCCGTCGCGAAGCGGCCGAGGAAGAGCGCGTCGACGACATCGGACGGTGAATCGCTGTCGTCGACGGTGAGCCGGATCGGCAGAGCGGATTCGGGGGAGTCGGGCATGGCGCCCATGATCCGGCACGGGGTGCCCCCGTGCACCCGGGTTTCGCGGGCTCGCGTGCCGGGAAAGCGGTGCGCCCGGCAACCGACGGGGCGACAGCGGGGCGTCAAGGAGCGTCCGTTGAACGACCGGGGGCGGACGGAAGCACACCACTTCTATTTTTGGCATGAACACTTCCGGTGCGGTGTGGGTGCTGCTACTACGGAGTAGGCAGATATCCCCTGCTCAAGGAGGTCCCATGAAAATGTCCAGACTCGTGGCGTTCTCGTCCTCGCTCCTGCTCGGCGCCGCCCTCGCCCTCACCGGTGCCGGGGTCGCGAACGCCGACTCGTCGGTCGCGGCCGTCGACTACGTCGCCCTCGGCGACTCGTACTCCTCCGGCGTCGGAGCCGGCAGCTACGACGGCTCCAGCTGCAAGCGCAGCAGCCGCGCCTACCCCGCCCTCTGGGCAGCCGCCAACTCCCCCTCCTCGTTCGACTTCGCCGCCTGCTCCGGCGCCCGGACCGGAGACGTCACGGGCGGTCAGCTCGGCCGGCTGAACGCCTCGACCGACCTCGTCTCGATCTCCATCGGCGGCAACGACGCGGGCTTCGCCGACGTCATGACGACCTGTGTCCTGCAGTCCGAGGCCACCTGTCTCAACCGCGTCGCCACCGCCCGCGCCTACGTCGACTCCACCCTGCCCGGCAGGCTCGACTCCGTGTACACGGCCATCCGCTCCAAGGCCCCCTCCGCGCAGGTCGTCGTCCTCGGCTACCCCCGCTTCTACCAGCTCGGCGGCGGCTGCCTCGCCGGCCTGAGCGAGAAGGAGCGCGCCGCCATCAACGGGGCGTCCGACCACCTCAACACGGCCACCGCCAAGCGGGCGGCGGACCACGGCTTCACCTTCGGCGACGTCAGGCCGACCTTCACCGGGCACGAGATCTGCTCGGGCAACGCCTGGTTGCACAGCGTGAACTGGCTCAATATCGGCGAGTCCTACCACCCCACCGCCGCCGGACAGTCGGGCGGCTATCTTCCCGTCCTCAACTCCGCTCTCTGACCGGAGGCCCGGCGCTCCGCACGAAGCGTTCCGCCGCCCGCCGTCCCCCCACGCGGCATGCGCAGGGGGACGGCCGGGCAGGGCCCCCGAACCGCGCGAACCACCCGAACTGCCCGAAGTCGCCCTGGAATCGCGCGGATTCGGTAACGAGGCGTCAACCTCCGTATGTGTGTGCGTAATCCTGTGGCCGGGATACACGGGTGTCACCGCGGGACGATAGGGTTAACCTGCCCGGACCGGGTGCCCTCGTACGGGTGGGGAGTGACATGGAACAGATAACGGTGCGAAGCAGGCCGCGTGTGCCTGCCATCACATGCGGGAGCGGTGCGACCAGTACGCGCCTCGACCGCCATCTCGCGGTGCTCGGCGGCCCTGTCGTCCCGCAGCGCGAGTCGGCGGAAGCGACCCTGCTGATGCGTGAGCTGACCTCGCGTGATGCCGCGCACACCCGCCGGAGCAGGAGCGCACGCGTGTCGCTCTTCGCGCCGCTGCGGCGACTGCGGCGCTCGCTCTTCGGCAGCCGCCGCTGACCCACGGCATCGCCCGTCAGGACCGGCCCGCCGCTCGGGACGGTTCAGACGATCACTCCGTCCCGGCGCAGCACCGATGTCTGCTCGTCCGTCATCCCCAGGGCTCGCAGCAGCGCATCGGTGTGCTCACCCAGCGCCGGTACGGCACCCATCCGTGCCTCCTCGCTCCCCGGCAGCGTGATCGGCGGCAGCAGCGCCCGCAACGGCCCCACCGGTGTCCCCACCTCCCGCCACCGGTCCCGTGCCGCGAGCTGCGGATGCGCCGCCACATCGGCCACCGTGTTCAGCCGGGCACAGGCGATGCCCGCCGCCTCGAGACCGGCCAGCGCCTCCCGCCCCGTCAGACCCGCCAGCCCGCGGCCCACCGCCTCATCGGTCCGCTCCCGGTTCGCGGTACGCGCCGCGTTCGTCGCGAAGTCCGGGTCGTCGGCCAACTCGGGCCGCCCCAGCACCTGTTCCGCCAGCCGCCGCCACTCCCGGTCGTTCTGCACGGAGAGCAGCACCTGCTCACCGTCGGCCGTCGCGTAGGCGTCGTACGGGGCGATCACCGAGTGCGCGAGGCCGGTGCGCGCCGGGGGAGCGGAGCCGTGCGTCCCCTGGTGCAGCGGGTGGCCCATCCACTCGGCCAGCGCGTCCAGCATGGAGACCTCCACCGGGCCGCCCCGCCCGGTGTTCGCCCGCCGCAGCAGCGCCGCGAGCACCCCGGAGAACGCGTACATCGCCGCCGCGATGTCCGCCGCGGGAATGCCCGCCTTCACCGGCCGGTCCGCCGTCCCCGTCACCGAGACCAGGCCGGCCTCGCACTGCACGAGCATGTCGTAGGCCCGTTTGTGCGCGTACGGTCCGTCCGCGCCGTAACCGGAGATGTCGACCGCCACCAGGCGCGGGTGCGCCGCGCAGAGCGAGGCGGCGTCGAGGCCGAGCCGGGCCGCCGCCCCCTGGGCCAGGTTCTGGACGAACACATCGGCCCCGGCGACGAGTTCACGGACCACCGCGAGGCCGCGCGGATCCTTCAGATCGACGGCGAGGGACTCCTTGCCGCGGTTGCACCAGACGAAGTGCGAGGCGAGACCGCGCGCCGCCGTGTCGTAGCCGCGCGCGAAGTCGCCGCCGTCCGGGCGCTCCACCTTGATGACCCTGGCTCCGAGGTCGGCGAGCTGCCGGGTGGCGAAGGGGGCGGCGACCGCCTGCTCGACGGCCACCACGGTGATGCCGTCGAGGGGGAGTGGCAATGTGTTCATGACCCCGTGCTTACCCCCTGACCGGTGCTTCTGCCACCTCCGCCCGCCCCGCGGACTCCCCGGCCCGCCGCTACAGCAGCGCGAACTGCCCCTCCGGGCCCTCCTCCTGGTGCCCCAGAACCGATGCGGGACGCCGGGCCGAGGACGGCACCGGCAGCACCCCGGCCGCCCGCAGCTCGGCCGGCCCGATCAGCGGGCCCGTCCCCAGCGCCGCCCGCAACTCCTGCCGGGCCCCCGCCGTGCCGTCCAGCAGGGCCAGTACGGTGATGAGTTCGAGCAGCTCCGAGGTCCACTCCCGGGGCCAGCCGCGCGCACCGACCGCGTCCAGCCCGTCCGGGGCGGCCCCGTCGGGCGCCCGGCCCGTCGCCGCCGCGGCCCGGCGCCCGAACCAGAGCTCCAGCACCCGCACCCCGCCCACCGTGAACTCCCAGGCCGGCGCGGGCACCGGAGAGATCCGGCCGTCGCCGACGATCAGCGCCTCGTCCCCGGCGTCATGGACCAGCTCCGTGGGACGGGCCGGGAGGGCCGCCCGCACATAGGGCCTGCGCCCGCCCGGCAGGCGGGGCCGCTCCCCGCCCCGGGACCCGCGCAACTGGAGCCGCATCAGCTCCCGGCCGAGCGCCACCCCCGACGACCACACCTCCGCGTCGGCCGGCAACGGGACCCGGGGGCCGGTGGCGGAGGGCCGGGCGGCGGCCAGGACCCAGGCCAGCACCGCCTCCGGGGTGAACGCGTCCGGCTCCGCCGCGCCGCCGAGCCGCTCGCGCAGCAGGTCCGGGAGTCCCGGAGCCAGGTTGGGTTCCGCGCCGCCGGGCCTGCGGTAGAGCGGCCTGATCCGGCCGGGCCGCCCGGCGGGGGAGTGCCCGTCGGGCAGCAGCGTGGTCACGGACAGGGCCGGCCCGGAATCCCCGGGTGCGGCGCTGTGCTCGACCACGAAGAGCTGCCGCCCGTCGGCGACCCGCCACAGCTCCGGACGGGCCGCGTCGATCAGCCGGTGGTCGGGGAGCAGCCACTGTTCGTCGTAGGGGCCGTGCAGGATCCGTACGGGGTCGGGGCAGGGGCCCGGGGTCCGGGCGAAGCGGCCCGTTCCGGCGGACCGGCCGGGCAGGGCCGCGACCGAGGTGTGCGGCGTACGGGAACGGGTGGGCGCGAACAGCCGTTCCTGCTCGGCGGGGCCGGCGGCGGCCAGCCGTTCCCAACGGGCCCGGAGTGCCACGGGGTCGGGGCCGCTCACCCAGGCGCGGCCGGTCCGGAGCGGCCGTACGGACCACGGCATCAGCTCGTCCAGCGACAGGAGCCCGTCCGGCGACGGGAGTCCGTCCGGCGGTTCGGGCGTCCCCGGAGGCGAGGAAGGGGCTTTCTCGTCGCCGTCGGCCGCCGCTGTCCCGTGCGCTGGCACCTGCCCGTCCTCCCCTGTCCGCCGTCACCCGTTCGCATCGTAACGGCGGGCGGCGTCCCCGTGGGGCTGGGTCAGTGGGCCTCCACCGTCACGGAGAAGGAGAACCGGTCGCCCCGGTAGCGGATCCGGGCCACGTCCACCACGCGCCCCTCCTCGTCGTACGTCACGCCCGTGTAGTGCAGGATCGGGCTGAGCAGCGGGACCTGGAGCAGCTCGGCGGTGACGGGGTCGGCGAGCCGGGCCTCCACCGTGTCGGTGATCCGGGAGATCCTCACCCCGACGACGTCACGCAGGACCTTGGTCATCGGCCAGCGTTCGAGGTCGGCGACGTCGATCCGGGCGGCGATGTCGGGACGGACCGCGTTCTCCGCCCAGTTGGTGGGCTCGTCGCTCTCCTCGTCGCGGCGCAGCCGCCGGTAGCAGGTCACCTCGGCGCAGTCCGGGAAGAACTCGGCGAGATCACCGGGCACCGCCGTCGGACCGTGGCCGAGAACGGTCGTCGCCTCCCCGGACTGCTGGGCCACGATCGCGTCGACCGAGCCCAGCAGCCGGACCGGGGAGACCCGCCGGGCGCGCGGCTCGATGAACGTGCCGCGCCGCCGGTGCCGGCTGATCAGTCCTTCCGTCTCCAGCTCCTTGAGCGCCTGGCGCATCGTGAGCACGCTGACCCCGTAGTGCGCGGCGAGCTGCTCCTCGGTGGGCAGCCGGGCGGAGGCGTCCTGCGGGCGGCCCAGTATGGAGGCTCGGAGGGACTGGGAGACCTGATACCAGAGCGGTAGCTTCCGGTTCAGGACGAGGGAGTCGGGGGCGAAGGCCGGCGGGTGCGGCACCGGGACCGCCTGGGCGTCCGCCCCGGCCCCGACGACTGCGCCCCCGTCGGTCCCGGTCGTGGCGTCGCCGTCGGTCCCTTGGGCATCCGCCCCGGCTCTCTCCTGGCTCTCTGTCACGTCGTCCCGTCCCGTCCCCTCCGGCCTTCCGCCGTCTACGGCCGGAAGTTGCGGCTCAGACCCTGCCACACGTCGTCGTAGCCGCGCTGCAGGTGTTCGGCGGCGGCTGCCTGCGCGGTCGCCGTGACCGGCCAGCGGGTCTCGAACATGAAGGCCAGGCCGTCGTCGATCTTCTGCGGCTTCAGCTCCGCCGCGCTCGCCCGGTCGAAGGTCGCCCGGTCCGGGCCGTGCGCCGACATCATGTTGTGCAGGGAGCCGCCGCCCGGGACGAAGCCGTCCGCCTTCGCGTCGTACGCCCCGTCGATCAGGCCCATGTACTCGCTCATCACATTGCGGTGGAAGTACGGCGGGCGGAAGGTGTCCTCGCCGACCAGCCAGCGCGGGGCGAAGACGACGAAGTCCACCCCGGCCAGCCCCGGGGTGTCGGACGGCGAGGTCAGCACCGTGAAGATCGACGGATCGGGGTGGTCGTAGCTGATCGTGCCGATCACGTTGAACCGGCGCAGGTCGTAGACGTACGGGGTGTGGTTGCCGTGCCAGGCCACCACGTCGAGCGGCGAGTGGCCGTACGTCGCCGACCAGAGGTTCCCGCAGAACTTGTTGACCACCTCCACCGGGCCCTCGTGGTCCTCGTACGCGGCGACGGGCGCGAGGAAGTCCCGGGCGTTCGCCAGGCCGTTGGCGCCGATCGGGCCGAGATCGGGCAGCGCGAACGGGCGGCCGTAGTTCTCGCAGACGTAACCGCGCGCGGTCTCCTCCAGCAGCTCCACCCGGAAGCGGATCCCGCGCGGGATCAGCGCGACATGACCCGGCTCGGCGCGCAGCAGGCCCAGTTCGGTGCGCAGCAGCAGTCCGCCGCGCTCGGGGACGATCAGCAGCTCGCCGTCGGAGTCGCTGAACACGCGGTCCGTCATCGAGGTGTCGGCGTTGTACAGGTGGATCGCCATACCGGTGCGCTGCGCGGCGTCGCCGTTGCCGCCGAGGGTCCACAGGCCGCTCAGGAAGTCCGTGCCGGGCGCGGGGTCGGGCAGCGGGTTCCAGCGCAGCCGGTTCGGGTCCGGCACCGTCTCGGTGAAGGGCGCGGTACGCAGGCCCCCGTTGTCGGTCCGGGTGAACGCCGGGTGGGCGGCCGAGGGGCGGATCCGGTAGAGCCAGGAACGGCGGTTGTCCGCGCGCGGCTCGGTGAAGGCGGAGCCGCTCAGCTGTTCCGCGTACAGCCCGAGCGGGGCGCGCTGGGGGGAGTTGCGGCCGTGCGGCAGCGCCCCGGGAACCGCCTCCGAGCCGTGCTCGTTGCCGAAGCCCGAGGAATACGTCAGCCCCTCGGCCGTCTTCCTCGCCTGGTCGATCGCGCTCATCCCGCACTCCCGGTGCCCAAGAAAGCCATCGGATCCGCCGGACGACGAATCCTATGTACTACCGTAGGAATCAGAGCGGGGCACGTCAACGGCATACATCGCGCCATTCGGGGCCCGTGTCGCGCTCGTGGCGGCGGGTGCGGGGAGACGGGGGTTCCCGGCGCCGGGCGCCGCCGCCGTCCGCCGGGCAGCCACTGCCGTCCGCCCGGTGGAGTGGGCACGGCATCATGGGGCCCGTGCCCCATGTCAACCCGAACCTCCGCCGCGCCCCCGTGCAGCAGCGCAGCGCCGACCGGCTGGCCCGGATACTCGACTCCTGCGCAGGCCTCCTCGACGAGACCGGATACGAGCAGCTCACCACCCGGGCCGTCGCGGAGCGCGCCGAGGTGCCCATCGGCTCCGTCTACCGGTTCTTCTCCAACAAGCGCGCGCTCGTCGACGCCCTCGCCCTGCGCAACCTGGACACCTACGCCGACCGCATCACGGCCCGGCTCGCGGACCTCCCCGCCGCCGACTGGCGGGCCGCCATCGACGCGGTGCTCGACGAGTACCTGGCGATGAAGCGGAGCGTCCCCGGCTTCGCGCTCGTCGATTTCGGGCCACCGCTCCCGGCCGACGCGGCGGACGACGCCAACCGGCGCCTGGCGGACCGGCTCGCCGTACTGCTCGCGGGCCACCTCGGCCGCCGGCCCGACGAGGGGCTGTACCGGGCGATCCTGGTGAGCGTCGAGGCCGCCGACGCGCTCCTCCAACTGGCCTTCCGCACCGAACCGTCGGGGGACGCGGCCATCGTCGCCGAGACGCGGACCCTGGTCAGGTCCTACCTCGCCCAGACGCTCGACTGAGCGGGGATCCCTGGCCCGGTCCCTGGGCGGGTTCGTGGTCGGGTCCGTGATCGGGGTCCGTGGTGGGGCCCGCTCGCTCCCTCCTCGCCTTCTCCTCCGCGCAACACCTCCCCACCGTGCGTACCGGTCGGTATGCTCGCCCGTGCCGGGGCTCCCACGCCCGCCCGGTCCATGTCGCCGACGTCGTCCTGCCACCGCCGCCGCCCCGGGGAGGGCCCATGTCCCACGACAACACCCGCACCGCACCGCGTATCTGCCCCCTCTGCGAAGCCACCTGCGGCCTCACCCTGACCATCGAGGGAACCACCGT
This sequence comes from Streptomyces anulatus, assembly GCF_014650675.1. Classification (GTDB taxonomy): domain Bacteria; phylum Actinomycetota; class Actinomycetes; order Streptomycetales; family Streptomycetaceae; genus Streptomyces; species Streptomyces anulatus. Next base: position 384,338 of record NZ_BMVK01000006.1, on the reverse strand, counting down.
CACCGGTGCGCGCGGCGACCGCGACGACATCTTCAGCCGGGGCTTCATCTGCCCCAAGGGGGCCTCCTTCGGAGGGCTCGACGCCGACCCCGACCGGCTGCGCGTCCCCCTCGTGCGCGGCGACGACGGGGAGTTGCGCGAGGCTGCCTGGAGCGAGGCGTTCGACCTGATCGCCGCACGGATACCGGAGCTGACGAAGACCCACGGGCCGAACGCGGTCGGCGTGGTCCTCGGCAACCCCAACGTGCACACGATGGCGGGCTCCCTCTACCCGCCCCTGCTGCTCGGGGCGCTGCGCACCCGCAACGTGTTCACCGCGAGCACCCTGGACCAGATGCCCAAGCACGTCTCCAGCGGCCTGCTCTTCGGCGACGCGCACGCCATCCCCGTACCGGACCTCGACCGCACCGACCACCTCCTCCTCATCGGGGCCAACCCGCTGGAGTCCAACGGCAGTCTCTGCACCGCCCCCGACTTCCCCGGCCGGCTCAAGGCCCTGCGCAGGCGCGGCGGCACCCTCACCGTCATCGACCCGCGCCGCACCCGCACCGCCCGCCTCGCCGACCGGCACGTCGCGATCCGGCCCGGCGCGGACGCCCTGCTGCTGGCCGCGCTCGCGCACACGCTCATCGACGAGAAGCTCGCCGACCCCGGTCCGCTCGCCGGACACCTGGAGGGGATCGACGAACTGGCCGCCGCCCTCGACGGCTTCACCCCGGACGCCGTGGCCGCCGCCTGCGACGTGGACGCGGACACCATCACCGCCATCGCCCGCGAACTCGCCGCCGCCCCCACCGCCGCCGTCTACGGGCGCATCGGCAGCTGCACCGTCGAGCACGGCACCCTCGCCAGCTGGCTGGTGGACGTCCTCAACATCCTCACCGGCAACCTCGACCGGCCGGGCGGCGCGCTGTTCCCGCTCTCCGCGACCGCGCGCGCCCCGCGGCCCGCCGAACCAGGGACGCGTAAAGCCGTCCCGGGCAAGGGCTTCGCGCTCGGCCGCTGGTCGAGCCGGGTCTCCGGGCACCCCGAGGCCAAGGGCGAACTGCCCATCGCCGCCCTGGCCGAGGAGATCGACACCCCGGGCGAGGGCCGCATCCGCGCCCTGCTGGTCATCGCGGCCAACCCCGTGCTCTCCGCGCCCGACGGCGACCGCCTCGACGCGGCCCTCGCCGACGGACTCGACTTCATGGTCAGCGTCGACCCGTACCTGAACGAGACCTCCCGGCACGCCGACGTCGTCCTTCCCCCGCCGCCGCCCTCGCAGAGCGCCCACTTCGACTTCGCGTTCAACGGCTTCGCCGTGCACAACCAGGTCCGCTACACCCGCGCCGCCGTGCCCCTGGAGGACGGCCGGATGGACGAGAGCGAGATCCACGCCCGGCTCGTCCTCGCGGTGAGCGGCCTGCACGGCGCGCCGCCGTCCGCCGTCGACGACCAGGCCATCGGCACCGCCCTCACCCGCGCCGGGGCCCCGGAGGAGCTGGCCGCCGGTCTCACCGGCGAGAACGGCCCCGAACGGCGACTGGACCTGATGCTGCGCCTCGGCCCGTACGGGCTGACGCTGGAACAGCTCCTCGCCCACCCGCACGGCATCGACCTCGGCCCGCTGAAACCCCGTGTCACGGAGGTCCTGCGCACCCGCTCCGGCCGCATCGAACTGCTCCCGGAGCCGATCGCCGCCGATCTGCCGCGGCTGCGCCGGGCACTGGGCGACCGGCCCGCCCCGCTCGTCCTCGTCGGCCGCCGCCATCTGCGGTCCAACAACAGCTGGATGCACAACGTCGGCTCGCTCACCGGCGGGTCCAACGTCTGCACCCTCCAGATCCACCCCGACGACGCGGCCCGCCTCGGGCTCGTGGACGGGGCCACCGCCCGGATCGAGTCGTCGGGCGGCGGGATCGAGGCCCCCGCCGAGATCACCGACACCGTGCGCAGCGGGGTGGTGAGCCTGCCGCACGGCTGGGGCCACAGCCGCCCCGGCACCCGTATGGCGGTCGCCGCCGCCCACCCGGGGGCGAACGTGAACCAGCTGCTCGACGGGACGCTCCTGGATCCGCTGTCCGGCACCGCCGTACTGAACGCCATTCCGGTCTCCGTGACCCCCGCTCTCTAGCATCACCGTGTTGACCTGGGGTTTTGCTCGTATTGCTCACACGTCAACATCTTGTTAACGCCGCGAGAGCGCCCCTAACGTCATCCGGACCGCCGAGACCGGTGGGAGTTCAAGGATGAACGTTAGGTATCCCCCATGCTGACAATCCTCGGCTTCGCCATGATCGCGACCTTCCTGGTCCTGATCATGACGAAGAAGATGTCGCCGATCGCGGCGCTGGTACTGATCCCCGCACTGTTCTGTGTCGCCGTCGGACAGGGAGCGCAGCTCGGCGACTACGTCATCGAAGGCGTCGGTAACCTCGCGCCCACCGCGGCCATGCTGATGTTCGCCATCGTCTACTTCGGCGTGATGATCGACGTCGGCCTGTTCGCCCCGATCGTCCGGGGCATCCTGAAGTTCTGCCGGGCCGACCCGATGCGCATCGTCGTCGGTACGGCGGTGCTCGCCGCGATCGTCTCGCTGGACGGCGACGGTTCCACCACCTTCATGATCACCGTCTCGGCGATGTATCCCCTCTACAAACGCCTGAAGATGAGCCTGGTCGTCATGACCGGCGTCGCGGCCACCGCCAACGGCGTCATGAACACCCTCCCCTGGGGCGGCCCCACCGCCCGTGCCGCCACCGCCCTCAAGCTGGACGCCTCCGAGATCTTCGTGCCGATGATCCCGGCGCTGGCCATGGGTCTGCTCGCCGTGTTCGTGCTGGCGTACGTGCTCGGCCTCCGGGAGCGCAAGCGCCTGGGCATGCTGACGCTCGACGAGGCGCTCGCCCGGGAGCCGGAGCAGGAGACCGTGTCCACCGGCGCGGGCAGCACGCGCGGCGGCAGCACCGGCGGCGCCGGCGGCGAGGACCGCCTCCGCAAGGGCGCCTCCGCCTCCGGGGGCGGTACGGGGACCGGCGCCGACGCCGATCCCGCGGCCGGCCCCGCGGACGAGGCCGACGACGAGGAGTTCCAGGGCCTCGACCCCAACCGGTCCACGCTCCGCCCGAAGCTCTACTGGTTCAACGCCGGACTCACCGCCGCCCTGCTGACGGCGATGATCATGGAACTGATGCCGATCCCGGTGCTCTTCCTGCTCGGCGCGGCCCTCGCGCTCACCGTCAACTTCCCCCACATGCCCGACCAGCGGGCCCGGATCGCCGCGCACGCCGACAACGTCCTCAACGTCTCCGGCATGGTCTTCGCGGCCGCCGTCTTCACCGGAGTCCTCACCGGCACCGGCATGGTCGAGAACATGGCCGACTGGGTCGTCGGCGCGGTCCCCGACGCGATGGGCCCGCACATGGCCATCGTCACCGGCCTGCTCAGCCTGCCGCTCACCTACTTCATGTCCAACGACGGCTTCTACTTCGGCGTCCTCCCCGTCCTCGCCGAGGCGGGCGCGGCCCACGGGGTCTCGCCGCTGGAGATCGCCCGCGCCTCCCTGGCCGGTCAGGCCCTGCACATGTCCTCGCCGCTCGTGCCCGCCGTGTACGTCCTCGTCGGCATGGCGAAGGTCGAGTTCGGCGACCACACCCGCTTCACCGTCAAGTGGGCCGTGCTCACCTCGCTCGTGGTGCTCGGGGCGGGCATCCTCTTCGGCATCATGTAATGGCACCCGAACCACGGACCGGGCCCGGCAGGGGCTGGCTGCTGCGCCTCGTCATCGCCTTCGCCTTCGCGCAGGGGGCGGTGTCGATGGCGCGGCCCGCCGTCTCCTACCGGGCCCTCGCGCTCGGCGCCGACGAGGCGGCCGTCGGCGTCATCGCCGGGGTCTACGCCCTGCTCCCGTTGTTCGTCGCCGTACCGCTGGGGCGCCGTACCGACCACGGCCGCTGCGCGCCCCTGCTGCCGCTCGGCGTGCTCCTGATCTCCGGCGGCTGCGCGCTCAGCGGCATCGTCTCCTCGCTGCCCGCGATGGCCGCCTGGAGCGGGGTGATGGGCCTCGGCCACCTGTGCTTCGTGATCGGCGCGCAGTCGATCGTGGCCCGGCAGTCCGCGCCCGACGAGCAGGACCGCAACTTCGGGCACTTCACGATCGGGGCCTCGCTCGGCCAGCTCATCGGCCCGGTCGCCGCGGGCGCGCTCATCTCCGGACAGGGCGGAACCCTGGGGCGTACGAGCGCGCTGGCCCTCCTCGTATCGGCCGCGGTCGCCGCGGTCGCCCTCACCTCGCTCTGGCGCATCGAGCACCGCCGGGCGAAAGGCGCCGGAGGCAAGCCCGGCCACAAGGTCCCGGTCCGCGCGATCCTGGGCGCGCGCGGCGTCCCGGCGGGCATCTTCATCAGCATGGCGGTGCTGTCCGCCACCGACATCCTCACCGCCTACCTGCCGGTCGTCGGCGAACACCGCTCCATCGCGCCGGCCACCGTCGGGCTGCTGCTGAGCCTGCGGGCCGCCGCCACGATCGCCTGCCGACTGGTCATGTCGCCGCTGCTGGGGCTGCTGGGCCGCAGGGTCCTGCTGGCCACCAGCTGCCTGCTCGCCGGGCTCCTCTGCGCGGGCGTCGCCCTCCCCGTGTCCGTCCCGGTCCTCGCCGTCATGCTCGCCGTGCTCGGCTTCTGCCTCGGCGTCGGCCAGCCGCTGTCCATGACCACCGTGGTCCGGGCCGCGCCCGACCGGGCCAGGTCCACCGCGCTCGCCCTCCGGCTGACCGGCAACCGGCTCGGCCAGGTCGCCGCCCCCGCCGCGGCCGGTCTGATCGCGGGCGCGGTGGGAGTGGCGGCGCCGTTCGCGTTGCTCGGCGTGCTCCTGGTCGGTGCGGCGGGCCTCGGGCTGCGCGGCGAGGGACGCCCGGAGTCCGCCCCCGCGCCGGGGGAGAGCGGGACGGCGCCCGCACCGTCGGAGTCCGCGGCCGCCCCCGTACGGCCGGAGTCCGGTCCCGCACCGACGGAGACGGGAACCGCCCCCGTCCGGCGGCCCGGGGTCGACGGTGCCCCGCGGAGCTGAGGGGCCCGCCCGGTTCAGCGCCCCGTCGAGCCGTCGATCAGCTCGCGGAGGATGTCCGCGTGACCGGCGTGGCGGCCGGTCTCCTCGATCATGTGCGTGAGCGCCCAACGGGCGCTGGGGGCGGAGTCCTCCGGGTGCGGGCGGGGCACCCGTGCGCCGAGGTCGGCACAGGTGTCGAGTACGCCGTTCGCCTCCGCGACCGCCTCCCGGTAGCGGGCGACGACCTCGGCCACGCCGTCCTCGGGTGCGGCGTGGAAGGTCGCCGGCCAGTCGTCGACCCGCTCCCCGAGGAACAGGGACCGCTCGACGGAGGTCAGATGGTTGAGCAGGCCGAGCAGATTCGTGCCCGAGGGCACCCCGGCGGCGCGTACCCCCGGTTCCCGGGCGCCCGCGACCTTCGCGGCGACCGAGTCGCGGAGGTAGTCGAGGAATCCGCGCAGCACCTCGGCCTCGCCGGCCCCGGTCCGGGGCGGCGGGGTGTCCCGGCGGCGTCGGGGGCGGGGTGCGGTGGTCATGGTTGCCTCCTGGGAATCCGCGTTCACGTGCTCGCCCCAGTCTTGGCCGGGCTGCGGCCGTCAGGGCAAGGCGTCATGCCGTTCCGGCAAGATCGGGAGGGCGGGCGAGGAGAGGGAGAGGGGGAGCGGCGGTGACGCGCCCGTGCCGGGGCGTCAGCGGCGGTGACGCGCCGGTGCCGGGGCGTGCGTGCCGGGCGTGACGGGCGTCTCGGGTGGCTCCCTGGCGTCAGAAAACTAACGGCGCTAGTTTGGGCGGGTGCGACGTGTCGCCCCGCGCCGCACGGCTCCGGCGCTCCGCACAGCACGGCTCCGCACCGCACGTCCGGGAGGAAACAGCCATGAAGGCCCATGACCAGATGTACATCGACGGTGCGTGGCGGCCCGCCGCCGGCCAGGACACGATCGCGGTCGTGAACCCGGTCGACGAGCAGGTCATCGCCCACGTGCCGGCGGGGACGGCCGAGGACGTCGACGCGGCGGTACGGGCCGCGCGCGCCGCCTTCCCCGCCTGGGCCGCGACCCCGCCCGCCGAACGCGCCGCCCGGCTCACCGCGCTGGCCGACGCGCTGGCCGCCCGCAAGGACGAACTGGCCGGGACCATCACGGCCGAGCTGGGCTCACCGCTGCCGCTGTCGCAGATGGTCCACGCGGGGGTGCCCGTACTGGTGGCCGCCTCGTACGCCGAACTGGCCGCCCGGCACGCCTTCGAGGAGCGGATCGGCAACTCCACCGTGCTGCTGGAGCCGGTCGGGGTGGTCGGCGCGATCACCCCCTGGAACTACCCGCTCCACCAGATCGTCGCCAAGGTCGCCCCCGCGCTCGCCGCCGGCTGCACCGTCGTCCTCAAGCCCGCCGAGGACACCCCGCTCACCGCCCAGCTCTTCGCGGAAGCCACCGAGGCGGCCGGACTGCCGCCCGGCGTCTTCAACCTGGTCACCGGCCTCGGACCGGTCGCGGGCCAGGCGCTCGCCGCCCACGAGGACGTCGACCTGGTCTCGTTCACCGGCTCCACCGCCGTGGGCCGGCAGATCGGCGCCACCGCCGGGGCCGCCGTCAAGCGGGTCGCCCTGGAGCTGGGCGGCAAGTCCGCCAACGTGATCCTGCCCGGCGCGGACCTCGCCAGGGCGGTCAACGTCGGCATCGCCAACGTGATGAGCAACTCCGGCCAGACGTGCAGCGCCTGGACCCGGATGCTGGTGGACGCCGAGCGGTACGAGGAGGCCGTGGAGCTCGCGGCGAACGCCGTCACCAAGTACGTGGTCGGCGAGCGGGTCGGCCCGCTCGTCAACGCCAAGCAGCAGGCCCGGGTGCGCGGTTACATCGCCAAGGGCGTCGAGGAGGGCGCCCGGCTGATCGCGGGCGGCCCGGACGCGCCGCTGGAGACCGGCTACTACGTCAGCCCGACCGTCTTCGCCGACGTCACCCCGGACATGACGATCGCCCGCGAGGAGATCTTCGGCCCGGTGGTCTCGATCCTGCGGTACGAGGACGTGGAGGACGCCCTCCGTATCGCCAACGACACCGTGTACGGGCTGGCCGGCGCCGTATGGGCGGCCGACGACGAGGAGGCGGTGGCCTTCGCCCGCCGGATGGACACCGGGCAGGTCGACATCAACGGCGGCCGGTTCAACCCGCTGGCCCCGTTCGGCGGTTACAAGCAGTCGGGGGTGGGCCGCGAGCTGGGGCCGCACGGTCTGGCGGAGTACCTCCAGACCAAGTCGCTCCAGTTCTGACCCCCGTAACCCTTCCCTCGCAAGGAGTCTGTTCGTGGTCCGCGCCGCCGTACTGCCCGCCGTCGGAGCTCCGCTGGAGATCACCGACATCGTCCTGCCGGAGCCCGGCCCCGGCCAGGTGCGTATCGCCCTCGCCGCCGCCGGGGTCTGCCACTCCGACCTGTCCCTGTCGAACGGCACCATGCGCGTCCCGGTGCCCGCCGTCCTCGGCCACGAGGGCGCCGGCACGGTCCTGTCCGTCGGCGAGGGCGTCACGCATGTGGCCCCCGGCGACGGCGTGGTCCTCAACTGGGCCCCCTCCTGCGGGGCCTGCTTCCACTGCGGGATCGGCGAGGTGTGGCTCTGCGCCGACGCCCTGAAGGGGACCGCCGGTCTCCACGCCCGTACGGCGGACGGCACCGACCTCCACCCCGGTCTCAACGTCGCGGCCTTCGCGGAGGAGACCGTCGTCGCCGCGAACTGCGTGCTTCCCGCCCCCGACGGCATCCCGCTCACCGACGCGGCCCTCCTCGGCTGCGCGGTCCTGACCGGCTACGGGGCGATCCACCACAGCGCCCGGGTCCGCGAGGGCGAGAGCGTCGTGGTGTTCGGGATCGGCGGCGTCGGCCTCGCCGTGCTCCAGGCCGCCCGGATCGCGGGCGCTTCCCGGATCATCGCGGTCGACGTCTCCCCGGCCAAGGAGGAGCTGGCCCGGCGGGCCGGGGCGACCGACTACCTCGTCGCCTCCGCCACCACCCCGCGCGAGATCCGCAAGCTGACGGGCGGCCAGGGAACGGACGTCGCCGTCGAGTGCGTCGGCCGGCCCGCGACGATCCGGGCAGCCTGGGAATCCACCCGGCGCGGCGGGCGCACCACGGTCGTCGGGATCGGCGGCAAGGACCAGGAAGTCACCTTCAACGCCCTGGAGATCTTCCACTGGGGCCGGTCGCTCACGGGCTGCGTCTACGGCAACAGCGACCCGGCCCGCGACCTGCCCGTCCTCGCCGGCCACATCCGCGCGGGCCGCTTCGACCTGTCGATGATGGTCACCGAGCACATCGCCCTGGACGGCATCCCCGCCGCCTTCGACAACATGCTCGCGGGCAAGGGCGGCCGCGCCCTGGTCGTCTTCTAGAGACCCGCTCAGAAGTCCGTGGTCCGGGACGTCGACGTCACCGGGCCCAGCAGCCGGGCGTCCATCTCGCCCTCCTCGAACAGCCGGGAGGCCGGGCCCACGATCAGCGGGTCCGGCTTCCCGACCGTCTCCGGGTCCTTGCCGGGGTAGTCGAAGCGGTCCAGCACATGCCGCATCGCCTCCAGCCTGGCCCGCTTCTTGTCGTTGCTCTTCACCACCGTCCAGGGCGCGTCCGCCGTGTCGGTGTGGAAGAGCATCAGCTCCTTCGCCTCCGTGTACTCGTCCCACTTGTCCAGCGACGCCAGGTCGACGGGGCTCAGCTTCCACCGCCGTACGGGGTCGATCTGCCGGATCATGAAACGGTTGCGCTGCTCGTTGCGGGAGACGGAGAACCAGAACTTCACCAGGTGGATGCCGTCCCGGGCGAGCATCCGCTCGAAGCCCGGCGCCTGGTGCATGAACTCCAGGTACTCCCGGGTCGTGCAGAACCCCATCACGCGCTCGACCCCGGCCCGGTTGTACCAGGAGCGGTCGAACAGCACGATCTCCCCGGCGCTCGGCAGATGCGCCGTGTAGCGCTGGAAGTACCACTGGGTGCGCTCGCGTTCGGTCGGCTTCTCCAGGGCCACCACTCGCGCGCCACGCGGATTGAGATGCTCGGTGAACCGCTTGATCGTGCCGCCCTTGCCCGCCGCGTCCCGCCCCTCGAAGAGGATCACCAGCCGCTCGTCGCGCTCCTTCACCCAGTGCTGGAGCTTCAGCAGCTCGATCTGGAGCGCCCGCTTGGCCTTGTCGTAGTCGCGGCGGCGCAGCTTGCGGTCGTACGGGTAGTCCTCGCGCCAGGCGTCGCGGGCGTGGCCCTCCGGCGTCACGAGGACCGGATCGTCGTCGCCGCTGTCGACCACGCCGAACCCGTCGAGGTACGGGCCGCCGAGACGGGCGGCCCGCTCGCTCGCCCCGGGGGCGACGGGCTCGTCCCGCCCTGCTCGGCCCCCGGCCCCGCTGGGTGCCTCGCCCTCGGTCCCGCTGGGTGCCTTGCCTGCCTTGCCCTCGGTTCCGTTACGTCCGTTCCGCTTGGCGCTCCTCGTCATGACGGGATCCCTCCACCGGCCTGGCCGGATTTCCGCGTGTGGCCCCAGTCTGCTGACGGCTCCGGGAGACCGCCACCCCGACCAGGCACAGCACGCCGCCCAGGACGCCGAGCAGCGTCGGTACCTCGTCGAGCAGCACCCACGCCATGAGCACGACGATCGCCGGGACGGCGTACGTGGTGGCGCCCATCCGGCCCGCGGTGGTCCGGGCCAGGGCGTAGCCCCAGGTGGTGAAGGCCAGCGCGGTCGGGAAGACGCCCAGATAGATCATGTTCAGCGTGGCGGACATGGGGGCGTCGGCCGCCTCGGAGACCAGCACCCCGGTGAACGGCAGGCAGGCGACGGCTCCGATCATGCAGCCGAAGGTGTTGATCTGGAGCGAGGACCCGTGTGCGAGGGCCGGCTTCTGGCTCACCACGCCCAGCGCGTACACGACCGCGGCCAGCAGGCACAGCGCCACGCCCAGCACGGACGAGCTGCCGTGCCCGGACATCGCCAGGCCGACGACGACCGCGCCCGAGAACGAGATGCCCATCCCCAGCAGCAGGCGGCGCGGCAGCCCCTCGCCGAGCATGCGGGCGCCCATCAGGGCCATCAGGATCGGCCCGATGTTCACCAGCATCGCCGCCGTCCCGGCGTCGACCTCCTGCTCGCCCCAGTTGAGCGCCACCATGTAGAGCCCGAACCAGAGCACGCCGGAGGTGATGATTCCGCGCCAGGCGCCACGCCCGGGCAGTCCTTCCCGTCGTACGAGGAGGATCGCCCCGAGCACCAGCGCGCCTGTCACCAGCCGCCCGAGGGCGAGTGCGCCGGGGGAGTAGGACTCGCCCGCACTGCGGATGGACACGAAGGCGGAGGCCCACAGCACGACGGTGGTGCAGGCGGCGGCGGGGGCCCGCCAGCGGTGGGCCGGCGGGGAGACCGGAAGGGGTGTCGGGGTCGTCGTCATGGCCACGACCGTAGAGCCGGAACGCTGCGCCCCCCACCGAATTGTCGAGTCCCGTCAATCGACGACCGACGGGCCACCCACCTGGTCGGGGCCCGCCACCCCCGCCCGCCCCGTGTTCGGAGCCCGCCACCCAAGCCCGTCCGGCGTTTGAGGACGGAGCTCAGCCACCTCAGCCCGTCCGGCGTTTGAGGACGGAACCGTGGAGCTGGCACCGGGTGACCCCTCCGTGTCCGGGAAGCAGGGGAGCCGCCCATCCCCAGCACCGGTTCCGTCCTCAAACGCCGGACGGGCTGGATGGGGTGCTCGCCCCCCGTCCTCCAGCACCGGACGGCCGGAGGAGCCGCTCGCCCCGTCCTCAAGCGTCGGACAGGCGCCCGTCCGTGGGTCGTGCGTACTGTTCGTACTGGATCGCCAGGCCGTCCAGCAGGGCCCGCAGCCCGGTCTCGAAGGCCCCTTCGTCGACCTGGCGGCGGTGGTCCGCCAGCAGGTGGGCCTGGCCGAGGTGCGGGTAGTCGGCGGGGTCGTAGGCGGTCTCGTCGTCGACGAATCCTCCGGCGAAGGAGCCCAGCGCGGAACCGGTGATGAAGTAGCGCATCAGGGCCCCGATCCGGGTGGCCTGGGCGGGCGGCCATCCCGCGCCGGTCATCGCCCCGAACACCGCGTCGGCGACCCGCAGCCCCGCCGGGCGGCGCCCGGGGCCCCGGGCGAGCACCGGGACGATGTGCGGGTGCGCGGCGAGGGCGGCCCGGTAGGACAGCGCCCAGTCGTGCAGGGCCTCGCGCCAGTCGCGCGGGTCCGACTCCTCGAACATCGACAGATCGACCTGTACGGAGACCGCGTCGGCGACGGCGTCGAGGATCTCCTCCTTGTTGCGGAAGTGGTTGTAGAGCGAGGGCCCGCTGACCCCCAGGACGGCCGCCAGCCGCCGCGTGGAGACGGCGTCGAGCCCTTCGGCGTCCACGAGCGCGCTCGCCGCCCCGACGATGCGGTCTCTGCTGAGGAGGGGCTTGCGCGGTCGGGCCATGCGGCTCATAGTAGGGCCTGCGAACCAGAAACTAGCAGTGCTAATTAAAGTGCGCCCGAGCGGCGCTCCCGAGAGACAGTGGGTGGGCACGATGGACCTGACGCTCAGCGAGGAGCAGGAAGCCGTCCGGAAGCTGGCCGAGGACTTCGTCGCCCGCGAGGTCGCCCCCCATGCCGTCGCGTGGGACCGTGCCGAGAACGTCGACAAGTCGATCGTGAAGAAGCTCGGGGACGTCGGCTTCCTCGGCCTGACCGTCCCCGAGGAGTACGGCGGCTCCGGCGGCGACCACCTGTCCTACTGCCTGGTCACCGAGGAGCTGGGACGCGGCGACTCCTCGGTGCGCGGCATCGTCTCCGTATCGCTCGGTCTCGTGGCCAAGACCGTCGCGACCTGGGGGAGCGAGGAGCAGAAGCGGCAGTGGCTGCCCCGGCTGACGGCGGGCGAGGCGATCGGCTGCTTCGGCCTCACCGAGCCGGGCACCGGTTCGGACGCCGGGAACCTCGCCACCAGGGCCGTGCGCGACGGCGGTGACTACGTCGTCAACGGGACCAAGATGTTCATCACCAACGGCACCTGGGCCGATGTCGTCCTGCTCTTCGCGCGCACGAACGACACCCCTGGCCACCGGGGCGTCTCCGCCTTCCTCGTCCCCACCGACACCCCCGGCCTCACCCGCCGCACCATTCACGGCAAGCTCGGCCTGCGCGGCCAGGCCACCGCCGAACTGGTCCTCCAGGACGTCCGGATACCGGCCGGGGCTCTCCTCGGACCCGAGGGCAAGGGCTTCTCCATCGCCATGTCCGCCCTGGCCAAGGGGAGGATGTCCGTGGCGGCGGGCTGCGTGGGCATCGCGCAGGCGGCCCTGGACGCGGCCGTGCGCTACGCCGGTGAACGCGAACAGTTCGGCAAGGCCATCGCCCGCCACCAGCTCGTCCAGGAACTGCTCAGCGACATCGCCGTGGACGTGGACGCCGCCCGGCTGCTGACCTGGCGGGTCGCCGACCTGATCGACCGGGGCCAGGAATTCGCCACCGCCGCGTCCAAGGCCAAGCTGTACGCCTCCGAGGCCGCCGTCCGCTGCGCCAACAACGCCCTCCAGGTCTTCGGCGGCTACGGCTACATTGACGAGTACCCGGTCGGTAAGCTGCTGCGGGACGCCCGCGTGATGACGCTCTACGAGGGCACCAGCCAGATCCAGAAGCTGATCATCGGCCGCGCGCTGACCGGCGTCTCCGCCTTCTGACCGGCACGCGTGTTCGTACGTGTGTCTGAGTACCGGCCTGAGTACGGGCACGGATGTGGCGTGCGCCACGTCGGCGGATGCTGAACCCATGAGTGACACGACATCGGTCAAGCAGCAGAGCACCGCGGCCTTCTACATGCAGGCCGTCGCCTCCTTCATGGTGGCGATCGCCGCGGTCGCCTTCGGTATCTTCTTCCTCGACGCCGACGCCTGGGTGCGCGGCTTCCTCGCCATCGGTGTGCTCTACCTGGTCACGTCCTGCTTCACGCTCGCCAAGGTGATCAGGGACCGCCAGGAGGCCGGGCAGATCGTCAGCCGGGTGGACCAGGCCAGGCTGGAGAAGATCCTCGCCGAGCACGACCCCTTCCAGAAGCTCTGACCCGGCAAGATCGACAGGACAATCCCTAAGCGCTTGCTCAGGTTCGGGGTATGGTGTTCGTCCTGTTGACGGAGAGGGGCCTTGGGCGATGTGTGCGGCGCAGGAGACGAGCGGCGAGGACGCGCCGTGGGGCGAGGTCACTCCCGAGGCGGCCAGGCGGCTCCTCGTCGCCGCCGTGGACGCCTTCGCCGAGCGCGGGTACCACGCGACCACCACCCGTGACATCGCCGGCCGGGCCGGGATGAGCCCGGCCGCGCTCTACATCCACTACAAGACCAAGGAAGAGCTGCTCCACCGGATCAGCAAGATCGGCCACGAGCGGGCCCTGTGCGTCCTCGATACCGAGGCGGACCGGGACGGCACGGCCGCCGAACGGCTCGCCGGGGCCGTCCGCTCCTTCGTCCGCTGGCACGCGGAGCGGCACACCACCGCCCGGGTCGTGCAGTACGAGCTCGACGCCCTCGGCGAGGAGCACCGCACCGAGATCGTCGCACTGCGGCGCAGGAGCGACGCGGTGGTGCGCCGGATCATCGGTGAAGGGGTGCGGGACGGCGAGTTCGACGTCCCCGACGTCCCCGGCACCGCGCTCGCGGTGCTGTCCCTCTGCATCGACGTGGCCCGCTGGTTCAACGCCCAGGGCAGCCGGACCCCCGACGAGGTCGGCGAACTGTACGCCGGCCTCGTCCTGCGGATGGTCGGCGCCCGGCAGGTTCAGAAGTAGTAGCGGGACACCGACTCGGCGACGCAGGCCGGCTTCTCGCTGCCCTCGCGCTCGACCGTGACGACCGCCGTGACCTGTACGCCGCCGCCGGTCTCCTCGACGTCGCGGAGCACCGCCGTCGCCCGCAGCCGTGAGCCGACCGGGACGGTCGAGGGGAAACGGACCTTGTTGGTCCCGTAGTTGATGCCCATCTTCATGCCCTCGACCCGCATCACCTGCGGCACCAGTGCGGGCAGCAGCGAGAGCGTCAGATAACCGTGGGCGATGGTCGTGCCGAACGGCCCGTCCTTCGCCCGCTCCGGGTCCACGTGGATCCACTGGTGGTCGCCGGTCGCCTCGGCGAACCGGTCGACCCTCTCCTGCTCGATCTCCAGCCAGTCGCTGTGTCCCAGCTGCTCGCCCACTCCGTCCCGCAGCTCCTGCGCGGACGTGAAGATCCTCGGCTCTGCCATGTTCCCGGTTCCTGCCTTCCGGCTCGGCGCACCATCAGGCGCGATGTCTAAGCGCTTGCTCAGCATCGTTGTGCGGCGCGTTCCTGTCAACGACATGGCAGTAGATTCGAGGGGTGCCCCAGATCCCACAGACACTCCACGAACTCTCGGTCGGCCAGCTCTCGGCGCGCAGCGGCGCCGCCGTCTCGGCCCTGCACTTCTACGAGGCCAAGGGCCTGATCAGCAGCAGCCGCACCAGCGGCAACCAGCGCCGCTACTCACGGGACGCACTGCGCCGGGTCGCCTTCGTCCGGGCGGCCCAGCGCGTCGGCATTCCCCTGGTCACGATCCGCGAGGCGCTCGCCGAACTGCCCGAGGAGCGCACGCCGAACCGCGAGGACTGGGCCCGCCTCTCCGAGGTCTGGCGCAAGGAACTCGACGAGCGCATCGGACAGTTGCACCGCTTGCGCGACCATCTGACCGACTGCATCGGGTGCGGCTGTCTGTCGCTGGAGACCTGCGTGCTGTCCAACCCCGACGACATCGTCGGTGAGCGGATCACCGGTTCCCGGCTGATGCCCGAGGGCCGGAAGCCGCCCAGGCGCACGTAGCCGCCGCGACGGGATCGCGCGACCTCACGCCGCCGCCGCGGCAGGCCTCCGGTGCCGGGGCAGCCGGGCCCTGGCCAGGGTGCGGTCGGTCAGGGCGGGCTGCGGCACCGCGATCCCGCAGCCCGTGCACACCGGGCCCGCCCACGGCGCCTCGCCCCGCTCCTGCCGCCACTCGATGCCGGTGCCAGCACAGACCGGGCAGGCGGAGCCGGGGCCGGCGCCCAGAGCCGTGATCAGCCGGCGCAGGACCTCGGCGAGCGGCTCGGTGGGATGGACGCCCGGGTCGGAGCAGCGGGCCACCCCGTGACCGCCCCAGGTGCGGCGGTGCCAGTCGTCGAACGCGCCGGGCCGCCGCAGCCCCGCGTGCTTCTCGCGCCTCCGCCGCTCGGCGAAACCCGCCTCGTACGCGAGCCAGACCGCCCGCGCCTCCTCCAGCTCGTCCAGCGCGCCCAGCAGGCTCGCCGGATCGGGCGCCCGGTCCTCGGGATCGATCCCGTGCCGGGCGCACAGATGGTCCCAGGTCGCCCGGTGCCCGTACGGGGCGAACCTCTCCAAACACTTGCGCAGCGAATACCGCCGCAGGGCCAGATCCCCCATCGGATCGCGGACCTGTCTCGCAAGACTCCGGAAACCGGCCATGACACCGCCACCTCCGTCGCTCGTCCTTGGACGTCAAGGAATGGACGTACGCCTGCCCGTTTCGGCTCCATCGAAAGATGAAATCCGTCCATTGGCCGAGACTCCCCATGTGGGAGGGGGTGCCACGGGTCGAAGCGGAGCGGCGCGCGGGCGGGTGGTGCGAGGGCGTGCGGCCTTGCGGGCGCGCCCGAAATCCGGTGGCGGCGGCACGGTCCCGTGCGGTTGGGTTCGCTCATGACAGCAGCTCGACCGCGCCTGGAACCGGTCACCCCCGACACCGTGCTCGCCGCCTGTCGGCTGGAAGTCGCACCCGAGCAGCGCGTGTTCGTCTCCCCGGTCGCCCAGTCCCTGGCCGAGGCCTATGTGCATCCCGACATCGCCTGGCCCCGGCTGATCTGCGACGGCGAGCGTGTCGTCGGCTTCGTGATGGCCTTCTTCGACGTGCCGTTCACCTTCGACGCCGACGTGCCGGACGCCCCGCCCCGTTCCGGTCTCTGGCGGCTCGCTGTGGCCGCCGGCGAGCAGGGCCGGGGGTACGGGCGGTTCGCCGTGGGAGCGGTGAACGAGGAGATCCGGCGGCGTGGCGGGACGGTCTCGACCGTGACCTGGAAGCCCGGCGAGGGCGGACCGGAGGAGTTCTACCTCCGGCTCGGCTACCGCAAGCGGGGCATCACCGAGGACGACGAGTGCCTCGGCGACCTGGACCTGACCGGCTGAACCGCCGTCCCGGACCCGCCGTCCCGGACCCGCCGTCCCGGACCCGGCGGGCCGGGTCCGGGACGTCCGCGCTATCCGCCGTACCGCAGATACCTCCGCCGCTTCGCCCGGAACGCCGACAGGTCCTGCTGCCATGCCCGTACCACCGTGTCGGTGTCGGCGCCCGCGTCGATCATCGTGCGGACCCGGGTGTTCCCGGTGAGCTTGTCGATCCAGTTGTCCGGCCGCCAGGCGAAGCCGCTCCAGCTCTGCTTCGCCGTCACCAGCAGGGCGATCCCGGTGCGGACCGGGTCGAAGACCTCCCGGTCCTGGACGTGCACCTGCACCCCGCCCACCGTCTTCCCCGCGAACTTGGAGAAGGTCGGCGCGAAGTACGCCTCGCGGAAGGCCACCCCCGGCAGCTCCAGGGCGTTCGCGGCGGCCGCCCAGCGGTGGTCGACGCCCTCCGCTCCCAGCAGCTCGAAGGGGCGCGTGGTGCCGCGGCCCTCGGAGAGGTTCGTGCCCTCGAAGAGGCAGGTGCCGGAGTAGACGAGAGCCGTCTCGGGCGTCGGCATGTTCGGGCTCGGCGGCACCCACGGCAGCCCGGTCTCGTCGAAGAAGTCCGAGCGCCGCCACCCCGACATCGTCACCACGTCCAGCCGCGCCGGATTCTCGTGCAGGAACTCCGCGTTGAAGAACAGCGCCAGCTCCGCCACCGTCATCCCGTGCGCCTGCGCGATCTCCCGGCGGCCGACGAACGTGCCGAACGCCGGGTCCAGCACCGGGCCGAGCGCCGCCCGCCCGGTCACCGGGTTCGGCCGGTCCAGCACGACGAGGCGCTTGCCCGCGAGCGCCGCCGCCTCCATGCAGTCGTACAGCGTCCAGATGTACGTGTAGAAGCGCGCGCCCGCGTCCTGGATGTCGAAGACGACGGTGTCCACGCCCGAGGCGGTGAAGACGTCCGCGAGCGGCTGCCCGCTCTTGAGGTACGTGTCGTAGACCGGCAGCCCGGTCGCCGGATCGTCGTAGCGGCCCTCGGAGCCGCCCGCCTGCGCGGTGCCCCGGAACCCGTGCTCGGGGCCGAAGACGGCGGTCAGGTTCACGCGCGCGTCCGGGTGCATCACGTCGACGATGTGCCGGACGTCGGCCGTGACGCCGGTCGGGTTGGTGACGACCCCGACCTTCTGGCCCCGCAGCAGCCGGTAGCCGTCGGCCGCCAGCCGGTCGAAACCGGTGAGGACCCGGCCCCGCCCGTGCCCGGAGCCGCGTCCGGGGGCGGCCGACGCCGCGGCGGGACCGGCGCCCGCCGCTGTCGCCGCGAGCGCTCCCACGGCGCCTCCCGCTGCCAGCACACCACGTCGGGACAGGCTCATTCCGTAACCTCCATGATCGCGCCGACTGTCATGGCCACGCACGCTAGCGCGGCCCGGGGCCGCACGGAACGACCTGGACCGCGCCGATTCCCCGAGCCGGTCCCGGAGATCCGTACGGGCCCCGTCCGGCCCGCGCCCGACCCTTCCCGGATCACATACCGACCGGTTAGTCTGCCGGTGCAGCCGGATCGGAAGGGCGGGATGACGATGAGTACGGTGCAGGGCGCCGGCGTAGTGGTCACAGGGGCCGGAGGCGGCATCGGAGCCGCTCTGGCCCGCAGATTCGCCGCCGGGGGTGCGCGGGTCGTCGTCAACGACCTCGACCTCGCGCGGATCGAGCCGCTCGCGAAGGAGATCGGCGGCTTCGCCGTCGCCGGGGACGCCTCGGGCATCGTGGACGCCGCCCGGGAGGCGCTGGACGGCACGGTGGACGTCTACTGCGCCAACGCGGGCCTGGCCTCGCCCGGCGACGTGTTCGCCGACGAGGAGGTCTGGGCGGCCGCCTGGGACGTCAATGTGATGGCCCATGTCCGCGCGGCCAGGGCCCTCCTGCCGGACTGGCTGGAGCGCGGCAGCGGCCGGTTCGTCACGACCGCCTCCGCGGCCGGGCTGCTGACGATGATCGGCGCGGCCCCGTACAGCGTCACCAAGCACGGGGCGGTCGCCTTCGCCGAGTGGCTCTCGCTCACCTACCGCCACCGCGGGATCAAGGTCCACGCGATCTGCCCGCAGGGCGTCCGCACCGACATGCTCACCGCGGCGGGTTCGGCCGGCGAGCTGGTCCTCGGCCCCGGGGCCGTCGAACCGGACGTCGTGGCCGACGCGCTGTTCGAGGCGATGGACGCCGACCGCTTCCTGGTCCTGCCGCACCCCGAGGTGGCCCGCTACTACCAGGCCCGCGCCGCCGACCCCGACCGGTGGATGCGCGGTATGAACCGCCTCCAGCAGAAGTGGGAGGCGAGCGAGGCATGAGCGACCCGACCTCCGCCGCTCCGGCCCCCGGCGGCTCGATCTACGCCGCCCAGCCGTGGCTCGCCCTGCTCAGCGACGCCCAGCGCGCCCCCGTCACCCCGCCCGCGACCGTGCTGCACTCCTTCCGGGACGCCGTCCGGCGCGCGCCCGAGCACCCGGCGCTGGCCTACTTCGACGGCCGCCTGAGCTACCGGGAGACCGACGGGCTGTCCGACTCGGTGGCCGGACACCTCGCCGCCCGGGGGCTGCGCCGGGGCGACCGGGTCGCGATCATGCTCCAGAACAGCCCGCACTTCGTCCTCGCGCTGCTCGGTGCCTGGAAGGCGGGCGCGACCGTCGTCCCCCTCAACCCGATGTACAAGTCCGGCGAGGTCGGCCACGTCCTCGCGGACGCCGGGGTCACCGCGCTGATCTGCTCGGACCGGGCGTGGGAGGCGTATCTGCGGGACACCGCGGCGGCGGCCCCGGACCTCCGTATCGCGCTCACCGCCTGCGAGCTGGACCTCCAGAGCGTGAACGACCCCCGCGTCCTCGGCTTCGAGCGGCTCCCGGCCCCCGGCCCCGACGACCTCGCCGACGACCTGCTCACCGCGGCCCGTGCCGGGAACCCGGCCCCCGAGGGCCGGGAGCTCACCGCCGCCGACGTGGCGCTGATCAGCTACACCTCCGGGACGAGCGGCACCCCCAAGGGCGCGATGAACGCCCACGGCAACATCATGGTCAACGCCGAACGCCAGCGCGCCGGTCACCCGATCGCCGAGGGTTCCGCCTACTTCGCGCTCGCCCCGCTCTTCCACATCACCGGCATGGTCTGCCAGTTCGCCGCCTGCGTCAGCAACGCGGGCACCCTCGTCCTGGCCTACCGCTTCGAGGCGGGCGTCGTCCTGGAGGCCTTCGCCGCCCACCGTCCCGCCTACACCGTCGGCCCGTCCACCGCCTTCATGGCGCTGGCCGCGCATCCGGACGTCACCCCGGACCACTTCGCCTCGTTCCGGGTGATCTCCTCCGGCGGCGCGCCGCTGCCGCCCGCGCTCGTGGAGAAGTTCCGCGCGGGCTTCGGCCCGTACATCCGCAACGGCTACGGACTCACCGAGTGCACCGCCCCCTGCGCCTCGGTCCCGCCCGAGCACGAGGCCCCGGTGGACCCGGTCTCGGGCACGCTCTCCGTGGGCGTACCTGGCCCCGACACCTTCGTCCGGATCCTCGACGAGACGGGCCGGGAGGTCCCCTTCGGGGAGCAGGGCGAGATCGCGGTGCGCGGCCCCCAGGTCGTCTCCGGCTACTGGAACCTCCCCGAGGCCACGGCCGCCGCCTTCCCTGACGGCGAGCTGCGCACCGGCGACATCGGCTTCATGGACGCGGCGGGCTGGCTGTACGTCGTCGACCGCAAGAAGGACATGATCAACGCCTCCGGGTTCAAGGTGTGGCCGCGCGAGGTGGAGGATGTCCTCTACACCCACCCGGCGGTGCGCGAGGCGGCCGTCGTGGGCGTGCCCGACGCGTACCGGGGGGAGACGGTCCGGGCGTACGTGAGTCTGCGTCCGGGGGCCTCGGTGGAGCCCGGCGAGCTGAGCGCGTACTGCGAGGAACGGCTCGCCGCGTACAAGTATCCGCGCGAGGTGGAGATCCTGGCCGAGCTGCCGAAGACGGCGAGTGGGAAGATCCTCAGGCGGGAACTGCGTTCCCCCCGTTAGAACGGCGTCGAAACAGCGCACGCACGGTACGAAAGGAAGGTGGCGGCTCATGGCCAAGGCGACGGATCAGAACGGCGCTCCTGTCCCTCAGAGGCTGCTGGCCGCCGCCACCCGGCTCTTCGCCGAGCGCGGGTACGACCGCACCTCGGTCCAGGAGATCGTCGAGGCGGCGGGCGTCACCAAGGGGGCGCTCTACCACTACTTCGGCTCCAAGGAAGACCTGCTCCAGGAGGTCTACGCCCGGGTGCTGCGGCTCCAGCAGGAGCGGCTGGACGCCTTCGCGGACGCCGAGGCGCCCATCGAGCAGCGACTGCGCGACGCGGCGGCCGACGTGGTCGTCACGACCATCGACAACCTGGACGACGCGGCGATCTTCTTCCGCTCCATGCACCACCTGAGCCCCGAGAAGAACAAGCAGGTGCGCGTCGAGCGCCGCCGGTACCACGAGCGCTTCCGGGCCCTGATCGAGGAGGGCCAGCGCAGCGGCGTGTTCTCCTCGGCCACCCCCGCCGACCTGGTCGTCGACTACCACTTCGGCTCGGTCCACCACCTCTCCACCTGGTACCGCCCGGACGGCCCGCTCAGCCGCCAGGAGGTCGCCGACCACCTCGCGGACCTGCTGCTACGGGCCCTGCGCCCGTAACGCACCGGCGCCCCGGCCCCCGGCACCCGCATCGCTCCGGAGCGGGGCCCGGGCCATCCACTGGCCCGCTCCGCCGGTCGGGGTGAGTCTGGATATATGACGTATGTCCTGCCTCCCGATGAGGCGCCAGGGTTCATGGGCACAGCACTGTTCGTTAATAGAACGGTTCTGTCCGGTTTCCGCTCTTGACGGAGCACGGTCACTTCCTTGAGCATCGGTCACGCATTGCGCACCTCTGGGCCCCTGGGCCCACGCTCCAGGACCCGGCCGGATCACCACACGGCCGGGGACCCCCCGCACGTTCCGTCAGTCCCCAACGGAATCCGGAGCCCGTGAATGAGACCGAACCGTTTCACCCTGCGCAGATCCCCGGCGGCCGCCCTGGCCGTCCCCCTCGCCGCCGTCCTCGCGGCCGGAGCACCGGCCGCCCAGGCCGCCGGCGAGCCGGCACCGGCGGCGGCCGCCGCGGCGGCGCCCGACATCCCCCTGGCCAACGTCAAGGCCCACCTCACACAGCTCTCGACGATCGCCGCGAACAACGGCGGCAACCGCGCCCACGGCCGCCCCGGCTACAAGGCGTCCGTCGACTATGTGAAGGCCAAGCTCGACGCGGCCGGATACACCACCACGCTCCAGCAGTTCACCTCCGGCGGAGCCACCGGCTACAACCTGATAGCCGACTGGCCCGGCGGCGACCCGAACAAGGTCCTGATGGCCGGGGCCCACCTCGACTCGGTCTCCTCCGGCGCCGGGATCAACGACAACGGCTCCGGCTCGGCCGGCGTGCTGGAGACCGCTCTCGCCGTCTCCCGCGCCCAGTACCAGCCCGACAAGCACCTGCGGTTCGCCTGGTGGGGCGCCGAGGAGCTGGGCCTGATCGGATCGAAGTACTACGTCAACAACCTGCCGTCCACCGAGCGCTCCAAGCTCTCCGGCTATCTCAACTTCGACATGATCGGCTCACCCAACGCCGGCTACTTCGTCTACGACGACGACCCGGTCATCGAGAAGACCTTCAAGGACTACTTCGCCGGCCTGTCGATCCCGACCGAGATCGAGACCGAGGGCGACGGCCGCTCCGACCACGCCCCGTTCAAGAACGTCGGCGTCCCCGTCGGCGGACTCTTCACCGGCGCCGGCTACACCAAGTCCGCCGCCCAGGCGCAGAAGTGGGGCGGGACCGCGGGGCAGGCCTTCGACCGCTGCTACCACTCGTCCTGCGACACCACGAGCAACATCAACGACACCGCCCTGGACCGCAACAGCGACGCCGCCGCACACGCCATCTGGACCCTGTCCGCCGCCGGCGAACCGCCCACCGGCGAGGGCGTGTTCAGCAACACCGCCGACGTCGCCATCCCGGACGGGGGAGCGGCGGTGACCTCGCCGGTCGCGGTCACCGGACGGACCGGCAACGCCCCGGCCGCCCTCCAGGTCGGCGTCGACATCAAGCACACCTGGCGCGGCGACCTGGTCGTCGACCTGGTGGCCCCGGACGGCACCGCGTACCGGCTGAAGAACTCCAGCAGCGGCGACTCGGCCGACAACGTCATCACGACGTACACGGTCAACGCCGCCGCCGAGGTGGCCAACGGCTCCTGGAAGCTCCGCGTCCAGGACGTCGCCCGGCAGGACACCGGCTACATCGACAGCTGGAAGCTCACCTTCTGACCGTCGACCGCCCGGCAGCGGCCCCCTCCCGAAGAGCACCTCGGGAGGGGGCCGCTCGCGGCTCACACGTACCGCTTGATCTCCCGCCGGGCCAGCGACCGCTGGTGCACCTCGTCCGGCCCGTCCGCCAGCCGCAGCGTCCGCGCCGAGGCCCACAGCTCCGCCAGCGGGAAGTCCTGGCTCACCCCGCCCGCGCCGTACAGCTGCACCGCGGAGTCCAGGATGTCCACCACCGCGCGCGGGGTGGCGATCTTGATGGCCTGGATCTCGGTGTGCGCGCCCTTGTTGCCCACGGTGTCCATCAGCCAGGCCGTCTTCAGCACCAGCAGCCGCAGCTGCTCCACCGTGACCCGGGCGTCCGCGATCCAGTTCTGCACGACGCCCTGCTGGGCGAGTGGCTTGCCGAACGCCGTACGCGCCACGGCCCGGCGGCACATCAGCTCGATGGCCCGCTCCGCCATCCCGATCAGCCGCATGCAGTGGTGGATCCGCCCCGGACCCAGCCGAGCCTGAGCGATGGCGAAGCCGCCGCCCTCCTCACCGATCAGGTTGGCCGCGGGCACCCGTACGTCGTGGAAGACCACCTCGGCGTGGCCGCCGTGCGAGTGGTCCTCGTACCCGTACACCCGCATGGCGCGCCGCACTTCGAGCCCCGGGGTGTCGCGCGGCACCAGGATCATCGACTGCTGACGGCGGATGTCGGCGCCGTCCGGGTCGGTCTTGCCCATCACGATGAAGACCGCGCAGTCGGGGTTCATCGCCCCGGAGATGTACCACTTGCGGCCGTTGATGACGTACGAGTCGCCGTCCCGGACGATCCGGGTCTCGATGTTCGTCGCGTCCGAGGACGCCACGTCCGGCTCCGTCATCGCGAACGCGGAGCGGATCTCCCCGGCGAGCAGCGGCTCCAGCCACTGCTTCTTCTGCTCGTCCGTGGCGAACTGGAAGAGCACCTCCATGTTCCCGGTGTCCGGGGCCGCGCAGTTCAGCGCGGTCGGTGCGAGATGCGGGGAGCGTCCGGTGATCTCCGCGAGCGGGGCGTACTGGAGGTTCGTCAGCCCCGCCCCGTACTCCGCGTCGGGCAGGAAGAGGTTCCACAGCCCCTGCCGCCGCGCCTCGGCCTTCAGTTCGCCCACGATCGCCGGGGTGTCCCACGGGGAGGCGAGGAGCGCCCGCTGCTCCTCGGCGACCTGCTCGGCCGGATACACGTGCTCGTCCATGAACGCGAGCAGCCTGCTCCGCAGCTCCTCGGTACGGGCGTCGAATGCGAAGTCCATGGGGTTCAGCCTTCCTGGAGGGTGGTGAGGCCGTGCTCGATGAAGACGGGGACCAGATCGCCGATCCGGTCGAAGCCCGCGCCGACGGTCTGGCCGAGGGTGTAGCGGTAGTGGATGCCCTCCAGGATCACGGCGAGCTTGAACCACGCGAACGCGGTGTACCAGGAGATGGCGGAGGTGTCCCGGCCCGAGCGGGCCGCGTAGCGCTCGATCAGCTCGGCGGGCGACGGATGCCCGGCCGCGCCGCTGGTGGTGGAGACGGGCGATTTCGGCAGGTCGAGGTCGGAGCTGTACATCACGAGCAGCCCGAGGTCGGTCAGCGGATCGCCGAGCGTGGACATCTCCCAGTCGAGGACCGCCTTGATCCGGTCGTCGGAGCCGAGCAGCACGTTGTCCAGGCGGTAGTCGCCGTGGACGACGGTGGGTGCGGGGGAGGAGGGCAGCTCCCGGCCGAGGGAGGCGTGCAGCTCGTCGATGCCCGCCAGATCACGGTTGCGGGAGGCGTCCAACTGCTTGCCCCAGCGCCGCAACTGCCGGTCCAGGAAGCCGTCGGGCCGCCCGAAGTCCCCGAGCCCCACCGCCCCCGGGTCCACGGCGTGCAGGTCGACCAGGGTGTCGACGAGCCCGAGGACCGCCGCCCGGGTGCGCTCGGGGCCCAGCGGGGCGAGCTGTTCGGCGGTGCGGTACGGGGTGCCCTCGACGTACTCCATCACATAGAACGGGGCGCCGATCACGCTGTCGTCCTCGCAGAGCAGCAGCGGCTCCGGCACGGGTACGGCGGTGGGGTACAGGCCGCTGATCACGCGGTGCTCGCGCGTCATGTCGTGCGCGGTGGCCAGCACATGGCCGAGCGGAGGCCTGCGCACCACCCACCGGCCCGTCCCGTCGCTGACGGTGTACGTGAGGTTCGAGCGGCCGCCCTCGATCAGCCGCGCTTCGAGGGGTCCGCTCACCAGCCCCGGCCGTTCCCGGTCGAGGTGGCGGCGCAGCAGCTCCGGGTCGAGACCTGGTGGGGGGACTGGGCTCATGGTGCGTACCTCCGGGCGGCGGGACGAGGCGACTGGGTGATCGGGAACCATGATGCCGACCAGTCGGTATGTCGTCCAGTGCCCTCCCGCGATCCGACGGTGCGGAGCCGTGTGACCGTGCGCACTGTCCGGGGCCGTGGTGGACGGCGTCGGCCGGCGCCCGGGGCTCCTGCCGCCGACGCCGGCCTACGGGGTGTGCTGTCGGAGAAGTCAGATCGCGGGGTTCTCCAGCAGGGTGACCCGGTTGCCGTCCGGGTCTTCCAGGGCGGCGAACCGGGTGCGCGTACCGCCGGCCTGCACCGGCCCCGCGGTCAGACCGCGTTCCTTGAGCTGCGCCAGGGCCTCGTCCAGATCGGGAACCTCCAGATTGAGGAGCGTCGAACCGGCACGCTCGGCGTCCTCGAAGACCGAGAGCCGGCCCCCTGTGGAGAGATGCCAATCCGCCAGCGACGGCATCGGCCGGTTGTCCGCCGGACGGCCCAGCAACTTCTCGTACCAGACCACCGCGGTCTCCACGTTTCCCACGGGCGCAACCATCAATACGCGGACGATGTCCATGAATGCCACCTTTGTTCGAGCGGAGGTTTGGTGTCTCCTCCTCGGGACTGCCCGAGGCGACAGAACTCATCGCGCGTCGACACCCCTTACTCACCGAAGCGGGGAGCCCGGCCACGGGATTCGACGACCACCGTGGCGTCATCACCGCCGCCGACCGGTGGAACCAGGCCGGCTTCATACGCGGAGATGGCCGCCTCCACCCGGTTGCGTGCGCCTAGCTTCGCGAGCACCGCGCTGACGTGTGCCTTCACCGTGCCCTCGACGAGGTGCAGCCGGCTCGCGATCTCCGCGTTGGACAGGCCCGTCCCCAGTCCGGCCAGCACCTCCCGCTCCCGTTCCGTGAGCCGCTCCAGGGGGCGGTGGGGGTGTGCCGCCCGGTGTGCGCGCATCCCCGCGATGACCCGGCCGGCCACCCGCGGGGACAGGTAGGCCCCGCCGGCTCCCACCGCCCGTACGCCGTTGAGGAGTTCTCTCGGATCGTCCGCCTTCAGCAGGAAGCCGTCGGCCCCCTCTTCCAGGGCGCGGGTGACGTACGCGTCCTGACCGAAGGTCGTCAGCATGATCACTCCCACCTCCGCTGATTCCCGGTGGAGCCGCGCCGCTGCCGTGAGCCCGTCCAGGCCGGGCATCTGGATGTCCAGCAGGACCACGTCCGGCCGGTGCACGCGGGTGAGCGCGATGGCCTCGTGCCCGTCGCTCGCCTCGGCGACCACCTCGACGTGCGGGTCCCGGGCCAGGATGGCCCGCACCCCCGCCCGGATCATCGCTTCGTCGTCGGCGATCAGCACCCGGACCGGGCGACTGCCCGGTGTCGTCTCTTCCACGCGGCGAGCCTACGGCCGAAGTGGGGCCGTGCGAACGCTGGGCGGCGCGGATCAGCCCGGAGGCCGGGTGCGCCCCCGACGAACGGCAGGACGCCGCTGCCGTTCGACCGATGGGCATGGCCGCCGCGGACTTCTAGCGTCGCTTTCGTACAGGAATCGCGGCGGCCCCCGCTCCGGAGCCGAGCATCACGGGCCGGCCCGTGGGCGCGCCGCCGCCGACTTCCGCGTTCCACGACCGGCACCGAGGAGCTCTGTGATCACCCTTCGAGAACTGACCAAGCGTTACGGCGAGACCGTCGCCGTCGACGGTCTGACACTGGACGTCAAGGGTGGTCTGGTGACCGGCTTCCTCGGTCCCAACGGCGCCGGCAAGTCGACCACGATGCGCATGATTCTCGGCCTGGACCATCCCTCCGGGGGCGAGGCGCTCATCGACGGCAGGCCGTACGCATCGATGCGCCACCCGGTCCGCGAGGTCGGCGCGCTCCTCGACGCCAAGGCGCTGCACCCGGCCCGCTCCGCCCGCGGCCACCTCGTGGCGCAGGCGCGCAGCAACGGCATCCCGGTGCGCCGGGTGGACGAGGTGCTGGAGATGGTCGGCCTGGCGAAGGTGGCGCGGCGCTCCGCCGGGGCGTTCTCCCTCGGCATGTACCAGCGGCTCGGCGTGGCGGGCGCACTGCTCGGCGACCCGCGGGTACTCGTCTTCGACGAGCCGGTCAACGGCCTCGACCCCGACGGTGTCCGCTGGGTGCGTGAGCTCGTGCGGTCCCTGGCCGCGGAGGGCCGGACGGTCTTCCTGTCCAGCCACCTGATGAGCGAGATGCAGCTGACCGCCGACCGGTTGGTCATCATCGGGCGGGGGAAGCTCCTGGCCGACACCCCGATGGCCGACCTGTTGGCCGGCAGCTCGCTGTCGTCGGTGCGGGTGCGCACCCCCGACGCGGCAGACCTGCGCACGCTGACCGGCCATCTCCTGAAGGACGGCGCCGTGAGCGTGGAGTCGCCCGCCGCCGACGAGCTCGTCGTGAAGGGCCGCAGCGCCGAGCAGGTGGGCGACCTGGCCCACCGGCTGGGACTGCGGCTGCACGAACTGCGCACCGTCTCCGCCTCGCTGGAACAGGTCTACATGGAACTGACCGCGCGGAGCGTCGAGTACGAGACGGGCGACACGGTGTCCGGCGGCACGGGTACCGGGCAGACACGGGGAGTCGGAGCATGAGCGTGAGCACCGTATCGACCGAAGCGAGCGACGGCCCCCGTGGCCGTGTGGGCTCCGACCGCACCGGTGGCGGATTCGTCGGCGCGTTCACCTCGGAGTGGACCAAACTATGGACCGTCCGCACACCGTACGTCTGCCTGCTCGCCGGCCTCCTCGTGACCGCGGTCTTCACCTACTACTACGGGTCGATCGCCCGGATCAACGACAAGCCGCTCCAGCCGGTCGGCAACGCGTCGGTCTCCTCGGTCGTCCTCACCCAGTTCGCCCTGGTGATTCTGGCGATGACGACGGTGACGAGCGAATACTCGACGAACAGCGTGCGCACCTCGCTGCTGTGGGTGCCGGTCAGACCCCGCGTACAGCTGGCCAAGGCGCTGCTGAGCGCCCTGGTGGGCTTCGTCACCGCGATGGTGTGGGCCGTGCTGGGCATCGCCCTGGCCTGGGGCCCCTTCCGGGGGCACGCCGAATTCGAGCTGTCGAAGGTGGCGTACCAAACCGTCGCCATGGGCGTGTACTCCGCGCTCATCTGCGTGATGACGGTAGGGGTGTCGTTCGCTCTGCGGACGGCCGCCGGCGCCGTGGCCATGATCTTCTTCGTGGTGTCCGCGCTGCCCGGCATGCTGGTCGGACTGGGAGGTCCGGTGCTGCTGGCCATCAACGCGTACATGCCGCAGACCGTGGGGGGATATTTCATGCTGGGTGACGGCGAAGCCCCGTTCCCGGACGCCGTGAGTGTGCTGATCCTGCTGGTGTGGGCCGTCGCCGCCCATGTCGCCGGTCTCTGCGTGCTGCGACGGCGGGACGCCTGAACAGGACGGCGGAAACGTCCCGGACGCCCTCGCCGTGGCCCGCCCCCACGCAGGGCGTTCGGGCCCGCCCCACAGAATTGCCCCTGACAGGTGAGGACATCCAGCGGGAGGACGGCCGACGCGCCATGCTGAACACGCGTACCACCTCAGCCAGGTCCGCGCGCGGCGACGCGGCTCTGTGGACGGTGCTCGCCGCCGCCACCGGTTACGGGTTTTGGGACGCGGGTTCGGCGTCCCTGACGCTGGACCTGGTCCTCCCCCTGGCCGTCCTGGCCGTGGCCGTGCCGTGGTCCCGCCGCCGACCGGGGGCCGCCGTCGTGCTGGTCAACGGGTTGTGCGTGATGGGCCTGGCCGACGCCTCGACTCCCGGCAACGCCCATGTCCTGTCGCTGGCCGCCCTGAGCTGTCTGCTCGGCGCCCGGGTCGCCGAGGCGCGGCGCCCGCTCCTGGTGCTCGCCGGGTGCGCCGCGGTCGATCTCGCGACGTGCGCCGTGCTGCGGGCACAGCCCGTGTGGTGGTTCTACGCGCTGACCGTCCTGCCCGCGGCTCTGCTGCTGCCCTGGCTGGCGGGACGGCATTGGCGCGGTCGCCGCCAACTCGTACGGGAGGGATGGCGGTTGGCCCGCGGCCTGGAGGAGCGGCAGCATCTGGTCGCGGAACGGGCGCGGCTGACCGAACGAGCGGAGATCGCGGCCGACATGCACGATTCCCTCGGTCACGCCCTGAGCCTGGTCGCCCTGCGCGCCGGGGCGCTGGAGCTCTCGCCCGACCTCACCGACCGCGACCGCGCCGACCTCGCCGATCTGCGCGGGACGATCGCGGACGCGGTGGAGCAGGTCCGGGAGACCGTCGCGGTCCTGCAGGACCCGCCCGGCAGGGACACGGGCGCGGGCCTGCCGGTCAACGACACCGTCGAGGACCTCCTCTCACGGGCGGCCGCCTCCGGAGTGCCGGTGCGCTGGGAGCGGCGCGGGGCGTCGCCTCCCCTGTCCTGTCTGGTCGAGCGCGGGATGTACCGGGTGGTGCAGGAGGCCCTCACCAACGCGACGAAGCACGCGCCGGACTGTTCGATCAGCGTGCGGATCACCCATGAGCCCGACCGGACGCGGGTGAGCGTCGTGAACGCCGTCCCGTCGGCCGGCGGACCGGCGCACGCGGGCGCAGGCCCGGCAAGCGGCGTCGGCCGGGGGCTGATAGGCCTTCAGGAGCGCGTGACGGTCCTCGGCGGCTCCTTGCGGACCGGGTCCGGCAGCGGCGGGTTCCACGTCACCGCCGTGCTCCCGCACCGGGCGACGACCGCCGCCCGTACCGGGACGCCCGCGCCGGGACCGGTGACGGCGCCCGGAAGGCCGTCCGGGATCCACGGGGCCGCGTCGCCGACCGGCACCGCTCGCCGCCCGGACCCGGGCATGGCCCCGGACCCGATCAGGGCCGGGGACCCGGATACAGCCCTGGGTGAGGTCCTGCCGGAGTCCGCCGAGCGGCTCGCCTCCGTACGGAGCGATGCCCGTCGACGCTCGGCCCTCGCCTTCGTCGCACCTGTTGTCGCGGCCGTCTTCTTCGTGCCGTCCGCCGTCTATCTGGCGTGGCAACTGACGACGAGCGTGCTCCCGCCCTCCCGGTACGACGAGTTGACCCCCGGCGTGCCGCGCACCGAACTCGCCCTTCTGCTGCCGGCCCGCGCCTACCCCTACCCGCCCGACCACGCCCGTTCCGCACCCCGGCCGCCGGGCGCCCGTTGCGAGTTCTACCGTTCCGGCCGCGACCTGTTGGACGAGGTCGACCTCTACCGGCTCTGCTGGTCCGGCGGCACCCTGCTGACGAAGGACACCGTGCCCGCCGGCCGCCCCTGACGCCCGCGGCCTCACCGGCGGCGCAGGCGAGGGCCTGGCGGGAAAACGCATCCCTGAATAGAGTTCACGTATGAATACAGCTCTGGTGATCGAAGACGTCCGGCTCACCCCGATCCTCGTGGCCGATCCGCCCCTGCTGAACACGCAGGGCGTCCACCAGCCGTACACCCCGCGCCTGATCGTGGAGGTCGTCACCCGGGGTGGAACGACCGGCGTGGGGGAGACGTACGGCGACGGCGCCTACCTGGAGCCCGCACGTTCCCTCGCCGAGGCGCTCCCCGGCCGGTCGGTCACGGATATGAACGGTCTGTTCGCCCTGGCCGAGGAGGTGTGCGGCGACTCGCGCGCGGCCGACGACCGGGTCGACGCCGGGGGACTCCGCGGAGTCAGGAACACCGGGAAGATCCGGCTCTCGGTTGTCTCCGCCTTCGAGGTCGCCTGCCTGGACGCCCTAGGCAAGGCGCAGGGCCTGCCGGTGCACGCCCTGCTCGGCGGCAAGGTCCGCGACTCCGTCGAATACAGCGCGTACCTCTTCTACCGCTGGGCCGCCCACCCCGGAGCGGGCGAGGCCGACGACTGGGGGGCCGCGCTCGACCCGGCCGGCGTCGTCGCCCAGGCCCGGCGCTTCGCCGACACCTACGGCTTCGGCTCGTTCAAGCTCAAGGGCGGCGTCTTCGAGCCCGACCGGGAGATCGCCGCGATCCGCGCCCTGGCCGAGGCGTTCCCGGGCCGCCCGCTGCGCCTGGACCCGAACGGCGCCTGGTCCGTCCCCACCTCGCTGTACGTCGCCGAGCAGCTGAAGGGCGTCCTCGAATACCTGGAGGACCCCACCAGCGGCACGGAGGGCATGGCCGCCGTCTCGGCCGGAACCGACGTCCCGCTCGCCACCAACATGTGCGTCACCACCCTCGCCGAGGTCCCCGAGGCCTTCGCCCGCGACGCCGTCCAGATCGTCCTGAGCGACCACCACTACTGGGGCGGGCTGCACCGCACCCGGGAACTGGCGGGCATCTGCCGCACGTTCGGCGTCGGGCTCTCCATGCACTCCAACACCCACCTCGGCATCAGCCTCGCCGCGATGACCCAGGTCGCCGCCACGGTGCCGGACCTCGCGTACGCCTGCGACAGCCACTACCCCTGGCAGACCGAGGACGTCATCACCGAGCGCCACGCCTTCACCGGAGGCCGGCTGACCGTCTCCGACGCCCCCGGCCTCGGCGTCGAGCTGGACCGCGAGCGCCTGTCCGCCCTGCACCGGCGCTGGCTGGAGGACGACGGGACCCACCGTGAGCGCGACGACGCGGCGGCGATGCGCGTCGCCGACCCGGAGTGGACGACACCGGCGGTCCCGCGCTGGTGAGAGGGGGTGGGCCCCGGCCGTACCCCTTGAGTTGCGGTAACACCGGCCTGCACGGAAGGTCGAGGGATGAAGGCGATCAGCTACAGCGCGTACGGCTCCGCCGACGTCATGGAGTACGGCGAGCGGCCCGACCCCAAGGTCGGCCCCGACACGGTCCTGGTGAAGGTACGGGCCGCCGCCGTCAACCCGGTCGACTGGAAGGCCCGCGAGGGCTACCTCCAGGGCGGACTCGAAGCGGTCTTCCCGGTGATCCCCGGCTGGGACGTCTCCGGGGTCGTCGTGCAACCGGGCGTCGCCGTGGACGAGTTCGCGGTGGGCGACGAGGTCATCGGCTACGTACGCGAGGACTTCCTCTCCCGGGGCACGTTCGCCGAGTACGTCGCCGCCCCCGTGCGCACCCTCGCCCGCAAGCCCCTGAGCCTGAGCTTCGAGGAGGCCGCGGGCCTGCCGCTGGCCGGGCTGACCGCCTACCAGGTGCTGCACCGCACCCTGAAGATCCGCGACGGCGACACCGTCCTGGTCCACGCGGCGGCCGGCGGCGTCGGATCGATCGCCGTCCAGATCGCCCGGCACGCCGGCTGCCGGGTGATCGGCACCGCGAGCCCCCGCAACCACGAGCACCTCCGCAGCCTCGGCGCGGAGCCCGTGGAGTACGGCGAAGGCCTGGTCGACCGGCTGCGCGAACTGGTCCCGGACGGCTTCGACGCCTCCTTCGACACGGTGGGCGGCGACGCGCTGCGCGCCTCCGCCGACACCCTCGCCCCGGGCGGCCGGCTCGCCTCCATCGCGGACGGCGAGGTCTTCTCCTACGGCGGCCGTTACGCCTTCGTGCGCCCCGACGCCGACGACCTGGCCCAGGTCGCGGAACTGGCCGAACGGGGCATCGTCACCGTCCATGTGGACCGGGTGTTCCCGCTGGAGCAGGCCGCCGACGCGTACCGGCTCAACCAGGAGGGGCGGACCCGCGGCAAGATCGTGGTGACGGTGGACTGGGACGGCTGAGGAGCCCGCCGGGATCAGCCGGCCGCGTGTGCCGGGCCCGGCCCGGGACAGCACGGCCGCCCGCGTCCGGCCCGGGTTCGGCCGGCCCGGCTCTCAGAACAGCATCGCCGCCGCGAACACCGCCAGCGCCACCGTGCACAGCGTCGCCGTCAGCGCACCGCGCGGGGCGAGCGGCTCCGGCCGCGCCGCCTCCATCCGCAGCATCCGGCGGTGGGCCACCACCAGGAACCCCAGCCAGGCCAGCGCGCTCAGCGACACCGCGATCAGCGCGGCCGGCGTCGCCCCGCCGTGCAGCGCCTGCCGCACCGCGAGCAGCGCGACGACCGTGGCGGACAGCGTCGTACGCCGCCAGGCCAGCCGCGTCCGCTCGGGCTGCAGCCCGGGATCCCGGTCCGCCGCCGCCGTCACACGCCCTCCCAGCCGAAGAGGACCACCACCACCATCGCCACCGCGACGACGGCGACCACGAGGCTCAGCAGGGTCGGGAACCGGGACACCGGCAGGTCCTCGCCCCGTCGCATCGCCCGCTCGCACCGCACCCAGTGGTTGACCGCCCGCAGCGCGCAGAGCACCCCGGCGGCCAGCAGCCCGAGCGCGAGCCCGGCCCGCACGCCCCACACCAGCTCCGGCAGGAACTGATCGACGGCGAACCCCCCGCCGATCAGGGCCAGAGCCGTCCGGATCCAGGCGAGGAACGTCCGCTCGTTGGCCAGCGAGAACCGGTAGTCGGGGGTGTCGCCCTCTTCCCTGATCCGCTGCGGCGCGAACCACAGCCGTACGCTCTGCGCGATCTTGTTCACACCTGGAACCCTAGGGGGTGCCTACCGATCAGGCCCGGTCAGGCTCGACCGGTCCCGGTCAGGCCCGGCCGGCCCCGCTCGGGCCGGTCCATGCCGGTCATCCCGCCCGGAACTCCCGCAGCCGCCGGTACGCCTCCAGGCCGTCGGGCACCCAGGACCACTCGCCGAGCCGCCGCTCCAGCTCCGCGTCGTCGAGGAACGCGTACCAGGCGACCTCCTCGACCTGCGGGACCACCGGCAGCTCGCACCGCACCCGGTAGACCGCCGACCACCAGGTGTGCCCGGCGTCGGCGTAGAGGAACCGGAACAGCGGCTCGGGCCGAGGCAGCCCCGAGACCCCCAGCTCCTCCTCCGCCTCGCGCAGCGCCGCCTCGTCGTACGACTCGCCCGCCCCCACCACCCCGCCGACGAACATGTCGTAGTGCGAGGGGAAGACCAGCTTCGTGGGCGTACGCCGATGGACGAAGACCCGCCCGTCGGCGTCACGCGCCTCGATGAACACACAGCGGTGCCGCAGCCTCCGCGCGGTCGCCTCGCCACGCGGAGCCTGCCCGATGACCTCGTCGTTCTCGTCGACGATGTCCAGAATCTCGTCAGAGGGCGTCATGCGTTTCATCCAACAGCACCCGGAAGGTTGACGTGGCCCCGGCGGGTATCCAAGATCTGACGCACGGGTAACTTGAACGCTTCGCCGACCCGGCAGGCCGCCCTCCCCGCCCGCCCCCGAGCCACCCCGACAGGATGGAAGCCATGGCGTACGACGCTGATGTGATCGTGATCGGGGCAGGACTCGCCGGGCTCGTGGCCACCGCCGAACTGGTCGACGCCGGCCGTTCCGTGATCCTCCTCGACCAGGAGCCCGAGCAGTCCATCGGCGGCCAGGCGCACTGGTCCTTCGGCGGCCTCTTCCTCGTGGATTCGCCCGAACAGCGCCGGCTGCGGATCAAGGACAGCCGGGAGCTGGCCCTCCAGGACTGGTACGGCACGGCGGGCTTCGACCGCGAGGAGGAGGACCGCTGGCCGCGCAAGTGGGCCGAGGCGTACGTCGACTTCGCCGCCGGCGAGAAGCGCTCCTGGCTGCACCAGCAGGGGCTGCGAATCTTCCCGGTCGTCGGTTGGGCGGAACGCGGCGGCTACGACGCGATGGGCCACGGGAACTCCGTACCCCGCTTCCACATCACCTGGGGCACCGGCCCCGGCGTCGTCGCCCCCTTCGAACGGCGGGTCCGCGCGGGCGTCGCCAAGGGGCTCGTCCAGCTGAGGTTCCGCCACCGGGTCACCGGCCTCGCCCGTACCGCCGGGGCGCTCGACACGGTCACCGGCGAGATCCTGGAGCCCAGCGGGGCCGAGCGCGGAACCGCGAGCGGCCGGGAGGTCGCCGGTGCCTTCGAACTGAAGGCCCAGGCGGTGATCGTCACCTCCGGCGGCATCGGCGGTAACCACGACCTGGTCCGCTCCCAGTGGCCCGAGCGCCTGGGCACCCCGCCCGGGAAGATGCTGTCCGGGGTGCCCGCGCACGTCGACGGGCTGATGCTCGGCATCGCCGAGAAGGCGGGCGCGCACCACATCAACCGCGACCGGATGTGGCACTACACCGAAGGCATCGAGAACTGGAACCCGATCTGGGCGCGGCACGGCATCCGGATCCTGCCCGGCCCCTCGTCCCTCTGGCTGGACGCGCGCGGCAAGCGGCTGCCGGTCCCGCTCTTCCCGGGCTTCGACACGCTCGGCACCCTCGAACACATCATGGGATCCGGCCACGGCTACACCTGGTTCGTGCTCAACCAGCGCATCATCGGCAAGGAGTTCGCGCTCTCCGGCTCCGAGCAGAACCCCGACCTGACCGGCAAGTCGGTCCGCGACGTGATCGGCCGGGCCCGCGCGGACGTGCCCGCGCCGGTCAAGGCGTTCATGGACCACGGTGTCGACTTCGTCGTCGAGAAGGACCTCGGCGCGCTGGTCCGGGGCATGAACGCGGTCACCGGCGACGACCTCATCGACGAGGAGAGCCTGCGCCGCGAGATCACCGCCCGCGACCGTGAGATCGCCAACCCCTTCACCAAGGACCTCCAGGTCACCGCGATCCACGGGGCCCGCGCCTATCTGGGCGACCGCCTCATCCGCACCGCGAAACCGCACCGCGTCCTGGACCCGGCGGCGGGCCCGCTGATCGCCGTCCGCCTCAACATCCTCACCCGCAAGTCCCTGGGCGGCCTGGAGACGGACCTGTCCTCCCGCGTCCTGACCGCCGACGGCGCCCCCCTCCCCGGCCTGTACGCGGCGGGCGAGGCCGCGGGCTTCGGCGGCGGCGGAGTCCACGGCTACCGCTCCCTGGAGGGCACGTTCCTGGGCGGCTGCATCTTCTCCGGCAGGGCGGCGGGCAGGGCGGCGGCGGAAGCGACGGCGTAACGCGGCCGACCGGGGCCGCGCCCCTTCCGACCATCGAGGGCGGGGCCGGTAATTCAAGCCCCTCCGGCGATTGAGGAGCGGGGTCCGGGGCGGAGCTCCGAAGTCACCCCAACCGCTCGACCACCCGGAACCGCTCCGCGACGATCAGCGTCGCGTCGTTCACCGTGAACCCGGGATCCCCCAACGCCTCCCGCATCTCCTCGCTGTGCCAGAACCGCTCGTGCCCCGCCCGCCACTCGGCCACCGACCGGTATCCCTCGCCCTCGTCGAGCGCATGCTGCAGATCCACCTCCCCGAGCGGCAGCACCCGTACGCCGGTCAGCTCCAGCAACGCCACCTCCCGCCCCTCCGAGTCGATCAGCGCGGACCGTTCGCCCACCGGGGGAAGCTCTTCCTGCTCCCGTTCGTACTCGGCCAACAGCCCGGAGGTGGACACCTTTTCGCCGGAGAGGACCGCCGCGACCAGTTGATCGCGCAACGGCCCGGGAAAGGCGAGAAGGAAGGGGCTGAGCGGTTCGCGAGGTTCCATGTCCTCAGTGTGTCAGGCGCCACTCCGCGCCCCCCCGCCCCCGCCGCACGCTGTGCGAACACCCCGCCCGACGGGATGAATTCCAGCCAAGTAGCCAAAAAGTGAACAGAGTTGACACTAGGCGCCCCTTGACGTGGAGCATTGCGTGCCGCTTTGCTGTGCGCGATCATCCGCTCGCACACCGCATCGAAAGAAGCCTGCGGCATGCCCCCGCCTCCGCCGCCCCTGGGCCGCTCCCGCCGTCGGGGCAGCCGCTCGGACCACGTCTTCGACCCGGCCCTCGACGACGATGAACTCATCGCCGCACGCGGCCAGTTCGTTCAGGGCAGATGGTCCGAGGCCCGCACCCTGCTGGTGGGCACCGGGCGGGACTGGGACCGCCGCGGACATCGACTTCTGGCCCTCGCCGAGACCCCGTCCGCCGTGGACTGGGCCGGTGACTGGCTGCTCGTCGAACCCGAGAGCGCCGACGCCGCCGTCCTGCTCGGCTGCGCCCGGGTCGCCCGCGCGCTACGGCCCAAGGCCAAGGCGAACGACGCCGCCCGCGCCCGGGAGGCCTGCCTGGCCGCCGCCCGCCTCATCCCCGACGACCCCACCCCCTGGCTGGCGCTGCTCCTCCTGGACCGGGGCCGCGACGACGGGGCGGACGAGACCGGCAGGCTCTTCGAGGAGGTGCGCTCCCGCCACCCCGACCACCATCACGCCCACCATGTGATGACCGCTCTGCTGGCCGAGAGCAACCCCGAGAGCGGCCACGACCCCCTCCACGAGGTGTACGACTTCGCCGCCTGGGCCGCCGAACTGGCCCCCGCCGACTCCCCGTTGGCCGTGCTCCCGGTCATCGCCCACGCCGAGCGCTACCGCGTCCTGGTCGCCGCCGGCATCGAGTCCGAGGACCCGGGGGTCTCCGAGCACTGGTCCGGCCGCCGGGCCCGCCAGGTGATGAAGGCCGCCTTCGACTGGTGGCTGGAATGGGAGCGCGAGGACCACCCGCGCCACCGTCTCGACCTGAACTTCCTGGCGCACGCCAAGGTCTGCGAGGGGCGGCCCGCCGAGGCCGCCGCCCTCTTCCACCGCATCGGCTCCTACGCCACCGCCGCGCCCTGGTCGTACACGGGCCGGGAGCCGCACGCCGCGTTCGTCGCCGCCCGCTCCTACGCGCTCGGCACCCCGTGATCCACGAAAGGCACCACCCCACCACCAGGAAGGGACCCATCCCGCCATGTCGACCGGCAGTTCATTTTCCAGCGATACCGGCACCACGAGGGGGACGGCCGATACCGGCGGGATCAACACCTACAAGGGCGAGGAACGCGCCCTGCGGGCGAACCGGCTCGGCACTCCCGGCCTCCTGCTGTCGGTCGTCGCGGCCAGCGCCCCCCTGATGGTGGTCGCCGGAGTGATGCCCACGGTCTTCGGCGTGATGGGCATCGTCGGTCAGCCACTGCTCTACATCATCCTGGGTGTCGTCCTGATGCTGTTCGGCGTCGGCTACGCGGAGATGAGCCGGCACGTCCACAACGCCGGCGCGTTCTACGCGTACATCGCCCGCGGGCTCGGCCCGACCGCCGGCGCCGGAGCCTCGCTCGTGGCGCTGGTGGCGTACAGCGCGATGCAGGTCGGCATCTACGGGATCCTCGGCTTCGAGGTCTCCGGCATCTTCGCCACGTATCTCGACATCGAGCTGGCGTGGTGGATTCCGGCCCTGGTCGCGGCGGCCGTCGTCGGCGTCCTCGGCTGGCTGAAGATCGACCTCAACGCCAAGGTGCTCGGCGTCCTGCTGGTCATCGAGTGCGCCCTCGTCGTGATCTTCGACATCGCCGCCGTGAGCAAGCCGGGCCCGGAGGGCCTGTCGCTGCACGCCTTCAATCCCGAGACCCTCACCGGCGCGGGGCTCGGCACCGCGCTCTGCTTCTGCATCGCCGCGTTCGTCGGCTTCGAGCAGGCCCCGGTGTACGCGGAGGAGACGAGCCGCCCGCAGATCGTGGTGTCCCGGGTGATGTTCCTCGCGGTGGGCTACGCCGCGCTGTTCCTGGCGATCAGCTCCTGGGCCCTGACCGTCGCCGCCGGACCCGGCTCCATCGCCGACACCTCCCTCAAGGAGGGCCCCGGCATGCTGTTCGGCCTCACCGAGGAGCGGCTCGGCTCCACCTTCACCGACATCCTGCACGTCCTCTTCGTCACCGGGATGTTCGCCGCGCTCCTCAGCTTCCACAACGTCGTCGCCCGCTACGCGTTCGCGATGGGCCGCGAGGGGCTGCTGCCGGCCCGCTTCGGCCGCACCAACCGGGCGAGCGGCGCCCCCGGCACCGGTTCGCTGCTCCAGACCGTCGTCTCCGTCGTGATCGTGCTGGTCTTCGCCGTCACCGACGACAACCCGGTCGGCGACCCCACCGCCCCCGTCCTGCGGCTGTTCACCTGGATGGGCAACGTCGGGGCGCTCGGCGTCATCCTGCTGATGGCCGCCGCCTCCTTCGCCGTCATCGCCTTCTTCGTCAAGCGCGGCGCGGGCCGCGCGCAGGCCCCGCGCCTGGTCGCCTCCGCCCTCGCCGGACTGGCGCTCCTGACGATCGCCGTCTTCACCGTCCGCGACTTCGACGTCCTCGTCGGCTCGGGCCCCGGCTCGGCCCTCGACTGGCTGCTGCCGGGCGTGATCCTCCTCGCGCTCGCCGGAGGCCTCGTGTACGGGGCGGTGCTGCGCTCGGTCAAGCCCGAGGTGCACGCGAGGATCGGCCTCGGCAACGAGGCGTTCCAGCTGGAGAAGGCCGCCGAGAGCGAGTCCGCCCGCCGCTGACATCTCCGTACACCCCCGTACGCGTACAGGTGCGCCCGCCCCGGACGGTCCCGGGGCGGGCGCACCTGTACGCGTCTGCACGCGTTACGAGGACGGGCCCCGCTACAGCAGCAGCGACAGCAGCATGATGAAGGCCATGGCCACCACGGAGATGATCGTCTCCATCACCGACCAGGTCTTCAGGGTCTGGCCGACGTCCATGCCGAAGTACTCCTTCACCAGCCAGAACCCGGCGTCGTTCACATGGCTGAAGAAGAGCGAACCGGCGCCGATCGCTAGCACCAGCAGAGCCGCGTGCGAGGTCGACATGTCGGCGGCCAGCGGGGCGACCAGACCGGCGGCCGAGATGGTGGCGACGGTGGCCGAGCCGGTGGCGAGGCGGATCGCGACGGCGATCAGCCAGCCGAGCAGCAGGGCCGGGATCGACCAGTTCTCGGAGAACTCCAGGATCATCTGGCCCACTCCGGCGTCGATCAGCGTCTGCTTGAAGCCGCCGCCCGCGCCGACGATGAGCAGGATCCCGGCGATCGGGGCGAGGGACTTCTCCACGGTGCCGGCGATCCGGTCCTTGGTGAACCCGGCTGCCCGGCCGAGCGTGAACATCCCGACGAGGACGGCCGCGAGCAGGGCGATCAGCGGCGAGCCGATGACCATGGTGACCTTCTGGAGGCCGTTCTCGGGGTTGTCGACCACGATCTCGACGAGCGCGTTCAGCAGCATCAGGACGACCGGCAGCAGGATGGTCGCCAGGGTCGCGCCGAAGCTCGGACGGCGGTCCAGGTCCTCGGAGGGGCGCTGCGGGATCATGTTCTCCGGCGGCTTGATGTCCACCCAGCGTGCGGCGTAGCGGGAGAACACCGGACCGGCGATGATCACCGTCGGGATGGCGACCAGCACACCGAGCGCCAGCGTCACGCCGAGATTGGCGTCCAGGGCGTCGATCGCGACCAGCGGGCCGGGGTGCGGCGGGATCAGCCCGTGCATCACGGAGAGCCCGGCCAGCGCCGGGATGCCGATCCGCATCAGGGAGTAGTTGCCGCGCTTGGCGACGAGCAGTACCACCGGGATCATCAGCACGATCCCGACCTCGAAGAACAGCGGCAGGCCGATGATCGAGGCGATCAGGACCATCGCCCAGGGCATGACCCGGCCGCTCGCCTTCGCGAGGATGGTGTCGACGACCTGGTCGGCCCCGCCCGAGTCGGCGAGCAGTTTGCCGAGGATCGCGCCGAGCGCGATCAGGACGCCCACGCCCGCGACGGTGGAGCCGAGGCCCTTGGTGAAGCTGAGAATCGTGTCGGCCGGGGCGGCTCCCGCGAAGGAGCCGAGTGCCAGCGAACCGATGGTCAGCGCCAGGAACGCGTGCATCTTGAGCTTGGTGATGAGGAGAACGATGACGGCGATGCCCGCCAGGACGGCGATGCCCAACTGAGCGTTGCCTGCCGAGGTGATCGGTTCGGCGGCTTCCGCTGCCAGCATCTCGACGCTGAGACTGGTCACGGTAATGGTCCTTAACTATCGAGCCGGCGCAGTGCGGCGACGGCTCGCCGGGTGATTTCCTCAGGAGTGCCGGACACGTCGACGCTCACCCCGGCCTCGTCGGCCTGGAGCGGCTGCAGCGTCGCGAACTGCGAGTCGAGCAGTGCGGTGGGCATGAAGTGGCCCTTGCGGTCCGCCATCCGCTCCTCGATCAGCGCCCGGTCACCGGTCAGATGCAGGAAGAGGGCGTCCGGCGCCCCGTCCCGCAGCCGGTCCCGGTAGACCCGCTTGAGCGCGGAGCTGGAGACGACCCCGCCGAGCCCCGCCCGCTCGTGCGCCCACGTGCCGATGGCATCCAGCCAGGGCCACCGGTCGTCGTCGTCCAACGGGGTGCCGGCCGACATCTTGGCGATGTTCGCCGGGGGATGGAAGTCGTCGCCCTCGGCGTACGGAACGCCGAGTTCGGCGGCGAGCAGGGGACCGATCGTGGTCTTGCCGGTTCCTGCTACGCCCATCACCACGACGACGTGGGGGGTGTTCACGGGGGGTGCGGTGTTCATGGGGGTGTCTCGCTGTCTTCTTCGACATCGGTCCGTCGCGCTACTGAAACCTATTAGGTACGACTTATTCAAGAGGCTGTGACGTAAACGTCGTACTTATTGTTCCCGAGGGTCGCCCCGTAGGCTTGACCCATGACCACACAGAGCCAGGGGCTGCATACACATGTGCTGGACACCCTGGGTCTGGAGATCTCCTCCGGCCGGTTCCCGCCCGGCAGCGTCCTGCGCACCGACGAGCTCGCCCAGCGCTTCGACGTCTCCCGTACGGTCGTGCGCGAAGTGGTCCGGGTCCTGGAGTCGATGCACCTGGTCGAGTCCCGCCGCCGCGTCGGCGTGACGGTCCGCCCCACCGAGACCTGGAACGTCTACGACCCCCAGGTCATCCGCTGGCGCCTCGCCGGCGCCGACCGCCCCCGCCAGCTGCGCTCCCTCACCGTGCTGCGCTCCGCGATCGAACCGGTCGCGGCGGGCCTCGCCGCCCGCCACGCCACCGCCGAGCAGTGCGCCGAGCTCACCGAACGCGCCCTCGGCATGGTCGCCACCTCGCGCGGCCAGCAGCTGGAGGGCTACCTCGAACACGACATCGCCTTCCACCGGATCGTCCTCAACGCCTCCGGCAACGAGATGTTCGCCCGGCTCGGGGACGTCGTCGCCGAGGTCCTCGCGGGCCGCACCCACCACCAGGTGATGTTCGAGGACCCCGACCCGGCCGCCGTCACCCTGCACGTCCGGCTCGCCGAGGCGGTCCGCGAGGGCGACCCGGAGGCCGCCGAACGGATCACCAAGGAGATCGCGGTCGGCGCCCTGCACGAGCTGGACGTCCTCGCCCCGTAGGGCTTCCGCGCGACGCGGCGCGGGACCCGGCCCCCGAGGCGTACGGTTGGCCGCGATCGATCTTCGCGAAAGCTCAGGAACAGGGAGAGCACGGTTATGGCGCAGCAGGTGCAAGGGGTCATCGCACCGGGGAAGAACGAGCCGGTCAGGGTCGAGACGATCGTGATCCCGGACCCCGGCCCCGGCGAGGCGGTCGTGAAGATCCAGGCGTGCGGCGTCTGCCACACCGACCTGCACTACAAGCAGGGCGGCATCAACGACGAGTTCCCCTTCCTCCTCGGCCATGAGGCGGCGGGCGTCGTGGAGTCGGTCGGCGAGGGCGTCACGGACGTCGCCCCCGGCGACTTCGTCGTCCTCAACTGGCGTGCCGTGTGCGGCCAGTGCCGCGCCTGTCTGCGCGGCCGCCCCTGGTACTGCTTCGACACCCACAACGCCAAGCAGAAGATGACGCTGCTCGACGGCACGGAGCTGTCGCCCGCGCTGGGCATCGGCGCGTTCGCCGAGAAGACCCTCGTCGCCTCCGGCCAGTGCACCAAGGTCGACCCCGAGGTCTCCCCGGCCGTCGCCGGACTGCTCGGCTGCGGCGTCATGGCGGGCATCGGCGCCGCCATCAACACCGGCCAGGTCGGCCGGGGCGACTCCGTCGCCGTCATCGGCTGCGGCGGCGTCGGCGACGCGGCCATCGCCGGAGCCCGGCTGGCCGGCGCGGCGAAGATCATCGCGGTCGACATCGACGACCGCAAGCTGGAGACGGCGAAGAAGATGGGCGCCACCCACACCGTCAACTCCCGCTCCACCGACCCGGTCGAGGCCATCCGCGCCCTCACCGACGGCAACGGCGCCGACGTCGTCATCGAGGCCGTCGGCCGCCCGGAGACCTACCAGCAGGCCTTCTACGCCCGCGACCTCGCCGGAACGGTCGTCCTCGTCGGCGTCCCCACCCCGGACATGAAGCTCGAACTGCCGCTCCTGGACGTCTTCGGCCGCGGCGGCTCGCTCAAGTCCTCCTGGTACGGCGACTGCCTGCCCTCCCGCGACTTCCCGATGCTCGTCGACCTCCACCAGCAGGGCCGCCTCGACCTCGCCGCCTTCGTCACCGAGACC
Source organism: Streptomyces anulatus (assembly GCF_014650675.1). Classification (GTDB taxonomy): domain Bacteria; phylum Actinomycetota; class Actinomycetes; order Streptomycetales; family Streptomycetaceae; genus Streptomyces; species Streptomyces anulatus. The sequence continues at coordinate 341,351 of NZ_BMVK01000006.1, read as the reverse complement.
ATCGGCCTGGGCGACATCGAGCAGGCCTTCGCCCGGATGCACGACGGCGACGTCCTCCGCTCGGTGGTGGTCTTCTGATGACCGCCCGCATCGACCACCTGGTCACCTCCGGCACCTTCGCCCTCGACGGCGGCGAGTGGGACGTCGACAACAACGTCTGGATCGTCGGCGACGACACCGAGGCAATCGTCATCGACGCCGCCCACGACGCCGCCGCCATCGAGGCCGCGCTCGGCGGCCGGACGCTGCGCGCCATCGTCTGCACCCACGCGCACAACGACCACATCGACGCCGCCCCCGCCCTCGCGGACGCCACCGGCGCCCCGATCCTGCTCCACCCGGACGACCTGCCGCTCTGGCAGCAGACCCACCCGGACCGCACCCCCGACGGCACCCTCTCGGACGGCCAGGAACTGACCGTGGCGGGCACCACGCTCACGGTCCTGCACACCCCGGGCCACGCCCCCGGCGCGGTCTGCCTGTACGCCCCCGAGCTGGCCACGGTCTTCACCGGCGACACCCTCTTCCAGGGCGGCCCCGGCGCCACCGGCCGCTCCTTCTCGTCGTTCCCCACGATCATCGACTCGATCAGGGACCGGCTGCTCACCCTCCCCGGCGACACCGCCGTGCGCACCGGCCACGGAGACCCCACCTCCATCGGCGCGGAAGCCCCGCAGCTCGACGAGTGGATCAAGCGCGGCCACTGAGGGCCGCGCGCCTCACCCCTCCGGCCAGGCGGAGAGCCGCAGCCCGCTCACGAAGCGGCGCGGCTCCCCGCCGACCGGATCGGTGAACTCCAGCACACGGGCCAGCAACTGCAACGGCCGCGAGAAGTCGTCGGCGGCCGCTTCCCCCTCCACCACCGGATACAGCGGATCGTGGACGATCGGCAACCCCAGCGCGTTCATATGGACCCGCAACTGATGCGTCCGCCCGGTGGCGGGCAGCAGCCGGTAGCGCCCGACCCCGCCCCGGTGCTCCACCAGCTCCACCCGGCTCTCACTGTTCGCCTCGCCCGGCTCCTCGCGGGCGGCGAGCACCCCGCGCTCCTTCACGATCCGGCTGCGCACGGTCCGGGGGAGTGCCACCCCGGGGTCGTACGGGGCCACCGCCTCGTACTCCTTGCGCACCAGCCGGTCCCGGAACAGCGTCTGGTACGCGCCCCGGTCCTCGGGCCGCACCACGAACAGCACGAGCCCCGCGGTCAGCCGGTCCAGCCGGTGCGCCGGCTGCAGGGCGGGCAGGTCCAGCTCCCGCCGCAGCCGGGCCACCGCGGTCTCGGTGATGTGCCGCCCCCGGGGCATGGTCGCCAGGAAGTGCGGCTTGTCCGCGACGACGAGACGCTCGTCCCGGTACACGACGCCGACCGGGAACGGCACCGGTTCCTCCGGCGCGAAGTCCCGGTGGAACCAGAGACACCGCCCCGCGGCGTACGGCTCGTCGCCCCGCACGGCGACCCCGTCGGCCCCCACGAACCGCCCGGCCGCCAGCATCTCCGCCACCCGGTCCACCCCGATCGCCCCGCCGAACCGCGCGACCAGATGCTCCCCGACGCATGCCCAGTGCCCTCCGGGATCCTCCGGCAACCGCACCCGTACCGCGTCGATCCCGTGCCGCTGGGGGAGCGGAGCGGGAGGCGGCTTCCTGCGACCCCGCATCGTCGCCCCTCTCCGTGGTCGCCCGGTGACGCAAAAGAGCCCCACCGAAGTGGGGCTCCTGCTGGTGTCCGAGGGGGGACTTGAACCCCCACGCCCGATAAAGGGCACTAGCACCTCAAGCTAGCGCGTCTGCCATTCCGCCACCCGGACAAGGTGTCTGTCTCGCGGGCCGTGCCCGTTCCGACGTGGAAAACCATAGCAAACATTCGAGGGTGCTCGATCACGCCCCGATGGCTGTGAACGGTGCGTGACGGGGGGTGCGCGCCCTTGGGCGCAGGCCGTGGGCGCGGGAGGATGAGGGGGAGCACCACAGCGACAGTGGAAGGAACCAGCGTGAGCGAGAGCAGCACGGGCAAGGCCGTCACCGGCGGCAACGCCGAGAGGGAGGTCGTCGACCTCTGTCGTGACCTGATCCGGATCGACACCAGCAACTACGGCGACCACTCCGGCCCCGGTGAGCGGCTCGCGGCCGAGTACGTCGCGGAGAAGCTCGCGGAGGTCGGCCTGGAGCCGCAGATCTTCGAGTCGCACAAGGGGCGGGCCTCCACGGTCGCCCGGATCGAGGGCGAGGACCCCTCCCGCCCGGCGCTCCTCATCCACGGGCACACCGACGTCGTCCCGGCCAACGCGGCGGACTGGACGCACGACCCGTTCTCGGGGGAGATCGCGGACGGCTGCGTCTGGGGCCGGGGCGCGGTCGACATGAAGGACATGGACGCGATGACCCTCGCGGTCGTCCGGGAGCGCATGCGCACCGGCCGCAAGCCCCCGCGCGACATCGTGCTCGCCTTCCTCGCGGACGAGGAGGCCGGCGGGACGTACGGGGCGCGCTACCTCGTCGACAACCACCCCGGGCTCTTCGAGGGCGTCACCGAGGCGATCAGCGAGGTCGGCGGCTTCTCCTTCACCGTCAACGAGAACCTGCGGCTGTATCTGGTGGAGACGGCCCAGAAGGGCATGCACTGGATGAAGCTGACCGTGGACGGCACCGCCGGGCACGGTTCGATGATCCACAAGGACAACGCCATCACGGAGCTGTCCGAGGCGGTCGGGCGGCTGGGCCGGCACAAGTTCCCGGTGCGGGTCACTAAGACGCTGCGGCACTTCCTGGACGAGCTCTCCGACGCGCTGGGCACCGAGCTGGACCCGGAGAACATGGACGAGACGCTCGCCAAGCTGGGCGGCATCGCCAAGCTCATCGGCGCCTCCCTCCAGAACACCGCCAACCCCACGCAGCTCGGCGCCGGCTACAAGGTCAACGTCATCCCGGGCCAGGCGACCGCCCACGTCGACGGCCGCTACCTGCCGGGGTACGAGGAGGAGTTCCTGGCGGACCTGGACCGGATCCTCGGGCCCAACGTCCGGCGCGAGGACGTGCACGCGGACAAGGCCCTGGAGACCACGTTCGACGGCGCGCTGGTCGACGCCATGCAGACCGCGCTGGTCGCCGAGGACCCCATCGCCCGTGCCGTGCCGTACATGCTCTCGGCCGGCACCGACGCCAAGTCCTTCGACGACCTGGGCATCCGGGGCTTCGGATTCGCCCCGCTGAAGCTGCCGCCGGAGCTGGACTTCGCGGGCATGTTCCACGGTGTCGACGAGCGGGTCCCGGTGGACGGTCTGCAGTTCGGCGTGCGGGTGCTCGACCGGTTCATCGACCACTCCTGACCGCTCTCCGACCGATTCCCCGTCGATTCGTCCACCTGTGCGGACATGTCCGAACGAGTGAAACGAGCCGTTCACACGTAGCCCCGCCAAATCCTCCTCGTTACAAGGTTTGCGGTCCGCGGCTGGGACCGCATTTTCCAACTAGGAGGAATCATGATCAAGAAGGTCGTCGCAGTTGCGGCTGCTACGGGTGGCCTCGTTCTCGCGGGTGCGGGCATGGCTTCCGCCGACGCGGGTGCCCAGGGTGCTGCCATCGGCAGCCCCGGCGTGCTCTCCGGCAACGTCGTCCAGGTTCCGGTCCACGTGCCGATCAACGTGTGCGGCAACACGGTCTCCGTGATCGGTCTGCTGAACCCCGCCTTCGGCAACACCTGCGTCAACGCCTGACGTTGAACGTCAACCCGTAAGGGTTTGAGCTCGACCGGTCCCGGAGTGCACTCCATGCACTCCGGGACCGTTCGGCATTCGACTCCCGCACGGTCATGTCCGGGGGTTTTTCGGAAGCCAGAAGGCAGGAAACGAACCTATGCGACAGGTCACTCGTAAAGGCCTGATCACCATGGCGGCTGCGGGCGGAGTGCTCGCGCTGAGCGGCGGATACGCCCACGCCGACTCCGGGGCGGCCGGTACCGCCGCCGGCTCGCCGGGCGTGCTGTCCGGCAACTCGGTCCAGGCCCCGATCGACATCCCGGTCAACGTCTGCGGCAACTCCATCAGTGTCGGCGGTCTGCTGAACCCCGTCTTCGGTAACGACTGCGGAAACGGATCAGCAGAATCCGACCACTCCGGGAACCGCTCGGCTCCCCAGGAGCGCTCGGTCCCGGGCGGCTCCGGAAACGGCGCCCAGGCCGGCGACACCACCGCCTCGGACGGGCACACCGACGCGTCGGACCGGCACTCCGAGCCCGGCACCGGCCGTCACCGGGCCCCGGGCGGCGGCGCCACGGCCGAGGGGATCGCCCAGGGTTCGCCCGGCATCCTCTCCGGCAACTCGGTCCAAGCGCCGATCGACATCCCCGTGAACCTCTGCGGGAACAGCGTCACCATCGTCGGTCTGCTGAACCCGGTCTTCGGCAACAGCTGCTCCAACGACGCAGAGGTTCCGCCCCCGCCGCCCGAGCAGCCGGAGAAGCCCCCGGTCACGCCGGAGAAGCCGGTCGTCCCGCCGGCCAACCAGCCGCCCGAGCCGAACGCCCCCGAGCCCCAGCACTTCCCCGAGGAGCAGCTCGCGCAGACCGGTGGGGGCGGGCTCGAACTGCTCATCCCGGCCAGTGCCGGACTGCTGCTCGCCGGTGCGGGATCGGTTCTCTACCGCCGCTCGCGCAGCGCCGCCTGATCCGGGCGAGCACAGCACGGCGCAGCCCGGACAGGAGAGCGGGCCCCGCGATCGCGGGGCCCGCTCCATGTCACCAGGTGGCCCGTAGCTGACGGATGATCCGTCTGCGCAGCCGCACCCTGCGGCTGCCGTCCCTGCGGAGCGTCAGGCGGTCCAGTTCCCAGTGTCCGTACTCGGCGTGGTCGGTCAGGAGTCGGGCCGCTTCCTTGCGGGAGACCCCGCGCGGCACGTACACGTCGACGAATTCGTATTCCGGCATCGCATCTATTGTGCGGGCAGAGCCCCGGTACGGATAGCGTCTGCACTATGTCTGATGCTGCGCAGCCCACCGCTGCCGAGGTACGTGCCGCCGCCGAGGCGGTCAAAGCCGCGATCGACCGTCACCTCGACGCGGTCGAACGCCGTACCGGGGACGACGACCCCGCCGTGTACGACGCGTTCAACGCCCTTGCCGCTGCCGCCGAGGTCTACGACGAACTCCTCTACGAGCGCTACGACGAAGTCACCCCCTTCGAGATCCCGGGCGCGGACGACTCCCTGCCTCCCTACGCCGGGCCGGCGGAGCCCAGCGCGCTCAGCGTGCTGATCCGGCGCGACTACGTGGTCGCGGAGCCCCCGCGCCTGCTCGTACAGGCTCAGCGCCTCGCCGACCTCGACGCCGGTCCGGGCGGCGGACAGGACACGGCCCCGGTGGTCGGCACCAGCGTCCACGCCGCGCTCGGCGTGCTCTTCGGCGAGTACGAACCGGACGAGATCGCCTCCCGGCACAAGGAATTCGGCCTGGAGGAGGGCGACTCCACCCTCTGGGTCTCGGCCGGGGAAGCGCCGCCGGAGCCGGGGGAGTGGCTCGGCGCCCCGTTCGAGGACGCCGACCCCGAGCTGGTGGTCTGCCGCTTCGACGTCAGCGCGGTCTTCGACGAGGAGGACGAGTCGGACGAGGACTTCGCCGGCCCCGTGGTGGGCGGCCGCTGACCCCTTCTCCTCCTCCCGCACCGGACGTGACGGTGGGGCCCCGGCGCACAGTGCGCCGGGGCCCCACCGCTGTCCGGATCAGCTCCGCTCAGGACGCCGCGTCGGACGTCGGGAGCGCCTCCAGCAACGGGCGCAGCCGTGTCGTCCGCTCCTGGGCCGGAACCTGCGCCACCGCGTGCGGGAGTGCCTGGTCCACCCCGTGCACGACCGACAGATGCCGCTCGCCCCGGCCGAACGCGGTGTACACCCACGGCCTGCTCAGCCCCTGCGCGGCGTCGCCCGGCAGCACCACGACCGCGGCGGGCCAGCGCATCCCGGCCGCCTGATGGGCGCTGAGGGCCCAGCCGTGCCGCACCGACGACTCCACCCGCTCCTGCGGTACGACGACGGGGACGCCCCCGCAGTCCAGCCGCAGCCCCTCGGCGTCGGCCGAGAGCACCACCCCGGGCACCGCCCGGCCGGGCGCGGGCACATGGACCACGCGGTCGCCCGGGTCGAAACCGCCGAACCGGCCGGGGCCCGGGTTGAGCCGCTGCTTCAGCGCCTCGTTCAGCGCCCTGGTCCCGGCGGCCCCGCCATGGCCCACGGTGATCACCTGGGTCTCCTCGGCGGGGATGCCGAACGCCCGGGGCACCGAGTCCGCGACCAGCTGCACGGTGCGGTGGACGGCCTCGCCCGCGTCGCGGACCGGGACGATCACCACCTCCTTGCCCGGGGCGTCGACCTGGTTCAGCTCGCCGATGCCGATGCCGGAGACCAGCTCGCCGATCGGCCCGGGGTCCGGGGTCCGGGAGACGACCTGCGGGCAGGCGTGGGAGGCCAGCACATCGGCGAACACCCGCCCGGCGCCCGCGGAGCCCAGCACGCCCGGGTCGCCGCTCAGCACCAGCCGGGCGCCGTCGGCCAACGCCTCGACCAGGACCGCAGCGCCCTCCACGTCCAGCTGCGGGGCGTCCAGCACGACCAGCAGGTCCAGGGCCAGCGCCCCGTCCTCGTCCCGGCCGGGGCCCTGCGCACCGGACAGCAGCCCGGACAGCGTGACCGCCGTGTCCGGATCACCGGTGGCCGCCGCGAGCCGTCGGCGGCCGTCCTCGCTGTGGGTGGCGCCCAGGGCCCGCAGCCCCAGGCCGCGCGCCGCCGCGATCAGGGCGGCGGGCTCGGCCCGGGCCGCCTCGCCGCCGCTGTGCGCGACCAGTCCGGCAGCGGCGGCCGTACGGATCAGTTCGGCGGCCGACGGGCTGGGGGCGGAGGCGGCCGCCTCCGCCCAGTCGGCGGCCTTCTCACAGGCGTTGACGAGCCGGGCCAGGCCGTCGGCGAGGCTCTCCTCGGCGAGGGCGTAGCGGTCCAGGCCCAGCAGCACCTGGACCGGCTCCCGGGCCACGTCCGCGTCGCCCGCTTCGTCCGCTTCGCCGTCCGAGTCCGCCGCTCCGGGGTCGTCCGCCGAGGGCTCGTCGCCCTCCTGGAAGACCAGGGCGACGCCCTCCTCGACGGCGTCCCGCACCGCCGCGTCCGGATCGCCGACCGCACGCTCGGCGAGCGCCGTCCGTACGGCGTCGGCGTCCAGTGCCGTGTGGCCCTGGAGGGCGGCGCGCTCCAGCAGCCAGCCGACCAGGGCCGCCGTCCTGCGGCCGTCGTCCGGGCCGCAGTCGGCGCCCAGCAGGGCCCGCGCGAAGCCGTCGGCCTGTTCCGGCCGCACGCCGGGCACGGCCAGCAACCGCCAGGGGTCGGTGCGCAGCAGCTCGGCCGCCTGCTCGCCGAGCGCGCCGACGGCCGGGCGGGCCAGCGCCTCGGGGGCCCCGCCCTCCGTGAGCACCGCGCGCACCGCGTCCAGGGCCTCAGGCGTGGCGGTCCGCGCCGTGGGGGCGGCCTCGGGCGCGGGGGTCCGGGTCGGCTGTGCGGCGGCCGGTGCGGGACGCCGGGAGGCCGGGGTCGCGGCGGGCCGGTCGAAGAACGCGGTGCCCGACTTCTCGCCGCTCTCCACGGCCCGGACGGCCGCGAGCAGACCGGCTGCCGTGCCGCTCAGACCCGTACCGGCGGCGATGGGCGCGGCCTTCTCCGCCTTGCGCTTCTCGATCCGCTCCCGCAGCTCGCGCTGGGCGGCCAGCTCGGCCTGCGCCTCCGAGAGCTCGGCGGCGGGCGCCGCTGCGGCGGGCGCGGCGTCGGCGCCCGCCTCGGCCTCCGCGTCCTCCGCGTCGCCCTTCGCGTCGTCGTCCGCGTCCGCCGGAGTGTCCGACGACTCGCCGCCTTCGGAGGCGTCAGGTGCGTCAGGTACATCGGACGGGTCGGGCGTACCAGAGGCGTCGGGTGCATCGGACGCATCGGACGCATCGGGCGCTTCGGCGTGCTCGGGGCCTTCGGCACCGGCCTCCGGCGGGGACACGGTGTCCTGTGGTGTGTCCGTGCCGACGGTGCCGGGGGTCTCCCCGGGAAGCGCAGTCACAGCGTGCTCCAGTCCTGGTCGGGATAGCGGTGCACGGGCGCCGACACATCGTCGAGCGCCTGGCAGATCTCGTAGGGAAGACTAAGCGCCTCCACTGACAAAGCCTCCGCGAGCTGCCCGGCGTTGCGCGCACCGACGATCGGCGCGGCCACTCCCGGCCGGTCCCGGACCCAGGCCAGCGCCACCTGGAGCGGACTCGTCGCCAGTCCGTCCGCCGCCGTCGCCACGGCGTCGGTGATGCGGGCCGCCGCGTCGTCGAGATACGGCTCGACGAACGGGGCGAGCCGCTCGGACGCGCCCCGGGAGTCGGACGGGGTGCCCTGGCGGTACTTGCCGGTGAGCACGCCGCGCCCCAGCGGCGAGGACGGCAGCAGCCCGATCCCGAGGTCCAGCGCGGCGGGCAGCACCTCGCGCTCGATGCCCCGCTGGAGCAGCGAGTACTCCATCTGCGTACTGGCCAGCCGGGTCCGCACCCCGGGCGCGGCGAGCTGCCAGGTGGCGGCCTTCGCCAGCTGCCAGCCGCAGAAGTTCGACACCCCCGCGTACCGGACGCGGCCGGAGGACACGGCCAGGTCCACCGCCTGGAGGGTCTCCTCCAGCGGGGTCGCCGGGTCGAAGGCGTGGACCTGCCACAGGTCCACGTAGTCCGTGCCGAGCCGCTCCAGGGAGGCGTCCAGAGCGGCCAGGAGGTGCCCGCGCGAACCGTTGAAGCGGCGATAGGGGTCCGGGACGTTGCCCGCCTTCGTGGCGATGACCAGATCCTGACGGGGGACCAGGCTCCCGACGAGCCGCCCGAGCAGATATTCGGCCTCGCCGCCCCCGTACACGTCGGCGGTGTCCACCAGGGTGCCGCCCGCGTCCCAGAAGGCCTTGAGCTGGTCGGCGGCGTCGTGCTCGTCCGTGTCCCGGCCCCAGGTGAGGGTGCCGAGCCCGATCCGGGACACGCGAAGGCCGGTACGGCCGAGATGCCTCTGCTCCATGGGCGCTGAGATTACTGGCCATGGCCCCACCGGGTGGAGGCCTGGGGACAACCGGAGGTCCGCCGGGCCTGCCGGATCTCCGTCACCCGCGCTAGAGTCCGGAGAAAGGGACGTTACTGATCAGTAAGGGGAGCGGTTATGCGGCTCGGCATCAATCTCGGTTACTGGGGCGCCGGCATGGACGGCGACAACCTCGCCGTCGCGCAGGAGGCCGACCGGCTCGGCTACGACGTCTGCTGGGCGGCCGAGGCCTACGGCTCCGACGCCCCGACCGTGCTGACCTGGGTCGCGGCCCAGACCGAGTCGATCGACGTCGGCTCCGCGATCATGCAGATCCCGGCCCGCCAGCCCACCATGACGGCGATGACCGCCGCCACCCTCGACTCGCTGTCCGGCGGCCGCTTCCGCCTCGGCCTCGGAGTCTCCGGCCCGCAGGTCTCCGAGGGCTGGTACGGCGTGAAGTTCGACAAGCCGCTGGCCCGCACCCGGGAGTACGTGGAGATCGTCCGCAAGGCCATGACCCGCGAGCGCGTGTCGTACGAGGGAGCGCACTGGACGCTGCCGCTCCCCGGCGGTCCGGGCAAGCCGATCAAGCTCACCGTGCACCCCCAGCGCGAGCACATCCCGCTCTACATCGCCGCGATCGGCCCCAAGAACCTGGAGCAGACCGGCGAGATCGCGGACGGCGCCCTGCTGATCTTCCCCTCCGCCGAGCACCTGGAGGAGACCGCGATCCAGCCGCTGCGCGCGGGCCGGGAGAAGGCCGGGAAGACGATGGAGGGCTTCGACGTCAGCCCGACCCTGCCGCTCGCCGTCGGCGACGACGTGACCGGCCTCGCCGACATGTTCCGCCCGTACACCGCGCTGTACGTCGGCGGCATGGGCAGCCGGAAGCAGAACTTCTACAACCAGCTCGCCCAGCGCATGGGATACGAGAAGGAGGCCGCCGAGATCCAGGACAAGTACCTCGGCGGGGACAAGGCGGGCGCCGCCGCCGCCGTGCCGCACCAGCTGATCGACCAGACCGCGCTGCTCGGCCCCGTGGAGCGGATCGCCGAGCGGATGCAGGCCTACGCCGCCGCCGGGGTCACCACGCTGAACCTCGCCCCGGCCGGCTTCACCCTGGAGGAGCGGCTCACCGCCCTGCGCGCCGGCACGGACGCCCTGGAGCGCTCCGGACTCGCCTGACGGATCCCGGGACAGCACTACGGCCGTGGTGGGGGCTCGGGGGTCCTCCCCGCCACGGCCGTCACCCGGAACAACGCGCCGCGCGCCCAGGGGTTACGCCACCGCGCCGGGCGCCGCCCGCCGGCCGTTCCGGTTGCCGACCGCCCCGAGGCGCATTTGACTCTTCCTGCGCACTACTGCTCCGCGGAGCTCGATTCCGCGGGCAACGGGTACGGAGGTGGCCGTCATGCTCTCAGCGCAGACCCTGTTCCAGGAGATCCTGGACGACGACGAGTCCTACCGGCTCTTCTGTTCCATCGCCGCGAGCGGCGAGGCCCAGGGCGGCTGGGAGAACGCCCGGATCGCCGCCCTCGTTCCGGAGGGCAGCCGCGACCTGGCTCCCAAGATCGTCCGGCACGGCGCCGACGAGGACAAGCACGGCCGGATCTTCAACGCGCTCCTGAAGAAGCGCGGGCTGCCGCCCGTCGAGGTCCCGCCGGAGACCGACTACACGATGCTCCTGGAACAGCAGGGCATCGGCCTCGCGCACTCCCGGCTGCGCGGCGAGGAGCGGCTCACCGAGCGCGACATCATCACCTATCTGGCCCACAGCCGCGTCACCGAGCAGCGTGCCTCCGAGCAGATGCGCCTGCTGCGCCGGTACTTCGCCGACCACCCCGACATCGGCCGCGCGGTGAAGATGATCTCCCACGACGAGGACAACCACCTCGCCTACTGCCACGAGGAACTCCTCCGCCTCGCCCGCGCCGGGCACGGCCGGACCATCCAGCGGATCATGCGCGAGTGCGCCCTGGCCGAGATCCGGGTCTACCGCGACGTCAGCCTCGCCGTGATGGCCAACATGGGCCGGGTGCTCGGCTGGTCGCGGCCCAGGGCGGCCGTTCTCGCCGCGGGCATCCACGCCGTGTACGCGTACGAGCGCCTCGTCGGCTGGCGGCGCATGGTGAGCCTGGAGATGCCGCGGCGGCGGGACGCGCTGGGCAGCCCCGCCGCACCGGAACACGAATACGCCTGAGCGCGCACGGCTCGCGGTCGCCGGGCGCTCAGAGCCAGCCGCGCCGCTTGAACAGCCGGTGGAGACCGAACACGGCGCAGCCCATCGACGCGACCACCGCCGGGTAGGTCCACACCCAGTGCAGCTCCGGCATGTGGTCGAAGTTCATGCCGTAGACGCCCGCCACCATCGTCGGGACGGCGGCCATGGCCGCCCAGGCGGAGATCTTGCGCATGTCGTCGTTCTGCCGCACGCCCATCTGGGCCAGATGGGCCGACAGGATGTCCGAGAGCAGCCGGTCCAGCCCTTCCACCTGCTCGTTGGCGCGGGTCAGGTGGTCGGCCACGTCCCGGAAGAACGGCTGCGCGTGCTCGTGGACGAACGGCACGCCCGCCCCCGCCAGCCGGGCCATCGGAGCGGTCAGCGGCCCGGCCGCCCGGCGGAACTCCAGCACCTGCCGCTTGAAGGTGTAGATCCGGGCCGCGGTGTTCTTCGAGTCGCCGCCGCTCGGGGCGAAGACCTGCGCCTCCAGCTCCTCCAGGTCGAGCTGGAGCTCACCGGACACGTCCATGTAGTGGTCCACGACGGCGTCGCTGACCGCGTACAGCACCGCTGTGGGGCCGTGCTTGAGCACCTCGGGCTCGGCCTCCAGCCTGCGGCGCACGGCCGCCAGCGGGGCGCCCTCGCCGTGCCGGACCGTCACCACGAACGAGTCGCCTATGAAGACCATCAGCTCGTCGGCGCTGACCGTGTCGCTCTCGGGCTCGTAGACGACCGGCTTGAGGACCGCGAACAGGGAGTCGTCGTACACCTCCAGCTTGGGGCGCTGGTGCGCCCGCAGCGCGTCCTCCACGGCCAGCGGGTGCAGCCCGAACTCGTCGCGTACGAGGTCGAACTCCTCCTCCGTCGGCTCGTGCAGCCCGATCCACAGGAACGCGTCCCGGGAAGCCCGCGCCTCGTCCAGCGCGTCGGAGAAGTCGTCGGGCCGTTCGGTGCGGCGCCCGTCCCGGTAGATGGCACAGTCCACGATCACGGCGGGCATTCTTCCCCGTGACCGCCCCTCGCGCACCTTCGCCGTCCACCAGGGGGTGCCTTGTCGATCAGGCCGGGCTCGCGTGCCCTGGTGCCGCGCCTCGCCGCGTTGTCGTCGGTCGCCATGGCTCCGCCATGACTCCCTCCTCCGCCTTGCGATGCACGGCACCAGACCCCGCTCCCTGGCCCGGCCTGATCGACAAGGCACCCCCTACGCTGGCGGGTATGCCCACGCTGATCCTCGTACGCCACGGACGCTCCACCGCCAACACCGCCGGAGTGCTCGCGGGCCGCACCCCCGGCGTCCTCCTCGACGAACGCGGCGCCGAACAGGCCGCGGCCCTGCCCGCGCGGCTTTCCGCCGTGGTCCCGGTCCTCGCCGTCAGCAGCCCCCTGGAGCGCTGCCGGCAGACGCTGCAGCCGCTCCTCGACGCCCGCCCCGGTCTGCCCCTGCACATCGAGGACCGCATCAGCGAGTGCGACTACGGCCACTGGTCGGGACGGAAGCTGGCCGAACTCGCCGACGAGCCGCTGATGTCCGTCGTCCAGCAGCACCCCTCCGCCGCGGCCTTCCCGGGCGGCGAGTCGATGCGCGCGATGCAGGCCCGCGCCGTTGACGCCGTACGCGACTGGAACGACCGGGTCGAGGCGGAGCACGGCGAGGACGCCACCTACGTCATGTGCTCGCACGGCGACATCATCAAGTCCCTCGTCGCCGACGCGTTGGGGATGCACCTGGACCTCTTCCAGCGCGTCCACGTCGACCCCTGTTCGGTCACCGCGATCCGCTACACCCGGCTGCGCCCCTTCCTCCTGAGGCTCGGCGACACCGGCGATCTCGCCTCCCTGGCCCCCCGTGAGCAGTCCGTCGGGGCGGACGCCGCCGCGTCCCCCGTGGACGACGGCTCGGCGGACGCGACGGTCGGGGGCGGCGCGGGCGCGCCGTGATCGCTCCGGGCAGTAGGGTGGACGCGCCGTAGCGCCGCCCAACCACCATCCAAGCTCAAGGGAGCAGGACGTGTCCCGTCAGGTGTTCCTCTACGATCCACCGGACCGATTCGTGGCCGGTACGGTCGGGCTGCCTGGCCGCCGTACGTTTTTCCTGCAGGCGTCCTCCCAGGGCCGGGTCACCAGCGTGGCCCTGGAGAAGACCCAGGTCACCGCTCTCGCCGAGCGGATCGACGAACTGCTCGACGAGGTCGTGCGCCGTACCGGGGGCAACTCCCCGGTGCCCGCCGTGGCCCCCACCGACGTCTCCGACACCGCGCCGCTCGACGTTCCCGTCGAGGAGGAGTTCCGGGTCGGCACCATGGCCCTGGCCTGGGACGGCGAGGAACAGCGCATGATCGTCGAGGCGCAGGCACTCGTCGAACTCGACGCCGACTCCGAGGACGACCTCGCGGAGGCCGAGGAGAAGCTCCTCCAGGACGAGGAGAACGGCCCGCCGATGCTCCGCGTCCGGCTCAGCGGCGCCCAGGCCCGCGCCTTCGCCAAGCGGGCCCTGGACGTCGTCAACGCCGGCCGCCCGCCGTGTCCGCTGTGCAGCCTGCCGCTCGACCCGGAAGGACACGTATGCCCGCGCCAGAACGGATACCGTCGCGGAGCCTGACGGACACCGAGCTGCTCACCCTGCTCACCGAGGGCACGATCACCGTCCTCGGACAGGTCGGCGGGGCGTCCAACGCGGTGCTGCACTGCACGGTGGCGTACGAGGGCGAGGAGCGCACCTGCGCGTACAAGCCGGTCGCGGGGGAGCAGCCGCTGTGGGACTTCCCCGACGGGACCCTCGCCCAGCGGGAGGTCGCCGCGTACGAGATCTCCCGGGCGACCGGCTGGGACCTCGTGCCGCCGACCGTGCTGCGGGAGGGGCCGTACGGGCAGGGCATGTGCCAGCTCTGGATCGACGGCCCCGGGTCCGCGGAGGACGCGCCCCCGTTGCTGGCGCTCGTCGAGGACGAGGAGCCCGGTGACGGTTGGAAGGCCGTGGGCTTCGCGGACGTGGGGGAGGGGAAGACCGCGCTGCTGGTGCACGCCGACGACGTCCGGCTGCGGCGGCTCGCCGTCCTGGACGCGGTGATCAACAACGGTGACCGCAAGGGCGGGCACCTGCTGCCCGCCCCCGGCGGACGGCTCTTCGGCATCGACCACGGGGTCACCTTCAACGCGGACGACAAGCTGCGGACCCTGCTCTGGGGCTGGGCGGGCGAGCCGTTGACCGAGGAGGCGCTGGCGGTGCTGGGCCGGCTCGCCGGTGAGCTGGCGCCGGGGACCGCCCTCGCCACCCGGATGGCCGAACTCATCACACCGGCCGAACTGGAGGCCCTGCGGGAGCGGGTCGCCGTCTTGGCCAAGAGCGCTGTGCACCCGCAGCCGAGCGGCCAGTGGCCGCCCATTCCCTGGCCGCCGGTGTAGGAGGTCCTCCGCGCCGGGGTCGGCTTCTACCGCCCGCCAGAGGTTTCACGCAAGAGGGCCTCTTCGGACAGGTTTCCGGAGCCGGTTCGTATCCGGAAGCATCGTCCGGTTACGCTCATGACATGCATGCCTGGCCCGCTTCTGAGGTCCCCGCCCTGCCTGGCAAGGGCCGCGACCTTCGGATCCACGACACCGCGACCGGCGGACGGATCACCCTTGACCCCGGTCCCGTCGCCCGCATCTATGTCTGCGGCATCACGCCGTACGACGCGACCCATATGGGTCATGCGGCGACCTACAACGCGTTCGACCTCGTTCAGCGCGTGTGGCTCGACACCAAGCGGCAGGTTCACTATGTCCAGAACGTGACCGACGTGGACGATCCGCTGCTGGAGCGGGCCGTGCGCGACGGTCAGGACTGGACCGAGCTCGCGGAGCGCGAGACGGCGCTCTTCCGCGAGGACATGACCGCCCTGCGGATGCTGCCCCCGCAGCACTACATCGGTGCGGTCGAGGCGATACCGGGCATCGTGCCCCTCGTCGAACGCCTCCGGGACGCGGGCGCCGCCTACGACCTGGACGGCGACGTCTACTTCTCCGTCGACGTCGACCCGCACTTCGGCGAGGTCTCCGGCCTCGACGCCGAGGCGATGCGGCTGCTCTCCGCCGAGCGCGGCGGCGACCCGGAGCGCCCCGGCAAGAAGAACCCCCTCGACCCGATGCTCTGGATGGCCGCCCGTCCGGGCGAGCCGAGCTGGGACGGGGCCTCCCTGGGCGAGGGCCGCCCGGGGTGGCACATCGAATGCGTCGCCATCGCGCTCGACCACCTCGGCATGGGCTTCGACATCCAGGGCGGCGGCTCCGACCTCGCCTTCCCGCACCACGAGATGGGCGCCTCCCACGCCCAGGCGCTGACCGGCGAGCACCCGTTCGCCAAGGCGTACGTCCACGCCGGAATGGTCGGCCTGGACGGCGAGAAGATGTCCAAATCGCGCGGCAACCTGGTCTTCGTCTCGACGCTGCGCCGCGACGGCGTGGACCCGGCGGCCCTCCGGCTCGCCCTGCTCTCCCGCCACTACCGCTCCGACTGGGAGTGGACCGACCAGGTGCTGGCCGACGCCGTCGAGCGCCTCGCGCGCTGGCGGGCCGCCGTCTCGCGCCCCGACGGGCCGTCCGCCGACGCGCTGGTCGAGGAGGTCCGTGAGGCCCTCGCGGACGACCTGGACAGCCCTTCGGCGCTCGCCGCGGTGGACCGCTGGGCCGCGCTCCAGGGTGCGGAGGGCGGCACGGACGAGGGTGCGCCCGGCGTCGTCTCGCGTACGGTCGACGCCCTGCTGGGGGTCGCACTGTAGGACGGAGCGCGGCTTCCGCCGTCCGATCCGATCATCCGGACCGGTCCCGGACTTCTCCACGAAGTTCGGGGCCGGTTCCTTTTTGTCCATGGTCACGTGCTCGAAGTTGCGCTAAAAGCTCACTATGCAAACATTAACGCGCATGAGAGTGGCAGCGGTTGCTGCGCTGCTCGGGCTGTCGGCGGTCCTCGCGGGGCCAGGCGGGGCCCACGCCGACGAGGCCCCGCCGGCGAGCACGGAGACCACCACGGTCGGGAACGTGACCGGATTCGGTGCGGACGGGGCGGTGTACCGGCTGACCGCCGGACAGGCCGAGGCCCGGGTCAGCTTCGTATCGGAGGAGACCTTCCGCATCGAGCTCGCCCCCGACGGGAAATTCACCGATCCCACCGGCGACGACATCGTCCTGCCGCAGGGCGAGCCGCCCCGCACCCGATGGAAGGACCGCGGCGACCGCTACGACCTGTCGACCGGCGAGGTCACCCTGCGGGCCTACAAGAAGCCGCTGCGCTTCGCCCTGCACCGGGCGGACGGCAGCCGCGTCTGGTCCGAGGCGAAGGGCCTGAGCTGGACCGGCGAGCAGACCGTCCAGACGCTCGCCCGGGGAGCGGGGGAGCAGTTCTACGGGGCCGGGATGCAGAACGGCCGAGGCAACACCTCCCACCGTGACAAGACCGTCGAGGTCGCCGTCGACTACAACTGGGACGACGGCGGCCACCCCAACTCCGTCCCGTTCTACCTCTCCTCGGCCGGCTACGGGGTCTTCCGCAACACCTACGCGCCCAACACCTACGCGTTCACCGACCCGGTGACCACCGGCGCGAAGGAACAGCGCTTCGACGCCTACTACTTCGCGGGCGAGGGGACCGACGCCGCCAAGGACGTCATCGGCCAGTACACCGACCTCACCGGCAAGCCCTTCCTGCCGCCCGTCTACGGCATGGAGATCGGCGACGCCGACTGCTACCTCCACAACGCCAACCGGGGCGAGCGCCGCACCCTGGACTCGCTGAAGGTCGCCGACGGCTACGTCGAGAACGACATGCCCAACGGCTGGATGCTCGTCAACGACGGCTACGGCTGCGGCTACGAGGACCTGGAGGAGACCGCCCAGGGACTGAAGGACCGCAACATGGCACTGGGGCTGTGGACCGAGGACGGCATCGAGAACCTCGCCGCCCAGGTGAAGGCCGGACAGCGGGTCGCCAAACTGGACGTCGCCTGGGTCGGCGAGGGCTACAAGTTCGCCCTCGACGGCTGCAAGGACGCCTACCGGGGCATCGAGGACAACAGCGACGCCCGAGGATTCACCTGGGCCCCCGAGAGCTGGGCGGGCGCGCAGCGCTGCGGAGTCCAGTGGTCCGGCGACCAGTCCGGCACCTGGGAGTACATCCGCTGGCAGATCCCCACCTACGCGGGCGCCACGATGTCCGGCCTCGCCTACACCACCGGTGACGTCGACGGGATCTTCGGCGGCAGCGCCAAGACGTACACCCGCGACCTCCAGTGGAAGATGTTCCTCGGCACCACGATGACCATGGACGGCTGGGCCGCCACGGACAAGCAGCCCTGGCGCCACGGGGAGCCGTACACCTCGATCAACCGCGACTACCTCAAGCTCAAGGAGTCGCTGCTCCCCTACCAGTACTCCTACGCCCACGAGGCCACCAAGACCGGCGTCGGCATGGTCCGCCCGCTGGTCCTCGAATACCCGGACGACCCGAAGGCGTCGACGGAGGCCGCGAAGTACGAATTCCTCTCCGGCGAGCATTTCCTCGTCGCACCCGTCTACCAGGACACCACCGAGCGCAAGGACATCTACCTCCCCGAGGGCACCTGGATCGACTACTGGAGCGGCCGCACCTACGAGGGCCCCACCACCATCGACACCTACAACGCCCCGCTCGACACCCTGCCGCTCTTCGTGAAGGCGGGCGCGGCCGTCCCGATGTGGCCGGGCATCCGCTCCTACCGCGACCGCACCGCCGACTCCCCGCTGGCCTGGGACGTCTACCCGCAGGGCGACACCTCCTTCACCCTGTACGAGGACGACGGCGTCACCCGGCAGCACCGGGACGGCGCGTACGCCACCCAGCGCGCCGACGTCCGGGCCCCCGAGCGCGGCGCCGGCGACGTCTCCGTCACGATCAACGCGAGCCGGGGGAGCTTCACCGGCCAGCAGACCGAGCGGCCCTACGAGTTCACCGTCCACACCGGCTCCGAGCCGCGCGAGGTGAAGCTGGACCGGACGCTGCCCCGCCTCACCTCGAAGAGCGCGTACGAGAAGGCCCGGCAGGGCTGGTGGTACGACCGCGACGACCGGGGCGGCGTGGTGCACGTGAGGACCGCGCCCCTGAGCACCGCCGAGAAGTTCACGGTGAAGCTGCTGGGCACCAGCGCAGTCGGCGGCAAGAAGGCCTCGGCGGCCGCCTCCCTCACCGCCCCCACGGGCCAGGAGGCCGGAGCGGGCACGCCCGGCACGGTCCAGGTCGACGTGACGGCGGGCAGCTCCGCCCTCACCGACACCACGGTCTCCCTCCGGGTCCCCGAGGGCTGGAAGGCCGTCACGGCGAAGGTCCCCGGGCGGATCCCGGCGGGCGCCACCCGCCGGGTCGAGGTGGCGGTCACCCCCGCCGGGGACGCCGGGGTGCGCGAGACCACGCTGACGGCCCTCGCCCGCTACCGGGCCGCCGGCGACGACCGCACGAGTCAGCAGCGGCTCGCGGTCTCCGTCATGCCCCCGCCGCCCGAGGGGGAGGCCTGGGCGAGCGACCTCGTCTGGCTCTCCGAGACCAACGGCTACGGCCCGGCCGAACGCGACCGGTCCAACGGGGAGTCGGGCGCGAGCGACGGGAAGACGCTGACGCTCGCGGGAACGACGTACGAGAAGGGCATCGGCACCCACGCGGACTCCGGCATCGCCATCCATCTCGGCGGCCGCTGCACCGCGTTCACCGCCGATGTCGGGATCGACGACGAGATCAACGGCTACGGGGAGGTCGCGTTCTCCGTGGAGGGCGACGGCAAGGTGCTGTGGACCTCTCCGAAGCTGACCGGCGCATCGGCGACCCTGCCGGTGGACGTGAAGCTCGACGGCGTACGCCAGGTGCGGCTGAAGGTCACCGACACCAACGGGTCCAAGACGGGGGACCATGGCGACTGGGCCGCGGCGAGGTTCCACTGCGCCTGAGCCGTACCCGGACACACCAACGGGGCGCCGCACGGGATCGTCTCCCGTGCGGCGCCCCGCGGTTCGCTCCCGTCGTGCGGTCAGCCCTGGTCGGGAGTGTCCCCGGAGCCTTCGCCGGGGTCGTCCCCCGGCGCTTCGTCAGGACCCTTGGCCCCCTTGTCGTCGGGGGCCTTGCCCCGCCCCGTCTCCGGACGCGGCGGCTTCGGAGGGCGGGTGCGGCCGCCGGCGGGATCGCGCAGATACGGCACGTCCCCGCTCTCCGTCGCATGACCGCCCGGCCCCTGCCCGGGGCCGCCGTCCCGCCGGCGCAGATAGCGCTCGAACTCCCGGGCGATTGCCTCGCCGGACGCCTCGGGAAGCTCCGCGGTGTCCCGCGCCTCCTCCAGCGTCTGCACGTACTCGGCGACCTCGCTGTCCTCCGAGGCCAACTGGTCCACACCGAGCTGCCAGGCCCGTGCGTCCTCGGGCAGTTCGCCCAGCGGGATGCGCAGCCCGATCAGGTCCTCAAGACGGTTCAGCAGGGCCAGCGTCGCCTTGGGGTTCGGCGGCTGCGACACATAGTGCGGGACCGCCGCCCACAGGCTGACCGCGGGCACCCCGGCGTGCGTGCACGCCTCCTGGAGGACCCCGACGATGCCCGTGGGGCCCTCGTACCGCGTCTCCTCCAGGTCCATCGTCCGCGCCAGATCCGCGTCCGAGGTGACCCCGCTCACCGGCACCGGCCGGGTGTGCGGGGTGTCGCCGAGCAACGCGCCCAGGATGACGACCATTTCGACGCCCAGCTCATGGGCGAAGCCCAGGATCTCGTTGCAGAACGACCGCCAGCGCATCGACGGTTCGATGCCGCGCACCAGGACCAGGTCCCGCGGCTTCTCCCCGCCGACCCGCACCACGGACAGCCGCGTCGTCGGCCAGGTGATCTTCCGCGTCCCGCCGTCCAGCCACACCGTGGGCCGGTTGACCTGGAAGTCGTAGTAGTCCTCGGCGTCCAGCGCCGCGAACACCTCGCCCTTCCACTCCCGGTCCAGATGACCGACCGCTGTGGAGGCGGCGTCCCCGGCGTCGTTCCAGCCTTCGAACGCGGCCACCATGACCGGGTCGATCAGCTCGGGCACCGACTCGAGCTCGATCACCCGGGCCTCCTTCCGATGTCTCCATACGTACGGAGCAACCTTACGGCTTCCGGGGCCCCCTGCCGCAGCCCTCTTGCACGGCCGGGTGAACCCTGCCACCGCGAGTGGATCATCGGGCGGATCAGTGCATCATGCCCCCCGACTCGGTGCGTCATGCCCCCACGACATCGGTGCGTCACGCCCCACGACACGGCGGCCGGCCGCTCCGCGCCGGTAGCGCGGCGAGCCGGCTCCGCGTCAGCGCCGTCGCGGGGACGGCGCCTCCCGCCGCACCACCGGCGCGATCTCCTCCGCGAACCGCTGGAGCGTCTCCAACTGCTCGGGCCGGTCCAGCCCGAAACCGTCCACGGTGATCGACTGGAGGTCGTGGCGGTAGACCTCGTGCCAGCCGAGGATCTTGTCGATGATCTGCTGCGGGCTGCCGATCAGCTGCGGGCCGCCCTCGATCGCCTCCTCGATCGTGCGGAACGGCGTGTTGTAGCCGGCCTTGCCCGCCAGATGCGGTTTGAAGGTCTGCCGCACCCGCGCCTCGTACAGGTCCTTGTACCGCGCCACCGCAGCCTGCGAGCTGTCGGCGATGAGCAGTCCGCCCGATCCTGCCGCCACCTCGGCGTCCGCGGGATCGTGCCCGTACGCCTCGAACCGCTCCCGGTAGTGGGCGATGAGCCTGGCGTACGCCTCGCGCGGCTGGATGGCGTTCGCGGTGAACAGCGGATCGCCGTGCTTGGCCGCCAGCTCGGGGGAGTTGAGGCTGGTCGCCGAGCCGTGCCAGACGCGCGGCACGCCCGCGTACGGGCGCGGCACCGTCGTCACGTTCTTCAACGGCGGCCGGAACTCGCCCTCCCAGTCGACGCCCTCCTCGCTCCACAGCCTCCGCAGCAGCTCGTACTTCTCCTTCTGGAGGTCCCACTGCCGTGCCTCGTCGAGCCCGAACAGGTCGAAGTGGCCCGCCTCCGCGCCCTTGCCGATGACCAGTTCGAGCCGGCCCCGGGATATCTGGTCGAGCGTCGCGAAGTCCTCCGCCACCCGGACCGGGTCGAGGATCGCGACCACGGTCACCCCGGTGAGCAGCCGGATGGTGCTCGTACGGGCCGCGATCGCGCCCAGCACCACGTTCGGACTGGAGGAGAGGAAGGCCCCGGCGTGCCGTTCGCCGACGGAGTAGGCGTCGAAGCCGAGCCGCTCCGCCACCGCGGCCGTGTCGATCACTTCCTCGAACCGGTCGGCGGCCGGGAGGAGTTCACCGGTGAGCGGGTGCGGCTCGTGGCCGATCAGGGAGAGCACGGAGAATCTCATGAACTCCACTGTCCCTGCGGCACGTTGCGGGCGTATGGCGGGAGTGTGGCGCGTGCGCCGGGGAGCTCGCGCACGCCGACGGGGGCGGCTCCCGCGGGAAGCCGCCCCCGTCGCTCGTCCACGGCGGACCCGTGGGGAACGGGTCAGTCCCGGTCGGCCAGCAGCTTCTCGACGCCGTCGCGGACGTCGTCCGTCGCCAGGCCCCGGATCGTCAGCGTGGTCCGGCGGCGCAGCACGTCGTCCGCCGTCTCGGCCCACTCGTGGTCCCGGGCGTAGGCGACCTGGGCCCAGATCTCCGGGGCGTCCGGGTGGACGCGCTCGGCCAGTTCCGGGCTCTCGTTCGCCAGGCGGGCGATGTCGAAGGCGAGCGAGCCGTAGTGCGTGGCCAGGTGCCGGGCGGTGTCCGGCGCCATCCGGGGGCCGGGCGTCCCGCCGTCGATCAGCAGCCGGTGCGCCACCGCGTTCGGGTTGGCGATACCGGGCAGCGGCAGCTTCCTCGGCAGCCGGTTCATCGGCTCCATGTCCTCGGCCAGCGGGTGCCCCGGCAGGGCGGCCAGCTTGTTCATCACGGTGCGGCCGATGTGGCGGAACGTCGTCCACTTGCCGCCGGCGACCGACAGCATGCCGCCGCGGCCCTCCGTCACGACCGTCTCGCGCTTGGCCTTGGACGTGTCGCCGGGGCCGCCGGGCAGCACCCGCAGACCCGCGAAGGAGTACGTGATCAGATCGCGCGACAGCTGCTGGTCCTTGATCGAGAACGCCGCCTCGTCGAGGATCTGCGCGGTGTCCGCCTCGGTCACCGCGACATCGGCCGGGTCGCCCTCGTACTCCTCGTCCGTCGTGCCGAGGAGCAGCATGTCCTCCCACGGCAGGGCGAACGTGATCCGGTACTTGTCGATCGGGGTGGCCAGCGCCGCCCGCCACGGGCGGGTCCGCTTGAGGACCAGGTGCGCGCCCTTGGACAGCCGGATGGAGGGGGCCGCGTTCGGGTCCTCCATCTTCCGCAGGTGGTCGACCCAGGGGCCGGTGGCGTTCAGCACGAGCCGGGCGGTGACGCCGAACTCGGTGCCGTCCGCGCTGTCCTTCAGGTCGGCGCCGGTGACCCGGCCCCGGGTGAAGCGCAGCCCGGTGACGGCCGCGTGGTTCAGGACGACCGCGCCCGCGTCGACGGCCGCGCGGACCGTCATCAGGGCCATACGGGCGTCGTTCATCTGGTCGTCGCCGTAGACCGCGACGGCCTTCAGGTTGTCGGTGCGCAGCTCGGGGACGTCGCGCTGCGCCTTGGCCGGGCTGATCACATGGCCGACGCCGTCGCCGAACGCGGAGAGCGCGGAGTAGGCGAAGACGCCCGCGCCGAGCTTGGCCGCGCCGTGCGGGCCGCCCTTGTAGACCGGCAGGTAGAAGGTGAGCGGGTTGGCCAGGTGCGGGGCCACCTCGCGGGAGACCGCGCGGCGCTCGAAGTGGTTCTCCGCGACCAGCTTGACCGCACCGGTCTGGAGGTAGCGCAGACCGCCGTGGAGAAGCTTGGAGGAGGCGGAGGAGGTGGCGCCGGCGAAGTCGCCGGCGTCCACCAGAGCCACCCGCAGCCCGGACTGCGCGGCATGCCAGGCGGTGGAGATGCCCAGGATGCCGCCGCCGATGACCAGGAGGTCGTACGTGGCCCGGGACAGCTGCTCCCGGGTCTCGGCGCGGCTCGGCAGCGAGCCGGAGGCCGGGTGCGTTCCGAGGGCGGGAACGCTCTGCAGGGTGGTCATGGTGATGCTCCTCGTCAGCTTTCTTCGTCCTCGATCCAGCCCATGGTCCGTTCGACGGCCTTGAGCCAGCTCTTGTACTCGCGGGCACGGGTGTCCGCGTCCATGCGGGGTGTCCACTCGGCGGCCCGGCGCCAGTTGGCGCGCAGCGCGTCGGTGTCCGGCCAGAAGCCGACGGCGAGACCGGCGGCGTAGGCGGCGCCGAGGCAGGTGGTCTCGGCGACCATGGGGCGCACCACGGGCGCGTCCAGGAAGTCGGCGAGCGTCTGCATCAGCAGGTTGTTGGACGTCATGCCGCCGTCGACCTTGAGCGCGGTCAGCTCGACGCCGGAGTCCTTCGTCATGGCGTCGCTGATCTCGCGGGTCTGCCAGGCGGTGGCCTCCAGGACGGCACGGGCGATGTGCGCCTTGGTGACGTAGCGGGTGAGACCGGTGATCACCCCGCGGGCGTCGGGACGCCAGTAGGGGGCGAAGAGACCGGAGAAGGCGGGCACGAAGTACGCGCCGCCGTTGTCCTCGACCGAGGAGGCCAGCGTCTCGATCTCGGCGGCCGACTTGATCAGGCCCATCTGGTCGCGCATCCACTGCACCAGCGAGCCGGTGACCGCGATGGAGCCCTCCAGCGCGTACACCGGGGGCTGGTCGCCGATCTGGTAGCCGACGGTGGTGAGCAGCCCGTTGTACGAGTTCACCGGGGTGGAGCCGGTGTTCATCAGCATGAAGGTGCCGGTGCCGTACGTGGACTTGGCCTCGCCCTCGGCGAAACAGGTCTGGCCGAAGAGCGCCGCCTGCTGGTCGCCGAGCGCGGAGGCGACCGGGATGCCGTCGAGGATGCCGCCCTTGGCGTGGCCGTAGACCTCGGCGGAGGAGCGGATCTCGGGGAGCACCGCAGCCGGGATGCCGATGGAGTGGAGGATCTTCTCGTCCCACGCCATGGTGTGCAGGTTCATCAGGAGGGTGCGCGAGGCGTTGGTGACGTCGGTGACATGCACCCCGCCGTCGGTGCCGCCGGTCAGGTTCCAGATGACCCAGGAGTCCATGGTGCCGAAGAGGATGTCGCCGGCCTCGGCGCGCTCGCGCAGCCCCTCGACGTTGTCGAGCAGCCAGCGGACCTTGGGGCCGGCGAAGTACGAGGCGAGCGGCAGCCCGGTCTCGCGGCGGAACCGGTCCTGGCCCACGTTGCGGCCGAGCTCCTTGCAGAGCGCGTCGGTGCGGGTGTCCTGCCAGACCAGCGCATTGTGCACCGGCTCGCCGGTGTTCTTGTCCCACATCAGCGTGGTCTCGCGCTGGTTGGTGATGCCGATCGCCTTGACGTCGGCGGAGGTGATGCCGGCCTTGACGATGGCCCCGGCGACGACCTCCTGGACGTTCTCCCAGATCTCGGTCGCGTCGTGCTCGACCCAGCCCGGCTTCGGGAAGATCTGCTCGTGCTCCTTCTGGTCGACGGAGACGATCCGGCCGTCCTTGTCGAAGACGATGCAGCGGCTGGAGGTGGTGCCCTGGTCGATGGCCGCGATGAACGGCCCGGTGCCGTGGGTGCCGGTGGTGTGTGCGTCGGTCACGGTGTGCTCCCGGAAGTCTGTGAAATGAAGAGGTACGGCTCGGACTAGGCGAAGGCGAGGTTGTAGAGCCCGCCGGCGAGTGCGCCGCCGACGAGCGGACCCACGATGGGTACCCACGCGTAGCCCCAGTCCGAACCACCCTTGTTCGGCAGCGGCAGCAGGGAGTGCACGATGCGCGGACCGAGGTCGCGGACCGGGTTGATGGCGTAGCCGGTCGGGCCGCCGAGCGAGAGGCCGATACCGACGACGACCAGGGCGGTGATCAGTGCGCCGAGCGTGCCGAGGCCGGTGCCGTCGCCGTTCAGGCCCTGGGTCAGGATCGCCAGGACCAGCACGGCGGTGGCGATGATCTCGGTGATGACGTTCTGCACGCCGTTGCGGATCTCCGGACCGGTGGAGAAGATCCCGAGGACCGGGCCCGCCTTCGGGGCGGCGGTCTGGTCGACCATGCCCTCGTCGGTGGACTTGGTCCCGACGATCTCCGGGTCGGTGAGGTGGGCGTGGAACTGGCCGTAGTAGACCGCCCAGACCAGCAGGGCGCCGATCATCGCGCCGAGCAGCTGCGAGCCGAGGTAGAGGGGAACGTCGCCCCACGCGGTGCCGCCCTCGATGGCGAGGCCGACCGTGACCGCGGGATTGAGGTGGGCGCCCGATACGCCGCCGGCGAGATAGGCGCCGGTCAGCACGGCGAAACCCCACCCGAAGGTGATGGC
Organism: Streptomyces anulatus; assembly: GCF_014650675.1. Lineage (GTDB taxonomy): Bacteria > Actinomycetota > Actinomycetes > Streptomycetales > Streptomycetaceae > Streptomyces > Streptomyces anulatus. Next base: position 315,674 of record NZ_BMVK01000006.1, on the reverse strand, counting down.
CAGCCAGCCCGCGTTCCGGGCCTTCGAGCTCTTCAGCGTGACGGCGGCACAGACACCGCCGCCGAGCAGGATGAGTACGGCGGTACCTATGGTCTCGCCGATGAAAATGTCGGAGCTGGACACCCGCGACTCCTTTGTCCTTCGTCCAGGGGAGAGCGAAGCACCGGTCCCGCCGGTGTTCCGCGCCCCAGATGGGTATCCACGAAGCGTGGGCAGCCCACCTGTAAGGGCTTGACCGGCCCTTGGCACTGTCACACCCTAACGCGTATTGCCGTTAGGCGTTCGACAATGCCGACCGTTGAACGGCAGTGTTTCCCCCGAGTGAAGGAAGCGTCAAGGGTTCTGTGGTCCACGACTCGGTGCGCGACGCGATCGTTACCGCGACGGGCGCGTCCGGGCCGGGGCGCGCCGGGGCGTGAGCGGGCGACCGCCCGGCGCCGGGCGGCCGCGGCGGGCACGGGTGGTGTACGGGGCGGGGGAGGGGCCGACGGTGCAGCGAGCGAGCGGGCGGGGCGGGCCGTGCGGGCCGTCAGAAGCGGCCGGCGCCCAGATCCCGGGAGACCGCGCGGGCGCAGTCGCGTACGGCCGCGATCAGCTCGGGGCGCAGCGTCCCGCCCGGGGCCACCCGTTCCACCGCGCCGGTCACGGCCACCGCCCCGACGGGCATCCTGCGCCGGTCGTGGATCGGGGCGGCCACCGCGGCCACGCCCTCCCAGGTCTCCTCCGCGTCGGCGGCCCAGCCCTGGGCCCGGATCAGGTCGAGCATCGACTCGAAGGCGTCGGCGGCGGTGACGGTGCGCCCGGTGAAGGAGCGGCGCTCCGCCTCCATGACCTCGCTGTGGGCCACCGGGTCGTACGCGGACAGCACCTTGCCCAGCGCCGTGGAGTGCAGCGGCTGCATGGCCCCGACCTCCAGCACCTGGCGGCTGTCGTCGGGCCGGAAGACGTGGTGGACGATCAGCACGCCGTGCTGGTGCAGCACTCCGAGGTGGACGCTCTCGCCGCTGGAGCGGGCCAGGTCGTCCGTCCAGACGAGGGCGCGCGCCCGCAGCTCGTGGACGTCCAGATAGCTGTTGCCCAGCCGCAGCAGCTCCGCGCCCAGCTGGTAGCGCCCCGACGCCGCGTCCTGCTCGACGAAGCCCTCCAGCTGGAGCGTGCGCAGAATGCCGTGCGCGGTGCCCTTGGCCAGCCCCAGCGAGGAGGCGATGTCGGAGAGCCCGAGCCGGCGCTCGCCGCCCGCCAGCAGACGCAGCATCGCGGCCGCCCGCTCCAGCGACTGGATGTTCTTGGCCATCGCGCCGTACTCCTCCACCTCGGTTCGACAATGCTGAACACTATCGGTCGATGCCGACCTTCGTCGGACTCCGGGGGAAAGTCTCCGCCACCGGACCGCCCGTGCCGCACCCGCACAGCATGCAGTCCGTCCCATGGACGCACCTACGGTCCCGGGCGGCGTCCGGCTACGCTGGCGAGGTGCGCCTTCCCCAAGAAGGACGCAAAGCCGACAGCCGTCGCATCCCTGGGAGATCATCCATGGCCTCGTTGCCGACATCCGCCGCCGACAGCCGGACCCGCGCAGACGCACTCCGAGAGGCACTCGCCACCCGTGTGGTGGTGGCCGACGGGGCGATGGGCACCATGCTCCAGGCACAGGACCCCACGCTGGAGGACTTCGAGAACCTCGAAGGCTGCAACGAGATCCTGAACATCACCCGGCCCGACATCGTGCGCTCGGTCCACGAGGAGTACTTCGCGGTCGGCGTCGACTGCGTCGAGACCAACACCTTCGGCGCGAACCACTCCGCCGCGAACGAGTACGAGATCGCCGACCGGATCGTCGAGCTCTCCGAGTCCGGCGCCCGGATCGCCCGCGAGGTCGCGGACGAGTTCGCGGCGAAGGACGGACGCCAGCGCTGGGTCCTCGGCTCGATCGGCCCCGGCACCAAGCTGCCCTCGCTCGGCCACATCACCTACGACGTCCTGCGCGACGGCTACCAGAAGAACGCCGAGGGCCTCCTCGCGGGCGGCTCCGACGCCCTGATCGTCGAGACCACCCAGGACCTGCTGCAGACCAAGTCCAGCATCATCGGAGCGCGCCGGGCGATGGACGCCCTCGGCGTCCACGTGCCGCTGATCTGCTCCCTCGCCTTCGAGACGACCGGCGTCATGCTGCTGGGCTCCGAGATCGGCGCCGCCCTGACGGCCCTGGAGCCGCTGGGCATCGACCTGATCGGCCTGAACTGCTCGACCGGCCCGGACGAGATGAGCGAGCACCTGCGCTACCTCGCCCGCCACTCCCGTACGCCCCTGATGTGCATGCCCAACGCCGGCCTGCCCGTCCTCACCAAGGACGGCGCGCACTTCCCGCTCGGCCCCGACGGTCTCGCCGACTCCCAGGAGAACTTCGTCCGGGACTACGGCCTCTCCCTCATCGGCGGCTGCTGCGGTACGACTCCGGAGCACCTGCGGGCCGTCGTCGAGCGCACCCGGGGGCTCACGCCGACCGAGCGGGACCCGCGCCCCGAGCCCGGCGCGGCCTCGCTCTACCAGACCATCCCCTTCCGGCAGGACACCGCCTACCTGGCGATCGGGGAGCGCACCAACGCCAACGGCTCCAAGAAGTTCCGCGAGGCCATGCTGGAGGCCCGCTGGGACGACTGCGTGGAGATGGCCCGCGACCAGATCCGCGAGGGCGCGCACATGCTCGACCTCTGCGTCGACTACGTGGGCCGTGACGGCGTCGCCGACATGGCGGAGCTGGCCGGCCGCTTCGCGACCGCCTCCACCCTCCCGATCGTGCTGGACTCCACCGAGCTGCCCGTCCTGCGCGCCGGCCTGGAGAAGCTCGGCGGCCGGGCCGTGCTGAACTCGGTCAACTACGAGGACGGCGACGGCCCCGAGTCCCGCTTCGCGCAGGTCAGCGCCCTGGCCTCCGAGCACGGCGCCGCGCTGATCGCCCTGACGATCGACGAGGAGGGGCAGGCCCGCACGATCGAGCACAAGGTCGCCATCGCCGAGCGGCTGATCGAGGACCTCACCACCAACTGGGGCATCCACGAGTCCGACATCCTCATCGACACCCTGACCTTCACCATCTGCACCGGCCAGGAGGAGTCCCGGGGCGACGGCATCGCCACCATCGGGGCGATCCGTGAGCTGAAGAAGCGCCACCCGGACGTCCAGACCACGCTGGGCCTCTCCAACATCTCCTTCGGCCTGAACCCGGCCGCCCGGGTCGTGCTGAACTCCGTCTTCCTCGACGAGTGCGTCAAGGCGGGCCTGGACTCCGCGATCGTGCACGCCTCCAAGATCCTGCCGATCGCCCGGCTGGAGGAGGAGCAGGTCAAGGTCGCCCTCGACCTGATCTACGACCGCCGCGCCGAGGGCTACGACCCCCTCCAGAAGCTCATGGAGCTCTTCGAGGGCGTCAACATGAAGTCGATGAAGGCGGGCAAGGCCGAGGAGCTGATGGCCCTCCCGCTGGACGAGCGCCTCCAGCGCCGCATCATCGACGGCGAGAAGAACGGCCTGGAGGCCGACCTCGACGAGGCCCTCCAGGACACCCCGGCCCTCGACATCGTCAACAACACGCTGCTGGAAGGCATGAAGGTGGTCGGCGAGCTGTTCGGCTCCGGCCAGATGCAGCTGCCGTTCGTCCTCCAGTCGGCCGAGGTCATGAAGAGCGCGGTGGCCCATCTGGAGCCGCACATGGAGAAGACCGACGACGACGGCAAGGGCACCATCGTGCTCGCCACCGTCCGCGGCGACGTCCACGACATCGGCAAGAACCTCGTCGACATCATCCTCTCCAACAACGGCTACAACGTCGTCAACCTCGGCATCAAGCAGCCCGTCTCCGCGATCCTGGAAGCCGCCGAGGAGCACCGCGCCGACGTGATCGGCATGTCCGGCCTCCTGGTGAAGTCGACGGTGATCATGAAGGAGAACCTCCAGGAGCTCAACCAGCGCAAGATGGCCGCCGACTTCCCGGTGATCCTCGGTGGCGCCGCGCTGACCCGGGCCTACGTCGAACAGGACCTGCACGAGATCTACGAGGGCGAGGTCCGCTACGCCCGGGACGCTTTCGAGGGCCTGCGCCTCATGGACGCGCTCATCGGCGTCAAGCGCGGAGTGCCCGGTGCGGCCCTGCCCGAACTGAAGCAGCGCCGGGTCCCCAAGAAGGATGTGGCCGTGCTGGAGGTCGAGGAGCCCGAGGGCTCGGTGCGCTCGGACGTCTCCATCACCAACCCCATTCCCGAGCCGCCGTTCCGGGGCACCCGCGTCATCAAGGGCATCCCGCTCAAGGACTACGCCTCCTGGCTCGACGAGGGCGCGCTGTTCAAGGGCCAGTGGGGCCTCAAGCAGGCCCGGACCGGCGACGGACCGACGTACGAGGAGCTGGTGGAGACCGAGGGACGCCCGCACCTGCGCGGCTGGCTCGACCACCTCCAGTCCAACAACCTCCTGGAAGCGGCCGTCGTCTACGGCTACTTCCCCTGCGTCTCCAAGGGCGACGACCTGGTCCTCCTCAACGACGACGGCTCCGAGCGCACCCGCTTCACCTTCCCGCGCCAGCGCCGGGGCCGCCGCCTCTGCCTCGCCGACTTCTTCCGCCCCGAGGAGTCCGGCGAGATCGACGTCATCGGCCTCCAGATCGTCACGGTCGGCTCCCGGATCGGCGAGGCCACCGCCGAGCTGTTCGCCGCCAACTCCTACCGCGACTACCTGGAGCTGCACGGGCTGTCCGTCCAGCTCGCCGAGGCGCTCGCCGAGTACTGGCACGCCCGGGTCCGCAGCGAGCTCGGCTTCGCGGGCGAGGACCCGGCGGACGTCGAGGACATGTTCGCGCTGAAGTACCGAGGCGCGCGGTTCTCGCTCGGTTACGGGGCGTGCCCGGACCTGGAGGACCGGGCGAAGATCGCCGACCTCCTGCAGCCGGAGCGGATCGGCGTGCACCTCTCCGAGGAGTTCCAGCTCCACCCGGAACAGTCCACCGACGCCATCGTCATCCACCACCCCGAGGCGAAGTACTTCAACGCGCGGTAGCCCGGTGTTTCCGCCGCGGCCTCGCGCCCTTCGCGCACCGCGGCCGGACACGTCGTACACTGGTCGGTCCAGTGCAGGCCGGTCGCCCTCCCGTTTTTCCGGGAATGGCGGCCGGCCTTCTCGTCCCTTACGGAAGGTGTGCCGGATGACCAGTACGGTCCCCGCGTCCTTGACCCGCACGGCCGAAGGCGCCGCCCTGCAGGCGGTCCTTCTCGACATGGACGGAACCCTGGTCGATACCGAGGGCTTCTGGTGGGACGTCGAGAAGGAGGTCTTCGCCGGACTCGGGCACCGGCTGGACGAGTCCTGGCGGGACGTGGTCGTCGGCGGTCCGATGACCCGCAGCGCCGGCTACCTCATCGACGTCACCGGCGCCGACATCCGGCTGGAGGAGCTGACCGTGCTGCTCAACGACGGGTTCGAGAAGCGCATCGAGCGCGGGGTGCCGCTGATGCCGGGGGCCGAGCGGCTGCTCGCCGAGCTCGCCGCGTACGAGGTGCCCACCGCGCTCGTCTCCGCCTCCCACCGCCGGATCATCGACCGGGTGCTGGAATCGGTGGGCCGCCACCACTTCGCGCTCACCGTCGCCGGGGACGAGGTCACCCGGACCAAGCCCCACCCCGAGCCCTACCTCACCGCGGCCGCGGGCTTCGGCGCCGACCCCTGGCGCTGCGCGGTCATCGAGGACACCGCGACCGGCGTGGCCGCCGCCGAGGCCGCCGGCTGCCGGGTCGTCGCCGTGCCGTCCGTCGCCCCGATCGCGCCCGCGGCCGGACGCGTGGTCGTCGGCTCCCTCGAAGAGGTCGACCTCGCCTTCCTGCGCAAGCTCATCACCCAAGCGGGCGGAACGGGCTGACCCGCACCGGGCGCGCACCCGACCGGCCGCGCACTTGTGAACGAACAGCGGATTTTCTGCTTGTCCCCGTGTGCGTTCCGGCAACGTTCCATGGATGTGGATCAGCTGCGGGGTGCATATGTGAAGAGGCCTGACGGGTGACCTTCCTCACCCGCAGGCCCTCGACGGGCCGCCGGGATCGGGTGAGCTGTCCGCAATGGTGGATGTATGTCGCCCCCTCCAGTCGCCCGGGGAGCGGGAGCCGCCCGCTGGACGGTCGGGCGGGCCACCCGCGGCTACTAGCTTTGATTCCTCACCTGCCGGGATGAGGGAGAACGTCCAGATGAACCGCAAGACCCTGGTGCTGCCGGCCGTCGTCGGCCTGCTCGCCCCCGTGCTCGCCGCCTGCGGCAGCACGGACAGCGGCGCCGGTGGCAAGGGAGCCATCGTCGTCGGCACCACGGATCAGCTCGTGGCCTCCGAGGAGAACCCCGCGCCGCTCGACCCGGCCATCGGCTACGAAGCGGGCGTCTGGAACGTCCTGCGGCAGACCGTGCAGACCCTGACCACGGTGCCCAACGGCGGCGGCGAGCCGGTGCCCGAGGCCGCCCGCAGCTGCACCTTCACCGACACCGCGAACGAGAGCTACCGCTGCACCCTGCGGGCGGGCCTCACGTTCGCCGACGGGACGCCCGTCACCGCCGAGGACGTGAAGCACTCCATCCAGCGCGTCATCGACATCGACGCGGACAGCGGACCGGTCGGACTGCTCGCCAACATCGACATGATCGAGACCAAGGGCGACGACCAGGTGATCTTCCACCTGAACACGCCCGACGCGACCTTCCCGTACAAGCTCGCCACCCCCGCCGCCGGCATCGTCCCGAAGGCGCAGTACCCGGCGAAGGAGGGACGCGCCGGCTTCCAGGTGAACGGCTCCGGCCCGTACACCATGAAGCCGCAGGTCGAGGACGGCCGGGTCGTCAAGATCGCCTTCGACAGGAACCCCTCGTACAAGGGTGAGCTGAAGGTCCTCAACGACCACGTCGAGATGGACCTCTTCCCCGACGCCGGGGCCATGGGCAAGGCGCTCGACGACGAGAAGATCCACCTGATGACCCGGGCGATGTCACCCCAGCAGGCCCGCGACATGCTCGTGGAGCCGAAGGAGGGCATCGAGCTCACCGAGCTGCCCGGCCTGGCCATCAGCTACGTCGGGTTCAACACCAAGGACCCCGTGGTCAACAAGTCCGTCCGGCAGGCCATGGCGCAGATCGTCGACCGGGGCGAGATCGCGGGCAAGGTGTACGGCACCACCGCCGAACCGCTCTACTCGCTGATCCCGTCCAGCATCGCCGGACACACCAACGCCTTCTTCAACAAGTACGGCGAGCCCAGCACCGCCAAGGCCGCGGCGATCCTCCGCGGCGCCGGGATCAAGACGCCGGTGAAGTTCACCCTGCACTACACCAGCGACCACTACGGTCCGGCCACCGCCGAGGAGTTCAAGGCGATCCAGCAGCAGCTGAACCGCTCGGGCCTCTTCGACGTCTCCGTCCAGGGCGAGGAGTGGTCGAAGTACCGCCCCGAGCAGAAGCGCGGCGACTACGCGGCCTACGGCATGGGCTGGTTCCCCGACTTCCCGGACCCGGACAACTACACCGCGCCCTTCCTGGACGAGAACAACTTCCTCAACTCGCCCTACCGGTCGCGCGAGGCGCAGAGGGTCCTCATCCCGGAGTCCCGCCGCGAGACCGACCGCACGGCCGCCGCCGCCACCTACGAGAAGCTCCAGGACATCGTCGCCGACGATGTGCCGGTGCTGCCGATCTGGCAGGGCAAGCAGTACGTGGCCTCCCGCGACGGGATCGCCGGGGTGGAGCGGTCCGTCAGCGCCACCTCCGAGCTTCAGCTCTGGGAGCTCAACCGGCCCAACGTCTGAGACCTGACCGGAAAGCCGTCCGGCCCGTCCCCCTCCTGTTCCGAGGAGGGGGACGGGCCGGACGGCTTCTCCGTGTGCGTGGGCGGGCCGCTACTGCGCGCCGGGGCGCACCAGCCCGCTCTCGTACGCGTACACCGCGGCCTGCACCCGGTCCCGCAGGCCCAACTTCGTGAGCACATGACCCACATGCGTCTTGACCGTCGTCTCGCTGACGAACAGATCCGCCGCGATCTCCGCGTTCGACAGGCCCCGCGCCACCAGCTTCAGCACCTCGACCTCACGGTCCGTCAGCGTGTGCAGGGCGTCCGGCACCGGGTCCTCGCCGGACGGCAGATGATCCGCGTACTTGTCCAGCAACCGTCGCGTGATGCTCGGCGCGAGCATCGCCTCGCCCGCCGCCACCACCCGGATCGCCTGCACCAGCTCGGCCGCCGGAGCGTCCTTCAGCAGGAAGCCGCTCGCCCCCGCACGCAGCGCCTCCACCACGTACTCGTCGAGATCGAAAGTGGTCAGCACCAGCACCTTCGCCGGGCCGTCCTTCCCGGGGCCGGTGATCTGACGGGTCGCCTCCACCCCGTCCATCCGCGGCATCCGGATGTCCATCAGCACCACATCGGGCTGCAGCGCCCGCACCTGATCGATGGCCTGCAGACCGTCACCGGCCTCACCGACCACCGCCAGATCGCCTTCGGCCTCCAGAATCATCCGGAAACCGGTGCGCAGCAGAGGCTGGTCATCGACCAGAAGGACGCGGATCGCCACAGGAACTCCTTAAGGGCCCTCAAGGGCCACGGCACGGCCGGCCTCGGCCTGGACCGGTCCCATTCTGCCCTGGCCATCCTCACCCGAAGCCGCAGGGCGGACCGACAGCGGGTATACCGGGGGAGTCCCGCCGAATTCCGGACACACCGCCTGGTGGTCGCACCAGCCGCACAGCTTCGTCGGCCGGGGCCGCCAGTCACCGGTCTCCGTCGCCAGCGAGATCGCGTCCCACAGCGCCAGCAGCTTGCGCTCCACCCGCTCCAGGTCCGCCACCACCGGGTCGTACGTCAGCACGTCCCCGCTGCCCAGGTAGACCAGCTGGAGGCGGCGCGGCACGACGCCCTTCAGCCGCCAGATCACCAGCGCGTAGAACGTCATCTGGAACAGCGGACCCTCGGAATACTCCGGCCGGGGCGCCTTCCCCGTCTTGTAGTCGACGATCCGGACCTCGCCGCTCGGCGCGACGTCCACCCGGTCGATCACCCCGCGCAGCCGCAGCCCCGACTCCAGCTCCGTCTCGACGAACAGCTCGCGCTCCGCCGGCTCCAGACGCGTCGGGTCCTCCAGCGAGAACCACCGGTCCACCAGCCGCTCCGCCTCACCCAGCCAGCGCGTCAGGCGCTCGCCCTCGACGTCCCCGGCGAACAGCCCGGCCAGCTCCGGCTTCGACTCCAGCAGCCGGTCCCACTGGCCGGGAATCAGCGCCCGCGCCCGAGGCGCCGTCCGGTCGGCAGCCGGGGCGTCGAAGAGCCGCTCCAGCACCGCATGGACCAGCGTGCCGCGGGTAGCCGCCTCGCTGGGCTTCTCCGGCAGCTTGTCGATGACCCGGAAGCGGTAGAGCAAGGGACACTGCATGAAATCGCTCGCCCGCGACGGCGACAGGGACGAAGGCGGCTGGGGCGGCCGCGGCACGGAAGTCATGTCTCCAGACCCTACGGCCCGCCACTGACAGCGAGCGGCATACCATCGACGGCAGACCCTCGCACACTGCATGATCGTGGCAAACGCCACTCACCGAACCGAAGGGACCCCGTGGACGACAGCGGCGACAGCGGGCGGCCGCAGCCCGGCGCAGGGGGAACGGCCCCCGGCACCGATCCCGACAACGGCAAGCCGAAACGCCCCGCCGAGCCGGGCGGCGGTCTGCTCATGGGCCGGCCCTTCGGCGTGCCCGTCTACGTCGCCCCCAGCTGGTTCGTCGTCGCCGCGCTGATCACCTGGGTGTTCGGCGGCCAGCTCGACCGCGTGCTGCCCGAGCTGGGCGCCGCCCGCTACCTCGTCGCCCTGTTCTTCGCCATCGCCTTCTACGCCTCCGTGCTCGTCCACGAACTGGCCCACACGGTCGCCGCACTGCGCTACAAGCTCCCGGTCCGCCGCATCCAGCTCCAGTTCTTCGGTGGCGTCTCGGAGATCGAGAAGGAGAGCGAGACGCCCGGCCGCGAGTTCGTCCTCGCCTTCGTCGGACCGCTCCTGTCCCTGGTCCTGGGCGGCGTCTTCTACGGCGCGATGCAGTTCGTCGAGCCCGGCACGGTCCCCGGCGTCCTGCTCGCGGGCCTGATGATCTCCAACCTCATCGTGGCCGCCTTCAACCTGCTGCCCGGCCTGCCCCTGGACGGCGGCCGGATGCTCCGCGCCGTCGTCTGGAAGATCACCGGCAAGCCCATGAGCGGCACCATCGCCGCCGCCTGGGTCGGCCGGGGCCTCGCCGTCGTCGTCCTCGTCGGACTGCCGCTGCTCACCCACACCGGAGCGCTGGGCGGAACCGCCCAGGACATCGGCGGGGTCGAGACCGTCATGGACGCGCTCCTCGCCGCGATCCTCGCCGGCATCATCTGGACCGGCGCCGGGAACAGCCTGCGCATGGCCCGCCTCCGCGAGCACCTGCCCGACCTCCGGGCCCGCACCCTGACCCGCCGCGCCGTCCCCGTCGAGTCCGCCACCCCGCTCTCCGAAGCGCTGCGCCGGGCCAACGAGGCGGGCGCCCGCGCCCTGGTCGTCGTCGACGGACAGGGCAACCCCAAGGGCGTCGTCCGCGAGGCCGCCATCGTCGGCGTCCCCGAGCACCGCCGCCCCTGGGTCGCCGTCAGCGGCCTCGCCCAGGACCTCACCGACGGCATGAGGATCCCCGCGGAACTGGCCGGCGAAGCCCTCCTGGACCGGCTCAAGGCCACCCCCGCCACCGAATACCTGGTCGTCGAGGAGACCGGCGAGATCTACGGAGTCCTCTCCACCGCCGACGTGGAGCGCGCCTTCGTCAAGGCCATGGCCCGCCCCGGCGCCTGAGCACCCGGCCGCGGGCCCGTCACCGCACCGGCCGGGCGGTCGGAGGGCCCGGAATCACCGGTAGGCTGGTCACATGTCTGAACCGACCGGTGCCGCCCGCCGACGTGGGCCCTTCAAGGTCGGGGACCAGGTACAGCTCACCGACCCCAAGGGCCGCCACTACACCTTCACGCTCGAAGCCGGAAAGAACTTCCACACCCACAAGGGTTCTTTCCCGCACGACGAGCTGATCGGTGCTCCCGAGGGCAGTGTTGTCCGCACCACGGGAAACGTCGCCTATCTCGCGCTGCGCCCCCTGCTCCCCGACTACGTCCTGTCCATGCCCCGCGGCGCCGCCGTGGTCTACCCCAAGGACGCGGGCCAGATCCTGGCCTTCGCCGACATCTTCCCCGGCGCCCGCGTCGTGGAGGCCGGGGTCGGATCCGGCTCGCTCAGCACCTTCCTGCTGCGCGCCATCGGCGAGCAGGGCATGCTGCACTCCTACGAGCGCCGCGAGGACTTCGCCGAGATCGCCCAGCAGAACGTCGAGCGCTACTTCGGCTCCCCGCACCCGGCCTGGCAGCTGACCGTCGGCGACCTCCAGGACAACCTCTCCGACACCGACGTCGACCGCGTCGTGCTGGACATGCTCGCCCCCTGGGAGTGCCTGGAGGCCGTCTCCAAGGCCCTGGTGCCCGGCGGCATCCTCTGCGCCTACGTGGCCACCACCACCCAGCTCTCGCGCACCGTCGAGTCCATCCGCGAGATCGGCTGCTTCGCCGAACCGCAGCCCTGGGAGTCGATGATCCGCAACTGGCACGTGGAGGGCCTCGCCGTCCGCCCCGACCACCGGATGATCGGCCACACCGGCTTCCTGGTCACCGCCCGCCGCCTCGCGGACGGCGTCGAGCCGCCGCTGCGCCGCCGCCGCCCGTCCAAGGGCGCCTACGGCGAGGACTACGACGGACCCGGCAGCCAGAGCCGCGGAGGCTCCGCCGCCGAGCGAGGCTGACCCGTCCAACGCACCGGCGCCGCCGCGCAGTTCCCCGACCGACCGGGGAACTGCGCGGCGGCGCCTTTTCGTTGCCCCCGCCGTTCCGCCCCGGTGTGAGGTGTGGCACGATGCTGGCCACCCCTCGGAGGTGTCCCCACCCCCTCACCGGGCTTCCAGGAACCATCAGGAGACATACCGCGTGCAGACCCCCGCGCTCCCGGATCTCGCCCACACCGCCGCCAAGCCGATGCACTGGCTCGCCACGGCCGCGGCGATGGCCGGGGTCGTCGCGCTCGCCGGGCTGCTCCAGCCCCGTACGGCCACCGCCACCGCCACGGCCCCCGAGCAGCGGACCACCACACAGCACGGCGCCCCCGCGCCCGCCCCGGACCCGGCCGGCGTGGAGTTCCCGCTGGAGTGCGGCGGCGCCGGGACGACCGTCGCGAAGAAGGCCTCCGGGGACCTCGACGGCGACGGGCGGCCGGAAACCGTCGCCGTGGTGCACTGCGCCGCCGGATCGGGCACCCCGCCCGGCGGCATCTACGTCCTGACACGGGGCAGCGGGGCCGCACCCCGGGTCGTGGCGACCCTGGTGGACCCCGCTGACAGAAAGACGGTCGGGGACTTCGCCGTACGCGACGGCGTCGTCTCCGCGACCCTGCTCGGCTATTCCTCGCTCGACGTCCCCCGCTGCTGCCCCGACCAGGAGGAACAGGCCTCCTGGCGGTGGAAGGGGCAGGCGTTCGTCCGCACCTCCGGGGACCTCGCGCGCAGCGTCTGAGCGCGCTCGCGGGCACGCCGCCCGGCGTCGGGCGCGAGCCCCCCGGTACCGGCTATTCGGCGTCGGGTCCGTACACCTCGACGCTGTCCTTGACGCGCCGCACGTGGATGCAGTCCCCGGGGCACTCCTTGGCCGAATCGACGACGTCCTGGAGGAGCGGCAGCGGCACCGGAGTGGTCGCTCCCGGGTTCTGCAGGAGCTCGTCGTCGCCGCTCTTCACATACGCCAGGCCGTCGATGTCCAGCTCGAAGACATCGGGGGCGTACTGCACACAGATGCCGTCGCCCGTACAGAGGTCCTGGTCGATCCAGACCTCCAGGTCCTGCGTGTCACTGTCGCCCGGCGAGTCCTGCTGCACGGTCATGTGTCCTGCCGTTCCTGCGTATCTGAACCAATTGGAGCCAGCCCTGACGGGTGTTGAACAGTTCGACGATACAACCGGCGGCTTTCCGATGCCGAAGGGTGGGTATTCCCTTGACGTGAGGGAGAGCGCAAGGGTGAAGATCGGACACGCCCCGCAGTCTTTGTGATCTAGGGGTTTCAATCACCACCCACCCAGGTAGGGTCAGGAAGCGTCCAGCTCCCCATGGAGGAGGTGAGGACCGTGGCAGCCCACGACGACGACATCAACCGCGGCATCCGGCCCGCGCGAGGGTCAGAAGACCCAGCCGGCCAGGTTGCCTATCTCGAGCAGGAAATCGCCGTCCTGCGACGTAAGCTCGCCGACTCTCCGCGTCATACGAGGATTCTCGAAGAGCGGATCGTCGAGATGCAGACGAACCTGGCAGGCGTGTCCGCACAGAACGAGCGGCTCGCCAACACGCTCCGCGAGGCGCGTGACCAGATCGTGGCCCTCAAGGAGGAGGTCGACCGGCTCGCGCAGCCGCCGGCCGGCTTCGGTGTCTTCCTGCAGGCCAACGAGGACGGCACCTGCGACATCTTCACCGGGGGCCGCAAGCTCCGGGTGAACGTCAGCCCCAGTGTCGAGCTCGAGGACCTCCGGCGTGGCCAGGAGGTCATGCTCAACGAAGCGCTCAACGTGGTCGAGGCCATGGAGTTCGAGCGGGCCGGGGACATCGTCACCCTCAAGGAGATCCTCGAGGACGGCGAGCGCGCCCTGGTGGTCGGGCACACCGACGAGGAGAGGGTGGTGCGGCTCGCCGAGCCGCTGCTGGACATCACCATCCGCTCCGGCGACGCCCTGCTCCTGGACTCCAGGTCGGGTTACGTCTACGAGGTGGTCCCCAAGAGCGAGGTCGAGGAGCTCGTCCTCGAAGAGGTCCCGGACATCGACTACGACAAGATCGGCGGCCTGGGCGACCAGATCGAGCTGATCCGCGACGCGGTCGAGCTTCCGTACCTGCACCCCGACCTCTTCAAGGAGCACGAGCTCCGCCCGCCGAAGGGCATCCTGCTCTACGGTCCGCCCGGCTGTGGCAAGACCCTCATCGCCAAGGCCGTCGCCAATTCGCTCGCCAAGAAGGTCGCCGAGGTCACCGGGCAGCCCACGGGGAAGAGCTACTTCCTCAATATCAAGGGCCCCGAACTCCTCAACAAGTACGTCGGCGAGACCGAGCGGCACATCCGTCTGGTCTTCCAGCGTGCGAGGGAGAAGGCGAGCGAGGGTACCCCCGTCATCGTCTTCTTCGACGAGATGGAGTCCCTCTTCCGCACCCGCGGCAGCGGCGTCAGCTCGGACGTGGAGAACACCATCGTCCCGCAGCTGCTCGCCGAGATCGACGGGGTGGAGGGCCTGGAGAACGTCATCGTCATCGGCGCCTCCAACCGCGAGGACATGATCGACCCCGCCATCCTGCGCCCCGGCCGTCTCGATGTGAAGATCAAGATCGAGCGTCCGGACGCCGAGGCGGCGAAGGACATCTTCGCGAAGTACCTGACCCCGGGGCTCCCGCTGCACGCGGACGATCTGGCCGAGCACACCGGCTCCCGGCCGGCCGCCGCCCACGCCATGATCCAGTCCGTCGTGGAGCGGATGTACACGGAGTCCGAGGAGAACCGCTTCCTCGAGGTCACGTACGCGAACGGCGACAAGGAAGTCCTGTACTTCAAGGACTTCAACTCCGGCGCGATGATTCAGAACATCGTCGACCGGGCAAAGAAAATGGCCATCAAGGCATTCCTGGAACAGGGCCAGAAGGGGCTGCGGGTCGCTCATCTCCTGCAGGCCTGCGTGGACGAGTTCAAGGAGAACGAGGACCTGCCGAACACGACCAACCCGGACGACTGGGCCAGGATTTCCGGCAAGAAGGGTGAGCGGATCGTCTTCATCCGCACACTCGTCACCGGAAAGCAGGGCGCGGACACCGGACGCTCCATCGATACGGTGGCCAATACCGGCCAGTACCTGTAATACGCGGACCGGCTGCGGAAGCCCCCAGGGGCCTCCGCAGCCGGTTTCATTCCCCCGTTCCGGCCTGGCCGGAGCAATGTCGTAATGGAGCTCCCCACCGGCGCAGAGGCGCTCTAGGCTCTGCGGTACCGCCGAGTCGCGCAGTGCGGTGACGGGCACCGCACACGCACCGGACACAGCAGCGGTACTTGAGCGTCGTCCCCGGAGGGGGCCGGCGCCGGGCAAGGAGGGCCGCATGACCGTACGGCGAGTAATGGGCATCGAGACGGAATACGGGATCTCCGTCCCCGGCCACCCCAACGCCAATGCCATGCTCACCTCGTCCCAGATCGTCAACGCCTACGCGGCGGCGATGCACCGGGCGCGACGCGCCCGCTGGGACTTCGAGGAGGAGAACCCGCTGCGTGACGCGCGAGGCTTCGACCTCGCCCGGGAGACCGCCGACTCCAGCCAGCTGACCGACGAGGACATCGGCCTGGCCAATGTCATCCTCACCAACGGCGCCCGGCTGTACGTCGACCACGCGCACCCCGAATACAGCTCCCCGGAGATCACCAATCCGCGTGACGCGGTGCTCTGGGACAAGGCCGGCGAACGGATCATGGCGGAGGCCGCGGAGCGGGCGGCCGCCATCCCGGGCGCGCAGCCGATCCACCTCTACAAGAACAACACCGACAACAAGGGCGCCTCCTACGGCACGCACGAGAACTACCTCATGCAGCGGGAGACGCCGTTCTCGGACATCGTGCGCCATCTGACGCCGTTCTTCGTCTCGCGCCAGGTCGTCACGGGCGCGGGCCGGGTAGGCATCGGCCAGGACGGCAACGAGCACGGCTTCCAGATCAGCCAGCGCGCCGACTACTTCGAGGTCGAGGTCGGCCTGGAGACGACGCTCAAGCGCCCCATCATCAACACCCGGGACGAGCCGCACTCGGACGCCGAGAAGTACCGCCGGCTCCATGTGATCATCGGCGACGCCAACCTCTCGGAGATCTCCACCTATCTCAAGCTCGGCACCACGTCCCTGGTGCTGTCCATGATCGAGGACGCCTTCATCAACGTCGACCTCGCGGTCGACCAGCCCGTGCGCACCCTGCACCAGGTCTCCCACGACCCGGACCTCCGGCAGCCGATCACGCTCCGCAGCGGCCGGACGCTCACCGCGGTCCAGCTCCAGATGGAGTACTTCGAGCTGGCCCGCAAGTACGTCGACGAGCGGTACGGCGCGGACGCCGACGAGCAGACCAAGGACATCCTGACCCGCTGGGAGGACACCCTCAACCGGCTGGAGACCGATCCGATGAGCCTGGCGGGCGAGCTGGACTGGATCGCCAAGCGGGAGCTGATGGAGGGCTACCGCCGCCGCGACGCGCTGGACTGGGACGCCCCCCGGCTGCATCTGGTGGATCTCCAGTACGCGGACGTACGGCCCGACAAGGGGCTCTACAACCGCCTGGCGGCCCGCGGGAAGATGAAGCGCCTCCTGGACGAGGACGAGGTCACCAGGGCCCGTACGAAGCCCCCGGAGGACACCAGGGCCTACTTCCGGGGCCGCTGCCTGGAGCAGTACGCCGACGACGTGGCGGCAGCCTCGTGGGACTCGGTGATCTTCGACCTGCCGGACCGCGATTCCCTGCAGCGGGTGCCCACCATGGAACCGCTGCGCGGCACTAAGGAACACGTCAAGGACCTGCTGGACCGCTGCCGGACGGCGGAAGAGCTGGTCCGGGCCCTGTCGGGCGGCTGAAAGGCCTCCGGGCTGGGAATCAATCACCTGAGGCGCGGGCGTTGAATCAACTACCGGGTCAAATGTCGGACCTCGTGGGTAGGGTCTGATCAAGAGCTTCGATTGCTTCGAACCGAGCGGGGTGAGCTACATGGCGACCAAGGACACCGGCGGCGGACAGCAGAAGGCGACACGTTCCACCGAGGAGGTCGAGGAGCAGGCGCAGGACGCGCAGGCGTCCGAGGACCTCGCGGAGCGCCAGGAGAAGCTGAGCGACGACGTCGACTCGGTCCTGGACGAGATCGACGATGTGCTCGAAGAGAACGCCGAAGATTTCGTCCGTTCCTTCGTTCAGAAGGGTGGACAGTAGTCCACCAGTGTGAACGCCCGGGAGTCTTCCGGGCGCTCGCGCGGACACCTGCGCCGACAACGGGGAAGAGGGGTGACGGCGTTCGCCACGGCGTTCGTCGTCACCCCGCCCACCGGTCGGGGGGCCGGTTCCCGGTCCCGCCGGATCGGTGCGGATAACCCCCGCCGAACATGTGGATCACTCCCGCCGGGCGGGTAGGGTCCGTGGCGTACGTACTTGCTTCAACTGCAATTCGGCCATCGGCAAGTTGGGGGATGATCCTGACTCTCTTGCGCAGGGCCATCGCATACCTGGAGGGAAACGCGTGGAAGCCAACACTCGTAGCACCGGGCGTCTACCAGCTGCCTTCCTGACGCCGGGTTCGTCCTCGTTCATGGACTTCCTGTCCGACCAGTCGCCCGAGATGCTCCCGGGCAACCGGAGTCTGCCGCCGCTCCAGGGGGCCATCGAGGCGCCGCACGGGACGACCATCGTCTCGGCGTCCTTCCCCGGTGGCGTGGTCCTGGCCGGCGACCGGCGCGCCACCATGGGCAACATGATCGCGTCGCGCGACATGCAGAAGGTCTTCCCGGCCGACGAGTACTCCGCGGTGGGCATCGCCGGCACCGCGGGACTGGCTGTGGAGATGGTCAAGCTGTTCCAGCTGGAGCTGGAGCACTTCGAGAAGGTCGAGGGCGCCCAGCTCTCCCTGGAGGGCAAGGCCAACCGCCTCTCCACCATGATCCGCAGCAACCTCGCCATGGCCATGCAGGGCCTCGCCGTCGTGCCCCTCTTCGCCGGCTACGACGTCGACCGCGAGAAGGGCCGCATCTTCTCCTACGACGTCACCGGCGGCCGCACCGAGGAGAGCGGCTACGCGGCCACCGGCTCCGGGTCGATCTTCGCCCGCAACGCGATGAAGAAGCTCTACCGCGAGGACCTGACGGAGCAGCAGGCCCTCACCCTGGTCGTGCAGGCGCTGTACGACGCAGCGGACGACGACTCGGCGACCGGCGGCCCGGACGTGGCCCGCCGCATCTACCCGATCGTCACCGTCATCACCGACGAAGGCTTCCGGAGGCTGAACGACCAGGAGTCCTCCGAGATCGCGCGCTCCATCCTGGAACGCCGACTCGAGCAGCCCGACGGCCCGCGCGCCGCGCTGCTCTGATCCGGACCCCTAGCCTCCAGACGCACTCGTCACTGACAGAAAGGGACGGATAGCCGGTGTCGACGCCGTTCTATGTCTCACCCCAGCAGGCCATGGCCGACCGGGCGGAATACGCCCGCAAGGGCATCGCCCGTGGTCGCAGCCTCGTTGTGCTGCAGTACGCCGACGGCATTGTGTTCGTCGGCGAGAACCCGTCCCGTGCACTCCACAAGTTCAGCGAGATCTATGACCGGATCGGCTTCGCGGCCGCCGGCAAGTACAACGAGTACGAGAACCTCCGCATCGGCGGCGTGCGCTACGCCGATCTGCGCGGATACACCTACGACCGGGACGATGTGACGGCCCGTGGGCTGGCCAACGTCTACGCCCAGACGCTCGGCACCATCTTCTCCAGCGCGGCCGAGAAGCCGTACGAGGTGGAGCTGGTGGTCGCCGAGGTCGGCAGCGCGGCCGAGGGCGACCAGATCTACCGGCTGCCGCACGACGGTTCGATCGTGGACGAGCACGGCTCGGTCGCGGTCGGCGGCAACTCCGAACAGATCAGCAGCTTCCTCGACCAGCGCCACCGCGACGGCATGACGCTGGCCGAGGCGCTCAAGCTGGCCGTCCAGGCGCTCTCGCGGGAGCCGGGCGGCGGCGAGCGGGAGATCCCCGCGGAGCGGCTGGAGGTCGCGGTCCTGGACCGCACCCGCCCCCAGCAGCGCAAGTTCAAGCGGATCGTCGGCCGCCAGCTGGCGCGGCTGCTGGACACGGAAGCCGCCGGCAGCACGCCGACGGACGCCCCGTCCGACACCGAGGACACCGACAGCACGGACAGCGCCAACAGCACCGACAGCACCCCCGGCTCCACGGAGGAGACGGACAAGTAGGCGAGCGGCGCCCTTCGGGGCGCTCTGCCCCCGGGCTCCGGCCCGGGGGCACCGTCATGCGCGGGCGGTGGGCGGCGGCGCCGTGGAGCCGCGTACGACGAGCCGGACCGGCAGTCCGCCCTGCTCGACGGGGCGGCCGTCCAGCACCGCGAGCAGGGCCTCCATGCCCCGCTCCCCGACCTGCTCCGCCGGCAGCCGCACCGTGGTCAGCTCCGGCTCCAGCGCGGTGGCCAGCGCCAGATCGTCGAAGCCGGTGACCGACAGTTCGTCCGGCACCCGCAGGCCGAGCCTGCGGGCCGCCTTGCAGGCGCCGGCGGCCAGAATGTCGTCGTCGCAGACGATCGCGGTGGGCCGGTCCCCGGGGGCCGACAGAGCCAGTTCGGCAGCCTCGCGCCCCGCCCGTACGTCCAGCGGGGCGCGCACCGTGCGCACCGTCGTGCCCTCCGCCGCTCCCAGCGCGTCGTGCAGCGCCCCGGCGCGCACGGCGAACGTCCAGGTGTCCACGGCGGACGCCAGATGCAGGAAGCGGCGGTGGCCGAGCCCCAGCAGATGGTCCGTCACCTGCCGCATCCCGTCGACGATGTCGAGGTTCACATGGGCGGCGGGCCCGGTGTCCGAGGGGTCGCTGTCCAGCATCACCAGCGGCAGATCCGCCCCGTGCAGCGCGCCCAGCGCGTCGGCGGCCATCGAGGACGCGATGACCCCGTCGAGCGCGGCGCGGGCCGAGGCGAACGGGTCCCGGGCCGGGCCCGTGCCGTCGGGCGAGGGGTAGAGCACCACGCCGAAGTCGTGCTCGGCGGCGAGCGCCGCGGCCCCGGCGTACACCCGCGCGAAGAACTCGTTGGTGAGCGCGGGCACCACCAGCAGCGCGGTCCTGGTGCGGCCGAGCCGCAGACTGCGGGCCGCCAGGTTGGGCCGGTAGCCGATCTCCGCCGCCGTGTCCCGGACCCGCTGGGCCGTGGCCCGGGACACCCTGCCCTGCCACTTCTCGCCGAGGACCAGGGAGACCGTCGCCTGGGAGACGCCCGCCGCACGGGCCACGTCGCGGCTGGTGGGCCGGGCGGGGACGGGCTGCTGCGCGCTGGTCACTCGTGCCTCCGTGCGGGATGTTTCCGTAACGCCGCGAGGTGGACCCGCGAACTGCGCACATGGTACGTATGAACCTCGACGTTATACGTAACACCTCGGGGGCGGCACAGCCGGTCGGGGCGGAGAGGGGCGGAAATGGCCGCGGGATATCTGGACATCCTCCGGGCGCGGCATGCCGCCCGGCTGCTGACGGGCACCCTCGTCGGGCGGCTGCCCAACGGCACCGCGCACATCGCGATCGTGCTGTTCACCCGGGCGGAGGGCGGCAGCTACACGCTGGCCGGCGCGCTCGCCGCGGCCTACGGACTGGCCACCGCCGTCGGGCAGCCGCTGCTCGGCCGGGCGGTGGACCTCTACGGGCAGCCGCGCGTCCAGCTCCCGGCCGCCGTGGTCTCCGCGCTCGGCATGTCCCTGCTGGCCCTCACCGGCCTCTCCTCGCTCCCGCTGGCCTACCTCGCCGTCATCGTCGCCGGAGTCGCCACACCGCCGCTGGAGGGCGGCCTGCGGGCCCTGTGGCCCAGCGTCCTCAAGGGCGAGGGCCAGGTGCACCGGGCCTACGCCATGGACGCCGTGGCGCAGGAGATCATGTTCACCGTCGGCCCGCTCCTGGTGACGGTGCTCGTCTCGCTCTGGTCGCCGGCCGCCGCCCTGCTCGTCATCAACGCGATCGGCGTCCTCGGCGCCCTCTCGGTCGTCCTGTCCGAACCCTCGCGCACCTGGCGCTCCGCACCCCGCGAGGCGCACTGGCTCGGCGCCCTGCGCTCGCCCGGACTCCTCGCCCTGCTCGGCACGTTCTTCTTCGTCGGGCTCGCCCTCGGCTCCATCACGGTGGCCGGGGTGGCGTACGCGGACGACCACGGCCGGGAATCGGTGTACGGCTGGCTGATGGCCGCACTCGGCCTCGGCGCGCTGATCGGCGGCCTGGCCTACGGGGCGCGGCAGTGGGCCGGTGCGCCCGAGAGGCGGCTGCGGTACATCGTCGGGCTGCTGGCGCTGGGCTATCTGCCGCTGACGCTCACCCCCTCGGTGCCCGTCATGACCGCTCTCGCCGCCCTCGCCGGAGTGTTCCTCGCACCGGCCATCGCCTGCTCCTTCATCGTGGTCGACCGGCACGCCCCGCGCGGCACGGTGACCGAGGCGTTCTCCTGGCTCGTCACCACGTTCGGCGTAGGCGCGGCAGCCGGCACGGCCGTCGCGGGACCGGCCGTCGAACTCGGCTCGACCGCCTGGAGCTTCGCCGTCGCGGGGGCCGGGGGAGTGGCCGCCCTGGTGGTCCTGCTGAGCACGGGGAGGGTCCTCGCGGCTCCCTCCCGTACGCCCGCCGTCGTGACGGGATCGGAAAATGATCGAAACGGGGCCGTCGAACCCGGTTTCAGCTCAGGCCATAAGGCGTAATGTTCAGTCATGGACCGCCGCATTTTCGGGCTGGAGAACGAGTACGGCGTCACGTGCACGTTCAGGGGACAGCGCCGACTGTCACCTGACGAAGTGGCGCGCTACCTCTTCCGCCGTGTTGTGTCATGGGGCCGCAGCAGCAATGTCTTTCTGCGGAACGGCGCCCGCCTCTACCTCGACGTGGGATCGCATCCGGAATATGCAACCCCCGAATGCGACAACGTGACCGAACTGGTCACGCACGACAAGGCGGGCGAGCGCATTCTCGAAGGCCTGCTCGTCGACGCCGAACGCCGCCTGCACGAGGAGGGAATCGCGGGCGACGTCTATCTCTTCAAGAACAACACCGACTCGGCGGGAAACTCCTACGGCTGCCACGAGAACTACCTCGTAGCCCGCCACGGAGAATTCTCCCGGCTCGCGGACATCCTCATTCCGTTCCTCGTCACCAGGCAGCTGATCTGCGGTGCGGGCAAGGTGCTCCAGACCCCGCGCGGCGCGGTCTACTGCGTCAGCCAGCGTGCCGAGCACATCTGGGAGGGCGTCAGCTCCGCGACCACCCGCTCCCGGCCGATCATCAACACCCGCGACGAACCCCACGCCGACGCCGAGCGGTACCGCCGCCTCCACGTCATCGTCGGTGACTCGAACATGTCCGAGACGACCATGCTGCTCAAGGTCGGCGCCACCGACCTGGTGCTCCGCATGATCGAGGCGGGCACCGTGATGCGCGACCTGACCCTGGAGAACCCGATCCGGGCGATCCGCGAGGTCAGCCACGACCTCACGGGGCAGCGCAAGGTACGCCTGGCCAGTGGCCGCGAGGCCTCGGCCATCGAGGTCCAGCGGGAGTACTACGAGAAGGCCGTGGACTTCGTCGAGCGCCGGGGCATCCGCACCGGCACCGTCGACCAGGTCCTGGAGCTGTGGGGCCGCACCCTGGACGCGATCGAGGCCGAGGACCTCGACCGGATCGACACCGAGATCGACTGGGTCATGAAGTACAAGCTCATCGAGCGGTACCGGGCCAAGCACAACATGACCATGTCGAATCCGCGGGTCGCCCAGATAGACCTCGCCTACCACGACATCCACCGCCGCCGAGGCCTCTTCTACCTCCTGGAGCGCAAGGGGCAGACCGCCCGCATCTGCAACGACATGAAGATCTTCGAGGGCAAGTCGGTGCCCCCGCAGACCACCCGGGCACGGCTGCGCGGCGACTTCATCCGGCGGGCCCAGGAGCAGCGACGGGACTTCACCGTCGACTGGGTCCACCTCAAGCTCAACGACCAGGCGCAGCGCACGGTGCTGTGCAAGGACCCCTTCCGTTCCGTGGACGAGCGGGTGGAGAAGCTGATCGCCGGCATGTGAGCCGACGTCACCGCAGTACGGCCCCGGCCCCCAGGACCCACCGGTCCTGGGGGCCGGGGCCGTCCGTGCGGGGTCCGGCCCCAACCGAATCAAAGGGCCTAGAGTGTTGCGGGACCGATTCACCGTGTCCCCTGAGATCTGAGGAACCAGTGCGCCGAATTGCCGGCCTTCTCGTCGCCCCCCTCCTGCTGCTTTCGGCAGTGGCGTGCGGCAGCGACGACAAGGCCTCCGACTCCGCCTCGTCCAAGAACGGCGTCCCCGCGATCACCGCGGGCGCCAAGTTCGGCGAGAAGCCCACCCTCTCCAAGGGTGAGGGTGACCCGCCCAAGGAGCTGAAGACCGACGTCATCAGCGAGGGGGACGGCGCGAAGCTCAAGAACGGCGACGCGATCCAGGTCAACTACCTCGGCCAGGCGTGGGACTCCACCAAGCCGTTCGACAACAGCTTCGACCGCAAGCAGCCCTTCGATCTGACGCTCGGCGCCGGAATGGTCATCCAGGGCTGGGACAAGGGCCTGGTCGGCCAGAAGGTCGGCAGCCGCGTCGAGCTGGTCATCCCGCCCGAGCTCGGCTACGGCGAGCAGGGCCAGGGCGACATCAAGCCCAACGCCACGCTCGTGTTCGTCGTCGACATCCTGAAGGCCACCCAGATCCCGGCCTCCGCCAAGGGCACCGAGGTCGCCCAGGACAACGTCGACCTGCCCAAGGTCGGCGTGAAGACCGACGGCAAGGCCCCGACGGTCACCATCCCCAAGAGCGACCCGCCGAAGAAGCTCGTCTCCAACTACGTCCTGGAGTCCGACGGCGAGGTCGTCAAGGAGTCCGACAGCGTCGTCGTGAACTACGTCGGCATGATCTGGAAGGGCGCCAAGGAGTTCGACAACACGTACACCACGGGCAAGACCCAGACCTTCCCGCTGTCCCAGGTGACCCTCAAGGGCCTGAAGAACGGCCTGATCGACAAGAAGGTCGGCAGCCGGGTGCTGCTCGTCATCCCGCCGGACCAGGCCTTCGGTGACCAGCAGCAGCAGGCCATCCCGAAGAACTCCACCCTGGTCTTCGCCGTGGACATCCTCGCCAAGGTGTAAGACTGTCCCGGTTGTCCAGTTCATCATTTAGAGGAGCAGTTCAGTGAGCATCGAGAAGCCCGAGGTCGACTTCCCGGGTGGCGAGCCGCCGGCCGACCTGGCGATCAAGGACATCTGGGAGGGCGACGGCCCGGTGGCCCAGGCCGGCCAGACCGTCTCCGTCCACTACGTGGGCGTGGCCTTCTCCACCGGCGAGGAGTTCGACGCCTCCTGGAACCGCGGCACCCCGCTGCAGTTCCAGCTCGGTGCCGGTCAGGTCATCTCCGGCTGGGACCAGGGCGTGCAGGGCATGAAGGTCGGCGGTCGCCGTGAGCTGATCATCCCCGCGCACCTCGCCTACGGCGACCGCGGCGCCGGCGGCGGCAAGATCGCCCCGGGCGAGACGCTGATCTTCGTCTGCGACCTCGTCGCGGTCTGATCCGTTCCGCTGGTACGTGTGAGGGCCCCTGCCGTACGGCAGGGGCCCTCATCGCTGTCCGACGGGCCTTTCACCGCTGTCCGGTCGGCGGCCCGCCTTTTGGTCCCCACCCCCCGGGGCGGTACGGTCGACGGTCGTAGAGCAACAAGAGAAAGGGCGTCGATGGCGATTGCCAAGGCCGAGCGGTTGATGAACCTCGCGCTGTGCCTGCTGGGAACCCGGCGCCCGCTCAGCAAGCGCGAGCTCCGCGGATCCATCGAGGCCTATCTCGAAGCGGGCTCCGACGACTCCTTCAACCGGATGTTCGAGCGCGACAAGGACGATCTGCGCGAGCTCGGCCTCGTCATCGAGACCGTCGAGAACCTCGACGGCGACACCGGATACCTGGCCCGCCGCGACAGTAACCGGCTGCCCCCCATCACCCTGGACGCCGAGGAGGCCGCGGCCCTCGGCCTCGCCGCCAAGGTCTGGCAGCAGGCCCGCCTCGCCGGAGCCGCCAGCGGCGCCCTCCAGAAGCTGCGGGCCGCGGGCATGCCGGAGACCGAGGACGCCTACGAGGTCCACAGCGCCCTCGAACCCCGCATCCCCGTCCACGAGGCCGCGTTCGAGCCCCTCATGCTGGCCTGCCGCGACCGTCGCCCCGTCACCTTCGACTACCGCAAGGCCAACTCCGCCCGCCCCGAGCAGCGCCAGGTCGAACCCTGGACCCTCGAATGCTGGCGCGGCCACTGGTACCTCGCCGGCTGGGACCGTGAACGCGGCGCCGAACGCGTCTTCCGGCTCTCCCGCATCACCGGCAAGGTCCGCTCCCGCGCCGGGGCCTTCAGCGCCGAGGTGCCCGACGTGGTCACCGTCCGCGAGACCGTCGAGAGCTGGGCCGGCGAGACCGCGACCCGTACCGCCCGGATCAGGCTCCGCGCCGGAGCCGGCTACCCGCTGCGGTCACGCGCGATAGCCGTGAGGGAACGCGGCGACGGCTGGGACGAGCTGGAGATCCCGTACGGGCACGGCCTCGACGCCTGGCTCGTCGAGTTCGGCCCGGACGTCGTCGTGGAGGAACCCGCCGATCTGCGGGCCGATGTGGTGGACCGGCTCCGCGCCGTGGCCAAGGACTAGGGGCAGGGAAACGATGGCCACGAACGCGATCGACCAGACCCGGCGGATGCTGTCCCTGGTGACGTATCTGCGGGAACGCCCCGGAGCCCACGTCCAGGACGTGGCGCGGGCCTTCGGGATCACCGAGGACGAGCTGATCTCGGACCTCGACGTTCTGCCCATGTGCGGCACCAGCTTCCGCGGTGGCGACCTCCTCGACATCGACACCGACGGCGACCGGATCTGGTGGCACAACCCCGACGACGTCGCCGAGCCGCTCCGCCTCGCCGCCGACGAGGCCACCGCGCTGCTCGTCGCCGCCCGCGCCGTCGCCACCCTCCCCGGCCTGCGCGAGAGCGACCGGCTCGCCCTCGTCCGGGCGACCGCCAAGCTGGAGACGGCCGCGGGCGAGTCGGGGGCGGCCAGCTCCCGGCTCTCGGTGACCTTCGAGGCGGAGGGCGGCGTCTTCGCCGACGTCGACCGGGCCATCTCCGAGCGCCGTCGCCTCTGGCTGCGCTACTACTCGCCCGCCCGCGACGAACTCACCGAGCGCGAGGTCGACCCGATCCGGCTCTTCGCCGTCGGCCACACCTATATGGAGGGCTGGTGCCGGCTCTCCGAGGCCCGCCGGACCTTCCGGCTGGACCGGGTCGCCGAGATCCGCCTCCTCGACGCCCCCGCCGCCCCGCCCGAGCTGGAGCTGCGCGACCTGTCCGCAGGGCTCGTCCAGCCGGCCGCCGAGGACCCGGAAGTCGTCATCGAGGTCGGCACCGGCGGCCGCTGGGTCGCCGAGTACTACCCGCACGACTCCGCCGAGGAACTCCCCGACGGCGGCCTGCGGATCACCCTGCGCACCCCGGACCCGGCCTCCCTGCGCCGGCTCGCCCTGCGCCTCGGCGGCGACGGCCGCATCGTCACCCCGCCGGAACTCGCGGACAGCGCCCGCGAGGCCGCCCGCGAGGCGCTCGCCGCCTACGAGGACGCGGTCTGAGACCCGAGGAGGGGAGACAACGATGAACCGGACGCCCCTGTTTCCGGCCGCCGCCTCCGGGATCCGCCCGGCGCCCCTGCCCGGCACCGGACCCGTCACCGTGCCGGTACCCGCCGCCGTACGCTTCCGGGCCGCCTGCCCCGACTGCCGCGGGCGCTTCGAGCTGGCCGCCGCGGCACTGCGCCTCGCGATCGGCGCCACCAGCCGCACCACCTTCTACACCTTCACCTGCCCCGAGTGCGGCGCCTCGGTCCGCAAGCCCGCCGGGGAGCGCATCATCGAACTGCTCACCGGCGGCGGCGTACGGACACTGCGCCTGCACACCGCCCTGTAGCGCCCCCCGGCCGCAGCGCCCCCGACCGGACCGCAGCGCCCGTCGGAAGCCTCGTGGAAAGCCCGTAGGAAGAGGGACTGCCGTATGTTCTGGCCCATGCTCGCCATCGCCCTCGGATTCCTGGGCATCGCCGTGCTCGGTGTGCTCGGCATCAAGGTCTTCGTCGAGGCCCAGCGTCTCGGCCGACAGGTCACGGTCACCACGGAGCGGATCAACCGGGCGTCGGAGGACCTCGAACGGGCGGCCACCCGCCTCGCGGCCACCGGTGAAGGCCTGCGATAGCGGGCCGGGGGGCCTGATGTTCGACAGCACCGGAGGGTACGCTGCATGGGTCGGCCCAGGCAGGGAGGTGCGGGTCGCAATCGGGAGTACGCACGGGCATTGCCTCGCGTTTACCCCTGCGGGTTACGATCGCTGCCAAGCGCAACGATCGGACGTATGCCCGGTCGAACGGGTAGCGAGCCCACCCTCCAGCCGCCTCAGTGAGAAGGAAGTCGCACATGATCGGCAATCTGAAGCCCCTCGAGATCGTTCTGATCATCGCTGTCATCCTGCTGCTCTTCGGTGCCAAGAAGCTTCCCGACATGGCGCGCTCGCTCGGCAAGTCGGCCCGCATCCTCAAGAGCGAGGCCAAGGCCATGAAGAAGGACGACGCGGCGACCGCGACGCCCACGACGGAGACCGTCGAGGACCCGACGCCCCCGCAGTCCAGCACCGCGCGCACCATCCAGGCCGCTCCGGGAGACGTCACCAGTTCCCGCCCGGTCAGCGAGGCCAAGCCCACCACCCAGAGCTGACACAGCTGACGCGCTCCGCCGACAGCCGCCGCACGAGACGAGGGAAGTGGGTTGCTCAAGTCTGCCCGCAAGCAGGAGAAGGACGACGAGGGGCGGATGCCTCTCCTCGATCACCTGCGTGAGCTGCGTAACCGGCTGCTGAAGGCCGTGCTGGCGATCGTCGTGGTGACGATCGTCGCGGCGTTCTTCCAGAAGGACATCTACGACTTCCTTCTGCGCCCCCTGCTCGAATCCGTCGGGTGCAAGGACGGCGTGGTCGTCGCCGTCAACGGCAAGCCCTGCGCGTTGCTGAAGACCAACACCCTGCTGGCGCCGTTCACCAACGCCCTCAAGGTCGCTCTGATGTCCGGTGTCCTGCTGGCCACGCCGGTCTGGCTGTACCAGCTGTGGGCCTTCGTCGCCCCGGGGCTGCACCAGGGCGAGAAGCGCTATGCCTACGCCTTCGCCGTCGTGGGCGCGCCCCTCTTCCTCTCCGGCGGCTACCTCGCGTACGCGATCCTGCCGCAGACCGCCGAGATCATGCTCGGGTTCAGCCCCGAGAACGTGCAGAACCAGATCGAGCTCGACAGTTATCTGGATCTGCTGGTCCGCATGGTGATCGTCTTCGGTATCGCCTTCGAACTGCCTCTGCTGCTCATCGCGCTGAACATGACGGGTGTCGTCACCGGCAAACGGATGCTCGGCTGGTGGCGCGGGATGATCGTGGGCCTCACCGCGTTCGCGGCGATCGCGACCCCCGGTGGCGAACCGGTCTCCATGCTGCTTCTCGCCGGACCGCTCGCGGTGCTCTACTTCATCGCCGTCGGCTTCTCCCTGCTGAACGACAAACGGCGCAACCGCAACAACCCCGACGCCGAGCTCAGCGACGACGAGGCCTCCGACCTCGATCTGACGCCCGAGCCCATCGGCAGCATCGAGAACGTGTCCGGCTCCCGCCCGGCACTCCCGGGGCAGGCGTCCGGCGAGGCGGACGGACCCGGGTCGCACCGGCTGAATGGTTACGACGACATCACCTGACCTTGTAGGGTCCGGAAGGGTGACCAGCGAGATCACCCTCTTCGTCAATCCCACCGCAGGAAGCGGCCGGGGCGCGCACGCCGCGCAGCCGGCCGCTTCCGCGTTGCGGGACGCCGGATTCTCCGTCCGTACGGTGCTGGGCGAGGATGCCGACGACGCCCTGCGCCGGGCCCGCGAGGCCGTCGCGGCGGGGACCGGGGCGCTGATAGCCGTGGGCGGGGACGGGCTGATGTCCCTCGCCCTCCAGGCCGTCGCCGGGACCGCCACCCCGCTCGGGGTCGTCGCCGTCGGCACCGGCAACGACTTCGCCCGCGCGCTGGGTCTGCCGATACGCGACCCGGTCGCCGCCGGACGGCTGGCCGCGCGGGCGCTCAAGGAGGGCGGTCACCGCGACATCGACCTCGGACGGGTCGGGGACCGCTGGTTCGGCTCCGTCCTCGCCTCCGGCTTCGACTCCCGGGTCAACGACCGGGGCAACCGGATGCGCTTCGTCGGCGGCCGCTTCAAGTACGACCTCGCGATCCTCGCCGAACTCGCCGCCTTCCGGCCGATCCCGTACCGGATCCGGCTCGACGGGGGAGAGCCCACCGAGATCGAGGCCACCCTCATCGCGGTGGGCAACGGAACCACGTACGGCGGGGGCATGCGGATCTGCGCCGGGGCGGAGATGGACGACGGGCTCTTCGACGTGACCGTGGTGGGGCGGTGCAGCCGCACCACGCTCCTCAAGGTCTTCCCGAAGGTCTACAGGGGCACGCACCTGGGCCACCCCGCCGTCACCGTGCACCGGGTCTCCTCGATCGAGCTGGCGGCGGCCGGGGTCACGGCGTACGCGGACGGTGAACCGCTGGGCGCGCTGCCGCTCACCGCCACCTGCGTACCGGGCGCCGTGCGGGTGCTCACCGGGCGCCGAGCAGGCGCCGGCCGGGCCCCGGGCGAGGGAACGGCCGTGGGCGATTAAAGATCGGGCTGAGTGTCAGAGGTGGCGGGTAGGCTCGTAAGCAAGATGACAGAGGACCTCTCACCAGCTGAGCGATACCAGGCTTCTCAGGTCCGTGCGGCCGAGATGGCGACGGCCCTCGGGCCCTTCCGCGAGATGTACGAGTTCGGTCTGGACCCGTTCCAGATCGAGGCCTGCCGGGCACTGGAGGCGGGCAAGGGGGTGCTGGTCGCGGCCCCCACCGGGTCGGGCAAGACGATCGTCGGCGAGTTCGCCGTGCATCTGGCCCTGGAACAGGGCCGCAAGTGTTTCTACACGACACCGATCAAGGCGCTCTCCAACCAGAAGTTCGCCGATCTGGTCAAGCGGTACGGCGCCGACAAGGTCGGCCTGCTGACCGGCGACAACAGCGTCAACTCCGAGGCGCCGGTGGTCGTGATGACCACCGAGGTCCTGCGGAACATGCTGTACGCGGGCTCCCAGTCGCTGTCCGGCCTCGGCTATGTGGTCATGGACGAGGTGCACTACCTCTCCGACCGCTTCCGGGGCGCGGTGTGGGAGGAAGTGATCATCCACCTCCCGGAGTCGGTGACGCTGGTCTCCCTGTCGGCGACCGTCTCCAACGCGGAGGAGTTCGGCGACTGGCTGGACACCGTGCGCGGCGACACCGAGGTGATCGTCTCCGAGCACCGTCCCGTGCCGCTCTGGCAGCACGTGATGGCCGGCCGCAAGATGTACGACCTCTTCGAGGAGGCGACCGACCACGGGGGGCGCGGCGCCGGACGGCGTGAGGTCAACCCGGACCTGGTCCGTCTCGCCCGGCAGGAGAGCCAGAACGTCTACAACCCCCGTGACCGCCGCCGGGGCAAGATGGTGCGCGAGGCCGACCGCGAGCGCGAGAGGCGTCAGCGCGGCCGGATCTGGACGCCCGGCCGGCCCGAGGTCATCGATCGGCTGGACAACGAGGGCCTGCTGCCCGCCATCACCTTCATCTTCAGCCGGGCCGGCTGCGAGGCCGCTGTCCAGCAGTGCCTGTACGCAGGTCTGCGGCTCAACGACGAGGACAAGCGCCGGCTGGTCCGGGAGATCGTCGAGGAGCGGACCGCGTCCATCCCCGGCGAGGACCTGCACGTCCTGGGCTACTACGAGTGGCTCGAAGGCCTGGAGCGGGGCATCGCCGCGCACCACGCGGGCATGCTTCCGACGTTCAAGGAAGTCGTCGAGGAGCTGTTCGTCCGCGGCCTGGTGAAGGCCGTCTTCGCCACCGAGACGCTGGCGCTCGGCATCAACATGCCCGCGCGTTCCGTGGTGCTGGAGAAGCTCGTCAAGTGGAACGGCGAGCAGCACGCCGACATCACCCCCGGCGAGTACACCCAGCTCACCGGCCGGGCCGGACGCCGCGGCATCGACGTCGAGGGCCACGCGGTGGTCCTGTGGCAGCGCGGCATGGACCCGACGGCGCTGGCCGGCCTCGCGGGCACGCGTACGTATCCGCTGCGCTCCAGCTTCCGCCCCTCGTACAACATGGCGGTCAACCTGGTGCAGCAGTTCGGGCGGCACCGCTCGCGCGAGCTGCTGGAGACCTCGTTCGCCCAGTTCCAGGCGGACAAGTCCGTCGTCGGGATCTCCCGGCAGGTCCAGCGCAACGAGGAGGGCCTGGAGGGCTACAAGGAGGGCATGACCTGCCACCTCGGCGACTTCGAGGAGTACGCGCGCCTGCGGCGCGACCTCAAGGACCGCGAGACCGAGCTGGCCAAGCAGGGCGCGGCGCAGCGGCGGGCGGCGGCGGCCTCCTCGCTGGAGAAGCTGAAGCCGGGCGATGTCATCCATGTGCCGACGGGGAAGTTCGCGGGTCTCGCCCTGGTGCTGGATCCGGGGCTGCCCGCCGGGCGGGCCAACGGGCACCGCGGGTTCGACCACCACGACGGGCCGCGTCCGCTCGTGCTGACCGCGGAGCGGCAGGTCAAGCGGCTGGCCTCGATGGACTTCCCGGTGCCGGTGGAGGCGCTGGACCGGATGCGCGTCCCGAAGTCGTTCAACCCGCGCTCGCCGCAGTCCCGGCGTGATCTGGCCTCCGCGCTGCGGACGAAGGCCGGGCACATCGTGCCCGACCGGCACCGCAAGGGGCGGGCGCCGGCCGCCGACGACCGTGAGATCAGCCGACTGCGGACCGAGCTGCGCGCCCACCCGTGCCACGGGTGCGACGAGCGGGAGGACCACGCGCGGTGGGCCGAGCGCTACCACCGGCTGCAGCGGGACACCCGGCAGCTGGAGAAGCGGATCGAGGGGCGGACGAACACGATCGCCCGGACCTTCGACCGGATCGTCGCGCTCCTCACCGAGCTGGACTACCTCCGGGGCAACGAGGTCACCGCGAACGGGCGGCGGCTGGCCCGGCTGTACGGGGAGCTGGATCTGCTCGCCAGCGAGTGCCTGCGGGAGGGCGTGTGGGAGGGGCTCAACCCCGCCGAACTCGCCGCGTGCGTCTCGGCGCTGGTGTACGAGGCGCGGCAGGCCGATGACGCCGTCGCGCCGAAGCTGCCGTCCGGTCCTGCCAAGGTCGCCATGGGCGAGATGGTGCGGATCTGGGGGCGGCTGGACGCCCTGGAGGAGGACTTCAAGATCAACCAGACGGAAGGGGTCGGGCAGCGCGAGCCCGATCTCGGTTTCGCCTGGGCGGTCTACATGTGGGCCTCCGGCCGGACGCTGGACGAGGTGCTGCGTGAGGCGGAGATGCCGGCGGGGGACTTCGTGCGGTGGTGCAAGCAGGTGATCGATGTGCTGGGGCAGGTGGCTGCGGCGGCTCCTCGGGATGCGGGGGAGGGCGCGAGTTCTGTGGCGAAGAATGCGCGCAAGGCGGTGGATGCGGTGTTGCGGGGGGTGGTGGCGTACAGCTCCGTCGGCTGACGTCGGCGGGGGTGCGCCTGCGGCGGGCTTTTCCCCTGCCCGCCCCTTCCCGAAACCGGGGCTCCGCCCCGGACCCCGCTCCTCAAGCGCCGGAGGGGCTGGGGAGGACGGGCTCGGATGCTCCGCCCGGGACCCCGCTCCTCAAGCGCCGGAGGGCTGGAAGGCCCGGGGCTGAGGGGCGGGGCTGTCGGGGTGCGGCGGGGTCAGGTCTTGCGGGTTCTGGCCGCTGCTCCTGCGCAGACCATGCCCAGCAGTACGGTCAAGCCGCCGACGATGATGTTGTTGATCACGATCCCGGCGTCCGGGCTGCTGCCCACCACCCAGGTCGACACGATGATCCACGCACCCATGGCGCAGATCGCCCAGCTCAGGCCGTACATGCGCTCCGGCATCGCGGTGAAGCCGAGAGCCAGCACCGCGATGGCGATGCCCATGACCAGGTTGTGCGTGACCAGGGCCGGCTGGCTGGCCGTGAAGTGGAGCACCCACGGGGAAACGGCGCAGTAGAGGCCGACGAGGAACACCGGCGCGTCCACCAGCGCCACATCGCGACCGCCCATCACCCGGTCGTACCGCGCACGCATTTCGGAGGCATCGGGGTGGCCCGATATGTCACTCCTCGCGTGTGAGACGTTGCTCATGAGATCTCGTCTCCTTCGTCGTGCGGGCCCCGCCGCCGTGCGGATGGATGCGGCAGGCACTCTCATCCCCATAGTGCTCTTATCTGGCACTTATGTGTACTTTTCCGGCGGTATTGCTGGAAGAGATTCTCAGGACCTCCGGGGGCCTTCGGAGTCCAGCCGGGCGGCCAGGGTGAGAAGGTCCCCCGTGGTCAGGCGGCGGTCCCCGTAGCCGGGCAGGGGTACGTGCAGGGGCTCGGTCCAGCGGGCGGGGACAGCGCCGATGCCGTGGACCGCTCCTGCCAGGCCACCCGTCACGGCTGCCACCGTGTCGGTGTCCCCGCCCACGTCGACGGCGGCCGCCAGGGCCCGCTCGAAGGTGTCCGTGGTGCGCAGCGCCCAGAGCGCCGTGCCCAGGCAGGGCCACACCGCCCCGTTGAACTCGGTCGCCAGGCCGGGGTGCCAGTCGGGCGCCAGCACCGTCGCCCAGCGGGCCCGGTGGTCGGCGTGCACCTCGGCCAGCGTGCCGGGGAGGGCGGCGAGCGGGTCCCCGCCCGCCAGCGCGACCCGGATCAGCTCGTGGAAGACCGCGGTGCCCTCCCAGGCCGCCCGGTCGCCGTGGGTCAGCGCCGCGATCCGGCGGGCCGCCTCCATCGTCGCCGTGCGGCCCGCGTGGGCGAAGTACACCGCCGATGTGGTCGCCCGCATCAGTGAACCGTTGCCCGCGGCCCGCCCGTTGATCTGGAAGTGCAGGGCCGCCGCCAGGTCCCACGGCTCGCCGTTGGTCAGCACGTCCTCGGTCTGGAGGCCGATGTCCTTCGGCCCGCCCGCGGCCCACCGCCGGAACCGGTCGAACACGTCCGGCAGGTCCGGGCCGCCCCGCTCCAGCAGCGACTCCCCGACCAGCACGGCCATCTGCGTGTCGTCCGTCGCCTCGCCAGGGTCCCAGCCGCCGCCCCCGCACAGCGCCCCGACGCCGTCCGGGAAGCGGGCGGTGAACACTCCGGCGGGGCCGAACTCGAACGGGGCGCCGAGCGCGTCCCCGACGGCGGACCCGACCACGGCTCCGGCCACGCGGTCGGCGCGGGCCACGGATTCACGGTGCGTCATACCGTCAGGCTAAGGGCGGGACCGCCCTCAGGGCATTGCACCGCACGACGAGGGGCGGGGAGTCGCGGCGTACCGCGGCTCCCCGCCCCTCGTCCGTGGGGGACCGGGGTGGATGCTACTTCGGGGGCATCAGGACCGTGTCGACGATGTAGACCGTCGCGTTGGCGGTCGGGACGTTGCCGCAGACGACCTTCGAGGAGTCGTTCACGGTGTACTCGACGCCCGAGCCGGCCGTCGTCAGCTTGCTCTTCTCCAGCGTGTCGAAGGAGCCCTTCTCCAGCTGCTGCGGCGTCAGCTTCTCGCCCACCACGTGGTAGGTGAGCACCTTGGTGAGCTCGGCCTTGTTCGCCAGCAGTGCGTCCAGGTCGGCCTTCGGGATCTTGGCGAAGGCGTCGTTGGTCGGGGCGAACACCGTGATGTTCTCCGCGTTGTTGAGCGTGTCGACCAGGCCCGCCTGCTTCACGGCGGCCACCAGCGTCGACAGCTCCTCATTGTTCGAGGCGGCCGTGGCGACCGGGTCCTTCGCCATGCCGTCGAACGAGCCCGCGCCTTCCTTCGGCACCGACGAACAGGCCGGGCCGAACGGCTCGTCCATGGTCGCCGACTCGTCGGCCG
This sequence comes from Streptomyces anulatus, assembly GCF_014650675.1. Taxonomy (GTDB): domain Bacteria; phylum Actinomycetota; class Actinomycetes; order Streptomycetales; family Streptomycetaceae; genus Streptomyces; species Streptomyces anulatus. The sequence goes on along the minus strand of NZ_BMVK01000006.1, from coordinate 280,779 downwards.
AGGGGCTCGCCGGGGCGGACGCGCTGGGCGTCGAGCCTGCGGCCGAGTCCTTGGAGGAGTCGTCCGACGAGCAGGCGGTCAGTGCCAGCGGCAGTACGGCGGCTGCGGACACGGCGACGGCTGCGCGGCGGAAGAGGAGCGTGTTCATGGCGTTTCTCCTGGATCGAAGGTCTTGTGCGAAGGGACAGAGAAGAGGAAGAGGAGTCGTAGGGGGAGCGGTCCATGTGGCGAGCGGGACTGCCGGGGCAGGAGTGCCCCGTCCATCCGCGACTCGTTCCGGTCCGCTCTCACACAAGGGGTTCGGCGCCGGTCGGCCGGTGGATTGGTCCCGGGCCCTCATTCACTCGTTCGGAGTAGATCCACCTGTCGACCAATCCATGCGGCCACCGGCTACGAATGGAGGGCGAGGAGCACTCCGACAGGGCTCCGACCGAGTGGAAGAACCGGAGGGAGCCGGAATGGCAGGGGAACGACGGCGGACGGCCGTGGTCGGATCAGGAGTGGCGGGACTGACCGCCGCCCACGTTCTCCGGAACGCCCACGAGGTGACGCTGTACGAGGCGGAGGACCGTGTCGGAGGCCACGCCCACACGCACGACCTGGGTGCGTCCGACGGACGGGTGCACCGTGTCGACTCCGGGTTCATCGTGCACAACCGGCGGACCTATCCCCGTCTGCTGCGGCTCTTCGACGAACTGGGCGTCGCCACCCAGGAGTCCGAGATGTCGATGTCCGTGAGGTGCGAGGGCTGCGGCCTGGAGTACGCGGGGGCGCGTGGCCCCGCCGGGCTCTTCGCGCAGCCGCGCTCCGCCGTGCGCGGCCCCTATCTGCGGATGCTCGCCGAGGTGCCGCGCTTCCACCGTGCGGCGCGCGCCCTGCTGGAACTGCCGGAGAGCGGGACGAGTGGGAAGAACGGGGCGAGCGGGACGAGCGGAATGACGCTCGGGGAGTTCGCCCGGCGCGGGCGCTTCTCGCCCTACTTCCACGCCCACTTCCTCACGCCCATGGTCTCCGCCGTCTGGTCCTGCGACCCGGTCACCGCCCTGCGCTACCCGGCCCGCTACCTCTTCCGGTTCCTCGCCCACCACGGCATGCTCACCATCGGTGACTCCCCGGTCTGGCGCACCGTCACCGGCGGGTCCCGCAGCTATGTCGACCGCGTCGTCAAGCAGCTCGACGCCGTGCACACCGCGACCCCGGTACGCGCGATCACCCGGCACGCGGACGGCGTCGAGGTCACCACCGAGGACGGCACGACAACCCCGTACGACTCCGTCGTCATCGCCACCCACCCCGACCAGGCGCTGCGGCTGCTCACCGACCCGACCGACGCCGAGCGCGGCACGCTCGGCGCGTTCCGCTACTCCCGCAACCCGACGCTGCTGCACACGGACACCACGCTGCTGCCGCGCGCCCGGGGCGCCAGGGCCTCCTGGAACTACCTGATGCCCTCGTGCGCCGCCGACGCCGACCGCGTCACCGTCAGCTACGACATGACCCGGCTCCAGCGGCTCGACGCGCCCGAGACCTTCGTCGTCACGCTGAACGGCTCCGACCGGGTCGACCCCGCCTCCGTGCGCGCCCGCATGGTCTACGAGCACCCCGTCTACACCCCCGAATCCGTCGAGGCCCAGGACCGGCTGCCGGCCCTGTCCGGTCCCGTCACCGCCTACGCGGGGGCGTACCACGGCTGGGGGTTCCACGAGGACGGCTGCCGTTCGGGCGTCGAGGCCGCGGCGGCCCTGGGGGTGAGGTGGTGAACGCCCTCTATCCGTGCACCATCACGCACGTACGGAACCGGCCGACGACGTACGCGTTCCGGCACCGTACGTATCTGTGGCTCATCGACCCCGACCGGCCGCCCCGGCTGCCGCGCCTCCTGCGGCCGCTGGCCCGGTTCGACCCCCGCGACCACTTCGGCGGCACCGCACCCACCATCCGGGCCGGGCTGGAGCGCTTCCTGCGGGCCCGGGACGTCGAGCTCGGCGACGGCACCGTCACCATGCTCACTCAGGCCCGGGTCCTCGGACACGTCTTCAACCCGATCACCGTCTACTGGTGCCACCGCGCCGACGGCAGCCCCCTCTGCGTCGTCGCCGAGGTGCACAACACCTACGGCGGACGGCACGGCTACCTGCTGCGCCCCGACGGGGACGACCGGGCCGTGACGGAGAAGGAGTTCTACGTCTCGCCGTTCTTCCCCGTCGACGGCGGCTACCGGATGCGGCTGCCGGAGCCCGGGCCCCGGCTCGACCTGAGCATCCATCTGGAGCGCGACGGGGCCCGCCCGTTCACCGCGACCGTACGGGGCGACCGGCGGCCCGCCGGCCCCCGGGAGCTGGTGCGCCTCGCCCTGCGCCACCCGCTGTCCACCCTCCTCGTCTCCGCCGCGATCCGCCTGCACGGCATCCGGCTCTACCTTCGCGGGCTCCCCGTGCAACCCCGTCCCCCGCACCGTCCAAAGGAAGGCATGCAGTGACCGCGCCCACCTCCGCGCTGCCGGCAGAACACACCCCCGGGACCGACCCGGAGCGCTGGCCCGACATCGTCACCCTGCCCCGGGTCTCCCGCGCCCGGAGCGCCGTCGCCGAACGCATCGTCCGCCACGCGCTCGGCCGGCTTCCCCTGCGCGCCCGCCTCGCGGGCCGGGAGGACATCGGCCTCGGCGGGCCGCTCATGGACATCCACGACCCCGACGCCTTCTTCCGGCGGATCGGCGCGAGCGGACTCATCGGCTTCGGCGAGTCCTACATGGCGGGGGAGTGGGACGCGCCCGACCTCGTCGGCGTGCTGACCGTGCTCGCCGACAACGCAGCCGACCTCGTCCCCCGGTCGCTGCAACGCCTGCGAGGCATCTGGGCGCTGCGCAGGCCCGCCACGCAGCTGAACACCCCCGAAGGCTCCCGGGACAACATCAGCCACCACTACGACCTGTCGAACGAGCTGTTCGCCCTCTTCCTCGACGAGACGCTCTCGTACTCCTCCGCCGTCTTCCGCGGCTTCCCCGCCGAACACGACCTGCTGCCCGCCGCCCAGCACCGCAAGATCGACCGGCTGCTGGACGCCGCCGGAGTGACCGAGGGCACCCGCCTCCTGGAGATCGGCACCGGCTGGGGCGAACTCGCCGTCCGCGCGGCGGCCCGCGGCGCCCGGGTCGTCACCGTCACCCTCTCCGCCGAACAGCGCGAACTGGCCCGCGCCCGGATCCGCGAGGCCGGGTACGCCGACCGCGTGGAGGTGCGGCTCAGCGACTACCGCCACGTCACCGGCGACTACGACGCCATCGTCAGCGTCGAGATGGTCGAGGCGGTCGGAGAGGAGTTCTGGCCGGTGTACTTCGCGACCCTGGACCGGCTGCTCGCCCCCGGCGGCCGGATCGCCCTCCAGGCCATCACCATGCCCGACGACCGGCTGCGCGCCAGCCGCTCGACGTACACCTGGATCCAGAAGTACATCTTCCCCGGCGGACTCCTGCCCTCCACCGAGGCCGTGGAGCGGATCACCACCGGCCACACCCGCCTGCGCACCACGCAGCGCATCCGCTTCGGCGCGCACTACGCCGAGACGCTCCGGCTGTGGCGGGAAAGGTTCACCGAGCGGGCGTCCGAGGTCGACGCCCTCGGCTTCGACGCCGTCTTCCGCCGGATGTGGACCTTCTATCTCGCCTACTCCGAAGCGGGCTTCCGCTCCGGCTATCTCGATGTGCAGCAACTGCTGCTGACCCGCGAGGAGACCGCGTGACCACGACCGCACCCAAGCCCCCCGCCCGGCGCACCCCGACCGGTGCCGCCCAGCGCGTCGAACCGCTGATCGAGCGGTTCCTCGGCGGCCCGCCGCCGGTCCGGGTACGGATGTGGGACGGCAGCGAGACCGGGCCCAGGGACGTCCCCACCGTCCATGTGCGGACCCGCAGAGCGCTGCGCCGGCTGTTGTGGGAGCCGGGCGAACTCGGCCTCGCCGAGGCCTACATCACCGGCGACATCGACCTCGACACCGACCTCGGTGACGGGCTGCGCGCCATGCGCCGCGCCGCGCGCGACCGCGGCCTCACCCCGCCCGAGCCCGCCCTCGCGGACCGGCTCAGGGCGGCGGGCCTCGCCCTGCGCCTCGGCGCCGTCGGCCCCCGGCCGCCGGTCCCCGCCGCCCGCGCAGGACTCCGCGGGACCCTGCACAGCAAGGCCCGCGACCGGGCGGCGATCAGCCACCACTACGACCTGTCCAACGCCTTCTACGCCCTGCTCCTCGACGAGACGATGGCGTACTCCTGCGGCTACTGGACCAGCGACGCGCCCGGCTACGGCCCCGCCGACGCGCAGCGCGACAAGCTGGAGCTGATCTGCCGCAAGCTCGGACTGCGGCCCGGCGCACGGCTGCTGGACATCGGCTGCGGCTGGGGTTCGCTGACCCTGTACGCGGCCGAGCACCACGGCGTCCGCGTCACCGCCGTCACCCTCGCCGCCGAACAGGCCGCGTACGTACGGGAGCAGGTCACCGCACGCGGCCTCGGCGAGCTCGTCGAGGTGCTGAACATCGACTACCGGGACATCGCGGGGCGACCGGAGACCCGGGGCGCGTACGACGCCGTGTCGACCATCGAGATGGGCGAGCACGTCGGGGACGCCGAGTACCCGGCGTTCACCGCGATCCTCCACGACGCGCTGCGGCCGCGGGGCCGGGCCATGGTCCAGCAGATGTCCCGGGGGACGACCGCGCCGGGCGGCGGCGCGTTCATCGAGTCCTACATCGCCCCCGACATGCACATGCGGCCGCTCGGCGAGACCGTCGCCCTGCTGGAGGGCGCCGGTCTCGAGGTGCGTGACGTCGAATCGCTGCGCGAGCACTACGTCCGGACGGTGGAGGCCTGGCGTCGCACCCTGGAGGAGCGCTGGGCGGAGTTCGTCGCGCTGGTGGGGGAGGAGACCGCGCGGGTGTGGCGGCTCTACCTCGTCGGCGGCGCCCTCGCGTTCGAGGAACGCCGGATGGGCGTCGACCAGATCCTCTCCGTACGGCCCGACCCGGTCGGCTCCGCCGCGATGCCGGCCACCCGGCGCGACTGGTACGCGTCGGCCGCCCCGGAGGAGAGCCCGTGAGCGGCTTCGTCTGGTCCGCGTTCGCCAGCGGGCTCGCGGGCGCGGCCGTCGCCGCGCTCGGCGTCATGCTCGTCACCTTCGCCGTCGCCCTGAAGAAGGGCATGCACCGGATCGTCGACGTCGCCTGGGGCATCGGGTTCGCCGCCGTCGCCCTGGTCTCCTACGGCCTGTCGGCGGGCGACGGCGACGACGGCCGACGGCTCCTGGTGACCGCGCTGACCGTGATCTGGGGGCTGCGCCTCGCGATCCACATCGGGCGGCGCGGCCGGGGCCACGGCGAGGATCCGCGCTACGCGAAGATGCTGGCCAAGGCTCCCGGCAACCCGAACCTCTACGCCCTGCGCAAGGTGTATCTGCTCCAGGGCGCGCTGGTCTGGCTGGTCTCGCTCCCGGTGCAGGCCGCGCAGTACCTCACCGCGCCGTTGGCCTGGTGGGCCTGGGCGGGCGTGGTCCTGTGGGCGGTCGGTCTGGCCTTCGAGGCGATCGGCGACGCGCAGCTCGCCCGGTTCAAGGCCGACCCCGCCAACCAGGGGAAGATCATGGACCGGGGGCTGTGGTCCTGGACCCGCCACCCGAACTACTTCGGCGACTTCTGCGTCTGGTGGGGCCTCTTCCTCTTCGTCTGCCAGGCCCCGGCCGCCGCTGCCGCCACCGTCGTCGCCCCCCTGGTGATGAGTTTCCTGCTGACCCGGGGCAGCGGGGCGGCCCTGCTGGAGCGTCATATGGCGGACCGGCCCGGGTTCGACGCGTACGTGGCGCGGACGAGCGGCTTCTTCCCCCGGCCGCCGCGCCGGACCTGAGCACATCGAGGAGGGCCCCGTTCCGCGGTCTGCGGAACGGGGCCCTCCTCGTGCGTCGTGCCGTCGTACGGTCAGTCCAGGCCGCGGGCGCGCTCGAAGCGGGACCGCGCCTCGGCCAGGTCCACCACCGGGTCCGGGTAGTCCAGGCCCGCGCGGTCCAGGCCCTGAAGCTTCCAGGGCTCGTGGATCGCGGCCCCCTCCAGTTCCGCCAGCTCCGGCACCCAGCGCCGTACGTAGGCACCGCGCGGATCGAAGCGCTTGCCCTGGATCACCGGATTGAGCACCCGGTTGGGCCGGGTGTCCGTCCCGGTGCCCGCCACCCACTGCCAGTTGAGCTGGTTGTTCGCCACGTCGCCGTCGACCAGCAGGTCCAGGAAGTGCCGGGCGCCCACCCGCCAGTCCACGTACAGCGTCTTGGTGAGGAAGCTCGCGGCCAGCATCCGGCCCCGGTTGTGCATCCAGCCCTCGTGCGCCAGCTGCCGCATCGCCGCGTCCACCAGCGGATACCCCGTCCGCCCGGTCCTCCAGGCGTCGATCTCGTCCTCGTCGGAGCGCCAGCGGTCCCGGCGCGGCCGGTAGTCGGACCAGGAGGCGTCGGGGCGGGCCGCGAGGACCTGGTGGTGGAAGTCGCGCCAGGCCAGTTGCCGTACGAACGCCTCGCCGCCGGGCCCGCCCTTCTCCCGCGCGCGGTGCACCAGTTCGGCGGCGGAGACCGTACCGAAGTGCAGATGGGGGGAGAGCCGGGACGTCGCGTCCCCGGCCAGGTCGTCGTGGCCGGCCTCGTAGTCGGCCATCGGCCCGTTCAGCCAGGACGTCACCAGCTTGCGGCCCGCGTCCTCGCCGCCCCGGGCGAGACCGGGGGAGAGGTTCTTGACGGTGTCCCGGTCCGGGAGCGGATCGCTCGCCACACCGTCCGGCACCCGCACCGTGCGGGGAGCGGTCAGTGTGCCCCGTACTCCCTCCGCCTCCCAACGGCGGAAGTACGGGGTGAACACCGCGAAGTGGTCCTTGCCGCCTGTCGGGACCACCCGGCCCGGAGCGAGTGCGGTGACCACCGCGTCATGGGCGCGCAGCTCGCACCCGGTGCCCGCGAGAGCCTCCCGGATACGTTCCTCGCGCCGCGCCGCGTACCGGCTGACCCCGGCGGCGACGTGCACGGAGGCCGCCCCGGTCTCCTCGGCCACCCGCCTCACGGCAGCGGCCGCCTCGCCCCGGCGCACGACCAGCCGGCCGCCCCGGTGGCGGAGTCCGGCGTCCAGGTCGGCCAGGCAGTCCGCCAGGAAGGCCAGCCGGTTGGGCGCGTCGAACCCGGCGCGGTGGACGGCGTCGTCCCGGACGAACAACGGGACGACCTCGTCCGCGTCCCGCAGGGCGGCACGCAGCACCGGGTTGTCGTGCAGACGCAGATCGGAGGTGAACAGCACCACCGCGACACTCATGGAACGGGCGCTCCTCGCATGGTTCGTGGGTGATTCGTGGGTGAGGGTCAGGCGGTCGGGAAGTCCATCAGCGCCACCGGCTCCGAGGTCGGTTCGGCCGATCCGCCGGCGGGTTCGAGCGTGATGCCCATGCCGGACGCCCGGTCCACCGGCCCGTTCAGCAGGACCGCGTCGTCGCTCGCCTTCGGGTCCATCAGACCGGCCGAGCGCATCGTGCCCTCGTCGTTGAACCAGATCTGGTAGACCTTGCCGCTCGGCGGCCGGTCCATCCCCGAGGCCAGGAACACCGCACGGTTCTGGCTCCGCGAGACGACGACGGTGCCGTGCGCGCCACCGGTCAGCTCGGCCGAAGTGGTCTTGGCGTCCGGGGCGGAGAGCACCTGGGCCAACTGCTCGTTCTGCCGCTGAGCCAGGTCCGCCTCCTGCCGCGCGTCCTGCGCCACCTGGTTCTGCCAGACCGCTACCCCGCCGAACGCGGCGGCCGCGGCGACACAGGCGGCGAGCGCGTAGGCGTACCACCGACCGGTGCGTCCGCCCCCGCCGGTCCGCTCCCGTCCGCCGTGCGCCGGAGCCTCCTGGCGTACGGTCGCGATCTCCCGCAGCACCCGCTCGCGCAGCTCACGCGGCGGGGTCTCGGCGACGGCGAGGCCGAGCCGGGCGGCGGTGGCCGACAGCTCCCGCACCTCCTGGGTGCAGGCCTCGCAGTCCTCCAGATGCCGCTCGAAGGCCTGCCGTTCGGGATCCGGCAGCGCATGCAGGGCGTAGGCCCCGGTCAGCGTGTGCAGTTCGGCCGTGTTCATGCGCTCACCCCCAGGCAGTCGCGGAGGCGGATGAGGCCGTCGCGGAGTCGTGTCTTGATGGTGCCCAGCGGCACGGCGAGCAGCTCGGAGACCTCACGGTAGGTCAGGCCCCGGTAGTAGGCCAGGGTCACCGACTCCCGTTGCAGCTCGGACAGGGTGCGCATACAACGCCGTACCTGTTCTCTCTCCAACCGGCTCTCGACCTGTTCCGACACCTCGTCGAAGGCGGGCGTCCGGTCCAGCAGCGCCGCCTTGTGCTCCCGGGCGGCAGCGGACTCGGCCGAGCGGACCCGGTCGACGGCCCGGTGGTGGGCCACGGTCAGCACCCAGTTCATCGCGCTGCCCCGGGAGGCCCGGAAGCGCGGCGCCGTGCGCCACACCTCCACCAGCACCTCCTGCGCCACTTCCTCCGACTGGGCCGGATCGCGGAGCACGCTGCGCACCAGGCCGAGCACGGGTCCGCTCACCGCGTCGTACACCCCGGCGAACGCGTCCTGGTCGCCCCGCGCCACCCGCACCAGGAGTTCCTGGAGATCGGGGCCTGGTGCGGGCACCCCACTGATGTGTACGGCTTCCTTCACGCGGGTTTCCTCCCGGGCCGATCGTCGCTTCCGGCAGTGATTCGGAGCCGAGGACCGTACGGATTGGTCGGATGCCCGCGATCTTTCCAGACGGGGCCCCGGGAGGGCGCGACTCAGCCGGCGGGCGTCGCGCGTCGTCGCAGGCGGACGGCGCGCACGGCGAGGAAGATCAGCAGCCCGAACGGCGACAGCAGGATCGTCAGGACCAGCAGCGGCCCCATCAGCAGCGGCGAGAGCCCCAGCTTCCGGCTCTGGAGGTACATCCACTGCCCGAGCAGCAGGTCCCAGGCGATCACCTGCGCCCAGATGGCCCCCGCTCCGCCGGCCAGAGCCGTCAGATCACGGAAGGTGTCGATGTCCGGACTGCTCACCGCCGTCCAGAGCTCCGGGAACACCGGCACGGCCATGACGACGTAAACGGCGAGCACGGGCAGCACGGTCAGCGGTGAGGCGACGACGCGGGCGGTGCCGGACCAGGTGGGGGCGAAGATCATCAGCAGCCAGAACGGGGCGGCCAGATAGAACGTGATCTCGAAGAGTGCGCCGGTCATGCCACGGGCTCCTTGCGGTCGGCGGTGCGGGACGGGCGGGCGGGGGCGGCCGGGCGCAACGCGCTCCATGCCCCGCACGCCACCGCCGCGAGGAGGACTCCGGCGGCGGCCAGCGTGGCCCCGTCCGGGTGGATCAGGGGCTGGCCCCGGAGCGCCTGCCAGGTGATGAGCGCGACGAGCGCTGCGTAGCCGCCCACGGCGACCCGCACGAGACGCAGCCGCACCCCGGCGTCACGCAGCCGGGCGAAGCGGGGCGCGAGGAGCACCAGGGCGATCAGGAGGAGCGGCAGCAGTTGGAGGGCGTGCATGCCCACGAAGTGCGGGGCCCGCAGATCGCCGCCGGTCGTCGACCAGCCGGTCAGCGGCATGGCCGGGCCGCCGTCCGGTACGCCCACGGAGTGCGCGCCGATGATGTCGGCGGTGTCGAGGTTGCCCGCTGCCCGCTGGCTCTCGCTCGGCAGCGTCATCAGGAAGCCGAGGGCCGCGCCGGCCAGGGCGATCAGCACCCCGCCCCGGATGGCCAGGGCCGTTGCCCGGTCGGCGATACGGGTGCGCAGCAGCAGGACGGCTATCACCAGGGTCGCCGCCCACAGGACGACGACGGTCTGCCCCATCGCGTCCCACAGCGCCGCGTCGAGGGGAGTGGCGGAGTTGAAGTGGCTGCGCCGGCCCCGGACGACCTGCACCGTGATCAGCACCATCTCGCCCAGGCTCGTCAGCACGACGACGTGCCCCGCCCACCGGCCGGTCCGCACCCCCCGGGTGAGGTGGGTCAGCATCCAGGCCAGGGTCAGGCAGTACGCGGCGAAGGACACGGCGAACTTGAACGGCTTCGCCCAGATCGGCGCGCCCACCAGGACCCGGTCGTCGACCACGAGGCCCACGGCGGAAACGAGGGCCAGAATGGCCATCGCGGCGGAGAAGACGACTAATGGGCGATGCCAGGAACGCCATGACGACATGAGAGACCCCCTGTGATGATGTGATCTGTATGGATAGTCGCACTGTCCGCTATCCGATAGAGGGACTATCTATGATGAGTGCGGTTTCTGGCAAGGGCGAAAGGGCGAACACGCGGTGCGCATCGGTGAATTGAGTCGCAGGTCCGGGGTTCCGGTACCGACGATCAAGTACTACCTACGTGAAGGGCTTCTGTCGGCAGGGGAGTTGACCAGCCCGAACCAGGCGCACTACAGCCCCGGACATGAGCGCAGGCTGCGCCTGATCCGGGCGCTGCTGGACGTCGGCGGCCTCTCGCTCGCCGCCATCGGCGAGGTCCTGGAAGCGATGGACGACCCCGAACAGCCCGTGCACAAGGTGCTCGGCGTCGCGGCGGACGGCGTCACGCCGGCCGGCGAGGAGGGGGCGGGTCCCGAACTGGAGGACGCGCGGGAGGAGGTGGCGGCACTGCTGCGGCGGCGCGACTGGCAGGCCGACGAGCGGGGTCCCGCCGCCGAGTCGCTGGCGGGAGTGCTGTCCGCGCTGCGCAGGGCCGGGCACGGCGGATACATCGACCTGCTGGACGTCTACGCGGATGCCGCCGAGCCGGTCGCCCGCGCCGACCTCGACTACGTACAGCGGCGGGTGGCCCGCGAGGACCTGGTCGAGAGCGTCGTCGTCGGGACCGTCCTCGGCGAGGCGATGTTCGGCGCGCTGCGGAGGCTGGCGCACATCGATGTGTCCTTCCGCCGCTTCGAGTCCCCTGAGTACCTCTCCGGCCCGGTCGAGCGGGAGGGCTCCGGCGCTGAGGACGGGGGCGGGCGTGGGGGCGGGGACGAGCGCAAGGGCGGGGGCGGTGCCGGTACCGGTGGTCCGGAGGCGGGCCCTCCGGACGCCTGAAGCCGGGGGTGGACCCGGTGGGCGGGCCGGTGGGCGACCCGGTGGGCGTGCGTGGCGGCCCCGGAGTGCGGGCCGCGCCGGGGCCCGTCCGTCGCACCCCCGACGCGCGGACCCCGCCCGCCGCAGTGCGGTGGACGGGGTCCGGTGGTCTGCTCGCCGGGGCGACCGGGGTGACCGGGGTGACCGGGGTGACCGGGGCTGCCCCGGCGACCGAGGCGGGGTCCGGCCGGTGGCCCGGTGGCTCCGGGCGGGGCCGACGCCGGGGTGGGTGCTACGCGGCGGTCGTGCCGCTCTCCTGCTCCCGCTCCACCTGCTCGTTCCACTCGCGCTTCACGGCGCGCCAGGCGTCGTCGTTCTGGCCGAGACGCCAGTAGCCCGAGATCGACAGCTGCGACAGCGGGATCTCGCGCTCCATGCGCAGATACCGGCGGATCTCCTTCACGAAGCCCGCCTCCCCGTGCACGAAGGCCTGGACCTGGCCCTCCGGGAAGTCCAGCCCCTTCACGGCGGCGGTCAGCAGCTCGCCGACGGGCCGGTCGCCGCGGTGCAGCCAGGTCACGGCCACCCCGTCGGGCGTCACGATCTTCTGCTCCTCGGAGGCGTCCGACACCTCCACGAAGGCGTGCACCAGCGCACCCGACGGCATCTGCTCCAGCGCCGCCGCGATCGCCGGCAGCGCGCTCTCGTCGCCGACCAGCAGATGCCAGTCCGCCGACGCCTCGGGGCCGTAACCGCCGCCGGGGCCGAGGAAGGTCACCTGCTCGCCCACCCGGGCCCGCTGCGCCCACGGACCCGCGAGGCCCGCGTCGCCGTGCACGACGAAGTCGACGGCCATCTCCCGGGCGACCGGGTCCCACGAGCGCACCGTGTACGTACGGGTGGTGGGCCACAGCTCGCGCGGGTACCGCTCCCGGATCGCGGCCATGTCGAACGGGTGCGCGTAGTCCGCGCCCTCGGGCGCGAAGCACAGCTTGATGTAGTGGTCGGTGAAGCCGGAGAGGGTGAAGTCCGCGAGCCCTTCGCCGCCGAGGACCACCCGGACCATGTGCGGGGTGATCTGCTCGGTGCGCACGACCTGCGCCCCCTGAGCCGTGGGTCCCTGCCGGGCCGGCCGCTCTGCCACGAGGTACTCCCTGGTTCGAAACGTGAGCTTAGGTATGCCTAAGTTAACACCTCAGTGCTGAAGGGTGGTCAGGAGTCGCTGAAGTGCTCCGCCGAGCCCCCACTGCTCCGCCAGCGCCTCCAGGGCGGCCGGGTCGCGCGGCTCGCGCGGCAGTGACGGATCGAAGTCGGGCAGGGGGACGTCCCCGGCCACCCGGACCACCTTCGGCGCGACGGCGACATAGGCGCGCGACTCGTCCAGCCGCTTGCGCTGCGACGGGGTCAGCTTCGCCTTCGGGTCGTCCACCGCCGCCATGATCCCGGCGAGGTCGCCGTACGCGTCCAGCAGCTTCGCCGCCGTCTTCTCGCCGATGCCGGGGACGCCCGGGAGCCCGTCGCTCGGGTCGCCCCGGAGCAGCGCCAGGTCGACGTAGCCCGCGCCGTCCACGCCGTACTTCTCGCGCAGCCACGCCTCGTCGGTCACCTGGAGGGTGCCGACGCCCTTGAGCGGGTAGAGCACGCGCACCTGGCGGGCGTCGTCGACCAGCTGATACAGGTCGCGGTCGCCCGTGACGATGTCCACCGGCCCGGTCGCCCGCCCCGTGAGGGTGCCGATGACGTCGTCCGCCTCGTACGGCGTGACGCCGACCCGGGCGATCCCGAGCGCCGCCAGCACGTCCTCGATGATCGGGACCTGCGGGGACAGCGTGTCGGGGATCTCCTCCTCGTCCGTCTGTCCGGCGGGCGTCTCCTCGGCGACCCGGTGCGCCTTGTAGGTCGGGATCAGGTCGACCCGCCACTGCGGACGCCAGTCGTTGTCCCAGCAGGCGACCAGATCGTCCGGCCGATGGTCCTGCACCAGGCGGCCGATGAAGTCGAGGAGGCCGCGCACGGCGTTCACCGGCGTACCGTCCGGCGCGCGCACCGAATCGGGCACGCCGAAGTAGGCGCGGAAGTAGAGGGAGGCGGTGTCGAGGAGCATCAGGCGTCGCGTCACAGACCCGATGATGCCCCACCGCACCCACAGTCGCTCCGGGTAACCGCTTACTATCGCTCCGTCGCAGGTCGGTGACCTGGGTCACTGTTGTGTTTGGGCTGTGTAAGCGAGGGCAGGCGCGCCATCGGAGCGAACCACGTCGCATTTTCAACTAGTGCATGTGCCACGCGGACAGAACCCGCACCGCTCCACGGTCTGCCGGAGGGGGTGGCAGACCGTTTTCGGTTCAACGCGTGAGGTGTATGTGTCCAGGCTGCAAGCCGAACACTTGTACAAAGTCTTCGGAAGACGACCCGATGAAGCAGTGCGGAAGCTCGAGAGCGGCTCCGACCGCGACGAGTTGCGCGCCGAGGGAACGACCGCAGCGGTGATCGACGCCTCGTTCACCGTGGAGCCGGGGCAGATCTTCGTCGTCATGGGGTTGTCCGGCTCGGGCAAGTCCACCCTGCTGCGGATGCTCAACGGTCTGCTCGACCCCACCGCGGGCCGGGTGCTGTTCGACGGCCAGGACCTGACCGCCCTGAGCCCCCGCGAGCTGCGGCACGTCCGCTCCACCAAGATCAGCATGGTGTTCCAGCACTTCGCGCTCTTCCCCCACCGGAGCGTCCTGGAGAACGCCGCGTACGGCCTGGAGGTCCAGGGCGTGGCGCGTGAGGCCCGCGAGGTGCGCGCCGCCGAGGCGCTGCGGATGACCGGCCTCGAAGGCTGGGAGAAGTCCTGGCCCGACGAGCTGTCCGGCGGTATGCAGCAGCGCGTGGGCCTCGCCCGCGCGCTGGCCACCGACGCCGACCTGCTGCTCATGGACGAGTCCTTCAGCGCGCTCGACCCGCTGATCCGCCGTGACATGCAGGACCAGCTCCTGGAGCTCCAGAAGCGCCTGAAGAAGACCATCGTCTTCATCACCCACGACCTCAACGAGGCCATGCGCCTGGGCGACCGGATCGCCGTCATGCGCGACGGAGAGATCGTCCAGCTCGGCACCGCCGAGGACATCCTCGTCACCCCGGCCAACGACTACGTCGCCTCCTTCACCCAGGATGTCGACCGCTCCCGGGTGCTCACCGCGGGCGCGATCATGGCCGAGGCGCACACCGTGATGGGCACGAAGGCGTCGGACGGCAAGGAACTGCGCACCTCGCAGGACGTGCTGGCCGCGGCCCCCGCCACGGTCCCGGAGTCCACGCCGATCATCGACCTGTTCACGCCCTGCTCGCAGAGCTCGAACCCGGTCGCCGTGACCGACGCCAAGGGCAAGCTCGTCGGCGTCGTCCCCAGCTCCCGGCTGCTCGCCGTCCTCGGCGAGCCGATGACCCCGGCCGAGGCCCCCCGCGACACCGAGTCCGCGGCAGCGGACGGCGTGAAGAAGGTGGCCAGTGTTTAGGCTCCCCCTCGGCGAATGGGTCGACTCCGCGGTCGACTGGCTGCAGACCCACCTCGCCTGGCTCTTCGACGCCATCAGCTCCATCGTCAGCGGCATGTTCGACGGCATAGCCGCCGTCCTGTCCGCCCCCGCGCCGCTGCTCTTCGCGGGCATCGTCGCCGTCATCGCCTGGTGGCTGCGCGGCCTGCCCGCGGCACTGCTCACCTTCGTCGGGTTCGCCCTCATCGACTCCGTCGAACTGTGGGACGAAGCGATGGACACCCTCACCCTGGTGCTCGTCGCGACCCTGGTCACCCTGGTCATCGCCGTGCCGCTGGGCATCTGGGCCTCGCGGTCCAGGACGGTCAGCGCGATCACCCGGCCGGTCCTGGACTTCATGCAGACCATGCCCGCCATGGTCTACCTGATCCCCGGGGTCATCTTCTTCGGCGTCGGCGTGGTCCCCGGCATCATCGCCACCATCATCTTCGCGCTGCCCCCGGGCGTCCGGATGACCGAACTCGGCATCCGCCAGGTCGACGGCGAACTCGTCGAGGCGGCCGAGGCCTTCGGCACCACCTCGCGCAACACCCTGCTGCGCGTTCAGCTGCCGCTCGCCCTGCCCACGATCATGGCCGGAATCAACCAGGTCATCATGCTCGGCCTGTCCATGGTCGTCATCGCGGGCATGGTCGGCGGCGGCGGCCTCGGCGGCTCCGTCTACCGCGCCATCGGCAACGTCGACGTCGGCCTCGGCTTCGAGGCGGGCATCTCCATCGTCATCCTTGCCATGTACCTGGACCGGATGACCGGCGCGCTGGGCACCGAGGTCTCCCCGCTGGGCCGCCGCGCGGTCGCCAAGGCCCAGGCCATGGCGGACGGCTGGAAGATCTGGACCTACCGTCCGCAGCCCCGCATCGCGGCCGTCGGCATCGTCGTCCTCGCGCTCGTCGCGGGCAGCATGAGCATGTTCGGCGGCTCCAAGGACGACACCGCGGGCAAGGCCGCGCAGATCGGCGACGGCAAGAAGGTCAGCATCGGCTACATCCCGTGGGACGAGGGCATCGCCTCCACGTTCCTCTGGAAGGAGATGCTGGAGCAGCGCGGCTTCGAGGTCGACGTCAAGCAGTACGAGGCCGGCGCGCTGTACACCGGTATGGCCAACGGGCAGATCGACTTCCAGACCGACTCCTGGCTGCCGGTCACCCACGCCAGCTACTGGGCGAAGTACAAGGACCGCCTGGAGGACCTCGGCGCGTGGTACGCCCCGACCTCGCTGGAGCTCGCCGTCCCCGCGTACATGAAGGACGTCCAGACCATGGACGACCTGAAGGGCCGGGCGTCCGAGTTCAAGGGCCGGATCGTCGGCATCGAGCCGAGCGCCGGCGAGATGGGCCTGCTCAAGGACAAGCTGCTGCCGGGCTACGGCCTGGACAAGGAGTACAAGCTCATCGACGGCTCCACGCCGTCCATGCTGGCCGAGCTGAAGCGCGCGTACGCCAAGAAGGAGCCGATCGTCGTTCCGCTCTGGTCGCCGCACTGGGCGTACAACGAGTACGACCTCACCAAGCTCAAGGACCCCAAGGGTCTCTGGGGCAAGGGCGACGGCGTCCACACCCTGGCGCGCAAGGGCTTCTCCGCCGAGAACCCCGTGGTCAGCAAGTGGCTCAAGGACTTCAAGATGAGCGAGAAGCAGCTCACCAGCCTTGAGGCCCAGATCCAGAAGTCCGGCTCCGGCAAGGAGCAGGAAGCCGTCCGCACCTGGCTGAAGGACAACCCGGGCGTTGCCGACAAGTGGTCCCCGGTCCCGAAGGACGCCAAGGCCGACGGCGGCAAGGACGAGCGTGACCGTGCCGTCGAGGTCGCCTGGTTCCCCTGGGAGGAGGACATCGCCGCCACGTACCTGTGGAAGGCGGTCCTGGAGGAGCGCGGCTACAAGATCAACCTCAAGCAGTTCGAGGTCGGCCCGATGTACGCCGCGATGTCACGCGGCCAGATCGACGTGCAGTTCGACGGCTGGCTGCCGTACACCCAGAAGAATTACTGGGACAAGTACGGCGACAAGCTGACCGATATCGGCTCCTGGTACGGGCCGACCTCCATCGAGGTCGCCGTCCCCGACTACGTCAAGGACGTCAAGACCCTCGACGACCTCAAGGGCAAGGGCTCCGACTTCAAGGGCCGGATCGTCGGCATCGAGCCCGGCACCGCCACCATGGAGAACCTCAAGAAGAACGTTCTGCCGAGTTACGGCCTGGACAAGGAGTACGAGGTCCTCGACTCCTCCACGCCCGGCATGCTGGCCGAGCTGAAGCGCGCGTACGCCAAGAAGGAGCCCATCGCGGTCCTGCTCTGGACCCCGCACTGGGCGTACAACGAGTACGGCATGACCAAGCTGAAGGACCCGAAGAAGGCGTTCGGTGAGGGCGACCGGCTGCACACCATCGCCTCCAAGGAGTTCCCGAAGCAGTACCCGCAGCTGACGAAGTGGTTCAAGGACTTCAAGCTCACCGAGGAGCAGCTCGGCGGACTGGAGAACGAGATCCAGAAGCGCGGCGTGGGTCACGAGGAGGAAGCCGTGAAGGCCTGGATGGACGACAACCCGGGCATCGCGGACACCGTGGCGCCCCAGTAGGGGCCCACGGGCACGAAAGCACAGGTCGAAAGGGGTGGCCCCCGCCTTCGGGCGGGGCCACCCCTTCCGGCTGCCCGGGGGTCGTTTACCGGACGTCGTGCGCAACCATGTGCGTAAGGTGCTGGCAACCGGGAGGATGGCGTAGGCGGGAGGGAGCCGGGACATGGACGACAAGGACACACCGCGGGTGGGCGCCGCCGTCCGCCGACGGCGCAGAACCCTGGGACTCACGCTGGCCGCGGTCGCGTCGCGCAGCGGCCTCTCCGTGCCCTTCCTCAGCCAGATCGAGAACGAGCGCGCCCGCCCCAGCGCCCGTTCCCTCGACCGGGTCGCCGATGCGCTGGAGACCACCACCGGGCGGCTGCGGGCCGCCGCCGACTCCGCGCGCGCCGTGGACGTCGTGCGGGCCGAGGACGGCGAGGGCGTACGCCGCCTGGTGCGCGGCAGGCATCAGCTCAGCGCCCTGGAGTTCAGCGGCGAACCGGACCTCGGGCGCGAGTTCCAGCACCGCAACGACGAACTGATGTACGTCGTCGAGGGCGCCGTCGACGTCGAGGCCGAAGGCCAGGTCCACCGCCTGGAGCACGGCGACACCCTGTTCCTCTCCGGCGGCGTCCGCCACCGCTGGCGCGCCACCGTGCCCGGCACCCGGCTCCTGGTCGTCGCGGTGGCCGAACACATCGACGCCACGTTCGACTCGCGCCGCTGAGCTGTACGCAGTCCGTACGGGGCCGAGTCCGTACGGTGGCGAGTCCGCCCGGCGGCGAGCCCGTACGGGGCCGGGCCCGTACGCCGGGGCCGAGTCCGTACAGGGCCGAGCCCGTCCCGTGGCGGGCCCACCCCGTGGCGAGTCCGTCCGGTGGCGAACCCCGCCCCCGCCCCCTCCTCCTCTTTCTCCGCGAAAGGCCCGTCCGTGCGCGTCGTCTCCCTGGTCCCCTCGCTCACCGAGGCCGTCGCCGTCACCGCACCCGGGCTGCTCGTCGGGGTCACCGACTGGTGCACGCACCCCGCGGACCTCACCGCCGCCCGCATCGGCGGCACGAAGAACCCGGACGTGGCAGCGATCACCGCCCTCGCCCCCGACCTCGTGATTGCCAACGAGGAGGAGAACCGGGCCCCCGACCTCGACGCGCTCCGGGCGGCCGGGCTCGACGTCCTGGTCACCGAGGTCCGCACCCTGGATCAGGCCCTCGCCGAACTGCACCGCGTCCTCGTCGACGGCTGCGGGCTCGTCCGGCCCCGCTGGCTGGACGAGGCCGAGGCCGCCTGGGCCGCGCTGCCCGCGCCCTCCGGGAGGCCGCGCCCCGCCGCCGTACCGATCTGGCGAAGGCCCTGGATGGTTCTCGGCCACGACACCTTCGCCGGCGACCTTCTCGCCCGCCTCGGCGTCCGCAACGTGTACGCCGACCACGCCGAGCGCTACCCGCGCATCCCGCTCGACGAACTGAACGCCTCCGGGGCCGAGCTGATCGTGCTGCCCGACGAGCCCTATCGCTTCACCGCGGACGACGGGCCCGAGGCCTTCCCCGCCCTGCCCGCCGCACTCGTCGACGGGCGGCTGCTCACGTGGTACGGGCCGTCGCTGGCCGAGGCGGCACGGGTGCTGCCGTCAGCGCTCCGCTGACGACCCCGAGCGCCGTCCGCGTCCCGGCCGCCGCCCACGCCGCGACCAGGGCCACGTACAGCGCGACCGCCAGCCAGGTCAGCGCGTCGAGACCGGTGTGCCGCGCCAGACCCGCCGCGCCCGTCACACACGTGCCGACGGGGAAGGTGAACGCCCACCACGTCATCGCGAACCCCATCCCGTTCCGCGCGGCCCGCACCACCATCGCGGTCGCCAGGGCCAGCCACAGCAGCGCGAAGCCCATCACCGGCACCCCGTACAGCACGGCGAACGCGCCGAACGCGGAGGCGTAGGGGGCCCCGACCGCCCCGGGGGCGGCGTCGGCCAGCTGGTTGACCGCGGTCGTCGACTGCCCGAGCGGCCCCAGCACCAGAAACAGCGTCGGGGTCAGCGCGAGCGGCAGCGGACCGTGGTGGACCAGCCGGGAGAAGACCAGCGGCAGCACCACCAGCGTGGCCAGCAGCGACAGGCCGAACATCGCGTAGCAGGCCAGCAGCAGCGCCTCGCGCCCCTGCCCGGCGGAGACATGGGGCACCAGCAGCGCGCCCTGGGACGCCGACACCATCGGGGCGACCAGCGGCAGCAGCCAGACCGGCGACGCGGTCCCGGGTGCGGGACGGTGGCGTACGACCATCAGATACGGCACCACGACCGCGGCCACCAGACCGATCACCGTGCCCGCGACGAACAGCACCACGTCCACCGCGAGCGCCGCCCGCGCGCCCACCACGTCCTGGCCCACCGTCAGGGTGGCCCCGCCGACGGCCATCAGCGCCATCGACAGACAGCCGTAGAACGGGGCGACGGCCGGGTCCAGCAGATGGGCGCAGGCCTGGTCGCGGTGGCAGAGCCAGTGTCCGGCCCGCGCGGTGAGGACGGCCAGGAGCAGCAGGGCCGACAGCGCCCAGACGACGGTGCACGCGGCGCGCAGCCCGGGAACGTCCACCGGAAGCATCGCGCCGGCGCTCGCGACGATCGCGGTGCCCATGACGCTCGCGTACCAGTTCGGGCCGATGTGCCGGAGGAACGGCAGCCGCGTCGAGCCGGAAGACGCCACCGCTGCCGGGCGCGGGGACTCCGGGCGCGGGGACGGAGCGGCCGAGGGCGGCGGGGCGGCGGTCCGGGTCTGCGGAAAGATGGCCATGCCACGATTCTTCGCGGACGGCCCCCCGCCCACCAGGGACTCCGTTCCTATGAGGTCATAAGCTGGCTTTATGGCCGGCGACGACGCACACGCACCCCACGTTCCCCTCTCCCACCGGGTCCCCGACCTCGGGGCGCTGGAACTGCTCCTCGCCGTCGCCCGGCACGGCAGCCTCGGGCGGGCCGCCCGGGACGTCGGCATCACCCAGCCCGCCGCCTCCAGCCGTGTCCGGTCCATGGAGCGACAGCTCGGCGTCGCCCTCCTGGACCGCTCCCCGCGCGGCTCCCGGCTCACCGACGCGGGCGCGCTGGTCACCGACTGGGCGCGCAGGGTCGTCGAGGCGGCGGAGGCCTTCGACGCCGGCGCACAGGCGCTGCGCGACCGCCGCGACTCCCGGCTGCGGGTCGCCGCCAGCATGACGATCGCCGAATACCTGCTGCCGGGCTGGCTGATCGCCCTGCGCGGGGAGCGGCCGGACACCGCGGTCTCGCTCCTGGTCGGCAACTCCGCGGCCGTCGCCCGCCGCCTGGTCACCGGCGAGGCCGACCTCGGCTTCGTCGAGGGCCTGTCGATACCGGAGGGCCTCGACGGCACCGTCATCGCCCACGACCGCCTCGTCGTCGTGGTCGCCCCCAGCCACCCCTGGGCCCGCCGCCGCACCCCGCTGCAGCCCGCCGAACTCGCCGCCACCCCGCTGATCCTGCGCGAGCACGGCTCCGGCACCCGCCAGGTCCTGGACGCGGCGCTCGCCGTGCACGGCGGGCTGGCGCAGCCCCTGCTGGAACTCTCCTCCACCACGGCGGTCAAGGGCGCCGCGGAGAGCGGCGCGGGACCCTGCGTCCTGAGCGAACTCGCCCTCGGCGAGGAACTGTCGTCCCGCCGCCTCGTCAAGGTCCCCATCGCGGGTGTACGGCTGCGCCGCCAACTGCGCGCCGTCTGGCCCGGGGGCCACCGCCCCACCGGTCCTGCCCGCGATCTGCTGTCCCTGACCGGACGCGATGCCTGACCCCGCGAACCCCGGCCGCCGTGTCGGAGCCGGACCCTAGAGTGGGGGCATGAGCTTCGCGACGCCGCCCGGCTGGTACCCGGACACGGGCGCACCCGGCTTCGAGCGCTGGTGGGACGGCACGGCCTGGACCGTGCACACCCGCCCGCTCGCCGCCGCCCACGCCGCACCGGAACAGCCGCCCGCACCCGCGGCGTTCGGCCCGCCGTCGCTTCCGCTCCCGCACCAGCGCGGTCCGAACGACGGATCCGGCGGGGGCAGCCGGACGAAGGTCCTGGCGATCACGCTCTCCGGGGTGCTGGTCCTGGGCGCGGCCGTCGCCGGCGCCGTGCTGCTGGGCCGCGACGAGGGCGGTACGCCGGCGGCTCCGACGACGACCGCTTCCTCCCCGGCCCCCGTCACCGCCCCCACGGCCACCGCCTCGTCCTCCGCCGAGGCCGACCCGGACGAGGACCCCGCCGTCCTCGTCGACCAGCTCAACGGGATCACCCTGCCGGTGCCCCAGGGCTGGGAGAAGCCGGAGAGCACCTCCGACGACGCCCCCACCATCCGCACCGAGCAGTCCTACGACTGCCCCGGAGGCGCGTCGTTCTGCTACCACGGCACGGTCACCACCCGCACCGCCCGGGGCGGCGAGACCGATGCCAGAACCCTGGCCGAGGCCGACATCGTCACCGCGGCCGACAAGGCCTACGAGGAGGACGACCTCGGCCGGCGCACCCACGGCGGCATCACGTCCAACAAGGTGCTCAAGGCCCAGGAGCTGACCGTCGCCGGCCGCACCGGCTACCTGGTGCGCTGGCAGGTCACCACCGGCAAGGGGCCCGGCGGGTTCGTGCAGTCCCTCGCCTTCCCCTCCTCGGTGGGCACCGAGACACCGGTGATCGTCCGGTTCGCCTTCGACGCCGGGGTCCCCGGCCTGCCGCTGTCCCTGATGGACACGATCACCCGGGGCATCCGCCCGCTCGGCGACAGCGCGACGAGCGGTGGCGTGGGAGCATCCATCGGCCCCTGAAGCCTCGCGTTTCCTGCCGGCCCGGGGTCAGAGGAAGGTCTGCCCCTCGCCCCGGTACGTCGGAACGCTCGCCGTGACCCGGTCGCCCTCGATCAGGTGCAGCGCGTCGAAGCGCTCGCACAGTTCCCCGGCCTTGGCGTGCCGGAACCAGACCTTGTCGCCGATCAGCAGGTCGTCGGCGGGGGAGCCGAGCAGCGGCGTCTGCACCTCGCCCGCGCCCTCCTGCGCGTCGTAGCGCAGCCCCTCCGGCAGATACGGCACCGGCGAGCGGTCGGCGCCGGCCGCGCCGGACGCCGGATAGCCGCCCCCGAGCACCGTCACCACGCCCACGCCGGGCCGGCGCACCACCGGCTGCGCGAACAGGGCCGCAGGCCGGCCGGTGAACGACGTGTAGTTGTCGAACAGCCGGGGCACGTACAGCCCCGAACCGGCCGCGATCTCCGTCACCGCGGTCTCGGCCGCCGTGTGCTGCACACTGCCCGTGCCGCCGCCGTTCACGAACTCCAGGTCCGGTGCGACCGCCCGGACCGCCCGCACCACCTCCGCCCGGCGCACCGCCAGCTCCCTGCGGGCGGCCGACTGCATCAGCCGGATCGCCCGGGACCGCAGCGGCCGCCCCGCCAGCGCGTCGCCGACCCCGGCGACATGCCCCTCGTACGCCATCAGGCCCACCAGCCGGAAGCCCGGCCTGCGGGCCACCGAGCGGGCCAGCTCGGCGAGCTGCGCGGGGGATCGCAGCGGCGAGCGCAGCGCCCCGATCCGGACCCGGCCGCCCAGCATCCGCAGCGAGGTGTCCAGCTCCAGGCAGACCCGGATCTCCTCCCGCCCGCCCGCCCGGGAAGCGTCGATCAGCTCCAGCTGCGCGTGGTCGTCGACCATCACGGTCACGGCGCCGGCGAGCTTGGGATCGGCGGCCAGCTCGGCGAACGCGGACCGGTCGGCCGACGGATAGGCCAGCAGGACGTCGTCGAACCCGGCCCGCGCCAGCCACAGCGACTCCGCCAGCGTGTACGACATGATCCCGGCGAACCCGGGACGCGCGAGCACCCGCTCCAGCAGGGCCCGGCACCGCACCGATTTGCTCGCCACCCGGACCGGCTTCCCGGCCGCTCGCCGCACCAGATCGTCGGCGTTGGCGTCGAACGCCTCAAGATCGACGATCGCGATCGGGGCGTCGAGATGGGCGGTGGCCCGGTTGTAGCGGGTCCGGTCAGCGGCGCGGGCAGTCATGGCCGCAGCTTGCCAGAGTGCCGCTACGGCTGGGTAGGGGGACGATCGGGACAGATCCTCCGCCGACCGGGGCGTCCCGTTCCCCGCCGCCCGCCCGCAGCCCGTAGAGTGACGTGCACGCGAGCACCAACGGGCCTGTCAGCGGCGGTGATCCGTGGTCGGTACGAGGACGTGTAAGCAGGGGGCCGGATGAGTACCGAAGCACAGCGCACCCCTGTGCCGCCCCGCCCGACCACCCCGCCCGCGACGCCCGCGGCCCCCGCTTCCTCGCCCACCTCACAGACCGCACCGCCCGAGCAGGTTCGGCCGACAGCCGCTCCGCAGGGGGCTTCGACCGCACCGGCCGCGCAGACTCCGCCGGCCGCACCGTCCCCGCAGACCCGCCCGGCAGCCGCTCCGCAGGGTGCCCCGGCCGCGTCGACACCGTCGCCGTCGCCCCAGCAGCTCCCGCCGACCCGTCCTGCCGCTTCCGCCCCGCAGGGGGCTTCCGCCGCACCGGCTGCCTCGGCCCCGCAGGCCTCGTCGGCCAGCTCGGGCGCACCGCCTCAGCAGGCCCGCCAGGTAGTTGCTCCGCAGGGTGCTGCCGCACCGGTCCCGCAGGTCTCGCCGACCCGTCCTGCCGCACCTGTCCGGCCGGCCGCTTCCGCCCCGCAGGGTGCTCCTGCCGCGCCGGCCCCGTCGGCCCTGCAGGCCTACTCGCCCAGGCAGGCTCCGCCGACCCGCCCTGCCGCACCGGCCCAGCAGGCCCGCCCGGCAGCCGCTCCGCAGGGTGCCCCCGCCGCGCCGGCGCCGTCGGCCCAACAGGCCCCGCCGATCGGTCCGACCGCTTCCGCCCGACCGGCAGCCCCCACCCCGCAGGCAGCTTCCGCCCCGCAGGCCGCTGCAGCCCCACCGGCCGCACCGGCCCAGCAGGCCGCGCCGCGCCGCTCCGTCCCGCAGGCCCGGAAGAATCCGCCACCCCACCCGGCCCGCCCGGCAACTCCTGCCCCGGCCGCGCCTGCCCCTTCCGCCGGGGTGGCCCCACCGGCTCCTCCCGTCCCGCAGGCACCGCCGGCCCAGCGGCCCGTACCTGGCGGGACGCCCGCGTCCGCGCCGCCCTCCGCACCCCCCACGCACCCGGGCCCGCCCTCGGCGGGTTCCGCACGCCCCGCACCTCCGGGCCCGCCCCCCACGGGCCCGAACCCGCCCGCCACGGGCCCGAACCCGGCGTCCCCGGGCCCGCACCCCGCGGGTGCCGCGAGCCCGGTGTTTCCCGGTCCGCCGGCCGCCACTCGGCGCAGGCCCGTCGGGGCCGTCGACCTGACGCCCGCGCCGGGAGCCGTTCCGCCGCCCCCGGGCGGTTACCAGATGCCGGTCCGCTACGGCTACCCGGAGACCCCTGCCGAGACCACCACCCGGCTGCGCCCGGTCCGGCCCCGCCAGCGGTGGCGTACCGTCGCGGCCGCCGCCTGCGTCGTGCTCGGCCTCGGACTGATCGGCGGGGCGGCCACCGGAGCCTGGCTGACCGGCGACTCCTCGGCCGAGACCACCCGGAACCCGTACACCGCCGCACGCAGCGCCTGGCACAGCGTCCCGGTCGACACGCTGTTCCCGCGCACCCTCCAGGGCAAGGGCGCGGGGCCCGGCGGCACCCACCGCACCTGGACCCGGATCGCCGTCGCCGCCGACAGCACCTGCAAGGACGGGCTCGACCCGCTGCTCCTGACCACGCTCCGCTCCGTCGGCTGCGAACGGCTGGTGCGCGCCACCTACACCGACGCAACCCGCTCCGCCGTCACCACCGTCGGCCTGGTCTTCACCGAGGCGGACGCCCCGGGCATGCAGGCCCTGCGGACCCGTTTCACCGAGCAGGGGCTCGGCGCGCGCAAGGACCTCATGCCCCGTACGTACGCTCCCGAGGGCACGACCGCGGCCTCCTTCGGCGACGGGCAGCGCGCCAGCTGGACGGTCAACCCGCTCACCGAGATCCCGGTCGTCGTCCTCGCCGTCTCCGGCTTCGCGGACGGGCGCACCGTCGCCGACCCGCAGCCCGCGCCCGCCGCCATGGTCGCGGGAGCCACGACGGACGTCGCCCAGGCCGGGCTCGGCCACGAGGCGAAGGGCATCGCGGACCGGGTGGAGCGCGGACTGCGCACGACCGTCGCCGAACTCACGGAGCAGCCCCGATGACCCGACGCCCCCACCGCGTCATCGCCGCGGTCTGCGCCGCCGCCGTCCTCGCGCTCACCCCCGCCGCGCCCGCCCACGCGGACGCCATCCGCGACCAGCAGTGGGCCCTGGACGCCATGCACACCGACCGGGCCTGGAAGACCACCCGGGGCCAGGGCGTCACCGTCGCCGTCCTGGACACCGGGGTCGACGACGCCCACCCCGACCTGACGGGCCAGGTGCTCCCCGGCAAGGACCTCGTCGGCTTCGGCGCCGCGCGCGGCGACTCTTCCTGGGCCCTGCACGGCACCGCGATGGCCGGCATCATCGCCGGACGCGGCAACGGCCCCGGTCGCTCCGACGGCGTCCTCGGCATCGCCCCCGAGGCCCGGATCCTGCCGGTCCGGGTCATCCTGGAGTCCAAGGACCCGGCCCGCGCCAAGGCCCGCAAGTCCCGCGGCACCGCCCTCGCCGACGGCATCCGCTGGGCCGCGGACAACGGCGCCGACGTCATCAACCTCTCCCTGGGCGACGACAGCAAGTCCGCCCACCCCGACCCCGGCGAGGACGCGGCCATCCAGTACGCCCTGTCCAAGGGCGTCCCGGTGGTCGCGTCGGCGGGCAACGGCGGCGAGAAGGGGGACCGGATCTCCTACCCCGCCGCCTACCCCGGAGTGATCGCGGTCGCCGCCGTCGACGAGTACGGCACGCACGCCTCGTTCTCCACCCGCCGCTGGTACGCCACCGTCAGCGCCCCCGGCGACGACATCGTGGTCGCCAACCCGGACGGGCACTACTACATCGAGTGGGGCACCTCGGCCGCCGCCGCGTTCGTCTCCGGCGCGGTCGCCCTGGTCCGTGCCGCCCACCCCGGCCTCGACCCGGCCCAGATCAAGAAGCTCCTCGCCGACACCGCCCGCGACGCCCCCGCCGAGGGCCGCGACGACGCCCGCGGCTACGGCATCGTCGACCCGGCGGAGGCCATCGAGGCGGGCACCCGGCTGCGCCCGGCCGACCTGGACGCCAAGGCCGCCCCGGCGGGACACCGGGGGCGTTACTTCGGCGAGGGCCCGGCCCCGGCCCGTACCGCCGACGCGACGGCCAACTGGGCCGCCCCGCTCGCCGGCGGCCTCGGCGCGGCGCTGCTGGCCGTCGCCGTCGTCCTGTGGCGCGGCCGGAACGGCGCCCCCGGCCGCCGCTGAGCGCACCGCGCCCCGACCGGCCCGCACCGTCTCACCGGGCCGCCCCCGACACCGCGTCCGTCCGCCCGCGGGCGGCCGGATCCCGAGCCGGACCACCGGCGTGCCCGTCGCCGCGCGGGGCAGCCCCGCAGTGCACCACGACCACCGCCACCAGGCCGAGGGCCAGGCCGAGCACGGTCCGGGTGCCGAACGGCTCCCCGAACATCAGGGCTCCCCAGACCGCCGTGACGGGGGCCATCAGGAACATGAGCGTGTTGACCGCGGTGACGCCCGAGCGCCTCAGGATCAGCCAGTACAGCCCGTACCCGCCGAAGGTGGACAGCACCACCAGCCAGCCGACCGCGCCCCAGAAGGCGAGCTCGGCGGGCGGCAGCGCGGTCCCCGTGCCGACGGCGAGCGCGGTGAAGATCACGGTGCTGGCGGCGCAGTGGACGGTCAGCGACACCGAAGGGGCCACCCGGGTGGCGGAACGGCTCTCCAGGAAGGTGGCCGCCACCAGCGACAGCATGCCGATGAACGGCAGGGCGTAGGCCCACCCGGCCACCCCGGCGGCGGCCGAGGCGTCGGCCGTCGTGACCACGACGACCCCGCTCACCCCCAGGCACAGGCCGAGCCACTGCCGGGCGGTGACGTGACTCCGCAGCAGCGGCCCTGCCAGCGCCCCCGCCACCAGGGGCTGGACCCCGTCGATCAGGGCCGTGGTGCCCGTGGAGACCCCGAGCTGGATCGCGTAGTAGACGGTCAGCAGATAGCCGCTCTGCGACAGCGCGCCGATTACGACCTGCCGGGCCACGTCCCGTACCCCCAGGCCCCGCCAGGAGGCCCGCGCGACGGTCACCGCGACCACGGCCAGGACGACCGTCAGCGGCAGGAACCGCCACATCAGGACCGTGAGGGCGGACGCGCCGCCGGCGCCGAGCTTGGCCCCGATGAACCCGGAACTCCAGCACAGGACGAAGGCGACCGGGAGCAGGACGTTCATGACGCACCTCGCTATACAGATCGGTATACCTGCTCTCGACTATACAGATCGGTATACTCGTGGCCATGGGCACTTCGGAGGAGTTGCGACGGATCACCATGACCCCTGCCGCGCGACGGGCCCTGACGGCCGCCGGGCGGCTCTTCTACGACCGGGGCATGCATGCCGTCGGGGTGGACCTGATCGCCGCCGAGGCCGGGGTGACCAAGAAGACCCTCTACGACCGATTCGGCTCCAAGGAGCAGATCGTCGTGGAGTACCTCGCCGACCGCGACGAACGCTGGCGTGCCTTCCTCGCCGAGCGCCTGGACGCCGCGCCGTCCGCGCCGCGCGCCCGGATCCGGGCCGTCTTCGACGCCTCGCGCGCCTGGATGTCGGACAACGGCTCCAAGGGCTGCAGCATGGTCAACGCGCATGCGGAGATCAGCGACCCGGCCCACCCGGCGCACGCGGTCATCACCGGCCAGAAGCAGTGGATGCTGGACCTGTTCACCCGGCTCGCCCGGGACGTCGAGGGCCTCGGTCCCGACGCCGCCGACCGGCTGGGCCGGACGCTCATGCTGCTGCACGAAGGGGCCTTGGTCGCCCACGGTCTGAAGGTCTTCCCCGACCCCGTCGCCCATGCCCGCGACGAGGCGGAAGCCCTGCTGGCCGAGGCGGCGGAACGCTGAGCCCGCACCCGGCTCCCGACGGCGGCCGGAGCGTCGGCGCCGCGCCCGGCCCCACCTGCGGGCGGGCGGCGGGACCCCAGGCACTACCCTCGTCCCGTGGAGCTCAAGAACATCCCGGACCCCGGTTTCTCCGACGACGACGGCTCGGCGTCCCCCGCCCTGACCAGCGCCCTGGACGCGTGGTCCCGCGACCGGAGCGCCGTCGGCCCGGTCCTCACGGCCCTGCGCGACGCCCGGCTCCTGGTCCCCGTCGTCGCCGTGCTCGGTGAGGTCGAGGAGGACGAGAACGGGCTCCGGCGTGAGAAGACCAGCGACATGGCCGTGCCCACCCTCCGGGCCGGCGACCGGCGCGCGCTCCCCGCCTTCACCTCGACCGCGGCGCTGGCGCTCTGGGACCCGGAGGCGCGCCCCGTCGCCGTACCGCTGCACCAGGCCCTCCAGGCCGCCGCCCACGAGAAGGCCGACACCGTCGTGCTGGACCTCGCCGGGCCCGTCGCCTTCGAGCTGAGCGGGCAGGCCCTCCTGGCCCTCGCCGAGAACCGCACCAGCACCGACCCGCTCCAGGACCCCGCCGTCATCGAGGCCGTACGGGAGGCCGTGGCCGCCGACCCCGCCGTGGTCCGCGCCCACCTCGGGCCCGGCAGCGCGGACGGCACCCTCGCGCTCGTCCTCGCCCCGGACGCCGTGCCCGCCGACGCGGCCCGCCGCATCGCCCACGCGCTGTCGGTCAGCGAGGTGCTGCGGGCCCGGCTGGTGAGCGGGCTCGACCTGGCCGTTCTCCCGGCCGGCACGGCCACACCGGGGGAGCCCCTCTTCGCCCGCTGACGTCCCGGGCCGTTCCGGGCCGGTCCCGGTCCGACGCGCGCGAAGCGCCCGCCGCCGTGAGAATTGTCGGGAATTCGGATAAATCCGACCAACCGATCAAGCTCGCGAGGTGGTTCCATGCAGAAGCGGATCGTGGCGTCAGAGTTCCTCGGCACCCTGCTGCTGGTGTTCTTCGCCGTGGGGTCCGCGGTGGTCGCCGTCGAGTACCTCGGCACGGTGGGCATCGCCCTCACCTTCGGCTTCACCCTCCTCGCACTGGCCTACGCGCTCGGCCCGATCTCCGGCTGCCATGTCAATCCCGCGGTGACGCTGGGCATGTATGTGGCCGGCCGGATCGACATCCGTACGGCCGTCGAGCGCTGGGTGGCCCAGTTCCTCGGCGCGATCGTCGGCTCGGCCCTGCTGTTCCTGCTGGCGAAGCAGATCCCGGGTCTGGAGACCAGCGGCGAGTTCGGCACCAACGGCTACGACGACCGGTCGGCCGTCGGCATCAACATCGGCGGCGCGTTCCTCGCCGAGGTGGTCCTGACGTTCCTGCTCGTCTACGTGGTCCTCGCGGTGACCCACAAGGTGGCGGTCACCGGCTTCGACGGGCTGCCCATCGGTCTGGCGCTCGCCGCGATCCACCTGGTGGGCATCCCGCTGACCGGCACGTCGGTCAACCCCGCGCGCAGCTTCGGCCCGGCGCTCTTCGCGGGCGGCGCCGCCCTCTCCCAGCTCTGGCTGTTCATCGTCGCGCCCCTGGTCGGCGGAGCGATCGCCGCCTACGCCCACCGGCTCACCCACCCCTACCCCAACGTCCTGCCCGCGGAGACCGAGGACGCCATCTGAGGAACCGCTCCGGCCGGCCGCACGCGCGGAAGCCCGCCGCCCCAAGGGGGGACGGCGGGCTTCCTGGCGTACGGGGAAGGGGCGGCGGCTAGCCGTAGACCGGGCCGGTGTACTTCTCGCCGGGGCCGTGGCCGGGCTCGTCCGGCACCAGCGAGGCCTCGCGGAAGGCGAGCTGGAGGGACTTCAGGCCGTCGCGCAGCGGCGAGGCGTGGAAGGTGCTGATCTCCGTGGCGCTCGCGTCCAGCAGCCCGGCCAGCGCCTGGACCAGCTTGCGGGCCTCGTCGAGGTCCTTGTGCTCCTCACCCTCCTCGGTGAGGCCGAGCTTCACGGCGGCTGCGCTCATCAGGTTGACGGCGACCGTCACGATCACCTCGACCGCGGGGACCTCCGCGATGTCGCGGGCCATGTCGTCGAAGCCGGGGTTCTCACTGCTGGGGGTCGCGTCACTCATGCCCACACGATAAGGCCAGGCCACCGCCCTCCCGCGCGCGGGAGCCCTTCGGGGCCGGACGGGGCGGACGGAGAGGCGATACCGGGGGAGACACAGGATTAGCGCGCCCGGGGCCGGGCTGCTAACCTTGTGTAACGACCGGCCGGACATCTATGTGCCCGGCCCACAAGTGGAGGCTCCGATCTCCCACCTGACCGTCCTCACCGGACGGCGGGTCACCGGTCAGACGGTCCCCATCGTTCCGTACGGACGATGGAGCCGTCCGATGCGCCCCGCGGTTGACCGCGGCGGTGTTCCGGTAGTTCCTGGAGCCCCGCCTGTGTCCCGTCCGGGGCATTTTTGCGGTTCCGGCTCGGTTGGTCTTGACGTTATAAGACGTTACGCGGCTGTCCGCCAGGCGGTCGCGTGGTGCTACCGAGGAGGATCCATCAGCGCCGAGCCCCGCATCAACGACCGGATTCGCGTTCCCGAGGTCCGACTTGTCGGTCCCAGCGGTGAGCAGGTCGGGATTGTTCCGCTTGCCAAGGCCCTGGAACTCGCACAGGAGTATGACCTCGACCTGGTCGAGGTGGCGGCGACAGCCCGTCCGCCCGTGTGCAAGCTCATGGACTACGGGAAGTTCAAGTACGAGTCGGCCATGAAGGCCCGTGAAGCGCGCAAGAACCAGGCGCACACGGTCATCAAGGAGATGAAGCTCCGGCCGAAGATCGACCCGCACGACTATGACACCAAGAAGGGTCACGTCGTCCGGTTCCTCAAGCAGGGCGACAAGGTCAAGATCACGATCATGTTCCGTGGTCGTGAGCAGTCCCGCCCCGAGCTGGGCTTCCGACTGCTCCAGCGTCTCGCTTCGGACGTGGAGGACCTGGGCTTCATCGAGTCCAACCCGAAGCAGGACGGCCGGAACATGATCATGGTTCTGGGCCCGCACAAGAAGAAGACCGAAGCCATGGCCGAGGCCCGTGAGGCCCAGGCCGCCCGCAAGGCCGAGCGTCAGGGCACGACCGACGCTCCGTCCGAGGGCGACACCGTCGAGGCTCCGGCCGAAGCGGTCGAGGCTCCGGCCGAGACACCTTCCGAGGCGTGACCTCAGGGGCTGCCATCCAGGCGGCCCCGGGTCCCCCCGGAATCCCATAGAGATCTGACGCCCCTGCAGTCCGGTGCCCCGCACCGTGAGGGGCGCCACTGACGAGGAGAGAACGGCGCGATGCCGAAGAACAAGACGCACAGCGGTGCCAGCAAGCGCTTCAAGATCACCGGCTCCGGCAAGGTGCTCCGCGAGAGGGCCGGCAAGCGCCACCTGCTCGAGCACAAGTCGTCCAAGAAGACCCGCTCGCTGACCGGCACGGTCGTCGTGGCTCCGGCCGACGCCAAGAAGATCAAGAAGCTTCTCGGCAAGTGAGGCTCGGCCTCCGGTTCGCCCCGGAGGCACGACCTCGATCACACCGGGACCAATTCGTTTCCGGGCCGTGTGAAGACACCCACGGCCCCGCTACAAGGAGTTAACAAGTGGCACGCGTCAAGCGGGCAGTCAACGCCCACAAGAAGCGCCGGGCAATTCTCGAAGCGGCCAAGGGCTACCGCGGTCAGCGTTCGCGCCTGTACCGCAAGGCCAAGGAGCAGGTCACCCACTCCCTGGTCTACAACTACAACGACCGCAAGAAGCGCAAGGGCGACTTCCGTCAGCTGTGGATCCAGCGCATCAACGCCGCTGCCCGCCAGAACGGCATGACGTACAACCGCCTCATCCAGGGTCTGAAGGCCGCCAACATCGAGGTGGACCGCAAGATCCTGGCCGAGCTGGCGGTCAACGACGCCAACGCGTTCGCCGCCCTCGTCGAGGTCGCTCAGAAGGCCCTCCCGAGCGACGTCAACGCCCCGAAGGCCGCCTGATCCAGGCACCCCCTTCCAGGTAAGCGAACCGGACCCGCAGGCGCACGCCGCCTGCGGGTCCGGTGCGTTGACCCACCCCGCCGACGACACCCCACACCGCCACAGCCGTACGCAGAGAGGCTCGCCGCCGACCATGGGCACCCCCGAACTGATCTCCCCGCGTTCCCCCCGAGTCGCCGCCGCCCGCCGGCTGGCCCGCCGCAACTTCCGCGGCAAGGAGCGCAGGTTCATCGCCGAGGGGCCGCAGGCCGTACGCGAGGCCGCCGCCCACCGGGGCGGCGACGGCGAGCCGACCCTCATCGAGCTGTTCGCCACCCCCGAGGCCGCCGACCGGTACGCCGACATCGTCGAGGCCGCCCACACCGCGGGCGCCCGGGTGCACCTGGCCGACGACGACGTCCTCGCCGACGTCTCCCAGACCGTCACCCCGCAGGGACTCATCGGCGTCTGCCGCTTCCTGGACACCCCGTTCGAGGAGATCCTCGCCGCGAAGCCCACCCTGGTGGCCGTTCTGGCCAACGTACGGGACCCCGGGAACGCCGGGACGGTACTGCGCTGCGCCGACGCGGCGGGCGCGGACGCGGTGATCCTGACCGACGCCTCGGTCGACCTCTACAACCCCAAGTCCGTACGGGCCTCGGTCGGTTCGCTCTACCACCTGCCCGTCGCCGTCGGCGTCCCCGTCGAGCAGGCCGTGCAGGGCCTCCGGGACGCCGGGGTGCGCATCCTCGCCGCCGACGGGGCCGGGGCCGACGACCTGGACGACGAGCTGGACGCGGGCACCATGGGCGGCCCCACCGCCTGGGTCTTCGGCAACGAGGCCTGGGGGCTCCCCGAGGAGACCCGCGCGCTCGCCGACGCCGTCGTCCGCGTCCCCATCCACGGCAAGGCGGAGAGCCTCAACCTCGCCACCGCCGCCGCCGTCTGCCTGTACGCCTCCGCCCGCGCGCAGCGCCCCCGGCGCGCCCCCGACGCGTAACACCGCGCCGCTCCCGGGGCCCGCCAGCACACGATCCCGGCCATTCCCGCGCCCCTCCCACCGGCGCACTCCCCTCCGCGCCCCCACAGGGTGTCGCCGGTTCACCGACGACTAGTAGGGTGACGAACTCGGGGGCCCACTGCACCGGTTCGAGAGGTGGGGATACGGGAAGATGGCTGTCGGCATGAGCTCGCCGCGACCGGCGCACACCACCGCACCGCGCGCTGCGGAAGAGAAGCCGGACGGGTCGGCGGCCGGTCCGGACGGCCTCGGCTCCGGCCTCGGCCAGGATGTCCCCGGTATCGACCCGGACGACCTTCCCGACGGTCTCGTCGTCGCCGACGAGAGCGGGCACGTCGTCTGCTTCAACGCCGCCGCCGCCCGGATCACCGCCACGTCCCGCGCCGACGCGATCGGCCGCCCCCTGGAGACCGCCCTCCCGCTGGAGGACCTCAAGGGGAAGCGCTGGTGGGCCCTGACCGACCCGTACGGCGGTCTCGCCACCCGCAACGGCCAGCCCGAGCGCAACCTGCTGCTGCCCGGCGGCCGTGAGGTGCTGGTCTCCGCCCGTTACGTACGCGAGCGGCCGACCGGACCGGTGCGCCGGGTCGTCGTGTCGCTGCGCGGGACCGAGGCCCGCCGGCGTACCGAACGCAGCCACGCCGAACTGATCGCCACCGTCGCCCACGAGCTGCGCTCCCCGCTGACCTCGGTCAAGGGGTTCACCGCCACCCTGCTCGCCAAGTGGGAGAGGTTCACCGACGACCAGAAGCGGCTGATGCTGGAGACCGTCGACGCGGACGCCGGCCGGGTCACCCGGCTCATCGCCGAGCTGCTCGACATCTCCCGCATCGACTCCGGCCGCCTGGAGCTGCGCCGCCAGCCCGTCGACATCACCGCCGCCGTCGCCCGCCACATCCAGGCCCTCACCGCGGGAGGCCAGGCGCCCGACCGCTTCCGCGTCCGGGCCCGGGGGCCCCTGCCCGACCTGTGGGCCGACCCCGACAAGGTCGACCAGGTCCTCGGCAACCTCCTGGAAAACGCGGTGCGCCACGGCGAGGGAACCGTCACCATTGAGATCGCCCCGGCACCCGCGCCGGGGGCGAACGACGAGACGGGAACGGCTGTCACCGTGAGCGACGAAGGCCCCGGCATCCCCGAGGAGTCGATGGGCCGTGTCTTCACCCGCTTCTGGCGGGGGAGCAAGCGCGGCGGCACCGGCCTGGGCCTCTACATCGTCAAGGGCATCGTCGAGGCCCACGGCGGCACCATCACCGTCGACCGGGGGCCCGGCGGCGGAGCCGAGTTCCGATTTATTCTGCCCGTGAGCATGCCCGCCTACCTGGTGTGAGCAGCCCGCGGGCGCCCCGACCGTCCTGCGGCCTTTAGACTCGACCTTTGGCACCTTTGCGTCCTGCGGTCGTCGAGCCGGGTCGCGCCACCAGCCAATCGGAAGCACGGGAAGAGATGTCGGCACCGAACAAGTCGTACGACCCAGTCGAGGTCGAGGCACTGAAACCGGAAGAGATCGAGCGCCTGCGGGACGAGGCGTTCGCCGCCTTCGCCGCCGCCGGCGACCTCGACGCGCTCGCCCAGGCGAAGACCGCGCACACCGGAGGTACCTCGCCGCTGTCCCTCGCCAACCGCGAGATCGGCGCCCTGCCCCCGCAGGCCAAGGCCGAGGCGGGCAAGCGCGTGGGCCAGGCCCGCGGAGCCGTCTCCAAGGCGCTCGCCGCCCGCCAGGCGGAGCTGGAGGCCGAGCGGGACGCCCGGGTGCTCGTCGAGGAGGCCGTGGACGTCACGCTGCCCTACGACCGCACCCCGGCCGGCGCCCGCCACCCCCTGACGACCATCATGGAGCGCGTCGCGGACGTCTTCGTGGCCATGGGCTACGAGATCGCCGAGGGCCCCGAGGTCGAGGCGGAGTGGTTCAACTTCGACGCCCTGAACTTCGTGCCCGACCACCCGGCCCGCCAGATGCAGGACACCTTCTTCGTGCAGGGCACCACGCCCGACGGCAAGGCGACCGAGGGCGACGAGTCCGGCGTCGTGCTGCGTACGCACACCTCGCCGGTCCAGGCCCGCTCGCTCCTGGAGCGCAAGCCCCCCGTCTACGTGGTCTGCCCCGGCCGGGTCTACCGCACCGACGAGCTGGACGCCACGCACACCCCGGTCTTCCACCAGATCGAGCTGCTCGCCGTCGACGAGGGCCTCACCATGGCCGACCTCAAGGGCACCCTCGACCACATGGTCCAGGCGCTCTTCGGGCCGGACATGAAGACCCGGCTGCGGCCGAACTTCTTCCCGTTCACCGAGCCGTCCGCCGAGATGGACATGGTCTGCTACGTCTGCCGCGGCGAGTCCGTCGGCAACCCGGACCGGCCCTGCCGCACCTGCGGCAGCGAGGGCTGGATCGAGCTCGGCGGCTGCGGCATGGTCAACCCCAAGGTGCTCATCGCCTGCGGCGTCGACCCCGAGAAGTACAGCGGATTCGCCTTCGGGTTCGGCATCGAACGGATGCTGATGTTCCGCCACAACGTCGAAGACATGCGAGACATGGTCGAGGGTGACGTCCGGTTCACCCGGCCGTTCGGGATGGAGATCTGATGCGCGTCCCGCTTTCCTGGCTGCGGGAGTACGTCGACCTGCCGGCGACGGAGACCGGCCGTGACGTCCAGGCCAAGCTCGTCTCCGTCGGCCTCGAGGTCGAGACCGTCGAGCAGATCGGTGCGGGCCTCAAGGGCCCCCTGGTCGTCGGACAGGTCCTGACCATCGAGGAGCTGGAGGGCTTCAAGAAGCCCATCCGCTTCTGCACGGTCGACGTCGGC
Source organism: Streptomyces anulatus (assembly GCF_014650675.1). Lineage (GTDB taxonomy): Bacteria > Actinomycetota > Actinomycetes > Streptomycetales > Streptomycetaceae > Streptomyces > Streptomyces anulatus. The sequence goes on along the minus strand of NZ_BMVK01000006.1, from coordinate 244,757 downwards.
ACGGCCAACGGCACCGGCGAACCGCAGGAGATCGTCTGCGGCGCCCGTAACTTCTCGGTCGGCGACAAGGTCGTCGTGGTCCTCCCGGGCGCGGTCCTGCCCGGCGACTTCGCGATCGCCGCCCGCAAGACGTACGGCAAGACCTCGCACGGCATGATCTGCTCCACCGACGAGCTCGGCATGGGCGACGACGGCACGCACGGCATCATCGTGCTGCCGCCGGAGCACGAGGTCGGCACCGACGCGATCGAGCTGCTCCAGCTCATCGACGAGGTCCTCGACATCGCCGTCACCCCGGACCGGGGCTACTGCCTCTCGATGCGCGGTGTCGCCCGCGAGGCCGCCATCGCGTACGGGCTGCCGCTGCGTGACCCGGCGCTCCTGGACGTGCCCGCGCCGAACGCGTACGGCTACCCGGTCAAGATCAGTGACCCGATCGGCTGCGACCGGTTCACCGCGCGCACCGTCACCGGTCTCCAGCCGGAGGCACGCTCCCCGATCTGGATGCGGCGTCGCCTCCAGAAGGCCGGGATGCGGCCCATCTCGCTGGCCGTCGACATCACCAACTACGTGATGCTGGAGCTCGGTCAGCCCCTGCACGCCTACGACCGCACCCGGGTCGAGGGGACGATCGGCGTGCGCCGCGCCGCGCAGGGCGAGAAGCTCACCACGCTGGACGGCACCGTGCGCGTGCTGGACGCCGAGGACCTGGTCATCACCGACGACCGGGGGCCGATCGGCCTCGCGGGCGTCATGGGCGGCGCCAACACCGAGATCGCCGACGCGGACGGCGAGCACGCCCTCACCACCGAGGTCGTCATCGAGGCCGCGCACTTCGACGCGATCTCGATCGCCCGCACCGCGCGCCGCCACAAGCTGTCCTCCGAGGCGTCCAAGCGCTTCGAGCGCGGCGTCGACCCGCAGGCCGCCGCCGCTGCCGCGCAGCGCACGGTGGACCTGCTGGTCCTCCTCGCGGGTGGCACGGCCGAGGCCGGGGTCACCGAGATCACCTCCCCGTCGGCGCCGCGCACCATCGCGATGCCGGCGAACCACCCGGACAGGGTGGCCGGTGTGGAGTACGGCCGCGAGACCGTCGTCCGCCGCCTCCAGCAGGTCGGCTGCGACGTCTACGGGCAGGACGAGCTGATCGTCACGGTCCCGTCGTGGCGGCCCGACCTGAACGAGCCGAACGACCTCGCCGAAGAGGTCATCCGGCTGGAGGGCTACGAGAACCTGCCCTCCACCCTGCCGACGCCCCCCTCGGGCCGCGGTCTCACCGACCGCCAGCGGCTGCACCGCCGCATCGGCCGGGTGCTGGCCGGAGCCGGGTACGTCGAGGCGCTGAGCTACCCGTTCATCGGCGACGCGGTCCTGGACCAGCTGGGCCTGGAGGCGGACGACGCCCGTCGCCGCACGGTCAAGCTCGTCAACCCGATCTCCGACGAGGAGCCGGCGCTGCGCACCACGCTGCTGCCGGGCCTCCTCGGCGCCCTGCGGCGCAACGACGGCCGCGGCAGCCACGACCTGGCGCTCTTCGAGACCGGTCTGGTCTTCCGGCCGACCGGCGAGGAGACCGCGGCAGTCCGGCTCCCCGTCGACCGCCGTCCCACCGACGAGGAGATCGCCGGTCTGGACGCGGCCCTGCCGCGTCAGCCGCGCCGCGCCGCCGTCGTCCTCGCGGGCGCCCGCGAGCAGTCCGGCTGGTGGGGCAAGGGCACCCCGGCGACCTGGGCGGACGCGGTCGAGGCCGCCCGGTCCATCGCCGCGGAGGCCGGTGTGGAGGTCATCGTCCGCGCCGACCGGCACGCCCCGTGGCACCCGGGCCGCTGCGCCGCGCTGTACGTCACCGTGGACGGCGAGGAGACCCTCTTCGGACACGCGGGCGAACTGCACCCGCGCGTGATCAAGGCGCTCCACCTGCCCGAGCGGACCTGTGCCGCGGAGGTCGAGCTGGACGTGCTGGAGCGGGCCGTCGACGGGGCGCTCCGGGCGCCGGGGATCTCCACCTTCCCGGTGGCGACCCAGGACGTCGCGCTCGTCGTCGCCGGGGACGTCCCGGCCGCCGACGTGGAGCGGGCACTGCGCGAGGGCGCGGGTGAACTCCTCGAATCGCTGCGGCTGTTCGACGTCTTCACCGGCGAGCAGATCGGCGGGGGCAACAAGTCCCTGGCGTACGCGCTGCGCTTCCGCGCCGCCGACCGCACGCTGACCGTCGAGGAGGCGTCGGCCGCCCGCGACAGCGCGGTGGCCCTGGCCGCCGAGCGTACGGGCGCGGTGCTGCGCGGGGCGTAGCCCGTGCCACGGCGTTGAGAAGGGGCGTATCCGGCCACCGGATACGCCCCTTCTCCATCCCGCCGAGCGGCGGAGGGACCACACGCCGGACCAGGAGCAGGAACCGGGAGGAACGCGGTTCCGGCCTCCGTTCCGCAGCCACCCTCCTTCGTCGTCGGTCAGTGGGCCGTGCGGTCCGGGCGCCGTCCGCGCTGCCTCGGAGTGTCGGGCAGGTCAGCAGCGCGGACGGCGCGGGTGCGGGTCGTTGGCCGTTACGAGGGGGAGCCGACGACCCGGCCGCCTCTTGCGAGGGAGCTCATTCAACCGAGCCCGGGAGCCGCGCGGCAGAGCGCACAGCAGGAGGGTTCGGGCATTCCGTTCACACCCCGTGTGAATCGTGCTCCACTAGGCTCATTGCGACACGCACCTGGGGGGACGATGGAGCCCAATGTCCTGCTCGAAGCCCTGATCGAGGAGGCCGGTGTGTCCCGTGCGGGCCTCGCCGGTCACGTCAACCGGGCGGGCCAGACCCGCGGGCTGAGCCTGCGGTACGAACACACGGCGGTCTCCCGCTGGCTCAAGGGCCAGCGCCCGCGCGGGCAGGTGCCCGACCTGATCTGCGAGGTGCTGGCCGGGCGTCTGGGGCGGGCCGTCGGGCTCGACGACGTCGGGATGGGCGCCTTCGCCGGGCCGGGGGCGGACACCGGCGCCGAGGGCGCCTCCCTCTCCGGGTTCGTCGAGCGGGCCACCGCCCTGTGGCGCTCCGACGAACAGCGGCGCCCGCACCTGGCCACCGTGCCCGCCGTCACCGGCACTCCGGCGGTGATGCCGGTCTGGGAGTGGGAGAACCCCCCGGAGGACACCGACGTATCGCGGCCGGGACCGGGCCGGGTCGGTCCTGCCGACATAGCGATGCTCAAGTCGGCCCGCGACCACTACGAGCAGATGTACCGCAAGACGGGCGGCATCGCGACCAGGTCCCGGATCGTCCGCTTCCTCAACGCGGAGGCCGCGCCGCTGCTGCGCGGCGGCTACAGCGACGCCCTGGGCCGGAGCCTGCACCGGGCGACGGCGGGACTGGTGGCGGTGGCGGGCATCTGCGCCTACGACTCCGACGCCCATGGACTCGCCCAGCGCTACTTCCACCAGGCGCTGCGGCTCGCCAAGGCCAGCGGCGACCGGGGGCTCGGCGGCTATGTGATCGCCCTGCTGGTCACCCAGTCGCTGTTCCTCGGCGACCACCGCCGTTCCATCGCCTTCGCCGAGGCCGCGCTGCGGGCCGCCGGCGATCACATCACCCCCGCCCTCGCCGCCGACCTGCACGCCATGCAGGCCAAGGCGTACGCCCGGCTCGGCGACGCGGCGAGCGCCCGGGCCTGCATCGGGCGGGCCGAGGCCCAGGCGGGCCGGATCCACACCGGCCGGGAGCCGGACGAGACGGGGTACGTCCAGCCGGGCCTGGTCGACGTCCAGGTGGCGGAGGCGCTGCTCGGTCTCGGGGACCTGCCCGCCGCCCGGGAGCACGCGGCCTCCGCCGTGCGCGCCCCGGCGCACGACCGGGGGCGCGTGCACCGTCTCGCGATGTTGAGTCATATCGAACTGCTTCAGGGCGAGCCCGACCGCGCGGCCGGTACAGCTGCCGAAATGGCGATGAGGGCCCGGGGAATGGAGTCCCAGCGGCTGCGCGACCGGCTGCGGCAGGTCCGGCGCGAACTGGCCGCGAGCGGCTGCTCCGACGCGGTGGGGACCACCGACCTCATCGACGAGGCGCTCCGCGTGCCTCTGTGAGCTCTGCCGACGCCCCGTCGTTCGTTCCCCCTGACAACCGAGCCTGCTGGCATGTTGACCCCAACATGTCGAAAGGCGGCAGAACCGTGCAGTGGACGAACTTAAGCGAACAGAATGTGTATCAGAACCCGTGGTTCCGGGTGAATCTGGCGGACGTCCAGCTCCCCGACGGCAGCCACCTCGACCACTTCGTCATCCGGTTGCGACCCGTCGCGGCCGCCACCGTCGTCAACGAGGCGAACGAGGTGCTGCTGCTCTGGCGACACCGGTTCATCACCGACAGCTGGGGGTGGGAACTGGCCGCGGGCGTCGTCGAGGACGGCGAGGACATCGCCGCGGCGGCCGCCCGCGAGATGGAGGAGGAGACCGGCTGGCGCCCCGGCGAGCTGCGCCCGCTGCTCACCGTGGAACCGTCGAACGGCCTCACCGACGCCCGCCACCACCTGTACTGGTCCGACGAGGCGCACTGGACCGGCCCCCCGCAGGACGGCTTCGAGTCCTCGCGCCGCGAGTGGATACCGCTCAAGGTGGTCCCGGACATGATCGCCCGGGGCGAGGTGCCCGCCGCGAACATGGCGGCGGCCCTGCTGATGCTGCACCACCTGAGACTGGGCTGACCCGGCCCCGTACCGGCGTCCTGTACACGCGAGGAGCCGGCCCCGGGGTGACCGGGACCGGCTCCTGACAGCGATACGAAAGGGGAGGTTCAGGCGTACGGGTAGAAGCCCGAGCCGGTCTTGCGGCCGAGGCGGCCCGCGTCGACCATCCGCTGGAGCAGCGGGGGAGCGGCGTACAGCGGCTCCTTGTACTCGGCGTACAACTGGTCGGCGCCGCGTACATCCCTGTGACCTGCGCTTTCGTCGGTTGCGAGGCGGCTTTGCCAGCGCCAGGGACTTTCCAGGGACTTTCGATCCTGCATCAGACGAGCCATGTGTCCATCGCGGCCAGCCCGCGCCAGGCATGAAGTGAGCGTAGTAGTCGAGCGTGACCTTCGGGGAGGAATGCCCCAGCCAGGTCGCCACGCTCACGATGGACTCGCCGGCTTCCAACTGCACGCTCGCGAAGGTGTGGCGCAGGACGTGGAACATGTCCGGCCGTGAGCGCTCGTAGACGGGGTGGAGTCGGACGCGGGAACCGTAACTCTCCGCCTTCTCGCCGACCTGGCGCAGGACCCCTGCGGCTACGAGAGCGGGCTTCCAGCTGCGCTCGTTCCAAGTCCCGGGAGTGATACGAAGTCCGTGGGAGGTGCTCAGCACGAGTCGCACGGTGATCGGCTTGCGCTGACGCTCTTCCAACTCGGTCGCCGGCGTCTCAGGATTACGCCACGGCAGGGTGCACTCGACCGGTGGGAAGAGCTGGAAGTGGAGCCGAACGCGGCGGGCGAGGTTCGGGGGAAGGGGAACATCACGGGTCTTTCGGCCCTTGGGGAGGCAGAAGTACGGCCGCCCTTTCCCGTCCCAGCGGAGCTGGCGCCGTATGTGGACCCCCTCCGCCCCGTAGTCGAAGTCCTCTTCCGCGAGGCCGAGCGCCTCGCCTTGGCGAACTCCGAGTGCGAGCCCGAGGTCCACGGCGATTCGGTACCGCTCCTGTAGTCCGTCCCGCACCGCGTCGACCGTGGTTCGAGACCACGCTTTCGCCTTCTTGCCGACCGGCTTGGGCCGCTTGATCGATCGGTGGGCAGCGACGGGGCTCTTCAGCAGGCGCTTGTCATCAACTGCGGCATTCAGGATGGTGGTGAGGTGTATCCATATGATCTCGGCAGAAGACTCCTCGACTCGAGAGAGCAGGTCGGCCCTGAACCGGCGAAGGGCCGAGGCGTCGATCTCGCGCAGAGGATACGAGCCGAGCAGGGGAATCAGGTGGTTCCAGATCCGGCTCCGCATGGGGCCCGCAGTTGACGGCTCATCCGTTCGACTGGGCCACCAGTGGTCGGTGATGTAATCGGCGAGCAAGATGGCACCATTCCGTGGGTCGACGAAGTCGCCCCTGCTGGAGTCCGTCTGAGCCTCAGCGAGCCAGCGCTTGGCGTCTTCGCTTGTTTCGAAGGACCTGTCCTGAATACCAGGAATGCCCTTGACTCGGTACCGCTTCCCCTTCCCCCACATGGAAGTACGCTCGCGCTTGCCGGTCGCCTTGTCCGGCCTCTTCTTGAGCCAACGATCCTCGATGTAGCCTGCCATGAGGGCCTCCTACCTGTGCTAATGATGCGTTCCGGGTGCTTGACGGTGTTGGGAACGCTTCTTCGCGACAGGTCATATCCCGCTGTGGCAGTAGGAATTGATGTCGGTTTGGAGTCGATGCTCTGTGCTGCCGTGGACGTCACGATGTGCGACGCAGCGGCTTGCAGTTCAGCGGATTCAAGGCAGGATTCGATCGAGAGTCCGCCATTTCCTGCCGGTCCACCCACTCGTCAAGCGCGGAAATCCTGTACATCACGCGTCGGCCCATCTGGAAGCTGGGCGGCCCTTGTCGGCGATGGCGCCACACGTAGAGGTTGTTGGGAGAGATGCCGAGATAGACCACCGCCTTGTGCAATGTGAGGAATGCCATTTCCGGCATGCAGTTCTTGCTCTCGTCCATGGTGCGCACCTGCCTGTCGAATCGACCGACTGCAAGAGTCCCTGACGAGTCACGGTTTGGGCGTACCGTGCTTTTGTGGTAAGCGGGGGTCTCATATTTCTAGTTCGATGCGGTTCACATGCTTCGCCCAGGCGGCGAGCAAAGTCCTGCCCAGCATCGTTACGCCTGGGCCCTGGCGAACTCAGCCGTTTTCCGCGCCTTGGATCGCCGCCGGCCGCTCGGCCACGGAGGAGACCGGCGGGTCGTTCCACCTGGGCACCGGCGATGCCCAGCCACAGCCCGTCCGCGCGCAGGGCGGCGGGGCTGTTGCGGACGTCGGGGTACTCGGGCTGCCCTGCCGCGGCGCGCGTCTCGCGCTCGGCGTTGGGATCGAAGCCGGGCCGGAGCTCCTGGAACACCTTCCGGTAGTCCAGCCCGCGCGTGAGCACTGCTGTGAACGCGTGTGCGCTGATACATCCCCAGCCAGTCCGCCCACGTCCCATACTCCCGTGTCGCGTCCATCAGACGCTCACCGACGTCGAAGACCACCGCACGAATCATGGGGCGTTCATATTTGTCGGCCGAAACCTGGCCCGACGCGCGGGCCGCCCCCCCGGTGGGAGACGGCCGCCGGAACGAACTGGCGCTCAGGACGACACGCAGCATCGGGCCGTCCTTGAGCCAAGTCCGTTCCCGTGGCTGAGAGGGGAACACCCCGGCCCTGGCCTACCGATGCCGCCAGATCTGCCGGAGCTTCAGGACCTCCCGCGCCCAGTGGGCCGCCAGCTCCTCTTCGGGGATCCGCGGACGGTGGAGGCTGAACCGGACGTGCGGATACAGCCAGTGCTGCGAGATGTCCGCACTCGCCATCAGCGTGGTCAGCAACGGCTCATCCTGTGGCGTGTCCCGGTCGACCGCGACAAGGAGTTCACCCTGGTCATCGGGGTGTAGATGGGGCAGCGGCTCCTTCAGCCGCGCTCGCAGGTCTCCCCAGGTCAGAACCGCACCTCCTGCGCGAGCGGCGTCCATCAGGACCTCACGGGCCGGAGCGGCCAGCCGCTCGATCGCCGCGAGAGACAACCGTTCTGGCCGCGATGAAGCCTGGCCAGCGACGGCGCCGGGACGCCGTCTGGACGTACGGTCCGGCGCGGCCTCACGAAGGGCCGTAGTTCGCTCTCTGAGCGATCGTTGCCGCAGACGCGCTTCCCAACGCACGAGGCGCTTTTCATCCGCTGAGGGTAGGGGTGCGTCCATCTTGTGCCGCAGTTCTCGCACCGTGTCGAGTACGAGCCCGATCTCCGACACCGTCGCCGTGCTACGGGCCATGTCCAATTTCGTGAACAACTGCCTGATCGCCTTCAGCACGGGCACGGTTTCGGGGCGTGACCGGTGCGCGCCGCACCAAGCTTTGACTTCTCGCATGAACGGAGTGAACCGCTCCCGGTCCTCCGGAGAGAGGTGGCGTGCGTACAGCGGGCCGGCGAGTCTGCGCGCGGCTTCGACCGACTCGAGGTCGTCTGCCTCCCGCGCTGCCTCGATCTCGCTGACCAGCCAGGTGAAATCGGCGAGTGCCACATTCTGATCGCTGCCGTTGTCCTTCAACCTCTCCGCTTTTACCCCCGCCGGGGCAGGCTGGGCCGATTGCTCCGCGGCCGTCTGCGCAGCGTGCAAACGATGTTCGAGATCGCTGAAGCTGTCTGAGAGGTCCTGCGTCAGCGCTTCGGAAGACAGCTGGCGAAGGGCGTTGACATGTTCCAGGGCGCTCCGGAGCCGCGCCGCTTCCCTGGGATCGCCAGGGGAGGGCAAGGTCTCGAAGACTGTGCGCATGGATTCAAGCGCTTCCTCGGACTCCCGTGCCTTGATCCAGGTGCGCATCTCGTCGCTCAGGACTCGTGCCCGCAGCTTCGTCTGTGCGGACGCCTTGCTGCCGGCGAGAGCAATCGCCTCCCTCTCGATGCGGCGTACAGAGGTGACGTCCCCGGACGCCTTGGCTGCGATGAAGGATTCACTCATTCGCGGCAGAAGCGATGCCGACTGATCCGTGCTGTGCGCCGCCTCGAGATGTTCGGTCGGAGGAGACTCGGGCCGCTCCGGCGGGTGAGGGGCGGCAGGTGGTGCGGGAGTAGAAGGATGAACGGCTGAAGCTTGAAGCGCAGAGGCTTGGCCGACCAAGTCTTCAAGATTGCGCAGCAACTGCCTGCTGGTCTCGCGCCATCGGCGGAGTGCGTGGGCGTCTTTGCAGGCGTCGGTGTAGTGATGGAGATGGGTCTCCCCAGCTTTGAGGGAAGTGGTGAGGCGTGCCGCCCGATCTCCTTCCCCACGAGCTGCGATTTGGCGCACCTCCTCGATCTTCTCGCGCAGGAGCCGCAGCTTCTGGTTCGCGTCTTCCCGATTGGCTTCATTCGGCAGACGCGTGGTAATGGGGGAGACGGAGGGAGATTCCGCCTTCAGGGGCGAGGTGTTGCGATGCTCGTAGGAGGTGTGGATCCGGCGAATCGCTTCCGTACTCCATCGCTGAAGCTCGGCTTCAGACACGGGGGCATCGATACCGAGGGCCCGTAGAACCGCACTCAGGTAAGGCAACTTCTTCTGCCCTCCGGGTGTCAGGACCAGGACGCTCAGGGGCACCGCGTTCTCGCTCACCGGGTGATCTGCTTCCACGAGCAGATTGCGCAGTGAGTTGTCAGAGAGATGACGCAGCCCAGGGTCGATCCGTTGGGCGAGTTGTTGCCATGTGGTCGTACCGCCCCGACGTGCGACCATGACTAACCCTTTACGGAGAGCCGTCGCCTGCCGACTGCGTACACCACCTCTTATTTGTTGTGCAGAAGCGGCAGGGGGCCTCTCCTCGCTGGCTTGCCGCTGCGCGGGGGCGGGCGCAGAGACAGGCGCGTCGAGCGCGACGCTCGGGCGCCACAATCCGGTGCGCTCCGCGTCCAGGCCGTTCAGCTGCGTTACCACGTCGGCTCGGATCGCCCAGTAAGCCTGCGCGGTCCCGATGGGGTCGGTGAGCAGGAGACGTACGGCACCGGAGAGCTGGTAGACGAAGTCGTCGGACGGCGGCGGCGTGTCGGCGGGGAGTGAGAGCAGTCCCCGGATGATCCGTTTGGCGGTGGGCTTCAAGTAACCGGCGTAGAGACGGCGGCCCTTCTCCTCGAACGGCGAATTTGTTGGTTCCGCTGCCTCGCCGTCGACAGCGAAAACGATTTGGGCTCCGGTCATGGGGAGACTCGTGGGGAGCGGGGCGTTGCGCATACCGCCGACACGTATCTTTCCGGCGGAACGCAGATTTTCCAGGGCCGGGGTCACCATGCCGTCTCTGGTCATCCGGCACGTGGCGAGAGGTTCCCACACGACCGGCCGGTCCGCGGTGACGGTTCCGATGAGAACCCGCCGGTCGGTCCCCTTCGTCTCACATCGCACCCGCAGCGCGTATCCCTGGCGCGCGACCATGTCGTGGGTGATCGTGCTCTCTGGTCCGAAGACCCACTCCACATGTCCTTCGCGGGCACCCAGGCTCTCAGCGGCCTTGCGCCACCTTCGGTAGTCCTCGGGCCGGAGCTCGAAGCGCAGGTGTTGCTCCGTCGCCCGCAGCCAGAAATCGACGGCGTCGCCAGGTCCCGTGCCAAGGGTGCGGAGAGATGCTTCGGCTGCGTGGCCCTGTCCGGTGAGCCAGTTCTTCACGTGCTGCTTGATGAACAGGTGGTCGGCGCCGTCGGCACCTTCGGAGGTCCTGTGGCACTCGGCGCTGGTGCCGTAGCGGTCCGGGTGGTGGGCGAAGTGGCAGACCTTGGTCTCGTACCTCTTGGTCATCAGCTTCTCGCCGCAGCCGCCCAGGAGCGTGCCGCACCAGAAGTTCGTCTGGCCGTACTGACGGCGGAACTCGTCGAGGTTGTGTGCCTCCTCAGGGAGGATCACGGGGCGATCGCCGTCCTTGCCGCCCATGACCGCTGTCTGTATGAGTCGGGTGTCGATCTGGGGCATCTGCGTTCCTCCGGCGGCAGCTCGTGCGGTTCGTGGAGATCAGGGCGGTCGTCGCGAGAGCACGTGTGGTACGGCGTCGGGAAGCCCGTACCACCTGGTCCCGGCGGCGGCCTCGAAGGAGGACGGGCGCTTCGGCCAGGACGTCAGGCGCCGGCGGTTCCGTCGGCGGCCCACTCGTTGGCGAAGTGCTCCATCTGCTTCAGGACGAGGTCGATAGCCGCGGGGGCCTGGGCCGGCGGGTAGCCGTGCCTGGCCAGGAGGCGCTTGATGGTGCTGCGGAGCTTGGCGCGGACCGGCTCGCGGGCGATCCAGTCGGGCTTGAGATTCTTGCGGATCTGGACGACGAGATCGCGGGCAATGCCGGAGAGAACCTCGTCGCCCATCAGTTCACGCGCGGAGCCGAGGTCGGCGACGGCGTCGTAGAAAGCGAGTTCGTCGTTGCTCAGGCGAGGGTCGAACTGGTCGCCGCGCTTCGCGTCGTTCGCGATTTCCTTGGCCATCTCGACCAGCTTGGCGATGATTTCCGCGCTGGTGAGCTGCTGCCGCATGTACTTGACCATGAGGTCCTGGAGGCGGTCGGAGAACGCGGTCTGCCGGACGATGTTGTGCCGGGTGACCTCGCGCATCTTCTGCTCGACGAGGCGACGCAGCGCTTCGGCGGCCAGGTGCGGCGTGTCGCTCTTCTGGAGCTGGGCGACGAGGGCGTCGTTGAGGTGGGTCAGGTCGGCCGTCTCCAGGCCGGCCTCGGCGAAGAGGTCGGTCACCCCGCCGGTCTCGACGACGGCCGAGGTCAGCTGGGCGAGGTACAGGGCGACGTCGCGGGCCACCGGCAGGCCGCGTGCCTCGCGGTCCATGGCGTCGAGCTTGGCCATGTAGGCGCGGACCTCGACGAGGAACTGGATGTCTCGCTTCCACTGCGGCTGGTCCGGGAACCGGGAGCCGATGTCGGCGGAGGAGCCGGCGAGCGCGAAGAAGCGCTCCAAGCGGTGGGCGTGCTCGCGGAAGCGGCGGCTCAGGGTCTCGTTGGGGTTGTCGAGTGTCTCCGGGTTGTTGCCGGGTGTGCGCGGGTCGCGGAGGTGGTTCGCGGTGCTGAGGGCCGCTTCGATGAACGCCCGCTGGGAGGGCTTGGCGAGACGGCCACGCCAGTCCCAGCCGTGCAGGATGCCGTCGAGAATCTCGTACTCGTTGCGCAGCTCGTCCAGCGCCCGGTCGATGTCCTGACCGAGTGTCCGGTCTTCCTGGTCGGGCTCGGAGTACTCGGCGATCGCACGCTGGAGGTTCTCGGTGAGCGGGGCGTAGCCGACGAGGAGGCCGTCTTGCTTCGAGCGGAAGCGCCGGTTGACCCGGGCCAGGGCCTGCATCAGGTTGGCGCCCTTGAGAGGGCGGTCCAGGTACATGGTGTGGATCGGCGGGGCATCGAAGCCGGTCAGGAGCATGTTGTTGACGATGAGGAGTTCCAGCGCGTCGTCGGGGTCCTTGGCCCGGTTGATGACGGCCTTGCGCTGGGAGCCGCGCAGGGCGTGGGTGCGCAGGCGTTCGGGATCCTTGCGGGAGTCCGAGGAGAAGACGATCTTCATGGAGCCCTTGTCGACCTCGTCGCTGTGCCACTCGGGACGCAGCTCGCGCAGGGCGTCGTACACGCTGACGCAGATGTCACGGGTGGCACAGACGATCATCGCCTTGCCGGCCGCGCCACCGGGCTCCTCGGATACCCCGACGAACGCCTTCATGCGCTCGCGGCGGGCCTCCCAGTGCTCGACCAGGTCGGCGGTCAGATCGCGGATACGGGCCGGCGCGCCGTACATCGCGTTCATCGTGGCGACGAGCTGCTCGACGCGCTGGCGCTCGGTGTCGTCCAGGCCGTCGGTGATGCGGTCGGCCTCGGCGTCGATGGTGGTGGGATCGACGTCCCGGTCGAGGACGAGCTGGACGACGCGGCTCTCGTGGTAGACCTTCACGGTCGCGCCGTCGTCGGCCGCCCGCTTGAGGTCGTACACATCGATGTAGTCGCCGAAGACATCGCGGGTGTCACGGTCGGCCTCGGAGATCGGGGTGCCGGTGAAGGCGAGGAGCGTAGCGTGCGGGAGCGCGTCGCGCAGGTGGCGGGCGTAGCCGTCGAGGTTGTCGTAGTGGCTGCGGTGGGCCTCGTCGACGACGACGACGATGTTTCGCCGGTCGGAGAGGAGCGGGTGGTCGGTTCCCGACTCCTTCTCCTGCTTGGTCCTGCCGAACTTCTGGAGCGTGGTGAAGAGGATGCCGCCGGTGCGCTTGGCGGCGAGTTCCTCGCGCAGCTCGGCGCGGGTGGTGATCTGCCGAGGGCCCTCGGGCAGGACCTCGCTCTCCAGGAAGGTGGAGTACAACTGGTCGTCGAGGTCGTTCCGGTCGGTGATGACCACGACGGTGGGATTGTGCAGGAGCGGATCCCGGCTGACGAGGTTCGTCGTCAGCACCATCTCCTCGGACTTGCCCGAGCCCTGGGTGTGCCAGACCACGCCGGCTCTGCCGTCACTGGCCGCGGCGTCGCGGACGGCGTCGGCGGCGCGGGTGACCGCGAAGTACTGGTGGGGCTTGGCGATCCGCTTCATGCGCTTGGCGGGCACGAAGTTGATGAAGGACTTCACGAGCGAGAGGAACCTGGGCTGCGCGAAGAGCCCGTGCAGCGCTAGGGATTGCCCCGTCTCGGCCAGGCCGTCGCTCTCCAGCGTCTCCACGCGGGCACCGAACTCGTCGGTGTTCCACGGCGCGAAGTGCTCGTACGGCGTGAACGGGGTGCCGTACTTGGCGGTTATCCCGTCCGAGAGGACGACCACCGCGTTGTACCGGAACGCGGTCGGGAACTCCTCGGCGTACCGGCTGATCTGCGCGTGCGCGGTCTCAAGGGTGGCGTCCTCGTCGCCGGCCCGCTTCAGCTCGATGACGGCGAGCGGCAGGCCGTTGACATAGAGGACGAGGTCGAAGCGACGGTTCCGCTCGCCGTCAATGACGGTGACCTGGCGGACAGCGCGGTAGGTGTTGGCGTCCGCGTCGTCGAGGTCGACGATACGAATCGTCGGGTTGTGCTCGGCGCCGAGGGCGTCGACGTAGGAGACGGAGCGGATGCCGCCGGTCAGGAAGCCGTGCGCGGTCCGGTTCTCCTCGTACGCGTCCTGGGAGGCCGGCGTCGCGGCGGTCGCGACGGCGTCGCGCACGGCGTCGGGGAAGAGGGCGGGGTTCAGCCGCTCGATCGCCTCGCGGAGATCGGAGTAGAGGATCAGGTCGTCCCAGGATGAGCGGTGACCGGAACCGGGCGCGAACTCGTTGCCCTCGGCCTTCGGCCAGTCGAGCTCCAGCAGCTCTTCGAGTGCGAGGTGCTCCCAGTCGATCTCCAGCGGGCGGAAGTTGTCCGTGCCGTACTCGTGCTCACCGTGGGGCGTCATGCGTGATCCTCGACAATCTTCTCGGCGTCTCTGACGCGAAGGCGGCCGGACATGAGCTGGGGGAGGAGGGTGTCGCGAAGGGTGGCGAGGGCACGGTTCTCCCTACGGGCAAGTTCTGCTCTGTGAGCCAGAACTTCGATTTTCCGCCCATCTTCTCCAAACTGACGCGGATCTACCACCTCTGTTGAGAGCGCTTCGGCAGGGCGAACCCGTTGATGGCTCTTTGAGGTTCCCGTAACTTTTGATGCCAGCGCAGTGCGGAAATCGGGTTGCGCTGCCACGGACCAGAGGCCATGTGTCGACAATCCGGATTTTGGTGTCAGAACCAAGAATTCAGTTGAAGCCAGGGCGGGAATATTCGGAGCAGGTTTAATATTCCAGACGCGAGGAATTTCCGGGTTTAGTTTAGAAAGGAGGACGGCGGCCCTCTTGACCAAGAACTTATTGCTCTTGATGGTAGCCGGTGATACGCGTTCCGCACCTCTTCCCGCATCGAAAGCCGGGAGGCTGTAGTGTTCCACGATGTCCACACTCATCTCCTGTGGAGAGGACTGCTCTTTTTCCAACGAGCAGATCTCCTCAAGTCGAACACGGCGATCCCAGCGCACGCTTGACGCGGTAGTCAGTATTAGTTCCTCGGCCGTGGACGCGATGCGCTCGTTGACGGAAATTTTTCCGTCTAGTGCTCCAAGCGCGGCGACAATGGCCTTTTGTTCCGGCACCCCCGGGAGAATTAGTGGCCACGATGGCAAATCAACGAGAGGGATTCTGTCGACTGTAGCCCCGTGAATCCTTCGGGCTTTGATAGTCTCCTGGAATGCTGGAGCCAAATAGGTGTAGAGAAGAAATTGGGGAACCACAAGCGACCGATTAGGTCGGAGTAGCCCCATGCGTCGTCCCAGGCACGCTTGTACGCCCGTAGGCATGAGGGCGGCTTCACCGAGACGTGTCTCGTACGAAAAAAGGATGTCGCCCGGCTCCGGAGTCACCCGGCGAGTCCACTTAGCAAAGTCTTCCTCGGAGAGATGGGCCGACTCCGACAAGACGAGCCGCCCTTCAACCAAGCTGGAGATGCTAAGAAACCAAGGGCCTTCGGTCGTTTTCTTGGGTGTGGCGTGTGGGCCATCGAATACTTTGGCTACCTCGCCAACAGTATAATTCGACCACTCAGACATCCAACGCTCCCAGCTGCTCGCGGACCGTGTTAGCCAATTCGTCCGACTGGTCGAAGAGCCCGTACAACTCCTCCGTCAGCTTCGCGATCCTCTCCGCGACCGCCTCCGCATCTTCTTCTTCCACGTCGACGGCTCCCACGTACCGTCCTGGCGTCAGCACATAGCCATGCTCACGAACTGTTGCCAGGTCAGCCGAGACGCAGAATCCCGGATCATCCGCGTACGGCAGCGCTTCCTCGCGCGCCGAGTGGGTCCCGCGCCATGCGTGATACGTATCCGCGATCTTCGCGAGGTCGGCTGCCGTCAGGTCGCGCTCCGTGCGGTCGACCATCTCGCCCAAGCCACGCGCGTCGATGAAGAGGATCTCCCCGCGACGGTCGGCCAGGCGCTTCGGTCCCTGCGGGCCCTTGTCCTTGGCCAGGAACCACAGGCAGGCTGGGATCTGGGTCGTACGGAACAGCTGAGACGGCAGGGCCACCATGCACGCCACCTGGTCGGCGTCGACCATCGCGCGCCGGATCTCGCCCTCGCCGCTCTGCTGGCTGCTCATCGAGCCGTTCGCGAGAACGACGCCGCCTGTGCCGCGTTCGCCAAGCTTGCTAAGGATGTGCTGGAGCCATGCGTAGTTCGCGTTGGCCTTCGGCGGGACCCCGTACTTCCAGCGCGGGTCGTTCTCGTTTCTCGACCAGTCCTTGATGTTGAACGGAGGGTTGGCCATGACGAAGTCGGCCTTGAGGTCCGGGTGTCGGTCCTGGTCGAAGGTGTCGCCCCAGCGGGAGGACAGGTCGCCGTCGATGCCGTGGATGGCGAGGTTCATCTTGGCCAGTCGCCAGGTTCGCTCGTTGAGCTCCTGACCGTAAACCGCGATGTCGGACTTGTGGCCGCGACCGCGGTGCGACTCGATGAATTTGCCAGCCTGGACGAACATGCCGCCGGAGCCGCAGGCCGGGTCGTACACCCGGCCCTCGTACGGTTCCAGGATCTCGACGATGAGACGGACCACGCTGCTCGGCGTGTAGAACTCACCGCCGCGCTTGCCCTCCGCGCGGGCGAAGTTACCGAGGAAGTACTCGTAGACCTCGCCGAGCACGTCCTGGGCCGGCTTGTCGTCGTTGCCGCCGCCGAAGCGGGCGTCGCTGATGAGGTCGACGAGCTCGGCCAGCCGCTTCTGGTCGACGTTGTCCCGGTTGAAGATCTTCGGGAGGACGGCGGTCAGCGAGGGGTTCGCCCGCATGATGACGTCCATGGCCTCGTCGAGGAGGAGACCGACGCCCTTGCTCTTGGCATTGGCCGCGATCCAAGACCAGCGGGCGGTCTCGGGGACCCAGAAGACGTTGTGGCCGGTGTACTCGTCCTGGTCCTCCAGGAACTCCGCGAGGCGATCCTCGGAGATCCCGTCGTCGGCGAGCTCCTTGGCGAGCTGCTCGCGGCGCTCGTCGAAGGCGTCGGAGATGTACTTGAGGAAGATCAGGCCGAGGACGAACTCCTTGTACTGGGCGGCGTCCATGGAGCCGCGCAGCTTGTCGGCGGCCTTCCAGAGGATGGCCTGGATCTCTTTCGCGGTCGAGGCGGTGAACAGTTCCACCTGGTCGACGGGCTTCTTCTGCCGGGGGGGCATGGGGTCTCGGGTCTCCTTGAGAGAGGTCAGGAACGGAAGGATGCGGGCGGTTCGATGAGCGTAAGGGTGCCGTCGGTGAGGCCGGCGGCGGTCAGCGCGGCAAGGTCGTCCAGAGCCGCGGTCTGCTGCCGGAGCAGGGCAGTGCGGCGGCTGATCTCGGCGAGGAGGGCCTCGTACCGGTCGGCTTCCTCCTGGTCCAGGTCGGGGATGGGGAGGTCCTCGATGCGGCGGGCCGCCCGGACCGCTCCACCGACCCGCGCGTACTCCGCCGCGGCGGCCCGGAGCAGCGCGGCGAGGACGCGCGGCCGTACGGGGCGGTCGGCGTCGGGCCGTACCCGCAGCACGCGCGCCGGGAAGCCGACCACCGACAGGCCCTCTTCGTCCACGCACGCGCCGAACGACGGGGTGGCTGTGACCACCACGTCGCCGGGCTGGGTGAACTCGGCGTGCTCGTAGGCGGTGAGGAGCACTCCTCGATCGATACGGCGGGCTCCTCCGGCGCCGAAGGTGATCTCGTCGGGGGTCAGCACGGGGTAGTGGCCGTCGACGGTCAGATGCTCCGAGGCGATGCGGTGACCGGGCAGGCGACGCAGACGTCGCTGCTTGACGAGGACCGACACACTCGTGCGCCGGAAAGGACGCTCCTCGGGACGCAGGACGGCGTGCGCCTTGAGCTCGGCCGTGAGGGAGAGTTCGAGGCGCGTCTTGTCGGCGAGCTGGGCCAGACGCAGTTCCAGGTCCGAGATACGGGCCGGACGCTCCACGACCGCGCGCGTATAGCGACGGGCGGCCGTGCGGTGCTGGGGGGCGAAGGCGGTGCCGGGCCGGTCACGGAGTCCGGTCGCGGCGAGGATCTCGCCGTTGCGGGGCTCGTGGCGTCCGTCGGCTCTCCAACCAGCGGTGCGGAAGATGTCGAGGTCCTCGACCAGGGCGTCCAGGGAGGGCGCCGTGAGCGGCTTCGAGGAGAGGTCGGCGAGCAGGATCTGACCGCGCCGCTCGTCCTCCGGCGTACGGCATAGGACCCAGATCGCTGTGCGGTAGGCGGGACGGTATGGGATAGCGCCCTCGGGGAGGTTGACGGCAGCCTTGAGGAGGCCCTCGGTGAGAAAGGAGCGCCGCAGGCGGTCGGCCTCCTCCCGCGGGGGGAGCGCGTGGACGAGAGCGTCGGAAGGGCCGAGGACGACGGCCGCGCAGTGGTCGGTCAGCAGATCGGTGAGGTCCTGGACCTGCTGGAGAACGGCGAGCGGGCTCCGTGCCTCGGCCGCCCCATAGGGAAGGACGCAGACGATGACGCGGGGGTACCCCCAGTCGTCGGTCGCCAGGTGCTGACCGTCGGCCATGTCCAGCTCGTACTCCTGGACGCCGCGGACGAGCATGCGGCGCCGCGCGAGACGGGCGAAGTCCTGGGTGGGTTCGGCGGCCAGGAAGAAGGGGCGGACCTCGGGGTCGGTCTGCGCGTGCAGGGCTACCAGGAGGTCGCCGCTGTTCGCGTAGGGAACGGCAACGATGAAGTCCTCCGAGTCCTCGTCCAGAGCCGCGATGCCGGAGAGACGGGCCAGAGTCGTGGTGACGGCGGATGCGGGCTCGTCCATGGCGAGGTCGTTGCAGCCCAGCCGGCGGCGGGCTTCCATGACCCACTCGACGGCCTCGGCGGGGGAGTAGGCCGCTTCGATGAGCTCGTCGGCGAGGCCTGCGAGAGCCTGCCCGGCCGCGTCGTCAGAGGTGAGCGCGAATACCTCCTGGCGGATGTACGTGTCCTCGAAGTCGATCTCGTCGGCCCGTTGCAGGAGCGCGTCCCAGCCGAGATCGGCCAGGGGCTCGTCCAGTTCGTACCGCAGGTGGATCAGCGCCGTCACTCCGTCGAGCATCGTCCTGGCGGGCATTCGCCGGCACCAGAAGGACAAGGTGTGTAGAGCCAGTTCGGCCCGGAGCTGGCGAGCGTCGGATTTGCCCCGGCCGGTGGTCAGGAGCCATTCGATGACAGCGCGACCGTCGAAGACCGGACTGCCGCCCTCGTTACCTACGGGCTGCGGGAAGTCGGCGTGCCGGCGGGCCCAGGTGGTGACGACGGGCCGCTTGACCTGCGCGAGTGTTGCGATTTCCGCGTAACTGATCCGCCCGGACATAACCTCCGGCAGGATGGGAGCAGCCGCTCCATGCGCACCGGTCATTTCGCTCCGCTCCCTCCTCGTGGACGCTTCCGACACCCTTCGCGGATGCGGCACCTCAGAACTCTGCACACAGTACTTGCGGAATCACTCATTCAACTTTAGAGGTCTGATAACCCGGGTTATCGGCTTTGTAGGACATCACGTGCCTTGAGTTCTGCCACTTTGGTCCCTGTCAGCACGACGACATCGATCGGGACACCGGCCTCATTCGAGTCCGGCGCCGAACTGGCAGACCGGAGACCTACATGACCTCCCCCCGCTACTTCAGGAGCCCGGCCCGCCCCAGGTACGCGGCTTCATGGGCGAGCCGGGCGCGCCGAAGAAGGCGAGCCGTCACAAGGCGTGGCTCACATACGGAGGCGAAGCCGAGAGCATCGGCATCCGTGAAGCAGCGCTCTCGGCCCTGCGCACAGGACGACGACGCGCAGGTCGTCGTCCTGTGCGACAGCAAGCAGGCCGTCACCTGCCTCCACACGGGCCTCACCGAGGGATCACCTGATCCCGCACACCGGGCCCTGCTCTTCCCCGAAAGCGGCAGCCTTCTCGAACGGCTCCTCCCGCACGCCGGACGCATCGACGTCCGCTGGCTCAAGGGCCACATAGGCCACGAACTGAACAAGACCGCCGACACCCTCGCCAACCTCGCTCTGTGCCGGGCGACCGGACGCATCGCGGAGCGCACCGCCCGGCGTGCCATCGACGATGCAGGCAGGAAGCTGCCCAACGCCCCGACCGTCACCGCGGCCTGAATCCCCCGGCCGTCTCCTTCCACCGCGTTCTCCTCGTAAGGCCCGATCTCTTGTCCACCGCATGTGTTTCACGCGCCCTCAACACTTCGGAGGCCCCTCATGGCACCCACCACCGTCTCGCGCACCCTTTACCGGCTTCACGGCGTGGCCCCCACCAGGGAAGCCATGTACGACGTCCTTGATCACGACTACCTGAGCGCACTCGGCGCGGAACTGCACACGCCGGACAGCCTCGGAGTGCCTGCGGTCTACCTCACCTGCGGCATGGAGCAGGATGAGGCCGGCTGGTGCGAGCAGATGGCCCGCACCACCGGCATCCCCGTCACCGAGGCTGTACGTCGCACCGCCGCCCTGCTGCTGCTCGCCGTCGACGGCCAGGTGTACGCCATCGGCTGTGACCAGGGGTACCGGCTCATCCCCGAGCGGCTCAAGGACAAGCGGTTCGGCCTGTCCTTTGCGATCCGGGAAATCGACCCGACCCTCGTCCGCGGTGCCGTCTCCGGAATTCTCGGTCAGGCTCGCACGGACATCTCCCTTGTTCCCAACGGTGCTCCCGTGCCCGCGCTCGGCCTCGGCGACCACACCCGGATCGTGCGCAGTCTCGGCGGCTACCTCGACGACGCCCCGCTCACGCGGACCCTCAAGGGCAGGGCCGGAGGATTCAGCGTGCTGGGCGGCTGCGGACTGCGCCTGCCCCTCGGGGTCGAGCCGGCGGACCTGGTCTCCGACATCCGCCAGATCGCCCGCGCTTGCACCGAACGCCTGCCGCATCAGGACCTCGAGTTCGTCGAGCACATCGTCCCGGTCAAGGACGAGACCGTCCTCACCCAGCTCGAGCGGGCGCTGGACGACCAGCTCGGCCTGCCCGCCGACGGCCGTATCGCCGAGACCGTGCCCTTCGACCACCTGCGCAACGATGCGGAGGCCGCCACCTACCGCACGCGGATCAACAGCGACGGGAGCTTCGAGTCGGACGCGTTCGACCTCGGTTACGTGCTCGGCCGCGTCCGGTATCTCCCCTCCGGGAGCCGCCTCGAAGCCCTCAAGTCCGGCACCGTCAAGCTCCTTCGGGAGCGCCGCAGGCGGAGCGCGCCGGACGACGTGATCGCCACCGTCGGAACCCTGCGCTGGATCGAGGCCACCGTCTCCCTCGGCTCCCACGTGTTCTGCCTGCTGGACGGCGAGTGGTACGAGTTCGGGGCCTCATACCTCGCCTCCCTCCACACCGAGGTGCAGCGGCTGTTCGCTCCCGTTCCTTCTGTCGTCCTGCCGGCCTGGCCTCGCGGAATGTCGGAGACGCCCTACAACAAGAAGACGGCCCGGACCGTCGGTTGGGAAGACTGGGTCGTGCTCGACTGCAAGACCATTCCCAACCCGGCGAAGCCCAGCGACCAGATCGAGATCTGCGACTTCCTCACGCAGGACGACACCCTCGTCCTCGTTAAGCAGGCCCGTGGCTCCGGTGCCCTCAGCCACCTCTACAACCAGGCCCGGGTAGCCGTCGAGGTTCTGTACGACTCCGCGGTCGCCCGCGCGAACTTCGCCCAGCGCGTCCGCATCGCGAGCGACGGCCGGCGCACGCTGCCCGACGACTTCCTCCCCAAGCGCCTCGTCCTCGCCATCCACCTGAAGACCGGAGCCGAACTCACCCCTGATTCCCTCTTCGGTTTCTCCCAGATCACCCTCGCTCAGACCGCGAAGGCGCTGGCCGCGCGCGGCGTTTCACTTGAGGTCGTGGGCATCAGCGCGGCCGGATCGGCCGCTGACGGCGGTCTTGCTGACGCCGCGTAGGCAGTCCCCAGGGATCTGCTCGACGGCAGACCGCGCCCTGGCGGAAGGTGACACCCGCCGCTGCAAGAACCACAGACCGGCCTCTTGCAGCTCCCTGCATAGGCCCCGGGATCCCCAGCGGAACCGTAGCCCGGTCGGAGTGATCGTGGCCTCGGCGAGGCCCTGCACGCTCCACGACCGTAGACCCTGAGCCCGTAAGCCCGGCGTGCCGGGCGTCGGCTCAATGAGAGGAAGAACGCCGATGAAGACCACAGACCAGCACGCAGTGGACACCGACATGGACGCGGTGCTGTTCACCGCCCGACTGGCCACTGTCGGAGTTTTGCTCCTGGCCGCGCTGTGCGCATCCCGCGAGACCAGCGAACGCGCATTCCGGCTGCTGGAATTGATGAAGGACAGCCCCGAGCCCCCGCCACCGGCGCCCCCGCCACCGGCGCCCCCGCCACCGGCGCCCGCGCCTTCGGCCCGGCGCCGCGCCCAGCAGGGAGGGCGCTGACGGACCATCCCCCGCCGCTTCCAGCGCAGAGCCGGGGACCGACCTATCGCGCGACCACGACGCCCGAGTCCTGTTCGTTGCCGTTCCCACGTCTCGTTGCCCGATCTCGATCGTTTTGCGGAAGAGCGTTGGTGGCACGCCCTATTGTCGGTCTTCCAGGCACCACTGTGCGGGGCGTATGGGTGTGGGGTCGAGGGAATCCAAGGGGAGCGGGTACCACTGTGCAGGCCAAAGAGACGCTGTTCGCCGACCTCGTGCAGGGGCGAGCTCAACAGTTCCAGGTGCCGCTCTACCAGCGGACGTACTCCTGGACAGAGAAGCAGTTGGCTCAGCTGTGGAGCGACATCCTCGATCAGGTGGACCTGCTGGAGACCGGGGAGAAAGCGAGCGCGCACTTCCTCGGCTCCGTGGTGCTTGCCCCGTCCCCGCAAAACGAGGCGACGTTCCCTCGCTGGCTGGTGGTCGACGGCCAGCAGCGGCTGACCACGATCTCCCTCGCACTCGCCGCCATCCGGGACCACCTCGCCCAGAGCCGGCCGGACGAGGCCGAGCGGATTGACGAGGAATACCTGATCAACAAGCGGAAGAACGAGAACGCCCGGTTCCGTCTCCTGCCCACCCAGGCCGACCGGCCGAACTACGCCGCGCACATCCGAGGCACCCACGAGGGGCAGGCGGCGGGGGACAACGTTTCTGTCGCCTACCGTTTCTTCCGCCGCAAACTCGTCGAGGCGGAGGACCCCGCCGACCCGCAGGACGTCCTCCGGATCGAGCAGGCGATCACCTCCCGGCTCACCCTGGTCGCGGTGACCGCCGAGGCCGGTGACAACGTCCACCGCATCTTCGAGTCCCTCAACAACACCGGTCTCAAGCTCAGCCAGGCCGACCTGCTGCGCAACTACCTCTTCATGCGGCTGCCGACCCGTGGCGAACTGGTCTACGAGACGTACTGGTTGCCGCTCCAGGCAAGCCTGAGCAACAAAGAGCTCGAACAGCTCATGTGGCTGCAGCTCGTGCTTGACGGCGACGACCGGGTCCGCCGCCAGGACCTGTACGCGGCTCAGCAGCACCGTTTCGAGCAGACCGAGGTCAGGGAAGCGGACATCGAGGCGTACGTGAAAGAACTGCACCGGCGGTCCATGCACTTCCGTAAGGTGGTCCGCCCCGACGAGGAGGGCGATCCGGCTGTCCGTGCCCACCTTCGCGGACTCGACGCCTGGGAGGCCGCGGCCACGTACCCGGCGCTGATGCTGCTGCTCGACCGTCGCGAACGTGGAGAGACCGACTCGGCGGAGACGGCCCGCGCCTTGTCGTACATCGAGAGCTTTCTGGTACGCCGCACCGTGTGTCGCGTACCGCCAAACAACCTCAACCGGATCTTCCAGTCGGTTCCCGCCCAGCTTCCGCTGGACGTCCCCGTCGCCGACGGGCTGCGTCAGCTCCTCTCCGCCAGCAACCGCTACTGGCCCGACGACGACGAACTGCGCGAGAAGTTCAGGACCGCGCCCTTCTACCTGTACGGCCGGCCGGAGCAGCGCAAACTGGTCCTCCAGCGGCTGGAGGAGAGCTACGACCACCCCGAGCCTGTGGACTTCGCCGCCGCGAAACTCACCATCGAGCACGTCCTGCCGCAGTCGGCGGGCGACGACTGGCTCCAAGTTCTCGCCGAGGACGCCACCGACGGCGAGACCCCACAGGACGTGCACGCCCGACTCCAGCACACCCTGGGCAACCTGACCCTCACCGCTCAGAACTCCGAGCTCTCCAACCACCCCTTCGACCGCAAGCAGGACCTGCTGCACAGCAGCCACCTGGAGATGAACCGCCGCATCGCCGCCACCGACCGCTGGGGCGCCCGCGAGATCGGCTCCCGTGCCGACGAGTTGGCCGAGCGGGCGCTCGCGCTGTGGCCGTCCCCGCTGCGCGGGGTGGGCCGAGCCGAGCGGAGCCGCGACTGGCAGCTCGTCCACCAGGTCCTCGCCGCCCTGCCGCACGGCACCTGGACGTCGTACGGTGACCTCGCCGCGTACATCGGCTCCGGCGCCCAGGCGGTGGGCAACCACCTTGCCCAGACCGCGGGCGTCGTGCAGGCCTACCGCGTCCTCAACGCGGAGGGCCGGATCGCCGACGGCTTTCGCTGGGCCGGCCCGCAGCCGGAGGGTGAGGACGTACGGGCGCGACTGAGCGCCGACGGCATCCACTTCACCCAGACCGGGGCCGCGGACCCCGCGCAACGCTTGACCAGCACCGACCTAGCACTGCTGCTGGCCGATCCCGACCAGGAGCAGTCTTCGGAGGGCGCGGTGGCGGCGGGGCGCGACGGAGCGGAGCCAGAGGAGGAAACCCGGGCCGAGCGGTTCTCCCGCCAGCTCGCCGCGGACGATACCCCCGAGACCGTGGGCGCGGTGCGTACTCTCCTCGCCCGGTGGGAGGACCTGGGCGGCTGGGTCGGCTATGGGGCCGGCCAAGTCACTACCAGCGCCTTCCTGATGCTGGGTGCGGCAGGTCTCCCCGGCGCCGGGATCTGGCCGCTGGTGCTCTACCCCGGTGGTGGACGCGGTGGTTCGGCGGAGGTGGTCTTCCAGTACCTCGCCACCCGCGAGCCTTTCACCGACCGCTTGCTGCGTGCGGAGCTCCTCGGCCGCGTCAACGGTTTGGACGGCGTCGACATCCCGGAGGGGAAGCTGGACCTGCGTCCCAACTTCCGGTTGGCCTTGCTGGAGAAGGACGGGAACCGCGACGCGCTGGCCGAGACCCTGACCTGGTTCCGGGACCGCTGGATCGGCCGGGACGTGTCCTGAGCTCTGAATCCGGCCCTGGGAGTGGCGGGCCCGCATGCTGAGGTGTTGAATATTTAGGCTGAGATGTGGAGCTCTATCACTCAGTATTTCCAGCGTTGCCTCCAAAGCGGCTCAAGAGTGGCGGATCTCCTATATGACGTCCTTTCAGGGACTTTCAGCTCTGTCGGAGGGAGATCCGAGGGAGTTTTCGCAGTACAAGCACGGAAGGCCGCGACAGCGCTGAAGGCCCTGGGCTTCGGGCACGTGCAGCCTCGCCGTCGCTCTGTAGCGCTCCGGCACGGCGTCGGGTCGGCACGAGCAGACGAGGCTCTTCCGGGCCGCACACGGTCCTGACCTCGGAGAACGTGCCCCGGCGGGCCCGGCGAGGTGAGCGCCGGGCCTGCGGGCGGTGGTCAGGCGTACGGGTAGAAGCCCGAGCCGGTCTTGCGGCCGAGGCGGCCCGCGTCGACCATCCGCTGGAGCAGCGGGGGAGCGGCGTACAGCGGCTCCTTGTACTCGGCGTACATCGAGTCCGCGACCGATGCCACGGTGTCCAGGCCGATCAGATCGGCCAGCTTGAGCGGACCCATCGGGTGGGCGCAGCCCATCTCCATGCCGTTGTCGATGTCCTCGCGGCTGGCGATGCCCGACTCGAACATCCGGATCGCGGAGAGCAGGTACGGGATCAGGAGCGCGTTCACGACGAACCCGGACCGGTCCTGGGCGCGGATCGGGTGCTTGCCGAGCACGTCCTGCACGACGGCCTCGGCGCGGGCGATCGTCTCGTCCGAGGTGGTCAGCGCGGGGATCAGCTCGACGAGCTTCTGCACCGGGGCCGGGTTGAAGAAGTGGATGCCGATGACCCGGTCCGGGCGCGAGGTGGCGACGGCCAGCTTCACCAGCGGGATCGAGGAGGTGTTGGAGGCCAGGATCGCGTCCTGCCGGGTCACCACCTGGTCGAGCACCTGGAAGATCTCGGTCTTGACCTGCTCGTTCTCCACGACGGCCTCGATGACGAGATCGCGGTCGGCGAACTCCCCGAGGTCGGTCGTGAAGCTCAGACGGCCGAGGGTCTCGTCCCGCTCCTCCGCGCTGATCTTGCCGCGCTCGGCGGCCTTCGAGAGGGAGTTGTGCAGACGGGTGCGGCCGATCTCCAGCGCTTCGCCGGTGGTCTCGGCGACCTTCACTTCGAGGCCGCTGCGCGCGCACACCTCCGCGATACCTGCGCCCATCTGGCCACAGCCCACCACTCCGACGCGTGCAATGTCGGCCATAGAGTCCGTCACCTCGTGCCTTTCGCTGTTCTCCGTATCGCAGGGTCCCGTGTGATTCCGGTGCCCGCCTCGACCCCACGACGTTACTCCGAATGCCGACCCGGACGTCCCGCGGGTCATGGCGGCCACGGATGGGCATGATGCGGTTACGTAGAGCTATCGGAGTCGGGTGCGTGACGTGGTGGAGAGAGGTGGGCCGGGATGCGGCGAACGGGAGTGGCGAGACGGGCGTTCGTGCTGGGCGCGGCCGGACTGGTGGCGGCGATGACGTCGGCCGGTGACGCGGTCGCCTCCCCGGTGGGGAGGCGAGGGGGCGGCGGGCGGCCCGGGGCGGCGCCCGGTCAGGTGCGCGGCATGTGGGTCGCCACCGTCGCCAACATCGACTGGCCGTCCGAGCCGGGGCTCACGGCGGCGCGGCAGGAGGCCGAGCTGTTCGCGTATCTGGACCGGGCGGTCGAGCTGCGGCTCAACGCGGTGGTGTTCCAGGTCCGGCCGACCGCCGACGCCCTGTGGCCCTCGCCGCACGAGCCGTGGGCCGCCTGCCTCACCGGAACCCAGGGGAAGGACCCGGGCTGGGACCCGCTCGGCACGGCGGTGCGCGCGGCGCACGACCGGAGCCTGGAGCTGCACGCCTGGTTCAACCCCTACCGGGTGGCGAACCACACCGACCCCACCCGCCTCATCGCCTCCCACCCGGCCCGGCAGCATCCGGGATGGGTCGTGCCGTACGGCGGGAAGCTCTACTACAACCCCGGGCTGCCGGAGGTCCGCCGCTTCGTCCAGGACGCGATGCTGGACGCCGTGCGGCGCTACGACATCGACGCGGTGCACTGGGACGACTACTTCTACCCGTATCCGGTGGCCGGTCAGACCTTCGACGACGACGCGGAGTTCGAGCGGTACGGAGGCGGTTTCGCCGACCGGGCTGCCTGGCGGCGCGACAACATCGACCGGCTCGTGCGCGAGACGGCGGAGCGGATCCGGCAGATCAAGCCCCACGTCCGCTTCGGCATCAGCCCCTTCGCCGTCTGGCGCAACGCGGCGACCGACCCGCTGGGTTCGGACACCCGGGCGGGCGTGCAGACCTACGACGACCTGTACGCCGACACCCGTAAGTGGGTCAAGGAAGGGTGGATCGACTACATCTGCCCGCAGATCTACTGGTATGTGGGCCAGACGGCCGCCGACTACGCCAAGGTCCTCGCCTGGTGGAGCGGGACCGTCCGGGGCACGGGCGTCGATCTGTACGCGGGCGAGGCGCTGTACAAGGCGGGCGACCCAGCCCAGCCTGCCCCCTGGCAGGACCCGGCGGAACTCTCCCGCCACCTCACCCTCGCCCGGGACCACCCGGAGGTGGGCGGCCATGTCTTCTTCTCCGGGAAGAGCGTGGCGGCCGACCGGATCGGCGCGATGCGGCGCGTGGTGGCCGACCACTACACGGACCGGGTCCGGCTCTACCCGGACCGGGGCCGCACATATCCGCACCGCGGCCGCCCGTCGAGGTGAACCCGTCCCGGTCCCCGGCCCCCGGTCTCCGGCGAGGCGCGGGGGCCGGGACCCGGCGTACGGTCCCGGTCCCGGCGCTCCTACCGCCGCCGCTCGTCCTCCGGCGTCTCCATGTGCTGGACGACGCTGTCGGGGCCCGGTGACATCAGGTGTTCGTGGCCGTCCTCGAAGCGGAGCCGGTACGGGGGAGCGCCCCCGTCGCCGAGCACTTCGATGATCTCGGCGACCCGGTCGTGCTGTCCCACGGTCCTGCCGTGCATCAGCAGCCGGTCGCCCGTGTGTGCCTCCATCGGGAGCGACCTCCTCACAGGGGGAGACGGTGTCCGTGTCGACAAGTCTATGACCGTATGCGCCGGGATTCCCGCGCTGCGCCCCGGCCGGCCCGCTGGGTGGCGGCGATGCAGACGAGCACGGCCACCGCCGCGACCGGAGCCGCGGCGGACATCTCCTCGCCGAGCAGCAGAAAGGACCACACGAGCGTCAGCAGCGGCTGGGCGAGCTGGAGCTGACTGGCCCGGGCGACGCCGATCGCCGCCATGCCCCGGTACCAGACGTACAGCCCGAGGAAGGTCGATCCGGCGGCGACCCAGACCAGGCCGAGGACACCGTGGGCGTTCAGGTGCACGGGTTCGAGGGGCAGGGCCACCAGACTGCCCGCCACCGCGAGCGGCAGGCACAGGACCAGGGCCCAGCCGACCACGTGCCATCCCGGCATCGACCGGGCCAGCCGGCCGCCCTCGGTGTATCCGGCCGCGCACACGAGCAGAGCGCCGAACAGATACAGGTCGCCGGAGGCGAGAGCGCCGCCGCTCTGCTGCACGGTGAAGGCGATCACCACGGCGGCCCCGGCGAGGGCCGCGGTCCAGAACGTGCGCGACGGCCGCTCACCGGTGCGCAGGGACCCCAGCACCGCCGTGGTCAGCGGCAGCAGGCCCACGACCACGGCCGCATGCGAGGTGGTCGAGGTCCGCAGGGCCAGCGTCGTCAGCAGCGGGAAGCCCACCACCACCCCGCCCCCGACGACCGCGAGCCCGGCCCAGTGCCGGCGATCGGGCAGCGGGACGCGCGCGGCCAGCAGCACACTGCCCGCGATCAGGGCGGCGAGCACGCTGCGCAGAGCGACCAGGGACCAGGGGCCGAAGCTCTCCAGGCCCCAGGCCGTGGCCGGAAAGGTGAGCGAGAACGCCACCACGCCGAGCCCGGCGAGCACCGTGCCGCTCCGGCCGGCCGACGGCCCCGGCGCGGGCCTGCTTCCCGGCCCGCCAGCAGCCTCGGGCCCAGCCGCTGTCGACCTGATCGCCGGGGCGGCCTGCAAGGTGCCGACCGGCCGGGCAACTGCTATCGATGTGGACTGGATAGCGCTATTCTCTGCTCTCATGCACGAGCGTAGCAGCGTCGCCGAACTGGTCACTTCCCTGCGGGCCGACCTCAACCGCTACTCACCTGGTGGAAAGCTGCCGTCCAGTCGAGCGCTCGTCGAACGGTTCCGGGTCAGCCCCGTCACCGTCTCCCGCGCCATCGCCCAGCTCGCCGCCGAGGGGCTCGTCGTCACCCGCCCCGGCTCCGGCGCCTTCCGGGCGCACCCCCGCGTCGCACCCCCCGCGCCGGGCGACACGTCCTGGCAGGAGGTGTCGCTGAGCGGCGACGGCGGGCCCGAAGTGGTGCCGCGCACCGTGGACGCCTCCGGGGTGCTCGTCACTCTCGCCGCACCGCCGCCCGGCGTCATCGAGTTCAACGGCGGCTACCTCCACTCCTCCCTCCAGCCCGAGCGGGCGCTCTCCGCCGCCCTGGCCCGCGCGGGCCGCAGGCCGGGCGCCTGGGGCCGCCCCCCGACGGACGGACTGCCCGAACTGCGGTCCTGGTTCGCCCGCGAGATCGGCCCCGCCGTCTCCGGCGCCGACGTCCTGATCACCGCGGGCGGCCAGAGCGCGCTGGCCACCGCGCTGCGCGCGCTCGCCCCGCCCGGCGCCCCGGTCCTCGTGGAGTCGCCCACCTATCCCGGGATGCTCGCCGCCGCCCGCGCCACCGGGCTGCGCCCCGTCCCCGTGCCGATGGACGCCGACGGGGTGCGCCCCGAACTGCTCGCCGACGCCTTCCGGGCCACCGGCGCCCGGGTCCTCGTCACCCAGCCGCTCTTCCAGAACCCCACCGGGGCCACCCTCGCACCGGCCCGCCGCCCCGAGATCCTGGCCATCGCCCGGGCGGCCGGGGCATTCGTGATCGAGGACGACTTCGCCCGCAGGCTCGTCCACGACGACGCCGGACCGCTGCCGGCCCCGCTGGCCGCCGACGACCCCGACGGCGTCGTCGTCCACGTCTGCTCGCTGACCAAGGTCACCTCGCCCAGCCTGCGGGTCGGGGCCCTGGCCGCCCGGGGGCCGGTGCTGGAGCGCCTGCGGGCCATCCAGGTCGTCGACAGCTTCTTCGTGCCCCGGCCGCTCCAGGAAGCCGCGCTGGAACTCGTCGGATCCCCGTCCTGGGGCCGTCACCTCGCCGCCGTCGCCGCCGAGCTGAGGCACCGCCGTACGACCATGGCGGCCGCCCTGAGCGGCGAACTGCCGGAACTCGCGCTGCCGCATCTCCCGGCGGGCGGCGGGAGCCTCTGGCTCCGGCTCCCGGGCAGCGGCGCGGGAACGGGCGCCGACGAGCCGGCCGTCGTCTCGGCCGCCCTGCGCGCCTCCGTCGCCATCGCCCCCGGACGCCCCTACTTCTGCGCCGAACCGCCGGCCGGCCACGTCCGCCTGAGCTTCGCCGCGGTCTCCGGAGCGGCCGAGATCGCGGAAGGCGTCCGCCGCCTCCGTACCGCCTTCGACGGGCTCCCGGGCAGCTGAGGGCACCAGTCCGGCCGGGCCGGGCTCGCAGGCCCTCTTGACCAAACAGGCGTTCGGCCCCACGATCCCGCCATGACGCTTCGGGTCTCCCTGGTCGCAGCGGCGCGCAGCTCCTCCCGGCTGGCCGAACGTTTCGACGACGACCGGCCGCTCGATCAGGCCGGCTGGCACGAGGTGCAGCTCGTCGCCCATACGCTCGTCCCGCTCGGCGCCGCCGAGCTGCGCTACTGCTCGCCCACTCCGCGCAGCCGTGCCACCGGGGACGCCCTCGGCTTCGCGCCGATGGCGCAACCGGCCCTGCGCGACTGGGACATGGGCCGCTGGCGGGGGCTGACGCTGGGCGAGGTCACCGCACGGGAACCGGCCGCCGTCGACCACTGGCTCGCGGACCCGCGCAGCGCCCCGCACGGCGGCGAGTCGATGCTCGGCTTCATCGGACGGGTGGGCGGCTGGCTGGACACCCGCCCCGCCGCCGACGGCCTCGTCGTCGCGGTCGCCGAACCCGCCGTGATCCGGGCCGCCCTCGTCTACGCCCTGAACGCCCCGCCGTCCGCGTACTGGAACGTCGACGTCCGCCCGCTGTCCACCATCACGCTGACCGGCCTGCCGGGCCGCTGGAGCCTGAGCCTGGAGGCGGGCATCCGCTGACCCGGGCGGGGTCCGGGGCCTCCCGGGACCCCGGGGCGCCGGCCCTTCCCTCCGGTCCGACCAGTCGGTACGTTGCGGAGGCATCCGGTTCCGCCGCCGGACCCGCGCCCGCGACGAGGGAGGCCCCGTGCCGCAGATCCACGGCCACTGCGACGACCGGTTCAGCGGAGTCCGGGACGCCTTCGAGGAGAACTTCACGGAGCGCGGCGAACTGGGCGCGGCGGTGACCGTCCTGGTCGACGGGAAACCGGTGGTGGACCTCTGGGGCGGCTGGGCCGACGCGGCCCGCACCCGCCCCTGGGAACGGGACACCCTGGTCAACGTCTGGTCCACCGGCAAGGGCCCGACCGCGCTCTGCGCCCATGTCCTCGCCGACCGGGGCCTGCTCGACCTGGACGCCCCGGTCGCCGCCCACTGGCCGGAGTTCGCCGCGAACGGCAAGGAATCCGTCCTCGTACGCCACCTCCTCTCGCACCGCTCCGGAGTGGCCGGGCCCGACACCCCGCTCACCCTGGAGGAGCTGTACGACTGGGAGACGGCCTGCGCCCGGCTCGCCGCCACCACCCCCTGGTGGGAGCCGGGCACCCGCTCCGGCTACCACGCGATCAGTTACGGATTCCTCGTCGGCGAAGTGGTCCGCCGGATCACCGGGCTGCTGCCCGGGGCGTTCCTCCGGCAGGAGATCACCGGGCCGCTGGGCATCGACTTCACCTTCGGCCTCCCGGAGAGCGAGACCCACCGGCTGGCCGAACTCGTCCAGGAACGCCCCGACCGGGCCGCCCAGGCAGCCCTCCTGGACCGGATGACACCGGTCGCCGTCGCCTCCCTGCTGAACCCGCCCACCGGCCGGGCCGCCGCGAACACGCCCGCCTGGCGGGCGGCGGAGATCCCCGCGGCCAACGGCCACGGCACCGCCCGCGCGGTCGCCGCGCTCTACGGGATCCTGGCCGGGCGCGGCAGCCTCGACGGCCGCCGGATCCTCTCCGAGAAGGCCGCGGCCCGCGTGGGGGAAGGGCAGGGCCCCTGCCGCGACCTCGTCCTCGGCGACGGCTTCGTCCACGAGACGGAGATCGGCCTCGGCCTCTGGCTGAGCGGTGCGAACCGCTCCTACGGCCCCGACCCGCGTGCGCTGGGCCACGACGGCGCGGGCGGCTCCTGCGGCCTGGCCGACCCGGATGCCGGAATCGCCCTCGGGTACGTCATGAACCGGATGGGCTCCCGGCTCGCCGACGACCCGCGCAAGACGGCCCTGGTGAACGCCGTCTACGCGGCGTACGGGGAGGCCGCCGGGAGGTGAGCGGAACAGGACGTCCGACGTGCCGACCCAACCCGGGTTTCACCTGCGGTTGCCAGGAATGTGAGGATGTCACCATGACAACCAAGGTCTACTTCGACATCACCATCGACGACGCGCCCGCAGGGCGTATCACGTTCAACCTGTTCGACGACGTCGTCCCCAAGACGGCGGAGAACTTCCGCGCGCTCGCCACCGGCGAGAAGGGCTTCGGCTACGCCGGCTCGTCCTTCCACCGCGTCATCACGGACTTCATGCTCCAGGGCGGCGACTTCACCCGCGGTGACGGCACCGGCGGCAAGAGCATCTACGGCGAGAAGTTCGCCGACGAGAACTTCCAGCTCAAGCACGACCGTGTGGGCCTGCTCTCGATGGCCAACGCCGGAAAGAACACCAACGGTTCGCAGTTCTTCATCACCACGGTGCTCACCCCGTGGCTGGACGGCAAGCACGTGGTCTTCGGCGAGGTCGCCGACGACGACAGCATGGCCCTGGTCCGCAAGATCGAGGCGCTCGGCTCCTCTAGCGGCCGCACCAGCGCCAAGGTCACCATCGCCGAGTCCGGCGCTCTCTGACCGGTCCGGCAACCCGACGGGCCCGCGGCAGGGCCGTTCCACCGACGTACGCGTCGGCGGGGCGGACCGGCCGCGGGCCCGTGGCATGCGCCCGCCGGTTTCCCTGACACACACCCCCGCACTCGGGCAGAATCTGATGTGTACACGACGGGGGAGACGTGATGAGGCGCACCGATGCCGCACGAGAGCTGGGCGGATTCGTCCGCGAGCACCGCACTGACGGCAGCAGACGTCTACGGCTGGCCGGTGCCCTGCTGGTCACCGGTGTCATCGGCCTCGCCTTCGGAGTGCCCGTGACCATCGCCTCCATCGGCACCACCGACGGCGCACCCGAACTGGCGGGCCTGCTGCTCGGAGTGGGGCTGGTCGGACTGGGTCTCGGGGTATGGCGCCTGACGCAGGCCCTCCGCACGCGGGAACAGTGCTTCGACGTCCACGAGCGGGGGCTGACCCACCGGGTCGCGGGCAACGCCACCCTGATTCCCTGGGCGGACATCGAGCGGATCGGCTCCGCCTCGGCCGAGGACGGCCGCCCGCTGGCCGAGGCCCGGGGGATGGGCTTCGGATTCGCCATCGAACTGCGCGACGCGCGGAAGATCCGGGTCGACACGTTCACCGAGGACGCGCGGGAACTGGCCGCGACGATTCACCGCGCGGTCAGCATGGGCCAGTTCCCCCCAGGGCCGGGGCCGCCGGCCCTGATCCGCCGGACACGCCCCGACGGGCGCGCGTCGTTCACGCGCGCCGGTCGCCGTACTACTGGTCGCCGGACTGCGCGGCCCGCTCGGCGTTGCGCTCCTTGATCCGAGCGGTCTCCTTGCGCACCTCGGCCTGCGTGGCGCGCTCCTTCTCGAGCCACTCGGGCTTCTCGTCCTTCAGCGCGTCGATCTGCTCGGTGGTGAGCGGCT
Organism: Streptomyces anulatus; assembly: GCF_014650675.1. Classification (GTDB taxonomy): domain Bacteria; phylum Actinomycetota; class Actinomycetes; order Streptomycetales; family Streptomycetaceae; genus Streptomyces; species Streptomyces anulatus. Next base: position 210,923 of record NZ_BMVK01000006.1, on the reverse strand, counting down.
CGGTGACCCCGCCGCGGGCGAGACCCGCGATGGAGATGCCGAGCTTCGCGGCGACGACCGGGCGGGGGTGCGGGCCGGTGCGGCGCAGCTCCACCAGCCAGGCGGGCGGGTCGGTCTGGAGGGCGTTGAGCTCGGTGCGGGAGACGGCACCCTCCTGGAACTCGGCGGGGGTGGCCTGGAGGTACACACCCAGCTTCTTCGCCGCCGTGGCGGGCTTCATGGTCTGGGCGGTCTTGTGCGACGTCATGGGTCCAGGGTATCGACCATGGGACATACCTCCGACCACCTGCCGGTAGCCTGGTTCCGTGACAGGCTCGGACATCCCCTCATCCTTCAGGCTCGCGTACGTTCCCGGCGTGACGCCCACCAAGTGGGTGAGGGTCTGGCACGAGCGGCTGCCCCACACCTCCCTGGAACTCGTCCAGGCCACCGCCGCCGAGGCGCCGGGCCTGCTGGCGGGCGGCGGCGCCGACGCCGGTCTCGTACGGCTCCCGGTCGACCGGGACGTCCTGAGCGCGATCCCCCTCTACACCGAGACGACCGTCGTCGTGATCCCCAAGGACCACGTCGCGACCGCCGCGGAGGAGGTGTCGCTCGCCGAGCTGTCCGACGAGATCGTGCTGCACCCGCTGGACGACCTCCTCGACTGGGAGACCCTGCCCGGCCGTCCCGCCGTCGAGCGCCCGGCGACCACGGCGGACGCGATCGAGCTGGTGGCGGCGGGCGTGGGCGTCCTCCTCGTCCCGCAGTCCCTGGCCCGCCTCCACCACCGCAAGGACCTCACCTACCGTCCGGTCCCGGGCGCCCCCGAGTCACGCGTCGCCCTGTCCTGGCCCGAGGCGGAGGTCACCCCCGACCTGGTGGAGGAGTTCATCGGGATCGTCCGGGGGCGCACCGTCAACAGCACCCGTGGCCGCGCGGCCACCCCGCCGCGCCCGGCGAAGGACAAGGCGAAGGACAAGGCCAAGGCCAAGCGGGGCGGCGCGGGCGGCGGGTCGGCCGCCCGGCAGAAGCCCGCGGCGGGCAGGAAGCCCCAGGCAGGCGGCCGGGCCGGCGGCCAGAGCGGCAAGCGCGGAAAGCCGCGGGGCCGGTAGCGCAAGCCGAGCCCGCCGGGTCCGGGCACGCGCCGGGTCCCGGAACCGCTCGGGAACGCCACCCCACGGGGGTTCTCTCGTTGATGAGGCAACCGCCGTATGCAGGGGAGCGCCCGTCCGATGCCGAACATCCGCAGAAAACAGCACCTGGGCCTCATCGGGGTGCTGCTCATCGCCGTGGCCTTCGCCGGACTCCAGCTGACGGCGGTCACCGGACGGGCCTCGCCCGACACGAAGAACTACCTCTCCTACGCCCTGAGCCTCAGTGGCGAGAGCCGTCAGGAGGCGGGCCGGAGGGCCATCGCCTACTCCTGCGCCAGCGGGCAGCACGCTTCCCTGAGCCCTGTCCCCTGGACCAACAGGAAGGCCGTGGGGGAGTCGGAGGAGCAGTGCGTGCGCCGGCTGAACGACTCGGTCGCGTACTGGACCCGCCACGGCAACACGGAGGGGATGACCGCCCCGTTCGCCAACCAGCGGTTCATGGCCATCTTCGAGGCCAGGCCGGGCTATCCGCTGTTCCTGGTCCCCTTCTTGACCGTCCTCGGCCCCACTTGGGGCCTCTGGCTCGCCGGGCTCGTCATCGCCCTGGCCGGCAGCGTCTGCGTCCTGTTCACCCTCCGCGCCGCGGGCGTCTCCCGGCGCGCCGGTCTGGCCGGGCAGGCCCTGTACCTCGCGCTGCCCACCGGCACCGTCGCCATGAACCCGCTGAGCGACGGACTCTCCCTGGCACTCGGCACGGTGGTCCTCCTCGGCTGTGTCCTGCTGCTGCGGGGCCGGCCTCGTACGGACGTGGAATCCGGGACGAGCACGGGCGTGACGGCCCGGGCCGGTGCGGGGCCCCGCACCGGCGCGGTCCTCGTCGCGGGCGGCCTCACCCTGATGTTCCTCGTCCGCTACTCCCAGGCCCTGCTGCTTGCGGTTGCCCTCGCGGCGGTCTTCCTGGCCTGGTCCGGCCGGCTCCGCCTGAAGCGGCGGCAGCCCGGCCCCGTACTCCGGGCGGCCGGACTGTGCGGTGCGCTGGCGGCGGGCATCTACGCCGGGGCGCATCTGCTGGGGTGGCCCATGGGTCAGGACAGCGCCCAGGACCTGCTGACCCACCACTACCAGCGCCCTGATCTCCCCAACCCCTGGCCCGAGTTCTTCGTGCAGGAGGGGGTCTTCTGGTCGGCGTGGCTGCGCCGCCAGGCAGCCCAGCCGATCCTCCCCGCCCTGCTCGCGCTGTCGGCCTGGGCGCTGCTGAGGCGGCGCTCCGTGGTGCTGCCGATCGCCCTGGCGGCAGGCGCGGCGGGCCTCCTCAACCAGGCGGGCCACCCGAATCTGGGCCAGCTGTACGGCTACCGCCTCATCGTGTTCCTCTGGCTGCTGCCCGCCCTGGCGATCCCGCTGCTCCTGGACCGGCCGCCGACCGACACCGCGCCCGATGACGCCTCACGGGACCCGGCGGGGGCGAAGAAGCCGGCCGGCATGACGGCCCACGGTGTCGCACCGGCCCCCGTGGGCGACACCTCGGGCGAGGTCCGTCACCCCATGCCGCGCAGCTGAAGAAGGTAAGCGGCGGTCAGCGCGACCGCACGGTCCTCGTCGTGCAGAAGCTCCTGGAGAGCGCGTGAGGAACCCGCCCCCGGGACGCCCGCCAGCGCCTGGGTCAGCCGCCCCCGGGCCGACGCGCCGGTGGTCTCGCGGGCGAGGCGGTCGACGAGCTCGGCCGCGATCCGGTCCGCCGCCGCGTCGTCGCCGGCCAGCAGGCTCAGCGCGTCGGCCGCGTCGGTGTCGTTCGTCCCCGCCACGACCAGGTCGACGAGCACCGGGACCGCGTCCGCCTCGCCCCGAGTCCCGAGGGCCAGAGCGGCGTAGCCGCGGACCATGTCATCGGGGCTCGCCAGGGCGTTCCGCAGCAGCGCGGTGGCCTCACCGCCGGGCATCTCGGCGAGGGACCGTACGGCACGCTCCCGTACCGCGGCCACGGGTGAGCCGATCCCCTCCGCCAGCAGCGCGGGGCCGCCGTCGCCCGATCGGGCCAGTGCCCATCGAAGGGCCCCGGCCACATTCGGGTCGCCCTCGCCGAGCGCCGCCTCGACCAGGGCCTCCACCGGCACCTCGTCGACCGAGGCGAGGGCCGCGCGCTGACGGGCGTCGGCGCTCTTGGACCCCAACGCCCCCAGGAGCGTGACGACGTGGAGGACGTCCTCCCAGCCGGCCGGATCCGTGGCGTGGACCCGACGCAGCCGCGTGAGCAACTCGGTCTCCACCGCGATGCGTTCGCGCGTCCGACGGATCAGGTCGTCGACGAGTGCCGAGGGCGTGAAGCCGGGATCGTCGAGGGCGCGCCCGATCTCCCGCAACGAAAGCCCCATCGCCCGAAGGCTCTCGACATGGAAGATCCGCTGGATGTCCTCCCCGGAGTACTCCCGGTAGCCGGACCCGGTGCGGCCCGAGGGCCGCACCAGACCGAGCGACTCGTAGTGCCGGAGCATGCGGGCGCTGACCCCGGACCGTCGCGCGACTTCACCGATCAACACGCCCTAGGGACCTTCCTCAAGGGAGCCGCTGACCCCGCCGGAGCCGCCATGGCCGCCGAGGGCCACGACGCGCTTCGCCTCCTCCACGGCGAGCGTGAATCCGGCGTCCGGGTCGCGCAGCAGCCGTTGCGTGGCGAGCGCGTGCGCGCGGACGAGCGGCTCGGGGGCCCTCGTCGCGGCGTCCACGGCCTGCGTCATCGCGTCCCCCAGCGCGACCAGCGCCTGGCTGAGACTCAGCCGGGTCTCCCGCCCGCCGCGCCCGAGCTGCGTCGCCAGCAGCGCGGCCAACGCGGCCTCCTCCCCTTCCGGTACGAGGACGACCGCCGCTCGCCAGGCACTCCGCGCCACCTCGTCGTCGGCGTCGGTCAGGAGCGCCCGGGTGATCGCCGGCCACGCCCGCCGGTCCCCGATCTTGGACAGCGTGTGCAGCGCCTGGCTCCGCGCCCGCGTCCCCTCGGAGCGGACTTCGCCCAGCAGCCGGGGAAGCGTGACGGACACCGGGTGACGGGTGAGCGCCCAGGTCAGCATGTCGCGTACGAAGAACTCCGGCTCGACCGCGCACCGCTCGACGAGCGTGCCGACGAAGCGCGGGTCCGGCGTCGAGCCGATCGCCAGCGCGGCTCGCAGCCGTACCGACGCACGGTCGTCCTCCAGCCCCCGGAGCGCTCGCACCGTGTCCATGTCGTGTCCCGTGACGGTCATCGAGACCACCTCCTCGGCAAGCAGTGAAGAGCTTGTCACCGTGTCAAGGTCAACCCTGCCGTGTGCTTCGGCCGGGGATCCGGCTCACGGTCCGCGCCAGACGTTGGCGAAGGCCGTGTTCTCGATGGTCCGCCTCTGGCGTACGGCCTCCAGCTCCATCACCGCTTCATGGACGGTGGCGACCACGGTCGTCACCGTCCCGTCGTCGAGGCGGGGCTCGTCGTCGCCGGACGGTCCGCCGTCGATGCCCACGGCCGACGCGAGGGCGGCCAGGACGGGTTCCCCCTCCTCCCGGCGCGCGACGGCCCGGCGGCGGCCGGGAGTGTCGACCAGCTCCACGCGCCTGGGACCGAAGGGCAGCCGGCCGCTCCTCTTCTGCGTGAGTTCGCCGTCCTCCTCCAGGGCGTCCTGGTAAGCGGCCGCGAGGTCCCGGCCGCGCCGCCACAGCCAGTCCTCGATCCGCTCGTAGGGCGGTTGCCCGGTGATCCGTGCGGCGGCCTCGCCGAGCAGCCGGTCGTCCGGCGCCGACGACCCGCCCGGCACGATGAGGTCGCCGTCCACGGTGATGACTCCCGCACCGATGAGATCGAGCAGTTCGGCTCCCGCGAGTGCGAGCGACAGGTCGCCCTGCCCCACGGCGTGATCCGGTACCGGGTCCATGGCGATGATGAACAGGTCTTTCGCCGTGGTCATGAACGGCTCCCCTCGGAGGAATCGGCAAGGAGGGCCCCACCGGCCGCCCCGGCCAGGAGCCGGTTCGACGGCGGGGCGACTGCTACGACCAGTATCGCCTCCGCCCGTGCCGTCGGGTTCTGGCCGGGTCCCGAAGAACTCGATGGCCGTCTCCCGGTGCGATCTCTAGGCTGAACCGGTGAGCCATGGGAAAACCTCGTATGTCTGCCTCCCCTGCCGGGTCTCGTTCAAGCAGCCCCACGACAGGGCCAGGCAGCGGAACTGCCCGCGCTGCGCGGAGCCGATGATCCATGCGGGATCGGCGTTCGCGGCACCGCGCCGGCGGGACGTCGCGGCGTGGCGGGCCCTCGCGGTGCTGCTGAACGCGGGCGTGGGCTTCCACAAGAGCTGCTGTGGCGGGCCCGGGTTCCGTCCACAGACGCTGCGTGAGGTGCGCGAGCGGCTGACGTACGCGCGACGCAGCGGCACACCGGTCGCCGAGGCGCTCGTCCGGTTCCAAGTGCCCTAGGGCCTCCCGTTCGGATCATTCCGGCCTCGGACCCGGCGGAGAGCAGGCGTGTCGGGTGGTGGGGTCCGCCGCGTCCCCGGCGCTCCGTGGAGTGGTGCGGGGCACCCGCAGCCGGTCGTGGAGGACCGCGAAGGCCGTGCACGTGACGGGGAGGGTCACGGCCGCGGTGACCAGGACCCCGACGATGACGGGGGCGAGGACGCCGGCGTAGTACGCGGCGAAGAAGTTGCCCGTGGCCTGCTCGACGAGGCCACGGACGAGGGGCCGCAGCGGCAGGGCGAACTGCACCACCAGCCGGAACACCCCGGCGGTGAGCGCGGCCAGTGGCAGCGCGAGGGCCAGGACGCGGGGCGCTCCGGCCCGCGTCCACGTCAGCGACCAGGAACGGCGCACGGCCGCGCGGGGGCCGAGACCGGCGGCCGCGGCGGCCGGGGCGAGGGTGAGGGCGAGGCGCAGCAGCACCGCGACGAACACGGCAACCGCGGGGGAGGTCTCGACGAGCGTGTGGGGCCACGAACCGCGTTGCAGGGGCTCCGGGGTGTCGAGGTGGTAGCCGGTGAGGCGGTCCGCCACGAATGCGACGAGCAGGGGCAGGGGCCAGACGATCAGGCCGCGCAGCGCGTACACGGCGAGCACCGGTCGCAGCCGGCCCGGGACCGGGTCCCCCGAGCGGTTCTTCCGGGCGGTCGTGGCGGCCTCCGCGGACTCCTCCGCAACCGCCCGCGAGCACACCGCCTGCAGGGCCGCGCCGCCGGTGCCGAGGAGAAGCAGGAAGAGCGGGAGCGTGCCGAGGGCGACCAGCACCAGGTCGGTCGGGTCGTGCAGGTAGGGGTCCTCGACCTGGTGGTACCAGATGCGTTGGTTCCGCATGCGGGTGAAGACGGGCCAGGCGAGCGCGAATACCGCGGCCGTCACCAGCAGCCCGGCCAGTCCGGAGAGTCCGACGATGAGGACCGTCGCACCCGCCAGCGCGCCCCGGCGCCGCCGCAGGACGGTGAACGTCGCGGCGACGAGGCCGGGTTGGGGGATCCCGCTCGTCGGCGGCACCGGGTGGTCGGGTCGTGGGGGCATGGGACCAGCTTTCTCCGCGTTCCGCTCCGGTCAGCTCTGTCGCGTTCCCGGGAGGACGCCGGGCGGGCCCGGCACGGTTCTCCGGCGGGCGTCGCCGCACCGGTGGTGCCGCCTGCCCGCCGGTCCCGCCGGTCGGTTCCGGATCATGATCGGTCGCTTTGTGTGTCACCATGTGTACGCAGTGTCACGGCGCTGTCGCCTCGGTGACCCGTGCGTCAGCGCGCCTGCGGAAACACGTTCCCCCGCGTGGCCCCGATCTCGACCGGCCCTGCCTGCCGGGAGGTGAGGGCCACGGCAACGCCCCCATCACCAGAAGGATTTCACCCATGCGCTTCCGCTCCACCCTTCCCGCCGTACTCGGCGCCGCTCTGCTGCTCGCCGCCTTCCCTTCCTCCGCGTCGGCCGCCGAGGGGCAGTTCCGCTACGACTACGTGACCGTCGAGGGGTACGAGGCGACCGGCTTCCTGAACAGCCCGCCCAGCGGCGAGTGCGTCAACCTCCCGGGCGTCGGCCTGGAGAACCCCGAGCCCGGGCACTCCCCGAAGAACCGCACGGACGCCTGGGCGGAGGTCTTCACGGACGTCGACTGCGAGGGCGCTTCCTTCCCCCTCCGCCCGCACACCGGTGGGGCATCGGAGCGGCTGAAGGTGCGCTCGGTCGTCTTCCACTGACACACCGCGACACATCACTGAGCACGCCGCCGCCCGCGACCCCGTACGGGGCCGCGGGCGGCCGGACGTGCGGCCCCCGGCCACGTCACTCCGGGCGGCGTGTCCGCCGGTGCGGGGCCGCCGAGGCGCTCACCTCGCTGTCGAGCCGGTCGAGCCGGTCGAGCCGGTCGAGTCGGCGGTGCGGCGCCGGGTCTCGGCAAGATGGATGTTGATGTAGCGGACGAGGACCAGCGGGTCCTGGGGGGCGTCGGCCTCGAAGCTGATGCGGCGCAGGAGGCCGACTCCGTCGAGGGCGACGCCCTCGCGGGCGAGGACGAAGACGAGGGTGAGGAACGCGGATCGGGCGTTGCCGTCGTCGAAGGGGTGGAAGAAGCAGACGTCGAGACAGGCGCGGGCGGCGCGGGCGGTCAGGCCGAGCGGCCGGCCGGCGTCGGACGCACTGCCGGCCAGGCACGCGTCGAAGTGGGCGCGTGTATCCGGTCCGATGCCGTAGCGCTCCCGGCCCCCCTTGGCGAATGCGGGCGCGTTGCGGAACCGTGGCGGCCCGGGCGTGTCCAGGACATGCTGCTGCCAGCCGCTGAGCAGGGTGAAGTCGAGCCGCGCTCCGCGTGCCGCGTCGGCTCGGAGCAGTTCCAGGGCGCTGAGGAGACCCTGCGCCCGGGCGGGGGCGATGGCGCCGTCGAAGGCCCGGATGTCCTCCATCGCGCCGTCGCGAAGGGGCACCACCGGCCCGTCGGCACCGCTGTCCGGGATCTCGTGCCACGGCACCGATTCGCGTACCGCGAGCCAGCGCTGCAAGTGGTCCCGGGCGGGCGCGTCCGCGCGACCGCGGCCGTCGGCCGGCTGCAGAGAGAGTGCGAGCTGCTCCGCGACGCCGTCGACCGTCACCGTGTCGGGACCGGTCCAGCTGTGGAACCGTCCACCGATCGCCTCGTCTACCAGGCCGCGGGCCACCTCGGGCGCGACTCCCCAGTGATCGAGGAACCAGGTGAGTACTTGGCGGCAGTGGCCGTGCCAGCCGCTGCCGCACCCGGTGCGGTCGACGACCTGCAGGATCAGATTCCTCGCCGAGCGCTCCCACAGGATCCGCTGGGACTCGATGTCGCTGAGGTCCAGGGGGTACGCCTCGAACCAGCCGACGAGATACTCCAGCCACTCTCGCCACTCTCGCAGAGCCGCCTCGACACGGGCCAGGGTCTCCTCCGGCGTCGTGATCGAGTCGCGCGGACAGCACCAGTTTCCTACCGGCCCGCCGTCGAAGTCCCCCTCGTCGTGAGACCAGCGCCATCCGACGGTCCACCGGCCGTAGTGCTGGACGAGGGCGTACGACATGGCGTCGGCCCAGGACTGGGCCTCGCCATGGCTCCAGGCGCTCATCGCGGGGTCCCCGAAAGGGATATCCGGGCGGATGGGTACACACCGGGCCGGGCCGAGCGAGCGCACCGTCCGCGCGACGGACGCGGCGTCGAAGGCCTGACGGGTGGGGTCCACGTCGTCCCAGGTCAGCGAGTGAGGAGCCAACTCAACGATCACCGCGCAAGCCTGGCACGCTCACCCGGAGTCCCCAAGCGGGTTTCCCCGTACCGATAGATCTTTGCATAAAACTGCGTCGATGCGTATAGTCATGCCATCGATCAGGAGGGTTACCGATGGTGGTACGAGCAGCAGTGGCAGGGGCGAGCGGCTACGCCGGCGGGGAGCTGCTCCGTCTCCTGCTGGCGCACCCGGACGTCGAGATCGGCGCCCTCACCGGGCACTCCAACGCCGGGCAGACGCTCGGGTTGCTCCAGCCGCACCTGAGGCCGCTGGCCGACCGGGTGCTGGAGCCCACCACCGCCGAGGTGCTCGCCGGCCACGACGTGGTCTTCCTGGCGCTTCCGCACGGGCAGTCCGCCGCCGTGGCCGAGCAGTTGGGGGAGGAGGTCCTCGTCGTCGACATGGGGGCCGACTTCCGGCTGAAGGACGCCGGTGACTGGGAGACGTTCTACGGGTCCCCGCACGCCGGGACCTGGCCCTACGGGCTGCCCGAGCTGCCGGGCGGGCGGGCGGCGCTCGCCGGATCGCGGCGGATCGCCGTGCCGGGGTGCTACCCGACCGCCGTGTCCCTCGCGCTCTTCCCGGCGTACGGGGCCGGCCTCGCCGAGCCGGAGGCCGTGATCGTCGCCGCGTCGGGCACCTCCGGGGCGGGCAAGGCGGCCAAGCCGCATCTGCTCGGCTCCGAGGTGATGGGCAACATGACCCCGTACGGCGTCGGCGGCGGGCACCGCCACACGCCGGAGATGATCCAGAACCTCAGCGCCGCCGCCGGTGAGCCGGTCACCGTCTCCTTCACGCCCACCCTCGCGCCCATGCCGCGCGGCATCCTCGCCACGTGCAGCGCGAAGGCGAGGCCCGGCGTGCGTGCGGAGGGCCTGCGGGCCGTGTACGAGAAGGCGTTCGCGGACGAGCCGTTCGTGGACCTGCTGCCCGAGGGGCAGTGGCCCGCCACCGCCGCGGTGTACGGCTCCAACGCCGTACAGGTCCAGGTCGCGTACGACGCGGCGGCCGGGCGGATCATCGTGATCAGCGCCATCGACAACCTCGCCAAGGGCACCGCGGGCGGCGCCCTCCAGAGCATGAACATCGCCCTCGGACTCCCCGAGGACACAGGTCTTTCGACGATCGGAGTGGCACCGTGAGCGTCACGGCAGCACAGGGGTTCTCGGCGGCGGGCATCGCCGCGGGAATCAAGGAGAGCGGCAACCCGGACCTGGCCCTCGTGGTCAACAACGGGCCGCGCCGCGCCGCCGCGGGCGTCTTCACCTCCAACCGCGTCAAGGCCGCCCCGGTGCTCTGGTCGGAGCAGGTCCTCAAGGGGGGCGAGGTCACCGCCGTCGTCCTCAACTCCGGGGGCGCCAACGCCTGTACGGGACCCCAGGGCTTCCAGGACACCCACGCCACGGCCGAGAAGGCCGCAGAGGTGCTGGAGGGCCACAGCGTGGGCGAGATCGCCGTCGCCTCCACCGGGCTCATCGGTCTTCTGCTCCCCATGGACAAGCTGCTCCCCGGCATCGAGCAGGCCGCCGCGGCGCTCAGCGAACACGGCGGCGAGAAGGCCGCCATCGCCATCAAGACCACCGACACCGTGCACAAGACGGCCGTCGCGGGCGGCGAGGGCTGGACCGTCGGCGGTATGGCCAAGGGCGCGGGCATGCTCGCCCCGGGCCTGGCCACCATGCTCGTCGTCCTCACCACCGACGCCGATGTGCCCGCGGAACAACTGGACGCCGCTCTGCGCGAGGCCACCCGGACCACCTTCGACCGGGTCGACTCCGACGGCTGCATGTCCACCAACGACACCGTGCTGCTGCTGGCCTCCGGCGCCAGCGGTATCACCCCGGAACAGGCCGAGTTCGCCGAGGCCGTCCAGTCCGTCTGCGCCGACCTCGCCCGCCAGCTCATCGGCGACGCCGAGGGCGCGTCCAAGGACATCCGGATCGAGGTGATCAACGCGGCCACCGAGGACGACGCCGTCGAGGTCGGCCGGTCCATCGCCCGCAACAACCTCCTCAAGTGCGCCATCCACGGCGAGGACCCCAACTGGGGCCGCGTCCTCTCCGCGATCGGCACGACGAAGGCCGCCTTCGAGCCGGACCAGCTCAACGTCGCCATCAACGACGTCTGGGTCTGCAGAGACGGCGGCGTCGGCGAGGACCGCGACCTGGTCGACATGCGCTACCGGGAGGTCAAGGTCACCGCCGACCTCGCCGCCGGCAAGGAGTCGGCCGTCATCTGGGCCAACGACCTCACCGCGGACTACGTCCACGAGAACAGCGCGTACAGCTCATGAGCACCGCGCGGAAGCACACCGCACTCCCGAAGGCGCAGATCCTCATCGAGGCGCTGCCCTGGCTGACCCGGCACCACGGCAAGACCGTCGTCATCAAGTTCGGCGGCAACGCCATGATCGACGAGGAGCTGAAGGCCGCCTTCGCCCAGGACGTCGTTTTCCTGCGGCACGCCGGCCTCAAGCCCGTCGTCGTGCACGGCGGCGGCCCGCAGATCAGCGCCCAGCTCGACAAGCAGGGCCTGGTCAGCGAGTTCAAGGCCGGGCTGCGGGTCACCACCCCCGAGGCGATGGACGTCGTCCGGATGGTGCTCGCCGGACAGGTCCAGCGCGAGCTCGTCGGCCTCCTCAACCAGCACGGCCCCCTCGCCGTCGGCATGACCGGCGAGGACGCCCACACCATCACCGCCACCCAGCACCGGCCCACCATCGACGGCGAGCTCGTCGACATCGGCCGGGTCGGCGAGATCACCGCCATCGACACCGGGGCCATCCAGGCGCTGCTGGACGACGGCCGCATCCCGGTCATCTCCTCCATCGCCCGCTCCGCCGACGACCATCACGTCTACAACGTCAACGCCGACACCGCGGCCGCCGCGCTCGCCGCAGCCCTGAACGCCGAGACCCTGATGGTCCTCACCGACGTCGAGGGGCTCTACGAGGACTGGCCCAACAGCGACGACGTCATCAGCCGGCTCACCGCGAGCCAGCTGGAGAAACTGCTGCCCGAGCTGTCCAGCGGCATGGTCCCCAAGATGCAGGGCTGTCTGCACGCGGTGCGCAACGGCGTCGAGACCGCCCGCGTCATCGACGGCCGCGTCCAGCACTCGATCCTGCTGGAGATCTTCACCGACGAGGGCATCGGCACGATGGTCGTGCCGGACGCCCCCATCGACGTACACGGAACACCGGCAGGGCACGCACACCAGCAGCAGGGGGAATCATGACCGGCGCCGAAGGACTCACCCAGCGGTGGCAGGGCGCGCTGATGGACAACTACGGCACGCCCCGGCTGCCGCTCGTCCGCGGCGAGGGCGCCCATGTGTGGGACGAGGAAGGCATCCGCTACCTCGACTTCGTCGGCGGCATCGCGGTCAACGCCCTCGGCCACGCCCACCCCGCCGTCGTCGAGGCCGTCTCCACCCAGATCGCCTCCCTCGGGCACGTATCGAACCTGTTCATCGCCGAGCCGCCCGTCGCGCTCGCCGAGCGGCTGCTCCAGCTGTTCGGCCGTCAGGGGCGGGTCTTCTTCTCCAACTCCGGCGCGGAGGCCAACGAGGCCGCCTTCAAGATCGGCCGGCTCACCGGACGCACCCACATGGTCGCCACCGACGGCGGCTTCCACGGCCGGACGATGGGCGCGCTCGCCCTGACCGGCCAGCCCGGGAAGCAGGAGCCCTTCCGCCCGCTGCCCGGTGACGTCACCCACGTTCCGTACGGGGACGCCGACGCGCTGAGGGCCGCGGTGACCACCGGCACCGCGCTGGTCGTCATCGAGCCGATGCAGGGGGAGAACGGCGTCGTCGTCCCGCCCAAGGGCTATCTGGAGGCCGCCCGGGAGATCACCCGGGCGACCGGCGCCCTGCTCGTCCTGGACGAGGTCCAGACCGGCATCGGCCGTTGCGGCCAGTGGTTCGAGCACCAGGCGCACCAAGGCGTCGAGCCGGACATCGTCACCCTCGCCAAGGGCCTCGGCGGCGGACTGCCGATCGGCGCGACGGTCGCCTTCGGCCCGGCGGCCGACCTGCTGAAGCCGGGGCACCACGGCACGACGTTCGGCGGCAACCCGGTCGCCTGCGCCGCCGGACTCGCCGTCATCGACACCCTCGCGGCCGACGGCGTGCTCGCCGACGTCAAACGGCTCGGGGAGAAGATCCGCGACGGCGTGGAGGCGCTGGGACACCCGCTGGTCTCCCACGTCCGCGGCTCGGGCCTGCTGCTGGGTATCGTGCTCACCGGACCCCTCGCACCGCAGGTGCAGCAGGCGGCCCAGGGAGCCGGCCTCCTGGTGAACGCGCCCGCCCCCGATGTCGTACGGCTCATGCCGCCGCTGATCATCGGTGACGCGGAGGTGGACGCGTTCCTGGAGATCCTGCCGAGCGCTCTCGACGCGGCATACGGGGACGGACGATCCGGAGCATGACCCTCCGGAGAATGAGGCGACGACGATGACCGAGGCGCAGGAATCCGAGCACGGCGGGCCGTCCGTGCCGCAGACCCGCACCGCCCGCCACCGCCGGATCGTGGACATCCTGAACCGGCAGCCGGTCCGCTCGCAGAGCCAGCTGGCCAAGCTCCTCGCCGACGACGGGCTGAGCGTCACCCAGGCGACGCTCTCCCGCGACCTGGACGAGCTGGGCGCGGTGAAGATCCGCAACACCGGCGGCGAGCTGATCTACGCGGTGCCGAGCGAGGGCGGATTCCGCACCCCGCAGGCGCCGCTGGGCGGTTCGGCCAAGGAGGAGCGGATGCGCCGGCTCTCTGCCGAACTGCTCATCTCCGCGGAGGCCTCGGCCAACCTCGTGGTCCTGCGCACCCCGCCGGGCGCGGCCCAGTTCCTCGCCTCGGCCATCGACCAGGCCGAACTGCACGACATCCTCGGCACCATCGCGGGCGACGACACGCTGATGCTCATCAGCCGCGACCCGAACGGCGGCCAGGCGCTCGCCGACCACCTGCTGAGACTCGCTCAGAACGACCGCTGAGCAGCCCTGTTCAGTAGCGCGTGATCGCGGTCGGGCCCGAGGAGGTGCCGACCGCGATGTGCGGTTCGCGCGCCGGGTCCGCCCAGGCGAGGATCTCCGCCATGGCGTCGGCCGGGACCGAGACGCACCCGGCCGTCGCCCCGCGCCCGTTCACATGCAGGAAGATCCCCGCGCCCCGGCCCCGTACCGGACGGTCGTAGTTGAAGCCGATCACCAGCGCGCGGGCGTACTGCGTGCCGTAGGAGACCAGGTGCTCGGCCTCCGCCGCCCGGCAGTGGGCGGGGCGCGGCTCCACCCAGCGGTTGTACGCGCGCGAGTCGTTGTCCTGGCACCACCAGGAGTCCTCGGTGACCTCGCGGTACGGATACGTCGTGCCGGCCGGGGCGTCCTCGATGCCGAAGGCGTACGGCAGGTCGTACAGCCCGGTGGGCGTGGTGCTGGTGCCCTGCTCCCGGGTCGCCCCCTCGGCCAGCCCGCCCCCACCGAACCGCGCGGGCGCCGACCCGGCCTCCTTCCAGCTGCCCCCGCGCCGCTCCCACCAGGTCACGGTCCCTGTCGTGGAGCCGGTGTCCGGGGCCTCGGCGGTGATCAGCTGGGAGCCGCCGCCCGTGTCCGCCAGCCGGTCCGGCAGGACAGGGCGATCGGCTCCGCCGGGTCCGGCCCCGAGGGAGCAGGCCAGGGCGAGGAGTACGGCGGTGGTCACCAGTGATCTGCGCATGCTCCGGACCGTACGGCGGCCGGCGGCCGTGCCCCACCGGACCTGCTCCGTACGGCCCAGCGGCTCACTCCGGACGGGGCGGGCTCACTCGGGGAGCGCGGCCGGCAGGGGCGGCAGCGGGAGCGGCAGGCCCGGCAGCCCGTCGATGCTCGTCGCGATGTCCTCCTTCTTCGCGAAGTAGGCGCTGAGGCTCTCGTCGTCGTCGCGCTCGAACCGGTCCGCGTGCAGCGTGCGGTCCTCGTCGTAGCTCAGGAACGGCACGCCGAACCCACAGGTGTCGCGGATCAGTTCGGCGGTCACCACGATGATCGCGCGCAGCCCGTGCGAGGCCGGGGCGGCTCCGGGGAAGCGGGCGAGGAGCGCCGGGAACCGGGGGTCGTCGCGGAAGACCGGCTCACCCCGGCCGTGCACGCGCACGATGTTCGGCGGTCCCTGGAAGGCGCACCACATCAGGGTGATGCGTCCGTTCTCCCGGAGGTGGGCGACGGTCTCGGCGTTGCTCCCGGCGAAGTCCAGGTAGGCGACGGTCCGCTCGTCGAGGACGGCGAAGGAACCGGAGAGGCCCTTGGGGGAGAGGTTCACCGTGCCGTCGGAGTCCAGCGGGGCGGTGGCCGTGAAGAAGATGTGCTGTTCCTCGATGAAGGTTCTGAGCCGTCCGTCGATGCGCTCATGCGTTTTTCCCATGAGGTGATTATCGGCCTCCGGTCCGAGCGGCGAGCAGGGCATTTCACCATCCGGGCCTTGGTGTGCGACGCCGCTCGGCTTGCCGTCTCCGTGCGCCCGCGCGGTCGAGCGAACCGCCCTGACCTGCTGTTTTGACAAACAATACGGAGGACTGCATAGTTATACCCATCAGTGATTGCACCGTAAGGAGAAACCCGTGACCGAGCGCGTCGTACTCGCCTACTCGGGCGGCCTGGACACCTCCGTCGCCATCGGCTGGATCGCCGAGGAGACGGGCGCCGAGGTCATCGCCGTTGCCGTGGACGTCGGCCAGGGCGGCGAGGACCTGGACGTCATCCGCAAGCGCGCGCTCGCCTGCGGTGCCGTCGAAGCCGAGGTCGCGGACGCCAAGGACGAGTTCGCCGAGGAGTACTGCCTCCCGGCGATCAAGGCCAACGCCCTCTACATGGACCGCTACCCGCTGGTCTCGGCCCTCTCCCGGCCGACCATCGTCAAGCACCTCGTCGCCGCCGCCCACAAGCACAACGCCGGGATCGTCGCCCACGGCTGCACCGGCAAGGGCAACGACCAGGTCCGCTTCGAGGCCGGCATCTCCGCGCTCGGCCCCGACCTGAAGTGCATCGCCCCGGTCCGCGACTACGCGATGACCCGGGACAAGGCGATCGCCTTCTGCGAGGAGAAGAACCTCCCGATCGCGACCACCAAGAAGTCCCCGTACTCCATCGACCAGAACGTCTTCGGGCGCGCCGTCGAGACGGGCTTCCTGGAGGACATCTGGAACGCGCCGATCGAGGACATCTACGAGTACACCGAGAACCCCGCCGTCCAGCGTGAGGCCGACGAGGTCGTCATCTCCTTCAAGGAGGGCGTGCCCGTAGCCATCGACGGCCGTCCCGTCACCGTGCTCCAGGCGATCCAGCAGCTCAACGAGCGGGCCGGCGCGCAGGGCATCGGCCGGATCGACATGGTCGAGGACCGGCTCGTGGGCATCAAGTCCCGCGAGGTGTACGAGGCGCCGGGCGCCATCGCGCTGATCACCGCCCACCAGGAGCTGGAGAACGTCACCGTCGAGCGCGAGCTGGCCCGCTACAAGCGGCAGGTCGAGCAGCGCTGGGGCGAGATGGTCTACGACGGCCTGTGGTTCTCCCCGCTGAAGCGGGCCCTGGACGGCTTCATCAACGAGGCCAACCAGCACGTCACCGGCGACATCCGGATGACCCTGCACGGCGGCCGCGCCGTCGTCACCGGCCGGAAGTCCGAGGAGTCGCTGTACGACTTCAACCTCGCCACCTACGACTCGGGCGACACCTTCGACCAGTCCAAGGCGCAGGGCTTCATCGAGATCTTCGGCCTCTCCTCCAAGATCGCGGCCAAGCGCGACCTCGCCTGACCCTCCTTCGTTGAACAGCCGCCTCCCCGTCGTCACGCGGCAGGGAGGCGGCCGCATATCCGCACCTTGGCCTACGCCTGGGCCTTTGCCTTTGCTTTTTTGAGGAGCACGCAGTGAGCAGCAACAACGGTGACGTCCGGCTCTGGGGCGCGCGTTTCGCCGACGGACCGGCCGAGGCGCTGGCCAAGCTGTCCGCGTCCGTCCACTTCGACTGGCGGCTCGCGCCGTACGACATCGCCGGCTCCCGGGCCCACGCACGCGTCCTCAACAAGGCGGGCCTGCTCAGCGAGGACGAGCTGACCCGGATGCTCGCCGGGCTCGACCAGCTCGAAGCCGACGTCGCGGACGGCTCCTTCACCGGGACCATCGCCGACGAGGACGTCCACACCGCACTGGAGCGCGGCCTGCTGGAGCGCCTCGGCGCCGACCTCGGCGGCAAGCTGCGGGCCGGGCGGTCGCGGAACGACCAGATCGCCACGCTCTTCCGGATGTACCTGCGCGACCACGCCCGGACCATCGGCGGCCTGATCGCCGACCTCCAGGGCGCACTGGTCGGCCTCGCCGAGGCGCACCCGGACGTGGCGATGCCCGGCCGCACCCACCTCCAGCACGCCCAGCCCGTCCTCTTCGCCCACCACGTGCTCGCCCACGTCCAGTCCCTCTCCCGGGACGCCGAGCGGCTGCGCCAGTGGGACGAGCGCACGGCCGTCTCCCCGTACGGCTCCGGGGCGCTCGCCGGATCCTCGCTCGGGCTCGACCCGGAGGCGGTCGCCGCCGACCTCGGGTTCGAGCACGGCTCGGTCGCCAACTCCATCGACGGCACCGCCTCGCGGGACTTCGTCGCGGAGTTCGCCTTCATCACCGCGATGATCGGCGTCAACCTCTCCCGGATCGCCGAGGAGGTCATCATCTGGAACACGAAGGAGTTCTCCTTCGTCACCCTGCACGACGCCTTCTCCACCGGCTCCTCGATCATGCCGCAGAAGAAGAACCCGGACATCGCGGAGCTGGCCCGGGGCAAGTCCGGCCGCCTCATCGGCAATCTGACCGGTCTGCTCGCCACGCTCAAGGCGCTCCCGCTCGCGTACAACCGGGACCTCCAGGAGGACAAGGAGCCCGTCTTCGACTCCTGCGACCAGCTGGAGGTCCTGCTCCCCGCCTTCACCGGGATGATGGCCACCCTCACCGTCAACCGCGAGCGCATGGAGGAGCTGGCCCCGGCGGGCTTCTCGCTCGCCACCGACATCGCGGAATGGCTGGTCAAGCAGGGCGTCCCCTTCCGGGTCGCGCACGAGGTGGCCGGCGCCTGCGTCAAGGAGTGCGAGCGGCACGGCATCGAGCTCGACCAGCTCACCGACGAGCAGTTCGCCGGGATCTCCGAGCACCTCACCCCCGAGGTCCGCACGGTGCTCCATGTGCGGGGCGCCCTCGCCTCCCGCGACGGCCGGGGCGGAACGGCCCCCTCCGCCGTCGCCGTACAGCTCGCCGAGGTCAAGGAAGACCTGACCGCCCAGCACGCCTGGGTGACCGCCCGCCGGCGGTAACGCCGTTCAGGTGCGCGCGGGAGCCGTGTCGCACCAGATGGGCGAAGGGTGTCGCGGGCCGCGCTCACCGGGGTAGGAGTAACCGAAACCCGACCCCGAGGAGCCCGCGATGCCCTTCGCCGCCCTGGCCGCCGCGACGACCCCGACCGCCCACATCGGGCTGGGCCTTGCCGCCGTCGGGAGGCCCGGCTACATCAATCTCCACCGAGACCGGGACCTGCCCGCCGACCGCGACCCCGACGCCCTGCGCGCCCGCACCCACGAACTGCTGGACGCCGCCTACGCCCAGGGCGTCCGGTACGTCGACACCGCCCGCTCCTACGGCCGCGCCGAGGAGTTCCTGGGGGAGTGGCTGGACGCCCGGCCCTCGTTCACCGACCTCGTCGTCGGCAGCAAGTGGGGGTACACCTACACCGCGGACTGGGGCGTCGAGGCCGAGGAGCACGAGGTCAAGGACCACAGCCTCGCCACCTTCGAGCGCCAGTACGCCGAGACCCGGGACCTCCTCGGCGACCGGCTCAGCCTCTACCAGGTCCACTCGGTCACCCCGGACAGCCCGGCGCTCACCGACAAGGAACTGCTCGGCCGCCTCGCCGCCCTGGCCGCCGACGGCGTCACCGTCGGCCTCTCCACCAGCGGGCCCGCCCAGGCGGACGCGATCCGGGCCGCCCTGGCCGTCACGGTCGACGGTGAACCCCTCTTCCGTACGGTCCAGGCCACCTACAACGCCCTGGAGACCTCGGCCGCGCCCGCGCTCGCCGAGGCCCACGACGCCGGGCTCACCGTGATCGTCAAGGAGGGCATGGCCAACGGGCGCCTCGCCGGGGACGAGGCCCCCGCCGTGTTCCAGGAGATCGCCGCCGCCGCGGGCGTGGGCGGCGACGCGGTCGCCCTCGCGCTGGTCCTGCACCAGCCCTGGGCGGGCGTCGTGCTCTCCGGCGCCGCCACGGTGGGCCAGCTCTCCGGCAATCTGCACGCCGCCGTCGTCGACCTGGACGACGAGCAGCGGGCCGGCCTCGACGCCCTGGTCGAGGAGCCGGAGGCCTACTGGCGGCACCGCGCCGGCCTGCCCTGGCACTGAGCCCGCCCCGCCGGCCTCAGGAGCTCGTCAGGACGACGAGTTCCCGGGTCGCCCGCGTCATCGCGACATAGCGGTCCACCGCCCCCTCGACGCCCACGCCGAAGCCCTCCGGGTCGACGAGGACGACCAGATCGAACTCCAGGCCCTTCGACAGCTCCGGGGTCAGCGACCGCACGCGGGGCGTCGCCCGGAACGCGGGGTCGCCGATGACGCAGGCGATCCCGTCGTCGTGCGCGGCGAGCCAGTCGGCGAGGACGGCGTCCAGGTCCCCGACGGGGCCGTACGCGACGGGGATGCCGCTGCTGCGGACGGAGGTCGGCACGTTGGCGTCCGGGAGCACGGCCCGGACCACCGGCTCCGCCTCCGCCATGATCTCCTCCGGCGTCCGGTAGTTGATGGTCAGGGAGGCCAGGGTGATCCGGTCCAGCCCGACCCGCTCCAGCCGTTCCCGCCACGACTCGGTGAACCCGTGCCGGGCCTGCGCGCGGTCCCCGACGACGGTGAAACTCCGCGACGGGCACCGCTGGATCAGCATCTGCCACTGGGCGTCGGTCAGTTCCTGCGCCTCGTCGACGACGATGTGCGCGAACGGCCCGGCCAGCAGGTCGGGTTCGACGCCGCTCGGCCGGTCGGCGGTGGCCAGGGACTCCCGGAGATCCGCCCCGCGCAGCATCACCAGCGCACCCTCGCCGTCCGCGTCCGCGTCGGCCAGGGTCTCGTCGGCGAGCAGGCTCTCGACGACCCGGTCCATCTGCTCGCGCTCGGCGGCGGCCGCGGCCTCGTGGCGGCGCCTGCGCCGGGACGCCTCCGGGTCGCCGAGCCGCTGCCGTGCCGCGTCCAGGAGAGGGAGGTCGGACACCGTCCAGGCGTGGGCGTCCGGGCGCTGCAACCGCCCGATCTCCTCCGAGGTCAGCCAGGGGGCGCACTTGCGCAGATAGGCGGGTACGGACCAGAGGTCGCCGACCAGGTCGGCCGCCTCGACCAGCGGCCAGGCGCGGTCGAAAAGTGCGAACAGCTCCCGGTTCCGCCGCAGCGAGGCGCGCAACTGTTCCTCCGGGGCGTCGCCGTCGTGCTTGTCCACGAGGATGGTGAGCAGCTCCTCCCAGACCTGGTCGCGCGCCTCGTTGTGCGGAGTGCCCGGGTCAGCCGCCCCGAACGCCGAGGCCCAGTCGGCGGCGCTCAGCCAGATGTCGGACCAGTGCGTCTGAACCCGTACGCCCGCGGTGGGCGGCTCCTCATAGAACCGGACGGCCGGCTCGACCGCCTTCACCAGGTCCGCCGACGCCTTCAGCCGCGCCGCCTCCGGGTCGTTCTCGGTGCCCGCCTCCGCTCCCTCGGCGACCAGGTCCCGCAGGGTGCACGTCTGCACGCCCTCCTCCCCGAGGCTCGGCAGGACATCGGCGACGTACCCGAGATAGGGCTCGTGCGGCCCGACGAACAGCACGCCGCCGCGGCGGTGGCCGAGGCGCGGGTCGGAGTAGAGGAGGTAGGCGGAGCGGTGCAGCGCGACGACGGTCTTCCCGGTGCCGGGGCCGCCGTCGACGACGAGCGCGCCCCGGGAGCCCGCCCGGATGATGGCGTCCTGGTCGGCCTGGATGGTGCCCAGCACATCGCGCATCCGGGCCGACCGGTTGCCGCCCAGGCTGGCGATGAACGCCGACTGGTCGTCCAGCGCGGCATGCCCGGCGAAGCCCTCCGGGGCGAACACCTCGTCCCAGTAGTCGCTGATCCGGCCGCCGGTCCAGCGGTAGCGGCGGCGGCTCGCCAAGCCCATCGGATCGGCGTGAGTGGCCCCGAAGAACGGCTCGGCGGCGGGGGAGCGCCAGTCGAGCAGCAGCCGTCGGCCCGTGCTGTCGGTCAGCCCGAGCCGCCCCACGTACAGCGGCCCGGAGCCGTCCGCGGCGACCATGTGCCCGAGGCACAGGTCGAGGCCGAACCGGCGCAGGGCGCGCAGCCGGCCGGTCAGCCGGTGGATCTCCACATCCCGGTCCATGGCCTGCCGGCTCGCCCCGCCGGGCGCCCTGCGTTCGGCCGCGAGCCGGTCGGTCAGCTCGGCGATCGACTGTTCCAGGCAGTGGGCGATGGCCGCGAAGTGCTCCTCGTCATCGGCGATCAGCGCCGGGTCGGCCTTGGAGGAGAGGCGGTCGGGAAGGTCGAAAGCACTGGCGGTCAGGGGTTTCACGGCATCGGTCCGATCTGCGGTACGTACGGGGGCGGCGTCCCGTCCGGGCTACGGCGGACGATTCTGCGGCATATGGGGGGCCTTGCCGCAAGGCCCCCCATGCGCTATAAGTTGAGAGTGGCAAGGAGTGCTTTTACCTCCGGCCACTTTTTTGTTTCCCCTCGTGCCTGCCCCGGCCGCCCTCCCTCCCCGGCCGCCCCCTTGCCTTCCTCCTCTCTCTCCTCCGAGCGACCACGCGCACCCTGCGGTGAGACGAGCCTGTCTCAGGTGGGTTATGGTTGTCTCATGACTCTCGACCGTGAGCAGGTGCTGCGCAGCGCCGCCGCCCTGCTGACCCGCAAATCGACCGCCACCATGGACGAGGTCGCCAGGGCGGCGGGCATCGGCCGGGCCACCCTCCACCGCCACTTCGCCGGGCGCGACGCCCTGGTGAGGGCGCTGGAGAATCTCGGCATCCAGGAGTTCGAGGCGGCCCTCGACACCGCCCGGCTCGACGAGGACACCTCCGAGGAGGGGCTGCGCCGCCTCATCGCGGCCGTCGAGCCCAGCGCCGGACTGCTGTCCTTCCTCGTCAACGAGAACCAGCTCTTCGAGGGCGACGAGGTCAACGAGGGCTGGAGCCGGGCCGACGCCCGCGTCTCCGCCTTCTTCCGTCGCGGCCAGGAACGCGGCGAGTTCCGCATCGACCTCACCCCCGCCTGGCTGACGGAGGCCCTCTACGGGCTCATCGGCACCGGCGCCTGGGCCGTCCAGGCGGGACGGGTCGCCGCACAGGATTTCCAGCACATGATCGTCGAGCTGCTGCTCGGCGGAGCACGCCGGAGCGTGGAGCAATGATCAGCATCGACCAGAACCCGGACACCACGGACGCCGTACGCCGCCCCGGCCGGTGGATCGCGCTCGCCGTCCTCGTCCTCGCCGTGCTGCTGGTGGCCGTGGACGCGACCGTCCTCGGTCTCGCCACCCCGTTCCTCAGCGAGGACCTCGAACCGACCGGCACCCAGCTCCTCTGGATCGGTGACGTCTACTCCTTCGTCATCGCCGGCCTGCTCGTCTCGATGGGCAGCCTCGGCGACCGGATCGGCCGCAAGAAGCTGCTGCTGATCGGCGCCGTCGCGTTCGGCGCGGTCTCCGTGCTCAACGCGTACGCGACCACCCCCGAGATGATGATCGTGGCCCGGGCGCTGCTCGGTGTCGCGGGCGCCACCCTGATGCCGTCCACCCTGGCCCTGATCCGCAACCTGTTCCACGATCCGCGCGAGCGCAGCCTCGCCATCGGCATCTGGGGTGCGATGGCCTCGGCGGGCGCGGCCGTCGGCCCGGTCGTCGGCGGATTCCTGCTCGAACACTTCTGGTGGGGTTCGGTCTTCCTCATCAACCTGCCCGTGATGGCTGTCCTCGTCGTCGTCGGCATCAAGCTGATCCCCGAGTCCAAAAACCCGGCCCCCGGGCCGTGGGACATGCTCAGCGTCGTGCTCTCCCTGGTCGGCATGATCGGTGTCGTGTACGCCATCAAGGAGGCGGCCGCGCACGGGGTGAGCTGGGAGGCCGGGGCGGCGGCCGTCGCCGGCGCCGGTGCGCTCACCTGGTTCGTCCGCAGGCAACTGCGGCTGCCCGCGCCCCTGCTGGACATGCGGCTCTTCCACCACCGGGGCTTCTCCGGCGCGGTCCTCGCCGACCTGCTGACCATCCTCGGTCTGTCGGGTCTGGTCTTCTTCCTCTCCCAGTTCCTGCAACTGGTGCAGGGCCGCGGGCCGCTGGAGGCCGGGCTGGCCGAACTGCCCGCCGCGATCGGCGCGGTGACCGCAGGTCTGCTGGCCGGGTTCGCCGCCCGCCGCTTCTCGGTCCGCTCCGTCGTCTCGGGCGGTCTGGCCGCGGTCGGGCTGGCCCTGGGCAGTGTGACCCTGCTCGACCAGAACACCGGGTATCCGCTGCTCGGCTCCATGCTGCTGGTCGTCGGCGTCGGCGCGGGCTTCGCCTTCACCGTCACCGCCGACGTGATCCTCTCCAGCGTCCCGAAGGAGCAGGCGGGCTCCGCGTCGGCCGTCTCCGAGACCGCGTACGAACTGGGCGCGGCCCTCGGCATCGCCCTGCTCGGCTCCATCGTCACCGGCGTCTACCGGGGCTTCCCGACCCCGTCCGGCATCCCCGCCGACGTCGAGTCGGCCGCCCACGAGTCGCTGGGCGGGGCGGTCGAGGCCGCCGGTGCGCTGCCCGCCGCCCAGGCGGGGCCGCTGGTCTCGGCGGCCCAGGAGGCGTTCGTCGACGGGCTGCGGTCGGCCGCGGGCGTCGGTGCGGCGGTGCTGCTGGCGGCGGCGGTCGCCGCGTGGTTCCTGCTGCGCGGCCAGAAGCTGGAGGACGGCGTCGAGCACCCGTAGGCCGTACGGCCGTACGAGGAAGGGCCCGCACCCCCCAAGGGGATGCGGGCCCTTCGCCGTAACCGTCGTACGGGTCAGGCGGCCTTCGCCTTCGTCGCGTACATGTCCACGTACTCCTGGCCGGACAGCCGCATCACCTCGGCCATCACCGAGTCGGTCACCGCCCGCAGCACATAGCGGTCGCGGTCCATGCCCTCGTAGCGCGAGAACTCCATCGGCTCACCGAAGCGCACCGTGACCTTGCCCGGCCGGGGCAGGCCCGCGCCGCCCGGCTGCAGCTTGTCGGTCCCGATCATCGCGAACGGGATCACCGGCGCGCCCGTCATCAGCGTCAGCCGCGCGATGCCCGTACGGCCCCGGTAGAGCCGGCCGTCGGGGGAGCGGGTGCCCTCCGGGTAGATCGCGAAGGCCTGACCCTCCTCCAGCACCCGGCGTCCCGTCATCAGCGCCGCGACCCCGCCCCGGCCGCCGTCCCGGTCCACCGGGATCATGCCGCAGCCGGTGAAGAACCAGGCCATCAGCTTGCCCTTGAGGCCCTTGCCCGTGACGTACTCGTCCTTGCCGATGTAGAACACCGGCCGGTCGCAGCAGATCGGCATGATCATCGAGTCGATGAACGTGAGGTGGTTGCCCGCGAGGATCACCGGCCCGGTCCCGGGAATGTTCTCGACGCCTTCCACCTGTGGGCGGAACATCAGGCGCAGAATCGGTCCGAGCACTGCCTTGATGACCGTGAGACGGGACAACGGTTCCTCCGGTGTCGTGGCCTGGCCGGCCGCGATGGAATGGGTCGTACGGGCGGTGGCCGGTGCCGACGGGTGATGGTCGGTGCAGGTGAGGACGATACTCGCGGGTATGCGCTGATCGCACATCGGGTTCACGAAGCGGATACGCAGTGTTGACGTGTGTTTCCGCCATGTTGGCCGAAGAGCCGTCCTCTCGTACATCTCCCAGCCTACGATCGGGCCTCGCTCGACCGGTCACGGACATTACCAAGCGAGGAGCATTCATGACGGAGCGTGCGCGGACGACCCCCGGCCGGCGGACCCTTCTGGGCGCCGCAGTCCTCGGCACCGCGGCCCTGGGCCTGCCCGCCACCGCCCAGGCGGCCGGGCGGGGGCGCGGCCACGGCGGCGGCCACGGATCGCTGCGCGATCTGCCCGTGCCGACGGTGGTCGGTCACCGCGGGGCCAGCGGCTACCGCCCCGAGCACACCCTCGGCTCCTACCAGCTGGCCCTCGACATGGGTGCGCACATCGTCGAGCAGGACCTCGTGCCGACCAAGGACGGCCACCTCGTCTGCCGCCACGAGAACGACATCACCGCCACCACCGACGTCGCCGACCACCCCGAGTTCGCTGGCCGCAGGACCACCAAGAGCATCGACGGCCTCTCCCTGACCGGCTGGTTCACCGAGGACTTCACCCTCGCCGAGCTGAAGACCCTGCGGGCGAAGGAGCGCATCCCGGGCAACCGCCCGGACAACACCCTCTACGACGGCCGCTGGACGATCCCCACCTTCGAGGAGGTGCTGCGCTGGGCGGAGAAGGAGGGCCGCAAGCGCTCCCAGCCGGTCTGGCTGTACGTGGAGACCAAGCACCCCACCTACTTCCGCAAGCTGGGCCTCGGCCTGGAGGAGCCGCTCGCCCGGCTGCTGCGCCGCTATGGCCGGGACCGCAGGAACTCCGCGCTGATCCTCCAGTCCTTCGAGCCCGGCTCGGTCCAGCGTCTCGCGCGCCTCGTCGACACCCCGCGCATCGTCCTGCTGTCCGGCCCGAAGGAGCGCCCCTGGGACTTCGTCGAGTCGGGCGACCCGCGCACCGTCGCCGACCTCGTGAAGCCCGCCGGGCTGGCGTGGATGGCCTCCTTCGCCCAGGGCATCGGGCCCACCCTCGACCTCGTCATCCCCAAGGACGCCTCGGGACGGCTCACCACCCCGACCACGCTGGTACGGGACGCGCACGCCAAGGGCCTGCGGCTGCACCCGTACACACTGCGCAACGAGAACAGCTTCCTGCCCGCCGACTTCCGGCGCGGCACCGACCCCAACGCCTACGGTGACGTGTTCGGCGCCTGCGCCGCCTACCTCGCCACCGGCATCGACGGCATCTTCGCCGACCACCCGGACACGGCGCTGCTCGCCGCGGCGGACTTCGCCGGGCGCTGACCCGGCACGGGGGCGGGCGCGGCGCACCACGCGTACACGCGGTGCGCCGTCAGCCGCCCGCACCGCATACCCCGGTCGGGTGGTGGAGCGCCGCCGGGGCAACCGGCGGCGCTCCCGGCACGTCCGCCGGGGCATGACGCTTCTCGATCATGACCTCGGCCCGGCCGCCTCCACCGCCCTCGTCGTCCGCGCCTTACAACCCCTGGTGCGCGCGGAGGCGAGGGCCGAGGCCCCGGCCGCCGGGCTCGACCCCGCCGACCTCGAACAGGGCGTCTGGGTGCGGCTGCTGGAGCGCCCGGCCGCTGCCGGACCCCTCACCGACGCGGCCCGCTGGGTGCGCGACACCGTACGGGCCGAGGCCCGCCGAGGACGCCGCACGGCCCGGCGTGAACGCCCGTACGTCGGGACGGAACCTGCCACCGGACCGGCCGACTGCCCGGAACGCGCCGCGCTCGGGGCGGCCGAACGCCGGGCGCTGCGCTCCGCGGTGGCCCGGCTCCCCGGCCGCTGCCCCCGGCTGCTGGAGGCGATGCTCGCCCCCAACGACCCGACCTACCGGGAAATCGCAGGGGAGTTGGGTATGTCACAGGGGAGCTTGGGCCCGATCCGTTCCCGTTGCCTTGGATGTCTGCGCAGAATGCTGGCTGCGGAGGTTGTCGCTCCTTCCGTGCGGGAAGGGAGCGGTAGGCAACCGGCGAACAGGTGAGCGGGAGGCGTGCACACATGGGCATGAGCGTGACCATCTCGGCGGCGACGGCACAGGACGTCGAGCAGATCTTCAGACTTCAGTACCTCTGCTTCCAGCGCGAGGCGGAGCTGTACGACAACTACCGGATCGACCCGCTCGTCCAGACCCTCGAATCGCTGCGCGCCGAAGTCGCCGACGACCTGGTGTTCGTGGCCCGGCTCGGGGACGAAGTCGTCGGCTCGGTCCGAGGATTCACCGACCCGGACGGCACGGGCCTCATCGGCAAGCTCTGCGTCCACCCCCGGCTCCAGGGTCACGGCCTCGGAGCCCGGCTGCTGCTCTCCGCCGAATCGGCGCTCTCCGCGGAGCGGGCGGCGACCCGCTTCCGGCTGCACAGCGGACACCGCAGCGAGGGCAATCTGCGGCTCTACCGGCGGGCCGGATACGCCCAGGTCGGGGCCGTCACCGGAGCCGACGGCGTCCGGATGGTCCTGCTGGAGAAGGACGCCGCCGACCGGGACTACGTGGCCAGCGCCTGACCGTGCGCCGCGCGCGGCGGGGCCGTAACCCCGACAACGGCGTCGACGGCGGTGTGAGGCCAGGCCCTCAGGCCGCCACCGTCCTCGCGCGGCGCAGCCAGATCATCCCGGTGACCGGCAGGATCACCGGGATGAAGAGGTAGCCCATCCCGAAGTCCGACCACACCGTCGAGTCCGGGAAGGCGGCCGGCTCGGCCAGCGTCCACGCGCCGACGACCAGCACGCCGATCAACTCCGCGGCACAGCACGCCAGCGCCGCCCGGCGGGCCTTCTCCCCGCCGCGCACCAGCGAGTACGTGATGAAGCCGTACACCAGGGCCGCGACGGCCGAGAGCGTGTACGCCAGCGGCGCCCGGTCGAAGCCCCTGACCATCTCGACGATCGTCCGCGAGGCCGCCGCGACCGTGAACACCCCGTAGAACCAGACCAGGACCCGGCCGGGACCTGTGCCCAGTTCGAAGGACGGCTTCGGGGCCTCGGCCACCTCGGGGCGGTCGGTGTCGCTCACGTCAGTTTCCCCAGATGTCATAGAGCCGGACCTCCAGAACCGCCAGCACGACCGCGCCCGCCGCCACCGTGACCGAACCCCAGCGGGTCCGCTCGGTCAACGACAGGAATCCGGCCGCGGGCACGGCGGCGAACGAACCGATCAGATAGGCGATGAACACCGCCATCCCCTGCTCCGGCCGCTCCCCGCGCGCCAGCTGCACGACGCCCACGACCAACTGGGCCAGCGCCAGCACGGAGACGACCGCCATCCCGATGAAATGCCAGTCCTTCGTCGGCTGGTCCCGGTAGGCGGCATGACCGCACCAGGCGGCGAGGGCGAGCGCGGACACGGCGACCGCGACCGTCAGGGCGTCAAGCATGAGTCGAGGGTATTACGGACGGAACGCCCGCCCGCGTGCGGCCCCGGCCACCGCGGAGGCGGCCACCGTCCCGGGCCGCACATCGTGGCCTTGGCCACAACCGGTGGGCGCGGTTCCGCTCCCCGGACGCCCACCCGCCTCGGAACCAGGCCGTGCGGCCACCCTGTCGTCGCAGGTCACAGCCGTGGAACGAGGATCGGCCGAGGCAACCGGAAGGTCGGCATCCGGCCATCCAGCACTGTCCGCTATGCGGACAGCCGGGATCGCGGAGACCTCACGTCTGTTTTACTTGGCCCATGACCACGACGAGCAGCCGCACCCTTGCGACCGAGGCGATCAGCACGCCCGGTGCTCGTTGTATGTGTCGAATGCGCGCCTTCTGAGGGCCCCCGCCTGAGCCTCGCGCCCCGAAGCGAGACCGAGCCTGCGCCGTCCGCACCCCGCGGAACGAGCGCGCCCGCGCATGCGCTGCCCCCGGCCGATCGCCGTGTACAGCCATGCCGAGACCCCGGCCGACCAGCCCGAACAGTCTCTTCAGACGAACGCCCCGTGCCCGGCGGACACCGCGCCGCGCACTCGACAGTGACGGAAACCCCTGTGATCACCACGACGGGCCTCACGAAGGTCTACCAGTCGCGCGACCGTGAGGTCACCGCACTCGACGGCGTCGACCTGCACGTCCGCGAAGGCGAGGTGTACGGCGTCATCGGACAGAGCGGCGCCGGAAAATCCTCCCTGATCCGCTGCGTCAACCTCCTGGAACGCCCCACCTCCGGCACCGTGACGGTGGCCGGGCAGGACCTCACCGCCCTGGCCGGCCGAGGCCGCCGGGCGAGCGCGGAGCTGCGCCGGGCCCGCACCCGCATCGGCATGGTCTTCCAGCACTTCAACCTGCTGGACTCCCGCACCGTCCTGGACAACGTGGAGCTGCCGCTGGAGATCCTCGACTTCTCCGGCCAGGAGCGCACCCGCAAGGCCAAGGAACTCCTCGACCTGGTCGGCCTCTCCGACAAGGCGAAGGCCTACCCCGGTCAGCTCTCCGGCGGCCAGAAGCAGCGCGTGGGCATAGCCCGCGCCCTGGCGGGCGACCCCCAGGTGCTGCTCTCGGACGAGGCGACCTCCGCGCTCGACCCCGAGACCACCCGCTCCATCCTCCAACTGCTGCGCGACCTCAACCAGCAGCTCGGCCTGACCGTCCTGCTCATCACCCACGAGATGGACGTCGTCAAGACCATCTGCGACTCCGCGGCGCTCATGCAGCGCGGCCGGATCGTCGAGTCCGGGACCGTCGGCGAACTCCTCGCCACCCCCGGCTCCGAACTGGCCCACGAGCTGTTCCCGGTCGGCGGGACCGCCTCCGGCCCGGACCGCACGGTCGTCGACGTCACCTTCCAGGGGGAGTCGGCCTCCCAGCCGGTCATCTCCCAGCTCTCGCGCACGTACAACATCGACATCTCGATCCTCGGCGCCGCGATGGACACCGTCGGCGGCAAGCAGATCGGCCGGATGCGCATCGAGCTGCCCGGCCGCTTCGAGGAGAACGTCGTACCCATCGGCTTCCTGCGTGAGCAGGGGCTTCAGGCCGAGGTCGTCGAGGACGAGACCGGCCCGAAGGCCGGCACCGGGACCGAAGCGCCCGCCGTCGTCGTACCGGAGCAGACGCCCGCCGCGCTCACCAAGGAGGTCGTCAAGTGACCTGGTCCGAAATGCAGCCCCTGCTGACCCAGGGCACCGTCGACACCCTCTACATGGTGCTGTGGTCCGCGCTGGTCACCGTCGCCGGCGGACTGCCGCTCGGCGTGCTGCTGGTCCTCACCGACAAGGGCGGACTGCTGCAGAACACCGTGGTGAACAAGGTCATCGGCGTGATCGTGAACATCGGCCGCTCCCTGCCGTTCATCATCCTGCTGATCGCCCTGATCCCCTTCACCACCTGGGTCGTCGGCACCTTCATCGGCCCCACCGCGATGATCGTGCCGCTCGCCGTCGGAGCCATCCCGTTCTTCGCCCGGCTCGTCGAGACAGCGATCCGCGAGGTCGACCACGGACTCGTCGAGGCGGTGCAGTCGATGGGCGGCTCCATCCCCACGATCGTCCGCAAGGTGCTCCTCCCGCAGGCCCTGCCCTCGATCGTCTCGGGTGTCACCACCACCCTCATCGTGCTCATCGGCTACTCCGCGATGGCCGGAGCGGTCGGCGGCGAAGGGCTCGGCTCCCAGGCCATCACCAACGGATTCCAGCGCTTCGACAACCGGTTCATGCTGGTCACCGTCGCCCTGTTGGTCGTCATCGTCACGGTGATCCAGGTGATCGGCGACATCGCCGTCCGGCTGCTGGCCCGCCGCGGCCGCACCGCCTCCTGAGGCCCCCAGAACTTTCCGTCCCACCGAGCCCGAACTCCTTGTCCGGGCGCACCACCACAAGAAAGAGGCACTTTTCGTGCGCAAGAACATCAAGATCACCGCAACCGCCGCTTCCGCCGCCGCCCTCGCCCTGGGCCTGAGCGCCTGCGGTACGTCCTCCGACCCGGCCGCCAAGAGCGAGACCGGCGCGAACGCCGACACCTCCAAGGCCCTGGTCGTCGCCGCGTCCCCGACGCCGCACGCCGACATCCTGAACTTCGTCAAGGAGAACCTGGCGAAGAAGGAGGGCCTCAACCTGGAGGTCAAGGAGTTCACGGACTACGTCCTGCCGAACACCGCCACCCAGAGCGGCCAGGTCGACGCCAACTTCTTCCAGCACAAGCCCTACCTGGACGACTTCAACGCGAAGCAGAAGACCACCATCGTGCCGGTGGTCGACGTCCACCTGGAGCCGCTGGGCCTCTACTCCAAGACGGTCAAGGACCTCAAGGACATCAAGGCCGGTCAGACCATCGCCGTCCCCAACGACACCACCAACGGCGGCCGCGCCCTCCAGCTGCTCGCCGAGAACGACCTGATCACCCTCAAGGACGGCGTCGGCACCAGCGCCAAGCTGAGCGACATCACCGACAAGAAGGGCCTGGAGTTCAAGGAGCTGGAGGCCGCCACCGTGCCCCGCGCCCTGGGCGACGTGGACGCCGCCGTCATCAACGGCAACTACGCCATCGAGGCCGAGCTGAAGCCCGGCAAGGACTCCCTCGCCCTGGAGAAGGCCGAGGGCAACCCCTACGCCAACTTCCTGGCGGTCAAGGACGGCAACGAGAAGGACCCGCGCGTCGAGAA
The DNA here is from genome assembly GCF_014650675.1 of Streptomyces anulatus. Classification (GTDB taxonomy): domain Bacteria; phylum Actinomycetota; class Actinomycetes; order Streptomycetales; family Streptomycetaceae; genus Streptomyces; species Streptomyces anulatus. Next base: position 179,688 of record NZ_BMVK01000006.1, on the reverse strand, counting down.
GCTCGCGAAGCTCCTCAACTCCGACGAGGTCAAGAAGTTCATCGAGGACACCTACCAGGGTGCGATCGTCCCGGCCTTCGGCGCCCCCGCCAAGTCCTGACGCCCGCCCGGCACTTGCCGACGGAGCCCCGCACTTCCCGCCCGGAGGTGCGGGGCTCCGTCGTGCCGACCCGCCCATGCACAGGGCGGACCCGATGCTGCATGCTGTGCTTTTACCCGGTCTTCGGCATGGAGCTGCGCATGACTACCACCTTTCCGTCCATCTCCATCAGCACGGACAGGTTGGTGATGCGCCCCTTCGAGATGGCCGACATCCCCGCGTACATCGAGATGATGAACGACGAGACGGTCACCGCGTGGATGGACGGGCCCACCCCGTACACCCAGGTCGACGCCGAACGCTGGGTCCGCAGGATCGCTCCTGCGGAGCGCACCGCGGGCCACGGCATCGCCCTCGCCGTCACCGAGTTCCTCACCCAGCGGCTCGTCGGCAGCGTCCGCCTCCTCAACACCGACTGGCGCACCCTGGCCACCGAGGTCCGCTACATCACCGCCCCCTGGGCCCGCGGCGAGGGGTACGCCACCGAATCCGTGCTCGCCATAGCCGAATGGCTCTTCCGCGACCAGGGCTTCGAACGCATCGAGCTGCGCACCCCCGCCGACAACACCGCCTCCCAGCAGGTCGCCCAGAAGCTCGGCTGCATCAGCGAGGGCGTCCTGCGCAACGCCCGCATCGCCCGGACCCGGACCGAGAACGGCACCGACGGCGGCTGGACCGACATCCGCACCGACCTGATCGTCTGGGGACTCCTCCCCGAGGACCTCGAAGGGGTCGCGGAGCAGCTCGCCGACGCCGGCGAGTACGGCACGTACAACACCTGGAAGTAGAGCCCGAGGCCACCCGGAGGCCCGAGGTCCGGACCAGGTACTCTCACCCCTGCCCGGCACCGCACGGGAAACGCCGCACGGAAACCCCCGCACCGCACGGGCGGACGCGCCCCACCCCTCCGACACCCCAGGAGACAGACGACGATGGCCGACCGGGTCACGGTGATCGGCTGGGACGGCTCGCCACTGACCAGAGCGGCCACGGCCGCGCTCTCGGCCGCCACGCTCGTCGCCGGCGCCGCCCACCACCTCGCCCTGCCGGAAGTGCCCCCGCACGCCGAACGCATCCGCCTCGGCAGCATCGACCTCGCCGCCCGCAGGATCGCCGGACACCGAGGCAGCGCCGTGGTCCTCGCCGACGGCGACCCCGGCTTCTTCGGCGTCGTCCGCACCCTGCGCGCCCGCGAACACGGCCTGGAAGTCGAGGTCGTCCCCGCCGTCTCCTCCGTGGCCACCGCCTTCGCACGGGCCGGCATGCCCTGGGACGACGCCCAGGTCGTCGTCGCCCACCCCCGCACCCTGCGCCGCGCGGTCAACGTCTGCCGGGCCCACCACAAGGTCGCCGTCCTCACCTCGCCGGGCGCCGGACCCGCCGAACTGGCCCTCCTCCTCGACGGAGTCCACCGCACCTTCGTGATCTGCGAGGAACTCGGCACCGACCGCGAACGCGTCACCGTCCTCACCTCCGACAAGGCCGCCGACCACGCCTGGCGCGACCCCAACGTCGTCATCGTCATCGGCAGCGGACCCGAGACCACCGCGGCCGGCGCCTGGATCGCCGGCCGACAGCCCGCCTACCCCCAGGGGATACGCGGCTGGGCCCTGCCCGCCCAGGCCTACCGGGCCGCCGGGGCCGAGCGGATGCAGGAGTCCGGCGAGGGCGAGTTCCCCGGCCTGCGCGCCGCCCAGCTCGCCCGCCTCGGCCCCCGCACCGGCGACCTGGTCTGGGACATCGGCTCCGGCAGCGGCGCCCTCGCCGTCGAGGCCGCCCGCTTCGGCGCGGCGGTCCTGGCCGTGGACGACGACCCGGCCGCCTGCGCCCGCACCGAGGCCGCCGCCCGGGCCTTCGGCGTCCCCGTCCAGGTCGTCCGCGGGCGCGCCCCGCACGTCCTGGAACGGCTGCCCGAACCGGACGTCGTACGGATCGGCGGCGGGGGAGTCCCGGTGGCCCGGGCCGTCATCGACCGGCGACCGGAACGCATCGTCACGCACGCCTCCAACCGGGACGAGGCCGAGGCCCTCGGCGCGGCCCTCACCGGCAACGGCTACACCGTCGAGTGCTCGCTGCTCCAGTCCGTCGACCTGGACACCGAGGTGTGGACCGAGCGCGAGAGGTCCGTCGTGTTCCTGCTCTCCGCGGGGCGTTCCGACCTCGCCCCCTGACCCGTTCGGCCCGGTGCGGAAGGTAGGCTGGCGGATTGTTGTACCGCACCCGGCCGTTCGTCGCTTCGTTCGTCAATGTCCGGAAAAGTGGACCGTTTTGGTCCGCACTGTGGTACGGCACAACCCGGGGGACGCGCAACGTGGCGCAGTCCACAGTGAGCCGTGGCAGAACAGCCTGTCGCGGCGGCGAACGGCCGCGAGAATAGGAAGCCCCGCGGGCGTTTCGTGCCGCGCGGCGAGCCCGCTCGTTCTTGATGACGAGCACCGGCGTGCCGTGGTTCGGCGTCCCGGGCGAAGGGCCGAAGGAGCACTGACGATGGGCGAGGGGTACGCATGACTGACACCGGCCAGATCCCGGGCGAGGGACTGCCGGAGAACGCAGGCATGGTGGAGCAGCCGGGCATCCCCGCCCCGGACGCGTACACCTTCCTCGACCCCTCCGAGCACACTCCCGAGGACGACGACCTTCTCCTGATGCCGACCTCCCAGGGCGCCTGGAGCGACCCGCAGGCCGCCCCGGCCCCCGCACAGGGCCAGCCCGCCGCGCAGACCGCGGTGGCGCAGCCCGCCGCTCCCGAGCACGGTGCGCCCCAGCCCCAGCAGCAGGTCCCCGCGCAGCAGGGCCAGGCGGCCCCCGCCCCCGCCGAGACGCACAGCACCCATGAGTCCGGTGGCCGCGACACCGGCTCCGTGGACCTCAACGGCGTACGCATCCCCGCGCCCGCGCCCGCACCGGTCGGCGCGCACGCGGCCGCCGCCCCCGCCCGCCGCCCGTTGCACCGTGGCCCCGCATCCGCCGAGGCCCCGACGTACGGCGGTACGCAGGGCGGCGTCGTGCGCTCGCTGGCCGACCGGGGCCCCGCCGGAGCCACGCGGACCGCGGCCCCCGCACGCCACGCGGGCCCGCCGACGACCGGCCCCGAGTACTTCGAGGCCCCGGCCGAGGACCCCTCGACCCTGCCCGGCCCGCAGCTGGGCGAGATCCCGCCGCAGGCCGGCGCCCCGTGGGGGGCGCAGCCGCCGCAGCCGGAGCCGGTTGTCGAGGCCGTTGCGGAGCAGGCACCCGCCGAGACGGCACCGCAGCCGGAACAGGTTGTCGAGGCCGAGCAGCCGGTGGCCGAGGCTCCGGTGGCCGAGCAGCCGGTGGTCGAGCAGGTTGTGGCCGAGGCTCCGGTGGCCGAGCAGACCGAGGTCGAGACTGCGGAGCCGGTTCAGACGGCTCCGCCGGTCCAGGCGGTTCAGCCGGCCGAGCCGGTGGCCGTGCCCGCGCCGACGGCGGTTTCGGCGGCCCCGATCGAACAGCCGGAGCAGCCGGTGCAGCCCGCTGCCGGTGCGCAGCCCGAGCCGGCCCCGCAGCCCGAGCCGACGCCGCAGGCCGTCCCGGCAGAAACGGTCGTTCCCGAGCCGGTCGCCGTGGAGGCGCCGCCCGCCGGCCCCGTCGCCGTCCCGGAGTCCGGGGCGGCCCAGCCGGAGGCGTCGGCGGAAGCACCTGCCCAGGTCCCGGCCGATGAGGTGGCCGCCCCCGGGACGCCGGAGCCGGTGGAGGCGCAGCACGGTGCCGCCGTGGCGCCGGAGCCCGAGGCCCAGGCCGTCCCGGTGGAGACCGCAGCCCCCGAACCCCAGGCCCCGGCACAGGCCGCGCCTGCCGTCGAGCCGGTGGCGCAGCCCGAGCAGGTACAGCCCGAGCAGGAGCTCGTCGAACCGGCCCCCGAGCCGGTCCCGGCGGCACCGGTGGCCGAGAGCCCGGAAGCCGTCGTGGCCCCGGAGCCCGCCGTGGCTCCGGAGACCGCCGTGGCGGAGCCGGTGGCCGAGCCGCTCGCACCCGAGCCCGTACAGCCCGAGCCCGTCGCCGCAGAGCTCGCGGAGCCCGTGGAGCCCGCAGCCCCTGTGGAGTCCGCCGAGCCCGTGACGCAGGGGGCGGAGGGAGCGCAGGCGCAGGAGCCGACAGCCCAGCAACTCCCCGTAACGGAGCAGGAAGCCGCCCCGGTCCCCGCCCCCGCCCCCGAGCCCGCTGTCGAGCCCGGCGGGGCAACGGAGGCCGAAGCAGCCGACGTGCTCGCGCCCGACGCCGAGGACGGCACGGGCCCCGAAGTCATCGAGACACCGGAACTCCCGGCGCCCGACCAGCAGGCACCGACCGAGGCGCCGCAGCAGAGCCAGGCACCCCAGCAGCCCGAGGCGGCAGAACAGCCCGAGGCAGCGGAGCAGCCCGCCGAACAGACCGAGCCGTTCACCCCCCCCGCCCCCGGTTACGACGACGCCGAACGGGAAGCGGTCCTCCGGGTCATGCGCGAGCGCCGGGACATCCGCAACGGCTTCCGCAGCGACCCGATTCCGCACGAGGTCCTGCTCCGGGTGCTGGAGGCGGCGCACACCGCGCCGAGCGTCGGCCACTCGCAGCCGTGGGACTTCGTCGTCATCCGCTCCGCGGAGACCCGCCGTTCCATGCACGAGCTGGCCCAGAGTCAGCGCGACGCCTACGCCAAGTCGCTGCCCAAGGGCCGGGCGAAGCAGTTCAAGGAACTGAAGATCGAGGCGATCCTCGACACCCCGGTCAACATCGTCGTGACGGCCGACCCGACCCGGGGCGGCCGCCACACCCTCGGCCGCCACACCCAGCCGCAGATGGCCCCCTACTCCTCGGCGTTGGCCGTGGAGAACCTGTGGCTGGCGGCCCGCGCCGAGGGCCTTGGAGTCGGCTGGGTCAGCTTCTTCGACGAGCGGGAGATGGTCCGCGCGCTCGGCCTCCCCGAGCACCTGGAGGTCGTGGCCTACCTGTGCGTCGGCTACGTCGACGAGTTCCCCGAGGAGCCCGAACTGATGCAGGCGGGCTGGTCCAAGCGCCGCCCGCTGTCCTGGGTCGTCCACGAGGAGACGTACGGCCGTCGCGCGCTGCCCGGCGCCGAGCCGCACGACCTGCTCCAGGAGACGATCTCCGCGATCCGCCCGCTGGACGCGAAGGCGCTCGGCGAGGCGTGGGAGCGCCAGAAGCGGATGACGAAGCCCGCCGGTGCGCTCGGCATGCTGGAGATCATCTCCGCACAGCTGTCCGGGCTCTCCCGGATGTGCCCGCCGCCGATCCCGGAGCCCGCGGCCGTCGCGATCTTCGCCGGTGACCACGGGGTGCACGCCCAGGGCGTCACCGCCTGGCCGCAGGAGGTGACCGCCCAGATGGTGGCGAACTTCCTGGGCGGCGGAGCCGTCTGCAACGCCTTCGCGGCCCAGGTCGGGGCGGAGGTCTGTGTCGTGGACGTGGGTGTGGCCACGGACCTGCCGGCGACCCCGGGGCTGCTGCCCCGCAAGGTACGCCCGGGAACAGCGGACTTCACGACGGGCCCCGCACTCGCCCGGGAAGAGGTCCTCGCAGCGATCGAGGTGGGCATCGAGACCGCCCGGGACCTGGTGGCAGCGGGCAACAAGGCCCTGCTCACCGGCGAGATGGGCATCGCCAACACCACCGCGTCGGCTGCGCTGATCTGCGTGTACACGGGGATCGACGCTTCGGAGGTGACCGGCCGGGGGACCGGCATCAACGACGAGATGCACGCCCGCAAGGTCGACGTCGTCCGCCGCGCCCTCGACCTGCACCAGCCGGACCCGACCGACCCGATCGGCGTGCTCGCGGCGGTCGGCGGCCTGGAACACGCGGCGATGGCCGGCTTCCTGCTGGGCGGAGCCTCCCTGCGTACGCCGGTGATCCTGGACGGCGTGAGCGCGGGAGCGGCGGCCCTGGTCGCCCGCGCCATCGCCCCCGAGGCACTGGCCGCCTGCATCGCCGGCCACCGCAGCGCGGAGCCCGGCCACGTAGCCGCGCTCAACAAGCTGGGCCTGCGCCCGCTGGTCGACCTCGACCTGCGCCTGGGCGAGGGCACCGGAGCACTCCTGGCGCTCCCGATCGTGCAGAGCGCGGCACGCGCGATGCACGAGGTGGCGACGTTCGACTCGGCAGGCGTGACGGAGAAGTAGCAAGGGGCGGGGGCGGGGGCGGGGGTCCCGGCCCCGCCTCGGCCCCCGACCCCGACCCGACCCCGACCCGCGGGCTCGGCCTCGCCCGGCCCCCATCCTGGCCCCGGCCCCCGCTCCCGCCCCGACTCCGACCGACCCCCGGCCTCGGCCCCGCCCCGGCCCCAGCCTCGCCCCGCCCCTGCCCCGCCCCTGCCCCGCCCCGACCCTGCCCCGCCCCGACCCCTGGCCCCGGCCCCACCCCTGCCCAGCCCCGCCCCAGCCCTCGCTTCGCCCCGCCCTCAGCCTCGGTCGCCCACCCAGCCCCTCCGGCGTTTGAGGAGCGGGGTCCGGGGCGGAGCCCCGAAAGCAGCCCGTCCGGCGCTTGAGGACAAGCGGGGGGCCCGGGGCGCAGCCCCGGTTCCGGGAAGGGAGGGGAAGGGGAGGGAAGGGGACAGGCCCGCCGCAGGCGCCCTCCACCCCGTATCGTGTTCCCGACCCAGACCTCAGCTTTCCGCACGTCACAGCCGCTCCACCGCCGCAGCGGCCCCTACGCAGCACCCGCACGAGGAGCCCGTACCGCCATGGCCGAGCACGCAGACCACGCCGACCGCGCCGACCGCGCAGGTCACGCCGACCGCGAAGGTCACGCCGACCACCCCGCGTACCCCGTCGGCCTGCGCCTGCACGGCCGCCGCGTCGTCGTCGTCGGCGGCGGACAGGTCGCGCAGCGCAGGCTGCCGCAGCTCATCGCCACCGGGGCCGTCATCACGCTCGTCTCCCCGTCCGCGACGCCCTCCGTCGAGGCCATGGCGGACGCCGGGGAGATCCACTGGGAGCGCCGCCGCTACCAGGACGGCGACCTCGCCGACACCTGGTACGCCCTGATCGCCTCCTCCGACACCACGGCCAACGACGCCGCCTCCGCCGAGGCCGAGCGCACCCGCACCTGGTGCGTCCGCGCCGACGACGCGGAGGCCGCCACCGCCTGGACCCCCGCGACCGGCCGTATCGACAACATCACCGTCGCCGTCCTCAACACCACCGCCCAGGGCCGCGACCCACGGCACTCCGCCGCCCTCCGCGACGCCATCGTCGAGGGCCTGCGCGACGGCACCCTCGCCGCCCCGCACCACCGCAACCACGCCCCCGGCGTCGCGCTCGTCGGCGGCGGCCCCGGCGACCCGGACCTGATCACGGTGCGCGGCCGCCGCCTCCTCGCCGAGGCCGACGTGGTCATCGCCGACCGCCTCGGCCCGCGCGACCTGCTCGACGAACTCCCGCCGCACGTCGAGGTGATCGACGCCGCGAAGATCCCGTACGGCCGGTTCATGGCCCAGGAGGCGATCAACCAGGCGCTCATCGAGCACGCCAAGGCGGGCAAGTCCGTGGTCCGGCTCAAGGGCGGCGACCCGTTCGTCTTCGGCCGAGGCATGGAAGAGGCCCAGGCGCTGGCCGCCGAAGGCATCCCGTGCACGGTCGTCCCCGGGATCTCCAGCACCATCTCCGTACCCGGCGCGGCCGGCATCCCGGTCACCCACCGGGGCGTGGCCCATGAGTTCACCGTGGTCAGCGGCCATGTCGCCCCCGAGGACCCGCGCTCGCTGGTCGACTGGGAGGCCGTCGCCCGGCTGCGCGGCACCCTCGTCCTGCTGATGGCCGTCGACAAGATCGGCGCCATCGCCGCCGCCCTGATTGCCCACGGCAAGGACCCGGCCACCCCGGTCGCCCTCGTCCAGGAGGGCACCACCGCGGCCCAGCGCCGGGTCGACGCGACCCTCGCGGACGTCGGCGAGCGCGCGGTCGCCGAGGACGTGCGCCCGCCCGCCGTGATCGTCATCGGCGACGTCGTCGCGGTCGGCCCGCACTCCGCACCGACGACCGGCCAGGACCGGCCGGGCGACCAGGAGTGAAGTAACCCGCGGTTACCTATCTCCATCCCAGGCGTTGGCACCACACACCGGACAAGGCAGTATCACCCTGTGGCAGATCTCATCACCGTCGACGACCCTGACGACCCGCGGCTGAGCGACTACATCGGCCTGACCGACGTCGAGCTGCGACGACGGCGCGAACCCGCCGAAGGCCTCTTCATCGCCGAGGGCGAGAAGGTGATCCGTCGCGCCCGGCAGACCGGGTACGAGATGCGGTCGATGCTGCTCTCGGCCAAGTGGGTCGACGTCATGCGCGACGTCATCGACGAGGTCCCGGCCCCGGTGTACGCCGTCGCGCCCGAGCTGGCCGAACGCGTCACCGGCTACCACGTCCACCGCGGTGCGCTCGCCTCCATGCAGCGCAAGCCGCTGCCCGCCTCCGACGAACTGCTCGCCACCGCGCGCCGGGTGGTGGTCATGGAGTCGGTGAACGACCACACCAACATCGGCGCGATCTTCCGCAGCGCGGCGGCCCTGGGCATGGACGCGGTCCTGCTCTCCCCGGACTGCGCCGACCCGCTCTACCGGCGCTCCGTCAAGGTCTCCATGGGCGCGGTCTTCTCCGTCCCCTACGCCCGCCTCGAAGCCTGGCCCAAGGCCCTGGAAGGGGTACGGGAGGCCGGCTTCCGGCTCCTCGCCCTCACCCCGGACGCCAAGGCCACCAGCATCGACGAGGCGGCCCCGCACCGGCTGGAGCGGGTGGCGCTGATGCTCGGCGCGGAGGGCGACGGGCTGTCCACGCAGGCCCTGATGGCCGCCGACGCATGGGTCCGCATCCCGATGGCGCACGGCGTCGACTCGCTCAACGTGGGCGCTGCGGCCGCCGTGGCCTTCTACGCGGTGGCCACGGGACGCCCGGAGAACTGACCAGGTCGGCCCCGGCCGGCCCGGCCGTCAGGACGCCTGCGTCGGCTCCTGAACCTGCGACGCCCGGTTCTGCTGCTCGATCCCGATGCCGGTCCCGGTGCCGGGATCGGTGCCGCCCAGCCCACGCGCCGGCCCCTGGCAGCCCTGCGCCGCCGCGATGCCCAGCGCCACCAGCAGCGTCACCACGACGAACACCACCAGCCGCTGACGCAGCAGCCGCGGATTGGCCGGCCGCCGCCCCGCCGAGGTCGTGCGTCCCCCGGAGCGGGTCCCCGGCCGACTGTTCGTCCCGGCCGGAGCCCCCCGCCGCTTCCCGGAACGCGTCGTGTCGCGCGACGCCTGCTGCGGACGCGAGCCACCGGTGCGCGGCGGTCCCGAACGCGCGGGCGCCCCGCGCCTGCTCGGCTGGGGGCGGGAGGCGGACGGGCCCTCCGAACGGCGGGTGTGCTGATCGGCGTACGGATCGGCCATCCGGCCGGTCGGCCGGTCGGCGTCCTGGGCGGAGCGCTGCACGGGCGGCCGGCTCTCGTGCAGACCCTGCGCCTCGCGCGCCGCGATCTCCTTGAGCCGCATGGACAGTTGCAGCGTGCTGGGCCGCTCCTCCGGGTCCTTCGCCAGACAGGCGCTGATCAGGGGAGCCAACGCGTCGTGCACTCCGTGGAGCTGGGCCTCCTCGTGCACGACGCGGTACAGCATCACCTCGGAACTGCCGTGTCCGAAGGGGGAGTCGGCCATCGCCGCGTACGCCAGCGTCGCGCCGAGCGAGAAGACGTCCGTCGCGGGCGTCACGGCCGCTCCCCGGACCTGCTCGGGCGCGAGGAACCCGGGCGACCCCACCGCCGTACCGACATGGGTGAGCGTGCTCGCCCCGGTCGCCCAGGCGATGCCGAAGTCGATGATGCGGGGGCCCTTGGGGGAGAGGAGGATGTTGGACGGCTTCAGGTCGCGGTGGACCACCCCCGCCTCGTGCACCGCCACCAGACCCTCGGATAGCGCCGCCCCGATCGAGGCGACCTCGGCGGCGGCCAGGGGGCCCTCCTCGGCGACCTTGTCGTGCAACGAGGGGCCGGGCACATACTGCGTCGCGAACCACGGGCGGTCCGCCTCCAGATCGGCGGCGACCAGCCGGGCCGTACAGCCGCCGCGGATCCGCCGAGCCGCGGACACCTCGCGCGCGAACCGCGAACGGAACTCCTGATCCTCCGCCAGGTCGGGTCGGATCACCTTGAGCGCGACCCGCTGGCCGCGCCGGTCGGAACCGAGGTAGACGACGCCCATGCCGCCCGCGCCGAGCCGCCGGTGCAGCCGGAACGAGCCGACGAGACGCGGGTCCTCGCGCCGGAGCCGCATCATCGCCATCGTCTGCCCATCCCCGCTGCCTGGTCCGCCTGACGAGGCACAGCTTACGTACCCCGCGCCCGGCGCGCTCAGAGGCCGCGCCCTCGCCGGGGATTCGATTGTCCGTGCCGGGCGGGACAGGTGAAGAGGGGTCAGGGCGCGGCGGATCCGGGCCCCTCGGCCGGCCGGTCCGCCCAATGAGCCCCCGGGCAAGGGGGATTGGATCATCGCGGGAACGCCGGGGCGTGGCCGTCACGGAGGCCGTTGCCACCGCCCGGGCGTACGGGATGGTGGTGTCCCGGGTGGACCCCGGCGCGGGGGCGGCCGCCCGCCGGGGGTGGTGGGCGTGAGTGAAGTCACCCGGCCGGCCTGCCCGCGAGGTCAGGGAGGCGTACCGGACACGTGCCGGACGGCCCCGGCGTCCCCTCCGGGATGACCCCAACCTCCGATGGTCCGTCTCCACCCAGGGGAGTACGCCGATCGGCGACGGCTCATCCTCCGGGAGGCCCGGGATTCGGTACGCGGGCATGACGCCCCGTGCTCGCCGGTTACCTAATGTTGAGGTCAAGCGGCGGGCGCAGCACTCGTCCCCCGAGGTCACACGCCCGCCGCTCCCCATCAGGTCAGGAGAGGAACCATGTCGGACACGGCAACGCGGACGATGGTCCGCACGCAGGGACGCAAGGCGTACGCCGCGTTCGGCGCCCGTTCGTCCGGCACCCGTCACCCCTTGGTGGCGACGGCGATGGTTCTTCCCCTGGCGGCCCTGCTCGCGGTCGTCTTCGGCGGCTGGGAAGCGGTGGTCACACAGGCGTCGTCCGTGGCGGTGATGCTGGGGCGCTGAGCGGCGCCCGGGGTCCGGAAGAGCGGTCCGGACCCGCACATCCGGCCAACAGCCCCGTGGGGACGGGGGTGCGGCGGACGGCAGCGTTTGTCCGGTCAGCTGGGGAGCTGACCGGGCATCGCGCTGCCCGGGCCCCTGCGTTTCCCCGCCGGACCGACGCGCAGCACCGCTTCCGGACCGGTCGGCCTCCCGTGCGGGCTCCCGCGTTACGCTCACGGCGGGTCCGGTGCCACGCCGGGCCGACCGCCGCCGGGGGAGCCGTTGACCACCACCCAGACCTCAGTCGTCCAGGACCTGGGCACCCTGGCGCACCGCCTCTCCCACCCCGCCGGGGCGCGTTGCGTGTGCGAGCCGCCGCAGGTCCTCGCGGACCGGCCCGACGGCACGGTGGTCCGCAGCGGCGCGATCGTCGCGAAGGCCCACGCCGCCGACAGCGACCACGAGGCGCTGGCGGCCCGGATCGCCCTGGCCGCCGCCCCGCAGCTCACCGGGATCCTGCTCCCGCCGCTCACCGCCCCCGGGCGGTCGCTCACAGCCCCGGAGCCCTCCGGCGGCCCCCAACACCCCGAGCCCTCCGGGCCGCCCGCGCCCGCCCCGCGTCCGGTCACCCTCTGGCCGCTCGGCGCGCCCGTCGACCCCACCGACCCCGAGGCGGCCCCCTGGGCCGAGGCCGCGGTCCTGCTCGCCCGCCTCCACCGGACGGAGCCCCCGTTCCGGCTCCCGGCGATGCGCGGACCCGCCAAGGCCGCGCGGGCCGTCGCCCGGATGCGTGCCGCCCTTCCCGGCGACCCGGCCGTCCTGCCCGTGCTGGCCGGCTGGCGGGCCCTGCCCGCCTGGGCCCGGGGCGAGGTCCCGGCACCCGCCCGGAGGTCCGGTTTCCTGTGCCACGGGGACCTGCACCTCGGCCAGCTCGTACGCCACCCCGCTCCGGACGGGCCCTGGCTGCTCATCGACGTGGACGACGCGGGGACGGGCGATCCGGCCTGGGACCTCGGCCGGCCCGCCGCCTGGTACGCCTCCGGACTCCTGGCCCCCGAGGACTGGTTCGCCTTCCTGGACGCCTACCGGTCCGCCGGAGGGCCCGCGGTACCGGCCGACGGGGATCCCTGGCCCGAACTGGACGTCCCGGCCCGCGCGCTGACGGTGCAGACGGCGGCCCTCGCCCTGGCCAAGTGCGCCGCGGAGCAACGGCGTCCGGACGAGCACGAACAGCTGATGATCGAATCCTGTGCCCGAATCGCTACGTTGCCGCCCGAGTTGGCCGCCGACCACGCGTCGTAGGGTGAACGGACCGCCGCCGGGCAGACATTCCGGCGACGGCACAACGAGGGCGAGGAGCCGAGCCGATGATGCAGTGCCCGAAGTGTCACGCGCAGATGAACACGTACAACCGCAATGGCGTTCAGATCGAGCAGTGCAGCGGTTGCCGGGGGATATTCCTCGACTACGGCGAGCTGGAGTCGCTGACCCGTCTGGAGTCCCAGTGGTCCCAGCAGGCTCCGCCGGCGCCCCCCGCCCCGCAGGCCTACCCGGCCGCACCTGCCGCCCACGCCCCCGCCTGGGGCGCGCCGCAGCACGGCGGCCACGGTGGGCACTACGGCCACCACCGCCAGAAGGGCTTCGGCCGGATGCTGTTCTCGTCCTGACCGTCTCCATCGCCCCTCCGTGCCCCGGCGGCCACCGCGCCACCGGGGCACGGAGGGGACGGACCGTGTACGACGAAAGAACCCCCGGTCGTGGAGACGACCGGGGGTTCTCGGTGGTGCGCGATACTGGGATTGAACCAGTGACCTCTTCCGTGTCAGGGAAGCGCTCTCCCGCTGAGCTAATCGCGCAGGTGCCCCTGCGTGTACTGCGTGCGCGATACTGGGATTGAACCAGTGACCTCTTCCGTGTCAGGGAAGCGCTCTCCCGCTGAGCTAATCGCGCGGGGATCCTTGCGGACCGATGATCCTTGCGGATCAGTGGACGATACTGGGATTGAACCAGTGACCTCTTCCGTGTCAGGGAAGCGCTCTCCCGCTGAGCTAATCGTCCTTGGAGGTGGAGACGGGATTTGAACCCGTGTAGACGGCTTTGCAGGCCGTTGCCTCGCCTCTCGGCCACTCCACCAGGGGTGGGGGCTCGGGAAGAATCCCCCACCTTCTGCGAGCGGACGACCAGGTTCGAACTGGCGACCTCAACCTTGGCAAGGTTGCGCTCTACCAACTGAGCTACGTCCGCTTGTCTTTCCCGGCCCGCTTGCGCGTCCCGGCGACGTGTTGAACTCTAGCGGATTCCTGGGCCAGTACAAAAACGCGTTTGTGCAGCGTGCTGCGGTGACCTCGCCCCGACGCAGGTCACCGCACACCGTCCTAGACTCATTCGCGTGTCCGACCTCGCCCCCTTGGCCCGTTTCGACGGCCTCATCGCCACCGGTCTGCTGGATGTGACCGACGATCCCGCAGCTCTCGACTCATCCGGCTTCTGGGCGGTATGTGCCGATTTTGAAGGGCGTACCGTCTGCGCCCGCTTCTCCGACGTGCGCAAGGAGGCGGTGCCCCCTCCCGTGCCCGGAGCGTGGCGGGGGCCCGCCACCGGGGACTGGGACTCCTCGCTGGACCGTGACGCCTACACGGCGGGCGTGCGGCGGATCCGTGAACACATCGCGGCGGGCGACGTCTACCAGGCCAACCTCTGCCGGGTGCTGTCCGCACCGCTCCCCGACGGCGGGGCCGGGGCCGACGTCGACGCCCTGACCTCTCTGCTCGCACGCGGCAACCCCGCCCCGTACGCGGGAACGGTCCGGCTGCCCGGCCACGGCGTGGAGGTCGCCACGGCGTCCCCCGAACTCTTCCTCCGGCGCGACGGGCGGATCGTGGAGTCCGGGCCGATCAAGGGCACCGGCCGGACCGAGAACGACCTGCTGGCGAAGGACCACGCGGAGAACGTGATGATCGTGGACCTGGTCCGCAACGACCTGGGCCGGGTCTGCGCCACCGGAAGCGTGAGCGTGCCCGATCTCTGTGTCGTCGAGAAGCACCCCGGCCTCGTCCACCTCGTCTCCACCGTCCGGGGCCGGCTGGCCGACGGGGCGGGCTGGCCCGAGCTGTTCGCGGCGGCCTTCCCGCCCGGCTCGGTCACCGGGGCGCCGAAGTCCAGCGCGCTGCGGATCATCGCCGAGCTGGAGCGGGCCCCGCGCGGGCCGTACTGCGGTGCGGTCGGCTGGGTCGACGCCGACCGGGGCACCGCCTCCCTCGCGGTGGGCATACGGACGTTCTGGATCGACCGGACCGGGCCCGCGCCGCTGCTGCGGTTCGGGACCGGGGCCGGGATCACCTGGGGATCCGACCCGGAGCGCGAATGGGACGAGACCGAACTCAAGGCCTCCCGACTGCTCGCTGTAGCGTCGGGTGCGCATCCGGAGACAGGAAGGACCGCGATATGAGGATCTGGGTCAACGGCGGACTGCGGGACGCCGACGACGCCCGGTTGTCGGTGCTCGACCACGGCCTGACCGTGGGCGACGGCATCTTCGAGACGGTGCGTACGAGCGAGGGGCGCCCCTTCGCGCTGACCCGGCACCTCGACCGCCTCACCCGGTCCGCCCGGGGGCTGGGTCTGCCCGATCCGGACCACGACGAGGTCCGACGCGCCGCCGCCGCGGTCATCGACGCCAATCCCGTCGCCCTGGGGCGCCTGCGGATCACCTACACCGGCGGGCTGTCCCCGCTCGGCTCCGACCGGGGAACCGACGGGCCGAGCCTCGTCGTCGCCCTCGACGGGGTGAACCGCCGTCCGGACAGCACGGCGGTGATCACCGTCCCGTGGACACGCAATGAACGCGGCGCGCTCGCCGGCCTGAAGACCACCTCGTACGCCGAGAACGTCGTCGCCCTGGCGCGGGCACGGAAACGGGGCGCGTCCGAGGCGCTGTTCCCCAACACCGCCGACCGCCTCTGCGAAGGCACCGGCTCCAACGTGTTCGTCGTCCTGGACGGCCGCATCCACACCCCGCCGGTGGCCTCCGGCTGTCTCGCCGGGATCACCCGCGCGCTGGCCGTGGAGTGGACCGGGGCCGAGGAGACCGACCTTCCGATGGACGTCCTCGCCGAGGCCGACGAGGTGTTCCTGACCTCGACGCTCCGCGACGTCCAGGCCGTGCACCGCCTGGACGACCGCGAGCTGACCCCGGAGATCGGACCGGTGACGGCGAAGGCCATGCGGATCTTCGCCGAGCGGTCCGGCGACGACCTCGACCCGTAGCGGGCCCCGGTCCCGCCCCGAAAAGCGCGTGACGGGGCGTTGCGCAGGGGATACAAACCTTTGATGACCACGACACTCCGGCCGTCCGGGCCGCTTCAGCAGGGCGCCGACGGCGCACGGGCCCGCGACTACGACGTCTGCGACAACGGGCGGCCCGTCGGCACCGTCGCGATCAGTACCGACGACGCGTTCGGCGCGACCGCCGGGGTGCTGCGCTCGCTCGGCGTCGAGGAGTCCCGGCGCAGACGCGGCCGGGGCACCATCGCCGCGCTCGCCGCCGAAGAGGTGCTGCGGGGGTGGGGCTGCACCCGGGTGCGGGTGGAGGTCCCCGCCGACAACGACCCGGCCCGCCGCCTCGCGGCCGCCCTCGGCTACACCGAACGCAGCCGCAACATGGTCAAGGAGCTCGGCCCGGACAGCGCCCCGCTCCCCGCCGGGCTCATCGCGCGCGCGATGGGCGAGGAGGAGTTCGCCGTCTGGCGACAGGACGCGGTACGGGCGTACGCGCAGGACTGGATCGATCGTGCGGTGCCGCCCGAGCAGGCCCGGCTCAAGTCCGAGGCCGACCACGCCGCCCTCCTGCCGGACGGACTGGCGACCGAGGGGGTGACCTTCCGAGTGCTGGTGCACGGGGGCGAGGCCGTCGTCGGCCATGTGTGGGTGGCCCAGCGGGAGCTGCCGCCGGGCGGCCCGGCCGGATTCGTTTTCGACGTCGAGGTGCGCGAGGAGCACCGGGGCCGGGGTCACGGCCGGACCCTGATGCTGCTCGCCGAGGACGTCACCCGGGCCTGGGGCGCGGACCGGCTCGGCCTGCACGTCTTCGCCACCAACACCCCGGCCCTGCGGCTGTACGAGTCCCTCGGCTACACGACGACGCGGTACAACCTGGCCAAGGCGCTGTAGCGGCCTTCCCGGCCGCTGCCGGTCTGCGGGGCGCCGCCGGGCCACCGACCGCGCCCCGGGCCACCGACAGCTACCGGGCCACCGGCCGCAGCCGGTCTACTGCTCCCGTGCGGCCAGGACGCGGTCGACGATCTCCTCGATCCGCTCGCGCAGCCCGTCCTGGCTCTTGCCGCCGTCCAGCCGCTCGTCGTCGATCACATAGGTGGGCGTACCGGTGACGCCGATGGCCTTGCCCTCCGCCTGGTCGGCGTCGACGATCAGCAGATGCCGGCCGTCGATCAGCGCCGTGTCGAACTCCTCGGCGTCCAGGCCCAGTTCCCGTGCCACGTCGAGGAGCACCGGCTCGCCCGTGCGGCCGAGATCGGCGGTGCGGGACAGCAGGGCCTCGATGTACGGCCAGCCCTTGCCCTGGTCCGTCGCCTCCTCGGCGGCCTGGGCCGCGGCGTAGGCGTGCTTGTGCTTGTCCAGCGGGAAGTGCCGCAGCCGGATCTCGACGCGGTCCCCGTACCGGGCGCGCAGGGCGTGCACGTCGTCGAGGGCTCGGTGGCAGTCGGGGCATTCGAGATCGCACCAGAGGTCGAGGACGACCGGTGCCGCGGGGGAGGAATCGCTCATGCGCCCAGTCTTTCAGGCCGGGCGGGCGCGTCCCAACCGGGACCGGGCCACCCCCTGGGGAGGAGTCCGGCCCTGAAATGTCCCTGAGGTGGACGACCACCGTGGCCCCGACGGCGGTCGTCGGTGCAGGATGGAAGGGACGTATTCCCTGCGCCTGGAGGCCCCGATGCTTGCCGAGACCATCTGTTCCGCGGCGTCGGCGGCCGGTCTGGGCATCGCCGCGGTGACCGCGTACCGCAAACGGTTCCTCGCGGCGACGAGGATCGCCGCCTACTCCCTCGTCCCGGTCGGGCTCGTGCTGACCGGGGTCGTCGAGTGGGTCGCCGGGATCGCCTTCAAGCCGAGCATCTGGCTCGGCTTCGGGGTCCTCGGCCTCTCCTGGCTGCTGTTCATGACCACCCGCGCCGTCGAGCGCCGCAGCGGCACCACCCGCGCCGAACGCAAGGCGGCACGGGCGGCCGGGCGGAACGAGGCGGTCGCCCCGGCCGCCTCCGCCCCCTCGCTCGGCGCGGGCGGCACGGCGGGACCCGCGGCGGCCGCGAAGCCGCAGGCACAGCCGAAGCCGAAGAAGAAGCAGGAGGCCGCCGCGCCCGGCGACGACTTCAGCGACATCGAGGCGATCCTCAAGAAGCACGGCATCTGAGACAGCGGCCGGCCCTGCGGGCGCGGGCGCTCGGGCCGCCGGTCCGAATGCCTGACGGCGACCCGTACGCCGGAGCGATTATCGATGGCCACGGGACGGTGAACTCCCGGGGGAATGACCCCGGTTGATCGCCAACCCGGCGGTGGGTGCGTCATGATCACCCCGAGATGGTGGACACTTCCCGGGGCGATGCCCCCGCACCCCCCGCCGAAGAGCCCCGCGGCTGTCTCTTCGCGCTCTCCCAGCCGCCCCTGATGATCTTCCTGACGGTGATCGGGGGTCTGCTGCTGATGGCCGCCCTGCACGATCTCTTCGTGCTGTGACGCGTCGCGCCACCGCGCGGGGTGGCCGCTCCGGCGTCAGCCCGCGGCTTCCTTGCGCCGGGCCCGGTACGCCGCGACGTGGAGCCGGTTTCCGCATGTACGGCTGGAGCAGTAGCGGCGGGAGCGGTTGCGCGACAGGTCGACGAACGCGTGCCCGCAGTCCGGCGCCTCGCAGCGCCGCAGCCGCTCCTGCTCGCCCGCCACGATGATGAAGGCCAGCGCCATGCCGCAGTCGGCCGCGAGATGGTCGGCGATCGAGGCGTCCGGGGCGAAGTAGTGCACGTGCCAGTCGTAGCCGTCGTGGTCGGTGAGCTGCGGGGTGGTCCCGGCCGCCGCGACGAGCCGGTTGACCAGGTCGGCGGCGGCGCGCGGGTCGGGCGCCGCGAAGACCTCGGCGAAACGGGCCCGGACGTCGCGCACGGCGGTCAGGTCCTTCTCGCCGAGCGTGCCGACTCCGCTGATGAGATGCCGCTCCGCGAAGGCGTACAGCGCGGCGACATCGGCGAGACCGTCCTCGGATCCGCCCTGGGGGCCGTCCGAGGGCTCGTCCCGCGGCAGCTCGTCCTCCGGCGCGGTGTTCACCAGATCGACCACCGTGTCGAGGGCGATCCGGGTGTCGTGAGGGATCAGCACGCTTCGCTCCCTGGCCTTCCGGCGGGCGGGCGCCTGCCGATGGCGGCTGACTCTACTGGCTCGGCCCGCCGGTGCCAGGCCCCGTGCGGGCCCGCCAGGGAGCGGAACGGGCGCCTCCGGCTCCTGGGAGGGGAGGTGCGGGGGTGGACGCACCGACGCCGTCGTCGCGGTGGATTCCGCGACGACGGCGCCGGTGTCTGCCCTATGCGGTTGTCGGCACGACGCCGTCGCCCCGAGTTCGGACGGCGTCGAGCGGCTCTCTGCCTGGCTCAGCTCTCGGCCAGGATGTGGGAGAGCTCCGTGTCGAGATCGAAGTGACGATGCTCGGTGCCGGGTGGAACCGCGGCGTCGGTCCTCTTCAGGAACGACTCCAGGGCCCGCGCCGGGGCTTCGAGCAGGGCTTCTCCCTCTGGGGAGCTCAGGGCGATGCATACGACGCCTTGACCGTGACTACGAGATGGCCAGACGCGGACGTCTCCGGTGCCGGTGGGCCGGTGCAGCCCCTCGGCAAGGAGGTCACGGGCGAATACCCATTCGACCGTCTCCTCCGCTCCGGTGTGGAAGGTGGCGTGCACGGCATAGGGATCGGCCGTGTCATACCGCAGGCCCGCGGGTACAGGCAGTGAGGACTCGCTCGACACAACGAGGCGCAGGTGCAGCTCGCAGCTGACCGTGGTGTTCATAAGCGCCAGGGCCTTTCGCTCAGTGTGCGCTCGGGGATTCGCACGTCGGCGAAATCGACATGCCACCTACGGTGGCGTTGTAAACCCCTCTGACCCATTTGTGATGCTTCGGGTCCCTCGCTCAGCGGCGTGTAACTTTGAGTTATGCGCCCATTCCAGTGACGAAGACGGGTCGGGTAAGTTGAGCTTCATGAACGCGGAGAGTGACGAGCGGAGCGAGGTCGCCGAGCAGGCGGCCCCGGCGTCCGCCACGGGGGAATCGGACCGGGCGGAACGCGAGCTGGGCTCGCGGGCGCCGGGTTTCATCAAGGCGTCGAAAGCGCTCCATCTGAGCTGGCAGGTCGGCGTCTTCATCGTCGGTCTCGGCGTGGTGGTCGCGGGTGTGCTCATGCTGGTGCTGCCGGGCCCCGGCTGGCTGGTGATCTTCGGCGGCATGGCGATCTGGGCGACCGAGTTCGTCTGGGCCCAGCTGGTCCTGCGCTGGACCAAGCGCAAGGTCACCGAGGCGGCCCAGCGGGCCCTCGATCCCAAGGTCCGGCGACGCAACATCATCCTCACCACGCTGGGGCTCGTGATCATGGCGGTGCTGGCCGGGATCTACGTCTGGAAGTTCGGGCTCACCATGCCGTGGAAGATCAGCGAGTAGCCCGGGGGACGGTCCAGGAGCACCGCTGACATGGGGTAATGTTTGCGGTGCGCCCGGGCGATTAGCTCAGTGGGAGAGCGCTTCGTTCACACCGAAGAGGTCACTGGTTCGAACCCAGTATCGCCCACCCGGACAAAGGGCCCGGGAGACGGAATCCGTCTCCCGGGCCCTTTGCGTTGCCCGTCGGGCCCCGGCCCGGGGGCCGCCGCGATCAGCGTGCCCCCGGACCGGGTGTGGCTCACCGCATCCGCCCCAGCGCGTCCTTCAGCCGACGGGCGTCGCGCAGCCGCTGCTCGTACGTCGCTCCGACCACCAGCAACAGCAGCCCGGCCAGGGCCGGCGGCAGCCAGCGGGGGAGAGCCCCCGCGACCTGCGCCACGTACGGCGCCAGCTCGTGCAGCCCGTCCAGCGCCAGCACCACCCCGCCGAGCACCAGCAGCGCCTGGAGGCGGTGGCGCGCGCCCAGCAGCGTGATCACCAGGGCCGCCACCCCCAGCAGCAGCGGCCGGAGCCAGTCCGCGTCGGTCCAGGCCACCGCCAGGCTCGGCAGCAGCGTCGCCGCGAGCCCCGGCCCGTACGCCGTCCACGAGGACGCCTCCGGGTCCCCACGCCGCCGCAGTACCCCGACCACCAGCGCGGGCACGCTCACCGGCAGCGTGTACGCCTCCGGGAACGACACCTCCGAGGCCGCCAGCCGCACCCACGTGGCCAGCACGAACAGTGCCGCCGCCAGATAACCCGCCACCGGCCGCCGCTCCGGCCGCACCGCCACGCCCGCCGCCAGCACCCCGCACAGGGCCAGCACCAGGGCCAGGAACGGCGCGTCGGACACCGCGAGCCCCACGGCGACCAGCGCACCCAGCGCGCCGGTCAGCTCCACCGGCAACGCCACCGGGTTCCGCCGCAGCCGTGCCCCGAGCAGCACCGTCAGCGCGGGCACCAGCAGTACCAGCGGAGCGGCCTCGTGCGGGTCCAGGTCCAGGGACCGGCCCGCGAACCCCGTGAGCACGGTGCCCCAGACCACCGAGGCGACCGCGAACACCGCACGCGGCACCTCGGCCCCCACCCGGACCGCCGCCCCGGCGAACAGCACCGTCAGCGCGCCGAACACCGCGTAGGCGGCCCCCTCGGACGCCAGCGACAGCAGCCCGACGCTCACCGCCCCGGACACCGCCCCCACCAGCGCGGTCACCGGCACCGCCGGTGCGCCCCGGCCGCTCCCGGCGCCCCGGACCGCCAGCGCGAGCAGCCCGCCCACCAGAGCCGTCTCCCCGGCCACCGCGACCGCGTAGGGCACATCCAGCACGACCCCGGCCAGCAGCAGCGCACCCCAGCCCAGAGCCAGCGCCCCCGCACCGGCGGCCCCGCGCAGAGCCGCCCCGGAAGGCCGCCCGCGGGCACCGGCCCCAGCGACGGTGTACCAGGGCGCCCCGGCGCCGGGCGGCGCCGTCCAGGCCGCGCCCGGCGTACCCGCCGCGCTCGACGCCGCGTCCGGCTTCGGCGTCTCCTCCCGGGCGCCCAACGGCGCCACGATCCGCACGACCGAGGGCCACCACCGGTACGCCGACCCCAGCAGCCCGGCCACCAGCGCGAGCACCACCGGGGCCGCCGCCAGCTCCGACCACGGCAGCGTCGACCCCAGCGCGGACCGGAAGCCCTCCGGGGACCCCGCCCACACGTCCGACAGCAGCGTCACCGGACCCAGCAGCACCGCCGCGAGCGACGGCAGCGCCCACACCAGGGCGCCGGCCACCACCGCCCCGGACGCCGCCAGCACCCCGCGCGCCGCGTCCCTCGGCAGCCCCGCCCGTACGACCCCGGTCAGGGCGAGGCCGCACAGCAGATACGCGAGCACCCGCCAGCCGTCCGACAGCGCAGCGGCCGGTACGCCGCCCACCGCGGCCACCGCCGCGAGGCCCGCCACCACACCGCCCGTCCGCGCGAACCCCTTCGGCGCGCGCCACGCCCCGGCCAGGGCGGCTGCCGCCGCTGCCAGCAGCAGCGCCCCCGGCGCCGCCGCCCCGAGCGGCCCGGAGGCCGTCGTGGACAGCGCCAGGCCCACCATCAGCGCCGAGAAGCCCATCGCCGACCCGCCGACGCACGCCGTGACCCGCACCCCGGGGCCCTTGCCCCACCGTGCGATCACTCCGTCCAGCACCGCCGTCGCCAGCAGCGCCCACCCGACCACCAGCGCCGGTGCGCCCGCGGCCCACGCCCAGAACAGCAGCGGCCACTGGGCCATCACCACGGCGGCCGGCAACGGCAGGCGCAGCTTGCCCAGCGCCAGCCCGTACGCCGTCCACAGCACCGCGAGCACCGCCGACGCGACGGCCGTGAAGCCGAGCCCGTCCGTGTCGGGCGCGGCCACCGCATGGACCGCGTAGACGTCCAGCAGCGTCAGCACCAGCGCCAGGGCCGCCAGCGCCTCGGCGGTGGCCGCCAGGCCCCGGCGCAGCAGCACCGCCGGGGCGATCAGCGCGCCCAGGGTCACCGCGGCCAGCACGGCCGACCGGCCGCCGATCCCCATCGAACCCCAGCTCACCAGCGTGAACGCGACGGCCGCGACCGCCAACAGCAGACCGCCCAGCGTCAGCAGGACGTTCTGCGCGCTGCGCGGGGCGGACGGCTGCTTCGGCATATAGCCCCACGGCTGCGCCGGAGTACCCGGCCGACCGGACGGAGGCGCGCCCCAGGCCGACGGGTTCCAGCCCGGGGCGGCCGTCGGCGCGGGCGGTCGCAGCGCGGCGAGCAGCCAGGCGCGCCGGGTCAGCAGCTGGGCCCGGCGGGCGTCCAGCTCGGCCAGTTCTCGGTCGAGGCGGGCCAGTTCCTCGGCGGGCGGGGGCACATGTTCCATGTACGGGAGTGTGGCCCCGGCCACACAACCCGTACATGCGCTCGGATACTCACTTCCCGGCCGCGGCTCCCTGAGTAGGGCCCGACCGGAAGGAGTTTGAACGAAGCCCGCGGAGCCCTGTATGGTTCAACCCGTTCCCGGGCGATTAGCTCAGTGGGAGAGCGCTTCGTTCACACCGAAGAGGTCACTGGTTCGAACCCAGTATCGCCCACCGGGGAAAGCCGGTCCGCAGCATCACGCGGACCGGCTTTCGCATTCCCCCACCCCTCGATCCCTCAGGCCGCCGCGGGCAGTTCCGGGCGCAGCGGCCACGCCGGATCCACCCTCTCCGGAGTCCCGCTCTTCGCGAACCACGCCTCCAGGCCACGCGCCTGGGCCGCGTGCCAGGTCGCCTGCAGGGCGTGCAGCTCGGACGGCGACAGCCGCTCCAGCCGGGTCGAGAAGCGCCGGCACACCGCCCGCACCAGCTCCAGCGAAGCCGTCGCGTCGGCCGCCGCGTCATGGGCTCCGTCGAGCACCACCTCGTAACTCGCGCACAGATCCGTGAGCGTCCGGCGGCCCTTGCGGTAGCGGTCCAGATGCTTGTCCAGCACCCTCGGGTCCACCACCCGCATCGGCACCCCGTCGAGATACCCGGCCAGCGACGACGCCCGATGCCGCTTCAGCTCCCGGTCCAGCAGCGTCAGATCGAAGGGAGCGTTCATCACGACCAGCGGCCGGCCCGTCGCACAGCTCTCCGCCAGGGCCCGGGCTATCTCGTCCATCACCGGGGCGGGCCAACGCCCGTTGCGCTGAAGGTGATCGTCGGTCAGACCGTGGATCTCGGTCGCCCCCGGCGGGACCGGAACCCCCGGATTGACCAGCCAGCGCGTGACGCGGACGCGACCGCCCGCGGTGTCCTGCGCGACGAGAGCGGCCGAAACGATCCGGTCCCGCTCGACGTCCACGCCCGTCGTCTCCGTGTCAAAAGCGGCCAGTGGCCCCTCGAACCAGTGCATCATCCCCGAACTCCTCGCACCCGCACGGCAGATGGAGTGATTCCTCTGCCCGATATCGGTGATACCCGGGCTGTTTGCCTGATACGCCGTTTGCGGGCGGTCCGATGCGGTGACAACACAGTTGAGGCGCCGGGAAGTTGCTGCCGACGTCCGTCGATTCGTCCAGCCCACGACACCCCGCCGGCAGGCCACCTGCCATCGATCGGCACGCCCGGAAGGCACACGGAGCCATGGCGCTCGCGCAGCCCGACCCCGGGGGAACCGCCCGCGCCGAGGCCCCCGGGCCGCGGCTGCCGCAGCAGCTCGACACGCCGCTGCGCGGCTCCCTCGCCACCACCGCCTGCATGGAGACCCTTCAGGTGGGCTATCTGCACGCCGTCGCGGCGGCGGCGGGATGCTCCCTGTCCCAGCCCTTCCCCGACAACGGCATCGACTGGCACGTCAGCCACGGCGCCCCGGCCCACACCGTCGACGACGAAGTGACCATCAAGGTGCAGCTCAAGTGCACCTACCAGATACCGCCGCACCCGGCGGGCGGGGCGTTCTCCTTCACGCTGGACAACGCCCACCTCGTCAAACTCGCCCGCACCCCGGTGTCGGTGCACAAGATCCTGGTCGTGATGATCGTGCCCCGCAGCCAGGACGACTGGCTGCGCGCCGGGCCCGGGGGCCTCGACCTGCGCCACTGCTGCTACTGGACCAACCTGGCCGGCCACGCGGTGACGGGCCGGTACCGGACCACTGTGCGCATCCCGACCTCGCGGATCTTCGACGACCGCGCACTCTGCGACATCATGGCCCGGGTCGGGGCCGGAGGGAGACCCTGATGCACCGGTCGATGGACGAGCCCACGGGAGGAGCGGGACTGCCCGCCGCCCGCTCGCACCCCACCGCCCGCCCCGGGCCCCCGCCCCTGGCCGGGGCCGGTGAGGAACTGCCCGACCCCGCCGTCCTCGGGGCCCTCCTGCACCGGCACGGCTGGCAGCGGCGCGGCGGAGCGCCGGGACGCTACGGTCGCTGGACCCCGCCCGGATCCGCCGGGACGACGAGCCTGCTGGTGCCCGAGAGCGCGGCCTTTCCCGACAGCGGGGAACTGATCGAGGAGGCCCTTCTCGCCCTGGGCCGCAGCCCCGACCCCTCCGCCCGCGACATCCTGGTCTCCCTCACCGTGCCCAGCGACGAGATCCGCTGGTGGCGCGAGGTCCCCGAGTCGGCGGCCGGAGCCGCGGGCGCCTCGGGCTGGACCGAGGCGGAGGAGCTGCGCTCGGCCGCCCGGCAGGTCCTCATGGCCGGCGCCCTCGCGGCACGCGGCCGGGCCGGCTACCACGGGGCCCGGCACCGCCGGAAAGCACGCGCCGCCCTGGACGACGCCCTGATCGGGCCCGGAGCGGGCGGCCGGAGCCTCACCGCGTACGTCCCCGTCGACTCCGGCCGCGCCGTCGCCGTGCGGCTCTGCCACGCCCTGCACGCCACCCGCGAGGCGGTGGACTACCAGCGGGCCACCGGCGGCATGGAGGCCTTCGACAGCGCGGTCGCGGCGGGCGTCGGCCGGGAGCTGACCGAGGCGCTGATCGCCCTGGTGCGCGGCTCCGAGGGGGCCGGGATCGACCTGCGGTGGGCGCCCGCCGCGGGCGCCCCGGACGGCTGCCCGGCCCGCCCCGCGCCCGTCGAGTTCTCCCCGGGCGACCTGCCCGCCCTGAGAGCCGCCGGAGCCCGCTACCTCCGCGACGAACCCGCCGTGCAGGTGCGGCTGACCGGCGCGGTGGTCCGGCTGCGCCGCTCGGGGCCGCGCGGCGCCGGGATCGTACGGCTGCGGGTACTGGCCGGGGCCGAGGTCGCGCATGTCCGGGTGGAGCTGGACGAGGAGGCGTACCGCATCGCGGGCCACGCCCATCTGGTCGGGCTGCCGCTGCGGGTGGAGGGGCGGCTGGAGAACCGGGGCGGCTTCCGGCGGCTCACCGGGGCCTCGCAGGTCGCGCCCGTCCAGGTCGACGAGGCCGAGCGGGACCGGCTGATGAAGGCACTCCAGGAGAACGTGGACTACTTCGAGGAGGCGTGCGCGGGGGAGGAGGCGTAGGGCTGCCCGGAAGGCGTTCGCGTCGGGGGCGTACGGCTCGGTACGATTCGCCTTGCCTAGGCAATACGAAGACAGGCAACCCCCTCAGTCAGGAGAGACCGGTGTCAGACGTCCGTGTGATCATCCAACGCGATTCCGAGCGGGAAGAGCACGTGGTGACGACGGGCACGACGGCCGGCGAGCTCTTCCCCGGTCAGCGCACCGTCGTCGCCGCGCGCATCGGCGGCGAGCTGAAGGACCTCTCCTACGAGCTCCAGGACGGCGAGAGCGTCGAGCCGGTGGAGATCTCCTCCGAGGACGGCCTGAACATCCTGCGCCACTCCACCGCGCACGTCATGGCCCAGGCCGTGCAGGAGCTCTTCCCCGACGCCAAGCTCGGCATCGGCCCGCCGGTCAAGGACGGCTTCTACTACGACTTCGACGTCGAGAAGCCGTTCACGCCCGAGGACCTCAAGGCCGTCGAGAAGAAGATGCAGGAGATCCAGAAGCGGGGCCAGAAGTTCTCCCGCCGCGTGGTCTCCGACGAGGCCGCCCGAGAGGAACTGGCCGACGAGCCGTACAAGCTGGAGCTCATCGGCATCAAGGGCTCCGCCTCCTCCGACGACGGCGCGGACGTCGAGGTGGGCGGCGGCGAGCTGACCATCTACGACAACCTCGACCCGAAGACCGGCGACCTGTGCTGGAAGGACCTCTGCCGGGGTCCGCACCTGCCCACCACCCGGTTCATCCCGGCGTTCAAGCTGATGCGCAACGCCGCCGCGTACTGGCGCGGCAGCGAGAAGAACCCGATGCTCCAGCGCATCTACGGCACCGCCTGGCCGACCAAGGACGAGCTGAAGGCGCACCTGGAGTTCCTGGAGGAGGCCGCCAAGCGCGACCACCGCAAGCTCGGCAACGAGCTGGACCTCTTCTCCTTCCCCGACGAGATCGGCCCCGGCCTCGCGGTCTTCCACCCCAAGGGCGGCGTCATCCGCCGGGCCATGGAGGACTACTCGCGCCGCCGTCACGAGGAGGAGGGCTACGAGTTCGTCTACAGCCCGCACGCCACCAAGGGCAAGCTCTTCGAGAAGTCCGGCCACCTGGACTGGTACGCCGACGGCATGTACCCGCCCATGCAGCTCGACGACGGGGTGGACTACTACCTCAAGCCGATGAACTGCCCGATGCACAACCTGATCTTCGACGCGCGCGGCCGCTCCTACCGCGAACTGCCGCTGCGCCTCTTCGAGTTCGGCACCGTGTACCGGTACGAGAAGTCGGGCGTCGTGCACGGCCTGACCCGCTCGCGCGGCTTCACGCAGGACGACGCGCACATCTACTGCACCAAGGAGCAGATGGCGGAGGAGCTCGACCGCACGCTCACCTTCGTGCTGAACCTGCTCCGCGACTACGGGCTCACCGACTTCTACCTGGAGCTCTCCACCAAGGACCCGGAGAAGTACGTCGGCTCCGACGAGACCTGGGAAGAGGCCACCGAGACCCTGCGTCAGGTCGCCGAGAAGCAGGGCCTGCCCCTGGTCCCGGACCCGGGCGGCGCCGCGTTCTACGGACCGAAGATCTCCGTGCAGTGCAAGGACGCCATCGGCCGCACCTGGCAGATGTCGACCGTGCAGCTCGACTTCAACCTGCCGGAGCGCTTCGACCTGGAGTACACCGGGCCCGACGGCTCCAAGCAGCGCCCGGTCATGATCCACCGTGCCCTGTTCGGCTCCATCGAGCGCTTCTTCGCCGTGCTCCTGGAGCACTACGCGGGCGCGTTCCCGGTCTGGCTCGCCCCGGTCCAGGCCGTCGGCATCCCGATCGGCGACGCCCACATCCCCTACCTCCAGGAGTTCGCCGCCAAGGCGCGCAAGCAGGGGCTGCGGGTGGACGTGGACGCGTCCTCCGACCGGATGCAGAAGAAGATCCGCAACCAGCAGAAGGCCAAGGTGCCCTTCATGATCATCGCTGGCGACGAGGACATGGCCAACGGCGCCGTCTCCTTCCGCTACCGCGACGGTTCGCAGGAGAACGGCATCCCGGCCGACGAGGCCCTCGCCAAGATCGCGAAGGCCGTCGAGGACCGCGTACAGGTCTGATCCGTCACGCGGAAACGGCCCCCGGAGCGCTACCCGCGCTCCGGGGGCCGTTTCTCGTCCTCCCGGGTGAACACCTGGATCAGCCAGGACGAGAACGACCCCGTGACCGCGCCGAGCAGCGCCAGGCCGCCGGCCATCAGCCCCGTCGCGACCGTCCGGCCCCAGAACGTGACCGGCGTGGCGTCCCCGTAACCGACCGTCGTGAGCGTCGCGCACGCCCACCACACCGCGTCCCCGAAGGTGCGGATGGAGGCGTCGGGGGCCGTGTGCTCCAGGTGGTAGACCGCGAGCGAGGCGGCGAAACCGAGCAGGGCGGCGGTCAGGCTCGCGTACGACATCACCCGCGCGTACAGGCTGAGCCGTGGGCGGTCACGGCGTTGCTGCACCGCCGTGTACACCTTGACCATGCGCAGCGGGCGCAGCAGGGGCAGCAGCAGGACCAGGGTGTCGAGCCAGTGCACACGCACAAAGCGCGCTCCCAGTCCGCTGAGCCGCAGCCGTGTCCCGTAGTCCACGAGGAACAGCAGCCAGGTCGACCAGACGAGGATCAGGGCGAGGTCGTTCCAGGGTTCGTCGTCGTGCGGGGTCAGTACCCGGACCGCGTACCCGGCCAGGAAGAGCAGCCCCGCGGCGAAGAGCGGAACCTCCGTGCGCTGCTCCCAGCGGGTCAGCCGGGCGGGTGGATCGGAGGCGGGTCGGTCGCTCATCGCCTCAGCATCGCGGGCGGCCGAGCGGTGCGGCCCCGGCGACACGCTCCGCCGGGGTGACGCAATATGCTGATCGGCATGACGAGTGAGCCGGAGCAGCAGATCGGCGTGGGGACGCCCGACGCATTCCAGCGCCTGTGGACTCCCCACCGGATGGCGTACATCCAGGGCGAGAACAAGCCGAGCGGCCCGGGCGCCGAGGACGGCTGTCCGTTCTGTTCGATCCCCGCGAAATCCGACGAGGACGGGCTGCTCGTGGCGCGCGGCGAGCACGTCTACGCGGTGCTGAACCTGTATCCGTACAACGGCGGTCACCTCATGGTCGTCCCCTACCGTCATGTGGCCGACTACACCGAGCTGGACGGCCCGGAGACGGCGGAGCTGGCGGACTTCACCAAGCGGGCGATGGTCGCGCTGCGGGCGGCCTCCGGGGCGCACGGCTTCAACATCGGCATGAACCAGGGCTCCGTGGCCGGTGCGGGGATCGCCGCGCATCTGCATCAGCATCTGGTGCCGCGCTGGGGCGGGGACACCAACTTCATGCCGGTCATCGGTCACACCAAGGTGCTGCCCCAGCTGCTCGGCGACACCCGGGCGATGCTGGCCGACGCCTGGCCTGCGGGTGAGCTGCCGGCCCGCTGAGCACGGTACGGGGAAGGGGGAGGCCCGGCCGGGCCTCCCCCTTCCCCGTACCGTTCCTGCCTACGCGTCGTAGACGTCGGCCTTGCGCGGGGCCGGGTCCTGGACGAGGCCGCTCAGTATCGACGAGCGGTTGTCGAAGCGCTCCGTGTCGACGCCGTTCTCCGCGAGGACGCGCATCGCCGCCGTGTGGACGGCCCGCAGCACCGGGGTGGCGGCGCGCATCGCGTCGTCCGCCATGAAGCGGTGGTTCCACGGCTTGGCCGCCCACGCGTGCCGCAGCCCGAACGGCTCGGGCAGCACGATCTTCCCGCCCAGGTAGTCCAGCAGCGGCGGATACCAGGTGAGGGGGGCCCGCAGGGCGAGCCGGACGACCTCCTTCGCGTCCACCAGCGCCAGCTGGATGTCCCGGGTCTCCCAGAAGCGGACGGTCTTGTTGACCGTCTTCGTCTTCGCCGCAGGCTTGGAGAGGAACAGCCCGTGCACCGGCCCCAGCGCATGGCCCGTGACCTCGATGCGCAGCGTCTCGTGGAGCACGGTGACGGTGATCATCATGGTGATCACCAACTGGCCGTCCCACAGGGTGAACTGGACGCCCAGGTAGTGCCGGTCACCGCTGCCGAACTGCTGGTGGTTGCAGATCCGCTGTATCTCGTGGGGCTTCACCTGGAAGGTGGCGACGTCCTCCCCCTCGGGACGCGTGACGGAGTCGGCGCCCTCCCCGATGGGCGAGACGATCCAGTGCTTCACGTCCGGCTTCGGGAAGCCGCCCGTGTTCAGCGGCCCGCGCTCCAGCATCTTCAGCTGGTCGTGGATGATCCGGATCAGGTCCCAGCTGCGGAACTGGTGGATCTCCTTCGTCGGGTCCTTGGGGTGCAGCTCCTCGGCCAGCTGCCAGCTGCCCCAGCGGGTGCCCATCCCGAGGACGCCCTTGGGCCCGGCGTAGAAGACGGCGTTCGACTGCTGCTCGGCCGAGAGCTTCTCCAGCCCCTGGCGCAGCGCCTCGCGCGCGGTCTCGTTGGGGTTCTTCGGCACCGCCTCGGGGATCTTCGCGATCACCCCGGTGCCGGAGAGAAGACCGTCCCAGCGGGCCCGCATGTCCTTGGCCGAGGTCTCCGCGATCCGCTTGGCGATAAGCCAGCCGATCACCGGGGCGACGAGCGCGCCCCGGACGTAGAGCGCGAGCAGCCCGTCCAGGGGGAGCTTGACCATCAGGACCAGCGCGCCGATCCCGAAGGCCGCCAGGAGCACCGTGCCGACCGCGCGGAACGCCGTGTCCTTGGACTTGTTGAGCGCGTCCCGGATCCGGAAGGCGATCACCCAGGCCAGCATGCCGGGCAGGAACAGGACACCGAACACCACGGTCACCAGGGTGAGCCGGGTGTCACGGGCCTTGCGCAGGTTGTTCGCCGACAGGCAGTGCTCCACCACGGTCTGCGGGTCCGTGCCGAAGGACTGGATGAGCGCCTTGCGGGCGCCGCCGAGCATCCGCTCCTGGACGGCACGGGCGAACGCCTCGCCGAGATTCGGCTTGAAGTAGTCGGACTTGAAGAGTTTCGAGGAGCCCGCCTTCACCGCCGATTTGTGCCACTCGCTGTTGGCGTCGAGGATCGTCTCCACCGGACTGTCCCTGTATGCCGCCGAGGCCAGGGCATTGGTCGCCACGGTCTGGCCGCCCGAGCCCTGGATCGGGATCTGGGCCCCGGGTGAGAAGTCGAATCCGTCGTTGGCCACCTGTCGCCCCCACTCGCCGCACGTCTGCTCCTGCGGTGTGCCCAACTACCGTACGCGGCATACCTTCTGAGCTGCGACCACAGCGTATCGTCCGGATCACACCACCACCCGTCACCCGCGTGCATCGAACGGTGTGTGCGACAGTGCGCCGGTCACGCGCCGGGGGACCCGTCCGCCCGCTCCGCGCGGACCCGGTCGGCCACCTGCGGCGGCATCGCCTCGTGCCGGGCGTACGCGCGGTCGAAGCGGCCGGTGCCGTGCGACAGGGAGCGCAGGTCCACCGCGTACCGGCCGACCTCGATCTCCGGCACCTCGGCCCGTACGAGGGTGCGCCCGCCCGGACTCTGCTCGGTGCCCACCACGCGGCCCCGCCGCCCCGAGAGATCGCTCATCACCGGGCCCACGTAGTCGTCGGGGACCAGGACGCTCACCTCGCACACCGGTTCCAGGAGCTGGATGCGGGCGTCGGAGGCGGCCTCGCGCAGCGCGAGCGCGCCGGCGGTCTGGAAGGCGGCGTCCGAGGAGTCCACCGAGTGCGCCTTGCCGTCCAGCAGCGTGACGCGCACGTCGACCAGGGGGTGCCCGGCGGCCAGCCCCCGGGCGGCCTGGGCCCGCACGCCCTTCTCCACCGAGGGAATGAACTGACGCGGCACCGAACCCCCGACGACCTTGTCGACGAACTCGATGCCCGAGCCCGGCGGCAGCGGCTCCACCTCGATCTCGCAGATCGCGAACTGGCCGTGCCCGCCGGACTGTTTGACGTGCCGTCCGCGTCCGGCGGCCGGTCCGGCGAACGTCTCGCGCAACGGCACCCGGTGCGGTTCCGCGTCGACCTGGACGCCGTAGCGGCTGCGCAGCCGCTCCAGGGCCACCTCCTGATGGGCCTCGCCCAGGCACCACAGGACGACCTGACCGGTGTCCGGGTTCTGTTCGAGGCGCAGCGTGGGGTCCTCGGCGACCAGCCGGGCCAGGCCCTGCGACAGTTTGTCCTCGTCCGCCTTGCCGTGCGCCCGTACGGCCAGCGGGAGCAGCGGGTCGGGCGTCGACCAGGGCTCGATGAGGACGGGGTCGCCGGCCGGGGAGAGCGTGTCGCCGGTCTCCGCCTCGCCGAGCCGGGCCACGCACGCCAGATCGCCCGCGACGCACCGGTCCAGGGCGTGCTGCCGGCGGCCGAACGGTGAGGTGAGCGCCCCGACCCGGATCTCCGCCTCGTGACAGGGGCGCGGCGCGTGTCCCGTCGCGTCCAGACCGTGGCCGCAGAGATGTACGGAGTCGTCGGGGCGCAGGGTGCCGGAGAAGACACGGACCAGCGAGACCCGGCCCACGTACGGGTCGGAGGCCGTCTTGACGACCTCGGCGACCAGCGGGCCCCCGGGATCGCAGACCGGGGCGGGCCGCGGGGCGCCCGACGGGGTGGTGACGGCGGGCGGGGTGCGCTCCAGCGGGGTCGGGAAGCCGCGGGTGATCAGCTCCAGCAGTTCGACGGTTCCGATGCCCTGGCGGGCGCCCTCGGCCGCGGGCGCCGCGGTGAGGACGGGGTGGAAGGAGCCCCGGGCGACGGCCCGTTCGAGGTCGGCGATCAGCGTCGCGACGTCGATGTCCTCGCCGTCGAGATAGCGGTCCATCAGGGACTCGTCCTCGCTCTCGGCGATGATCCCCTCGATCAGCCGGTCCCGGGCCGCCCGCAGGGGCTCCTCCTGGTCGGGCGCCGGGGGGCGCTCGGCGCGTTCCCCCGAGGAGTAGTCGAGGATCCGCCGGCTCAGCAGCCCGGTGAGGCCGGTCAGCGGGGCGTGTCCGTCGGCGCCCTCGGGCCCCAGCACGGGCAGGTACAGCGGCAGGACGGCGTCGGGGTCCTCGCCCCCGAAGGCCTCGGCGCAGATCCGGGTCATGTCGTCGAAGGAGGTGCGGGCGGTGTCCAGGTGCGTCACGACGATCGCACGGGGTGTGCCGGCCAGCGCGCACTCCTCCCAGGCGGCCCGGGTGGTCGCGGCCACGGACGCCGCGTCCTGGGCCGCCGAGACGACGAACAGGGCCGCGTCCGCCGCGCGCAGACCGGCCCGCAGCTCCCCGACGAAGTCCGCGTAGCCGGGGGTGTCCAGCAGATTGATCTTGCAGCCGTCCCAGGCCACCGGGACCAGCGAGAGCTGTACGGAACGCCGTCGGCGCTGCTCGATCTCGTCGTAGTCGGAGACGGTCGCCCCGTCCTCGACCCGCCCGGCCCGGTTCACGGCTCCCGCCGTCAGGGCCAGGGCCTCGACCAGCGTGGTCTTGCCCGATCCGCTGGGGCCGACCAGCACCACGTTCCGTACGGCGGAGGGGTGGCCGGCCGCCGGTACTCCTCCGGCGGCTCCGGGGTGTGCGTGTGCCTTGTCGCCCATGGTGCGTGCCTCCCGGTCGATGGCGCGGTGCCGGGGAGGGCGACCGCGCGCGGAGCAGCGGTGGTCACGGGCACGGGAGGCCGCCGCGGCGGCTTCGGCGACGCCCGCGGTCCTTCGAGCTTGGCACCGTGACGGGGCCTCGTCCATACGTCGCGCACGGCACGGTCCGCACGCCGCGCACCGTCCGGGCCCCCGCGTCGCGCACGGGGGCGCGGTCCGGGCCGGGCGGGGAGAGCGCGTGACACCCGGCGGCGGGTGCCCGTCCGGTGGAAGGCACCGGCGGTGACTACGATGGGCCAGCCGGTGGCCGAAGGGGCCGCTCGGCGAACCGAACCCTCGGGAAGGCCATGCTGAACAAGTACGCGCGTGCATTCTTCACGCGTGTCCTCACACCGTTCGCCGCTCTGCTGCTCCGCCTCGGGGTCAGCCCCGACGCGGTCACTCTCGTCGGCACGGCCGGAGTGATGGCAGGTGCGCTGGTCTTTTTCCCCATGGGGGAGTTCTTCTGGGGCACGATCGTCATCACGATCTTCGTCTTCTCCGACCTCGTCGACGGCAACATGGCCCGGCAGGCCGGGATCTCCAGCCGGTGGGGCGCGTTCCTCGACTCGACGCTGGACCGGGTCGCCGACGGGGCGATCTTCGCCGGATTCGCCCTCTGGTACGCGGGCAGCGGCGACGACAACATCCTGTGCGCCGTCGCGATCTTCTGCCTGGCCAGCGGCCAGGTGGTCTCGTACACCAAGGCGCGCGGCGAGTCGATCGGCCTGCCGGTCGCGGTCAACGGCCTCGTGGAGCGGGCCGAGCGCCTGGTGATCTCGCTGGTCGCCGCGGGCCTCGCCGGACTGCACACGTTCGGCGTCCCCGGTATCGACATCCTGCTGCCGATCGCGCTGTGGATCGTCGCCGCGGGCAGCCTCGTGACGCTGATCCAGCGCGTGGTGACCGTACGCCGCGAATCCGCCGAGGCGGACGCCGCGGAGGCCGCCGCGGGGCAGCCCGCCGCCGGCCCGTCCGCCGCCGGTCCCGCCGGCCGGGGGAGCGAGGGCGACCGATGAGCGCCGGTACGTCCGACCTGAAGGGCCGGCTCACCGACGGGCTGTACGGACTGGGCTGGGGCGCCGTCAAGAGGCTGCCCGAGCCCACCGCCGCCCGCCTCTTCCGCACCATCGCCGACCAGGTGTGGAAGCGGCGCGGCAAGAGCGTGCTGCGCCTGGAGTCGAACCTGGCCCGGGTCGTCCCCGACGCCTCCCCGGAGCGACTGGCGGAGCTGTCGCGGGCCGGGATGCGCTCCTACATGCGCTACTGGATGGAGTCGTTCCGGCTGCCGGCCTGGAGCCCCGAGCGCATCAAGGCCGGCATCGACATCGCCGACGTCCACCACCTGACCGAGGGCTTGGACGCCGGGAACGGCGTGATCATCGCCCTGCCGCACCTGGCCAACTGGGACCTCGCGGGAGCCTGGGTCACCACCGATCTGAAGGTTCCCTTCACCACCGTCGCCGAACGCCTGGAGCCCGCGACGCTGTATGACCGGTTCGTCGCCTACCGCGAGGGCCTGGGCATGGAGGTCCTGCCGCACAGCGGCGGGGCCGCCTTCGGGACCCTGGCCCGCCGGCTGCGCGCGGGCGGCCTGATCTGCCTGGTCGCGGACCGGGACCTGTCGGCGTCCGGCGTCGAGGTGTCGTTCTTCGGCGCCACCGCCCGGATGCCCGCGGGCCCGGCGCTGCTCGCCCAGCAGACGGGCGCGCTGCTGATGCCGGTGACCCTCTGGTACGACGGCACGTCGGTGATGCGCGGGCGTATCCACCCGGCGGTCGAGATGCCGCAGGAGGGCACCCGCGCCGAGAGGACCTCCGCCATGACCCAGGCCCTGGCCGACGCCTTCGCCGGCGGTATCGCCGAGCACCCGGAGGACTGGCACATGCTCCAGCGGCTCTGGCTGGACGACCTGGACCCCCGGGGGGAACCCACGTGAAGATCGGCATCGTCTGCCCGTACTCCTGGGACGTACCGGGTGGCGTGCAGTTCCACATCCGGGACCTGGCCGAGCACCTGATCCGGCTCGGCCACGAGGTCTCCGTCCTGGCCCCCGCCGACGACGAGACGCCGCTGCCGCCGTACGTCGTCTCGGCGGGCCGGGCCGTCCCCGTCCCGTACAACGGCTCCGTCGCCCGGCTGAACTTCGGCTTCCTGTCGGCGGCCCGGGTACGGCGCTGGCTCCACGACGGCACGTTCGACGTCATCCACATCCACGAACCGACCTCCCCGTCGCTGGGCCTGCTGGCCTGCTGGGCGGCGCAGGGGCCGATCGTGGCCACCTTCCACACCTCCAACCCGCGCTCCCGGGCGATGATCGCCGCGTACCCGATCCTCCAGCCCGCGCTGGAGAAGATCAGCGCGCGGATCGCCGTCAGCGAGTACGCCCGGCGCACCCTGGTCGAGCACCTCGGCGGCGACGCCGTCGTCATCCCCAACGGCGTGGACGTCGGCTTCTTCGCCAAGGCCGAGCCGAAGGCCGAATGGCAGGGCCAGACGCTCGGTTTCATCGGCCGCATCGACGAACCCCGCAAGGGCCTGCCCGTCCTGATGAAGGCGCTGCCCGCGATCCTCGCCGCCCGGCCCGGGGCCCGGCTGCTGGTCGCCGGGCGCGGCGACGAGGAGGAGGCCGTGGAGACCCTGCCGAAGGAACTGCGCGAGCGCGTCGAGTTCCTCGGCATGGTCAGCGACGAGGACAAGGCCCGGCTGCTGCGCAGCGTCGATGTGTACGTGGCCCCGAACACCGGCGGGGAGAGCTTCGGCATCATCCTGGTCGAGGCGCTGTCGGCCGGTGCGCCGGTGCTGGCGAGCGACCTGGACGCCTTCGCGCAGGTGCTGGACCAGGGCGCGGCGGGCGACCTGTTCGCCAACGAGGACGCCGACGCGCTCGCCGCCGCCGCGATCCGGCTGCTGGGCGACCCGGAGCGCCGGGCCGGACTGCGCGAACGCGGCGAGGCCCACGTACGGCGCTTCGACTGGGCGACGGTGGGGGCCGACATCCTCGCGGTGTACGAGACGGTGACCGACGGGGCCGCGTCGGTCGCGGCGGACGAACGCTCCGGGCTGCGGGCCCGGTTCGGACTCGCACGGGACTGAGCCCCGGGGCCCGCACCTGACGCGGGGGCGGGCCGGGGCCTTCGGCGACGGTAGCGTGTGGGCCCGTGACCGTAACCCTCATCGTCTGGATCGTCGTCGCCCTCATCGCGGTCGGCGTGTACCTCAGCTGGACCGCCGGCCGGCTCGACCGCCTGCACTCCCGGATCGACGCCGCCCGCGCCGCCCTCGACGCCCAACTGCTGCGCCGCGCCTCGGTCACCCAGGAGCTGGCCACCTCCGGCGTCCTGGACCCGGCCGCCTCGATCGTCCTGTACGAGGCCGCGCACGCCGCCCGCCAGGCCGAGGAGGACCACCGCGAGGTCGCCGAGAGCGAACTGAGCACCGCCCTGCGCGCCGTCTTCGGCGAACCGGCCCAGGTCGACGCGGTGAAGGAGATCCCCGGCGGCGAGGACGCGGCCACCGAACTGGCCGCCGCCGTACGCCGCGTCCCCATGGCCCGGCGCTTCCACAACGACTCCGTGCGCGCCGCCCGAGCCCTGCGCCGGCACCGTACCGTCCGGCTCTTCCGGCTCGCCGGGCACGCGCCGTTCCCGCTCGCCTTCGAGATGGACGACGCCCCGCCGGTGGCCCTCGCGGACCGCCCCGGCACCTGAAAGCCTCCGATCCCCGGACCGGTCCGGGGATCGGGGCAGGGCCAAAACGATCCACGGCCTGTCCATTGGCCCTTGCTGTGGACTGGTCCCGGGGCGTATGCTCGGCGTTGCAGTATCCAGCGTCTTTCACCGAGTGAGGTCCCGTGTCCACGCTTCCCAGCACCCCGCAGTCCGCCGAGTACCCCGCCACCGGCACTGCCCGCGTCAAGCGCGGCATGGCCGAGCAGCTCAAGGGCGGCGTGATCATGGACGTCGTCGACGCCGAACAGGCGAAGATCGCCGAGGACGCGGGCGCCGTGGCCGTCATGGCCCTGGAGCGGGTCCCGGCCGACATCCGCAAGGACGGCGGCGTGGCCCGGA
Organism: Streptomyces anulatus; assembly: GCF_014650675.1. Taxonomy (GTDB): domain Bacteria; phylum Actinomycetota; class Actinomycetes; order Streptomycetales; family Streptomycetaceae; genus Streptomyces; species Streptomyces anulatus. Next base: position 142,227 of record NZ_BMVK01000006.1, on the reverse strand, counting down.
TGTCCGACCCCAACATGATCGAGGAGATCATCGGGGCCGTCTCCATCCCCGTCATGGCCAAGTCCCGCATCGGCCACTTCGTCGAGGCCCAGGTGCTCCAGTCCCTCGGCGTCGACTACATCGACGAGTCCGAGGTCCTCACCCCGGCCGACGAGGTCAACCACAGCGACAAGTTCGCCTTCACCACCCCCTTCGTCTGCGGCGCCACCAACCTGGGCGAGGCCCTGCGCCGCATCGCCGAGGGCGCGGCCATGATCCGCTCGAAGGGCGAGGCCGGCACCGGCAACGTCGTCGAGGCCGTCCGCCACCTGCGTCAGATCAAGAACGAGATCGCCCGGCTGCGCGGCTTCGACAACAACGAGCTGTACGCCGCCGCGAAGGACCTCCGCGCCCCCTACGAGCTGGTCAAGGAGGTCGCGGAGCTCGGCAAGCTGCCCGTCGTGCTGTTCTCCGCAGGTGGCGTCGCCACCCCGGCCGACGCCGCGCTGATGCGCCAGCTCGGCGCCGAGGGCGTCTTCGTCGGCTCCGGCATCTTCAAGTCCGGCGACCCGGCCAAGCGCGCCGCCGCCATCGTGAAGGCCACCACCTTCTACGACGACCCGAAGGTCATCGCGGACGCCTCCCGCAACCTGGGCGAGGCCATGGTCGGCATCAACTGCGACACCCTGCCCGAGTCCGAGCGCTACGCCAACCGCGGCTGGTAACCACTGATGAGCGACACCCCCCTGATCGGCGTGCTGGCTCTCCAGGGCGACGTACGGGAGCACCTGATCGCCCTGGCCTCGGCGGACGCCCTGGCCAGGCCGGTCCGGCGCCCCGAGGAACTCGCCGAGGTCGACGGCCTGGTCATACCGGGCGGCGAGTCCACCACCATGTCCAAACTGGCCGTGCTCTTCGGCATGATGGACCCGCTCCGCGAGCGGGTCGGGGCCGGGATGCCGGTCTACGGCACCTGCGCCGGAATGATCCTGCTCGCCGAGAAGATCCTCGACCCGCGCTCGGGCCAGGAGACCGTCGGCGGCATCGACATGATCGTGCGGCGCAACGCCTTCGGCCGGCAGAACGAGTCGTTCGAGGCCGCGGTCGAGGTCGGCGGCGTCGAAGGCGGCCCGGTGGACGGTGTGTTCATCCGCGCGCCGTGGGTCGAGTCCGTCGGGGCCGAGACCGAGGTCATCGCCGAACACGGCGGGCATATCGTGGCCGTCCGGCAGAAAAACGCCCTCGCCACGTCGTTCCATCCCGAACTGACCGGCGACCATCGCGTACACGCTCTGTTCGTGGACATGGTGCGCGCAGTGAACTGAGCGGACCCCGGTAGGATCTCTCGGGTTCGACTCGATTTTGGTGACGCGAAGGAGAAGGCAGATGTCCGGCCACTCTAAATGGGCTACGACGAAGCACAAGAAGGCCGTGATTGACGCCAAGCGCGGCAAGCTCTTCGCGAAGCTGATCAAGAACATCGAGGTCGCGGCGCGCTCCGGCGGCGTGGACCCCGACGGCAACCCCACGCTCGTCGACGCCATCCAGAAGGCGAAGAAGAGCTCCGTCCCGAACAAGAACATCGACTCCGCGGTCAAGCGCGGCGGCGGTCTCGAAGCGGGCGGCGCCGACTACGAGACGATCATGTACGAAGGTTACGGCCCCAACGGTGTCGCGGTGCTCATCGAGTGCCTCACCGACAACCGCAACCGTGCCGCGTCCGACGTACGTGTCGCGATGACCCGGAACGGCGGCTCCATGGCCGACCCGGGCTCCGTCTCGTACCTGTTCAACCGCAAGGGCGTCGTGATCGTGCCCAAGGGCGAGCTGACCGAGGACGACGTCCTCGGCGCGGTCCTCGACGCGGGCGCCGAGGAGGTCAACGACCTCGGCGAGACCTTCGAGGTGGTCAGCGAGGCCACCGACATGGTCGCGGTGCGCACCGCGCTCCAGGAGGCGGGCATCGACTACGACTCCGCCGAGGCCAACTTCCTCCCGACCATGCAGGTCGAGCTGGAGGAAGAGGGCGCCCGCAAGATCTTCAAGCTCATCGACGCGCTGGAGGACAGCGACGACGTGCAGAACGTCTTCGCCAACTTCGACGTGTCCGACGAGGTCATGGAGAAGGTCGACGCCTGAGGCGCGGCCGGCACAGCTCGGTGCGACGGGCCGACGGGGACACCCCGTCGGCCCGTCGTCTTGTCGGTCGCGACGGTTCGGTTGCGGCGGATTGTCAGCGCGAGCCGATAGCCTGCGGGAACAGATGAACGAGTGGGCGTGACGAGCGTCGAGGACAGGGGGCTCCATGCGGGTTCTGGGTGTTGACCCGGGGCTGACCCGGTGCGGTGTCGGCGTGGTCGAAGGCGTCGCGGGCCGCCCGTTGACGATGATCGGCGTCGGCGTCGTGCGCACCCCCGCCGACGCGGAGCTCGGCGACCGGCTCGTCGCCATCGAGCGCGGCATGGAGCAGTGGCTCGACGAGCACTCCCCGGGTTACGTGGCCGTGGAGCGGGTCTTCGCCCAGCACAACGTCCGCACGGTGATGGGCACCGCCCAGGCCAGCGCGGTCGCCATGCTCTGCGCCGCGCGCCGCGGGATCCCGGTCGCCCTGCACACCCCCAGCGAGGTCAAGGCGGCGGTCACCGGATCCGGCCGCGCCGACAAGGCCCAGGTCGGCGCGATGGTGACCCGGCTGCTGAGACTGGACGCACCGCCCAAGCCCGCCGACGCCGCCGACGCCCTGGCCCTGGCCATCTGCCACATCTGGCGCGCCCCCGCGCAGAACCGGCTCCAGCAGGCCGTCGCCGCCCACCGCACGCAGGCCGCACCCGGCATCTCCCGCACGCCCCGCACGTCGAAAGGCCGCACCGCATGATCGCCTTCGTCTCCGGCCCGGTGGCCGCCCTCGCCCCGACCACGGCCGTCATCGAGGTCGGCGGCATCGGCATGGCGGTCCAGTGCACCCCGCACACCCTCGCCGACCTGCGCGTCGGCAAGGAGGCCCGGCTCGCCACCTCGCTGGTCGTCCGCGAGGACTCCCTCACCCTGTACGGCTTCCGGGACGACGACGAGCGGCAGGTGTTCGAGCTCCTCCAGACCGCCAGCGGCGTCGGACCGCGCCTCGCCCAGGCCATGCTCGCCACCCACAGCCCCGACGCCCTGCGCCTCGCGGTCTCCACCGGCGACGAGAAGGCGCTCACCGCCGTCTCCGGCATCGGGAAGAAGGGTGCGCAGAAGCTGCTCCTGGAACTCAAGGACCGGCTCGGCGAACCGGTCGGCGCGCACATCGGCCAGCAGGGCATCGGCACCCCCGTCACCTCCGGCTGGCGCGACCAGCTCCAGGCCGCCCTGATCGGCCTCGGGTACGCGAGCCGCGAGGCCGACGAGGCCGTCAACGCCGTCGCCCCGCAGGCCGAGGCCGCCGTCGCCGAGGGCACGGCACCCCCCGTGCCGCAGCTGCTGCGGGCCGCCCTGCAGACTCTCAACCGCGCACGCTGACCGGCACCGAACCACCGAAGAAGGCCTTGATGAACTGGGACGAGACCGGAACCGAGACCGATGAGCCGACCGGCCCGGTCCTCGACGACCGGCTGGTCGACGCCGGCCATCTCGACGGCGAGGACACCGCGGTCGAGGCGGCCCTGCGCCCCAAGGACCTGGAGGAGTTCGTCGGCCAGGAGAAGGTCCGCGAACAGCTCGACCTGGTGCTCAAGGCCGCCCGCGCCCGTGGTGCCACCGCCGACCACGTACTGCTCTCCGGCGCCCCCGGCCTCGGCAAGACCACTCTTTCGATGATCATCGCGGCCGAGATGAACGCCCCGATCAGGATCACCTCGGGCCCCGCCATCCAGCACGCCGGCGACCTCGCGGCGATCCTCTCCTCCCTCCAGGAGGGCGAGGTCCTCTTCCTCGACGAGATCCACCGCATGTCCCGGCCCGCCGAGGAGATGCTCTACATGGCGATGGAGGACTTCCGGGTCGACGTCATCGTCGGCAAGGGCCCCGGCGCCACCGCGATCCCGCTCGAACTGCCGCCCTTCACCCTGGTCGGGGCCACCACCCGGGCCGGACTGCTGCCGCCCCCGCTGCGCGACCGCTTCGGCTTCACCGGGCACATGGAGTTCTACGCCCCCGCAGAGCTGGAACGCGTCATCCACCGCTCCGCCAGTCTTCTCGACGTCGGCATCGATGTGGAGGGCGCCGCCGAGATCGCCGGACGCTCCCGGGGCACCCCCCGTATCGCCAACCGCCTGCTGCGCCGCGTCCGCGACTACGCCCAGGTCAAGGCGGAGGGCACGATCGACCGGGAGATCGCGAAGGCGGCCCTCAAGGTGTACGAGGTTGACGCCCGCGGACTCGATCGGCTGGACCGCGCCGTCCTCGGCGCCCTGCTGAAACTCTTCGGCGGCGGCCCGGTGGGCCTGTCCACGCTGGCGGTCGCGGTGGGGGAGGAGCGGGAGACCGTCGAGGAGGTCGCCGAGCCCTTCCTCGTACGGGAAGGACTGCTGGCCAGGACCCCGCGCGGCCGCGTCGCGACCCCGGCGGCCTGGGCACATCTGGGACTGGTCCCGCCGCAGCACGGAGCAAAGGGACAACAGGGCCTGTTCGGGGCGTGATGCGTCACAGGTTCGCGTGTACAGGAACCCCGGTGCCATGCTGGGCGTTGTTCCATCGATGCGGACTCGCTTAGACTCCGCCGATGCCGCCCTTACCGGTCGGTGTACCCACCCCCGTATATACAGGCCGCATTCCAGCGCGGTCGTGCGAAGGAATTCCCGTCCCGTGGATATCTTGACTCTCCTCCCCTTCATCGTGCTCATCGGGGCCATGTTCCTGATGACCCGCTCCGCCAAGAAGAAGCAGGCGGCGGCCGCGCAGATGCGCAACGACATGCAGCCGGGCACCGGCGTCCGGACGATCGGGGGCATGTACGCCACCGTCAAGGAAGTCCACGACGACACCGTTCTCCTCGAGGTCGCTCCCGGCGTGCACGCCATCTACGCGAAGAACTCCATCGGCGCCGTCCTGGACGACGCGGAGTACAACCGCATCGTGCACGGTGACGACCAGGAGCTGGACGCGGACGGCACCGTCGTTCCCGACGACGCCTCCTCGCTGACCGGTGAGTCCGACGACGCCGGTGTCGCCAAGATCGACCTGGCCAAGGACGACGCGGCCGACGACGCCGAGGTCGAGGACGCGAAGGACGTCAAGGACGCCAAGGGCGAGAGCAAGACCGACGGCGAGGCCGACTCCAAGTAGTTCTCACGATCCCGGGGACGTCGCGCGCCCACCGGCGCGCGGCGTCCCCGGGACCGTGCGGTCGTCTGCGGGGGCAGGGTCCCCACTACACTTCGTGGCCGCTCGGGCGCGTACCCGGCGCGGGGCGGTTGGACAGGGAGAAACGAGAAGGTGGCAGCACCCAAGAAGGGCCGAGGGCCGTCCGGCGGTCAGGGCAGGCCGGGGCGTGCCCTGGCTCTGATCCTCATCGCCATGGTCGCGCTCACCGGCGGGTTGTTCCTGTCCGGGCACACCACGCCCCGGCTGGGCATCGACCTGGCCGGCGGGACGTCGATCACGCTGGAGGCGCAGAACCAGCCCGGCAAGCCGAACGCGATCAACAAGACCAACATGGACACCGCGGTCGGGATCATCGAGCGGCGTGTCAACGGTCTGGGCGTTTCCGAGGCCGAGGTTCAGACCCAGGGCTCGAAGAACATCATCGTCAACATCCCCAAGGGGACGAATTCCAAGCAGGCCCAGGAGCAGGTCGGCACCACCGCCCAGCTCTACTTCCGGCCTGTTCTGACGGTGCAGGCGAGCGGCCCCGCAGAGCCCACGCCCTCCGGTTCCGCGACTCCCTCGGGCAGCGCCACCCCGAAGCCCGGTGAGTCCGCCGAAGGCGCGGACAAGCCCAAGGGCGAGGAGGCCACCGGTTCGGAGGCCACCCCCTCGGCGAGCGCCACCACCCAGGGCCGCGCGGTCACCGGCGCCCTGACGAAGGACGACCCGACCCCCGGCGCCTCCGACAAGCCGAAGCCGTCCGATTCCCCCGAGGCATCGCCCTCCGCGGACCCGGCCACGGCCAAGCTCCAGGAGGAGTTCGCCAAGCTCGACTGCACCGACCCCAAGCAGCGCTCGGAGGCAGGGCAGAACGCCAAGCCCACCGACTCGATCGTCGCCTGCGGTTCGAACGTCCCGGGCAGCTACGAGAAGTACGTCCTCGGCCCGGCCGAGGTCTCCGGCAGCGACGTCGACGACGCCAAGGGCGCCATCGAGCAGCAGACCGGCGAGTGGATCGTGTCGATGGAGTTCACCTCCGCCGGCGCCAAGAAGTTCCAGACGATCACCAGCCGGCTCTCGCAGCAGCAGCCGCCGATGAACCAGTTCGCGATCGTCCTCGACGGTGAGGTCGTCTCCGCTCCCTCGGTGCGCACGGCGCTCAGCAAGAACGCCCAGATCTCCGGCAGCTTCGATCAGCAGTCGGCCGAGGACCTCGGCAACATCCTGTCCTACGGCGCACTGCCGCTGACCTTCGAGGAGGTCAGCGTCACCACGGTGACCGCCGCGCTCGGCAGCGAGCAGCTCAAGGGCGGTCTGATCGCCGGCGCCATCGGTCTGGCACTGGTCGTCATCTACCTGGTCGTCTACTACCGGGGCCTGGCGTTCATCGCGCTCCTGAGCCTCCTGGTCTCCGGCGTACTGACGTACACGATCATGGCCCTGTTGGGCCCGGCCATCGGCTTCGCGCTGAACCTACCGGCGGTCTGCGGCGCCATCGTCGCCATCGGCATCACAGCGGACTCGTTCATCGTCTACTTCGAACGCGTCAGAGACGAGATCCGCGAAGGACGCACGCTCCGTCCGGCCATCGAGCGCGCCTGGCCGCGTGCCCGGCGCACCATCCTGGTCTCCGACTTCGTGTCGTTCCTGGCCGCGGCGGTCCTCTTCATCGTCACCGTCGGCAAGGTGCAGGGCTTCGCCTTCACGCTCGGGCTCACCACCCTGCTCGACGTCGTCGTGGTGTTCCTCTTCACCAAGCCCCTGATGACGCTCATGGGCCGGACGAAGTTCTTCTCCAAGGGCGGTCCGTGGTCCGGGCTGGACCCGAAGCGGCTCGGCGCCCAGCCGCCGTTGCGCCGCTCGCGCCGTGTCAACGCCCCCACCGAACCGAAGGAGGCGTGAGATGTCGCGACTCGGCAATCTCGGCGCCCGGCTCTACCGAGGCGAGGTCGGCTACGACTTCATCCGCAACCGCAAGATCTGGTACGGCATCTCGATCCTGATCACCATCACGGCCATCATCGGCGTGGCGGTCGGCGGCCTCCGCATGGGAATCGAGTTCAAGGGCGGCGCGGTCTTCACGACCGACACCAGGGCCCAGATCTCCACCGCCCAGGCCACCGACGTGGCGACCGAGGCATCCGGCCACATGGCGATCGTCCAGGAGCTGGGCAACGGCGGTCTGCGCATCCAGATCACCGAGGTCGACACCGCCAAGGCCAACGAGATCAAGGAGACGCTCTCCGACGAGCTCGGTATCCCGGCCAACGACATCAACGCGGACCTGGTCGGCCCCAGCTGGGGAGAGCAGATCGCGAACAAGGCCTGGACGGGCCTCGGGGTCTTCATGATCCTGGTGGTGATCTATCTGGCCATCGCCTTCGAGTGGCGGATGGCCGTCGCCGCCCTCATCGCGCTGATCCACGACATCACCATCACCGTCGGCGTCTACGCCCTGGTCGGCTTCGAGGTCACGCCGGGCACGGTGATCGGTCTGCTGACCATTCTCGGTTACTCCCTGTACGACACGGTGGTGGTCTTCGACAGCCTCAAGGAGGGCCAGAAGGACATCACCAAGCAGACCCGCTTCACCTACAGCGAGATCGCCAACCGGTCGATCAACAGCACGCTCGTCCGCTCCATCAACACCACCGTGGTGGCGCTGCTGCCGGTGGCCGGTCTGCTGTTCATCGGCGGCGGCGTCTTCGGCGCGGGCATGCTGAACGACATCTCGCTGTCGCTCTTCGTCGGTCTCGCCGCCGGCGCCTACTCCTCGATCTTCATCGCCACGCCGCTCGTCGCCGACCTCAAGGAACGCGAGCCGCAGATGAAGGCCCTGAAGAAGCGGATCCTCGCCAAGCGGGCCGCCGCGGCCGCCAAGGGCGAGTCGCCCGACGACGACGGCCCCGAGGACCTGCGCGACGACGCCGAGACGGCCGGCACGGCGATCGGCCGCCCCCGGTCGCACGGCCGTACCCCCGGGAAGCGCTGAACGATGACGAGCACCACCGAATCCATCAGGGAGCTGCTGCTCAGCCGGATCCGTGATGTCGCGGACTACCCGAAGCCGGGCGTGATGTTCAAGGACATCACTCCGCTGCTCGCGGACCCGGTGGCCTTCACGGCGCTCACCGACGCCCTCGCGGAGCTGTGCGTACGGCACGGCGCCACGAAGATCGTCGGCCTGGAGGCGCGCGGCTTCATCCTGGCCGCGCCCGTCGCGGTCCGGGCGGGCATCGGGTTCATCCCGGTCCGCAAGGCCGGGAAGCTCCCCGGTGCCACGCTGAGCCAGCCCTACGAGCTGGAGTACGGCAGCGCGGAGATCGAGATCCACGCCGAGGACCTCGACGCCGGGGACCGGGTCATGGTCATCGACGACGTCCTCGCCACCGGCGGCACCGCCGAGGCCTCGCTGGAGCTCATCCGGCGGGCCGGCGCCCAGGTCGCGGGCGTCGCGGTCCTCATGGAGCTCGGCTTCCTCGCGGGCCGGGCCCGCCTGGAGCCGGGCCTCGCGGGCGCACCGCTGGAGTCCCTGATCACGGTCTGATCCGCCGGTCAGCGACCTGCGACGGACACCGAGCACGACGGATGGGCACCCGGGAACACCGGGTGCCCATCCGTCGTTGTGCGGGCTCCCACCGTCCCCGGGCGAGGTCCCGCCGGGGGATCGATACCATGGGCTCTCCGGGTACCCCGGATCCGCACGAGGAGCGCTCTTGCCAGACGAGGCCCAGTCAGCCGCCGCCCCGCAGCCCGACAAGCCCGTGGCGGCCCCCGCCACGCCGGAAAAGGCCGCGCCCTCGAACGCGCCGGAGCCCGCGCCCGCCGCCGGCGCCGTGCGCCCCCCGGCCGCCGCGAAGCCCGCCGGTCCGGCCGCCGCCCCTCCCGCGAAGCCCGCGGGCCCCGAGACGCCCCCGGACCCGGCCGGGACGACGGGCCCGGCGCAGCCGCCGGCCAGGAAACCGGCCGCCGCCGCGCCCAAGCCCCCGCCTCCCGGGCCCCCCGCGAAGGCCGGGGCCACCACCGGGGCCGCCTCGCGCACCGGCGGCTCCTCCAACCGTGTGCGGGCCCGCCTCGCCCGACTGGGCGTACAGCGCTCCAGCCCGTACAACCCGGTCCTGGAACCCCTCCTGCGTACGGTCAGGGGCAACGACCCCAAGATCGAGACGGCCACGCTCCGCCAGATCGAGAAGGCCTACCAGGTCGCCGAGCGCTGGCACCGGGGCCAGAAGCGCAAGAGCGGCGACCCCTACATCACCCACCCGCTGGCCGTCACCACGATCCTCGCCGAGCTGGGCATGGACCCGGCGACGCTGATGGCGGGCCTGCTGCACGACACCGTCGAGGACACCGAGTACGGCCTGGACACCCTGCGCCGCGACTTCGGCGACCAGGTCGCCCTGCTCGTCGACGGCGTCACCAAGCTCGACAAGGTCAAGTTCGGCGAGGCCGCGCAGGCCGAGACCGTCCGCAAGATGGTCGTCGCCATGGCCAAGGACCCCCGGGTCCTGGTCATCAAGCTCGCCGACCGCCTGCACAACATGCGCACCATGCGCTACCTCAAGCGGGAGAAGCAGGAGAAGAAGGCCCGCGAGACGCTGGAGATCTACGCCCCGCTGGCACACCGGCTGGGCATGAACACCATCAAGTGGGAGCTGGAGGACCTCGCCTTCGCGATCCTCTACCCCAAGATGTACGACGAGATCGTCCGGCTCGTCGCCGAGCGCGCCCCCAAGCGCGACGAATACCTCGCCATAGTGACCGACGAGGTCCAGGCCGACCTGCGCGCCGCCCGCATCAAGGCCACCGTCACCGGCCGCCCCAAGCACTACTACAGCGTCTACCAGAAGATGATCGTGCGAGGCCGCGACTTCGCCGAGATCTACGACCTGGTGGGCATCCGCGTCCTCGTCGACACCGTCCGCGACTGCTACGCGGCGCTCGGCACCGTCCACGCCCGGTGGAACCCGGTGCCCGGGCGGTTCAAGGACTACATCGCGATGCCCAAGTTCAACATGTACCAGTCACTGCACACCACGGTGATCGGTCCCAGCGGCAAGCCCGTCGAGCTCCAGATCCGCACCTTCGACATGCACCGCCGCGCCGAGTACGGCATCGCCGCCCACTGGAAGTACAAGCAGGAGGCCGTCGCGGGCGCCTCCAAGGTGCGCACCGACGTCCCCAAGAACACCGGGCGCGGCCAGGACACCGTCAACGACATGGCGTGGCTGCGTCAGCTCCTGGACTGGCAGAAGGAGACCGAGGACCCCAGCGAGTTCCTGGAGTCCCTGCGCTTCGACCTCTCGCGCAACGAGGTCTTCGTGTTCACGCCGAAGGGCGACGTGATAGCGCTGCCGGCCGGTGCGACCCCCGTCGACTTCGCGTACGCCGTCCACACCGAGGTCGGCCACCGGACCATAGGAGCACGCGTCAACGGGCGGCTCGTCCCGCTCGAATCGACGCTCGACAACGGTGACCTGGTCGAGGTCTTCACCTCCAAGGCGGCCGGCGCCGGACCCTCCCGGGACTGGCTCGGCTTCGTCAAGTCGCCGCGCGCCCGCAACAAGATCCGCGCCTGGTTCTCCAAGGAACGCCGCGACGAGGCCATCGAGCAGGGCAAGGACTCCATCGCGCGCGCCATGCGCAAGCAGAACCTGCCGATCCAGCGCATCCTGACCGGCGACTCCCTGGTCACCCTCGCCCACGAGATGCGCTACCCGGACATCTCCTCGCTGTACGCGGCGATCGGCGAGGGCCATGTCGCGGCGGCGGGCGTCGTGCAGAAGCTGGTCCAGGCGCTCGGCGGCCACGACGAGGCCAACGAGGACCTCGCCGAGTCCACCCCGCCCTCGCACGGCGGCCGCAGCAAGCGCCGCGCCAACGCGGATCCCGGCGTCGTCGTCAAGGGCGTCGAGGACGTCTGGGTCAAACTGGCCCGCTGCTGTACGCCCGTCCCCGGCGACCCGATCATCGGCTTCGTCACCCGGGGCAGCGGCGTATCCGTGCACCGCGCCGACTGCGTCAACGTGGAGTCGCTCTCGCAGCAGCCCGAACGGATCCTGGAGGTCGAGTGGGCGCCCACGCAGTCCTCGGTCTTCCTGGTCGCCATCCAGGTCGAGGCGCTGGACCGCTCCCGGCTGCTCTCCGACGTCACACGGATCCTCTCCGACCAGCACGTCAACATCCTCTCGGCGGCCGTCCAGACGTCCCGCGACCGGGTGGCCACCTCGCGCTTCACCTTCGAGATGGGCGACCCCAAGCACCTGGGCCACGTCCTGAAGGCCGTACGCGGCGTGGAGGGCGTCTACGACGTCTACCGGGTCACCTCGGCCCGCAGGCCCTAGCGGCGCGGCCCTGGCGGCGGCAACGGAAAGGCCCCGGTACGCGAGATGCGTACCGGGGCCTTCTGGCAGCCGTCTCAGCCGCCGAACTCCTCCAGGCCCTTGAGCGCCTGGTCCAGCAGCGCCTGGCGGCCCTCCAGCTCCTTGGCCAGCTTGTCCGCACGGGCGTTGTTGCCCTGGGCGCGGGCCGTGTCGATCTGGCCGCGCAGCTTGTCCACGGCGGCCTGGAGCTGACCGGTCAGACCCGCGGCGCGGGCCCGCGCCTCAGGGTTCGTCCGGCGCCACTCCGACTCCTCGGACTCCTGGAGCGTCCGCTCCACCGCCTGCATCCGGCCCTCGACCTTCGGGCGGGCGTCACGCGGTACGTGGCCGATGGCCTCCCAGCGCTCGTTGATGGACCGGAACGCGGCACGGGCCGCCTTGAGGTCCTTCACCGGCACCAGCTTCTCGGCCTCCGCGGCGAGCTCCTCCTTCAGCTTGAGGTTCTCGCCCTGCTCGGCGTCCCGCTCGGCGAAGACCTCGCTGCGGGCGGCGAAGAAGACGTCCTGGGCGCCGCGGAAACGGTTCCACAGGTCGTCCTCGGACTCGCGCTGGGCGCGGCCCGCCGCCTTCCACTCGGTCATCAGGTCGCGGTAGCGCGCGGCCGTGGTCACCCAGTCCGTGGAGCCGGACAGCGCCTCGGCCTCGGTGACCAGCTTCTCCTTGGCCTTGCGGGCGTCCTCGCGCTGGGCGTCCAGCGCGGCGAAGTGCGCCTTGCGCCGCTTGGAGAACGCCGAGCGGGCGTGCGAGAAGCGGTGCCACAGCTCGTCGTCCGACTTGCGGTCGAGGCGGGGGAGACCCTTCCAGGTGTCCACCAGTGCCCGGAGCCGCTCGCCGGCCGAGCGCCACTGCTCGCTCTGCGCCAGCTCCTCCGCCTCGGCGACCAGCGCCTCCTTGGCGTGCTTGGCCTCGTCGGTCTGCTTGGCCTTGAGGACCTTGCGCTCCTCGCGCCGCGCCTCGACCGTCGCGACGAGCGCGTCCAGCCGCTTGCGCAGCGCGTCGAGGTCGCCCACCGCGTGGTGCTCGTCGACCTGCTGCCGCAGATGGTCGATCGCCGTCGTCGCGTCCTTCGCCGACAGATCGGTGGTCTTCACCCGCCGTTCGAGGAGGCCGATCTCGACCACAATGCCGTCGTACTTGCGCTCGAAATAGGCCAGAGCCTCCTCGGGCGAACCGGCCTGCCACGATCCGACGACCTGCTCGCCCTCGGCAGTACGCACGTACACGGTGCCCGTCTCATCGACGCGGCCCCACGGGTCGCTGCTCACAGCGCCTCCTCCACCTGATGCCTGCGAGGGGGTTCGCCCCCCGGGCATCGTCCACAGTTTCCTGGGGCGGGCATCGCCCGCCCTGCACAACGCCAATCTAGGCGACCGGCCGCCCGGCTGTCCGCACTCAGCACGGCCGAAATTCTTCGCCCCGGTCCGGGGCAGCGCTCTGCCCCGCCGGTGGCCGCCCGGCCGGTCGCCGTACCGTCGGTTCCGTCCCGCCGGTTCAGCCCTTCTCGACCGAAGCCTTCTCGACCGTCACGGCCTTCTTCGGGGCGCCGTCGCCCGCACCGCCCTCGACGCCGGCCTCGCCGACCTTCTGGACGGCCTTCAGCGAGGCTTCGTCCATCGTGCCGAACGGGGTGTAGGTGGGCGGGAGCTTCGTCTCCTTGTAGACCAGGAAGTACTGGCTGCCACCGGAGTTCGGCTGGCCGGTATTGGCCATCGCCACCGTGCCGGGCGGGTAGACGACCGTACCGTCGGCGCCCGCCTTGCCGAGCGCGTCCAGGTTCTCGTCCGGGATGTTGTAGCCCGGACCGCCGGTGCCGTCGCCCTTCGGGTCGCCGCACTGGAGCACGAAGATGCCCTGGGTGGTCAGCCGGTGGCACTTGGTGTCGTCGAAGTAGCCCTTGTCGGCGAGCGCCTTGAAGGAGTTCACCGTCTCCGGAGTCTTCGCCGCGTCCATCGAGAACGCTATGTCGCCCTGGCTCGTCTTGAGCGACATCGTGTACTTCGCCTTTTTGTCGATCTCCATCGGCGGCGTGGGAGCCTTGCTCTCGCTCTCCGAAGGCTCCGGAGTGGGGCTCTGGCTCGACGCCGCGTCGCTCTTCTTGTCCTTGTCGTCGTCCTTGCCCGCCACGACGAACGCGCTCACGCCCACGACGGCGACCACGGCCACCGAGGCCGCGACGATCGCGGTGATGCGCCTCGTCCTGCTGCGGGCCTCCTCCCGGCGCTTCTGCTGGCGCTCGAACTTTTCCCGGGCGAGCTGCCGCCGCCGCTGTTCGCTGCTGGACACCGGTTGGGCTCCTTGTTACGTCGTGAGATGAGGGCCTGAGTTGCCCGTACCGTATATGGGTTACCTGTGTCATGAGGAGCGCCGGTAGGCTCTGATCTGCCGCATCCTTCGCCGCTGCCGCATCCTCCGGACGAACATTAAGGACGATCGTGCTCATTGCCGGGTTCCCCGCCGGGGCCTGGGGGACCAATTGCTACCTGGTCGCCCCCGCCGCCGGTGAGGAGTGCGTGATCATCGACCCGGGCCACCAGGCCGCCCAGGGCGTCGAGGAAACGCTGAAGAAGCATCGGCTCAAGCCCGTCGCCGTCGTCCTCACCCACGGCCATATCGACCACGTCGCCTCGGTCGTCCCGGTCTGCGGCGCCCATGACGTCCCCGCCTGGATCCACCCCGAGGACCGCTACATGATGAGCGACCCGGAGAAGGCGCTCGGCCGCTCGATCGGGATGCCGCTCATGGGCGAGCTGACCGTGGGGGAGCCGGACGACGTCAAGGAGCTGACCGACGGCTCGAAGCTGACCCTGGCCGGTCTGGAGTTCGGCGTCTCGCACGCGCCCGGCCATACCAAGGGGTCGGTGACGTTCGGGATGCCCGAGGCCGCGGACATTCCGCCGGTCTTCTTCTCGGGCGACCTGCTCTTCGCCGGCTCCGTCGGACGCACCGACCTGCCCGGCGGCGACCACGCCGAGCTGCTCGAGTCGCTGGCCCGTGTGTGCCTGCCGCTCGACGACTCGACCGTGGTGCTGTCCGGCCACGGCCCCCAGACGACCATCGGCCGCGAGCGCGCCTCCAACCCGTATCTGAACGGTCTGGACGCGGCGCCGCGCCGAGGAATGTAGACGAGAGACGTAATCGTGAGCACCTTTCAGGCCCCCAAGGGCACGTACGACCTGACCCCGCCGGACTCCGCGAAGTTCCTGGCGGTGCGCGAGGCCATCGCCGCCCCGCTGCGCGACTCGGGCTACGGCTACATCGAGACGCCCGGCTTCGAGGACGTCGAACTCTTCGCGCGCGGTGTCGGCGAGTCCACCGACATCGTCACCAAGGAGATGTACACCCTCACCACCAAGGGCGGCTCCCAGCTCGCCCTGCGCCCCGAGGGCACCGCATCCGTGCTGCGGGCGGCCCTGGAGGCCAACCTCCACAAGGCGGGCAACCTCCCCGTCAAGCTCTGGTACTCCGGCTCGTACTACCGCTACGAGCGCCCGCAGAAGGGCCGCTACCGCCACTTCTCGCAGGTCGGCGCCGAGGCCATCGGCACCGAGGACCCGGTCCTGGACGCCGAGCTGATCATCCTCGCCGACCAGGCGTACCGCTCGCTGGGCCTGCGCCAGTTCCGGATCCTGCTGAACTCGCTGGGCGACAAGGAGTGCCGCCCGGTCTACCGGGAGGCGCTCCAGACCTTCCTGCGGGACCTGGACCTCGACGAGGAGACCCGCCGCCGCATCGAGATCAACCCGCTGCGCGTGCTGGACGACAAGCGGGCCGACGTACAGAAGCAGCTCACCGACGCCCCGAAGCTCCGCGACTACCTCTGCGACGCCTGCAGGGCGTACCACGAGGAGGTCCGGGCGCTGCTCACGACCGCCGGCGTGGTGTTCGAGGACGACGAGAAGCTGGTCCGCGGCCTCGACTACTACACCCGTACGACCTTCGAGTTCGTCCACGACGGCCTCGGCTCGCAGTCCGCGGTGGGCGGCGGCGGCCGCTACGACGGACTGTCCGAGATGATCGGCGGCCCCGCGCTGCCGTCCGTCGGCTGGGCGCTCGGCGTGGACCGCACGGTCCTCGCGCTGGAGGCCGAGGGCGTCGAGCTCGACCTGCCCGTCGCCACCAGCGTGTACGCGGTCCCGCTCGGCGACGAGGCCCGCCGGGTGCTGTTCGGCGTCGTCACCGAGCTGCGCCGCGCGGGGATCGCCGCGGACTTCGCGTTCGGCGGCCGGGGTCTGAAGGGCGCGATGAAGAGCGCCAACCGCTCGGGCGCGCGCTACACCCTGGTCGCGGGCGAGCGCGATCTCGCCGAGGGCGTCGTCCAGCTCAAGGACATGGAGTCCGGCGAGCAGGGCCCGGTGCCGCTGGCCGATGTCGCGGCGGAGCTGACGAAGCGCCTCGGCTGACCGGGGCGTGAGCGGGGCGCGGGCGGCGGGACCTCGGTCCCGCCGCCCGCGCCTTTCTCGTCCACCGTCAACTCGGCGAGCGTGGATTCATCCTGGCCGGTGACCCCGACTTGGGGCCGCCCGCGCGGTCGGCGTCGCCGGACCGGTGCCGGGGACACGTACATCGTGCGTCGTCCCGGCCCCGCAGCCCCCGGAGTCCACCCGCAGGGGCGCTCATGTGCGCACACCTTTATGTCCATCGAACGGTTGATCCGTACGGGGGTACGGCACAATGACCTTGCCCGGCTGACCACTCGGTGATGGAACGGCGATATGACGACTGCAGCGGTAGACCACGATCTCTCCTCCGATCAGGACGAGGGCGGCCGCAAGCGCGCCTTCGGGGCCGGACGCGGTCTCGCCCTGCTCCTGGTGATCACCGGCGCGGCCGGGCTGCTGGCCTCCTGGATCATCACGATCGACAAGTTCAAGCTGCTGGAGGACCCCTCCTTCACCCCCGGGTGCAGCCTCAACCCCGTCGTCGCGTGCGGCAACATCATGAAGAGCGAGCAGGCCTCCGCGTTCGGGTTCCCCAACCCGATGCTGGGCCTGGTCACGTACGGCATGGTCATCGCCATCGGGATGGGCCTGCTCGCCGGCGCCCGCTACCGGAGCTGGTTCTGGCTCGGGCTGAACGCCGGGACGCTGTTCGGCGTCGGCTTCTGCACCTGGCTCCAGTACCAGTCGCTGTACAACATCAACTCGCTCTGCCTGTGGTGCTGCCTGGCCTGGGTCGCCACCATCGTCATGTTCTGCTACGTGACCACGCACAACGTCAAGCACCGCATCCTCCCGGCCCCGGCCTGGCTGCGCGGCGGGCTCACCGAGTTCCCCTGGGTGCTTCCGGTGATGTGGATCGGGATCATCGGCATGCTGATCCTGACCCGCTGGTGGGACTTCTGGACCAGCTGACGGTCACCTGCCGATCTCGTAGGCGGTCCGCCCCCGACGGTGCTGTCAGTGGGGTCGCATAGGCTTCATGACGTGGAGCCCGACCTCTTTACCGCAGCAGCCGAAGACCGCCAGGAGAAGGACCCGTCCAGCAGCCCCCTCGCTGCCCGGATGCGTCCCCGTGTCCTCGACGAGGTCGTCGGCCAGCAGCATCTGCTGAAGCCGGGCTCGCCGCTGCGCCGCCTCGTCGAGGGGAGCGGCGGCCCGGCCGGCGCGTCCTCGGTCATCCTGTGGGGCCCGCCCGGCACCGGCAAGACGACTCTGGCGTACGTGGTCAGCAAGGCGACCAACAAGCGCTTCGTCGAGCTCTCCGCGATCACCGCGGGCGTCAAGGAGGTCCGGGCCGTCATCGAGAGCGCGCGCCGCGCCACCGGCGGCTTCGGCAAGGAGACCGTCCTCTTCCTGGACGAGATCCACCGCTTCTCCAAGGCCCAGCAGGACTCCCTGCTCCCCGCGGTGGAGAACCGCTGGGTGACCCTCATCGCCGCCACCACGGAGAATCCGTACTTCTCGATCATCTCCCCGCTGCTGTCGCGCTCCCTGCTGCTCACCCTGGAATCGCTGACCGACGACGACCTGCGTGATCTGCTGCGGCGGGCGCTGACCGACGAGCGGGGGCTCGGCGGGGCGGTCACCCTGCCGGAGGATGCCGAGGCGCATCTGCTGCGCATCGCGGGCGGCGACGCGCGCCGGGCCCTGACGGCGCTGGAGGCCGCGGCGGGCGCGGCCATCGCCACGGGCGAGGCGGAGATCACGCTGGAGACGCTGGAGGCGACCGTCGACCGCGCCGCCGTGAAGTACGACCGTGACGGCGACCAGCACTACGACGTCGCCAGCGCGCTCATCAAGTCGATCCGCGGCTCCGACGTGGACGCCGCTCTGCACTACCTGGCCCGCATGATCGAGGCGGGGGAGGACCCGCGCTTCATCGCCCGCCGGCTGATGATCTCGGCCAGCGAGGACATCGGCCTGGCCGATCCCACCGCGCTGCCGACCGCCGTGGCCGCCGCCCAGGCGGTGGCCATGATCGGCTTCCCGGAGGCGGCGCTCACCCTCAGCCACGCCACCATCGCCCTGGCGCTCGCCCCCAAGTCCAACGCGGCGACGCTGGCGATCTCCGCCGCGCAGGACGACGTGCGCAGGGGGCTCGCGGGGCCCGTCCCGGCCCATCTGCGCGACGGCCATTACAAGGGCGCGGCCAAGCTCGGCCACGCCCAGGGCTATGTCTATCCGCACGACGTGCAGGGCGGCATCGCCGCCCAGCAGTACGCCCCGGACGCGGTCCGCGACCGGCAGTACTACACCCCCACCCGCTACGGCGCCGAGGCGCGGTACGCGGACGTCGTCGAGCGCGTCCGCGAGCGTCTGGGCCGTTCCGGCGAGAGCGCGGAGCCGTCCTAGGGCCGAGGCGGCCGCCGGATCAGGACGCGGCCGCCTCGAAGAGCGTGTGCATGGCGCGGCGCAGCTCGACGACGTCGCGGACCGGCTCGGGGAACTCGAAGCGGGCGTCGAAGCAGGAACCCTGGTCCTCGACGAAGCGGACCCGCAGCCCGAAGCGGTCCAGGGCGACCGGCACGGCCGTGGGCTGGTGGGAGGAGCAGGCGCGGGCGGTGCGCTCGCCCAGCAGACCGCACAGGGTGCGCATCTGCTCGTCGTGGGCGGAGTGCAGATGCTGGAGCAGCTCCGGCTCGTGGAGGACCAGCGGATCGGGAGCCGCGTCCCGGAAGTCCTCCGGCTCGATGTCCTCGGCGCCCCAGAGGTCGTCCACGTACGCCTCGCCGAACTCCAGGCGCAGCATCATCCGGCCGGGCTGGGCCAGGCCGGGGACGGAGGTGAGCCAGCCGGAGACCCACGCCCGGCCGCGGATCCGGTGCGGTACGGAGACCGGAGCGACGTCCGTGATCTCCAGCACGGCGGTCAGTTCGTCGCCCTGCGCGTGCGTCGCGGCCCGAACTGCCGGGGAATCCGCGGGGAATTCGAGGAACAGGTCGCCCTCGGGGCCCACGCTCCTGCTGTCCGGGATCAGGGGTTCGGCAGGGGCCAGATCGAGCCCCGGTACGACGAGCAGCGCGGAGCAGGTACTCTGTACGAGAGTTCGTGTGCGCTCGGCTGCTGACGGCATCCGAGTGTTTTCAAGCCCGCTGGGACGCGGCTGACCACGATCAGATCGGCCTTCCGTCGTAGCAGCACCTTCTGGTGTGCTGCCGCTGTCTGTGCTGTCCGTGACGTGAGTGGTGTTCCCAGGGCGAGACATGCGATCTCCTTGAGTAAGGTAAGCCTAACCTAACCTACAACGGAGGTCTGGAGAACGTGCCTAACCAGTCGCGTCCCAAGGTCAAGAAGTCGCGTGCCCTCGGCATCGCTCTGACGCCGAAGGCTGTCAAGTACTTCGAAGCTCGTCCGTACCCGCCGGGCGAGCACGGCCGTGGCCGCAAGCAGAACTCGGACTACAAGGTCCGTCTGCTGGAGAAGCAGCGCCTGCGTGCGCAGTACGACATCAGCGAGCGCCAGATGGCGCGCGCCTACGACCGTGCCAAGAAGGCCGAAGGCAAGACGGGCGAGGCGCTGGTCGTCGAGCTCGAGCGCCGCCTCGACGCCCTGGTCCTGCGTTCGGGCATCGCCCGCACCATCTACCAGGCCCGTCAGATGGTCGTCCACGGCCACATCGAGGTCAACGGTGGCAAGGTCGACAAGCCGTCCTTCCGCGTGCGCCCCGACGACGTCGTCCAGGTCCGCGAGCGCAGCCGCACCAAGGTCCCCTTCCAGGTGGCCCGCGAGGGTGGCTACGACACCGACGGTGAGACCCCGCGCTACCTCCAGGTGAACCTGAAGGCCCTGGCCTTCCGCCTGGACCGGGACCCGAACCGCAAGGAGATCCCGGTGATCTGCGACGAGCAGCTCGTCGTCGAGTACTACGCCCGCTGATCCAGGCGTAGCCGCTCTCACCAGCGCTCCGGCCCGCCCCTCCCTGTCATCCGGGAGGCGGCGGGCCTTCGCGTTCCCCCGGATCCGCCCGTCGGTGCCCCGCCCGTTCCCGGCCCGTCCGCCGCCGAGGCCGGTCCGCCGCCGGCCAGGGCCCGGTCGACCGCGGCCCCCGGATCCAGCCGCCGGCCCGCCCGCAGCCCCTCCTCGTACGCCGCGTTGCCCAGCTCCCGGCGCGCCTGCTCCTCGCACTCCGCCCGGGGCCGCCCGTAGAACGCCGAGCCGAACAGCTGCAGGCCCACCGACGGCCAGATGCCCTCCGCCGCTCCCTGGAGCACGGCGGCCTCCCCGGCGTCCCCCTCCACCACCGTCACCAGGGCCAGCAGCTCCAGCGACAGCACCGTGCCCAGCAGATCGTTGAACGTCCGGCCGATCGTCAGGCACTCCCCGAGCATCTGCCGCGCCCGGGCGGGCCGCCCCCGCCGCAGCGCCGCGTACGCCAGGACGTACAGCGCGTACGCCAGCGCCCACCGCTCCCCGTGGTCCTCGCAGATCTCCCGGACCTCGTCGCAGATCGTCGCCGCCGCGTCCAGATCGCCGAGGAACGCCACCGCCATGGCCAGCTCCACCTGCGCCATCAGCACATTGCTGTTCAGCTCGCCGACCTCGCGGTACCGGCCGAGCGCGTCGCGGAGCAGCTCCTCGGCGCGCGGCATGTCGTCGGTCACGATCGCCAGGCACCCCGTGCGGTGCACCGCGTACGCCAGTGCCGTCGCGTCCCCGGAGCGCTCGGCCTCCTCCCGGCACTCCTGGAGCGCCGAGATCGCGCCGACCGCGTCGCCCTGCAGCACGGCCACATAGCCCAGCACCCACAGCACCTTCAGCCGTGCGGCATCGTGCGGGGCCGGCTCCTCCAGGACGTGGTCCAGCCAGTGCCGCCCCTCGGACAGCCGCCCGCAACCGGCCCAGTAGAACCACAGGGTGCCCGCCAGGTACTGCGCCAGATGCACCTCGTCGGGGCTCTCCATCGAACACTCCATCGCTCGGCGCAGATTGGGCAGCTCGCTGTCGATCCGCGCCGCCACCTCCGCCTGGCGCGGACTGAACCAGTCCAGCTCGCACCAGGTCGCGAGCCCCAGGAACCAGTCCCGGTGCCGACGCCGCAGCCGCGGGGCGTCCCCGGCGGCCGCCAGCCACTGCGCCCCGTACTCGCTGACCGTGTCCAGCAGCCGGTAGCGGGCGCCGGCCGGGCCGTCCTCCCGCTCCACCACCGACTGGGCGAGCAGCTCGTCCAGCACATCGAGCACCGAGTCGGCCGGCAGATCCGCCCCGCCGCAGATGTACTCGGCGGCCTCCAGGTCGAACTGCCCGGCGAACACCGAGAGCCGCGCCCACAGCAGCCGTTGCTCGGGCGTGCACAGCTCATGGCTCCAGCCGATCGCCGTTCGCAGCGTCTGATGGCGGGGCGGCGCGCCGCGACGGCCGCCCGTCAGCAGCCGGAACCGGTCGTCCAGGCGCAGGAGCACCTGCTCCACCGAGAGCGCGCGCAGCCGCCCGGCCGCCAGCTCGAGGGCCAGCGGAATCCCGTCGAGGCGGCGGCAGAGCTCCAGCACGGCCGCCCGCTCACCCGCCGTCGGCTCCCAGCCCGGCCGCACCCCGCGCGCCCGCTCGGTGAAGAGCTCCACGGCGTCCCCGTCGGACATCGGGGCGAGCGGGAACGTCCGTTCCCCGTCCACCCGGAGGGGGCAGCGGCCGGCCGCGAGCACCTGGAGGCGCGGGGCCCGGCGCAGGAGCTCGGTGACGAGGTCGGCGCAGGCATCGACGAGGTGCTCGAAGCCGTCGATCACCAGCAGCGTCCGGCGCTCGGAGAGATGTTCGACGAGGACGGCGCGCGGGGGTCTGCTGGTGTGATCGGTCAGCCCCAGCGCGTCGATCAGGGCATGTTCCAGCAGGTCGGGATGGCGGACGGCGGACAGCTCGGCCAGCAGGACCCCGTCGCAGTACCGTTTCTCCCGAAGTGCGGCGACCCGGATGACGCACCGGGTCTTGCCCACGCCCGCCACTCCGGCGACGGTGACGAGCCTGGACTCCTCCAGCAGCCCGCCCAGCTCGGCCAGTTCGTTCTCGCGCCCCAGGAAGGGGTTCAGTTCGGCAGGGAGGTTGCCGGGCGCCGCCGCGGGGCGGGCGTCCGGATCGCCGGAATTCGGGCAGGGGTCCTGCAGGCGTCGCATAAAACACGGAGCGTACTGGCTTGAAAGCTCTCCGTACAATCTCGTTATGGCAACTCCCGCCCGGCCCGCGGAGAATGCGGTAGGGGAGGAGATGCGCGGCGCGATAGGCTCGTGCGACGACGATCGGGCGCGCGGGCCGAGGCCCGGACGCGACCGACGGAGACAGGACCCGGCAGGGTCCGATCGACGAGCAGAGAGCGGTGCACAGTGTCCGGTGGAGAGGTGGCCGGGATCCTCGTGGCCGTCTTCTGGGCGATCCTGGTCTCGTTCCTCGCCGTGGTGCTGGTGAGGCTCGCCCAGACGCTCAGGGCGACCACCAAACTCGTGGCGGACGTGACCGACCAGGCCGTTCCGCTGCTGGCCGACGCATCGGCGACGGTGCGCTCCGCGCAGACCCAGCTCGACAAGGTCGACGCCATCGCGAGCGACGTCCAGGAGGTCACCTCCAACGCCTCCGCGCTCTCCACCACCGTCGCCTCCACCTTCGGCGGCCCTCTCGTCAAGGTCGCCGCGTTCGGCTACGGCGTACGGCAGGCCCTCGGCCGCCGCACCGCTCCCGAGCCCGAACCGGAACCGGCGCGGGGCCGAGGCTCCGCCCGCCGCACGGTGATCGTCGGCCGGACCGTACCCTCGGCGCGCGGACGCAGGCGCGAACGCCGAAATGCCCGCGGACAGAAGGACTGATCGAGCGATGTTCCGCCGCACGTTCTGGTTCACCGCCGGCGCAGCCGCCGGTGTGTGGGCCACCACCAAGGTCAACCGCAAGCTCAAGCAGCTGACCCCCGAGAGCCTCGCGGCGCAGGCCGCGGACAAGGCGATCGAGGCCGGTCACAAGCTCAAGGACTTCGCCCTCGACGTACGCGAGGGCATGGTCCGGCGCGAAGCCGAACTGGGCGGCGCCCTGGGCCTGGAAGCGCCGGTCGACCCCGACCTTCCCGTACAGCGGCACTTCGCCGTCGAAGCGGCCGAACCGCCCGCGACCACGCACACGTACCGCAAGCTCCCCTACAACTCGAACAACCGGAATGAGGACCACTGATGGAGTCGGCTGAAATTCGCCGCCGCTGGCTGAGCTTCTTCGAGGAGCGCGGTCACACCCCCGTGCCTTCGGCGTCGCTCATCGCGGACGACCCGACTCTGCTGCTGGTCCCCGCGGGCATGGTCCCCTTCAAGCCGTACTTCCTCGGCGAGGTCAAGCCGCCCGCGCCGCGCGTCACCAGCGTGCAGAAGTGCGTCCGTACGCCGGACATCGAAGAGGTCGGCAAGACCACCCGCCACGGCACCTTCTTCCAGATGTGCGGCAACTTCTCCTTCGGGGACTACTTCAAGGAAGGCGCCATCCAGCTCGCCTGGGAGGCGCTGACCAACTCCGTCGAGGACGGCGGCTACGGCCTCGACCCCGAGAAGCTCTGGATCACGGTCTACCTCGACGACGACGAGGCCGAGCAGATCTGGCGCGACAAGATCGGCGTTCCCGCCGAGCGCATCCAGCGCCTGGGCAAGAAGGACAACTTCTGGTCCATGGGCGTCCCCGGACCCTGCGGCCCGTGCTCGGAGATCAACTACGACCGCGGCCCCGAGTTCGGCGTCGAGGGCGGCCCGGCCGTCAACGACGAGCGCTACGTGGAGATCTGGAACCTGGTCTTCATGCAGTACGAGCGCGGCGCCGGCGACGGCAAGGAGGACTTCCCGATCCTCGGGGACCTGCCGTCGAAGAACATCGACACCGGTCTCGGCCTCGAACGCCTCGCCATGATCCTGCAGGGCGTACAGAACATGTACGAGACCGACACCCTGCGCGTCGTCATGGACAGGGCCACCGAGCTGACCGGCGTCCGCTACGGCGCCGAGCAGGGAACGGACGTCTCGCTCCGCGTCGTCGCCGACCACATCCGTACGTCGGTGATGCTCATCGGCGACGGCGTCACCCCCGGCAACGAGGGCCGCGGCTACGTGCTGCGCCGCATCATGCGCCGCGCCATCCGCAACATGCGCCTCATGGGCGCCACCGGCTCGGTCGTGAAGGACCTGGTCGACGTCGTGATCGACACGATGGGCCTCCAGTACCCGGAGCTGATCACCGACCGCAAGCGCATCGAGACGGTCGCGCTCGCCGAGGAAGCCGCCTTCCTCAAGGCCCTCAAGGGCGGCACCAACATCCTGGAGACCGCCGTCACCGAGACCAAGGCCGCCGGCGGCCAGGTCCTCGCCGGCGACAAGGCGTTCCTGCTCCACGACACCTGGGGCTTCCCGATCGACCTCACCCTGGAGATGGCCGCCGAGCAGGGGCTCTCCGTGGACGAGGACGGGTTCCGCCGCCTCATGCAGGAGCAGCGCGACAAGGCCAAGGCCGACGCCCGCGCCAAGAAGACCGGTCACGCCGACCTGTCCGCCTACCGCGAGGTCGCCGACAACTCCGGCGCCACGGAGTTCACCGGCTACACCTCCACCGCCGGCGAGTCCACCATCGTCGGCCTGCTGGTCGACGGCGTGCCCTCGCCCGCTGCCACCGAGGGTGACGAGGTCGAGGTCGTCCTCGACCGCACCCCCTTCTACGCGGAGGGCGGCGGCCAGCTCGCCGACACCGGCCGCATCCGGCTCGACACCGGCGCCGTGATCGAGATCCGCGACGTCCAGAAGCCGGTCCCCGGCGTCCATGTGCACAAGGGCGTCGTCCAGGTCGGCGAGGTGACGGTCGGGGCCCCCGTCTTCGCCTCCATCGACAACACCCGTCGCCGCGCCATCGCCCGCGCCCACAGCGCCACGCACCTCACGCACCAGGCGCTGCGCGACGCTCTCGGCCCGACGGCCGCCCAGGCCGGCTCGGAGAACTCGCCCGGCCGCTTCCGCTTCGACTTCGGTTCGCCCGCCGCCGTCCCCGGCACGGTCCTCACCGACGTCGAGCAGCGGATCAACGAGGTCCTCTCGCGGGAACTCGACGTCCAGGCCGAGGTCATGTCCATCGACGAGGCCAAGAAGCAGGGCGCCATCGCCGAGTTCGGCGAGAAGTACGGCGAGCGGGTCCGGGTCGTCACCATCGGCGACTTCTCCAAGGAGCTGTGCGGCGGCACGCACGTCCACAACACCGCCCAGCTGGGTCTGGTGAAGCTGCTCGGCGAGTCCTCCATCGGCTCCGGCGTGCGCCGTATCGAGGCCCTCGTCGGCGTGGACGCGTACAACTTCCTCGCCAGGGAGCACACGGTCGTCGCCCAGCTCCAGGAGCTGGTCAAGGGCCGTCCCGAGGAGCTTCCCGAGAAGATCGCGGGCATGCTCGGCAAGCTCAAGGACGCCGAGAAGGAGATCGAGAAGTTCCGCGCGGAGAAGGTCCTTCAGGCCGCCGCCGGACTCGTCGAGTCCGCCAAGGACGTCCGAGGCGTCGCCCTGGTCACCGGCCAGGTCCCCGACGGCACCTCCGCCGACGACCTGCGCAAGCTGGTCCTCGATGTGCGCGGACGCATCCAGGGCGGCCGGCCGGCCGTCGTGGCCCTGTTCACCACGGCCAACGGCCGCCCGCTCACCGTCATCGCCACCAACGAGGCCGCCCGCGAGCGCGGTCTCAAGGCCGGTGACCTCGTGCGCACCGCCGCCAAGACCCTCGGCGGCGGTGGCGGCGGCAAGCCGGACGTCGCCCAGGGCGGCGGCACGAACCCGGCCGCCATCGGCGACGCCGTCGCCGCGGTCGAACGCCTCGTCACCGAGACGGCGTGACGAGCGCGATGACGCAGATGCGCCGAGGCCGGCGGCTCGCCGTCGACGTCGGGGACGCCCGGATCGGGGTCGCCTCGTGCGACCCCGACGGGATCCTGGCCACGCCGGTGGAGACCGTGCCGGGACGTGACGTCCCGGCCGCCCACCGGCGGCTCCGCCAACTCGTCGAGGAGTACGAGCCGATCGAGGTCGTCCTCGGCCTGCCGCGCTCCCTCGGCGGCGGCGAGGGACCGGCGGCCGTCAAGGTCCGGGAGTTCGCCCAGGTGTTCGCCCGCTCGATCGCACCTGTTCCGGTGCGGCTGGTGGACGAGAGGATGACCACAGTGACGGCGGCTCAGGGGATGCGCGCCTCGGGCGTGAAGTCCAAGAAGGGCCGGTCTGTCATCGACCAAGCTGCCGCTGTGGTGATCCTTCAGAACGCTCTGGAGTCCGAACGGGCGTCAGGCAATCCCCCGGGTGAGGGCGTCGAAGTGGTTGTCTGATCGCGATACGGTAACGTTCCGCGCGATGCGGCGGTGTTCGAACAAACACCGCACAGCGAAGCGAAGAGACGGAACGTCGTCTCGCGGCTCTAGGGGATCGATGACTGAGTATGGCCGGGGCCCCGGCTCCGAACCGTGGCATCCCGAGGACCCCTTGTACGGGGACCAGGGATGGGGAGGCCAGCAGGCCGCCCACGGCCAGGGCCAGTACGGCGACCAGCAGCAGTCCTATCCGCAGGACCCGTACGCCCAGCAGCACCAGAACCATCAGCAGTACCCGCAGCAGCAGCCGTACGACCAGCATCAGCAGTACGGTCAGCAGCAGAGCCACCAGCAGCAGAACCCCCAGCAGTACGGCACGCCTCAGCAGGACCCGTACGCCCAGCAACGCCAGAGCCACCAGCAGCAGAACCACCAGCAGTACGGCACGCCCCAGCAGGACCCGTACGCCCAGCAGCCGGGTTCCCAGCCGCAGTACAACGGCGGCTGGGACACCGGGCAGCAGGCCGCGATGCCGTACGGGGGCGAGCCCCAGGACCCGTACGCCCAGCAGCCCGGTGGCTACGACGCATCGCAGGACTACTACGGCACCCCTGAGGCCTACCCTCCGCCGCAGCCTCCGGGCCGCCGCGACGCCGCAGCCGAACAGCAGCAGCAGCAACAACAGCAGCCGTCGACGGACTGGGACCCGGACGAGCCGCAGGAAGAGACGCACCCCTTCTTCACCGGTGCGGACGAACCGGCCGGCCGCGAGCCTCGCGACGACGACGATGACCCGGACGACGACGGATCGCGTGCCTCGCGCCGCGACCGGGGCGGCAGCGACCGCCGGGGCGGCAAGGGCAAGAAGAAGAGCCGCAGCGGAGTTGCCTGCCTGGTGGTCTCCGTCGTCCTGATCGGCGGCCTCGGCGGCGTCAGTTACGTCGGTTACACCTTCTGGAAGAAGCAGTTCGGCGCCCCGGCCGACTACGCGGGGGAGGGAACCGGCCAGGTCGAGGTGGAGATCCCCGAAGGGTCGCTCGGCTACGACATCGCCAACATCCTGCGCAAGAAGGGCGTCATCAAGTCCTCCGACGCCTTCGTCGCCGCGCAGAACGACAACCCCAAGGGCAAGCTGCTCCAGGCCGGCGTCTACCTCCTGAAGGAGGAGATGTCCGCCGCCAGCGCGATCGAGCTGATGCTCGACCCCAAGAGCCAGAACGCTTTCGTGATCCCCGAGGGCACCCGCAACGTCGCGGTCTACGCGAAGATCGACGAGCGGCTGGAACTGGAGAAGGGCACCACGGCGAAGATCGCCAAGACCAAGGCGGAGTCCTTCGGGCTGCCCGACTGGGTGGACGACAATCCGGATGTGAAGGACCCGCTGGAGGGCTTCCTGTACCCGGCCGCCTATCCGGTCTCCAAGGGATCGAAGCCCGAGGACGCGCTGAAGCGGATGGTCGCGCGGGCCAACAAGGAGTACGAGAACATCGACTTCAAGGCCACGGCCAAGAAGTACAACCTCGACGGGCCGTGGCAGGTGCTCACGGTGGCGAGCCTGGTGCAGGCGGAGGGCCTCACGCACGACGACTTCCGCAAGATGGCTGAAGTCGTCTACAACCGCCTCGAACCCGACAACATCATCACCAACCGCAAGCTCGAATTCGACTCGGCGTTCAATTACCTCAACAACCAGAGCAAGATCAAGATCAGCTCCAAGGAGATCCGGACCAACCCGGATCCGTACAACACCTATTACCACGAGGGCCTCCCGCCGGGGCCGATCAGCAACCCGGGCATGGATGCCATCAAGGCGTCGCTCAACCCGACCACGAACGGCTGGATGTTCTTCATCTCGCTCGACGGCAAGAAGACCGACTTCACGAAGACCGTCGAGGAGCACGAGAAGCTGAACGACAAGTTCAAGGAGCAGCAGGGACTTGGCTGATATTCGCCGCCGGGCCGCCGTCCTCGGTTCGCCCATCGCCCACTCCCTCTCCCCAGTCCTGCACCGCGCCGCGTACGCAGAGCTGGGCCTCGACGACTGGTCCTACGACCGGTTCGAGGTCGACGAGGCGGCGTTGCCGGGCTTCGTCGCGGGGCTTGACGCCTCCTGGGCCGGGCTGTCGCTGACCATGCCGCTCAAGCGGGCGATCATCCCGCTGCTCGACGAGATCAGCGCGACGGCCGCATCGGTGGAGGCCGTCAACACGGTCGTGTTCACCGAGGACGGCCGACGGGTCGGTGACAACACCGACATCCCCGGCATGATCGCGGCCCTGCGGGAGCGCGGGATCGACAAGGTCGACTCCGCCGCCGTCCTCGGCGCCGGAGCCACGGCCTCCTCCGCGCTCGCCGCGCTCGCCGCGGTCTGCGCGGGCCCGGTCACCGCCTATGTGCGCCGCCCCGAGCGCGCGGCCGAGATGCGGGCCTGGGGGGAGCGGCTCGGCGTCGACGTCCTGATCGCCGACTGGGCGGACGCGGCGGCGGCCCTGGGCGCGCCGCTGGTCATCGCCACCACCCCGGCGGGCGCCACCGACGCCCTGGCCGGTTCCGTGCCGGGCACCCCCGGCATCCTCTTCGACGTGCTGTACGAGCCGTGGCCCACCGCGCTCGCCGCAGCCTGGTCGGCGCGCGGCGGTGCGGTCGTCGGCGGACTCGACCTCCTCGTGCACCAGGCCCTGCTCCAGGTCGAGCAGATGACCGGCCGGGTCCCGGCGCCGCTGGCCGCCATGCGGCAGGCCGGGGAAGCCGCGCTCGCGGCCCGCTGACGGGGCCGCCGGCCGGCGCCGCCCGTCCGTCTGCTGGACCGGCGGCCGGATCGTCCCCCCGGTCGTGGGAGGATCAAAGGCGGCGGGCCAGGGCCGCGCACCCGGTGGCGCCGTTGGATTTCAGGCGCGAGCATGAGGAGCACCGTTGAGCAGGTTGCGCTGGCTGACCGCGGGGGAGTCGCACGGCCCCGCACTGGTGGCGACGCTGGAGGGCCTTCCCGCCGGCGTCCCGATCACCACGGAGATGGTGGCGGAGGCGCTGGCCCGGCGACGGCTCGGTTACGGCCGCGGCGCGCGGATGAAGTTCGAGAAGGACGAGGTCACCTTCCTCGGCGGCGTACGCCACGGCCTCACCATGGGCTCCCCGGTCGCCGTCATGGTCGGCAACACCGAGTGGCCCAAGTGGGAGCAGGTCATGTCGGCCGACCCGGTCGACCCCGAGGAGCTGTCCCAGCTCGCCCGCAACGCGCCGCTGACCCGCCCCCGGCCCGGCCACGCCGACCTCGCGGGGATGCAGAAGTACGGCTTCGACGAGGCCCGGCCGGTCCTGGAGCGCGCCAGCGCCCGGGAGACCGCCGCGCGCGTCGCCCTCGGGGCCGTCGCCCGCTCCTACCTCAAGGAGACCGCGGGCATCGAGATCGTCAGCCATGTCGTCGAGCTGGCCGCCGCCAAGGCGCCGTACGGGATCTACCCGGTCCCCGCCGACGTGGAGAAGCTGGACGCCGACCCGGTCCGCTGCCTGGACGCCGACGCGTCCAAGGCGATGGTGGCCGAGATCGACCAGGCCCACAAGGACGGCGACACCCTCGGCGGGGTCGTCGAGGTGCTGGCGTACGGCGTGCCCGTCGGGCTCGGCTCGCACGTGCACTGGGACCGGCGCCTGGACGCCCGGCTCGCCGCCGCGCTCATGGGCATCCAGGCCATCAAGGGCGTCGAGGTCGGCGACGGCTTCGAGTTGGCCCGGGTCCCCGGTTCGAAGGCGCACGACGAGATCGTCGCCACCGAGGACGGCATCAAGCGCACCTCCGGGCGTTCCGGCGGCACCGAGGGCGGGCTCACCACCGGTGAGCTGCTGCGCGTCCGCGCCGCGATGAAGCCCATCGCGACCGTGCCGCGCGCCCTGGCCACCGTGGACGTCGTCACCGGCGAAGCCACCAAGGCCCACCACCAGCGCTCCGACGTCTGCGCCGTCCCGGCCGCGGGCATCGTCGCGGAGGCCATGGTCGCCCTCGTCCTGGCCGACGCGGTCGCGGAGAAGTTCGGCGGCGACAGCGTCCCCGAGACCCACCGCAACGTCCAGTCGTACCTCGACCACCTCCAGATCCGATGAGCGGCCCCCTGGTCGTCCTCGTCGGCCCCATGGGCGTCGGCAAGTCCACCGTCGGCGAGCTGCTCGCCGCCCGGCTCGGCACCACCTACCGGGACACCGACGCGGACGTCGTCGCCGCTGCGGGCAAGCCGATCGCGGAGATCTTCTACGACGAGGGCGAGGAGCACTTCCGTGCCCTGGAGCGCCGGGCCGTCGAGGCGGCCGTCGCCGGGCACACGGGCGTCCTCTCCCTCGGCGGCGGGGCCGTCCTGGACGCGGCGACCAGGGAGCTGCTGGCGGGCCGTCCGGTCGCCTACCTCTCCATGGACGTGGACGAGGCCGTCCGCCGCGTCGGTCTCGGCGCCGCCCGCCCGCTGCTCGCGGTCAACCCGCGCCGGCAGTGGCGCGAGCTGATGGACGCCCGCCGTCACCTCTACGAAGAGGTCGCCCGCACCGTCGTCGCCACCGACGAGCACACCCCCGAAGAGGTCGCCCAGGCGATCATCGACGCACTGGAACTGCCGGAGGGCCCAGCCGCCCCCGGCGTGGAGAACACCGGCATGACGCAGCAGGGACCCACCCGCATCCAGGTCGCAGGCTCCGCGGGCTCCGACCCGTACGAGGTCCTCGTCGGCCACCAGCTCCTGGGCGAGCTGCCCCAGCTGATCGGCGACCGCGCCCGGCGCGTCGCCGTACTGCACCCGGAGGCGCTCGCCGAGACCGGTGAGGCGGTCCGGCAGGACCTCGCCGACCAGGGGTACGAGGCCATCGCGATCCAGCTGCCGAACGCGGAGGAGGCCAAGACCGTCGAGGTCGCCGCCTACTGCTGGAAGGCGCTCGGCCAGACCGGCTTCACCCGCACCGACGTCATCGTCGGCATCGGGGGCGGCGCCACCACGGACGTCGCCGGGTTCGTCGCGGCCACCTGGCTGCGCGGGGTGCGCTGGATCGCGGTCCCGACCACCGTGCTCGGCATGGTGGACGCCGCCGTCGGCGGCAAGACCGGCATCAACACGGCCGAGGGCAAGAACCTCGTCGGCGCCTTCCACCCGCCCGCCGGGGTCCTCTGCGACCTCGCCGCGCTGGACTCGCTGCCGGTCAACGACTACGTCTCCGGCATGGCCGAGATCATCAAGGCCGGGTTCATCGCCGACCCGGTCATCCTCGACCTGGTCGAGGCCGACCCCGAGGGTGCGCGCACCCCGGCCGGGCCGCACACCGCCGAGCTGATCGAGCGCTCCATCCGGGTCAAGGCCGAGGTCGTCTCCAGCGACCTCAAGGAGTCCGGACTCCGCGAGATCCTCAACTACGGTCACACCCTGGCCCACGCCATCGAGAAGAACGAGCGCTACAAGTGGCGCCACGGCGCGGCCGTCTCCATCGGCATGGTCTTCGCCGCCGAGCTGGGCCGGCTCGCCGGACGCCTCGACGACGCCACCGCCGACCGGCACCGCAGCGTCCTCGCGTCGGTGGGCCTGCCGCTCGCCTACCGCGGCGACCAGTGGCCCAAGCTGCTGGAGAACATGAAGGTCGACAAGAAGTCGCGGGGCGACCTGCTGCGCTTCATCGTCCTGGACGGCATCGGCAAGCCCACCGTCCTGGAGGGCCCCGACCCGGCCGTGCTGCTCGCCGCCTACGGGGAGGTCTCCGCGTGACCCGGAGGGTCTTCGTCCTGAACGGCCCCAACCTCGGACGGCTCGGCTCGCGCGAGCCCGACGTCTACGGGGCCACCTCCTACGCCGGACTCGTCGACGCCTGCACGACCCTCGGCAAGGAGCTCGGCTTCGACGTCGAGGTGCGGGAGACCAACGACGAGGGCCAGCTGATCCGCTGGCTCCACGAGGCGGCGGACGGATCGATTCCGGTCATTCTCAACCCGGGCGCCTTCACGCACTACTCCTACGGCATGCGGGACGCGGCCGCCCAGCGCACCGCCCCGCTGATCGAGGTGCACATCTCCAACCCGTACACCCGCGAGGAGTTCCGGCACACGTCCGTGGTCGCCGCGGTGGCCACGGGCACGGTGGCGGGGTTCGGCATCGGTTCCTACCGGCTCGCCCTGCGCGCCCTGGCCGACGAACTGACGGACTGACACCACGCGATTCCCGTCCGTCCTCCACGCGGCCGACGGGCACGTCGCACCCTCCCGGGCCGTTCACCCCGAGACGGCCCGGGAGGGTACGGTGGCCGTCCCATCAGCGTCAGTTGCAGTTACGAGACGGAGTGGCACCGGATGCAGCACGCAGTGGGGGCCCCGCTGCCGCCGCCCCACGGACCCGGTATCGGGCACGTCGGCCGGCCGTACCAGGCCCAGCACGCCGGCCACCCCGGCCCGCCCCCGATATCCCCGCCGCCCGGACAGGCCCCGCCGCCCCCGGCTCCCGGTCAGGCCCCGCCCCCTCCGGCCCAGGGCCGGCCCCAGCAGCCTCCCGCCCCCGGGCAGGCCCCGCAGCAGGGCTGGAGCGGCACAGGACCCACGCCGCCGCCCGCCGGGCAGGTCACCGGGCACACCGGGCACGTCCAGCTGCCCCCGGGCGGCCCCGTTCCGCTGCCCGCACCCCCCGCGGGCTCCGGCACCGGCGGCGCCACGCTCGCCGTGCTGCTCATCGGCCCGGCCGGGGCGGGCAAGACCACCGTCGCCAAGCTCTGGGCGGCCCGCCGCCGGGTGCCCACCGCCCACGTCTCCCTCGACGACGTCCGCGAATGGGTCCGCTCCGGCTTCGCCGATCCGCAGGCCGGCTGGAACGACCACTCCGAGGCCCAGTACCGCCTGGCCCGCCGCACCTGCGGCTTCGCCGCCCGCAACTTCCTCGCCAACGGCATCTCCTGCATCCTCGACGACGCCGTCTTCCCCGACCGCCCGGTCGTCGGCCTCGGCGGCTGGAAGCGCCACGTGGGCCCCGGCCTGCTGCCCGTGGTCCTGCTGCCCGGCCTGGAGATCGTCCTGGAGCGCAACGCCGCCCGCAGCGGCAACCGCAGGCTCTCCGACGAGGAGGTCGCCCGCATCCACGGCCGGATGGCCGGCTGGTACGGCTCCGGCCTCCCGATCATCGACAACTCCACGTACGACGTCGAGACCACCGCCCGCGTCCTGGACGACGTACTGGCCCGCTCCATCGCGAGCCCGCCCGCCTGGTAGCCGCCGGAAGGCCCGCAAGGCCGGGAGACCCCGACGGCGGCCGGCCGCGCGGCGCCCCGGCGCACCGGCGCCCGGCCCCCCGGTCGGGTGCGCTGGCCGGGCGGGCCGCCGCCCCCGCTCGTACGCTCGAACCATGTCAGAGGTGCACGCCGTCCGACGCGGGCTGCTCCGCGACCGGTGCGCCGCCGCGGGCTCCGCGGCCGCCCTGGTCTCCCGCCCCGCCAACGTCCGCTATCTCGCGGGCGGAGCGCCGCCCGGCGCCGTGCTGCTGCTCGGCCCCGGCGAGGACGTTCTGCTCTGCCCCCGCGCCCCGACCGGTGAACCCGCCCACGGGCGGCCCGACGAGGCGCTCCGGATCGACCTCCTGCCCGTCCCGGACGGGGACCCGGTGGTCGCCGCCGCGGGCCTCGCGGCCTCGGCGGGCGCGGATTCGCTCGCCGTCGAGGAGCACGATCTGACCGTGGCCCGGCACCGTGCCATGGGGAAGGCCGCCCCGCGCCTCCGGCTGGCCGATCTGGGCTTCACGGTGGAGCAGCAGCGGATCGTCAAGGACGAGGAGGAGATCGGCTGCCTCCGGATCGCCGCCGAGATCACCGACCAGGCCCTCGGCGAACTCCTCGAATCGATCCTGGTCGGCCGCACCGAGCGGCATCTCGCGCTCGAACTGGAGCGCCGCCTGGTCGACCACGGGGCGGACGGCCCCGCCTTCGCCACCTCCGTGGGCACCGGCCCCAACTCCGGTCAGGGGCGGCACCGGCCCTCGGACCGCAGGGTGGAGGAGGGGGATTTCCTCTCCGTCCGCCTCGGGGCGAGCTATCACGGCTACCGCTGCGAGATCGGCCGGACCTTCGTCATCGGCACCGCCCCCGCCGAGTGGCAGATCGAGCTCTACGACCTCGTTTTCGCCGCTCAGCGGGCCGGCCGGGAAGCCCTGGCGCCGGGGGCCGCCTATCGGGACGTGGACCGTGCGGCCCGTCATCCGCTGGAGTCGGCGGGGCATGGAGAGGGTCTTCAGCCGAGGACCGGGCACGGTGTGGGCCTCGAAATCGAGGAGGACCCGCAACTGGCACCGACAGCCATGGGTAAACTGGACGCTTGTGTGCCGGTCACCGTCGAACCGGGGGTCCACCTCCCGGGCCGGGGCGGTGTCCGGATCGATGACACGCTCGTCGTGCGCCCCGAGGCGGACGGCGGACCCGAGCTACTCACCATGACGACCAAGGAGCTGCTCGCGCTCTAGCGCGCATCCTCGGTCGTTCCACCAGCTTCAGTCCAGGAGATTCCGCAACCGTGGCTTCCACGAACGACCTCAAGAACGGCCTGGTGCTCAAGCTCGACGGAGGCCAGCTCTGGTCCGTCGTCGAGTTCCAGCACGTCAAGCCCGGCAAGGGCCCCGCCTTCGTGCGCACCAAGCTCAAGAACGTGCTCTCCGGCAAGGTCGTCGACAAGACGTTCAACGCCGGCGTGAAGGTCGAGACGGCCACCATTGACCGCCGCGACATGCAGTTCTCGTACATGGACGGCGAGTACTTCGTCTTCATGGACATGGACACCTACGACCAGCTCATGGTCGACCGCAAGGCCGTCGGCGACGCCGCCAACTTCCTGATCGAGGGCTTCACCGCCTCCGTCGCCCAGCACGAGGGCGAGGTGCTCTACGTCGAGCTGCCCGCCGCGGTCGAGCTGACGATCCAGCACACCGACCCGGGCGTCCAGGGCGACCGCTCCACCGGCGGCACCAAGCCCGCCACGCTGGAGACCGGTTACGAGATCGGCGTGCCGCTCTTCATCAGCACCGGCGAGAAGATCAAGGTCGACACCCGTTCGGGCGACTACCTCGGCCGGGTGAACAGCTAACCGTGGCTGCCCGGAACAAGGCCCGCAAGCGCGCCTTCCAGATCCTCTTCGAGGCCGACCAGCGCGGTGAGTCCGTGCAGAGCGTGCTCGCGGACTGGGTTCGGCTCTCGCGGACCGACGACCGTCAGCCGCCGGTCGGTGAGTTCACGATGGAGCTCGTCGAGGGGTACGCGCAGTACGCGGACCGGATCGACGACCTCATCGTCACCTACGCCGTGGACTGGGAGATCGACCGCATGCCGGTCGTCGACCGGAGCATCCTGCGGCTCGGTGCGTACGAGCTGATCTGGATGGACGAGACCCCGGACGCCGTGGTGATCGACGAGGCCGTCCAGCTCGCCAAGGAGTTCTCCACCGATGACTCCCCGTCCTTCGTGAACGGCATGCTGGCCCGTTTCAAGGACCTGAAGCCGAACCTCCGCCGGGAGCAGTAGCCCCCGGCCGCGACGGTTCGGTCGCACACACCACGAAGGGCCCGCGGTCGGACGACCGCGGGCCCTTCGTCGTACCCGGGAGCCGGCCGGATCCGAAGGGACCCGGGGCGCGCGAGCGCGGGCACAGCAACGCCGGGCGGGCGGGGACCCGGAGGTCCCCGCCCGCCCGGCGGCACGTTTCTGCTGTGGGGTCCCGCCCCGCTCGCTCAGCCCTCGTCGTGGGAGACCGCGCGACGCGCGTCCGCGTCCAGCACGCCCCAGCTGATGAGTTGCTCCGTGAGCACGGACGGCGACTGGTCGTAGATCACGGCGAGCGTGCGCAGGTCGTCCTGGCGGATCGAGAGCACCTTGCCGTTGTAGTCACCGCGCTGGCTCTGGATGGTCGCCGCGTAGCGCTGCAGCGGACCGGCCTTCTCCGGCGGGACGTGGGCGAGGCGCTCCAGGTCCAGGACGAGCTTCGGCGGCGGCTCGGCGGCCCCGCCCGGCGTCGTACCGGGCAGCAGCTCCTGCACGGGGACCCCGTAGAAATCCGCCAGCTCGGCGAGGCGCTGCACGGTCACGGCACGGTCGCCGCGCTCGTACGAACCGACCACGACGGCCTTCCAGCGACCCTGGGACTTCTCCTCCACGCCGTGGAGGGAAAGGCCCTGCTGGGTGCGGATGGCACGGAGTTTGGCCCCGAGCTGTTTTGCGTATTCGCTGGACATATGGCTCCCCGGACGCTGGAACAGTGTGCGGCTCCGCCGCGTGGCTGGTAACTCACTGTGAGGTTACGCAGCGTTACTTGGATGCGTCAAGCCGAATGGTCCGGACCGGCACCTCCCGGGGGCGGGGCCAGGGCCGAGCGCAAGCCCTGGTAGCGTGGATGACGCAATTTCGACGTCCTTTAACGATCCGTCCCGTGAGGCGGAGAAGGAGGTCCGTTTCTTATGGACGCACAGCACGACCACACAGGCAACGCGGCGCGCCCCGTTCTCGAGGCCCCCGACATCGCCCGTGTTCTGACCCGTATCGCCCACGAGATCGTCGAACGCGCCAAGGGCGCCGACGACGTGGTGCTGCTCGGCATCCCGACCCGGGGCGTCTTCCTCGCCCGTCGGCTCGCCGAGAAACTCCAGGAGATCACCGGCCGGAAGACGCCGGTCGGATCGCTCGACATCACCATGTACCGCGACGACCTGCGGATGCGCCCGGCGCGCGCCCTGGCCCGTACCGACATCCCCGGTGAGGGGATCGAGGGCAGCCTGGTCGTCCTGGTCGACGACGTGCTCTTCTCCGGCCGCACGATCCGCGCCGCCCTCGACGCGCTCGGCGACATCGGCCGCCCGCGCGCGGTGCAGCTCGCGGTCCTCGTCGACCGCGGCCACCGGGAACTCCCGATCCGCGCGGACTACGTCGGCAAGAACCTCCCCACGTCGCTGCGGGAGACGGTCAAGGTCCAGCTCGCCGAGGAGGACGGCCGCGACGCCGTGCTGCTGGGCGTCAAGCAGGCCACCCCCACGGACGCGCGGTAGCCCGAGCCCTCCCGTACGGCCTTTCGGGGACGTACGGCTGCTTTCCGCGCGCCCGCATGCCTGAAACCCCCTCCAGCAACCCGGAGAACCCCAGATGAAGCGTCACCTCATCTCGGCCGCCGACCTCACCCGCGACGACGCCGTCCTGATCCTCGACACCGCCGAGGAGATGGCCCGGGTCGCGGACCGGCCGATCAAGAAGCTCCCCACCCTGCGCGGCCGTACCGTCGTCAACCTCTTCTTCGAGGACTCGACCCGGACCCGTATCTCCTTCGAGGCGGCCGCCAAGCGGCTGTCCGCCGACGTCATCAACTTCTCCGCCAAGGGATCCTCCGTCTCCAAGGGCGAGTCCCTGAAGGACACCGCGCTGACCCTGGAGGCGATGGGCGCCGACGCCGTCGTCATCCGGCACGGAGCCTCCGGCGCCCCCTACCGGCTCGCCACCTCCGGCTGGATCGACGGAGCCGTGGTCAACGCCGGGGACGGCACCCACGAGCACCCCACCCAGGCACTGCTGGACGCCTTCACGATGCGCCGCCGGCTCGTCGGCGCCGACTCCGGGCTCGGCCGCGACCTGGAAGGCCGCCGCATCACGATCGTCGGCGACATCCTGCACAGCCGCGTCGCCCGCTCCAACGTCCACCTGCTCACCACACTCGGCGCGCACGTCACCCTGGTGGCCCCGCCCACCCTGGTCCCCGTGGGCGTCGAGAAGTGGCCCTGCAACGTCAGCTACAGCCTCGACAACGTGCTGGCGAAGTCCGATGCGGTGATGATGCTGCGTGTGCAGCGTGAACGGATGAACGCCGCGTACTTCCCGACCGAGCGCGAGTACTCCCGCCGCTACGGCCTGGACGGCGAGCGGATGGCGAAGATGCCCGAACACGCCATCGTCATGCACCCCGGCCCGATGGTCCGCGGCATGGAGATCACCGCCGAGGTCGCCGACTCCGACCGCTGCACGGTCGTCGAGCAGGTCGCCAACGGCGTCTCCATCCGCATGGCCGTGCTCTACCTGCTGCTCGGCGGCTCCGACACCGCGCTGTCCGCCGCCCCCGCCCGTACCGAGGAGAACAAGTAACCATGAGCAAGATCCTTATCCGCGGTGCGCGGATCCTCGGCGGCGAGCCTAGGGACGTCCTGATCGACGGCGAGACCGTCGCCGAGGTCGGTACCGGCCTCGACGCCGCCGGCGCCACCGTGATCGAGGCCGAGGGGCAGATCCTGCTGCCCGGCCTGGTCGACCTGCACACCCATCTGCGCGAGCCCGGCCGCGAGGACTCCGAGACCGTCCTCACCGGCACCAGGGCCGCGGCCGTCGGCGGCTTCACCGCCGTGCACGCCATGGCCAACACCTTCCCCGTCGCCGACACCGCCGGCGTCGTCGAGCAGGTCTGGCGGCTCGGCAAGGAGTCCGGCTACTGCGACGTGCAGCCCGTGGGCGCCGTCACCGTCGGCCTGGAGGGCAAGCAGCTCGCCGAGCTCGGCGCGATGCACGACTCCGCCGCCGGGGTGAAGGTCTTCTCCGACGACGGCAAGTGCGTCGACGACGCGGTGATCATGCGCCGCGCCCTGGAGTACGTGAAGGCCTTCGACGGCGTCGTCGCCCAGCACGCCCAGGAGCCCCGCCTCACCGAGGGCGCCCAGATGAACGAGGGCATCGTCTCCGCCGAACTCGGGCTCGGCGGGTGGCCGGCCGTCGCCGAGGAGTCGATCATCGCCCGCGACGTCCTCCTCGCCGCCCACGTCGACTCCCGCGTCCACATCTGCCACCTCTCCACCGCCGGCTCCGTGGAGATCGTCCGCTGGGCCAAGTCCAAGGGCTGGAACGTCACCGCCGAGGTCACCCCGCACCACCTCCTCCTCACCGACGAGCTGGTCCGCACCTACAACCCGGTCTACAAGGTGAACCCGCCGCTGCGCACCGAGGCCGACGTCCTGGCCCTGCGCGAGGCGCTCGCCGACGGCACGATCGACTGCGTCGCCACCGACCACGCCCCGCACCCGCACGAGGACAAGGACTGCGAGTGGGCCGCGGCCGCCATGGGAATGGTGGGCCTGGAGACCGCGCTCTCGGTCGTCCAGCAGACGATGGTGGACACCGGCCTGATCGACTGGGCGGGCGTCGCCGACCGCATGTCGTTCCGCCCCGCGGCCATCGGCCGCCTCGAAGGACACGGCCGCCCCGTCTCGGCGGGTGAGCCCGCCAACCTCACCCTGGTCGATCCGGCATACCGTGGAGCCGTGGACCCCGCGGGCTTCGCGTCCCGCAGCCGAAACACCCCCTACCAGGGCCGTGAGCTGCCGGGCCGCGTCACCCACACCTTCCTGCGGGGCCGTGCCACGGTCGTCGACGGGAAGCTCGCGTGACAACTCTGACCCCCCTGTACCACCTGGCCGCCGAGCAGAAGTCGGCGGAAGTGACGGACTGGGCCGCCCGCATCGCCTGGGTGATCGGCCTGTTCGTCTTCATCGCCCTCGTCTACTGGCTGATGCGCCAGGGCTGGAAGTGGCGCGCCAGCCTCCAGTCCGGCCTGCCCGAGCTCCCGGAGACCCCCGAGGGCTTCGCCGACGACGAGACGCTGCTGACGCTGGAGGGGCGCTACCACGCCTCCACCACCGCCGGTCAGTGGCTCGACCGGATCGTCGCCCACGGCCTCGGCACCCGCAGCCGTACCGAGCTCACGCTCACCGCCCGCGGCCTGCACGTCGAACGCCCCGGGGCGGCCGACTTCTTCATCCCGGCCGACGCCCTGCGCGAGGCCCGCCTCGACAAGGCGCTCGCGGGCAAGGTCCTCCCCGAGGGCGGCCTGCTGATCATCACCTGGGCGCACGGCGAGACGCTGATCGACTCCGGCTTCCGCTCCGACCACGCCGCCGAGCACCAGGCCTGGGTCGACGCCGTCAGCCGGCTCACCGGCGCACCCGCCACCACCGAACTCACCAGCACCACTACGGAAGGCACCGCACGATGACGATCTCCACCCGGGGGGCCCAGACCCCCGCCGTACTCGTCCTGGAGGACGGTCGCGCCTTCCGCGGCCGCGCCTACGGGGCCGTGGGGGAGACCTTCGGCGAAGCGGTGTTCTCCACCGGCATGACCGGCTACCAGGAAACGCTGACCGACCCCTCGTACCACCGCCAGGTCGTCGTCATGACGGCCCCGCACGTCGGCAACACCGGCGTGAACGACGAGGACCCCGAGTCCGGCCGCATCTGGGTCTCCGGCTACGTCGTCCGCGACCCCGCACGCAAGCCCTCCAACTGGCGCTCGCAGCGCTCGCTGGACGAGGAGCTGACGAAGCAGGGCGTCGTCGGCATCAGCGGCATCGACACCCGCGCCCTCACCCGCCACCTGCGCGAGCGCGGCGCGATGCGCGTCGGGATCTTCTCCGGCAACGCCATCCCCGACGAGGGCACGCTGCTCGCCCGGGTCCGCCAGGCCCCCGAGATGACCGGCGCCGACCTCTCCGCCGAGGTCGCCACCAAGGAGGCCTACGTCGTCCCCGCGATCGGCACGAAGAAGTTCACCGTCGCCGCGATCGACCTCGGCATCAAGGGCATGACCCCGCACCGGATGGCCGAACGCGGCGTCGAGGTGCACGTGCTGCCCGCCACCGCCACCCTGGAGGAGGTGTACGCCGTGAACCCGGACGGCGTCTTCTTCTCCAACGGCCCCGGCGACCCGTCCACCGCCGACCACCCGGTCGCCCTCATGCGGGGAGTCCTGGAGCGGTCCACGCCGCTCTTCGGCATCTGCTTCGGCAACCAGATCCTCGGCCGCGCGCTCGGCTTCGGCACCTACAAGCTGAAGTACGGCCACCGAGGCATCAACCAGCCGGTGCAGGACCGCACCACCGGCAAGGTCGAGGTCACCGCGCACAACCACGGCTTCGCCGTGGACGCCCCGCTGGACAAGGTCTCCGACACGGAGTTCGGCCGCGCCGAGGTCTCCCACGTCTGCCTGAACGACCAGGTGGTCGAGGGCCTCCAGCTCCTGGACCGGCCGGCCTTCAGCGTCCAGTACCACCCCGAGGCGGCCGCCGGCCCGCACGACGCCGCGTATCTCTTCGACCGTTTCACCACCCTGATGGAGGGCCAGCGTGCCTAAGCGCTCCGATATCCAGTCCGTCCTGGTCATCGGCTCCGGTCCGATCGTCATCGGCCAGGCCGCCGAGTTCGACTACTCCGGCACCCAGGCCTGCCGCGTCCTCAAGGCCGAGGGCCTGCGCGTCATCCTGGTGAACTCCAACCCGGCGACGATCATGACCGACCCGGAGATCGCCGACGCCACCTACGTCGAGCCGATCACCCCCGAGTTCGTCGAGAAGATCATCGCCAAGGAGCGCCCCGACGCGCTCCTGCCCACCCTCGGCGGCCAGACCGCGCTGAACACCGCGATCTCCATGCACGAGAACGGCGTCCTGGAGAAGTACGGCGTCGAGCTCATCGGCGCCAACGTCGAGGCGATCAACAAGGGCGAGGACCGCGACCTCTTCAAGGGCGTCGTCGAGGCCGTCAAGGAGAAGATCGGCTACGGCGAGTCCGCCCGCTCCGTCATCTGCCACACCATGGACGACGTCATCGCCGGCGTCGACACCCTCGGCGGCTACCCCGTCGTCGTCCGCCCCTCCTTCACCATGGGCGGCGCCGGCTCCGGCTTCGCCCACGACGAGGAGGAGCTGCGCCGCATCGCCGGACAGGGCCTCACGCTCTCCCCGACCACCGAGGTGCTCCTGGAGGAGTCCATCCTCGGCTGGAAGGAGTACGAGCTGGAGCTGATGCGCGACAAGAACGACAACGTCGTGGTCGTCTGCTCCATCGAGAACTTCGACCCGATGGGCGTCCACACCGGCGACTCCATCACCGTCGCCCCGGCGATGACGCTCACCGACCGCGAGTACCAGCGGCTTCGCGACGTCGGCATCGCGATCATCCGCGAGGTCGGCGTCGACACCGGCGGCTGCAACATCCAGTTCGCCATCGACCCCACCGACGGCCGGGTCATCGTCATCGAGATGAACCCGCGCGTCTCCCGCTCCTCGGCGCTCGCCTCCAAGGCCACCGGCTTCCCGATCGCCAAGATCGCCGCCAAGCTGGCCGTCGGCTACACCCTGGACGAGATCCCCAACGACATCACCGAGAAGACGCCGGCCTCCTTCGAGCCGACCCTCGACTACGTCGTCGTCAAGGCCCCGCGCTTCGCCTTCGAGAAGTTCCCCTCCGCCGACTCCACCCTCACCACCACCATGAAGTCGGTGGGCGAGGCCATGGCGATCGGCCGGAACTTCACCGAGGCCCTCCAGAAGGCCCTGCGCTCGCTGGAGAAGAAGGGTTCCCAGTTCGCCTTCACCGGCCCGGTCGGCGACAAGGCCGAGCTGCTGGCCGAGGCGGTCCGCCCCACCGACGGCCGCATCAACACCGTCATGCAGGCGATCCGGGCCGGAGCCACCCAGGAGGAGGTCTTCGACTCCACGAAGATCGACCCCTGGTTCGTCGACCAGCTCTTCCTGATCAAGGAGATCGCCGACGAGCTGGCCTCCGCCGAGCGCCTGGACGCCGACCTGATCGCCGAGGCCAAGCGGCACGGCTTCTCCGACGCCCAGATCGGCGAGATCCGCGGGCTGCGCGAGGACGTCGTCCGTGAGGTCCGGCACGCGCTCGGCATCCGCCCGGTCTACAAGACGGTCGACACCTGCGCCGCCGAGTTCGCCGCGAACACGCCGTACTTCTACTCCTCCTACGACGAGGAGAGCGAGGTCGCGAGCCGCACCAAGCCGGCCGTGATCATCCTCGGCTCGGGCCCCAACCGCATCGGCCAGGGCATCGAGTTCGACTACTCCTGTGTGCACGCCTCCTTCGCCCTGAGCGACGCGGGCTACGAGACCGTCATGGTCAACTGCAACCCGGAGACCGTCTCCACCGACTACGACACCTCCGACCGGCTCTACTTCGAGCCGCTCACCCTGGAGGACGTCCTGGAGATCGTGCACGCCGAGTCGCTGGCGGGCCCGATCGCCGGTGTCATCGTGCAGCTCGGCGGCCAGACCCCGCTCGGCCTCGCGCAGGCGCTCAAGGACAACGGCGTGCCCGTCGTCGGCACCTCCCCGGAGGCCATCCACGCCGCCGAGGACCGCGGCGCCTTCGGCCGGGTCCTGGCCGAGGCCGGACTGCCCGCGCCCAAGCACGGCACCGCCACCACCTTCGGCGAGGCCAAGGCCATCGCCGACGAGATCGGCTACCCGGTCCTGGTCCGCCCGAGCTACGTGCTCGGCGGGCGCGGCATGGAGATCGTGTACGACGA
The DNA here is from genome assembly GCF_014650675.1 of Streptomyces anulatus. GTDB lineage: Bacteria > Actinomycetota > Actinomycetes > Streptomycetales > Streptomycetaceae > Streptomyces > Streptomyces anulatus. The sequence continues at coordinate 98,542 of NZ_BMVK01000006.1, read as the reverse complement.
GACGCGCCTCGCCTCGTACATCTCCGAGTCCACCGAGATCAGCCCCACCCGGCCGGTCCTGGTCGACCGCTTCCTCGACGACGCCATCGAGATCGACGTGGACGCCCTCTACGACGGCACCGAGCTGTACCTCGGCGGTGTCATGGAGCACATCGAGGAAGCCGGCATCCACTCCGGCGACTCGGCCTGCGCCCTGCCCCCGATCACGCTCGGCGGCTTCGACATCAAGCGGCTGCGCGCCTCCACCGAGGGCATCGCCAAGGGCGTCGGCGTACTCGGACTGATCAACATCCAGTTCGCGCTCTCCGGCGACATCCTCTACGTCCTGGAGGCCAACCCGCGCGCCTCCCGCACGGTCCCCTTCACCTCGAAGGCGACCGCCGTGCCGCTCGCCAAGGCCGCCGCCCGCATCTCGCTGGGCGCGACCATCGCCGAGCTGCGCGCGGAGGGCCTGCTGCCGAAGACCGGCGACGGCGGCACCCTGCCGCTGGACGCGCCGATCTCCGTCAAGGAGGCCGTGATGCCGTGGTCGCGCTTCCGCGACATCCACGGCCGGGGCGTCGACACGGTCCTCGGCCCGGAGATGCGCTCCACCGGCGAGGTCATGGGCATCGACTCGGTCTTCGGCACGGCGTACGCCAAGTCGCAGGCCGGCGCCTACGGCCCGCTGCCCACCAAGGGCCGCGCGTTCATCTCGGTCGCCAACCGGGACAAGCGCTCGATGATCTTCCCGGCCCGTGAGCTGGTCGCCCACGGCTTCGAGCTGATGGCCACCTCCGGCACCGCCGAGGTCCTCAAGCGCAACGGCATCAACGCCACCGTCGTGCGCAAGCAGTCCGAGGGCCCCGGGCCCAACGGCGAGAAGACGATCGTCCAGCACATCCACGACGGCGAGGTCGACCTCATCGTCAACACGCCGTACGGCACCGGCGGCCGGCTCGACGGCTACGACATCCGCACCGCGGCCGTCGCCCGCTCCGTACCGTGCCTGACCACGGTCCAGGCGCTCGCCGCCGCCGTCCAGGGCATCGACGCCCTCAACCACGGCGGAGTCGGGGTCCGTTCCCTCCAGGAACACGCGGAACACTTGATCGCGGCCCGCGACTAGCAGCCCGGAGAGGGGGACACCGGAAACGGTGTCCCCCTCTTTGCGAGCCACGTCGAGCACACCGAGCACCAAGGACACCTCTTCATGTACAAGCTCTTCTTCCGGCTGGTCTTCAAGCGGATGGACCCCGAGCGGGCCCACTACGCCGCCTTCCGGTGGATCCGCCTCGCCGCCCGCATCCCCGTCCTGCGCACCTTCGTCGCCGCCGCCCTCGCCCCGCGCTTCAAGGAGCTGCGCACCGAGGCCCTCGGCCTGCGGATGCACGGCCCCTTCGGCCTCGCCGCCGGCTTCGACAAGAACGCCGTCGCGATCGACGGCATGGCGATGCTCGGCTTCGACCACATCGAGATCGGCACCGTCACCGGCGAACCGCAGCCCGGCAACCCCAAGAAGCGCCTCTTCCGGCTGGTCGCGGACCGCGCGCTGATCAACCGCATGGGCTTCAACAACGAGGGCTCCGCCGCCGTCGCCGCCCGCCTGGCCGCCCGCAACCCCGTCTTCCGCACCACGGTCGGCGTCAACATCGGCAAGACCAAGGTAGTCCCGGAGGCCGAGGCCGCAGCCGACTACGTGAAGTCCACCGAGGCCCTCGCCGGCCACGCCGACTACCTCGTCGTCAACGTCTCCTCGCCCAACACCCCCGGCCTGCGCAACCTCCAGGCCACCGAGTCGCTGCGCCCGCTGCTCACCGCCGTGCGCGAGGCCGCCGACCGCACCGTCACCACCCGGCGCGTCCCCCTGCTCGTCAAGATCGCCCCGGACCTCGCGGACGAGGACGTCGACGCCGTCGCCGACCTCGCCGTGGAGCTGGGCCTGGACGGCATCATCGCCACCAACACCACCATCGCGCGGGAGAGCCTGGCCCTGAAGTCGGCCCCCGACCTGGTGGGGGAGACCGGCGGGCTGTCCGGCGCGCCCCTCAAGGAGCGCTCGCTGGAGGTCCTGAGCCGCCTGTACGCCCGTGTGGGGGACCGGATCACGCTGGTGGGCGTCGGGGGCGTCGAGAACGCCGAGGACGCTTGGCAGCGCATCCTCGCCGGAGCCACCCTCGTCCAGGGCTACAGCGCCTTCATCTACGAAGGTCCCTTCTACGCCCGCGCGATCCACAAGGGCCTCGCCGCCCGGCTCGCCACCTCCCCGTACGCCACCCTCGCCGAGGCCGTCGGCGCCGAGACCCGGAAGAAGGCCGCCCTGTGACGCTCGAACCCTTCGGCGCCCGTCTGCGCCACGCCATGGACACCCGCGGGCCGCTCTGCGTCGGCATCGACCCGCACGCCGCCCTGCTCACCTCCTGGGGCCTGAACGACGACATCGCCGGCCTGGAGCGCTTCACCCGGACCGTCGTGGAGGCGCTGGCCGACCGGGTCGCCGTCCTCAAGCCGCAGTCCGCGTTCTTCGAGCGCTTCGGCTCGCGCGGCGTCGCCGTCCTGGAGAAGGCCGTCGAGGAGGCACGGGCGGCCGGCGCGCTCGTCCTGATGGACGCCAAGCGCGGCGACATCGGCTCCACGATGGGGGCCTACGCGGCGGCCTACCTGGACAAGGACTCGCCGCTCTTCTCGGACGCGGTGACGCTCTCCCCGTACCTGGGCTTCGGCTCGCTGCGTCCGGCGCTCGACGCCGCCGCCGCCTCCGGCGCGGGCGTCTTCGTCCTCGCCCTCACCTCCAACCCGGAGGGCGCCGAGGTCCAGCGGGCCACGGCGGCCGACGGCCGCTCGCTCGCCCAGCTGATGCTCGACCACATGGCCGCCGAGAACGCCGGGGCCGCCCCGCTCGGCTCGGTCGGCGCGGTGGTCGGCGCGACGCTCGGCGACGCGGGGGTGGACCTGGCGATCAACGGACCGCTCCTCGCGCCCGGCATCGGCGCCCAGGGGGCGACCCCGGCTGATCTTCCGGCGGTGTTCGGCGACGCGGTGGGCAACGTGGTCCCCAGCGTGAGCCGCGGCGTGCTGCGCCACGGCCCGGACGCGTCCGGGCTGCGCGAAGCCGCCGAGCGGTTCGCGGACGGGGTCCGCAGCGCCGTATCCGGCAGCTGACCCTGACACGTTGACAGCGCGTTGACGAAATACTGACGAGAAACCTGGTCGATATGTCGGGAAAATCCTGGTCGGCCACAGCTGACCAGGACTTTTCGTCTGTTCTCGCTGACTACAGCGGCCCTTGCCGCTAGTCTCCGTCGAGAGCGGCCGAGCACAGTGTGTTCTCCGCTCACCTGGTGGGTGGCGTCCAGCTTCCCCGCCGGTCCGTATCCGACAGATCGACATCCGAGGTGACGTAGGCGTGGCTCTTCCGCCCCTTACCCCTGAACAGCGCGCAGCCGCGCTCGAAAAGGCCGCCGCGGCTCGCCGGGAGCGGGCCGAGGTCAAGAATCGACTCAAGCACTCCGGCGCCTCCCTCCACGAGGTCATCAAGCAGGGCCAGGAGAACGACGTCATCGGGAAGATGAAGGTCTCCGCACTGCTGGAATCCCTGCCGGGCGTCGGCAAGGTCCGCGCCAAGCAGATCATGGAGCGTCTCGGCATCTCCGAGAGCCGCCGGGTCAGGGGTCTTGGCTCCAATCAGATCGCATCCTTGGAGCGTGAGTTCGGCGGCAGCCCCGCCTGACGTTCTCAGGCACTCCTGAGAGCGGGGATAATCGCCCCATGGCTGCAACATCCCGGGGGACGTCCCCCGTACCCCCGGACGTACGTCCGCGGCTGACCGTGCTCTCCGGCCCCTCAGGGGTCGGCAAGAGCACGGTCGTCGCTCATATGCGCACCGTGCACCCCGAGGTCTGGCTCTCCGTGTCGGCGACGACACGCAAGCCGCGCCCCGGGGAACGCAACGGCGTGCACTACTTCTTCGTGGACGACGAGGAGTTCGACAAGCTCGTCGCCAACGGCGAACTGCTGGAGTGGGCCGAGTTCGCGGGCAACCGCTACGGCACGCCCCGGCGCGCCGTGCTGGACCGCCTGGAGGCCGGTGAGCCGGTCCTGCTGGAGATCGACCTCCAGGGCGCCCGGCTGGTCCGCCAGTCGATGTCCGACGCGCGTCTGGTCTTCCTGGCTCCGCCGAGCTGGGACGAGCTGGTGCGCCGGCTCACCGGCCGGGGCACCGAGGCCCCCGAGGTCATCGAGCGCCGGCTCGCCGCCGCGAAGGTCGAACTGGCCGCCGAGGCCGAGTTCGATACGACGCTCGTCAACACCTCCGTCGAGGACGTGGCGCGTGAGCTGCTAACGTTGATGCTTCAGGCCTAGATCTCTGCGATCGCTCAAATCTCTTTGATCTTTGATCTACATCCCCTTCGGAAGGCAGAGAGTGTCCTCTTCCATCACCACGCCCGAGGGCATCATCAACCCGCCGATTGATGAGCTCCTCGAAGCCACCGACTCGAAGTACAGCCTGGTGATCTACGCGGCCAAGCGTGCCCGCCAGATCAACGCGTACTACTCGCAGCTCGGTGAAGGCCTCCTCGAGTACGTCGGTCCGCTCGTCGACACCCACGTGCACGAGAAGCCGCTCTCGATCGCACTCCGCGAGATCAACGCGGGCCTGCTGACCTCCGAGGCCATCGAGGGCCCCGCGCAGTAACGCAGGAGCACCACGGCACCTTCACCCCAGGCCCGGCGGCCCGTCCGCCGGGCCTGAGGTGTGTCCGGGGCCGGATGAACCCGATCTGCGCGGTGAGGCAGCATGGGACGCATACGTATGGGACGCATACGTTGCCTTACGTTGCCGAGTGCGGGGAGACGCAGTGGACAAGCCGAAGGTCGTCCTGGGGGTCAGCGGGGGCATCGCCGCCTACAAGGCGTGCGAGCTGTTGCGCCGGCTGACCGAGTCCGGCCACGACGTACGGGTCGTCCCGACCGCCGCGTCGCTGCACTTCGTGGGGGCCGCCACCTGGTCGGCGCTCTCCGGCCACCCCGTCTCCGACGAGGTCTGGGAGGACGTCCACGAGGTCCCGCACGTGCGGATCGGGCAGGGCGCCGACCTCGTGGTGGTCGCCCCGGCCACCGCGGACATGCTGGCCAAGGCGGCCCACGGGCTCGCCGACGACCTGCTCACCAACACGCTTCTGACCGCTCGCTGTCCGGTGGTCTTCGCCCCCGCGATGCACACCGAGATGTGGGAGCACCCGGCCACCCAGGAGAACGTCGCCACCCTGCGCCGCCGGGGAGCCGTCGTCATCGAGCCCGCCGTCGGGCGGCTCACCGGCGTCGACACCGGCAAGGGCCGGCTCCCCGACCCCGGCGAGATCTACGAGGTCTGCCGCCGGGTGCTGGCGCGCGGGGTCACCGAGCCCGACCTCGCCGGCCGCCATGTGGTCATCAGCGCCGGGGGCACGCGCGAGCCGCTCGACCCGGTGCGCTTCCTGGGCAACCGCTCCTCCGGCAAGCAGGGGTACGCGCTGGCGCGCACCGCCGTGGCCCGGGGGGCCCGGGTCACCCTGATCGAGGCCAACACCGGGCTGCCCGACCCGGCCGGGGCCGACGTCCTCCGGGTCGGCACGGCCGTCCAGCTGCGCGAGGCCGTGCTGAAGGCCGCTCCCGACGCGGACGTCGTGGTGATGGCGGCCGCGGTGGCCGACTTCCGCCCCGCCGCGTACGCCTCCGGCAAGATCAAGAAGAAGGACGGCGAGGAGGCGCCCGCCGTCCCCCTGGTCCGTAACCCCGACATCCTCGCCGAGGTCTCCGGCGAGCGGGCCCGTCCGGACCAGATCGTCGTCGGATTCGCCGCCGAGACCGACGACGTGCTGGTCAACGGCCGTGCGAAGCTCCGGCGCAAGGGCTGCGACCTTCTCGTGGTCAACGAGGTGGGGGAGCGCAAGACCTTCGGCTCGGAGGAGAACGAAGCGGTCGTCCTCGCCGCCGACGGCACGGAGACGCCGGTGCCGTACGGCCCCAAGGAAGCGCTCGCCGACACGGTCTGGGATCTCGTCTCGGGAAGGTTCCAGCCGATTTCATAATCAACCCTCCGGGCGAGCGAAATCGTCCCATAAGGCCTAAAACGAAGGCCGGGAAGGGTGGATTGTCCTACTGGAGCCCCGCGTGGCGCACGTCACGAACCTCCCAAAGGGCGAGACACCTGCCCCGGTCGCCGGATGCGACCGATAAACTGGCCGACGGTACGCGCCGAGCGCAGCTCTCGGTCGTACCACCCATGATCAGCCAGCAGCCGCTGCAACCCCAGGGAGCGATGTGTCCCGCCGTCTCTTCACCTCGGAATCTGTCACCGAGGGTCACCCCGACAAGATCGCTGACCAGATCAGCGACACGATTCTCGACGCGCTCCTGCGCGAGGACCCCGCCTCGCGCGTCGCCGTCGAGACCTTGATCACCACCGGTCTGGTGCATGTCGCGGGCGAGGTCACCACCAAGGCCTACGCCGACATCCCCAACCTCGTGCGCAACAAGGTTCTGGAGATCGGTTACGACTCCTCCAAAAAGGGCTTCGACGGTGCTTCCTGTGGCGTCTCGGTGTCGATCGGCGCGCAGTCGCCGGACATCGCACAGGGCGTCGACACCGCGTACGAGAAGCGGGTCGAGGGCGACGAGGACGAGCTCGACAAGCAGGGCGCGGGCGACCAGGGCCTGATGTTCGGCTACGCCTGCGACGAGACGCCGGAGCTGATGCCGCTCCCGATCCACGTCGCGCACCGCCTCTCCCGGCGACTGTCCGAGGTGCGCAAGAACGGGACCATCCCCTACCTGCGCCCCGACGGCAAGACCCAGGTCACCATCGAGTACGACGGTGACAAGGCGGTCCGGCTGGACACGGTGGTCGTCTCCTCGCAGCACGCGTCGGACATCGACCTGGACTCGCTGCTCGCACCCGACATCCGCGAGTTCGTCGTCGAGCACGTGCTCGCGCAGCTCGTCGAGGACGGCATCAAGCTGGACACCGAGGGCTACCGCCTCCTGGTGAACCCGACCGGCCGCTTCGAGATCGGCGGCCCGATGGGCGACGCCGGCCTCACCGGCCGCAAGATCATCATCGACACCTACGGCGGTATGGCCCGGCACGGCGGCGGCGCCTTCTCGGGCAAGGACCCGTCCAAGGTCGACCGCTCCGCCGCGTACGCGATGCGCTGGGTCGCCAAGAACGTGGTGGCCGCCGGTCTCGCCGCGCGCTGCGAGGTCCAGGTCGCGTACGCGATCGGCAAGGCCGAGCCCGTCGGACTGTTCGTGGAGACCTTCGGCACCGCCGCGGTCGACACCGAGAAGATCGAGAACGCGATCGGCGAGGTCTTCGACCTCCGCCCGGCCGCGATCATCCGGGACCTCGACCTGCTCCGTCCGATCTACGCCCAGACCGCCGCCTACGGCCACTTCGGCCGTGAGCTGCCCGACTTCACCTGGGAGCGCACCGACCGCGTGGACGCCCTGCGCGCCGCCGCCGGTCTGTAGCGAAACCGCCCGCGTACGACAGCGGGGCGGGTGTCATCGAGTACGACAGCGGGGCCCGGACACCGAACGCGGTGGCCGGGCCCCGCTGCCGTGCCCCCGCCGCTGTCAGTGCTCTCTGGTAGGAATTCAGCTGTGAGCAGCGAGAACGAGCAGTCCGCCGAACCCGGTGCCGGGGCGCCGGAGCAGCTTGCGCTGATCCGGGAGACCGTGCGCCGGGCGAAGGTGCCGCGTGCCAAGCCTCGGACCTGGCGGGGCGCCGCGCTCGCCGAGGAGCTGCCCGTCGCCCGCGTCCTGGTCAACAAGGGCGTCCTCCACCTCGACCAGTACTTCGACTACGCCGTCCCCGAGGAGCTGGACGCCGACGCACAGCCGGGCGTCCGGGTCAGGGTGCGCTTCGGCGCGGGCGGGCGCAACGTCCAGGGCGGACGGCGTGAGGGCGGCGGCCTGATCGACGGCTTCATCGTCGAGCGCCTCGCCGAATCCGACTATCAGGGCGCACTGGCCGCCCTCGCCTCCGTGGTCTCCCCGGAGCCGGTCCTCGGGCCCGACCTGCTCGCCCTCTGCCGCGCCGTCGCCGACCGGTACGCGGGCAGCCTCGCCGACGTCCTCCAGCTCGCCGTCCCGCCCCGCAACGGCCGTGCCGAGTCCAGGCCCTCCCCGGACCCGCTGCCCCCTCCCCGGGCCCCCGAGCCGGGCACCTGGGAGCGGTACGGCCAGGGCCCGGCCTTCCTGCGCGCACTGGCCGACGGCGGTGCGCCGCGCGCGGTGTGGACCGCCCTGCCCGGCCCGCACTGGCCCGCCGAGATCGCCGGGGCCGTCGCGGCGACGCTCTCCTCCGGGCGCGGCGCGCTCGTCGTCGTCCCGGACGGACGGGCCGCCGGACGGGTCGACGCGGCCCTGACCGAGGCGCTCGGCAACGGCCGGCACGCCCTGCTGACCGCCGACTCCGGCCCCGAGAAGCGCTACCGGCAGTGGCTCGCGGTGCGGCGGGGCTCGGTGCGGGCGGTCGTGGGGACCAGGGCCGCCATGTTCGCCCCCGTCCAGGACCTCGGCCTGGTCGTCATCTGGGACGACGGGGACTCCAGCCACAGCGACGACAACGCGCCCTTCCCGCATGTCCGCGAGGTCCTGGAGCTGCGGGCGGCCCAGGGCCGCTGCGGCTTCCTCCTCGGCGGGACCGGCTGCACCGTCGAGGCCGCCCAGCTCGTGGAGAGCGGCTGGGCGCTGCCGCTCCTCGCCGACCGGGAGCGGCTGCGCCGGGCCGCGCCCCTCGTCCGTACGGTCGGGGACGGCGAGCTGGCCCGGGACGGCGCCGCCCGGTCCGCCCGGCTGCCCAGCCTCGCCTGGCAGACCGTGCGCGACGGCCTGCGCAGCGGTCCGGTGCTGGTCCAGGTGCCCCGCCGGGGTTACGCACCCCGCCTCGCCTGCGAACGCTGCCGCACCCCCGCCCGCTGCCGGCACTGCGCGGGCCCCCTCCAGGCCCCGGACCAGCAGGACCTGAACTGCGCCTGGTGCGGGCGGGCCGAGCGGGCCTGGCACTGCGCGGAGTGCGGCTCGACCCGGCTGCGCGCCCAGATCGTCGGCGCCCGCCGCACCGCGGAGGAGCTGGGCCGGGCCTTCCCCGCCGTGCCCGTCCGCACCTCGGGGCGCGACCACATCCTGGACGCGGTGCCCGACGCCCCCGCCCTGGTCGTCTCCACCCCCGGCGCGGAGCCCGTCGCCGACGGCGGATACGCGGCGGCCCTGCTCCTGGACGGCTGGGCCATGCTCGGCCGGCCCGATCTGCGGGCGGGGGAGGAGGCGCTGCGCCGGTGGACGGCGGCGGGCGCGCTGGTCCGGGGCCAGGACGAGGGCGGCACGGTGGTGATCGTGGCCGAGCCGACGGAGCGCGCGGTGCAGGCGCTGGTCCGCTGGGACCCGGCGGGATTCGCCCGGCGGGAGCTGGCGGAGCGGGCGGAGCTGGGCTTCCCGCCGGTCTCCCGGATGGCCTCGGCGACCGGCCCCGCCGATGCCCTGGCCGCGTTCCTCCGGACCGCCGGGCTGCCGCCGGGGGCCGAGATCCTGGGTCCGGTGCCGGTCCCGTCGGCCGGGCCCGGCAGGCCCCGCCGACCGGGGGACGCCCCGCCGGGCGAGACCTGGGAGCGGGCCCTGATCCGGGTGGTCCCGGGGAGGGGGGCGGCGCTCGCCCGCGCCCTGAAGACGGCGCTCGCGGCCCGCATGGCCAAGGGGGCGACCGACCCGGTGCGCATCAGGATCGACCCGCCCGACATCGGCTGAGGCTCCGGGGGGAGGCCCTTCGGGGTCCGGGGGCCTTTCGGGGTCCGGGCAGGGGACTGCCCCGCCGTGCGACCGGCACGGTGGGGCAGAGGGGCGGCGTGCGGTCAGCCGTTGCGGGGACCCGGGAAGGCGCCGGGACGCAGCTCCTCGCGGACCGGCTGGGCCGACGGCTGCGGCGGCATCGAGCGGGCCGCCGGGACCGAGGGCACCGGGGAGCCGGGCCCCCCGGCGGAGGATCCGGCCAGCCCCGGCCCGACGGAGACCGGGCGCGGCACGGCCGTGGTCTCGCCGCCCGTCTCGGCCGCGGGCTGCGGCGTGGCCCGGCGCGTTCCGTAACGGCGGTGCACGGCCTGCTTGGTGACGCCGAGGGCGGAGCCCACCGCGTCCCAGGAGAAGCCCAGCGAGCGGTCGAAGTCCACCGCGGCCGTGACCAGGGTCTCGACGCTGTCCCGCAGTTCCTGCGCGAGGCGGACGGTGGGGGCCGGGGCCCTGCCGTAGACGACGAAGCCCGCGGAGGGGCCGGAGCGGCGCGGACGGTAGACGTTGCCCAGCTGGGCGGTGAGGGTGCGCAGCGCGTCCACCTGCCGCCGGACCCGCTCGATGTCCCGCACCAGAAGATGCAGACTGGCCCGCGCTTGGGCGTCGTGGGTTGCGTGGTCGGCCATGAAGAAGCCTCTCGAACCGGCGTTGAAAGGGATCGGGCCGCAATCGGGGCGGCCCGCTTCGGTCAATCTCCTTTGACCAACGCCCGAGCCGGGTATGTGGTCACGCTATCGGGGCGTATGTGCATATGCACGGGGCGTGCGCGGCGCGCGTACGCCCCCCGGGCGGCGCTCGCCCGCAGCGGCCGGGCCGGGCCACGCCCGGACGGAGCCCCTAGGGGCTCTCGTTTGGATCAGGCCGGGCTCGCGGGCCCCGGTGCGCACATCTGCCGCGTTGTCGTCAGTCGCCCATGCTCCGCAGTGACACTCCCTCCTCCGCCTTGCAGCCGCACGCACCGGACCCCGCTCCCTGTCCGGCCTGATCCAAACGAGAGCCCCTAGACTGGTGTGCTGCTCGTCACCGTACGTCTTGGCCCGAGAGGCAGTCAGCCACCCATGAAGCTCGTCTTCGCCGGCACCCCCGAAGTCGCCGTCCCCGCACTGGACGCCCTGATCGCCTCCGGCCGCCATGAGGTGGCCGCCGTCGTGACCCGTCCGGACGCCCCCGCCGGGCGGGGCCGCCGGCTCGTCGCGAGCCCGGTGGCCGAGCGGGCCGAGGAGGCCGGGATCGAGGTGCTCAAGCCCGCCAGGCCCCGGGACGAGGAGTTCCTCGCCCGGCTGCGCGAGATCGCCCCGGACTGCTGCCCGGTCGTCGCCTACGGCGCCCTGCTGCCCAAGGTCGCCCTCGACGTGCCCGCCCGGGGCTGGGTCAACCTGCACTTCTCGCTGCTGCCCGCCTGGCGGGGCGCGGCGCCGGTCCAGCACGCGGTGATGGCCGGGGACGAGGTGACCGGCGCGTCGACCTTCCTGATCGAGGAGGGCCTGGACTCCGGCCCGGTCTACGGCGTCCTCACCGAGGAGGTCCGCCCCACCGACACCAGCGGCGACCTGCTGACCCGGCTCGCCTTCGCCGGCGCCGGGCTGCTCGCCGCCACCATGGACGGCATCGAGGACGGCACGCTGCACGCCGTGCCCCAGCCCCATGACGGCGTCACCCTGGCCCCGAAGATCACCGTCGAGGACGCCCAGGTCCAGTGGTCCGCGCCCGCCCTGCGGGTCGACCGGGTGGTGCGCGGCTGCACCCCGGCCCCCGGCGCCTGGACCCTGTTCCGCGGCGAGCGGCTCAAGCTGATCCAGGCCACGCCCGTCCTGGACCGCACCGACCTGGCCCCCGGCGAGCTGTCGGCAGCCAAGAACAACGTGTACGTGGGCACCGGGTCGCACGCGATCGAGCTGCTCTGGGTCCAGCCGCAGGGCAAGAAGCCGATGAAGGGCGCCGACTGGGCGCGCGGCGTCCGCATCGTCCACGGCGAGCTGCTCGGCCTGTAGCGAGTCGCCCCGAGCGGCGGGGGCGGTCCGGACCCGGGCGGCGTTCCAGGGCCCCGGGCTGCCGTTCGGGCGCCCTGGGGCGGCGACGTACGCTGGGAGGGTTCGCACCTCTCACCATCAGCGGAGCACCTTTCACGTGAACGACCAGCCGCGTCGCCGCCCCCACAAGCCCCATCGCCGTCCGCAGAAGGACCCGGTCCGTTTCCTCGCCTTCGAGGCGCTCCGGGCCGTCGACGAGCGTGACGCGTACGCCAACCTCGTGCTGCCCCCGCTGCTGAAGAAGGCCCGCGCCAAGGGCGACTTCGACAGCCGGGACGCGGCGCTGGCGACCGAGCTGGTCTACGGGACGCTGCGCCGGCAGGGCACCTACGACGCGATCGTGGCGGCCTGCATCGACCGGCCGCTGCGCGAGGTCGACCCGCCGGTCCTCGACGTCCTGAACATGGGCGTCCACCAGCTGCTCGGCACCCGCATCCCCACCCACGCGGCCGTCTCCGCCAGTGTGGAGCTGGCCCGGGTGGTGCTGGGGGAGGGGCGCGCGAAGTTCGTCAACGCGGTGCTGCGCAAGGTCACCGCGCACGACCTCGACGGCTGGGTGGAGAAGGTCGCCCCGTCGTACGACGAGGACGCCGAGGACCACCTGTCCGTCGTGCACTCCCACCCCCGCTGGATCGTCTCCGCCCTCTGGGACGCGCTGGGCGGCGGCCGGGCGGGCATCGAGGACCTTCTCGAAGCCGACAACGAGCGGCCCGAGGTGACGTTGGCGGCCCGCCCCGGCCGCTCCACCACCGACGAGCTGGCGAAGGCCCTGGGCGAGGACAACTCCCTGCCGGGGCGCTGGTCCCCGTACGCGGTCCGGATGGCCGAGGGCGGCGAGCCCGGAGCGCTGGAGGCCGTCCAGGAGGGCCGGGCGGGCGTCCAGGACGAGGGCAGCCAGCTCGTCGCCGCCGCCCTGGCCGCCGCCCCCGTCGAGGGCCGCGACACCCGCTGGCTGGACGGCTGCGCGGGCCCCGGCGGCAAGGCCGCCCTGCTCGCCGCCCTCGCCGCCGGCCGGGGCGCCGCCCTGCTCGCCGCCGAGAAGCAGCCGCACCGCGCCCGGCTGGTCGAGCGGGCGCTCGCCGGCAACCCCGGCCCGTACCAGGTGATCACCGCGGACGGCACCCGCCCGCCGTGGCTGCCCGGCACGTTCGACCGGATCCTGATGGACGTGCCCTGCTCCGGCCTGGGCGCGCTGCGGCGTCGCCCGGAGTCCCGCTGGCGGCGTCGCGCCGAGGACCTGGAGGCCTTCGCCCCGCTCCAACGCGGCCTGCTGCGCGAGGCGTTGAAGGCCGTACGGGTCGGCGGCGTGGTCGGCTACGCGACCTGCTCGCCGCATCTCGCGGAGACCCGCGTGGTGGTCGAGGACGTCCTCAAGGGCCGGGGCGGGGAGCCGGTGGAGGCCGAGTGGATCGACGCCCGCCCGCTGATGCCCGGGGTGCCCGCCCTGGGGGAGGGCCCCGACGTCCAGCTGTGGCCGCATCTGCACGGCACCGACGCGATGTACCTGGCGCTGCTGCGCCGGACCGGCTGAGCGTCCGGCCGGCCCTGCGCGGAGGGGGGCCGGGCCGGCCGTCTCACTCTGTGAACAGCAAAAGAAAAGTAAAGCGCTGGCAAAATGCGCAGAATGTGCGAACTGTGATGGCCGTGTGGGGCTTCGGGGCCCATCGAGGCGGGGAACCGGCGTGAGACGTGGCAGGCTTGGGTCATGGCGCAGATCAACCCCAGCATCCTGTCCGCCGATTTCGCGCGTCTCGCCGAGGAGGCGAAGGCCGTCGAAGGCGCGGACTGGCTCCACGTCGATGTCATGGACAACCACTTCGTGCCCAACCTGACCCTCGGCGTGCCGATCGTCGAGGCCCTCAGCAAGGCCACGGACACCCCGCTGGACTGCCACCTCATGATCGAGGACGCGGACCGCTGGGCCCCCCAGTACGTGGAGGCGGGGGCCGGATCCGTCACCTTCCACGCGGAGGCCGCGGCGGCTCCGGTGCGCCTGGCGCGGGAGATCCGGGCCAAGGGGGCGCGCGCCTCGATGGCGCTCAAGCCCGCGACGCCCATCGAGCCGTACGAGGACCTGCTCCCCGAGCTGGACATGCTGCTGATCATGACGGTCGAGCCGGGCTTCGGCGGCCAGTCCTTCCTGGACATCATGCTGCCGAAGATCCGCCGCACCCGGGAGCTGATCAGCAAGCACGGTCTCGAACTGTGGCTCCAGGTCGACGGCGGGGTCTCGGCCGCCACCATCGAGCGCTGCGCCGAGGCCGGCGCGGACGTCTTCGTGGCGGGCTCCGCGGTCTACGGCGCGCAGGACCCGGCGGCGGCGGTGCGGGAGCTGCGGGCGCAGGCGGACGCGGCCACGGCCGTCGCCCCCTGGGCGTGCGGACACTGAACCAAGGGCAGATGAACGTGGTCCGACAGGGCCGATCAAGGATCGCCGGATCTGACAGGATGAACGGCGTATCGGGCGTGTGAACAGCAGTGAGGAGATCGCGGTGTCTGGCATCTCGGCGGGTCGGTCAGCCATGCGGATGGGACCCGCGGAGCTGGTGCAGGCGGCGGCCATGGCCCGCCGGTTCTACCTGGAGGGCAAGTCCAAGATCCAGATCGCCGAGGAGTTCGGCGTGAGCCGCTTCAAGGTGGCCCGGGTCCTGGAGACAGCCCTCGAACGCGATCTCGTACGCATCGAGATCCGGGTACCGGCCGAGTTGGACGCCGAACGCTCCGACGCCCTGCGGGCCCGTTACGGCCTGCGGCACGCGGTGGTCGTCGAGTCCCCGGCCGAGGAGCAGGAGGACGCCCCCGACCCGGAGAACCTGGGCGAGGTCGCGGCCGACCTCCTCGGCGAGCTGGTCGCCGAGGGCGATGTGCTCGGCCTGGCCTGGGGCCGCTCCACCATCCACATGGCGGCCGCCCTCGACCGGCTCCCGCCGTGCACGGTCGTCCAGCTGACCGGCGTGTACGACGCGGGCACCGCCGAGCGCGGCTCGGTCGAGGCGGTCCGCCGGGCGGCTCAGGTCTCCGGCGGCGAGGCCCACCCCATCTACGCCCCGATGCTGCTGCCCGACCCCGCGACGGCCGCCGCGCTGCGCGAGCAGACCGGCATCGCCCGGGCCTTCGAGTACTTCGACAAGGTGACGGTCGCCGCCGTCTCCATCGGCTCCTGGGAGCCGGGCATCTCCACGGTCCACGACATGCTCTCGGACGCCGAGCGCGCCCATTACGCCTCGCTCGGCGTCGCCGCCGAGATGTCCGCGCACCTCTTCGACTCCGACGGCCGCCGGGTCGGCCGTGACCTGGGCGAGCGTTGCATCACCGTGGAGGCGGACCGGCTGCGCCGGATCCCCGAGGTGGTCGCGATCGCCGGTGGTCAGCGCAAGGCGGCGGCGATCGGCGCGGTGCTGCGCTCCGGCCTCGTCACCAGCCTGGTGACGGACACCGCCGCGGCCGACTATCTGCTCACCGAGTCCCCCGCGGGCGTCCGCCCGGCGCTGGAGCGGGCCGACCCCGACGGGGAGTGACATCGGCAGGAACACACCGAGGGCCGTGCACCGGATCCGGTGCACGGCCCTCGGTCCGTCCTGACCCGCGTCAGCCGGCCGGCGGCGCCTCGGCCGCGCACGGGGCGGGGGCGGCGGCCTCGGTGCGCGCGGGCGGCACGCCCAGCACCGTCTCCTCCAGATACTCCTCGGGCTCCTCGTACTGGCCCACGTCGGCGGGGTTGTAGCGCGGCGTCCGGCGCGACCAGTCCAGGTTGCCGCGCATCCAGCTCCGCATCCCGTCGAGGTAGGGCACCAGCATCCCGGACAGCTCCGGATACAGCTCCAGCAGCTCGTCCTCGGCGGTCAGGAACCGCTCGGTCTCCATCGCGAGGCGCTCCGCGACGTGGTCCAGCGCCTGCTGCTCCCCGAAGCCCCGGTGGTGGCGGACCAGGTGGACGAGGTTGTGGATCTCGCCGAGCACCTGCTCCTTCTCGAAGGAGTACACGTCGTTGGCCCAGCACACGTGGTTGCACGCGGCTTCCAGGGCGGTGATGAAGCGGGGGTCGTTGTGGATCGACTCCGGGGCGTCGATGCCCGCCACGATCTCTATGAGGTCCATGCAGACGTGGATGGCCCCCGTGTGCCGCCGCTTGGCGATGTACGTGTCCTCGGAGGGCACCACGTCCTCGGCGCGGTTGCCCGCCTCCCAGGTCGTGGCGGTCGTGAGGTAGGTGACCAGGTGCCAGGCGAACCGGGTCCGCCAGTGCGGGGCGGCGTTCGGCATCGTACGTTTCCACAGGTCGGCCAGGGCGGTCACGGCGGCCGGGACGTCCTCGCCCGGCAGCGGCTCGGGGGCGGAGCCGTCGACCACCGCGCGCATCCGGTCGACGACGTTTCTCACCCGGTCGGGTGAACGTCCGAGGTGGCCGTCGTCGAGCTGGTCGTCGACCAGGAAGAGCCAGACGAACCAGTCGGCCACCAGATCGAGGTGCTCCTCGTCGGCGGTCGGGTAGACCATGCCGACGAACGACCCGAAATCGGCTTGCTCGAACCGCTTCCTCGCGGACTCGCGGTGGACCAGACCCGTCCGTCTGGTCCAGGTGTCCAGATGGACCCGGGTGTGCGCCACGTGCGGGTTGGTCCGCTGCGGGAACGGGCAGTAGATGTCCGGCAGTTCGCTGTCCACAGGCGGATCGGGATCCTCTCCGGTCAAACGGTGTGCCCAGGGGTGCCGACGAGCCCGATCGACGCTTCGGACACCCCCGAGACCTGCGGGTTTGAAGCTACCTGACCCCTTGTCACCCGGTCCAGGGATGGTGATCACGAATGATTGAATCCTGTTCGGGTAGGGTCCGTGGGCAAGGCAGGTTCCACTTGCCCGGAGCCCCCGACCGCCTCTTCGGAGGAAAAGACGAACGCGGGGGTCTTTTGTTGTGTCTTCGGGGAAACGACCTGCACCGTTTCGTATGAAAAAATGAGTGTTATGCGTTTTCTTGAGCCGGGCACCGGTCGCTACACAGAGTCCCCCGCGGTCCCGTACGACCTCACGTACGACGATGTCTTCATGGTCCCGGGCCGCTCCGCGGTCGGCTCCCGGCAGGGCGTGGACCTCTCGTCGCCCGACGGAACCGGCACCACCATTCCGCTCGTGGTCGCCAACATGACCGCCATCGCGGGCCGGCGGATGGCCGAAACCATCGCCCGCCGGGGCGGCCTCGTCGTCATCCCCCAGGACATCCCGATCGAGGTCGTCACCGACGTCATCTCCTGGGTCAAGACGCGCCACCTCGTCCTCGACACCCCGATCGAGCTGGCCCCCGGCCAGACCGTCGCCGACGCGCTGTCCCTGCTGCCCAAGCGGGCCCACGGCGCGGGCGTCGTCGTCGACGCCGACCGCCGTCCCGTCGGTGTCGTCACCGAGCACGACCTCAGCGGCGTCGACCGCTTCACCCAGCTCTCCGAGGTCATGTCCAAGGACCTCGTCCTGCTCGACGCGGACATCGACCCGCGCGACGCCTTCAACAAGCTCGACGGCGCCAACCGCAAGCTCGCCCCCGCGGTCGACGCCCAGGGACGCCTCGTCGGCATACTCACCCGCAAGGCCGCCCTGCGTGCCACGCTCTACACCCCCGCCACCGACGCCGAGGGCAAGCTGCGCATCGCGGCCGCCGTCGGCATCAACGGCGACGTGGCCGGCAAGGCCAAGCAGCTCCTGGACGCGGGCGCCGACGTCCTCGTCGTGGACACGGCCCACGGCCACCAGGAATCCATGATCAGCGCGGTGAAGGCCGTACGGGCCCTCGACCCGCAGGTGCCGATCGTCGCGGGCAACATCGTCGCCGCCGAGGGCGTGCGCGACCTGATCGAGGCGGGCGCGGACATCATCAAGGTCGGCGTCGGCCCCGGCGCCATGTGCACCACCCGGATGATGACCGGCGTCGGCCGCCCGCAGTTCTCCGCCGTCCTGGAGTGCGCCGCCGAGGCGAAGAAGCACGGCAAGCACGTCTGGGCGGACGGCGGCGTCCGGCACCCGCGCGACGTCGCGATGGCGCTCGCCGCCGGCGCGTCCAACGTGATGATCGGCTCCTGGTTCGCGGGCACGTACGAGTCGCCCGGCGACCTCCAGCAGTCCGCCGACGGCCGCTTCTACAAGGAGTCCTTCGGGATGGCCTCGGCCCGTGCCGTGAAGAACCGCACCTCGGACGAGTCCGCGTACGACCGCGCCCGCAAGGCGCTCTTCGAGGAGGGCATCTCCACCTCGCGGATGTTCCTCGACCCGACGCGCCCGGGAGTCGAGGACCTCATCGACTCGATCATCGCGGGCGTCCGCTCCTCCTGCACCTACGCCGGCGCCGGCTCCCTGGCGGAATTCGCCGAGAAGGCGGTCGTCGGCGTTCAGAGCGCCGCCGGCTACGCCGAGGGCAAGCCGCTGCACGCCAGCTGGAGTTGATCCCGGATTCGCCGCAACAACGCTGCCCTCGCCGGTACTTCGTGCCGGCGAGGGCGGCGTTGTTTCCGGGCTCCGGGAGGCCGTCGGGTATGCGCTTCAACTCTGTTGAATAGTAAGTAATATGAAGCGCACTCAGCTGCTGCCTCTCTGCGGTAAGGGATCTCATGTCCTTCTTCACTGACCTGGCCCACCAGTACATCGACGGCGAGTGGAGGCCGGGGAAGGGGTCCTGGGACATCATCGACTTCAACCCGTTCGACGGGGAGAAGCTCGCCTCGATCCCGGTCGCCACCGCCGAAGAGGTCGACCAGGCCTACCGTGCCGCCGAGCGCGCCCAGCAGGCGTGGGCGGACACCAACCCGTACACCAGGCGGACCGTCCTGGAGAAGGCGCTGCACCTCGTCGAGGAGCGCGAGCCGGAGATCAGCGACGCGATTGTCGCGGAACTCGGCGGCACCCGGCTGAAGGCCGCCTTCGAACTGCACCTGGCCAAGGAGTTCCTCCGCGAGGCGATCCAGCTGGCGCTGCGCCCCGCCGGACAGATCCTCCCCTCGCCGACCGAGGGCAAGGAGAACCGCGTCTACCGTGTGCCCGTCGGGGTCGTCGGTGTGATCAGCCCGTTCAACTTCCCCTTCCTGCTCTCGCTCAAGTCCGTCGCCCCCGCGCTGGCCCTCGGCAACGCCGTCGTCCTCAAGCCGCACCAGAACACCCCGATCTGCGGCGGCACCCTGCTGGCCCGGATCTTCGAGGACGCGGGCCTGCCCGCCGGGCTGCTGAACGTCGTGATCACCGACATCGCGGAGATCGGCGACACCCTGCTGGAGCACCCCGTGCCGCAGGTCATCTCCTTCACCGGCTCGGACAAGGTCGGCCGCCACGTCGCCACCGTCTGCGCCCGGAACCTCAAGCGCGCCGTCCTCGAACTCGGCGGCAACAGCGCCCTGATCGTGCTCGACGACGCGGATGTGGACTACGCCGTCGACGCGGCGGTCTTCAGCCGGTACGTCCACCAGGGCCAGGTCTGCATGGCCGCCAACCGCATCCTGGTCGACCGCGCCGTGGAGGCGGAGTTCACCGAGAAGTTCGTCGCCAAGGTCGCCTCGCTCACCGTCGGCGACCCGGCCGACCCGGCCACCCAGATCGGCCCGCTGATCAACTCCTCGCAGGCCGAGTCCATCTCCAAGCTCGTCGACCAGACCGTGGCCGCCGGGGCGACGGCCCTCCTGCACGGCCGCGCCGACGGCAACCTGGTCAGCCCCTCCGTGCTGACCGGCCTCGCCGCCGACTCGCCCGTCCTGCACCAGGAGATCTTCGGCCCCGTCGCCCTGCTGGTGCCCTTCGACGGTGAGGACGAGGCCGTCCGCATCGCCAACGACACCCCGTACGGCCTCAGCGGCGCCGTCCACACCGGCAACATCGAGCGCGGGGTGCGGGTCGGGCAGCGCATCCACACCGGCATGATCCACATCAACGACGGCACCGTCCACGACGAGCCGATCGTCCCCTTCGGCGGCGAGAAGAGCTCCGGCCTCGGCCGGCTGAACGGCGACTCGATGGTCGAGGCCTTCACCACCCAGAAGTGGATCTCCATCCAGCACGGCCGCTCGCAGTTCCCCTTCTGATCGCCTCCCGCCCGGTCCCGGCCGGGCGGGGGCCATCGCGCCGGGCGCGCCCGCGGCGGCGGGGCATGGTCTACTGCGGGAGGCGGCACGCTCCGCCTCCCGCAAGCCGACCCACCGCAGAGAAGTGAACCGCCCGACGTGCGCCTGAACGACCTCGACGAACGCATCGTCCACGCCCTCGCCGAAGACGCCCGGCGCTCCTACGCCGACATCGGCGCGATCGTCGGCCTCTCCGCCCCCGCAGTGAAACGCCGCGTCGACCGGCTGCGGGCCGAGGGGGCGATCACCGGCTTCACCGTGCGGGTCGACCCGGCGGCGCTCGGCTGGGAGACCGAGGGCTTCATCGAGATCTACTGCAGCCGCAACACCTCCCCGGACGCCATCAAGCAGGGCCTCGCCCGCTACCCGGAGATCGCCTCGGCCTCGACGGTGACCGGGGAGGCGGACGCGGTGGTGCAGGTCTTCGCCGCCGACATGCGCCACTTCGAACAGGTCCTGGAGCGGATCGCGGGGGAGCCGTACGTCGAGCGCACCAAGTCGGTCCTGGTGCTCTCACCGCTGCTGCGCAGGTACTCGGCGGAGGCGCCGCCCGTCTGAAACGTGTTGCGGCCGGTCAGCCGGCTCGCCGGAGGCCGTGGGGCCCGCTCGTTCTGATCACAGCAAGCACCTGCCATGTGCCGTGGGGCGCGTGGAAGCGCTCCAGCGCGTCCGAGAGCGCCGTGGCGCTCGCATCGGGGTCGAGGAGATCGCGTACGGCCCGCCACGCGGTCTCGTAGTCCGAGCACGCCTGATGGGCAGCGGCCTTCTTGACGAAGGCCGGCGATGCGCCGTTCTGCCGCACGGCGGCCAGCCACTGAGCACTGAGCAGGATCGGGGACCGGTGGTTGGCCGAACCGTTGGGCCGCACCGCCACGGCAGAGTCCAACTCCGAGAGGCGCTTCTCGAACGTCTCCTCGAAGCTCTTGATGCTCTCCTGCACGCCGTCGAGTGTGTCCCAGGCCGCGTCGTCCAGCAGGTCGTCCATCTCGGGCAGCCTCGACGGCAGCCCGCACTTGACCAGCAGCCTGCTGTCGGCGACCTCCCTGACACGCTGCAGGAGTCTCTCGCGGTCACGCCAGTTGCGCCCCTGGTTCGCGGCAATGCGGTCCACGCACCGCCAGAGCTCGCCCTCGCCGGCGAACCACTCGCCGAGGACGTACGCCTCGACGGGCAGCTGCCCGCGCCTGAGACGCCACGTGTGCTCCATGACCGCGGCGCATCCGTTCAGCAACTGCCTGTCGTAGGCCTTCATCTCCGGCCGCAGAGGTCGCTCGGGCCGATGACGGTCCGGCGCGGCATGGGGATACGTCTCCCGCTCGAAACGGATGAACCGGCTCTCCTGGCGCAGCTTCTCCAGATCCGGGTCCTCGATGAGCAGCCACGACCGCGTCACCGGATGAAAGCCGCTCACATCGGCGTGCGCCGCGCCCTCCAGTTCGTCCACGGCCAGGTCGGCAAGGGCTCTGCGTCTCTGACTCCCCGACTGCCCCTTGGCTCCGTTCATCGCCACCGCGTACACACACGCGGCGTTGTAGTTGTCCTGCCACAGACGCCAGCCGCCGGACAGGCATCGGCGCACTTCGTGGAAGGCGCCTCTGGCCCTCTTCGTCCCGCGCACGAGCGTCTCCGCGGACGAGGGCCAGGACAGCGGGTTCTCCAGGTGCTCCATGCCGTCACGTTCCGCGTCCTCGTGGGCCCAGGCCAGTCGCAGGGGTGCCCAGACATCCCGGTTGAGCCGCAGGGAGGTCCGGGTGAGTGTTCCGTGAGCCCGGACGAAGGGGTGCCGGAGGCGGATCATGCGGGGATAGTCCGCGGCGAGTTGGCGCATCTCCTCCCTGCAGGCCAGCTGGAAGATCTCACGGACGATCGGATACCGACGCCGCTCCTCGCCGAGTTCCGTCTCGAGCCACTGCCTGGCGATTCCTTCCTGGTCCGGCCCGAACGGCCTGTCGCGGCCAGGTGGCGTGAGACCGGTGAGGACACGCCAGTGCCGTGCGGCGAGAGCGGGGGCCAGAGCCTGCCGGATCTCCTTCCGGGCGTGCGCCCGCCGCGGGCACGGTGGATCGTCGACCTTGCACCACTGGTCGGCGGTCCTTTCCGCCACCCCGAGGACGACGGCGTAGCGGTATCGCGCCTCCAGGAGGCCGCTTCGCCACCATCCGTAGCGATGCCGGAGGGTCCGGCGCGGATCCCAGGAGCGCCTTGCCGACCGTGCGTCGCGCTGCGCGCTGTTCTGTCCGTCCAGAAGGACGGCTCCGTAGTAGGTCTCCAAAGCATCCAGGTGAAGCCAGAGCTGCTCCTGTATCCCGGCGATCTGCGTGCGGAGGTAGAGGTTGGTCGGGTCGAGCCGCAACGCCTCGTAGTAGCGGTCCAGCGCGTCGTCGAACTTCCGCTCCTGGCTGAGTTCCCGAGCCTGCTGGTAGGCGGCGAACAGCTCGGGCGGCAGGTCTCTGCCGCGCCATCCCTGCCAGGGAGGGCGCCGGCCGGCCCGGGTGACGGGCACCAGCGTTGCCATCACCCAGTATCCCGCCTCCTGTATCGCGTCCTCCCATGCCGCGCTCCAGATGGATTCCGTGCGACTGCCCCGGATCGCGTAGGAGGTGACCGTGACGGTGACACCGAAACCAGGCTCCTGTTCGCGTTGCCGGAGGACTCCTCGAACCGTGTAGGCGATCTTCGGCCGCAGGCGGCTGAAGAGGCGGAGCAGGCTCGTGCCCAGCTTCTTGGGTTCGAGGTCGACGTCACCGAGCAGATCGAGAAAGTTGTCAGCCGGCGCTTCCGCGGGCAGGGCCGTCGGAGGGTAGAGGTTCGTTTCCGACAGCTGCTTGCGCAACTGCGCCGAAAGTCCCTCCAGTTGATGCTCCATGCCCGGAGCGGAGGAAACGAGCTTCTTCACGTCCACGGCACCGGGTTTGTGGGCGTAATACATCAGCATCCAGCGCCGGAGCGCCACGAACAGCAGGATGAGAAGCAGCAGACAACCGAGCCGGGCGCTGAGCGAAGCGCCCTCGCTGCCTCCCTTCACCAGGCGGGAGGCACCCTCGACGAACTGCATGAACCACTCGGCAGGTACCGCGACGGCGTTCATCCAGCCCGTCGCCTGCCACTTGTCTCCCTGGCCGCCGACAGCGCGGATCACGGCGAACAGGGCGACGAAGACGACGAGTGCCAATGCCGCCGAACGCATCACATGCGGCGCTCGTAGCGAAGACCCATCGGCAGGAGATTGGTGTTCGGAACGAGAGAACATGACTGCCTCTCATCGTGTTCGCCTTCATAGCCAAGTCTTCTACGTTTTCGCCACCCGGCAAGCCGACGGGACAAGTGGTGCGCGTGCGGGACAGCGGCCGACGCGGCTGACCGTCCGGGCCTCATATGGCTTCTCGAACCGGACAATTGACGAGGCAACCATGCTGTCCCAGGGAAAGCTTTCGGTATCCGCGGGCAGACCTCTTCGGATCGGGCCTGCTGGACACGGGCTGCGAAATCGGAAATTGCACCGTGTGGCGCCGCGCGAGCCGTTCTGCGGATGCCCGTCGGCCACGATGCGTGGATCCCATTCTGGTCCTGAGTCGTCGACGGGAACTTCGGACCTCGCAGCGCCGAGGCCGCACGGTGGTTCCAGGCGAGCAACGGCCTGGCGGCGGACGGCATGGTCGGCAACAGAACGTGGCGTCGGCTCATGGAACTGCCGGACTGAGCGCGCGGAAGAGCGACTGGAGGGGGACCGGAACCACGACCGTCGCCACGTTCGACGTCCGCTGCGTCTGCGCGGCGATGCCTGTCCGACCACGCTCTGCCGTCTCGACGAACGCGGCCGCGTTCACCGATGAGCGTCCAGCACTGCTGCCCCATGCATGTTTCCACCCGGAGCGGAAGTGTCCCGCGCACAGTGGCGCACATCACCCCGCTGACCTGCGACGACGCCCCACGCAACGATTCGTCGCGCCAAGCCCTCCCGGCGCAACGAATCAACGGTCGACGCGCAACACTCGCGCCTTGTCCGGGCCGATCCGGGCCACGTACCTTCGATACGTCTCCCCACCCCGCCCGCACCGCCCGAGGTCAGCCATGCCGTCGTTGCGCACCGCCCTGCTCCAGAGCTCCGGACGCCCGGGTGTCGTCACCGAGAACCTGAAGACGCTGGAGGAGGCCGCCGCACGGGCCGCCGGCGCGGGGGCCCGGCTGCTGGTCACCTCCGAACTGTTCCTCACCGGATACGCCATCGGCGACGCCGTCCCCGAGCTGGCCGAGCCCGCCGACGGCCCCGGCGCCGAGGCCGTCGCCGAGATCGCCGTACGCCACGGCCTCGCGGTCCTCTACGGCTACCCGGAGCGCGACGGGGAGCGGATCTTCAACGCGGCCCAGCTCATCGGCCCCGACGGGGCCCGGCTCGCGAACTACCGCAAGACCCACCTGTTCGGCTGCTTCGAGCGGGAGTGGTTCACCCCCGGCGACCGGGCGGTCGTCCAGGCCGAGCTCGACGGCATCCGCATCGGCCTGCTGATCTGCTACGACGTCGAGTTCCCGGAGAACGTCCGGGCGCACGCCCTGGCCGGTACCGATCTGCTGCTGGTGCCCACCGCGCAGATGCACCCCTTCCAGTTCGTCGCCGAATCCGTCGTCCCCGTACGGGCCTTCGAGAGCCAGATGTACGTGGCGTACGTCAACCGCACCGGCCCGGAAGGCGAGTTCGAGTTCGTCGGGCTCAGCTGCCTGGCCGGCCCCGACGGCACCGTGCGCACCCGCGCCGGACGCGGCGAGGAACTCGTCGTCGGCGAGGTGGACCCGGAGTTCCTGACCGCCTCGCGCGCCGCCAACCCGTACCTCGAAGACCGCCGCCCCGGCCTCTACGGCTCCCTCGCCTGAGCCCGCCCCCTCGGCTGCCCCACCCCAGAGTCATCGCGCAAGGAGTCCGTACCCCATGACGTCCACGGTGCCCAACGCCGTCCAGCACACCGACGCGGCCGCCCCGCCGATCACCATGTTCGGGCCGGACTTCCCGTACGCGTACGACGACTTCCTCGCCCATCCGGCGGGCCTCGGGCAGATACCCGCGACCGAGCACGGCCAGGAGGTCGCCGTCATCGGCGGCGGGCTCTCCGGGATCATCGCCGCGTACGAGCTGATGAAGATGGGCCTCAAGCCCGTCGTCTACGAGGCCGATCAGATCGGCGGCCGGCTGCGTACCGTCGGCTTCGACGGCTGCGACCCCTCGCTCACCGCCGAGATGGGCGCGATGCGCTTCCCGCCCTCCTCCACGGCGCTCCAGCACTACATCGACCTGGTGGGCCTGGAGACCCGGCCCTTCCCCAACCCGCTCTCCCCGGCCACGCCCTCGACCGTCGTGGACCTCAAGGGCGAGTCGCACTACGCCGAGACCATCGACGACCTGCCGCAGGTCTACCGAGACGTGGCCGAGGCCTGGAACGCCTGTCTGGAGGAGGGCGCCGACTTCTCCGACATGAACCGGGCGCTGCGCGAGCGCGACGTCCCGCGCATCCGGGAGATCTGGTCGCAGCTCGTCGAACGGCTCGACAACCAGACCTTCTACGGCTTCCTCTGCGACTCCGACGCCTTCAAGTCCTTCCGGCACCGTGAGATCTTCGGCCAGGTCGGCTTCGGCACCGGCGGCTGGGACACCGACTTCCCCAACTCCATCCTGGAGATCCTGCGCGTCGTCTACACCGAGGCCGACGACCACCACCGCGGCATCGTCGGCGGCAGCCAGCAGCTCCCGCTGCGCCTGTGGGACCGCGAGCCGCAGAAGATCGTCCACTGGCCGCTCGGCACCTCGCTGTCCTCCCTGCACGACGGCGAGCCGCGAGGCGCCGTGACCCGGATGACCCGTACCGCGGGCAACCGCATCACGGTCACCGACGCCACCGGCGACATCCGCACCTTCCGGGCCGCGGTCTTCACCGGCCAGTCCTGGCTGCTGCTCTCCAAGATCGACTGCGACGACGCGCTCTTCCCGATCGACCACTGGACGGCGATGGAGCGCACCCACTACATGGAGTCGTCCAAGCTGTTCGTCCCGGTCGACCGGCCGTTCTGGCTGGACAAGGACGCGACCACCGGCCGCGACACCATGTCGATGACGCTCACCGACCGGATGACCCGGGGCACGTACCTCCTGGACGACGGCCCGGACAGGCCCGCCGTCATCTGCCTCTCCTACACGTGGTGCGACGACAGCCTGAAGTGGCTGCCGCTCTCCCCGAAGGAGCGTATGGAGGTCATGCTCAAGTCGCTCGGCGAGATCTACCCGAACGTCGACGTCCGGAGCCACATCATCGGCAACCCGGTCACCGTCTCCTGGGAGAACGAGCCCTGGTTCATGGGCGCGTTCAAGGCGAACCTGCCCGGCCACTACCGCTACCAGCGGCGGCTGTTCACCCACTTCATGCAGGACCGGCTGCCCGAGGACAAGCGGGGCCTCTTCCTCGCCGGGGACGACATCTCCTGGACGGCCGGCTGGGCCGAGGGCGCCGTGCAGACCGCGCTGAACGCCGTGTGGGGCGTCATGCACCAGTTCGGCGGGGCGACCGACGCGACCAACCCCGGGCCCGGCGACGTCTTCGACGAGATCGCCCCGGTGGAACTCCCCGAGGACTGAGCGGGGGCCGGGAGCGGCGCGGGCGTCAGTGGCAGGGGGTGAGCAGAAAGCGCCCCACCAGGCCCGCGCCCGCGTCGGTCCGCTGCCTGAACTCCTCGGCCAGCGAGGGAAATCCGCGCAGCCGCCAGAGGATCCGGGCCGCCGACCAGGCCGCCTCGCGGGCCCGCTCCAGGCTCCAGGAACTCACCAGGTGGGTCAGCGGGTCCGCGATCCCCAGCAGCTCGGGCCCCGGCATCAGATCCTCGTGGATCCGCTCCTCCAGCGACACGAGGAGATCGCCCATGCGCTCGAACTCCCCGTCGAGGTCCGGCGGAGCGCAGCCGAGCGCATGGCAGCGGTCCACCACCGCCAGGACCAGGTCGTGCCCGATGTGCGCCTGCAGGCCGCTCAGCGCGAACTGCAGCGGGCGTACGCCGGGATGGCGACGGTACGGGAGCAGCGGGCGCCAGCACTCCGGCGGCCGGCCGCCCGCCGTCGCCGTCTCCACGGCCGACAGATAGCGCTCGGCGCAGCGCACGCCCAGCGGGGCGGCGTCACGGTCGTCGGGGCCGCGCCCGCCGAAGTCCGGGCCTGCCCCCTCCACGACGCCCAGATATGCCTCGTTGAAGACCGCGACCCCGCTCCCGGACGGCCACCGGGAACGCAGTCCCCGCATGCGTTCGATCACCGGGGACTCGCCCGTCGGCAGGGCGCCGGCGTCGGCCGGGACTGCGGACTGCTCGATCTGCGTCATGCGCGGAGCGTCCCAGCCCGGGGCCCGCCACGGAGCCGACCGGCCGGAGTTTCAACGGAACGGACGAACGGCGGTGCCGGAAAAGGGACTCGGCGCCCGTGGTCCGGGAGCAGCGTGCCCGCCGGATCAGGCCTTTCCGGGCCCCGCGCCCGTGTCGCCGGAGGACCCGCCGTGAGCGCCCGCTTCGTCCGAGCGCTCGTCGTACGCGGAGGTGCCGGAGTCCAGCAGCGGTTCCTGCGTCTTGAGGTGCGCCGGGGCGAAGGCCCGCAGCACGTGGTAGCCGGTGATCACGACGATCGTGCCGAGCGCGATGCCGCCCAGTTCGAAGTTGTCGGTGATCTTCAGGGTGACCCCGCCCACGCCGATGATGATGCCCGCGGCGGCCGGGACGAGGTTGAGCGGATTGCGCAGGTCCACCCGGCCGTTGAGCCAGATCTGCGCACCGAGCAGGCCGATCATCCCGTACAGGATCACGGTGATCCCGCCGAGCACCCCGCCCGGGATCGCGGCGACGACCGCACCGAACTTGGGGCACAGGCCGAAGAGCAGCGCGAAGCAGGCCGCCGCCCAGTACGCCGCGGTGGAATAGACGCGGGTCGCGGCCATCACGCCGATGTTCTCGGAGTACGTGGTGTTGGGCGGCCCGCCCACGGCGGTGGAGAGCATCGACGCCGCGCCGTCCGCCGCGATGGCGGTGCCGAGCTTGTCGTCCAGGGAGTCCCCGGTCATCTCGCCCACGGCCTTCACATGGCCGGCGTTCTCCGCGACCAGCGCGATCACCACGGGCAGTGCCACCAGGATCGCGGACCACTCGAAGCTCGGCGCGTGGAAGGACGGCAGCCCGATCCAGTCGGCCTCGCCGACGGCGGACAGGTTCAGGCGCCAGTGGTCGGTGGCGGTGCCACCGCCCAGCGGGGAGTGGATCTTGCCGAACACCAGGTCGAGGACCCAGGACAGCGCGTATCCGAAGACGAGCCCGAGGAAGATCGCGATGCGGGAGAGGAAGCCGCGCAGGCAGACCACGGCGAGTCCGGTGAACAGCATCACCGCGAGCGCCGTCCACTGGTCCTGCGGCCAGTACGTGGAGGCGGTCACCGGCGCGAGGTTGAAGCCGATCAGCATCACCACCGCGCCCGTCACCACCGGCGGCATCGCCGCGTGGATGATCCGCGCGCCGAACCGCTGGACGGCGAGACCCACGAGGAAGAGGGCCACCGCGACCACGAACACCGCGCCCGTGATGGTGGCGGCATCGCTGCCGCTCGCCCGGATCGTGGCCGCGACGCCGACGAAGGAGAGCGAGCAGCCCAGATAGCTGGGCACCCGGCCCTTGGTCGCCAGCAGGAAGATCGCGGTCGCGACGCCGGACATCATGATCGCGAGGTTGGGGTCCAGGCCCATCAGGACCGGAGCGACGAACGACGCCCCGAACATCGCGACCACGTGCTGTGCGCCGAGTCCGAACGTACGGGGCCAGGAGAGCCGCTCGTCGGGCCGCACCACCGCCCCGGGCGCCGGTGTCTTCCCGTCGCCGTGCAAGGTCCAGCGCACGCCGAGGCTCATGGTTGCTCCCTGAAGGTCTGCTCGGTGTGCCGGCCGGTCTGCGACCCGGTGTTCGGTGTTCACCTGCGGAAAAGATCAGCGCCATGGTAGTGGTGCGGTGAGCGGCGGCCGCGCGGAGGTCACCCGCCGCGCGCCGCCGTACCGCGTCCCGGGCGGCGGCGCCCCGTGCGCGCCGCCGCCCCGCCCCGTCAGCTCCCGGTCGCGCTCTTCGTCGTCGTACCGCTTTCGGCCGCCGAACCGGTGACCTTGCGGTCTGCCGACCGCAGCACCCCGGCGCCCAGCACCAGGCCGAAGGCCAGCGCCGTCACCACGCCGAACGACACCACCAGGGAGGTGGCCTCGGCCAGCGAGCCGATCGCGGAGGGGGCGATCAGGCTGGAGGTGTACGTGATGGTGGCGACGCCCGCGATGGCCTGACTCGGGTTCGGCCCGCTGCGCCCCGCCGCCGCGAAGGCCAGCGGGACCACGACCGCCACACCGAGGCCCAGCAGCGCGAAGCCGCACATCGCGGCCGCGGGGGAGGGCGAGAACACGACCAGCAGCCCGCCCGCGGTGGCCATCAGCCCGCCGGTCCGCACCGTGCGGACCGCGCCGAACCGGTCGACGATCCGGTCCCCGGCGATCCGGGCCAGGGCCATCGTCAGGGTGAACGCCGTGGTGGACGCCGCGGCGAGGCCGTCCGAACTGTCCAGGACGTCCCGCAGGTAGACCGCCGACCAGTCCAGGCTGGCGCCTTCCGCGAACACCGCGCAGAACCCGATCGCCCCGATGATCAGCGCCGACTTCGGCGGCAGCGTGAAACGCGGCGGCGGCTCCTCGTCCGGGCGGCTCTGGAGATCGAGGACGCCCCGGCAGGCGATCAGCCCGGCGGTCGTGAGCAGCAGGGCGGCGATGGCGTGGTGCAGTCGGGCATCGGTCGCGGTGTGCGCGGCGACGGTGCCCGCCGCCGAACCGATCAGCGCGCCCACGCTCCACATGCCGTGCAGGCCCGACATGATCGACTTGTCGAGACGGTTCTCCACCTCGATGCCCAGGGCGTTCATCGCGACGTCGGACATCCCGGCCGTCGCCCCGTAGACGAAGAGCGCCGCGCACAGCGCGACCAGGCTCGGCGCGAGCGCGGGCAGGATCAGTGCCAGCGTCCACAGCGCCAGCAGCCCGCGCAGGGCGGTCCGCGCACCGAACCGGTGGCTGATCCGGCCGGCGAGCGGCATCGCGATCGACGCGCCGATCGCCGGGAAGGCCAGCGCCAGGCCGAGCTGGCCCGCGCTCACTCCGGCGTGATCCTGGATCCACGGCACCCGGGTCGCGAAACTGCCGGTCACCGCCCCGTGGACGGTGAAGACCGCGGCGATGGCGATCCGCGCCCGCTTCACCTGCTCCGTGCTGTAGACCGTGACGGTCGGGTCGTCTCTCATGCCGTCGTGTCCCTCCCCTGGGAAATCTCGGATGCCGGCGGTCCCGGCGCTCCCGTGCGACGATGCGGGGCGTAAACTATCAGGAACCCTGCCTGATAAATAGCCGTCACTTCGCGGCCCCGGAAAACGGTGGGGCGGCGATCTGGAAGGATCCCGCTATGCCCGCATCACCGAGCACGGCTCGGGCCATCAACGACCGGCTCGCGCTGCGGCTGCTCCAGCAGGACGGCCCGCTGACGGCCACCCAGCTCAAGACGCTGACCGGACTCTCCCGTCCGACCGTCGCCGACCTCGTCGAACGGCTCCAGGGGGCCGGGCTGATCCAGGTCGTGGGCGAATCCGGGGCCGTCCGCCGCGGGCCCAACGCCAAGCTGTACGGGATCGTCGCCGACCGGGCCCATCTCGCGGCGCTCGACGTGCGGCTCGGAAGCGTCAGCGTGGTCGTCACCGACCTGCTGGGGGCCACGCTCGCCGAGGGCTCCCTGCCGATCGGCAGCGACACCGGCACCGAACCGGCCGTCGAGCGGGCCGCCGCCCTTCTGGAGCGCACCGCCCGCGCGGCCGGGTCCGTCCCGCTGCACAGCGTCGGGGTCGGAGCGCCGGGGCTGATCGACCCCGTCACCGGCGAACTGCGCGACAGCACCGGACTGCCCGCCTGGCACCGGGGCCTGGTCCGGGAGCTCCAGCGGCGGCTGCCCGCCACCGTCCTGGTGGAGAACGAGACCAACCTCGCGGCCGTCGCGGAACACCGGGCGGGCGCCGCCCGCGACCGGGAGACCTTCGTCCTGCTCTGGCTCGGCCAGGGGATCGGGGCCGCCGTCATGCTGGACGGCAAGCTGCGTCAGGGCGCGTCCGGCGGTGCGGGGGAGATCGGTTTCCTCCCCGTCCCCGGAGTGAGCGGGCTACCCTCGGCGGTCAACTGCGACGGCGGCTTCCACTCGCTGGCCGGCTCCGCCGCGCTGTGCGAACTCGCCGCCGCGCACGGCCTCCTGGACCTCGGCGCGGTGGCCGACGGCCGGGAGGAGGCGGCCGCCGTGGACGCGGTGCGGACCGCCCTGGGGGCGGGGGAGGCGGGCGAGCCCTTCCTGAAGGAGCTGGCGGACCGCCTCGCCCTCGGCGCCGCCGCCGTCGTCTCGGTGCTGGACCCCGGCTGCGTCCTGCTCGCGGGGGCCGTCGGCCACGCGGGCGGCGCCGCGCTCGCCGCCCGGGTCGAGGAGCGGCTGGCCGCGATGTCGCCCCTGCGGACCGAGGTCCGGGCCGGTTCGCTGGGCGACGGGGCCGTGCTGCGCGGCGCGCTGATCACCGCCCGGGACGCGGCGCAGGACGCGCTGTTCGCCCCGGAGGGCTGACCGGCCGGCCCGGAGGTCCGCAGGCGGCCTGCGGACCGGTCCGGCTCAGGCCGGGTGGCGGTGGCGCCGGTCGAGGAACTCCTCGAACGTCACGGTTCCCACGGCGTGCC
Organism: Streptomyces anulatus; assembly: GCF_014650675.1. Taxonomy (GTDB): domain Bacteria; phylum Actinomycetota; class Actinomycetes; order Streptomycetales; family Streptomycetaceae; genus Streptomyces; species Streptomyces anulatus. The sequence goes on along the minus strand of NZ_BMVK01000006.1, from coordinate 66,823 downwards.
CCGGGGCCAGGTGGTCGCCGCGGCGGTAGCCCGCGTACGCCTGGCCGGCCAGCCGGACCGGCACCACGCGCCGCTTGCGTCCGCCGGCCCGCAGGAACGCCCCGGCCAGGTCCGTGAACGCGCGGACCTCGGGGCCGCCCAGGTCGGGCACCCGGCCCGCCGGTTCGCCCAGCGCCAGGGCCGCCAGCCGGTCGGCGACCTCGCCGCTGTCGACCGGCTGGACCCGGACACCGGACGGCACCGGCAGCACGGGCAGCTTCGCCGCGCCGGAGAGGATGCGCAGGACCAGGTCGTGGAACTGCGTGGTCCGCAGGATCGTCGAGCCGAGCCCGGAGTCCTCGATCATCCGCTCGACCCGGCGCTTGACCGTGTAGTAGCCCAGCGGCAGCCGGTCCACGCCCACGATCGAGATGTAGAGCAGATGGGGTGTCCCGGCCCGCTTCGCCGCGTCGATGAGGAACCCCGCCGCCCGGTCGTCGCCGCCGCGCGGGGTCGAGGCGCAGTGCACGATCGCGTCCGCCCCCTCGACCGCCGCGTCCAGGCCCTTGCCGTCGCGCAGATCGACGGCGTACGAGGGGGAGCGGCGGCTGAGACCGCGGACGTCGGCCCCTGCGGTGCGCAGCCGTTCCGAGACCTGCCGGCCGAGGGTTCCGGTGGCGCCGGTGACCAGAATCGTCGTCATGGTGCCAGCCTGCCAGAGCGGGGTCGGGCCCGCCGGAGAAGCGCTCGTGGTCCGTCGGCGGCCCCGGCAACGCCACCGGCCCCGGCGGTGGACGCCGGGGCCGGGGTGTTGCCGGGGCCGGTCGCCCGGTGGTGAACAGGGGGTAGAGCCGTTCACCGCCGGGCGGTCGGGGGAGGGGTCAGCAGGCGCCGAGGTCCTTCCAGGCGCCCCACTGGCCGGCGGATCCGGGCGTCTCGCCCTTCGTCCACCACGAGGCCTTCCACTGGTGGCCGTTGTGGCTGACGGTGGTGCCGCCGCCGTACTCGGTGGCCGCGTTCCAGGCCGGGGCCGGGCAACTGCCGCCCGGCTGCGTCGGGGTCGGCGTCGGCGTCGGGCCGGTCGGGTCCGGCGTCGGGGTCGGCGTCGGGCCGGTCCCGGTGCCGGGCTCGACGACGGTGGTGCCGCGCGCCAGGTCACCGGCGAGGGAGTAGGACTTCCCGCCGAAGGTCACGGTCCAGTTCGACGGTGTGGAGGTCGGCAGGTAGTAGACGAAGTCCAGCTCCACCGAGGCGCCGGGGGCGAGCGTCTGCCAGGCCGGGAGCTTCAGCGAGACGCGGTTGTAGTCGCCCTTGAGGCCGCCGATGTTGTTGGCCGCCGTGTGGTCGCTGCGGATGATCGTCGTGCCGAAGCCGGACTGGTCCTTGGCGTTGGCCGGCGCGGAGGTGGAGTAGTCGAACTGGAACTCCGTACCGCCGGGCAGCGTGGCCTGGGTCCGGTTGGTGATCTTCAGCTTGGGGCTGATCGGGTAGTTGGAGTCGCCCAGCGGGAACTGTCCGAAGGAGACGTCGATGTTCACGGCCTGGGTGGGCAGGTCGATCGTGGAGCGCTTCGCGCCGTACGGGGTGGCCGACTTGAACGCGTCGTACATCGCGGTGGTCAGCGTGGAGCCGGTCTCGTACTGGCCCTTGGCCGCGTTCCACTGGTAGTCGCCCGCCAGCTCCCAGATCATCGTGCCGCCGATGCCCTTGTCCACGACGTAGTCGGCCTTGGCCTTCACCGACTGCTCGTCCTCGGTGGAGAGGAAGACCTTCTTCTGGGCGTTCCACAGCCACGGGGCGACCAGAGTGGAGTCGTACTTACGGACGTACGTGCCGGTCAGCTGGGTGTTCGCGGGGAAGCCGTAGTCGGTGACGTAGTCGCCGACGATGCCCTTCTCCAGGTTCTTCGCGTGCCACATCGGGTTGGAACCGGCAGGCGATTCCTTGCCGTTGGTGTCCTTGTCGTGCCAGAGGTTGTCGATCCCGACCGCGCCGTCACCGCACTTGGTCAGACCCGCGCCCGCCGGGCAGTCGGTCGTGGCCGCCTTGCCCCACAGTCCGTCGGTGCCGCCCTGCACGTTCTTGAAGCCGCGGGTGTAGTACGGCAGACCGATGTTGATCCGGCCGGCCGGCATCGAGCCGCGGAAGTAGTGGTAGGCCCAGTCGGTGTTGAGGTAGCCGGTGCCGCCGTACTGCGAGGTGGAGTACACGCTCGCCTGCGCCAGTTCGGCGTCCTTGCCGTCGTCGAACAGGGAGGCGTTCGGGCCGACGTACTCGTTCCAGGCGCCGTGCAGGTCGTAGGACATGATGTTGACGTAGTCCAGGTACTTCTGCATCTGGTACGTCTCCATGCCCCGCAGCAGGTAGCCGGAGGAGGGGGCGGCGACGGTCAGCAGGTAGTGCTTGCCGTCGGCGGCGCCCGCGCGGTCGAGCTTCTCGCGCAGCGTCTTCATCAGGGCGTCGTAGCCCTTGACCAGCCCGGCGCGGCGGCCGTTGGACAGCGTGTGGTCCAGCGGGTTGCCCGCGTCCTTCATGGTGGTCGCGTACTCGTAGTCGATGTCGACGCCGTTGAAGCCGTACTTCTTGATGAAGTCGACGGCCGAGTCGGCGAAGGTGTTGATGCCCGCCTGGTTGACCGACCCGTCGGCGTTGGTCGCCATCGAGTAGAAGCCGCCCGAGTCGACGCGCTTGCCGTCGGGGCCGAAGTAGCCGCCCGTCTCGGCCCAACCGCCCACGGAGACCAGCGTCTTCACGTTCGGGTGCTGCTTCTTGTACTTCGTCAGCAGGTTGAAGTGCCCCTTGTAGGGGAGCGTCGGGTCCATCTCCGCGCCTGCGACACCGGGCCAGGTCATGCCGGTGGAGGCGTTGTCGGCGCTGTCGGGTCCGACCGAGAGCTTGTTGGAGCCGTCGACGTGCGCGAAGGCGTAGTTGAGGTGCGTGACCTTGTCCCACGGGATGTCGGGGACCAGGTAGGCGTCCTTGCCGTCCTTGCCGGTACGCCAGTTGGTGAAGTAGCCGATGACGCGCCGTTTGTGGTCGGCGCCCATCTTCTCGCGTCCGTCGGCGTCGTAGACGGAGCAGTAGGGGACGTCGACGCCGGGGGTCTGGTAGAGCCCGTCGGGGCGACAGGAGGTCTGGTCGGCGGCGGCCGACGGACCTGCGGCGAGTGAGCTCATCAGCAGTCCGGCGACGGCGGCGCCGGCGGCGAGCAGGGTGGCTCTCGCTCGGGTGGGGGACAGCATGTGGTCGTTCCTCCTGGGGAGGTCGGCAGAACACAACTGGCAAAAGGGGGTGGGTCGTGTCGGGGTCCTGGTGTGCGCACACCGCCGGACCGAACCTCGGAGGTGACGCAGAGATTAAGAGGACTAGACCAGTGCGTCAATAGGTCTGGACCTTTAAGCGTCAACTTTCCCGACGGCTTCCCCGTGACGTCCCGATGACTACGTTGTCGCGTTCTCGCCGACGGAAATGCGCCAGGTTTCCTGTGACCCAGCCCACAGCGCTCACCCGCATGGCCGTGAGGCGTCCGTGGCAGACTGGTTCCGTACCAGTAGCAGCGCACTCCGGGGTCGGTGCAATTCCGAACCGGCGGTTATAGTCCGCGACCCGTCCGCAGCCAGCGGCCGGTTGACCAGGTGAGATTCCTGGACCGACGGTGAAAGTCCGGATGGGAGGCAGTGCGCGGCGGGTCGTCATCGGTACGCCGCCGTCGGCGGACGCATGGCCGGGAGTCTCCCGTGACGCCGTGCGTTCCTGGCGTTCCCGTTCTCGGGATTTCGGCGTTTCCGCTGGTGAGCCGCTCTATCTGTCGTCATCGACAGGCCCCGGAGTCCGTGCCCGAAGAGGCAGGAGGACCCGGTGGACACCGCAGCCGACATCACCGCCATGCGCCGAGCGATCACGCTCGCGGCGCGCGGTCTCGGCTCCACCAGCCCCAACCCGGTCGTCGGATGTGTGATCACCGACGCCGCCGGAGCCGTCGTCGGCGAAGGCTTCCACCAGCGCGCCGGAGGGCCGCACGCCGAGGTCCACGCCCTGCGCGCGGCCGGCGAGCGGGCCCGCGGCTCCACCGCCTACGTCACCCTCGAACCCTGCGACCACACCGGCCGCACCGGCCCCTGCTCCCAGGCACTCCTGGCCGCCGGGATCAGCCGCGTCGTGTACGCGGTCGCCGACCCGACCCCGGGGGCCGCCGGCGGTGGCGACACCCTGCGCCACGCCGGGGTCCGGGCCGAGCAGGGACTCCTCGCGGACGAGGCCGAGGCGGGCAACGCCGCCTGGCTGGCCTCGGTGCGCCGGGGGCGGCCGTACGTCCTGTGGAAGTACGCCGCCACCCTCGACGGCCGGATCGCCGCAGCCGACGCCACCAGCCGCTGGATCACCTCGCCCGAGGCCCGCGCCGACGTCCACCGGCTGCGCGCCGAGGCCGACGCCGTGCTCGTCGGCTCCGGCACCGCCCGCACCGACGACCCCCAGCTGGCGGTACGCGGCATCGACGGCGTCACCCAGCCGCTGCGGGTCGTCGTCGACACGAACGCCACCGCCGTGAAGCCCGGCGCCCGGGTCCTGGACGACACCGCGCCCACCCTGGTCGCCGTCGCCGACGACGCCCCGGCCGGACACCTCCCCGAGGCCGCCGTACTGCGCCTGCCGCGCGCCGGGGCCGGCCCCGGCCTGGACATCACGGCCCTCCTCGGGGCCCTGCACACCCGGGGCGTACGCTCCGTGCTCCTCGAAGGCGGGCCCACCCTCGCCGGCGCGTTCGTCGCCGCCGGGACGGTCGACAAGGTCGTCGGCTATCTCGCCCCGGTACTGCTCGGCGCGGGCCCCGCCGCCCTCGCCGACGCCGGAATCTCCACGATCTCCCGGGCGTTGCGCCTCGATGTGACCGAGACCGTCCGAATCGGCCCCGATCTGCGCATCACCGCCGTCCCCGCCCCTGCTCGGAAGGGAAACTGAGTGTTCACCGGAATTGTCGAAGAACTGGGTGAGGTCACCGCCGTCGAGCAGCTGGCGGACGCCTCCCGCTTCCGGCTGCGCGGCCCCGCCGTCACCGAGGGCGCCAAGCACGGCGACTCCATCGCGGTGAACGGCGTCTGCCTCACCGTCGTGGACACCGCGGACGGCGAATTCACCGCCGACGTGATGGCCGAGACACTGAAGCGCTCCAGCCTCGGCGCGCTCACCACCGGCTCCCGGGTCAACCTGGAGCGCCCGATGGCGCTCGGCGGCCGGCTCGGCGGACACATCGTCCAGGGCCATGTGGACGGCACCGGCACCATCGTGGAGCGCACCCCCTCCGAGCACTGGGAGATCGTCAAGGTCTCCCTGCCGCCCGAGCTCACCCGGTACGTCGTGGAGAAGGGCTCCATCACCGTCGACGGCGTCAGCCTGACCGTCGTGGACGCGGCGGCCGACCACTTCACCATCAGCCTCATCCCCACCACCCTCGCCCTGACCACGCTCGGCCGCAAGCAGCCCGGCGACCCGGTCAACCTGGAGGTGGACGTCCTCGCCAAGTACGTCGAGCGGCTGCTCGGCGACCGGGCCGGACAGGACCCGCGATGAACGCGGCGAACTGGCTCAACTCCGAGGCCTTCACCGTGTTCGGCCAGCACATCAAGTGGTCGGACATGATCGGCAACCTCGTCGGCCTGATCGCCCTGGCCCTCGGCTGGCGCCGCTCGATCTGGACCTGGCCCGCCCAGCTCCTCTCCGGCGTGATCCTGCTCGTCGCCTTCGCCTCCGCGCACCTCTCCGGCAGCGCGGGCAAGCAACTGGTCGTGATCGTCGTCGCCCTGTGGGGCTGGTGGTCCTGGAACCGCGGCAAGCAGCAGGCCCAGGACGGCTCCATAGCCGTCCGCTTCGCCACCTGGCGCGAGCGCGGCGTGCTGATCGGCGCCGCCGCTCTCGGCACCCTCGCCGTCGGCGGCCTGTTCACCGCCTTCCCGTCGCTGTCCTGGGACCCGTGGCCGGACGCGTACATCTTCGTCGGCACCGTCGTCGCGATGTACGCCCAGGCCCGCGGCATGGTCGAGTTCTGGTTCGCCTGGCTGCTCGTCGACCTGGTCGGCGTCCCGCTGAACTTCGCCAACGGGTTCGCCTTCTCCGGCTTCGTCTACGTCCTTTACGGCGCCCTCGTCCTGTGGGGGATGCGCGACTGGTGGCTGCGTACGCGGACACCCGCTCTGGAAGGAGCCACGGCATGACTGCCCAGCCCACCTGGCTGCACCCCGACCACGAACCGCTCCCCGAGAACCTCTCCCTGGACCCGGTCGAGCAGGCGGTCCGCGACATCGCCGCGGGCCGGCCCGTCGTCGTCGTGGACGACGAGGACCGCGAGAACGAGGGCGACCTCGTCATCGCCGCCGAGAAGGCCACCCCGGAGATCGTCGCCTTCATGATGAGCGAGTGCCGGGGCCTCATCTGCGCTCCCATGGAGAGCGACGAGCTGGAACGCCTCGACCTTCCGCAGATGGTCGAGCACAACACCGAATCGATGCGGACCGCGTTCACCGTCTCCGTCGACGCCTCCGCCGAGCACGGCGTCACCACCGGCATCTCCGCCGCCGACCGCGCCACCACCCTGCGGATGCTCGCGGGCGGCGTCGCCGGCCCCGGCGACTTCGTCCGGCCCGGCCACATCTTCCCGCTGCGCGCCCGCTCCGGCGGCGTCCTGGCCCGCAACGGCCACACCGAGGCCGCCGTCGACCTCGCCCGGCTCGCCGGACTCCGCCCCGCCGGGGCCATCGTCGAGATCGCGGGCGAGGACGGCGTCATGCTCCGGCTGCCCGAGCTGATCCCCTTCGCCCGCAAGCACGGCCTGACGATCATCTCCATCGAGGACCTGATCGCCTACCGCCGCAGCAACGAGCCGACCGTCCGCCGCGAGGCCGAGACCCGGCTGCCCACCGCGTTCGGCGACTTCACCGCGTACGGCTACCGCTCCAGCGTCGACGGCGTCGAACACGTCGCCCTGGTCCACGGCGACATCGGCGACGGCGAGGACGTCCTCGTCCGGATCCACTCCGAGTGCCTGACCGGCGACATCTTCCAGTCCCAGCGCTGCGACTGCGGTCCCCAGCTGCACGCCTCCATGCGGCGCATCACCGAGCAGGGCCGGGGCGTCGTCGTCTACCTGCGCGGCCACGAGGGACGCGGCATCGGCCTGCTCTCCAAGCTGCGCGCGTACGAACTCCAGGAGCGCGGCGTGGACACCCTCGACGCCAACCTGGAGCTCGGCCTGCCCGCCGACGCCCGCGACTACGCGGCGGGCGCCCAGATCCTCGCGGACCTCGGCGTGCGCAGCCTGCGGCTGATGACCAACAACCCCGACAAGACCGCGGCCGTCGTCCGCCACGGACTCGCCGTCACCGGCCGGGAACCCATGCCCGTCCAGGCCGGCGAGCACAACCTGCGCTACCTGCGCACCAAGCGCGACCGCATGGGCCACGACCTGCCCTGGCTGGACGGCGCCCCCGCGTCGACCTGCGCCAACCAGTAACGACCATCCCCACATCACCGGTATCAGGAGAGACATGAGCGGCAAGGGTGCACCCGAACTGTCCGTACGCAACTGCGGCGACCTGCGCGTGGCCGTGATCGCGGCCCAGTGGCACGAGAAGGTCATGGACGGACTCGTCGACGGCGCCCTGCGCGCCCTGCGCGAGCTGGGCATCGACGAGCCGACCCTGCTCCGCGTCCCGGGAAGCTTCGAACTGCCCGTCGTCGCCAAGGTGCTCGCCGGACGCGGCTACGACGCGATCGTCGCCCTCGGCGTGGTCATCCGGGGCGGCACCCCCCACTTCGAGTACGTGTCCCAGGGCGTCACCCTCGGCCTCACCCAGGTCACCGTCGACACCGGTGTTCCCGTCGGCTTCGGCGTACTGACCTGCGACACCGAGGAGCAGGCGCTCGACCGGGCCGGCCTCGAAGGGTCCAACGAGGACAAGGGGCACGAAGCGGTCACCGCCGCCGTGGCCACCGCGGCCACACTGCGCACCGTCAGCGAACCCTGGCGCTGAGTGCCCTTCGGCGACCCCGTATTCTGAGGACCATCATGGCGAACAAAACCTTCGAAGAGCTCTTCACCGAGCTCCAGCTCAAGGCCGCCGAAGGCGACCCCGCAACCTCCCGCACCGCCGAACTGGTGGGCAAGGGCGTGCATGCCATCGGCAAGAAGGTCGTCGAGGAGGCCGCCGAGGTCTGGATGGCGGCCGAGTACGAGGGCAAGGAAGCCGCCGCCGAGGAGATCTCCCAGCTGCTGTACCACGTCCAGGTGATGATGGTCGCGCGCGGGATCTCGCTCGACGACGTCTACGCCCATCTCTGAGCACACCCCCGCCCGTCCGTCCCGCAACCCCTTCGCACAAAGGAAACCTGACCTCATGCTGCGCATCGCCGTCCCCAACAAGGGTGCAATCTCCGGGCCTGCGATGGCGATGCTCCATGAGGCGGGCTACCGGCAGCGCAAGGAGTCCAAGGAACTGGTCCTCGTCGACCCGACGAACGAGGTCGAGTTCTTCTACCTGCGGCCGCGCGACATCGCGATCTACGTCAGCTCCGGCAAGCTCGACATCGGCATCACCGGCCGCGACCTGCTGCTGGACTCCGGGGCCGATGCCGAGGAGATCCTCCAGCTCGGATTCGCGCGTTCCACCTTCCGCTACGCCACGAAGCCCGGCACGGCCACCGGCCCCCAGGACTTCGACGGCATGACGATCGCCACCTCCTACGAGGGCATCGTGGCGAAGCACCTGGCCGACGAGGGCGTCAACGCCTCCGTCGTGCACCTCGACGGCGCCGTCGAGACCGCCATCGAGCTCGGCGTCGCGCAGATCATCGCCGACGTCGTCGAGACCGGCACCAGCATGCGCAACGCGGGCCTCGAAGTCATCGGCGAGCCGATCATGAAGTCGGAGGCCGTGGTGATCCGCCGCACGGGCGCCCCCGCCGACGACCCCAAGGTGCAGCAGTTCCTCCGCCGCCTCCAGGGCGTCCTGGTCGCCCGGTCCTACGTGATGATGGACTACGACTGCCGCGTCGAGCACCTGGAGCGCGCCGTCGCCCTCACCCCGGGCCTGGAGTCGCCGACCATCTCCCCGCTGCACCACGAGGGCTGGGTCGCCGTCCGCTCCATGGTCGCCGCCAAGGAGGCCCAGCGGATCATGGACGACCTGTACGAGCTCGGCGCCCGCGCCATCCTCACCACGGCCATCCACGCCTGCCGCCTCTGACGGCCCGGCCCGCCCGCACCCCCCGAGAGAAGACCGCGATGTCCGCCCCCAGGCCCGAACTGCCCACCCTGCCGCTCACCTTCCGGCCCACCCTCACCCGGGTGGTCCTGCTGAGCGTGGGCCTGGCGATGTTCCTCGTCATCACCGTCATCGCGCTGATGCTGGAGCGGCTGAACGCGGGGGAGCGGATCACCTTCGTCTTCGTCGCGGCGCTCTTCTTCGGCGTCCTTGCCCTGCTCAGCAGGCCCAGGGTCACCGCCGACGACACCGGGGTCACGGTCGTCAACCTCACCCGGACCCGCAGGCTGGCGTGGGAGGAGATCCTCCGCGTCAACCTGCGCTCCGGCGACCCCTGGGTCTTCCTCGACCTCAGCGACGGAACGAGCCTGCCCGCCCTCGGCATCCAGCCCGGCCTGGCCAAGCAGCAGGCCATCCGCGACGCCCGAGCCCTGCGCTCCCTCGCCGAGTCGCACGGCTCCGGCAGCGACGACACCCCGGCCGGCCGCTGAGCCCCTGCCCGGCGCGGGGCCTTCTTGTCTACTCTGGTGGGCGGTGGCGCCCCGCGCGCCCCGCCCCGCCCGTTCCACGGCCCCACCCCGGGCCCGCGGGGCTTTACCTGCGACCCAAGGAGTGACTCCCTCCAGCAATGGACGGATCGTCCGGTAGTACCTGCGCCGCCCCTTCCCCGGAGGCGGCGGCCTCATGACCACCCCCCTGCTGCTCCTCGGAGCGGCCTTTCTCCTCATCCTCGCCAACGGATTCTTCGTGGCGGCCGAATTCGGGCTCGTCACCGTGGAGAAGCCCGACGCCGAGCGCGCCGCCGCCGAGGGCGACCGACGGGCCCGTACCGTCGTCGAAGCCCTGCGCGAACTCTCCTTCCAGCTCTCCGGCACCCAGCTCGGCATCACCATCACCTCCCTGGTGGTGGGCATGCTCGCCGAACCGGCCCTCGCCCAGCTGCTCGCCGGACCCCTCACCGCCGCCGGACTCCCCGCAGGGGCCGTCCCGGGCGTCGGCGTCGTCGTCGGGATGCTCCTGGCATCGGCCGTGCAAATGGTCGTCGGTGAACTCGTGCCCAAGAACTGGGCGGTCTCCAGGCCGCTCCAGGTGGCCCGCTTCGTCGCCGGACCGCAAGCCCGCTTCGCGGCACTCCTGCGGCCCGTGATCACCCTCCTCAACGCGCTGGCCAACCGGCTGGTGCGGCTCCTGGGCGTCGAGCCCACCGCCGAACTGGCCTCTGCCCGGACCCCGGGCGAGCTGGTCTCCCTGGCCCGGCACTCCGCCGAGGCCGGAGCACTCGAACAGGACACCGCCGACCTCTTCGTCCGGACCCTCTCGCTGGCCGGTCTCACCGCCCAGCACGTCATGACCCCCCGGGTGAAGGTCAGCGCCCTGCACTCCTCCGCGACCGCCGAGGACGTCCTCAACCTCACCCGCGCCACCGGCCTCTCCCGCTTCCCGGTCTACCGGGACCGCATCGACGAGGTCATCGGCATGGTCCACCTCAAGGACGCCCTCGCCGTCCCCGCCCCCGACCGCCTGCGCACCCCGGCCGGACGGATCGCCGTCCCCCCGCTCCTGGTGCCCGGGACGCTGCCGGTGGAGACGCTGCTGCGGCGGCTGCGCCACGAACAGCCGATAGCCGTGGTCGTCGACGAGTACGGCGGCACCGCCGGCGTCGTCACCCTGGAGGACATCATCGAGGAACTCGTCGGCGAGGTCCGCGACGAGCACGACGCCGAGGGCGCCGGCCGCCCCGAGCTGACCGCCGCCCTCGGCGAGGACGGCCGCCCGGTCTGGGACGCCGAGGGCAGCTGCCGGGTGCACACCCTGCGCCGGAGCGGCCTGGACGTGCCCGAGGGACCCTACGAGACCGTCGCCGGGCTCGTCGCCGGCCTGCTGGGCCGCATCCCCGCCCCCGGCGACCGGGCCGAACTCCCCGGCTGGCGGATCTCCGTCCGCCAGGTCGGCCACAACCGCGCCGAACGGGTCCGTTTCACCCGGGCGGCCGACCCGCTGCCGGACAGGGCCGCACCGGCGCTGCTGGGGGCCGCGCGATGAGCATGCTCCAACTCCTCCTCGCCGCCCTCCTCGTGCTGGCGAACGGCTTCTTCGTCGGCGCCGAGTTCGCCCTCGTCTCCGTACGCCGCAGCCAGATCGAACCGCTCGCCGCACAGGGCTCCGGCCGGGCCCGCACGGTCCTGCACGGCCTGGAGAACCTGCCGCAGATGATGGCCGCCGCCCAGTTCGGCATCACCGTCTGCTCCCTCACCCTCGGAGCCGTCGCCGAGCCGACCGTCGCCCATCTCCTGGAGCCGGTCTTCCACGCGGCGCACGTCCCCGACGGACTCGTCCACCCCCTCGGCTTCGCCCTCGCGCTCCTGTCGGTGGTCGTCCTGCACCTGGTCATCGGCGAGATGGTCCCGAAGAACCTCGCGATGGCCGCACCCGAGCGGACCGCACTGTGGCTGAGCCCCGGTCTGGTCGCCTTCGCCCGGCTCTGCCGTCCGGTCACCACCGCACTGGGCGCCTGCGCCGGCCTGGTGCTGCGGCTGTTCGGCGTCGAGCCGAAGGACGAGGTGGAGGCCGTCTTCACCAGCGAGCAGCTCAACCGGCTCGTGGAGGACTCCGGACAGGCCGGCCTCCTCGGACCGGAGGCGGCGACACGCCTGGAGGACGCCCTCGAACTGGGCAGCAGGCCCGTCGCCGACGTCCTGCTGGAGCGGGCCTCCCTGGTCACGGTCGACCCGTCCGTGACCCCCCGCCTGATCGAGGAGCTGACGGTGCGCACCGGCTTCTCCCGCTTCCCGGTCTGCGCGGACGGCGGCGGCCCGTTCATGGGCTACCTCCACGTCAAGGACGTCCTGGAGCTGGAGGACCCGGACCGCGCGGTCCCGCAGCAGATCTGGCGCCCGATGGCGACCGTACGGGCCGAACTCCCGCTCGACGACGCCCTGACCGTGATGCGCCGTGCGGCGACGCACCTGGCGCAGGTCGCGGACGCCTCGGGCCGGATCCTCGGCCTGGTCGCCATGGAGGACGTCCTGGAGACGCTGGTGGGGGAGGTGCGCGACCCGGCCCACCGGACGGTCACGGTGCCCCGCCGCACGGTGGACGTGCCGAAGGCGCCGGACCTTCCGGCGCCCGGGGCCCTCGTGCACTGAGGTGAGGCGGACGCCGCGCCGGGAGCGAACGCCCCCGGCGCGGCGTCACACCGCGCCCGGCTCCTGCTTGCCCCGGCCCACCGGACCGCGCCCCGACAGCACCTCGCCGTACGCCTGCATCAGGTCCGGGAGCCGCAGCGTCGACAGGTCCTCCCGGGTCAGCTCGCCCGCGTAGCCGGAGAGCCGCAGATCACGGTAGGCGCAGCTCTTCTCGTACAGCGTCCGCAGGAAGCGGCCGTTGCCCAGCTCGTCGATCCAGCCCTGGTCCACCACATGGCCGCTGATCGAGCGCAGCTCGTCCACCGCCTCCTCGTCCCACAGGTCGTCGTTCTCGGCCGCCAGCACGCTCCCGATCGCGGTGAGTTCGAGCGGCCGGTAGCTGGGGAAGTCGACCCGGCTGGTGAAGCGGGAGGAGAGGCCCGGGTTCGTGGCGAGCAGCCGGTCCATGCCCTCCGGGTAGCCCGCGAGGATGACGACGAGATGGTCCCGGTTGTCCTCGGCCCGCTTGAGGAGGACCTGGAGCGCCTCGTCGCCGTACGCGTCGCCCTTGCTGTAACCGGAGTTGGCCAGGCTGTACGCCTCGTCGACGAACAGCACCCCGCCGAGCGCGGAGTCGATCAGCTCATTGGCCTTCACCGCCGTCTGCCCCAGGAACTCCCCGACCAGATCGGACCGCTGGGCCTCGACCAGATGATCGCCGCCGAGCAGACCGAGGGCGTAGAAGACCCGGCCGAGGATGCGCGCCACGGTGGTCTTGCCGGTGCCGGAGGGGCCGGAGAAGACGAAGTGGCGCTTCGGTGGCTGGACGGGGAGGCCCTGATCGGCCCGCAGCCGGGCCATGTTCAACTGCGCCGAGAGCGCCTTGACCTGCCGCTTGACCGGTTCGAGACCGACCATGCGCTCCAGCTGCGCCAGCGCCTCGGCGAGCAGGGCGGGATCGCTGGGCCCGGCCGGGAAGGGCGGCGGCTTCCGGGTCTTGGTGCGGCGGGCGCCCTCGACGGGGGCGGGCGGACCGGGAACCGGGTCATCGCCGAGCAGCCCCGCGTCGCTCACCGGCCAGGGCTCCCGCCCGTCCACCAGATCGGTGCCGAGCAGCGCGTCGCCCTCCGGCTGCGCCCCCGCCCCCGATCCGAAACCGGTCAGGGTCACGGCGGCCAGGTCCGCCGACTCGTCGTACCCGTCGCCCTCCACGAGCGCGGCGAGCCGGGCGGAGGTGTCCATGAAGGCCGGGTCGACCCGGTGCACCGCCCGGTACAGCGGCAGGGCGGCCGCGCTGCGCCCGGTGCCCTCGTGGGCCCGCGCCAGCCAGTAGCGCAGCTCCTTGCGCTGCGGCTGCTCGCTGCGGCAGCGCATCAGCGCCGCCGACAGCAGGGGTTCCGCCTGCCCGAACATCTCCAGCCGGACCCGCGCCATCCCGCCGAACAGACCCGCCTCGATGCCCAGCATCGGATCGTCGACCAGCTGCTCGGTGCAGCGCACCAACTGCTCCCAGTCCTTGACCAGATAGGAGCGACAGGCGTGCAGGAACCGCACCTGCGGATCCGCGTCCACCGGTGGCAGCCCGGCCAACGCCCGGTCCAGCTCCGGCACATGACGTCCGTCCAGCCAGTGCGAGGCGTGCGCCAGCAGCAGATCGCGCTGACTCTCCAGCACCGGCTGTACCCACCAGCCCAGCCAGTACCAGGAGTTGAGCGTACGTCGGTGGCGTGCGCGCTGTTCGCCGAAGCGGTCGCGGTGCCGGTACATGCGTAACAGGGCCGTGGTGGTGTCGATGCGCAGCGCGTGGAGGCCGAGCCAGCCGTCCGCCATGCCCGGATCGAACCGCACCGCGGCTCTGAACTCCTCCTCGGCCTGCGGGTAGGCGCCCATCGTGTAGGCGTCCATGCCACGCAGCCAGGCGAGGTCGGCAGGGGCGCCAGCGCCCTGTGTGCCGATGTCCATCAGGTCCCCCACAAACCGTGCCCCCAGGATGTCCCGCCCGCACAGCATGCCCACCGGAGCGTGCTGAATCACGGCGTGGAGGAAGGGAATTGACCACACCGAGGTGCATCGTACCCGCGCAGGGGGATATGGGCGCCCGACGGCCGACCCTGCGGTGGTGACCCAGGGTGAGTGAATCGCTCTGCGTGGTCGCCGGGGTGGCGGTGGGAGCACAGAGCGAAGCCCCCGATCACGGGGGAACAACCGGGGGCTTCGCGTCCATGGGGGCTCCGAAAAGCCGCACAATGAGAACGTAAGACCAGTAAGGCCCCCCGGTCAAGCAGAGTTGGGGTACATCCGGGCCGATTTCCGACTGCTCAGTATGGCGGGACGTCCTGGCTACCGTGCGTGACGGTTCGGTTCGCTCCCGCTGTCGCGCGGGGCCCCGGCAGCCACGCGTACCCCTCCGGCAACTGGCGTACCAGAGCGTCGGCGTACGGCCGTGAGGGATCCCCGGCGAAGTGCCGTGCCTCGGCGAGCGTCCACCCGTCCCAGAACCCGGTGAGTCCGGCGCCGTCCCGCCGTCGGCCCCGCCCCCAGGACGTGTCCCGGTCCAGCTCCATCCAGCACAGCGCCGCCAGCCACGGGCGCACCTGACGGCGTCCCGCGCCGACCCCCTCCACCAGCACCACCGGGGCCGGCTCCAGGGTCCGCGCCGGGCCGAAGCGCCGCTCCGTCCAGTCGTACGGGGCATAGCGGGCGCTCCCGCCGCGCGAGAGGGGCAGCAGCACCTGCTCCCGCAGCCGCCCCGTCCAGCCGAACAGCTCCTCGTGCGTGGCGAGGTCGTCCAGATGGAGGACCGGCGCACCGCCCAGCGCCGCCGCGAGGCGGGCGGCGAAGGTGCTCTTGCCCGAACCGGCGTGCCCGTCGACCGCGACGAGCCGCACCGGCCCGCAGGACGGGGGCAGCGAGGAGAGGTCATCGGCGTGGCGGGCCAGGTCGTCCATGGCTCCAGGGTACGTTCCGGCACGAAAGCGCCCGGGGGCCGTCGCAGGTCACGCCAGTGGTCCAGACCCATATTGGTCCGGCGGCGGCTGCCGAACCGCTGGCCCGATCCGGCCGCGAGCCGGGATAGTTGGCGCACCGCACGGCACCCGCAGACCACCTTCCGCATCCGACCGGGGGTCACACCATGACCAGTCCGACTTCGCGCAGAACCGTTCTGACCGCCGCGCTCGCCGCGGCGGCGGGCGCCGGCACGGTGGCCTCCGCCGCGTCCGCGTCCGCAGCCCCGACCTCGCCCGCCGGCTCCTCCGCCGCCCCGGGGGCCCTCGTGGACAACCGCTTCTGGCACACCTACACCGACTGGCGCTGCGGCACGGGCGACGGAACCCGGGTGCTTCCCGGGCCCCGGCCCGGCGTGGTCATCGCCGTCCCGGCGGGCCGTACCGACTACACCGACCCGCACACCGGCAGGACGGCCGCCTGGGACTACGCCACCTGGACCTCCTCCGTGCACCGCTCCGCCGTCCCCGCCACCGAGGTGATCGCCTCCTGGAACGCCCGCACCCCGGCCGGCACCTGGATCCAGGTCGAGCTCAGCGGCGTCTACGGGGACGGCACCGCGACCCCCTGGTTCGTGATGGGCCGGTGGGCGGCGGGCGACGGCGACATCCGCCGTACGTCCGTCGACGGCCAGGGCGACCCGCACAGCTCCGTGTGGACGGACACCTTCTCGGTGGACGACCCCGCGAGCGGCGTCCGCCTGGTCTCCTACCGGCTGCGGCTCACGCTGTACCGCACCCCGGGCAGCCGCCTCACCCCGACCGTCTGGCGGGTCGGCGCGATGGCCTCCGACGTGCCCGACCGCTTCACCGTGCCCGCGAGCACCCCCGCGCTCGCCCGCGAACTGCCCGTGCCCCGCTACTCGCAGAACGTCCACATCGGGCAGTACCCGGAGTACGACAACGGCGGCGAGGCGTGGTGCAGCCCCACCTCCTCGCAGATGATCATCGAGCACTGGGGCCGCCGCCCCACCGCGGAGGACCTGG
Organism: Streptomyces anulatus; assembly: GCF_014650675.1. Lineage (GTDB taxonomy): Bacteria > Actinomycetota > Actinomycetes > Streptomycetales > Streptomycetaceae > Streptomyces > Streptomyces anulatus. The sequence goes on along the minus strand of NZ_BMVK01000006.1, from coordinate 50,473 downwards.
CCTGGGTCAAGCCCGGCCTGCCCGACCCCCAGGTCTGCCACGCCGCCCGCCAGACCTACGACTACCAGTACGAGGGCTGCGGCAACTGGCCGTTCAACGCCGCCTACGCCGCCACGTACCGCGACCTGAACGCCGTCGTCACCCGGCTCGGCTCGCTCACCGACGTGGAGCGGCTGATCCGCGCCGGCATCCCCGTCATCACCTCCCAGTCCTTCCTGAAGGAGGAACTGACCGGCGCCGGATACGGGACGGCCGGCCACCTGATGACGGTCATCGGCTTCACCCCCGACGGCGACGTCATCGCCAACGACCCCGCGTCCTCCGACAACGACGCGGTACGCCGGGTCTACCGGCGGCGCGAGTGGGAGAACATCTGGCTGCGGACCAAGCGCTACGACGCGGGCGGCAAGGTCAGGAGCGGTACGGGCGGGGTGTGTTACGTCTACTGGCCGACCCGGACGACACCGGGTCAGCAGCGCGTGCTGCGGTCGCTCGGCCTGCTGTGAGCGGTCGGGTGCGGCCGCGCGGTCCTCCCGCTCATGGCCGGCCGGGCCCCGCCACGCCCCAGCGGTGGCCGCAGACGGACCATTTCCCGCGGCCGCAGGGGCAGGCACGGCTGCCGCGTGTGGGGTGGAAGGCGCGCCAGTAGGTACGGCGGGTGAGTGTTGCCGCCGATGTCGTCAGGCCGAAGTCGTCCACCACGGCCAGGCTGTCGTCGAGAAGGTTCACGATGTGCGTACCTGCGGCGATCAGGGAGTCGGCGACGGCGAGGGCGACGGTCGGCTCCAGGGACTGAGCGGATCTGCCGTCGGTGAGCGACATGGGGGATCGGGCGTAACTGCGCACCATGACGGCCTTCGACTCGTGGCGGAAGGCAGGGGTGGCGTAGGCGATCCTGGCTCCGAACGCCGGGTGCGCGGCGTCGGAGAGCAGGTCGTACCACTTCGGGAAGCGGTCCTCGCCCGTCTCCCTGGTCAGCTTCTTGACCAGGGTGAGTACGTTGGTGGCCTGGAAGTCCGCGTGACTGTTCTCCATCCTGGAGCCGAACCCGGCCTTCAGGAGGACGGGGGCGAGCGCCTCGCGGACCAGGGCCGGCCGCTTCACGGAGCCTTCGGCGGCGGCCTTCCCGATTCTCCAGCTGTCGACGATGGCACGGTGTTCGACCACCAGGGCTCCCGCCTCCTCGATGACCGCCCGGGCCGTCACGGCGCCGGAGGCGATACGCCACCGGGTCAGGCTGTCCAGGGTGTCCGCGAGCAGGTCGGCGCTGCGCCAGGCGTGGACGAGCCACCAACTGACCAGCCGGGAGTGCAACTCGGGATAGACGACGGCGGCCGCCGGATCACGGAGTCCGGCTTCGGACGCCTCGTCCACCGCGAGGACCGTGGAGTCGTCGTCGGTGAGGACGAAGACCCAGTTCTCGGCCTCCTGCCGGGCGAGGCGTTCCCACTTCCGCCTGGCCGGGCCCGTCAGAGGGGCCAGCAGCACATCGCTGGTGCCCGCGTGCTCGCTCATGTCGCGCAGGTCGGCGACGCGGCGGGTCAGTTCGGCGAGGGCGGCGGTGCGCCGGTCTCCCAGCGCCTCGGCTACCGCGTCGGTCCGTCCGGATTCATCCTTGTCCACCGGACGAGACCTTAGCGGGATCCTGCCCGGCGGGCGAGGGGAGCGCGACGCATGCCCGTCCGACGGCCCAAAGTGTCATCGGGTCAAGGGAGTTGCCGAGGTGAGCGCTATGTTGAACGCGTGAACGACATCGAATCGCGCATCGACACGTCCCGCCCGCACACCGCCCGGATATGGAACTACTGGACCGGCGGCAAGGACAACTACCCGGTCGACCGGGCGGCCGGTGACGAGATCCGGGAGCTGCACCCCGGGATCGGCGCATACGCGAAGGCGGACCGGTTGTTCCTGGGGCGGGCGGTGCGACATCTGGCCGAGCGGGAGGGCATCACGCAGTTCCTGGACATCGGAACGGGGCTGCCCAGTGCCGACAACACCCACGAGGTCGCTCAGCGCGTGGCCCCCGACGCCCGTGTCGTGTACGTGGACAACGACCCGCTGGTGCTGGCGCACGCCCAGGCGCTGCTGGTCGGGACGCCCGAGGGCCGCACCGACTACCTGGACGCCGACCTGCGGGACGTCGACACGATCCTGGCCGAGGCGGCGAAGACCATCGACTTCTCGGAGCCGGTGGCGCTGATGCTGCTCGGAGTCGTCATCTTCGTCGAGGACGACGAGGAGTCGTACGCGATCGTCCGCCGGCTCATGGACGCCTTGGCCCCCGGCAGCCACCTCGTCCTGTCCCACACCGTCACGCACCCCGACATGCCGGACGTGGACGAGGCGGTGGCGTTCTGGAACGAGCACGGTACGCCGAAGCTCACGCAGCGGACCCCGGCCGCCGTCGCGCGCTACTTCGAGGGCCTGGAACTGCTGGAGCCCGGGGTGGTGTCGTGCTCCGCGTGGCGGGCCGCGACGCCGACGCCCGACGTCGCGATGTACGCGGGCGTCGGCCGCAAGTGAGGGCGGACGCGGGCCCGGCACCGGGTCCGCCGCCGGTGCGCGGACCCCGCTGGGCCCTGGGCGCGGTGTGGCGTCGCCCACTGCTCGGTCTGCTGTGACGGCCTGACTCCGGTCTCCCGGCAGGACAGGGCGCGCGAAAGGGCGGGGCGCCCGTCCGGCACCCCGCCCGTCCCGTCCGTCGGCCTCCCGGCCGCTAGCGGATCGCCTTGATCAGCTCACCGTTCCCGGTGTCACCGCTCAGCTCCCAGAAGAACGTGCCTCCCAGGCCCTGTTCGTTCTTGTAGTTCATCTTGGTGCCGATGGTCTCCGGGGTGTCGTAGCTCCACCAGTTGGTGCCGCAGTGCGCGTACGCCGTACCGGCCACCTTGCCCGTGGCGGGGCAGCTGTTCTTGAGGACCCGGTAGTCCTCGATGCCCGCTTCGTACGTACCCGCCGCCGCACCGGTAGCGCTGCCGCCCGGCTCGGACTGGGTGACGCCGGTCCAGCCGCGGCCGTAGAAGCCGATGCCCAGCAGCAGCTTCTCCGGCGGGATGCCGAGGGACTTCAGCTTGGAGATCGCGGCGTCGGAGTTGAAGCCCTCCGTCGGGACGCCCGGGTAGGAGGTCAGCGGGGAGTGCGGTGCCGTCGGCCCCTTCGCCTCCCAGGCGCCGAAGAAGTCGTACGTCATCGGCAGGTACCAGTCGAGGTGCTTCGCCGCCCCCGCGTAGTCCACCGCGTCGATCTTGCCGCCGTCGGAGCCGTCCGCGGTGATCGCCGAGGTGACCAGGTCGGTCCCGAAGGACTTGCGCAGCTCGCCCAGCAGGTTGCCGTACGCGTCGCGGCCGCTGGTGTCACAGGTGAGACCGCAGGCGTTGGGGTACTCCCAGTCGATGTCGATGCCGTCGAAGACATCGGCCCAGCGGGGGTCCTCCACCAGGTCGCGGCAGGACTTCGCGAAGGCGGCCGGGTTCTGCGCCGCCTGGCCGAAGCCGCCGGACCAGGTCCAGCCGCCGAAGGACCAGAGGATCTTGAGGTCCGGGTGGAGCTTCTTCAGCTTGCGCAGCTGGTTGAAGTTGCCGCGCAGCGGCTGGTCCCAGGTGTCGGCGACCCCGTCGACCGACTGGTCGGCCGTGTAGGCCTTCTCGTAGTCGGCGTAGGAGTCACCGATCGTGCACTTGCCGCCGGTGACGTTGCCGAAGGCGTAGTTGATGTGGGTGAGCTTGTCCGCGGAACCCGACGTCTCGATGTTCTTGACGTGGTAATTGCGGTCGTACGTACCCCAGTTGGTGAAGTATCCGATCACCTTGTCGCCCGCCGCCGTGGGGGCGGCCTCGGCCGCGGCGGGGGCAGCGGCCGGCTGTGCGGCGGGGGTGGCGCCGGCCGGGGACATTCCCGCGACGCCGAGCAGGGTGGCGCCGAGGGCCGCCGTACAGGCGGCCGCGGCGAGCGCCCGGAGCCGGGCGCGGGGACGGTGCAGCTTGAACATCGTGGCTCCTCGTGGGGGAGGGCTGGTGCGTGGGGGGTGCTGGCCGAACTGCGGGCGGGAGCGCCCGGTTTGACATGGACGCGATAGACGTCCGGTGGAACCGTAGAAGGACTAGACCAGTTGGGTCAATGGTTCGGACCAATTCGCCGGTGGTCCGCAGGCACTCCCGGCCGTCCGGCCTGCGCGTTGACCCCGTGACGGGAGGCATCCGATCGGGCATACTCATCCCGCCACAGCCGATGACCGTGCCACCCGTGACCCGGAAGGGCAGGATCGGCGGGGCAGTCTGTTTTTCCCGGGTCACTTCCGGGAGATCACCCGGCGGCGCCTCTCCCACCCCGAGCGCGCGACCGCCGCAACGCCCGACAGGGAGGAGAGCGCCGTCATGTCCGACCGTGCCCCGCAGCCGGTGGAACGCCGTCTGCCCACCGAGGAGTCCCGGCAGCTCGTCGCGCTCGTCCGCGACATCGTGTCGAAGGAGATCGCTCCCCGGGCGGCCGAGGAGGAGGAAGCCGGAGTCTTCCCGCGAGAGGTCTTCACCCTCCTGTCCGAGGCCGGACTCCTGGGACTTCCGTACGACTCCGCCCACGGTGGCGGTGACCAGCCCTACGAGGTCTACCTCCAGGTCCTGGAAGAACTGGCCGCGGCCCGGCTCACCGTCGGTCTCGGCGTCAGCGTCCACTCCCTCGCCTGCCACGCCCTGGCCGGATACGGCACCGACGCGCAGCGCGCCGCGCACCTGCCGGCCATGCTCTCCGGCGGCCTGCTGGGCGCCTACTGCCTCTCCGAACCCGCATCCGGCTCCGACGCCGCCTCCCTGCGCACCAAGGCCGTGCGGGACGGGGACGACTGGGTCATCACCGGCACCAAGGCCTGGATCACCCACGGTGGCGTCGCGGACTTCTGCACCGTGCTCGCCCGCACCGGCGTCGAGGGCCCCCGCGGCATCACGGCCTTCCTCGTCCCCGGCGACGCCGAGGGGCTGAACGCCGCTCTCCCCGAGAAGAAGATGGGGATGAAGGGCTCGCCGACGGCCCAGCTCCACTTCGACGGCGTACGGGTCGGCGACGACCGGCGCATCGGCGAGGAGGGCCAGGGCTTCGCCATCGCCCTGTCCGCGCTCGACTCCGGGCGCCTCGGCATCGCCGCCTGTGCCGTCGGGGTCGCCCAGGCCGCCCTGGACGAGGCTGTTCGGTACGCCACAGACCGGCGGCAGTTCGGCCGCCCCATCGCGGACTTCCAGGGGCTGCGGTTCATGCTCGCCGACATGGCCACCCAGATCGAGGCCGGCCGTGCGCTGTACCTGGAGGCGGCGCGACTGCGGGACGCGGGGGAGCCCTTCTCCCGGCAGGCCGCCATGGCGAAGCTGTTCTGCACGGACGCGGCCATGCGGGTGACCACCGACGCCGTACAGGTGCTCGGCGGATACGGCTACACGCTCGACTTCCCGGTCGAACGGCTGATGCGCGAGGCGAAGGTGCTCCAGATCGTGGAGGGCACCAATCAGATCCAGCGCATGGTCATCGCGCGCCACCTCGCGGGTCCCGAGACGCGCTGAACCGCAGCGGCGCCTCGGGCCAGGGGGGCAGTGCCGCGGCCTGGTTCCACTCCGGGTCGCGGCGGCCCGGCAGTGTGCGGCCGTCGCTCTCCCACTGCCTGAGCAGCGCGCTGTAGATCGGCGGGTCCACGGGGGTGCCCAGGGGCGAGGTCCCCGTGGAGCGGGGCAGCGGCTGTACGGGCGTTCCCGGCTGCGGAACCGATTCTTCGGGGGCGGGTGCGGCAAGACGGCGGCGACCCGGACCGACTGTTGAATGCAGCGTGGTCATACGGGGCCAACGCCGCAGGGCGGGCCGGGGTCACTGCCGCGCCGATTCGAGCGCTCGTTCGCGGGTGCCCGCACCTTGTCGCCGGCGACCGGGGGTGCGGGACCGCGGGCACCACGGCGGCCGGGCCGTCGTGGTGCTGGGCAGGGCGTACGGCGTACGGGTCAGGCGGCCTCGTGCCGCATCCACGGCACACGCAGCGGACGGGAGCCGGGTCCGCCGGCGTGCGAGAAGGGCTGCATCCGCCAGTCGAGCCCCTGGGGGAGCGTCAACAGCAGCCCCGCCTCCTGCTCCTGGAGCTCCAGCGTCTCGTCCGCGGGCCGGGCTTCGCTCACGCCGCGGCCGGTTCCGGCGCAGACGGTGAGGACGAAGGGGTTCCACGGCGTGGGGCACCGGGCGTGCTCCGGCAGGACGTCCTCGTCGGCCAGCAGCGCGATGGGCTGGGCGCAGTCCGGGCAGATCACCCGGACCATCTCGAACATGTCGTACGCGTCGGCGCTACCGTCGTCGTCCGGATCGACAGGCTCCGGTTCGGTACGTTCGGTGAGCTTCAGGCTCTGCATGGAAATTCCCCCCTCGGGTGGGCCACAAGGCGCCACGGCCTCGACCACAGCAAGCACTTCCCGTCGCGGATCGCCGGTAACCGCGAGGCGGCCCGCTACCGACCCGTGGACCTGTGGCATTCGTCACATGCTGCCCGCAGGTGCCGTTCCGTGACCCGCGCGACTGTGCCGAGCGGTGCCCGGGGCCATAGGTTGATCCACATGGAGGAGCTGGACCGTCAGATCGTTGAGTTGCTCGTCAAGGACGGGCGGATGAGCTACACCGACCTGGGCAAGGCCACGGGCCTGTCCACTTCGGCGGTTCATCAGCGCGTCCGCCGACTGGAGCAGCGCGGGGTGATCCGCGGCTACGCCGCGGTCGTCGACCCCGAGGCCGTCGGGCTGCCCCTCACCGCGTTCATCTCGGTGAAGCCGTTCGACCCGAGCGCACCCGACGACATCGCCGAACGGCTCGCCGGGGTGCCCGAACTGGAGGCCTGCCACAGCGTCGCCGGGGACGAGAACTACATCCTGAAGGTGCGCGTGGCGACCCCGTTGGAGCTGGAGCATCTGCTCACCCGGATCCGCACGCTCGCCGGCGTGTCCACCCGGACCACCGTCGTCCTGTCCACCCCGTACGAGGCCCGGCCCCCGCGTATCTGAACGGCGGGCCGCCGCTCCGTGAGGGGGGCCGGGGACCGGGCGGCGGCCGACAGGCGCGAGACTGGTCCCATGAGCCAGAGCACCGCCCCCCAGAGCGCCCCCGAACACCGCACCGTGCTGTTGCGCGGCGGAGACGTCCACAGCCCGGCCGACCCGTTCGCCACCGCGATGGTCGTCGAACGCGGGCATGTCGCCTGGGTGGGGTCCGAAGGAGCCGCCGACGCCTTCGCGAGCGGCGTGGACGAGGTGGTCGACCTCGAAGGCGCCCTGGTCACCCCGGCGTTCACCGACGCCCATGTGCACACCACGGCCACCGGCCTGGCCCTGACGGGGCTCGACCTCTCCGGCGCCCGCACGCTGTCCGAGGCACTCGGCCTCGTCCGTGCGTTCGCGAAGGGGCGCCCTGCCGGGGACGTTCTGCTCGGACACGGCTGGGACTCCGCCCGCTGGCCCGAGCGCCGCCACCCCTCGCGCGCCGAGCTCGACGGGGCGGCCGGCGGCCGGGCCCTGTACCTGCCGCGGATCGACGTGCACTCCGCGATCGTCACGACCGCCCTGCTGGACCTCGTCCCCGGCGTCACCGCGATGACCGGTTACCACCCCGACGCGCCGCTGACCGGCGACGCCCACCACGCGGTACGGGCCGCCGCCCACGGCGCGCTCCCGGCCGCCCAGCGGGCCGCCGCGCAGCGCGCCGCCCTCGACCACGCCGCCTCCCTCGGCATCGGCAGCGTGCACGAGTGCGGCGGGCCCGAGATCTCCGACGAGGAGGACTTCACCTCCCTCCTGGCCCTCGCCGCCGAGCGGCCGGGGCCGCGCGTCCTCGGCCTCTGGGCCGAGGAGATCGCCGACGAGAAGGACGCCCGGCGCATCCGCGAACTGGGCGCGATCGGCGCGGCCGGCGACCTGTTCGTCGACGGCTCCCTCGGCTCGCACACCGCCTGCCTGCACCGGCCCTACGCGGACGACCCGCACACCGGCACCGCCCACCTGGACGCCGCCCGGATCGCCGCCCATGTCACCGCCTGCACCGAGGCGGGCCTCCAGGCGGGCTTCCACGCCATCGGCGACGCCGCGGTCACCGCCGTGGTGGACGGCATCAGGGCCGCCGCCGGGACGCTCGGCCTCGATCGGATCCGGGCCGCCCGCCACCGCGTCGAACACGCCGAGATGCTCACCCCCGAGACGATCGCCGCCTTCGCGGAACTGGGACTCACCGCCTCCGTCCAGCCCGCCTTCGACGCCGCCTGGGGCGGCCCGGAGGGGATGTACGCCGAGCGCCTCGGCGCGGAGCGGGCCGCCACCCTCAACCCGTACGCGGCGCTGCTGCGCGCCGGAGTGCCGCTGGCCTTCGGCTCCGACAGCCCGGTCACCCCGCTCGACCCCTGGGGCACCGTGCGGGCCGCCGCCCACCACCGCACCCCGGAACACCGCATCTCGGTCCGCGCCGGGTTCACCGCGCACACCCGCGGCGGCTGGCGGGCCGTCGGCCGTGACGACGGTGGCCTCCTGGTGCCCGGCGCCCCGGCCGACTACGCCGTCTGGCGCACCGCCGAACTCCTGGTCCAGGCCCCCGACGACCGGGTCGCCCGATGGTCCACCGACCCCCGGTCCGGCACGCCCGGTCTGCCGGATCTCGACCCCGGTGCCGACCTTCCCGTCTGCCTGCGGACCGTGGTCTTCGGACAAACTGTCTACGTACGACCGAACGAGTGACGTCGGGACATTTCGTACCGCCGATCGATGGCCCGATCACCGGTCCGCGACCTGCGGCCCCTCGGCACTAACCAGGCAATATCGGAAAAAGTCGCAGGTCGCACGGCTGTTGACAGAAAGCGCCCACGGGCCGGTAGGTTCGGCCGGGTCCACCACAGGACGTCCGACCGGTTAAACCTCCACGCAGTCGTCGAACGCCGCTGGGTCATGAGGTGGTGTGCCGCACCGGCGCACCACCGCTGACAGCCAGGTTCAGCGCCCGCGCCTCGGGGGCGAGGGAAGGTTTCAGCCGGACGGAGGGTGGGACCCGGGTGGGGCCCGGACGTTCAGTAGACAACGGCTTTCGGTCGACCCGCAGCCAGCGGGTCCCAGGTCGGCCCGAAGGGCGCCGGGCCCCGATCCGAAGTTCCGACGCTTTCTCTCGCGCTTCTCTCCCAGGGGAGGGGCACCGTGTCGTGGACCCGTGTTCTGTCCGCAGTTCCACGGGTCTGTCCGCGCCGCGCCGCACGCCCGCGCGACCGCGTCGGAGCCCGGCGGCGATGTGCTGGATATGGTGTCCCCCTGTGTACGGACTTTAAGGGGCAGTAGTGAACGACGGCGGTCAGAGGCAGTTCGGCCCGCTCGGCAAGGTTCTGGTGATCATCCCGACCTACAACGAGGTCGAGAACATCGGGCCGATCGTCGACCGGGTGCGCACCGCCGTCCCGGATGTCGACATCCTGGTGGCCGACGACAACAGCCCCGACGGCACCGGCAAGGCGGCGGACGAGATCGCCGCGGCCGACGACCAGGTCCACGTCCTGCACCGCAAGGGCAAGGAAGGGCTCGGCGCCGCCTACCTCGCGGGCTTCGCCTGGGGCTCCGAGCACGGCTACGGCGTGCTCGTCGAGATGGACGCCGACGGCTCCCACCAGCCCGAGGAGCTGCCCCGGCTGCTCACCGCGCTCAAGGGCGCCGATCTGGTCCTCGGATCCCGCTGGGTGCCGGGCGGTCGCGTGGTCAACTGGCCCAAGAGCCGTGAGGTGATCTCGCGCGGCGGCAGCCTCTACTCGCGGCTCGCCCTCGGTCTCTCCGTCCGGGACGTCACCGGCGGCTACCGCGCCTTCCGCACCGGGACGCTCGACGGTCTCGGACTGGGCGAGGTCGCCTCGCAGGGCTACTGCTTCCAGGTGGATCTCGCCCGCCGCGCGGTCGAGGCGGGCTATCACGTGGTCGAGGTCCCCATTACCTTCGTCGACCGGGAGATCGGCGACTCCAAGATGAGCCGGGACATCCTCGTCGAGGCGCTGTGGCGGGTCACCGGCTGGGGCATCACCTCCCGCGCGAACAAGGTCCTGGGCCGCAAGACCCTCTGAGCCCCTGACCGGCGGATGAGGGCGTCGCCCGACCGGCTTCATGATCACCCCCTTACGCCGCTTGCACGCCCGTACAGGCACACTGGGGACATGACGACCGGCACTCTGCCCCCGACCCGTCCCCGGCGCTCGCGCGCCCGTAGATTCCTGCCGCTGGCCCTGGCCGCCTGGCTGGTCCTGGAGATCTGGCTGCTGACCCTGGTCGCCTCGGCCGCGGGCGGCCTCGTCGTGCTGCTGATCCTGGTGGCCGGGGCCGTGCTCGGCGCCGTGGTGATCAAGAGCGCCGGCCGGCGCGCCTTCAAGAACCTCACCGAGACCCTCCAGCAGATGCCGGGGCAGCCCGGCGCTCCGGCCACGCCGCCGGCCGCCCCCGCGGGCGGCAAGGGCTCCCGGGGCAACGGGCTGCTGATGCTGGGCGGGCTGCTGCTCCTGATCCCCGGTCTGATCTCCGACGCGGCCGGGCTGATCCTGCTGGTGCCACCGGTGCGCACCATGGTCAGCCGTTACGCGGAGCGCTCGCTGGAGCGCCGTATGCGGGCCGCGACGCCGGGGGGCCTCTCGGACGCCTTCCAGCAGGCCAGGATGCACCGGCCGGACGGCAAGGTCGTCCAGGGCGAGGTCATCCGCGAGGACGGCTCCCAGGCGCCCTCCGGGCCCGACGACGACCCTCGGGGCCCCCGCCCGCCCCTCACACCCTGACGGAAGGCTCCCGGCCGCACCGGTTCGGCCGCACCGGCGCCCGGCCGCACCGGGGCCGTGCCGTCGGGACGATCCCTCGGGGCATGCCGAAGAGCCGCGGGCCGTGACACAGGTTCTGTGTCACGGCCCGCGGCTCTTGGTGCTGTGCTGCTGTGCGGTGTTACGCGGTCAGGCAGACTTCCTGCTGTCCCGCGGGTGCACGGCGATGTTCATGGCTCCGGAGCGCAGAACCGCCAGCCTCTCGGCCAGCACCTCCTCCAGCTCCTCGCGGGTGCGCCGCTCCATGAGCATGTCCCAGTGCGTGCGCGCCGGCTTGCCCTTCTTCTCTTCGGGGCCGTCCCCGTCCACCAGGAGTGCCTGGGCGCCGCACGCCTTGCACTCCCACTCCGGCGGAATCTCTGCCTCTACCGAGAACGGCATCTCAAATCGATGTCCGTTCTGGCATGCGTACTCCACCGCCTGGCGCGGGGCCAGATCGATGCCGCGGTCCGTCTCGTAGCTGGTAACCACAAGTCGCGTGCCGCGGAGAGCTCGCTCACTCATGAATCGTGCCTCCCGGGCTTGTCGCCCACAGGACAAAATGTCGCTGTCGTCGTCATCCGGTCAACGTCCGGTCGGCGGTAAAGATTCCCGTTGCCGGTCATGCGTCGCCCGTCGTGCCGCTGCTTTATCTGGGTTGAGTACCCGCCCATGCCCGGTTTGTCACCTCTGGTGAATGTTGTCACTCAACGGTTGGGCCGCTTCCACTGGCAGTAACGGTCCTCCGGGCAGGCCAAAGACGTATACTACCGCCCTTTGAGTTCAACGTCTAAATCCGTTCCGGCACGGGGTTGCCCGCGGCCTCCACCGCACGCCTCACCGGGACCCGTGCGAGCAGCACCGCGCCGAGCGCGAAGAACACGATCAGCGAGATGATCGCGTCCCGGTAGCTGCCGGTCAGCTGGTACGCCAGACCGAACACCAGGGGCCCCAGCCAGCTCAGTCCGCGGTCGCTCAACTCGTACGCGGAGAAGTACTCCGCCTCCTTGCCGCGCGGCACCAGATGCGAGAACAGCGACCGTGAGAGGGCCTGGCTCCCGCCCAGCACCAGTCCGATCGCCGCCGCCAGGACGAAGAAGAACACCGGAGCGTCGGAGGGCAGCAGATAGGCGGAGATCAGGATCAGGGTCCAGATCACCAGCGACCCCAGAATCGTGCGTTTCGCGCCGTGCGTCCGGGCGAGCCGCCCCATGCCGAGCGCCCCCGCCACCGCCAGGATCTGCACCAGCAGCACGGCGACGATCAGCGTCGTCTGATCCAGGCCCAGCTCCTCGGAGCCGTACAGCGAGGCCTGCGAGATCACCGTCTGGATCCCGTCGTTGTAGACGAGATAGGCGAGCAGGAAGGAGAGCGTCAGCGGGTGGCGCCGCATGTCGCGCAGGGTCGCTCTCAGCTGCTGCCACCCGGATCCGACCGCTCCCTCGCCGCCCGGCGGGATCCGGCGGTCGCGCAGCCGGCGCAGCGGTACGAGAGTGAACGCGCCCCACCACAGACCGGCCGAGGCGAGGCAGATCCGCACCGCGTCGGACTCCGTGAGCCCGAAGGACTCGTGGCCGGTGTACAGGATCAGGTTGAGGATCAGGACGATGGCGCCCGAGGTGTAGCCGAAGGCCCAGCCGCGCGAGGAGACCGCGTCGCGCTCCTCCGGCTCGGCGATCTGCGGCAGGTAGGCGTTGTACAGGACCGTCGACACGGAGATGGAGGCGTTCGCCACGATCAGCAGGAACGCGCCCAGCAGATAGCGGTGGCCGTCCAGGAAGAACATCCCCGCCGTCGCCGCGGCCCCCGTGTAGGCGGCCGCCGCCAGCAGCGGCTTCTTGCGCCCCGTGCGGTCCGCCGCCGCGCCCACGATCGGCATCAGCACGACGGCCACCACGATGGACGCCGACACGGAGTACGCGAACAGCGAGCCCGCGCGCACGGGTATGCCCAGCGGGTGCACGAACCCGTCGGGATCCGCCGCCGCCTTGGCGATCGACGTCAGATACGGACCGAGGAAGACGGTCAGCACGCTGGTGGAGTAGACGGAGCACGCGAAGTCGTAGAAATACCAGCCGTGCTGCTCCCGCCTGCGGGCGGCCGCTGCCGCGTCATCCGGCGGCTGCCCGGACGGATCGGCCTTCCCTGTGGTCCCGGTGCTCAAGCCGCGCCCCCTCGGTCGTCCCTGTGGACGTGGACGGACCGGGCGTCAGGACCATGCCCCCCGCTCGGATAGCACCGTACGCAGCGTCTCGATGTGATCGGTCATGATGCCATCCACGCCGAGGTCCAGGAGCGCCGCCATCCTCTCCGGCTCGTTCACCGTCCAGACGTGCACCTGGAGCCCGAGGGCGTGCGCCGTGCGGACGAAGCGGGCGTCCACCACCGGGACGGAGCCCTGCCGCTCCGGGACCTGGGCGCAGACAGCGCCCGAGCGCAGCGGCGCCGGGATGCCGTACGAACGCAGGCGCAGCGCCAGGACGCCGCGCACCCCGTACGAGGTGGCCAGCCGGGGGCCCGCCAGGCGGTGGGCGCGGGCCACCCGGGCCTCCGAGAACGAGCCGACGCAGACCCGGTCCCAGGCGTCGGTGCGACGGATCAGGTCGAGCAGGGGCTCCAGCGCCGATTCCGCCTTCAGGTCCACGTTCCAGCGGGCCCGGGGGAACTCCTCCAGCAGCTCCTCGAAGAGCGGGAGCGGTTCGCCGCCCCCGACCCGGGCCCGGCGCACCTCGCTCCAGGGCAGCGCGGAGATCCGGCCCCGGGCATCGGTGACCCGGTCCAGCGTCGCGTCGTGGAAGGCGACGAGACGGCCGTCCGCCGTGGTGTGCACATCGGTCTCGAAGTAGCGGTAGCCGGCTTCGGACGCCCGGCGGAAGGCGGTCGCTGTGTTCTCCGCGCCGTCCGCCGCCCCGCCGCGATGGGCGAAGGCGATCGGCGTCGGGTGGTCGAGATAGGGGTGGCTCGGATTCACTGCGGCAGTATGGCCTGCCCGGATGCCGGGTCGGCAACGGGGCCGGAACCGGCGGGCGGCGCGCTGGTGGACGGCTCGTCCGGAGCGACGACGGCACCCGGGCCGGCGGGCTCGGGGAGCGCGAAGATCCGCAGGAAGAACTGGGCCAGCGGGCCGATGGCCAGCGCGTAGAGCACCGTGCCCGCCCCCAGCGAGCCGCCCAGCAGGAAGCCGGTCACCACGACCGCCACCTCGATCGCCGTGCGGACCAGCCGGATGGAGCGCCCGGTGACCCGGTTCAGCCCGGTCATCAGCCCGTCGCGCGGCCCCGGCCCGAACCGGGCCGCGATGTACAGCCCGGTCGCCACCCCGTTGAGCACGATGCCCAGGACCATCACGGGAACGCGGAACCCGAGCCCGTCCAGGTCGCCGACCACGGCGAGCGTCCCGTCCATCGCCAGCCCGACCACGAAGACGTTCGAGACCGTGCCGAGCCCCGGCCGCTGGCGCAGCGGGATCCACAGCAGCAGCACCACCGCGCCGATGATGATCGACACCACGCCGATCGATATCCCGGTCAGCTCCGCGAGGCCCTGATGCAGCACACCCCACGGCTCCAGGCCCAGCTCGGCCCGCACCAGGAGCGCGGAACTCGCCCCGTACAGCGTGAGGCCGACGTACAGCTGGACCAGCCGCCGGGTGAGATGAGTGGTGCTCCGGCCGGTGGTCCTGGCCACGTCGTGCCCCCTGCTGTAGTGGTAGTGGACTGCTTCATGTCACTCTGTGGCAGGGGATCGGTCGCCAACTATGGCCAATTCGAGGAAGGTGGACTGATTTCGATGGCGCAGTGGACATCGACGGTGGGAGCGGCCCAGCTCGCCCGGCAGCTCCGGTCGCAACAGGCGCGGCCCACCGGACCGGGCGGCCGCAAGCCGCCCGCCTACCGTGCGCTCGCCGACGGTGTGCGGCTGCTCGTCCTGGAGGGCCGCGTCCCGGTCGCCGCCCGGCTCCCGGCAGAGCGCGAACTCGCCCTCGCCCTGGCCGTCAGCCGTACGACCGTCGCGGCCGCCTACGAGGCGCTGCGCGCCGAAGGCTTCCTGGAGTCCCGGCGCGGCGCGGGCAGCTGGACCGCCGTCCCGGCCGGCAACCCGCTGCCCGCCCGCGGCCTCGAACCGCTGCCGCCGGAGTCGCTCGGCTCGATGATCGACCTGGGCTGCGCGGCCCTGCCCGCGCCCGAGCCCTGGCTGACCCGCGCCGTCCAGGGGGCGCTGGAGGAGCTGCCGCCGTACGCCCACACGCACGGCGACTACCCGGCCGGACTGCCCGCCCTGCGGCAGATGATCGCCGACCGCTACACCGCGCTCGGCATCCCGACCATGCCCGAACAGATCATGGTCACCACCGGCGCGATGGGCGCCATCGACGCGATCTGTCACCTCTTCGCGGGCCGCGGCGAACGGATCGCGGTCGAGTCCCCCAGTTACGCCAACATCCTCCAGCTGATGCGCGAGACGGGCGCCCGTCTCGTCCCGGTCGCGATGGAGGAGGGGCTCGGCGGCTGGGACATGAACCGCTGGCGCCAGGTGCTGCGGGACGCCGCGCCCCGGCTCGCCTATGTGGTGGCCGACTTCCACAACCCCACCGGCGCGCTCGCCGACGAGCAGCAGCGCCGGGACCTGGTGGACGCGGCCCGGTCCGCCGGAACGGTCCTGGTCGTCGACGAGACCATGAACGAGCTGCGCCTGGACGCCGACATCGACATGCCGCGCCGGGTCTGCGCCTTCGATCCGGCGGGCAGCACGGTCCTGACCGTCGGCTCGGCCAGCAAGGCCTTCTGGGCCGGAATGCGCATCGGCTGGGTGCGCGCCGCCCCCGACGTCATCCGCAGCCTGGTCGCCGCCCGCGCCTACGCCGACATGGGCACCCCCGTCCTGGAACAGCTCGCCATCAACTGGCTCATGGGCACGGGCGGCTGGGAACAGGCCGTCGAGGTCCGGCGGAGCCAGGCGCGGGAGAACCGGGACGCCCTGGTCGCGGCGGTGCGCCGGGAGCTGCCGGACTGGGAGTTCGCCGTGCCACGCGGAGGTCTGACGCTGTGGGTGCGCACCGGGGGCCTCTCCGGATCGCGGCTGGCCGTGGCGGGTGAACGGGTCGGCGTCCGGGTGCCTTCGGGCCCCCGCTTCGGGGTCGACGGGGCCTTCGAGGGGTACGTACGGCTGCCGTTCACGGTCAGCGGGCCGGTCGCCGACGAGGCGGCCGTACGGCTGGCCGCGGCGGTGGACCTGGTGCGCTCCGGGGCGGGCGTGGGGGCCGACACCCCGCGCAGCTTCGTGGCCTGACCGGCAAGGAACCCCCTAGCGGAGACGACTGCGGGCGGGGAGCGGACCGTCGATGGTCCGCTCCCCGCCCGCAGTGCCATGTCGGGCTCCCCGTTCAGCTCTCGGCGCCCGCCGGCTGCGCCTTCGCCAGCGGCTCGGACGGCCTGGCCTCGGCGACCATCGCCTCCACCGGAACGGCCTCGGCCGTACGGGCCGGGGCTTCCACCGCCACGGGGACCTGCTCCGTCGCGGGCCCTTCGTCGGCGGGCTCCCGCACCGGCGTCGCCTCCATCGCGGAGTGCCGGCCGGGCAGCAGGTCGAGCACCGCCTGCCGGTGCGCGTCGCCGGTGGCATCGTCGTACGGGTCGGGGGTGGCGGGCACCTGGAGCCGCAGGACCGGGCCCGCGCCGAGGCGGACGTAACCGCGCCCCGGGGGGACCTCGTGCGGCGGCGTCGTGTGCGGTTCGGCGCCGAGGACGGCCTCGATCTGCTCGCGGGAGGCCGGCCCGAGGACCGCGCGGGCGCGGGTGTGGGTCCGTACGGTCTCGGTCAGGGTGTCCAGCGCGTCGAACTGCTCGGCCAGCACGACGGTGACCTGGGCGGCCCGGCCGTGCCGGAGCGGGATCCGGAGCAGTTCCAGCGGGTCGGGCCTGCCGTCGGCCACCGCGAGGTGGCCGAGGACGCCGGGGCGGTCCAGCAGGATCCACAGCGGGCGCAGGATGTCGTCCGGCACCCGGTGGCCGCTCTGCCGGGCCCGGTTGGCGGCGATCAGGCGGCGCTCCGTCTCGTGCGCCGCCCACTCCAGCGTGGCCAGCGCCCCGCCGAGGCCGGACTCCACGGCGAGGACGCCGCTGCGCCCGGCGAGGGCGCCGTACTCACCGGTGCCGCTGCCGTCGACGACGATGACGTCGCCGTTCTGCAGGGCCTGGAGGGCGATCGAGCGGACCAGGGTGGTGGTGCCGCCGCCGGGCTGTCCGACGGCCAGCAGGTGCGGTTCGGTGGAGCGGCCGCCGGTCCGCCAGACCACGGGCGAGGCGTCGACCGTCATGTCGCCGTCGCGCACGGGGACGGTGCGCGAGACGGCGTCCGGGTCGGTGAAGCCGAGCACCGTCTCGCCGGGGGCGGTGACGAAGCGCTGGGCGGCGATCGTCGTGGGGAGCGCGTCCAGCACGGTCATGACGAGACGGTTGGCCTCCTCGTCCCAGCCGAAGTGGTACTCGCGGCCCCGGCCGGACTTGGTGTGGAGCAACTGCTCGATCCGGGAGCGGGCGGCCGCCTCGCCGTCCGTGAAGTACGCGGGGTAGGAGATCCGCAGGCGAGTGAGCCGCCCGTCGGCGTCGAAGGCGTACCCGTCGAACGCCTTCGCCCAGTCGCCGCCGTGGGCGAACAGCGGATCGGGGTCGTCGGCCGTCGAGAAGTACGGCACGAGCGCCTCGTACAGCGACCGCAGGCGCGCGGTCTCCGACTCGGCGGGCCCGGTTCTCACCGGGGTCCGCTCCCGCCCCTTCCACGCGGCGGCGCCCATCACCGTGACCAGGGTCAGGATCGGCCCGTAGGGGACGAGCGCCACCACCAGCACGCAGGCCGCGCCGAGGAGCAGCTTGGGACCACGCCGCTCCTTGGGCGTCGCGACCCACTTCTGCCGGCCGGACACGGCCAGCAGCCGTAGCCCGCGGACCACCGTGATCAGCGGATGGAGGACATCGGTGGCACTGTCGGCGGCCGTGCGCGCGATCTCTCTGCTGCGAGTGATCGAAGCGCTGCCGCTGCTCAGAATGCGGGGGAGTGGTCGCCGGGCCACATCGGTCTCCTGAAGGGGTGGGAGCGGTTGCGGAGCGTCAGAACTTGATCCCGCCCAGCAGGCCGGCGAGGCTCGCCCCGCCCGCCGTGATGCTCGGTGCGATGGCGGTGCCGGCCAGGTAGAAGCCGAACAGGGCACAGACGATGGCGTGGGAGGCCTTGAGCCCGTCCTTCTTGAAGAACAGGAAGACGACGATGGCGAGCAGTACCACGCCCGAGATGGAAAGGATCATGAGCGGTTCTCTCCTGGTTGAAGGGGACAGTCACCATGAGTCCTTCCAGGATCACGAGAAGTATCTATACGACAAAAGGTGCAATCGAGTGAATATCCTGCGCTTTCACTTGACTGGCCCACAGAAGTCGGCCCCCGGAGAGCGGCATCACCTCGTCCGTGCCGGGCAGGATCAGCCGCGGTGATCCCTTGCCGTATCCGGGCCGGGTCATGTCGGCCCGGGAGCAGTACCCTGTCGATTCACTCGTACGGACCCGTGCCGTACTCCCCACCAGGTCAACCGCGGCGGTGACACCCGCGGCAGCAGTCAAGGAAGGCGGCCCGTCCGATGAGCGAAACCCCTGATCCCGAGGTGGTCGAGCTGGCGACCAAGGTCTTCGACCTGGCCCGCGCCGGCGACACCGAGGCGCTCACGGCGTACGTCGAGGCCGGAGTCCCCGCCAACCTCACCAACGACCGGGGCGACACGCTGCTCATGCTCGCCGCCTACCACGGGCACGCCGGGACGGTCGCGGCCCTCGTCGCCCGTGAGGCCGACCCGGACCGGGCCAACGACCGGGGCCAGACCCCGCTGGCCGGAGCCGTCTTCAAGGGCGAGGACGCCGTCATCGACGCCCTGCTCGCCGCCGGCGCCGACCCGGCCGCCGGAACGCCGTCCGCGCTGGACACGGCCCGGATGTTCGGCAAGTCCGACCTGCTGGAACGCTTCGGTGCCCGGTAGGGCGCCGGCGGGCTCGCCCCCGGGCGCGTCCGCCGTGGGCTCCGCTGACCGGTCCGTCGTAAATGTGGTCGCGGTGGCGAAATGGCTGGGTCATCATGACGTCGCGGGCCCGCTCAGGGCCACCGACGAGAGGCAGAGGAAGATGCTCTACACCAGGCGAAAGACGGCGGTCGGCCGATCATGTCACTGCGCGGCGTAACGGTGTCCCCCCGGACACCCCCGCGTCCCGAGAGGCGCGGGGCACTGCACAGTCCCGGTTGCGTCGACAGCTTGATGTGAGGCTTTCTCCCATGTTCGATCCGTTCATAGCGCCGAGCGGCACCCTGCTCGGCCTGTTGCAGAGGGGCCGCGGCGACGGCACGCTCCACGCGCTCGCCGCACCACGCCCCGAGGCCCTCGCGGCTCTCAACCACTGCGTCGTGAGCGACCCCCGTCACGACTGGCAGGTGGAGAACCGCTCCCTCTACTACGCGCGCCTCTACCTCGACCTCGACGGCGGTATCGAGGAGATCGAGCGACACCTCGCCGATCCCGACGACCACATCGATACCGACGACTCCCGGACCGGTCTGGCGCTGTCCGTCCTCGGCCACCTCGCCTCCTACGGACGCGACGACGCCCTGGCCCTGCTCCGTCGCTACGCGGCGACCGGCGCCAACTGGGCCTGGGCCCTGGACGAGCTCGCCCTGCGCGACGACGACGCCGGCCTGCGCTCCCTCGCGCTGCCCGTCCTCGCCCGCTTCCCGGACACCGACCAGGGCTCGGCCGATCTCGCCGCCGCCGTACGGGACTCCTTCGAGCCGCGCCCCTGGCGGCTGTGGGCCGACGACCCGCGCGCGGCGGTCGGCGCCCGGGTCAGGGCCGCCGGCGAACAGGGCTCGTTCGACCGATGGCAACGCCAGATGCGCCCCGGGGGTCCCCGCCCCGGCTGGAGTGTCCAGGCCGTCTTCGACTGGGCCCAGCAGGCCCTGGAACGCGGCAGCGAACTGCACGTCCCCGCGGCCCGCTGCCTCTCCGCCGTCGCCGGACCCGACGACCTGCCCCTGATCGTCGAGGCCGCCCGCAGCGGCCCCGAAGGCGCCCGCTGCGCCGCTCTGCACTACCTCGCGGAGGCGGGCGACCCCGCCGTCCTCGACCTCATCGAGGCCGCCGCCGTCAGCCCGGCCCGCACCGTCGCCGACACGGCCATCGCCGCCTTCGAGCGGATGACCTGCGACGACGCCGTGGAACGGGCCCGGCGCTGGGCCCACCGCCCCGACGCCCTCGGGGCCTCGGCCGCCGGAGTGCTCGCCTGCCGAGGCACCGCCCAGGACGCTCCCCAAGTCCTCGGCGCGCTGCGGGAGGCCGTACGCGGCGACGGACCCGACGCCCCCCGGCTGTGGACCCTGGTCGACGGGGCGGGCCGCCTCGGCATCGCCTGCGCCGCCCCCGTGCTGCGCCACGTCTACCGCGAGACGTCCTCCTCGCACCTGCGGGGCAGGGCCGCGCGCGCCCTGGCCGCCACCGACCCGTCCTACGCGACCGGGTTCGCGGTGGAGTGCCTCTGGGACTGCGAGGAGACCACCCGCGAAGTGGCCGCCCTGCACGCCGAGACCGGAGACGTCCGCGTCGCCGAACGCCTGCGCCGCCTCGCCACCGACCCGGCCGAGGAGGCCGAGGTCCAGACGGCGGTACGGAGCCGGATCGGCCCGGACGCACCGGCCCTCTGACCGCGGGCCCGGGAGGAGGGTCGTTGTCAGACCCTCCTCCTAGGCTTTCCGGCATGGACATCAACGAGTGGTGGGGGCTCGTCGAACGGGCCCGCGAAGCGGCCGGGGACCGGGCGGACGACCGGGACCCGCCCGACGACCCCCTGCCCGGAGCCCTGACCGACGTGCTCGCGGCCCTGGAGCCGGAACGGATCGCCGCGTTCGCCGTCACAGCGGTGGACGTGACCCGGTCCGCCTACCGCCGGCCCCTGTGGAACGCGGCGTATCTCATCGAGGGCGGCTGCGGCGACGACGGGTTCATGGACTTCCGCGACGGGCTCGCCCTGCTCGGGCGGGAGATCTTCACCCGGGCGGTGGCCGATCCCGACTCCCTGGCCGGACTGCCGGTGGTGATCCGGATGAGCCGGGGGGAGAGCGGCTGGATCGGATACGAGTCCCTGAACACCCCGACAGCCGAGGCCTACCGCCGCCTCCGGGGCGAGACCGCCTCCCTCGACGCCGCCGTGGAAGCGGCGCTGCGCGACCGCATACGCCCGGCGGACCCCGCGGGGGAGAGCTGGGACGCCGAGGACGCCGACGCGGCACACCGGCATCTGCCCCGGCTGGCGGCGCTCTTCCTGGACTGACCGCTTTCCCGGTCCGGCCCTCGCTGACCCGCACGCTCGCAGTCGTGCGCGCCCGTGCCCGCAGTCTTCCGGGCCCGCGCCCGCAGTCCTGCGCGCCCGCGGGCGCGGGCACAGAATGGCGCCATGACCGGACGCTGGGAGTTCTGGATCGACCGGGGCGGCACCTTCACCGATGTGGTGGGCCGCCGCCCCGACGGCCGCCTGATCACCCGCAAGCTCCTCTCCCACGACCCCGACCGCTACGACGACGCGGCCGTCGCCGGAATCCGGCTGCTCCTCGGCCTGGACCCCGGCGAGCCGGTGCCCGCCGACCGGGTCGCCGCCGTCCGGATGGGCACCACCGTCGCCACCAACGCCCTGCTGGAGCGGCGGGGCGAACCGACGGTCCTGCTGATCACCGAAGGCTTCCGGGACGCGCTGCGGATCGCCTACCAGAACCGGCCCCGCCTCTTCGACCGGCACATCGTCCTGCCCGAATCCGTCCACGAGCGCGTGATCGAGGTCCCCGAACGCCTCGACGCACGAGGCCGCACCGTACGCCCTCTCGAACTCGACCCCGTACGCGCACAGTTGCGCGCCGCCCACGCCGACGGTCTGCGCAGCGCCGCCGTCGTCCTGATGCACGGCTACCGCCACCCCGCCCACGAACGGGCCGTCGCCGACGCGGCCCGTGAGGCCGGCTTCACCCAGGTCAGCAGCTCCCACGAGGTCAGCCCGCTGATCAGGCTCGTCCCCCGGGGCGACACCACGGTCGTCGACGCCTACCTCTCACCCGTCCTGCGCCGGTACGTCGACGAGGTCGCCGCCCGCCTCGACGGGATCCGCCTGATGTTCCTCCAGTCCAACGGCGGCCTGCGCGAGGCCGCCCGGTTCCGGGGCAAGGACGCCGTCCTCTCCGGCCCGGCCGGAGGCGTCGTCGGCATGGTCCGCACATCGCGGCAGGCGGGATACGACCGTGTCATCGGCTTCGACATGGGCGGCACCTCCACCGATGTCTCCCACTACGCCGGCACGTTCGAACGGGAACTGGGCACCGAGGTCGCCGGGGTCCGGATGCGCGCCCCGATGATGAGCATCCACACCGTCGCGGCCGGCGGCGGTTCCGTCCTGCACTTCGACGGCAGCCGCTACCGGGTCGGCCCCGACTCGGCCGGCGCCGACCCCGGCCCCGCCTGCTACCGCCGGGGCGGTCCCCTCACCGTCACCGACGCCAACGTGATGCTCGGCCGCGTCCAGCCCGGCCACTTCCCGGCGGTCTTCGGCGAGGGCGGCGACCTCCCGCTCGACGCCGACCTGGTGCGGACGCGGTTCGCGGCGCTCGCCGACGAGGTGGGGCGCGCCACCGGGCGGCGACCGGACGAGGCGGAAGCCGCCGCGGGCTTCCTGGAGATCGCCGTGCTCAACATGGCCAACGCCGTCAAGAAGATCTCCGTGCAGCGCGGCCACGACATCACCCGCTACGCCCTCACCGGCTTCGGCGGCGCGGGCGGCCAGCACGTCTGCGCGGTCGCCGACGCCCTGGGCATCGACACGGTCCTCGTCCCCCCGCTCGCCGGGGTGCTCTCCGCGTACGGCATCGGCCTGGCCGACGCCACCGCCATGCGCGAGCAGTCCGTGGAGGAGGAGCTCGACCGGGCCGCCCTGGAGCGCGTGGAGAGGCTCTGCGCGGAGCTGGCCGACCGTACCCGCGAAGCCCTGCGCGCCGACGGAACACCGGACTCCGCGATCACGACCCGGGCCCGCGTCCTGCTGAGGTACGCCGGGACGGACGCGGCGCTGCCGGTGGACCTGGACACGGAGACCGCCATGGCGGAGGCGTTCGCCGCCGCCCACCGGGCCCGGTTCGGCTTCACGATGGACAAGCCCGTCGTCGTGGAGACGGTCTCGGTGGAAGCCACCGGGGCCACCGAAGCCACCGGGGCCACCGAAGCCACCGGGGCCACCGGCGGTACCGTGCCCGCCACCGGTTCCGGTCCGCGCGACGACCGCCCCGGCACCCCTCCGGGCCCCGCCGACACCGTGCACCTGTACGCCGAGGGGCGATGGCAGCGGGCCCCGCTGTACCGCCGGACGGACCTGCGCCCCGCCGACACCGTCACCGGGCCCGCCGTCGTCGCCGAGGACGACGCCACCACGGTCGTCGACCCCGGCTGGGCGGCCGAAGCAGGCCCGGCCGGGCACCTCGTCCTCACCCGCAGCCGCCCCCGGCCCGAACGCACCGCCGTCGGCACCCGGGTGAACCCGGTGATGCTGGAGGTCTTCAACAACCTCTTCATGTCGATCGCCGAGCAGATGGGCGTCCGCCTGGAGAACACCGCCCACTCGGTCAACATCAAGGAGCGCCTCGACTTCTCCTGCGCCCTGTTCGACGCCGAGGGCAACCTGATCGCCAACGCCCCGCACATCCCGGTGCACCTCGGCTCGATGGGCGAGTCGATCAAGGAGGTCCTGCGGCGCAACGAGGGGAGCCTGCGCCCCGGCGACGTGTACGCCGTCAACGACCCGTACCACGGCGGCACCCACCTGCCCGATGTCACCGTGGTGACCCCCGTGTTCGACGAGGGCCGAGCAGGAGAGCCGGACCGCCTGCGCTTCCTGGTGGCCTCACGCGGGCACCACGCCGAGATCGGCGGCATCACCCCCGGCTCCATGCCCGCCTTCAGCCGGACGATCCACGAGGAGGGGGTGCTCTTCGACAACTGGCCGCTCGTCCGCGACGGCCGGCTGCGCGAGGACGAGACCCGCGACCTGCTCACCTCCGCCCCGTATCCCTCCCGCAACCCGGACACCAACCTCGCCGACCTGCGCGCCCAGATCGCCGCCAACGAGAAGGGCATCGCCGAACTGCGGCGCATGACCGACCAGTTCGGCGCCGACGTCGTGGACGCCTACATGGGCCACGTCCAGGACAACGCCGAGGAGTCCGTACGCCGCATCGTCGCCGGACTGCACGACGGCCACTGCCGCTACGAGACCGACAGCGGGGCCCTGATCCAGGTACGGCTGACCGTGGACCGGGACGCCCGCAGCGCCCACCTCGACTTCACCGGAACCTCGCCCCAGCAGCCCGGCAACGCCAACGCGCCCCGGTCCGTCGTCATGGCCGCCGTCCTCTACGTCTTCCGCACCCTCGTCGGGGAGGACATCCCGCTCAACAGCGGCTGCCTCAAACCCCTGAAGGTGACGATCCCGCCCGGCTCCATGCTCGACCCCGCCTACCCGGCGGCGACCGTCGCGGGCAACGTGGAGACCTCCCAGGCGGTCACCGGAGCCCTGTACGGAGCGATCGGCGGCCAGGCCGAGGGCTCCGGCACCATGAACAACCTCACCTTCGGCAACGACCACGTCCAGTACTACGAGACGATCGCCAGCGGATCCGGAGCGGGGGACGGCTTCGACGGAGCCGACGCCGTACAGACCCATATGACCAACTCCCGGCTCACCGACCCCGAGA
The DNA here is from genome assembly GCF_014650675.1 of Streptomyces anulatus. Lineage (GTDB taxonomy): Bacteria > Actinomycetota > Actinomycetes > Streptomycetales > Streptomycetaceae > Streptomyces > Streptomyces anulatus. The sequence goes on along the minus strand of NZ_BMVK01000006.1, from coordinate 25,856 downwards.
TCCTGGAGTGGCGGCTGCCCGTCCTGCTGGAGGGCTTCACCGTCCGGGACGGCAGCGGGGGAGCGGGGCGGTGGCACGGCGGCGACGGCGTCGAGCGTCGAATCCGCTTCCTGGAACCGGTCACGGTCGCCCTGCTCTCCGGACACCGCCGCGTCCCGCCGTACGGAGCCGGCGGCGGGGAGCCGGGGGCGCCCGGGGAGCAGCACATCGAGCGGGCCGGAGGCGAAGCGGTACCGCTGGAGGGCTGCGACACCGCCGAACTGGACGCCGGAGACGTGCTCGTGGTGCGCACACCGGGCGGCGGAGGATACGGACCCGCACGGACCCGACCTCGCACGGGACCGGTCGCATAAACGCCGTTTCGACCGTTGTCGGTGCGAGGACCTAATCTGTCCCACGTGACTTCGCCTGCCTACCCGGACACCGCCTCGCCGCAGCTCAGCGCGGGGCCGCGGCCTGCCCCGGGCCCCGCCGCCGACGAGGGGCTCTCGCGGCGGCTGCGCGCGCTCGCGTGCACGGCGCCGCTGCACGACCTCGACGTCCGCAAGGCGAATCTGGCCGGCGAGTACACGGTGTACGCCATGGCGGAGGTCGCCCTCGCCGCGATCGACCACGTCACGCTCAACATGGACTTCGACACCGGAGCCGACCACGACCAGATAGTGGCCAGACTGCTGCCCCGGGTCGGCGCCCAGGCCCCCGACCGCCCCGTCGCCGAGCACGAACGGGTCGCCCGCTGGGTCCTGGAGAACCTGATCAACGTCGGCAGCGTCGACCGAGGCTTCCGCGCGGTCTACGGCACCTTCGGCCCCGACGGCGTCTACGTCCGCCGGGACTACGACTTCAAGCTCATCGAAGAGGTCCCGGGCTACGGCGGCACGGTCTACCTCCGCGCCACCGACGAAGCGGTCAACGTCCTGGTCGGCGCGTTGGACACCGATGTCACCAGCGCCCAGATCGCCGCCGAGGTCAAGCTGGAGGTCCTCATCAGCCGGGGCCGCCTCGCCGACGCCCAGCTCGCCGCCGAACAGGCCCGCTACCGCACCGTGCAGTACGCCGAGACCCTGCGCCGGACCCTGGAGGCCACCCGGCGAAACGTCCGCGCCGTCGACTGGCTCCACACCGTCCCGGACATGATCGCCGAGGCCCTGGACCACGTGGCCGACCGCTACCGCCACGAGAACGCCATCCTCACCAACATCCGCAAAGCACGCGACGAGGCCGAGGACCCCGAGCACAAGCGCCGGGCCGCCGAGCTCGTCGACATCGTCAAGGACTGCATCCGCCGCCACACCCAGCTCCAGTCCCGGCTCCTGGAGGCGGGCCCCCTCTTCCGCGCGGAGCAGGACCGGCAGGCGTTCGCCCCGCCCGCCGCCCACGCGGGCCTCGACCTGTACGGGCAGCTCCTCGCCCCGCTCCTCCCCCTCCCCGTCGAACAGTCCACCCGGGCCACCGACGCCTTCTTCGCCCACGGCACCGGACTGCGCACCCCCACCTCCGTACGGGTCGGGGACCTGGTCGACCTGCTGCTCACCCCGCCGCTGGAGCGCGAGCACCTGGGTGCGGAGATGCCCGAGCCCGACCTCATCGCCACCCCCGACGACAGCCGGTTCAGCGAGGAGCAGCTCGCCCGCGCCATGACCCTGCTCGATCTGGAGCACGACGCCCCGCGCCGGCTCTCCGGACTGCTCGCCGAGGCCCGTCGCACCGGCGACACCGACCTGCCGTACCTGGTCGCCCTGCTCGCCGTCCACGCCGCCAGCCCGCCGGTCGGCACCGCCTACCGCCAGGGCGAACGACGCCTGCTGTTCGCCGTGGACGACGGGGCGCAGCTGGACGACCCGGAGTTCGGCGGCGCCGACCTGATCGTGGGCACCGCCCTGCTGGACGCCGCCGGCATGGCCGCCGACCGCAAGGAGGCCTCATGAACGGCCCCGCCGCCCTCATGCACCGCCCTGCGGCTGCTGTCATGAAAGGCTCCGCGCCTGCCGCCGCGACCCGGCCCGCCCTCCTTCCGCACCCGCACGTTTTCCGTACCGAGGAGTCCCAGCCGTGAGCGACCACGACGCCGAGCACCCCGACGCGTGGACCGAGCCCTCCGCGTACGCCGGGCCCTCCACCCCGTACGCGGGCGACTCCGCGCACCCGGGCGCCGCCGAGCCCGCCGGCCAGCCGCCCGTCACCCCGGCCGACGCAGCCGACGCGGCCCGCCTGGTCTCCTTCGGGCTCCAGCCCAAGCTGCTGCCCGCCCGCGACGCCGAGTACGCCGACCTGCTGCGGCGCTACCGCGAGGAGAGCGCCTTCGCCCGGCTCGCCGACGCCGTCGCCACCGGCCTCGGCCTCATCGTCCTGGAGGTCTCCCCGCGCGCCGGGATGGCCGTGACCGCGGGCGAGGACTCCGTCTTCGCCGTCCGCATGGGCGACTACGCCCGCCGTGCCTCGTCCGACGCCGCCGACCGCTTCCTGCACGGCCTCGCCCACCTCGCCGTCGCCGCCCTGGCCTTCCCCCGCCCCGAGGACCTCGCCGACGACGCGTACATCGGCCGCATCACGGTCAACGGCGTCGACGCCTTCGTACGCCAGGCCTGCCGGCGACTGGAGGAGCGCGCCGAGGAACAGGGCGACAACACCGACCCGGCCAGCGACGCCCCCGGGCTCGAAGCCGGCTGGCGGATCTACGCCCGCCGCAGCGCCACCGGCGCCACCAAGGACGCTCGGCGGCTCGCCGGATCCACCACCGGCATCATCGGCAAGGCCGTCGCCTTCCTCACCGACTCCGGCTTCCTCCAGCGCACCGGCGACGACGCGGGCGGCGCCTACCGCACCACCGCCCGCTACCAGCTCCAGGTCCGCGACATGGCGGGCAGCGCCGCCATGGCCGAGCTGCTGGAGCTCGGCGTCGTCCCCGTCACCGACGGCTCCGCCACCCTGCTGCCGCCCGACCCCGACAGCATGGAGCTGGCCGCCGACGCGGGCCTGCCCTTCCACTCCTGACCTGACCTGACCGGCCGTTCCCGACCACCCCGCCCGGCCCGCACCTGCCGCTCCGCCCCCGCTCACCGAACGACGAGAGTCCGCCGCCATGTACGAGTTGTCCCGGGTCCGCCTCTACTCCATCGGGCCTGCCGGTGCGCGCTACGCCGACACCGTCCTCGATCTGCGCGGCGTCGGCGCACCCGTACCCAGCCCCGCCCCCGCCCAGGCGGAGTTCTTCGAGGACGAGCCGGTCGGCCCGCCCCGCCGCCCCGCCCCCGCGGGCGTCCTCTTCCTGGAGAATGGCGGCGGCAAGTCCGTCCTGCTCAAGCTGATCTTCTCGGTGATGCTCCCCGGCCACCGCAACACCCTCGGCGGCGCCAGCTCCGGCGTGCTGCGGAAGTTCCTCCTCGCCGACGACTGTGGGCACGTCGCCCTGGAGTGGCAGCACACCCTCACCGGTGAGTGCGTCGTCGTCGGCAAGGTCAGCGAGTGGCGCGGCCGGCAGGTCTCCAACGACCCCCGCAAGTTCGCCGAGGCCTGGTATTCGTTCCGGCCCGGCCCCGGGCTCAGCCTGGACAGCCTGCCCGTCGCCGAGTCCTCCGCCGTGGGCCGCCCCGCCGAAGGCGTCTCCGGCGCACGCGGCAGACGGCGCACCATGAAGGGCTTCCGCGACGCGCTGATGGACGCGGGCAAGTTCTATGCGCACCTCGACGTGCACTGGGAAGAGATCCACGACCGCTGGAACGAACACCTCGGCGACCTCGGCCTCGACCCCGAACTCTTCCGCTACCAGCGCGAGATGAACGCCGACGAGGGCGAGGCCGCCGGGCTCTTCGCGGTGAAGAAGGACTCCGACTTCACCGACCTCCTGCTCCGCGCCGTCACCGACACCCGCGACACCGACGGACTCGCCGACCTGGTCAGCGGCTTCGGGAACAAGCTGGGCCGCCGCGCCGAGCTGACCGCCGAACGCGACTTCACCGCGGGCTCCGTGGACCTCCTCAACCGGATCGTCGAGGCCACCGACACCCGGTCCCGCACCCGCGACATCCACGCCGGCGCCGAACGCCGCACCCGCACCCTGGCCCGCCGCCTGACCGCCCGCGCCGCCGAGGAGCGCGGCCGCACCGCCGAGCTGGCCGGACGGGTCACCGCCGCCGCCCACACCGTCACCGAGGCCGAGTCCACCCGGGGCAGCCGTTCCCTGATCGCCGCCGAACTCGCCTACCGGCACGCCTCGCTGGCCCTGGCCGCCGCCGAGAAGAGCGCCGCCGCCGGCCGCAAGGAGCTGGTCGAGGCCCGCACCCTGCACGCCGCCTGGCAGGCCGCCGAGGCCGTCCTGCGCCACCGCGCCGCCGCCGACCGCTCCGCCAGGGTCGCCGCCGCCATCCGCGAGGCCGAACGCGACGCCGCCCCCGCCCTCGCCGCCCGCTCCGCCGCCGCCACCGACCTCGTCCGCGCCCTGCACAAGGCCGCCGAGGAGGGCGAGCGCGTCGCCAACGAGGAGGAGGAGCGCTCCGACACCCTCCAGGCCACCGGCGAACGCGCCCACCGCGATGCCACGGTCGCCGCCACCGAGGCGCAGCGCGCCCGCAGCGAGGCCGGACACCTGCGCCAGCGCCTCGCCGAAGTGGGCCAGGAGACCGCCGAAGCCGTCAAGGCCGGCTGGCTCGACGACACCGCCCCCGACGCCGACCCCGCCCGCGCGGCCCTCGCCGCCAGCGACGCCGAACAGTCCGCCGTCGCCGCCTGGGACACCGCCCGAGAAGCCGCGCGCGCCGCCGCCGACACCGCCCGCGAGACGGCCGCCGCCGAGAGCCGCGCCGATCTGGCCGCCGCCCGCGCCGCCGACGGGGCCGGGGCGGCCGAGCAGAGTTACGAGGACGAGCTGCGCGCCGCAGCCTCCATCGCCGCCGACCCCCGCCTCGCGGACCTGCTGGGCCTCCCCTCCGGCACCGGCGTCCCGCACCCCCGCCGGGAAACCGCCGACGGGGCCCCGGGACCCGACCGGGGCGCCACCGCCGGCCCCGGCCGGCCGAGCGGCGACGGCGCTGCCACCGCCGCCGAACCGGCCGCCGACCGCGCGGTGGCCCTCGCCGACCAGCCCGGCCCCGCCCAGCAGCCGCTGACCGCCGAGGAGTTCGACCGCAGCGCCGACGAGCTGCGCGACCTCCTCGACCAGTCCGTCGCCGCCGCCGAACGCCGCCTCTTCGACCTGCGCACCGCCGCCGCCGACGACGCCCGCATCCTCGGCGCGCTCGGCGAGGGCGGGCTGCTGCCGCCCGGCCCCGACGTCCTCGCCACCGTCGAGTATCTGGGCGAGCACGGCATCCCCGCCCTGCCCGGCTGGCGCTATCTGGCGCAGGCCGTCGACCCGGCCGACCACGCCACCGTCCTCGCCGCCCGCCCGGAGCTCGTCGACGGCGTCGTCATCACCGACCCCGACGCCCACACCCGCGCCCGCGAGGTCCTCGGCGGCGCGGCCCTGCTGCCCCGGTCGGCCGTGGCCGTCGGCACCGCCGCCGCCCTCCTCGCCCCCGTCCCGGCCCCCGGCACCGGGTCCGACGACCGGGGCGACGGCGTCTTCCTCGTCCCGCCGAACCCGGCCATGCACGACGAGCACGCCGCCGACGAGGAGCGCCACGCGCTGCGCAGCCGCGCCGCCGCCCGCGACGAGGACATCCGGACGCTCGCCGCCCGGCTCTCCGGGGACCGCGCCCTCGCCGCCCGCATCGGCTCCTGGCGCGCCGACTGCCCGCCCGGCATGCTCACCGAACTGGCCGAGGCCGCCGCCACCGCCCGTACGGCGGCCGAGAGCGCCGAAGCCGTCCTCGCCGAGGCCCGCACCGCCCGCGCCGAGGCCGACGAGGCCGCCGCCGACACCGCCCGGGTCCGCGACGAGCGTCAGGAAGCCGCCCAGCGGGCCCGCCGCGCCGCCGACGCCCTGGCCGGGCTCGCCCACCGGCTGCGGGAGCGGGCCGGCTGGCAGGTCCGGCTGCGCGAACTGGTCGACGAGGCCGCCGAGTCCGAGGCCCGCGCCGCCGTCTGCCTCGACCTCGCCCGCGCCGCCGACGAGGACCGCAGGGCCGCCCAGCGCGCCGGGGACGACGCCCGTCGCACCGCCCGCGCCCTGCGGGCCGAGCGCGCCGAGATCGCCGGCGTCCCCGAAGTCCTCCCCGAGCCCGACGCGACCGCGGCCCGCACCGCCCTGCCCACCCTGCGCGAGGCCTACCGGGCCGCGTCCCAGCTCTACGAGAAGGTCGGCGTCGGCGCCGACCTGCGCGCCGAACAGGCCCGCGCCGAGAGCGACGAGAGCGCCGCCCTCGCGGAGCTGGACCGCCTCACCAACAAGGTCCGCACCCGCGCCGCCCAGCTCCTGGAGGGCACCGACGGAGCCGACGGCCCCTCCCGCCAGGCCGCCGCAGCCCGTGCCGAAGCGCACGTCCAGCTCCTGGAGACCCGCGCCTCCACCGCCAGCGAGCATCTGGGACGGCTGCGCGGCGAGGCCGAGCGCCTCGCCCCCGACGACGAGCGGCAGCACCACACCGAACTGCCGGAGGACCTCGTCCCGGCCGACGCCGAAGGGGCCCAGGCCCTCCTGCGCACCGCCACCGCCGAGCTGGCCGCCGCCACCGGGGCGCTGGACAGCGCACGCGCCGCCCACAGCGAGCTGCTGCACGCCCACCGCACCGCCGAGGACTCCGCCGGCGGCTTCGACGAAACCGCGGCCCTGCTGCGGGACCTCCTGCGCGACCACGGCACGGAGGACGGGACGGAGCACCCCGACCCCTACCCCGGCACCCTGGAGGAGGCCCGGCAGTCCGCCGCCGAGTCCCGCCGCTCCCTGCGCGGCTGCAACGCCGACCTCTCGGCCGCCGAGAGCGCCGTCCGGGAAGCGAGCGACGTCCTCGTCCGGCACGCCAACTCCACCCGGTACGAACAGGTCCGCACCCCCGCCCGCCAGCAGATCCGCGAACTGCCCGCCTCCGCACTGCCCGAGCACGCCCAGAAGTGGGCCGACGCCTTCGCCCCCCGGCTCCGCGTCCTCACCGACGAACTGATCCAGCTGGAACGCAACCGCGACTCGATCGTCGACCGGCTGCGCGGCCTGGTCGACTCCGCGCTCACCACCCTGCGCTCCGCCCAGCGGCTCTCCCAGCTCCCCGAAGGACTGGGGGAGTGGTCGGGTCAGGAATTCCTTCGGATCCGCTTCGAGGAACCCGACCAGGCCACCCTCACCGAACGCCTCGGCGAGGTCGTCGACGAGGCCACCCGCGCCGCCCTCAAGAAGAACTCCGACCTGCGCCGGGACGGCATGTCCCTGCTGCTGAGGGGAGTCGAGGCGGCGCTGCGGCCCAAGGGCATCGCGGTGGAGATCCTCAAGCCGGACGCCGTGCTGCGCGCCGAGCGTGTCCCCGTCGGGCAGATGGGCGACGTCTTCTCCGGCGGCCAGCTGCTCACCGCCGCCATCGCCCTCTACTGCACGATGGCGGCCCTCCGCAGCAACGACCGGGGCCGCGACCGTCACCGGCACGCGGGAACCCTGTTCCTCGACAACCCGATCGGCCGCGCCAACGCCACGTACCTGCTGGAGCTCCAGCGGGCGGTGTCGGACGCGCTGGGCGTCCAACTGCTCTACACGACCGGCCTGTTCGACACGACCGCGCTCGCCGAATTCCCTCTCGTCATCCGGCTGCGCAACGACGCGGACCTGAGGGCGGGGCTCAAGTACATCAGCGTGGAGGAGCATCTGCGCCCCGGTCTGCCGCAGCAGGACCCGGACGGCGAGACGGTCCACGGCGAGATCACGGCGACCCGTATGTTCAAACGCCACGAGCAGACCGCCGCCGAGATCCCGGCACCAGGACCCGGCGCGTAACCACGGACCGCCACCGCCGCCGGGCGAGCAGAGTCTTCCGGCAGCGGTGGCGGCCCGCGCATCAGGCCTACGGATCAGGTCAGCGGAGATCAGGCCCGGGAGAAGTCACCGGTGTTCTGGCGGCTGCCTATGGCACCGCCCGTGCCGTCCCGCTCGGCCGCCCGCTCGGCCCGGCGGGACCGGCGCCGCTCACGACGTATCTGCCGGGCCGAACTGCTCGGCACGGACACCACGCCGTTGCGCTGGTTCCACACCTGCCGGGTCACCCAGACGTCGAGCACCGACCAGGTGGCGACCACCGTGCTGGCCACACTGCTGAGCACCATCGGGAAGGCCAGCCAGGAGCCGGTCAAGGTGCTCAGAAAGGCGACCATCGCCTGGATGATCGTCAGCGACATGATGAGCACGGCGCGCACGGCGGCCGTCCGCACCGCGTCGGGCATCCGTCGCTTCGACGCCGGCTCCTCCACCCACAACTGCCGCGGCACCCGTGCCCCGTCCGCGGTTTCCGTTCTCGCGGCCGCCCGTGCTCCGGCGCTCCCGCGTTCCTGCGTGCTCAAGGACCTTCAACTCCCCACCACTGTCCGACTTCAGGGTGGCTGCCCGGCTTGCGCCGGTTCTACGCGGGCGGAACACGTCCGTCCTGCCGCGCACGACCCCACCGTGCGTCTACCCCGTACATATGGACGAACCACCCGTCCCGAAGATTCCCCAGGAAAACGCCCGCAGGGCACAGAAGGGCACGGAGCGAAGAGTTCCAGCCAACTGATACGTGCCGGTACCGACAGGTCCGGCCGGTATCCTCTGTCGCTTTCGCGAATTTCATCTCCGGGAATACCGGGACAACTCATGATCAAGTCCAGGGTGGACGGCTGAAAATCATCCGGACGTGTCTTCGAGTTGTCTCTGTGTCAGTAGTAGGCTCGCGCCGTTTATTGACGCAGGACGGACCTCGCCCGCGTCCGACCGATGCGCGCCGGTGTACGCACGGTGCGCGGCGGGGCAGGGCCGAGGGACGACCGGGAGAAGACCACCCCCGCGGTGCGGGGCCGATCTGGGGGAGGCCATGCGCTTTCGCGGGAAGTCCATCCGCAGGAAGATCGTGGCGTTGTTGCTGGTGCCGCTCGTCTCCCTCACAGGCCTCTGGGTCTTCGCGACCTACATCACCGGCCGGCAGGCCGACGAGCTGATGAGCGCCGGATCCATCGTGGAGAAGGTCGGCCACCCGCTGGAGGACGCCGTGCGCGCCGTCCAGGCCGAGCGACGGCAGACCCTGGTCTTCCTCGCCGATCCCCGGGCCTCCGACGCGCTCCCCGTCCTCATGGGCCAACGCGCCACGACCGACCGCATCGTGGGCGAGGTCAGGGAGAACGCCCGGGAGCAGGACGTCCGGGAGGCGCTGACCGCCTCCGACGCCGGCCGCCTGGACGCGATCCTCAGCGCCGTCGACGGACTGGACGCCCTGCGCGAATCGGTCGAGAAGCGCACCATCAGCCGGGCGAAGGCGCTGGACTTCTACAACGGCCTCGTCGACCCCTCGTACCGCTTCCTCAACGGACTCCACACCCTGGAGAACGTGTCGATGGACAAGCAGATGCGAGCCCTGGTCGGGGTCTCCCGGGCCCGGGAGATTCTCTCGCGCGAGGACGCCCTGATCGCCTCCGGCCTTATCGCGGGCCGCTTCACCACCTCCGAACTGCGCCAGATATCCGGCCTCGTGGCCCAGCGCGAACTGCTCTACGAGGTCAGCCTGGAGAACCTGCCCACCGCGGAGCGCCGACGCGTCGAGCAGTTCTGGGGCAGCCCCGACACCGAACCGCTGCGCACCGCCGAGGACGCCCTGATCGCCGCCGGACCGACGAAGCGCCCCGGCGCCGTCGACGCCGACCGCTGGGAGGAGTCGGCCGTCCCCGTCCTCGACCGGCTGGCGGGCGACGCCACGGAGATGGGCAACCGCTTCCAGGACCGCGCCGAACCGGCCGCGTACCGGGTCCTCGCCCAGGCCGGGATCGCCGGAGTCCTCGGCTTCCTGGCCCTGATCATCTCGGTCTTCGTCTCCGTACGCATCGGCCGTGAACTCGTCCGCGACCTCTCCCGGCTGCGCAAGGACGCCCACGAGGTCTCCGGCGTCCGGCTGCCGAGCGTCATGCGCAGGCTGGCCGCGGGCGAGCAGGTGGACGTCGAGACCGAGGCCCCGCACCTCAGTTACGAACCCGACGAGATCGGCCAGGTCGGACAGGCGCTCAACACCCTCCAGCGGGCCGCGGTCGAGGCCGCGGTCAAGCAGGCGGACATGCGGCGCGGCGTCTCCGAGGTCTTCGTCAACCTCGCCCGCCGCAACCAGGTCCTCCTGCACCGTCAGCTCACGCTGCTGGACGCGATGGAGCGCCGCACCGAGAACGGCGACGAACTGGCCGACCTGTTCCGCCTCGACCACCTCACCACCCGCATGCGGCGCCACGCCGAGGGCCTCGTGATCCTCTCCGGCGCCGCCCCCTCCCGCCAGTGGCGCAAGCCCATCCAGCTGATGGACGTCGTGCGGGCCGCCGTCGCCGAGGTCGAGGACTACGAACGCATCGAGGTCCGGCGCCTCGCCCGGATCGGCGTGGGCGGCCCCGCCGTGGCCGACCTCACCCACCTGATCGCCGAACTCCTGGAGAACGCCACCGTCTTCTCGCCCCCGCACACCGCGGTCCAGGTGCACGGTGAACGCGTCTCCAACGGCTTCACGCTCGAAATCCACGACCGGGGCCTCGGCATGGCCCCCGAGATCCTCCTCGACGCCAACCTGCGGCTCGCCGAGACCCCCGACTTCGAGCTCTCCGACACCGACCGGCTCGGCCTCTTCGTCGTCAGCCGACTCGCCCAGCGGCAGAACGTCCGGGTCTCCCTGCAGAAGTCGCCGTACGGAGGCACCACCGCGGTCGTGTTCATCCCCGCGGCGCTGCTCACCGACGCCCCCGACACCCACGGCACCGGGTTCCGCCTCGACCGCCGGGCCGAACGGGCGATCGGCAGCGGCCGGAGCTCCGACGCGGCGCAGGGCGGGCAGAGCACGGCCCCGGGCGGGGAGCGCCGCGTCAACGGCAGGTCCGTGGCCCTGTCTCCGGTGCCCACCGGGCTCACCGGACCGGGCGTCCTGGACGGGCCGGTCGAGCTGGAGGCCCCGGTCGGCCCGCTGGACTTCGCCGGCGACCCGCTGGACCGTACGCCGGATCCGGCCCTGGACCCGGCTCTCGGCCCCGTCCTGGACGGCGTGTCCGACCTGGAGGACACCGAGAGCGAGCGCGGCGGCATCTTCCGCGCCCGGGATCTGCGCCGCGAGGGCGACCGTGAGCCCCGCCGCGGCGAGCCCGGCTCCACGCGCCGGGCCACCGACCGGGACCAGCACCAGCAGGCCCGCGACCACGGCAACGAGCCCACGGCGGAGGTGCGCCCGATGCGCCCCGCCGGCCCCGTCCCGCTGCCGCGCCGTACCCCGCCGACGCTGGTCACCGACCGGGGCCGCCGGGTCGACGACCCGGGCGACGACCCGGCCGACACCCCCGTGAAGGCCACCGGCCCGGTCCCGCACACGGCCGACCGGGCGCCCGACGAGGCCGACGGGCCCCGCGCCTCCGACGCGCCCTGGACCGTACGAGCCGCCGCGCACCGCGCATCGGAGCCGTCCCGCACGCCGGAGCCGTCCCGCGCCACGGAAGCACCGCGCGCCACGGAGGCATCCCGTGCCACGCACGAAGGCCCTCCGGCGCCCGACACCGTGGGCGGACTGCCCCGCCGGGTCCGGCAGGCCAGCCTCGCCCGTCAGCTCCGTGAGGAATCCGCGGACCGGACTCCGCAGCGGGCCCCCGTGGACACGGTCGACGACGCCGAGCGCGACGCGGACGAGGTACGCGACCGCATGGCCTCGCTCCAGCGGGGCTGGCAGCGCGGCCGTCGGCAGAACGAGGCCGAGCACACCGAGCACACCGCGAACGCCGAAACCACGCACGACACCGAGAGCACAGAGAACACCGAGGACACCGGCGGCCCCGGTGGCACAGCACCAGGAACCACTCCGGGAGGGGACGGTCGATGACCGCACCGAACGCCGCAGCACACAACCCCGCACGCCACGGCTCGGGCGAGCTGAACTGGCTGCTCGACGAACTCGTCCAGCGCGTCGCCAGCATCCGCAAGGCGCTGGTGCTCTCCAGCGACGGACTCGCCACCGGCGCCTCGGCGGACCTGACCCGTGAGGACAGCGAGCATCTCGCCGCCGTCGCCTCCGGGTTCCACAGCCTCGCCAAGGGCGTGGGCCACCACTTCGACGCGGGCCGGGTGCGCCAGACCGTCGTCGAACTGGACGAGGCCTTCCTCTTCGTCACGGCCGCCGGCGACGGAAGCTGTCTCGCCGTCCTGGCGGAAGCCGACTCCGACGTGGGCCAGGTCGCGTACGAGATGACACTGATGGTCAAGCGCGTGGGGGCCCATCTGGCCAACGCCCCACGGACGACCGGTCTGCCCGCCGGAGGGTGAGCGTGGCGGGCATGAGCGCCGACTCCCCCCGGGGCACCGGCCCCGGATCCCCGGACGGGTCCGTCGACCCCCAGGTCTCGCGGTGGTACGACGCGGAGGCGGGACCGGTGGTCCGCCCGTACGCGATGACCCGCGGGCGCACCAGCAGCGCCTCCCGGCACCGCCTCGACCTGATCGCGCTCGTCGTGCCGGAACCGGCCGCCGACGATCCAGGCCGGGACCAGACGCTCGCCCCCGAACATGTGGCGATCGTCGAACTCTGCAGCGACATGCCCCAGTCGATCGCCGAGCTGGCCGCCGAACTCGACCTTCCCGTAGGGGTGGTACGGGTTCTGGTCGGCGACCTCGTCGAGGACGAGCTGGTGCATGTCACCCGTCCCGTTCCGCCGGCCGAGCTGCCGGACGTGAACATTCTTCGCGAGGTTATCAATGGCCTTCGGGCGCTCTAGTCGCCGAAAGCAGCGGCACGTCGAGCCCGTCACCCTGAAAATCCTGGTGGCGGGAGGGTTCGGCGTCGGCAAGACGACCGCGGTCGGCTCGGTCAGTGAGATCAGGCCGCTGCGCACCGAGGAACGCCTCAGTGAGGCGGGCCGCCCGGTGGACGATCTGGAGGGGGTCGAGTCCAAGACCACCACCACGGTCGCGATGGACTTCGGCCGGATCACGCTGCGGGAGGACCTGGTCCTCTATCTGTTCGGCACACCGGGCCAGGACCGCTTCTGGTTCCTGTGGGACGAACTGGCCCAGGGCTCCCTGGGCGCGGTCGTCCTCGCCGACACCCGGCGTCTCGAGGACTGCTTCGCTGCGGTCGACTACTTCGAGCGCAGACGGATCCCGTTCACGGTCGCGGTCAACTCCTTCGAGGGCGCCGAGCGGTTCCCGACGGAGACCGTGCAGGCCGCCCTCGACCTCGACCCCGAGGTTCCGGTGCTCGTCTGCGACGCGCGGGACCGGTCCTCCGTGCGCGACGTCCTGGTCGCGGTCGTGGAGCACGCCCTGGAGCGTGCGGCCCGGGCCCGCGAACCCGTCGCCACCTGAGCCGGGGAGCGCACCGGCACGCGTACGGCCCGTACCCCCGCCGACAGGGGTACGGGCCGTACGTCGTCCGGCGGACCGGGCCCCGAGTGTTCTGCGGCAGTGACGCCCAGTCAAGTAAAGGGCAGGGAAAACCTGTTGGGGGCGGCCGGCTCAGCGGACCGCCACCACCGCCGAGCCGTGCCCGAACAGCCCCTGGTTCGCCGTGATGCCGACCCGCGCGCCCGGTATCTGCCGCTCCCCGGCCCGTCCTCGCAACTGCCGGGTGAGCTCGCAGACCTGCGCGACGGCCTGGGCGGGGACCGCCTCGCCGAACGAGGCCAGACCGCCGCTCGCGTTCACCGGAATCCGGCCGCCCAGCGCGGTCGCCCCCGTCCGCAGCAGCTTCGCTCCCTCGCCGGGACCACAGAGACCGAGGTCCTCGTACCACTCCAGCTCCAGGGCGGTGGAGAGGTCGTAGACCTCGGCCAGCGAGAGTTCCTCCGGCCCGATCCCCGCCTCCTCGTACGCGGCCCGCGCGATCGAGGCGCGGAAGCTTTCGGGGGAGGGGTCCACGGCCACCGCCGAGTCCGTGCCGATGTCCGGCAGGTCCAGCACGGTCCTCGGGTAGGTCGGCGTCACGGTGGAGACGGCCCGGATCCGCACCGGATCACGCGCCCCGTGGCGCCGGGCGAACTCCATGCTGGACAGCACCAGGGCGGCGGCCCCGTCGGACGTGGCGCAGATGTCCAGCAGCCGCAGCGGATCGGCGACCATCGCGGAGGCGGCGACCTCCTCGGCCGTCACCGGCTCCCGGTAGCGGGCGTACTCGTTCAGCGCCCCCGCCGCCGCGTTCTTCACCTTGACCCGCGCGAAGTCCTCCGGTGTGTCCCCGTACAGCGCCATACGGCGGCGGGCGTACAGCCCGAAGTACGCCGGATTCGTCGCCCCGAGCACCCGGAAGCGCAGCCAGTCCGGGTCGTCCGGCCGCTCCCCGCCCGCCGGGGCGAAGAACCCCTTGGGCGCCGCGTCGGCCCCCACCACCAGCACCACGTCCGCCAGGCCCGCCAGGATCTGCGCCCGCGCCGTGTCGATGGCCTGCGCCCCGGACGCGCACGCCGCGTACACGGACGCCACCCGCGCCCCCTGCCACCCGAGCGCCCGGGCGAACGTCGCCCCCGCCACGTACCCCGGATAGCCCCCGCGCACCGTCTGCGCGCCGACCACGGACCGGACCTCGCGCCAGCCGATGCCCGCGTCCGCGAGGGCGGCGTGCGCGGCGATCCGCCCGTAGGTGACGAAACCGCGCCCCCACTTGCCCCACGGATGCATCCCGGCCCCGAGGACGGCCACGTCGCCGGCCCCTCCGCCGGTCATGACCCGGCCCCCGTCGCCGCGACGGGACGCCAGTGCCAGGTCGTGTGCACGACGCCCGTCGCCCGGTCCTCGTCCAGGACGCCCGGCACGACTTCCACCACCGAGCCGACGGGGAGATCGGCCACGCCCACCCCGGGAGCGGCCTGCCCGAGCACCACCATGCGCTCGGCGGCCAGTTCGACGGCGACCAGCGTGTACGGGGCCCAGGGCGCCTCGGGGTCGCTGACGTACGGGGCGGGGGGCCGGTAGCGCCCGTCGGTGCAGGACCACACCGTGCCCCGTTTCGACAGCGGAGCCTCCTCCAGCTCGCCCCCTGGGCAGCCCGGGTTGCGGCAGTGGTCGTCCTCCCGGGGGAAGTGCACCGACCGGCAGCCGGAGCACCGGGTGCCCAGCAGCCGGAAATCCTCTTCCGCGGCGTCCTCGGTGAACCAACCGGCCACCACGGGTATGCGCGTGCGCGACAAAGTCCCTCCCGGCACTGGATCTGACGGAACGTCAGAAGTGTGCCACGGACACCTTGGTCCGGCGAGGGGTCCGGCCCGCCGGTCTCGGTCGGGCCCGGTCCCTGGTCGCGCCCGGCCCCGGTCGGGCCGGCCTCAGCCGCGCCCGTCCCCGCCGGGCTCACCCTCGCCGTGCTCCGCCAGCCACTTCGCCGCGGTCTCCGCCAGCTCCGCGTCCCTGCCCGCGAGCATCGTCCGGATCATCTGCGCGTCCCCGCGCAGCGACCACACCGGATGCCCGAACGTGGCCGGGTTGTTCTTCTCGATCAGGAAGTGCGCGGGCCACGCCGTGCCGTACCCGATCAGCGGCAGGGCCGCCAGATAGCGTTTCCGGCCCCGCGCGAGCCCGTACGCCGAGATCGCGAGCCCGGTCAGGGTGCCGGTCAGATGGACCCAGCGGGTGGCGGCACGGGAGTGCATCGCGACGTAGTAGGGCCAGAATTCCTCGTACGTATCGAACGTCTGCTGTGACATACGGGCACCGTAGCCGCCCGTTCGGCAACCGAACACGCCCCTTTCGCGTCCGAGATGAAGAACGGGCGGCCGGAGCCCACGGGGGTGGTCCCGGTCGCCCGTTCCCCGCCCCTCGGGGGTGGCCCGTTCCGTCAGTGCCCGGCCACCGGCCGACGGTGCACCGGGAAGTCGAAGTAGGTGTCCGGGAACGGCTCGGGCCTGAACGTGAAGTGCCACCACTCCTCCGGCAGATTCACGAACCCCACCTCGGTCAACGTCCGCTTCAGGAACTGCCGGTTGGCGCGCTGAGGCCCCTGGATCCGGGGATCGTCCGTGTGCGACAGGGTGTCGAAGCAGTCGTAACCCGTGCCCATGTCCACCGAGTTGTCGGGGAACCGCTCACCCTTCGGCGCGAAGCAGGGAGCCAGCCGTTCGCCCGGACGGTACGGCCTGGTCGGCAGGGCGGGGAGCCGGACCAGGGTCAGGTCCACCGTGCTGCCCCGGCTGTGCCCGGACTTCTCCGCGATGTAGCCGTCCTCGAACAGCCGGTCCTTGCCGACCCGCGGATAGAACTCCCCCTTCATGGACTGGTCGTCGAGGTCCTTCGCCCACCGCACGAAGTGGTCCACCGCCCGCTGCGGCCGGTAGCAGTCGTACACCTTCAGCGAGTACCCCTGACGCAACAGCCGCTTCTGCGCCAGGTGCAGCGCACGGGCGGCGGGCCGGGTCAGGATGCAGACCGGCTGCCGGTATCCGTCCACCCGCTCGCCCAGAAAGGTGTGCGCCGTGGTGTAACGCATCTCCTGGATGATCGTCGGGTCCACCGAGCGCAGCGCCACGAACTCCTCGGGAGCTTCCGGTTCGGGGCGCGCCTGGGCCGCGGGGGAGAGCGCGGTAACGGCGAGGAGGGCGGCGGCCGTGGCGGCCAGAGCACGCAGAGCGGTACGCATTCCTGTCATGGGCACACCGTCTATCAGCTTCGCGGCTTCGGGGAAAGCCGGAAGTGCCGGAGGGGAGGAAGTGCCGGAGGGGAGGAAGTGCCGGAGGGGAGGAAGTGCGGAAAGCCGGAAGTGCCGGAAGGCGGGAGCGACGGTTCGATACAGTCCGCCCGTGTCCGAACCCGGCAACAGCCCGTCCCCGACCGCCCAGCAGCCGCCCCGGTACGTACGGGACTCCCACTGCGGCACATGCGGAGCCCCGTACACCGCGCTCCCGTCCGCCGGCGCCTGGCCCCGCACCTGCGCGCACTGCGGAACCACCGCCTACCGCAACCCGCTCCCCGTCGCGGTGGCCCTGCTCCCCGTCACCGGCCCGCGCTCCACGGGACTCGTCGTCATCACCCGCACCATCGAGCCGCAGAAGGGCGGCACGGCGCTGCCCGGCGGGTTCATCGACCACGCCGAGGACTGGCGTGCGGCGGTCGTCCGGGAGCTCCGTGAGGAGACCGGCATCGAGGCGGCCGCCGAGGACGTCAGCCTCGCCGACACGCTCAGCGACACCGCCGGCCACCTCCTGGTCTTCGGCCTCCTCCCGGCACGCCCCCTCACGAGCCTCCCGCCCTCGGTCCCCACGGACGAGACATCCGGCTACGACATCCTGTACAGCCCGCGCCCGCTGGCCTTCCCGCTGCACACGGAGGCGGCCGACGCCTGGTTCGCCGGGCGCCACGACTGAGGAGCACCACGTTCGACGCCACCACGACCGAGGCCGCCCGGACGCCTCCGGCCGCCCCGTTCCGGATGCCCCGACGCCGGCTCCCTCCGACACTGCCCCCGACGCTGCCCCCGACGCCGGACGCCCCGACCGCCCCGTACCGGCCCCGTTCCGGCCACCCCCTAAGCCCACCCCCTAATCCCGCCCCCGCACCCCCCGCACCCGTACCGGGCAGTCGACCCCGCCCTCCGCGCCGTCCCGCTCCACCACCACGCGGTCGCCCTCCCACCGCGTCACATACCGCTCGACCTCCGCCTCCGCCCACCCGTCGCCCGGGTCCCGCACCACCAGCCCGCCGCCCGTACACCCCGGCGCGGGCGCCCACACCTCCAGCTCCGGACCGCCGTCCGCACCCCGCACCGGAATCACCGCGCCCGCCCGCGCCAGCACCGGCACCCTCGACAGCGGAGCGTCGACCTGGACCCGGCCCGGTCCTTCGTACGCCCGCCCGGTCGCCGTGTCGTACCACCGCCCCCGGGGCAGCCGCACCGCCCGCCGCCGCGTCCCGGCCTCCAGCACCGGAGCCACCAGCAGCGCGTCGCCCAGCAGGAACGCGTCCTCGCACTCCCGCAACGCCCGGTCGCCCGGCGCACCCCACCACATCGGCCGCACATAGGGCGCACCGGTCATCCGCGCCACCTGCGACAGCGTCACGAAGTACGGGCGGAGCCGCTCCCGCTCCACCAGCGCCGCCCGCGCGTGCTCCAGCACCTCAGGACCGAACTCCCACGGCTCCCGCCGCCCCGCGTCGATCGCCGCATGGGTCCGGAACAACGGCAGATACGCCCCCAGCTGGAACCACCGCAGATACAGCTCCGGAGACGGGAACCCGTCGAACCCGCCCACATCCGGACCCGAGTACGGAACCCCGCACAGCCCGAGCCCCATCACCAGCGACAACGACGCCCGCAGCCCCGGCCACCCCGTCGACACATCACCGGACCAGGTGCCCCCGTACCTCTGCATCCCCGCCCAGCCCGACCGCGAGAACAAGAAAGGCCGCTCCTCCGGGCGGAACCGGAGCAGCCCCTCATAACCCGCCCGCGCCATCGCCAGGGCGTACACGTTGTGCGCCTCCCGATGATCACCGCCGACGCCCTCCAGCACATGCCGGGCCGAACGCGGCAGCGACGGATCCCCGAATGCCGCGAACGACACCGGCTCGTTCATGTCGTGCCAGACCCCCGAGAAGCCCTGCGCAAGCCGTTCCTCGTACAGAGATCCCCACCAATCCCGCACAAGCGGATCAGTGAAGTCCGGATAGACCGAGGCCCCCGGCCACACCTCCCCGACCACCACCCGCCCCCGCGCGTCCCGGACGTACGCACCACGCTCCCCGACCGCCACGCCCCCGTCGAACACCGCGTCGCCCGGCTCCGCCTTCACCGCCGGGTCCACGATCGACACCAGCCGCACCCCGTCCTCACGCAGCTCCTTCGCCAGCGCGGGCAGCGCGGGGAACCGCGCACGGTCCACGGTGAACACCCGGTGCGCGTCGTAGTGGTCGATGTCCAGATGCAGCACGGACAGCGGCAGCCCCCGCTCCCGGTACCCGTCGACGACCCGCCGCACCTCCTCCTCGCTGCCGAACCCCCACCGGGCGTGCTGCGGCCCCAGCGCCCAGGACGGCGGCAGCGCGGGCGCGCCCGTCAGCGCCGTCCACCCCTGGAGCACCCGGGCCGGCGTCCCCGCCACGACCCAGCAGCGCAGCGGCCCGCCCTCCATCCGCACCTCGCAGGCGCCCGGCCGGTCATGCCCCGAACCGGCGCCCTCCTCGCCCTCCCGCAGCACCACCCGCCCCGCCCAGCTGTTGTCGTGGAACATCAGATGGGTCCCCGCGTCCGACACCACCACCTGCACCGGCATCGTCAGATACAGCGGATCGTCACCCGGACCGAAACGCCCGCCCGGATCGGTGTTCCACAGCCCGTACACCCCGTCCCGCAACCGGGGCCCCGCCGCCCGCCCGCCCAGACCGAAGAACCGCGCGTCGGCCGGCACCTCGGACCGCTGCACCCACCGCACCGGCCCCCCGCCCACCGGCTCCCACCAGCGCGGCGGCAGCTCCCGCCGCAACAGCAACCCGCCCGGAGTCCGCAGCTCCACCGCCCCGGTCCGCGACACCACCACCGTCAGCCGCTCCGACACCACCTGCCAGCCGCCGTCCTTGTCCGGCTCCAGCACCGCCCGCGGATCCGGCGCGGGCGCCTCTCCCGCCACCGCGTACGAGGGCAGCGGCTCCGCCCCGTCCCACGCCCAGAACACCGCACCGCCCACCGACACACGGATGCGCAGCTCCGAACGGGCGAACCGCACCACACCCCCACCCGGGCCCGGCTCCGCACCCGTCAGCGCACCGGGCACCCGGGCCCGCTCCACCCCGCGCGCCGGCAGCGCCGCCGCGTCCGCGGACCTCCGCCGCCACGCCGAACGCACCGTGCGCAGCCCCCGCACCGAACCGACCAACCTCACCCGACGCACCAGGTCACGACCGTCCATGGCGCACACCCTGCCACCCGCCCGACCCGCAGAACCTTCCGTTCAGCTCCCGTTCACCCATGCCGGCCCCGGAGCGGCGGAACCCCCGACAGGGGGCCACCCTGGTGCCGAAGACGATCACATGGCATCGTCCGTGTCAGCCGCTCACGCGCACACCCCGGCCCGTGCGCGTCGACACGCCCACCCCGCGTACCCGTACAGCCAGGGAGCAGCCCTCATGACCGCAGCCACGCCCGACGCCCCGCTCTGGCAGCCCGGCCCCGACCGCATCGAGGCCGCGGCCGTCACCCGCTTCCAGAACTGGGCCGCGACCCGGTACGGCGCCCCGGCCGAGGGCGGGTACGCGGCCCTGCACCGCTGGTCCGTCGACGAGCTCGACACCTTCTGGCAGGCCGTCGCCGAGTGGTTCGACATCCGCTTCTCCACGCCGTACGAGAGCGTCCTCGGCGACCGCGCGATGCCCGGCGCCACCTGGTTCCCCGGCGCCACCCTCAACTACGCCGAACACGCCCTGCGCACCGCGGAGGACCCGGCCCGCGCCGACACCCCCGCCCTGCTGTACGTCGACGAGACCCACACCCAGGTCCCCGTCAGCTGGGCCGAACTCCGCCGCCAGGTCGGCGCGCTCGCCGCCGAACTCCGCGCCCTCGGCGTCACCCCCGGCGACCGCGTCAGCGGCTACCTCCCCAACATCCCGCAGGCCGTCGTCGCCTTCCTCGCCACCGCGGCCGTCGGCGGCGTCTGGACCTCCTGCGCCCCCGACTTCGGCGCCCGCAGCGTCCTCGACCGGTTCCAGCAGATCGAACCCGTCGTCCTGTTCACCGTCGACGGCTACCGCTACGGCGGCAAGGAAAACGACCGCACCGAAACCGTCGCCGAACTCCGCCGCGAACTGCCCACCCTGCGCGCCGTCGTCCACATCCCGCTGCTGGGCACCGACGCCCCCGAAGGCGCACTCGCCTGGGCCGCCCTCACCTCCGCCGACACCGAGCCGGTCTTCGAACAGGTCCCCTTCGAGCACCCGCTCTGGGTCCTCTACTCCTCCGGCACCACAGGCCTGCCCAAGGCCATCGTCCAGTCCCAGGGCGGCATCCTGCTCGAACACTTCAAGCAGATCGGCCTGCACTGCGACCTCGGACCCGAGGACCGCTTCTTCTGGTACACCTCCACCGGCTGGATGATGTGGAACTTCCTCGTCTCCGGCCTCCTCACCGGCACCACCGTCGTCCTGTACGACGGCAGCCCCGGCTATCCGGATGTCAGCGCCCAGTGGCGGGTCGCCGAACAGACCGGCGCCACCCTCTTCGGCACCTCCGCCGCGTACGTCATGGCCTGCCGCAAGGCCGACATCCACCCCGGCCGCGACTTCGACCTCTCCCGCGTCCAGTGCGTCGCCACCACCGGCTCCCCGCTCCCGCCCGACGGCTTCCGCTGGCTCCACGACGAGGTGGCCGAAGACCTCTGGATCGCCTCCGTCAGCGGCGGCACCGACGTCTGCTCCTGCTTCGCCGGAGCCGTCCCCACCCTCCCCGTCCACATCGGCGAACTCCAGGCCCCCTGCCTCGGCACCGACCTCCAGGCCTGGGACCCGGCGGGCAAGCCCCTCATCGGCGAGGTCGGCGAACTCGTCGTCGCCAACCCGCTCCCCTCGATGCCGATCCGCTTCTGGAACGACCCCGACGGCAGCCGCTACCACGACAGCTACTTCGACATGTATCCCGGCGTCTGGCGGCACGGGGACTGGATCACCCTCACCGACCGAGGCTCCGTGATCATCCACGGCCGCTCCGACTCCACCCTGAACCGCCAGGGCGTCCGCATGGGCTCCGCCGACATCTACGAGGCCGTCGAACGGCTCCCCGAGATCCGCGAATCCCTCGTCATCGGCCTCGAAGAACCCGACGGCGGCTACTGGATGCCGCTCTTCGTCCACCTCGCCGACGGCGCGACCCTCGACGACGACCTGCGCGCGGCGATCAAGCACACCATCCGCGAGAACCTCTCCCCGCGCCACGTCCCGGACGAGGTCATCGAGGTCCCCGCCATCCCGCACACCCTCACCGGCAAGCGCATCGAGGTTCCGGTCAAGCGCCTCCTCCAGGGAACCGAGCTGGCCAAGGCGGTCAACCCGGGCTCCGTCGACAACCTCGACCTCCTCCGGTTCTACGCCGAACTGGCCGCGAACCGACGCCGTTAGGCCGCTTGTCAGTCCCCCTGATTACGCTGAGTGAGCAAGGATTCACCGCGCACAGGGGGACACATGGCGCAGACCGGCCACACCGAGAACAGCACCACCCACCACACGAAGCACAGCACCACCATGCGACGCACGCTCCGCCGCGAAGCACCCAGCACGATCGGCCTCCTCGCCGACGCACAGGACTTCGCGGCCATGCGGCGCTACCGCACCTTCGCCTTCGACGACCACACCGTCTATCTCCAGCAGGTCGAAAGCCTGCTCAAAGCGCTGGCGGCCCAAGGCGTGCACACCACCGTCGCCCTCTTCGACCCGGAGGACTACGCGGAGTTCTGCGCCGAATCGGGCCTCGACGCCGACACCGGGGCCAGCCGCAGCCGCTTCACCGCGGAGATCGCCGCCGCCGGAGCCACGGTCGCCTACACCGGCCAGCGCCTGAGCGACCTCATCCCCGTCCTCGTCTCCCGCGCGGTCCGCCAGGCCACCTGGGAGTACGCCACCCTGCTCCTCGCCGACCTCGGCACCTGCGCCGACTGCGGCCAGGACATCGGACGCGCGGCCTTCGACCGCGCCTCGCACCTCCTCATGCGCCTGCTGGAAGCGGCGGGACCGGGCACCCACCACCTGGTGTGCAGCACCCCGACGGAGAACGACCAGCTCCTGGCCGTCCTCCACACCCACCGCGACACCGCGGGACCGGCCCGCCTCGACAGCGCGGAGGGAGCGGAGTTCGCCACCGTCCTCGCGGTGGCCATCGCCCTGGAATCACGCGGGGGAGTCGTCCTGCGCACCAGCGCCCCCGACAGCCCGGACCGCGTCCACGGCTGGCGCCTCGCCCACGGAGCCCTCGCCCCGCTCACCGCCGGCGAGGTCTTCAACGCCTACTGCACCGACGCGGACACCGGGGAGCCCGTCTCCCCGGAATCCGGCGTGGAGTACTGCGCGGGATTCGACATCGGAGCGGACCCTGCGGAGCCCCACCGCTGATACGCCGCGGCCACACAGCAGGAGGGGCTTCCCGCCGCACGGCGGAAAGCCCCTCCCGGACCTGTTGGATCCTGCCTACTCGCCGGACAGCACAGCCTGAGCGGCGCTGCGCGCCTCGTCGGCCGAGTCCGCCGCACGAGCGGCGTTCGCCGCCCGCTCGCACTGCGCCAGCGTGTACTTGGCCAGCGTGGCCCGCACATAAGGAATGGACGCGGCGCCCATCGACAGGGAGGTGACGCCCAGCCCCGTCAGCACGCACGCCAGCAGCGGATCCGCCGCCGCCTCACCGCACACACCACAGCTCTTGCCCTCGGCACGCGCCGCGTCGGCGGACAGCGCCACGAGATCCAGCAGCGCCGGCTGCCACGGGTCCTGGAGCCGCGACACCGCGCCCACCTGACGGTCGGCCGCGAAGGTGTACTGCGCCAGGTCGTTGGTGCCCAGCGACAGGAACTCCACCTCCTGGAGGATCGACCGCGCCCGCAGAGCGGCGGACGGAATCTCGACCATCGCACCGAACTTCGCCCGCAGCCCGGCCTCGCGGCACGCGTCCGCGAACGCCTTGGCGTCGATACGGTCGGCCACCATGGGGGCCATGACCTCCAGGTACACCGGCAGACCCTCGGCGGCCTTCGCCAGCGCGGTCAGCTGGGTACGCAGCACCTCGGGGTGGTCCAGCAGGCTCCGCAGCCCACGGACGCCGAGCGCCGGGTTCGGCTCGTCGGCCGGCGTCAGGAAGTCCAGCGGCTTGTCGGCGCCGGCGTCCAGCACGCGCACGACGACACGCCCCTCGGGGAACGCCTCCAGCACCGCGCGGTAGGCCGCGATCTGCTTCTCCTCGGAAGGAGCCTGCTTGCTGTCGTCCAGGAACAGGAACTCGGTCCGGAACAGCCCGACGCCCTCAGCCCCCGCCTCGACCGCCGCGGGCACATCGCCCGGGCCGCCGACGTTGGCGAGCAGCGGCACCTTGTGCCCGTCCGACGTGGCACCGGGACCGGTCGAGGCGGACAGCGCCGCCTTACGGGCGGCGGCGGCACTCTCCAGCTCGGCGCGCTTCTCGTCGCTCGGGTCGACGAAGATCTCGCCCGTGCTGCCGTCCACCGCGACGACCGTGCCCTCGGCCAGCTCACCGGCGCCGGGCAGCGCCACCACGGCGGGCACACCGAGCGCCCGCGCCAGGATCGCGCTGTGGCTGGTCGGCCCGCCCTCCTCGGTGACGAAGCCGAGCACCAGCGTCGGGTCGAGGAGCGCGGTGTCGGCCGGCGCGAGGTCGCGCGCGATCAGCACGTACGGCTCGTCGCTGTCCGGCACGCCGGGCATCGGCACACCGAGCAGCCGCGCCACGATCCGGTTCCGTACGTCGTCGAGGTCCGCGACCCGCCCCGCCAGGTACTCCCCGGCATTGGCGAGCAACGCCCGGTACGCGGCGAACGCGTCGTACACCGCACGCTCGGCGGTGCTGCCCACGGCGATCCGCCGATCGACGTCGGACATCAGCTCGGGGTCCTGCGCCATCATGGCCTGCGCCTCGAGCACGTGCTGTGCCTCACCGCCGGCCAGGTTGCCGCGCGCGATCAGATCGGCGGCGACCGCTTCCACCGCCTGCCTGGCGCGCCCCTGTTCGCGACCGGCCTCCTCGGCGGGAATCGATTTGGCGGGCGGCTCCAGCACCGCCGTACCCATGTGCCGAACCTCGCCGATGGCCACACCGTGGCTCACGCCGACGCCTCGCAGCGTTGTCTCCATTTCACCCGTCTCCGGTTGTGCGGCGACAGAGTCACCGCGGTGGTTGTGCAACTGGCTTGTCACTGCGCCCGAGGCGTCACTGCCAGCCGAACAGCGGGTCGCCGATCTTCACGTCCCCGTCCTCACGGACATCGGAGAGCGCCTCGGCGGTGGCCTCCAGTGCCACGATCGGGCAGATGGGTGATTTGCCGGCGGCCTCGACGGCGACCGGGTCCCAGCGCACGATGCCCTGGCCCCGGGTCACGGTGTCCCCCTTGTTGACGAGGAGCTCGAAGCCCTCGCCGTTGAGCTGGACGGTGTCGATGCCGAGGTGCGTCAGAACCCCGTGCCCTTCCGCGTCGACGACGACGAACGCGTGGGGGTGCAGGGAGACGACGATGCCGTCGACCGGGGACACGGCCTCGGAGGGCTCACGCACGGGGTCGATGGCGGTGCCGGGACCGACCATCGCGCCCGAGAAGACCGGGTCGGGAACCGCGGCCAGTCCGATGGCGCGTCCAGCAAGAGGGGACGTCACGTTGGTCATGGGGAGCCTCCCAGGGGGGTGGAGATTCAGGTGTCGCCGCCGCGACTGATGGGTGACGGCGTACTGCTCAGCAGAGTAAGTCATATGAAGTCCCGGTTCCGCCCGAGACCTACCGCTTGGCGGACCTAGGGGTGCACCAGAAACGATTTGCCTCGACTCCCGGCGGCCTGTACTGTCGTACTCCTGCCTGACCCCAACGCGACTTTGAGTCGGGGGTCGGCGGCGACCTTTAAGCCCAGATCCTAACCTTGAACCCTTCTTCGGCATGCCCGCAGGACGTGGTCAGGGAGACGGAAAAGGCCTGATAGAGTCGGACTCGCCGAAAGGGAAAACGCGAAAGCGAATTACCTGGAAGCAAAATGCGAGACCCGCTTCGACCGGGAATCGGACACGAAAGAGTCTGATAGAGTCGGAAACGAAGGGAAGCGCCCGGAGGGCCCCGGTGAAACGGGACCGAAGGAAGCGTCCGTT
>NZ_BMVK01000005.1 GCF_014650675.1 Streptomyces anulatus | reverse complement strand
ACACCCCCGCCCCGGGCCGCACGGTGAACCCCACCGCGCGGCCCGCGGCCGTTCCGGGACCGTCGTCACCGTCGTTCTTCGGCCGGACGTGACGCGGTGTCCCGGTCGTCACGGTCCCGCGCGCCGAGACCGAACGTGGTGAAAGCCGTCCGTTCGGGCAGCGGGTAGAACTCCTTGCCCGTCAGCGTGTTGACGATGACGGCGGAACGCCAGGCGGCCAGGCCCAGGTCCGGTGTCCCGACGCCGTGTGTGTGCCGCTCGGCGTTCTGCACGAAGACGGAACCGGCTATCTCCGGTGCGAGGACGAGCCGTTGGGCCGCGTCGACCTGCGGACGCCCGGTCTCGTCGCGGACGATGTACGGGTCGAGAGCGGCGAGCAGCAGGTCGACGGGGCGCTCCCGGTATCCGGTGGCGAGGACGACGGCGTCCGTGACGAGGCGGCCCCGCGCCTCCTGCTGGCCGTGCTCGACGCCCAGTTCGATGCGGCCCGCCTCGGTGACGGCTGCGCCGGTGACCTCGATGCCGGGGGTGAGGGTGACATCGGGCCAGCCTCCGCCGAGGCTGCGCCGGTACAGCTCGTCGTGGATGTCCCCCAGCGTGTCCCCGCTGACGCCCTTGTACAGCTGCCACTGGCGGGGCAGGAGCCGGTCCCGGGTGGCCTGCGGAAGTCCGTGGAAGTAGCGGGTGTAGTCGGGGGTGAACTGCTCCAGGCCGATCTTGCTGTACTCCATGGGCGCGAACGCGGGCGTACGGGCCAGCCAGGTCAGCCCCTCCGCCCCCTCGGGCCGGGACCGCAGCAGGTCCAGCAGGACTTCGGCGCCCGACTGGCCCGAGCCGACGACGGTGATGTGGCGGGCGGCCAGCAGCCGGTTCCGCTGGGAGAGATAGTCCGCGGAGTGCAGGACCGCGGCGGCCGGGTCCTGGACCAGCTCCCGCAGCGGTTCGGGGACGTGCGGGGCCGTGCCGACGCCGAGGGCGAGGTTACGGGCGTGGGTGAGCCCGGTCGTGAGCGTCTCCCCGTCGGGACCCAGCCGGGTGAACTCCACGGCGAACGCGTCCTGTCCGGGGTCCCAGGCCACCGTGTCGACCCGGTGGCCGAAGCGGGTGGCGGGGAGTTCGGTGCTCACCCAGCGCAGATAGTTGTCGAACTCGGTGCGGTGGATGTGGAAGTGCTCGGCGAAGTAGAACGGGAAGAGCCTGCGGCGGATCTTGAGGTAATTGAGGTAGGACCAGGGGCTGGTGGGCTCGACAAGGCTCACCAGGTCGGCCAGGAACGGGACTTGGAGCGTCGCGCCCTCGATGAGCAGCCCGGGGTGCCAGTGGAAGGCGGCGCGCTGCTCGTGGAAGGCGGTGCGCAGCCCGGGGACGCCGTCGGCGAGCGCGGCGAGCGAGAGGTTGAAGGGCCCTGCCCCCACCCCCAGCAGATCGAGGGGCGGCGTGCGCGGTCCGGGTGTCATCGGGTTCCTCCGGCGGGGGTCGCTGGGGCGGCGGGGGGTCGTCCCGGGCGCGTCGTACGCATCGTCGGCGTCATGGCGACAGCCTTTCCGCCGCAGGGTCATCGGTATCTTCGGCCCCCGGGGCTTCGGTCGCTGCACGGTCCGCGTCGGCTCCGGTAACCACACCGTCCGCCTCGGCTTCGGTCGCGGCACGGTCCGCCGCCGCCGTGACGAGGTCGAGCAGCGGCAGCAGCTCGGCCGCCGCGGCGTCCGGGTGCAGCAGTGTGGCCTTCAGCCAGAGGCGGCGCCGGCCGTCGCCGTCCTCCGCCTGCGCGCGGCCGAGGACGGCGCGCCCCTCGGCGAGCAGGGTGCGGCGGACTGCGGCGACCACGGCGTCGCCCGCCTCGTCCGGCAGCGCGTCGGCCACCGTCGGGCGGAACAGTACGGTGCTGATCCCGATGTCGCCGGGGCGGCGGCGCAGTCCGGGGCGGGCGTCGACGGCCCGGCCGAACTCGTGGGCCGTGCGTACGCAGTGCTCCACCAGCTCGCCGAGTCCCCGGCGTCCGAGCGCCCGGAACGTGACCGCCATCTTCAGGGCGTCGGGGCGCCGGGTGGTGCGGATCGAACGGCCCAGCAGGTCCGGGAGCCCGGCCTCGGTGTCGTCGTCGGCGTTGAGGTAGTCGGCGCGCAGCGACAGCGGTGCGAGCATCCCGGCGTCCGCGACGGCCAGCACTCCGGCGGCTACCGGCTGCCAGCCGAGTTTGTGCAGGTCGAACGTTACGGAAGCGGCGTGCTCCAGGCCCGCGAGGAGCGGGGCGAGCCGTTCGCTGAACAGCAGCGGACCACCGTAGGCGGCATCGACGTGGAGTCGGGCCGCGTGCCTCTCGGCGACGCGGGCGATCTCCGGGAGCGGGTCGATGCGCCCCTCGTCGGTGGTTCCGGCGGTGGCGACGACCAGGAGCGGCGCCCCGGCGAGGGCGGCCAGGGCGTCGTCGAGGGCGGCCGGGTCGATCCGGCCGCCGCGGCAGGCGACGACCACGGGGGCGGGCAGACCGAGCATCCACGCGGCGCGGTGGACGCTGTGGTGGGCGTTGGCCCCGGTCACCACCCGAAGGGTGCCGGGGACGGCTCGTTCCCGGGCGAGCAGCAGGGCGACCAGGTTGGACTCGGTGCCGCCGCTGGTGATGAGGGCGTCGGGGGCGGGGGCCGTCGGGTGGATGAGCCGGGCCAGTGCGGCCGTGGTCAACTCCTCGATCACCCCGGCGGCGGGTGCCTGGTCCCAGGAGTCCATGGAGGGGTTGAGGGCCGCCCCGGCCAGGTCCGCCGCGACGGCCACGGCGAGCGGCGGGCAGTGCAGATGGGCGACGCAGGCGGGGTCGGCCGGATCGGCGGCCCCTTCCGCGACCGCGCGGACCACATCGCCGAGCGCGGCCTCGGGACCGACGCCCTCCTCCGGCAGGACCGGGGCACAGCGGGCGAGCGTGCTCAGGGCCACGACCTCGGGCCCCCCGGCGGGCAGCGGTCCGCCCCGGGCCGGGGCGGCGTCCTCCAGCGCGTCCAGGACGATCGCGGTGAGGGCCCGTAGCCGACCCGGCCCGTGCGCACCGCCCGCGACGAGGCCTTCCCGAGGACCCGCCGGGCCCGGAATCGGCGGCGTACCGTCGCTCACACCCCACGCTCCACGGGGAGTTCGCAGGACGGCAGGCCCTGAGCACGCGGCATGGCGAAGCCCTTCGGTCGGGGTGCGCGGCGGGGTCGTGCGGGAGGGGCGCCCGCGCGCGGGGCGGCTCCGGTCACGGAAAGATCCACAACCGGGTATTCGCTGGTTAGGCTAACCTAACTCCGACCGTGCGCAGGAATGGCCTCCGGCCGGACGGGCGATCCACCGACATCCGAACTGCCGTTCCGACGAACGCAGTCGGGGCGGACCGGCGCCGGGGTTCCGCGCCGGGAGGACGCACCGCCGGAGCACAGTCGCTACTTCGCGTACCAGCCGCCCAGGTTGTTCGTGCGCGACTCCCCGGCCCGTCGCAGCGCATCGGGGGTTCCCAGCAGTTCGGGCGGCAGATAGCCGGAGCGGAGGCCGAGTTCCCACCCGTGCGCCTGCACCGCGAGCGCGGCCAGGGCGAGGGCGTGGAGCGGCAGCAGGGTTCGGGGCGCGGGGTCGGGGCCCACGCTCGCGCGGTGGCCGACGAGCCGGGACGCCAACGCCTCCTCGAATGCGGCCTGATCGTCATCGAGGAGCACACGAAGAAGCCGCTGGTCCGGTGTCAGAGCGCCCGAGGCGTCCAACTTCGCTGCGGCGAGCGCGAGTTCGTCGGCGTCCGGCCTGCGGAGGGGAACGGTGGGCCAGTGCCGGGGCTGATGCCCTTCGGCCTCGGCCAGATAGGGGCACAGTGCGTCCATCGCGGCGAGGTCCGTCGGGTCCGAGGCCGAGTCGAGCTTCGAGTACGGCACCCCGTCGTGGATCGCGGGCGCGTAGTCGTTCCGCAGCAGCAGTCCGATCACCCGCTGCCAGTCCCATACGAGCCCGCTGACCAGGGAGACCGCGAACGCGTCGAGCCAGGTACCGGCCGAGGGGGCCTGCCCTCCCCCGAAGCGGACGACGTCGCCGAAGGCTATGTCCTCGCTGGTGAGCGTCTCACCGATGAGGGGGAAGTGCAGCTCCTGGTCGCCGTCGGGGAAGCACCCGACGCTCATCTCCCCCAGGTGGCACTCCGCCGCCGTCCGCAACGCCGAACGCGCGACGTCGTCGAGCAGGGCGTCCGCCGCGACACGGGCGGCCACGTGGTCGAGCAACTCGTCGGCCGTCTCACGCAGCCGCTCGGGCGACGCGTCGTCGTAGCGCATCCCGTGCCACCGCCCCATGGTGCGCCCGCCGATGCCGCTCAGCGCCTCGTCCAGGCGCTGGGCACCCACCTCATGACACGTCACTTCCCGCACGTCCGCCGCCCTTTCGTGATCTTCAAGCCGGAAGCGGCACGCTATCAGCGGGCTCGGACATTCCCGGAGCCGTACGGGCGGGCCCGGTGCGGGAGCGGCGGTGGCCCGCTCCCGCACCGGGCCGGGTCACGCCGCTTCGGTGGGCAGCTCCGCACGGATCGCCCGCGCCGCGGCGACCAGGTTCTCCAGGGAGGCACGGGTCTCGGGCCAACCGCGGGTCTTCAGGCCGCAGTCCGGGTTCACCCACAGCCGTGACGCCGGGATGGCCTCAAGCCCCTTGCGCAGCAGGGCCGCGGCCTCTTCGGTGCTGGGGATGCGCGGGGAGTGGATGTCGTAGACGCCCGGTCCGGCCTCGCGGGGGTAGCCGTGGGCGGCCAGCTCGCGGGCGACCTGCATATGGGAGCGGGCCGCCTCCAGGCTGATGACGTCGGCGTCGAGGTCGTCGATGGCCTGGACGATGTCGCCGAACTCCGCGTAGCACATGTGGGTGTGGATCTGGGTGTCCGGCCGCACTCCTCCGGTGGCGAGCCGGAAGGACTCCGTCGCCCACTCCAGGTACGCGGCGTGCTCGGCGGCCCGCAGCGGCAGCGTCTCGCGCAGCGCGGGTTCGTCGACCTGGATCACCGAAGTGCCGCTCGCCTCCAGGTCGTTCACCTCGTCGCGCAGGGCGAGGGCCACCTGCCGTGCGGTGTCGCCGAGCGGCTGGTCGTCACGGACGAAGGACCAGGCGAGCATGGTGACCGGTCCGGTGAGCATGCCCTTGACGGGGCGTGCGGTCAGCGACTGCGCGTACGTGGTCCAGCGCACCGTCATCGGTTCGGGGCGCGAGATGTCGCCCGCGAGGACCGGCGGCCGTACGTACCGGGTGCCGTACGACTGCACCCAGCCGTGCTGGGTGGCGAGGTAGCCGGTGAGCTGCTCGGCGAAGTACTGGACCATGTCGTTGCGTTCGGGCTCGCCGTGCACCAGGACGTCGAGGCCGGCCTTCTCCTGGAAGGAGAGGACCTCGCGGATCTCGTCCTTGATGCGCTCCTCGTAGCCGGCCTCGTCGATCCGCCCCGCACGCAGGTCGGCGCGCGCGGTGCGCAGTTCGGTGGTCTGCGGGAACGAGCCGATGGTGGTCGTCGGCAGCAGCGGCAGCCCGAGGTGGGCGCGCTGGGCGGCGGAGCGCTCGGTGTACGGCTGGGAGCGGCGGCCGTCCGCGTCGGTGACGGCCGCCGTGCGGGCGCGGACGGCCGGGTCGCGGGTGAGCGCGGCACCGGCGCGGGAGGCCAGGTCGGCGCGGTTGGCGGCGAGTTCGGCCGCGATGGTGTCCGTGCCGCCGGTCAGTCCGCGGGCCAGGACGACGATCTCCTCGGTCTTCTGCCGGGCGAAGGCGAGCCAGCGGGCGATCTGCGGGTCGATGTCGCGCTCGGCGTCCGCGTCCAGCGGGACGTGCAGCAGGGAGCAGGAGGCGGAGACGTCGACCCGGTCGGCGAGGCCGAGGAGGGTGCCGAGGGTGGCGAGCGACTTCTCGTAGTCGTTGATCCAGATGTTGCGGCCGTTCACGACACCGGCGACCAGCCGCTTGCCGGGCAGGCCGCCGGCCGCCGCGAGGTCGTCGAGGTTCCCCGCGCCGGACTCGGTGAAGTCGAGGGCCAACCCGTCGACGGGGGCCTTGGCCAGCACCGTCAGTGCCTCGCCGAGCCGCCCGAAGTAGGAGGCGACCAGCAGTTGGGGCCGGTCGGCGAGGCCGCCGAGCGCGCGGTAGGCGCGGGCGGCGGCGTTCAGCTCGGCCGGGGTGCGGTCCTGGACGAGGGCGGGCTCGTCGAGCTGGACCCATGCGGCGCCCGCCGCGCGCAGGTCGGCGAGGACCTCGGCGTACACGGGAAGCAGCCGGTCCAGCAGGGTCAGCGGTTCGAAGTCCGCGGCCACACCGGGGGCCGGCTTGGCGAGCAGGAGGTAGGTGACGGGGCCGACGAGCACCGGGCGCGGGGTGTGCCCGAGCGCGAGGGCCTCCGCGCATTCCGCGACCTGCTTGGCGGAGTCGGCGGTGAACACCGTGTCCGGCCCCAACTCCGGCACCAAGTAGTGGTAGTTGGTGTCGAACCACTTCGTCATCTCCAGCGGGGCGACGTCCTGCGTGCCGCGGGCCATGGCGAAGTAGCCGTCGAGGGCGTCGGCGTCGACCGCCGCGCGGTGCCGCCCGGGGACGGCGCCGACCATGACGCTGGTGTCCAGGACATGGTCGTAGTACGAGAAGTCACCGGTCGGCACGTCGTGGACGCCGGCCTCGGCGAGCTGCTGCCAGGTCCCCCGGCGCAGCTCGGCGGCGGTCTCCCGGAGGGCGGCCGCGTCGACGCGGCCCTTCCAGTAGCCCTCGATGGCCTTCTTCAGTTCACGGTTCGGACCCTGGCGGGGGTAGCCGTACACGGTGGCCCGTGCTGCCGCGGCTGCGGGCTTCGCTGTCACGTGACTCTCCTTCGCGAGCGTGTCTGCATGACAGACCCCGGGACGGGACGCGGACGCGAAGGGATGACGCGTCGGGCGGACATCGGGACACGTCGAACCGTGTCCGTCCACCTGACGGTTACGCCGACCCGCCCACGAGGTCACCGAGATCTCCGCACGCGAACGGTCGCGTGCGGGCAGCGGGCAGGTCTTCGGACTCGCGGGCACGTCTGCCGGGCAGACACCTAGTGGCCGTCGCTTCCCAGACCCGTCCGGGCCCAGTGCGTATGACGGCGGTCGTTCCCACTCACCGCTGCGGGGCAGTCCCGGATTTCCACCGGGTTCCCTCTTGCGACACCCTGCCTGGCGGACAGGGCGAACCAGCTGCACCGGTCAGCCTAAGGGGACGCCCGGCCCGCGCACACCGTAGTTCACACTTCGGACGGTGACGTGGGACACGGCCGAGCGCATGCCGACTTCGGTTCGGGCTCCCCGGCGATGCCCGCCGCATCGCGCCACACGTCTTCTCCGCCCGTTCGACTGTTCGTCAGCATCCTGCTGACCGCCAGTCAGGTCGGGCGCGTCCACTGGACGTGACAGTGACACAGATGTAACCGAATGGCGTAGGGACTGCGGAACCACCGAGCGTCACAAGCCGTTCTTCTTCCCACTACACGGCCGCCGACCCGCGGCGAGGCCGACCGAGGAAACGGAAAACGCCAGATGAAGAAGACAGTCGGGTGGGCCCAGGACGGCGACGACTGGACGATCACCGTGAACGGCACGCTGTACCGCGCCGTCGAACGGCCGACGGACGGCCGCGTGCACAACTACCTGGTGCAC
This sequence comes from Streptomyces anulatus, assembly GCF_014650675.1. Classification (GTDB taxonomy): domain Bacteria; phylum Actinomycetota; class Actinomycetes; order Streptomycetales; family Streptomycetaceae; genus Streptomyces; species Streptomyces anulatus. Next base: position 534,379 of record NZ_BMVK01000005.1, on the reverse strand, counting down.
GGCAGCGATCTGACCGCCGAATGCCCCAGCCTGGGACACGGGCTCGGTGTCATCCGGGCGCACGAGTCCCGGGGCTGACACTCCCCCAGGTCCGACGACGAGGTGCGGCGGCCGGGGCCGCCCGCGCCTCGACGCGGACCTTTCAGCGGTTCGTACGGTCCGCGTCGCCCGTGCCATCCGCTCCGACCGCAGCGTCCGTGTCGCCCGGCCCTCGGCGCAGCAGATAGGTGTCCATGATCCAGCCGTGCCGTTCGCGGGCCTCCGCGCGCAGCCGGCTGATCCGGCCCGCCACCTCGTCGAGCGGCCCGGAGACCAGGATCTCGTCCGGGGTCCCGATATAGGCGCCCCAGTGGATCCACCACCCCCTGCCCGTCAGATGGGTGAAGCTCTCGTGACCGTCGAGCATCACGACGAGGTCGCAGTCCTCGGGGAAGCCCTGGGCGAGCCGCCGGCCGGGCGTGATGTGGATGGGGCGGCCGACCCGGTTCAGGGTGACGCGGTGCCGGGCGGCAAGGGCCGAGACGCTGCTGATGCCGGGGATCACCTCGTACCCGAACTCCACCGTTCCCCGCCCGCGGATGTCGTCCAGGATCGCGAGAGTGCTGTCGTACAGGGACGGGTCGCCCCACACCAGGAAGGCTCCGCACCGCCCCGGTGCGAGCTCCTCGATGATCAGGCGTTCGCAGATGTCGGCACGGCGGTGGCGCCAGTCGTGCACCGCCGAGGCATAGCGTCCGCCGTCCTGCTGGGTGCGGTCCCGCCACGGGTCCTCGGCCTCGACGACCCGGTAGGGGCCGGTCAGGTGTTCGTCGAGGATGTCCCGCCGGAGCCGGGTCAGCGCGTCCTTCTCCCTGCCCTTGCCCAGCACGAAGAAGACGTCGGCCCGGCGCATGGCCTTCACCGCGGCGAGGGTCAGGTGGTCGGGGTCGCCGGCGCCCATGCCGATGACGAGGATGTGACGTGGTGCGTCGCTCATGTCGGCCGATCATGCCAGGGGTGCGCGGGATGAACCGGTCCCGCGCATGCGTTATAGACGTTTGTGTCCGGCTCACAACGGGCCGGGACCCGAGGGCGGAGGCATGGCTGTGCACGGTGAGTACAAGGTTCCCGGCGGCAAGCTGGTCGTGGTGGACCTGGATGTGGAGGGCGGGGCGCTGCGGAACGTCCGCGTCGCCGGGGACTTCTTCCTCGAACCCGACGAGGCGATCCTCGCGATCGACGCGGCACTGGAGGGCGCCCCGGCCAACACCGACACGGCCGGGCTCGCGGCCCGGATCGAGGCGGCGCTGCCCGACTCCACGGTGATGCTCGGGCTCAGCGCGGAGGGAGTCGCCGTCACCGTACGCCGGGCGCTCGCGCAGGCCACGGAGTGGAGCGACTTCGACTGGCAGCTGATCCACGAGGCCCCGCAGTCGCCCGCCCTGCACATGGCGCTGGACGAGGTGATCACCGCCGAGGTCGCGGCGGGGCTCCGGCCGCCGACGCTGCGGGTCTGGGAGTGGGACTCCCCCGCCGTGATCATCGGCAGCTTCCAGTCGCTGCGCAACGAGGTGGACCCGGCGGGCGTCGAGCGGCACGGCGTGAACGTCGTGCGCCGGATCTCCGGCGGTGGCGCGATGTTCGCGGAGCCGAGCTCCACCATCACCTACTCGCTCGCCGTCCCGCAGTCCCTGGTCTCCGGGCTGTCGTTCGCCGACAGCTACGCCTACCTGGACGACTGGGTCCTCGAAGCCCTCGCCGACATGGGCATCAAGGCCTGGTACCAGCCGCTCAACGACATCGCCACCGAGGTCGGCAAGATCGCCGGGGCCGCGCAGAAGCGGATGGTCGGGCCGGACGGCGGTCCGGGCGCCGTGCTGCACCACGTGACCATGGCGTACGACATCGACGCCGACAAGATGCTGGAGGTGCTGCGGATCGGGAAGGAGAAGATGTCCGACAAGGGCACCCGGTCCGCGAAGAAGCGCGTCGACCCGTTGCGCCGGCAGACGGGCCTCCCCCGCCAGACCGTCATCGAACGCATGATCGAGTCATTCCGCAAGCGTCACGGCCTCTCCGCGGGGAGCGTGACGGACGACGAACTGGCACGCGCCGAGGAACTCGTACGCACCAAGTTCGGTACGCCGGAGTGGACGGCCCGGGTGCCGTAGGTCCCGCGAGCCGGGGGCGGGGCCCGATCCCCCGGGTGCCGGACATCCGCCGCCGCGCGACGATGAGCGCGGGGCATCGGCCCCGGGGGCTCACGGCGGGAGGCACCGGTGGTGCGCAGCGAGACGACGGACGTGATGATCGCGGGCGCGGGCCCGGTCGGCCTGACGCTGGCCGCGGAGCTGCGGCGGGCGGGGGTGGCCTGCCGGATCGTGGACCGGCTCCCGGCCCGGCTGCCGTTCGCGAAGGCGGTGGGCCTCCAGCCGCGCACCCTGGAGCTCTTCGACCGGATGGGCCTCGTGCGGGACGTGCTGGACGCGGCCGTCCCGATGCGCGGCCAGCTGACGTACGTGAACGGGGTGGCGGAGGGGCGGATCGAGCTCGTACTGCCGCCGGAGGTGCCGTACGGCTTCGCGGCGCTGCCGCAGTACGCGACCGAGCGCGTCCTGGAGGAGTTCCTGGGGCGTTTCGGCACCACGGTCGAGCGTGCCACCGAACTGGTCGCGTTCGACCAGGACGCCGACGGGGTGACGAGCCGGCTGACCACGTCGTCCGGTGGCGAGGAGGAGGTCCGGTCGCGGTTCCTCGTGGGGTGCGACGGGGCGCACAGCCTGGTCCGCAAGGGGCTCGGGCTGTCCTTCGAGGGCGGCGCGTTCCCGGAGGAGTACATGCTCGCCGATGTGGAGGTGGGCTGGAGCCTGCCGCCCGGGTACGGGGTGCGCTCCATGCACCGGGGCGAGGACGGCGCGATCGACGATCTCCTGGTCTGCATCCCGTTGCCGGGGACGGGCCGCTACCGGATGTCGATGCTGGTCCCGCCGGAGCTGTCCGCCGCACGGCAGGCGGAGGCGTCCGGTGCGGCGGGCGGCGACGGGGTGGCCCACGGTCTGGAGGGCGGCACCGCGCCCGCCCTCGCCGACATCCAGAAGGTCCTGGACCGGCTGGCCCCGGAACCGGTCACGGCGTCCGCGCTCCGCTGGTCGTCGGTGTTCCGGATCAGCCACCGCCTGGTGGACCGCTACGGTCGCGGCCGGGTGTTCGTCGCCGGGGACGCGGCGCACATCCATCCGCCGACCGGCGCCCAGGGCATGAACACCGGGATCCAGGACGCCTGCAACCTGGCGTGGAAGCTGGCCCTGGCGGTCGGGGACACGGCGGGGCCCGAGGTGCTCGCCGGTTACGACGCCGAGCGCCACCCGGTCGGTGAGGAGGTCGTCGGGCGGACCGTCCGGCACGCCGCCGAGGGCGTCCAGGCCGATCCGGAGGACCCCGGGACGCTGCTGCTGCGCGAGGCCCAGTTGCTCATCGGCTACCCGGCCAGCCCGCTGGTGACGCCGCTCCCCCTGGGCGACGGGAGCGTGCCGCGCCCCGGCGACCGGGCCCCGGACTGCGGTGGCCTCACGGGCGACATCGCCGCCCATCCGATGCGGCTGTTCGACGTCCTGCGCGGGAGCGGGCACGTCCTGCTGGTGTACGGGACCCACCCGGCGGGCGACACGGTGGCCGATCTCGCCTCGGCGGCACGGGAGTTGACCCACGGTCTGATGGAGGCGCGCTGGATCCTGCCCGCCGACGCGACCGACCCCGCCGGGGCGCCGGTCCCCTTCCACCGTGACGGTCTCGGCGAGTTCGCGCGTCAGTACGGGGCCGGGGAGGGGACGGCTTTCGTGGTGCGGCCGGACGGGTACCTGGGCGCCCGCCTCTGTCCCCCGACGGTTCGGGAGCTGTCGTCGGCGCTCGGGAGGGTCTTCGGCCCGTGAGGCGGGGCGTAGTGCCCCGCCTCGGATGGGTCTTGGTACCCCGCCTCGGATGGGGCTTGGTGCCCGCCCCGGATGGGTCCTGGAGGACGGTCAGTCGACGGTGACCACGACGGAGTGCCAGCCGCTCGCGCCGTCGGGGACGGTCTTGGTGCGCTTCTCGGTCTGGAGCTCGCCGGTGCGGTCGGTGGCGCGGACGGTCAGGGTGTGGCCACCGGGAGTCGCCTTCCAGGGGTAGGACCACTGGCGCCAGGTGTCGACGGTGTCCTGTTCGGCGAGTTGCGCCGGCCGCCAGGGACCGTCGTCCACCCGGATCTCGACCTTCTCGATGCCGCGGTGCTGTGCCCAGGCCACTCCGGCCACCATCACCGTGCCGGCCTCCGGGCGTCCGAAGGGCTTGGGGGTGTCGATCCGGGACTGGGTCTTGATCGGGGCCTTCCGCGCCCACGTGCGTTTCACCCAGTAGGCGTCGTAGTCGTCGAACGTGGTGAGCTCGATGTCCTCGATCCACTTGCAGGCGGAGACGTACCCGTACAGGCCGGGGACGAGCATCCGGACGGGGAACCCGTTGACGAAGGGCAGCGGTTCCCCGTTCATGCCGACGGCGAGCATCGCGTCCCGGCCGTCCATGACGTCCTCGACGGGGGTGCCGAGCGTCATGCCGTCCACCGAGCGGGCGATGATCTGGTCGGCCTCGCCGCCTCGGGACGGCGGCTTGACGCCCGCCTCCTTGAGCAGGTCGGCCAGGCGCACGCCGATCCACCTGGCGTGACCGATGTAGGGTCCGCCGACCTCGTTGGAGACGCAGCAGAGGGTGATCTCGCGTTCGATCAAGGGGCGTTCCAGCAGGTCCTGGTAGGTGAACTCCAGGTCCCGGCGTACGCCCTTGCCGTGGACGCGCAGTCGCCAGGAGTTCGCGTCGACCTTGGGAACCACGAGGGCGGTGTCCACCCGGTAGAAGGAGCCGTTCGGGGTGGTGAAGGGGCTGATGCCGCGGACCCTCAGCTGTGCGCCCGCCGGGATCGGCCGCGCGGGCGAGGCCGGCTTCGGCAGGGTCACGGCCTCGCGGGAGGCGACGGCGTTCTGGCTGCTGCGGCTGTTCAGCGCACGGCCGACGGCGCCGGCCGCGGTGGACGCGGCGGCCGCGGCGGTGGCGGCGATCACGAAGCCCCGCCGGTCCCAGCCGGCCTCGTGCTCCGGCTCGTCGGCCCGTTCGCCGTCCGGCTCGTCACCGGTGTCGCGGTGCGGGCCGGTGAGCCGGCCGATGAGGACGTACAGCAGTACCGCCCCGACGACCGACCCCAGCAGGGACGGCAGACCGTCGGCGAGGCCCGTGGAGTCCGGCCTGCTGATGGCGGCCGACGCGCCGACCACCCCGAAGACCAGCACGGCGGCGGAGCCGGTCCGCCGGTACCGCAGTGCCAACAGGCCGACGGCCAGGGCGAAGAGGGCGAGCGTGACGACGATGCCGAGTTGCAGGACGAGCTTGTCGTCCTCGCCGAAGTTCCGGATCGCCCAGTCCTTCACCCCGGCGGGCGTCCGGTCGATGGCCGCTCCGCCGACCGCTGTCACGGGACTCGCCTCGGGCCTGACGGCGGCGGAGACCAGCTCGGCGACGGCCAGCGAGGCGAATCCCGCGAGCAGTCCGCTCAGGGCGGCGAGCGTGGAGCGGGTCAGGGCGTTCCGGGTGATCCTCACGGTCGTCATTCGGAGCCCCGGACCCCGCGGATTGGTCCTTCACCCGTATGGGCTCCCGAACGCGCCCCGCCCCGGCGGGCGCGAGGCCTGCCGGGGCGGGGCGGTGAGACGGACGGGTCCGCCTCGCATCAGGTCAGGCGAGGGTCGCGATGGCCTGGTTGAACGTGGCGGACGGGCGCATGACCGCCTCGGCCTTGGCCGGGTCGGGCTGGAAGTAGCCACCGATCTCGGCCGGGGAGCCCTGCACCGCGATCAGCTCGGCGACGATGGTCTCCTCCTGCTCGGCCAGCGTCTTGGCGAGCGGCGCGAACGCCTCGGCGAGCTTCGCGTCGTCGGTCTGCCGCGCCAGCTCCTGGGCCCAGTACAGGGCCAGGTAGAAGTGGCTGCCGCGGTTGTCGATGCCGCCGAGGCGACGGCTCGGGGACTTGTCCTCGTTGAGGAAGGTGCCCGTCGCCCGGTCCAGGGTGTCGGCGAGGACCTGCGCCCGCGCGTTGTCCGTGGTGGTCGCCAGGTGCTCGAAGCTGACCGCGAGGGCCAGGAACTCGCCCAGGCTGTCCCAGCGCAGGTAGTTCTCCTTGACGAGCTGCTGGACGTGCTTGGGGGCCGAGCCGCCCGCGCCGGTCTCGAAGAGGCCGCCGCCGTTCATCAGCGGGACGACGGAGAGCATCTTCGCGCTGGTGCCGAGCTCCAGGATCGGGAAGAGGTCCGTGAGGTAGTCGCGCAGCACGTTGCCGGTGACGGAGATGGTGTCCTCGCCGCGGCGGATGCGCTCCAGGGAGAAGGCGGTGGCCTCCTCCGGGGTCTTGATGGAGATGTCCAGGCCGTCGGTGTCGTGGTCGGCGAGGTACGTGGTGACCTTGGCGATCAGGTTGGCGTCGTGCGCACGGCTCTCGTCCAGCCAGAACACGGCCGGGTTGCCGGTGGCGCGGGCGCGGGTGACGGCGAGCTTGACCCAGTCCTGGATGGGCAGGTCCTTGGTCTGGCACATCCGGAAGATGTCGCCGGCGCCGACGGCCTGCTCCAGCACGACCGCGCCGCTCGCGTCGACGACGCGCACGGTGCCGGTGGCGGGGATCTCGAAGGTCTTGTCGTGGCTGCCGTACTCCTCGGCCTTCTGCGCCATCAGACCGACGTTGGGCACGGAGCCCATGGTGGCCGGGTCGAAGGCGCCGTTGGCGCGGCAGTCGTCGATGACGACCTGGTAGACACCGGCGTAGCTGCTGTCCGGGAGGACGGCGATGGTGTCGGCCTCGTTGCCGTCCGGGCCCCACATGTGACCCGAGGTGCGGATCATGGCGGGCATGGAGGCGTCGACGATGACGTCACTGGGGACGTGCAGGTTGGTGATGCCCTTGTCGGAGTCGACCATCGCGAGGGCGGGGCCCTCGGCGAGCTCGGCCTCGAAGGACGCCTGGATCTCGGCGCCGACGCCCGGCAGGGAGTCGAGGCCCTTGAGGATGCCGCCCAGGCCGTCGTTCGGGGTGAGGCCCGCCGCGGCGAGCTGGTCGCCGTACTTGGCGAAGGTGTTCGGGAAGAAGGCGCGGACCGCGTGGCCGAAGATGATCGGGTCGGAGACCTTCATCATGGTGGCCTTGAGGTGCACGGAGAACAGCACGCCCTCGGCCTTGGCGCGGGCGACCTGCGCGGTGAAGAACTCCCGCAGCGCGGCGACGCGCATGACGGCCGCGTCGACGACCTCGCCCTTGAGGACGGGTACGGACTCGCGGAGCACGGTGGTGGTGCCGTCGTCACCGTGCAGCTCGATGCGGAGCGAGCCGTCCTCGGCGATGACCGCGGACTTCTCGGTGGAGCGGAAGTCGTCGACGCCCATCGTGGCGACGTTCGTCTTCGAGTCGGCGGTCCAGGCGCCCATGCGGTGCGGGTGGGCCTTGGCGTAGTTCTTGACGGACGCGGGGGCGCGGCGGTCGGAGTTGCCCTCGCGCAGCACCGGGTTCACGGCACTGCCCTTGACCTTGTCGTACCGGGCGCGGACGTCCTTGGCCTCATCGGTCTGCGGGTCGTCCGGGTAGTCCGGAAGCGCGTAGCCCTGCTCCTGGAGCTCCGCGACGGCGGCCTTGAGCTGCGGGATCGAGGCCGAGATGTTCGGCAGCTTGATGATGTTCGCGCCGGGAGTCCTGGCCAGCTCGCCGAGCTCGGCGAGTGCGTCATCGATACGCTGCTCGGCCTTGAGGTGCTCCGGGAAACTGGCGATGATCCGGCCCGCGAGGGAGATGTCACGGCGCTCGACCGTGACGCCTGCGGTCGAGGCGTAGGCCTCGACGACGGGCAGGAACGAGTAGGTCGCCAGGGCAGGGGCCTCGTCGGTGTGCGTATAGATGATGGTCGAGTCAGTCACCGGGTGCTCCGCTCCACGTCTGCAACATTGCTTGACATCAAGATATCTCTTCACCGTGCCGGGCTCCACAAGGCCCCCGCACGGCTTCACGGACCGTGGGCGCGTCACTGCCCCGGGGCCCGGCCCCCGTCGGTCCGCGACCGGGGCTCGACCAGCCCCGACTCGTACGCGAAGACCACGAGCTGGGCGCGGTCGCGGGCGCCGAGCTTGATCATCGCGCGGCTCACATGGGTCTTGGCGGTGAAGGGGCTGACCACCATGTGGACGGCGATCTCGTCGTTGCTGAGCCCCCGGGCGGCCAGCGCGGTGACCTCCCGCTCACGGCGGGTGAGGGACTCCAGCCCGGGGGCGGTGGAGCGGTCCGGAGGGCGGGCGACGAACTCGCCGATCAGCCTGCGGGTGATCGCGGGCGAGAGGAGGGCGTCCCCCTCGGCCGCGACCCTGATCGCCCGCAGCAGCTCGGCGGGCTCGGTGTCCTTCAGGAGGAAGCCCGCCGCTCCGGCACGCAGCGCCTCGAAGACATAGGCGTCCAGTCCGTAGTTGGTGAGGATGACGACGCGCACCGGGGCCAGGAGGGGGTCGGCGGTGATGGCGCGGGTGGCCTCGATCCCGGTCATCACGGGCATGGTGATGTCCAGGAGCGCCACGTCGGGCGTCTGCTCGCGGACGAGGTGCAGCCCGGCGCGGCCGTCCGCGGCCTCCCCGACGACCTCGATGTCCTCCTCGGCGTCCAGCAGCGCCCGGAATCCGGCGCGCATCAGAGCCTGGTCGTCGATGATCGCGACGCGCAGGGGGCCGCGCGCGCTCACCGGGCGCTCGCGGCGCCGGGCAGCGGAAGGGCGAGCGGCAGTTCCGCGTGGACGGCGAATCCGCCGTCCGGGCGAGGGGCAGCGACCAGGGTGCCGCCGAGGGCCGCGACGCGTTCGCGCATGCCGGTGAGTCCGGTGCCCGGGGTGATGGAGGAGCCGGGCGCGCACGGGCCCTCGTCGAGGACCGCGACGGTGAGGATCCGCTCCGTGTAGCCGATCCGCACGGCGGTCCTCGCCCGCCCCGCGTGCCGGGCGACGTTGGTCAGGGCTTCCTGGACGATGCGGTACGCGGTGCGGTCGACGTCCTCGGGCAGGGTGCGCGCGTCGCCGTCGGTTCGGACGGACAGCGCGATCCCCGCGGCGCGGGCGCGTTCGGTCAGCTCCCCGATCCGCGCCAGGCCGGCGCCCGGGGACAAGGGCTCCTCCGGGCCGTCCGTGCGCAGGACCTCCAGCGTGGCGCGCAGTTCGCGCATGGCTTCGCCGCCCGCCTCCTGGATCGCGAGCAGGGCGGGGTCGACGGCGGCCCCGCGCTTGTGGGCGAGATGGACGGCGACGCCCGCCTGGAGCTTCACGATCGAGATGGAGTGGGTGAGCGAGTCGTGCAACTCACGGGCGATGCGCAGGCGTTCCTCTCCGGCCCGGCGCAATGCCGTTTCCTCCCTGGTGCGTTCGGCGTCCAGTGCACGCTGCTCCGTCTGGTGCAGATAGGCCTGCCAGTTCTTGTCGATCAGTCCGGTGACTCCGGCGCAGAGGAACCAGCCGAGCAGGAGCAGCGCCCGCTCGACGGTCTCCCCCGCGCCGGGCCCGGAGGCGAACAGGGCCCCGGTGTATCCGGCGAGGAAGGCCGCCCCGGCCCCGATGCCGTACGCCCGGTGTCCGCTGCGGGCGGCCGCGTGGACGGCGACGACGACCGGGAAGGCCGCCCAACTGCCGGGCTGGGCAAGGACGACGTACCCGAAGAGGCACAGGGTCGTCACCGCGAGGACCGCCCGAGGGGCGCGGCGGTGTCCGGCGAGGGCGAGCGAACCGGTCACGAGGAGCAGCAGGTCGAGGGCGCCGGGCGAGGAGGCCGCCCAGGCCGCCGCGGCGACCGCCGCGGTGATGGCGGCGGCGAGCGCCCCGTCCAGCAGATACGCCCGTCGTGCGCTGTCCCCCTGCATGTGCGGCAGCCTAGCGCCGGCGCGGCGGGGGCCGCGTCATCCTCGGAGAGGGGTCCGGGGCTACTCCCCGGGGAGTAGCCGGGCGCCCGCGCGGTCGGCCCGGATCAGCACGGACTGCCTTCCCCCGTACGACGCCCCGGGGCGCACGCGAGCGCCAGTATCCGGGGCATGACCTCACCTTTCCGCTTCACCTCACCCGAACCCGCCGACGAGACGACGGGAACGGCCGCCGCCGTCCACGCGCAGGTGACCCGGGACTTCGGCATCGAGGGCGCCCTGCCCTTCGTCGCGCTGTCCGCCGCCCCCGATCTGATGGCCGGGGCCTGGGCCCTGATGCGGGAGTCCCTGCTGTCGGGCCACGCCTCCCGTACGGAGAAGGAGTTGGTGACGTACGGGGTGTCACTGGCCAACCGCTGCCCGTTCTGCGTGGGCGCGCACACTCTGCTGCTGCACGCGGGCGGCGACCGGGAGCTGGCCGGTTCGCTGGCCCGGGGCGAGCGGCCGGCGGACCCGGAGCACGATCGGCTGCTGGCCTGGGGACAGGACGTGCGGGGCCGGTGGCCCTTCGCCGCCGACGACGCGCCGGAGTTCGTGGGCTCCGCGATGGCGTTCCACTTCATCAACCGGATCGTCTCCGCCCTGATCGACGAGGAGGCGGTGTCCGGCGGCGCGGACCCGGCCGAGCTGCTGGACACCGAGGCGGGGCACGCCCTGGTCCGCGCGGTGCGTGCCCGGCCGGAGCCGGGGCTGAGCCTTCCGCTGCTGGGGACCGGGGGCCCGCAGCCGTCCTGGGCCGCGGGCTCCCCGGTGGGCGCGGCCTTCGGCGCCCTGCGTGCTGCGGCCCACGCGGGCGCCGGGCTGCTGGACGAGCCGGACGCCGCCTTCGTACGGGAATCGGTGGCGGCCTGGGACGGTTTCACGCCGCTGCCCCTGACGGGTGACGGGCTGCCGGACCGGGCGGAGCGGCCGGGCGCCCGGCTGGCGCTGCTCGCGGCGCGGGCCCCGTACCGGATCACGGCCGAGGACGTGAAGGCCTGGCGGGTGGAGCCGTACACCGATCACCGTCTGGTCCATCTGGTGGCGTTCGGCGCGATGCTGGCCGTGGAGCGGGTGGAGGCGGGGCTGACCGCCCAGGGGTGAGGCTCGGCCGTCAGGCCGGCGGCCGGTGCTCGTACCAGCGCAGGTCGTCCTCCAGTTGGGCGGCGAGCGCGATCAGCCGCTCCTCGCTCCGGGAGGGGCCGAGGAGTTGGGCGCCGACGGGGAGCCCGGACCGGGTGAAGCCGGCCGGGACGTTCACCCCGGGCCAGCCGAGGACGTTCCACGGCCAGGCGTAGGGGCAGGCGGCCGCCATCGTGAGGTCGGTGCGCCAGGCGCTCAGGCGGTCGAAGGCGCCGATCCGGGGCGGCGGCGCGGCCGTGGTGGGGGTGAGCAGCACGTCGAAGCCGGAGGCGTCGAAGAGGGCGCCGATCCTGCGGTGCTGGCGCACCTCACGGGCGCGGGCAGCCCGCACCACCCGCCCGCCCAGCCGCGTCCCGTTTCGCAGGGCACTGCGGGTGCGCGGGTCGAGCAGGGCCGGTTCGGGGTGGCGGGCGGCGAATTCGGCGATGCCCACGGTGGCGCGGGGCACGAAGGCGAGGCCGATCAGCCCGTACCGGGGGCGGGCCTCCTCGACGTGGTGGCCGAGCCGGGCGAGGGTCTCGGCGAGCGCGGTGACGGCCCGGCGCACCTCCGGGTCCGGTCCGGCGCCGGTGAGCGTGAGCGGGGGACGCCAGGCGAGGGCGATGCGCAGCCGGCCCGGGTCGCGGCGGGCGGCGTCGGCGGCGCGCACGGCGGGCGGGCGGTGGAAGTCCTCGGGGTGCGCTCCGGCGACGGCGTCCAGGAGCAGTGCCGCGTCGGCGACCGTACGGGCGAGGGGGCCGTTCACGGTGAGCCCCTGGAAGGCGTCGCTGTGCGGGTGGACCGAGATGCGCCCGCGCTGCGGTTTGATGCCGACGAGGTGTGTCCACGCGGCGGGGATGCGTACGGATCCGGCGCCGTCGGAGCCGAGGGCGGCGGGGACGAGCCCGGCGGCGACGGCCGCCGCCGATCCGCCGGAGGAGCCGCCCGGGGTGTGCGCGGTGTTCCAGGGGTTGCGGGTGGCCCCGAAGGCGGGGCCTTCGGTGAAGGGCCACTGTCCCAGTTCGCAGGAGTTGGTCTTGCCGACGACGACGGCTCCGGCGGCGCGCAGCCGGCGGACCGCCTCGCTGTCGGAGGCGGCCGGGGGCAGCGCGCCGTCGCAGCCGAAGTGGGTGGGCAGGCCCGCCACATCGGTGTCGTCCTTGACCGCGACCGGCACGCCGAGGAGCGGCAGCCGCTCCCCCGCCGCGAGCCGCCGGTCGGCCTCGGCGGCCTCGGCGAGGGCCGCTTCGGTCCGCAGGTGGCGGAAAGCGTTGAGGGTGGGCTGGGTGGCCTCGATGCGGGCGAGGGCGTCGGCCACGAGTGCGGTGGAGGTGGTGGTGGCGTCGGCGAGCCGGCGGGCGCTCTCCGCGAGTCCGGGCACCGGCGGGGGAACGGGGGCGGCGGGGCGGGGGGCCCGATCGGGATCCCGTACGGCCGGGCCGGTCTGCTCGGTGGGCTCCGCTGAGGACATGGGCGTGCCGCCTCCCTCGTGGTGCGGGCCGACCGGTCGTCCCGGCTGCGCCCACACGTACTTACTGGAGGGTAACGAGAGGAGGCGGCACGCTCAACCGTTCCGGCCGGAACGGTTGTCCGGCCCGGCCCGAACGCAAGGCCCTAGATCACGGGCGGACGTGGATCTCGCCGATGCCGGTGCCGAGGCCCGCGCAGTGGGCGGTGGACTGGCCGGACTCGCCGGGCCTGAGGGTGACGTGGTTGCCGTCGACGTCCGGGGACCAGCCGCAGACGAGGTGGACCCAGAAGGTCTGCGTCTGGCTGCCGTTGTTCTTGCAGAGTGCGAAGCCCGTGTAGTCGTCGATGGCGTGCTTGCCGGTGTCGCAGGAGAGGCCGGGCGGAATCGCGCCCGGGGCGGCGGTCGCGGTGGGCGCGGCGACCGTGATCGCCAGTGCGGCCGTCGTCGACGCGGCGGCGAGCGCCAGCAGGGCGGACCGGGAGCGCTTCCCCTTGGCCGTGCTGCCCTTGCTCCTCGTCCCCGTGAACAGGTTCATGGTTCTCCTCCGTGGTGCGTGCGGATGTCCTGGTGGTGCGGGTCGCGTGATCCCGAGCGGGATCACCGCAGCTTTGCCCACGCTCCGTGGCCGAAAACACCGCCGCGCTTCACTCTCCGTGCACGCGCCGGGCGGCGCCCCCGCTCCCGGCGTACGCTCGAATGTGCCGGTCACCAGGGATCGCCGGGCCTGACCGGGGCTTTTCCGAGGAGGCGACGTGAGCGGACACCGATGGGCCGCGCGGGCGGCCGCGGCTGCGGCGGCCGTCGCTCTCACCGTGACGGGTGGCACCCTCGCGCAGGCTGACGACGACATCGAATCGCTGAGCGCCGAGGAGATCGCCGAACGCTCGCGCGACGCCCTGCTCGATGTGGACTCCCTGCATCTGAGCGCGCGCGGGAGCCTCGACGGGAGCGGCCCGCAGATGCGCCTCGACCTCACGCTGGACCGCGAGGGGAACTGCACGGGCGGGGTCGACATGGGCGACGAAGGCTCGGTGGAGATCGTGAAGCGCGGCGACGACGTCTGGCTGAAGCCGGATGCCGCCTTCTGGAAGGAGCACGTGCCGATCGGCGGCTCCACCTTCGACGCGATCCTCGACGGCCGCTACATGAAGGCCTCGGCGGACGACCCCCGGCTGCTCAGTGTCACCGAGGTCTGCGACCTCGACACCTTCCGCGAGCTGATCACGGACAACGCCGGCACCGCCGACCGGGGCACGCTGACCAAGGGCGAGAAGACCGAGGTGAACGGCGCGCCCGCCGTTCCGGTGACCCGCGCCGAGAGCGGCGAACGCCTGACGGCCTATGTGGCCGCCGAGGGCACGCCGTACCCGGTGCGGATCACCGTGCGGAACGCCGGCGAGGAGGGGACCGTGGACTTCTCCGGCTTCGACCGGCCGGTGCCCAGCGCCACTCCCCCGGCGGACGAGACGGTGGACGTCACAGCCCTTCTGGGCCGCAGCATCTCTCCCGTGTAGAGCGCGCCCGGCGGGCGCCCCGGGCGTGCCGGGGCGCCCGCCCCGGACGAACCGGGCCGCTCTCTCAGCCCGTCGCCGGACTCTCCCGGCGGGTCAGCGCCACGTACAGCAGCAGCGAGGAGGCCAGCCCGACCGCCCAGCCGTAGTCGGCCAGCGGCTTCAGGAACGGGATCAGTCCGTCGGCCGGGAAGGGCCCCTTCCCGGGAGCCGAGTGCGAACCGCCCACCGCGAGGACGCCGCCGACCGCGAACGCCACTACCGCCCGCCAGTTCCAGCCACCCCGGTACCAGTACCGGCCGCCGGGCCGGTACAGGTCGGCCAGGTCGAGGACGGTGCGGCGGACGATCCAGTAGTCGGCGATCAGGATGCCCGCGACGGTGCCGAGCAGCCCGCCGACCAGGCCCAGCCAGGTGAAGATGTACAGCTCGGGCGTCTCCGTGAGCTTCCACGGCATGATTACGACCCCGAGCACGCCCGTGATCAGCGCCCCGGTCCGGAAGCTGATGAACTTCGGCGCGAGGTTCGCCAGGTCGTACGCCGGTGAGACCACGTTCGCCGCGATGTTCACCGAGATCGTCGCGATCAGCACGGTGACCAGGCCGAAGACCAGCCCGAAGACGTTGTCGGTACGGGCCACGAGCTGGACCGGGTCCCAGATGGCCACCCCGTACACCGCCTGCGATCCGGAGGTGACGAAGACCGAGAGCAGGGCGAAGAACGTCATGGTGGTCGGCAGCCCGAGCGACTGCCCCCGGATCTGGGCGCGTTGGCCCGCGCCGAAGCGGGTGAAGTCGGGGATGTTGAGGGAGAGCGTCGACCAGAAGGCGATCATGCCCATCAACGAGGGGAAGAAGACCGGCCAGAAGTCTGCGCCCCAGCCGAGCGCGGACGGCTGGTCCAGGAGCGGGCCGAAGCCGCCGGCCTTGACCGCGACCCAGACGAGCAGGACAACGGCGCCGACCAGGACGAAGGGCGCCGCCCAGTTCTCGAAGCGGCGCAGGGTGTCCATCCCCCGGTAGATGATGGCCAGTTCGAGGGCCCAGAAGAGGACGAAGCAGAGCCAGAGCGTCCAGGGCTGCCCGCCGATCTCCCCGGCGCCGGCCCAGCCGCCGAAGAGCTTGCCGAGCAGCGTGAAGATGCCGACGCCACCGATCCAGGTCTGGATGCCGAACCAGGCGCAGGCGACGGCGGCCCGGATCAGGGCGGGCAGGTTGGCGCCGCGCAGCCCGAAGGAGGCGCGGGCCAGGACCGGGAAGGGAATGCCGTACTTGGGCCCGGCGTGCCCGGTGAGCAGCATCGGGGCCAGCACGATCACATTGGCGAGCGCGATGGTGAACACGGCCTGTTTCCAGTCCATGCCGAGCGCCACCAGCCCGGAGGCGAGCAGCCAGGACGGGATGTTGTGGGCCATGCCGATCCACAGGGCCGCGAAGTTGTACGTCGTCCAGGTGCGCCGTTCGACCGGGACGGGCAGCAGGTCGTCGTTGGCGAAGCGGGGATCGTCGGGGACGTATCCGTGGGCGAGTTCGACCCGGCCCGAGGCGGCCGGACCGGATATCGCGTCGCTCGGGGAGGACGGGGACGACGGTGGGGTGGGTGGGGTGGGTGGGACGGTGGCGGTCATGGCGGACGGGCCCTTCGCTCGGGAGCGGTGCCGTGCGGGGCGGTGCGGGCGGTACGCGTGCGGACAGCGAGGGGAAGGCCGGACGGGGAGGCCGTCAGGAAGTCAGGCAGGCCGTCAGGCGGTCAGGCGGTCAGGGCCGGGATGATCTCGGCCCCGTAGGCGTCGATGGTCGCCTCCCGGGCGTCGTGCATGTTGTACAGCGCGAACTGGTCGACGCCCATGTCCCGCAGCGCCTGGAGCTTCTCGATGTGCGCCTCGGCGGGACCGAGCAGACAGAACCGGTCGACGATCTCGTCCGGGACGAAGGCGGTGTCCGGGTTGCCGGTGCGCCCGTGGTGGCTGTAGTCGTACCCGGAGCGTCCGGCGATGTACGCGGTGAGCGCCTCGGGAACCAGGCCGGAGTGCTCGCCGTAGCGGGCGACCAGGTCCGCCACGTGGTTGCCGACCATCCCGCCGAACCAGCGGCACTGCTCCCGGGCGTGGTCGAGGTCGTCGCCGACGTAGGCGGGGGCGGCGACGCAGATGGTGACGGAGTCCGGGTCCCGTCCGGCGTCGGAGGCCGCGTCCCGTACCGCCTTGATCATCCACTCGGTGAGGAAGGGGTCGGCGAGCTGGAGGATGAAGCCGTCGGCCTTCTGCCCGGCGAGGGCCAGGGCCTTGGGCCCGTACGCCGCCATCCACACCGGCAGCCGCCCGTCCTTCACCCACGGGATCTGCAACGGCTGTCCGTCGACCGTCGCCTCCCGGCCCTCGGCGAGGTCCCGGATGACGTCGATGGCCTCGCCGAGGCGGGCCAGGGTGTTGGGCCTGCGGCCCGCGACGCGCATCGCGGAGTCGCCGCGCCCGATGCCGCAGACGGTGCGGTTGCCGTACATGTCGTTGAGGGTGGCGAAGGTGGAGGCGGTGACCTCCCAGGTGCGGGTGCCCGGGTTGGTGACCATCGGGCCCACGGTCAGCTTCTCCGTGTGCTCCAGGATGCGGCTGTAGATGACGAACGGCTCCTGCCAGAGCACCGCCGAATCGAAGGTCCAGCCGTAGCGGAAGCCGTTGCGTTCGGCACGCCGCATCAGGCCGACGACGGCGGAGGCGGGCGGGTCCGTCTGGAGGACGAGTCCGAAGTCCATGGGCGGGATCTCCTAGTCCAGGTACTGACAGGTGGCGCGGGGGGTGTACATGCCGTGCCCGGCGCGGCCGGTGAACTTCCGTCCTTCGATGACGAGTTCACCGCGCGAGAGCACGGTCTCGACCTGGCCGGTGATGCGTTTGCCCTCGTACGCCGAGTAGTCGACGTTCATGTGGTGGGTCTCGGCGGAGAGGGTCTGCTCGGCGGCCGGGTCGTAGATGACGATGTCGGCGTCGGCGCCCGGGGCGATGGTGCCCTTCTTCGGGTAGAGGCCGAACATCCGGGCCGGGGAGGCGCAGGCGATCTCGATCCAGCGGCGGCGGGTGATGTGCCCGTCCACGACGGCCTGGTGCAGCAGGTCCATGCGGTGCTCGACGCCCGGCATACCGTTGGGGATCTTGGAGAAGTCGCCTCGGCCCATCTCCTTCTGACCCGAGAAGCAGAAGGGGCAGTGGTCGGTGGAGACGACCTGGAGTTCGTTGTTCCGCAGGCCCCGCCACAGGGCTTCCTGGTGCTCCTTGGGGCGCAGCGGGGTGGAACAGACGTACTTGGCGCCCTCGAAGTCGGGCTCGGCGAGGTTGTCGGTGGACAGGAACAGGTACTGCGGGCAGGTCTCGCCGAAGACGGGGAGGCCCTTGTGGCGGGCGGCGGCGATCTCCGCCACGGCCTCGTCGGCGGAGACGTGGACGACGTAGAGGGGTGACCCGGCGACCCGGGCGAGCTGCACGGCGCGGTGGGTGGCCTCGGCCTCCAGGGCGACCTTGCGGACGTCCCCGTGGTAGCGGGGGTCGGTACGGCCCTCGGCGAGCGCCTGCTCGACCAGGACGTCGATGGCGATGCCGTTCTCCGCGTGCATCATGATCAGTCCGCCGTTGCCGGCGGCCCGTTGCATGGCGCGCAGGATCTGGCCGTCGTCGCTGTAGAAGACGCCGGGGTAGGCCATGAACAGCTTGAAGGAGGTGACCCCTTCGGAGACGAGGTGGTCCATCTCCTTGAGCGAGGAGGGGTTCACGTCGGCGAGGATCATGTGGAAGGCGTAGTCGATGGCGCAGTTGCCGTCGGCCTTGGCGTACCAGGCGTCGAGCCCTTCGCGCAGGGAGCGGCCCACGCTCTGGATCGCGAAGTCGACGATGGTGGTGGTGCCGCCCCAGGCGGCGGCCCTGGTGCCGGTCTCGAAGGTGTCGGCGGCGTACGTCCCGCCGAACGGCATCTCCATGTGGGTGTGCCCGTCGACGCCGCCCGGGATGACGTACTTGCCCGTCGCGTCGATCCGCCGGTCGGCGCTCCAGCTCTCGGCGGCGTCGGTTCCGTGGGCGGCGAGGGCGGCGATCCGGCCACCCTCGACGAGCACGTCGGCGTGGATCTCGTCGGACGCGGTGATGACCAGACCACCGTGGATGACGGTGCGGCTCATGGGTGTCTCCTTAACTCGGGGCGTCCCCGCCGGCCCTCCGGGCGTGCGGCGGGGGCCGCCCCGCGCGGTTCGTATACGTACGTGCCCCGCCGGGCGGGGGTCAGCCCGCCGCGTGCAGGGCGTCCGCGAGGATCGCCGCGCCTTCCTCGGCCTCGGCGACGGTCAGGGTCAGCGGCGGGGCGATCCTGAGGACGCTGGTGTCGTGGCCGCCGCCCTTGCCGAGGAGCAGCCCGCCGGCGCGGGCCGCTTCGAGGACGGCCGCTGCGGCCTCCGGGTCGGCCTCGTCGGTACCGGGCTTCACCAGCTCGATGCCGATCATCAGGCCCCGGCCGCGCACCTCGCGCACGGCGGGCGAAGCGGCGGTGACGCCTCGCAGCCGTTCGATGAGGAGCCCGCCGACGCGCCGCGCGTTGCCCTGGAGGTCGTGCTCCAGGAGGTACGAGAGGTTGGCGAGCGACGCGGCCATGGTGATCGGCGAACCGCCAAAGGTGGAGATGGAGTTGGCGTCGAGGCAGTTCATCACCTCGGCGCGGGCCACCACGCCCCCGACCGACATGCCGTTGCCGATGCCCTTGGCGAAGGTGAGGATGTCCGGCGGCCCGTGCTCGGCGTGCGCCTGCCAGCCCCAGAAGTGGTCGCCGGTACGGCCCCAGCCGGTCTGCACCTCGTCCGAGATCCACAGCACCCCGTGCCGGTCCAGGACCTCCCGGAACGCGGCGAAGAGGCCGTCGGGCGGCGAGGTGAAGCCGCCGACGCCCTGGACGGGTTCGGCGATCAGGGCGGCCGGCCGGCGGGTGTGCCCGAGGAGGTCCTCCAGGTCGGCGACGCAGGCCTGGATGAACCGCTCGTCGCTCAACTCGGCGTACGGGCCCCGGCTGCGGACGCCGCCGTGGACGTACAGGGTCTGGAGCGGGGACAGACTCGTGGGCGACCAGGCCTGGTTGCCGGTGATGGAGACCGTGGAGAAGGACCGGCCGTGGTAGCTGTTGCGCATCGCGAGGATCTGGTTGGAGCGGCGGTACGCGGTCGCGAGCAGCAGCGCGGTGTCGTTGGCCTCGGTGCCGGAGGTGGTGAAGAAGACCCGGGCGTCGGGGATGCCGGAGAGGGTGGCGATCCGCTCGGCCATCTCCACCATGGGGCGGTTGAGGTAGAGGGTGGAGGAGTGGATGATCCGCCCGGCCTGTTCGGCGACCGCCTTGGTCACCTCGGGCAGGGCGTGTGCGGTCATCGTGGTGAGGATGCCGCCGAAGAAGTCCAGGTAGCGGTTGCCGTCCGCGTCCCAGACGTGGCGGCCCTCGCCGTGGGTGAGTTCCAGGGGGTGGCGGTAGTAGAGGGCCAGCCACTCGGGGCTGACGGCGAGGTGGCGCTCGTGCAGTCCGGTCACGGCTCCACCAGCCCGTCGTAGGCGTCGGGCCGTCGGTCCCGGTAGAAGGCCCACTGCTGGCGGACTTCCTCGATCAGGTCGAAGTCCAGGTCACGGACGAGGAGTTCTTCTTCCTTGTCGCTGGCCACGTCCCCGACGAACTGGCCGCGCGGGTCGACGAAGTAGCTGGTGCCGTAGAAGTCGTTGTCGCCGTACTCCTCCTGGCCGACCCGGTTGATCGCGGCGACGAAGTACTCGTTGGCGACGGCGGAGGCCGGCTGCTCCAGCTGCCAGAGGTGGCTGGAGAGTCCGCGCGAGGTGGCCGAGGGGTTGTACACCAACTGGGCACCGCCAAGGCCGAGTTGACGCCAGCCTTCGGGGAAGTGCCGGTCGTAGCAGATGTACACGCCGACCTTGCCGACCGCGGTGTCGAAGACCGGCCAGCCGGCGTTGCCGGGCTTGAAGTAGTACTTCTCCCAGAACCCCTTGACCTGCGGGATGTGGTGCTTGCGGTACTTGCCGAGGTACGAGCCGTCGGCGTCGATCACGGCCGCGGTGTTGTAGTAGAAGCCGGACTGCTCGATCTCGAAGACCGGGACGACGATCACCATGCCGGTCTCGCGGGCCAGGTCCTGCATCCGCTTCACGGTCGGCCCGTCCGGGACCGGCTCGGCCCAGCGGTAGTGCTCGGGCTCCTGTACCTGGCAGAAGTAGGGGGCGTTGAACACCTCCTGGAAGCCGATGATCTTCGCGCCCTGCCGGGCGGCCTCGCGCGCGTGCTCCTCGTGCTTGGCGATCATGGATTCGGTGTCGCCGGTCCAGGTCGCCTGGACGAGTGCGGCGCGTACGACGTGGGACATGAGCTGCTCCTTCGACGCGGCGTCAGAGAGCCTCTACGCGTTTTCTACGCACGTAGATCGGTGCATGGATGGAGAACGTAAGCCCCTCCGTCCGGCGGGGCAAGACCATCGCCGTGAACCGGCGGAGTCGATCATGTTTCGCACCCGACCGGTCCACAACGGACACGGCCCCGATCACCGGTGGTGTTCCGGGCTCCCCCGGGGACCTCAGACGCCGGGCACGCCCGCCACCCGCAACGCGTGCACCAGGTCCCACTCCCGCTCCACCGACACCTCGCGGGCCGCCGCCAGAAGGAGCGGCAACAGCCGGGTCCCGCCGGTCCCGGCCAGCTCGGCGGCCTCCTGCGGAGTGCGTACGCGGACGAAGGCGCCGAGCAGGTCCCGCGCCTCCCGCTCCCGGCCGGCGCGGTCCAGGACGAGCACCGCCTCGGCCACCCCGGCGGCGGGCCGGGCGACGCCCTGGCGCAGCAGGAGCCCGCAGTCCGCCTCGCGCCCGGCGGCGGCCAGCGCGCCCGCCGCGGCGGCGAATCCGGCGGGCGGCAGCGAGGACACCTCCCAGAGCAGGGTCGTCCAGTCGGCGGCGAGCCCGGCTCGGTGCAGGGCGACCGCGAGCACCGGCAGCCGGGGCGCGGGCCAGGCCGCGACCTCGCAGAGCACCACGTGCGCCTCACCGCTGCGACCCTCGGCACGCAGCCGGATCAGCTGGGCGACGGCCCCGGCCACGGCCTGCCCGGCGGCCGGATCCGGCAGGGCGTCCGGCGCACGGTCCCGCCCGGCCGCGTCCCGGCCCTCGCGCCCCTCCTCCCCCGCCCCACCGCCGAAGCGGGCGCCGCGCGGGGCGGGCGGGCCCGAGCGGGAGGGCACGGGCGGACCGGGCAGCGGCGAGGGCGCGTAGCCGGCCTCCTCCTCGTCCACCTCCAGACCGGCGAACCGGGCGCCCCGCGGCTTCCTGCGCCGGGGGGCGGGGGCGGGGGCGTCAGCCGGGGATCCGTCGCCGTTCCCAGCCCCTCCGGGACGCGGATGCCCGGCCGCCGCGTCCGGGGCCTCGGCACGCGACCGGGGGACCCTGACCGACCAGGCAGGCCCGACGGTCGGCCCGGCAGTCCCGGCAGGCACCCCGGCACCCACTGCGGGCAACTCGACGGTCCCGGCGAGCGGCCCGGGAGCGATGACGGTCCCCGCCCCCCGCTCGTCGGAGCCCTCCTCCCGGAACCAGCCCTCGGGGACCGCCACGGCCGCCAGCCGCCCCCGCAGTTCGGCGCAGCGGGCGGTGGCCCGTTCGTGGTCGTCGCGGGCCCAGGCCAGCGCTTCCGGTTCGGCCGGGCCGGTACCGCCGGCCTCCGCGCCGCGCAGGCGTTCCGCCGCCCTGCGCTGCTCGCGGACCATCAACTCCAGCCGGTGGACGAGCTCCTGGCGTCCGCCGGGCCGCCGGTCGTGGGTGGCGGCGGACGCGGAGTAGAGCGCGGCGGCCCGGACCGAGACCTGCTCGGCGAACCGGGCTCCGTGCAGGGCGGCGAGGTCCGCGAGCAGCGACTCCACCACGTCCCAGGGCGGGATCTCCACCCCGTCCAGGCAGGACCGCATACCGACCGGGTCACGCCGGGCGAAGACCCCGTACCAGCCGCGTCCGGGGTCCAGGCGCGCCACCAGATCCCGCAGGTACTGCGCGAACGCCCCTACTTCGTAAGCCTGCTGATGCACCGTCATCGTCGCCCTCGCCGACCGTCGACTGGAGCCTTCCAGTCCGGAGGCATTCGACCGCAGGCGTGTTACGGGACGGCTACGCGCGGCTTTCGGGCACGATGCGGCGGGAGCACGCCGCCCGGCCGCGCACCCCTTCGCGCTCCGGCGACGGCGGCCGGGCTCAGAAGGTGATGGCGATCCCGGTGTGCGGGCGCTTGCCGAGCCGGGCGACCGTCGCGGGCCAGTCGACGAGCCAGAACTTCCAGGTGTACTTGCGCGCCAGCAGCTTGCGCGCCGCGCGGGTGCCGTCCTCGTCGAGGAGCTTCGCCGTGCCCTCCGCGCTGGAGGCCCCTTCGGCGATCCTGCCGCGTACGTCGCAGACGGTGACGGCGACCTTGCCGTTGTTGCGCAGCCGCTTGACCTTCCACGAGTCGGAGCGGGTCCAGACGTACAGCACATCGCCCTCGGCGGCGGCCCAGACGGGCGTGGCGACGGGTGTGCCGTTCTTCCGGTATGTGGTCAGGCTGACGTACTCGCTGCGCGCGAAGTCCTGGAGAGTCACGGCGCGACCCTACGCGCACCGAGGGGCGACCCGCCGGTCAGGGCTCACCCGAAAGGCCCTACGCGATCAGCGGGGCGGCGGCCGGTTCGGGTGCGCAGCGGCCGAGGATCTCGTCCATGGAGAGGCCCAGCGCTCCGGCGAGGGCGGCCACGGTGAAGAAGGCGGGAGTGGGCGCGCGGCCGGTCTCGATCTTCCGGAGGGTCTCCGCGGAGATTCCGGCGCTCGCGGCGACGGCGGCCATGCTGCGCTCTCCGCGCGCCGCACGGAGCAGCATGCCGAGCCGTTCGCCGCGCAGGCGTTCTTCGGGTGTCAGAGGGGTGCGGACCATGGGCCCATCGTACTACGGAATGCCATTTCTATACCGTCATTACTATACCGCTTCGACCGGTATAGTAATGGGCATGGTGCACATCAAGACGGACACATCCATCGAAGCGATGCGCGAGGCCGGCCGGGTCGTCGCGCAGATCCTGACCCGCGCGCGGGAGGTGGCGGCGGTCGGCGTGACCCCCCGCCAACTGGACGAGGCGGCTCGCGAGGTACTGGCGAAGGCCGGGGCCTCCTCGCCTTTCCTGAACTACAAGCCACACTTCGCGCCCACCCCGTTCCCGGCCGCCATCTGCGTCTCGGTCAACGACGCGATCGTGCACGGCATCCCGTCGGCCGAGCCGCTGCGCGACGGGGACCTGGTCAGCGTCGACGCGGGGGCCCTCCTGGACGGCTGGGCCGGCGACTCGGCGATCAGCTTCACCGTGGGCGAGGCCCGCCCCGCCGACACCCGGCTCATCGACACCGCGAACAAGGCCCTGGCGGCCGGGATCGGCGCGGCCGTGGTCGGCAACCGGATCGGCGACATCGCCCACGCGATCGGCACGGTCTGCCGCACGGCGGGCTACGGCATCCTGGAGGGCTACGGCGGCCACGGGATCGGCCGGTCCATGCACGAGGACCCGTCCGTGCCGAACGAGGGACGGCCGGGGCGCGGCATGGCGCTGCGGCACGGCATGGTCCTGGCGATCGAGCCCATGCTGATCGCCGGTGGCGGCGACGAGTTCCGCCACGACGAGGACGGCTGGACGCTGCGGACCACCGACGGCAGCCGGGCCTCGCACGCCGAGCACTCGGTGGCGATCACGAACGACGGCCCGCGCATCCTCACCGCGCTGTGAGCGGGCGGCCCGTCACATGATCCCGGCGCGCCGGGCGCTCAGTTCGGAACGGACGAGTTCGAGAAGCCGCCCGGCCCAGTTGCGTCCTCCTCCGCCGTTGTCGCCCCAGAACGGGGAGCCCGCCTCGTCGTAGACGAGGGTGGCGTCGTCGGTGGCGAGGAGGATCTCCGCGAGGTCCGGGTGCTGGGTGAACTTGGCGCGGAGAAGTGCGGCCATGACGGCGCCGCGGGCGTGTTCCCAGCCGTCACGCCGTACGGCGGCGGCGGCAGCTACGCTCGCGGCGTGGGCGGTGTCCGCCGCCGCGACGGCGGCCCGCCCGGCGGGATCGGCGACCGACAGGGCCCAGTAGGCGTGGGTGACGGACGCGTAGACGGTGCCGTCGACATCGATGGGCGCGGGATAGTCGTTGCGCAGTCCCACCTTGCCGGGGTGCTCGGAGCGCTGCCTCGGGTAGGAGTGCGGCAGGTGGACCGCGGGCGCGTGCGAGGTCGCCGGGCCGTCCGAGGGCCTCCGGGAAGGCGGTTCCGCGATCAGCCGTGCGCGCTCCTCGAAGTAGGCGATTGCCTCTGCGTGGGTCTCCTGGCTGATGACTCCGTCGGGGCTGCCCTCCAGCGTGCCGCCCGGCCCGGCCACCAGCGCGCGCAGCGGCTGGTCCTTGCGGTCCATGTCCCCCAGCGCGTAGTGGCGCTGGGTCTCGGGGATGGCGAGGTAGGCGGAGCGGACGACGGCCCGGTTCGCCTCGGACCGGTCGGCCAGGAACGCGTCGACGGCGGCCAGGCACCTGCCCGTGGAGTCGGGGCGGCCGTTCAGCTCGTCGAGGGTGTCCCGGACCTCGGCGAGCAGCAGCTCGGGGGTGAGCCAGGTCCACGTCTCACCGAACTTCCACGAGGCCAGCTCGTGCGCGGACGCCTCGGCCCCTTCCGGGAAGTCGGTGGCCACCCAGCCGGAGCGGAGCTTCCGCTCGAACTCCTCGACGGTGGCCAGGCCCCAGCAGTCGATGAGCCCGTCCGCGTAGATGAACAGGTCGGTGAGGTAGTACGTCCCCCCGTTGTTGATGAAGGCGTGACGCCAAGTGCCCGGTATGCGGACGCCGTCCGCCGTGCGGTGGGTGGTGCGCTTGCCGATCATGCCGTCATTGTGCCGGGCCGCGCCCGCGGAGGATCCGGCCCGGCGGGATCAGCGCCCGACGAACTCCCGGGCCAGTTCCGCTCCCCGGCTCCGCGCCCGCTCCCGGCTCTCGATCGGGGAGACCCGGGAGTTCTTGAACGCGATGTAGGTGACGCCGGACTCGGCTCCTCCGGTCGACGGGTCGGGATCGATGCCCAGGGCCTTCGCCATGGCGTACGACGCCTCCCCGATGATGCCCGTGGGGCCGGTGTCGCCGATCACTCCGTACCGCACCCGGTCCCGGTACACGACCGCCACGACGCTGCCGCCGGTGAGCCCCGACTTCCGGTAGTCCCACACCTTGCCCGGGCCCGGTACGACCACATGGGGGAGCACGGCCGAGTCCAGGGGTTCGCCGCGGGAGCTCTGGAACGCGGTCTCCGGCAGGAAGTACGGATCGGTCTTCCGGTTGCAGGCCCTGGTCCTGCGGCCGTCGCAGTCGATGTCCATGTCCGCCTTCCAGAAGACGGCGTCCGCGGTGTCGCAGACGGGCACCGTCGCCCTGGGGCTGCCGCTGTCCGTGCGGTAGGCGCCTTTCGAGATCCGGGCGCAGCCGCGGACCTCGGCAAGCAGTTCGGCGGCGGTCGCCTCGGTCGCGTCCGTTCCGGCGGCGCCCACTTCGGCCGTTCCCGGCTCCTGGCCGGGACCGGCCCCGGGACCGGTGGCGGACGCGGGCAGCGCCGCCGCTCCGAGCAGGGCCGCGCCGCAGGCGGCGGACGTCAGGGCGAGCATGCGGGTGCGCATCGTGCGGAAGACCCTTCCCGTGGACGAGAGACCCGTACGGGTCCCCTGGGCGGCGCGCCCCGCCCCGCCCACCCGGCTCGGCCGGGCGGGCGCGCGCCAAGGCCGCGGGGCCGGCACCGCGCGCTGTGTCGCGTGATACCGGCCCCGGGGCCCCTGCTTCGTCCGGCCGGCTCAGTGACCGCCGCCCGGATGCACCACCATGGCCGAGCCGCCGCCCCTGCGCACCTTTTCCGCCGCCGCCAGCCAGCGGCCGTCGGGCAGCCGCTGCACCCCGGTGGCGGCCCCGATCTCCGGGTTCTGCCGGAAGGCGTGGCCGAGCTTCTCCAGCTCCGCGCGGACCGGGCTGTTCCACAGGTCCGGCTCGATCTCCGTCGTCGGCGCGTTGCGCTGGCTGGCGCGCGGCGCGGCGATCGCGTCGACCAGCGGGAGTCCCCGGTCCAGGTGTCCGGTGAGCGACTGGAGCACGGTCGTGATGATGGTGGCCCCGCCCGGCGAGCCGAGGGCGAGCACCGGCTTGCCGTGCTTCAGCACGATGGTCGGGGAGATCGACGAGCGCGGCCGCTTGCCCGGTCCGGGGAGGTTCGGGTCGTGCACCGCCGGGTTGGCGGGCGCGAAGGAGAAGTCGGTCAGTTCGTTGTTGAGCAGGAAGCCGCGGCCCGGCACGGTGATGGCGCTGCCGCCGGTGGTCTCGATCGTCAGGGTGTAGGCGACGACGTTGCCCCACTTGTCGGCCGTCGTCAGGTGCGTGGTGTTCTCGCCCTCGAACGTGGTGGGCGCGGCCGTGCCGCCGGTGCCGCACCGCTCGGGGTCGCGCGGGTCGCCCGGCGCCAGCGGGCTGGTCAGCGCCTTGTCGTCCCGGATCAGGCACTCCCGCGCGTCGGCGAACCGCTGGCTCAGCAGTTCCTTCGTGGGGACGTCCTCGAACGCGGGGTCGCCGACCCAGCGTCCCCGGTCGGCGAACGCGATCCGGCTGGCCTCGATCAGGCGGTGCAGATACTGCGTCCGGTCGGCGCGCGAAAGGTCGGTGGACTCCAGGATGTTGAGGGCCTCGCCGACGCTGGTGCCGCCGGAGGAGGAGGGGGCCATGCCGTAGACGTCCAGGCCCCGGTAGTTCACCTTCGTCGGGTCCTTGCGCAGGGTCCGGTAGGCGGCGAGGTCCTCGCGGGTCAGATCGCCGGGCCGCACCACCCGGGTGGCGTCCGGGTCGACGGGCGGCTTGCGCACCGTACGGACGATGTCGTCGGCCAACTCGCCCCGGTACAGCTCCCCGACGCCCTTGCGGCCGAGCTTCTCGTACGTACGGGCCAGGTCGGGGTTCTTGAACACGGAGCCGACGGAGGGAAGTTCACCGCCCGGCAGGAACAGCTCGGCGGAGGCCGGGAAGTCGGCGAACCGAGCCTGGTTGGAGGCCGTCTGCGAACGGAAGGTGTCGTCCACGACGAAGCCGTCCCGGGCCAGTCGTTCGGCCGGTTTCAGCAGCGTACGCAGGGACTTGCTGCCCCACGCGTCCAGGGCCCGCTCCCAGGTGGCCGGGGTGCCGGGCGTGCCGACGCCGAGGCCGCTGGTCACCCCCTCCTCGAAGGGGATCGGCTTGCCGTTCTCCAGGAAGAGGGAGGCGTCCGCGCTGCGCGGCGCGGTCTCGCGGCCGTCGATCGTCCGCACGGTGCGCTTCTTCGCGTCGTAGTGGACGAAGTAGCCACCGCCGCCGATGCCCGCCGAGTACGGCTCGGTCACGCCGAGCGCGGCGGCCGTGGCCACGGCCGCGTCCACCGCGTTGCCGCCCTTGCGCAGCACCTCGATCCCGGCGGCCGACGCGTCCGGGTCGACGCTCGCCACCGCTCCCCCGTGACCCACCGCCACCGGGGACTTGGGCGGCGCGGGGCGCGGGGCGGCGGACGGTGCCGAGGCCACCGGAGCGGCGGCTCCCACCGACGCGACCACGGCGAGGACGGCCAACAGCGACGTGTTCCGGCCGACGGAACGGCGCATACGTACCTCCAGTCAACGGATCTCCCGCCGCAGGGTAGCCCCGGGGGAGCCCGATCGTCAGGACCGCCTCGAACGGTTACCCGAATGACCGATACCATGCGCGCCCATGACGGACGACGTGCGCAACATCGTGCTGGGCGTGATAGCCGCCGGGATCAGTGCTTCGCTGGGCTGGCTCGCCCGGACCTACCTCTGGCGGCGGGGACTCCGCCGCAAACAGGACTTCTTCGGGCTGCCGGCGAACTCCGAATGCCTGCTGGTCGTCAACCGCTATGCGGGCGCCGACGGTTCGGTGCACCGCTACGACGCCTTCGCCCTGCTCGAACTCTCCGCGCTGATCAAGGACTGTTCGGCGCACGCGCAGATCGTCACGCACGACACCGCCCAGCAGGGATTCGGGGAGCGTACGGAGTTCTGCGTCGGCGGCCCGATGTCCAACCAGCGGATGGCCGCTCACCTGCGGACCCTGCTGCCCGGGGTGAGGATCAACATCGAGCAGGACCCGGGCCCGGACCGGGTGGCGTTCCAGATCGGCTCGGAGCGCTACCGGCTGGAACCAGGGTCCTCGGAGTACGTCCTGCTCGCACGGTTGACGGGTGGTCAGGACGCGCGCCCGGTCTTCCTGTTCTGCGGTCAGCGGGCCATCACCAACCAGGCGGCGACCCGTTACGTCGCCCGCAACCACGAGAAGATGCGCCGCAAGCACGGCAACAAGTCGTTCTGCCTGCTGCTGAAGGTCGTCAACTCCCAGGCGTACGGCCCCGATGTGGTCGAGCTGGTCGGCGACGTGACGCGCGAGGCCCAGGCCCCCGTGCCCAGCACGCCCGCCTCTCACCGGGCGGGCGGCTGACCGGGCCCGCCATCGGCGGCACAGTCGCGCCCGGGCGCGAACCGGTCGCCGTCACCGGTGACCTGCTCGTGCACGCGATGCCGCACCCGGAAACTCACCTACGCCCACGAAACGCACCCCCGGCCGACGGGCAGGACGGTCCGTCCGCCCCGGTCCGCGTGACCCGGAGGGGGCTCCGCCCTGGACCGGCGGGGACGGCCGCGTACGAGCTTGGCCGAAATGCGCACCTTGTGGCAGTGGCCACCCGTTCCCGACAATCGGATCATCTTGACGGGTGCATGACTAGGACGTCGCGCCCTGTCGGGGTTCCCACAGCGACCCCCCACGAGAGAAGGCCATCCGTGAAGCAACTCCTTCGCGCACTGAAGAGATGTTCCGTCGTCGTCGCCACCGTCGCCATAGCGGTCGTCGGCCTCCAGCCCGTCACCGCCTCGGCCGCCCCCAACCCCGTGGTCGGCGGAACCCGTGCCGCCCAGGGCGAGTTCCCCTTCATGGTCCGGCTCTCCATGGGCTGCGGCGGCGCCCTCTACGCCCAGGACATCGTCCTCACCGCCGCCCACTGCGTGAGCGGATCGGGCAACAACACCTCGATCACCGCCACCGGCGGCGTCGCCGACCTCCAGTCGCCCAACGCGATCAAGGTCCGCTCCACCAAGGTCCTCCAGGCCCCCGGCTACAACGGCACCGGCAAGGACTGGGCACTCATCAAGCTCGCCCAGCCCATCAACCAGCCCACCCTGAAGATCGCCACCACCACCGCCCACAACCAGGGCACCTTCACCGTTGCCGGCTGGGGCGCCAACCGCGAGGGCGGCAGCCAGCAGCGCCACCTGCTCAAGGCCGACGTCCCGTTCGTCTCCGACGCCGCCTGCCGCTCCGCCTACGGCAACGAACTCGTGGCCAACGAGGAGATCTGCGCCGGATATCCCGACACCGGTGGCGTCGACACCTGCCAGGGCGACTCCGGCGGCCCGATGTTCCGCAAGGACAACGCCGGCGAGTGGATCCAGGTCGGCATCGTCAGTTGGGGCTACGGCTGCGCCCGGCCCGGCTACCCGGGCGTCTACGCCGAGGTCTCGACCTTCGCTTCCGCCATCGCCTCAGCGGCCCGCACACTCTGACGCCGCGGACCGCCGCCGTCCACCCCCTCCCGGGTGATCGCGGCTGAACCACCCCGGGGGCGCCCGTCCGTACGGGCGCCCCCGGGCCTGCACCGCCCGGCTCAGCCGAACATGTCGAGGTAGTGCTGTGCGTGGACCGGGTGGTAGTCGCCGAAGTCGACGGATGCCGGGTCACCACCGGTCTCGGCGACGACGAGCCGGTCGAGGTAGTAGTCCCAGCCGGGTCCGACTCCGCCCGCCATCGCCGGGTCGTCGCCGACGGACTGGGTGAACGTGAGCGTGGTGGTGCCCTCGTACTCGACGAGCGTGAGCGTCATGTGCCAGACGAGTTCCTGTCCGGGCACCCGGGAGATGAGGACGAGACGGTGGGGGGCCCGGCACTCCTGGATGGTGAGGAGCTCGGCCTGGTGCTCGTCACCCTCGTAGAGCATCCGGAAGTCAACCGAACCGGTCGACGGATCGCCGGTCCATTCACCGATCCACCGGGCCAGCCGGTCCGGCTCGGTGACCGCCGCCCAGACGTCCTCGACGCCGGCCCGGAAAGTGCGGTCGAAGGCGATGCTGTCCAGGCCGTCGATGGTCACGCGACGCCCGGTGGGGGTGCTGGTCATGCGGATTCCTCCTGAGGTCTACCGGCGGCGGGAGCCGCATCGGTGCCGGCCCGGCGATCATGGACGGTTCTGCGGACCTCCAGGTCGAGGGCGTCGAAAGCGCTCTCGGGGATCGGGGGGCGCCGCCCGGCGAGCTCGTCGAGCAGGGCGCGGACCGGGGCGAGGCCCGGGCGGGCGAGCGCGTAGTGGCGCTCGCGGCCGCGGTCCTCGACGGTGGCCAGCCCCGCCTCGGTGAGCAGTCTCAGATGTTTGCTCACCGCGGGCCGGCTGATCGGATGCCGCGCCGCGAGGTCGACCACTCGGGCCGGGCCGGAGGCGAGGGCGCGCAACAGATCGCGGCGTACGGGGTCGGCCAGGGCGATGAACGGGTCCACTCCTCATTAGTAACTCATTGGTTACCAATAAGCAAGCAGGACCAGGTCATGGCCACCGGCACGGTCCGCTCACCGACCGCGGTGGGCGCGGCGGGAGAGCGGACCGTTGACACCCCTCAGGCGCTGGTGGAGCAGGGGTCGCAGCAGGAGGGGGCCGGTTCCACGCAGATCGTGACGGTGTCGGTGTTGTTCGTGATGTCGGGATCCTTCTCCTGGCCGGTGACCATGGCGGTGTTCGTGACCCGGCCGGGCCTGGTGGCCTTGGCCCGTACCACGAGAGTGGCGGTGGCGCCGTCGGCCAGGCCGCCCACGGCCCAGTGACCGGTCGTCGGGTCGTAGCCGCCCCGGGTTCCGTCGGCCGACAGGAAGGCGAGGCCTTCGGGGAGCCGGTCGGTGACGGAGACGCCGGTTGCCGGGTTCGGGCCGGTGTTGCGGACCGCGACGCGGTAGGTGACCGTCTGGCCGACGGTGACCGTGGTGGCGTCGGCCGCCTTCGTCACGGTCAGGTCGGCGGCGGGCTTGACCTGGGTGATCTGCTCGTTGGACGTGGAGGTCAGGGGCTGCGGCGTGTCGCCCAGCCGGTTCTCGTAGGAGGCGGTCGCCGTGTTGCTGATCTGCCTGCCGCCGCTCTCCCGGGAGATGACGACCCGGTACTCCACGGTGGTCCCCGCCGGCAGGGCTTCCGTGTTGGGCAGGCTTCCGCCCGAGACGCCCGAAGCGCCGGTGCCGAGATGGAAGACGACCTTGTCGTCCCCCGCGTCGTAGTACGCCTGGTCGTCGCCCCGCGCGTCGCTCTTGGTCCCGGCGTTCGGGCCGTCCACGACGCGCAGGGATCCGGGCAGGTAGGTCGTCCCCGGCGGGATGACGTCGGTGAGGACGAGGTCCTCGGCCGCACCCCCGCCCTCGTTCTTGGCGGTGACCCGGTAGGTGACGGTGTCCCCGACCTCCAGCGGCCCGGCGGGAACGGCGGCCTTGGTGAGTTCCACGTGAGGGGCGGTGCCGAAGAAGATGCCGTCCAGGAAGTTCCCGATGCCCTGGTTGCCGCCGGCGGCCGAGATCGAGCGGAACGCGAACCGCGTCAGCACCTGGCCGGCCGGAACGGTGTACGTGCCCGTGTAGTAGCCCCAGGCGGTCGTGCCGTCGGTGAACCGGCGCTGCTCCACCGGGGATCCGGGGGCTCCGATGTCCAGCGCCATGGTGTCGTCCCCCTGACGGCCACGGTGGTACAGCCGCCAGTACAGCTTCGTACCGGGGGTGCTCGGCAGATCCTGGTAGAGCGTGGAGACCTGATTGGCGTTGAGTTCGGCGAACTGGGCGCCGTGGGCCGCCGGCACCCCGTTGAAGCCCGACCGCCACAATTCGATCCGGTGATCGGTGGCCGTGGTCAGCCAGCCCGGGACACGCTTGGCCGCCTGCGTCTGCGAGGAGTCCGGCAGGATCTCCACTCCGGTCACCACGGGCTCTTCGAAACTGCCGTTGGCCAGGGCGACGCGCAGTGGAGCGGATGGTGTGGACATAGGACTTCCCCTCAAGTCGATGCTCTTGGAGTGCACCGCCGTTCGGCACGTACCCCACGGGCCGCAGCGGGACGGAACGGTCAGTAGCTCAACGCATGCGACGTGTTACGTGAAGCGACGTCCGGTGGCCGTTGGCCAACCCCGCGCGACGCGTTTGCGCCGCGGATCCTGGTCTGCCCCCGGCCCGTACACCGCTCCGGGGACGCTCCCGCCCCACCCACCTCACACCACTCCTCCCTCCCCTCCCGTCATGGCCTGAAGCTCACGTGCGCCGGCCGCCCCCACCGCCGCGCAGGGTGAATCGGCGGCCGGGAAGGTTGACGCTCCGGACGGCGCACAGCCGCCCCGGCCGGGGAACGGCGTGCCCGCAGTCGGAGCAATTCGCCGTCGGCCGCGGGCGAGGGGCCAGGGTGAACCGGGTGAGTAACGGCAGCCCTTCACCCGCACGCCCCGACCGCCTGATCACGTTGTCCGACGGCATCTTCGCGATCGCCATGACGCTCCTCGCGCTCGAGGTCCGCGTCGCTCCCGACCTGGACTCCGAGCAGTTCCACGACGCGCTGCGCGAGGCCGTTCCCCAGCTCGCCGCCTACGCGTTGAGCTTCCTCATCCTGTCCATCTTCTGGCGCGACCAGCGTCAGATCCTGCTGATGTCCGCGAAGACGGGCGGTCTCCCCCAGCATCTGGCGCTCGCGGTGCTCGGCATGATCGCGCTGGTTCCGTTCCCCACGTCGATCCTCGCCGAGTACGGAGCCCGCGAGCCGCTGGCGGTCGCGATGTACGCCGCGACCATCTGCCTCATCGACCTGTTGCAGCTCGCCATGTTCGCGACGCTGAGAGGCCGGCACGGGGTCCGCGGCGTGGGCGGGTGGCGGGACACCGCCGCGGACCTGGGCGCGACGATCGTCGTGTTCGGGGCGTCCGTACCCATCGCCTTCTTCGCTCCGCAGGCGGCCATGTGGTGCTGGCTCGCCCTCTTCCCCGCGAAGGCCGCCCTCGGCAGGCGGGAGCGGCTCCGCGGCACCCGCCAGGACGGTTGACCCCGTTCGCTTCCCGCAGGGGAGCACGCCCCCGCCCGGCACCCGTGGCGGCGGAACGTGGGTGCCCGGCGCTCGCACCCTCGGCGACACCTCCCAACGTGTTCTCCGACACGCAGGACTTCGAGGACGCGGCACGGCGGCCGACCGGGCCCGCTATCGGCGGCGCAGCCGCGCCCGGCCGGCCGCCGTCATCGCGGTGATCTCGCCGAGCCCGAACGGGCGGGCCAGCAGCACCACCACGAGCAGCAGCGTGAGCGTGCCCGCCCCGGCGGCCGCCAGGTCGCCCGCGCCCTCCGCCGCGCGCGCCGCACCGTACGCCAGCGCACCGGCGGGCAGACAGGCGGCGATGAGGCGGACGTGCGCACCGAGGGTCGGCGACCGCAGCGGGGACGCGGCGCCGGGGCCCGAGAGCCGCCGGGACAGGACGTACCCGGTGACGGCGAACCCGGCACAGAAGGCCACCGTGCTCGCCCCGGCCATTCCGGTCACCGCCCAGCGCGCCGGGAGCAGGAGGTAGGCGGCGGCCGTCAGGCCCGCCTGGACGGCGGCGATCACCAGGTTGAGGAGGAACGGGGTGCGGGTGTCGCTCATCGCGTAGAAGCCGCGGGAGAGGACGTACTGCCCGGAGAAGGCGATCAGCCCGGGGGCGAAGGCCATCATGATTCCGGCCATCACGGTGATGTCGGCGGCGGTGGTGCGCCCGTACCCGAAGACGGAGCCGATCACCCAGGGTGCGAGCACCAGCAGGGCGGTGGCGGCCGGCACGATGACGGCGGCGCTGGTGCGCAGGGCGTAGGCGACGTCGCGGCGCACCCCGGCGAGGTCGCCGTCGGCCGCGGCCCGGCTCATCCGGGGCATCAGGGCGGTGACCAGCGAGACGGTGACGATGCCCTGGGGGACGACCCAGAGTTGATAGGCGTAGCTGTACGCGGTGTAGCCCGCCCCGCCCGCGACGCTCTGTTCGACGGCGTGCTGTCCGGTGGCGGTGGAGAGCCGGGTGACGACCCAGTACGCGAGCTGGTTGGTGAGGACCAGGAGCACCAGCCAGCCGGCCGCGCGGACGGGCCGGGTCAGTCCGCTGCCGCGCCAGTCGAACCGGGGCCGCCAGCGGAACCGGGCGGCGCGCAGGGCGGGGATCAGGGCGAGGGTCTGGACGGCTATCCCGGCGGTGGTGCCCCAGCCGAGGAGGTGGGCGTCGGCGTTGGAGAGGGTGCCGTCGGAGTCGGCGGCGACACCGATGTAGAGCCCGAACACCCCGATGATCACGATGTTGTTGAGGACCGGGGTCCACATCATCGCGCCGAACCGGCCGCGGGCGTTGAGGACTTGGCCGAGCAGCGTGAAGAGTCCGTAGAAGAGGATCTGCGGCAGGCAGTAGCGGGCGAGGGCGACGGTCAGTTCGGCCTGGCGGCCGTCGTAGTCGGTGTAGACGCCGACGACGAGCGGCGCCGCCGCCACGGCGAGCGCGGTGAGCGCGAGGAGGCCGACGGTGCACAGGGTGAGCAGCCGGTCGGTGTACGCGGCTCCCCCGTCGGCGTGTTCCTTGGCGGCCCGGACCAACTCGGGGACGAAGACCGCGTTGAGCGCGCCGCCGATGAGCAGGATGTACAGGATGTTGGGCACGGTGTTGGCGACGGCGTAGCCGTCGGCGGTCAGGCCGGTGCCGAGGGCGGCGACGACGACGGCCGAGCGGACGAAGCCGGTGGCGCGCGAGACGACGGAACCGGCCGCCATCACGGCCCCGCTGCGCAGCACCGATGCGGACCGGACCGGGGGGCCGGTGGTGCTGTCGACGGTCGCGCTCACTGGTGGTCTCCCGTGGTCCGAGGTGCTGGCCGACGGTGGAGCGTACTCCGGGCCGGGGAGTGAGGTTTCTCCGGGGAAAGGAAGGAACCCGACATGAGGGAAATGCCTCTCCCCTGGTGAGCACCCCTGCCCTGGAGGTTTTTCCGTTGAGTTCCGCACGTCCGCGCATCCGTCGTTCCGCCCCGTCCGGCCGGAGGGCCCGGCTCGCCCTGACCGGGCCCGCGGCCCTGCTCGCCGCCGCGCTCACCGCGTGCGCGGGCGACCCCTCGGGCTCCGCCGAGGTGGGCGAGGACGCCAAGGCGCCAGACACCAGCGTCTCGGTGAACCTCAAGGGCAGGGCGGCGGCGCCGGGCGGACCGGTGAAGGTGACGCTGGCTCACGGAAAGCTGAAGACCGTGTCGGTGACGGCGGGCAAGGACGGTGCGCTGGCCGGGAAGATATCCGCCGACGGCCGGACCTGGACATCCGACCGGGTCGCCGCGCCCGGCACCGCGTACTCGGTCGAGGCGCGGGACACGGACGGCGGCAGCGACCGGGCCGCCTTCGCCACCGCCGAGGCGGAGAAGGTCAACAAGTTGTCGCTGGCGCCGGGGAAGAACACGACCGTGGGCATCGCGCAGCCGCTGTCCGTCGTATTCGACCACCCCGTGAAGGACAAGGCGGCCGTCGAGAGGGCCCTGAAGGTCTCCACGTCCAACGACACCGAGGGCTCCTGGGGATGGCTCCAGGACTACTCGGGCAAGGACCGTGTCGACTGGCGGCCCGAGGAGTACTGGAAGCCCGGCACGAAGGTCACCCTGGACGCGCAGCTGAACGGGGTCGACACGGGTGCGGACGGCGGCTGGTTCGTCCGCGACTACACGACGACGTTCACGGTCGGCGCGGCCCAGGTGGTCAAGGTCGACCTCGACCGGTCCCGGCTCGCCCTGCACCGGGACGGGAAGCAGGTCCTGGACATCCCGATGTCGGCGGGCACCCCGGGCGGCGAGAAGGCCTCCTGGCGGGGCACCGCGGTCCTGATGTCGAAGGAGGGCACCATCAACATGCGCTCCGAGACGGTGGGCCTCGGCGACGCCTACGACAAGATGGTCGACTACTCGATGCGGCTGACCTGGTCCGGGATGTACGTGCACGCGGCCCCGTGGAACGCGGGCTATTTCGGTCAGGCCAACCGGAGTTCGGGCTGCGTCGGGATGAGCGACGCGGACGCCGCGGCCCTGTACGGACAGGTGCGGGTGGGCGACCCGTTCGAGATGACCGGCGCGCAGGCCAAGGGCACGGTCGCCGAGGGCAACGGGTACGGCGCGTGGAACCTCTCGTGGGAGGACTGGGCGGCGAAGAGCGCCCTGAGGTGACCCGGTAGCACCCGTTCCGGGCCCGGAGCACGTCGAGGGCGCTCCGGGCCCGC
Organism: Streptomyces anulatus; assembly: GCF_014650675.1. Classification (GTDB taxonomy): domain Bacteria; phylum Actinomycetota; class Actinomycetes; order Streptomycetales; family Streptomycetaceae; genus Streptomyces; species Streptomyces anulatus. The sequence continues at coordinate 497,883 of NZ_BMVK01000005.1, read as the reverse complement.
AGCACTACTGACGCCACGTCCAACAATCGTTACCTTCACGCAACGCACCCGGTAGTTACCAGCGGTAAACAACCGGGGTTACCGTCGGGTCACTTTGCACTGACACGCGTGAGGAGTGACCCCGTGGCACGTCCGAAACCGGCACTGCGCACCACCGCTTCGATCACCACCGCCGCCGTCCTGCTCGCCGGGGCCGCGCTCGGCGCCGCCCCGGCCGCGACGGCCGCCCCCGGCACCGCACCCGCGGGCACGACCACCGCACAGGGCCTGACGTTCCACGACATCCCCGGCTCCGGGGGCATCACTCTGAAGGGCAACGTCTTCACGCCCGCCGGGGCGGCGGCCGGGGCTAAACATCCGCTGATCGTCTTCCCGACCAGCTGGGCCATGCCGCAGATCGAGTATCTGGCCCAGGCCCAGAAGCTCGCCGACTCCGGTTACGTCGTGGTGAGTTACACCTCGCGCGGCTTCTGGCTCTCGGGCGGGAAGATCGAGGTCGCGGGTCCCCCGGACATCGCGGACGCCTCCGCCGTCATCGACTGGGCGCTGGAGAACGCCTCCGCCGACCCGGACCGCATCGGCATGGGCGGCGTCTCCTACGGGGCCGGCATCAGCCTGCTGGCGGCGGGGCACGACCCGCGCATCAAGGCGGTGGCCGCGCTCAGCGGCTGGGCCGACCTGATCGACTCGATCTACAGCGGTCGCACCCAGCACCTCCAGGCGGCCGCCCTGCTCGGCGGCCTGGGCCTGGTCACCGGCCGCCCCGGCGACGAACTGACGCGGACGCTGAAGGACTTCCTCGGCTCCAATCTGGAGAAGGAGCCGGAGATGATCGCCTGGGGGAAGAAGCGCTCCCCCGCGACGTATCTGGACCGGATCAACGCCAACGGCGCGGCGATCATGATGGGCAACGCCTGGGGCGACACCATCTTCCCGCCCAACCAGTACGCCTCGTTCTACGACAAGCTCACCGGCCCCAAGCGGCTGGAGTTCCGCCCCGGCGACCACGCCACCGCCGAGGCCACCGGCCTGCTCGGGCTCCCGAACGACACCTGGACGAGCACCCGCCGCTGGTTCGACCGCTATCTCAAGGGTGAGCGCAACGGCATCGACACCGAGCCGCCGGTCCAGCTCAAGTCCCGTACGGACAAGGGCTACGAGGGCTACCCGGACTGGAAGTCGGTCGGGGCCGTGAAGAACCGGATCCCGCTGGACGGCACCAAGAAGGTGTGGGCGAACGTCGACTCCGGCGCCAACGGCGGCATCGCGATCCTGTCCAACGCGCTGGACCAGTTCCTGAAGCTGCCGCCGACGGTCTCCGTACCCCTGCTGCCGCGCACCTTCGCGAGCGTGTGGCAGTCGGAGCGGTACGCCACCACGCAGCGGATCCGGGGGACGTCCGCGCTGCACACCACGGTCACCGCCACGAAGTCGAGCGGCACCCTCGTCGCGTATCTCTACGACGTGGGGCCGCTCGGCATCGGCAAACTGGTCAGCAATGCTCCGTACACCTTCCACGGGCAGACGCCGGGCCGGCCGTTCCCCGTCGACCTGGAGCTGTACTCCACGGCCTACGACGTCCCGGCCGGTCACCGGCTCGCCCTGGTGATCGACACCGTCGATCCGCTGTACATCGAGCACAACCCGACCGGCGCGCAGCTGACCTTCTCCTCGCCCGGCACGGACCCGAGTCATCTCTCGGTCCCGCTGCGCGAGAAGTGATCACCGACTGCTGCCGGGCGGGCAGGGCCCGGCTACTGTCCTCCCGGCAGCAGCGTCCCCGGTTCGGCCGGGGCCACCCCCACCGCCTTCGTCTTCGGACTGCGCCGCTGACGACGGGCCACCCAGGTGGCGAACCACGAGAGCAGCATGCACATCCCGATGTAGATCGGAGAGATCACCATCACGACGGGGATGAAGGGAAGATCGTAGTCGAGATTCGACGCGATCAGCTTCCCGGCGTGGAGGAATTCCTCGTAGGTGATCAGATAGCCCAGTGAGGTGTCCTTGAGCGCGACCACCAGCTGACTGATGATGGTCGGCAGCATCGCGCGTACGGCCTGGGGAGCCAGGACGAACGTGGTGACCTGTGTCTTGCGCATACCGAGCGCGTACGCCGCCTCGCGCTGGCCCCGGTCCACGGAGTTGATCCCGGTGCGGAACACCTCCGCCAGGACGGAGCCGTTGTAGAGCGTCAGACCGGCGACCAGGGCGGGCAGCGGCTGGACCTTCAGCGCCACGAAGATGAAGAAGATCATCACCAGCACCGGCATGGCCCGGAAGAACTCGACCAGCAGGGTGGAGATCCAGCGCAGCACCCGGTGTTCGGAGAGCCGGCCGACCGCGAGGACCGCGCCCAGGACGAGCGAGAGGACCGCGGCGTACGCGAACGCCTTGAGGGTGTTGCCGAGTCCCCGCAGCAGCAGTTCCTGGATGCCCTTGTACTCGAAGGGCGTCCACTTCTCCGCGGTGAACTGGTCGGTGTCGAAGAGCAGATAGACGATCCAGCCGAACAGCGCCAGGATCAGGACCGTCGAGGCGATCCCGTACAGCAGGTGCCGCTTACGGGTCACCGGGCCGGGGATGTCGTAGAGCGCGGTGGCCGCCGGGAGCGTCGGCCTGCGGGTGAGGGTCTTGGTCATCGTGCCACTCCCCAGCGCTTCTCCATCACGTTGAACACCGCGCTGATGGTCAGGGTGATGATCAGGTAGCCGACGGCGATCCAGATGAAGGACCAGATGATGCTGTAGCCCAGCTCGTTGAGCGTCTTGTAGGTGCCGAGGAGTTCGGTGACGCTGAACGCCCCGGCGATCGCGGAGTTCTTCGCCAGCGCGATCAGCGTCGAGCCGACCGGCGGGATCACCGACCGGAACGCCTGCGGCAGCACCACGGTGCTCAGGGTCTGGCCGAAGTTCATGCCGAGGCTGCGGGCGGCCTCGCCCTGGCCCTTGGGCACGGTGTTGATGCCGGAGCGCAGCACCTCGCAGATGAAGGCCGAGGTGTAGCAGCCGAGTGCCAGCACCGCGAAGACCTGGAACGGCAGGACGAGCCCGAAGCGGGGCAGGCCGAGCAGGACCGCGAAGAACAGCAGCGTCAGCGGGGTGTTGCGGAGCACGGTGACCCAGACCGTGCCCAGCACCCGGAAGGAGCCGACGGGCGCGACCCGGAACGACGCCATCAGGAAGCCGAGCACGAGCGCCAGCGCGGAGGCGTAGACGGTCAGCTCGACGGTGCCGAGGAAGCCCTTGCCGTAGAGGGAGAAGTTCTCTGTCAGTACATCCATGGGTGGGGCCGTCCCCTCAGGTCGCCGGGTAGCGGTCGATGGGCGGCGGGGTCGGCGCGGGCGCTCCGGAGAGCCCCAGCGTCGCTTCGTACGCCTTCTTCCAGTTGCCGTTCTTCTCGTTGGCCTCCAGCGCGTCGTTGAGCGCGTCGCGCAGCGCGTTGTCGTTGCGCGGTACGCCGATGCCGTACGGCTCCTCGGAGAAGGGCTTGCCGACGACCTTCATCTCGTCGGGCGCCTTGGCCGCGAAGCCCAGCAGGATCGCGTCGTCGGTGGTGACGGCGTCGACCTGGAAGGTGAGGAGGTTGTCGACGCAGATCGAGTACGTGTCGTACGCGACGAGCGTCGCCTCGGGATAGTCGGCGGCGATCCGCTGGTAGGGCGTGGAGCCTGCCGCCGAGCAGACGGTCTTGCCCGCCAGGTCCTGGGGCCCGTTGATGTCGTTCTCGTCGGTGCGCACCAGCAGGCCCTGGCCCGCCATGTAGTACGGACCGGCGAAGCCGACGAGCTTCTTGCGCATGTCGTTGATGGTGTAGGTGCCGACGTAGTAGTCGATCTGGCCGTTCTGCAGGGCCGTCTCGCGGTTGGCGGAGGCGATCGTGCGGAAGCGGATCGTCTTCGGGTCGAAGCCGAGCGAGGCCGACATCATCCGGGCGATCTCGATGTCGAACCCGGAGTAGATCCCGCTCGCCGGGTCCTTCTCCCCCAGGTACGGCTGGTCCTCCTTGGCGCCGACCACCAGATAGCCGCGCTTCTTCGCCTTGGTCCAGGTGCGGGAGTCGGGCAGTTCGAAGCCGGTGTCGACCTGGTACACCGGCAGGGCCTCGGCCTTGGGGCCCTTGACCGGCGGGCTGCCGTCCTTGCCGCAGCCCGCGGCGAGTGCGGCGAGCAGGAGACCGGCCACGAGGGCGGCGGCCCTGCCCGTACGCGTGTTCCTCGTGCGGAACATGGAAGCCTCCCCTCAGTGCTTGAGGATCTTGGACAGGAAGTCCTTGGCGCGGTCGCTCGAAGGGTTCGTGAAGAAGTCCTCCGGGGTGCGGTCCTCGACGACGCAGCCGTCGGACATGAACACCACGCGGTTGGCCGCGGAGCGGGCGAAGCCCATCTCGTGGGTGACCACGACCATGGTCATGCCGTCCCGGGCGAGCTGCTGCATGACCTCCAGCACCTCGTTGATCATCTCCGGGTCGAGCGCCGAGGTGGGCTCGTCGAAGAGGAGCGCCTTGGGGTCCATGGCCAGGGCGCGGGCGATGGCCACGCGCTGCTGCTGACCACCGGAGAGCTGGGCGGGGAACTTGTCGGCGTGGGCGGCCAGGCCGACCCGCTCCAGCAGTTCGCCCGAGCGCCGGTCGGCCTCGTCCTTCTTGCGCTTGCGGACCTTGAGCTGTGCCAGCGAGACGTTGTCCAGCACGGTCTTGTGGGCGAAGAGGTTGAACGACTGGAAGACCATGCCGACTTCGGCACGGAGCTGGGCCAGTCCCTTGCCCTCCTCGGGAAGGGGTCTGCCGTCGATCATGATGCTGCCGGACTCGATCGTCTCCAGCCGGTTGATCGCCCGGCACAGGGTGGATTTCCCCGAGCCGGAGGGGCCGATGACCACCACCACCTCCCCGCGGCCGACGGTGAGATTGATGTCCTGAAGTACGTGCAACTCCCCGAAGTGTTTGTTGACGTCCCGCAGTTCAATCAACGGATCGACGGCCATGCGCTGCCCTACCCACTTGTCGCTGTGTCGAGGTCAGCGCAAACTATCCATCCCGAAAAGGGACTTCGCACCCGACACGCGTAAATGGCGCAAAAGGCTTTTTAACTGGATTAGCTGAGGAGAGCGGGCCCCCGGCCGGGCGCCGGCTCAGTTCTCGGCGGACTCCGCGTAGACCTGGGAGAGCTCGGGGCTGCCCGCCATCGCCCAGTCGAGACCGGCCGCGACGACGTCGATCTCCCGCCCGGACTCCAGCCGCACCACGGGCTGACCGCTCGGCCAGACGTCCCACGCCGCCCCCGGGACGGTCCGCACGATCACGGTGCCGAGGTAGAGACCGGCGTCGTTGCCGAGCCAGGGAAGCTCCTCGGGGTCGTCGCGCCAGCGGGGCGGCAGCTGGTCGAGTGCGGCCAACGAGGCGGGTGTGTCGTCGAGTTCGAGTCCGTGCTGCCCCGCCCGGACGCGCAGCAGTTCGCATTCGGCGAGCAGTTCGGCCACGCCGTCGGGGTCTGCCTCGACGGCGGCGGCGAGTGCGCCTGAACGCGTACCACCCTGACGCTTACGCCAGTTGTCCAAGAAAGGGATGTTCATACCACTAGGGTCCCATCCCGGCCAGGTTCCGCACCACAGGGCGCGCGGCGTTCACCGATCCCCCACCCCACCTCGGCCGGGTATCCGAGCAGATATCTAAAGTGCGCACATGAGTGCACACGCTTACGTTTCGGAACTGTTCTCACTGGAGGGCCGGGTGGCGGTGGTCACCGGCGGCAGCTCCGGCATCGGCCGGGCGATCACCGGCGCCCTGGCCCGGGCCGGCGCGGGCGTCGTCGTGGTGGCCCGCCGGGAGGCCGAGCTGAGGGCGACCGTCGACGAGCTGACCGCCGAGGGCTGCCGGGCCGCCTGGGTGAGCGCGGACCTGAGCACCGCCGAGGGCGTGCGTGCGGGAGCGGACGGGGCCGCCCAGGCGTTCGGGGAGCCGGACATCCTGGTGAACTGCGCCGGGATCAATCTGCGCCCGCCGATGGCCGAGCTCGGCGAGGACGTCTGGGACACCACGATGGCGGTGAACCTGAAGGCGCCGTTCCTGCTGGGGCAGCGCTTCGGGCCCGGTATGGCCGAGCGCGGCTACGGGCGGATCATCCACGTCACCTCGCAGCAGGCGCACCGGGCCTTCGTGGACAGCGGCGCGTACGGAGTGTCCAAGGGCGGCCTGGAGTCCCTGGCCCGCTCCCAGGCCGAGGCGTGGTCCCCGCACGGCGTCACCGTGAACACGCTGGTGCCCGGCTTCGTGCTGACGCCGCTGAACCGGAGCCTCGCCTCGGACCCGGAGAAGGTGGCGTCGCTCGCCGCCCGGACGATGGTCGGCCGCAACGGCCTCGGGGAGGACTTCGCGGGGGCCGCGGTGTTCCTGGCGGGGCGTTCCTCGGCGTACGTCACCGGGCAGTCGGTGTTCGTGGACGGCGGGTTCTCGGTGCACTGAGAACCCGCCGCCCGCGCGCCGGGGGCTCCGGTCAGGACTTCTGCTGCCACAGGACGGCGGCCGCTTCGGTCACCGCCGCCTCGACGGCCGCCGAGGCGGCGTCCTTCTCCACGCCGAGGCCGCTCAGCACACCGGATCCGCCCTCGAACTCCAGCAGGGCCAGCAGGATGTGCTCGGTGCCGACGTAGTTGTGCCCGAGCCGCAGCGCCTCGCGGAAGGTCAGCTCCAGGACCTTGCGGGAGTCCGCGTCGTACGGGATCAGCTCGGGCACCTCTTCGGCTGCCGCCGGCAGCGCGGCGGTCGCCGCCGTACGGAGGGCGTCCGGGGTGACCTCGGGGCCGAGGAGGACCCCGGCCGCGATGGATTCGGGCTCGGCGAGCAGGCCGAGCACCAGGTGGGCCGGGAGGATCTCGGCGTGCCGGGCGGCCTGGGCCTCGTTGTGGGCGGCCATGACGACGTTGCGGGCGCGCTGGGTGAAGCGGCCGAAGCCCTGGCTCGGGTCCAGGTCGGATGCGCCGTCGCCCTTCTTGGGCACGAAGCGCTTCTGGGCCGCCTGGCGGGTGACCCCCATGCTCCGGCCGATGTCCGTCCAGGAGGCGCCGGAGCGGCGCGCCTGGTCCACGAAGTGGCCGATCAGATGGTCGGCGACGTCGCCGAGGTGGTCGGCGGCGATGACCGCGCCGGAGAGCTGCTCCAGGGCATCGGTGTTGGACTTCTTGATGGCCTCGATCAGGTCGTCGAGGCGTACGGACGGTGCGGCGGGAAGAGGCTGCGTCATGCGTCAACCGTAAGTTGACACCCACCGGGTGTCAACCTCGGGTTGTCAGTGCGACGCGGCCTCCGCCCCCGTGGATCGCGCCTCAGAGGTCGAGGTCGACGACCACCGGGGCGTGGTCCGACGCGCCCTTGCCCTTGCGCTCCTCGCGGTCGACGTAGCTGTCCTTGACGGCGGCGGTGAACGGGGCGTTGCCGAAGGTGAGGTCGATCCGCATGCCCTTGTTCTTGGGGAACCTCAGCTCGCGGTAGTCCCAGAAGGTGTAGGCGCGGTCGTACTTGAGGGGGCGGGGCAGGACCTCGCTCAGGCCCTCCGCCTCCAGGGCCGTGAGGGCGGCGCGCTCGGCGGGCGTCACATGCGTGGCGCCGGCGAACAGCGCCGGGTCCCAGACGTCCTCGTCGGTCGGGGCAACATTGAAGTCACCGAGGACCGCGAACGGCAGTGCCTTCGCGGCGTCCGCCGCCACGGCCTTCCGCAGGGCCTCCAGCCAGCGCAGCTTGTACGCGTAGTGCTCGTGCTCGACCTCGCGGCCGTTGGGCACGTACACCGACCAGAGGCGCAGCGGGCCGCACGTCGCCGAGATCGCGCGCGGCTCCTGCACCCCGTCGTAGTCCGGGCCGTCGGGCAGCCCGGTGACGACGTCGGAGAGGCCGACGCGGGAGAGCAGCGCGACCCCGTTCCACCGGCCGGTGGCGTTGACCGCGGACTCGTAACCCAGCTCGGCGAGGGCGGCGGTGGGGAACTGCTCCGCCGTGCACTTGGTCTCCTGGATGCACAGCACATCGGTGCCGCTGCTCTCCAGCCAGGCCAGAAGCCTCGGCAGCCGGGCGGTGATCGAATTGACGTTATAGGTGGCGATGCGCATGGCAGCCAACCTAGCGGCTCCCACTGACAGTCGCCGGTGGGCTCACAGCTCGGTGACGCCGCCCGGGGCCAGCCGGCCGTGGTCCGCGCCGCCCAGGGCCCCGATCTGGTTGTCGTAGATCGGCCGTGCCAGATCGGTCAGCAGGGCGTCGTGGACGTCGATGGCGCGTCGCGGCTTGACCTCGCGCACGTAGTCGATGACCTCGGAGATCTTGCTCCAGGGCGCCATCACCGGCAGCAGGAGGGTGTCGACGGGGCGGTCGGGGACGGTGAGCGCGTCGCCGGGGTGGAAGACCGAACCGTCGACGAGGAAGCCGATGTTGGTGATCCTCGGGATGTCCGGGTGGATCACCGCGTGCAGCTCGCCGTGCACGGTGACGTCGAATCCGGCGGCGGAGAACGCGTCCCCCTCGCCCACGGTGTGCACGCGCCCGGGGAAGGCCGCCGAGAGCTGCTCGGCCACGCTGCGCAGCGTCCAGATCTCGGCCGCCGGGTTCGCCTCCAGGCCCACCCGCAGCCGCGCCTCGTTGAAGTGGTCCGGGTGCTCGTGCGTCACCAGGACGACATCGGCGCCGAGCGCCGCGTCGTCCTCGGAGAAGCCGCCGGGGTCGATGACCAGGACCCGCCCCTCCTTCTCGATCCGGACGCAGGAGTGGGTCTTCTTGGTGAGGGTGAGAGCCCCGGGCGATGCGTTCATGGCCCCATCCTGCTACGCGGGCGGCGTGGTTTCCTCCTGGATCACCTTCTGCGCGACGGCGAAGGCGGCACCGGCGGCCGGGAGCCCGCAGTAGACGGCGGTCTGGAGCAGGACTTCCTTGATCTCGGCGGGCGTCAGGCCGTTGCGCAGGGCGGCCCGGGTGTGCGCGGCGAGGCCTTCCAGGTGGCCGGAGGCGACGAGCGCGGTGAGCGTGATGCAGCTGCGGGTACGGCGGTCGAGTCCGTCCCGGCTCCAGACCTCGCCCCAGGCGTACCGGGTGACCAGCTCCTGAAAGTCCTCGGTGAATCCGTCGGCCGAGGCGTTCACCGCGTCGACATGGGCGTCGCCCAGCACCTCCCGGCGTACCTTCGTGCCCTGCTCGTGCCGGGCGTCCGGCGTCGGAGCGGAGGTCTCGGGCGCCGGGGCGGCCGGGGCGATCTCGGCCACCGGGGCGAACGGGGCGGCGGGCGTCGCGGGCCCGAGGACGATCGGCAGCACGGGGATCGCGGCCGAGGTGTCCTGCTGCCAGGAGGTGGAGAAGTGCATCAGCAGCAGGTCGCTGACGGCGGCGGGCTGCTCGACCGGCGCGAGGTGCGAGGCCCCGGGGACGAGCGCCAGGCGGGCGTCCGGTATCCCGGCGACCAGCGTGCGGGCCTCGGCGGGCCCGGTGACCTGGTCCTCCGCCCCGACCAGCACCAGGGTGGGCACGCCGATCCGGCCCAGGGCGCCGCGGATGTCGAACGCCGCGAGCGCCTCGCAGGCGGCGATGTAGCACCCGGGATCGGTCGTGCGGACCATCTGCACGGCCCATTCGACGATGGCGGGCTGCGCGGCGGCGAAGCCGGGGGTGAACCAGCGCTCCGGCGCGGTGCGGGCCATCGGCTCCAGACCGTTGGTGCGGACGATCACGCCGCGCTGGCGGAACTCGTCGGCCGTGCCGAACCGGGGCGAGGAGGCGACGAGCGCCAGCGAGGCCACCCGGTGCGGATGTCTCAATGCCAGGTCCGAGCCGATCGCCCCGCCGATCGAGCAGCCCGCGTAGCCGAACCGCTGGATGCCGAGCCCGTCCAGCGTCGCGATCAGCCGGTCGGCCAGATCGGTGACGGAGGCCGAGGCGTGGGCGGGCGCGCCGCCGTGGCCGGGCAGGTCGTAGCGGAAGACCCGCCAGTGCTGGGACAGCTCGGGTATCTGGCGGTCCCACATGTGCCATGTGGTACCCAGCGAGGGGCCTATGACCAGGACCGGAGCGTCTTCCGGGCCGTCGACGCAGTACTTGAGGGTGTTCTGTGGCTCGCTCACCCGCTCGACCCTCTCATCCCGCGACCGTCTGCCCCAACTCAGGTCGTCGAAGCGACCCGGGGGCCGGCCGTCCCGGCGGGGAGGGAACGGGCGGGAGCGCGGTGGTGCGGCCGGGCGCGCACCGGTGTGTCACACGACGGTGAGCACATCGGCGACCGGTCTGCGCGGGGTGGGCGCCGCCGGGGGGCCGTAGCCGAGGCGGAAGACCATGTGGACGAAGCCCATCCTGGACGCCGGATCGCGGGCCATCGACCTCAGCTCCGGCCATTCCAGCGGCTGCGACATCATCGAGGTTGCCAGGCCGTCCCGCGTCGCCACGAGCAGGATCCGCTCCATGGCCTGCCCTGCCCGGAGCCAGTCGGCGGGGTCGTCCGTCTCCGTGCCGAGCACCGCCAGCTGAGGGCGCTCCTCGAATGTGGCCGTGGCACGCTGCGTGTCCCGAGGCAGCCCGAAGTCCCGCACGGGCACCTTCACGTCGTGCTGGCGCGGACCGAACGCGTAGGAGGGCACTCCCTCGGCCGCCGGCCCCTCCCCCGCCCTCCCGGTGCGCGTCCAGGCGATGATCTCCGCCCGCATGAGATCGCTGGCGGCCTCGTGGAGCTCCGCGTCGTGCACGAGGTCGACGAGATCATCGGCGTGCCAGTCGCTCGGAACGGCGAGCCGGGCCCCTTCCAGGAGCGCGGCCGCGCACAGCTCGTCGAATATCTCCGGCGGGATCTGCTCGTCGGAGAACGGGGAGCGGTTGGTGTGCCGGGCCTCCACAGCGGGAAAGAGGTCCGCCAGCCCCCGGTCGAAGGGCACGGTGTCGGGCTCCTCCAGCGTGACATCGACCAGACGCCAGGGATCCCGGCGGTCCGGGAACACCTCGGCGACCGCGTCCCAGCCCTGCTGAGCGGCGGCCACCCGCAGATTGAACAGCGCGCCCCCGCATCCGAGATGCATGCCCCGGTGCTCGGGGTCGCCGACCGGCAGGGCACGGTCCGGATCGCCGTACAGCGAGAGGACGCCGGTGTCCGTGCGGTGGACGAATCTCCACGGCTGGGCGTTGTGCATGGACGGCGCGGCGACGGCCGCCGCCACCAGTGCCGGGACCGCTTCGGTGACTCGGTCTCTCATCACAGTTCCTTCTCGCTCCACAAGGCCGTCGCGCCGCCCCGGTGAACCGCGATGCGTCCGGCCGCTTCCACCCGATCGGACCGCCTCCTTCCAAACTAACCCCGCGGCCGTGCCGGCTCATGCCGAACGCCGAGATGGCCGGCCGGCACCGGGGGTGTCCCCGGTGCCGGCCGGCCGATGGACCGGGCGCCGTCAGACGCGGTCGGCCGCGATGAGGAGGTACTGGAAGGACCCGTCCCGGTAGGAGTTGATGAACGCGTCCTCGATCCCCGTGACCAGCGAGGACGTGGCGCGCAGCTCCCAGTAGGGCAGGGTGTCGGGGGTGAGGTCGATGACGGCCTGCGGCACGAGGCGGTTGTCGGCCATGGCGCGCAGGTACTCCCGGCGCGAGTGGATGTTGCACTCGAAGTGCGCGTTGATCTGCGAGACCCACTTCGAGGGCTGGCCGTAGCGCGGGTTCCAGCAGCCGGTGATGGTCACGTAGCGACCGCCGACCTTCAGGACGCGGGAGTGCTCGGCGAAGAGGTCGTCCAGGTCCACGTACATGCTCGACTCGTTGTTCCACGACGCCGCGGCGGAACCGGTCGCGAAGGGCGTGGAGAGCATGTTGCAGACGCGGGCGCGGACGTGGTCGCCGATTCCCAGTTCCGCGGCGCGCCCATTGGCGAAGTCGGCCTGCTTGGCCGACAGCGTCACGCCTTCCACGGAACAGCCGAAGCGCTGGTGCGCCATCACCATCGAGCCGCCCCGGCCGCAGCCCGCGTCCACCAGCGTGTCGTCGCGCCCGATGTCACCGAGGTGCCCCAGAAGGAACTCGGCCTGGGCCGACTCCAGCCGGTGGAGCTCGGTGATCAGCTTCTTCTCGCTCTCGCTGTCCTCGGGGTTGCCGAGCGAAGCGGTGTCGACCTCACCGATGCCGTAGTGGTGGTGGTAGAGGCCGTCGACATCGCCGAGGCGCAGGTTCACGGGCCGGGCCTCCCCGTCCCAGTAGCGGGCGATGTCTCCCTGGTAGGGCGTCGCGGGGCCGGGGATACGCAGGGTGGGGGCGGTGGTGAGTTCAGCGCTGGTCACAGAGGGTTCCCATCTCTTGCCGGATGTCGGGGCCTACCAGAAGTCGGGCAGGCTGTAGCGGTAGGTGTTCGATTGGTGCCAGTGGTGATTGCCGTCGACCCAGGCGGCGACGCCCCGCAGGAAGCGCTGCACGGCCGGGACGGGGCAGGCGGTGGCCAGCGCCGCGGCCTCTGTCTCGAAGTCGTGCATCAGCTCGTTGTGGACCTCGACCGACTTGAGGTAGGCGTCCTGGTCGGACAGCCCCTCGCGTTCGGCGATCACGACGGGCAGGTTCAGGTGCCGGCCCGGGGCGTCGAGCTCCTTGGTGTACGAGTAGAGGTCGTTCACGATCGTCGTGGCGTTGGAGGCCAGGGCGATGACCTTCTGCATGTCGGCCCGGGCGTGCAGGTCCGCCGGGAGCTCGTAACCGCCGACGGTGTCGGTGATGGTGGGGCAGGGCCGGAAGTTGTTGAACTGGCGCATCGCCAGGTACTCCCAGACCTCGGGGACCTGGTCCTGTTGGGCCCAGGACGCTTCGGCGAGATACCCGAGGTGCAGGCGCGCCATGTCGTGGCGGAGCCGGTCCGCCTGGGAGGGCCCGGCCGCGCGGACGAAGTAGTCCATGGCGGAGCGGTAGGCGCGCCGGGGGGCGTCCGCGTGGAGCGAGTCCGCCCACTCCGGCTGGTACTCGCGCACGGTGTACAGGGGGTCGAGCGCGGTGTGCGCGAGCAGAAGCCGCTCGCCCAGGCCGATGGGTGACCCGCCGTGGTCCTCGCAGTAGCAGTCGTCCACCGCGTTCTCGGCGACCATCAGACGGGTGGCGAGCATCAGGTGGTCGACGGTGGGCGCGTCCGGATGGCATCCGACCATGTAGCGGCCCACGGAGAAGCCGTCGAACTGCTCCTCCCACTCCTCGGGGTACAGAGAGACCTCGTCCAGCGCCCAGGCCTTGATCCTCCGGCTGACCTCGTCGACGCGCGCCTCGTCGGGCTCGGGGACCGGATGGTGGTACAGACCCGGGATCGGCCGGCCTTCCCGGGGGGCCGGCGTTACGGGACGCTCCTCGCGGGGCGCCAGCCGCAGCCCGGCCGTGCCCAGGCCGTGGGGCCCGCGCAGCAGCCGCTCCAGCCCGACGCCCTGCCCGGGCGCATCGGTCACCGGTACGGCGGTCGGCGGTACGGCGGTGGCCGGCGGGCCGAAGGGCAGCCCGGCGGGCGGGCCCGGCAGGGGGCGTCCGCCGGTCGGCCCGCCGACGGCGTCGGTGTCATGGGCGCGAGCCGCGACCGCGCCGAGCACGGTCGCCCCGAAGCGGGTGACGGCCTCCGGCAGGCTCGACTGCGGAGGTGGCAGCTCGGGCACGGGCATGCGTGGCTCTCCTTGGTGGGGGGGAGGGTGTTCTACGGCGTCCGGGCAGGCGGCCCGCTTCGCGGGGCCGGGCCACGTGGGCCGCGACCACTACCTGGGCCAGTTGGCGATCTGCACGTTCTCCAGGACACCGACCGCGTCGGGCACGAGGATGGCGGCGGAGTAGTAGGTGCTGACGAGGTAGGAGATGATCGCCTTTTCGTCGATGCCCATGAAGCGGACCGAGAGGCCCGGTTCGTACTCGTCCGGCAGGCCGGTCTGCCGCAGACCGATGACGCCCTGGTTCTCCTCGCCGGTACGCATGGCGAGGATCGAGCTGGTCCTCTCCGGGGTGATGGGGATCTTGCCGCAGGGCAGGATCGGCACACCGCGCCAGGCGGGAACCTGCTGGCCACCGAGGTCGGTGTGGTCGGGGTAGAGGCCGCGCGCGTTGAACTCGCGCCCCATCGCCGCGATCGTCCGGGGGTGCGCGAGGAAGAACTTGGTGCCCCGGCGGCGGCAGAGCAGCTCGTCCAGGTCGTCCGGGGTCGGCGGGCCGGAATGCGTCTGGACGCGCTGCTTGAAGTCGGCGTTGTGGAGCAGGCCGAACTCCCGGTTGTTGATCAGCTCGTGCTCCTGGCGCTCCCGCAGCGCCTCGATGGTGAGCCTGAGCTGTTCCTCGGTCTGGTTCATCGGGCCGTTGTAGAGGTCGGCGACCCTGGTGTGGACCCGCAGAATGGTCTGGGCGACCGAGAGTTCGTACTCGCGCGGCTTCAGTTCGTAGTCGGCGAACGCTCCGGGCAGATCGTGCTCGCCGACATGGCCGGCCGACATCGCGATCTCCGCCTCACCGCGGTGGTTCTGCCGCTGCCCGGAGCGCGCGGTGAACTCGGCGAGGTGGGTCCGGAGGTCCGGCGAGTTCGCCACGACGGCCGCGAAGTCGGCGCGGGACAGGGTGAGCAGCGTGCCCGAGGTCTCGGCGGTGGCGGTCTGCGTCCACCGGGCGTCGTCGTCCAGCAGGGCGTGCTCGCCGAAGCGGTCGCCGTCCGCCAGGACGTCCAGGGTGACCTCGTCGCCGTAGCTGCCGGCGGAGGTCTGGCCGATCCGGCCGTGCGCGATCAGATGGAGCTGGTCCGCGGCCGTGCCCCGCTCGACCAGCGTCTCCCCCGCCCGGAAATCACGCTGGACGCACCGGTCGGCGATGGCCGTCAGCACCTCGGCGTCGTCGAAGTCCCGCAGCAGGGCCAGTTCGCCCAGCTCCTGGGGGATGACCCGGACCGCGGACCCGTCCTGGACGAACTCCACCCGCCCGTCGCCCACGGTGAAGGTGAGCCGCCGGTTGACCCGGTAGGCGCCGCCCTTGGTCTCGACCCAGGGAAGCATCCGCAGCAGCCAACGGGAGGTGATCTCCTGCATCTGCGGGGCGGACTTCGTCGTGCTGGCGAGGTTGCGGGCGGCGGCCGTCCCCAGGCTGGACTGGCGGGGCACTTCCAGCCGCGCTTCCGAGCTCGAGTCAACAGTCATCGGGCAGGCTCTCCTTGGTCGGAGCGGGAACGCGCATAGCGGACGCGAACCTACGAAAGGATGAAAAAGTGAGGCAAAGGGGCGATATGAAGGGGAATCCCTCCAGATCAGATCCAGGGGAACACTAAGGTCCCCTCCGGCCTCCGGACCAAGGAAATCCGCTGACATTAGCTCGATACGATGATCGCGCCCGCAGGATGTTTGCCCCTGCGTCGACGGATTTCAGCCGTCATCGGAGCAGGGTGTTCGGCGTCCTTCCGGGCCCACACGGCTCGAAGCCGCGCAGGCGCGACGCAATCCGGCCGGTCGGGGCAGGCCGACGGCGAGGATGACGCGCGGGACACGGTAGAGCGCCCGCGCACACGACCGCACGCGGGCACAGCACGCGGACACACGGCGGCCCCGGCGGTGGATCACCGCCGGGGCCGAAACACGCGTGGCGCCACCGGGTCGATGCGCTCGGTGGCGGCGCGGCACACCCGGAGCCGGGTCGACGTGCTCAGAGGCTCCCGGTCAGGGGGTCGCCGCGGAGACGACGTACACGACCGGGCTGGCCGGGTCGGTCATGTTGACCGTGATGTTCTGGGTCGGGCGCGGCTTCTTGTTCTTGTGCGTGGTGCTGGCCCATTCCTCGCCCGGGCCGAAGGACCAGCCGGTGATCTTGACGTCCCGGGGGCTGATGTCGATCGTGTCGGGCTCCAGCGCCGCGCGTCCGGTGCCCACCCCGGTCAGGAAGCGGTCGAGACCGGCGGAGGTCGTCCGGAACTTCGCGTACATCCGGCTGGCCTTCCAGTTGTTGGTCTCGTAGTACTGGACGCCCTGCCCGTTGCCGGGGATCGGGATCTCGAAGATCCGGCGCTGCATCTTGGAGGGCCAGCCCTCGCGGAGCCCCTGGGCGGCCGCCTCGGCCTCCTTGTCCTGGCCCGAGCGGCGGCTCTGACCGGCCGAGATCAGCAGGTAGCCGGCCGGGATGCCGATCAGCAGCACGATGATCGTCGCGGTGATGAAACGCCGCTTGAACACATGCCGCCGGTCCTCGGGCGGCTTGCCCTCGCCGTCGCCCGGAGACTCCGACTGGTGCGGCACCACGGGGTGCTCGGCTGCGATCATGATCAGGTGGTCCCTAAGGTGCTGCGGTGACGGCGTACTGAAGGGTGGACGCCGGAAAGGGCGGCTGCGGTTCAGTCAGCGGTACGGGTGGAGCGCGTGTTGCGGATGGTGCTCGCCGCCTGGTCGTAGATCTGGGCGTACCGCTCGTACCGCTCGACGCGCCGCCGGTTGGCCCGGCGGAATCGGCGGGCGACCAGCCTGGCCAGGTCCGCGGCGCCGACCATACCCGCCTCGGGGCCGAGCTGCGCCTTCGCGATCCGGGCCTCGGGGCGGTAGCCGCGGCCGGTGAGGTGACGCTTGAAGGCGTCCCGGGCGGGGTTGATCAGAAGGTCGTCGGCGGCGCTTACACCGCCTCCGATCACGAAGCAGGAGGGGTCGAGCGCGGCGGCCAGATTGGCGATGCCGATGCCGAGCCACTGACCGATGTCCTGGAGGAGTTCGATGCACATCGCATCGCCCTCCCGGGCCAGTTCGGTGATGAGCGGCCCGGTGATGTCGGAGACGTTCCCCTTCACCCGGTCCAGCAGGTAGTGCGCGACCGGGGAGTCGGCGGCGGCCAGTTCCCTGGCCTCGCGGACCAGGGCGTTGCCGGAGCTGTACTGCTCCCAGCAGCCCCGGTTGCCGCAGGGGCAGCGGTGGCCGGACGGCACGACCTGCATGTGGCCGAACTCACCGGCCACGCCGTACTTGCCGCGCTTGACCTGGCCGTCCTCCAGGATCGCGCCGCCGATGCCCGTACCGAGGGTGATCATGACGAGGTGGTCCTCGCCCCGGCCCGCTCCGAAGCGCCATTCCGCCCAGGCCGCCGTGTTGGCGTCGTTGTCGACCATGACGGGGACGACGAGGCGGGAGGCGATGGCGTCGCGCAGGGGTTCGTCGCGCCAGGCGAGGTGCGGGGCGAACAGGACCTTGGAGCGGTCGGCGTCCACCCAGCCGGCCGCGCCGATACCCACCGCGTGGACGTCGTGGCGGTCGGAGAGGTCCAGGACCAGTTCGACGATGGTGTCCTCGACGACCTTGGGGCTCTTGGACTTGTCGGGCGTCTCGGTGCGGAGCTGTTCCAGGATGTTGCCGTCGGCGTCCACGACGCCCGCCATCACCTTGGTGCCGCCGATGTCGATCCCGACCGTGGGGACCCGGGGGGCGGTGAGGTGCGAGCGGCGTTCCTTGGTGCCGACGGTCTTGAGGACGGTGGCGCGGGCGGAGCCGCGGTGTGCGAAGTCGCGGTACGTGCTCATCGTCCCTGCGGGGTCTGGGGGGCCGGGCCGCTGTCGCGGCCGGTGGCGGACGGCGCCCGCCGGGCTCGATTCTGCCACTGCCCGGCCCCCGGGGGCCGGTGGGCGGGGTCGGCCGCGCCGGGGCGGTCGCCGCTCAGGGAGTCTCGTCCTTCGTGCCGTGGGCGCCCGGGAGGGTGGGGGTCGGGGTGCGTTCCAGCTCGTGGCTGAGCTCCTCCAGCTCGCTGCCGCCCGCCATCTGCCGGGTCAGCTCGTCCAGCGTGACGTCGTCCTTGGTGTGGCTGCCGGACATCGCGCCGCGCTTGAGGAGGATGAAGCGGTCGCCGACGAGGTGGGCGTGGTGCGGGTTGTGCGTGATGAGGACCACGCCGAGGCCGGCGTCGCGGGCGGCCGCCACGTACTTGAGGACCACGCCGGACTGCTTGACGCCGAGGGCGGCGGTCGGCTCGTCCAGGACCAGGACCTTCGCGCCGAAGTAGACGGCGCGGGCGATGGCCACGCACTGGCGCTCGCCGCCGGACAGGGTGCCGATGGGCTGGTCGACGTCGCGGAGGTCGATGCCCATGCGCAGCAGTTCGGTACGGGTCGTCTCGCGCATCTTCCGGACGTCGAGGCGCTTGAAGGGACCGAAGCCGAGGGTGGGCTCGGAGCCGAGGAAGAAGTTCCGCCAGACCGGCATCAGCGGGACGACGGCGAGGTCCTGGTAGACGGTGGCGATGCCCCGGTCCAGGGCGTCGCGCGGGTTGGCGAGCGCGGTCTCCTCGCCGTCGATCAGGAAGCGTCCGGCGTCGTGCCGGTGCAGCCCCGCGATGATCTTGATGAGGGTGGACTTGCCGGCGCCGTTGTCCCCGAGGACGCAGGTGATCTCGCCCGCGTGGACCTCCAGCGAGACATGTTCCAGGGCCTTGATGTTCCCGTAGAACTTGGACACGTCATCCAGCTCGACCAGCGGTCCGGCGGTCGCTCCGGCAGGGTCTTCAGGGGTGGCCGTCATGCCGTCGCCTCCGCGCGCTTGCGCACCCACGCGTTGAGCAGGGTGGCCAGGAGCAGCATCGCTCCCAGGAAGAATTTGAACCAGTCCGGGTTCCACTCGGCGTACACGATGCCCTTGCTGGTCATGCCGAAGATGAAGGCGCCGACGGCCGAGCCGATCGCGGAGCCGTAGCCGCCGGTGATCAGGCAGCCGCCGATGACGGCGGCGATGATGTACGTCAGCTCGTTGCCGACGCCCTCGCCGGACTGGACGACGTCGTAGCTGAACAGCAGGTGCTGGCCGGAGACCCAGGCGGCGAAGGCGACGCCCAGGTAGAGCCCGATCTTGGTGCGGATGACCGGGACGCCGACCGCGCGGGCCGCGTCAGCCTCGCCCCCGACGGCGAAGATCCAGTTGCCGAAGCGGGTACGGAGGAGGATCCAGGTGGCCACGCCGACGAGCGCCGCCCACCACAGGATCGTCACCTTGAACTCGACGCCGCCGAGGGTCAGCGTCGAGGCGAACAGCGCGCGGGCCGAGTCGAAGCCCTCCATGTCGCCGATGGCCTTGGTGGAGACGGTGCCGCTGATGAGCTTGGTGAAGCCGAGGTTCAGGCCGGTCAGCATCAGGAACGTGCCGAGCGTGATGATGAAGCTCGGCAGTTTGGTGCGGGTCAGCATGAAGCCGTTGAACGCGCCGATGGCGAGCGTGACCAGCAGCGACACGAAGACGCCGACCCAGACGTTGGCCGTCATCTGGTAGCTGAACATCGAGGAGATCAGCGCGGAGCTGGTCACCATGACGCCGGCGGACAGGTCGAACTCGCCGCCGATCATCAGCAGGGCGACCGGTGCGGCCATGATGCCGAGGACGGAGGCCGCGTACAGCACGGTGCCGAGGCTGGAGGCCTGGAGGAAGCTGTCGGCGACGATCGCGAAGAACAGGAAGACGGCCGCCGCGCCGACGACCGAGCCGAGCTCGGGGCGGCCGAGCAGCTTGCGCAGCGGCGAGGTGCGCACCAGCCGCTCGTCCAGCTGGTCGGGGGCGGCGGTGGAGCCGCTCATCGCGTGCCCCGCTTGGTGTAGTCGGCCAGGGCGTCCGCGTCGTCCTTGGTGATGATCTGCGGGCCGGTCAGGACGGGGAGGCCGCCGCCGAGGACGTTGCGGTTGTAGCGGTAGAGCCAGAGCAGGTCGACGGCCTCGTAGCCCTGGAGGTAGGGCTGCTGGTCGACGGCGAAGCCGAGCTTGTCGGTCTGGAGGCCGGTGGCGACCTTGGCGTTCAGGTCGAAGGTGTCGATCTCGGCCTTGCTGCCGGCGGTCTGCTTGGCCTGGACGGCCGCGTCGGCGAAGGGGGCCCCGAGGGTGACGACCGCGTCGATGCTCTTGTCGGACTGGAGCTTGGCCTCGATGGACGCGGTGACGTCGGGCATGTTGGTGCCGTCGACGTACAGGTTCTGCATCGTGCCGTCGAAGGTCTTCTTCGCCCCGGCGCAGCGCTGCTCGTGGCCCACGTTGCCCTGCTCGTGCAGGACGCAGAGGGCCTTCTTGCGGTCCCGGCCGTTCAGCTCGTCGCCGACGGCCTCGCCGGCGATCGACTCGTCCTGGCCGATGTGGGTGAGCGCGCCGAACTCCTTGGACTCCGCGGAGCCGGAGTTCACGGTGACGACCGGGATGCCCGCCTTCACGGCCTTGGCGACCACGGCCTTCATCGCGTCCGGCTTGGCCAGCGAGACGATCAGCCCGTCGACCTTCTTGTCGATCGCGGTCTGGACGAGCTGGGCCTGCTGGTTGGCCTCGTCGTTGTGCGAGTAGAGGAAGTTGATGTTGTCCTTCACGGCCGCCTGCTCGGCGCCCTTCTGGACGATGTCCCAGAAGGTGTCGCCGTCGCCCGAGTGGGTGACCATGGCGAAGGTCCAGCGCGGTGTGTTCACCGCGGCCCGTCCCTCGGCCGCGGCGGCCGCGCGCTCCTCGGCGCGCTTGCCGCCGGTGCTGCTGCATCCCGCGAGGGAGGCGCTCAGCACCACTGCCAGCACGGCGCCCATCGCGCGTACCCCTGTCCGAACCCTTGCCACGACGCCGTGCCCTTCTACTGCTGCTCGCTGTGCTGCTTGACGGGGCCGGGAAGTGTACGGTCCCGGCCCGGCTGCCCAAGTATCCCCGAGCCCCGCCCGCTCCCGCCCGGCAGGGCCGGTGGGGGCGCGTCCTTCGGTGCAGCGAGTTCTAGTCGCGCCGCATGTCCACGTCAACCGTTTGTCCGAACATGCTGACGCGGCGGCTGGTGCGGAGCCCACCACTTCAGCCCGTCCGGCGTTTGAGGACGGAACCCTTGCGTGGGTGGGCCTGCGGCCGGCGGGCCCCGAGGCGCAGGGTCCCGACGAGCGCGGCGGACACCACGTCGACGGTTCCGTCCTCAAACGCCGGACGGGCTGGATGGGGCCCAACGGGCTCAGGCGCGTACCAGGAGCTGGAACTCGAAGGCGTACCGCTCCGCCCGGTAGACGTGCGAGCCGAACTCGACCACCCGGCCGGTGTCGTCGTACGTGGTGCGCTCCATCGTGAGCAGCGGGGCGCCCACGGGCTCCGACAGCGCCCGTGCCTGCCGGTCGTCCGCGGCGCACGCGCCGACGGTCTGGCGGGCGCTGTGCAGCGTGATGCCACCGGCCCGCATCAGCCGGTAGAGGCCGGTGGCCTCCAGTTCCTCGGTGGTCAGGGGCAGCAGCCCGAGGGGCAGGTGGTTGCGCAGGAGGGCCATCGGTTCGCCGTGGGCGCTGCGCAGCCGTTCGACGAGGTGGACCTCACTGCCCTCGGCGACGCCGAGCGCGGCGGCGACCTCGGCGGTGGCCGGTTCCGTGGTGTTGCGCAGGACGGTGGTGGCGGGGCGCTGGCCGGCCGCCTCCAGGTCGTCGTAGAGCGAGCTGAGCTCCAGCGGGCGGCGGACCTTGCTGTGGACGACCTGGGTGCCGACTCCCCGGCGGCGGACCATCAGGCCCTTGTCGACGAGCGACTGGATGGCCTGGCGGACGGTCGGCCGGGACAGGCCGAGGCGGGCGGCGAGGTCGACCTCGTTGCCGAGCAGGGCGCCGGGGGCCAGCCGGCCCTGTTCCACGGCGGCCTCCAGCTGCTGCGCCAGCTGGAAGTAGAGCGGCACCGGGCTGGTGCGGTCCACACTCAGCGGCAGCGGCCGGTCGGTTCCATGTGCGGTCACGGGGCGAGCGTAGTTCGCTTGTCCGGACAAAGCCATGGCGTACCGGGGCGGGGAGCAGCCGATCGATGTGGCCGCCATTTGTCAGGACAAACGCTTGACATGACGACCGGGCGAACGCCACCTTGGGGCCCATGCGCATCGGACTGATCGGAACGGGACGGATCGGCACATTCCATGCGGAGGTGCTGAGCCGTCACCCCGCCGTGGACGCCCTGCTGCTGGCGGACGCGGACCCGGAGCGGGCGGCCGCTGCCGCGGCGCGGACGGGGGCGACGGCCGTACCGGTGGACGGTCTGTTCAGCGGAGAGGGTACGGCCGGGGGCCCGCCCGACGCCGTGGTGATCTGTTCGGCGACCTCGGCCCATGCCGGGCTCATCGCACGGGCCGCCCGCGGCGGGCTGCCCGTCTTCTGCGAGAAGCCGATCGCCCTGGACCTGCCCGGCACGCTCGCCGCGCTCGCGGAGGTCGAGGCCGCGGGCAGCGTTCTCCAGCTCGGCTTCATGCGGCGCTTCGACGCCGGGTACGGCGAGGCCAGGGCCGCCGTGCGGGAGGGACGGCTCGGCCGGCTGCACACCGTGCGGGCGGTCACCTCCGATCCGGCCCCGCCGCCCGCCGCCTACCTCCCGCTCTCCGGCGGGCTGTACCGCGACTGCCTGGTCCACGACTTCGACATCCTGCGCTGGGTGACGGGCCGCGAGGTGAGCGAGGTGTACGCCACCGGCTCGGACGCCGGACCCGCGATGTTCCGGGAGGCCGGGGACGTGGACACGGCCGCCGCTCTGCTCACCCTCGACGACGGGACGCTCGCCACCGCCACCGCGACCCGGTGCAACGGCGCCGGGTACGACGTACGGATGGAGCTGGCGGGCGAACGGGACCAGATCGCCGTCGGCCTGGACGACCGTACGCCGCTGACCTCGGCCGAGCCCGGGGGGTCCGGCGCCCCGGCGAAGCCCTGGCCGGGGTTCCTGGAACGGTTCGCCCCGGCGTACGAGGCGGAACTGGACGCGTTCCTGCGCGTGGCCCGGGGCGAGTCGGCCAATCCGTGCGACGGGCGGGAGGCCCTGCACGCCCTGCGGATCGCCGAGGCGTGCGAGGTCTCCCGCCGGGAACGCCGGCCGGTGGCGATGACCGAGATCCCCGGCGGCTGAACTGGCCCCCGGACCTGCCGCTACCAGGCGACCGGGAGGCTCAGCGGCCCCCGCATCAGGATCCCGGTGCGCCAGGCGAGCGTCGCCGGGTCGGCGGCCAGCCGCAGGTCCGGACAGCGTTCCAGCAGCGACCGGATGGCGATCCTGGCCTCGATGCGGGCCAGCGGCGCGCCCAGGCAGTAGTGGATGCCGTGCCCGAAGGCGAGGTGGCCCCGGGCGTCGCGGGTGATGTCGAAGCGGGACCCGTCGGGGTAGCGGACGGGGTCCCGGTTGGCGTCCGACATCGCGACGAGGACCAGCTCGCCGCCGCCGGGGATCATCACCCCGGCGACCTCGACCGGATCGGTCGTGAAGCGGTAGGTGGGGGTCTCCACCGGCCCCTCGAAGCGCAGGATCTCTTCGACCGCGTTGTCGATCAGGGTGAAGTCGGCCCGCAGGGCGGCCAGTTGATCGGGGTGGGCGAGGAGGTTGTGCACGCCGTTGGTGATGAGGTTGACGGTGGTCTCGTGTCCGGCGACCAGCAACAGCCAGGCCATGCCGATCAGTTCGTCGCCGGACAGCCGGTCGCCGTCCTCGTCGGAGGTGTGGATCAGCGCGCTCAGCAGGTCCTCGCCCGGCTTCTCGCGCTTGTCGGCGAGCAGCCCGGCGATGTACGCGGTCATCGCCTGCGTGGAGGAGGCGCGCAGGGACGGGTCGACGGAGGAGACCGCCTGGCCGGACCAGGTGCGGAAGGCCTCGCGGTCCAGGGACGGGACGCCGAGCAGCTCGCAGATCACCGACATGGGCAGCGGGAAGGAGAGCGCCTCGACCAGGTCCGCCGCACGGGCCGGGGCCGCGAGCATCGAGTCCAGCAGCCCGTCGGTCATCTCCTGGATACGCGGAGCCAGTTGCTCCATGCGGCGCGGGGTGAACTCACGGGTGACCAGCTTGCGCATCCGGGTGTGGTCGGGGGCGTCGGAGCCGAGCATCGAGGAGCCCGCGGACACCTTGCTGACGCCGAGCGACGGCGAGGCCCGGCTCCAGTGCTTGGAGAGCCGCTGGTCGGCGAGGAGGGCGCGGCCCGCCTCGTATCCGACGACGAGCCAGGCGTCAGCGCCCTCGGGGATCCGCACCCGGTGGACCGGTCCCTTCGCGCGCAGGGCGGCGTAGGCGGGATAGGGGTCGCGGGTGAACTCATCGCCGAGCGCGGCGAGATCGACCAGGGGTTCGGTGCTCAACTCGGTTCCCTTCGAGGAGATTCGCTGTAGGTGAAAGGAGGGGGGCGGGCCCGGCCTCACCAGCGGACCGGCAGTCCCCGCACCCCGCGCATCAGCAGACCGGGCAGCCAGTCCAGCTCGCCGCCGGACGGGTCGCGGGCGAGGCCGGGGCAGCGTTCCAGCAGGGCGCCGATCGCGATGCGGGCCTCCATCCGGGCGAGCGGCGCGCCCAGGCAGTAGTGCGCGCCGTGGCCGAAGCCCAGGTGTCCCTGGGGTTCGCGGCGGATGTCGAAGGCGTCCGGTTCGGGGAAGCGGCCGGGGTCACGGTCGGCGGAGGCCAGCGCGACGAGGACCGCCTCGTCGCGCGCGATCTCGGTGTCGCCGATCTTCACCGGCTCCCGGGCGAAGCGGAAGGTGGCGGTCTCCACCGGCCCGTCGTAGCGCAGCATCTCCTCCACCGCGTTGTCGATCAGCCCCGGGTCGGCGCGCAACAGGGCGAGCTGGTCGGGGTGGTCGAGCAGGGCCCGGACCCCGTTGGCGATCAGGTTGACGGTGGTCTCGTGACCGGCGACCAGCAACAGGAAGGCCATGCCGACCAGTTCGGCGGAGGAGAGGCCGTCGCCTCCCTCGTCCCGGGTCCGGATCAGCGCGCTCAGCAGGTCGTCGCCGGGCGAGCGGCGCTTGTCCGCGATGAGGTCGACGAGGTAGTCGCTCATCGCTCCGGCCGGGTCGCCCTCCCGCTGCTCCGGGGTCGGGCTGACGATGCCGTTGGAGAGGGCGCGGAAGGTGTCCCGGTCGATGTCCGGGACACCGAGGAGCTCGCAGATCACGGTCATCGGCAGCGGGAAGGCGAGCGCGTCGACCAGGTCGGCGGAGCCCCGGGGCACCATCGCGTCGAGCAGTCGGCCGGTGATCTCGGTGACGCGCGGGCGCAGCGCCTCGATCCGCCGGGGGGTGAACTCGCGGACGACGAGCCGCCGCAGCCGGGTGTGGTGCGGGGCGTCCAGCTCCAGCATGTTGGCGCTGAGCACGGCCTCGGACGCCTCCCAGCGTCCGGTGGTCCGCCAGTCCTTGCCGAGCCGCTGGTCGGCGAGGGCGGCGCGGGCCTCCTCGTACCCGACGACCAGCCAGATCCGCTCCATCTCGTCGGTGCGCACGATGTGCACCGGCCCCTCGGCCCGGAGCTTGGCGTAGTACGGATAGGGGTTCACGGTGAAGTCCGGCAGGTCGCGCAGATCGAGCACAGCCATGGTGGTCAGCCCCTCTTCCGTTCCGGTCCGCTCCGCTCAGCGTAGGCCGCCCCCGTCCTCCCCGTCCGTGTCGAGGAGTCCCGCGTCATGGACCAACAGCGCGATCTGGACACGGTTGTTGAGTTCGAGTTTGGCGAGAATGCGCGAGACGTGGGTCTTGACGGTCGCGACGCTGAGGTAGAGGGAGCCCGCGATCTCCGCGTTGGAACCGCCGCGTCCGACGGCGACGGCGACTTCCTTCTCCCGCTCGGCGAGCTGATCGAACCGCCTGCGTGCGCGGTCGGTACGGCCCGCCCGGTCGTCGTGTCCGCCGCCCGCGGCGCGGGCCATCAACTGGCGGGTGACGGCGGGCGAGAGCACCGGGTCCCCGGCGGCGACCCGGCGGACCGAATCGACGATCCGGGCCGGCGGGGTGTCTTTCAGGACGAATCCTGCTGCCCCGGCCCGGATGGCGCGGAGCACCTGTTCGTCCGCGTGGAACGTGGTGAGGACGACGACTTCGGGAGCCCCGGGCCGGCGGCGCAGTCGCTCGGTCGCGGTGAGTCCGTCCATGACCGGCATCCGGATGTCCATCAGGACGACGTCGGGGCGCAGGCGTTCGACCAGCTCCTCGACCTCGTCGCCGTCCGCGCCCTCCCCCACGATGTCGATGCCCTCGTCGCCGCCGAGCATCAGGGTCAGTCCGGCCCGGACCAGCGGGTCGTCGTCGACGATCAGCAGCCGGACGGGCGGGGGCGTGGGTGACGCCGGGGGTGTCGGGGACGCCGGGGTGTTCATGACGGCCACCGTAGCCAGCCGGTGCGCGTCACCCGTACGGCGGGCACCCGGGCGCCGACCGCCG
Organism: Streptomyces anulatus; assembly: GCF_014650675.1. GTDB lineage: Bacteria > Actinomycetota > Actinomycetes > Streptomycetales > Streptomycetaceae > Streptomyces > Streptomyces anulatus. Next base: position 471,792 of record NZ_BMVK01000005.1, on the reverse strand, counting down.
AGTGACCGCCCGGCCGCCGTCGCTCCGTCGCGCCCGGGGTCCTCACGCGGCGGGCCACGGCAGCCGGGCCCGGACCGCGAAGCCGCCGTCCTCCGTCGGGCCGTGCACCAGGCCGCCGCCGGCGAGCGTGGCGCGTTCGGTGAGGCCGATGAGCCCCTGCCCCGAGCCGGGGACCCGCTCGAAGGGTTCGGTGGGGGCGGGGTTCTCCACCTCGATGGCGAGCCCCTCGCCGGGGCCGCCCGTCACGGTGAGGGAGACCTCGGTGCCGGGCGCGTGCTTGCGGGCGTTGGTCAGGCACTCCTGGGCGATCCGGTAGACCGTGCGGCCGGTGGCGGCGGGGGCGCCCCGGGGGTCGGCGACCCGGTTGTCGACGACGACCTTCATGCCCGCGAGCCGGGATTCGGCGACGAGGGCGTCCAGGGTGGCGAGGGTGGGCTGCGGCCGGTCGCCCTCGTCGGTGTCGCCCGGCCCGCGCAGGACGCCGATGATCTCGCGGAGGTCCTGGAGTGCCTCGTGGGCACTGTCCCGGATGACGCCGGCGGCCCGGCCGATCTCGGCGGCGGGGGCGTCCGGCCGGAATTCGAGCGCCCCGGCGTGCACGCTGAGCAGGGTCAGCCGGTGGGCCAGTACGTCGTGCATCTCGCGGGCGATGGCCTCCCGGGCCAGGCGCTGGGCCTGTTCGGCGCGCAGCTCCGCCTCGGCCTCGGCGCGGCGGGCCCGTTCGCGGAGCGTGAGGACGAGCTGGCGCCGGGAGCGTACGACCATGCCCCAGCTGAGCACCAGCAGGACCAGCAGGACCCCGATGATGACCGAGGCGAGGAAGCTTGTCGCGGGGTCGGGGCGCAGGAGGGGCTGCAGGGGAGCCGCGATCAGCGCGCCCGCGCCGACGATCGCCACCGGCTTGAACGGGCGGTGCACGGCGAGACTGAAGAGGGCCACCATCAGGGCCCCGGCGGCCACGGGTTCGACGATGCAGACGACGGTCAGCACGGCGGCGAGCCCGACGGGCCAGCGTCGTCGGAGCCAGAGCGCGCAGCAGGCCGCCGCACCGATCACCGAGTCGACGAGGACGAAGACGTCCGCCGTGGTGTCATCGGCGTCGATCGCGGCGAGCGCCAGCAGGCCGATGCCCGCGGCGCAGAGGAATGCCGTGATGTCGACGGCCCAGTCCCGCACGGTCCGCCGCGTCCGGGGCCGGTCGCCGGGCAGCTCGGGATCGGCCATCGCCGAAGGAAGCAGCCAGCGGTATTCGGTGCGCGTCATATCGACAAAGTTACGCAGCCGGGCGGCCCGGAGAGGCCCTGCGCGGCGAGGGCGCGACCAAAGTCGCAGGACCGGCTACTTTCGGCGCGGCGGGCGGGACCGGTGGCCGACGCGGCGGGTGCGGGCCGGGCGGGAGGCTCGGCCCATGAAGAAAATCGTCGAGACGATCGGCTTCCTCGTCTTCGCCCAGGGCGCCGGCGGACTGCTGTACGAGTGGACGGGCTGGTTCCGGCTGTGGACGGTGGTGCGGCGGATCGACTTCCTCAGCGACCGCGGGCTGTTCGTCAACATCGTGCTGATCGTGGCGGGGGTGGCCGTGATGATCGCCGCGGACTCGATCAAGTCCTGACCCTGCGTCGGTGCCGTCATGGCGAGCTCCGGCCACGTCCCGGGGGCGGCGGTCGCTCCCCGGCGCCAGCGGTCACGCCCCCGCGCGCCCCCGGTCCGCGCCGCGCCGGCCCCACGCGGTGCCCGCCAGGACGAGGACCGCCCCGGCGGCGCCGAGCAGCCCGAGCCGTTCCCCGCCGAGGCTGATGCCGACGGCGGCGGCCCACAGCGGTTCCGTACCGAGCAGCAGGCTGACCCGGGACGGCGAGGTGCGGCGTACGGACCACATCTGCACGAAGAACGCGAACAGCGTGCAGAACACCGAGAGGAAGACCAGGCCCGCCCACTCCCGGGCGCCGAAGTCCGCCGCCGTGCTCCACGGCGAGGCGCCGGTGCCGGGGACGGCGGCGAGGACGGCGAAGACGGCGACCGCGGCCCCGAGCTGGACGGTGGTCAGGGAGAGCGAGTCGGCGTCCTGGACCGCTTTGATCCGGGCCATGGCCAGGACATGGACGGTCCGGGCGAGGGCGGCGAGAAGCATCAGGAGGTCGCCGCCCGAGGGGCTGGTGAACCCGCCGCCCTGGGTCAGCAGGATCACTCCGGCGACGGAGAGCCCGGCCGCGGCGACGAATGCGGCCGACGGGCGCACACGGGTCACGGCGGCCTCGGCCAGCGGCGTGAAGATCATGGTGAGGCTGATGATCAGCCCGGCGTTGGTGGCGGAGGTGTGCACCACCCCGTACGTCTCCAGCAGGAAGATCCCGCTCAGTACGAGGCCCAGCAGCCCGGCGCCGCGCCACTGCGCACCGGTCAGGGCCCGCAGTCTGCGCCATCCGGTCGCCACGAGCACCGGCAGCACGATCGCGAAGCGCAGGACGAGGACGGCGACGACCGTGTGGGCGGTGGTGATGCCCTTGGCCGCGAGGTAGCTGGCGCCCCAGACGACGGCGACCGCCAGCACGGGAAGGTCGGTGACCCAGGCGCGGCGCGGGGACGCGACGGCGGGCACGGCGGCAGCGGACATCTGGTTCTCCTGGATCTCCACGGAACATGTTGTGGAGACCTCACCGGCTCGCACGCGGAGCGATCACGCTATCCGCCGGGCTCCTGAAAAAGGAACACCTGTCTCAGCGATCGGATCGTTCCGGGGCATCACCCGTGGTCAGAGGCGGTCGGACCGTTCGGCCGGACGGCGGAGGGTCCGTCGGCCGCGCCGCCGCTCCCTAGACTGACGCCTCGATAACTCTGAGGTACGGAGTGGTCACATGACGTCGTTAAGAGCGGACGGGCGGGTCGAGCGGGGGAACCAGACCCGGCAGTTGATCCTGGGACGGGCGGTGCAGATCGCCTCGGTCGAAGGGCTGGAGGGACTGTCGCTGGGGCGGCTGGCCACCGAGCTCGGGCTGAGCAAGAGCGGAGTGTTCGCCCTCTTCGGCTCGAAGGAGGGACTCCAACTGGCCACCGTACGGGGGGCGGTGGCCATATACGTCGACCATGTGCTGCGCCCCACCCGGTCGGTGCCGCCCGGGCTCGGGCGGGTGTGGCGGTTGTGCGAGGCGTGGATCGCGTACTCCCGCGGGCGCGTCTTCCGGGGCGGTTGCTTCTTCTACGCCGCCACCGCCGAGTTCGACGCCCGCGGCGGCAAGGTGCACGACGCCCTGGCGTCCGCGCAGACGGGCTGGGTCACCTTCGTGGAGCAGACGATCGAGGAGGCCAGGTCCGCCGGGGAGCTGGCCGGGGACACCGACGTGTGCCAGCTGGCCTTCGAGTTGATCGCCCTGCTGGAGCTGGCCAACGCCGAGTCGGTGCTCCAGAACAACAATCTCGGCTACGACAAGGCGGCGCGGGCCATCCTGGTCCGGCTGCGGTCCGCGGCGACGGATCCCGCGCTGCTGCCGTGACGGCAGGCGGCCGTGGGCGTCCGATACCCGCCGGTGCGCGGGCCCCGGCGCGCGTTTGCTGGGGGATGTCGTCGGAGCGACGGCGTCCCCCAGCAAAGGAACCGGCCATGTCCAGCACCCTGTCCACCACCGCCCCCGCCACCGTTCCCACCGGCCTCCCGGACCGGGCCGCCCTGGTCACCGGGGGCGGTCGGGGCATCGGCGCCGCGATCGCGCTGCGGCTCGCCCAGGAGGGCGCGGACGTCGCCGTCACCTATGTCCGGGACGAGGCGGCGGCCCGTGCGGTCGTCGCGAAGATCGAGGGCTTCGGGCGCCGGGGGGTCGCCCTGCGCTGCGACGCGGCGGACTCCGGTGCGGCCGCCGACGCCGTGCACCGGGCGGCGGACGCGCTCGGCCGGCTCGACATCCTGGTCAACAACGCGGGCATCGGCGTCCTCGGCCCGATCTCCGCACTCGCCGGGCCGGAGGTGGACCGGACGCTGGCGGTGAACGTGCGGGCGGTGTTCCTCGCCTGCCGGGCGGCTGCGGAGCGGCTGGCCGACGGGGGCCGCGTCATCTCCGTGGGCTCCGCCCTGAGCCGGTACGCGGGCGGGCCCGGCTCCACCCTCTACGGGCTCAGCAAGTCCGCCCTGGCCGGGCTGACCAAGCCGCTCGCCCGGGAACTGGGGCCGCGCGGCATCACGGTGAACCTGATCCAGCCCGGTCCCGTGGACACCGATCTCAACCCGGCCGACGGGCCGTTCGCCGAGGGCCAGCGCGCGGCGACCGCGCTCGGCCGCTTCGGGACGACGGAGGAGGTCGCCTCGCTCGTCGCGTACCTCGCGAGCGCGGAGGCGGGGTTCATCACGGGTACGGAGGTCGTCGTGGACGGCGGCCACGCGGCCTGAGCCGCACCGCCGCCCCGGAGCGCTCCCCCCGTCCGCCCCGTCCGCCGCCCCGGAGCGCCCCCCGTCGGCCCCGTCCGGCTGCCCCCGTCCCCGCCACGCCCCTACGCTGGCCGGGACGGGGGCAGCGACGGGAAGGACGGGACCAGTACATGTCCGGCACACCGGTTCAGGCGCTCAACGACGGCACGCGGCTCCCCGCGGTGGGGCTCGGCACCTACCCGCTGGACGACGCGGCGGCCGAGGAGGCCGTCGCCGGGGCCCTGGAGCTCGGCTACCGGCTGGTCGACACGGCCCTCAACTACGGCAACGAGACCGGCACCGGCCGGGGGATCGCCCGCAGCGGGGTCCCTCGCGAGGAGGTCCTCGTCACCACGAAGGTGCCCGGCCGGCACCACGGTTACGAGGAGACGCTCGCCTCGTTCGAGGAGTCGAGGGCCCGCCTGGGCGTCGAGTACGTCGACCTCTACCTGATCCACTGGCCGCTCCCCCGCGTCGACAAGTACGTGGACACCTGGAAGGCGATGATCCGGCTCCGCGAGGACGGTCTCGTCCGCTCGATCGGCGTCTCCAACTTCACCGCCACGCATCTGGAGCGGCTGGAACGGGAGACGGGCGTGCTGCCCTCGGTGAACCAGATCGAGATGCATCCGCTGCTCCCGCAGGAGGAGCTGCGGGCGGTGCACGCGGCGAAGGGCGTCGTCACGGAGAGCTGGAGCCCGCTGGCCCGGGGCCGCGAGGTGCTGGAGGATCCCTCGATCGTGGCCATCGCGGAGGACCACGGGGTGAGCCCCGGGCAGGTGGTGCTGCGCTGGCACACCCAGCTGGGCGCGGTGCCGATCCCGAAGTCGGCGGACCCGGGCCGGCAGCGCGAGAACCTCGATCTGTTCGGGTTCGAGCTGACGGCGCAGGAGCTGACGACGATCGCTTCGGGGCGGCAGCGGCGGTTCGGCGGCGACCCGGAGTCCCACGAGGAGTTCTAGGGCCTGTCTGACCCTTCCCGTCGTCGCCCGCAGGGCGGCCGCGCGGCGTCAGGTGCGTGCGAGAGCGCGTGCATGGCGTCGTGAGGCAGACGGGAAGGGTCGGACAGGACCTAGCGGGACGTGCCGGTCAGCGGTGGCGCGGGGTGACTTCCGCCATCCGGGACCAGCCGGTGCCCTCCACCTCGACGTTGATGATCTCGGGGACCTCGGCCACCAGCTCCGACATCGTCGCGATCGCCGCCTTGAAGTGGTCGGAGTTCACGTGCGCCTCGCCCGCCGCCGCGTCGGCGAAGGCCTCCAGCAGGACGAACTGGTCGGGGTTCTCCACACTGTGCGACCAGTCGAAGAAGAGGTTGCCGGGCTCGCGGCGGGTGGCGACGGTGAAGCCGTCCAGCCGGGTGAGCCACTCCTCGGGGTCGAGGGCGGTGAACTTGACGGCGATGAAGATCATGGGGGGCTCCTGGTCGAGGACGTCGGAAGGTGCGGCGCCCGGCCCTCAGGGCCTGCTCGCCGCACCTCGACCAGGGTGACACACCCTCACGTAACGGGATCGGCCGGGCACACCGCGATCCCCCTGCGATTGCGGTGTGCCGGGTGCCCGGCGCGGTCGGGGATCAGCCGCCCAGCTCCCGGTGACGGGCCGCCAGGGCGGCGGCGCCCTCGTCGGTGAGCGATCCGAACAGCCGGAGCCGGGAGATGCCGCCGTCCGGGAAGATGTCGATCCGTACGTGCGTGGCCCGGACCGGCCCGTCCAGGACGAAGCGGTGGTTGGTGTCGGGCTGGAGCCGGGTCCGGGGAAGGACCTCCGTCCAGTCGCCGTCCCCGGCGTTCCCGCCGTCCCGGACCGAAAGGCTCGCCCAGCCGGCGGAGTTGCCCTTGAGGTAGGCGGTGTCGATCTCGACGGCCCGGATCCCGGACTGCGCGGCGAGGCGGTAGCTGATCCAGTCGTTGCCCTTGTCGCGCCGGCGGCGGGTCTCCCAGCCGTCGTCCATCTTCCGCGAGCGGCCCGGCTGGATGGTGTTGGTGGCCGGGGAGTAGAAGCGGTCGGAGGCGTCCTCGACCAGGCCGCCGTTCTCCAGGGCCGCGAGGTCGAACGTACCGAGCGCGCCGAGCCAGGCGGGGTCGGGGGCGACCTCTCCGTGGACGCGCAGCCGGGCGATCCCGCCGTCCGGGTGCTGGTTGATCCGCAGGTGGGTGAAGCGCTGCTCGGCGTCGACGGCGAACCCGTTGGCCGCGTGGCCGCCGACCGCCGTACGGGGGACGAGCGTCGTCCACTTCACGTCGGGGGCGAGGAGGTCCTCGGGGGACGGGGAGCCGGGCAGGGCGACCGCCTCGACGGAGACCGCCTGCGGGTAGTTGCCCCGGAAGTGGGCGGTGTCCAGGACGATGCCCCGGATGACGCCGGGCGCGCCGAGCCGGACGAGGGCCCAGTCGTGGTCGTCGGCGGTGGGGTGGGGTTCGGCGGCGCCGACTCCGCGTCGGCGGCGGGTCTCCCAGCCGTCCATGATCTTGCCCTTGTGCCCGAAGTGCTCCGGGTCGAAGACGGCGGGCCCGGGCTTGAGGAGGTTCTCGCGCTCGGCGAAGAACTCGTCGTTGGCGGCGATGACTCCCGCCCCGAGACGGCGGTCGGCCAGGTCGACGAGGTGGGTGAAGGGGAAGTCGGCGGTGCGGTGGTCGGCGTACGGGTCGCCGCCCGCGTAGGGGCTTGCGTCGCCGGTGAAGCGCGGTATCGCGGCGTCCGTCATGGTCAGGAGTTCCTTTCGGGCACGGTCAGTGGTCGCGTTCGAGGAGGCGGCCGGCGGGCTCGGCGAGTACGCCGTCGGAGGCGATGCGGACACCGCGCAGCCAGCTGGAGCGGACGACGCCGTGCAGGGTCTTCCCGGCGTAGGCGGTGACCTGGTTGCGGTGGAAGAGCTCGGCGGGGTCGACGGTGAAGGTCGCGTCGGGGGCGAGGACCGCGAAGTCGGCGTCGCGCCCGGCCTCGATGGCGCCCTTGCGGGTCAGCCCGGCCAGCGCGGCGGGGGCCGCGGACATCCAGCGGGCGACGTCGTCGAGGGAGTGGCCGCGCTTGCGGGCCTCGGTCCAGATGGCGGGGAGGCCGAGCTGGAGGGAGGAGATGCCGCCCCAGGCGGAGGCGAAGTCCGGGGTCTTCAGGTCGGTGGTGCACGGCGAGTGGTCGGAGACGATGCAGTCGATGGTCCCGTCGGCGAGCCCGGCCCAGAGCGCGTCCTGGTTGGCGGCCTCGCGGATCGGCGGGCAGCACTTGAACTCCGTCGCCCCGTCCGGCACTTCCTCGGCGGTGAGGGTGAGGAAGTGCGGGCAGGACTCGACGGTGACGCGGACGCCCTCGCGCTTGGCGGCGGCGATCAGCGGCAGCGCGTCGCTGGAGGAGAGGTGCAGGACGTGGACGCGGGCGTTCAGCCGCTTGGCGTGGGCGATGAGCCCTTCGATCGCGGTGTTCTCGGCGTCGCGCGGGCGGGAGGCGAGGAAGTCCGCGTAGGCGGGCCCGGAGCGCTGCGGGGCCTCGGCCAGATGGTGCGGGTCCTCCGCGTGCACGATGAGCAGCCCGCCGAATCCGGTGATCTCCGCCATGGAGCGGGCCAGCTGCTCCTGGTCCAGCTCCGGGAACTCCTCGACGCCGGAGGGCGACAGGAAGCACTTGAAGCCGAAGACGCCGGCCTCGTACAGCGGGCGCAGGTCCTTGACGTTGGACGGGATCGCCCCGCCCCAGAAGCCGGTGTCGACGTGCGCCTTGGGGGCCGCGACCTGCTGCTTGATCCGCAGGTTCTCGACGGTGGTGGTCGGCGGGAGGGAGTTGAGGGGCATGTCCAGGAGCGTGGTGATCCCGCCCGCCGCCGCCGCACGGGTGGCGGTGTAGAAGCCCTCCCACGCGGTGCGGCCGGGGTCGTTCACATGGACGTGGGTGTCGACCAGGCCGGGCAGCAGGACGTCGTCGCCGAAGTCCTCCAGGCGGGCGCCCGCGGGCGCCTCGGTGTCGTACGGCAGGACCGCGTCGATCGTCCCGCCCGCGACGGCGACCGCCGCCGGACGGGTCCCCTCGGGGGTGACGACGCGCGTCGAGCGCAGTATCAGGTTCACGTCCGGACCGGACACCTGTGCTCCTTCACTCCAGGAATTCAACGAACTGTTGAAGCTTCGATGGAGTCTTCACTCGGGAATCGCCCTCGTCAAGACCCCACCTTCCGCCACGGGGACCCCCCGGGCCACCCCTGCCGTCCGACTGGAGGTTTCCACAAAGTAAAAGTCATATTTCGAACTGCGGAACGTAGCATGGGCCAGGAGAGGTGGCGCCGAGCCGTCCGCACCGACCGTCGGCACCCGGACAAAACAGCCCCTGACCGGCACCGACGCCGACCGGGGAGCTGTGGGCCGATCGGGAACCGCCCGGTAGGCTGCTGCCTTGCCTTCCGCTTCGAAAGGACCGTTGACGTGCCGCCGTCCCACGCCAGCACAGCCGACTCCAAGCCCTCCGGTTCCAGCGGTGGGGTGCAGTCCCTTGAGCGCGCCTTCGATCTGCTGGAGCGGATGGCCGACGCCGGGGGCGAGGTCGGACTGAGCGAGCTGTCCGCGAGCAGCGGTCTTCCCCTGCCGACCATCCACCGGCTGATGCGCACCCTGGTCGTCTGCGGATACGTACGCCAGCAGCCCAACCGCCGCTACGCGCTGGGCCCCCGGCTGATCCGGCTCGGCGAGTCCGCCTCCCGGCTGCTGGGCACCTGGGCCCGCCCCTACCTCAGCCGACTGGTGGAGGAGACCGGCGAGACGGCGAACATGGCGCTGCTGGACGGGGACGAGATCGTGTACGTCGCCCAGGTGCCGTCCAAGCACTCCATGCGGATGTTCACCGAGGTCGGCCGCCGGGTCCTGCCCCACTCCACCGGCGTGGGCAAGGCGCTCCTCGCGCACACCCCCGCCGACGAGGTCCGCGCACTCCTGGCCCGTACCGGCATGCCCGCCGCGACGGAGAAGACGATCACCACCCCGGAGGGCTTCCTCGACGCCCTGGAGCTGGTGCGCCGCGCCGGGTACGCGGTGGACGACAACGAGCAGGAGATCGGCGTGCGGTGCCTCGCGGTCTCCGTGCCGAACTCCCCCACCTCGGCCGCGATCTCCATCTCGGGCCCGGCCGGACGGGTGACGGAGGCGGCGACGGAGCGGATCGTGCCGATCCTCCAGCAGGTCGCGGGAGAGCTGTCCGACGCGCTGGCGAGCAACGGCACGAACGGCGGCTGAGCCCGAGGAGCGGCGGGCCCGGTGACCTGGGCCCGCCGCTCCTCGTCTCAGACCCCGGCCGGGACGGTCAGCCGCCCGTCGTCCATCGTCACCGTGCGGTCCATCCGCTCCAGGTGCGCCAGATCGTGCGTGACCAGCACGGTGGCGGTGGCGCGCTCCCGCGTCAGAGCGACCAGCAGATCGAGTACGGCCGCGCCGCGCTCGTGGTCGAGTGCGCTGGTCGGCTCGTCGACGAGCAGGACCGCCGGCTCGTTCATCAGCGCCCGTGCGATGTTGATCCGCTGGCGCTGACCGCCCGACAGCTGGTGCGGCCGCCGGTCGGCGCGGTCGGCCAGGCCGACCGCGTCCAGCAGCTCCAGGGCCCGGCGGCGGGCGCTGCGGGCGGACCCGCCGGACAGGTGGCGCATCACCTGGAGCTGTTCGGCGGCGGTCAGCGAGGGCAGCAGGTTGGGCTGCTGGAAGACGATGCCGATGTGCTCCCGGCGCAGGGCCGCCCGCCCGGCCCCGCCGAGGCCCGCCGTCGGCGTACCGGCCACCACGACCTCGCCGGAGTCCGGGGTGACCAGGGTGGCGGCGGCGGCGAGCAGGCTCGACTTGCCCGAGCCGGACGGTCCGACGACGGCGGTGAGCGTGCCCGGGGGCACGTCCAGCGAGACCCGGTCCAGGGCGGTCAGCCGCCCCTCGCCGTCCGGGTAGGTGAGGGTGACGTCGGTCAGGGTGAGCGTCATCGGGCACTCCCGAGTGCGGTGAGCGGGTCGACGGCGGTGATCCGCCGGATGGACAGGGCGGCCCCGAGCGCGCCGAGGGCGATCATCACGGCGGCCGGGACGAGGACGGTCGCCGCGTCCAGGACGAACGGCACGGCTCCCCCGCCGATCAGGATCCCGGCCCCGGCGGCCAGCACGGTGCCCAGCCCCGTACCGAGCGCGAGCATCACCACGGCCTGTCCCAGCGCGTCGCGCAGGAGGTACGGGGTCGACGCGCCGAGCGCCTTCAGCACGGCGACGTCGCCGCTGCGCTGGATCGTCCACACGGTGAAGAACGCCCCGATGACGAGCGCGGAGATGGCGAAGAGGAAGCCGCGCATCAGTTGCAGCGAACCGTTCTCCGCCTGGTAGGAGCCGATGGCCGTGAGGGAGTCGTCGAGCGTGAGCGTGCTGGTGCCCGCCGCCTCGTCCCCCGCCGCGAGGTCGGCGCCACCGGTGGTGGTCAGGGCGATCACGGTCGCCTGTTCGGCGGGCCCGGCGCCGTCGTGGCCGAGCTGCTGCCAGTCGTCGAGCGAGGTCCAGACGACGGGGGTGTGGCTGTACGAGGCGTCCGTGGCGACGGCGGCGATCTCCCGCTCGGTCCGGCCGAGCGCGATCCTGTCGCCCGCCGTGACGCCGAGCTCCTCGGCCGCCTTCTCGGAGAGCACGACCCGCCCCGGGCCGATCCCCTCCGGCCCGAGGGTGCCGTCCGGTTCGACGCCGAAGGCCGACACGGCGGCGGTCCGCTCACCGGCGGCGGTGGCGTTCAGGGTCCGGATGCCGACCGGCTGGGCGGCCTCGACCCCGGCCCGTCCGGCCCAGGTCCGCCAGGTGTCCTCCCGGACGGTCGAGTTGGCGAACGACTCCGCCTGCCCGTCGGGGGGCGCGGCGAAGGCCAGGTGGTCGGCGTCCAGACCGGTGACGGCCGAGATGTTCTCCCGGGCCAGGCCGGCGGTCAGGCCGGACAGCAGGCCCACGAGCAGCGTGATCAGCACCACGACCGAGCCCATGAGCGCGAACCGGCCCCTGGCGAAGCGAAGGTCTCTCCATGCGACGAACATGGCTCCAGCGTCGTGCGGCGCGGGCGGGAAAACATCGCGCGGCGGACGGGCCCGGGATCAACCTTTCGATTGACCGGGTCCGGGGAGGCCGCGGCTACGCTGGACGAACCATGGATTCGCGTTCGCACACCCACGTCACGGCAGCCCTGCGGCTCTGTCTGCACGCGCTGCTGACAGGGCTGCTGGGCCTGGCGGTGGTCCGCGCGGTGAGCGAGGACGCACAGCGGGCACCGGCGGTCGTGGTGGTGGCGGCGCTGATGGCGGCCCTGTACGCGGCGGGGCCGCTCGCCTCCTCCGTACAGCCCGGAAGCCGGGCGGGAGCCGTGTGGCTGGCGGGTCTCGGCGCCCTGTGGGCCGCGCTGCTGGTCCTGTCGCCGGACGCCCTGTGGGTGGCCTTCCCTCTCTACTTCCTCCAGCTCCACATCCTGCCGATGCGGTGGGCGCTGCCCGCCGTCGTGGTCACCGCCGGCGCCGCGATCACCAGCTTCGTCGTGCACCGGCAGGAGATCGAGCCCGGCGCGTTCATCGGGCCGCTGATCGGCGCGGCGGTCGCCGTCGCCACCGTCCTCGGGTACGACGCGCTCTTCCGGGAGAGCGAACGGCGGCGCGAGCTGATCGTGGAGCTGGTCGCCACCCGTGCGGACCTGGCCGAGGCGGAACGCACGGCCGGGACCCTCGCCGAGCGTGAGCGCCTCGCCCGGGAGATCCACGACACGCTGGCCCAGGGCCTGTCCAGCATCCAGTTGCTGCTGCGCGCCGCCGAGCGTTCGCTGCCCGAGGACGCACCGGCCGCCGCGCATGTGCGGGCCGCCCGCGAGGCCGCGCAGGCGAACCTCGCCGAGGCCCGTTCGTTCGTCCGCGCGCTGACGCCGCCGGACCTGGAGCACGGTTCGCTGGCCGCCGCGCTGGAGCGGCTCTGCGCCCGTACGACCGCACCGGACCTGACCGTACGGTTCGCGGTGAGCGGCACCCCGGTGGAGCTGCCGACGCCGTACGAGGTGGCGCTGCTGCGGACCGCGCAGTCGGCGCTGGCCAACACCGTGCGCCATGCGCGGGCGGGACGGGCGGAGATCACCCTGAGCTTCATGGACACCTCGGTGGCGCTGGACGTCGTGGACGACGGGCAGGGCTTCGACCCGTCGGGGGCGCCGGTCCACGAGCGCGGCGACGGCGGCTTCGGACTGCCGGCGATGCGGGCGCGCGCCGCGTCGCTCGGCGGTGCGCTGAGCGTGGAGTCGGCGCCGGGACAGGGCACGGCGGTGGCGGTCACCCTGCCGCTGCCCGTCACGGAAGCGGAGCGTGCGGCATGAGCGGGAGCGGGGACGGGGACGCGATTCGGCTGCTGCTCGCGGACGACCATCCGGTCGTCCGGGCGGGGCTGCGCGCGGTCCTGGACACCGAGCCGGACTTCCGGGTCGCCGGTGAGGCCGCCACCGCCGAGGAGGCCGTCGCCCTGGCCGCGGCGGGCGGCTTCGACGTGGTCCTGATGGACCTCCAGTTCGGTGCGGGCATGCACGGCTCGGAGGCCACGGCGACGATCACCGCCGCACCGGACGGCCCCCGGGTCCTGATCCTCACCACCTACGACTCCGACGCGGACATCCTGGCGGCGGTCGAGGCGGGTGCGAGCGGCTATCTGCTCAAGGACGCGCCACCGCAGGAGCTGGCGGCGGCGGTGCGCACGGCGGCGGCGGGCCGCTCCGCGCTCGCACCGTCGGTGGCGCACCGGCTGATGGACCGGATGCGCACCCCGGCCGAGGCGCTGACCCGGCGCGAGCTGGAGGTGCTGCAGCTGGTCGGGGAGGGCCTGTCGAACCTGCAGATCAGCAAGCGGCTTTTCCTGAGCCAGGCCACGGTGAAGTCCCACCTGGTGCACATCTACGCCAAGCTGGGCGTCGACTCCCGTACGTCGGCGGTCGCGGCGGCCACGGCCCGCAGGCTCATCCGCCGCTGAAGCCGGGCTCGCGCACCGCGGGTCAGCGGCGCGGGGGCTCCCCGAAGAGGTCGACCGCATTGCGCACCTCGCGGAGGGCCGCGGCCACCGCGCTCACCGAGCCGATCGCCCCCGCGATCAGCAGCAGGGAACGGCGCATGCGGGGGATCTCCGGCACGCCGCTGACGGCCATCGCGTCCAGGGCCGCCAGCTCGTCCTCGGCGATCGGCCGGTCCGGGAATTCGGTGCGCAGCCCGGCCAGTTCGCGGCGCAGCCGGGAGACGGCCATCCGCAGCTCGGCCACTCTCGGGTCCTCGTCGCTGCCGGTCAGCCGCTTCTGCCCCACGCTTCGCAACACAGCACTCCCCCTCCGCACATCCTTGTGCCGGTGTGACCCCCGACCCGGGCTGTGGCCAAGTCCCCGGGTGTGCCCGCAAGTTAACGCCATGACAGGCAGTGCGCGCCAGCCCACGGAAAGAAATCGGGGTTACCCCTGAGGGTGACATGCGTGTCGCATGTGCGAAGGGCTCAGTGGTATCCAGACCCCATGGTTACGGACACGACTCAGGGCACGGCGACGGAGAGGACCGCGGAGATGGCTTCCGCCGCGAAGAACCCCGAGGTCGCGGGGGTACTCCTGGCCGCCGGAGGGGGCCGTCGGCTCGGCGGGCGCCCGAAGGCGCTGCTGGAGCACCGGGGCCGCCCGCTGATCGAGCACGCGGTGCGCTCCCTGCGCAACGGCGGCTGCGGCCCGCTGCACGTGGTGCTGGGTGCGGCGGCCGAGGAGGTACGGGCCCGCGCGGACCTCTCGGGCTGCGCGGTGACGGTGAACCCGGGCTGGGAGGAGGGCATGGGCTCCTCGCTCCGCCTGGGCCTGGCCGCCCTGAGCCCGACGGACGCGGACGCGGCACTCGTCCTTCTGGTCGATCAGCCAGGGATCGGGGCGGAGGCGGTGGCGCGGGTGCGTCTCGCGTACCGCTCGCGGACGAGTCTGGCGGCCGCCTCGTACGGCGGGGAGCGGGGACATCCGGTGCTGTTCGGGGCAGAGCGGTGGGCGGACATCGCGGCGGGGGCGGTGGGCGACCGGGGCGCGCGGGCGTATCTGCGGGAGCACCGCGATGCGATCACGCTCGTGGAGTGTTCGGATGTGGCCGAGGCGTACGACATCGACACCTCGCAGGATCTGCGGCATCTGGAGTGACCGTGCGGAGCCCGCCCGTCGCGAACAGTCCGTGGCCGCGGCGGCACGCTGCGCCGCCACCGGCCCGTTTCTGTCGACCCGGAGAATCTCGACATCAACAAACCATTGAACTTCCACCATGAGGAAACTACTATCCACTGGTCAGAAGCCCTCTGAACCTCAGACGGCACCCACGGCCGTATCTCGGAGCCATGGCACGCCGTGCCGTCTCAGGCGACCCGGCGGCCATGAGACGCCGCCGCCCGCTGAAGGAGTGACAGCTCATGTCCGCACCAGCGCCGTCCACGCTGGCCATCGTCGATGCCGAGCCCCTGCCCCGGCAGGAAGAGGTCCTGACCGACGCGGCCCTCGCGTTCGTGGCCGAACTGCACCGCCAGTTCACCCCGCGCCGCAATGAGCTGCTCGCCCGGCGCGGTGAGCGCCGCGCCGAGATCGCCCGCACCTCCACGCTGGACTTCCTGCCCGAGACGGCGGCGGTCCGCGCGGACGACTCCTGGAAGGTCGCGCCGGCTCCGGCCGCGCTGAACGACCGCCGGGTGGAGATCACCGGTCCGACCGACCGCAAGATGACCATCAACGCCCTGAACTCGGGCGCGAAGGTCTGGCTCGCCGACTTCGAGGACGCGTCCGCTCCCACCTGGGAGAACGTGATCCTCGGCCAGCTCAATCTGACCGACGCCTACGAGCGCCGCATCGACTTCACCGACCCGAGGTCGGGCAAGTCGTACGCGCTGAAGCCCGCCGACGAGCTCGCCACGGTCGTCACCCGCCCCCGCGGCTGGCACCTGGACGAGCGCCACATCCAGCTGGACGGCACCCCGGTGCCCGGCGCGCTGGTCGACTTCGGCCTCTACTTCTTCCACAACGCCCAGCGCCTGATCGACCTGGGCAAGGGCCCGTACTTCTACCTGCCGAAGACGGAGTCGCACCTGGAGGCCCGCCTCTGGAACGACATCTTCGTCTTCGCCCAGGACTACGTCGGCATCCCGCAGGGCACGGTCCGCGCGACGGTGCTGATCGAGACGATCACCGCCGCGTACGAGATGGAGGAGATCCTCTACGAGCTGCGCGACCACGCCTCCGGGCTGAACGCCGGACGCTGGGACTACCTCTTCTCCATCGTCAAGAACTTCCGTGACGGCGGGGCCAAGTTCGTCCTCCCGGACCGCAACGCGGTGACGATGACCGCCCCGTTCATGCGGGCGTACACCGAACTCCTGGTCCGCACCTGCCACAAGCGCGGCGCGCACGCGATCGGCGGCATGGCCGCCTTCATCCCCTCGCGCCGCGACGCCGAGGTCAACAAGGTGGCCTTCGAGAAGGTCAAGGCGGACAAGGACCGCGAGGCGAACGACGGCTTCGACGGCTCCTGGGTCGCCCACCCCGACCTGGTCCCGATCGCCCTGGCCTCCTTCGACGCGGTCCTCGGCGAGAAGCCCAACCAGAAGGACCGGCTGCGGGAGGACGTCTCGGTGGCCCCGGGCGACCTGATCGCCATCGACACCCTCGACGCCAGCCCGACCTACGACGGCCTGCGCAACGCCGTCGCGGTCGGCATCCGCTACATCGAGGCCTGGCTGCGCGGCCTGGGCGCGGTCGCCATCTTCAACCTGATGGAGGACGCCGCCACCGCGGAGATCTCCCGCTCGCAGATCTGGCAGTGGATCAACGCGGACGTGGTCTTCGAGAACGGCGAACACGCCACGGCGGACTTGGCCCGCAAGGTCGCCGCCGAGGAACTGGCCGCGATCCGCGAGGAGATCGGCGAGGAGACCTTCACCGCCGGCAAGTGGCAGCAGGCCCACGACCTCCTGCTCCAGGTCTCCCTGGACCAGGACTACGCGGACTTCCTGACCCTGCCGGCGTACGAGCAGCTGCGCTGACCTCTCCGCACGAGCCCCGCCCCCGGCACCGCGAGGCGCCGGGGGCGGTGGTGTGCCTGCGTCTGCGCGGCACGGGCCTCGCCCGCAGTGCCGGTGATACGAGAGGGTTCTCTCGGTCCACGTCACCGGGATGTGCCCAGGGAGGAGCGTACGGAACGTGCTGCGACGACAACGGCCAGGCATCAGAGTGCCGGTGGGGCGCGCTGTTCCCCCTCCTCGCTCCGGTGCCGCGGGCCCGCCCGGCGAGCCTGCGGAAACGGCGTCCTTGCCGGTCGAGCCGTTCAACCGCCGGGTCGAGGTGCTCATCGCGGTTGTGGACAGTCCTGACGAGACAGTGCTCGCAGCACAACTCCTGGAAGGCCGGGGCTGGACGGTACGGCCATGGCTCCCGGAGGCCGAGCAGCAGGCCGCCGAAGGAGGGCGGGATACGGCAGCCGCGCTCGGTTTCGGCAGAGCGGGACTTCTCGTCGAGGTACGTCTTCACGGGGCACGATTCGGGGCTGTACGGGCGGCGACCTCCGAGATCGAGGCCCTGGCCCGCCGTCATCACGCGGGCATGTGGGTGGTGGACGCAGCACTGATCGAGCACGATCTGTCACACGACTACCGCACCGAGCTGCACGCTCATCGGCGTCTGCCGAACACATCGGCCCGTTCGGGTTTCGGCGGCCGGTTCGCCGCCTTGCGTACCGCTCTGGGACTCATCACCACCGTCCGTATTCTCAAGTTGCCCGGCCGCCCGTCCGTCGAGGAACTCACCCGGCGCTTGGAACGCGGAACGTTGACCGGGCGTCACTTCAACGCGGAAGATCTGCGCCTGCGTATTCCGATGGGGATGGAGGGCAGGGCCGCCGACGCCCCGCCGCCGGCTCCCGTGCCCGCCTGGCGTCTGGCCGGGCCGCTTCTCGCGGGGCTGGGCATCGCCACCGCGAGCGGTTTCGCGACCGCCACGCTCGACGGTCTCCAGATGCTCGTGCCGCTGATCTTCACGTGCGCGCTGGTCCGCCCCGTAGGCCGTCAGCTGACCGACCGGCGGCAGGGCCGGCCATCGATCGTCGTCGCCGCCTGGGGTACCGCATCCGTCGGCACCTCAGCGGCTCTCGGTCTGATGCTCGCTCTGACGGCGCCCGGGCCACCCGAGCAAGCCGGACGCATCCTCGCGTACACCGTGGGCGTCGGCAGCGCCCTCGCTTTCGTCCTCTACGGACTGGGCTATGCCCTCGTCCACTCCTGGTTCAGCAGAAACGCCAACTGGGCTGTACCGGCGCTCGTTCCCGCACTCGCTCTGAGCCTGCCCTGGTTCGGTGGGCTGCTGCACACGATGTACCTCCAGTCCGGATTCGGGGTTCCCTCCGACGCGATCCATATCTCGGTGTACTGGACCTACGCGGCCTCACTCAAGCCGGTCGGCCTCGCTCTCGGGCTAGCCGCCGTGGTGCTGGCCCTTGCCGGTTGGATGCGCCACTACCACCAGTGGATCCACGCGCGGGGCATGGTCCGGATCGGTGTCCCCCTGATGAGCCTCTTCGTCATCGGCATCTCGCTGGCAGCCGGACTCGCCGAAGCAGAAGCAGCGGCGAACCGTGCGCGAGCCGCCGCGACGGCAGGGACTGTACCGGCGGCGTACTACGGGGCTCGGGCCAGACTTGTCTGCGTCACACCCCTGGCCGAGGAGACTCCGGTCTTCAACGGTCCGCTCGCTACCACACGCCCTCTGCTCACCTTCGGGACGTCCGGTGATCGCGTATGGCTGTGGGACCCGCGGCGCGGGGAATCCCTGTCCGTCCGGCTCGAGGATGTGTCGGTCACCGAGGCCCGGGCAAGGACAGTGAGCAGGGCGGCCCCGGACGGACCGGGGAAGTGCCCGGGCATCGCTATCGACAGCGGCACCCCGTGGGAAGGGTCGCGGGCGCGAGGTCCCGCATCGCCGTCTGCTGGGACTCCGTCAGACACGGCAGCTGACCGGCCATGACGTCGAAGTGTGGAAGACCGCGCCAGGGGTCGTGGTCACCGACGACGAACAGGCGTCGCCGTGCACGGCTGACCGCCACGTTCAGCAGGTTGGGAGCGGAAGCCGCCCAGGACCGAGGGCCGGACTTGTCGCCACCCGCTCCGAGAACGAGCAGGACGACGTCGGACTCCTTTCCCTGCGTGGTGTGCACGGTGCCCACCCGGTCCCGGGGTACCACCGAACAGAGGTGCCGGCGCAGCCCCGTCACCACGTCCCGGAACGGGCTGATGACAAAGAGCCCTTGTTCCGGGTCCAGGCCCTGATCGACCAGCCGGTGCACAATGACGTTCGCGCACTCTCCCTCGTCGGGTGACCACTTGCCCTGGGCCGCGCGCCCGCCGCTCACCGGCCACCACACGCTGCGGCGTGCCACCGTGTAGTCGTCCGTGCGGTGGACACCGTGCACCATGAGCCCGTCGTAGGCGATGTCGTTGCTGATCGTGAACATGGGATCGTCACAACGGCGGTGGACGCGCAGCGGCGATCCCACCCACACCCGATCCGCCTCCGCACCCTGGGGAGCGGGAAGCCATGTGCCGTACGTGTTGAGCCGGTCGGCCACACGCTGGGCCGAGGTGCGAGAAGGCTCCCACTCCTCGGCGACACCGAACGTGCGGCGCAGGGCCTGCTGGCCTGTATGCGGCAGGGTGACCACAGGCTCCAGCTGGAGCGGGTCGCCCACGATGACGCCTCTGCGTGCCCGCCACAGCGCGCCCACCGGCATCTGCGCGGTCGCCTGTCCGGCCTCGTCGATCAGCATCCAGCCCAGGGACCGTGGCCCGAGGCCTGTGAACATCCGGTCCAGTGACGCGAAGGTCGTGGAGACCACGGGCAGGGCGAGGAACAGGCTCTGCCAGGCGGCCTGTACCACATCGGGCCCAAGGGTCCTGGGAGCTTCGCCGCACAGCACGTCCATCGCGGCGTCGAGGTTCTTGCGCATCCGGTCGGCGGCACCCTCGATGAACGCACGGTGCAGGTCCATAGCGGCGAGGAAGAGCCGGGTACGGGCCCGGGTGAACTCCGGATCGGACCAGGGTGAGGAGAGCTCGCGCGCCTCTTCCCGCGTACGTCCGTCCAGGTCCTCGCCGCCAGGCAGATGCGGCCCCCACCGTTCACGGGCGTCGCGCAATCGCTCCTGGAGACGTGCGTGGTGGCGGTCCGCCGAGCTCAGGGCCCGCCTCGCCTCGCCCAGAAGGCGCCGACGCTCGCCCTCGGCCCGGTCGAAGGCCGCGGTCGCCCGCGTGTGTTCCTCGTACGCCGTGCGGGCGCTCTGTTCGGCCGCGGCCAGCAGACGGTCCTCCGCCTGCCAGTCACGTTGGGCCGCGCCGAAGGTGAACAGGCCCGCGGCGAGACCAGGGCGGTGCTCTCGGTGTTCCGCCCTGCG
The DNA here is from genome assembly GCF_014650675.1 of Streptomyces anulatus. Taxonomy (GTDB): domain Bacteria; phylum Actinomycetota; class Actinomycetes; order Streptomycetales; family Streptomycetaceae; genus Streptomyces; species Streptomyces anulatus. The sequence goes on along the minus strand of NZ_BMVK01000005.1, from coordinate 451,961 downwards.
TTGTGCGGGCCCGGCCAGGGCATGCTGCGCCTGGTCCCGGGCTGCACGGACCTCCCGCGCGGGTTCCACGAGCGCCGTCAGCTCCTGCTCCGCCGCTCGGACCGCCCGTCGGGCCGCGGTGACCGCTTCCTGGGCACCGCTGAGATCCCGCAGGGCCTCGAATGCGGGCTGGCGCTCCTGGCGCAGGGTGAGCACCTTCTGTCGGGCCTCGCGGAAGCGGACCACGGACTGCCGCCAGGCCGTCTCACCCCCGGGTCGACCCGCGGCTGCCCGAAGCAGGTCCCGCATTCCCTCGCCGCGCTCGGCCCGTTCCTCGAGCGGCGGGCCGAACCAGTATTGACTGCGGAAGTCCGAGCGGTTTCCCTTGTTGCCGAGCTTCGCGGCAATGGTTCCCCACGCGGGTGCGCCGTCCAGGATGAGACGACCCTGTTCCGGAAAGAAGGCAGCCTCCTCACGCCACTCCTCCGCAATGGAGTCGAGGGCGGGAATTTCCGTGGAGATGTTCTCGACCGCCCCGTTGTTGGCGGACGCGATCACCATCTCGTAACCGGTCAGCTCGGCTTTCAGCGGGGCAACGGAACGCTGGTACGTACCGGTGTTCCAGCGGTACGCCGTGCTGGCGAACGCGTCCTCCGGCCGCCCCAGTCCGGACAGGGCCTCCGCCCTCATGACCAGGATCGCGGCGATGAGGTCGCGCAGCTGGGTGGTCTTGCCGGTGCCGGGCGGGCCGTTCACCGCGTACAGACCGTCCTTGTCCGCGAGCTGCTCCACGATCCGGTTGACGGCGAACTGCTGGCTCAGCACCAGGGGATGTTCCGTCTTCGCGGGCCACCGGCCCAGCGGGATGTTCACGGGCTGCACACCGTTCAGCACCGCGTCCGGGTTTTCCTTGAGATCGACCCTGGTGCGGCCGAGCAGCGCGGTGGCCGAGGTCAGGTAGTCGCGCAGGGCCGCTCCCGGCTCCTCGCCACCGAGGCGGTCGGAGACCAGCGAGAGGTCTGACGCGATGAAGCTGTTCAGGAAGTCCGTGCCGCCCGACCGCCCTGCTTTGCGACGCGCCACCGTGCGGGTCTGCACCCGGATCGCCTCGGAGCGAAGGTCGTCGCCGACACCGAAGTGTTCCGTCACCCACCGGGTGACGGCGGACAGATCACGGACGGTCAGAGGCATCTCCCCGAGCCGCGGCGGAGCGTCGTCCCCGGTAGCGTCCGTGTCCGGCTGGCCTCCGCCGGGCTCCGCATCCGTTGCCCGTCCGCCGGACACCGCGTCGGCCGCGCCGGACAGGGCTCCGGCCGCCAGATCGCCGAGGACAGGCCCGAGGGCCGCGTTCAGCGCGCCACCGACCGCACCCATCGCGATCTCGCACACCAGCCCGGCGAACGGCCGCGACCGGCTGCCGGGCGCCGTGTCCACGATGGGCAGGTCGCCGTCCCCGACGCCGAGGACGACCCGCTCGCACACGGCGACCGCCTCGTCGAAACCGTCCAGCCACCCCCGGGCCCCGGGTCCCGGCTTGCGACTGCGTCCCACGGCCCAGCCACAGGCCGAGAAAACCAGGGAGTCCTGGACCAGCAGTCCCTCGTCCGTGACCTCGAAGGCCAGCAGGGCGCTGTCCCCGTTCACCCGGCCGTCGTGGTCCTCGTCGCTGCCACCGAAGACATCGAGGAGGACGTCCCGTACGGCAGCGACCGGATACACACCGCAGTAGACGGTGTGCTGCCTGACCATGTTCCGGGCCGGGAGCCGCCGCCGGACGGGGTGGCCCTCCTCCCAGGGCAGCGGGGCCCCGGACTCGACGGGGTACATGTCCTTCGGGCGCGAGACCGGCTCCACCTTCTGCGGGCTGAACATCTCCACCGCCCGCCAGTACCGCACAACATCCGACCTGCGTCGACGCTCACCACCAGCCGCCATCCGGCCCGCCCCCTCGTTCCGGTTCGCCAGGAACAGCCACCTTAACCAGCGCGGTCCGACGTGCCGAGTACGCCCGCCGACGCTGCGGGCTTCCCCTGTGCGGTAGCGCCTCTACGCCCTCATTCGCTCGGGTTACCTCCGCTCGGGTTACCTCCGCGCACGACGCTGATGCGGTCCGGCCCTCCCTGAAGGCGGCCCTGCCGGTACAGGTCCGAGATGTCGCTCTCCAGGGCGGTGCGGATGTCCGCACCAGTCCTGCGCCATCCGAAGAACTCGCAGGCCTGCCGGATCAATTCGTCCTGAGACATGCCGGGGCATTCGGCCGCGAGCTCACTCAGGGCGAGCTGCCGCTCGGCGGGAGCGATGAGCGTGACCTTGCGCGGGGTTTCCCCGGCCTCCGGCGTCCGTGCCGTGTCGGGGCTCCGCCCGCCGGCCCGGTAGAAGCCGTCGTCGCAGGCGAGCCTTCCCGAGCGGACGAGTTTCTGTGCCACCGTACGGACATTGTCGCGAATGCGGTTCCCGGCTCGTGCGACGCCCCATGCCTCACGGGCCCGCTGTACCAGCAGCTCCTCGTGGACGGGTCCTTCGGCGGCGACGATCCGGTCGAGGGCCTGTTCCAGTTCCCTCCTGGCCTCCGGCGTGTGGAGCTCGTGAGGGGAATGGACCGTGATCCGGCAGGCCCGGTAAGGAGCGCTCCACTCACGGCGCGGCGCGGTGTCGACCAGCACCCTTTCGTAGGTGGTCCCGGTCGGCCCCGTCGCCTGAGCCGGCACGCGGACCGCAGCCTGATCCCCGGATGCGGTGCCGAACGCTTCCCCATCGACAGCAGGCGACGGAACGGCCGGAGACGGTTCGAGGTCCGGCTCGACAGGGGCCGGAGGCCGCGCTGTCTCCGCCGTGAGGGGGCCCTGCTCGATGGCCTGCTCGACCGCTTCCTTCAGCCGCAGTTCGGCTGCCGCGCGTCCCCGGTACCAGTCCGTGCCCCAGATCCGGTAGAGGCGCCAGCCGAGCCCGTTCAGCACCTGCTCCCGCAACCGGTCGCGGTCCCGGGCGGCCTTGGAGGAGTGGTACATCGCGCCGTCGCACTCGATCCCCAGTGCATACGCGCCAGGGTGCTGCGGGTGGCGCAGCCCCAGGTCAATGCGGTACCCAGCGACGCCGACCTGCGGCTGCACCGTGTAGCCCCAGCCGTCCAGAACGGCGAGCACCGACTCCTCGAAGGGGCTGTCCGGCTCCGCGTCAGACTGGACGACGTCGCGGGCCAGCACCGCCGGCCCGTTCTCCGCGTATTCCAGGTAGCGCTTCAGGTGCTGGACGCTCTTGTTGGCGCTGTCGGGCAGGCTCGTGCCACGGAACGAGGCGACGACCTCCATCCGGTAGCGCGCCCGGGTGACCGCCACGTTCAGACGTCGCCAGCCGCCGTTCTTGTTGATCGGGCCGAAGTTGAGCCCGAGCTTTCCGTGTTCGTCAGGTCCGTATCCGACAGACATGATCATGACGTCGCGCTCGTCGCCCTGCACCGATTCGAGGTTCTTGACGAAGAAGCCGTTCAGACGGTCCTCGGTGAAGCAGTGGTCGAGGTCGGGCCGGTCCAGCCGGGCCTGCTGCACCGCGAGGTCGATGGCCGAGGCCTGCGCCTGGGAGAGGGCCACCACGCCAAGGGACCGGCCGGGGCGGGTGTCGAAGTGGTGGATGACACGGTTGGCGACGTACTCCGCCTCCGCCCGGTTGTCCCGGCGTCCGCCGCGGTCGTACGTGCCGTCGGCCTCCAGGAAGGCGACGCCCACGTCATTGCCCTCGTCGAAAGCGCCGGGGAAAGTCACCATCGAGTTCCGGTAGAACGACCTGTTGCTGAAGGTGATCAGGTCCTCGTGCCGGCTCCGGTAGTGCCAGCGCAGCGGCAGCTCCCGCATGGCGCCCGCCTTGCAGGCGTGCAGCAGCGATTCGAAGGAATCGGGGATGTCCGCCTCGTACTCGTCGCCCTCCTCCTCCCCCGCGGAATCGAAGAACGAGGTGGGCGGCAGCTGCTTGTCGTCGCCGGCGACGATCAGTGTCTGCCCCCGGTAGATGCAGTTGATCGCGTCACTGGGACGGACCTGCGAGGCCTCGTCGAACACGACGACGTCGAAGCGGTAGTCAGCAGGCAGCATTTGACTGACCGTCAAAGGGCTCATCATGAAGCATGGCTTGACGGACTGCACGACTTCACGGGTACGGTCGAGCAGTTCCCTGACGGGCATGTGCCGGGTCTTCTTCTCCGCCTCCCTGATGATCACTGCGGCGCCTCCACCGCCGATGCCCCTGGGCCGCCGGTTGTTGCAGGCCTCGATCACGGCACCACCTGCGGCGGCGATCAAACGGCGGTCGGCTTCCCGGTAGTCGGCCACCCGGGCGTCGAGGTCGTCCGAACGGGTCGTGCGCAGCCGGCTGTCGGTGGCAAGGATCCCGTCCGCCCAAGAGGTGAGCACGGCCCGTTCGACGATCTCCGGCAACTGGTCCGGCTCGATGCAGCGCTCGGCCGCGCCTGCCACGAGCGCGTCGGCGCCCTGGCGGGCGAGGACTGCGATGCCGTCCCGGTACGCGTACCACTCCTCGGGGCCCTGCTGGTCGGCGAGCAGCGCTCCGACAGCTTGCCCTGCCTGGTCCAGAGGTCCCATCAGCAGAGGGGAGAGCTGGACCTGGCGCTGCGTGCCGAAGAGGCCAAGCAGTGCCGTCACGGACGCGGACCAGCGCTCGGCCCGGCGCTCGGCGACGGCACACCAGTCACCGAGGGAGCGTCGCGCGTTCTCCGCCAACAGGGCGGGAAGGCGGTCGGTGTCGACGCCGTCGGCCAGCTGGTCGACCAGCAGATCGCGCCGTCCCACCCCGCCGGCCAGCTCGATGATGCGGTCGGCGGTCGCCAGAGCGTCGGTGAGGGCGGGTACGTCCTCCTGGGTGCGGGGCATGTACCGGCCCAGCAGCACGGCGTGCTCCCCGTGAAGCCTGCGCACCTCGGCAGCGGTCCGATGCCACTGAAGGGCGTCGCCCAGGCGCCCGACCAGCGACTTGGTCCAGGTGCCGTCATGTGTGAGGCTGGCGACGGCCGTACGGTCGGCCTTGTACTGGGCCGAGAAGCGGGCCATCAGCTTGGCGTGCGGGCCCTCGAAACGGACGACGAGCTCGGGCAGGTCCGTCAGTTCCACCGTCTGCTCGCCGAACACACCCTCGGCCGCCGCCCGCGCTTCGGCCTCCGCGGTCAGGGCTTCCCGCAGTTCCTGTGCGGCCCGATGCGCTCCACGAAGCTTTGCGTCGTCGAACCAGTCGCCCGGCGGGGGGTTCCCGGCCGTCGTGAGGTCGGCGAGTGCACACAGGGCTGCGGCCGCCTCGCCATCGTCCGGCTTGGGCATCCCGAACAGGTCTGCGAGCTGAGCCAGCTGGCCGGAGGCGTCTTCCTGCAGAGTTGCGTCTCCGGAGCCGAAGCCGTCGGGCAGGCCGGCGCGGATTGAGCGTACGGTCTGGTGAAGTTCGCGGACGGACCGGGGCTCGCCCTGCGTACCGTCGAACGGACGGCGGGCGGTCGCCGCACGCAGGGCGCCGAGGGCATCGGACGCCTCGGTGGCCGCCTGGTATGCGGAGGCACCCACGAGCCCATGCCAGGCAAAGGAGTTGCCCTCTACTACAGGACGCCACGCCCTGCTTACGGCTTTGGCCGCCACGGAAAGGTCCTGCAACGCCCCGGCGCTCAATGTCCGGACGGTCTTCGCGTTCTCCGCGGACAGAGAGAGTTGTGGCGTTCCCGCCTGATCCAGCTGGACCAGGCGCCCGAGGACGTCGTGCAGAGTCCGCCCGAGAGGCTCCCTGACCTGGTTCATGCCCGCCGCATAGGCGGAGAGTTCCTCACGCAGATGCCGGGCGCGCTCACGTTCGTGTTCCGCGGCTCCGTTGACCCGGGCAACTGTGGTCAGTACCCGGGCGAGCTCGGTGGCGACAGCCTTCTTGCTCGTATCACCGCTGTGCAGGGTCAGCACGAAATCTCCGAGTCCTACCCCGCGCAACCGGTTGCGCACGACGTCGAGCGCCGCGGCCTTCTCACTGACGAACAGCACACTGCGCCCTGCGTGCATCAGAGCAGCGATCAGGTTGGTGATGGTCTGGCTCTTGCCGGTGCCGGGCGGGCCACTCATCACGAAGGAGCGGTGCTCCAGAGCCGCCGCGATGCACTGGCGCTGGGAGGCGTCCGCGTCCAGCACGAGCGGCGTCCGCTCAGGCAGCTGGACCTCGTCGATCCGGTCCAGCTCCGGGGGCTCGAACCCGATGAGGTCATCGGGCAGACCCGCGTCCGGTCCCAGGGCGACGGCGCGCACCAGAGGATGGGCGAGGATGCGGTCCTCGTTCTGCTCCAGGTCCTTGTACATGGCCTCCCGGTGTGAGGCGAACAGACCCAGCACGGCGCGATCGTCGACCGTCCAGCCCTGTTGTCCGGCCGCGACGGCGCGAGCGGCCGCCATCAACGCCGGCAGATCACCGACGTCGGTGCCGGTGACCGGGGACCAGTCGGCCCCCAGACGTTCCGCCTTCACGGCGAGAGCCGGGTTGTGCACGCGGTCCTGGCCGTCGGCCGGACAGAGGCGATAGCGGCGGCCGCTCTCCCTCCGCAGTTCCACCGGGACGAGAAGCAGCGGCGCCGAACTGGTCTCGTGCGCCCCCTCCTCACGCCAGTCGAGCATGCCGACGCCCAACCAGAGCACCCACAGACCGTAGTCGTTGAACATCTGGCCGGACTTCTGGCGGAGCTGGTAAAGGGCCCGGTCCAGTGTCACCTGCGTGGCCTTCTGGGTCACCAGTCCGGGACGGCCGCGGGGAGCGGGCACCGCCGGGGCCTCCTCGCCGTCCGGGGCCTCCGCCACCGGGGCGAAATCCCAGCCCCTGGCCAGCTCGGCCAGTAGAGGGCCGGTCTCCGGAGAGGTGATTTCCAGCGTCGACGTACGGGTGTGGCGGAAGTTCAGCAGGCGGTTGCGGCCGCCCATGTCCAGCAGCGAGGATCGCCAGCCGTCCAGTACGGCTCTCAGCCTGTCGAGACCGGGGTCATGGGCTGCCGAGGGCTGGGAACGGGGCGGTCGGGGCATGGGGCGAGTACCTCCTGAGCACGGCGCACAGGGGTATCCACGCTCACAGGTCCCCCCTGGAGATATGTACTTATCAGCCCGCGACCATCGACACGCCAGGGATCAGCCACACGATATGTATTTGTTGTGAAGGCCCAGGTGAATGGCGGGAAATGGTCAGCTCCTGGCCTGAGTCAGCCGCCGCTGAAGGCTCTCGGCCGACGCCCGGTACCCGACAGACTCCGCTCTCACGTCCACACCGCCCCCAGCGCCACGAACCCGCAGATGAGCGCGAACAGGATCGCCAGCAGCGGCCAGACGAACCGCAGGTACTTGTCGTAGCCGATCTTCGCCAGGGCCACCCCGCCGATGGTGACCGCCGTCGTCGGGACCCAGAGGTTCATCCAGCCGCTCGCCGCCTGCCACGCCGTGACGACCACGGCGCGGGAGACGCCCGCGAAGTCGGCGAGGGGGGCCAGGATCGGCATCGCCAGGGTGGCGTGGCCGGAGGTGGAGGGGATGAGGAAGGCGAGCGGCAGGTTGACGATGAAGACGAAGACCGCGAAGAGTGCCGACGAGGTGCCCGAGACCACGCCCTCGATGGAGTGCAGCACCGTGTCGGTGATCTGCGAGTTGTTCATGATGACGGTGACGCCGCGCGCGAGGACGATGACCAGCGCCGGGGAGATGAAGTCCGCCGCACCCTGGATGATCGTCGCGCTGAGCCTCTGCTCGCCGAACCGGGCGACGACGCCGACCAGGACCGCCGCGACCAGGAACAGGGCGGCCAGGTGGGGGAAGGACCAGCCGAGTTCGAAGCCGTACGGGGTGGCGTCGGCGTCGCCCGTGAGGGCGCTGGACCAGGGGACGACCGAGAAGATCATGAAGCTGAAGACCAGGGCGACCAGGACGAGGATGGTCCGGTGGAGACCGGTCAGCTCCGGGGGTTCCTCGGCGTCCGCCGCGTTGTGCTCGCGGTCGCCGGGCAGGAAGCCGGAGAGCGAGCGCTCGGGGTTCTTGCGGACCCGGCCCGCGTACCGGATGACGTAGGCGATCGTCACCGCCGTCAGGACCACCCACATGATCGCGCGCAGCACGATGCCGTCGCCGAGCGAGATGTCGGCGGCGGAGGACGCGACTCCGGTGGCGAAGGGGTTCACCGTGGAGCAGAGCACTCCGATGCCCGCGCCGAGGATGATCGTGCCGGTGGCCACCATGCGGTCGTAGCCGAGGGCCAGCATCAGCGGGATGATCAGGCCGTAGAAGCCGAGCGTCTCCTCCGCGAACCCCTCGACGGTGCCGAGGAGGGCGAAGACCAGCATCACGCCGGCGATGAGCAGCGCTCCCCGGTCGCGCAGCCGGTGCGCGAGGCGGCCGATGCCCCGGTCCAGGGCGCCGGTCGCGAACACCACCGTGATGAACGCGCCGATGGCGAGCACGAAGAGGAACACGCCCGCGCTGCCGTACAGCTCGCCGGCCAGGTCCGGGCCGACCTCGCCCGTCTTCGCGTCCTGGACGCCGTAGAGGCCGTTGACCGGGGAGAGGAAGAGGTCGTTCAGGCGGTCCACGAAACTCTGGTCGGAGTCGACCCGGTGGTACGTGCCCTGGACCGGGGCCCCCTCCTCGTTGCGGTCGTAGGCCCCGGGCGGGATCAGGAAGGCCAGCGCCCAGACGGCCAGCGTGACGACCGCCAGGATCGTGAGGGCGCTGGGGAAGGTGAACTTCTTCTTGGCCGGGGGCTCTTCCTCCGGGGCGGGCTTCGTGTCGGCCGCGCTACTCATGCCGCGCCCCCGCGGAATCGGCGTGCGTGGCGGTGTCGCCGTACGTCTTCGCGTACTCCCGCAGGAAGGCGGCCTCCGCGATCACCGCCGACCGCAACTCCGAGAAGAGGACGCGCTCGTTCGGGGCGTGCAGGTTGCACATGCCGTCCTGGGCGCCGAAGAGAAGGACCTCGGCACCGGGGACAGCCTTGGCCAGGCCGTTGACCAGGGGGATCGAGCCGCCGCTCGCGACGAAGGCCGGTTCGCTCCCCCAGCCCTCCCGCAGCGCGGTACGGGCGGCGCGGTACGCCGGACCGTCGGTCGCGGGTTCGAATCCGGGGCCCGTGTCGCCCGGCGTGACGGAAAGCGGGATACCGAACGGGCGCAGGGACTCCAGATGGGTGACGAGGAGGTCCCGGGCCTCCCTCGGGTCCTGCTCGGGGTGGAAGCGCAGGTTCAGTTTGGCGCGGGCGTACGGGACGACGGCGGAGGCCGCGTGGTCGACGCTCGGGGCGTCGATGCCGATGACGGTGATCGCCGGTCCGCTCCAGAGGCGCTCGCCGAGGCCCCCGGAGCCGATGAGGGGCATGCCCTCCTGGACACCGGCGAGGGAGCGGAACTCCTCCTCCGTATACGTGGTGCCGGTCCAGTCCTCGCGGCGCAGGCCCTCCACCGCCGCATCGCCGTGGACGTCGTGGAGGGTGGCGAGTGCCTTGAGGAGGGCGAGCAGGGCGTCGGGGGCCGCGCCGCCGAACTCGCCGCTGTGCCGGGGTTCGGCGAGGGTACGGACCTCGACGAAGACCTCCGCCGCGCCGCGCAGCCCCGTGGTGAGGGTGGGGCTGCCGGGGCGGAGGTTGCCCATGTCCGCGATGACCATCGCATCGCAGGCGAACCGGTCCGGGTCGGTGGGCGGGTAGTCGTCGAAGGCGCTCCCGTACTCCTCCTGGCCCTCCAGGACGATCTTCAGCCCGACCGGGGGGCGTCCCGTGAAGGCGCGGAGCACCCCCAGGTGGACGATGATGTTGGCCTTGTCGTCGGCGATGCCCCGGGCCCGCAGCCCGCCTTCGACGGGGGTCGGTTCGAAGGGCGGTGAGAGCCACAGCGCCTCGTCGCCGGGCGGCTGGACGTCGTAGTGGCCGTAGAGCAGGACGGTCGGCGCACCGGGCTCCGGCGGCGGGACCTCCGCGACGACGACCGGCGCGGTATCGGGGAGGTCCAGCCTCTCCACCTGCTCCACGCCCGCGCCGCGCAGCAGGTCCACGAGGAGGTCGTGGGCCTCTCGCACGGGCTCGGGCGGGAAGCCGGGGAAGGCGACGGACGGGATGGCCGTCAACCGCTTCAGGTCGGCGACGAGACCGTCCATCAGTGCGTCGACCCGTGTGCTCAGGTCGTCTCCCAGGTCCATGGTTCAGCCCCTTCGGTCCGCCGGCTTCTGGGACCACGGGACCATGGGAGGCGGCGCGCCGCACGCCTGGGAAACGGCGGTCGGGCGGGCCTCAGCCCGTAAGGACGACCGTCCGCTGGGCCGAGAAGTCACCCCACTTGCCGTCCGGAAGCTTGGCCCTGAGCTTCACCGAATAGCGGGTGCCCGCCGGGTCGGAGAGGTCCAGCCGGTAGGTGGCCCGCCCCTGGGGAGGTGTACCGCCCCAGACGATGGTGGTGGTCAGCCTGCCGTTCAGATAGAGCTCGTAGGCGGGAACCACTCCGCCCGTCTCGGGCTGGTCCCAGGACAGGTCGAGGGTGAACTCGGCGCCCTCCTTGCCGACCTCGGTCCGCAGACCGGTGGGGGCGGTGCTCGCGGGGGCGCCGGGGGCGGACTCGGTGGTCAGGTCGAACGTGTTGCTGTCGGCCGAGGACTTGTCGGAGGCGTCCCGGGCCCGGACGGTGAAGGTGTAGACGGTCCCCGGGCGCAGCCCCGTGAGCTTCGCCGTGGTCTCGGAGGCCGGGACGCTGTGGATCCGGGAGTCCTCCTGGTAGATGTCGTACGAGGTGACGCCGACGTCGTCCTTGGACGCGCCCCAGCTGAGGGTGGCGGCACGTTTTCCGTCGGCGGTGCCTGTCAGCTTCGCCGGGACGGTGGGGGGCGTGTCGTCCTTGGGCGGGGTGGCCTGGGTGGTGACGGGGACGGCCTTGCTGGGGGCGGAGAGGTTCCCGGCCGTGTCCTTGGTCCGGACGCTGAAGGTGTAGTCCGTCGAGGCCGTCAGCCCGTTGACGTCGATCATGGTCTTCGTCGCCGGGACGCTCTTGACCTTGGCCTTGCCGCGGTAGACCTCGTATCCGGCGACCTTCTTGTTGTCGGAGGCGCCCTCCCACATGACGTGCACCGAGGTGGAGCTGCTGGCCTGAGCGGTCACGCCCTTGGGGGTGCCGGGAGGCTGCGTGTCGGCTTCGGCGGTCCCACCGCAGGCGGAGAGGAGGGGGGTGAGAAGCAGGGCGGAACAGGTCAACGCGGCAGAGATGTGGGGGCGTTGCACGGTGGTGCCTTCCATCCGGACAGCAATGGTCCAGACCTGTATGCCATGGCGCGGGGGTCGCCGACAAGAGGACGGCGCGGAACCTTCCGCTATGTGATGGTGTGCGCCCGCCCGCGCGTCATGGAGCGATGAGTTTTCGGTGGTCGAGGTGTCTTCCCTGTATGGACGCTCAGGAGAACCCCGTGTCTGAAGCCGCCGCCCTTCCGGACCTGGAGCCGGCCACCCGGCGGATCGCCGCGCTGCTCGGTCAGGTCGACGACGGCCGGCTGGACGGCCCCACCCCCTGCCCCGACTACGCCGTGCGGGAGCTGCTCGGCCATCTCACCGGGCTGGCCACCGCCTTCCGCGACGCGGCCCGCAAGGATCTCGGGGCGAGCACCGCCGTCTCCCCGGACGCCGCCCTCCCCGTCCTCGACGACGACTGGCGTGAGGTGCTGCCCCGGCGGCTGGAAGAAGTGGCGGCTGCCTGGCGCTCGCCCGACGCCTGGACGGGCATGACCCGGGCGGGCGGGGTGGAGCTGCCCGGCGAGGTGGCGGGGGCCGTCGCGCTCAACGAACTCGTCGTCCACGGCTGGGACCTGGCCCGGTCGACCGGGCAGCCGTACGCGGCGGACGAGGCCGAACTGCGGTCCTGCGAGGCCCTGCTCGCCCCGGCGGAGGACGGCCCGGACGGCTCCCCGGAGGACGGCTCGGGTGACTCACCTGAGGATGGCCCTGACGGCGACAGCCTCTTCGGGCCGCCGGTCCCTGTGCCGGGTGACGCCCCACTGCTGGACCGGGTGATCGCCCTCAGTGGCCGCCGCCCGGGCTGGCAGCCGGGCAGCTGAGAGGGAGCGGTCCCGCCACCTCACCGGGCCGGACGCACCGCTCGGTTTCCTTCAGGTTCCTCTCTCACCGAAAAGTGCGTTCTTCCCGTTCAGCACCGAGCTCGCCTACGGTTTTCCGCAGACCGGACGAGACGGCTGGGAGCGCCCTCATGACCATTCTCAAGACGTACGCACGCCTGTGGGCCGACGACCTCGACCAGGCGCTGCCGCTGCTGGAGGAGCTCACCGGCGAGCGGCCCCATCTGCGGATGGCGTTCCAGGAGATCGCCCTCGCCGCCATCGGCGATTTCCTGGTCGTCGCGGGCCCGGCCGAGGAACGCGCCCGCTACAGCCATGCATCGGCGACCGTCGTCGTGGACGACCTGGAGGCCCTGCAAGCCACGCTGAAGTCCGCCGAGGCCACGATCACCACTCCCGCGACCGGCGGTCCGACGGGGCGGTTCCTCTACGCCCGCCACGCAGGCGGAGCGGAGATCGAGTACGTCGAGTGGACTCCGGATCTGATCCGCAGGATCATCGGCTCCTGATCCTTCGCCCCTGATCCTTCGCCCCTGATCCTTCGCTCCTGATCATTCACCCTTGGCCATTTGTCCTTGGCCATCGTCCTTGGTCATTCGTCCTTGGTCATTCGCCCCTGACCGCCGCCCGCACCCGGGCGCGCAGCCGTTCGTCGGCGATCTCGACCGTGCCGTCCAGCCCGGACCTCACCACTCTCCTGTCCCGCTCCCCCAACGCCGTGAGCCGTGCCCGGTGCTCGTCGGACAGGGCGTCCGTGCCGAAGGCCACCAGCGCGTCCACGGCCTCGAAGGGGGCCGTGCCCGCTTCCGCCGCGTCGAGCAGAAGACCGGCCACGTGCCCGGCGTCCAGGTCGTCGGGGGCGACGGCACGGAGGGCGAGGACGGCCGACGGCGTCTGCCAGGGGTCGCCGAGCAGCGCCTTCAGTTCGGGGACGAGCGGTCGGGCCGCCGGGCCGAGGCTCCCCGCGGCCGCCGCGGCGCGGACCAGCGTCCAGCGTCGCCAGAGCCCGTCGCGGTCACCGAGCACTCCGGCCAGCACCGGCACCGCCTCCGCCGCGTCGCCGGTGATCCGGTGCAGGGCGACGGCGAGGGCGACGTCGTCGTCCATCTGCGGGTTGTTCCGTTCGGCGCCGGGGCTGTTGAGCGCGGCGAGCAGTGCGGGTACGAACGACACGGCGGCGGGCCCGACAGCGGCGGCGGCCTCCGCCGTCTCGCGTACCTCCTCGGAGGATCCCCCGCCTCCCCCGGCGCTCCCCACGAGCCGCTCCGCCAGCAGGGGCAGCAACGGCCCGTGGTCACCGGTCAGTTCGTGGAGCGCACGGGCCGCCTCGATCCGCTCGCCGGCCGGGCCCGTCCCGGTCCGCGCCCGCAGCGCGTCCGCCACCTCGGCCCGGCGCCCGGGCGGGCAGACGGCGACCAGTGCCTTCGGCAGCACCCGGGGGTGTGCCGGCAGTGCGGCGAGCAGTTCGGGCACGGCGTCGGACGCGTCCGGGCCCCAGGACGCGAGCAGCGCCGTGAGCCGGAACGGGGTGGTGCCGCCGGGTTCCATCGTGGCGAGCCGCCGCCGGACCGCGGCCAGCAGCTCCGGGTCGTACGGCACGACGGGGAGCGAGTCGGCGAGCCCGCCGGACGCGGCCTGCAACGCCCGGGGCCACCGCTCCAGGTCCCGGGCGAGCAGGGACGCGGCCCGCACCGGATCGACGGCGACCAGGGCTTCCAGCGCGCGGTCCGCCGTGTCACCGTCGCCGCCCGCGCGGGCCGCCAGCAGGTCGGCGGCGGGAGCACCGGACGGGCCGAGCCGGCCGAGCGCCGACAGTGCGCCGGTCTCGTCGTCGGGCCCGTCCTCCGCGGCCGCCGATATCAGCGCGGGAGCAAGCCGTGCGGGTGCGGACCGGGAGAGCTCGCACGCCGTCGTGACCACCCATACCGCCTCGGTGCGGGCTTCGGGATCAGCGCTGCGCAACGCGGCGTCGAGCAGCGCGAACACCGCCTCGCGGTCCGCCTCGGTGTCCCGGTCCAGCAGGGTCAGGCAGATGTCGTGCAGGGGTTCGTTCCGGGAATGGTCGTACCGGTCGGCGGCGAGGCGGTCCAGGGGAAGCAGGTCCAGCACCGCTGCGTGGTGGTCGCGGGTCCAGGGAAGCCCGATGTCCGCGCAGGCCATGACGGCGGCGATCCGCAGCTCCGGCGGGCTGTCCGGGCCGACCGCTTCCGCCGCCGCGGAGGCGCTGCCCTCGGGGTCCAACTCCACCAGGGACATGAGCAGTTCGGCGCGGACGAGGGGATCCGTCTCGATCGCCGCCCGGTCGCGGAGGGCCGGCACGGCGAGGGCGGCTCCGGCCGTTCCCGTCCACCCTGCGGCCCACGCCGCCGCCTGGCGTACGGCACGGTCCTCATGCTCCACGGACGCCAGCAGCAAAGGCAGTTGCGCGACGACGGCCCGCCGGCAGGCCGCCTCGTCGCTCTCCCGGACCGTCCCGCCCCCGGCGGGGTCCGGCCCGGGTTCCTGCCCGGGTTCCGGGTCCGTGCCGCCCTCCGCGATGCCGCCGATCAGCAGGAGCACATCGGCCGTGCGGATGCCCGCCGCGGCGATCCGGGCCAGGAACGGCACCGCCTTCGCGGAGGCTTCGTACACCGAGCCCTGGTGCAGGATGCTGCCGTACAGCTCGCTCTGCGCCTCCTCCGCCGCCGCGTCGTCGTCCCCGGCGAGTGCGCGCAGGCAGCCGGGAACGTCCTCGGCGCTGCCGTAGGCGTGGGTGTACGACGCCCAGGGCCGGGCGTCCAGCTCGGCGCGGAACAACTCGGCGTGGAACAGCTCGTCGCGGAACAGGGCACGGTCGAAGTCCATGGCGTCGATCATGGCAGCCGCCACTGACAACGCCGCCGGCGCGGGAGCGCCACGGCCGCCGAGGAACTCCGTGGCGGCAGCCCCTCGGCCGGTGACGAACTCCGTGACGAAAGAAAGCGCCTCAGCTGGTGAAGAACTCCGTGATGTGCGCGGCCACCTGGTCCGCCCGGGTCTCGTGCATCCGGTGGCCGCCCGGGACCGTGATCA
Organism: Streptomyces anulatus; assembly: GCF_014650675.1. Taxonomy (GTDB): domain Bacteria; phylum Actinomycetota; class Actinomycetes; order Streptomycetales; family Streptomycetaceae; genus Streptomyces; species Streptomyces anulatus. The sequence goes on along the minus strand of NZ_BMVK01000005.1, from coordinate 436,833 downwards.
GCCGGCAGTCCGGGATCAGGGAGGCCACGTCGGCCTGGCGGTGCTGTTCCATCGTGCTCTCCGGGCCGCCGGTGATGATCAGCGTCGGGGAGACGATGTCGCCGAGGGCCTCGTCGGCGTCCGGTCCGGGGTCGGCGAGCTGATCGCGTACGGCGGGCACCGCGTTCTCGTCGTAGTCCACCGGGCCCTCGGCCCGGCCCGCCGGACCCGGGTCGCCGGGGAACGGGGCCGGGGTCTCCACCAGCACCAGCCGCTCCACGCGGTCGGAGTGCTCCTGGGCCACCAGCCGGGCGACGACGCCGCCCATGCCGTGGCCGACGAGGCCGACCCGGTCCAGCTCCAGTTCGTCGAGGAAGCCCACGACGTCCTCGGCCATCAGGTCCAGGTCGTAGTCGTCGGGCCAGTCGCTCTCACCGTGGCCGCGCAGGTCCAGGGCGAAGACCCGCCACTCCTGGCCCAGCAGGGGGCCGGCCGCCTCCCAGTTCGCGGCCGAACCGCCGAGGCCGTGCAGCAGCACGACGGGCGAGCCGAACGCGTCGCCCCAGGTCCGGTACGCGAGGCGCACATCGCCGACATCCACAACAGACTGATCTTCCATGCCCCTGACGCTACAGCCGACCGGCGCCGGCCGGCTCCAGGGGCCCGGGCCCGGCCTGGCAGGCTGGGCGGGTGAAGCACACCGTCCGGGCCCTCCGCCTGCCCCTCGCCGTCTCGCTCCTCACGGCCGCCGCCCTGTCCGGCTGCTCCGGCCCCGCGCCCGGAACCCCGGACGTGGGGCTGAACGACCCGGCGAAGAAGCGGATCGCGATGCGGCTGGTCTCCAGCGCGGAGAACTCCTCGCTGGACTGGGAGGCGCAGTACCCGTACATCGAGGACATCGGCGACGGCCGGGGGTACACGGCGGGCATCATCGGGTTCTGTTCCGGCACCGGTGACATGACGGAGGTCGTGGAGCGGTACGCGAAAGCGCGCCCCGGCAATCCGCTGGAGCGGTTCCTTCCGGCGCTGCGCGCGGTGGAGGGCAGCGACGCGCACACCGGGCTCGGGAAGCCGTTCACCCGGGCCTGGGCGAAGGCGGCCGAGGACCCCGCCTTCCGGGCCGCGCAGGACGCGGAGCGCGACGCCGTGTACTTCGGCCCGGCGGTGCGGCAGGCGGAGGAGGACGGGCTCGGCGCGCTCGGCCAGTTCATCTACTACGACGCGTACGTGATGCACGGCGCGGGCGACACGGAGGGCACGGTCGGGTTCCGGACGGTGCGCCGCGAGGCGATGGCCGCGGCCCGGACGCCCGCGCGGGGCGGCGACGAGAAGGCATATCTGAACGCGTTCCTCGACGCCCGGGTCGCCGCGATGGCCGAGGAGCCCGCGCACAGCGACACCAGCCGGGTGGAGACCGCCCAGCGGGTCTTCGTACGCGAGGGGAAGCTCGGGCTGGAGACACCGTTGCGGTGGAAGGTGTACGGGGACGCCTACCGGATCGAGAAGGGCTGAGGCACGCCGCGGGCCCGGTGGAGCCCGCACGGGGCTTCACCGGGCCGCGGTGGCGGACAGGGGCGGTGGATTCCGACGTCAGGGGAATCCGAGTCGGTGGACCCCACGTCAGTGGAATCCGATGTCGGTGGACCCGGACGTCGGTGGAATCCGACGTCAATGAACTCCGACGTCAGTGGACCCCGACCCCGGCGGCGGCCGGCACCACGTGCTCGCCCGGCGCCTGTTCCTCGTCCGCCGCGTCGGGCTTGCCGCCGAAGTGGTTGAAGGCGAGGTTCAGCGCGATCGCCACCACGCAGCCGGTGGAGATACCCGAGTCGAGGACGACCAGCAGGCTCTCCGGGAAGGCGTGGTAGAACTGCGGCGCCGCGATCGGGATCAGGCCGATGCCGAGGGCCGCCGCCACGATCAGCGCGTTCTCGCCCTTCTCCATGGCGGCGGTGGCCAGGGTCTGGATGCCGCTGGCCGCGACCGTGCCGAAGAGGACGATTCCCGCGCCGCCGAGCACCGGCAGCGGTACGAGGGCGATGACGGAGGCCGCGACCGGGACCAGGCCGAGCACGATGAGGATGCCGCCGCCCGCGGCGACGACGAAGCGGCTGCGGATCTTCGTCATGGCGACGAGGCCGACGTTCTGGGCGAAGGCGCTGCACATGAACCCGTTGAAGAGCGGGCTGATGGCGCTGCCGAGGGTGTCGGCGCGCAGGCCGCCCTCGATGATCTTCTCGTCCGCCGGGCGGCCGACGATCTTGCCGAGGGCCAGCATGTCCGCGGTGGACTCGGTCATGCAGACCAGCATCACGATGCACATCGAGATGATGGCCGCGATCTCGAACTGCGGGGCGCCGAAGGCGAACGGCGTCGGGAAGCCGACCACGTCGGCGTCCTTGATGGCGCCGAAGTCGGTGATGCCGGCCGGGATGGCGATGAGCGTGCCGATGACCAGGCCGAGCAGGATGGCGATCTGCTGGAGGAAGCCGCGCAGGAGCTTGCGCAGGGCCAGCACGATGACCAGGGTCACGGCGGCCATGGTGATGTTGGTCATCGAACCGTAGTCGTCGGCCGTGGCGTTGCCGCCCTGGGACCAGTTGAAGGCGACCGGGAGGAGCGAGACGCCGATCAGGGTGATCACGGTGCCGGTGACGACGGGCGGGAAGAAGCGCACCAGTTTGCAGAAGTACGGGGCGAGGACGAAGCCGAGAAGACTCGCGACGATGATCGCCCCGAATATGACGGCTATCCCGTCGTGTCCCCGGTCCTTGCCTATCGCGATCATCGGAGCGACCCCGGCGAACGAGACGCCGTTGACGAAGGGCAGCCGGGCGCCGACCTTCCAGAAGCCGATGGTCTGGAGCAGGGTGGCGATCCCCGCGGTGAACAGACTCGCCCCCATCAGGAAGGCGGTCTCCTTGGCGGTGAGGCCGACGGCCGGCCCCACGATGAGCGGCGGGGCCACCACGCCCGCGTACATGGCGGCCACGTGCTGGAGGCCGCTGGTGAACATCTTCAGTGGGGGGAGCGTTTCGTCGACCGGATGTTTCCGGTCGTCTCCCGCTTCGGCGGCCGTGTCGGCCGTCGTGTCGGGGGCGGCTGCATCTGCGTCTTTGCGAAACCTGGGCTTGGCGGCCACGGCGGTTCCTCCGGTCGGTTACACGTCGTCGGCGACGTGGGATTCAGGGAGGTGGTGCGTAAGTGGTGCTGCGGTGCGGCTCTCTCAGGTGGTGCAGGTCGTGCAGGTCGTGCAGAGGGGGGTGCGGGGTGGGCGCGCACTGGGGGTGTGTGCGGGCAGCGTTCATCACCGGTCCGGCGGGCGCGCACCATGCGCGCGTCCGCCGGACCGGCTGCCGTGGACCCCGCTCGGGTCCACGGCGGCCGGTCTCGGGCCGTCCCCCTCGACCGGCCGGTCGGGGTCACCGCGCGGAGTCGGGCTCCGGCGGGGATACCGCTCGGAGTCGGACTCCGGCGGGGTCACCGCCCGGAATCAGGCTCCGGCGGCGATCTGCGCGAGGCGGCGGGCCTCGTCGCGGGTGACACGGGCGATGGCGTCCTCGTCCACCGTGGTGAGGTGGTTGCCCTCGACGACCGGCTTGCCGTCGACGAGGGAGAGGGTCACCGGGGCGGCCGCACCGAAGATGAGCGCGGTCACCGGGTCGGCGATCGAGGAGTGGGCCAGGGTGTCCAGCTTCCACAGGACGAGGTCGGCGAGCTTGCCGGCCTCCAGGGAGCCGATCTGGTCGGCGCGGCCCAGTACTTGGGCTCCACCGAAGGTCCCGAGGCGCAGGGCCTGACGGGCGTTCAGGGCGGCCTCGCGGTGGGCGCCGAGGCGGTTGATGAGCAGGGCGTTGCGCAGCTCGGTGTGCAGTTCGCCGGACTCGTTGGAGGCGGTGCCGTCCACTCCGAGGCCGACCGGGACGCCGGCGGCGAGCATGTCGGGGACCCGGGCGATGCCAGCGGCGAGGCGGGCGTTGGAGGACGGGCAGTGGGCGACGCCGGTTCCCGTACGGGCGAAGGCGGCGATGTCGGAGTCGTTCATGTGGACGCAGTGGGCCATCCACACGTCGTCGCCGAGCCAGCCGGTCGACTCGAAGTACTCGGTCGGGCCCATCCCGAACAGTTCCTTGCAGAACTGCTCCTCCTCGACGGTCTCCGAGCCGTGGGTGTGCAGCCGTACGTTCTTGCGGCGAGCCAACTCCGCGCCCTGGCGCATCAGTTCGGTGGAGACCGAGAACGGCGAGCAGGGCGCGACGGCGACCTGGGTCATGGCGTCGAAGGAGGCGTCGTGGTGGGCGTCGATGGTGGCCTCGGTGGCGGCGAGCGCGCCCTCCAGGGTCTCGACGGCGAAGTCCGGGGGCAGGCCGCCGTCCTTCTCGCTGCGGTCCATGGAGCCCCGGGCGAGGGTGAACCGTACGCCCATCTCACGGGCGGCGCCGATGATCGCGCCGGACAGGTCGCCGGAGCCCTTCGGGAAGACGTAGTGGTGGTCCATGGCGGTGGTGACACCGCCGCGGGCCATCATGGCGAGCGAGCCCTGCGCGGCGGCACGGGCCATCGGCTCGTCGATGCGCGCCCAGGTCGGGTAGAGCGCGACCAGCCAGTTGAAGAGGTTGTGGTCGGTGGCCAGGCCCCGGGTGATCCACTGGTAGAAGTGGTGGTGGGTGTTGACCAGGCCGGGTGTCGCGAGGTGCCCGGTGGCGTCGATGCGCCGGACGACCCCGGCAAGGCCCTCCGGCGCCTTGCCGGCGCCGATGGACTCGATGCGGTTGTCCGCCACCACGATGTACCCGGACGCGTACTCCGTGTCGTGGGCGTCGACGGTGGCGATCGAACAGTTCTCGATGATGGTGCGCTGAGGGTCTGCCGAAGCTGCCATGGTGCTTCCTTCTTCTCTCATCGGCGATGTGGGCACGGCAGGACCCTAGGAGGATTTGAGTGCCACAGCGGTGCGGCTGTGGGTGCCGAGATGGTGGAAGAACAGATTGAGCACGACCGCGACCAGTGCTCCCGCGCTGATCCCGGAGCCGAGGACGGTCTGCGCCCAGGCGGGGAATCCGGCGTAGAAGGTGGGCGCGGCGAGCGGGATGATGCCCGCGCCGAGCGCGACGGCCACCAGGATGATGTTGGAGCTGTCGTCCAGGCCCGCCTCGGAGAGCGTACGGATGCCGCTGACCGCGATGGAGCCGAAGAGGACGATGCCGGCGCCGCCGAGGACGGGCATCGGGACGAGCGAGACGACCGCGCCCAGCACCGGGAAGGCTCCGAGGATCAGGAGCGCTCCCCCGGCGGCCGCGACGACATACCGGCTGCGTACGCGGGTCAGCGAGACGACGCCGACGTTCTGGGCGAAGGCGCTGGTGGGAAAGCCGCCGAAGACCGGGCCGAGGAGGGTCGCGATGCCGTCGGTGCGCAGGCCGCGGGTGATGGTGCGCCCGTCGGTGCGGCGGTCGCAGATCTCACCGAGGGCGAGCATCCCGGCGGAGGACTCCGTCATCAGGACGAGCATGACGATGCAGAGCGAGAGGATGGCGGCCGGCTGGAACTCCGGCGCGCCGAAGGCGAAGGGGGTCGGCAGGGCGGCGAGCGGTGCGGACTTCAGCGCGGAGAAGTCGGCGAGTCCGAACGGGATCGCTGCCAGCGTACCGACGAACATGCCCATGAGCAGGGCCACCTGCTTGAGGAAGCCGCGGCCGAAGCGCTGGATGAGCAGGATGACGACGAGCGTGAAGGCGGCCAGCGCCAGGTACTTCATGGCGCCGAAGTCGGCGGCGGTGGCGTCGCCGCCCTGCGCCCAGGCGACCGGCACCGGCATGAGGGTGACGCCGATGAGGGTGATGACCACACCGGTGACGAGCGGCGGGAAGAAGCGCAGCAGTCTGCCGAAGAAGGGGCCGACCGCCAGACAGAAGACTCCGGCGACGAGCACCGCCCCGTAGATCGCGGGGAGTTGGTGGCCGGGTGCGCTGGTCTCGGCGATGGCGAGCATCGGCGCGATCCCGGCGGAGGAGGCGGCGTTGACGAAGGGGAGCCGGTTCCCGGCGAAGGGGCCGAGACCGATCGTCTGGAGGATGGTGGCGAGTCCGGCGATCAGGAGGCTCGCCGCGATGAGCCGGGTCATCCCGGCGGTGTCCAGGCCGACGGCCTGGCCGATGATCAGCGGAGGGGTGACGACGCCCGCGTACATGGCGGCGATGTGCTGGAGTGCGGCGGGGACGAGCCGCGCGGGAGGAAGCTTCTCGTCGACCGGGTGAACCGCCGTGTCGGCGGCGGTGGCCGGTGAGGTGGTGCATGGGCCTTCTGCCGGCCCCGTTGCAGGCTGTGCCATGGGTGTTCCCTCCGGGATGACCGGCCCCCGCCCGTCGTTGGGCGGACGGGGGCCGGTTCAGTGCCGCGTCAGAGGTTGGTCATGTCGACCGGGATCTTCGGCTCGACGCCGTCCCGGAGCACGGTGGCCTCGATCAGACCGTAGGGACGGTCCGCCGCGAAGTAGACCTCATTGTCGTTCTTGAGGCCGAACGGTTCGAGGTCCACCAGGAAGTGGTGGTTGTTCGGCAGCGAGAACCGGATCTCGTCGATCTCGCTGCGGCTGTTGATGATGCGCGAACCCATCTGGTACAGGGTCTGCTGGAGCGAGAGGGAGTACGTCTCGGCGAAGGCCTGGAGCATGTGCTTGCGCGCCTGCTCGTAGGACTTCTCCCAGTTCGGCATGCGCTGCTCGTCGCTGGTCCAGTTGTAGCGCCAGCGGGCGGAGACGTCCGTCGCCAGGATGCGGTCGTACGCCTCCTTGAGCGTCGTGTACTTGTCCTTGACGTAGCCCCAGAACTCGGAGTTGGTCGAGTTCATCACCGTCAGGTCCTTGAGGCCCGAGATGACCTCCCAGTTCTCACCGTCGTAGGTGATCTGGGAGACGCGGGTCTCCATGCCCTTGCGGGCGAAGGAGTGCCTGACCTCGTCGGCGCCGATGAACTTGGAGTTGCCGTCGGAGGTCGCGATGCGCTCCCAGCTGTACTCCTCGATCCGGATCCGGGCGCGGTGGATCGGCTCCTGGGAGGAGACGAAGTGCCGGGCGAGGTGGATGCCGAACTGCTCGGCGGACTCGATCCCGTGCTCCTTGGCGAACGCGAACACCGTGTTCTTGGTGGTGTCGGTCGGCAGGACGTTGGCGTTGGAGCCGGAGTAGTGCACGTCGTCCATGTCGCCGGAGAGGGCGACCGAGACGTTCAGGTCCTTGATGTGGTGGGTGTCGCCGTCCCGCGTGATCTTGACGACGCGGTTCTCTGCTTTGCCGTACTGGTTCTGGCCGAGAATCGTGGGCATGTCGGTGCTAGCTCCCTCGGTAAACGGAGTAGCCGAACGGGTTGAGCAGCAGCGGTACGTGATAGTGCTCGCCCGGGGCGACCGCGAACGCGATGGTCACCTCCGGGAAGAACGCGCCGCTGTCCCTTACGCGGGGGGCGTCCTGCTGCGCCTCGGCTTGCTTCTTGGAAAAGTACGTCTCGGTGTCGAACGCGAGACGCACGTGGGTGGTGCCCTCCGGCAGTGCCGGGAGGTCCTTGCAGCGCCCGTCCGCATCGGTCGCGGACGCTCCGAGCGTCACGTACGGCGCGTCGCTTCCGCTGCGGGCGGCGAGCGAGACGGCGACGGACGCGGCGGGGCGGCCGATGCTGGTGTCCAGGATGTGGGTGGACACCGATGCGGTCGTGTCGGTACTCAAGACCGTCACTCTCCTAGATCTCAAGAGTCCTGTGCAGGAGCGCCCTCTGCGAGGGTCTCCGTCACGAGACGGGTCAGCCGGATGCGGTTGATCTTGCCCAGTTCGGTGCGCACGATCTCCTGCTCCTGCTCGGGCGAGTTCCCGATCCGGGACTTCACCGCGTCGCGCATCTGCTCACCGGTGGCGCCGGTGGCGCAGATCAGGAAGACATGTCCGAACCGCTCCTGGTAGGCCAGGTTCAGTTCGAGCATCTCGGTCTTGAGCTCCTCGGAGGCGCCGGCCATCCCCCGCTGCTCGCGGGAGGAGGTCGGGTCGCCGGGCTTCGGGCGGCCGATCGGCGGGTGGCCCGCCATCGCTTCGGCCAGGTCCTCCGCGGTGAGCTCCGCCATGGCGGCGTCACTCGCGGAGAGCAGGGCTTCTTCGGTGGCGTACGGGCGCCCGGCGAGGATGGTGTTTCCCCAGGTCGCACTGGCACACACCTCGTGCAGTGCGGGAGTGGCCTCGCCGTCCGCCAGGGTGTTGAACCGGGTGAGGCCCGGTGTGGAGCTCGAAGTCACGGGAGCCTCCGTGGCTGTTTTTCGCTGTGCGTTGTTCGGGCTGCGGATAGCTAACGCCCTCCGCAACACGACGTCAACACTTTGTTGAAATCTCGCGAACGAAGAAAGCCGCCGTCCCGGCATGCGGACGGCGGCTTTCCTGTGTGTTCGGTGTGTTCGGCCAACTACTCACCCTTGGCCGCATGTTCCCGGTTCAGGTAGTTGTACACGGTGAACCGGGAGACGCCCAGGGCGCTCGCCACCGTCTCCACTCCGTGCCGTACGGAGAAGGCACCGCGTGCCTCCAGGGTCCGGACGACGCTCTGCTTGGCCTTGCGGTCCAGGTCGGCGAGCGGCATCCCGTGCCGTCGTTCCATCGCAGCGAGGATGTGGTCCAGCGAGTCGGAGAGCTGCGGCAGGCGTACGGCTATGACGTCCCGGCCCTCCCAGGCGAGCACGACATCGTCCGGCTGGGCCTGATCCGGACCCAGCAGCTCCGCGCCCATCGCGTCGACGAGCGGCTTGACCGCGGACACGAGGGGGTGGTCGACCGTTGCCGAAGGGTTATCCGCCGCTGCCGGAGGGGCGCCGGCCGCTGCCGCGAGGGTGTCGGCCGCCGCCGGAGGGTGATCGACGGATTCGGTCATGATGCGTCCCCCTCGATCACGTTCACCTGGAGCGAGACCCGGGTGGCGCCCGAGGCCAGGGCCCGCCGCAGCAGGGAGTCCACGGCGGTGAGCACCTCGTCCGCGCCCCCTTCCGCGGTGTTGCCGAAGGGGCCGACGTCGACGGCGTCGAGCCCGGCGCCCTGGATCACCTCGCGGGCCACCACCGCATGGGTGGGCGCCTCGTCGAGATCGAACGGCTCGGTGGTGAATTCCACCCTCAAGCGCACTGTGCCTCCATGATGTCCTCGCCCCGGGTGCGGGCTCCCGCGGCTCGGCCACGACTGTAACCGCTGGACGGGACCCCGCTCCGGTGCGCGCGGGGCCCCGGCCGCGGGGCTCACGGGAGCGGCAGGACGCAGACCGCGACCGGCGCCGGGAAGGGGGCGCCCGCGCCGGTGAGAGAGCCGTCGGGGCCGACCCCGAAAACGGTGACGGTGGAGGAGCGCTGGTTCGCGGCGAAGAGCAGGGAGCTGTCCGGGGACAGGGCGAGCTGGCGGGGCCAGTCGCCGCCGACGGGCACGGTGTCCAGCAGCCGCAGGACCGCCCCGCCGCCCTCCACGGCGTAACGGGTGAGGCTGTTGTGGCCCCGGTTGGCGAGGTAGACGTACGCCCCGTCCCCGGTGACCACCGGCTGGGCGGGGTAGTTGACGCCGGACCCCGTGCCGGTGGACTGCCCGGGCCCCGGGGTGAGGGCGCCGGTTGCGGGGTCGTACGCGCAGACGACCATGGTGTTGTCCAGTTCGCAGGCCAGGTAGGCGAAGCGCCCGCCGGGGTGGAAGGCCAGGTGGCGGGGGCCGGAGCCGGGCGCCAGAGCAGCCCGGGAGACCTCGGTGAGCGTCCCGGCGGACGCGTCGAGCGCGTACGTGTACACGGTGTCGGTGCCCAGGTCGACGGCGAGGACGTGACCGCCGTCGGGCGAGGTGACGATCTGGTGGGCGTGCGGTCCGCCCTGGCCGGGTCCGGGCGGCGGCGAGCTGTGGGTGACCAGGTCGGTGCACTCCCCCAGTGAGCCGTCCTCCGCGATCGGGTGCACGGCGACGCTTCCGGAGGTGTAGTTGGCGCTCAGCAGCCAGCGTCCGGACGGGTGGACGGAGAGGTGGGTGGGGCCGGAGCCGCCGGTGGGGCGGCTGCCGAGCACCTCGTACGTCCCGTCCGGCCCGACCGCCACGGCGGTGACCGCGCCCGCGCCCTGCTCGGCGACCGCGTAGACGGTGGCGCCGGAGGGGTGCGGGGCCAGGTAGGAGGGGTTCTCGACGCCGGTGATCACCGGCCCGGGGGTGATCGCGCCGGTGCCGGTGTCGTACGCGGCGGTGCCGATGCCCGTACCGCCTCCCCCTTCGGAGGTGTACGTGCCGAGCAGCAGCGGGCGGGTGGCGCGCGGGCCGGCGGGCGCGGGGGCCGGGCGGGCCCCCGCGCGGGCGGGCGCGGCGAGGGCGGGGACGGCGGCCAGGGCGGCTCCCGCCAGCAGACCGCCGAGGAGACCTCGGCGGCCGGGGAGGCCGGGAGCGGGACGCGGGTGGGGGGCTGGGTTCATGCGAGGCACCTCGTGTGGGGGGTCGGCTGCTTCGGATGCGTCCGCCACCCTGGCCCGCCGACGCCTGTTCGACAAGAGGTGCAACCGGAGTTGCACCCTGCGCAACGCGGTCGGCGGCCGGTGATCAGCCGCCCGTCTGGATGTCCCCCCTGGTCGAGGAGGCGATGGCGTCGCCGTGCGCGAAGTCGCCGGGCGGGATGCCCGGGTGGTGCCCCTCCGGGTCGGGGGCGACCTCGGCCGCCGGGCCGAGCGCGAGCCGGGAGACGATCCGGTAGCGGTCGCCCCGGTAGAGCGAGTGGACGTACTCCACCGGGCGGCCCGTGGTGTCGGAGGTCAGCCGCTCGAAGAGCAGCGCCGGCGACAGCTCCGGAACGTCGAGGAGCCTGGCCTCGGCGCGGGTGACGACGGTGGGCTCGATGGCCTGGACCGCCTCGCGGACGTGCACCCCGTGCGTGGAGCGCAGATGCTCGTACAGGTCGCCGCTCTCCAGCTCCTGGGCACTGAGGCCCGGCACCAGCTCGGCGCGGATGTGCAGGTGCTCGATGGCCATCGGCGCACCGTCGACCAGCCGCAGCCGCGCCACGTAGACGATCTCGGCGGCGGGCGACATCCGCAGCTTGCGGCCGACGCGGGCCCCCGCCTGGAGCGTGGTGAACTCCAGCAGCCGGCTCGACCAGGCGCCCGCCGCCTGCGGCACGCTCAGCGCCCGGTCCCCGGCGACCAGTTCCTGGGTGATCTTGGCGGGGGCGACGAACATGCCCCGGCCGTGCTCGCGCACCAGGAGCCCGGCGGCGACCAGCTCGTCGGCCGCCGCGCGCACGGTGGGCCGCGACACGCCGAGCAGGGCGCACAGGGCGCGTTCCGAGGGGATGGCGTCCCCGGGGCTGCGCGACTCGATCAGCTCCAGTACGGCATCGCGGGTCCGCTCCCGTTTGAGCACCGTCCCCGGCACGTCCGCGTCCACGTGTTCCCCTTCCGACGGATCGAATTTTCTTACCAGTTGACGACCACTGCGGCCGAACTGGCTTGCTGGTCAGGCGAAGTGTAGCTCCATCTGCAGGCGACATCAGTGGCCCGGCTACGGGCAGATCATCAACTCGCCCTGATACGCAGGGGGTTGACGACCTCATTGGTCTATGCCACCTTCAACCCCCATCGAGAGGCGAACTGTCCAGTGGAGACAACTGGTCAGGTGGTCAGGCCTCGTCGGGTCCGTCCGATCCATTCTGCTTCCGAGGTGAACCGTGAAGTACCGCTTGCTCGCCGGTGGGTCCGTGCTCGTCCTGACCGCCGCGCTCAGTGCCTGCAGTTCGTCGTCCGGAACGGACTCCGGCAACGGGGACGGCCGGACGACGGTGGACGTCTGGCTGATGCGCGACAGCGTCTCGGACGGGTTCCAGAAGGAGTTCACCGCGGACTTCGAGAAGCGCCACCCGGCGATCGACGTGAAGATCCAGATCCAGGAGTGGGACGGGATCGGTCAGAAGATCACCGCCGCCCTGGCGAGCAACGACGCCCCCGACGTCATCGAGGCGGGCAACACCCAGGTGGCGCAGTTCGCGGAGAGCGGCGGGCTGCTCGACCTCAGCGACCGCACCGAGGAGCTGAACGGCGAGGACTGGCTGACCGGCCTGGCCGAGCCGGGGTCGTACGAGGGCAAGCAGTACGGCATCCCGTACTACGCGGCGAACCGGGTGGTGGTCTACCGCACCGACCTCTTCGAGAAGGCGGGCGTCGACGCGTCGGCGATCACGACCCGTGAGCAGTGGATCGACGCCACCGCCAAGCTCGACAAGGGCGGCACGCAGGGCATCTACCTGCCCGGACAGATGTGGTACGCGCTGGCCGGGTTCATCTGGGACGAGGGCGGCGACCTCGCCGTCGAGTCCGGCGGGAAGTGGTCCGGCGCGCTGGACAGCCCCGAGGCGCTGCGCGGCATGGCGTTCTACAAGAAGCTCCAGGCGCTCGGCAAGGGGCCCAAGGACTCCGACGAGGACGATCCGCCGCAGGCCGAAGTGATGGCCCAGGGGCAGGTGGCGCAGATCATCCAGACCCCGGGCGCGGCCGGGGTCATCGCGGAGCAGAACCCCGGGCTCAAGGACAAGCTCGCCTTCTTCCCGATCCCGGGCAGGACGGCGGACACGCCCGGCGCGGTCTTCACCGGCGGCTCCGACCTGGTCGTACCGGCCGCCGCGGCCCACCCCGACGAGGCGGTCGCCTTCATCAAGGAGCTGACCGGGGACACCTGGCAGAAGAAGCTCGCCGTCGCCATGAGTTATGTGCCGAACCGGACCTCGCTGGCCTCCGCCGTGGCCGACGACCCGGGGGCCGCCGCGATGGCGGCCGGCGCGGCCAACGGGCACGCGACGCCCAACACCCCGGGCTGGGCGGCGGTCGAGGCGGAGAACCCGATCAAGGACTACATGACGGCCGTGCTCACCGGGGGCGATCCGGCGAAGGAGGCGGCGAAGGCCTCGGCGGACATCACCCGGGCCATGAACGCCGGTTCCTGACCCGATCCGCCCCACAGCGGCACGAGCCGCAGCAGCACGAGCCACCCCAACCGCACGAAAGGAGGCCTGCCATGCCGGTCGTCGACCAGCGGAGCGCACCGCCCGCACCCCGGCGGCGCCCCGCCCCGCGCCCCGCCGGGCGCAAGGCCCCGTCCCCGCGGGGCAGGGTGCACGGCCTCTGGCCGTACGCCCTGATCGCCCCCGCCGTCGGCGGCATGCTCTATCTGCTGGTCTACCCACTGGTGCGGGCCGTCCTGATCTCGTTCCAGGACTTCCGGCTGCGCCAGCTGATCGCCGGTGAGGCGGAGTTCGTGGGGCTGCGGAACTACCGGACGCTGCTGTCGGACCCCCGGTTCTGGGAGGTGGTGCGGCGCACCTTCCTCTTCATGGCGGTCAACGTCGTCCTGATCATGGTGATCGCCACCCTGGTCGCGCTGATGGTGGAGCGGCTGGGCCGGATCGGGCGGACGGTGGTGCTGTGTTCGCTGGTGCTGGCCTGGGCGATGCCGGTGGTGGCGGCCACCACGGTCTTCCAGTGGCTCTTCCACTCGGAGTTCGGCATCGTCAACCGGTCGCTGACCTCACTCGGCCTCGACTCCTTCGACCGCTATCCGTGGTTCGCGAACGGGACCGCCGTCTTCGCGATCCTGGTGACGCTGATCGTCTGGCAGTCGGTGCCGTTCGCCGCGATCACGCTCTACTCGGCGCTGACCACCGTGCCCCTGGAGCTGTACGAGTCGGCGCGGCTGGACGGGGCGGGCGCGGGGCGGGTCTTCCGCTCGGTCACCTTCCCGATGCTGCGGCCGATCTTCCTGCTGGTCATCTCGCTGGAGGTGATCTGGACGTTCAAGGCGTTCGTCCAGATCTGGGTGATGACCCGGGGCGGCCCGGGTGACGCCACGACGATCCTGCCGGTCTACGCGGTCCAGACCGCCCTCTCCGGTCAGCGGTACGACCTGGGCTCCGCCGCATCCATGGTCACCGTGGTCCTGATGTCCGGGGTGCTCGTCCTGTACTTCCGCCAGATGCTCCGCCAGGAGGACGAGACCCGATGAGTCCCCGTACCGCACGTCCCCGCAAGCCCGTACGCCCCCGGCTGCGGCGCCTGCCACTGAACATCGCCGCCGCCGTGACCGTCGCCGTCTGCCTCTTCCCCGTCTACTGGATGATCGCCACGGCCTTCAAGCCGTCCAAGGACATCCGGTCCGCCGACCCTCAGCTCTTCCCGCACACCTGGACGCTCGACCACTTCCGACGGGCCGTGGAGGCCGACGGGTTCGCCCTGTTCTGGCGCAACAGCATCCTGGTCACGCTGGGGGCCGTCCTGCTGGCGCTGCTGGTGGCGCTGGGCGCGGCGTTCGCCGTGGCGCGGATGCGGTGGAAGGGCCGGCGGCAGTTCATGCTGATGATCTTCATCGCGCAGATGGCGCCCTGGGAGTCGTTGATCATCCCCGTCTACATCATCTCCCGGGACACCGACATGCTCGACCGGCTGCCGACGCTGACGTTGATCTACTTCATGATCACGCTGCCGTTCACCGTCGTGGTGCTGCGCGGGTTCATCGGGACGATCCCGCCGGAGCTGGAGGAGGCAGCGCAGGTCGACGGCTGTACGCGGACCGGGGCGTTCCGGCGGGTGGCGATGCCGCTGCTGGCGCCGGGGCTCATGGCGACGTCGCTGTTCGGCTTCATCACCGCCTGGAACGAGTTCGCCTACGCCAACTTCCTGATCATCAAGCAGCAGGACAATCGGACGCTCCCGGTCTGGCTGTCGTCCTTCCAGAACACCTTCGGCACCGACTGGGGCGCCACGATGGCCGCCTCCACCCTCTTCGCGCTGCCCGCACTGGTGATCTTCCTGCTGCTCCAGCGCCATGTCACGTCCGGCTTCGCCGCCGGCGCCGTCAAGGGCTGAGCGGTGGAGGAGGCCCGCCGCCGCCCGCCCGCGAACCGCATCCGGAGGCCCCCCGTGCCCGCATCGCGTCCCGATCTCGCCCTTGTCCCCCGGCCCACCAAGGTCTCCTCGCTCGGCGGCCGGCTCACCCTCGACCGCGACACCGCCGTCCGGGCGCTGCCGGGCGCGGAACCGGCGGCGGACCTGCTGCGCTCGCTGGTCGGCCGGGCGGCCGGGCTTCCCCTCGCCCCGGCGTCGGACGGCCGGGTCGTCATCGCCCTGGACGACCGTCTCGGCGGCCTCGGCGAGGAGGGGTACGGGCTGACGGTCGCCCGGCAGGCCCTCCAACTGCGTGCCGCGCACCTCACCGGGCTGCTCCGGGGCGTCCAGACGATCCGCCAACTCCTGCCCGCCGAGGCCCTGTCGGGGAGCTCCTCGGCCACGGGCACCTGGGAGCTGCCCTGCGTCGAGATCACCGACGTGCCGGACCGGCCGTGGCGCGGGGCGATGCTGGACGTGGCGCGGCGCTTCCAGCCGGTCGGCTATCTGCGCCGGTACGTGGACCTGCTGGCGCTGCACAAGCTGAACGTCCTGCATCTCCACCTCACCGACGACCAGGGCTGGCGGATGCCGGTCGACGCCTACCCCCGGCTGATCTCGGTCGGCTCCCGGCGGGCCCGGTCGCAGAAGGGCCCGACCGGCCCGGACGGGGCCCACTTCGACGCGGTGCCGCACGAAGGGGCGTACACCAAGGCGGAGTTGCGGGACCTGGTGCGGTACGCGGCGGAGCGCGGGGTCGCCGTCGTACCGGAGATCGAGATGCCCGGCCATGTGCGGGCGGCGCTCGCCGCCTACCCGGAGCTGGGCAACCGCCCCGGCCGGGAGCTGGACGTGTGGACCCGCTGGGGGGTGTGCGACACGATCCTCGGCGTGCACGAGGGGGTCTTCGACTTCTGCCGGGCCGTGCTGGAGGAGGTGCTGGACGTCTTCCCGTCGCCGTACATCCACATCGGGGGCGAGGAGTGCCCGACCACCGAGTGGGAGGAGAGTCCGGCCGCGAGGGAGCGCGCTGCGGCGCTGGGGCTCGCGGACCCGGCGGCGCTGCACGGCTGGTTCATGGGCCGGGTCGGGGCGTTCCTGGTGGAGCGCGGGCGGATTCCGCTCGGCTGGGTCGAGAACGGCGCCGAACTCCCGCCGGAGTTCACGGTGATGACCTGGCGCGACTCCTCGCACGCGCGGGCCGCCGCGCTCCGGGGCCATCAGGTGATCGCGGCTCACCACCGGGCGACCTATCTCGACTACGCCCAGTCCGGCGATCCGTCCGAGCCGGTCGCCCAGCCCGGCGCGCCGGTCCCCCTGCACACGGTCCACGGTTACGAACCGGCGCCGGGGGACTGGCCGGAGGCGGACCGGGCGCGGGTGCTCGGCACCCAGGCCCAGGTGTGGACCGAGTACGCCCGCACCCCCGAGGAGATCGAGTACCTCAGCTACCCACGGCTCTGCGCGCTGGCCGACCGTTCCTGGTCCGGCGGGCGCGGCGACTGGCCGGGGTTCGTCGAGCGGCTGCGTCACCACACCGCCCGGCTGGACGCCCTGGGCGTCCCCTACCGCCCGCTGGACGCGCGGTCGCTCGCGACGGCCGCGTACGCGTCCCCGTCCTCAGGAACAGCGCGACCCCACTCGTAGCCACTCCCCCACCACCGTTCCGGAGAGGAACACGCCCGTGAACACATCACGCAGGAATCCGCGCAGGTCCAGGCTGCGCACCGCCGCCGCCTCGGCCGCCGCCGTGGCGCTGGCCGCCACCGGTCTGGCCGCCCTGCCCTCATCGGCGTCCGCCGCGGCGGACGGGATCGTCGTCCAGTACCGTACGAGCGCGTCCGGCGCGAGCGCCGACCAGAGCGAGCCGTGGCTGAAGGTCCGTAACGCCGGCTCCACCTCCGTACCGCTGAGCAGCGTCAAGGTGCGCTACTACTTCAAGGCCGACTCGGCGTCCGCCGCCTACCGGTTCGCCTGTTCCTGGGCGGTGAAGGGGTGCGCGAACATCACCGGTACGTTCGGGACCCTCGCCGAACCGACGGCCACCGCCGACCGCTACCTGGAGATCGGCTTCACCGCCGGGGCGGGCTCGCTCGCCCCGGGCGCGGACTCCGGGGACATGCAGCTCCGGTTCCACCAGGCGTCCTGGGCCTCGCTCGTCCAGTCCGACGACTACTCTTTCGGCGCGGACAGGACGGCGTACGGCGACTGGTCCAGGGTGACCGCTCACGTCTCCGGGGCGACCGTGTGGGGCGAGGTGCCCGGGGGCAACGGCCCGACCGACCCGCCGGACCCGACGGACCCGCCGGGGGACGCGCCGACGCTGTTCGACGACTTCGACTACAGCTCCCACACCGACCCGGAGATCAACGCGAACGGCTGGAGCGTACGGTCCAACTCCGGCGGTCCGGGGGTGCCGGGCGCGACCTGGGCGCCCGAGAACGTCACGTTCGCCGACCAGGGCGGAAACTCGGTGATGAACCTGGAGACCTCGACGGCCGGGACCGGGGCCTCGACGAAGCACACGGAGATCCTGACGCGGTCGATGAAGTTCAAGAACGGGACCTACGCGTCCCGGGTGAAGTTCAGCGACGCGCCGCGCTCGGGCCCGGACGGCGACCGGATCGTGCAGACGTTCTTCACGATCAACGACCTCAAGGCGCCGATGGCGGACGACTACGCGGAGTACGACTTCGAGTATCTGCCCAACGGCGGCTGGGGCGAGCCGGCGAACATCCTCTACACGACGTCGTGGGAGACCTACCGGCCCGACCCGTGGGAGGCGGTCAACGCGCACAGCGAGGTCCGGCAGTCGTACGCGGGCTGGCACGACCTGGTGGTGACCATCGACGACAACCGGATCACGTACTACGTCGACGGTCAGCACTTCGGGACGCACGGCGCGGCCTATCTGCCCGAGCGGCCGATGTCGATCAACTTCAACCAGTGGCTGATCGACCTGGAGGGGCAGCCGAGCACCACGCCCCGCGCCTACGACCAGCAGGTGGACTACGTCCTGCACGTGAAGGACCAGGTGCTCACCCCCGCGCAGGTCGACGCGATGGTCGGGGCGTACCGGGGTGCGGGGACGAGCTTCGAGGACACGGTTCCGGCCGGATAGCGAGGCGCACACGGCGTGGGAGCCGGGCGGGGCGGGGGCCGAGGGCGGCCACCGCCCCGCTTTCGTATGCCCGGAGGCACCCGTGCCACCGATTCCGTACGCCGGCGGCCGGGGCGAATTTTCCGGCACCCCCTTGACAGCCCCACCACCCTCCGGGCAATCTTCCGTTAAGCAGAAACTAACTTCCGCAATACGGAAGGAGCGCCGACATCCTCATGGGATACCCGGACCAGCGCTTCGATGTGAACCTTTCGATCCTCTTCACGGAACTCCCGCTCCTGGAGCGTCCCGCGGCAGCCGCCGCGGCGGGCTTCACGGCGGTCGAGCTGTGGTGGCCCTGGATCGAGACCCCCACCCCTCCGCAGGCGGAGCTCGACGCCCTCAAGAAGGCGCTCGACGACGCCGGCACCCAGCTGGTGGGGCTGAACTTCTACGCCGGACAGCTGCCCGGCCCCGACCGCGGCGCGCTCTCCGTGCCCGGCACGGAGTCGGACCGCTTCCGGGCCAACATCGAGGTGGCGGCCGACTTCGCCGCCTCGGTCGGCTGCACGGCGCTCAACGCGCTGTACGGCAACCGCGTCGAGGGCGCGGACCCGCAGGTACAGGACGCACTCGCCCTGGAGAACCTGGTGCTGGCCGCCCGCTCGGCGGACCGGATCGGGGCGATCCTCCTCGTCGAGACCCTCAACAAGCCGGAGTCGCCGCTCTATCCGCTGGTCGGCGCACCGGCCGCGATCGAGGTCGTCGACAAGGTCAACGCGGCGACGGGACTCGGGAACGCCAAGTTCCTGCTGGACCTGTACCACCTCTCGATGAACGGCGAGGACCTGAGCCAGGTCATCAAGGCCTACGCGGCGAAGACCGGCCACGTCCAGATCGCCGACAACCCGGGACGCGGCGCGCCGGGCACCGGCTCGCTCCCGCTGGAGCGGCTCCTCGACGAGCTGAAGGACGCCGGGTACGCGGGCTGGGTCGGCCTGGAGTACAAGCCGGGCGACCGGCCGAGCGCGGAATCCTTCGACTGGCTCCCGGCGTCGGCCCGAGCGGCCCGCTGACCGGCTGCGGACGGGCCGGGCCGACCTCCGGTCGAGCCCAACCCCCTTACGTACAAACGTTTTTCAGGAAGGCACCCTCATGAGCAACAACCTCCCCAAGGTTGCGTGGATCGGCCTCGGCATCATGGGCTCCCCCATGTCCGAGAACCTGGTCAAGGCCGGTTACGACGTCACCGGATACACCCTGGAGCAGGACAAGGTCGACCGGCTGGTCTCGGCCGGCGGCAACGGCGCCTCCTCGATCGCGGACGCGGTCAGGGACGCGGACGTCGTCATCACGATGGTGCCCGCCTCCCCGCAGGTCGAGGCCATCGCCTACGGCCCCGACGGCATCCTGGAGAACGCCCGGCGCGGCGCGCTGCTGGTGGACATGTCCTCCATCACCCCGCAGACCTCCGTGGACCTCGCCAAGAACGCGGCCGAGAAGGGCATCCGGGTCCTGGACGCGCCGGTCTCCGGCGGCGAGGCCGGCGCCATCGAGGCGGTCCTGTCCATCATGGTCGGCGGTGAGCAGGCGGACTTCGACGCCGCGAAGCCGCTGCTGGAGGCGCTGGGCAAGACCATCGTGCTCTGTGGCCCGCACGGCTCCGGCCAGACGGTGAAGGCGGCCAACCAGCTGATCGTCGCGGTCAACATCCAGGCCTGCGCCGAGGCCGTGGTCTTCCTGGAGAAGTCCGGGGTCGACCTCGCCGCCGCGCTGGACGTCCTCAACGGCGGACTGGCCGGCTCGACCGTGCTGACCCGCAAGAAGGACAACTTCCTGAAGCGGGACTTCGCCCCCGGCTTCCGGATCGACCTGCACCACAAGGACATGGGCATCGTCACGGACGCCGCCCGCAACGTCGGCGCGGCCCTGCCCGTCGGCGGCGTGGTCGCCCAGCTGGTCGCCTCGCTGCGCGCCCAGGGCGACGGCGGACTGGACCACTCGGCGCTGCTGCGCTCGGTCGAGCGGCTGT
The DNA here is from genome assembly GCF_014650675.1 of Streptomyces anulatus. Taxonomy (GTDB): domain Bacteria; phylum Actinomycetota; class Actinomycetes; order Streptomycetales; family Streptomycetaceae; genus Streptomyces; species Streptomyces anulatus. The sequence continues at coordinate 416,818 of NZ_BMVK01000005.1, read as the reverse complement.
CCGGCTCCCAGGTCTGACCATCCCCCGGCCCCGCGAAGGGGCGGCCGGCCACGATCGCCGGTCCGCCCCCGGGGCCACGGCCCGCACGACGGGCCCCCTGATCTCCGGGCCGCGGTGGCGCTGACACCTGTCCTGTCGCGCCCAGGCGCTGCCGCGGCCCGGAACCACATACTTCGTTTTCAACAAACTGTTGACGTTGCCTCGCGGCGAATCTACGCTCCTCAAGCCGTCAGCAGCTCGTACGAAAGGTCATCCCGCCACATGGCTAAGCGTGTGCTCACGACCGAGTCAGGCGCCCCGGTCGCCGACAACCAGAACTCCGCCACCGCCGGTGTCGGTGGACCGATCCTCCTCCAGGACCAGCACCTCCTGGAGAAGCTCGCCCGCTTCAACCGTGAGCGCATCCCGGAGCGCGTGGTGCACGCCCGCGGCTCCGGCGCGTACGGCTACTTCGAGGTGACCGACGACGTCACGGGCTTCACCCGCGCCGACTTCCTCTCCGAGGTGGGCAAGCGCACCGAGACGTTCATCCGCTTCTCGACCGTCGCCGACTCGCTCGGCGGCGCGGACGCGGTCCGCGACCCGCGCGGATTCGCCCTCAAGTTCTATACCGACGAGGGCAATTACGACCTGGTCGGGAACAACACCCCGGTGTTCTTCATCAAGGACCCGATCAAGTTCCCCGACTTCATCCACTCGCAGAAGCGCGACCCGTTCACGGGCAAGCAGGAGCCGGACAACGTCTGGGACTTCTGGGCGCACGCCCCCGAGGCGACGCACCAGATCACCTGGCTGATGGGCGACCGAGGCATCCCCGCCTCGTACCGTCACATGAACGGCTACGGCTCGCACACTTACCAGTGGACGAACGCCGCGGGCGAGGCCTTCTTCGTCAAGTACCACTTCAAGACGAACCAGGGCGTGCGGTCCCTCTCCGCCGACCAGGCCTCCGAGCTCGTCGGCAAGGACGCCAACTCGCACCAGACGGACCTGCTCCAGGCCATCGAGCGCGGCGTCAACCCCTCCTGGACGCTGCACGTCCAGGTGATGCCGGCCGCCGACGCCGCCGACTACCGGTTCAACCCGTTCGACCTCACCAAGGTGTGGCCGCACAGCGACTACCCGCTCCAGCGGGTCGGCCGCCTGGTCCTGGACCGCAACCCGGACAACGTCTTCGCCGAGGTCGAGCAGGCCGCGTTCTCCCCGAACAACTTCGTGCCCGGCATCGGCCCCTCCCCGGACAAGATGCTCCAGGGCCGGCTGTTCGCCTACGCGGACGCGCACCGCTACCGCCTGGGCGTCAACCACACCCACCTGCCGGTGAACGCCCCGAGGACCGCCGTCGTCGACAACTACGGCCGCGACGGCGTCCACGCGACCCGCAACGGCTCGCGCCACGACAAGAACTACGAGCCCAACTCGTACGCCGGTCCGGCGCAGACCGACGCGGCGCTCGCCGCACCGCTGGCGATCCACGGCTGGACGGGCACGCACGAGGCGCCCGCCCACACCAAGGACGACGACTTCTTCCAGGCGGGCGAACTCTTCCGGCTCATGTCGGAGGACGAGAAGGGCCGCCTGGTCGCGAACATCGCCGGAGGCCTCTCGCAGGTCACCCGTGACGACGTGATCGAGAAGAACCTCGCCCACTTCCACGCCGCCGACGCCGACTACGGCAAGCGCGTCGAGGAGGCCGTCCGCGCCCTGCGCGAGGACTGAGCCTCCCCCTGGACCCTGCCCGTACCGCGCACCCGGATGAGGGGTGCCGCGCGGCACGGGCAGGACGACGAGGCCGCGGCGGTCGAGCGATGCCAGTGCGGTGGTGAAGGACCCGGGGACCGTCTCCTGACCTGAAGGAGACGCCCTCCCCCGGGCCGATCGCCGCCGCCGCGGTCCCTGTCACCCGGCGACACCTCTGTCGCTCCCTGAACGAGGGCGCGGAGTACGGATACGGTCCCGTACTCCGCGCCCTTTCACGTACCCGCACCTGGCGCATGCCGGCCCGGTGGGCCCTCACCTCGCAGCCCGTCCGGTGAGCCAGCACCTTCCAGCCCGTCCGGCGCTTGAGGAACCGTGGCCGTGGCCCGGCTGTGCCCGCACCTCGCAGCCCGTCCGGCGCTTGAGGACGGAACCGTGGCTTAGGTGTGCCGGCACCTTTCTCAGCCCGTTCGGCACTTGAGGACCGAACTGCGGCTTAGGTGTGCCCGCACCTCTCTCAGCCCGTCCGGCGTTTGAGGACGGAACCGTGGCTCCGGAGCAGGCCGCCCCCTGTGGGAGGGACACGCCCTGACGCCCTGCCGGCGGAGTTCGGCCCCTCCCGCGCGAGGGTTCCGTCCTCAAACGCCGGACAGGCTGGGATGGCACGGGACCACCGTCCCGCGGGTTCCGTCCTCAAACGCCGGACGGGCTGGGACGGTGCGGGACCACCGCCCCGCAGGCTCCGTCCACGCCGGACGAGCTGGGGCGGTGCGGGTGGAAGGGCCCGTACGCAACGACGCAGGCCCCCGCCCCGGAGCGGAATCCGGGGCGGGGGCCTGCGGTCGGTGCGGGTGGGTCAGGACGCCGTCAGGGGGCGGATCGCGGTGGGCGCGTGGGACGCGTCCGTGGCGATGTCCTCGAACTCGTTGACCGACGCGATGTCACTGCCGCTCATCGCGATGTTCGTGACCCGCTCCAGGATCGCCTCGACGACCACCGGCACCCGGAACTCCGCGGCGAGCTTCTTCGCCTCCTCGAAGGCCGGCAGCAGCTGGTCCGGCTCAGTCACCCGGATCGCCTTGCAGCCGAGGCCCTCGACGACCTTGACGTGGTCGACGCCGTAGACGCCCAGCTCCGGGGAGTTGAGGTTCTCGAACTCCAGGTTGACCTGGAAGTCGATGTCGAAGTTGCGCTGCGCCTGGCGGATCAGCCCCAGGTAGGAGTTGTTCACCAGGACGTGGACGTACGGGATGCGGTGCTGCGCGCCGACGGCCAGCTCCTCCAGCATGAACTGGAAGTCGTAGTCGCCGGAGAGGGCGACGACCGTGCCCTCCGGGTCCGCGGTGGCGACGCCCAGCGCGGCCGGGATCGTCCAGCCGAGGGGGCCCGCCTGGCCGCAGTTGATCCAGTGGCGCGGCTTGTAGACGTGCAGCATCTGCGCGCCGGCGATCTGGGAGAGCCCGATCGTGGTGACGTAACGGGTCTCGGGGCCGAACGCCCGGTTCATCTCCTCGTACACGCGCTGCGGCTTGAGCGGCACGTTGTCGAAGTGGGTACGGCGCTGGAGGGTCGCCCTGCGCTCCTGCGTGGACGCGGCCCAGGCGGAACGGTCCTTCAGCTCGCCCGCGGCCTTCAGCTCGCGCGCCACCTCGACGAAGAGCTCCAGCGCGGCCTTGGCGTCGGAGGCGATGCCGAGGTCCGGGGCGAAGATCTTGCCGAGCTGGGTGGGCTCGATGTCCACGTGGACGAAGGTGCGGCCCTGGGTGTAGACGTCCAGCTTGCCGGTGTGGCGGTTGGCCCAGCGGTTGCCGATGCCGAGGACGAAGTCGGACTCCAGGAAGTTCGCGTTGCCGTAGCGGTGCGAGGTCTGCAGGCCCACCATGCCGGCGTTCAGCTCGTGGTCGTCGGGGAGGATGCCCCAGCCCATCAGGGTCGGGACGACCGGGACGCCGGTCAGCTCGGCGAACTCCACGAGGAGTTCGGAGGCGTCGGCGTTGATGATGCCGCCGCCCGCGACGAGCACCGGGCGCTCCGAGGCGTTCAGCATCTGGAGCGCCCGCTCGATCTGCTTGCGAGAGGCCGCGGGCTTGTGGACCGGGAGGGGCTCGTACAGCTCGGGGTCGAACTCGATCTCGGTGAGCTGGACGTCGATCGGCAGGTCGATGAGGACCGGGCCGGGCCGGCCGGTGCGCATCAGGTGGAAGGCCTGCTGGAAGACGCCGGGGACCTGCGCGGCCTCCAGGACGGTCGTCGCCGCCTTGGTGACCGGCTTGGCGATCGACGCGATGTCGACGGCCTGGAAGTCCTCCTTGTGCAGGACGGCGGTCGGGGCCTGGCCGGTGATGCACAGGATCGGGATGGAGTCGGCGATGGCGGAGTACAGACCGGTGATCATGTCGGTGCCCGCCGGGCCCGACGTGCCGATGCAGACGCCGATGTTGCCGGCCTTGGCCCGGGTGTAGCCCTCGGCCATGTGGGAGGCGCCCTCGACGTGCCGGGCCAGCGTGTGCTGCACCCCACCGGAGGCCTTGAGGGCCGCGTAGAAGGGGTTGATCGCCGCACCCGGCACACCGAACGCGTTGCTGACGCCTTCGCGCTTGAGGATCTCAACTGCCGCTCGGGCAGCGGTCATACGAGGCATTGAGTGCTCCTGCTCGGGATTGGTGGAGTCGGGCTCTGTCGCGCCACCTGAGAGCACCAATTCCGCATTACGGAAATTCAGTTCTGCTATACGGAAGCAATCTAAAACGTGGGGCGACCCCCGTCAAGGGCGTGGACGCCCGCCCGCCCCTATGAAGTCCGCCAACCCCCTCCCCAGAGCCTCGCTCCTGGTGGACGATGGTGTGACGAGGGAGGCACGGAGCGCAGTCGGCCGCGCGTCCGTGCCGGAGGGAGACGATCGTGGAGTCCGTGCCGGTACGGTGCCCTGTCTGCAGCCGGGACCACGCCTACAGCACACCGGCCTACCCCTGCCCGTGCGGGACGCCCACCGCCCCGCCGCTGCTGCGGGACGCCCCGGCGGTCCTGGTCGGCCACCGCAGCTGGAACGACGTGTGGGTCACCGTTCGCTGCGCGTCCTGCGAGCGGGAGAACCAGTGGCCCCAGCCCGAGCTGTGCTGCCCGTGCGGGACCGTTCTGCGGATACCGGTGCGCCCGGTGGCCACCGGGCCTGCCCCGGCCGCGCCGGTCTCCCCCGCCCACATCCCCCTGCCGCGCACCGCCGCGCACCCACGCCCGGCCTTCCGGCCGATGACGATCCGCACGGGCCACGACGTGGTGAGCGCGGCCGGTCTCTATCTGACCTGGCTGGGCTTCCGCGACGTCGGCCGGCCCGGAGCCGGCCCGGCCTCCGGGATCGACCTGCGGGCGGACGGCCTGATCGCGCGGGTCGACTCCAGCACCCGGCCGACGACGCTGCGCGCGGTCGAGACCCTCTGGCTCAACGCGCTGGGCGCATCGACGACCGGGGTGTTCTTCTCCCTCGCCGGATACGCGACCGACGCCCGGGCCCGCGCGGACGGCGTCGGACTCCCGCTCTTCGTCATGGATCTCACCGGGGCCCCGCGGCCCGTGAACAGCCCTGCGGACGAACTGGTGAGCACGGGCGCCTGAACGTCGCCGTGCGCGAGAAGCCCTGGGGCTCCGGGAAGCGCGTGCCGGGCCATCGGCCGGACATCCTGATCCGGCCACCGCGTACCGGACCGGCGTCCGGCGCGGCACACTGAGTACATGCGTATCCGCTCCGCCAGACGCTCGGATCTACCGCTTCTCCAGGACATCGAGCGCGCCGCAGGGGAACCGTTCCGGGCCCTGGGCATGGCCTTCGTGGCCGACGACGATCCGCCCCCGCTCGACCTGCTGGAGAGCTACCGGCTGGCAGGCCGCTGCTGGGTGGCCACCGACCCCCTCTCCGCCACCGGCGACCGGCCGCTCGGCTATGTGCTCGCCGACCCCGTCGACGACGCCCTGCACATCGAGCAGGTCTCGGTCGACCCCGCCGCCGCCCGCCGGGGCATCGGCCGGGAGTTGATCGCCCACCTCGCCGCGCCGGCCGCGACCCGGGGCATGGCGGCACTCACCCTGACCACCTTCACCGATGTGCCGTGGAACGCCCCGTACTACGCCCGTATCGGCTTCCGGGTCCTGACCGAACGCGAACTCACCGAAGGACTGCGCGCGATCCGGGCCGAGGAGGCCCAGCACGGCCTGGACCGCTGGCCCCGCGTCTGCATGCGGCGCGAACTGGCCCCCACCGTCCGGCCGTCGGGTGCCACGGGGACCGTGAAGATTCCGCGTATGCCGGATACTTCGGGGGCCCCGGACACTTCGGAAGCCGTGGCTGTCAGTGGTGGCACGTAAGCTGTGCGCATGGCTTTACTCCCGGACAGCTCCCTCCCCGCAGACCGCCCCGCGCCCGCCGCCGAGCACGCCAACGAGGCCATCCGCGCGCTCGTCGACGCCTCCGGACAGGACTGGTCCGCAGTGGAGGCGGCGACCTACGAGGTGCTGCTCATCGAGTGGGCGGCGGCGACCCGGGGCGACCCCGACATCGTCGAAGCCGCCTGACCCGCCCGCCCGGCCCGCCCCCTCCGCTCAGTCCGCGTAGGCCTCGCGCAGTTCGATCTTGCGGACCTTTCCGCTCACCGTCATCGGGAAGGTCTCCAGGATCCGCAGCCTGCGCGGGATCTTGTAGTGCGCGAGCCGCTCACGGCAGTACGCGGCGATCTCCTCCAGAGTGGGCGGGTCGGCGGGGTCCCGGGGGATGACGCAGGCCAGGATCTCCTCGCCGTAGCGCTCGTCCGGCACCCCGACCACCTGGACGTCGGCGACCTTCGGATGGCCGTACAGGAACTCCTCGATCTCCCGTGGGTACACATTCTCGCCGCCCCGGATGATCATGTCCTTGATCCGGCCGACGACCTGGACGTATCCGTCCTCGCGCATCACCGCGAGGTCCCCCGTGTGCATCCACCGTCCGGCGTCGACGACTTCGGCGGTGCGGTCGGGCTGGTCCCAGTAGCCGAGCATCACGCTGTAGCCCCGGGTGCGCAGTTCGCCGGCGCTGCCGCGCGGCAGCGTGACGCCGGTGACCGGGTCGACGACCTTGATCTCGATGTGCGGCAGCGCACGGCCCACCGTGCCGGTGCGGCGGTCCAGGTCGTCGTCGCGGCGGGTCTGGGTGGAGACCGGGGACGTCTCCGTCATCCCGTAGCAGATGGACACCTCGGCCATGTGCATCTCGGCGACGACCCGCTTCATCACCTCGGCCGGGCAGGGGGAACCGGCCATGATCCCGGTGCGCAGCGAGGAGAGGTCGTACGCGGCGAAGTCCGGGAGATTCAGCTCGGCGATGAACATGGTGGGCACCCCGTACAGCGAGGTGCAGCGCTCCTGCTGGACGGCGGTCAGCACGGCGGCGGGCTCGAAGGAGGGGCCGGATATCACGATGCAGGCGCCGTGCGAGGTGCTGGCGAGGTTGCCCATCACCATGCCGAAGCAGTGGTAGAAGGGCACCGGCAGGCAGATCCGGTCCTCCTGGGTGTAAGCGATCGTCTCCCCGACGAAATATCCGTTGTTGAGGATGTTGTGGTGGGAGAGCGTCGCCCCCTTGGGGAAGCCCGTGGTGCCCGACGTGTACTGGATGTTGATCGGGTCGTCGCAGGACAGCTCCGCCTCGCGGGCGGCCAGTCGCTCCCGGGTGACGGCGGGCGCGGCGGCGGTCAGCTCGTCCCAGGACGGGTCGCCGATGTAGTGGACGGCGCGCAGGCCGGGGCAGTCGGCGCGGACCTGTTCGACGAGGGCGCGGTAGTCGCTGGTGCGGTGGGAGAGGGAGGCGACCAGCAGGGAGACGCCGGCCTGCTTGAGGACGAACTCCACCTCATGGGCGCGGTAGGCGGGGTTGATGGTGACCATGACGGCCCCGATCCGGGCCGTGGCGTACTGGACGAGCACCCACTCGGGGCAGTTGACCGCCCAGATGCCGACCCGGTCGCCCTTCGCCACGCCCGACGCCATCAGGGCGCGGGCCAGCACGTCGACGTCCGCGACGAATTCCGTGTAGGTCCAGCGCCGCCCGGAGGCCATGTCGACCAGCGCCTCGCGGTCGCCGTGCGCCGCGGCCGCCCGGTCGAGGTTGCGGCCGATGGTGTCGCCGAGCAGCGCGGTGTCACCGACGCCGTGTGCGTAGGACAGGCTGCTCACGTGAAGTCCCCCTCGACGAACTCGGCGCCGGATCCCAGGGCGGTGCGTTCGCGCAGCTCGATGCGGCGGATCTTGCCCGAGACGGTCTTGGGCAGGTCCGCGAACTCCAGCCTGCGGATGCGTTTGTACGGGGCGAGGACCGCCCGGGAGTGCTCGAAGAGGACCTTCGCGGTGTCCGGCCCCGGCTCCCAGCCCTCCGCGAGCACGACGTACGCCTTCGGGACGGAGAGGCGGAGCGGGTCGGGGGCGGGCACGACGGCGGCCTCGGCGACCGCCTCGTGCTCCAGCAGGGCGCTCTCCAGCTCGAACGGGGAGATCTTGTAGTCGGAGGCCTTGAACACGTCGTCGGCGCGGCCCACATAGGTGATGTAGCCGTCCGCGTCACGTGCGCCGATGTCCCCGGTGCGGTAGTAGCCGCCCGCCATCGCCTCGGCGGTGCGGTCCGGATCGCCGTGGTAGCCGGTCATCAGGCCGACGGGGCGGTCGGAGAGGTCGATAGCGATCTCGCCCTCCGTCGCGCCGGGCTGTCCCGTCACCGGGTCGAGCAGTTCGACGGTGAAGCCGGGGCTCGGGCGGCCCATGGAGCCGGTCTTGAGGAGCTGGCCGGGGGTGTTGGCGACCTGGACGGCGGTCTCCGTCTGGCCGAACCCGTCCCGGATGGTGACGCCCCACTCCCGCCGGACCGTCTCGATGACCTCAGGGTTCAGCGGCTCACCGGCCGCGACGACCTCACGCGGCGGGACCTTCAACTGGCTCAGGTCGGCCTGGATGAGCATGCGCCAGACGGTGGGCGGGGCACAGAAGCTCGTGATGCCCGAGCGGTCCATCTCGGCCATCAGCCGGCCCGCGTCGAAGCGGGTGTAGTTGAAGATGAAGACGGTGGCCTCGGCGGTCCACGGGGCGAAGAGGTTCGACCAGGCGTGCTTGGCCCAGCCGGGCGAGGAGATGTTCAGATGGACGTCGCCCGGCCTGAGCCCGATCCAGTACATCGTCGACAAGTGGCCCACGGGGTAGGACACATGGGTGTGCTCGACCAGTTTGGGGCTGGCGGTGGTGCCGGAGGTGAAGTAGAGCATCAGCGGCTCGTCCGCGTCCGTCTCGCGGCCCGGTGTGAACGCGGCGGACGCCTCGGCCACCCCCGCGTACGGCAGCCAGCCCGCCACCTCCTCGCCCACCGCGATCCTGGTGTACTCCCCGGGGACCTCGTCGAACTTCGCGGTGTCCGCGTCCCGCACCAGCACATGGCGCACCCGGCCGCGCTCCACCCGGTCGCGCAGGTCGGCCGGGCCGAGGAGCGGGGTGGCGGGGATGACGACGGCGCGCAGCTTCATCGCGGCGAGGGCGGTCTCCCACAGCTCGACCTGGTTGCCGAGCATCACGAGGATGCGGTCGCCCTCCCGTACGCCCTGTGCCTTCAGCCAGTTGGCGGCCCGGTCGGACCGTTCGGACATCGCCGCGAAGGACACCTCGGTGCGCCGGCCGTCCTCCTCCACGATGTGCAGGGCGGTGCGGTCGTTGTTCTCGGCGATGACGTCGAACCAGTCCAGCGCCCAGTTGAAGTGGTCCGCCCGGGGCCAGCGGAAGCCCGCGTACGCCCGCTCGTAGTCCTCGCGGTGTTCCAGCAGGAAGTCCCGGGCGGCCCGGAACGTCTCGGTAGCGCTGGTTGCCGACATGTGCCCTCCTCATTACGAACCGGTCGCCTAACATCATGTAAACAGTGACCCAGGTCTCACCACCCCCGGACGGGGGTGGTCCGCTCCCCCGTCCGGGGGACGGCACGGGCCGGGCGGAGGGGCGTCGGAGTGCCGGAACCGGTCGATGCGGTCGAGATGCAGGCAGCGCTGTTGAGGCTGCGCCGCACGAGCGGGCTTCCCGTGGTGTTCGGCGGCCTGCTGTCCGACGCGCGCCATGCGCGGATCGCCGAGCTGAACGGGGCGCAGACCAGTGCGCTGCGGGGTCTGGTCATCTCCGCCGGGAGCGGTCTGGGCGGCAAGGCCATCGCACTGTCCCGGCCGTGCGCGGTGACGGACTACGCCTTTTCCCGCCACATCAGCCACGAGTACGACGCGGCGGTGGCGGCGGAGGGGCTGCGCTCGGTCGTCGCGGTCCCCGTCGTCGTACGGCGCGCGGTGCGGGGCGTGCTGTACGGGGCGCTGCGCACGCCCGTCACGCTGGGCGACCGGACGTTCGACGCGATGGTGGCGGCGGCCCGTGACGTGGAGCAGTCGCTCGCGGTGCGGGACGAGGTGCGGCAGCTGCTGGCGGCGGGCCGGGCGCAGGTGACCGATCCGGACGCGGCGCCCGGGGCCTGGGAGGACGTGCGCGAGGCCCATCGTGAACTGCGAGCGCTGGTCCCGAGGGTCGTCGATCCGGCACTGCGTGACGAGCTCCTGGAAGTCTGCGGGCGGCTGGCCTCGGCGGCGGGGCCCAAGGTGCCCGCGGCCCGGGAGGTCCGCCTCGCGCCGCGCGAGCTGGATGTGGTGGCGTGTGTGGCGGCGGGCGCGACGAACGCGGCGGCGGCCCAGCGGCTGGGGCTGCGACCGGAGACGGTGAAGGGGTATCTGCGGTCCGCGATGCGGAAGTTGGGGGCGCACACGAGGCTGGAGGCCGTGGTGGCGGCCCGCCGGGCGGGGCTGCTGCCCTGACCTCGATGCCTGCCCGGAGGGCCGCCGGAGTCCGGAGTCCGGCCGGGCTCCCGCAGTTTCGGTCGGGCTCCGTAGTCCGAGCGGGCTCCGCAGTCCGGTCAGTCCCCGTAGTCCAGGAAGGTGCCGAACCGGACGTCGTGGTCCGTCGCGTCCGCCATCGCGGCCAGCATCCGCGCCGCCTCCTCGGTGATCTCCGTGCGCTCGTCGCGGACCAGGTTCCGGAGCGGCTGGACGGTCAGGATCGCGGTGCCGCCCTCGCGTTCGACGCGCCAGACCGCGTCGAAGAACCCGTCGATCAGCACGGACCCGTACGCCTGGTTGCCCACCCCGTTGCGCCCCTTGTTCACCGCGGGGATCACCCGGGTGCGGTCGGCGTGGCCGAGGAGGAGGTTGTCGAACTCGGGCAGGAAGCGCGGCGGGGCCGGGGTGCCGGGGTCGGGGCGCGGGGCGTCCGGGAGGTCGAAGAGCTCGACGCCCCTCTCGTCCCGGAAGGTGAGCAGCCGGGGCCTGAGCCGTTCGAAGACCTCCTTCGTACGGGTGAGCCCCGCCCAGGCCTGGAAGTCCATCACCGAGGCGGGGCCGAACGCGCCCAGGTAGCGCAGCACGGTGGCGTCGGGTGCGGGCACCGGTTCGGCGGGCCGGCCCAGCCAGTGCTCGACGGTGGTCAGGGCGACCTGTCCGCCGCGTCCCCACATCCCACGCGGGGTGACCTGGACCAGGGGCAGCAGACAGCGGGCGGCGACGGTGAGCGCGAGGGGGTCGGCGTCCGGCCAGTGGGCGAGGAGCTCCTCCCGCAGCTCCTTCACCGGGCGCGGGCGCTCCACGACCAGTTCCTCGGCCACCGCCGCGAGCCGGTCCAGGTCCACCCCTTCCAACCCGCGCCGGAAGTTCTTCAGCTCCCGCTCGCGCGCCGCCTGCACCAGGGGGCGCAGGGTGAGCGCGTCGTCCGCCGTATGGGTGTGGAGGGTGGAGCGGAGGGTGACGATCCGGACCACCTCGCGGGACTCCATCAGGGCGGACAGCTCCCCGGGGTCGAAGTCCGTGAGCCGGGCGTACAGCTGGAAGTACGGGGGCTTGGTGTTCTGGGCCTGGAGGCCGAGGAGGTGGGCGACCGCGTCCTTCGCGGACATCGCCGACCGGCGCAGCAGGAGCTGACGGTCCAGGGTCGCCCGGTTCAGTGCGCGGGTGGAGAGGACGGTGGGGTGTGCGGCGGTGCGGTGCGTCTTCGCTGCCATGGGCCGCACGTTACCGGGGCTTGCGGACAGCTACGGTCCGCAAGTGGTGGCGGGCGTGCGTTAGGCCCACCGGACCCGTGCGCCGAGCGCCCCGGCCGGGCCCGGCTCCATGATGAACCGGTGATCAGTGTCCTGTTCGCCGTCCTCACCGCGCTCAGCAACGGTTCCGCCTCGGTGCTCCAGCGCCGGGCGGCGATGCGGGTGCCCGACAGCGAGGCGATGCGGCTCTCCCTGATCGGTCACCTCCTGCGGCAGAAGGTGTGGCTGGCGGGGATCGGGCTGGTGATCGTGGCGGCCGTCTGCCAGGCGGTCGCCCTGGCCACCGGGCCGATCGCGGTGGTCCAGCCGATCTTCGTGATCGAGCTCCCGGCGACGCTGCTGATCGCCGGGCTCGTGATGCGGGTCCGGGTGGACCGGGCCGTCTGGTACGGCGTCACGGCCGTCACGGCCGGTCTCGCGCTGGGCATGGCCTCGGCGGCGCCGGTCGGGGGCAGCGACACGGTCCGGGACGCGGCGTGGATTCCGGCGCTGGTGCTGACCGGGCTGTTCGAGGCGGCGCTGATCGGGGCGGCGCTCCGGACGCGCGGCAACCCTCGGGCGGCCCTGCTGGGGCTGGCCGCCGCGTGCGGTTACGCGTTGACGGCCGCGCTGATGAAGGACGCGATGGCGAACCTCGACGACGGCGGGGCCCTCGCGCTGCTGGCGTCCTGGCAGCTGTACGCGACGGCGGCGGCCGGGGTGGGCGCCCTGTTCCTGCTCCAGAACGCCCTCCAGGCGGGCAGTCTGGTGGCCGTGCAGCCGATGCTCACCCTGGGGGACGCGCTGATCAGCATCCTGTACGGGGTGACGCTGTTCGGCGAGGAGCTGCGGACCGGCTGGTGGCTGCTGCCCGAACTGGCGGCGCTGGCCCTGATCGCCGCGGGGTGCGTGCGGCTGGCCCGTACCCCGCTGGCGGCGGGCACGCTCGCACCGCAACCACCACCGCCCTCGCCTCGGTGAACGCCCGGGTCAGGCGGCGGCCACGGGGGTGACGCGCTCGCCCGGGGGCACGGGGCCCGGGGGTGTGCCGTCGCCGAACGGGCGCCCGCCGAGCTGTTCGCGGTGGTGCGGAGCGGTCCAGCCGGAGAGGTCGGGGCCGACGGGGACGATGCCGGTGGGGTTGATGCCCGTGTGCACCTGGTAGTAGTGCCGCTTGATGTGGTCGAAGTCGACCGTGTCGCCGAATCCGGGCGTCTGGTAGAGGTCGCGGACGTAGCCCCACAGGACGGGGTCCTCGGTCAGCTTGTTCCGGTTGCACTTGAAGTGGCCGTGGTAGACGGAGTCGAAGCGGACCAGGGTGGTGAAGAGCCGGATGTCGGCCTCGGTGATGGTGTCGCCGACCAGGTAGCGGCGGTCCGCGAGGCGGGCGGAAACCAGGTCGAGGCGGCGGAACAGGGCGGCGTACGCCTCCTCGTACTCCTCCTGGGAGCTGGCGAATCCGGCCTTGTAGACGCCGTTGTTGACGTCCCGGTAGATGCCCTCCATGACCTCGTCGATCTCCGCGCGCAGCGGTTCGGGGTAGAGGTCGGGGGCGCCGGGCCGGTGCAGGGCGGTCCATTCGGTGGCGAGGTCGAGGGTGATCCGCTGGTAGTCGTTGGTGACCAGCTTCCCGCTCGGTACGTCCACGATCGCGGGCACGCTGACGCCGCCGGGGTAGCCGCGCTCCCGGGCGTCGTAGGCCTCGCTGAGATAGCGGATGCCGAGGACCGGGTCCTCGCCGCCCGGGTCGAGGGTGAAGCGCCAGCTGCGGTCGTCCTGGATCGGGTCGGCGACGGCGAGCGACAGCGCGTCCTCCAGCCCGAGGAGCCGCCGGGAGACCAGCGCACGGCTCGCCCAGGGGCAGGCGCGGCTGACGACGAGCCGGTAGCGGCCGGGCTCCACGGGCCATCCGTCGCGTCCGTCGGCGGTGACGCGGTCGGCGAAGTGGCTCCGGGACCGCTTGAACGGCTTGTGGCCGTAGGAGGTGTTGCCGTCGGTCCCGGCGCTGTCCGCTGTCGTGTCGTTCATACCGTGCTCCTCGATGCGTCGCTCGGTTCGTGTGCCGTACGTCGTCTGCCCCGTCGGTCGGCTCCGACATCGGCCAGCGCCACGATCAGGGCGGCCAGCACGAAGGCGACGGACACGACGAGCCCGTGGTCGTAGGCGTCGGCCCAGCCGTCCGGGCCGACCTGGGCGAAGAACACCGCGCCGACGGCGGCGATCCCGATCGCGGAGCCGACCCGCTGGCCGGTCTGCAGGGTGCCGCCGGCGCTTCCGGCCCGGTTCACCGGCACCTCCGCGAGGGTCAGGGTCTGGTTCGGGGCGATGACCAGGCCGCTGCCCAGGCCGGCGAGGAGCAGCGGGGCGGCCATCGCCCAGCCCGCGTCGGTGCCCGGGACCAGGTGGACGGCGAGTGCGGTGCCGGCGAGGCCGAGCGCGACCATGGCCAGGCCCACCACCACGAGGGGGCGGCCGAAGCGCCCGACGAGCCGGCCGCCGATGGACGCGGCGACGCCGGAGCCGAGGGCGAACGGGGTGATGGCGAGTCCGGCCACGAGGGCGGAGTAGCCCAGGCCGGACTGGAGGTAGAGGGTCGTGACGAAGAAGATCGAGGTGAACCCGGCGAAGTAGAGCAGGATCAGCAGGCAGCCCAGCCAGTAGGAGCGCAGCCGGAACAGCGACAGGTCCAGGACCGGGTGGGTGCGTCCGCCCGTGCACCGTGCCTCCCAGATCACGAACGCGGCCAGCAGGGCCCCGGCCAGGACGAGCAGCAGCCACTTGCCGTTGCCGGGCCACTGCTGGGCCTGGACGAACGGCAGCAGCAGCGCCAGCACCCCGGCCCCGAGCAGGGCGACGCCCACCGGGTCCAGGTCGCGTGGCCTCACCCGGCCGGCGGACGGGGTGTCCGGGAGCAGCCGGTGGGCGAGCAGGAGGCAGACGGCGCCGAGCGGGAGGTTGACGTAGAAGACCCAGCGCCAGCCGTGGTCCGGTCCGGCGGCCTGGATGAGCAGGCCGCCGAGCAACGGGCCCACGGCCGTGGAGATGCCGACGACCGTGCCGAACATGCCGAAGGCCCGGCCGCGCTCGCGCCCGGAGAACATCTGCTGGATCAGGGCGGAGATCTGCGGGGAGATCAGACCGCCCGCGACGCCCTGCACCAGCCGGGCGATCACCAGCCACATGCTGGACTGGGCGGCCCCGCAGGCGGCGGAGGCCAGGGTGAAGAGGGCGAGTCCCGCCATGAAGACCGCCCGGCGGCCCCGCGCGTCGCCCAGGCGCCCGGCGGGGATGAGGAAGAGCCCGAAGGCGAGCGCGTAGCCGGAGAGCACCCATTGGAGGTCGGACTCGGGGGTGTTCAGGCCCTCCTTGATCGAGGGGAGGGCCACGTTGACGATGGAGACGTCCAGCAGGGTCATGAAGCCCGCCACCAGGCAGACGGCCAGCGCCTGCCAACGCCGGGGGTCGGGGCCGCCGGGGTCGGCGTCGCGCCCGGCCGGACCGGGGTGCGCCGCGCTCTGAGCCATGGTTCGCACCTTAGGTCGCGTGCGGTGTTTCCTCACCCGGGACGCGTCCGCGCCGGTGGCACGGATTCCGGTTTTGCGGCCGGGCCCGGTGCGGCGTGTCCGCGCCCGGCGGGGGTACTCGTTCCCGCATGACTGTGGAGAAAACGAGCGTCCTCGTCCTTGACTGCGCAGAGCCCATGGAGCTGGCCGAGTTCTACGCCGGTCTGCTCGACGCGGAGATACGGATCGGCTCCGACCCCGATTTCGTCGAGATCGTCGGCAACGACGGCGTCCGGCTGGCGATCCGCCGCGACCACGGCTACGCCCCACCGAGCTGGCCGCGCCCGGAGGACTCGCAACAGGCTCATCTGCGGATCCTGGTCGGCCCCGAGAACATCGACGAGGCCGAGCGGGAGGCGATCGGGCTGGGCGCCCGGCCCGTCGACACCGGCGACAGCAACAGCGGCCCCCGGGACGTGAGGGTGTACGGGGACCCCGCGGGCCATTCGTTCTCGCTGGCGGTCTATCCGCTGCCACAGGGCTGAGCGACCCGGGAGGACCGGGCGGCACACCGACATACCGGCGCACAAGGGTGCGCGCGTGGCGGGAGGGTCCCAACAGGCCCTTCCGCCACGCGTGTTAATAGGCAAGAAAGTTTACCAACGCTGTTGACGACAATTGGAAGGAAGCTTTACTTTCAGTTCTGCCGACATGGCGCCTCCCACCCCCTCCGAAGGGAGCACCACCATGCACCAGCGCACCACTCCCCCCACCGGCTCCACCCCCACGACCGGCCGCCGCAGAATGGCACGCAAGGCCCTGCTCGCCGCGTCCGCGCTCGGTGTCGTCACCGCGCTGATGGCTCCCGTCCGGGCGGGAGCCGCACCGGCCCCCGTCTCCCCCACCGCCGCCACCCCGCTCGCCGCCAACGGACAGCTCTCCGTCTGCGGCCGTCAGCTCTGCAACGACTCCGGCCAGGCGGTCGCCCTCAACGGGATGAGCACGCACGGCACCCAGTGGTACGCCCAGTGCGTCACGGACGGATCGCTCAACGCCCTGGCCCAGGACTGGCGTGCCGACGTGCTGCGCGTCTCCACCTACGTACAGGAGGGCGGGTACGAGACCGACCCGGCCGGATTCACCGCCCGTGCGCAGAAGTTCGTCGACGCGGCGCACGCTCGCGGCATGTACGCGGTCATCGACTGGCACATGCTCTCCCCGGGCGACCCGAACGCGAACCTGTCGCGGGCGAAGACCTTCTTCACGGCGATGGCGAAGAAGTACAAGAACCACCCGGGCGTGCTCTACGAGATCGCCAACGAGCCCTCGGGGGTGAGCTGGTCGGGCATCAAGTCGTACGCCGAGCAGATCATCCCGGTGATCCGGGCCCAGGACCCCGACGCGGTGGTGCTCGTCGGGACGCGCGCCTGGTCCTCCTTCGGGGTGTCCGAGGGCTCCGACGAGAAGGAGGTCGTGAACAACCCCGTCCGCGCCTCCAACATCATGTACACCTTCCACTTCTACGCGGCCTCGCACCGCGAGGAGTATCTGAACGCACTCGACCGGGCCTCCGACAAACTGCCGGTGTTCGTCACGGAGTTCGGCACGCAGAACTACGCGGGCGAGGGCGCGAACGACTTCACCATGTCGCAGCGCTACCTCGACCTGATGAAGCGCAAGAAGATCTCCTGGACCAACTGGAACTACTCCGACGACCACCGCTCCGGCGCCGTCTTCAAGACCGGCACCTGCAGCGGGAGCAACTGGACGGGAACCGGGGTCCTGAAGGAGGCCGGGGTCTGGATCCGCGACCGCATCCGCCAGTGACCCCGGCCCGCTTCCCGCGCCGTCAGGCCGAACGGCGGCGCAGGGAGGCGTCGGTGAGGACCGCCGGGGTGTAACCGGCGTCCAGCGCCGACAGGTTGACGCCGGGCGGGACGATCTCGTCGATCCGGTCGAGAACGTCCCGGCCGAGCTTCACCTTGTCGGCGCCGAGCTGGCTCTCCAACTGCCCGAAGGTCCTCGGCCCGATGATCGCCGAGGTGACCACCGGGTGCTCCAGTACGAAGGCCAGGGCGAGTTGGACCAGCGTGAGACCGGCCTCGTCGGCGAGGACGGCGAGCGCCTCGGCGGCGGCCAGCTTGGCCGCGTTGCCGGGCGCGGCGATGTCGAACCGGGCGGCCTGGCGCTCGGCACGGCTGGAGGCGGGCTGCTCGGCGCCCGTACGGTAGCGGCCGGTGAGCCAGCCGCCGGCGAGGGGGCTCCAGGACAGCACACCGAGCCCGTACCGCTGCGCCACCGGCAGCACCTCGCGCTCGATGCCCCGGGCCAGCAGCGAGTACGGGGGCTGCTCGGCGACGACGCGCTCGCGGCCCCGGCGCTCGGCGGTCCACTGGCCCTCGACGATCGCGGAGGGCTCGAAGGTGGAGGTGCCGATGTAGCGGATCTTGCCCTGGTGGACCAGGTCGGAGAGCGCACCGAGGGTCTCGTCGAAGTCGGTGTCGGGTTCGGGGCGGTGGACCTGGTAGAGGTCGATCCAGTCGGTGGAGAGCCGGCGCAGACTGTTCTCGACCTCGCGGATGATCCAACGGCGGCTGTTGCCGGACTCGTTGGGGTCGTCGCCGAGCCGCCCGTGGAACTTGGTGGCCAGCACCACGTTGTCGCGGCGGCCGCCCGCCAGCGCCTTGCCGACGATGGTCTCGGACTCGCCACGGGAGTAGACGTCGGCGGTGTCGACGAAGTTGATGCCGGAGTCCAGGGCGTGGTGGATGATCCGGATGCTGTCGTCGTGATCGGTGTTGCCGCGCGCACCGAACATCATGGTGCCCAGCGCGAGGGGGCTGACCTGGACGCCGGTGCGGCCGAGGTTGCGGTATTCGGTCATGCGGCACTCTCCTCGACGAGCCGCTCCGGGGTGCCGACGGCGTCGAAGAGGCGGTTGGCGGGGCGCGGCAGGCCGTAGTGCCCGCGGAGGGTGGAGCCGGTGTACTCGGTGCGGAACAGGCCGCGTTCCTGGAGGATCGGGACCACCCGGTCGACGAAGACCTCCAGGCCCGAGGGGAGCACCGCGGGCATGATGTTGAAGCCGTCGGCGGCCCCTCTGTCGTACCAGTGCTCGATGGTGTCGGCGACCTGTTCGGCGGTGCCGGCGAAGGTGCGGTGGCCGCGTCCGCCGCCGAGCCGCCCGATGAGCTGCCGTACGGTCAGATGCTCGCGGCGGGCCAGCTCCACGATGAGCGTGTAGCGGCTCTTGGCGCCCTCGATCTCGTCCTCGGTCGGGATGTCGTCGGGCAGTTCGGCGTCGAGGTCAAGGTCGTCCGGGGCGATCCTCAGGCGCAGGGCGAGCTGCCGCTTGGCGTACTCGGGGACGATGAGGCGGTCCAGTTCGGCGTCCAGTTCGTGCGCCTCGGCCTCGGTGTCGCCGATGACGGGGACGATGCCGGGCAGGATCTTGATGGAGCCGGGGTCCCGGCCGAGGGCCGAGGCCCGCGCCTTGACGTCCCGGTAGAAGGCGGTGCCCTCCTCCAGGGTCTGCTGGGCGGTGAACACGGCCTCGGCGTACCGGGCGGCGAAGTCCTTGCCGTCCTCGCTGGACCCGGCCTGCACGAGCAGCGGGTAACCCTGCGGCGGGCGCTGGACGTTGAGCGGCCCGTCGACGCGGAAGAACTCGCCCCGGTGGTGGATGGCCCGGACCCGTTCGGCGAGCGCGTGGACGCCCTTCTCCTTGTCGGCGACGACTGCGTCGTCCGCCCAGCTGTCCCACAGCTTGGTGGAGACCTCGACGAACTCGGCCGCGCGGCGGTAGCGCTCGTGGTGCAGCGGGGTGTCGTCCAGGCCGAAGTTGCGGGCGGCGTCGGCCCCCGCGGTGGTGACGATGTTCCAGCCGGCCCGGCCGCCGGAGACGTGGTCCAGGGAGGCGAACCTGCGGGCCAGGTTGTAGGGCTCGTTGTAGCTGGTGGACGCGGTGGCGATGAGCCCGATGTGCTCGGTGGCCCCCGCGAGCGCGGTGAGCAGGACGGTGGGCTCCAGCTTGGCGGCGGGGCGGCGTCCGGGGTCGCCCATCAGGACCGGGCTGTCGGCGAGGAACAGGGAGTCGAGGCGGCCGCGTTCGGCGATCCGGGCGAGGTTCTTGTAGTGCGCGATGTCGGAGTCGGCCTCGGCGGGGCTCTCGGGGAGCCGCCAGGACGCCTCGTGGTGCCCGGTGGACATGAGGAAGGCGTTGAGGTGGAGCTGCTTGCGGGGTCGGGCGGAGGACATGGGTGTCTCCAGGGAGGTGCGGGAGGTGATCCCGGACGGGTACGGGGAGGTGAAGCCGTACGTCGGGGGCCGCCGGGGTCCGCGACGTACGGGGTCGGGTGGGTGGCGGGCGGCCGGCGGTTCAGCCCGTCGTCGGCAGCGGAGGCTGAGCCACCCCGAGGGCCGTGAGCAGGGTGTCGCGGTACTCCTGGAAGCGGGCGTCCCGGCGGGAGCGCGGGGTCGGCAGGTCGATGGCGAGGTCGACGGAGATCAGACCGTCCTCCAGGACCAGGACCCGGTCGGCGAGCTCCACGGCCTCGTCCACGTCATGGGTGACCAGGAGCACCGCGGGGCGGTGGCGCTCGTACAGTTCGCGCAGCAGGCCGTGCATCTTGATCCGGGTCAGGGCGTCGAGCGCCCCAAACGGCTCGTCGGCCAAAAGGAGTTCGGGCTCACGGACCAGGGCGCGGGCGAGTGCGGCGCGCTGTTGCTCGCCGCCGGAGAGCTCGTGCGGCCAGGAGCGGTCCCGGCCGGCCAGGCCCACCTCCTCCAGGGCGGTCAGGCCGCGCTCGCGGGCGCCGGGGCCGCGCAGCCCGAGGGTCACGTTGTCCAGGACGCGGAGCCAGGGCAGCAGCCGGGAGTCCTGGAACGAGAGGGACACCCGTTCGGGGACGACGAGTTCACCGGATCCCTCGACGGTGTGGTCGAGCCGGGCGACGGCCCGCAGCAGGGTCGACTTGCCCGAGCCGCTGCGGCCGAGGAGGGCGGTGAACTCCCCCGGCGCCACCGTCAGGTCCAGCTCCTTCAGCACGACCCGGTCGCCGAACCTCCGTACCAGCCGGGTGGTGCGGACGGCGGGCGGGGCCGTGGTGATCAGCCCGCCAGGGTGCGTCGCCATGACAGGACCTTCCTCTCGATCGCACGCACTCCCGCGTCGGAGGCGAAGCCGAAGATCCCGTAGGCGACCAGGCCCACGATGATCACGTCGGACTGGGCGTACTGCTGGGCCTGGAACATCATGTAGCCGATGCCGCTGGTGGCGTTGATCTGCTCGACGACGATCAGGCCGAGCCAGGACGAGGTGACGCCGAGCCGCAGGCCGACGAAGAAGCCGGGCAGCGAGCCGGGGACGACGACCTTGCGCAGGAACTGGGCGCGGCCGAGGTCGAGCCCCTCGGCGAGTTCCACGTACCGGCTGTCGATGGAGGTCAGCGAGGCGTAGGTGTTGATGTACATGTTGACCGCGACGCCGAGTGCGATCACCGTGACCTTCATCTGTTCGCCGATGCCGAGCCAGAGGATCAGCAGCGGCAGCATGGCGAGCGAGGGGATGGCGCGCTTGATCTGGAGGGGGCCGTCGAGCAGGTACTCCCCGCTGCGGCTGAGCCCGGCCGTGACCGCGAGGACCACTCCGGCGGTGACGCCGAAGAGGAGACCGAGTCCGGCGCGCTGGAGGGAGATGAGGACGTTGTCCTGGAGCCGCCCGGTCGATACCAGGTCGGCGGCGGTGGAGAGGACGCTGCCCGGTCCGGACAGGATGCGCGGGTCCAGGTGGCCGGAGGCCGAGGCCGCCCACCACAGGGCGACGAGCAGGACGGGGCCGATGAGCCGGCCGAAGGGGACCGCCCGCCCGGGGCCGAGCCGCCTGCGGGTGCCTCGGGCGACGGTGGGCCCCGCGTGAGCGGTGTCCTCGGCGGGCGCGCCCTTGATGAGCAGGGCGGGGCCGGAGCGGGCGGTGGGCAGCAGGTCGGTCATGTCGTCCCCCACGCGGCTGTTACGGACTGATCGTTCACGGCGTCTCCCGGTACGCGGCGGGTACGGACTCGGCCGCCAGGCCCTCGAAGCGGCGGTCGAAGAGGTCGGAGACGTCCTGCTTCGGCACGAACCCGCCCTCGGCCATCAGGTCGGCGGTCTCCTGCTCCCATGCGATGGCCTTGTCCCAGCTGACGGGGAACTGCGGCTGGTGGTGGGAGGAGACGATGCGCCGGCCGTCGGCCTCGGAGACGCCCTGGTCCTTCACGTAGTAGGTGTCGATCCACTCGTCGGAGTTCTCCCAGGCCCAGACCAGGCCCTTGGCCCACAGCGGGACGAAGCTGCGGACGGCGGCGGCCCTGGCGGGGTCGTTCAGGACCTCCACCGGGGCCCACAGCACGGTGAGCAGGTCCACGACGTCGGTCTTGAGGCCGATGGCGCCGTCCTTGCCGTACTGGTCGAGGTACTTGGTGAGGGTCGGCTCGCCCAGCGGGGCCACGTCGACCTGTCCGGACTGCAGGGCGGTGAGGAACTGGGTGCTGGGCAGGGCGACGAGTTCGACGTCGCTGTTCTTCAGCCCGGCCTCCTTCAGGGCGCGCAGGACGACGACGCCCTGGGCCTGGCCCTGCGAGAAGCCGATCTTCCTGCCCCGGAAGTCGGCTGCCGACGCGATGGAGGAGCCGGGTGCCGTCGCGAAGGTGTAGATGGGCCGGGGCCGCACCTGTATCGCCACGATCTTCGTCTTCACACCGATGGCCTTGGCCTGGATCGGTGGAATTCCGGCGTTGGAGGCAAGGTCGATCGACTGCGCCCGGAATCCCTGGATGATGTCGGGTCCCGCGGTGAGGTTCGGCCATGCGGAAACGGTGAAGGCGAGATCCTTCTTCAGACCGGCCGGTTCGAGCTGGAGTCGGGTCGTGCGGACCGCGACGGCCAGTTTCGTGCCCGGCGGTGGGGCTCCCGAGGGGAGTTTTCCGGTGGGTTCGGAACTGGCCACCGTCGCGACCCCCGGGGAGCAGGCGGCGAGGCCGAGAACCGATCCGGTGGCGAGGGCGAGAAAGGACCTGCGGTCCACGGTTCGCGCGGTGGTGGCGGAAATATCGTTGGTCCGGTGACGAGGCATGGGGTGCGTTCCTTGGTCTCAGAGGGAGTGGTAGGCGCCGTCGTGGAACAGCAGCGGGGCCCGATCCTCGTCCAGCCAGGAATCGGTGACCCGGGCGATGACGATCCGGTGGTCCCCTGCGGGCACGATCCGCTCGGTCTCCAGGCGCAGCCAGCCGGCCACTCCGTCGAGCACCGGCTCGCCCTCCGGCAGTCGCCGCCAGGCGGTGGGGGCGGCGAACCGGTCGATGCCGCTGGTGGCGAAGGTACGGGCGAGTGATTCCTGGTCGGCGCCGAGGAAGTTGACGACGGTGGAGGCCGCCGCCTCGACATGGGGCCAGGAGGAGGCCGCGACACCGATGCCGTACGAGACCAGGGGCGGGTCCAGGGACAGCGAGGTGAGCGAGGTGGCGGTGAATCCGACGGGTCCGCGGCCGGAGTCGGCGGTGACGACGACCACGCCCGCCGGATAGCGGCGGAACACCTGCTTGAAACGGTCGGGGGCGTAGACGGGGGCATAGGAAGGCACGGTGATGGTCAACATCTCTCCCGGAGTGGAAGGAGGGGAATGCGGAAAAGGGCACACAGAAGCACCGAAGCGCGAAACACAGGCGAACAGGCGCACAGGCACACAGGCGCACAGAGGAACGGGCGGGCAGCACGGATCACACAGCGGGAAAGGAAATTCCCCGCGCGGGTCGACCAGTGACAGAAGCCGCCTGGAAGTCAGCCGGGTTTATCGGGAACCCGGACAGCGGAGACAACGACAGGCCCGGGAGAGGAAACTCACCGGCGCAGCCGTGCGACAGCGGCGAGCCGTGCGGGGCACGCTCTGCTGAATACGCTGTCGGCTGGTCATGAATCCATTGTCCTTTGAGGTCATCGGGCCGGTCAACAATGCAACGTTCTGAATTAAGTCGGCTTCCGCGCCGGCCGCGGACCGGGGTCGGCCGGTGCGGTCAGGACACCGCGGGCAGTGCGGGCCAGGGCCCCAGCGGGTCGTCGTACAGCGCGCCGAGCGCCACCGCGCCGCCCGCGGTGGCCAGCACCGATCCGGTGAAGCTGCTCGGCACCACGGTCCGTTCGGGGTCGTCGCAGACCCACGAGCGTCTCGCCACCTCCGCCCGCAGGTCCGCCAGACACTCCGGCAGGCGGCCCGCTCCCGGCTCGACGACCACGAGGACCTCCGGGTCGAACATGTCCAGCAGCAGGGCCGCCGCCCGGCCGACGAGCAGGGCCCGGCGGCGGAAGAGTCCGAGGGCCCGCTCGTCCCCGGCCAGGGCTCCGTCGAGCAGTTCGGCGAACGAGCCGACGAACAGGCCCTGTTCGGCAGCCCGGCGCACCATGGCCCGCTCGGAGACCTCCGACTGGAGGCAGCCGGTCCGGCCGCACGAACAGGGCTCGGCACCACCCGATCCGCCCGAACCCAACGGCAGATGGGCCACACTGCCCGCACCGGAGCGGGGGCCCAGATGCATGTTCCCGGAGCTGGCGAACGCCGCGTCCACCACGGCGCCGACGAAGAGCAGGACCGTGCTGACCCGGGTCGACGCCTCGCCGAACAACTGCTCGGCGCGCGCCAACGCCCTTGAGTGGCTGTCCACATGGACCGGCAGACCGGTGGCGGTTTCGAGGATCTCGCGCACCGGGACGTCCCGCCAGCCCAGATGCGGATGCTCGACGACGACCCCGGCGGCGGGGTCCACCCGGTGCCCCGTGGCGAAACCGAGGGCGAGGACGGTCCGGCCGGCGGCATGCTCCTCGACGAGCCGGGGCAGCCGGTCGGCGAGGTCGCGCAGCAGGGCCGGGCCGCTGGAAAGGCCGCGCGGGGACCGGCCGAGGACGGTGGCGTACGGACCCGTCGCCCCGAGGGCGTGCGGCTGCCGGTCCTCGGC
Source organism: Streptomyces anulatus (assembly GCF_014650675.1). Taxonomy (GTDB): domain Bacteria; phylum Actinomycetota; class Actinomycetes; order Streptomycetales; family Streptomycetaceae; genus Streptomyces; species Streptomyces anulatus. Next base: position 392,534 of record NZ_BMVK01000005.1, on the reverse strand, counting down.
GACGACCCGGCCGCGCAGGTCCATCAGCGAGACGGTGGAGTGCGCGACGGCGACGTGGGCCCCGGCGACCAGATAGCGGCCGGTGTCGATCTCGACGGGGATGTGGGGACGGCCGAGCCCGGTGGGCCCGGCGGTCTCCGCGCCCTCCCGTACGAGCCCGCGCGCCAGCAACTGCCCGACGTGCCCGGTCACCGCCGCCGGGGAGAGACCGGTGAGCCGGGCGACGTTGGACCGGGCGACGGGCCCGTGGTCGAGGATCGCGCTCAGCACGGAGCCGGTGCCGGAGACTCGGCGGGCGGGGCCTGCCGCCGGGATGTCCGAGCGGCGCAGCGGGGCAGGACGGCGGGCGGGCACGGGCGGACGCTTCACAGGTGTCTTCACAGGTCCTCGATGGCAGCGGGCCGTGCGGGAAGGCGTCCGGACGGAGCCTCGTGCCGGGGACCCGCAGGCGCCGGGCCGGAGCGGGTTCGGCTTCTCCCGTGGAACGGTCGCCCCGGGTACGCACACCGGAAGGGCTCCGGCGGCGGTCGCGCCGGGGCGGATTGCGGTCAGACCCGGTGACACGCCGCGGAGCACACGCGCTTCAGGTCGACATGACCTCGCGTCGTCAGGTGTGCGGATCGCTGCATGGCGCGCAACGTAGCCGGAACGGCCTAACCCGGTCAAACCGCTGACCGCATCGTGGACGGCCGTCTCAGCAGGGCGTGTTGCCCATCATTGCCGCACGTGACAGGCGTGTGGCGGGCACGCGGCAGGCGCGCGAAGCGGGCGTCCGGCGAGCCGTGCGGGGCGGGTGTACCCGCCCTCCATCCGGATGATGCCGGGAATTAACCGATGATGCCTTGTCACGCCCTGTTCTACGCGCATAGTTTTTGGCCCTACTACTCAGTTGGGGGCACCTCCCGTGCAGATACACAGATCCGGTTCCGTTCTGCTGACCGGCGCCGTCGCCGTCGCTCTCGCGGTGACCGCCCTGCCCGCCGCCGCCCAGGCGGCCCCGTCCGCCACCGCCGTCATCTCCGAGGTGTACGGCGGCGGGGGCAACTCCGGCGCGACGCTGACCCGGGACTTCGTCGAGCTGGCCAACGCCGGCTCCGCGCCCTTCGAGGTCGGCGGCCTCAGCGTCCAGTACCTGCCGGGCAGCCCGTCCGCCGGCTCGCAGTGGCAGGTCTCCGAGCTGTCCGGGGCGATCGCACCCGGCGGCCGCTACCTGGTCGCACAGGCCGCGGGAACCGGCGGAACCGTCGCGCTGCCCACCGCCGACGCCACCGGCACGGTCGCCATGGCGGCGGGGAGCGGCACCGTCGCCCTGGTCTCCGGGACGGCCCCGCTCACCTGCAAGTCGGCGGCGGACTGTGCGGCGGACACCCGGATCGTCGACCTGGTCGGCTACGGCTCCGCGGTCGTCCGGGAGGGCAGCGGCCCGGTCCCCGGCGCGTCCGCCACCGCGTCCGTCGCACGGGCCGCCTCGCTCGCCGACACCGACGACAACGCGGCCGACCTCGCCGCGGGCGCCCCGACGCCGGTCAACACCAAGGGCGAGACGTCCGGCGGCGGGCAGGAGCCCGAGGAGCCCGGCCCCACCGAGCCCGGCGACGTACGGATCCACGACATCCAGGGCACCACCCGTGTCTCCCCGCTCGACGGCACGTCGGTGACCGGCGTCCCGGGCGTCGTCACCGGGGTGCGGGCCAGTGGCTCGCGCGGCTTCTGGATCCAGGACACGGCCCCCGACGGCGACCCGCGCACCGGCGAGGGCCTGTTCGTCTACACCGGCTCCACCGCACCGGCCGTGAAGGTCGGCGACGCGGTCCTGGTCAGCGGCAAGGTCGCGGAGTACTACCCGGGCACCGGCACCCAGTCCCTCACCCAGATCACCGCGCCCCGCTTCACCGTCCTGTCCTCCGGCAACGCGCTGCCCGCCCCGGTCGTCCTCGACGCCCGTTCGGTGCCCGGCCGTTACGTGCCCTCGGCGGACGGCGGGGCGATCGACGCGCTGCCCCTGGACCCGTCCCGGTACGCGCTGGACCTGTACGAGGCGCTGGAGGGCTCCCGGGTCGAGTTCGCCGACACCCGGGTGACCGGGGCGACGACCGCGTACGACGAGATCTGGGTGACCGTGAAGCCGAGGGAGAACCCGACCCGGCGCGGCGGCACGCTCTACGCCTCGTACGAGGACCAGAACACCGGCCGCCTCAAGGTGATGTCGCTGGACCCGGCGCGGCCGGTCCCGACGGCGAACGTCGGGGACGTGCTGAAGGGCCGCACCACCGGCGTGCTCGACTACGCGAGCTACGGCGGCTACAACGTGCAGGCCACCGAGCTGGGCACGGTCGTCGACAAGAAGCTGCGGCGCGAGGTGACCCGCAAGCAGAAGAAGGACGAGCTGGCGGTCGCCACGTACAACGTGGAGAACCTCGACGCGCGCGACGACCAGGCCAAGTTCGACACCCTGGCGGAGGGCGTCGCGGTCAACCTGTCCTCCCCCGACATCGTCTCGCTGGAGGAGATCCAGGACGACAACGGTGCGGTGAACGACGGCACGACGGGTTCCGAGGCGACGCTGAAGCGGTTCACCGACGCGATCGTCGCGAAGGGCGGGCCGCGCTACGCCTGGCGCTACATCGCCCCGGAGAACAACAAGGACGGCGGCGAGCCCGGCGGCAACATCCGTAACGTCTTCCTCTTCAACCCGCAGCGGGTCTCCTTCACCGACCGCGCGGGCGGCGACGCCACCACCCCGGTGCGGGCCGTCGACACCTGGAAGGGCGTCGAGCTCTCCGCGTCCCCGGGCCGGATCAACCCGGCGAGCCCGGCGTGGGCGGACAGCCGCAAGCCGCTGGTGGGCGAGTTCGTCTTCCGCGGCAAGCCGGTCTTCGTCATCGGCAACCACTTCGCGTCCAAGGGCGGCGACCAGCCGCTGCACGGCCGCTACCAGGAGCCGACGCGTTCCTCGGAGACCAAGCGGATCCAGCAGGCCGCCGAGGTCAACACCTTCGTCGCCGCGCTGCTGAAGGCGGACAGGTCCGCCAGGGTCGTCGCGCTCGGGGACTTCAACGACTTCGAGTTCTCCCCGACGATGAAGGCGCTGACCAAGGGCAGGGCGCTCAAGCCGCTGATCGCGACGCTCCCCCCGTCGGAGCGGTACAGCTATGTCTTCGACGGCAACTCGCAGACGCTGGACCACATCCTGACGAGCCCCGGCATCCGGCGCCCCGACTACGACGTGGTGCACATCAACGCCGAGTTCGCCGACCAGGCGAGCGACCACGACCCGCAGGTGGTGCGGGTCAAGGTCGGCGGCGGCTTCTGGCACTGAGGTACTGAGGCACGTCCTCGGCGGGGCGGACCGGATCGCCGGCCGGCCCCGCCGAGGTCGCGTTCAGGTCCGGCCCGCCGGGGCCCCGCTCAGGTCCGCCCGGCCGGGGCACCCGCCTGGCGCGGCAGGGTGACGGCACCGGCCTCGTCGGCCACCGGCTCCCGCCCGATGAAGAACCGGGAGACCAGCGAGGCCACTTCGTCGGCCCGCTCCAGGACCACCCAGTGGTCGGACTCCCCGATCGTCAGGAACCGGCTGCCCTCGATCGTCGCGGCGAACTCCCGCTGCCGCGCGGGCGGCGTCACCGTGTCGTGCTCCCCGGCGAAGACCAGCGCCGGTACGCCGGTGAGCCCCCCGGAGAAGTCGGGCCGGTCGGCCAGCGCCCGGTACAACGAGTCCGCCGCGTGCGGCGAGTGGGTGAGCGCGTGCAGGAAGGAGCGCCGCACATACCGGCGGGCCAGTTCCCGCCGGTGTACGTGGCGTTCGGGGTCCAGGCACATCAGCGCGTCGGCGGCGGTCGCGGCGAACCCCTCGCGGTCCCCGGCGGCCAGTTGCTGCCGGGCCCGCTCCCAGCAGGCGACCTGGACCGCGTCGATGTGGACCGGGACCCCGCCGAGGGCCAGGCGCGCCACCCGCTCCCGATGGCGGCGGGCGAAGCCGAAGGCGATGGCGGTGCCGTAGGAGAACCCGAAGATGTTCAGCCGGGGCGCGCCGATGTCGTCGGCGATGCCGAGCACGGCCCGGCGCAGCAGATCGGCGCTGGGGCCGGGCGGGAGCGGGTCGGCGCTGCCCATGCCGGGCAGATCGGCGGTGACGACGTCGGTCGCCGGGCCCAGGTGGTCGTCCATCTGGGGCCAGCCGAACATCCCCTGGAGCGCGCCGCCGAGAATGAGCGTCGGTTCGGTGGCCGGGGGCTCACCGGGGTGGGCGCCCGGCAGGACGCGGTAGCTGTAGCGCACTCCGTCGACCGACAGGGTCCGGATGATCTCCTCGGGCATATGCTCCTGCGTTCCCTTCCGCTCAGGCCCTGGTGAGGACGAGTGCCGCGTTGTGGCCGCCGAAGCCGAGCGAGGTCTTGACGGCGCAGTCGAAGGAGGCGCCGCGGGCCTCCTTGGCCACCACGTCGATCGGGATCTGCGGGTCGGGTGCGTCCAGGTTGACGGTGGGCGGCACCAGTTGATGCTGGAGGGCGAGCACGGTGAGCGCGGTCTCGATGCCGCCCGCCGCGCCGAGGGTGTGGCCGGTCATGGCCTTGGTGGAGGTCACCAGGGGGCTCTCGCCGAGGACCCGGCGGAGCATCGTCGCCTCGATCAGGTCGTTGGAGAGCGTCGAGGTGCCGTGCGCGTTGACGTGCCCGACGTCGGCCGGGGAGAGGCCGGCGTCGGCGAGCGCGGTGCGCAGGGCGCGTTCGATGCCGAGGCCGTCGGGGTCCGGTGCGACGGCGGAGTGGGCGTCGCTGGAGGCCCCGTAGCCGCTCACCCGGGCGCGGACGGTGGCGCCCCGGGCGCGGGCGTGGTCCGGGTGTTCCAGGACGATCAGCCCGGCGCCCTCGCCGACGACGAAGCCGTCCCGGTGGGTGTCGAAGGGGCGGCAGGCGCTCGCGGGGTCCTCGCGGCGTGTGGAGACGGCCTTGAGGCTGCAGGCGCTGGCGATCAGGAGGCGGGTGCAGGTGGATTCCGCGCCGCCCGCGACGACGATGTCGCAGGCCCCGGAGCGGAGCATCTGGTGGGCGGTGCCGATGGCGACGGTGCCGGAGGAGCAGGCGGTGGAGACGGCCTGGCTGGGCCCGTGGACGCCGAGGTCCAGGCTGACGCTGCTGGCGGCGCCGTTGACGACGCTGAGCGGGGCGAGCTTCGGGGAGACCCGGCGGGGCCCGCGCCCGGCGAGGGCGGCGTGCTGCTCGTCGTAGAAGGGCAGTCCGCCGTGGGCGGAGCCGATGACGACGCCGACCCGGCCGCTGTCCCAGACGGCCGGGTCGAGTCCGGCGTCGGCGACGGCCTCACGGGCGGCGATGACGGCGAGCTGGGCGAATCGGTCCATCAGCCGCTGGGCTGCCACCCCGAGGACCGCTGCCGGGTCGCAGTCGGTGACGGAGTAGAAGAAGTCGCAGGGCAGACCGTCCAGTTCGGGCCGGGGGCCGACGGCCGGCACGAGGCCCTCGGTGACGCCGTGCCAGGCGGCGTCCGCTCCCGTACCGGCCGCGGTGACCAGGCCGACGCCGGTGACGGCGGCGGCGAACGGGGCGAGCGGCGCCCGCCGGTAGGACCGGCCGGTGGCCGCGCTCACGCCGAGACCTTCCCGTGAACGGCCTCGACGAGGCGGCCGACGGTGTCGCGCGAGGTGAGCGCGACATCCTCCAGGTCCACGTCCAGCCGGTCCTCGATGAGCAGCCGCAGCTCCTCCAGCGCGAGGGAGTCCAGCCGCAGCCGGTGCAGCGGAACATCGGGGCGGATGGCCCCGGGGTCGGTTCCGAACTTCGTCACCAGCAGGGCGCTGATCTCTTCCGAAGTGCTCATTCGGCTCTCCTGGGCTCGGTGACGCGGTGACGCCGGCCGCGTTGTGAGGGGAGGTGGGGGGAGGGGCCATCGGGGGACGCCGGCTGCTCCGGAAGGACCCTTTATACGCCTTCCCGGGCGGGTTCCCGGTCCGCGTTCCCCCGTGCGGTGGGAGGGCTGTCCAGGTGTACGAATCCCGGGTGCGGCTCGGGCGGATGCCAGGATGGGGGCGCAGCCCGTACGGGACGGCACGAGAGAAGGAGAAACCGATGACGGCCGAGCAGGACGGCGACGCGGAGGTCGCGTCGAGCCCCGCCGACTGGGTCGCCCGGCAGGCCGAGCTGTACGAGTCCTCCGGCGGCACGAAGGGCACCACCCAGCTGGGCGTGCCCTGCCTGCTGATGGACTACGTCGGCCGGCGCAGCGGGACGGTGCGGCGCACCGTGCTGATGTACGGGCGGGACGGCGAGGACTATCTGATCGTGGCGTCCAACGGCGGCTCGGACCGCCCGCCGCTGTGGTACCTGAACCTCCAGGCGAACCCGGAGGTCGAACTCCGCGTGGACACCGAGCGGTTCGGCGCCGTCGCGGCGACGCTCCCGGCCGAGGAGAAGGCGCGGGTCTGGCCGGGGCTGGTGGAACTGTTCCCGCGTTACGGGCAGTATCAGGCGGGCACCGAGCGGGACATCCCGGTCATCCGGCTGACGCGGCGCTGAGACGGCGGGGTGACCCGGCGCCGGCCCGTGCCGAGCGCCGGGTTCACCGCTCCGGGAGCAGGTGGGCCAGCAGCAGCTTGATCACCAGGACGGGGGCGAACCAGGCCAACTCGCCGGGGACGGCCACCGAGGTCGTCGCGGCGGTGATCGCCAGGGCGGAGACGGCGAAGGCGACCGGTCGCCGGAGATCCGCGGGGGCGAGCAGGACGCAGGCCGCCCCGGCGAGCGTGAGGGCGTAGACGACGGCGGCGGAGATCCAGCCGAACCCGGGGACGAGCAGGGCCAGGGCGAACGGCTGGACGTGGGCGGCCACGAACGCGAAGTGGTGGAGCCGGGAGCGCCCCGGCCGGTGGAACCGGCGCTTGGCGGACCGGGTGGCGTTGACGACCGTGCCACCGAACAGATCGAAGGCCACCACCGCGATCACGGTCAGCGCCGGCCAGGCGTACGGGGCGCGCAGGGCGAGGGCTGTCGCGAACACGGTGCCGGCGAGCGCCCCCGCGTAACAGATGATCCGCTCGCCCCGCTCGGCGTCCGGGGCCACCAGCAGGGCGTCGATCCGACGGGCCGCCGTGACCCCCGCGGCCCTCATTCCGCTCCCCCGCGTCGCAGCCCCGCTACGCACACGTCGAGGAGAGGCGCCGTCAGCTCCGCGACCGGCAGCGTGGGATCGACGATCCACTGCACCAGACAGCCCTCGATCGCCCCGACGACGACCGTCGCGTGCCCCGCGCCCACCCCGGCTCGGCAGACCCCCTCCGCCTCGGCATCGGCGAGCAGCTCGGCGATCACCGCGCGGTACTCCCGGTACACGGCCGCGATGTCCACCCCGGAGGCGGCTCCCTGCCGTCCGGCGGCCCACAGGTCGATGAGGATCCGGGCGAGTTCGGGCTCGGCCACGACCATGTCCAGCACCGACCGCACCAGCCGGGCAAGCCGCTCCAGTCCGTCTCCCGGGCCGGTGCGGGCCTGCTGGATCACCGCCCGCGAGTGGGCTCTGTACTCCTCGAAGGCGGCCGTGAGCAAGGCGTCCCGGCTGTCGAAGTGGAGATAGACGCTGCCCTTGGCTACGCCCGCTTCCCCGGCGACGTCGTCCACCCGGGTCGCGGCGAATCCCTGCCGGGCGAACACCCGCACCGCGGCCTTCAGGATCAGGTCCCTGCGCGCCGCCGGATCGACTCTTCTGGCCATGCCGTAGCCCCCTGCCGAATGACTGACTGGTCAGTCATTCTAAGGCACGGTGCGACCCCAACTACCGCTGCCGCAACGGAAATCGGATCGGGCCGCACCTTCGCACGCGGGGTGGGGAGACACCGGCGGAGGAACCTGCCTAAACTCCGCGATCATGACCATGAAAACGGTTCAGGCCGACCCGTCCGCCCTCGGCGGCCCCGCCCTCTTCGACACCATGTCCACGATGCGCGCCATGCGCCGCCTCAAGCCGGACGCGGTGCCCGACGAGACGATCGAGCAGCTGATACAGGCCGCCGTCTGGGGGCCCAGCGGCGGCAACATGCAGTGTTACGAGTACGTGGTGGTGACCGACCGCCAGGTGATGGCGCGGCTCGCCCCGCTGTGGAAGCGGTGCGTGGACGCGTACCTGGCGACGACCGGGAAGTACGCCCCGGAGGGCATGGACGAGGCGGCGTACGGCCGGATGGTGGCGGCGATCGAGTATCAGCGCGACCACTTCGCCGACACCCCGGTGCTGATCGTGCCGTGCTACCGGTTCCCGGAGCCGCGTCTGGACGAGGAGGGTCTCGCCGCTTCGGCGCGGGCGCTCGGCCCGGCGGGCACGGAGCACATGATGAACACGCAGACGCGTTTCCAGGCGCTGGCCGAGGGCTCCTGCGTCTATCCGGGGGTGCAGAACCTGCTGCTCGCGGCCCGGGGGCTGGGGCTCGCGGCGAACATCACCATCTGGCATCTGATGCTGGAGCAGGAGTGGAAGCGGGAGCTGGGCATCCCGGAGGACATGGCGACGTTCGCCGCCGTGCCGGTGGGGTGGCCCGCGGGCAACTTCGGCCCTGTACGGCGGCGGCCGGTGGCGGACGTCATCCACCGCGACCGCTGGTAGGGGCCGACTCCACGTCAACCCGTGCCGACACCCCTGTCGGGTGATGCTCCACGTCACCCGACAGGGCTAGCGCTGCGATCAACTCCCGTTATTTTGCAGGATGTTGCCAGCACAATCAGCTCTTCAACTCTTTGTCATGCCCACCCCATGTCGATAGCCTGACCGTGCTCGGCACCCCTCTGGCCCACCCCGGGCCCGAGGGCTTTTCTCTTCCCCCACACCCGTTTACCCCCCACCCCACCCCCACCCCCACCCCACCCCCACAGAGCAGGAGCCCTCATGCCCCTCCGCACCGCCGCCCGAACCCGCGCCCGCGCCTGTGCCGTGGCGGCCCTCACCGCCACGGCCCTCCTCGCGACCGGGCACCCGGCGACCGCCGCCCCGCAAGCGGACACGACCGACCCGATGAACCGCGCGTTCGCCGAAGCGGCACACGAGTACGGGGTACCGCGCGATCTGCTGGCCGCCGTCGGCTACGGAGAGAGCCGTCTCGACGGCCACGCGGGCACGCCCAGCCAGGCGAACGGCTACGGCGTGATGCACCTGGCGAGCAACCCGGCCAACCGCTCCCTGGAGAAGGCCTCCGAGCTGACCGGCGAGAGCGCGGCCCGGCTGCGCCGGGACACGACGGCCAACATCCTCGGCGGCGCGGCCGTCCTGCGCGACCACGCCGACGCGCTGGGCCTGGACGCCGCCGAGCGCCGGGACGTGAACTCCTGGTACCCGGCGGTGGCCCGCTACAGCGCCGCCGAGGGACCGGCCGCCGCGCTCTACGCGGACTCGGTCTTCACCTTCCTCGCGGAGGGCGTGGCCGCGACGGTGTCCGGCGGCGAGCAGGTTCTCGTGCCCTCCCGGCCGGTCTCCCCGGACAAGGGCGCGGTGTCGGCGTCCGACGTCTACGCGCAGAGCGCGGACTACCCCTCGGCCCGCTGGGTTCCCGCGTACTCCGGGAACTTCGTCGTCGGCCGCAAGGCCGCCATCGACAAGGTGGTCATCCACACCACCCAGGGGTCGTACGCCGGTTCCATCAGCTGGTACCAGAACCCGGCGTCGCAGGTCAGCGCGCACTACACGATCCGCTCCTCGGACGGTGAGGTCACCCAGTCGGTCCTGGAGAAGGACACCGCCTGGCACGCCGGCAGCACCAACTCCTCGTCCGTCGGGATCGAGCACGAGGGCTATGTCGACAACCCGGCCTGGTACACGGAGGCGATGTACCGGTCCTCCGCCGCCCTGACCAAGCACCTCGCGACCCGGTACAACATCCCGAAGAACCGGTCGCACATCATCGGCCACAGCGAGGCGCCCGGCGCCGATCACACCGACCCCGGCCCCAACTGGGACTGGAACCACTACATGGAGCTGATCGACGGCGACCCGGGCAGCGGCGGCGACGGCCTGACCTTCCCCACGTATACGACCCAGCAGTCCGGCTCCACCGGTCCGCAGGTCAAGGCCGTCCAGACGCTGCTCAACGCCCAGGGTTACGAGGCGGGCGCGGCGGACGGCAGCTTCGGGCCCACCACCAGGAGCGCGGTGCAGGTGTTCCAGCGGGCCCGCACGCTGGAGGCCGACGGGACGGTCGGCCCGAAGACCTGGACGGCCCTGCTGTCCGCGGGCACCACCCCGGCGCTGGCCAAGGGCGCTTCAGGTGAGGCGGTCAAGCGCCTCCAGCGGGCCCTGACCGCGGCGCTCGGCACCACCGTGAACGCGGACGGCAGCTTCGGCCCGGCCACGGAGACGGCGGTGCGCAGCTACCAGACCAGCCGCAAGCTCTCGGTCGACGGCAAGGTGGGCCCGGCCACGTGGGGGGCTCTGCAGAGCGGAAAGTAGGCACGGACCCGGGCGGGCCCCCCGACTCCGGAGGCGCCCGCCCGGGGCTGCCGGCCGCCGTCCCGACCCGGTAGCTTCGTCCCGTGTGCTATTACGCGGAGACGGACGGCGTCCGGGGCGCGGCCTACTTCCCGACGCCCGCCGGATACCCGATCTCCTTGATGTCCTCGGCCAGTTCGGCGGGGATCCGCTCGGGGGCGAGGGCGGTGATCACGTCGTCGGTCAGCGGTCGCAGCGCATAGATGTGGCGTACCGCTTCGAGGTCGACGGGGATCTCGAAATAGTCCTCGGCCCACTCCTGGTAGGACTCGGGTGTGCCCGTGACCAGGAGTTGGAAGAGCCAGTCGGCCCCGTCGGAGTCCTCGCCGTCCTCCGGGAACTCGATGGTTCCCGCCCGCCAGCGGTCGTCGTCGCTCGCGCGCCAGAGGCAGGCGGTGACGACGGGCATCCCGAACTCGTCGGTGAACGAGGGCTCGTCGACGTAACGGCGGAACACGGCGGGCACCTCGTCGAGCACCCCGGGCCAGGGGGCGTCGTCCACGTACGGGCTCATCGGCGACTCGTGGTCGAAGCCCCGCGCGTACGCGCCGTCGGCGGAGAGGACCACGGAGTACTCCCCGCCCGACCCGTCCCGCATCGAGGCCATCGCCTCCGTCGGCGACCACTGCGCGTCGAAGCTGTGCCAGCGGTGGTCCCACTCGGGGCACAGGATCGCGTCGAGCATCGCCAGGGAACGGCAGAGGTCGGTGAGGGCGGATATGTCCGGCAGCCTGCGGGCCACGTCGTGAACGCTCATGGGCTCATCCAACCGCACCGGCCGGAGGCCGACGCACGTGGTCCCGCACCCCCGGGGGAGTGCGGGACCACGTCAGCAGGTCACTTCAGGCCGAAGGCCCGGATGATCTCCTGGTCGACGACGAGCCCGCCGGGGCCCTCCGCGTGCGCCTTGAGCGAGACCGACGTCGCGCCCTTCGACGGGGTGCGGAACTTCGCGGTCCACTCACCGGTCTTCTGCCGGCGGAGCTCCACCTTCGACCAGTGCTTGCCGTCGTCGTAACTCACCGACAGCGCGGCCTTGTCCGCCTTCACCGCGCCCGGCAGCCATTCCTGGGTGCCGGAGGAGAGTCCGATCTCCGTCGTGCGGCCGGCCCGGACGTCGCCCGCCAGGTCGGTGTCGACGGCGTAGTCCAGCTGGAGCATCGGGATGTCGGCCTGCTGGGGGCCGCCCGGCTCCAGGGCGCCGGAGACGAAGCCCCACTCGGAGTGGGTGCGGGTCGACGTCTTCCAGGTCTCCGCGTCCCGCTCCGAGTCGATGACCAGACGGTACGGGAGCTTCTCGGCGGCGAGGTCCCAGACGTATCCGGCCCTGCCCGCGCCCTTCTTCAGCTCCTTGTCGCCCTGGTAGAAGGCGTAGGAGGTGGTGTCGTACTCGTTCTCGGGCATCGAGCCGGAGTGGCCCGCGCCCGCGTCCGTCCACGGGGTGATGTTGAACTGGACGTCGTTGTGGACTGTGCGGAACGGCCCCCAGTAGCCGGTGCCGAGGCGGGGCCGGGTCACCGGGGCGAACCACTCGGCGCGGTAGTCCTTGCCCGCCCGGTAGTCCAGCTCCGCGCTGCGCATCTCGTGCGCCGTGCCGGACTGGTCGGCGCCCAGGACCGCGTGGTTCTCGTACCAGAAGGAGTCGCCCGGCAGCGGGTTGACCCATTCGGTGCGGACGTCCGGGAACTGCTCGTACTCCTCGAAGCCGAGGCCGGGCCCGTAGTCCGGGATGTCGTAGCGGTAGCCGCCGCCGAGCGTCTTCTTGTGGCCGTAGAAGGTGTTCTCCACCTTCGCGAGCTGACGGGCCGAGGGGGCGAAGGCCAGCGAGCGGTCCGGGATCGTGCCGTCGTGGCGGTCCACCAGGTCGTACACGTAGTCCGCGAACTTCTTCTGGTCGACCTGGACCTTCTTGCCGCGCTGCGCCGCCCTGATCAGGCTCTCGCCCGCGGACGTCTGGACGGAGGCGACGGGGATCGTGGTCTGCTCGCCCCACGGGGTGTAGCTCTCCATCGCCACGCCGCGCTCGTCGTTGACGACGAACAGCGCCTCGGCCCCGGCCGCCAGCGCGGCCGCGAGGCGCTCGGCGGGCGCGACGTCGGCGCTGCGGGTGATGACGACCGCCTTGCCGCGCGCGTCCACACCCCGGTAGTCGGCCGGTGCGCCCTTGCCCGCGTACACCGCTTTCAGCTTCTGCCTGCGGTCCTCGGCGACCGCCGCGCCGCCCTGGACGAAGACCGGCACGTCACGGCCGTCGGCCTCGACGTCGATCAGCTTCTCGCCCTGACGCCAGCGGGTCAGGAAGCTGAAGCTGCCCTGGGTGACCTTCTTGGTGGGGCTCGCCCACAACTGGTCGTAGGTCAGCGGGATTTGGAACGCGTCACGCTGGACGGTGCCGTCCGGGGCGGTGCGCGCCATGTCGTAGCGGAGCTGGCGGGTCTCGGTCTCCTTCGGGGTCCGCACGTCGATCTTGCGGGCCTTGGAGGCGTCGAGGGTGACGGTGGTGGAGCCGGTGAGGATCGTCTCGGGGGCCGCGAGGAACGCGACGGCCCTGGAGTCGGGGCGGTCGCCGTCGATGTCCACGGAGGCCCAGGCGGTGTAGTTGCCGGGCGGCAGGCGCAGGGTGGTCTCGCCGCCGCTGACCTGGACGAGGCCGAGCTGCGGATCGCCCAGCTCGGCGAGGACGACGAGGCCGTCCATCGGCTTGCCCGACCGGTCGCGGAGCTTCACCGTCAGGTCGTGCAGCTCCTTCTCCTTGGTGAGCGCGAAGCCGGTGTGCGCGACCGTCGCGCCCGCCGCGTCGGTCGCGACGACCTGGCCGGAGAAGGTGGTGTCGTTGGCGACCTCGGCCGGGTCCAGGGACAGGACCGCCTCCGCGGTGCCCCCGGCCGGGACGGTCAGCGTGTCGGTGGACAGCGTGTACGCCGCCTCGTCCGTGTCGGTGGCCAGGTTCAGCGTGACGTCCGTGTCACCCGCGTTGCGGTAGGTGATGGTGCGCTCGGCGACCTGGTCGGACGGGCTGTGCGGCCAGTCGTAGGAGGCCACCTGGACCGAGCCGGTGGCCTCGATCGTCGTGTCGATCGCCGCCTTCACATCCAGCCGGCCGGTGCCCTGCTCGTACGGGGTGTACGCGTCGAGCTTCTTGGACGAGGTCATCAGCGCGTCCTTGATGCGCTGACCGGACCAGTCGGGGTGACGCTGCTTCAGGATGGCCGCCGCGCCCGCGACATGGGGCGTGGCCATCGACGTACCGGACATCGACTGGTACATGCCCTCGATGCCGGGGACGGACTGCGAGGCGGCGGCGTTGATGTCGACGCCGGGGGCCGACAGATCGGGCTTCAGGCCGTGCGAGCGGACCAGCGGGCCCATCGAGGAGAAGGCGGCGCGGCCGTCCTGCTTGTCGACGGCGGCGATGGTGAGCGCCTGCTCCGCCGAGCCGGGCGAGCCGATGGTGCCCGCCCCGTACGCGTTGCCCGCCGCGATCACGAACAGCGGACCGCCGTCCGCCGAGAGGGAGTTCACCGCCTGGGACATCGGGTCCGTGCCGTCGTCGGGCACCGGGGAGCCGAGGCTCATGGAGACGACGTCGGCCCCTTCGGCCTTGGCCCACTCCATGGCCTCGATGATCCCGGAGTCCGCGCCGGAGCCCTCGTCGCTGAGGACCTTGCCGACGAGCAGGTCGGCCGCCGGGGCGACGCCCTTGTTGGCGCCCTCGGAGGCGGCGCCGGACCCGGCGATGGTGGAGGCGACGTGCGTGCCGTGACCGTTCTTGTCGTCGACCTCCTCGCCCGGGACGAAGCTGCGGGCGCCGACGACGCGGTCCTTGACGTCCGGGTGGTCGGCGTCGATGCCGGTGTCCAGGACGGCGACCTTGGCGCCCTTGCCGTCGAAGCCGGCGGCCCACGCCTGCGGGGCGCCCACCTGCGGCACCGACTCGGTCAGCAGCGCCTCGGAGCGGCCGTCCAGCCAGAGTTTCGCGATCCCGCCGTCGAGCGAACGGGCCTTTTCCGTACGGGTGATGGCGCTCCAGAACGTCCGAGCGTCGTCCTTGTCGGCCGTGAGGGCTGCCCCGTTGACGGATTCGAGGGTGCGGACCTTCTTCGCGCCGCGCGGGGCGGCGGGCAGCGCCTTGCCCCGTGCGGGCGGGTAGGTGGCGATGAGCGGGACGGAGCCGGTGCCCTCGTCGTCGTATCCCATCCGCACCAGGGCCGAGACGTTGAACAGCCGTCGGTCCAGGGTGCCCGCAGCGATCAGCGTGGTGGCCTCGTCGGGCAGGACGTACACGTCCTCGCCCGCCTGCTGGATGCGCACGCCGCCGCTCGCGCCGTCGGGGCGGTCCACGGTGACGGTGTCCTGGTCGCCGGGGCCGTCCACGTAACGCACGACGTCACCGGTGATCAGAGTGACGGTGTGGCTCTCGGTGCGTACGTCGGAGCGCGGGGTCTCGGAGCGGGGTGCGGGGGCGGCGCCCGCGGTGCCGGCGAAGGGGACCAGCATGCCGCCCATCAGGGCCGCCGAGGTCGCCAGGAGCAGGGCTCTGCGTCCTGGGCGGGCGGATCTCGCCCGGCCGGGAACGGAGGAGGGGGAAGAAGTCATGCAGTTGATCTACCGGCAAATCCGGGAAGACCGCTGCGTTGCGGTCGGGCGGGAAACCGCCGTGGCGGTAACCCGCCCGAGGTGGACAGGCTGTTGACGGACGTTTCAGGCCACCGAGGCGAGCGGCTGTCCGCTGCTGTCGTGATGAATGGGGGTATGGGCCCCGGTGAGCGGTACGCCGCTGCCGCCGCGCCGGACCGCGACGATCTCGGCGGCGATGGACAGGGCCGTCTCCTCCGGCGTACGGGCGCCCAGGTCGAGCCCGATCGGCGAGTGCAGCCGCGCCCGTTCACGGTCGGTGAGGCCGACCTCGCGCAGCCGGTCGTCGCGGTCCAGGTGGGTGCGGCGGGAGCCCATCGCGCCGACGTACGCGACCGGGAGGCGCAGGGCGGCCTCCAGCAGCGGTATGTCGAACTTGGCGTCGTGGGTGAGGACGCAGAGCACGGTGCGCGCGTCGGTCGCGGTCCCGGCGAGGTAGCGGTGGGGCCAGTCGACGACGATCTCGTCGGCCTCGGGGAAGCGTGCCTCGGTGGCGAAAACCGGTCGGGCGTCGCAGACGGTGACCCGGTAGCCGAGGAACTTCCCGGCGCGGACCAGCGCGGCGGCGAAGTCGATGGCACCGAAGACGATCATGCGCGGCGGCGGAACGCTGGATTCGACCAGCAGCTCGATGGGCCGTCCGCAGCGGGATCCCTCCGCGCCGATGGCGAGCGGCCCGGTGCGGCCCGCGTCGAGCAGGGCGCGGGCCTCGGCGGCGGCGGTCCGGTCGAGCGCCGGGTGGCCGCCGAGCCCGCCCTCGTGGCTGCCGTCGGCGCGGACCAGGAGCGGGAGTCCGAGCAGTTCCCCGGGTCCGTCCGTGACGCGTGCCAGCGCGGCCGCCGTCCCCTCGGCGGCGGCCGCGAGCGCGGCGGCGAACACCGGGCGGGCGGGGTCGTCCGTCCGTACCGGTGTCACCAGGATGTCGATGACGCCGCCGCAGGTCAGACCGACCGCGAAGGCGTCCTCGTCGCTGTAGCCGAAGCGCTCGCGAACGGATTCCCCGTCGTCCAGAGCCTGTTGGCACAGTTCGTAGACAGCCCCCTCCACGCATCCGCCGGACACCGAACCGATGGCCGTGCCGTCGCGGTCGACGGCGAGGGCGGCTCCTGGCTGCCGGGGCGCGCTGCCGCCGACCGCCACCACGGTGGCGACGGCGAACTCGCGTCCCTGCGAGACCCACCGGTGCAGCTCCTCGGCGATGTCCAGCATGGCGTGTCTCCTTTGGGCGTGAAGGGGGCTCGGGCGTCAGTGGACGCCCAGCCAGCTCTCGATCGGGTTGAGGGCGAAGAAGACGATGAAGATCACCGTCAGCCCCCACATGAAGGCCCCGACCTCGCGGGCCCGGCCCTGGGCGAGCTTGATGGCGCTGTACGCGATGACACCCGCGGCGACACCGGTGGTGATGGTGTACGTGAAGGGCATCAGGACCACGGTCAGGAAGACCGGGATGGCGACCGAGCGGTCGCTCCAGTCCACGTGCCGGGCGTTCTGCATCATCATCGCGCCGATGACGACGAGGGCGGCGGAGGCCACCTCGGTCGGCACGATCGCGGTGAGCGGGGTGAAGAAGAGACAGGCGGCGAAGAAGAGGCCGGTGACGGCGGAGGCGAGCCCGGTCCGGGCCCCTTCGCCGACGCCGGTGGCCGACTCCACGAAGACCGTCTGGCCGGAGCCCGAGGCGACACCGCCGATCACGCCGCCGGCGCCGTCGATGAACAGCGCCTTGGACAGGCCCGGCATACGGCCCTTGTCGTCGGCGAGCTTGGCCTCGGTGCCGACGCCGATGATGGTGGCCATCGCGTCGAAGAAGCCGGCCAGCACCAGGGTGAAGACGATCATGCCGACCGTCATCACCCCGACGTCTCCCCAGCCGCCGAACTCGACGTTCCCGAAGAGCGAGAAGTCGGGGGCGGAGACCGCGCTGCCCTCCAGCTCCGGCGGGCCGCTGCTCCACGTCTTGGGGTCGATGTCGACGATCGCGTTGATGACGATCGCGACCACGGTGCCGACGGCGATGCCGATGAGGATCGCGCCGGGGATGTTGCGCGCCTGGAGCATGAAGATGAGCAGCAGGGTCACGCAGAAGATGAGGACGGGCCAGCCGGCGAGTTCACCGGCCGGGCCGAGGGAGACGGGGGTCGCCTCGCCCTGGTGGACGAATCCGGCCTTGTAGAGGCCGATGAGGGCGATGAAGAGCCCGATGCCCATGGTGATGCCGTGCTTGAGCGCGAGCGGGATCGCGTTCATGATCATCTCGCGGAGGCCGGTGACCACCAGGAGGCAGATCACCACACCGTAGATCACACACATGCCCATGGCCTGCGGCCAGGTCATGTTGGGCGCGACCTGCGAGGCGAGCACGCCGGAGACGCTGAGCCCGGCGGCGAGCGCCAGGGGCACCTTGCCGACGAAGCCCATGAGCAGGGTCGTCGCGGCCGCCGCGAAGGCGGTCGCGGTGATCAGGCCGGGCTGGCTGAGGAGGTTGCCGTTGAGGTCCTCCCCGCCCAGGATCAGCGGGTTGAGCAGAAGGATGTACGCCATGGCCATGAAGGTCGTGACGCCGCCGCGCAGCTCGCGCGCGACGGTGGATCCTCGTTCGGATATGTGGAAGTACCGGTCGAGCCATGATCTTCCGGCGGGGACGCGCGAGCCGGGGCCCGCGGCCTCCGCGCTGGTCTTCGGTTCCACTGACTGCTGGGTCATGATGCCTGACTCCCAAGGTTCACAGGGGCACCCGCTTGGAGATTCCTGAATGCGGGATTTGGGATGACTGCGTCGGCTGCACGACCCGGGGACGGCCGGGACGGACGGTGAAGCAGAACGGATGTGCCGGCGGCACGGATGGTCCGTGAGGCGATGCCGTGCGCTCGGCACGGTGAAGAACCGCGAGCGGTGCGGTACTTGGTGCCTCCGGACGGTGCGGGGTGCGGAAAAGTGTGACGTTCTCGGCGCTGCGCACCGCCCGGAGAGTTCGGGGGGGACCGCTCGGAGACTGCCGGGCGGCGACCGGTGGGAGGCCGCCCGGCAGGATCTCAGGCGCCGGTGAGGTGTTCGGGCCGCACCGGTGTCCTGTTGAGCTCAAGACCCGTCGCGTTCCGGATCGCCGCGAGGACGGCCGGGGTGGACGACAGGGTGGGGGCCTCGCCGATGCCGCGCAGCCCGTACGGGGCGTTCTCGTCGGCGAGTTCGAGCACGTCGACGGGGATGGTCGGCGTGTCGAGGATGGTGGGCAGGAGGTAGTCCGTGAAGGACGGGTTGCGCACCTTCGCGGTCTTCGGGTCGACGATGATCTCCTCCATCACGGCGACCCCCATGCCCTGGAGGGTGCCGCCCTGGATCTGGCCGAGGACGGAGAGCGGGTTGAGCGCCTTGCCGACGTCCTGGGCGCAGGCCAGTTCGATGACCTTGACCAGGCCGAGCTCGGTGTCGACCTCGACGACCGCGCGGTGCGCGGCGAAGGAGTACTGGACGTGGCCGTTGCCCTGTCCGGTGCGCAGGTCGAACGCCTCGGTGGGCCGGTGGCGCCACTCCAGCTCGATGTCGATCGCCTCGTCCTCCAGGACGTCGGCGAGGTCGGCCAGCACCTCGCCGCCGTCGGTGACGACCTTGCCGCCCTCCAGGAGGAGTTCGGCGGTGGCCCAGGCCGGGTGGTAGGTGCCGAACTTGGTGCGGCCCAGCTCCAGGACCTTCTCCCGTACGGCTTCGCAGGAGTTCTTGACCGCGCCGCCGGTGACGTACGTCTGGCGGGAGGCGGAGGTGGATCCGGCGGAGCCGACCCGGGTGTCGGCGGGGTGGATGGTGACCTGGTTGACGCCGAGTTCGGTACGGGCGATCTGGGCGTGGACGGTGACGCCGCCCTGGCCGACCTCGGCCATCGCGGTGTGCACGGTCGCGACCGGTTCGCCGTTGATGACCTCCATCCGGACCCGGGCGGTGGAGTAGTCGTCGAAGCCTTCGGAGAAGCCGACGTTCTTCAGGCCGACCGCGTAGCCGACACCCCGCACGACGCCTTCGCCGTGGGTGGTGTTGGAGAGCCCGCCGGGCAGCGCGCGGACGTCGACGGAGGTGCCCTCGCTGCCCGCCGCCAGCCACTGCTGCTCGGGCGGCAGCGGCCGGGACTTGACCAGGCGCAGCAGCTCGGCGACCGGGGCCGGCGAGTCGCACGACTGTCCGGTGGGCAGCAGGGTGCCCTGTTCCATGGCGTTGAGCTGCCGGAACTCCACCGGGTCCATGTCCAGCTTCGCGGCGAGCTTGTCCATCTGCGCCTCGTAGGCGAAGCACGCCTGGACCGCGCCGAAGCCGCGCATCGCGCCGCAGGGCGGGTTGTTGGTGTAGAGCGCGATCGCCTCGATGTCGACGTCCTCGACGACGTACGGGCCGACCGAGAGCGAGGAGGCATTGCCGACGACGGCCGGGGAGGCGGAGGCGTAGGCCCCGCCGTCCAGGACGATGCGGCACTTCATGTGCGTGAGCTTGCCGTCCTTGGTGGCGCCGTGCTCGTAGTGGAGCTTCGCCGGGTGCCGGTGGACGTGTCCGAAGAAGGACTCGAACCGGTTGTAGACGATCTTGACCGGCTTGCCGGTGCGGAGCGCCAGCAGGCAGGCGTGGATCTGCATCGAGATGTCCTCGCGGCCGCCGAAGGCCCCGCCGACGCCGGAGAGCGTCATGCGGACCTTCTCCTCGGGCAGGCCGAGGACGGGGGCGATCTGGCCGAGGTCCGAGTGCAGCCACTGGGTGGCGACGTACAGCTCGACGCCGCCGTCCTCGGAGGGCACCGCGAGGCCGGACTCGGGGCCGAGGAAGGCCTGGTCCTGCATGCCGAAGGTGTAGTCGCCGGTGACGATGACGTCGGCCCGCTTCGCGGCCTCGTCGGCGTCGCCTCGGATGATCGGCTGGCGGTGCACGATGTTGGGGTGCGGGACGTGGCCGATGTGGTGGTCGTCGCGGCCCTCGTGCACGAGCACGGCGTCGGGAGCGGTCGCCGAGGCCTCGTCGGTGATGAGCGGCAGCTCGCGGTACTCGATCTTGATCTTGGCCGCGGCGCGGCGCGCGGTCTCCGGGTGGTCGGCGGCCACGATCGCGACCGGCTCACCGTGGTGACGGACCTTGCCGTGGGCGAGAACCGGGGTGTCCTGGATCTCCAGGCCGTAGTTCTTCATCTCGGCGGGCAGGTCGTCGTAGGTCATCACGGCGTAGACGCCGGACGTCGCGAGCGCCTCGGAGGTGTCGATGGAGACGATCTCGGCGTGTGCGACGGTGGAGCGCAGCGTCTGGCCCCACAGCATGTCCTCGTGCCACATGTCGGAGGAGTACGCGAACTCGCCGGTGACCTTGAGGGTGCCGTCGGGGCGGAGCGTGGACTCGCCGATGCCGCCCTTGGTGGGCGACCCCTGGGTGATCTTGGTGGGGGTGCCGGCCGGTACGGTCTGGGCCTTGGGGGGCGTCGTCATGACTGGACCGCCTCTTCCTGACGGGCGGCCGCGAGGCGGACCGCGTCGAGGATCTTCTCGTAGCCGGTGCAGCGGCAGAGGTTGCCGGAGAGCGCCTCACGGATGTCCTGGTCGGACGGCGAGGGGGTGTTCTCCAGCAGTTCGTCGGCGGCGACCAGCAGGCCGGGGGTGCAGAACCCGCACTGGACGGCTCCGGCGTCGATGAACGCCTGCTGGATCGGGGAGAGCGGGGCGGCCTCGCCGGCCTGCCCGTCGGTGGGCCTGGACTGCCAGCGCTTGGCGGCGTCCAGTGTGGTGCCGCAGGATCCGGCGGCGCAGCCGCCGCCGGGGTGGGCGTCCTCGCGGTGCTTGGCGTAGTCGGCCAGCCCCTCGACGGTGACGACCTCGCGGCCCTCGACCTGACCGGCGGCGACCAGGCACGCACAGACCGGGACGCCGTCCAGGCGGACCGTGCAGGAACCGCACTCGCCCTGCTCGCAGGCGTTCTTGGAGCCGGGCAGGCCCATGCGCTCACGCAGGACGTACAGGAGGGACTCGCCCTCCCACACGTCGTCGGCTTCCTGCTGACGGCCGTTGACCGTGAAATTGACTCGCATGGTTACGCAGCTCCTTCCAGCGTGCGGCCCGCGCCGCGGTACTGCTCCCAGGTCCAGCCGAGCGTGCGGCGGGCCATGATGCCGACCGCGTGCCTGCGGTACTTCGCCGTGCCGCGCACGTCGTCGATCGGGTTGCAGGCGCCGGACGCGAGGGCGGCGAACTGCTTGGCGATCGCGGGGGTGATGATCTTGCCGTTCTCCCAGAACCCGCCCTCTTCGAGCGCGGCGTTCAGGAAGTCCTCGGCCGCCTTGGCCCGGACGGGCGTCGGGGCCGCGGAGCCGATGCCGGTGCGCACGGTGCGGGTCTCGGGGTGCAGCGCGATGCCGAACGCGCAGACGGCGATGACCATGGCGTTGCGGGTGCCGACCTTGGAGTACTGCTGGGGTCCGTCGGCCTTCCTGATGTGCACGGCGCGGATCAGCTCGTCCGGCTCCAGGGCGTTGCGCTTGACCCCTGTGTAGAAGGCGTCGATGGGAATCAGCCGCGTTCCGCGTACGGATTCGGCCTCGACCTCGCAGTCGGCCGCGAGCAGGGCCGGGTGGGCGTCACCGGCCGGCGAGGCGGTGCCGAGGTTGCCTCCGACGCCGCCCCGGTTGCGGATCTGCGGGGAGGCGACGGTGTGCGAGGCGAGCGCCAGGCCGGGCAGCTCGGCGCGCAGGTGCTCCATGATGCTGCTGTACGGCACGGAGGCGCCGAGCCGCACGCTCTCCTGGCCCACCTCCCACTCGGACAGCTCACCGATGCGGTTCAGGTCCAGGAGGTACTCGGGCCGCCGGTGGTCGAAGTTGATCTCGACCATCACATCGGTGCCGCCCGCGATGGGCACAGCTGTGGGGTGCTCGGCCTTGGCGGCGAGCGCCTCCTCCCAGCTGGCGGGGCGAAGGAAGTCCATGAGTGGCTCTCTTCTTCTCAATCGGGTCGTTCGCTGGGGCTGGGGGACGGCCGGCCCTCGACTGGCTCGTTCATATGGTGTTCACGTGGTGTGTGGCCCAGTACACAAGCCCTGCTCCTGCCGGTGCAGTCACCGAAACACTGAAGGAGTTGGCTGGTGTCCGTCCTCGTCTTGTAGATTCGAACGAATGGCGGGAATCGGTAACCTCTCCGCAATCCACAGATACCCGTTCGCCCCATGGCTCCCCCACCCCACGGCCTCCTTCACCCACTTCCACCTTCACCTGCACTTCCACGAACCTCACCTGCTCCCTACGGAAAGATCGGCGGCGACGAGATGCGGCTGCGCGCACTGCTGGAGACCGACGCGCTGGGCCTGCGGCTGCTCGGCGGCGAGGACGAGCTGGACCGCACGGTCCGGGGCGTCATGACGACCGACCTGCGCGATCCCAGCCGCTATCTCTCCGGCGGAGAGCTGGTGCTCACGGGGCTCGCCTGGCGCCGGGACGCGGCGGACTCCGAGCCGTTCGTCCGGATCCTGGCGGGCGCCGGGGTGGCCGGTCTCGCGGCCGGTGAGGCGGAGCTCCGCGACATCCCCGCCGATCTGGTCGAGGCGTGCCGGCACCACCGCCTCCCTCTCTTCGCCGTGAACGAGACCGTGGCTTTCGCAACGATCACCGAGCACGTCGTACGCCAGGTCTCCGGCGAGCGGGCGGGCGATCTGGCGGCCGTGGTGGACCGGCACCGCCGGCTGATGACCTCGGGCCCGGCGGGCGGCGGCCCCGAGGTGGTCCTGGACCTCCTCACCTCCGACCTGGACCTGCGGGCCTGGGTCCTGTCCCCCACCGGCCGCCAGATCGCCGGGGCGGGCGCCCCGCTGCCCGGACCGCTGGGCGCGGCGCTGGCCGGGCACCACCTGGCCGCGACCCGTACCGGCCGCCGGGGTCCGCACCGGGCGGCGGTCGCCGGCACGACGTATTCGCTCTTCCCGATCCGGAACACCGGCCGGGGCGCGGTGCCGGCCGCCCGCGACGTACGGGAGTCGGTGCTGTCCGACTGGCTGCTGGCGGTCGAGGCGGACGCCTCGGACTGGCCCGCCGCGCGGCTCGATCTGCTCCAGGGCGTCACCCAGCTGATCGCGGTCGAACGCGACCGCCGCGACGCGGCCCGTACGGTACGCCGCAGGCTCGCCCAGGAGGTGCTGGAGCTGGTCCAGGCGGGCGCCGCCCCCGCCGAGATCGCGGCCAGGCTGCGGGTCGCCGCACCGGTCCTGCTGCCCGGCCTCGGCGTGGCCCCGCAGTGGCAGGTCGTGGTGGCCCGGGTCGACTGGGGCGCCACGGGCCAGACGGCCGCCGCGGGCGACATCGCGAGCGGTCCGGTGGCCCAGGCGCTGCTGGAGGAGATCCTCGTCGACCCGGCGGTCAGCGGCCCCGACTCGGCCGACCGGATCGCCGTCGCCCACACGGGCGAGGAGGCCATCGCCCTGGTGCCGCTGCCCACGGCCACCACCGCGGCCCCGGGCCCCGAGGAAGGCGCTTCGGGCGAAGCGGCGCGGGCGGACGTCGAGGACGCCGACGCCCTCGACGAGGAGCCCGGGCTGCACGCCGACGCGCTGCTCGCCTCGGTGCGCGAACCGCTCGCCGCGGGGCTCGCCGACGACGGCCGGCTGACACTGGGTGTCAGCGCGGCCGTGCATTCCGCCGAAGGGCTGCGCGGCGCGCTGGAGGAGGCCCGGCACGCCCGCCGGGTGGCCGCGGCCCGTCCGGGGCGGGTCTGCGCGGCCGGTCACCACGAGCTGGCCTCGCACGTGCTGCTGCTGCCGTTCGTCCCCGACGACGTCCGGCGCGCCTTCACCGCCCGGCTGCTGGACCCGCTGCGCGACTACGACCGGCGCCACCGGGCGGAGCTGATCGAGACGCTGGAGGCCTTCCTGGACTGCGACGGGTCCTGGACCCGCTGCGCGGCCCGGCTGCACCTGCACGTCAACACGTTGCGCTATCGCGTCGGACGAATCGAGCAGTTGACGGGGCGTGACCTTTCGCGCCTGGAGGACAAGCTCGACTTCTTCCTCGCCCTGCGCATGAGCTGATCTTCCGGCCGCGCACGGGGCCCGGCGGCGACCCGTCGCGCTCCGGCCGATTGTGAAATCTTTCACCTGACATTGTCCGGACCCCTTGGCCCGGCGTGCCATTCCGTGCTGAGATGCGCCGTACCCAACAGCACAATGGCGCGCTCGGGGAGGGCAATGTGGCGCATACCGCCATGTCTGGTTCCGGAACGACAGCAGATGACGATCCGCCGCTCCAGACCGCGGTATGGCGGCTGCGGTCACGCGCCTGCTGGACCGACGCGGCCGCGCTGCTGGAGCGCCACGCGAGCACCGATCCGGCTTCCGCTCTCCAGCGCACCGCGCTGCTGACCGAGCGGTGTCTCTACACCGGACAGGGCTGGACCGACGCCGAGGACGCCCTGCGCACGGCGGAGGCCATCGCCCGCAGCGACGACGAGCGCGGTTCGGCCGCTTCCGAGCGGGGCCATCTGGCGTACGCCTCGACCCTCCTGGCGGTACGGGACCGGGCCGACGAGGCGAGCGTGGCGCTGAGCCGGTCGGCGGCGCTGCTGGCCCCCGCGTCCCCGGCCCGGCCGCTGCTGGACTTCCGGCGCGGGCTGATCGCCCAGAACATCGCGGAGTCGCCGCAGTCGGCGCGCGCCGCCTTCCGCCGGGCGCACGCCGGTGCGGCGACCCGGGGCGACGAGCTGCTGCTTTCGTCCACCTGGCGGCATCTGGCGGCGCTCGCCCTGCGCGAGGGGGAGCTCGCCGAGGCCCGGCACGGCTTCGCGGAGTCGCTGCGGATCCGGGAGGAGCTGGGGTTCCTGGTCGGTACGGCCCCGGCGCTGATCTCCCTCGCGGAGGCGGTGGAGGAGCCGGAGGCGGTGCGGCTGCGCGCCGAGGCGGGCCGGCTGTTCCGGCTCCTCGGCGGTGTGCCCACCTGGCTGGCCCCCTACCTGGGGCCGCCGGCCCCGCGCACCGCCGAGGCGAGCTGAGGCAGGGCGTCCGACGCCCTCCTCCCGGCCGCGGACTTCACCCGGTCAGCGGTCCGCGCCGGCGAAGTGTTCGCGGACCAGGGCCTGGACGACGGCGAGGTCCTGGGAGACGAGGGCGTCGAGCAGGGCGGTGTGCTCGGAGGCGTCGGCCAGCAGATCGGCCCGGCGGGTGGCGGGGCCCGACACCAGCGGCCACTGGGAGCGCCGGTGCAGTTCGTCGGCGACGGCCACGAGCTGCTCGTTGCCCGACAGCATGAGGACCGCGCGGTGGAAGGCCCGGTCCGACTCGGCGTAGGCGGCCCGGTCGCCCACGGCCGCCGCCGTGACCGTGGCCTCCGCCAGCGGGCGCAGGCCGCACCAGCGGTGCGCCGGGACCGTACGGGCCAGGCCGAGCATCACCGGCACCTCGATCAGGGCCCGCACCTCGGCCAGTTCGGCCAGCTCGCGGGGGCCGCGTTCGCTGACCCGGAAGCCCCGGTTCGGCACGACCTCGACGGCTCCCTCGACGGCCAGCCGCTGCATGGCCTCGCGCACCGGCGTCGCGGAGACCCCGAAGCGGGCGCCGAGCGCGGGGGCGGAGTACACCTGGCCGGGCACCAGCTCGCCGTCGACGAGGGCGGCGCGCAGGGCGTCCAGGATCTGGCCGCGCACGGAGTGGCGCTGGACGACACGCGGCGCGGGAGGCTCACTGTGGGTGTGCTCGCCCCTGGCCTGCTCCCCGTCGGCCGGTCGCCCCCCGGCCCGCTCGGCCCCGGCCTGCTCGCCCCGGGCCTGTTCCGGCACCCGGGCCTCCGGCATCCGGCCGTCCGCCGGAGCACGCGAGAACGCTCCGGGGGCGTACGCCGGACGTACGCCCTCACGCGCGCTGCCCTGCTCCACCCGGACCTCCTCCGCCTGCCGCGGGCCGACTCGCGTGCGCCGGACCTCCTGTGCACGATAGAGGGAGGAGGCTGCGGTTCAAACATCGACGGCATCGGGTAAGGTAAGCCTTACCTGCAAACGATCCCGATTCGGTGGTCCCCTGCATGACCCTCTCCCCGCCGTTCACCGGCACCGCGACGTCCCCCGTGACCGCCGCGTACGCCCGCCTGACCGAGGTGTTCCCCGGTCTGCGGGCCGACGTGCTCGACGGCGACGCCGTAGCCCCGTCCGGAGCGGGCTGGGTCGGCGCGGCGGAGCTGGCGGCCGGCGGTCACGCCGTGGACGCCTTCCTCGCCTGGGACAACGCCCAGGTGCTGCGCGACTACGGGCAGCAGGCCCGTCCGGACGTGGTGGCGAGCTTCGGTCTGCACCGGTACGCCTGGCCCGCCTGCCTGCTGGTGACGGTGCCGTGGTTCCTGCAGCGCCGGGTGGTGCGGATCCCGGTCGAGGACGTGGCCTTCCAGCGAGCCCTGGGGCACCTGACCGTGCGGGTCCGGGAGTTCGCCTGCCTGCCGGACGACCCGGCCGCCACACTGCCCGGGGCCCGGGTCGTCGCGGACGAGGCGGCGCTGCGGGCCGAGGTCCTGGCCTCCCTGACCGAGCACCTCGGTCCGGTGCTGGAGGGCTTCGGGCCTCGCATGCGGCGCGGGAAGCGTGCCCTGTGGGGGATGGCGACCGACGAGATCGTCGAGGGCCTCTGGTACATCGCGCATCTGCTGGGCGAGGAGCGCCGCGCGATGACGGAGCTGGAACTGCTGCTCCCGGGCACGACCAAGCCGTACGCCGGCGGGGCCGGCTTCCGCGAGCTGACCGGACCCGACGGCCGGTCGCTGCCGACCCGGGACCGGGCGAGCTGCTGCCTCTTCTACACCCTGCGCCCCGAGGACACCTGTGTGACCTGCCCGCGTACCTGTGACGCGGACCGGGTACGCAAGCTCGCGGCCGCTTCCTGATCCACACCGCCCGTCCGGATGACGCGGAATCGAACGCAACTCGGCTGCACCGGGCGGCCGTTCGACAAGATTCCACCCATCGATAGCCTCTCCCACCCCCATGGCGTGCTCTTGTCCCGAAACCACCGGAGCGGGACGGGAATTCCGTCACGATGGCGCACGAAACGCCCTACGTGACGCAAGGGACCGCGCATGAGACTGACCGACATATCGCTTGACTGGCTGCTTCCGGGCGCCGTACTGCTCGTGGGAGTCATGGCGGCGGTGACGGTGGTCGCACGCGGCAAGCGTGCCGCCGGCAAGGCCGCGGCCGACGACTCCTGGGAACGCAGCGAGGAACGCCGCAGACGCAAGGAGGCGCTGTACGCCACCGCCAGTTACGTCCTGCTGTTCTGCTGCGCGGCGGTCGCCGCCGCGCTCTCCTTCCACGGGCTCGTCGGCTTCGGCCGGCAGAACCTGAACCTCACCGGAGGCTGGGAGTATCTGGTCCCGTTCGGACTGGACGGGGCCGCGATGTTCTGTTCCGTGCTGGCCGTACGGGAGGCGAGCCACGGAGACGCGGCACTCGGCTCCCGGCTGCTGGTGTGGACGTTCGCCGGGGCCGCCGCCTGGTTCAACTGGGTGCACGCCCCCCGGGGCATGGACCACGCGGGCGCACCGCACTTCTTCGCAGGGATGTCCCTCTCGGCCGCGGTGCTCTTCGACCGCGCGCTGAAGCAGACCCGCCGCGCCGCGCTGCGCGAACAGGGCCTGGTGCCCCGTCCGTTGCCGCAGATCCGGATCGTCCGCTGGCTGCGGGCCCCCAGGGAGACCTTCGGCGCCTGGTCGCTGATGCTCCTGGAGGGCGTCCGCACCCTGGACGAGGCGGTGGACGAGGTGCGGGAGGACCGCAGGGAACGTGAGCAGGACCGGCTGCGCCGACGCGACCAGGAGAAGCTGGACCGGGCCCGCATCAAGGCCCTGAACCGGCAGAACCGGGTCTGGGGACGCGGCGGACGGGGGGATCGGCAGGTGGACGTGCCCGCACTCGCCCCGCCCTCGGGCGGCGCGCCGCCGGCCGTCGCGGAGCCCGCCATAGCAGAGCCGGGTCAGCTGCCTCTGCGACCCCGGCCATCCCTGCAAGCCGTCGGCCCGAAGCAGGCGGACGGTTCGAGCTCGAAGAGCCTGGACGCTTCGAGCCGGGGAAGTGACCCGAGGACCGTCGACCTCACCGCCGAGGACGACACCCAGACACTCCCCCGGCTCGACTCGCTGGAACAGAAACTGAAGGATCTGGAACAGCAGTTCGGCTGAGCGCGCATCGCGGCGGA
This sequence comes from Streptomyces anulatus, assembly GCF_014650675.1. GTDB lineage: Bacteria > Actinomycetota > Actinomycetes > Streptomycetales > Streptomycetaceae > Streptomyces > Streptomyces anulatus. Next base: position 364,253 of record NZ_BMVK01000005.1, on the reverse strand, counting down.
GGGCCCTCAGGACCTTCCGCCGTGCAGCTCGAACCAGACGACCTTGCCCAGGCCCTGTGCCTCCACGCCCCAGGCGTCGGCCAGGCTCCGGACCAGGATCAGGCCCCTGCCGTGCGTACCGTCGTCGGCGTTCGGTACGTACGGCGCGGGCAGATCCTCCGACGCGAAGTCCTGGACCTCCACACGCAGTCGGGCGGGCGTCGCCGTAGCGGTGACCACGGCCCCGTGCCGCGTATGGATGAGAGCGTTGGTCACCAGCTCGCTCACCAGCAGCTCCGCCGCCTCGGTCTGCTCCTCGTCGGAGCGGTGCCGGAGGAACTCCCGCAGCTCCCGGCGGACTTCGCCCACCGCCGACCGCTCGGTGTGGCCCACCCTCCGGCGCATCCGGGCCGGCGGTATGGCCTCGCCCGGTCTCCGGCCCCGGGGGCCCCGCCCCTCGATGACCGTGGCCCTTCTCTGACGCTTCGCCATTTCCCCCGCCCGCACAGTGAACCGACCTCCTCTGATCCGGCCGCCCGTCGAACAGCCTCACGGGATGCATGCCCCTGTACGCACACGGTCACGCTTGTCGAAGCGTCAAGAGGTGAACGGTCGGGAGCGGCGAGGGGCGCACGGAACATCCCACCCGCGCACGCCATCACCACATAGGCGCAGCTCCGGTTAACGTCCGGCGAATACAACTGAGTTGACGTTGACGACCCAACTTCTACGCGCGTCATCATGATGGTATGCGCATCCCCCCACGCATCACCCGGCTAGGCGGCTCGGCCGCCCTCCTGTCCGTTCTCCTCGCCTCGGGCCCGGTCACGGCCCAGGCGGCCACCCCGGCCGCCGCCCCCACCGCCCACTCCGCGACCGCCTTCCGGGCAGCCGCGGTGGGCAGCGTCTGCTACTCCGCGCTGCCGTCCCAGGCGCACGACACCCTGGATCTCATCGAGCAGGGCGGACCGTTCCCGTTCGAGCAGGACGGGACCGTCTTCCAGAACCGGGAGGGCCTGCTGCCCGGCCAGTCCACCGGCTACTACCACGAGTACACGGTCATCACCCCCGGCTCCGACACCCGCGGCGCCCGCCGGATCGTCACCGGTGAGCAGGTGGAGGAGGACTACTACACCGCCGACCACTACGCATCCTTCGATCTGGTCGACCACGACTGCTGACCCTCCGCGCGAGGGGTGTTCCCGCACGCTCCGAGCGAAGGGGACATGACGACCGGACCCTGGTGGAGGGCCGCCCGGAGAGGGCCCTCCACCGGTCCGGCCGGCTCAAGGACGGGGCACGTTGCGGAGGTTGGAGCGGGCCATCTGGAGCATCCGGCCCACTCCGCCGTCGAGCACGATCTTGCTGGCGGAGAGCGCGAAGCCGGTGACCATGTCGGCGCTGATCTTCGGCGGGATGGAGAGCGCGTTCGGGTCGGTGACCACGTCGACGAGCGCGGGCCCCTTGTACTTGAAGGCGTCCTTGAGCGCGCTCTGCAACTGCTTGGGCTTCTCCACGCGGACGCCGTAGGCGCCCGCAGCACGGGCGATGGCGGCGAAGTCGGGGTTCTTGTTGGTCGTCCCGTACGAGGGGAGGCCCGCGACGAGCATCTCCAACTCGACCATGCCGAGGGAGGAGTTGTTGAACAGGACGACCTTCACCGGCAGGTCGTGCTGGACCAGCGTGAGGAAGTCGCCCATCAGCATGGAGAACCCGCCGTCGCCCGACATCGCGACGACCTGCCGGTTCAGGTCGGTGAACTGGGCGCCGATCGCCTGCGGCAGGGCGTTCGCCATCGAGCCGTGGCTGAACGAACCGATCACCCGCCGCTTGCCGTTGGGCGTCAGATAGCGGGCGGCCCACACGTTGTTCATGCCCGTGTCGACGGTGAACACGGCGTCGTCGTCGGCCATCTCGTCCAGCACGGAGGCGACGTACTCGGGGTGGATCGGAACGTGCTTCTCGACCTTGCGGGTGTAGGCCTTGACCACGCCCTCCAGGGCGTTCGCGTGCTTCTTCAGCATCCGGTCGAGGAACTTGCGGTCGGACTTGGGCTTCACCCGGGGCGTCAGGCAGCGCAGGGTCTCGCGCACATCGCCCCAGACCGCGAGGTCGAGCTTGGAGCGACGGCCGAGGTGCTCGGGGCGCACATCGACCTGGACGATCTTCACATTGTCCGGGAGGAAGGCGTTGTACGGGAAGTCCGTGCCGAGCAGGACGAGAAGGTCGCACTCGTTGGTCGCCTCGTACGCGGCGCCGTAGCCCAACAGTCCGCTCATCCCGACGTCGTACGGATTGTCGTACTGGATCCACTCCTTGCCGCGCAGCGCGTGCCCGACCGGGGACTTGATCTTCTCGGCGAACTCCATGACCTCGGCGTGCGCCCCGGCCGTGCCGCTGCCGCAGAACAGTGTCACCCGTTTGGCCTCATCGACCATGCGGCAGAGCTTGTCGATCTCGTCGTCGCCGGGCCGTACGGTCGGCCGCGTGGTGACGAGGGCGTGCTCGATGCTCTTCTCGGGGGCGGGTTTGGAGGCGACGTCGCCCGGCATCGAGACGACGCTGACGCCGCCGCGCCCGATGGCGTGCTGGATCGCCGTCTGGAGCAGTCTCGGCATCTGCTCCGGGTTGGAGATCATCTCGTTGTAGTGGCTGCACTCCTGGAACAGCAGCTCCGGATGGGTCTCCTGGAAGTAGCCGAGGCCGATCTCGCTGGAGGGAATGTGCGAGGCGAGGGCCAGCACCGGGGCCATGGAGCGGTGGGCGTCGTACAGGCCGTTGATGAGGTGCAGGTTGCCCGGACCGCAGGAGCCGGCGCAGGCCGCGAGCGAACCGGTGATCTGCGCTTCCGCGCCGGCCGCGAAGGCGGCGGTCTCCTCGTGGCGGACATGGATCCAGTCGATGGCCGAGTTACGCCGGATGGCGTCCACGACGGGGTTCAGGCTGTCGCCGACGACGCCGTACATGCGTTTGACGCCTGCCCTGGCGAGGATGTCGACGAATTGCTCCGCCACGTTCTGCTTGGCCATGGGTGTGCACCCTTCCTTGCCCGTGCTCCGTGCACTTCGACTGTCCGGACTCCGGAGCCCGAAACACCCGTTTCGCCCGGCTCCGGAGTCCATCAACCCACGGCGTGCGCGGTTACGCCTCCCAGACGGCGGCGCAGGTGCGGTCGTCGGCGTACCCCTTGATCCGGAGCTGGGTGTCGGCGAGGAAGGCGGGCAGTCCGGGCGGTCCGGCGCTCCCCCAGCGCTCGGCGAGCTCGCCGGGGAGCGCGGCCTCGCCGCGCATCGGCTCGGCGAGGCCATTGCTGCACAGCAGCAGCGTGTCGCCGGGGCGCGCCACGGAGGCCCGGAAGCGGAAGGGCTCGGCGGCCGGGCGGGCGGGGCCCTCGGCGTTCGGGGAGGGCGGCGCGGCGATCTGGAGGTCCATGGTCAGCCGGTCCCCGTCCGCGCCCTCCTCCTGCTCGTCGCCCGGCTGCGGGGCGCCGCCGTCCGGGACGAAGGGCTCCAGGTCCTGCCAGAGTCCGTCGCGGAGGCGGAAGAGGCCGCCGCTGCCGACGCCGAAGAAGACCCGGGTGCGGCAGTCGGGGTCGGCGGACAGCAGGAGGCAGCGGAGGCTCGCGGTGTACGCGTCCGGCTCGACGCCGAGTTCGGCGGCACGGGCACGCAGCTTGCCGTACGTCCGGTCGGTGAGCCGGTGCAGTCCGGCCTTCAGGTCGCCCCGGCGGCCCGCTCTTATGTCCTCGGAGAGCCGGATGTGGCTGCGGGCGACGGCCCCGCCGATCCAGCGGCAGGCGTCGGCCGCGGCGAGGTGCGCCGCTTCGCCGGCCCGTCTGCCGCCGGCCACGGCGACCAGGACGAGGGCGCTCTCGGCGGCCCCGAAGCGGGCGGTGAGCAGCCCGTCGCGCCGGGGTTCTCCGCGGAAGCGGGCGGAGTCGCCGCGTACGGAGGCGGCGCGCAGGGTGTACGTCCCGTACCGCGCGCCGTCCAGGACGGTGTCGGGGCCGAGGCCGTCCAGATTCTCCGAGGTGGCGGAGGGCAGGGCGGCGGGCTCGGCGTCGTAGGTGGGCGGCCGGTCCCCGAGGTGCCCGACGGCCGGCCGGTCGTCGGTCGCGTCCGCCGCGGCGGAGTCCGGTGGAAGTTCGTGCAGGGCACCGGGGGCGGGCGCGAGGGCGGGCTCGGGCTCTTCCGGCACGCGCGGCGCGGCGAACGTCCGGGGCCCCGACTGCCCGGCGGGCACCTCCCAGGGGGCGGGAAACGCGGTGGTGCGCGGTGCGACCGGAAGGGAGGGCGGAGCCTGCGGCGGTACGGGCGGGGCGGCCGGCCCCGGCGGTACGGGCGGGACGGCGGACGTCGGCGGAACGGGCGGGACGGGCGCCTCGGGACCGCCAGCCCGTTCGGGACCGGCGTGAAGCTCCGGCTCCGGTACGGCGTAAGCGGCCTGCTCAGGCTGTCGGTCGCGCTTCGCATACGGATACCGGGCCGACCGAGGGTCCGGCACGCCCGGGGCCGTGGCGGGAGCCGTCGCCGGATCCGCGGCGGGGTCGGGCGACGGCTCCCGCCGCGTCACCTCGGTCCGGCTCTGCCCGGGCGGCCGGTACGCCTCCGCGTACGGGTTCTCATAACGGTCGGCGTCCGGCTCCTCGTACCGGTCCGCGAACGGGTCCTCGTACGCGTCCCCGTACGGGTCCCGGACGGTCTCGCGCGCGGTGTCCCGGTGGCCGCCCACCGGGTTGTCCACCGGGCTGCTCACCGTGTCCGACACGGAGTCGAAGCGGTCGTCGAGGCTGTCGGCCGCCCGGCCGGGACCGGTGTCCTGCGCGGTCTCGTCGTACAGCTTGCGCCACCAGTCGTCCTCGTGGGCGGCGGGCTTCTCCCCCTGCTGACTCATGCCCATATTGTCCACCGCGGAGGCGGCCCGAAAACGGGACATCGGGAAAATGTGGCCCGCAAAGGGTCCGCCGGGCGGCCCCACCCCCCACGGGAAGGACGCCCGGCGGACCGGTCGGAATGATCGGCAGGTCGGCGTTGCAGCCGTTCGTGCGTTCGGCCGATCACGGATTCAGCGGCTCAGCGGCTCAGCGATTCGTCCGTTCTCCCGGCGGCCCCGTCGCTTCAGCGCACGACGTACGCGTCGTTGACGGTCTGGACCACGGAGTTGCCGTTCGCATCGCTCAGTTCGGTCCGCAGTGTGACGGACTTCCCGGTCGCGTCCGCGTGGTCGACGGTCGCGGTCCAGCGGCCGGCCTGCTGTGCGGTGGTGGCCGTGTGCCAGGTCTCGCCGCCGTCGTAACTGAAGGAGACCTTCGCGCCGGTGAGTTCGCCGGGGGTGTACCCGGCGTGCCCGGTCGCGCCGAGCCCGATCTTCTGGCCGTTCTTCGCGGGCACGGTCTTCATGCCGTCGGACGGCACGTCGTAGCGCGGGAAGAGCAGCGGAAGGCCTTGGGACGCCACGTCCGGCTTCCGCTCGGAACGGAACGCCCAGGTGGTCTCCGTCCGCGTGGACCGCTTCCAGACCTCGGCGGGCGAGCCGATCTTCGTGGTCATCAGCGTGAGTTCGTACGCGGCGTCCTCGGCGGGCACGGCGAAGGCTCCGAACGGATAGCCGCTGCTGCCGACGAGCTCCCCCTCACGCTCGAGTCGCATTCCGCCGATGTCACCGAACGATCCCTGCTGGCCGATGTGTTCGGAGTCGGTCATGAACGCGGGGGCGGCGCCGATCATGTTGTCCTGGCGTTCACCGGCGAGCAGCTCCGCACCCTCCGCGTCGCGCGGGGCGCCGGGCACCAGCAGGCCCCGGTACCACTCCTCCTTCATGGCCCGGCCTGCCTGGTACGTGCGGGCGTCGCCCATCATCATCTCGCCCCAGGGGAAGCTGGAGGAGAGCATCTTCTGCCAGACGGTGTCGCCCGCCGTGTAGTACTCGGTGCGCTTTCCGGGGGCGGCGACCACGGCGAGCGAGGACGCGCCGAAGGTGGCGCCGTAGGGGCGGGACACCAGGAGCGTGTCGACGAAGTCGGCGGCCACGCCCATCGACTCATGCGTGGAGACGACCGAGCCGAGCTTCTTGTCCCGGACCTTGTAGGTGCGGTCCGAGGTGACCTGCTGCTCCGGGAACGACAGGTTGTACACGAACGGGCTGACGGCCGTGGCGGTCCAGGAGACCTCCGTCTTCCCCGTGCCGAGGGCCGTCCTCAGCACGGCGGCCTCGTCCGCCGGCAGGGCGAGGACCGGAAGGGGCGCCGCCCCGTAGCCGATGGACGGCTTCCAGTCGCCGGCCGAGGGACGGTGCACCAGGAGCGCCGTCGCCCCGGCGGCCCGCGCGGCCCGCGCCTGGACCAGGACGTTCGACGCGTCGTCGCCCACCTTCACCAGGGCGATCCGGCCCTTGGCGCCGGCGGCCTCCAGTTCGGCGGCGCTGCCCGCACCGGCGTCGACGACCTCGGCGCGGCCGGTGCCGTCCAGGTTGACCGAGCCCGTGGTGGCGGGCCGGGGGTGCAGGTCCGCTCCGCCGACGAGGGAGAACTTCTGGATCTGCGGGGCGTAGGCGCGCCAGACGGAGGCGAACTCGAAGTCACCGTCGCGTGCCTTGCCCTGGACGTCGACCAGGTAGTCCTTGATCAGCCCGGTGCCGGCGATGGACCCGGAGTGCAGCCAGGTGTCGTCCCACGAGCGCCCGAACGCGAGGGTCGCGCCGCGCGTCTCGGCGGCCCGGTCCTCGGTCCGCACCTTCAGCCGGTGGGCCTTGCGGGCGTCGAGGACGAGCGTGGTGTCCTTGGTCACGTTCAGCTGGGGGCGCGCCAGATAGCCGACGGATCCCACGAGTTGACCGGTCGCGTCGGCGGGGTCGGGCGAGGCGATGAAGCTGGAGACGAAGTACGCGCCGGGACGGACCCGGAAGGTCTGGTCGGTGGCGCCCTCGTTGAAGCGGCGTTCGCCGGATGCGGTGTCGGTGCCGATGAGGTCGAGGGAGGAGACGCCGTCCGCGGGCTTACCGGTGCGGTCCACGAGCTTGACGCGCAGGGTGACGGTCTCCGGAGCCACGTACAGGGAGAACGGAGTGGATGTCTTCACTCCCCCGGCGCCCGTGGCGAGGACCCGGCCGGTGACGTCACCGTACTGGGCGGCGGTCAGCCGGGCGTCGGGAGCCAGCGCGAGGGGCACCTCTACGGTCGCCCCGGCGGGCACGGTGACGGACTTCCGGCCGAGCGAGGCGATCGTGGAGCGGACGGCCGAGCCGTCGTTCCCGGTGACGCCCGCGACCTTCAGCGAGAGGGTGACCGGCTTGCCGCTCGTGTTGGTGTAGGGCACGGCGACGGTGGTGCGGTCGCTCTTGTCCTGCGGCCAGTTGAAGGTGCCGCCCTGCACGGCCGGTGCGCCGAGCACGGGCGTACGGATCGCGCGGTCGACGTCGAGACGGCCGCCTCCGGTCTCGCGTACGTCGCCGGGGACGGCGCTCCGTGCCGAGGAGACGAGGGCCGCCTTGATCTGCTGGGCGGTCCAGTCGGGGTGACGCTGCTTCACCACGGCGGCGGCGCCCGCGACATGCGGGGTCGCCATCGATGTGCCGGACATGGACCGGTACGCCTCCGAGCCCCGGCCGCCCGCTGCGGCGGCGGAGATGGCGACTCCGGGCGCGGCGATCTCGGGCTTGAGGGTGTGCGAGACGATCGCGGGGCCGCGGCTGGAGAAGTTCGCGGTGGTGTCGTCGCGGTCGACCGCTCCGACGGTCAGCACACCGGGTGCGCAGCCGGGCGAGGAGACGGTGTTCAGGGACGGGCCGAGGTTTCCGGCGGCGACCACGAAGAGGGTGTCCTTGTTCTTGCCGAGTTCCTCGGCGGCCAGGCTCATCGGGTCGGTGCAGTCGGTGGGTTCGGCGCTGCCGAGGCTCATGGAGACGACGTCGGCCTTGCTGTCGACCGCCCACTGCATGCCCGCGATGATCCAGGAGGCCGCGCCGGATCCGCTGTCGTTCAGGACCTTGCCGACCATCAGGTCGGCGCCGGGTGCGACGCCCTTGTTCTTTCCTCCGCTCGCCGCGCCGGAGCCGCCGACGGTGGACGCGACATGGGTGCCGTGGCCCTGGCGGTCGTCGGTGCTGTCGGCGTCGGTGAAGTTCTCCGATGCGGTGATCCGGCCCTGGAGGTCGGGGTGTTCGGCATCAGCCCCGGTGTCCAGGACGGCGACCTTGGCGCCGGTCCCGTCGTAGCCGGCGGCCCAGGCGAGGTCGGCGCCGACCTGTTTCGTCGACTTGTCGAGACTGGCCTGAACCTTGCGGTCGAGCCAGAGCTTCTTGAGTCCGGCGCCCGAACGGGAGCGGGGGGCGGTGAGGTCGGCCCAGAACGCGGCGGCCCGCTTCTTGTCGGCCTTCAGCGCGAGTCCGTCGATGACGTCGAGAGCCGCTCCGCGCTCGGCCCCGCGCGGGGTGAGCGGGGCGCGGCGGGCGGTGTCGCCGGTGTAGGTGGCGATCAGCGGGACGGCGTCGGCGTGGCTGTCGTCGTACCCCTGGCGGATGAGCCCGGTGACGTTGAACAGCTCCTCGTCCACGGTGCCCTCGGCGAGCGCGGACACGGCGGACTCGGGATAGACGTACAGGTCCGGGCCGGACTGCCGGGTCTGCACGAGCGGCACGCTGCCGTCCGTTCGGGGCAGGGCGGTGGCGGCGGACGCCCCCGAGGCGTCCGTGGTCACCAGCACCGTGTCACCGGTGACGAGCGTCACGGTGACGGGCTTCGGGGCATCGGCGGCGGTGGCCGCGCTCCCGGTGATCGGTCTGTTCGGGTCCCGCTCGTCCGGTGGCGCGGCCACCGACGGCGCGATCACCGTGACGGCGAGCACGGCGGCGGTCGCCGCTCCGAGTGCCGTACGCGATATCGGGCGCATCGCTCTCCCCAGGTCATTCCGGAACGAAGCAGCCCAAGAGGCCGCATCCCGGAGGTTGTTGGTGCTGCGGTGGCGCCACAGTGGCAGAGGGGTCGGGGGTACAGGGGATGATGTGGGCGGCGGGTTTACGCCGTGGCCTCTTCCCGCCACCCGGGACCCGCCGCAGGGGCGCCTCGATGCGCGATCACCACACCCGGGGAGGTCGGAGAATGCTGGGGGCCATAGGTCTCGACGAGAGACAGGAAACCGCGTACCGCGCGCTCGTCGCGGCGGGAGCCGCGGAGCTCGCCGATCTGGCGCACCGGCTGGCACTGCCCGAGGCGGACACCGAACGGGTGCTGCGACGGCTGGAGCAGCAGGGCCTGGCCGCACAGTCCTCGGCCCGGCCGGGCCGCTGGGTGGCGGCGCCGCCCGGCGTGGCGCTCGGCGCGCTGCTGATCCAGCAGCGGCACGAGCTGGAACAGGCGGAGCTGGCGTCCGCGCTGCTCGCCGAGGAGTACCGGGCCGAGGCGAGCGAACCGGCGGTGCACGACCTGGTGGAGGTGGTGACGGGGGCGAGCGCCGTCGCCCAGCGCTTCCACCAGCTGCAGCTGGGAGCGGTGTCGGAGGTGTGCGCCCTGGTGACGGGCAAGCCGATCGCGGTGACCGGGATGGAGAACGAGTCCGAGGAGCGGGCGACGTCGCGCGGGGTGAGCTACCGGGTGGTGGTCGAGCGCGATGTGCTGTCGACTCCGTTCGGGATCATGGAGCTGTCGGCGGCGCTGAGCCGGGACGAGCAGTGCCGGGTGGTGGACCGGGTGCCGACGAAGCTGGTGGTGGCCGACGGGAGCCTCGCGATGGTCCCGCTGACCGCTCGGGGCGCGGAGCCCGCCGCTCTGGTCGTGCACGCCAGCGGTCTGCTGGAGTCGCTGATGGGCCTCTTCGAGGCGGTGTGGCGGGAGGCGATGCCGCTGCGGCTGGGCGAGGGCGGCGGAGTGCACGAGGACGGGGTCGGGCCGGATCCGACGGATCTGGAGATCCTGTCGTTGCTGCTGGCGGGGCTGACAGACGCCAGTGTGGCCAAGCAGCTGGATCTGGGGCTGCGGACCGTGCAGCGCCGCGTCAAGGGCCTGATGGAGCTCACCGGGGTCTCGACCCGCCTCCAGCTGGGCTGGCATGCGTACGAGCGTGGCTGGGTGGCCCGTACCGAGTCGGCCTGAGGTCGCATCGGCGCAGGTCGCCGCAGGTGGCCGGGGTCCGCTGACGGGCGGAGCGGGGCACTCTCCGGCAGGCTGGTCAGATGAGTGTGTGGCAGCTCGTCGCCGTGGGCCTGGTCATGCTGCTGGGCCTGGTCGGGGTGCTGGTGCCGGGCGTGCCGGGTCAGGCGATCGTCTGGGCGGCGGTGCTGTGGTGGGCGCTGACGGACATGACGCCGGCCGCCTGGGGCGTCCTGATCGGCGCGACGGCGCTGATGCTGCTGAACCAGGCCCTGAAACCGCTGCTGTCACCGCGCCGCCCGGGCGAGTCCGGGGCGCCTCGCCGGACCCTGATGATCGGCGGGGTCGCGGGGATCGTGGGCTTCTTCGTCGTGCCCGTGGTCGGGGGGATCCTCGGGTACGTGGGGGCCATCTTCGGCGCGGAGCGGCTGCGGCTGGGGAGCCGCGGCGCGGGCTGGGCGTCGGTGCGCTCGGTCATGCGGGCGACGGGCTACGCGGTGCTGGTGGAGCTCTTCTGCTGTCTGCTGGTGGCGGGCGCCTGGCTGGGGGCGGTGCTCTGGGGCTGACCGAAGCGCCTTCGGCGGCCGGGGTCAGCTCAGCACCGCCGCCCCCTCCGCTTCCAGATGACGTACGGCGTAGGAGCGCCAGGGCCGCCACCGCTCCGCGCCCGGCGTTCCGTACGGGTCCACGTCCGGGTCGCCGAGCGCCCGCATCCGGATCAGGGCGGCGGTGCGGCGGCCGATCCCGGGCAGCGTCAGCAGCGTCCGTTCCGCCTCGTCGCGGTCGGCCCCGGCGTCCAGCCGCAGCCCGCCGCCGGCGAGCGCGGCGGCCAGCGCCGCGAGGGCCGGGTCCTCGACGGAACCGGCGAGCACGTCCGGCTCCGGGAACACATGGGTGAGCCCGCCGCACGGCACGTCCAGCGCCTTCCCGTACCGCTCGACCAGCTCCCCGGCGGCCTCGCGCCCCACCAGGGTCCGCACGGCGGCCTCCTCCGGGTCGGCCGCGCCCGGCGACCGCAGGCCGGGGCGGGCGGCGACCAGCGGGGCGAGCCGGGGGTCGGCGGCCAGCGCCTCGTCCACCGCGTACGGGTCGGCGTCCAGATCGAACAGGCGGCGCACCCGCTGGACGGCGGTGGTCAGGTCGCGGAGGTCGGTGAGCTGGATCCGGGCCTCCAGCCAGGGGCCGCCGGGCGGGGCCTCGTCGACCGCGACGAGCCCGGCCCCGTACGGCAGTCGCAGGGTGCGCCGGTAGGTGCGGCGGCCGGGCGGACCCGTCACCTCCTCGACCCGGGCGACCGCTCCCGCCGCCAGCAGGTCGAACAGGGCGGCGGTGGCGTACGGGCCCCGGTGGGCGAGCCGCAGCGGGATCCCGGCCCGGGTCCCCTCGCGGCGTCCGCCGCCGAGCCCCGTACCGGCCTCGGCGCGCAGGGCGCTGGGCGTGCGGGCGTAGATCTGCCGGATGGTGTCGTTGAACTGCCGGACGCTGGCGAACCCGGCGGCGAAGGCGATCTCGGTGACCGGCAGCCCGGTGGTCTGGAGGAGCACCCGGGCGGTGTGGGAGCGCTGGGCGCGGGCGAGCGCGACAGGTCCCGCGCCCAGCTCGGCGTTGAGCTGGCGCTGGACCTGCCGGGCGCTGTAGCCGAGCCGCCCGGCGAGTCCGGGTACGCCTTCGCGGTCCACGACGCCGTCGCCGATCAGGCGCACGGCCCGGCCGACGACGTCCGCGCGGACGTTCCACTCGGCCGACCCGGGCACGGCGTCCGGCCGGCAGCGGCGGCAGGCCCGGAAGCCGCCCGCCTGGGCCGCCGCCGCGGTGGGGTAGAAGCGCACGTTGACGCGCTTGGGCGTGACGGCGGGGCAGCTCGGCCGGCAGTAGATGCCGGTGGTCACGACGGCGAAGAAGAACGCGCCGTCGAATCGGGCGTCGCGGCTGCTGACCGCCTCGTACCTGGTCCGTTCGTCCATCACACCGTCCAGTGTGCGGCAGCCGGGGCTGCCGCACTCGCGGCTTTCGGACGTCGAGCCGGTCGCCCCGGGCTACCGCACCCGGCCGCGCTTGGCCTGCATGGCGGCGCGCCCCTCCGCGCCCTTGCGCTTCCAGTCCCGCAGGATCTCGGAGCGCACCCGGGCGTCGGTCTTGGCGACGATCCGCTGGTTCTCGCGGATCAGCTTGCGGTAGCTGTCGAGCCGCCGCTCGGGCAGGACCCCGTCCTCCAGCGCACCGAGGACGGCGCACCCCGGTTCGGCCTCGTGGGCGCAGTCGTGGAACCGGCATCGGGTCGCCAGCTCCTCGATCTCGGAGAACACCTCGCCGACCCCGGTCCCGGCGTCGTACAGGCCCACTCCGCGGAGCCCGGGGGTGTCGATGAGGACGCCCCCGTGCGGCAGGACGAGCAGGTTGCGGGTCGTGGTGGTGTGCCGGCCCTTGCCGTCGACGTCCCGAGCTGCTCGCACCTCCATGACGTCCCTGCCGAGCAGGGTGTTGGCCAGGGTCGACTTGCCCGCGCCGGAGATGCCGAGCAGCACGCTCGTACCACCGGAGACGACGGCGCCGAAGACGTCGAGTCCCTCGCCCGTGGTGGAGCTGACGGGCAGCACCTGGACGCCGGGGGCGATCGCCTCGACGTCCTGGACGAGGTGGGCCAGCGTGGCCGTGTCGGGCACCAGGTCCGCCTTGGTGAGCAGCACGATCGGTTCGGGGGTGTGGCCCGCGTCCTGGCCGTCACCGAGCAGTGCGGCGCCGCTGGAGCTGGACAGGGCGAGCGCGAGGAAGCGCTCCAGACGGCCGAGGTCCAGCTCGACGGCGAGCGAGACGCAGATGGCGATGTGGTCGATGTTGGTGGCGAGCACCTGCCCCTCGGACCGCTGGGAGGAGGTGGAGCGGACGAAGGCGGTGCGGCGGGGCAGCAGCGTACGGACGAAGCGCGGATCGCCGTCCGCGTCGAGCGCCACCCAGTCGCCGGTGCAGACGATCCGCATCGGGTCGCGGGGCACCACGAACGCGGTGTCGGCGCGGACGGTGCCGTCGGCGGTGATCACGTCGCACTGACCGCGGTCGACCCGCACGACGCGCCCCGGCACGAGCCCCTGCTCGGCGTACGGGGAGAAAGCAGCCGCCCAGTCCTCGTCCCAGCCGTACGGAGTCAGCGGGTGCGAGGAGGAAGGAGCGGGAGAGAACGAGAAAGACAAGGGAAACCCTTCACAGGGTGGCCCCGGCACGCGCGCTCGGGCGCGGGAAGGTCGAGAAGTCGGTCAGCCGGTGGCCACGGGGATGAGGACGATGCTCTTCCGGTTGTGGGCAGTGCCCATCGCAACGACAGTCATCAATGTCCTCACCTCCTGGTTCTTTCCGTCTCCGTGCCGCGGACGTCATGTCGACGCCCGGAACAGTGGCCAGATTAGCCGGGCCCCCGGGAGCGGCGTCAACAGCTTTTCCGCGCACCTTCGATGGAGGCGGCCGGACCGGGGTGTTCGCCGGAGTTGGGCACAGATCTCCCTCGATCGGGTGATACGCATGCATAGAGCCTGGTCCGGGGCCGTTAGGGTGCCGAGCATGACCACACCCCAGGCCTCCACCGGCACGTTCACCCAAGCCCAGTTGGGCACGCAGATCCTGATCGGCTGGAGCGGCCGGCAGCCCGACGCCGACCAGGACACCGCCTTCCTCCTCGCCTACTCGCTGGGCGACGGGCAGGACGGTCCGGAGGTCGGCCGCGAGGCCATGCGAGCCATGCTGGAGCGCGCGGGCTTCCGCGTCGGCGGCCCGATCCAGGACGCGGGCGAGACCCCGTCCATCCAGGCGAAGCTCCTCGTCCAGGCAGGGCAGGCCGTCCTGACACTGCCTCACCTCTCGGCGCAGTACCCGGCCCCCGAGGAGTGGCTGGCCGCGGCGCAGGCGCAGGGCCAGGTGTACGGGATGTTCGCCACCAGCCCGTGGCCGGACGCCGTGCCCGGGCAGCCGGTCAGCGAGGACCGGCTGCGGGCCTTCGCCACGGACGTGGAAGTCGTCCGCACCGCCGCCCACTGCCTGCTCCCGGTCCGTTCCCTGGGCTGAGAAGCGCTCCCGCCGCCCCGGACGCACGACGAGGCCCACCACCCCCCGTGGAGTGGTGGGCCTCGCCCGTGCGGCTGTGCGGCGGGCGACGACGCCGTGCCGTGCGGTGCGGTGCGGTGCGGTGCGGTGCGGTGCGGTGCGGTGCGGTGCGGTGAAAACGAGGACGGGCGGTCCGGAGTGTGATCTCCGGACCGCCCGCACTCAACACTTCAGGCTGTGGTGCGTCAGTTGTTGCCGACGCCGTTGCCCGAGAGGACCGGGATGTCGTCCAGGATGTGCGACAGCGGCTCGTCACCCTTGGCCTGGGTGGAGTTGTCGGCGCACTGCTGGTTCTGCGGGTTGGACAGGACGTTGACGTCCTGGACCGCGATCGGCACGACGCCGATGAGCGAACCGACGTTGGCCTTGAGGGGCAGGCCGACGCAGAGCTTGTTCAGGGTGCCCTGGACGAGCTGGTTCTGCGGGCTCCAGTTGCCCTCCGTCTCGGCGTTGCCGATCTCCGACTCGGCACCGTTGCCGTTGAGGGTGGTGGTGCCACCGTCGTTGCCGATCGCCATGGCCGTGGGAGCCGCGACTGCGGACAGACCGAGCAGGGACACGGCCACTGCAGCGCCGGCCATCATCTTCTTCATCAACTTCACCTTTCGGAGCGTCCCGTTGTGGAACGTACTGATCAACTGCCACCACCCCTGATCGGTTGCGCAGCACCACTCAAATGGGTTCGTTCCGGCGCAAGGTCGACGCCGCTCCCCCGTCCTCAGGGCCTCACCCTCCGGGTGCCTCGGGTCCGGAACCCTCGTCCGAGGTACGCGCCGAGGGCACGAAACCGCCGCGCCGGGGGGCCTGGTCCTGGTGCGGCTCCGCGAAGGGGTGACCGCCTCCGGCCGCCTGCCACTCGGCGACGAGCCGGTCGTAGATCGGTGTGCCGCCCGCCGCGGGCCACCGCTCCGCGCCCTGTGGGGTCTGACTGTCGTACGGATCCATACAGAGGCCCTACCCGGCCCGGCCGGGATCGTCAGCCGGTGCTACGGCATCCGGCCCAACCGGACAACCCGGCCGGAGGCGTTGCACACGACGAAGGGCCAGTCCGTCCGGTCCGGCGAAGGAACGATCGCCGTACGGATGGACTGGCCCCAAGCGGGTCGGCCGGAGCGGACCCGGACTACCCGGTCTCAGCTGTTGCCGGCACCGTTGCCGGAGAGGATCGGGATGTCGTTCAGCAGGTGCGACAGAGCCTCGTCACCCTTGGCCTGGGTGGAGTTCTCGGTGCACTGCTGGTTCTGCGGGGAGGACAGGACGTTGATGTCCTGGACCGAGATCGGCACGACGCCGAGAAGGGAGCCGACGTTCGCCTTGGCCGGGAGGGCGATGCAGGGCTTGTTCAGCGAGCCCTGGATGAGCGCGAACTGCGGGCTCCAGTCACCGTGGGTCTCGGAGTTGCCGTAGGCCTGCGAGGCGCCGTTGCCGTTGACCGTGGTGGTCCCGCCGTCGTTGGCGATGGCCATGGCGGACGGGGCGGCAGCGGCGGAGATACCGACGACCGAGGCGGCGACGGCAGCCGAGGCCATGATCTTCTTGAACATGTAAGGGGCCCTTCTGGGGAGTGATGCGGATCGGTGAAAGAACCAGGTGGAACGGTCGTGCTACGGCGATCAGCCGCCGAGGGGAACTCCGCCCAGCAGCGGAGCGGCGCCCTCGGCCACCCCGGTTGCCTGGCCCGCCAGCTTGCCGACCGTGCCGTCCTTCGAGACCGTCTCGGCGGTCTCGGCGACCGTGCCCACCACCGGGTCCACGACCTGCGGGGCACTGGCCATCACCTGGTTGAGGCCGCTGTCGAGGCTGAAGTTGGGGGCCGTGGGCGTAGCAGCGGCGAAGGCGGGAGCGGCCGCTCCGAGGGCAGCCACGGAACCGGCAACAAGGGCGGCGGTCTTCGCGTACTTCACTTTTCTGGTTCCCTTCTGCGCGGCATCTGTTTCGGTCACGTTCCCGTGCCGCACACAAGCTTTCTTTACCTGTGACTTCTGCCGCTTTCTCCCTGATCAACGATCAGGCCGCTTTCGGGAAACTGTGGAGCGACGACTTTCTCCGCGCCTTCCACGATTCCGGCCCGTGGAGCCGGGTCACGAAAAGGCCCCGGACGGCGTTCACCGTCCGGGGCCCACCGGTTACGGGCAAACGGCCCGGCCGGTCAGGGAGTCACTTGTTGATGCAGGTGTTGCCGAACGCCGGGTTCAGCGCGCCGATCACGTTGATGGTGTTGCCACACACGTTGACCGGAATGTGGATCGGGGCCTGGATGATGTTGCCGGACAGCACGCCCGGGGAGTGCGCGGCAATGGCCTCGGCACCCGAGTCGGCCATGGCCGGCGCGGCGGCGCCCATCGCCATGAGCGTACCGGCGGCGACTGCGGCAACCTTGGTGAACTTCACGTTTCGTCCCTTTCCTTGGCGGAGTCCGGTGCGGTCACGCCCTTCGTGCCCGCCCGAGCCAAGTCCTGATCGCTCGCGACTCCGGCACTGTCCTGCGTAACGATGAACGCCCGGGACGGGAACTGTTCGACGGGCGAATTCCCGGATGTCCGCCCGAATGCCGCAATGCCCCGTCGGGCAGGGGCGGAGAATGCGGACAAGGAAACCGTGTCCGCGTTCCGGGACGGCAACGGGCCCGAGCCGTTCGGTGGAGGAACGCCGAGGGCTCGGGCCCGAGTAGGGCGGCTGCGGATCAGTTGTTGCCGGCGCCGTTGCCGGAGAGGATCGGGATGTCCTCCAGGATGTGCGAGAGCGCCTCGTCACCCTTGGCCTGGGTGGAGTTCTCGGTGCACTGCTGGTTCTGCGGGGAGGACAGGACGTTGATGTCCTGGACCGCGATCGGCACGAGGCCGATGAGGGAACCGACGTTCGCCTTGGCCGGGAGGGCGATGCAGGGCTTGTTCAGCGAGCCCTGGATGAGCGCGAACTGCGGGCTCCAGTCACCGTGGGTCTCGGAGTTGCCGTACGACTGCGAAGCACCGTTGCCGTTGACCGAGGTGGTGCCGCCGTCGTTGGCGATGGCCATGGCCTGCGTCGCGCCGAGACCGAGGATGGAGGCGGCGACAGCGCCCGTAGCCAGAACCTTCTTGATCACGATTAACCCTTCTCGTACTGGTCGCCCCGTAAGCGGAGCCCCCTGGTCAACTCACCGCGCGGCATTAGGTTCCGCCCATTCACCCGAATGCCGGACACGGCGGCCGACCCCCGCCCCTGTTCGTACGACCGCCCGTTCGTGAAGGAATTGCACGCACTCCCCCGAGGAGCCTCGCCCGAACGGGTGGACGAGGCCGGACGGCCCCGAGGGCGCTTCATCTACCGGGCAGGGCGCCTCCTTGCCGTCAACACGGGCAATACTCACCGCAGTTGAGGGCGAATCGTTTTTCTTTGTCTGCGATCCGGGATGTGCGGGATCCGGCAGCACCACCCGTTCGGGTGATTACACAATTTCCACGCAACTCCAAGTTTCCCGCGCGGACCTGAGTCGTTATGGCAGTCGTCCAGCGCGCACGTTTTCACCACTTTCACCATGGCTTCGCCGCAGGATCCGGCTGTGCAGCGGCTCCTCCCGATGGCTGCCCGTTCCTCCGCGCGCGAAGCACCCACGCGAAGTCCTCGCGAATGTCCTAAGGAAGGGCAAGTAATGCGACAGGTCTTGAACAAAAGCATTATCGTCATGGCGGCCGCATCGGGCCTCTTGGCGGCGGTCGGCGGCACCGCTCACGCCGACGCGTCGGCCGAGGGCGCGGCCGTCGGTTCGCCGGGGGTCGGTTCGGGCAACGCCGTGCAGGCGCCGGTGCACATCCCGGTCAATGTGTGCGGCAACACCGTCAATGTGATCGCTCTGCTCAACCCCGCCTTCGGCAACAAGTGCGTGAACGCCGACGGCCCGAAGCACAACCACCCGCCGGTGAAGCCCCCGGTCGACGAGCCGCCGGTGGACGAGCCGCCGGTCGACGAACCGCCCGTCGACGAGCCGCCGGTGGACGAGCCCCCCGTGGATGAGCCCCCGGTCGACGAACCGCCGGTGGACGAGCCGCCCGTGGACCAGCCGCCGGTCGACGAGCCGCCGGTGGACCAGCCGCCCGTCGACGAGCCGCCCACCGACACGCCCGGTACCGACACCCCCGGCTCGGGCACGCCCGGGTCCGGCACGCCCGGGTCCGACTCCCCGGACGCGCACCTCGCCGACACCGGTGCCGCCGATCTCGGTCTGGCCGCCGGCGCGAGCGCCGCGCTGCTGCTCGGCGGTGCGGTGCTGATGCGCCGTACCCGCAACGCGCGGGACTGATAGACCTCCTGCGGGAGAACGAGGTCCGGCCGGACAGCGGGGACTGTCCGGCCGGACCTTATGTGTGTGCGGGATGCCGATGTCGGGGTACGACCGGGACCACGGGAAGGGGCCGGGGACGTGGCAGCGCTGCGCATCGGAGTGATCGGCGGCAGCATCGCGGGGTGCGCGGCAGCCGTCGCGGGCTCGCGGGCCGGGGCGGACGTCACCGTGTACGAGCGGAGCCAAGCCGAGCTCCAGGACCGGGGGTTCGGCATCGTGATCCCGCCGCAGCTGCACGCGGAGCTGCTCGGGTCCGGGTATCTGGACGCGGCGATGCCGACGGCCCCGGTGGGGACGCGGGTCTGGCTGACGCGGCAGCCGGGCGGCCGGTCCGTACGGGAACTGGCCCGGCAGCCCTCCCCCGTGACCCCGTGCAACTGGGGTCTGCTCTGGCGGTCGTTGCGCGCGAGTGCCGGGGCCGTGCGGTATCTCCGGGGGCAGCCGGTGACCTCGGTCGGCCGGGACGGGGTCGGGCGGGCAGTGATCACCACCGCGCGGGGCGAGGAACCGTACGACGTGGTCGTGGGCGCCGACGGGCACGCGTCGGCCACCCGGCGGCTGCTCGCCCCGGGGCTGCGCCCGGAGCCCGCTCCGTACACGGTCTGGCGTGGTGCGATCCCGCTCGGCGCACCGGCCGGACGCCCCCGGGAGCTGGAGCTGCTGCGCGACGCGTGGGTGACCCTGGGCTTCCCCGGCGGGCACGGCATCTTCTATCTGATCCCGGGCGGCCCGCGGGACGGCGGCACCGGTCCGGGCAACCGGCTGCTGGCGTACGCCATTTACGGCCGTGCGCCCGAGGGGGCCGAGCCCGGACCGTACGTGCACGAGCTGGCGAAGGAGCACTTTCCTGCGGCCTGGGCGGACATCGTCGCCCGGGGTGGGCGGCGGGCGGCGGTCTGCCACCCGGTCGCCGACGCACAGGCACCCCGGGTCGCCCGCCCGCCGCTCCTGCTGGCCGGGGACGCGGCCGGGGTGACCAGGCCGCACACCGCCACCGGCGCGGTCAAGGCGCTGCAGGACGCCCTGTGTCTGGAACGGGTCCTGCGCGAGGAGCCGGACGTCTCCGCGGCGCTGGAGCGGTACGCGGACGAACGCACGGCTGCGGGCGCGCACTTGGTGGAGCTGGGCCGCCGGATGGGGCGCGCCCTGGTCGAGGAGACCCCCGACTGGCCGACGATGGGACAGGGCGAGGTGGACGCCTGGTACCGCGGGGTGCTGGCGGGGACGCGGCACTACCTCTACGAGGAGGCGCGGGAGACCGGCGAGCCGGTCGGCTCCGCGTCGTCGGCCCCGCCCCGCCCCGGCACGGGGGCGTCGGCCGTCCGGTAGGTGGTTCCGCGCGAACCGCCTTCAGGGCGCGATGCGTTCGAAGACCGCGGCGAGGCCCTGGCCGCCGCCGATGCACATTGTCTCCAGGCCGTAGCGGGCCTCGCGGCGGTGGAGTTCGCGGGAGAGGGTGGCGAGGATGCGGGCTCCGGTGGCGCCGACCGGGTGGCCCAGCGAGATGCCCGAGCCGTTGACGTTGATCCGCTGGTCGTGGTCCTTCTCGCCGAGGCCCAACTCCCGGGTGCAGGACAGCACCTGGGCCGCGAACGCCTCGTTCAGCTCGATCAGGTCGAGGTCGGCGAGGGTGAGGCCCGCCCGGTCCAGGGCGGTGCGGGTGGCGGCGACGGGGGCGATGCCCATCGTCGCGGCGGGGACGCCGGCCCGGGCGAAGGAGACGAGGCGGACCAGCGGGGTGAGGCCGAGGCGTTCGGCGGTCGCGGCGCTGGTGACCAGGCAGGCGGCGGCCGCGTCGTTCTGACCGCTGGCGTTGCCCGCGGTGACCGTGGCGTCCGGGTCGGACCTCACCATCACCGGCCGGAGTGCGGCGAGTTGTTCGGCGGTGGTGTCGGGGCGGGGGTGTTCGTCGGCGGTGACGGTCGTCTCGCCCTTGCGGGTGCGTACGGTGACGGGGACGGTCTCCGCGTCGTAACGGCCCTCGGCGGCGGCGCGGCCGGCGCGCTGTTGGGACCGCAGGGCCAGGGCGTCCTGGTCGGCGCGGCTGATGCAGTACTCCCTGCGCAGGTTCTCCGCCGTCTCGATCATGCCGCCGGGGACCGGGTGGTTGACGCCTCCGGCGGTGACACGGCCCCGGGCGAGTGCGTCGTGGAGCTGGAGGCCGGGGCCCTTGATGCCCCAGCGTCCGTCGTGGGTGTAGTAGGGGGCGGCGCTCATCACGTCGACGCCGCCGGCGATCACGACCTCGCTGAATCCGGCCCGGATCTGCATCGCGGCGTCCAGGACCGCCTGGAGTCCGGAGCCGCAGCGGCGGTCGGTCTGGGAGCCGGTGACCGTGGTGGGCAGCCCGGCGTCCAGGGCGGCGACCCGGCCGATGGCGGGGGCCTCGCTGGTCGGGTAGGCGTGGCCGAGGATCACCTCGTCGACCCGGGCGGGGTCGATGCCGGTGCGGGCGACGATCTCCGCGATGACGTGTGCGGCCAGCGCGGCCGGGGTCTGCTGGGCGAAGGCCCCGCCGAAACGGCCGATGGGGGTGCGCAGGGGTTCGCAGATGACGACGTCGATCGGCACGGCGGGGCCTTCCTTCAGGGCGACGGGCTGGGCGCGGGTGGTGGGGTGACGGGTGGTGGGGTGACCTTCGCATCCGGCGACTGAGTCGGTCCAATACCGGACGCGCCCCGTATCGAGAGGCCAGGCGTCTCAATGGGTGCTCCGCCCGGTCCGCGTACGGGGGTCGGCAGGGCGTCCCGGGCGACGGCGAGCACGGCGTGCAGGGCGGCGGAGGGGTTGTCGGCACGCCAGGCCAGGGCCGCCTGGCGGCGGATGGGCGGTCCGGTGAGGGGCCGGTAGACCAGGCCGCTCTGCTGGATGTGCCGCACGGAGGTGACCGTGAGGGTGATGCCGACGCCGGCGGCGACGAGCGCCATGATCGTGTACGAGTCGGGGGCCTCCTGGACGACGCGCGGGGTGAAACCGGCGCTCTCGCAGGCCTCGGTCATGGCATCGCGCACGGTGGAGCCGGAGTTGGCGGGGAAGGAGACGAACGGTTCGTCCGCCAGCTCGCCGAGCGGCACCGCCTCGTACCGGGCGAGCGGGTGGTCGAACGGCAGGGCGCACAGCAGCTCCTCCTCGTCGATCACCCGGTGTTCCACTCCGGGCCGGGTCACCGGCAGCCGGACGAATCCCAGGTCGAGGGAGCCGTCGGCGACCCGGGACAGCGCGACGTTGGCGTAGGTCTGGCCGGTCATGACCAGTTCGAGGCCGGGGTGCGCCGCGCGCACGGCGCGGGTGAGGCGGGGCAGCGTCTCGTGGCTGGAGGCTCCGGCGAAGCCGATGGTCACCCGGCCGTACTCGCCCCGGCCCGCCGAGCGGGCGGCCCGGACGGCGGTGTCGAGATCGTCGAGGACGGTCCGTACGGGGTCGAGGAAGGTCTCGCCCGCGCCGGTGAGCCGGACGGAGCGCGTGTTGCGGCGGAACAGCTGGACGCCGAGTTCCTTCTCCAGCTGCCGGATCTGCTGGCTCAGGGGCGGCTGTGCCATCTGGAGGCGTTTGGCGGCCCGGCCGAAGTGCAGCTCCTCGGCCACGGCGAGGAAGGCCTTCAGGTGGCGCAGTTCCATGGGGACACCCCTCGCGTCATTGATATGCCCCGTGTCTCGATCCGACCTTAATTCGGTATTGGACAGCCATCAATGGGTGCTGACACCGTGGGGTCCGCGTATGCGGACGATGAGGAGAACCGTGGACCGGACGGCCGGCAAGGTCATGTCGATGAGGGAGGCCGTCGCCGCCTTCGTCCGCGACGGGGACACCGTGAGCCTCGAAGGGTTCACCCATCTCATCCCGACCGCCGCAGGTCACGAGATCATCCGGCAGGGCCGCCGGAATCTCACGGTCGTCCGGATGACGGCGGACATCGTGGTGGACCAGATGCTGGCTGCCGGGTGCGTGACGCGGCTCGTCTCGTCCTTCGTCGGGAACTCCTCCGCCGGTTCGCTCGGGGAGCTGCGGCGGCGGATCGAGCACGCCGACCCGGAGCCGCTGGAGTTCGAGGAGTACAGCCACTACGGGATGGTGTGCCGCTATCTCGCGGGGTCGCAGCGGCTGCCGTTCTACCCGTTGCGCTCGTACGCGGGCAGCGACCTGCCGTCCGTCAATCCCGGTATCCGCAAGGTCGCCTCGCCCTACCCGGCCGCCGACGGGTCCACCGAGCAGATCTACGTCGTACCGCCCGTCAACCCGGATGTGACGATCGTCCACGCGCAGCGCGCCGACCGCCGGGGCAACACCCAGATCTGGGGGCTGACCGGCATCCAGGCCGAGGCGGTGTACGCGGCGGAGAAGGCGGTCGTGGTGGTGGAGGAGCTGGTGGCGGACGAGGTGGTCCGCTCGGACCCGAACCGCACGCTGATCCCGGCGCACGCGGTCGACGCGGTGGTGGTCTGCCCGCGCGGGGCGCACCCCTCGTTCGCGCAGGGCTACTACGACCGGGACAACGCCTTCTACCGCTCCTGGTCCGCGATCAGCAAGGACCCGGCGCGGCTGCGGGAGTGGCTGGAGGAGTGGGTGTACGGCACGGCCGGCCACGCGGAGTACGTGGCGAAGCTCGGCGAGGAGTTCTGGGCGGGGCTGGCGGTCGGCGAGGCACTGAGCGAACCGGTGAACTACGGGAGACGGCTGTGAACGAGCAGGACCCGGAAACCACGCGGCCCGCCACCTCCTCCGAGCTGCTGTCCGTCGTCGCCTCGCGCGAACTGGCCGGACGCCGCACGGTGTTCGCGGGCATCGGGCTGCCGACGCTGGCCGCCGAGCTGGCGCGGCTGACCGTCGCGCGGGACATCGAGGTGGTGTACGAGTCCGGGGTCTGCGGGGCGCACCCCTCCCATCTGCCGGAGACCATCGCGGACGCCGTCCTGATCACCGGGGCCGAAGCGGTGGTGTCCATGCCCACGCTGTTCGGCTCGGTGCTCCAGGGCGGGCATATCGACGTGGGTTTCCTCGGGGCCGCGCAGATCGACCGGTGGGGCAGCCTCAACACCTCGGTCATCGGGGACTGGGACCGCCCGTCGGTGCGGCTGCCGGGTTCCGGTGGCGCGGTCGAGGTGATGGCGAACGCCCGGGAGGTGTTCGTGGTGATGCGCCGCCACACGCCGCGTTCCTTCGCCGACGCCCTGGACTTCTGCACCACGCCGGGCCCGGACCGGGCGCTGGCGGACGGGATCCGCCCGCTGGGCGTCGGCGTCACCCGGGTCGTCACCGAACTGGGCGTCCTCGCCAGGAAGGGCGTCGGCGACGAACTGCGGCTGGTCGCCGTGCATCCCGGGGTCACCGTCGAGCAGGTGCGGGCCGCGACCGGCTGGGACCTGAGGACGGCGGCCTCGGTGGCGACGACGGCCCCGCCCACCCCCGCCGAGCTGCGGCTCCTGCGGGACGATGTCGACCCCGACCGTGTCTACCTCCGCTGAAAGGGCTTCCACCGCCATGCGTATCAGGATCGTCGGAGCCGGGGCCATGGGCCGCGGCATCGCCCAGTGGGCGGCGAGCGCCGGACACACCGTCGAGCTCGGGGACGTACGGCCCGAGGCGGTGACGGACGCCCTGGACTTCGTCGCCTCGATGCTGGACCGGGCCGTCGCCAAGGGCCGGATGTCGTCCGCCGGGCGGGACGGGGCCGTGGCCCGGCTGGTGCCGCTCGCCGAGCCGTGGGCGGCGGGCCCGGAGGTGGAGCTGGTGATCGAGGCCGTACGGGAGGACCTGGCGACCAAGGCCGAGGTGTTCGGGAAGCTGGAGCGGGCGCTGCCCTCCTCCGCCGTCTTCGCGACCAACACCTCCTCCCTGTCGGTGACCCGGATCGCCGCGACGCTCCAGGACCCCTCGCGCCTGGCCGGGCTGCACTTCTTCAACCCGGTGCCGCTGATGAGGATCGTCGAGGTGGTGCCGGGCGCGGCCACCCGCCCGGAGATCCCGGCCCTGCTGACCGGGCTGGTGGAGGGCTGCGGGCACCGTGCGGTGACCGTCGCCGACACCCCCGGCTTCCTGGTCAACCACGCCGGGCGGGGGCTGGTGACCGAGGCTCTCGCGCTGCTGGAGGAGTCGGTGGCGGACCCGGCGGAGATCGACCGGATCGCCCGGGACGTGCTGGGGCTGCGGATGGGCCCCTTCGAGCTGATGGACCTGACCGGTCTCGATGTGACGGCCGCGGTGATCGACTCGATCTGGGAGGGCTTCCGGTACGAGGCCCGGCTGCGCCCGTCCTTCCTGACCCCGAACCGGGTGGTGGCGGGGCTGCACGGCCGTAAGACGGGCCGGGGCTGGTACGCGTACGGCGACGGGGTCTCCGGCCCCGCGCCGGAGAGCGCGGTCACCGGGGACGCGGAGCGCCCGGTGTTCCTGGTCCCGGGCGGACGGCCGGAGACAGCCGCGTACGAGGAGGCCCTGGCCGGGTCCCTGGAGGCGGCGGGGGTCCGGGTCGAGCGGGGCGCGGGGCCGTCCGTGCGGGCCGTGGTGCTGGTGCCCGTCTGGGGGACGCCGGTGTCGGCGGCGGTCGCGGCGGGCGTGGGGCCCCGGGAGCGTACGTTCGGCGTGGAGGTGCTGCCGTCGGCGGGGCGGCGCCGGGTCCTCGCGGTGACGGCGGCCGGCGACCCGGCGGCCGCCCGGGACGCGCGCGCGGTGCTGGCGCGGGCCGCCGAGGGCGACGAGCCGTACGCGGTGTCGGTGGTGCGGGACACCGCGGGCTCGGTCGCGCAGCGGCTGCTGTCCTCCGTCGTCGCGGTCGGCTGCTCGATCGCGGAGCGCTCGCTCGCCGCGCCCGGTGACATCGACCTGGCGGTGACCACCGGGCTCGGCTACCCGTACGGACCGCTGGCCTGGGGCGAGCGCGTCGGGGCCGCGAGGATGCTGGAGCTCCAGCGGTCGCTGCACACGACGACGGGCGACCCGCGCCACCGGCCGACGCGGTGGATCACGGAACGGGCCGCCCTGGGCCTGGCGCTCACCGACCCGGGGACCTCGCCCGCCGACTGCCTGGGGTGAGGGCCGCACGGCCGCCCGGGGCGCGTCACGCGTCCACGGGCGACCGATTCGTACAAGACCGTCGGGCCCCGCGTGCGTACGGTCGGGGCATGACTCCACGACTTGACGCGATCAGCATCATCACGGCGGACCTGGCGGCCTCGCTCGCCTTCTACCGCAGGCTCGGCCTCGACATCCCCGAAGGGGCGGAGTCCGCGCCCCATGTCGAAGTGACCCTGCCGGGCGGGCAGCGGCTGCTGTGGGACACGGAGGAGGTCATCGCCTCGTTCGATCCGGACTGGAAGCGCCCGGCGGGCGGTGAGCGGGTCGCCCTGGCCTTCGTCTGCGACGGCCCGCAGGAGGTGGACTCGTTGTACGCGGAGCTGGTCGATGCCGGGTACACCGGGCATCTCAAGCCCTGGGACGCGGTGTGGGGGCAGCGCTACGCGGTCGTCCTGGACCCGGACGGCTGCGGGGTGTCGCTGTTCGCCTCCGCGTCGCCCGCCGAGAAGTAGGCCCCGAGCGTCGTCCCCGCTAGGTCGCGCATCTCGCGGGCCAGGTGCGCCTGGTCGACGCAGCCCGCCGCGCAGGCCGCCTCCGCGTACGGCAGGCCGGTGCGGACGAGGGCCAGGGCGCGCTGGAGGCGGAGGATCCGGGCCAGGACCTTGGGGCCGTAGCCGAAGGCCGCCAGGGAGCGTCGGTGCAGTTGGCGGGCCCCGAGGCCGACCTCGGCTGCCGTCGCCGCGACGGAGCCGCCGCGCCGCAGCCGGTCGGCGACGGCCGCCGTGAGCGGGTCCGGCGGGCCGGTCTCGGCGGCCAGGCCCAGGGCGAAGTCCTCCAGGGCGGTGGCGGGGTCGGCGGCCCGGTCGATGCGCCCGGTGAGTTCCCGGACGGCGGTGCGGGACCAGAGGTCGGCGAGTTCGACCCGGTGGTCGCGCAGTTCGTGCGCCGGTACGCCGAGGAGCACGGGGGCGGTTCCGGGCGGGAAGCGGATCGCGGCGCGGGAGGCGCGGTCGCGGGGGTCGACCTGGAAGGCGTGGGTGTCGGGTCCGGCGACGACCAGCCGGCCGGCGGACCAGATCAGGTCCATGCAGCCGTCCGGCAGGACGGACCGGGCGGCCTGCGGGGGGCCGGGCGGGACGTCCAGGGTCCAGACGACGGCCCCGTCCAGCCGGGACGGGCGCTCCTGGTACCGCTGGTGTTCCCGGGGCATGCTTCCAGGCTAGTGCCGGGAGGGGCACGGGCGCGGTCAGCGGGAGTGCGGTTCCTCCGCCGGCCCGGACGCCCCGGGGCCCGTGGTCTCCCCGGGCTCCTTCACGTCCTTGGACTCCTTCGCGTCCTTGGGTTCCTTCTCCCAGGTCGCGTGCAGCCGGGACTTCACGTCGTCGGGCGGCAGGAAGCGGGACCAGCGCTCGGGGAACTCGGAGGGCATGTACGCGGGGCCGCCGTCCTCGTCATCGTCGTCGTCCGGGGCGGCGTAGGCGGCCGAGCGGGTACGGGCGACGAACTCGGCGGCCTGCGCGGCCCGGACGCGTTCGGTGGCCTCACGGGCGGCGGCGGTGGCGAGCGAGGGCCACACCCGGTCGATGGCCGCGTTGACCGCGGCGCCGACCAGGACCGCGAAGGCGGAGATGCCGATCCACAGGAGCACGGCGATCGGCGCCGCCAAGGAGCCGTAGATGGTGGGGCCTTCGACCGTGTTGGTCAGGTAGATCCGGAGCAGGAAACTGCCGAGGACCCACATGCCGAGCGCCATCAGCGCCCCGGGAACGTCCTCGATCCAGGGCGAACGCACCGGCACGGACACGTGGTAGAGCGTCGTGAGGAAGGCGACGCCCAGCAGTATCACGAGCGGCCAGTACAGGACGGCTATGACCTCGGTGCCCCACGGCACCAGCTCGACCACCCGGTCCGGGCCGACGACCAGCAGCGGCAGCACCACCGCTCCGATCAGCAGGGCGACGACGTACAGCAGGAAGGCGAGCAGCCGGGTCTTGACGATGCCGCGGTGGCCGTCGAGTCCGTACATGACGGTGATGGTGTCGATGAAGACGTTCACCGCGCGGGAGCCGGACCACAGGGCGATGGCGAAGCCGATGGAGATGATGTCGGGGCGGGCCCCGGTCGTGACGTCGGCGAGCAGCGGTTTGGCGAAGTCGTTGACCCCGCGCTCGGACAGCACCGTCTGGGCGGCGGAGAGGATGTTGCGCTCGATGGAGGCGACGGTGGTGGTCGTCGTCCACTCGTCGACGTAACCGAGCAGTCCGATCATGCCGAGCAGCAGCGGGGGCAGCGAGAGCAGGGTGAAGAACGCCGCCTCGGCCGCGAGTCCCAGAATGCGGTACTCGATGCACGAGTTGACGGTGTCCTTGAGCAAGTGCCACGCCATCCGCCGTTTGGAGACGTTGCGGTAGAGCACTCGCGCCCGGTGGAGCCGGCCCGGTGGCCGCTCGGGTGTTTCATTTGCTGCCTGCACGTCCTTACCGTATCGGCATGGCAGCCACCACCCACACAGTGACCAATCAGGTTCCGCCGCTGGTCGGCTATGACGTCTTCGCCGCCGACCGGGCCCTGTCCGAGGCGGTCGAGCGGCATATCGCGCCCGGGGTCCTGCCCGTGGCGCTGGAGGAGCTCGGCGAGCTCGGCCGGGCCGCGGGCTCCGCCCAGGCCCAGGAGTGGGGTGCGCGGGCGAACGCGTATCCGCCCGTACTGCGCACCCATGACCGTTATGGGCATCGCATCGACGAAGTCGAGTTCCACCCGTCCTGGCACCGGCTGCTGAGCCATGCCGTGTCGGCCGGGCTGACGGACGCCTGGGGGCGGCCGGCCGGTCATGTCCGGCGCGCGGCGGGGTTCCTGGTCTGGACGCAGGCCGAGGCGGGGCACGGCTGTCCGCTGTCTATGACGCACGCCGCGGTGCCCGCGCTGCGGACCGATCCGGCACTGGCCGCCGAGTGGGAGCCGCTGCTGACCTCGCACACGTACGGGGAAGGGCTCGGGGTTCCGCGGCGGAAGGCCGGGGTGCTCTTCGGGATGGGCATGACCGAGAAGCAGGGCGGCACCGACGTGCGGTCCAACACGACGCGTGCGGAGCCGCTGTCCGGCGAGGGCGAGTATCTGCTCACCGGCCACAAGTGGTTCTGTTCGGCGCCGATGTCGGACGGCTTCCTGGTGCTGGCGCAGGCGCCGGGCGGACTGACCTGCTTCCTCCTGCCGCGCGTGCTCCCGGACGGCACGCGCAACGTGTTCGCGATCCAGCGGCTGAAGGACAAGCTGGGCAACCGTTCCAACGCGTCCGCCGAGGTCGAGTTCGACGGCACCTGGGCCCGCCGGGTCGGCGAGGAGGGGCGCGGGGTGCGCACCATCATCGAGATGGTGGCGGCCACGCGGCTGGACTGCGTGGTGGGTTCGGCGGCGCTGATGCGGCAGGCGGTGGCGCAGGCGCTCCACCACAGCGCGTACCGCGGTGCGTTCGGCGGGCTGCTGATCGACAAGCCCCTGATGCGCAACGTGCTGGCGGATCTGGCGCTGGAGTCGGAGGCGGCGACGGTGCTGGCGATGCGGCTGGCCTCCGCGTACGACACGGACACGGCGCAGGAGCGGGCCTTCCTGCGGCTCGCGGTGCCCGCCGCGAAGTACTGGGTCACCAAGCGCTGCTCCGCCGTGGTGGGCGAGGCGCTGGAGTGCCTGGGCGGCAACGGGTACGTGGAGGAGTCGGGGATGCCCCGGCTGTTGCGCGAGGCGCCGCTCAACTCCATCTGGGAGGGCTCGGGCAATGTGCAGGCGCTGGACGTGCTGCGGGCGTTGCAGCGGGAGCCGCAGGCGCTGGACGCGTTCCTGCGCGAGGTCGGCCACGCGCGCGGGGCGGATCACCGGCTGGACGCGGCGATCAGGGGTCTGCTGACGGAGCTGGCCGATCTGGAGGGCATCGAGGCGCGGGCGCGGCGTGTGGTGGAGCGGATCGCCCTGGTGCTCCAGGGTTCCCTGCTGGTGCGCTGGGCCCCGCCGGAGGTGTCCGACGCGTTCTGCGCCTCGCGGCTCGGCGGGGACTGGGGCTCGGCGTTCGGGACGCTGCCGCACAGTCTGGACCTGGCGTCGGTGGTGGCACGGGCCCGGCCGGCCGACGCGTAACGGCGGCGGGGCGGCAGTGGGGCGGGGAAGCGACGGAGAGTGGTGCTGCGCCGACACGGCACCACCCTCCATGCTTCTGCACCACCGGGCGACCGGGACAGGCCCGGCGCACAGTGTTCTGCCAGTCTTGTACGGCCCGCAGGGCACCGCCAGAGTTGCAAAGGGTTGCAACCATTGTGTGGACTGATCGGCGGTCCGGCCTGGTGAACGGCAGGATGAGCCGGGAGCGGGAAGCGTTCGGGGGGAACGGGGACCATGAAGGACACAGGTTCTGCGGGGGTGGTGCGGGTGACGGGCCAGGGGGCGGGCCGGCAGGCGACCCGATTGCTCCACCGGGCGCGGGAGTCACGGCTGACGGGGACCCGGTCCCAGGTCGCGCCCCGGGCGGAGATCGACGCCTCCTGGGACCGGGTGGTGCGCAGCGGCATCGACCCCGACCAGTCGCCGGAGAGCGAGCTGCTGCAGGCGGACGAGATCGAGCACCGGCGCCGGAGCACGGCGCTCGGCGAGCTGATGCCGTTACTGCGGGCGGGGCTGGCCTCGATAGCGGATGCCGCGCAGCAGATCATGGTGGTGACCGACACCGAGGGCCGGGTGCTGTGGCGGCAGGGCAATACGGGGGTGCTGCGCCGGGCCCAGGACATCTGTCTGGAGGAAGGGGCGGCCTGGGCCGAGGCGGCGACCGGGACGAACGCGATCGGGACGGCGCTGGCCGCCCGGGTCCCCATCCAGGTCCACTCGGCCGAGCACTTCATCCGGGCGCTGCACGGCTGGACCTGTGCGGCGGCCCCGGTCCGGGATCCGCGCGACGGGCGGCTGATCGGGATCGTGGACATCAGCGGGCCGGCGTCCACGTTCCATCCGGCGACGATGGCCCTGGTCGACTCGGTGGCCCGGCTCGCCGAGGCGGAGATCCGCACCCGTCATCTGGCGGAGATCGAGCGGCTGCGCGCGGTGGCCGCGCCGATCCTGTGCCGGATCGGCGGGCGGGCGCTGGCGGTGGACGTGCACGGGCGGCTGGCGGCGGTGACCGGGATGGCTCCGGTGGACCGGCTGCCGCTGCCGAAGTCGATCGGGCCGGGTCCGGTGTGGCTGTCCTCGCTCGGCATGTGCCGGGTCGAGCCGCTGCCGGGCGGCTGGCTGGTGCAGGTGGACGACGGCGGCGCGGAGGGGGCCTCGCGACGGGTGGTGCTGGACCTGAGCCGGCCCCGGGCGCTCGCCGTGCATCTGACCGGGCCGCTGGGGAGCCGTACGCAGCGGGTCTCGCCGCGTCATGCGGAGCTGTTGTACGCGCTGGCGGTGCATCGGCAGGGGCGGTCGGCCTCGGAGCTGGCGCGGGACATCTTCGGGGACGCGACCCGGACGGTGACGGTCCGGGCCGAGGTCTCCCGGCTGCGGCGTCATCTGGCGGAGGTGCTGGCCCACCGCCCGTACCGCTTCGGGGACGGGGTGGAGGTGGAGGTGATCCTCCCGGAGGAGCGCGCGGATCTGCTGCCGCACTCCCGGGCGCCGGTGGTGGCGGAGGCCCGCAGGGCGGCTCCGCCCGCTTGAGCGGGACGCGGGGCGCACGCGGCCGGTCCCCGCGGAGGGGCCGCCGTGCGGGGGCGGGCGGCGGCATGGTTTTCTGGCCGTCATGAGCGACACCCCGCAGCCCGCAGCCCAGAGCGCCGAGGCGACCACCGAAGTGACCAGCGAGGTGACCGTCTGGTTGCTGGAGCAGACCTCGCCCGCCGATCTCCGGCCCGCCGCCGTACCGGAGGGCGATCTGCGCATCGTCCGGTCCGAGGTGGTGCTGCCGGAGTTCAGCCGGTTCCTCTACTCCGCCGTGGGCGGCGACATCCACTGGACCGACCGGCTGGGCATGTCGTACGCCCAGTGGCAGGAGGCTCTGGAGCGGCCCGGGGCGGAGACCTGGGTGGCGTACGAGAACGGGACGCCTGCCGGGTACGTCGAGCTGGACCCGCAGGACGACGGCGTGGTCGAGATCATGTACTTCGGGCTGATCCCGGCGTTCCGGGGGCGGCGGATCGGCGGCCACCTCCTCAGTTACGGAGTGGCGCGCGCCTGGGACCTGGCGGAGCGCTGGCCGGACCGGCCGGCGACGAAGCGGGTCTGGCTGCACACCTGCTCGAAGGACGGCCCGCACGCGATGGACAACTATCTGCGTCGCGGCTTCCGGCTCTTCGACACGAAGACCGAGGTGGAGCCGGACGTGGCGACGCCCGGCCCGTGGCCCGGAGCGTACGCCTCCTGATCATCCGTACCCACATGGCCGTGCTGAGGGCGGTGGAGCGGTCGCTCCACCGCCCTCAGCACGGCCATGTGGGCGTTTTGTCGCCAATGCCGATGCCGTATTCCGTGATCAGCGCCACAGCGTCCCACTCTTCGAGACCCAGTCGTCCACATAGCGGATAGTGGTGGACTGCCCAGAGATGCGCGTGACACGCTTCCGTCATGTCTGGAACTGGGATTGCCTTGGTGAGTCGACGCCACGTCGACCTCTGCCGCATGTCCAGCGCCATCTGTCCGGCGAGCTGAGAGTCCCAGCGCCGCCGCACCCCTCTTCCCTCTGAACCGCCCTGCGCACCGCCGCGCCTCAGCGCGAGTGTGCCGCTCAGAGCCGCCCTCCCGCAGTCCCGAAGGACGTATTGTCATGGCCGCTACCCCGGAACAGCCTGCGACCACCACGCCCCGCCGCAAGGCCGGACGCCACCGCGGCGAGGGTCAGTGGGCCGTGGGCCACCACACCCCCCTGAACGGGAACGAGCAGTTCAAGAAGGACGACGACGGTCTCAACGTACGGACACGTATTGAGACGATCTACTCCAAGCGCGGCTTCGACTCCATCGACCCGAACGACCTGCGCGGACGCATGCGCTGGTGGGGGCTGTACACCCAGCGCAAGCCCGGCATCGACGGCGGCAAGACGGCCGTGCTGGAGCCGGAGGAGCTGGACGACGAGTACTTCATGCTGCGCGTCCGCATCGACGGCGGGCGGCTGACCACCCAGCAGCTGCGGGTGATCGGGGAGATCTCCCAGGAGTTCGCGCGCGGCACCGCCGACCTCACCGACCGGCAGAACGTGCAGTACCACTGGATCCGCATCGAGGACGTGCCGGAGATCTGGCGGCGGCTCGAAGAGGTGGGCCTGTCCACCACCGAGGCCTGCGGTGACACGCCCCGCACGATCCTCGGCTCGCCCGTCGCTGGCGTCGCGGAGAACGAGATCATCGACGGCACGCCCGCCATCGACGAGATCCAGCGGCGGTTCATCGGCAACCCCGACTTCTCCAACCTGCCCCGCAAGTTCAAGACGGCGATCTCCGGCTCCCCGCACCTGGACGTGGCGCACGAGATCAACGACATCGCCTTCGTCGGCGTGAACCACCCGGTCCACGGCCCCGGCTTCGACCTCTGGGTCGGCGGCGGCCTCTCCACCAACCCCAAGCTCGGGGTGCGGCTCGGCGCCTGGGTGCCGCTGGACGAGGTGCCCGACGTGTACGGCGGGGTCATCTCGATCTTCCGCGACTACGGCTACCGGCGGCTGCGCACCCGCGCCCGCCTGAAGTTCCTGGTCGCGGACTGGGGCCCGGAGAAGTTCCGCCAGATCCTTCAGGACGAGTACCTCGAGCGCGAGCTGATCGACGGCCCCGCGCCCGAGGAACCCGCCCAGACCTGGCGCGACCACCTCGGGGTGCACCGGCAGAAGGACGGCCGCTTCTACGTCGGCTTCGCCGCACGGGTCGGCCGGGTCGACGGCTCCACGCTCACCAAGATCGCCGAGCTGGCCGACGCGCACGGCTCCGGCCGGGTGCGGACCACCGCCGAGCAGAAGATGATCGTCCTCGACGTGGCCGAGGAGCAGGTGGAATCCCTGGTCTCCGGACTGGAGGCGCTCGACCTCAAGGTCACCCCGTCGCCGTTCCGGCGCGGCACGATGGCCTGCACCGGCATCGAGTTCTGCAAGCTGGCGATCGTCGAGACGAAGGCGCGCGGCGCCGCTCTCATCGACGAACTGGAGCGCCGCATCCCGGAGTTCGACCACCCGATCACCATCAACATCAACGGCTGCCCGAACGCCTGCGCCCGCATCCAGGTCGCGGACATCGGCCTCAAGGGCCAGTTGATGCTGGACAAGAGCGGCAACCAGGTCGAGGGCTACCAGGTGCACCTCGGCGGGGCGCTCGGCCTGGAGGCCGGGTTCGGCCGCAAGGTCCGTGGTCTGAAGGTCACTTCGGCCGAACTGCCCGACTACGTCGAGCGGGTGCTCGGCCGTTTCCAGGAGGAGCGCGAGGACGGCGAGCGCTTCGCGACCTGGGCGGCGCGCGCCAGTGCGGAGTCGCTGTCATGAGCGAACGAGCCGCCCCGTTCTACTGCCCGTACTGCGGCGACGAGGACCTGCGCCCCAACGAGACCGGTCACGGCGCCTGGGAATGTGCTTCCTGCAACCGTGCGTTCCAGCTGAAGTTCCTGGGTCTGCTGACCCGGGGCGTTCAGCGCAACGACGGTGAAGGGGACCGGATATGACGGACACTCTGCTGAGCAGCGAGCTGACGGACCGCGAGCTTCAGGAGCTGGCCGAGCGGGCGGGCCGCGAACTCGAGGACGCCTCCGCCACCGAGATCCTGAAGTGGGCGACCGACACCTTCGGGCCGCGCTTCTGCGTCACCTCCTCGATGGAGGACGCCGTGGTCGCGCATCTGGCGTCGCGGGTGATGCCCGGCGTGGACGTGGTCTTCCTGGACACCGGCTACCACTTCCCGGAGACCATCGGGACCCGGGACGCGGTGGACGCGGTGATGGACGTCAACGTCATCACGATCACCCCCCGGCGGACCGTGGCGGAACAGGATGCCGAGCACGGCGAGAAGCTGCACGACCGCGACCCCGACCTGTGCTGCGCGCTGCGCAAGGTCAAGCCGTTGGAGGACGGCCTGACCGCGTACGCCGCATGGGCGACGGGCCTGCGCCGCGACGAGTCCCCGACCCGGGCGAACACCCCGGTCGTCGGCTGGGACGCCAAGCGCCGCAAGGTGAAGGTCTCCCCCATCGCCCGCTGGACCCAGGACGACGTGGACGCCTACGTCGCCGAGCACGGGGTGCTCACCAACCCGCTGCTGATGGACGGCTACGCCTCCGTCGGCTGCGCGCCCTGCACCCGCCGGGTGCTGGAGGGCGAGGACGCACGGGCCGGCCGCTGGGCCGGACGGGGCAAGACCGAATGCGGGCTGCACGGCTGATGACGACTGATCAGGAGATTTCGATGAGCGTGACGGAGACGGGAGCCACGATCTGGCTGACCGGTCTGCCGAGCGCGGGCAAGACCACCATCGCGTACGAGCTGGCGGGCCGGCTGCGGACCGAGGGACACCGGGTGGAGGTGCTCGACGGCGACGAGATCCGCGAGTTCCTCTCCGCGGGCCTCGGCTTCTCCCGCGAGGACCGGCACACCAACGTGGCCCGGATCGGCTTCGTCGCCGAACTGCTCGCCGCCAACGGCGTGAAGGTGCTGGTCCCCGTCATCGCCCCGTTCGCCGACAGCCGCGAGGCCGTCCGCAAACGGCACGCCACCGAGTCCACCACCTATCTGGAGGTGCACGTCGCGACCCCCGTCGAGGTGTGCTCCGTACGCGATGTGAAGGGTCTTTACGCCAAGCAGGCGGCCGGCGAGATCAGCGGTCTCACCGGGGTCGACGACCCCTACGAGGCCCCCGAATCGCCCGACCTGCGGATCGAGTCGCACCAGCAGACCGTGCAGGAGTCCGCAGCGGCGCTCCACGCGCTGCTCACCGAGAGGGGCCTGGCGTGAGCACCGTCGCCACCGTGCCGGAAGGCACCGTCAACCCGTACGCGCTCAGCCACCTGGACTCCCTGGAGTCGGAGGCGGTCCACATCTTCCGCGAGGTGGCGGGCGAGTTCGAGCGGCCGGTGATCCTGTTCTCCGGCGGCAAGGACTCCATCGTGATGCTGCACCTGGCGCTCAAGGCGTTCGCGCCCGCGCCGGTGCCCTTCACGCTGCTGCACGTGGACACCGGGCACAACTTCCCCGAGGTCCTGGAGTACCGCGACCGCACGGTGAAGAAGCACGGTCTGCGGCTGCACGTCGCCTCCGTGCAGGAGTACATCGACGCCGGGAAGCTCCGCGAGCGCCCCGACGGCACCCGCAACCCGCTCCAGACGGTCCCGCTCACCGAGGCGATCCAGCAGCACCGCTTCGACGCGGTGTTCGGCGGCGGGCGGCGCGACGAGGAGAAGGCGCGCGCCAAGGAGCGGGTCTTCTCGCTGCGCGACGAGTTCTCCCAGTGGGACCCGCGCCGCCAGCGCCCCGAGCTGTGGCAGCTGTACAACGGCCGGCACGCCCCGGGCGAGCACGTGCGGGTCTTCCCGATCTCCAACTGGACCGAGCTGGACGTCTGGCAGTACATCGAGCGCGAGGGCATCGAGCTCCCGGAGATCTACTTCGCCCACGAGCGCGAGGTCTTCGACCGCAACGGCATGTGGCTCACGGCCGGTCACTGGGGCGGGCCCAAGGAGCACGAGTCCACCGAGACCCGTCTGGTGCGCTACCGCACGGTCGGCGACATGTCCTGCACCGGGGCCGTCGACTCCGACGCCACCACGCTGGACGCCGTGATCACCGAGATCGCCGCCTCCCGGCTCACCGAGCGGGGCGCGACCCGCGCCGACGACAAGATGTCCGAGGCCGCGATGGAAGACCGCAAGCGCGAGGGGTACTTCTAACCATGACCACCCAACTCCAGTCGGCCGAGCAGTTGTCGGCCACCACTCTGCTGCGGTTCGCCACGGCCGGGTCGGTCGACGACGGCAAGTCCACCCTCGTGGGACGCCTGCTGCACGACTCCAAGTCGATCCTCACCGATCAGCTGGAGGCCGTCGAGCAGGCCTCGCTGAACCGGGGTCAGGAAGCGCCGGACCTGGCGCTGCTGACCGACGGGCTGCGGGCCGAGCGCGAGCAGGGCATCACCATCGACGTCGCCTACCGCTACTTCGCCACCACGCGCCGCCGGTTCATCCTCGCGGACACCCCGGGCCATGTGCAGTACACCCGCAACATGGTGACCGGCGCCTCCACGGCGGAGCTGGCCGTGGTCCTGGTGGACGCCCGCAACGGGGTCGTCGAGCAGACCCGCCGGCACGCCGCCGTCGCCGCGCTGCTGCGCGTCCCGCACGTGGTGCTGGCGGTCAACAAGATGGACCTCGTCGACTACGCGGAGCCCGTGTTCGCCTCGATAGCCGAGGAGTTCACCGCGTACGCCGCTTCGCTCGGCGTCCCGGAGATCACCGCGATCCCGATCTCGGCACTGGCCGGGGACAACGTGGTGGAGCCGTCCGCGCACATGGACTGGTACGGCGGGCCGACCGTCCTGGAGCACCTGGAGACGGTGCCGGTCAGCCACGACCTCACCGCCTGCCACGCGCGCTTCCCCGTGCAGTACGTGATCCGCCCGCAGAGCGCCGAGCACCCCGACTACCGGGGCTACGCCGGTCAGATCGCGGCCGGGGTGTTCCGGGTCGGCGAGGCCGTCTCCGTACTCCCCTCGGGGCGTACGACCACGATCACGGGCATCGACGCGCTCGGCGAGAGCGTGGACATCGCCTGGGCCCCGCAGTCGGTGACGATCCGGCTGGCCGACGACATCGACATCTCGCGCGGTGACCTGATCGCCCCGGCCGACGACTCCCCCGCCGTCACGCAGGACGTCGAGGCGACCGTCTGCCACGTCGCCGACCAGCCGCTCTCGGTCGGCCAGCGGGTGCTGATCAAGCACACCACCCGTACCGTCAAGGCGATCGTCAAGGACATCCCCTCCCGGCTCACCCTGGACGACCTCTCCCAGCACCCGGCACCCGGGCAGCTCGTCGCCAACGACATCGGCCGGGTCGTCGTGCGCACCGCCGAGCCGCTCGCGCTCGACGCCTACGCCGACTCCCGGCGCACCGGTTCGTTCCTCCTGATCGACCCGGCGGACGGTACGACGCTGAGCGCCGGCATGGCGGGCGCCTCGTTCGCCGCGGCCGCCGAAGCCGCGGCCCCGGCCGCCGACGACGACGCCGAGTGGGACTTCTGATGGCCACCGACTTCTTCTCCTCCTTCGCGAAGGAGGGCGGCCGGGTGGGCAGCGGCGCCCTCGGCAGCGGCCAGGGCGGGGTCGGGCGATGTGCGTGATGACGTACGCGCACCGCTCGCGCGCCCTGAACCCCCCGCACCCGTACCGCCGTAGACCTGCCGACCTCCCGGCCGCGCCCCCCTGAGCAGACAGCGGGGCGTGCGTACCGGGCCAACGAGAGGAAAGCCTCCCGTGCCTGCCCCCCGTTCCACCGTTCGCCGCTCCATCGCCGCCGTCGCGGCGCTGCCGCTGCTCGCCCTGGCGGCCACCGCCTGCGGCTACGGCTCCGAGGCCAAGGACGACGACGCCAAGAAGGCGAACGCCTCCGCGAGAGGGAAGAAGCTCTCCACGGACACCGTGAAGATCGGCTACTTCCCGAACCTCACGCACGCCACCGCCCTGGTCGGTATCCAGGAAGGCACCATCCAGAAGGAACTGGGCGGCACCCAGGTCGAGTCCACGACCTTCAACGCGGGCCCCTCCGAGATCGAGGCGCTGAACGCCGGGTCCATCGACATCGGCTTCATCGGCCCCTCCCCCTCGATCAACGGCTTCAGCAAGTCCCAGGGCAAGGGACTGCGGATCATCTCCGGTTCGGCCTCCGGCGGGGTGAAGCTGGTCGTCAACCCGGACAAGATCAAGACCCTGGACGACCTCAAGGGCAAGAAGATCGCCACCCCGCAGCTCGGCAACACCCAGGACGTGGCCTTCCTCAACTGGATCTCCGAGAAGGGCTGGAAGGTCGACGCCCAGAGCGGCAAGGGCGACGTCTCCGTGGTCCGCTCGGACAACAAGGTGACGCCCGACGCCTACAAGTCCGGTGACCTGGACGGTGCCTGGGTGCCCGAGCCGACCGCGTCCAAGCTGGTCTCCGAGGGCGCGAAGGTGCTCCTCGACGAGAAGGACCTGTGGCCGGACAAGAAGTTCGTGATCACGAACATCATCGTGTCGCAGAAGTTCCTCGACGAGCACCCGGACGTGGTCGAGGCGGTGCTGAAGGGTTCGGTCGCCACCAACAAGTGGATCAACGCCAACCCCGACGAGGCGAAGGCGTCCGCCAACAAGGCGCTGGAGAACCTGAGCGGCAAGCCGCTGCCCAAGGAGATCCTCGACCCGGCGTGGGAGTCCATCGAGATCACCGACGACCCGCTGGCCGAGACGCTCAAGACGCAGGCCGGGTACTCGGTGAAGTCCGGTCTGCTCAAGGAGCCGAACCTCCAGGGCATCTACGACCTGGGGCCGCTGAACAAGATCCTCAAGGCCGAGGGCCGGCCCGAGGTCGCCGACGCCGGTCTCGGCGTCAAGTAACCCCGCCCATCCGTACCAGGACGTAAGGATCCCCAGGAGGTGACGACCATGGCGACCACCACCCTCACCAAGGCCGAGGACCGTACGACGGTCGAGCACGCCGCCCGTCTCGCGCACGTCTCGAAGTCCTTCGCCGGACCCACCGGTCAGCAGCTCGTGCTGGACGACATCACGCTCGATGTCGCTCCGGGCGAGTTCGTCACCCTCCTGGGAGCCTCCGGGTGCGGAAAGTCGACGCTGCTCAATCTGGTGGCCGGACTCGACCGCCCGTCCGCGGGGTCCATCGAGACCCCCGGCGGGCGGCCGGCCCTGATGTTCCAGGAGCACGCCCTCTTCCCGTGGCTGACCGCAGGCAAGAACATCGAACTGGCCCTGCGGCTGCGCGGGGTGCCCAAGGCCGCGCGCCGCACCGAGGCGGAGCGGCTGCTCGAACTCGTCCGCCTCGGCGGGGCGTACGGCAAGCGGGTGCACGAGCTGTCCGGTGGCATGCGGCAGCGCGTCGCGATGGCCCGCGCCCTCGCCCAGGACAGCCAACTCCTGCTGATGGACGAGCCGTTCGCGGCGCTCGACGCCATCACCCGCGATGTGCTGCACGACGAGCTGACCCGGATCTGGCGGGAGACGAACGCCTCGGTCCTCTTCGTCACGCACAACGTGCGTGAGGCCGTACGGCTCGCGCAGCGCGTCGTGCTGCTCTCGTCCCGGCCGGGCCGGATCGCCCGGGAGTGGACGGTCGACATCGAGCAGCCGCGCCGTATCGAGGACACCGCCGTGGCGGAGCTGTCCGTCGAGATCACCGAAGAACTGCGTGGGGAGATCCGCCGACATGGCCAGCACTGACATCACGTCCGACCGGAAGCGGCCGGACGGGGCGGCCGGACCGGTCGACGCGAAGCCCGACGATCTGGCGGGCCTGGAGGCCGGGCTCGACGCCCTGGACGCCGTGCAGATCCGCCGCACCCCGGTGCGCGAGGTCCTGCTGCGCAAGGTGCTGCCGCCGGTCGTGGCGGTGGCGCTCGTCCTGGTGGCCTGGGAGCTGCTGGTCCGCGCCCAGGTCACGGAGGTCTACAAGCTGCCGCCGCCGTCCGCCGTGTGGGACAGCGCGCGGGAGATGTGGCTGGCGGGCACGCTGCTGGAGGTCGTCTGGACCAGCGTCTCGCGCGGTCTGCTCGGCTTCCTGCTCGCGGTCGCCATCGGTACGCCGCTGGGTCTGCTGGTCGCCCGGGTCAAGCTGGTCCGGGCCGCGATCGGCCCGATCCTGTCCGGGCTCCAGTCGCTGCCGTCGGTGGCGTGGGTGGCCCCGGCGGTGATCTGGCTCGGGCTGAACGACCAGATGATGTTCGCGGTGATCCTGCTGGGCGCGGTGCCCTCGATCGCCAACGGGCTGGTCTCCGGCGTCGACCAGGTGCCGCCGCTGTTCCTCCGGGCGGGCCGCACCCTGGGCGCGACCGGGCTCCGCGGGACCTGGCACATCGTGCTCCCGGCGGCGCTGCCCGGCTATCTGGCCGGCCTCAAGCAGGGCTGGGCGTTCTCCTGGCGCTCCCTGATGGCCGCCGAGATCATCGCCTCCTCCCCCGAACTGGGCCTGGGGCTCGGACAGTTGCTGGAGAACGGCCGCAGCAACTTCGACATGCCCGGGATCTTCCTCTCGATCCTGCTCATCCTGTTCGTCGGCATCGCGATCGACCTGCTCATCTTCAGTCCGCTGGAGCGGTGGGTACTGCGCAGCCGCGGTCTCCTCGTCAAGAACTGAGCTCTCCCATGACGCACCCCACGCTCCTCGTCATCGCCCACGGCAGCCGCGACCCCCGGCACGCCGCGACCGTGCACGCCCTCACCGAGCGGGTCCGGGCCGAGCGGCCGGGGCTGCGTGTGGAGACCGCGTACCTGGAGTTCAACGCCCCCTCCGTACCACGGGTGCTGGAGCGCCTGGCGGCGGAGGGGGCGGACGAGGTCGTCGCCCTTCCGCTGCTGCTCACCCGGGCGTTCCACGCCAAGACCGATATCCCCTCGGTCCTGCGCGAGGCCCGCGCCCGGCTGCCTCGGCTGCGTATCCGGCAGGCCGACGTGCTCGGCCCGTCCCCGCTGCTCAACGCCACCCTGGGGCGGCGGCTGCGGGAGGCCGGGATCCGTCCCGGCGACATCCCCCGGACCGGGCTCGTCCTGGCCTCGGCGGGATCCACAGACCCGGAGGCGATCGCAGTGATCGCTGAAATCGCGCGGGAGCTGCGGCACACCGGTTGGTGCGCCGTGCGGCCTGCGTTCGCCTCCGCTGTTCGTCCCGGTGGCGTCTCCCGCACCGAGGAAGCCGTACGGGCGCTGCGCGCCGACGGCGTCCGCCGGGTGGCGGTGGCCCCGTACGTCATCGCACCCGGCCGGCTCCCCGACCGCATCGTGGCGGGCGCCGAGGCGGCCGGGGCCGACGTGCTCGCCGATGTGCTGGGCCCCGCCCCGGAGTTGGCCCGGCTGCTGCTGAACCGCTACGACGAGGCGCGGGTGACGGTGGGGGCGTCGCTGTCGGCGTGAGGGGCGGGGAGTCACGGGGTGGCCGGGAAAACCGGAGGCGGTGCTGCCCGCGCGTCTCCTATCATCGGCCCGCACCGACCTGTCGAGTATCACCGAGGACTCCGTGAACCGCCCCGATCTCCCGGCCAGGGCACCCTCGCTCGCGGCCGCCATGGCCGCCGCCGATCACAGCCCGGCCGACCAGCTCGTCCAGACACGCCACCGGGCCGCGCTCGTGGCGAGCTGGGACATCGCGCCCGGCTCGACGGTCCTGGAGCTGGGCTGCGGTCAGGGCGACATGACCGCCGTCCTCGCCGAGGCGGTCGGGCCCGAGGGGCGCGTGGTGGCCATCGATGTGGCCGACCCCTCCTACGGGGCACCGGTCACGCTCGGGGAATCGGCGGACCGGCTCATGTCGGGCCCGCTCGGAGCCCGCATCGACTTCCGCTTCGGCACCGACGTCCTCGACCCCTCGGTCGACTTCCCCGACCGCGCTTTCGACCATGTGGTGCTCGCGCATTGTTCCTGGTACTTCGCCTCGCTCGGGCAACTGCGGGACACCCTGGCCCGGGTACGGCGGTGGGCGCGGCAGCTGTGGTTCACCGAGTGGGACCTGACGCCCGCGTCCGGCGACCAGTTGGCGCACCTGCTCTCCGTGCTGATCCAGGGGCAGATCGAGGCCGCGGGGTCGAGTGGCCGGGGCAACGTCCGCACTCCCTTCTCCCGTGAGGAGTTGCTGCGGCTCCTGCCGGAGACCGGCTGGGCGGCCGAAGGCGGCGGGCCGGTCGATACGGAAGGCCTTCAGGACGGGGACTGGGAGGTCGCCGCCTGTCTCGACCTGGTCGGAACGGCGGAGCGTCTGGCACCGCTGTCCGAGCCGGTGCGCCGGCTCGTCCTCAGCCAGGCCGACGTGCTCCGGGCCCTTGCCGTGCCGCGCGGCAATCGTCCGCTCGCCGCGTACGCGGTCACCGCGCGCTGACCCGCGTCTCACCCGGCGGATCAGTCGTAGGACAGCCCGCCGGACCGGGCGCGCTTGAGTTCGAAGAAGCCCGGATGGCCGGCGAGGACGCGGAAGCTGTCGAAGAGTTCGGCGGCCTCCTCGCCGCGCGGGATCGCGTTCAGGACCGGGCCGAACCAGACCGTGCCATCGACGTGGATCGTCGGCGTGCCCACGTACCCGTCCTGCTCCGGGTCCCTGCCCAGGTCGTGGCTGCGGGCAACCTGTTCGTCGTACGTCGTGGAGTGCGCGGCCTCCGCCAGCTCGGGCGGCAGGCCCAGTTCGGCGAGGGAGGCGGCGATCACCGCGTCGAAGTCCTCCTCCTTGTACTGGTGGATGCGGGTGCCGAACGCGGTATAGAGGTCCCGCAGGATTCCGTGGCCGTGAGCGGCGGCAGCGGCGACGGCCACCCGGACCGGGCCGATCGACTTGTCGACGAGCTCGCGGTACCAGTCGGGCAGCTCGTTGCCCTCGTTGTGCAGGTACAGACTCATGGGGCGGAAGCGCAGCTCGATGTCCCGATGATGCTCCACCTCCAGCATCCAGCGGGAGGTGATCCAGGCGAACGGGCATGCGGGGTCGAAGAAGAAGTCGACGACGGTGCGGGCGGCGGGCCCGGGGGCGGGGTGCTGTGTGCTCATGCGTCTGAGCCTAGGCAGCGAGTGGCGCGCACTCCCGGGCCAATCGGCAGCTGGTGCGGTGGGCCATTTCCCCTGGTGAAGGACGATCGCACCTACCGTGCGTGCGGCGGCCCGTCAGGCGAACGTCTTGATGGGCTCCTCGGGACCCGGGTCCGGGTCCGGGGTGTGGTGCCGGCCGACCGGGATCACCAGCGGGGTCCGGCTCACCGGGTCCGTCGCCACCTGGCAGCGGAGGCCGAAGACGTCCTCGACCGTCCCGGCGGTGATGACGTCGGCGGGGGCGCCCTCGGCGACGATGCGGCCCGCCTTCATCGCGATGACGTGGTCGGCGTACCGGCAGGCCTGGTTGAGGTCGTGCAGGACCATGACGATCGTGCGTCCCTCGCGCCGGTTGAGGTCGACGACGAGGTCCAGGACGTCGACCTGGTGGGCGAGGTCGAGGTAGGTGGTCGGCTCGTCGAGGAGGAGGACCGGGGTGCCCTGGGCGACGGCCATGGCGATCCAGGCGCGCTGGCGCTGACCGCCGGAGAGTTCGTCGACCGCGCGGTCGGCGAGATCGGTGGTGCCGGTGGCGGCGAGCGCGTCGTGCACCGCCTGCTCGTCGGCCTTGGTCCACTGCCGCCACCACGTCTGGTGCGGGGAGCGGCCCCGGTTGACCAGGTCGATGACGGTGAGTCCCTCGGGGGCGACCGGCGACTGCGGGAGGATGCCGAGCTGCTGGGCCAACTCCCGGGTGGGGATGGTGTGCAGGGCCCGGCCGTCCAGGCTGACCGCGCCTTCGCGGGGGGCCAGCAGCCGGGCCAGGGCGCGCAGCAGGGTCGACTTGCCGCAGGCATTGGCGCCGACGATGGCGGTGATCCGGCCCGGCGGCACGGCCAGGTCGAGGCCGCTGACGACGGCCCGGTCGTCGTAGCCCAGGTGCAGGCCCTCGGCCCTCAGGTCGGGTTCGGCGGTGGACATCGGTCAGCCTCCTGAGCCCGCGCGGTTGACGCGGATGAGCAGCCAGAGCAGCACCGGGGCGCCGAGCACTCCGGTGACGATCCCCACGGGCAGTTCGGTGCCGGGGATCAGTTCGCGTGCGAGGACGTCGGACGCGAGGACGACGAGGGCGCCGGTGAGTCCGGCGGCGAGCGGCGGCGGCCAGGCGGTGCGGCACAGCCGCTGGGCGATCTGCGGGGCGGCGAGCGCCACGAAGGCCACGGGACCTGCGGCCGCGGTCGCGAAGGCGACCAGGCCGACTCCGGTGAGCAGGACGGTGAGCCGCACGGCCTGGACGCGGGTGCCGAGCCCCTTGGCCACGTCGTCGCCGAGTTGCAGCGTACGCATCAGCCGGCCGATCAGCAGGGCCGCGGGGACCAGGACGACGAGGGCGTAGGCGAGGGGCGCGGCCTGCTGCCAGTCGCGGCCGTTGAGGTTGCCGACGAGCCAGCCGAGGGCGGCCTGCGCCTGGAAGCGGCCGCCCCGGGCGAGCAGGAAGTCGGTGGCGCTGAGGCAGACCCAGGAGACGCCGATGCCGACGAGGATGATCCGGTAGCCGGTGGTACCGCGCCGCCAGGCGAGCCCGTAGACGAGCAGGGCGCTGGTGAGGGCGCCGAGGAGGCCGAGGGCCTGGGTGCCGAGGCCGAAGTCCCAGCCGAGCACGAGGCCCGCGACGACGGCTGTTCCGGCGCCCTGGGTGAGGCCGATCATGTCGGGGCTGGCCAGCGGGTTGCGGGTCATC
The DNA here is from genome assembly GCF_014650675.1 of Streptomyces anulatus. Lineage (GTDB taxonomy): Bacteria > Actinomycetota > Actinomycetes > Streptomycetales > Streptomycetaceae > Streptomyces > Streptomyces anulatus. The sequence continues at coordinate 319,341 of NZ_BMVK01000005.1, read as the reverse complement.
GTCTGGAACAGTGCGCCGGACATGCCGAACGCGATGCCCGCGAGGAGGCCCGTCATGGCGCGGGGCAGCCGCAGTTCCTGGACGACCAGGAGGGTCCCGGCGTCCCCGGAGCCGGTCAGCGCGCGGGCGACGTCGGCGAGCGGGATCCCGTACTCGCCGATGGAGACGTGCCAGCACAGTGCCGCGAACACGGCGACGGCGAGTCCCGCGCAGACGGCGAGCTGACGGGGGCGCAGGGTGCCGGAGACCGGCGGGAAGGCGAGGCGGAAGGGCCGGGCGGCGGCCTTCGTGAGCGGGGCTCGGGCCCCGGTGGCCCCGGCGGTCTTCTCGGGCACGGTGTCGGTGGTCATGGTCAGATCTCCGCGAGGCGACGTCGGCGGACCAGGGCGATGAAGAACGGTCCGCCGATGAAGGCGACGATGATCCCGGCCTGCACCTCGACGGGCCGGGCCATCACCCGTCCGAGGATGTCCGCGCCGAGCAGCAGGGCCGCGGCGAGCGCGGCCGAGAGCGGCAGCAGCCAGCGGTGGTCGGGGCCGAGTCCGGCGTACTGGGCGAGGACCCGGGCGACGTGCGGGACGACGAGACCGATGAAGACGACGGGGCCGATCACCGCGACCGCGGCGCCGGTGAGGAGGGTGACGGCCACGACGCCCTGGAGGCGGACGAGGCCGAGCCTGCGGCCGAGCGAGGCGGCGACGTCGTCGCCGAGGGCGAGGCTGTTGAGGGCGGGGGCGCTCGCCAGGGCGAGGAGGGCGCCGAGCCCGAGGAAGGGCAGGACGCGCAGCACGGTGGAGGCGTCCTGGTCGGCGAGGGATCCGGCCGACCAGAAGCGGAAGCGGTCCAGGGCGGCCGGGTCGGTGAGGACGACGGCGCTGGTCAGCGAGGACAGCACGGCGGTGACCGCGACTCCGGCGAGGGCCAGTTTCACCGGGGTCGACCCCGAACGCCCCAGCCGCCCCAGCAGATAGACGACGACGCTCGCCGCCATCGCCCCGGCGAACGCGAACCAGATGTAGCCGAGCAGCGAGCCGATCCCGGCGACCCCGGCGGCCAGCACGATGGCGAACGCCGCCCCGGCGCTGACCCCGAGGATGCCGGGGTCGGCCAGCGGGTTGCGGGTCAGCGCCTGCATCACGCAGCCGGAGAGGCCGAGCGCCGCCCCGGCGGCCAGGCCCAGCGCCGTGCGCGGAACGCGCACCGACCAGATGACGTCCTCGATCCGGGGCCCGGTCGGACGGCCCAGGAGTGCGTCGATCACCTCGCCGGGCGGGATGTGCAGCGCGCCGAGGCCGATCGAGAGCAGGCAGAACAGGACCAGCAGGGCGCCGAGCGCGGCCACGAGCAGGGCGGGTCGCCATCGGGCGGGGCGGGTCACGGGGCTGGCTCCACGGTCCGGTTCCTCACGAGTGAGCGGTCAGTCGGTTGGTCGGTCGGTCAGTAGGTCGGTAGGTCGGTCGGTAGGTCCGCCTGTCCGCCTGTCTGTCTGTCGCCAAAGGGGGTGGTCCGTCCCGCCGGCGGCGGGACGGACCGGGAACGGCGTCAGGACGCGGGCTGTTCGACCTTCGTGTCCGTCTTGCCGTCGACGGCCGCCGCCAGCATCGGGACCAGGCGGTCGACGGTGTACGGGAGGCTGAGCGGGCTCACGAAGGAGATCGCGCTGCCGAAGTGGCTGCTCTCCTTCACCATGACCTCGCGGCCCTCCTCGGCCACGCCGAGCTTGCCGTAGAGCGGGTCGGCGTGGAGCTTCTTCGTGTCCTTCGCCGGGTCGGTGACGATCCAGACGACGGCGTCGGTGTCGAGGAGGTCGGTGCGCTCCTTGCTGATGTTCGCGCCGAACGCGTCGCCGACGACCGTGCTCAGGTCGGTGGGGAGCTGGAAGCCGAGGCCGTTGAGCAGTCGGGAGCGGTTGTCCTGCGGGCCGTAGACGTACATGCCCTGGTACGGGGTGGCCATGACGGCGCTCTTGCCCTGGAACTCGGGGTGCGCGGCCGCGGCGTCGGTGATGTGCTTCTCGGTCTTCGCGACCAGTGCCGCGGCCTCCTCGTTCTTGCCGAGGGCCTTGCCGACCTGCGTGGTCTGGTCCTGCCAGGAGATGGACCAGTCCGGGCCGTCCTTGGGCTGGGCGACGACCGGGGCGATCTTGGAGAGGGTGCGGTACTGGTCCTTGGTGAGGCCCGAGTACAGGGCGAGGATCAGGTCGGGGCGCAGGGAGGCGATCTTCTCGACCTGGGGTCCCGTGCCGTCGTCGTGCAGGACGGTGGGCCGCGGCTTGTCACCGAGTGCCTTCTCCGCCCAGGGTCCGACGGCGCCCTTGAACTCGCCGAGCCACTCGGTCGTGCCGACCGGGACCTTGCCGAGGGCGAGCACGGCGTCCTGGTCGGAGAGGCCGACGGTGACGATGCGCTGCGGCTCGGACTTGAGGGTGGTGTCGCCGTACTTGTGGTCGAGGGTGACCGGGTAGGCGCCCTTCTGCGCGTTGTCGGCGGGCGCGGCGGCGTCGTCGCTCTCGCCGGACCCGCAGGCCGCGGCTCCGAACAGCAGCAGGGCGGACGCGGCCACGGCGGTCAGCCGGGTGCGCTGGAACATGCGGAACATGACGGATTCCTTCGGGAGGGTGGGCGTACGCCGGGGACGGGGACGGGAGGTGTGCCTCTGGGGGTGGTCAGGGGTGCGGTGCGGTACGGCTGCCGGACCAGGCCCGCCACAGTGCGGCGTACGGGCCGTCCGCGTCGCGCAGTTCTTCGTGGGGGCCGCTCTCGACGACGCGGCCGGCCTCCAGCACGACGACCCGGTCGGCGGCGACGGCCTGGGTGAGGCGGTGGGCGACGATCAGGGCGGTGCGGCCGGACAGGGCGGCCTCGGCGGAGCGTTCCAGGACCCGGGCGCCCGCGCTGCCGGCCTCGGCGGTCGCCTCGTCGAGTACGGCGAGGGCGGGGCCGGCCAGGACGAGCCGGGCGAGGGCGAGTTGCTGGGCGCGGGCGGGGTCGAGGCGGTGGCCGCCCTCGCCGACCACGGTGTCGAGCCCGTCCGGGAGCGCTTCGGCCCAGTCCAGGGCGTGCACCGTGGACAGGGCGCCGCGCAGTTCGGCGTCGGTGGCGTCGGGGCGGGCGAGCCGGAGGTCCTCGGCGAGGGAGCCGGTGAACACGTGGACCTCCTGGGTGACCAGGACGACCGACGGCTCCCCGGCGCCCGCCGGAGCGGTGACCGTGCCCGCGGTGGGCTGCTGGACGCCCGCGACGATCCGGGCGAGGGTCGATTTCCCGGCCCCGCTGGTCCCGACGAGCGCGACGTGTTCGCCGGGCCGCAGGGTGAGGGAGACCTCGTGCAGCACGGGCCGGCCGGGTCCGTAGGCGTGGCTGACGGCGTCCACGGCGACGGCCGCCCCGGGCGCGGTCCGCTGCTGCGGTCCGGTCCGCTGGTGCGGTACGGGGGCGGGCTCGGCGGCCCCGGCGGGCTCGGCCTTCCCCGCGACGGGCTCCGTCGGCCGGGCGAGGTCGGTCACCCCGACGAGCCGGGCCAGCCCGGCCGCCGCCGACTGGGCGTCGTCGAGCAGCACCAGGGCGGCGTTGACGGGTCCGAAGAGGCTGTGGAAGTAGAGGGCGGCGGCCGTGGCCGTACCGATCGACACCGCGCCGTCGCGGACCAGCCAGAATCCGGCGATCAGGACGGCTGCCAGGCCGATGTACTCGGCGATGTGCAGCCGCCCGTAGAAGCCCAGCACCAGGTTGACGCTGCGCATGGTGAGGTCGACGGCCTTGCGCGAGCGTCCGGCGCCGCGCTCGGTGTGCTGCCGCTCCAGCCGGTGACCGCGTACGGTCACGGCGCCGCCGATGGTCTCCAGGAGCTGTTGCTGCTGGGCCCCGTTGGCGACCCGCTGGTCGGCGTAGAGGGTGAGGGCCCGGGTCACGTACCAGCGGGCGGTGAGCAGTTGGACGGGGACGGCGAGGAGCGCGGCGAGCAGGAACCGTACGTCCAGGAGGGCCAGCGCGCCGAGGGTGAGCAGGATCGCGAGGACGGAGCGGGCCATCTCGGGCAGCGCGGAGCGGACGGCCTCGGCGACCCGGGCGACGTCGCCGGTGACGCGGGCGGTGAGGTCTCCGGCCCCGGCGCGTTCCAGCCGGTCGGCGGGGAGGTCCAGGGCGCGTTCGACGAACTGCTCGCGCAGCCGGGCCAGTACGGTCTCGCCGAGCCGGGCGACGCGGGTCAGCCCGATCGTCGTGGTGACGCCCTGGACGGCGGCGACCGCGACGAGCAGGACGACCGGGAGGGTCAGGTCCCCGGCGGGACGGCCGTCGGCGACGATGTCGACGATCCGGCCCAGCAGCGGCTGGACGAGGAGGCCGACGGCGGTGGCCGCGACCAGGACGCCGATACCGGTCAGGGCGAGACCACGGTCGGGGCGGATCAGCGCGCGCAGGGCGGCCCGGGTGCGGGCGGGGGTGGCGACGGGGAGCAGTTCGGCGCTGTCGTCGGCCGGGTGCGAGGGCGTGGTCATGTGAGCACCGCCGTGCGGTAGACGGGATGGTCGCGTACGAGGTCCTCGTGCGGGGCCTCGGCGGTGATCGTGCCGCCGTCGACGAGGACGACGCGGTCGGTCGCGGCGAGCAGGGCGGGGCTGCTGGTGACCAGGACGGTGGTGCGGCCGGTGCGGGCGCGCCGGATGCCGGCGGCGATCCGGGCCTCGGTCGCGGCGTCGACCGCGGTGGTCGGGTCGTGGACGACGAGGACGCTGCGGTCGGCGGCGAGTGCGCGGGCCAGGGCGACGCGCTGGCGCTGGCCGCCGGAGAGCGAGCTGCCGCGCTCGCCGATCCGGCCGCCGGTGCCGCCGGACAGGGCGGAGGCCACCTCGTCGACGGCGGCGGCGTCCATCGCGGGGCCCGGGTCGGCCCCGGCGGGGGCCGCGGCGGTGACGTTCTCCAGGAGGGTCCCGTCGAAGAGCTGGGCGTCGTGCTCGGCGACGAGCAGCACGGACCGCAGGGCGTCGGGGGCCAGTTCGGTGACGGGTACGCCGTCGAGTTCGACGCTCCCCCGGTCCGGGTCGCAGCGGCGGGCCAGGCAGTGCAGCAGGGTCTGGGCGTCGGCCGGGTCGGTGACGACGATGCCGAGGTGTTCGCCGGGGCGGACGGTCAGGTCGAGGGCGTCGAGTCCGGCGTGACCGAGCCCGTTCAGGCGCAGTTCGCCTGGGGCGGGGGCGGCCGGTTCGGCGGTGCCGCCGGTGGTCTCGCCCGGGGCGGCCAGCACGTCGGCGATCCGGGCGGCGGAGGCGCGGCCCTTGGCCAGCTCGGCGCCGACCCAGGCCAGCATGCCGATCGGGCCGGGGAGGAAGAGGGCGAGGCCCACGGCGGAGACGAGGGCGCCGAGGCCGATGGAGCCGCTGAGGACCAGACGGCCGCCGACGAGGGCGACGAGCGCGATGAACGAGCCGGTCAGGGTGAGCATCAGGCCGGTCTGGAGGGCGGCGGCGCGGGCGGCGCGCACATTGGCCTCGCGGGAGGCCTGGCTGGTCGCGCGATAGCGGTCGACGGCGGCGCGCTCGGCCCGCAGGCCCTTGAGCACCCGGACCCCGGCGACCAGGTCGGCCGCCACCCCGGAGGCGTGCGCGGCCTGTTCCTGCTCGGCTTCGCTGCGGTGCTGCAGGGGTCGGGCCAGGAAGTGGCCGAGCGCCATCAGGACGGGGGCGCCGATCAGGACGAGGAGCCCGAGGGGCAGGGAGGCGCGGAGCAGGAGCACCGCGCCCGCGACGACGCCGACGACGGCGGCGATGCCGAGGGTCAGGGCCATGTTGACGGCCCCCACCCGGCGGGCGTCCTCGGTGGCCACGTTCACCAGCGCCCCGGGCGGGCGTCCCGCCTCCGCTCCGCCGTGCGGGGCGAGGACCCGGCGTACGACGTCGAGGCGCAGTTGGTGCGCGGCCTGCTCGGCGGCGCGTTCACCGGCCCGGGCGCCGAAGCGGAAGCCGAAGGAGAGGAGGGTGTAGACGACGGCGAGGACCACCAGCCAGATCGCCAGCGCACCGCCGTCGGGTCGGACCACGGCGCGGTCGACGATCAGCCCGATGAGTACGGGGACGAGCGCCTCGCCGATCTGGTGGCAGGCGCCCAGGAGCGATCCGACGGCGACGTCCCGCCGCTGCCCCGCGACGGCTCGGCGTATGACGCCGCGCCCGGCGGTATCAGCCCCCACTTCATCTGCTCCTCAGCGTGTCCACGGACAGCGGAGGTGGCGACTTCCGGCCACCTGCCTACAGCCAAACGAAGGCAAGGCTAACCTGCGTCCGCCGTGGCCGGGCCCCCCGCCCCCGCACCGCGGGATCCGAGCGGGCGCCGCCCCGGGGCCGGGGCGGCGCCCGCTCCCCCGCGCCGTGCTCCGCGGACCCCTCGGGTGGGATGATAGGAAGACGCTTACCGCGCAACCGAGTTGGACTCTCAGGGGGAGCTCATGCTGGCGGAGGGACTCGTCGCCGTGGCGGCGACGGCCGGGTCCGGTCTGGTGCAGGCCATGACCACGGACGCATGGCAGCAGTGCAGGGACCGGGCGGCCCGGCTGCTGGGCCGGGGCGACGCCGGGGAGGAGTCCCGGCAGCAGGCGCGGCTGGACCGGACCCGGGCCGAGCTCACGCAGGCGGCCGCGGCGGGGGACGAGGAGGGCCGGCAGATCGTCGTGCGGCAGTCCGCCGCGTGGCAGACCCGGTTCGAGGATCTGCTGGAGACCTCACCGGACCAGGAGGCTCCGATGCGGGAGCTGCTGGGCTTCCTGCGGGAGCAGCTTCCGTCGGGCACCGCCGCCGGGACGGTCACCGTGCACGCGACCGCGTCCGAGCAGGCGCAGCAGGCCGTCCAGGGGCAGGGCACCCAGCACAACTCCTTCGGCCCGGGGCAGCCGCGGTGATGCCGGAAGGCCACGGAACCGCCGGACCCGACGAGCCCGCCGTGAGCGGTGGCGACGTCCGCGCCTCCGCGCGGGGGCACGCGCAGCAGGCGGTGATCGGCCGGGGCGTGCAGCACAACTACTTCTACGGCGCCTCGGGCTCCGCCCGGCCCGGGGTGGTGCTGAGCACCCTGATTCCACCGCCCTCCATCCTCGTCGGCGGCCATGACCGTCCGGCCTCGCTCGCTGCCGGCTTGCGGGCGGGGATCGCTCCCGGCAAGCCCGCCCTGGCGCTGCTGTACGGCCCCGGAGGTGCGGGCAAGTCGGCGACGGCGCGGGCCCTCGCGGCGGAGCTGGCACCGGAGTTCACCGATGCCCGGCTCGAAGTCGACCTGGCGGGATTCACGCCCGGGAGCGCTCCCCGGCCGGCGGGCGAGGTACTGACCGAGCTGTTGCGACTGGCCGGGTTCGACGGGGCCGACATCCCCGGTGAGACGGCCGGGAAGAGCCAGCTCTGGCGGGCCTGGGCGGCGGACAAGAAGGTGTTGCTGCTGCTGGACAACGCGCGCGACGCCGGGCAGATCGCACCGCTGCTGCCGAGCTCCTCGTTCCACGGCCGGTGCGCGGTCATCGTCACCAGCCGCAACCGGCTGAACGGCCTGGACACCACGCTCGACGTCCCCGTCGAGCTGCTGGAGCCCGAGGCCGCCGTCGAGCTGCTGGTACGCGTCGCCGGACGCGGGAGCGACGAGCCGTCCTCGGGCGCCCTGGCCGAGCTGGCCCGCCTGTGCGGTTACCTCCCGCTGGCCCTGCGTCCGGTGGGCGCCCTCCTCGCCGACCTCGATGCCGGGACGCTCGTGCGCGTCATGCGCTCGGCGGACCGGCCCCTCGAACAGCTGGCCGAGGCGGACCAGGAGGCCGCGGCCGCCTTCACCGTCTCCTACGAAGCCCTGACCGCGGATCTCCAGCGCACGCTGCGTACGTGCGTCTGGCATCCCGGACCGGACTTCGACGCCGGTTCCATCGGCGCGCTCGCCGGCATACCGGCGGAGCTGGCCACCGTGCAGCTCGTCCGTCTCCTCCAGCGCAGCATGCTGACCGCCCTGCCCCACCGCAGGTACGTCTTCCACGACCTGTTCCTGTCCTACGCCCGTCAGCGGCTGGCCGCCCTGGACCACGAGGACGCGATGCGGATGAGCCGTCGCGGTCTCTACCGGCATCTCGCCCAGGTGGTCGTGACGGTCCACGCCCTGTTGTCGGCGGCGGAGGAACCCACGGCCGGCACGGGCCCCTTCGACAACCCCGAGCACGCCCGCCTCTGGCTGGAGGCGGCAGCGGGGGAACTGGTCGGGGCGGCGGTCGGCGCCCTGTCCGACAGCTGGGAGCTGGGTGGGGACTTCGCCGTGCGCACCGCACAACTGCTCTACGTCGAGGGGCAGTACGAGCGCGCCGGCATCCTGTACGAGCAGGTGTGCGCGGCAGCGGACCGGGCCGGCGACGAGCGGGCCCGGGGGCGGGCGTTCGCCGCGCTCGGCGACCTCGCGCGCAGCACCGGGCGGCACGACGAGGCCGACGCCCTGTTCGGGACCGCTCTGGAGATCCTGGGCGGCGTCGCGGACACCGCCGGGGAGGCGGACGCGCTGCGCGGTCTCGGGGAGACGGCGCGGGCGCGGGGCGATCAGGACTCGGCGTCCGCCCACTTCACCTCGGCGCTGGCGCGCGCCCGGCAGGCCGATGACGCCGCTGGGCAGGGATACGCGCTGACGGGCCTGGCGCACATCGCGCGGCAGCGCGGAGAGCTGGACGCGGCCGGGAGCCTGTTCGCCGAGGCCGCGGAGTTCCAGCGGCGCGCGAACGACGGGGTCGGTCTGGCCTACGCCGTGCGGGGACTCGGACATGTCCGGCGCGCCCTGCGGGAGTTCGATGCCGCCGAGCGCTGCTTCCGGGACGCGATGGCCCTGCACCAGCGGGCCGGCAACCGCTTCGGCCAGGCGTACGCGCTGACCGCCCTGGGGGGCGTGACCGGAGAGGCCGGCCGGTTCGAGGAGGCCGCGGCCCATCTGGACGACGCCCTGAACCTGCACCGTGCGGCCAACGACCGCACGGGGCAGGCCCGGACCCACGCGGAGCTGGCGGCCCTGGCCCACGTCCGCGGGGACGGCGTCGCGGCGCGTCGCCACGAGAGTGCCGCCGCCTCGCTGCTCGGGCGGAGCGACGGCGCGTAGCTCCGCGGCCCACCGGCGCGTCCGGCCTCCCCGGTCGGCTCAGGCCTCGGCGAGGGGGCCGGCGAACGGGTCGCCGAAGGCATCGTCGTCGAACGGGGTCCCCTGGTGGAAGTAGAGCCGCCAGCCCTCCGGGGTCAGCCGCCACAGGGAGCTGCGGTGCGAGTGGACGCCCCTGGACTCCGTGTCGAAGGTGAGGTGCACCAGGTCGGCGGCGAGCTGCGCCCCCCGCATCCGGGAGGCCGTGAGCGGACCGGGGCTCGCGGCGTCGTCCGCGGTGAGCGAGGCGATGATCGCCTCCCGGGTCCAGAGCCGGCCACTGGTGCCGATCTCCCGGAACTCGGGGTGCAGCAGCGAGGCGAGGAGCTCGGCGGAGGCCCGTACCACCGGGTCCAGCAGCCGTAGCTCGCCCTCGATCGCTGCGGCCACGGCGGGCGACGTCTCAGGCATGGGTCATCTCCACGAGTTTCGCCACGGTGTTCCAGTTGCGGCTGGTGGCGGTGAGGCCCTTGAGGTGGCGGGGGCGTCCCAGCGCGACCGCCAGCTTGGAGCGGCCGAGCCCGTCGGGGGCGTACAGGTACAGGCAGCGGTCGCCGAGCCGGAACTCCTCCGGCAGGAAGTCCCCCGCTTCCAGGTCCGCGAAGCGGTCCGCGTCCACGGGCCGGTCGAAGTAGGTGACGTGAAGCTGCTTGCCCTCCAGCTCGGCGGCGGGGAAGGGGCAGGCTTCGGCGACGGCGGCGAGATAGCCGGCGTCGCGGACGAGGCAGTCGACGTCGAAGCCGAACTGCCGGCGCAGGGCCTGTTCCAGGGCGGCGGCCAACGCGTCCTCGTCGTCGCTGTCGCTCCGGAAGACGGCGTTGCCGCTCTGCAGATAGGTGGCGATGGCGGTGTGTCCCAGTTCGGTGAGCACAGTGCGCAGTTCGGGCATCGGGACCCTCTTGCTGCCGCTCACGTTGATCCCCCGCAGCAGCGCCGCGTACATCGTCGTCATGGCCACCCACCCTAAGGGCTGTCGCGGGCCCGACCGTGGAGCGGGCCCGGAACGGCGCAGCCGCCGCGCCCCGTGGGGGAGAGCGCGGCGGCTGCTGTGCGCGGGGGCCGGGCGGCGGGGGTGGGTGACCACCGCCGCCCGGCGTCCGGCCGGAACCGGGGTACTACTCGACGACCTTGAGGAGCTTGTTGGCCGTGCCCTCGGTGGCGTTGCTGATGGCGTCCGGGGTGGCTCCCTCGGTGAGCGCCGTGGCGACGGCCTCCGGGGTCGCGTCCGGGTTGCCCGCCAGGTAGACGGCGGCCGCGCCGACGACGTGCGGGGTGGCCATGGACGTACCGGAGATGGTGTTGGTGCCGGAGTCGCTGTCGTTCCAGGTGGACGTGATGTCCGAGCCCGGGGCGTAGATGTCCACGACCGGACCGTAGTTGGAGAAGTCCGACTGCTCGTCGGCCTCCGTGGACGAGGCGACGGTGATCGCCTCGGGGACGCGGGAGGGCGAGCCCTGGCCGGCGTCGCTGGACTCGTTGCCGGCGGCCACGCCGAAGGTGATGCCCGCGGCGATGGCCTTCTGGACGGCCTCGTCGAGGGCCGGGTCGGCCCCGCCGCCGAGGCTCATGTTGGCGACGGACGGGCCGGTGGCGTTCTCGGCGACCCAGTCGATCCCGGCGATGACCTGCTCGGTGGTGCCCGAGCCGTTGTCGTCCAGGACGCGGACGGCCACGATGTTCGCCTTCTTGGCGACGCCGTGGGCGGCCCCGGCTATGGTGCCCGCCACGTGGGTGCCGTGCCCGTTGCCGTCGTCGGCGTCGTCGTCGTTGTCGACGGCGTCGAAGCCGGAGGTGGCCCGGCCCTCGAAGTCCTCGTGGGTGACGCGGACACCGGTGTCGATGACGTACGCGGTGACGCCCTCGCCGCCGGCGTCCGGGTAGGTGTAGGCGCTGTCGCCCGCGGTCTCGGTCTGGTCGATCCGGTCCAGACCCCACGACGGCGGGTTGTCCTGGGTGGCGTCGATGCTGAACTTCTTGTTCTGCACCACCTTGGAGACGGCCGGGTCGGCGGCGAGGCGCTTGGCCTCGGTCTCCGAAAGGCCGCTGGCGGAGAAGCCGTTGATGCTGGAGGAGTAGTTGCGCTTGAGCTTGCCGCCGTACTCCTCGGCGAGCTTGGACTTGTCGGCCTTCTTCTCGTCCAGCATCACGATGTAGCTGCCGGACACCGCGGTCGCGGCGTCAGCACCGTAGACCGTGCCCATGGGAGCCGGTGCGGCTCCCGCGTACGAGGTACCGAGAAGGGTGACTCCGGCGGCGGCCGCCACTGCGGTGATCGCGGCGGTCAGCTTGATGCGACGGGTGCGCTGGTGCTTGGCCATGAAGAGGGGTCTCCTCGTCAAACTCTGTGGGGGGATTGGCCCTCGGCCGGAAGATCTCCGGGGGCTGGCTCGAAACCCTGACCGATTGACGAGCACAGATCAAGGCCTTCATGAGGGTGTGACTTGTTCAACAAGGTTTCTTAATAAGAAATCGGCCATGGCTGGTCACAACGTCCGCGGAGGGCCGCCGGGCGTCCGGCCCGCCCGGATCGACCGGTCGCGAGCCGCCCCACGAGAGCACCGCTCCTCGCATACCGCCTGCTCAGAGCGGTACTTGCAGCGCCGGAAGCCAACTGTCCAGCCGTCGCCGGGGCGCCGCCGGGGCCCGTGGGGCCGGAGTGACCACGCGTGAAGACCCGTGAAGATCGGTGAAGGAGTGCGCGAGGGGGGTGAACACCCCGCCCCCGGTGTGAAATCGCGAGGGCGTGCGTGCAGATGCGCCGACCGGACCCGTCGCGGCAGAGGGTTCACAGAGCCGAAACACGAACGTCCCGCCCCGGGAAACCGCTGCGCGCGGCACTCGGGGCGGGACGGAGAACGTCCGGATAGCAGTCAGGCGATTCCGCTCAGCGCGACAGTTCGGCCTCGATGAGGTCGGCGGCCCTGGGGGTGCCGCCCTCCCGCGCCATCTGCTCGCTCAGCCGCCCGCACCGGGCGGCCACTTCGGGGTCGTCCACCAGAGCGAGGACCGCCTCGCGCAGGCTCGCGGCGTCGGCCTCCTCCATCGGGAGGTGCCGGGCCACGCCCAGCGACTGGAGCATGTCCGCGTTGCCGAACTGGTCGACGGCCTGAGGGACGGCGACCATCGGGGTGGCGGTGGCGAGCCCCTCCTGACTCCCGCCGGCGCCGGCGTGGGTGATGAAGGCGTCGGCCTGCTTGAGGACGGACAGCTGCGGAACCCAGGTGCGCACCTCCACATTGCCCGGTACGTCCCCGAGTTCGGCGGGGTCGACGTGCGCGCCGATCTGGAGCACCACGTGCCAGCCGGGCCGCCCGCCGAAGGCTTCGACGCACTCCCGGTAGAAGGCGGGCTGCTTGGTGAAGGAGGAGCCCAGCGACACCAGCAGCACCTGCTCCGCCCCGGCCGGGCGGGCCCACTCCCCCTGGTCCGCGCGGTCGCCCTGACAGGCCCCGACGAAGGTGTACATCTCGCGGTTCACCCGGTCCGCGTTCGGCTGGAGCGCCTCGGGGATCAGGACGAGACCGAGGCGCGGGCGGGCGACAAAGTCGTCGCTGGAGACATGGCCGAGGCCGTTCCCGGCGAGCCAGTCGTCGAAGCGCGCGTAGTACGCCTTGCCGCGCTCGGTCTGCTTCAGCTCGGCGGTCATCGGCTCGCCGACCTCCTCCTCGTACCCCTCCCAGGGGACCAGGTTGGGCCAGAGGGAGACGGCGGGGACGCCCCAGCGGTGGGCGAGGACCCGGGCGGGATAGGAGGTGATGTCGTGCAGGACGAGATCGGGCTCGTCCCCCGCGAAGGCCTCGGCGAGCTGCGGGAGCGCCTGGATCGCGTCGTCGAGGAAGGGTTCGATGTTGTCGATCAGCTCGGTGCCCCAGGCTTCGGGGTCGTCGTCGGTCGGCAGGGTCGAGGTGTAGATCACCGGCCGGGCGCCGGTGGCGGCGACCTTCTCGGCGAAGGAGGCCGGGACGGCGTAACTGACGCGGTGTCCACGGTCGACGAGTTCGCGGATGACGTCGAGGCTCGGGTTCACATGTCCGTGGGCGGCGATGGAGAACATGGCGATGTGGGCACGCGGGGATTCCGTCATGCCGCTCACCGTAGACGAGACGAGACGTCTCGTGCAACCTCTTTCCGGGTAAGGATCAGCGTTGGTAGCGGGCCAGCACCCGGTTCCCGTCCTCCACCAGCCGTTTCCGCAGTTCGTCGGTGTCGATCGCGCCGCTGTAGTACTCCTGGAGCGCGGGGGTCGCCACCTTGTCCTTCCACTCGGGGTAGCCGCGCACCGACTGGGCGGGCGCCGGCCGCAGCCCCCGTGCGAGCGCGGTGCCGACGGCCCAGCCGTGCTCGGTCTCACGCAGCGACGGGTCGGTCAAGGCCTCCGTACCGGTGGGCAGCATCCAGTCGCCCCGGGCGAGGCGCACCATGTTCGGGGGGCGCAGCAGGAAGTCGATGAACGCGACGGCCTCCTTCTTGTGCGGGCTCTCCTCGGCGACCGACAGCGTCTGCGGGCTCACGCCCTGGACCGCGCCGCCCTCGCCCGCGGGCATCGGCAGAACCGTCCAGTCGAACCCCTCGGGGGCCTGCTGGATGATCTGCTGGCGGTAGGAGAATCCGAGCGGGAGCATCGCGTACTTGCCGCCGAAGAACCCGGGCAGCGCGTCCGACCCGCCCATGCCCAGCGCGCTGCGGGCCGCGCTGCCGTCGGTGTTGACCTGGTCGCGGATGGTGCCGGTCACCACGCCGTCGCCCGGTTCGAAGCGCAGGACCGCCTTGCCGTCGTCGTCGCGGTGGAAGAGCTGTCCGCCGCCCGACAGGCCCAGGTTGAGGGTGACGGAGACCGGCTCCTTCAGCGGCCAGGCGACCCCGTACCGCCCCTTGCCCGTCAACGCGTCGGTGACCTGTCGGAACTCCTCCCAGCTCCAGGGGCGCTCCGGGGTCGGGATGCGCGCGCCCGAGGCCTTCAGCAGCTTCGTGTTGGCGATCAGCACCCGGGGTTCCTGGAGGAAGGGCACCCCGTACACGCCCTCGCCGAACGTGGTGGTGCGCCAGGACTGTTCGGGGATGTCGGCCCTGAGCCGGCCGGGGAGGAGGGGGCTCAGGTCGGCGAGGTAGCCCCCGTACGCGAAGTCGGCCAGGTCGTCGGACGCGTCGTGGATGACGTCGGGGGCCTCGCCGCCCTCGAAGGAGGTGAGCAGTTGGTCGTGGACGCTGTCCCAGCTGCCCTGGACGTAGTCCACCTGGACGTCGGGGTGGGCCGCGTTCCACTCCTTCACCAGTTGCTCGTTGGCGTCGACGGACTCCTTCTGCCAGGCCAGCGACTGGAACCGGAGACGGATCGTGCCGTCCGCGTCCCGCCCGTCGTCGCCGTCGCCGGAGCAGCCGGTGAGCAGCAGGGCCAGTACGGCGACGGCGGTCGCCGCCCGCCGGATCGCGCCGCGCATCAGCTCTTCACCGCCCCGGCCGTCATCCCGCCGGTGATCCGCCGCTGGATGAGGGCGAACAGGACGAGGGAGGGGAGCGTGGCGAGGAAGGCGGCCGCGGCGAGCGGACCGAGGTCGGCCACGCCCTCCGCGCCGAGGAAGTGGGTGAGGACGACCGGCAAGGTCTGCTTCTCCGGGGTCTTGAGCAGGACGAGCGCGAAGAAGAACTCGTTCCATGCGGTGATGAACGCGAACAGCGCGGTGGCGACGATCCCGGGGGCGAGCAGCGGGGCCACGACCGAGACGAGCGTCCGCACCCGGCCCGCCCCGTCGACGGCGGCGGCCTCCTCCAGCTCGGCCGGCACGGCCCGTACGTAGCCGGCGAGCATCCACAGCGCGAAGGGCAGCGACCAGACGACGTAGACCATGATCAGCCCCCACAGGGTGTTGATCAGGTGCAGGTTCTTCAGGACCAGGAAGAGCGGAATGATCACCAGGACGAACGGGAACGCCTGGCTGACCACCACCCAGCCGGTAGCGGCGGTGGCGAGGCGGCCCCGGTGGCGGGCCATCACATAGGCCATCGGGGTGGCGATCACGACGGCGATCACGGCGGCGCCGACGGCGGCGATCAGGGAGTTGGCCGCGGCCTGGAGCAGCGGCTGCTCGTCGAAGGCCTGCCGGAAGTTGTCCAGGGTGGGCTGCTCGGGGATCCAGGTGGGGTGCAGCGATCCCAGTTCGCGGGCGGGCTTGAAGGCGGTCGAGATCAGCCACACGAACGGGAACGCGAGGAAGACCAGATACGCCAGAAGGGCCAGGTACTGAGCGGCCCGCGCGGGCCTGCCGGTGCGCAGCCCCGTCGATTCGCGCCTCGCCGGCCCTCGCCCCAGCAGCGGCCCTCGTCCCACCAGCGGTCCTCGCTTCATCGGTCCTCGCCTCCCCTGAGCCGGCCGACGAGGTAGAAGGCGAGGAGCACGGAGATCACCGCGACCATCACACAGCCCATCGCCGCGGCGTAGCCGAACTGCCCGTAGCGGAAGGCCTCCTCGTAGGCGAAGAGCATCGGCAGCCGGGTCCGGCCGCCGGGTCCGCCGCTGGTCAGGACGTAGACCAGGGCGAAGGAGTTGAAGTTCCAGATCAGGTTGAGTGCGGAGATCGCGAGCGCGATCGGTTTCAGGGCGGGCCAGGTGACGTGACGGAAACGGCGCCACGCGCCCGCTCCGTCCAGGGCCGCCGCCTCGTGGAGTTCGCGCGGGGTGTTCTGGAGTCCGGCGAGCAGGGCCACGGTGGTCTGCGGCATGCCCGCCCAGATGCCGACGAGGATCACGGCGGGCAGTGCGGTGGCGAGTCCGGTCAGCCAGTCCCGGCCGTCGCCGAGTCCGAGGTCCCGGATGGTCTCGTTGAGGATGCCGGCGTCCGGGTTGTAGACGAGCCGCCACATGATGCCGACGACGACCTCGGGCATCGCCCAGGGGATGATCGCCAGCGCCCGGGCCAGCCAGCGCATCCGCAGGTTCTGGTTGAGCAGCAGGGCGAGGCCGAGGGCCAGCAGGAACTGCGGGACGGTGACGCCCACGGCCCAGATCAGGCCGATCCGGAACGAGTCCCAGAACAGGGTGTCGTGCAGCAGGTCCTGGAAGTTCAGGGTGCCGATCCACTGGGTGGAGCGGGTGCGGCCGGACTGCGCGTCGGTGAAGGCGAGCGCGATGCCGTAGAGGAGCGGTCCGACGCTGAGGATCAGGATCGGGATGAGCGCGGGCAGCACCAGGAACCAGGCGGCCCGGTCCCCGAACGCCCTGCGTTCCGGACGGCCCGGACGCCCGGTGCCCCCCGCGCGTCCGCCCCGCCCGCCCTGCCCGTCCCGTCCGTTGTGCCCGCTGTGCGGGCCGTCCGGTCCGGGCCGCTTCGCCGCGGTCACCGATGTCACGAAGTAGACCCCTTTGCCCCGTATCTCCCTGATGCGCCTGAGATGGACTTCGTCCCGTTCCGGCTGCCCGGGAGGCCTCCGTCATCGTGCTGACGGGTCATCGGTTCGTCAAGGTGGCCTGCGGGGATGCAAAATCGCACCCATGGACGAGATGCGAGCGCGCGAGGTGCTGACGGCCGCCGGTTTCCCCGGCCCGGCGGAACTGCTCGCGCTGGGCGAGAACGCGGTCTTCACCGTCGGCGACCTGGTGCTCAAGGTGGGCCGGGACGCCACCGGCCACCCCGAGCTGCGCGAGCGGGCCGAGCGGGAGGTGGCCCTCGCCGACTGGCTCGCCGCGTCCGGTGTCCCGGCCGTCCGCGCCGCCGAGCGCGGGCCCCGCATGGTCGAGGGCCACCCCGTGACGCTGTGGCACCGGCTTCCCGACCCCGTACGCCCCGCCGAGCCGCGCGACCTCGCACCGCTGCTCTCCCTGGTGCACGCGCTGCCCGCACCGGCGGACTTCACCCTGCCGCGCCGCGAGCTGCTGGGCGGCGTGGAGCGCTGGCTGAGCCTGGCGGGAGCAGCGATCGACCCGGCGGACGCCGACTACCTCCGCGAGCGCCGCGACGGCTTCGAGGCCGCCGCCGCCGCGCTCGTCCCGCATCTGCCGCCGGGGCCGATCCACGGCGACGCGCTCCCGCGCAACGTCCACGTCGGGCCCGACGGCCCGGTCCTGGTCGATCTGGAGACGTTCTCCGCCGATCTGCGCGAACACGACCTGGTCGTCCTCGCCCTCTCCCGCGACCGCTACGGCCTCGACCCCGCGGCCTACGACGCCTTCACCTCCGCGTACGGCTGGGACGTCCGGGAGTGGGAGGGGTGCGCGGTGCTCCGCGGCGCGAGGGAGACGGCCAGCTGCGCCTGGGTCTCCCAGCACGCCCCGGCCAACCCGAAGGCGCTCGCCGAATTCCGCCGCCGGGTCGCCTCGCTGCGCGAGGGGGATCCCGAGGTCCGCTGGTATCCCTTCTGAACGGCCCGGCATAGGTTGACCCCATGGGATTCTTCGACATGCTGACCGGCACCAGGCGCCCCGAGGCGGGGACGGCGCCACGATCGGCCGAGGAGTTGCGCACGGCCCTGCTCGGTCTCAACCGGGCGGACGTCCCGTACGTCATCGGCGACGGCGCGGCGCACGGCGCCGATCTGGTGGCGGAGTGGCGGATCGCCGAGCCCGCGTGGCAGACCTTCTTCATCGGGTCCCAGTTGACGCACGCCATCCGGATCCGGATGCGGCTGGCCGAGGACGTCCCCGAGGTGCGCGCAGTCGAGGAGAGTTGGGAAGTCACCCGGGTCGGGAATCCGCCGCGGCTCCGGACCTCGGCGGAGTACGCGCGCGGCGGGGGCAGGACCGTCTCGCGCCGGTACACCCTCAAACGGGGGGAGAGCGGTCGCCTCGAAGCGACCGAGTCCTTCAGCTTCGACAGCGCGCAGCTGACGGACCCCCTGCGGAACACCACTCTCGAAGCGGGCTGGACCTGGCGCGGAGTGGTCTTCGGCAAGCTCTGAGCGGTCCGTCGGGGCCGCGCTCCGCGTCCTGCCGACGGCACCGGCCATGTGCGCTTCCGCCGCGAACCGCCCCGGGCCCTTCCGCCGCCCGGCTCAGCGGCTGCGCGGGATCACCGGCCAGGACGCCTCGACCACGGCCGCCGGGTCCGAGCGGCGCAGATAGGCCTGGAGGGACGCCGACTGCTCGGCGGCCGCCCGGATCTGAAGGGCGTGCAGTTCGGCGGGCGGCAGGGTGCCGACGGGCCGGTGCCGCTCTCCCATCCGGCGCACCACGCGCACGGCGGCCACCGCGTCGGCGCTCGCCTCGTGGGCTCCGTCGAGCGTGACCCCGTAGTGGTCGCACAGCGCCTGGAGGGCCCGCTTGCCCTTGCGGTACTTGTCGACGTGCTTGTCGATCACCAGCGGGTCGATGACGGGCGAGGGCGCGCCGCCGACCCGCTCGTCGACCGACGGCAGCCCGTGCCTGCGGCATTCGCGGTCCAGCAGCGAGAGGTCGTAGCGCGCGTTCATCACCACCAGCGGGACGCCGGAGCGGAGCACATCGGCGACCGCGTGGGCGATCTCCTCGACCGCCAGGACGGCCCGCGCCCCGTGCTTGCGGGCGTGGTCGGTGCCGATTCCGTGGATCGCGGACGCCTGTTCGGGTATCGCCACCCCCGGGTCGAGCAGCCAGGTCCGCTGCTCGGCGATCGCCCCGTCCGCGTCCAGCCGGACCAGTGCGGCGGTGACGATCCGGTCGTTCTCGACGTCGGTCCCCGTCGTCTCCAGGTCGAAGCCGACCAGTGTTCCCCGGTGCCAGCTCATCCCGATTCCTCCTTCGTGGTGCGCTCCCCCATGTGCTGAACACCTTCGCACGGGCCACTGACAGAGCCCCGGGGAGGTCCGCGGCGCACGGCCCGCCGGAAGGAGAGCCGCCGGGACCGTCAGGAGACCGGCCGGGAGTCCGTCCAGACCGACTCGAACTCCTCGCGGTACGTCTCGAAGAGGCCGTGCTCGCTGTCCTGGCCGGCCCGCACCACCGTGCGCCGGCCCCCGCCGCGCAGCACCAGCACGGGCGCCTCCATGCCCCGGGCCCGCCGCAGATAGGGCTGGACGACGCCCACGGCGTCCGGTCCGTCGCCGTCCACCAGGTAGGCGGTGAAGCGCGGGGTCTCGTCGAAGACCTGGATCTCGAACGCGCCCGGGTCGCGGAGCTTGGAGCGCACCCGGCGCATGTGCAGGATGTTCATCTCCACCGAACGGCTCAGCTCGCCCTTCTTGAGGCCGAGTTCCCGCTCCCGGCGGCGCACCGCGCTGCTGGCCGGGTTGATGAACAGCAGCCGGACCCGGCAGCCCGATTCGGCGAGCCGGACGAGCCGGCGGCCGGAGAAGTTCTGCACGAGCAGGTTGAGCCCTATGCCGATGGCGTCCAGCCGCCGCGCCCCGCCGAACAGGTCCTCGGCGGGCAGCTGGCGCTGGAGCCGGACCCGGTCGGGGTGGACGGAAACCACGTCCGCGTACCGGTCGCCGACCAGCTCCTCCACCGCGTCCACCGGCAGCCGGTCCGCCGATGGCACCCCCGCCCCGCTGCCGAGGATGTCCAGGAGCCGGGCGGAGGCGCGCTCCGCCTGGGCGAGGACCGCCTCGTTCAGCGCGCGGTTGCGGGAGACGACGTTGCGCGCGACCTCCAGCTCGTCCAGGGCCAGCTCGACGTCGCGCCGGTCGTCGAAGTACGGCTCGAAACAGGGCCAGTGCTGGACCATCAGCTCCCGCAGCTGCGGCAACGTCAGGAAGCTGAGGACGTTGTCGTCGGCCGGGTCCAGCAGATAGCCCTTGCGGCGCGAGACCTCGCGCACGGCGACGGCGCGCTGCACCCACTCCTGCCCGGCCGGCCCGGCCGCGGCCACCACCCATTCCTCGCCGTGCACCGGCTCGTAGATCGGCCGGAGCACGGCGGCGACGACGGCCCGGAGCCGCTGTTCGACCAGATTCAGCCAGATATAGGCGCGTCCGGCCCGCTGGGCGCGGGTGCGCACCTCGTTCCAGGCCTCGGAGCCCCAGTCCAGCTCGGCGCCGATCTCCATGGGCTGCGCGAGGGACACCGCCCCGGGCGGGGCATCGGTCGATTCCCCCTCGTGACCTGCGTCACCTGGGGGCAGCTCGAACCCTCCCGAGCTCACCCGCGTACCGCCTTCCACTCCCCCACCCAACGATCAAGGAAGGGTACTCCGGGAGCACGATCCGACGCAGCCCGATGCGCAGGCGACTTTCTCAACTCCCGTGCGCGTAAGGCTTGTTCCTTGTGGCGAGATCGGGTGGAGTGAGCTGATTCATAGTGATTAGGCCCCCTGCCCCGGGGCGGGAACCGGACGCCCGCCGGGTGACGGGGCCCGGAAGCACGTCCGGGGCGGCACGGGAGTGTCCGAAGTTGACCGGTGCGGCCCGGGCGGGGCGACGGGACCCGGCCGCACCGGGCGACGTCCTAGGTGAGCGCCCCGTTTTCGGGAAGTATCGGACCGAGAAGAACCACCGCAGCCGGATCAGAAGTGGAAGAGTCTTCATCATGCAGGTCTGGCCGGGACACGCTTACCCCCTCGGCGCCACGTACGACGGCGCCGGCACCAACTTCGCGGTCTTCTCCGAGGCCGCCCACCGGATCGAGTTGTGCCTGTTGCACGACGACGGTTCGGAGACGGCGGTGGAGCTCCGCGAGACCGACGCCTTCGTACGCCACGCCTATCTGCCCGGGGTGATGCCGGGTCAGCGGTACGGCTTCCGGGTGCACGGCCCCTACGAACCCCAGCGCGGGCAGCGGTGCAACTCCGCGAAACTGCTGCTGGACCCGTACGCCCGCGCGGTGGCCGGAAAGATCGAGTGGGGCGAGGAGGTGTACGGCTATCCGTTCGGCAGGCCGGACGCCCGCAACGACCTCGACTCGGCCCCGCACACCATGAGCTCGGTGGTGGTCAACCCGTACTTCGACTGGGGCGACGACCGCCGCCCCCGGACGGACTACCACCGCACGGTGATCTACGAGGCCCATGTGAAGGGCCTGACGATGCTGCACCCGGGCCTCCCGTCCGAGCTGCGTGGCACGTACGCGGGGCTCGCGCACCCGGAGGTGATCGCCCATCTGACCGAACTGGGCGTCACCGCCATCGAGCTGATGCCCGTTCACCAGTTCGTGCAGGACCACCGGCTGTCGGACATGGGGCTCGCCAACTACTGGGGCTACAACACCATCGGCTTCTTCGCCCCGCACAACACGTACGCCTCCTGGGGCGACCGCGGCGAACAGGTGCTGGAGTTCAAGCAGGCGGTGAAGGCGCTCCACCAGGCGGGCATCGAGGTCATCCTCGACGTGGTCTACAACCACACGGCCGAGGGCAACCACCTCGGTCCCACGCTCTCCTTCCGCGGTCTCGACAACGCCTCCTACTACCGGCTCACCGACGACCAGCGCTACTACATGGACACCACGGGCACCGGGAACTCCCTGCTCATGCGGTCCCCGCACGTCCTCCAGATGATCATGGACTCGCTGCGGTACTGGGTGACCGAGATGCATGTGGACGGCTTCCGCTTCGACCTCGCGGCGACGCTCGCCCGGCAGTTCCACGAGGTGGACCGGCTCTCCTCGTTCTTCGACCTGGTGCAGCAGGACCCGGTCGTCAGCCAGGTGAAGCTGATCGCCGAGCCGTGGGACGTCGGCGAAGGCGGCTACCAGGTGGGCAACTTCCCTCCGCTGTGGACCGAGTGGAACGGCAAGTACCGCGACACGGTCCGCGATCTGTGGCGGGGCGAGCCGCGCACCCTGGCGGAGTTCGCCGGGCGGCTCACCGGCTCCTCCGACCTCTACCAGGACGACGGCCGCCGCCCGCTCGCCTCGATCAACTTCACCACCTGCCACGACGGTTTCACCCTGCACGACCTCGTCTCGTACAACGACAAGCGCAACGACGCCAACGGGGAGGACAACCGGGACGGCGAGAGCCACAACCGGTCCTGGAACTGCGGCGCCGAGGGCGAGACCGACGATCCGGAGGTCCTGGAGCTGCGGGCCCGCCAGATGCGGAACTTCATCGCCACGCTGATGCTCTCGCAGGGCGTGCCGATGCTGAGCCACGGCGACGAGTTCGCCCGTACGCAGAACGGCAACAACAACGCCTACTGCCAGGACAACGAGCTGGCCTGGGTGCACTGGCCCGACCCGGACGAGAAGGCGGACGCCCCCGCCTCGACGCTGCTGGAGTTCACCCGGGCCATGGTGTGGCTGCGCCGCGACCACCCCGTCTTCCGGCGGCGACGCTTCTTCCACGGACGGCCGGTGGAAGGCACCCACGACGAGCTCTCCGACATCGCCTGGTTCACCCCGGAGGGCGAGGAGATGACGCAGCAGGACTGGCAGGCGGCCCATGCCAAGGCGATGACCGTGTTCCTGAACGGGCACGCGATCTCGGAGCCGGGGCCGCGCGGCGAGCGGATCTCCGACGACTCGTTCCTGCTGATGTTCAACGCGAGCGCCGAGACGCTGGAGTTCGCCGTCCCGGTCGGCCACGGGGAGCAGTGGCAGGTCGTCGTCGACACGGCACGGCCGGACGGGGTGGAGCCGGGGGCGGGGCCCAAGGTCGCCGAGGGCGAACGGGTCACGCTGATCGGGCGCAGCCTGACCGTGCTGAAGCGGCCCGCCTGAGGGGTGGGCCGGGAGAAGCACCTGGAGTGAGTGTTCCGCCCGGGGTGACACGGATCGCCCCGGGCGGGGTACGTAGGAGTCCATGACGCCCACCGCCACGTACCGGCTTCAGCTCCAGCCCGACTTCCCGTTCGCCGCCGCCGAGAAGGCCGTGCCGTACCTCGCCGCGCTCGGCGTCTCGCACCTCCACCTGTCGCCCGTCCTGGAGGCGGTCCCCGGCTCCCCGCACGGCTACGACGTGGTCGACCACAGCCGGGTCCGGGCCGAGCTGGGCGGCGAGGAGGGGCTGCGCTCGCTCGCCTCGACCGCCCGGGAGCACGGGCTCGGCCTGGTCCTGGACATCGTGCCCAACCACATGGCGGCCGCGCCCCGGTACAACCGCCGGCTGTGGGACGTGCTGCGCGAGGGCCCCACCTCCCCGTCCGCACGCTGGTTCGACATCGACTGGGCGGCCGGCGGGAACCGGGTGCTGCTCCCGGTGCTCGCCGGACCGCTCGGCCAGGAGCTGGGGCACCTCGCCGCGGACGGGGAGGTGCTGCGCTACCACGACCTGGAGTTCCCGCTCCGCGCCGGCACGGCGGAGCTCCCGCTGCCGGAGCTGCTGGACGCCCAGCACTACCGGCTCGGCTGGTGGCGCCTGGCCCGCACCGAGCTGAACTACCGGCGGTTCTTCACTGTGTCGGAGCTGATCGGGGTCCGCGTCGAGCACCCGGAGGTCTTCGACGCCACCCACGCCAAGGTCCTCGAACTGCTCCGCGACGGGGTGCTGGACGGGCTGCGCATCGACCATCCCGACGGCCTCGCCGCGCCCGCCGCCTATCTGGAGCGGCTGAACGGAGCCACCGGCGGCCGCTGGACGGTGGTGGAGAAGATCCTCACCGGCGACGAGCGCCTCCCGGCGGACTGGGCGGTTGCGGGCACCACCGGATACGACGCGCTGCACCGGATCGACGGGCTGTTCACCGACCCGTCCGGCGCGGCGGAGCTGCTCGGCCGCTACCGGGAGTTCGCGGGCCCGCCCGCCGACCGGGGCGGCGACTGGACGGCAACGGTGCGCCGGGCCGCGTACCGGGTGGTGACGCATGAGCTGGCCGCCGAGACCGCGTGGCTGACCCGGCTCGCGGCCGGGGTCTGCGGCCGGGATCCCGCGCTGCGCGACCACGCGCCCTGGGCGCTGGAGACGGCGGTCCGCGAGCTGCTGGTGCGGATTCCGGTCTACCGCCCGTACGTCACGGCGGGCGAACCGCCGACGCGGATCGCCGAGGAGACGCTGACCGACCGGGCGGCACGGGACGCGAAGGCGGTGTTCTCCGTCCCGGAGGAGGCGACGGCCGTGGACGTCGTACGGGATCTCGCGCTCGGGCGGCTCGGCGACGGGGAGGAACAGGCGGCGTTCTGCGCCCGGTTCGCGCAGACCGCGTCCGCGCTGCACGCCAAGTCGGTGGAGGACACGGCGTTCTACCGGTACGTCCCGCTGATCTCGGCCACCGAGGTGGGCGGGGACCCGGGCCGGCCCGCGGTGTCGCCGGAGGAGTTCCACGCCTTCGCGGCCCGGATCGCCCGCGACCGGCCCACCACCGGCACGGTCCTGACCACGCACGACACCAAGCGCAGCGCGGACGTGCGGGCCCGGATCGCGGTGCTGTCCCAGTGCCCGGAGCGGTGGGCCGCACTGGTGGCGGAGCTGACGGCGGTGACCGGTGTAGCGGCCCCGGATCCTCAACTGGCCTGGTCGGCCTGGCAGTCGGCGTACGGCTGCGCGGAGCTGCCGGCCGATGAGCTGTCCGCGCGGCTGGAGCCGGCGTTGCTGAAGGCGGTGCGGGAGGCGGGCCTGTTCACCAGCTGGACGGAGCCGGATCCGGTGTACGAGCGGGCGGTGACGGACTTCGTCGCCGCCGGTCCGGGCAGCGCGGCGGGCGCGGCCCGGACGCAGGTCGCCGAGTTCGCCGACGCGCTCGCCCCGCATGTGCGGGCCCAGGTGCTGGGGGCGGCGCTGGTGCATCTGACGATGCCGGGGGTGCCGGACCTCTACCAGGGCACGGAGAGCGAGTACCTGGCCCTGGTCGACCCGGACAACCGGCGGCCGTTCCGGCGGCCGGAGGTCCCGGACGAGAAGCAGGCACTGACGGCGGCCGCGCTGGTGCTGCGGCGGGAACTGCCGGAGGTGTTCGGGGAGTCGGGGACGTACGCGCCGCTGACGGCCCGGGGCCCGGCCGCCCCGCATCTGCTGTCCTTCTGCCGTTCGGGCGAGGTGATCACGGCGGTGACCCGGCTGTCGCTGCGGCTGGCCGAGGGCGGGGGCTGGCGGGACACGGTGCTGGAGCTGCCGGACGGGGGCGCCTGGCGGGACCTGTTGTCGGCCTCGCCGGACCGGGAGTTCACGGGCGGTGCGGTGGCGGCGGCCGAGCTGTTCGCCGAGCGGCCGGTGGCGCTGCTGCGGCGGGTGCGGGACTGAGGGGCCGTGTACGTCAGGACGGGCGTACGAGGAGGGTGCGCGGGCCTCGGGTGAGCAGGCCGCCCGCCGCCGGGCGGAAGCCATCGGCCCAGCGGATGCCGGGCATCGCCGTCAGCAGGGCGCGCAGGCCGTGTTCGGCCTCCAGTCTGCCGAGGAGGGCCGCGGGGCAGCCGGCCGGGCCGATGAGCAGCGGGTCGGCGTCGGCGCGCAGCGGGTCGAAGCGGTCGGGCGCGCCGAACCGGACCGGGTCGCGGCCCGCCGCGCCGATGAGGCAGGCGACGGGCGCGTCGGCGGGGAGCGTGCCGCCGCTGACGGCCACCTCGGTACGGGTGCGGCGCAGCACGATCTGGACGGGCGGATCACGGCGCAGCGTCTCGGCCCAGGCCCTCCCGAGCAGCGCCCCGGACCCTTCGCCGGCCGTCGCGGCGGCCAGCAGATCGGGGTCGTCGAGCATGTTGGCGAAGAACGAGGCGAGGGCGCGCTCACGGAGCGCGGTGGACCCGGCGCAGTCCCCGGCTCCCCCGCCGCCCCGCAGGTGGGGGGCGCCCCGGGGCAGGGTGCTCAGGTCCGGGTACGAGAGCCCG
The DNA here is from genome assembly GCF_014650675.1 of Streptomyces anulatus. GTDB lineage: Bacteria > Actinomycetota > Actinomycetes > Streptomycetales > Streptomycetaceae > Streptomyces > Streptomyces anulatus. The sequence continues at coordinate 293,610 of NZ_BMVK01000005.1, read as the reverse complement.
GCCGTCGCGGCGGCGGCGCCGGCGGGCAGCCAGCGGCAGAAGTCGGCGACCAGGTCCGCCCGGTCGCGCCCGGCGATCCGGCGGGCCAGGACGTAGGCGGTCCGCTCGACGGCGGGTTCGGCGGTGCGGTACGGCACGGCCGGCGGGACGCAGACCAGGCTGCCCCGGCAGAGGCCGAGCGGCACGGGGGCCCGGCCGCGCGGGGCCCCGTCGTGCGGGTAGCCGGTGAACCGGGGGTCGGTGAGGGCCAGGGCCACGTCCGCGTACCGGCTCAGCAGCCAGGCGCCGAGCCCCGGGTCGTAGCCGAGGGGATAGTCGGTGCGCAGCAGGCGGTAGAGGCGCAGCCGGTACGGGTCCGTCGTGGCCCCCGGCGCCAGCAGGCCCGGCTGCCCGCCCGCCAGCCGGTGGGGACGCCGGGCGGCGGGCAGGGCGTCGGGGCGGTCGACCGGCATCCCGCGCCCCCTGGAGTCGGTGCGCCAGCGGTCGGCGCGCGCTCTCTCAGCGGACCACCGCCGGGGGCCCACCGCAGTCGGCGTGCGGCCGTTCGGGTGAGAGTGCGGTGGGGCGGAGGGGGTGGAGCGGAGGGGGTGGGCCGGTGAAGGCGGGCCGGAGGGGCCGGCCGGGCGCGGGCCGCACCGGCGGCACCGAGCGGAGGGCTCAGGCGGGCGGGTGGCCAGGAGCGGGGCCGGGCGGCGGCGGCAGTTCGGGCGGATGCGCGGACGGCCGGGGCGCGGGCGGCGGAAGCTCGGGCGGGCGGAGGGCCGGGGCGGTGAGACGGAAGCTCATCCGGCCGAAGCTCACCTGGTCCCCGTCCCGCACCGGGATGGAGCCGACGAGCCGCTGGCCGTTGACGCAGGTGCCGTTGGTGGAGCCGAGGTCGCGCAGCACCCAACGGCCGTTCTGCGCGGAGAGTTCGGCGTGCAGCCGGGAGACCGTCTCGTGGTTGAGGCGCAGTCCGTTGGCCGGGTCGCGGCCGATGAGCAGCGGATACGGGCCGGGCGCGGGGAGCAGCAGCTTGGGGAGCCGTTCGGTCTGCCAGGCGCGGCGCAGTCGCCCGGGGAAGGCGGAGATCCCGCCCACCGCGCGGACCAGTCCCTGGGACCAGTTGCCGCCGGCCTCCAGGTCGGCGGTGAGGACCGCCAGCTCCTCCGGGCGCCGTGCGACCAGGGCGAGCTCCATGCGCCGCATGAAGGTGTCGTGCGACAGCTTGCCCTGTGCCGCACCGTCTCTGAGCACGCCGAGGACACGGTCGCGCTGGGCGTCCGACAGCCGCGCGGGACTCGTGTGGAACTCGAAGGAGGACGTCACGTTGACGATTGTCGGGCCGAGGGGCCCGGGGTGTCCAGACGAGGCCGCGTTTCCTCCCGCGCTGACCTGCGCCGCTCCCCGGCGGGGCCCCTTGCTAGGGTCTGCCGCTCATCCACCACGAGGAGACTCTGTGACCTCTGTTCCACCCCGGTTGACGGTCCGTCCGCTGTCCGGGCCCGATGAACTCGACCTGTTCTGCGCCCTTTCGTACGTTCTCGACCATGAGCTGGCCGACGACCTCGCCACCGGGCGCCGCGTCCCGGAGTGGATGTGGGTCGCCCTGGACGGGGAGCGGGTCGTCGCCAGGGCGGCCTGGTGGACCGACGCGGCGGGCAACAAGCCGCTGGCGCTGGACTTCTTCGACCTGGACGACACGCTGCCGGTCCCGGAGCGCGTCGCGATCGGCGTCCGGCTGCTGGAGACGGCGACGGCGGCCGTGCTGCCCGCCGGTGCGGAGCGGCCCGAGTACGGGCGGTTCGTACCGCCGGACTGGCACGAGGACCCGGTCGCCCGGGACGTCGTCGAGGCGCGAATCCGGGTGATGGAGGAGACCGGGGCCCGGATGCTGGTGGAGCGGCTGCGGCTGGAGTGGCGGGCCGGTACGCCGGTGCCCGAGGACTCCGGCCGGCTGGTGTTCCGTCCGGTCACCGGGCGGGAGGACCTGCTCGCGCTGATGGCGCCGGTGATGGAGGGCACCCTCGACGCCCACGGGCAGGCGGACCTGGCGTCCGGGCTCGATGTCCGCAAGGCGGCCGAGAAGCAGTACGACGAGGAGCTGGCGGGGTACTCCACCCCGATGGGCTGGTGGCGGATCGCCGAACTGCCCACCGGTGAACCGGTCGGCTTCGTCATCCCGGCCCGTAACAACTACAACCCGATCATCGCGTACATCGGAGTGCTGCCCGCCCGGCGCGGCCACGGGTACATCGACGACCTCCTCGCCGAGGGCACCCGGGTGCTGGCGGCCGAGGGCGTGGACCGGATCCGGGCGGCGACCGACCTCGGCAACGTACCGATGGCGAAGTCCTTCGAGCGTCTCGGGTACGTCAACTTCGAGCGGGCGTTCAACATGGTCTGGGACGCGGAGGAAGGCGCGGCGGTGAACGCCTGACAGACGCCGGGCCGCGCTCCGCAAGCGCCGGGAGCGGGGTGTGGGAAAGGGCGCGTCCCGGGCACTCCCCGAATATCCGGTGGACGGCGGGCGCGGCGGCGGCTACGGTCGACACCGACATCGGCACCGGTCGTGGAAGGAGGCGAGAAACGTGCGCAGGAACAGCCGCACCACCATCCGCAGTACGTCACTTTCGCGCTCCCGCCCCGTCCGCCGGGCGGTGTCGGACCTCGTCTGACCGGGAGCGCGGCAATCCTTCCCGGAGGACACCTTCATGACCGATCTGGTCATCCGCGCGCTCACCCCGAGCGACGCCGCACTGTTCACCACGTTCCAGGACAGCCCCTTCGTCGGCCGGGCCGCCTTCGGCCACGCGTACACCTCGACGGCCGACGGCGGCGAGTACCGCCCCGACTGGTCCTGGGTCGCGCTTCGCGAGAACACCGTGATCGCCAGGGCCGCCTGGTGGGGCGCGCCCGGCGACACCGAGCCCGTCGTGCTCAACTGGTTCGACTTCGCGGACGGGGAGGCGGAGGCGGGCGCCGAACTCCTGCGCCGCGCCCCGTTCGACAAGGAGTACGAGGTGATCGCACCCGCCGGGTGGCGGGACGACCCGGCGGTGCGGGCCGCCGTCGAGGCACGGGTCGCCGCCGCGACGGCGGCCGGTATGAAGCCGCTGGTCGAGCGCTACCGCTATCGGTGGACCCCCGGCTGCCCGCTGCCCGAGCGGACGGGCCGTCTCACCTTCCGCCCGGAGCCGGACGACGAGGTCGTCCTCGAAGTCCTGCGCCGGGTCCACTCGGCCACGCTGGACGCCCACGCCCGCAAGGCCATCGAGGGCCCCGGGGGTCTGGATGCGGCGGCCCAGGAGGAGTTGGACTTCTTCCACTGGTGCCCCTCGCCGAGGGAGTGGTTGCGGCTCGCGTACACGCCGGACGGCGAGGTGGCGGGCATCCAGGTGCCCGCGCACAACCCGTCGGGGCCCTGCGTCGGCTTCATCGGGGTCGTCCCCGAGGCGCGCGGGCACGGTTACGGCTACGACCTGCTGGTGGAGTGCACGCACTTCCTCGTCGAGCAGGGCGCCGAGTTCGTCGCGGCCGCGACGGACCGGGGCAACGTGCCGATGGCCGCCGCGTTCGCCCGCGCCGGGTACCCGATCAGCCAGGAATGGGTCCATCTGGCGTGAGGGCCCCGGCCTCCTCGGCCAGCCACTCCAGGCGGAGGCGCTGCTCGGCGGGGATCGTCGCGTCCTCGCCGCGCGGCCCCACGTTGAGCAGGACGTTCCCGCCGTCGGCCGCCGTGTCGCGGACCAGTGAGGTGAGGGCGTCGCGGCCGATGAAGGCGTCGGCCCCCGAAGCCCGGTTGTAGCCGAAGCTGTGGTCGACGCCCCGGGTGATCTCGTACGGGTCGGAGCCCTCGTAGCGGGCGTACTCCGGGGTGCGGAAGTCGAAGACGGGCGGTGTGCGCGGGACGAAGCCCTCGCCCTGCGCCACCGTCCGGCGGTCCCACCAGTTGTACAGCGCCTTCGCTCCCGGCAGGTTCAGGCCCCGCCAGTGCGGGGCGTAGGGCAGCAGGCGGTCGTTGACGACACCGTGCGGGACGGTGAAGCGGTAGAAGTCGACCAGCGAGCGGATCTCGCCGGCGGAGGCGGGCCAGGCGATGTCGTTCCAGAGGATGTCGGGCCGGTAGCGGCGGATCAGCTCCCGCAGCTGCGCGTCGGCGTAGGCGGGGTAGCTCCCGCGCGGCACGGCGGAGAACATGTCGGCCGCGGTGCCGATGGGCCGGTCGTCGAAGGTCCAGTCGAGCCCGCCGGAGTAGTAGACGCCGAAGCGCAGGCCCTCGGCCCGTACGGCTTCGGCGAACTCGCCCACCACGTCCCGGGTGGTGTGCCAGCCGGAGCGGTGCGGGTTCTTCGTCTCCGAGGGCCAGAGGCAGAACCCGTCGTGGTGCTTGGTGACCAGGACCGCGTAGCCGGCCCCCGCCTCGCGGAAGGAGCGGGCCCAGGCGGCCGGGTCCCAGCCGGCGAGCCCGTCCTCGAAGTCACGGCCGAACTCCGTGTAGGGGCGGGTGCCGTAGGTGGCGCGGTGGTGGGCGGCGACCGGGGAGCCGGGGAAGCGGAGCGCGTTCTCGTACCACTCCGCGTACGAGGTCCAGCCCAGCGGCGCGCGCCGGCCCGCCGCCGGGAGTTCGGCGACGGGGACGTGGGGCGGGGCCCAGCCGGGAACGGATGCGGGTGTCCAGTGAACGAAGATCCCCAGTTGGGCCCGGGACCACCATGAAGCGACCATGGCGGGAAGTATCGATCACTCGGGTGGCGTCGCGAAAGCCCTTTCGAGCGCCGGATTCCGCTTCTGGGCCACCTGGGTCTCCCCCGTGCTCTGCGTCTTCTGGGCGCGGATCAGGTCGCGGTACCAGGCGTAGGAGCGCTTGGGCGTACGGGTCAGGGTCTCGTAGTCGATGTGGACCAGGCCGAACCGCTGCGAGGCGCCCTCAGTCCACTCCACGTTGTCGGTGAGCGACCAGGTGAAGTAGCCGCGTACGTCCGCCCCGGCGTCCATCGCCGCGCGCAGGGCCCTCAGGTGGCTCTCCAGGTAGGCGATGCGACGGTCGTCCGCGTGGGGTTCCTCCAGGGCGCAGCCGTTCTCGGTGATGTACAGCGGCGGAAGGCGGTCGCCGTAGCGGGTGTGGAGCGCGGTGACGATCTCGGTCAGCCCCTCGGGGACGACGGGCCAGCCGAAGCCGGTCTTCTCGTACCCCTCGATCTCCCGTATGCCGAAGGGGAGTTCGGCGGGCATCGTGAAGCCGGAGAAGGTCTCCAGCGCCTCCGGCCTGGGCGCTCCGACGAGGGTGGGGTTGTAGTAGTTCACGCCGTACCAGTCGAGCGGGGTGGAGATGACCTTGAGGTCGTCGGCGACCGGGCCCGGCATCAGCGCGGCGAGGTTCTCGTCCGGGTAGCGGCCGGTGAGGAGCGGATCGGCGAAGAGCCAGTTGGTGAGCGTGTCGTACAGCTCCGCGCCGAAGCGGTCCTCGTCGGTGTCCCCGGCCGTCCAGACCGGGGCGTGCGAGAGGGCGACGCCGATGTTGTCCGCGCCCGCCGCGCGCAGGGCGCGGACGGCGAGGCCGTGGGCGAGGAGCTGGTGGTGGGCGGCGGGCAGGGCGTCGAGGAGCAGGGTGCGGCCGGGGGCGTGCTCGCCCAGCGCGTAGCCGAGCATCGTGACCTCGGCGGGCTCGTTGACCGTGATCCACATGGGGACGCGGTCGGCGAGGCGTTCGGCGACGATGCCCGCGTACTCGGCGAAGCGGTAGGCGGTGTCCCGGTCGAGCCAGCCGCCCGCCTCCTCCAGCGGGAGCGGGGTGTCCCAGTGGTAGAGGGTCGGGGCGGGGGTGATGCCGCGGGCGCAGAGCTCGTCGACGAGCCGGTCGTAGAAGTCGAGCCCGTCGGCGTTGACGGCTCCGCTGCCGCCGGGCACCACGCGGGGCCAGCTGACGGAGAACCGGAAGGCGTCGGCGCCGAGCCCGGCCAGCAGGGCGACGTCCTCGCGGTAGCGGGCGTGGAAGCCGGTGCCCCGGGTGGTGTCGGTGCCGTCCTTGATCCGGCCGGGCAGCGCGGCGAAGGCGTCCCAGCCGGAGGGGCCCTTGCCGTCCGCGTCCACCGCCCCCTCGGTCTGGAAGGCGGAGGCGGAGGCTCCCCAGAGGAAGCCGGGAGGGAACATCGGCAGGGTCATCGCGGCCTCCAGCAGCCGTACGTATGAGCAGAACCAGTACGTGTGAGCAGAACCTGTATGAGCGGGAACCTCGCCGGGCAATGATCAGGACCAGACCTTAATCGCCGGTGACGGGCGGCAACAGAGCCTGTCGCGTGGATCGTGGAGCCCGCCCCCGGGCGGCCGCGCGCCCCGCCCAGGGACGAGGAGTGGTGGATGCAGTTCGAGGTGTGGGCCCCCGAGGCGGACTCGGTCGTGCTGGAGGCGGCGGACGTCCGGTGCGCGATGGAGCGCGACGCGGGGCGCGAGGGGTGGTGGACGGCCGGGGCTGAGGCCTCGGACGGGGACCGGTACGGATTCCGGGTGGACGACGGGCCCCTGCTGCCGGACCCCCGTTCGCGGCGTCAGCCGGACGGGCCCGACGGCCCGAGCGCGGTCGTCGACCAGGAGGCGTACGCCTGGCGCGAGGCGTGGGAGGGGCGGCGGCTGAACCGGGCGGTGCTGTACGAGCTGCATGTGGGGACCTACACCCCCGAGGGCACCTTCGACGCGGCGGCGGCACGGCTGGGCCATCTGGCCGAGCTGGGCGTCACCCATGTGTCGCTGATGCCCGTCTGCCCGTTCCCGGGCGTCAACGGCTGGGGGTACGAGGGCGTCTCGCTGTGGGCGGTGCACGAGCCGTACGGCGGGCCCGAGGGGCTGAAGCGCTTTGTCGACACGGCGCACGGGCTGGGGCTCGGGGTGATCCTGGACGTCGTCCACAACCACCTGGGCCCGTCCGGGAACCACCTGCCCGCCTTCGGCCCGTACTTCACCGACACCCACCACACCCCGTGGGGCGCGGCGGTCAACCTGGACGCGCCGGGCTCCGACGAGGTGCGGGCGTTCCTGCTGGGCAGCGCCCTGGCCTGGCTGCGCGACTACCGGCTCGACGGGCTGCGGCTCGACGCGGTGCACGCGCTCGCCGACACCCGGGCGCTCACCTTCCTGGAGGAGCTGTCGGCGGCGGTCGACGCGCTGGCCGTCGAGGTGGGCAGGCCGCTCGGGCTGATCGCCGAGTCCGACCTCTGCGATCCACGCACGACGACCCCGCGTCCGGCCGGCGGCCTCGGGCTGCACGCCCAGTGGAACGACGACTTCCACCACGCCCTGCACACCGCGCTCACCGGCGAGTCCCAGGGCTACTACGCCGACTTCGCCCGCGCCCCGCTCTCCGCCCTCGCCAAGACGGTGACGTCCGGGTTCTTCCACAACGGGACCTTCTCCAGTTTCCGGGGCCGCACCCACGGCCGCCCGGTCGACGTGACGCGCACCCCGGCCCACCGCTTCGTCGGCTACGCGCAGACGCACGACCAGATCGGCAACCGGGCGCTCGGCGACCGGCTGGCCACCTCCCTGCCCCCCGGCCTCCAGGCGTGCGCCGCCGCACTCGTGCTGACCGGCCCTTTCACCCCGATGCTGTTCATGGGCGAGGAGTGGGGGGCGCGCACCCCCTGGCAGTTCTTCACCGACCACACGGACCCGGAGCTGGCCGAGGCCGTGCGCAACGGCAGGCGGCGGGAGTTCGGCGCGCACGGCTGGGATCAGGAGGAGATCCCCGACCCCCAGGACCCCGCGACCCGGGACCGGTCCTGTCTCGACTGGTCCGAGCCCGGGCGCGAACCGCACGCACGGCTGCTCGCCTGGTACCGCGAACTGATCGCGCTGCGCCGCACGTTGCCCGACCTGCACGATCCCGACCTGGCCTCGGTGAAGACGGCGTTCGACGAGGACGCGCGCTGGCTGGCGTACCGCAGGGGCGATCTGCGGATCGCGGTGAACCTCGCGGACGGGCCGGCCGCGATCCCGCTGGGCTCCGGCCGCCACCGGCGGGCCGGCGGGCGGGTGCTGGCGGCCTGGGAGCCGGTGGAGGCCCCGGGGGCGGACGGGGTCCTGCACCTGCCGCCGGAGTCGTGCGTGGTACTGGCCGACGACTGAGCGACCGTGATGGATCGTCAGTCTCCTTGCCTTCGCGTGCACTTCAACTCGTAGCGTTCGGGACAACGCACGAAACCACGAGAGGAACACCATGAAGCAGCGATTCCTGGGGCGTTCGGGGCTGCGCGTCAGCGAACTGTGCCTGGGCGCGATGACCTTCGGCCAGGACACCGACGAGACGGCCGCCCATCGGATCCTCGACACGTTCACGGAGGCGGGCGGCACGTTCGTCGACACCGCCGACGTGTACAACCAGGGTGTCTCCGAGGAGATCGTCGGCCGGTGGCTGAAGGGCCGCAGACGCGACGACCTCGTCATCGCCACCAAGGTGTTCGGGACGATGGGCGAGTCCCCGAACGCGGGCGGGCTGAGCCGCAAGCACATCGTGTCGGCGGTGGAGGCGAGCCTGCGCCGCCTCGGCACGGACCACATCGACCTGTACCAGACGCATGTGTGGGACGCGACGACGCCGGTCGAGGAGACCCTGTCCACCCTGGACACGCTGGTGAAGGCGGGCAAGGTCCGCTACCTCGGCGCGAGCAACGTCTCCGCCTCCCAGCTCCAGCGCTCCCAGGACCTCGCGGACCGGAACGGCTGGGAGCGGTATGTGTCCCTCCAGCCGCTGTACAACCTGCTGGCGCGCGAGATCGAGTGGGAGCTGGTCCCCGTCAGCGCGGCGGAGGGCGTCGGCATCATCCCGTGGAGCCCGCTCCAGGGCGGCTGGCTGACCGGCAAGTACCGGCGCGGGATGACCGCCGCCGCACCGGGCACCCGGGAGGCCCGCTACCAGGAGGAGCTGGGCCGGGAGGCCTGGCGGGAGCGGGACAACGAGGAGACCTGGCGGGTCGTGGAGGCGGTCGTCGAGGTGGCCGAGGAGGCCGGCCGCACCCCGGCGCAGACCGCGCTGCGCTGGCTGCTCGGCCGGCCCGGCGTCACCGCGCCGATCGTCGGGGCCCGGACGCCGGAGCAACTGGCCGACAGCCTCGGCGCGGTGGGCTGGGAGCTGACGGCGGAGCAGGCCGAGCGGCTGGACACGGCGAGCGCCCGGCCGCTGCCCTACCCGTACGACATCCTGCACCGCTTCCGTGACCGGGAGCCGCGCGACGACTGAGCCGGGGAGGACCGGGGCCGCCCGAGGGCTGCCCCTACTCGACGACGGCCAGTTCGCGGGCGGTGGTGTTGAGCCGCCGCCCGCCGTCCTCGGTGACGGCCACGATGTCCTCGATCCGGACGCCGAAGCGGCCCGGGAGGTAGATCCCCGGCTCCACGGAGAAGCACATGCCGGGCACGAGCGGCTGCTCCTCGCCCTCGATCATGTAGGGCGGCTCGTGGGTGGTGACGCCGATGCCGTGGCCGGTGCGGTGGATGAACCGTTCGCCGTAGCCGAATTCGGTGATCACCGCGCGGGCGGCACGGTCGATCTCCTGGCAGGCGACGCCGGGCCGGACGGCGGCGCAGCCCGCCTGCTGGGCCTCGCGGACGATGTCGTGGACGCGCTGCTCCTCGGCGGTGGGCTCGCCGACGTGGACCGTACGGGAGGTGTCGGAGCCGTAGCCCTGCTTCAGGCCGCCGAAGTCGAGGACGACCATGTCGCCGCGCTCGATGGTGCGTTCGCCCGCCTCGTGGTGCGGGTTGGCCCCGTTCGGGCCGGACCCGACGACGGTGAAGTCGACCTGGGAGTGCCCGAACTCGCGGAGGAGGGCGGCCAGATCAATGGCGACGTCGACCTCGCGGCGGCCGGAGAAGCGCACCTTGAGGATCTCCTCGTACGTGGCGTCGGCGGCGGCCCCGGCGGCGGTGAGCCGTTCCAGCTCGGCCGCGTCCTTCACCGCGCGGAGCATCGGGAGCGCTTCGGTGAGCGCGGTGTAGGAGGTGCCGGGCAGCTGCCGCTGGAGGCCGAGCAGATGCATCGCCCAGGCGTTGTCGCTGACGCCGAAGCGGCCCTCGGCGTCCAGCAGCGGGGCGGTCACCTCGTACGGGTCCTTGCCGTCGGTCCAGTCCCGCAGGGTGAGGGCGGGCGCCCCGGTGGCGGCGGCCGCGTCGGGGGCCTCCAGGGTCGGGACCACCAGGACCGGGTCCTGTCCGGCCCGCAGCACGAGGAGCGTGAGGCGTTCGGTGCTCACGGGGCGGTAGCCGGTGAGGTGGACGAGGTCGGGGCCCGGCGCGACGATCACCCCGGCGAGCCCGGCCTCGGCGGCGGACTCGGCGGCACGCGCCATCCGGGCCCGGTAGTCGTCGGCGGTGAAGGGCGGCGGGGCGGAGTGCTGGGCGGACGGGCTCGGGCTGGACATCAGGGCCTCCTGGCGGTGCGACACGGCACACAGCATCCTGCCCGTCCGGCGGGACGCGCGCGACCGGCTTGCCGGAGTGCGTCAGTGGGTCGTCGGGGACGACCGGCGGGTCGCCGGAAACGCCCGGCGGATCGTCGGGGAACACCCACAGCGGGTCGTCGGAAGCGCCCGGGCGGATCGTCGGGAGCACCCCGTCGCGGCGGCGCTGTCCGGCCGGCTCGCGGGCACCGTGCCGGCGGATCAGAGCCGCACGATCAGGTCCGCCCGGTCCCGGCCCCGCTCCACCAGCCGGGCGTTCGCCTCGTCGGACCGGGTCACCCACTCCTCCGCGCGATGCCGGGGCCTGCCGTGGCGGACATGGCGGTCGACGAGCCGGCGCACCCGCACCTCCGGGTCGAGGTCCAGGAACCACACCTCGTCCAGCAGACCGCGCACCGGTGCCCAGGGGCCGTCGTCGAGCAGCAGGTAGTTCCCCTCGGTGACGACGAGCGGGACGTCCGGCGGCACGGGGAGCGAACCCGCGACCGGCTCCTCCAGGGACCGGTCGAAGGCCGGGGCGTAGACCGCGTGCACCGGGTCCGGTGCCCGCAGCCGCCGCAGCAGAGCCGTGTACCCGGCCGCGTCGAAGGTGTCGGGCGCGCCCTTGCGGTCGGCGCGGCCGAGACGCTCCAGCTCGGCGGCGGCGAGGTGGAAGCCGTCCATCGGGACGAGGGCGGCGCGTCCGTCCAGCGCCGTGACCAGTTGTTCCGCCAGAGTGGACTTCCCGGCTCCGGGCGGACCCGCGATCCCCAGCACACACCGCCCGCCGGTGTCCGCGAGGGCGCGGGCCCGGTCCGTCAGCGCGGCCCGGCCGCCGGTGGTCGTGCCGTCCAGGATGTCCATGCGGGCATTGTGCGGGGGCGGGGAGCTCCGGCGTTAGTGTTACGTATAACCGCATCGCTGGAAGGACTCCCCGCCATGTCCCACATCGCCCTGGTCACCCTCGTCGTCCGCGACTACGACGAGGCCCTCGCGTTCTACCGCGACGCGCTCGGCTTCGAGCCGGTGGAGGACACCGACCGGGGCGACGGCACCCGCTGGGTGGTGGTGCGCCCGCGCGGCGCGGCTCCCGGCACGGGGCTGCTGCTGGCCCGCGCGAAGGACGGGGCCCAGAGCGGGGCGGTGGGGGCGCAGACGGGCGGCCGGGTCGGCTTCTTCCTGCACACCGAGGACTTCGCGGCCGACCACGCCCGGATGACGGCGGCCGGGGTGCGGTTCCTGGAGGAGCCCCGGCACGAGACGTACGGCTCGGTCGCGGTCTTCGAGGACCTCTACGGCAACCGCTGGGACCTGCTCCAGCCGGCCGCCTGACCCGCCCGTCCCCGGCGCGGCCCCCTCACGGAGTGAACCGTCCCGGCCCCCTCACGGGGTGAACCCGTCCCGGCCCTCCAGGTAGGCCAGCACCGCGAGGACGCGGCGGTGGACGGCGCCGTCGTCCGGTTCCAGGCCGAGCTTGGCGAAGATCGAGCCGATGTGCTTGCTCACCGCCCGCTCGGAGACGGTGAGTTCGGCGGCGATGGTGCCGTTGGCCTTGCCCTGCGCCATGTGTTCCAGGACTTCGCGCTCCCGGGCGGTGAGGCTCTGGAGCGGGCCCGCCGAGGACTTGCGGGTGAGCAGCTGGGTGACGACCTCCGGGTCGAGCGCGGTGCCGCCCGCCGCCACCCGGTCCAGGGCCTCCAGGAACTGCTCGACCCGGCCCACCCGGTCCTTGAGCAGATAGCCGATGCCCCGGGCTCCCCGCGCGAGCAGCTCGGCGGCGTACGTCTCCTCGACGTACTGCGAGAGGACCAGGATCGGCAGATCGGGCAGTTCGGCGCGGGCGGCGAGCGCGGCCCGCAGGCCCTCGTCGCGGAAGGTGGGCGGCAGCCGTACGTCCAGGACGGCGACGTCCGGGCGGTGTTCGAGCAGGGCGGGCAGGATCTCCGGGCCGGCCGCAGCGTCGGCCACCACCTCGTGCCCCGAGCTGGTGAGCAGGAGGACGAGGCCCTCGCGCAGGAGGGCGTTGTCCTCGGCGATCACGATCCGCACGGCAGCTCCACTTCGATGTCCGTCGGCCCCCCGGCGGGGCTGCTGACGCGGGTGGCGCCGTCCAGCGCGGCGACCCGCCGCCGGATGCCCACCAGCCCGCTGCCGGCGCGTTCGTCCGCGCCGCCGTGACCATCGTCGCCGATGGTCACCCGCAGGAGGCCGGGGGCCGGTCGATGCGGACCCGGGCCGCGGTGGCGCCGCTGTGCTTGCTGATGTTGGTGAGCGCCTCGGCGACCACGAAGTAGGCGGCGGCCTCGATCGCGGCGGGCAGCCGCCGCCCGTCCTCCACCCCGTCCAGGTCCGCCGTGACGGGTACGGCGACATCGGCGGCCAACGCCCGTACCGCACCGGCCAGTCCACGGTCGGTGAGGACCGGCGGGTGGATGCCGCGCACCACGTGCCGCAGCTCGGCGAGCGCGGCGTCGGCCCCGTCCTGCGCCTCGTCCAGGCGGGCCCGCGCGGCGGCCGGATCGCGGTCGAGGAGCTGTTTGGCGAGCCCGATCCGCATCGACAGGGCGACGATTCTGGCCTGGGCGCCGTCGTGCAGATCCCGTTCGATGCGCCGCAGTTCGGCCCCGTGCGCGGCGACCGCGCCGGCCCGGCTCTCGGTGAGGTGGGCGATCCGCTCGGTGAGTTCGGCGGCGGGCGGCGGGGCGAGCAGCGCCATGGTCCAGCCCGCCGAGAGGTCGGCCAGCACCGGGTGCCAGCGCAGTGCCCAGCCCGGCCTTTCGGGCGGCTCGATGCCGTACTCGTCGGCCCGCCGCCGGTCCACCAGGCCCACGACGGACAGCGCGATGCCGTCCACCAGCAGGGCGACGGGCCACAGGATCATCGTGAGGTAGCCGAGGCCCATGCCGAAGAGCGTCTGGAGGGGCAGCCAGAGCGCGAGCCGCCAGGTGGTCCGGTCGGTGAGCGTCCGCCGGACCCGTTCGGGCAGCTCGCCGCCGCCCAGGGGCGGATACGAGGCGGGCCGGTGTCCGGGCCCGAGCCGGGCCGCCGCCCTGCGGCTCTCCGCCGAGGCGGCCCGGCGCAGCAGCGTGGCGGCCTCCGGCAGCGCGGGCAGCCCGATGATCGCGACGGCGAACAGAAGGGCCGCCACCAGCAGGAACGCGCCGACGTAGGTCAGCATCGCGACCCCGATGCCGAGGAGGAGGTAGCGCGAGGCGTCCCAGGAACGCCGGACGGCGACCGTGAGGGGACCGGGTGGGGAGCTGCTCATGGCAGCCCACGGTACGGGGGCGGTCCCCTCGCCGGAGGGGGGCGGCCCCCCGGGCGGGGGTGGAGCTGGCTGCACCCCCGGTCCGGTAGTGCGCACCCTCGCCCGGAAGCTGCCCGGCTCATAGCGTTCTAGCAGGTCAAACGGTACGGGGACGGTGGAGGCGAACAGTGGGTACGACGATGGTGGAGCAGGGGGCCGCGCTCGGTCTGGAGGGGGTGAGCCGGAGCTACGGGCGGCGCGGGAGCAGCCGGAGGACGACGGCGCTCGACGCGGTCAGCTGTTCGGTGCCGGCCGGGAGTTTCACCGCGGTCGTCGGGCCGTCGGGTTCGGGCAAGAGCACCTTCCTCCAGGTCGCGGCGGGCCTGGACCGGCCGACCTCGGGGACGGTCAGGATCGCCGGCACGGATCTCGGTTCGCTCTCGGAGGCGGCGCTGACCCGGCTGCGCCGGGACCGGATCGGGTTCGTCTTCCAGTCGCACGCGCTCAATCTGGTGCCGTCGCTGTCCATCGAGGAGAACGTGGTGCTGCCGCTGGTGCTGGGCGGCGCGGACCCGGGCGGCACCGATGTGCTGGCGCGGGGGCGGGAGTTGCTGGCCCGGGTGGGTCTCGCGGGGCGCGGCGGCGACGGGCCGTCGATGCTGTCGGGCGGCCAGCAGCAGCGGGTCGCGGTGGCGCGGGCGCTGGTGACGGAGCCCGAGGTGATCTTCGCGGACGAGCCGACCGCCTCTCTCGACCCGGAGTCCGCCGCGCTGGTGCTGGCACTGCTGCGCGACGCCGTACGGATCGAGGGCCGCACGGTCGTGATGGTCACCCATGACCCGGTGGCGGCGAGCTGGGCGGACACCGTGCTGACGATGGACGGCGGTCGGCTGCGATGAAGAGGCGTACGGGCACGACGGCCCAGGAGCCGTCGGAAACACGGAGCACACGGAACAGACGTACGGGCGCGGCGACCCGGGAGCCGCTGGGGATGCGGCAGGGGTCTCGGCGGGCGTCGGCGTTCCTGGCCCGGCGGTCGCTGGCCACGCACCGGCGGGCCTGGGCGGCGGTGATCGTGGCGACGGGCGCCGCCGCCGCGCTGATCGGCGCGTTCGCGTTCGTCATCGGCTCGCTGCTGGTGGCCGCGCCGCCGGTGCAGCGGTACGCCGGCGCGGACGCGGTGGTGGCGGCGGACCAGAAGGTGTCGTACACCGCGAAGCCCTGGGGCAGCGAACCGAGGACCACGACGGCGTACCTGCCCGAGCGGGCCCGCCTGGACCGGTCGGTGCTGGCCTCGGTGGCGGGGGCCGACGGGGTGGCGAAGGCCGTCGCGGACGATTCCGTGCCGGTGTCCACGGGCGACGGGCGGCCCGCCGTGGGCCGCTCCTGGCCGTCCGCCGTCCTCACCCGGTACGAGCTGGCCGAGGGCCGGGCCCCGAGGGACGCGACCGAGGTCGTCCTGGACGGTTCGCTCGCTGCGGGCGGCCCCGCCCCGGGCGAGCGGGTCGTGCTGCGGGCCGACGGAACCGCCCGGACGTACACCGTCAGCGGGATCGCCCACACCGGGCACGGGGGCGACGCGCCCCCGGCCGTGTTCTTCACCGAGCCCCGGCTGACCGCCCTGGCCGGGCACCCGGGCCGGATCGACGCGATCGGCGTGGTCGCGGAGCCGGGCGTCACACCGGATGCCCTGCGCGACGCGATCGGCGCTGTCCTGCCGGAGCGTTCGGGCGTCCCCGGGTCCGACCGGGCGGTGCGGGTGCTGACGGGTGCGGAGCGCGGGGAGGCCGAGCAGGTCGACGCGCTCGGCGGACGCGGCGACCAGCTGGCCCTGCTCGGTTCGATCGGCGGCACCGTGCTGATGGTGGCGCTCCTCGTGATCGCCTCGACGCTGTCCCAGGCGATCCATCAGCGGTCAGGGGAGCTGGCCCTGCTGCGGGCGGTGGGGGCCTCGCCCCGTCAGCTCCGGTCCGCGATCGGCCGGGAGGCGGGCCGGGTGTCCGCGGCGGCGGCGCTGCTGGGCGGCATCGGGGCCGTACCGCTGGGTCTCGCGATGCGTTCGCTGCTGACGACCGGGACCCTGCCGCTGCCGGTGCCGTGGTGGCTGCCGCCCGCCTCGGCGCTGACCGGCGGGCTGGTGGTCGCGCTGCTCGCGCGGCCGGTCGCGATGCTCGCCGCCCGGTCCATCACCCGGCTGCGGCCCGCCGCCGCGCTGGGCGCGGCGACGGCGGACGAGCCGAGCGAGCCGGGACGGTTCCGTACGGTCGCGGGGGTGGTGCTGGCCTTCGCCGGGATCAGCTCGGCGGGTGTCGCGACGACGCAGAGCGGTCAGGCGGCGGGCGCCGCCGCCTCGGGTGCGGCGATGTCCCTGGTGATCGCGGTCGCCCTGCTGGGGCCCCGGATCTCCCGGATCGCCCTGGGCGTGCTGGGCCGTCCGCTGCGCCGGGTGGGCGGGGTGTCGGGGTTCCTGGCCGAGCGGGCCGCCTCGGCGCACACCCGGCGGCTCGCCACCGCGTTCACCCCGATCGTGCTGGTCGTCGCGTTCGTCTGTGTGCAGCTCGCCTCGGGTCCGACGATGGAGCGGGCCGCCGGCCACCAGGCGTCCGCGGCGCTGCGGGCGGACCTGGTGGCGACGGGCGGCGGGGCGGGGCTGCCCGCCGGGGCGGCCCGGGCGGTGCGGGAGGCGCCGGGGGTCACGGCGGCGACCGGGGTGCTGCGTTCGGCGGTCGTCCTGGCCGACCGGCAGGCGGGCGAGCCGGTGCTGACCCGGCTGCCCGTGCTGGGCGTGGAGGCGCGCGGCCTGTCCGGCACGCTCGATCCCGGCGTCACGGCGGGCGACCTGGACCGGCTCACGGGGCGGGACGCCGTGGCGGTCGGGGCGGACCGGGCGAAGAGCCTGGACGTCGGCCCCGGGGACCGGGTCGCGCTGCGGCTCGGCGACGGTACGCGGGTGGAGCCCCGGGTCGTCGCGGTGTACGAACACGAGCTGGGCCTGGGCGAGTTCCTCTTCCCGCGCGAGGCGCTGGCGGGCCATGTGTCGGCCGCGCGGGACCAGGTCGTACTGGTCAGGACCGGGGACGGGGCCGGTGCGGACCCGGCGGCCCCGGTGCGGGAGGCGCTGGCTCCGTACGGCGGCGGGGTGACGGTGCGGGCCGCCACGGGCGACGACGTGGCGATCGCTCCGCCGGTGTCGGACGGCGACAACGCCGTGATCGTCATCGGCGTCGGGGTGATCGGCGGCTTCGCGCTGCTGGCCGTGGTGAGCACGCTGGCGCTGATCACGATCGGCCGCCGGGGCGAGTTCCGGCTGCTGCGGATGGTCGGCACGGGGCGTCGGCAGCTACGGCGGATGCTGGTGCTGGAGACCGGCCTGGTCACGTTCGCCGGCCTGGTGATCGGCACGGCGGTGGCCGCGGTCCCGCTGACCGCGTTCGCCGTCTCGATGGCGGGCACGGCCCCGTATCTCCCGCCGGCGCACTACGGGGTGATCGCGGGTGCGGTGGCGCTCGCCGCGGCGGCGGGGACGCTGATCCCGGGCGCGGTGGCCGGGGGACGCTTCGTCCTGGGACGCCGGGCGGGCTGAGGGACTCCGGGGGGGCTGAGGGGCGGAGGGCGGACCGGGTGGACGGAGGAGCGGGCCGAAGGGCGGCGGGGGCAGGGCGCGTGCCGGGCTCAGATCCGCGCCAGGCCCGCTTCCCGTACGGCCACCGCCTCCATCGCGTCCAGCACCGGCCGGATCAGCGGATGGCCCTCGGCCCCCTGCCGTACGGCCGCGAAGACACGGCGGGTGGGGGCGCTGCCCTCGACGGGGCGGACGACCACCCCGGTCAGTTCCATCCCGCGCAGCGCGGACCGGGGCACCAGGGCCACTCCGGCGTCGGCCCCGGCCAGGGCGACCACGGCGCGGAAGTCGTCCGAGGAGTGTTCGAGGCGGGGGGCGAACCCGGCGAACTCGCAGGCCAGGACCACCACGTCATGGCAGGGGTTGCCCGGGTAGGGCCCGATCCACGGGTCCTCCGCGAGGTCGGCGACCGCCACCTGGTCCCGGTCCGCGAGGCGGTGGTCCACCGGGAGCACCGCGTCGAAGGGCTCCGAGTACAGGGGGACGCGGGTCAGGCGGCGGTCGTCCTCGGCGGGCGCGCCCCGGTATTCGACGGCCACCGCCACGTCGACCTGCCGGTCCAGCACCATCGGCACGCTGGCGTCGCCCTCCGCGTCCTGGACCTTGACCCGGATGCCGGGCGCGGTGCGGGCCAGCTCGGTGAGGGCGGGGGCAAGGACGAGGCCGATGCCGGTGGCGAACGCGGCGACCGTGACCGTGCCGGCGACGCCCGCGCTGTAGTCGGCGAGCTCCGCCTCGGCCCGCTCCAGCTGGGCCAGGACCACGTTGGTGTGGTTCAGCAGGATCTCCCCGGCGGCGGTGAGCCGGGCGCCGCGCGCACCGCGTTCGACGAGGCGGTGGCCGGTCTCCTGCTCCAGGGCGGCGAGCTGCTGGGAGACGGCGGAGGGCGTCAGGTACAACGCGGCGGCGGCCGCGGTCACCGTGCGGTGGTCGGCCACCGCACGGAGGATTCGCAGCCGCCGCGCATCGATCATGTGCCCATTGTCCCAGGTCGCGGCGAGTGCCCGACCCGGTGAGCGGTTACGCCTCCGCGTCCAGGGCGGCCCGCGCGTCGACGAACGCGTCCACCGCGCGGTCGACGTCGGCCGTGGAGTGCGCGGCGGAGAGCTGGACCCGGATACGGGCCGCGTCCTGCGGGACGACCGGGTAGGAGAACCCGATCACGTACACCCCGCGCTCCAGGAGCAGTTCCGCCATCCGGCCCGCCCTGCCCGCGTCCCCGATCATGACGGGGGCGATGGCGTGGTCGCCGGGCAGGATGTCGAAGCCCTCCTCGGTCATCCGGGTGCGGAAGAGCGCGGTGTTGGCGTTGAGCTGCTCGCGCAGGTCCCCGGCGGACTCCAGCAGGTCGATGACCTTGAGGGAGGCGGCGGCGATGACCGGGGCGAGGGAGTTGGAGAAGAGGTACGGGCGCGAGCGCTGGCGCAGCAGGGCGACGATCTCCGCGCGGGCCGCGACGTAACCGCCGGAGGCTCCGCCCAGCGCCTTGCCGAGGGTGCCGGTGATGATGTCGACCCGGTCCATGACGCCGTGCAGTTCGGGCGTACCGCGTCCGCCGGGGCCGACGAAGCCGACGGCGTGCGAGTCGTCGACCATGACCATGGCGTCGTAGCGGTCGGCCAGGTCGCAGATCTCCTGGAGCGGGGCGACGTAGCCGTCCATGGAGAAGACGCCGTCGGTGACGATCAGACGGCGGCGGGCCCCGGACGCCTCCTTGAGCTGCGTCTCCAGTTCGGCCATGTCGCGGTTGGCGTAGCGGTGGCGCTTGGCCTTGGAGAGCCGGATGCCGTCGATGATGGAGGCGTGGTTGAGGGCGTCGGAGATGACGGCGTCCTCGGGGCCCAGCAGCGTCTCGAAGACGCCGCCGTTGGCGTCGAAGCAGGAGGAGTAGAGGATCGTGTCCTCCTGGCCGAGGAAGGCCGAGAGCCGCTGTTCCAGCTCCTTGTGGACCTCCTGGGTGCCGCAGATGAAGCGGACCGAGGCCATCCCGTAGCCCCAGCGGTCCAGTGCCTCGTGGGCGGCGGCGATGACCTCGGGGTGGTCGGCGAGGCCCAGGTAGTTGTTGGCGCAGAAGTTGAGGACCTCGCCGGCGCGCCCGCCGGAGGTGACGGCCACGGTCGCGGACTGCGGGGTGCCGATCACGCGCTCGGGCTTGTGCAGCCCGGCGGCGCGGATCTCGTCGAGGGTGGTGCGCAGGTCGTCGCGTACGGAGTCGAACATGCGGATTCCTTAAGGGATCAAGGGCGGAGGCCGGAGAGCGGTCGGAAGGTCAGACGGTCCAGTCGAGGATGACCTTGCCGCCGAGGCCGCTCGCGGCGTCGTCGAAGGCCGCTTCGAAGTCGCGGAAGCCGTACCGGCCGGTGATCACGGGGGCGAGGTCGAGGCCGCCCTCCAGCAGGACGGACATGGCGTACCAGGTCTCGTACATCTCGCGGCCGTAGATCCCCTTGATGGTGATCATCGAGGTGACGATGCGGGACCAGTCGACGGCGAACTCCTCGGCGGGCAGGCCGAGCATCGCGATGCGGCCGCCGTGCGTCATGTTCGCGACCATGTCGCGCATCGCCTCGGGGCGGCCGGACATCTCCAGGCCGATGTCGAAGCCCTCGCGCAGGCCGAGTTCCCGCTGGCCGTCCGCGATGGTCCGGTCGGCGACGTTGAGGGCGAGGCTGACGCCGACCTTCCGGGCGAGGGCGAGGCGGGCCTCGCTGACGTCGGTGATGACGACGTTGCGGGCCCCGGCGTGCTTGGCGACGGCGGCGGCCATGATGCCGATCGGTCCGGCGCCGGTGATCAGGACGTCCTCGCCGACGAGCGGGAAGGACAGCGCGGTGTGGACGGCGTTGCCGAACGGGTCGAAGATCGCCGCGATGTCGAGGTCGACGGGGACCCGGTGCACCCACACGTTGGAGGCGGGCAGCACCACGTACTCGGCGAACGCCCCGTCCCGGCCGACGCCGAGGCCGACGGTGGAGCGGCAGAGGTGGCGGCGGCCGGCGAGACAGTTGCGGCACTTGCCGCAGACGAGGTGGCCCTCGCCGCTGACCAGGTCGCCGATCGCGATGTCCGCCACGTCGGAGCCGGTCGCGGCGACCTCGCCGGCGAACTCGTGGCCGAGGATCAGCGGGGTGGTGACCGCCTGCTGGGCCCAGCCGTCATAGGCGCGGATGTGCAGGTCGGTGCCGCAGATACCGGTGCGCAGGACCTTGATCAGGACGTCGGTGGGGCCGTACTCCGGCTCCGGCACGTCCATCAGCCACAGTCCGGGTTCGGCCTTCTGCTTGACGAGTGCCTTCACGGCTGCTGCTCCCTGACGTCGGTACGCGAGTGGATACCCCGGGCCTCGGGGCATGTCGGAAGAACCCTGCGGCCCGGGGTGGTTTTCGGGTGGTCGCCCCCATGGCGGGGGCGCGGCGGGACGGACGGAGCTCGTCGTACGACTTCCGCGTCGTACGGCTCCACGCGCCATCCTCGGCCGTCACGGAGAAATCTGCCGTACGACGGGGCCCGGGTCCATCGAGGATTTCTTAAGCGCGGTCGCAGGAGATCTTCACGCCTGGCCCCGGCTTCACCGACCGCTGCCGTCGCGCGCCCGCCGGGATTCGCGGGACAGCCCTCATACGTCGCCGAACGGGCCCAGGAAGCGGGGGCGGCCCTTCTCGATCCGGTAGAGGAAGATCCCGTCCGGGATGCGCACCCGGCGGGTCGAGGCGTCGAAGGCGAGGGTGCGCACGATCCCCCGGTGCTCGGTCCGCACGAGCCGCCGGGCGATGCCGTTGCGCACCTCCCCCGAGGCGCTGGTGGTCCCGGCGGCACGGGCGATCAGGCCGACCGCGTCGTACGCCTCGGCGGCCCAGGTGGCCGGGGGTGCCCCGAAGCGCCTGCGGTGCGCGGCGGTGAACGTCCGGGCCGAGGGGAGGGCCGTGGGGTCGGCGTACGCCTCGGCGAAGACCCAGCCGTCGGCGGCGGGGCCCGCGCCCGCGAGGAAGGCGGGCCCGAGGGCGGGTCCGACGGCGACCCGGGAGCCGGTGTATCCCTCGCCCGCCAGCGCGGTGGCCAGGCGGGCGGCCCGGGACGCGTCGCCGCCGCCGAGCACCACGGCGTCGGCCCGGCCGGTCATGGCCTTGCGGGCGACGGCGCCGAAGCCCGCGTTCCCCCGGACGAGGGGATGTTCGAGGAGGGTGGCGCCGGTGAGGGCGGCCTCGCGGAACGCGACCCCGACCTCCGCCGCGAGCACGGGGTCGGCAGCGTCCTCGACGAGCAGGACGCGGGTCGCGGGACGGGTACGGGTCAGATAGCTGATGAGGCCGGGCGAGAGCACGCGGTCGAAGGGGCGGGTCACGCAGAGGTGGAGGGCGGTGCCCGACTCGGCGGTGGTGGAGCCGGCCGCGACGACGACGGTGGCAAGCCGCTCCGTCCCGTACCGCTCGACGAGGTCCTCGCGAAGCAGCCTTCCGGTGGGGCCGACGACCGCGATGACCTCGGGGTCCGCCGCCAGCCGCCCGGCCACCCGCAGGGCCTTCGCCGGATCCCCCGCGTCGTCCTCGGTGCGCAGGGCGAGCCGGAACGCCTTGTCCTCGCGGGCGTTGTGGTCGGCGACGGCGAGCTGGACGCCGCGCTGGTGGGCCAGCCCGGTGGCCCGGCCGGGTCCGCCGAGGTCGGCGTGGAGCCCGATCGTGTACGTGGGCGGCTCCGCGGAACCCGCCGACGGGCCGCCCGCCCCCGCGCCGCTCCCCCGCAGGGCGATCCAGGTCGCGGTGGAGCCGCCGGCGAGGAGGACGGCCCCGGCCGCGCCGGCGGTCAGCAGCCTCCGGCGGGTGGGACCGGACGCGGCGCCGTCCCCGGCCGGGGTGGCGAGTGTGACGGGCAGCGGCTCGGGGTCCGGGAGCGCGAGGGCGGCGGCGGACCGCTCGGCGATCAGCGCGGGGAGCCCGGCGGGCATCTGCCAGGGGGCGGGGGACGTACGGGGGAGCTCGGGCTGGTCCGGGGCCCCTCGCCGGCCCGGGTACTCCCTCGGGTCCCGCACCCGGCCCGGGTCCCCGGGGCCACCCGGGGCCTTCGCCGTCAGGGCGTCGCGGACCCGGCTCGCGGTCGGCCGGGCGGCCGGGTCCTTGGCCAGGCAGGCGGCGATCAGGGGGGCCAGGCCGGGCTCCACGCCCGTCAGGTCCGGCTCCTCGTGGATCGTGCGGAACAGGGCGCCCGCCCCGCCGCCCTCGCCGAACGGCCGCCGCCCGGTCGCCGCGTACACGAGGACGCAGCCGAGCGAGAACACGTCGCACGGCGGTCCCAGCGGGCCGGCCGACGCCTGCTCGGGGGCCAGATAGCCGGGCGTCCCGATCACCGCGCCGGTGGTGGTCAGCGCGGTGGCTCCCTCGTGGCGGGCGATCCCGAAGTCGATGAGGCGGGGGCCGTCGAGGGCGAGGAGTACGTTGCCGGGCTTCACGTCGCGGTGGATCAGCCCGGCCTCGTGGACCGCGACGAGGGCATCGGCGAGCCGGCTCCCGAGCGCCCTGACGGTGGCCGTGGGCAGCGCGCCGCCAGCACCCACCACCTCGGCCAGCGAGGGCCCGGGGACGAACGCGGTCGCCAGCCACGGCTCGCGGTCCTCGGTGTCCGCGCCGAGCACGGGAACCACCCAGGGGCCGGTGATCCGGGCGGCCGCCTCGGCCTCGCGCCGGAAGCGGGCCCGGAACCCGGGATCCTCGGCGTGCTCGGCCCGGATCACCTTGACGGCGGCGAGCGTGCCGCCCGCCGAGCGCGCCAGGTAGACCACGCCCATGCCGCCCGCGCCGAGCCGGACGAGGGTGCGGTACGGGCCGACGGTGCGGGGGTCCTCGGAGGTGAGGGGCCGCACGATCAGCTCTTCGGCTTCGGGGCCGGGCCGAGATAGCGGTGCCGGCCCTTCTCCACCCGGTACAGGTAAGCGTCCCGGCCGACGAGTTGCTGACGCTTCTCGTCGAAGGCGTACGTGCGGGAGATCCCCTCGTACCGGGCGGCGGCGATCGCGGCGGTGAGCGCGGACCGGGTGGGCCGGCCGTCGCCGGAGGGCGTGGCGCTCGCCGTCGCCTTCTTGGCGGCGGCGTCGGTGAGGGCGGCCAGTTCGCGGGCGACGAGCCCCGCCACGTCGTACGCCTCGGCCGACCAGGCGGCGGGGGCCGCGCCGAAGCGCTTGCGGTGGGCGGCGGCGAACGTCGCAACGGCCGGGGCGCCCGCATCGGTGAACGGTGTGACGAACTCCCAGCCGTCGGCCGCCGCGCCCGCCTGTTCCAGGAACTCCGGCCCCATGACGGTGTGCTGGGCCATGCGCGGCCCGGTGAAGGAGAGGTCGGCCAGGATGCGGGCGACCCGGGCGGCGCCGGCCGCGTCACCGGCGTAGAAGAGGGCGTCGCTCCGGTGGGAGAGGAGGTCGGTGACGACCGGGTCGAAGACGGTCGTCCCGGCGGGCACCACCCGGGGGTGGGTGGTGCCGGTGGTGAGTTGGGGCGTCATCAGGTTGGCCGCGTAGCCCGCCTGGTAGGCCGTCTGCCCGCCGGCCCGGTCGATCAGGATGCCCAGCCGTTCGACGTCGGGGCGCAGCAGGAGGCGGTTGACGATGGGGAGGGAGAGCGAGGCGTAGGAGGGGGCGGCCTGGAAGAAGGAGCCGTTGGCCCGGGCGGGGAAGGCGATCTGGAGGGCCGACACCGTCAGGACCGGCAGCACCGCCTCGTCGTACGCGGCCAGGGCCGCCCCGGCGGCCTCGTCGCCCGTGGGGCCGATGACCGCGACGACCTCCGGGTCGCGGGCGAACTCCTCGGCGACCCGGGCGGAGCGGGCGGGGTCGCCCTGGTCGTCGAGGACTTTCACCGCGAGCCGGAAGGGCTGGTCGTCGAGGGAGTTGAAGCGGTCGACGGCGAGCCGGGCGCCGCGTTCCTGGGCACGTCCGGCGGCTCTCAGGGGGCCGGTGAGGTCGGCGTGCACGCCGATGATCCAGCGCCGTCCGCCGGGAGCGCCGTCCCCGCCGCCGTCGGACTCGTCGCGGGTGAGGCGTACGGCGGCGAAGGCGCTCGCGCCGAGGGCCACCGCGCCGCCGGCCGCGAAGAGCAGGAACCGCCGTCGGCCGGGGGCGGGTTCCGGAGGGCCGTGCCCCTCGGTGACGGTGGCGTCGATGTCGGGCAGGGCCAGCAGGGCGGCGGACCGTTCCGCGATGATCCGGGCGACGTCCTCGGGCAGCCAGTCGGCGGTGGCCCCGGCCGGTACGTCCTCGGCGATCAGGGTGTCGAGGGCGGCGGCGGCCGGACGGTCGCCGGGGTCCTTGGCGAGGCACCGGTCCAGGAGCGCGCGCAGGTGGGCGTCGTCGATGCCGTCCAGGTCGGGTGCGTCGTGCACGGTGCGGTAGAGGACGGCGTCGACCGCGCCGCCGCCGAAGGGCGGCCGGCCGGTGGCCGCGTACGCCAGGAGGCAGCCGAGCGAGAAGACGTCCCCGGCGGGCCCCGCGGTGTTCCCGGACGCCTGCTCGGGCGGGAGGAAGCCGGGGGTGCCGACGACGAGTCCGGTGGCGGTCAGGGCGGTGGCGTCGGCGGTGCGGGCGATCCCGAAGTCGATCAGCCGGGGGCCGCCGGCCGTCAGCAGGACGTTGCCCGGTTTGACGTCGCGGTGGACGAGCCCGGCGGCGTGCACGGCGGCCAGGGCGCGGGCGAGGAGCCTGCCGAGGACTGTGACGCTGCGCACGGGCAGCGGCCCGCGCCGGGCGACGACGTCGAAGAGCGTCGGTCCGGGAACGAACTCCGTTGCCAGCCAGGGGCGTTCACCCTCGGTGTCGGCGCCGGTGACGGAGACGGCCCAGGGGCTGTCGACCCGGCGGGCGGCCTCGGCCTCGCGGCGGAAGCGGGTCCGGAAGTCCTCGTCCCCGGCGTGCTCGGGCAGGATCACCTTGATCGCGGCGAGCGCTCCGGCATCGGTGCGTCCGAGGTAGACGACGCCCATGCCGCCCGCCCCGAGGCGGCCGAGGAGCCGGTGGCCGCCGATCCGGGCGGGGTCGGTGGGTCGCAGGTCATCCATCGCCCGGCCTCAGCTCTGCTTCTCGACGGCGGATTCCAGCCGGACCAGCATGGCGGCCTGCGCCTGGACGACGAGGTCGTCGATCTCCCGCTGGGTGCGCCCCTTCGCCCCCTTGCCGGTCACGGCGACGGTGAACTGCAGGGTCTGCGCCTGCTGCCAGGCGTAGTGGTGCGGTCCGCCGAGCTCGGAGCTCTGGTACTGCCCCATCTCGCTGAGGGAGTCCTCGGAGGTGGTCTGCGTGGCCTCGCCGCCGAGGAGCGCGGCTGCGACCATGGAGCCGATCAGTTCGCCCTCGCGCAACTGCTGGGTGGGGCAGCGCATGCTCTCCTCGATCGACTCCGCCATCTCCCAGGCCGCGTCCTCGCGGGTGCGGTGCACGGTGACGACGGCGCCGAGACGCACCGGCCCCTTGCCCTGCTCGGCGGGCAGTTCGAACGACCGGGTGAGGGTGGCCAGGACGCTGTACGCGGGCTTCTGCTGCTGCCAGACGCAGTCCTCGCCGAGCACGGGCCAGGTCGCGGGGTCGCTCTCGTACGGGCTCCGCTTCACCACTCCGGGGCCGAAGCTGTCGGGACCGGCGATGACGCGGTCGATGAAGTCGCGTGCCTCGGCCCGGGTCTTCGGGAGCCGGGCGGGGTCGGGTACGAGCGACTGCTCGGGCGACGGCCCGGAACCGGTGCCTCCGCCGGGGTCCGGGCTCGCGCTCGCACGCGTCGAGGCGTCGCGCTTCTCCGTCTCCCCCCGGTCGTCCGCCGCGCCGGAGCAGCCGGCGAGCAGCACGGTCACCAGGGCCAGGGGCAGTCCGTACCGGGCCCCCCTTAACGGCACGTGACAGGTCACAGCGTTTCCCCGTTCCTCCTCGACGCCGCGTCGATCATAGGTTCGCCGGGCATGGCCGACGGGTGCCGAGGAGGGACTGTTACCTCGTCGGGACATGCGTGGCGCGACGGCCGGCGGCCTCCTCCGGCCGCCCCCCTCGGCAGGAGTCCGGCGAGGCGTCGTCCCGTCGACGTAGCACGGCGGCCCTCTGGGCAGCACCTGACGCAGCGTAGGGATTCCGTCCCCGTCCTTGATAACGTCGCCTCCGCGGCTGCGTACTTCTCCCCCGACCCAGCCGTACGGGGTGGGCACGGGGATCGGGCGCGGCAGGACGAAGAGGGCCGACAGATGAGCCTTGCACAGGTGCACTACACCTCCGCCGCGCCGGGGGACGAGGGAACGGCGGGCCGGTTCACGGCGGTCGGCCCCGGGGTGTCGGGGGCTCTGCTGGCGGAGATCGAACCCTTGGTGCGCTACGAGCTTCCCGGCGGCGTTCCCGAGCGGCCGTCCGACGGCGAACTGCGCTCACTGCCGCAGGCGTTCGGGTATTTCGCCCTGTCCGACGGCAGCCGGCTGGTGGCGCGTTCGGCCCCGGTACGGGACACGGGCGGCACGGGGGCGGGCGTCCGGTTCCACGCGCACGCGGTGCACCTGCCGCCGGGGGTTCCACTGCCGGGCGACCGGCTGCCGGTCGAGGCGTGGCGTTCGCCGCACTGGGTGGCGGTGACGCCCGGTGGCGCGACACCGGATCCGCTGGCGCTGCCGCCGGGTCCGGCGGCGGTCTCCGAGGGCCTGGACGACTTCGCCGTCTCGCGCGGCCCCTGGCTCGCGGCCGTGCTGGCGGATCTGCGCCGGGCGAGCGACGCGGAGGCGGCCGGACGGCCGGTGGCGCTGGTGGAGCGGCAGTGCGCGGACGTGGCCCGGTGGCTGGGGCTCGCGTCGGTCACCTTGCCGAGGGAGAACGCGGAGCGGCTGACGTTCACGACGTACACCCGCCGGCCGGGGAGTTCGGCGTCGCGGGTGGTGGGGGTGCTGCCCGAGGACGCGGGGGCGGCACGAGCGGCGGGCCTGCGGGTGCACGCGTGCGCGGGCCCGGCCCCGGCGGGCGGCACCGAGGACGTGTGGGCGACCACGGCGGCCCGGGTCTGGCGGAGCCGGTCGCCGGAGCTGTTCCGGGAGGCGCGGGAACTGCCCGGGGAGCCGTTCGCGGCGGGTCCGTTGGCGGTGACCGCGCTCTGCGCGGGAATCGCGCTCGGGCCGGACGGGCGTGCGGCGGCGGCCGGGTGGGCCGCCGATCGGCCCTACGCGCTGGACGCCCAGCGCACGGGCCGGTTGGTCGAGGCCATCGCCTCCCCCGGCATCGACGACCGTACGGCGGCCGAGTTCGACGCCGCGGGACGGCTGTTCGGCGCCCTGGAGGGACGCTGCCCGGCATCGGTGACCGCCCCGCTCGCGGCGATGCTGGTCACGGAGGCGGTGCGGGGCGGCAACGGCTCGCTGGAACTGCCGCGCCGGGACGCGTTCGCCGGTCCGGAGGGGGCGGAGGTCGCCGAGCGGCTGGGTCCGGAGATCCTGACCGAGCTGGCCGACACGGTCGGTTCGCGCTCGGTGGCGCGCACCGTACAACTGCTGCGGGTGGCCCGCCTGCTGGGCGTGGACGGCACGGAGTCGCTGCCGGGGGTCGTGGACCGCCTGGCGCCCGCGCTGCTGGCGGAGGCGTCGGTGGCGCAGGAGGGGCCCCCGGGCTTCGCACCGGCCCTGCTGGAGCTGCTGGACGAGCAGTTCGAGGTGCGGACGGCGTTGCTCGGCGCGCTGGACCGGGTCGCGCCGCAGGACCCCGGGGCGGTGGCCCGGTTCCTGGAGCGGGTCGCGCTGCCGTTCACGGGTACGCAGGCGCTGCCGCATCTGCGGATGTGCGCCGAGGTGCCGGAGGCGATGGCGACCCTGGGCGGTGACCGGGCGGCGGTGTGGCACCGGGTGCTGCGGGCGGCCGGCCTCTCCCCCTTCGCCGAGCCCCTGGTCCTGCGCACGGCGGTCGGCCTGGTGTGGGAGGACCGGGCCCCGACGGTCGAGGAGGCCCGGCTGCTGCTGGACGCGGCCACTTCGGACTCGCACCGCGTGGCCGGCACCTGGGCGCGGCTGGTGGACGCGGCGCTCAGCACGTCCGCGGCCGGCACGTCCGCCACCGGGACGTCCGCCACGGGCACGTCCGCCACCGGCACGGACGAGGCGGCCCGGCTCGCCCACGACCTCCTGCGCGGCTTCCCCGGGGAGATCGGCGGCCGGGAGCGGGCGGGCCTCCTGCTGCTGGACCTCGTACGCGAACTGCGCACGGGCGCGCCGGAACCCGGCTGGGCGGAGCGGGTCCGCACCCTGTGCGCGCAGGCGGAGCCGGTCGAACCGGCGCTCCGGGAACGGGCGCACGCGGCCCTGGTGGAGCGGCTGCTCGCCCCCGACCGCCCGGGGGCCGAGCTGTACGACTTCGTCCACGGCGCGGACGCCGAGCTGATCGCCGCGTACGACCGCACGGCCCGCACCGCGTCGGTGCGGTCCCGGCTGCGCACCCAGCCCGCTTACGCGGCGGACTGCTTCACCGTCTGGACCGCCCACCCGCACGCGGGCCGCGCCTGGCCGCCGGTGGCCGCCGCCCTCCTCGACGACGTCCTGCGCCCCGCCGTACGCGGCATGTCGGCCGAGGACGTCGCGGAGGTCGAGGCGACGGTGGGCCGCACGGGCAGCAGCGGCCGGGCGGACGCCTTCCGGGACTGGAACCGGTCGAGCACCCTGGGACGGCTGGGCCGCCGGATCGCGGGGCGGGTACGGCGAGGGTGAGCCGGGGTCAGGGCGGCCCTGACCTCAACCCGAGGCTCACGGCGACGGCGCATCCGGCATCCGGCATCCGCGGGCAACGCATCCATCACACCTGGTCGCCCGGGGTCTCCGCCCCGCTCAGAACGGTCTTCACCGCGTACACCGGGTTGAGGGGCTCCACGAGTTCCCTGGTGGAGACGGCCACGAGGCGGGCCGGCACATCACCCGCCAGCAACGCGCTCACGTACTCGATGGCCTCAGCGGGCGAGAGCACGGGGACCCTCCGGCGCAAGGTCCGCACAGCGTGCACGCGTCCGCGCGTGAGGGCGACGTCACGGAGCGCATCGTGCAGATCATCCACGGCGGTGCGAACCGGCAACCCCCGTATACGGCCCCGGTAGTCGTCCTCCCACGCCCCCGTAACCGAAGAGACGACGCCGATCTCATGCAGTCCCCCGTCAACACGGTCGACCAGGTACGGCCCGTTGCCCGCCAACATGAACGCCGGATCCCCGGTGCGCACGAACGTCTCGGACGTCCAGTGGACGATCCACACCAACGCGTGCTCCTCGACATCCACCACAGCCATGCGGAGTGCCGCTTCATCCATGGCACGCCACCGCTGGTAGTCACGCTCCAGTTGTGCCTCGACGGCCCTGACGGCGGATTCTCGATCGATCACATCCGCAGCATTCCGCACCGCCCAGGGGCCGTCCAGCACGCCGAGGCGCCCAAGTGGCCGCCGCCCTCGGTTCGCGGGGGCGGGGCAGGGCGGGACGGCGAAGGTGAACCGGGGGCAGGGGCGGAACGCCTGGCCCCGCGACTGTCTCGAACTCGCACATGCATACGTTGCTCATGTTCGTCCGGGCTAGATTGGCGTCCGGGGGCGACTCCACCTCGCCACTCTCCGACCAGCCGTTCATGGGGGAACCGTGCTGACTTTCGACGATGTGGTGCACGCACCCGTCGGCCAGCTGAAGACTGCGGCCGACGACTGGGCCACGATGGTGACCAGGTTGGAGAAGCTCGCCGAGGAGGCCCGGACCGGTATGAAGTCGAAGGCGGGCAAGGCGCGGTGGGAAGGTGTCAACGCCGGTGTCACCAAGGAGTTCATCGGGAAGACGGCGGCAGAGTTCGACGACGCCGTGTCCCAGGCCCGGGGTATCAAGTCCCTTTTGGCGGATGCCCACACATCCTTCGCGTACGCCAAGAAGACGCTGATCGGCATGCGCGATGAAGAGGGACCCGCAGCAGGTGTGGTGATCAGCGCCAGGGGCAAGGTGTCGGCACGGCACGACCTGGAGGACGACCATACTGCGCGGCGGGATCCGGACTATCCGGAGGCGTTGCGGAAGCAGAAAGAGGCCGTCGCGTCCTGGCAGCGGAAGGTCGACCGGATCGTCGAGGACTGCTCCGATGCCGACGAGTCGCTGAAACGCGCCCTCGAAGCGAATATGAAGAGCAAACACGACTTCAGCAAGCCTGTATACAAGACCCTCGACGCAGAGCAGGCGGGTCACGCGGCGGAGCTGTTGAAGACGGTCACAGGAGAGGGCGGCACGGCCCGAAATCTGGACGCGCTGCGCAAACTTGAAGACATCATCGACGACAACCGCCGCGATCCCGAGTTCGCCACCGCCTTCTACCGCCGACTGGGCGCGGAGGGGACGCTGGAGGCGTACACGCGGATGTCCCTGGACTCCACGTCCCTCGGCCCGGCGGGAGCGGACCGCGTCGGCATGGTCCGCAACATCCAGAGCGACATGGGGGCGATGCTCGGCTTGGCCACCACCCCGTCGGTGCCGAACCACCTGGACGCCGCCTGGACCGACCAGCTGCTGAAGGCGGGCCGCCAGGAGATCGACGTCTCCGGATTCGCGGGGGTCGGCGCGAAGGTGTACGGCTACCAGGCACTCGGAGCGCTGCTGCGGGAAGGCACCTACGACCAGCAGTTCCTGACGTCGGTCGGCCGGGACATGATCGCCATGGACAAGAAGGACCCTGAGATCTGGTCCCGGAACCTGCCGTACAACCAGGGCATGGCGATCAACCTCGACGCGGACGGAGGGAAGGGCTTCAACCCGGTCACCGGCCTCATGGATGCGATGAGCAGGCATCCCGCGGCGGCGGCGGAGTTCTTCAACGAGAACCTTCGGTCGGACACCAACAACGACGGCATCGTCACCATGCTGGACGTGGAGACCAGCGGCAAGGACGCGCAGAGCGTGGTCGACTACATGCTCGACAAGAAGCCTGCGGACGACTGGTACGACACCACCGCCGACAGTGGTCCCACGCTCGGGCAGAAGACCATGGGCAACGCCCTGGAGGCAGCGGTCACGGGCCGCGTCCCCGGCGACGACGACGCACCGCCGGTGCGTCACACCTCGGACATGAGCGGCGTCATGGAGAAGGTCGTCGAGAAGATCGGCACGAACCCGGAACTGGTCTCGGCCAAGGCCGGCGACCCGCCCGGCCCACTGAGCGCCCTGGCCCCGCAGTTCGGCGAGATGGCGGCGGAGTACATGCCGGACCTGCAGGCGACGGCCGAGAACGCGGCGGGCCAGATCAAACCGTTCGGCGAACCGGCCGAATTCGAGAAGCACTTGATGACCCGGTTCCTCGGCTCCGTCGGCCAGGACCCGGACGCCTACGGTGCGATCACCCATGCCCAGCAGGCCTACACGACGGCGCTCGTGGGCGACGCGTTCCGCCACCCCGAGCGCCATGCGGACATGGGCGAGGCGATTCGTAACGCGGTTCACCCGGGCGGGGAGATCGCAGGGATGATGGGCGAGGCGAGATCACACGCGGTCATCGATCTGAAGACGCACGAGAACAACGAGTACAACAAGGGCGTCGAGGACAATGCCAAATGGACAAACCGGATCATTGACCTCGTTGGCGCGAAGTATCTCGAACTACTCCCCGTGGGTGGAGACGTGGTCGGATGGATTCAGGAGGATGTCACCGACACAGTCATCGAAAAGTCAATGAGAGAAAACACGGAAGAAGCCGTACTCGCATCAGGAGAAAACTACACTCGAGCGGAGACATCGACCAAAGAAGCTGCAGCAGCCGCCGTTGCAACAGGAGGAAAGGCGGCCGGACTGGCACCGAATGAATACCAAGCTTACAAAGGTTCCGCATCCACAGCAACTGCAGATGCCTACTCTGTCGGCCATAATATGTCCGAGAAGAATCGCCCCTGAGGGAGTATCGGCTCATGCATCACATCAGAAGAATCTCGGCAGCCGTCACCCTTTCCCTGACTCTCGCAGTGGCCACGATCGGCTGTTCCAAGAATGAAGTAAAAGCCGCACCAGAACTGCCGGACGGATTCTGCTGGAACGCCTTCGAGAAGACGGACGTCCAACCCTATATCATTCCCGGCGAAAAGATGACCCAGGATGCCGACACTTTCTACTTCGCGGAACGAAAAAGAAGCGCACGCTGTCTCATCCACGTTGACGGAAAAAGCGCATTCAGTGCGTTTGCGCGTTTCCAGGACGACAAGCTCGGGTTCGATTGGAGCTCCTTCGATCGACTCAAGCCGAACCCTGTAAAAATCGGAGAGAAGGGAATTGTCTGGAACACCGGAGCACGCACCTATTTCCCCTGCAAGGCAGCAGCAAACTCCGACGCCTCGACCGCTAAATACCTTGAGCTCGAAATATTTCTCAGCGGCGCACAAGTCGAGAACCACCGAAAGACCCTCCCCGACCTCCTCAAGCAGTTCACCTCTTTCGCCCAGAAGGAACTCAGGTGCGGATGAACCGGGGTGCGTGATGCGGCCACCCGCGCCCGGCCGCCGGTGGCCGCCGGATCGCGGGGCGGGTACGGCGGGAGTGAGCCCCGGGGGGCGTCGATCGCCTGGACGGCTGTGCGTGACCGCGAAGGACCACAGCGGTGACGCGCCCCCGGAGAGCTCTGGAACCGGAGGCCTCCGCTTCCTGTGACACCCGGGCATCCTCGCGGCCATGCCGGGTAGGCGGATGACACCTACGCCCCGAGGAGGAACCATGTCGCAACTGTTCGCCCGTCTCACCCGGTTCACCCGCAGCCCCCAGGGTCGGCGGACGATCGCGTCGGCCCGACGTGCCGCAGCCGACCCGCGCAATCGTGCCCAGGCGCGCCGCCTCTTTGGCCGGCTGCGCGGACGCCGGTGAAACCGGTGACGCCGGTGACGCTTCGGCGGGAGCGTCATGTGACGTCACGTCACGTGCTCGTCTGATAGGTCATGAACCAGTGGGTGTCGAAGTAGTGGGCCATGGTGAAGGGGTGGTCCTTCTCGATGAGGATGCGGCAGACGAATTCTGCGGTCGAACAGTCGAAGGTGGTGTCCTCACCGTCCACCGTCCGTACGGTGACGGGCCAGCGGTCAGGGTCTTCGTCGGCGGTCTGCCAGCAGTACAGGTCCTCGTGCTCGGTTCCCGCCCAGACGAGCAGGCCGTCCTTCTGGAAGTCGTCCCACGGTTCCTGGTTCAGATTGAGCCACTGGTCGAACGCGCCCTCCCCGAACGTCTCCACCATGCGCTTGTAGTCGGTGGGAAGACGCGTACCCAAGCGCGCCTCCGTCTTCGCCCAGTCGATGTCCGGTCGCCGGGGCGGCAGGGTCCAGCCGGTGACAGCGATGAGCCGCTCGACCCAGCCCCCGTCCTGGCCGGCGGTCCTCGATGACAGCGCGTCGATCCGGCGCGGGGTGACCGCCAGCACCGGAACGATGTCGCCCTGCGCATCCAGTGCGGTACCCGCACCGAGCCACTCTCCCCCATGGGCCCAGGCCACTACCGTCTCGGCGTGGCCTTCGAGGAGGTCCAGGAGACCGGTGCCGTCGATCCCGTTCACTCCAGGGGCCACTATGCCGTCCAGGGCCAGGCCCTGCGGTTCCCCGTGCCGGGAAGCCAGATCCTCGACGAGCGCGTGCGGGTCGGTGTCCTGCGAGAGGTACAGAACCCCGCTCGGCCGTGGGATCCGGTCCAGCAGGTCGTTGAGCATCGTATGAGTGAACTTCATGGGGAAAGGAAAGCGCACCCCACTGACAGGCCCCCGGCCGTGGTCAGCCGCGCTGGATCCCCGACGTGTCGAGCAGGACTCCTCTGTGGCCGTCCTGCGTCTGTGCAAGGAGGCCCCGCTCTCGCTGCTCGACGGCCAGATACCAGGTGCCCGGGAGCAGTTCTCCCACCCCCTCGTGCTCCTCGGTCACGCTCATCAACTGTCGACGCACCGGTACCGCGAACCAGAACGGTGCGAAGCCCGGGGTGGCCGGGATCTCGATCTCGTCCCCTCGCTGAATCCCTGTCATGTCGAGGAGGAACCCCCGCCTCGTTCTGTCCTCGGAGAGCACCACCATGCCCACACCTCTCCGCTCGACGGCCAAGTACCAGATACCGGGCACCAGCTCGGCCACCGGATCCAGGGAACCGTCCTCGCCGTACAACGGACGCGGGACCGGCACCGCGAACCAGAACGGCTCGAAACCCGGCTCTGCCGTGGCCATCACCGCACTCGCCAGGCGTTCGGCCTCGCGGACCGTCCGTTCGGTACGCCGCTTCGCGGCCGCCACGTCGCTCGGGCTCTGCCCGGACGAGAGCTCCGCGGCCTCCTCGGCGACCCCTCGCTGAATCCCGGTCGTGTCGAGGATGAAACCCCGCTTCTTCCCATCCGCGTAAAGCACGACCATGCCCACACCTCTCCGCTCGACGGCCAAGTACCAGATGCCGGGCACCAGCTCGGCCACCGGATCCAGGGAACCGTCCTCGCCGTACAACGGACGCGGGACCGGCACCGCGAACCAGAACGGCTCGAAACCCGGCTCTGCCGTGGCCATCACCGCACTCGCCAGGCGTTGCGCGGTCTCCACCGTCTCGCGGGCGCGGCGTTGCGCCTGCTGGTGCAGCCGTTCGCTTTCCAGCCGCAGCTGTTCCGCCTGCCGCTCGGTCCGCGCAAGCCGCTCCTCGGCGTCGCTCTGCCGGAGCAGCAGGTCCGACGCGTCCGGCGCGGGCATTTGCGGCGGGTTCGGGTGCGCCACCGCGCGGTTGCGCGCGATGGCGATGAGACCGCCGAGATTGCGGTTGCGCTGCTGCGGCAAGGGGCGGGACTTACCGGCGAGCCTCCGGTGCACATGCCGGTAGAGGGTGTCCATGTCGAGGGGATCGGGTCGGTCGGGCACGCCCTCCGTCAGGGCGGTGATCAGCTCGCCGGTGAACGCGGTGTAGCGCTCCCCCGGCGGAGACAGCGCGGGCCGAGTCTCCGACGAGGCGGTGAGGAGGCAGGTGCCCTCGACCACAGCCTGGTCGGCGATGTGCGTACTGGCGCTCATCTTCCCGAGAAGGGCGCGTCCGCTGTAGCAGCAGTCGAGGATCACCACGGTGCTCTGGACGGTGGCCTGTTGGTCCAGAATCGCGCGGCGCAGGTACTCGTAGCGCAGCGAGGTGTATTCGCGCTCGCGGTCCGAATCCGGCAGGGCGAGGTACAGCTCGTCGGTGTGCGGGT
This sequence comes from Streptomyces anulatus, assembly GCF_014650675.1. Lineage (GTDB taxonomy): Bacteria > Actinomycetota > Actinomycetes > Streptomycetales > Streptomycetaceae > Streptomyces > Streptomyces anulatus. The sequence continues at coordinate 258,170 of NZ_BMVK01000005.1, read as the reverse complement.
CCGTCAGCCCGTGTCCCGCGTAGTAGACGAGCAGGGTGTCCTCGGCGCGACGGGCCTTGTCCCGCACGGTGTCGAGGACGTCACCGACGCTTCTCGGCTGGGAGATCACCGTGCAGGCGGTGTCCGGCAGCCCCCACACCTCGGGATCGGTCAGCGCCGCGCGCAGCCCTTCCAGGTTCTGGGCGACGGCGGGCAGGCTCTCCAACGAGGTGTAGTCGTGGACGCCGATCAGGACAGCCTCGGAACGGTCAGGGTCGGACAGCAGGCCCACGGCTACTCGTCGTCCCCGGCAGGGAGAGCTGACGCACTGCCGGCCGGGGTCGACGGCAGGGCGGAGGCGCCGGCGGCCGACGCGTTCCACATCCGCAGGATCTGCTCGACCTGTTCCGGGGAGTTGTCCCGCAACGTCACCACGACGCCGTCCCGTTCGAGCCGCACCTGCGGTGGTCGCGAACGTGAGCCGCGCCAGGCGGCAATCGCCGTGATCAGGCTGCCCAGGGCGATGCTGTTGGCGAGCACGACGTTGACGAGTTCGAGACCATCACCCATGTGGCCCGCGGCGGGCGGTTCCGCACCAGGAGAGAACCTCGCCCGGCCACGGAGTTCGGGCTCTGCCATGAGCCAGCGGCGCAGGGACGAAGCGGCCTCGGCACCGCCCGTCTCCCCGTCGGCCGTGCCTTCGCCGAATGTGACGTTGACCCGCATGCCCGGTTCCTCTCCCCCGTTGCCGACCGGCGGTGTTCATCGTAGGGGCCGGTAGACAGTCGCACCGGGTCTTCCGGATCTCCTGGCACTTCCGGGGCCGGGCTCGCGGGCGACGCCGAGAACCCTCAGTACAGCAGGTCCAGCTCTGCCCGCACCGTCTTGCCCGGCCTCCGGTCGAGGACCGCCCAGCGGTCGGCCAGCGCGTCCACGATCAGCAGCCCGCGCCCGCTGTCGGAGCTGTCCTCCGGCGTGGTGATCTCGCCGGGTCCCGGCGGCCGGCGCTCGCCCCGGGTGTCGGACACCTCGATCCGCAGGAGGCCGGGCGTCTCCGGGTCGCCGGGCAGGTGCGACAGGCGCAGTTCGAAGTTGCGGCCGGGGACGCGGCCGTGGGTCGCCGCGTTGGCCGTCAGCTCGCCGATGATCAGGGCCGCCGACTCCGAGGCGTCACTGAGGTACGGGACGCCCCAGGTGTGCAGCTTGTACAGCCCGACCCGGCGGGCGAGCCGGGCACCGCGCGGATCCGCACCGAATTGACGGTTGAACACACGTACGGTTACGGGAGGTTGGGTCTTCGTAGGTGCTTCCATGCCCCCAGATTCCGGGCTTCGCACCCCTTCGGCCAGGTCAGAAACCCGTACGCTGAGTCAGCGTACGGGCGCGAAGGGTAGACGGTACGGGTCACGTTCCGTGAGCATGGACGGGTCGCGAACCAGGACAGGCGCACGGGGAGGTGGCCGTACATGACGCACGGCACGGACAGCATCGACAGCCCGATGTACGGGACTTTCGGCAACGGCAGCGGGCGCAGCCCCGAGCCCGAACCGCAGTACAGCCTCAAGATGTTCGGGGAAGTCGTCAAGACCTTCCGCAAGCGGGCGCGGCTGACACAGGAGCAGTTCGCGCCACTCGTCGGGTACTCACCCGAGACCGTCGCCTCCATCGAGCAGGGCCGCCGCCTCCCGCCGCCGGACTTCGCGGAGCGCGCGGACAGCATTCTCGACGCGTTCGGGGTGATCCTGGCGGCGGCGAAGCATCTGACGCGGCGGAAGGGGCTGGCGAGTTGGTTCCGGCAGTGGGCGGAACTGGAGCTGTTGGCGCTGAGTCTGTACACGTACGAGTGCCGGTTGATTCCGGGGCTGTTGCAGACACCGGCGTACGCGCGGACGCTGTTCGCCGACCAGCTACCGCCGCTCGCCGACGAGCAGATCGAGGCCCAGCTCGCGGCTCGGCTGGATCGTCAGCGGCTGCTGCACGAGCGGCCGAACACCGCGTTCAGCTTCATCCTCGAAGAGCATCTGTTCCTGCGGGACTTGGGCGGCGAGGACGTCACCAGGGAACTGCTCGACCACATCCTCGACCTGTCCGAGCTGCGCAATGTGGACGTCCAGATCATGCCGCTGGTGCGGCATCACCACGCGGGACTCGGCGGTCCCGTACAGCTACTGGAGACACCGGGTCACCAGTGGTTCGGCTATCTGGAAGGGCAGGCGCACGGGCAGCTTGTCTCCGATCCCAAAGCGATCAGCGTGATCCAGATGCGGTGTGCCAGTATGCGTTCACAGGCTCTCTCGTTGGACGACTCCAAGAGCCTGATGCGGCGGATGCGAGGAGCGAGATGAGCACCACACCCCTGGCCTGGTTCAAGAGCAGCTACAGCAGCGGCGACGGCGACTCCTGCGTCGAGGTCGCCCTGGAGTGGCACAAGTCGAGCTACAGCGGCGGCGACGGCGACTCCTGCGTCGAGGTCGCCGCCTGCCCCTCCACCGTCCACGTCCGCGACTCCAAGCTCGACGAGAGCCCGCGGCTCGCCCTCGCCCCGGCCTCCTGGACCCGCTTCCTCACGTACGCCGCCCAGGGCTGAGCCCCCGGGCGGGTCGTGGAGCGCGCGGCGGTGACCCGCCACCCCGACCGCCCGTGGACGTCGGCGGAGGCCGGGACGGGGGCGGGGGCGGGCGCTGTGCGCGGCACCGCCCCCGGTGGGGCACGTCAACGCCAGGGCGCTGCCCTGGCATGGAAAGCCAGGCCCGGCCACGCCTCGACCGGTGTGGGTGAGTACACGATCCGACCCGGGCACAAGCCCCGCTCGGCCAGCCCTTGGACGATCTTCGGGATGGCCGCGAGGGTCGTCGGCAGACCGTCGTGCATCAGGATGATGCCGCCCGGCTTCACGGTGAGCGCGTTCGCCACGATCGTCTCGGTGGGAATGCCGCTCCAGTCGACGGTATCGGCCGTCCAGATCACCTCGGTCATCCCCAGTCGGGCCGCGTCCCGCCGGGTCCGTACGTCGGTGCTCCCGAAGGGCGGCCGGAACAGCGTGGGCGCCCGACCCGTCTGGGTTCGGATGACGCGGCTGGTGTCGCGCAGTTCGGCGAACGCGGCGGTCGCGTCGAGCTCTACGAGATTGGCGTGGGTGTAGGAGTGGTTTCCGACCTGATGGCCCTCGGCGACGATCCGCCGTGTCCCGGACCGCTGCCCGTCGGCCAGGTTGCCGGTCACGAAGAACGTCGCCCTGACGCGTCCGGCATCCCGCAGCGCCTTCAGGTACTCGGGCGTGGCGTCCGTCGGACCGTCGTCGAAGGTCAGGGCTACGTAACCGCCGGAACAACGGCTCCCGGAGGCCGTCGCCTGTGCGACCGCCGGCGGTAACGCGAACGACGTCATCAGCATCGCCACAGCCGCGCTGAACCATATGCGCGATCTGTATCGGTTTCTCATACGGAGATCCTCTCCAGGGGTGGACTGGTGAACGAGCAAGGCACCGGAGCGCCACGAAACAGCGGCTCACTCACCCATATCCGCCCTGGGTATGGCTGCAGCCGGACGTCGCACACGTTGCGCAGGACAGGTCTGTCCCTCGGAAAGATGCGGCAAACGCCGGCAGGCTCTGTATAGATCCCGACAGAGCCCGGCAAGTACGTCCGTACAGGTTCAGCTCGGCGAAGACCGCCTCGGGTGTCACCGCGCAGCCCAGCTGAAATCCCGGCAGCAACGCGGTTCACCGGTCCGGTGGTGGCACCGGACCATGAGATCGCGGGTGGTCCACCGACCAGGACGGGGCTGTCCACTGACGAGGACAGGGCTGTCCGGCCCGAGGCCGGACAGCCCTGCAACAAGATCTTCGGCTGCCTCTTCCGGAGGATGCCTCTGCCAGGGCTCAGCGGCCGGAGAAGGGGAGGCGGGCCGGTGCCGTGGCGGGGCCCGGCGCGGCGGAACGGGATTCGGCCGCGGGGAGCGGGTCGGCCGCGCAGGTGACGTCCCGGGCCGGAAGCCTTCCGGTGATCAGATACCGCGTGGTGACCTCGTCGGCGCAGGCGCTGATGCCGAGCGAGTACACGCCGTGGTCCTGCCCCTCGTCCACGGTGACGAGCCGGGAGCCCTTCAGCGCACGGTGCAGGCCGAGTGCGGCGGCCAGGGGGGTCTGCGAGTCCCATGCGTTCTGGACGATGAGTGCGGGGACCTTGTTGTCGATCTTGGTGGCCGCTTCGACCGGGCGGTCCCAGTAGGCGCACGGGAAGATGTTCGAGACGGAGTCGCCGTACAGGGGGTAGCGGACGCTGTCGCGCCGGGAGTCGGCCCGGTAGACGGCCGGGGAGGTGGGCCAGCGGGTGTCACCGCACATGATCGCGAGGTAGCTCGCCAGCTCGTTGTCGGTCGGCACGAAGGTCGGGAAGGTCGGGACGGGCTTGCCCGCGACGGCGTCCCGGAGCAGTCCCAGGGTCCTGGCGGCGACGGAGGGGTGGGTGATCTCCCAGCGTATGTACTCGCGGACCTCGGCACCGTCGAACATGGTGCCGCCGAGGTCGAGCGGCTCCCGGTCGGCGCGCGCGACGATGTCCCAGAACAGCCTCTCGACCTCGGCGGGCGTGTCACCGAGTCCGTACCGTGCCGCATGACGAGCGGTCCAGTCCGTCCACCGGTCGAACGCGGGCTCGGCCTGTTCCGCCCAGGACTGCGCCATGCTCCGCCAGACCCGCTTCGGGTCGACCGCGCTGTCCAGGACGAACCGGTCGACCCGCTGGGGGAACAACTGGGTGTACACGGAACCGAGATAGGTCCCGTACGACAGTCCGAAGTAGGAGATTCTGCGCTCCCCGAGGGCCGCGCGGATGACGTCCATGTCTCGTGCCGTGTTGCGGGTGGTGATGTGCCGGAGCGTTTCCTTGTTGCGGTCGCGGCACCGGTCCGCGATGTCGCGCGCCCAGGCGACGTCCTTGGCGAACGTCGCGTCCTTGAAGGGCCGGTATGTCAGCCGTTCGTCGGCGGTGGTCGTGCCGCAGGCGAGCGGACTGCTGGCGCCGACCCCGCGCGGATCAAAACCGATCAGGTCGTACCGGTCCTTCACGGACTGCGGCAGAAGACCGCTGAGCGCCAGGGGGTAGAAGAGCCCGGAACCGCTGGGGCCGCCCGGGTTGAAGAGCAGGACACCGCGGCGCTCGGCCGGGCCGGCGGCCTTGATCCGCGACAGCGACACATCGATCTTTCTGCCGCCCGGCCAGCGGTGGTCCAGGGGCACCTCGATGGTCGCGCACTCGACGGTGGCAGGGAGGTCACCACCGCACCCCCGCCAGGTCGGTGAGGAGGTGGACGGCGCGGCCACCGGCGAATCGGGACCGGCCGCGGGCGCAGCCGTGGCGGTGGCCGTGGTGCCGAGGAGCGCGGGGGCGAGCAGCGCGGCGACGCCCAAGGCGATCTTGGAGATCGATCTTCGTCTCAGGAGCAATGGAGTGCCTTCGTTCGCTGGGATGGTGAATGGGGCGCTCAGTGGTCCGGAGGGACGGACCGCAGGGTCGTCGCACAGGCTAACGACCTTACGGAACAGGCGAGTTCGGATGCGCGATTTCAGCGAGGCGTCCGGCTGAGGATGCGGATGCCATCCTCGGGGATCGAAACGGACCACCGGTTCGCGCGCCGGGTTCTCGTCGGGGACTATCACGGTCGCGAGCGCCCGCTGATCCCGGACGAGATCCGGTTCCAGGTACCGGGCATCGTCGGGTACGGAGTACACCTCGGTGATCGCGTCGTCGCCGCCCGGGTGCGCGAACATCAACCTCGGGCCTTCCTCCCGGTCCGGGCGCCGGTGCCGGGCGGGTAACGTAAAGAGGTACTGACTGATTGACTCATGGGCCTCCTGGCGGGCTGCGTGAACCCAGGAGGAGCAAGCATGACGACCAACCGTGGACGCAAGGACGTCATCCGTGACCGGATGGCCGCCACCGGCGAGTCGTACAACGTCGCCGCCCGCAACCTCAAGGCCATGAAGGACATGGGCGCGACCCGCGAGGCCGTCCTCGTGCAGCGCTGGAAGCCCGCCGACAGTTTCGACGTGCCGTGCCCGTGCGGCGGGACCTGCGAGCCGGGCGAGACCTGCGATCACTGCCACGCCCGCCACCGGCACGTGAAGCGCTACCCGGGCTCCACCACCGAGGTCGAGACCTGGGCCGACCGCTACGAGTGCACCGGCTGCTCCTCCTCGTACACCCTGACCATCCACCTGGCCGGGCGGCCCTGGGGCGTCGCCGAGACCGTCGTCCAGGGCGGGTCGGCCGAGGAGGTCGTGCGGGCCCGGGTCTTCCCCGGCGTGATCCACCCGCTGCTGCGGTCGGAAGCGGGCGGGAGCGACGACGACGAGGAGTGATCGTCGGGGCCGCACCCCTGTGGTGGAATCGGCCCCATGACCGCTCAGGACGTCGCCCGCACACTGCCGGGCATACCCACCCTTCGCGACCGCTGTCGCTCGATGGCGATGCTGGACGCGATCATGCAGCCGGACAAGCCGCATCTGCGCCGCCACAGTTTCGACGCGCACTGGTCCCCGGGCCGCGAGCTGGCCTCCATGGACAACGGGGGCGGGGACACCTACTCCATCGTCTTCTCCGCCGCGGGCGCGTACGTGATCGGCTTCGACCACACCTCCCCGCTGAACCCGTACGCGAGCGACGACGAGGTGCCGTTCCCCGGGGTCCTGGACTCCGTTCCCGAGGTGTTCCGGTCCTGTGTGGAGGAACCGTCGTTCCGCCTCGACGACATCTCCCTGGTGACCGCCTGCCTGTGGCGGGAGACCGGCGACACGGCCTGGCGCACGGGCGACGTGGACCCGGACCTCGGCGACGACGGGGCGGACTGGCTGTTCGGGATGCTGATCGACGGGACGCCGAAGACCTACGCCGACTGGGCCGCGTACTACTTCGACGCCCGGGTCGACCTCGATGCCGTGCAGGACGTCTACGAGCTGCGGCCCCTCACACCCGAGGTGGTCGAGGCCCTCAACCCGGCGGTGACGCCTGAGCGGCTCGGCGACGCCGCCGCCGCCATCGGGTATCCCCTGGCCTGATGACAGCACTGTGCCCCCGCCTCCACCCGGCACACGCGGGGAGGGGGCGGGGGCACACGCGAGCCGTGCGGCTCAGCTCTCGTCCGGCGCCAGGGTCAGCGAGATCGAGTTGATGCAGTAGCGCTGGTCCGTGGGGGTCGGGTAGCCCTCGCCCTCGAAGACATGGCCCAGGTGCGAGCCGCAGCGGGCGCAGCGCACCTCGGTGCGGACCATCCCGTGGGCGCGGTCCTCGACCAGCTCGACCGCGTCGGTGTCCTTCGGGTCGTAGAACGACGGCCAGCCGCAGTGCGACTCGAACTTGGTGTCGGAGCGGAACAGCTCCGCCCCGCAGGCCCGGCAGGAGTAGACGCCCGCCGTCTTGGTGTCGGTGTACTCACCCACGAATGCGGGCTCGGTGCCGGCCTGGCGCAGCACCGCGTACTCGGCGGGGGTCAGCTCTTCCCGCCACTGCTCGTCCGGCTTCTCGACGTCGTACGACACGTCCCGCTCCTCAGTTCGACAGGTGGTCCAGGATGCGCGGGCCGAGGTCGGTGACATCGCCCGCTCCCATGGTGAGAACGAGATCGCCGGGCTTCGCCATTCCCGCGACGGCGGCGGGGACGTCGGCCTGGTCGTGGACGGCGGTGACCTCGGCTCCGGCCTCCTTCGCCGCGTCGATGATCAGGGCGCTGGTGATGCCCGGGATCGGGTCCTCGCGGGCCGGGTAGATGTCCAGGACCACGGAGGCGTCGGCCAGGGCGAGGGCCTGGCCCATCTCGGTGCCCAGCTCCTGCGTACGGGAGAACAGGTGCGGCTGGAAGACGACCAGGATGCGGGCGTCGGCGGCCGCGCCGCGCATGGCCTCCAGGTCGGCGGTCATCTCGGTGGGGTGGTGCGCGTACGAGTCGATGACCTGCACGCCCGCCGCCTCGCCCTTGAGCTGGAGGCGGCGCTTGACCCCGGTGTAGCTGCCGAGTGCGGAGGCCAGGTTGTGCGCCGGGATGCCGAGGGCGACCCCGGCGGCGAGGGCGGCGACCGCGTTGTGGGCGTAGTGGCTGCCGGGGACCGAGACGGTGAAGGTCAGGAACTTGCCGTTGAGGAGGACCGTGACCTCGCTGGTCAGTCCGCGCGGGGTGACCTTGTGGACGCGTACGTCGGCGTTCTCGGCGGAGCCGTAGGTGACGACCTTGAGGTCGGAGAGGTCGCGGACCCGGCGGGTCAGCTCGACCGCGCCGGCCTGGTCGGCGGAGATGACCAGGGTGCCGCCGGGGACGACCTTGCCGACGAACGTCTCGAAGGAGTCGTAGATCTCGTCCATCGAGGCGTAGTTCGCGTGGTGGTCCAGCTCGACGTTGAGGACGATCGCGACCTCGGGGTCGTACTTCTGGAAGCTGCGGTCGCTCTCGTCCGCCTCCGCGACGAAGATGTCCCCCTCACCGTGCGTGGCGTTGGTGCCGGGGCCCTCCAGGTCGCCGCCGATGGCGTACGAGGGCGACAGGCTCAGCGAGGAGAGGGCGACGGCCAGCATCGACGTCGTGGTCGTCTTGCCGTGGGTGCCGGCGACCGCGATGGCGCGCAGGCCGTTCATCAGGGAGGCCAGCGCGTCCGAGCGGTGCACCACGGGGATCGACAGCTCGTTCGCCCGGAGCAGCTCCGGGTTGTCGGCGCGGATGGCGCTGGAGACGACCACGCAGGACGCGTCGTCGGCCAGGTGGCCCGCCGCGTGCCCGATGTGCACGGTCGCCCCCAGCGCCCGCAGGGACTCGGCGGTGGCGGACTCCTTCGCGTCGCTGCCCGCCACCTTCGCTCCGCGCTGGGCGAGGATCTTCGCGATGCCCGACATTCCGGCGCCGCCGATGCCGATGAAGTGGGGTCGTTCCATGGCGGCGGGAATGCCGGGTGCCATTTGTGCTCCTGCGGTTTCGAGTGCGTGGGCCGCGGACCGGTGCCACCCCGGACCGCGCGCCCAGCCTATTCGCTGTGCGCGAAGAGCTTGAGCACCGGGACGCCGACCTTGTGCCGGGCGCGGGAGGCCCAGTCGCGGTGGAAGAACTCCTCCACGTAGTGCGGGGCGGTCAGGACGATGACCTCGTCGGCTCCCGCGTCCTCGACCACGGACTTGAGCTTGTCGAGGGGGTGGTCCTCGATCACCTGTCCGACCGCTTCGGAGCCCGCCTCGCGCAAGGCCCGTAGGGAGTACTCCAGGCCGATCTCGGCGGGTTCGCGGGCCTCGTTGCCCTCCGGCTCCTCCCCCTCCCGGACCGCTTCCTTCAATTCCCCCATCGCCACGTCGTCGATCGCGCGCAGCAGGACATCGGCCTGGTCACCGCGCGGCTGCAACAGAACGACGAACGAGATCCGCTCCTCGCCGTGGAGGGTGGTGACGAAGTCCACGTCCTCGGGAGTGAGCGGCTTCTCGATCATCAAAACGCTTGTGAACACGACAGGCGCCCTTCCGCTTCTTCGTCTCGTCGACGACCGGCTCGACCGTCGACGGTCGTTTGCTGAAACCATCCTTCCCCGTGCTTCCACGGGGACTGCAGGGGTAAGTGTGCCCAGCCGGAGCTAAGCGGAACGGTAAATTCCGCTATCTGTCGGTCCGACGGTACCGAGTGAAGAGGAACCCGGCCTCTTCCAGCAGTGATGCCAGGAAAAAACGTTCCGGCACGGCGACCCCGGGACCCCCCGCGATCCGCTGGGCGTCCCCGGCGGTCAGCATCGGGGACACCGTCAGGCACAGCTCGTCCAGCACGCCGGCCGCCACGAACTGGCCGAGCAGCCGGGGCCCGCCCTCGGTGAGCTGCCGGGTCAGCCCCCGGTCGGCCAGCTCGCGCACGACACGGGCCGGGTCCACCCGGCCGCCCTCGCCCGCGATCACCACCTCGGCGCCCGCCTTCCGGGCCGCCGCGATCCGGTCGGAGGGGGCCCCGGCACCGGTGACCACGAGTGTGGGAACCAGCGGCTCGGTGAACAGCGGCAGCGAGAAGTCCAGGTCCATCGAGCCGGTCACCACCGCGACGGCGGGAGCGGGGCCCTGTCCGGCGGCGGCCCGCCGCGCGGCGAACGCCTCCCGGGCGCGGGCCGGACGGTACCCCTCCAGGCGTACGGTCTCGGCCCCGGCGATCACCACGTCGGCCAGGCCCCTCAGGGTGCCGAAGATCCGCATGTCGGCCGCGCAGGAGATGCCCTGCGAGCGGCCGTCGTGCTGGGCGGCCCCGTCGAGGGTGGAGACCATGTTGGCGCGCAGCCAGGGGGTCCCGGCCCCGTCGGCCCGGAGGGCCGGGGGGTAGGCGTAGGCGTCCGCCAGCTCGTCGAGGCTCCACTCGCGGTCGATGGGCGGCCCGGACGGGTCGGGGGCGGTTCTTGTCAGGTCCGTCACAGGGAACAGGCTTCGCATGGGTTGCAGTCTGGCACGGGCCTTAGGGTGGAGAGTTGTGTCGTCATCCACCGCGTTTCCGGGGCAGAGCCCCCTTGCCGAAACAGCCCCGCTGTCCCTGTGCGCCCGCGAGCCGCACGTTCCCGCAGACCGTCTGGTCGCCGAGATGGTGCCTCCGCCGCGCTTCGACTCGGTGCGCTTCGACACGTACGTCCCCGACCCGAACCAGCCCAGCCAGAGCGAGGCGGTCACGGTCCTGGCGGGCTTCGCCGCCGGGCTCGGCGGGTCGCACGCGACGGGCGCCGGGCGACGCAGGTGGTTCAGCAAGAAGCCGGCCGCTCCGACCGGGCCGCGCGGCGTGTATCTCGACGGCGGCTACGGCGTCGGCAAGACCCACCTGCTGGCCTCCCTCTGGCACGCCACGCCCGCCGAGCCGTCGCTGAAGGCGTTCGGCACGTTCGTGGAGCTGACGAACCTGGTCGGCGCCCTGGGCTTCCAGCAGACCGTGCGGACCCTCAGCGGACACCGGCTGCTGTGCATCGACGAGTTCGAGCTCGACGACCCGGGCGACACCGTGCTGGTGTCCTCGCTGCTCAGCCGGCTCGTGGAGGCCGGGGTGGCGCTCGCCGCGACCTCGAACACGCTGCCGGGCAAGCTGGGCGAGGGCCGGTTCGCCGCCGCCGACTTCCTGCGCGAGATCCAGGGCCTGTCCGCGCACTTCCGCCCGCTGCGCATCGACGGCGAGGACTACCGGCACCGCGGTCTGCCCGAGGCCCCGCCGCCGTACGACGACGAGCAGGTCACCCGGGCCGCGTACGCCACTCCGGGCGCGTCCCTCGACGACTTCCCCGGGCTGCTGGACCACCTGGCCCGGGTCCACCCGAGCCGGTACGGCGCGCTCACCGACGACATCGGCGCGGTCTGCCTGACCGGGGTGACGGCGGTGCCCGACCAGTCGACCGCGCTGCGCCTGGTGGTGCTGGCCGACCGGCTGTACGACCGGGAGGTTCCGGTGCTCGCCTCGGGTCTGCCCTTCGACCAACTGTTCAGCGACGAGATGTTGAACGGCGGGTACCGGAAGAAGTACTTCCGGGCGATCTCCCGGCTGACGGCGCTGGCGCGTGACGCGAAGGGGCTGGTGGCGCAGTAGGTTCGGGGGCGTAACGCGACGGGGCACGGCACTTCGTGAGGTGCCCCGACTTATGCCGTACCACCACGCACACCGTTCGAAGGGATCCAGCATGGCTACCACGCGTCAGGCGCACACGAACTGGGAAGGCAACCTGATCGAGGGCAAGGGGGTCGTCACCTTCGACTCCTCCGGCATCGGCGACTACCCGGTCTCCTGGCCGGCCCGCTCGGAGCAGGCGAACGGGAAGACGAGCCCCGAGGAGCTCATCGCCGCCGCCCACTCCAGCTGCTTCTCGATGGCGCTCTCCCACGGCCTCGCCGGGGCCGGTACCCCGTCGACTCGGCTGGAGACCAAGGCCGAGGTGACCTTCCAGCCCGGTACGGGCATCACCGGCATCCACCTCACCGTCGTGGGCGAGGTGCCCGGTCTCGACGAGGACGCCTTCCTGAAGGCCGCCGAGGACGCCAAGGCGAACTGCCCGGTCAGCCAGGCGCTCACGGGCACGACGATCACCCTGACGGCCTCGCTCGCCTGACCTTCCGGGCACGGCTGCTCCCATCGGGGCCGCCACAGCGGCAACACGGGGCGCGGGGGCGCGCATGGTTCCCCCGCGCCTCTGTGCGTGCTACACACGTGCGGGTCACTTCACCTGTCCGCCAACAGGGAGTCACCTCATGTCATCCGCACCCCGCACCACCGCGACCCGACGCCAGGTCCTGGCAGGCAGCGGCGCAGCCGCCGCGATCGCCTTCACGGGAGCCTTCTCCGAACTCTTCGCGGGCACGGCCGCCGCACGCGGCCACGACGGCTACGGCCCCCTCGTCCCCGACCCCGACGGCCTGCTCGACCTGCCGAAGGGGTTCCGCTACCGGGTGCTGTCCCGGGAGGGCGACCCCCTGCGCTCCGGCGAGGGGCCGGTACCGGGCAACCACGACGGGATGGCCGCCCTGCCCGGCCGCAACGGCCGGGTCCACCTCGTCCGCAACCACGAGAACCGGCACACCGCCAGGATCGGTGTACCGACCGTCGAGGGACTGACCTACGACCCGATGGCCAAGGGCGGCTGTACGTCCCTGGAGCTGGACGGCCGCAACAAGGTGCTCGGCGAGCGCGTCGCCATCGCCGGCACGGCGGTGAACTGCGCGGGCGGGCCCACGCCTTGGCGCACCTGGCTGACCTGCGAGGAGAACGAGGACAAGGCCGGGACCAACGGGTACACCAAGGACCACGGCTTCATCTTCGAGGTGGACGGCGCCGATCCGCGCCGCACCGGGGCCGTCCCGCTGACCGCGATGGGCCGCTTCCAGCACGAGGCCATCGCCGTCGACCCGAAGTCCGGGATCGTCTACGAGACGGAGGACGCGTTCGACAAGCCGTTCGGGCTCTTCTACCGCTTCCTTCCCGAGAAGCCGCTCGGCGGCACCGGCTCGCTCCGGGCGGGCGGGGCGCTGGAGGCGATGCGGGTGCCGGGCGTGCCCGACCTCTCCGCCGTCCGGGAGACCGGTACGAGCTTCGACCGGATCGAGTGGGTCCCCGTACCGGATCCGCTGGCCGCGGAGACCCCGATCCGCTTCCAGGACTTCGGCCCGAAGGGCGTCACGCACGCGCAGAAGCTGGAGGGCTGCTACTGGGGCGGCTCGTCCGTCTACTTCGTCTCCAGCTTCGCCCGCAGCGACGAGGGCTCGGCGGCCGACCACTACGGCCAGGTCTGGCGCTACGAGCCGAAGAAGCGGCGGCTCACCCTGGTCGTGATCTTCGGCCCGGACACCGACATCCATCTGCCCGGCGAGTCCCCCGACAACATCTGCCTGGCGGCCGACGGCGGCCTGATGGTCTGTGAGGACGGCGGCGGCGCGCAGCACGTGCTCGGGGTCACCCGGCGCGGCGAGGTGTACACCATGGCGCGCGGGCGGCAGAACATCGGCACGCCCGAGGAGCCGGAGTGGGGCGAGTTCGCGGGGGTGGCCTTCTCCCCGGACGGTTCGACAATGTACGTGAACTGCTACACGCCGGGGACGACGTTCGCGGTGACGGGGCCGTGGTGCTGAGGTAGCTCTCTCCACCGGGACGCCGGGACGCCGGAGCGCCGTCAGATGATATGACCAATTTGTCGGATATTTTCCGTGGGTGATCACTACTGCGCGGAAGATGACGACGCTGACGGTCCTGGGGGTGCTGGCCGGCGCCGCCCTGGCCGGGTGCGGGGGCGTGTCCCCCGCACCCGCTCCCACCCCCGGGGCCTCCACTCCCGGGGCCTCCACCCCCGCCGCTCCGGAGAAGCCGCCCACGATGGCCCCCGGCCCCGCGGGCCGCACCCCGGTCTTCGAGCGGAGACCGACGGGAGGGGGCGCGGCCGGCCGGCCGGTGGAGAAGGTCGTGGCGCTGACGTTCGACGCCGACATGACGGCCGATCAGGGCCCTCGGGCGGCCTCCGGCGAGCGTTTCGACAACCCGGAGCTGGTCGCGCTGCTGCGCCGGCTGAAGGTGCCTTCCACCGTTTTCATGACCGGGCGCTGGGCCGAGGAGTATCCGGCGCAGGCCAAGGCCATCGGCACGGACCCGATGTTCGAGATCGCCAACCACTCCTACAGCCACTACGCCTTCAGCTCCCCCTGCTACGGCCTGCCGGTGGTCGGCAGGGCCGCGATGGCCCGCGAGGTGGAACGTGCCTTCTCGGCGTTCCGGAAGGCGGGGGCGCGGAACGTGGTGCCGTACTTCCGCTTCCCCGGCGGCTGTTACGACGACACTGCGCTGCGCGCGCTGGCCCCGGCGAACGTGACGGCCGTGCAGTGGGACGTGGTCAGCGGCGACGCCTTCGCCACGGACGCGGACGCGGTGGCCGAGCAGGTGCTGGACGGGGTGCGGCCGGGCTCCCTCGTGGTGATGCACTGCACCCGCAGCGCCGCCCCGGCCACCGAGGCGGCCGTACGCCGGATCGTGCCGGAACTGCGCGAGCGCGGCTATCGCTTCGTGAAGGTGTCGGAGTTGATGGAGGACCGGCCCCGGGGCGTGCTGCGAAAGTAGCGCCGTCCGACCCCCTGGGCCTCTTCCTAGCCGGAGCAGGCCGTGCGGCCCGCCTCCTGCCAGGCGCAGACCGGGCAGAGCGTCGCGCCCTTCGTCGACTCCGGGAATTCGGTCGGCTCGCGGCACAGCACGCACTCGGCGTACGGAGGGCCTTCGGCAGCCCCGCCCGACGGGTCCGGTGCGATCGGCCCCGGGGTCTCGCAGTACGTGTCGTCCGTACCCGTGTCCGTGTTTGTCTCCGTGTCCGTCTCCACGCCCACGAGCCTACTCACCCGCGCCGGGCGGCAATCCGGCAGACGAAGAACGCCGCCGCCGCGGCGAGGGCCGCCGCCCCGAGCAGGGGCAGGACGGACGGCTGGACCGCCCCGGTCCGCGATCCCGTGACCAGGGCGGTCACCGCGAGGCGCGCCGGGGATCCGGTGGTCACGAGCGCGAGGAGCGAGCCGAGCACGGCCGCCGCGACGGACCAGCCCCGGTCGAGCGGCACCGGGCGGGTGCTGAGCGCCCCCACGGCCGCGCCCAGCAGCACACAGCACAGGACGGCGAGCAGGCCGGCGAGCGCGGCGGACGGCCGGGAGACGGCGCGGGCGCCGTCGTCGGTGACCGGGCTGCTGATGAACAGGACGACGGCGCCGGTCACCACGGCGAGCGCCGCCGCACAGCCCGTGGCGGTCAGCAGCGCGGCCAGGTGGACCCGCCGGGGCCCCGCGGCGGCCGAGGCGACCGTCCGGGCGGCGGGCGGCTCCTGGGCGACGCAGAGGTGTACGGCCCACGCGGTGACGGGCAGCACGGCGGCGGCCGCCACGCCGAGCGAGCCCAGCAAGGGCTGCCCGCTCCGCACGCCGACGGCGAGGACGGCCGCGTACAGCAGGAGGGGCGCCAGCCAGCGCTGGGAACGGGCGAGCAGGGCGGCCTGGTAGCGGAGGAGGGCGGTCATGGCGCTTCGGACACCTCGGGGGCCTCGGGGGTCCTGGCCTGTACGGGAGCCTGCGCGGGCACCACATTCCCGGCCGGCCTGAACGGTGCTTCCGCCGGGGCGACCTGCCGGATGTGCCAGGGCGGACGGGCCGTGAGCAGGGCCGCCAGGACGGCGTCGGAGTACGGGGCGGGGACGGTGAGACGTACGAGGCCGGGGACCTCGCCGGTCCGCCGGTCCCGGGCCGGGTCGCCCGGCAGGTCCTCGGGCAGCGGTGCGCCCGGCGGGCCCACGGCCTCGATCAGGACGTGGGGGCCGGAGGCGGGTCCCGTCGACGCCGGAGCCGTCACCCTGTGCACCCCGCCGCCCCCGGTCCGCAGGGTGAGGTCCGCCGCCCCGGCGAGGCGTCGCGGGTCGTGGTCGACGAAGACCACGGTGGCGCCCGCCGCGACGCGTTCCGCCACCGCCCGGTCGAGTTCGGCGCGGGCGGCGGTGTCGAGGCCGGTCCAGGCCTCGTCCAGGACCAGCAGTTCCGGTTCGGCGAGCAGCGCCTGGGCGACGGCGACCTTCTGACTGGTGCCCTTGGAGAGTTCGGCGAGCGGTGTACGGGCGTGGTCCGCCGCCCCGAACCGGGTCAGCCACTCCCCCGCCCGCCGCTTCGCCTCGGCGCTCCGCAGTCCGTGGATCCGGCCGAGGTGGACGAGGTAGCCGGTGGCGGTCAGGGGCAGCGCCGCCGGGAAGCGCTCGGGGACGTACGCCGTACGGGCCCGGCGGCCGGTGATCCGCCCCTCGGCGGGGGCGTCGATCCCGGCGAGCAGCCGCAGCAGGGTCGACTTCCCGGCGCCGTTGCCCCCTTCGACCCGGACGAGGGTCCGCGCGGGCAGCGTGAGGTCGACCCCGCGCAGCACCCAGGCGCCGCGGAGGCCGTACCGGTGGCCCACGCCCCGTAGGTTCAGGGTCAGTTGGAGGTCTTCTCGGGCCTGGCCTCGCTGGGCCGCACGATGACGAACCCCTCGCCCTGGAGCATCAGCTGGACGGCCTCGCCGGATCCGCCGCGCACCATCGAGCCGACGCTCTGCGAGCGGTTCAGGCTGGTCGTGAGCTGCTGGCTCCAGCCGACGACCGCGTCCGTGTCCACGTACACCGGCTGGGCGGCCGTCACGGGGATCACGATCGGGGTGCCCTCGCACATCAGGCCGAGCTTGCCGTAGCCCGTGAAGACGCTGTTGAAGAGGCCGCCGCCGACCATCCCGGCGCCCTTCACCGTCTTGATCTCGTAGGAGAGCGTGGGGTCGAAACAGAGGACGTTGCGGCCGTTGATGGTGATGGAGTCGCCCTGATCCAGCTCGACGATGAAGCAGTTGGCCGCCTCGTGCGCGAACCACGCCTCGCCCTGGCCCCGGACGGCCATGAGAGCCAGGCCCTCGCCGGTGACCGCACGCTTGAGCATGCCGCCGATGCCCTGGCCCTTGCGTTCGAACTGGAGGTTGCCCCGGAAAGCGATCATCGAGCCCTGCCGGGCGTGCATCTCGCCGTTGACGGCGTACTTGATCGATTTGGTGTTCTGCAGGGTCATGCCGGGGGCGGTGGCCGGCTGGGCCATGTGGTCGCTGGAAAAGAGATCGCTCTTCATGCGGAGCATCCTCACCCGGACCCGGTCGTTCCGCCAAGCAGGTGACGGCTTCGGCCTGGCAGACTGGGACGGTGACCAGCAATGACAGCCCCGCCCCCGTCCCCGAGAGCCCGTTCCACGACGGTCCGACCGACCGCGACCAGGCGCAGCAGTTCGTGCTGCCGCTGGTGCTCCACCTGGAGAAGACGGACCCGCCCGCCCGCACCGACGCACTGCGGACCGCCGCCCGTGCGGTGCTGACGATCCTCTCCGACGAGCGGTCCCTCGGGGACGGCGAGTGGGCCGGGGCGATGCGGGACTGGCAGGACGCCCGGATCCGTAAGGTCGTGCGCCGGGCGCGCGGCGCGGAGTGGCGCAAGGCCGCGGCGCTGGACGGCATCACGGTGACCGGCGAGGACGGCGCGGAGGTACGGGTGTTCCCGCCGATCCCGCTGGACGGCTGGCCCAAGGAGCTGGCCAAGCTCCAGGTTTCGGGCACCGATCTGGAGGACCCCGAGCCGCCCGCCGCGCCCGACCCGGCCAGCCCGGTGCTGTGGCTCAACCCGGATCTGGACATGTCGGCGGGCAAGACGATGGCGCAGGCGGGGCACGGGGCGCAGCTCGCCTGGTGGGAGCTGTCCGACACCGAGCGCAAGGCCTGGCGCGAGGCCGGGTTCCCGCTCTCCGTCGCCACCCCCGGCGCGGAGCGCTGGCGGGAGCTGACGGTGAGCGGGCTGCCGGTGGTGCGGGACGCGGGGTTCACCGAGATCGCCCCGGGGTCCTGCACGGTGGTCGCCGACCACCCGGCGCTGCGCCGCTGAGCGGAAGGCGTTGCCGAGCGGACGGCGTTGCTGAGCGGAAGCGGAATCGCCCGCGCCGCTGAGCATTTCTGCGTCCGTCTACGTATCTCCCGGTACTGCCGCATCGGCATTACCGCCAAGTAGCCTGCACAGCCGGTCGATTGGCGGTTGATTGACGCCTGTTCGATCGACGCTGTCACGCCTCGGCCCGGGAGACACCTTGTTGCGACGCATCAACGGAACGGCCCTCATCATCGCGGCGCTGGTCGCCACGCTCGGCGCGCTCGCGTTCCCCGTCTGGTCCTACGCGGACCGTTCGGGCACCGGCGAGGCGCATCTCAACGCCTCCAGCGTCGCCACCCAGTGGGGCCCGCTCTCCGCGACGGACCGGGACTTCCTGGTCAAGGTGCGGCTCGCCGGACTGTGGGAGCTGCCCGCCGGGCAGCAGGCGATCGAACGGGCCCCCAGCGAGGCCACGAAGGCCGCCGGGGACCACCTGGTCGTCGGGCACACGGACCTGGACCGGCGGGCCCGGGACGTGGCGGCGAAGCTCGGGGTGGAGCTGCCCAACCAGCCGACCGCCCAGCAGCAGGGGTGGCTGCGGGAGCTGACGGCGGCGAGCGGGGACGCGTACGAGCGGAAGTTCGCCAACATCCTGCGGGCCGCCCACGGCAAGGTCTTCGGCCTGATCGGCCAGGTCCGCCACACCACCCGGAACACGCTGATCCGGCAGCTCGCGAGCGACGCCAACCAGACCGTGCTGGACCACATCACCATGCTGGAGGCCACCGGCTTCGTCGACTTCGACGCCCTGGCGCGCGAGGCGGCGAGCGGGTCGACGGCCAGCCCCTCGGGCCCGTCGATGCCCCAGGACGGGCAGGCGCCGCAGGTCCCGCTGCCGGTGACGCCGACCGGTGACCAGTCCTTCACCTCACGCCCGGTGCCGCCCACGATGATGCCGATGCCGTAACGGGACCGGCGGTACGGGAACCTCAAATCCAGCTCTGAACGTCCCCTGGTCGGGTTCATCGCCGCGTGACGGGGCCATGACCCCTGGACAGAACGAGGTGAGCAGGGGGGACGGGGGCGTCATGGAACTGGGTATCGGTATCGGCTGGCGGCCGGAGATCGCGGCCGAGGTGGAGTCGCTGAGCGGAATCGACTGGGTGGAGGCGGTCGCGGAGAACCTCTGCGCCGACCACCTCCCGGACTCGCTGGTGCGGCTCCGGGAGCGCGGGGTGACCGTCGTGCCGCACGGGGTGGCGCTCGGCCTCGGCGGCGCCGACCGCCCGGACCCCGTGCGCCTCGCCTCCCTCGCGGCGCGCGCCGAGCTGCTGGGGACGCCCCTGGTGACCGAGCACATCGCGTTCGTACGGGCCGGGGGGCCGCTGACCGCGTCGCCGAGGCTGGAGGCGGGGCATCTGCTGCCGGTTCCGCGCACCTGGGACGCGCTGGACGTGCTGTGCGAGAACGTGCGGATCGCGCAGGACTCGCTGCCGGTGCCACTCGCCCTGGAGAACATCGCGGCGCTGATCACCTGGCCGGACGAGGAGCTGACCGAGGGGCAGTTCCTGGCGGAGCTGGTCGAGCGGACCGGGGTACGGCTGCTGATCGACGTCGCCAACCTGCACACCAATCACGTCAACCTCGGCCAGGACCCGGCGAAGGCGCTGGACGAGCTGCCGGTGGAGGCCATCGCGTACGTCCATGTGGCGGGCGGCGTCGAGAGGAACGGCGTCTGGCACGACACGCACGCCCACCCGGTGACCGCTCCGGTGCTGGAGGTGCTGGCCGAGCTGCGCTCCCGGGTCGACCCGCCGGGCGTGCTGCTGGAGCGCGACGACGCCTTCCCGCCGGCCGCGGAGCTGGCGGGCGAACTGGACGCGATCCGGGCGACGCTGCGGAAGGCAGCACCCCCGGCAGGCCCGCGTCCGGGCCCGGCTCCCGCGTCCGACGACAGCGCAGGCACCGGCGCCGGGACCCGTACGGCCGCCCCCACCCCCGTACCGGCCGGAACCCGCGACCGTACCGCCGTAGCACAGACCGCCCTGCTCTCCGCCCTGGTCGCCGGAACGCCTGCCCCCGAGGGCTTCGACCACCGGCGGCTGCGGGTGCAGAGCCGGGCGCTGGCCGCCAAGCGTGCCGACGTCGTCGCCAAGGTCGCCCCCGAACTGCCGGAGATCCTCGGCGACGGCTACCGCGCCGCGTTCCTCGCGTACGCCGGGAACCGCCCGATGTCCGGCGGGTACCGGCGCGACGCCCTCGGCTTCGCGGAGCACGTGCTCATCGCGGGCGGTCCCGCCGATCCGGTGGCGCAGCGCCGGCTGACGTACTGGTGGCAGGACCGGTCGGGCGCCCGGCCGCCGCGTCGTACCACCCGCCTGGTCCGGGCCGCCCGTGCCGCCCTCGTGAGGAAGTGAACGCCGTGAACGTGCTCGCACTGCTGGCGACCCTCGCGGTCGTCGTCTCATCGGTCCTGCTCATCGTCAAGGCGGTGGCCGAGCGGTCCCGCCGCCCCTCTCCGGGCCCAGGCGTCGCCCTTCACGACCTGTACGAGGTCGCGTTCCTGAACGGCGGTCCGGCCAGGGTCGTGGACACCGCCCTGACCGCCCTGCACGCGGACGGCCGGCTGGCCGTCGGCGGGCCCGGCATCGTCGCCGTACTGCGGGCACAGGCGAACGACCCGGTGGAACGCGCGGTGTTCCAGGAGCTGGCCGCCGCCCCGAACGGCGCCCTGCACGTCCTGCGGGAAGCGGTGATGCGGCACCCGGCCGTCCAGGAGGTCGGCGACGGGCTCGCGGCGCGCGGGCTGCTGGTGCCGCCCCACCGGCTCCGCCCGCTGCGGCAGTGGGGCCTGACCCAGGGGATCGCGTGCATGATCGCCCTGCCGCTGAGCCTGCTGCTGACGTTCGTCCAGTTCGCCACGGACGACTCCCTGGACTTCTCGGTCCCGTTCATCGTGAAGATGCTGCCCGCGATCGTGATCGGCTCGTTCACCGGGATGATCGTCGCCAGCTCCTCCGCAGGCCGCCTCACGGCGTCGGGACGCCACGCCGCCCAGTCGTTCCGGACCGTTTACGCCTACGTGGTGACCCCCGCCCATCTCGTCGCCACCCTGGGCCTGCGCGCGCTGCCGGACCCGGTGTTCCAGGCCCAGTTGATGGCCGCGGCACGGCTGAGCGCTCCGCGCCGACGGTCCTCCGCGCGCGTCGCCGGGTCCACGGCGACGGGGGTCACCGCCGTCGGCGCGACGACCGTCTGGTGCGCCGCCTCCGGCCCCGGCGGATCCAGTTGCGGGGGGTCCAGCGGGGGTGGCTCCGGATCGAGTTGCGGAGGCGGCTCCGGGTGCTCCTCGGGCTCCGGGTGCGGCGGCGGCAGCGGCAGCGGCAGCGGGTCGAGCTGCGGAGGCGGCTCCAGTTGCGGCAGCTCCAGCGGCTCCAGCTGTGGGGGCGGGGGCGGCGGATCCAGCTGTGGGGGCGGGGGCTCCTGAATCGGTCTCCCGCGACCTGAATCAGGTTCGCAGGTACGGTTCTTGAGCGTCCATCAGTGTGGATTCCGGCGACCCTCCGGGGCGGTGCTCGACATATCCGTCCGGCCGCCCGACTCTTCCTCTCCGCATCCGCAGAGAGGCCACCGCGCGTGAGAACTGCTGCGCTGTACACATCGATCGGCTCCCTGGTCCTGTCCGCCCTGGCCGCCGCTCCCGCGGGAGCCTGGGAGGGCCGGGGCACCGCCGAGGCCCGGGGCACCGCGATCGCCGCCGCCCGCGCCACGGCCGCCGGGATCGATTTCGTCTCCTGCCCGGAGAAGGAGATGCTCCCGGACTCCCTGAAGTGCGGCACGGTGAAGGTGCCCCTCGACTACGCCGAACCGGACGGGAAACAGCTCGAACTGACCGTCAGCCGCACCGGGGCCACCGGCCCGGCCGACGCCCGGCAGGGCGCGTTCGTCTACAACCCGGGCGGCCCCGGCGCGTCCAGCATCACCTTCCCGATGGCCGGGGAGCTGCCGGAGTGGAAGGAGATCGCCGAGGCGTACGACCTGGTCGGCTACGCCCCGCGGGGGGTGAACGGCTCCTCCGCGCCGCTGACCTGCCAGGACCCGACGGCGTACACGAAGGGCCCGACCGACGCGCCGACCCACCCGACGCAGGAGTACAAGGAGCGGCGCGTCGCCCGTGCGAAGGCGTACGCGGAGGGCTGCGCGACGCACGCGGGCGAGACGCTGCGGCACTACACGTCGCTGAACAACGCCCGTGACCTGGACGTCCTGCGGGCCGCTCTCGGCGAGCCGCGTCTGACGTTCATGGGGGCGTCCTACGGGACGTACTTCGGCGCGCTGTACGCGACGCTGTTCCCCTCCCACGTACGGCGCATGGTCTTCGACTCCGTGGTCGACCCCGACCCGGAGCAGATCTGGTACCGCTCGAACATGGGCCAGTCGCTGGCCTTCGAGAAGCGGTGGGAGGACTTCCGCCGCTGGGTGGCGAAGCACGACGACGTCTACCGCCTGGGGGACACACCCGAATCGGTGCAGCGGCACTACGACGAGGTGCGCGCCGAGCTTGCGGAGAAGCCCGCGGGCGGGAAGGTCGGGCCGGGGCAGCTGCACTCGGCGTTCCTGGGGGCCGGTTACTACGACGACTACTGGGCGATGCGGGCGACGGCCCTCTCCGAGTACGTCCGGGGCAACCCTGAGCCGCTGGTCGCGCAGGCCTCCCCGCGTGCGGTGGCGGCCAAGGACAACGAGAACGCGCAGGCGGTGTACACGGCCGTCGAGTGCAACGACGCGCCCTGGCCCGAGGACTTCGAGGTGTGGGACCGCGACCACACGGACCTGGCGCGCGTCGCACCGTTCGAGACCTGGGACAACGCCTTCGCGAACCTGCCGTGCGCCTTCTGGCCCGCGCCCCGGCAGCGGCCGCTGGAGGTCGGGACGCGGTGGGGCGAGCTGCCGCCGGTGCTGATCCTGGCGGCGGAGCGGGACGCGGCGACCCCGTACAAGGGGGCGCTGGAGCTGCGGAAGCGGCTGCCCGGGTCGTCGCTGGTGACCGAGCGGGACGCCGGGACGCATGGCATCGGCGGGGCCGGGAACACCTGCGTCGACGATCATCTGCGCCGGTATCTGCTGACCGGTGAGGTGCCGGGGCGGGGTGCGGACTGCGCCGCGCACCCGGAGCCGAACCCGGTGTCGCTGGACTGATCCCCCGGCGGGGGGCGGTACGGAGCGGGGGCCGCCGCACCATGACGGTGCGACGGCCCCCGAAGCCGAACCCGGTGTCGCTGGAGGAGCGGACGGCACGATCGGTGCCCGGTGCCCGCCCTTCTGATCTTCCGGGTTGGGGTGGTGCGGGACTCGCTGGTTATGCGAGCCCGGCCACCAGGTCTGCGACGCTCTTCCTGCGGCCCGTGTAGAACGGGACCTCCTCGCGCACGTGGAGACGCGCCTCGGAGGCGCGCAGGTGACGCATCAGGTCGACGATGCGGTACAGCTCGTCCGCCTCGAAGGCGAGGACCCACTCGTAGTCGCCCAGCGAGAACGAGGCGACGGTGTTGGCGCGGACGTCCGGGTAGCCCCGGGCCATCTTGCCGTGGTCCGCGAGCATACGGCGGCGGTCCTCGTCGGGCAGCAGGTACCAGTCGTAGGACCGGACGAAGGGGTAGACGCTGATGTAGTCGCGCGGCGTCTCGTCGGCGAGGAACGCCGGGACGTGGGACTTGTTGAACTCGGCCGGCCGGTGCAGCGCCATGTTCGACCAGACCGGGTCGAGGGCGCGGCCGAGCTTGGTGCGCCTGAAGAGGTTGTACGCCTCCTGGAGCTCGTCCGAGGTCTCGGCGTGCCACCAGATCATGAGGTCGGCGTCGGCCCGCAGACCGGACACGTCGTAGGTGCCTCGGACGGTGATGTCCTTGGCCGCGAGCTGGTCGAACAGCTCCTGGACCTCGTCGGCGTATCCCGCGCGGTCCAGCGGGAGCACGTCGCGCAGTTTGAAGACCGACCACAGGGTGTAGCGGATGACCTCGTTGAGGTCCTTGGCCTTCTTGCCGGCGTTCGGACTCTTGCTTGATGTCACAGTCTCAGGAGCACTCATACGGCTATTGTCCCGCCTCGCTCCCCGTGCCCCGAACCAGGGTCGACGTGGCGATGATCTCTCCCGCGATCTCCCCCGTGAGCTCCCCCGCGATCTCGTCGGCCGCCCGGCGCGCGCTCGCGATGCAGGCGGGGATGCCGACCCCGTCGTAGACCGCGCCGCAGACCCGCAGGGCGGGGAGCTTGGCGACCTCGTCGCGGATCCGGGCGACCCGGGCGAGGTGGCCGACCGGGTACTGCGGCAGGCCGCCGATCCAGCGGGTGACCTCGGTGTCCACGGGCCGGGCGGTGAGTCCGGTGGCCGCGGCGAGGTCGCGCAGGGAGACGGCGACGAGCTCCTCGTCCTCGCGGTGCAGATGGTCCTCCTCGCCGTACCGGCCGACGGAGGTGCGGAGCACGAACAGGTCGGGGGCGCTGTCCGCGACCCACTGCCATTTGTTGCTGGAGAACGTGGACGCCTTGATCGTGTGCCCGTCGACCGGCGGTACGAGGAAGCCGGAACGGCCGCGCAGGGCCTCGTGGCGCTCGATGTCGGCCCGCCGGAAGGCCAGGGTGACCAGGGCCATCGAGGCGTACTCGACGCCGGACAGCTCGGCGGACGCGGCCGGGGACTCGGCGGCCAGCAGGGTGCCGGCGGACCAGGCGGGGGTGGCCAGGACGATGCCGTCGGCGGCGATCGTCCGGGTGTCGGTGCGGACCGCCCAGCCCGACTCCGTACGGGTCAGGCCGAGGACGGGGGTCCGGTCGAGGATCTCGCCGCCACCGGCCCGTACGGCGTCGGCGACGGCGGCCGGGAGGGTGCCGATGCCGCCCTCGATGCCCTGGAAGACGGGGCCGGTCTGCTGCCGGGCGGCGGCCCGCTCCTGGATACGGCGTACGCCCTCCAGCAGCGGCCCGCCCTCCTTCACCGCCTCGAAGAGCTGGGGGACGGCGGCGCGCATCGAGATCCGGTAGGCGTCACCGGCGTAGACCCCGCCGAGGAGGGGCTCCACCAGCCGGTCCACGACCTCGCGGCCGAGCCGGTCGGCGACGTACGCGCCGACCGCGACGTCGTCGCCGACGGGGGTCGGGGTGAGGTCGCGCTCCTCGGCGATCCGGGCCAGGCCCTCGGGGGACAGCACCTCGCCGAGCACCGCCGGGTCGCCGGGGACGCCCATGACGTGCCCCTTCGGCATGGGGCGCAGCGCGTCGCGCGTCCACAGCGAGGCGGTGGCGGTGGCGGGCGGCTGGAGGCGGTCGGCGAGGCCCACCTCGCGGGCCAGGGCGACCGCCTCGGGGCGCCGGGCGAGCATCGACTCGGCCCCCAGGTCGACCTGGACGCCCGCGACCTCGCCGGTCATGAGCTTCCCGCCGAGCCGGTCCGTCGCCTCCAGGAGGGTGACCCGCAGTCCGGTGGCGACCAGGTGGTGGGCGGCCGCCAGGCCGGCGATGCCGCCGCCGATGACGACGACGTGGCCCGGGGGCGTTTCCGCACGCTGTTGAGAACGCTGCATGGGTCCACTCTCTCAAACCCGTTCCGCGTCCTGACCGTGACCACTTCGAAACCGCACACCGGCAACCGGTCCCGGAGCGGCCGCGTCGAACCGGCACCATCAACCACCGTCCTGGGGGGACCAGTTATGGAATTGGACAGCAGAACCGATCGATCCTTCGCCCGCGCCCGCGGGCGGGCCGCGCTCGCGGCCGGGGTGCTCGGCCTCCTGCTCGCCGTCGGCGGGTGCGGGGCGTCGGGCGACTCGTCGGGCAGCAACGAGAAGGCGACGGACGGGAAGGCCGCGCCGCGCGAGGGGTTCGCGGACGGGCCGGAAGGCGCCGGGGCGGACGCCGACGGGGCCGCGTCGTCGGCCGAGGACCGGGCGGACGGGAAGCCGTCCGGGTCGAAGGCGGCGCCGAAGCCGGGGGCGGCGGCCACGCACGTCATCCGTACGGCCACGCTCTCCGTCGAGGTGAAGAGCGTGCCGAAGGCCGTCGCCGCCGCGCGCGGTGTCGCGGAGGGCGCGGGCGGCCTGGTCGCGACGGAGAACACCGAGCGGCTCGACGACACCTACGAGACCTCGCACCTGGTGCTGCGGGTTCCGCAGGACCGGTTCCAGGAGGTGCTGCGGGAGCTGGCCGGTTCCGGGAAGCTGCTGTCGCGCACCTCGAACGCGAAGGACGTCACCGACCAGGTGGTCGACGTGGACAGCCGGATCGCCACGCAGCGTGCGAGCGTGGCGCGGGTGCGGGAGCTGATGGACCGGGCGGAGAAGATCAGCGATGTGGTGGCCCTGGAGGGCGAGCTGAGCAGCCGTCAGTCCGACCTGGAGTCGCTGCTCGCCCAGCAGTCGAGCCTGAAGGACCGCACCTCGCTGGCGACGATCACCCTGGACCTGACGCCGCCGGACGCTCCGGACGACGAGGGGCGGGATGAGGACGCCGGGTTCCTGGACGCCCTGGGCGGCGGCTGGGGCGCGTTCGTGACGATGCTGCGGTGGGTCGCGGTGGCGTTCGGGGCCGCGTTGCCGTTCCTGCTCACCGGGGCCCTGGCGCTGCTCGTGTGGCGGGCGCTGCGCCGTCGTGGGGCGGCCCGTACGGCCGCCCCGGCGGGCACGCCGGAGAAGGAGGGGACACCGGCGCCTTGAAGCGCACCAGCGCCGTAGCGTGGGGACCTGACTCGCCGGATCGGCGAATCGCGAAAGGGGACCAGGCATGGCAGCGGAGCGACTGGTGGTCATCGGCGGTGACGCGGCGGGCATGTCCGCCGCGTCACAGGCCCGCAGGCTGAAGGGGGCGGACGCGCTGGAGATCGTCGCCTTCGAGCGCGGCCACTTCACCTCGTACTCCGCCTGCGGCATCCCGTACTGGGTGAGCGGCGACGTCGAGGCGCGCGACGACCTGATCGCCCGCACCCCCGAGGAGCACCGGCAGCGGGACATCGATCTGCGGATGCGGACCGAGGTGACGGAACTCGACGTCCCCGGGCGGCGGGTGAAGGCGCTGGACCGGGAGAGCGGGAAGATGTACTGGACGGGCTTCGACAAGCTGGTGATCGCCACCGGGGCCCGTCCGGTGCGCCCGGCGCTGCCCGGCATGGACGCGCCGGGGGTGCACGGGGTGCAGACCCTGGACGACGGGCAGGCGCTCCTGGACTCGCTGGACGCCGTGGGTTCCGGCGGAGAGCGCCGCGCGGTCGTGGTGGGCGCGGGCTACATCGGCGTCGAGATGGCCGAGGCGATGCTCAAGCGGGGTTTCGAGGTGACCGTCCTCAACCGTGGCGAGCAGCCGATGGCGACCCTCGACCCGGACATGGGGCGGCTCGTCCACGACGCGATGGACGGGCTGGGCATCACCACGGTCAACGGGGCCGCCGTCACCAGGATCCTCACGGGTCCGGACGGCCGGGTGAGTGAGGTGGCGACGGACGCGGGGACGTATCCGGCGGACGTGGTGGTCCTCGGTATCGGCGTGGAGCCGGAGACGGCGCTGGCGCGCGGGGCCGGGCTGCCGGTGGGCCCGCACGGCGGGCTGCTGACGGATCTGTCGATGCGGGTGGTGGGCCACGAGAACATCTGGGCGGGCGGCGACTGCGTGGAGGTCCTGGACCTGGTGGCCGGCCGCACCCGGCACATCGCGCTGGGCACGCACGCCAACAAGCACGGCCAGGTGATCGGTTCCAACGTCGGGGGCGGCTACGGCACGTTCCCGGGCGTGGTCGGTACGGCGGTGAGCAAGGTCTGCGACCTGGAGATCGCCCGGACCGGGCTGCGGGAGAAGGACGCCCGTGCGGTCGGGCTGCGCTACGTCACGGCGACCATCGAGTCGACGGGGCGGGCGGGCTACTACCCGGGGGCGAAGCCGATGACGGTGAAGATGATCGCGGAGTACCGCACGGGCCGGCTGCTCGGGGTGCAGATCGTCGGCCGGGACGGGGCGGCGAAGCGGGTGGACGTGGCGGCGGTGGCGCTGACGGCCGGGATGACCGTGGAGCAGATGACGGCGCTCGACCTGGGGTACGCCCCGCCGTTCTCGCCGGTCTGGGACCCGGTGCTGGTGGCCGCCCGCAAGACGGTGACGGCGGTGCGGGGCGCGGGGAGCTGACGGCGGTCCCGGGGCGCGGGGCCCCGGGACCGCTCGCTCAGCGCGCGGTCTGCGTGTGCACGTACTCCACGAGCCGGGTGAGCGCGTCCGGGTCCATGGTCGGCATGACGCCGTGGCCCAGGTTGAAGATGTGGCCCTCCAGACCGGCGGCGGCGTCCAGCACCTCGCGGGTCTTCTCCTCGACGGCCGGGGTCGGCGCGAACAGCACCGCCGGGTCGAGGTTGCCCTGGAGCGCCTTGCCGGGGCCGACGCGGCGGGCGGCCTCGTCCAGCGGGACCCGCCAGTCGACGCCGACGACGTCCGCGCCGGCCTCGCCCATCAGGCCGAGCAGTTCGCCGGTGCCGACGCCGAAGTGGATGCGGGGGACGCCGTAGGGGGCGACGGCGTCGAAGACCTTCGCGGAGGCGGGCAGCACCGCGCGGCGGTAGTCGGCGGGGGCCAGGGCGCCGACCCAGGAGTCGAAGAGCTGGACGGCGGACGCGCCGGCCTCGATCTGCACCTTGAGGAAGGCGCCGGTGATCTCCGCGAGCCGGTCGACGAGGTCGGCCCAGAGCTGCGGGTCGCCGTACATCATGGCCTTGGTGCGCTCGTGGTTGCGCGAGGGGCCGCCCTCGACGAGGTAGCTGGCGAGGGTGAAGGGGGCCCCGGCGAAGCCGATGAGCGGGGTGGCGCCCAGTTCGGCGGTGAGCATCCCGATGGCCTCGGTGACGTACGGGACGTCCTCGGGGGTGAGGTCGCGCAGCCGGGCCAGGTCGGCGCGGGTGCGGATCGGCTCGGCGATGACGGGGCCGACGCCGGGCTTGATGTCGAGGTCGATGCCGATGGCCTTCAGGGGCACGACGATGTCGCTGAAGTAGATCGCGGCGTCGACCTTGTGGCGGCGTACGGGCTGCAGGGTGATCTCGGCGACCAGCTCCGGCATCATGCAGGAGTCGAGCATCGCGATGCCCTCGCGGACCTTCAGGTACTCGGGCAGCGAGCGCCCCGCCTGACGCATGAACCAGACCGGCGTGTGCGGGACGGGTTCGCGGCGGCAGGCCCGCAGGAACGCCGAGTCGTGGGTGGCGTGGCGGACCGCGTCGAGGCTGGCGGAGGTCGTCGTCTGCTGGCCCGAAGGGCTGTCGTTGGCACTCACGCACAGAATCTTCGCACGCGCGCCGAAGGAGCCCGGCCCCGCACGGGTGTCTCTCCCTGCGCGAGGCCCGGCTTCCGCCTACTCTTCCCCGCATGGCTCCGGCTCAGGGACAATTTTCCGATCATTCCGATGGCGTTGAAAGCAAGGACCGCGCGGAGGGTCCTTCCGTGCCGCCCGCGTTCCTGGCGGCGGTCGACGCTCTGCGTTCCGCGCGCCTGCGCCCGGAGCTGGAGGTGGAGGTGACCAGGCCGCCCCAGCGCCTCGCTCCGCACGCGTTCGCCCTGGAGGCGGCGGTGGTGGACGGCGAGGACGATCTCGCGGACGGCAGGCTGGTCCTGCTGCACGATCCGGCGGGGCACGACGCATGGCAGGGCGCGTTCCGGCTGGTGACGCTGGTCCGGGCGGAGCTGGAGCCGGAGATGGCGGCGGACCCGCTGCTGCCGGAGGTGTGCTGGTCCTGGCTGACGGGTGCGCTGGACGCGCGGGGCCTGTCGTACGGAGAGGCCGGCGGGACGGTGACACGCGCCGGATCGCACTACTTCGGTGCGCTGTCCGCGCGCCGCCCGGCGACGCAGATCGAGATCCGGGCCTCGTGGACGCCGAGGGAGTCGCGCGGCGGTGTGCCGGACACGGCGTCGCACCTGATGGCCTGGGGCGATCTGCTGTGCCAGATCGCGGGACTGCCGCCGTCCGATCCGGCGGACGCGGCGGTGGTGACGTTGCCGCAGCGGCGCGGGCCACAGGTTTAGTAACACTCCGTCACCCGTTTCGCACAAGCACCGGCTCTCTTTTCGTACAATCGATCGCGCGTCCTATTTGCCCGAATTGTTACGCATCAAATCGCGATCTTCCCCTAAAGGAGGACGGGTCCGCTGCCGAAGAGGTCAATGACCCTTCAAGCACGGTTCGCCCCCGGCTTCACCCCCCGAGCCGGCCCGTCCCGCCACTCCCCCCAGGAGGCCTGGTGTCCGTTCTCCTTGAGCAGCCCGCAAGCCTGGTCGCCTACCGCCCGAACAAGCCGACGGCCATGGTCGTCGTGGCCGACCCGCGCGTCCGTTCCACCGTCACCCGCCATCTGTGGGCCCTCGGAGTTCGTGACGTCATCGAAGCGTCGTCCATCGCGGAGGCACGCCCCCGCGTCGGCAACCCGCGCGACATCTGCATTGCCGACGTCCACCTGCCCGACGGTTCCGGGCTGACCCTGCTGTCCGAGACCCGCGCCGCAGGCTGGCCCAACGGTCTCGCCCTCTCCGCCGCCGACGACATCGGCGCCGTTCGCAACGCCCTCGCGGGCGGCGTGAAGGGCTACGTCGTCACCGGCACCCGAACCAACATCGGCCATCCCACCCGCCCCGGCGTCGCCCCCATCGGCGCCAACGCGGCCCGTATGCACCGCAGGCCTCCCGGCTCCCCGAGCCACCCGGGCGGCTACCGCGAACTGTCCGGACGTGAGGTGGAGGTGCTCCGCCTGGTCGCCGAAGGCCAGTCCAACAAGGCCATCGGCGTCTCGATGGGCCTCTCCGCCCTGACCGTCAAGTCCCACCTCGCCCGCATCGCCCGCAAGCTCGGCACCGGAGACCGTGCCGGAATGGTCGCGGTCGCCCTGCGGACGGGCATCATCCACTGACCGCACCCCGCCGGGACGTGCATCGATGCGCCTCCGGCTGGAATACGCGCATGGCCGCCCGTCGACGGAACGTTCCGTCGACGGGCTCCGTGCATACACAGATACCCTTGACACGTGACCGACGCCCAAGAGACCGCAGCAGACACTTCACTGCGAACCACCGGGGGCGCTCCCCCGGACGACGTCGCCCCGGCGCCGATCCCCTTGCTCGAACCGCGCGAGGGCATTCCCCCGGTGGTGACGTCCGACGACGCCCTCGCCGAGGTGGTCGCGGCCTTCGCCGCGGGCACCGGCCCGGTGGCCGTCGACGCCGAGCGCGCCTCGGGGTACCGCTACGGCCAGCGCGCCTATCTCGTACAGCTGCGCCGCGAGGGCGCGGGCAGCGCCCTGATCGACCCGGTCGGCTGCCCCGACCTCTCCGCCCTCGGCTCCGCGCTGTCCGGCACGGAGTGGATCCTGCACGCGGCGACCCAGGACCTCCCGTGCCTGCGGGACATAGGCATGACCCCCACCTCGCTGTTCGACACCGAGCTGGCCGGACGGCTCGCGGGCTTCCCGCGCGTCGGCCTCGGCGCGATGGTGGAGAACGTCCTCGGATACGCCCTGGAGAAGGGCCACTCCGCCGTCGACTGGTCCACCCGCCCGCTGCCCGAGCCCTGGCTGCGCTACGCCGCGCTCGACGTGGAGCTCCTGATCGACCTGCGCGACGAGCTGGAGGAGGAGCTGGAGCGGCAGGGCAAGCTGGAGTGGGCCCGGGAGGAGTTCGACGCCATCGCCTCCGCGCCGCCCGCACCGCCCCGCAAGGACCCCTGGCGCCGCACGTCGGGCATGCACAAGGTGCGCCGGCGCCGTCAGATGGCCGTCGTACGGGAGCTGTGGACCACCCGTGACCAGGTCGCCCAGCGCCGTGACGTCTCGCCGGGCAAGGTGCTCGGCGACGCCGCGATCGTCGAGGCCGCGCTCGCGCTGCCGGTCGATGTGCAGGCCCTGACCGCGCTGCCGGGATTCGGCCACCGCATGGGACGCCGTCAGCTGGAGCAGTGGCAGGCGGCCGTGGAGCGGGCCAAGGCGCTGCCCGAGTCGGAGCTGCCGCAGCCCGGCCAGCAGCCGGCCGGACCGCCTCCCCCGCGTTCCTGGGCCGACAAGGACCCGGCCGCCGCGGCCCGGCTCTCCGCCGCCCGTACCGCCGTCTCCGAGCTGGCCGAGCGCCTCCACATGCCCCAGGAGAACCTGATCACCCCGGACACCGTGCGCCGGGTCTGCTGGGAGCCGCCGAAGAACCCGACCCCGGGCGCCGTCGAGGACACCCTCGCCGGGTACGGGGCGCGGAACTGGCAGATCCAGCAGGTCGCCCCGCTCCTGGTGCGGGCGCTGGACGCCTCCTGATCCCGTGACGCAGCGGACACCCCCGGTCACCGGCCGGGGGTTTTCCGCTACCCGGGCCCGGTCCGCGGACCGAACCGATGGTCGAAATCACGCCAGGTTCTGGGCCCTTTCCTCCACCGCGGGGCGGCTTCGGCGGCCTGCACCGGGCGCCGGGGCGGTGTGACCTTCGACGCTCCGGCCGCGAGGGGTGGGCAGTCTGGTTACCCGCAAGTAGCATGAGGGCAGGCGGCGCGCCCCCGTGGCGTGCCCCGCAGCAGTGCCATCCCGCACCCTGGAGGAGAGCCACCGTGCCTCGTACCATCCGGGACGTCGTCTTCGTCGACGGCGTCCGCACCCCGTTCGGCAAAGCGGGCCCCAAGGGCATCTACCACGAGACCCGCGCCGACGACCTCGTCGTGAAGGCCATCCGGGAGCTGCTGCGCCGCAACCCGGACCTGGACCCCAAGAAGATCGACGAGGTCGCCATCGCCGCGACCACGCAGATCGGGGACCAGGGCCTCACGCTGGGCCGTACCGCCGGAATCCTGGCCGGTCTGCCGCAGTCCGTCCCGGGCTACTCGATCGACCGCATGTGTGCGGGCGCGCTGACCGCCGTCACCTCGACGGCCGGTTCGATCGCCTTCGGCGCGTACGACGTCGTCGTGGCCGGTGGCGTCGAGCACATGGGCCGCCACCCGATGGGCGAGGGCGTCGACCCGAACCCGCGCTTCGTGTCGGAGAAGCTGGTCGACGAGTCCGCCCTGTTCATGGGCATGACGGCGGAGAACCTGCACGACCGCTACCCCACGATCACCAAGGACCGTGCCGACGCGTACGCGGTGCGTTCGCAGGAGAAGGCCGCCAAGGCGTACGCCAACGGCAAGATCCAGCAGGACCTGGTGCCGGTCTCCGTGCGCCGCACCAACGCCGAAGCCGGTGAGACGGGCTGGGGCCTGGTCACCGCCGACGAGCCGATGCGTCCGGGCACCACGATGGAGTCCCTCGCCGGTCTGAAGACCCCCTTCCGCGCCCACGGCCGCGTGACGGCCGGTAACGCCGCGGGTCTCAACGACGGCGCCACCGCGTCCCTGCTCGCCGCCGAGGACGTCGCCCGCGAGCTGGGCCTCCCGGTCAGGATGCGCCTCGTCTCCTACGCCTTCGCGGGCGTCGAGCCGGAGGTCATGGGCTACGGTCCGATCCCGGCGACCGAGAAGGCGCTGGCCCAGGCCGGCCTGTCCATCGAGGACATCGGTCTCTTCGAGATCAACGAGGCGTTCGCCGTGCAGGTGCTCGCCTTCCTGGAGCACTATGGCATCGCCGACGACGACGCCCGCGTCAACCAGTACGGCGGCGCGATCGCCTACGGCCACCCGCTGGCCTCCTCCGGTGTCCGGCTCATGACGCAGCTGGCCCGGCAGTTCGAGGAGCAGCCCGAGGTCCGCTACGGCCTGACCACCATGTGCGTCGGCTTCGGCATGGGCGCCACGGTCGTCTGGGAGAACCCGCACTTCAATGCTGACGGAGGCAACAAGTGAGCTCCACCACTGAGCTTCTGAAGGGTGCGGCCGAGCTGTTCCCCGGCGAGGTCGTCACCCAGGCGCACGTACGCCACCTGGACCTTCCGGCCGGTGCGGGCAACTTCGCCCTCATCACGCTGGACAACGGCCTGGACCACACCAAGCCGACCACCTTCGGACCGCAGTCGCTGGCGAACCTGAACGCCGCGATCGACCAGGTCGAGAAGGAGGCTGCCGAGGGCACCATCACCGGTGTCGGCATCACCGGCAAGCCGTTCATCTTCGCGGTCGGCGCCGACCTCAAGGGCGTCGAGCTGCTCGGCCGTCACGAGGACGCGCTGGCCATCGGCAAGGGCGGCCACGACGTCTTCCGCCGCCTCTCCGGCCTCGCGGTCCCGACCTTCGCGTACTACAACGGCGCGGCCATGGGCGGCGGTGTCGAGGTCGGTCTGCACTGCACCTACCGCACCGTCTCCACGGCGCTCCCGGCGTTCTCGCTGCCCGAGGTCTTCCTCGGTCTGGTCCCCGGCTGGGGCGGCTGCGCGCTGCTCCCGAACCTGATCGGCGCGGACCGCGCGGTCTCGGTGATCATCGAGAACTCGCTGAACCAGAACCGTCAGCTCAAGGGCAAGCAGGTCTTCGAACTCGGCATCGCGGACGCGCTGTTCGAGGGTGCGGACTTCCTGGAGCAGTCGCTGATCTGGACCGCGAACGTGCTCAAGGGCACGGTCGCGCCTCAGCGCGCCGAGGTCGACCGCGGTGACGCCTGGGACGCGGCCGTCGCCCGCGGCCGGGCCATCGCCGACTCCAAGGTGCACGGTGCGGCCCCGGCCGCGTACCGCGCGCTGGACATCATCGCCGCGGCGAAGGACGGCGACCTGTCCGCCGGCTTCGACGCCGAGGACCAGGCGCTGGCCGACCTGATCATGGGCGGCGAGCTGCGCAGCGGCATCTACGCCTTCAACCTGGTCCAGAAGCGCGCCAAGCGTCCGGCCGGCGCCCCGGACAAGAACCTGGCCCGCCCGGTCACCAAGGTCGGCGTCGTGGGCGCGGGTCTGATGGCCTCGCAGCTGGCGCTGCTGTTCCTGCGCCGCCTGGAGGTCCCGGTCGTCCTCACGGACATCGACCAGGCGCGTGTCGACAAGGGTGTGGGCTACGTACACGCCGAGATCGAGAAGCTGCTCGGCAAGGGCCGTATCAACCAGGACAAGGCCAACCGCCTCAAGGGCCTGGTCTCGGGTGTCCTCGACAAGGCCGAGGGCTTCGCGGACGCGGACTTCATCATCGAGGCCGTCTTCGAGGAGATCGGCGTCAAGCAGCAGGTGTTCGCGGAGGTCGAGGCGGTCGCCCCGGCGCACGCGATCCTCGCCACCAACACCTCCTCGCTGTCGGTGACCGAGATGGCGTCGAAGCTGAAGAACCCGGAGCGGGTCGTCGGCTTCCACTTCTTCAACCCGGTCGCGATCCTCCCGCTGCTGGAGATCGTGCGCGGCGAGCAGACGGACGACGCCTCGCTGGCCACCGCGTTCGGTGTGGCCCGCAAGCTGAAGAAGACCGCGGTCCTGGTGAAGGACGCCCCGGCGTTCGTCGTCAACCGCATCCTCACCCGCTTCATGGGCGAGATCCAGAACGTCATCGACGAGGGCACCCCGGTCGAGGTCGCGGAGAAGGCCGTCGAGCCGCTCGGCCTGCCGATGTCCCCGCTGGTGCTCCTGGAGCTGGTGGGCCCGGCCATCGGTCTGCACGTCTCCGAGACCCTGAACCGCGCCTTCCCGGAGCGCTTCACGGTCTCCGAGAACCTCGCGGCGGTCGTGAAGGCCGGAAAGCGCGGCTTCTACGTCTACGACTCCGGTGCGCCGGTCCTCGACCCCGAGGTCGCCGCCCTCCTCAAGCAGGGCGACACCGTCCTGACCGAGGAGCAGACCCGCGACCGCGTGCTCGACGCGGTGGCGCAGGAGATCGGCCTGATGCTGGACGAGGGCGTCGTCGCCGAGGCCCAGGACATCGACCTGTGCCTGATCACCGGCGCGGGCTGGCCCTTCCACCTGGGCGGCATCACGCCGTACCTGGACCGTGAGGGCGTCTCCCAGCGGGTGAACGGCAAGCCGTTCCTGGAGCGGGGCGTGGCGAGCGTGCCGGCGTAACGCTCACGACGGACGGAACGCGAAGGGTACGGCTCGGCGACGAGTCGTACCCTTCGTGCCTGCCCGGACCGGTCCCGGTGGGGTGATGACAGAATGCCCTGATCTCACCCCTGAGCAGCCCGGGAAGTGGACGGTTGCCGTCCACGGGCGGAACGGCGTTCGCACACGGTATGACCGGCACCAGAAATCACATAAGCCGCAGAGCGGTCCTCCTCGCGGGCGGGGGCACGGCGATCGTCGCGACGGGTGGCGTGCTGACCTGGGTGAGCGGACGCGAGAACCGTGTACCGACCCCGGCGACCGTCGGGCTGTTCGCCGTGGACGATGCGGTGGCGCTGCTGCCGCCGAGCCCGTTGCGCACCGTCAGCGGGCCCCAGTCGTTCGCCTTCGACGCCGCGGGCGACCGGGTGTACGCGGTGCAGGTGATGGCGGACGGGCTCCGGCTCCCCGACGAGGAGGAGCCGGTCTCCGGTCACGACCGGAAGATGGCGGGCGACATGTGCGTCTCGGTGCTGTCCCTCTCGGGGCGTGCCGCCGGGCACATGTATCTACGGGGGTTCGGCCACGGGGTCTCGATGGGCGTGGAGTCCTCCGGCGAGGACGTGCTGCTCTGGGTGGAGTCCGATGTGGACGAGGGGACCGGTTACGGACGTGCCGTCGCCCGGGTCCCCTTCCGTGACGGGGCCGTCCTGGACAGTTCGTCGTCGGCCGTGCGGCACCACCGGCCGCTGCCGGGCAGCCGCCAGCTCCATCCGGCGTTCGACCCGGTGGACGGCCGGGTCCTGGTGAGCCACTGGATCGGCGAGGCGCACCACTACGCGGTCTACCGGACGGACGACTTCCTCGACGGGCGGTACGAACCCCTGCACACGGTCGTCGACGGCGCTCTGCGTGACGGCGAGTGGGTCCAGGGGTGCGCGCTGCACGGGAACCACATCTACCAGCTGACCGGCAAGGGCTACACGGACGAAGCCGGCGCCAACCCTCCGTCGGGCGGGGGCGACACCTACGTGTCGGCGCTCGACGTACGCACCGGCGAGGTCGCGGGCCGGCGCAAGGTGACCGTGGCGCCCGAGCTGGAATACCGCGAGCCCGAGGGGATAGCGGTGCGGGCCGCGCCGGAGCCGCAGCTCTGCGTGGGCTTCTCGGTCAAGACACCGGAGCACCGGCGTCTCGCCGTCTACGCGTGCCCGGCTCCGGGCGTCACCGCCTGAACCGGGACCACCGCCGTTACGTACGACGCAAATCCATCAATTCGGTCACGCGACAGCCAACCGTTCATAACTGTTCGGTATCCAGACGACAATTGTTCTACTTTTAACCCTTGAAAGTTCTCAGTTGAGTCCGCTCAGTGTCTAAAGTTTGACCGGATGCTTCACAAGTTCCTTACACACCGTCCGCACCTGAGCCTCACCGCGGAACGGCCCCACTGTGACGTGCGGCAGTCCCTGTTCCTGGCCGGCACCGTAGCCAGCACCGCACAAGATCATTAGAGGGAGGGGTCGGCAGCCCATGGGCAAGCAAAAACGTCAGGCCGTGCTGGGGGTCCTGATCACAGCTGCTCTGGTGCTCAGCTTCGTGGCCATGATGGCCGCGGTCGTGATGGTGTCGCTGCCCGTCTTCGCCTTCGCGGCGGCCGTCAGCTATCTGGCCGACCTGCTCCTGCACACCGCCGAGTCCTCCACCCTGGACCGGCTGAGGGACTCGCGCTTCGGGCTCACCATCCGCTTCCTGATCCGTCAGTTCCTGCTGCTCGCGCTCTGCGGCGCCATCATCGACCTCGACTCGTTCGTCATCCAGATGACGGCGGTGGGCCTGCTGCTGCTCTTCACCCTGCAGCTCGTCTACGGCGCGATGATCAAGCGGGTCAAGTCCGAACGCGCGGCGCTGCCCTTCACCACCCGCGGGCTGGACCTCGAAGCCCTGGGCATCCGCCGCCTGCCGCATCCGTTCCTCACGAGCAAGCACGTCCGCAAGATGCTGCACCTGGACGTCCCGCTGGTGGCCGGCGCGATCGGCACCGTCGCCACGGACGACTGGCAGTACGTGACCTTCGGCGGAATCGCCGCGGTCTGGCTCGCCTTCCTGGCCGTGCTCGTCCTGCTGCCCGGCGCCCGGAACGCGCTGATCCTGCCCACCCCCGACGAGGCCCTCGACGAGCTGAACTGGCAGCTCGGGCAGTACCGGCCGCAGGTCGCCCTGTACTTCACCTTCGCCGCCGTCTCCCGGGACTTCATGTACCAGGTGAACATGTGGCTGGAGTCGCTGGAGGAACTGGACCTGCGCCCCATCATCGTGCTGCGTGAGCGGGCCACCCTGCGCTTCCTGGACGCCACCTCCGTACCGGTCATCTGCGTCCCCAAGGCCGAGTACCTGGCCCGCGTCGAGATGCCCGAGCTCCGCGTCACGCTCTACCCCGGCAACGCCGGAAAGAACGTGCACATGCTCCAGCGGCACGAGGTCAAGCACGTCTTCATCGGTCACGGCGACAGCGACAAGCTGGCCAGCAGCAACCGCGTCAGCAAGGTCTTCGACGAGATCTGGGTGGCCGGACGCGCCGGACGCGACCGCTACGAGCGCATCAAGCACGCGGTGACCGCCCATCAGATCGTGGAGGTCGGCCGCCCGCAGCTGATGCCCCTGCGCCGCTGGACGGGTTCGGTCGACAACGAGATACCCACCGTCATCTACGCCCCCACCTGGGAAGGCTGGACGGACGACGCCTGCTACACCTCCGTCATCCCGGCCGGCGAGCACCTCATACGCACCCTGCTCTCGTACAAGGAGCAGCTGCGGATCATCTACAAGCCGCACCCGCTGACCGGCACCCGCTCCCCCGCGGCGGCGGCCGCGCACCGGCGGATCATCGCGCTCCTCCAGGAGGACAACACCCGCCGGTTCGGGCGCAAGATCCTCGACTCGAAGACCGCGGCCCGCCGGCTGGCCCGGATCGACAAGCGCCTCGCCGCACTCCAGGAGCGCGGCGTCCGCTCCAAGTACCCGGACCTGACGGAGGCGGAGCGGACGACCCGTATCCGCAAGTTCCGCCACCAGGCCGGCGCGCTCTACTGGGACTCGCTGCCCGTCGACGCGCACCATGTCGTGACCGACAAGGTGCCCACGCTGTACGACTGCTTCAACCACTCCGATCTGCTCATCGGGGACATGTCGAGCGTGGTCTCGGACTTCGTGGCGACCCGTAAGCCGTACGCCATCTTCAATCTCGAAGGGCTCCCCGACGCCGAGTTCCGGAACGAGCAGCGCACCGCGTACGCCTCGTACCTCCTCGACGCCGAGTGCAACGGTCTGGAGACGGCGCTCACCGCGATGCTCTCCGTGGACCAGGACGTGATGGCCCCGTACCGGGAACAGCTCAAGGAATACCTGCTGGGACCGGACAACCCGCCGTCGACCGTCCGCTTCGCCGAGGCCGCGAACACGCTGTACCGGTCCGGGATCCGGGACTTCCCCGTCGAGCACCCGGACCAGCCCGGCTTCCCCGAGCAGCAGCCGCGTCAGCCCGCCTGACCGCGTACCCGCCGCGCACACCCCGCAGAACTCCGCACCGCCCGGACGCTCCGTGTCCGGGCCTCGCGTCCTCCCTCATCCTCGACAGGAAGCAGGCTCCTCTTGACCACGCGCGCCAGCCGTCGCCGCACAGTCGCCGTCGTCCTCGCCGGTGGCACCGGGCAGCGCATCGGGCTCGCCATCCCGAAGCAGCTCCTGAAGATCGCGGGGAGGCCCATCCTGGAGCACACCCTGCGGGTCTTCGAGAACGCTCCGGACATCGACGACGTCATCGTGCTGATGACGCCGAGCCATGTGGCCGAGGCCGAGAAGATCGTCTCCGGTGCGGGGCTGCGCAAGGTGTCGGCGGTACTGGCGGGAGGCGGCACCCGGAGCGAGACGACGAACATCGCGATCGCGGCGGTGTCCGGGCGGCTCGGCGCCGACGAGGACTGCAATCTGCTGTTCCACGACGCCGTGCGCCCGATGCTGTCCCAGCGTGTGGTCAAGGAATGCGTGGCCGCGCTGGAGCGCTACCGTGCCGTCGACGTGGCCATCCCGTCGGCCGACACCGTGATCGTCACCCGGACGCACGGGGACGACGGGGAGTTCATCACCGAGGTGCCCGACCGCGCCCGGCTCCGGCGGGGGCAGACCCCGCAGGGCTTCCGGCTCTCCACCATCCGCGCCGCGTACGAACACGCCGCCGCGGACCCGTTCTTCCAGGCGACCGACGACTGCTCGGTCGTCGTGAAGTACCTGCCCGACGTCCCCGTCCACGTGGTGACCGGCGACGAGTACAACATGAAGGTGACCCAGCCCGTCGACGTCTTCATCGCCGACAAGCTGTTCCAGCTGGCCTCCACGACGGCTCCGGCACACAGCGGCGAGGAGTTCTACCGGGACCGGCTGGCGGGCCGGACCATGCTCGTCTTCGGCGGCTCGTACGGGATCGGCGGCGACATCGCCCGGATAGCGCGGGAGTACGGGGCGAACGTCTACGCCCTCGGGCGCTCCACGACCGGCACCCATGTCGAGAACCCCGACCACGTGGACGAGGCCTTCGCCAGGGCGTACGCCGAGACCGGCCGGATCGACTTCGTCGTCAACACGGCGGGCGTGCTGCGCATCGGCCGGCTCGACCAGGCCGACAACGCCACGGTCCGCGAGGCGATGGAGGTCAACTACCTCGCGCCCGTGAACATCGCCCGCACCTCGTACAAGTACCTGGCCGAGACCGGCGGACAGCTGCTGCTCTTCACCTCCAGCAGCTACACGCGGGGCCGCGCCGAGTACAGCCTGTACTCCTCCACCAAGGCCGCCATGGTCAACCTCACCCAGGCCCTGTCGGACGAGTGGGCCGAGGACGGCATCCGGGTCAACTGCGTGAACCCCGAGCGCACCGCGACCCCGATGCGGACCAAGGCGTTCGGGCAGGAGCCGGAGGGGTCCCTGCTCTCGTCCGAGGAGGTCGCGCGCAGCTCGCTCGACGTGCTCCTCTCCGCGATGACGGGGCATGTGATCGACGTACGGCGGCAGGACCCGACGTCGGCGCCCGACTCCGCCTTCGAATCCGCACTCTCGCAGGTCCTGAACCACTCCGAGAGTCAGACCGACTGAGCCGGGCCGCACGGCCACTGATCCAGGGGAACCCCGTGAAGATCGCATTCCTGATGTACAGCGCGTACGGGCAGGCCGGTACGTCCGTCGCCACGCAGACCCTCGCCAACTCCCTCGCCGCCCGGCAGCACGAGGTCGAGCTGGTGAGCACGTTCCAGTACCACGACACCCCGCCGCTGCGGTTCGACCCGGGCATCACGCTGCGCACC
Organism: Streptomyces anulatus; assembly: GCF_014650675.1. GTDB lineage: Bacteria > Actinomycetota > Actinomycetes > Streptomycetales > Streptomycetaceae > Streptomyces > Streptomyces anulatus. Next base: position 217,004 of record NZ_BMVK01000005.1, on the reverse strand, counting down.
CTCATCGACACCCGTGACGGCTCGCCGGACCTCGCCCATCCGCAGCACCAGGTCGCCACCGAGCGCTGCCCCGGCGCCGGGTGGAAGCCCGACGACAAGAACCGCTACAGCCGGCTGATGGACGAGCGTGCCGCCGAGTACCTGAAGAGCGCCGATGCCGACGTCGTCATCGCGACGTCGCCCAGCGCCATCGCGCTCGTGGCCGCCCTGGGCACCGGCAGATACATCACGCTGGGCCAGGCGCACACGCACTACCACCACCAGAGCCGCGCCTCGCGGCAGATGCTGGACCTCGCCATCCCGCAGCTGGACGGCTTCGTCACGGTGACGTCGAAGGACGCCCAGACGCACCGGGACGCCTACGGCGCGGTCGGCACCGACTTCCACGCCGTTCCCAACGCGGTCACCGGTACGTTCATGCGGTCCGACGTACGTGAGTCGCGCATCGTCACCGCGTCGGGCCGGCTGGTCGACTGGAAGCGGTTCGACCTCCTCGTCGACGCGTTCGGGCGGCTCGGCGCGAAGTACCCCGACTGGACCCTGCGCATCTACGGAAGCGGTGCGGAGAAGCCGAAGCTCCGCAAGCAGATCGACGACATGGGCGCGACCGAGCGCATCCTCCTCATGGGGCACACGAAGCACCTTCGTGAGGAGCTGGCCAAGTCGGCGCTGCACACCTCGACCTCGACGGACGAGACCTTCGGACTGACGATCGTGGAAGCCATGACCTGCGGCGTCCCGGTGCTCAGCACCGCGGGCCCGCACGGCCCTTCCGAGATCATCTCCGACGGTGTGGACGGCGCGCTGTCCCCCGTGGGCGACGCGGAGACGTTCGCCAAGAACCTCGACTGGCTGATGGGGGACGCCGAGACGCGGGCGCAGATGGGTGCCAACGCGGTCGAGAAGGCCCGCAACTACAGCAACGAGTCGCAGGCCGTCACGTACGAGACGTATCTCGCCAGGCTGCTCACGGCCCGCGACTACCGCCCCGAGGCGCTGTGCCGGGCCACCTCCTCGGGGGACCTCGAACTCGTCGTCGACCCGACCCGGGCCACCGGCCACCGGTTCACCGTCCTGTGCGTGAACGCGGCGGACGGCCGGCAGGCCCTGATGACGGGTCCCGCGGAGCAGACGGCCAACGGGCACTACGCGGCCATCCCCGGGCAGCTCCGGCTGGCCACCGGGACCTGGAACGTCCTGCTGCGCCGCGAGGACGACGGGGTGATGCGCCGGATCAAGGTCAAGGAACTCCAGCAGTCCGCGAACTCGCTCATCTCCGGCGCGAGTTCCTCCCCGGTGCGCTTCCGGTCGTTCACGCGCTCGCCCGACGGCGGGTATCTCCAGATCGTCTCCCGCGAGCTTCCCGCGCACGCGGAGGTCCTCGGGATCGAGACGGCGGGTTCCCATCTCAACGTGCAGATGTTCGCCCTGGGAGTCGCCGCCGCGCAGGGCGGCCCGCAGGTCGACGCCGACGGGCACGGCGCGCACATCATCGCGCAGAGCCGGAAGAACAAGGAGTCGTTCTTCACGATCCCCTGCGCGTTCTCGAACGGTGGCGCCAGCTTCACCATCGATCTCCTGCAGTACGGCGACCGCTTGATCGAGCTCGACACCATCTGGGACCTGTCCCTGAGCATCCCGGCGAATCTGACGGTCTCGGGGACGGCGCACCGGCTGCGTATCGGCCGTTTCGCCGACGACATCGTGCAGCGGAAGCCCGTGAACGTCTTCCCCCAGCGGGTCGTCGCCACGCCCCAGGGCCGGTCGGTGAGATTCCACCCGTACTACACGGACAGCAACTACCTGTCGATCGGGCTGAAGCTCCTCACCTGAGCCCGCCACGCGGGCCCGGCCGGGCCCGGGAACACGAACGGCGGGAGCGCCCCGAGGGTGCTCCCGCCGTCGCCGTCTCACACGCGTACGGAAGGCTCCAGGGCGAGACCGGGCTCGCGCCGCTGGCGGGCCACGTGCAGGGCCCCGTCCTCGCCGATCAGGGCCAGCACCACACGCCCGTACACGTCGTGCGCGAGCGCGGGACCGCCCGCACAGCTCTCCCCGGTGGGCGACCACCACACGCCGCCGCCCTCGTTCTCCGTACCGCAGGCCGCGAGCATGACCTGGCCGTCGTGACCCCGGTGGGCGAGCACCGTGCAGTCGTAGCCGTCGAGCGCGGCGCGCAGGGCGGCCACCGGGACGTTCGACGCCGAGCCGCCCAGGGAAATGGCCCAGGTGCCCGGACGGTACGCCACGACGCCTCCCGTGCCCTCGTCCGCCCAGTAGAACGTCATCCGTTCCGGCGCGGTCTCCAGTGCGACGGCGCTCCCGGGGGCGTGGCCGAACGGGATGTCCTGGTCGCGCCGGAAGGCGCCGCCGGGCTCGCTCTGGGTCCAGCGCATCGTCAGACCGTCGCCGGGGGCGACCAGCTCGACGCGGCCGGTCGAGGTGGCGGCCGCGGCCGCGCCGTCCCGGACCTTTCCGACCTTCAGGTCCTGCCATCCCTGCCAGCTGCCGGCGGCGGTCTCGCGCCGCACGACGAGACTGCCGTTCGCGTTCCGTACGAAGACGTGGAGCGCACCGGACTGGCCCACCGCGGCCGCCGGGATGCCGATGCGCGCCGCCTTCTCGGGTTCCTTGTGCTGGTTCCCGAGCGACCGCCATTCGGTGAGGGGCCGGCCGGACTGGAACTGGGTGGCGCTCACCAGGTCGACGGCCTGGCCGTGGTCCCGCTCGACGGCACGGCGGCCGACGAAGTGCACGAAGCCGCCCGCGCCCTGGGCCACGGACAGATGTGTGAGATGCGGAGCCGGAAGAAGCACCGGGCCGGTCCACCGGGGTCCGCCGGGGGACTCCTCCGTCCAGCGCAGGAGTCCCTGTGCGGCCAACGCGTAGGCGGTGAGCCTGCCGTCCTTGCCCAGGACGAGCCACCGGCCGCCGGCGGTGGAACGGGCGCGGAGGGATGCGGGATCGTCGTGCTGTACGCGGGCGTCGTGGTCCTCGGCACCCGGGTGCGGGGCCCCTCTCCGGGCAGCGCGCTTGGATCTGACCGGCATGACGTGAGGTCGTCCTTCCCAGAAGTTCCTCGGCCCCGCCCCGGACAACGCGTTGGCGTTCCGACAGGCGGCAGACCGATACGCACCCATCATAGAATCTCTGTTCGGCCCGGAGTGCAGCGCTCCCCCGGCACGACGACGTGACGGAGGAGTCCACGCGGCATCGCGCCACGGGTGACGATCGTGTACGGGACCCGAAGAGTCCGTGAAGAATTACACAACATTCGAAAATCTGTCTATAGTGCACGCTCAAGCCCCCCACGCGCGTGGACCGGCCCCACCCGAGTCCCCAACTCCACACCGCCCTTCCGGGCCAAGAGAACAAGGGACTCCTGCAGGATGAGCAACGACGTCATGCCTCCGGGCCCACGCGCCTCCCGACGCTCGCCCAAGCCCCGCAAGCGGCGTCGCGGCCTCAAGATCACGCTCGGTGTCCTGCTCGTCCTGCTGCTCGCCGCCGGCGGAACCGTGTACTGGCTCTACAGCCAGCTCGACGGGAACATCAAGGGCGTCGACATCAACAAGGCGCTCGGTGAGGACCGCCCGGAGAGGCTGCCCACCAGTGGGCAGAACCTGCTGGTCCTCGGCTCGGACTCGCGTGCCGGGGCGGAGAACAAGGAGCTGGGCGGCGGCGGGGCCGTCAGCGGCGCGCGCTCCGACACCGCGATGGTGGTGCACATACCCGAGGGCCGGTCGAAGGCCGTCGCCGTCTCCATCCCGCGCGACACCCTGGTGACCCGGCCCGAGTGCGTCGGCGACAACGGATCCACGGTGTCCGCCAAGGAACGCGTCATGTTCAACTCCGTCTATTCCCAGGTCGGTCCGGCCTGTGTGGTGAAGACGGTGGAGAAGATGTCCGGCGTCCGCATCGACCACTACCTGGAGATCAACTTCGCCGGGTTCAAGGACCTGGTCGACGCCATCGGCGGGGTCACCGTCGACGTACCGCAGGACATCGACGACAAGGCCTCCGGGCTGAGCCTCACCGCGGGCCCGCAGAAGCTGAACGGCACCGAGTCCCTGGCGTACGTCCGGACCCGGCACGGCATCGGCGACGGCAGCGACCTCGGCCGCATCGGGCTCCAGCAGCAGTTCCTGATGGCCCTGCTGAGCGAGGTCAAGTCGCAGGACCTGCTGGGCAGTCCGGCGAACTCGTACAAGATCGCCAAGTCCGCCACCAAGTCGCTCACCACCGACTCGGGGCTCGCCTCGCTCACCTCGCTGGCGGAGTTCGCCCGCTCGATGAACGGCGTCGACCCGGCCTCGATGGAGACGATCATGCTGCCGGTGGCCTACGACAAGATCGACAAGAACCGGGTGATCGCGGTCGAGCCGCAGGCGGGTCAGCTGTGGAAGGCGATCCGCGAGGACACCGCGATCCCCGAGGAAGCGAAGAAGTCCCCCGCCACCGGGAACTGACGACCCGTCGCACCGCGCCCCTCGTGACACCCTGCGGGGATGAGCGAGGACGATGCGGTGCTGGTGATCATCGATGCCGCCAACGTGGTCGGTTCCGTGCCCGACGGGTGGTGGCGTGACCGGCGCGGGGCGGCGACCCGGCTGCGCGACTCGCTGGTCCCGTACGCGGCGGCCGGACTGCCGGGGCTGCCCGGCCCCGTCGAGCTGGTGCTCGTCGTGGAAGGGGCCGCCCGGGGCGTCGCCTCCGTGGCCGGGGTCCGGGTGGACCCGGCCCCCGGCAGCGGCGACGACCTGATCGCCGAGCTGGCGGCCGGGGCCGCCCCGGACCGGGACTGCGTCGTCGTCACCGCCGACCGCGGACTGCGGCAGCGGGTCGAGGCGTACGGGGCCCGGTGCGTGGGACCCCGTACGGTACGGCCGTCGCCGGACGCGTAGCGCCCCACCGGTCTTCACCTGCCGAGGCCGCTCCACCGGCCCGCATCCTCTGAAGCCGCTCCCCCAGGCACGCACTCCGTGAAGGCCGCTCCCCCACGCACGTACCCCGTGAAGGCCGCTCCCTCCGTGCCCGTGTCATGGGCCGTATACCGGCGTCGTGCCGACGATCAGGCGTTCCCATACCGCGCATCCGTACGTTCCTTCTCAGCCGGTGCAACCGACACCGTCGACTGAGGAGAAGAACATGCCTGAGAACCAGAGCCAGGAGCCGACCGAGGCCGAGGACTTCGAGGTCGTCGCGCACAGCGAGGACGGCGAGGACGAGGCGGGCGTCTGCGTCACCAACAACAGCGACATGCTGCAGTAACTCGCCCCGTCGAGTTCAGTTCACCGCGCGGGCCCCGGCGCTCGGACCGACCGTTCCGGGCGCCGGAGTCCCTGCCATCGTCGGGCCCGCCCGCTGTGAGGCGTGAGGCCCGACCGCTGCGGCCCGGCCGCCGTCAGGCGCGCCCGCCGTCAGCCCCGGCCGCCGTGAGGCCCGCCCCGTCGGCCTTCCGCCCTGTCAGCCGCGCCACCGCCGGCCACCGCCCGCCACGCCACGAGGGAGCACCGCGTGACCCCCGCCGCCCTACCGGCACAGCGCCGGCGCCCGCACCGGGCCCCGCAGCACGCGGTGCACGCGGTGCACGCGGTGCGGGAACTCCCGGCATCGGCCGCTCCGCTCCGGTACGCCTCGTCCGGCATCCGGCCGGCCCGCCCCGGCCGGGAGGCGTCATGAGGATCCTGCTGTGCCCGCTCAGCGACGGCGGCTACCTCTACCCGACGATCGCGGCCGGTCGTGAGCTACGGCGCCGCGGCCATCACGTCAGCGTGCTGGGCAGGTCCGGCGCCGCGCCCGTCGCGGCCGACGCCGGACTGCCGTTCGCGGCGACGGAGGACTTCGGCGAACGGCGCGCGTTCTCCGTCGCGTGGTGGGGCAGTTCCGCCATGGCCCAGTACCGGGCGACCGTGCGCGCCGCCCGCGCGGACCGGGCCGACCTGCTCATCACCTCCGTGCTGTGCCACGGCACCCTGCTCGCCGCCGAAGTGCTCGGCCTTCCCGTGGTGGTGGTCGGGCTCTCGGTCCATCTGTGGGACTACCGGGCGGGCGGGGACGACGAACCGCCGCTGGGCAGGCCCCGGCGGAACCGCACCCGCGAGATGCGTCAGCAGTACGCCGAGGTGCGGGAACAGGCCGGGCTGCCGGCGCGTGGCTCCCGGTGGGGGGACGACCCGCTGCCGGGCGACGCCCTGCTGCTGCGTGGCGACCCGGCGCTGGAGTACCCGGGCGCCGAACTGCCGGACCGGGTCCGGCACGTGGGGCCCCTGCGCTGGGAGCCGACGCCCGGAGCGGGCGAGGTCGAAGCGGTCCGGGAGCAGGTGGCGCGGTCCGGGAAGCCCGTGGTGTACGTCCACCTCGGGCGCGTCTTCGAGGGCGGCAGCCGGTGGCCCCACCTCAACGAGACCTTCACCGGCGGCCGGTTCCAGGCCGTGGTCGAGCAGGGACGCTCCCCGAGCCCCGAACCGGCCCCGGGCGCCGACATCCTGACGGTGCGCAAGCCGTGGATGGGCCCGCTGATCGACCTGGCCGACATGGTGCTCACCAGCGGCACCTCCGCCCCCGTGCTGGCCGCCCTGGTACGCGGCCGCCCCCTCGCGGCCTCGCCCAACGGCTCCGAGCAGCCGCTGCTCACCGGTGCCTGCATGCGGGCCGGTGTGGGCGTGCACCTGCCGAAATCCGCACGGCCGGACTGGCCGGCGCTGCTGGAGTCGGCCTGGCGGGACGACGCCCTGCGCGACCGCGCCCGGACCCTCGGCCGGAGGCTGGCCGCGATGGACGGCGCCGCCCGTGCGGCCGACATCGTCGAGCGGGTGGCCCAGCACTCCGCGATCCCGAAGGAAGACCATGACTACGCGAACGTCAGGCCCTGACGCGGACGGCGGGACGACCGCCGCCGGGGAGACCGTCGCGACCCTGGCCGCGGGGACGGGCCGGTGGCTGGGGCTCCACGCGGGCCGTCTCGACTCCCCGGCCGGCCGCGCCGAACTGCCCGTGACGCCGAGGGTGAAGGCGCTCCTGCAACTCGCGCTGCTCTGCCGCTGCTGGCGGAAGGCCGCGCCGGACGACCTCGCCATGGAGCCCGTGCTCGCGGTCGTGGAACACGCCTGGCGGCGGCCGGACTTCCCGCGCCTCCTCGCCCATTCCCCCGACAGCGCACGGCCGTTCGGTCTGATCTGGGCGGCCCTGGCACCGGCCGGGGCCGTCACCGACGCCCGACGCGGCGTGCTCGACCGGCTGTCCGCCGACGGCTATCTGATGCCTCGCCGGAAGTCGCCCTACCTCCACCTGGGAACCCGGTTCTACGCCGAACTCGCGGGCGTCGGCCACGAACTGGCCTCGTACGAGGAGCTGTACGCGTGCAGCATGCTGGCGCGCGCCGACCGCGTGCCGGTGGCCGAACTGGACGTCTGCCAGGTGACGGACACCGTGTTCTACCTCTCCGACTACGGCTTCCGCGACACCGGCCTGGACGCGGAGGCCCGGGAGCGGGCGCTGCGCGTGGTGGAGCGGCTCACCGACCACTGCGTACGCGAGGGCGCGTGGGAGTACGCGGCCAAGCTGCTGCTCGCCCGGCACTGCCTGGGCTCGGACCCGCTGCGGACGCCCTCGGGGACGGCGGCCCTCGGGATGCTCGCGGGGGCCCGGTCGCCGGACGGCTCGATACCCGGCAAGACCGCCCGGGGGCGGGCCCCGGCTTCCGCCGCTCCCCAGCAGTACTTCCGGTGGGCGTATCAGCCGACGCTCGTCACGGCGCTGACGACTCTGCTCCTCACGAACGGCCGCCACCCCCACCCCGTCCCGACCACGGCACCACCCACAGCTCGGAGGACGCGATGAGCCTGCAACAGGTCCAACTCCCGGACGGCGCACGCCTCCTCGAAGGCAAACGCAACTGGTGGTTCCTCGGCCGGGGCGGCGTCGTCCGCCTCGGCGGCCGGCACGTCACCCCCGATGGGGGCCTGCGGCCCGACACGGAGCGCCGGCTGCGCGAGCGCGGCATGTTCGCCTCCCCGCCGGCCCGCTCCTACGCGCTGACCGTCCTCACCAGCACCAACTGCAACCTGGGCTGCGGATACTGCTTCCAGAACACCGCCCAGGACGCCACGAACGGCAGCCGTCCGCCCCGGATCGCCCGGACCCGTCTCACCTCGGAGACCATCACCTCGATCCTCGGGTTCACCGAGCGGCAGATGGCAGCGGCCGAACTGGACCGGCTGCGGATCCTCCTGTTCGGCGGGGAGCCCCTGCTCAACCCGCGCGGCTGTCTGGAGCTGCTGGAGCGGGCCTCGGGCATCGGGATGACGTCGGCCTGGATGATCTCCAACACCACCCTGCTCACCCCGCGGCTCGCGGGGCGGCTCTCCGACCTCGGGCTCGACTCCGTCCAGGTCACCTTCGACGGCGACCGCGCCGACCATGACCGTATCCGGGTCAACAGAGCCGACAACGGCGGCACTTACGACAAGATCGTCCGCAACATCGTCGCGGCGAGCGAGGTCACGCCGATCCGGTGGACCCTTCGGGTCAACGTCTCCCAGGAGACCTTCGACGGCGTCGACGCGCTCATCGACCGGCTCGCGGCGGAGCTGGACCCCTCCCGGTGCGCGCTGTACTTCGCCCGGGTCGGCGACGTGGGCATCGGCTACGCCAACGACCTGCTGCACACGGGCGAGCTCTCGGCCCACTTCACCCGGTGGCAGCGCCGGGCGCTCGAACTCGGCTTCACCGTGAGCCGTCCCGGCGCCCGCCGGCCCTGCCGCACCTGCGGCCACACCGAGGGCCGCTACGGCGCGGTGATCAGCGCGGACGGCACCCTGGCCAGCTGCTGGGAGACCGCGGGCAAACCCGACTGGGAGGTCGGCACGGCCGCGAGCGGCTACCTGCCCGCCGACGCGACCCGCGACCGCTGGATCGCCTGCGAGGACCTCTACCGCTACGACGAGGACACCCGCGTCCTCGCGCGGTTCCGCGACGACGTGGACGCGACCCTGCTCGACTACCTGGACGAGACGGAGCGCCTGTAGCCATGACGTCATCCCTCGACCAGCTCTCCGTCGGCACGCTCGACTGGTTGGGAGCGAACCTGGACCACTTCGACCCGTTCGCGGCCGGCGCGGGGACGGCGACGCACCAGCAGGCGGCGAAGGCCGTGCTGGAACTGGCGCTGCTCCGCCACTGCTCGACCTGGACCGGCGGACCCCACGGCGAGCGGCTGGGCGGGGCGACCGCCCTGCTGCGCAAGCTCTGGCAGCGCCCGGAGTTCCCGCGGCTCTTCGACGCCCACCCTCCTTCCGCTCCCACCTACGGACTGGCCTTCGCCGCGCTCGCCCCCGACGGGATCGACGACACGGTGCGCCGGGCCACGCTCGCGCGGCTCGCTCCCGACTTCCTCTCGCCGGCCGGCAAGTCGCCGCTCAAGCGCATGGAGATCCGCTTCTACGCGGACAAGGCGGGTGCGAGCCACACCATCGAGCCGTACGCCGGACTCGTCGGACAGAGCCCGCTCGTCACCCTGACCGCCGCGACGCCGGGGGACGCGGCCGAGGGGGAGGCGGCCGACGGGGACACGGCACCGCTCACCGACTCCGAGGGGTACTCCCTCACCCACGCCGCGTTCTTCCTCGGCGACTACGGGCGGACCCCGACCGGTCTGGACGGGGACGCCCTCGCACACGCGCGGGAGCTGGTCCGCCGGATGCTGGACCACTGCGTCGGGCAGGACCGGTGGGACCTGGCCGCCGAACTCGTCATCTCGCAGTTCATCCTGGGTCTCGATCCGCTGCGCACCCCCTCGGGGGCCGCGGCCGTGGAGTGCCTGGTGCGGGCCCAGCGGTCCGACGGGGCGATACCCGGGCGGTCGGCCGCGCTCATGGCGTCCCCGTCGGCGCCGGCCGGGGAGTTCTTCCGGAAGGCGTACCACACGACGCTGGTGACCGCTCTCATGACACTGGTCCTCTCCTCGGGGAGGCCGTCATGGCACCGCGACTGACCCTCATCAGCCCCGACTTCACGCGGCTCTGGTTCGGACAGGCCGTCTCGTCCATCGGGGACATGGTCTTCAGCACCACCCTGATGCTGTGGGTGGCCACCGTCCTGGCGAAGGACGAGAGCTGGGCCCCGGCGGCGGTGAGCGGCGTCCTGGTGGCGGGCGGCACCGCCGTGCTGGTCGTCGGTCCGATCGCGGGCGTCTTCGTCGACCGCTGGGACAAGATCCGCACGATGCTCGGCACCGAAGTGCTGCGCGGCGGTCTGGTGGCCCTGCTGGCCGCCGTCTCCTTCCTGCCGGCCGACGCGCTGCCGGCCGGGGTGTGGCTCGCCCTCGTCTACGGCACCGTGCTGCTCCTGCACGCCGCCGCCCGGTTCTTCGCACCGGCCCGCTTCACGATCATCGCGGACCTGGTGACCGGTGATGCCGACCGCGCCAGGGCGGCCGGCATCACCCAGGCGACCAGTCAGACGGCCCTGATCGTCGGCCCGCCGCTCGCCGCGCCCCTGTTCTTCACGCTGGGCGTGCAGTGGGCCATGCTCTTCAACGCGCTCTCCTACCTGGTGTCGTACATCGCGATCCGTTCGGTACGGGTGGCCCCCTCCGCCAAGGCTCCGGTCGCCGGGAGCGGCACGGAGAAGGCCGCCGGCCGCCGGTCCGGCGTGCTGCGGGAGCTCGTGGCGGGCCTCCGCTTCTTCGGGCGCAGCAAGTTCCTGGTCGCGCTGCTGGTCTTCGCCGTGATCGGCCAGTTCGGGGCCGGTGCGCTGAACACGCTCAACATCTTCTTCACGACCGAGAACCTCGGGATGTCGGCCCGGCTCTTCGGTTACGTCGGCATGGCCATCGGGGTGGGCGGCATCGCCGGCGCGCTGTGCGCCGGCCGGGTGGTGCAGTGGATCGGGGCGCGGCGGACGACGTGGGTCAGCCTGCTGGTGAGCGGCGCCCTGCTGATCGCCTACTCCCGGCAGACCGGATTCATCGGCGGCATCATCCTGCTCGTCCTGTTCACCATTCCCCTCACCGTGCTGAACACCGCGATGGCACCGCTGCTGCTCTCGGCGGCGTCCGCCGAGTACCGAGGGCGGGTGGTCGCCGTGTTCCAGCCGATGACGCAGCTGGCGGCGATGGTCGCGGCGGCGCTGTCCGGCTGGCTCGCGGGCACCGTGCTGCGGGACTTCGACGGCTCGGTGGCAGGCCTCCGGTTCGGTCCCATCGACACGATCATCGCCGTGGCCGGGCTGTGCATCCTGCTGTCCGGTCTCTACGCCCGCGGCGCCCTGCCCGACGCGGAGGCCGGCGAGGACGGTGAGCCCGCCGGAGGACCGGCCGGTGAGGAAGAGGCCGGAGAGGAAGAGGCCGGTGAGCTCGCCGGACCGGCCGAGGAGGCGACCGCGAAGGCCGCCGCCGCCGGAACCCCCGCCCCACCACGACGAGGGAGCACCGAGTGACCTCCGCAGCCCGACCGGCACAGCACGCATACCCCCGCACGGCCCGGCAGGACGTCGTGGACGAGCTGCACGGGGTACGCGTCCCCGACCCGTACCGCTGGCTGGAGGACGCGACGGCGGACGCGGTGATCCGCTGGGACGCCGAGCAGGAGGCCCTCTACGCGGCGGAGCGGGCGGCCTGGCCCGGCCGGGAGCGCTGGGAGGCGGAGGTGGCGGCGCTCACCGCGGTCGATCGCGCGACACCGCCCAGGGTCCGCGGCGGCAGGGTCTTCTGGCTGCGCCAGGACGCGGGCCAGGAGCATCCCGTGCTCATGGTGGCGGAGCCCGGGGCGGATGCGGGGCGGGTGCTGCTGGACCCCCAGGTCCTCGATCCGTCCGGCCGCACCGTCCTCGACGCCTGGCAGCCGTCCCTGGAGGGCGGTCTGCTGGCCTTTCAGATCTCCCGGGACGGCACCGAGGACTCGCGGCTCCACGTGATCGACGTAGCGACCGGGAAGGTCGTCGACGGGCCGGTGGACCGGGTGCGGAGGTCGTCGGTCGCCTGGCTGCCCGGCGGCGGGGCGTTCTACTACGTCCGGCGGCTGGACCCTCGGCTGAACCCCGGCGAGGAGCAGTACCACCGCCGGGTCTGGCTGCACCGGGTCGGGACCGCGCCCGGCACCGACGCCCTGGTCTTCGGCGAGGGCCGGGACAGGACCCAGTTCTACAGCGTGTCGGTGTCCGTCGACGGCCGCTGGCTCGGGGTCAGGGCCACGCTCGGCACCGGCCGCCGCACCGACCTCTACCTGGCCGACCTGACCGCGGGACCGCTGGAGAGGCCACCGCTGGTGCCGGTCCAGGAGAACACGCCGGCCGCCACCCATCTGCACGTGGCGCCCGGCACCGGTCCGCAGGACCCGGTGTGGCTGCGCACCGACCACGGCGCCGCGCGCGGCCATGTCGTGGCATGCCCGCCGGACGCGCTCCACCGGGGCCCCGAGGCGTGGCGGGAGGTGGTCGCGGGACGTCCCGACGCGGTCCTCACCCACTTCGCGGTGGTCTCGGGACCCGAGCTCGACCACCCGCTCGGCCTGGCCGCCTGGACCCGTCACACGGTGGCGGAAGTGACCGTGCACGATCTGACGGACGGCAAGCAGGTGGCCTCGGTACCGCTGCCGGGCAGCGGCACCGTCGGGGGCTTCGCGGCCGGACCGGCCGGCAGCCACGAGGCCTGGTTCACCTACACCGACTTCGTGACGCCGACGCGCATCCTCCGCTTCGACGGGCGGACGTGCCGCGTGACGCGCTGGGAGCACGGCGCCCGGCACGCGCCGGAGGCCGAGGGCGCGGTCACCCGGCAGGTCGCCTTCCCGTCCCGGGACGGGACGACGGTACGGATGTTCGTGATCTCCCCCACCGGCCGCCCCGACGTGCCGCGCCCGGCCCTGCTCACCGGATACGGCGGCTTCGGCCAGATCATGTCGCCCCGGTACCGGCCCCAGGTCCTCGCCTGGGTCAGGGCGGGCGGCGTCTTCGCCTGGGCGGGGCTGCGCGGCGGCGGCGAGGAGGGCGAGGAGTGGCACCTCGCCGGCAGCGGGGCCAACAAGCAGAACACGTTCGACGACTTCGCCGCCGCCTCCGACCATCTGCTGGCGGCCGGCTGGGCCGCACCGGGCCGGGTCGCGGTCATGGGCTCCTCCAACGGCGGGCTGCTGGTCGGCGCGGCCCTCACCCAGGAGCCCGGGAAGTACGCCGCCGCGGTCTGCCGGGTCCCGCTCCTGGACATGGCCCGCTTCGAGTCGTCGGGGCTGGGGCCCAGCTGGGTGCCCGAGTACGGCAGTGTGCGTGACCCCGCACAGGCGCGGACACTGCTGAGCTACTCCCCGTACCACCGCGTCACGCCCGGCGTCAGCTACCCGGCGGTGCTGCTGGCCGCCTCGGACGGCGACACCAGGACCGATCCGCTCCACGCGCGCAAGATGTGCGCCGCCCTGCAGCACGCCACGTCCGGGGCCGGGCCGGTCCTGCTGCGCCTGGAGCGCGGCGTCGGGCACGGTGCCCGCGCCGTCTCGCGCGTGGTGGCGCTGGAGGCCGAGTGCCTCGCGTTCCTGGCCGGGCAGGTGGGGCTGCGGGCGCCGGGCGGGGCCGCTCCGTGAGGACCCGGCCCGGCGCGGACGTCAGCGGCCCTCCTTGGCCATGCGGCTGTGGGAGCGCCCGTACACGAAGTAGATGATCACCCCGAGGACCATCCAGGCGCCGAAGCGCACCCAGGTCTCCACCGGCAGGTTGAGCATCAGCCAGACCGAGGCGGCCACCGAGGCGATCGGGAGTACCGGCACCCACGGGGTACGGAACGCGCGGGGCAGGTTCGGCTGGGTGCGGCGCAGGACCAGCACGCCGAGGGCGACGATGACGAACGCGAAGAGCGTGCCGATGTTCACCAGGGTGGCCAGCTCCTCGATGCTCGTGAACCCGGCGATGATCGCGATCAGTACGCCGAGCAGGATCGTCGGGCGGTAGGGCGTGCGGAAGCGCGGGTGCGTCTTGGAGAAGAAGCGCGGGAGCAGGCCGTCGCGGCTCATCGCGAAGAAGACCCGGGTCTGGCCGAGCAGCAGGATCATGCAGACGGTGGTGAGACCGACCGCCGCGCCGAAGCTGATCAGCCCGGCGTAGAAGGGGTGCCCGGTGGCCTTGAAGGCGTCGGCGAGCGGGGCGCTGACGGAGAGTTCGCTGTAGTGCTGCATGCCGGTGACCACGATCGAGACCGCCACGTAGAGGACCGTGCAGATGATGAGCGATCCCAGGATGCCGCGCGGCATGTCGCGCTGGGGCAGCTTGGTCTCCTCGGCGGCGGTGGCCACCACGTCGAAGCCGATGAAGGCGAAGAAGACGATGGAGGCGGCGGTGAAGATGCCCATCACGCCGAAGTTCGTGGGTTCGTAGCCGAACAGCAGCTGCACGAGCGGGGCGTCCCAGCCCGAGCCGGCGGGCTGCTTCTCGGCCGGCGGGATGAAGGGCTTGTAGTTCTCGGCCTTGATGAAGAAGAGGCCCGCGATGATCACCATGAGGACCACCGCGACCTTGATCGCCACCACGACGGAGGTGACCCGGGCGGACAGCTTCATGCCGACGACCAGGATGACGGTCAGCACCAGCACCAGGGCGAAGGCCAGGATGTCGAAGCCGAAACCTTCCGCCACATCCGTCCCCGAGAGCACTTCGGGCATCGTCCAGTCGACGTTGTCCATCAGTGAGCGGACGTAGCCGGACCAGCCGACCGCGACCACCGCGGTGCCCAGCGCGAACTCCAGCACCAGGTCCCAGCCGATGATCCAGGCCACCAGTTCGCCCAGCGCGGCGTACGCGAAGGTGTACGCGGAGCCGGCCACGGGGACCGTGGACGCGAACTCGGCGTAGCAGAGCGCGGCCAGCGCGCACACGACGCCCGCGACGGCGAACGCGATGGCGGTGGCGGGGCCCGCCGTCTCCTTGGCGACCTGTCCGGTGAGGACGAAGATGCCGGTGCCGATGATGACGCCGACCCCGAAGACCGTCAGGTCCAGGGCGGAGAGGGACTTCTTGAGCGCGTGTTCCGGCTCCTCGGTGTCCAGGATCGACTGTTCGACGGACTTGGTGCGGAACATGCCGTTTCCGCGGGGTGGTGTGACCTGCGCGCTCACCTGCGATACCTCCACGCATTGGTTGTGAACGCCATTATGGGGGCCGTGCCGCACGTGATCGCGCCATCTGGCCCGTTTCACGCGAATGGGCCGGGAGAACCACCCGTACAGGGGCGGTTCTCCCGGCCCATCGGCCGAACGGAGAGAGGTGAGCGGGGGCGTCCTAGTCGCGGGCGGGCTCCACCGCGCGGCTCTCGAAGCGGCCGTCGAGCTTGGCGACCAGGCCGGTGACCTGTCGGGCGATGTCCGGCGCGGTCAGTCCGATCTCGGCCATGACCTCGCCGCGCGAGGCGTGGTCGAGGAAGACCGGCGGGATGCCGAAGTCGCGCAGGGGTACGTCGACCCCGGCGTCGCGCAGGGACTGGGCGACGGCGGAGCCGACGCCTCCGGCGCGGCTGTTGTCCTCGACCGTGACGACGACGCGGTGGCGCTCGGCGAGCGGGGCGAGCGCCTCGTCGACGGGCTTGACCCAGCGGGGGTCGACGACGGTGCTGGAGATGCCCTGGGCGTCCAGCAGGTCGGCGATCTCCAGGCACATCGGGGCGAGCGCGCCGACGGAGACGATCAGGACGTCCGGGCGGGCGGCCTTCGGCTCGCGCAGGATGTCCATGCCGCCGGCCTTGCCGACCGCCTTGACGGCGGGGCCGACCGCGCCCTTGGAGAAGCGGACCACGGTGGGCGCGTCGTCGACGGCGACGGCCTCACGCAGCTGGGCGCGGACCTGGTCGGCGTCGCGCGGGGCGGCGATCCGGAGCGTGGGCACGCACTGGAGGATCGACATGTCCCACATGCCGTTGTGCGAGGCGCCGTCCGTGCCGGTGATACCGGCCCGGTCCAGGACGAAGGTCACGCCGCACTTGTGCAGGGCGACGTCCATCAGGACCTGGTCGAAGGCGCGGTTGAGGAAGGTGGCGTAGACCGCGAAGACCGGGTGGAGTCCGCCGGTGGCGAGGCCGGCCGCGGAGGCGGCGCCGTGCTGCTCGGCGATGCCGACGTCGTAGATCCGGTCCGGGAAGGCGGCCTCGAACTTGCCGAGGCCGACGGGCTGGAGCATGGCCGCGGTGATCGCGACGATGTCCTCGCGCTCCTCGCCGAGCTTGACCATCTCCTCGCCGAAGACAGAGGTCCAGTCGAGGCCGGAGGTGGAGATCGGCAGGCCGGTGTCCGGGTGGATCTTGCCCACCGCGTGGAAGCGGTCGGCCTCGTCCTGGAGGGCGGGGGTGTAGCCGCGGCCCTTCTCGGTGAGGCAGTGCACGATGACGGGGCCGCCGAAGCGCTTGGCGCGCTGGAGCGCGGATTCCAGGGCCTCGATGTCGTGGCCGTCGATCGGGCCGACGTACTTCAGGCCGAGGTCCTCGAACATGCCCTGCGGGGCGATGAAGTCCTTGAGGCCCTTCTTGGCGCCGTGCAGGGTCTCGTAGAGCGGGCGGCCGACGACGGGCGTGCGCTCCAGGATGTCCTTGCCGCGGGCCAGGAACCGTTCGTAACCGTCGGTCGTACGGAGCGTGGCGAGGTGGTTGGCCAGGCCGCCGATGGTCGGGGCGTAGGAGCGCTCGTTGTCGTTGACGACGATGACGAGGGGGCGGTCCTTGGCGGCGGCGATGTTGTTCAGCGCCTCCCAGGCCATACCGCCGGTGAGCGCGCCGTCGCCGATGACCGCGACGACGTGGTCGTCCTTCTTCAGGACCTCGTTGGCCTTGGCGAGGCCGTCGGCCCAGCCGAGGACCCCGGAGGCGTGGCTGTTCTCGATGACGTCGTGGTCGGACTCGGCGCGGGAGGGGTAGCCGGAGAGGCCGCCCTTGCTCTTGAGCCGGGAGAAGTCCTGGCGGCCGGTGAGCAGCTTGTGCACGTAGCTCTGGTGGCCGGTGTCCCAGAGCACCTTGTCCCGGGGCGACTCGAAGACCCGGTGCAGGGCGATGGTGAGCTCGACGACGCCCAGGTTGGGGCCGAGGTGTCCGCCGGTCTTGGACACCGCGTCCACGAGGAAGGTGCGGATCTCGTCCGCGAGCTGGTCCAGCTCGCCGAGGCTGAGCCGGTCCAGGTCGCGCGGTCCCTTGATGCGGGTCAGCAGATCCACCCGTGCCTCCTTGCGTTTGAGCTGATCGAGCGTGCCGATCCGATGAGTCTAATGTTCCGCTCGCGGCGGCGGGCATCGGGCAGCCCTGTTCGAACGGGAAATGCCCGACACGCGCAGGCGCCCGGCACCCCTGGGGGCACCGGGCGCCTGCGCGGATGTGCGGTCAGGCGCGGCCCGCGGTCTTCTGGGTCTTACGGGTGACGGAGTCGATGACGACCGTGGCGAGAAGCACAGCACCCGTGACCATGTACTGGATCGGGGTGGCGATGCCTTCGAGCGACAGGCCGTACTGGATCGAGACGATCACCATGACGCCGAGCAGGGCGTTCCAGGTGCGGCCGCGGCCGCCGAAGAGGCTGGTGCCGCCGATGACGGCCGCCGCGATGACGTTCATCAGGAGGTCGCCGGTGCCGGAGCCCTGGTTGGCCGCCGCGATCTTGGAGGCCCAGAACAGGCCGCCGATCGCCGCGAAGGTCCCCGCGACGGAGAAGACGGAGATCCGGATCGCGGTGACGTTGATGCCGGCCCGCCGGGAGGCCTCGACGCTGCCGCCGAGCGCGAAGATCTTCCGCCCGTAGGCCGTACGGCGGAGCACGAAGTCCGTGCCGACCAGGACGATCAGGAAGAGGACCAGCGCCAGCGGCAGGCCGCGGTACTGGTTGAACATGTACGCGGCGGCGAAGCCGAACACGGCGATGACGGCGGTGCGCACGAGGATGTCGGCGAGCGGGCGGGCCGGGATGCCGGCCGCCTCGCGGCGACGGGTGTCCAGGAAGGCCGCGGCGAAGTAGCCGACGACCGCGATGGCGGCGAGCCCGTAGGCGGCGGCGACGTCGGTGAAGTAGTACGTGGTCAGCTTGCCGACCACCCCGTCGCCGTCCAGGTTGATCGTGCCGGAGTCGCCGAGCAGCTGGAGCATGAAGCCGAGCCAGAACAGCAGGCCCGCCAGGGTGACGGCGAAGGCGGGCGCCCCGACCCGGGCGAAGAAGAAGCCGTGGATCGCGCCCATCACCGCGCCGCTGACGATGGCGACGAGGATCGCCAGCCATTCGTTCATGCCCTGGGTGACGCTGAGCACCGCGACGAGGGCGCCGGAGACACCGGAGACGGAGCCGACGGAGAGGTCGATCTCGCCGAGCAGCAGGACGAAGATGATGCCCACGGCCATCATTCCGGTGGCGACCATCGTGGTGGCGATGTCGCTGATGTTCTTCGCGGAGAGGAACTCGGAGTTCATGCTCTGGAAGACGATGGCGATGATCGCGAGCCCGACGATCACCGGGATCGAGCCCAGGTCGCCGCCGCTGATCTTGCGCTTGAACTCGGTGACGTAGCCGCCGAGGCCCTGCTCGCGGATGAGCAGGCGGGGGTCGATCACCGTGGCGGCGCCCTCGGCCGCGTCCGGGTTGCCGACCGGCGGCGCGTCGGCCGTGGCGTCGGCCTTGTCCAGCGAGGTGGCGGACTTGTCGGTGGTCACTTGGAAACCTCCGCGTTGCGCGCCGCACGTCGGGTCACGGCGTTGTCCGTGGCGCCCGTGATGGCGGAGATGATCTCTTCCTGGGAGGTGGTCTTCACATCGAAGACACCGTTGTTCCGGCCCAGCCGGAGCACGGCGACCTTGTCGGCGACGGCCTTCACATCGGCCATGTTGTGGCTGATGAGGATGACCGCGTGGCCGCGCTCGCGCAGTCGCTCGACGAGGTCGAGGACCTGGGCGGTCTGCTCGACGCCGAGGGCCGCGGTCGGCTCGTCGAGGATGACGAGCCGGGGCTCGCCGAGCATCGACCGGGCGATGGCCACGGTCTGGCGCTGGCCGCCGGAGAGCGAGGCGATCGGGATGCGGACGCTCGGGATGCGGATGGAGAGCGTGGACAGCAGCTCGCGGGAGCGGCGCTCCATCTCGACCTCGTCCAGGATGCCGAACCTGCGCAGCTCCCGGCCGAGGTAGAGGTTGCCGACGACATCGATGTTGTCGCACAGCGCGAGGTCTTGGTAGACGGTCGCGACGCCGAGGTTCTGGGCGTCGTGCGGCTTGTTGATCTGCACGGCCCTGCCCTCCCACTCGATGACGCCGTCATCGATGGGGTGCACTCCGGCGATCGTCTTGACCAGCGTTGATTTACCGGCGCCGTTGTCGCCCACCAGGGCGACCACCTCGCCGGCGTGGACCTCAAGCTCTACATCGGTGAGTACCTGGACGGCACCGAAGCGCTTGGAGACCCCTCGCAACGCCAACACGGGCGTAGCGGACACATGAACCATCTCCTTCGCCGCCTGACCGGCGGGGATGCCGCGCCCGGGGGAAGGCGCGGCGGTGTCGAGCACAGAGAGAAAAGCGGGGTGAAGCGTTCCGTCCGACGCCCCGCCCGGTAGCGGGACGGTTGGTGTGCGGGGCGCCGGACAGGCTTCGTGGCGCGCGTGCGGGCCGGGGTGCGGCGGGCACGTGCGCGGGCGGCGGTGCCGCCGGCGCCCTCGCGGGAATCGCGGGGGCGGGGCGGCGGGCGGGACCCGGCGGCTCGGGGGCGGGCCGGGTCCCGGGTGCCTACTTCAGACCGATCTTGTCGCAGTCGGCCTTGTACTTGGCCGAGCAGATCTCGTCCAGCGTCCAGATGCCGTCCTTGATGACGGTGTCCTTGATGTTGTCCTTGGTCAGCGAGACGACCGGGACGAGGACCGTCGGGATGCCCTTCGCGGAGGCGCTGTCGACCTTCGAGGTGGCGATGGAGTCGAGCTTCTCGCCCTTGGCGAGGGCGACGGCCATCTCCGCGGCGACGATGCCCTCGGCCGGGTAGGACTTGTAGACGCTCATGAACTGCTCACCGGTGACGATGCGCTGCACGCCCGCCAGTTCGGCGTCCTGGCCGGTAACCGGCGGGAGCGGCGAGAGACCGGCGCCCTTGAGGGCGGTGATGATGCCGCCCGCCATGCCGTCGTTGGCGGAGTAGACGCCGTCGATCTTGTCCTTGCCGAGCGCGGTGATCGCCGCTTCCATGTTGGCGTTGGCGTTCTCCGGCTTCCACTCCTTGGTGTCGTACTCCTTGCCGTACTTCACCTTGCCGTCGAGGACGGACTTGGCGCCCTTCTTGAAGAGGGCGGCGTTCGGGTCGGTGATCGCGCCGTTCATCATCACGATCGTGCCGCCGTCGGCCTTGTCGCCCAGGGCCTCCAGCAGGGCGGTGCCCTGCGCGCGTCCGACCTCCTCGTTGTCGAAGGAGGTGTAGGCGTCGATGGGGCCCTCGGCGAGGCGGTCGAAGGCGACGACCGGGATGCCCGCGTCCTTGGCCTTCTTGACGCTGTTCTCGATCGCCTTGGCGTCCACAGCGCCGATGATGAGCGCGTCGACCTTGTTGGTGATCATCGTGTCGATCTGCTGCGACTGGGTGGTCGCGTCCTGCTTGGCGTTGTTGTAGGTGACCTCGGCCTTGCCGTTGGTCAGCTCGCTGATCTTCTTCTCGATGATCGGCCGGTCGAACTTCTCGTAACGGGCCGTCTGGTTCTCGGGAAGGAGCAGACCTATCTTCAGGTCGTCGCCCTTCTTCTCCGAGCTCTGTTCGGCCTTGTCGCCGGACTCCTTGGCGCTCCCGCAAGCGGCCAGCGAGATCGCCATCGTGGTGGCGGCAACGGCAACGGCGGCACGACGCATACGCGTGTTCATTCTCGAACCTCCCTGACGAGGCCGCGACGTTGCGGCCGAGGTGGCTGGAAGTCAACTCGGCCCCAGCGTCAGCGTCAAGGAGTAAATCCTTAACGAGATGACAACGGTGCCATTCGTTATCTAAGTGAAGGCAGGAGTCGCCGTGGGGAGGGTGCCCTCCAAAAGGGTTGAATCCCCCATCTCGCTCAGCACCAGGGCGAGTGCGCCCAGGACTTCGGCACGCCCGCCGAGCGCGCCGGGCAGCACCGAGAGCTGTCGCGCGGCGCTGGGAATCGCGTAACGCGACACGGAGTCCCGTATGGGCCCCAGGACCAGCTCCCCGGCCTCCGCCAGCGATCCGCCGAGCACCACACGGCTGGGGTTGAGCAGGTTGCACAGGTTGGCCACACCGCTGCCTATGTGGCGGCCCACGTCGCCGATCACCCGGCGGCAGCCCGGATCGCCCTCCCGCGCCAGCTGGACCACCCGCTCCATGGTGAGCCCGGGGCCGTGGCTGGGCTGGAGCAGCGGCAGGACGTAGCGGGCCGCGGTGAACGTCTCCAGGCAGCCCCGGTTGCCGCAGCGGCACACCGGGCCCGACTCGTCGAGCGTGATGTGCCCGATCTCGCCGGCCGTGCCGCCGGGGCCCCGGTAGATGGTCCCGTCGATCACCAGACCGGCGCCGACGCCGCTGGCCACCTTGATGTACGCCAGGTCCTTGACGCCCCGCCCGCTCCCCCAGACCAGCTCGCCCAGCGCCCCGAGGTTGGCGTCGTTGTCGACGTACACGGGCACGCCGAGGCGGCCGGAGAGCTCCTGGCTGGGGTTGATGCCCGTCCAGCCCGGCAGGATCGAGGTGGAGCCCAGGGTGCCGGACTCGACGTCGATGGGCCCCGGTACCCCGAGACCGATGCCGATCACCTTGTCCGGGCCGATCCCCGTGGCCGCGATCAGCCGCTTGACCAGCACTTCCGCCCGGTCGAAGCCCTCGGCGGACGAGGCGTCGACGTCCAGCGGCTCGGACTCCTCGGCGAGCACCTGGTGGGCGAGGTTGCCGACGGCGACGCGCAGGTGCGTATGGCCGAAGTCGACGCCGATGACGATGCCGGCGTCACCGCTGAGGGAGACGCTGCGGGCCCGCCGGCCGCCCGCCGAGGTGGGGGTGACCTCGACCGTTCCGCCGTCCTTCAGCTCCCGGACGATATTGGAGACGGTGGCCGCGGAGAGCCCGGTGCTCCGGGCGATCTCCGCCTGGGTGAGCGATCCTGCCATCCGTACGGCGCGTACGACCCGCTCCAGATTGGCCCTGTGCAGCGATGTCTGCGACCCGGGAGTCTCCATCGACTCATCCACTCCTGCCCTTGGCGGGCGGTCCTGAAGACCGCCCCGGCCGGGGCCGCAGCGATGAGACCCCGGCTTCCTCCAACATGTGAACTCTAAGCTGACCGTTCGGGGGTGCCTCCCGTCAAGACCTGAGCACCCGCGCACCCCGCAACGGCCCGGTGCCCCGGCGGAGGAGTCCGCCGGGGCACCGGGTTGTTGTGGATACGTGACCTACTTCAGGGCGCCCGCCGTCAGACCGGAGACGACCTGGCGCTGGAAGATGATGTACGCCGCCAGCACGGGCAGCATCGCGATCACCAGGCCGGCGAAGAGGCCGGAGTAGTCGCCCTTGTAGCCCTGGCTGGAGGCCAGCTCCACCAGGCCCTGGGCCAGTACCCGCTTGTCCGGGTCGGTGTTCAGCACCGTCGGCAGCATGTACTGGTTCCACTGCCCCAGGAAGTTGAAGATGCCGACGCTGATCAGGCCGGGCTTGGCCATCGGCAGCATGACCTGGAAGAACGTACGGGTGTGCGAGGCCCCGTCGATGATCGACGCCTCCGCCACCGAGGTCGGCAGCGTACGGAAGAACGAGGTCAGGAAGAACACGGTGAACGGCAGCGAGTACGCGATGTACACGAGGATCAGCCCGTGGATCGTGTTCAGCAGCCCCATGTTGTCCATGACGTAGAACAGCGGGACCAGCGCCAGCATGATCGGGAAGCTCATGCCGCCGACGAACAGGAAGTAGATGAACCGGTTGCCCGGGAACTCGAAGCGGGCGAGCACGTAGGCGGCCATGGACCCGAGGACCAGGGTGCCGGTGAGCGACCCGCCGACCACCAGGATCGTGTTCAGGAAGTACTCGCTCATGTGGGCCTGGCTCCAGGCCCGGCCCCAGCTGTCGAAGTTCAGCGAATCGGGCAGCGACCACGGCGTGTTGAAGATGTCCGCGTCCGTCTTGAACGAGGACATCACCGCCCAGAACAGCGGCAGGACGACCATGATCGCCCACAGGATCAGCATCCCGTGCGAGAAGACGTTGAGGACCTGGCCCTCGCTCTTCTTCGCGGGGGCCGAGGGGCTCTTGCCCACCGGCCCGGTGCGCTGGGCGGGCACCTTCGTCGCTTCGGCGCCGGAGGGCCCGGAGGGAGGGGTGTCAGTGGTCTTCATCAGAACTCCAGCCGCTCGCGCCGGCCCACCCGCATGACGACGGCGGCGAACGCCAGCGTCACGATGAGCAGAGCGACACCGATCGTGGTCGCGTAGCCCGCCTGTCCGTCACGGAACGCCGACTGGTACACGTACAGCGGCAGGACGGTGGTCGAGTAGTCGGGCCCACCGGGACCGACGCTCATGATGTGGACGATCGCGAAGCCCTCGGCGCCGAGCGCCAGGATGCCCATGTAGACCCACCCGGACTGGACCGTGTCCCACAGCAGGGGCAGCGTGATCCGGAAGAAGGTCGTGAAGCGGCTCGCCCCGTCCAGCAGGGCGGCTTCGTAGAAGTCCTTGGGGATGGAGGCCATGCCCGCGGAGAACAGCACCACGAAGAAGCCGGTCGTGCACCAGACGAGGACCGCCATGATGCACCACAGGGCCAGCTGCGGATCGCCCAGCCAGTCCGGTACGTCGTTGATCCCGACGGCCTTGAGCGTGCCGTTGATCATGCCCTGGGCCGGGTCGAAGGCGAACTGGAACAGGATGGCCACGATCGCGATCGAGAGCACCTGCGGGAAGAAGTACGCGATCTTGTAGAAGCCCGAGCCCCGTACGCCGGTGACGGCGGCGCCCTTACGGCGCCGCCCGCCCACGTTGAGCATGAAGGCGAAGAAGAGCGCGAGCCCCAGCGTCACCAGCGGCAGCAGCACGGCCAGCAGCACGCTGTGCTGCAGCGATTTCCAGAAGATGTCGTCATCGAGCATCTTGGTGTAGTTGTCGAACCCGACCATCTTGAAGTCGGGACTCAGCCCCGTCCAGTCCGTGAACGAGTAGTAGATGGACTGGATGAAGGGCCAGATGACGAAGATGACGTACAACGCCATCGGGACCACCAAGAACCCGACTATGAACCGGTATTTACCGTGTTGCATCGTTACCGACTCCGACCTTCCCGTGCTGCCCGCCGCTGGTGACGCGTGGTCACTGGTGCTTGAAGTGCTTGATGGACTGGTCCTTGGCGGTCGCGTCGGCGAAGGCCTGGATCTTCTTGATGGTCTCGGCCGGCTTGGCGCGGCCGGCCATCATCTCGCCGAGCGCGGCGACACCGATCTGCTCCTTCTGGAGCTTCACGTACCAGTCCTGCAGGCGCGGGTTGACCACGTTGGTGCCGGCCTTCTCCAGCGCGGCGACACCGGACTTCAGGCCGTCGGACAGCTCGATGCCGTCCGTGCCGCCGTTGAAGGCGGAGAGCGACTTGGTGCTGGTGGTGAAGGACTTGGAGGAGGCCTCGCTGAGCATGATGCGCAGCTGCTCCATGCCGCCCTCGGGGTTCTTCGCCTTGCTCGGGACGATGAACGGCTCGCCGCCGGACGCCCAGAGCGTGCCGAAGGGCAGCTTGTCCGAGGAGTCGAGGCTGGAGGGAGCGCCCACGGACAGCTTGAAGTCCTTGGGGATGATCGCCGCTTCCTCGTTCTCGACCCAGGAGCCGTTCGGGATGAACAGCGCCTTGCCGCGGGCCCACGCTCCCTGGGAACCGCGGTGGTCCAGGCCCGGGGTGCCCTTGAGGATGTAGTCCTTGGCGACGAGCTCGTAGTACGCCTCGAAGGCCGCCTTGACCGCCGGGTGCTCCCAGGCCTTCGGCTCCAGGTTGTCGATCGCGTCGAGGACCTCGACGCCGCCGATCTTGGCGATGAAGGGGTACAGCGAGAAGGGGAGGTAGTAGGGGTGCTTGCCGGGGTAGGTCCAGCCGGCGATGCCCTCCTTCTTCGCCTTCGCGCAGAGCGCGAGCATGTCGTCCCAGGTCTCCGGGTACGCGGAGTCGAGCTTCTCCAGCGCGGTCTGCGAGTACCAGACGCCGTAGACCGTGTACGCGTAGTACATGATCCAGACCGGGTCGCCGTCGAACTGGCCCATCTCGATGATGCCCGGCCGCAGGGTGTCGCGGACCTTCTTGGCGGGGTCGTCGATGGAGGGGGCGTCGAGCAGCGGGGTCAGGTCGGTGAGCTGCTTCTTGCCGACCAGGACGCCCATGTCCATCTGCTGGGCGCCGGAGTTGTCGATCAGGTCCGGCGGGGTACCACCGTTGAACCGCGGCTGAAGAACCGACTGGATCTTCTGCGTCGCGGAGAACTTGACCTTCGCGTCGGGATAGGTCTTCTCGTAGACGGCCTTGGCGTCCTCGGCGTACTTGGTGCCGAAGCCACCGTCGAAGATGACGATGTCCAGCGGTGCGCTGCCGTTGACGGCCAGCGGGTTCTTCTCGGTCTTTTCGCCCTTTTCGACCTTGTCGTCGCTGCCGCTGTCGCCGCTCGCGCAGGCGGACAGGAAGCTCATCGTCGGAACAGCGATCAGGCCGAGTGCGGCAGAACGCTTGATCAGATCGCGACGGCCAAGGCCCTCATTGTTGTGGGCGGAGGTGGATCCCATGCTCAAGTCCTCGCCTTCTCCAGGACTCAGGCGGTGTACCGGTCACCCGTCGAAAATTCGCCTCAGGCGAAGGGCCCCGCCACCGCGGTCAGTTGCGCTTGGGTCATGCGGATATGCAGATGTACCGGACGGGCCGGTGCAGTGGGGATGCCGGGAGACCGTACAGCGAGGACACCCCTGGCGTCCTCGCAACCGTCCCTGTTTCCCCCGCGCGCACGTCCGCGTGAAGCGGCCGTGCAGGTGCCGACAGGTATAGTCCACTTGTCGCCAACTGAGCAAGATCGAATGCAGGTTTGGGCGGCAGTCTTTCCCGAGTTGAGACCTCACGGACACCTCGGCACCCCGCGCCCTCTTCCCGCGGCGGCTATTTCCCCATTCCGGCCGATTCGCCGACGAGCCCCGCGACAACACCCTTGACACGTCGCGCCACTTGGATCCCTACTGGACCTTGCATCCCGCTATGACAACGTTGTCCATGCATTTTCCCGGGGAGGAACGGCTCGGCATGCAGCCACCACGCGGCCTCAATCACAGATCCGACCAGGCCCCTCAAGCGGCCCCCCGCCCGGCCTCCCGCCGGAGACGGACCCCCACAGCAGCCGCCCTGGCGGCTTCCCTCGCCCTGGTGGTGATCGCCCCCGCGGTCGCCACCGCCCAGCCCTCCTCGCCGGACAGGAAGCCGTCCGGCGACCGGACGTTCAGCACCTCGTTCGAGGCGGACGAGAGGCAGCCGGACTGGCGCAGCACCGTCGAGGAGGGGCCCGACGGCAAGAAGCGGTCCTCCGGCGTCGACGGGGGCTTCTCCTCCGGCATACCGGGCAATGTCACCGACCGGGTGACGGAGCTGCGCGCGAGCGCCGAGAACACCGCCGGCGGGGAGGTCAAGGAGAACCTCGTCGACGTCGAGCCGGGCTCCAAGTGGCTGACGTTCAAGCCCACCGGCTGGGTCGAGTTCGATCTGGACGAACCGGTCAAGGTCGTGACGTACGCCCTCACTTCGGCCAACGACCACGCCGAGCGCGACCCGAAGGACTGGACGCTCCAGGGCTCGGCGGACGGCAAGGAGTGGACCGACCTCGACACCCGCACCGGCGAGACCTTCGCCAAGCGCCACGAGACGAGGACGTACGACTTCTCGGGCGACACCGCTTACCGGCACTTCCGGCTGGAGATCACGAAGAACAACGGCGCGTCGGACGCGCTGCAGCTCGCCGACGTTCAGTTCTCGAACGGTGACACCTCCGCGCCGGTGCCCGACGAGATGCGCAGCCAGCCCGACCGCGGTCCCTCCGGCTCCCCCACCGCGAAGTCCGGGGCCGGATTCACCGGAAAGAAGGCACTGCGTTACGCGGGCACCCACACGCCCGACGGACGTGCCTACTCGTACAACAAGATCTTCGACGTGAACACGGCCGTCACCAAGGACACCGAGCTGTCCTATCTCGTCTACCCGCAGATGGGCGAGACGGACCTGAACTACCCGGCCACGCACGTCGCGGTGGACCTCGCCTTCACCGACGGCACGTACCTGAGCGACCTGAAGGCGACCGACAGCCACGGCGGGCTCCTGACGCCGCAGGGCCAGGCGGACGCCAAGCGCCTCTACGTCAACCAGTGGAACAAGGTCGCCGCCCGCCTCGGCACGGTCGCCGCGGGCAAGACGGTCGACCGGATCCTGGTGGCGTACGACTCCCCCAAGGGGAAGGCGAAGTTCCAGGGCTGGATCGACGACATCACGATCGCCCCGAAGAAGCCGGAGAAGCGCAAGGCGCATCTGTCGGACTACGCGCTGACGACCCGCGGCACCAACTCCAGCGGCGGCTTCTCGCGCGGCAACAACATTCCGGCCACGGCCGTCCCGCACGGCTTCAACTTCTGGACGCCGGTCACCAACGCCGGCACCACCAGCTGGCTGTACGACTACCACCGGGGCAACAACGCGGACAACCTCCCCACGCTCCAGGCCTTCGCCGCCAGCCATGAGCCGAGCCCCTGGATGGGCGACCGGCAGACCTTCCAGCTGATGCCGTCGGCCGCGAGCGGCACCCCGGACGCGTCCCGCACCGCCCGCGCGCTGCCGTTCCGGCACGAGAACGAGACGGCGAAGCCGCACTACTACGGCGTCACGTTCGAGAACGGCCTCAAGGCCGAGATGACGCCGACCGACCACGCGGCCCGGATGCGGTTCACGTACCCCGGCAAGGACGCGAGCCTGGTCTTCGACAACGTCTCGAACGACGGCGGTATCACCCTCGACCCGAAGACCGGATCCTTCTCCGGCTACTCGGACGTCAAGAGCGGCCTGTCCACCGGGGCGACCCGGATGTTCGTGTACGGCGTCTTCGACGCGCCGGTCACCGACAGCGGCAAGCTGAAGGGCGGCGGTGGCGACGACGTCACCGGGTTCTTCCGCTTCGACGCGGGCAAGGACCGCACGGTCAACCTGCGGCTGGCCACCTCGCTGATCGGCGTCGACCAGGCGAAGCAGAACCTGGCCATGGAGATCCCGGAGTCCACCTCCTTCGACCGGGTGCAGCGCAAGGCGCAGAGCGCCTGGGACGACATCCTGGGGACGGTCGAGGTCGAGGGCGCGAACGCCGACCAGCTGACGACGCTCTACTCCAGCCTGTACCGGCTCTACCTCTACCCGAACTCCGGCCACGAGAAGGTGAAGGGCAAGAACAGGTACGCCAGCCCCTTCTCGAAGGCGACCGGTGAGAACACCCCGACGCAGACCGGCGCGAAGATCGTCGACGGCGAGGTGTACGTCAACAACGGTTTCTGGGACACCTACCGCACGACGTGGCCCGCCTACTCCTTCTTCTCCCCGAAGAAGGCCGGCGAGCTGGTGGACGGTTTCGTCCAGCACTACAAGGACGGCGGCTGGACCTCGCGCTGGTCCTCCCCCGGCTACGCGGACCTGATGACCGGCACCAGCTCGGACGTGGCGTTCGCCGACGCGTACGTCAAGGGCGTGAAGTTCGACGCCGAGGCGGCGTACGACGCGGCGCTCAAGAACGCCACCGTGGCCCCGCCGTCCTCGGGCGTCGGCCGCAAGGGCCTGGAGACCTCGGTCTTCACCGGCTACGCGGACACCGAGACCCACGAGGGCCTGTCCTGGTCGCTGGAGGGTTACGTCAACGACTACGGCATCGCCCGGATGGGCGAGGAGCTGTACAAGAAGACGAAGAAGGCGCGGTACAAGGAAGAGTCCGCGTACTTCATGAACCGGGCGCAGAAGTACGTCAAGCTCTTCGACGACAAGGCCGGGTTCTTCCAGGGCAAGAAGCCGAACGGCGACTGGCGTCTGCCCTCCGGCGAGTACGACCCCCGCGTCTGGGGCTACGACTACACCGAGACCAACGGCTGGGGCTACGCCTTCACCGCCCCGCAGGACAGCCGGGGCCTGGCCAACCTGTACGGCGGCCGCGACGGGCTCGGCAAGAAGCTGGACACGTACTTCTCGACGCCGGAGACGGCGGGCCCGGAGTTCGTCGGCAGCTACGGCGGCGTCATCCACGAGATGACCGAGGCGCGTGACGTACGGATGGGCCAGTACGGGCACAGCAACCAGGTCGCCCACCACGCCACGTACATGTACAACGCGGCCTCGCAGCCGTACAAGACGCAGGAGAAGGTCCGTGAGGTGCTGGGCCGGCTGTACGTCGGCAGCGAGATCGGGCAGGGCATCCACGGCGACGAGGACAACGGCGAGCAGTCGGCCTGGTTCCTCTTCTCCTCGCTCGGCTTCTACCCGCTGGTCATGGGCAGCGGGGAGTACGCGATCGGCTCGCCGCTCTTCAAGAAGGTGACCGTCCGCATGGACAACGGCCGCAAGCTGGTCGTGAAGGCCCCGAAGAACAGCGACAGGAACATCTACGTACAGGGCGTGAAGGTCAACGGCAAGAAGTGGACCTCCACGGCGCTCCCCCACGACGTGCTGGCCAAGGGCGGCACGCTGGAGTTCGACATGGGACCGAAGCCGTCGGCGTGGGGCACGGGCAAGGACGCGGCCCCGGTCTCCGTGCAGAAGGACGACAAGGTCCCGACGCCCAAGGGCGACGCGCTCAAGGGCGACGGCGCGCTGTTCGACGACACCTCGGCCACCTCGGCGACGGTCGGTTCGGTGGAGCTGCCGGTGCCCTCGGCGACGAAGGGGATCCAGTACACGCTGACGTCGGCGGCTGCCGACAAGGCCCCGAAGGGCTGGATGCTCCAGGGCTCGGCCGACGGCGAGAAGTGGACGGACATCGACCGCCGCTCCGGCCAGTCGTTCGCCTGGGACAAGCAGACCCGGGTGTTCTCGGTGGACAGGCCCGGCTCGTACGAGAAGTACCGGCTGGTGCTGACGGGTTCGGCGACGCTCGCGGAGGTGGAGCTGCTCTCCTGATCGTGACGCGGTGAGCGCCGGCGGCCGGTACCCCGAAGGGCGGGGTGCCGGCCGTCGGCGTTCACGCCTGCTGGAGGCGCTCGGGCAGGACGGAATTCAGTGCGGCTGGAGGCTTTCCGGCAAGGCCACGTTGAGCGCGGCGACGACCGGCCGGCCGTGTTCGGTGCCGAGCCGGGACAGGGCGCCGGTGGCGAGCTGGAAGAGCCGTCCCTCGGCCGGGGTCAGGCCGAGGTAGCGGGCGGTGAGGACGCGCAGGAAGTGCGAGTGCGCGACGAGCGCGATGTCCGCGCTCCCGATTCCGTCGGCGGCGGACCGGACGCCCGCGAGGACCTGGTCGGCCCGCTGCCCGATCTGTTCGGGGCTCTCGCCGGGGTGCTCCTCCGAGCCGGGGTCGACGCCGTCGGTCCACAGGTTCCAGAAGGGCCGGGTGCGGCGGATCGCCGGGGTGGTGATGCCCTCGTAGCCGCCGTAGTCCCACTCCCGCAGCTCGGGGGTGACCCGGGGATCGGGGAGTCCGGCCAGTTCGGCGGTGCGGCGGGCCCGGATCATCGGGCTGACGAGGGTGAGCCCGATGTTCCGGTCGGCCAGCAGCGGGACGAGCGCGCGGGCCTGGCGCTCCCCGACGTCGGTGAGGGGGAGGTCGGTGTAGCTGGTGTGCTGTCCGGAACGCGACCACTCGGTCTCGCCGTGCCGGATGAGGATCAGCTCGCCCATGGGTCCGTTCGCTTTCTGTACAGGTGGCGCGGGTGGTGCGGGTGGGGCCCCGTACCGTAAGTCCCTCACTTGATCCTTTTCCCGTGGGGGGACCGCATGTCCGACTACTTCCCGCCTCCGCCGCCCGAACAGCCGCAGCCGGAGCACCCGGCTCCGGTGGGTGCGTCGCCGCCTTCGCCGTGGGCGGCCCCCGCCGCACCGCCGGGAAAGCAGCGTACGGGGCTGATCGTGACGCTCGCCGTGGGCGGCGGGCTGGTCGTGGCGGGGGCGATGGTGGCGCTCGTCTACGCGTTGATGGACTCGGTCTCGGACTCCATCGCGCTGCCGCCCGAGCGGTCGGACGCGCCCTACTCCGAACCGTACGACGAGGAGCCGTACGCCGAGGAGCCGTCCTACGAGGAGCCGGTGGAGCCCGACGCGGCCGGGCCGCCCGCCGAGAAGGACGTCACGGTCACGAAGTGCACGCGCGACTCCCTGATCGGCTGGCCGCACGCGGACCTGAGGATCGTGAACAGGTCCGGGAGTCCGGCGGCGTACATCGTGTCCATCACGTTCGTGGACGCGGACGGCACGGTGGTGTCCGACGGCGTCGCGACCACCGAGGAGGTCGCCCCCGGCGCGTCGGTCGAGGTGAGGGCCCAGGGGTCCGGCGAGGTGGCCGCGGGCACGGAGTGCCGGATCGCCGAAGTCGACCGGCATGCGCTGTGACGGCCCGTCAGTCGGCGGTACGCGGAAGGGCCGCACCCCGGGGGAACCCGGGATGCGGCCCTCACCGCTCGGTCCGGTCCGCCTACTTGCGGATCAGGCTGCGGAGCACGTACTGCAGGATGCCGCCGTTGCGGTAGTAGTCCGCCTCGCCGGGGGTGTCGATGCGCACGACGCCGTCGAACTCCACACCGGTGTCGGTGGTGACCTTGACCGTGCGCGGGGTGGTGCCGTTGTTCAGCTCGGTGACGCCGGTGAAGGAGAAGGTCTCCTCGCCGGTGAGGCCGAGGGTCTCGGCGGTCTGGCCCTCGGGGAACTGGAGCGGGAGGACGCCCATGCCGATGAGGTTCGAGCGGTGGATGCGCTCGTAGGACTCGGCGATGACGGCCTTGACGCCGAGGAGCGCGGTGCCCTTGGCGGCCCAGTCGCGGGACGAGCCGGAGCCGTACTCCTTGCCCGCGAGGATCGCGAGGGGGGTGCCGGCGGCCTGGTAGTTCTGCGAGGCGTCGTAGATGAACGACACCGGGCCGTCGCCCTGCGTGAAGTCGCGGGTGTAGCCGCCCTCGGTGCCCGGCGCGATCTGGTTGCGCAGGCGGATGTTGGCGAACGTGCCGCGGATCATGACCTCGTGGTTACCGCGGCGCGAGCCGTAGGAGTTGAAGTCACGGCGCTCGATGCCGTGCTCCGTGAGGTACTTGCCGGCCGGGGTGTCGGCCTTGATGGCGCCGGCCGGGGAGATGTGGTCGGTGGTGACCGAGTCGCCGAGCTTGGCGAGCACCCGGGCGCCGGTGATGTCCTCGACCGGGGTCGTCTCCATGGTCATGCCCTCGAAGTACGGGGGCTTGCGCACGTAGGTGGACTCGGAGTCCCACTCGAAGGTGTTGCCGGTCGGGATCGGCAGCGCCTGCCACTGGGCGTCGCCCGCGAAGACGTCCTGGTAGGACTTGTTGAACATGTCCTCGCCGATGGCGTTCGCCACGACGTCGTTGACCTCGGCCTCGGAGGGCCAGATGTCGGTCAGGTAGACCGGCTTGCCGTCCTGATCGACGCCGAGGGCGTCCTTGGTGATGTCGACCTTCATCGAACCGGCGATGGCGTACGCGACGACCAGCGGCGGGGACGCCAGGTAGTTCATCTTGACGTCGGGGTTGATCCGGCCCTCGAAGTTACGGTTGCCGGAGAGCACCGAGGTGACCGCGAGGTCGTTCTCGTTGACCGCCTTGGAGACCTCCTCCGGCAGCGGGCCGGAGTTGCCGATGCAGGTGGTGCAGCCGTAGCCGACGAGGTTGAAGCCGACCTTGTCGAGGTACGGGGTCAGACCCGCCTTGTCGAAGTAGTCGGTGACGACCTTCGAGCCCGGGGCGAGGGTGGTCTTGACCCACGGCTTGCGGGTCAGGCCCTTCTCGACCGCCTTCTTCGCCACGAGCGCGGCGGCGACCATGACGTAGGGGTTCGAGGTGTTGGTGCAGGAGGTGATCGCGGCGACGGTGACGGCGCCGTGGTCGATCTCGTACGTCGAACCGTCGGGGGCCGTGACCGTGGTCGGCTTCGACGGGACGCCGTTGGAGGACGCCGGGGAGTCGGAGGCCGGGAAGGACTCCTTGCCCGCCTCCTCGTCGTCGGAGACGTAGTTGCGGACGTCGCGGGCGAACTGCTCCTTGGCGTTCGCGAGGACGATGCGGTCCTGCGGGCGCTTCGGGCCGGCGATGGAGGGGACGACCGTGGAGAGGTCGAGCTCCAGCTTCTCGGAGAAGTCCGGCTCGGCGGCCGGGTCCAGCCAGAGGCCCTGCTCCTTGGCGTACGCCTCGACGAGGGCGACCTGCTGGGCGTCGCGGCCGGTCAGACGCAGGTAGTTCAGCGTCTCGTCGTCGATCGGGAAGATCGCGGCGGTGGAGCCGAACTCGGGCGACATGTTGCCGATGGTGGCGCGGTTGGCGAGCGAGGTGGCGGCGACGCCCTCACCGTAGAACTCGACGAACTTGCCGACGACGCCGTGCTTGCGGAGCATCTCGGTGATGGTCAGCACGAGGTCGGTGGCGGTGGTGCCGGCCGGGAGCTCGCCGGTCAGCTTGAAGCCGACGACGCGCGGGATGAGCATGGAGACCGGCTGGCCGAGCATCGCGGCCTCGGCCTCGATGCCGCCGACGCCCCAGCCCAGCACGCCGAGGCCGTTGACCATGGTGGTGTGCGAGTCGGTGCCGACGAGGGTGTCGGGGTACGCCTGGCCGTTGCGGACCATGACCGTACGCGCCAGGTGCTCGATGTTCACCTGGTGGACGATGCCGGTGCCCGGGGGGACGACCTTGAACTCGTCGAAGGCGGTCTGGCCCCAGCGCAGGAACTGGTAGCGCTCCTTGTTGCGGCCGTACTCCAGCTCGACGTTCTGGCCGAAGGCTTCCTTGGTGCCGAACTTGTCGGCGATGACGGAGTGGTCGATGACCAGCTCGGCCGGGGCCAGCGGGTTGATCTTCGCCGGGTCCCCGCCGAGCTCCTTGACGGCCTCACGCATGGTGGCGAGGTCCACGACACACGGCACGCCGGTGAAGTCCTGCATGATCACGCGGGCCGGCGTGAACTGGATCTCCTGGCTGGGCTGCGCCTGGGAGTCCCAGCCGCCGATGGCCCGGATGTGGTCGGCGGTGATGTTCGCGCCGTCCTCGGTACGGAGCAGGTTCTCCAGCAGGACCTTCAGGCTGTACGGGAGGCGCGCGGAGCCCTCTACCTTGTCCAGCTTGAAGATCTCGTACGACTCGTCGCCCACGCGCAGCGTGCTGCGGGCGTCGAAGCTGTTCGCCGACACGACAGTCTCCTTCTTCAATGTGCGCGTATCTCCGCGCCGCGCCTCCTTGGCAGTCGGCGCCGCGTTTTGCCGTCTACGGCCCCGACCATCCGCTAAGGTAAGGATTAGTTAGGTAACCCTTACCGGGCGGCGGCTGCGGTGCGCCTCGGCAGATATCTCGATGTCGAGATAACTCTAGTACATAGCCGCCGCTCGGTCATGCCCAGGTGCCCCACCACACCACCGGACGCGCCGGACCGCCTCGATCCGACGGGGGACCGCGCGGGTAGAGTCCGAGTGAGGACGACATCACCGGGGGGGCGATGACGACAGCAGATGCGTCACCCATGGCCGCGGATGCGCTGCCCATGGTCTTCGTGCACGGGACACGCTTCAGCGCGGGACAGTGGAGCACCCAGCTCGCCGCGCTCCGGAACGAATTCCCGGTGGCCGCCGTCGACCTTCCGGGCCACGGGGAGCGCTCTGACCAGCCCTGGAGCCTGAGCTCCGCAACCGAGATCATCGCCTCGGCGGTGGACTCGCTCGGCCGCGGCCCGGCCCTGGTCGTCGGGCACTCACTCGGCGGATACGTCGCGCTGGATTTCGCGCGGCGCCGACCCGAGCAGCTCCGCGGACTGGTCCTCGCCGGCGCCAGCGCCGCCACCCGCGGCGCGTGGACGATGCCGTACCGGTGGGTCGCCGGGCTGGTGCCCCGCATACCGGCGGAGCGGCTGACCCGGTGGAACGACCGGTTGCTGCTGCGGCACTATCCGCCGGACGTGGTGGAGGCGACCATCCGCTCCGGCTACGCCTTCCACACCCTGCCGGCCGCCTGGGGCGAGGTACTGGGACGCTTCGACGCGGGCGCGATGCGCCACGTGGCGGCTCCGGCACTGATCCTCAACGGCGAGAAGGACAGCCTCTTCCGGTCCGGCGAGGCGGACTTCGCCCGCGCGCACCCGCATGCTCGTGTCGAACTGATCCCGAGGGCAGGACATCTCGCGAACTTCGACGCGCCGGACGCCTTCACCGATGCCGTACGCCGCTTCGCACGGCAGCTCACGGCGGGCCGCTGAGCACCGCTCACACCGCGCCCGCACGCAGAACGGGCTTTTCGGAACGGCCGGCCCGCAGGCCCTGCCTCGCGGGGACAGGGCCCGAGGGGGCCCGAGGGTGTCAGTCGAGGCAGAACTCGTTGCCCTCGATGTCCTGCATCACGAGGCAGGACTCGTTCTCCTCATCGGCGAGCAGCAGGCGCTGCCGCACCGCGCCGAGCGGGATCAGCCGCGCGCATTCGGCCTCCAGCGCGGCGAGGCGCTCCTCCCCCACGAGTCCGGTGCCGACCCGCACGCACAGATGCACCCGGTTCTTGACGACCTTGCCCTCGGGAACGCGCTGGAAGTACATGCGCGGGCCCACACCCGAGGGGTCCTGGCAGACGAACCCCGCGTCCCGCTTCTCGGGCGGCAACGAGAGGTCGTAATCGCCCCACGTGGCGAACCCCTCGGGCGGCGGCGGTACGACGTACCCCAACACCTCGCACCAGAAATACGCGACGCGTGTGGGCGACGCGCAGTCGAAGGTGATCTGAACCTGCCTGATCGAAGCCATCGGGCCACCCTAGTGGCGCACCTGTTCGGCGGTCCTCCGATTTTCGTCGGCGCGGAGCGGGCGATGGCCGGGTAGGGGACCGGTCGGGAAAATAGGGAAGCGGAACGTGAAGTGCGCTGAAAGGATGGCGCATTCCGGGGTCGGCCGACCCGGCGCAGTACACACGGCCCGGTCGCCGGAACCTGCCATCCAACCCCGGCCACCCGAACCCGCCATCCGGCCCGCCGGCCCGCCGGCACGCACCCCAGCACCAGGAGACACACCCACCGTGACCCGCACCAGCGCCGTTTCGCTGATCCGTTCCCGCTCCCTCTCCGACGTGGCCGAATACGCCTATGCGGCCACCGCACCAGCGGAGTCCCGGCTGATCTTCCTCGCCGGTTCGTGTCCGCTCGACGAGCACGGCAACACCGTGGCCGTGGGGGACTTCGCGGGCCAGGCGGCGAAGGCCGTGGAGAACCTCCGGACCGCGCTGGCCGACGCGGGCGCTTCGATCGAGGACGTCATCAGCACACGAGTCCTCGTGGCGTCGGCCCGGCAGGAGGATCTCGTGGCCGCCTGGGGGGTGGTCCGGGACTCGTTCGGCGAGCACGACGTGCCGAGCACCCTGATGGGCGTCACCGTGCTCGGCTACGCGGACCAGCTCGTCGAGATCGAAGCCGTGGCCGCCGTTCTCGACGCCCCGACGGCCGGCGCCCCGTCGGCGTAAGGCGGGGTGAAACTCCGCACCACCGTGCCTCCGCGCCTCCGCGCCTCCGTGCCCCGTACGGACGCGCG
Source organism: Streptomyces anulatus (assembly GCF_014650675.1). Classification (GTDB taxonomy): domain Bacteria; phylum Actinomycetota; class Actinomycetes; order Streptomycetales; family Streptomycetaceae; genus Streptomyces; species Streptomyces anulatus. The sequence continues at coordinate 180,311 of NZ_BMVK01000005.1, read as the reverse complement.
GAGCGCGCCCTTCGGTCCCGCGCGGGCGACGATGGGGAGACCCGGCGCATGCGGGGCCGGTACACACCCGTCACTCGAACGGCACACCCTCACATCATCCTCATCTCATATCTGAGATAACCTGCCGTCATGTCAGACGACTACCTCGTACGCATCGGCAAGCTCATCCGTGACGCCCGTCAGCACCGGGGCTGGACACAGACGCAGCTGGCCGAGGCGCTCGCCACGAGCCAGAGCGCCGTCAACCGCATCGAGCGCGGCAACCAGAACATCAGCCTTGAGATGATCGCCCGCATCGGTGAAGCCCTCGACAGCGAGATCGTGTCGCTCGGTTACGCCGGGCCCATGCATCTGCGGGTCGTCGGCGGCCGCCGGCTCTCCGGCGCCATCGACGTCAAGACCAGCAAGAACGCCTGCGTCGCGCTGCTGTGCGCCTCGCTCCTCAACAAGGGGCGCACGGTCCTGCGCCGGGTGGCCAGGATCGAGGAGGTGTTCCGGCTCCTGGAGGTGCTGAACTCCATCGGAGTACGCACCCGCTGGGTCAACGACGGCGTGGACCTGGAGATCGTGCCGCCCGCGCAGCTGGACCTGGAGGCGATCGACGCCGACGCCGCGCGCCGCACCCGCTCGATCATCATGTTCCTGGGCCCGCTGCTGCACCGGATGGAACAGTTCACCCTGCCGTACGCGGGCGGCTGCGACCTCGGCACCCGGACCATCGAGCCGCACATGATCGCGCTGCGCCGGTTCGGCCTGGAGATCGCCGCCACGGAGGGTCTGTACCACGCGCAGGTGGACCGCTCCGTCTCCCCGGGCCGGCCCATCGTGCTGACCGAGCGCGGCGACACCGTGACCGAGAACGCCCTGCTGGCCGCCGCCCGCCACGACGGCACGACGGTCATCCGCAACGCCTCGTCCAACTACATGGTCCAGGACCTGTGCTTCTTCCTGGAGGCGCTGGGCGTACGGGTCGACGGGGTCGGCACGACGACGCTCACCGTGCACGGGGTCCCGCAGATCGACGTGGACGTGGACTACTCCCCCTCCGAGGACCCGGTCGAGGCGATGAGCCTGCTGGCCGCCGCGGTGGTGACCGAGTCCGAACTCACCATCCGCCGGGTGCCGATCGAGTTCCTGGAGATCGAGCTCGCGGTCCTGGAGGAGATGGGCGTCGACTGCGACCGCACCCCGGAGTACGCCGCCGACAACGCGCGTACCCGCCTGGTGGACCTGACCGTGCGGCCCTCCAAGCTGGAAGCCCCGATCGACAAGATCCACCCGATGCCGTTCCCCGGCCTCAACATCGACAACGTCCCGTTCTTCGCGGCGATCGCCGCCGCCGCGCACGGCCAGACCCTGATCCACGACTGGGTCTACGACAACCGTGCGATCTACCTCACCGATCTCAACCGCCTCGGCGGCCGCCTCCAACTCCTCGACCCCCACCGGGTCCTGGTCGAGGGCCCGACCCGCTGGCGCGCCGCCGAGATGATGTGCCCGCCAGCACTGCGGCCCGCCGTGGTGGTGCTGCTGGCGATGATGGCGGCGGAAGGCACCTCCGTACTCCGCAACGTCTATGTGATCAACCGCGGTTACGAGGAGCTGGCCGAGCGGCTCAACTCGGTGGGCGCGCAGATCGAGATCTTCAGGGACATCTGACATCCGAGTGCCGCCGCTCCCCGTCCGGCCTGCCGCTCAGGGGGTCGGGGTGGGGTGCGGCGGCGTCTCCGGGACACGACCGGTCGCCGACGCTCCGCTCGCCGGTGGACCCGTTGAGTTCATCGCGTTCGCAGCCTGCGGTTTCGGGCTCGGTCCTTCGCGACGTTCCGGATCTTCTTTCTGCTGCCCGACCCGGCGAGCAGGGCGAGTACCTCCGGCGAGGTCGACTCGTGGGCGAGGAGGCGCTGCATCCAGTCCGTGACCTCCGCCAGCTCGGCGGGGGTCGGCACGTGGCCGTCCTCGATGGACAGGTGGAACAGCCAGTCGTGGACGCGGCGGCGGATGAACGCGCGGTACCCCTCCGCCCTGAGCCGGTCGGTCTCCGACAGCAGTCCGGCCGACCACTGCCGGAACTCGGCAGGACCGGTCGCCTTCCTCGCGATGCCGTCCACGAGGGCGACCACCGCCGTCTTGGACACCATCTCGTCGGGGTCGCGCAGGATCGTGGCCACGATCGCGCGGTCCCGGTCGCGGCTCCGTGAGGAGGCGGTCACCAGGGCGATGCGTCGGTACGCGGACGAGCGCACATGCTCGTCCGCTACGGCGTCGTCGACGTCCACGTCGAGGATGGCGGCCCCCGCGAGCAGCTCGGACACATCGGAACGCAAGGTCATCGCGTCGTTCCTTCCCGTGGATTCGGTGCTCGGGCGGCGAAAGTACCCCGGCGGGAAACACGAAGAGCGGCCCGCCGGGGTTCCCGGCGGGCCGCTTTTCGGATGGTGCGGGTCGGTGTCAGTTCTTGGAGACCACGAAGTCCCCGATGACCAGATGATCGATGTCCGTGCCGAGGAAGCACGCGACGGCGTCCTCGGGTGAGCAGACGATCGGCTCACCCGCCACGTTGAAGGACGTGTTCACCAGACACGGCACCCCGGTCCGCGCGGTGAACTCCGACAGCAGCTCCGCCAGGAGCGGATTGCCCTCCTCCGTGACGGTCTGGATGCGGGAGGTGGCGTCCACGTGGGTGGCCGCCGCGATCTTCTCGGTGTATTCCGGACGGACCGGGAAGACGAAGGTCATGTACGGGGACCGGTCCTTCTTGCCCAGTTCGAAGACCTTCGCGGCGTCCCGTTCCAGCACGATCGGCGCGAAGGGCCGGAACGGCTCCCGGTGCTTGACCCGGTTGTTGATGACGTCCTTCATGTCGGCGTGGCTGGGGTCGGCGAGGATGCTGCGGTTGCCGAGCGCCCTGGGCCCGAACTCCGTGCGGCCCTGGAACCAGCCGACGACCTTCTTGGCGGACAGCAGGTCCGTGGTCCTGCGGGCCACCTCGGCGGTCGGTATCTCCTCCCAGACGAGTGCCGGTTCGTGCCGCTGGAGGACCTTCCTGATCTCGTCGGCGTCGTACGCGGGGCCGGTGTAGGGCGCCAGCGCGGCGGTGACGGGTTCGGGCTGCTCGAACGCGACGTGTGCGGCGGCGCCGATCGAGACGCCGGGGTCACTCGCTCCGAAGCTCACCTCCATCCGCTCGAACGGCGTCTCCTCCAGCAGCTTGGTGTTGTTGACGCAGTTGAGCGCCAGGCCTCCCTCGAAGATCAGGTCCCGCAGGTCGGTCGCCCCGGCGAGCGCCCGCAACTGGTGGGCGGTGACCGTCTCGACCATCTGCTGGGCCGCGCAGGCCAGGCGCACCCGGTAGTCGAAGGTGTGGCGGGTGGCGTCGTCGCCCCCGAACAGCTCGTCGAGCAGGCCGTCGTAGGCGCGCGGTCCACGCCGGTCGTGGGCCAGACGCAGGCTGTAGCGGCCGCCCTCCTCCAGGGTGACGACCTCACCGAGCAGGGGGTTCTTCGCGGGGGCCTCGCCGAATCCGGCCAGCCCCATCACCTTGTACTCGTCGTTGTTGGGGACGAATCCCAGGTAGCGGGTGATCGCGCCGAAGAGCTGGGCGATCGAATGGCCGGCGTCGATGGTGAACCGGTCGAAGACCTCGACCTTGCCGTTCCGGACCTCGCCCATGATGGCGCTGTTCCGTTCGGCCGTTCCGTCGTTCACGAGGAACGCGGCGTCCGCGGCCCCCGAGAACAGCCGGCCGCACGCCAGGTGGGCGTGGTGGTGCGGCACGGTGACGAGTTTGGCGTCCGGCAGGGCGTAGCCGGTGGACCGGGTGAAGTCCTCCACCAGCGCGCTGCGGCCGATCGCCCCCAGGTAGAGCTCGCCGAAGGTGGTGAGGGTCCGGAGCCGGGCCTCGGCCGGTTCCGGGGAGCCGGCGACGCCGGTCACCACGGCGTCCGCGTACTCCTCGTCGTGGTTCCAGCCGAAGGCGAACCGGTCCACGTCGTCGATGTCGAGACCGGCCTGGTCGAGGCACCAGCGGATGGCCAGCGCCGGGAAGGCGCTGGTCTTCTTCTGCCGGTTGAGGCGCTCCTCCTCCACGGCGGCCACCAGTCGGCCGTCGACGAAGAGGCAGGCCGCGGCGTCATGGCCGATGAGGTTGTGCCGGTCGACGCTCTCGGGGGTGTGGCCGTACAGCCGGCCGAAGAGTTCCGCCACCCGCGAGAAGCCGTTGTATCCAAGAACGATCATCGCACTTCCTTGTGAACGTGGCTCATACGATGGTCAGGTCCGGCAGCGGGAAGACCAGCTTGCCGCCGTTCTCGGTGAACTCCTGTTCCCGCTCGATGAATCCCTCGCGGTAGATCCAGGGCAGCACCAGCAGTTGATCGGGCCGGTGCGCCTTGGCCTCCTCCTCGGAGACGATCGGAATCGCGGTGCCGGGTGTGAAGCCGCCCCACTTCTCCGGGCTGACCTCGCCGATGCACGGCAGGTCCGCCTCGGTGAGCCCGCAGAACTGGAGGATGACGTTGCCCTTGGTGGAGGCCCCGTAGCCCAGGGTGGTGAGGCCATCGCGGCGGGAGCGGTCCAGGAAGTCCCGCAGCTGGTCACGCGAGGTGAGCGAGCGCGTGGCGAAGGCTTCGAAGGGGGCCGCGGTGCCCAGTCCGAGGGCTGCCTCGTGGGCCCTGATGCGGGCGAGGCCGGCCTCGTCCACCCGGTGCCGGCTGGACCGTTTGGCCAGCACTACGCAGAGGCTGCCGCCGTACACGTCGGTGAGTTCGGCCTTGATGGCCCGCAGTCCGACGCGCTCCGCCATCCACTCGATCTGCTGGAGGGCGTAGTACTCCAGGTGTTCGTGGCAGATCACGTCGTACGCCGCCGCCTGGAGCATGGCCGGGAGGTAGCTCTGCTCCATCAGCCAGACGCCGTCCTCGTCCAGGATGTCGTGCACGTCCTGCATGAACTCCAGGGGGCGCGGCAGGTCGTAGAACATCGCCACGGAGGTGACGATCTTGGCGCGGCGGGAGCCGAACCGTTCCTCGACGAGCTTGCGCGAGAAGAAGTCGGGCAGCAGCTCGGCGCCCGGCGGGTAGTGCGAGCGGAACTTCTCGCCGGTCGGGTCGACGCCGACGAGGGTGGGGCCCTCCGCGTAGCCGCGCAGCAGCGTGGCGTCGTTGCTCCCGATGTCGACGATCAGATCCCCGGGGCCCGGCTGCATCAGGGCGGTGAGGTCGGCGACCTTGCCGTGCAGGTGGTTGCGCATGAACTCGCGGATCCCGGAGCGGTATCCGTACCCCTCGCCGTACATGAGCGACAGGTCGGCCGTGTGGCGCAGTTGCACCAGGCCGCAGCCGCCGGGTGAGCACCGCACCAGGTCGAGGGGGACCTGGGGCACGTCCTCGTCCCGGCTCCGCGGGAAGACCCCGGTCAGCGCCTGCGGGCCCAGGTCCAGCACCGGAAGCAGTTCGCTGTTGCCGCAGGCGCGGCACTCCTCAATGATCATTCCTTCTCCAAGTCGGGCTCAGGCAGCGGGGACCGGCGGCGGGATCGGCTGACGCCGGACGTCAGTTCTCGCCCCACACCAGGTAGATGATCGGGGACTCGCGGTGGGGCAACTGATGGAGTTTGACGCTGCCCAGGTCCAGGAACTCGGTCAGCGCCTTGGTCTCGCCCGGCCACTTGGGGTGGGCCAGCTCGTCGAAGGCGATGATGCTGCCCTTGGCCAGGTGCGGGCGCAGCGCGTGCAGCGTCTCCAGGGTCGGTTCGTACAGGTCGAGGTCGATGTAGGCGAGCGCGACGACCGTCTCGGGGTTCTCCTGGAGGTACTGCGGGACCGTCTTTCGTACGTCGCCCTGGACGACGAAGCTGCGCTGGGTGTGGCCGTACGGTTCGTTCGCCTCGTGGGCCGCCAGCACCTGGCGCAGGTGGTCGACCTCGTCCTCGGGGACGGCGAACCGGCCGGCGACCGCGCTGGGGGTGGCCCGGTCGATCTCGGAGACGTCCGGGAAGCCGGTGAAGGTGTCGAACCCGATGACGCGGCGCAGCGAGTTGTAGGGCTCGTAGATGCTGCGCAGTGCGGTGAAGGCGGCCAGGTGCCGTCCGTGCAGTACGCCGAACTCCATGATGACGCCCGGCACTTCGACGATGCGCCGGTACAGCGCGTCCATGGCCAGCAGGTCCGCCAGCTGGGGGCGGCGCAGATAGACGGGCAGGTTGTCGATCAGGTATTCGGTCGGGATCGGTGTCCTGGCCAGCAGTTCGGTCAGCCGCAACCGTGAGTCGCGCTCCCCCTGCGACTCGTGCGGCACGGTGCGCGGGTCCTTGTACTCGATGTCCGTCATCTCTTCCTCTCTCGGGTATGGGCAGGACGGCGACGGCCGTCAGCGGCTGGTCTCCCCCGCGTCCCACATGTCGCGCAGCGACTGCTTCAGCGGGACGAGGGGGCTCCAGCCGAGCAGTGCGCGGGCCCGGCCGATGTCGGCCTGGATCCAGTCGGCGCCCAGGCTGCGCAGCTGCCCGGTGGATTCGCGGACTCCCGAGTCGGGCAGGCCGGCCGCCGCCAGGGCGTGTCCGACCAGCTCCCGCATGGACACGCAGACGCCGCTGCCGATGTTGAAGGCGTGCCCGCTCACCGGCCGTCGCGCCGCGAGGACCGCGGCCTCGGCGATGTCCCGGACGTCGATCCAGTCGCGCATCGCACCGCCCACGGTGATCGCCGGCGGCTCACCGGCGGCAGCGGCGGCGCGCAGGGTGGGCAGGAGCTTCCCGGCGAACCCCGCCGGCGTGGGATACGGCCCGCAGGTGTTGACGAGCCGGAGCACCACCGCGCTCACGGCTCCCGAGCGCGCCGCGTCCAGGACGGCCCGGGAGCCGGCCAGTTTCGCCCGTGCGTAGGCGTTGACGGGCGCGGGTTCGACGTCCTCGTGCAGCGGGACGCCGCTGTCGCCGGGACCGTACTCGTGGATGGTCCCGATGTGGACGAGCCGGGGTGCGCGCGCCGCGCCCGTCAGGGCGTCGACGAGTCTGCGGGAGAGCCCCTCGTTGGCGTCGAGCAGTTCGACGGCGCGTGCCTCGCCGCCGTCGGCGACGCCGGTCGTGTCGGTCGCGCCCGCCATGTCGGTGGCGTTGACGACGACATCGGCGCGTTCGTCGTCGAACAGCGCGCGCAGCACGGGCGGCCCGGCCGTCCGGAGGTCGAGCGAGCGGTGCGGGTGGGGCGTCACCCGGGGGGCGTGGCGGCGCGCCACCGTGACGACCCGGTACCCCCGGCCGGCGAAGGCGGCGCAGATGTGCCGCCCGATGCATCCGGTGCCGCCCAGGACGACGACGGTGGGGGCGTCGCCGGTCACTTCGGCCGCCCCCCGGTCATCGGGGTCCGGCACTGGTGGGCGTGGCGAAGGGTTCTGCATGGTTCCTCCGGGACGGGACGCGGTCCGCGCCGACGAGGTCGAGGAGGTAGTCCCCGTACTCGCCGGCCTGTTCGTGGGCGAGCAGCCGGCACTCCTCGGCGTCGATGAAGCCCTTGCGGTACGCCACCTCCTCGACGCAGCCGATCCTGACCCCCTGGCGCTGTTCGAGGATCTGTACGTACTGACCGGCCTCCAGCAGGGAGTCGTGGGTGCCCATGTCGAGCCAGACGAAACCCCGTCCGAGCTCGGCCAGATGCGCCCTGCCCTGTTCCAGGTAGATCCGGTTGATGTCCGTGATCTCCAGCTCGCCGCGCTCCGAGGGCACCAGGTCCTGGGCCATCCGGACGACGTCGTTGTCGTACATGTAGAGGCCGGTGACCGCGATGTTGGAGCGGGGCTCGCCCGGCTTCTCCGCCAGGCCCACGAGCCGGCGGTCGGCGTCCAGTTCGGCGATGCCGTACCGCCAGGGGTCCTGCACGGGGTAGCCGAACAGCGCGCAGCCGTCCAGTTGCTCCACCGTCCTGCGCAGCAGGTCGGAGAACTTGTACCCGTGGAAGACGTTGTCGCCGAGGATGAGGGCGACCTGGTCGTCCCCGATGTGGTCGGCGCCCAGCAGGAACGCCTCGGCGATGCCGTTGGGTTCTTTCTGCTCGGCGTAGTCGATGCGCACGCCGAGGCTCGATCCGTCACCGAGAAGCCGTCGGAACATATCCAGGTGACCGGGTGCGGAGATCAGGAGAATGTCCCGGATTCCGGCGAGCATGAGCACCGAAAGCGGGTAGTAGATCATCGGCTTGTTGTAGACGGGGAGAATCTGCTTGGAGACCACCCCGGTCAGTGGCTTGAGCCGCGTTCCGCTGCCGCCGGCGAGAATGATTCCCTTCATGCCGTACGTCCCGTCGCCCTCGGCTCCGCACCGGCGCCGGCGCTCAGCGCGGCCTCCAGTTTCAGGCTGTGCTCGTAGGACGGCAGCAGACCGCGCCCGGCCGCCTCTTCGAGGGTGAGGGCGCGGGTGTCGCGCTCGGAGAGCAACGGCTCGATGTCCTCGGGGATCGGCAGGCCGAGGGCCGGGTCGAGGGGCGACAGCGCCAGCTCGTTGTCCGCCACGTACGGCGTCGAGGTGAGGTACGACATCACCGTGTGGTCGGTGAGCGCGACGAACGCGTGCCCGACGCCCACCGGCAGGTAGACGGCGCGGAGTTCCTCCGGGTCCAGGAGGACCGCGTCCCAGCGCCCGTAGGTGGGCGAGCCGGTCCTGATGTCCACGACGATGTCGAGCGATCGGCCACTGGCGCAGTACACGTACTTGGCGGCGCCGGGGGGCGCCCCGGTGTAGTGGATGCCCCGGACGACTCCGCGCCGGGACACGCTGTGATTGCTCTGGGCGACCGGGAAGAACGGTGCGCCGTTCGCTGTCTCGAAGACAGACTGCTGGAATGGGGTGGCAAACACCCCGCGGTCGTCGGAGAACGCCCGCGGAGTGAATTCTATGGCGCCTTCCACAGCGAGCTTTCGCGCTTTCATGCGTCCCTCCTGAACGTGACGGGCGCGGAAATTCAATTCACAGGAATGCGATGCTACGGAAATCTATCTTCGTATTCCTGGAGGGGTCAATACGATTCTTGCAAGGATTCACTCAGAGAATCGGTGCGGAAAGTCCGAGGAATGTCAGACGATCTACAAGCGACCGGGTCCCGGCGGCGTCCGCTTCAGACGCGGGCCAACTTCTCCAGGACGGCGACCAGATCGTGCGGTGTGGGCATGGCCTCGATCTCGGCCCGCAGCTCCCCGGCGCGCGCGGCGTGACCCCGGTCCGACAGCACCTGGCGGGCGGCCTCGCCCACGGCGCCCGGCCGGTCGTCACCGGTCGGCAGGGTGACCGCCGCACCGTACGCGGCGAGCAGGCGGGCCGCGTCGGCGAGCATGTCGGCCCCGGGGACGACGACCTGGGGGACGCCGGCGCACATCCCGGTCAGGCTGGTGACTCCGCCGCCGTGGTGGACGAGCAGGTCGCAGGTGGGCGCGACCACGTCCAGCGGCATCCAGCCGACCTGCAGTCGGCCGACGTCCCGGCACTCGGACCGCACGTCGTCGATCAGCGCCTGCGGTGCGGCGACCAGCACTTCGGCGTCGAGCGGGGCGAGCTCGCGGACCGTCCTGGTGAGGAACGAGAAGAGTCCGTGCCCGCCGGCGCGGGTCACCTGGCTGCCCGCGGTGACACAGATGCGCCGGTGCTCGCCCCGGGTGTACATCCAGGGTTCGAGCACCCGGTGCAGATTGCCCAGCACGAACCGCATCGGTTCGGCGGGGGCCGCCTCCCGGGGCCGCAGCCCGGGCGGGCAGACGTCGATGAACAGGTCGGGCCCGGGAAGCACGTCCAGCCCCAGCAGGGCCAGTTCGGGGGCCAGTTCCCGGCTCGCGCCGGGGTGCACACGGCGGGCGTCTATCGCGTCCCAGGCGAGCCGGACGTACGGAACGCCGAGATGGCGCGCCAGCAGTGCGGCCGCGTAGGTGCTCGTGCCGCCCACGACGAGGTCCGGGCGCCACCGTGCCGTGAAGTCCCGCAGCAGCGGCAGGCTCTCCGCCGCCATTCTGCCGAACCAGCGACCGGTGAACTCGGCCTGTTCGGCGACCGGCCTGCCGAGCGGCAGATCGACCGGCCGCCCCTGCCGGTCGTGCGAGATGAAGTGCCGCAACGGGCTTTCGGTGACCGGCACCGCCGGCAGCGCCGACGCGGTGATCGCAGGCATGACCTCGTGGTTGGCGGCCATGAACACCTGGTGTCCGGCGGCACGCACGGCAGTGGCGAGCGGGGCCAGGGCGAAGACGGTGGCCTGCCCTCCACCGGTGACGAAGAGTACGCGCATCCTGCTCTCCTCATGAGGCGGTCGGTTCGTGGAGCGGTCGGACGGGGAACGGCCCGGCGGAGAAGGGCCGGACGGCGGAGCGCCCGGGGTTCACGCCAGGGAGGTCACGAGGTCGAGGACCTCGACCGGCGCCGGCATCCCGTCGATCTCCCGGGCGAGATCGCCCGCACGCTCCGCGTAGGAGGGCTTGTGGAGCAACTCCTCCAGCGCGTCGGCGACCCTGTCCTCGGTCGCTTCGTCGGGCAGCAGGCTGATCCCGCACCCGTACGCGGCCACCAGCCGGGAGGACTCCCGGACCTTCGCCTCCTGCGGCAACAGCAGTTGGGGGACGTGGGAGAGCGCGGCGGTCAGCCCGGTGAGGCCGCCCGCGTGGTGCACGACCAGTGCGCAGGTCGGCATCACCACGTCCAGCGGGAACCAGCCGGCCCTGATGTCGCCGAACTCCGCGCGGAGCGCGTCGGCCGTCTCCTGCGGTGCGGGGACGACGACCTCGGCCCCCAGCGCCCGCAGGTGCTTCACCATGGAGCGGATCAGCTCGAAGTTGTTGTCGCGGGCGGCCATGCTGCCGCCCGTGACGCAGACCCTGCGCCGCTCGCCGGGGGTGTACATCCAGGGCTCGGTGGTGCACTGGGAGTTGACCGGGATGTAGCGGATCTGCTGGGCGGGAGCGGCGTCGGCCTGGCGGATCGAGGGCGGGCAGTTGTCGATGAGCATGGCCGGGGGCGGTATCCGGTCGAGGCCGAGCCGGCCCAGTTCCGGGGCGAGTTCGGCCTCGCTGCCGATGTGGATACCCCGAGTGTCGAGGGCCGTCCAGGTGTGCCGCACCCATGGCACGGACAGCTCGTGGGCCAGCAGGGCCGCCGCGTAGGCGTGGGGGCCGCCGATCACCACGTCCGGCCGCCAGGCCGCCGCGACCTCGCGGAGCGTGACCAGGCTCTCGGCCGCCACGCGTCCGAACCAGCGGCCGGTGTACCGGATGAACTCGGGATGGTCCACGTCGTCCGGGACGTGCTCGCGTTCGCCGGAGCGCCGGGTCGCCTTGAGGTCGGCGAGCGGGGTGGTCGTCGCGGCGAGCGCGGGAAGCCCGACGCCGGTCACGACGGAGGTCCGCTCCCGTACGGTCGACATGAAGACCTGGTGTCCCGCGTCGCGGGCCGCGAGGGCGAGCGGCGCGAGGGCGAAGACGTTGGACGGGGTGGGCCCCGTGACGAACAGCAGCCTCATCTGTTTCTCGCTCTCAGGTCAGCAGGTGCAGCTGTTCCACACCCATCACGTTGGCGCCGGGCATGAACACGGGGTCGCGGTCCGGGTCGCGGCGGAGTCCGGGGTAGCGGTCGAAGAGGATGTCCAGGGCGAGTCGTCCTTCGAGCCGTGCCAGCGGGGCGCCCATGCAGAAGTGCGAGCCCCGGCCGAACGCCAGGTGGGCGTTGGCCCGGCGGTCGATGTCGAAGGTGTGCGGGTCGCCGAACTGCCGTGTGTCGCGGCTGGCGACGGCCGTCCAGACCATCACCACCTGCCGGGCGGCGATCTCGGCGTCGCCGATGCGGGTCGCTTTGGTGGTCACCCGGCGGAGCGACGCGAGGGGGCTGAAGAGCCGCAGGGACTCCTCGATCGCCGACGGGATCCGCTCGCGGTCCTCGCGTACGGTCTTCATCGCCTGCGGGTGGGCGTCCAGGCACAGGATGGTGTTGCCCAGCAGCATCGTGGTGGTGATGTGACCGGCCACCAGCAGGACGAAGGCGAAGTTGACCACTTCGGCGGTGCTGAGCCGCTGGCCGTCGACCTCGGCCTCGACGAGGCGGCCCAGCAGGTCCTCCCGGGGCGTCACCCGCCGGCTCTCGACGTGCTCGCGCAGATAGCCGGAGAGGTTCTCGATCTGTTCGAACGTCAGCGCCCGCTGGGCGCGCAGTTCGGGGGTGTCCTCGCCGGTGGAGAAGCTCTGGTTGTTGGCCAGCAGCTTGGAGACCCATTCGCGGAACAGATGGCGGTCCGAGCTGGGTACGCCGAGCAGTTCGGCGATGACGATGACGGGCAGGGGGTGGGCCAGCTCCTCCACCAGGTCGAAGGAGCTGCCCGGCTCGGTCCCGTCGAGGAGTTCGAGGGTCAGTTCCTTGATGCGCGGTTCGAGGGCGGCGACCATGCCCCGGGTGAACACCCCGCTGACGATCTTGCGCAGCTTGGTGTGGTCGGGCGGGTCCATCGTCGTCAGGTTTCCGGGGAAGATCTGGCGCTTGCCCTCGGGTGCGAGGACGCTCAGATCGGAGGAGAAGGTCTCCGGGTCGCCGAGCGCCTGGAGCGACTCGTCCCATCCGTAGATGTTCCACAGGCCCTTCGCCTCGTCGTGGACGACCCTGCCGGGCGGCTCCTCGCCGCGCATCCAGAACTGGTCCTGGTGGAAGGTCCATGGCGTGCCGGTCGCGGTCATCGTCGTGCCTTTCGCTCGGTGTGTACCGGTGGGCCCGGGTGGGGGCCGCGCCGGTGCGGTGCGGGGTCAGAAGGAGGCCGGGGACGCCTTCCCGGCGAGCCGTTCCAGTGCGGGGACCACCTCCGCGGGGCTGGGCATGCGCTCCATGTCGGCACGCAGCCGGGACGCCCCGGCGGCGTACGAGGGGTCGTCCAGCAGCAGCGACAGGGACGCGCGCAGTACGGCGGGGTCGTCCTGCTCGGCGACCGTGGCCAGGCTGACTCCGGCCCCGCAGGCCGCGAGCCGCTCGCCGTGCGCGAAGCAGTCGGCCATCTGCGGCAGGGCCAGTTGGGGTACCCCGTGCAGGGTGGCGGTCATGGTGGTGGCCGATCCGCCGTGGGTGACGATCGCGTCGCAGGAGCCGAGCACCGCGTGCAGCGGGAAGGGGTCCAGCATCCGCACCCGGGCCGGTACGGGTCCCACCGCGGCCCGGTGTTCGGCGCCGACGGTGGCGATCAGTTCGACGTCCGGCACTCCCGCCAGGGCGTGCAGCAGGGCCCTGACGAACGGGACGCCGTGGTAGGCGAGGGTCCGCCGGCCCAGGGAGACCACCACCCGCCGGGTGGTGGTGCGCGGGGCGCCCCACTCCGCGCGCACCCAGTCGGGCATCGCCCCGCTGCCGTTGAAGGGCACGTACCGCACCGGGGTCCCCGGCCGTATCCCGGGCAGTTGGAGAGCGGCGGGGCACGGGTCGAGCACAACCGCGGGGTCCGGGAGGGTATCCAGACCCAGCGTCCGGCAGAAGTCGGCCAGTTCCTCGCGGGCGGCGGGGATCCGGGGGGTGCCGACGGGGTCGACTCCCCAGCGGTGGTGGACTACCGGGATCCCCAGGGCGCCGCCGATGACGAGGCCGCTGTAGTCCAGCGGGTCGGAGAGGACGAGGTCGGGCCGGTAGTCGCGGGCGAAGGCGAGATACTCCCCCGCCATGGCCCGCGCCCGCTCGATCCAGACGCCGCCGAAGCCGCCCTTGACGGGGGGCGCGGTGCCGGGGGCGCTGCCGGGGCGGCTCTCCAGCGGACGCTTGCCGGGGGCCAGGGAGTTCAGCACCAGCTGTTCGGTGTCGAACGGTTCGCCGAACGCGACCATGCTCAGCCCCGTGGTCCTGGCGGACTCGGCGCTGTCGGGCTGGCCGGCGACCAGCACTTCGTGGCCCGCGGCGCGCAGCGCCCAGGCGACCGGTGCCAGGGGCGGCAGATGGCTCGGATCGGGAGTGGTCATCACCAGGACGCGCATGGCGGGGTTCCTTGTGTCGTCGACGGGTGCCGGGCGGGCAGCGGGGGCGTGCGGATGTTCAGCCGACGAGCCCGGACAGGACGGACACGAGGTCGGCGGGGGTGGGCAGGGACTCCATCTCGTCCCTCAGAGCGCGGGCGGAGGCCCGGTGGGCCGGGTCGCCGAGCAGCCGGGTGACGGCCCCGTGGACGGCCGCCGCGTCCGCTTCGGCGTTGACCAGGGAGCGGGCGGCGCCCGCGGCGGCGACCCGGTCGGCGATCACTTCCTGGTCGGATCCGGCGTGGATCGCCAACTGCGGGATGCCCGCTGCCAGTCCGGTCATGGTGCAGCCCGCTCCGCCGTGGTGGACGACCAGGTCGCACTCCGGGAGCAGCAGGCTGAGCGGAGTGCGTTCCAGCAGCCGGACGTGCGGCGGCAGCGCGGGTCCGCTCTCCACCCGGGCGCGGTCGTCGCCGGTGAGGGTGAGCAGCACCTCGGCGTCGATGTCGGACAGGGCCTCGACGACGCGGGGCACGGCGAACGACGCGGGTCCGTGCACCCCGCTGACGGAGGTGCCCCAGACGACGCACACCCGGGGCCGGCCGTCCTCGCGGGGGGACTGCCGGGGCGGGACGGCCCCCGGTCCGTTGTACGGCAGGTGCCTCACCGGAATCCGTTCGGCCTTCAGCGGCGGCTGTACGGAGATCGGCGACGGGTCGATGACGTGGGTGTAGACGTCGGCGTCCATCGGTCCCGCGCCGTGCCGCTCGAAGGCCCCGACCGGGTCCATCGGGACGAAGCTCGATCCGGGCGGGGCTCCGGGCACCGGGTCCTGGGGTCCGCACGGCCCCCACAGGTGCAGCAGGGCGGGGATCTTCAGCGCCCCTGAGACCAGGGGGCCCTCCAGGCTCATCAGGTCGTGCACGACCAGGTCGGGCCGCCATCCGCGCGCGAAGTCCACGGCCGCATCGGCGCTGCGGTTGACGACCCCGACCGCCCAGTCGCGGTTCCTGGCCGACCACTCCGCCATGTCGAACTCGTCGAGGGAGCGCAGCGGTTCGCCGGTGAGCGGGTGCGGGGGCGGGGTGGCGAACGGCCAGGTCCCCACCTCGGCCTTGCGATAGTTGTGCAGCCGGCCCCGGACGGTCATGTCCATCGCTTCGAGCAGCGGCACCGGCATGAGCCCCGCGTGGGTCACCGGTCCGGTCTGGCACGGTGTGCAGACCACCTTCACCTGGTGTCCGGCCGCCTGGAGCGCCCAGCCGAGAGGCACCATGGAGTACCAGTGACCGGGCCAGTTGGAGACCGTGAACAGAACGCGCATCGGGGTCCTTTCAGGTGGGGACCGTAGACTCGACCGGGTGGCCGCTTACCGGCCGACAGGTAGGTGGGACGAGCGACCGAGGAGTGAGCGCGTGGCCGAGAACGGTGCCCGGAAGAGCCGCGGGGAGACCCGTCGGCGCATCCAGGAGGTGGCCCTCGACCTCTTCGCCGAGCAGGGTTACGAGAAGACCTCCCTGCGGGAGATCGCCGAGGTGCTCCAGGTCACCAAGCCCGCGATCTACTACCACTTCCAGTCGAAGGAGGAGATCCTCCTCAGCATCTTCCAGAACCTGGGACGCCCGGTGGCCGACGCCATCGCGTGGGGCGAGGTGCAGCCCAGGACCCTGGAGACCAAGCGGGAGCTGCTGCGCCGGTACGGGGCCGCGCTGGACGCCACGGTGCCGCTGTTCCGGTTCATGCAGGAGAACGAGGCGACGCTCCGCGATCTGGAGGTGGGGCGGGAGTTCAAGGACCAGATGACCGCCATCGGCGAACTCCTCAGCGATCCGGGCTCCTCACTCGTGGAGCAGCTGCAGTGCATGGGCGCGCTGCTCACCCTGCATTTCGGCACCTTCGCGCTGCCGCACTTCGAGGGTTCCGACGAGGAGAAGCGCGAGGCGCTGCTCTCCATCGCGACGGAGATGGTGGAGCGGGCTCACGGCCCGCGGGAGCCGCAGGGCTGAGCCGGGGCGACGGCCTCGGCGATCGGAGCCGGCCGGGCCCCCGGCTCCCCCGCCGGCCGTTCACGGTTTGCGGGCGAGGGCCGCGTAGAGGTTGGACCGCTCCTGCTCGCCGCCGGACGTGGCGTCGGGCCGCCACCGGGGCGCGTACACGAGGCCCGGGTCGAGCAGGGTGAAGTCGCCGGTGAGCCGGCGCACTTCGGCGCCGGTGCGCGGCACGATCGGGGTCCGGCCGCTCGCCCGGAACATCTCGACGGTCCTGCGCATGGTGTCCGGGTCGTTGTCCCAGGTGAAGCAGGACAGGGCGAGGTGGCTTCCGGGGGCGAGGGCGTCACGGTAGCGGGCGGTGAGGCCCCAGGGGTCGTCCTCGTCGTGGAGGAACTGGGTGACGCCGAGCATGAGCAGCCCCACCGGCTCGCTGAAGTCGATCAGTTCCCGGGTCGCATCGGCTCCCAGTACGGCTTCCGGGTCCCGTACGTCCGCGCCGACCAGGGCCGTTCCCGGGACGCCGCGCAGCAGGAGTCCGGCGTGGGCGATCGTGGCCGGTTCGTTGTCCACGTAGACCACGCGGCAGGTCCGGCCGCTCTCCCGGGCGATCTCGTGGACGTGCCCCATGACGGGCAGCCCCGAGCCGAGGTCGACGAACTGCCGGACGCCGGCGTCGATCAGGTGGCGCACCATGCGCCCGAGGAGGTCCCTGTTCTGCCGGGCCATGATGTTCGCGGGCAGGACGGAGAGCACCTGGTCGCCGAGGGCGCGGTCCGCCTCGAAGTGGTGGCTGCCGCCCAGCAGGTAGTCGTACGCCCGGGCGGCGCTGGCGCGCTCGCGGTCGGTGTCCTCGGGGATCCACTGCACAGAGGCGGACATCACTGACTCCTTGGTTGGTCGGGGCTGTCGGGGTTGTCGGGCCCGGTTTCCAGCCGGCCCGCCGTCCGGCGGATGGCGTCGAGCAGCTCCGCCTGGCGGAGCGTCACCGCTTCGTCCGGGGAGCGGCCGGCGCGTACGGCGGCGGCGAACGCCGATACGGTGTTGGCCACCTGGTCGTCCGGCTCCAACTCGACGTCCTCGGCCTCGCCGTCCCGTTCGACGCGCAGCACGGGCACGTGTGCGGCGGGCGGGGTGAAGGCGTGTTCCACCAGGATCCGGCCGCGCTCCCCCCACACCTCGTACAGGGAGCGGTAGCTCTGCCCCATGCCGAAGGCGCAGTGGACGCTCGCGCCTCCGGGGGTGCGGAGCAGCGCCGCGCCGGAGGTCTCCACCTCGCTCCCGGGGGCGGCGGTGAGCACCGCGCCCGCGACCCGGAGGCCGTCGCCCAGCAGGTGCAGTGCGGCGCGCACCGGGTACACGCCCATGTCTCCGAGCGCTCCGCCGCCGAGTCCGGCGCTGTGGCGGATGTCGCCGTCGGGCGGGCGCGGCACGGTGAACGCCGCGTGGAACGCCCGTACTTCGCCGATCGCGCCGTCCTCGATCAGGCGCCGGACCGCGGTGTGGCGGGCGTGGTGCACGAACATCACGTTCTCGCTCAGCACGAGGCCCTCGTCGCGGGCGAGCGCGAAGAGCCCGCGGGTGGTCGCCGCGTCGGTGCTCAGCGGCTTCTCCGCCAGTACGTGTTTGCCCGCCTTCAGCGCGGCGCGCACCCACGGGGCGTGCAGGGCGGCGGGAAGCGGCACGTAGACGGCGTCGACGTCGTCCCGGGCGAGCAGCGCCCCGTAGCCCTCCACGGCCCGGCAGCCGTAGGGAGCGGCGGCCTCCTCGGCGGTGGCGAGAGCGCGGCTCGCCACGGCGACGAGCCGGGTGTCCGGGCAGGCGGCGAGTGCGGGCAGCAGCCGGCGGCGGGCGATGGACGCCGCGCCCAGGACGCCGACCCGGACGGGACCGGACCGCACCGGGGGGCGGGGTGCGCTCATGAGGTGAGCCCCATGGCGCCGAGGCAGGCGAGGAGGGTGCGGGCCTGCACGTTGAGGTAGTGGCCGTGCCGGACGAGCGAGGTGAGCTGGCCGGGGGTGACCCACTGGTAGCCGGGGGGCGGGTCGAGCGGCGCCTGCGACTCGTCCGCCTCGACGACCAGATACCTGCTCCCGGCGTTGAGGAAGCGGCCGCCCTCCTCCGAGTGCACCGCTTCGTAGCGGATGCGATCGGGGCGCGCCGTACGGACGAGGTCGAGGAACGGGGGCTGTTCCGCGACCGGCAGGTGGGCGTAGTTGGCGGGGGTGTACTGGACCGTGGGGCCCAGTTCGACCGCGTCCAGGAAGCCGCCCTCGACCCGGGCGTGCGCCAGCACGTGCGGCACACCGTCGAAGTGACGCAGGACGAAGGCGGCGATACCGTTCCGCACCGGTTCGAACAGCGGTTGGGTCCACCCGGTGACTTCGCGGTTGCCGGCCCGGACGGAGACGGCGACCACCTTGAAGTACCGTCCCTCGTCGTGCTCGATGGTCTCCTTGCCGCGGGTCCAGCCGGTGACGTCCGCGAGCGGGACGCGTTCGGCGCTAACGGTGTGCCGGGCACGCTGGCCGGTGAACCACGAGTGCAGTTCGGCGTCGCGGAGCTTGGCCCTGCCGTGCGGGTCGGCGTACGGCACCGCGGACAGCACGGTCCGGGTGTCCATGTTCACCACGTCGTCCTGGTGGAGGAGCTGGGCCAGCTGCCCCAGGGTGAGCCAGCGGAAGTCCTCGTGCGGCTCCACGTCGGCGGTCGTCTCGACGATCATGTTGCGGTTGCTCTTGCGGTAGAACCAGGAGCCGTGCTCGGACTGCAGCACGTCGGCGACGACGCTGCCGGCTTCGGGGCTGACGAAGTGGTCGATGTACCGGACGGGCGCGCCCCGGTGGGCGCCCGTGTAGTTGCTGCGGGTCGCCTGGACGGTCGGCGAGAGCTGGAGGAGGTTGGGGTTGCCGGGCTCCATCTTGGCCTGCATCAGGAAGTGCGGGACGCCGTCGAACTCCTTGACCAGCAGCCCCAGGATGCCGACCTCGGGCTGCTTGATGATCGGCTGACGCCAGGTCGTCACGGTCCCGTCGTCGTCGGTGACCGTGGCGTCCAGTCCCTCGACGGAGAAGAACCTTCCGCTGCTGTGGACGAGGTTGCCGGTGTCGGGGGCGAAGTCCCAGCCGCGGAGTTCGGCGAACGGGATGCGGTCGACCCGGAAGTCGTGGGCGCGCCTGCGTTCCTCCAGCCAGGCCGGCACGTCGTCGGTGCGGATCGCCGCCCCTTCGAGGGCCTCGGCGGACCGGGCGTACCGCTCGACGGCCGAGGCCTCCCGGCGCGGCCGGAGCACGGGGTGGGTGAGCGTGGTTGCGGACATGGCGGGCATGGTGGGCCAACCTTCGGGTCAGGGCGTCGCCGTGGGGACGGCCGCCGTCAGAAAGGCGTCGAGCACCCGGCGGTGGTAGCTCGGCCCGAAGCCCATGGCCTCGGTCTCGGGCACCAGGGCGCGCAGCTTGTCGGTGGAGATGGTGTGATGTCCGCCCCGGTCCCGGTACACCCGGCGCGCGGCGAGGCCGGTGCGCTCCTCGATGTGGTCGATGATCCGCTCGATCGGCACGGCGTTGCCGGAGGCGACGTTGACCTTCTCCCGGCTGAGGCCCGCGCCGAGCAGTCGGTCGACGATGGTGACGACGTCGTCGATGTCGATGAGGTCGCGGGTGGCGCCCCGGTGGACGTGGACCGTTCCGGTGCGCATCTGGCGCACGAGGGTCGGCAGCAGTTGGTGCGGCGGCTGCCCCGGTCCGACGAGGTGTCCCAGACGCAGGGCCAGGTAGTCGACGCCGGAGGCCTCCAGCCGTTTCTCCAGCGCCAGCTTGTGCGTGCCGTACGGGGTGCAGGGGACGACGGGGCGGTCCTCGCGGCCGGGGCCGTCCACCTTTCCGTACATGCCGGTGGAGGCGGTGGAGAAGAACACCAGGCGGTCGCCGGAGGCCAGGCAGGCGGCGATCTTCTCCTCCACCAGGGCGGCTTCGCGGGCGAAGTCGGCCGGCGAGGTGTGCGCGGCCCAGGACACGCCGGCGGCGAGCACCAGCGTGCCTCCGTGGCGCCCGGCCAGCGAACGCAGGTGCCGGGCGAGGAATCCGTTTCCCACTATGTCCATGTCGGTCCTGATCGCTGGGGCGGTCGGGTTCGGGCCGCCCCACGGGGGCGGGCGATCACCCGCGGGCCTGTACGAACTCCCGGATCGACGCGACGACGTAGTCGATCATTTCGTCCGTGAGGGCGGGATAGACCCCGATCCAGAAGGTCTGGTCGGTGATGAGGTCGCTGTTGGTCAGCTCGCCCACCACGCGCTGCGGCTGCCCGATGTAGGCGGGGTGGCGGGTGAGGTTGCCGGCGAAGAGCCGCCTGGTGCCGATCTTGCGGCTCTCCAGGAAGTCGACCGTCTCGGCCCTGCTGAAGGGGGCCTCGGGATCGATCGTCAGGACGAAGCCGAACCAGCTCGGGTCGCTGCGCGGGGTGGCCTCGGGCAGCACCAGGTGGGGTACGTCCGCCAGCCCGTCGCGCAGCCGCCGCCAGTTGCGCCGGCGCGCCGCGCAGAACTCGTCCAGCTTGGCCAGCTGGCTGAGGCCCAGGGCGGCCTGGAGGTCGGTCGCCTTCAGGTTGTACCCGACGTGGCTGAAGATGTACTTGTGGTCGTAGCCGACGGGGAGCGTTCCCATCTGGTACTCGAACCGCTTGAGGCATTTTCCGCTCTCGCCCGGCTCGCACCAGCAGTCGCGGCCCCAGTCCCGCAGGGACTCCACGATGCGTGCCAGCGCCAGGTTGGCGGTCAGCACGCAGCCGCCCTCGCCCATCGTCAGGTGGTGTGCGGGGTAGAAGCTGACGGTCGACAGGTCTCCGAAGGTGCCGGTGAGCTGCCCGTCGTAGAGGGACCCGACGGCGTCGCAGTTGTCCTCGATCAGGAACAGGTCGTGATCGGACGCCAGTTGGGCGATCTCGGTGGCCTCGAAGGGGTTGCCGAGGGCGTGCGCGATGATGATCGCCCTGGTCCGCGGTCCGATGGCCCGGGCCACGCGGTCGGCGGTGGTGTTGTAGGTGCCGATCTCCACGTCGACGAAGACCGGTATCAGCCCGTTCTGGAGGATCGGGTTGACGGTGGTGGGGAAGCCGGCCGCGACGGTGATGACCTCGTCACCCGGCCGCAGCCGCCGGTCCTCCAGCAGGTGCGAGGTGAGCGCCGAGACCGAGAGCAGGTTCGCGGACGACCCCGAGTTGGTCAGATGCGCCTTGCGGCGTCCCATCCTGCGGGCGAAGGCGGACTCGAATCTGCGCGAACTCACTCCCGCGGCGATGCGCATGTCCAGCGCCGCCTCGGCGAGCGCCGCTCGATCGTCCTCGTCCAGTACCGCGCCGGAGGGCCAGATCTCGGTGACGCCCGGCACGAACCGCCGGTCCGGCTGTGCCTCGTGGTGGTACTTGCGTACCTCGTCCAGCAACAGCGCCTTGCGATCGAGGGGGTCCACTTGGTCTCCTTCAGGTCAGGACGCTGAGGTCCGGGCGCTCGGCCACGGCCGCCGCGTCCTGCCACCAGTCGGTGTGCTCCCGGTACCAGGCGACTGTCTCGGCCAGCCCCTGATCGAACGTGATCTGCGGCGCGTATCCCAGCTCCTCGCGGATCTTGGTGTCGTCCAGCGAGTAGCGCAGGTCGTGCCCCTTGCGGTCGGCCACCCGCCGCACCAGCGACTCGTCGGCGCCGCAGAGGTCGAGCAGCCGTCCGGTGAGGTCCAGGTTGGTCCACTCGTTGCCGCCGCCGACGTTGTACGTCTCGCCCGAGCGGCCCTTGTTCAGTACGAGGTGGAGAGCCCGGCAGTGGTCGTCCACGTGCAGCCACTCGCGCATGTTGCCGCCGTCCCCGTACAGCGGCACCGGCATGCCGCGCAGCAGCCGGGTCGCGAACAGCGGAATCAGCTTCTCGGGGTGCTGGTGCGGACCGTAGTTGTTGGAGCAGCGGGTGACCGAGACGTCCAGGCCGTGGGTGCGCCAGTAGCTGCGGGCCACCAGGTCGGAGGCCGCCTTGGACGCCGCGTAGGGCGTGTTGGGGGCCAGCGGCCGGTCCTCGGTCCAGGACCCCTCGGAGATCGATCCGTACACCTCGTCGGTGGAGACGTGGACGACGCGTTCCACGTCCGCGCGCAGCGCCGCTTCGAGTACGGACTGCGTGCCCAGCACATTGGTGCGGTAGAACTCGGCGGGGCCGGTGAGGGAGCGGTCCACATGGGACTCGGCGGCGAAGTGCACCACCGCGTGGACTCCGTCGGCCAGCTCCCGCACGGTCTCCGTGTCGCACACGTCGCCCCGTACGAAGCGCAGGCGCGGGTGGGACGCGGGCAGGTTGGCGCGGTTGCCCGCGTAGGTGAGGGCGTCCAGGACGACGACCTCGGCGTCCTCCCAGCCCTCGAACCGGTTCTCCAACAGCATCCTGACGAAGCGGGAGCCGATGAAACCGGCGCCGCCGGTGACCAGCATTCTCATGTCTCGCTCTCCTTCCGGGTACGTCCTCGGGATTCGTCCTTGGGGTACGTGCGTGCCGCGCCCGCGTGGTCCCTCCGTCGCGCCGGGCCGTCGCGTCACAGGAGGGTGGCGACCGTGCGTCCCGGCCCCCGGCGGCGCTCCAGGTCCGGCCAGCGGTCGCTGTAGGCGCCCTTGGTGAACTTGCTGTGGCGCATCAGCTCCCTGGGGAAGCCGAGGGAGACCTCGCTGAGGGAGTCGAGGCGCCGGGTCTGCTCCTCGTCGAGCCGGACGCCGAGAGCGGCGAGGGAGTCCTGGAGCTGTCCGGGCCGGGTCGCGCCGAGGATCGGCAGGACGGCCTCGGGCCGGGCGCGCAGCCAGGCGAGTGCGACCTGCGCGGGGGTCCAGCCGCCTTCCTCGGCGACGGCCACGACCTCCCGTACGACGGCGGTGTCGTGCTCGTCGTCGCCCGCCCAGTTCTCCACCGAGAGCCGGCCGCTCTCCCCGCGCAGATATTTGCCGGTCAGCCGCCCCTCGGCCAGCGGACCCCAGGCGAAGGCGCTGACGTCGCAGGCGGCGGCCATCGGGAGCAGGTCCCGTTCGGCGGTGCGTTCCAGCAGGTTGTAGCGGACCTGGAGGCCCGCGAACGCCGACCAGCCGCGCAGCTCGGCGAGCATGTTGGCGCGGGAGACCTCCCAGGCGGGCCAGTTGGAGGCCCCCACGTAGAGGACCTTGCCGGCCCGGATCTGGTCGTCGAGGGCGCGCATGACCTCCTCGACGGGGGTGAACGCGTCCCGGGCGTGCAGCCAGAGCACGTCCACCCGGTCGGTCCGCAGCCGCCGCAGGCTGCTGTCGAGCGAGGCGACGAGGTTCTTGCGGTGGTTGCCCGCCGAGTTCACGTCGCCCGGCCGGGTCATGGTGTTGTACTTGGTGGCCAGGACGAACTCGTCGCGCCGGCCGGCCAGTACCTCGCCGAGGCACTCCTCCGAGCGTCCCCCGCCGTAGACGTTCGCGGTGTCGATGAAGTTGCCGCCCGCCTGCGCGTAGCGGTCGACCATGAGCGAGGCGTCCTCCTTCGAGGCGCCCCACCCCTCGACCCCGAAGGTCCCGGCGCCCAGGCAGAGTTCGGAGACCCGTACGCCGGTCCTGCCGAGGAGGTCGTACTTCATGCCCACGCCGTTCACTCCCCGTACGGCTGGTCGGCGCGCGCCTGCCGCAGGGCCCGCCCCCACCATCCGAGCTGGTCCAGCAGGACCTTGGCGGCGGCTCCGCAGCTCTCCGGGTCGCGGGGGCCGGGCCCGTCGAAGGTGGCGGCGCCGCCGTGGAAGCTGACAGTGTCGCGGACCGTGACGGCGTGGAGTTCCGCGAAGACCTGGCGCAGTTGTTCCACCGCGCGCAGTCCGCCGGCGATGCCGCCGTACGACACGAAACCGACCGGCTTCGCGGCCCACTCGGTGAGGTGCCAGTCGATGACGTTCTTCAGGGCCGCCGGGAAGCTGTGGTTGTACTCGGGGGTGACGACGACATAGGCGTCGGCCCGCTGGAGCCGGGGCCGGGACCGCGCGAGCAGGGCGGTCATGTCGGCCGTGGGGGTGCGGCTGGGCCCGGCCAGGTCGAAGGGCAGCTCGGCGAGGTCGATCACGTCGAGGGTGAGGTCGGGGCGCTGGGCGGCCAGCTCGGCGAACCAGGCGGCGACGGTGTGACCGAAGCGTTCGGTCCTGACGCTGCCGATCAGCACGGCGATATGGAGGGGCTGCTGCGACATGCGAGTCCTTGTCGGGTGGGTGGGGCGGTGCGGTCGGTGGTCGGGGGCCGCGTCCTCAGTGGGCCGCGGGGGCTTCGGCTGCCCGTTCCGGCCGGACGGCCGCCTGCTCGGTGCGCCGGGGTCCCGGCGGGCGGCCCCAGCGGCGCATGACGGGGCGTTCGACGATCGCGTACAGGGCCCACGCGGCGAGCACGGACACGACGAGGGCCGCAGCCAGGAAGAGCAGGCCGCCGGGTGTGCTCCAGGCGGGTCCGGAGGGCTTGCCGAAGATGTTGGGGTCCGAGCCGAACAGCCGGTGACCGTAGATCAGGATCAGATAGTGGACGCAGTAGAAGGCGAACGAGATCTCCCCGAGCCAGACCATGGGGCGCTTGCTCAGCAAGCTCTCGCGGCCCCGGGCGTCGGCGGCGGCGGCGGCCGGGATCAGCAGGGCCAGCGGGACGACGGTGATCGCCACGTAGTTGTAGAGCGGGTTGTGGTCGATCAGTACGGCGCCCACGTAGGCGGCGATCGTCAGGAGGGCCGGCGGTATCACGCCGAGCCCGATCCACCGGCCGGACAGCACGATGCGCGCCAGCAGCATGCCGAGCACGAATTCGAGGAGCCGGGCGACGGGGAAGACGTACACGAACCAGATCTGGGTCCAGGAGATCTTCATGAACATGAAGCCCGGGGTGTCCGGCAGCAGCATCTGCGCGATCAGCGGCATCAGCATGATGACCAGCACGACGCCGCCCGCCGCGTACCAGAGCACGGCCGGCCCGATCCGGCTCACGCCCTTGATGAGCAGCGGAAAGGACAGGTAGAAGAGGAGCTCCACGGAGAGCGACCAGCTGACGGTGTTGGCCGTTTCGACGTAGCCGCTGTCGGGCACCCAGGCGTGCACCAGGAACAGGTTGGCGAGCGTCTCGGGGAAGGCGACCGCGGTGCTGGTCACCGTCAGCAGGACGATGGCCACGACGAACGTCACCAGGTGGTTGGGGAAGATCTTCAGCAGCCGCCGCCGCCAGAATCCGCGGACGGTGTCGGCGGGACGCACCGACCAGGTGAGGACGAAGCCGCTGAGCATGAAGAAGAAGGAGACGCCGACCGCGCCGGCGTTGCCGAACCAGCGGTAGTAGTCGGCTGCGACCCCCTGGTCCTTGAAGACGCCGGCGGCGGCCCCGTGCACGGAGAACACCAGCAGGGCGGCGAGAAAACGCATCCCGGTGAGCGAGGGAAGTCTGGAGGTGGCGTTCGATGGCGCCATGGCACGTCTGCCTTACTCGGTCGCGACGACCGGGGAACGGGGGCGGAAGGGAGGCGGAACGCCCCCTGGGGAGGGGCGCGGGCGGTACGGCTCAGCGGTCGTCGGCGACGGCCGGGCGACGGGCGGTGAGGCCGCGCAGGGCGACCAGCAGGCCCAGCGCCGCGAGGGCGCAGAGCAGGAGCAGGGCGGGCCGGTGGGCGGCGTCCCCCACCGGACCGCCGTCCCCGGGCCCGAAGGTGAGCAGCGCGGCCACGGCGGCGGGCACCGCGACCGCTCCGGCCTGGACCGCCGTCTGGTAGGTGGCGGTGGCCGTCCCCCGGTCGGCCGTCCCGACGGCCCGGCCCGCCTGCGCGTTCAGCGCCGCGAAGGCCGGTACGAATCCGAGGCCGACCAGTGCCAGCGTCGGCAGCAGGTCCGCGGTGTAGGACCTCGGCAGGTCGAGGCGTGCGTACAGCAGCAGGCCCGCGAGGTGGAGCGCCGCGCCGAGGACGACGAGCCGGGGGGCGCCGAACCGGGCCACCGCACGCCCGGCCGAGAGCGCTGTCACCGCCAGGGGCAGGCAGGCCGGGAGGAAGGCGGCCGCGGTCTGCCAGGGACTCCAGTGCAGGAGGTTCCAGGCCTGGTGGGCCATCAGGGACAGCAGCCCCAGGTAGGTGCCGTTGAGGATCGCCGCACCGAGCGCCGGACGCAGCAGCGCTCCGTTGCCCAGGAGCCGGCGCACCGTCGGAGCGATCGGCTGCGCGGGCCCCGGCTGTTGCCGGGGGACGGCTGCGGCCGCCAGGACGAGCAGCACCGCGGCGACCGGGGCCGTGGCGACGAAGGTCCAGTGCCAGTCGTGCGGTGCGAGGGCTCCCGCCAGAAGCAGGCCCGTGGTGAATCCGATGCCGCCGCAGAAGGTGTACACGGACAGGGCACGGGCGCGCGCCGACGCTTCCCCGTAGGTGGTGGAGATGATGGCCAGGCCGGTGGGCGCGGTCAGGGCGGCGCACATGCCCTTGACGATCCGGCTGCCCAGGAGGAGCAGCGGGTCGTCCGTGAGTCCGCCGGCCAGCGAGGCGAGGACGAAGAGGGCCAGCGCCCCCAGGTACAGCCGGCGGTGTCCGAACCGCGCCACCAGGCGCCGGCCCGGCAGGAGCAGGGCTCCGAAGCCGAGCGCGAACCCGCCCATGGCCCACTGGACCTGCCAGGGGGACAGCCCTAGGTCGGCGCCGATCGACGGCAGGGCGACGACGACCACGGACACTTCGAGACCGTCGATGAGCATGTTGCCGGCGAGGACGAGCAGCAGGAAGCGGCCTGCCCACGGCAGGGGCGGGGCGCCGGGCGACGGGCCGGCCTTCGAGGGGACGGGGGACCGCGACATCGGGTGTTCACCGCCTTGGGTTCGGGACGACTCGGTTGCGGAAGCCCGGGGTTCGGACCGCGCGGGGTTCGGACCGGTTGGGCTCGAACCCCGTGGGCTCGGACCGTGCCGGTCAGCCGAGGAGTGTGCCGCCGGTGGCGTCGATGAAGGAGCCGGTGATCCAGCGGGCGTCGTCGGAGGCGAGGAACGCCACCACGTCACCGACGTCCGCGGGCTTGCCCACCTGTCCGAAGGCCGACATCTGGGCCATCTGCTCCACCGCCTGCGGGATGTCGAACACCGGGCTGCCGTTGTCGGTGATCCCCGGGGCGACGCTGTTCACGGTGATGCCCCGGGCGCCCAGGTACTTCGCGAAGTGCAGGGCGATCTGTTCGACCGCGCCCTTGGTCATCGCGTAGGCGGCCTCCTCGGGGTTGGCGAACCGGGTGAGCCCGGAAGAGATGTTGATGATGCGCCCGCCGTCGGCGAGGAGTCCGAGCGCGCGCTGGACGATGAAGAACGGCGCCTTCGCGTTGATGGCGAAGAGCCGGTCGAAGAGCTCGGGTGTGACCTCCTCCGGGGGGACACCGCCCATGATGGCCGCGTTGTTGACCAGGATGTCGAGGGTGGCGACCCCGGTCCGTTCCTTCAGTCCGCTCTCCAGCGCCTCGAACAGCGTGTCGACGTCGCCGGGGACGCCGAACTCGCTGCGGACGGCGAACGCGCGGCCGCCCGCCGCCTCGATGTCGGCGACCGTGCTCAGGGCGGCGTCCTCGCCGGTGGCGTAGTGCACGGCCACCAGAGCGCCCTCCCGCGCGAGCCGCAGTGCGGTCGCCCGTCCGATGCCCCGGCTCGACCCGGTGACGAGTGCGGTCTTGTTCACGAGCTTTCCCACGGTTCCTCCAGTAGTCGTTGGGTCGTTCTTGCGATGGGCCGTCCGCCGACGGGCCGTCCGGTGGTCGCGCCGTGCTACCGGCGTGCCGCCGGGCCGAACCAGCGCCGCAGCGCCTCCTCCAGTTCCGGAACGGTGCCGTCGGCCCAGGCCACATGGCCGTCCGGCCGCAGCAGCGCCGAAGTGAACTCCGGTGCGGCGCCGCCCGGTTCGGGCGTCGCGGCCACCACGTCCACCCGGCCGTCCCGCCACGGCGCCACCGCCGCCAGGACCGGGGCCGGCCGGCCGCCCAGGTCGACGAGGACTCCGCGACCGGGCCGCAGAGCGGCGAAGCTGCTGCCCGGGCCCTCGGCGGTATCGGTGCCGGTGCCGAACCGGAGGTACGGGACGCGGGCGCCGACCAGGCGGTGGGCGCCCGGTTCGGCCGCGTACCGTACGTCGACGCCCGCGATGGTCCCGGCGAGATGGGCACGCACCCGGGGCTCCCGCAGGAGTTCGCCGAAGAGGGAGCGCACCTGTTCGGTCCCGGAGCCGCCGAGCAGCAGCAGCGCCTGGGCGGCGATGTTGTCCAGCACCCGCCGCCCGGCCGGGTGGCGTTCGGCGTGATAGCTGTCCAGCAGCCCGGGTCCCGCGGTCCCCCGGACCTCGGCCGCGAGCTTCCAGCCGAGGTTCGCGGCGTCCTGCAGCCCCAGGTTGAGGGCCTGGCCGCCCACCGGCATCTGGTGGTGGGCGGCGTCGCCCGCGAGCAGGATCCTGCCCCGGCGGTACTGGGAGGCCTGCCGGAGCGCGTCGCCGAAGGAGTTCAGCCACAGGGGGGCTCCCCCGCCGATGTCGTCGCCCGTCACCCGCCGCCAGGTGTCCGCCACCCGGGCGAACGACGGGGGTCCGGGCTCCCGGCCGACGGGGGCCCCGTACTCGTGCACCATGACCCGGGTGACGCCGCCGGGCCCCCGGGCGGAGATGGCCAGTCCCCCGGGGTGACGTTCGAAGCGCCGGTCGGGCACCTGAACGTCCGCCACGTCCGCGCGCAGCAGTTCCCTGGTGGCGTCCCGGCCGGGGAAGGCGAACCCGGCGAGCTCCCGGACGGTGCTGGACTCGCCGTCGCAGCCGACGACGTACGCGGCCCGGACGCGCAGCGCGGACGCCGCCCCTCCGGGGCCCGGTTCCGCCTCGGCGGTCGCCTCGACGGTGTGCGGCGCGGTCCTCAGATCCGTCAGCCGGTGGCCCTTGACCACTCGGGCCCCGAGCCGGGTCGCCCAGCCCTCCAGCAGTTCCTCGGTGCGGACCTGGGGGACTTTCCACTGGCCGGAGTACGGGCTGTCCGTGGTGAGGTCGAGGCGCGTGCCGCCGAAGTGTCCGGGGCCCCCGGCGGGCGGGGTGCCCAGCTCCTCCAGCAGTCCGCGCTGGTCGAGGAGTTCCATCGTGCGGGCGTGCAGGGTGGAGGCCCGGGACTCGGTGAGCGGGCCGATGCGTCGCTCCAGCACGACGACGTCGGCGCCACCGAGGGCGAGTTCACCGGCGAGCATCAGGCCGACCGGCCCGGCGCCCACCACGAGCACCTGGGTGTCGATGTCCGGTGCGCTCACCACGTCAGCGCCGCTGTGCCCGGGCGTAGTCGCTCGCGTGGCCGAGCGTGGCGCGGCTGTTGGTGCTCAGCGCGGAGTGTACGTACGCACGCGCCTCCTCCACGCCCGCGTCGGGTCCGAGCACGGCGGCGATGTTCTCCGTACGGAGTACGACGGTGTGCTGGGACGTCGCCACGACCTCCGGCCCGTCCTGTTCGAAGGTCCACAGCCCGGTGTGCAGCGACATCAGCGCCGGCAGAGTGGTCTGCTTGTAGGCGATCCGTTCGGAGGGCAGGCAGACCCGGTAGGACTCGGTCAGGTGCGTCGAGCCGTCCTTGGCCCGGGTCTCCATCTTCAACACCTGTAGTCCGGAAGGCTGTTGCGACAGCTGGACCGAGGCGACGTGCGGGAGCCGCTCGGACCAGAGCTGGGCCTCGTCGATGAAGTCGTACATGTCCTCGGCGGACCCGGTGGCCCGGACGGTGTCGGAGAAGGAGAAGGTCCACGCCTCGGCGGCGTGCGCGTTCTCGACGTTGTCCTTGAGGGCAGCGAGCTCCGAACGGGAGTTGCGGTCCACCGCCTCCTCGATCCAGCGCAGCCCCTCCGGATCGTCGTCGACCGCCCGGTAGTCGTGCAGCAGCCGGACCCGCGACCGGTCGGGTCCGAGCGGCTCCACCACCCAGGCTCCACCCATGGCCGCCACCGGCGGGGTGGAGACCTCCTGGCGGAAGTCGATCCGCAGCCCCTCGGGGTCCAGGGTGCGGCGCGAGGTCCAGTGCTTGGCCTCACCGTTGGCGGTGGCCCAGATGCGGATGCGTTCCCGGGCGCCGTCGTGCTCCACGCGGTCGACGTGGATGGTCGGAGGGAAGATCCGGGGCCAGTTCTCCACCTCGGCGATCAGCCGGTAGACGGCGGCGGCGGGAGCCGAGACCGTGATGTCGTGCTCTACCTCGTGCGCACCGGGTGCGGGCATGCGGGTGCTCCTTCCGTGAGGACATGGGGGGTGCGGGCCGATCAGAAGTTGCCCAGGCCGCCGCAGACGTTGAGGGCCTGCGAGGTGAGCGAGGCGGCGGTGTCGGAGGCCAGATAGCCCACCAGTCCGGCCACTTCCTCGGGGGTGGAGTAGCGCCCCAGGGGGATCTTGGCGCGGAACTTCGCCCCCACCGCCTCCTCCGTGGTTTCGTACGCGGCCGCGTAGCCCTGCCGTACGCGCTGTGCCATGGGCGTCTCGACGTAGCCCGGGCAGACGGCGTTGACGGTGATCCCGGTGGGGGCGAGCTCGTTGCCCAGGGCCTTGGTGAACCCGACTACACCGTGTTTGGAGGCGGAGTACGGGGCGCCGAGCACCACGCCCTGCTTGCCGGCCGTGGAGGCGATGTTGATGATCCGGCCCCGGCTCTTCTCGCGCATGCCGCCGGCCCGCAGCACCTCGCGGGTCACCGTGAAGACGCTCGTGAGGTTGGTGGCGATGACGTCGTCCCACAGCTCGTCGGCGATGTCGGCGGTGACTCCGCCGCCGCTGCGGCCCGCGTTGTTGACCAGGACGTCGATCGTGCCGTACCGGTCCACCGCCGCCGCGACGAAGGCCGCGACCTCGGGGCCGGAGCGGACGTCGCAGGCCAGGCCGTCGGCCTCCAGGCCCTCGGCGCGCAGCTCCTTGACGGTCGAGGCGATGTTGTCGGCGCTGCGGGCCCCGATGAAGACGGCGTGGCCCTGGGCGCCCAGGAGCCGGGCGACGGCCAGTCCGATACCGCTGGTGCCGCCGGTGACGAGCGCGACGCGCTGCTGATCCGGCACGTGTTCCTCCTTGTTGGGCGTGGTCCGTGAATCGGTGCGTGTCTCAAGTGAGGTGGGGATCCGTACGGTTCAGGCGGCGGCCGTCGCCAGCTCCCCGTTGACGATCTCCAGCAGGGCGCGAGGAGTCTTCGAGCCGGTGAGGGAGCTGTCGTCGAGGGTGATTCCGTACTCGCGCTCGATCCGGCTGCCGGTCTCCAGCAGAGCCAGCGATTCGAGCCCGAGGTCCTCGAACGCGGCGTCCAGGGCGTCGTCGCCCAGGACGTCGTCCTCCAGGCCCGCCGCCTCGCGCAGAATGATCCTGAGGTCGTCGAAGGTGAAATGCCGCTGGGTCATCGGTCTCCTTGTCGGGTTCGGGGGGCGCGCAGCACCATCGCGGAGTTGAATCCGTGATGGCCGCGCGCCAGGACGAGCACGGTCCCGAGCCGCGCGGGGCGCGTCTCGCAGACCAGGTCGAGGGCGAGGCCGGGGCTCGGCGACACGTTGACGGTGGGCGGGATCACGCCGTCCCTCATGGCGAGCAGGGCGCCGGCCAGATCGAGCGGTGCCGCTCCGGAGTGCAACCGTCCGGTCATCGTCTTGGGGACGCTCACGGGAACGCCCCCGGCGCCGAACACCTCGGTCAGCGCCAGGGCCTCCGCCCGGTCCAGGTCCGGCAGTCCCGCGCCGTCGGCGAACACGGCGTCCACGTCGTCGGCGGTGATGCCCGCGTCCCGCAGGGCGATCTCGATCGCGGTGCGCAGGGTCGGCGGCCGGCCGCTGTCGGGGGCCGGGTCGAACGTGGACCCGTAGCCGGCGATCTCGCCGAGACTGCGGGCGCCGCGCCGGTGTGCCGCCTCCTCGTCCTCGACGACGAGGAGCGCCCCGCCCTCGCCGGGTACGTGTCCGTGGGCCGCGGCGTCGAAGGGGAGGTAGGCGCGCGCGGGGTCACGGGTGGTGCTGAGCCGCCCGGCGGACATCTGCGCGACCCAGCCCCAGGGGCAGAGCGAGGCGTCGATCCCCCCGGTGAGGACCATGGGGATGCCCTTGCGGACCTGGCGGCGCGCCTGGGCGACCGCGTCCAGGCCACCCGCCTGATCGCTGACGACCACGCTCCCGGGCCCCTTCATCCCGTTGCGGATCGAGATCTGGCCGGTGTTGACCGCGTAGAACCAGGCGAACGACTGGTAGGCGCTCACGTACTGGCTGCCCTTGCTCCACAGCGCCCGCAGTTCGTTCTGTCCGAACTCGAAGCCGCCGGAGGAGCTCGCGGTGGCGACCCCCATGTCGTAGGCGGGCGTCTCCTGGGTCCGCACGCCCGCGTCGGCCAGCGCCCAGTCCGCGACGACCAGGGCCAGCCGCGTCATCCGGTCGGTCTGCGGCAGCAGCCGGCCCGGCAGATGGTCCTCGGCGACGAACCCGGGGACCTCGCCCGCGAGTCCGGCGGGGTAGGACGAGGCGTCGAAGCGGCTGACGGGTCCGATGCCGCTCCGGCCGGCGGTGGTGGCCGACCAGTAGTCCTGTGTGCCGAGGCCGTTGGGCGAGGCCACGCTCAGGCCGGAGACCACGACGGTCCCGCTCATGCGGCTCCTCCTTCCGGCCGGGTCAGCACCATGGCGCTCTGGAACCCGCCGAATCCGCTGCCGACGGTGAGCACCGAGTCGGTGGACCAGTCGCGTGCGGTCAGGGGGACGTAGTCGAGGTCGCATTCGGGGTCGGGGTGGTGCAGGTTGGCGGTCGGCGGCACGACGTCGTGCTCCATGGCGAGCGCGCAGGCGGCGATCTCGATGGAGCCGATGGCGCCGAGCGAGTGGCCCACCATGGACTTGATGGAGCTGATGGGCACCTGCCGGGCGTGCTCGCCGAGGCTCTTCTTGAAGGCTGCCGTCTCGTGCCGGTCGTTCTGCCGGGTGCCGGATCCGTGGGCGCTGATGTAGTCGATGTCCGCGGGGTCGGTGCGGGCCTCGTCGAGGGCGACGCGGATGGCCTCGGCCATCTCCGTGCCGTCCGGCCGCAGTCCGGTCATGTGGTACGCGTTGCTGCGCGTCGCGTAGCCGCTGATCTCCGCGTAGACGTGGGCTCCCCGGTCGAGGGCGCTTCCCAGCTCCTCCAGGACGAAGACCGCGCTGCCCTCTCCCAGGACGAACCCGTTGCGGGTGGCGTCGAAGGGTCGGGAGGCGTGCGCGGGGTCGTCGTTGCGCGGGGTCGTCGCCTTGATCGCGTCGAAGCAGGCGAGCGTGATCGGGGAGATCGGGGCGTCCGTGGCTCCGGCGATCATGATGTCCGCGGAGCCCTCCCGGATCAGTTCGGTGGCGTACCCGACGGAGTCGATGCCCGAGGTGCACCCGGTGGATATCACCGTGGTGGGGCCTTCCGCCCCGACCGTCCAGGCCACTTCGGCGGCGAACGAGCTGGGGACGAAGGCGTCGTACAGGAACCGGGGCGCGTAGGTGTGGCTGACCAGTTCCAGCCGGCCCCGGTCGCTGAGCACCCGGTACTCCTCGTCGAGGCTCATGGTGGCGCCCACGGCGCTGCCGATGGCGACGCCGGTACGGTGCCGGGGCAGCCGGTCCTTGTCCAGGCCGCTGTCGTCGAACGCCTCCCGGGCGGCGATCACGGCGAACTGCGCGGCGCGGTCCATGCGCCGGATCTCCTGCGGGCCGAGGCCGAGCGCCTCGGCGTCGAAGTCGATCTCCGCGGCGATGCGGGAGCGGAAGGGGGTCGGGTCGAAGGTGCTGACGGCGCGGGTCGCGGTGCGGCCGGCGGTGAGCAGTTCCCAGAACGCCTTCGTTCCGACTCCGCCGGGGGCGAGCACCCCGATACCGGTGACGGCGACCCGCCGTCCGCCGGCGGCGGGGTGTGCGCGGTCCGGTCGTACGGTCATCGGGACGCCTGCCAGGAATAGAAGCGCCGGGCCATCGCGTCGGCCGGGGAGCGCCAGGTCTCGGGGTCGTACGCGTCGATGAAGGGCCGCAGGTCGGCGCTGATCCGCTCGAAGCGGGGGTCGGTCTTCGCCTCCTCGATCCGCTGGTCGCCGTCGGCCGCTTCGAAGTCCTGGAGGTGGAAGTACAGCCCCTGGTAGGAGAAGAGCTGCCGGCGGCGGGTGCCCATCCGGTGCGGCATCTCCGTGGTGTCGAAGTCCCGGAAGAGCCGGCCGACGTCACCGGCCGACGAGGGGTCCATCCGGGCGACGATCAACGTGCTGTGCATGGTGGCTTCCTTCTTTCGCCGGTCTTTCACTGGTCTTCCGTCGGTCGGTCAGCGGGCCGGACCGAACCAGCGGTCCAGGGCCTCGGTGAGTCCGGCGCGGCTGCCGGGCGAGATCCAGGCCACGTATCCGTCGGGCCTGACCAGCACGGCCCGGGCGTCGGACAACGGGCCCTGCGGCGGGGCGTCGTGGAGGGAGGCGGTGACGGTGTCCACCCGGTCGCTCCAGCCGGTGGCGGCCTCGCGCAGTTCCGCGTCGTCGGCGATGTCGAGCAGAACGCCCCGGGCCGGGTGCAGCAGTTCGGTGGTGCTGGTCTTGCCGTCGGCCCGGACCAGTTCCTGGTGGGGCATGCGCATGCCGAGCAACGGGTGGTCCCCGCCGTCGACCTCGTAGCGGATGTCCAGGCCGGAGACCATGCCGGCCAGGTGCCGGGAGACCTCGTCGTACCGGATCAGTTCGCTCAGCACGTCCCGCAGCGGCTGCATCTCGTCGCCGCTGAGGAAGAGCATCCCCTGGGCCTGCGTGTTCATCAGCAGCCTGCGTCCCACCGGGTGGCGCTCCTCGTGGTACGTGTCGAGGAGTCCGGCCGGCGCACGGCCCGAGACCACGGCCGCGAGCTTCCAGCCGAGGTTCACCGAGTCCTGCACGCTGACGTTCATCCCCTGGCCCCCTGCCGGGAGGTGGACGTGTGCGGAGTCGCCCGCGAGCAGCACCCGGCCGCGCCGGTAGGCGGACACCTGGCGGGCCGGATCCCCGAAGGCGCTGACCCAGACCGGTTCTCCGTGCGAGATGTCCTGTCCGGTGAGCCGCTGCCACGCGGCGGCGACCTCCTGGTACGGGGGCGGCCCGGTGCGGCGGCGGGCGGGGGCGCCGCGCTCGCAGACGATGATGCGGTCGACCCCGTCGCCCAGCGGCGCGGACATCACCATCCCGAGGGGCACCGTCTCGCCGATGGGGCGAGGGGTGATCTCGCAGCCACGGATGTCGGCGAGGAACATCTCCCGGTTGGCGGAGGTGCCGGGGAAGTCGAACCCGGCCGCCTTGCGGACGGTGCTGCGTCCGCCGTCGCAGCCGACGACGTAGCGGGTGGTGAGGCTGCGGGGCCCGTCGGGGCCCTCGACCTCCACGACGACGTGGTCGCCCTCGTCCGTGAGAGCCCGGACCGTGTGGCCCCGCAGGAGTTCCGCTCCCTGTCCGAGCGCCCACTCCTCCAGTACGGACTCGGTCTTGGACTGCGGAACGGCTTTGACGCCGTAGTGCGCTCCTTCGAGTACCCCGAAGTCGACCGGCCGACCGCCGAAGTGCCCCTGGGTACTTGTCTCGACGGGGCCGAAAGCGGGCAGAATTCCGCGCTGGTCGAAGACCTCCATGGTCCGGGCGGTGAAACCCAGCCCGCGGGACTCCCCGGTGCGTTGGGGAAGCTGTTCGAGCACCATGACGTCGACGCCGCCGAGCCGCAGCTCACCGGCCAGCATCAGACCGGCCGGACCCGCGCCCACGACAATGACAGATGCATCCATGTGTATCTCCCTGGGACAGAACCGCGGAGCCCGGCGCATAGGCCGTAGAGGCTCTCCTGGGATGTGCTCTGCTGGAGCGAACGCTTCGACAGCAGTGGGGAAGTTACTTCAGAGCTTCTTCGCAAGCCCGAAGAAAGTCAAGCAGCAATTTCGCTTGTCCGGGCCCGCAGCTTCGCGCGGAATCAGGGATTACCGGCTTCGAAGACAGAACTGAGGAAGCTATCCATGACTCTCTTCGGCGCGGCCTACAGATATCAACACCGTCAGTCGACGGATATCTCAAGAACCGTCAGGAGGGCGTGAAGCGCTGCATGGAAACGCAAGAGGAACGTCAGAGGACTGCAAAGAAGTGACCTGCACCACATGCGGATGGAGGGCCCCGACAGATCTGACATGGATCCCACACTCGTCTGTAAATCGTCTGACGCAGATAAATTCCCGTGCCGCCACTCTCAGGGCCGGTCAAGATGCATTGCGGGCGCGGACCGCCCGTCGTTAGCCTGGCCGCACGCATCGAAGGAGTGAGCAGATTTGCCCGAGAAGACGCACGTCGCGGCTACCCGAACGAATTGCCCGGGATACGCATGCCCGACGGCTCCCGCATCCGAGAAGGCGCCGGGAGCCGGGATCGCAGATATGCGGAGCGCCCGGGGGACGGCCCCGCTGACGCTGTGCCGCGCGTGCATCGATTTGCTGAGGGCGACCCTGTGCGCCCTGCCCCAGCTGTACGGGGAATGCGGCCGGCTCCTCACCGGTGTCGTCTCTCCCCGGACGGAAAGGACGAGCGGGGGTGGCCGGGCGCCGGGAATTCCGCTCAACACCTCGGCCGTGGAGGCGCGTTCAGCCATGATCACGACACTCGCGTCGTGGGCCGGCCTGGCGGCGGAGTCCGGTGGGCGGCCCGGTCCGGAGCGGACGGTGCCGGCTCTGGCCCGCTGGCTCGGCGAGGAACTGCCCCGGATCGCCGTGCACCCGGCGGCGGGCGAGTTCTCGAAGGAGGTGCACCGGCTCGCCGCGGGGGCCCGCCGGGTGGTGTCGCCGGGTCCGGCGCACCGGGCCACGGTCGGCACCTGCGTGGAGCCCGGCTGCGACGGGAAGCTCGTGGCCACGACGGGGGCGGGCCCGGGCGGGCTGGGCGAGATCCGGTGCGACAGGGACGGGGCCCACTCCTGGACGGAGTACGACTGGAGCCGGCTGCGTCGGCGGCTGGCCGCCCGGAGCGCGGTCCGGGCGGGGGCTGCCGCGGGGGCCCCGGCGACCCGGTGGCTCGCGCCCCAGGACGTCTCCCTGCTGTGGCGCGTACCCCTCGGCAGTGTGTACCGGCTCGCCAGCGAACAGAGCTGGCGGCGGGAGCGGCGCGGTGGGCGGTCCTATTACGACGAGCAGGACGTGCGGCGCACCCTCGACGGGCGCCTGACCGGTCCCGCACGCTCCTGACCTGGGGAGGCGTGGGCGCCGCCGCCCCGGGGCAGTGCGTGGGCGCACCCGGGACGGGCGCGCCCACGCACGCGGTGCCGGTGGGTCGGCGTCACCGGCCGCGCGAGCACTCAGCCGCCGAAGCGGAACCCCACGCCACGCACCGTGATGATCCACTCGCTGGAGCCGAGCTTCCCCCTGATCGAGCTGGCGTGCGTGTCGATCGTGCGGGTGAGCCCGCCGACGAGGCTCCCGCTGCCCGGCTTCACCCCCCAGATCTGCCGCATCAACTGCTCACGGGTGAAGACCGTGGCCGGCTGGGACGCCAGGAGATGAAGCAGATCGAATTCCTTGCGGGTCAGCTTCACGGGTTCGTCGTCCAGATACACCTGACGCCCCTCGCCGTCGATACACAAGGTCCCGAAAGACATCACACGATCGCGGCGAACGCTCGGGCTCGCGCGTCGCATTACCGCATTGATTCGGGCGATTAATTCACGGAGACCGTACGGCTTCACAATACAGTCGTCGCTTCCCGCCTGCAGAGAGAGAACCCTGTCGATTTCCGCACCCTGCCCCGTGAAGGAGATAATAGGGATGTCGCTGCTCTGCCTTATCGTTCGACACACTTCCAAGCCGTCGATGTCCGGCAGTTCGAGATCCAGAAGAATGAGGTCAAATTCTTCGTAGGATCGCAGGGCACTGGCACCACTGTCAGCCACTTCCATCTCGTACCCGTGCCGCAGCAAGGCCAAGCGAAGATCCTCCCCCGATTGCTTGTCGGATTCGGCAAGTAGTACCTGCATCGGTCGCCTCTCTATCCAACACATGGGGTGGACGACGGCGGCTGATGGAATCAGTTCCCCCTCCATCGGGAAGTCAATTCCCATGGTCCTTACTTTCTGCAACCATTCGCACCCCATCATCCACCGGGAAGTAAAATAGCAAACAGCCTTACCGTCTTGTCAAGAAGTATCGGGGCGCACGACAGTGGCATATGTCCATATGTGCCGCTAACGCGTCTCCCTTCATTTGCCATCGCGAACGGTGCAACGATTGAAAGCACCTGTGGCGAAGTTTGCGAATTCCGAACCCAGCGATGGTTTCACCGCTCAGAGGCACGGGTATCACGGCCGGCGCTCGACTCTCCGCCATTCGCGATGACCGGCGAGGTCCGGACCCCGATCTTCCGACTCCTGACGGGAGATGGGAAGAGCGTTGACGCAGGCGACCACGGACAGGGCTCGGCGGGCGCGGGGGCCGTCGACAAAGGGAATTGATAGCTCCGCAAATTGTCGACTTCCCGAGACCTCTTCGAGTGCCCCGCACATCAAGATACTTTGCAGGCGCGTGATCTCGTTGTCATGGCACACGGACGGGCCCCGGCGCGGAGCGCCGGGGCCCGGAAATGCGTAATCGGTGAAGGAATGTGGGGAAGGTCGGAAGATACTGGGGTGGAGCCCTACACTCCCGTCGACTGCGCCACGTAGGGGCGCTCGGCCCTGGCCGTCCGCAGGGTCGTCCCCCACCACGCGAGCTGGTCCAGCATGGCCTTCGCCGCGAGCGCGGGACCCTCGGTGTCCCTGACCTCGCCCTGCTCGTCGAACCGCTCCCACGCCTGGTGGAAACTGACGGTGTCACGGACGGTGACCGCGTGCAGCTCGGCGAAGATCTGTCGCAGATGCTCCACCGCGCGCAGGCCCCCGCTCATCCCGCCGTACGAGACGAAGCCGATGGGCTTGGCCTGCCACTGGGTGCGGTGCCAGTCGATCAGGCTCTTCAGGGACGCGGGGTAGCTGTGGTTGTACTCGGGCGTCACGACGACGAACGCGTCGGCGGCCTCCATCCGCGCGGCGAGAGCGCCGACCGCTTCGAGCACCGGGAGCGAGGCGGTCGGCGACGGGCCCTCCGCGTTGAGTCCCGCCTGCGCGGCGTCGATGACCTCCACGTCGAAGTCGGCGTGCTGCTCCAACTCCGCGAGGAGCCAGCGGGCCACCGTCGGGGCGAACCTGCCCTCCCGGTGGCTGCCGATGAGAACGACCAGGCGCAAAGGGGTGTCTGTCATGTGGGGTTCCTCTTCCCATTCCTGCTCTCGGCGGGACCGGTGTGGCCGGCCCCGGTACTCGCACTCCCACCGGAGTCCTGCGGGGCGCCCGCGGAACGCAGCGGCACCTCCCGCAGGAAGAACGCGGCCGCCAACGCGACGGCGGCGAGCACTCCGGTGAAGACGAAGACGTGGGAGGCGCCCTGCGCCACCGCGCTCTGATACGACTCCCGTACCGCGGCGGGAAGTTGCGCGAGCGCGGCGGGGTCGAGGGTGGCGGCCCCCTCGGGGGACGGCGCGGCGCTGTCCGGGGCCGGGACCCGCGAGACCGCCCCGGCGAAGAGCGCACCGCTGACGGCGACGCCGATGGAGCCGCCGAGGGTCCGGGCGAGCGTCGCGGCGCCGGAAGCCGCGCCCAGATCCTCGATAGGCGCGCTCTGCAGGGAGATCAGGATCGTCGTCTGGGTCAGCAGGCCCATGCCGATGCCGAGGGCCGCCATGCAGGCCCCGGAGAAGTAGGGGCTGGTGTCGCGGTCGACGGGGACCAGCAGGAACGAACCCGCCACCAGGAAGAATCCACCCAGCAGGACGACGATCTTGTACTTGCCGGTCGCGGTGATGAAGCGTCCGGCGAACAGGCCGACGAGGACCATGGCCCCGAACATCGGCAGGAGCAGCAGCCCGCTTCCGGTCGCCGACGAGCCCTGGGACGACTGCCCCAGGATCGGCAGGAAGGTGACGGCGCTGGTCAGCACCGCGCCCAGGAGCAGCCCGACCAGGGTGATGAGGGAGAAGTTGGCCGTCCTGAACAGCGCGAGGGGCAGCACCGCCTCGTCCGCCCGCCGCTCCACCACGAGCAGCGCCAGGAGGGCGGCGACTCCGCACGCCGCCACGGTCAGCAACACCGGTGAGGTCCAGGCGAGTTCCCTGCCGCCCCAGGTGGTCACCAGGACCAGCGCGGAGACGGCCACGGCCAGCAGCAGCACACCCGGGTAGTCCACCCGCGCTCCGGACCTCGGCGTCCGGGGCAGGCGCAGTCCCGAGATCAGCAGCAGGGCGAGCGCGCCGACCGGCACGTTGACGTAGAAGCACCAGCGCCAGCCGAGCTGGTCGGTGATGACACCCCCGACCAGCGGCCCGCTCACCATCGCGAGCCCCATGACCGCGGACATGACGCCCTGGTACTTGCCCTGCTCACGGGGCGGGATGAGCGTACCGATCAGTGCCAGCGCACCCACCATCAGTCCGCCCGCGCCCAGCCCCTGGAGGGCCCGGAAGACGATGAGCTGGGTCATGTCCTGGGCCGCGCCGGACAGTACGGAGCCAAGGACGAACACCACGATCGAGATCGCGAAGGCGCCCTTGCGGCCGTACATATCGCCGAGCTTGCCCCAGACGGGCGTGGTGACGGCGATGGCTAGCAGATAGACCGTGACCACCCAGGACAGCCGGTCGAATCCGCCGAGTTCGCCCACGATCTGCGGCATCGCGGTGCCGACGATCATGCCGTCCAGAGCGCCCAGCAGCATGGCCAGCAGAGCTGCCGCGATGACGGCGTAGAGCTGCCGTTTCGGCACGGCTAACGCGGGCGGCGCCTCGTCCTGCGGCATGGTTTCGTCTCCTGCGTCCGAACGCGACTCACCGGGACTTTACTTACCGGCAGGTCAGTGACTCCGAAAGGCTAGGGCGCGACGCGGCGCCCTGTCAAGGAACTGACTTGCCGACCGGTAAGTAAAGGAGGACGGATCGCCGCCCGGGAACTCCCTTTTCCCGCAGGCCGGTTGCAGGTCCGAAGGTCGGAGCGCGGAAGAAGCGCGGGAGGGGGCGTCCGGCTCCCCTCCCGCGCTCCCCCGTCAGCCCTGGGGCCGCCGCCTGCGCAGAGCGGGGCGGGCGGGGACCGCGTCCTGCAACCGCTCCGCCAGACCGGCCACGGTCGGCGCCTCGAAGATCATCTGGATGGACGCCTCCACCTTCAGCAGCGTGCGCACCTTGTTGAGCAGGCGGGTCGCGAGCAGCGAGTGCCCGCCGAGCTCGAAGAAGCTGTCGTGGATGCCCACTTCGGGCAGACCCAGGACATCGGCGAAGGCCTTGCAGAGGACCGTCTCGCGCTCGTCGCGCGGGGCGGTCCGGGACACCGCGCCGTCGTACGTGGGGACCGGCAGGGCCCGCCGGTCCAGCTTGCCGTTGAAGGTCAGCGGCAGCGTGTCCAGGCCGACGAACGCCGCCGGGACCATGTAGTCCGGCAGCGCGGCCGACAGATGACGCCGCAACTCGGCGGCCGGAGGCAGGGTTCCCTGGGGCAGCGGGGCCAGGTAGGCGGCCAGCCGTCGGTCGCCGGGCCGGTCCTCACGGAGGACGACGGCCGCGCTGCCCACCCGGGGGTGGCGGTTCAGGACGGACTCGATCTCACCGAGCTCGATCCGGAACCCGCGCAGCTTGACCTGGTCGTCGGCACGGCCGAGGAAGTCCAGCGTGCCGTCCGGCAGCCAACGCACGAGATCGCCGGAGCGGTACATGCGGGACCCCGCCGGGCCGAAGGGGTCGGCGACGAAGCGCTCGGCGGTCATGTCGGGCCGGTTGAGGTATCCGCGGGCCAGACACGAGCCGGCCAGGTACAGCTCGCCGGACACCCCGGGCGGCACCGGACGGAGCCCGTCGTCCAGGACGTACACCCTGGTGTTCAGGATGGGCGAGCCGATGGGCGCGGCCGCCTTGGCGGGCCAGTCCTCGACCCGGTCCGGGAGCGTGTACCCCGTCACGATGTGGGTCTCGGACGGGCCGTAGTGGTTGTGCAGACGGACGCGGGGGTAGCGGCTGTGGAACCTCCGCACGGTGTCGGTCAGTCGGAGCGCCTCCCCCGCCTGCATGATGTGGCCGAGGGAGTCGAGGGCGAGGCCCTGCTCCATCGCCGCTTCGCAGACCGCTCCGACCACCAGGTCCGGTGCGAGGAACTCGTGCACGTCGTGCCGGTCCAGCCAGCGGGCGAGGGCCGAGGGGTCGAGGCGCGTCTCGTCGTCCGGGACGCACGCGGTCTTGCCGTTGAACAGCACGGACAGCATCTCGTGCTCCGAGATGTCGAAGCTGATGGCGCTGAACTGCGCCACCCGGGCCCCCGGACGTACGGGAATCACGGTGGGGTTCCACGCGAGCAGGTTGCGCAGGGCGAGGGCCGTCTGCACCACGCCCTTGGGGCGGCCGGTCGAGCCCGAGGTGTAGATCACGTAGGAGCTCGTGTCCGGCAGCAGCGGGCCGGTGCGGTCACGGTCGTCGGGATCGGTGGCCGCCTCGCGGGACAGCGTCCGGACGGTGTCCGGGGCGTCCAGCGACAGGGTGTCGACGCCGTCGGGAAGCGGGCCCACGGACGCGCGGGTGATGATCAGCGCCGGCGCGGCGTCGGACAGGATGTAGCGGATCCGCTCGGCCGGGTAGGCGGGGTCGATCGGCAGATACGCCGCACCGGCCTTCAGGACGGCCATGAACGTGACGATCAGATCCGCCGACCGGGGCAGCAGCACCGCGACGTACCGGTCCGGGCCGATGCCGCGCCCGATCATGTGGCGGGCGAGCCGGTTGGCCCGGATGTTCAACTCCCGGTAGGTCACCGTGACATCGCCGTCCAGCACCGCGACGGCCTCCGGGGTCCGCGCGACCTGCCGCTCGAACGCCTCGGGCAGCCGGTCACCGGGCGGCGGCGCCGCCGTGCCGTTCCACTCGGTGAGCACCCGGTGGCGCTCCCCCGGGGTGAACAGGTCGGCATCGGCGACCCGGCGGTCCGGCTGTGCCACGACGGCCTTGAGCAGGACCAGCAGCCGGTCGGCGAGGGACCTGACGGTCCGCGCGTCGAAGACGTCGGTGGCGAACTCCACGACCCCGTCGATACCGTCGGCGGCCCCGTCGGCGGAGGCCTCGGTGAAGCTGAACAGCAGGTCGAACTTGGAGGTGCCGGTCGTGCCCTCCTCGACCGCCACCGTCAGACCGGGGAGGGTGAAGGCGTCGTACTCGTCGATGGTCTGCATGACGAGCATGACCTGGAACAAGGGGCTGCGGGACAGCGAACGGGCGGGGTTGACCGCTTCGACGACCTGCTCGAAGGGGACGGACTGGTGGGCGAAGGCCGCCAGGTCGGCGGCGCGCACCCGGGCGAGCAGCTCCTCGAAGGTGGGGGCGCCGGAGAGGTCGGTGCGCAGCACCAGGGTGTTGGCGAAGAAGCCCACCAGGTCGTGCAGCGCCTCGTCCTGCCGCCCGGCCACCGGGGTGCCCAGCGGTATGTCCCCGCCGCCGCCCAGTCGGCCCAGGAGGGCCGAGAGCGCCGCCTGGAGGACCATGAAGACGGTGGTTCCGGTGCGGCGTGCGAGGAGGACGACCGCGGCGTGGGTCTCGGCGTCGACCGTCAGGGGGACCGTGTCTCCCCGGTAGGAGGCCACCGCCGGACGGGGCCGGTCGTAGGGCAGGTCGAGCTCCTCCGGAAGGTCCGCGAGCTCCCGGGTCCAGAAGGCGAGCCCCTCCGCCGCGCCGTCCTGCGCGGGACGGTTCTCCTCGCGCTGCCACAGGGCGTAGTCCGCGTACTGCACCGGCAGTTCGGGCCACGCCGGCGCCGTGCCGCCGCACCTCGCCCCGTACGCCGCCGCCAGGTCCTGCGCCAGCGGCCCGGTGGACCAGCCGTCGGTGGTGATGTGGTGCATCACCAGCAGCAGCACGTGTTCCCCGGGCGACACCCGGAACAGCTCGGTGCGCAGGGGAAGGTCGCGGGTCAGGTCGAAGGGCCGCAGCGACGCGGCGCGCAGGGCGGCGTCGAGTTCCTGGCCGGCGGCCTCGGTGACGACGAACGGGGGGTGCGCCGGATCCCCCTCCAGCACCAGCTGGTGGGGCGTGCCCTCGTGCTCGGGGAACACGGTCCGCAGGCTCTCGTGCCGCGTCACCACGTCCCTCAGGGCCGATCGCAGCGCCGCCACGTCGAGCGGTCCGGAGAGCCGCATCACCATGGGGATGTTGTAGGTCGCCGCCTGATCCTCCAGTCGCGACAGGAACCAGAGGCGCTGCTGGGCGAAGGAGAGCGGCACGTGTGCCGGGCGCGTTCGCGGCGTCAGCCGCCCGCCGGTCGGCCGAGGCGCCGACCGCTCCAGCCACCCGGCCAGTCCGGCCGGGGTGGGCGACTCGAACAGCGCCCGCAGGGGCACGTCCGCCCCCAGCTCCGCCCGCAGCCGGTTGACCAGCCGGGTCGCCAGCAGCGAGTGGCCGCCCAGGGCGAAGAAGTCGTCGTCCGCCGTGACCGAGGGAAGGCCCAGGACGTCGGCGAACGCCGCGCACAGGGCGGCCTCCCGGGCGGTGGCCGGCCCCCGGCCGGTTCCCGCCGTGTAGTGCGGGGCCGGCAGCGCGGCCCGGTCCAGCTTGCCGTTCAGTGTCAGCGGCAGCTCCGGGAGCACCACCACCGCGGCGGGCACCATGTATCCGGGAAGCCGTTCGGCGGCGAACGCGCGCACCTCGGCGGCGAGCGCGGCCTCGTCGGGGGTCCGGCCGGAGTCCGTGGCGGGCACGGCGTAGGCGACCAGTCGGCTGTCCCCCGGCGCGTCCTCGCGGAGCACCACCGCCGCCTGGCGCAGGCCCGGGTGCCCGGCCACCACCGCGGACACCTCGCCCGGCTCGATCCGGAATCCCCGGATCTTCACCTGATCGTCCGTCCGGCCGAC
The DNA here is from genome assembly GCF_014650675.1 of Streptomyces anulatus. Lineage (GTDB taxonomy): Bacteria > Actinomycetota > Actinomycetes > Streptomycetales > Streptomycetaceae > Streptomyces > Streptomyces anulatus. Next base: position 135,469 of record NZ_BMVK01000005.1, on the reverse strand, counting down.
GAATTCCAGGTTCCCGTCCGCCCGCCACCTGACCCGGTCCCCGGTCCGGTACATCCGCTCACCGGGCTCGCCGAACGGGCAGGCCACGAAGCGCTCCGCGGTCAGCCCGGGCTTTCCCAGGTACCCCCGTGCCAACCCCGCGCCGGCCACGTACAGTTCACCGACCACCCCGACCGGCACCGGGCCGAGGGAGCCGTCGAGCACATAGGCGCGGGTGTTGGCGATCGGGGCGCCGATCGGTACGGTGCCCGATCGCGGACCGGGGCGGCAGCGCCACGAGGTGGCGTCCACCGTCGTCTCGGTGGGGCCGTACGTGTTGAACATGACCCGCCCCGGCGACCAGCGTTCCACCACCTCGGGCGGGCACGCCTCTCCCCCCACCTCCAGGACGACGTCGGTCCCGATGGCTCCGTCCGGCATCGTCGCCAGCGCCGCCGGAGGCAGCGTCGCGTGCGTCACCCGCTGGTCGGTCAGGAACGCGGCGAGCTCGGCGCCGAGCCTCCGGTCCTGGTCCACGATCACCAGGGCCGCTCCCGACAGCAGGGCCAGCGTCCACTCCGAGCAGAAGTTGTCGAAGCCCACCGACGCGAACTGCGCCACCCGGTGGCCCGGTTCCACGCCGAACCGGGCGTGGCTGGCCGACAGGTTGGCGAACCCCCCGTGGGAGACGACGACGCCCTTGGGGCGGCCGGTGGAGCCGGAGGTGTAGATGATGTAGGCCGCCTGCTGCCGTCGGGGTGGCGGCGGCCGGTCCCCGGCCCGTGCGTCCCGCGCCTCCGGCGGCTCGGGCCCGTCCAGCACCAGCAGCGGTACCTCGCAGCCCTCGGGCACCGCCGGAGCGCAGAGTGACGTGGTCAGCAGGCAGACGGGCCGGGCGTCGTCGAGCGTGTGGACGATCCGCTCCACGGGGTACTGCGGGTCGACGGGCAGATAGGCGCCGCCGGCCTTGAGCACCGCCAGGATCGCCACGATCAGTTCGGGGGTGCGCTCCATGAACACCGCGACCACCGACTCCGGACCCACGCCCTGCTCCGCCGCCAGCCTGCGGGCCAGCCGGTCGGCCCGCGCGTCGAGCTCGCCGTACGTCAGTTCGGCGCCGCCGCCGACGAGGGCGACGGCCTCCGGGGTCCGGGCCGCCCGCGCCTCGAACAGCTCCGGGACCGTGGCCCCGGACACCGGGAGCGCGGTGTCGTTCCACTCCTCCAGCACACGGCGCCGCTCGGCCGCGTCGACCAGGTCCAGTTCACCGATCCGGGACCGCGGGTTCCCGGCCATCTCCTGGAGGACCCTCCGCAGCCCGACCGCGAGCCGCCCGGCGGTCTCCCGGTCGAACAGGTCCGCCGTCGCGGTGAGGCTCCCGCGCAGTCCTGCGGGCGCGCCCCCTTCGTCGGTCTCCTCCTCCAGGACCACTTCCAGGTCGTACGCCGTCGCCGCTTCGCCGGCCGCCGCCGGGCTCACCCGGACCCCGGGCAGCTCCAGCAGCCGGGCCGCGGAGGCGGCGGCACCGCCCAGGGTGAGCGCGATCTGGAACAGGGGATGGACGGCCGGGTGGGGGCCGGGGGCCAGCTCCGCGACCAGGTGCTCGAACGGTACGTCCCCGTGGCGCGCCGCGCCCAGCTCCACCTCGCGCAGCCGGTCCAGCAGCCGCGTCGTGGTCGGGTCGTCGGACAGGTCGATCCGCGTCACGCGGAGGTCCCCGCCGCACCCGGCGGCCCGGTCCGCCGCCTCACCGGCACACCCCGGCTCCGCCGAACCGACCGGGATGTCGCTGCCGGCGCCCAGCCGGTACAGCAGGGCCGCGAGTCCTGCCCGCAGGACCGCTCCCAGCGGGACGCCGTGGGCCTCGGCCAGCGACGCCAGACTTCGGTGCAGCGCGGCGGGCACCGCCACATCGGCCCGGTTCCCGCGGTGCGAGGCCACGGCCGGACGCAGCCGGTCGGCGGGCAGCTTCAGCTCCTCCGGCACCCCGTCCAACACGCCTTTCCAATACGCGAGTCGACGAGCGGGATCACGGTCCGGGCCGTCCGCAGGACCGCCCACCGGACCGGAGCGGCCGACGAGCTCGGACGGCAGGTCGGACCGCTCGTCCAGGAGCGGCGCGCGCCCCTCCCGGCGAGCCGTGTACGCCGCCGACAGGCCCCGTACCAGCGTCGCGGCGAACCGGTCGTCCGCCGCGACGCGGTGGACGACCAGCGTCAGCACCTGCTCGCCCGGCCCGGTGGCGGCGAGCCAGGCCCGTACGGGGATCTCCGACCGGAGGTCGAAGACGTACGCCCGCGCCGGCTCGGCCCGGTGCAGTTCGAAGGGGATCCCGTCGGCCGGGAGAATCCGACGGACCCGTGTCCCGTCCTCGGTGGGAAACACCGTGCGCAGTGCCTCGAACCGCTCGACGACGTCCCCCAGCGCCGCCGTGAGCGCCTCCCGGTCCACCTCACCGTGGAGCGTCCACGCCAGCGTCAGACAGTTCTCCGCGCCCGGCCCCTGCGCCCCCGGGCGGTCGAGGAGCCGCTGCTGTGCGAAGGACGGCGGAAGGCGTTCCGGAACGGACTGGTCCACTGTGCCTGGCCGTGCGCTGAACATGTCTGCTCCCATGGGTCACACTCACGAATTCCATTACCGGGCCGGCACGACGCGACGCCCCGCCCGGGACCTCTTCCGCAGTGGGCGGCCGGGGGCGGGGCGTCGCGTGTGTGCCCGGGACTCAGGGCTGCTGGAGGCGGTGCGCGATGTCCGCCTCGGCCTCGGGCGTGAAGACACGCACCAGAGGCACGAAGACGACCAGTGATCCGATCGCGAAGACGGCCAGCGCCGCCGGCGTCGAGAACCACTCCGCCAGCAGACCGGACAGGCCGGCGCCCACCGGGATCGCGCCGAAGGCGAACAGCCGGAACACCGCGCCGAACCGGCCCATCATCTGCATCGGGACGAGGGTCTGCATGACGGTACGCACGTTGATCGTCCACAGGGTGCCGCCCATGCCGCCGAGGAAGGCGGCCGCGCCGACGACCCACACCTGGGTCGTCAGCGCCGGGGCGACGACGAGCACAGAGGTCAGGACGACGGTGCAGACCATCGCCCAACGGCGGCCGAACAGCCGGTTGAACGGGCCGACGACGACCGTGCCGAGAATGCCGCCCACGCCGAGCGCGCCGACCAGCAGACCGTAGTCCGCCGCGCTCAGGCCCATGGGACCGGTCGCGTACAGCGGCATGACGGCGTACCAGGCTCCCCAGCAGGAGCCCAGCACCGCCACCGCGAGAGCGAGCACCCGCAGCAGTCGTTGCTGCCACAGGAACCGCAGACCCTCGCTGATCTGCGCGTGAACGGGCGGTGTCACCTCGTCCGGCGCGACCGCCACCCGGAACCGGCCGACCAGGAACACCAGGATCACCGCGGTCAGCGTGTATCCGACGAACGTCGCGCCGAGGGCGAACGACGCGCCGACGCCGACCAGCAGCCCCCCGATGAACGGGCCGGCGAACTCCTGGCACACGGTCTCCGCGCCCGCCACCCAGGAGTTCACCCGCTCCCGGCCGGACGCCGCGACGACGTCCGGCACGAGCGCCGCGGCCGATGTCATGGCGAGCACCTCGGCGACGCCGAGAACGGCGCCGCACACGTAGATGGCCGGCAGACTCAGCGCGTCGGAGGCCGCCAGAGCGACCAGGACGCCCACGACGACGATCTGGATGCCGTTGGCCGCCCACACCAGCTTGCGCCGGTCGTAGCGGTCCACCAGGACCCCCACGTGCAACGCGGTGAGCAGCCACGGCAGGGACAGCGTGAGCATGACGCCCGAGATGAGAGCCGGAGAGCTGGTCAGCGTGGTGGCCACCAGCGGAAGGGCGATCTTCATGACCCCGTCCGCGAGGTTGGACAGGGCCGTGAACCCGACCAGGACCGCGGTGTTGCGCCCGCTCGTCTCGCGCGCGACCGCCGCTCCCGCCGTGTCGGCCGGAAGGTCCTGTTGCGACGGCACCGTCGGCTCCTCCGCTCTCTTCGGGCTATTGGTCATCAGTACTCCGTTCGGGAAAGGTCACACCCGCCGTCAGCGGCTGTGGTCGGCCATGTGTTCGCGGAGGCTCCTGGGCCGCAGATCGCTCCAGTGAGCCTCGACGTACTCCAGGGCCGCCTTCCGCTCACCGGGACCGAAGACGGACCGCCAGCCGGCGGGCACGTCGGCGAAGGCCGGCCACAGCGCGTGCTGTTCCTCGTCGTTGACCAGCACGTGGAACGCGCCGTCGCCCTCGAAGGGGTTGGCGGTCATGTTCGCCCGGCTCCCGTCCGCGCCGCCGGCGCCATCCAGCTCAGCAGTTCGTCCAACGCCCCGTAGAAGCCCTCGATCTCCGAGACATCGTTGTACACGTACGCCGACACGCGCAGGACTTCGCCGCCGGCCAACTCCGTGACCAGGGGCTGCGCGCACATGTGACCGCTGCGCACCATGTAGCCGTGGGAGTCGCTCAGCAGACGGGCGACCTCCCCCGCGGGAACACCGTCCGCCAGCCGCAGGGTCGCCAGCGGGATACGGTCCTTCACGTCCGGAGGGCCGATCAGGCTCACACCGGGACGGTCGATCGCGCCGCCGACCAGGGCCGCGCAGAGGTCCTGGCCGTGCTGGTGCTGAGCGCCGGCGTCCAGCCCTTCGAGGTACCGGATCGCCGCCGCGCAGCCGATGACCGAGGCGATGGCCGGAGTTCCCGACTCGAACTTGAACGGGGTCCGCCGGTCGACGCTGCCGTCGAGGTCGACCCAGTCGACCATGCCGCCGCCGACGTTCTGGGGGCGCAGCTTCGCGAGGAGTTCGCTGCGGCCGAAGAGGCAGCCGACGCCGGTGGGCCCGAGCATCTTGTGCATCGAGAACGCCATGAAGTCGACGTCCAGCTTGTGCACGTTGACGCGTTCGTGCGGCAGGGACTGCGCGGCGTCGAGGACGATGACCGCGTCGCAGGCGGCGCGGACCTCCTCGATGAGCTCCTCCACCGGGTGGATGACCCCGGTGACGTTGGAGCAGTGCGTGAGCGCCACCACCTGGGGACGGCCGCGCAGCAGCTCCCTGAAGTGGTCGCGGTCCAGGCGGCCGTAGCCGTCCACCCTGGTGAGATCGAGCCGGCCGGCCCTCCGCCAGGGCAGGATCTGGGAGTGGTGCGCGTCCATGCAGCCGACGATGTAGGCGTCCGGAGGCAGCTCCAGGCCGCCGGCGACCAGGTTGATGGCCTCGCTGGTGTTGCGGAGCAGGACCACCTCGTTCGCGGCCGCGCCGATGTGCCGGGCGAGCACCGTGCGGGACGCCTCGTAGGCGTCGGAAGCCTCTTCGGAGAGCCGGTGCTTTCCGCGGTGGATGTTGGCGCCGTTGGTCTCGTAGTACTCGGTGACGGCGTCGATCACGGAGCGCGGCTTCAGGGTCGTCGCCCCGTTGTCCAGGTAGGAGATCGTCTGGCCGTCGATCTTTCGCCGCAGGGCCGGAAAGTCGTCACGACAGGAACTCTGAACGGTCATCACACGCCCTCTGCGGAGATGTGGGAGAGACATGGCTGGAACTTGCCGCTGCGTTCGCTGGAGATGTAGTCCACGGCCTCCACGTGGACGCGGTTCGGCGTCAGGGTCTCGACCAGGCGGGCTTCGAGGGCCGTGACGTCGTCGGGCCGGGCCTTGGCGTTGGGGATGTACCGGAAGGAGCACGCACCCGTGCTGTCCTGCTCCAGCTTGTAGAGGTCCATCCAGGGCGCCGGGCCGACCGCGACGTCCACGGCGGCGGGCGTGACGATCCGGCCGTCCGACAACCGCACCATGTGCGTCGCCCGGCCCTCGACCCGCACGACCGGCAGTTCGCTGCCGCAGGCACAGGGGCTCCCCAGCGGGGTGAAGTGGTCACCGGTGGCGTACCGGACGCGCGGGATGAGCCCGTCGTCGATCGTGGTGACGTACAGCTCGCCCGTACGGCCGTCCTCGACGGGCTTCCCGTCCTGGACGAACTCCACGTAGAAGTCACGGTTGTTGATGTGCCGCTGCCCGAGGTGGCACTCGAACCCCAGGTAGCCCAGCTCGGACATGCCGATCATGTCGCCGATCGGCGTGTCCAGCCCCATGAACTCCTCGATCTGACGCCGCGCCACCCGCGTCATGAGGGTGTATCCGCACACCGTGTGCAGCCGTCGCGGAGAGGTGATCTTCCGGTCGAGGCGCCGCGCCCACCTGGTCAGGAAGGCGAAGTGCGTCGGGTCCACCACCAGCAGGTCGGGCTGGTAGCTCTCGATCTCGTCGAGGGCCTTGACGATCTGCCACTCCGGTGTCGCCAGGAGGTCGTGGGCGACGGTCAGCACCAGCGTGCCGTCCGGGAGGATCCGGTCCTCCATGGAGGAGAAGCCCGTCGCGCACTCCACGTCCGAACAGTTCGGCGGCGCGAACCGGCAGATCCGGGGCCGGCTGCCCGGCTGCCAGAGCTCGTCGAAGCGGCGGTTGACGCCGAGTCCGGTCGCCTGCCGCCTGGCCAGGTCGTAGGACATGATGGCGCTGTTCAGCCGGTCGCCGGACGTGCCGGAGCTCTGGAAGCGCATGACGTTGGGCGAGTTGAGGTGGTAGCCCTGCGCCAGGACGCCGGCGGGGTAGTTCCGCCGGTAGTGCACCTTCGAGGTCGGGGCGATCCGCTGGAAGTCCGCCGCGTCACGGATGTCCTCCGGCCGGAGGCCGAGTTCCTCCATGTGACGGCGGAAGAAGACGGTGTTGTCGTAGGCGTAGGCGATCTCCTCGCGGACAGCCTCGAACGTGGCCGCGTCGCTCATGCCATGGCCACCATCACCGAGCGGGGCCCGGAGTAGGGCCTTCTCCCGTGCGCGAACTGCTCGTTGTCGACGATCACGACGTCGCCCGCCTCCCAGGGGAACGCGATCTCCTCCGCGGCGTAGGCGGCCCGGACGTTCGCCAGGTCCGCGGCGTCCAGCGGGCTGCCGTCGCCGTACAGGGCGTTGCGCGGCAGCTCGTCCTCGGAGAAGCTCTCGCGCAGTTCGCGCTCGACGCTCGCGGGAAGCGAGCTGACGTGGAACAGGTGCGCCTGGTTGAACCAGACCTTCCGGCCGGACGCCCGCGACTCCACGGTCGCCTGCACCACGTGCCGGGTGCGCAGCCGCTCTCCGCCCAGCCACTCCGCCTGGATGCCGTTCTTCTCGCAGAAGGCCGAGACCTCGTCCCGGTCCTCCGTCTGGAACGCCTCCTGCCAGCTGAGGTCGAGCCCGAGGCCGAAGTTGCGTACGTACATCACGCCGTCCCGCTCGAAGCGCTCACGCGTCGCGTCGGGCATCCTGTCGTGGATGCGGGCGCTGTCCGCCAGCGGCGTCTCCCCGCCCTCGGTCGCCGGGACCATGCAGGCGAGGAAGAGGGTGTCCGGCCACGAGGCGGTGTAGGACATCTCGTTGTGCAGCGGAATGGTCTGGTCGGACGGGTACTCCGTCGAGGTGAAGACCTTGTCCTCGACCCGGGTCCGCGGGGTGGACCGGTTGTCGTAGTCGCGCAGTTCGCCGGCGAAGGCGGTGGCGAGCTCGCCGAGCCCCGTGGCGTCGAGCGGGCTGAAGCCGCGCAGCAGCACCGCCCCGTGCTCGACGCGCAGTTTCGCCAGGGTCTTCCCCGAACTGGCCAGCCACTCGCGCGCGTCCAGCCCGGGGACGGCCGGCGTGCACGAGACCGCCCGCGTCCCCTCCAGCAGCGGGGCCACCCTGACGAGCTCCTCCCCGCTGACCGAGATGGACTTCCGTGCGCGTCCGAAACGCTTCGTACCTGCCTCTGGGCTCAACGCTCTTCTCCCGTCTTCTTGGCGAGCAACTCATCGATGAATTCGGAGAGTTCCGACACGACGGGGCGTTCGAAGAGGTTGCGCAGCTTCACGCTCACCTTGAACTCGTCGCGCAGCCGGGCGATCAGCTGGGTCGCCAGCAGCGAGTGCCCGCCGACCTCGAAGAAGTCCGCGTCGGCCCCGACGTCGTTCAGCAGCAGGAGCTGCGCCACGATGTCGGCGACCTTCTTCTCGGTCGGGGTCCGGGGCTCGACACTCGACGTCGAGCCCGCGCTGTAGGTGCCGGGCGCGGGCAGCATCGACGCGTTGATCTTGCCGGTGCTGGTCATCGGGAAGGCGTCCAGGGCCACGAACTGCGTGGGAATCATGAACTCCGGAAGGCTCTCCGCCAGGAACTCCCTGATCCACTCGGCGGATCCGCGGCTGCCCTCGGCGTCGGTCAGATAGCCGACGAGGTGCATGGCCGTGCTCTCGCCGGTCACCACGACCAGGCTGCCCGTCACCCGCGGGTGACGGCGCATGACCGCCTCCACCTCGCCCATCTCGACCCGGAATCCGCGTATCTTGATCTGCCGGTCGACGCGTCCGAGGAACTCGAAGCCCAGGTCGGGCAGCATCCGCACCTTGTCGCCGGAGCGGTACATCCGGGCCCCGGGGACCGTGCTGAACGGGTCCTCGACGAATCGTTCCTTCTGGTCGGCCGTCCCGTCGAGATACCCCTGGGACACCGAGGACCCGCCGATCCAGAGCTCGCCCGGGACGCCGGGAGGCAGCGGCCTGCCCTGCGGGTCCAGGACATAGGCGCGCGCGTGCCGCATCGGCCTGCCCAGCGGCACGGTGGAGGCCAGGTCGGCCAGCTCGCCGGAGGTGACCTCGCCGCAGAGCACGCCGACGGTGGTCTCGCTCGGACCGTAGTGGTTGTACAGCTTGCAGTCGCCGAGGAAGGCCCGGAACAGGTTGTACGTACCCCATCCCAGCGGCTCGCCGCCCATCACCAGAGCCGTGCGCGGCATCAGCCGCTCCGGCGCCTCGGCCACCGTGAAGACGGCCTCCAGGTGCGTCGGGGTGATCTTGACGAGGTCGTAGGTCTCCTCGGTCAGCAGTTCCGCGAGCGCCTGCGCGTCCGCGGAGACGCCGGGAGCGACGACACGGAGCGTTCCGCCGGTCATGAGAGGCGGGAAGAGCGCGGTGTTGCCCAGGTCGGTGCCCAGGGAGCTCAGGGCGACCGAGTCGATCGCGCCGGTGAGCCCCAGCCGGTCCATGACGCCGTCCAGGTAGGCGGCGAGCTGTCCGTGGCCGACGAGCACCCCCTTGGGCAGGCCGGTGGAGCCCGAGGTGAACAGCACGTAGGCGGGCGACTCGTCCGTCGTCGCGACATCGGGGCGCTCGTCACCGCGCTGCTTGCAGACCGTCAGCTCCGGGTCGACGAGGACGATGTCGCAGCCCGCGGGAACGTCCGACGCCGTCCCGTCCGTGGCGACCACGTGCCGGAAGCCCACGGCGGTCGCGATGGCGGCGCGGCGCTTGGGCGGCAGGTTTGGGTCCACCGGTACGTAACCGGCGCCGGCCTTGGCGATGGCGAGCATTGCCACGAGGGCCACGTCGGACCGCTCCAGGCAGAGGCCGACCAGGTTCCCGGGGGCTACGCCGCGTGCGATCAGCTCGTTGGCCAGGCGGTTGGCGGCCCGGTCGAGCGCACGGTAGCTCCAGGTGCCCGTGTCGGTCCTGAGCGCCGTGGCGTCGGGGGTGCGTTCCGCGGCCTGTTCGACCTGTCGGTGCCAGTGTGCCGGGGCGCTGTCCCGGGTCCGCGTGACATGGGTGGCCTCGATGAGCGCGCGGGACGCGTCCGCGTCGAGCATGGCCGGCGCGGACAGGGCGACCGACCGGTCGCCGCCCAGGGCTTCCAGGGTGGCCCGCAGACAGGCCGCCAGCGCCTCGGCGCCGCCCTCGGCCATGCCGTCGGCCTGGTGGCGCAGCGTGAGGCGGATCTCCTCCCCCGTGCCCCGCACCTCCAGAGCGACCTTGTGGGCGTCGTCGGACGGCTGGATCCGCAGGTCCGAGAAGGCCGGCGCGCCCGGCCGGACGAGGCTCGCCACGTCGCTGAAGGTGAAGCCCGGCAGGCTCGCGGCGAACTGCCGCGGCGCCTCCGCGGAGCCTTCCTCCGGCTGTTCGAACGCACTGACCTGCCGGCCCACCGAGCTCAGCAGCTCCTGCAGGGTCGTCGCCTCGGCGACGTCGGCGAAGACCGGTACGGGGCTCTCGAAACGCCCGATGGACGTGGCCAGTTCACTGAACGTACGGCGCGGGAGCGTCGTGTCGACCGCGAGGCTGTCCGGTCGGCCGGTGGCGTGCCAGAGGGCCCCGAGCCAGCCGGCCAGCAGGACGCCGCGCAGGCCGGAGTCGCACGAGTCACCGAGGTCGCGCAGCTTCCGGGCCAGGCCCGCCGGGACCGTCCACTCCAGGTCCTCGCGGCCGGCGCCCGCCGAGCGGAGTTCCAGCGGGAGGTGGAGGGGAGGCAGCGCGGCCAGGCGTGCCTGCCGTTCGGCCGCGCGCTCCTTGTCCGCCCCGGTCGGTACCGCCTCTTCGAACTGCCACTGGGCGTAGTCGGCGTACTGGGCGATGTCGTCGCGGGTCCAGTGCTCGCCCTTCAGCCGGGCGGCGCAGGCCTGTTGCAGATCCCGGAGGAAGACCTCGACGGAGGCGACGTCCATGCTCATGCGCGGCGCGGAGACAATCAGCGAAACACCCTGATCGGTGTCGGTCCGGCCGAAGAGCACGAGGTCGAGCGCGCTCTCCTCGGAGCTGACCTGCTGTGCCTCGCGGACGGCCGTGGCCAGGGCGGCGGAGTCACCGGAGCGCTCCGATACGCGGATGCGCGGTTCGTCCTCGATGACCATCAGCAGCGCGCTGTGCTCGCCGAGGATCTTGCGGTAGTCGGTGCGCAGGATCTCGTGTGCCGACGCCACGTCGTGGGCCGCGCTCTCGAGCACCGCGCGTTCGATCGGCTCCGCGAGGCGCACCTCGGCCACGGTCCGGCCGGCCAGTCCGGCCGCGTCGGGGCCGAGGACGTGCTCCTGCTGCCTGGACAGCCGGAAGCCCTCCCAGGATTCCGTCATCAGCTCTGTACCGGATCGATCCACAGTTCTTCTCCCGTAATCTTGTTCCACGTGTTGATTGCGTCGGGGCCGAGGTATTCGGCTGCCACCTTCCAGAACCCCGCGAATTCCGTCGGCATGTCGAGCACGGTGTGGCCGACCTGCGTCGGCATGTGCGCCAGGACGTCGCCCAGCTTCATGCGGAGGATGTCCAGGAACTGCTCCCGGTCCAGGGGAATGTCCTCACCGGTCCGCCGGTCCTTGAGCTCCGGCACCCCGTTCGGACGCATCACCTTGCGGAAGCTCTTTCCGAGGGACGCGTAGCTCATGACCGAGAAGGTGAAGATCACCTGCTCGACGTCGGGGCCGACGACCGCCCGGACCTCGGCGCGCCTGCTGTCCGGGATCAACTCCACGTCGTCGTTGTGCAGCCCCTCCGTTCCGTAGGCGCCGTGGAAGAGGCCGGCCATGCAGATGTTCTCGGCCGCCTTCATGTCCTGGAGGATTTCGCAGGCACGGAACATGTGATCCACCAGAGTCACGTCCTGGTGTGCGACCTTGTGCATTCCCAACCGCACCAGGTCGTCTCTGTACGTTTCGACGTCGATCATTCACGACTCCTTTCTCGGTCCCTCTGTGCTGAGCTGCGGTGCTGCTGTGCCGCTCGCGGTGAGTTCATCGCTGACGGCGTTGCGCTTCGCTCGATCCGTTCATGGCGCGTTCTGCCTCTCGGGGGCGGAGTCCGCTGTCGTCCGGGATCGCACCGGCCTCCTTCGCACCGCCGTGAACGCACGACGGGAGTTCATGGCGGACAGGGGCAGCTCCGGTTGGGCCGCGGCCGTTCGCAGGAGCAGGACGAATCTCTCCACGAGGCTCTGCATCGTGGATCGTTCGAAGAGGTCGGTGCTGTAGAGGAGTTCTCCGGCCACGCCCAGGCAGTCGCCTTCCGGGGACTTCGCCTCGGTCAGGCCCAGCCACATGTCGAAGCGCACGACGGGGAAGTCGACGGGGTACTCCGTGCACTCCACCCCCGGCAGCCGAAGCGTGTCGCCCTTCTCGGCCACCATGAGCACGACCTGGAAGAGGGCCTGCCGGGACAGCGAACGTTGCGGGTTGAGTTCTTCCACCACGCGGTCGAACGGCACGTCCTGGTGGCTGATGGCGCCCAGCGCCATGTCCCGGACCCGGTGCAGCAGTTCCTCGAAGGTCGGATCACCGGAGGTGTCGACGCGCATCACCAGGGTGTTGACGAAGAATCCGACCAGGTCGTCCAGCGCCTCGTCGGAGCGGTCGACGGTGGGCGTGGCGATCGGGATGTCGTGCCCCGCTCCCAGGCGCGTCAGCAGGGTCGCGAAGGCGGCATGGAACACCATGAACAGGCTGGTTCCGGTTCGCCGGGCCAGGGCGGTCAGGCCTTGATGCAGTTCCACGTCCAGGGAGAACGGCACCAGTGCGCCGTGCCGCGAACTGACGGCCGGACGCGGCTTGTCGTACGGCAGGGCGATCTGTTCGGGAATTCCTTCGAGCGCCTCCCGCCAGTACCCCAGCTGCCGGCTGATCAGGCTCTGCGGGTCGGAGACCTCGCCGAGCACCTCGCGCTGCCACTCCGCGTAGTCGGTGTACTGCACCGGGAGGGGTTCCCACCCGGGCTCCCGCCCCTCGACGCGGGCGCGGTACGCCGTCGACAGGTCCCGGAACAGCGGGTCGAGCGACCATCCGTCGGTCGCGATGTGGTGCATCACGAGCAGCAGCACCTGGTCCTGCGGCCCCAGCTCGAAGAGGGTCGCCCGGACGGGGAGTTCCCCGGCCAGATCGAAGCCCCGCGTCGCCTCGGCCGCCAGGCTCTCCGCCGGGTCGCCGACCGCCGCCACCACCTGCAGCGGAACCTCGACCTCGTCGGGCTCCAGGACGCGCTGCCAGGGAACCCCGCCCTCGTCGACGAACAGCGTACGAAGGGTTTCCTGGCGCAGCACCGTGTCCCGCAGGGCCGCGACCAGCGCCGTTCGGTCGACGGGTCCCCGTAAGCGAACCGCCACCGGGACGTTCCACGTCCCGCTCGCGTCCTCGAGCTGGTTGAGGAACCATAACCGCTGCTGCGTCAGAGATAACTGGATCAAGTCGGGCTCTCCTCCGGAAGCAGCTCAAGAAGACGGCTGCGCATGGGCCATGGGCCGGTCGGCCATGGTCGGCCGGTTCGGTGACGTATCGTCAGACGCCCCTCTCGGGGCATGACAGGGGTGCCTGGATCGCACGAGGGCACGACGGCATCGCGTCGCGCGGCCCGCACAGGGGTGATGGATCCGCCCCCGTTCGGGGCGGGCGCGATGGACCGTCCGACTGGAGTCGGCCGGGTCATGACAGGTCGGAAAGCCGCGTCCCGGGTCCGGGCATCGCCGGCTCAGGACGTCATCGGATCAGAACTTTCGAATCAGGTGCTTCCTCGGCCCGGGCTCCTCTGGAGCCTCTCGGGCCACGATCACCCTGCCCGCTGCGGCACCCCGCACGACGTGGGCGGGCGGCACGACAGCCTCAAGGGCACAGGGCGGACCGGCGCAGCTTCCGCTGCGACGTCCCGGCCGCGCGGGACGGGACCACTCGGGATCAGCACGGAACCGACGCGAGCCAACAGACCGGCGCGTCCGGGCGGACCGGCGGCCGGTCCCGGCGGGACGCCGCCCATGCCGCACGAGACCTTGCCGTCTCGTGCTCTTCACCTCCGGCACTTTCGGCCGGACCCCCTACCCCGTAACGACTCCACGACTGATCGAATAATTCGGCAATGTAAACACCAGCGGATATGGAGCAACCCCGCATCGCTTTCCCCCGTTCAATGCCTGGCGACTGCAACAGTCTCATGGGCGCCCGTCGGATGACGCAAGCAAATTAGGTAAAAGGATTGCCAGTAAATAGCCCGACACGACGTCGGCGGCACCCCAAACCCCATCCGACCTGGGAAAACATGGCGCAGCCAATGCTACCCACAGCTTCACTCACTTCACTCTGTCAGCAAGAGTCGGCGCGTTGTGTCCCATATTTGCCCCACTATGGGTCCATCTATGTCCATGCGACCAAAATAAGGCTCCTCACATCGGGCAGAATGACTCCCATAGGGTCGAGAAGGGAGGTCGAGCGCGAAAGAACCCACACTTGTTCAATTTTCATTCACCGTGCAGAAAATTCGACTTCGCGCAGGGGAAGAAGGGTTCCGTCGGCGGGATACCGCCCGCGAGGTCCTTATACGGCCCCGGAGCGACGCACGGCGAAGGGCGCAGCGGCGCTGTCGTTGTCGGCGATCCGGCCGGCCGGGTCTCCCGGCCCGGGCGCCCTCGACGGGCCCCGGAATGCACGCCTCCAGCGCGGGTGCCGGGGCGCGGGAGGCGAACGGGGCAGGCCGCCGGTCCTCACACAGTCAAGAACCGTTGGTTTGTGCTCACTTGTGAGCGAAGACGGAGCATCTCTGTGCGGTCGGTGCGCAGATTTTTCGAGGATTCACCCATCCGGAAGCGCGGACTACGGCATAGGATCATGCCGCGCGTCCCTGGGGCCCCTTCTGCCCCACCAGCATCGTTCCCCCACCAGCACGCCCTCACCGACGCCCCCCACCATCCGTTAACAGGTACAGGTATCTGCGTGTCACCGATAGTCAAGCCCGGTTCCGGCGACGGAGCCGCGCAGTGAAAATCAATCGTCGCCTCGTACTCCTCGTCACCGCGCCGCTCACTGTGGCCGTCGCCTTCTCGGTCCTGGCCCTCGCACCCGCGACCAACCAGGCACTCCAGGCCGACCGGCTCACCTCGATGGTCGAAGCCGCTGACGGAGCAAGCGAGTTGGCCAACCGGTTACAGCGTGAACGGGCAGCGGCCACCGCCCTGATCTCCGAACAGGGAGACGCGGAAGCATTCCGGTTACGTACGAACGCCACCGACAAGAGCATCGCCGGATTCCGCAGCCGGACCAAGGGACTCTCCTCGGTACCCGGCAGCGCACAGGGCGCTCTGGACCGCATCGAGCGCTTCGTCGAGGAGATGCCCGGCCTGCGCGCCCAGGTCCGCTCGGGAAGCAGCACCGTCTCCGCCCTCGCCTTCGGCTACCGGATCGTGATCGCCGACCTCAACAGCTACCGCGACGGCATCGCGCAGGCCGACGGCGTGGACGCCGACATCGCGGACCGGATCCGTGCCGCCGCCGCCCTGTCCGAGGCCGCCGAGCGCACGGCCCAGCAGCAGGTCACCGTCATGAGGGCGCAGGCGGCGGGTGGCTTCACCACCGCCTCCCAGCGGACCTTCGACGCCGGCCGGATGGGCTACACCGAGTCGACCGGCGTCATGTTCGACCTCGGGCCGGGCGAATGGCGGACCTGGCTGGAGCGCACCCTCTCCGGAGCGAAGGCGCTGGAGGCCAGACGGCTCGAGGACGAGATCGGGCGGACGGGCACCGGCAAGGACCTCACGGTCGCCCCGGAGGAATGGCAGAAGGCCGCCAACGACCGCCAGGAGCTGCTGCGTTCGGTCGAGAAGCGGGTCGACGCCGCCGTCCTCGCCCAGGTCTCCGACGCACGCACCACCCTCATCTGGACGGCCGCCGCGGAAGTCGCGCTGGTGGTACTGACCCTGGTCGGCGTCGTCGTCGTCGCGATCCGTCTGGGCCGCGTCATGATCCGGCGGCTGCGCGATCTGCGCAACGCCGCGCACGAGGTCGCCCACTCCGGCCTGCCCGCCGTGATGAACGAGCTGTCCCAGCCCGGCGCACTGCGCGGCGCGACGCCCGAGGAGGTGGCCCGGCGAACCGGCGACCCGGTCAGGACCACGGGCGAGGACGAGATCGGCGAGGTCGGAGAGGCGTTCAACGCCGTCCACCACGAGGCCGTCCGCCTGGCAGCCCAACAGGCACATGTCCACGAACAGTTGGCCGAGACGCTGGTCGGTGTCGCGCGCCGTGGAGCACGGTTGACCGCTGTCATGGTGTCCGAGCTGGACACGGTGCAGCGCGACGAGGCCGACCCCGTGCGGATGAAGACCCTCTTCGCTCTCGACCACCTCGCCATCCGCATGGAGCGCAACACCAACAACCTTCTGGTGCTGGGCGGTTACGGGAACGCCCGGGTTCGCTCGGCCGATGTGGGATGCTCCACCGTCATCGTGGCCGCCGCCCAGCAGATCGAACGGTTCGACCGCGTCTCCCTCGGCGCGATCGAGTCGGGGATCGGGGTCACCGCCCGCGCCGTGCACGACGTGGCGCACATCCTGGCGGAACTGCTCGACAACGCGACCCGGTACTCACCTCCGGACAAGCAGGTCGGGGTCGCCGTCTGGCGACTCTGGGACCGGGCCGTCGTGCAGATCGTCGACGAGGGCGTGGGCATCACGGCGGAACGCCGCGCGGTCCACAACGCCGCGCTGCTCGAACCGCAGGCCGGCATCGGCGACGTACGGTCCATGGGTCTGCATGTGGTGGCACGGCTCGCCGCACGCCACGGCATCGTCGTCGAACTGCGCGACTCCTCCGGACCCGGCACCATCGCCGAGGTCACGCTCCCCGCGAAGGTGCTGGCACTGGACCCGGAGGAAGCCCGGACGCCTCCGCCGGGCGCGGTCGGCAACGATGTCGGCTACGAGACGCCCCGGCCGATCACACCGCCGGGGCCGGGGGGCCACCGGCAGCGGCCGGCCGGAGCGAGCGCGCGGCCCGGCCACGACAGCGCCCCGATCGGGACGGGCGTCGGTCTCGTCGGAGCCGGCGCTCCCGTCGGCGGCGACCGGGAAGCCCCGCCCGGCCACGCGGGGCCCCGCGATGGCGGGCCGGGCGGCGGCACACCCGAGCAGGGGCCCGGCAGCACGCCCGCGCCGCATCCCGTGCACGACGAGCCGGTGTCACGTGTCGCCGGCGTCAGCTCCTCGGGGCTGCCCGTGCGGCAGCGCCGAGCGCCTCAGCAGTGGCCCGCCGCGGGCAAGCGGGAAGGCGCCGAACAGCGCCCGGGCACCGGCGCTCCGCGGCCGTCGCCCCGCCGCCGGGACTCCCGCCAGGTCTCCGACGTACTGGCGGCCTACGCCCAGGGGATCAACCGGAGCACGAACCACCGGGGGCGTTCCGCCCCGGACGACAACACCGAACGGACCGAGAAATGACCACCTCCTCCGACCTGAGCTGGATCCTGAGCGATTTCGCCGGGCGTCTCCCGGAAGTCACCCAGGCGATAGCCGTGTCCGTGGACGGACTCGCACTGGCCTACACCGGTGTGGAACGCGACGACGCCGAGCGGCTGGCCGCCATCGCATCCGGCGTCGTCAACCTGCTTTCCGCGGCAGCCCAGTTGACCAACACCGACCCCGTGGAGCACAGCCTCACCGCGATGGAGGGCGGCTACATGTTCTCGATGGCCGTCTCCAGCGGCGCCTCGCTCCTCGTCACCACCACCAGGGACGCGGACATCGGCGAGGTCAGCTACATGATGTCCGAACTGATCAACCAGGTAGGAGACTCGCTGTCCCCCCAGGTCCGCGATCCGGGCTTCCCGACCCGTCGCTGATCGCCCGTCGGGCCTCCTTCCGCCCCCGCACTGCTCGCCGGTCCGGACTCCCACGGGTGCGGCGGTCACCCGCCGCACCCGTCCCGACCGGCTCCCGATGCCCCCGCCCCCGACACTGTGATGAGAGCCCCCATGTTCTTCTCCGCCCTGACCCGTCCCCACCGCCGCAGATTCCGGCCGGCCGGCGCCGCCGCCCTCGCCCTCGGCCTGGCGGCCGTCACCGGTTGCAGCGGCGACAGCGGCGCCGACGACGACACCGTGAAGGTCGGCCTGGTGGCTTCCCTGTCCGGCACCTACGAGCCCGTCGGCACGGAACTGCGGGACGGCTTCAAGCTGTACCTGGAGACCCATGGCAACAAGCTGGGCGGCCGGAAGGTCGAACTCATCGTGGCGGACGAGGGCGACGGCCCGCCGACCGCCGTGCCGGCGGCCACCAAGCTGGTCAAGAAGGACAAGGTCGACGTGTTGACCGGCCTCGTCGGCGGCGGCTCGGTCAACGCGGTGCTCCCGTTGGTCCAGCAGGCCAGGATCCCCTTCCTGGGATCGAACGCCCGGCCCCCGGTCAAGGACATCGAGTACGTGTGGACGACGAGCTTCCTGTCCGACGAACCGGGCAGGGCCATCGCCCCGTACATCAAGGACAAGGTCGACGGACCGGTCTACGCGATCGGCCCCGACTACCAGGGCGGCTACGACGAACTGCGCGGCTTCACCGACGAGTTCAAGCGCGTCAAGGGGAAGCTCGCCAACCCGGACGGCAAGACCACCTGGACGCCGTTCCCGAAGACGACCAACTTCATGCCGTACTTCGCGGAGATCGCCAAGACGGACGCCAAGGCGGTGTACTGCTTCTACGCCGGCAAGGCCGCGATCGACTTCGCCAAGCAGTACGCCCAGTCGGACATCGCCGATCTGCCGCTGTACACGGCCTTCGTCACCGAGGGCAGCGTTCTCCAGGCCCAGGGCGCCGCGGCGAAGGACATCTACTCCGTCCTGAACTACGCGGCCGACCTCGACAACGAGGCGAACCGCACGTTCGCCGCCGACTGGACGGCGGAGCACGACACGCAGCCCACCACCTACGCGATGGCGTCGTACGACGCGGCCGCCGTACTGGACAAGGCCATCGCCGACGCGGCGAAGGACGGCGACGTGACGCCGCAGACCATCAACAAGGCCATCGCGGGCCTGGGGCAGATCGACAGTCCGCGCGGCGCCTGGGAGTTCGGCGACAAGGCCCACTCGCCGGTGCAGACGTGGTACCTGCGCCAGGTGCGGCCGGACGGCTCCCAGTTGGCCAACGTCATGGTCCAGGACCTGGCGACGCTCGGCAGCTGACATGGATCTCCTCGATGCCCACCTCATCCCGGCGGTGGACGGAGTGGCCTTCGGGCTGCTGCTGTTCGTGGTCGCCGCCGGCCTGAGCCTCGCCTTCGGCACGGCGGGTGTGCTGAATCTTTCGCACGGCACGCTGTACGCGATCGGCGCCTACACGGGGGCCGAGCTGAGCGACGGGACCTGGGGCGGTCTCGCCCTCGGCCTGGCCGCCGGAACCGCGGCGGCGTGCGTCGCCGGGGCGGGGCTGTCCGCCGCGACGGCCCCGCTCGCCCGGCGTGGGCATCTCGCGCAGGCACTGCTGACGTTCGGGCTCGCCCTGATCGGCGGTGACCTGCTCATCCAGCTTTTCGGGGCAGACGAACTCCCCGTGCGCGTCCCCGAGGCGCTCGACTCCTCCGTGATGCTGCTGGGGCACCGCTACCCCGCCTACCGGCTCTGCTTCATCGTGATGGCCGTGCTGCTCGCGGCGTTCGGGACCTGGGTGCTGACCCGGACCCGTATGGGCGCCGCGGTACGGGCCGCCGCCGACGATCCGCAGATGCTCGCGGCCACCGGTCGCAACCCCCGTGCGGTGCACACCGGCGTCCTCGCGGCGGCGGGTGCGCTGGCCGGGGCGGCGGGCGTGCTCGGGGCCCCGATCATCGGCCCCGGCCCCGGTACCTCCGAGAACGTGCTGATGCTGTCCCTCGTGGTGGTCGTGCTCGGCGGGCTGCGCTCCTTGTGGGCGACCTTCTTCGCGGCGGTCGCGGTGGGCGAGGTGCAGACGCTGGGCGTCTCGCTGGTGCCCGATCTGGCGCCGTACCTGCTCTTCGCCGCGATGGCGGCGGTGCTGGTGCTGCGCTCCCGCTTCGCGGAACCGGCGACGGCGCACGGCCCCGAGGGCCCCGCCCCGGACCCGGTCGCCCGCCTCCGGGGGCACCTGGCGGGCCGTCTGCGACGACGCCCGCGCGGGACGCCGGGGACGGCAGAGGCGGCGAAGGCGTCAGGGACGGCCGAGGCACCAGGGACAGCGGGGGCCTCGGGCGCGGACCGGGCGGCCGAGACGGCGGGGACGGACCGGGCCGGGGCAGCGCCCCGCGGGTACGGGAACCGCGTGCCGAAATGGATCGGCCGACTGCCGGGAGGGACCGCGTGGCGGCAGGCGGCCCCGCTGCTCGTCCTGCTCGTGGTGCTGATCTCCCTGCCGGCCCTGCTCGACGCGTACAGCATCTCGCTGGCGGGTTCCGCCCTGGCCCTGGGGCTGCTCGCCGTCAGTGTCACCATCCTGACCGGCTACGCCGGACTGCCCACCCTCGGGCAGACCGCGCCGTTCGCCGTGGGCGCGTACGCCACCGCGAACCTCGCGGACGCGGGGTGGACCGTGGGCCCCGTCCAGATCGTCCTCTCGGCGCTCGCCGCCGCCGTCTTCTCCGCAGTGGTGGGGCCCGCGGTGATCCGGGCCCGCGGCACCACCGTACTGATGATCACGCTCGCCATCGGGGAGCTGACCGGCGCGGTCGTCAACCAGCTCAAGTCCGTCACCGGCGGCGCCGACGGTCTCGTCGGCTTCCCGGCCACGCGGGCGCTGTGGGGCGGGGAGGGGATGCTGGAGGAGAGCGAGCTGTACAACTACGCGCTGGTCGTCGCCGTCGTCGCGGTCTCCGTCACCCTGCTCGTCCTGCGCTCCCCGGCGGGGAAGCTGCTGACCGGCACCCGGGGCGCCGAGGCGCGGATGCGCGCCTCCGGACACCCGGTGGGGCGCTACCTGCTGGTGGCCCACATCTGCGCGGGCGCCCTGGCCGGGGTGGGCGGTTCGCTGATGGTGACCGTCCAGCAGTACCTCTCCCCCGCCGACGTCGGGTTCGAGATCGCCGCGTTCGCCCTGCTGGCGGTGGTCATCGGCGGTACGACATCCGTGATCGGCGCCCTGCTGGGCGCCGGGCTCATCGTCGCCACCCGCGACTGGGTCGCCGGTTCCTGGCCCGGCCACGGGCCCCTGCTGCTCGGCGTGCTCTTCGTCGCCACCGTGTACGTGCTGCCGCGCGGCCTGGCGGGTCTGCGCGGCGGGAACGACGGCGGGAACGGACGATCGTCCGGGGCTCCCGCGCCCGAGGACCGGCCCCCGTCAGCGCCCGCCCCGAACCCCGCCGGGAAGGTCTCCCCATGACACCAGCACCGACCGCCGCCGCACCGGCGCCCCCCGTACTGGACCTCACCCGGCTCACCCGCCGGTACGGCACGCTCACCGCCGTCGACGACGTCGGCCTGCGGCTCCCGGCGGGCGCCCGGCACGCCGTCATCGGACCCAACGGCGCCGGCAAGACCACCCTGCTCAACCTCATCGCGGGCACGGACCGGCCCGACCACGGCACGATCGCCCTGGACGGCACCGACATCACCCGGACGCCCCCGGCCAGACGCAGCCGTCTCGGCATCGCCCGGAGCTTCCAACAGCCCTCGGTGATCGCGGAGTTGTCGGTGCTGGACAACATCGTCCTGGCCGGCTGGCCGCACCACCCGAAGCGCCGCGGCGCCTGGCGCAGCCCGTCCCGCTACCGGCTGCACACCGAGGCCGCGGGCCACCGTCTGGAGACCGTCGGCCTCGCGGACCTCGCCCACCGCCCGGCGGCCGCACTCTCGCACGGCCAGCGCCGCATGCTCGACCTCGCCGCCGCACTGGCGGGCGACCCCCGGCTGCTGCTCCTGGACGAGCCGGCGGCGGGACTGACCGACGACGACATCGGCCGGCTGCTCGGCATCCTCGGCGGTCTATCGTCGAGCGTCGCGGTCATCCTGGTCGAGCACCATGTCGAGGTGGTCGCCCAACTCGCCTCGACCGTGACGGTGTTGACCGCCGGGAAGGTGCTCGTCACCGGCCCGACCCAGGAGGTTCTGGCGCATCCCGAGGTCCGCGAGGCGTACCACGGCACCGGCTCGACGGCGGGCCGGGCAGCCGGGACCGCCGCACCCCACCAGGGGGCCGGGACCACCGACCCGTCCGCCGCACCAGCGAGAGGATGACCGACGCCCGATGCTCGAACTCACCGGCCTGACCGCGGGCTACCACGGCGGCACCGTCCTCCACGGGCTCGACCTGTCGGTGACGGCCGGCACGGTCCACGCCGTCGTCGGCCACAACGGCGCCGGCAAGACCACCCTCGTCCACACCGTCGCCGGACTGATGCGCCCGAGCGCCGGGACCGTACGCCTCGACGGCCGCGAGGTGACGGGGCAGCCCGCGCACCGGATCGCGCGAGCCGGGATCGGGCTCGTACCGCAGGGCCGCCGGGTGTTCGCCGGGCTCACCGTCGATGAGCACCTGCGACTCTCCTACCGTCCACCGCGCCGGGGCGACACGGAGCGACCCAGCGTGTGGACCCCCGCGCGCGTGACGGAACTGCTGCCCCGGCTGGGCGAGCGCCGGGGCAACCGGGGTGCGGACCTGTCCGGCGGCGAGCAGCAGATGCTGGCGCTGGCCCGCGCCCTGCTCGGCTCGCCGCGTGTGCTGCTGCTCGACGAGCCGACCGAGGGCCTCGCGCCGGTGCTCGTCCGGCAGGTCCACGAGCTGGTGGCCACGCTGGCGGCCGAGGGCATCGCCGTACTGCTGGTGTCCCCCAGCCCGGCGCAGGCCGTCGAGTCCGCGGGGGCGCTCACGGTCCTCACCTCGGGACGGACGACGCTGCGCATGGACGGTGCGGAAGCCCGTGCCGACGACACCGCTCTGCACGCGGCGCTGGAGCTGGCGCCGACGGCGGTCTGATACGCGAACGGCAGGGGCGGCGGCGCCCGTACGGGGCCGCCCCTCCCACCGCGAGCGCCTTCCGCTCCACAAGCCCTACCCGGCCTCAAGCCTTGCCCGGCCTCAAGCCCTACCCGGAAGCCTTGACCGGAAGCCTTGACCGGGCTTGACGTCCTACCCGGCCTTCATACGGTGACCGCCGAAGCCGCTGCGCCGGTCGGAGCCCTTGTTCTGGTCCTGCCACCACGCGTCGAAGCCGGCCCGGTCCAGGGCGGACCAGTCGGGGGTGTTCTCGACCTGCGCGGCGCCCATGCGGCGGGCGAGCGCGACCATGGCCGACCCGACCGGACCACGCCCCGCGTCATAGCTCTCCAGGGCCTCCTTCCAGCTGCCCCCGGCCGTCCAGGCGGCCTCCAGAGCGGTGGCGTCCTGGAGCGCCTTCACGCTGCCGCCGCCGATGTGCGGCCGGGCGACGCTGGCGGCGTCACCGACGAGCACCATCCGTCCCGAGGTGTAGTGCGGCACCTCCAGGTCGTAGATGGGCTGGATGAAGGTGGTCTCGGCGGGAGTACGGAGCACCCTGGCCGCCCAGTACGGCGGGAAGTTGTCCGCGACCAGGGCCCTCAGACGCGCGGTGAGCTCGGAGTTGAGCCGGCCCGGCGGCAGGGAGGTGGGGGCCCGCAGGTCGGGGTGGAGGCCGTCGGCCTCGGGGGGCGCGGTGTAGAGCACCCAGTTGAGCCGGTGCCCGCCGACCCCGTCCGGGATGCGGTAGATCATGCAGTGACCGCCGGGGAAGACGATGTTGTGCGCGTCGTTGCCGTCCGACGGGAGGTCCGCGACGTCCGGCGACGTCCCGCGCCATCCGATGTATCCGGCGTACGTGGCGTCCGCGCCGGGGAACATGGCCTCGCGGACGACGGAGCGGTAGCCGTCCGCCCCGATCACGAGGTCGAAGTGCTCCTGCTGCCCGTCAGCGAGCCGCAGCGTCACCCCGTCGGCGTCCGGCTCCACCCCGGTGACCACGGCCCCGGACCGGTAGGAGACCGACTCGGGCACCCGGCGGCGCAGTTCGCTCCACAGGGAGCCCCAGCTGTAGGCACGGAAGGGGAACGGCTGCTCGCCGACGACCCGGCCGTGATCGGCCTCCCCGTCCCGCACGCTCCACACCCGCCTGGTCAGCGGTGCCCAGGGCATCTCCGGAGCGACGTACCCGGCCTCCCTCAACTCGTCGTAGCGGTCGCTGTGGAGGGCGATCCCCACCCCCCTGTCACGGAGCCGGGCATCGGCGCGTTCCAGGACGGTGATCCGCTCGGCTCCCCCGCGCGACGCGGCCAGGGCCGCTGCACACCCCGCTATGCTGCCGCCGACCACGGCGACGCTGCCTCCACGCATGTCTGGCACTCCACTCACTCGACGTTCCGGCCTTCCGGTCCCGCCCACCCGACACGCCCCGACCACCGCCGCGGACGCCGCTGTCGTGGCCCGGGGGCCGGGCGGGACGGGGCGGGGCAGTGGCGCGTCTGGGCGAAATCACCCTGTATCAAGGGCTGTTGACCTGCGATCGGCCGGTCGGGACCCGCACGGGATCCTATCGGGGCATCCGGTGGACCGGCGGCGTACGCACGTCGGACGGTGGGCGCGCGAAGCGATGGAACGCACAGGGGCCGCCGCCGCGCTCCCGCCCTCCGGCGCCCGGTGATCGATGTCCGGCGGCGCCGACTCAGCCTTCGTCGACGCGCCCCTCCGCGGCACCGCGCCGTCGGCGCGTTCGCTCGGCGATGCCGCTCGACAGCCTGCCCGTGACCGAGCCGGCCCGGTCGAGGGTCTCGCTGCCGAGGCTTCTGGCGGTGTCGAGGCCCTTCGCTCCTGTCTCGATCGCCTTGTCCCTGGCCTCTGCGGCAGCCTCCGCCCATCGCCGCACCTCCGACGGCCGGGGGCCGGACTCGATCCCGAGCCGCACGTGGAAGTCGTGGACGCCGGTGGCGACCTGGTTCCTCGACCGGACGACGGCCGGGGACTTGCCCGGGTGCAGCAACACCTTCGCGTTGGCTGTGCCGGCAGCGTCGTTCATCCTCGCCACAAGGCGCCCGGTGCTCCGCGAGATGTGTTCCAGCCGGTCCCGCCTGGCGGCCTTCAGCCCGAGGCGATGCCCGTTCAGCTCGTCCGGAGACGTGTCCCCCACCCGGTCGAGTTCGAGCACGGCGACCGCGTCCTGCAGTTGGAAGCAGCGGGCCAGCACGGCGAGCCACTCCCCGACCGCTGTCTCGGCATCCCTCGCCGCCTCGGCCAGGTCACCGATCTTGGTGTGCTTCTCCATCTTCTCGGCGATTGCGTCGAGTTGGCGCAGCGCGTACGCCTGGGTCTCCGCGATCGCGGCCGGCGCCGCCTGCACCTTCGACCACGAAACCTCGTCGCCCCCGCCCCTCATCTCCCGGACGGTCATGGCCTCCTCGATGACGAAGCCCACGCCGATCATGCGGGCCAGCACGGCGTCCTTCTGGGCGCGCAGCACATCGTCGACCTTCGCGTCGATCACGGCGAGATAGTCGGTGATCTCATCCATGGTCTGCTGCATCGCGACCTGCGTCATGATCCGCGCGGCATTCGCGAGAACCGCGGGGTTCGTCAGAAGAGACCGGGGCGCCTTCGCGAATTCGACGAATCCCCCGACCTGTCCCTTGCGCCCTTTCACCACACCGGTGCTGAGACCCGTCTTCGAGCTTTCCCTCAGCCCGTACTTCTTGACGAGCTGCGCCGACTCCGGAGTCAGTTTCACCCAGCGTCCGGAGTCGGCGGCCATCTCCGAAGCCGCCTGCGCGACGGCGGCCCCGGCGCTGCCGAAGGACTTGAGCCGTTGCGGTCCCAGGTCCTTCGCCGACAGGCCCTCCGCGACCAGGAAGCGTTCGACATCCGCCGCCCGCCCGATGACCGCCAGCCCGTCGTCGTCGCTGATCAACTGAATCTCGTTGTCCATCGCCTGCTCCTGAAGTGGCTTTCGCGCGCGGTGTCCGGGAAGCAGGCGGGTCAGCTCTTCCGGAACGCCGCGTCCAGGTTGGGGACCTCGACGGAGGAGTGCAGGGTGACGCCGTCGACCGGCTCGACCTGGGCGGCGATCAGAGCGAGTACGGCGTCCGCGAGGCGGGTCTTGGTCTCGTCGGTGCGGCCGTGGAGCAGTCTGATCTCGATGTGCAGGACCGCGTGACCTTCGGTCTCACCGCCGATGACGAAGTCGTCCACCTGGCGGAAGCGGGTCTTGCAGGCCTCCGGGCGGGTATCGACGGTGGCGACGACGAGCGGGTGCAGGGCGAGCGCGAAGGCCTGACGGTCGAAGGCCTCGGCGAGCGTGCCGGAGTAGTCGACGGTGATCTGCGGCATGGGAGGCAACTCCTCGGAGAACGGCGCGGGCTGGAGACGTCCGCTGGTACGGGGGGAACGGTAGCCGAACGTGCGTCCAGGTCGGGGGCCCGTCCGCCGTCCGGATCGGGGGCTCGTCCGCCGTCCGGGCCCCGGACTCCTCCGCCGTCCCGGTCGGCGCGTGCTCCGGTCGGCCCCGTCCGCGCTGCGCACCGGGACGGCCGGCCTTACCGTCTGTGCTGACGCCGTCACCCAGGGAGCCGGTCGACGCGGAAGCCCGCACCCGGCGGGGCGCCCGTCCCACCCCCGTACAGGAGGAGCCCATGCCGGAGCTGTTCATCGATGGTCAGTGGACCGCTGCCGCCGAGGGGCGGACGCGGGAGATCCGCTGTCCCGCCGACGGCACGCTGGTGGCAGAAGTCGACGAGGGCGGGGCCGGGGACGCCGCCGCGGCGGTCGCCGCGGCCCGGCGGGCCTTCGACCACGGGTCCTGGCCGGGGACGTCCGCCGCCGAGCGGGGGCGGCTGCTGCTGCGGGTGGCGGAGCTGCTGGAGCGGGACAAGGACGTCTTCGCGCGGGCCGAGTCGCTGGACACGGGCAAGCGGCTGGTCGAGAGCGTCTACGACATGGACGACATCGCGAACTGCTTCCGGTACTTCGGCAACCTCGCCGGTTCCGGGGGCACCGACCGGGTCGTCGACACCGGGAGCGCCGACACGGACAGCCGTATCGTCCACGAGCCCGTCGGGGTCTGCACGCTCATCACGCCGTGGAACTATCCGCTGCTCCAGACCGCCTGGAAGGTCGCTCCCGCGCTCGCGGCCGGCAATACGTTCGTGCTCAAGCCGAGTGAGCTGACCCCGCACACGGCGGTCCTGCTCATGAGGGTGCTGGCCGAGGCCGGGCTGCCGGACGGGGTCGCCAATCTGGTGCTGGGGGCGGGTGCTGTCGTGGGCGCGCCGCTGACCGAGGATCCGCGCGTGGACATGGTGTCGTTCACCGGAGGGCTCGCCACCGGGCGGCGCATCATGGCGGCCGCCGCGCCCACCGTGAAGAAGGTCGCCCTGGAGCTGGGCGGCAAGAATCCCAACATCGTCTTCGCCGACGCCGATTTCGAGACCGCCGTCGACTACGCGCTGATGGCGGTCTTCCTGCACTCGGGGCAGGTCTGCTCCGCCGGGGCGCGGCTCCTCGTGCAGGACGAGCTGCACGACCGGTTCACCGACGAGCTGGTGGCGCGGGCCCGCCGGATCCGGCTCGGCGGACCGTTCGACGAGGACGCCCGCAGCGGTCCGCTGATCTCCGCCGCGCACCGCGACAAGGTCGAGGCGTACGTGGCCGAGGGCATCGCCGAGGGTGCGGTGCTGCGGTGCGGCGGGGCGCGGCCCGACGATCCGGCGCTGGCGGGCGGCTTCTACTACCCGCCCACCGTGCTGGACGAGTGCGCGACCTCGATGTCCGTGGTGCAGGACGAGTCGTTCGGTCCGGTGCTCACGGTCGAGCGGTTCCGGGACGAGGACGACGCGGTCCGGCTGGCCAACGACACGGTGTACGGGCTGGCGGGGGCCGTGTGGACGCAGGACGGCGGGCGCGCCCACCGGGTGGCCTCGCGACTGCGGGCGGGCACCGTGTGGATCAACGACTTCCACCCCTACGTACCGCAGGCGGAGTGGGGCGGTATGAAGCAGTCCGGATTCGGGCGCGAGCTGGGTCCCGCCGGTCTTGCCGAGTACCAGGAGGCCAAGCACATCTGGCGCAATGTCGCGGCGGTCCCCCAGCGGTGGTTCGAGTGAGCGCGGACAGCGGTCCGGACCGGGGTCCCGCGGCCGAGGCCCGCAGTCGCGACCAGGACGACGACGACGCGCTCGGCGAGCTGGGCTACCGTCCCGAACTCCGGCGTACGCTCGGCAATTTCCACACCTTCGCCGCCGGGATCAGTTACATCTCGATCCTGACCGGCACCTTCCAGCTGTTCTACTTCGGCGTCAGCTTCGGCGGTCCCGCCTACTGGTGGTCGTGGCCGATGGTCTTCTGCGGACAGCTGATGGTGGCCCTGTGCTTCTGCGAGCTGGCGGCCCGCTACCCGGTGGCCGGTTCGATCTACAACTGGGCCAAGAAGATGGGCGGTCCGCACGTCGGCTGGCTCGGCGGGTGGATGATGATGACGGCCACCATGGTCACCCTGTCGGCCGTGGCGCTGGCGTACCAGATCACGCTGCCGCAGATCGACGACTGGTTCCAGTTCGTGGGCGACGGGAGCGGCAAGAACGACCAGGCGGCCAACGCCGTGCTGCTGGGCAGCGTGCTGATTCTGTTCTCCACGCTGGTGAACGCGTTCGGGGTCAAGCTCATGGCCCGGATCAACTCCGCGGGCGTCTTCATCGAGCTGATCGCCGCCGTCCTGCTCATCATCTTCCTGGCGGCCCACATCACCCGTGGTCCCAGCACCGCCCTGACGGAAACGTACGGTCTGGGCAGCGGCCAGTCGCTGGGCTACTTCGGCGCGTTCCTCACCGCGTCGCTGGCCTCGGCCTATGTGATGTACGGCTTCGACACCGCGTCCTCGCTCGGCGAGGAGTCGCACGATCCGGGCCGCAACGCGCCCCGCGCCATTCTGCGGGCGCTCATCGCCTCGTTCCTGATCGGCGCGTTCATCCTGCTCTTCGCGCTGCTCGCGGTGCCGGACCTGCACGCCGAGGAGCTGTCGACGGGCGGTCTGCAGTACGTGGTGCTGGCGACGCTCGGCGACACCGTCGGGGAGGTCTTCCTCTGGGCGGTGGTCGTCGCGATCACGGTCTGCGTGCTGGCGGTGCAGGCCGCCGGGATCCGGCTGATGTTCGCCATGGCGCGGGACAACAACCTGCCCGCCGGATCGAAGCTGGCCAAGGTCAGCCCCCGCTTCGGGACGCCCGTGGTGCCCGCCGTGCTGATCGGGGTGGTGGGCGTCGTCATCCTGGTGGTGAACATCAACCAGCCGCAGATCTTCTCGGTGATCACCAGCATCGCGATCATCATGATCTACGTGGCCTACCTGCTGGTCACCGTGCCCATGCTGCTGCGCCGGCTGCGCGGCGACTGGGAGCCGCGCGAGGGCGCGTTCTCGCTGGGCCGCTGGGGGCTGCCGGTCAACGTCGTCGCCGTGCTCTGGGGCACGGCGATGTCGCTCAACCTGGCCTGGCCGCGCGCCGAGGTCTACAACGCGACCGGCCCGCAGCACTGGTATCTGCGCTGGGGCGCGTTCCTCTTCATCGGCGTCGTCGCGCTCGGCGGCTTCGCCTACTACTGGTTCGTCCAGCGCCACCGGACCGGCGTACTCGCCGAGCACCGGTTCGAGACGCAGGACCCCGGAAAAGGCCCTGCCGCTCCCCCGTCCCCGCCCGCCGTCTGAATCCTGGAGTCGTGATGCCCGACGCAAGCACCCGTTCCGAGTTCGACTACGTCGTGGTCGGCGGCGGTACGGCCGGAGCGGTCATCGCCGCCCGGCTCACCGAGGATCCCGCCGTCACCGTCTGCGTACTGGAGGCGGGCCCCTCGGACGTCGGGGACGAGAGCGTCCTGCGGCTGGATCGGTGGATGGCCCTGCTGGAGTCCGGTTACGACTGGGACTATCCGGTGGAGCCGCAGGAACGGGGCAACAGCTTCATGCGGCACGCCCGCGCCAAGGTGCTCGGCGGCTGCTCCTCGCACAACTCGTGCATCGCGTTCTGGGCCCCGGCCGAGGACCTCGACGAGTGGGGCGCGCTCGGCTGTACGGGGTGGAGCGCGGCGGACTGCTTCCCGCTGTACCGGCGGCTGGAGACCAACGACGCGCCCGGCGACCACCACGGCCGCTCGGGTCCGGTCACCATCCGGACCGTGCCGCCCCTCGATCCCTGCGGCGGCGCCCTGCTGTCGGCCTGCGCGGCGGCGGGCATCCCCACCGTCCCGTTCAACACGGGCTCCACGGTGGTCCGGGGTGCGCACTGGTTCCAGATCAACGCCCGTGAGGACGGCACCCGTTCGTCGGCCTCGGTGTCGTATCTGCATCCCGTTCTCGGCTCCCGGCCGAACCTGGACGTACGGACGGGGCTCCAGGCGAAGCGGCTCCTGTTCGAGGGGGAACGGTGCTCCGGGGTGGAGTACCTGGAGCCCGACACCGTCCACAGCGGCACGGTGCGCGCCCGGCGCGAAGTGATCGTCTCCTGCGGGGCGATCGACTCCCCCAAGCTGCTGATGCTGTCCGGCATCGGCCCGGCCGGGCATCTGCGGGACACCGGGGTGGACGTGCGGGTGGACTCCCCCGGCGTCGGCTCGCACCTCCAGGACCACCCCGAGGGCGTGATCATGTGGGAGGCGAAGCGGCCCATGGTCGCCTCCTCCACCCAGTGGTGGGAGATCGGGATCTTCGCGGACACCGAGCCGGGTCTCGACCGGCCGGACCTGATGTTCCACTACGGCTCGGTGCCGTTCGACATGAACACCTACCGGCGCGGCTACCCGACCTCGGACAACGCGTTCTGCCTGACCCCGAACGTCACCCGCGCCCGGTCCCGGGGCACGGTTCGGCTGCGGACCCGGGACTTCCGCGACAAGCCCCGGGTCGATCCGCGCTACTTCACCGACGAGCACGACGTACGGGTGATGACGTACGGGCTGCGGCTGGCACGGGAGATCGTGGCGCAGGCCCCGATGGCCGAGTGGGCGGGCGCCGAGCTGGCTCCGGGGCCGGGCGCGACCACGGACGCGGAGCTGTTCGACTACATCCGCGAGACGCACAACACCGTGTACCACCCGGCCGGAACCGTCCGTATGGGCCCGGTGGACGACCCGGAGTCGCCGCTCGACCCCCGGTTGCAGGTCAAGGGGGTCTCGGGGCTGCGGGTGGCCGACGCGTCCGTCATGCCGTTCCTGCCGACGGTCAATCCGTGCATCACCACGATGATGATCGGCGAGAAGTGCGCCGATCTGATCAAGGAAGGCTGAGCCGACGGCCTGCCACTCTCCCGTTATTCGCACACCTGATCGAATAGCGGTACGCTCTCCCCATGGCCGTACACCTGCAAAGCTCACTTTTCGACCAGGAGGCCGAAGTCGGCACCGCCCCCCTGAGCGGGCTGCGGCGCACCGATCTGGGCCACGGGGCCTGGATCGACGTGCTGCCGCAGTGGCTCCGGGGCGCGGACACGCTGTTCGAGACGCTGGTGCGCGAGGTCGACTGGCGGGCCGAGCAGCGCGTCATGTACGAGCGTGTGGTGGCGGTCCCCCGGCTGCTGGCCTTCTTCGGCCGCCGCGATCCCCTGCCGCATCCGGCGCTGGAGGCCGCCCGCACCCGGCTCGGCGAGCACTACGCGGCCGAGCTGGGCGAACCGTTCACCACGGCGGGGCTGTGCTTCTACCGGGACGGGCGGGACGGGGTCGCCTGGCACGGCGACACCATCGGCCGGGGAAGCACCGAGGACACGATGGTCGCGATCCTCTCGCTGGGAGCCCCCCGGCACCTCGCGCTGCGGCCGCGCCGCCCGGGGCCCGCCCCCGTCCGCAGGCCGCTCGGGCACGGCGACCTGATCGTCATGGGCGGCAGTTGCCAGCGCACCTGGGAGCACGCGATCCCCAAGACCGCGCGGGCCGTCGGACCGCGCATCAGCGTGCAGTTCCGGCCCGACGGGGTGCGCTGAGCCAGGCGTCCGGCGGGTGCGGCGCGGGTCACCGCAGTTGTGCCGGTCCCGGGCAGGGCGGATTCTGAGGGTAATGAACCGGGCCGGTGTCGCGCCGTGAGCGCGGCGAGCACGGCGGAGAGCGCCGATTTCCGCGGCCCCCTGGACATCACCAGGGCGGCCACGGTGGTCCTGGACGCCGAGAGCACCGTCATCGGCTGGAGCCCCGCGGCCTCCGAGCTCCTCGGCTACGGCCCCTCCGACGCCCTGGGCAGGCCCCTGACCACGTTCCTCTCGGTGCGGCCGGCCGGCGGCACACTCCCGGCAGAGGCATCCGGAGCGGCCGGTCCCGGCCCCGGACCACCGTCCCTCGTCGGCAACGAGATCCATGTGGCCCGCACCCGGGACGGCCGTGAGCTGCTGGTGGCGACGGCGACGTGTCCGCTGCCGGGTGCGGCCGGGGCGAGCGGCCCCGGCACGCCGGACCGGATCCTGGTGGCGGCCGAGGTGGAGGCACTGCTGCACTGGGAGTCGCGGATCGCCCTGCTCCAGGGGCTGGCCACCCAGTCGCCCGTCGGCCTGGCCATCTACGACACCGACCTGCGGCTGAGCTGGAGCAACACCGCCTACGAGCGGGAGATGGGACAGCCGCTGGCCGCGTTCCGGGGCAAGCGGGCCGAGGAGCTGTACGGCGCGGGCTCCTTCGTGACCCCCGGCTACCCGCACACACTCGCCAGCGTCATGCGTCAGGTGCTCGACACCGGCGAGCCGGTCCTCGACCTGCACTTCCGGGGGCAGCCGCCCAGCGACCCGGGCAGGGACCATCTGTGGTCCTGCGCGTACTACCGGCTGGAGGACGCCCACGGGCACGCGCTCGGCGTGTGCGAGGACGCGTTCGACATCACCGACCGCTACCGGGTCCAGGAGCGGCTGACCCTTCTCGTCGAGGCCGGCCGCCGCATCGGCACGGTCCTGGACGTGGCCACCACCGCCGAGGAGATCGCCGACGTGGCCGTGCCGGACTTCGCCGCCACCGTACGGGTCGATGTCACCCGGGCCGCGGTGACCGGGGAGACGGCGGCGGTGGGCAGCCCGGCGGACATGACCCTGCTGCGGGTGGCGGAACGGTCGGCGCCGGGGTCCGGTACGCCGGATCCCGGCCTCCCGGCGAGCGGACCGACGGAGACCGGCCGCCCGGATCCCTACCGCCCGGCGGCGAGCCCGACGGTGGCCGACAGCCCGGATACCGGCCGCCCGGATACCGGCCCGACCGGTAGCGGCCCGACCGGTAGCGGCCCGACCGGGAGCGGCCCGACGGCGACGGCGCGGGGCCCCGCCGGCCCCGGCGGCACCAACAGCCCCGGCGGTCCCGGCGGCCCCCGGCAGCCGTATCCGCCGGTCGACTATCCGCCCGGGTCGCAGCAGAACCGCAGCCTGTCCTCGGGCGGGCTCGTGCTCGACGAGGGCACCCTGGTCGTCCCGTTGCGGACCGGGGGCGGCATCCTGGGGCTCGTCACCTTCGACCGGGGCGAGGGCTCCGACACCTCGGGCAGGACGCCCGGCCCCGACCGCGCGACCACGTTCGACAACGGCGAGGTCGCCCTGGCCGACGAGCTGGCGGCACGGGCCGCCGTCTGCATCGACAACGCGCACCGCTTCCCTCGCCCTCCAGCGGCAGTTGCTGCCCCATCACCTGCCGCCGCAGTCCGCCGTCGAGACCGCCTACCGCTATCTGCCGGCCGACGACGTGACCGGCGTCGGCGGGGACTGGTTCGACGTGATCCCGCTGTCCGGGACCCGGGTCGGCCTCGTGGTGGGGGACGTGGTCGGGCACGGGCTCCAGGCGGCCGCCACCATGGGCCGGCTCCGCACCTCCGTACGGGCCTTCGCGCAGCTCGACATGGCCCCCGACGAGCTGCTGACCCGGCTGGACGATCTGGTGGGACAGCCCGCGGAGGACCGGTCGGACGCGTGCGGCGGGGCCGTCGAGACCTATGACGTGACCACCGGGGCGACCTGCCTGTACGCGGTCTACGACCCGGTCTCCCGGCGTTGCGTCATGGCCCGTGCCGGGCATCTGCCCCCGGCGATCGTCGGCCCGGGGGGCGAGGTGTCGTTCCCGGACCTGCCCGCCGGTCCGCCGCTCGGTCTCGGCGGGCTGCCGTTCGAGTCGATGGAGATCGACCTGCCCGTGGGCAGCCTGCTGGCGCTCTTCACCGACGGTTTGGTCGAGGCCAGGGACCACGACATCGGACGCGGCCTCGACACGCTGGGCCAGGTGCTCGGCGACCGTTCGGCGTCGCTCGAGGAGCTGTGCGACCGGGCGGTGTCCGAGCTGGTGCCCGGCGGCACGAGCGCCGACGACACGGCCCTGCTCCTGGTCCGCACCCGTGCCCTCGGCGCGGACCGGGTGGCCGACTGGGAGCTGACCGCCGAACCCGTGTCGGTGGGCCGTGCCCGTGAGCTGGCCACCGGGCAGCTGGAGGCCTGGGGACTGGAGGAGCTGGTGTTCGCGACCCAGCTGGTCGTCAGCGAGCTGGTCACCAACGCGGTGCGGTACGCGGGCGGTCCGCTGGGGCTGCGCCTCATCCGGGACCGCACCCTGGTGTGCGAGGTCGCGGACACCGGCCACACCTCTCCGCACCTGCGGCACAGCGCGGCGGACGACGAGGGCGGGCGCGGCCTCTTCATCGTGGCGCAGCTCGTCCAGCGGTGGGGCACGCGGTACACCCCGACCGGAAAGACCATCTGGACCGAGCAGGCCCTGCCGCCGGCCGAAGCCGGCTGACCCGTACCGCGCGCGGGAAGCCACGCGTCGGCAGCGCCCGTGAGCAGCACCCCGTGAGCAGATCCCGTAGGCAGCACCTTTGTTGACAACCCAACAGACTTGGACTTAGGTATGCCTTACCTAAGTCGACTGGGTGTCCGTGGTTCTGGTTACCGATGCCGAGAAAGGTGCTCATCTCATGAGTGCTGTTCCCTCCACCCGTACCGTCGCCCGCGCGGGCCTCGCCGCGTTCGCCGCCGCCGCGCTGGCTCTGGCCTTCGCCTCCCCCGCAGCCGCCGCGACCGGCACCCGTACGGTCACCGACGGGGGCGCCACCTACAACCTGTCGCTCACCGCCCCCGACACCGCGGCCGCCGGGGGCGCCAACATCACCGTCACCGGCAGCGGTTACAACACCGGCCAGGGCGTCTACGTGAGCCTGTGCGTGGTGAACGGGGCCCAGGGCGCCAACAAGCCCTCGCCGTGTCTCGGCGGCCAGGACCAGTCCGGCACCACCGGCGCCTCGCACTGGGTGTCCGGCCTGGGCGGCGGCCTCCCCAACACCTCGCCGTTCGGCGCGGGCGGCACCTTCAGCGTCCGGATACACGTCAAGGCCGACCTCGGCGGCGGCAACATCTGCGGCGACACCGTCGAGTGCGCCGTCGTGACCCGCGCCGACCACACCGACACCAACGACCGCAAGTACGACGTCCACGCCCCGATCAGCTTTGTGTAGCACAGCCCACCACAAGTAGCGCCGATCGACTTCGCGCCACTCCTGCCAACTCCCCTGGGCAACACAGCCATTCGCCCGGTCCCGGCCGCTCGCGCCGGGGCCGGGCTCCCACGCGTCGTGACGAGGAATGACATGACATCCACTCCGGGCACCGCTCCCGGCACACCACCGAACGGCAGCCGCGGAATCGGCCGGCGCAGACTCGGCCGGCGGGCGGGTACGGCGGCCGTCGCCGCCCTGCTGCTCGCGGCGATCCCCACGGGCGCGGCGGTCAGCGCCGACTCCGGCACCCCGAAGACCGCCACCGGCCCCCAGGGGCAGAAGCTCACCGTCTCGGCCACCACCGGACTCGACCCGGCCGGCGAGAAGGTCCGGGTCACCGGCGAGGGGTACGGCCTGAAGTCCGGCATCTACGTCGCCCTGTGCAAGGACAACGGCGACAACCGGGCGCCCTCCCCCTGCCTCGGCGGCGCGGACATGAGCGGCGGCTCGAAGACCTCGCAGTGGATCGTGCCCCCGGGCGACCCGTACGAGGGCGACCTCGCCCGCGCCTTCGGGCCCGGCGGAACCTTCGACGTGGAGATCGAGATCGCCGCGAAGGGCGACGGCCTCGACTGCGCCGAGGTGGCCTGCTCCCTCGTCACCCGGGCCGACCACCGCGCGGGCGGCGACCGTACGCAGGACGTCCGCATACCCGTCGCCTTCGCGGGCCAGGAGCCCGGCGAACCGGGCGGCGAGGGCGTCGACGTGCCCGCGGGGACCGTCTCCTACCGGGCCGTCGCCGACTTCACCTCCGCCGGCAAGCCGCTGGACCTGCTGCTGCACCCCGACTCGAAGAAGCTCTACGTCGGTGCGGACAACCTCCCCGACACCGCCGACGTCGACGAGCGCGGGCTGTATGTGCTGAACCCCGGGGACGGGAAGGCCGAGAGCTGGATCAGCCAGGCGCCCGGGCCCACCGGGGAGGTGCGCACCTCGGCGGCCGCCCGCATCGCGGGACCGCTGCCGGGCGACGGCGTCGTCTACAACTACCCGCTGCGGGGCGTCGGGAGCGCCAAGGCCGGTGACGAGAAGGCCTCGGGCGTCTGGCTCACCGGGTCCACCATCACCGACATCGCCCCCGGCACGACCCCGGGCACGGTGCTGGTCGCGCAGGGCGCGAAGCTCTCCGAGATCGAGCGGGCCACCGGCGCGGCGACCCGGAGCCTCACGCTCCCGGGCGGCACGCAGTTCGCCGCCGATCCCGCCCGGGGCGCGCTCTGGTTCAGCGACTTCGCGGCCGGGAAGCTGCACCGGGTGGACCTCGCGTCGTTCGCGGTCACCGCGTCCTTCGAGCTGCCCGGTGCGCAGGGCATGGCCGGTTTCACCGAGATCGACCCGGCCGCCGGCGCGGTGTGGGTCGGCGTCAACCGGTCCGTGCTGGTCCTCGACGCCGCGGGCAAGCAGTTCAAGACGCTCGTCGGCAAGGACCTGGCCCGCGACGCCGCCTTCGACGCGGCGACGGGCCGGGCCTACGTCGCCTGGCAGGACGGCGGGGACCTCTCCGATCCGGCCAACGACAACAACGGCACGCTGACCGTGTACGACACCGAGGACTTCGCCGTGGCCGCGAAGGACCTGTCGCTGCCCGGCAACCACTCCCAGTCCGGCGCGGCCTCGCTCGCCGTCGAGCCGGGCGGGGCCACCGTCTTCGTCACGAGCCCCGCCGAGGGAAAGATCACCAAGCTGGTCCGGCAGATCTCGCCGCTGGTGACCCGCGCGCCCGCCGACCTGGCGGCGGTGGACGGCGAGGAAGTCGCCATCGCCGCAGCGGCGGAGGGCTCCCCGGAGCCCACGGTCCGCTGGCAGGTCAGCACCGACTCCGCGCAGACCTGGAAGGACGTCGAGGGCGCGACCGGGTCCGCCCTCGCGTTCACCGCGAGGACGGCGCAGGACGGCTACCGCTACCGCGCCGAGTTCCGCAACGACGCCGGCACCACCCGCACCTCCGCCGTGACACTCACCGTCACCGCGGCCACGGGCGGCGGGGAGACGGGCGGCGACAGCAGCGGCGGCAGCACAGGAGGTGACGGTTCGGCGGGCGGCGACAGCGGTACGCGGTCGGGCGGCGGCTCCACCACCGGGGGCTCCGGCTCCACCGGCACGACCGGCGGTTCCGGCACGGCCGGCGGTTCCGGCTCCACGGTCGGCGGTGGCGCGGGCGGCGGCACCGGAACCGCCGCCACGTCCGGCGGCGGCAGCCTGGCCGCCACCGGCGTCACTGTGATGTCCGCAACTCTCTTGGCGGCAGCACTCGTTGGCGCGGGGCTACTGGTCCACCGGCGCACGAGGAGGCGCACGGACCGCGCGTTCTGACCCCGTAACGACGCCTCCACCCTCACGGGCGGGCGGGCGGAACGCGTGAACCCCCTGGCCCGGCGCCCCGCCTGCCAGGGGGTTCACGTGTTCCCTCCCGGGCGCACCGGAGCCGGAGCCTCCGCCGATCGCTCCCCGACCCGGACCGGCACAAGCGCTTACCCGCCCGACGCTCCCTCAACATCCGTACACACAAGGCGACATCGGGCGGTTCCGGCTGATCGGAGGTGTCTGGAACGAGCCGTCTGAACTTCACGGGAACTCCAGCGAAATGGCACGTGTGTGGATATCGTGCACCGAGCGAGGGCGCGTCCGTCAGTCCATGGGATCGGCGGATGCGTCGCGTTTGTGGGGGTGCGACTGTGACTGGGGGGTTCATGGGGCATGTCGAAATACCTGATACCGACCTATCCGGACCGGTGGGGCTCCGGGGCGCGCCGCGCCCCCGCACCGCCGCGTCCCGGAATCGCACGGCGGCCCTGGAACAGCTGTGGAGGGCCCCGACAGCACAGCGCGAC
The DNA here is from genome assembly GCF_014650675.1 of Streptomyces anulatus. GTDB lineage: Bacteria > Actinomycetota > Actinomycetes > Streptomycetales > Streptomycetaceae > Streptomyces > Streptomyces anulatus. The sequence continues at coordinate 97,643 of NZ_BMVK01000005.1, read as the reverse complement.
CCGGCCGGCCGGGCGCCGGCCCGGCGGCGGCCGGCGCCCGGCCCGGCCCTCGCCGCGCTGACCGACCTGCTGGGTCTGGCCGGTCCGGCCTGGCTGCTGCTGCACGCGGGCGACCAGCCGCGCCCGGTGGCGGCCGCCGCGGTGGCGGGGCTGGTCTGGGCCGGGCTGCGCGGCGCCCGGGGGCGGTACACGGACCGGCCGAGGACCGCGCCGGGCGGCGCGCTCGGCGCGGTCGGGGACTGGCTCGTGCTCATCGGGCTGCTGGCCGTACTGCACACGGCCGCGGGCAGTCCGGTGGACCCGGCCACGGCTGTCGTGGCCGTGGCGCCGGGACTGCTGGTCGCCGCGGCGGTGGCGGGGCTGCGGCGGTGGCCGCGCTCCGGACGCCGGGGCCACCGGGTCCGCAGAGTACTGCTGGTCGGCGAGGCTTCGGGGGTGGGCCGGGCGGCCGAACTGCTCAACTCCCGTACGGACCACGACTATTGTCTGGTCGCCGCCATTCCGGTGGGCGCCGCCCGGCTGGAGCTGGACGGGGTGCAGGTGCCGGGGCGTCTCGCGTCCTGCCCGGCCGACGACGACGTGACGACGGTGCTCGGCGGGGTCTACGCCCACGCGGCGGACCTGGTGCTGGTGGCTCCCGGGCCCCAGCTGACCGGGGACCGGCTGCGCCGGCTCGGCTGGGGGCTGCACGACGGCGGCGTCGCCCTGTCCGTGGTCTCGGAGCTGTCCGGGGTGGCCGCCGAGCGGGTCCGCCCGGTCACGGCGGCCGGGCTCACCCTGCTGCACATCGCTCCGCCGCTGCGCGGGGGGCCGCAGGCGGTGCTGAAGAACGTGCTGGACCGTACGGGGGCCCTGTTCGGGCTGCTGGCCCTGACGCCCTTGTTGCTGGCGGTGGCGCTGAGCGTCCGGCTGTCCTCGCGGGGGCCGGTCTTCCATCGACAGGTTCGACAGGGGCAGCACAACCGGCCGTTCACCATGTGGAAGTTCCGCACGATGGTGGCGGACGCCGAGAAGCTCAAGGCGCAGCTCGCCGCGAGCAACGAGGTCGACGGACCGCTGTTCAAGATGCGTGGCGACCCCCGGGTGACGTCGGTCGGGCGGATGCTGCGGCGTACCTCGCTCGATGAACTCCCGCAACTGGTCAATGTGTTGCTGGGCCATATGTCGCTGGTGGGCCCGAGGCCGCCGCTGCCGGAGGAGGCCTCGCGCTACGACGAGCGGGAGCACCGCCGGCTCGCCGTGAAACCGGGGCTGACGGGCCTGTGGCAGGTGAGCGGCCGTTCCGATCTGACCTGGCAGGAGACCGTCTCGCTCGACCTCTGGTACGTCGACAACTGGTCGGTGGCCGCCGACATGGGACTCCTCGCCCGCACCGTGCGCGCCGTCGCCGACGGCCGCGGTGCGTACTGAGGGCGGGGGCGTGCGGATGCGTGGAGCACAGCCGGTGCGCCGCCGAGGGAAACCCCTCGACGGCGCCGAACGGTCATTGCCCGGCGGGGAGTTGTCCGAGCCACCAGGCGTAGGTGCGGGCGATGCCGTCGCGCAGCGGGATCTTCGGCGTGAAACCGAGGGAGGAGAGGCGGGTGACGTCGAGCAGCTTGCGGGGCGTCCCGTCGGGCTTCGACGCGTCCCAGCCGATCTGCCCCTGGTATCCCGTCACCTCCCTTACGGTCTCGGCGAGTTCACGGATGGTGAGGTCGTCTCCGCAGCCGATGTTGACGGGCTCGTCGCCGTCGTAGGCCTCCAGCAGGGTGACGCAGGCGGCGGCAAGGTCGTCGACATGGAGGAACTCGCGGCGCGGGGAGCCGGAGCCCCACAGGGTCACCTCGGGGGCCCCGTCCCGCCGCGCCTCGTGGAAGCGGCGGATCAGCGCGGGCAGAACGTGCGAGGTCTCCAGGTCGAAGTTGTCGCCGGGCCCGTAGAGATTGGTGGGCATGGCGCTGATGTAGGAGGCGCCGTACTGCCGCCGGTAGGACTGGATCTGGACGATTCCGGCGATCTTGGCGAGGGCGTAGGCCTCGTTGGTGGGCTCCAGCTCGCCGGTGAGCAACGCGTCCTCGCGGATCGGCTGGGGCGCGAGCCGGGGGTAGATGCACGACGAGCCGAGGAAGAGCAGCCGCTCGGTGCCGGCCGCGTGCGCGCCGGCGATCACGCTGAGCTGGATGCGCAGGTTGTCCTCCAGGAACTGCACCGGATACGTGCTGTTGGCCATGATCCCGCCGACCTTGGCGGCGGCCAGCACCACGGCGTCCGGGCGGACCTCCTTCAGATACGTCCCGGTCCGCGCGGCGTCGCGCAGGTCGAGGAGGTCGCGGCCGCGGGTGAGCACCTCGTGGCCGTCGTCGGCGAGGCGGCGGGCCACCGCCGAGCCGACCAGGCCGCGGTGTCCCGCGACGAATATGCGGGAGCCGGGCCGCAGTAGCGGGCGGGCGGATTCCCGGGAAGGGGCGTGGAGTTCGGTCGTCATGGCTCGGATTGTGCCAGCAGAAAGGGACTGCGGTGACACTTTGCCGCAGAACGCATCAATTCCGATATGTCGGTGAACGTCGCCGCCGAGGCGATCAGCAGAGAAGGGGGAATCGTGGCGAAGACCGCGCTCATCACCGGAGTGACCGGCCAGGACGGTTCGTATCTCGCCGAGTTGTTGCTCGACAAGGGGTACACGGTGCACGGCCTCATACGCCGTTCCTCGAGCTTCAACACCGAGCGGATCGACCACATCTACCAGGGCCCCGAGGAGCCGGAGCGCTCCTTCGTCCTGCATCACGCGGACCTGACCGACGGTGTGGCCCTGGTGAACCTGCTGCGCGACATCCAGCCCGACGAGGTCTACAACCTGGGCGCGCAGTCGCATGTGCGGGTGTCCTTCGACGCCCCGCTGTACACCGGTGACGTCACGGGGCTCGGCACCGTCCGGCTCCTGGAGGCGGTCCGGGCCAGCGGCATCCAGACCCGCGTCTACCAGGCATCGTCCTCCGAGATGTTCGGCGCCAGCCCGCCCCCGCAGAACGAGGGGACCCCGTTCCATCCGCGCAGCCCGTACAGCGTGGCGAAGGTCTACTCCTACTGGGCGACCGTCAACTACCGCGAGGCGTACGGCATGTTCGCGGTGAACGGGATTCTCTTCAACCACGAGTCGCCGCGCCGGGGCGAGACCTTCGTGACCCGGAAGATCACCCGGGGCGTCGCCCGGATCAAGGCCGGTCTCCAGGACCGTCTGCACCTGGGCAACCTGGACGCGGTCCGGGACTGGGGGTACGCGCCGGAGTACGTGGACGCCATGTGGCGGATGCTCCAGTGCGACACCCCCGACGACTATGTGGTCGCCACCGGTGAGGGCGTCAGCGTCCGGCAGTTCCTGGAGTTCGCCTTCGAGCACGCGGGACTGGACTGGCGCGAACACGTGCGTTACGACCCGAAGTACGAACGCCCCAGCGAGGTGGACGCGTTGATCGGGGACGCGTCGAAGGCCGAGGAACTGCTGGGCTGGAAGCCCGAGGTGAAGTCTCGGGAGCTGGCCCGCATCATGGTCGACGCCGACATCCGCCGGCTGGACGACCAGCTGACCGGGGCCGCCGTCCGGGTGGACAGGTGACCCGGCCGGGCGGCGTGTTCCCGCGCGTCCGCCCGGCGGGCCCGTCCGTCCCCGGGCCGGCTCGGCCGACGGCCACCACCGGGCGCCGGCCACCGGAGCCCGGACCGATACGTCGGTCACCCCCAACTCCCGGCCGGCGCCAGCCGCGCCCGTGCCCGGGACGATCACCGGCGCGCCCGCCGTCTCCACCGATCACTCGGTGGAGCTCTCCGCGCCGGCACCGGGCGGGGCCCTCGGCTCCGCCTACTCACTCGCGTCGGCCGGCAGCGGGACGGACAGTCCGCGCGTCCGGTCGGGCGAGGCAGGATCCGCGGCCTCCAGGCCGCAGCTCGAATCTCACCTTCGGAGCTGAATGATGAACGGAAGTACGGGGCAGAGAACCGGAGGACGCGGCCGTGTGCGGGCCGCTTCCGCCGCTCTCGGCCTGCTGGCCGGAGCCCTGACCGCGACCGCGGCCGGGACCTCTCCGGCGGCGGCGCTGACACCACCGGTCGCCATCACCGCGGACGACCTCACCACCTGGCAGACCAACGGCATCGTCTGGTCGATGGCCGCCGGCGACGGCGTCGTCTACGCGGGCGGCACCTTCTCCACCCTGCGGCCCCCCACCGCCGCTCCCGGAACGGGCGAGCAGCCCGCGGTGAACTTCGCCGCGCTCGACGCGGCGACCGGGGCGCCCACCGACTGCTCACTGTCCTTCACCATCTCCTCGGGGACCGCGACCGTCCGCGCCCTGGCGCTGTCACCGGACGGCGAAACCCTGTACGCGGGCGGCCAGTTCGGGGCGGTGAACGGAGTCGGCGTGAGCAACATCGCGGCGATCGACACCGAGACCTGCACGGTCCGCAACACCTTCAAGATCGGGGTCTCGGCGACCGTGCGGGGGCTCGCCGTCACCGACGACACGGTCTATCTGGCGGGCGACTTCACCACGGTCGGCGGGCAGGCCAGGAACCACTTCGCCGCCGTCACGACCGGAGCCTCGCTGCTGCCCTTCACGGCCAACGCCGACGAGGTCGCGCGGGCGGTCGAGGTGACTCCGGACGGGCAGAACGTACTGCTCGGCGGTGACTTCTTCCGGATCAACGGCACGACCACCCACGCCCTGGCCGTGGTCGACGCGACCACCGGCCAACTCACCAAGGCCTACCCGGGGTTCATCCACAACAACTCCACCGTGCAGGACATCACCACCGACGCCACCGGCTTCTACACCGGCAACGAGGGCACCGGCGGCGGGGTGTTCGACGGGCGGATCGCTCTGAACCTGGGCGACTTCCAGCAGCGCTGGCGGGACACCTGCCTCGGCGCGACCCAGGCGGTGCTGGTGCACTCCGGCGTGCTGTACAGCGGCAGCCACGCCCACGACTGCTCCAGCATGGGGGCCTTCCCGGACCAGCAGCGCAAGCATCTGCTGGCCCAGTCGGTCGACGACCCGAAGCTGCTGCCGTGGTTCCCGGACACCAACGACGGCATCGGGGAGCCGGTCGGACCGCGGGTGATGACCCAGGCGAGCAGCGGCGGGGGCCACTACCTGTGGGTGGGCGGCGAGTTCACCACCGTCAACAGCAAGCCGCAACAGGGGCTGACCCGGTTCGCGGACGGCCCGGACACGGGCACGCCCTGGGTGCCCAACGTCAGCCTGTCCACCCTGACCCCGGGGCGGATCGACGTGAACTGGCAGACCAGCTTCGACACCGACGACGGGGAGCTGACCTACCGGATCTACAAGGACGGCTCGAACACCCCGGTCCACACGACGACCGGCTACTCGGTCTTCTGGGACCGGCCCCAGCTGACCTGGACGGACACCGACGTCGAGCCGGGCGCGACCCACTCGTACCGGATCACCGCGAGCGACGGCACCAACACCAGCGCCAAGTCCCCGGCCCAGTCCGCGACCGTGGCGAACACGACGGAGGCGTACCCGGCCCGGGTCAGGTCCGACGGGGCGAGCCTGTACTGGCGCTACGACGAGGGCGCCTCCACGTTCGCCCACGACAGCAGCGACAACCTGAACAACGGCTTCCTGCGCAACGGCCCCGCCTACCGGCAGACCCCGGCGGCGGTCGCCGGGCCCTCGACGGCGATCGGCTTCAACGGCGCCGACGACTACGCGTACAGCAACCGGCAGCACGCCGCGCCGGGCCGGTTCTCGGTGGAGACCTGGATCAGGACCACCACCACCCGGGGCGGGAAGATCATCGGCTTCGGGAACATGACGCAGCAGAACAGCACCCGTCAGGACAAGAACGTCTACATGCGCAACGACGGACGGCTCGTGTTCGGCGTCCAGAGCAGCGGGGCACGGACCGTCACCACTCCGGCCGCCTACAACGACGGCCAGTGGCACCACGTCGTCGCCACCCAGGGCCCCCTGGGGCAGGGCATGGCGCTGTACGTCGACGGGCAGCTGCGCACGTCGAACATCCTGGTCTCCGGCAACGACGGCAACCCCGGCTACTGGCGGGTCGGTGGGGACAACCTGTCCGGCTGGCCGAACCGTCCGACCAGCAACTTCTTCGCCGGGCAGATCGACGAGACCGCCGTCTACCCGACCACGCTGAACTCTTCGCAGGTCAGCGCGCACTACGCCCTGAGGAATGGCTGATCCGATGAGGAACCCGCTCCTGGCCGGCGCCGTCGTCATCATGACGACGGCGGCGCTGGCCGCCTGCGGCTCGTCCGCCGACGGGAACGGTCCGGAGGCCGCGGGCGCCCAGCGCCCCGCGGCCTCCGGGCCCGCCGTCCCCGGCCCGTCCGCCTCCACGCCCACCCCACCCGCCACGCCCTCCGCGGGGGACCCCGAGGAGCCGGCGGCCGGCCCTTCCGCTCCCGCCACGGGCCCGAAGACGCCGTCCGACGCGATCACCCCGGCCACCGGGACGTTCACGAAGAAGCAGAAGGAGTATCTGCGGGACCGGGTGCCGAAGGGCATGGACCCGGCCGCCGTGCTCCAGACCGGCCAGGAGACCTGCGACAAGCTCCGCTATCTGGTCAAGGCCGACCGGGACACCGCCGTCGGCGCCATCGCGACGGAGGAGATCCCGGACGCGGCGGACGCGGTCGCCGGGCTCTGCCCCCAGCACCAGGACCTGGTGGACGAGGCGGCGTACGCCTATCCCGACGGCGTCCACACCGGGAAGAGGCTCCGGCCGGGCGCCTACCGGTCCGCCTCCCCCACCGCGGCCTGCTCCTGGCAGATCACCGGGGCCGGGGGCAAGGAACTGTCCTCGGGCTCCTCCGACACCGGCGCCTCCCGGAAGATCACGATCCCGACGTCCGCCCGCACGTTCACCTCCACAGGCTGCTACGCCTGGCTGCCCGAAGGAGCCAAGGGATGACCGCAGGAAAGCCGAAGCTGCCGATAGCCGTGGCGATCCCCACGAAGAACGAGGGCCTGAACATCGCGGAGGCGGTGAAATCGGTGCTCGGCCACTTCGAGGCGGTCGTGGTGGTGGACTCCCACAGCACCGACGACACCGTCAAGATCGCCGAGGAGTGCGGAGCCGAGGTGGTCACGTACACCTGGGACGGGGGCCACCCGCGCAAGAAGCAGTGGTGCCTGGACAACGTCCGCACCGATCTGGACTGGATCCTGCTCCTGGACGGCGACGAGCGGCTCAGCCCCGGGCTGCTGGCCGAGCTGCGGGAGACCTTCCGGGACCCGGCGGCCCCGAAGCCGGCCGCGTACGACATTCCGCTCGGCTACTGGTTCTCGGGGAAGCGGCTGCGCCACGGATACACCATCCGCAAGCGGTCGTTGACCGACCGGACCCGCTCCCACTACCCGGAGGTCGGGGACCTCGACGCCCCCGGCATCGGTGAGGTGGAGGGCCACTACCAGCCGGTCGCGGCGACGGTGGGGACGCTCACCCACCCCATCGAGCACCAGGACCTCGACCCGGTGACCGCCTGGTTCGAACGGCACAACCGCTACTCCGACTGGGAGGCGTGGCTGGAGCAGCACCCCCAGGTGAAGGAGCAGGTGCGCCAGGTCAAGTCCCGCCAGGGGCAGTTGTTCCACAAGGCGCCGTTCAAGCCGGTGGTGTCGTTCGCGTACATGTACCTCTACCGGCGGGGCTTCCTGGACGGCCGGGCGGGCTTCGACTTCGCGCTGGCGATGAGCTTCTACCGCTGGCAGATCGCCCTCAAGTCGCGCGAGAAGCCCGTGCGTCGGTGAACAGCCCGGTCACCACCCACGCCTCCGGCGGACCACGTCCTCGTAGGTCCGCCGGAGGGTGGCGGTGACGGCCTCGATGGTGAACTGCTCGTTCACCAGCTCCCAGGCGGCCTTGCCCGCCCGCTCGGCGGCCTCCGGCTCCAGCAGCTCCAGGATCGCGTCGGCGACCTTGCGCGCGTTGGCCGCGTCCTCGCCGACCCGGCTGTCGATCACCCGGCCCGCCCCCGCCCCGGCGACGTCGGGGGCCTGCCCGCAGGTGCGGGTGATGACGACCGGGGTGCCGACCGACATCGCCTCCAGCACCGAGACCGGGAACGGCTCCTCGATCGCCGGGAGCACGTACACATCGGCCTCGCGGTCGGCGGCGAGGACCTGATCGTGCTCCAGCGGACCGACATGGTCGAGGGAATCGGCCACACCCAGCTTCCGGGCGAGTGCGAGGGTGCCGGCCAGTGCGCCGGTGTCCGGCCCGGCGAGCACGAAGCGGGCGTCCGGGTGGCGGGCGAGGACGTGCGGCATCGCGGAGACGAAGTCCTCGGGCCGCTTGCGCTCCTGGATCCGGGCGAGGAAGAGCACCGTGGGCGGGCGGCCGGGGTCGCGGGCGGGCTTGCGCTCCTGCGGGCGGACCCCGTTGACCAGCCGTACGGTGCGGGTGAGCGGGACGGGGGCGGCGACGTCGTTCACATCGACCCGCTCCATCTCGGTGAGGTGCAGGACGGCGTCGGCCTCGCGGAGCACCTTGCGGACCCCGAGCAGGTCGGTGAGCTGGGCGACCTTCTTCTCGGTGGGGTCGATCATGCCGTGGGTCTGGACGACCAGCGGCGTCCGGGACGCGAGCGCGAGGAGCGCCGCCGGCAGGGTCACCAGGTCCCGCATCAGATGGACGTGTACGAGGTCGGCGCCGCGCATCATGCGGCGTGCGGTGCGCAGCAGCGTGGCGGAGGTGATGCCGCTGACCTCGAACATCGGGAGCAGGTGCCGCGCCTGGAAGAGGTGGACCGGAACTCCCTCCACCCGGCTGGGCAGTTCACCGTCGGGGAAGCCGTCGCCGAGGGCCATGACGCGGGCGTCGTCCCCGGCGGCCCGCTGGACCCTGGACAGGTTGAACGCCACCCGGGTCGGACCTCCGAAGGCGTGGTCCGGAGTGTGGAGCGTGACAACATGCAGGATTTTCACCAGAGTTCCCCTCAACCTCGGCCGACCGTTCACAGCCTAGTCATCGCATCCCCTCAAGTGGGTTGATTCGTTAGAGTGTTCAGCGGTTCACTGATCGGGGGGCGCATGACGTCGGTGCACACGTCGGCGCGCACGCCGACCCGCGGGAAGCCCTCCGACGCGCCCGCGCGGCCGATCGCCTGGGCCATGCTGTCGCGGGCCCTGTCCGTGCCGCTCATCCTGGGACTGGTCTGCTTCCTGCCCGCGGTGATCGCCGCCCAGCCCGGCAGCGGGGTCCGGGACACGGCGTACTGGCTCCAGTTGGTGCTGACCTGCTATGCGGGGGCCCGGCTGGCGACGATGATCCTCTCGACCCGGCGGCGGCTGCTCCAGGGCGTCTTCTGGATGTTCGTGTACATCGCGATGGGCGTGGCGCCGTTCGCCCAGGTGGTGATCGGGCAGACGCCGACGCCGATGGTGGGGCCGCGCCAGGACCTGGTGACCGCGATCGCGATGGTCCTGGTGGGGTGTGCCGCCTATGACCTGGGGGCGCTGCTGGCATCGCGGCGCCCGCTGCGCCGCCGGGCACCCTCCGCGCGGGGCTCGGGCGGGGGGAAGGCCGCCGTGGCGCATCCGCTGCGGCTGCGGCTGCTGGTGCTGCTGGCGTTCGCGGCGAGCGCGTTCTACGTGCTGAAGCTGGGCGGGCCCGCGGTCTTCTTCTCCAGCCGGCAGGAGATCAACGAGACCGTCGCGGCGAGCGGGGTGGTGACCGAGGGGTCCAACGTCGGCTCGGCGTTCGTCAAGGGCTTCGGCCAGGTCCCGGCGCTGCTGGCGCTGCTGTTCTACACCCGCCGCCTGGCGACCTCCCACCGCGCCCGGCGCACCCCGTCTACGGTGCTGGTGTGGGTGGCGCTGGCGGCGTTGAACCTCGTGGTGAACAACCCGATCTCCAATGCCCGTTACTGGTTCCTGACGGTGCTGATGGCGTTCGTGTTCACCGCGTTCCCGAGCAGTGCGGCGTTCTACCGCACGGTGCTGGCGACGGGGGTGGTGGGGGCGCTGGTGGTGTTCCCGTACGCGGACCGGTTCCGGTACGAGGAGGGGGGACAGCGGCCCGTGCAGTCGGCGTCGGTCTTCGAGCCGCTGGTGACCAAGGACTACGACCAGATGGTGATGTTCGCCAACACCATCTCGTGGGTCGACACCCGGGGGCACACCTATGGCCGTCAGCTGACGGGCTCCGCGCTGTTCTTCGTGCCGCGCGCGGTGTGGAGCGGGAAGCCGGAGGACACCGGGGTCCGGGTCGGGCAGTGGATGGGGCTGCGGATGACCAATCTCTCGGCCCCGCTGTGGACCGAGTTCTGGGTCGACCTCGGTCCGGCCGGGATGGTCGGCGGGATGGCCCTGATCGGCTACGCGGCGGCCCGCACCGACCGCAGGTACGCCCTCGCGGTCACCCGGGCGGGTCCGGGTTCGGGCAGCGTGCTGGCCATCGCGGCCCCGTTGATCGCCGGATACACCTTCATCCTGCTGCGCGGTCCGCTGCTCCAGGCGGTGGGGAAGCTCGCCATCGCGGCGCTGTGCCTGGTGCTGATCACCACGTTCAGGGAGCAGCGGGCAGCGCGTCGGCGCTGACGGTCTCCCGGGGCGCGGGCCCCCGGCGGTGGATCCGGGCCACCCTGATCCAGGTCGCGACGGCCTTGCAGAGCGAGCCCAGGGCCAGCCCCCAGGCGGCGCCCGGGACACCCCCGACGGCGTAACCGCCCGCGAGGAACGCCACCGCGGTGAGCGAGAAGACGACCTGGACGCTGAGCGTGGTGCGCGGGTCGAGCATGCGCAGGGCGAGCAGCCCGCAGGTGCCGACGGCCATCGCCGCGTACTGGCTGCCCGTCGCGGGGAGCAGGGCGGCGGCCGTGGGCCAGGTGTCGCCGAGCAGTTCGCGTCCGGCGCGTTCGGGCAGCAGGGCGAGCACGGTGGCCCAGAGCGCGGCGGTCGCCGCGAGGACGGCGGCGAGGGCGGCGGTGGCCCGGACCCGGCGGCGGTCGTCGCCGATGCGGCCGAGGAGTGGGGGGCCGAAGGAAGTGGTGGAGGTGTAGAGCACGTTGAGCGGTCCGAACAGGGTGGTCGCCCCGCGCAGCGCGCCGACGAGGAGCGGGTTGCCGACCGCGCCGAGGCCGAGCACGGAGAGCTGGCCGGTCGCGTTGCCCACGCCGAACTCGACGGTGAAGCGCTGCCCGAGGTGGCCGCGCCGGAGCATCGGGCGCAGCCGCACCGGGGTCCCCGCGGTGGCCCGGTGGAGGAGGGAGGCGGACAGGAGCAGGGCGGGCAGGGCGGAGAGGCCCCAGACGGCGATCAGGCGCGCCGGGGACGCCCCGTAGTCCTGCGCGGCGAGCGCGCCCAGCACGCAGCCGAGCCGCAACAGGTCGGCGGTCAGGGCGAGATGGGGCTGCTGGAGGGTGGAGAAGGCATACCGTCCGGCGTCCTGCCCCAGCGCCACGGGGAGCACGAGGCCGAGCGCCATCAGTGCGCGGGCGGTGTCGCCGGGGACGAGGAGGCAGACGGCGGCGAGCAGCGCGCCGAGGGCGGCCGAGGCGAGGACGGTGAAGGCGACGGCGGACCGGCAGGCGCCCCGGGTCTCCTCCCCCGCGCCGCGCTTGAGGACGAGGGGCTGCCCGGTGTACGCGCCCGAGACGCCGAGGAGCACCGTGAAGACCAGGTACACCGCGGAGAAGCGGGCGAAATCGGTGAGGGTGGAGAGCCGGGCGGCGGCAAGGAGCACCAGGATGTTGGTGAGCGCCGCCACGCCCTGGTCGGCGACCGAGCAGAGGACGGCGGTGCGGGCTCTCACCGGCGCGCGGCCGGCAGGGTGAAGGTACGCAGGCCGAGGGTCTCGGTGGGATCACCGGTGTTCTCGGGAGCGTCCGGCTCGGTAGTGGCGGCGGGCCCGCCGCCGTCGCCCCGGCGTCGCGTCGGCTTCGCCCGTCGCCGCGCGCGGCGCAGTCGGCCCCGGCCCGGGTGGAGCAGCGCGCCGAGTACGGATCCTCCGGAGGCTCCGATGATCTCGCGGATGCGTTCCAGGTCGCTGCGGTGCACCTCGCGCGGGTCGCAGACGATCATGACGCCCTCCACCCGGTCGACGAGAGCGACCGCGTCCGCGTAGGACAGGACGGGCGGGGCGAGGACGATGACGACATTGCCGGGCCGGTCGGCCTCGGCGACGATGCGGCCGACGGGCGGGGAGGTCAGGGCGCGCGGGACGTTGTCGACGGTGGTCCCGGGGATCAGGGCGAAGGCCCCGGATCCGGGCACGTCCACATGGGTGCGGCCGCCGGTGGGCCAGCTGCCGTCGCCCTCCCCGGCCGCCCAGCGCGGTGGGCGCATCCCGTGGGCGGCGGAGCCCAGGTCGCGGGCGAGCGAGGGGGTGCGCAGGTCGGCCTCGACGAGCAGGACGTCGCGGCCCATCTCGGCGAAGGCGGCGGCCAGGTTGGCGGCAGCGGCGGCGGCCGCCGTGCTGTCGCCGCGCGGGGCGGTGACCAGCAGGCGGCGGCTCTCGGCGAACGACGGGTCGTAGGCGAGCCGGAAGGCGACGGCGCGGTACTCCTCGGCCAGCCGGGAGCCGCCGCGGCCGATGGCGAGCAGGCTGCCCGCGGCGGCGCGTTCCCGGGGCAGGGTGCCGAGCAGGGGTGCGCCGAGCGAGTGGACGAGTTCGCGGGTGGAGCGTACGGCGGGGTCGAAGACGAGGCGCACCCAGGAGAGCAGCAGCCCCAGCGCGAGGCCGACGACGCCGCCGAGCCCGAGCAGGAGGGGCAGTCCCGCACCGGTGGGCGCGGTGGGGGCGACGGGCTTCTTGTTGAGGTAGCCGGGGGTGGTGTCCAGGGCCTTCAGTTCGGAGATCTTCCGGCTCAGCTCGGAGATGGAGACGATGATGTTGGCGCGGGCGCTGCTGACGTCGTCCTCCGCGCCCGCCCCTATCTGGTCCTCCAGGAGGTCGCGCTTCTCCTCCAGCGGGCCGAGCTGGGCCCGGTAGCCGTCGGACATGTTCTGGATGCTCTCCTCGGTGCGCGCCTTGCGGTGGGCCAGATAGGCCCCGGCGAGGGCTTCGGCGCGGGCGCGGGCCTGTTCGGGGGTGGCGGCCGTGTAGGAGAAGCGGAGGGTGAGGGTGTTGGGCGGGTTGGTGACCTGGAGCCCGGTGAGCAGCTTGCGGGCGGTGACGTCGTCGCCCGCCTTGAGGAGGGTCCCGGCTGCCAGGGTGCCCACCGTGTCGCTGACGGCGGTCTGGCGCTCGGAGCCGATGTTGATGCCCTTGTCCGCGGTCGATCCGGCGGCGAAGGGGTCGGAGATCGCGGAGCGTACGAGCACCTCGCCGGTGGCGGTGTAGACGTCCTCGCCGCCGAGGGCGAGATAGCCGCCGCCGAGCAGGCCGACGGCGACGCCGCAGGCCAGCAGGGAGCGGTAGCGCAGGAGTTGGCGGAACTGGTCGCGCAGGAGCGCCGGCTCGTCCTGGTCGTCCGGGGCGCGGTGATGGGGTGTCATCGGCGGGGGCTCCCTTGTGCGTCCGGCAGGACCTCGGCGAGCAGGGCGTCGAACCGGGCGAGGCCCGCCTCCCGGCTCAGATGGCGGGCGACGTAGCGCGGGCCCTCGGCCCCGAGGGCGTCGGCGGCTGCCGGGTCGGCGGCCAGCTTCCGCAGCGCTTCGAGCAGGGCGGCCGGATCCTCGGGAGCGACGAGGACCCCGGCTCCCGAGCGGCGGACCTCGTCGGCGGTGCCGCCCTCGTCGGCGACGGAGGCGATCACGGGGCGTCCCGAGGTGAAGTAGGAGGTGAGCTTGGAGGGGACGCTCATGTCGAGGACCGAGGCGCGCTGGGTGACCGCCAGGACGTCGGCGGCGGCGAGGACGTCGGTGAACTCCTCGGCGGCCGCGGGCTCCAGGAAGTCCACGTTGGCCAGTCCCTCGGCGCGGGCGCGCAGGGCGTCGCGCTGGTTGCCGTCGCCCATCAGGACGACGCGGACGTCCGGGGCGATGCGGGCGGTGTCCACCAGGACGTCCAGGCCCTGCTTGAGGCCCATGTTCCCGGAGTGCAGGACGACCGGGGCGCCCTCGGGCCAGCCGAGCCGGGCCCGGGTCGCGGCCCGGTCGGCGGTGGGGCCCCGCACATGGGTCCAGTTGGGGACGATGCGGATGCGGCCGGGGTCAACGCCGAGAGCGGTGACGCCGGGGACGAAGCTCTCGTGGATGACGCCGACGAGGGCGGCCCCGCGCAGGGCGTACCGCTCGGCGGCCGCGGCGACCGAGGCGGCCCTGCCGCCGCCCCGGATGCCGCTCTGCGCGGCTGCCGCCCCCATCAGGTCCTGGACGACGGGCAGATGGGGGACGCCGTGGCGCCGGGCGAGGCGGGCCCCGATGACGCCGCCGGCGAGGCTGGGCATCTGGGAGATCACGACGTCGGGGCGTCCGGGCGGTGGAGCGAACAGCCCGGTCGCGAGGACGCTCGCCTCGAACGCGGCCCGCTTGAGCGCGGTCTGACGGGGTGGCACATAGTGCCGGCGCCGGTGCACGCCGACTCCGCCGCGTATCTCCACCGTTCTCCAGACGCCCCGGTACTCCTCCTCCAGCCGCCAGGAGGGGTAGTGCGGCATGCCGGTGAGTGCCCGGACGCGGGCGCCGGACTCGGCCCAGTGCTCGGCCAGTTGGGTGGCGTACGGGCCTATGCCGGTGAGCTCCGGTGCGTAGTTGGTCGAAACCACCAGGAGTCGGCGGTCCCGCAGCGGACTGGGCCTTGACGTTTCGGACATCGGACGATCGCCTTCCCCCCACGACAGCCACTGTCCCCACCGGGGAACAGCCCCTGTCGAGCTTATCCGTTCACGGCTTGCACAAGTGTTCTTCACAGTAAGGTCGTTGGAACATCACCGGATCACGTTCACCGTGGGGGGAGAGATACGGATGGTGCAGCACAGGGTGGGTTACGCACCCGGGGTGTACGACCTGTTCCACGTCGGGCACCTCAACATCCTGCGGCACGCCCGCAGCCAGTGCGACTACCTGGTCGCGGGGGTCGTGTCGGACGAGATGGCCGCCCTCGCCAAGGGCCACACGCCGATGATCCCGCTCCGCGAACGACTGGAGATCGTCCGCAGCGTGCGCTTCGTGGACGCCGCGTTCGTGGAGACCGTGCCGGACAAGGTCGAGACCTGGCAGCAGGTCCGGTTCGACGTGATCTTCAAGGGCGACGACTGGCGGGGCACGGAGAAGGGGGAGAAGCTGGAACGCGACTTCGCCGAAGTGGGCGTGGAGGTCGTCTACTTCCCGTACACCGTGCACACGTCCAGCACCCAGTTGCGCCGGGCGCTGGACGTGCTCGTCAGCCGGCCCGGAGCGCTTTCAGCTCCCTGAACCACTTGGCGAGGAAGAGCGCCAGGAACAGCGTGTGCACCACCGCGAGCGCGGCGTACCCGGCGCGGAAGGCCCCGGGTGCGCCGAGCAGCAAAAACACCAGGCAGAACACCCCGTAGTCGGCGGGCAGCAGCGCCGCGGCCCGCACCCGCGAGACGGGCGGCGCCGACGCCGGCGCCGCCCAGGACGGGCCCCGGGCGCTCACCGCCGCCTTGCCGAGCTGTTCGCGCAGCAGCCCCGCGCAGAAGGTCACCACCGCCGCCAGCTGGAAGCCCAGGGGAAGCAACAGCCAGGCTTCCGAGGGCAGTTCACCGAAGCGGTAGAAGGAGATCAGAACGGCGGCGTGGACGAGCAGCAGCTTCCCGCAGTCCACGACATGGTCCAGCCACTCCCCGTCGGGGCCTCCCCGGCCGGTGAGCCGGGCGAGCTGCCCGTCGGCGGAGTCGAAGGCGAAGCCGACCGCGAGGGCCGCCCAGACCAGGACGCCGAGCGTCCAGGACGGCTCGACGAGCGCGACCGACGCCAGTGCGCCGTAGGTGAACAGCGCGCTGATGAGCGTGACGTGATTGGGTGTCACACCCGCCCGGTACGCCCCGGCCGCGAGCACCCGCCCGGCGGGCCGGTTCACATACCTCGAATAGAGCGAGACGCCCTTGGCGCTCTTCTGTGCACCGCGCAATTCGCGCAGCACTGTGCCCGTGCTTCCCATACGCCCCCCAGCGTCCGGCATTGCCCGCATCATGACATGCGGACACCGGCCCGTGGGCGCTTTGGCGGGGACCGGGCGGTGAGGGGATTCAGACGCGTTCCAGCGGGCGGTGCGGGCCCCCGGGGAGTTCGGCGGCGACCGTGTCGCCGGTGCGGATCACACCGCCCTGCCGGACCACGCTCATGACACCCGCCTTGCGCACGACCGCACCCGTCGCGTCCCGGCCGACGACCTGCTTCAGCAGCCCTTCCTGGAAGGCCTCGATCTGGAGGCAGGGGTTGCGCAGGCCGGTGACCTCGACGACCGCGTCGTCGCCGATCCTCAGCAGGGTGCCGGTGGGGAGGGCGAGCAGGTCGATGCCCCGGGTGGTGAGGTTCTCGCCCAGCTCTCCGGGGGCCACGGTGAATCCGGCGCCGGACAGCTCCGTGAACAGCTCCTCGTGGATCAGGTGGACCTGCCGCAGATTGGGCCGGGTGGGGTCCTGCGCGACCCGGGAACGGTGCTTGACCGTCACGCCCGCGTGGGCGTCCCCCTCGACCCCGAGCCCGGCGAGCAGCGTCACGCTGTCCCGGTTCGCCTTGCTGAACGTGTGCCCGCCGCCCGCGCTGACCGTCGTGACCGTTCCGTACGTCATGGTTCCCTGCCCCCGCTCGACATGCGCGATGCGCGACCTCCTTCGACCCTACGCCCGGCGGCGGACCGGCAGACGGAGCCCCCTTACCTCCGGGGTAATCGACGGTGCCCGAGCCCCCGGGCCAAGGTGGGGTCACCGCCCCGGACCACCGGGGCGCACGAGGAGAGGGCACACCATGACCGGGTACGACGAGGCCGTCCAGCGCTACTTCGCCGCCTGGAACACCACCGGGGCCGAGGAGCGGGCGAAGGCCGTGGCCGCCGCGTTCACCGCCGACGCCCGCTACACCGACCCGCTGGCCGATGTGCGGGGGCACGAGGGGCTGGCGGCCGTGATCGGCGGCGTGCACGAGCAGTTCCCCGGCTTCCGCTTCCGGCCCGCCGGGACGGCCGACGGGCACCACGACCTGGTCCGGTTCGCCTGGGAGCTGGTCTCCCCGGCGGACGGCTCCGCGCCGGTGGCCGGGTTCGATGTGGCCCGGCTCGCCGAGGACGGCCGGATCAGTTCGGTGAGCGGGTTCCTGGACCGCGTGCCGGAGGCGTGAACGCGCCGCCGGGCGCTCACTTGCCCTCGGTGAGCTGCTCGTCGAGTTCGTCGAAGAGCAGATCACCGTGGTCGATCTGACCGGTGCGGTACGCGGAACGGGCCACCAGGTGCGAGGCCACCGGGCCGGTGAGCATCTGGAAGAAGGCGATGAGGCCGAGGGTCGCGAGATCCATGCCGCTGCGCAGCCGCAGCGCGACCCCGGCCAGCACCAGGATCATGCCGAGGGTCTGCGGCTTGGTCGCCGCGTGGCTGCGGGAGAGGACGTCGGGCAGCCGGATCATGCCGATCACCCCGAGCAGACAGATCGCGGCGCCGATGAACAGCAGTGCGGCGCCGGCCGTGTCGACGATCTGGAGCCAGAGACTCACCGCGGGCCCTCCTGGGTGTCGTCGGGGTGCGGGGGGCGGGGCCGGTCGCGTACGGCGATGAAGCGGGCGATGCCCACCGAGCCGGTGAACCCGAGGAACGCCAGCACCAGCATGATCGGGAAGTAGAACGGGTCCCGGGCGAACGCCGATTTGGCGGCGAGTCCGGCGATGATCAGGGCGGCGCAGACGTCCAGCGAGATCGCCCGGTCCAGCATGGAGGGGCCCCGCCAGATCCGGGCCAGCAGCAGGGCCCCGGCGAGCAGGATCAGGACGACGGCGGCGGTCAGCAGGACGCGGTCGACCTGTTCGGGCGCGATCATGGTGCGGGCCTCCCGGCGGCGAGCTGGGGCGGTGGCGGGGGTTCGGCGACCCGGGCGATCTCGTCGGGGGTCCCGAAGGCCCGTACGGTCAGTTCCTCGATCCGCCACACCTGGCGCCGGGCGGCTTCGAGCTCCTCGGGACGGTCGGCGTCCAGGACGTGCAGGAAGACCGTGGCGGTGGCCCGGCGCACCTCGATGATGGAGCCGCCGGGGACGTTGGAGACGGCGACGGCGGTGGCCGCGAGCATCAGGTCGCTGCGGCAGCGCAGGGGCACCCCGATCACGGCGGCCCGGTGCGGCAGGCCGAAGAAGATCTGCCGGGTGACCTTCACCCCGGAGGTGTACATGTCGTGGAGGAGATAGGAGACCAGCCGCAGGATGCCCCAGGGGTGGAGCCGCAGTCCGAGGTCGACCCGGGGCAGCGGGAAGGCGAGGCAGACGGCGACCGAGACGACCAGGCCGGTGATGACGTTGGCCCAGGTGAGGGTGGACCAGAGCAGCACCCAGATGAGGGTGAGCCAGGCGATCAGCGGCAGGTCCAGCACGCGCCGCCGGCGGGTGCCGAACTCGGCGCTCAGGGGCGGCAGATCGGCGTTGCGGAACGAGAGGCGCAGGATGCGTTTCACCGGCCCAGCACCTCCTGGACGTACGGGGTCCGCTGGAGGAGTTCGGCGGCCGTGCGGTCGGTGAAGGCGGTGAGCGGGTCGGCGAACACCGTGAAGGCGAGGCCGATCCCGATGGTCGCCGCGGTGGCCGCGACCATCGGGCGGGGCAGCCGGCTGGTGGTGATGACGGCCCGTCCGTGCAGAGTCGCGCCGGCGGCCTGTCCCGCCGGGCGGTGGGCCGGTGTGATGCCCTCGTCACCGGTGCCGCGGATCCGGTCGGGGCCCGCGTCCGCGTCGTCGTCGCTGTCGTCGCCGGACTCCAGGACCGTACCCGCGGCGGCCTGGCCGGGCGGGGCCGCCCGCCAGAAGGCCAGGTTCCAGACCTTGGCGACCACGTACAGCGTCAGCAGGCTGGTGGCCGCCGAGCCCGCGACCAGCAGCCAGGCCCAGCCGCCGCCGTCGGCGACGCCGGCGCGCATCAGCCCGAGCTTGCCGATGAAGCCGGACAGCGGGGGGATCCCGGCAAGGTTCATCGCGGGGACGAAGAACAGCACGGCGAGCATCGGCGCGGCCCTGGCCAGACCGCCGAGCCGGGTCAGCTCCGTGGTGCCGCCCCGGCGTTCGATGAGCCCGGCGACGAGGAACAGGGTCGTCTGGACGGTGATGTGGTGGGCGACGTACACGATGGCCCCGCCGTACGCCTCACGGGTGGCGAGGCCGATCCCGAAGACCATGTAGCCGATGTGGCTGATCAGGGTGAAGGAGAGCAGCCGCTTCAGGTCGGTCTGGGCGACCGCGCCGAGGATGCCGATGACCATCGAGGCCAGGGCGATGGCCATCAGGAGGTCGCCGAGGCGGTTGCCGGGGAAGAGCAGGGTCTCGGTGCGCAGCATGCAGTAGACGCCGACCTTGGTGAGGAGTCCGGCGAAGACGGCGGTCACGGGCGCCGGGGCGGTCGGGTAGGAGTCGGGGAGCCAGGCGGCGAGCGGGAAGACGGCGGCCTTGATCGCGAAGACGGTCAGCAGCAGCGCCTGGATGAGGGTCTGTACGCCGATGGGGAGGTCGGCCAGCCGTCCCGCGAGCTGGGCGAAGTTGGCGGTGCCGGTGGCCGCGTACGTCATGGCGATGGCGGTGAGGAAGAGCATCGAGGAGAACAGCGAGATGATCACGTAGGTGGAGCCCGCCCGCATCCGGGGTCCGGTGCCGCCGAGGGTGAGCAGGACGAAGCTGGCGACCAGCATGATCTCGAAGCCGACGTAGAGGTTGACGAGGTCGCCGGCGAGGAAGGTGCAGGAGACCCCGGCGACGAGGATCAGATAGGCGGGGTGGAAGACGGCGAGCGGGGTCTCCTTGTCGCGGTCGGTCATGCCCTGGCCGAGGGAGTAGACGAGCACGCAGAGCGTGACGGCCGAGGAGACCGTGAGCATCAGCCCGGACAGCCGGTCGGCGACCAGGGTGATGCCGAGCGGCGGGGCGAAGTCGCCGAGGTGGACGGAGAGCGGGCCGTGCCGGTCGGCGGCGATCATGAGGATCACCGAGAGCGCGAGTACGGCGGAGAGCACGGCGACGCTGATGAAGCGCTGGAAGCGCCCCAGGCGGGTGCCGAAGGCGAGGCTGAGGCCGGTGGCGCACAGGGGCAGCAGCACGGGCAGCGGGACGAGCGCGTTCATCCGTCGGCTCCTCGGTCGCGGGGGTAGCGGTCGTCCGCCTTGGCGTCGCCGTCGCGTGCGTAGTCCTCCGGGTCCGCGCCCAGCACGTCGTTCCACAGGTTTCCGGAGGCGTCGCGGCCCCGGGCCTGGCGGGCGCGGTCGGCGCGGAGCCGGTCGCGGAGCCGGCGGCGCTCCTCGCGGTAGCGTTCGCGCTCCTCGGCGGTGGGCTCGGCTCCCGACCGGAACTGCTCGCGCAACTGGGCGCGTTCGCCGAGCACTTCGGCGCGCAGCACGATGCGGCGGTCCTCCAGGTCGTCGTGGACCTCGTCGGTGCCGGTGATCTGGTGGCTGCGGTAGGCCATGGCCAGCAGGAAGGCGGTGGTGGCCAGGGTGATGACGATGGCGGTCAGTGCGATGGCCTGGGGCAGCGGGTCGGTGACCCGGCTCAGGGACACCCCGTAGAGCAGGGGCGCGGCCCCGGCCCGGCCGGTGGAGGAGAGGACCAGCAGGTTGATGCCGTTGCCGAGGATGACGGCGCCGAGCAGGATGCGGGTCAACGGGCGGGTGAGCATCAGGATGCCGCCGACGGCGCAGAGCACGACGGCGGTGGCGAGGAGCGAGGCGCTGACGATCATCGGGGGCCCCCTCCCGCCTCGGGGCCGCCCTCGGGGGTGAGGACGCCCGCCGCCCGTTCGATCTGCCGGTCGATCTTGGCGCCGAGGGCCCGCACGATGTCCAGGACGACGCCGAGGACCAGCAGGTAGACGCCGAAGTCGAAGAGGACCGGGGTGCCCAGGTGGTATTTGCCGAAGACCGGCAGATGCCCGTAGTACGTGAAGGCGTGCAGGACGGTGCCGTCGGCGAGTCCGAGGAGGCCCACTCCGGTGGAGATGAAGAGGCCGAGGCCGGTGAAGAGTCCTGGTTGCAGGGGGGCGGCCTCGGCGAGTTCGAAGCGGCCGCCCGCCAGGTAGCGGGTGATCAGGGCGAGTCCGGCGACGAGTCCGGCGACGAACCCGCCGCCGGGCAGGCTCTCGGCGCAGAACAGCAGATAGACCGAGAGCACGAGGATCGGGTGGAACAGCAGCCGGGCCACCACCTCGAAGACGATCGAGCGGTGCTCGGGGGCGAGGGTGGCTCCGGCTGCCAGCCAGCTGCGTTCGGGGGCCGCTTCGTCGCCCTGCGGCAGTCTGGAGGAGTGGTGCGCCGACAGGGACCAGGCGGTGCGGCCCCGCAGCTCCTCCTGGACCATGGTGCCCTCGCTGCGGCGGTGCAGGTAGATGAGGCTGGTGACGCCGATCGCGGCGGCGGCGAGCACGGCGGACTCCCCCATCGTGTCCCAGGCGCGGAGGTCGACGAGGATGGTGGCCACGACGTCCTTGAGCCCGTGGTCGGCGACTTCCCGGACCATGGCGGCGCCGGCCGGTTCGGCGGTGCGCGCGGCGGCGGCGACCCACATG
The DNA here is from genome assembly GCF_014650675.1 of Streptomyces anulatus. GTDB lineage: Bacteria > Actinomycetota > Actinomycetes > Streptomycetales > Streptomycetaceae > Streptomyces > Streptomyces anulatus. The sequence continues at coordinate 76,029 of NZ_BMVK01000005.1, read as the reverse complement.
CCGACGCCGATGGTGGCGGCCGCCGCGAGGGCCATCGGGATGCGGGCGGCCCGCCGCCAGGTGCTGACGGTCTCCTGGAAGTGGACGGGCATCCGGCGCAGCACCAGCACGAAGACGATCATCGAGACGGTCTCGACGCAGAACTGGGTGAGCGCCAGGTCGGGCGCTCCCTGGACGACGAAGAGCAGGGCGGCGCCGTATCCGGTGAGGCCGGCCAGGACGACGGCCTTCATGCGCCGGCGCACCGTCAGGCACAGCAGGGCGGCGGCGCAGGTCAGGGCGGCGACCGCACCCTGGAGCGGGTTGTCCCAGAGCCGGGGGCTTACGGCCCCGTCCCAGGGGGTGTCGATGACGAGGACGGCGAGCTGTCCGGCGAGCATGACGAGGAGGGTGGTGGCGAGGTACACGGAGAGGGAGCCGCGCTGGATGAAGCCGGTGACCTGGAGGGCGAGACGTTCCTGCCCGAGCAGCAGATGGCCGAAGACGCTGTCGGCGGTGGGCCAGGCGATCCGGCGGGAGAGCCGGGTGACGCGTGCGCGGCCGAGGAAGAGCACGGTGCCCGCGGCCCAGGCGAGGGCCGACAGGAGCAGGGCGAGGCCGAATCCGTGCCAGAGGGCGAGGTGGTACGGCTTCCCGTCGGCCGGGAACGTGTCGGCGTACGCGCCCAGCAGCCGGTCGGTCCAGCCGACGCCGGGGCCGAGGACCAGGCCGAGGACGGCGAGCAGGGCGGGCGGGGCGAGGAAGGCCCACCCGACGCGGTGGACGGGGGTGTCGGGGACGCCGGGCTTGCGGGCGAACGCGCCCCAGACGAACCGCAGGCTGTACGCGGTGGTCAGCGCGGACCCGGCGACGACGACGGCCAGCGCCCACCGGTCGGCGGCGGAGCCGTGCAGCAGCGCCTCGAACGCGGCCTCCTTCGCGGCGAACCCGAGCAGCGGCGGGAGGGCGGCCATGGAGGCGGCGGCGAGCACGGCGACGCCGGCGACGTACGGCAGGGAGCGGCCGACCCCGGAGAGTCGGCGCAGGTCGCGGGTGCCGGCGGCATGGTCGACGATGCCGGTGACGAGGAACAGCGGGGCCTTGAAGAGGGCGTGCCCGAGGATCATCGCGGCGGCGGCGAGCGCGGCGTTCCGGTTGCCGGTGCCGGCGAGCAGGGTGAGGAAGCCGAGCTGGCTGACGGTTCCGTAGGCGAGGACGAGCTTGAGGTCGTTCAGGCGCAGCGCCCGCCAGCCGCCGAGCAGCATGGTCGCGCCGCCGAGGACGAGCACGACGGGTTTCCAGACGGGGACGTCGGCGAAGGCGGGGGCGAGCCGGGCGACCAGGTAGACGCCGGCCTTGACCATCGCGGCGGCGTGCAGATAGGCGCTGACGGGGGTCGGCGCGGCCATGGCGTTCGGCAGCCACATGGAGAACGGCCAGATCGCGGACTTCGACAGGGCCCCGCACAGCACGAGGACGACGGCGACGGACACGGCGAGGGTCGTCTCGGGCGGATCGGCGACGATCGCGGAGATCCGGTACGTGCCGGCGGCCTGACCGAGGATCAGGAAGCCGACGAGCATGGCGAGGCCGCCGAAGGTGGTGACGACGAGGGCCTGGAGGGCGGAGCGGCGGCTGTGCCGGTGTTCGCTGCCGTGGCCGATCAGCAGGTAGGAGAAGACCGTGGTCAGTTCCCAGAACACATAGAGCGTGATCAGGTCGTCGGCGAGGACGAGGGCGAGCATCGCGCCCGCGAAGGCGAGGAGGTTCCCGGCGAAGCGGCCCAGTTGCGGGGTGTCGTCGGTGAAGTAGGAGGCGCAGTAGAGCAGGACGAGCGCGCCGACCCCGGCGGCGAGCAGCACCATCAGTTCGGCCAGCGCGTCCAGGCGGAGGTCGAGGGCGACGCCGTAGTCCGGGATCCACTGCCAGGACCAGGTGTCCGCACCCGAGGACGCGACGGTGTCCCAGCGGGTGAAGGCCCAGACGGTGGCCGCCGCCGGGGGCAGGGCCAGCACGACGAAGGCCCGTCGGCCGAGCCGGTGCACCAGCGGGCCCGCGCAGGCCGCCAGGGCGAAGTGGGCGACGATGAGCGCGATCACCGAGGGGTGTCCGGTTCGGGCGACGGGGCATCCGGAATAAAAGGCACTAAATACAGATATATCTCTCAGGCCGATTCACCCGACCGGCGCGCCGCGCACCTCCCGGCCCACTGCGTTCGGTGCGGCCGTCTCAGCCGTGTCCGGCACAGGGGCCGCTGTGGTCGCAGTACGGGGTGTTGCCGGTGGCGCCGCAGCCGCAGAGCATCACCCGGGTCTCGTGGCGCGGACCGTACGGGGTGGCGACTTCGAGGTCCCCGCGCAGGTGCAGCACCCCGTCGGCGTGCAGGGAGACGTGGGTGGGGACGTCCGGGACCTCGTCGGGCATCCCGTCGGTGCGGTGGTACTGGAGCGCGCCGCTCGGGCAGCGGTGGATGACGTCGGCGACCTCGTCGGCGGGGGCGTTGTCGGGCTGGACCCAGGGGCGGCGGTCGACGTCGAAGACGGCGGGGAGCCCGGTCACGCACTCGGCGGCGTGCAGGCAGCGGTGCGAGTCGAAGCCGACGACGATGCCCTCGCCGTCGTAGGACTTGGCGGCGGGGCGCGGGGGTGGCTGGCTGGTCACCGCTGACTCTCCCGGGTCGGCTCGGCATCCGGACCCCTTCAGCCTCGCCCCGGCGCCCCGCCGCCGCTACTCGGGGGCCGGGCTCTCACGGGAGGACCGCGACCCCGTCGATCTCGACCATCGCCTGTTCGTCCCAGAGCCGGGCGACGCCGATGACGGCCATCGCCGGGTAGTCGCGCCCCGCGAGCCTGCGCCAGGTCCGGCCCAGCTCGGCGGCGTGGGACCGGTAGTCGGCGATGTCCGTGGCGTAGACGGTGACCCGGGCGAGGTCGGCGGGGGCGCCCCCGGCCGCGTGGAGAGCGGTGAGCAGATTGCCCAGTGCCACGGCGAACTGGTCGGGCAGGGTGGCCCCGACGACCTTGCCGTCCGGGTCGAGCGCGGTCTGCCCGGCGAGGAAGACCAGGTGCCCGCCGGTGGCGACGACCGCGTGGCTGAAGCCGGTGGGCGGGGAGAGTTCGGACGGGTTGATCCGGTGGGACGGGCTCATGCGGGCGGCTCCTGGGTGAGGTCCCCCGGCTCCACGGGCTCCTGGGCGGTGGACTGCTGGGCGAGGGTCAGCTGCGCGGCGCGCTGCTGGGCGGGGGGCTCGGACCGCCGGTCGCCGTTCGCGTACAGCTCCTTGGCGATGATGGTGCGCTGCACCTCGCTCGCACCCTCGTAGATCCGCGGCGCGCGGACCTCGCGGTAGAGGTGTTCGAGCAGATGCCCCCTGCGCAGGGCGCGGGCGCCGTGCAGCTGGACGGCGGCGTCCACGACGTACTGCGCGGTCTCGGTGGCGTACAGCTTGGCCATCGCCGCCCGGCGCGGCACGCCGTCCTCCCCGGCGTCGTACGCCGCGGCCGCCGCGTAGACCAGGAGGCGGGCGGCCTCGGTGCGGGTGGCCATCTCCGCGACCTGGTGCGAGACGGCCTGGAGGTCGCTCAGCGGGCCGCCGAACGCGGTGCGCCGGGCCGTGTGGTCCAGGGTCGCGTCGAGGGCGGCGCGGGCCATCCCGACGGCGAACGCCCCGACGCTGGGCCGGAAGAGGTTGAGGGTGCTCATCGCGACGCGGAAGCCCCGGTCGGGCTCGCCGAGCACATCGTCGGCGGTGACCGGTACGCCGTCGAACTCCAGGGTGCCGATGGGGTGCGGGGAGAGCATGTCGAGGGCGGAGCCGGTGAGTCCGGGACGATCGGACGGAACCAGGAACGCGGTGATGCCACGGGATCCCGCACCGGGGGTGGTCCGGGCGAAGACCACGGCGAAGTCGGCCTCGGGGGCGTTGGAGATCCAGCACTTCTCGCCGGTGAGCGCCCAGCCGGCCGGGGTGTGCTCGGCGGCCAGGCTCAGGGCCGCCGCGTCGGAGCCGGCACCCGGCTCGCTCAGGGCGAACGCCGCGACGGCCCGCCCGGCCCGGACCTCGGGGAGCCAGCGCTCACGGTGGGCGGGGGTGCCCGCTTGGACGATCGGGGTGGTGCCGAGGCCCTGGAGGGCGAGGGCGGTCTCGGCCTCGGTGCAGCCCCGGGCCAGGGACTCGCGCAGCAGGCACAGGTCCAGCGCCCCGGAGCCCAGCATCCGGCCGAGGAGGCCCAGCTCGCCGAGAGCGGCCAGCAGCGGGCGGTTGACGCGCCCGGGCTCTCCCTTCTCCGCCAGCGGGCGCAGCTCCTGTGCGGCGAGGGTGCGGAGCTCCTCGCACCAGGCGGTTTGTTCCGGTTCGAGGGAGAATGCCGTCATGGCGGCGCCTCTCTTGTCGCGTCGTTTCGCGTGCCCCGTCGCGTCGCGTGACATCTCGTCGCATCGCATCGCACGTCATGTCTTATCGCGGACCGTTGACTACCGTCACCCAAACGATACGCTCCAAAGGCGACAAGGGGGCGATCCTTCATGGAGCCGAATTCCTCGCCGAACACGCCCACAGCCGCCGCCGACGCGTCCGTACGCGTCCCCGGCGCGCATCCCGAGCCGTCCGGCCACGCCGCGGGCGCCCACGCCGACACCTTCACGCGCGACCATCTCCCGCCACCGGAGCAGTGGCCGAAGCTCCTCCTGGACGATCCCGGGTCGCGTTACCCCGACCGGCTGAACTGCGGGTACGAACTGCTGGACCGCACCGTCGAGGAACGGGGCGCGGACCGTCCCGCGCTGCGTTCCGCCGACGGGAGCGTCTGGAGCTACGGCGAGCTCCGGGAGACGGTGGACCGCATCGCCCATGTGCTGACGGACGATCTGGGCGTCGTGCCGGGCAACCGGGTGCTGCTGCGCGGGCCGACGACGCCCTGGCTGGCCGCCTGCTGGCTCGCCGTCATGAAGGCGGGCGCGGTCGCCGTCACCGTACTGGCGCAGGCGCGCGCGACGGAGCTGGCCACCATCTGCTCGCTGGCGCGGATCAGCCACGCCCTGTGCGACGCCCGTTCGGTACGGGATCTGGCCGAGGCGGACGTGGACGGCCTGCGGATCACCCTGTTCGGCGGGGACGCGCCCGGGGACCTGACCCGGCTGGCCGCGTCCAGGACCGGGCCGTACCGGGCGGTGGACACGGCCGCCGACGAGGTCGCGCTCATCGCGTTCACCTCGGGGACCACCGGACGCCCCAAGGGCTGTATGCACCTGCACCGGGACCTCCTGGCCATCGCCGACACCTTCTCCCGGCACGTGCTGCGCCCCTCGGCCGACGACGTGTTCGCGGGCAGCCCGCCGCTGGGCTTCACGTTCGGCCTGGGCGGGCTGCTGGTCTTCCCGCTGCGGGCCGGGGCCTCGACGCTGCTGCTGGAGCAGGCCGGCCCCCGGCAGCTGCTGCCCGCCCTGGTCCGGCACCGGGTCTCGGTGCTGTTCACCGCGCCGACGGCCTACCGCACGATGCTCGGGCAACTGGACGGCCACGACGTCTCGGCGCTGCGGCGCTGCGTGTCGGCCGGGGAGAACCTTCCCGAGGCGACCTGGCGGGCCTGGTACGAGGCGACGGGGCTGCGCATCATCAACGGCATCGGGGCCACCGAACTGCTGCACATCTTCATCTCCGCGGCCGACGACGCGATCCGGCCGGGCACGACGGGGGTGCCCGTGCCGGGGTGGCAGGCCCGGGTGGTGGACGAGCACGGGGACGAACTGCCCGACGGCGAGCCGGGACTGCTGGCCGTGCGCGGCCCGGTCGGCTGCCGCTATCTCGCCGACCCGCGGCAGACGGAGTACGTCCGGCACGGCTGGAACATGACCGGCGACACCTTCGTCCGCGACCCGGACGGCTACTTCCGCTACGTCGCCCGCGCCGACGACATGATCATCTCCTCCGGGTACAACATCGCGGGCCCCGAAGTGGAGGACGCCCTGCTGCGCCATCCGGAGGTCGCGGAGGCCGCCGTGGTGGGCCGGGCGGACGAACTGCGCGGCGAGATCGTGGTGGCGCACGTGGTGCTGCGGAACGGCTCGGAGCAGACCGCGGACTCGCTGCGCGCCCATATGAAGGCCAACCTGGCCCCGCACAAGTGCCCGAGGGTCTTCGTCTTCCAGGAGTCCCTGCCACGGACGGCGACCGGCAAACTCCAGCGGTTCCTGCTGCGGGACCGGCCCGGCTCTCCCCCGGCCCGGCCTCTAGAGTGATCACGTGGCCGAGTTGCGCACCCCCCGTTCCCTGATCGTCACGCTCTACGGCGCCTACGGCCGCCCGCCGGACGGCGCACCGTTCGCGGTGTCGGAGCTGATCCGCCTGCTGCACGCCGTCGGCGTCGACGCCCCCTCCGTACGCTCCTGCGTCTCGCGGCTGAAGCGGCGCGGGCTGCTGGTGGCCGCCCGTGCGGCGGACGGTTCGGCGGGGTACGCGCTGTCGCCGGACGCCCGGCAACTGCTGGACGACGGGGACCGGCGGATCTACCGGCGGCGTGCACCGCGGCTCTCCGACGGCTGGGTGCTCGCGGTGTTCTCCGTGCCCGAGGCGGAGCGCAACAAACGCCACCTGCTGCGCTCCCGGCTGGCCCGGCTCGGCTTCGGCACGGCCTCGCCCGGAGTGTGGATCGCGCCGGCCGGGCTGTACGAGGAGACCCGGCACACCCTGGAGCGGCTGGGACTCGCCCCGTACGTGGACCTGTTCCGCGGCGAGCATCTCGGCTTCGCCGCCACCCGCGAGGCGGTGGCCCGCTGGTGGGACCTGGCGGCGGTGGCACGCCTGCACCACGAGTTCCTGGAACTCCACGAGCCGGTGCTGCGGGACTGGGAGACGTCCGGGGACGCCGACGACGCCCCCCGCCCGCAGACCGCCTACCGGGACTACCTGCTGGCACTGGACTCGTGGCGTCAACTCCCTTACGCGGACCCGGGTCTGCCGCAGGAGCTGCTGCCCGGCGACTGGCCGGGCGGCCGGTCGGCGGAGGTGTTCGGCCGGCTGCACGAGCGGCTGCGGGACGCCGGGGAGCAGTACGTACGGCCGTGACTCCCGCCGGGGGTGAAATCCAGGTGCCCCGGGCCCCGGCCCACGGGCAGGATGAGGCATGACCTGGACCTTCGGAGACGACACCGGCACGTTCCTCGCCGCGGCCGGCGCGTCGCTCGCCGCGCGGCCCGTCGAGCACACGGTGGCGCTGACGGTCACCGAGCGGCTGAGGCGTGCGGGCCCGCACCACTACGGCGGGGGCGATCCGGTGTTCGGCTGGTGGCGCGGGGCGGACGGCACGGTGGCGGGGACCCTGGTGCGCACTCCGCCGCATCCGGCGCTGCTGAACTCCGTGCCGGCCGAGGCGGTGGGGCCGCTGGCCGACGCCCTGGGAGCGGGCCCGGATCTGGACGCCGTCAACGCGGACCGGGACACCGCGGCGCTGCTGGCCACCCGGCTGCCCGGCTACCGGACCGAGCAGGAGCATCGGCTGTACCGGCTGGGCCCGCCCCGGCCGCCCTCCCCCGCACCGGAGGGCCGTGCCAGGGCGGCGACACCTGCGGACCGGGCACTGCTCGTGGAGTGGGTGCGCGGGTTCGCCGACGCGACCGGGCAGTCGAAGTCCTCGGCCGAGTGGCTGGTGGACGAGGGCACGGAACGCGGGGCACTCACCCTCTGGGAGAGCGGCGGGGCTCCGGTGGCTCTCGCGGGTCGCTCCCCGATGCTGGCGGGGACCGTGCGGGTGACGTTGGTGTACACCCCGCCGGAGCTTCGCGGCCGGGGGTACGCGGCCGCCGTGACGGACGAGGCCGGCCGGGCGGCCAGGGAGTCGGGGGCGGCGGAGGTCGTGCTGTTCGCCGACCTCGCCAACCCGACGAGCAACGGCGTGTATCTGCGCATCGGCTACGAACCGGTGGCGGACCGGCTGTTGTTGAGGAGGAACCCGTGACCGAGCGGCATGTGGACGCTGAACCCGTCACGGCGGAGCCCGTGACGGCGGAGCCCGTGACGGCGGAGGCGCTGTGGCTCGTCGCCGCGAACGTGGTGCGGTGGCGGCGGTACGGGGACGGCGGGCAGCAGCTGCGGCCCGGGACCAAGTCGTACCGGGGCGGGTCGAAGGTTCACGTCGTCACGACCTACGGGGGCATGGCGCACCAGGAGTTGACCACCATCGGGCGCGGCCGGCACACCGGCGCGTACATCACCATCGACATGGCGACCCGCAATCTCCACACCTTCCGGCCCGTCGCGGTGTACAGCCCTGCGGTGCTGCGCCGCGCGGCGGTGTTCGGCGTCGACGGGTCGTGGGCCACGCGGGAGTACGCCGAGGAACTGGCCGCCCTGCTCGGGCGCCTGGCCCCCCGGTACCGCGAGGAGCACTGGCGCGGAGCACCGCACCCGGTCCCCTGCCGCTGCCACGACTGCCTCAGCCCAGCGTGAGTCGGGGCTTCGGTCCGTCGGTGCGGCCGGTGGGCGGGGGGCGGCTGCCCGCGCCGTACGGAAGGGGCCAGGGAGCTCCGGGGCCGGCGTAGCCCTGGTCGGCCGCCGCGTGCAGGGTCCAGTGGGGGTCGAACAGATGGGGGCGGGCCAGGGCGCAGAGGTCGGCGCGGCCCGCCAGGAGCAGGGAGTTGACGTCGTCCCAGGAGGAGATCGCGCCGACCGCGATGACGGGGACGTCGACGGTGTTGCGGATCCGGTCGGCGTACGGGGTCTGGTAGGAGCGGCCGTATTCGGGGCGCTCGTCGGCCACGACCTGGCCGGTGGAGACGTCGATGGCGTCGGCCCCGTGGTCGGCGAAGGCGCGGGCGATCGTGACGGCGTCCTCGGCGTCGGTGCCGCCCTCGGCCCAGTCGGTGGCGGAGATCCGCACGGTCATCGGCCGTTCCGGCGGCCAGACTTCGCGTACCGCGTCGAAGACTTCGAGGGGGAAGCGCAGCCGCCCGGCCGGTGCTCCGCCATAGGCGTCGGTGCGGCGGTTGGTGAGCGGGGAGAGGAAGCCGGAGAGCAGGTATCCGTGGGCGCAGTGGAGTTCGAGGAGGTCGAAGCCGGAGTCGGCGGCGCGCCGTGCGGCCGCCACGAACTGCTCGCGCACGGTGTCCAGTCCGGTCCGGTCCAGCTCCGCCGGGACCTGGCTGACACCGGGCTCGTACGGGAGTGGGGAGGCGGCCGTCAGCGGCCAGTTGCCGCTCTCCAGGGGCTGGTCGATGCCTTCCCACATCAGCTTCGTGGAGCCCTTGCGGCCGGAATGTCCGAGCTGCACACCGATGGCGGCGCCGGGGGCGGAGGCGTGGACGAAGTCGGTGATCCGCCGCCAGGCGGCGGCCTGTTCGTCGTTCCACAGGCCGGTGCAGCCGGGGGTGATGCGACCCTCGGGGCTGACGCAGACCATCTCGGTCATGGTGAGCCCGGCGCCGCCGAGGGCGCGGGCCCCGAGGTGGACGAGGTGGAAGTCGGCGGGCATCCCGTCGGTGGCGGAGTACATGTCCATGGGCGAGACGACGACGCGGTTGCGCAGCTCCAGACCGCGCAGCCGCAGCGGGGTGAACATCGGCGGGGTGCCCGGTGGGCAGCCGAACTCCTCCTCGACGGCGGCGGTGAACGAGGCGTCGCGCAGCCGGAGGTTGTCGTGGGTGACCCGGCGGCTGCGGGTGAGCAGGTTGAACGCGAAGCGGCGGGGCGGCTGGTCCACGTAGGTGGCCAGTTCCTCGAACCAGCGCAGGCTGGCGGCGGCGGCGCGCTGGGTGGAGGCGACGACCGGGCGGCGCTCGGCCTCGTACGCGGCGAGGGCCGTGGGCAGGTCCGGCTGTTCCCCGACGCAGGCGGCCAGCGCCAGGGCGTCCTCGACGGCGAGCTTGGTTCCGGAGCCGATGGAGAAGTGGGCGGTGTGGGCCGCGTCGCCGATGAGCACGGTGTTGCCGTGGGACCAGCGGGAGTTGGTGACCGTACGGAAGGCGAGCCAGGAGGACCGGTTGCCGCGCAGCGGTCGGCCGTCCAGGGCCTCGGTGAAGAACTTGGCGCAGCGGGCGGTGGATTCGGCCGGGTCGCAGCTGTCGAGCCCGGCGGCGCGCCACACCTCCTCGCGCATCTCGACGATGACGGTGGAGGCGTCCGTCGCGTACGGATATCCGTGCAACTGCATGACGCCGTAGGGGGTTTCGGCGATCTCGAAGCGGAAGGCGTCGAGTGCGAAGTCGGCGGCGAGCCAGATGTAGCGGTTGCGGTGTTCGGTGACGCCCGGGCCGAAGGAGTCGGCGTGGGCGGCGCGGGTGGCGCTGTGCACCCCGTCGGCGGCGATGACCAGGTCGTGGTGGGCGGCGAGCTCGGCGGCGGGCGGGGCGGGGGCGCGGAAGCGGAGGTCGACGCCGAGGCCGGCGCAGCGCTCGTGCAGGATCTCCAGGAGCCGTCGGCGGCCGAGGGCGGCGAAGCCGTGGCCGCCGGAGGTGTGGGTCCGGCCCCGGTGGACGATGTCGATCGTGTCCCAGCGGACGAACTCGCGGCTGAGCGCCCGGTACACCTCGGGGTCGGCGTGCTCGATGGAGCCGAGGGTCTCGTCGGAGAGGACGACGCCGAAGCCGAAGGTGTCGTCGGGGGCGTTGCGCTCGAAGACCGTGACCGTGCGGTCCGGGTCGAGCCGTTTGAGGAGGGCCGCGGCGTAGAGGCCGCCCGGGCCGCCGCCGATGACCGCGATCCGGCGCACGGACGGGGGGTCCCGGCGCGGGGCGGTCGCCGCGTCCGGGCGCCGGGCGGCTTCGGGGGGCGGTACGGCGGCGCCCGGGCTCCGGGGGCCCTCGGGGGCCGGCACGGCTACCTCCCCTGCCACTTCGGCGGCCGCTTCTCGGTGAAGGCGGCGTGGAACTCCGCGTAGTCCTCGCCGTGCATCAGGAGGGCCTGGGTGTTGGCGTCCAGCTCGACGGAGGCGGCCAGCGGCATGTCCAGCTCGGCGGTGAGCAGCGCCTTGGTCTGGGCGAGCGCGAGGGCCGGGCCGTCGGCGAGGCGGCGGGCCAGCTCGGCGGCGCGCTCGTCGGCCCTGCCCTCCTCGGCCAGCTCGCTGATCAGCCCGATCCGCTCCGCCTCGGGGGCGCGGACGGCGTCCCCGAGCATCAGGAGCCGGGTGGCGTGGCCGAGGCCGACGACCCGGGGCAGCAGGTAGGCCGCGCCCATGTCGCCGCCGGAGAGGCCGACCCGGGTGAAGAGGAAGGAGAAGCGGGCCGACGGGTCGGCGACGCGGAAGTCCGCCGCCAGGGCGAGCACGGCCCCGGCTCCGGCGGCGACGCCGTGGACGGCGGCGACGACGGGGAAGGGGCACTCCCGCAGGGCGCGGACGACCTGTCCGGTCATCCGGTTGAAGTCGAGGAGCTGCGCGGTGTCCATGGCCAGGGTGGCGCCGATGATCTCGTCGACGTCGCCGCCGGAACAGAAGCCGCGCCCCTCACCGGCGAGGACGAGGGCGCGGACGGAACGTTCCCGGGAGAGCTCGGCGAGGAGGTCGCGCAGATCCGCGTAGGCGCCGAAGGTGAGCGCGTTGAGTTTCTCGGGGCGGGCGAATGTGACGGTGGCCACACCGTCGTCCCGGGTCAGCCGCAGATGACGCCATTCCTCGGTGCTCGGGGCCGAGCTGGGAAACGGGCTCATGGAGGGGTCCCCTTCAGCGATCGGGCTGGTGCCGGCCGTGCGCGGGTCGCGTTCCGCCTCCGAAGTTATCACCCTTACGTGACCGCCGTCACGAGGTCGCAATACAGCATCCATGAGACCGTTGTGGCGAAAGTCCCCTTTGCTCCGGCCGACCGCCTCTATGGCTGAACCGGAGCGGTTCGTAAGGTTGAAACCAGGAAGTCTCGACACGAGTACCGCGTGAACCCCAGAAGTCGAGACTTCCCGCTTCGAGGAAGACCCGCTCCCGAACGGAAACCCTGCCGTGCCGCCCGACGTCCCCGTTCCCGCTTCCTGGCGCATCGCCCTGCCGCACTCCACCGCGGCCGTGCCGATCGCCCGCGCTCTCATCCGTACGGCGCTGTCGGACATCGACGCCCCGGCCGACAGCGACACCGCCGAGCTGCTGACCGCCGAGCTGGTGGCCAACGCGGTCGAGCACACTCTGGGCGGTGAGCCCATCGAGCTGGTCGTGGAGCTGCTGCCCACCGGCTGCCAGGTCGAGGTGCACGACCGCGACCCCGCCCCGCCGGGCGACCTGTCCCGGCCGCAGCCGGGCTTCGAGGTCGATCCCTGGCAGGAGCACGGCCGCGGCCTGCTGCTGATCCGGACCCTCAGCTCCGCGTGCGGTCACCGCACCACGGAGCACGGCAAGGCCGTCTGGTTCACGCTTCCGGCGATACCGGCGCAGCCGGGTCCGTCCCCGGGGAGCTGACCAGCCGGGAGCGCTTGCGCCCGTAGCCGGCGTACAGCAGCGACCCGACGGCGAGGAAGACCGCGAACTGGACCCAGGTCGTCCAGCCGGTCCCGTACATCAGATACAGGCAGAACGCGACGCCCAGCAGGGGGCTGACCGGGTAGAGCGGCACCCGGAAGGTCCGCTTCAGCTCGGGGGCGCTCCGCCGGAGCACCACCACCGCGACGTTGACGGCGACCATCGTGGCGAGCGTGCCGATGGTCGTCAGGTTCACGACGACGTCGAGCGGGACGAACGCGGCCGGGACCGCGAAGACGCAGGCCACGATCCAGGTGTTGGCGACCGGGGTGTGGGTCTTGGGAGAGACCCGCTCGAAGACGCGCGGGATGAGCCCGTCGCGGGACATCGACATCAGGATGCGGGTCTGCCCGTACATCACGGCGAGCACCACCGAGGCGATGGCGACGACCGCACCGAAGGCGATGATGCCGCCGCCGACCGTGGAGTCGGTGACCTGGTTGACGGCGATGGAGAGAGCCGCGCTCTTGTTCGCGACGGCGTCCGAGCCGATCGCGCCGATGGCCGAGAGCGCCACCGCGCAGTAGAGCAGGGTGACGACGCCGATGCAGATCAGGATGGCGACGGGGATGTTCCGCCGGGGGTTCTTGACCTCTTCGCCTGCGGTGGTGATGGCGTCGAAGCCGATGTAGGAGAAGAACGCCAGCGAGGCGCCGGCGGTGATCCCGCCGAGCCCGTGGGTCGCGAACGGCATGAGGTTGTCGTCCTGGAACGCGCTGAACGCCACGGCGCAGAACGCGACCAGGATGCCGATCTTGAGGACCGCCATGGCGGCGGTGGCGGTCGCGCTCTCCCGGACTCCGCGCACGAGCAGCGTGGCGGCCATGGCGATCACGACGACCGCGGGCAGGTTGATCACGCCGCCGTCGCCGGGTCCGGAGGACAGGGCCGCGGGCAGTTCCCAGCCGAACAGGCTGTTCAGCAGCTCGTTGACGTACTGGCTCCAGCCCACCGCGACGGCGGAGACCGACACGCCGTACTCCAGCATCAGGCACCAGCCGACGAGGAAGGCGGTGCGCTCGCCGAGCGCCGCGTACGCGAAGGAGTACGAACTTCCGGAGACGGGGATGGCGCTGCCCAGCTCCGCGAAGGAGAGGGCGGTGAAGATGCAGGTGATCGCCGCGAGGACGAACGAGATCACGACGGCGGGGCCGGCCTCGGCGACGCTGTCGGACAGCCCGACGAAGATGCCGGTGCCGACGATCGCGCCGATCCCGAAGCAGACGAGCTGGAAGGGGCCCATCGTGCGCTTGAGGCCGTGGCCCTCGAGGTCTCCGCCGGACTCGGCGATGAGCTGATCGGGGCTCTTGCGGCGCAGGCCCGGCTTCGAGGGGCCGGGGCGCTGCGGGGTGCCGGAATACGGCAGACCGGGGCTCATGCGGGACGTTCTCATCTCTGGTGGTGCAGTGGGGGGACGTTTCCCGGTGCGTGCGGCGGCCGTGGGGACCGCGGGCGGCACATGGGAAGGGGTCCGGGCATCGCGAGCCCGAACCCCACCAAGAGGCGTCATGGTAGCCACCACCACGCATGTTCACCCAATCGGGTGTATGAGCATGCGAAACGCGGCTACTTCGCAGCCAGCGTCGCCACCAGCACGGCCTTGATCGTGTGCATCCGGTTCTCCGCCTGGTCGAAGACGACCGAGTGCGGGGACTCGAAGACCTCGTCGCTGACCTCCAGCTCGGTCAGCCCGTACCGGTCGTGGATGTCCCGGCCGACCTGGGTGCCGAGGTCGTGGAAGGCGGGCAGGCAGTGCAGAAACTTCACGTCCGGGTTGCCGGTGGCCCGCAGGACGTCCATGGTCACGGCGTAGGGCCCGAGGGCGGCGATGCGCTCGGCCCACACCTCCTTGGGCTCCCCCATGGAGACCCAGACGTCGGTGGCGACGAACTCGGCGCCCCGCACACCCTCGGCGACATCGCCGGTCAGGGTGATCGTCGCGCCGCTGACCTCGGCGAGCTCCCGGGCCCGCGCCACGACGGCCTCGTCCGGCCAGTACGCCTCGGGGGCGACGATCCTGACGTCCAGGCCGAGCAGGGCGCCGGTGATCAGGTAGGAGTTGCCCATGTTGAAGCGGGCGTCGCCGAGGTAGGCGAAGGCCGTCCCCGTGACGGGCCCCTCGCGGCACTCGGTGATGGTGAGGACGTCGGCGAGCATCTGGGTGGGGTGCCAGTCGTCCGTGAGCCCGTTGAAGACCGGCACTCCGCCGTACGCGGCCAGCTCCTCGATGGCCTCCTGGCTGTCACCCCGGTACTCGATCCCGTCGAACATCCGGCCGAGCACCCGGGCGGTGTCCTTCACGGACTCCTTGTGGCCCATCTGGGAGCCCGACGGGTCGAGGTAGGTGGTGAAGGCGCCCTGGTCGGCGGCGGCGACCTCGAACGCGCAGCGTGTGCGGGTCGAGGTCTTCTCGAAGATCAGCGCGATGTTCTTCCCGCGCAGCCGCTGGACCTCGACCCCGGCCCTCTTGGCCTCCTTGAGCTCGGCGGCCAGGGAGACCAGGCCGAGAAACTCCTCGGAGGTGAAGTCCAGCTCCTTGAGGAAGTGGCGGCCGGTGAGGTCTATGGCCATGATGACTGCTCCTGGGTCGGACGGGGATCGGCGCACTGTGCGCGGGCAGAACTGGAAGTCTATACGACGCCCCGCATCCCTATACAGACCCCGGGGGTCGCGGTCCGCACGCCCCTCATGCCACGGGGTCCCGCTCCACCGGGCAGCTCATACAGCGCGGCCCGCCACGCCCCCGGCCCAGCTCACTGCCCCGGATCTCGATCACCTCGATGCCCTGCTTGCGCAGATAGGTGTTGGTCGTGGCGTTGCGCTCGTACGCGACGACGACCCCGGGCTCGACCGCGAGCACGTTGCAGCCGTCGTCCCACTGCTCGCGCTCGGCCGCGTGCACGTCCTGGGTGGCGGTGAGCACCCGGACGGAGTCGAGGCCGAGGGCGGCGGCGATGGCGCGGTGCATGTGCTCGGGCGGATGGTCGGTGACCTTCAGTTCGCGGGGGCCGCTGCCGGGCTCGATGGTGTACGAGCGGAGCATGCCGAGACCGGCGTACTGGGTGAACGTGTCGCCGTCGATCATCGTCATCACCGTGTCGAGGTGCATGAACGCCCGGGCCTTGGGCATGTCGAGCGCCACGATCGTGCGCGCCGAACCGGCGTCGAAGAGGCCCCGGGCCAGCATCTCCACGGCCTGCGGCGTGGTGCGCTCGCTCATCCCGATGAGGACCGCTCCCTGCCCGATGACCAGGACGTCACCGCCCTCGATGGTGGAGGGGTAGTCGTCCTGGCCCTCCGACCAGTGGTGGAAGGCGCCCGCCTCCGGGCCGGTGAACAGGGGATGGTGCCGGTAGATCGCCTCGAAGTGGACGGTCTCGCGCTGCCGGGCGGGCCAGCGCATCGCGTTGATGGAGACCCCGTCGTAGATCCAGGCCGAGGTGTCCCGGGTGAAGAGGTGGTTCGGCAGCGGGCCGAGCAGGAAGTCGTCCAGGTCCATCACGTGGAAGCGGACGGAGGTCGGCTCGCTGTGCCGCTCCAGGAACTCCCGCTTGGTCATGCCGCCGACCAGCGCCTCCGCCAGCTCCTCCGAGGACAACTCCTCGAAGGCGGCCCGCAGATGCTCGGTGGCGAGCGGACCGTACTCCTTCTCGTCGAAGACCCGGTCGAGCACCAGCCGCCGGGCGACCGGAATGTCGAGGGACTCGCGCAGGAGGTCGCCGAAGAGGTGCACGGCGACCCCCCGGTCGCGCAGGACGTCGGCGAACCCGTCGTGCTCCTCCCGGGCGCGGCGCACCCACAGGACGTCGTCGAACAGGAGCGCGTCCTTGTTCCTGGGGGTGAGCCGCTTCAGCTCCAGATCGGGGCGGTGCAGTATGACGCGGCGCAGCCGCCCGGCTTCGGAGTCGACTTGGAATCCCATGTCTTCATCCTCACCGCGCGGAGCGCCGTTCACCCCGCGAATCGCCTACGGGTTGCCCGGCTCTCAGAGCCGGGGGTCCACCGGCTCCGACTCCAGCGCCAGAACCGCGAACACCGCCTCGTGGACCCGCCACAGCGGTTCGCCCTCCGCCAGCCGGTCCAGGGCCTCCAGACCGAGTGCGTACTCCCGCAGCGCCAGCGACCGCTTGTGGCCGAGGAACCGGGAGCGCAGGCGCTCCAGATTCTCCGGGCGGGTGTACTCGGGGCCGTAGATGATGCGGAGGTACTCCCGGCCGCGCACCTTGACGCCGGGCTGGACGAGCCTGCCCCCGGCGTCCCGGACGAGAGCGCCGAGCGGCTTGACGACCATGCCCTCGCCACCCCGTCCGGTCATCTCCAGCCACCAGTCCACGCCCGCGCGGACGGAGGCCTCGTCCCCGGTGTCGACGACGAGCCGGCGGGTGACCTGGAGCAGCCCGGTCGGGTCGTGCTCCACGAGCCGGTCCAGCCAGGCGAGCTGCTCGTCGTGCGGCACGGAGGCCAGGGAACGGCCCTGGACGGCGAGGATCTGGAACGGCGCGAGCCGCACCCCGTCGAGCCCTTCGGTGGGCCAGCAGTAGCGCCGGTAGGCCTCGGTGAACGCGGCCGCGTCCTGCGCACGGGCACGCTGGTGCCCGGCGAGACCCGCCACCTCGACGCCCCGGGCGACCGCCTGCTCCAGGGCGGCGACGGCCGACGGGAAGACCGCGCCGGACGCGGCGCCGACGGCGGCGTACTGCGAGCGCAGCAGCCCGCCGGCCTTGAGCGACCACGGCATCAGCTCGGCGTCCAGAAGCACCCAGTCGGTGTCCCACTCCTGCCAGAGCCCGGCGGCGGTGACGGCGGTGCGGAGCCGGTCCAGGACCGCCTCGGTCATGGCCGTGTCGTCCAGGAACGGGCGTCCGGTGCGGGTGTACAGCGCGCCGGTGGGGCCCGCCGTGCCGAAGCGCGCGGTCGCGGCCCCGGCGTCCTTGCAGACCAGGGCGACGGCCCGGGAACCCATGTGCTTCTCCTCGCACACGACCCGCTCGACGCCGTCGCCTGCGTACTGCGCGAAGGCCTCCGCCGGGTGCTCCAGGAAGCCGTCCTCGCGGGAGGTGGCGGTGGGCGCCATGGTGGGCGGCAGGTAGGCGAGGAGCTGCGGGTCGACGGCGAACCGGCTCATGACCTCGAGCGCGGCGGCGGCGTTCTCCTCGCGCACGGCGACGCGGCCCAGGTGCCGGGTCTCCACGATCCGGCGGCCCTGCACATCGGCGATGTCCAGGGGCCTGCCCTCCCGGCCCCCGGGCGCCTCGGTGGTCAGCGGCTTGACCGGCTCGTACCAGACCTTCTCGGCGGGTACGTCGACCAGTTCGCGCTCCGGCCAGCGCAGCGCGGTCATCTTCCCGCCGAAGACGGCCCCGGTGTCCAGGCAGATGGTGTTGTTGATCCAGGAGGTGCTGGGCACCGGGGTGTGGCCGTAGACCACGGTGGCGCGGCCCCGGTAGTCCTCGGCCCACGGGTAGCGCACGGGCAGGCCGAACTCGTCGGTCTCCCCCGTCGTGTCCCCGTACAGCGCGTGGGAGCGGACCCGGCCGGAGGTCCGGCCGTGGTACTTCTCGGGCAGCCCGGCGTGACAGACCACCAGCTTGCCGTCGTCCAGGACGTAGTGGCTGACCAGGCCGTCGATGAACTCCCGCACCTGTCCCCGGAACTCGGGGTGTTCGGCGTCCTCGCGTTCCAGCTGCTCGACGGTCTCGGCGAGCCCGTGGGTGAGCTGGACCTTGCGGCCCGCGAGATAGCGGCCGAGCTTGTTCTCGTGGTTGCCGGGGACGCACAGGGCGTTGCCCGCCGACACCATGGACATGACGCGGCGCAGCACGCCGGGGCTGTCGGGGCCCCGGTCGACGAGGTCGCCGACGAACACCGCCGTACGCCCCTCGGGGTGGGCGCCGTCCACATAGCCGAGCTTCCCGAGCAGGGTGTCCAGCTCGGAGCGGCAGCCGTGGATGTCTCCGATGATGTCGAACGGGCCGGTGAGGTGGCGCAGGTCGTTGTAGCGGCGCTCCAGGACCACTTCGGCGCTCCCGGCCTCCGCCTCGGTGCGCAGGACGTGCACCTTGCGGAAGCCCTCGCGCTCCAGGCCGCGCAGGGAACGTCGCAGCTCGCGGCGGTGCCGCTGGATGACATGGCGCGGCATGGAGGCGCGGTCCGGGCGGGCCGCGTTGCGGGCGGCGCAGACCTCTTCGGGGAGGTCGAGGACGATGGCGATCGGCAGGACGTCGTGCTTGCGGGCCAGCTGGACGAGCTGCTTGCGGCTCTCGGCCTGGACGTTGGTGGCGTCGATCACGGTGAGCCGCCCGGCCTCCAGGCGCTTGCCGGCGATGTAGTGCAGCACGTCGAAGGCGTCGCGGCTGGCGCTCTGGTCGTTCTCGTCGTCGGCGACGAGGCCCCGGCAGAAGTCCGAGGAGACGATCTCGGTCGGCTTGAAGTGCTCGTGGGCGAAGGTGGACTTGCCCGATCCGCTGGCGCCGATGAGGACGACGAGGGAGAGGTCGGTCACCGGCAGCTTGCGCGCTGCGTCACGGCCGCCCGCAGGGGTGGTGCTGTCGCCGTCGGCGCTTCCCGCGCCGGTGTCGGTGCTGTTCATGCGGCTTCCGCCTCCTTCGCCTGCTTCTCGGTCGTCGTGCCGGTCTCCGTGGCGCGGGTGAACACGGCCATCTGGGTCGGCGGCCCCACCTCGGGGTCGTCCGGCCCGACCGGCTCGTACCGGACGGTGTATCCGTGCCGCTCGGCGACCTGCCCGGCCCAGTCCCGGAATTCGGCCCGGGTCCACTCGAAACGGTGGTCCCCGTGCCGGACGTGCCCGGCCGGGAGGGTCTCCCAGCGGACGTTGTACTCGACGTTCGGCGTGGTCACGAGCACCGTCCCCGGTCGCGCCGCGCCGAACACCGCGTACTCCAGGGCGGGCAGCCGGGGCAGGTCCAGGTGCTCGACGACCTCGCTGAGCACGGCGGCGTCGTATCCCGCCAGCCGCTTGTCCGTGTAGGTCAGCGAACCCTGCCGCAGGGTGACCCGGTCCGCCTGGCGCTCCCCCATCCGGTCCAGCTTCAGCCGCCGCGAGGCGATGGTGAGGGCGCGCATCGAGACGTCGACGCCCACGATCTCGGTGAAGCGCACGTCCTTGAGGAGCGCCTGCACCAACTGGCCCTGGCCGCAGCCGAGGTCGAGCACCCGGCTCGCCCCGGCGGCGCGCAGCGCGTCGAGGATCGCGGTGCGCCGGTGCTCGGCGAGCGGGACCGGCTTCTCCTCGGTGTCGGTGCTCTCGTCCACCGCGTTGTCGACGCATCCCACGTCGAGGTCGTCCGACTCGGCGAGCCGCACCAGCTCCAGGGCCTGGTCGGCCTGGCGGGTGAGCCCCCAGCGGTGGGACAGATAGCGCCGGGTGATCAGCGGCCGCTCGGGGTGGTCGGCCAGCCAGCCCTCCCCCGCGCGCAGCAGCTTGTCCACCTCGTCGGGCGCGACCCAGTAGTGCTTGGCGTCGTCGAGCACCGGGAGCAGGACGTAGAGCTGCCGCAGCGCGTCGGCGAGCCGCAACTCGCCCTCCAGCACGAGGCGTACGTAGCGGGAGTCGCCCCACGCGGGGAACTCCTCGTCCAGCGGTACGGCCGTGACCTCGACCCTCGACCAGCCGAGCGGCGCGAACAGCTTGCGCACCAGCTCGGCGCCGCCCCTGGCGGGCAGGGCGGGCACCTCGATCCGCAGCGGCAACGGGCTCGCGGCCCGCTCCGGCATGGCCCGGCAGACGCCGCCGAGCGCCGACTTGAAGACGGCGGCGAGGGCGACCGACAACAGCGAGGACGCCGCGTAGGGGCGGTCGTTGACGTACTGCGCGAGCGCCGCGTCGGGCGCGCCTCCCCGGCCCTTGCCCTTGCCACGCCGCACCAGCGCCACCGGATCCACCTCCAGCAGGAGCGCGGCCGTGCAGCGCTCGGCGGACGCCTCGGGATAGAAGACGTGTGCGGAGCCGTGCGAGGTGGAGAACGCCTGCGCCTTGTCGGGATGCTTGTGCAGCAGAAAGCCCAGGTCCGTGGCGGGACGTTCAGGGGTGCCGGTCGTACCGATTGTCAGGAACACCTGTCCGAGTATGATCCTCGCCCCCTGCCCCCACCAGGTATTTTCCCCGGCCCCGGGGCGGGTGATCTCCGGGACGGCCCCGGTGACAGCCCCTACGGCGGGCTCTGGCTCTCCAGCCGCCCGTCCAGCTCCGTGATGAGGTCCGGCCCCACCCGGCAGCAGCCTCCGACGAGCCTGGCCCCGGCCCGCGTCCAGGCCCGCACCCGCCCCGGGTCGAAGGTGCCGCGCCCGGTCCATCCGCGCGCTCCGGCGTCCCATCCCTCCCCGCTGTTCGGGTAGACCACGGCGGGTCTGCCCGTGACCGCCACCGCCTGCTCGACCGCCCCCTGCGCCTCCTCCGGATCGCAGCAGTTGACCCCGACCGCGAGGACGGAGTCCCGCCCCGCCGCCACCGCGAACGCCTCCTCCAGCGGCTGGCCGGCCCGGGTCCGGCCGCCCACCACGCTGTACGAGAGCCAGTACGGCACTCCGGTCTCCTCGGCCACCCGGACCAGGGCCTCGGCCTCGTCCAGGTCCGGCACCGTCTCCAGCGCCAGGGCGTCGGGCCCGGCGGCGGCCAGCGCCGCCACCCGGGGGCGGTGGAAGCGCTCCAGTTCCCGGACGCTCAGCCCGTAACGGCCCCGGTACTCACTGCCGTCCGCGAGCATCGCCCCGTACGGTCCGACCGACGCGGCGACCCAGGTCTCCCGCCCGGGGCCGGCCCGGCGCGCCGCATCGGCGGCGCCCCGGGCCAGCTCCACGCTGCGGGCGAGCAGGGCCTCGGTCCCGGCCCGGTCGAGGCCGTACCGCCCGAACCCTTCGAAGGTGGCCTGATAGCTGGCCGTGATGAGCACCCGCGCGCCGGCCCGGAGGTACGCGAGGTGAGCGGCCTCGATCTGTTCCGGCGCGTCGGCCAGCAACCGGGCCGACCACAGCGCGTCGGAGAGATCGCAGCCCTGCGCCTCCAGTTGGTTGGAGAGCCCGCCGTCCAGCAGGACGGGTCCGGCGTCCAGCGCGTCGGCGAGCGTGCTGCCCGTGCTCACGGCTGCCTCCTCGTCAGGTCAGGTCAGGTCAGGTCAGGTCAGGTCAGCTGGGACTGGATCTGCGAGGAGATCAGTTCCAGATGGTCCAGGTCGTCCAGGTCGAGGACCTGGAGGTAGATCCTCGACGAGCCGATCGCCTCGAAGCTGCCGATCTTGTCGACGACCTCGGCGGGCGATCCCGCAAGCCCGTTCGCCTTGAGCTCCTCCACGTCCCGGCCGATCGCCGCCGCGCGTCGGGCGACCTCGGCGTCGTCCTTGCCCGTGCAGACGATCAGCGCGTTGGAGTACACGAGGTCGTCCGGCGAGCGCCCGTGCGCCTGCGCGGCGGCCCGGACCCGGCCGAACTGCTTCTCGCTGTCCTCCAGCGAGGCGAACGGGATGTTGAACTCGTCCGCGTACTGCGCGGCGAGCCGCGGGGTGCGCGTCGCACCGTGGCCGCCGATCAGGACGGGCACCTTGGCCTGGGCGGGCTTGGGCAGCGCGGGCGAGTCGGTGAGTTGGTAGTAGGTCCCGTCGTAACTGAAGGTCTTGCCGACCTCCGTCTCCCACAGGCCCGTGATGATCGCGAGCTGCTCCTCCAGACGGCCGAACTTCTCCTTCGGGAACGGAATGCCGTAGGCCTTGTGCTCCTGCTCGAACCAGCCTGCTCCCAGGCCCAGTTCGACCCGGCCGCCCGACATCTGGTCGACCTGGGCCACCTGGATGGCCAGCACCCCCGGCAGCCGGAACGTACCGGCGGTCATCAGCGTGCCGAGCCGGATCGTGCGGGTCTCGCGCGCCAGGCCGGCCAGGGTGATCCAGGCGTCCGTCGGTCCGGGCAGTCCGTCACCGGAGCCCATGCGGAGATAGTGGTCGGAGCGGTAGAAGGCGTTGAAGCCCAGGTCCTCGGCGGCCTTGGCAACGGTGAGCAAGGTGTCGTAGTCGGCCCCTTGCTGGGGCTCGGTGAAGATGCGAAGATCCATGCCCTCCATCCTGCCCCTCCGGCGCCCGATACCGCCCACCAGCCCGGCCGGACCTCCCCCGCATCTCCCCCTGTCTGCCCCCGTCTCCCCCCTCGGGCCCCGCCTCCCCCTCAGGCCGTCGCTCCCCTCAGGACGCGTCGCCCCCCTCTCGTCGCCCCGCCGCCTCCACTCAGGGACCCGCCGCCGATGCCGCGGGGCCGCGTATGCCGCCGTAGGGGCCGTCCCGCTCCCTCTCCCGCTCCGCCAGCCGCCTCAGCATCCCGTGCACGCGTTCCAGCGATTCGTCGGCCGCGTCCATCGCCTCGATGCACTGCCAGTACAGACCGTCCTCCCCCGTGTCGCAGGCCACCCCGACCAGGGCGATCCCGGCCTCACCGAGCAGCAGCGCGAGCCCGGCCAGCGCCGGCCGCACATCGGCGATCCCGGACAACTGGGCCGCCCTGGCGCCGCCGGAGAGCACCGTCGGGTGGTCCAGCGCCGAGCATCCCGCGCCGATCTCCCCCAGCGCCCGCGCCTCGCTCCGTAATTCCATCGGGCCGTACAGCGCCAGCCGACTGCCGATCGCCCGGGCCAGCGCCTGTGCCTGCCAGGCCTCCGCCATGACATCCAGCGCACCCCGACTGCCCGACAGAGCCCGCCGCCCCGCCTCGATGAGTCGCTCCGCTTCCATGCGTCTCCCCCGTCCGTACGAAAACCCGCTCACCTCATTCATTACCCACAGTGAGGTAGACAGCACCGTAAGGCCAGAGGAAATCGGAAATCTGTGGACAGGAAGTCGACTGTGGATATCTCGCTCACTCCGAAGAGTGACGATCGTGGGGTTCCGGAGCGCTCGGCAGGGGGAAGCGCTTCTCGTTCCGCTCCAACTTGGCCGCCAGCGCCGCCGTCGGGTCGATGCCCAATACCTCGCAGAACTGCAGGAGATAGGCGAGCACATCCGCCACCTCGTCGGCGACCCGGTGGGCCGATTCGGGGCTCTCCATGATCCCCGCCGACTGTTCGGGCGTCAGCCACTGGAAGATCTCCAGCAGTTCGGAGGCCTCGACGCTGAGCGCGGCCGCCAGGTTCTTCGGGGTGTGGTACTGACCCCAGTCGCGCGCCGCCGCGAACGCGGCCAGCCGCCGCTGGAGTTCTGCCACATCGATGTCTGTCACGGCACCAGGTCTATCACCGGCCACCGACAGTGCCTCCTCGCACGCCACCCCGCACGGGGGACGGGGCCGGCCCGGAGGACGGGGACGGCGCGGCCGGGGGCGGCGGTCCGATCCGGCTGCCGCCCCGACTGCCGCTCCTCCTACTGGGCGAGGCCCGCGGGCGTGACCCCCTCGACCTCCATGCCGACCGGCGCGAGCAGGAAGACATTGCGGTCGACGCGGTGCATGCCGCTGCCGAGACCGAAGACCACACCACTGCTGAAGTCGAGAATCCGCTTCGCCACGTCCGTCTCCGCCGCCGTCAGGTCGAGCAGCACCGGAACCTGGGCGACCAGGTACTCGGCGACCTCGCGTGCGTCCGCGAAGACCTGCACCCGCAGCACGACGAGGCGCCGCTGTTCGGCCGCGCGCTCGTCCGGGACGGTGCGGTGGTCGATCCGGGACGGCCACTCGTCGCGGCCGCGCAACGGCACGACCTGTGCGAGCCCCTCCCACTGTTCGTCGGTGGCGTCGTATCTGTCATACCTGTCGTACCTGCTCACAGGGCCACCCCGTCGTCGAGCCGGTCGGGTTCCCGCCGGCTGCACTCACTGTTCATCGGGCAATCCTCTCGCCCCTCACCCGTTCGGCGTACCAGCGACACGGTGAAGTCTCCGTCCGTGTCACTTCCGGTACCCGACGGACATCGGTTCATGACGACGCATGCCCCCGCACCCCTCAGACGGCGAAGAGCCGCACCGTACCGATCGGACCGTGCCTGTCGGACCGTGCCGATCAGACCGTGATGACCTGGACCCCCGCCTCGTCGAACCGGTCCTTCGCCTCCGCGCCGATGTGGGAGTCGGTGACCAGAACGTCGACCAGCCCGAGGTCGCAGACCCGGGCGAACGCCCGCTTGCCGATCTTCGACGAGTCGGCCGCCACCACCACCCGCTGGGCCCGCTCCGCGAGCAGCCGGTTGACGCTGGCCTCGCCCTCGTGGTGGACGTACGCGCCGCGTTCGATGTCGATGGCGTTCACCCCGAGGACGGCGACGTCCAGGGTGATCTCGTTCATCACGCCGACGGCGAGCGGGCCCGTCAGTTCGTACGACTGGGGCCTCGCGACCCCGCCCGTCACGACCATCTTGATCTGCGGCCGGATCGCCAGCTCGCTCGCGATGTTGAGGGCGTTGGTCACCACGGTCAGCGTCGGCTGCCCGCCCGCCACCGCCGTCTCGCCCACGATGTCCGGGCGTACCGCCAGCGCCCTGGCCACTTCGGTCACGGTCGTTCCGCCGGTCAGGCCGACGACTTCGCCGACGGCGACGAGGCCGGACACGGCGCGGCCGATGGCCTGCTTCTCCGGCGCGTGCCGGCCCGTCTTGTAGCGGAGCGCCAGTTCGTAGGAGACCCCGTGCGCGACCGCGCCGCCCCTGGTGCGGGTGAGCAGATGCTGTTCGGCCAGCTGGTCCAGGTCGCGGCGGATGGTGGCGGCCGAGACGTCGAGCGCCGTCGCCGCCTCCTCGACGTCCACCCTGCCGTGCTTGCCGACCAGTTCCAGCAGCGCGTCCCACCGGGCGTCCCTGGACAAGAGCGTCTCCTCACCGTCCGGCGCGGGCACCGCGTTTCGAGGGAACGCGGTCGCCGGTGGCCGGACCGCCGCAAGCGTCGCACAGGGCTCTCCGGGAGCCCTTCACCCACCTGCACCTTGCTTGTTTTTGCTTGATAACTGCATGTAACGTGCAGAATTCTACATGCGGGCTGATCAGTCCCGCTCAGCCCCGTTCCCGTGGTCCACCTCGTTCCCGTGGAGTGCAGACGTGTCGTATGCCGAGACCGAGACAGCCAGTCAGCCCGCCTGCTGGCGGCGCGCCGCCGCCCTGGCGGGCGGCCCCGAGGCCGCCGCCCTGCCCGTCGCGGGCGAGCGGATCGCGGTCGTCGGCTGCGGTACCTCCTTCTACATGGCGCAGGCCTACGCCGGGCTCCGCGAGGGTTCCGGCCAGGGCGAGTCGGACGCCTTCGCCGCCTCCGAGTTCCCCTTCGGCCGCCGCTACGACCGCGTCGTCGCGCTGACCCGCTCGGGGACCACGACCGAGGTCCTGGAGCTGCTGGAGCGGCTGCGCGGCACCTCGCGCACCGTGGCCGTCACGGCGGACCCGGAGACCCCGGTCCGGGCGGCGGCCGACGATCTCGTCGTGCTGGACTTCGCCGACGAACGGTCCGTCGTCCAGACGCGCTTCGCCACGACCGCCCTCACCCTGCTGCGGGCCCACCTCGGCCTGCACTCCGAGACCGTGGTCGCGGACGCGGAGACCGCGCTGGCCGGGCCACTGCCCGACGGGCTGCTGCGGAGCACCCAGTTCTCCTTCCTCGGCCGGGGGTGGACGGTCGGGCTGGCCCACGAGGCGGCGCTGAAGATGAAGGAGGCGTCGCTGTCCTGGACGGAGTCCTATCCCGCGATGGAGTACCGCCACGGTCCCATCAGCATCTCCACCGCCGGAACCGCGACCTGGATGTTCGGCGAGGCTCCCGAGGGCCTGGCGGAGCAGGTGCGGGCGACGGGCGCACAGTGGGTGGACGGCGCCCTCGACCCGCTGGCCGATCTCGTACGCGTACAGCGCCTCGCCCTCGCCCGTGCGGCCGCCCGGGGGCTCGACCCGGACCTGCCGCGCCACCTGAGCCGTTCGGTGGTGCTCGACGGGTCCTGAGGGACCATGGACACATGCACCTGACCCTGTCGGCCGCCCGGGATCTGTCGGCCGCCCCGGAGCCGCCGGGGGGCATCGCCGGCTGGGCCGCCGGGCTGGTCGAGGCGTTCGGCGGTCCCGGTGCGGGTGCGGCCATCGCGCTGGAGAACGTGTTCCCGCCGCTGCCCAGCGAGGTCATCCTGCCGCTGACCGGGTTCGCCGCCTCGCAGGGGGTGCTCAGCATCGCCTCGGCCCTGTTCTGGACGACGCTCGGCTCGGTCGTCGGCGCGGTGGTCCTGTACGGGATCGGAGCCGTGTTCGGCCGGGAGCGGATGCACGCCTGGTGGGCGAAGCTGCCGCTGGTCAAGGCCTCCGACCTGGTGCGGACGGAGGAGTGGTTCGCCCGGCACGGCACCAAGGCGATTCTGCTGGGCCGCATGGTGCCGGTGTTCCGGAGCCTGATCTCGGTGCCCGCGGGCGTGGAGCGCATGCCGCTGCCGGTGTTCGTCACCCTGACGACGGCGGGCAGCCTGGTGTGGAACACCGTGCTCGTGATGGCCGGGTACTGGCTCGGCGACCAGTGGGACGTGGTCGGGGCGTACGTCGGCGTCGTGTCCAAGATCGTGCTGGCGCTGGCCGCCGTCGCCCTGGTCGGCTACGTCGCGATGCGGATCCGGGGCCGCAACCGCGAGCGGCCCTGACGACGCGGCCGGGCACGGCACCACGCGGCACGGGGAGACTCGGCACGCTGCGGCACGGCACGAAGCGCCTCGGCACGGTGCGGCACGGCACGAAACGGCTCGGCACCGCCCCGTGCGGCAGGGCTCGGCGCCGCGCGGCCCCGCGTCGCGCGGCGTGGCCGGAACCGGCCGTCCGGCCCCCGGCCCCATCGGTAGGACACCCTGCCGGGGGTGTCTCACGGCCGACTGTTCAGGACTCCTCGAAGTAGGCGTCCAGGACGGTGTCCAGCTCGGCCGGCCAGCCCTTGAGCTCGGCGCGGCTCGCCGCCTCGACCTCGGCGTTGAACCAGCGGCGGCTGGACAGATGGACGGTGACCGTGAACCGGCGGCCGAAGCGCGCCGGCGTCGTCTCCACCGCGCCGATCTCGTCCCAGTGGAACTCGGCCTCCTGGTCGTCGAGCGTGAAGCGGACGCCTTCCCTGGCCACCCGGATCGAACCGCGTCGGTCGCTGACCTCGAAGACGGGGCCCTCCTCGACGGCCTCGCCCCCGTCCTCGCCCTCGTCCTCCGCCGTGGCGTCGTGCGCCGCCGCTTCCGGTTCCTGGTCGGCGTCGGCCTCAGCGGCCTCCGCTCCGGGCTCATCGTCGCGTTCCGCTTCCGCCTCCGGAGCAGCGTCCTTCGGGCCGGCCTCCGATTCCGTTTCGGGCTTCCGGGTCGCGACGGGCGCCGCCAGTCCGGGCAGGGGGATGAACGCCGGGTCGGTGCCTGCGGCGAACTCGGGCTTCTTGTTCGAATCTATGCTCTGCTCCACGGCGGGCAGTATGGTCGACGAACCTGTACGTGACCAGTCGTCACCGCCCCGGCACCGCCCCCGGCCTCCGCCCCGCAGGCGAAATTCCTTCCGGGGAGAGGCCGGAGCCCTGTCCGACGGCAGGAAGCTCCCGGCCGCTCAGAGCACGCCCCTGCGCCATTCCCGTACCAGCAGACAGCCGAGGTACGCGCCGCCGATCGCCATCGTGTAGATCCCGACCGGCAGGTCGTCGAAGAGCGCCAGCTGCTGGGAGCAGAGGTCCGCGAGCACCAGCAGGAGGCCGCCGGTGAGGGCGGAGAGC
This sequence comes from Streptomyces anulatus, assembly GCF_014650675.1. GTDB lineage: Bacteria > Actinomycetota > Actinomycetes > Streptomycetales > Streptomycetaceae > Streptomyces > Streptomyces anulatus. The sequence goes on along the minus strand of NZ_BMVK01000005.1, from coordinate 47,948 downwards.
AGCAGGTGCGGGCCGGAGCCCCGGGTGAGGCGTTTGGCGATCTGGGGCGCGGTCAGGGCGATGAAGGCGATGGGCCCCGAGACGCTGACCGCGGCGGCCGAGAGGGCGATGGCCAGGACCACCGCGAGGGTCTTGGCCTTCTTCGGCTCGGAGCCGAGCCCCTCGGCGATGTCGTCACCCATCTCACCGATGTCGAGCCGCCGCGAGATCAGCGCGGTCAGCGGGGCGGCGACGAGGAGGACCAGCCAGACGGTGGTGGCGTCGGTCCAGGAGCGGGCTGTCAGGCTGCCGTTGACATAGGCGGTGAGGACGGAGGCCTTGTCGCGTTCCAGTGCGTAGACGACGTACTGGGTGACGGCCGCACCCATCGCGGCGACCCCGATCCCGGCGATGACGAGCCGGGCGGGGTTGCGGAAGCCGGTGCCGGTGGAGACGTACACGAGGGCCATCGCGAGCACCGCGCCGAGGAGCGCTCCGACGGCGACGGGAACCGTGTCGGGGAACATCAGGGCGCAGATCGCGGCGCCCGCGCCGGCCCCGGCGGAGAGCCCGATGACGTCCGGGCTGCCGAGCGGGTTGCGGGTGACGGACTGGAACAGGGCGCCGGAGAGGCCGAGCGCCGCGCCGACCCCGATGGCGACGGTGACGCGGGGGCCGCGCAGCCGGTTGAAGACGAACCGGTCCTTGCCCTCGGCATCACCGATGAGCGCGGCGGGCAGGTCGGCGAGGTCGATGCCGAGGCGCCCCCAGGCCAGCGTCGTGACGGCGGCCGCGAGAAGGAGGACGAAGAGCCCGGCGCCCGCGAACACGGAGGCCCGGCGCATGGGTATCGCCACGGTGCGGCCGACGACCAGATAGCCGCGCGGGGCCCGGGGCGCCTTGCGGACGGGGGTGGTCCGATCGGTGACGGTCATGAGGTGCCCCGCATCCTGCGTACGGCGATGAGCAGCGCGGGTGCGCCGATGAAGGCGGTGACGACGCCGACCATGAGTTCGGTGGGGCGCATGACGACCCGGCCCACCACGTCCGCGAGGAGCAGAAGCGTGGGGCCGAGCAGGGCGGAGAAGAGGATCTGGGCGCGGAAGTCGACGCCGACCACGGCCCGTACGACGTGCGGGACGGCGAGGCCGACGAACGCGATCGGGCCGACGGCGGCGGTCGCGGCGGCGCTGAGCAGCGTGGCGGCGAGCAGTCCGCCGCCCCGGGTGCGCCCGGGGTGCGAGCCGAGGGCGACGGCGGTGGCGTCGCCCAGGGCCAGGGCGTTGAGGCCGGGGCCGAGAGCGAGGGCGAGCACGAAACCGACGGCGGCGAAGGGCAGGACGGACCAGAAGACGTCGAAGTCCCGGCCGCCGAGCGCTCCGACGACCCAGTAGCGGTAGCTGTCGAAGACCTGCGGTTTGCTGAGGGTCACCGCCTGGATGAACGCCATCAGCACGGCGGTGAGCACGGCTCCGGCGAGCACCAGGCGCACCACGCTCGTCCCCGTGCCGGCGGAGCCGATGACATGGACGAGGACGCCGGCGACCAGCGCTCCGGGCAGCGCCCACCACATGGTGTCGGTGGCGCCGGAGGCCCCGAGCCAGGCGGTCGCGGCGACGATGCTCGCGGAGGCGCCGGCGTTGATGCCGAGGAGGCCCGGTTCGGCCAGCGGATTGCGCGAGACGCCCTGCATGAGGGTCCCCGCGACCGCGAGGCAGAGTCCGGCGAGGACACCGAGGACCGTGCGCGGGTAGCGGCTCTCGACGATGACGGTGACGTTGGGGTCGGCGGTGCCCCTGAGGACGTCGACGACTTCGCCCAGCGAGGTGCTGCGACTGCCGAACATGACGCTCGCGCAGAGCGCGAGGGCCAGCGCGGCCAGGCCGAGGAGCAGGAGGAACGCCGTCCGAGCGGCGCCGGTACGGGAGGTACCGGCGCCGCTCGGCGGTGCGACCGTGGTGGTTGCCATGGGAGTGGAGTGTGCCTTGTGGGCTCGGCGGTTCGGAGACCGGTCCTACTTGCCGGCGGTCTTGACGGCCTTGTCGATGATCGGCAGGTAGCGCTCGATCGTCCACGGCACGGTCAGCGGGTTGATGATCGAGGAGGCGGTGACGAAGGAGTTGTCGTTGCTCGCGACGACGGCGCCCTTCTTGATCGCGGGGATCGCGCCGTACAGCTTCTGGCCCTCGATCTCCTTGCGGTTCTTCTCGTCGGTGTAGAACGTGAAGACGAGGTCGCTGTCCTTGAGCTTCTCGGCGTTCTCCAGGCCGATGAGGGCCGAGTCGGTGCCGGGGGTCTCCTTGAAGCCGTTGACGACCGGGTCGACCTTCAGGCCGAGCGAGGAGACCATCTTGACGCGCTGCTCCTCGGGCTTGAAGACGCCGAGGGTGCCGGGGCCGGAGTTGTAGATGTAGGAGAAGGTGACGTCCTTGTAGTTCGGCCGGGTGGCCGCGGCGTCGGCGAGCTGCTTCTCGATCTTCGTCTTGAGACCGTTCGTGTCCTCGGTCCGGCCGAGCGCCTTGCCGATGATGTCGATCTGCTGGTCCCAGTCGGTGCTCCACGCCTGGTCGGGGTAGGCGACCGTGGGGGCGATGTCCTTGAGGACGTCGTACTGCTTCTGCGTGATGCCCGACCAGGGGGCGAGGATGACGTCCGGCTCCAGCTCGGTGATCGCCTCGAAGTCGATCTCCTCGCCGCCCGTGAACTGCTTGGGGAGCTTGTCGCCGGACTTCTTGACCGCCTCGTTGATCCACGGGAGGTAGCCGGACTTGTCGCTGCCCCAGGGGTAGCTCTCGATGCCGACCGGGGTCTGGCCGAGGGCTATCGCGGTCTCGGCGGAGCCCTGGCCGAGGGTGACGATGCGTTCGGGCTTCTCCTCGATCTTCGCGGTGCCGAGCGAGCTCTTGATCGAGACGGGGAAGGCGCCGCCGCTCTTCGCCGAGTCCTTCGCCCCGTCCTTGTCGCCGTCGCCGTCCGAGGAGCAGCCGACCAGGGCGACGGCGAGAGCGACGGTGGTGGCCGTCGCGGCGAGGGTGTGGCGGCGCACGCGGGTGAAGCCGAGCATGGAGGGTCCTCAGGTTGGCCGAGCGAATGAAGGTTAGGCAAGCCTAAGCCAGAGGTGTCGACGCCTCAACAAGCCCCCCTCCCGCACCGCCGGGCACAGGGCCCGCACCGGGGGGCCGTCGGGCCTCCCACCCCTCCTCGGCACGCCGCCCGGGGGCAGGGCGGATTCGTGGACTGGCCCCGGGGGCAAGGCTGTTGCCCACCGGGGCCGCCGGGGGACCCTCTCCACCCGTACGCGCTCCGCCCGTGTGCTGATCGTTATGCGGTCCGCCCCGGGACGACGGGCCACGCTCAGTGTCCGTGCTCGGCGGATTCCTCGTTCTCCGGCACGGGCTCCCCGGCCGCCGCTCCCCCGGCGTGCACGGTGAAGGCGGCCGTACGGACCTTCCCCTCGTGCCGGAAGTCGAGGAAGAGGCGGTAGGCGCCCTTGCTCGGGGCCGTCGCGGTGAAGGAGACCTCCGGCCCCGGCTTCGTCCGCCCGTCGCCCGGTTCGCCGTTCGGGTGGACGTGGAGGTACGCCAGGTCCCCGGCGCGCAGCGCGACGAGGTGGCCGTACGCGCCGAGGTAGGGCTGGAGGTCGGTGACCGGCTTGCCGTCCTTCTCGACCTCCAGCTTCAGCTCGCTGCCCGCACCGGGGCGCAGCGCCCCGTCGAGCGTCACCTCGTATCCGTCGACGGTCACCGTCCGCTCGGCGTCCGGCAGCGCCTCGGGGTTCGCGTCGCCCGATACGGCGAGGTCGGCGCCCAGGGTGACGCCCTCGGCGTTCTTCACGTCCGGGGTGAAGTCGGCGAAGACCCGGTAGCCGCCGGCCTCGGGAAGCTCGACGGGGGTGGACCAGGTGCCGTCGGCGGCCCGCTCGGGGTGCAGGTGCCGGTAGGTGGTGAGGTCGCTCGACGCCACGATCAGATGGAGTTCCTTGTCGTGCTCGCGACGGAACGCCGTCACCTTGCGGGAGGTGTCCTCGTCCACGACGGCGAAGCGCAGCTCGGCGGGCTCGCCCGCCTCGACGCGCGGGGTGCTGAGGTCGAGGGTGTAGCCCCCCTGGGAGATCTGCAGGCCGCCGGGAGGTTCCGGGGCCTCCCCCGCGCTCTTCTCCGCCGCTCCCTTCTCCGCGGCCGGGCGATCCTTCGCGCCGTGACCGTCCTGGTGGGACGACTCCTTCGCGGCGACGGCGGGATCCATTGCGCCGCCCACCGCGTACGCCGACCCGAAGGTCGCCGCGAGCCCTGCGGCGAAGGCCGTGATCTTGAGACCGGTATGCATGGCCCACTCCTCGTCAAGGTCGCCGGGTCGCGACCACTCACCACCCAAGATACCCCCCAGGGGTATGAAGTCAACCGGAAGGTGACCTTATGGCGGGGGCACGGGGCACGGAGAATGTCGCTCACCGGCTTGGCCGAAGCGGAGGGAAGCGGGATTCCATGGGGGCATTCGTCGCGCTGATGGCGGGACTGGGCGGGGCGGCCGCGTGGTGCGCGGTGGTGCTGGTGCGGCGCGGGCGCCGCGGGTCGACCGAGAACGCGGACGGGCTGCTGATCGAGCAGGCGGCCCGGCTGCGGGCGCAGAAGATGAAGACCGACGGGCGCGCCTTCCAGGTCTACCCCCACGGGGAGCCGGGCTCAGGACAGCGCCGTCACTGACCCTCGGGGCCCATCGCCGCCAGGGCGCGCAGCAGGGTGTCCGTCTGCTCGTCCATCGGGAAGAACGACTCCACCGCGAGTTCCGAGAGGGTCACGTCGGCGGGCGCCCCGAAGGTGGCGATCGTGCTGAAGAACGCCATGTCGCCGAGGGGTGTGCGGATGCGCAACGGGACGACGATGCCCGTCGGGTCCACGGGGCCGGGGTCGGCGTCGAGGTCCGGCGGGGCCGGGTAGGCGGACACCTCCTCGTACAGCTCCCGCAGATCACGGTGGCCGGTGGTGTCGGCCTGGTGCCGCAGCCGGCCGAGGGCATGGGCGCGGACCTGGGCGAAGTTCAGGCACTGGGAGGCGAGGCCCTCCGGGTGGAGGATCAGCCGCATCACATTGCCTCCCGACTCCGTCAGATGCGGCGGCACGGCGCCGAGCAGGAGGGACATCGCGTCGTTGCGGTCGACGATGTTCCAGATCCGGTCGATCGCGGCGGCGGGGTACGGCTCGTGGCCGGCCAGCATCGCCCTGACCGCGGAGCGGACCATGGCCATCCGGTCGCTGTCGAGCGGCGACTCCCGGTACGCGGGGGCGTAACCGGCAGCCAGCAGCAGGCCGTTGCGGTCCCGCAGCGGGACGCCGAGGTGCTCGGCGAGCCGGAGGACCATCTCCCGGCTCGGCCGGGCGCGGCCCGTCTCCACGCAGGAGAGGTGCCGGGTCGAGGAATCCGCCCGCAGCGCCAGGTCGAGCTGGCTGAGCTTGCGGCGGCGGCGCCACTCCCGGAGCAACAGGCCCACGCGGGGCGGCTCTTCGGTCTCCATGACCTCACCGTATCCAAGGTTCACCGTCCACGCGTCCATGACCTGGGAGGTCATGGAGTGCGGGCCCCTGCGCGTGGCACGGTGTCACCGACCCCACCGGCCGAAGGAGATCCGAGATGACGTACGCCCTCACCCCGCCCGCGACGGTGGCCCCCGCACGGGACGCCGCCCGGTTCCTCCGTCTGGTGCTGCGCGTCGACGGTGCGAGCACCGCCGTGATGGGCGTCGTGCTGGTCGCGGCGGCCGTGCCGCTCGGCTCCGCGACCGGAATGCCGGTGGCCTTCGCCGTGGCGTTCGGGATCTTCCAGATCGGCGGGGCGGCCTGTCTCGCCCTGATCGCCGGCTATCCGGTGATCCCGCCCGCCCTGGCCAGGACCGTCGTCGCGGTGAACGCCCTGTGCGCGGTCGGGTGCGTGGTGACGGCCTTCGCCGGCTTCGTGCCGCTCAACGGGTTCGGGGTGGTGTTCCTGCTGATCGGCGCCCTGATCGTGACGGTCTACACGGCGCTCCAGTACACGGGGCTGCGGCGGATGACGGCGGCGTCCTCGTCGCGGTAGAGCCTGCCGTCGAACTACCGGCGTCGCCCGCCCGGCAGACGTCGGTTCCCTGGGCGGCGTGGCGTCACCGTGACCTTCTCTGCCGTCCCTAGCCTGACGGAGGGGTACCCGACGGCAGGACAGGCGCACGTCATGGAACCACGCACGCACTGGCTCTTCGGGGACCAGCTCGGCCCCCACTTCCTGGACCCCCGCCGCGGCGGACCGGACGCACACGCCCCCGTCCTGATGATCGAGGCCCGGTCCGTGCTGCGCAGACGTCGATTCCACCGGGCCAAGGCCCACCTCGTCCTCTCCGCGATGCGGCACCGGGCGGCCGAACTGGGCGACCGCGTCCGCTACGTACAGGCCGAGACCTACGCGGACGGGCTGGCGGAGGCAGGGTTCGACGGCCGCGGGAACCGCCTGACGGTCTGCCACCCGACCTCCCGCGCCGCGCTGGACTTCGTCACCGCACGGGACGAGGTCGACGTCCTCCCGGCCCGCGGCTTCCTGCTGCCGCAGGCGGAGTTCGAGGCGTGGGCGAAGGAGCACACGGGCGACCGCCTGCGGATGGAGGGCTTCTACCGGTGGGTCCGCCGTCGCCACGAGCTGCTCATGGACGGCGACGAGCCCGCCGGGGGGACCTGGAACCTCGACCACGACAACCGCGAGCCGCCGCCCCGGGGTTGTTCGACCCTGGAGGCGCCCGCCCCGTACCGCCCGGCCGAGGACGGGATCGACGACGAGGTGCGCCACGACCTCGACCGCTGGGAGCGTGACGGGGACGTCTCGTTCGTCGGCCGTGACGGCCCGCGCCGCTTCCCCGTCACCCGGCGGGAGGCGCTGGCCGCGCTCCGGCGCTTCGTCTCGCACCGGCTCGGCGACTTCGGCCGCTACGAGGACGCGATGCTGGCGGATGACCCGGTGATGAGCCACAGCCTGTTGTCCGTCCCCCTCAACCTGGGGCTCCTGGACCCGGCCGAATGCGTCGAGCGGGCCGAGAAGGCCTGGCGCTCGGGCGGGGCACCGCTCAACAGCGTCGAGGGCTTCGTGCGCCAGATCGCCGGCTGGCGCGAGTACGTGTGGCAGCTCTACTGGCACTTCGGCGAGGACTACCGGGGCCGCAACGCGCTGCGCCACACCGCGCCGCTGCCCGACTGGTTCCTCGGCCTGGACGCGGAGGCGGTCACGGCGAACTGCCTGTCCACCGCGCTGGCCCAGGTCCGGGACACCGGCTGGACCCATCACATCCCGCGCCTCATGGTGCTGGGCAGCCGTGCTCTGCAGGACGGCTGGGACCCGGCCGCCGTGACCGACTGGTTCCACCGCTGCTTCGTGGACGGCTACGACTGGGTGATGCTCCCCAACGTCGTCGGCATGTCGCAGTACGCGGACGGCGGCCGGATGACGACCAAGCCGTACACCTCCGGCGGCGCCTACATCAACAGGATGAGCGACCTGTGCGCCCCCTGCGCCTACCGCCCCACCGACCGGACCGGCGACCACGCCTGCCCGTACACGGCGGGCTACTGGGCTTTCCTGCACCGCCACCGGACCGCCCTGAGCGCCAACCACCGCATGGCGAGGGCGGTCAAGGGCCTGGACCGGCTGAAGGACCTCGACGGACTCCTGGAGGAGTCCTCGGAGCGCGGGGACCGGGCGCCCTGAGCGCGGCCACGACCACAACCTCGGCCTCCGGCTTCCACCGTGAAGATCGCGTCCGCCGGGGAGCACGCACGCCCTCTACTCCCCCGCGAAGTCCTCCGGGGCGGACCGGGCGAGGTCGGCGAGGGTCGCGAGGGCCCGGGAGAGGGCCTCGCGGGTGGGTGACGCCAGGCCGAGGCGGACCGCCTGCGGGCCCCGGTCGCGGCCCGTGGTGAACGCCGCGGCCGGAGTGACCGCGATGCCGTGGCGCGCGGCGGCGGCGACGAAGGTGTCGGCCCGCCAGGGGCTGGGCAGCTCCCACCAGCGGTAATACGAGAACGGGGCGCTGCGCGTACGGAAGCCCCCGAGGTGCCGGTGGGCGATCTCCTGCCGCACCCCGGCCTCCCGCTGCTTCGCCCGTACGAGGGCGTCGACGGCGCCGTCCGCCTGCCACTGCGCCATCGCCTCCAGGGGGAAGCGCATGGGCGTCCACCCTCCGGAGCGCAGGGCTCCCGCGACCCGGCCCGCCGCAGCGGCGGGGGCCACGGCGAACCCGAGGGACAGCCCCGGGGACAGCCGTTTGGAGAGGCTGTCGACGAGGACGGTCCGCTCGGCGGCCCGCGAGGCGAGGGGCGCCGCGTCATCCCGGAGGAAGGCCCAGACGGCGTCCTCGATCGCGTCGATCCCCGAGGTCAGCAGCACGTCGGCCAGGTGGTCGAGCCGCCGCGCGGGCATGGTGAGGGACAGTGGGTTGTTCAGGACCGGCTGTACGTAGACGGCGTGCAGCGGATCCGCGCGGTGCGCCTCCTCCACCGCCTCCGGGATCAGCCCGTCGCCGTCCATGGCCAGGGGCACGAGGGTGACGCCGAGCCGGGCGGCGATGGCCTTCAGCACCGGGTAGGTGAACTCCTCGACGCCCAGCCGGGCGCCCGGCCGGGTCAGCGCGGCGACGGCGGCGGAGATGGCCTGCCGGCCGTTGCCCGCGAACAGGATCCGTTCCGGGTCGGGCCGCCATCGCCCGCGCGTGAGGACATCGGCGGCGGCCTCGCGGGCGGCGGGGGTACCGGCGGGCCCGACCGGGCGGAGCACCGACTCCAGGCGGTCGGAGCGCACCAGCTTCTCCAGGCCGGCGGCGAGCAGCCCGGCCTGCTCGGGGACGACGGGGTGGTTCAGCTCCAGGTCGATCCGGCTGTCGGCGGGCTCGGAGAGGGCCGGGGCGGGAGCGGGAGCGCCGGGCGCGTCCGTGACGAACGTGCCGCGTCCGACCTGGCCGACGGTGAGGCCCCGGCGGGCCAGTTCCTGGTAGACGCGGGCGGCGGTGGAGTCGGCGATGGCGTGGATCCTGGCGAACTCCCGCTGCGGAGGCAGCCGTTCCCCGCCCTTCAGCCGCCCCGCCGCGATCTCCTCCGCCACCCCGTCGGCGACGGACCGGAAGTCCTTCACAGGCTTCGCCTCCTCGGTGGGCGTTCGGCGTCGAATCCCTGACGAGCGGCATCCAAGCACGACATTGCACCGAGTGCAATGCCCTCTATTGAACCGAGAAGGACGGCAAACCTAGACTCCGATTGCACCGGTCGCGGGGGGCCGGTGCACAGGGTGCCGGGCCTTGCCGGCACCCCATGAACAGAGCGGCGGGAGAGCATGGTCGAGCTGAGCGGGGTGCTGGGGGTCGCTCTGGTCGCCCTGGGCATGGTGCTCACCCCGGGCCCGAACATGATCTATCTCGTCTCCCGGAGCATCACCCAGGGGCGACGCGCGGGAGTGGTGTCCCTGGGCGGTGTGGCCGTGGGCTTCCTGGTCTATCTGCTGGCCACGAATCTCGGCCTTTCGGTGGTCTTCCTCGCGGTGCCCGAGCTGTACGTGGCCGTGAAACTGGCCGGCGCCGCCTACCTGGCCTATCTGGCCTGGAACGCCCTGAGGCCCGGGGGCGTGTCCGTCTTCGCCCCCGAGGAGCTGCCGCACGACTCCTCGCGCAAACTGTTCACGATGGGCCTGATGACGAATCTGCTCAACCCGAAGATCGCCATCATGTATCTCTCGCTCATCCCGCAGTTCATCAGCCTGGAGGCGGGAAACGTGCTGCTCCAGGGCTTTCTGCTGGGCTCCGTGCAGATCGTGGTGGCCCTCAGCGTCAATCTGGGCATCGTCCTGGCGGCGGGTGCCATCGCCGCCTTCCTCGCGCGACGCCCCTCCTGGCTCCGCGTCCAGCGCTACCTGATGGGCACGGCGTTGGGCCTGCTCGCCGTGTCGGTGGCGACGGACACCTCGGCACCGGCCAGAGCGTGATCAGAGCATGATGAGCAGGCGCGTATCGGCCTTGAGCTTCCTGTTCACCGAACGGCTCTGCACATAGACCTCCAGCTTGGGGTTGTTGCCGGCCTTCACCGAGACGGTCCCACGGACTCCCGCTCCGAACAGCAGGTTGCGCGCCGCCTCGCCCGTGTAGGCGCGGTCGGTGTCCTTCTCGACGACGATGACCTCCTTGTCGGGCTGCACCTGCACCCGGGTGCCCAACTGGTAGTAGCAGGAACCGCGTTCGTAGGTGACTCCCGGATGCGAGTCGACGAAGGCGCGGATCTCCACCTCCTTGTCGACCTTCAGCAGCCGGTACTTGTCGGCCGCGACCGGTTCGAGGTTGGCCCGCACGTCGTCCACCGATATGTCCTGGCCGACGGCGAACAGGTTCTTCGTGCCGCGCACGCCCTGCTCGCGACCGCGCAGGAAGCTGGTGGCGGCGGCGCGCACGGTGCCGATCGCGTCCTCGACGCCCTTCTGGGAGTCCGCGTCCCAGATGGCGATGTTGCCTGCCGGGAAGCCGTAGTTCTGGGCGGTGCGCTTCGCCAGCGAGTTCGGAACGAGGATCGCGGAGGTCCAGTGCCCCGGAAGCCCGTTCATCTTCGCGGTGATCCGGTCGAGCCAGGGGCCGAGGATGCTCATGTCGCCGTCGTGCCGGCGGTCGCCGCCGGAGGCGTTCTCCTCGCCGTCCGTCACCACGATCTGGAGGAAGCTGTGCTCGCCGTACTCCTCCCAGATGTGCCCCAGGTCGTCCAAGGACTTGAGCGAGGCCTCGATGAGGGCGGTGGCGCCGTTGTTGACCTTGTAGAGCCCCCGCATGGACGGGAGGTGCTTCACGTCCATGTCCCAGACCAGGTTCTCCACCCGGTGGTCGAAGGAGTAGAGGCTGATCCGCGTCTCGTGGCCGAGGCTGTCCGACTCGGCCTTCAGTCCCGCCACGAACTCGTCCACGACGCGGATGAGCTGACCCTGGTGCTGGTACATGGAACCCGAGGCGTCCACGACCAGAGCGACGTGATTCACCTTGTGCTGGATCCTGTTGGCGGACATGCTTCTGCTCCTTCGTCCGGTGCTCCCCGGTGCTCCCCCGAGTGATGCTTCGACTCTATGGGGAGGCACTGACAGTGGAGCCGGGCCGCCGCCGACCGCCCCGCGCACGGCCGGGCCGGGGCCGGCGCCGATGGCGCCGACCCCGGCCGGGGGGGGTGAAGCAGCGGGTCAGAACTCGGTGGTGACGGTGGCCCCGCTGAAGGCGGCCGCCGCGTGGAGGCTGATGTAGTTGGCGCCGGACGGCGGGTTGGTGATGGTCAGGGTGTGGGAGTTGCCCGCACCGGTGGCCCGGTTGGTGTGGGCGCCGGTGGTCGCCCAGTTGGCGTTGCTGTAGTAGAGGTCGGCGTCGCCGGTGCCTCCGCTGATGGTGATCTTCAGCTGCGTGGTGCCGGCCGGGACGTACAGGTAGTGGTAGGCGTAGTCGCCGGTGGGGGCGGAGAGGTTGCCGCGACGGCAGTTCTTGCCCAGCACGCGGGTGTCGGGGTCGGTGCACTCGCCGACGGTGGAGCCGCCGGTCACGGTGACCGTCCGGGTGGTGGTGGCCGTGGCGCCCTTGTCGTCGGTCACGGTCAGGCGGACGGTGTAGCTGCCCGCGGCGCCGTAGGTCTTGGCGGGGCTGGTCTGCGTGGAGGTGGTGCCGTCGCCGAAGTCCCAGGAGCGGGAGGCGATGGTGCCGTCGGCGTCGGTCGAGCGGTCGGTGAGGGTGACCGTCAGGCCCTTGACCTCGGCGGTGAACTCGGCGGCGGGGGCCTGGTTGCCCGGCTGGCCGCCGCCACCGCAGTCACCGGCGGCGCATGCGGCGAGCCAGGTCTTCCAGTCGCTGTCGTAGCGCGTGCCGACGGTGCTGGTGAGGTAGGTCCGGGCGGCGCTCCACTCGCCGGCGCGGTAGTGGGCGAGCACCTTGTCCATGTCGGCGGGGTGCTTCTCCAGCATGTACCGCACGGCGAGGTAGCCCCAGCGGTACACCCGTGTGGTGTCGTGGCTGTAGTCGGTGCTGAACAGGGTGCTCAGTGCGTAGGTGCCCTTGCCCGCCTCGGTCATCGCCGCGGTGTAGGGCTCCTCGCGGTAGTGGTAGGAGATGTACTCCGCGAAGCCCTCGACCCACCAGATGGTCGGGGTGGTCATGTTGGCGGCGAAGTCGCCGTACATGGTGAAGCGGCCGTCGAGGTAGTGGGTGTACTCGTGGTTGAGGTTCCAGATGTGGAAGTCCGGTCGCAGCCACTCGGCCTCGTAGGCGATGAAGCGGGGCTGGTTGCCCACGACGGAGGGGTCGCCCTCCAGGTACATGCCGCCGTTGTTGGTGTCGATCCCGTACATCGCGCCGGCGTAGGTCTGGTAGTCGGCGCTGGAGTCGTAGGCGATCACCTCGATGGTGGTGTTGTTGTCGTCGGCGACCGGGCCGTTGTCCTTGGCGATCCGGTGGAAGTAGGCGTCCTGCTCGATGAGGCTGGTGCAGCTGGCGCTCAGCTCGGCGGACGTCATCTGCTGGGCCAGGATGCGAATGCTGGGGCTACAGGTGTGACGGACCGGCAGCACCTCGCGCTTGAGGCGCTCCTGGAGGTCGCAGACGCCGTATGTCGCGCAGTTCGCCTTGTCGTAGTAGTCGGCCATCTCCGCTATGCCCACCCAGAGCGGGGCGGTGGGGCCGGTGATGGAGGTGTCCCGGAGCAGTGCGGTCGCCAGCGGGCGGACCTTGCCCTGCAGGCTCGTGTGCTGGAGGAAGCGGCCCAGCTCCCGTCCCGCGTTGGAGGTCAGGTACGCCTGGTCGCCCTCCAGCAGGGAGAGGTGGTCGGCGGCGAAGCGGTGCAGCGAGTCGATGAGGCTCGGGTCCGACTCGACGGCACTGACGAACTCGGGCACCTGGTGGCCCCGGAAGGTCACCGTGTAAACGTTGTTGACCGCGGCGAGCATCCGTGAGGACGCGTTCCAGGTGGAGTTGTAGTCCGCGAGCATCCGCTTGACGACGGAGATGTACCGGGCGTTCTCCTGGGCGCTGTCGATCAGGATGACCGCCTCGGACAGCGTCTCGCCGTTGGCGTCGGTCACGTCGCGCGACCGGGAGCTGGCGAAGAAGCCGTCGAGGCCCGAGCGGATGGCGGTCTGCAGGGTGGGGCCGTACGGTCCGACGACGTCCGGGTTGTACCACTGCACGTAGTACCCGGCCCGGAGGTACAGCACGAGCTGCGGGGTGCCGGTGCTCGCGTCCCCGGGGTAGTTCGCGGCGTTGTCGCGCAGCGCGTAGGCCACCGAGGTCATCTGCGCTTCACGGAAGGCCAGTTGGGCGTTGTTGCCGGTGAGGCTGAACAGCGTGTTCACGCAGTCCGTGGTGGACGCCTTGATGAATCGCACCAGTTCGCTTCCGGTGCGGCCGGTGAAGTCGGCCGGGTCGCACGCGGCGGCCGCCTTCGCCGAGGACTTCTTGCCCGCGCCCTGCTTCGGCGGGGCGTCGTGCTCGCCGTAGGCCTCCTTGAGGGGGGACTTGTCGGCGCTCAGCGGGGGAAGCTGGGACGCCTTCAGCCGGTTCTTGGCCTGGTGGTCGGCGTCCGATGCGGGGGACTGCTGCGCCTGCGGCGCGGGGTCGGCCGAACCGGCGGGGCGGGACGGCTGGGACGCGTTCGATGCCGTGGCTGCCGAAGGGGAGTTCGGCTGCGCCTGGGCCGGCTGCACGAGCAGCGCGACGCCCATCGCCCCGGCCAGAGCCAGGGGCAGAACGGCACCCACACCTCGGCGGACGAGTGTGGTTCTCACGTTTTTTCCTCCCATGAGGGGTCGGAGGCACGCGCATGCGTGACCGATGGGATGCACAGGGCGTGGGGCAGGGGGTGTTGTCGTGCCGTGCTGTCGGCCGGACGGATTGGGGTCGCTGTCCGGAGTTGACATGCCCACGCCCTGTGACATGTACAATGGCACAGGTCACACATCACAGGGAAGACATCTGACCGAATCCGCTACGACTTTCCGGTGAACGCCGCCCGGCGGGAACGAGCGGCCCGGCCGGGAGGGGCGGCCCGGACGTGCGCCGGGCCGCCGGGAGCCTCTCAGCCCGTTTCGGGGAAGTGGCAGGCCGCCGTACGTGCGCCGGAGCCCACGACCTGGAGCAGCGGCCGCTCGGTGCGGCAGACGGCCTGAGCCTTCGGGCAGCGCGGATGGAAGCCGCAGCCGCTGGGCGGCGCGGCGGGGCTCGGCGGGTCGCCGAGCAGGAGGATCCGCTCCCGGCGGCGCTCCGCCGCCGGGTCGGGCAGCGGAACCGCCGAGAGCAGCGCCCGGGTATAGGGGTGCGCCGGCCGGTCGTACAGCTCGTGCTTGTCGCCGATCTCGACGATCCGGCCCAGATACATCACCGCCACCCGGTCGCACACCCGCTTCACGACGGACAGGTCGTGGGCGATGAAGAGGAACGACAGCCCCAGTTCGTCGCCCAGACGCTCCATCAGGTTGACGACCTGGGCCTGCACGGACACGTCGAGCGCGGAGACCGGCTCGTCGGCGACGATCAGGCGGGGGCCGGTAGCCAGGGCCCGGGCGATGCCGATGCGCTGGGCCTGGCCACCGGAGAACTGGTACGGGTGCCGGTCCAGGTGTTCGGAGCCCAGGCCCACCAGGTCGAGCAGTTCGGCGGCCCGGTCCCGGGCCGCCCGGACCGTGGCCCCCTGCACCAGCAGGGGTTCGGAGATGATCCGGGCGACGGTCTGCCGGGGGTTCAGGGAGGCGTGGGGATCCTGGAAGATGATCTGGAGGTGCTGCCGGACCGGCCGCAGCTCGCGCTGGGACAGGTGCGTGATGTCGCGGCCCTCGAACTCGACGGCCCCCGCGGTGGGTTCCAGCAGCCGGACCAGCATCCGGCCCGTGGTGGACTTGCCGCAGCCGGACTCTCCGACCAGCCCCAGGGTCTCCCCCGCGGCGAGCTCCAGATCGACGCCGTCCACCGCGCGGACCGGCGCGGTGGCGCGGCCCAGGACGCGGCGGCCGGGGAACGTCTTCACCAGTCCGCGCACGGACAGCAGGGGCGCGGCGCCGTCGTCCCCGGCCGTACGGGAGTCCGGCGCGGCGGCCGGCGCGGGACCGGTCTCCTCCGAACGGGCCGGTGAGCGGCGGGACTTGGAGTACGTGGGTTTCATCGGGCCTCCTCGGCCGGTACGGGGGCCCCGCCGGACGGACCGGGATGCGGGGCGGCCGGCAGGGGCAGGTGGCAGGCGACCAGCCGGCCGCCGCCGGGCACACCCCTGGGACGGGGGCTCTCCCCGGCGCAGCGGGCCCGCTCCGGGACGGTGGCTGCGGCCGCCCGGGGGCAGCGCGGCTCGAAGGGGCAGCCGGCTCTCGGCTCGGCCGGTGAGGGCGGGGAGCCGGGGATGGCGCGCAGCGGTGCGTCGTCCGGGTCGTCCAGTCGGGGCAGGGAGTCCAGGAGGCCCCGGGTGTAGGGGTGTGCGGGGCTGTGGAACAGCTCGTCCACCGGAGCCTGTTCGGCGCCGCGCCCGCCGTACATGACGAGCACCTCGTGGGCGACGCGGGCCACCACGCCCAGGTCGTGGGTGATCATCAGGACGCCCAGTCCGCGGTCCTGCTGGAGCCGGGCGATCAGTTCGAGGATCTGCGCCTGGACGGTGACGTCGAGCGCGGTGGTCGGTTCGTCGGCGACGAGGAGTTCGGGTTCGCAGGAGAGGGCCATGGCGATCATGGCGCGCTGGCGCATGCCGCCCGAGAACTGGTGCGCGTACTCCCCCGCCCGGCGGCCCGGTTCGGGGATGCCGACCTCGCCGAGCATCTCCACGGCTCGTCTGCGGGCGACGCGCCGGCCGCTGCCGAAGTGGTGGCGGTGGGCCTCCGCGATCTGTTCGCCGACGGTGTACGCGGGGTGCAGTGCGGACAGCGGGTCCTGGAAGACCATGGCCATCCGGCGGCCGCGCAGCCGGCCGAAGCGGCGGTCGGTCAGGCCGAGGAGCTCCTGCCCGGCGAGGGTGATCGATCCGCTCACCCGGGCCCGGCGGTGCAGGCCCATCACGGCGAGGGAGGTGACCGATTTGCCGGAGCCGGATTCGCCGACCAGACCCAGGGTGCGGCCTGCCTCCACGGTGAAGGAGACCCCGTCGACCGCCTGGACGGTTCCGGCGGGGGTGTCGAAGGCGACCCGCAGGTCGTGGACGCGCAGCAGGGACTGGTCCGGTTCGGTGGTGGGCGGCACGTCAGTTCCTCACCCTCGGGTCGACGACGGCGTACAGGAGGTCGATGACGACGTTGGCCGCCACGATGAAGAAGGCCGCGAGCAGGGTGACGCCGAGCACGACGGGCTGGTCGGAGCGTTGCAGGGCGTCGTAGAAGAGCCTGCCGACGCCGGGGATGCCGAAGATGGACTCGGTGATGACCGCTCCGGCCAGCAGGGCGCCGAGGTCCATGCCGAAGAGCGTGAGGACCGGCATCATCGCGGACCGCAGTCCGTGTTTGACCACGACGGTCCGGGCGGGCAGGCCCTTGGCGCGGGCGGTCCTGATGTACGGCTGCGCCATCGTCTCGATCATCGAACTGCGGCTCTGGCGGGCGTACATGGCGGCGTAGAGCAGGGCCAGGGCGATCCAGGGCAGCAGCAGGTTGGCCGCCCAGGCGAGGGGGTCGTCGGTGAGCGGGACGTAGGCGGGGTAGGGCAGCAGCCCGGTCAGCCGGACCAGCCCGTACAGGAGCATCACCGCGGTGAAGTAGACGGGCAGGGACGCGGTGGCCACCGCGCCGACCATCAGGGTGCGGTCGAGCAGTCCTCCCTTGCGCAGGGCGGCGGTGACTCCGGCGCTCAGCCCGAGCACCAGCCACAGGCAGGCGGCGCCGAACGCCAGGGAGACGGAGACGGGCAGGCGGTCCATCAGCAGGTCCCACACCGGCAGGGCGTTCTCGTAGGAGTAGCCGAGGCAGGGGAAGCCGCACTGCAGCGCGTGGGGGCCGGTGCCCAGCTCGCGCCCGGCGAAGATCCCGACGAGGTAGTCGCCGAACTGCCGCCACACCGGCTGGTCGAGGCCCATGAAGTGGCGTACTTCCGCGAGGCGTTCGGGGCTGCACGTCTTGCCGCAGGCGGCCGAGGCGGGGTCGGCGGGCAGCAGGTAGAAGATGACGAAGGTGACGGCGCAGATGGCGAGCAGGACGCCTGCCACGCCGAGGAGCCTGCGGACCAGGTAGGCGATCACGGACGTCCTCCCTGGGGATCGAGGATGTCGCGCAGCGCGTCGCCGAGGACCGTGAAGGCGAGGACGGCGACGAAGAGGAAGACGCTGGGGACGATGAAGTACATGGGGTCCGTCTCGTAGTAGGCGACGGCCTCGGCGATCATCTGGCCCCAGGAGGGGGTGGGCGGGCGCACGCCCACCCCGAGGAAGCTGAGCGCCGCCTCCGTGCTGATCATTCCGGGGATCAGCAGCGTGGTGTACGCGATGACGGGTCCGGAGATGTTGGGCAGCACCTGCCGGGTGAGGATGCGCCAGGGCCCGCTGCCGCAGGCGCGGGCGGCCTCGACGAACTCGCGGTGACGCAGGGAGAGTGCCTCGGCGCGCACCACGCGGGCGATGCCGGGCCAGCCGAAGACGCCGATGACGACGGTCATCAGCACGACCCGGTTGACGTCCTGGGCCACCGACATCATCGCGATCATGAAGATGAGCGAGGGGAAGGACATGGTGAGGTCCATCAGCCGGCTCAGTACGGTGTCGACGCGCCCGCCGAAGTAGCCGGCCGCGATGCCCGCGGCGGTGCCGGTGACGACGACGATCGCGGTGGCGGCGAAGGCGATCAGCAGGGACACCTGCGCGCCGTGGACGACGCGGGCGAACAGGTCGCGGCCGGTGACCGGTTCGACGCCGAGCCAGTGCTCGGCGCTGATGCCGCCGAGGGCGCCGTGGGGCAGGCCGCCGAGGTAGGGGTCGATGGCGTCGGCGTCGAAGGCGGTGGGCGACCAGCCGCCCAGCCGGCTGAGCAGGGGTGCGGTGAGGGCGACGAGGATCAGCAGGGCGGCGGCGATCAGGGCGGTCCGGCTGCCCCGGTCGCCCCAGAGGCGGCGCCAGGTGGTCCGCCACGGGGCGTCGGGCAGCGCGGGTGAGCCGGGCCCGCCGGCTGCCGGGGCGTCGCCCGGTCCGGTGGGCGGGGCGGTGACGATGCTCATGGGAATGCGTCCTCGTCCCCTCAGCCCTTGCTTCGGGACGGGTCCTTGAGACCGATCACGGCGAAGTCGAACTGGCCGGTCCAGGAGGGGTGTCCGAAGGCTCCGGCGATGTTGTCGCCGACCAGCAGCGGCTTGCGCTCCCAGAGCAGGGGGACGGCCGGGGAGGTGCGCTGGATCTCCCGGTCGAGCGCGGTCCACGCCTTGTTGGCGGCGGTCGCGTCGGACATCGCGGCGATCTCGTCCATGCGGCGTTCGACGGCCTTGTCGCGGAACTGGGAGACGTTGCCCTGGTTGCCCTTGGGCTTGATGGTGCGGCCGTCGAAGACGAACGGCAGGAAGGTGGCGGCGGACGGGTAGTCCGGGCACCAGCCGCTGATGGCCATGTCGGGGGCGTTGGCGGTGTCGCCGATGGTGTCGTAGTAGACCGAGGGGTCGACGGTCTCGATCCGCAGCCGTATGCCGACCCGGGACAGGCTCTGCTGGAGCGCCTCGGCGCGGGTCTTGTCCCCGGTGGACACGGTGATCGTCGTGTCGAAGCCGTCGGCCCTGCCCGCCTCGGCGAGAAGCTTCTCGGCCTTCTTCACATCACCGGTGGCCGGCCCGCCGTGGACCGGGGCGGCGGCCCGGCCGCCCGTGAGGGACGGCGGCAGATAGGCGGTGGCGATGTCGTTGAGGGCCGGTCCGCCGTTGGCGGTCACCTGGGCCTCCTTGTCGACGGCGTACTGCATCGCGAGGCGGAGCTTCGGGTCGTCGAACGGCGCGCGGGAGGTGTTCAGCGCGAGCATGTCCGTACAGCCGGTGCGCTCGGCGGAGAGCCGCTGCCGGATCTCCGGCTTCGGCAGGACCTTGGCGACGCTGGAGGGCTGGAGGTCGGACCACTCGACCGCGGAGGCGTCGACGCCCGCGCTCTCGATGATCCGGTCGTCGATCTGGCCGCCCTTGAGCCCCTGGATCACGACGATGCGGTCGGGGTAGGCCTTGCGCACCGGGTCGGTCGCCGCGTCCCAGTGCGTGTTGCGGACCAGCACCAGTTTCTTGCCGCGCGCGTAGCTCTCGATGCGGTACGGGCCGGAGGAGAAGGGCCGCAGGTCGTACTGGACGCCCTTCTCCCGGGATTCGGGCACGGGCGAGAAGGTGGGCAGCGTGACCGTGTAGGAGAACTCGGCGACGGGCCTGTTCAGCGAGAAGACGATGGTCCGGTCGTCGGGGGTCCGGATCGAGTCGAGGTGCTTGCCGTCCAACGGGCCGGCGTACCCCTCGGCGTCGGCCAGATAGCGCTGGGCGTAGTCGGGTCCGCCGGCGAGGTCGGGGGCGAAGGACCGCTCGACGTTGTACTTGATGTCGCGGGCGCGGATCGGGGTGCCGTCCTCGTAGACGAGGCCGGGCTTGAGGGTGAAGGTCCAGGTGCGGCCGCCGTCGGAGGATCTGCCGAGGTCGGTCGCGAGGTCGGGAACGATCTCGCTGCCCTTCTTCCCGGGTTCGGCGCGGAAGGTGGTCAGGGTGCGGTAGATCAGCCGGGTGCCGAAGTCCATCGCCGGCATGACCCAGTTGCGGGCCGGGTCCAGGTGGGCGAAGTCCTGGTTGGACAGCACGGTCAGGGTGCCGCCCCGCTTCGGCGTGCCGCCGATGACGGTGCCGGTCGCCACCCCGGGCTGTCGCCTGTCCGGGTCGCGGTCGTCACCTCCCTGCGTGGAGCAGGCCCCCAGCAGGGCCAGGGCGAGCGAGGTGCTCAGCGATGCGGACAGCATCCGGGTGCGACGGGACATGGGTGCACTCCTCGTACGGGGAAAGGGACGCGGCCGGGGAAGGGACGCGGCGAAACCGGGAACGGGCCGAAGGAAGAAGCGGGAACAGGCCGGCGGAAAGGGGCGGCCCGGAGGGCCCGGTGGTCCGGGCCGGCGGGCGGCCCGGAGGGCGACTGCTTGCGGAAAGCGGGGCCGGAAATCGCGTCCGCATCCGTGTGGTGTGACCCGTAACATAGTAATGTGAAATTGCACAGCCAAGGTGTGCGTCATCCCGTTACCGAAACGTGTCCCCGCCGCACCGGCCGCCCGGCGGCCCGGAAGCGCCCTGGACACCGGGACCGACGAACACCCGCCCACCGCAACGGCATCCGCCACTGATCCTCGAAGGAGACCCATGACCTCGGAGTCCCCGGCCCAGGTACACACCGGCAGCCACGATCTGCCCGTCACCGCCGCCCTGGACGCCTTCATGGCGGCCGACTGGGCGCCGTCCCCGCTGCCCGCCGGCACACAGGTCCCCGGCCGCGCCCTGCTGCCGGACCGCCTGGAGCGGCTGTCGGCCCGCTTCCCGGGCGAGCGGCTCGTCATACCCGCCGGGACGCTCAAGGTCCGCTCGAACGACACCGATCACCGGTTCCGGCCGCACAGCGCCTACGCCTGGCTGACCGGACTGACCGGCGAGGAGCAGCCCGACCACGTCCTGGTCCTCGAACCCTCCGGCCCGGAAGGGCACGAGGCGGTGCTCCACGTCCGCCCCCGCTCCTCCC
Source organism: Streptomyces anulatus (assembly GCF_014650675.1). GTDB lineage: Bacteria > Actinomycetota > Actinomycetes > Streptomycetales > Streptomycetaceae > Streptomyces > Streptomyces anulatus. The sequence goes on along the minus strand of NZ_BMVK01000005.1, from coordinate 27,282 downwards.
GGAACACCAGCGACTTCTACCGCGACCGCCGCTACGGCGAGTTCTGGGTCGGCCGCCGCCCCGACCTGGACGAGACGGCGGCGCTGACCGGGCTGCGCTGCACCCACCTCGACGACCTGGCGAAGCTCCTCACCGGCCCGCAGCCGCCGACCCGTCTGCTCGCCGGCGTCGACGCCCGGGTGGACGGCCTGCTCGCCCCCCGGTCCCACACCCCGGCAGGGGACGCCGAGTTGGACGCCGCGCTCTCCGAACTCCGGTTGCGGAAGGACGCCTGGGAGGTCGGCCAGCTCCAGCTGGCCGTCGACCACACCACGGCGGGCTTCGAGGACGTCGCGCGCGCACTGCCCGACGCGCTGCGCCACCCCCGGGGCGAACGCTGGATCGAGGGCGTGTTCCAGCTGCGCGCCCGGAGCGAGGGCAACGGCACGGGGTACGAGACCATCGCGGCGGCGGGCGCGCACGCCTGCGTCCTGCACTGGATCCGCAACGACGGACCGCTCGACCCGTCCCAACTGCTGCTGCTCGACGCGGGGGTGGAGACCGACACCCTCTACACCGCGGACATCACCCGCACCCTGCCCCTGTCGGGCCGCTTCTCGCCGGCCCAACGGGACGTCTACGAACTGGTGCTGGCCGCACAGGAGGCCGCCATCGGCGTCCTGCGACCGGGAGCCCGGTTCCGGGACTTCCACCAGGAGGCCATGCGCGTCATCGCCGAGGGACTGCACGGGTGGGGCATCCTGCCGGTCACGCCCGAGGAGGCGCTCGCCGACGACAGCGGCCTGTACCGCCGTTACACCCTGTGCAGCAGCGGGCACATGCTCGGCATCGACGTGCACGACTGCGCGCGGGCCCGCGCGGAGACCTATCTCGACGGCGTGCTGGAGGAGGGCCACGTCCTCACCGTCGAACCCGGGCTCTACCTCCAGCCGGACGACGAGACGCTGCCGCCCGAGCTGCGCGGCATGGGCGTGCGCATCGAGGACGACCTGGTGATCACGGCGGACGGGGTGAAGCTGCTCTCCGGCGCGCTGCCCCGTACGGTCGACGGTGTCGAGGGCTGGATGGCCCGCCTCCTGGACAGCTGACAGCACTGGCCTTCGAACGATGAGGCACCGCGCAACGTGACATTGTATAGTGCGGTGCCACATCATTGAAGGGGAATGCATGAGTGAGCTGAAGTCCCGCAAACTCATCTCGGTGCAGGAGCATCTGCGCGACCAGGTGGCCAACGCCCTGCGTGCCGCGCTGATCGCGGGGGAACTCCAGCCCGGCGTGATCTACTCGGCGCCGACGCTCGCCGCCGAGTACGGCGTCTCCGCCACTCCCGTGCGCGAGGCCATGCTGGATCTGGCCCGCGAGGGCCTGGTCGAGGCCGTGCGCAACAAGGGGTTCCGCGTCACCGAACTCTCCGAGCGCGACCTGGACGAGTACACCGAGATCCGCGCCCTCATCGAGATCCCCACCATCGGCCGCGTCACCCGCACCGCCTCCCGCGAGCAGTTGGAGGCGGTGCGTCCGGTGGCCGAGGAGATCGTGACCGCCGCGCAGGGCGGCGACCTGATCGCCTACCTGGAGTCGGACCGCCGCTTCCACCTCGACCTGCTCGCCCTCGCCGGGAACGCCCGCCTCGTGGAGACCGTGGCAGACCTGCGCAAGCGCTCCCGGCTCTACGGGCTCACCGACCTGTCCCAGGAGGGGTCGCTGGTGGGATCGGCGCGCGAGCACACCGCGCTCCTGGACATCATGATCGCGGGGGACGCGGAGGGGGCCGAGGAACACATGCGCCGCCATCTCGCACATGTGCGGACCCTGTGGGCGGCCCGTAAGCGCGAAGCCGAACGCGCCGCCCCGTCCCGCAAGCTCGGCGCGCGCTGACGCCGAAGTACGGGCGGGGCGGCGCGCGTTGACGTGACGGGGCCGCGCGGGCTCTGCGCCCCACGCCCCGAAGTCAGGGCGGGGCGACACGTGTTGACGTGACGGACCGACGGCGGCGCGGTGTCGGGGCCCGCGTCGGCGGACGGTCAGCTCCGCTCCGCCGGCGTCCCCTCCTTCCGCCGGTGGGCCGCGACGGCGACCACCAGGTCCTGCCAGCCCATCCCGCACGTCTTCACGACCAGCGGGCGGTCGGCCGGGATGTCCCCCCGCGAACCGATCGGATCCGCCAGGGTGACGAGGTCCTCCGGGACGAGCGCGCCCTCGTGGATCGCCATGACGACGTCGCCCGCCTCGCGGAGGGCGGTCGCACGGCTCTCCACCACGACGGTGGCACGCCCCATCAGCACGCTGTCGAGCTCCCGCGCGTCCGACTCGTGGGAGCCGACCGCCAGCACCACCGCGCCGTCCCGCACCAGCCGCCCGTCGACCACCGGCCGGCGCGCGGACGTCGCGGTGACGACGACGTCCGCGCGGCGCACCGAAGCCGCCACTTCCCCGCCGGCCGCCGCCAGGCGGCGGTCCGCCCAGCCGGGCACGGGCCCTTCGCGCCGGGTGACGACTGTGACGTCGGCCACCGGCACATGGGCCCGTACGGCGGCGACGTGCCCCTCTCCCTGGGGGCCCGCGCCGAAGACCACCAGGCGCAGTCCCCGGCCCCCGTCGGCGAGCGCGCGCAGCCGGTCCAGGCAGGCCGCGACCGAGACGGCGGGGGTGCGCAGGGTCGTCAGCGCCACCCCGTCCAGCAGGGCCACCGGCGTCAGGGTCGCGCTGTCGTGCAGCAGATAGGTGGCGTTGATCCGCCGCAGCCCGCGCGCGGCGTTGCCGGGCGCGACGGTGGCGACCTTCACGCCGAACCAGCCGCCGGACTCGGAGGGCATGAGCAGCCCCTGACCGTGGGTCAGCGGCACGACCGCCCTCGGTACGTCGCCGTCCGGGTCGAGCCCCCCGGCCAGCGCCTCCCGGACCGCGGCGACGGCCCCGGCCGGACCGAGCGCGAACACGTCCGCGGCGTCGAGCGTCACCGTCATCGCAGCACGAACCCGGGTACGAGGGCGTCGTCGGGATCGACGGTGAAGCGGCTGGTACCCGTGGCGTACGCGGTGCCCGTCACGGCCGGGACGACGAAGGGACTCCCGTGGCCCGTGGTGGACCGCTCGATCCGGGCGCGGAAGACGGAGCCCACAACCGACTCGTGCCTCAACTCGTCGCCGAGGCGCAGTTCCCCGGCGTCGGCGAGGAGCGCCACCCGGGCCGCGGTGCCCGAGCCGCACGGGGAGCGGTCGACCTGGCCGTCCGCGAACACCGTGACGTTGCGGTGGTGCAGCAGCCAGGTGCCGTCGGGCCGTTCGACGGGGGCGCCGGCCTCCTCGGTGAACACCGTCCCGTAGACGCCGGACAGCCGGTCGTCCTCGGGGTGTTCGGCGGCGCGGGCGGCGTTCAGCGCGTCGCGGATCTCGCGGCCGGCCGCGACGATCGCGGTGACGTCACGCGGCCGGACCCGCAGGCCGAGCCGGTGTGCCGGGAGCACGGCGTACATGGCGCCGCCGTAGGCGATGTCGACGGTGACGGTTCCCAGCGAGGTGGCCACCTCGACACCGCGCGCGTGGACATGGCCGGGGACGTTGACGAACGTCACGTCCGCGACGCGGCCGCCGGCCGTGCGCACGCTCGCCGTGACCCGGCCGGAGGGGACGTCGATGACGACGTCCGTCGTGCCGTCGGCCGGGGCCGGGACCAGGCCGGTGGCGACCGCCCAGGCGCCGAGGGCGATCGTCCCGTGGCCGCAGGCCGTGGAGAAGCCGTCCTTGTGCCAGAAGAGGGCCCCGAGGTGGGCCCCCGCGTCGTCCGGCGGCACCAGGAAGGCCCCGTACATGTCGGCGTGGCCGCGCGGTTCGCCGCACAGCAGGGCCCGGGTCCACTGCACCCCGGCGTCGGCCATGGCGGCCGTGCGGCGCTCCGCGACGGTGGGTCCGTGCCCGGTCACGGCCGGCGGGGATGCGGGCACGATCCGGAACGGTTCACCCCCGGTGTGCCAGTCGACCGTGTCGATCGGCCCGGTGTACGCCGTCCCGACCGGTACGGTGTACGGATCGGTCGTCATACCGTGAATCCCGTCGGATAGGGGTCGGTGGGGTCGAGCAGGTACTGCGCGGTCCCGGTGATCCAGGCGCGGCCGGTGACGGAGGGCAGTACGGCGGGCCTGCCGCCGACCGTGGTCTCCCCCAGGAGCCGGCCCGTGAAGCGGGAGCCGATGAAGGACTCGTTGACGAAGTCCTGCCCGGTCTTCAGCAGCCCCCGCGCGTGCAGTTGGGCCATCCGGGCGCTGGTTCCCGTCCCGCAGGGCGAGCGGTCGAACCAGCCGGGGTGGATGGCCATGGCGTGCCGCGAGTGCTCGGCCGTCGAGCCGGGCGCCTCCAGATAGACGTGGTGGCAGACGTCGATCGCGGGGTTCTCCGGATGCACCACCGGGTTCCGCTCGTTGATCGCCCCCATGACGGCCAGGCCCGCCTCCAGCAGCCGCCCCTTCTCCGCCCGGTCGAAGGGGATGCCGAGGTCCTCGGTGCGCACGATGGCGTAGAAGTTGCCGCCGTACGCCATGTCGTAGCGGACCGGGCCGAACCCCTCGACCTCGACGACCTGGTCCAGCGCGTGGCTGTAGGAGGCGACGTTCTCCAGGGTGACGGACTCCGCGCGGCCGTCGCGCACGGCGACCCGTGCCGTGACGAGGCCGGCGGGGGTGTCGAGGCGGATGAGCGTCTCCGGTTCGACCGCTTCGACCATGCCCGTCTCCACGAGGACCGTCGCGACGCCGATGGTGCCGTGGCCGCACATGGGCAGGCAGCCGGAGACCTCGATGAACAGCACGCCGAAGTCGGCGTCGGGCCGGGTCGGGGGCTGGAGGATGGCTCCGGACATGGCCCCGTGCCCGCGCGGCTCGCACATGAGCAGGGTGCGCAGCCCGTCCCGCTCCGCCATGAACCGCAGCCGTCGCTCGGCCATCGTGGCGCCCGGCAGGACGCCCACCCCGCCGGTGACGACCCTGGTCGGCATGCCTTCGGTGTGCGAGTCGACCGCGTGGTAACAGACCGTGGAGCGCACGTCAGTTCACCCCGGCGTCGATGAGGGCCTGGGTGGCGGCGCGGACGACGGCCTCGGTCTCCGGGTCCAGGGTCTGCCGGGGCGGACGGCAGACGCCGCCGGTGCGGCCGATCATGTCCTGGCCGAGCTTGATGGCCTGGACGAACTCGGTTTTGCTGTCCCAGCGCAGTACGGAGTGGAGCTGCCGGTAGAGCGGGAGCGCGGTGTCGAGATCGCCGGCCAGCGAGGCGTTGTAGAGGTCGAGGCAGGCGCGCGGGAAGACCTGGGGGTAGCCGGCGACCCAGCCCTTGGCGCCGGCGACGCCGACTTCCAGGAGGGTGTCGTCGGTGCCGATGATCAGGTCGAGTCCGGGGGCGAGTTCATTGATGGCGTAGCACCGGCGGACGTCACCGGAGAACTCCTTCACGCCCACGATGAATCCCTCCGCGTGCAGCTTGGCCAGCAGCTCGGGGCGCAGGTCGACCTTGGTGTCGATGGGGTTGTTGTAGGCGGTGACGGGAAGCCCGGCGGAGGCCACCATCGCGTAGTGCTCCAGGACGGCACGGTCGTCGGCCCGGTAGGCGTTGGGCGGCAGGCACATGACGGCCTGGCAGCCGGCGTCCTTGGCGAACCGCGCGTGCCGCCTCGCCTCGATCGCGCCGTACGCTCCGACGCCCGGCATCACGGTGAAGCCCTCGGGGGCGTTCGCGACGGCGGTCTCCACGACGCGGTCGCGTTCCTCGTACGTCAGGGTCTGGTACTCGCCCAGCGAGCCGTTCGGGGCGACGCCGTGCAGGCCCTGCTCGGCGAGCCAGGCGACGTTGTCCCCGTAGGCGCCGTGGTCGACGGCGAGGTCCTGGTCGAAGGGGAGGCTCGTCGCGACGATGACGCCGTGCCAGGGCATGCGGGTGGGAAGGGAGGTGCGGTCCATGGGAACTCCTCAGCTGGGATCGGTGGTGGGCTCGCCGGAATCGGCGAGCGCACCGAGGGTGACGGGGGTCGCGATCAGCCGCTCGGTGGGGGCGTACGGCTGGTCGCGGGCGGAGACGAGGCAGTGCACGGCGGGCCCGCACATCCGGCCCTGGCACCAGCCCATGCCGGCTCTGGTCAGTTGTTTGACCTGCCGGTGGTCGGCTGCCGCGTCGTCGGCGCGGGCGGCCCGGACCGCCCCCGCGGTGACCTCTTCGCACCGGCAGACCGGTGTGTCGTCGGTCAGCCACGCGGGCCAGGCCGGGGGCAGGGGGTGTGCCTGTGCCATCGCCCGGGCGAAGGCGCGGTGCCGGGCCACCGCCCGGCGCTCCGCGGCCGGGCGCCGGGTGCCGGGCCGGGCCGGGGCGGAGAGGTCGGTGAGCACCGAGACGGCGGCGACGCGGCCCTCGCTCACCGCGAGTGCGGCCCCGCCCACGCCGCAGGTCTCGCCCGCCGTGTACAGCCCGGGCACCGTGGTGCGCTGTCCGTCGTCGACGGCGGCGGCCATGGTGCCGTCGCCCGCGTCGGCGAGATCGCAGCCGAGCGGGAGAAGCAGGTCGAGCTGGGGGACGAAGCCCCAGCCGACGCCCACGGTGTCGGCCTCGATCCGGCGCTCCGTGCCCGGGAGCGGGCGCCCGGCGGCGTCCAGGGCGGCGGTGCGCACGACGGCGACCCGCCCCTCCCCTTCGGCGCCGACGATCGCGGTGCGGGTCCGGACCGGGACGCGGTGCCGGGCGAGGGTGCCCGCGTACCGGGCGCCCTCGGCCCACTTGGCGGGGTTGCGCAGCAGGGCCGCGGGGTGGCGCAGCCAGGCCGAGGGCGCAGCCGCCTCGCACACGGCGACGACCTTCGCCCCGCGTGCGGCGAGGGCGGCGGCGACCGGCAGCAGGAAGGGGCCCGTGCCGCCGAGGACCACCCGGCTGCCCGCGACGACTCCGCCGCCCTTGAGCAGCGACTGGAGCCCGCCGGCGGTGAGCACCCCGGGCAGGTCCCAGCCGGGGAAGGGGAGTTGGCGGTCGTAGGCGCCGGTCGCCACCAGCAGGGCCGGTGCGCGCAGCACGACGGCCCGCTCCTCGGGCGCCCGGCCCCGGTCCATGGCGTGGACGGCGAAGCCGTCCTCCTCGCGGGCCGTGGTCCACACATGGTGGTTCAGCAGCAGCGTGAGCCGTCCGGTGCCCTCGTGGGCGGAGAGGGTGGCGCAGAGCGCCCGGTAGGTGCTCAGCCCGTGGTGCAGATCGGCGGTCGGCACGGCCTCGCGCGCGGAGAGCGGGGGGTGGCGCCAGAACTGGCCGCCCGGGGCGGCGCCCGAGTCGATGAGGACGACCCGCAGCCCGCCGTCCAGGGCGGTGGCGGCGGCGGCCATGCCGGCCGGGCCCGCGCCCACCACGACGAGGTCGGCGGACTCACTCATCGTCGCCCTCCCCCGTCGTGACGGCCATGCCCGCACGGGCCTGCACCAGGCAGGCGCGCTGCCCGCCCGTCCCGTCGACGGTCACCAGGCAGTCGTAACAGACGCCGATCCCGCAGAAGATCCCCCGGGGCCGTTGTCCGCCCCGGGTGGTCCGCCAGGCGACCCGGCCCGAGGCGACGAGCGCGGCGGCCAGGGTCTGTCCCGGTACGAACGGCAGCGGTTCGCCGTCCACGGTGAACGCGGTCACTGCGGTCACTTCGGCACACCTCCGGTGGTGAGGAATCGGTCGGGCAGGAGGCCGGTGTGGGCGGCCGGATCGGCGCCGCGCCACGGGCGGCCGAGGAGTTGGGCGGTGACCAGGGCGCCGGTCCCGGGGGCGAGGCCGATGCCGGCGCCCTCGTGGCCGCACGCGTGGAGAACTCCGGGGACGCGGGGGTCCGGGCCGATGACCGGCAGGTGGTCCGGACAGTACGGCCGGAAGCCCCGGTAGGCGCGGATCAGGTGGACGCCGCGCAGGAACGGGAAGAGGCGGCATGCCTGGGCGGCGAGCCTGGCCACCACGGCCGGGTTCATCGAGGTGTCGAAGCCGACGCGTTCGCGGCTGGCGCCGATCAGGATCGTGCCCGCGCGGGTGCCCTCGACGACGCACGAGGTCTCCAGACCCTCGTCGCTGGAGGCGACATTGGCCACGTAGTCGGCGGAGTAGACCTTGTGCCGGATCATCGGCGGCAGCGGCTCGGTGACGAGGACGAAGCCCCGGCGGGGCAGGATCCCGACGGGGGCGCCGAGCCGGCGGCCGACCTCGCCGCCCCAGGTGCCGGCGGCGTTGACCACGGCGTCGGCGGGCAGCACCGTGCCGTCGGCGGTGCGCACTCCGGCGATCCTGCCGTCGGTCCCGGTGACCGCGGCCACGGCCTCGCCGGTGTGCGTCCGGGCCCCGTGCCGGACCGCGGCGCGCAGCAGTCCGGCCGCCGCGAGAACGGGCTGCACCTGGGCGTCCTGCGGGTAGTGGACGCCGCCGGGGAGGCCGGGCGCGACATGGGGTTCGAGTTCGCCGACGCGCTCGACGGCTTCGGTGCGGACGCCTGCGGCCGCCTGGCGCGCGGCGAACGCGTGCAGGGCCCCGAGTGCGTCGGGGGTGCTCGCGACGACGAGGCCGCCCTTGGTCTCGAACTCGACGGTCTCCGGTCCGAGTTCCTCGGCGGCCTCGTCCCAGAGGTCGCGGCTGAGCCGGGCGAGCTCCAGTTCGGGGCCGGGCTCCTTGTCGGAGAGGAGGATGTTGCCCTCCCCCCGGCTGGTCGTGCCCGCGCCGACGGGACCACGGTCGAGGACCGTGACGTCGAGCCCCGCCGCGGCGGCGTGGAACGCGCACGCGGCACCCACGATGCCCGCTCCGACGACTACGACTTTCATGGCCGCTCCCTAGTGCAATGTCACATGCCATTGCTTAGGCTATACATCCGGACGACCCGAGGACAACGCCACCACCCCGGTGACTTTCACCCGGGCACCCGACGACCGCGCGCCGCCCACCGGCGCGCACAGGGAGACGCATCACTGTGAACCCGACCGGAAACCCCGCTCCGCCCGCGGACCCGCTCCTGAACGGACCCACCCCCCTGACCGGGCACTCGCTCCTGGCCGGCCGCGAGGTGCCCGGCACCGGGGACGCCTGGTACGCGGTCGCCGCCGCGACCGGCGAACCGTTCGGCCCCCCGCACCGGGACGCCTCGACGGAACAGGTCGCCGAGGCGGCCCGGCTCGCCGCGGCGGACGCCCGCGCCTTCCGCGCCCTGCCGCCCGAGCGGCGGGCGGCCTTCCTCGACGCCTGCGCGGAGGAGATCGAGGCACTCGGCGACGCCCTACTGGAACTCGCGGCCCGGGAGACCGGACTCCCGGCGACCCGGCTGACCGGTGAACGGGGGCGCACCTGCGGGCAGTTGCGCCTCTTCGCCGAGCTCGTCAGGAGCGGGAGCGCCCTCGGCGCCCGGATCGACTCCGGGCCCTCGGGCACGGACGTACGGCTCCGGCGCGTGCCTCTGGGCCCGGTGGCCGTGTTCGGTGCGAGCAATTTCCCCCTGGCGTTCTCGGTCGCGGGCGGCGACACCGCGTCCGCGCTGGCCGCCGGCTGCCCCGTGGTGGTCAAGGCCCACCCGGCGCACCCGGGCACCGGCGAGGCGGTGGCCCGCGCCGTCACGGCCGCCGCCGCGCGCACCGGCATGCCGGCGGGCGTGTTCTCCCTGCTGGTGGGCCGGGGTCACGACGTCGGCCTCGCCCTGGTCGGCGATCCGCGGATCACCGCGGTGGGGTTCACCGGCTCCCGGGCCGGCGGGCTGGCGCTGATCGCGGCCGGCCGGTCACGCCCGGTACCCGTGCCGGTCCACGCCGAGATGTCCGCGGTCAATCCCGTGATCATGCTCGACGGGGCGCTCGCCGAACCGGAAGCCGCGGCCTCCTCGTACGTGGCGTCGCTGACGGCCGGCGCGGGGCAGTTCTGCACGAACCCCGGCCTCCTGCTGGTGCCGGCCGGACCTGCGGGCGACGCCTTCCTCTCGGCCGCGGCCCGGGCCCTGAAGGCCGCGGAGGGGCAGGTCATGCTCACCCCGGACATCGCCCGCGCCTACACCGAGGGCGTACGGCGGTGGGAGAACGTCCCGGGTGTACGGGAGGTGGCCCGGGGCGCGGCCGGGGCCGGCCCGTACGCACCGGCCCCCGTCGTCCTGGCGTGCGACGCGGCCGCGTACACCGCGCACCCGGAGCTCACCGGCGAGGTCTTCGGCGCCGCCGGGCTCGTCGTGCGCTGGTCCGGTACGGATGAACTCCTCGGCCTGCTTGAGGAGTTGGAGGGCCAGCTGACGGCCACGCTGCACGCGGCGGACGCCGACCGGGCGACGGCCCTGGAACTGCTGCCGGTACTGGAGGAACGGGCGGGCCGCGTCCTGTGGGGCGGCTGGCCCACCGGCGTCGAGGTCTGCCACGCGATGGTGCACGGGGGCCCGTGGCCCGCGACGAGTTCGCCCGGTACGACGAGTGTCGGCACCCTCGCCGTCGAGCGCTGGCTGCGCCCGGTCTGCTACCAGTCCTTCCCCGACGCCCTCCTGCCCCCCGAACTCCGCGACGACAACCCCCTGCGGGTCCCCCGGCAGACGGGGTCCGGCCTCACCGGGGGAGCCTGAACTCCGGCAGGACCGGGGCCGGACGGGCCGGTCGCCCGCGTTCCGTGACCCGGGGCCGACGCCTCCGGGTCACGGAACGCGCCGAACGGCGGTTCCCGGGCGGACAGCCCTCAGGTCCACAAAGCCGTGCACCCGTACGGCGAAGGGGGCGTCGCCCCGCAGAGCGAGAGCCGCGCGATACGGGGCGGGCGCCCGCACATCGCGCAGCCACCACGTGCGACCGCGCAATGGCCCGTCCGCGCAGCGCAGCGGCCCCTCCCGCATGACCGGCAGCCGCAGCCCGTCGACGAACGTCGCCCCCACCGCCTTGACGCAGGCCTCCTTGCGCGCCCAGAGCCGGGAGAAGCTCTTGCCCGTGGCGACCGCCCCGGCCTCCTCGGGGGTGAAGAACCGGGCGGCCAGCGCCGCTTCGCGGACTCCCGGGCCCGGACAGGCCAGGTCGATGCCGACGCCGCGCCGCCGGCTGACCGCGATGGCGGCCAGGTCCCCGGCGTGGCTGAGGCTGCTGTGGGGCGCGTCCGGGAGCCGGTCGAGGTACGGCTTGCCGTGGGCCGAGTGCCGCCAGCGGACGGCGTGCGGCGGCACGTCGCAGTAGCGGGCCAGCGCCGTCCGGTAGGCGGCGTGGGAAACGACGTAACGGATGCGACCGGGCCCCGGCGGGATGCGCTCGCATTCCGCACGCTCACGTCTGTCGAGGAGATGAGTCAGCGACGCCGGCCCGTCCGGCGGAGAGACAAGGGGCACGTACCAGACATCCACGATACCCCCGTCGCCACCCTCGTCGCGCATAACCGTCGACCTGCCGATGTGAATACTCCGCGATTTCGAGTACGAGATCATTTCCAATTTTGCAGAATTGCCCGATGAAAAATACCTGGGGGAACCAATGCGTCCGCGCCTCGCAGCTCCGCGGCGCGGAACGCATCGACGCACGGTTCGTCGACGGCGACGAGCGGGCGAGCGGGACCTCTTCCTGCTGGCCGCGCGTCTCAACATCACCCACGGCCTCCCCCTCTCCCGGGCGGCCGCCGCGCGGCGGCCGCCCGGATCCTGCGCTCCCACCCCCAGTGGTCCGACCGGGCCATCGCCGAGGCGACCGGTCTCGCCGCCAAGTCGATCAGCGCCATCCGCCGGGACAACTTCGCCGAGAACACCACCACGCTGAACGTGCGGATCGGGCGGGACGGCAAGCGTCGCCCCCTGAGCAGCATCGAAGGACGCAGGTCCGCCGGTGAGCTCATCAAGGCCCGGCCCCACACACCGCTGCGCCAGATCGCCAAGGATGCGGGCATCTCGCTGGGCACGGCCGCGGACGTACGGTCCCGGGTGCTGCGCGGGGAGGACCCGGTGCCGCAGGGCAGGACGCACGCGCCGCCGGCGTCGGCCGCGGCCCGCCGCCCCGTCTCCACCGTCACCGCCGAGCTGCCGGCCGCCCGGGCCGTCGAGCCGCCGACCCAGCTCGACGTGGCCGCCATGATGCGGATCCTGCGGTCCGACCCCTCCCTGCGCTTCAGCGAGGGCGGGCGCAGCCTCCTGCGGTGGCTGTCCGGGCACGTGATCGAGCCCCGGGAGTCCCGTATCGCCCGGAGCTGGTCCAGGGGCTGGTCGCAGGAGAGCGGGACGTAGGCGCCGCCGGCCTCCAGGACGGCGAGTATCGCGGTCAGGGCGTCCGGTCCGCGCGGCAGCAGTACGGCGACGGGGACCTCACGGCCGCAGCCCTCGGCCACCAGCACCCGGGCCGACGCGGCGCTGGTGGCCAGGAGTTCGCCCCGGGGCACCCGGACCGCGCCCTGAACGGCGGCCGGCCGCTCCGGGGGGAGGTTCCGTGAGCGGATCAGCGCCGTGACGGACAGGTCGGGCAGATCGCGGACGGACCCCCTGAGCGCCGCCTCGCCCTCGGCCGGGTGTCGCGGTCCCGGGGCGTCCGGGCCGCCGGAGGACGCGGGGAGCCACGTGCCCGACTCCGAGGAGGTCCGCACGGTCGTCGGGGAGGTGCTCACGGCCGCGAAGCCCGGCGCGGTCGTCGTGGAGATGACAACCCACTCCCCGCAAGTCGCCCGCGAACTCGCCGATCGGGCACGGTCGTCGGACGTGGAGTACCTGGACTGTCCCGCCGGCGGCGGGATCGCGGCCGTACGCGCCGGGCCCTCGCGTTCTGGGCGCCGATCGCGGCGAGGACCGGCCGTGGAGCGCGCACGGCCGGTCCTCGTCGCGATCGGCGACCCGGAGCGGCTGCGGCACTGCGGGCCCGTCGGTTCGGGTCTGGTGGTGAAGCTGCTCAACAACTACCTGGTGGCCGTCAACGCCGCCGCCTCCGGCGAGGCGCTCGCCCTGGCACGCAAAGCCGGTGTCGACGTGCGTACGGCGATCGAGGCCGTCGTCTCGGGCGGCGGCGGGGCCAACGCCCAACTCGCCAACCTGTACCCGAACCGCGTCCTGGCCGGGGACTTCGAGGCCGGCTTCAAACTCGGCTACATGGTGAAGGACCTGTGCCACGCCTTCGACCTGGCGGCCGAGCTGGGCGTCGAATCCCCACTCGGCCGGGCCGCCGGGGCCCGCATGGACGAAGCCGCCGAACGGTACGGAACCGAAGTCGACTTCGGCTCCGTGTCCCGCCTCAGCGGCTGGTAGCGCACGCCGTCGGCAACGCCCCCGTCCGACGCCGGGCACAGGGGGGCCGCTGTCGACGGCCGGCGCGCGGCGGTTCAGCCCACGGGACGGGGTGCGTTCGAGCGGTCGCGGGTGCGTGCCACCTTCTCCTCCAGCAGCGTGCGGCACTGCGGCCACTCCTCGGCGGTGACCGAGAACATCGCCGAGTCGCGCAGCTTGCCGTCCTCGCCGGGCGCCCAGGACTTCGACCAGTTCCGCAGCACGCCCTCGAACCGCGCACCCGTGCCCGCGATGGCGGCCCGGCAGCGCTCGTTGCGGGCATCCGTCTTGAGGTCGACCCGCGACACCCGCCATTCCTCGAAGGCGTGCCGGAACAGCAGGTACTTCGTCTCGGTGTTCACACCGGCGCCCAGGGCCGAAGCGGCCAGCCAGGTGAAGCCGACCTCGATCGCGAACAGCCGGTCCTCGCCGGGCCACGGGCGCGGATCCCAGAAGGCCGTGGCCCCCACCGCCCGCCCCGTACGGAGCGAGACCTGCGCGTACGGCGCCATCCGGCCCGCCGCCGCACGTTCGAGCTGCGCGTCGATGTAGCGGCCGGTCTCGGCGGCCGTGGGCACCCAGGTGAACCCGTACGAGCTCCGGTCCTCCTCGGCGGCGACCGCCAGGTCCCCGGCATGGCGGTGCGCCAGCGGCTCCAGCCGGACCAGCGAGCCTTCGAGAACCGGCCCCTCACCCCTGAAAACCATCGGTCATCCCATCCTTCTCGTTCGGTTCCTCGCGACGGAGAGCAGATCGACGGGCGCCCCGCCCGGCGTACGGATCAGGGCCATGGCCAGTCGCCGGCCGCCGACGTCCGTCACGATCGGTTCGGCGAGCGGGGTCGCGCCCGCGGCGACCGCGCGGTCGCGGTCGGCCGCGATGGAGGTGCTGAACACGCCCATGGACGGAAAGCCGACGTCGTTCATGGCGTGGCCGGGCGCGTCCTCGCCCCGGGCGATCACGAACGCGCACTCTCCCCGCGACCGCGGCGACGGGATCGTTCCGCAGGCCACGTCCGGACCGCGCTCCTGCCAGGAAGCGCCGGCGAACTCCTCCCAGAACGCAGCCTCTTGGGCCACATCGGGCACCGTGCAGAGTATCCCAGCGAGGCCGCCGTCCGTGGACGCTGCGTCGTACCACGCGAGGCCCCCGACAGCGGGCAGCCGACTTCGTACCGGATCGGCCAGTGGGCCGGCCCGCCGGAGCAGGTCCCTCACCACCGGCTCCCCCGCCTCGGGTTCCGGGTCCGCGCCCCCGTCCGGCGGAGGGCTGCGGAACAGTGCCCCGTACGCACTCGGCCGGCCGGCCGGACGTGCGCCGGTGCCGTACGACTTCCAGCCGGAGGCCGCCCGGCCCCGCGAGCAGGGAGAGCGGCAGCGGCGCGTCCCCGTCGTCGATGCCCTCGAAGCCGGCCTCCAGCACCACCTCGTCGCGGAAGACGGGCGTGAAGCCCCACGGCTCCGCCAGGGCACTCCCGTGGTCCAGGTCGGCCTCCATGGTCAGGTGCGTCACTCCGGCGATCACCGCCGGCCCGCCCCGTCGTCCTGCCACGAGCCGGCCAGGCTGCGCGGCACCCCGGGCAGCGCGTCCCAGCGGGCGACGACCGAGGGCCGCTCCAGCTTGTCCTGCTCGCCCCTCGGCAGGGGTTCGTCGGTCAGGACCACGCGGCACGGAGCCCGTTGGGCGCCGAGAGCCTCCCGGAGGTGGGCGAGGACGTCGTCGGCGCTCACGTCGCCGCCGTCCACGAGCCGTACGAGACAGCCGATGTCCTCGGTGCTGTCGGCCAGCCGCAGGGCCAGCGCCGCCGCCTCCAGGATCTGCGGGTGTGCCGACGCCGCCTCCTCCACCTCGCTGAGATAGATGGCGTAACTCCCCTTCATCACCGCGTCCTTGCTGCGGCCGACGAGGTGGTAGTCGCCCTCCTCGTCGCGGCGGCCGATGTCGCCGGTGCGGAGCCAGCCGTCGACCAGCGACTCTGCGGTGGCGGCGGTGTTCCGGTAGTAGCCGGTGAACACCTGGGCCCCGGAGAGTTCGATCTCACCGACCCCGACCCCGACGCCGTCGACGACCGCGCCGGAGGCATCACGCAGGCGGGCCGTCACCCGCTCGGGGACGCCGATGCTGTTGGTCGCCAGCCCGTCGGGGCCCCGATGGCCGAAGAAGGCCGCCGAGGAGGTCTCGGAGAGCCCGTAGGCGTTGTACAGGGGCGTCCCGAACCGGCGCTGGAAGCGCGCCTGCGTCCGGGGCGAGAGCGGAGCGCTGCCCGTGAGGCACAGCGGTGCGTCGACGGCCGGGTCCCGGTCGGCCGCGAAGCGGTTGACCAGCTCGACCAACTGCGGCACGAGGAAGGTCTGGTCGATTCCGTGGGCCTCGATCCGCGCCCAATAGTCCCGCGCGGTGGAGACGGTCAGCTCCGGCAGGACGACGACGGTCGCCCCGAGGACCGCGCCCCAGGTGTGGTGCAGGTTGATCACCCCGGATCCGGACATCCGCATCGAGCGGGCGATCCGCCGGACCGGTCCGCCGCGCAGCCGCTTCGACGCCGAGGCGTTGCCGAGCGTCCCCTCGTACAGGCGCTCGTGGGTGAACACGATCGCCTTCGGGTCCCCGGTGCTGCCCGACGTGTAGCCGATGAACACGGCGTCGGACGGCGCGTCGGACGGGCCGGGGGCGAGCGGTGCGACGGCCGGCGGGGCGCCGGTCCCGCCGTCGTCCAGCGTCACGCCGAACGCCGCGTGCTGTGCGCCAGGACCGACGACGTCATCCGGGCGCCCCACTTCGCGTCCAGGAGGACGGGCGGACAGTCGAGCCGCCAGAGCGCGAGCAGGGTCGGCACCAGGTCGGGGTGGTCCTTCAGGACGAGGGAACAGACCTGGTGCGGCTTCACGCCCTGGTCCGTCAGCGCCTCCTGGATCTCCCCGGCCCGCACGCACAGGTCGGCCCAGGTCTGTACGGTGCCGGCGTGCGGATCCCGCACGTGGACGACGGCCGGTTCGTCCGGCCGGGCCGACGCGAGGTCCTCATGGCGCCCGAGCAGCTCCCTCACGCCTCGGTGGCCTTCCACTCCAAGTGGTGCAGGCTGAGTTCGAAGCCGCTCCGGAGGTAGGTGCGGTGGGCACGCCTGCGGTGGTAACCGGTGTCCAGGTGGACGGCCCCGCAGCCCAGCCGACGTGCCTCGTCCTGGACGAAGCCGAGGACCGCACGGCCCAGTCCCGCCCCCTGTGCTCGGTCAACGCGCAGAGGTCGTCCAGGTAGACGGCGCGGCCCCGGGCCATCGAGTGGACGATCCGGAATCCGGCGGCCGCCCGGACCTCACCGTCCTGCTCCAGGAAGACGATCCGGTAGGCCTCGTCCTGCTGGACCTTCCAGCGCCCGACGAACTCGTCCTCCGAGGCGATGTGAGGGCGCAGCTCGCGGAACACCGGCCAGCACCGGCGTACGTCCTCCTCGTTCCGCGCTGTGTGGATCTCCCAGGTCATCGGCTCTCCTGACGTCGTGGCATCGGTTCAACGGTGGTGCGGGACGGCCGCTCGGCGCCGGGGCCGTCGCCCGCGGCGCTCACGCCTGGGCGAAGACGAATCCGTAGGCCTTGCGCAGGGTGGAGAACAGTTCGATCTTCAGCGTCGCGAGCTCGGTCTCCTCGCCGCGCTGCTCCTCCAGGAAGTCCAGGAACGCCAGGGTCCCCAGCGAGTCCAGGACTTCGGCGGCGAAGAGGTCTGTGTCCGCGTGCACGTCTGCGGCATCGGCGCCGATCTCTCCCAGGAACGTGATCGCGCTCGTCACTCTGGGCCGGATCAACAGCAGCATCCCGGAGCCGGAACGGGGCTTCGACTGGTTCATCACCGGCAACTACAGCGCGACCACCCGCCGCTTCCTCACCACGGCCGCCCAGATGCCGGAGGAGAAGGCGTACTCCCCCCACCACGCCACCCACGGCCACTGCTACTCGGCGGACCAGCTCATCACGCTGGCGGCGCTGGAGGCGGACGGCCGGCTCACCCACGGCCGACGCGTCCTGCTGCTGGCGAGCAGCTCCCGTTCGTGGCCCCTCACCGCCCTGGAGCGCGTGGACCCGGCCCCGGCGTGACGCCACCGCACGCCTCGCACGCTCGATGAGTCCGCGGCAGGGGACCCGCCGGCGGGCAGGGTCTGCGCTGTGGACCTGCGTGCCACCACGTGCTCTTCGGCCCGCAGGCTGCCTGCCGTCATGTGTCTGGGGGACTTGTGCAACGTGGCGAAGTCTGGTGGGTCCAGTTCGACGAGCGGAGACTGGTCGTGCTGCTGTCGGGAGACGACACGTCCGGGATCCGGGTGATGCAGGTCGTCGCTCCGGCGGGCGTCGACCTCAGCGGTCTGGGCATCGAAGTGACGGTCGGCGCCGCTGAAGGACTGCCGTTCGAAGGCGTGCTGCGGCTCGCACTCCCACGTCCGGGCTTCACCCCGTGCACATGGCTGACCACGGTGTCCCGGGACGACCTGATGGAGCGGGCGGCAGTCCTGTCCTCCGCGAAGCTCAGCGAGATCGACGACGCCCTCCGACGCGCTGAACAACCGCAGGAGCCGACGCCCGCGACGGCGTGGGCGATCCCGGGCGAGATGACCGACGCCGGCCACCTGCCCTTGGCGCCCCGTCGACATTCGCCACCTCGACAGGACTGACCTGCCCAACAGCGCGCGCCTGACACCTCATCAGAACGCGCGTCACGAGCGTCATTTAGGCGTCAGGATATCGCCCGTAACACCCACACCGCACATGCTGCGCGCGGGCGAATCCCCAGCTCAGTCGCCCTTCTTCACCGGCTCCAGAATCGCCACGCACTCCACATGATGCGTCATCGGGAACAGGTCGAACGCCCGCAGCGTCCGCACCTTGTACCCCCCGTCCCGGAAGTACGCCAGGTCCCGTGCCAGCGCCGCCGGGTCGCAGGCCACGTAGGCGATCTTGCGGGCGCCCAGCCCCGACAGGTGCTTGACGACCTGCTTGCCCGCGCCCGCGCGCGGCGGGTCCAGGACGATCAGGTCGCACTCCGTGATGCCGGTGCGGGGCAGGACCTGGTCGACCTTGCCGTGTTCGATGCGGACCCGGTCCAGGTCCTTCAGGTTGTGGCGGGCGTCCTCGACCGCGCGCTTGCCGGACTCGATGCCGAGGACCGCGCCCTTCTCGCCGAGGCGCTGGCCGATGGCGCCCGCGAACAGGCCGACGCCGCAGTAGAGGTCGAGGGCCGTGTCGTTCTTGCGGGGCAGCAGGCCCTGCATGACAGCGCGGACCAGGGTGTTGGCCGCCTGCGGGTGGACCTGCCAGAAGCCGCCGGAGCCGACGCGGTAGGTGCGGTCGTCGGCGCGCTCGCGGACGAAGGCGCGGCCGTGGACGCGGTGGACGCCGCCGTCCTTCTCGTCGACGCGGAGCACGGAGACGGGCTTGTCGAGTTCGACCAGGGGGAGCCGGCCGCCGGGCTTCGGGGTGAGGATGACCTGGCGGTCGTTCGAGCCGGTGGCGGTGATGGCCTCCACCGCGGCGATCTGCGGCCACTCGCGCTTCTCGACGCCGAGCTCCGAGACGCCCGGCGCGGCGATCAGGCAGCGGTCGATCGGCTGGACGTCGTGCGAGCGGTGCTTCCGCAGGCCCGCGCGGCCGTCGGCGTCGACGGCGTACTGGACGCGGGTGCGCCAGGCCGGCACCTCGCCCGCGGGGAGCTTGTCGCCCTCGGCCGGCATGACCGTGCCGTCCCAGCCGGCCTCCTCGGGGGTCAGGCCCGCCAGGCGCAGGAGCTGCTCGGCGATGACCTCGCCCTTGAGGCGGCGCTGCGCGCCCGGCTTGGCGTGCTGCCAGTCGCAGCCGCCGCACATGCCGGGGCCGGCGTACGGGCAGGGCGCCTCGACGCGGTCCTTGGACGGCTCGATGATCCGTACCGCGTCGGCCCGCAGGAAGCGGGAGTCCGTGTCGCCGTCGGTGACCTTGGCGATGATCTTCTCGCCGGGGAGCGTGTGGCGTACGAAGAGCACCTGGTTCTCGGCGGTGCGGGCGATGCAGTGGCCGCCGTGCGCGACGGGCCCGACCTCGACCTCGTACTCCTCCCCGACCAGCGAAGACGTGGGTTCGTTCTGCATGAGGGGAGGCTCCAGGGAGAAAGGGGGCAAACGGTCGGGCCCGCGGCCGGACGACAGCCCACCAGTCTACGCGGACGGGGTCAGGGCGCTTACCACGACCGGCCCCGCAGCCTGGCGCCTTCCGGCCGGGCTCGTGACGCCCGTACGTCAGCGTCCCGGCCCGTCGTCCATCGGCGAACGGTTTCAGCCCTTGCGGTGGGGCTCCTTGCGGTTCGACTCCTTGTGCCCCCGCTCCACCGGGCCCCGGCGGACCGAACCCGGGGCGCTCCAGTCGGCGCGCTTGCGGGCCCGCTTCTTCGCCGCCTCGGAGGACTGGAGCTGGTACGGGACGGAGGTCACCATGACGCCGGGGGTGAAGAGCAGACGGCCCTTCAGGCGCAGGGCGCTCTGGTTGTGCAGGAGGTGCTCGTACCAGTGGCCGACCACGTACTCGGGGATGTAGACGCTGACCACGTCGCGCGGGCTCTGGCGGCGCAGGCCCTTCACGTACTCGATGACCGGGCGGGTCACCTCGCGGTAGGGCGAGTCGAGGATCTTGAGGGGGACGTTGATGGCGCGCCGTTCCCAGTCCTCGCGCAGCGCCTTCGTCTCGTCCGGGTCGACGCTGATGGAGAGCGCCTCCAGGTGGTCGGCGCGGATCAGTTTGGCGTAGGCGAGGGCGCGCAGCGTGGGGCGGTGGAGCTTGGAGACGAGGACGATGGCGTGGACGCGGGAGGGGCGCACGCTCTCGTCCGTGGGCGTCTCGTCGGCGGCGATCTCGGCGGCGACCCGGTCGTAGTGCTTCCGGATCGCGGTCATCGTGCCGTAGAAGATGACCATGCCGAGCAGGGCCACCCAGGCGCCGTGGGTGAACTTGGTGGCGAGGACGATCACCAGGACCATGCCGCAGAAGAAGGCGCCGAACGCGTTGATGGCGCGGGAGCGCACCATGTGGCGGCGCTTGGCCTGATCCCGTTCGTCGGCCAGCAGGCGGTTCCAGTGCCGCACCATGCCGGTCTGGCTGAGGGTGAAGGAGACGAACACCCCGACGATGTAGAGCTGGATCAGCCGCGTGGAGTCGGCGCCGTAGACCCAGACGAGCAGGATGGCGGCGCCCGCCAGCAGCACAATGCCGTTGGAGAACGCGAGGCGGTCGCCGCGCGTGTGCAGCTGGCGCGGCAGGTAGCGGTCCTGGGCGAGGATCGAGCCGAGCAGCGGGAAGCCGTTGTACGCGGTGTTCGCGGCGAGGAAGAGCACCAGGGCGGTGGCGGCCGCGAGGACCATGAAGAGGAAGGAGCCGTGGCCGAAGACCGCCTCGGCGACCTGGGCGATGACCGGGTCCTGGGTGAAGCCCGCGCCGACCGGGACGCCGTCGCGGATCAGGTCGACCGCCGGGTTCTCGGCCATCTTGACGTCGGTGGCCAGGGCCAGGCCGATGATGCCGCAGAACATGGTGACGGCGAGCAGGCCCATCATGGCGAGCGTGGTCGCGGCGTTCTTGCTCTTCGGCTTCCGGAAGGCGGGCACCCCGTTGCTGATCGCCTCGACCCCGGTGAGGGCGGCGCAGCCGGAGGAGAAGGCCCGCAGCAGCAGGAAGACGAGCGCGAAACCGGCCAGCCCCTCGTGTTCGGGCCTGATCTCCAGGTCGGAGGTGGGGGCGTGCATCGCGTCGCCGAGGACCACTCCCCGGAACGCGCCCCACAGGATCATGAGGAAGACGCCGGCCACGAAGAGGTAGGTGGGAATGGCGAAGAGCTTCCCGGACTCCTTGACGCCGCGCAGGTTCATCAGGGTGAGCAGGACGATGGCGCCGATGGCGCAGAGCGTCTTGTGCTCGATGACGAATGGGATCGCGGAGCCGAGGTTCTCGACGCCGGAGGAGATCGACACGGCGACGGTGAGGACGTAGTCGACGAGCAGGGCGCTGGCGACGGTCAGTCCGGACTTGGGGCCGAGGTTGGTGGTCGCGACCTCGTAGTCGCCGCCGCCGCTCGGGTAGGCGCGGACGTTCTGCCGGTAGGAGGCGACGACCGTGAACATGAGGACCACGACAGCGACGGCGATCCAGGGGCTGAAGTGGTACGCCGACACCCCCGCGATGGACAGCACGAGGAGGACTTCTCCGGGTGCGTACGCCACCGAGGACAACGGGTCGGACGCGAAGACGGGGAGCGCGATGCGCTTGGGGAGAAGGGTCTCCCCGAGTTTGTCGCTACGCAGCGCCCGGCCGATCAGGATCCGTTTGGGCAGGTCGGTCAGTTTGGACACGCTGAGGATCGTAAGCGGAGCCCGTGGCCGGAACGCACACCCTTTCGACGTGGCCCCGCAATCTCCTGCGGTCGGCGGAGAACGCCCCTTATTCCTTAACGCAATCCTTGCACTCGTTCGGCCTATTTTGCTTTCCCTTTGCCGGAGTGCGCGAAGATGCGGACACTCGGATGAGGGATTGACCACCCCGGCGCTTAAGCTCGTCCCCGGGCCGCGCCGCGGGTGTGTGTCCCGTTGTTTGCCCAGCAAGCTGAGAGAGAAGTGTGAGCAGCGTGTTTTCGCAGGTCAGCCGGATGACCAGGACGGCGGGGTAGGCGCACAGTGCACATCGTCATCATGGGCTGCGGGCGCGTCGGAGCCGCTCTCGCACAGACCCTGGAACAGCAGGGGCACACCGTCGCGGTGATCGACCAGGACCCCACGGCGTTCCGTCGCCTCGGGTCCGGATTCGGCGGTCGCCGGGTCACCGGGGTCGGCTTCGACCAGGACACTCTCCGCGAGGCGGGCATCGAGGACGCCGGGGCGTTCGCGGCGGTCAGCAGCGGCGACAACTCGAACATCATCGCGGCCCGGGTGGCCCGCGAGATGTTCTCCATCGAGAACGTCGCGGCGCGGATCTACGACCCCCGGCGCGCCGAGGTCTACCAGCGCCTCGGCATCCCCACCGTGGCGACGGTCCGCTGGACGGCGGACCAGATGCTGCGACGGCTGCTGCCTTCGGGCGCCGAGCCCCTGTGGCGCGATCCGAGCGGGGGTGTGCAGCTCGCCGAGGTGCACACGACGCCGTCCTGGATCGGCCACAAGATCAGCACGCTCCAGGAGGAGACGGGGGTCCGTGTCGCCTTCCTCACCCGGTTGGGCGAGGCCATACTGCCGAGCTCGCAGACCGTCCTCCAGGAGGGCGACCTGGTCCACGTGATGATGCGTACGGACGAGATCGCCAAGGTCGAAGAGGCCTTCGCCCAGGGTCCCGAGGAGGACGGTCACTGATGCGTGTGTCGATTGCCGGGGCGGGCGCGGTGGGCCGTTCCATCGCCGCCGAGCTGCTGGAGAACGGGCACGAGGTGCTGCTGATCGACAAGGCGCCGACCGCCATCTCGGTGGAGCGGGTCCCGATGGCCGAGTGGCTGCTCGCGGACGCCTGTGAGATCACGTCGCTGGACGAGGCGGCGCTGCAGCGGTGCAACGTGGTGATCGCCGCGACCGGGGACGACAAGGTCAACCTGGTCGTCTCGCTGCTCGCCAAGACCGAGTACGGCGTGCCCCGTGTGGTGGCCCGGGTGAACAACCCGAAGAACGAGTGGCTGTTCAACGAGTCCTGGGGCGTGGACGTCGCCGTCTCGACGCCGCGCCTGATGTCGGCCCTGGTCGAGGAGGCGGTGAGCGTCGGCGATCTGGTCCGGCTGCTGCGCTTCAGCCACGGCGACGCCAACCTGGTGGAGCTGACCCTGCCGCCGGAGTCGGCGCTGGCCGGTACCCGTGTCGGGGACGTGGCCTGGCCCGAGGACACCTCGCTGGTGACGATCATCCGGGGTACGCGGGTGCTGACGCCGAGCCCCGAGGAGTCCCTGGAGGCAGGTGACGAGCTGCTGTTCGTGGCAGCCCAGGCGCGCGAGGAGCAGTTGGAGGACCTGTTGTCGGTCCGGCGGGATCCGTCGGAGGACTGACCGGGCAGAACCACGGGAAGGGGCCCGGAACCGCTGAGCGGTTCCGGGCCCCTTCCTCTGCGATGCCGGTGTACGGGTCAGGCGTCCGGGTCGCGGAGCGCCGCGGCGGCCTGCTTCTTGCGCTCCTTCTCGGCCTGTTCCTCGGCCTCCATCTCGGCGAAGACGTCGATGGGCGCCGGCGCCTTCGCGAGGAAGACCCAGGTCAGATAGACCGCGAGCAGGAACGGCGGGATCTTCAGCGCGATGAGCACCCAGCCGAACTCGGTGGTGTCGGCCCACCAGTAGAGCGGGAAGAGGATCGCGCACTTGGCCAGCAGGATGAAGCCCCAGGCGTAACTGGCCTTGGTGTACGCCTTCTTCCGGCCCGGGTTACGGGTCCGCCAGGAGAGGTTCTCCTTGAAGACCGGGCCGAGGATCAGGCCGATCAGCGGCACCCCGGCCACGGCGGTGCCGATGTAGGCGACCGCGAGACCCAGGGTGTAGAGCATGCCCGGCAGGTAGAAGTCCTTGGCGTCGCCGGTCATCTTCGCGAAGAGGACGCCGAAGGCCACCCCGAAGACACCGCTGAACGCGTGCTTGACGGTGTCCCGGCGGATCAGCCGGACGGCGACGAGGGCCAGGGACACCGCCAGGGCCGCGATGGCCGAGGCGTTCAGGTTCTTGTTGATGGTGAAGATCGTGACGAAAAGCAGCCCGGGGAGGACTGTCTCCACCATGCCGCGCACACCGCCGAAGGCCTCGAAGAGGGCGGCCTCGGTGACGGCCTTCGCCTCGTCGTCCTGCTGGGCGGCGTGCTTCCCGCCGGTGTGCTGCGGGGCCGTACGGTGGGGCTGGTCCGTTTCGGACGTCGGCTTGTCGAGAGACGTCACCGGCTACTCCTTGGCGAGCGGTCGGAGTTCGTATGTGGGGTTGAACAGCACCCGGCGGCCATGGCTCATGGCGACCCGCCCCGAGGCGATGATCCTGCGGCCGGGCTCGATACCGACGATGGAGCGACGGCCGAGCCAGACCACGTCCAGCGGCTCGGTGCCGTCGAAGAGCTCCGCCTCCAGGGCGGGCACTCCGGCCCGGGGACGGAGGGTGACGGTCCGCAACGTACCAGCCACCTTCACGATCTGCCGGTCGGAGCACTCGGAGATCCGGGTGCATCCGGTGACCTGCGCGTCCTCCTGCAGCTCCTGGGACTCCAGGTCCTCCTGGGAACTGGAGAGCCGGTCGAGCATACGGCGGAACCGCCCGGAAGGTCTCGCCGCCTTCCCGGCCTTCCCGGCTTTCTCGGATCGGGGAACAGCACTCATACCCGAAGGGTACCGGTCCTTCGGTCTGCGCACGGAGGCCCTGGAAACCACACGAAAGGGTGACCCGGCGCCCGTCAGCCGCGCTCGAAGCGGTAGCCCATGCCCGGTTCGGTGACGAAGTGCCGGGGGTGCGAGGGGTCCGCCTCCAGCTTGCGGCGCAGCTGGGCCATGTAGACCCGCAGATAGTTGGTCTCGGTGCCGTAGGAAGGGCCCCAGACCTCCTGGAGGAGCTGCTTCTGGCTGACCAGGCGGCCGCTGTTGCGGACGAGGACCTCCAGCAGGTGCCATTCGGTGGGGGTGAGGCGTACGTCGCGGCCTGACCGGTGCACCTTCTTCGCCGCCAGGTCGACGGTGAAGCCGGCCGTCTCGACGAGGGCGATGTCCTCGGCCCCGCCGTCCTGACCGACCGGTTCCGCCCGGCGTACCGAGGCGCGCAGCCGGGCCAGCAGCTCGTCCATGCCGAACGGCTTGGTGACGTAGTCGTCCGCCCCGGCGTCCAGGGCCTCCACCTTCTCGTCGGAGGTGTGGCGCGCGGAGAGGACGAGGATGGGCACCCGGGTCCAGCCGCGCAGGCCCCTGATCACCTCGACCCCGTCCATGTCCGGCAGCCCGAGGTCGAGGAGGACGACGTCGGGGTGGCGGGCGGCGGCGAGCTGGAGGGCAGTCGCCCCGTCGGGCGCGGCGTCGACCTCGTACTGGCGCGCCTTCAGGTTGATCACGAGGGCGCGGACGATCTGCGGCTCGTCGTCGACCACAAGCACCCTGGTCATCGCGGACCTGCCTTTCTGCTGCACGGGGAGGAGGGAAGAACTCTGCTGTACGGGGAGGGCGGGGCGGAGGGAAGAGCGCGGGGGCGGGCGGCGTACGCCCGGGGGCGTCCCGGTCCGCGGGGACGTGTCATGAGGTGGCCCGGGCCGGCAGCTCGGCCTCCGCCCGGATCCCGCCCGGCGCGGCGGTGAGGGTCAGGACCATGGTCAGCCCGCCGCCCGGGGTGTCCTCGGCGTCGAGGGTGCCGCCCATGGCCTCGGCGAAGCCCCGGGAGACGGCGAGGCCGAGGCCCACTCCGGCGCCGCGCGGGGCGTCCCCGTACCGCTGGAAGGGCTCGAAGATCCGTTCCTTGGCCTCGTCGGGGACGCCCCGGCCGCGGTCCACGACGCGCAGCTCGACCCGGCCGCCGAGGGCGCTGGCGGCCACGGCGACGGGCTCCTGGCCGGGGTTGTACTTGACGGCGTTCTCCACGATGTTGGCGACGACCCGCTCCAGGAGCCCGGGGTCGACGGCGACCATCGGCAGCGTCTCGGGGATGTCGAGGTCGACGCTGCCCTCCGGGACGCCGCCGAGCGCCATGGGGACCACCTCGTCGAGGTCGATCTCGCGGATCAGCGGGGTCACGGTGCCGGTCTGGAGGCGGGACATGTCCAGCAGATTGCCGACGAGGTGGTCCAGCCGGTCGGCGCCGTCCTCGATGCCTTCCAGGAGTTCCGCCTCGTCCTCGTCGGACCAGGCCACGTCGTCGGAGCGCAGCGAGCTGACTGCGGCCTTGATGGCGGCCAGCGGGGTGCGCAGGTCGTGGCTGACGGCGGCCAGCAGGGCGGTCCTGATCCGGTTGCCCTCGGCGAGCCTGCGGGCCTGCTCGGCCTCACCGACCAGACGCTGGCGGTCCAGGACGACGGCGGCCTGGGCGGCGAACGCGCCGAGCACCCGGCGGTCCTCGGCGGGCAGCACCCGGCCGGACAGCGCGAGGGCCATGTTGTCGCCGACCGGCATGTCCACGTCGGCGTCGTCGGGGCGGGTGACCGGGGCCGGCCCGACGGATCCGGCGCAGGTCCACGGTTCGACGTCGCTGCTGCGCTCCAGCAGGGCGACGGACTCCATGGCGAAGGTCTCGCGGACCCGGTCCAGCAGGGCGTCGAGGGCGGTCTCGCCGCGGAGCACGCTGCCCGCGAGGAAGGAGAGGATCTCCGACTCGGCGCGCAGCCGGGCCGCCTGGTGGGTGCGCCGGGCCGCGAGGTCGACCACGGAGGAAACCGCCACCGCCACCGCGAAGAAGATCACGATGGCGACGAGGTTCTCGGGGTCCTGGACGGTGAGGGTGTGGGTGGGCGGGGTGAACCAGTAGTTCAGCAGCATGGAGCCGACGGCCGCCGAGGCGAGCGCGGGCCGCAGTCCGCCGAGCAGGGCGGCGGCCACCGTCAGGAAGAGGAAGAGCAGGACGTCGTTGGCGAGGCCCGGGGCGTCCTCCATGCCGCGCAGCACCACCGCGAGCAGGACGGGGCCGACGACGCCGACGAGCCAGCCCCAGAGGATCCGGGCCCGGCCGAGGCGGGCGCCGCGGGCCATGGGCAGACCGCGCCCCTTGGCGACCTCCTCGTGGGTCACGATGTGGACGTCGAGGTCGGGCCCCGACTCGCGCGCGACGGTGGCGCCGACCCCGGGTCCGTAGATGTACTGCCAGGTCTTGCGGCGGCTGGAGCCGAGCACGATCTGGGTGGCGTTCACGCCGCGGGCGAACTCCAGCAGGGCGGCCGGTATGTCGTCGCCGATGACGTGGTGGAAGGTGCCGCCGAGGTCCTCGACCAGGGTGCGCTGGACGGCCAGTTCCTTCGGGGACGCGGAGGTCAGGCCGTCGCTGCGGGCGATGTAGACGGCGAGGATCTCGCTGCCGGAGCCCTTGGCCGCCATCCGGGAGGCGCGGCGGATGAGGGTGCGTCCTTCGGGTCCGCCGGTGAGTCCGACGACGA
>NZ_BMVK01000004.1:425879-613644 GCF_014650675.1 Streptomyces anulatus | reverse complement strand
GACGCCTCTACTTCGCCGACATCACCGGCGACAACAAGGCCGACCTCATCGTCCACACCAACGACGGCAACATCGCCGTCCGCAAGAACATGGGCACCTACTTCGACGGCGGCACCCACTGGAGCGCCGGCTGGGGCCGCTTCCTCACCGGCAGCGACCAGGGCCGTCTCCGCTTCGGTGACACCACCGGCGACGGCAAGGCGGACATGTACGTCCACACGATCCAGAACGGCGAGGTCGCGGTGCGCACCAACATGGGCACCTACTTCAACGCAGGCACCCGGATGATCACTCTCTGACGGTCCCGTGTTCTGGCCGGCCTCCACCGGGCCGGCCAGAACACGCGAAGGAGCGCGGCCCCGGGGCGAAAGGCTCTAGGGCCTGTCTGACAATTCCCGTCGGACCAGCGAGCGTCCGTCGAGCTGGCAGCCCGGATATGCGCCGACGTCTGGCGGGTATTGCCGGGCAGGACCTACGAGCGGCGGGCCAGCAGGTGCGCGTCGAGGAAACCCCGTTCAGAGGCCGGATCGTGGAGCAGCCGGGCGAAGGGATCGAGCCCGGCATCGGCCAGCAGTTCGGCGAGGCTATCTGCCGGCCAGCTGTAGGCGGGCGCCACTTTGTGGTTGAAGCGAACCGGTTCTTGTCCGTCGGTCCCGAAGAAGGAGACCAGGAGCAGGCCATCCGGCGCCAGGACGCGTACCTGTTCGGAGAGTAGCTCCGGCAGCTCCCCCGGAGGGGTGTGGATCATCGAGTAGTGGGCCAGCACGCCGCCGAGCGCGCCGTCCTCGATCGGCAGGGATTCCATCCGCGCCTCTTGGAAGCGCAGCGCCGGATGAGCCTGCCGGGCGTGGTCGACCATGCCGGGGGCAAGGTCGAGCCCGAAGGCGTCCAGGCCCAGTTCGTGCAGCATGGCTGTCAGATGTCCGGGCCCGCACCCGACGTCCGCTGCCCGCGGGTTGCCCGTCGCGCGCACCAGTTCGGCGAAGGTGCCGATCATGGCCCGGGAGAAAGGCTGTGTCTCCAGCTGGTTTGCGAACAGCGATGCGTACAGCTCGACGACACCGTCGTAGGCCGTCCTGGTGTCGTCCTGATGATTTGCCACGGGCAGGACTCTATAGCCGGTCTGATAATTGATCTTGTGGCGGGTCGAGGTGAGTTGACGGATGCGGCATGGGGGCGAATAGAGCCCCTGTTGCCGCAGGTGGACGAACGCGGCCGTCCGTGGCGTGATCACCGGCAGGTGGTCAACGGGGTGCTGTGGCGGCTGCGGACCGGGGCCCCGTGGCGCGACCTACCCGAGCGGTATGGGCCGTTGCAGACCGTCTACGAGCGGTTCGCCCGCTGGGAGGCCGATGGCACATGGGCGAAGCTGCTGGAACACGTCCAGGTCCGTGACGATGCGGCGGGCCGGGTGGAGTGGACCGTCGCCGTCGGCTCCACGGTCAACCGGGCCCATCAGCATGCCGCAGGCGCCCGTAAAAGGGGGACGGGGACGAACTGGAAGATCCGGGCCGCTCGCAGGCGTGCCAGGCACTCGGTCGGTCTCGGGGCGGGTTGACCACCAAGGTCCATCTCGACGTCGACGGCCGGGGGCTGCCGCTGTCGATTGTGCTCACACCCGGAAACGTCAACGACGCCACAGCGTTCGCCGATGTCCTCAATGGGGTACGCACTCCTCGGGCCGGCACGGGCCGTCCGCGCACGACACCGGACCGTGTGCTGGGTGATAAGGCATATTCCAGCAGGGCCATCCGTCAACTGCTGAGGCGTCGGGGTATCGCTGCCACGATCCCCGAGCGCCGCGACCAGGTGGCCAACCGTCGGCGCCGGGGGCGCCGCGGTGGTCGGCCACCCGTCTTCGACACGGAGATCTATCGCGACCGCAACGTGGTCGAACGATGCTTCGCTCGCCTCAAACAGTTCCGCGCGATCGCAACCAGGTTCGACAAGCTCGCGAACCGGTACCGCGCGGGAGTCGTCCTGGCCTCCCTGATCCTCTGGCTCCGTGAAGCGGCCAGGTGATCATTTGTCAGACAGGCCCTAGGGCGCCCAGGGCGCCAGCATGCCCTTCATCGCGTCGGTCATCGCGAGTTGCAGCAGCGGGCCGTAGGTGATCCGGCCGACGCCGAGGCGGCGGAAGCGCTCGAGATCGTGCTTGACCGGATGGGCCGTGGAGTTCACGGGCACGGAGACGGCGGCCGTCACCGCCGCGAGCAGTTCGTCGTTGTCCTGGATGCGCACCGGGTAGACGCTGTCGGCGCCCGCCCGCACCAGGGCCCGCATACGCTCGATCGCCTCGTCGAGGACGGCGGAAGCGTCCTCCGCGTACAGGAAGAGGTCGGTGCGTCCGTTGATCCAGACCGGGACCCCGGCGTCGTCGGCCGCCGCGCGCAGGCCCGCGATGTAGCTCGCGTGCTCCTGCGTGCTGCGCACGCGTCCGCCCTCCGAGTGGACGGTGTCCTCGATGTTGAGACCGACGCCGCCGACCTCGATGAGACCGGCGACGAGATCCGCGGGCTTCTGTCCGTAGCCGGACTCCAGATCCACGGAGACGGGAACGTCGACCGCCGCGACGATCGGCCCGACGGCGGCGAGCACCTCCTCGAAGGTCTGCCCCTCCTGGTCGTCGGCCCCCCGGGAATCGGCGAGCGGGTGACTGCCGACGGTCAGCGCGGGGAATCCGGCGTCGGCCGCCGTCCGCGCGGACCAGACGTCCCAGACGGTCGGCAGTACCAGGGGCCGGTGCTCGGCGTGCAGTTGCTTGAGGCGTTGAGCGCGCTCAACGGTGGTACGAGAGTCCATGGGGAGGACGCTACCCCCCGCATCACCGAATACAACGTGCCGACGGGGCGCCACCGGGGGCGGACAAGGGGCTGTGTACGGGCGGGACGCCTCGGCGGCCGGTGAGCCGCGACCGGTACGCCCGGTGCACGGCGGTGTGCGGTGGTGCACCGCCCCCGGGCGCGACGAGCCCGCGGCGGTCACGGTGGTCCGTGGCCGCCGCGGGCCCCCTCCGCGCCGACAGCGGGGATGGGACGGCGCGAAGAGCTTCCCGGCCCCGCCGGATCAGCTCCGGTAGACGCCGAACTCGTAGAGCGAGTAGCCCCACGGGGTGCCGCGCTCGGAGGTGCTCACGCGGACGAAGCGGGCGTTGCCGGCGACCTCGATGTCATCGATGCCGCCGTTGCCCGCCGTCTGGGTGTGGACGGTGTTCCAGGCCTGCCCGTCGTCCGAGGTCTGGACCGTGTACGCCTTGGCGTAGGCCGCCTCCCAGGCCAGCTGGACGTGGTCGAAGGAGCTGGTCGCCCCCAGGTCGACCTGGATCCACTGCTGGTCGGCCCAGTCGCTGGCCCAGCGGGTGTCGAAGGAACCGTCGACGGCGTTGGCCGCCGGGCAGGGGCAGCCGACGCTGTCCGGCTGGAACGACGAGGCCTCGGCGGGCTTCCCGGAGGCCAGGTTCACCCCGTCGACCTTCGGCGGCACCACCTTGAAGGACTTCGTCTCGATGCCGACGTTGCCCTTCCCGTCGGTCGACTTGAGGTAGACCTTCCAGACGCCGAGCCTGTCCGGTGCGGTGACCTCGAACGTGCCGTCACCCCGGTCGGTGAAGGCCGCCTCCGTCAACTGACCACCGTTGTCGATGTACTTGGAGTTGACCAGCACCTGGTGGGTGAGCGCGTCGCCGTCCGGGTCGGAGACGGACGCCCTGAAGGTGAACGGCTTGCCCGCCTGGACGGCGGAGGCGTTGTCGACGGCCATCCCGCTGATGACCGGCGGGGTGTTGTCGCCCGAGGTGTCCGCCCCGAACGCCTCCTTCACCGCGTAGTAGGAGAGCCGCTTCTGGCCCGCGGGGAGCAGGTTGAACCAGACGCCGCCGAAGTCGTACTCGGTCCCGTAGTGGAACAGCGTGGCGCCGAGCGCCACCCCCTCGTGCCCGTCGACGCAGTCCCAGGCGCGCTGGTAGCCCTCGGCCTTCGCCACGTCGCCGGGCTCGTCCGGTACGCCGTTGGCGTCGTCCGGCACCTCCCACTCACCGGCGGGCCCGCCCTCGGTGACGATGTAGGGCTTGTCGTAGCCGCCGCTCTCCCAGGTGTCCCGGATGTCGCAGACGGCGTCGTAGGAGTTCACGGCGTACAGGTCGAGGTCGGGCGCGTTCTTCTTGTAGTACGGCCAGGCCCCGGTCCACGCGTCGGTCGAGGTGACCGGATGGTTCGGGTCGACCGCGTGGATCTTCTTGGCGATCTCGTTGACGAAGGTGGTGTAGGCATCGCGCTGCTGCTCCAACGCGTCGCCGCTGTAGCAGTTCTGCAGACCGAGCACCGACTCGTTGCCGACGTTCCACATCAGGACGCCCTCATGGTCCTTGTAGGTCTCCACCCACTTCGGGAACTCGGCGAGCATGTCGTTCTTGTACGCGGTGTCCGTCAGGTAGTTGACACAGCCGCCGCTGCCGGGACCGCCGCCCGGCTGCAGCCAGAACCCGGCGATCACCTTGATGCCGTTCGCCGCCGCGGTGTCCAGCAGGGGCTTCGTCGTGGCGTCGGTGCCCCAGGTACGGATCGTGTTGACGCCCATCGACTTCACGTCGGGCATGTACTGCCCGGCATCCGCGACGGACGGACCCCAGGTCAGGCCCTTCACGGTGTACGGGGCGCCGTTGACGGTCAGCTGCCAGGCGCCCTGGGAGCCGGTCACCTTCACCACGCTGCCGGCGGCCTGCGCGGCGGGCACCGGAAGCGCGGCCGCCGCGGCGGCCAACAGCGTGGCGACGGCGAGGCGTGCGGTGGTACGGCCCCGGGCGCGGGCCGGTCGTCGGATTCGGGACGTGATCATGGGGGGAGGGGCTCCTCACGGGAGTGCGGGTGGGGTGGGAGAGGCGGGAAGAGTGGGCCGGGGAGGCCGGACGGGTCGGAGCAGGGCAGGGAGATCACGGAGAGATGGGAGAGCGCTCTCCCCGATGGGTGCGGTGCGCCCATCGGGGAGACGCGGTGGGCAGGGTCAGGGCAGTTCGTAGTTCTCGTCCAGAACCGCGCCCTCGCCCGGGTTGTTCTCGTCGTAGCCACGGGCGTTGCACTGGAGGGCACCGACGATGCAGTGGTCGACCAGGGCGTCGAGCGTGGCGTCGTCCCAGGCGTTGAAGAAGTCGTAGTGGAAGGAGTGGCCGGTGCCGCTGGCCAGTCTCACCTGCGACATGTCACCGTTGACCGGCCACGCCATCTTGAACTCGATCATCGGCAGGGCGACCGGGTGGCTCGTCGGGCAGACGTCCTGGTTGGCCCCCATCACGACCGGATAGGCCATGTGGGCCTTGTGGTCGGGGGTGTCCAGGTTCTTGCCGTCCCAGCAACTGGGCGCCTGCATGCGCAGGTTGAGCTGGGTGTCCCGACTGGTCGGGCACGCGGCCGGGAAGTCGTAGTTGTGGTAGCTCTCGCCGCACTCGTAGCCCTCGACCATGCCGGGGTGGTCGCGGAACTCCTCGGCGGTCTGCGTGGGGCTGCCGACGACGAACCGCAGCCCCTTGGGGAAGGGCCGTACGGTGCGGTAGTCGGTGACTCCGGCCTTGTAGTAGATGGTCTGGGGGCCGACCGGGCGGATCTCCTCGTTCCCGTTGTAGAGGGTCGGCATCCAGTACGCGGACAGGTCGCCGGGCGCCAGGCACGCGGTACCGCCCGCGCTCAGGGACGCGGTGGTGCTGTTCGCGTTCGTGGTGTCGTTGCCCATGAACGTGTGGTCGTGCGACGCGCCCGCCCGGCCCGGGTAGACGATCGGGTCGTCCGGGGCGGTGTGGTTGACCGAGCAGTTGGCCTGGAACTCGTGGAAGTAGCGGTGCGGCGGGATCTCGTCGGACGGCTCCACTCCTGTGACCGGCGGGTCCGCCGGTATGTAGCCGTCGCCGTCGGGGTCGTCCCCGAAGGCCACGGGCTTCGCCGCCGCCATCGCGTGACCCCGCATGACGTGCGCGGCCGCAGCGGGCTTGTCGGACACGGCCGGGGCCGCCTCCGCGCCGGTCGCCCCGGCGTTCGTGATCGCGGTGAGCCCGAGCGCGACCAGCGCCAGGGCGGTCGCCACGATCAGCGCGGACACCAGGGTCGTTCTGTTGAGTCTTGTCACCATGGGGACCTCCATGCCGCTCTTCATCCCTGCACATCGGGTGCACGGTGGGGGGGAAAGGGTGAGCCGGACGGTGCAGCCGGGAAGAGGCTCGCCCCGTACGTCACGAGGCCGGCGGACCGCGGGATCCTCTGGGAGAGCGCTCTCCAAAGCGGTGCCAGTGTTGCGCCGGTGCTGAGAAGGTGTCAATAGCTGGTGAACGATGCACCGCGCACAGGCTGTTGAGCGGCGGGGAAACGCTCTCCCGCGGAGCCCGCATACGGAAGCGGCCCCGCACGTCGGCGGGGCCGCTCACACACTGCCTTCGCTGGGCCGGTCAATTTCGGCCACCCCGGACCGCACGCGGCCCGGCGCCTCACCCGTCGGCGGGAGCCGCTCCGCCGGGGAGGACGGCGGGGCGGCTCCCCCGGATCACGCGGTGTGCAGGGTCAGCCCGTACCGGTTGAGGATCTCGTTGACCGGCTGGTACCAGGTCTCCCCGCCGCCGGAGCAGTTGCCCCAGCCGCCGGAGGTGACACCCTGGGCCTGATCGCCGCTGATGAACGAGCCGCCGGAGTCGCCGCCTTCGGCGCAGACGCTCGTCTTGGTCATCTGGTGCACGGCGCCCTGGCTGTAGTTGACGGTCTCGTTCTTGGCGAGGACGTTGCCGCAGTGCCAGTGGGTGGTGGAGCCGGAGCGGCAGATCGAGGCGCCGATCGGAGCCTCGTTCGAGCCCCGGACGAGCTGGTCGGAGACGGTGCCCCAGCCGATGACGACCGGCACGGTCCACCAGCCGTTGGCCACGTTCACCCAGGCGTAGTCGTCGCCGGGGAAGGACGAGCCCTGGAAGTTGCCGATGGCCGAGCCGTCCCAGCCGCGCACGGACTGGCCGGCACCGCCGCAGTGCCCGGCGGTGACGAAGCCGCCGTGGACGGAGAAGCCGATGGAGCAGCGCACGTTGCCCGTGTAGTACGGGTCCCCTCCGACCGTTCCCGCGGCGAAGGTCTGCGGCGCTTCGGCCGTCGTCTCCACGGTCACGGGCCCGGCCTCGCGGGCCTTGGCGACGAAGGATCGGACATCGTTGTCACGACGCTCGGAGGCGACGACGTTCACGACGACGCTGCTGGTCGCCGGATCGACGTGCCAGCTGCTCACGCCGGACGGTGCGGGCAGGGCGTCGATGCGTGCCTTCGCCGCGTCGAGCTGCTTCGCCGAGTGCTCGACGAGCCGGGTTTCGGCACCGGCGGCCCGTACGGCCTCGGCCTTGCCGGCGTTCGTGACGGCGACGACCAGCTTGCCGGTCCTCGCGTCGAACCAGGAGCCGCCGAAGGCGGAGCCCGCGGCGCGCTGCGCCTTCGGCTCCAGGGCGGTGGCCGCCTTCTCGTCGGCGAGCCTCGCGACGGCTTCGCCCTCGGTGAGGCCGAAGTCCCGCTGCATCGCGGTGAGCAGGGCCGAGGAGGCGGGGGCCTCCGCGGAGTCGGTGGGGGCGGCGGAGGCGGTCGAGGGGCCGGCGGCGGCCCAGGCACCAACGAGCAGGAGTGCGGACAGACCGGTCCGCAGCACGGTTGCGTGTCTCAAGGGAGTGACCCTTCCTGTTGTTCCAGCGACGTGGGGGTGGAACGGGAGGCGTCCGGGAGCGCATGCCGATCGTGCCGCTTGAGAGCGCTCTCAGTGCGCCGTCCCGGACTGTAGCGGAGTTCGATAGTCAGGTCCATGCCAATGGCGGCGATGGGGTGGGAAGAGGTGCGCGAGGACGCCGCACACCGGGTTGAGTAGGCGTACTCATCCGGCCCGCGGGCGCTCGTCCTACTGTCACAGGAACAGGGGACGGGGCCAGGTGGAGGAGCAGATCATGACCGGATCACGCCGTAGAGGGTGGAAGGCCGCACTGACCGGCGTGCTGACGGGATCGCTGGTCGTGCTCCTGGGCGCGTGCGGAGTGGTCGACACCGATGACGACCGCCGTGCGGCGGAGGAACTGGCCGAGAAGCACTTCCCGGGGCAGCTCAAGGCGATCGGAGCACGCACGCTCTTCCCGGGCTCCGGCGGCTCGGAGGTCACGTTCGCGGTGACCGACGACCGCGATGCCGTGGTCCGGCTTCGCATCGACACGGAGAGGGCGGAGGAGGGCACGTGCGACCGGAAGGACTGCGCGCCCGCTCTGGCCGAGGCCCTGAAGCGCGGGCGGCAGCAGGCCGAGGACTTCCGCACGCTCAAGGGCGCCTTCGACGACTGCGGTTACGAGGTCGTCGCCCTGGGCCCGACCGGCGCCCCGCCCTACGTCGTGGCCGAGCTGACGAACGCCACCGTGACGAAGGTGCTCGGCGAGATCGGCGAGTGCGTCCAGCGCTGGGTCACGGCGAGCGGGGCGGACAGCACGTTGGCGCGGGGGCGGGGGTCGTACGTGAACGTGGTCTCCCCGTCCGTCGCCGACCGGCGCGACCGGGGCAAGGAGTCCTGGCCTGCCGTGATGCGGCTGACCCGGCCGGACCTTCTGGCCTCGCTCACCAAGCAGGCCTACTTCTCGGCGAGTTACGGGATCGAGGCGGGCCGGGTCGACACGACGGGCAGCGCCCGGGCCGTCCGCCCCTTCCGGGAGAGCCAGAAGTTCGGCGACACCGTGCAGAACGCGGTGAAGGAGCAACTCCGCGCCACCTACCCCCGGGTGGTGATGACCACCTACCAGGGGATCTGGCGACTGGAGCCGGGACGCGTCGACCGGCAGACCGGATACGTTCTCTTCTGCCCCGAGCCGGACGCGCGCGGGCGGTGCGTCAACAGCGACGACGCGGCCCTGGTGACCACGGACGAGCACGGCAGCCCGGTGGGGAGGATCCGGCTCGTGCACGACGTACGCGAGGGCACCGGGATGCTGCGACTGCCGCCGTACTAGTACGGGTCCTGGACCTCGACGGCGTCGGGCGACTGGAGGTCGGCGACGCCGCCGGTGACCGGACCCGCACCCGTGCGGGTCCGTACAGCGAGTGGTGCGACGCTCGGAGTTGGCCGCCACCAGCGCCCGGTCGGGCGAGTGCGACGTCCGTGAGGGCGTACCGGCCCCGTCCGCGGGGCTCGACCACCGCGGTGTTCCGGTCCACGGCAGCCCCGGGGATCCGAGGCACGCCGACCGGCTCTCCCGTGTCGTAGAGGCGACATGTCGCGATCACGGCACCCGCACCACGTGACACACGGGCTTCGCGGGACGGAGTGTTGATCCGAACCGCGCGCTCCGCTCCCGCACTTCGAAGAGGCCCCGATGCACCCACGGCTACGCCCCGCCGCGCTCCTGGCGGCTGGCGCCCTCATCGCCGCTCTGGCACCAGTTCTGGCCCCCGTCCCCCCGGCCGCCGCCACCGGACGGCCGGCCGCTCCCGCCTCCCGGACCTCCACCGTCACCCTCGTGACCGGGGACCGGGTACACCTGGAGCGCTTCCCCGACGGCCGGCAGGCAGTCTCCGTCGAGCCGGGCGCGGACGGCCCGGGCGGCGGCTACGACCAGGTGGAGATCGACGGCGATCTCTACGTACTCCCCGGCGAGGCCATGCCGTATCTGGCCGGCGGCGCTCTCGACCGCCAACTGTTCAACATCACCGGGCTGGTGGAGCAGGGATACGACGACGCCCGCACCAAGAGCATTCCGCTGATCGCCCGGTACCGCTCCGACGTCCGGCTCAACTCGGCCGAGGAGCCCGCCGGTTCCGAAACAGTACGCACGCTCGGCAGCGTGCGGGGGCGCGCGCTGACGGCCGAGAAGCGACAGGCCCGCCGCTTCTGGGAAGCAGTCGGCGCCGAAGCCCCCATGGCGTCGAAGGCTCCGAAGACGCCGCAGCTCGGCGCCGGAATCGACCGCCTCTGGCTCGACGCGAAGGTCCGCGCCTCCCTCGAAAGGAGCGTTCCGCAGATCGGCGCCCCGGAGGCCTGGAGCGCGGGTCACGACGGGACGGGCGTCACCGTCGCCGTCCTGGACACCGGCATCGACGAC
Source organism: Streptomyces anulatus (assembly GCF_014650675.1). Taxonomy (GTDB): domain Bacteria; phylum Actinomycetota; class Actinomycetes; order Streptomycetales; family Streptomycetaceae; genus Streptomyces; species Streptomyces anulatus. The sequence continues at coordinate 603,572 of NZ_BMVK01000004.1, read as the reverse complement.
ACCCACCCCGACCTCGTCGGCCGTATCGTCGGGGCCCGTAACTTCACCGATAGCCCCACCACCCGGGACGCCTTCGGTCACGGCACCCACGTCGCCTCCACCGTCGCCGGCACCGGCGCCGCCTCGCAGGGCTCCCGCAAGGGCGTCGCGCCCGGCGCGAAACTGCTGATCGGCAAGGTCCTCGGCGACAACGGCATCGGCTCCCTCTCCTCCGTACTCGACGGCATGGAGTGGGCCGCCTCCTCGGGCGCCGACGTCGTCAACATGAGCCTGGGCAGCGATACGGCGGGCGACGGTACGGACCCGCTCAGCCTCGGCCTCGACGAACTGACCGAGACCACCGGAACGCTCTTCGTCGCCTCGGCCGGCAACAGCGGCCCCGGTGAGTACACCGTGGGCACCCCCGGCGCCGCGGACAAGGCGCTGACCGTGGGGGCCGTGGACAGTGAGGAGCGGCTCGCCGATTTCTCCAGCCGGGGCCCCCGCACCGACGAGGCACAGAAGCCCGACATCACCGCCCCCGGCGTCGGCATCGTCGCCGCCCGCGCGGCGGGCACCGCGATGGGCGAGCCGGTCGACGACGCGTACACCGCCTCCTCCGGTACGTCGATGGCGGCCCCGCACGTCGCGGGCGCCGCGGCGATCCTGGCCTCGCAGCATCCCGACTGGCAGGCACAGCAGTTGAAGGACGCGCTGGTCAGCACGTCCCGCACCGCCCCGGACCGCACCGTCTACGAGCAGGGCGGCGGCCGCATGGACGTGGCGCGGGCGGTGAAACAGCCCGTGCACGCCACCGGCACGGTCGGCTTCGGTGAACTCACCCCCGAATCCGGCCCGCAGAGCGCACAGCTCACCTACACCAACACCGGCCCCACCCCGCTCACCCTGAACCTCGCCGCCGAGCTGCGCGACGCCACCGGCCGTCCGGCGCCCGCCGACGCGGTGCGCCTGCCCGACGGCGCGACGGTCACCGTCCCCGCGGGCGGCCGGGCCAGGATCACCGTCATCCTCGACCCGAAGTCCCTGCCCGCGGGCCGCTACGGCGGCAGCCTCACCGCGACGAGCGGCGACGGGAAGACCGTCGCGCACACCGTGCTCGCGGCGGCGAAGGGAGCCCCCCGGCACAAGCTCACCCTGACCGCCGTAGACCGCGCCGGCCGCCCGGCCTGGGTCACTCCGCTGGTGCTCGTCGGCCCCCACTCCCGCGACGACGTCGTCACCGCCCTGCGGCCCGGGGAGACGCTCACCGTGTCGGTGCCCGAGGGCTCCTACTTCCTGCACGGCGTGATCTCCGACCGTGTCGACAACGGCAGTGTGCAGAGCGTCGTCGTCGACCCCGAGCTGACCGTCGACCGCGACACACGTGTGGTCCTCGACGCCCGCAAGGCCGTCCGGGTCCGGGTCGAGACCGCCAGGCCGGCCGTCCAGGAAGCCGTCGTCAGCTTCTACACCCACCGCGCCGTCGGCGGGCGCAGCATCTCCAACGGGCACATGGACTTCAGCGCCGACGCCCGCCGTCTGTACGTCACCCCGACGAAGAAGGTCACCGGCGGTGTCTTCGAGTTCAACTCCCGCTGGCAGCTGACCGCGCCGCAGCTGACCGCCCGTTCGCTGCGGGCAGGCCGCGCGATCGACCTCGAAGGCGGTCTGCTGGGCAGCTCGCCCACCGTGGACGGCCGTCGCAGCCTGCGTCTGCTCGACGCGGGCACCGGCCGTCCCGAGGACTACGCGGCGCTGCGCGCACGCGGCCTGAAACCGGCCGGCGCCGCGGTGCTCGTGGACGCCACGGAGGCCCGCTACGAGGAGCAGGCCGTCGCGGCCGCGGCCGCCGGAGCAGCCGCCGTCGTCCTGACCGAAGGGGAGGGCGGCGTCGCCTGGACGCGCTGGAACCCCCGGGGCAAGCGCCTGCCGCTCCCCGCCGTCCTGACCCGCTACGACATCGGGGAGCGGCTGCGCGGGCAGCTGCGTTCCGGAAGCACCACACTGGAGCTGCGCGGCATCCCCTACAGCCCCTACCTGTACGACGTGATGCAGGTCGCCCGCCAGCGGGTGCCCGAGCGGGTGGTGCACCGGGTGACGGCCGCCAACACCGCTACGGTCGTATCGCGCTACCACCACACGGGCGGCGTCCCGTACGCCACGGAGCAGCGCTTCGGCTGGCGCCCCTGGATGAACACAGCCATCAACCAGTACCGGCGCGACGTGGCCACCCCGCTGACCCGCACCGAGTACGTGAGCGCCGGTGACACCCTCTGGCTCCACCGTGTGCACCACCGTCTGACCTGGGACGACAGCAGTCCCCTGAACTCCGGCATGCTCCAGCCCGCACGGACCTACCGGCCCGGCGATCGGCTGACCGAGAGCTGGTTCGCCCCCGTCGTACGGCCCGCCGTCCCCGCGGCGTCAAGGGCCTGGCCTCCTACCGCGAGAAGGACGAACTGGTCGTACGCATACCTGAGTTCGCCGACGCCACCGCGGGCCACTACAGCAGGCCGGACGGCGGCGACTTGGACGACACCCCCGCCGACGAGGTGCGGGCCGCCCTCTACCGCGACGGGAAGCTCCTGGCCGAAGCACCCGCCGCCTGGGAGGACTTCCCGGTCACCGGTGCGGGCGGCCGGTACCGCCTCGACCTGGATGTCGAACGCACCACCCCCGAATGGTCGCTGTCGACCGCCACCCGCACCAGCTGGTCGTTCACGGCCCCGCGCCCGCCCGCGGGCGAAACCCCGCTGCTGCCCCTGCTGCAACTCGACTACGACATCCCCACCGACCTCACCGGTACCGTCGGCGCACCGGCCGCCCGCACCCTCGGATTCAGGGTGAGGGCACGCCACCAGGACGGCCTCACCGGACCGAAGGTGGCGGGCATGGAGGTCTCCGTCTCCTACGACGACGGCGCCCACTGGAGCCGGGCGCGGACTGCTCCCGAGGGCGACGGGACGTACCGGATCCGGGCAGCCGGGTCCCGCACCGGCGGCTACGTGTCCCTGCGCGTACGGGCCTGGGACAACCGGGGCAACGAGGTGACGCAGGAGGTACGCCGCGCGTTCGCCACGAACTGAGCAGCGCCCTGCCGCGCACGTCGGGGCGTCCGTCGGGTCAGTATTCGGCCTTACGGACGCCCCGGCGTCCGCGCCCGTACGGGAACCTGGTCACGCCCGTCATGACAGCCACCCCTGCCGAGCCGCCTGCCACACCATCTGCGTACGGGTCGCGGCGCCGGCCCGCTGCATCAGCACCTGGATCCGGCGCTGCACCGTGCGCTGGCTGACCCCCAGCTGCGAGGCGATCGCCTTGTCGGCGACCCCGGCGACCACCAGGGACAGCAGATACCGCTCGTCGTCGGCGACGTTCGCGCCGGCCCGCGGACCACCGAAGTCGGCCAGCTCACCGGAGTCCGTGACGTGCAGCGGCGACGCCGCCGCCCACTGGCTCTCGAACAGCGCGATCAGCGCGTCGAGCAGACTGCTGCCGCGCACCACCGCGGCCGTCGGCTCCCCCAGAGAATCACCCGGACCGCCGGGCATCAGCGGGCAGATGGCCATCGCGCCGTCCGCGATCGCCAACCGCACCGGCAGCGTCCCGGTGGCCCGCGCCCGTTCACCCGCACGGATGCTCCGGGCGACGTTGTCCACCATGCCGGGCTCCTCCAGCAGCGCGCGCTCGTAGACCGCCTCGTACCGCACCCCGCGGGCGAGAAGCTCCCACTCCTCGTCGTTGTCGTCCGCGGGCATCGCCACATGGCCCGCCTTGCAGAACCACCGCAGTTCACGGGCCCCGTACGCCATATGACGCAGCCGCTGCCGGATCACGCTCGCCCCCGAGATCACCTCGACGAGCTGCCCCGCGTCATGCCGCCGCCCGCCTGCCCGGTACTCCTCGGTGAGCTGCTCCACCCCTCGCCGAGCCGACTCCAGCGCCTCATGCCCACGCAGCAGCAACGGGCGCAGCGCCGTATCGGGCGAAACCGGCACGTAGCGCACCGCGCCACCCGCCGCCGAAGCGGCCGCCGACCCCACCAGCCCCTTGTCGTGGAGCGAGGCCACCTCCCTCTGCACCTCTGCCACTTCCATGCCGAGGCGATCCGCGATCACCGAGGCATCAGCCTCACGCACCCCGACGAGGAAGCGGTACACCCGCTCCTCCCCCGCCCCGATCCCCGCAGCCTCCAGCACGTGCCCGCCTCCCACGACGCCCCGCCCACCCCAGCCGATGCGGGGCCTCTCGTTCGACCCCAGGGCCTGACACAGCGTGATCCAACCACACCCCGTACACCGGGACCGGCGCCACGGTTCCCGGCCTCGCCGCCACGCATCTGGAATCCGCGTCGCCGCAGCCGTCGGCTCCGGTGACCGAACCATCGCTTTCACCCCACTGGCCCGGCATGAGCAACACCCGGGGGTGCCATCGGTCGCTCCATGACATCGTGGCGCCATGACCATCGCAGTCCGCCCGGCTTCGGTATTCGAGGATGTCCGTACCCTGGTCGGCCCGAAGTCGCCCGGGGCCAACGTCTGCTGGTGTCTGAGCTACCGGATTCCGTCCAAGCTCAACAACGAGCTCCGCGGTCCGGCCCGAGGTGAGTATGTCGCCGGGCTGTGCCGTGCGGAGCCCCCGCCGGGGGTGCTCGCCTACGACGGCGACGATCCGGTCGGCTGGGCCGCCGTGGCGCCGCGCTCGGACACCGCCTTCGCCCGCAGTCGCAGCATCCCGCACGTCGACGATCTGCCGGTGTGGTCGCTGTGGTGCATCCGGGTTCGCCCCGGTCATCGCGGTGAGGGGATCTCGCACGCCCTGATCTCCGGTTCGGTCGAGTTCGCCCGTGCCCACGGTGCGCCCGCGGTCGAGGCGTACCCGCTCGACAGCGGCGACGCCAAGGTCGACCTGACGATGGCGTACGCCGGGATCCGGAAGAACTTCGAGCGCGCCGGGTTCACCCACGCCGCCGACACCACCTCCGTGCTGGCCGGCCACCCCCGCGTCCTGATGCGGCTCGACCTGCGCCGTTAGGGGCGACCGTCGCGGCCGCGGGTCACCCACGGCCGCAGCTTCTCCGGGTTGCGGACCACCCAGATCCGGGCGACGCGCCCCTCGGTCACGTCGAACGACGCCACGGTCAGGACGACACCGCCCCGCAGGGCCACCAGGCCCGGCGCGCCGTTGACCGATCGCTCCAGGAGTTCGAGCCCCGGGGCCCGGTCGGCGATGGCGACCATGTACGAGGCTATGCGCGCGTCCCCTTCGACCGGGCGCAGGGCGGCGCCGGCCAGGCCGCCGCCGTCGGCGGTCATCACGGCGGACGGGTCGAGAAGGTCGACGAGCGCCGCGATGTCCTTGTTCTCCCACGCCTCCTTGACGCGCCGCACCACGTCGGCCCGCGCGTCCACCGCGACCGGAGCCCCCGCGTCGGGCACCCGCCGCCGGGCGGAGGCCGCGAGCTGCTTGCAGGCGGCGGGGGTACGGCCGAGGACGGCGGCGATCTCCGCGAAGGGGTAGCGGAAGACATCGTGCAGGACGAACGAGACGCGCTCGGCGGGGGTCATCGTTTCCAGCACGACGAGGAACGCCATGGTCACCGACTCGTCCAGGACCATCCGGTCGGCGAGGTCGGATTCCCGGCCGCCGCCGCGCTCAACGGGGTCGGGCAGCGGATCGGGCAGCCACGCACCGACGTACCGTTCGCGCCGGACCCGCGCCGAGCCGAGCACGTCCAGGCAGATGCGGCCGGTCACGGTCGTCAGCCACGCGCCGGGCGACACGATCTCGTCCCGTCGGCTCCGCGGCAGCGCGTACCAGCGCGCGAAGGCCTCCTGCACGGCGTCCTCGGCCTCGGCGAGCGATCCGAGCAACCGGTAGGCCACATTGATCAGTCTGCCGCGCTCACCGGCTGTCTCCTCGGTGCCCGCCCCCGCCGCCCCCATGCTCCCGCCTCTTCCCGCCTTACCTTTCACCGGCCCGCGTCGAGGGTTGGTGAGACCTTATCGATCGACTGCCCACGGGCGGAAAAGAGGCGTGGCATGGCCACTCCGGCGACGGCACGGCGCGCATTCCCGTTTCTGCGGATCGCGATCGCCCTGCAGACTCTGACGATCTTCGTCCAAGCGGTCTCCTCCGGGCTGCTGATGACCTCGTCCTACGGGGAGACACTGCACAGCGCCGGAGCGCGCGTGATGTATGGGGCATCCATGCTGTACGTCCTCGCGGCGATACTGGCCTGGAAGCCGGGCGGCGGCTCGCCCCGCCCCGTCCTGCACGCGTCCGGCTTCCTGGTCCTGGCCTCGGTCCAGGTCGCGGTCGGCATCGCGCACCTTCCGGCGGTCCATCTCCCCCTGGGGGTCCTGATGTTCGGACTGAGCCTGCTGGCCCTGGCCCGGCGCTGAGGTCCGCCGCGGCAGCGCACGGGGAGCGGCTGCCAGGCCACGGGTGTCCGCGATGCAGTCATCCACGCGGATAAGTGCCACCTGCAGCTACTCTCCGTGCGGTACACGCGGCACCCACCGACGCGAAAGGCCGAACGACAGCATGGACGGGAACAACGGCACCGGCCACGGGCGCGTCGTCGCCGCATTGGACGGCGTGGGCATGCGCCGCCACACCACCGGTCAGGTCATCCTCGACAGCGTCGGCTGGACCGTCCGGGCCGGCGAGCACTGGGCGCTGCTCGGCCCCAACGGAGCGGGCAAGACCAGCGTCCTGCGGCTCGTCGGCGCCACCGCGTTCCCCACCACCGGCACGGTCGACGTCCTGGGCCACCGGCTCGGCCGCGTCGATGTGCGGGAGCTTCGCGCCCGTATCGGTCACGTCTCCACCTCCCAGCGCGTCCCGGGGGACCTGACCGGCCACACCACCGTTCTCACCGGCCACACCGGCACCGTCCAGCCGCTGTGGAAGTCGTACGACGACGAAGTGCGCGAGCGCGCCCGCACGTTGCTCGCCGAGCTTCGGATCAAGGACCTCGCCGACCGGCCGTACGGCGTCTGCTCGGGCGGTCAGCGCGCCCGTATCCTCATCGCCCGCGCCCTCATGGCCGATCCGGCCCTGCTGCTGCTCGACGAGCCGTTCAACGCACTCGATCTGCCCTCGCGCGAGGACCTCATCGACACCATGCGTCATCTCGCCCTCAACAGGCCCGAGTTGTCGACCGTGACCGTCACCCACCATCTGGAGGAGCTCTCCCCGGCGATCAGTCACGCCCTGCTGCTGCGTGAGGGGCGCGTCCTCGCGGCAGGGGCGGTCGAGGATGTCCTCACACAGGAGCGCATGACCGCCTGCTTCGGCCGCCCCATCGAGGTGTCACGACACGCGGGCCGCTGGCTGGCCCGCTCGGGCGGCTTCGGCCAAAGCGTGTCCGGCGGATCTCGCGACTGCCGCGGCTCCAGCTCGTCGACATGGACACGGGAGGGGAGATCTGACAGTTGATGAGTGACCTCGGCTGGTACCACATCTGCCCAAGACCGGACAGCGGGGCGGGCGTTGGTCGAGCCACCGCAGGGTGGTCAACGGAATTCTCTTCCGGGGCCGGACCGGGGCCTTGGCGGCACCTGCTCGGCCCAGGCCCTGCCGCTGCTGGGCGAAGATTTCGGTGACGTAGGGCTCGACGTATTCCTTGTGCTCGAAGTGGGCGTTGAAGTACCACCAGGCGACCAGTGAGTCGGGAGCCTGCGGCTCGGGCTGCCAGTCCCCCTGCAGTGCGAGTGGCATGCGGCCCTCGACCGGGGCGGACGCGAACCCCGTGCCGGTCGTGCGGAACACCTCGGCGTCAAGGCAGTCGGAGCTGTGCTCCAGAGTCTGGTAGGCGAGCCCGTGCAGGTCCAGCTTGTCGGCGATCAGCGACGCATACGCGCTGGGCACCAGGTAGCCGACGCGCACGGTGAACGAGGGCACTGTGCTGCCGCGATAGGGCACGCGCCAGATCTGCGGGGTTGCCGGGTCGTAGACCGTGACGGGTTCGCCGGAGATCAGGACAGTTCGCGGGTGTAGGCGTAACCGCGGAACTCGATGGTACTCACTGGCTCCGATGCGTTCTGTGGGCCTCCCTCTGTGCCGCTGGGGCCGTCGCGGCGGTCGACCACGACATCCAGGATGACGTCCTGGCCGCCCAGCATGCTCGCGCGCTGGAGGGCTGGTCGACCGCTCGACCCACCATCTGCGCCTCACCGACGCCGGGAAGTCCTTCCGTATCCGCGCGGCCGCCGCCCTCAACGCTGCCGAGGCCGCTTTCGACCCCGCCCGCGCGGGCCCCTGGCCGCTGCGTCTGGGGCACGCGTGGTTTGCCCTCGGCCGTCATACCGCCACCGTCATGCACCGCTGGCAGCAGCTCCATCCTCAGATGCCCCTGCACCTGCTGAGGACCGACTGACCGTCGGCGACAGCTACACGGTAATGGTCGTGACGTAGGCAGCTGTGGCCTTTACTCCCCCTGCGCAGTGGCTGGTTGAGAGCTTTCCGGCCTTCATCCAGGGGCCGACGCCCGCGTACTTGCCGTTGCAGTAGAGCATGACGGCGTGGCGGCGATTGGACGGCAGTTGCGGGCAGGACGAATAGCCGGTCCCACCGCCTTGATCGACGTCCATGGCGTAGAACTTCGCCTTGCATCCCCAGCGGGTCTCGGAAGCCGCCGCCGCTGAACCCGTGGTCGTCACGAGACCGGTCACGGCCATCGCGGATATAACAAATGCTGTCAATGTTCGCCTCAATGCACTGCCCTTTCATTGCCGTTCATTCGACTGCACTGGTGTGCACGATTCGACGTTATGAAGGGCCGGAACGACATGGGTGTGTTGTTACTGGCCTTGCATCAGGTGAGAACGCGATCGTCACCGAGGCCGCCCAGAATGCCCCGTAACCGCTGGTCCGGGCGGGATGGTCTGCCGCACGTGTTCGCGCCTGGCAGCGCCCGGAAACCTGAAGTCGTCCCGCCCGGACCATCCCGCGCAGCGGGGAGCAGTGCTCGGCGAACGCCGAGCCCAGGTTGATGGTGGGACCGTCCCAGCGCGCACGGGAATGGTCCCGGCGACGTCGTGGCGACCGCCGGACCGGCCGAATGTCTGCTTCCCGGGGAGCCGCACGGCCGAGTAGGTGCTGGGATTCAGTGGTGACGGCGATCAGCCGCCGTGGAGCCCCCACTCGTCGAGGCCGCCGTACACGTGGGCTTCCAGGCATTGCGGAGCGTCCATACCGACGGCCTCGCCCCGGTAGAGGGCGATGAGCGAGTCCTTGCCCCGCCACCACGTGTCCGTGACGCCCTGTACTTCAGGCACCGGATCGAAGCCGGCGAGGTCCAATGACTCAACCGCCTTCCCTTTGATTCTTGTCACGGTCCTGGCCCGGCGACCGGCATGGGCGGCGAGCGCCAGGGACTCCACCCATCCGTCCGTGCTGGCATGCAGTGGTGTCCAGCGGTAGGCATCGATCCCGAATGCGCCGTCGGAGCCGACCATGAAGCCATAGGCCATGGACACCCGACAGTCTCCCGCCGGAAACGACCAGCCCTCAGCGGCAGAGCCTTCAGGACAGTCGGCGTCCAGGATGCGCGGACCGCCCTCGTAGAACGGGGCGGGCGGCAGCGCGAGACCGCCCCAGCGGTCCTGGAAGGCCGCAGCACGGTCGATCTCCACCGCCGGGATCCCGTGCTCGATCCACCTCTCTCGGTACTTACCGAGGCCCTGCCGGGGAACACGAACGCCGTCCACCTCGACGAACCTCTGTGCACGGTCGGTCAGGCCGGCAGGCGCAACCGGAATGGGCGATACGGGAGGGGTGGCCGTCATGATGCCGGAGTCTAGTGGCGGGTGGAGGTCGCACTGCGGGTCGCGTAGCCGACCTCGCCGACCGGATAGGGGAGCACACCGGGCGCCGGCCACCGGCGGCGGCAGTTGCCCGCAGTCCTGCTCGCCGACCAAGACGGCGCCGCGCAGAGCCAGGCTCCCCTATCCGGCCGGCCCCGTCGCCCGGGTTTCTCCCGGTTGCGGTGGCCGGCTCCTGGCCTGACGGTGGTGCCGGGAGCACGGCCTGCAGCGGCACGGCCAGAAGCGAGGAGAACTGATGGACGACAGCCCAGGCGGGCGCCGGGTCCGGAGTGCTCCCGCCCGCCCTCTGCAGGGGCGGGTCGCTGTCGTCACTGGCGCCGCTCGCGGTGTCGGCGAAGCGCTCGCCCGCAGCCTCTCCGGTGCCGGGATGCAGGTCGCCCTGCTCGGCCGGGAAAGGGCGACCCTGCTGGAGACCGCCGGTTCCCTCCCCGGCCGGAGCATGTGCGTCGAGTGCGACATCACCGACCGCACGGCGCTGGTGGACGGTGCACGCCGCGTGGAGGCGGAGCTCGGGCCAGCGAGCGTGGTCGTGGCCAACGCCGGTATCGCGGTGAGCGGCCCGTTCGACCGTACGGCGGCCGAGCTCTGGCAACGCGTCATCGATGTCAACCTCACCGGATCCGCCAACACGGCCCGCGCCTTCCTTCCCCAACTCGGCGCGACTCGCGGATACTTCCTTCAGATCGCCTCCACCGCCGCGTTCGGTGCCGCACCCATGATGAGCGCCTACTGCGCCTCCAAAGCCGGAGCGGAGTCGTTCGCCCTCTCCCTGCGCGGCGAGGTCGAACCGGACGGCATCCAGGTCGGCATCGCCTACCTGCACTGGACCGGCACCGACATGCTCACCGGCATCGACGACGACCCCGTCCTCGAAGCCCTGCGCCGCAATCAGCCCCGCCCCGCACGCCGCATCCACAGCACCGCCGAGGTCGCCCAGTGGCTCACCCAAGGCATCACCCGCCGCAGCCCTCACATCTACGCCCCGCCCTGGCTCCGCTGGTGCCAGCCCCTCCGGCCCCTCTTCCCGGCACTCGTCGCCCGGACCGCCCGGCGCGAACTACGGGCCCACCCCGGCGGGACGAGGTCTTCCCGCGGCGAGGTCCTGGGCACCGGAGGGCACGCCGATTGGAACTCCTACCGGGCCTCCCGCTCCACGCCTCGGTCCGACCCGTAGGACGAGCAGTCCCTGTCCACGACCGCGGTCCGAGCCCTGGACAGTACAGAGACGCGACGAACAAGCAATGCCCGCAGGCGCGGAACCCGAGGCCTGCTGCTCCCCGCGCCCACGAGGATGGTCCACCGGTGTACGGCGCGAAGAGGGCGGCGGTCTCGGGCGTCGGCATGATGTGCCAGTGCAGATCACGGCGGCTTGCCGGCCAGAAGCGCCCCACCCTCTCGAAGAAGTTCTGCATCAGGCGTCCTCGATGCCGGGCCAGCGTTCCTGCCGAGTGATCCACTCCCGGCGGGCGTAGGCGCGGACCGCGTCGCGGTCGCTGTCGGTGCCACCGTCCTCCAGCTCGCCGGGGATGTCGCCGGTGGTGCTGGTTGCGTGCTGCTGGTCGTGGTGGACGAGTTGGTCGGCGACGTCCGAGGCGTCGGTGCGCAGCTCCACGTCCGTCGGGACCGGGGTGCTGGTCTCCTGGTAAAGGCGGGGCAGGTAACTGCCGTGTCCGCGGCACAGGGCGAGCATGTCCAGGACGACCGCTGTCTCCAGGAGGTCGTCGCGGCACTCCCGCGCGACGCTGGCGAGGTGGGAGTCGACCACGTCCTGGCGGCCGGCGTAGTGTGCGGCCACCAGGCCCCGCGGCCCATCAACGCCAGGCGCGGCCACGCGTTGGCAGCACATGACAAGCACTCGCATCACACAGCTGCACCGCGCCGCCCGTACGACACCCGCCCGGGCACAAGCCCGTCGCGCAGCACCGGACGACGCGGCCGAGCCTCGCCGCCGTCACCGCGTCGGCCGGCCACGCGGCCCCCGGAGGATCCCGCTGGCGACCCGGATCCTGCCGGAGGACGACACCTGGCTCACGGCGGCGCTGGAGCAGACCGGACTGGGTCTGCGGGACGGCGTCACCCAGGCACAGCGGCTGTGGTGCAAGAAGCTGAAGGTCCCCGTGCCAACCGCGCACGACTAAGGTGCGCGATTCACGGACGGGCGTACCTTCGAGGCAGTCGACGATCCCGTTCCGATCGTGGCCTGCGGCCGGGCGGCGGCGCAGCGAATCGTGAGCGTGTGCCGCCGAACCTTGTCGGACATGCGCAAGGTCGCCTTCAGTTGCCCTTCATCAGGAGATGCAGGAGTGTCACTACGCCGACTCCGACCAACAGGGCGGTACCGAACTGAGGATACTCAAGGGCCACGTACACCACGAAAGCGCCAGCAAGCATCATCAGCACGGTTCGGGGATCGAGTTCACTGTTCACGGCTACGGGCTCCTCGCCATGGTCTACGTGGAGGAACCAGCGCTTCCTGGGACAGCGCCATGCACACGCCTGCGAGGACTCTCGCCGCGCGCACGTGTTGGTGCAGCTCAGAAGGTGGAAGGCAGAGTCAACACCTCCCATGAGCTGGTGACCTTCTTGAGCAAGTGGGCGGAGATGATCCGGTATGACGGGCGGCCCGCTTGCCCGACCGGCCCTCGAAGTTGCGGTCGTTTGGCGGCTGCACCGCGACCGGCCCGTCCGCTATTCGCGGACGGGCCGGTTACCCCTGTTAGGTCTAATGGGGCTGCCCCGGGGTGGCGTGGGCAGAGCTGTTCAGCGGGGCCGGTCAGCGTTCGACGACGTCCTTGTCGAGGTCGCGGTCGACCAGGTCCACGTCCAGGCCGCGGGCAGCACAGCGCTCGGCGAGTTCGCCGGCCACCGTGGCAGCTCGGCGCCGGCCGCCCGCACACCCGGCGGCTACGGTGACCGGCTCCTCCTGGCGGGCCCGGCGAGGAACGCCCCGACCATGGCGAGGGGCGACTGGACCACCTCCTCGATGCTGTAGGTGGCCATCACCGCGTTTGTGCGACATCCCGTGAGTTCTCCTGAGCCCCTCAGAGTCACCACCCTCGCGGCCAGGGGATTCCCCCTCTCTGGATGTCCTGCCGCCGCCCACGGCGGCGCAGTTCAACCGCGACCCGAAGTAGCCGGGCCGACCGCGCGCGAGGCCCGTCCCCGCGATCGATCCGCTGCAACGCGCAGACCCGACAGGGAGGACGGCAGAGCGCCTCAGGGCGCCAGCAGGGGCAGTCCGGCCGTACGCCACAGATCACGGAAGCCGTGCTCCGCCCCGCGATCGTCCTCCACCCGGCGCACGCCCTCCGCTCTCCGCGCTCCTCCCGACCGCCGGGCCGCGTCCGCCTCCTCTTCCGCCTCCGTACGCCAGACCCGTACCGTCGCCCCGCTCCCGACGGGTCCGTCGAGGGGAGCCCAGCCCGGTTCGCCATGGGTGGCGAACTCGGCCCAGGCGCCGGCCATGCGCCGGGAGAGTTCCTGGTCCGCCGCGCCGGGCGGGCCGCCGACGAGGAAGTGGACGCTCTCCTCGTGGAGGTTGCCGAACGCGAACGGGATGTCCGCGCAGTGCCAGGCGCGCACCCGTCCCCCCGCACGGTCCCGGCGGCGGTCGAAGCGGGCGAGGAAGGCCCGGCCGCCCGCCAGGGCGTGGGCCTCGGCGAGGCGGGTGCTGTACTCGGCGAACAGGAGGCCGGAGTAGAGGGACAGATAGACATCGAGAAGCGGCGCGTCCGGCAGCCGCTCCCGGTGACCCTCGACGAGCGGTGCGGGAAGCCCGAAGTCGGCCGCGAAGGAGGCCAGTTGCTCCTCCGACGTGATCTTCGCACTGCTGCCGACCGCGTCCAGGAGCCAGTACTCCTCCGTGGTGTGGCAGACCAGCAGCTCCACCGCGCCGCCCGCTCCGGCCGCCAGTGCCTCCAGCGGGTCGGCGGTCAGGAGGACGCCGTCGGCGACCGGGCCGTAGATCGCCGGGTCGTAGTGGCGCTGCCCCGATCCGGGGTCCTGTGCGTACCGCTCGCAGACCCGGTCCGTCGCGGCCACGAGGGCCTCGGGCGGGGCGGCGAGCAGACCCGCGCGAGTGGCGGGCACGCCGGCCGCCGCCGCGACCTCGGCGGTCGTGCGGGCCGCCTGCTCCACCGTGGCGAAGGCGTTGACGGCGCTGTGCAGGACGGCGCGGCGGAAGAGGCCCCGCGCCCGGTCGGCCACCGTCAGGCAGGCCGCGGAGGTGGCGCCCGACGACTGTCCGGCCAGGGTGACCCGGTCGGGCGCGCCACCGAAGGCGGAGATGTTGTCGCGGACCCATTCCAGGGCGGCTATCTGGTCGAGGAGGCCCCGGTTGTCGGGGAAGGCCGCAGCGCTGGTGCCGACGCCGGGGACGGGCACATCGCCGTCGGCATCGGCGTCGGCGCCGGACAGATCGCTGTCGGCGTCGACGTCGGGCACATGGCCGAACCCCTCGAAGCCGAGGCGGCTGTTGAGGGTGACGACGACGAGCCCTCCGCCCGCCAGTGCGGTGCCGTCGAAGTCGGGCTGGGCCGATGACCCGAAGACGTACGCGCCGCCGTGAATCCAGACCAGCACGGGCAGGTCGCCCGGTCCGTCGGCGGGCGTCCAGATGTTCAGCGTGAGGATGTCCTCGTCGCCGGGCGACCAGCTCGGTGCGCCCGGCAGTTCGGCCGACTGGGGGGCCACCGGCCCGAAGGCGGTGCAGTCCCGCACGCCGTCCCAGGGTTCCGTCGGCTGTGGCTCCCGGAACCGGCGGACGCCGAACGGCGGGGCCGCGTACGGGAGTCCGAGTACGGTGACGATGCCGGGGTCCCGGGCGGCGCGTCGCCCCCGTACTCTCCCGGACTTCGTCGTGAAGACGTCCACGGCTCCCACGCCCCTTCCCCCGCTCCCGCTCCTGCCCCGTCCGGCCTCGGCGGGGCCGGGCCAGCATGCCAGCCCGCCCGACGTCACCACCAACGGATTGATCTTGGGCCGCTCCCCGCTCCCTCTCCCCCACGCGTCTGCCGCCTGCGCATCTGCCGGCTTCCTGCCCGCCGGCCCGCTTGCCCTTTCCGCCTTCCGCCTTTCCGCCTATCCGCCGATCAGCTCGCGCACGGTCGCCATGTCGCTGAACGGCAGCAGTTCGCCCCGGATGCTCTGGTGCGGTTCACTGCCCTTGCCCGCGATGAGCACGATGTCCGCCGGCCCCGCCTCCGCCAGCGCGGCGGCGATGGCCAGGCGGCGGTCGGTGATCCGCTCGAACGGCGTTCCGGTCGACGCGATGCCGGGGGCGATCTCGTCGAGGATGGCCTCGGGGTCCTCGTAGCGGGGATTGTCGGAGGTGAGGACGCACAGGTCCGAGTGGTCGCCCGCGATGGCGCCCATCTCGGCGCGCTTGGTCGTGTCGCGGTCGCCGCCGCAGCCGAAGACGGTGATGACCCGGCCCCGGGCGAAGCTCCGGATCGTGGTGAGGACCTTGCTGAGGGAGTCCGGCGAGTGGGCGTAGTCCACGATCACCGAGGTGCCGCCGGGGGTGTGGAGGCGTTCGAAGCGGCCGGGGATCTGCGGCATCCGCTCCAGTGCGTCGACCAGCCCGGCCAGACCGTGGCCGAGGAGGTGACAGGCGGCCACCGTGGCCAGCGCGTTGGAGACCGAGAACCGGCCCGGGGAGGGGATGGCCGCCGGGTACTTGCGGCCGTCGTGGTGCAGCGTGAACCGGGTGCCCGAGGCGTCCACGGTGAGATCGCTCGCACGGTAGTCCGCGTCGCCGTCCAGCGCGTACGTGGTCACGGCGTCGGGCATCAACTCCCGGATCCCTGCGCCCACCGGGTCGTCGGCGTTGACCACGGCACGGCGGCACAGCCCCTGGAAGAGGCGGAGTTTGGCGTCCCGGTAGTTCTCCATCGTGCCGTGGTCGTCGAGGTGGTCCTGGGTGAGGTTGGTGAAGACGCCGACGTCGATGAACGTACGGT
Source organism: Streptomyces anulatus (assembly GCF_014650675.1). GTDB lineage: Bacteria > Actinomycetota > Actinomycetes > Streptomycetales > Streptomycetaceae > Streptomyces > Streptomyces anulatus. The sequence continues at coordinate 587,800 of NZ_BMVK01000004.1, read as the reverse complement.
CCAGACGGTGCGTCAGCAGGCCCATCGAGGTGGCCTCCAGGACGACGCTTCCGGTGGCGCGGTCGCGCATGTGCCCCAGCAGATACTGGAGATCGGGCGATTCCGGGGTGGTGAGCACCGAGGGGGGCATCGGGATGGGCTCGTCCCCGATGCGGCTGCCGGCGGTGCCGATCACCCCGACCCGGGTCCCTTCGGCGATCCGCAGAACCGACTCGGTCATGTACGAGACGGAGGTCTTGCCGTTGGTGCCGGTGATGGCGATCAGGTCCATCGCCCGGCCCGGTTCGCCGTAGTAGCGCGAGGCGAGGACCGCCGCGGCCCTGCGGACGTCGGGGACGCGTACGGCGCACACGTCGCCCGGCGCCGCGGGCAGCGGCGGCGCCTGTTCGTCGACGAGTACGGCGACCGCGCCGCGGGCGACCGCCGGGGCGACGGCTTCGGGACCGCCGGCGGCGTGGCCGGGCACCGCGGCGAAGACGGAGCCGGGGGTGACCCGGTCCGCGTCGAACGTCGCTCCGGCGGTGACTTCGGTGCGCGCGGGGGTTCCGCGCAGCACGTGGTGGTCCTGCCCGGCCATGAGGTCGCTCAGCTTCACGATGATCCCTTCGAGTGCGGCGCGGCCAGGTGGTGCGGCCGTCGCCGGGAAGCGGCACGGGCGGGTGTGCCGTGGGCCGCGTGGTGCTGTGGAGCCGATCGTGACGCTCGCGTCCGGCGAGCGCCGGAGGCGACGGTGAGCTCCGGCGCTCAGCGGGCCGGAGTGGTGGTGCGGGTGAGGGAGCGGCGGGCCGGGGGCGGTGACGCCGGGGGCCGGGAACGCCGGATGCTGCTGTCGGGAACCGCCGCGTGAACCGCTAGCCGTGGCCGTGCAGTGCGGTACGGCCCGTTCCGGGCGCCGCGTCCGCGGGCGCCGGGGGCACAGCCGCGCGCGTGGCAGCCGGGGACAGCGCGGAGACGGCCCGGTGCGGGCATGTCCTCGGTTCGGCGCTGCGTCCCATGGGCCGAGTGTACGTGCGGTGGGAAGGGTGCCGGTCCGCCGTCGGGCCGCCCCGACCGGGGCGAACGCCCGGAGCGGAGTCCCGGGCGGGGTTCGGGCCGAGACCGGGCGTCTTGGAGCGGGAGCCGGGCGTCAGGGTGTGCTGTCGACCAGCCGGACGGTGCCGAGGATCTTTCGCACGGTCGGTTCGGGGACCTCGTCGTCGACGCCGCGGACGCCGACGAACGTCCAGGAGACCGTCTCACCCGCCGGGTTCTCGAAGGCGAACGCGGTCGCCCTGCCGTCGTAGGAGCAGCGCCCCGTGCCGTCGACACCGGTCGAGGTGGCCGTCGCCACGCTCCCGGTGATGCCGGACCTGGTGGTGAACGGCTTCGCCGCTCCGGTGGTGACCTTCTCCTTCGACGGCTGGGCGTAGCTGCCGTAGACCCACAGGCGGGCGTTCTCCCGGGCCGCTTCGGCGGTGCTGCGGGCGTCGGGCTCGCCCCGGGAACCCGCGGCGGCGAGCGGGGTGTCCTCCTGGGTGCCGTTGCCGTCGTCGTCGGACCGGCACCACTTCTCCTTGAGGATCGCCGGGGCCGAGAAGCCGACGAGCGGTGTCTCCTCGGGATCGCTGTTCTCGGCGACGTAACTCACCCAGCCGGTCGACTTGAGCGCCCACGCGGCCGGGACGTCGAAGGCGATGCCGTGCTTGGGGTTGACCACGGTCTTCCAGCCGGGCACGAGGGGCGCGGTCCCGTCCTCGGCGCCCGCCCGGGTTTCCCCCGGGGACGCGGACGGCGGGACGGTGTCCGCCCGGGCGGGCCCCGCATCCGGCTTCCCGTCGTCTCCCCCGCCGCCGAGCACCAGGAACCCGGTGACCCCGGCGGCCAGCACCACGGCGGTGGCCGCGACGACGGCGACGACCGCGCTCCGGCGGCTGCCGCCGGTCCGGGACGCTCCGGGGTGCGGGGGCAGTCCGGAGGGAACAGTCTGCGCGCTCCAGGGGGCGGGGTGCCCGGGAGGTTCGGTCCGCGCGCCCCAGGGGGCGGGGGCGGCTCCCTCGTGGGGCAGGTCCTGCCGCTGCTCCTGGGGCTGCCATCCGTACGGCTGCTCCTGAGGCTGCCATCCGTACGGCTGCCCCTGCCCCTGCCCCTGCCCGTGCCCGTTTCCCTGTCCGTGCGGCGGCGGTCCCTGCTGGTGGTGATCGCCGCCGGGCGGCCGCTGTCCGTTCCCCATGGGACGTCACCCTATGCCGGACCCGCCGGACGATTCGAACGTCCGTGCCCGGGCTGCCGGACCGCCGGGAATCCCCCGGCTCCCACGACTCCCCGGATGCGCGGCGAACGGGCCGCGACCTGCGCACGGACCGGCCCGTACGCCCGTCCCGGGCACCGAAATCCGATCTTCCCTTTGCGGCCGGAGCGGGACCGGAGTGGAATTGCGTACAGGGGACAGTGGTATTCGGTACTCCCGGAGGAAAGGACGCGCCATGAGCGACACCGACTGGGGGGACGACGTCTACCAGCCCCAGGAACCCGAGGCTTCCGACCCCGGCGAACAGCTCGACGCCGGGGACACGCTCATGGATCCGTCCGGCACCGGCGACCCGCTGGACGAGGGCTACGCACCGCCGGACCGCCCCTGGGTGGTCGACGGCCTCGGCACCACGGCCAACGAGCGGCACACCGGCGAGTCCCTCGAAGCGCGGCTGACCAGGGAAGTGCCCGAGCCGGACGGTTCCGCCGGCGACGGCGTGGGCGATCTGGTGGGCGGCGACGGTGAGCCCTGGGACGACGAGGTCGGCGTGGCCCGCGCCGGACGGCTGACCCAGCAGGCGGACGGAAGCGTACCGGCCACCCTCACCGCCAGCGACGTGGGCATCGACGGGGCGGCGGCATCGGCCGAGGAGGCCGCGATGCACGTGATCCCCGAGCCGGGGGACGACGAAGCTCTCCTGGAGGCCGGTCCGGCCACCGGAACCGGCCCGGCCACCGGTGGCGCGGCAGCCTCGCCCTCGCCCTGAGCGGACCGTCGGCGAGCCCCCACTCCTGAACACGGCCGTCCCCGGGCCCGTACTCCCCTGACCGAAGCACCCCACGCACCGTCCAACGCACCTCGCGCCTCCGATCGCACCGGACGCACCGGACGCACCGGACGCACCGGACGCACCGACGTACTCGGATCCCCAGGAGCACACAGATGAGCGGCACTGCTCAGATCGGCGTCACCGGACTTGCCGTCATGGGACGCAACCTGGCCCGGAACTTCGCCCGCAACGGATACACCGTCGCTCTGCACAACCGCACGGTCGCCCGCACCCATGAACTCGTCGAAGAGTTCGGCGGCGAGGGTCATTTCATCGCGACCGAGAGCGCCCGGGATTTCGTGGCGGCCCTGGAAAGGCCACGACGCCTGGTCATCATGGTGAAGGCCGGGGAGGCCACGGACGCGGTGATCGCGGAGTTCGCGCCTCTCCTGGAAACCGGCGATGTGATCATCGACGGAGGCAACGCGCACTTCGAGGACACGCGCCGCCGGGAGCGCGAGCTGCGCGAGCAGGGCATCCACTTCGTCGGCACCGGCATCTCCGGAGGCGAGGAGGGCGCGCTCGAAGGACCCAGCATCATGCCGGGCGGCAGCGAGGAGTCGTACGACTCGCTCGGGCCGATGCTGGAGAAGATCTCCGCGAAGGCCGAGGACGGCGCTCCGTGCGTCACACATATCGGGCCGGACGGCGCCGGGCACTTCGTGAAGATGACGCACAACGGCATCGAGTACGCGGACATGCAGCTGATCGGCGAGGCCTACCAACTCCTGCGCGACGTGGCCGGATACTCCCCCGCGCAGATCGCGGACATCTTCCGCACCTGGAACACCGGGCGCCTGGACTCCTACCTCATCGAGATCACCGCGGAAGTCCTCTCGCATGTCGACGCGTCGACCGGCAAACCCTTCGTGGACGTCGTGCTCGACCAGGCGGAGCAGAAGGGCACCGGCCGCTGGACCGTGCAGATCGCCCTCGACCTGGGCGTTCCCGTCTCCGCCATCGCCGAGGCCGTATTCGCCCGCTCCGTCTCCGGCCACGCCGACCTCCGTGACGCCTCACGCCACCTCACCGGACCGACCGCACGCAGGCTCGGCGCGGACGAGGCGGCGGCATTCGCCGACCAGGTCGAGCAGGCGTTGTACGCCTCGAAGATCGTCGCCTACACCCAGGGCTTCCACGAGATCGCGGCCGGCAGCGAGCGGTACGACTGGAACATCGACCTCGGCAAGGTCGCCTCGATCTGGCGCGGCGGATGCATCATCCGGGCCGCGTTCCTCGACAGGATCACCAGCGCCTACGAAGCCCGGCCGAGGCTGCCCAGCCTCCTCGCCGACAAGGGTTTCGCGGAGGAGATCGCCGCCGCACAGGGCGACTGGCGCACCGTGACCGCCACCGCCGTCACCCGGGGCGTCCCCACCCCGGCCTTCGCCGCCACCCTCGCCTACTACGACTCGCTCCGCGCCGATCGCCTCCCCGCCGCCCTCACCCAGGGCCAGCGCGACTACTTCGGCGCACACACCTACCACCGCACCGACCGCGAGGGCACGTTCCACACCCTCTGGGGCGGCGACAGGACCGAGGTCGAAAGCTGACCCGCCTTCGAGACCGGCGCTCCGGTCGATCTGGACGGGGAGGGTGAGGATGCCCGTGTACCCGCGGTGAGGATGCCCGCGTACGTACCCGCAACCTCAATGTTCACCGTGCGTATTTCAGGTCCCGGTGTGTGCGGTCACCATCCGAAGCGGCGCCCGGCGCGGTTGCGCTCCACGGGCGGGGGGCGAGGATGGAACGAGGGGGCGGACCCGGGGGCGAACAGCAGCGGCGTCCCGCGAAGCCGCCCGAACAGGGTGCCCGCGCGCCCGCGACATGGAGCCGACATGACCGATCTTCCTCCTCCGATCACGCCCTGCCTCGAACCCGCCGCGAAGGAACTGTGCGAGGCCACGGACCCGCATCCGCGGATCTACGAGGTCCCCCCGGAGAAGGGCCGCGACATCCTGCTCGGCCTGCAGAGCGACCGGAGCGTGCCCCGCCCCGAGGTCGACGAGGAGTGGGTCGACGTGGACGCGGGCCAGTGGGGCACGGTCCGCACCCGCATCATCCGGCCCAAGGGGGCCACCGGACAGCTGCCGGTGGTGTTCTACATCCACGGCGCCGGCTGGGTCTTCGGCGACGACAGGACGCACGACCGCCTCTTCCGCGAACTCGCCGTGGGCGCCGGGGCGGCGGGCGTCTTCCCCGTCTACGACCGCGCACCCGAGGCGAAGTACCCCACCCAGGTCGAACAGAACTACGCGGTGGGCCAGTGGGTGCTGGAACACGGCGCGCAGCACGGCCTGGACACCTCCCGGATCGCCGTCACCGGCGAGTCGGTCGGCGGCTGCATGTCCGCCGTCTTCGCGCTGATGAACAAGGAGCGCGGCGGCATCGACCTCAAGGCGCAGGTCCTGCTGTACCCGGTCGCCGACGCCGACTTCAACACTCCTTCGTACCTCCAGTTCGCCGAGGGCTACTACCTCACCCGGGACGGCATGAAGTGGTTCTGGGACGCCTACACCGGCAACCTCGCCCACCGCACGGAGGCGTACGCCTCACCGCTCCGGTCCTCCCTGGAGCAGCTCCGGGGCCTGCCCACCACGCTGGTCATCACCGACGAGGCCGACGTCCTGCGCGACGAGGGCGAGAAGTACGCCAACAGGCTGCGCGAGGCAGGCGTGGACGTGACCTCCGTCCGCGTGGCGGGCATGGTCCACGACTTCCTCCTCCTGGACAGCCTGCGCGACACCCGCGCCGCGAACGTCGCCCGCAAGCTCGCCGTCGACGCCCTGCGAACAGCCCTGCACGACGGCTGAGGCCGCCCCACCGCGCCGACGGCCCGGACTCCTCGGTACCGGGCCACCACGATCTCGTGCCGGCCGTCAGGACGGCCCATCCGGTGGCGGACCCGCGCCATGCCCGCCGCCGGGCAAGGGCCTTGCCTGGCCAGCTCACCGGCAAGGCGTGTCCGGCGGATCCTGACCGGGTCCGTGCGCTCCCCCGGCCGGGCGCTCCCGGCGTGCGGCCGGGGGCGGGACGTGGGTTAGTGGCTGCGAGCCCTGTTCGTCGGGGTCCGTCGACCGCCGGCTGCTCACCGCCGTCCGTACACCGTCGTAGTGGAGTGCGCGCATGCCCGAAGCCGTCCCGGATCCCGTCTCCGTCCAGCCCGTCGTGGCGCCGTTGACCAGCGCGGCGCTGTTCCTGGTCGGCACGATCGAGCCGGGCGGCGAGAGCGCGGTGCGGGACGTGCTGCCGGATCTCGCGGCCGCCGCCCGGTCGCTCGGCTTCCGGTACCCGGACGCCGGTCTCGCCTGTGTGGCGGGGTTCGGCTCCAGCGCCTGGGACCGGCTGTTCGCCGGGCCGCGCCCGGCTCACCTGCACCCGTTCCCGGAGCTGCGAGGGCCTCTTCACCACGCCCCGGCGACCCCCGGTGACGTACTGCTGCACATCCGGGCCGAGCGGATGGACGTCTGCTACGCGTGGGCGACCCAGCTGCTCGACAAGCTAGGCGGAGCCCTGCGGATCGTGGACGAGACGCACGGCTTCCGCTACCTGGACCACCGGGACCTGCTCGGCTTCGTGGACGGTACGGAGAACCCGGTGGGCGACGACGCCCGTTCGGCGGCGCTCGTCGGGGCCGGGGACGATCCGGAGTTCGAGGGCGGCAGCTACGTCGTCGTACAGAAGTACCTGCACGACCTGACGTCCTGGAACGCGCTCTCCGTGGAGGAGCAGGAACGCGTCATCGGCCGCACCAAGTTGGACGACGTCGAGTTCCCCGACGACGAGAAGCCCGCCGACTCCCACCTCGCGCTCAACACGATCACCGACCCGGACGGCACCGAACGGGACATCCTGCGGGCGAACATGCCGTTCGGGAGCTTCGGGAAGGGCGAGTTCGGTACGTACTTCATCGGGTACGCCGCCGATCCCGACGTGACCGAGCGGATGCTCCGCAACATGTTCCTCGGCGATCCGCCCGGGACGCACGACCGCATCCTCGACTTCTCCACGGCGGTCACCGGTTCCCTCTTCTTCGCCCCCCGCGCCGACTTCCTCGACGCTCCGCCGCCCCCGCCCGTCCTGACCAGCTCCGGGGACCGGCCGGAACCGGTGCCCGCACCGGTCCGGCAGGAGCCTGTCGCGGCCGGGGCGGACCACGGTTCGCTGCGCATCGGCAGCCTGCAAGAAAGCGCCCAGTGATGAACAATCTGCATCGCGAACTCGCTCCGGTCACCCCGTCCGCCTGGGACGAGATCGAGGAGGAGGCACGGCGCACCTTCCGCCGCCATGTCGCCGGCCGCCGTGTCGTCGACGTGTCCGATCCGGACGGTCCGACGCTGGCCGCCGTCGGCGACGGCCATCTGACCGATATCGATCCGCCCACCCCGGACGTGGTGGCCCGGGCCCGCACATCGATGCCGGTCATCGAGTGGCGGGTGCCGTTCACGGTGACCCGCCAGGCCGTGGACGACGTGGAGCGCGGCTCCGCCGACAGCGACTGGCAGCCCGTCAAGGACGCGGCACGCACCTGTGCGTTTGCCGAGGACATGGCGATCATCGACGGGTACGCGGCGGCCGGGATCACCGGCCTGCGGGACGGTTCCTCGCACGATCCGCTGCCCCTGCCCGCCGACGCGCGGGACTATCCGGTGGCGGTCAGCCAGGCCGTGACGCGGCTGCGGCTGGCCGGTGTCGACGGCCCGTACCGGCTGCTGCTCGGCGCGGACGCGTTCACCGAGGCCGCCGAGACCTCCGACCACGGCTATCCGGTCAAGACGCACTTGAGCCGCCTGGTGGACGACGAGATCCTGTGGGCGCCCGCGGTCAAGGGCGGGGTACTCCTGTCGACCCGGGGCGGGGACTTCGAACTCTGTCTGGGCCAGGACCTGTCGATCGGCTACGCGGACCACGACGCCACGAGCATCCACCTCTACTTCCAGCAGGCCTTCACCTTCCGGATGCTGACACCGGAGGCCGTGGTCGGCCTGATCGCCTGATCCCCGGGGGCGCTCACCGGCGCGTGGCCGGGCGACCGAGCGCCCCCGTTCCGCCGAAGACCCGGGGGCAGCCATCAGGGACTCTGGCCGTATGACGCAGACGACTTCCGCGCACCACCAGGGCGGCACGGCACCTCCGGCAGCCCGCTTCGACGCCGTCGTCCGGGCGGCCGTCGGCCAGGGGCTGCTGGGCGAGGGCGGCCCGGTCGCCGGATTCATCGACCCGGAGGGCGTACGCGCCTCCGTCGGCGCCCTGCACGACGCCTTCGCCGCCACGCCCGAGGTGCTGCACACCTTCGCGGCCAAGGCCTGCTCCCTCGTCCCGGTGCTGCGACTGCTCGCCGACTGCGGCATGGGATGCGAGGTGGCGAGCCCCGGTGAACTGCGGCTGGCCATGGAGGCCGGGTTCGCCGCGTCCCGTGTCGTCCTGGACTCCCCCGCCAAGACTCGCGAGGAGATCCGGCTGGCGCTCGCCCTCGGTGTGGCCGTCAACGCCGACAGCCTCGACGAACTGCGCCGCATCGACGCCCTCCGTAACCCGGGCACCGCCTCCGTCCTCGGACTGCGGGTCAACCCTCAAGTGGGCGGTGGCTCGATCGGGCCGATGAGCACGGCGACGGACACGTCGAAATTCGGGGTCGCGCTGCGCGACCCGGGGGCCCGCGAGGCAATCGTGGAGGCCTTCCGGGAGCGGCCGTGGCTGACCCGGCTGCACACCCATGTGGGCTCCCAGGGCTGCCCGTTGGAGCTGATCGCGGACGGGGTGGCACGGACGTACGAGCTGGCCGAGGAGATCAACGCCACGCTGGGCGTCCGGCGGGTCACCAGCCTGGACATCGGCGGCGGCCTCCCGGTCAACTTCACCGATGAGACGGTGCGCCCCGGTTACGCGGACTACGTGGCGGCCCTGACGGCGGCCGCCCCCGGCCTCTTCTCCGGCCGCTACTCCCTGGTCACCGAGTTCGGCCGGTCGCTGCTGGCGAAGAACGGGTTCATCGGGGCCCGGGTGGAGTACACCAAGGATGCCGGGGGTCGCCGGATCGCGCTCACCCACGCGGGAGCCCAGACCGCGACACGTACCGTCCTCATGCCCGACGCCTGGCCCTTGCGGATCGGGGCATTCGGCCCGGACGGCACTCCCAAGACCGGGCCGTCGCTGGCGCAGGACATCGCGGGACCGTGCTGCTTCGCGGGGGACGTGGTGGCGTACGGCAGGGAGCTGCCGGAGCTGGCCGAGGACGATGTGGTCGTGCTGTACGACACGGGGGCGTACTACTTCTCCACCCCGTGGGCGTACAACAGCCTGCCCCGTCCCGCGGTGTACGGATTCCGCGCGGTGGCGGGGCCGGCGGACGGGTCGGGGCACGACGGACCGGTGACGTTCACGACGGTGCGGGACGCGCAGTCGCTGGACGACATCGCGGCGGAGAGCGGCCTCGCGCACGCGGACGCGCTGATCCAGCGGGACGGCTGAACGGGCGGGCCGGGCCCTGGCACCGGCCGGAACCGGACCCGGCCGCCGGTCACGTCCCGGCGGGCTGCGGCTCGGGCTCCGGATCCGGTACGGGGTCGGGGCCCGGCGCGGGCGGCTGAGGGATCGGGTCCGGCGCGGGGCCCGGCGGTACCGGCCCCGGGCCCGGCGGCACGGGCGGCGGGCTGGGCACCGGAGTGGGCGGGCCCGGTACGGGCGGAGGCGTCGGCGAGGGCGGTACGGGGTCGGGGTACGGGTGGGTCATCACGATCCTCCACAACGGTACGAAATGGACAGATGGAGCTTTCCTCCACCGTCTCCCGGAGCGGCTGCCCGCGCCTGCCGAGTCCACACCTGCGCCGGGCGACAGCCGCGCGGGCCGACGTGTGCCGGGCCGTCCGGAGTGGGCAGGACTCCGGCGAGGCGCCCGGACCTGACCGGATCCGTCCGGATCCGCGACCGGCGCCGTCGATGCGAAAGGTGTCTCCCATGCCCCTGCCGAGCGTTCTCGCCGTCCACGCCCATCCGGACGACGAGTCCCTGTTCTGCGGTGGCGTCCTCGCCCAGCACGCGGCGGCCGCCGGCGCCCGCACCGCGGTGGTCACGGCGACCTGGGCGGAGGGCACGCACAGGGCCGTCGAGCTCGCCGGGGCCCTCGACGCCCTGGGGGCGGGCGCCCCACGACTGCTCGGCTACGCGGACGCCCGTGTGCCGGAATCGGCCCCTGGCCGGCCCCGGTTCCTCGACGCGCCGCTGGACGAGGCCGTGGAGGCCGTCGTCGGCCATATCCGTGACGTCCGGCCGGAGATCGTGATCACGGTGGACGCCTACGGAGGCATGACCGGCCACCCCGACCACGTACACGCCCACCGGATCACCGCGCTGGCGGTCCGGGCCGCCGGCCTCCCCCGTTTCTGTCCGGGATCCGGTGATCCCTGGCAGCCGAGCGCCCTCCACCTCGCCACGCACCCCCGCTCGGCGGCCGTCCCGGTGGGCGGGCGGCTGGCCCGGCCGGGAACCCCGGCCGACGCGCTGTACTGCTCGGAGGACGCGTGGATCACCACGACCGTCGACGTGGGCCCCTGGTTTCCGCAGAAGCTCGCCGCGATCCTGGCGCACCGCAGCGAGGTGGAACGAGGAGCGGCGCCCGGCCGGATCGCCGCTCTGCCTCCGGCAGTTCAGCGCGAGGTGCTGGGCACCGAGTGGTACATCCGCCACGACCTCGCACCACGGAGCGGGTCGGCCACGGAACTGAGCGCGTGAGCTGCCCCGGGCCTTGCCCCGGTGGGGGGGGGCGGCTTGGTCCGGTAGCCCCTGCGAGGGCAGCGGCCGCGATTCCGCTACGGCCGCTACGGCGACTACACGCCCCTAGCCCTGCCCCTGCCCCTCCCCTCCCCTCCCCTGCCGTCAGAACAGCTCGGGGTAGTTCCTGAGCTGCCGCTCCGCCTCCTGAACGAGCTCGGCCGGTGCTTCGGGCGCCTCGTCGGGGTGACGCTGCGCCCACTTCGCCGCGTACGGGCACAGCGGAACGACGGGGACTCCCTCGCGGGCCGCCATGGTGTAGAACTCCCGGACGAGCGCCCCCGCGATGCCCTTGCCCTCGTGCTCGGGCCGGACGACGGTGTGCACGGCCACCAGCGCCCCGGGGGCCGGGTCCATGACGAAGTACGCGATGGTCCCGGTCGGCTTGCCGTCCTCGTACGCCACGAGACTGCCGTGCTCCCGGTCGTCCCTGATCTCTACCGCTGCCTTCTCGGCCATGGCCCCTGCCTTCTCGTTCGTGGACGGGGACGTCACCCGTCCGGAAACACGGACGGCAACCTCAGCCGCCCGCGACGACGGCCTGCGGGCTCCGCTCCGTACGGGTCCCGGGGACCGGCGCCGAGGCGTCGGCGCCGAGCGCCACGATCCGGTTGTCCGCATCCACGTGCACGACCCGCGGCACGAGGGCACGGGCCTCCGCGTCGTCGACCTGTGCGTAGCTGATCAGGATGACCAGGTCACCGGGGTGCACGAGGTGTGCGGCCGCGCCGTTGATCCCGATGACACCGGAGCCGCGCTCGCCCTCGATGACGTACGTCTCCAGGCGGGCGCCGTTGTCGATGTCAACGATATGGACCAGCTCGCCGGGCAGCAGGTCGGCGGCCTCCATCAGGGCGGCGTCGATCGTCACGGAACCGACGTAGTGCAGGTCGGCCTGGGTGACGGTGGCCCGGTGGATCTTGGACTTGAACATCGTGCGCAGCACTTGGGACTCCTCTGAGGCGGCTCCCTGCCTGCTTTGCGCAGGTCAAGGGCGCTCTCGACTTTACACCGGCACGTGCCGAACAATGCCTGTGAGGAACATCGCTCCCGCCGGGCGAAACGGCTTCCTCCCCGGGCTTGCCCTTCGCACCGCCGCCTGTTGGGACGACCGCCCCGGAACGCGCGGGGACTCGCACTGACCGGATGCCGACATGCCTGATGACCCGTCAAGCATGAGGGAGACCTCGGCGCCGATGGCTCCCCTCAGCACATGGGTGACCTGCTCGGGCTCAAGGTCGATACGTTCGAGCCCTTCCAGGGTCTGTGGGACCTCCTCCAGCGCAAACTCGCCGCGATTCTTTCGTCGCGATCGGCGATCGGCGATCGGCGCTCGGCGCTCTGTGACGCCGGGACGGAATGTCGGTGGACAATCCGGGTGCGCCGGTTGATCACGTCGGGAAACACTGTGCGGATGAACTCCGCAGCCTCCTCAACAGCGCATGAACGGGCCCTTCGGCATGTCGCGGAACTGGCGTCGGGCCCTCCGGTGGACCCGGGGCTGCGGGTGACCCTCAACTTTCACCCGGACCGGCTGCTGCACGGAAAGCCGATCCTGGACGCCCTGGCCGAGGACGGCGTCTACCGCTCGCAGTTCGTCACGGGGACCAGCAACGGCGGACTGACCGCGTATCCCGGCGGGGACCGGTGGGGCTGGGAGAGCCGAATCTTCGGCGGTGCATACGACAAAGCACCTGCTCATGAGCGGCCGGTCTACGGGGCGCTGAACTTCCGTCGCAAGCCGGTCGGAGCGGCACCACGGTTCGGCTCCGGCCACTTCCGGCTGACTGCCGAAACACTGGCGCGGACCACTTTCTGCTACCCGGACAGCTTCCTTGAACCTGCGGATTTCGGTGTCGCGGCCAGCATGGGGCTTCTTGAGCTTGCCCTCGCCGATCGTCAGGACGACCTGGACGACTACATCGAGGCGCAGGTACACGGGCCGGTGCGGCCGATATGCCACGTGGAGGCGCTGGTCCTGGACCCCTGCTACCGGGGCACGGCTGTCGAGGACGCGGCCCTGCGTCTCGGCTGCCCCGTGGAGTGGCATCTCGGTTTCCGGCTCAGCGTCGAGGAACTCCGCCGCCATCCTGGCTACCGCGGCCAGGAGCACGTCGACTTGGGCACGCAGATCGCGGTCGACGGCGTACTCGATCCCCGCCTCGTCGGGGATGCCGCACGCGCAGGCCACTACGACCCCCAGGCCGTCAAGAAGGTGTGGCACTACCTCGCGCGTTTCGGCGCGCCCCGGAAGGACGCTGACGAATCGGCGAGTGCGTCACCGGTGGAGGGGGCTGTACTCGATGGCCCTCGCTGAGGGCTGGTCCCGGAGATGCTGCGGGAGTCGTTTCGGGCCGTAAGGCTGATGGAGGAGTACGTCGCGGGCGAGGACCTGGTGGTGCTGCTGGGGCCGGTGTCGGAGCCGCTGCGGGTGCTGCTCGCCGGGCGCCCGAACGTGGCCGGGCGGCTGCTGGAGCCTTGGCGGTCGGTTGCCGGATCGGGGCCGGCTGGAGGCGGTGTGGCTGGGCCGGCAGGGCACCGCCCCGGCTCCCTACGTCTGGCCGCCCGCTCCAGCCGGGCGACCAGCACAGAGTGCCGATCGCCGTGTCGATGACCCGTCCGTCGGCGTGAAACGGCAGCAGAAGCCACGTTCTCCGAGGCGTGCCGAACCCGTCGCGCACCTGTGCCGCGCCTGTGGCGAGCCTGTGTCATTCCCACCTCAGCCTGATATGGGCGTCTCAGCGCGCCTCGCTGACGCTCCGTTGAACGTTCCGGCTGTCGCACGGGCAGCCCTCACCGCTATTTAGGAAAAAATGACATACAAGGGACGCATCGTCTTCGCAGTTGCCCTCACCACCCTGGGGCTCGGGCTCACAGCCTGCAACGACGGCGAGGACTCGGCAACGACACAGGAATCACCTTCGGCCTCCGCCCCGGCGTCGCCCGACCCGAGCAGCGAGAGCCCGTCCGCGGGCACCGACGACGACGCCGCCGCTCCGGCCGGTGATGTCGCCGCACCGGGCACGGAGGTCAAGATCGGTGACCGAGCGGTCCTGCCGTTCACGTACGGGACCGACAAGAAGGGCACCATCGCCGTGACCGTCACGGCGATCGAGAAGGGGGCCGAGGCCGACATGGCCGCCTTCGGTGACAAGGCGAAGGGCATGACGCCCTACTACATCCGGATGAAGGTGGAGAACGTCGGTGGCACCGACCTGTCGTACGCGTCACTGAAGTTGCGCGGCAAGCTGGAGGGCGGCGGCCCCACGGGCGTCATCCTGATCGGCGACCTCCCGGACAAGTGCGACAGCGAATCGGCACCCCGCGACTTCACCACCAAGGGCGCGTCCTTCGAGACCTGCTCGCTCAGCGCCACGAAGACCGATCCCATCGCGGCTGCCTCGTTCGAGGAGGGTGACGCGTACCGCGACAGCCCGGTCCTCTGGACGAGCTGACCACCCGATCCCGTAATCCGCGCGCCGGGCATCTCGTCCTTGACGGAATGCCCGGCCGGCGGCCGGCCCGCGCTCTCCAGCTTTTCGGCGAGCAGCACGGTGTGCGGTGGCCGACCGTGCTTTCTGAGCCGGATCGACCGGTTCGCACCCTGACCGTGATCATGCCCGGCCACCTGACAGGTGGAAGTGGGTGACGGAGCAGGCGCCTACCGTATTTTTGCCCGGTTCAATCGTGTTGATCATCACCCCGTCAGACATGATCGATCAGGCTAGTTTTCTCGAGTGTGACTGACTCTCATATTCCGGATTCCGCATACGTCTCCGCCGCGCTCGCCGACGCCCTGTTCGCTGGTCAGCTGGGCGCGGCTCACGATCGATGGAGGCGGCTCTTCAGCTCCGCCCCGTTCCGTTTCCAGGAGGGGCTGACCCACCGAGAACGCATAGACCTGAGCTACGACCGGCTCCGGCTGGTCAACGAGACCGTAGAGGCTCCGCAGGTCCTCGCGAACGATCCGGTCGAACTCACCGCCGTCCACGAGTGGGCCGGTGCGGTGGACCCCGGCATGGCCACCATCGTCGCCATCCACTACAACCTCTTCTTCGGAAGCCTGGTGGACCACGAACCGGCAGGGCGCGACCTGGCCGAGTACGTCCGCGCGGACCGCATCGGAACGTTTCTCTGTACCGAGGTTTCCCGTGGCAATGACGCCGTGCATATGTTGACCACAGCGACGTTCGACCGGGCGGCGCCCGGGTTCGTGCTGAACACCCCGACGCCCGCCGCCGCGAAGTTCATGCCCAACACCAGCCCGGCCGGAGGGGCGAAGGGGGCCGTCGTCGCGGCCCGCCTGATCGTCGACGGCACCGACCACGGCGTCTTCCTGTTCCTGACGCCGCTCAGCGACGCCGAAGGCAGCCCGTTACCCGGTGTAGAGGTGCGGCCGTTGCCCCAGACGGCCAGCAGCCCCGTCGACCACTGCGCCACGACGTTCCACAACGTCCGCCTCCCGTTCGACGCCCTCCTCCAGGGCGACCACGGCCGCCTCACCCCGGACGGCGAGTTCACCAGCGCACTCGGAAGCCCCCGCCGACGGTTCCTCCAGTCCATCGGACGGGTCACGATGGGCAAGCTCTGTATGACCGCCCACAGCCTCGGCGTCATGCGGCACGCTCTCGACGTCGCCATGCGCTACGCCCACACCCGGGTCACCTCGGGCATGACCAACGGACAGCGCGTCCCGCTGATCGCCCACCGCGGCCACCACACCCCCCTGCTCGACGCCGCCGCGACGACCTACGCCGCCACGCTGCTCCAGCGGTCGGTCGTGCGTCAGTGGGACCGGGCGACCGGCGAGGAACGCGAGGCGTACGAGCGGCTGACGGCGATCAGCAAGGCCTGGATCACCTGGCGGGCCCGCGCGGTCATGACCGAGTGCCGCGAGCGTTGCGGAGCCCAGGGCCTCATCCAGGCCAACGGCATCGCGTTGCAGCTCGCCTCCATCGAAGGCACGATCACGGCCGAGGGCGACAACCAGGTCATCATGCAGAAGGCCGGGGGCGAGATGCTGCTCGGCGGCGTCGACCTCAAGCCGGAGAGCGAGATCGCGCCCGCTCACCGGGAGCTGACCGACCCCCAGCACCTCCAGGACCTCCTGGCCGACATCGAGCGCATCTCCCACACCCGTGCGAAAGCCCGGCTCCGGCAGCGCGCCGCATCCCCGCTCGCCCGCTGGAACGCGACCGTGACGCCCGCCGTCGCGCTGGCCGACGCCCACGTCCACCGGCTCGCCGCCGAGTCCCTGCTGACCGCCGCCGATCAGGTTCCCTCCGGGCTACCGGCGGACCTGCTGCGCGGGCTGCACGCCCTTTTCGCCCTGCGCCAGGTCGCCGCGCACAGCGGAGACCTGCTGGCACGCGAGCGCATGACGGCCGATCAGGTCGAGCACCTGCCCGACGCCGTCGACGCGGTCCTCGGCTTCCTGGAGCCCCACGCGCTGACCCTCACCCACGCCTTCGCCATACCCGATGCGCTGCTGGAGACGCACCCGATGCTCAGCACCTGACCAGCACGACGGGGGAAACAGGTCCCCCGGCCGCCGGACGGGGACGGCGGCCGGAGCGACACCGGCGCGGTGTCGGCTTCCTTCTCGCCGCCGGTGGATTCGGCGGGATCGAGCCGGTACCTGGCGATGGACGGTCCGAGGGAACGCGAACGCTGCGCCTCGGCGTCAGTTGAGCGCGACGGGAGGCGGTGTGCCGTAGAAGGTGAGCGGCGGCCAGCCCTTCGACTGAGCAAGTGCTGACAGCGCCTCGGCCACCTCGAGGGGCGTGATGTCCTGCGCCGAGGGGTAGCCGTTCGGCTTGTCGACGCGGAGCTTGAAGGTCACGTCCATCATCAGATCGCTCTCGGACATTCTCGCGTCGGCCCGGAACTCGCTGCCCTCCATGAACTCAACCGTTGTTGTGGCCGGGTCCGCTTCCGCGGCGTCGGCCGCCGAGGTGGACGCGAACACGGCTCCTGCCGCGGCCGTCCCTGAGTACCCCAGCAGCTTGCGTCTCGATATCTCCGACACGAACCCCTCCCTCTGTCGACGTTCCGGGCATCCCGGAGCTGGAATCGATCCTATGAACGAGAGGCTCCTCGCGAAGGGCTTTCCCCGGTTCTGGGAGGGGCTGCTTGTTACCCCACCGCCGAGGCCGCACCCGACTCGGGCGGCCCGTCCCGTTCAGCTTCGCGCTGCCCTTGATCGCGGCGAGCACGGCGGTCAGCACGGGGTCGACCTGCTTGCGCCCCTCCATCGCCGCCAGGACCGGGCGTCCGTGAGGTCGTTGGTGTCGGGCACTCGACGGCTCGCACAGGACCGGCCCACCCGTGACCGCCCCCGCAGTTGATCGTTGCCCACACGTACTGGCGGCCGGAGCCGCAGAGGCCGACGAACGTGGACAGGACAGCGAAGCCGATGAGTGTGGACAGGACAACCTGCCCCGGACAACCGTTCGCGCAGCCCGGCGCGGGAGTACTCGCCCACTCCCGCGCCCTGCGGTTCTGGCTGGACCCGGCCAACCTCGCGGCCCGCCTCGAGCAGGCGGGCCCGGTCGTCCCGACCAGGACAGGCCCGGCGACAGCCTTCCAGGTCAACGACCCGGCACTGCTGCGCAAGGTCGGCAGTGATGAGGACACCTTCCGGTTCTGGGGCCCGGACCCGAGCCTGCGCGACTTCAACGAGAACGGGGTGGTCGGCCTTGAGGGCACCGCCCACCGGGAGCGGCGCGCCGTGATGAGGCCCGCGTTCACCGCGTCCCGGCTCACCGCTCTCGGGCCCAGCGTCCAGGCCCGTACGCGGCAGCTCCTCGCCGACCTGCCCGCGGACCGACCGCTCGACATGCGGGTGGAGATGAGCCGGCTCGCCTGCGGCCTCCTCGTCAGCTGTGTCCTCAACAGCGAGCTCGCTCCCGACACCCTGTCCAAGATCGCAGCCGCTCGCTCCACCCTGTCCGGCGGCATGTTCTGGCGCTACGCCCTCGCACCCTGGCCCTGGGTGCCCGTGCCCCGGCGCCGCGCCTGCCGCCGTGCGCTCGCCGAACTGGACGAGGCCGTCCGCCAGGTGCGAGCCCGCCACCGCCCCGACCCCGACGGCGGGGATCTGGTGTCCTTGCTCGAAGCTGCCGCTCCCGGGAACTCCCACGTGGTGCAGCGCGACATTCGCGCTCTGCTGATCGCCGGCATGGAGACGAGCGCCTCCACCCTCGCCTGGACCTGCTACGAACTGGGCCGCAATCCGCACTACCTGCAGGCGCTCCAGGAAGAAGCAGACGCCACGCCCGATCCGAGCCGCCTCCAAGCACACCAACTCCCGCTCGCGACCGCCTTCGTTCAAGAGGTCACCCGCCTCCACGGCATCCCGTTCCTGGTCCGCCGCACCCGCCACCAGACCAACCAGGGCGGTGTACAGATCCCGGCCGGAGCCGTGGTCACCCTGCCTCTGGGGGCCCTGCGCCGCGACAGGAACCGCTACCGCGACCCGGACGTGTTCGACCCGCAGCGCTGGCTCCCCCACGCCGAGCCGTCACCGGCCCCCACCGCGCTGCTCGCCTACGGCCTGGGTCCCAGGTACTGCCCCGGCGCAGCCGCGGCCGATGCCATGCTGCCCGTCGCCCTGGCGACCCTGGCCGGGTCGCGCACGCTGCGCCCGGCGCGGCCGGGCCGCAAGATCGGCGTGAGCCTGGAACTCACACCGACGCCCAAGGGCCTGACCATGTACGCCACACCGTGCGAACCTCAGCTCGCCGACACCGGGCCGGCACCCGACACGAACATCGTTTCCGGTTCCGGGGCGCCACCATGCTCAGGAGCTGGTCGGCCAGCCTGACCGCGCCCGCCTCCTGCTCGGCCCTCCGCCGCTTCGGCGCGGAGGGCCGCCGGTTGCGTACTTCATGCGCTCGTGAGTACCGGTCAGTCCTGGGTGCTTTTCCTCTACCAGGCATGCCAGAGCACACCATGACGGTGACGGACCGGCGGTATATCCGCGTCGTCAAGGTCGTGGCCGGCGCGATGCAGCCCGCGGATCCGCTGGGCCTCCAGGCGCCCCTGGAGCCGGGCGCGCCCCTCAGCCGAAGCGATCTCTCCGGAGAACGAGCCCTTCCGGCAGTACAGCACCATCCCTTGCCAAGAGGTGATCCGGCGCAGTGTCTTCGCCGGGGCAGGGCGACGGCCTTCACGGGCGGCTTGGGCCAGTTCGGCGTTCGCGTAGCGCAGGTCATACAGGGAGATGGTCTCCGATGCGCCCTCTCGGACGCGGAGCTGACGGGGAGTCGTGCGGACGGTTCGGGACATGAGAAACCTCCGTAAGGCTCTCTGGGCTTTCCAGAGGGCCTACGGCGGGTGCGTAGTGGTCAGCACAGCCCAGCTCCCTTCGTCGGGCGGGACGATCTACCCGCAGCACAGTAGTCGCGCGGAGATGTGGAGGCCGAGGTTTCCCGCTCGCCCCTACTGCCGGGTCAAGCTCCAAGATCACGTCCACGCGAGGAGAGATATGGGCACCTGGGACATCGGCCCCTTCGACAACGACACCGCCGCAGCAACGGGTAGTCGGTGTGCCCGTAGGAGCCGTGCCATCGGCCGCAAACGGCGGTGATCAGACCTTGAACGGTGATCTTGCTGGGCTGCGCGGCTCGTACACTGACGAAAATGGAGGACCACACGGCCACCGGGATCGCCGCCCATCCGGCACCCGCCTTGCGGCAGTACGTCGACTCGTACGTCGGTTTCGACCTCCGCGGGCTCCCGGCGGGGGTGCACTGCGGCCCGCCGAGCCGCGCGCTCACTGCGGTGATCAGCCTGTCAGTTCCTTTGGAGCTGTCGGCGGGTGTTGACGGCGGGTCACCGGCCACCCGATTCAGCAGCGTGGCCGGCGGTCTGATGAGCCGGTCCGTCGCGATCCACCACGACGGACGCCAGCGGGGCGTGCAGCTGTCGCTGACACCGCTCGGGGCCCGGGCCATCTACGGCATTCCCGCCGCCGAGCTCGCCCAGCGGCTGGTCCCACTCGACGAGCTTCTCGGAGCGCTTGCCATCGAGCTGGTCGACCGGCTCCGAGCGGCGACGACATGGACCGCGCGGTTCACCGCGCTGGACGAATTACTCCTCCGAGCTGTCGGCCGCCGCACCGGCGGCGACCGCGCGCCCCGGGAGCGCCCCGAGGTGGCCGAGGCGTGGCGCCGCCTCGTCGCCGCGCGGGGTTGCGTCCAGGTTGGTGCGATCGCCGCGGAACTGGGCTGGAGCCGTCGGTATCTCACGGAGCGGTTTCGCGGTGAGGTGGGCCTGTCGCCGAAGACCTTCGCCCGGGTTCTGCGCTTCGAGCACGCACACGAACTGGCGGCGGCACAGGACCCGCTTCCGTGGGCCGATGTGGCAACCGTCTCCGGCTACGCCGACCAGGCCCATCTCGTTCGGGACTGGCGCGAGTTCACGAACCGAACACCGACGGCCTGGCGTCGCGGCGAAGTCCTCCTCGGGGCCGGGTAGCCCCCAACCGTCCGCGCGTCGCGTCGGCCTCTCTTCCCTTTCCTTCAAGACCACCCGATCGCTGTCGTGGACGATCGCCGGCATGAGACTCGTCAACCACGAACGCAACGCCATGGACCTGCGGACCACCCCTGTGCACCTCGGACGGGGATCGAGAGCGAAGCCCGTCGAGGGCTTCGCCTGGGAGCCGGAGGTGCTCCAGGCCTACAGCGCCGCCGTCGCGGCGGACGGTGCCGAGGGCCGGATGGTGATGATCTTCGACGGCGACGGCCGCGGCGACCACTGGGAGAGCCACCCTGCAGGCGACGAACTGGTCGTTTGCCTCAGCGGGTCCGTGACGGTCACCCGCGACGTGGACGGGGTGCCCGACCGCGTTCAGCTCGGGCCGGGCGAGGCCACCATCAACCCGGCCGGGGTATGGCACGTGGTCGACATGGAAGGGCCGACGTCCATCCTGGCCATCACCGCGGGCCTCGGCACCGAACACCGCCCTCGGACCGACCCCCCGACCGGACGCGTCGGCGCGCCCGGCCCGGAGGAAGCGCCGTGACCCTACGCGTCGCGTGCCTCGGCGACAGCCTCACCCGCGCGCAGTTCAGCGCCGACTACCTGGGTCCTCTCGAACGACGCCATCCTCCCGGTGACGTGCGGCTTGCCCGCTTCGGCGTCAACGGCGACTTCGCCCACAACCTCTTGCAGCGCCTCGATGCCGTCGTCACGAACCCGCCCGATGTGATCACCGTGTTGATCGGAACCAACGACGCCCGAGCAAGCCTCGCCGGCTACCCCGTCGATCAGGCCATGAAGCGTAAACAGCTCCCCGAACGCCCGTCAGCCGGCTGGTTCCAACAGTGTCTGGGAGCCGTCGTCGCACGGCTGCGAGCGGAGACCGACGCGACGATCGGTCTGCTGTCGCTCCCGGTCCTCGGCCAACAACTCGACGGAGCAGCGGCCCGGGCATCGCAGGCATACAGCCGGATGGTCGCCGAGGTCGCCGCCACCGACGAGGTGGTCTACCTTCCGCTCCACGAACGCCAGACCGAGGAACTGCGCCGAGCGGACCCGCCACCGATTCCCTACCGCGAGGTGACGCCCGCAGCGGTCGTCGGCGTCCTCGTCCAGCACGCCGTGCTGCGCCGCAGCTTCGACACGATCGCGCAGCGTCGAGGTCTCGTGCTCACGACGGACCACATCCACCAGAACAGCCGTGGAGCCGCTCTTGTCGCCGAGGTCATCGACGCCGGACTGCTGACCCGGAGCACGTAGCTGGTTCCAGCGCCCAGCCGGTCGGATGCCATCTTCCGCGTGGAGGTGGCATCCGATCCAGGCGTTCAACGCTTACGGCCCCATCGCGGTGGGGCTTCTGCGCGGCGGTGATCAGCCTATGGGCGTCGACCGCGATGACAGCGGCACGGATGACGACGTACATGAACGGCTTCGTCGCCCGGGTTGCCCAGACGTCCGGGCGGGGCGACAGGCACGGCAGCCCCCACAGCCGTTCCGAACCCGGTGCGCTGTCCCGTCGCCGCGATCCGAAGTCAACCTCGGTGCCCATGAGTTGTGGTGTGAAATGATCCGGGCCAGGTTCGCGCGCCCCGACAGTCGCGGGCCGTCGTCGAGCAGAGGTTTGGAGTGTCATGATCCGCTGCACCGCATCCACCGAAGTGCTTGCGGGATGACGGGTAGGGCAGACCCGGCCGGTGGCATACCGGCGGAGATAGGTCCGTACCGGCTGGAGGGGTTGCTGGGTGAGGGCGGCATGGGCCGCGTGTACCTGGGGCGCACGCCCGCCGGAAGTGCCGTGGCCGTCAAGGTCGTTCACCGTGCGTACGCCGCGGACCCGGAATTCCGCAAGCGGTTCGCGCTGGAGGTCGCGGCGGCCCGGCGTGTTCAGGGGCTCTACACCGTGCCCGTCGTCGCGGCGGACCTGGACGCCGGGGAACCCTGGCTCGCCACGGCCTACGCCCCCGGGCCGTCCCTCCAGCAGGCCGTCGGTGAATGGGGGCCGCTGCCCGCCGACGAGGTCCTCGTGCTGACGGCGAGGATCGCCGAGGCGCTGGAGACCATCCACGCCGCCGGAGTGATCCACCGCGACCTGAAACCTTCCAACATCGTCCTCACCGCCGACGGACCCAAGGTCATCGACTTCGGCATCGCCCGCGCCGTGGACGTCACCGCCGTCACCGCCACGGGTATGCGCGCCGGAACGCCGGCCTACATGGCACCCGAGTACATCCGGGGGCAGCAGGTCACCGAGGCCGGTGACGTCTTCGCGCTCGGCCTCGTCGCCCACTTCGCCGCCACCGGACGGCTCGCCTTCGGCGGCGGCAGCGACCACGGTGTGGCGTACCGGATCATCGAAGCGGCGCCCGACCTCGACGGCTGCCCCGAGTCCGTGCGCCGCGTCGTGGCGCGCTGTCTGGAGAAGGACCCGGCCCGGCGGCCGACGCCCGCCGAGGTCGTCCGGCTCTGCGGCGGGGCGGAGACAGGGGGCACCGGTGACGGCCGCACGCCCACCGTCGTGTCCGCACCTCCGGTGACCGGCCCGGACGCGCCCACTGCCACCGCACCGGCGCGCACCCCCGCACCGGACGCCGGCCCCGTGACCCCGTCCACACCGCCGTACGTCGCCCTCCTCGGCGTCGTCGGTGTCATCGCCCTGGCCGCCGTCCTGGTCGCGGTGCTGCTTCCCTCGTCGAAGAAGCCCCCGAAGAGCAAGCAGCCGTACCCCGTGGTCGCGGCGACCGCGATCTTCGCCAAGGGGACCAGCGGCATCGCGTTCAGCCGGGACGGCAGGACGCTCGCCACCGGCGGCGAGCAGGGCAAGGTCAGGCTGTGGGACGTCGCCACGCGCAAGGTGCGCACCACGCTCATCGAGAAGGACTGGGCGGGGAAGCCCCTGAGGGTCCTCAACGTGGTGTTCAGCGCCGACGGGAAGACCCTGGCCACAAGGACCTACAGCCATGTGGTCGGTGTCTGGGACGTTGCGGGGCGACGGGAGATCCGCCGCATCGAGGAGCACGCCTATTCCATCGCCCTCAGCCCCGACGGCAAGCGGATCACCCTCGGCAGCAGCGTCGGAGCCGGCCTGTGGGACGTCAACAGCCGCAGTGAGGACCCGCGTGCCCACTTCACACAGGAGGTGCGCGTGACGGACGTGGCGTTCAGCTCCGACGGCAAGACCCTCGCCTCCGTCGGTGACGCGTCCGACAACCGCAGCTCCCCGAACAACGAGCCGGCCAAGCTGTGGGACCTGACCCGGATCGATCCGGAGCCCTACGGTCAGGGCGACCCCCGCCGCAACCTCGCTCTCGAGGACGTCACCTACGCCGTCGCGTTCAGCCCCGACGGCAAGACCCTCGCCACCGGCGGACCCGGCGGCGACGTGCGGCTGTGGGACGTGGCCACCGGCCGCCTCAAGGCCACCCTCGCCAACCGCCGCATCGAGGCCCGGGACCTGGCGTTCAGCCCCGACGGCCGGAGCCTCGCCGTCACCGCCGACGGCGGGGTGCTCTTGTGGAACCTGGCCGACCGCAGGCCGAGCGCCATCCTGGCCGACGACGACACCGGCTACGGTGACGACGAGATCCGGGAGCTGGCCTTCAGCCCGGACGGACGGCTCCTCGCGGGCAGCACCCTCGGGGGCGTCGACGAACCCGACGAAGGTTCGGACAGCCCGGACCAGTACGGCGCCCCGGACGACCGCGAGGCGAACAACGGCGTACGACTGTGGGAGGTCCCCTCGGGGTCCGCTCCGTCAGCGTCTCCCTGACGGGAAGTCAGGGGGACGCGGGTTCCGGGGCCCGCTTCGTCCTGCCGGCCTTCCACGCTGCCCTCCATCGGCCGACCAGCAGCGACCTATCCCCTACGCGTGGTCGGCGAAGGGCTGGGGCTCATGCGCCCTGAGCGAGACAGAGCGGCCGTCGTGCGGGGCGAGGACCGCCACAGCGCCACCACGCTGAACACTGCGCACCCACCGATCACCGTAGTCGGGCAGCCCACGCATGACGGACGAGGGCGCCTCGCAATCTTCGGCGGAGCCGAACCCGGTGATGGACTCGAAGTAGTTGCCGCCTCTGGCGTCCGGGCCGAAGATCTCGTGCGCTGCGTTCACTCCCCTCGGCCGCCTCACTGATCGTTTCAGAATGAGCTGCGGAGTCGGCTCAAGCAGATGACGGAACAGGCGAGATGAAGCCTGACGTGGAAGCTGCGCAGAAGCCCGGGCTCTCGGTCCCACCCTGGTCCGCTCGGTCATTCGGTGACGGTGGCGGGCGCGTCGTCCCAGGCCAGTGAGGACATCCTCCACCCTGACGGGGTCCGGACGAACTGGGTGGTCTTGTGGCCGGAGCCCTCGAACCACTCGCCGTGATGGAAGCCGGACTTGCGGTATTCACTGAACCGGTGCGCGATCGATCCGAAGATCTCGGTCCGCTCAGCGACCTCCCATTCGCAGAACTCCGTCAGCGTCCCATCTGTGAGCATCTTCTGCCGGGGCTCGATGAACGCATCGAGGTCGTAGATGACGGGCTCGTCCCCGACGTTCGCGATGATCCTGCCCTGCGGAATGAAGACGTCGCGGATGACCCCGAGGTCCGGCCGGCTGTCGCCGGTGTTGGTGAAGGCGCCGACGAACACGCGCATCAGCCGATCGAGCTCGGCCTGGACGCGGGACCCGGACACTTCGCCGGGAGAAGGCCATTCTTCGGAAAGGACCGACCAGACTTCGCTGTCGTGCCGCACACCTCGATACGAAGAACGCTGCCGCAGCACGCCGTCGCGGGTCATACCCAGCCGGCGCGCGACGGCGATGCTGCGGGTGTTGCCCGCCGCGACCCACCATTCGACGCGGCTCATCCCGCGTTCCTGGAAGGCCCAGTCGATCAACACCCGGCAGGCCCGGGTCACCAGGCCCCGTCCCTCCCCGGCCTGCTCCAGCCAGCAGCCGATCTCGCACACCCCGGAGGCGCTGTCGAAGCGGGTGAACATGACGCCGCCGACCAGCGTGCCGTCCAGCCAGATCCCGTAGATCCGGCCGGTGTCCTCGGCCAGACGGTCGGCGTAGCGCTGGAGGGAAGCCGTGGCCGAGTCGAGGTCGGTGCTGAACGTCGCCCAGGGTATCCACGGGTCCACGGAGACCCGGGCGCGGTCGATATGGGCGAGGAACTCCTGTGCATGCCAGGGCACCAGGGGGCGGAGTTGGGCATGGTCGCCGAGCGGCAGGGTGAACATGGGAGCCTCGCTCTCTGGATGCGTAACAAGCGTTCGGTACGTAAGCTAGCAGCATGCCGCCCGCACCAGGAGACCGTGAAGCCCGCCGCAAGGACGTATCCGAGGCGGTGTGGCAGGTACTCGCCGAGAAGGGGTTCGGTGGGCTGACCCTGCGTACCGTCGCCGCTGCGATGGGGGTCTCGACCGGGATGCTCATGCACTACTTCCCGAGCAAACGGGCCCTGATCACGCACGCCTTGGACCTGCTGGAGAAGCGCACCGCAGAGAGGCCCCGCCGCGCGCGTCCCGTCGCGGGCCTCGCCACCGTGCGCGCCATGCTCCTGGACATCCTGCCGCTGACCCCGGGCGACACCGCCCGCAACCACATCTGGGTCAGCTCCTGGGACCTCTCCCTTGCCGACGACGGGCTCGCCACGGATCAGGCCGACCGCTACACCCGGCTGCGCTCGACGATCCGCCCACACCTCGAAGCCGCACGCGACCTCGGCCAGCTCCCCGCAGACGCCGACCCGGAACAACTCGCCGCCACTGCGGTCGCCTTCACCCACGGACTCGTCGTCCAGGCCCTCTTCGACCCCGGCCGATTCCCCAAGGACGTGCAGATCACCATGCTCGACGACTTCCTCGCCTCGACCGCGCTGCCCCGGTCCGACGGCGGCAGCCGGCCGGCTCCTGGCATCAACGAACGGTCCTACTGATCAGAGGATGGTTCGCAGTCGTCTCAAGCGGATGAATGCTGCAGGCGAGTTGGAGCAGGCCGAGGGGGAGGTCGGCACGTATCCCGTAGCGGGTCCGCAGTCGTTCGAACCGGTGGAGCCAGGCGAAGGTCCGCTCGACGACCCAGCGGGTCTTCCTGGGCCGGAACCGTGGGCGGTGCCTTTGCGGGCGACCTTCTCGCACCTGATCCGGGCCGCACGCCACAGCCTTCCGCGACCCGCTTCAGTCGCGGAGCGCGGAGACCAGGCTGGCGACGGTGACCGTGTTGAAGACGAAGGCGATGATCGCGTTCGCCGAGATGGTCCGCCGCATGTCGCGTGAGGTCACGTTGACGTCGGTGGTGCCGAAAGTCGTCATGACCGCCACGGCGAAGTAGACGTAATCGGCCCAGGCGGCGGTCCCCGCTCCGGGGAAATCGAGTGCCTCACCGTTCTCCACCAGGTTGTCGGCCTGGAAGGTGACCGCGAACGCCACGACGACGCAGGTCCAGGCGATGACGACGAGCGACAGTGCCAGCAGGGCGCGCGAGCCCTCGCCGAAGGTGGTGCTGAGGTGGCCGGGCAGCCACACAACGGCCACGGCCAGCGCGGCGGCCGCGATGAGGATGGACGCCCCCGGTCCGGGCGCGGTGCCCAGGACGTACCGCTGCAGGAAGGTGCCGCGGGCTTCCCGGTCCGCCCAGGAGCGGATCCGCTCCGGTGAGGCGCTCAGGAAGGCGATCAGCGTGATGGCCAGGTACGGGACCAGGTAGGCGAAGAGCACCAGTACGCCGACGTCGGAAGCCGAGATCCGCGCGACGCTGTCGAGGGGCAGCACCAGGGCCGCGCTCACCGAGATGAGCAGGCACACGAGTGAACGGCGTCGTTCGGACAGCCAGGAATTCACGGGCAGGTTCCTCCGGACGTTCACGGTACGGATGCGGCGACGCTAGATGAATGAACTCCCCCTGATGGCGTGAGCCCTCGCGGCGTCCACGAGGTAGCGCTGCCCGTCCCCCGAACGGCGCACGGAGTGAGCTGCCCCACCGCGTCGGGCGCCCTCCAGGCCGACGGCCCGCAGCCGGGCGGGGAGTCCGTAACAGCGGCAGGTGGCCGCTGACGGCCCGCCGAGCGGGCCGCTGTCTCCTCGATCGCCCATGCTCCTCACGAGCGGCATGCTGCGTTTGAACCGATCATGCGGGCCAGTTGTCGGCCCGTCGCCCGTAGTGGGCTCCTCGCGGCGCACGGCCTGGGCGACCTGCTCGATGACCGTGTCGAAGTTCAGAGGGTGAGAAGGCTTCGCAGCGTGAGACTGATCCCCACGGTGAGGACGGCGAGCGCGGTGAGCACCGTCGCACAGCGGGTACAGCGGCGCAGGGAGGGCAGGTGGCGTTCGCTCAGTGCCGCGAGTCTGCTGCCGCCTCCGGAGAGCAGGAGGCCGGCGGCGGTGAGCGTGATGGCCATACCGAGCCCGTAGCCGACGTGGCCCCTCCGGGAAGCGCATCTGACGCCTTCCCCCACCCTCCTCACAGACTGGAACCCTCCATGGGTATGCACGCGATCCGCCGTCTCATCGCCGTGGCCGCCGTGGCCGCGCTCTCCGTCCCGCTCGGCCTGACGTCATCCGGAGCGGCCGCCCAGCAGCCGGCCGGCACCACCAGGGCGGCGGCCGTCGCCGCGCCGCTGCCGGGCGCCCACATCTCCCCGTGGGGCGACGCCCAGGTGGCGATCGGTGACGAGACCCTCGCCTGGATGGAGCGGGAGGGCATCACCCTGGAGGCCATCAGCCCGTTCGTGATGGACTCCGACGGCCGGGGTTTAGGCATGCCCATCGGTTCGACGGCCGGTGACGGGCTCGACTCCAAGGGACGCATCTTCTACCCCGGTGGCCTCAGGATCCAGCACCGGGCGTCCGGCAAGTCCATCACCCTGCAGTCCACGTTCATCCGCGTCATGCCGACACCCGCCTACTCCGCGGGCGTATCGATCGACGGCGAGAGGTTCCGCGAGGAAGTGGTGATCGCCGAGTCCACCTACGTCGAGGTCATGGCCGGCGC
Organism: Streptomyces anulatus; assembly: GCF_014650675.1. GTDB lineage: Bacteria > Actinomycetota > Actinomycetes > Streptomycetales > Streptomycetaceae > Streptomyces > Streptomyces anulatus. Next base: position 559,510 of record NZ_BMVK01000004.1, on the reverse strand, counting down.
CCGTCCGAGCCCCACCGGCTTCCGCATCAAGAAGGCGCCGTTCTACGTCACTCAGGAAGCCGCGGACCTCTTCGCGGCGGCGACCGGAGCCACGGCTCCGCGCGCCGGCAGTCTCTTCGGGACGCTCACGCCCAACTTCGACTACGTCCCGGGTGCGGCGACGCCGCCTTCGTTCCCGACCTTCCCGTAACCCGTGGCGCGCGGCCGGCGTCGTGTGTCGCCGAACAGGCCGACTCCGGTCGACGTCGGTCGGCGTCGACCGATGCCGACCGGCTCCGGTCGCGCAGCCGCTCGGAGGGCGCGGACGACGAGCTGGTTCTGTTCCCCGTCGATGACCTCGCCCGGAGGCGCTTCACGGACCTCGCCAGGGCACTGATCGCAGCACGCCGATCACAGCGAGAGGTTCCGGAGAGCAAGAGCCGCGCCATCTACCGCCCGCCGCCTACCTCCTACCGCCTGCCGTCTGCCGTCTGCCGTCTGCCGCCTCGGTACTGTGATGCAGCATGACCGAGATCGAGATCACCGCAGACCTGGTCCGCGCCCTGCTGCAGGAGCAGCATCCAGACCTTGCGGGGCTGGCCGTCCGCGAGGTGGCGGGCGGCTGGGGCAACCAGATGTGGCGCCTCGGGGACGATTTGGCCGTGCGCATGCAGCGCATGGACCCCACCCCGGAACTCCAGCTCAAGGAGCGGCGGTGGCTCCCCGTGCTCGCCCCGCGCCTGCCGCTCCCGGTGCCGACCCCGGTGCGGTTCGGCGAACCGTCGGAGCGCTTCCCCAAGCACTGGACCGTGATGACGTGGGTTCCCGGTGAGCCGCTGGACCACGGCTCGATCAGCCGCGGCGACCACGCGGCCGACACCCTGGCGGGCTTCCTCCGGGCGCTCCATGTGGAGGCGCCCGCCGATGCGCCGATCGCCGAGGACCGCGGCGCCCATCCCAGGAACTGCACGGACGGCTTCGAGAACTGTCTCCGGTCCGTTGCGCCCGACGACATCGCCGCCGACGTCCGGGCCGTCTGGGCCGACGCCGTCGCGGCCGACGCGTGGGAGGGCCCGCCGGTGTGGGTGCACGGCGACCTGCATCCCGCGAACGTCGTCGTCTCGGACGGAACGCTCGCGGGCGTCGTCGACTTCGGCGACATGTTCGCCGGGGATCCGGCCTGGGACCTCGCCGCCGCATGGGTGCTGCTCCCGGCGGGCACGGCCTCACGGTTCTTCGACATGTACGCGCATGCGGACGAGGCGGCGATCCGGCGTGCCCGCGGGCTGGCCGCCATGAAGAGCCTTTTCCTCATGCTCATGGGGCAGAACGGCGACCGAGGCCTTCCCGGCGGCAAGCCGCACTGGGGACCTGCGGGTCGGGCGGCACTCGACCGGGTCCTGAAGGGCGTTTGACGCACGCTTCGGCGGCAGCGCCCCAGGTCCACCCGGCCAGGTCGTTCCCCCGGAGGCTTCCGCCGCATCCATCGCGGAACCCATTCCTCCACGGCATGGCACACATGCGATCCAGTCGCTGGTGGAACACGTCCCCTCGCCCTACCGTCGATCGGGGCGGCCGTGCACCGGCCGCCCCGATCACTGCGGGGACCTGATTCCCCCTGCCGAACGAGGGGAAGCGCCGTGTTACGAGGACGTAGGCACCCAGGTGGCCGACGCGTACGCGGGGGTCGCGACCGCGGCTTCCCGGGCCTGGCTGCTCGCCGACCCGATCACCACGACGCCGCGCCGGGCCGTCCCGGACGCGTCCTCGTGCCGCTGCTGCTCACGGTCGTCACCGCTGTACTGCTCACCGCCTGCGCCGGAGCCGCGTCCGGCCCTGCCTCGGGCGGCGCGAAGCCGCCCGCACGACCGACCCCGACGGCGCCTTCGTCTCCGACTCCGAGTTCGACCCGCCCTTCGTCTCCGACCACCTCGGCGACCGCCTCGCCGACACCGAGTACGGCCGCCGAGATCACCGAGGCCGTCACCCAGTGGTACGAGTACGGAGGCGGGACGGCGATGGTCAGTTTGATCGAGGAAGCCGAGAAGGCCCAGTCCGGTCGCCCCGACGAGGAAGAGGAATTCGCCCTCGTGATCCTGGACTTCAGCGGTCTCGATGAGGCGCTCAGCACCGCCCGGCTGTTCGGTTCGATCCCCGACCCCAAGACCCAGAAAACCTGGTCGGCCGCCATCGAGCGCCTCGACGAGGGTGCGCGTGAGGTACTGGCGTCGGTGCCGCAGGGCAGGACGTTCCAGTCGCCCACGGAGGCCGGACAGGCGTTCCGGGGGTGGAAAACCTTTGACGAGGGGCTCAAGAACCTCAAGAAGACCGTGGCGAGACTCGACCGCACCTTCGGGTTGAAGCCGCCGTCGGACCCGTGGGAAAAGGGATAGCCCCCTGGTCTCGTCCGTGAAGCCGGACGCCTGCGTGCCCTCGGGCCCGAGGGCACGCAGGGCAGCGTTCTGGTACGACCGGCACCACGGGCTCATGGATGCCGCAGCGGGACAGGGCGAGGTCGCGGCCGAGGTGCTTTCAGCCGGTCTCCCCCACCGCCGTCTTCACCAACTCCCTCACCTGGCCGACGATGTCCGCCCGGTTGCGCTCGAAGTCCGGGTCGGTGACCGTGCCCGTCCGCGGGTTCGTGTTCTCCGCGCCGAACTGCAGGACCGGTGTGTGCAGATGCCCGCCCGGCAGCTTCGGCAGCCCCAGCCGGTCGCGCAACAGGGTGGCCCGGTAGGCGATCTCGTTGGAGAGGTAGTCCCCGCCGCCTCCGGCGCGCGACGCCGAGCCCGGCGTCGGTCCGTCCGGCCTGGTCACCGGTTGGGTGCCGCCCGCGGGGATCTCGGTGACCTCGGTGTTGTCGTACACCGGGAAGCGGCCCGTCTCCGCTTCGGTGAGCTGTCGGTACGGGAGTGTCGTGGTCGTCCACTGCGGCTGCGAGCCGGGGTCGGCGACGGGGACCGTCCCTGTGCTCGCCGCGTTCTCGTTGTCGGGGAAGCCGCCGCGCCAGGCCCCGTTGGTGCGCTCCACGTCGAAGCGGCCCTGACGGCCCTGGCTGACAGTGGTGAACAGGTCCAGGTGGGGCAGCTGCCGGGCGAGGACCCGCTCGACGGTTCCCTCCGCGAAGTCCGCCCAGCGCACCGGGAAGACGACGGTCTCGATCCGGGCCGGCCCCTCGGCGGTCCGCACCAGGGTGCCGTCCAGGGCGAGCGCGCTCGCGCCCGAGGGGTTGCCGATGCGGGTGTCCCTGTCCAGCGTGAACGGGTCGAAGCCGGTGACGAGGACCCGCTTCACCCGGTGGCCCGGGAAGCGGATGTCGTCCTGGCCGCGCGAGGAGGTCTCCAGGGCCGTGTGCAACGCCCGGCGCTGCTCGTCGGCCAGCGCGAACCGGGGTGTCCACGCGCGCAGTTCGCGGCTGAGCGCGAGTCGGGCCCAGTACAGCGGGCGGTCGTCGCCCCGGCTCAGGTCACCGGTGGCGGGTCCTCGGCCCTGGGCGCGGTCGACGGCGCGCCGCCACAGAGCCGAGGCGTGGCGGGTCACCGTTCGCTCGGCCTGCGCGTAGCCGTCGGAGCCCCTGAGGGCACGCTCGAAGCGCGGGGCGAGGGCGTCGAATCCGCTGCGCCGCAGGATCTCCTGCGGCGCGGCCCGGTCGAGGCGCTGCTCCTCGACGGTCGTCGCCGTGGGGGTGCGGGCGCCGTCCGCCGGGGACGCCGAGGCGGGCAGCGCGGGGCCCGCGAGAACGAGCAGGAGCGCCACGCCGCCGAGGCCGAGCCGGGGGGTTGCGGAGAGTCGGTGCGTCACGTGGGTCCTTTCGGGTCAACGGCTCGTCGCAGTATCGCGGCACCGCCGGAGGCGATGCCATAGGGCAAGAACCGTGCAAGCACGTGGAGAAGGGGACGGAGTACGCAGAACACACGCGGAGCATCCGCGGGGGCGCCGGCAGCGCGCGACGCCCGTTCCGGCCTCCGCCGCGCAGGTCGCCTCCTCGCCCACGGGCCGGTGCCGGGAGATGCCCGTCGGGCCCCGACCGGCCTGTACGCTGCGATCATGCAGCCGTCCGCCCCCTCCTCCCCGTCGGGTTCCGCGCGGCCGGGTCCGGTCGCGGATCCCGCCCGGCGCGGGCTCCTGACGGAGCGCATCGCCCGCGAGCTGGAGCACGACATCCGCTCCGGCCAGATCGCCGTCGGGACGAAGCTCCCCTCCGAACGGGAACTCGCCGCCCAGTTCGGCGCCAGCAGGAACGTCGTGCGCGAGGTGCTGCGGCGGCTGGAGGCCCAGCATCTGATCGAAGTCGCCCCGGGGCGCGGCTCCTTCGTCCGCGAGCAGTCCTCGGGGCAGGCCCGGGGGTACGACGCGCTGTACCGGGCGGGCCGGCCCACCGTCCGGCAGCTCATCGAGGCGCGGATCCCGCTGGAGGTCGAGATGGTCCGGCTGGCGACCGAGCGGGCCACGGACGAGGACATCGCGGCGATGCGGGCCGCCCGGGACGCCCTGGAATCGGCGACGGACGTCGTGGTCAAGGCCCAGGCGGACATGGACTTCCACGAGGCCATCGCCGTGGCCAGCAAGAACCCGGTGCTGAGGATCATGCTGTCCTCGATCGGCGGCATGATGTTCGAGATGATGCTCCGCTCGAACTCCGATCCGTCGATCGGTGAACCCGGGGTACCGCACCACCCGGAGATCTTCGAGGCGGTCGAGGCACGGGACGTGGACCTCGCCTGCGCGCGGATGCGGGAGCACCTGATTCTGGGCCTGCGGACGTACGGGGCCGATCTCGACGTCCAGGTCGACACGATGGCGCGCAACCACATCGAGACGCTGCTGGACCAGGCCGAGGGCCGCCGGACACCTCCGGGACGCTAGTCCGGGGGCGGGCCGGGGGCGGGCGGCTACGCAGGGGGCCACTGACGCGGTACGCAGCCGGCCCGCCCGGCCTCGCCGGTCCCGCCCCGGTCCCGCCCCAACCCCGCCGGTCCACGCGACCCCGCCCGATCCGTCCGGTAGGCGGAATCTTTGCTTCAGGGTCTGGTCGGGGAGGTTTCCCTGCTGTTACGGTCCCGCGTAGACCAACTGGTCCTACCAGTTGGACCAGGTCGGACCAGTCCGGTCCCACAGGGGCCGGCAGGCAACACGTACCGCAGAGAAACGAGGACGAGGATGTCCACGAGCAGCCAGCTCCTGAGCCGGCGCGCCTTCGGCAGGCTCGCCGCAGGGGCCGCGGCGGCCGCCGGGGCGGGAGCGCTGAGCGCCTGTTCGGGCGGGGGCGGCAAGCCCTCGGCCGACGCACCGTTGCGGATCATGGCGATCAACCACGTCTGGTCCCAGGCGGTCAAGCGCCGCACCGCTGAGTTCGAGGAGCGGATCGGGCGGCGGGTCTCGATGACGCTGCTCACCGCCGACCAGCTCGCCAGCAGCTACAACGTCAAGCTCAACGCGTCGGGCACCGACGTGGACGTGATGATGGTCCGCGCGCTCCAGGAGCAGTTGCTCTTCGGCCACAACGGCTGGCTCGCCGACCTCAGCGACCGGGTGGCGGACGACGCGAGGTTCGCCTGGGACGACTTCCAGGAAGCGCCCCGCCAGGCGTCGACGACCGCCGGGAAGGTGCTGAGCGTCCCGGTGGTGACCGAACGCCCCGCCCTCTACTACCGCAAGGACCTGGTGGAGGACCTGGGCGGGCCGCCGCGCACGCTGGAGGCGCTGATGGAGGCCGCACAGGAGCTGACCCGCCGGGACAAGGGCTTCTACGGCTATGTCGGCCGGGGTCAGCGCAGCGGCGCGGTGTCCCAGTGGTCGAGCTTCCTCTACTCGCACGGCGGTGACTTCGTCGTGGACGGGAAGTCCGGGATCGGCAGCGCCGAGGCCGTCGCCGCCTACGAGTACTACGGCCGTCTGCTGGCCGGCTCCGGACCGCCCGGGGCGACCAATATGAGCCTCGAACAGGCGATGCCGATCTTCGCGCAGGGCAAGGCCGCCTTCTTCATCGACGCCGACGCGATCTACAGCAGCTTCCTCGACCCGAAGGTGTCCCGGGTGCGCGAGAGCGTCGGCTTCGCGCCCTTCCCCGCCGGGGCGGCCGGGGCCAGGCCGCACAACATCCCCTCCTGGAGTCTCGGCATCAACACCTTCTCCCGACTGCGCGACGACGCCTGGGAGTTCATCCGATGGGCGGCCGGGCCCGAGATGTCCGCCGCGCTCCAGTCGGAGGGCATCCCCGGCGCCCGCTCCTCGGTGTGGTCCGACCCGAAGACGCTGGCCGCCTTCCCGCCGGAGCTCGCCGAGGCCATGCGGCTCAACGCGGAGCGCGGGGTGGGCTACGACCGGCCCCGGGTCCTCCAGGTCGGCCGGGCCCGGGACATCGTCGGCCGCCCGCTGGTCGCGGGCATCCTCGGCGAGTCCGTCCGGCCGGTCGTGCGTGACGCGGACGCGGAGTTCGCCCAGTTTCTCGTACGCGACAACCGCCACAAGGAGTCCTGATGTCCGCCACCGAGGTCACCGGGACCGCAGAAGCCACCCGGGGCTCCACCGCCCGCGCTTCGGGCCCGACACCGCCCGGGGCGGGGCGACGGCAGCGGACCTTCGAGCAGGCCAACCGGCGGCTCAAGTGGGCGATGCTCAGCCCGGCGGTGCTCTTCGTCGGCCTGATGATCATCTTTCCGCTGGTCTTCACGCTGAATCTCAGCCTCACCGACGCCTTCGGGGCGGTGAACGCCGACAGCGCCCACGTCGGTCTGCGCAACTTCACCGACGCGCTGGGCGACACCCGCCGGTTCTGGCCCGCCGCCCGCCGCACCCTGGTGTTCACCGTGGGCGCGGTGGTGCTGGAGACGGTGCTCGGGCTCGCCCTGGCGATGCTGATGCGCAAGCCGTTCCGGGGGATGCGCTGGGTCCGTACCGTGCTCATCATTCCGCTGCTGGCCACGCCGGTCGCGATCGGCATCCTCTGGCTGCTGATCCTCGATCCCACCAACGGCATCGCCAACCATCTGCTCGAAGCGGTCGGCGTGCCCCGGCAGGAGTTCCTCGGCTCGGTCGGGCAGTCGCTGCCGACGCTGATGCTCATCGACGTGTGGCAGTGGACCCCGATGATGACGCTGCTGCTTCTGGCCGGACTGACCACGCTGCCCGAGGAGCCGGAGGAGGCCGCCCTGGTCGACGGCGCGAACGCCTGGCAGCGCTTCCGCCACGTCGTCCTGCCGATGCTCGGGCCGACGCTCGCCACCGCGTTGGTGCTGCGCGCCGTCGACGCGCTGAAGACCTTCGACATCCTCTACGCCACCAAGGGCGCGGGCGGCGGTTCGGACTTCGAGGTGGAGACCCTCAACGTCTACGCCTACGGGCTCACCTTCGACTACCAGGAGTACGGGCTGGCCGCCGCCGTCCTGGTCCTGTTCACGCTGTTCATCATCGGTGTCGTGGTGCTGCTGCGCCGCCGGGGCGGAAGGAAGAACGCATGAGTGCCACCCTCTCCCCCGCACGGGCCCGGCGTGGACGGCCGTACGGGTCGTGGCTGCGCGGGGCCGCGATCACGGTCGTGACGCTCGTCTTCGCGCTGCCGCTCGTGTGGATGTTCGCCGCGGCCTTCAAGACCAACGTCCAGGTCACGGACCCCTCGGTCGGGCTGTGGTTCACCCCGACGCTGGACAACTTCCGCGCGGTCGTCGAGGCCGGGCAGATCGTGCGGTCGATGGGCAACTCCCTGCTGGTGGGGGTGGTTTCGACGGTGCTCTCCGCCGTGATCGCCGTGCCGGCGGCCTGGGCGGTGGGCCGGTTCTCCATGCACCGCACCGGCTCCGTCATCCTCGTCGCGCGCATCGTCCCGGCGATCTCGCTGCTCGTGCCCTGGTACTACCTGTTCGCACGGATGGGCCTGGTCGGCTCCTACACGGTGCTGATCCTCAGCCATATGTTCGTCTCGGTGCCCCTGATCATGTGGATCATGATCAGCTTCTTCGCGGGGCTGCCGGTCGAGCTGGAGGAGGCGGCCCGCACCGACGGGCTGAGCGCCTTCGGCGCGTTCTGGCGGATCTCGCTGCCGCTCGCGGCGCCCGGAACGGCCACCGCGTCGCTGCTGGCCTTCGTCTTCAGCTGGAACAACTTCATGTTCGCGCTGGTCTTCTCCGACGACCGGACACAGACCGTGCCGGTCACGCTGTTCAACTTCATCTCCTACGCGAGCACGGACTGGGGCGGCCTGATGGCCGCCGCCTCTCTCATCACCGTGCCCGTCGTCCTGGCCGCCGTCCTCGGCCAGAAGTATCTGGTGGCCGGGCTGACGTCCGGCGCCACCAAGGGCTGAACCCCCACTCCCCCACCTGTGGAAAGAGCACACACGCATGAAGATCGTCGACGCGAAGGTCGTCGTCACCAGCCCCGGCCGCAACTTCGTCACCCTGAAGCTGACGACCGACGAAGGGCTCACCGGCCTCGGCGACGCCACCCTGAACGGGCGGGAGCTGGCCGTCGTCAGCTATCTCACCGACCATGTCGCCCCCCTGCTGATCGGGCTCGACCCGCACCGTGTCGAGGACACCTGGCAGTCGCTGTACCGGGGTGCGTACTGGCGGCGCGGCCCGGTGACGATGGCCGCCATCGCCGCCGTGGACGTGGCGCTGTGGGACATCAAGGCGAAGGCCGCCGGGCTGCCGCTGTACCAACTGCTGGGCGGTGCGAGCCGGGAGCGGATCGGGACGTACGGCCATGCCAACGGCCGGGACGTACCCGAGCTGCTCGACTCCGTACGGGCCCGGCTCGCCGAGGGCTACCCCGCCGTCCGCATCCAGTCCGGCATCCCCGGCCTCAAGGCGGTGTACGGGGTGACCGACACCGACGACACCGGTGCGGCCGTCCTCCACCAGCAGGCCCGCCCCCTGGTCGAGGACTGGGACACCGCGGCGTATCTGCGCCATGTGCCGGCCGTCTTCGAGGCGGTGCGCGCGGAGTTCGGCGCCGAACTGCCGCTGCTGCACGACGCCCACCACCGGCTCACCCCGATCCAGGCCGCCCGGCTCGGCAAGGACCTGGAGCCCTACCGGCCGTTCTGGCTGGAGGACTGCACCCCGGCCGAGAACCAGGAGGCGCTGCGTCTGGTCCGGCGGTCCACCACCACGCCGCTGGCCGTCGGCGAGGTGTTCAACACGGTGTACGACTACCAGGCCCTGATCACCGAGCAGTTGATCGACTACGTGCGCTCGGCGGTGACCCACTTCGGCGGCGTCACCCCGCTGCGCAAGCTCTTCGACTTCGCCGCGCAGTACCAGATCAGGAGCGCGATCCACGGCCCCGAGGACATCTCCCCGGTCGGGATGGCCGCCGCCGTGCACCTGGACCTCGCCGTGCACAACTTCGGCATCCAGGAGTACTCGGGCCACAGCCCGCTCACCGACGCGGTGTTCCGGCACGCCTACACCTTCACCGACGGCCACCTGCACCCCGGCGAGGAGCCCGGCATCGGCGTGGAGCTCGACGAGGAGCTGGCCGCGGCGCACCCGTACGCGGCCGCGTATCTGCCGGTCAACCGTCTCCACGACGGGACCGTCCACGACTGGTGAGCCCCCGGTGCGGGGTCCGGCGAGCGCCGGGCCCCGCACGCACAGGCCGGTACCCACACGGCCGAAAGAAGTCTTGCGCAATCCCTTGACCCCTGCGGAACGGAGGTTCACAGTACTCACTAATGCGCATTAGTAATACGCATTAGTGATCCGGAGGAACACCGTGGAAGAACCCAGGAAGCGGTCCAGGCCGGGCCGGGCGCCCGCCCCCGCGGGCCGTACGTCCCGTCCGCGCCAGGCCGAGGTCGCCCGGCTCGCCGGGGTCTCGCAGGCCACCGTCTCGCTGGTGCTGGGGGCCCGGAAGCAGGGCGCCACGATCTCCGAGGAGACCCGGCAGAAGGTGCTCGACGCGGTGCGGGCGCTGGGCTATGTGCCGGATCCGGCCGCCAGCCGTCTGGCGGCCGCGCGGAACAATCTGCTCGGGGTCTTCAGCTTCACGTCCACCTTCCCCACCGATGTACAGCACTCGTACTACCCCTTCCTCGTCGGCGTCGAGCAGGAGGCCGCGGCCCGCGGCTACGACCTGGTGCTCTTCACCGGCTCCAGCACGGGCGGCGCGGGGGCCGCCGGGCCGAACGCGCTCTCCCGGGTCCGGCTGGCCGACGGCTGCCTGTTCCTGGGACGCCACGCTCCCGCCGACGAACTGCTGCGGCTGGTCGCCGACGGCTTCCCCGTGGTCCACCTCGGCCGCCGGGACGAGCTGGAGGGGCTGGCGTGGGTCGGCGCGGACTACATCAGCGCGAGCCAGGAGGTCGTCGCGCACCTCGCCTCGCTCGGCCACCGGCGCATCGTGCTCGTCCGGGAGGACGACGAGGCGCCCGCCTCCACCGACCGTGAGCACGGCTTCCTCAAGGGCCTGGAGGAGGCGGGACTGCCCGGCGGCCCCGCCGCCGTCTTCCGCTCCGCCGACCCCGAGCGCGATCTGACCGCCGAGCGGCTGCGCGGCTGGCTCGACGACGGCGTGACCGCGTTCGTCGCGGAGGAGACCGACACCGGCGACGCCTGGCGCGCCCTGCACGGCGCCGCGCACTTCGTCGGCATCGACTGCCCCCGCGACGCCTCGCTCGCCCTGCTCGGCAGCCCCCCGCCGGATCTGGCGGACGGGCCCGTCCCCACCGGTTTCGACGTCCCCCGGCCCCAACTGGGCGCGGCCGCCGTGCGGATGCTCGCCGCGCTGGTGGCCGGGGAGGAGGCGACGGAACCCCTGGTGGCCTGTGCCTTCCGGCCCGGCTCGACGGCCGGCCCGGCCCCCGTACGTCTCTGACGCTCCCGTATCTCTCCGACCCGGCCCCCGGAGGCGGTCGCACCAGCTCCAACGCACCACGTTCACACAGCACTTCAAGGAGAACCGTGACATCCGAACCCGACATCCTCATCGTGGGCGCCGGACTCGGCGGCGTGGCCGCCGCTCTCGCCGCCTGCCGGGCGGGGCGCACCGTCGTCCTCACCGAGGAGACGGACTGGATCGGCGGCCAGCTCACCTCGCAGGCGGTTCCGCCGGACGAACACCCGTGGGTCGAGGAGTTCGGCACCACCGCCTCGTACCGCACGCTGCGCGAGTCCATCCGGGACTACTACCGCCAGTGGTACCCGATGCGTTCCGAGGCCCTGGCCCTGCGCAACCTCAACCCGGGCGCCGGGCGCGTCAGCAAGCTGTGCCACGAGCCGCGCGTCGCCCTGACCGTGATGGAGGCCATGCTCGCGCCGCATCGCTCCTCGGGGCGGCTGACACTCCTCACCGAGCACCGGCCGGTGGCCGCCGAGGCCGGCGACGACGACACCGTACGGTCCGTCACGCTGGCCGACCTGCGGGGCGACAACCACCGTACGATCAGCGCCCGTTACGTGATCGACGCCACCGAGACCGGTGAACTGCTCGAACTCGCCGGGGTGGAGCATGTGATCGGCGCCGAGGCGCGGAGCGAGTTCGACGAACCGCACGCCCCCGAGGAGGCGCAGCCCCTCAACCAGCAGGGCATCACGGTGTGTTTCGCGCTCTCGCACCACGAGGGCGAGGACCACACCATCGAGCGCCCCGCCGACTACGACTTCTGGCGCTCCTACCGGCCGGACTTCTGGCCGGGGCCGCTGCTCGGCTTCCTCGCCCCCGACCCGCGCAGCCTGGAAGCCGTCCCGCGGACCTTCGTGCCCAATCCGGAGCTGGATCCGCTGGACGTCAACGCCGACCAGTCGGCCGACGCGGGCGACAAGGAGCTGTTCGGCTTCCGCCGGATCCTGGCCCGCAAGCTGCACCGGCCCGGCGCGTTCGACTCCGACATCACCCTGGTCAACTGGCCTCTGAACGACTACTGGTTGAAGCCGCTGATCGGCGGGGGCGAGGAGACGTCGGCCGCCGCGCTGGCCGAGGCCCGCCAGCTGTCGCTCTCCGTCCTGTACTGGCTCCAGACCGAGGCCCCCCGGGCGGACGGCGGCACGGGGTTCCCGGGCCTGCGGCTGCGCCCGGACGTCACCGGCACGGCGGACGGTCTGGCCAAGGCCCCCTACGTACGGGAGTCGCGGCGGATCAAGGCCGTCACCACGGTCACCGAGCACGACGTCTCGATCGACATCGTCGGTCCCTACGGCGGCACCCGCTACCGGGACTCGGTCGGCGTCGGCAACTACCGCATCGACCTGCACCCCTCGACCGGCGGCGACAACTACGTCGACATCGGTTCGGTGCCGTTCGAGATCCCGCTCGGCGCGCTCATCCCGCGCCGCGTCCGCAACCTGCTGCCTGCGGGCAAGAACATCGGCACGACGCACATCACCAACGGCTGCTACCGGCTCCACCCGGTGGAGTGGAACATCGGCGAGGTCGCCGGCGCGCTGGCCGCCCACTGTGTCGCCGAGAGCGTCGAACCGCACCGGGTCCAGGCCGAGGACAAGCGGTTCGAGGCGTTCGCCGCGCTGCTGGAGCGCGACGGCGTGCAGCGCCACTGGCCGGACGTACGCGGCTACTGACCCCGTACGCGCACGACGGACGGCGCGGACGACGCACCACCCGCTCCACCGCGGTACCCGACACACCCGTTTCACCGCACGGCCCCCAGGGGTGAGCGCGGAGCGCCGGGCGGGCGCAGCTCCACCTGTACCCGCCCGGCCCCAGGCCCCGGCCGTCTCGCGACGTCCGGACCTGCCGCCCTCGCCCTGCCACCCGCACAAGGAGGTGCCCAGCCATGAACACCCACCGCATCCGCGTCGGCATCGACGTGGGCGGAACCTTCACCGACGCCGTGGCCGTAGACGCCACGACCCTGAATCTGCTGGGGCAGGTGAAGGTTCCCACCAGCCACCATCACGAGGACGGCGTCGCCCACGGCATCGTCGAAGCTCTCGACCGTCTGCTGGAGCAGACCGGCCACACGCCCGAGGACGTGACGTTCCTCGCCCACGGCACCACACAGGCTACCAACGCCCTGCTGGAGGGCGACGTCGCCACCGTCGGTCTGATCGGCATCGGTGCAGGCCCGAGCGCCACGCTGACCCGCCGGCTGGCCGCGTTCCGCAAACTGGAGCTGACGCCCGGCAAGCGGCTGCCGCTCGCCTACGCGCATGTGGCCGACCCGGACGACGCGCCCGCCGTGCGCGCCGCGCTCGACGCGGTCGTGCGGGAGGGCGCCGAAGTCGTCGTCGCCAGCCAGCCGTTCAGCGTCGACCGTCCCGAGGGTGAGGACGCGGTCGTGGCCGCCGCCGAGGAGCGGGGGCTGCCGACGACCGCCGCGCACGACATCACGTCGCTGTACGGGCTCCACAAGCGGACCCGGACCGCCGTGGTGAACGCCGCGATCCTGCCGCGCATGCTCGCCACCGCCGATCTGGTCGACGCCTCCATCACCAAGGCGGGCGTGAGCGCACCGCTGATGGTGATGCGCTGCGACGGCGGGGTGATGTCGCTGGACGAGATGCGGCGCAGACCGCTGCTGACGGTGCTGTCCGGACCGGCGGCGGGCGTCGCCGGCGCGCTGATGCAGGAGCGCGTCAGCGAGGGTCTGTTCCTGGAGACCGGCGGCACCTCCACGGACATCAGCGTCGTGCGGCGGGGCAAGGTCGCCGTCCGGCACGCCACGATGCTCGGCCGGACGTCGTACCTCTCGGCGCTCGACGTGCGGACCGTCGGGGTCGGCGGCGGATCGATGGTCCGCGTCGACGGCGGCAGGGTCGTTGGTGTCGGGCCGCGCAGCGCGCACATCGCGGGGCTGCCGTACGCCTGTTTCGCGACCGAGGACGACCTGCGCGACGCGAAGGTCACCATGATCCGTCCGATGGCGGACGACCCGGCCGACTACGCGGTGCTCGACGCCGCCGGGGGCCGCTTCGCGATCACCATGACCTGTGCGGCGAACGCGCTGGGCCGGGTGCCGGAGGGGGACTTCGCCCGGTGCGACCCGGCGGTGGCGAAGGCCGCGATCACCCCGCTGGCCGCCGCGCTCGGCACCGATGTGGCCACGGCCGCGACCCGGCTCCTGGACGCGGGCACCGAGCAGGTGAGGTCCGTGGTCGAGGCGATGATGCGCGACTACCGGCTGGACAAGGACACCGCGCTGCTCGTCGGCGGGGGCGGCGGCGCGGCCTCCGTGACCCCGCATCTGGCGGCCGTCACCGGCCAGGAGGGCAGGATCGCCCGGCACAACGAGGTGATCAGCCCGATCGGCGTGGCGCTGGCCCTCATCCGGGAGCAGGTGGAGCGGATCATCCCGGGGGCGGGCCAGGAGCAGATCCTCGCCGTGCGCGCCGAGGCGGAGGCCGCCGTCGTCGCCCAGGGGGCCGCCGCCGACGGGGTGGAGGTGGAGGTCACGGTCGACCCGCAGACCAGCACCGTACGGGCCGTGGCGACCGGCGCCACCGAACTGCGCACCCAGGACCGTGCCCACCGGGCCGACGAGGCGGACCGGCTGCGCGCCGCAGCGACGAGCCTGCGGACCGATCCGGCCTCGGTGCGGGTGCTCGCGGGCACGCCGGCCCACACCGTGTACGGCACCGAGGTGCACCGTCGTTTCCGGGCGGACCGGCACCCGGTGCGGGTCGTGGACGCGGACGGCGTCGTACGGCTGCACGCGCCGGACGCCCGGGTGGAGACGACCACCGTGGGGCAGGCGCCCGAGGTCCTCGCGGGGCTGGTGAAGGAGGCCACGTCGTACGGTGACGGCGGGGTCCGCGCCCCGGCGCTGCGGCTGCTGCTCGGGTCCCGGATCGCGGATCTGTCCGGGGTGATCGACCCGGATCCGCTGCTGGCGCTGGCCCGCAGCGAACTGCGCGCCCGCGCCGCCGACGAACCGGTCGTCGCCGTGGTGGAGGTGCGCTCATGAGCGCGGCGCTGCTGGACCGGGCGGCGCTGGCGGCCATCTCGGCGCTGGAGGCCGACGACGACGTCGAGTTCGGCGTACGGCTGCTCGCGAACACGCCCACGCACGAGGGGCGCGACCCGGAGCTGCTGCGCCACTGGGCCCGTACGGCCGACGCGTTCGGTGCGGCGCTGCCGCCGGTCGCCGCGACGGCCCGGATCGTGGAGAGCGACGGCGGCCTCGCGAAGGGGCTCCTGGCCCGCTACACCTCCCGGCCGGTGCCCACCGTCGAGCTGTTCACCGACACCCTGGCCCTCGCCGAGGAGGTGATCGACCTGCTCGGCTGGCGGGACCGCTATCCGTCCGGGTCGGTCCGGGCGGCGGCGATCGCGCACGAGGCGGTGCACGAGCGGCTCCACCACGGTCCGGCGAAGAAGGCGCTCAAGCACGCCCTGAACCATGTGGTGCTGCGCGCCGGCCGGCACACCCTGTACGGCCATGTCGCGGGCGCCGACGAGATCGCCGCCCATGCCCATGCCCGCACGGTCTGCGGCCTGGGCCGCAGTCCGCTCCTGCTGACGGCCGCCCTGGCCACCGCGGCCGAACCTCGGCACGGGTCCGCACCCGGATCCCCGCACGGAAGAGAGAAGTAACGCCATGGGCGTCGTCATCCTTCTTGTCATGGCGGCCGGTGTCGCCGCGATGCTCACCCGCAAACTGCCCACCGCCTTCGCGCTCGTCATCCTGGCCGTCGTCATCGCGTTCGTCGCGGGCGCCCCGCTGACCGGCGAGAACAGTGTGCTGGACACGGTCCTCCAGGAGGGCGCTCCGGCCCTCGGCGCGACGATGATCGCGATCCTGCTGGGCTCCTGGCTGGGCAGGCTCCTGGACGAGACGGGGATCGCGGGCACCCTGGTGCGCAAGATCGTCGAGTTCGGCGGGGACCGGCCGGTGGTGGTCGCCCTCGGCGTGCTCGCCGTCTCCACCCTGGTCGGCACGGTCACCGGTTCGGCCCCCGCGGCGATGCTCGCCGGGATCATCGGCATCCCCGCCATGATCGCCGTCGGCATCCCCAAGGTCACGGCCGCCGGGACGATCCTGATGGGCATCGCCGCCGGCATGCCGTTCGAGCTGCCCATCTGGCAGTTCTTCTCCACCGCGCTGGAACTGCCCGTCGAGACCGTGCGCGGCTTCATGATCAAGCTGTTCCCGTTCGCACTGGCCGCCGCCGTCCTCTTCGTCCTCGTCGAGACGCGCAGGCGCGGAGTCGAGCACGCCTGGTCGCTCAAGTCGGCTTCCGCCCGACCCGTTTCGCGCCGCAAGCAGCTGGGCGACGCCCCGTGGTACGCGCTGCTCACCCCGGTCGTCCCGCTGGTCCTCGCCCTCGGCTTCGAGGTGGCGATCCTGCCGTCGATGCTGGCGGGCATCCTGTTCGCGCTCGTCACGACCACCCGGCCGCGCGAGATGAACAAGCGGCTGCTGCGGACGCTGTACGGCTCGTTCGAGGTCGCGGCCGCTCCGATCGTCCTGTTCATCGCCATCGGCATCCTGCTCGCCGCGGTGAAGCTGCCCGGTGCGGTGGAGTCGCTGGAACCGCTGGTCAAGGCCGTCAGCCCGCAGAACCCGGTGCTGTTCGTCCTGGTCTTCACACTGCTCGTGCCGCTCTGCCTGTACCGGGGGCCGCTGAACGTCTTCGGTCTCGGCGCGGGCATAGCGGGCGTCCTCATCGCCGCCGGCATCTACCCGGCCGTCGCGGTGCTGGGCCTGGCGACCTCGTACAACCAGGTCTTCGGGGTGTCGGACCCCACCAGCACGCAGACCGTGTGGAGCGCGCAGTACGCGGGGGTGACGCCGCAGCAGGTGATGCTGCGGACCCTGCCGTACGTCTGGGCCGTGGCGCTCGGCGGCTTCTGCGTCACCGCCGCCAGTTATCTGTGATCGCTCACCTCTTCGGGACGGAGAACGACATGACACAGCACGAGGACACTCCGGTCGCGGCCGCCGCGACCCACCCGGGCCGCCGCATCTTCCTGCGGGGCGCGATAGCCGGTACGGCGGCGGCCGCCGGTCTGATCGCCACCGGCGCGGGGGCGGGGAGCGCGGTCGCGGCTCCCGGCGGATTCCCGGACTACCGCCATCTCAAGCCGCTGCTGACGCCCTCCCGGCTGAAGTACAACCCGACGGGCGAGATCATCTTCCCGTGCATCCGGGGCGTGTACGACAAGCTGGCGAACCCGCTGGGCCGCTACTACCTCTACTACGCCCCGCACGACGCACCCGGTGGCATCTGCCTGGCCTACGGCGACTCGTTGGAGGGCCCGTTCACGGAGTACCCGGCGAACCCGCTGGTCTCCAACGACTGGCAGCCGCACTACAAGGTCAGTCACGTCTCCTCACCGCACGTCCTGTGGAACGAGGACGTCAAGGAGCTGTGGCTCTACTTCCACGGCGAGAACCACACGACCCGGCTCGCCCGGTCCAAGGACGGCATCACCTTCACGTACGACAGGACCGTGCTCACCAAGGACATGCTTCCGGCGGGCACCAGCGAGACGTCCTACGCGCGGGTGTTCCGGCACGACCTGCCCGCGCGCGGTGCGCGATACGTGATGCTGTTCATGGTCAACAACCAGTCCGACCACCGCGACATCGCCTGGGGCTGGTCGAAGGACGGCCGTGACTGGACCTTCGCCCAGCAGCCGCTGATCCGCCACTCCGACGTCGGCGTGAACAACCTCAGCGGCCCGCACCTGCTGACCCGGGGCGGCAGCACGTTCGTCGTCTATCACACCGGCAAGGAGAACGGCGGGAACATCCTGATCAGCGAGGTCGGCAACGACTTCTCCCGTCGCGACCACCTCGGCGTCCTCTACGACTCGGGCAGCGCGGCGCCGGAGAACGGCCGCGCCGCCTCGCCGAGCTTCGGCACGGACCGGGGCGTGCCGTACCTGGTCTACGAGGCGGGCGACCGGCTCGGGGGCTCGATCGCCGTCGCACGCGGCTGACGGCGGCCGGGGTGCGCCGCACGAGACCGGCGCACCCCGGCCCGTTCTCCCGCTTCCCGCCGCCGGCCATCCCGCCCGCGTACGTCGACGTGTGCTCCCCCGCCTCTCGCTCCCGCGCAGGGCCGCCGGCGAGCAGATCGCGGTGCTGCGGCGGGTGCTGGGCGGCCCTACCATCTGACGCCGAGCCGCTGCGGGCTGCGGGAGGTCGTCCCGGTCCGCCACGCGACCGTGTCCATGGGCGCGGCCAGGCGCAGGTCCGGGAAGCGGGCCGCCAGGCGGTGGAGGGCGAGCTGCAGCTCCGTGCGGGCCAGCCAGGCGCCGAGGCAGTAGTGGGGGCCGGCGCCGAAGGAGAGCGTGGGGGCCTCCATCGGGGCGAACAGGTCGTGGAGGGTGGCGGGCGGGAAGACCTCAGGGTCGCGATTGGCCATGCCGCAGTCGGCGAGCACGATCGCGCCCGCCGGGATCGTCACCCCGCCGATCTCGACGTCCTCGGCGGCGTGGCGGGTGCTGCCCCGGTCGTCGCCCAGCGGGACGAGGTGGATGAGGCGGTCCACGAGGCGTCCGGCGGCCTCCTCGTCGGCGCCGAGGCGGGGCCAGGTCTCGCGGCGTTCGCCCAGGAGGTAGAGCAGCGCGTTGCCGAGCATGGTCATCGTGCTGTCGTGGCCGCCGACGACCAGGCCGCACACCAGGCTGACCAACTGGGCCTCGGGGACGCCCCCTTCCTCGTCGGCCGCCGCGACCAGACTGCTGATCAGGTCCTCGCCCGGCGTCCGGCGCCGCTCCGTGAGGAGGTCCGCGCCGAACGCGCCGAACTCCTTGAGGACCGATGCCACCTGTTCGCCCTCGTGGGTGCCGTCGGAGAAGGCGTGTTCGCTCCAGTGCCGCATCCGGTCCCACGCGGACCCGTCGATCCCCATGAGGCGGCTGATCACCGCCACCGGCAGCGGGAGGGTGAACTCCGCCACGACGTCGACGGGTTGCTGTCGCGTCTCCAGTCGGTCGAGGAGCTCGTCCACTATCGCGGCGATCCACGGCCGCCAGCGGGCGACGGCCCTCGGGGTGAACGCACGCCGCAGGGTGCGGCGCAGCCGCAGATGGTCGGGGCCGTCCTGGTTGAACATCAGGTCGGGGTCGTTCACGAGGTCGGGTACGCCGGAGAGGGCGGGCGCGTCGGGGGCGTACAGCTGCGCCCGGCCGAACCGCGGATCGGATAGCACCTGGCGGACGTCGTCGTACCGGCTGACCAGCCAGGCGGGTCCACCGCCCGGCAGCTCGGCGGGGCGCGGTGGCCCGGACTCCTCGAAGAACAGGCGGTGCATCGGCTCCGGGGCTGGTTGCGTGGGGTCGATGGTGGTCAACGTGCCTCCTGGGCAGGGGCGTTCGATGGAGGGACGGCGCCTCGGTCAGAGTTCGACGAGCACCTTGCCCCGGTTGGCCGCCCGGTCGCCGTAAAGGCTGCCGTAGGCGGCGGGGATCCTGTCGAAGCCGTGGTGCAGGGTGTGGTCGCAGACGACCTCGCCGCGCCGGACGCGGCCGCCCAGGTCGGTGTGGAGGTCCTGCCAGTTCTGTTCGGTGAACCACTCCAGGGAGAAGATGCCCCGGACGGTGGCGCGCGGGAACATCAGGTAGGGCAGGAGCCGGGGGCCGGTGGACTCGTTGCCGACCTGGGTCGCCCACTGCCAGCACACCGCCACCTGGCTCCCGATGTTGAGCATGGGGAACACCGCGTCGGTGACCGAGCCGCCGAGATTGTCGAAGTACCGGTCGACGCCGTCGGGGGCGGCCTGTGCGAGTGCTTCCCGGACGGTGTCCGCGCCGTCCCCGTGGCGGTAGACGATCACGGCGTCGAACCCGAGCCCGGTGAGGTAGTCCGCCTTCTCCGGGGACGAGGTGGTGCCGATCACCCGGGCCCCGGAGAGCGCGGCGAGCTGGCCGACGAGGGCGCCCACCGAGCCGGAGGCCCCGCTGATGACGAGGGTCTCTCCGGCGCTGATCGTCATGTACTTGGTGAGGGTCCCCCAGGCGGTCATGCCGGGGCCGCCCATCACGCTGAGGGCGGTCGGCAGCGGCAGGGCGTCGTCGTACCACCGGGGGTCGAGCCTGCGGTAGGCGGGGAAGACCATGGGGAACGTGCCGGTCTGCCAGAGTTCGGGGACGCCGGTGCTGATCACATGGGTGCGCCAGCCGCCGAAGCCCTGTACGAGGTCGCCGACGCGGTGGGCGGCGCGCGGCCCCGCCTCCACCACCTCCATGATCGAGTCGGCGCCCATGTGCCGGCCGATCGGGGTGTCGAGGGCGATGCCCTGGAGGTAGGGGTCGACGGAGACGTACAGCGTGCGCAGGAGCATCTCGTCGGGGGCGAGCGTCACGTCGATGTTCTCGACGACCTTCTCGTAGACGCGGTCCACGTCGGGGACTCCTTCGACGTGTTCGCGGACCACCCATTTCGCGATCTTCATGGTTTCCTCTCCGTCGGTACGGCGGGGCGGACGGGCACGGGGATGACCCGGTGGGTCGGTGGTGGTGCGGTGAGGTCGAGCGACGCGGTGAAGGGCCGGTCGTCGTCGCGGCAGACGAACTGCATGACGTGGCGTCCGGCGGCGGCGGCCCGGATGAGGCCGCCGGTGGTGGCCCAGACGCCGGACTGGTAGAAGTCGCGCAGTCCGGGGAGCCCCGGGCCGTGCTTCTTGATCAGCTCTTCCAGGGTCTCGCCGCTCTCGACGAAGGGCTGCCAGCCGAGGACGGTCCCGTCGTAGTTGCCGGTGTAGCGGACCTGGGTGAGGGGGCTGGAGACGTCCCGGACGACGATCGCGTCCCGCAGGCCGGGATAGCGCTGTTCCAGGAAGCCGACGAGCGCCTCGCGGGCCCGCCGTTTCGCCGCGTAGTAGCCGCGCCCGTGCCGTACGGGCAGGGTGTGCAGCTCCTGGCCGCCGCGGGTGCGGGTGATCTGTTCGGGGCCCTCGTCCAGGGACCGCCAGGGGGCGATGTCGCAGAAGTAGGTGGCGTAGACGACGGTGGTGCCGTCCGGGGACAGTTCGGGGTAGTGGCGGCTGCGGAACTGGACGTTGATGCTGGGGTGGCGGATGCCGGTCAGTTCGGCGGCCGTCGCCCCGTCGAGGAGGTAGGTGGTGCAGGGGTCGCCTTCGGGGAAGGGGCGGGAGAGGCCGAGGAAGAGGGTGAAGTAGCCGGGGAAGACCATGCCGGGCTCGTGGATGGTCTCGGTGTAGAGCTTCCGGTAGTCCTCGCCCAGGTACTTGCCCTCCAGGAACTTCATGGTCGTGGTGTAGCCGTCGCAGGCCGACACGACGATGTCGGCGCGCAGCTCCCGACCGTCGCTGAGCCGGACGCCCACCGCCCGGTCGTCCTCGACGATCACCGTCTCGACCTTGGTGTTGTAGGAGACCTCGCCGCCGAGCCGGCGGTAGCGGGCCTCGATCGACTCGGCGAGGCCGAGGGAGCCGCCCTCGGGGACTCCGGCGGAGAGGTTGGCGTGCGAGGCGAGCTGGAAGTGGAAGGGCAGGACGGGGAAGGCCGGGTGCTTCTCGTAGAGGATGAAGTTGAAGGCCTGCCGCAGGAGGGGGTCCTTGAACTTCGCGGAGAAGTCGCTCATCAGGACGGTGATCGTGGTGCGGACCGAGTTGAAGTACGGCAGGAACGAGGCGAGCATCCGCCAGCGCTCCCGGCGTCCCATCAGTCCGACGGGCTTGAGGAAGGGGTAGACCGCGAGCGCCTTGCGGAAGCTGCGCAGTTGGGCGCAGAACTTCCGTACGAGGCGGGCGTCGGCGGGCGAGAGGTCGATGAGGTGGGCTTCGAGCCGGTCGGGGTCGGAGTAGAAGTGGACGGCGCGGCCGTCCGTGCCGCGCACGATGTTGAAGACGTCGAAGTGGCGGATCTCCTTGCCCTGGAGGGCGCCGAGCTCCAGCCAGATCTGGTGCATCTCGTTGCCGGGGCCGCTGCCCAGGAGCCAGCTGACGCAGGCGTCCAGGGTGAAGCCGCCGCGCTCCCAGGCGGTGCAGCAGCCACCGGGGATCTCGTGCATCTCCAGGATGCGGGTGCGGTAGCCGTTCATCTGGGCGTAGCAGCCGGTGGAGAGCCCGCCGAGACCGGCCCCGATGATGATCATCGTCTCCCGGGGCCGGCGGGCGCCGCCGGGCCGGGTTCCGTTCCTGTCGACGCTCATGAGCCCTCGCTCTCCCGTGCGGACCACCGGTCGAGCTGGGGCAGGTGTCCCAGCTTCCCGGAGTGCCAGGGTTCGGCGCCCTTGCTCTCCCAGGCCCGGAATTCCAGGCCCAGTTCCTGGCAGAGGTACTGGACGGCGAAGCGGCCGGTGGAGGCGGCGCGGATCAGGCCGCCCATGCCGACCCACTGTCCGGCCATGGAGAAGCCGCTCAGTCCGGGCAGTCGCATCCGGTCCCTGCCGACGAGGCGCGCCGCGACGTCGTCGGCGTCGGAGAACGCCTTCCAGGCGAGGATGGAGCCACCGAGGTTGCCGGTGTAGCGGTGGGTGGTGGCGGGCGTGGCGACCTCGACGATGTCGATGCGCTCCGCGATGCCGGGGGTGCGGCGTTCCAGGAAGTCGCGGACGAAGTGGGCTACTTCGCGCTTGCGCCGGCGGTACTCCTTGCGGTCCCTGGTGCGCAGGTCCTTCCAGTGGGCGTAGTCGCTGAAGTAGGTGCAGTGCAGGACGGAGTGGCCCGGCGGTGCGAAGCCGCCGGAGTAGCGGGAGCGTGCCTGCACGACGAGGCTGTCCTGGAGGGCCCCGGGGAGGTGGGCCGCGTCGTCCGGGCCGAGGAGGTGTGTGGTGCTGTGCGCCTCCTCGGGTTCCAGGTCGCCGCGCAGGCCGACGAAGGCGGAGACGACGGCGGGGAAGAGGGTGCCGGGTCGGTGGAGGAGGTCGGTGTAGAGCTTGTCGATCCGGGGGCCGGTGTAGCGACCGCCCAGGAGTCCGTAGACGGTGGTGTGGCCGTCGCAGGCGGAGACCACGTGTTCGGCGAAGTACCTTTTCCCGTTGCGGAGTTCGATGCCGATCGCCCGGTCGTCCTCGACCAGGATCTGTTCGGTGCGAGCCCGGTAGGTGATCGTTCCGCCCAGGCTCTTGTAGCGCTCCTCGACGGAGCGGGCGAGGCCGAGCGAACCGCCCTGCGGGAAGCCCGCGTTGCCGTGGTGGGCGGCCGCCATGTTGAAGAGATACGGCAGCATCGGGAAGCCCTCGGGGTCCTGGAAGAAGATGTTGCGGAACGCCTTGCGCAGCAACGGGTCCTGGAACCGGTCGGCGAACACGTGCATCGGGGTGGCGGCGGTCCGCCAGAACAGCCGGAACGCGGGGAGCACCGTGCGCAGGGTCTGGGCGCGTTCCCGTACCGTCCGCAGCGCGGGCGCGGTCAGGAACGGGTACAGCTCGATGTCGATGAAGCGCCGCAGGTCCCGGGTGAAGGCCCGGATGAGCGGGGCGTCGACGGGTGAGACCTCCAGGAGGTGGGCCTCCAGGCGGTCGGGGTCGTTGTAGAACGTCACCGACCGGCCCGAGGCGTCCTCGACCTTGTTGAACAGCTCGAAGTTGGTGACCGTCTTTCCGTCGAGCGCGCCGAGTTCGCTCCACACCCGGTGGGCGTCGTTGCCCGGGGCGGTGCCGATGAGCCACTCGATGCAGTAGTCGAAGAGGTACCCGTCGCGGGACCAGGCGGTGCAGCAGCCGCCGGGCAGCACGTGCTTCTCGAAGATGCGGGTCCTGGCTCCGCTCATCTGCGCGTAGACGCCGGTGGAGAGGCCGGCCACCCCCGCGCCGACGACGATGACGCGGGGCGGGGTGCCCGGGGTGCGTTCCCTGCTGGTCCAGTCGGTGGGGTCGTCATCCGCCATGGGCCGCGTCTCCCCTCAGGACGGAGCGCACCAGCTCGGCGTTGCGGGGCAGGTGTTTGGCGTCGAGCATGTCGGCGTGGACGCCGGAGCCGCGCAGTACGGCGGTGGCGCCGGTGGAGCTGCCGTGCCAGGTGCCGTGCTCCCCGGCGGCGTAGAGGGCGGCCTTCTCCTCGTCGGTGATCACGCTGACCGTCGCGGCGACCGTGCCGGTGTTGGGGGTGCGCCCGCAGAAGGCGAGGTATTCGGCGGCGTGGGCGAGGGTCTCGTGGGCGACGGCCTCGGAGCCGGTGTGCTTGCGTACGTGGTCGGCGAGTTCGCTCTCGAAGGCGGCGATGCCCGAGGCGTCCGGTTCGTAGGCGGCGAGGATGCGGCGGGAGTCGAGGATGACGACGTGGTCGACGTGGCGGCCGCGCCTCTCCAGTTCCTTGGCCGTCTCGAAGGCGAGGTTGCCGCCGAGGGAGTAGCCCAGGAGCAGGTAGGGGCCGTCGGGCCGGGTGGCCTCGATGAGGTCGGCGTACCGGGTGACCTTGTCGTCGCCGGGGAGGTAGTTGAAGCCGGTGACGGTGTAGTCGGGGAGTTGTGCGGCCAGGCCCCGGTAGACGAGCCCGTGGCCGCCGGCGGGCGGGAAGCAGAAGAGGGCGGGGGCCTGTCCGGCGTTGAAGGTGAGGCTGGGCAGTTCGTCGGCGGTGGTGCCGAGCAGGACGTCCTCCACGGTGGCGGCCATGCCGTGCAGGGTGGTGACCTGGTAGAGCCTGCTGACGGGGACGCCGACGCCGAACTCGGTGCGCAGGTGGTGGAGGAGTTCGATGAGCTTGATCGAGCTGCCGCCGAGTTCGAAGAAGTCGTCCTCCAGGCCGATCTGTTCGCGCCCGAGCAGGGTCTTCCAGTGGCGGGCGACGCTGACCTCGTACAGCGTCACGGGTTCCTCGTGCGGCCGGTCCCGCTCCTCGGCCCGGGGGGCGGGCAGGGCGGCCCTGTCGACCTTGCCGTTGGCCGTCAGCGGCAGCGCGGGCAGCTCGGTGAAGTGGGACGGGATCATGTACGAGGGCAGCGAGCGCGCCAGGTGGCGGCGCAGGGCCCGGACGTCGAGGGCCGCGCCGGGCGCCGGTACGCAGTAGGCGCAGAGCGCCGCGTCTCCCCCGGTGTCGGTGCGTACGGTGACGACGGCCCGGGCGAGCGGGGGCCACTGGGCGAGCTGTGCCTCGATCTCGCCGATCTCGATGCGGTGGCCGCGCAGTTTGACCTGGCCGTCGGTGCGGCCGAGCAGGTGGACGCGGCCGTACGCGTCCCAGCGGGCGATGTCGCCGGTGCGGTAGAGCCGTTCGGGCCGGGCGCCGGCGGTCCGGCCGAGCGCCCGGGTGACGAAGCGTTCCTCGGTCTGCTCGGGGTCTCCGGCGTAGCCGAGGGCGACGCCGTCGCCGCCGATCCAGAGTTCGCCGGGCACACCGGGCGGGACGGGTTCGCCGTGGGCGTCGAGGACATGGAGGGTGCTGTTGGGCAGGGGCCGGCCGATCGGGACCATCGCGCCGGGCTCCAGGTCGTCGACGGGCCCCTCGAAGTACGCGCTGTCGATGGTGGCCTCGGTGAGGCCGTAGGAGTTGACGAGGCGGGTCCCGGGTCCGCAGAGCCCGGCCAGTCGGCGGTACTCCCCCACGCTCCAGGCGTCCGAGCCGACCACCAGCAGCCGCAGGAAGTCCAGCCGCAGCCCTTCCCGTGCGCAGTGGTCCATCAGGCCGCGGACGACGGCGGGCACGAACTCCGCGCAGTCGACCCGCTCCTGACGCATCGTGCGGTAGAGCCGGGTCGTGTCGAAGAGGAGGTCGCGGTCGGCCAGGACGAGAGTGCCGCCCGAGCAGAGGGCGCGCACCAGGTCGCCGGTGAACACGTCGAAGGATGGTTCGGCCATCTGGAGGTGCGTCCGCACGTCGGTCTCCAGCCGGTACTCCTGGCGCCACGCGGCGTGGGCGGAGGCGAGGTTCCGGTGGCTGACACGGACGGCTTTGGGGCGGCCGGTGGATCCGGAGGTGGTGATGACGTACGCGGGCGAGTCGGGGCCGGCCTCGGCCGCCGGTCCTTCCGGGTGCGGTGCGGTGCGCCCGAGCGCGGCGAGGGTGAGCGTCGGGACGGTCAGGGCCCCGGTCTGCTCCGGCGTGGCGTCGTCCGCGACGACGACGAGTGCCGCGCCGGTGGTCGTCACGAGGTGGGCGAGCCGGTCGGCGGGCTGGTCGGGCCGGAGCGGGAGGTAGGCGGCGCCGGCCCTGAGCACGCCGAGCAGGGCGGCGATCAGCTCGGGCGACTTGTCCAGGCACAGCACGACCACCGAGCCCTCGCCGACGCCGAGCGCCCGCAACCGGGCGGCGGTGTCGGCCGCCTGCCGGTCCAGCTCCGCGTAGGTCAGCCGGTGCGCCCCGCCGTGCGCGGTGGGCATGGTGACGGCGACGGCCGCGGGGTGCTCGGCGGCGATGCGGCCGATCAGCGTCTGGACCGGGGTGAACGGCTCCTCCCCGGGTCCGGCGGACGGCAGGGCCGGGCGGCTCCACTCCCCGACGATCCGTTCCCGCTCCCGGTCGCCGAGCATCTCCAGCCGGGAGGCGGGCTGTTCGCCCGGCACCCGGGTCATGCGGTCGAGGAGCCGGGTGTAGTGGGCGGCCATGCGGCGCATGGTCTCGGGGAGGAAGAGGTCGGTGTTGTACTTGAACACGCAGTGGAAGCGGCCCTCGGCCTCGTCCTCGTAGGCGGACAGCGTTATGTCGAACTGCCCTTCCTCCTCGGGGAGTTCGATGTACTCCAGTCGGTAGCCGTACTGCTGGGCGGCCACCTTGTGGGTGAGGAGGATGAACATCGCCTGGAAGACGGCGGAGCGGCTGGGGTCGTGCTGGAGGCCCAGCTCCTCGACGAGGAGGACGAAGGGGTACTCCTGGTTGTCCAGCCCGCCGAGAACGGTCCGGCGGACCTGTTGCAGCAGTTCGGCGACGGTCGGATCCTCGGACAGGTCGGCGTGCAGGGGCAGCGGGTTGACGAAGTAGCCGTAGACGGAGGCGAAGTCCTGCCGGGTGCGGCCGGTGACGGGGCTGCCGACGACGATGTGGTCCTGCCCGGAGTAGCGGTGCAGCAGGAGGTAGTAGGCGCTCAGCAGCACCATGAACGGCGTGACGCCGTGGGCGCGGGCGAGGGCGTGGACGCGGGCGCTGAGGGCGTCGTCCAGGACGAAGAACTCGGAGGCCCCGTTGTGGGTCTGGACCGCCGGGCGCGGCTTGTCGACGGGCAGGTCCAGGAGCGGGACCTCGGCCGGCAGGTGGCTGCGCCAGTAGTCGAGCATGCCCGCCGCCCCGGGCCCGGACAGGAAGGCGTTCTGCTGGTTGAGGAAGTCGAGGTAGCGGGCCTCGACCGGTGGGAGCCGGTGTTCCTGGTTGCGGCGCAACGCCTCGTAGACGGCGAGGAGTTCCTCGATGAAGGTGAAGGTGGAGATGGCGTCGGAGACGATGTGGTGGACGGCCTTCATGATGATCCAGCGGTCCGGGCCCCGCTTGAAGAGCCGGAAGCGGACCAGTGGGTCGTGGGCGAGGTCGTAGGGCTTGCGGTACTCCTGGACGATCGTCGCGTGGATGGACTCCCAGTCCTCGCCCTGGACGTCGAAGAGGGCGAGGTCGGTCGCCGCGTTCTCGGAGACCCGCTGCACGGCCTGCCCGTCCACCAGGAGGAAGTTGGTGCGGAGCGCGGGGTGCCGGGCGATGAGCCGGCGGACGGCCTCGAACATCAGGTCCGGTTCGAGCGCGACGTTCACCTCGACGGCCCCGCCGATGTTGTACGCGTAGCCGTCGGGGTTGAGGTGCTTGAGGAACCAGAGCGCTTTCTGGTTCTGCGTCAGCGGGTACTGCCGTTCGTCGCTGTGGAGTTCCACCGCGCCCGGGGTTCCGCCGGGGGTGTCGGCCGAGGCCAGGGCGGTGAGGCCGTCGTGGAGCTGGGCGGCGAGTTCCCCGGCCGGGGTGCCGCTGAGCAGGGCGACCACGGGCAGGGCGACACCGAGTTCGGCGTGGATCCGGGCCCGTAGCTCCATGGCGAGGAGCGAGTCGAGTCCGAGTTCGCCGAGTCCGGTGGCGGGGTCGATGCGGTCCGTGCCGGTGCGCAGCACGGTGGCGGCGAGCGCGGCGAACCGCTCGGCGACGAGGGCGCGGCGGGTCTCCTCGTCGGCGGCGCTGAAGGTGTCGAGGAATCCGTTGCCCGAGGCGGCGTCCGCCGGCGGGGCGGCGGCTGCCGCGAGGTCGACGACCAGCGGCGGCGGCGACGGGTACCAGGCGAGGAAGACGGGCCAGTCGACGACGGTGGCGACGACCAGTTGGGCGTGGTCCTGAGCGATGACGCGTTCCAGGACGGCCATCCCGGCGTCCGGGGACAGCGAGCTCATGCCGCGGCTGTGCAGGTAGTGGTCGACCAGGCCGAGTTCCTCGATCATTCCGGTGGCCCAGGGGCCCCAGTCCAGGCTGAGCGCGGGCAGTCCCTGGGCGCGGCGGTGGTGGGCGAGGGCGTCCAGGAAGGCGTTGCCGGCGGCGTAGTTGGTCTGGCCTGCCGTGGTCAGCAGCGAGGCGATCGAGGCGAAGAGCACGAAGTGTTCGAGGGGTTCGTCCCGCAGGTGCCGGTGCAGGAGGTGGGCGCCGACGGTCTTGGGGTCGTGGACGGCGTCGAAGGCGGCCCGGTCCAGGTCGGCGACGAGCGTGTCGCGGACCTGTCCCGCGAGGTGGAACACCCCGCGTACGGGTGGCGCTCCGCTGTGCCGGTGGGCGTCGAGCCAGCCGGCCAGGGCGTCCTCGTCGGTGATGTCGAGGGTCGCGAGGACGGGCTGCGCGCCGAGCGCCTCCAGCTCGCGGAGCAGGGCGACGGCCCGGCCCTCGGCGGTGGCGGGGTCGGTGCCGGCCCATTTCTCCCGGGCCGGGACGGGGGTGCGCCCGACCAGGATGATCCGGCGGGCCCCGCGGCGTACGAGGGTGCGGCACAGCAGCCGTCCGAGCGCGCCGAACGCACCGGTGACCAGATAGCTTCCGTCGGTCCGCAGTCGCAGCGGCAGCGGCCGGGTCAGGCCCTCTGCGGGGCGGAGGCGGCTGGTGCGGCGGCCGCCGTCGCGCAGGGCGATCTCCTCCTCGTCGTCGCTGAGGACCTCGCCGAGGAGCGCTTCGGCCTCGGCCCGGTCACCGTCGGGGCCCGGCTGCCGTCGGGGGTCGAGGTCGATGAGTTTGCCGGGGTGTTCGACCAGTTCCTGGTGCCGCAGCACGCGGCCGATGCCCCAGGCGGGTGCTCCGAGGGGTTCGGGCCCCTCGCCGGGCAGGGCGGGCTGGGCTCCTCGGGTGACGATGTGCAGGCGGCCTCCGTCGCCCCGGGCGAGCAGGAGCCGGGCGAGGGCGATCAGTGAGTAGGCGCCCGCGCCGGTGTGGTCGGTCAGTGAGGTCCGGTCGCACGCGGCGAGGGCGGGCGCGTCGAGGTTCCACAGGTGCAGGACGGCCCCGCGGAAGGGGCCCCCGTCGCGGTCCAGGTCGGCGAGGAGCCGGCGCAGATCGCTGTCGGATCCGGGGTCGACGGTGAACGTGGCGCCGTCGCCGGACGCGGTGTAGGCCGCGCCCCGGCGCACCAGGCGGCAGCGTTCGCCCCGGGCGGCGGCCAGGGCGGCGAAGGCGTCCGCGACGCCCCCGGTGTCGGCGAGGACCAGCCAGTCGTGGTCGCGTGCCGCTGTCGCGGGCGCCGGCCGGCGATCGGCTCCGCACCCCGTCGGCCCGCCGCGTACGTCACCGTCGTTCACGTCGCTGTCGATCACGTCGCTGTCGTTCACGTCCGACGGCCGGGCGCGGGCGTCCTCGGTGGGCAGCGGCGGGCAGTCGGTCCAGACGGGTTCGGCGAGCCAGGAGTCGATCGTGGTCCGGGCGACGGCGGTGGCGGCCTTCTCCACGTCGGCGGCGCGGAAGCCGAGGACGCGGCCGAGCGTCGTTCCGTCGTCGGCGTACAGGGCGATGTTGCCGAGGGTGGTGTCGGCGTCGCCGGGGAGCAGGGTGGCGTGGGCCCAGAACGGCTGGTCGCCGATGGGTTCGAGGGCGACCTCGTCCAGGGAGAGCGGCAGCCTGATCCCGGTGACCGGTGCGGGGTCCTCGGGGGTCAGCGGGATCAGCGGAGTCAGGAGCGTCTGGAAGCAGGCGTCGAGGAGGACGGGGTGCAGGTGGTGGCCGGCGGCGTCGTCGCCGATCGCCCGGGGCGGGCGGATCCGGGCGAGGACCTCTCCGGCGCCGATCCAGACCTCCTCGATGGCCTGGAAGGCGGGGCCGTAGTGGTAGCCGAGGGCGGCCAGAGCGGCGTAGCAGTCGGGGCCTTCGAGGCGGCGGAGGGACCTGGCCCGGATGGCGGGGGCGTCGAGCGGCGGGGCGGTGCGGCGGCGTTGCCCGGTGCGGACGATCCCGCCGGCGTGCACGGCCCGTTCCCCGTCGTCCCCGGCCGGGGAGGCGATGGTGAAGGCGGCGTTCTCCAGGGAGAGCGACACCTCCACGGTCCGGTCCTCGCCGTCGGGCAGGAAGAGGGCCTTGCGCAGATCGACGTCGGCCAGGACGGCGGTGGTGCCGCCGGTGAGCCGCAGGACGGCCTGGGCGGCCATTTCCAGATAGCCGGCGGCGGGGAAGACCACGGTGTCCTGGATGCGGTGGTCGGCGAGGTAGGGCAGGTCCTCGGTGTCCAGGCGGGCCTGCCAGGTGGGCTCCGTACGGTCGGTGCGGCGGCCCAGGAGGGGGTGGTCGCGGTGGCCCAGGCGGACCTGGGCGACCGGCCGGGGTTCGGTCCAGTGGCGGTCGCGCCGGAAGGGGTGGCGGGGCAGGGTGACCGGCCGGCCGGCCGGCTGGAGGACGCCCCAGTCGATGGTGACGCCCAGGTTGTGGAGCGAGCCGAGGGAGGCGGCGAAGCGCTCGCCCTCGTTCTCCCGGCGGCGGATCGAGGGCAGGGTGAGTCCGCTCGTACCGCCCGCGTCCAGGCATTCGCGGATCGCGTGGCCGAGGACCGGGTGCGGGCCGATCTCCAGGAACACCTGGTGGCCGTCGTCGGCGATGCGGTCGACGGCGGAGCGGAAGCGCACCCGCTCACGGACGTTCTTCCACCAGTACGCGGCGTCCAGTTCCTCGCCCCGGGCGGTCCCCTCGACGCCGGTGAGATACAGCGGCACCTGGGCCGCGCGCGGCTCCAACGGGGCCAGTTCCGCGAGCAGTTCGTCCTTGATCCGCTCCATGACGACGCTGTGGTACGGCACTTCGACGGTGAGGAACTTCGCGAACTGCTGCTCGGCCCGCAACTCCTCGGCCAGCAGCGTCAGCGCGGCCTCGTCCCCGGCCAGGGTGATCGCGGTGGGGCTGTTGACGGCGGCGATGGAGACCCGGTCGCTGTAGGGGCGTACCCGGCGCTCCGCCTCGTCCTCCGAGAGGCTGACGGCGAGCATGGCGCCGGTGCCGGCCAGGGTCTGCTGGAGACGGCTGCGGTGCACGACGATCCTGGCCGCGTCTCTCAGGGAG
Source organism: Streptomyces anulatus (assembly GCF_014650675.1). Taxonomy (GTDB): domain Bacteria; phylum Actinomycetota; class Actinomycetes; order Streptomycetales; family Streptomycetaceae; genus Streptomyces; species Streptomyces anulatus. The sequence continues at coordinate 528,299 of NZ_BMVK01000004.1, read as the reverse complement.
TAGACGCCCGCCGCGTGGAAGGCCGCGATCTCACCGGTGCTGTGGCCGACCACGGCGTCAGGGCGCACTCCGTGGGACCGCCACAGGGCAGCAAGTCCCACCTGCACGGCGAAGTTCGCGGGTTGGGCGAGCCAGGTCTCCCCCATCCGGGAGACGGACTCGTCGGCGGTCATCTCCTCGATCAGGGACCAGCCGGCGAACTCCCGCAGCGCCCGGTCGCACGCGGTGACGGCGTCGCGGAAGACCGGCTCCTCCTCCAGCAGTTGGCGGCCCATGCCCCACCACTGGGGCCCCATGCCGGTGAAGACCCACACCAGCCGCCGGTCGGCGGCGTCCCGGGCGCGGCCGTGGACGACCCGGGGGTGGGCCTCGCCGCGCTCGTGGGCGGCGAGGGCCTCGTCGAGGGAGGCGCGCGAGGTATAGGCGACGGACAGCCGCTCGGGGAGGTGCTGGCGGCGGTGGGCCAGGGTGTGGCCGAGGTCGTCGAGGGCCACGGCCGGGCCGTCGTCGCCCGCCAGCTCGCCGCGGATCCCGGCCGCCATCTCCGCCAGGGCGTCGGGGTTGCGGGCGCTGAGGGGCAGGATGCTCCAGCTTCGCCCGGCGGGCGCGTCGGACGCGTCGGACGCGTCGGGGCGGATGTCCGGCGGGGGCTCGGGTGCCTCCTCCAGGACGACGTGGGCGTTGGTGCCGCCGAAGCCGAAGGAGTTGACCCCGGCGCGGGCGGGCCCTTCGTGTTCGGGCCAGGCGGTGGGCCGGGTGGGGATCTCGTAGGGGAGGGTCGCCGGGTCGATGGCGGGGTTGAGGTTCTCCAGGTTGATGTGAGGCGGGATCGTGCGGTGCTTGATGCTCAGGACGGTCTTGATCAGCCCGGCGATCCCGGCGGCGGATTCGGTGTGGCCGATGTTCGTCTTGACCGAGCCGACGTAGGCACGGGCGCCCGGGGCCCGTCCGATGGCCAGCGCGCGGGCCAGGGCGTTCGCCTCGATCGGGTCGCCCACCGGGGTCGAGGTGCCGTGCGCCTCCATGTACTGGAGCGCCCCGGGGGTGATGCCGGCCTCGGCGCAGACCCGGCGGATGAGGTCGACCTGCGCGTCGGGGTTGGGCACGGTGATGCCGTTGGTGTGGCCGTCCTGGTTGACGCCGCTGCCGAGGATCACGGCGTGGATCCGGTCCCCGTCCCGTACGGCGTCGTCCAGCCGCTTCAGCGCGACCAGGCCGACGCCCTCGGCCCGTACGTAGCCGTCGGCGGCGGCGTCGAACGTACGGGAGCGGCCCTCGGGCGACAGGAACCCGCCCTTCGTCTCCGCGACGGTGTACTGCGGGGCCATGTGCAGCAGGGTGCCGCCGGCCAGCGCGAGGTCGCTCTCGCCGTTGTTCAGCGCCTGGCACGCCAGGTGGACGGCGACCAGGGAGGAGCTGCACGCGGTGTCGATGGACAGGCTGGGGCCCCGGAAGTCGAAGCAGTACGAGATGCGGTTCGACACCATCGTCATCATGGTCCCGGTCGCGGTGTGGGCGGCCAGCGAGGTGAAGCCCAGGTCGGCGAACTGCAGGATCTTGTAGTCCAGGGTGAACGCGCCGACGTAGACGGCGACGTTGCCTCCGGCGAGGTCGGCGGGCCGCTGGCCGCCGTCCTCCAGCGCCTCCCAGGCCACTTCGAGCAGTTTGCGCTGCTGCGGGTCCATGTGGTCGGCCTCGCGGGGGCTGATGCCGAAGAACGCGGGGTCGAACTCGTCGAAGCCGTCGATGTATCCGCCGCGGCCGCCGACGAGGCGTCCGGGTTTGTCGCGGAACCGGCTGCCGAGCGTGCTGACGTCGTACCGGTCGGGCGGTGTGGGCGTGATGCAGTCCTTGCCCTCCACCAGATTGCGCCAGTACGTACGGTGGTCCGAGGCGCCGCCGGGCAGGCGGCAGCCCATCCCGATGATCGCCACCTTGTCCCGTAACGCCCGGTTGTTCGCGTCGGCCATGTCGAACTCCTCAAGTCGTGGTGGAGCAAGTCGTGGTGGAGCGTCGGGAGGGGGCGGCGGTCACTCCGGCCCGGGGCCCGGTGCCGGTCGGCGTCGCCAGGGATGTGTGAGGGCGGCGAGGATCTCGCCGGTGCCGGGGAAGGACGTGGGATCGTGCAGGCCCACGGCGGCGGGCTCGCGGCCGGGGTACCAGGTGAAGCTGCCGAAGAGGTGGTCCCAGCACGACAGGTCGGAGCCGTAGTGTCCGGCTTCGGACAGATCGGTGCTGTGGTGCAGACGGTGCTGCTCGGGACTGGCCAGCAGATGGTTGAGCCGTCCGATGCGGACATCGATGTTGGCGTGGACGAAGTAGCCCTGGGCGGCGACGAAGAGTCCGACCACCAGCACCGCGGGGCGGGAGAATCCGACGAATGCCAGCGTCAGCTGGACGAGGCTCTGCGCCAGGACGATGTCCAGCACGTGGTTGACCCCGTTGTTGGCGACGTTGACCTTCTCCGGCACGTGATGCACTCCGTGCAGCCGCCAGAGCAGGGCGTTCCGGTGACCCAGCCGGTGCACCGCATAGCTGACGAGAGATCCGGCGAGGAGCGCGCCCGGGATCTCGATCCAGAGGTGGCGGGCCGATTCCGCCGGCGAGATCAGGCCGACGGCCAGCGCGACCAGGAGTTGCGCCAGTCCGCTTCCGACCATGGTGAGGAGGAAGTAGATGCCGTACCAGCGCCATTCGGCCTTTCCGGGGTGCCAGTTCCGGTCATAAGGAATCAGCCGTTCCAGGAGAGCCAGATAAGCGATGGCCCCGATCAGGAAAAGCGAACTGACCCAGGCCGGATCCCACTGCAGCCACAATGCGGCCACACCCACGGATACGACCGCGAGGAGGAGAACCGGGTACGCAGCGGCGCGAAGAAGCCGAGTCGAGGAATTACCGGCCGGCCCCTTCCGGTCGGCCGAATAGTCGGCCGAATAGATTCCGCCATCGGCGGAGTGCTCGCGCTCGTCCATCCGTGACCCTCCACAAGTGACAGTGACGGGGAGAGAGACCATCGCATCGCATCAGAGCAGGCCAGAGCACCCCTGGAACAGGACAGGAAACCCCGGACGGCGACCATGGCCCCCGCGCTGGCGACTTTCAGACACCCGACCCCGATGAAATTCGGCCGTGGCGTGAACTGATGCCCCCGACCCCATCAGCCCAGATCATCTATTTCCCGTTCCCACCGCTTTAATCACGACCGACTCGCAGAAATCATCCGGCACTTTTATCCAGGACGGGAATGCGAGAAGGATCGCACAACCGAGGCGAGTTCATTTGTGCGAGCAATTATTTCGTAGGATCATCGCGCCGTTTGAGTACGGCGCATTCCGGTGCGCCGGGAGACGCTGCCCCACGCTCGGGCGCGCATTCGGTCAGGGAGCGGAGCGCCCGCGCGAAACCAACTCTCCCGAAAGCGCCCCCCGATGCAGGACCCCGGAGCGGGGCTCCTGACGAGGCCCCTCCGGAGGGCTCCCACTCCTTCCGCCGGAGGACACCGCCCTGCGATGATCACAGCGAGATCCGGCAGTACATCAGCGATTCGAGGAGCCTCCTTGTCGTACGACGTCGGCGCGGTGCGCGCGCAGTTCCCTGCCCTGCGGTCCGGTACGGCGCACTTCGACGGGCCGGGCGGCACACAGACTCCGGCCTCCGTCATCGCCGCGATCGGCGAGGCGATGAGCGGTCCCCTGTCGAACCGGGGCGGCGCCCTGCCCGGGGAGGTGAACGCGGAGGAGATCGTCCGCGGGTTCCGGCAGGCGATGGCGGATCTGCTGGGCGCGGACCCGGGCGGGATCGTGTTCGGCCGCAGCGCCACCCAGCTCACGTACGACTTCTCGCGCACCCTGTCCGGGACCTGGAGCCCGGGGGACGAGGTGGTGGTCAGCCGGCTGGACCACGATGCCAACATCCGGCCGTGGGTGCAGGCGGCCGAGCGGGCGGGGGCGGTGGTGCGCTGGGCCGACTTCGATCCGTCGACCGGCGAGCTTTCCCCCGAGGCCGTCGGCGCGCAGATCACCGGGCGGACCCGGCTGGTCGCGGTGACCGGCGCCTCCAACCTCATCGGCACCCGGCCCGACATCCCGGCCATCGCCCGACTCGCCCACGGGGCCGGCGCCCTGCTGTACGTGGACGGGGTCCATCTGACGGCCCACCACCCGGTGGACGTGGAGCGGCTCGGGGCGGACTTCTTCGTCTGCTCCCCGTACAAGTTCTTCGGACCCCATCACGGGGTGCTCGCCGCCCGGCCCGAACTGCTCGGCAGCCTTCGCCCGGACAAGCTGGCGCCGTCCACCGACGCCGTGCCGGAACGTTTCGAACTCGGCACTCTGCCCTACGAGTCGATGGCGGGGACCCGCGCGGCGGTGGACTTCCTCGCGGGCCTGGGGGCCGGCGCGGATGCGGCGGGCGGGCGTCGCGAGCGGCTGCGTTCGGCGTACGCGGCGATCGACACCCACGAGACGGAGCTGCGGGAGAGCATCGAGAAGACGGTGGGCGAACTGGGCGGGGTGACGGTCCACTCCCGTGCCGCCGAACGCACCCCCACCCTGCTGCTCACCTTCGAGGGCCGGGACGCGGCGGACGCCTACCGCTTCCTCGCCCGCTCCGGGGTGCACGCACCCGCCGGTTCCTTCTACGCCCTGGAGGCCTCCCGCCATCTGGGGCTCGGCGACAGCGGCGGCCTGCGCGTCGGACTCTGCGCGTACAACGACACGGACGACGTGGAGCGCCTTCTGACGGGGCTGTCGGACTGGCTGAGCTGACGGCGGGGGCCACGGCTACGGTGACGCCGGGGTCGCAACCCCGGTTGCGACCCGGGTGACGGCCCCGGGTCACCGCGCACCGAGTGTGGCCAGGGCGTCCACCGCGTCGGCGAGCCCGGACGGGTGCCGGGTCCCCGGGGGCTGCCGCCCGGCCCAACCGGGCCCGGCGGTGAAGACGACAGGCCGTCTGCGCGCGCCTCGTACGCCCCACTCGATCGCCTCCACCCGGGCCGCGAGCGCGCGGCTCGCCGTGCCGTGCGACTGCGCCCAGAGCACCACCGCGGCGGGTCCGGTGCGCCGGACCGCCTGCTCCAGCGCCTCGACGGGCAGGGCGGCGCCGAACATGCGGACCGGCAGTCCATGCCGGGTGAGCGTGGCGGAGAGCGCCTCCAGGGCCAGCGTGTGGGTCTCACCGGGTACGCAGGCCAGCAGGGACAGGCCCGCACCGGGGACGGGAGACCCGGCGGCACGGACACCGCGCAGCGCGCCGGAGATGTGCCAGGACAGCAGGTGCTCGACCTCGATGTACCGCTCCCCCGCGGTCTCCCACTTGCGGCCCACCGCGTGCAGCGCCGGCGCCATCACCTCGTCCCACGCGGCGGGCAGCCCGTAGCGGTCGAGGACCTCCGTGAGCAGTTCCTCCATGGCCGGCGCGTCCAGCCGGAGCGCCGCCCGGGCCAGGCCCCGGCATTCCCGGCGGGCGCTGCCGAGCGGAAGCGCCCCGGGGGCCCGGGATGCGGGCCCGCACGGTGGCGGGGCCGTGGCCCGGGACGCTCCGGCCAGGACGGTACGAGCCGCCTCGGCCGGCGGCAGGCCCGCGCTCGTCAGGCGGCACATGTTCCGCAGAGCGGCGATGTCGGCCCCGGTCCAGCGACGGTGCCGGCCGCCCTCCCGTGCGGCCGGGCCGATGCCGTAACGGCGGTCCCACGAGCGCAGCGTCGTCGGCGCGACACCCAGGAGGCGGGCCACCGCACCCGTGGTCAGCCCTCCGTCGGCCGCCGCTCGCGGGGGCCGACCGCCCGTGCGGTGACCCTCGGGTCCCATCACCGCGTCCGCCACGGGGTCCATCACGGGTTCCACCACTGGGTCCACGAATCCCACCATACGACGCAAAACCGATGCATGTTGCCCGGCCTGCCGTCGCGCGGTTCGCTGGAGACATCGGGGCCCTGCTCGATGCCCTCACCCATCACACGTCGCCCCGCCCCGACCGCGGCAGGACGGACAGGAGACGGCCATGAAACTGAGCGACGAACTCCCCGTCGATCATCGGCTGGCGAAGGTGTACCGGATCGGCGCGGGTCTCTGCGGCACCATCCTGCTGGTCTTCGGCATTCTCGGCTTCACGAGTCGACTGAGCTTCTTCGACACCAGCGGCGATCACATCGCCGGACTGTCGACCAACGGTCTGCTGAGCCTGATCTCGGTGGTCGTCGGCGTGCTGCTGATCGCCGGGGCCGTGGTGGGCGGAAACATCGCGTCCACCTTGAACATGACGATCGGCGCGCTCTTCCTGCTGAGCGGCTTCGGCCACCTCTTCATCCTGGACCGGGCCGCGAACATCCTGGACTTCGGGATGCCGAACGTCGTCTTCAGCTTCGTGATGGGGCTGTTGATCCTCACGTTCGGCATGTACGGACGGGTGACGGGCGGCCTGCCGCACGACAATCCGTACTGGCGCCGCCGCCACCCGGAGCAGGCGGACCGCGAGGCCGCCGCCGCCCGCAGAAGCGCGGTGGCGGGCGGACAGCTCGGGCGGAGTGGCGCTCAGACCTTGCGGTAGCGGGCGTTGACCCAGGAGAACGCCCCGAAGGCAATCAGTCCGAGGGCGATGACCACGAGGAGCCACGGGCCGACGGGGGTTTCGGTGAAGGAGCGCAGGGTGTCGTCCATGCCCTTGGACTCGTCCGGCTGATGCTTGATCGCGGCGGCCACCGCGAATCCGCCCGCCGTGGCGAACACGATGCCGCGCGCCGTACCGCCGAAGACTCCGGTGAAGTCGACCGCCTGCCGGACCCGCTTGGACATCTCGGACATCTTCAGGTGCTTGTGGTACTTCCGCAGGAGCGCCCGCACCGCGATCCAGACACCGGCGCAGACCACGCCCACGCCCGCGATCCCGACGATCCACTGGCCTCCGGTCCAGCCGAGCGCCTTGGCGGTGATGTCCTTCGACTGCTGGTCCGACGACCCGCTCCCGCTGCCCGAGTCACCGGCGGCGAAGGCCAGTACGGAGTAGGCGACGAACCCGTAGAAGACGGCACGGCCCGCCGCCATGGCCCGCTTGGTCGGCTTGCGGCCGTCGGGTCCGGCCGCTCCGAACAGGGCCTCGGACAGCCGCCAGAGCGCCATTCCCACCAGGGCGATGCCCAGCACCCACAGCAGGATCTTCCCGAAGGGCTTCTCCGCTATCTCGCCGATCGCGCCGCCCCGGTCGGCCTGTTCTCCACCGCCTCCGGACAGCCCGATCCGCAGGGCGAGGACGCCCACGAGGACGTAGATCACCCCGCGGGCCACGAAGCCCGCACGGGCTCCCGCCTCCATCGCGGTGCTGTTCGCGGCTCTCTTCGCCTGGCCGCGTCCCTGCGCTGTTACTGAACGGGTATTCATGTATCCCGGTTGCCCCGGTCCGATGGATCGATGTCATGAGCGCATCGGAACGTGACTATCGACGCAGAAACGACGCGGCGGGCGGTGCGGGCGGAGGAGCGTCAGCGTGGGTGAGAAGGAGAAGACCCACCTCGCCCGCCGGAGGAGACATCATGACGATCACCCGTCCGCAGCGCACCGCGGCGGCCGCCGCGGCACTGGTCCTTCCCGCCTCTCTGGCGTTCCTCGCTCCGCAGGCCCGGGCCGAGGCGCCCGCCGAACCGTACGGCCCCGCCTGCTCCTCCGTACCGAAGGAGGGCGCGGGCAGCCTGGAAGGCATGGCGAAGGACCCGGTCGCCACCGCCGCGTCGAACAACCCCGAACTCTCCACCCTCGTCAGCGCGGTGAAGAAGGCAGGCCTGGTCGACACGCTCAACAACGCGAAGGACATCACGGTGTTCGCGCCGACCAACGCCGCCTTCGAGAAGATCCCGCAGGCCGATCTGGAGGCGCTCCTCAACGACAAGGCCGAGCTCACCAAGGTGCTGACGTACCACGTGGTGGGCGAGAAGGTCACGACCCAGCAGATGGAGGACGGCACCTTCAAGACGCTGGAGGGCAGCGACCTCACGACGAAGGGCTCGGGCACCGAGTTCACGGTGAACGACTCCTCGAAGATCGTCTGCGGCAATGTGCCGACGGCCAACGCCACGGTGAATCTGGTCGACACCGTGCTCATGCCGCCGTCCCAGTGAGGGCGGTCGCGCCGCAGCCCTCCGCGCGTCCGTTCTATACGCTGAGGGCGTGACCAGCGCCGACGACCGACCGACCCGCAGCGGCGCCTCGGAACCCGAGGCGCCGCTCGCGGACCTCCAGGCGTTCGCGGTCGAGCTCCGCCGGATGAACGGCGAGATCAACCGGATGACCCACGGTTTCGCGGCGAACCAGCAGCTGCACCCCACGGACGTGAGCGCGCTCGCGGCCATTCTCGACGCCCCGACGCCTCTCACTCCGGGGGCGCTGCGCGAGCATCTGGGCCTCACCTCCGGCGCGGTGACCGCCTGCCTGGACCGGCTGGAACGGGCCGGCCATGTCCGCCGGGCCCGGGAGAGCACCGACCGCCGGGTGGTGCACGTGTACTACGAGGCGAGCGCCCGGGCGGCCGCCCGCGACTACTTCATGCCGCTCGCCGAGGCCACGGCACGAGCCAGGGCGCGCTTCAGCGAGACGGAGCTGACGACCGTCCTGCGCTTCCTCGCCGCCATGAACGAGGAGCTGGGAGAGGTTCTCCCGGCGCGTCGCTGAGCCTTTCCCCGGCCGGGTGCGTCCATGAGGGGACGGGCCGCCGGACCACCCCCCGCGATGCCCGCGCGAGCAGTCCCGTAATGTATTTCAACGATTGAGATTGTTAACCGCTGAGATATCTCCACCCCCGGGAGAGACATGTCCACCCCTGCACGGTCGATCCGCTGGCTGATCCCCGTCGTGCTGCTGATCGCGTGGCTCGGCATCGGCGGCGGGCTCGGCCCGTACGCCGGGAAGCTCGGCGAGGTCGCCACCAACGATCAGGCCGCCTTCCTGCCCCAGAACGCCGAATCCACCCAAGTCATCGACGCGCAGAAGGCGTTCCAGCAGAACGAGACCCTGCCCGCCATCGTCGTCTGGACGTCGGCGGAGAAGGACGCTCCGGTGAGCGACGAGCAGCGGGAGGCCGCCACCGGCGCCCTCGCCTCGCTCGCCGGGAGTGACGGCGTCGTCGGAGCACCGTCCCCCGCCCTGCCCTCGAAGGACGGCCTCGCGCTCCAGGGCATCGTGCAGTTGAGCCCCGGTCTCGGGGACGAACTGCCGACGGTGCTGGAGAGGATCGACGAGGCCGGCGCGTCCGTGCCCGGCACGACGGTCCAACTGGCGGGGCCGGCCGCCAGCCAGGCCGACTTGTCCGACGCCTTCGCGGGCATCGACGGGCTGCTGCTCGGGGTCGCCCTGATCACGGTGCTCGTCATCCTGCTGCTGGTCTACCGCAGCGTGCTGCTGCCCTTCGTCATCATCCTCGGCGCGGTGTTCGCCCTCGCCCTGTCCTGTGCGATCGTCTACGTCCTCGCCGACCACGACATCGTGCGCGTGGACGGTCAGGTGCAGGGCATTCTGTCGATCCTGGTGATCGGCGCGGCGACGGACTACGCACTGCTTCTCACCGCCCGGTTCCGGGAGGAACTCGCCGTCCACGGCGACCGGTTCGCCGCGATGCGCATCGCCCTGCGCGAGTCCTTCGGTCCGATCACGGCCAGCGCCGCGACGGTGGCGGCCGGCCTGCTCGCCCTGCTGCTCAGCGACCTCACCAACAACCGGGCCCTCGGTCCGGTGGGCGCGATCGGCATCGTCTGCTCGGTCCTGAGCGCTCTCACCTTCCTGCCCGCCGCCCTGGTGCTGCTGGGCCGGAAGGCCTACTGGCCTGCCAAGCCCAAGCCCGCCGACGACAAGGTGTCCGGCGGCCACGGCATCTGGCACAAGGTCGCGGCCCTCGTCGACCGGTCACCCCGCAAGGTGTGGGCGATCACCCTGGCGGCCCTGATCGCCTGTGCCGCGTTCGCCCCCACGCTCACCTCCAAGGGGGTTCCGCTCGACGAGATCTTTGTCAACGACGCCCCGTCCGTGGCCGCCCAGGAGACGTTGAGCGAGCACTTCCCCGGCGGTTCGGGCAATCCGGCGGTGATCATCGCCGCGGCGGACCGCCTGCCCGAGGTCACCGAGGCCGCCGAACGCACCGAAGGAGTGGCCTCCGCCGCACCGGTGAGCGCGAGCGGGCGGCCGGGCGGCGAGCCCCTCGTCGTCGACGGCAAGGTCCGTATCGACGCGACCCTAGAGGACGCGGCGGACAGCGACAGCGCCAAGGAGGCGGTGGCCGCGCTGCGCACCGCGGTCCACGCGGTACCCGGATCGGACGCCCTGGTCGGCGGCTACACCGCCCAGCAGTACGACACCCAGCGGACGGCGGAAGACGACCGCATGCTGATCGTGCCGGTGGTGCTGGCCATCATCCTGGTGATCCTGGTCTTCCTCCTGCGGTCACTGCTGATGCCGGTGCTGCTCGTGGCGACCGTGGCACTGAACTTCCTCGCCACGCTGGGCATCTCCTCGCTGGTCTTCACCCACGTGTTCGGCTTCAGCGGCACGGATTCGTCGGTTCCCCTGTACGGATTCGTGTTCCTGGTCGCCCTGGGCGTCGACTACAACATCTTCCTGATGTCCCGGGTCCGGGAGGAGTCGCTGCGGCACGGCACCCGGGAGGGCATCCTGCGCGGGCTGACCACGACCGGCGGGGTCATCACGTCGGCGGGCGTCGTCCTGGCGGCCACGTTCGCCGCGCTGGGTGTGATCCCGCTGGCGTTCCTGCTCCAGATCGCGTTCATCGTGGCCTTCGGCGTACTGCTGGACACCCTGGTCGTCCGGTCGCTCCTCGTCCCGGCGCTGGTGCGCGACATCGGGCCGAAGGCCTGGTGGCCGGGGGCCCTGAGCCGCGAGACGCCCCAGGGGGTGTCCGGCGGATCGGGGCCGGACAAGCCCTAGGGCCGGCGCAGCGCGTCCCCCGGGGCCCAGCCCGGGTCCCGGTAGGCCGCCAGGGCCCAGATGACGAAGATGTCCAGGCCGATGACGATCACCGACCAGAGGGGCGCGTACGGCAGGAAGAGGAAGTGTGCGAAGAGGTTCAGGGAGGCGAAGACGATGCCGGTCACCCGCGCCCAGCCCGCCCCCTTGAGCAGTGCGGCCCCGGTGACGGCCACACAGACGCCCAGCACCAGGTGGATCCAGCCCCAGCCGGTGAGGCTGATCCGGTAGAGGTACTCGCCGACGTCGCCGTAGACGTCACCGTCGGCGAGGGCCGCGATGCCCTCCAGGGCCGCCACGACGCCCTGGCAGAGCATCAGGATCCCGGCGAAGAGCACACCGCCGGTCACCCAGAGGCTGTCCGGATCGGGCTCCGGCGCGGGGCCGGCCGGGCCGTCGGCGCGCTGCCACGGCGCGTCCTCCTGGCCGGGGCCGGTCCGGGGCCCCTGACCGAAGCCGGTCGGTGCCGGGGAGCCGGGCCCGGACGGCGCGACCGGGCCGGCCGGTCGCGGCGTGGCGTCGGGGCCGGACGGGTCGGCGGCCCGGGAGGGGTCCTCGCCCATCAGGACTCCTCCCGCTCCTGGTCGGCCTGCCCCTTCGCGCGCCTGCCGACCACCGCCGCGGCGGCGACCGCACTGCCCGCGAAGGCCAGCGCCACCATCCAGGGGCGGTCGAAGACATGGCAGGTGGCGTGGTCCACGGAGTAGCGGCCGGGGCCGGTCAGACCGATGGCCGCGGCGGTGAAGCCGAGGAACGCCGGGTACTCGTAGCCGCCGCCCTGGGCGAAGAAGCCCGCCGGGGCGTGCACGGCCACCGCGCCGGCCATCGCCCCGGCCGCCGCCGCACCCGCCGCCGGGGTGGCGAGGCCCAGCGCCAGCAGGACGCCGCCGCCAGCCTCGCCGAGCCCGGCGGCCACGGCGCTGTGCTTGGGCGGGTGGAATCCCATCGCCTCCATCGCGGCCGTGGTGCCCTGGATGCCTCCGCCGCCGAACCAGCCGGCCAGTTTCTGGCTGCCGTGGGCGGCGAGCACCGCGCCGGTGCCGACGCGCAGGGCGAGCAGACCGAGATCACGCCGGTTGACGCAGACCATGAGGACTCCCGGGGTGAGGGGGTTGCGGGTACGGATCCCACTCTCGTCGGAGGGCGGCGGGCGGGCGCGGCCGAATACGCCGTCCGTGGCACGGGCCCGGCGCCACACGGTGCGGGGTGCGACGCAGATCATTGTGCAACTTGTTGCATAAGCGCTTGACGGTGGTCTACAACTGACCCGACGACCCCGCGCGGAGGAGACCCCATGAGCCTGTATCCGAACCTGCTGAGCCCACTCGACCTCGGGTTCACCACCCTTCCCAACCGGGTGCTCATGGGATCGATGCACATCGGCCTGGAGGAGGCCGAGCGCGGCTTCGAGCGGATGGCCGCGTTCTACGCCGAGCGCGCCCGGGGCGGCGTCGGCCTCATGGTCACCGGCGGCATCGCCCCCAGCGAGCGGGCCTGCTCCTTCCCCGGCGGGGCCAAGATGACGACCGAGGCGGAGGCGGAGCAGCACCGGGAGATCACCTCGGCGGTGCACGCGGCGGGCGGCCGGATCGCGATGCAGATCCTGCACTTCGGGCGGTACGCGCACCACCCCGACCTGGTGGCGCCGAGCGCGCTCAAGGCCCCGATCAGCGGGTTCACCCCGAACGCGCTCACCGACGACCAGGTCGAGGAGACCATCGAGGAGTTCGTCCGGGCGGCCGGGCTGGCCCGCCTCGCGGGCTACGACGGTGTCGAGATCATGGGCTCCGAGGGCTATCTGATCAACGAGTTCATCGTCTCCGCGACCAACCACCGCACCGACCGCTGGGGCGGCAGTTACGAGAACCGCATGCGCCTGCCGGTCGAGATCGTGCGCCGGGTCCGCGAGCGGGTCGGCGACGACTTCATCCTGATCTACCGGCTCTCCATGCTGGACCTGGTGCCGGGCGGTTCGACGCTGGAGGAGGTCGTGACGCTCGCCAAGGAGATCGAAGCGGCGGGCGCGACGATCATCAACACCGGCATCGGCTGGCACGAGGCGCGGATCCCGACCATCGCCACCTCCGTGCCGCGCGGCGCGTTCAGCTGGGTGACCGAGAAGGTGCGCGGCGCGGTCTCCGTACCGCTGGTGACGAGCAACCGCATCAACACCCCCGAGGTCGCCGAGGAGATCCTCGCCTCCGGCCGGGCCGACATGGTCTCCATGGCCCGCCCCTTCCTCGCCGACCCGGAGTTCGTCGCCAAGGCGGCGGCGGGCCGGGCGGACGCCATCAACACCTGCATCGGCTGCAACCAGGCCTGCCTGGACCACATCTTCAGCCTCAAGATCACTTCCTGTCTGGTCAATCCGCGTGCCTGCCACGAGACCGAGCTGGTCCTGAGCCCGACCCGGACCCGTAAGCGCGTCGCCGTGGTCGGCGCCGGTCCGGCGGGCCTCGCGTGCTCCGTGACGGCGGCCGAGCGGGGGCACGCGGTGACCCTGTTCGACACGGCGGACGAGATCGGCGGGCAACTGAACGTGGCGCGCCGGGTGCCGGGCAAGGAGGAGTTCGACGAGACGCTGCGCTACTTCCGTACGCGGCTGGCCGAGCTGGACGTCGAGGTCCGCCTGTCCACCCGGGCCGACACCGGGACCCTGGACGGTTACGACGAGATCGTGCTGGCCACCGGCGTCGAGCCGCGTACTCCGGCGATCCCCGGCACGGACCGCCCGAACGTCGTCAGCTACCTGGACGTGCTGCGCGACGGGGCGCCGGTCGGCGACCGGGTCGCGATCGTCGGCGCGGGCGGCATCGGCTTCGACGTCGCGGAGTTCCTGACCGACGGCGGCGACGCGGCGAGCCTGGACGCGGACACGTTCTTCCGGCAGTGGGGCGTCGACACCTCCTACGCGGAGCGCGGCGGGCTGCGCGCGCCCGAGCGTCCCACCTCGCCGCGCACGGTCCACCTGGTCCAGCGCAGGACCACCAAGGTCGGCGCGGGGCTCGGCAAGACGACGGGGTGGATCCACCGCACCGAACTGCGCCACCGAGGCGTCGAGATGATCGCCGGAGCCTCCTACGACCTCATCGACGACGAGGGCCTCCACCTCACCGTCGACGGCGAGCGGCGGGTGCTGCCGGTCGACACGGTGGTGCTGTGCACGGGCCAGGAACCGCGCCGCGAACTGTACGAGGAGCTGCGCGCGGGAGCCGTCCCGGTCCATCTGATCGGCGGCGCGGACGTGGCGGCCGAGCTGGACGCGAAGCGCGCCATCCGCCAGGGCACGGAGCTGGCCGCCGCGCTGTGAGCGCCCGGGGCCCGGGCGCCGGGGGAAGGCCGCGCGCCCCGGTCTCCGTACGTCCTTAGGATGCACCCCATGTCACTGCCGCACGCGATTCTCACCGCTCTGCTGGAGAAGCCGTCCTCGGGTCTGGAACTGACCCGCAGGTTCGACCGGTCGATCGGCTACTTCTGGTCATCGACGCACCAGCAGATCTATCGCGAGCTCGGAAAACTGGAGCAGGCCGGGCGGATCAGGGCGCTGCCCGCCGCGGTGCCGGCCCGGGGGCAGAAGAAGGAGTACGAGGTACTGCCCGCCGGCCGCGAGGAACTGGCCGCCTGGGTGGCGCTCCCCGAGGATCCCCGGCCGGTCCGCGATCCGCTCCTGCTGCGGATGCGGGCGGCGGCGGTCGTCGGGGCCGACGGCATGGGCGCGGAGCTGCGCCGCCACCTCACGCTGCACGAACGCCAACTGGCGGAGTACCGGGAGATCGAGGAGCGGAACTTCACCCCCGCGCCGACGACCGACGAGGACCGGCTGCGGTATCTGGTGCTGCGGGGCGGCATCGATCTGGAGACGTTCTGGATCAGCTGGCTGACCCGGGCCATCGCCGACCTGGACGGCTGAGCGGTCGAACCGTACGCCCCGGTCGCCCTCCCGCCGCGCGGCCGGTCAGCCGCTCGCGTGCGCGGGGAGAGGTTCCGGGACGCCCGCCGGGGGTGCGGTGTCCGCGCGCCGGGGGCTGCCGATGACCACCCTGGAGGGGACCTGGTCCCCGGGGACGGGTGCCTCCGGCGGGGCGGCCGGGTCCGTGTTCCGCGCCTGGGCCCGGCTGAGGAGGACCACCCCGCGCACGGCCGCCGCCGTGCCGAGGAGCGCGAGCACCAGGCTGACCGGCCCGCCCTGGAGGCGCTCGCCGAGCAGGGCCAGGCCGATCGCGGCGGCGGCCACCGGGTTGGCGAGGGTGACCACCGCGAGCGGCGCGCCGAGCCCGCCCCGGTACGCGGTCTGGGACAGCAGCAGGCCGCCCATCGCGAAGGCGGAGACGAGCAGCGCCACGGTCAGCAGCCGCCAGCTGAACAGCGGGCCGCCGGAGTGGTCGGTGACCGCGACGGTGAGGGTCTGGGTGAGCGCGGAGGCGACCCCGGAGGTGATCCCGGAGGCCGCCGCGTGCCGCAGCCCCGGGCGGGCCCCGGGCCGGCCGAGTCCGGCGACGACCGCCATGGTGGCCGCGCCCACGCCGAGCGCCTCGGGAAGGCTGAGGGTCTCGTGCGGGGCGGAGCCGCCCGCGGTCAGGAGCAGGGCGCCGAGGCCGAGCAGGGTCAGGGCCGTGCCGCGCCACTCGGTGCGGCCGACCCGGCGTCCGGCGGCGCGCGCCCCGAGCGGGACGGCGACGACGAGGGTGAGCGCGCCCAGCGGCTGGACCAGGGTGAGCGGGCCGAAGTTGAGCGCGGCGACGTGCAGCAGCGCTCCCCCGGCGTTGAGGCCGACCGCCGACCACCAGGCCCCCCGGCCCAGCAGTCGCAGGACTCCGGTGGAGGGGTCGGTGCGGCCGGCGAGCCGGGACTGCGCCACGGCGGCGGCCGCGTAGGCGCCGGCCGAGACGAGGGAGAGCGCAACGGCGAGCAGTGTGGCGTTCATCGCGCGGCTCCGGCCCGGGCGGGCGCCCGTGATCCGGCGTCCGCGCCGTCGGCGGGCTCGGCGGACCCGCCGACGGCCCCGAAGGACGGCGGCGGACCGGCCGACGCGAAGGCCCCGGGCGCGAAGGCCCCGGGCGCGGCGGACCCCGCCGGGACGGCCGACGCGAAGGCCCCGGGCCCCCCGCCACCCGCGTACGCCGGTACGGGAGACCCTTCGACGCTCCCCCGCAGGTCCGGCCGGGGCTGCCGCGCGGGCGCGGTCCGGGCGGACGGCGGCAGCCGGAAGACGGCGAGGGCGACGGCGAGCATCGCCCCGACGACGATCGCGTCGAGCCAGTAGTGGTTGGCCGTGCCCACGACGACGAGCAGCGTCAGCGCCGGGTGCAGCAGCCACAGCCAGCGCCACCGGGAACGGGTGGCGACGATCAGTCCGACGGCCACCATCACGGCCCAGCCGACGTGCAGCGAGGGCATCGCGGCGAACTGGTTCGCCATCGTGTCGGTCGCGGGCGTCTGTCCGTACACCGTCGGCCCGTAGACCTGACCGGTGTCGACGAGCCCGGCGGCCGGGAGCATCCGGGGCGGGGCCAGCGGGAACAGCAGATGCAGCACCAGGGCGGCGCCGGTGAGCGCGGCGAGAACGCGGCGCGACCGGACGTAGTGGCGGGGCCGGCGCCAGTAGAGCCAGACCAGGAAGAGGGCCGTGGCGGGAAAGTGCACGGCGGCGTAGTAGGTGTTCGCCGCGTGGATCAGGGGCTGGCTGTGCAGCAGCAGACCCTGGACCGCGCCCTCGCCGGGGAGGTGCAGGGTGCGTTCGAGGTCCCACACGTTCCCCGCGTTGCGGAACGCCTCCTCGACATGGCCGTTGGCGGCCTGGCGGCCGAACTTGTAGGCCAGGAAGAGTCCGGCCACGAGAAGGAACTCGCGGACGAGGGGCGGTCGGGCACGTATGTCCGGCTCCTGGTCCGTGGGCTCGGTGCGGGCGTATGTCACCCGGTGCCCCCTTGGATGCGAAGCGGTGTCAGGACGGCCCGGTCAGATCCACGCCGTATCGATACGCCAGTGTACCGATACGTCGGCGTATCGGTACACACGCGTATCGGTACACTGGCGTATCGAGAACCTCACCGCACCGCCGCAGGAGGTACAGCCCATGCCGTCGCCCGATTCCGTACAGGAGTCAGCCCTCACGTCCCGCCGGTCGAAGATCACACCGGAGCGGGCGCAGGAGCTCTACGCGGCGGTGCTGCAGCTGCTGCGGGAGAGCGGTTACGAGTCGCTGACGATGGAGGGCGTCGCCTCGCGCACACGGTGCGGGAAGTCGACGCTGTACCGGCAGTGGGGCTCCAAGCCGGAGCTGGTCGTGGCCGCGCTGCACGGCACCCGGCGGATGCGGCTCCCGAACATCGACACCGGGTCGCTGGCCGGGGACCTGCTGGAGGCCGCACGGACGATCGGCGAGGCCTCGGGGAGCGACACCCCGCTGATGCACGCCCTCAGCCATGCCGCGCTCCAGAGCCCGGAGCTGCTGTGCGCGCTGCGCGAGGCACTGATCCTGCCGGAGATCGCGGCGATCGACACGATGGTCCGGCGGGGCCGGGAGCGCGGCGAGATCGCGGCGGACCTTCCGGGGGCCGAGTTCGTCGCGGCCCAGCTGCTCGGAGTGATGCGCGCCCGTCCGCTGCTGGAGGGGCGCTACGCCGACGCGGCGTATCTGACCCGGTTCGTGGAGATGGCGATCCTCCCGAGCCTCGGACTCACGGCGGGAGCGCCGGAGTCCTGACAGACGTGGACCGCCCACCCCAGCGGATGGGGGGCGGTCCACCCGCGCCGCACCGTGGGGACGGGGGCGGCGCACCGCCCGGCCGGCCGGTGACCTCTGCGGAGGCCACCGGCCGCCCGTGTGTCCGCGCCTCTTCACGGCTCACCCCTGGATCCCCTAACAAGCGCTTGGTAGATTCCGGGAGGAGTGGGCGGGACGAGCCCCGGCGAGGCTCCGGGACCAGGGGCGAAGGGAGGACCATGAACCAGTCCCACGCGATGGACTTCACCGGACGAGCGGTGCTGGTCACCGGCGGCACCAGGGGCCTGGGGGCCGCGCTGGCGAGAGCGTTCCTCGCGAGCGGGGCGGACGTCATGGTCTGCGGGCGCGGCACGCCGGCCGCACCGCCGTCGTCGGGCGGGCGCGAGGCCTCGTTCCGGGCCGCGGACCTGCGGGACCCCGCGGCAGCGGCGGACCTCGTCGCCGCGACCGCCGACCGGTTCGGCCGGCTCGACGTGCTCGTGAACAACGCCGGCGGCTCTCCGGACGCCGACGCGGCGACCGTCTCGCCACGCTTCGTCGAGAAGGTGGTCGCGCTCAATCTCCTCGCGCCCTTCTACACGGCCCAGGCGGCGAACCTGGTGATGCGGGAGCAGCCGGACGGCGGGTGCGTGATCAATATCGGCAGCGTCTCCGCCCACGACCCGCAGCCGGGCACCGCCGCCTACACCGCGGCCAAGGCGGGCCTGCTCGGGCTGACCCGGGCGCTGGCCCTCGAATGGGCGCCGCGGGTCCGGGTCAACCACATCACCGCGGGCCTCATCCGCACCGAGAACGCCACCGCGCTGTACGGCGACGACGGCGGGGCGGCGGTGGCGGACATCGTCCCGATGGGGCGACTGGCGGAACCGGACGATGTGGCGCGGGCCTGCCTCTGGCTGGCCTGCGACCTCTCCTCGTACGTCAGCGGGGCCGATCTCGCCGTGCACGGGGGCGGCGAGATCCCGGCCAGGCAGGTGATACGCCGCACCCGACCCCCCTTTTCGTCACCTTGACTCTTTCCCCTCCCACCCATTATCGTCGCAATGACGAAATCAAGGGGGGCCTCATCATGGCCGACATCACCCGGCGCTTCGGCTGGCGCCACCTGCGCTCCGCGCCCACCGCCCACATCCGCCACCACAACCGCGGCCGGCTCGCCCACGACGGTCAGGGGCTCAGCTTCTGGTACCGGTCGCTGTCGGCGGCGCTCTCCGAAGTGCCGGTCGACGACCGGGAGCTGGCCATGGCGTTCCACGCCCGTACGGCCGACTTCCAGGACGTCACCGTGCAGGCCACCGTCACGTACCGGATCAGCGATCCGGCCGAGGCGGCGAACCGGCTCGACTTCTCCGTGGACCCGGACACCGGAAGCTGGCGCGGCGCACCGCTCGAACAGATCGCCACCCTCCTCACCGAGACCGCGCAGCAGCACACGCTGGACGTGCTGGCCCGCACCCCGCTCGCGGCGGCCCTGGTCGACGGCGTCGCCTCCGTGCGCGAACGGGTCGCCGCCGGCCTCACCGCCGAGCCCCGCCTGCCGACCACCGGCATCGACGTGGTGGCCGTGCGCGTCGTCGCGATCCGCCCCGAGGCCGAGGTCGAGCGCGCCCTGCGCACCCCGGCCCGCGAGCAGATCCAGCAGGAAGCGGACCGGGCCACCTACGAGCGGCGGGCCGTGGCCGTCGAGCGGGAACGCGCCATCGCCGAGAACGAGCTGGCCAGCCAGATCGAACTGGCCCGGCGCGAGGAGCAGTTGGTCGACCAGCGCGGCACCAACGCCCGCCGCGAGGCCGAGGAGAAGGCCGCGGCCGACGGCGTACGGACCGAGGCGGAGGCGGCCCGCAAGGTGCGCCTGGCCCGCGCGGAGGCCGAGGCGGCGCGCGAGACGGGCGCGGCCCGGGCCGAGGCCCAGGCCGCCTGGCTGCGGGTGCACGGCGAGGTCGATCCGGCCACGCTGCACGCCCTGGCGGCGACCCGGCTCGCGGAGAACCTGCCGCGCATCGAGAGCCTCACCCTCTCCCCCGACGTCCTCACCGGGCTGCTCGCCAAGCTCGGCCGTCCGGAAGGCGGGGCGGGAGCGTGAGCCTGGCGCCCCGGGCGGTGCTCGTCCACCGGCGGACGGAGTACGAGGAGCTGCTCGCCCGGCACGGGACGCACGGGCAGGCCGCGTTCTTCCTGTCCAGCCGGGGCCGCTCGATCGACGAGGTGGCGCGCCGCCACGAGGACACCCGGCAGGCGCTGCGCGAGGTGGCGGCGGCGGTGCCGCTCACCTGGCGCTCCACCCGGGTGGAGCGGGCGGACCTGGACCGCTTCCTGTTCGCCCCGGAGGACGTGGTGGTCGTGGTCGGCCAGGACGGTCTGGTCGCCAACACCGCGAAGTACCTGTCCGGGCAGCCGGTGGTGGGCATCGACACCGACCCGGGGCGCAACCCCGGCGTCCTGGTCCGCCACCGCCACGCCGACGCGGCCGCCCTGCTGCGCGCCGCGACCGCCGCCGGAGGGCGGGCCGAGGAGCTGACCATGGTCGAGGCCGTCGCCGACGACACGCAGCGCCTCCTCGCCCTGAACGAGATCTACCTCGGGCCGCCCGGCCACCAGACGGCCCGCTACCGCCTGGGGCCCGACGGCGAGACGGCCCCCGGCGAAGCCCAGGCCTCCTCCGGGGTGCTGGTCGGCACCGGCACGGGCGCCACCGGCTGGCTGCGCTCGCTGTGGCTGGAGCGCGGCGGCACGATGCCGCTGCCCGCGCCGTGCGACGCGCGCCTCCTGTGGTTCGTCCGCGAGGCCTGGCCCTCCCCCGCGACCGGGACGTCCAGGGTGGCGGGCGAACTGGGCCGGGGGCAGGGGCTGCGGCTGACCGTGGAGTCGGACCGGGTCGTGGTCTTCGGGGACGGGATGGAGTCCGACGCGCTGGAGCTGACCTGGGGTCAGAGCGTACGGCTCGGCATCGCGGAGAGGTCGCTGCGCCTGGTGACGTGAGCGCGCCCGCCCTCGCCGCACCGGCCCCCGGCCGCCCCGGCCGCTTCGCTACGGTGGTCCGGACCCGGCACCGGAGAGCGGAGAACCAGCACCATGTCAGCCGACCCCGTCACCCCGCCCGCCCGCAACACCCGCCCGCCCACGGCGCAGGCGGCCCTCGGAGTCGGCGTGATCGTCGAGGACGGCCGGGGGCGCGTACTGCTGGGCCGGCACCACAGCGGTACGTGGGAGCTGCCGGGCGGGAAGGTCGACGCGACGCACGAGTCGATCGCCGCGGCTGCCGCCCGGGAGCTGCGCGAGGAGACGGGTCTGGCGGTGGACGAGGCGGCCGTGGACGTCGTCGCGATGGTCCACGACGTGATCGGCGGGATCAACCGCGTCAGCATGGCAGCCGTCGTACGGCTCGCCTCCGGCGTCCCGGAGGTGACCGAGCCGCACCTGATCAGCACCTGGCGGTGGACCGATCCCGAGGAGCTGCCGGCCCCGCTGTTCGACCCGTCGGCACAGATCCTCGCGGCCTGGCGACCGGAGCTGGGCGTCACCCACCCGCCCGCACATGTGCTGCGGATCGCCCCGGACGAGAACCGCACCTGACGCACGCCCCTCTGCTCCCGTACCTCCCCCACGGCCGCTTACTTACAGATGCGGACCAATCGGACCCACTGTATGAATAAGGGACCATCCGTGCGATAGGGAGTAGGACCATGGACGATTACCCGCTCCTGGACGTCTTTCTGACCATGCTGTACCTGTTCCTCTGGGTCATGTGGTTCTTCCTGCTGTTCAAGGTCGTCACCGACCTCTTCCGGGACCACTCGCTGAACGGCTGGGCCAAGGCGGGCTGGCTGGTCCTCGTCATCCTGCTGCCCTACCTGGGCGTACTGATCTACCTGATCGTCCGCGGTCGCAGCATGCACGAACGCGACGAGAAGCTGGCCAAGGACTCGGAGGCGGCGTTCCGCAACTATGTGCGCGAAGCCGCGGCGAGCCAGGGCGGATCCGGCGGCAGCGACCATGTGAACGATCTGGCGAAACTCGCCGAACTCAAGGACAAGGGCGCGCTCAACCCCGAGGAGTACGAGCGGGCGAAGGCGAAGCTGCTCGCCTGAGGCCAGGCTCCGGCCCTCGCCCTTTCCTGCTCCGGCCCCTGCTCCTGCCCTCGCCCGAGGTCAAGGGCAGGGGCCGGAGCGCTGCTCGCGTGTTCTATCGTGGGGTGACCTCCCAGGAAGAGCAGGCGTACATGAGGCGAGCGACGACCCCCGCGGCGGCCACCGTCGCGCTGCGCGGTCTGCTCGTGCTCCTGATCGCCGCGGTCGGCCTGCTGTGCCTGCTCGGCCGCGCCTCGCCGCAGGACACCGCCGTTTCCGGCGCGACGTCCGTAACGCAGGTCGCTACCGCCGTGCAGCCCTCGGCCGACGAGGGCTCCGCTCCGTGCGGCAAGAAACCGGTGGCAGCCGAGGACGTCGCGCCGCGCTCCGACGCCGCTTCGGGGACCGCCCCGGCGTCCGGTTCGCCGCAGTGGACGGACGGCCCCGTGCCGACGGCCGGTTCGGGCGCCTCGTTCTGCCGCGGTGGCCCCGCGCCACCTCGTCCCGTCACCACCTTCTCCGTTCTGCGGATGTAGGCCGGCCCTCGCGGTCGCGTCCTTGATCCCTTCCATCCGGAAACGGAGATTTCCGCATGTCCTCTTCCCGTCGATCCTTCGGCCGGGCCGGCAAGGCGCTGCGCGCGTGGCAGGCCAGGCAGTGGCTGGTGGCGGGGCTCGGCGCCCTGGCCACGGCCGTCGCCGTCGGCGTGCCCACCGATGTGGTGCCCACCCCCCTGTTCGGCCGCTCGGTACCCGTGCAGTGGTGGAACTATCCCGCCCTCGCCCTCACCGCCGTCCTGGCAGGCCTCGTGCTGAGCACGTACGTCCGCCCACCGGTCGCATCCCCGATCCAGCCCCCGGGCGCATCCCCGTCCGCGCAGCCACCCGGGACCGCCCGGGACGGCCGCATGGGGGCTCTCGGCGGGGTGCTGTCGTTCTTCGCCGTGGGCTGCCCCGTGTGCAACAAGCTCGTGCTCGTCCTCCTCGGGTCGTCCGGTGCGCTGAGCTACTGGGCACCCCTGCAGCCGCTGTTCGCCGTGGCGTCCGTCGCGCTGCTCGCGGAAGCGGCGCTGCGGCGCCTCTCCACCGAGAGCCAGTGCCCGGTCGTACCCGCGCCGAACGCCGGCGTCCCGGGCGCCTGACCGGGTGGGCCGCAGGGGGCACGCGTTCCCCTGCGGCCCGACAGCCCGCCCTTGCACGCCTCGGGTGAATCACCGTAGGGTCGCGCGGACGATGATCACGACGGGGAACCCCGTCGGCGGGCACCGCGAGGCCCTCGGGCCGCTGTCGGCGTCGGAGCGGGGTGAAGCCGCTTCGCACCGGGTCCCGGCATCGTCCACGGACCGGCGTCGTCCCGGTCCTGCGCACACCGTCGACCACGGATCGCCCTGCCGCCGGTCCCGTCGGGACCGCCTCCGTGACCTCGCGTCCCGGCAGGACGGGATACGTCGTGCCGAGAACCGTTCCGGTCGTGCGTGCCACCTCCTCCACCGAACAAGGAGAGATCTTGTCCACCCATCCGCTGACGTCCGACGGCACTGAACTCGGCCCCCTTCCCCATGACTTCCCCTTCGACCCGACCCACGGCTACGACCTCCCACGCCTCCTCGCGGTGGAGGCCCCGCCGGGCCCGGACGACTTCGCCGACTTCTGGCGGGAGCGCCATGCGCGTGCGCGGCGCGTCGACCCGGCGCCCCGGATCGAGGGGCCCTGGACCACGGTGGACGGCGTGCGGATCGCCGACATCTCGTACGTGTCGGTCGACGGCGTCCGTATCGGCGGGTGGCTGACCGTTCCCGCCGACGGCGGCGTCACCCAGGGCTGTGTGGCGACCCACGGATACGGAGGCCGGGAGGCCCCGGACCCCCGGCAGGCCCCACCGGGGACAGCGACGATCTGGCCCTGCCTGCGCGGGCTCGGAACACGGAGCCTGCTGCCCGGCGTACCCGCGAACTCGGCGGGGCACGTTCTGCACGGCATCGAAGCCCGGGAGTCGTACCTCATCGGCGCGTGCGTGGCGGACGTCTGGTGTGCGGCCACCGCACTGCAGCGCCTGGTGCCGGAGGCCGCCGGGCGGCTGACCTATCTGGGCACGAGTTTCGGCGGCGGCATCGGGGCGCTGGCGCTCCCCTGGGACGACCGCTTCCAGGCCGCCGGGCTCACGGTACCGACGTTCGGAAACCATCCGCTCCGGGTGACGCTCCCGTGCACGGGCAGCGGGGAGTCGGTGCGTTCGCGGCTCGCCGAGGACCCCTCGGTACTGGACGTCCTGGCGTACTTCGACGCCGCGACGGCGGCCCGGCACCTCCGTATACCCGTACAAGTGGGCGCGGCCCTGTTCGACCCGTCCGTGCCCCCGCCGGGCCAGTTCGCGGTGCACAACGCGCTGGCCGGGCCGCGTGAACTCGTCGTCCTGCGGGCGGGGCACTTCGACCACGCCGGCGAGCGGGCCGAAGCGGCGGCCCTGGAGGAGGCCCAGAGGCAGTTCCTGTCTCCCTCCCGGTGACCGGGTAGCCCGCGGTCCCACCGACGTCCGCCCCGCAGGACGCCGGTGGGACGGAACCGTCACGGTCGGGATTTCAGGTACGTACGTCGATCATGCGCGATAGGGTGATGCAGATAGTGCAAGAGATTTGCAAAGCTAGGAGGGTCATGGTTACGCGGGCTACTGATGTCGGGACGAACCAGAGCGTCGAACGAGCAGTCTCGGTGCTGCGCGCACTCGACTCGGGCCGGCCCGAACTCCGCGTCTCCGACGTCGCCGAGCTCACCGGACTGGGATCGTCGACCACCTCGCGTCTGCTGTCCACCCTGGAGCGCCTCGACATGGTCGAACGCGATCCGGTCAGCAACCTCTACCGGCTCAGCCTCGGTCTGCTCCCCCTGGCCGCCACCGCCACCAACCGTCACCCCGTGCACCGGGCCGCCCGCATGGTGCTCCAGGGCCTCGCCACCCGCACCGGGCTCGGGGCCAACGTGGCCGTACGCCGGGGCAGCGAGCTGATGTTCCTGGGCAACTTCGAGGGCACCCGCGCCCCCAAGTCCTACACGCAGGCCGGACACACCGCTCCGCTGCACGCCACGAGCATCGGGAAGTGTCTGCTCACCGGTCTCACGCCGAAGGAGCGTCGCAAGCTTCTGGGCGATCCTCTGGAAGCGCACACCGAGTACACGACCACCAGCCACGACCACCTCGACACCGAGATCGACACCGTCCGGCGCACCGGTTACGCCGTCGAGGCCGAGGAACGGGCCCTGGGCCGGGCGTCCCTGGCCGCGCCCGTGCGCGACGCCTCGGGGGACATCGTCGCCGCCATCTCCCTCTGGGGCCCGACCTCGGTGCTCGGCGACCACTCCGACACCGAGGGGCAGCGACTCGCCCTCGTGCGCGAGGTCATCGAGGCCGCTGACGCCATCAGTCAGGCGCTCGGCGCGCTCTGACGCACACGGCAAAAGGGCCGGTGGAAGGCCGTGACGGCCTTCCACCGGCCCTTTTGCCGTGCGGTTACGCGCCGTACGCCTTGAAGGCGATCACGTGCGCGCGCCGCGCCCCGTGCGTCGCGTCGACCACGAGCCGCAGCGCTCCGGTGCGTACGGGGCCGCCGTCGGCGTCCTCCAGCGTGTGCACGCGGTGGCGGCGCCGGTTGTCCGTCACCGTCAGGAGGGTGTGCCACGCCCCGGCGGCGTCGCGGCTCTGGACGCGGTAGTCGCGTACGAGTTCCGGCATGACCTCGTACGGGGTGCGGTGGCGGTGCAGGTTGTTGAGGTACTCGTCGACGTCGTCGTCGAACACCAGGCGGATCTCGGCGAGTTCCCGCTCGTCGTCCCAGTCGAGACGGAGCCACTCGGTGTCGCCCTCCGGCCCGGAGGACCACATCTGCGGACCGCCGTAGGGCCGCTGGTATCCGCCCACGGCCCGCTCGGGATGGAACGCCGTGGTGTCGGGGGTCGCCCGGAAGGCGAAGGTCTGCCGGCGCAGCCCGCGGGCCTGCCACTCCACGACCAGCTGACCGTCCTCTTCGGGGATGTCGTGGTCGACGGCCGCGTCCCCCTCGACCTTCCTGCGCAGAGCGAGGACGCCGTCGGTGCGTACGGGGAGGAGGACCAGGGCCGTGTCCGTGCAGGCCCGGACGACAAGGATCACGTTGCGGGGGGTGTCGGGGTGGTGGTCGAGGCGGGCCGTGACCCAGTGGGGGCCGTCGGGCGGGACGGTGACCGTGGTCGTGAGGAGATGGTCGACGGGGACCGCGTTCTCGGGGTGGCCCGTGCTCCACAGCTCCACGGTGAGTTCCCGGGACCGGCCGTCCGGGGCGCCGTGGACGAGCAGGTCGACCGTGTCGAGCGCGGGGTCGACCGGCAGCAGCAGGGCGAGGTCCCGGGTGAGGGGGTAAGGGGCGCCGGGCGCGTCCGGGGCGGGTTCGGCGGCGAGCCGGGTCAGCCAGGAGGAAGCGGTGACGCGGGCCGTGCGGGCGAGGTTGTCGGGGTCCTCGTCGGCGAGGCCGATCACCGAGGCGTCCTGGCGCAGCAGGGTGCGGCGCACCAGCTCCGGCCGTTCGGTGGCGAGCTGTCGCGGGGTGATTCCCTCGGCGACGCACAGGGCCGCGGCGGTGCCCGCGGCCTCGCCGAGCGTCGCGCAGGTGGCCATGACGCGGGTGGCCCCGAAGGCGATGTGGGTGGCGGAGATGTTGCGCCCGGCGAAGTGCAGGTTCGTGACGTTCGCCGAGTACAGGGAGCGCAGCGGAATGTGGAAGATGCCGTCCGCGTACTGCTGGCGCGCGCCGGGCTCGTCGGCGTACATGCCCTGGACGGGGTGGAGGTCGACGGACCAGCCGCCGAAGGCGATCCGGTCCTCGAACTGGCGCTGCTGGAGGATGTCCTGCTGGGTGAGGACGTAGTCGCCGAGGAAGCGGCGGTACTCGCGCTTGCCGGGGAGGCTGCCGACCCATTCCAGGGTGAGGTTCGCCGCGTCGGGGAACTGGCCGGAGTTCTTGATGTGGTCCCAGATGCCCATGATCACGGACTGGAGTTCGTCGCGGATGCGCTCGTTGTCGTGGACGGTGTCGAGTTCGCCGCCCCACTCGATCCACCAGTAGTCGCACCCGTTGTCGCCGGTGCGCAGGATGCGGTTGCGCAGGATGGGCGTGGTCGACAGGTCCTTGGCGTGGGCGGGCGGTACGAACTTCACCGGACGGCCCGTGTCCTTGGTGTGGAAGAGGATGGTCGAACCGAGCAGCGACCGGTCCGCCTCGGACGGCGCCCAGGGCTCGTCGAACTCCGTCCGCGCCTCCCGGCCTATGCGGTAGTGGGCGCCGGCGAGGTGGCCGAGCAGACCGTCCCCGGTGCAGTCGAGGAACTGGCGCGCGTGGAAGGTGATGCGGCGCTCCGAGCCCATCATCCAGCCGGTGCAGGAGTGCACCTCGCGGCTGTCGGCCGGGCCGCTCGCGTCGACCTCGCGCACGTCGGTGTTGAGGTAGAGGTCGATGTTCGGTTCGGCCCGGACGGCGTCGAGGACGACCTGGTCCCAGTAGTAGGGGTTGCCCTCGGGGTTGCGGTACTGGTTCTCGGTGTACAGCTCGCCCATGATTCCGGTCTCGCGGGCCCAGCGGTGCACGCCGTGTGCGGTGGCGCCGCAGACCCAGACGCGGATCTCGCTGCTGGCGTTGCCGCCCAGGACGGGCCGGTTGTTGACCAGGGCGACGCGTCGGCCGAGCCGGGCCGCGGCTATGGCCGCGCAGGTCCCCGCCAATCCACCGCCGATCACGGCGATGTCGTAATGGGCCTCTTCTTCCCGCACGGTGCGGCCTCCTTGGTGTGAAGCTCGGATACTCCCCGCCGCAGCGGAGCGACTCCGAACGTACATCACATCCATATTGTGCAACCACTGTTCAGTCAGTGGGAATCCCTGTAGGTTCCGGTTGCGGCCATCGACCTGGCCGTCGCGAGCCGACGTGCACCTTCGATGCAGGCGAGGCGTGTTCGCCAGTCCTGACAGAACCGGCGATTCACCGACCAAAAGGGTTGACGCCATCGCACGATATGGAGAACGATCCCGCATGCTGCAACTTGTATTCAACGCAGCAGGCTCGACGTTCGCGCAGGGCCCCGGCGCTCCCGCCACCATGTGAGAGGACAGACCCATGAGTACGGCCGCACCCCCCCAGAAGGCGCCCCCGCCCCGCCAGCGGACCGGGGCGCGGCTCTCCAACGGTGCGTTCGCCCTGCTGCTGACCGCGCCGGGACTGGCCCTGTTCGCGGCGATCATCTTCTACCCGCTGCTGTCGGCCCTGTTCACCGGCTTCTTCAAGCAGGACCTGCGGCTGCCGGGCCGGGAGTTCGTCGGCCTGGAAAACTTCGCCCACTGGCTGAACGGCGACCTCTTCACCATCCTCGAGCAGACGCTGGTCTTCACCATCGGCGCGACGCTCGCCCCCTTCACCATCGGCTTCGCGCTCGCTCTGGCCCTCAACACCGGGATCCGGGGCAGCGGGTTCCTGCGCGGCCTGTTCCTGTTCCCCTGGGTGATCCCCGGCGTGGTGGTCTCCTTCCTCTGGATGTGGATCTTCAACGCGAACTACGGGGTGCTCAACGGCGTCCTCGTGAAGGCCGGCATCCTCGACGAGTCGGTGGCCTGGCTCGGCCAGCCCGGCACCGCGATGCTCGCCGTCATCATCACCAAGACCTGGGCCAGCTTCCCCTGGATGATGGTGATGCTCCTGGCCGGCCTGCAGACCGTGCCGAAGGAACTCCACGAAGCGGCCGCGATGGACGGGGCCGGCTCGATCCGGCGCTTCTTCGCCGTCACCTGGCCGCAGGTCCGAGGAGTCGCCTCCATCGTGCTGCTGCTGGAGTTCATCTGGAACTTCCAGCACTTCGACACCATCTACGTCCTCACCGGCGGCGGCCCGGCCGGCACCACCGAGACGTTCGCGACCGCCGTCTACCAGACCGCGTTCAAGGGCTTCGACATCGGCCGCGCCACCGCGCTGGGCGGACTGTGGATGCTGCTCCTGCTCCTCCTCGTCGTCGTCTACCTCAGGATCACCGAGCGGAAGGGCGACGCCTGATGACCTCCACCACCTCTCCCCCGCTGCCCGCCGTAGACCGGCCGCAGCCGTCCGCCCCGCCGGCCGGGCGCAGCCCCCGGCGCCGTATGCGCAAGGACCTGCTGCGCTCGCGGATCGCCGCCTGGAGTGCGGTCGTCGTCATCGGCGCCTTCGGCCTGCTGCCCGTCTACTGGCTGCTCGCCACCGCGCTGAGCACCCCGGAGTCGACCTTCCAGTTCCCGCCCAAGCTGATTCCCACCGATCTCACCCTCGGCAACTTCACCGCCCTGGCCGAGAACGACCAGCTGATCGACTACATGATCAATTCGCTCGTCGTGGCCTCGGTCACCGCCGTGCTGAGCGTGGTCGTCGCCACGTACATGGGCTACTCGTTCTCCAAGTTCCGCTACACGGGCCGACGGTCGCTGATGCACCTGGTGCTGGCCTCCCAGATGTTCCCGCAGGCACTTCTGCTGGTGACGCTGTACACGGTCTTCTCCAGCTTCGGCATGCTCAACACGTACACCGCCCTGGTGCTCTCCTTCACCACGTTCACCATGCCGCTGTGCGTCTGGATGCTGAAGGGTATCTTCGACACCATCCCGGACGCGCTGCTGGAAGCGGCGTCCATCGACGGCGCGTCCCGGTGGCGGACGCTGCACTCCATCGTGGCGCCGCTGGCCGCGCCGGGGATGATCGCCGCCGGCCTCTTCGCCTTCGTACGCGGCTGGAACGACTTCATCTTCGCGCTGACCCTGGCCGACAAGGAGAAGCAGACCCTGCCCCCCGGGCTCGTCTCCACCTACATCGGCGAGTTCCAGACCGCCTGGCCCCAGCTGATGGCCGCCTCGCTGGTGGTGTCCGTCCCGGTGATCGTCGCCTTCATGTTCCTGCAGCGCTACCTGGTCGGCGGCATGACCGCCGGTTCGGTCAAGAGCTGATCCCCGGAGCCCGACGGCTCCCCCTCCACCTGCCCTCCCGCACACTCCCCCATGGAGAGATCATGACCACCTCTGGCATCAGCAGGCGCGGCGCGCTGCGCATGCTCGGCATCGGCGCACTCGGCGCGGCGGGCGTCGGTGCGCTCGGCGCCTGTGCGCCGTCCGGCGCCGGCGTCGCCTCCAACGGCGGCGACCCGAAGTCGAAGAACTTCGACTTCACCTCCTGGTCGCTCAACGAGGAGGCCGCCAAGCCCTCGATCGAGAAGATCATCGCGGCCTGGGAGAAGGCGGAGAACTCCAAGATCCGCGCGGTCTCCTATCCGTACAAC
This sequence comes from Streptomyces anulatus, assembly GCF_014650675.1. Taxonomy (GTDB): domain Bacteria; phylum Actinomycetota; class Actinomycetes; order Streptomycetales; family Streptomycetaceae; genus Streptomyces; species Streptomyces anulatus. Next base: position 498,232 of record NZ_BMVK01000004.1, on the reverse strand, counting down.
GAGTATCTGAGCCAGCTCACCCTCAAGCTGGGCGGCGGGGAGACGACGGGGGCGGTGCACCTCGACATCGCCTGGCTCGCCGCGATGGCCCAGATGGGCAAGCTGGTCGACGTCGGCCCGGTGGCCGACAAGGCCGGGTACACGGACGTGGCGCTCAAGAGCGGTGTGTACGACGGCAAGCAGTACGGGCTGCCGTGGAACACCGGATCGATCGGAGTGATCGCCAACTCCAAGCTCCTGGAGAAGGCCGGGATCAAGGAGCACCCCGCCACCGTCGAGGAGTTCGAGGCCGCGCTGCGGGAGCTGAAGGGGCTCGGCGGGGGTGTCGTGCCGTACGCCGCCGCCACCAAGGTCGCGCAGCTCAAGGACATCTTCCCGTGGATGCAGACGTTCGGCTGCGACCTGTTCGACGGCGGGAAGGTCACGATAGGCGACGACGCCTCGGTCGACGCCGTCACCTGGTACAAGAAGCTGCACGACGAGAAGCTGATCGCCGCCGACGTGGACCGCTTCGACGCGCGCGCCCTGTTCGGGCAGGGCAAGGCCGTCTTCTACGACGACGCGATCATCGGCAAGGGTGTGACCTCCGCCCAGTCCAAGGACAAGACGCTGGCCGACGCCATGCAGCCGATGGAGCGTCCGGTGCTCAAGGCCGGTGACACCCCGCAGGCGATGCTGTGGGGCGGCGTGATCGCGATCGTGAAGGGCAAGGGGCAGGAGGCGGCGACCCGGTTCGCGCTGCACGCCACCACGGACCGGGCGACCACGTCCGAGTACTTCGCCGCACGCGCGCTGCCGCCGTCCACCACCGCGGGGCTGGCCGCGCCCGAGGTCGCCAAGGACACCTTCACCACGGAGTGGACCCAGAAGATCACGAAGACGGCGACCGGCAGCCCGTTCTGGCAGTTCGCCCAGAGCGCCCAGATCGACGAGGCCGTCGCCAAGCAGGTGCAGGCCGTCCTCGTCGGCACGTCGAAGCCGAAGGACGCGATGAAGCGGGCCGGTGAGGAGGTCGCGGCGCTCATCAAGCGCTGAGGCCCAGGACACGACCCAGCACCGTGCTCCGGGCCCGGCGGACGCCGCACGCTTCGCCGGGCCCCGCCCTGTCCCGCCCTGTCCCACCCCGCACGACGACCGCGCCGGCCGGCTGCCCGCGGGCAGCCGCCGTCCGCGTCACCTCCACGCCCGCACCCACGCACCCGCGAAGGAGTTCATCTTGCGACGTCACACGGTACGCACGTACACCGCAGCGGCCACGGCCCTGGTCGCCCTCCTCCTGCCCGTCCCGGCCGTCGCAGCCGACACCGCGCACAGCGCCGCGGCCGCGACGACGGTGACCGAGAAGGTCCCGTACGCGATGGACTCGTCGAACCAGGCCGCCTGGTGGACGCCGGTCGCCACGTACAAGGGCCGCGGCCAGTACACGTACTTCGCCTTCAACGAGCCGGGCTCGACGGCCGCGACGCACCGGCCCGCCATCGCACGGCGCGACCCGGACGGGGCCTGGAGCCTGCTGCCGCTGGTCAACCGCGACGGGCAGCGAGCCGAGTTCCCCGACGACAACGGCCACAACCAGCCCTCGGTCGCCCGCGACGGCAGCGGACGCCTGCACGTCTTCGCCTCCATGCACGCCAACGCCTGGCGCTACTACCGCACCGAGGCCCCCGGCGCCGCCGTCACCGACCACGCGACCGAGCTGCCCGACCAGGGCGTCGGCATCACCTACCCGATCGTCACCACCGCCCCCAACGGCGACCTGTACCTGGCGGCCCGCGTCGGTTCGGGCTCCGACCAGCGCCCCGGCAAGCTGTACCGCTGGAACAACGCCGACTCCCGCTGGAGCGTCGTCGCGACCTTCGCGAGCGCGCTGAACCGCTCCGTGTACCCCGACGACATCACCGTGGACGCCTCCGGCCGCGTCCACCTCCTCTACGAGTGGGGGAAGGCGCCGGCGACCGCGTTCCGTCACCAGCTCTCGTATCTGACCTACGACCCGTCGACCGGCGCCTTCGCGGACAGCACGGGCGCCACGGTCACCGCCCCGGTCACGCCCGCCACCTCCGACGTCGTCCAGGACCTCACCGCGGGCGAGGAGTGGAGCAACGACAACACCTACCCCGGCCCCTCGGTGCAGAGCGCCAAGCTCACCCTCGACGGCACCATCCCGAAGATCGCCTACCGCTACCGCTCGGCCGACAGCGGTGGCCACTTCCGCGTGTACTACGCCTATCCGAGCGGCGGCGACTGGGTCCGCAAGACCGTGTACGCCGGCGGACAGACCGCGGCCGCCCTCGGCATCACCTGGGACGGGACGGACACCAAGCGGATCTACTACGTGACCGCCTCGGGCACCGACCGGGTCTTCGCCGCGACGCAGTCGGCGGACGGAGCCTGGACCGCGCAGTCCGCCGCGCCGGGCGTGAGCGCGGACCGGCTCGCGGTGCGCCGGGACTCGGACGGCCGCGATGTGCTCTATCTGCCGGACACCACGCGCAACTCCCTCTATTACGTGTCGCGTTGAGGAGCGTCGCGTCGAGGAGTCCTACGGCGCGGGGTCAGGCCGCGTAACCCTTGGGCGGGATGAGGCCGGCGAGCTGGGAGAAGTTCAGCCAGTAGATCTGCCAGCCGTTGAAGGACGCGGAGTCGGCGATGCACACCGTGTTGTGGTCCGTGTCGTACCCGATCACCGCGAAGTAGTGGTAGACCGTCTGGTCGGCGGGGTAGCCCGGGGGCTGGTTGCCCGGGGGCGCGACGATGTTGGCGACGATCGGGTAGTTGTTGTCGACGTCGTCGACGACATCCGACCAGAGCAGGTCCACCTGGGCCTGGGTGGGCGGGTCGTCGGGCATCTCCCGGGTGAAGTACTGCCCCGCGTCGATACGGGAGTTCAGTACGGACGTCACCTGGCTGATGTGGTCGGTGCCGCCCTGGTGCGTGCCGAGTTCAGCGGCCAGCGTCGCCTGGCTGGGCGCCGCCACCCGCGCCGAGAGGGCGATGCGGGTGGCGGCGGGGCCGCACCACCAGCCGGTCTCCTGGACCTGGTACTCCACCGACAGGACGTGTTCGCCCCGGGCGTGCACCTCCTTGGTGCGCAGCACCGGGAACGCGCCGCGGTGTCCGCGTACGACCTCGGTGGCGACCTGGATGCCACGGGAGTGCGCGGGGCTCGGTGGCAGCGGGGCCATCTGCCGGCCGGCCGGGCGGGGCACCGCCTGCGCGCCGCCGGTGGAGAGCGCGACGCCTGCCGCGGTGAGTGCCGTCGCGCTGAGGAAGCTCCTTCTGAGCATCAGGTTCGATCCGTTCTTGGTGGGGGGATGGGTGTGCTGACGGAACGCCGCGGTCCGTGTCGTGTGGGGGCGGGCCGCTGATGGTCAGCCGTTCCGGCTCACCGGGGCGGAGCCCGTCGGGTAGCGGGTGCCGGCCTCGACGCTGTTGGGGATCTCTCGGCTGCGCTGGCTGTCGCAGTTCACCACGTTCCAGTGCAGGTGCGGGCCGGTCACGTTGCCGGTGGCGCCGGAGGTGCCGATCCGCTGGCCCTGGGACACCCGGTCGCCGTTGTTGATGATCGTGGCGCTCAGGTGGGCGTACTGGCTGCACCGGTTGCCGCCGTGGTCGACGAGGGCCATGATGCCGCCCGCCCCGTTCCAGCCCTCGAAGCGGATGGTGCCGGCCGCCGAGGCCAGGATCGGGGTGCCGGTCGGCGTGCCGAAGTCGACGGCGTGGCGGTTGTAGTCGTCGTTGTGCGAGTAGCCCTCGCCCGGCGTCTGGGTCACCCGGTACGCGCTGCCTGCGGGGAAGGGCAGCTTGAACGGGGCGCTCCCGCCCGTACAGGGCCCCACCACCGGGCTGTTCGACCCGGTTTCGAGGAAGCCGTCGGTGACCCAGCCGCCGGTCGGCAGCCTGTTCCAGATGGTGGTGTTGCCGCCGATACCGGCCACGACGTCGCCGTGGCCGTAACAACTGATCGTCACGCGGCTGCGGTTGGCCAGGCTGCCGATCACCGCGGCCCGAAGGTTCGGTTCGGCCCGCACCTGGAGCGGCAGTCCGCTCGGTACGCTCACCGTCACCACGGCGTCGGCGTGGGCGGCGGTGGCCGACACCATGACCCCGAGACCGGTGAGAAGCAGGGCCAGTCCGGCCCGTACGCCACGACGCATCGTCGCCTCCTGAGGGAGTGGGGAACGAGGGGAAACGCACCCGGGTACGCGTCGAGAGCGGGAACCCGGGTTGTTGAGCCGATCTGTCGTCGCTCTACGCGTCGGACCGGCCGACCAGTTGCTTCGCACGTTCGATCACGTCGCGGGCCACGCCTTCCACGGCGTCGTAGCGGTCGGGGTAGGCCGAGACCTGGACGGCCTGCGCCACCTGTCCCGCGGTCATGCCCGGGTTGTTCGCCGCCACCCTGATCGCGGGGGTGAAGAAGGCGTTGGACGCGTACGACACGTCCATGATCTGTTCCGGCGTGCCCCAGCCCTGCGACGGGCGCTGCTGGAAGACACCGAGCGAGTCCCGGTCGCCGCAGTCCAGGTTGTTCATGTTCGACTCGACCACGCCCGCCTCGAACCCGGCCAGCAGAACCCGGTCGTCGACGCCGAGGCCGACGGCCGTACGGTAGACGGCCTTCAGCACCTCGGGGTCGGGATCACTCGGTACCGTGCAGCCCCCGCCGCCGTTGCCGCCGCCCGTGCCGATGAGGTTCTGCCAGGTCTGCGGGCCGATGATGCCGTCCGGGGTCAGACCCCGGGCGCTCTGGAACGCCTTGGTCGCCGCCGTGGTCGCCGCGCCGAACCGGCCGTCCACGGACAGTCCGTGACCGTGCTTGTTCAACGCCGTCTGCGCGGCCGAGACCGCGTCACCGCTCTGTCCCTCGCTGACCGTGACGATCAGGCCCGGCCATGTCTGCGCGCCGATCACCCCGTCCGCGCCGTATCCCTTGGACGTCTGGAAGGCGATCACCGTGTTCTCGGTCGCCGGGCCGAAGGCCCCGTCGACCGAGATGTCGTACCCCGCTCCGCGCAACAGGTACTGGGCGGTGGTGACGTTCGCTCCGGACGTGCCGTTGGCGAGCGCGGGCCAGGACGGTGCGGCGGCGGCCGGTGGCGTGAGAGCCAAGGCGGCCAGCAGCGCGGCGCAGGCTACGGCCAGCGTGACCCACGCCCGTCTGATGCGTGTTCCGGACAGCAATGCGGCTCCCGTCGTCCGAGGGCGTCAAGGGACCTTGGAGCGCCGAAAGGTAGCAACCGGCGGGAGATACGGCATCGGGTGTTCGACCGACGTACGAGAGCTGACATGTCCGCCGTGTCGCTTCCGCCCCGGCCACGCGCCGACCTGCCCGGCCCCGTCGGGGTCCGGCGTAGGTTCGCAGGCGGCCGGAGCCGGCCACCGCACGGCTTCGGTATAGTCCGCGACCCCGGGTTCCCGTTCTCCGTAACCGAGTTGGTCCGCCCGACCAGGAAGATCGGTGTTCCGATGCCTCGGCACGGCCCACTGGCCCCGCCGGTGAGGGGCGCGCTTCCGGTCCCGCCGCGCGACGGCGTCGAGGAGCGCTTCGTGGCTGCCGCACGGCGGCTGGCCCCGCCCGTGCGCGGGGTCGCGCTGGTCGTCATCAGCGTCTTCGGGCTGCTCGCGGTGGACGGGGCCGCCCTGCCGCTGGGGTTCGCCCTGTGCGGGCTGGTGCTCGTAGGGGCGGCGGTGGACTTCTGGGTGGGGTTCACCGGGCGGGGCTCGGCGCTGTCGCTGGTGTTCGCCGTCCTGCGCGTGACAGCGGTCTGCGTCACCCAGGAATGGACCGGCGGCCCGGCGAACCCGTGGGCGCTGAACATGCTCACCACCACGGCGATCACCCTGCAGTGGGAGTGGCGCCCCGCGGTCGCCGTACCCGTCACCGCCGGGCTGTTCGTGGTCGATGTGACCGCGATGGGGGTCGACGTCCTCGGCGGTCTGCTGCCACGCCTGGTCTTCGAATGCCTCCTGGCACGCCTCGGGTTCGTGCTGCTCCGCCGGTCGGGCCGGCAGGTGGACGAGTCCCGGGAGCGCCGGTCGGCGCTGGCACGGGCGGAGGCGCTCGCGTCGGCGCGGCACCGGCAGGAACGCGAGTACCTCGCGCTCCTGCACGACACGGCGGCGACGACGTTCCTCCTGGTGGCGGCGCAGGCGAAGGAGATGGGGCCGGAGCGGATCGCCGAGTACGCCCGGCACGACCTGGCGGTGCTCACCGGCACCGCCGGAGGGGCTGCCGCGAAGGACAGCGCCGTGGACCTGACGGCCTCGCTGCGCGCCGCCGTCCGCCACGGCCGGGTGTCCGTCGACGTCCGCGCGGAGGGCGCCGCGCTGGTACCGGCCTCGGTGGCGCTCGCTTTCGTCCGGGCGGTGCGCGAGGCGCTGGTGAACGTCGAGCGGTATGCCGGGGTCGACACCGCGGTGCTCGCCTCGTACCGCGAGCAGGGCAGCGGCGGCCGGGTCGTCGTCGAGGTGACCGACCACGGGGTGGGCTTCCGCCCGGAGGAGGTGCCGTCCTCCCGTCGCGGCATCCGGGGATCGGTGGTCGAGCGCGTCGTCGGCGTCGGCGGCAACGCCACCGTCGCCTCGCGGCCCGGTGCGGGGACGACGGTGAGGCTGGTGTGGCCCGGTGAGTGAGCAGCGCCCTTCGGGCGGTGGCCCGTGCCGTACGGACCCTGCCTCGGGAAACCGTACGGACGGCGTCCCGGAGCCCCGCGCGGCCAGTACCCCGGGCGACCACGTGTACGCGACGATGCGGATCATCCTGGTCTGCGCCGCCGTGCTGCTGCAGTTCGGTCTCGGCCTGCGCCCCCTGCTGACCCACGGGTACCCCTCCCGGTGGCCCGCTGTGGCCGCCTTCGTCGTGCTGGCCTGCGTCACCGCCGCCTGCTGCGGTTGGGTGCTGCGGCGCAGGCCGCTGCCCGTCGCCCTCGTGGCGGCCGCCACTCCGGTCGTGCTCGCGGCGTCGTTCTGCGCCACGGCCGCGGTCGCCCCGGACCAGCGGTTCCAGGCCCCCGACTGGTCGTTCGGCCTGGTGGGGTGGCATCTGCTGGTCCTTCTGCTGGACCGGGCCCGGGTGCTGGTCGCGGTGCTGGCCACGCACCTCGTGGCGAGCACGGGCCTGTTCCTGGCGGCGGGCGTGCCCGAGCGGGCGGCGTTCGGTGCGGCCGGGGCCGCCGCCTTCGGCGCGCTCGCCGTCCAGCTGGCGGTCCTGCTGATCACCCGCGTACTGCACCGGCAGTCCCACGAGGCGACGACGGAGGCCGAGGAGCGGGACCGGTTGGCGACCCGGATGCTGGCGGCGCATCAGTGGGAAAGGGACCGGCACAGCGTGTTCGCCGGGCAGTTGGGGGCGACGCTGCCGCTGCTCGCGGGCCTGGCCGACGGCGCGCTCGACCCGCGCGACGCCGGCACCCAGCGGCGGTGCGCGCTCGCCGCGACACAGTTGCGGCGGCTGTTCGCCGAGAACGACGAGGTGCCCGACCCGTTGGTGCACGAGGTCGCCGCCTGCGTCGACGCGGCCGAACGTCGGGGCGTGGACGTGTCGTTCGCGGTCAGCGGCGCGGCGCTGCCGGTGCCCTCGCAGGTGCGCCGCGAGCTGACCGGGCCGGTGATCACGGCATTGTCGGCGGCGCGGGGCCGTGCCAGGGTAAGCGTGCTGCGCACCGATGAGGAGGTGCGTATCGCGGTGGTCGCCGACGCCTGTGCCGATGTGGTCACCGCCTCCACCGGCCGGGTCGTGGTCGAGTGCGGCGTCCATGGTGAGCATCTGCGGCTGGAGGCCCGATGGCGCAAGAGGCCCGGCTGAGCGCGGTCATCGTCGACGACCACCCCGCCGTGCGTGCCGGGGTCGCCCAGTGGCTGGTCACCGGAGTCCCGCCGATCGAGGTCGTCGCGTCGGGCGGCGATGTCCGGGTCGCGTGGACGGGCGACGGCGCGACCGCCGACGTGGTCGTCCTCGACCTGCATCTGGGCGGTCCGACGCCCGCCCTGGGTGAGCTGCGCAGGCTGACCGAAGCGGGGCGGCAGGTCGTCGTTTACTCGATGCGCGCGGACAGCGCGATCGCCCTGCAATGCCTGGAGTTGGGAGCGTTGAGCTATCTGACGAAGGCCGAGGGCGCGGAGCATCTGATCGAAGCAGCCGTCGCCGCCGCCTCGGGCCGTGCGTACACGCCGCCGGCGCTGGCGGGCGCACTGGCCGGTGACCGGTCCACCGGCCGGCCGACGCTCTCGGCGCGCGAGACCGAAGTGCTGGTCGAGTGGTTCCAGTCCGAATCCAAGGACTTCGTGGGTCAGCGGCTGGGCATCTCCCCGCGTACGGTCAGCACCCACCTCGAACACATCCGGGTCAAGTACGCGATGAGCGGCCGCGAGGCGCCCACCAAGGCGGCGCTCCTGGCACGGGCCATCCAGGACGGGCTGGTTCAGCTCGACGACCTGTGACCCCTTGCCCCCACAGGAGCGCCATGGCGCGGGGCGAGGTCCCGCTCCGCTCAGCGCGGGGCGAGGTCCTCGGGGTGGAGGAACCGCATGTCGTCCAGGCTCGGTTCCGCGACCGTGCTCAGCCGTCCCGCCTGGTGGGTCATCATCCGCTCCAGCGTCTGGCGGGCCAGGCGGGCGTTGCCGAACGACGTGCCCCGGGGGACGGCGTCGAAGTGGGCCCGTAGCGCTTCCGCCGTGCCGGGGGTGCACGCGTAGCCGTTGTCGGCCGCGTGCATGGAGACGATCGTGACCAGTTCGTCCGAGGAGTAGTCGGGGAACTCGACCCGGCGCGAGAAGCGGGAGTCGAGGCCAGGGTTGGAGTTCAGAAACCGGTTCATCTCCGCGGTGTACCCCGCCGCGATCACCACCACCTCGTCGCGGTGGTCCTCCATCAGCTTCAGCAGCGTCTCCACCGCCTCCTGGCCGTAGTCCGCCGAACCGCCGGCCACGTGCGGTGTGAGGGTGTACGCCTCGTCGATGAACAGGACGCCGCCCAGTGCCCGTTCGAACGCCTCGCGGGTCAACTGCGCGGTGTGCCCGACGTAGCGGCCCACCAGGTCGGCTCGGGACACCTCGACGAGTTGGCCGCGCGGCAGCACTCCCAGCGAGGCCAGCAGTTCGCCGTAGAGCCGGGCCACGGTCGTCTTGCCGGTGCCGGGCGGGCCGGCGAGGACCAGGTGGTTGCTGATCCGCGGCGCGGGCAGGCCGGCCGCCTTGCGCCGGCTCGCGGCGGCGAGCAGATGGACCAGGTCACCCACCTCGCGCTTGACGGACGCGAGGCCCACCAGGCTGTTCAGCCGCAGCAGCGGGTCCGCCCGCTCCTCGTCCTCGGGCGCGACGCCCGCCGGGACGCCCACGTCCTCCGCGGTCAGCAGGGCGAGCTGCCGCTCGTCCGCCACCGCCAGGGCGGCCAGCCGGGACGCCTGCCGGTCCACCATCTCCTCGAAGACCTTGCGGGCGGTACGGCCGTTGCCGAAGCCCGCGTCGCGGGGGATCCGGTCGAAGCGGGTGACGAGAGCGGTGCGTGCCGCCGGGTCCAGCTCGTAGCGGTGGCCGGTGCACATCCGCTCCACGATCGTGACCAGCTCCTGAGAGGTGTAGTCGCTGAACTCGACGTTGCGGGTGAAGCGCGAGGCGAGCCCCGGGTTGGACGCCAGGAACTCGGTCATCTCCTTCGGATAGCCGGCCGCCACGACCACCACGTCGTCGCGGTGGTCCTCCATCAGCTTCACCAGGGTGTCGATCGCCTCCCGTCCGAAGTCGGCGCCGTTGCCGCCGCCGTCGGAGAGCAGGGTGTACGCCTCGTCGATGAACAGCACCCCGCCCAGCGCCTTGGTGAAGGTCTCGGTGGTCTTGATCGCCGTACCGCCGATGATCTGCGCCACCAGATCCGCGCGCGAGACCTCCACCAGGTGACCGGAGCGCAGCACGCCGAGCGAGGCGAGGATGGAACCGTAGAGCCGGGCGACGGTGGTCTTGCCGGTGCCGGGTGGGCCCGCGAAGACCAGGTGACGGCTCATCGGCGGGGCGGGCATCCCGATGCGGGCCCTGCGCTGTGCCATCCGGTTGAGGTTGATCAGCGTCAGCACCTGCTGCTTGACCTCGTCGAGGCCGATCAGCGACTCCAGCTCGGCCACCGGGCCCGTGCCGGGCGGGGGTTCGGCGACCGGGGCGGCTCCGCCGGGCAGCCGTCCGTCGCCCGCGGCCTGCGCCTGCTCGGCGGTGCCCCAGGCGTCCGGGGCCCCGTTCTCCGCGCTGACCAGCCCCTCGACGGCGAGCCGGTCGCCGGCCACCGTCTGGCGTACGCCGCTGCCCCGGTTGCCGCGGACGGTGCAGCCGGTCAGCGTCACGGCGTCGGGGCCCTCCACGCGTACGCCGTCGGCGCCCGATCCCGTCACCTCGCAGCCGCTGAGGGAGGCGCGGGCCCCGGGGGACACCTGGACGCCGCACTCGGCGGCTCCGGTCACCACGGCGCGTACGGCGGCCAGTTCACCCTCGGCCTCGATATGGACGCCCGCCCCGCCGGACCCGTCCACCGCGGTGTCCCGCAGGGTGAGCATGCCGAGCGCCCCGATGTGGACGCCGGCCCCGGTGGAGGAACGCAGTCGGCCCTTGCCCACGAACACGTTTCCGTGGCCCGCGACATGGACCGCCGACTCGCCCGACCGCTCGACGACGCACTCCTCCAGACGCCCCCGGCCGTCCTTGACGACCTGGACGCCGTGCGCGCCCGACCCGGTGACGGTGGTCCGCTGCAGCAGCGGGTTGGCGCCGCGACGGATCACGATGCCGCTGCCCCCGCTGCCGTGCACCTCCAGGCGGTCGAACTCGGCGGACGAGTCCTCGTCGAGCAGGACGCCGGTGCCCCTGGCGTCCCGGACGGCCGTGTCCGTCAGCACCGGGGAGGAGAAGCCGGTGATCCGCACGGCGGACTCCTCGGCGGTCGCGAACGTACAGCCCCCGAACGTGCCGCGACTGCGCTCGGCCACCAACAGGCCGTGCCCGCCCGTCCGTTCGGTGCCGCACCGGGTCAAGGTCGGGGAGCTGCCGCCGCCCAGGACGAACCCGTGGCCGGTGGTGTCGCTGACCGCCACGCCCTCCAGGACGACCGGTCCCGTGGTGTTCACGAACACGCCGACGGCGGCCTTGCGGACCGTGCCGCGCACCATTCGGACCGAGCTCTCCTCCTCGACGGCGACGCCCGGCTTGCCGGTCGCGGATATCGCGCAGTCCTCCAGGAGGACGTGGGCCCGGCCGTTGGTGAGGACGCCGTTGCCCTGGGTGTCCCTCAGTTCGCTGAACCGCGCGGTGATCCTGCCCTGTTCACCGGCCACCAGGGCGGAGGTCCCGAGGTGTTCGACGACGCACTTCTCCAGGAGGCTGTCGGCGGTGGAGGTGGAGACCACGCCCGCGCCCGCCGTGTTACTGATCCGGCACTGCCGCAGCCCCAGCGATCCGCCCTCGCGCGCGTAGAGCGCCGCCCAGGCCGACCCGTGGATGTCGCACCGGTCCATCGCCAGCTCTCCGCGCGGCGCGTCGACCACGGGGAGCTCGTCGTCGTGCCCGCGCAGCACGAGGTCCCTGACCATCACGGCGTCGCCGGTGAGCGTCAGCGCCGTCCCGCGCCGGGGGGCCAACTCCGCCGTTCCCGGGCCCTCGGAGGCGATGAGGGTGATCGCCGCGGAGACCGTCACGCACTCCTCGTACCGTCCCGGAGCGATGCTGACGACCGCCCCGGTGCGGGCCCTGGCGACGGCCTCCCCGACGGTGCGGTGATCGCCCGTCCCGTCGGCGGCGACGATGAGCATCTGGCGTGACACGTTCGACCTCCCGGACCCCCTGCGCCGTAGGTACGGGGCGGAGACGCGCGACATGTAGGGCGAGGGAAACTGCTGGTCCCATCATGCCTGTTACCGCAGGTCGACCGCCATCACGGTCGGGTCCGGACGGCTCCGCGCCACCGGCCCGGAGGTTCCGGAAGCGTGTTCCGGCGGCGGGCGGAACGTCGCTACCATCAGCTCATGCGATCTTCGAGGTCCTCGGTGTCCCGCACACTCGGACCGGCGGTTCTGGCGGCCCTGCTCCTGATACCCAACGCCGCGTCCCCCGCGGGAGCGGTGCCGGGGGACGAGGACAGCCCCTCGCTGCCGGGCATCCGCGCCACCGTCGCGGACGGCCGCCCGTGCACCGCGAAGTCCGCCAAGAAGTCGGCGCGGACCCCCTGGGCGCAGAGCTTCCTGGGGATCGACAGGGCCTGGGAACTGAGCCGGGGCGCCGGGGTGGAGGTCGCCGTCGTCAGCACCGGGGCGGATGCGAGCCGGGTGCCCGCGCTGGACGGCCGGGTCACCGGTGGCCGGGACGTGGTGGCCGGCGGCACCGTACGGGACGACTGCGTCGGGTACGGGACGTTCCTCGCCGGCCTCGTCGCGGGCAAGCGGCAGGAGGGCCTCGCGGCGGCCGGGGTCGCCCCGGAGGCCCGGGTGATCGCGGTCCGGGCCACCGACAAGGGGGGCCTGACCACGCCCGAGGCACTGGCCGACGGGATCGGGGCGGCCACCGCTTCGGGAGCGCGGATCATCCACGTGGCGCTGGCCGTTCCGTCCGCACCCCGGAAGTTGAAGGACGCCGTCGCCGCCGCACTCAGAGCCGGCGCCGTGGTGGTGGCGCCGGCCTCGGCGCGGGAGTGGGAGAGCGAGTCGGGGGCGTCACGGGCGGAGAGCGGCCCCGTCTACCCGGCGGCGCTGCCCGGGGTGCTCGCGGTCTCCTCGGTGGGGCCCGGCGGCGAACCGGACCCACGGGGCACGGGGCAGGGGCCGCGGACGCGGCCGAGGCTGAGCGCGCCCGGCGTCTCGGTGACGGGCCCGGGGCCGGGCGGCGGCGGGCAGTTCACCGGTGGCGGCGACGCCGTGGCCGGCGCGTTCGTGGCCGGTACGGCGGCCCTGGTCCTCTCGTACCACCCCGGGCTCAGCGGCGAGCAGATCGCGCACCGGCTGGAGGCCACCGCGTACGGGGCCGTGCCCGACGCCCCGGACCCCGGCGTCGGGCCGGGGGTCGTCGATCCGGTGCGGGCGCTCTCCGCCGTGCTCCCCGAGGAGCACGCCTCGTCCCCGTCCTCGTCCGGCACGCGGAACGCCTCGGCCGCCCACGCCGTTCCGCCGCTCGACCCGCCGACCGCGCGCGACCACGCGCTGGCCGTCGCGGGCGGGGCGGTCGCGGTGACGCTGCTGGTCGCGTTCCTCGCGGTGGTCCTGCCCCGGGGGCGTCGTCGCGGGTGGCGCGCGGGGACAGCCGGTGGGCCGACCTCGTCGGCGGACTGAGCCGCCCGGCCCCCGGGACGGGCGGGCCGTGAACCGGGCGGTCCGGCCCGCCCGGGACCGGCCGGGCGGCCCTTGTCCGGCGCTCCCCTCCCGCCTACTCCCTCTCCTCCTCCAGGTCCGGCAGCAGCGGGGTCTGTACCTGGACCACTCCCCTGCGCGTGATCAGCTGCGCACGGCCCGGCGGCAGTTGCTTCGGCTTGGTGTCGTTGAACAGGTAGCCCTCCGACGGCGGGCAGGAGAGCAGCGCCGCGGGCGTGTTGACCTCCATCAGCCGGCGCAGCAGCGAGTCGTTCATCGCCCGTGCCGCACCGTTGGCGCTGCGCGCCACGATCAGATGCAGGCCCAGCTCCGCGCCCTGGGCGAGGTAGTCGAGCAGCGGTCCGAAGTGGTTGCTCATGTTGCCGCCGGAGACCATGTCGTAGTCGTCCATGACCAGGAAGACCCGCGGGCCGGTCCACCAGTCCCGGCGCTTGAGCCGGGCGGGTGAGATGTCGGCGCCGGGCAGGCGCTCCTTCATGGCCCGTGCCACGCCCTCCACCGCCTGCTTGAGCACGTCCACGGAGACCGCGTAGCCCAGCCGGTGCGACTCGGGGATGCTCTCCAGCAGCCCGCGTCGGTAGTCGATCAGCAGGATCCGTGCCTCGTCGGGGGTGTAGCGGTCGGTGACCGCTCGGCAGACCGCGCGCAGCAGGTTGGTCTTGCCGGTCTCCGCGTCGCCCACCACCACCAGGTGGGCGGTCTGGGAGAAGTCGTGCCACATGACGTCCAGTTGGCCCCCCTCCAGACCGAGCGGGACACGCAGGTCGCCGTCCGCGCCGACCTCGGCGTCGGGCAGTTCGGCCGGGTCCAGGACCCCGGGCAGGGTACGGACCGGAGGCGCGGGAGGACCCTGCCAGTGCTCGGCCACCCGGGCCACCGCGTCCGCGACGCCCGCGCCGAGGTCCGTGGCGCTGTCGCCGCCGTCCAGCCGGGGCAGGGCGGTGAGGAAGTGGTGCTTGGTCTCGGTCATGCCGCGGCCGGGCGCCTTCGGGATGGTCGCGGCGGCCCGCATATTGATCATGGAGTCCATGCTGTCGCCGAGCCGCAGCTCGAAGCGGGTGCCGAGCTGGTCGCGCAGCGCGGTGGGGATCTCCGCCCAGCGGCTCGCCGCCACGATGAGGTGGACACCGTAGTTGAGCCCCCGGACCGCCAGCGCCGCGACGGTGTCCATGACCTCCATGAAGTCCTGGCGGATCGTGCCCCAGCCGTCGACGACGAGGAACACGTCGCCGTACGGGTCGTCCGAGAGCTCCCCGGCGGCCCGGCGGGCGCGCAGCGTCGCCATGGAGTCGATGCCCTCGTCGGCGAACTGCTTCTCGCGCCGGGCCACCAGCGCGTGCACCTCGGCCAGCGTGCGGTGCACCCGCTCCAGGTCGAGCCGTCCCGTCACCCCGCCCACATGCGGCAGGTCGCGGAGTGCGCCGAGCGACCCGCCGCCGAAGTCCAGGCAGTAGAACTGGACTTCGCGCGGGGTGTGGGTGAGCGCCAGCGCCATGATCAGATCGCGTACGAGGGTGGACTTGCCGCTCTGCGGGCCGCCCGCGATGCCGACGTGCCCGCCCGCACCGGACAGCTCGGCGATCAGGGGCTCGCGGGCCTGGTCGAAGGGCCGGTCGATGATGCCCACCGGCACCGTCAACGTGCCGTGCAGCTCCGGATCGATGGCGGTCAGGCCCCGCTCGGGGTGCGGCGCCACGCCCATCAGCAGGGTGTCGAGCGACAGCGGGCGGTCCAGCGGCGGCAGCCACACCTGGTGGGCGGGCCTGCCGCCCTCCCGCATCCGGGAGACGGCCAGCGCGAGCAGGGTCTCCTCGCTCTCCTCCTCCCGCACCACCGGTTCCGGGTCGGGTTCCGCCGCGGGGAGCCTGGGCGCGGTCCACTCCGTCCGGTACGGGACGACCTGTCCGGCGACGGCCGCGGCGGCGACCCTGCGGACGCCCTGGTAGGGCCCGGAGACGTATGCGGCCTTGAACCGGACCAGGGTTCCGGTGTCCTTCTTCAGGATGGCGCTGCCGGGTACGGAGGGGAGCTGGTAGGCATCCGGTACGCCGAGGACGCCGCGGCTCTCCATCGAGGAGAACGTGCGCAGGGCGATCCGGTACGAGAGGTGCGATTCCAGCTGGGTCATCCGGCCCTCGTCCAACCGCTGCGAGGCGAGCAGCAGGTGGACGCCGAGGCTGCGGCCCAGCCGCCCCACCATCACGAACAGGTCCATGAAGTCGCGGTGGGAGGAGAGGAGTTCGCTGAACTCGTCGACCACCACGAAGAGCGTCGGCAGCGGTTCCAGCGCGGCGCCCGCCGCACGCGCGGTCTCGTACTCGTACGCCGACGTGTAGTTGCCGGCGCTGCGCAGCAGTTCCTGGCGGCGCATCAGTTCACCGTGCAGGGCGTCCTGCATGCGGTCCACGAGGGCGGACTCGTCGGCGAGGTTGGTGATGACGGCCGAGGTGTGGGGCAGGTCCTCCAGGCCGAGGAAGGTGGCGCCGCCCTTGAAGTCGACGAGGACGAAGTTCAGCTTCTCCGACGCGTGGGTGAGGGCCAGCGCCAGCACCAGGGTCCGCAGCAGCTCGGACTTGCCGGAGCCCGTCGCGCCGATCAGCACGCCGTGCGGGCCCATTCCGCCCTGCGCCGCCTCCTTGATGTCCAGTTCGACCGGGCTGCCGTCGCCGGCGAGGCCCAGCGGAACCCGCAGCCTGGCCCGCTCGCTGCGCTCGTCGCGTACGGCGTCCAGGTCGACAGTGTGCAGGTCCGGAAGGCCGAGCAGGGTGGTGAGCTGGACGTCGGAGGTGAGCGCCTCGCCGTTGTCCGTGGTGACGCCCATCCGCCGGGGGGACATCAGGGTGGCCAGCGCCCTGGCCCGCCGGGGGCTCAGCGCGTCGGGGCTGCCGAGCGCGGTGGTGGTCTCCTTGCCCGACCGGTCGGTGCCGACGAGTTCCAGCCGCTTCCCGGTGATCCGCAGCCGCAGCGTGTGGCGGAACGGCTTCCAGGCCAGGGAGCCGGAGACGTCCAGCGTCACCGTGTTGCGGTACCCGTCGGTGGCGAGCCGGGAGTCCTCGGGGGTCCGGGCGCTGTCCAGCACCACGACGCAGTAGGGCTCCTCGGTGCTCGGCACCGCGTCCGGTTCGAAGGGGGGCCGGCCGGTCAGTTCGTCGCCGAGCAGCGATTCGAGACCCAGGACGGAGTCGGTGACGAGCCGTACGGGGCCTCCGCCGTCGACGTCCGTCGGGTGCTGGCTGTGCGGCAGCCACTTCACCCACTCCCACGCGTCCCGCCGGTCGCGGTCGGCGAGCACCACGATCCGCAGGTCCTGCGGAGCGTGGAAGACGCCGAGCTGGGCCAGCAGGGCGCGCACCATCGCGTGCGCGGGCTCCGCCTCGGACTGGAGCAGGACGCGGGCATAGGTCCGCAGGTAGACGGCGACGGGCTGGTCGGGCACGGTGCCGTACGCCTTGATGAAGCGGCGCAGGGCGTGCGCGGACAGCGGTTCCAGGTCCTCCACCGGCTTGGTGCTCAGGGGCGTGAGCTTGGTCGCCAACTGCTGCTCGCCCACGCCGATCCGCACCTCGGCGAAGTCCGCGTGCGCGGACCGCCGCTCCCACAGCCTGGACGTCGGCACCAGGCTCCACAGGGAATCGGGGTCCGGGTGCGACCACGCCTGCGCCTCGCGCTGCTGGTTGATCACCTTGCGGACGCGCCTGCGGCTGATGGCCAGGTAGCGCATGTAGTCGCGCCGCTCACCGAGCAGCGCCCGCTTGCGGTCCCCGGAGGCACGGACGATCTGCGAGACCAGCATGCCGACGGCCGACAGCGCCATCAGGCCGATGGCGACGTACATCATGGGGCCGCCGCCGCTGCCGGGGCGCAGGAAGATGAGCACCATGCCGAGCGAGCTGAGCGCCATCGGCATGTACGTGATCATGTTGCCCATCGCGCTCTGCGGCTCCGGCACCGAGGGCGGCTCCTGGAGGCTCAGTTCGCCATGGGGCATCTCGGGGCCAAGACGCCGGGGAGGCCTCTTGAAGAGGACCACGCTCAAAGGGAATCGCCTTCCTGATGAGGGATGCCGGCGGGTGCCGTGCGGTACCGCGAGGTGACGGGAGTGTGGACGCCGGTGGAACAGCCCGGCGAAGCCGGTGGGATGAGCGAAGCGGAATCGTCGATCCCGGGCGGTACCCCACAACCTACAGACTGCACACACAAGTTAATGTGATCAATCCGACCGCGTCGACCACCGTCCTGGAAGGCGATGAAACGCGCTTGACCGACATATCCGCGGCACTCCTGTGCCGTCTCACGGTGATGACGCCCGACCGCACCGTCGAACTCGCCGTCCCGTCCGACATCGTGCTCGCCGACCTCCTGCCGACCATCGTCGACCACGGGGGCGCCGATCTGTACGAGCGCGGTGCGCCGGCGGGCGGATGGGTGCTCCAGCGCCTCGGCCAGGAGCCCCTCGACGAGGAGAAGACGCTCGGCGACCTCGGCCTGCGCGACGGCGAGACCGTCCACCTGCGGCTGCGCGGGGACGCCCTCCCCGAGATCCATTACGACGACCTCGTCGACGGGCTCTCCAGCCGGCTGCGGGAACGCGCCGACTCCTGGCGGCCGGTGTGGTCGCACCACCTCATGACCGGGCTCGCCCTCGGCGCGCTCGCCACCGCCCTGCTGCTCCTGCTGCTGCCCGGCCCCGCGGGGCTCAGGGCGGTCTGCGCGGCGGTCACCGCGATCCTGCTGCTGGCCGGTGCGGCCGCGGCGTCGCGGGCGGTCGGCGACGTGGGCGCGGGCGCCTCGCTCGGCGCGGCGGCCGTCCCCTTTCTCGCGCTGGCCGGCTCGCTGGTGCCCCAAGGAGCCTCGTCCGACGCCGAACTGGGCGCACGACTCCTCGCGGGCTGCTCCGCGGCGGCCGGCGCGGCCGTGCTCGCGGTGGCCGCCGTGGGCGCGTGCGCCCCGCTGTTCCTGGCCACCGCGCTGGCCGCGGCCCTCGGGGCGACCGGCGGGGCCGTGATGCTCTTCGGCGTCCCGGCCACCGGCACGGCCGCCCCGCTGATCCTGGCGGTCGTCCTGCTGGGGAACTTCCTGCCGTCGCTGGCGTTCCGCCTGTCCGGGCTGAAGGTGCCGCTGCTGCCCACCAACACGGGCCAGCTCCAGGAGGGCATCGACCCCACTCCGGACGAGGTGATCGCCGCCCGCGGCGCCGTCGCCGACCAGTATCTGACGGGCCTCTACGCCGCCACCGGTCTGGTGGCGGCGAGCTGTCTGACGGTGCTGGCGTTCCAGACGTCCTGGGCGCCGCTCACCCTGGCCTCGGTTCTGTGCGCGCTGATGTTCACCCACGCACGGGCGATCGGCGGGGCCTGGCAGCGGCTCGCCGTCGTGCTGCCGGCCGCGTACGGCTCCGTCCTGCTGACGGTGCGCTGGGTCCTGGAGACCGACGCCGGGTCCCGGCCGCTGCTGCTCGCCGGCCTGCTGGCCGCCGCGGCGGTGCTCGCGATCACGGGCTGGACGCTCCCCGGCAGGCGGCTGGTGCCCTACTGGGGGCGCGCGGTCGATCTGCTCCATCTGCTCTTCGCCATCGTCCTCGTCCCGCTGGCCCTGCTCGTCACCGGTCTCTACGGGTACCTGCGCGGCCTCAACAGTTGACCCCGGCGGCCGGTGGCCCCGACGCCCCGGGCTCTCGCTCGCCGGGCCGGTGCCCGGTCGGAAAGGCAAGGAATGCAGTCCAGGCGGGACCAGGTCCACGCGCACATGTTCGTCATGAGCCGGCTGTCGCTGGGCATGCTCCGGGACGACCCGGACGCCCCCGAGTCGCCACACCGGCGGACCACGAAGGGCTTCGTGATCGGCCTCGTGGTCGCGGCCCTGGCGGCACTCGTCGTCGCGGTGTACGGGCTGGTGGTGCCCGGCGGCTCGAACGCGTGGAAGGCCACCGGGACGCTGGTGCTCGATGAGCGCTCGGGCGCCCGCTACCTGAGCGTCGACGGGGTCCTCCACCCGGTCCTCAACGAGACCTCGGCCCGGCTGCTGGCCGGTGACCGGATGAAGGTCGTGAGCGTCAAGCCCGCCTCCATCGAGGACGCCCCGCGCGGCGCGACGCTGGGGATCGTCGGCGCACCGGACCCGCTGCCGCAGGCGGGTGCGCTGAGCCGTGAGGCCTGGTCGGTGTGCGCCACCCGGCCCGACGCCGCCGACGACCCACTCCTCACGCTGGGCGTGGGCCTGACCGCCAAGGGCCGGCCCGTCACCTCGGGCCGGACCACGCTCGTCCGCACCGTCCCCGGCGACACCACGTACCTGCTGTGGCACGGCACCCGGATGCGGCTGGCCCCCGCGCACTATGCCGTACAGGCTCTGGGTTACGACGCGGACGCGGCGTACCCGGTCCCGGAGGCGTTCCTCAACGCGCTGCCGTCCGGCCCGGATCTCGCGGTGCCGGAGGTGGCCGGGCGCGGCAAGGCGGGCCCCTCGCTGGCGGGCCGGCCCACCCGGGTCGGGCAGCTCTTCGACGGCCCCGGGGGCCACTACCTGCTGACGGAGCGCGGGCTGAGAGAGGTCACCGCACTGGAGGAGGCACTGCTGAAGGGCGATCCACGCACCCAGCGCACCGCCTACGCCGGGGAGGCCGTCACGCTGCCCAGGATCGGGCCGGACGACCTGGCGCGCCATCAGGACACCGTGGGGGGACGGCTCGTGGGCACCGGCGGCGGCACGGTCCCGACCGGCCTGCCCGAACCCGGCCCGGTCCGCGCGGGCGAGGGCGTCTGTGCCGTCGTCGGCACCGCGGACGGCAGGCCGACGGTCTCGGTCGTACTGCCCCGCGCGGACGCGGTGGCGGGCCGGACGGTGTCCAACCAGCCCGGCATCACGGCGGGTCCGGGGGCGGCGGACATGTTCGCCGTACGTCCGGAGGGCGGCGCCCTCGTCAAGGCGCTCTCCTCGGCGGGCACGGGTACGGCGTACTACCTGGTGACCGGATCGGGCGCCAAGCACCCGGTCCCCGGCGGGGACAAGGAGCTCCAGCGGCTCGGCTACCGGGCCGACCAGGCCGTCCCCGTCCCGTCGGGCGTACTCGGGATGCTGGCTTCGGGGCCCGCTCTGGACGGAACGGCCCTGCTGGCCCAGGGACTTGTGGATGCGACGAAGGAGGTGGCACCCGATAAGCAGGCGGCCGCCTCCGGCAATTGAGCTGGATTTGAGCAAAGGGAAGTCGTCATGCTCCGCGCCCGGCGGCATTCCCGCAGCTCACGCCCGTGGTGAAGGTGAACTCTCAGATAACCGGAGCCCTTTGGTTCCCACCCGCTCCACCCCGTATTAATGTGATCATCGTCGGCCCTCGGAGGGGGTATTCCCGAAGCGGTCGGCCTCGTCGTGCACCCGTGGTGCCACCGTGTTCCCCGCAGCGTCCAGGAGGACTCTCAATGTTCGATGTTGCCGGTTTCAACATTAACTCGTCGGACGGCCTGTCCAACGACGAGACCGCGATGCTCCACACGCTGCAGACGCTGGACAAGCACCTCGGCGACATGGAGGCGGCCGGCACGACGGTCAAGAACATTCAGACCCAGGTGTCCGAGGCCTACCGGGCCAGGTCCTCGGCGACCCACGCCGCTGGCATCGACGAGTGGCTCAAGACACACGCCCGCATCACGGAGCGCACCCGGTTCTTCCTCGAGGGCACCAAGATGGCCACGAATCTCCTCGCGGACGCCGAGGACGAGTCGAACACCTACGCCCTGAACATCGCCAACACGGTGAACCCCAAGTAGCCTCCGGCCCTCCCCGCCGCCTTCCCCCCTTCACCGAGGAGTTCCTTCATGACCGTCGCGATCAGCCATGCAGCGCTTCAGGAAGCCATCAGGAACATGGGCAGCGCCCAGAAGGAGATGGAGGAGGGGCTCGCCTGGATGCAGAACAACTTCAACGCGCTGCGCGAGACCCTGACCGGTGAGACCCGGCTCTCCTGGGAGAACTTCGAGGCGGAGCTCGGCAAGCTCAAGTTGCAGCTCGCCGATGAGTACAGGACCGCGCAGACGACTCTTCAGCGCATGCACGCCCGGCAGATCCAGGGTGACTCCTCGGGCAGCGAAGCCGTGAAGAAGACGCAGCTCAGCTGAGCCGACTGCCGAACCGTGGAGGTATGAACATGGCCGCCGACGAGACTCCTGCGGACATCTACCAGTCGACCGATGGCGTCTATCTCGACTACGCGAACAAGAAGCTCCCCACGTTCCGCCGTCACCTCACGGTCAACCCGCACTATGTGCTCATGGGGACGGAGATGTCTCTCGGGCTGGGACGTTCCGAGCAGAGCATGCTGGCCACGGCGCTCGACACGGAATTCGACAAGTTCCGCGGTGCCATGCGCAAGCGCTACGAGGGTGCGATCACGCTCATGAACAATTTCTCGGCCAGCCTCCGGGATGTCGAGAGGGAACACCGGGAAGCCGAGGACGACTCCAACAGCATCGGCAGCACCCTCCTCGACGAGTTCGCCGAGATCCTCTCTCCGAAGGGAAAGTGAAGCATGGCCGAGGAGCCGCCCCAGACGGTACCCCACGGGATGCCCGCCGAGTGGGAGGACATCCTCGCCATGTTTCACGACGGCGTCACCAAGCTCCCCGACCGGAACGCGGTGGCGGGCCCGGGTTCCAAGCCGTGGGTCGTCCGTACGATGACCGGTGTCTGGCACTACGACAAGGGAGTGGACTTCGCGAAGGAACAGGGCCTGGACGCGTTCTACGAGTTCTGGTTCCCCGACAAGAAGAACCAGGCCCTGATTTTCGGATTCGGTTACAACTGGGGCGAGTTCGGGAACGACAGCGGAGCACTAGCCGAATTCACCGGGGCATCCGATCCCATTCTCACTTCGGTGATCACCGGGAAGAACAAGGATGCCAACCCTCAGCTGTCGAGCGACGCCTCCACCATGCTCAACAACATGGACGACTGGACCGACGGCTGGGTGACCCAGTTCAACTCCTGGGCGGAGAACGTCGGAAGCGGGGCCGACCAACTGCAGGGAGAGTCCGCCGAACTCTTCGAGGCGACGCTCCAGGCGGTGAAGCGCTCACTTCAGGAGACGTACTCCTTCTACATGAACGGTGAGCTGCAGAAGCAACTCGGCGCAGTGAGCACTCAGTTGACCAACACCATCGGGAGTCTCAGGACCAACGCCTCCAACTGGTTCAACAAGACACAGCCCGTGGGGACCATGTCCGGCGGAGCCGAGGTGGAACAGGGCTCCGTCGCCATGGCGTTCACTCATCTCTATACGAGCTTCCTGAACGAGATGAGCAAGCTCACCCCCTTGTCGAACTACCACACACAGTCTCCCAAGCCCGACTGGACCGCCATGGAGGCCACGGCGAAGGCGAACTGGATCGCCGAGGTCGAGAAGGAGCTCGACGCGAAGTCCGTCGCCACCATGACCGCTCTGGCCGGCGCGTACGAGGCCGCGACGATGGTGTTCTCCGACGCGAACGCCATCGTGAATCCGGAGTTCACCATCTCGCTGACGGCGGACGAGCAGAAGAACTTCTACGGCTCCGCGGGTCCGGGTGGCGGGGGCGACGGCGGTACGGGGGACACCAACGACATCCTCAACAAGTTCCAGGAAATGTTCGGCGGCGGTGCGGGCGGCAGCGGCGCGGGCGGTGACGGCACCGGAACCGACGGGAGCGGCAACGACATCAAGGTGGACACCCCGCCCCCGGTCACCGGCCCCGGCGGCAGCAGCTACGGCACCAATCTCCCCTCCGGCGCCAACCTCCCGAACACCAAGAACCTCCTCCCGCAAAGCCCCGGCGGGAGCGGCGGTGGTACGACCGGCGGGCCCCTGTCGCTGCCCGCCGGCTCACGTATCGACCCCAAGACCGGCGCCGTCACCGACTCCAACGGCAAGCCGGTCACCGGCCCGGACGGGAAGCCGCTGGTCGTACCGCCCGGTTCCACGCTCGGGCCCGGGAACAGCATCGTCCCGCCCAGGACCACCGTCCCGAAGGGACCGACACTGCCCAGCGGCTCCTCCGGGGACCTGACGAACGGCATCCGGGTCGACTCCAACGGGAACATCATCGTTCCCAAGGGCGTCACGGTAGACGCCCAGGGGAATCTGATCGGCGCGGACGGCAAGCCGCTGACCAACGCGTACGGGGGAAAGCTCACCGTTCCGCCGGGCTCCCGTGTCAACCCGGACGGGACCATCACCGACCCGCAGGGCAAGCAGATCACCCAAACCAGCAACAGCCTCAAGACCCGCAACCCCATGACGCTGGACGACCTGGTGAACACCCAGCGGCGCCCCTCCACGTCCAGCGGTGACATCTTCGGCGTCTCCAAGGGGGGCTCCAACGATCTCTTCGGCGGCTCGAAGGGCCTCTCCGACGGGCTGCGCAAGTCGTTCGACGGCAACGGCGCCACCGGCCGTGAGGCGATCGGCGGGGCCGGTGGGCTCAGCAGCCGCGCCCGCGCCGCCATGGGGTTGCCGGCGGTGCCCGCCGCTCCGACGCAGGGCACGTTGTCCACCCAGTCGGGCAGCGTCCTCGGACGGGCCGGAGTCGCCGGCGGGACGGGCAGCGGGATGCCCTTCATGCCGCCCATGGGTATGGGCGGCGCCCCGGGCGGGGGCGGAGGCAGCGGCAACGACCGCCAGCGCAACGTCTGGCTGTCGGAGGACGAAGAGGTGTGGGGCACCGAGCCCGAGGCCGGAACGGGTGTGATCGGGCGATGAGTTCCGCAGGTACGGCGACCGGCGGCACCGGCATCGACTCCGGCGAAGCCGGCACGGCCATGCCGCCGGTGCCGGACGACATCCGCGCTGCGGCGCGCACCGCGCCCGACCACTGGTTCGGCACGGTCGACCCGGCGTGGCGCGGAGAAGGCGAACCACCCCTGTGGGCGGTGATCGGACAGTGGCGCTCCGACGCCGACGGCGAGATCGTCGAGTGGCAGCGCAACGAGCAGTACCGGCCGTCGCCCGGCATGCTCGGCTGGCCCGAGCCGACCGACGACGTGGACGCCGCCATGCAGCTCGCGGCGACCGGTTACGGCCCGGTCGAGAACGTCGCCCTGGCGGCGATCGCGGCCGAACTGGCCGTGCTGATCGCACCGGACGGCGGTGCGGTCAGCGCCTGCACCCCCGAGGGCGACCCGGTGGTCCCGGTGTTCACCTCGCCCGGCCATCTGAAGCGGGCGGGCGCGCTCGCCCACCGGATCCTGCCCCTCTCCGAGGCGTTCGCCCTCGTGCCCGAGGGCCAGGACCTCTATCTCAACCCGACGGGTCCCGTCGCCCTGCGCCTGTCCGCGGGCGATCTGTCCCGCGCGGTCGACGCACTGGAAGCGGCCGGAGGGCCGGAGGCTTCGGAAGCCTCCGCATCCCCGGCGGCCGAGGAGGAGCAGAACTGATGTCGTTCCAGGAGCAGCTCGCGGAGGCCATGGCCCAACTCGCGGAGCAGACGAAGAAGATCCAGGAGGTGCAGGAGGAGCTGGCCAGGACGTCCGCGACGGCGACCTCCAAGGACCGGATGGTGACCGCGTCGGTCAACGCCCACGGCGAGGTCGTCTCGTTCAAGTTCCACACCGAGGGCTTCCGCACGATGCCGGCGGCGCAGCTCGCCGAGGTTCTGAAGACCACCGTCAACGCGGCTCGCGCGGAGGTGAGTTCGAAGGTGACCAGTTCCGTACGCCCGCTGATGGGCGCCCAGGAGGACTTGGCGAACGGCTTCTTCGGTGGCGGCGGCGAACTGGACGATCTGCTGGCGCCCCTGCGCGCGATGCAGCCGGAGGGGTTGACCGAGACGGTGCTGGGCAAGAGCCGCAAGCCGTCCGCGAACCGCGGCGAGGAGGACGGTCTCTATGGCTGACGGGACCCTGAGCGTTCCGGGCGATCTCCCCCGGCGGTTCAACCAGTTCGGCGACATCGCGAGGATCGTCAACGAGCTGGGCACGCTCAACGAGCGCATCAACGTGGCGAACCGGACGGCGGGCGGCCGGGACGACGTGTACGCGAAGGAGTACCACAAGTTCGTCGACTCGACGGGCAAGGGGCTCACGTACGGCCTCGAAGGGCTCTCCGAGCTGCTCGACATGGTCGGCATCAACGGCAACACGGCCTCGATCATCCTGAACGACGCCGAAGAAGACGCCAACCACCTCGCCGCCGGCTGAGCCGGCCGTACTCCGAAGGCGCAGCACCACACCATGGCCATCGAGGTCCCCGACGGGTGGGCGACACTCCTCAAGACGCTGACCGGCATGCCCTTTCCGCAGGCGAACGAGGACTCCCTGCGGCTGGTCAGCGACGACTACCGG
The DNA here is from genome assembly GCF_014650675.1 of Streptomyces anulatus. Classification (GTDB taxonomy): domain Bacteria; phylum Actinomycetota; class Actinomycetes; order Streptomycetales; family Streptomycetaceae; genus Streptomyces; species Streptomyces anulatus. Next base: position 472,589 of record NZ_BMVK01000004.1, on the reverse strand, counting down.
CTGATGGCCGAGAAGTTCCAGGAGGTCGAGGAACTTCTGCGGCAGGTCGTCAGCCGCGTCGACGAGGACTTCGAGGGCCGGACCGCGACGGAGTTCGTGGCGTACGCGCGACAGTTCGTCGAGAGGACGAACGGCAACCAGAGCATTCTCGACAGGGCGCACGAGGACGCCATGAAGCTGTCGAAGAACGCCCACAAGACGGCCGCCGACATCGAGTACACCAAGTGGATGATCTTCGGCCAACTGGCTCTGCTGGTCGTGCAGATCGCCCTGGCCCAGGCGCTGATGCCGCTCACCGCCGGGCTGTCGGAGATCTGGGCCGCCGCGGCGATCGGCGCGTTCCGGACCATGGCGCTGCTGATCCTGAAGTTCCTGGTGGCCCAGATCATCATGCAGACCATCACCGGTCTCGTCGGTGGTCTGCTGCTCGACAGCATCCTCCAGCTCACCCAGATGGGCCGCGGTGACCGTACGGAGTGGAACACGGACTTCACCAAGGACGCGGCGAAGTTCGCGGCCATCGGGGGTGTGCTCGGCGGGCCGTTCGCGCTGCTGGGCGGCGCCTTCGGCAAGCTGCTCGGCAACCTGGGCGGCAAGGCGCTGGGCAAGATCCTCGGCAACGACGCGGGGAACGTGCTGGCGAAGGGCCTGGCCGGAGGCGCCAAGGGAGCGGGCGCCGGGGCCGGCAAGGGCGGAGGCGCGCTCGGCAAGGGAGCGGGAGCCGGCGTCGGCAAGGGAGCAGGCGCGCTCGGCAAGGGCGCGGGAGCCGGGGCCGGAGCGGGAGCCGGAAAGGGCGGGGGCGCCCTCGGCAAGGGCGCGGGCGCCGGGGCCGGAGCGGGCAAGGTACCCGGTGGCCTGGGAGCCGGTGCCGGCAAGGTCCCCGGCGGTGCCGGAGAGGGGCTCGGCAAGGGCCTCAGCGGCGCGGGCGACGGCATCGGCAAGGGCGTCAGCGGTGCGGGCGACGGAGCCCTCGGGGCCGGAGCGAGGTCCGGGGCGGGCGCCGCGGGCAACACGATCTCGGAGACGTCCGCCCGTGAGCTCGGCGAGCGCCTGGGCAACATCATGGGCCGCACCAACGAGTCCCTGAACCAGCTGGGTGCGGACGGTGTGCGGGGCGCGGCCGCCGGAGCGGTCGGCCGGGAGGTCGTCAAGGACTTCGCGAACGCCTTCGAGAAGCACCTCGGAGGGGCCCTCGGCAACGAGACCGCCAAGAACCTGGGCCGTGAGTACGGCGAGGCGCTGGTCAAGAACTGGGCCGGCAAGGCCGATTGGCAGGGGCTCACCCACTCGCTGGACGACGCGCTCAAGCCGTTCGCGAAGGATCTGGGCGAGAGCGGCGTCCGGGCGCTCTCCCACGATCTGCCCGGCTCGTTCGTCCGGACGGTCGGCGGGAACCTGGGCTTCCACATCGGCAACTTCGTCGGCGAGATCGCCGGCGAATCGGCGCACGCCGTGGTCACCGAGGGCATGTACAACCTCATCTTCGGCCCGGAGCACAAGTTCACGGTCAGCGGTTGGACGGCCGCCGCGGGCGCGATGGGCGGCGTCCTGGGCCGAGGCGTGGCCCACGGCTTCCAGTCGATGCACAACATGGTCCAGGGACCGCCGGCGGCTCCCCCGCCGCGCCCTCCGGTGTTCTCGTCCGACGCCCCCGCACCGCCGACCGCCTCGCCGCGGCCCAGCACCGAGTCCGGCCCCGCGGTGCGCGACGGTTCCACCCCGAGGACCGACGCGGACAACCGCACGCTCACGGACTCCGGGTCGGACACCGACAGCCTGTACTACCTGGACGTGGACGACTTCTCGGACAGCGCAACGCTGTACGGGGACGACGACGGGAACGGGGGCACCGCCCCGTCCGGCGCGCCCACGGCCTCCGCCCCCTCCTTTGCCACCAGTTCCGGCGGTGCGGACATCACGAACACCGGCGACTTCACGTCCACACCGAACAGGAGCGACACCCCGAACGGGACCGACAGCCCGAACAGGACCGAAGTCCCGAACAGGAACGAGAACCCGACCGGGAACGAGCCCCCCGATCTGCCGGACACGGTGTCCGGGCTGGACCTGCTCCTGAACAGCCTGCCGGACGTACCCGACGCCCCGCCGCACCCGCAGCCGGACCCGGACGTGGTCCCGGATCAGATTCCGGAGAGCGTGACGCAGGACCTCAGGGACCTGGACCAGGTGCTGACGGACCTCCCCCGCGTACCCGACGCCGCACCGGGGGCCGCGCTGACGCCGGACCAGCTGCTCGCGAGCCTCCCCGACATACCCGACACCCCGCTGGGCCCGCCGCGGACGCCGGAGGAGCTGCGGTTGCTGGCGGACCTCCCCGACGTACCGGAGGGCAGCCCCTGGCAGACGTCCGGCGACGGGTCGGGCGGGTCACCGTCCGGCCGGGCCGGCGACTCCGAGCAGGGGCACCGGTCCCCGGACGACCTCGACCGCCTCCTCCGGGAGCGTCAGGACCGGCTCACGAACCAGCAGGACCCGGACGACCTGGACGCCGACCTGGCGGCCCGGTTGGCGAAGCTCCGCGAGGGCGGGCCCGACGACCTCGGCAGGCCCGCACGGGTCGACGAGCTCCGCGAGCAGTACCACGCGGCGCTGGAGGAGGAGGGCACGGGCGGACCGGACCGCGACGGTACGGTGACGGGCCCCGAGGACGATGCGACCGCGCTCCCGTACGCCGCCACGGGCGGTACCGGGACGCCCAACGCCACGGGCGGTACCGCCGCAGCACAGCGTCCCGCCCCGACCGCTTCGACGACGACCGCACCCAACTCCGGTAACGGACCTGGCGGTTCACATCCGCAGTCCCCGGCGGGCACGAGCCAGGACGGACTCGACGCGTCGTTGCCCGACGTCCCCCAGAACCCCCCGGGCTCCCGGCCGGCCGCCGCGGACGAGACGGACCTCGTTTTCCCCGACGTGCCTCAGCAGGCACCTACCGCGCGGCCCGAGGCGAGGCGGACCGAGAGCGACGGGGCCGGTACGGTCACGGACGACCCGCCGAGCCCTCCCCGTACGGAGTCGACGGACGAGCTGCCCTTCCCCGACGGTTTCGACGACGGCGGCGATCTCGACGCGCTGCTGGCACTGCTCGACGGCGCCGTCGTCGTCACGGACGACCCGCTCGGCCAACTGGCCCAACTGCCCGACGTACCCGAGGGGCTGTCCTCCGCAGACCGGCGCAGGCTGGCCGCGGACACGACGCGGGAGACGGACGCCCTGCTGGCGGACGCGCGGCGGGTGGGCGTCGACCGGGAGACACGGCAGCGGCTCGGCGAGCGCATCCAGGACGACGTCCGGGCGGGCAGGCACGCCGAGGCGGCCGATGGCCTGCGCGAGCTGAGCGACCTCGTCGCGCAGCACGGTCTCGGTGAACGGCTCCAGCAGTTCCGCCGCCACATGGACGGCGGGTACGAGGGCCGTGCCGCGCAGTTGGGCATGCGCCGTACGGAATGGCTGCGCCACGGCCTCGACATCGAGGAGGCGGCGCTCAACGGCGATCCGCGCCGTACGACCCAGTTGCTGGACGACTTCGAGCAGCGGCTCGGCGCCCTCGGGGCCGAGCTGAAGGACCGCGCCGACCACTCCCCCGAGGCGTTGGAGAAGCGGCTGGCCGACAACCGGCGGGCCGACGCCGAGGCCGCGGGCCTGGACCGCGAGCGGTTCCGCGCGTGGGAGGACCGCCTGGAGCAGGCGGCGACCCCCGACGAGCTCCAGAAGACACTGGCGGACTACGAGGCGGAGCTGGAGACGGCGCGCCGTCTCACGACCCTGCGGGAGCTGGGGGCGTCCGAGAACGAACTGGCCTCGTGGAAGGCGCGTTTCGAGGGCCCGGGGCGGGGAGGCGACCTGGACGCCCAGTACGAACGCCGTACGACCACCCTCCACGGCGAAGCCGAGGTGGCCGCCCTCCAGGAGAAGGTGGCCGCCCTGTACGAGGACGACGCCCCCCGGCAGGGGCCCTCACAGCCGCCCCCGCCGCACGACGGGACCGGCGACGACAACACCTCCACCGGCCACCGGTCGAAGGACTCGGACGCCGAGAACGACGCGTCTCTGGAGGCCCGACTGGAGAAGATGCGCGAGGGCGACGACCACACCGGGCTGTCGCGCGAGGAGCAGCGGCAGTGGGCGGACCGGCATGCGCGGGCCGAGGACGACGCGGCGCGGCAGGCCGTCGAGCGACAGCACGCCGAACGGATGGCGCAGGTGGAGCGCGACCGGCGTCTGAAGGCTGTCTCGGGGGGCGGTCCCGAGGGGGCGCGGCGCAGCGCTGAGCGCCAGGACGCGTGGCAGAGCAGGATCGACGAGGCGGCGGACGACCCGCGGGCCGTCGACCGGGTGCTCGACGACTACGACGCGGAGACGGACAAGCTGCGGCGCGAGGGGAAGGAGCGCCTGGAGCAGGAACTGCGCGCTCCGGACCGCCTGCGGGACCTCGACCGGCGCATCGACCGCTCGCTGGACCGGCTGCCCGAGGAGGTGCGCACCCGGGCCGCCCGGGACGCCCGCACGCTGGTGGAACGGCTGCGGGACCTGACCGCCGTACCCGAGGAGACCCCTGCCCCGAAGACGGACGACGCCGTACCGGAGCAGAGCGCCGCGCAGGACACGGACCCGCTCCGTCCGACGCCTGCCCCTGCCCCTGTACCGCATCCGACACCGAGCCGTTTCCCGTCCCCGTCCCCGTCTCCGTCTCCGTCTCCGTCTCCGTCCTCTTCCTTGGACTCGTCTTCCTCCTCGTCCTCCCGTTCGAACGGCGACGAGCGTGGCGGCAGCAGCACCGAGAAGACCCCGCGTCCGGCCGGCTCCGAACGGGACCGGCGTGCTCCGGCCTTCCCCGGAGAGCAGCTGGTGGAGGCCCCTCGGCAGCGGAACGCCTCGTCGGCGTCCGAGGACGGCGGCAGCACGCACTCGCGGGACCGCGACGACCTGCCCTCGCCGGACAGTCGCCGCATCCCCACGGAGACCGAGGAGGACGCGCTGCCCTCCTCCGCTCCGGAGAGCCCCGAGAACGCCCAGGACACCCAGGCCCCCAAGGACACGGAGGGTTCCGGGGATTCAGAGAATTCCGAGAGCCCCGCGAAGGAGAACGGGAAGTCGCAGGGCGGCGAAGAGACCCAGGGCGCGCCTTCCGGTGACGGCCACCGGCCGGGCGGCTCGTCCGAGGAGCAGCAGCCGCGGCTCCCGGCCCGGGACCAGGCTCTCAACGCCCTTTCGGCGGACGAGTTCGAGAAGCGCATGTACCGCGCCCGGCGCGACCGGCCGGAGCTGACGACCGACGAGGCCCTGCGCGACGAGGTGTACCGCCGGATCAACGATCCCGGCGTGAAGGTGGAGAAGGAGGTGTCCCTCGCCCGTCCGCTGCTGGCCGAGGTCGTGGCGCCGCCGTCCGGGCGGTCCGGCGCGTTCGTGACGTTCGACGACGACGCGATGCTGCCCACCTCCCTGCGGGGCAACGGGCACGGGCACATCACCCTCCGGGGCGTCGAGCGGCTGGTCGACGCCCTCACCACGCGCTGGCGTCTGCACCCCGACGGGGCCGCCCAGTTGAACCTGGTGCTCACCCGGAGCCCGCACACGCTGCTCGGCCCCCGGACGTTCGTCCTGCCGACACTGGACGGCGGCCGCCGGGAGATCGCTCTCTCGCTGGACAGCTACGGGAACTGGCGCCGCTTCACCGAGCCGACACCGCCGGCCGTCCCGGACTCCGCGGCGCAGCCCGCACCCGGCACGGCCGAGGGCAGCACGACCACGACCACGAACACGACCACGACCACGACCACAACCACGCCGAAGCCTCCCGCCGTACAGGCTCCGACGTCCCCGGCGGAGGGGTCCACCACCACCGCGCCCAAGACCGGCACCCCCGAGTCCGACGCCTCCAAGACCGACGAGGCCAAGACCACCACCGACGCCCCGGTCAAGGTCGAGACCGAACTCCGCACCCGGCCCGGCGCGACCGAGACCAAGACGCTCGGCACCTCCCGAGCCTTCGGGCTGGCCGTCCCGATCGGCCCTTCCGGGACGCCCTTCGGCGCGCTCGGGTCCGTGTCCCTCAGCGGCCGGCGCATGGAGGCGTCCTACACGTACACGCAGGAGAACCGCGCCCAGAGCAGCGTGACCACCGTCGGCAAGGACGGCAGCCATCTGCACGTGAGCGACCTGCACATCGTGGCCGAGTCCCTGCACGTCTGGGACAAGAAGGGCCGGGAGTCGCCCGCGAACCGGCAGGCCGGCACCGCCGACCAGCAGCGCTACCGCATCCAGGACGGTGTCGCCTGGCGCGTCCCCGACAGCGTCACCGACCCGGCGATCCCGGACCGGCTGCCCCCCGCCTTCACGTTCGCCCCCGGCGCCCGGCCGCACCTGCTCGCGCCGCTGAGCGTCACCACCGGGACCCGGCTGCTGGACTGGGCGCTCAGGAACTTCCCCGAGGCCGCCCCCGGCAGCTTCCTCCGCCGCCAACTGGCCGATCTGTTCGGGGAGGAGAGCCTGCGCACCATGATCGCGCAGAGCTCCGGGGAGACCGTGGTCACGGCCCCGCTCTTCGCCGGGCTGGGCAACCGCTCGCTGGGCTCCGTCGAACTGCGGCTGGTCCCGGTCGACGCCACCCTGCTCCAGGCGTCCGACCAGACCGAGGTCAAGAGGGCCGACGCGCAGCGCTCCACCGGTACCACGGAGAAGAAGAACACCCAAGGGGCCGGGCTCGGCCTCACCGTCGGCCCCCAGTTCGGCCTGCTCCAGCCTCCGGGCGCCCTGAACCTCCAGGTCGCGGGGGCCGCCGGGCTGACGACCCAGCGTGCCGAGAGCAGCTACAGCGGCAACACGGCCGAGTCCGTGCGCACCCTCAACAGCCGCGGCCACTCGGGGCTCTACGACGTCCGCTTCCGGCTGGAGGTGCGTCGGCAGGGCGGTACGTGGGAGTCGCCCGCGCCGGTCCGGCAGGGTGACCGGGCAGGCGGGGCCAACCCGGCCGAGGGCGGCGCGTTCCTCACGGCCACCGTGCAGATCCCCCGGGCCGACGCGCGCAGGCTGGCCGGCTGGGACGACGGCACCACGCCCGTCCCGGACGCCGAGGCGCCACCCGCGCCCGTATATCTGACCCCGTCGAACCCGACGACGTTCGGCCTGCACGCGGTCGTCGACCTCGCGCCGGTCGGCGATGCGCAGGCGCCGCCGCCCCACACGTCCCTCACGGACGCGCTGGTCGACCGTATCCAGGCCGGTCTGCACCGGGCCTACCCCGACCTCGTGCTGCCGCCCGGGACGAACACCGCGCCCACCCTGCCCACCGCGAACGGCGGCAGCGACCGTACGTACAACAACGCGGTACGCAACACCCACCTGCTGCGCCAGGCGCTCGCCCGTACGGTGCTGGAGGGCGCCCTCGACCGGCTGACGAGCACCGGGCTGCGCATCCCGCTCGAACAGCTCGGCACGGTCAACAAGCGGTACGTCGTCGTCACCGTGCGGGCACAGGCCACGGACCGCCGGTTCATGGGGACCCATCACGACCTGGGCGTGGCCAACAACGTCCTGTCGACCCGCCGCGCGGACAGCGCCACCACCCGGACGCACGGCTGGTCCGTCGGTTTCGACGTGGGGCTGACCGGGCTCGATCGCTTCGGCGGCACCGGCAGCGTCGGCTACCGGTACGGCAAGCAGACCGCGTACGGCATGACGTACGGTCCGACGCTGACCCCGGACGGCGGCATCACCAGCTCCGGATCGCAGCACCTGTGGTCGTACCACCTGAACTTCACCGCGGAGGCCACCAGCTTCACCCGGCCGCGCCAGATCGCCCGGACGATGACCGGCGAACTGCTCGGCACGCGCTGGTTCGTGAAGCAGGCCGCCGAAACCGTCGACCTGCTGCGTACGGATCGGACGGGCCGGACCGGCACGACCACCGCCCGACCGCCTGCCACCGCCACCGCCCCGGCCCCTGCCGCCGTCGCCCCTGCCGCTGTCGCCGGGCGGGTCACCGTCGCCGTGCCCGCGTCGCTGTCCGTACCGTCCTCGCTGCCCGTCGACCGGCCGCAGAACACCGCGCGGACCGCGCGGACCGCCCCGACGACCACGCCGATGACCCCGGCCATGGCCGAACTGCTCTCCTCCGGGAAGCCCGTCCCGACGACCGACTGGACTTCTCACCCGCTCCTCGACGGCCTGCACTCCGTGCAGAGCGTCACCTCGCCGCAGCTCGTGCAGCAGCACCTCAAGGAGCTGCTCGCCTCCGTGTCCGGCAATTCGTGGGTCTACGGGAACGACGGGACCCCCGCGACCGGGGCGCTCGCCGAGGCGTTCGCGGTCGGCCGCAACGAAGCGGACTTCAGCGACGCGGCGCAGACCGGCAAGCACGTCAGCGATCTGTTCGGGCGGACGGCCGTCACCGACATCACCGCTTCGGTCAGTGCCTGGCCCCAGCTGCGCAGGCCGCGCGTGGTGGCCGTCGTCGACTCCAGCGACCTGGCCCTCTCCGCCGTCGGTTCGGGGACCAGCGGGGCGGGGCACTCCGTCGCCAAGGTCAGCAGCCACACCGTCTCCCTGCTGGGCGCGTTCCGGGCCAAGCACACCGACACGTTCCAGACCGCCGGCACCTACGGGGCGATCTGGACGCCGTACCAGCGCACCAGCACCGCGACCGAGACCGCGGCCTTCTCCGCGAACCCGGCCCACACCGTGCAGTACACCGGGCCGATGGCCCTGGTCGGCGCCGACGTGGCGTGGCACCTCGCGGCCCGTTCCCAGCCCTCCGGTCTGCTCCAGGCGCCGATGGAGCTGGTCCGTGGACGCAAGCCCGAGGGGCGGATCGTGGAGGTCCCCGACGGCGTGCTCGTCTGGGTGCCGCTGGCGGAGGCCCGGAAGGCCGGGCTGTTCGACGACGGCCTCGTCGCGCCGCCCTCCCCGCAGCTCTACACCACCACCGGGGCCGCCGCGCACGGCACGCTCACGGTCGGCCGCATCGACATGGCCCCGGCGGTCAAGGCGTTCACGGACCAGTTGCTCGCGACCCTGCCCCAGCACCAGAGCTGGCTCGGGCCGAAGAGTCTGCTCGCCGACCAACTCGGCGGCCTGGCGCGGCAGATGACCGCCCTGTCGCCGTCCGGTATGCGCGCTCTGCAGACGGGCATGGAGAACGGCGGCACCTCGCTGCGCCTGGCTCGGAACAAGATCGGCCCGTCCAAGGACGCCAGCCTCACGGTGACCCTGCGACGCACCGGCTTCACCCCCGGCCCCCTGCGCCACGACGTGAAGCCGACGATCGCCCGGCCCACGTCCACGGCGGAGACCGTCACCCAGAAGCTGGCGCGCGGGTACGAGGCCGGGTACCGGCTCGCCGAGGCGCCCACCGTCCAGAACGACCCGGTGGTCCGCAACGGCGGCTTCACGCTCGACGACAAGGTCGGGTCCTCCCGTTCGGCCGCCCTGGCCCACGCGGTCACCGACGCCGTCAGCGCCCAGGTGGCCTTCGAGGGGCCCGTGGTGACCGGCCGGACGGAGTTCGAGGCCACCTTCACCCTGGAACTGCCCGACGGGACCGTGGTGACGCACACGCGGAGCGTCGGCGACGCCGAGGTCGTGCTGCCCCTGAGCCTCGCCCGACCGGAGCCGACAGCCTCACCGACCGCAACGGCCGGTGCCGGCGCGACGGCCGGAACCAGTGCCACGGCCGGAGCGACGGGAACCACCGGAGCCACCGGGACCACCGCGGCGACCGGAGCGAAGGCGTCGGCCACCGCGAACGGGACGCCCGCGTCGAGTGCCACGCGGCAGGCCCCCCGCCCGATGCTGCTGCCCCCGGAGCAGCCGCGGAGCGTGGCGCCGCGGGAGCGCGGCTCGGCGGGCAAGGAACTGTTCGCCACCGGTCCGGAGAGCGTCGTCGTGACGACGGTCGGCGGCATCCCCGCCCTCCGGGACGCCGCCGCGTACGCCGTCGACACGGCCGTGAAGGGACGCGGTACGAAGAGCGGCGACGCGACGCCCATGCCCACCGACACCCACGGCCGCTACGTGCGGAGGACGGCGCTGACGCGGCCCGGCACCGCCGCCGGGGAAGCGCTCAAGGGAGGCATCAGCACCGATGTGCTGAGCGCCTACCTGCCGCAGATGGTCCGCGACAGCCTGACCGTCACCCTGCACGACACCACGTCCGCGGTCGGCGGGACCGACGCCACCCTCACCCTCTCCGCGCACGTCGACCTGTCCCGGGCCACGCTGCTGGCGGTGGACGCGCAGGCGGGGCTCGGCGGCAGCCGGCGCACCTCGGACAACGACACGTACACCGGCGACACCACCGACAGCCACCTGCCCTCGATGACGGCGGGGCCGGGCTTCCACTCGCAGCCCGTGGTCCAGAGCACGGCCGCCGTGCCGGGCTGGGCGGACTCCGACGCGGCGGGCAGCGCCGCCGACCGCCGGACCTCCGCGCTGACCACGCTCAAGCCGTTCGCCGGCGGTGCCGTGCTCGTCCGGGCGCCCCTGCACGTGGTCCAGACGGCGAAGGCGTCGCATCGCGTCGCGGACCTGCCGCTCGTCCCGGCGACGCTCAGGCCGGGGTCCCGGCCGCCGGTCACCGTCGAGCACACGGTGCCGGACGGGGTGACGATGTGGGTGTCGTTCGACGTCGCCCGCAAGCACGGACTGCTGCCCGCCGAGGTCGAGGCCGCGGCGGACCTCGTCAAGCAGCAGACCGAAAAGTACGTCACGGCCGCCAAGGAGGCCGCGACGGCCGAACGGCGGCTGCGCGCACTCGACAGCGAGGCCGCCGCCCTCCGGACCCGGCTCCGCGACCTTCTCGCGACGCCGTCGCCCACCGGAACGGACGTGGCGGCAGCGCGGGAACGGCTCGCCACGGCCCGTACCCGGTACGCCGAGGCCCAGCGGCACCTGGTCAACCACCGCCGCGATCTCGCCACCGCCGAGCAGCACCTCGCCGGGTCGTCCGAGGCCGCCTGGAAGGCCGTCGAGCACTACACGCTCACCGGCCCCCGCCCCACGGGCACACCACCGGTTCCCTGGACCGAGCCGACCACGGCCACGACCCCGGACACGACGGGAGCGGGCACGGACACGGACACGGCGACGGGTACGACCACCGAGGCGCCCCCCGCCACGGTCCCCGGCTACCCGCCGCTCTCCGAACTCCTCGCCGACGCCACGCCCGATGTGGGCCCCTCCACGTCCGCCTCCGCCGCCACCCCGCAGGACGTCCTGACCCGTACGGAGTTCTGGCTCGGCGAGACCGGGCCGCTGTCGGACGTGGAGGCCGTCCGCAGGGAGCAGGCCAAGGCGGCCGCCTGGGCGGAGCACCTGCTGGCGGCGGACGCCGCCTACCGGGCGTCGCTGGAGACCGTGCGCGCCGCCCGCGAGGACAGGGACGCCGCGCTGCTGCGGGAGGCCCGCAGCCGGAAGACGGCGGCCCGGGACGCGACGCCGGGACAGTTCGACGCGGCCGACGCCGACGTACGCACCACACGCGCCGCCCACGACAAGGCGGTCGAGCGGCTGACCGCCCAGTACCGCGAACTCGGCCTCGTCCACGCGAACTTCGATGCGGTGGATACGGCCGTACGCCCGCTTCTCGCGCCACGCCCCGAGGGCAGCGCTCCTCCCGTCATCACCCCCTGGCACCCCACCGCGGAGCCCGACGGGTACGTCCGTCCGACCGAGACGCCCGTCCCCGACCCGTACACCTCCCAGGGCGAGGACTCCGAGGGCCGCCCGGTCACCCTGACGGACCCGGACGGGCGCGTCCTCCAGCTCGTGGAACCGCCCTCCACCGGCCCCGCGCACCTCGACCACGGCACGAGCTTCCACCGCTCCCTCCTCGACTCGGTCGAGCGCGCCCACCCGGGGCTCCTCGCCGCCCAGGGGCTCCACGCCACGGGCCGGGGCCTCTCCGCCGCCGACGTCCAGCATCTGAGGAACCGCCTGGCCGACCGGCTGACGACGGACCGCGACGAACTCGCGCCGTTCCTCGCGATCGACCTCCAGGAGCGGTTCACCGCACAGGAGTTGGCCGATGCGGGCATCGTGCTGAGCGCGGCGGAGGCCGCCGAGCACACCGCCTCCCGCGACCGCCTCCCGCAGACGGTCGCCGCCCGGCTCACCCCCGACCAGCGCGTGGAGCTGGCCCGTACGACCCTGCTGCGCCCCGGCGACCAGCAGATCGGCGACCGCAAGGACGCGGGCTGGAACCACTCCGCCGGGGACCTGGCCGCCCTGCTCGCGGCACGGGTGCTCCGGGTCCCGGTCACCGTGGTCCACGCGGACCTGAACCACGTGACGTTCACACCCGCGAGCACGGACACGGCCGGGCCGGCCCGGTCGGGCGTGGTGCTGCACCTCGCGGACAACGACCTGTACCGGCCCGCCGTGCCGAGCACGACGGACGCCCTGCTGCTCAACACCGAATCGGAGATACGCCCGGAGGGCCCGACGTACTACATGGGTGGCGGCTCCGGCGAACTCGCCCCCGTACCCCGGCAGATCAACTTCATCTGGCTGGGCGGCACGTTGAGCCCGGCCGCCCGCGCCAACATCGGTAACTGGGCGGACCGCGCGCAGGCCGCCGGATGGACGGTGACGATCTGGACGGATGCCGCCGGCGCACGGAACAACGAGGGATTCCTGCAGAGCACGACAGGGACCGGAGTCGCCCAGCACGGCAAGGTCAAGCACCTGTTCGCCAAGGGCAAGGGGCCCATCTGGCAGAAGAACCCGCTCTCCAAGGCGCAGACACTGTACGAGGCGGCTCTCGACCTCGAGAGCTTCGCGATGGCCTCCGACGTCGCCCGGTACGCGCTCCTCCACAAGCACGGCGGGGTGTACCTCGACGTGGATCTGGGGCCGGGAGCCGTGACCCTGCGCCCCGGGGGCGTGATGATGCCGCTGGGCGACGACACCCTGCCGATGTTCGGCCCGCTGCTCCAGGACCTCGGCAGCGTAAGGAAGAAGCTCAAGCTCCCCGACGGGTCCGTACCCACCGAGGAGCAGATCCAGCAGGCCGCCGCGATGGCGTACGAGGACGGGGACTTCGGGAACCACTTCATCGTCGCGCACCCCGGAAGCGCCTTCCTGAAGCAGGTTCTGGACAACCTTCCGGACTACAACACCAAGGACCCGCTGACCAAGGGCTACCTCGTGGCGGACATGAAGTCGAAGAACGTGGCCGCCAAGACCGGACCGCTGTTCCTCGTACGGCAGTTCATCACGCACGCGGGGACATTCCCGCCCCCGGGCGTGTCCACGGACCCGGGGAACGCTCCGGCCGCGGAGAGCGACAAGGCGGCGGGCAAGCAGAAGTTCGCCCCCGCCCCGCACAACCGGTACCGGGTCCGGACGGAGGACTGGACCGACTGGGCGCGACTGGAATGGCTGACCCCCGAGAGCGAGAACCAGGAGGCCCCCACCACCACGTCCGCGCCCGCCCGGCAGGAGACGCTGGTCAAGCGCATCGGCGGCACCGTCAGGAAGCTCAAGAACAACGTGGCGACATGGGGCAGCGGCCGGACCGGCTCGGGCCCGACGCTGTCGAACGACGGCACGCTGCTGACCGGCTTCGACCCCGCGTCGGACCAGCTCGACCCGGGCGGCGGGACGCCGCAGGACGAACTCGTCGGCAAGGACGGCCGGAAGGTCTCCTTCGAGCAGATGCGGCAGAGCCTGCGGAAGATCCGGGACGCCTCGGGGGAGGTCATCGGTTACGCGTCGCACAGCGAAGAGGACTGGGCCCCACGCAAGGACTTCTACGCGAACTACCGCGCCGACCAGGCCTCGTACGCGGTCTACCGGCCGGAGGGCAAGGGCACGTTCGCCGCCGTACCCGCGGACTCGGCGGTGCCCCGCACCGTGCCCTGGCACGCCGACGCCCGCGCCACCTCCGGTACCGACACCGCCACCACCACCACGAGCACCAGTACCGCGAAGGCCACCGGAAAGGACGTTCCGGCGGGGCAGCAGCAGTCCCCCAAGCCGATCTTCTTCGATGCGCACGGCTCCCGGCACGGCGTCAAGCTCCACATCCACGGTGAGCTGCCGCTGGTGGTGGACGGCGCCCAGTTCGCCCGCTTCATGGAGACGCTGACCGACCCCGACCAGCCGCCCGCCCCGGTGGTGCTCGTGGCGTGCAACACCGCGGTCACCCGTTCCACGGACGGTGGAAGCGTCGTCATGGACGCCGCACGGGCGGTGCCGGGACGCCGCTGGTACGCCCCCGACGTCGCGGTCGGCCATGTGACCGGGTCCGGCGCAGGTGGAACGACCGGCGTGCTGGCCCTGCTCCAGGACCCGACGGCCGGGCGACCGGGCCAGTGGGTGACCGCGAGCGAGCCCGACGCGCTGGACGCCCTGCTCGGGCAGGAAAGGGGGCACGGCGGCGAGGACGGCGACACGGCCGTCGGCGGGCTGACGAAGCCCAAGGACGGCCACGCCCCGGTGCGGAACGCGGACAAGCTGCTGCTGAACGATCCGGACAAGGGCGTCGCGGCCGCCGAATCATCCAGCACGGCGGGCGATGACGCCACGCTGAAAGCACAACAGGACTTCGACCGACAGCGAGAAGAGCTGTGGGACCGGATCAACAGCATCAAGCCGCTGGCCGGGAATGAGGAATTCCGACAGGGCGTGGCCGCGTGGCTGGAAACCGTCGCATCGGACAGGAAGATGGCCCTGGCCGGACGCACGGACAGGAACGAGATCGACACGGCCGCCGTCGCCGCGATCATGAAGGGCTTCCAGTCGGAAGAGGTGATGGGCCACCAGCTGAACTACCTGTGGTTCCTCCAGCACCAGGACACAGCGGGCTTCGACGGAATCGTGGTCAGGCGCGCCGCGGACTCGGCCGAGCACGGCCAGATCTGGTCGAAGATGGGTGCGGCCGAGGCGATCAGCACCGCCACCGTCGGAGCCGGCGTGGCCTTGGAATCATCCGTCCAGGGCTACATCTTCAACGGCCTCGGGTTCGGGCTTCCCCGTTGGGACGACTCCCCGACCATGGGTGAGCTGTGGCTCCAGTTGTCCCGTACCTACGCCCAGGGCCTCACGAACCGGGTCACCGCCCACGTGCTGGACGGAATCCACGACAGCAGCGTCCTCACCACCACGGAGTGGCCCGAGGCCAGGAAGCGGATCGCCGGCGGCGAGATCGGCGGCCTGGACATCCTCGTCTACACGGCGTCTCCCGGTGAGAAGCGCAACGAGCTGATACTCACGACCACGTACACGGTGCGGACCCAGGAAGATTTCGACAACCTCCCCAGGGTGCCCGACACCGACGAATGGAGGGCGAAGCAGCGGGAGATCGACGCGGAACAGAAGCAGGCACTGACCGAGATCTATGAACGTGCCCGCGAGGTCATCCGTTTGAACTCCGAGATGGCGAACCTTCTGGGTGATCAGGACGGGGAGGACAGAACCCACTTCCGCCCCATGCGCACACCGAACAACTCCGTGACCGACCTGACGGCAGTTCGGGCCGGAGACGACTCCGTCGCGCAGCAGCACGGTATGCGGGTCGCGGCGGACGAAGGGGTGGAGCCGGACGCC
Source organism: Streptomyces anulatus (assembly GCF_014650675.1). Classification (GTDB taxonomy): domain Bacteria; phylum Actinomycetota; class Actinomycetes; order Streptomycetales; family Streptomycetaceae; genus Streptomyces; species Streptomyces anulatus. Next base: position 457,022 of record NZ_BMVK01000004.1, on the reverse strand, counting down.
GCCGCGCTCCCTGCCCCGCAGGAGGGAGCGCAGCGACCGCCCGTCTCGCTCTCGGACACGATCTTCGAGGCGCTCAACCCCCTCCTGCTGAACACGGACGAGATCGTCCCGGCCGCCCCGGAAGCGACCGAGACCGCTCAGGACACATCCGAGACCGCCCCGGACTCACCCGAGCTCATGGCACAGCGCGCGGTGCACGCGCAGTTGATCGACGATCCGCAGGACTTCCTGAGGACCAACAAGCTCTCCATGGACACGACGGCGGGCATGAACGCGCGCTGGGACAGGCCCGCGCTGAAGGATGCCCACGGCAGACTCGCGGAGGCCCTGGACACCATGGACCGGCACTGGTTCGTCCTGACGCCCGACCCTCGGCGACACGGCCCGGACAGTCCGGCCTACCTCTTGACGCCCGCCCTGGAGAAGTATGTGTCCCACCAGGGGTACCGGACGGCGCACCCCTTCCTGGCGGAGCTCGCCGGGAACGCGGATCTGCCGCCCGTACAGGCCGAGCACAACTACCTCCACTCCTCGTACGTTCCCTATCTCAGGGGCGGAGCGAGCAACCCCGAGACGCAGGTGGGCCACGCGGAGGTCCCCCTGGTGCCGGGGGACGCTCCCGGTGCGGGCCTCGTCTTCACGGCCACGATGAACGGATGCGCCTTCGCCGTCACCAGGAGTCCTCAGGGGCCGGACAGCTTGAGGGTCTGGCACTACCAGTCACCCGGCCGTCGGATGGCGGACGCGCTGGCGTTCCAGCACACTCACCGCACCATGGACTGGTTCGGCGACGGCGAGTACATGAGCAGCGGGGGCGGCAGGACCTTCCCCGAGGTCACGAACATCCTGGGTTTCGGGCCGAACGGCTGGAAGATCTTCGGCCAGGAGGTCCTGGCATCCGCGCACAGCATGGATGAGGCGCACATCAGCAAGACGTCCGCGCGTCCGCTCAGCCTGGCACCGGCCGACGACGGGGAGAGGTTCAGACAGGCGGACGCGGTCTACAGGGCTCTGGCCCACGAACACCTGCGCAACATCGGTAGCGCGAGCGACGGGATCAAGACCAACAAGGCGCCGAAGAGCGTGCGGGACGCGGCCACCACGGCCCACGGAAAGGTGGCCGACGGTGCGGGGGCCATCCTCATCGCCGGGAGCGCCGCCGAGCTGCACTCGTCCGTCGGTCCGGCCCTGCTCGCCGCCAATGTCACGTTGGTGTCGCTGCGGAACGAGTTCTACCAGCACGCGGCGAGCAAGGAGGTGTGGGCCAACAACATGGACCGCTTCCTCCAGTCGTTCGAGAACTATCTGCAGTGGTTGAGGGACCTGCGGACCGCCGCGGAGCGCTTGCGGCAGCCACCGGGCGAAGACTCGGCCGCGCCAGTGGTGTGACGGCGTGTCGACTCGCCTGACGGAGGAGGCAACCCAACCCTCCCCGAAGCGATCCAAGAGGACGAAGAAGGTCAATGGCAGGAAATGAGAGGCGACCTGTGAAGCAACAGCGGTCCAGCGAGGAGAGCGAGCCCGGCAACGGCCGGGACGCGGCCTCCGGGGAAACGGCGCCGGACAGTGCGCAGGGCTCAGGTCCGGGGAGCATAGGGGCCCCGTCCGCGCCGGCGTCCCGGACGGCGACGCAGGGCGGGGACACGTCGGTCGCCGGCGACGGGGACGGCGGTGGCGCGCGTACGCCGACCTCGTCCGCGCCCGGCCCGGAGGAGGCCGGGGAGCGGGAGGCCGGGGCCCCGGCGGCCGTGCACGCGGTCGGCGTCTCCATCGGCAGGACCACGGCGGGGGCCGAGGAGCAGCCGGAGGGCTCGGACGCGGCGGCTGCCCGGGAGGAAGCGGCGGAGACGGCCGGCGGAAGCACGGTGGCGGCCGCCGCCGGGGCGGTTCCGGCGGCAGAGGCGACGACCGCGAACTCGGCGGAGGAGACGGCCGAGGCGAAGACGGTAGCCCCCGCAGGGGCGGCGGCTGCGGCCGCCACGGAGACCGCTGCCACGGAGTCGGGTGCCACGAAGACCGAATCGGTGTCCCAAGAGGCCGCCGGGACCGCCGAGACCGCCGGGACCGCCGGTGCCGCCACCGCCGAGACCGCCGCATCCGGTGCCACCTCGACCGCCACCACCACGGCCACCGCCACCGTCGCCGCGAGCCCGCCCGACAGCGCGTCGGCCACGGAGGGCGGCGCTCCGGAGCGTCCCGGCCGGGTGTCGCGTCCGATGGTGGTCGCCGCGGCCTTCGCCGGGGCGCTGCTCCTCGGTGCCCCGTTCGTCGTGGCGGGCGCCCAGAAGGACGACGGCAAGCCCACGCGCGGCGAAGCGGCTGCGGCCGCGTGGAAGCAGGACGGCCAGGAGGGCGGGTACGTGCCGGGCACCGACCCCGCGGGCCCCGACGGCGTACGGGCTCCCGGCTCCCCCCAGCAGGGCGCCGCCCCGGTCCGGGGCGACAAGGGCCCCGCCAACCACGTCCGCGGGGGCGACGGGCCGCAGCGCGCGAACGGGTCACCCGAGACCGAGCGGGGTGATGGCGCCAAGGGCACCAAGGACGCGAAGGGCTCCGCGGGCACGGGCGGCACGACGGACAAGAGCGGTTCCAGCGCGAAGGCCCCCGCCGGTACGGGCTCGGAAGGCTCCGCCAAGGCCCCCTCGGCAGAGACCGCGCCCCAGTCGCAGCCCCAGACGACGCCCAAGGCGCCCACCGTGGTGTACAGCGGGGTGTCCGGCCACGAGTGCCCCACCCAGCGCTTCCAGCGGGACGGCTACTACAGCGACGGCAAGGAGGGCTGGGCCACCCACAGCGGCGGCTTCGGCGGTTACGGCTGCGCGGGCAAGTACCTCTCCATGCCGATGTCCGGCAGCTCCTCCAAGGACTCCGGCGGCTCGGCGACCTGGCTGTTCGACCTGCCCGCCTCCGCCAAGAAGTGCAGCATCTCCGTCCATGTGCCCGGCAGTTCGGACATCGTGCGGGTCGGTGGCGACCCGAGCTACTACACGGTGTACGACCGGTTCCTGCCCAGGACCAACAACCTGGTGGGCTCCTTCTACGTCAACCAGCAGGACCGCCGAGGCACCTGGTACAACGTGCCGGGCACCTTCGCCGTCGACGCCAAGAAGCTCTCCGTCCGCATCCACGACCGGGGCCGGGACAGCAAGTACGAGCACCACGCGATTTCGACGATCAAGGCGACCTGCACCGGCTGAGCAACGGGCGCAAACCGTGCGGAGCCGCCGGTCGTGCGGCCGTCCGCCGGCTCCGTCCCGACCTCGACCCCGGCCCCGTACGTGACCCGGAGCGCGTCACGTACGGGGCCGGGGCGCGTCGGACGGTGACGGCCAGGAACAGCCGACCGAAAGCCGACGCCAAGCCGGACCGCTTCGAGGAGGTCCGCCCCTCGTCGCCCAGCGCTACCTGCACCCGGACGTCCGCATGCTGGTCCCCAAAAAAATGATCAAGGGCCGGTTTCGGATTGTTCCGAAACCGGCCCTTGATCTACGACTGTCTCCAGTCGGGACGACGGTGGAGTCCCCGCCCACCAACACCAGCCGGCCCTCGTACGCCGCCCGCGTGAGCCTGGTGCGGATGACTGCGTCCTGATCCCGGGGGACGTAGGGGGCACGGCGTCGCCGGATTCGTCGGGGCGTGACCGGTGAGTACCCGCCGCGAGCGCGTCCCAGCCGCCGGCCAGCAGAGAGGTTCCCGCAGATAAGCGGGCACACGCTTGCCCGCGGTGGTAAAGGTGACGGGGCCGGAGACGGTCCCGGCCATGACCACGTTCTCCTTCCTGCCGCCGGAGATCCTGTTACTCGTCCCCGGCACTTCCCCTCCCGGGCCCACCCCGCAGCCTCCCCCAGCTCCGCGCACACCTCCGGGCCCGGACCTCATGCTCCACGATCCGGGCCGGAGCCGCAGGCGGGAGACGGACACTGCCCGAACCGGTTCGGCACCACCGGACCCAGCCCGCGCAAAGGCTCACGCGGCGGATGACCAACCGGTTTCGACGAGGACCGGTACAAGAAATGCAACACCATCGAACGGGCCATCACCCGGCTCAAGCAGCACCGAGCCATCGCCACCCGCTACGACAAACGCCGTTATGTCCACCTCGGCACCGCGACCGCCGCAGCCCTCACCAAATCTGGCCCCGAGCATGACCGATCGGACAAGTCCTGGGCGGCGGCCTCTGCGTGCGGAAGGAGCTCCGACGGCTCCGGGGCCCAAATCGATTGCCCTCAGTGCCCGGCGCGGTGTGACATGTGGGCATGAGCAGAATGGCGCAGGTCATCGTGTTGGCGCGGTACGAGGACGAGGTGATGGAGCCGCTGACTCGGCCGGACGAGGCCCGCACCTGGCACGGCTGTTTCGTGCAGATCCCCTGGTTCGTCGGGGGCTGGCACATCGAGTTCGAGCGGTGGAACGGGCGCCGCGGCGTGCTCAAGGACCTGGAGTCCCTACCGTGGAACGAGCCCGCCTGCGTGCAGGTCATGCTGCACGACGAGGACGACGATCTGTTCGGTCTGTGGATGTTCCGCGGCGGGGTCCTCGTCGAGGTGGGCATCCCCGGCACCCAGCGGGTGCACATCGCTGGCCCGCCGTGGGACGCGGATCCCGGCTTCCTGGTCCAGACCGGCCTGGGCAGGGGAGAGGACCGGCACTCGCCAGAGCACGTACAAGACCCGCGGTCGTGCTGGTAACCCGGTCCAGACCAAGGCCGGACAAATACTCACGTCGCCGTTGCCGGTCCTGCCCGGGGCCGGACCGGTTTCATCTGGCCTCGGACAGGATCGGCCGGACAAGCCCTAGGCGTCCCTCTCCTCTTTCTGCCGCGCGCGCCGCCGACCGCCGCTCACCGCAGCGCCCAATGACCGTGACCGCCCACCCCAGGAGAGCCCGCCCGTGCAGAAGACCGCCCTCACGCCCTACACCCACCTCCCCCGAGCGCACCACAACCTCCACGTCCTGACCAGTACCGTCGATGTCTTCGGCGCCGCACACTGGCTGCTCGGCGAACATGCTCCGCAGCCCGGCGGCGATGTTCCGCCCTTCGACGCCCTTGTCGTCTCCGTCCATCCGGGCGGCAGCGTCGAGCTCACCGAGCTGAGCGCCGTACGGGCCCGCTGGCCGCACCTGGACCGCCTGCCGGACGGCGGGTTCGTCGTCGCCGCGTCCCGCGCCCGCCGCTACGAGGACTCGAAACAGGTCCAGGTCTTCGACGCGCTCGGGCGCGAGACCTCGTCCTTCTCCGTCGGAGACGCCATCGAGCACCTGCTCGTGGACGAGGCCGGCCACATCTGGGTCGGGCACTTCGACGAGAACCCGGCCGGAATCCGCCGCTGGAGCGCCACGGGCCGGCTCATCTGGACGTCGGACGACGCCCACATCCCCGGTCTCTTCGACTGCTACGCCCTGAACGTGTCGGGCACCACCGCCTGGGCATGCCCGTACACGGACTTCCCGCTCGTCGAGATACGCCCCGACCGCACCGACCGGCCCGTGAGGGTGTGGGAGAACCGCGTACGGGGCGCCAAGGCGGTGGCTGTCCACCGCGATCGGGTGGCCTTCTACGGCGGCTACCGCGAGGAGCAGGACCGGCTCGCCCACGGAGAGCTCACCGAAACATCCGTCGAACCAACGGACGTCGGCCTGCTCACCCTGCCCAACGGCTCCGTCGTCGGCCGCCGACGGGTCGTCGGCCGAGGAAGCAGGATCTACGTCCAGGCCGAACCGTTCACCGAGTGGGGCGTGTTCGACCTCAGCGGCTGATCCCCACCACGGGAGAGACCAGTTCGGCCCAGTCGCCGACCAGTCCCGCAAGGACCGTTTCGCGGCACGTGCCGACAAGGGTCAGACGTCTTCGACCGGTTGACCGAAAGGTGCACCGCGGTGCTCGACGGTGTCGCGTTCGACGAACAGGGCCGGTGCGACTTTCGTGGGGGCCCCTATGTGTTTGGTCGAGGTCCAAGGCCAGTAGGTTCGTGAGGTCAAGGGCGGGCTGAACCGTAGGAATGTGCATGAGTGATGGCCAGGTCACGATCAAGCTCACGAGTGACGAGGCACTGGTGTTGTCGCACTGGCTGGAGAAGCTCCAGATGACGGATCTCAGCCGAGTTGTCGACGATCCGGAGGTCTGGGCGCCGATCCATCGGATCGCCGGAACGCTGGACAAGGCGCTTTCTGAGCTGTTCGCGCCTGACTATGACCAGCGACTTGATGCCGCTCGTCAGCGGCTTCGGCCGGAGGACTGACCGGGCGGTCGGAACTCCTCACCTGGCCGCAGCCGATTGGGGTTCGTAGGCCAACCGGAGTGGCCGGACCTCCTCACGCCCACCGACCGGCGCGGCCTGACCCCGCTGTTCTGGTCCCCTGTCCGGCCCCTACGGTGAGGTCAACCCCGACATGGGCACCCGTCTCCACCTCGCCGCGGCCTCCGTGCCGGGGCCCCGGACGACCAGGCCGCCGGGCGCGAGAGGGACGTCGTCCACGGGCTCACAGAGTACTTAGACGCGGTACGAGCCTGTTGGCACTCCGTGGGCAACTCCGTACGGAGTCAGGGCGATGACGCCGACACCGTGTGAGGTGGTCTCCGAGTTGATGCGGAGAGGGCTGGTCGTCACCTGGACCGGGCCGACGGCATCGGTCAGTGTCACCACCTCCGCCGCCGGAGCGGCCTGTGCTGCAGGAGCGGAGAGCAGGGGTACGAGGGCGAGGGAAAGCGCACTGAAACCGCGCACGAAGTTCTTGATCACCCCAGTGTTTACCGGCCGCACCGCCCGCCGCGAAGCCCGGAACCCCAGCCGTCACCCGAGCAGGCGTGAAGGTTCACCGCAGGAACGCTTCCCCTGCTTCCGCCGTCCGGACCTCGAAGGCGGCCGATATGCTGACGGCCATAACGGGCAATCCAACGCCTGCCCATGCGTCACTGTCGCCGACCGGGGCCAGACGGACTGCAGGTTCACTTCGGTGGGCGAGGGCCGTGCGCGCGCGTCCGACGATAGGCTGACCGAATGGGTGATCTTGCGCCGTCGTGGGACGCGTTGGTTGGGCAGGTCGCCGAGGTTTCTCGGCGACTCTCCGAGCTTGAGGAGCGAGTGCAGAGCGCCACGCCTGAGCCAGGTGCCAAAACCGCGTCGATTGAAGCTTACTGGGCATTGCCGAAACTTCGGGAGCGCTTGCAGGAAGTAGCGCGAGGGGGAGTGATCTTTACCGGGTCCGTGGTCGGTCTGGACGGTGAGCTTGTGGAGTGGGAACGGTCCGAAGCCACGGAGTCGGTGTTGAGTTCTGACTGGTCTGAGGCGGCCGACACGCTGGGAGCTTTGGGGCACCCCGTGCGGTTGCGCCTGATCCAGGCCTTGGCTGGAGGACGGACTGCGGTTACCGAACTTGTGGAGCTGGAGGGGCTCGGTACGACCGGGCAGATCTATCACCATCTACGACAACTCGTTTCCGCCGGCTGGCTGGAGACGACCGGACGTGGGCAATATCAAATTCCTCCGTCCCGGCTCGTTCCGCTGCTGGTCGTGGTCACCGGAGCTCGCCGCTGACTGGGTCGTTCTGCAACCCCGGTCGGCGCATACCTCGCCCATCCAGGCAAAGCACCGGGTGCAACGGATGGCCTCGAACAAGGCGCCCGCCGTGGCGCCGCGGGGTACCGGAGGTTGATCTTCTTTGACGGGATGTTCGAGAGCTGGGCCTCAGCGCGTTGCAGCGGCTGCCTCGGCGAGCAGGCCACGGCCGCCCTCAAGGGCTGGGGCCTGCTCCGCAAGCTCAGCTGTAGTACCAACCCGGATCACCGACATCGTGAAAGCCGTCGTCGTCCTGCACCACGCCTCAACATGAGGCCGAAAAGAGCTCCTTCATCTCTCGCACAGCATCGCTTTTGGGAACTGCCCTACAAACAGACCCCTTTCGCGTTCAGGACACAAACACCCCGAGCCCTCCTCCGCCTCGCCCGCCGGCGCATCAACGTCCTGTTCGCCATGCTCCGCGACGGCACCTTCTACGAACCCCGAACCCCCACCGTCACCCTCGCAGCATGAATTGACCGACAACCTCAAAATCGACCGCACCACCTCGACGAACGACGAAGTGGTGCCCCCAGGATCACCGCCGAGCTCCGCGAGACCGGCAAACGTGTCAACCACAAACGGGTCGCCCGCGTGATGCGGAGCATCACTGCGCCGGCGAGCGGGTAGTTCCTCTGCCTGGCCACCGTCATCGACCTCGCCTCACGGCATCCGACCGGCAGGCCGATCGCGGATCACCTGCGCACCGATCTCGTCATCTACGCCCTCACCGCCTGCGGCTACACCTTCGTGACGGTGCCGCAGCTCCTGGTCCCGGCAGGGCCGAGCCGGGCGAGGTCCACCGCTGAGGCACCCGGCCCGCCGCCCACCGCCGCTGCCGTCATCCCGGCACCCCTCATGGGACGCTCCGTTCCGCCGCGAGTCCGCCGCCCACCAGGTCCAGGCCGTGCCGGAGCCGTCGGAAGTAGGTGGCGCGGCTGATGTGGAGCTGCTGGGCGAGCCGCTGATGGGTGCGCGGCCGTCCGAGGTAGTAGTGCTGGAGAATCCACCCGGCCTCGGCCTCCTCGCGCACCTCGCTGTCCGCCAGCCGTCGCACCGCCTCCCACAGGTCCGCGCGCAGTTCCGCCACCGTCCGGGGGCGCGGCGAGGAGAGCAGCGGGCTCTCGGCAAGCCGGGCCGGGTCGGCGATGACGGCGAGGGCACGGGCCACCTCCTGGCCGGTCGGACGCGGGCCGCCGCGCGCTCCCGAGGTGCGGGCGAGCCGCTCCGTCCAGACGGGCAGCGCGGCGGAGCCGAAGTCCTGGCTGAAGATCTCGGGCTTGCGCCCGCAGCGGTAGACGTCGTCGGTGGTGGTGCCGTGACGCTGGAAGCGCAGCCCGCGCAGCAGCCGCTGGTAGTCCGGGTTCGGGGTGGACACCGTCAGCAGCAGGCCGCCCGTGATGACCTGGCGCAGCAGGCCGCGCAGCAGGTGCGCATGGGCGCCCCGGTCGGGGCAGTAGGCCGCGCCGAGCAGCCATCCCCCGGCGCCGCGCGGGCGGCCGAGCAGCCGGTCCGTGTGCTGCTGGAGCAGAGGTTCCACACAGTTCATGGTGCGTTCGGTGACCTGCTGGGTGTTCGTCAGGCCGATGATCCGGTCGCCGCCGTCCCGGATCAGCTGGAAGCTGGCGGGGTCGTCGACGAGCCAGCGTTCCACCAGGCGGTCGGTCCAGCGCACGTCCAGCCCGCCCTGCCGGGCCCACTGGCGCATCAGGGTGCCGATGGTGTCGGCGTCGTCCGGGGTAGCGGTGTGGATCACGTCCCGGGTCACGCTGATGGGGAACATGGTCTCGCGGACGGCGTCGTCATCGGCCAGAGCGATGATCCCCTCGGTGAGACGGCTACGGCGGTCGGCGGCGGGCTCGTCGGCCAGCAGCTTCTTGCGGTGGGCCAGCGCGCGGGCCCACGCGCCGCGGTGGGCGGCGGGCCGACGCCAGCGATGGGCCAGTTCGATCACCCCGCGGAAGGGCTCGGTGAGGGCCAACCCGAGTTCGGTGGGGACGACCGGGCTGAGCCCCGCCAGGGTGTCGAACAGGTCCGGGTCGGCGTCGAGCAGTTCCTCGTCCGCCGACCACACGGTGGCCAGCCGGACCAGGGCGTGCTGCCACGGCCCGGCGGGCCGCTCCCGGGAGAGCCGCTCCACGATCTCCCGGGCGGCGCCGTCGGCCACCGCCCCGGCCGCGGTCGGCGGCGCACCCGCGTGGACGGCCCGGCAGGCCGCGTCGGCGATCAGCGGGTTGCCCGCGGCGAGCCGGACGATCAGCTCCCGGCACCGCGCGTCGGTCACCCGCGCCTCCGCCGTCAGACGCCCGATCCGCGCGTCCGGCCACGGGACGGTCTCCACGACCGCGACCCCCGTGTCGGCCCATCCCGGCCGGGCCAGCAGGGAGCGTCTGCTGACCACGAGGACGGGCCGGCCGCTGCCCGGCCGGCGCAGCCGCAGCGGCTCCAGCGCGGCCAGGGCACGGTCGTCGTCGGCGCTGTCCACGACCAGCGGAGCCGGGGTGTCCTCGGCGAGCGCGGTCGGCAGCCGCTCCAGGGCGCCGGGCCGGTCGAGGTCAACGAGGGAGAGGGGCCCGAGTCCGGCGACTAACCGGGACTTCCCGCTGCCGAGCGGGCCGGTGAGATTGGCCAGATCACGGCTTGCCACCACCTCCCGAAGGGAGTTCGGCGTGGCTTGTTCCGGCGCTGCGGCTGCGGGTGCCTCGGCCATTGGACCTCCAGGATCACTTCGGTGCACGGCCCCCTGTCATAGCGATCAGAGCCCGTTCATTCAAGTGGTCACGCATCCGGAACTTCCCTGGTACCAGCGGGGCGTGAGACTTCGCTGAGACCTCACGCCCCGCCTCCCCGGGCAGACTTGGGCTCCTCCGTCCCGCCGGACATGATCAAGGGAAGGGCCATGGGGTCCCATACGATGTCGCCACTCGGTCTGAGCAGCACCGAAGAAGCGGTGTACCGGTTTTTCCTGCGGAATCCGGGCGCCGCCGTCCGTGACGCGCGCACCGCCGCGCCGGTGGACGAGGAGGGCGTGCACCGGGCCGCGGAGCGGCTGCGCGACCGGGGGCTGCTGCACGGGAGCGAGGTGCGGACCTGGGCCACGGACCCGGGGGTCGTGGTGGCGCGACTGGCGGAGGAGCAGTTGGACGCCGCCTACCGGACGCTGCGCCGCCTCGCCGACCCGCGGCCGATCCTGCGCTCCCTGTGGCGGGACGTGCCCGCCCCCTCCATCGCGGGCGGCGGGGGCGTCTACGCGGGTTCCGCGATCGCCCTGGACCGCCTGGAGGACCTGGGGCAGGCCCTCGCCCGGATCGACCGGGCGGCCTTCCACGCCGACGCCGAGATCCTGGCGGCGGTGCCCAACCGGGCCCTGGTACCGCTGGGCACGGCCCACACTCTCTCACTCGGCCTGCGCTGCCTGCGGCGCGGCGTCCGGGTGCGGACCCTGGTGGGGAGCGATGCTCCGACGCCCCCGACCGGCGCGGACCACCTCCGGCGGCTGCGCTCCCACGGCGCGGAGGTCAGGGTCGCGGAGGGGCTCTCGGAACTGGTACTGGTCTACGACCGGCGCACCGCGCTGGTTCCCGTCGACGCGCACGACATCGACCGGGGCGTGCTGTGCATCGAGGAGAGCGGCCCGGTGAGCAGTCTCGTCACCCTCTTCGAAAGGTTGTGGGCGGCGGCGACGGACCTCGCCGACCGTCCCGCGCCGAAGCCGGGCACCGACTGCCCCACCGGGACCCAGCGCACGGTGCTGCTCCTCATGTGCACCGCCACCAAGGACGAGGCGGGCGCCCGGGCGGCGGGCATGTCGCTGCGCACCTACCGGCGCCATGTCTCCGATCTGCTGGCTCTGCTGGGCGCGTGCAGCAGGGCCCAGGCGGCGCTGCTGGCCCGGGAACGCGGCTGGGTGTGACCCCGGGCCCGCGGACCGGGGCCGGGGTGGCGCCGGCCGGGCCGGGCAGGGTCGTCATGCGGCCGGGGTTCCCGCGCCGACCGGGCCGAGCGCGGGCAGCGGCCATCCGAACTCGCGGCGCAACGCTGACCGGGCCGCGAGAAGGCCGCACATACCGTGCACCCCGGGTCCGGGCGGGGTGGCCGCCGAGCAGAGGTAGACGCCGGGCAGCGGGGTCCGGTAGGGGTCCCACCGGGGGACGGGCCGGAACACGGTCTGCCGCAGGTCGATCGCCCCGGTCGCGATGTCGCCGCCTACGTAGTTGGGGTTGTAGGCGGCGTAGTCCCGCCCGGACAGACCGCGTTGGGCGACGATCGAGTCGGTGAAGCCCGGCGCGTGCCGCTCGATGGCCGCGCGGATCACGGGCAGCGGGTCGCACGCGCTGCCGTGCGGCAGATGGGCGTACGCCCACACCGGGCGGCGCCCGGCCACCTCGCGCCCCGGGTCGGTCACGGCCGGGTCGACGACCAGGACGAACGGTGAACCCCCCTCCCGGCCGCGGGCGTTGGCGGTCTCCTGGCGGAAGACCTCGGCCGCCGTGCCGCCCAGGTGCACGGTGCCCGCCCGACCGGTCTCCGGGGCCGACCAGGGGATCGGCCCGGAGACCAGGAAGTCCGCCTTGCCCGCGGCCGGGCCGTACCGGTACCGGGACAGCCACCGGGTGTAGCCGGGCGGCAGGGCGCCCCCGGCGAGGCCGGGCAGCGCGGTCGGCGCGATGTCCAGCAGAACGGCCCGCGCCCCCGCCAGTTCCCGCAGGTCGGTGATCTTCCGCCCGGTATGCAGTTCTCCTCCGTGCGCCCGGATGTCGTCGGCCATGGCCTCGGCGATGCGCGGGCTGCCGCCGCGCGGCAGTGGCCAGCCGGGGCCATGGGCCAACTGGGCCAGCAGCAGCCCGACCCCGGCGCCGGGCAGCGAGGGCAGCGGGCCGACGACGTGCGCGGCGGCCCCGGCGAGCAGTGCGGGCGCCGCCTCGCCGCGGAAAGTGCGGGAGCCGAGCCGGGTCCCGTGGAGCAGGACCCGGCTCAGTACGGCGGGTGCGGCGCGCAGCCCGCGCGGGCTCCGCAGATCGGACAGCAGCAGGTCGACCATGGCGTCGCTGTGTGTCAGCAGCGGTTCCATCAGCCGCCGCCAGCGCGGCCCGTCCGGGCCGAGGCCCGCGCAGGTGGCGTCCAGGTCGTGGTGGGCGAGGGCCACCCGGTCGCCGCCCAGCGGATGGGCGTAGCTGACGTCGGGCCGCAGCATCCGCACGCCCCGTCCCGCGAGGTCGAACTCCCGGAAGAACGGCGAGGCCACCGCCAAGGGGTGGACGGCCGCGCAGATGTCGTGCACCACCTCGGAGTCGAACAGCGCGGCGCCGCGCAGTCCCCCGCCGATCGTGTCGGCGGCCTCGTACACGGCCACCCGCAGGCCGGCGCGGGCCAGGGTGACCGCGGCGGCCAGCCCGTTCGGCCCGCTGCCCACGACCGCCGCGTCCACTGTGCTCACCGGACGGCTCCCGCGTCCGGCAGGGCGGCCGGGACCGGCTCGGGCACCGGACCGGAGCCCGGCACCGCGCCCTGGGCCCCGCCCGGTACGGGGTCCGGCACGGGGCGTCCGCCGAGGGGGCCGTCGGCGAACTGAGTGGCGGCCAGCCGCCGGTAGAGGGCGTCGTTGCCGAGGAGTTCGGTGTGCGTGCCCACGGCGCGCACCCGGCCCTCGTCCAGGACCACGATCCGGTCGGCCTCGGCCACCGTGGAGATCCGGTGGGCGATGGCGACGACGGCGCACCGCTCGGCGATGCCGCGCAGACTGTCGCGCAGCGCCGCCTCCGCGTCGGAGTCCAGGTGCGCGGTAGCCTCGTCGAGCAGCATCACGTCGGGCTTCTGGAGCAACGCCCGTGCCACGCAGAGCCGTTGCCGCTGTCCGCCGGAGAGTCCGGTGCCCTGGTCGCCGAGGAGGGTTTCGAGGCCGTCCGGCAGCTCCGCCACCACCTCGGTGAGACCGGCGAGTTCGACGGCCTCGGCGATCTCCGCCTCGGTGGCGTCGGGCGCGGCGTACACGATGTTCTCGCGGAGGGTTCCGCGCATCGCGGCGTTGTCCTGCTGGACGTAGCCGACGCGGCCGCGGATCTCGGCGGACGGGAGGTGGGCGATGTCCCTGCCGTCGAGGAGGATCGCGCCTGCCCGGGGCCGGTAGAAGCGCTCGATGAGCTGGAAGACGGTGGTCTTGCCCGCGCCGGAGGCACCCACCACGGCGGTGAGCCCTCGGGCGGGGACGGTGAGCGACACGCCTTCCAGCACCTGCCGGTCGCCGTAGCCGAAGGAGACATCGCGGAACTCCACCGCGTGGTGGCCGCCGGGCGGGGCCGGAAGGGCGACCGGGTCGCCGGCAGGGGTGCCGGCCGGGTGCTCGTCCTCCTGCGGCAGAGTGTCGAGTTCGTCCACGCGCTGGACGGCCGCCCGGCCCTGGAGGTAGGTGCCGATCGAGAGGAAGACCAGGACCAGCGGAGACACCAGGTAGAACAGGTACATCGTGAACGCCGAGAAGTCGGCCAGGCTGATGGAGCCGCTGACGACGCGGGCCATGCCGATGCCCATCACGGCGGCGAGCGACGCCTGGAGACCGACATTCAGCGCGGGCGTGAACAGGGCGTTCAGCACGGTGACCCGGTTGCCGGAGGCACGGGCGCGGTCGGCGGACTCCGCCAGGCGGAGCTGCTCACGGCCCTCGGCATTGGCGGCCTTCACCGTCGTCAGGGCGGTGAGCACGCGCTGCAGGTCGGCGCCGAAGTCGCCGATGTCCTCCCGGTTGGCCAGGGCGGCCCGGCGCAGCGCGCGGGCCAGCCAGACCGACCCGGTCCCGGCGACACCGAGGCATCCGACGGCGATCAGAAGCAGCCAGACATCGGTGAACGCCATCATCACCACGGCGCCGACCACGATCAGCCCGTTGAGGACGATCTGAGCGAGGCTCTGGGTGAGCGCGATCTTCATCAGGGAGGTGTCGGAGACCAGCCGGGTGTGCAGGTCGCCCTGACGCCGGGTGTCGAGGTGCGCGCGGTCGGCCCGGAGCACCTTGCCCGAGAGCAGGACCCGGGCGTCGCGGACGATGTTCTCGCCCGCCCGGCCGATGAGACAGCCCTGGGCGGCCGAGAGCACGGCGTCCAGCAGGAACAGCACGACCAGCGCTACGACGATCCCGACCACCGGGCGGTTGTCCGCGGCGGCCCTGATCAGGTCGCCCAGCAGCACCGGCTGCGCCAGCGTGCACACCACGCCCACCAGTCCGAGGCCGGTGCCCCCGAGCAGCAACCGCCACTGCCCGCGGGTCAGGTTCCGCACGGCGCCGCCGGACGCCGCCGCGGCGGCCGTCATGACCGCTCCTCGGAGGCGGGGCGGCGGTAGCGGCTGATGTGGACGCCGCTCCCCTCGGGCTGGAACGGGCTGCCCGCCCAGTCCCCCTGCCGGGACACCAGGACGAGACCGGCGTCGGCGGCGTAGGAGTCGACGTCCTCGGCGGTGGTGAGCCGGGTGATCTCGGTGCCGATGCTCACCCGGCCGCCCTCGTGCACCAGGTGCGAGGCGTGCCAGAGCCCGCCGGGGATCAGGGTGGAGTAGGTCTGCACGCCGGTGCCCGGTTCGGCGTAGGGAATGAAGAAGGAGGTGCGCGCAAGCCCCTCGTGCAGGGCGGTCACAAAGCCGGGGTTGTGGGTCTCCACGACGAGGGTGCCGCCGGGTGCCAGGTGCCGGGCCGCGCGCGCGACGGCCGTCCGCTGCTCCGCCGGGTCGCAGATCAGCGAGAGGGTGGCGCAGATGCAGTAGACCAACCCGTACCGGGAGTCGTCGGCGTAGGTGCGGATGTCGCCGTGCACCGGGGTGACGGGGGCGCCGGTGGCGTCGACGGTTTCGCACAGCCGCTGGAGCATCTCCGGCGACGAGTCCACACCGACGACCTCGCCCGAGAGCCGGGAGAGCGGGACGGCGACGCGTCCGGTGCCCACGCCGAGTTCGAGGGTGCCTCCGCCGGGGTGCCAGGAGGCGAGGACCTCGGCGGTGCGTTCGGCGGAGCCGTCGTGGGGCAGCAGACGGTCGTAGAAGTCGGCGAACACCCTTCCGTAGCCGATGTCCTGGACCTCGGGGGCGGTGGCCACGGAGGTCGAGGAGGGGGCGGCGGTGCTCATACGGTCTCGCTTTCTCGCACCGGTGCCGCGGTCTCGCGCATCGGTGTGTAGGGGGAGAGGAAGATGATCTCGGGCTCCTCGGCCTTGTCGTAGCCCGATTCCTGGACCAGGGCGAACTGGAAGCCCTTGACGTCCGGCGTGCCGGACCGCTCGATCTCCTCGCGGAAGAACTTGCGCAGGATGCGGAACGACGGCAGGGTCGCGGCCACCTCGAACCCGCGGTCGAGGACGCGCAGGATCTCGCTGCCCAGGTCGTACACCGCCTTCTCGGCGCGCCGTTCGGGGAACCAGACGAACTGGCGGGCGCGGCGGCCCTGGATGACCTCCAGCGCGGACCAGTCGGAGGTCTCGCCCGCCTCGTCGAGGGTGCGGTAGTAGAACTGGAAGTCGTGCTGGGCCGGAGTCGGGGCGAAGAAGCGCCAGTTGGGGAAGATGCTGGAGAGCGGGTCGAGCCGCTGGACCCGGTCGAAGGACGGGTGCGGGTGCTGGCAGCAGACGGCGCCCAGGAAGACGATGCCGGCCGCGAGGCGGATCTTGCCGTCCGTGCCGCCGAAGGCGCGGGTCAGCAGCGAGCCCGTGGCGGTCGGGAGACGGGGGGTGCTCATCGGTTCTCCTCGGACGCGGTGGTCAGGCCGGACGGCTCCGTACCGTTCAGGAGCCCGGGCCGGGACTCCGGTTCCCGCCCGGCGGTGTCGGCCAGGAAGGCCAGCAGATGGCGGAGCGTCTCGGCGGCGTACTGGGGGTCCGTGAGGATGCCGTCGTGGTCGGCGCTCTCGATGACGACGTTGCGGACGGTCCGGCCCTCGGTGTGGGCGTCGGCGAGGTCCTTGTGCATCAGCAGGTGGTCGGGGTCGCGGTCCACGGTCCGCTGGGCGGAGAGCACCAGGGCGTGGGTGTCCAGGGAGTCGAGTGGCCCGGTGAAGGAGGGGAAGTCCCGCTCGACGGCCTTCCACTCACGCACCGCGGCAGTCCACACGCGGGAGTCCGCGAATTCCGTCCTGACCTTGTCCCGCACCTGTTCGGGCAGGTTGGCGACCGGCTCGGGCGCCCGCATCAGCACCCCGAACCCCAGCCGCAGGCTGATGGCCATGGCGCGCAGGCCCTCCCCGATCCGCGGTGCGGTAGCGCCCTGCTGCGCCGACCGGTTGAGCTGGCCGGGATGCGAACTGTCGACGTAGACGACGGAGTTCACCCGGGAGCCCAGCCTGACCGCCGCGCGGCGGGAGATCTCGCCGCCCAGGGAGTGCCCCATCAGTACCACTTGGCGACCCTCGGGGACCGCTGCGCCGATCAGGTCGACCAGGTCGTCGACCGACTCCTCCAGCGTGTACTCCCCGTCCGCGCGGCGCCGGCTGGGGCCGTAGCCGGCCCTGTTGTACATCAGCCACTGCCGGTCCCCGCCGACGAGGGCGCGGGCGATCCAGGCGAAGTACGCGGGGCAGGCGCCCAGTCCGTGGACGAAGACCACCACCGGGTCCGCACTCCGGCGGTCGAGGGTGCTCTGCACGCTCAGTTCGTTGCCGTGCCGGGTGGTGACGACGGTGCCGCCGTGCGGGGCGTCGGTGACGCGCAGCCGCCGGGCCACCGCGACCGTCCCCAGCACGGCCGCGCCCCCCGCCGCCAGCAGGGCCACCGCGGCCGGCATGGTGTCGTCGCGGCCCGCCACCGCGGGGTGGCTGCGCGGCGTGCTGGTGTAGGCGACCATCGGGTGCATCGCGGCGAAGGCCGGGAGGAACCTGCCGAGGCCCATGACGTAGCCGTTGGCCACGTGGAAGAGGACGGCGCCGCTCAGCACCGGGCGGGTCAGCCGGCCGCCCTTCAGGTAGAGCACCGGGAACAGGCACTCCAGGCTCAGCACTCCGTAGACGAGGGCGCGGGTCGTGCGCGGGTAGCGATGGGCCAGCTTCCAGACCCCCTCGTGCCCGTACGTCCTGGTCCGCATCACCCCCGCCAGCGCGGCCCCCGACCGCCAGTCCGGACCGAGCAGCTTGACCCAGCCGGAGATCAGGTAGGACAGGTTCCCCTGGAGCGCGACGTACCAGATCAGGGCGTCCTGGGTGCGGGACGAGGGGGCGAGCCTGGCCAGCCCGGTCACGGTCTGCACCATGGTGGACGCCTGGTCGGAGCCGTCGGTGCCGTAGCGCTCACCCGGGTAGAGCAACGCCCCGCTGACGCCGAGGTAGAGGGTGGCGGCCCCGCGCCACCGGCCGTTGCCGGGCAGCATGAGGGCAGCGCTCGCGGCCACCCGCCCGGCGTGCAGCGCCCGGTTGGTCCGCTCGTCGGAGGCCAAGTCCAGCAGCTTGCGGAAGGGCCTGCCGTAACGGGCGTACGCGTCACGGGAGATGGCCCATTCGTTCATCCGGCTCGACCCGTGCTCCCGGCGGCGCGCGAGGTGCTCGACGCTGGACAGCAGCGACGTCGTCGCGGCCAGTCGCTCGGTTGCGCCCATGGCTTGCTCGCGGGAGAGCGGGACGGGGCCTTGCAGGGCGGACATGACAGCGCGCAGCGTCGGCCGCAGCCTGCTGGGTCCACTCGGTCTGGTGGGGCGTGAGGGCATGGACGGGCCTTCCGTGCTGGGGACGAACGAGGCGGGGGCGTCGGGGTGACGAGGCGGAGGGTGGCGGGCGACGCTCGGGCCGGTACGGGTCTCCCGGGCCAGGTGGGGGGCGGTACGCGGGTCGTGCGGGACGGGTCGTCCTCGGCCAGGGCCCGCGCCAGGTCGCCGGCCCAGGGAGCCCAGATGCCGTTGAAGCGTTCGCGCGACTCCAGAGCGGCGCCCGCCGCTTCGAGCTCGGCGATCGCTTCCTCCTTGCGGCCCTCCGCCAGCAGCAGGCGGCCCCGCATGCACGGTCCGTCGGGCAGCACCATGGCGCTGGGGTAGGGCGGGCCGAAGTCGTAGCGGTCGGCGATGCGGCGGGCCTCCTCGGTGCGTCCCCGGGCCAGCAGGGTGTCGATGAGGAGGCAGGCCGCGTCCCAGTGCACGGGGAGTCCGGAACCGACGCGGTCGGCGAGGCGGAGCCCTTCGCGCAGGAAGCCCTCGGCCTCGGCGAGGCGGCCGCGACGGCGGTGGACCATGCCGAGCAGGGTGTGGGCGAACGCCAGGTGGGCCCCGCTCCAGCCGGAGATCTCGAAGGCCCGGACCGCTTCGCCGAAGAGGCTCTCCGCGCGGTCCAGCTGGTCGACGAACGTGTAGGTGATGCCGACCATGGTGGGGAGTTCGAAGCCCCACTCGGAGTCGGTCCAGCCGAGGCCACGGGCCGGGCTGCCGTCGATCAGGGCGCGTTCGCACAGGTCCACGATGAGCTGGGCGTTCTCACCGCGCACCATGGCGTCGAAGGCCCGCAGCGTGAGCAGCGCCCGCTCGGCGTTGTCGCGGCCCTTCAGGTGGTCGGCGTTGCGGGTGAGCCGCCGGGAGCGGGCGGGTCCGTCGTCCTCGGCGGCCTGCATGCCCTCCCACATGAAGTGCGCGGCCTGCAGACGCATCAGCCCGGGGCCGGGTGCGGTGCGCGCGGCCTCGGCGGCCAGCGAGAGCGCCGCGTCCTTGAGCTGGTTGTTGTGGGCGAGCGCTGCGGCGAGCCGGAAGGTGGCGTCGACCCGCAGCCCGTCGTCGAGCCCCGGCATGTCCAGGGCGGCGCGCAGGTGCTGGACCGTGGTGGGCGGGGAGCTCAGCAGCGTCGCGCAGCCCAGCTCGTACAGCAGGACGGCCCGGTCCTTGGGGCGCGGCGGCTCCTCGATCGCCCGTTCCAGGCAGCGCCGGGCCGCTTCGGGCGCACCGACGGCGAGGTGCTGGCCGGCGGCTTCCCGCAGTTGCGCGACCAGTTCCTGGTCGTCGTCGGGGTGGACCTCCAGCAGGTGCCGGGAGGCCGCGGCGGCACCGAGGCCGGCCCGGGGGATCGCCCAGGCGGCGCGTCCGTGCATGGCGGTGCGGGTGGCCGGCGGGATCGAGCGGTAGACCGCCGTCGCGATCAGCGGGTGGACGAACTCCAGCGGGTCGAAGCCGCTGACGATACGGGCGTCGCGCAGCCGGGCCGTGCAGTCGGCGGCCTCCGCCGAGCTCATTCCGGCGAGGGTGGCGGCCAGTTCCTGCGAGATGTCGGTGCCGAGCACCGCGGCGGCCCAGGCGAACCGGTTGGCGTTCGTGCCGAGCCGCTCCAGCCGGGCGACGAGCCCGCTGCCCCTGGCGGACGCGCCGAGCTCGCGCAGTTCGCCCGCGGATTCCTCCACCGGCGGCAGTTCGCGGTCCTGGACCTTGGCGACCAGCTCGACCGCCTCGTACGGGTTGCCTCCGGTGACGGCCCACACCTCGCGGCAGAACGGGTCGTCGGCGTGATCGCCGAGGCCCGCGCGGACCAGTACGGCGGTGGCGTCCGGGGTCAGCGCCCGCAGGGCGACCCGGGTCACCGTGCCCTTGCTGCCGAAGCCGCGCTCGGCCTCACGGTCGGCGATGTAGTTGGCGTCGCGCTCGGCCAGCTCCTGCGGGCGGTGGGCCTGCACCACCAGGACCGGCAGTTCTCCGAGGCGGGCGGTGAACGAGGCCAGCCAGGCGAGGGATTCGCCGTCCGCCCAGTGCGCGTCGTCCACGATCAGCAGTAACGGCCGGTGGCTGAGCCGGGACGCGAGCCGGCCGACGACGAAGTCCAGTCCGTCGCGGACACCCTGCGGGTCGGGCTGCGGGCCGCTCGGCTCGGCGAGTCCCAGAGCCGGGGCGGTCGTCTCGTACCAGTCGCCGAACAGGGCGCGGGTCTCGTCGGGCGGGAACTGGTCGAGTGCGGGCTGCAGCAACTGCCGTACGACGTGGAACGGTACGGAGGTGACGGTCTCGCCTCCCCGGGCGGACCAGACGGTGCAACGGTCGGCGGCCATCCTCCGGATCTCCGCGAGCAGTGCGGTCTTGCCGATCCCCGCCTCTCCGCTGAATACCAGGAGTCCGCCGACGGCCTGCGCACCGCACAGGGCGTCCACCGCCTCCGCAGCGGCGGCGAGTTCCGGTTCACGCTCGTACAACGGCCGGGACGGCTTCATGCCCACCCTTCCCACAGAGGCAGTCTTCTCGACGGTCGAGCCTAGTCGTGCGCGGGTGCTCGCCGACAGGGTTCGCACGATTCTCCGCAGGTGCGGGGCACAATCGAGTAGTGAACGAGACGCGCAGAGACCGTGATGCCGAGGGCCGGGCGCGCAACGCGCGCCCCCGTGACGGGCTGGGACGCCCCCTGCCGTACGGGACACCCGGCGTCGAACGACAGCCGGAGGGGGTCGTTCGCACCCCTGCGGAGACGCTCCGGGAGGCGCAGCGGCTGCTGGACGCGGGGATGCCGTTCCACGCGCACGAGGTCTTCGAGGACGCCTGGAAGTCGGGCCCCGAGGACGAAAGGGAGCTCTGGCGGGGGCTGGCCCAGCTCGCGGTGGGACTGACCCATTCCGCGCGGGGCAACACCGCGGGCGGGGCCCGGCTGCTGCGCCGGGGCGCGGAGGCTCTCGCCCCGTTCGCCGGGTCCGGTCCGCACGGAATCGCGGTCTCCGGACTGTCCGACTGGGCGCGGGAGTTGGCGGACCGGGTGGAGTCGGGCCCGACGGTCGACGCGGCGGCCGAGGCACCCCTCCTGCGGGCGTAGCCCGAAGACCGGGACCCGTGGGCCCGGAGCGGGAGCGGAAGATTCGGGTCCGCGGACCCTGGCTCCGTACAGCTACTACGATCCGGCTCCATGAGCACTTCTGACCAGGACCAGCACCGGGACCAGCGCGAGGACGGGCTGAACGACGAGGAAGCCGACCGGGACCAGGAACGGGACCGGGGCGCCGGCACCCCGATAGCCGACACCGCCGCGGAGACGAAGACGGTGGCGGCGGCGGAGACGGTAGCGGCGGCGACGACTGAGACGGATGGAATCGACGGATCCGGTGGTGAGGACCGTGGGGACGGCCAGGACGGGAAGAGACTCACCCCGCGCCAGGCCCGGCGGCTGCGGATCGCGCTCTCCTCGGTGGGCATGGCGGCGATGGCCCTCGTGCTCGGGCTGCGCATCGCGAGCCGCTCGTCGGTGCTCGTGGTCGGCGTCTACGGGCTCGCGCTCATCCTGTGCGGTGTGGTGATCGAGCTGAGCAGGAACGGTCGCACCAGGCTGGCCAGCTGGCTGCTGGGGGCGGGGCTGCTGGCCGCCGTGGGAGCGGACTGGCTGCTGCTTCCCTGAGGCGACGGCACGGCGGCCTCCCCATCACCCGTCACCCACCACCACCCACCCAATGAGCGTTTGATCGATTCATCCCTCTTGTGATCGATCTATTGACCCTCTTTGATCAGTCGCTCAGGATTCCCGCATGACCGTCTCCCCTGGTGCCCTCTTCGGACTCCCCCCGGAAGACCGCACGTCGAGCCCGTACACCGGTTACACCCGCGCCCACTGGGAGGCGGCGGCCGACGGGATGCTGGCCGCCGCGTGGAAGTGGGCCACGCCGGGCGGCGCCCGGCTCGACCTGCCCGGTCCCCCGTCTCACTCGGGTGTCCGCTCCGACGGGCTGGAGGGGTACGCGCGCACGTTCCTGGCGGCCGGTTTCCGGGTCGCGGGAGCGGGCGGCAAGGACCCGAACGGCCTGCTGGAGCGGTACGCGGACGGGCTCGACGCCGGTACGCGGACACCGGGCCGGGACGACGCGGAGTCCTGGCCGCTGATCCTGGACCACGATGTGCAGGGACAGCCCATGGTGGAGTCCGCCTCGGTGGCCCTCGGTCTGCGGCTCACCCGGCCGTGGCTCTGGGACCGGCTGACGCCCGACGTGCGGGACCGGGCGGAGCACTGGCTGCGGGGCGCGCTGCGTCACGTTCCGGCGGGCAACAACTGGTACCTCTTCCCGTACACCGTCGCCGGATTCCTGGAGTCGGTGGGCCGGGGCGACGCGGAGACGGCACGGGCCCGGGAGCGGGCGCTGGAGCTGCTGGAGCACTGGTACCGGGGCGACGGCTGGTACGCCGACGGGGACGGGCGCGCCTTCGACCACTACAACGGCTGGGCGCTGCACCTGTATCCGCTGCTCGACGCCCATCTGTCGGGCGACGCGCGGGAGTCGGCGCGGCACGGGGCGCGGTTGCGGGAGCATCTGGAGAGCTTCTCGCTGATGTTCGGCGGTGACGGGGCCCCGCTGCACTTCGGGCGCTCGCTGACCTATCGCTTCGCCGCGGGCGCGGGCGTGGGTCTGGGCGCGGTGACCGGGCACACCCCGCTCGCCCCGGGGGCGTCCCGACGAGTGGTCAGCGGGTCGCTGCGGTACTTCCTGGAGCGCGGTGCGGCCGGCGGTGACGGGCTGTTGAGCCTCGGCTGGCACGGCCCGCACGCGGCGACGCTGCAGACCTATTCCGGCCCCGCATCCCCTTATTGGGCCTCGAAGGCGTTCGTGTCCCTGTTGGCTCCCGCCGAGCATCCTTTGTGGTCGTCGCCGGAGGAGGCAGCCCCGAGCGAGGGCCCCGACCGGGTGCTGTCCGTGCCCGCGGCGGGCTTCCTGGTGCAGTCGACGCGGGCGGACGGCGTGGTGCGGCTGCACAACCACGGCAGCGACCATGTCCGCCCCGACGAGGGCGAGTCCGCGGCCGACGAGGACCCGCACTACGCGCGGCTCGCGTACTCCACCGTGACCGGGCCGACCTCGGCGGCGAACACCGCGGACAACCATCTGTCGGTGACCGTCGGCGGGGCGCGCAGTGCGCGGCGGCGCATCCACCCGCTCGGGTCCGGGCACGGCGAGGGCTGGGGCTGGGCGGCCTCCTGGCACCTGCCGGTGTTCCCGGCGGGCCCGTCCACCGTCCCCGGGCTGCGGGTGGAGAGCGTGATCGTGGCGCGGGGCAGCCACGAACTGCGGGTGCACCGGGTGCTGGGCGCGCCGGACGGGGCGCGGGCCGAGCTGACGGGCTGGGCGACCGACCCCGGCGGCACGGTTCGCTCGCGGTTGCGGGGGCTGCACGGCTGGGACGGCCCCGAGGACGTACGGGCCCCGCAGGGAACGGCGTTCGCCCCGTGGGTGACCGTGCCCCGGCTCGCCGCCGACGTGAGCGGCACGGTGGTCCTGGCCGCCCTGGCCTCCCTCACCGCCGCCCCTGGAGCGGACCCGGAAGCCTCCGGGGTGGTGGACCGGGTGGCGGTGGCCGGTGACACGGTCGAGGTGCGCTGGGCGGAGGACGGGGCCCGGACGCGGATCACGTTCGGCGGTGCGGCGGTGACGGTGGATCACGGGCTGCCGGGAACCGCCGCCTAGGGCGCTACGCGTCCGTACGGATCACCACCACCAGCGTCCGGGGCCCGTGCACGCCCTCCACCCGCTCCAGCTCGATGTCGGACGTGGCGGACGGGCCGCTGATCAGCGTCGTCGGCCGTTCGGGCGCCAGGCGGGCCACCGCCTCGGGCACTCCCGCCTCGACGGCGGAGAGGTCCACCACGCAGAGGTGCAGATCGGGGACGAGGGACAGTGCCCGGCGGCCCTGGCCGGGCGAACCGTCCAGGAAGATCGTGCCGGTCTCGGCGCAGCCGACGGCCGATGCCGTCACCACCGCGTCCAGGGCGTCGAGATGTGTGTGCGGGACATCGGCGCCGTCCTGCCGCACCTCACCGTCGTACCGGGCGAGCCAGCGCGCGTCCAGCCCGGCCGGCACGCCGATGCGGCGGACGCCGTGCTCCCGCAGGACGTCGCCGACGACCTCGGCGGTGCGGCCGGCCGTGCAGGGGTGCACCCGCGCCTTGTAGTCGAGGAGCCGGTCGGTGAACAGGGCGAGGCGTTCGTCGTCGGGCAGGGCGCGGCCGGTGCGGTAGTCGCGCGGGACGACGACGGCGGGTGTCGGGGCCAGCGCGAGGGCGTCGCGGATCCGGCCCAGCACGGTCTCGCGGGCACTGTTCATGTCGCGTCCTCCTCGTCGTGCTCGCCGCCGGTGGTGGTCGCGGCGTCGTGTTCGGCGGCCGCGGCCCGCAGGGCGGCCGTGCCCTCGTCGGAGACGAACCAGGAGCGGAAGGTCTCCCGGGGCGGGGCCGGGGTGTCACGGCTGTCGCTCCAGCCGCTGAGCGGTGGGGGCAGCCGCCCGATGACGCCGTCGCGCCCCGCGATGACGCGGCCGAGCCCGGACGCCTTCTGCGCCGCGGTGTACAGGCCCGGGCGGCGCATCACGGCGGCGGCCGCCCTCATCGCCAGCTTCTCCGGTGTGACGCCGGTCTGTTCGGTGTGCTGGTGGCGCAACTCCACCAGCAGCGACGGGATATCGATCTTCACGGGGCAGGCGTCGAAGCAGGCCCCGCAGAGGCTGGAGGCGTACGGCAGGGAGCTGTTCGGGTCGTCCTTCGCCGCGTGCATTCCCGCCAGTTGCGGAGTGAGGACGGCGCCGATGGGTCCGGGGTAGGTCGACCCGTAGGCGTGACCGCCGGTCCGCTCGTACACCGGACAGACGTTGAGGCAGGCGGAGCAGCGGATGCAGTTGAGGGCCGCGCGTCCGATCGCGTCGGCGAGGGCGGCGGTGCGGCCGTTGTCGAGGAGGATCAGGTGGAAGTCCTGCGGACCGTCGCCGGGCGTCACTCCGGTCCACAGCGAGGTGTAGGGGTTCATCCGCTCCCCTGTGGAGGAGCGGGGCAGGAGCTGGAGGAAGACCTCCAGGTCCTGGTAGCGCGGAATCACCTTCTCGATGCCCATCACGGTGATGAGCGTCTCGGGCAGGGTCAGGCACATGCGTCCGTTGCCCTCGGACTCGACGACGGCGAGCGTGCCGGTCTCCGCGACACCGAAGTTGGCGCCGGAGACGGCGACCTTCGTGGAGAGGAACTTCTCGCGGAGGTAGCGGCGGGCGGCGGCGGCGAGGTGGGCGGGGACGTTGTCCAGATCCGGGTCGACGCCGGGGATCCCGTCGAGGAAGATCTGCCGGATCTCGTCCCGGTTGCGGTGGATCGCGGGCACCAGGATGTGCGAGGGCCTGTCGTGGGCGAGCTGCACGATGAGTTCGGCGAGGTCGGTCTCGTGCGGGGTGATGCCGACGGACTCCAGGTGTTCGTTGAGTCCGGTCTCCTGGGTGGCCATTGACTTGACCTTGATGACCTCGTCGCTGCCCGCGGCCCTCACGAGCCCGGCGACGATCTCGTTGGCCTCGGCGGCGTCGCGCGCCCAGTGCACGGTGCCGCCGCGCTCGGTGACCTTGCGCTCCAGTTGTTCGAGCAGTTCGGGCAGCCGGTTCATGGCGTCGGTCTTGATGGCGGAGCCCGCGTCCCGCAGGGCCTCCCAGTCGGGCAGTTCGCCGGTGACGTTCAGACGTTTGGCGCGGATGGTGCCGGTGGCCCGGCCGAGGTTGCGGCGGAGTTGGTCGTCGCCCAGTCCATCGTGGGCGGCGCGGGGAAAGGCCTTGTCGCCGCGGAGGTTGCCGGTGCCGTACGGGGAGCGGGGCGGCGGGGCGGGCATGCCGAGGAACGTGCTCATACGGAGGCCTCCGTCAGGACGTCGGGCGTGGTACGGGTCGCGGCGAGGATCCGGGCGAGGTGCAGGGTGCGGGTCCCGGACCGGATCCGGGAGAGCCCGCCGCCGATGTGCATCAGGCAGGAGGAGTCCCCGGCGGTGCACACCTCCGCCCCGGTGGCCGCGATGCTCGCCGTCTTGTCGTGGAGCATCGCGGTGGACGTCTCGGCGTTCTTGAGCGCGAAGGTGCCGCCGAATCCGCAGCAGGAGTCGGCCCCCGGCAGCTCGACGAGGTCGACCCCTTCGACCTCGCGCAGGAGCCGGAGGGGTTTGTCGCCGACCCGGAGCATCCGCAGCGAGTGGCAGGTGGGGTGGTACGTCACCCGGTGCGGGAAGTACGCACCGACCCGGGTGACGCCGAGGACGTCCACGAGGAGTTCGGAGAGCTCGTACGTCTTCGCCGCGACGGCGTCCACTCCGGCGCGGAGTGCGGCGTCCCCGTAGCGGTCGGCGACGATCCGGTGCTGGTGCCGGACGGAACCGGCGCACGAGCCCGACGGCATCACGACCGCCTCGATCGAGGCGTCGCCGAACCCGGCCGCGAAGTTGCGTACCAGGGGCACGGGTTCGCGCTGGTAGCCGGTGTTGATGTGCATCTGCCCGCAGCAGGTCTGGCCCGGCGGGAACACCACGTCGTGGCCCAGGCGCGTGAGCAGGATCGCGGTTGCCTTCACCGCGTCGGGGAAGAGCGTGTCTCCCAGACAGGTGGCGAAGAGTCCGATGCGCATGGGGCCTCCCCGGTCGGGTTCTTCGCGGCGGTCGGTGTCCGTCGCGTTTCACTATGAGGTTTCTATGGTCGGACCATACTAGGCGCAGGCCCTCGAAGGGAACGTCCGCGATACGCGTCGCACGCGGCGCGCAACGCCTGCCGGTGGGTGCCGTACGGGGCCCGCTCGGGGTCCTACGGCGTGATGGGCCCCTCCACCAGCGTGCCGTGCAGTCCCCGGATATGCCGCTCCACCAGGTCCGCGGCCTCCCCGCCCCGCCCTTCCCGCACCAGTGCGAGGAGGGCCTCGTGCTCGGCGTTGAGGGCGCGAGCGGTGGCCGGCCAGTCCTCGGCGGCTTCCAGGGCGCGCAGGATCAACGGCCGTACGGACTCGCGTACGGCGGAGGTGAGCGTGGACGTCAGGGCGTTGCCGGAGCTGCGGGCGACGAGCACATGGAAGCGGGTGTCCAGATCGTTGAAGCCGCTCACCCCGATGCCCGGCTCCGCCATGCCCGCCACCAGCTCCGCCGCCTCGTCGAGATCCTCGGGCGGTGCGTGGCAGGCGGCGGCCTCGAAGCTGGACCGCTCCAGGACCACCCGGGCCTCCAGAACGTCCTGGAGGCTGTAGCTGCCGAGGGCGAAGTGGAGACGGAGCAGCCGGCCCAGGGCGTCGTCCGGGTTGCGCACGATGCGGGCCCCGGCGTCGGGTCCCCGGCCGGGCTGGGCCACCAGGACCCCGATGGTCTCCAGCACCCGGAGCGCCTCGCGCAGGGCGGAGCGGCTGACGCCGAGCACCGGAGCCAGTTCCCGTTCGGGCGGCAGCCGGTCACCGGCGCGGAGCTCCCCGGCGAAGACCCGTTCCTCGATGCTGCGGAGCACGAGCTCATGGGTGCGGGACTGCCGCACGGGCTGCCATTCGACGGGCATCCGTCACTCCCTGCCTCGGCCGGATCCGGACATGATCCGGACATGCAGCCTATGTCACACCGGGCATGTGGTCCGACCTCAGAGCAGGTGGTCCGATCCCACGGGAGACGGCAGCAGGGACGCGGGTCAGCGGGTGCTGGGGATGTCCCGTCCGTGCAGGCGTCCGCGCTGCGGGTCGAAGAGGTGGGCCGCCGCTCCGGACACGACCAGACCCGCGGCGATCAGGAGACCGTGGCCCACGGCGATGCCGGTGCCCAGTGCGGCGAGCCCGACGGCGAGCCACAGCCAGGCGGTGCGGCGGCGGTACTCGCGCGGGCTGCGCGGAGTCCCGCCGGACATCGCCTCGGCGAACCCGGGGTCGTCGTGGCGCAGCTGCTCCTCCAGGTCGCGCAGCCGCTCGTCGTACGTGGGCATGGTGTCTCCCTCCCGGTACGGAAGCCCTCTCGGCTCCGGAAGCCCCGGCCCCCGCCGTGCGGCACGGGGCAGGGCCCCCCGGGGCCCTGGCCTCATGGTCGTCGGGGAAGGCCTCCGGGGACCATCGGGGACAGCACCCATATCCGGGGGTGCGCACCATGCAGACGGGGCGCGCGTGCGGTGCCGCAGGGGCAGGTCCGGGCGTCGACGGCCGTCCCCGGCCCCGCGCAGCGGCGATAGTGGAGGCTGTCAGCGCGCCCGCACGACCCGACCTCCGAAGGAGCCGTTCGACCTTGTCCCTGTTCTGGCGGATCTTCCTGCTCAATGCCGCCGTGCTGGTAGCGGCCGGCGCCCTGCTGCTGCTCGGGCCCATCACCATCTCCACCCCGGTCCTGCTGACCGAGGCCATGATCCTGACCGGCGGGATCGCCTTCATGCTCGCGGCCAACGCGGCCCTGCTCCGGCTCGGCCTCTTCCCGCTCCAGCGGGTCACCCGTGCGATGACGACCACCGATCTGCTGCGTCCGAGCCCGCGCCCCGAGGTCGCGGGGCACGGTGAGATCGCCGCGCTGATCGAGACGTTCAACACGATGCTGGACCGGCTGGAGGCCGAGCGCGCCACCAGCAGCGCCCGCGCCCTCTCCGCGCAGGAGGCCGAGCGCCGCCGTGTGGCGCAGGAGCTGCACGACGAGGTCGGGCAGACGCTGACCGCGGTGCTGCTGGAGCTGAAGCGGGTCGCCGATCACGCCCCGGAGCCGCTGCGCGGGGAGTTGCGCCAGGTCCAGGAGATCACCCGGGGGTCGCTCGACGAGATCCGCCGGATCGCGCGCAGGCTGCGACCCGGGGTGCTGGAGGAACTGGGCCTGGTGAGCGCGCTGACGGCGCTGATCACCGAGACGCCGACGCCGGACGGGCTGACGATCCGCCGCCGGATGGGAAAGGACCTGCCCGAGTTGGGCGCCGAGGCCGAACTGGTCGTCTACCGGATCGCGCAGGAAGCCCTCACCAACACGGTCCGGCACGCCCGCGCCACCCGGCTCGAACTCTCGCTGCGGCGCAGCCCCGGCGGAGTGGAACTGCGCATCCGCGACGACGGCCGCGGCCTCGGGGACGCCCAGGAGGGGGCGGGCCTGCGCGGTATGCGCGAACGCGCTCTGCTGATCGGGGCCGAGGTCTCCCTCGGTCCGGGTCCGCAGGGCGGCACCGAAGTACGTCTCGATGTGCCCGTCCCGAACGGAAGCAAGTGACCATGCCCACCTCACCGTCCATCGCCACGCCTTCCAGGGGCGCGACCGCACCGACCCGCATCCTGCTGGCCGACGACCACGCCCTCGTGCGTCGCGGGGTCCGGCTGATCCTCGACGGCGAACCGGACCTGACGGTCGTCGCCGAGGCCGGCGACGGCGCCGAGGCCATCGAGATGGCCCGCGCCGAACGGCCCGACCTGGTCATCCTGGATATCGCGATGCCCCGCCTGACCGGCCTCCAGGCGGCGCGCGAGCTGTCCCGGGTCATGCCCGGTCTGCGCATCCTGATGCTCACGATGTACGACAACGAGCAGTACTTCTTCGAGGCGTTGAAGGCGGGGGCGGCCGGGTACGTCCTCAAGTCGGTCGCGGACCGGGACCTGGTGGAGGCCTGCCGGGCGGCGATGCGCGACGAGCCGTTCCTCTACCCGGGCGCGGTGACCGCCCTCATCCGCAACTTCCTCGACCGGGCCAAGGACGGCGAGGACCTGCCGGCGCGGGCCATCACGGAGCGCGAGGAGGAGATCCTCAAGCTGGTCGCCGAGGGCCACTCCTCGAAGGAGATCGCCGAGCTGCTCGTCATCAGCGTCAAGACCGTGGAGCGGCACCGCGCCAACCTGCTCCAGAAGCTCGGCCTGCGCGACCGCCTGGAGCTCACCCGCTACGCGATCCGCGCCGGGCTGATCGAACCCTGACCCCGCGGGGTCGGGGTCGGGGGCGCGGGCAGTTCATGTGATTCTCACCCGGTCCGCATAGGGTGCCCCCGTGACCCAGATGACCCCGCCCGGCTGGCATCCAGACCCCGGGTACTCAGGCAATGGCCCCGCTCAGGAACGCTGGTGGGACGGAGCGCAGTGGACCGGCCATGTCCGCGCGTCGCCCGGCGCGGCACGCCGCCGCGGGATCCGCATCGGCGTCGGTGTGACGGTCGGCGCGGTGGTGCTCGCCGCCATCGGGGGCGGGGTGTATCTGCTGGGCGAGGACGGCGGCGGCCCGCCCGGCACGGCGGCCTCCTCGCCGTCCGCCGTCCCTGATCCGCCGGGCGCACCGGACGGCGGCGAGAAGGACGGTGAAAAGGGCGGCGAGGGCAACGGCGGGGAGAACGGCGACGGTCAGGGGCCCGGTGGACAGCTCCCGCCGACCGAGCCGGGCTTCGCCACCGACCTGGCCGCAGGGATCAGCCTGCCGGTTCCCAAGGGGTGGAAGGGAACATCCGGGGCGGTCGGCGCCGGGCTGACGACGGGTGAGCACGCGTGCCCCGGCGACACCGCCGAGACCTGCGTGCGCGGCGGGGTGTTCTCCGCCCCGGCCGCTGCCATGAAGCTCACCGCGGGGACGCCCGAGGAGGCGGCGAAGAAGGACATCGCCCTCAACGCCCAGGAGTCCTACGGCGGTAAGAGCTACGGGAAGATCTCCTCGCACGATGAGCTGAAGTCCGAAGCCGTCACGGTGGCGGGCGGCAAGGGCTATGTCGTGCGCTGGAAGGTGGTGACGGAGAAGGGCGACGACGGCTACGTGGAATCGCTGGTGTTCCCCTCCCCCACCTCCAAGGACATGCTCGTCGTGGTCCGGTCCGGGTTCGACGTCAACAAGGACGCGCCGAAGCTGTCCGTCCTGGACGACATCACCCGAGGGATCAAGGCCGCTTCGGGTGCCGGAGGAGGCGCGGGCGGAGCCGTCTGAACGGCCCCGCCCGGCGCCGCGTGACCGGCGGG
>NZ_BMVK01000004.1:0-425865 GCF_014650675.1 Streptomyces anulatus | reverse complement strand
CGGAGACGGTCCGGGCCCCCGCCGTTTCGCTGTCGGGCCCTCCTCGTCGTCAGCCCGTGGCCGTTGCCGGGTCGCTGACGCCGTCGGCCCCCGTCTCGACGTGACCGGCGAAGCGGCGCAGGAAGCCGGGGTCGCCCTCGGCCGTGACGGACACGTCGTACCAGCGCCTGCCCGCCTTCAGGTCCATGGTGCGCGACACCGTGGCGCCGGGCCGGACCGTGACCGACTGCTCCGCTCCCCCGTAGGCCTCGGCGTTGGAGAGAGTGAGGCGGGCCTCGGTGTCGCCGGGGTTGGTGAGGGTCAGGTCGAGGTTGCCGCTCCCGTCGTTGTGGCGGGCGGTGACCTCGGGACCGACGGTGGAACCCGGGCTCCTGAACGTACGGAGGAAGCCGTTGGGGCCATGGACCGTGAGGTCGTGGGCGCCGCCGGAGTAGGCGGAGTTCCAGGCGTCCGACACCGTCCTGCCCGCCTCGGCGGTGTACGTCCACGGAGCGTCGGTCCGGTTCCCGGAGGTGACGTAGAACTGCGCGCCGGCCGCCGTCCCCGGGCTGAAGGTGAGCGCGATCTTCCCGGTGCCCGCGTCGACGG
Source organism: Streptomyces anulatus (assembly GCF_014650675.1). Classification (GTDB taxonomy): domain Bacteria; phylum Actinomycetota; class Actinomycetes; order Streptomycetales; family Streptomycetaceae; genus Streptomyces; species Streptomyces anulatus. Next base: position 425,277 of record NZ_BMVK01000004.1, on the reverse strand, counting down.
CGCCGTCGACGTACGGGGCGTACGGCAGCGGCCGGGCGGGGCGGCTGCCCGGCTCCTGCTTCGGCAGGGATCCGACGGCGGGCGGGGTGGGCCGGTAGTCGGGGTGACGTTCGCGGTCCGGGGGCTCGTAGGCGGAGGTGTCCGGCAGGTCGCCGGGGGCGGGCTCGGTGCGGGCGAAGTCGAAGGCGGAGGTCAGGTCGCCGCAGACGGCGCGCCGCCACGGTGAGATGTTCGGCTCGCGCACGCCGAAGCGCTGCTCCATGAACCGCAGCACCGAGGTGTGGTCGAAGGTTTCGGAGCAGACGTAGCCGCCGGTGCTCCAGGGCGAGACGACCAGCATCGGGACGCGCGGCCCGAGTCCGTAGACACCGGGGCCGTACGAGATGCCGCCCGCGTACACCTCGGTCGAGGTGTCGGCCGTGGACAGGCCCCGGTCGGCGGAGGTCGGCGGATGGGGCGGCACGACGTGGTCGAAGAAGCCGTCGTTCTCGTCGTAGGTGATGAACAGTGCGGTCCGGCTCCACACCTCGGGGTCGGACGTCAGCGCGTCCAGCAGCCGCGCGATGTACCAGGCGCCGTAGTTGGAGGGGAAGTTGGAGTGCTCGGTGAAGGCCTCCGGTGCGGCGACCCAGGAGATCTGCGGCAGTGTTCCGGCCCGGACGTCGGCGGCGATGCCGTCGAAGTAGCCGTCGCCGCCTGCCACGTTCGTGCCGGTGCGCGCCTTGTCGTACAGCGGGTTCCCGGGCTGTGCGTTGCGGTACTTGTCGAAGTAGAGCAGCGAGTTGTCGCCGTAGTTGCCCCGGTAGGCGTCGTCGATCCAGCCCCAGCCGCCGGGGCCGTCCAGGCCGTCGCCGATGTCCTGGTAGATCTTCCAGGAGACCCCGGCCTCCTCCAGACGTTCGGGGTACGTCGTCCAGCCGTAGCCGCGCTCCTCGTTGCCGAGGACGGGTCCGCCGCCGGTGCCGTCGTTGCCGGTGTGCCCCGACCAGAGGTAGTAGCGGTTGGGGTCGGTGGCCCCGATGAACGAGCAGTGGTAGGCGTCGCACACGGTGAACCGGTCGGCGAGCGCGTAGTGGAAGGGAATGTCGTCCCGGGTCAGATGGGCCATCGTCGTCGGCGTCTTGGCGGGGATCCAGCGGTCGTACCGCCCGCCGTTGTACGCCTGGTGGCCGCCCGCCCAGTCATGGTTGAGGCCCTGGAGGAACTGCATCCCCAAGTCGTCGGCGGTCGGGTGGAACGGCAGGGTCTCCTTGCCCGTCCCATCGGCCTGATGCCAGACGGACTTCCCGCTCGGCAGCGTCACGGGCCGCGGGTCACCGAACCCCCGGACACCTTTCAACGCCCCGAAGTAGTGATCGAAGGAACGGTTCTCCTGCATCAGGACGACGATGTGCTCGACATCCTGGAGCGTCCCGGAAGCCCGGTGGGCGGGGATGGCGGCGGCACGGTCGATGCTGCCGGACAGTGCGGCGAATCCCGCCGTCGCGCCGGCTATCTGGAAGAAGCGGCGCCGATTCATATCAGCCATGAGTGAGGGGCCTCTTGGAGTGTGGGGAACAGAAGCGAACAGGATGTTCCAAGAGAACCGAACAGAACGGAAGAGGCCGTGACGGATCGGTTAACGCCGACCGTACGACCGGCGGGCGGCGCAGCGCGGTAGCGGGGCCTTCCCGTCTCACCTGTGCGGGGTGCCGGCGGCGAGGAGTTCCCGCAGGAGTTCCACGAGGAGACCGGGGTGCCCCACGAACGGGGAGTGGCCCGTCCGCCACTCACGTACCTCGGTGCAGCGCGAGGCCATCCTCCGCTGCAGAGCAGGGGCGATGACCAGGTCCCGGCCGCAGACGACATACGTGGAGGGCGTGTCCTTCCAGCTGTGACGCCGCGGAACACCTCGCCCACAGCCGGGGGCCTGCGGGCGGAGCAGACCGACAGCCCAGGCGGCGAGGGCTTCGGAGCAGCCGTTGTAGAGGACATCGGCGGCCAGGCCGGGACGCAGCCGGGTCGAGCCGTCGGGCCCGGGGCCGATCGCCTCCTGGAGGCGCGGGGACGCCCCGCCCAGAGTGGCCGCGCTTTCGCCGGTGTCCGGTACGAAGGCCGTCAGATAGACCAGGTGTCCCGCTCCGCGCACCCCGGTGATCACCGACCCGCCGTAGGAGTGGCCGAGCACCAGCGGAGGCTCCGCCAGTGAGTCGACAGCGGCCTGGACCGCCGCGGTGTCTGCGGACAGCGAGCCTCGGTGCAGTTCGGGAACGACGACCTCGATGCCCTCGGAACGCAAGCGTTCCGCCACCCTGCCGAAATGCTCGGGACGGTGGTACAGGCCGTGGACGAGCACTACGGCCGACATGTTCACCCGCCTCCTCGATTGGGGTCCGGCCCATGGACCGGGTCCGCCACCACGACGCCCACGGCGGCCGGCCGCCCCCTAGGACCGGTCGTCGAGCGGCCGGAGGAAGCGGCGTTCGTACCGCTTGATGCAACGGGTGTCACGGGCCAGTTGGAACGCTTCCTGGCACTCCGGGTCGGACATGCTGTCCGTGCGGTACTGCTCGTACGCGGCCAGGCCGGGAAAGGAGAAGAGGGCGTAGGCGATGTCGCTGTCGCCCTCACTCGGCAGGAAGTAGCCGTGGTGGGTTCCGCCGAAACGGTTGACGAGCCGGACCCAGCGGCGGCCGTACTCCTCGAAGTCCTCGAGCTTGTCGGCGTCGATCTCGTACTTCAGGTGAATGGTGATCATGCCTGCATGATGCCGTGCGGCGGTTCGGACTTCGTGAGCAGGGACGTCGGAACGGCCGCGCCTATCGGGCGCCCTCCTGCGTCGGATCCCAGGCCGCCGAGCACAGGGACTCGGCCACGGCGGCCGTGTAACGGGCGGCGGCCAGCCAGTGGGTGGCGAAACCGTCGGTGTCGGCAGGGAGCAGGCGGCCGAAGAGATCGCGATCGCGTCGGGCCGCCGAGGCGCACAGGGCGGTGAGGAGTCCGGCGGCCGTGGGGAGACCGGCGCGGCGGATCCGGCGGGTCTCGGCGGTGACGTCGCCGAGCATGCCGAGAGCGGCGCGGCCCGCCGGGACCGTCTGTTCGACCCGGCGCTCCAGGAGGTACAGGGGTGAGTGCGCGCCGCTCCCTCCGGGCCGGGGCGGGGCAGGGTGCACGGGGGCGGTCGGGTCCGGGAGATCGGCGCGACGCAGGCGGTCGAAGCCGAGGTCGATCGTGCCCTCGCCGGAGGGGTGCGAACAGGCGAGGAGGGTGAGCCGGGGGTGGGGGGCGGGCACCAGGCGGCCGATGATCCTCAGCCGGGTCCCCGGCGCCGCGCCCAGCAGCGTCACGTTGTCGCGGTGGGCCAGCGCGGGGTCGTCGTCGGCGACGGTGAGCCGGACGGGAACGCCTCCCGCGCACCGGGCGAGCAGGCAGGATCCGCCCGATTCCCGTACCGCGCCGAGGAGTTCGACGTCCAGGAAGAGCAGGTCGCTGCCGCCGCCGTCCGGGTCCGCGTAGCGGGAGGTGGACCGCAGGGCGCGAGCGGCCTGTTCGGACGGCGGCGTCTCCCACAGGGCGGCGAGCGGCGGCTCCGTCCACGCCGCGCCCCGGGCGGTGACGGCCTTGACGCCCTTCCCCGCGCCCAGTCTGCCGTCCGGCGACACCGTCGCCCCCGCGACCGCCAGGCCGGCCCGGCCCAGCTCGCGGTGGGTGAGCGCGCTGTCCCCCAGGCGCACGGCCCGGTCGGCCACGCCCAGGGCGCGCCCGACACCGCCGGGCGCCACGTCGCCGACCGTGAAGAGGCGGCCGTCGGATCCGGCGACCCAGGTGCGGACGCCGCCGTGCCCCGAGTCGGTGACCACGGGTTCGGTGAACAGGCCGTACAGGCGCAGCGAGCCGTCCGGGCTGTACGGGCGGCGCGCGCGGCCTCGGACGGCGGCCAGCTCCGCACCGGACGACGTCCCCACTCGGTGCGCGGTGCCCAGGAGTTCGGCCAGGGCCGTGACCAGGTCGGCGGTCCGGTAGGACGGGTCCCCGGCGCGGGCCGCGCGCAGCAGCGTGACGACGGACAGCGCGGCACCCGAGGCACGCGGCAGCTGCCGGAGCCGGGCGGTGTGCGCGGCGCGGAGGAGGGCCGACTGGGTGACGGCGCCGGCCCCGTCGACGCCGGCCTCCAGCACGGCGGCGCCCGCCGACCACAGGGCGTCGGCGGCGGCACGCTGGTCCGGGCTCGCCACCTCGGGCGAGGAGGCGGAGTCGAGGGCCGGCGCGGGGGCTCGGTCGGTTACGGGGGCTCGGTCGGTTGCGGAGGCGGTTTCGGGGGTTCGATCGGTCGCGGAGGCAGGATCGATTTCGGAGGTTCGGTCGGTTACGGAGGCAGGGTCGGTTTCGGAGGCTGGGGCAGTTGCGGACGCGGCGGCGAGGTCGGTTACGGAGACGGGGTCGGGGACCTCCGCGGTGGGCCGGTCGACCAGCTCCGGCGCCAGGTCCGCCGCGGGGGCGGCGCACGCGGCGGCCGCGCGGTGGACGCATGCCGGGGCGAGGAGGCAGCCGCAGGTGATGGCGTCCGTCGTCGCCACCACGCCGCCCGGGGCGTGCAGGCGCAACTCGGTCTCGTCGTCGACCTCGATCGTCACGGTGTCCCCGTCGCGGCGCGTCGTGCGGGCGCCGAGCTTGGTGACCGCCGCGTCCAGCCGCTTGCGCAGCCGGGGCGAGAGGTTCTCCACGAGCGTGGCCGTGACTTCCGGCGCGACAGGTGGCAACCGGTCGGCGTTCATGCGGTCTTCTCCCCTATCCAGCGGGCCAGTTCGAGTGGGCTGAGGGCCGCCACGGGCATGCCGGCGGCCACGAGCTGTCCGGCGACGCCCGTCGAGTAGCGGGGCCGGCCCGCGTCGTCGAGGCTCGCGCACCCGAGGACGTGACAGCCGGTGGTCACCAGTGACCGCACCTCGGCCAGCAGTCCGGCGAGCGGCGCGCCCTCCTCGAAGTCGCTGATGACGACGACGAGGGTGCGGCTGGGCACCGCGATCAGGCTGCGGGCGTGCCGCAGCCCGGCGGCGATGTGCGTACCCCCGCCCACGCTCACCTCCAGCAGGAGGGAGAGGGGATCGTGCACGTGGCCCGTGAGATCGACGACTTCCGTGGAGAACGCCAGGAAATGGGTGCTCAGGGTCGGCACCCCGGCGAGCACGGAGGCGGTCAGCGCGGACCAGATCGTGGACGACTCCATGGATCCGGAGACGTCGGTGACCAGGATCAGGCGCCAGTCGGCCGACCGGCGGGCACGACTGCGGAACACGGGCTTCTCAGGGATCACCTGGATCGTTCCGTCGGCCGTCCGGCGGGCGGTGGCCAGGTTGGCGCGCAGCGTGCGCGGCAGGTCCAGCCTGCCGCCGGGGCGGCGGGTGGGCCGGGCCAGCATCGTGCCGGTGAGAGCGGGTCGCAGCCGGGTGGCGAGCTGCCGGGTCAGCTCGTCGACCAGGTGGCGGACCAGCGGCCGGAGCGCCGCGAGGCGGGCTTCGGGGAGACCGCCCGCGTACCGCAGGATCGTCCGGAGCAGCTCCACGGAAGGGGTGGTGGCCGCCGGGTCGAGCTCGGCGAGGACGTCCTGCCGTCCTGTCACGGCTGCGGCGGCGAGGACCTCCTCACGGACGCCGGGGCCGAACAGCGCGGCCAGTTCCTCGGACCACTCGCGGACGCCGGGGAACGACGGTTCCCGGCCGCCGCGCGGTCCGGTGCCGCCGGGGCCGGGCAGTCCGCCACGGGATCCCTCGCCGTGTCCCGCGCCGTAGAGCTCGTCCAGGGCGGTCGCCAGGCGGGCGGCCCCGGACGGCAGTTGGTCGGCCCGCCGACCGAGCACGAGCCGCCAGCGGTCGGCGGGCGCGAGCATCCGCGCGGGGGCGACTTCGGCGGAAGGTACGGAGGTGGCCTCGGCGGAGGGGGTGGTGTCGGCCTCGTCGGAGGGAGTGGCATCGGGTGCGGTGGTGGGTGCGGTGTCGGGTGCGGGGCGCGTCGCGGTGGGACGGCCGGGCGGCGGTGGGAACCGGTCGTCGTCCGCTGGTGGCGGGACGGGCAGGCCGAGGCCGGCCAGGAGCTCGCGGGCCGCGAGGTCGGCCGTCGTCCGGCGGGCCAACTCGGCCGGGTCGTCCGCGTCGAGGGTGTCCACCCGTTCGCCGAGCCGCTCCTCGACGGTGTCCAGCAGCCGGTCCCGGGCGGCCGGGCTCAGGGTGTCGAACCCACCGCGCAGGGCCGGCAGCCGGGCCAGGAACGCGGTGTCGTCCAGCTCGACGACCCGGTGCAGCAACGGGTCCAGGGCGCCGATGCCGACGGTCAGGAGCGGGCCCGCCACCGTCAGGACGCCGGTGAGGCGGGCGGTGAGCGCGGCCCGGGAGGTGCTGTCCACGGCCCCGTCCACCCAGGAGGCCACGCGCCCCCCGAAGGACTCCGCCTCTTCGTGGCCCGTGAGCACCCTGACCGCACCGGCGGCCGCCGCGATCAGCGGGGCGCCGTCGGCGGCCAGCCGGGTGAGGGCGTCGGTGAGCCGGATGCCGCCCACCCGGTCGGCCCGCTGGGCCAGTTCGAGCAGCGCCCGGGCATCCTCGGGGTCCTCGGAGCCGGTCAGACCGTCGACCTGGCGTACCGCGGCCGAGGTCAGCAGTTCGGCCGCGTGCGCGGTGCGGACGGCACGGGCGGTGGCCGTCGCGTCCGGAGCCGCGGTGGCGTCGGGCAGGCCCATGCCCGGCAGGTGCCCGGCGTCGAGGCGATCCAGCAGGTCAAGTCCGGAGAGGAGTTCGGGAAGGGTGCCGCTCGCGGGGAGGACGGCCGCGAGTTCCGTCAGGCGTTCGTCGGCCAGGGCGGGGAGCCCGCACTCGGCGGCACCGGTGAGGCCGCCCACGACCTGGGCGGCCGTCGGGCCGCCCTCCGCGCGCTCGGCCGCATGCCGCTGCCGCAGCACGCCTTCGGCCGCCTGGGCCGGGGTGACACCGCGGGCCCCGGCCGCTGTGAGCATCGCGGCCGTCGCCGGGGTCCACCGCACCTGCCAGCGCGTCGTGAGTCCTTCACCGCCCGCCGCACCGGCCACCCCCTGCTCCTGCGCGTAAGGGATGCCGCACACCGTCAGCCTGCGCAGCAGCAGTTCGCGGCGCCGGTCCAGGGGGGAGCGCGCCGGGTCGAGGCGGAGGTCTCGCGGTGTCTTCTCGTGCGCGTCCTCCGGACCGGGGAGCGCGAGCGCCTCGGTCTCGGCCTCGACGGCGGGGCCCAGTCCGCTGCGCGGAGCGGCGGGGGCGGGCCGCCCGGTACGGGCTCCGATCAGTACCTGTTCGAGGGCCCGGGCCACGGCACGGCCCGTGCCATAGGTCTCGCCGCGCCCGAGCACCGTCTGCACGGCTTCCAGGAGCTCGCCGCGGCCGGGGGCGGGCAGGCCGCGCAGGCGGGCCAGGTCACCGGCCACCCGGACGACCTCCCGGCCGTCCGCCGGGCCGTAGGGGTGGCCCTGGTCGCGCAGGGCGGCGCAGACGCGGACCGCGGTGCGGATCAGCGCCTCGTGCAACAGCGCCGGGTCCCCGGCGGCGTCCAGGACGGTGTGCTGCCACTCCGGGTCCCGGATGCCGGCCGGGTAGCCGGAGCGTGAGTCGAGCAGCGGGTACGTGTACGGCACCAGGGAGACCGTGCACGTATCGGTCCCGGCGGCGTGCACCCGGCCGTCCGTGCCCGGCCCTGACACGACGGCTCGGTCCGGTGCTTCCGCTCCTTCCGCCGCTTGCGCTGCTTCCGGTGCTTCCGGTGCGGGGCCGCCGGCGGCCGCGGCGGCGGACGGCAGCAACGCCGGGGTGTGGAAGGCTCCCACCACCACGGCGGGGCGCCGTCCGCTCGCCAGGGCCTCGGCGACATGTCGGCGCATGCACGCCTCGCGCACCAGGTCCGTGCCCTGCACCTCGCCCCGCGCCTCGGCCTCGTGGCGCAGCGCCCAGCCCGTGAGCAGGGCGGCACGGCGGAGCGCCTCGGGTGTCGAACCGGGCGCGAGGGCCTCCACCAGCCGGTCCCACAGATCGTCGCCGTCCCGGCCGGTGAGCCGGGACCGGAGCGCGTCGGACAGCCCCCGCCCCTCCCCCTGCCCGGGGGCGGAGTCGGCATCCGGGACAGGGGCGGGGGTGTCGATTCCGCGCCCCGCCCACGCCCGGTCGGCCAGCGGCAGATCGCAGGCCACCGCCGGGACGCCGTTTCTCGCCGCCCAGCGCAGAGCGACCAGTTCGGGCGAGAAGTCGGCGAACGGGTAGAAGGCCGGCCCCCGTTCGCCGGCCGATCCGGGTCCGGGCCCGCCGGCGGGCACGGCGGCCAGCGCCACCGGCGCCTCGGTCTCCTCGTGGGCGAGCCAGCCCAGCCAGGGCTGGAACTCGGCGGGCAGCTCGACGAGGAGGACGTCGGGGGCCGCCGCGTCCAGCAGCGCGGGGAGGGCGGCCGCCAGCGAGGGCGCGTGGTGGCGCACCCCGATCAGGAACGGCGACCCGGGTCCGGTCGCCGCGAGGGCCGCCACCGCGGCTTCCGAGGTGGCAGGCCCAGATGCCGAGGTGGCAGGCCCGGCCTCCGAGGTGGCAGGCCCGGCCTCCGGGACAGCGGGCCCGGCCGCCGGGCTCCCCGCCGGGTAGGCGGCCGGCGGGCCGGCGGTGGGCGCTGCCTCGGCGGTGGGCGGCACCTCCGCGGTGGACCGCGTCCCGGGGATGGTCGACTCGCTCATCCGTCAGTTCTCCAGCACCGCGCGCAGGTCCCACAGGGCACGCCAGGTGGCCGACCCCTGCTCGGCGCGCCTGCGCACCGGCCCGTCCCAGTACCCCAGCAGCCGTGCCGCGTCGGCGGGGTCGTCCTTTCGGACGACGCCGAGCAGATGGCCGGGCAGGAGGGAGAGCACGTCCCGGTCGCCGGGGAAGTAAGCGGCGGCCAGGCCGAGGGAGCCCGCGACGGAGACCGCCTCCGCCGTGCTCATCACCGTGGAGGGGCGCTCCACCTCCCAGCCCTCCGCCGAGCGGCCCTCACGCAGATCCCGGAAGGCGGTGACCAGGGCTTCGAGGACCGCCTCGTCTACCTGGTAGGCGGCGCCCACACGTTCGACGGCTGCCCGCGACTGGCGTCGTACGAGCGCGGTCTCGGCGTCCAGGTCCCCGATGGGGCCCACGGTCTCGAAGTTGAAACGCCGCTTCAGCGCGGCGGACATCTCCGAGACGCCCTTGTCCCGCAGGTTGGCGGTGGCGATGAGGGTGAACCCGGGGGCCGCGTGCACCTGGGCGCCCTCGCCGCCCGCGAGTTCGGGAACCGCGATGCGCCGCTCGGAGAGCAGCGACACGAGAGCGTCCTGGACCTCCGGCAGGCAGCGGGTGACCTCCTCGACCCGGGCGACGGCCCCCCGGGTCATGGCGGCGAGTACCGGGGAGGGCACCAGTGCCTGTTCGGTGGGTCCCTGGGCGAGCAGCAGCGCGTAGTTCCAGCCGTACTTGAGCTGATCCTCGGTGGTGCCCGCGGTCCCCTGCACGGTCAGTGCGCTGGTCCCGCAAACGGCCGCCGACAGCAGTTCGGAGAGCATGGACTTGGCGGTGCCGGGTTCCCCCACGAGGAGGAGTCCGCGCTCCCCGGCGAGGGTGACCACGCACCGTTCGACCAGGGCGCGTTCGCCGACGAACTTCTGCTCGATCACCAGGCGGCGCGGCACCCCGTCACCGGGGGCGGCGCCCTTCGGCAGGCCCAGTGCATCGCCCCCGCTGCCCGTCACGAAGGTGACGACGGCGCGCGGGGTGAGCAGCCAGCCGGGCGGCCGGGGGCCGGGGTCGTGGGCGGCGAGGAAGGCCAGTTCGGTGGCGTACCGGTCCTCGGGGAGCATGATCTGGCGGTGCTCCCGGCCGGGCGCCGCCGCCTGGCCCGGGACGCCGCCGGTGGTGGTGCTTTCCGACGTGGTCGTGGTGGTCGTGGTGTCGTTCGTCATCGACGGCGGCCCTTCCGGGTTGCGCGGGTGTCCAGTTCTTCGAAGGCGGGGGCGTCGCCGTCGCGGACCCGTGCCCAGGCGGCTGCGTACAGCTCGGGCACGGGGAGGTGGGGCAGGGTCCGGGAGGATCCGGCCACCGGGTACAGGCGTTCCTTCCAGGTCTCCAGGGGCAGTCCGGGGGCGCCGCGTTCCAGCCAGCCGCAGGGGAGGAACAGCGAGCGGCCGGCGCGGGAGCGCTTGGCCTCCACGACCAGGTCGGTGGCGGCGAGTTCCGCCCGGGCCTTCTTGATCCGTGCGGGCTTCCACTCGGTCCAGCGGACGCAGTTGCGGTCCGTGGGGTCGGGCAGGGCGAGCAGCATCAGATAGAGGGCGGCGGCGTCCGCGCTCAGGTCGAGGGCCTTGCCCGCCTCGGCCACCAGCTCCGGCACCGCACGCGTCGGGTCCTGGGCCGGGTGGTGCGGGGAGCCGTCGGGGGCGCCCGCCGAGGCCAACGCGTCGGTCTCCTCGCCCAGCAGTGCGCGCAGGGCGAGGAGGTCGCCGGTGCCGTGACTGGCGACGGTGCCCTCGACCAGGCCGAACGCCGGGTCGTCGGGGCCTGCCATGCCTGCCGGGCGAATCAGCAGCTTCTCGTTGTTGCCGTACCCGGGGGCGAGGAGCAGCGCCGTGCCGGCCCGGACCAGTCCGTCGGCGTCGGCGCCGCCGGACTCGGGGAGCCCGTGGGCGGCGCGTACCGTGGCGCCGATCGGGCCTCCCGACTCGGTCCAGTGCAGACCGAGGTCCAGCACCAGGTCCGGATCGGCGAGGCGGCCGCGCAGGGCCGCCAGCCCGACGGGCAGGTGCGCCCGCAGGGGGTGCCCGTACGGCAGGGTGTAGGCGAGGGTGTGCAGAGCGGTCAGGGCGGAGGCGACCGTACCGCGTGCGCCCGCCACGCGCAGGCCCGGGCGACCGGTGCCGTCCTGGACAGGGGTGCCGTGGGCGAGCCAGGTCCGGGAGCCCGCGTTGAGGACCAGGTCGACGGCGCCCGAGGTGGTGCCCGAGAGGTCGAGGTCCAGTTCCTCGGGGACGCGGACGAGGGAGGTCAGGCGCTCCTGCCAGACCTCGGCGGCGGCCCGGATGTCGGGGCCCGTGGCCCACAGCTCGGCCGGGTCCTCGGGGAGCAGCGCTCGGAGCAGGGCGTGCCGGTCGTCGCGGGGCAGGGCGTCCAGCCTCGCCTGGGCCTCCTCGAAGGCGCGTGTCTTCGCCCCGAGCAGCGTGAGCGCCTCGGCACCGGGTTCCTGGACGGCTGCCGACAGAAGGGCGGCGGACTGGAGGGGACCGATTCCGGTGGCCGTGTGGAACGCCTCGGCGGCCTCCGGGCGCCAGGGTGCCGGGCCCTGCTCCCGCACCAGGGCGGTGAGCCGGGTGAGCCGGTCGCGGGCGATGCCCTGCCGGTGAACACGCTCGTGGTCCAGGGTGAAGCCGGGTACGGGACCGAAGGCGCCGGTCGGGTCGTGGTCCAGGGCGAGCCAACACGCCGCGTCGTCCCGGGTGTTCCGGCCTCGGTCGGCGAGGACCACGACCGTGCGGGCGCCCTTGCGGAGCACCTGGCCGAGGCGGTGCACGGCCTCGGGGCGTCCCCGTCCGGGTGCTTCTCCGCCGAGCGGTTCGATGAGCTCCACCAGCCGGACCGTGCCCGCCGGGTCGGCCAGCGGGCCGGCCGCGAGGGCTTCCAGCAGGACGAGGAGCCCGGTGCGGTGTTCGGGGGAGGTGGTGGCCGAGGCGGCCCGGTAGGCCAGTTCGGGCAGCTTGTCGAGGACGGAGGTCCAGGTGAGGGAGTCGCCGGGCACGGTGTACTCGTCCCGCTGCCAGCCGTCCACGGAGGTGAACGGGACCTTCGACGGCGTGGGCGGGCCGAACGCCGGCTCACCGCCGAGGACGTGGTTCACGGCGAGGATCTGCCGGATCGCGGTCCACCGGTTCCCGCCGCCCCACCAGTTGCCGTGCATCCGCTCGGAGCCCCAGGCGGAGGCGTTCCGCAGCGTCGTGTCGTCGCCGTGCTCGGGCGCGTGGTCGAAGAACATGCCCTTGGTGCGCGCGGTGTCCCGGGGAGCGGCCGGCTGCACGGGCTTGGGCGGTTCCAGATACCGGGCGGCCGCGACAGCCCGGTCCACCGCGTCCCGGACGAGCGCGGTGACGCCCGCGAGGAGCCGTGCGTCGGACACCTCGGGCAGTACCCGGGCGGCGGCCTCCTCGGTCAGCTCCCGGGAGGAGGGCCCGGTGTACTCCTCGACGGCCCGGAACGCCTCCAGGTGCCGGGCGACGGCGGCGGCGACCTCGTTGAACAGTTCCTCCGCCCGGGCGTCCGTCAGGTTCCGCAGGGCCATGGAGCCCCGCTCGTCCCTCGGGCGCAGGGCGTGCCAGTAGGAGACGGGAGGCACGTAGGGGGTGCCCGCCGCGTCGTTCCCGCCGGAGGAGTCGGTGGTGACGGACCACAGCCTGCCGCCGGTGCCGTCGGTGTCCGCCGGGTGCGCCTCCACGGAACGGTGGTTCAGGGCCGCGACCAGCCGTGACCCGCCGGGCAGGGCGAGGGCGCCGAGCGGCACCGGGGAGCCGCCGCCGGGCAGCGGGTGCGGCAGGGTGACCGTGTGGCCGTCGGGGGTGCCGGTGACGGTCCGGTGCCCGTCGGCGGGGGCGGCCGTGCCGGTCTCGGCGACCGTGCGGCGGACCCAGCGGCCGAGGACCGTGCCGTCGGTGCCGAACGGGGTGGTCTCCAGACCGGGCTGGAGCGGCAGCACCTGGCAGTGCTCGGCGAGCAGTCTGGCGCCGTCCCGCACCCCGGAACGGAGGAAGGCGGGGAGGGAGGCGCGGCCGTGCGTGCCGCCTGCCGGGTCGTACTCCAGCCACACCCGTTGCGTGCCCTGGTGGCCCTCTCGCCAGTAGCCGGTGCCGTCGGAGATGACGGCGCGCTGGGGCGGGAGGGACGTGTCGCCCGCGTGCAGGGCCTTTCCGCCCGTGGCGCGGCCGCCTCCGGGCAGCGGCAGGCAGACCTCGTCGGAGGGGCCGGAGCCGCCCCAGCGGGGGATCTGCTCGCCGCCGACGGTGAACACCTCGGCGGGGCGGTGCGACCAGTAGCCGCGCTGCTTGCCGTCCTCCCACCAAATGACCAGCAACTCGCCGTCGACGTAACGCAGGGCGATCGTCCGCCAGTGGTCGACGGTGGCGGGCAGCCGCAGGGTGTGCCGCAGCAGAACGCCTTCCGGGCCGACGACGACGGCCCGTTCGAGGGTGTTCAGGATCAGCGCGGGCCAGGCACCGGTGACGCCGGCGGTCTCCCGCCGGTTGTGTTGCCGGCGCCCGGCGGCCGCGGCCTCGGCGGCCAGTTCGGCGTAGGTCTCGTCGAGTGCGGGCCAGCCCAGTTCGTCGAGGACGCCGGCGCGCAGGGTGGCGGCGAGCAGCGGCACGACGTCGTGGCCCTCGATGAGTCGTACGGCTTCCGGGGCGACGTCCGCGACCACGGAACCGAACGACGAGAGCCTGTTGAGAGCGGCGCGCAGCCCGGGGAGCCCTCGCGCGGCCGCGTACTCCTCGGCGCGGGCGGTCAGCCACTCCCGCAGGACGACGGAGAGCACCGGGTGGGCCGCGACCTTCGCCAGGCCGGCGTCGCTCAGCCGCTGGCGGTGTCCGTCGCCCAGGTCCCCGACGTTCCGGCTCAGCAAGGCGCGGAAGAACGGCCGTTCGGCGACGGCGGTGAGATCGCGCGCGCCGGGTGTGGTGTCGGTGAGCCACGGGCCGATCGGGACCCCGAGGGACCGCGCGGTCCCCGCGTCCTGGTCGTCCGGCTCGGCGACGGGGATGCCGGAGGCCAGGCAGAGGTCGAGAAGGTCCAGATCGGCGGTGCGCTGCCAGCGGCCCTGGAACAGGTCGACGGGGTGCCCGTCGGCGCGCAGCCGGTCCGCCATCCGGGCGGTCAGGCCGAGGGTCCCCGGGCAGCGGCCCGAGGTGACCCGGCTGCGCCCTCGGTGTGCCTCCCAGCGGGCGAGCCAGTCCGCCGGGGAGACGGACGAAGCGGAGAGCGCGGCGGATGCGGAAGCCGGGGTGCCGGAGGTGTCCGGGAGGGCGGTCAGCAGCTCGTCGGCGCCGGACTCGGCCAGCAGGGCGAGCCAGCCCGGTTCGCCGTCCGCGTTCCGGCCGCTCTCGCTGAAGGTCTCCGGGAAGAAGCCGAGGAGCCGGACCCGCACGGTCGCGTCCCGTCGGGCGAGGTCGACGAGCGCGGAGCGGTAGGTCTCCCAGAACGAGGAGGGTGCGCGGACGACTCCCGGAGAGCCGATCAGATCGGCCACCAGGTCACGTTCGGCGGCCTCCCGGTCCAGCCCGGCGGCCTTGACCAGGGCGCGTACGTCCTGGGGCAGCGCCGCGTACGGCGGCATGCCGGCCGCACAGCGCTCGACCAGCAGACGGCGGAACTGCGCCCAGGCGTCCGCCGGTTCGAGCCGGGCCACCAAGTCCCGTACGTACTGCCGGAGCGCCTTCACGGTCAGCGCGCCGACGAGGGCGAACTCCAGGAAGACGGCCCGCTGCCGCTCCTCGTCCACGACCAGCCCGTGCACCCGCTCGGCCTCGCGGGCCTTGCCGAAGAACGAGGCGGCGTAAGTGGGGTTCTCCGCCTGGAGGAAGAGGCGTGCCACCTGCTCGTAGTAGGTGGGGAGGAAGTGGGGCACGGCCCGGCCGAGCCGTGCGCCGAGCGCGTCGAAGCCCTCCTTGGCCGCTCCGGCACGGCCCCTGGCCTGCCGGCCCAGCCGCTCGATGTCCTTGACCAGGGCCAGGGCGTGGTGCCCGTTGGCCGGGTCGTTGACCAGTGCCCAGGCCGGGAAGCCCAGCGTCTCGCGGCGCACCTGACCCACGACGGGGGCCTCGGCGGTCCGGGCCAGCCCGAGGAACTCCAGGGCCAGGTCCTCGGCTTCGCCGAGCGTTCCGGGCACGAGCCGGACCACGGGGCGGTCGCCGAGGGCGGTGTGCGTGTAGGTGCGTGCGGTCAGCGCGTCGGCGTCGTCCCGGTCGGTGGTGCCGGCCGGGAGGATCGCGCCCGCGTCCAGCAGGGCCGTCGCACGGGCCTCGGCGGCGAGGCCGGAGGTGCTGTCGCCCCGGGCCTGGGCGGGAAGGACGGCCGCGTCCGGTGCCGTCGTGCTCGCGTCGGTGTTCGTCGTCGTGATGCTCATGCCGCCCGCTCCTCGTCCTCCACGTCGCGGCCGGCGTAGAGTGCCGCCGCCATCCGCATGCCCTCCGACCACGCCACGGGACCGACCTCGGCGGCCGTCAGCGCGCGCCCCGAGGGGTCGGTCCAGCCCAGGGGGCCGGTCTCGGTGCCGTATTCGTCGTATCCGTCGTGCTCGCCGATCCAGATGCGCGCCTCGGCGGTGGCGCCGTCCTCGACGACCGGGCAGACCGCGTATCCCCCGCGCGACCGGTACCCGAGCTGGGTGACGCGGCCGTGCAGGAAGCGCAGTTCCTTGAACACGCCTCCGGCGTAGGTATCCACGGAGGTGGTCTCCGGGGCGAGGCCCGGCGGGCGGCGCCACACCTCTCGGAACAACTGCTCCACGTTCTGGCTCACTCCCAGTTCGACCGCGAACTCCCGCAGGTCTTCGAGGTCGTCGAGGAGGACGGGGTGGGGCACGCTGACGACGTCGGGGGTGATGCGGACCGTGTCACCGTCCAGGTCGACGAGGCCGAGACCACGCTCGGAATCGACATCGCGCAGGAATCCCGCGACCCCGCCGTCGGCGCCGGTGACCACGACGTCCCGCAGGGCCGCCTGCCACGCCGGGTCGGGCCAGACCCGGGCGAGCACGGCCGTGGGAACGGGCAGCGAACGCACCATCCACTGCTCCACGTCGGTCAGGCACCGGCGTTCGTGCCGCTCCAGCCACTCGGTCAACTGCCGGAGACCGACGACCGCCGGGTCGTCCTTCAACTTGGCCGGAACGGACTTCAGCCGCCGCCCCTTCCCGTTACGGCAGACCACCTTGCCCGCCTCCAGGGCGACTTCATAGTCGCCTGCCGAAACCCACCCCATGCGCTGTTCTCCCCTGTTTCCGAACGGCCGCCGAACCGGTGGCACGCTGATGAGACCCGTCGACGGCAACGCACCGTGACGAGTGGGAGAGACTCTAGGCGGCCCCAGTGACAACGCGTCCGGACCCCCTCCTCGTCGTCCCGCGGACCGCACCCCAGCAGGACCGCCTTCGCGCCCACCGTCGCCCCGATGTCCGGTCCGCCACACCACGGGAACCCGCCGGAGCGACCGCCGGAACACCGGACGCGAGGCTCAGGAGCGAGGACGACGTCTTGCCGGGCAGCCGCCCGTCGCCGGCCTCCTCATGCCGAGCCAGGCTGCTCGTGGCCGTCGTCGAGATCAACTCCTTCACTTGCCAGGGAAAGCATTATCACTTGCTTGGGCAAGTGGTCCGAGTTGCTCGGGCACGTATGATGGGGCTCATGGACACTCAGTCGCCCTGGCTCGACGACGACCAGCAGGACCTGTGGCAGGCGCTTCTCACCGTCGTCATCGCCCTCCCGGCGGCCCTGGACCGTCAGTTGCAGCGGGACGCGGGCATCTCCAACTTCGAGTACGGGGTCCTGGCGCAGTTGTCCATGGCCGACGAGGCCACGATGCGGCTCAGCGAACTGGCCCGGCTCTGCGACAGCACCCAGCCCCGGCTGTCGAAGGTGATGGATCGGTTCGAAGCCCGCGACTGGGTCGCCCGCCGAACCGACCCGGGCGACGGTCGATACACCCTCGCCACGCTGACCGACGCCGGCCGGCAGAAGCTCGTCGAGAGCGCACCGGAACACGTCGCGCAGGTGAAGCGGCTCGTGTTCGATCCGCTCAGCGCCGCTCAGCGCCGCCACCTCGAGGCCGCGCTGACCCGCATCGCCGCTACCGTGCGCCGGGAAACCGAAGGAGGCTGAGCGGCGCCCACCGGGGCCGACCGCCAGGCCGAGTCGGAGCGGTGACCGAGGCATCGACGCCGATGCCGGTGAGGACGGGACCGGCCCGACCGGCACCGGCTCTGCTACGTTGACCGCATGTTCCTCTTCCGTGCCTAGGAGCCCGAGATGACCACGCCCACCGGGCGTGGCCCTCGCTGCCCATGCACGTTTGAGCGCCTATCACCTCGGCGCCGCCTCTCCGAGGAACATGAACATGCCTGCGTCTTCCATCACCCCTTCCTATGCGGCTGTGCTGCGCACCCGCCATGCCTGCCGCACGTTCGGCGCCGCACTGCTGGGCCGGCTCTCCTACGGAATGGTCTCCCTGTCGCTGGTGCTGGCGATCAAAGAGGCCACCGACTCCTACGCCGCGGCCGGCACCGTCATGGCTCTGTTCGGGCTGACCAGCGTCCTTCTCTCGCCGACCCGTGCCGGTCTGGTCGACCGGTACGGGCCGCGCCGAGCGCTGCCCCCCATGGCCGCCGCCTACGCACTGCTGCTGACCGGACTGGCTTTCGCGACCTCGTGGCCCGGCACCTCAGGCATCCTCCTGGGGGGCTTGGCCGTGCCCGCCGGAGCATGCACACCGCCGCTCGGCCCGGTGATGCGGACTCTGTGGCGCGACATGGTTCCCGACCCGCGGCTGCTGCAGCGCGCGTTCAGCCTGGACACGGTCGCCGAGGAACTCCTGTTCGTCACAGGACCACTGCTGGTGGGACTGCTGCTGCACATCGCGACACCATCGATCGGTCTCGCGGTGAGCGCCGCACTCGTACTGACCGGCTCACTCGCCCTGGCCTCATCCCCGGCGGTCCGCGGCGGGGTTGGCCACAAGAAGGCCTCCTCCGGGCCGGCGCCGTGCGAGGAGTTCGACTCCGGCGGGCAACCCGCCCCGCCGGGTCGACGGCCGCTGCAAGGCGGCGCCGGGCTGCGTCAGGCGATCGCCGTTTCCGCCACGGTGGGCATATGTCTGGGCGCGTTCAATCTCCTGGTGATCGCCTTCGCCGACGAACACCGGAACCCTGCGGCGGTCACCTGGATCCTGGCCGCGCTGTCCGGGGGCAGCGCCATCGGCGGCCTGATCTACGGCGCCGTCCCGTGGCGCGCGTCGAGCAGGCTGCGGCTGGCATTCCTGGCGGCGGCCTTGGGACTGACGCTGGCCGCGACGGGGCTTTCCTCCCATCCCTACGTACTCATCGCGTGGGCGGCGCTCAGCGGGCTGTTCATCGCCCCGGCCATCACCACCACCTACCTGATCGCCGACGAGTACGCCCATCCGGCCGCCCGCACCAGAGCGGGCGCATGGGTCAACACCGCTTTCAACGCCGGTTCAGCGGGTGCGACAGCCGCAACCGGGCTGCTGGTGGGCCGCCTCCCCCTGCCCGCATGCTTCGCACTCGCCGCGGCCCCGGCCGTGCTGTCCGCGGCAACAGCCCTGCACCGGCCCCGTCGGCTTGCCGCAGTCACCGCCGCCCCTCCGGTGAGCGAACGGATCCCTGACGCAGAACAGCAGGCGCCGGCAACGAATGAGTGATCCGGGAGCCGGGCGTTCGGCCTTCTGACCACGCTGCCGATCCGCCCAGGCCCGAAGGATCATGCGTGATTCTTGCGCTCGTCGCGGTGGTGCGACCGCTTCGACCTGCCGGCGCATGTCCATCCGGCCCGCGTCGGCCCGGGAGAGCCGGCCCGGTCAGGATGCGGAGCGCGTGGTGACGGCCGATCCGGACGCGCGGCCGTGGAGGCCGGGCCGGTTGGGCATCAGGTCTTCTCCGTCCGCTCGGCGATGTACGTGTCCATGCTCGCGCTCAGGTCGGCGAGCAGGGCCTCGAAGCCGGCCAGCACCTCCGGTGGGTGCCCGGCCAGCACGGCGTCCAGGCGGACGCCCAGGGGCCGGAAGAACTCGTCGGCGCGCTCCTGGACATGGGCACTGCTGCGCAGGGTGATGACCCGGCGGTCGGTGTGCTCCCGGCTGCGGATGATGTGCCCGGCCTGTTCGAGCCGGTTGAGCAGGGCGGTCGTCGCGCTCGGGGAGAGCAGGATCCGCTCGCTGAGGCGGGCCGGGGACAGCGGGGCGCCCCGCTCCTCCGCCGCGGCGACCTCCAGCAGCGCGGTGGCGTCCGTGGAGTGCAGGCCCAGCCAGTCGGCGAAGAGACGACTCAGCTCGGTGAAGTGGCCGCCGTAGGCCCGGAGCCCCTCGATCAGCCGTTCCCGCTGTTCCGCCACACCGCTGTGCGCCGATTCCTCCACGGCCAACGCCAACGCCACCCTTCCTCCGAGATCCGGCACCCGTGTGTCCCCCATGGGCCGCGCCGCACCTGCGGCTTTTGACAACCTACCGCTCCGAATCTACTTTCTTTGTGGAACTATTCCACGATGGAAGGACTTCTTGTGCGTGAACCGACTACCACCCGCCGGTGGCTCGGCCTGATCGCGATCGCGCTGGGCGTGGCATTGATCGTGGTGGACACCACGATCGTGAACGTGATCGTCCCCTCGGTCATCGAGGACCTGGACGCCACCTCGGCCCAGACACAGTGGATCCAGGAGTCGTACGCGATCGTCTTCGCGGCGCTGCTCCTGCTCACCGGCCGGCTGGCCGATATCTTCGGCGCCCGCCGGGTCTTCCTCGGTGGTGTCGTCGTCTTCGGTGCGACCAGCGTGCTGGCCGGGCTCGCACCCAACAGCGGGCTGCTGATCGTGGCGCGGTTCCTCCAGGGCGCCGGAGCGGCGATGCTGCTGCCGACCTCCCTTTCCCTGCTGAAGGCGACCTTCACCGGCAAGGCACGCGGCCAGGCGTTCGCCGTGTGGGGCTCGACCATCGGCGCTGCCGCCGCGCTCGGCCCGCTGCTGGGCGGCTGGCTCGCCGAGCACGCCTCCTGGCGCTGGGCGTTCGGCATCAACGTGCCGCTGTCCGTGCTCGTCGGGGCCGGTGTACTTCTGTACATGGCTCCCTCGCCCCGGACCCTGGGCCGTATCGACGTACCGGGCGCGCTGCTCTCCGTCGCCGGTCTCGGGCTGCTCGCATTCGGCCTTGTCGAGGGACGTACGTACGGGTGGATCGTCGGCGTGCACCCGCTGGAGGTCCTCGGCCTCACCTGGTCCGGCGGCCCCTCGCCCGTCCTGGTGGCCCTGGTCCTGTCGGCCGCCGCCCTGTTCGCTTTCGTACGGAGGCAGACCGCCCTGAGCCGCAGGGGTGACGCGGACCGGGTCCTGATGGATGTGAGCCTGTTCTCCATCGCGTCGTTCCGGAGCGGCAACATCGCCACGCTGATCATCGGAATCGGCGAGTTCGGCGTCGTCGCGATCCTGCCGCTGTGGCTGCAGTTCACTCTCGGCTACAGCGCCCTGCAGGCCGGTCTGGCCCTCGTCCCTGTCGCCATCGGCTCGTTCGTCGCCAGCGGCGCGAGCTTCGGTATGGCCGCCAAGGTCCCCCCGCTGCGCCAGCTGCGCGTCGGCCTCGCGCTGGAGGTCGTCGGGCTCGCCGGAATCGGGCTGATCGCCGCCCCGGACAGCTCCTGGTGGTCCGTCTCCCTGGTGCTCTTCCTCTACGGAATCGGCGTCGGTTTCGCGACCGCCCAGGTCACCAACGTCGTCCTCAACGACATCCCCGAAGCCAGCTCTGGACAGGCATCCGGGATTCAGAGCGCCTTCCGGCAGCTCGGCTCCGCGCTCGGCATCGCCGCCCTGACCACGGTGTTCTTCACCACGCTCAGCACCCGGTTGAACGACCGGCTCACCGACGGCGGCCTGCCCACGGGCGAGGCGGGCCGGCTCACCGGGGCCGTCACCGACAGCGCGGGAGCCGCGATCGGCCCCCTGGCCGCGAACCCGCAGACGGTCTCCGTCGCGGACGCGGCCCGCGCCGCGATGACGGACGGCGTGGTCCTCGGCGGCTACGTCGCCGCCGGATTCGTCCTCCTCGGACTCATCGCGTCCTTCCTCATCCCCGCTTCCCCCGCTTCCCCCGCGGCCGCTGCGGGGGAAGCCGACCCGGCGGCGGTCCCGGAGGCCATGACCCGCTGACGGTCCGCCGACGCGCTTTCCGGCCTCACGCTGATGCGTGAGGCCGGAAAGTGAAGTCCGAACCGGAACGGCGTCTTGCCCTCTTGGACCGGAAACTCCTCCACGGAGCAGCCGTTCCCAGCACGTCGACCGAGGCTGCGGCCCCGGGCCGGTATCCGAGGTGACCGCCCGGCTCACCAGGTCTTGCCGGCCTGCTCCCGGACCGTCCGGTTGATGCGGTTGAAGAAGTTGGTCAGCGCGATCTCCAGCGTGATCGCTCCCAGCTGCTCCTCGCTGAAGTGGTCGGCGGCGGCGTCCCAGATCTCGTCGGTCACGCCCGGTGCGCCGTCCTGAAGCCGAGTGGCGGCCTCGGTCAGGGCGAGGGCGGCCCGCTCCTCCTCGCTGAAGAACGGCGTCTCACGCCAAGCGACCACGTTGTGCAGCCGCTCCTCCGTCTCACCGGCCTTCATCGCCGCCCGGGTCGTGGCCCATATGCAGGGGCTGCATCCGTTGATCTGACTGGCGCGCAGGTGGACCAGCCCCAGCAGCCGCTGGTCAACTCCCCCGGCGTGAACCGCCTTGTAGAGGTGCTGGATCGCCGTGGTCACGTCGGGATCGGCCGGGCTTGTCATGCGTGCTTCCATCGGTCCTGCTCCTTCATCGGTTACCTGCGCCCTTCCGGGCCCGTCATCCCCATGACGGAGCAGAGCCGAGGAAGGTAACGACATGTACGACACCAACCCGAGAGACACGATGTCCGAGGCGTTCGAGGCCCAACGCGACCGGCTGCGCGCGGTCGCCCACCGCATGCTCGGATCACACGCCGACGCCGAGGACGTGGTCCAGGAGGCCTGGCTGCGGCTCTCCCGCCAGGACTCGACGACCATCCACAACCTCGCCGGCTGGCTGACCACGGTGGTCGGCCGGATCAGTCTCGATGTCCTGCGGTCGCGCCAGGCCCGCCCGGAGTCGTCCTACGACGACCGCCTGTCCGAGCTCGTGGTGACGCTCGACGACGGTCCCGCTCCCGAGGACGACGCGGTGCTCGCCGACTCGGTCGGGCTCGCACTCCTCGTCGTCCTGGAGTCGCTCGGGCCGAGCGAGCGGCTGGCGTTCGTCCTGCACGACCTGTTCGCGGTGCCGTTCGACGAGATCGGCCACATCCTCGGCAAGTCCACCGCCGCCGCCAAGATGCTCGCCAGCCGCGCCCGCAGGAAGGTGCGGACGGCGGAGCGCCCGACCGGTGTCGGTCAGGAGGAACGAGAGGTCGTCCAGGCCTTCCTGGCGGCGGCGCGTCGCGGGGATTTCGAGGAGTTGCTGCGAGTTCTCCACCCCGAGGTGAAACTGACCGTCGACACCCCGTCCGGCACCGTCGTCGCCCTTGGCGCCACCAAGGTCGCAGCCGGCGCGCACCTGTCCGCCGGCGCAGCCGCACAGGGGCGAGCGGTGCTCGTCGACGGCCTCCCAGGAGTCGTCTCCTGGCGCGAGGACGGCACCCCGCTCTCGGTCCTCGCGTTCACCGTCGCCGACGGCCGGATCACCGGCATCACGGTCATGGCGGACCCGTCGAAGCTCGCACTGATGGACCTGCCCGATCCGGCGTGAGTCCCTGCCGGGGCGGTACGCCCGGCCCGCTTCGGCGGGCTGCACGGCCGCGAAACTGCTGAACTTGTTCAGGATGAGAGGGAGTTCCTGCGATGCCCACCCTGTGACGGGGGCGAAGGAGACGGAGGAGACCGCATCGAAGCCGACCCCCACACATCTTCGGCCCAACCCTCTACCATGGTTGGGTGATCAAGCAGGCCGTCTCCATCACCATCATCGTACGGACACGATGGCAGCCGGGAGCGGTCCAGAAGAGGGGGACTGGTGGAGATCGGCTTGGCGGAGACAATCAAGGCGCTGCGTGGTGAGTTGGCGCAGGCGATGGCGGACGCCGAGGGTCAACCGGTCCGACTTCGAGTGCAGTCGGTGAAGCTAGACGTACAGGTCGCGGTGACAGCATCGACAGAGGCCCAGGGCGGGGTCAAGTTCTGGGTGCTGTCGGCTGGCGGTAAGGCGACCGGAGGTGCCTCCACCACGCACACCGTGTCCTTGGAACTCTCGGCCGAGACGGCCAACGGCGGCTCCGTCCTGACAGATTCGGGGCGTGGAGCCGTTCTGGAGGACTGACCTCGTGGATGAGTCGTTCCTCCGAGATTGGCATCCACTGTGGCTGATCTGATCGCCGCGCAGCAGCCCCTGGAGCGTGTGGCCATGGTGGTGCGCCGCGGATCTGACGGCTTCCCTCGTTTCGCTGCTTCCGGTTTCATGCTCGCCTCACGACTGGCCATCTCCGCCGGCCACGCCTTCACTCAACCCGGTGACAGCTATGAGGTGAGACTTCCCGGGCAGTCGACGCAGAGGCTTCAGGTCACCGCAGTGCTGCGGCACCGGATCGACGAGGTGGACCTCGCCCTCCTGGTTCTCAGGGAGGGCGGGCCCGCCATCCCTCCCGCCCGGTGGGGCGTTCTGCCCCGAACCGTGGAGTCGGTACCGTTCATCGCGATCGGGTTCCCCGACCATGCGTCGCGTCAGGATGTGCCGAAAACGCGTCAGTTGACCGGGGCGATCCTTCTGGGCTCCTTCCTGGGGGGCCACGAGATGGAGCTGTCCCTCAGCAGCCCTGCGCCGATGGAGTCAAGCGGATCTCCCTGGCAGGGGGTGTCCGGGGCAGGGATCATCACGCAAGACGGCGTTCTCGTCGGCGTGTGTACGAGCCACCACGTTCCATCCGGCGCAGCGAGCCTCACCGCGACCGACCTCTCCCAGGTGTCCCGAGATCCTGAATTCGTGCGCCTGCTGGCCGAGCACGGGGTGGAGCCAGTGACGCCGGGGGAGGACATCGCGCCGACGCCGTTCGACCCAGCCGCGCGCGGCCGCGTACGCACTCATGCCGAGGTCATGCGGCGCCTGCTCGGACGACGCAGCTTTCTCGACGAGGAGCACTTGCCCTTCATCCATCCGGGGATGGACCACGCATCGCATCCTGACCACCTGTTCGCCCGGCTGAGCACTGGCCGTTCACGAGGGGCACTACTGGTCGGACCAGCCGGTTCGGGCAAGACGCGGACGTGCTTCGAGGTCGCGCACCGGGCGGACCGCACGGGCTGGCAAGTCCTGCACGTCCAGCCAGACAGCGCCGTGACGGTCGACGACGTGGCCGCATCCATCTTCTCGTGCGCCCGCCGACGGGTGCTGCTGATACTGGACTACCTGGACGCCTGCTCACAGGTCGACCTGCGCGTCCTCGCCGAAGTGCTGATCCCAGAGGCCAAGCGACGTGGCGTGACCGTGGCGTGCCTTGCCTCCGTGCGGCCCGGATCCCTGCACACTGTTCAGCTTCGTGGCAGCAGCCAAGTGGCCGACGAGCTCTATGTACGAGAGGACTGGCCACACCAGTCCGCGATCATCGACCAGGTAGTCCGCCACGCAGCACCGGAAACCGTGCGCCGATGGGGGAACGAGGCACTCTCCCAGATCTGCGGGAGGCGTCCGGTGATCGCGCTGTTGATCGCGCGGGCGATCGAGGAGCGGGGGCTGGCCCACCGCACGGCGGGGGTCGCGGCATCGGTCCGGCCCGGCGAGCTGCTGGACTGGCTGCGCGAGGGCATGCGCCGGGACGTGCTCGCCACGAGCCCTGGACTCAGCCCCTCCCCCTTGGGTATCACTACCCCTGCCATCGAGCAGCTGGCCTTCACCGTGGCGGTCGCGGCGAGCCCGCAGTCCCGGATGGTCGTCGAACAGGCCATCGACACGTTCCTCACGGTGGCTGGTGGGCTGGCCGTTCCGTTCGGAGGGCGGCGCGTCGTCGACACGCTGATCTCTCTCGGGTGGCTCGATGAGGTTGGCGGTCAGCTGGTCGTGGTGCACGACATCGTCACCGACGAACTGCTGCTGCAGTCACTGATGCCTTCTCCCGGATGGAGCGTCGACGCAGCCGCTGCCGGTGCGCTCTTTGCCGCATTCACGCGACATGCACGTACGTTCTCCGTATTCACCGGCCATCTCCGACGGCTGGCCGTCGACATGGCAGTGCTTGGCCCCGCCCATCGGATCGCTGCCCTGGAACGCTTTTGCGGGGAATGGCTTACGGCCCACGTGGATCCGCTCGGCCACCTCTTGGCGGGTGCCGGTGACGACGGCGGCCAGGCGCTGCTGACGATGGTGACGAGCCGGCCCTGGCAAGGGTTCGACCGTTCTGTGTGGAACACACTGGTTGCTCCCTGGCTCTCCCGCGCCGAGGCCGACCACACCGCGCAGCCATTCCTTACCGCCGCCCTGAGAGGCATGGATCCCGCTCCCGCATTCCTTGTCGAGGCTGCCGTCGGATGGCTCGTTCGCCGGGGCGGACAGACCGACACGGAGTATCTTCTGCTCGCGCTGATCGAGCGCCCCGACCTTTCGCCGAGCACCGAGAACCTGGTGGTCGACTGCACCCTCGCCTGGGTGTCTTCCCGGCCCGACTGGCGTCATACGCCCGCGCTGTTGAAACGTCTGCTCGGCATGGACCACTCCAGGGATCGACTGCATGGAGTGGTCGCGGGCGTGCTGGCGTGGCTCACTCCGTACCGGTCCCTCGGAGTCGCACCCGTGATCCGTGCCTTCCTGCAGCGTACGGACATCGACACGGTCGCCCGCCGGAAACTCGTGGACCACGGCCTCGTGTGGCTGCGTTCCAATCTGCGCCCAGGCTCGAACATCGGTCCGGAACTGTGTGCTCTGCTCGAAGACGACTGCCTCCCGGACCCGGACCGCGCGACATTGATCCGAAGCGCACTGGACTGGCTAGAGACGGGAGGGGTGTACCCGAGCACGGGCCGAGTAGTGCAAAGACTCCTGTCCACGGACGGGTGCCCGCCGGCGCTGCGCCCCAGGATGATCGCCGTCGCACGTTGGTGGGCGGCTGAGGGACCTGCCGACCACCCGGCAGCCTCCCGCGTCCTGGGCACGTTGCTGTCCGCCGACAGCGTGGCGGACACCGCAGCCCTTCTCCTGGAACGGCTGAGGTCGCAACCTGAAGCCCAGTCCGCCCCGGCCATACTCCTTCGCCTGCTCATCCACTGCGAGGAACTCACCCAGGAACAGGCTCGGACCGCCGTCACGCTCACCTTCACGTGGCTCGACGGCCACCCGGAGCACGAGGCGTTCGGTTCCGTTCTAGGCTCCTTCCTTCGCGTGCCGGACCTGCCGTCCGCACAGCTGCAGCGTGCCATCCGTCTCGGATGCGCCGCGCTCCTTGCACATCCAGATGATCACGTGCTCATGGCCGTCATGCTCAGCCAGCTCGATGGGCTGACGCGCGATCAGGCACGGTCCCTTGCGGACGTCAGCCTGCGGTGGCTCGCCTGCCATGGCGGCAAGGTGCAGCGCCCGGTGCTCGCCTCCTTCCTCACACGCCCAGACCTGTCAGTCGAGCAGGCACGTATCGGCATCGACATCGCTCTGGACCGTCTGAGCACCGACCGGTCGATGAAGTCCCGCTCCGTGCTCTCCGGTGTCCTGCGCCACCCGGCCCTCGACGAGGACCGACGATCCCGCGCCGTCGACAGCGCCCTGCGCTGGCTCGAAGAGCACGACATGGGGCCGAAGGTACGTCTGGTCATCGAGGATCTACTCTCCCTCACGGCACTCTCGCCGAGCCAGAGAGTCCACGTGATGCACCTGGCAGCCGGCTGGTTGACCCGGCATGAAGACCTGCCGTACGCGGATCGCCTCCGCTCGGCGCTCGATGCCTCGCGGGAACGCCTCGGATCCGACTCAGGATCGACTGCCCGGTGCTGACCGGCTCGAAGGCGCTACGACAAGGTCGCTGCTGTCTACGAGACCGAATCCACCCGGCTGCCATCGGCAGCCGCTCCGTCCACGCGGCCGACTTGCACCTGTAGTGCACCTTGACTGGTCAAGAAGCGTCGCAGGATTTGGGGACTGGTCCCCACGCATAACCAAAGGGCCGTCTCAGATTGCTCTGAAACGGCCCCTGATCTGCGACTCTTTCGAGTCGGGACGACAGGATTTGAACCTGCGACCCCTTGACCCCCAGTCAAGTGCGCTACCAAGCTGCGCCACGTCCCGTTGCCCGTCTGACCTGGGGTTTCCCCTGGCTGAACGCGCATGAGAACAATACCGCACTCCAGCAGGTGGTCACCAACACCATTCCGGGCTTGACCTCAACCACGGTTGATGTTGAACGCTCGGTGTCATGACGAACACGACCGCCGCGCCGGTACGCGAACTCCGCGAATTCCATGACCTCGACCGCCTGATCGCCCTCATGACCGGTGCCGAGAAGCACGCCCCCGCCGCCCATTCCACGCTCGACGCCCTGTGGGTGCTCTACGACAAGGTGCTCCGCGTCACACCGGACACGGTCGACGACCCCGGGCGGGACCGCTTCCTGCTGTCCAAGGGGCACGGGCCGATGGCGTACTACGCCGTCCTCGCCGCGCACGGCTTCTTCGGCGAGGAGCTGCTGCCCGGCTTCGGAGCGTACGACTCACCGCTCGGCCACCACCCGGACCGGCTGCTGGTGCCGGGGGCGGAGATCGGCAGCGGGTCGCTGGGGCACGGGCTGCCGCTCGCCGTCGGAACCGTGCTGGGGCTGCGCGCCCAGGGCCTCACCGATCCCCGGGTATGGGTCCTGATCGGCGACGCCGAGCTGGACGAGGGCAGCAATCACGAAGCCATCGCCCACGCGGGCCCCGCCGGGCTCGAACAGCTCCACACGCTGGTGATCGACAACGCGTCCGCCACCCACGGCTGGCCCGGCGGGATCGCCTCCCGCTTCGCGTCCGCCGGATGGGCGGCGGTGACCGTGGACGGTCGCGACCACGAGGCCCTGTACGCGGCGTTCACCACACCCCACCCGGGCAAACCGTTGGCCGTCGTCGCCCACGTCGAACCCAAGAGCTGACCTCACCACCCCCGTACGACCACCACCGCGCGACCGCCGCTCCGCTGACCGGAGCCCCCGGGAAGGACCCCTTCATGGACACCATGCGTGACCGATTCATCAGCACCGCCTCGCGGCTCCTGCACGAGGAGCCCCGGCTGGCCGTCGTCCTCGCCGACATCAGCGCCGACGGCTTCGAACCGGCCCGGCGCGCCCACCCGGACCGGGTGATCAACGTCGGCATCCGGGAACAACTGCTGGTCGGGGCCGGTGCGGGGATGGCGCTGACGGGAATTCGGCCGATCGTGCACACCTTCGCCAGCTTCCTGGTCGAGCGACCGTTCGAGCAGGTCAAGCTGGACTTCGGGCACCAGGGTGTCGGCGGGATCCTGGTGAGCGCCGGCGGCTCGTACGACTGGCCGGCCGGGGGCTTCACGCACATGGCCCCCGGTGACGTCGCCCTCATGGACACCCTCGACGGCTGGACCGTGCACGTGCCGGGCCATCCGGACGAGGCCGAGACCCTGCTGCGGGAGTCGGTCGCCGGCGACGACCGCGTGTACGTACGCCTCTCGCTCCAGGCGAACCGGGAGGCGCTGCCGGTGAGCGGCACGGCCGGGTTCACCGTGGTGCGCGAAGGGCGGCGCGGGACCGTGATCGCGGTCGGCCCCATGCTCGACAACGTCCTCGCCGCCACCGAGGGACTGGACGTCACCGTGCTGTACGCGACCACCGTGCGGCCGTTCGACGCGGCGGGGGTGCGCCGGGCCGCCGGTGCGGCCGCGAACGCGGACGTGGTGATCGTGGAGCCGTATCTGGCGGGCACCTCCGCCGCCGCGGCGGGCGAAGCACTGATCGACCTGCCCCACCGGGTGCTCGGGCTGGGGGTGGGACGTGCCGAGCTGCGCCGGTACGGGCAGCTGGAGGAGCACCTCACGGCGCACGGCCTGGA
Source organism: Streptomyces anulatus (assembly GCF_014650675.1). Lineage (GTDB taxonomy): Bacteria > Actinomycetota > Actinomycetes > Streptomycetales > Streptomycetaceae > Streptomyces > Streptomyces anulatus. The sequence goes on along the minus strand of NZ_BMVK01000004.1, from coordinate 396,477 downwards.
TCCGCGGGGTCTGCGGGAGCGGATCACCGGATTCCTGCGGCCCTGATCCGCGGGCCCGCACACCGGACCTGCACGGCCCAGCCCGCACGCCCGCACCGCCCGCCACACCCGTCAGCCCGGCCCGTCAGCACGATCCGCACGCGCCCGCGCCGCGAGCCGCATCCGTCAGCCCGGCCCGCACGCCACCGCACCCGTCGACCCGGCCGGCAACGTCCGCCCCGTCAGCCCGGCGCGCTCGCCACCGCACTCATCAGCCCCGCCCGCACACCCCCGGCCGCCACCGCTTCCGGTGACCCGCCGCGCTCACCCCTCGTCCTCCCCCGCCGACTCCTCCCCCGCCACGTCCAGCTCCGGGTGCGCCGCCGCCAGCCGGCGCGGGGCGACCTGCCGCCAGGAGTCGGCAAGGATGGCGGCCAGCTCGGCCTCGTCCTCCAGGGCGGACAGCCTGACGCGCATCCACGCGTAGTGGTCGTCGTGCCCCTCACGGATGAAGAACTTCTCCGGCTCGGCGGCGATCAGCTCGGCGCGGTCCTCCCGGGGGCACTTCACGCCCATCGCCGTCTCGTCGTCGCCGAGCGAGGCGAAGATCTTGCCCGCCACCCGGAAAGTGGGCTGCCCCCAGGCGAGCTTCTCCGTGGTGTCGGGCAGGGACAGGGCGGCCGAGCGGACATCGGCGGCGGTGATCGCGGCGTCGGCGGTCATCCCGGGCCTCCGTTTCGAGGGGTGCCGGCGGCTTGTCGCCGGGATTCGACCGTAACGCCCGGCACCGACATCCACGCGCGACCGGGCCCCGCGCCCCGCGCGGCACGGTGGGCCCTGCAGACCCATTGACCCCGTCGGAGAGCTGAACCTACTCTGAACGGCGTACTTCAGAAAGCGCTTTCTACACCCCGCAGTCGGCATCTACCGCACAGGGAGCGCCCCATGAGACGCCGTTCGTTACGCCGGGCCGGCCGCGTCGGTCGATCCCCCGGCGGCCCGTCCCCCCTCATCGCCCTCACCTCTCTCCTGGCACTGGTCCTCGCCCTGCTGGTGGCGTCGCCGCCCAGCGCGCAGGCGGCCGCCTCGTACCGGGTGCTCGTCTACTCCGAGGTCACCAACTCCGACCATCCCTCGATCCCGGCCGGGATCGAGGCGGTGCGGAAGCTCGGAGCCGAGCACGACTTCGAGGTGGAGGCCACCGCCGACTCCTCGGTCTTCAACGACGCCGACCTCGGCCGGTTCCAGGCGATCGTCTTCAACAACACCAACTCCACCCCGGAGACGGGTGACCTGCTCAACGCCGAGGAGCGGGCCGCACTCCAGAGGTACATCCGGGCGGGCGGCGGCTGGGTGGGGCTGCACTCCGCTTCCGCCAGCGAACGCGACTGGGAGTGGTACGAAGGCCTGGTCGGCGCGATCTTCGACAAGCACCCCACCCCGCAGACCGGCCGGGTCAAGGTCCTCGACCACGCGCACCCCTCGACCCGGCACCTTCCCGACCTCTGGGAGCGCCAGGAGGAGTGGTACAACTGGCGCACCAACCCCACGTCCAAGGTGCACACCCTCGCCCAGATCAAGGTGCGCGACGGGATCGACGGGCTCGACGAGGGCGTGGACCACCCGTTCTCCTGGTGCCAGAACTACGACGGGGGCCGCTCGTGGTTCACGGCGGGCGGGCACGACAAGGCGTCCTTCCAGGAGGAGGGGTTCGTCAAGCACCTCCTCGGCGGCATCCAGTGGGCGGCCGGCGCGGCGGAGGGCGACTGCACCGCGACACGCACGGGTTCCTTCCAGCGGACCCCGCTGGCCACGAGTGACCTGGCCGACCCGTTCGAGCTGGCCGTCGCTCCCGACCGCCGGGTGTTCTTCGCCCAGCGGACCGGAAAACTGAAGGTGATCGACCAGGAGACGATGAAGGTCTCCACCGCACTGGACTTCGCGTACACCCCGGAGATGACCAGCCAGTCGGACGGGCTGCTGGGGCTGACGCTCGACCCCGGCTTCGCGGAGAACAACTGGCTCTATCTCCTGTACTCCGACAAGGTCGAGAAGCGGCTGAACCTGTCCCGTTTCACCGCGGACGGCAACACCGTCGACCCGGCGTCCGAGAAGCGGCTGCTGACCGTGCCGACACTGCGCGGTGAGGGCCGGGCCAACTCGCACATGGCCGGTTCGCTCACCTTCGACAAGGACGGCAACCTGTACGCGGCGACCGGCGACAACACCGACCCGTTCGCATCCGACGGCTTCACCCCGATCGACGAGGGCGAGGGCCGCCGCGCCTGGGACGCGCAGATGACCGCGGGCAACACCAATGATCTGCGGGGCAAGGTCCTGCGGATCACGCCCGAGGACGACGGGACGTACTCGGTCCCCGAGGGGAACCTCTTCGCCCCGGGTACGGAGAAGACCCGGTCCGAGATCTACGCGATGGGCATGCGCAATCCGTTCCGGATCACCACCGATCCGCTGAGCGGAGCCCTCATGGTCGCGGACTACGGCCCCGACGCCCGCGCGGCGAAGCCGGACCGGGGCCCGGAGGGCACGGTCGAGTACACCCGCATCACCGAGGCGGGCAACTTCGGCTGGCCGTACTGCGTCGGGAACAACACCCCGTTCAACGACTACGACTTCGCGACGAAGACGTCCGGGCCGAAGTTCGACTGCTCGGCGCTGGTCAACGACTCGCCGAACAACACCGGCCTGCGGGAGCTGCCCCCGGCGCAGCCCGCCACGGTCTGGTACGCCTACTCCGCCTCGGCCGAGTTCCCGGAGGTGGGCACCGGCGGGGGCGGCCCGATGGGCGGCCCGGTCTACGACTACGACCCGGACAACACCTACCGCACCAAGTTCCCGGAGTACTTCGAGGGGAAGGCGTTCAACTACGAGCTGACCCGGCGCTGGTTCAAGACGTTCTCGTTCCAGAGCGAGGACCAGACCTTCACCGATCCCCGGTTCGACCCCGTGAAGGCGGGGGACCTCCAGTCGGTCAACGGCATCTTCGAGGACATGGAGTGGAACCAGCCCTTCGACGCGGACTTCGGTCCTGACGGAGCGATGTACGTCATCGACTTCGGTCTGGGCAGCGGCACCGGCCGGGGCGGCAGCAACGAGGGCGCGGGCATCTACCGGATCGACTACGTCGGCGACGGCCGGCTGCCCGACGCCAAGATCTCCGTCGACCGGGACAGCGGAACGGACCCGCTGACCGTGAAGTTCTCCAGCGAGGGCTCGGGCCTGCCCGGCGATCAACCGGTCGGCTACGCCTGGGACTTCGACGGCAACGGCACCACGGACTCCACGGAGGCCGACCCCACGCACACGTACACCGCCAAGGGGCTGCACACCGCGCGGCTGACCGTGACGGGCCCCGACGAACTGACGGCGCTGGCGGTGCAGGACATCACGGTGGGCAACACCAGGCCCGAGGTGAAGATCCAACAGCCGCCGGACGGAGGGATGTTCAGCTTCGGGGACACGATCCCGTTCACGGTGAAGGTGACCGACAAGGAGGACGGCCGGAGCGGTCCGATCGACTGCTCGCGGGTCGTGGTGCAGTCGCAGCTCGGCCATGACACCCATCTGCATCCGCTGGACAACTACACGGGCTGCACCGGCGAGATCGTCACGGACGCCGGGGACAGCCACGGTCCGGGACAGAACCTCTACTACGGGATCACCGCACAGTACGAGGACAAGGGCGCTCCCGACGCCCCGGCGCTGACCGGCTCCACCTCGCTGACCCTGCGCACCTCCTTCCGTGAGGCCGAGCACCGGACGACGACGGGCGGTGCGAACGGCGGTGCGGACATCGGCAGTCGGGCCGACGCGTCCGGCGGGAAGCGGCTGATCGAGATCGAGGACGGCGACTGGATCGCCTTCGACCCGGTGAACCTCAAGGGCGTCGAATCGGTGACGGTCGGCGCGTCCTCCGGCGGGCTCGGCGGCACGGTGGAGTTCCGGGCCGGCTCTCCCACCGGCGCACTGCTGGGCTCGGTCAGGATCCCGAACACCGGCGGCTACGAGAAGCTGGTCTCTCCGACGACGAAGCTCAAGAACCCGGGCGGCACGACCACGCTGTACGCCGTCTTCACCAACCCGGACTGGAGTCCCGACAAGGCCGATCTGCTCTCGGTCGACTGGCTGCACTTCAACGGTCCGGGCGTGGAGAAGAAGGCCGGGACCAAGGTGACGGTGAAGGCCGGACCCGCGTCCGGCACCGCTCCCCTCGCCGTGTCGCTGAGCAGCACGGTCAGGCCCGCACAGGGCCGCACGATCGCCTCGTACCACTGGGACTTCGGCGACAACGTGAAGCCGTCCGGACCCGAGGGCGCGACGGCGAAGCACACCTATGACCGCAAGGGCGCCTACACCGCGCGTCTGACGGTCACCGACGACAAGGGCGACACGAGCACCGGCGCCGTCCGCATCGACGTGAAGTGAGGAGCCCCATGGGTACGCAGCACGTGAACGGAGCCCGAAGAGCCTTTCTCGGTACGGCGTTGGGGGCGGTGGCCGCCGTCGGGATCGGCGCGGCCCCGGCCGCGGCGGCCGGCCGGCGGGGTCGCCGGCGCATCCCCCGGTCGGGGATCGGGATGCACCTGTACACCATGCGGACGCCGCTCGCAGCGGACTTCGCGGGGACGCTGGAGCAGCTCGCGGAGATCGGGTACGCGACGGTCGGCGTCAGCGGCCGGCACGGCAACTCCCCCGCCGCGATCCGGCAGATGCTGGACCGGAACCGCCTCAAGGCGGTGCTGGAGCACGTCGGCTACCCCATCGTGACGGGCTCCGGGCTGCCGCAGGCGCTGGAGGACGTCCATACGCTGGGCGGCAAGTGGATCGTGGTGCCGAGCCTGCCGGGTTCGCTGCACTCGCCGGACGGATACCGGGAGGTGGCACGGCAGTTCAACCGGGCGGGGCTGGCCGCCCGGGAGTCCGGGCTCAAGCTGCTCTACCACAATCACGGCGGCGACCACGAAGTGGTGGACGGCGTCAGCCTGTACGACATCCTGCTGAACGAGACCGATCCGGAGTTGGTCGGTTTCGAGCTGGACCTGTACTGGGCGGCCAAGGGCGGCTCCTCCGATCCGGGCGAACTGTTCGTACGGCACCGGGGCCGCTTCCCCGCGCTCCATGTGAAGGACATGGCGCCGAACGGGGACTTCGCGGACGTCGGGTCGGGGATCCTGGACTTCCCTGCCATGTTCGACACAGCGCGGCAGGGCGGGGTGAAGCAGTGGCTGGTGGAGCATGACGCCCCGGCCGATCCGTTCGCCTCGGCGCGGGCCAGCTACCGGTATCTGTCCCGGCTGCGCTACTGAACGAGGGTGTCGGCGGTCCGGCCCCGGGTGCGCGGTACGGCGCCCGGGGCCGGACCGCGTTCAGTGCTGGGCGGCGAGGAGTTCCGCGTACCAGGCGAGGGTGGCGTCCAGCGCCGTCTCCAGCGGGGTGGGGGCGAGTCCGTAGGCCTTCTCGATGGCGGAGGAGTCGAGGATCTGCGGTTCGGTGTGCTGGTAGAACATCTCGGCGTACTCCGCCATGAAGGTCTCGTCGAACGGGCCGAAGGGGCGGGGTTCGGCGACGACGGCGAGGTCGATCGGCCGGCCGGTGCGCTCCTCGACGAGCGCCAGGATCTCGCGGGTGGTGCGGGCCGGCGCGGTGGGCAGGTGCCAGACGCGGCCGTGGGCGTCCGGGTGTTCGCCGAGGGTGGCGAGGCCGGCCGCGACGTCCTTAATGTACGTGTAGCTGTGCGGCAGGTCGATGTCGCCGAGCGCGGGCACGGGCTGCCCGGTGAGCGCGGCGGGGAAGACGGCTCCGCCGAGCGTGGAGTTGAGGACGCCGGGCCCGAGGAAGTCGGCGGAGCGCCCGAGGACGACGGGGAGCCGCCCCTCGTGGTGGGCTCCGAGATAGCGGGCGTCGAGCTCGGCGCGCATCCGGCCCTTGCGGGTGGTGGCGTTCCACGGGGTGTCCTCGGTCATCACCTCGCCGTGCGTCCGCCCGTACGGGTAGAGCGTGTCGAGGACGACCAGACGCGCGCCCTCCGCGTCGGCGGCCCCGAGGACCGCCTCCTGGATCCTCGGCATGACCTCCACCTGGAGGTGGTAGCCGACATTGACGCAGTGGTACACGACGTCGGCCCCGGCCACGGCCGCGCGGGCGCCCTCCGGGGTGGCGACATCGGCGGCGTACCGCTCGACGCCCTCGATCGCGGGCCCGTTCCCCGACCGGTCGACCAGCCGGACGGGCCGCCCCCGGCGGACCAGCTCGCGGGCGAGGGCGGTTCCGGCGGGTCCCGAGCCGAGGACGGTGTGCAGGGGGCGGGAGGCGGTCATGAGGGGTCCTTTCGGGCAGCGGCGGCCAGGGCGCGGGAGAGTCCGGGCCGGGTCCAGCACCACGAGCGCCCGTCTACGGCCACTCGCTTTAGTTATAGACCATAACTCTCACTAGATAGTCTCGCAACGCCTTCGGTTAGAGTCCTTAACGAAGCTGAGTTCCCTTACCGGGAGGGGTGCCGGGATGAACATCGCCACGGTCCACTGGTCGGCCGCCTGCGACACGTGCGGGGCGGATCTGCGCTGTTCGGGAACGCAGGCGGTGCTGGACGACCGCCTGCGGTGGGACGAGGAGCACCGGTGCTCCCGCTGCGACTCGACGGTGCTGGTGTGCGGCGACGCCCTTCCCGACCACCTGCGCGCCCGGATGCTCGCCGAGCACGGCGCAGCCCGACTGGTCCTGGCGGAAGCCCCTGTCCGGCGGCTGCCGATCCTCCGCGTCCTGCGGACCGACGGCGGGCGGACGCTCCCCCAGGCACGGGCGCTGCTGGAGCTGATACTCGGCGGCGGCCACCACGGCACCGGACCCGAGATCGAACTGTTGGCGCGCAGGCTGCGCGCGGCCGGCATCGCGGCCGAAGCGGTGCGACAGCCGTAGCCCTCCCGCCGGGAGCAACGCGTCCCGGACGTCCCGGACACCCCCGACGCGATACGTGCCGGGCAGGAGGCCTGCCCGGCACGTATCGCTTCCTTTTCGGCCCCTCGGCCCCTCAGTCGTGTGCGGACACCGCGCCCAGCAGATCCCGGACGTGCGCCGCCGCGGCTCGGAACTCCGGGCGGCCCAGCGTCTCGCTGTAGTCGCGCTCGGCGGGCAGGCCCACCTCGATGACCTCCGTGACGGTGCCGGGGCGCGGGCTCATCACCACGACCCGGTCGGCCAGGTAGACGGCCTCCGAGATGGAGTGCGTGACCAGCAGGACCGTGGTTCCGGTGGTCCGCCAGATCCGGTTCAGCTCGGTGTTCATCTGCTCGCGGGTGAGGGCGTCGAGCGCGCCGAACGGCTCGTCCATCAGGAGGACCGGCGGTTCGTGCAGCAACGCCCGGCAGAGCGCGACGCGTTGCTGCATGCCGCCGGAGAGCTCGTGCGGGTAGGCGTCCTCGAAGCCGGTCAGTCCGGTCATCCGGATCAGGTCGTCGGCCCGTTCGCGCGCCGACGCCGGCTCCATGTGGCGGATCTCCGCCTGGAGCAGGATGTTGCGCAGCGCCGAGCGCCACTCCAGCAGGGCCGCGCGCTGGAACACGTAGCCGATGTCGTGCCGGGGCCCGGTGACCTGCTCGCCGCCGAGCAGGACCTCCCCCGAGGAGGCGGTGAGCAGGCCGGCCACCAGCTTGAGAAGGGTCGACTTGCCGCACCCCGACGGTCCGACGATGGCGACGAACTCGCCCGGCGCCACGTCCAGCGAGACATCGCCGATCGCGGTCACATCGCGCTTCTTGCTGCGGAAGCGGACCGACACGTCCGCGAGCCGGACCGCCGCCGCCGGACCCGTGCCGGCGGTGGACCCGGTGCGCGACGTCGTCCGCTGCTTCTGCATCGTCATCCCTTCAGCGCCTTCTCGGTGTCCCAGTACTCCCCCACGGCCTTCGGCTTCGTGACCATGCCGGCCTCGGCGAACACGTCGATGGTCTGCTGCCAGTCCGCCTCGGTGTTGACGCCCGGCGCCTTGCCCTCGGTCGCCGCCGTGTGGAGCAGGGTCAGCGTCGTCGCGAACTGCTCGGACAGCACGGCCTTCGGCGGCAGTTGCTCGGAGGCCCCCTCCATCGCCGCCACGGCCGGTTCGGGCGCCTTCGCGGCGGCCGCCCACGCCTCGCTGACCGCCTTCACCATGCGCTCCGCCACCTCCGGCTTCGAGCTGAGGATCTTCTGCCCGGCGAGCAGCCCGTTGGAGTAGAAGTTCAGTCCGTGCTCGGAGAACCGGATGTAGGAGACCGGCTTCTTGGCCTTGTCCTGCATGATCGGGCCCTGGTCGCTCGCGTAGCCGAGCAGCCCGTCGGTCTTCCCCGAGATCACCGCGGCGATCTTGCCCGCCGGGTCGGTGTTCTGGACGGTGACGTCCGATTCCCCCATGCCGTTCTTCTTCAGGAAGATCGGGAAGGTCTTGGACAGCGCGTCCCCGGCCGTCCCGGCGATCGTGCGCCCCTTCAGATCGGCCGGCCCGTCGATGCCCTTGGCGTCGAAGGACTGCACGGAGGCCGGGGTGGTCTGGAGGAAGACGCCGAGGCTCTTCACCTGGACGCCCTGGTCGACGCCCGCGAGGAGGGCCGGGGTGTCGGCCCAGCCGAAGTCGGTCTGCCCGGCGGCCGTCGCCTGGACCGTCTTCTGGGAGCCCTGACCGGCCCGGATGTCCAGGTCGATGCCGTGCTTCTCGAAGATCTTCTGCTGCTTGCCGTAGTAGAACGGGGCGTGTTCGCCGTACGGATACCAGTTGAGGGTCAGCGTGACCTTGTCCAGCTTCTTGCCGGAGTCACTGGTGGTGGTCGACGCGTCCTCGCCGCCGCAGGCGGTGGCGGCCACCAGGGCGAGGGGTACGACACCGATCAGGAGTCTGCGCGCATGCATGGGCTGGCCCTTCTCGCGACGGGGATTCAGAACGTGGTGGTGGCCGAGGACTCACGCCGGCTGGCGTGCCACGGCAGGAGCAGCTTCTCGGCGATCTCGACGACGACGAACAGCACGACGCCGATCAGCGACATCACCAGCAGCCCCGCGAAGAGCATCGGGGTGTCGAGGTTGCCGTTGGCCTGGAGGATGACGTAGCCGAGCCCTTCGTTCGCCCCGACGAACTCGCCGACGACCGCACCGGTCACCGCGAGGGTGACGGCCACCTTCAGCCCGGAGAACAGGTGCGGCAAGGACGCCGGGAACCGGATCTTCACGAAGGTCTGCCAGGGCTTCGCCCCCATGGTGGCGGACAGTTGGAGCATCTCGGGGTCGACCGCCTTGAGCCCGGTGACCATCGAGATCACCACCGGGAAGAAGGCGATGAGCACGGCGATGAGGATCTTGGGGGCGATGCCGAACCCGAGCCACACCACGAACAGCGGGGCGATGGCGATCTTCGGCACGACCTGGGCGAAGAGCAGGATCGGGTAGAGCGTGCGCTCCACCGTAGAGGAGTAGACCATCACCACCGCGGCGAGCACCCCGACGGCGACCGCGATGACGAAGCCGAGGAGCGTCTCGTACGTCGTCACCCAGGTGTGCTGCCAGAGGTACCCGGTCTTCGAGGTCAGGACGTCGAGCGTGGCGCCGGGCGACGGGACCAGATAGGGCTCGATCAGCTCGGCGGCCGCGATCACCCACCAGACCACCAGGGCGGCCAGCAGCAGGGCGAGGGGCCGCCAGCTCTGCTCCGCCGCGCGGGCGAACCGCTCCCCGGTCGTGGGACCGTCCCTTCGGGCGACCCCCGCCACATCGGCGGGGCGCTTGGCCAACGCGCTCTGGCTCACGGTGAACTCCCTGGACTTCGGGGGCAGTTGTGGAGACCTGTGTCATGCTGCGATGCTGCGGACCCTGACGGTGAAGGCGCTTTCAGAAAGCGCTTTCTGGTAAGGTGCCGCCACGCTAATGACTGCTCCCTCGCACGGTCAATAGGTCGTCCCGAAGTTTCGGGGCCCTGCCACCACCGCACCCCTGGGGGTCGAGTTGAGTGAACGGGAAACACCGGTCCACCCCGATACGCGACGGCGGGCCCCCGCCGCCCATGTGACGCTCGACGCGGTGGCGCGCGAGGCGGGCGTCTCGCTCGCCACCGCGTCCCGGGCGCTGAACGGCACCACCCGGGTCCGCGACGACCTGCGCGGGCGGGTGCGCGCGGCGGCCGATCTCCTCGGCTACATCCCCAACGCCCACGCCCAGGCCCTGGCGAGTCCCGAGGGCAACCGTACGGTCGGGCTGATCTGCCACGACGTCGGCGACCCCTACTTCGCGGGCATCGCCAGTGGAGTGATGCGCGCGGCCGCCGAGCAGGACCTGCTGGTGATGCTCGCCTCCACCTTCCGCGAACCCGCCCGGGAGATCGCGTACGTCTCGATGCTGCGGGCCCAGCGGGCGCGGGCCATTCTGCTGATCGGCTCCGGTTTCCAGGACCGCGCCTGGGAACGGGCGATGGACGCGGAGCTGGAGCCGTACGTCCGGGCGGGCGGCCGGGTCGCAGTGGTCAGCCGGCACCGGTCCATGCGGGTGGACACCGTGCAGCCGGAGAACCGGGCCGGGGCGGCGGCGCTCGCGGCCTCGCTGGTGGCGCTGGGTCACCGGGACTTCGCGGTGCTGAGCGGGCCGCCGGAACTGACCACGGTGGCCGACCGGTTGGCGGGATTCCGCGAGGGGCTCGCCAGGGCGGGCATCACCCTGGAGCGGGTGGTGCGGGGCGCGTTCACCCGGGAGGGCGGACATGCTGCGGCTCGAGTGCTGCTGGACTCCGGGGGGCCTCGGCCGACCTGTGTGTTCGCGGTGACCGATGTGATGGCCGTCGGCGCGCTCGCCGCGCTGCGGGAGGCCGGCGTACGCGTCCCCGAGGACATGTCGCTCGCGGGGTTCGACGACATCCCCGTCGTACGTGAGGTGTCGCCTCCGCTGACCACGGTGGCTCTGCCGCTCACGGAGATGGGCGAGCAGGTGATCGCCCTCGCGTTGCGGACACCGTCGGGGGCGGGGCGCTCCCGGGTGCTGCGGATCGAGGGGAGCGTGGTCCTGCGGGGCAGCACCGGTGCGCCGCCCGGGAGTTGAGCGCGGCACCGCCTGCGGAGGAGGTGGCGTCAGAGGGGGTGATGGCCCTCCCGGTCGTCGATCTGGCGGACGAGTTCATGGGCGAGCGACTTGATGGTGTCGAGCCCGGCCCGCCCCCAGGGGCGCGGCACGGTGTCGACGGCGCAGACGGTGCCCAGCGCGATGCCCGTGCGGTCGATCAGCGGCGCCCCGAGGTAGGAGCGGATGCCTATGTCGTCCACCACCGGATTGCCCGCGAAGCGTGGGTAGTCGCAGACGTCGTCCAGGACGAGGGCCTTACGCCGGACGAGGACGTGCGGGCAGTAGCCGTGGTCGCGGGCCATGTACCGGCTGCTCCGGTTGCTGCCCGCCGCGGCCGAACCGAGGTCCCGGCCGCCGCGGTTGCCCGTCGGCGTGTGCAGTCCCGCGAAGAACTGCCGGTTCTCGTCGATGAAGTTGACCATCGAGAAGGGCGTGGAGGTCACTTCGGCCACCTTGTCGGCGAAGGCGTCGAAGTTGTCGTAGGAGGCGTCGGGGCGTTCGCCGAGATCCAGCTTGCGCAGCCGCTGTGCGCGGGCCGGGCCGTGCCGGTCGGTGGGCGTCAGGAGCATCCGGCCGGTGGCGAAGGATGTCACGGGTGGGCTCCGAAGGTCTGCAGTGGGGCGGGCGCCGTGGTGGCGTTGATGAGGTGTTGTACGAGGGTGACGAGGGCGCCCGTGCCGGAGCTGGCGATCCGGGCGTCGCACAGGACGACGGGCACCTCGGGCCCGAGGTCGAGCGCGGCGCGGACCTCGTCCGGCTCGTAGCGGTAGGCGCCGTCGAACTCGTTGACGGCGACGATGAATCCGATGCCGCGCCGTTCGAAGAAGTCCACCGCGGCGAAGCATTCGGCGAGGCGCCGGGTGTCGGCCAGCACCACGGCTCCGAGGGCGCCCTGGGAGAGTTCGTCCCACATGAACCAGAAGCGTTCCTGGCCCGGTGTGCCGAACAGATAGAGGACGTGCTGCTCGGAGAGGGTGATGCGGCCGAAGTCCATGGCGACGGTGGTGGCCGTCTTGGACTCGACGCCTTCCAGATTGTCCGTCCCCACACTGACCTGGGTCAGCAGTTCCTCGGTGCTCAGCGGGGCGATCTCGCTGACCGCGCCCACGAACGTCGTCTTGCCGACACCGAATCCGCCGGCGACCAGGACCTTGAGTGCCACGGGGAAGAACTCGGAGGTTCGGGTGCGGTCAGAGCTGTCGTCGTAAACCATCGAGCACTGCCTCCAGCAGGGATCGGTCGGTGGGCATGTCATGGAAAGCGGGAGCGTGCGCGGTGACCGCGCCACAGGCGACCAGGTCGGAGAGGATCACCTTGGCGACGACCGCGGGCAGCCGGAGGTGTGCGGCGATCTCGGCGACGGACATCGGCCCTTCGCACATGCCGAGGGCCACGGTGTGCTCCGGGCCGAGCGGGATGTCCGGCTCGATGCCCGTGGCCATGATCAGGGACAGCAGATCGAACGCGGTGGACGGCCGGGTGCGACCGTTGCTGATCGTGTACGGGCGGATCAGCCGGCCGGCCGCGTCGTCGAGCAGGGGCCCGTCCTGCGGGGCCGGCATCCTCAGTGCCCCGGGGTGAACGGCGCCCCGGCCGGCTGCCGCAGCGGGGTCGTCAGGTAGGGGCGGACGCTCTTGACCAGCATCGCCATCTCGTAGCCGAGCACCGCGGCGTCCGCCTCGCGTCCCGAGAGGACGGCGAGACAGGTGCCGGATCCGGCGGTGGAGACGAACAGGAGCGTGGAGTCCAGTTCGACGACCACCTGCCGTACGTCCCCGTTGTCGCCGAAGCGGGCCCCGGCGCTGCGGCCCAGCGAGTACAGGCCGGCGGCCAGGGCCGCCATGTGGTCGGCACTGTCGGGGTCCATGCCGTGCACGGATTTCACCAGCCCGTCGGCGGAGAGCAGGACCGCGCTGCGTGTGTAGGGCACGCGCTGGACCAGTCCGCTCAGCAGCCAGTCCAGGTCCGAGACCTGACCGGACGGCATTTCGCTCGTCATGGTGTCTGCTCCTTGAAGGTGATGTCTTTCCGGGGTTCCGGGACAGCCCGGCCCGGCAGGAAGGGGTCGGCCGCGAACGGTCCGGGCTCGCCCGGAGCGCGGTCGTGGGTGCTCTCGGCGTAGGTGCCGCGCCGGTACGCGGGGCTCTCGTGCGGGTACGCGTCGGGCGGGTAGCTGTCCGGTACGGGCAGGCCCGCCGCGGGCAGTGCGTGGTCCGGTCGCGACGCCTCGGCCGGGCCGGAGCGGTCGGGCGTGGGGGTGGCTCCGCGTACGGGAAGGGGCGAGAGGGACTCCAGCGGGGCGTCGAGCGCGGTCTGCCCGCTGATCCCCGTGCCGCCCGGGCCGCCGTATCCGCCGTCGGCGCTCTCCTCCTGGGCGGTCTGGGCCTCGGCGAGGTCGACGCCGCGCCGGAAGGCCGCCATGAGACCCGGGTCGTGCAGGGCGTGCTCGTCCTCGACGCGCGGGGCGGGCGCCTCGCGCAGCTGCGGGACGAGGGATTCCTGGTTCGTCCGCTTGGGCAGTTCGGGCCGGGAGCGGGACGGCGCCGGACGGTCGTCGCGCCCGTGGGCCGCCGGTGCGGGCCGGCCGTCGTGCTCGGGCGGGGAGGCGGGCGGCGTCGGGCGGTCGATGCGCTCGGCGCGCAGCGGAAGGGGCGGGGCCTCGCCCGCGGGCGGCTGCGGGCGGCCGTTCTGCCGGTGGCCGGACCCTTCGTGCGAGCCGCCCATGGAGGTCTGGGCCGGAACCGGAACCTCGGACCGGGTCGTGCCGCTCTGCTGCGGGGCGGCGGGGATCCCGGCCTCGACGGGCGGCCGGTGCACGGCGCCGGGGGGCGGTACGGGCACGGCGTCGGGCGACGGCGGGGCGTCGGGATCGGTCCCGAGAAGCGACTGCGGGAGGACCAGCACCGCCTGCGTACCGCCGTAGATGTTGCTCTGCAGCCGGACGGCGATGCCGTGGCGGCGGGCCAGGGCCGAGACGACGAACAGGCCGATCCGGCCGTCCTGGAGCAGGTGGGCGACGTTGACCTGGTCGGGGTCGGAGAGCAGCGCGTTCATCCGCTTCTGCTCGTGGTCCGGCATCCCGAGGCCTCGGTCCTCCACTTCCAGGGCGAGCCCGGCGGTGACGTGCTGGACGCGCAGCAGCACCTGGGTGTGCGGGGCGGAGAACACCGTGGCGTTCTCGACGAGCTCGGCCAGCAGATGGATCACGTCGGCGACGGCGTGGCCGCGCAGGGTGCCCTCTATCGGCGGGACCAGCTTGACCCGGGGGTACTGCTCGACCTCGGCGATGGCCGAGCGGAGCACCTCGGTCATGGTGACCGGGTTGCTCCACTGCCGCCGGGAGACGGCCCCGCCGAGCACGGCGAGGTTCTCCGCGTGCCGGCGGATCCGGGTGGCGAGGTGGTCGACGTGGAAGAGGCCCTTGAGGAGGTCGGGATCCTCGACCTCGTGCTCCAGCTCGTCGAGGATCTGGATCTCGCGGTGGACGAGGGATTGCAGCCGTCGCGCGAGGTTGACGAAGACCTCGACCTTCTGTTCGTTGCCGGCGCTGCTGAAGAGCTGGGACGCCTGGACGACGGCGGCGACGGCGGCTTCCTGGGCCCGTGCCATCTCCTGCCCGAGCAGGTCGAAGGCGTCGGCTCCGGGGGCGGAGGGCTGCGCCGGCGGCCGGGCGGCGACGGCTTCCCTGTTGCGGAGCTGTTCCACCACCCGTTGCAGCTCGGCCTGGCCCTGGGCGCTGGCGCGCCGGAGTGCGAGGGCCCGGTCGAGCACCTGGCCCGCGACGCGGTTGGCGCCGAGGTAGGCGGCGGCGATGGCGGCGACGGCGAGTGCGCCGGATCCGCCGAGCGCCGCCCAGAGGCTGGGCGAGGCGTCGACGGCTCCGGCGCGGACGGTGAAGATGACGGCGGCGGCGCCGCTGAGCACGGCGGCGATGGCCGGGAGCAGTGCGGTCCGCAGCAGCTGGGGCCGTATGCGGGCGTCGGGGGTGGGCCCCGCGGCGCGCGGCCTGCTCGTGGCCGAGTGGGCGCGCGTGCCGGGGCGGCCGTGCCGCCCGCCTTCACGGCGGTCCGGTCGCGCGTCGGGTGCGCGAAGTTGAGACATCAGCGTCCTCGGTACAGGGGGCACCGGGGGTCGGCGGTCGTGCCGGCGTCCATGCGGTGGCCCCTACGGTGGTCGGTCAGGCGCGGGTCATCGGTCGGGCAGGCCCGAACGTTATGAGCCCACCGTTGATCACCGGGCACACACGGTAGTCGTCAATGACGTATGCGCGACGGGCAGTTGTCGAACTTGCCCGCCATCCGTCCCACTCTGGTATGACCTCTCGCACGCACGCCCGATTGCGCCACCTTGGTCCCGAATCGACCCGCGGCACCGGGAGGCTGCCCACATGCTGGACACCCGGGGTCCGCCGCGACCGGGCCAGGGGTGCCGTCGCGGGGCTTACCCGCAGGTAGGGGACCACCCGCAGGGGCGAGAGCGCGGCCGGTTACCATATGAGCGCCGCCTAGCTCGAAAGATAAACTTGTGACTGTCAATGACGACTCGTTCACCAACTGGATGCACCGCGAGGAGATCGCGGAGTCGATGATCCCGATCATCGGGAAGCTGCACCGCGAGCAGGACGTCAATGTCCTGCTGCACAGCCGCTCCCTGGTGAACAAGTCGGTGGTCAGCATCCTCAAGACCCACCGCTTCGCCCGGCAGATCGCCGGTGAGGAACTCTCGGTCACCGAGACGATGCCGTTCCTGCGGGCACTGACGACGCTCGACCTCGGCCCCTCCCAGATCGACATAGGCATGCTGGCCGCGACGCACCGGGCCGACGGGCGCGGGCTCTCCGTCGAGGAGTTCACCGCCGAGGCCGTCGCCGGGGCGACGGGCGACAACAAGATCGAGCGTCGCGCATCGCGTGACGTGGTGCTCTACGGCTTCGGCCGCATCGGCCGGCTCCTGGCCCGCCTGCTCATCGAGAAGGCCGGTTCGGGCAACGGTCTGCGCCTGCGGGCCATCGTCGTCCGCAAGGGCTCCGGGCAGGACATCGTCAAGCGCGCCTCGCTGCTGCGGCGCGACTCGATCCACGGCCAGTTCCAGGGCACGATCACCGTCGACGAGGCGAACAGCAAGATCATCGCCAACGGCAACGAGATCCAGGTGATCTACTCCGACGACCCGACGACGGTCGACTACACGGCGTACGGCATCAAGGACGCCATCCTGATCGACAACACCGGCCGGTGGCGCGACCGCGAGGGCCTCTCCAAGCACCTCCAGGCGGGCATCGCCAAAGTCGTGCTCACCGCACCGGGCAAGGGCGACGTCCCCAACATCGTGCACGGCGTCAACCACGACACGATCAAGCCGGACGAGCGGATCCTGTCCTGCGCGTCCTGCACGACCAACGCGATCGTCCCGCCGCTGAAGGCGATGGCGGACGAGTACGGCGTTCTGCGCGGGCACGTGGAGACCGTCCACTCGTACACCAACGACCAGAACCTGCTGGACAATTACCACAGCTCCGACCGTCGTGGCCGTTCGGCGGCGCTCAACATGGTCATCACCGAGACCGGTGCCGCCTCGGCCGTGGCGAAGGCGCTGCCCGACCTGCACGCCCCGATCACCGGCAGCTCCATCCGCGTACCGGTGCCGGACGTCTCGATCGCGATCCTCAGCCTGCGGCTGGAGCGCGAGACCACCCGTGAAGAGGTCCTCGACTACCTCCGCAACGTGTCGCTGGCCTCACCGCTCAAGCGTCAGATCGACTTCATCAGCGCGCCCGACGCGGTCTCCAGCGACTTCATCGGCTCGCGCCACGCCTCGATCGTCGACGCGGGCGCCACCAAGGTCGACGGCGACAACGCGATCCTCTACCTCTGGTACGACAACGAGTTCGGCTACTCGTGCCAGGTCATTCGGGTCGTCCAGCACGTCTCCGGCGTGGAGTACCCGACGTACCCGGCCCCGGCGGTCTGACCCCGGACCCCGTTCGGTCCGTCACACGGCGCCCGGTGCCCGGCAGGTCCTCCTGCCGGGCACCGGGCGTTGGGTCACGCCGGGCGGCACCGTCCTCTACGCCTCGCGCCGGGAGTCCGCCGGGCCCAGCCGTTCGGTCGGTCCTCCGAAGTCGAGGTACGTGGCCCGCGCCGCGAGGAGCCACCGGCCGTCGGCCTTGCGGAACGTGTCCTCGTAGTGTCCGACCTGCACGGGAAGCCGCGGCGGCAGCATGCCGCCGGCATGACCGTCCACGCGGTACGTCGTGAAGTACGTGCTCGCCGTCGCCGACGACGCGGACGTCAGGGTCACCAGGATGTTGGTGCACAGGCGGCGGGAGAGCCGGTCGGCGGGGCGGGCGCCGAAATAGGCGCGCAGGGCGTCCCTGCCCTCGATCCTCCGGTTCCCCTCGGCCCATTCCCACACGCCGTCGGGGGTGAACAGCTCGGCCACGTCGCCGGGTTCACCCAGATCGAGCGTGCGGACGAACTCGACGACCAGCCGCTCGCAGGCTCGCTCGGCGATCAGACGGTCCAGCGGGTCCAGTGGCTCCGGGGGATTCAGCGCATCGGTGTCCATCGCCTCTTCCTATCAACGCTCCCCGGGGCCGCACGACCTGTTTTCGGCGACCCCGGCACGCGTCACACGGCGTCGGCGTCCAGCCCGGTCAGCCGGGCCGACTCGTCCCACAACGCCCTTGCCATGACCGGGTCCTGGGCGTGCCGCGACTTCCGGGCGGGCGCCGGGGCTCCCCTGGTCTCGCCCAGCCGGGCGGGGCCGTAGTAGGAGCCGCCCGGGGCATCCGGCAGCGTCGCCGCGTACAGCACGGGCAGAGCCCCCGCCGATGCCGGCTGGGTGTACAGACGCGAGGTGCGCTCCAGCCTCGCCGCCCAGTTCCGCCCGGCCAGACGCGGCCCGGCCTGACCCAACTCCGTCGCGGAGAGCCCGG
Organism: Streptomyces anulatus; assembly: GCF_014650675.1. Taxonomy (GTDB): domain Bacteria; phylum Actinomycetota; class Actinomycetes; order Streptomycetales; family Streptomycetaceae; genus Streptomyces; species Streptomyces anulatus. The sequence goes on along the minus strand of NZ_BMVK01000004.1, from coordinate 378,473 downwards.
GATGGGCCGCGAGCGCGACCAGGTCCCGTCCTGCGGCACGGGCCCGCCGGTCCAGCTCCTTCGTGAACAGCAGGTTGGCGAGCTTGGACTGGCCGTAGGCCCGCCACTTGCTGTACGCGCGCTCGGCGTTGAGGTCGTCGAGGTCGATACGGCCGATGCGGTGGCCGAGCGAGGAGAGTGTCACCACACGCGCCGGGCCCCGCACCCCGAGGACGGGGAGCAGCCGGTTGGTCAACGCGAAGTGGCCCAGGTGGTTGGTGCCGAACTGCATCTCGAAACCGTCTGCCGTACGCAGTGGCGGCAGCGCCATCACCCCGGCGTTGTTCACCAGGAGGTCGAGCCGCCCGTCGACCTCCTTCGCGATGGCCTCCGCGGCCTCGGCCACACTGTTCAGATCGGCCAGATCGAGGCGGACGAGCCGGGCGTCCGAGCCGGGGGCGGCCCGGCGGACGGCGTCCACGGCACGCCGACCGCGCTCCGGATCGCGGCACGCGAGAACGGTTCGCGCGCCGGATCGGGCCAGCACGAGTGCGGTCACCGCACCGATGCCGCTGTTGGCGCCGGTGACCACGGCCGTGGAGCCGGAGAGGTCGGGCATGTCGTCAAGAGTCCAGGAGTGCATGGGGCGCACCTCCCCCGTGCCGGCGTCGCCACACATGAAAGGCACCCGCGGTACGGCCCGCCGGGGCAGGACTCCGCCGCGCGCGCCGCACGGCCGCGGCTCAGACCTGACCGAGGTCCGAGCTGACCCAGCGCTCGGGGCGGAGGGTGATCACCACCTGCTCGCCGTGGTTCTCCCAGGCGAAATCCACGTATCCGGCGACCTTCTCGGCGGGAAGGTAGCGCGCCGACACCTCCTCCAGGTCCGCCCGCGTGGCGGGGCGGGCGTCGACGACGGGCCCCTCGACGGAGACGTAGCGGATGGTCGGCTCCAGCCGGTCGACCAGGAGGGTGAACCGGCCCGCCGCGTCGATCAGTTCGGCCTTGCGAGAGGTGCGGCCGGTGAGGATGCGCACGTCGCCGCCGGGTGCGTACTGGTACCAGATGGGAACGCTGAGCGGGGCCCGGTCGCTGCCCCCCGACGCGACGGCCAGTGCGGCGACATGGGGCTCGGCGAGGAACTGTTCGCGCTCTTCACGGGTGAGTGCCACGGCACGCTCCTTCGTACGGTGATTCGGGGGCTGCCCCAGTGTGCCCGCGCGCCGGGCGAGTCTCCCGTCACCGACGCCGGAGTGTGCGGCGTGTCGCGCGAGGTGCCTCCCCGCCGGCCGCGCGACACCTCTCGGTCCGCCGGACCTGGGCGCGCCAGCTCATGTCCGGCGGATCCTGACCGGTCCACGCCGCCCGGCACGATCCGAACGAAAGGCCCTAGGCGACCCCGGAAGCGTCCTGGGACCGTCGCACGACGGTCGCCCCGCGCAGGGCGACGGCGCACCAGACGATCACCAGGAACAGCGCGGCCGCGGCCAGTCCCGCGACTTCGAGAGGCTCCGGCCGCCAGCCCAGGGACAGCCGGGTGCCGATCATGACGGTGCCGAGGAGAACCTCCGCCGGGGAGTAGACCGGCACCCTGGCCGCCACGAACCGCAGGATGGCACCCAGCGCCAGGCCGATCACGGCCCAGGCGAGCAGATAGGGCCAGAGCGCTCCCGGGGCGGCGGGCGGCAGGCCGTACTCCTCCGGGCCGATGCGGAACAGGGCGCCCAGCCAGCCCAGCGTCACTCCGGCGGCGGTGACGATCGCCGCCCACAGCGCATGACGCCACAGCGGGCCGGACCGCACTCGCTCGTCCTCGTGCTCGTCCTGGGTGTCGACGGGGTTCGTGGTCTCAGGAAGATCCATCACACCCGCTAGGACGCTCACCGGCCGCCGAACGTTGCGCCGCGACCGGTGTCAGGAACACGCCGAACAGCACCACGGCCCGCCCCGGGGGCCGTGGCCCGCCGGCGACGATCCCGGCGTGCTCCGAACGAGAGGCCTTAGGCTCCCGCACATGAGCAAGGACCATGACGACGAGCCGATATTCGTCCGCTCCAACTGGGGAACAAGTCGCTATGTCTACAACCCGAACCATCCGATCGGCGTGGCCCTCATCATCGGATCCCTGCTGTTCGCCGCCGGGGGCATGTACTACCTCTTCTCGAGTTCTTCGTGGAGCGAGGGCGAGTTGCGCGACGCCGTGCACACGGCCGTCCGGGACCTGGAGTCGGAGCCGCACACCTTCAGCTCCTGGACCGGCGGTTACGACCGTCTGATCCGCGACGCGCTGAAGGAGAGCGGCGAAGGCCCCTCGAACGGCGGCATGGTCTACGTCGATGACGCGAACGATCCCTACGACGAGGACGCGGCCCCGTCCGTCGACCGGTTCGAGGTCACGGCGAAGGACGTCGACGCGGCGTTCTGTCTGAGCGTGTCGCCGCCGGAGCCCGAGTCGGCCCTGGAGAACATCACGGTCAGCCTCTCCATCACCGTCGAGGAGGGCCGGTGCTGAGCCATGCCGTCCGGCCCGGTGAGCCGGGCTTCCGACCGGCGCGGATCCGGGCTTGAAGTTGCCGCTGCGGCAGCTTCTACGGTCATGACCAGGGCCGGAGGAACCGGCCCTGCGAGGCGCTCGTGAGGGAGTGAGGACGTGGCGATGGACTGGCCGATCTCCGAGGTCGCCCGGATGTCGGGGGTGACCGCCCGGACGCTGCGGCACTACGACGAGATCGGCCTGCTGCCGCCGGCCCGGATCGGCTCCAACGGCCACCGCTATTACGAGGAGCACCAGCTTCTGCTGCTGCAACAGATCCTCGTGCTGCGGGCCCTGGACGTCGGGCTGCCGGAGATCGGCAGGGTCCTCGCCGACCAGGTCGACACGGTGGATGCCCTGCGCGGGCACCACCGGCGGCTGCTCGCGGAGCGGGACCGGCTGGACGCCCTGGCCACGACCGTCTCCCGCACGATCGCCGAGCTGGAGCAGTCCAGAAGGGACGGTAGGCCCATGACCGCCATCAACCGACCGGAGAACCTGTTCGAGGGCATCCAGCCCTCTCAGTACGAGGGGAATCTGCGTGACTTTCCCGGGCTCGCGGAGGAGGCCGGCCGACGGGCGGCCGTCATGACCCCGGCCGAGACCGAGGCCGGACAGCGCGAGCGCACGGCGCTGATGATCCGGCTGGCCGAGCACATGGCCGCCGGCGTCCCGGCCGACGCCGAGCCGGTGCAGGCCGAGATCGAAGCGCAGTACACGGCGCTCACGGCACTGCATGCCGTGTCCGCCGACGAGTACCGCGCGATCGGGCGCTCCTGCGTGGACAACGAGCGGTGGCGCGCCGCGTACGAGTCCATCGCCCCGGGCCTGGCCGCGTATCAGCGGGACGCCATCGAGGCGTACACCGCTTCCCGGCTCGCCTGACCAGGAGGGGGCCGCCGCAGGACGACCCGGCGGCGGCCCCCGGGCGTGCGGTGCCACACCAGTGGGGGGTGATGCGGCGCCGCACCACCCCCCACTTCCACAACTATTGGTTGTACCTGGTGTGGTGCGCGGTTGTTTGATTGTGTGCTCTGCACGGTGATGGGATCAGCACATGTCTACGCGCACAGAGCAGGTCATGTATGTCCAGACGCCTGATTTCGCACGTCACGCGGAACGGATCGTGGAGGTGACCGATGCGACGTCTCGACTGAACGTGCTTCCGTTCAGCGACAGCGAAGGTCGCACGGAACTACTTTCTGTTGTGTTCGGTGGCCCGCTGCCGGAATCGGTGATGATCTACCCGCCGTTCTTCACCGAGCACGGACTGAACACGACGTTCGGGGAGAACGTCTTCGTCAACCAGGGATGCACCTTCATGGACAAGGGAGGCATCCGTATCGGGAACGGCGTCATGATCGCCCCGAAGGTCAGCCTCATCACCGGAGGCCATCCACTGCCCCTGGCCGAGCGCCGCGAGTACCTCTCCTTCGCGCCGATCGTCATCGAGGACGACGTCTGGATCGGGACGGCTGCCGTGATCACGCAGGGGGTGACCGTCGGTGCCGGCGCGGTGGTCGCCGCCGGTGCGGTGGTCACCCGTGATGTTCCTGCCGGCACCGTGGTCGCGGGAGTGCCCGCCCGGGTGATCAAGAAGATCGACTGAACCCGGCCGGAGCTCTGTCCGTGAGGTCGTAGCCGCCCGTGATCACCTTGGAGTCGGCGGCCGGTGCCATGCACTTGCTCAGCAGCGGCTCGCCCTTCTCCGTGCCTCCGGAGAGCCCTATGCGGCTGGGACCGTTGTCCTTGCCTTCTCCCACGTAGAAGCTGATCCCCATGCGGACATGCCGCTTCAGATAGTCGTCCCAGCCACCGACGTTGCCCCCGGTGCGCACGATACGACCGGTGACGGTGGCGGTGGGACCGCCGCTGGTCAGGCAGTCGACCTTGAAGTCGCCCCAATTGACCTTCTCGGGCTCGCCCTTGGCGGCCGGCATCCGGTGGTGGATGCGGAAGGTGCCCCAGGATTTGTCGGGCTCGGCCCAGCCCACGCCCTTGAAGGTGGCGTGGGCGTCGACGGTGACCTGGATGTCGTGACCGGCGTCGGGATAGTCCATACGCCCCCAGCCCTTGAGGCTGGAGGTGAGGGACCCGGAAGGGGCGGAGGCCCGCGCGGTCTTGCCGGGCTCGGACGCGGGTGCTGTCGACGCGGAGGCGACCCCCGCGGTGGTCGCCACCACGGCGGCCGCCGCGAGGAACGTGACGGCGCGGTTGGACCGCTTGGATCGGGACATGGTGGAACTCCATTCGTGGTCGTGGAACCGAAGCGCCGGAGTGGGAGAACCTCCGCTCCGCCACGACCGATCCTGCTGAACATCCGCTCCGCACACGTCAGTCACCGGTCGTGACCTCTTTCCGCCGTGCGGCTGAGCCCACCGGTGAAGCGATACCTCTCACGGCGTACGCCGGGGCCCATCAGACGCGGACGCCGCCCGGCCCCGCTCATGAATGCCGGGGGAAGCTAGACGCCGGTCTGCCCGTCGACGAGTTCACGCACGACATCGAGGTGACCGTTGTGGCGGGAGATCTCTTCGATGAGGTGGAGGACCACCCAGCGCAGGTCCACGTGGCGGCCGTCGCCGATAGGACGTACGGCCGTTGAGTTCAGGTCGCGGTCGGCCAGCAGGCGGCGATAGCGGGTGCTCTGTTCCTCGTACTCGGCGAGAAGCCGGGGCAGCGGGATGTCGACCGCTGTCCGCATCTCGGGGTCGGGGTCGTCGTCGGTCGCCCCCGTGAGCGGCCCCTCGGGCTCCTCACCGAGAAACATCACCTGGACCCAGTGATGCTCGACCCAACGCAGGTGACTGATCAGCCCGCACATCGTCATCAACGGCGAGTTCGGGAGCGGTGCCTTGCGGGCGTCCCCCTCGGACACGCCCTCGCACTTGGCTCGCGCCGTGTCACGGGCGTAGTCCAGGAAGGTGGCCAGCTGCGTACGTTCGTCCCACGTGGGGGGTGTATCGGTTCGTTGTGTCATCGCAGGTGAGGTTCCCACAGCTCAGAGGCGGTGTCGTGTGATTTGGAAGCCGCGCGGGCAGCGTGAGCGGTCATCGCCCCGGGTCGGGTCGGAAACGGTGGTCGGGCGTCGCTGAATGCGTCCTGGTCTACCGTCGGCAGAGGTAGAACAGCTCGGGGTCGCCCTCATCGAGGCCGTGGAGAAGGCCGACCGGGCTCCATCCGTTTCGTTGGAGCAGCCGCTGCATCGGCTGGTTGGACACGTTGGTCGAGGTGAACAGCTTCGGGGTGGTGCATGAGGCTGCCGCGGCGGTCAGCAACCGATGGCCGACGCCTCTGCCGCGGGCGGAGGGCGCCACCATCAGCATCGTCACGAAGCCCTGCTCGAAGAACGTGTACTCAACCACGCAGTAGCCGAGCGGGCCGGACGCGTCCTCCGCGACGACCGCCAGGCCCTGCCGGCACCACCTTCGGATGCTCGCCTGCCGTTCGCCGTTGCCCTCGACCGCCATCGCGTCGATCCCGATCAGCGAGTCTGCCTCCGACTCGCTCGCGCGGCGCACACCGAACTCGCCCAGCTCCACTGCACTCATGTGGCCATGCTGTCAGCCGGCAAAGGTCCGCCCTGCATCGTGTTCTACGTATTCCTTGCCACGTCCGGCGAGCCTGACCAGCTGCGCGATCGGCATGCCGACTGGCTTTCCCGTCATCCCTCGGGGCTCTGACCGGCTCGGAGCGCCGCCCCGCTCCGAGCGGTCTTCACCGCGCGTACCGGACCGGCTCCCCCAGCTCGTCACCGGCCCGATGTCACCGCTCGCCCGCGAGGTCCATATCGCCCCTGCTCGTCTCGGCCACGCTCTCCGCGCCCCGAGGGCGCCGCCACGGGTGCGCGATCGGCTGGGACACCGCGCGCCACCATGCCTCGGCCGGGAGCTTCCCCGCCGGTTCGAACGGTTCGCCCGGCCGGGGGAACGCCACCGCCTGCCCGGCCTCCTCGCCGGCGTCCTTCGTCCACTCCCCGGGCTCCGCCCAGGGGTGCGGCGCCAGATTGAAGGTGCCCCAGTGGATCGGCAGCAGCACACCGTGCGGGCGCCCGCCCTGGAGGTCCAGGTGGGCAAGCATGCCTTCGGCGGGGGTCATGTGGATGTCCGGCCAGTACTCCGAGTACGCGCCGATCTGGATCATGGTGGCGTCGAAGGGCCCGTGCTCGGCCCCGATGTCCCGGAAGCCGGGGAAATAGCCGGTGTCCCCGCTGTGGTAGATCCGGTGCTCCGGGCCCGTGACGACCCACGACGCCCAGAGGGTGTGCTGCTGGTTGCGCAGCCCGCGGCCGCAGAAGTGGCGTGCGGGGGTGGCGGTGAGGCTGATTCCGGCGACGGTCGCGGTCTCGTTCCAGTCGAGCTCGTGCATCCGGTTCGGGGGGACGCCCCAGCGCTCCAGATGGGCTCCGACCCCGAGCGGCACGGCGAAGACCGTGTCGGTTCCGGCCAGGGCACGGATCGTCGGCAGGTCGAGGTGGTCGTAGTGGTCGTGGGAGATCACGACCACGTCGACGGGTCCGAGCGCTGCCAGCGACAGCGGAGTGGGGTGCAGACGCTTGGGCCCGGCGAACGGGAACGGGGAACAGCGCTCGCCCCAGACCGGGTCGAACAGGATCCGCCGTCCGTCGATCTCCGCCAGCACGCTGGAGTGGCCCATCCAGGTCAGCCGGAGCCCGGTGGCGGGGGGCGCGGCCAGATCGGCGAGGGTCGTGGCGTGGACGGGCACGGTGCCGGTCGGCGTCCTGCGGGCCCGCTGCTCCTTGTGGAAGTAGATCTTGGCGAATTCGACGGTGGACCCGGAGGGCCTGGTCCGGGCCCCCACCGGGTTCTGGAACACCCCGTCGACGAAATGGGGCGAGCGGCGGATGCGCTCCATCCGCGCTCCGGCCGGATCGGCCCCGAAGGACTCGGTGCGCATCGAGCGCAGTTTCGTGCGGAACGGAAGCAGGTAGTCAGCGCCGGTCACAACATCTCCTGAGGGAGTCGGTGTCGTCTCATTATGGTCGGCATGTACGACAGGGCGAGCAGAAGATGCTGAACGGGGCAACCGGCCCGGCCGTCGGCGGCGTCAGCCACGCGGTTGCCCGTAGACGTGGTCGATGCGGAGGGTGAGCAGCACTCTGCGGTCCTGGACCATGGCCCGCCGGTAGTCGTCCCAGTCGGGGTGCTCGCCCTTGACGTCCCGGTAGAGCGTGATCAGCGCCTCCACCGTGGCGTCGTCCGGCGCCTCGGCGGGCGGGGTCAGTTCGGCTGTTCCGTCGGCGACGGTCCAGGCCCAGCGGTCGTCGCTGGTGACGTGGTAGCTCGCCCGGGGGTCCCGCCGCAGGTTACGGGTCTTGGCCCGGCCCTCGGTGATCGAGACGCGGACCACCTGCTCCTCGGGGTAGTAGGCGTGATTGACGTTGGACAGCTGGGGGCGTCCGTCCTGCTTCAGCGTGACCAGAACTCCGCCGTCGTGCTCACCGAAGAGACGGAGCAGTGCTTCCTGTGCCGGTTCGATTCGCGTCATGCAGGATGCAACGTCCGGGCGGTCCGGAGGATTCCGTGGCGCCGCATCCGCCGGCATCTCCGTCGGACGCCGTCCCACCCTCGCTGACCTGGCGTATTGGTTAGGGTGGCCCGGTGGCAAGAGTCCGGTTGAACGTGGCGGAGCGGCGAGAGGACCTGCTGCGCGCGGCGGTCGGGCAGATCGAGGCCCGTGGGGTCTCGTCCGTGCGGATCGCCGATGTGGCGTCGGTGCTGGGCGTGAGCAACGCGCTGGTGCTCTACCACTTCTCGACCAAGGAGAAGCTGGTCGCGGCGGCTTTCGCGTACGCGGCCGAGGCCGACCTCGCCCATCTCCGCAAGCTGCTGGCCCGTCGCACCACCGCCGTACGCCGGCTGCGGACGGCCGTGCGGTGGTACGCGCCGACGGGACAGGCCAAGGGCTGGCGGCTGTGGATCGAGGGCTGGGCGGCCTCCCTGCGCGATCCCGTCCTCCGGGAGGTCGCGGGCGACCTCGACCAGCGGTGGAAGGCGGAACTGGCCCAGGTCATCGAGGAGGGCGCCGCGGCCGGAGAGTTCCGGTGCGAGGATCCCCGTTCGACGGCCTGGCGGCTGACCGCCCTGCTGGACGGGATGGCGGTGCAGACGACCTCGTACGCAGGTCCGCTCTCCCGGACCACGATGCTGCGGTGCACCGACGAGGCGCTCGCCCGTGAGCTGGGCATCGACCTGGCGGACCTGACCGGGGCGCCGGCCGCCGGTCCCCGTGGAACGGACCCTCCCGAGGCCGACTGACAGCCGCTCCCCCACGCCCGGCGCACCGGCCGCGCCGTGCTCCCCCGCCCGGCCCCCTCCCCGGCTCCCCGACCTCTCGGTCCCGGCTCCTCTGCCCTCCCCGGCTCCTCGGGTCAGGTCTGGCGCACCGGTGCGTAGGCCGCCCCGTCCAGTCCGAACGTCCAGGCGACGCCGTCCTTCGCGGTCCGGGTGGCGGGCGGCACACGCAGCCAGTAGGTGCGGTACGTGCCGTCCGGCTCGGGGGTGGAGTTGACCACCTCGACCATCACCACGTCCTCGTCGCCGTCGAGTGCGATGCGCCAGAGGATGCCCGTCTCGTCGCGGTGGACGGGCTCGGCGCCCGACTCGCTGAGATACCGGTCGTAGCCGTAGTACTCCAGCATCACGCGGCGCAGCTCCGCGTTCTCCTCGGAGCGGATCCGCTCCGGCGTGAGGGAGGGCAGCTCGGCCAGGAACGCGGCGGGAACGGGCATGCCGCGCCAGGCGTGGAGGGCGAAGCCGTCCCCGTAGGCGAGGGCCGGTCCCTCGCCGTGGTCGAGGCGGCCCGCCTCGTCGCGGTGGAGGACGTCGGGCCGCTCACTGATGACCGCGGCATGCTCGTAGGGCCACCACCAGCCGGCGTTGCGGGCCACCTCCGCGAGGCCCGTCAGCCGGTCCCCCCGCCCGTCGAAGGCCGCGAGCCAGGCGGCGTCGTGCTGGCCGAGCACGGCGTCCAGGAGCACCAGCCGCACGGCCCCCTCGTCCTCGGGCCGGGGCGCCAGGTCGGCGACGACGCCGGTCCGTATCCGCTCGGCGAGTGCGCCCGTGGTCTCCCACAGCTGGGCCCCGGTGGCGGACCAGAGCGCCGACCAGCCCGCCGGGCCCAGTTCGTCGTACATCCGGCGGCGTTCCTCGGCCCACGGGCGGGTGCGGACCTCCTCGCGCACCGACCGTCCGGCGTCGGCCAGCTTCTCCACCGTTTCGACGGCGGCCCGGGGCGATGCGGCCCAGATGATCCGGTCCGGCTCGGCCAGGCCGGCGGTGCGATAGGCGCGCCGCACACCGGCCTCGGCCGCCGCCCGGTCCGCCCGGCCGGTCGCCGCCGCAACGCTCCGCCAGGAATTCACGTTCTGCATCGGTTGTCCCCGTCCCCTGCTGTGCTCGTTCTGAATGGCCGTGCTCGTTCTGGATGGCTGTGCGTGCTCCGGCATGGCGGAGCGGTCAGTCCGCCACGATGCGGATCGCGCCGGGGGCGTACTCCCGCTGGCGCACGACGCGGAACCAGCCCTTGGGGAGCGGGATCACCGCGTGCTCCTCGTGCACCACCCGCCCGCCCTCGGGGAGATGGAGCAGCATCGGGCCGAACTGACCCGCTTCCCGGATCAGCCGGCCGGGGCCCTGCACGGCGTGCGCGTGTCCGGTGACCTCTCCCAGGGCGAGCACCAGCCGCCCCCGCCCGTCGCGCAGTTCGCCCGGGGCCTCCAGGAAGGGGGCGGGCACCGCCGACTCCTCCAGCTCCATGATCAGTACATCGCCCTGCCGGTACACAGCGTCTCCCCTCGGTAGCGGCACCCGCTGTGCCGACCACGGGAAAAACGCTACGGGCAGGGTCTGACAACGGACCGTCGCGAGCGTCGTGGACGGGTCCCGGTCGCCGCGTTGTCAGTGCGGCTTGATAAACCTTGCGGACATCAGCAGTCCCCAGGATGCAGTCCCCAGGATCAGGAGTTCAGGGCCATGTACGGTGCGCAGCATCTGCACGAGTTCGGCGGCCTTCCGGTCGTCGACTTCCAGCACACGACCGACGAGGGCTCCTGGCCCGCCGCGGACGCCGTGGCCTGGCGTGTCTCCGTCGACCCGTACGACGACGACCGGCCCTGGGAGGAGGAGTTCGCCGACTTCCTGGACAAGGTCGACCCGGCCGGCGTCCGGGCCCTGATCATCGGCCAGTGGGGCGAGGCGTACGAGGAGAACTCCTCGGTTCCGATCGACCTGGTGATCGCCGCCGCCGGCCGGCTGACCTCGCTGGAGGCGGTGTTCGTCGGTGATCTGGAGGCGGAGCAGGCCGAGATCACCTGGATCCAGCAGTCCGACGTCACGGCGCTGCTGGCCGCCTTCCCGGCGCTGGCGGAGCTCGGTGTGCGCGGCGGATCGGAGCTGGTGTTCCCGCCGGCGAAGCACGAGCGGCTGCGGGCGCTGACCATACAGGCGGGCGGGCTGCCCAGCGAGGTGGTGCGCGGGGTGCTGGACAGCGAACTGCCCGCGCTGGAGCGGCTGGACCTCTGGCTCGGTGTGTCCGCCTACGAGGGGAACACCAGTCTCGCCGATCTCGCTCCGCTGCTCTCCGGCACCCGTTTCCCCCGGCTGAACCACCTGGGCGTGCGCAACAGCGAGATCCAGAACGAGATCGCGTCGGCCGTGGCCTCGGCTCCGGTCGTCGCCCAGTTGCGGGTTCTCGACCTGTCGAACGGGACGCTGGGAGACGAAGGGGCCGCCGCCCTGCTCGAAGGGCAGCCGCTGACCCATCTGGAACTCCTCGATCTCCACCATCACTTCCTCACCGACGCGATGGCGGAGCGGGTCCGGTCCGCCCTGGAGCCGCACGGCGTGCGCGTCGATCTCTCCGAGAAGTGCGAGCCCTGGGGCGACCGGGGTGCCGAGGGCCGCTACACCGCGGTCTCGGAGTAGGGGTCATGACGTATCTCGGCATCCATCATCTCGACCGCTTCCACGGGCTGCCGGTCCACACCCCGGTGCCGTCGTCCGGGTCCCTGCCCGCCGCCGACTCGGTCGCCTGGCGGCTGGAGTGCGCGTACGACGAGGACACGGACTTCCCCGCGCTGTGGGAACAGTTCCTGGAGACGGTGGACACGACACGGGTCCGGGCGCTCCTCATCGGCCCCTGGTGGCGTCAGGACTACACCCCGTTCGCCCCGGTGATGGAGCTGATCGTCGCCCACGCGGACCGCTTCCCGTCCCTGCGCGGGCTCTTCCTCGCCGATGTGGTGGGCGAGGAGTGCGAGGTCTCCTGGCTGCGGATGTGCGACGTCACCCCGGTGCTCGAAGCGCTGCCGCTGCTGGAGGAGTTCGCCGTGCGCGGCTGCGGTCAGGAAGGGCTGGGACTGCGCCCGCTGCGCCATGCGTCGCTGAAGTCGCTGCGCTTCGAGTCCGGAGGCCTGCCCGGCAGGCTGGTGCGGGCGGTCGCCGCGAGCGAACTGCCCGCGCTGGAGCGGCTGGACCTGTGGTTCGGCAGTTCGTGGTACGGCGGCGACGCCACCATCGACGACATCCGGCCGATCCTGTCGGGCGGCGTGTTCCCCCGGCTCCGCCACCTGGGTCTGCAGAACAGCGAGATCCAGGACGAGATCGCCGTCGCGGTGGGTTCCGCGCCCGTCGTCGCCCAGTTGGAGACCCTGGCGCTGTCGATGGGCACCCTGAGCGACACCGGCGGCGAGGCCCTGCTCAACGGGCAGCCCCTGAGCCACCTGTCCACGCTCGATCTGCGCCACCACTACCTCACCGAGCCGGTCCTGGACCGCGTCAGGACCGCGTGCGCCCCGGCCGTCGTCGAGGCGGGCGAGGCCGAGGACGACTACGCGGACCCGGACGACGAGGACGCCGAACCGGAACACTATGTCGCGGTCAGTGAGTAGCGGCGGGGACGGCCCGGTGCCGCGTTTCGCGGTCGTCGGCAATCCGGACAACCGCCGCATCGCCTTCTTCGAGGAGGCCGTGCGGTCCGCCGGCCTGCCGCCGGCCCGGGTCGTGTCCTGGCTCCAGGTGCTGCGCGGCGAGGCGGTGTTCGAAGCGGGCGAGACCGTACGGATCGATTCGCCCGGTGAGGATGCCGAGGTGGAGCGGCTGCTCCGCGGGGTCGACGACCCGACCCGGGTGGAGGGTTCGGCCCGGTGGTACGCGCGCTTCACCGCGGCGGTGGACGCGGTGGCGGTCGCGGCATCGGCCGCGGGCGCCGAGGTGCTGGGCTCTCCCGGTGACATCGCCGTGCTCTTCGACAAACGGCTGTGCCACGGGCTTCTCGATCGCGCGGGGGTCCCCGTGCCCGTCTCGCCGACGTCCGGCCCGGAGGCCGCCCCGGTGCGGGGCTGGTCCGACGTACGGGAGTTGCTGCGCGAGCACCGGACGCCCCGGGCGTTCGTGAAGCTCGCGCACGGCTCCTCCGCCTCCGGGGTGCTGGCGGTGGAGACCGCGGGTCCCGGCCGGGTCCGGGCGAGCACCTCGGTGGAGCGGGACTCCTCGGGGCGGCTGTTCAACTCACTGCGGGTGCGGCGCTACACCTCGGAGACGGAGGTCGGCGCGATCGTGGACGCGCTCGCCCCGGACGGGCTGCACATCGAGCGCTGGCTGCCGAAGGCGTCCCAGCGGGGACGGGCCGCGGATCTGCGGATCGTGGTGGTCGGCGGCCGGGCGACGCACGCCGTGGTGCGGACGAGCACGAGCCCCATGACCAATCTGCATCTGGGCGGAGCGCGGGGCGACCTCGACGAGGTCCGGGCCGCCGTGACGGCGGCCGGTGGCTCCTGGCGCGAGGCGCTGACGATGTGCGAGCGGGCGGCGGCCCGCTTCCCCGGGACGCCCTGTGTGGGCGTCGACCTCCTGCCCACGGCCGGCTGGCGGCGCTTCGCCGTCGGCGAGGTCAACGCCTTCGGCGATCTGCTGCCCGGACTGACCGGTCTGCCGGGCAGCGGCGCCGAGGGCCTGAACACCTATGCGGCGCAGGTCGCCGCCGTACTGGACCGAGCAAGGAACCACCGTGCCGTCACCCCTTCCTGACTCCGACACGTCCCGGCCGCCCGGAGGGTCCGGCCGGCCCGACATGGGCGAGGTCGTGGGCAGCCACGATCTGCTGCTGGTCACCCTGGACACCCTGCGGTACGACGTCGCCGTGGAGCTGGCGGCCGCCGGGCGCATCCCGAACCTCGCCCGGTATCTGCCCGGGGGCGGCTGGGAGGAGCGGCACGCTCCGGGAAGCTTCACCTACGCCTCGCACCAGGCGATGTTCGCCGGGTTCCTGCCGACGCCCGCCTCCCCGGGGCCGCATCCCCGGTTGTTCGCGGCGCGGTTCGCGGGCAGTGAGACGACGGCGGACGGCACGTTCGTGTTCGACACGCCGGATCTGGTGTCGGGGCTGGCCGCCGAGGGGTACCGCACGGTGTGCGTCGGCGGGGTCGGCTTCTTCAACCGTCAGGGGCCGCTCGGTTCGGTGCTGCCCGGGATGTTCCAGGAGAGCCACTGGGAGCCCGGGTTCGGTGTCGCCTCGCCCACCTCGTTCGAGGAGCAGGTCGCCCGGGCGGAGCAGGTCGTCGCGGCGCTCCCCCGGGAGCAGCGGCTGTTCCTCTTCGTCAACGTGTCCGCCCTGCATCAGCCGAACTGGTTCCATCTGCCCGGGGCGACCCGTGAGGCGGGCGACTCCCGGGCCACGCACGCGGCGGCCCTGGAGTACGTGGACCGGCACATCGGCCGGCTCTTCGCCGCGGCGAGCAGCCGGCGCCGGTGCTTCGCGATCGTCTGCTCCGACCACGGCACCGCCTACGGCGACGACGGCTACACCGGTCACCGGCTCGGCCACCCGGCCGTCTGGACCGTGCCGTACGCGCACTTCTTCCTCGAACCACCCGCACCGCTCGAACCGGGGGCCGCCCGATGACCACCACCGTCGCCGCGGAAGCGGCCACCGCCGGGCTTCCCTCCGTACGGCCGTACGAGAGTTATGTCTACGCCTATCCGCACAAGACGGCCTACCGGCCGTTGGAGGACCGCCCGTCGCTGCGGTCGCTGTGGGCGGCGGAGCCCAAGGACGCGCTCTCCCTCTATCTCCACATACCGTTCTGCGAGGTCCGCTGCGGCTTCTGCAACCTCTTCACCCGGATCGGCGCGCCCGAGGAGCTGACGACGCGCTATCTGGACGCGTTGGAGAGGCAGGCCGGGGCCGTGCGGGACGCGCTGGGCGACGAGGGGCCGGTGCGGTTCGCCGCGGCGGCGTTCGGCGGCGGCACGCCGACCTTCCTGACCGCGGGTGAGTTGGAACGGCTCTGCGACATAGCGGAGAAGCGGATGGGCGCCGACCTCCGCTCGGTGCCGCTGTCGGTGGAGACCTCCCCGTCCACGGCGACGGCGGACCGGCTGGCGGTGCTGGCCGACCGGGGCGCGACGAGGATCAGCATCGGTGTGCAGAGTTTCGTGGCCGAGGAGGCGCGGGCGGCGGTCCGCCCGCAGCGCCGCGCCGATGTGGAGGCGGCGCTCGGCCGGATCCGCGAGGCCCGGATCCCGGTGCTGAACATCGACCTGATCTACGGCATCGACGGGCAGACGGAGCGCAGCTGGCTCGTCTCGCTGGACGCGGCGCTGGCCTGGCGGCCGGAGGAGCTGTACCTGTATCCGTTGTACGTCCGCCCGCTCACCGGTCTGCACCGCCTGGGCGCGGCGGCCGGCGCCGAGGCGGAGGCCCTGGAGCAGGCCGCCTGGGACGAGCAGCGGCTGCGGCTGTACGCGGTGGGGCGGGACCATCTGCTGGCGCACGGCTATGAGCAGGTGTCGATGCGGATGTTCCGGCGGACGGACGCCCCGCGGGAGCAGGAGGGTCCTGAGGACTACGCCTGCCAGACCGACGGCATGATCGGCCTGGGCTGCGGAGCGCGTTCGTACACGGCGGCCCTGCACTACTCCTTCGACTACGCGGTGGACATGCGGGAGATCCGGTCGATCATCGACCGCTTCACCGCCGCCGAGGACTTCTCCCGGGCCGAGGTCGGCCGGTACGTCGACGCCGGCGAGGCGCGCCGACGGCATCTGCTGCAGTCACTGCTCCAGGCGGCCGGGCTGCCGGTGGCGGACTACCGGGCACGGTTCGGCACGGATCCGGGCGCGGACTTCCCCGCCGAGCTGGCGGGGTTCGCGGCCCGGGGCTGGCTGGACGCGTCGGCGCCGGACGGTCTGCTCAGGCTGTCCCCGGCGGGCCTCGCCCACTCCGACGCGCTGGGTCCCGCGCTGTTCTCCCCCGGGGTGCGGGCCGCGATGGCCGCGTACGAGCGGAAGTGACGGGCGATGGACCTGACGATTCTCTACCGGGGCCCGCTCGCCTCCTGCGACTACGACTGTCCGTACTGCCCGTTCGCCAAGCGGCGGGACAGTCGCGCGCAGCTCACGGCGGACCGGGAGGCGCTGGAGCGGTTCACCGGCTGGGCGGCGGAGCGGACCGGTGACCGGCTGTCCGTGCTGTTCACTCCGTGGGGCGAGGGCCTGGTGCGTTCCTGGTACCGGCGGGCGCTGACCGAGCTGTCCCGGCTGCCGCACATCGAGCGGGTCGCGATCCAGACGAACCTGAGCTGCCGCACCGACTGGCTGGCGGACACCGATCCGGAGCGGATCGCGCTCTGGTGCACGTACCACCCGGGGCAGACCCCGTACGAGCGGTTCCTGGGCAGGTGCCGGGAGCTGTCCGCGAAGGGGATCCGCTACAGCGTGGGCGTGGTGGGGTTCGACGAGCACCTCGACGAGGCTCGTCGGCTGCGGGCGGCGCTGCCGGAGGAGGTCTATCTCTGGGTGAACGCCGCCGAGGGGCACACCTACACCGACGAGGAGGCGGCGCGGTGGACCGAGCTGGATCCGCTGTTCCCCTACAGCCGTGATCCGCACCGCTCGGCGGGGCTGCCCTGCCGGACGGGCGAGTCGGTGATCTCGGTGGACGGCGACGGCACCGTGCGGCGCTGTCACTTCGTCAAGGCGGAGCTGGGGAACCTCTACGACGGCAGTTACCGCCGGGCGCTCGGCCCGCGGGCCTGTCCGCTCGCCGTGTGCGACTGCCACATCGGCTATGTGCACCTGGAGTCGCTGCCGCTGTACGACGTGTTCGCGGGTGGTGTCCTGGAGCGGATACCGGCAGGACACCCTCCGGGCGCGGGCACGCCGCCGGACGGGCTCGTGGTGCCGGGCCCGTCCCGGCGTGCGCTTCCCCTGCTGGAGCCCTGACCGGCTCGACGGCTACAGCGGCAGGAGGTCCGGGCGCTTCGCCTCGACGTGGTCGCCGGAGGACTCTCCGCGCAGCCGGCGGCCGATCCAGGGCACGAGGTATTCGCGGGCCCACTGGATGTTGTCGCGCCGCTCGTCGAAGGGGGTGCGCTGGGCCTGCGGCGGCCAGGGCTGGTCGGGGTCGGCGGGCACGTCGTGGCCGAGTACCTGTGCGGCACGCAGCGCGACGCGGGTGTGGCCCTCGGGCGACAGGTGCAGCCGGTCGTTGTCCCACGCGCGCCGGTCCTGCACGGAACGCAGCGACCACAGGTCCAGCACGGGGCAGTGGTAGCGGTCGGCGATGGCCCGCAGGTGGACGTTGTACGTGGCGATCTTGCCGCGCATGTGGCGCAGCACCGGAACGCCCCGGGTGTCGAAGCCGGTGGTGACCATGACCGTGCCGACGGCGTTGCTCAGGTCGGCGACCGCCCGCTCGAAGCGCTCGGCGAGGTCGTCGGGGTCAGTGCCGGGCCGGATGATGTCGTTGCCGCCCGCGCAGAAGCTGACCAGGTCGGGGGCCAGTTCCTTGGCGCGCGGGATCTGCTCCTCGACGATCTGGTCGAGGAGACGTCCTCGTACGGCGAGATTGGCGTAGCGGAAGTCCCCGTGCGGGGAGTCCTCGGGGCCGGTCGCCCCGTCGGGGGCCGGGAGCCGGTCGGCGAGGAGCACCGCGAAGCGGTCCGCCCAGCCGAGATACGTCCCGTCGGGGCCGGGGTCGCCGACGCCCTCGGTGAAACTGTCGCCAATCGCCGCGTACGACCCGATGGTGTGCTGCTGGTTGTTTCTCGAATCGTCTGCCACAAGCACTTATCCTGCATCGTGCGATGTGACCTACGCGACCGTAATGCGGGGTTGACGGGTGGTGAGATAGACCACCCGGTCAGTTTTTGGTAAAGCCGGAATAAGTGGAGGGGCGGTGCGCCGCCGCGCACCGCCCCTCGATTACTTCTCGCCGCGCCCGGTCAGACGGAGACTCCGTGCTGACGCAGGTACGCGATCGGGTCGACGTCCGAGCCGTAGCTCGGGCCGGTGCGGACCTCGAAGTGCAGGTGCGGGCCGGTGGAGTTGCCGGTGGAGCCGGAGAGGCCGATCTGCTGGCCGCCGGTGACGGTCTGGCCGACGGAGACGTTGAGCGAGGACTGGTGGGCGTACTGGGAGTACATGCCGTCCTCGTGCTTGATGACGACCTCGTTGCCGTACGAGCCGCTGTTGCCGGCCGAGACCACGGTGCCCGGGCCGATGGCGAGTACGGGGGTGCCGGAGGCGGCCTGGAAGTCCGAGCCGGTGTGGTAGCCGCTGGACCAGCTGGCGCCGGAAGCCCGGTACTGGGTGGTGACGTTGGCGCTGGCCAGCGGGGCGGACCAGCCGGAGCCGGTGGCCTCGGAGGAGCCGGTCTGCGCCGAGCTGCCGGAGCCCTCGGAGTCGTCGGCGGAGACGGTGTCCGCCTTCGGCGCGGGATCGGCCTTCTTCGGCGCGGCCTTCGGAGCGGCCTTCGGAGCGGCGGCCTTCGGAGCCGCGGACTTCTCGGCCGGGGCGGAGCCCTTGGCGCCGAGGGTCAGCTTCATGCCCGGGTGGATCAGGCTGGGGTTCTCGCCGACGGTGGAGCGGTTGTCCTGGTACAGCTTCTCCCACCCGCCCTTGAGCTGGTGCTCGGCGGCGATCTTCGCCAGGTAGTCGCCGGAGACGACGGCGTACGTCTTCGGGGCGGCCTTCGACGCGGCCGGGGCGGTGGCCGGAGCGGTGTGCGCGGCGGCGACCGAGGCGGCCGCGGGCTTCACGGCCGGAGCGGCCTGGTCCGCGGCGCTCGCGACGGTGGCGCCGATGAGCGGGAGGGCGAGTGCGGCGCCGCCGGTCCCTGCGGCGAGGACGCCGCGGGAGATCGGGCCGGACTTCGGACGACGGTGCTTACCCTTTGCGGGCATGGGGAATTTCCTCTCCGGCGCCTGCGAGGTGAGCTGTCGGGTTCGGGCTGGAGATGCCCGGTCACCTTGCGGCGACTTCACCCCGAGCCGGTCCGGATCGCTCCGGATCGGCGGCTTACCTGGTTCCCCCGCTCCTGCCACACGTGAGTGGGTGGGTGCGAATTCCGGGCGGCGGCAGGATTAGGCGGTCCGTCCGGATTGCGGCGACCGTAAACGAGTCAGGACGAGCAGAACAAGCCATCGGTTGCGCACCCGAATCATCGATTCCCTTTCGCTCCGGAATTCCCGTCACACTCCGTGGATTACGGATCTTGGATTTCCGTACGGGCAACGGGAATGGCCCGGGGTATGCCCGCCACAGACCGTCACAGATATGATCCCGCTCACCTCTGAAATCCCATCTCCCCCATTAGCGGGGCATGTTCTGCGAAATGCACCAATACGGACACAGCGCGGACGTCACTCCTGACGCCAGGTCAGCCCGGCCGCCCCGGCACCCTCACCGAGGTGTGCGACCGTGATGATTTTCCGACGAATCGATGTCGTATCGTCACGGGAGCGCCCTCGCCGGCGAGCCGCGCCGACGCCAGAGATCCCAGGAGCCACCGTGACGCAACAGGTGCCGCAGGTCCCGCCGACAGAGACCGCGCTGACCGGAGTCCGCAACTTCCGCGACGTGGGCGGGCTCCCCACCACGGACGGGCGGCGCACCGCCTTCGGGCGGCTCTACCGGAGCGGCCACCTGGCACACGCGACCGCCGAGGACGCGATCTTCCTCGGCGGGCTCGGGCTGCACACGATCTTCGACTTCCGCCACTCCGCCGACCACCGGCTCGACGGGTACGACATCGAACTGGCCGGTGTCCGCAATGTCAGCATTCCGCTCTCGGACCCGGCCGACGGCGCGGAGTTCTGGCGACTGGTGGGCGACGGGAACATCGAGCAGCTGCGCTCGGTCCTCGCGGACGGCAAGGGCGTCGACCGCATGATCCGGATGTACCGCGCGACGATCGAGGACCGCACCGCCGAGCACAGCCGGGTGCTGCACTCCCTGGCCGAGGACAGCGTCCCCGCGCTGATGCACTGCGCGGCGGGCAAGGACCGCGCCGGTCTCTCGATCGCGGTCGCCCTGCTGGCGGTCGGCGTCGAGGTGGAGGCGATCGAGGAGGACTACCTCAAGTCCAACGACCTCCACCGCCGCTACGCCGTGAAGCGCTCCGACGCGTCCGGGACGGGGATGTCGCCCGAGGTGATGGAGCTGCTGGACCCGCTCTTCGGGGCGCGGCCCGCCTACCTGGCGGCGGCCTTCGCGACCATCGAGGAGAACTGGGGAACGACGGACCGCTACCTGGCCGAGGGGCTGAAGGTCTCCCCCGAGACCCGGGAGCGGCTGCGCGAGCGCCTGCTCGACCAGGGCTGACCCGGAGGGCGGCGATCCGTCCGTGAGCGGGCGGTCGCCCGCCCGCCGTCACTTGCTCCCGGCCACCACGAAGAGCAGGTAGAGGAAGCCCGCGATGACGTGGCCCGCCACGAGGTAGGCGAAGAGCCGGATGATGACACCCCGCGGCATCCGTTTCTCCTGCGGGTCCTCGTTCGCGCGGCGACCGGGACCCAGCGGGTCGTAGTGTTCGGAATCAGACATGACGGTCCTCTCTGTCGGCCTGGCGGCCGGTGGAGCGAAGGATGGGGCCGGCGGGGACGGCCGGTCAGCGCGCGTGGAGGGCGTTGCCGAGGCACAGCTCGGCGGCGGGACTCTGCAGCAGGGTATGGACGAAGAGCAGCTCCGCGCCGCCGCGGTCGACGGCCGCGATCCGGTGCGGGGTGAGCGAGTCGAAGTGGGCGCTGTCGCCGGGTTCGAGGTCGTGGACGGTGTCGCCGAGCCCGACCCGCAGCCGCCCTTCCAGGACGTACAGCCACTCCTCGCCGGGATGGACCCGGACCAGGTCGCCCTGGGTCCCGTACGGAACACGCACCCGCAGCGCCTGCATCGCGCGGCCGGATCCGCCGGCCTGCCGGTACATCCAGCCGTCGGCCTCCGCCCCCTCGAAGCCGCCGCCGCGGACGATCGCGTCACGTTCGGGCGGCTGCTCGCCGAGCAGCTCGGAGACCGTCGTACCGTAGATACGGGCGAGCCCCAGCAGCATCGGCAGCGAGGGCTGCCTGCGGCCGGTCTCCAGCCGGGAGAGATGGGCCGGGGAGAGTCCGGCCCGGCCGGCGGCGGCCTCCAGGGTGAGACCGCGGTCGCGGCGCAGGTCCCGCAGTCGGGGTGCGACGCCGGGGAGCTCGTCCGGCACCCCTTCGTCCGGAGTGTTCATGCCTCCATTGGGCCAGGATCTTTCCTCTGAGGCAAATAACTTACCTCAGAGGCAATTCTCGTTTCCCGCTCCGGTCAGCGGTTGGCCACGGCCTGCTTGACCAGCGTCCGGCCGAAGTCCCACATCAGTCCGCCGCCGCTGTGCGCGTCGTCCATGACGGACGTGAAGGCCGCCACGAAGCGGTCCACCTCCGCGTCCCCGATGACCAGCGGCGGAATCAGTTTGATCACTTCCAGGTGGTCGCCGGAGACCTGGGTGAGGATCCGGTGCTTCTGGAGCAGCGGCACCACGACCATCTGGGCGAAGAGGCCCTTGCGGGCCGCCTGGAGCATGGTCCAGCGGCTCCGGAGCTTGAGCGAGGCGGGCCGGCCGAATTCGATGCCGATCATCAGCCCGCGCCCGCGGACCTCGTGCAGCAGCTCGTAGCGGTCCACCAGGGCCGCCAGCCGCTCGCGCAGCAGGTCGCCGGTGCGCCGGGCGTTCGCGACGGTCTCCTCGTCCTCCATCACCGTCAGGACGGCGAGGCCCGCCGCCATCGCCTGGGCGTTGGAGCCGAAGCTCGCGGAGTGGACGAGGACCCGGTCCATCGAGGAGTAGACCTTGCGGAAGAT
This sequence comes from Streptomyces anulatus, assembly GCF_014650675.1. Classification (GTDB taxonomy): domain Bacteria; phylum Actinomycetota; class Actinomycetes; order Streptomycetales; family Streptomycetaceae; genus Streptomyces; species Streptomyces anulatus. The sequence continues at coordinate 356,831 of NZ_BMVK01000004.1, read as the reverse complement.
CCAGTCCTTGCCGAGGGTCGCGCCGACGGGCACATAGCCGCCGGAGAGCGCCTTGGCGACGCACACCAGGTCGGGCTCCACACCCTCCTCGTGCTGGTAGGCGTAGAAGTCCCCGGTCCGGCCGAGACCCGTCTGCACCTCGTCGACGATCAGGAGCGCCTTGTGCCGGTGCAGCAGCTCCTGCGCCTCGCGCAGATAGCCGGGCGGCGCGGCGTGCACGCCTTTCCCCTGGATGGGCTCCACCACGAGGGCCGCGACGTCGCCACGCTTCAGCTCGCGGCGCAGCGCGTCCAGGTCGCCCAGCGGGACCGATGTGTCCGGCAGCAGCGGGGCGAAACCGTCGCGGAACCCGCTCTCCCCGTTGACCGACAGGGATCCCGTGGTGAGCCCGTGGAAGGCGTGCTCGCAGTAGAGGACCCGGGGCTTCCCGGTGGCGTAGCGGGCGAATTTCAGCGCCGTCTCGACCGCCTCCGTGCCGCTGTTCCCGAAGAAGACGCGGTCCAGGTGCGGGCTGTGGGCGAGGAGCTTCTCGGCGAGCAGTCCGGGCAGCGGCTGGCAGTCGAAGCGGGTGAGGTCGGCGAGCTGGGCGTCCAGGACGTCGTGCAGGGCCCGCCGGACGACGGGGTGGTGGCGGCCGAGGCCCATGACGCCGAACCCGGCGAGCATGTCGAGGTAGTCGTTGCCCTCCGCGTCCCAGAAGTACGCGCCCTCGGCCCGCTCGTAGACCTTGTCGAAGCCGATGGTGTGCAGCATGCGCGGCAGCTGGTGGTTCAGGTGGCGCGCGTGCAGGTCGTACCGCTCGGCCCCGCGCTCGGCGAGGAGCCGAGCCAGGTCGAAGCCCTGGGATCCGCCGTCCGTCATCGCCCGTCCTTCTCCTTCAAGGTGTGCTGCTGCGGAGGGCCGGCCGCCCCGGAGACCCGTGGCGGCCGGCCGTACCCCGTCGGTCACCGCCTCACCGGTTGCTGGTGATGGTCTCCCGTGCCGCGCGCAGGGACTCCTTCAGGGACCCCATGGTGGCGAGCACCGCCGTGGGCTCGTAGCCGCAGTGCGCCATGCAGTTGGCGCAGCGCGGGTCCTTGCCCCGGCCGTACTTCTCCCAGTCGGTCTCCTCGATGAGCTGGCGGTACGTCGGTACGTAGCCGTCGCTCATCAGGTAGCAGGGGCGCTGCCAGCCGAAGAGGGAGTAGTTGGGGATCGCCCACGCGGTGCACGGGAAGTCCGCCTTGCCCTCCAGGAAGTCCAGGAAGAGCGGCGAGTGGTTGAGCCGCCAGCGGGCCCGGTTGCCGCCCGCGAAGGCCTTCTTGAACAGCTCGCGGGTCTGCTCGACCCCGAGGAAGTGCTCCTGGTCGGGGGCCTTCTCGTAGGCGTAGGCGGGCGAGATCATCATCTCGTCGACGTGCAGGTCGTCGTTGAGGTAGTTGAGCACCTCGATGATGGTCTGCGGGGTGTCGGTGTTGAAGAAGGTGGAGTTGGTGGTGACGCGGAAGCCGCGCCGCTTGGCCTCCTTCATCGCGGCGACGGCCTCGTCGAAGACGCCTTCCTTGGCGACCGACTCGTCGTGGCGCTCGCGCAGTCCGTCGATGTGCACGGCGAAGGCGAAGTACGGGGACGGGGTGAACTTGTCGAGCTTCTTCCGCATCAGCATCGCGTTGGTGCAGAGGAAGACGTACTTCTTCCTCGCGACGAGCTGGCGCACGATCTCGTCGATCTGGGGGTGCATCAGTGGTTCGCCACCGGCGATGGACACCATGGGGGCGCCGGATTCGAGCACCGCGCCCACCGCCTGGGCGACCGGCATGCGCTGCTTCAGGACACCGGCCGGGTGCTGGATCTTCCCACAGCCCTCGCAGGCGAGGTTGCAGGCGAACAACGGCTCCAGCTCGACGATCAGCGGGAACTTCTCACGCTTGCGAAGCTTCTGTTCGAGGAGATACGTCGCAACCTTGATGGACTGACGGAGCGGCATGGCCATCTAGCTCACCTCCTGGGGAGCAGTAAAGATCGGTGCCATTCGTAGAAAGCCGGAAGGACGGAACGAAGAACGCGGAACGCCGATATTCCACCGCGTACGGTGCCGATGCGGACGAGCTCATGCTCTGGAGCGTCCACGACCACCCGGACGGCCGCAACCGGGCGCGGCCCGTGGCACAGGGCGGTGCGCAGCGTCGCGGCGGACTCCATGTCCACCGCGATGGCCCCGCCGGCCCGCAGCGCGGCCCGTTCGGAGCCCCGTACGACGTGGTCGGAGCCGGTCAGCGGGCCGGTGTGGACCGTACGGCCCGGAACGGCCCTGGCGAGCGCGGCGACCAGGACGCCGGTGCCCGTGCAGGGCGTGGTGCCGTCCGCGTCCCGGGTCTCCTCGGCGACGACCAGGTCCCCGGGGTGCATGCCCGGGGCGAGGCCGGCGCAGAAGCCGGAGGCGATGACGGCGGCGTCGGGGACCCCGCCGGGGCCCAGGAGGCGCGCCACGGCCGCCTCCGCCGCCCGGGGGCCCATTCCGGTGCGCAGCACCCGGACCGGGCCCGGGACGCCTCTGCCGCTCCGCAGGGCCACCTGCTCGATGCCCAGGGCGCAGGCGACCAGCAGGGGCGTCACGGGGACTCCGGACCCTCTCGGACCGCCCATCAGGCCCCCTCGGCGGCGTCCGCGCGGTCGGCGAACGGGTCACCGTACACATAGCGCCCGAGTGCGGTGAGAGGGAAGACCTGGCGGTAGAGGTGGTAGTTGATGGAGAAGTCCCAGGGGAAGCCGGTGCCGGTGAAATACGGCTCGTCCCAGGAGCCGTCGGCCTGCTGCGCCTCGGTCAGCCAGGTGACGCCTCGGGCGACCGGGCGGGTGTCCCGGCGGCCGGCGGCCAGGAGGGCCAGCAGCGCCCAGGCGGTCTGGGAGGCCGTGGACTCACCGTGCCCGATCCACTTCTCCTCCTGGTAGGAGCGCAGGTCCTCGCCCCAGCCGCCGTCGTCGTTCTGCACGGACTCCAGCCATCCGACGGCCCGGCGGATCGCGGGGTGTCCGGCGGGCAGTCCGGCGGCGATCAGGGCGGGCACCACGGACCCGGTGCCGTAGACGTAGTTGACGCCCCAGCGGCCGAACCAGGCCCCGCACGCCTCCTGTTCGGCGAGCAGCCACTCGATGCCCTCGCGGGTACGGGGGTGGTGGGCGAGGCCTTCGACGGCGAGCATCTCCACGACATGGCCGGTGACGTCGGCCGACGGCGGGTCGATGACCTCGCCGAAGTCGCAGAAGGGCAGGCGGTTGGGGAAGGGGCTGGTGTTGTCGGCGTCGAACGCGCCCCAGGCTCCGTTGCGGGACTGCATCCCGAGGTTCCAGCGGACCCCTCGGTCGATGGCCGCCTGCATGCGGGCGGGGTCGGGGTGGCGCACCCGGCGCAGCGCCAGGACGACTTCGGCGGTGTCGTCGATGTCCGGGTAGTTGTCGTTGTGGAACTCGAACGCCCAGCCTCCCGGGGCGAGTTCCGGCTTTCGCACCGACCAGTCACCGGGTCTGGTGATCTCCTCGGCGAGCATCCAGTCGGCGGCCTTCACCAGGGCCGGGTGGTCGGGTCTGAGTCCGGCGTCGGCCAGGGCGATGGTGGCCAGGCAGGTGTCCCAGACGGGCGACTGGCAGGCCTCCACCATGCGGGCGCCGTCCTCGCGCCGGACGGCGAACCGGTCGAGCGAGGCCAGGCCCGCCTTCATCACCGGGTGGTCGAGGTCGTAGCCGAGCAGGTGCAGGGCGATGACGGAGTAGACGGCGGGCGGCTGGATCCCGCCCCAGCAGCCGTCGTTCTCCTGGCGCTCGATGATCCACCGGGCGGCCAGGTTCATCGCGATACGGCGCAATGGGCGCGGGGCGACCTTGTGGTAGAGGTGCAGCCCTTTGTCGAGGCGCTGGAAGATCCCGTCCCAACTGGCGGGCGGGGCGAGCTTCCTGGCCGGGTTGGGGTGGTCGGGGTCGGTGTGCAGCTCGTCCAGGGCGAAGGGCGCGGGGCGCACCGGGCGCTTGGCGGAGACGACGGTGAGCGGCACGATGGTCTGCCGGGCCCAGCAGCCGAAGTCGTAGATGTTGAGCGGGACCCACTTGGGGAAGAACATCAGCTCGGGCGGCAGTTCGGGGAGGTCGTCCCACTTCCACCAGCCGAACAGGGCCAGCCAGATACGGGTGAAGACGCGGGCGGCCGCGATGCCGCCCTGCTCCCTGACCCAGCCGGAGGCGCGTGCCATGTGCGGTTCGTCGGGGCGGTCCCCGGCCAGCCGCAGGGCGACGTACGCCTCGATCGTGGCGGAGAGGTCGCCCGGCCCGCCGTAGAAGGTGTTCCAGGTGCCGTCGCCGAGCTGTTCGCCGCGGATGAAGAGGGCGGCCGCCCGGGTCGTCTCGGGGTCCTGGATTCCGAGGAACTGACGCAGGAGCAGGTCTTCCGCGTCCATCGTGACGTTGGTGGCGAGGTCGCCCTTCCACCAGCCCTGCTCGTCCTGTCTGCCGAGGAGGTGCTCCACCGAGCGTTCCGCGGCCCGTCGCGCGGCGACGGTCACGTCGTCCGCGGCGGTTGTCGTGTCGGTCGGATCTGCCGGGGCCCCGGAGAGGTTCGCGGCCCCGGTCGATCCGTCGGTCGTCGCTGTCATGAGCTTCCCCTTCGTGCAGTCGGTTCTCTGCTGTGCTGGGGTCTCCGTCGGCCGGCGCCCGGTAATGGGGCGCCGGCCGGCGACTGCGAGTCATATGCGAAGAGTGATCATCTCTTGCGAACCACCACGAAGTCGGCGAGCTCGGTGAGCTGCTCCCTCACCCGGTGGGGCATGTCGACGGCGTGCAGCGCCTCGATGGCGACCGCGTGCTGACGACGGGCTTCCTGGGCGGTCCACTCGCGGCCGCCCGCCTCCTCGATGAGTGCCGCACGGGCGGCGAACTCCTCTTCGGAGAAGCTGTCGAAGTCATTGCTCTTGGCGTCGGCGGCGAGCAGTTCGCCCAGCCGCTCGGAGGCCTCGCCGCCCGCGGCGAGCGCCGCGACGACGGGCAGGGACTTCTTGCGCTGGCGCAGGTCGCTCCAGGTCTGCTTGCCGGTGGCCTCCGGGTCGCCCCAGATGCCGAGGAGGTCGTCGACGGCCTGGAAGGCGAGGCCGAGGTGGTAGCCGTACGCCTCCAGGGTGTCGGCGGTACGGTCGTCGGCGCCGCCGAGCACCGCGCCGATGGAGACGGCGCAGGCCAGCAGGGCGCCGGTCTTGTTGCCCTCCATCTCCAGGCACTCCTCGACGGTGACCCGCTCCCGGTGCTCGTAGGAGATGTCCTGGGCCTGCCCGTCGATGAGCTTGCGGGTGGCGGTGGTCAGCCGGCGGGCCGCGCGGCCCGCCTCGACCGTGCCGAGCTCCAGCAGCAGGTCGTAGGCGAGTGCGAAGAGCGCGTCGCCGACCAGGATCGCCTGGGCCGGGCCGTGCACCTTCCATACGGTGTCGCGGTGGCGGCGCTGCTCGTCGCCGTCCATCAGGTCGTCGTGCAGCAGCGAGAAGTTGTGCACGAGTTCGACGGCCACGGCGCCGGGGATGCCGGCCTCAGCGGGCGCGCCCGCCGCCTCGGCGGACAGCAGGGCGAGCGCGGGGCGCACGGCCTTGCCGCCGTCACCGTCCGAAGGCCGCCCGTCGGCGTCGATCCAGCCGAAGTGGTAGGCGGCGACGGTGTCCATGGGCGGCGCGAGCCGGCCCACGGCAGCCCGCAGGACCGGCCCTGACAGGGCTCGTCCGCGCTCCAGAAGCGCGGTGACGTCCGCGGTGTCCGCCACGGTGTCGAAAGCCGGATTCGCCGGGGTCACAGACTCTCCTCTTGTTCCGGTGGTACTGCTCATGCCGCCTCCTGCAGCGGATGTCCTGGGGGGCGGCCGAGGTCGTGGAGCGCCGCGTCGGCGGCGCCGGCGCCGCTGCGCACGGCGCCCTCCATCGTCGCGGGCCAGCCGGTGTCGGTCCAGGCCCCCGCCAGCTGGAGGCCGGGCAGCCGGGTGCGGGGGCCGGGGCGCAGCCGCCCGACGCCCGAGGCCGGCGCGAAGGTGGCGGTGCGCTCCCGGGTGACGAAGAAGTCCCGGATGCCCGCGCCGCGGGCTGCGGGGAGCAGCCGTTCCAGCTCGGGCAGGTAGCGGGAGCGCAGTTCGGCGACCGGGAGGTCGATCTCGTCCTGGGCGGCCGACTGCGAGACGGCCAGGTACTGCCCGGGTCCGGTGAGGCCCGAGGAGTGGGTGCGGTCGAAGACCCACTGGACCGGGGAGCCGATGGCCGCGAAGAACGGCCTGCGCAGCACCTTGCGGTCGTAGATCACGTGCACGTTCAGAATGGGTGCGTTCTCGATGTCGAGCAGCAGGTCCGGTTCGTCCAGCGCGCCCTCGGGCAGCAGGTCGTGGGTCTCGGTCTGCGGCACGGCCAGCACGACGGTGTCGGCGGTGATCCGCTCCCCCGCCGTCTCGACGTTCCAGCGGCCGTCCTCGGTGCGGCTGAGGGAGCCGACCTTGGCCCGCAGTTCGGTGCGGACGCCCGCGGTGTCCAGGGCCTTGCGGGCGAGGGTGTCGTGCAGCTCGCCGAGCGGCACGGTGGCCCAGCCGATGTCGGCGGCGCCGGGCTCGGAGAGCAGGCCGGTCTTGAAGACCTTCGCCGCGAGCGCCATGGAGGCGTTCGGGGCGGTGGCGTTCAGGGTGGCGACGCCGACGAGGTCCCAGAGGGCCTCGATCGTGCGCTCCGACTGGCCGTGCCCGCGCAGCCAGGTGGCGAAGTCGACGCGGTCGAGCTCGGGGTCGGCGGGGTCCAGGCGGCCGAGCGCGAGGGCGGCGCGGCCCACGCTCGCCTTCTCGGCGAGCGAGAGGTGGGGATAGGCGGCGAGTCCGCCGGCGAGGTGCAGCGGTACGGGCAGGCCGGTGCGCCGCAGCCGTCCCAGGCGCGGTCCCGCGGCCCGGCCGACGTCGAGCACGGGCACGTCCAGGCGGTCCTGGATCGGGGCCAGGCCGGCGGCGTCGATCCGGTCGAGGAACCAGCGGTAGCCGGTACAGCAGCGCAGGTAGACGTGCTGGCCGTTGTCGACGGTGAGGTCGCCGCGCTGGAAGGAGAAGGCGAGGCCGCCGAGGCGGGGCCGCCCTTCCAGGAGGGTCACGTCGAGTCCGGCGTCGGCGAGGCGGAGCGCCGCCGTGACGCCGGCGAGGCCGCCGCCGACGACCACGGCGACGGGACGCGGGCTGTCGTCGTTCATGCGTGCCCCTCTCGCCGGGTCGGTGCGCTCTGCCGGGTCCTCACCCTGGAGATCGTCGCAGTCGGTGACGCGTCGGGCCACTGGAGGGTTGCCCAGGAGCCGGAGCTGCCGGAACGCATCAGGCCCGCCCCCTGGAGGTGAGCCGCGAGATGTGGCGGGCGTCCAGTCCGGACAGGCCGCGCACCGCGACGTAGGCCTTCTCGTGGCCGGGCAGCGAGACCCGTCCGCGCAGCACGGCCTCGGGGTCGCGCTCGATCCGGTCGAGGAGGCGGCGGTAGATCCCGGCCATCGCCGCGACACAGGCGCCGCTGCGGCGGTCGAGCATCGGCAGCAGCCGGTAGCCCTCGGCGAACAGGGCGCGGGCTCGACGGACCTCGAAGTGGATGAGGCCCGCGAAGTCGGAGCCGGGGGGCGGGGTGGTCCGGTGGAACCCTGCCGAGCAGCCGAATTTGGCCAGGTCGTCGGCGGGCAGGTAGGTGCGCCCGTTGGCGGCGTCCTCGCGGACGTCGCGCAGGATGTTGGTGAGCTGGAGGGCGAGGCCGAGGGTGTCGGCGTACTCCGCGGCGCGCTCGGCCCCGCGGGCGCCCGGCGCGGTGCCGAAGACGCCGAGGCTGAGGCGGCCGATGGCTCCGGCGACGCACCGGCAGTAGGACTTCAGCTCGTCCCAGGTCTCGTAGGTCGCGCCCCGGACGTCCATCAGGACGCCGTCGATCAGCTCGTCGAGCCCGCCGAGCGGGAGCGGGAACCGGCGGGCGGCGTCGGCGAGCGCGACGGCCACCGGGTCGGTGTCGTCCTCGTCGACCGCGTCCTTGCGGATCCGCTCCAGCAGTTCGCGGGTGCTCTCCAGCCGGGTCCGCTTGGTCTCCGGGTCCAGCTCCCCGTCGCCGATGTCGTCGACGCGACGGGAGAAGGCGTACAGCGCCGACATGGCCTGCCGCTTCTCGTACGGCAGCAGTCTGATGCCGTAGGCGAAGTTACGGGCCTGCTGTCCGGTGACGGCCTCGCAGTAACTGTATGCGGCCTGCACCGGCGGCGACATGTACGTCGTCTGTCCCTCCACGGTCCGGCTCACCTCTCTCCACGCGCTCTTCGCAAGACGATTCCCACTTCGCGCAGCAGGCTGGGCTTGGTGGGCTTGGGCGGTCCGGGCAGTACGTCGAACCCGGCGGCCGAGATCGCCGTGAGCGCGCTGCGCCCGCCGCCGACGAATCCGGCCAGGAGCAGCTTGAGCCTGCCGTTGACGCTACCCACCAGCGGGGGGCCTTCGTTCAGCAGCTCGCTCGCGCGCTGGGCCTCGTACGCGATCAGGGCGCGGACACCGGCTCCGGCGGAGGGCGCGGCCAGGTCGGATTCGGCGACCCGGAAGCGCTCCATGTCCTCGGCGGGCAGATAGATCCGGTCGCGTTCCAGGTCCTCGGCCACGTCCTGCAGATGCTCGACGATCTGGAGCGCGGTGCAGACCGCGTCGGAGCGGCGGATGCGTTCCGGGCTCGCGGTGCCGGTGAGGGCGAGGACCAGGCGGCCGACCGGGTTCGCCGAGAGCTCGCAGTAGGCGGCGAGCTCGGCGTAGGTGCCGTAACGGCGGATCTTCTGGTCCTGGCGGTTGGCCTCGATCAGGCCGAGAAAGGGCTCGGGGGTGAGCGCGCGGCGCCGCACGGTGGGGCGCAGGTTGCGCAGCAGCGGGTGGTGCGGCTCCTCGCCGGTGGTGGCGAAGACCCGGTGCAGGTCGGTCTCGAAGGCGTCGAGCATGGCGAGGCGGTCGTCGCTCTGTTCCGGCTCCAGGCCGAGGTGACGGGCGTCGGCGCCGCCGGGGGCGAGGTCGCCGTCGCCGATGTCGTCGACGAGCCGGGCGAAGCCGTAGACCGCCATCAGGTCGTCGCGCCAGGCGCGGGGCAGGAAGAAGGGCGCCACGGGGAAATTCTCGTCCGCGGCCTTGCCCAGGGTGGCGTCACCGATGCGCGTGTCGGGGGTCGAGGTCACTGCGGACCGCCCGGCGCGGGGACGGCGAAACCACGCCGGAGCTGGAGATCTTCCGTCATTGCCGTCACATCTCCCGTTCTACACTGCTGATCCAAAACAACCCTTTTCGGACACGCCGTTCAGCCTTCCGAGTGCACTGCGGCAGAGCGGCCGGTGCCGGGGCTTATCGCCCTACTTGCCATGAATCAGCACCACTACAGCTTACGTTGTACAGCTCACAGGAGATCGGCGGGGTGGAGCGCCCGCCGCCGTTTCCCGGCCATGCCCGTCAACCTTCCCCGCGCGCGGCGGAATTGACGTCATCCGCCGGGAGGAGATCGCCCCTGGGGCCTACTGCGGACGGTCCGCACGGCGCCGAACACCGCACGGCCCCCGCCGGACCGGTCCGGCGGGGGCCACGGAGTACCTTCGGGCTACTTGCCCGTTTCGCGTTCGTACGCCTTGAGGACTTCCTCGGTGGGACCGTCCATCAGGAGTTCGCCCTTCTCCAGCCACAGCGCGCGGTCGCAGGTGTCCCTGATCGACTTGTTGTTGTGGCTGACCAGGAAGACGGTGCCCGCCTCCTTGCGCAGCTCGCGGATCCGCTCCTCCGAGCGGACCCGGAACTTGCGGTCACCGGTGGCCAGCGCCTCGTCGATCATGAGGACGTCGTGGTTCTTGGCGGCGGCGATCGAGAAGCGCAGCCGCGCCGCCATACCGGAGGAGTACGTCCGCATCGGCAGGGTGATGAAGTCGCCCTTCTCGTTGATGCCGGAGAATTCCACGATCTCCTGGTAGCGCTGACGGATCTCGTCCTGGCTCATGCCCATCGCCAGCCCGCCGAGCACGACGTTGCGCTCACCGGTCAGATCGCTCATCAGCGCGGCGTTCACACCGAGCAGCGAGGGCTGACCGTCCGTGTACACGTGGCCGGACTCGGTCGGCAGCAGGCCGGCGATGGCGCGCAGCAACGTCGACTTGCCGGAGCCGTTGGTGCCGATGAGACCGATGGCCTCGCCGCGGTAGGCGGTGAAGGAGACACCGCGCACGGCGTGCACCTTCCGGACGCCCCGCGGCTCGCCCTTGCCGCGCCGCATCATGCGGCTCAGCGCGGCGGTGGCGCTGCCCCGGCCCCCGCCAGTGCCGTTGACCCGGTACACGATGTGCACGTCGTCGGCGATCACCGTGGGGATGCGCCCCTGTGCGTTGTCCTCAGCCACGGCCGTACCGTTCCTCTGCCTTCCAGAAGTACACGAATCCCACGACGCCCAGCAGCACGGCCCAGCCCACACCGACGGCCCAGACGTGGTCCGGCAGGTTTTCGGAGCCGTATCCGTCGATCAGGGCGAAGCGGACCAGGTCCATGTAGATCGCCGCCGGGTTGTACTGCAGCACGTCCGCGATCCAGGCCGGTTTGTCCTTGAGCATCACCGGGATGGAGAACATGACGCCCGAGGCGTACATCCAGGTCCGCATGACGAACGGCATCAGCTGCGCGAGGTCGGGGGTCTTGGAGCCGAGCCGGGCCATGACGAGGGCCAGGCCCGTATTGAAGAAGAACTGGAGAATCAGGGCGGGGATCACCAGCAGCCAGGACAGCGAGGGGTAGCTGCCGAAGATGATGGCGACCGCGACCAGCACGATCATCGAGAACAGCAGCTGCTGGAGCTGCTGGAGCGAGAAGGAGATGGGCAGCGAGGCCCGGGGGAAGTGGAGGGCCCGGACCAGTCCGAGGTTGCCGGAGATCGAGCGGACGCCCGCCATCACCGAACTCTGGGTGAAGGTGAAGACGAAGACGCCGGTGACCAGGAACGGCACGAAGACGTCGTGGGAAATCCCCTCCCTGGTCCCCAGGATCAGCCCGAAGATCAGGTAATAGACCGCGGCGTTCAGCAGGGGCGTGACCACTTGCCACAGCTGGCCCAGTTTGGCCTGGCTGTACTGCGCGGTCAGCTTCGCCCGGGAGAAGGCCAGGATGAAGTGGCGTCGTCCCCAGAGCTGTCGCATGTACGCGATCAGCCCCGGCCTGGCGCCGCTCACGGTCAGTCCGTACTTGGCGGCCAGCTGGGCCGCGTCGAGGCCCTCGTCGGCGGACGGCGGGGTCCCGAGGGCTACCCCACCGTCGTGGGTCGTGTCACTCACAAGTTGAAACTCTCGTCTTCACGCGCAGCCAGTCGCGGGCGCGGCTCAGGCGGACAGGTTCCGGAAAGAAAATACGCCTCATGCTCTCAGAGGAAAGCCTCTCAGATGACCGGAGGTCGGCCCAGCCTCGTCAGCCGCCACACCGTACGCCACTTCATCGGGCGCCGAGGCCCGCAGGGGGTCGACCAGCCTTCCCGGAATCCGCCGAACCATGCCTTCAGCGCGGGCGCCGAAGGACGTCTCACCAGGGTCAGCAGCAGCCAGACCCCCAGGTAGAGGGGGACCAGCGGGGCGGGCAGGTTCCGGCGGGCGAGCCAGACCCGGTTGCGGGCGACCATGCGGTGGTAGACCGCGTGCCGGGACGGGGCGGTGGTGGGGTGGTTCAGCACCATGTCCGCGCGGTAGTCGATCATCCACCCCGCGTCCAGCGCCCGCCAGGCCAGGTCCGTCTCCTCGTGGGCGTAGAAGAAGTCCTCCGGCAGCGGACCGACGTCGGCGATGACCCGGGTGCGTACGGCGTTGGCGCCGCCCAGGAACGTGGTCACGCGCGAGGAGCGCATCGGGTCGGCGGCCCGCAGCCGGGGCACGTGCCGCCGCTGGGTGGCGCCGGTGTCCGGATCGGCGATCCGGAAGGTGACGATCCCCAGCTCGGGGTCCGCCGCGAACGCCTGCCGGCACAGCTCGGCGGTGTCCCGGTTCGGGAGGAGCCCGTCGTCGTCCAGGAAGAGCAGCGCGTCCACGTCGGCGCCGGAGGGGCCGAACGCCTCGATGCCGACATTGCGGCCGCCGGGGATGCCCAGGTTCTCGGGCAGTTCCACCGTCCGCACCCCGGCGGGTACATCGGGGACCGGGGCTCCGTTGCCGACCACCACGACCTCGATCCGGTCACCGTGCTGGGCGGTGACCGAATCGAGGAGGGCGCGGAGCTCGTCCGGGCGGTTGCCCATGGTGATGATCACCGCGCCCAGTTTCATGGGAAAGGTCACTTCAGCCTGCTGGACGCCAGGACGGACACCAGGTGCAGCAGGGTCTGCAGCAGCGCGATGCCGGCCATCACCGCGACGGTCAGGCGGGTGTAGAAGAGGTCGCCCCCGATCGCGTCGATCACGGCCACCAGGAGGATCACCAGCGAGGCCTCGATCCCGAGGATCAGCCGGTGGAACTTGAGCGCCCCGGCCGCCCTGCGGGCCAGCGCCATGCCGGAGGAGCGCGGCTCGGACGCCGCCTCCTTCACCGGTGGCATCCCGCCCTGGTGGCGGGCCACGCCGACCAGGTCCGTCTCGGCCTTGATGAGGATCGCGCCGAGCGCGGCGAGCGTCCCGAGGAACGCCCAGAGCCAGTCGATCCGGCCCTCGCCCCAGATGTCGGCGGCGCGCAGGCCGAGGCCGACGAGCACCGCCGCGTCGCACAGATAGGCGGCGACCCGGTCCAGGTAGACCCCGCTGAGCGAGTACTGCTTCTTCCAGCGGGCCAGCTCGCCGTCCACGCAGTCGAACAGCAGGTAGAGCTGGACCATCACCACGCCGAGCACGGCGCCCCAGACGCCCGGCACCAGCAGCGCCGGGGCGGCCAGCGCGCCGGCCAGCGTCATCACGTACGTGACCTGGTTCGGCGTGACGCGGGTGTTGACCAGGTAGCGGTCCACGCGCAGCGAGATCTCGCGCATGTACATGCGCCCGGCCCAGTGCTCGCCGCTGCGCCGGTCCTTCACGCCCGGGGGGTGAACGACCGGACGGAGTTCAGCTACTGATGGTCGTCGCATAGTCGGCGTACGCGTCCCTGATCTGGTCGGTGGACAGGTTGAGGTGCTCCAGGACCGTGAAGCGTCCCGGACGCGTCTGCGGCGCGTAGTCGACGGCCCTGACGAACTCGTCGACGCTGAACCCGATCTCCTCCGGCAGGACCGGCAGACCGTGGCGGCGCAGTATCGATGCCATCAGGAGGGACTCCTGGCGGGCACCGCGCAGATGCATGGCGAAGCAGGCGCCGAGGCCGACCTGCTCGCCGTGGCTGGCCGCGCGCTGGGGGAACAGCAGGTCGAAGGCGTGGTTGATCTCGTGGCAGGCGCCGGAGGCCGGGCGGGAGTCGCCCGCGACCGACATCGAGATGCCGGTCAGCACGAGCCCCTCGGCCAGCACCTTCAGGAAGGCGTCGTCGCCGACCCCGCCGGGGTGGCGCAGCACTGCCTCGCCCGCCTGGCGGGCCATCGCGGCCGCCAGGCCGTCGATCTCCTCGCCGTTGACCTCGTGGGCCAGCTCCCAGTCGGCGACACAGGAGATGTTCGAGATCGCGTCGCCGATGCCGGAACGGACGTAACGGGCGGGCGCCTCACGGATCACGTCGAGGTCGATGACCACGGCGATCGGGGTGGGGACCCCGTAGGAGCCGCGCCCGTTGTCGTTGTCCAGCGTGGCGACCGGCGAGCACAGGCCGTCGTGCGAGAGGTTCGTCGCGACGGCGACCATGGGCAGCCCGACCCGCGCCGCGGCGTACTTCGCCACGTCGATGATCTTGCCGCCGCCGAGGCCGACGACGGCGTCGTACCGGTTGCCCTTGATGCCGTCGGCGAGCTTCACCGCCGAGTCGATCGTGCCGTCGGACACCGGATACCAGTCGGCACCCGGCAGGACCGGGGCGAGCCTCTCCCGCAGGGCGCGCCCGGAGCCGTCGCTGATCGCGATGGCGAGCTTGCCCGAGGAGGAGATCCGCTGATCGGCCAGGAGACCCGCCAGATCGTCCATGGCGCCGCGCCGGATGTCGACGACGACCGGGGACGGAATGAGCCGGGTCAGTACTGGCACGCGATCTCACGGCCCTTCTTGAGGTCGTCGTGGTTGTCGATCTCGACCCAGGTCACGGTGCCGATGGGGGCCACGTCGACGGTGAAGCCGCGGTTGACGAGCTCCTGGTAGCCGTCCTCGTAGTACAGGTCGGGGTCGCGCTCGAAGGTGGTCTTCAGCGCGTCCGCAAGCTCCTCGGCGGCCTCGGCCTCGATGAGGGTGACGCCGATGTACTCGCCGGTCGCGGTGGCCGGGTCCATCAGCTTCGTGATTCGCTGGACGCCCTTGCCCTCCTCCGTGATGACCTTCATCTCCTCGTCGGCGAGGACCTTCTCGGTGTCCAGGGCGAGGATGATCTTCTGGCCCTTGCCGCGGGCGTCCAGGAGGGTCTTCTCGACGGAGACCGGGTGCACGGTGTCGCCGTTGGCGAGGATCACGCCGCGCTTGATGACGTCACGGGCGCACCAGAGGGAGTAGGCGTTGTTCCACTCCTCGGCCTTGTCGTTGTCGATGAGCGTGAGGGTGACGCCGTAGGTCGCTTCCAGCTCGGCCTTGCGGGCGTAGACGGCCTCCTTGCGGTAGCCGACGACGATCGCGACCTCGGTGAGTCCGACCTCGGCGAAGTTGGCGAGCGTGAGGTCGAGGACCGTCTTGTCGCCGTCGACAGGGACGAGCGCCTTGGGAAGCGTGTCCGTGTAGGGGCGCAGACGTCGTCCTGCACCGGCTGCCAGTACGAGGCCGATCATGCGAGTTCTCCTTCGTCGTGTACGGCGGGGGCCGAGGAGGACACCCAGAAGCGGATGGACTCCACGAGCACCACCAGAGCCACGGCGACCGCGAGCGCGGTCAGGGCCGTGGTGAAACCTGAGGTGTGGGTGAGTACGGCGGCGAGGACGACCACCAGCGCGGTCCGGCCCTCGTGTCCACCGATCGTCCGCACCAGCCACTGGGGCGGCGCGCCGGTGCCTCCGCGAATGCGGTACACCGTGTCGTAGTGATGGTAGGCGACGGCCGAGACCAGCCCGAAGGCTGCCGGAACGGCGTGCGGGACGTCGCTGCGGGCCGCCAGCACCAGGATCGTGACGTACTCCGCGGCCCGGAAGAACGGCGGCACCAGCCAGTCCAGCGCGCCCTTCAGCGGGCGGGCGACGGCGAGGCCGGAGAGGACCACGTACACCGCGGCCGCGGCGACGGTCAGCGGGCTGCCGTACGGGAGGAAGAGGGCACCGCCGATCATGACCAGCGTCCCGAGCAGGGCGACGGCCGGGGCGGTGAACGCGCCCCGGAGTCCGGGGGCGACGGCCGCGACGGCCTGGGCGAGGGGGCCGGAGTCGGCGAGGTCCGCGAGGGCCCGGGCGGCGCGGTCGGTGCGGCTGGCCCTGCGGGTCAGCGAGCGCAGCAGGCGGCCGGCCGTGGTGTAGCAGGCGGCCAAGGAGCAGCCGACGAGCAGGGCGTAGAAGACGACGCGGGGGGTGGTGAGCGCGGTGAGCACGGCGATCATGGCCCAGCGCTCACCGATCGGCAGCACGATCATCCGCCGCACCCAGACCGTCCAGCCGACGTTGTCGAGCTTGTCGGAGAGGGCGGCGGTGGGGCTGGTGTTGGCGACCGCGTCGTGGTTGGCCTCGTTGAACGAGAAGTCCACAACGTGGCGGCAGGCCTGGAGGACCATCGCGCCGAGTGCGAGGGCCCACACGTCGTCGCCGCCGCGTACGGCGCCGATGGCGAGCCCGGCGTAGTACGCGTACTCCTTGGCCCGGTCGAAGGTGGCGTCCAGCCAGGCTCCCATCGTGGAGTACTGCAGCGAGTAGCGGGCGAGCTGCCCGTCGGTGCAGTCCAGCACGAAGGAGACCAGGAGCAGGATCCCGGCGGCGACGTAGCCGCCCCGGGTGCCGGTGGCCGCGCTGCCGGCCGCGATGAGCGCGGTGATCAGCGAGGCGGTGGTGACCTGGTTCGGGGTGAGGTTGCGGCGGGCGCACCAACGGGCGATGTAGCGGGAGTAGGGGCTGATGCAGTACGTGGTGAAGAACCCGTCGTGGGCCTTCACCGCGTTGCGCAGCCGTACCGCCTCGTCGTCGACCGAGGCGAGGCCCGCCTCGGCGGCGGCCTGCTGCTCCGGGTCCGTGGGGACGACCGCGACGAGCGAGCCGAGGGCGGGGCGCTGTACGGCGGTGCCCTCGGCCTCCAGTGCGACGGCGATCCGGCCGGGGACGGTGCGGTCCTCGGGCGCGGGGTCGGCGTCCGGCTCGACGACCGGGGCGCCCGCGCCGACCGCGGCGGCGGTGCGGTGCAGGGCGCGCAGCAGGGCGCCGCGCGCCTCGGGCTGGGCGGTGAGCGCGCCCGGGACGGTGGCGGCGGGGAAGCGCGGGTCGGTCAGCCCGAGCCGCAGCGCGTGGACGTGGCCCACGAAACGCGGGTCGACGAGGGCGACCCGGCGGCCTGCCGGGACGGCGGCGAGGAGCGTTGCGGCGTCACCGGCGTCGGCGGCGGTCTGCACGTCGAAGCCCAGGGACCGCAGATCGTCCGCGAGCGACGACCCGGGTACCGGCGCACCGGTGAGGATGGCGGTCGACAGACGAACTCACTCCTTGGCACTGACGTGGACGGCACGCGGCGGCACGGCCACGGGGCGGGCCGGCGGCGTGTCGGCTGAGGCTATCGGATGAACGGAAGGCCGAATTCACCGCCCGTTTGTGCGCTGTACGGGTGGACCTGCAAGCCCGGGCGGCGTTGGCGATCATCATCATCGATCGGGGGCCCGGCCCACAAACCGCCGGTCGGTGCCGGAGGGCGGGCCAGGGCCTGTCGTTCGGATCAGGCCGGATCAGGGAGCGGGGTCCGGTGCGTGCAGCTGCAAGGCGGAGGATTGAGGCAACGCGGAGCGTTGGTGACTGATGACAACGCCGCAGATGCGCGTGCCGGGGCACGCGAGCCCGGCATGATCCGAACGACAGGCCCTTAGGCTGACGGGCATGACATGGCTGATCACAGGCGGGGCGGGATACATCGGGGCACATGTGGCGCGGGCCATGGTGGCGGCGGGCGAGCGGGTCGTGGTGCTCGACGACCGCTCCAGCGGCATCGTGGAACGGTTGCCGGACGCGGTCACGCTGGTGGAGGGCTCGGCCTCCGACCGGGCTCTGCTGGACCGGGTGCTGGCCGACCACGCGGTGAGCGGTGTGGTGCATCTCGCGGCGAAGAAGCAGGTCGGCGAGTCCGTGGAGAAGCCGCTGCTGTACTACCGGGAGAACGTGGCCGGGCTGGCCGTCCTGCTGGAGGCCGTGGTCGCGGCGGGGGTGTCGCGCTTCCTCTTCTCGTCGTCGGCGGCCGTCTACGGCGTACCGGACGTGGACCTCATCACGGAGGAGACGCCCTGTCTCCCGATCAATCCGTACGGCGAGACCAAGCTCACCGGTGAGTGGCTGGTGCGGGCCGCCGGGAAGGCCCACGGGATCTCGACCGCCTGTCTGCGGTACTTCAACGTGGCGGGCGCCGCCGCACCCGAGCTCGCGGACACCGGGGTCTTCAACATCGTGCCGATGATGTTCGAGCGGCTGACGCGTGGTGAGGCCCCGCGGATCTTCGGCGACGACTACCCGACGCCGGACGGCACCTGCGTCCGCGACTACATCCATGTCGCCGATCTGGCGGATGCGCATCTCGCCGTCGCGCGGCGGCTGGACGGAGCGGGCGCCGGCGACCTGACGCTGAACGTCGGCCGGGGCGAGGGGGTCTCGGTCCGGGAGCTGGCCGAGGTGATCGGCGAGGTGACGGGCCGCGGCCCGAAGCCGGTGGTCGAGGCGCGCCGGGCCGGTGACGCGCCGAAGGCGGTGGCGTCGGCCGCGCGGATCACCGAGGAGCTGGGCTGGACGGCACGGCGGGATGTGCGCGAGATGGTGGAGTCGGCCTGGGAGGGCTGGTGCCTGCGCCACCCCGAGGCGCTGGACGAGCGACGTCCGTGACGGGCGGCGGGGGCCTCTCGGCCGTGCGCGAGTGATCGTGTCAATGCTCTGACCTGCGGAACGTTTCCGCAGGTCAGAGCACATGACAACGGTGTTCAGTGCCGTGTTGCCTGATACCCCCCACCCGTAGTTCACTGGCCATGTCGGGGCGGTTTCGCCCCGGCGCCGACGCACGGACCTGGAGGCGTTTCGCATGGGGGCTGGCCACGATCACGGGCATACGCACGGCGGGCCGCCACCGACGGGCACGGCGGCCGCCGCGTACCGGGGCAGGCTCCGGGTGGCCCTGGCAATCACGCTGAGCGTGATGGTCATGGAGATCGTCGGCGGGGTGCTCTCCGACTCGCTGGCCCTGATCGCGGACGCCGCCCACATGGCCACCGACGCCCTGGGGCTCGGGATGGCGCTGCTCGCCATCCACTTCGCCAACCGTCCGGCCGGGCCGAACCGCACCTTCGGTTTCGCCCGAGCGGAGATCCTGGCGGCGCTCGCGAACTGTCTGCTGCTGCTGGGGGTCGGCGGCTATCTGGTCTTCGAGGCGGTCGAGCGGTTCATCACCCCGGCCGAGACGAAGGGCGGCCTGGCCATCGCGTTCGCCGCCGTCGGTCTCGTGGCCAACGTCGTCTCCCTCTCGCTGCTGACGCGCGGGCAGCAGGAGAGCCTGAACGTGCGGGGCGCCTATCTGGAGGTGCTGGCCGACACCCTGGGCTCGCTCGCCGTGATCATCTCGGCCGGCGTCATCATGGCGACCGGCTGGCAGCCCGCCGACCCGATCGCCTCCCTGGTGATCGGCCTGATGATCGTCCCCCGGACCGTGAAGCTGCTGCGGGAGACCCTGAACGTGCTCCTGGAGGCGGCGCCCAAGGGTGTGGACATGGCGAAGGTACGGGCCCACATCACGGAGCTGCCCGGGGTCCTGGACGTCCACGATCTGCACGCCTGGACGATCACCTCGGGCATGCCGGTGCTCTCCGCCCACGTGGTGGTGCGTCAGGAGATGCTCGACTCGATAGGGCACGAGAAGGTGCTGCACGAGCTGCAGGGCTGCCTCGGGGACCACTTCGACGTGGAGCACTGCACCTTCCAGCTGGAGCCGAGCGGTCACGCGGAGCACGAGGCGCGGCTCTGCCACTGAGGCCCTCCGCGTGCGGGCCGAGGGGTGCTAGTCTCGGTTCGCTGAGACGTTCGAGTCTCGCGGTGGAGCGGAGCCCGGTGACACCGGGACCCTGACGAGAGGAGCTGAGGTTGATGACGGTCACGACGACGCCTTCCCGGCGCGGTAATCGATCCTTCCTCATCTCCCGGGTTTCCGGCTAGGTCCGCTTCTTCCCGGATCGGGTCGGAGCCCTCACACTCAAGGGTTCCCACGTTGACCGACCACACTGACAACGCCTCGCGCACCGAGGCGTCCTCCACCCCCGACGAGTACGGCCACGGCGTGTATGTGCCGCGCCCCGTCGATCCTCGATGGACCACCCGTCCGGAGACACCGGCGGACCGTGCTGCCGTGCACGCGATCAACACGGCCGCTTTCCCGACCCGGGACGAGGCCGACCTCGTGGACGCCCTGCGGGCCGACGCCGAGGCCTGGCTGCCGGAGCTCGGCCATGTCGCCGAGGCCCCGGACGGTTCCCCGGCGGCGTACGCGCTGCTGACCCGCTGCCGGGTCGGCGACGCCCCGGCGCTCGCACTGGCCCCGGTGGCCACCTCTCCCGCGTACCAGCGGCAGGGTGCCGGGCAGGCCGTGGTGCGGGCGGTGCTGAACGCCGCCCGGATGCGCGGTGAGGCGCTGGTGCTGGTGCTCGGCCATCCCGAGTACTACCCGCGCTTCGGTTTCGTACCGGCCTCGCGGTACGGAATCCGGCCAGGTTTCGAGGTGCCGGACGAGGCGATGATGGCCCTGGTACTGGACGATTCCGTCCCTGTTCCGGCGGGCATGATCCGTTATCCGGCGGCCTTCGGGGTCTGATGACCCGTCCGTCCCGCCGTGCCCGAGGGGCGCGGCGGGACGGACATGCCCGGACCCGAAGTGCGGACAAGCGGCTTTTGTACGGCAGACTTGACCGGACTCCAGGGGTCCGGCGCACGAGGCCGGGGACCAAAGCGAAGGATGGGTATGCCGACCACACCAGCCACCGCGACGCACAGCTCGTCGAACGGCACCGCAGAAGCGATCATGCTCGAACTGGTCGACGAGAACGGCACCACCATCGGCACCGCGGAGAAGCTGGCGGCCCACCAGGCCCCCGGGCAGCTGCACCGCGCGTTCTCCGTGTTCCTCTTCGACGAGCAGGGGCGGCTCCTGCTCCAGCGCCGGGCACTCGGCAAGTACCACTCCCCCGGCGTCTGGTCGAACACCTGCTGCGGGCACCCCTATCCGGGCGAGGCCCCGTTCGCGGCCGCCGCCCGGCGTACGTACGAGGAGCTCGGGCTCTCCCCCTCGCTGCTGGCCGAGGCCGGAACGGTCCGCTACAACCACCCGGATCCCGCCTCGGGCCTGGTGGAGCAGGAGTTCAACCACCTGTTCGTGGGGATGGCGCAGACGGCGCTGAAGCCGGACCCCGAAGAGGTCGGGGAGACCGCCTTCGTGACGGCGGCGGAGCTGGCGGAGCGGCACGCGCGGGCGCCGTTCTCGGCGTGGTTCATGACGGTGCTGGACGCGGCGCGGCCGGCGATCCGTGAGCTGACGGGCCCCTCCGCGGGCTGGTGAACCCTCGCTCGTATCCGTACGGGGCGGTCAGAGCTGCGTCTTCAACGGCAGCGCCGCCCAGATGATCTTTCCGCCGCTCGCGGTGTGCTCGACGTCGCAGGTGCCGCCCGCCTCGGCGGTGATCACCTTGACCAGCAGCAGGCCCCGGCCGCCGGTCTGCGCGTAGTCGGTCTCCAGGGCGGTGGGGCGGTAGGGGTGGTTGTCCTCGACCGACACTCTGACCCAGTCGGCGGCGATGGCCACCTCGACGGCCAGCTCGGGCGAGAGGAGCGCCGCGTGCTTGACGGCGTTGGTGACCAGCTCCGAGACGATCAGCAGGAGCCCCTGGAGGATGTCGTCCTCGATCGGCACGCCCTGCCTGCCGAGGAGGTCGCGTACGGCGTGCCGGGCGCTCGGCACGGAGGCGTCCACGGCGGAGGCGGTGAAGCGCCACACCCCCTCGTACGACACGGGGTCGGCGGGGGCACTCCCGAGGCTCTCCATCGTCCGGCACCAGCTCTCACTCGCACTGCACTGACCGTCGAGTAAAGAGTGTTGGGAATGGCCTGGTCCGGACCGTGCCACTGACCGGAAGTAGCCAGGTATCGGCGCTATTTGACCAAACGCGCGTGTCCCCGACAGCCCAGGGACTACTTCTGCTCGCCTTCTGGTGATGTGAACGGCTCGTCCGAGTTCGGAGCAGTTTCATCGAGCCGCCCCGCGACCATGCTGACGATCCGTCGGCCACCGAGACCGAAGGCGATCAGTCCGAGACCGTCGAACAACAGGGCCAGCGAGAAGAAGCAGCCGAGGACGTAGAGGCTGCTGTGCGGCCAGTCGAACAGCACCAGCAGGCCCAGGAGCAGGCCGAAGGCTCCCTGCAGCAGCGTCCAGCCCATCTGCGGACCGCGCACCACGACGCTGCCGACCAGCCGGAAGACCCCGCCGGTCAGGAAGAGCAGGGCGGCGAACATGGTCAGCGCCTCGGCCGTGCCCTCGGGGTGCTTGATGACGACGACGCCGGCGGCGATGTTGAGGGCCGCGACCACCACGCCCAGCCAGAAGTAGTTCGTGCCGCGTGACTCGATCGCGTGCAGAAGCCCGACCAGACCGCCGACGAGCAGCAGCCAGCCGAAGAGCAGCATCGAGGTGAGCGTGGCGACGCCGGTGTAGACGAGGCCGATGACGCCCGCGATCACCAGCAGCGTGCCGAGCAGGGCGAGCCAGCCGAAACTGCGGCTGAGCTTCCTGCCCTCGACGGTGGGTTCGTTCATCGACGACTCCTTACGGTGCGTGCCCGCCCCGCGACCCCTTCTTGATCATAGGTTCGAACCCTCCGGATAGCATCCGGCGCATGGACCGTACGGAACCCCGGCTGATCACGTCCGTCGAGCGCGGCGTCGCCACCGTCGTGATCGCGAACCCGGCCAAGCGCAACGCGATGACCACCGCGATGTGGCGGAGTCTGCCGGAGCTGCTGGAGCGGCTCGCGGCCGACCCGGCGGTCCGGGTGCTGGTGCTGACCGGAGCCGGGGACACCTTCTGCGCCGGGGCCGACATCTCCACGCTGCGGGAGATCCCGGAATCCGCCCAGGGCCTGGCGGTGGCGGCCGAGGACGCGCTCGCCGCGTTCCCCCGGCCGACGCTGGCCGCCGTACGCGGCTACTGCGTGGGCGGCGGCAGTCAGCTCGCGGCCGCCTGCGATCTGCGGTTCACGGAGGAGGGGGCCTCCTTCGGGGTCACCCCGGCCAAGCTCGGCATCGTCTACCCCGCCTCCTCGACCCGGCGGCTGGTCGCACTCGTCGGACCGGCCACGGCCAAGCATCTGCTGTTCTCCGGCGAGCTGATCGACACGGAGCGGGCGCTGCGCACCGGCCTGGTCGACGAGGTGCTGCCCTCGGGCGGCCTGGACGAGCGGGTCGAGGAGTACGTACGGGTCCTGGCGTCCCGGTCCCTGCTCACCCAGGCCGCGGCGAAGGAGTTCGCGGCGGGCCGGACGGACCGGGACGCCCACTGGGCCGGGGAGGCGCGGGGTAGCGGTGACACGGCGGAGGGCGTCGCCGCGTTCCTGGAGCGGCGCGCGCCCCGGTTCACCTGGACCACGGGGCCTACCGCGTGATGTGACGGCTCCTGGCCCGCCATTCCTCGACGAGGGCCGCGGGCGCCTTCTCCGGTGATCCGCAGTCGTAGGGCGGCTGCGGGTCGTACTCCGTGAGCAGCTGCACCGAGCGCGCCACGTCGTCGCCCGCGATCCGGCCGAGCAGGGTCAGCCCCATGTCGATGCCGGAGGAGACCCCGGCGGCGGTGACGTACTTGCCGTCGAGGACGACGCGCTCCCCGGTGGGCTCGACGCCGAACTCCTTCAGCGCCTCCAGCGCCAGCCAGTGCGAGGTGGCCCTCCTGCCCTTCAGGAGCCCGGCCGCGGCCAGCAGCAGCGAACCGGTGCAGACGGAGGTCGTCCAGGTGCTGGTGGCGTCGACCGAGCGCAGCCAGCCGAGCAGGGCCTCGTTCTCCATCTGGTCGCTCTGGCCGGGACCGCCGGGGACGATCACCAGGTCCGGGGAGGGCACCTCGGCGAGCGTCTTCTCCGCGACGAGCGCGAGGCTCCCGCTGTCGTTGCGGACGGGGCCGGTCCGTTCGGCGACGAAGACGGGCTCGGCGCCGGGCGCACGGCTGAGGATCTCGTAGGGGCCCACCGCGTCCAGGGCGGTGAAACGGTCGAAGAGCAGGATGGCGATCTGCACGGGAGCTGCCTCTCGGTTCGGTCGGTGGCGGTTCTGGCGACGGTCGGGCGCTGTTGTGACGGCGCTGTCGGCGGTCAGGGTGCAGTTGACGATCGGGCGCTGTCGGCGGTCAGGTGCTGGATGCGGGGGTGCGGAAGCGGCGGCGGTATTCGGCAGGCGCCGTCGCGAGGGTCTTCACGAAGGCACGGCGCATGGCTTCCGGGGTGCCGTAGCCACTGGCGCGGGCGATCCGCTCGACACCGTCGGCGGTGTCCTCCAGGAGCCGGCGGGCGTGCTCCAGGCGGACGCGCTCGACGTACCGCCCGGGGGTCGTTCCGGTCTCCGCCCGGAACGCGCGGGCGAAGTGCCGGGGCGAGAGCCGGGCGCGGGCCGCGAGGGCGTCGACCCCGAGGTCGGCGTCCGGGTGCTGGGTGATCCAGTGCTGGACCTCGCGCAGCGGTTCGCGCCGGGCGGTCTGGGCGCTGAGCTGGGCGCTGAACTGGGCCTGGTTCCCGGGGCGGCGCAGGAACACCACGAGGTGCCGGGCGATGTCCAGGGCGAGGTCCCGGCCGTGGTCCTCCTCGACGAGCGCGAGCGCGAGGTCGATGCCCGCGGTGACGCCCGCCGAGGTGGCCAGTCTCCCGTCCCGTACGAAGATCGGTTCGGGGTCGACCCGGACGGCCGGGTAGTCGCGGGCCAGCCGCTCGCAGTAGTTCCAGTGGGTGGTGACCCGGTGGCCGTCCAGCAGGCCCGCCTCGGCCAGCAGCAGGGCGCCGGTGCACACGGAGACGAGCCGCTCCGCCCTCGGCCCGTGCTCGCGCAGCCAGCCGGTCAGCTCCGGGTGGGAGCCGCGGGTGCCCTGCCCGCCGGGCACCAGCAGGGTGTGCGGTGCGGGCGCGTCGGCCAGGCTGCTGTCGGGCACCAGGGTCAGGCCGCAGGTGGACCGGACGGGTCCGCCGTCGAGCGAGGCGGTCCGCAGGTCGTAGGAGACGCCCGGAGACCGGGAGGCTCCGGCGAAGACCTCCATCGGGCCGGTGGCGTCGAGACTCTGGATGCCATCGAAGAGGACGACGAGGACGGTTCGCTGCTTCACGTCCGCCATCCTGTGCGGTGGGCGACGATGGCCGCAATGACGAGTACCCCACCTTTCCTGCCATCGGCCTGCCCTCGATCAGCGCTCGGCCTACGCTGGACCCGCGCTGGAGGATCGTTCCGTTCCCCCGGGGTTCCACTCCGTACCGACCAGTCGGTAACGTGCTGGTATGAGTAATCTCCCGGCCCGCGCGGAGCGCCGCTGCCACAACGCCGTCAACCCACTGCACTCCTGCATCTTCTTCTCCCCCGACCTCGGTGCGGAGATGGCGAAGATCGGCATCGAGGATCCCGCCGCCGCCTACTTCGCAACCCGGGCCGCCGCGCTCGGCGCGGTGGGCGCGGGGACCGTCGGCGCCACCTTCTACAACTTCAACCCCGTGCTGGTGGCCCGCCATGTGCCGGCCGTCTGGGAGACCGCCTCCCCCGACGTGGTTCTCGACGCCCGGATACGGGCGGCGGACTCCACGCTGCGGCGGCTGCTCGGCGAGGAGATCATCGCCTCCGACGAGATGGCGGAGGCGGCCCGCCTCGCGCTGCGCGCCACCGAGGCCTGCACCCCGCACGCCCGCCCGCTGTACGCCGCGCACGCGGATCTGCCGGTGCCCGAGGAGCCGCACCTGGCGTTCTGGCACGCCACGACCCTGCTGCGCGAGCACCGGGGCGACGCGCATCTCGCCGCCCTGCTCGCGGCCGGCCTGGACCCGCTCGAATCGCTCGTCAGCCACACGGCCACCGGCAAGGGCATGGCGATCGGCTGGATCCTGTCCACCCGCGGCTGGCGCCGCACCGACTGGGAGGCGGCGTCCGACCGGCTGCGGGAGCGCGGACTGGTGGCCGACGGCGAGGAGTTGGCGCTGACCGGGGCGGGCACGGCGCTGCGCGCGGAGATCGAGGAGGCGACGGACCGCATGGACACCGCCCCGTACCGGCACCTGGGCGCGGAGGGCGTGGAGCGGCTCACCGAACTCGCGCGCGGCTTCCTCTTCACGGCCGCCGCCGCGGGCGCCTTCCCGGCCTCGGCGACCGGCCAGGGCTGACCCGGGACAGGCCCCCGCACCGCCCGGGGCCCCCGCACCGGTGCGGGGGCCCCGGGCGTGTTGCCCGAGGTCACGCGACACGGCCCCCGGCCACCCGGCACAATGCAGACCAGGGGGGATGCCCCCCGGCAAGCAAGAACGTGCTCATCGCGACACGAGCACGGCCAGCACAGCCAGTACGAGAAGGCGAGTCGGGAAAACCGTGACGACGTCCATCGAAGGCAGGATCGCCGAGGAGCTCGGCGTACGTGAGCGACAGGTCAGGGCGGCCGTCGAGCTGCTCGACGGCGGATCGACCGTGCCGTTCATCGCGCGCTACCGCAAGGAGGCGACCGAATCCCTCGACGATGCGCAGCTGCGCACGCTGGAGGAACGGCTGCGCTATCTGCGGGAGCTGGAGGAGCGGCGTACGTCGATCCTCGAATCCGTGCGTGAGCAGGGCAAGCTCGACGCCGCGCTGGAGGCGAGCATCCGGGCCGCCGAGACCAAGGCGCGCCTGGAGGACATCTACCTGCCGTTCAAGCCGAAGCGGCGGACGAAGGCGCAGATCGCCCGGGAGGCGGGGCTCGAACCGCTGGCGGACGGGCTGCTCGGCGACCCGTCGGTCGACCCGCTCGCGGCGGCCGCCGCGTTCGTGGACGGCGACAAGGGCGTCGCGGACGCGGCCGCCGCCCTGGACGGGGCCCGGTCGATCCTCACGGAGCGGTTCTCCGAGGACGCCGACCTGACCGGCGAGCTGCGCGAACGCATGTGGACGCGCGGCCGGCTCGCGGCGAAGGTGCGCGAGGGCCAGGAGGAGGCCGGCGCGAAGTTCGCCGACTACTTCGACTTCGCGGAACCGTTCACCGCGCTGCCCTCGCACCGGGTGCTCGCCATGCTGCGCGGCGAGAAGGAGAACGTGCTCGACCTGGTCCTGGAACCGGAGGAGCCGGAGGCCGCCGACCGGCCCGGCCCCTCCGCCTACGAGAACATGGTCGCCCGTCGCTTCGACATCGCTGACCGGGGCCGCCCCGGCGACAAGTGGCTCGGCGACACCGTGCGTTGGGCGTGGCGGACCCGGATCCAGGTGCACCTCGGCATCGACCTGCGGCTGCGGCTGCGCACGGCGGCGGAGGACGAGGCGGTGCGGGTCTTCGCCTCGAACCTGCGCGACCTGCTGCTCGCCGCCCCGGCAGGGACCCGGGCCACGCTGGGCCTGGACCCCGGATTCCGTACGGGGGTGAAGGTCGCGGTCGTCGACGCCACCGGCAAGGTGGTGGCCACCGATGTGATCCACCCGCATGTGCCCGCCAACAAGTGGGACCAGGCGCTGGCGAAGCTCGCGCACCTCGCGAAGGAGCACGCGGTCGACCTGATCGCGATCGGCAACGGCACGGCGTCCCGCGAGACGGACAAGCTCGCCGGTGAACTGATCGACAAGCACCCGGAGTTGAAGCTCACCAAGGTGATGGTCTCGGAGGCGGGCGCTTCGGTGTACTCCGCCTCCGCGTTCGCCTCGCAGGAACTGCCCGACATGGACGTGTCGTTGCGCGGCGCGGTCTCCATCGCGCGGCGGCTCCAGGACCCGCTGGCCGAGCTGGTGAAGATCGACCCGAAGTCGATCGGCGTCGGCCAGTACCAGCACGACCTGTCCGAGGTGAAGCTGTCCCGTTCGCTGGACGCGGTCGTCGAGGACTGTGTGAACGGGGTCGGGGTGGACGTCAACACCGCGTCCGCGCCGCTGCTTTCGCGGGTGTCGGGCATCAGCTCGGGCCTCGCGGAGAACATCGTCGCGCACCGGGACTCCAACGGCCCGTTCCGGTCCCGCAAGGCCCTCAAGGACGTGGCGCGGCTCGGCCCGAAGGCGTACGAGCAGTGCGCGGGCTTCCTCCGGATCCGGGGCGGCGACGACCCGCTCGACGGCTCCAGCGTGCACCCCGAGGCCTACCCGGTGGTGCGGCGGATGGGGAAGACGTCGGGTGGCGAGGTGGCCTCGCTGATCGGCAATGCGGAGGCCCTGCGCGCTCTGCGGGCCGCGGACTTCGTGGACGACATGTTCGGGCTGCCGACCGTGACGGACATCCTCAAGGAGTTGGAGAAGCCGGGGCGCGACCCGCGTCCGGCGTTCCGCACCGCGACCTTCAAGGAGGGCGTCGAGAAGCTCGGCGACCTGGAGCCCGGCATGGTGCTGGAGGGCGTCGTGACCAACGTGGCGGCGTTCGGCGCGTTCGTCGACGTCGGCGTCCACCAGGACGGTCTGGTGCACGTCTCGGCACTGTCGAAGACGTTCGTGAAGGACCCGCGCGATGTCGTGAAGCCCGGGGACATCGTGAAGGTCAAGGTCATGGAGGTCGACGTGCAGCGCAAGCGGATCTCGCTGACGCTGCGGCTGGACGACGAGCCCGGCGCGGGCGGCGGCTCCGGCGGCGGGCAGCAGGGCCGCGGCGAGCGGGGCGGCCGTCCCCCGAAGCAACGCCAGGGCCAGAGCCAGGGGCAGCCGTCCGGTGGCGGCCAGGGCCGACAGGGTGGCGGCGGCCGGGACCGGCGCGGCGGTGGCGGCGGCGCGTCCCGGCAGGGCCAGGGGGCTCCGGCGCCGGCCAACAGCGCCATGGCGGACGCGCTGCGGCGGGCCGGGCTGACCGACCCGAAGCAGGGCGGCGGCCGGGGACGCTGAACGAAGCGGGTGGTGGGGGCGGGTCGCCGTGTGCGGCCCGCCCCCACCCCGTGAACGACCTCAGACTTCCTTGACCTGGCCGTCGGCCACCTCGATGCGGCGGGTCGTGCGGACCGCCTCCAGCATCCGCCGGTCGTGGGTGACCAGCAGCAGGGTGCCCGTGTACGTCTCCAGGGCCGCCTCCAGCTGCTCGATGGCGGGCAGGTCCAGGTGGTTCGTCGGCTCGTCGAGCACCAGGAGGTTGACGCCCCGGCCCTGGAGCAGGGCGAGGGCGGCGCGGGTGCGCTCCCCCGGGGACAGGCTGGTCGCGGGGCGCATCACATGGTCGGCGCGGAGGCCGAACTTGGCGAGCAGCGTGCGGACTTCGGCCGGTTCCGTGTCGGGCACGGCCGCGCAGAACGCGTCCAGCAGCGACTGCGCGCCGAGGAACAGCTTGCGGGCCTGGTCCACTTCGCCGACGACGACGCCCGAACCGAGCGTGGCGTTCCCGGAGTCCAGCGGCAGCCGCTCCAGCAGGGCGGCCAGCAGCGTGGACTTGCCGGCGCCGTTGGCCCCGGTGATGGCGACCCGGTCCGCCCAGTCGATCTGGAGCGAGGCGGGTCCGAACGAGAAGTCGCCGCGCGCCACCTGGGCGTCGCGCAGGGTCGCGACGACGGATCCGGAGCGCGGGGCGGAGGCGATCTCCATCCGCAGCTCCCACTCCTTGCGCGGCTCCTCGACGACGTCGAGACGTTCGATCATGCGCTGGGTCTGCCGGGCCTTCGCGGCCTGCTTCTCGCTGGCCTCGCTGCGGGCGTTGCGGCCGAGCTTGTCGCCGTCGGTGGCCTTGCGGCGGGCGTTCTTGACTCCCTTGTCCATCCAGGAGCGCTGCATATGGCCGCGTGCTTCGAGGGACGCCTTCTTGTCGGCGTACTCCTCATAGCCCTCGCGGGCGTGCCGGCGGGCGGTCTCCCGCTCCTCCAGGTAGGCCGCGTAGCCACCGCCGTACAGGTTGATCTGTTGCTGCGCGAGGTCCAGCTCCAGCACCTTGGTGACCGTGCGCATCAGGAACTCGCGGTCGTGGCTGATGACGACGGTGCCCGCGCGCAGGCCGGACACGAAGCGCTCCAGGCGCTCCAGTCCGTCGAGGTCGAGGTCGTTGGTGGGCTCGTCGAGCAGGAAGACGTCGTAGCGGGAGAGGAGCAGCGAGGCGAGTCCCGCGCGGGCCGCCTGTCCGCCGGAGAGCGCGGTCATGGGCCGGTCGAGCCCCACGGTCAGGCCCAGCTCGGCGGCGACCTGCTCGGCCCGCTCCTCCAGGTCCGCGCCGCCGAGGGCGAGCCAGCGCTCCAGGGACTCGGAGTAGGCGTCGTCCGCGCCCGGGGCGCCCGCGACCAGGGCCTCGGTCGCCTCGTCCATGGTGCGCTGGGCGTCGGCGACGCCGGTGCGGCGGGCCAGGAACTCCGACACCGTCTCGCCGTCGCGACGCTCGGGCTCCTGCGGGAGGTGGCCGACGGTGGCGGTGGGCGGGGAGAGCCGCAGCTCGCCCTCCTCCGGGCGGTCGAGCCCGGCGAGCAGCCGGAGCAGGGACGATTTGCCCGCGCCGTTGACTCCGACGAGACCGATCACGTCACCGGGGGCGACGACGAGGTCGAGCCCGGCGAAGAGCGTGCGGTCGCCGTGTCCGGCGGCGAGGTCCTTGGCGACGAGAGTGGCAGTCATCAGGGTGTCGATCCTAATCGCCGCCGCTCCATGCCCATCGCCCCGTGCCCCTGGCCGCCGGTTTCCGGCTTCCGTTAGCGTCCGTGGAGCGACGGGCCCGTACCGAGGGACAGGAGTGACCGTGATGGCGGATGTGATCGTGGTGGGTGGCGGGGTCATCGGTCTGACCACCGCCGTGACGCTGGCGGAGCGCGGGCTGCGGGTGCGGGTCTGGTCGCGCGATCCGGCGGGGGCGACGACGTCGGCGGTGGCGGGGGCCCTGTGGTGGCCGTACCGGATCGAGCCCGCCGAGCGGGTGGGCGACTGGTCGCTGGCGACGCTGGCGGTGTACGAGGAGCTGTCGGGCGCCCCGGAGGAGACCGGCGTACGGCGGGTGGCGGGGCTGCACCACGGAAAACGGCTCGCGGCGCTGGGCGACTGGTCGGCCGGGCTGAAGGACGCCGCGGAGGTGCCCGAAGGGCTGCGGGTGACGCTGCCGCTGCTGGACATGCCCGTCCACCTGGCCTGGCTGGAGCGGCGGCTCGCGGCCGCGGGCGGGGCGGTGGAGCGGCGGGCGGTGGCGGGGTTCGGCGAGGCGGCGGAGCGGAGCCCGGTGGTGGTGAACTGCACGGGGCTCGGGGCGCGCGAGCTGGTGCCCGACGCCGGGGTGCGGCCGGTGCGGGGGCAGTTGGTCGCGGTGGAGAACCCGGGGATCGAGGAGTGGTACACGGAGGCGGATCCGGCGTCGGCCGCGACGACGTACTTCTTCCCGCAGCCGGGCCGGCTGGTGCTGGGCGGTACGGCCGAGGCGGACGATCCGCGCACGGAGCCCGACCCGGGGACGGCGCGGGCGATCGTGGCGCGGTGTGCGCGGATCCGGCCGGAGATCGCCGGCGCCCGGGTGCTCGGGCACCGGGTGGGGCTGCGGCCGGCGCGGGAGGCCGGGGTGCGGATCGAGTCGGAGGCGCTGCCGGGCGGCGGTCTGCTGGTGCACAACTACGGGCACGGCGGCGCGGGCGTGACCGTGGCATGGGGATGCGCGCGGGCGGCGGCGGCGCTGGTGGGCTGACCGGGGGCCTGCCGGGAACGGGTCCGCCCGGTGGCGCGCGGGTCACGGCGTACCGGAGCCCGCGACCGTTCGGCGGTCGCGGGCTCCGGTGCGGACGGTTGGTTCCCCGGTCAGTCGGAGGGGCGCTTCTCCGTGGCCGTGGAGCCCGAACCGGTGGGATCGGGCCTGTGGCGCTCGTCCGTGACGGTCGCGGCCCCGGGGCCGATGCGGATCTCGAAGTCGCCGTCGTACTTGGCGTGCCCCTCGATGACCGCGGACTCGACGGCCTCCACCCCGAACTCCTGGCGGACGATCTGCGGGTCCTTGCGCAGGTCCCGCATCAGGGCCACGCACATGCCGAGCATCACGATGGTGAAGGGGGCGGCGACCAGGATGGTGAGGTTCTGGAGCCCGGCCAGCGCATCACCCTGACCGTCACCGATGAGGAGCATGATCGCGGCGACGGCACCCGTGACGACACCCCAGAAGATGACCACCCAGCGGCCCGGCTCCAGGACGCCCTTCTGCGAGAGCGTGCCCATGACGATCGACGCGGCGTCCGCCCCGGAGACGAAGAAGATGCCCACCAGAATCATCACCAGAATGCTCATCACCGTGGCGATCGGGAACTCCTGGAGGACGCCGAAGAGCTGCGCCTCGGGGGTGTCCGCGCCCGCGAGTTTGCCCGCCTCGTCCAGCTTCATGGCCGAGCCGCCGAAGACGGCGAACCAGACGAGGCTGACCGTGCTGGGCACCAGGATGACACCGCCGACGAACTGACGGATCGTCCGGCCGCGGCTGATCCTGGCGATGAACATGCCGACGAAAGGCGTCCAGGAGATCCACCAGGCCCAGTAGAAGACCGTCCAGCTGCCGAGCCAGTCGGCCACGTCACCGCCGCCGGTCGCCTCCGTGCGTCCGACGAGCTGTCCCAGGTCGCTCACGTAGGCCCCGAGGGACGTGGGCAGGAGGTCGAGCACGAAGATCGTGGGTCCGGCGATGAACACGAACAGGACGAGGATCAGCGCCAGCACCATGTTGGTGTTGGAGAGCCACTGGATGCCCTTCTCCACACCGGATACCGCGGAGACGACGAAGCAGACCGTCAGTACGGCGATGATCGCGATGAGCAGACCGGTGCCGGTCTTCTCCATCCAGTTCAGTTCCTCGAAGCCGCTGCCGATCTGGAGCGCGCCGAGTCCGAGGGAGGCGGCCGAGCCGAACAGCGTCGCGAAGATCGCCAGGATGTCGATGAAACGGCCGAAACCGCCGTAGGCGTGCCGCTCGCCGATCAGCGGCACGAAGACGGCACTGATCGTCTGCCGCCGGCGCCGCCGGTAGGCGCTGTACGCGATGGCGAGCCCGACGACCGCGTAGATGGCCCAGGGGTGCAGCGTCCAGTGGAAGAGCGTGGTGGCCATCGCCGTCTGCATCGCCTCGGCGGCGTCGGCGGGGTCGGTGCCGGGCGGCGGGGTACGGAAGTGGGCGAGCGGCTCGCTCACGCCGTAGAACATCAAGCCGATGCCCATGCCGGCGCTGAACATCATCGCGACCCAGGAGATGGTCCGGAACTCCGGTTCCTCGCCCTCCTGGCCCAGGCAGATCTTGCCGTACCGGCTGATGGCCAGCCACAGCGCGAAGATGACGAAGCCGGTGGCAGCGAGCATGAAGGCCCAGCCGCCGTTGTGGATCAGCCCTTCGAGCAGGTCGCTGGAAACGCTCTCCAGGGAATCGGTGGCGGTCGCTCCCCATACGACGAAGGCGAGCGTGAGGACCGCGGCGACGCCGAACACCACTCGGTCGGTGGTGGGAGTCCTGGCACTGACCGGTTCAGGGGGAAGGTCGGCCGTGACCGACAGCCCTTCCCGCCCGTCCGTCGTCTGGTCGTCCTGGGACACGAATGGCACCTTTCACCGTGGCTGAAAAACGCTCCTTGTAGGCAGTACCACACCTGCCCGGAATCCCGAAGGATCAACAAGCGATGTCAGCTT
The DNA here is from genome assembly GCF_014650675.1 of Streptomyces anulatus. GTDB lineage: Bacteria > Actinomycetota > Actinomycetes > Streptomycetales > Streptomycetaceae > Streptomyces > Streptomyces anulatus. Next base: position 323,860 of record NZ_BMVK01000004.1, on the reverse strand, counting down.
GACCTTTTGTGATGGAGTAATTCGCCCGCTGATCAAGAAGGAGAGGGATTAGATTACGGGCAAACTGACGCAAAGACACAAACACGCCGCCCCCCTCCTCCGGCTGGGCCGTGACGCCGTGCAGGGCCAGCTCGTCCTTCACCGCCGCGTACTGGGCCGCGTCCAGCCGGTAGCCGCACGGCGGGTCCGCGAGGATCTCGGCGGGCTCGGCCGGGTCGTTGTCGGCGCCGCCGAGGTACACGGGCCCCCGGTCGGCGAGGCCGGTCAGGCGCGAGAGGGCGGTGGCCGTCCGGAGCCGGGCGCGCTGCTCGTCGGTGAAGTCGAAGAGACCGCCCAGCGCGGTCCGCTGGGAGTGGACCCTGCGCCGGTGGTTGAGCGCCTGATCCGCCTGCTCCGCGTCGCTCAGCGCGTCGACCCGGGATTCGATGAGCAGGCCGACGGCGTGCTTGAGGCCGGAGGTGTTGCGGAGGATGCGCTCCTGGCCGTCGCCGGCGACCTGCTTGACGGGCTCCCCGGTGGCCGGGTCGGTCCAGATGCCGTAGTGGCCGCTGCTGTAGCCGCCCGCCGTCGCGGCGGGGCGGACGTACCGCTCGGAGAGGGTGCGCGAGACGTCGTGGACCCGGTGGTCGACGTTGAGGTTCCTCGGCCACAGCGCGAACAGGTCCTTGTCGTAGTACGGCGGCGTCGCGCCGTACTCGTGCAAGTCGTAGATCACCTGGGGCCGTTCGTCGCGTACGACGGCGGCGACGGCCCGTGCCTCGGCGGTCTCCAGGGCGATGTGGTCGCGGTTGACGTCGACCCCGTCGGCGTTGCCGCGGGTGTCGGCGGCGCGCCCGTCGGGGTTGGCCGTGGGCAGCACCAGCAGGGTCGTACGGGCCAGGAAGGCGCGGGTCGCCCGGTCCTCGGCGAACGCCAGGTCACGGATGGTGGTCAGACAGGCCTCGCGTCCGGCGGGCTCGTCGCCGTGCTGGCTGCAGATCAGGAGCACGGTGGTGGCCCCGGGGCGCTCCTGCCCGACGCGTACGAGCCGCAGCGGCCGGCCCTGACCGGTCGTGCCGACGCGGTCCACGGAGACCCGGTCGCTCCCCCGGTCCACCGCGGCCAGGAAGGAACGCTCCTCCGCCTCGCCGGTCCAGCGGGCCCCCTCGCTCGTCTCGAACCCGGTGCGGGGCGGACGGTGAGCGGCCTCCGCCGGTGCGACGGCGAACGGGAGGGCCAGAGCGGCGATCGTCGCCGCCACGGCGCTCCGCCGCATCGCCCGCACGCCGCGACGCGCGGACCGCGGCCGGCCGGGGCCGGCGACCGGCGCGAGCCACGGGTGCGGGCTGAGCACGCGGAGCGTGCGGGCGATGCGAGGGGTCATCAGCGGTTGCCTCCGGAACATGGGGGGGCGGGCGCCGTGACGCCCGTCCGGCTGTCGGCAATGTGCGGACGTTACCCCGGTCAACTCCTGTGCGACAGGGGGCGATCACTGCCATCCGTGCGGACGTCCGTGACGACGTAATGGCGATCGTGTGACAGGAGTGCCCGGAATGGCCCGTCCTGCTCCGGCTGGTGCATAGCCTCGTGACGACCGGTCGGAAGATCATCCGACCCGACCATGTGGAGTTTGCGTGCACCGCAGATTCATCGTCCCCAGCGCACTGGCGGCCACCCTTCTGCTGGCGATCCCGGCAGCGGCCTCACCGGGCACCGTGGGCGCCCCGGGTATCGGCGACCCCTACTACCCGGCCAGCGGAAACGGTGGCTACGACGTGTCCCACTACGACCTGCGGCTGAAGTACCGGCCCACCACCGACCTGCTGGAGGGCACGGCGACGATCCTCGCCACCACCACGCAGGAGCTGTCCCGCTTCAACCTCGACTTCGGGCTCGACGTCTCCGAGGTGCGGGTGAACGGCAGGAAGGCCCGGTTCGCCACGAGCGGCGACCACGAACTGGAGGTGACCCCGGCGGCTCCCCTGACGAAGGGCAAGGACGTCTCCGTCGTCGTCCGGTACGCCGGGAAGCCCTCCGAGCTGAAGATCAACGGCTGGACCGCCTGGGCGCGGACCCCGGACGGCGGTGTCGCGGCGCAGGAGCCGGAGTCGGCCGTGTGGTGGTACCCGAGCAACGACCACCCGCTGGACAAGGCGACCTACGACGTGTCGGTCTCCGTCCCGGACGGCACCCAGGCGATCAGCAACGGGGTGCTCCAGTCGCAGAGTTCGAAGCTCGGCTGGACCCGCTTCAACTGGCGCTCCGACAAGCCGCAGGCGACCTATCTGACGACGCTCGCCATCGGCAGGTTCGACATCACGACCGACAGGACGGCGGACGGCCTGCCGGTCCTGAACGCCTACAGCAAGGACCTCGGCCCGAACGCCGGTGCGGCCCGGGCGAGCATCGAGCGGACCACCGAGGTCGCCGAATGGCTGACCGAGGTGTTCGGCCCCTACCCGTTCAACGCGCTGGGCGGCTACGTGCCGAACGTGACGAGCGGCTTCGCCCTGGAGACCCAGACCAGGCCCTTCTACAGCCCCAAGCAGTTCGCGGGCGGCGCCAACGTCTCGGTCGTCGTCCACGAACTGGCCCACCAGTGGTACGGCGACAGCGTCTCCGTCGACGGCTGGAAGGACATCTGGATCAACGAGGGCTTCGCCCGCTACAGCCAGTGGCTCTGGTCGGAGAGGGAGGGCGAGGGCACCGCGCAGGAGCTGGCGGACTACACGTACGCCCAGCACCCGGCCGACGACCCGTTCTGGAAGGTGAAGCCGGGCGACCCGGGCCCGGACGACCAGTTCGACCTCGCCGTCTACGACCGGGGCGCGCTGGCGCTCCAGGCGCTGCGCGACGAGGTCGGCGACGCCACCTTCTTCGAGCTGCTGAAGGGCTGGCCGGCCGAGCACGCGTACGGCAACGCGAACGTCGGCGACTTCGTCCGGTACGCGGAGCGGGTCTCGGGCAAGCCGCTCGCCGCGCTCTTCGACACCTGGCTCTACCAGCCGTCGCGCCCCGCGCTCCCGGCGGCGGCCGACGCGGGGATCGCCGGGGGTGCGCTGTCGGCGCGGTCGGCGGCGCGGGTCGAGCGCCCCGCCTCCTGGCAGAAGATCGCGGCGACGAACACCGTGCACGACCACGGGGACCGCGGCGATGAAGCCGGCCGGGGGCAGGCGGGACACGACCACCGCTGACCTGTCCCGGGGCGTCGGAGCGGCGGGCGTTCAGCCGTTCCGACGCGCCCCGGCGGTGCGGGCGCCCCGTCCCGCCGTACGCGACGCGGCGCGGGCCGCTCGTGCCCGGGGCAGATAGCGCAGCCGCTCCGGGAGGGCGGGGACGACGAGGCGCAGCACCGCGCACATCCGGCGCAGCCGCTTCTCCTGGTCCGGGGTCCACGGCAGGCCGACGGCCATGCGGGCGTCGGGCGGCATGAGCCCGATGGTGACGAACCGGCGGAAGCGGGCCAGCGGCGGCAAAAGCACCGGCCACAGCGCCCGCAGCAGCAGCCGGAGCAGCCACGGGCCCCGGTCCGGCGGCGGGACGGACTGGTCGGTGGCGACGAGCTCCCGCACGACGGCGGTGGCCTCGATCTCCCCGGCGAGCATCTTCTCCCAGTACGGCCAGAAGTCCTCGATGGTCTGAGGCATGTCCCGGTCGTGGATGCCCAGGATCCGTCCGACCTGGAGCCATTCCGCGTACAGGGCACGCTCCTGGGCGGGGCTCATGGGGCGGATCAGATAGCGGGCCGCGTGCTGGTACACCGGGAAGCCGGTGGCGTGCACCCAGGCGTAGTTGGCGGGCGTCAGGGCGTGGTAGGGGCGGCCACGGGTGTCGGTCCCCCGGATGGTGCGGTGCAGCACCCGCAGCCTGCGGCCCTCCTCGGCGGCCTCCGCGCCCCCGTAGACCCAGAGCTGGAGCGAGCGCAGCGAGCGTTCACCGCGCCCCCAGGGGTCCGTACGGAAGACGGAGTGCTCGTCGACACCGGCTCCGACGGCCGGGTGGGCGACCTGGAGGGTGAGGGCCGCCGGCAGCATCAACAGGGCGCGGATGTCCCCGGACAGGCTCCAGAGCACTCCGCCGGGCGGGGGCGGCTCGGGGTTCTTCACGTCGGTCGCGCCACTCATCCGTGCTCCCGCGGTCCCGGCGGGCCTGCCGTGCGCTGCCCGTCCCCTTCCTCTCCATGATCCCTCGCTCGCGGAAGAACCCCGGCGGCGGGGTCCGGGACCGCCCCCGCCCCGGTCAGTCGTGGTCGTACACCGTCACCGGTATGCCGGCGGATATCAGGCGTCGCTCGATCAGCGGCTCGATCCTGGACCACGTGCCGCCCGCGAGCCCGCAGCCGATCCGCGGCATATGGACCGAGGCCTCCAGCTCGGCCGCCCTGACGGCCACCGCGCCGAGCGCCGCGTCGATCGCCTCGTACCGCACGGGCACCCCCTTGCTGCCGGTGCGCATGCCCCGCTGGCCGACCATGTTGGCCACCCAGAGGTAGGGCCCCACCTGCACGAACTGCGCCGCGCCCAGGGCGAAGTCGTTGCCCGCTCGCTCCCGGTGCCAGCGTCGGTAGGCGGCCTCGGGCTCCGGCCAGCGGCGGGAGAGGGCCAGGACGAAACCCTTGCCCCAGCCGCCGAGGTCGTTGCAGACGTGGACGATCAGCTTGACGCCCTTGCCCTGGGGGGCGGTGGCGTCCCCCCGTACATAGATGATCTCCGACATGCCCTCACCGTACGGGCCGCCACTGACAACGGGTCCGGGGTGGACGGCGGGGCGATGGTGCCGGAGACTTTCACAGTAATGGTGAGACAGCGGAACTGTCCGATACGAGGGTTCGACGGCGGGGAGCAGAGATGGCGACGGGGACCGACGAGCCGACGCTCACGGTGGACGAGCTGGCGGCGCGCGCCGGGGTCACCGTGCGTACCGTGCGGTTCTACAGCACCCGGGGCCTGTTGCCGCCCCCGGTCATCGGGCCCCGCCGGGTCGGACACTACGGGCCGGACCATCTCTCGCGCCTCGCGCTGATCGAGGAACTCCAGCAGCAGGGCATGACGCTCGCGGCGATCGAACGGTATCTGGAACAGTTGCCGCCCGACCTGAGCGCCCACGATCTGGCGATCCACCGGGCCCTGGTCGCGTCCTGGGCGCCGGACCGGACCGAGGAACTCTCCCGGGCCGAGCTGGAGCGGCGGGCCGGGCGGGCGCTGTCGGAGGCGGATGTGGAGCGGCTGGCGGCGATGGGCGTCCTGGTCCGGCCGCAGGAGGCCGGCGGGCCGCACCGGGTGGATGCGGGGCTGCTGCGGCTCGGGGTGGAGCTGCTGGACGTGCCGATCGCGCACGAGACGATCCTGGCGGCGCGGACCGTTCTGCTGGAGCACACCCGGGCGGCCGCCCAGGAGATGACCCGGCTGTTCAAGGACGAGGTGTGGAACCCCTACCGGGAGCGCGAGGGCGACCCGGAGCATGTGGCGGCGATGAAGTCGCTGTCCGCCGACATGCAACCGATCGTGGTGCAGGCGCTGGTGACGGCGTTTCAGCGCTCACTGAAGGAGGAGCTGCGGGCCGCGTTCACCGCCGAGTGACGGTGAAGGCGGCCCGCGAGCGCCTCAGTCGTGGAAGGTCTCGCCCTTCTCCGCCTTCTCCACCAGCAGCGCGGGCGGCAGGAAGCGGTCGCCGTAGCGCTCGGCGAGTTCCCGGGCGCGGGCCACGAAGCCGGGCAGGCCGCCCTCGTACCCGTTGATGTACTGGAGGACGCCGCCGGTCCACGGCGGGAAGCCGATGCCCATGATGGAGCCGATGTTGGCGTCGGCGACGGAGATGAGGACGTTCTCCTCCAGGCAGCGGACGCTGTCCAGGGCCTCGGAGAAGAGCATCCGCTCCTTCATGTCCTCGAAGGGCACATCGGCGTCGGGCTTGGCGAAGTGCTCGCGCAGTCCGGGCCAGAGGCCTGCCCGCTTGCCGGCCTCGTCGTAGTCGTAGAAACCCGCGCCGCCGCTGCGTCCCGGGCGGCCGAACTCGTCGACCATGCGGTCGATGACGTCGTCGGAGGGGTGGCCGGGCCAGGTGCCCCCGGCCTCCTCCACCGCGCGCTTCGTCTCGTTGCGGATCTTGCGCGGCAGGGTCAGGGTCAGCTCGTCCATCAGGGAGAGCACCTTGGCCGGGTAGCCGGACTGGGCGGCGGCCTGCTCGATCGACGCGGGCTCGACGCCCTCGCCGACCATGGCGACGCCCTCGTTGATGAACTGGCCGATGACACGCGAGGTGAAGAAGCCGCGCGAGTCGTTGACGACGATCGGCGTCTTCTTGATCCGGCGGACCAGGTCGAAGGCGCGGGCGAGCGCCTCGTCGCCGGTGCGCTCGCCCTTGATGATCTCGACGAGCGGCATCTTGTCGACGGGCGAGAAGAAGTGCAGCCCGATGAAGTCGACGGGGCGCGAGACGCCTTCGGCGAGGACGGTGATCGGGAGGGTGGAGGTGTTGGAGCAGAGCAGCGCGTCCGGCTCGATGACGTCCTGGATCTCCTGGAACACCTTGTGCTTGAGGGCGGTGTCCTCGAAGACGGCCTCGATCACCGCGTCGCAGCCCGCGAGGTCGGCCGCGTCGCCGGTGGGGGTGATCCGGGCCAGCAGTCCGTCGCGCTCCGCCTCGGTCGTCCGGCCCCGGGAAAGCGCCTTGGCGAGCAGTTTCTCGCTGTACGCCTTGCCCTTGGCGGCCGCTTCGGTGGAGACGTCCTTGAGGACCACCTCGATGCCGGCCCTGGCGCAGGAGTAGGCGATGCCCGCGCCCATCATCCCGGCGCCGAGGACGGCGACCTTGCGGACGGGTCGCTCGGGGATGTTCCTGGGGCGGTTGGCACCGGAGTTGACGGCCTGGAGGTCGAAGAAGAACGCCTGGATCATGTTCTTGGAGACCTGGCCGGTGACCAGCTCGGTGAAGTACCGGGCCTCGATGGTCAGGGCGGTCTCGAAGTCGACCTGCGAGCCCTCGACGGCCGCCGCCAGGATGTTGCGCGGCGCGGGCATCGGCGCGCCCGCGAGCTGCTTCTTCAGGTTGGCCGGGAAGGCGGGCAGGTTGGCGGCGAAGCGCGGGTTGGACGGGGTGCCGCCGGGGATCTTGTAGCCCTTGACGTCCCAGGGCTGCTGGGACTCGGGGTTGGCGTCGATGAAGGCGCGGGCCTTCTCGATCATCTCCTCGCGGGTGGCGGCGACTTCGTGGACGAGCCCGTTCTCCAGGGCGCGCCGCGGCGTGTACTGCGTGCCCTGGAGGAGCACCTTGAGCAGGGCGTCGGCGATGCCCATGAGGCGTACGGTCCGGGTGACGCCGCCGCCCGCAGGGAGCAGGCCGAGGGTGACCTCGGGCAGGCCGATGCGGGAGCCGGGGGCGTCGAGGGCGACGCGGTGGTGGCAGGCGAGCGCGATCTCGTAACCGCCGCCGAGGGCCGCTCCGTTGATGGCGGCGACGACGGGCTTGCCGAGGGTCTCGATGCGGCGGAGCGAGGCCTTGATGGCGTTGCCGGCGTCGAAGGCGTCCTGGGCGTTCTCCGGGCCGACCTTGATCATGTCCTTGAGGTCGCCGCCGGCGAAGAAGGTCTTCTTGGCGGAGGTGTAGATGATGCCGCGGATGGAGTCCTTCTCGGCCTCGGCGCGGTCGGCGACGGCCGCGATGGAGTCCTTGAAGGCCTGGTTCATCGTGTTGGCCGACTGGTTGGGGTCGTCGAGGACGAGGGTGACGACGCCGGTGTCGTCCTGCTCCCAGCGGATGGTCGTGCTCTCGGTCATGGCGGTGTCTTCTCCGTAAGCAGGTGGGCCGGGAACTCAGATGCGTTCGACGATCGTCGCGACGCCCATGCCGCCGCCGACGCAGAGGGTGACCAGGCCGAACCGCTGGTCGCGGCGCTCCAGTTCGTCGATGACGGTGCCGAGGATCATCGCGCCGGTCGCGCCGAGCGGGTGGCCGAGCGCGATGGCCCCGCCGTTGACGTTGACCTTGTCCAGGGAGAGGCCCATGTCCTTGACGAAGCGCAGGACGACTCCGGCGAAGGCCTCGTTGATCTCGACGAGGTCGATGTCGTCGATGGTGAGTCCGGCCTTGGCGAGCGCCTTGCGGGTGGCGGGGGCGGGACCGGTGAGCATGATGGTGGGCTCGGAACCGGAGACGGCGGCGGAGACGATACGGGCGCGCGGGGTCATGCCGTAGCGCTCGCCGACCTCCTTGGAGCCGATGGCGACGAGCGACGCGCCGTCCACGATGCCGGAGGAGTTGCCCGCGTGGTGGACGTGGTCGATCTTCTCGACCCAGTGGTACTTCTGGAGCGCCACCGCGTCGAAGCCGCCCATCTCGCCGATGCCCGCGAACGAGGGCTTGAGACCGGCGAGGGAGTCGGCGGTGGTGCCGGGGCGCAGGTGCTCGTCGTGGTCGAGGACGAGGAGGCCGTTGCGGTCCTTGACCGGGACGACGGAGCGGGCGAAGCGGCCGCCCTTCCAGGCGGCGGCGGCGCGTTCCTGGGAAAGTGCGGCGTACTCGTCGACGTCGCGCCTGCTGAAGCCCTCGACGGTGGCGATGAGGTCGGCGCCGATGCCCTGCGGGGCGAAGCCGGTCTCGAAGCTGGTCATCGGGTCCATGGCCCAGGCCCCGCCGTCGGAGCCCATCGGCACCCGGGACATCGACTCGACGCCACCGGCGAGGACGAGGTCCTCCCAGCCGGAACGGACCTTGGCGGCGGCCAGGTTGACCGCTTCCAGGCCCGAGGCACAGAAGCGGTTCTCCTGGACCCCGGCGACGGAGTCGGGCAGGCCGGCCGCGATGGCGGCGATGCGGGCGATGTCGGAGCCCTGGTCGCCGAGCGGGCTGACGACGCCGAGGACGATGTCGTCGATGGCGGCCGGGTCGAGGTCCGGGAAGCGGCCCCGGATCTCGTGGATGAGGCCGACGACCAGGTCGATCGGCTTGGTGCCGTGCAGGGCGCCGTTGGCCTTGCCTCGGCCGCGCGGGGTGCGGATCGCGTCGTAGACGAATGCTTCGGTACTCAAGACAGCTGCCTTTCGAGGGTGGTTGTCGGCCCGGGTGAGGGGCGGCTCAGGCGAGCAGCGAGCGGCCGATGATCTCCTTCATGATCTCGGTCGTGCCGCCGTAGATGGTCTGGATACGGCCGTCGGTGAACGCCTTGGCGACCTTGTACTCGCTCATGTAGCCGTAGCCTCCGTGGAGTTGGAGGCAGCGGTCGGCGACGCGCTTCTGCAGTTCGGTGGCCCACCACTTGGCCATGGAGGCGTGGACGGCGTCCAGGACGCCGTCGGAGTGGTCGACGATGCACCGGTCGAGGAAGGTCCGGGTGACGGCGCACTCGGTGGCCATCTCGGCGATCTCGAAGCGGATGTGCTGGAGCTTGGAGAGGGGGCGTCCGAAGGCCTCGCGCTCCTTGACGTACCGGGTGGTGATCTCCAGCAGGTGTTCGGCGGCGGCGATCCCGGCGACCGCTATGCCCATGCGCTCCTGGGCCAGGTTGGTCATCAGGTGGATGAACGCGCCGTCGCGCTCGCCGAGGAGGTTCTCCTTGGGGACGCGGACGTCGTCGAAGAACAGTTCGGCGGTGTCCTGGGACTTCTGGCCGATCTTGTCGAGGTTGCGGCCGCGCTCGAAGCCCTCCGCCCCGCGTTCGACGACGATGAGCGAGAGACCCTTGGCCCCGCCGTCGGGGGTGGTCTTCGCGACGACGACGACCAGGTCGGCGAGGATGCCGTTGGAGATGAAGGTCTTGGAGCCGTTGAGCAGCCAGTGGTCGCCCTTGTCCTCGGCGGTGGTGCGGATGCCCTGGAGGTCGGAGCCCGCGCCCGGCTCGGTCATCGCGATCGCGGTGACGGTCTCGCCGGAGCAGAAGCCGGGGAGCCAGCGCCGCTTCTGCTCCTCGGTGCCCAGGCCCGTGAGGTAGGGGCCGATGATGTCGTTGTGCAGGCCGATCGCGAGTCCGGGGGCCCCGGCCCGGGTGAACTCCTCGGCGAGGACGGCGCTGTAGCGGAAGTCGTCGCTGCCGCCGCCCCCGTACTCCTCCGGGACGGCGAGACCCAGCAGTCCCGCGCGTCCGGCGGCGAGCCAGGCCTCGCGGGAGACGATGCCGTCCTGCTCCCACTGCTCGTAGTACGGGAGGACCTCCTTGGCCAGGAAGGCCCGGACGGTCTCGCGGAAGGCGTCGTGCTCCTCGGTGAAGATCTGCCGTTGCACGGGGTCTCCTAGTAGGTCTCGGGTGAGTCTGCGGGCCGCAGTGCGGGGACGTCCCAGTCGGCGGCGACGGCGGCCGTGTCGCCGCCGGGCCGGGCGGGCCCGCTGCGTACGGAGACGGGGGTGGCCGAGAAGCGCGGGGCGGGGGCGGGCTGGGTGAGGCCGCTGTGCTCGACGAAGGTGGAGCGGGCGGCGAGGTGCGGGTGGTGCGGCGCTTCGGTGAGCGAGAGCACGGGGGCCACGCAGGCGTCGGTGCCGTCGAACACCTCGGTCCACTCGGCGCGCGTACGGGTCAGGAAGCGCTCGGTGACGGCGGCGCGCAGCTCGTCCCAGCGGGCGAGGTCCCACCGGTCGGGGAAGGCGTCCGCGATGCCGAGGAGGCCGATGAACTCCGCGTAGAACTGCCCCTCCAGCGGGCCGACCGCCATGTGGCCGCCGTCGGACGTGGCGTAGGTGCCGTAGAACGGGCAGCCGCCGTCGAGGAGGTTCGTGCCGCGCCGGTCCTGCCAGCTCCCGGCGGCCAGCATGCCGTGGATCATCGTGGCGAGATGGGCGGCGCCGTCCACGATGGCTGCGTCGACGACCTGCCCCTCACCGTGGGCGCGGGCGTGCTGGAGGGCGGCGAGGACGCCGACGACGAGGTAGAGCGAGCCGCCCGCGTAGTCGCCGACCAGGTTGGCGGGGACCACGGGCGGCTCGTCCGGCTTGCCGATCATGGACAGGGTGCCGGTGAGCGCGAGGTAGGCGATGTCGTGTCCGGCGCGCTCGGCGAGCGGCCCGTCCTGGCCCCACCCGGTCATCCGGCCGTAGACGAGCTTCGGATTGCGGGCGAGGCAGGCCTCGGGGCCGACGCCGAGACGTTCGGCGACGCCGGGGCGGTAGCCCTCGATCAGGATGTCGGCGCGTTCGACGAGGTCCAGGACGCGGGCCGGCCCCTCGTCGCTCTTGAGGTCCAGGAGGACGGAGCGCTTGTTGCGGTTGGTGAGGTCGGACGCGGGATCGATGCCGAGCCCCGCGCCGCCGGGCCGGTCGACGCGTACGACGTCGGCCCCGAGGTCCGCCACCAGCATCGCGGCGAACGGTCCGGGTCCGATGCCCGCCAGCTCGACGACGCGGACACCGGTCAGCGGACCATGCCCGGACCTTGGGCCTTTCGCCATCTGTGAGCCCCCAGGGGTGTGACACAACCGATGTAACATCAGTGATGCTAAGAACGCGCCGGGCTCCGCACAACCCCTTGGGCCGAGCAAGCGCTTAGTTCTTCCACCCGATCCTCTCGCATCCGGCCCGCCCGGCCGGGCGCCGCCACGTCGCTCTCCGCTACCCTCTGCCTGCCACGTCGGCACCCGGCTCGCAGCGGAGGTACTCGTGAACAGGCAGAACGACGCGACACGCCCCTTGGACGTCGTCCTCTTCGGTGCCACCGGCTTCGTGGGGACGCTCACGGCCGAGTACCTGGCGGCCCACGCCCCCGCCGGCCTGCGCTGGGCGCTGGCCGGTCGCAGCCGGGCCAAGCTGGAGGGGCTGCGGGAACGGCTCACCGCGATCGCCCCCGGCTGCGCGGACCTGCCGCTGCTGGAGACCGACGCGGACGACGCGGAGGCACTGGCCGAACTGGCCGCCTCCACCCGGGTGGTGGCCACGACGGTGGGGCCGTACATCCGTTACGGCGAGAAGCTCGTCGCCGCGTGCGCGGAGGCCGGGACGGACTACGCGGACCTCACGGGCGAGGCGGAGTTCATCGACCGGACGTATCTGGAGCACGACGCCCGGGCCCGCGAGACGGGGGCGCGCATCGTGCACGCCTGCGGCTTCGACTCCGTCCCCCACGACCTGGGGGCGTACTTCACCGTCAAGCAGCTGCCCGAGGATGTCCCCCTGACCGTCGACGGCTTCGTCCGTACCGATGCGGTGTTCTCCGGCGGAACGTTCGCCTCGGCGCTGACCGCGATGGGCCGGGGCCCGCAGATGCTGGCCGCCGCCCGGGAGCGCCGGCTGCACGAACCGCGCCTGGTGGGCCGGCGCGTCCGCACCCCGGCGGGCTCCCCGCACTTCAGCGGGTCCGTCGGCACCTGGGCGCTGCCGCTGCCGACGGTGGACCCGACGATCGTCGGCCGCTCCGCGCGGTCCCTGGAGCGGTACGGCCCCGACTTCCGCTACCGGCACTTCGCCTCGGTCAAGACCCTGCCGATGGCCCTCGGCGCCCCGGTGGCGATCGGTGCGCTGGTGGCCGCCGCGCAGGTGGAGGGCGCCCGGGAGTGGCTGATGGGCCGTTACGAGCCGGGGCAGGGGCCGGACGAGGACCGCCGCCGGCGGAGCTGGTTCACCATCCGCTTCGTCGGCGAGGGCGGCGGGCGGCGCGTCTTCACCGAGGTGTCCGGGGGCGACCCGGGCTACGGCGAGACGGCGAAGATCCTCGCCGAGTCGGCGGTGTGCCTGGCCCTGGACGAGCTGCCGGAGACCTCCGGGCAGGTCACCACGGCGGTGGCCATGGGCGACGCGCTCCTGGAGCGGCTGACGGCGGCGGGGCTGCGGTTCCGGGTTGCGGCGGTGCGGTAGCCGACGCCACCGGGCGGACCCGGCGCGTCTAGAAGATCCAGCCGGCCAGCGTGTAGAGCATCGCGCCCAGCCAGACGAGCCCGACGGCGCTCCCGAGGAGCATGCCGAGGGCCATGCGGCGCTGAGCGGGGTCGAAGGGCTCGGTGCGGACGGCTGTACGAGAGGCGTTCATACGTGTCAGCCTGCCCAGCCGTACGGATCTACGCCATCCGTACGCGTACTCAGTTGCAGGACTGTTCCACGCCCGGGACCGTCACACGGCGGGCGGCGGCTGTTCGCGTACCCGGGCGGGGTCCCGGGCGCGCGTCAGGCGGTCGCTTCCCGCAGGGTCTGCCGGCACAGGGCGTCCGCCCGGCGGGTGCTCTCCGGCTGGCGGAAGCGGCCGGCGAGGCGGAGCGTGTGGGCGCAGGCGTTGTCGAGGCTGATGCGGTGGCCCACCGAGACGAACACCGGGTTGGTGTTCTCCTGGGTGCGCAGCGCCCGGCCGACCACCTCGTCGCCGTCCAGCAGCGGGGAGAAGTCGCCGCGCCGGGGGCCGGGGGCCTCGTACGTGAACGTGAACGGGTTCTTGCCGACGCCGATCACCGGCAGCCCGGTGAGCACGCCCAGGTGGCTGGCGAGTCCGAAGCGGCGCGGGTGCGCCAGACCGTAGCCGTCGCAGATGACGAGGCCCGGGTCGACGCTCAGCCCCTCCAGGGCCTCCAGCGCCGTCGGGATCTCCCGGAAGGCCAGCAGCCCGGGGACGTACGGGAAGGTGATCCGGCCGACGGCGGTGGCCTCGTCGACCGTCTCCAGGGTCACGGCGTCCAGCACCACGGCCGCCGCGACGACGACGTCCTTCACGTCGTCGTAGGCCACGTCCACCCCGGTGACCAGCCCGGTTCCGGGCTCCGGTCCCGCCTCGTCCAGGATCACCCGGCCGCGCAGCCGGTCCTGGATCGCCCGGCCCTCGGCTTCGTCGGCGGGGGTCTCGTGGGCGGGGGTGGGGGAGGTCGTCATGTCCGGAAGCTTATGCGGTGACGGGCCCGTGCCCGTTACCCGGTGTCCTGCGAGGTCCGCAGGTCCGGCCGGGTGTACCGGTCGCGGCCGGATCCTCATACTGGCGCGATGGACAGAGCGGACCGCGAACGTCTCGACGGCCTGGCGCGCAACCCGGCCGGCATCCTCACGGCGGCCGGGGTCCCGTAGCCTGATGATCATGTTCGTACTCGAATTGACCTACACGGCTCCGGTCGAGCGCGTCGACGCGCTGATGCGGGAGCACCTCGCCTGGCTCGACGAGCAGTACGCGGCGGGCGTGTTCATCGCCTCCGGCCGCAAGAACCCCCGGGACGGCGGAGTGATCCTGGCCGTCGGGGAGGACCGGGCGGCGATCGAGAGGACCGCGGCGGCCGACCCCTTCGCCGAACACGGTGTGTGCGCCTACCGGATCACCGAGTTCATCGCCACCAGGACGGCGCCCGCACTCGCTCCGTACCAGCAGCCGTTGCCGTGACGGACTGTCGGGACCGCCCCTCCCGGTACGGCTCCGGCCGATGAGTTTCGGACCGATGAGTTTCCGGGGCGGGGCCGGTCTGCACGGGTATGGAGACGTACACACTCAAGACAGCCGGCGCCGACCTCGTCCACGACGTACGCGGGCCCCTGCCGACCGCTGACGGCCGCCCGCCGTTGTTCATGATCGGGCAGCCCATGGACGCCACCGGATTCGTCGCGCTCTCGGCACGCTTCCCCGAGCGGACCGTGGTGACCTATGACCCGCGGGGGCTCGGCCGCAGCGTCCGCAAGGACGGCCGGACCGACCACACGCCCGAGACCCAGGCCGACGATGTGCACGCCGTCATCGAGGCGCTCGGGGCCGGGCCGGTCGAGATGTTCGCCAGCAGCGGCGGAGCGGTCACCGCTCTCGCCCTCGTGGCGCGCCACCCCGGCGATGTGACCACCCTCGTCGCGCACGAGCCGCCGCTCATCACGCTCACCCCGGACGGCCCGGCGGCCGTCCGGGCGCGGGCCGGGGTCCGGGACGCGTACGAGAAGCGCGGGTGGGGGGCCGGGATGGCCGCCTTCGTGGCCATGACCTCGTGGGAGGGCGAGTTCACCGACGCGTACTTCGCACAGCCCGACCCCGACCCCGCCGCGTTCGGCATGCCCACCGAGGACGACGGCACGCGCGGCGACCCGCTGCTGTCCGACGGGTCCTGGGCGATCAGCGACTACCGGCCGGACGTCGACGCCCTCGCCTCGGCCGCCACCCGTGTGGTGATCGCCGTGGGCGAGGAGTCCCGGAGCGTGCAGACCGGGCGGACGTCCGACGCGACCGCCGAACTGCTCGGGCAGCGGGTGACCGTCTTCCCGAGCCATCACGGCGGCTTCCTCGACGGGGAGTTCGGCTATCCGGGCAAGCCGGACGAGTTCGGGCAGCGGCTGCGGGAGGTGCTCGACGCCTCGTAACCTCGTAGGGCGGTCTAGAAGCCCAGCCGGGCCACCCGCCCCTTCTCGCCCGCCGCCCAGCAGCCCAGGTCGGGCGTGCAGTCGACGGTGTCGTACGAACCGGAGTCGACCGTCCGCCAGGTGCGCCCGCCGTCCAGGGTGAGGTCGGTGCCCGTCGGGCCGACGGCCAGGGCGGCGGAGCGGCTGTGGGGCAGCCAGGTGACGCCGGAGCGGTAGGCGGGCGGCGGGGTGGCGGACGCCCGCCAGCTCCGGCCGCCGTCCCCGGTGACGGCGGCCGCCTTCGGGGAGGCCTGGTCGGGGCGGTAGTCCCCGCCGACGGCGATACCGTGCCCCCGGTCGCGGAAGGCGACGGCGAAGACCCCGCGGGCCGGGTCGCCCGCCGGGAGGGTCGACGCGCTCGCCGTCCAGGTCAGGCCCCGGTCCCGGGAGTGCAGGACCCGGGCGGTCGCCGCTCCCCCGGTGGTCAGCCAGACGTCCTTGGGGCCGGAGCTGACCAGGCACTGGCCGCTCGCCGCGAAGCCCGCCTCGCCCGGCTGGGCGGCGGGCATCCCGGCGTCGGGCAGGACCCGCCAGGAACGGCCGCCGTCCGCCGTGGACAGGACCCGGAACTTCCCGTCCACCGGGTCGCCCGCCGCAAGACCGTGCCGACTGTCGAAGAACGTCAGGCAGTTGAAGAAGGCGCGGGGGTCGGTGTTGCGGAAGGACTCCGTCCAGGTGGCCCCGCCGTCGTCGGTGCGCAGCACCCGGGAGGCCTCGCCCTCGCCGATGGCCAGGGCGACGGCCCGGCGGCCGTCGAACGCCTCGATGTCCCGCAGCTCCAGTTCTGCCGCGCCCGGCGGTGACACGTCGCGCCAGGTGCGGCCGCCGTCGCCGGTGCGCAGGACCGTGCCCTTCGACCCGGCGACCCAGGCGGTGGTGCGGCTGACCGCCGCCAGCCCCCGGAAGCGGGCGTCGGTTGCGGTGTCGGTGAGCCGCCAGCCGGGCAGCGGTCCGCGAACACCCGCCTCCCGGGAACCGGCCGCTCCGCCCGGCGCTCCGGCCGGACCTTCCGCCGGTGCCGCGTGTGCGCCCGGTGCGACCAGTGCGGCGGCCAGGGCCGCACCGCCGGTCACCAGTGCCATCAGCCGTCTCGTGTTCCCCATGGCCTTCATGGCGCTGGAAGCTAGCCGACGGGTTCCGGCCCGTCCAGGGTGCGTCGCCGCCGGCCGGGCAGGAGAGCGGGGGTGCGCGGTGGCCGGCAGGGGCCGCCGGAAGCCGGTGACGCAGCTCACGCCGCGCGCCGGTGCACGAAACGAGGAGTTCCGTCGTCTACTCCAATGCCGGGAACCGTTTACCCGGCCGTGCGAGAGGGAGCAGGTCTTGTCCAGCGTTATCGAGCAGTCCGTGCAGGCCCGCATGGTCGCGTCCGCACCGCGGATGGAGACTCTGCCCGCCACGCTTCAGTACGACCGCCAGTACCCCTTCGCCGTACGCATGGCGTTCCCGGCCCCGGCGACCCTGGAGGGCACCGAGGTGTCCTGGGAGTTCTCCCGCGAGCTGCTGGCCACCGGGGTGGACTCCCCCGCCGGGCAGGGAGACGTGCGGGTGAGGCCGTTCGGGTACGAGCGGACCGTGCTGGAGTTCCACGCCCCCGAGGGCATCGCCATGGTCCATGTGCGCACCGAGGAGCTGCGACGCTTCCTCCAGCGGGCGCAGGAGCTGGTTCCGGTGGGCGACGAGCACCGGTATCTGGACCTGGACCGGAGTCTGACCGACCTGCTCGGCGGTCCTCGCTGACCTCGTAAACCCGGTTGCCGGGCCCGCGCCCCGGCCCTACCTTCGTGATGGTTCCTGTTGTCGTCGATCGGAGTGGGACGTTGCTGATCTGAGGTCCTGTGCACACCGTGCAGCGCCCGCCGCGCCATGTCGCGGCCGGAGCGCCCGTGTGCGATCTCAGCTTCCGCCGACCGTCCTTGTCGTTCCCGACGTACAACGGGAGATCCGTATGCCTGCCACCGACACCCACATCAGCTGTACCTCCCTCGCCTTCTCCTGGCCCGACGGCAGCGAGGTCTTCACCGGCCTCGACCTGGCCGTGGGGCCCGGTCGTACCGGTCTCATCGGCCTCAACGGCTGTGGCAAGTCCACCCTGTTGCGCCTGGTCGCCGGTGAACTCGCCCCGCATTCCGGCGGGATCAGCATCCGCGGCGAACTGGGCCATCTGCCCCAGACCCTGGTCCTGGACACCGCGCTGCGGGTCGACGAGGTGCTCGGCGTCGCGGACCGGCGCGCGGCGCTCGACGCGGTCGAGTCGGGCGACGTCCGGCCCGAGCACTTCGTGGTGATCGGCGACGACTGGGACATCGAGGAGCGGTCCCTCGCCACCCTGGACGGGCTCGGCCTCGGGCACATCGGGCTCGACCGCACCATCGGGGAGATGTCCGGCGGCGAGTGCGTCCTGCTGCGGCTGGCCGCGCTGCTGCTGGAACGGCCCGGGGTGCTGCTGCTGGACGAGCCGACGAACAACCTGGACGCGTACGCCCGTCGGCGGCTGTACGACGCGGTCGACGCCTGGACGGGCGCGCTGCTCGTCGTCAGCCACGACCGGGAGCTGCTGGAACGGGTGGACCGGATCGCGGATCTGCGCGAGGGCTCGGTCACGTGGTACGGCGGAAATCTGTCGGCGTACGAGGAGGCGGTGGCCGTCGAGCAGGAGGCGGCGCAGCGCATGGTGCGCGTCGCCGAGTCGGACGTCCAGCGACAGAAGCGTGAACTGGCCGACGCTCACATGAAGTTGGCCCGCCGCAAGCGCTACGGGCAGAAGATGTGGGACACCAAGCGTGAGCCCAAGGTCGTCATGGGGCAACGCAAGCGCTCCGCGCAGGAGTCGGCCGGCAAGCACCGCATCCTGCACACGGAGCGGCTGGCCGCGGCCAGGGAGCGTCTCGACGAGGCGGAGCTCGCGGTGCGGGAGGACGAGGAGATCCGGGTCGAACTGCCGGGCACCCGGGTCCATCCGGGCAGCGAGGTGCTGCTGCTGCGCGATCCGGTGCCGCCCTACGGCACGCCGCTGCGGGGCGGGTTGATGGTGCGGGGACCCGAGCGGATCGCGCTGACCGGTCGTAACGGGGCGGGCAAGACGGCGCTGCTGCGAATGATCGCCGGTGAGCTGGCGCCCCTCTCGGGCGAGGCGAGCACCCTGGTCACGACGGGCTTCCTGCCGCAGCGGCTGGACGTGCTGGACGACGCGTCGTCGGTGGCGCGGAACGTGGCACGGTCGGCCCCCGGCCGGACGGACAACGCCGTGCGGGCACGGCTGGCCCACTTCCTGTTCAAGGGGGCTGCGGCGGACCGCCCGGCGGGGACCCTGTCGGGCGGGGAGAGGTTCCGGGCGACGCTGGCGATGCTGCTGCTGGCCGACCCGCCGCCCCGGCTGCTGCTGCTCGACGAGCCGACGAACAGCCTCGATCTGGCGAGCGTACGGCGGCTGACCGAGGCGCTGGAGGCGTACGAGGGGGCGTTGATCGTGGCGAGCCACGACGTGCCGTTCCTGGAGTCGATCGGGATCACCCGCTGGCTCCGGCTCGACGGCGGGCTGCGGGACACGACGGCGGAGGCGGTGCGCGAGGGCCGCTGAGGCGGGTGCCCGTCTGCCGACCCGGCCGCCTGCGGCCTGTCCTTGATCCGCCCGGCGTCGCGGTCACGAGCGCGTCCTCGGATCTCCCGGGAAAAGGGGACAGAAGCTGTCGGGTATCCCGCCTAGCGTCACGCTCATGGATCGCTTCCCCGAGTACGGCGCGGAGCCGGAAGGCCCCGGCCCCACGCACCGCGACATCGTCATCACCGGCGCGCGCGAGAACAATCTGCGCGACGTCTCCCTCCGGATCCCCAAGGGCCGTATCACCGTCTTCACCGGTGTGTCCGGTTCGGGCAAGTCGTCGGTCGTCTTCGACACGATCGCCGTGGAGTCGCAGCGGCAGCTGAACGAGACCTTCACCTCGTTCCTCCGCAACCGGCTGCCGAAGTACGAGCGGCCGCACGTCGAGTCCGTCGAGGACCTGTCGGTGGCCATCGTGATCGACCAGAAGCCGCTGGGCGGCAATGTCCGCTCCACGGTCGGCACGGCGACCGACATCTGGTCGGTGATCCGGGTGCTGTTCTCCCGGTGCGGGGCCCCGAGCGCGGGCGGGGCGACCGCGTACTCCTTCAACGACCCCACCGGGATGTGCCCGGAGTGCGACGGGGTGGGGCGCACGGTCCAGCTGGATCTCGACCGGGCGGTCGACTGGTCGAAGTCGCTGAACGAGGGGGCGCTGCTGCTGCCCGGCCTGACGGTGGGCAGCTGGGAGTGGAATCTGTACGGGGGTTCGGGGCGCTTCGACAACGATCTGCCCCTGTCCGAGTTCGGCGAGGAGGAGCGCCGGACCCTGTTGTACGGTTCGGGGTTCACCGTCCGCATCGACATGCGGACCGGCTCGGCCGACATGCGGTTCGAGGGGGTCGTGACGCGCTTCGAGCGCCTGTACCTCAAGCGCGACACCGCCTCGCTGTCCGAGAAGCGGCGCGAGGCGGCCGCCCGGTTCACCGTGGAGCGGGTGTGCGGGGCCTGCGGCGGGGCACGGCTGAACGCGGCGGCGATCGCCACCCGGATCGACGGGCTCTCGCCCGCCGACTACGGACGGATGGAGGTCTCCGAACTCGTCGGCGTCCTGGAGCGGGTCGACGATCCGGTGGGCGGGCCCATCGCCGCCGCCGCCCGGGAACGGCTGGAGCGGCTGGTCGGCATCGGGCTCGGGTATCTGAGCCTGGACCGGGAGACCACGACCCTGTCGGGAGGCGAGGGCCAGCGGCTCAAGATGGTGCGGCACCTGGGCAGTTCGCTCACCGGGCTGACGTTCGTCTTCGACGAGCCCAGCGTCGGGCTGCACCCGCGCGACGTCGGGCGGCTGGGCGATCTGCTGGTGCGACTGCGCGACAAGGGCAACACGGTGCTGGTCGTCGAGCACGACCCGGATGTGATGGCCGTCGCCGACCATGTCGTCGACATGGGGCCGGGGGCCGGTTCCGACGGCGGTCACATCGTCTTCGAGGGGACCTTCGAGCGGCTGCGCGAGGCCGACACACTCACCGGCCGGTCGTTGCGCGGCCGCACCCCGCTCAAGGAGACGGTCCGCTCCCCCACCGGCCGGCTCCCGGTGTACGGGGCCGATCTCCACAATCTCAAGGGCCTGGACGTGTCGTTCCCCGCCGGGGTGCTGACCGCGGTGACGGGGGTGGCGGGATCCGGGAAGTCGACCCTGGTCTCGCGGGTGTTCACGGCGGCGTACCCGGAGGCGGTGGTGATCGACCAGAGCGCGATCACGGCCTCGTCGCGCTCCACCCCCGCCTCGTACCTCGGCGCGCTGGACGCCATCCGCAAGGTCTTCGCCCGGGAGAACGGCGTGGACGCGGGACTGTTCAGCTTCAACTCCGCCGGAGCCTGCGCGGGCTGCTCGGGCCGCGGAGAGATCTCGACCGATCTGGCGTTCATGGACCCGGTCACCACGACCTGCCCGGAGTGCGAGGGCCGCCGGTTCCACGACGATGTGCTGAAGCACCGGGTCGGCGGCCGGTCGATCGTGGACGTCCTGGACATGACGGCGGCGCGGGCGGCCGGACTGTTCGAGGATCCGGTGCTGCTGCGGAAGCTGCGCACCCTCGACGAGGTCGGCCTCACCTACCTCACCCTGGGGCAGCCGCTCTCCTCCCTGTCGGGCGGTGAGCGTCAGCGGATCAAGCTCGCCACCCAACTGCACCGCACCTCCAGCGTGTACGTGCTGGACGAGCCGACGACCGGACTGCACCTGGCGGACACGGGCACGCTGGTGGATCTGCTGGACCGGCTGGTCGACGCGGGGAACACGGTGATCTGCGTGGAGCACAACCTGGATGTGGTCAAACGGGCGGACTGGGTGATCGACCTCGGTCCGGACGGCGGCAAGGGCGGCGGGGAGCTGGTCTTCGAGGGGACGCCCGCGGATCTGCTCGCGCATCCGACGTCCGTCACCGGCCGGTATCTGCGCCGGGATCCAGGGGTGGAACCGCTCCCGGGTCCCGAGGTGGAACACCCCCGCGATCCAGGGGTGGAGCAACCCGTTCCGGAACGGTGAAACGGGGCCCGGAAAGGCCCGGAAGGGCCCCGGGGAGGCTCTGGCGCATCCCCCCACCTGGGCGTATCACTCCGTGTATCCACTCGCTGCCGGGGGCGGGCTTGGCTTTGGCCTTACCGTCGCCTTAACCTACGGTCACGTAACCTACGAAGCCGTAGGTAATTCTCCCGTCCCCAGGAGCTCCCCGTGACGATCACCTCTCCCCACCTCGGCAGTTCGAAGGCGTGGACCGACGCCCAGCTGCTGTACGCGCTGGAAGAGGTGGTGGAGAAGGAACTCAACCGCCATCTCAAGGTCGCCAAGGACTGGATGCCCCACGAGTACGTCCCCTTCTCCGACGGGCGGAACTTCCCCGGCGTCTTCGAGGACGGCGAGGCGTGGTCGGCCGACCAGTCCAAGGTCACCGACATCGGCAAGATCGCTCTCGTGGTGAACCTCCTCACCGAGGACAACCTCCCCAGCTACCACCACGAGATCGCCTCCCTCTTCGGCCGCGACGGCGCGTGGGGCACCTGGGTGCACCGCTGGACCGCCGAGGAGGGCCGCCACGGCATCGTGATGCGCGACTATCTGCTCACCTCGCGCGCCGTGGACCCGGACAAGCTGGAGCAGTTCCGCATGGCGCACATGGCGGAGGGCTTCGAGTCGGACAACCGGCACTCGATGCTGCACTCCGTCGCGTACGTCGCCTTCCAGGAGCTGGCCACCCGTGTCTCGCACCGCAACACCGGCCACCAGTCCGGCGACCCGGTCTGCGACCGGATGCTGGCCCGGATCGCGACCGACGAGAACCTCCACATGGTCTTCTACCGCAATCTGCTGGGCGCCGCCTTCGAGCTGGCCCCGGACCTGACCATGCAGGCCGTGCGCGACGTCGTCGTCGACTTCCGGATGCCCGGACACGGCATGCCGGGCTTCGAGCGGGCCGCCGCGCAGATGGCGATCGGCGAGATCTACAACATGCGCATCCACCACGACGACGTGATCCAGCCCGTGCTGCGCTTCCTGAAGGTCATGGACATCGACGGGCTCGGCCCGGAGGGTGCGAAGGCCCAGGAGGAGCTCGGTCTGTACATGGGCGGGCTGGACAGCGAGGCGTCGAAGTTCGACGAGAAGCTCGCCGCCCGCAAGGCCCGGATGGTGGCGCGCGGCCGCGCCTGATCCCCACCCGGGGTCCTGATCCCACCCGGGGCGCCCGATCCATCGGGCGCCCCGGGCCCGCCGGGTCCGTGACGTCACTCCTCGGCGGTGGCCTCGGCGTACGCCACGTCGCGCACGTCGTCCCAGGAGTGCTGGCGGAGCATCCGCAGCTGGGTGCGCCACGGCCCGGTCCACCCGGTGCGCAGGCCGCACGCCACGGTCAGTTCGGCGGCGAGCAGGCCCTCGGCCGGATCTCCCGTACCCGCCAGCCGTGCGACGACGAGCAGCAGGGTGTCCGGGTCGCCCGCCTCCGCCCCCCGGTAACCCGCGACCCGCCTGCCTACCGTCGCCGCGGTCCTGGCGGCCAGTGCGGGGCGGCCGGAGTGCAGGGCGGCGAGCGCGACCAGCTCGGTGTGCAGGGTGTCCGGGTCCCCCGCCAGGTCCAGGGAGCGCGAGAGCAGGGCGACGGCGTCCGGCACGAGGTCGCGGTGGGCGGCCAGGGTCCGGCCGGCGGATGCGAGCACCGCCGATGCGGGCCGGTTGTTCGGACCGGCCCGCAGCGACAGCGTCCGGGCCAGCCGGCCGAGCCGCCGGCGGGCGGGCCGGTCGCGCTCCGTCCCGGCGTCGTCCGCGGTCTCGCCGGTGGCCAGCAGCGACAGGGCACGGTTCAGCGCCCCGACGGCCTCCGGAGTGGTCAGGGCCGCGTCCACCAGGGCGTCGGCGGCCGAGCGCCACCTCCCCCGCCGGTCCAGATCGGTGACCGCGTCGACCAGGACCGCCGCCGCGTGCGGGGCCCAGGGCAGCCAGCGGACCAGCGCGGTGTGGGCGAGGGCGGCCAGCGTGTCGTCGTCCGTGCGGCACACGTCCTGGACCAGCCGGGCGTAGCGCGGCCGCAGGGCGGGGTCCAGCTCCGTCGGGTGCGCCCGCAACACCGCCACCCGCAGCGCGTGTTCGCCGCCCGCCGCGTCCTCCGTCGCCTCCCATACCCGTACGTCCGCGAGCAGCGGCGTACCGGCGGCCACGCAGGCGGCCCGTACGTCGAGGTGCTGGCCGGGCCGCCCGTACGCGTCCGCGAGGAGACCGGCCGCCTCCGCCCGGGGCAGCAGGGCGGCGGCGAGGCGGACCATCTCCTTGCGGCTCGTCACCTTGCCGGTGCCGGGGCCCGTGCGGGCGGCGAGCAGGGGGGCCAGCCGGGAGGGCCGGGTGCACGCCGCGGCGCGGCCCGCCACGTACACCGCGACGCGGGCCCGGTCGCCGCCCGCGTGGGCGAGCAGCTCGGGCAGCGCATCGGCGGGCCGGTCGGTGTGGGCGAGTGCGGCGAGCGCCGCCTCCGCGATCACCACGTCCCGGTCACCGGTCCAGGCGCGTACGGCGTCGGCGCCCTGCCCGGGTATGCGGGCGAGCTGCCCCAGGGCGGCGGTGCGCAGGTACAGCGGCAGCTTCTCGTCCGCCACCGTGCGCTCCACAGCACGCTGTGCGGCACGCTGCTGACGGGGCGTCCAGCGTTCGGCTCCGGCGACCTCGACGGTCCACCGCTCCCCGGGCCCGAGGAACCGGCCCCGGGGTGGTGTCCCGTCGAGGCATGCCTCCAGCAGGTCCGTCCGCCGTCGGGTCACGACGTGCCGGACCTCGGGGAGGCCGATGGCCGATGGGTGCCGGGCGAGCAGGCTTTCGACCCGCTCGTCCCGGCCCGCCGGGGCCCGGAGCCAGAGCCCGGCGGCGCTCCGGGCGGCCGCCGGCTCGCCGTAGTTCACCGCCTGCCACAGCAGGTCCTGGAGGCCGGGCATGGCGTCGGCCCGACGGCCCACGGCGCGGGCCAGGGCCAGGACGAGGCCGTAGTCGGAGCGTTCCGCGCCCGCTTCCAGCCAGGGCCGCAGCGCGTCGAAGACGGTGTGCTCCTGGCCCCGGCGCAGCGTCCGGTCCAGTCGGCCGAAGTCGGCGCTGCCGCTGGTGCCGGTGATCCGGACCAGGGTGCGCAGCGCCCAGTTGAGCAGGTCGCGCTGTCCGGTCACCGCGTGTTCGCGCAGCGCGCCGACGGCCAGGGAGCCGAGGGCACGGCGGGTGGCGGCGGAGGAGTCGCGGGCCTCCACGGCATCGGCGGCGATGCGGTCGAGCAGCGGCTCCACCGCGTCGGTGAAGAGGGCGGGCTTCACCCCGGCCAGGGCGGTGAGGGCGGCGGAGCGTACGGGGTCCTGTTCGTTGCGCAGCCGCAGCAGGTCCTCCAGCACGGTGGCGACGTGGGCCGGATCGCCGGAGCGGCCCGCGCTGCCGACGAGCAGCCCCCAGGCCGCGGCGCGGTCGTCGGCGGCGGGCCCGCGGGTGGCGGCCAGGAGCTGTTCGCGTCCCTCGTCGAAGGGGAGGTGGGACACGGCGTCGAGGACGGCGGCGTCGTCCCCGCGGGCACGGGCCCGGTCCGCCGCCCGGCGGGCCACGGCCGCGACCCGGTTGCGGGGCAGCGCGTCCAGGAACCGGGTGTCGACGGAGGCTGCCGAGGTTGCCTCGCCCCCGTCCTCGGTGAGCGCCTCGTGGAGTGCGGCTCGACGGCCGGGCGGCAGGGCGCGGAGGATCCGGGGTCCCGGGCCCGCCGGGTCGGGGGCGCTGCGGGCCAGTTCGACGAGCAGGGGGTCGGGCAGGGCGCGGACGAGGCGGCGGAGCTGGGTCCCGCTGAGTGCGTGGAGCACCTGCGCGCAGACGTCCGCCCCGATGACCAGGCGGGCGACCCGGACCGGGTCGGCCGAGACGAGCTGACCGAGGGGGGCGCCCAGCACGACCGGGAACCGGGTGGGGCCGAACCGTTCGAGGAGGTCGAGCACCCGGTGCGGAAGGGCCCGGGTCGCGGTGGCGACGCCCCGGGGGTGTCCGTACCCGTGCCACCAGGCGTCCCGGCCCGCCGCGGGGAGGCCTGCCAGCTCCTCCTCGGCGGAGTCCAGGACCGGTCCGGGGTGGTGGTGGCCGAGCGAGGACCAGCAGGCCGTCGAGCGCCGCAGTTCGGGCAGCAGCGTTCCGACCGTCGCGGCCGAGCAGCCGGGCAGCAGCCGGGCCGCCTCGATGTCGCCGTGGGTCTCGCGCTCCGCGAGCACCAGGCGGTCGGCGAGCGCGGTGCGGCGTTCGGCGACGATCGCCCGCACGAGATGACGGCGCACGGCGGCCGGCGCGTCGGCGAAGGCCCTCTCGTACGCCGCGTCCGGCACCCCGAGTGTCCGCGCCGCGCGCAGGGCGTGCCCGCGCACGACGGCGTCCTCGTCGGCGAGATGCGCGCCGATCCACTCGGCGTCCCGGCCGACCGCGGCGGCGATCACCGCGATCCGGCGCTCGTACGGGTCGCCGTCCTCCAGTTCGTCGAGGACGGCGCGCAGCGCCCCTTGGGCGGCCAGCCGGCCCGCTGCGGCCGCCAGTTCGCTCATGCGCCCCGGATGGGGCAGCGCTTCGAGCGCGTCGAGCAGGGCGGCGGCGAGGACGAGGGGCGGTGCGTCGGTCATGGCCCGATTGTGCCGGGCCCGGCCCTAACACCCCAGGGGTTTACGGTGCGTGTGTGCGGCCGGGGACGTTCAGCCCCGGTCGCGTCCTTCTCTGCGCAGCCGCTCGCGCTCCTTCTCCGAGAGCCCGCCCCAGACGCCGAACCGCTCGTCGTTGGCGAGTGCGTACTCCAGGCAGGCCAGACGGCCTTCGCAGGCGTTGCACAACTGCTTGGCCTCGCGGGTCGAACTGCCCGGGGCCGGGAAGAAGAACTCGGGCCCGGCCTGCGCGCACAACGCGGACTCCTGCCAGGCGAGCGCGTCGTCGGTCACGGTGTTGATCAGCATGGTGCACACGGTGCCCGGTGGCGATAAACAACCGATCAACGATTCATCAATTCCGCTCCGAAGCCGGTCCCTGAGTCCTCGCCGGAGCCACCGGGGCCGCGGTCCCCCGCTCGTGGCTACTGCCTGGGCTCGGGCCTCATGACCGCGAAGACCGCCCCGAACGGATCGGCGACGTTGGCCATCTTGCCGACGCCGGGCACGTCCATGGCCGCCAGGGTCTCCGTGCCGCCGAGCCGCTTCGCCGTCGCCACCGTGGCATCGACGTCGGCCACGGCGAAATACGGCAGCCAGTGGGGGCCGCGTGCGGCCTCGGAGGGGACGTCGCCCATCCGGACCAGGCCGCCGAACGACGCCTCCGGACCGGCGCCGGCCGGGTGGACGGTGGTGTAGGTGTAGTCGGTGCCCTCCACCTTCAACTGGTCGGTCCCCCAGCCGAAGACGTTGTTGAAGAACGCGGCCGCCGCCGGGACGTCGGAGGTGTACAGCTCGGCCCAGAGGAACGAGCCGGGTTCCTGGACGACGCCGAAGCCGGGGTGCTTCTTGGGCTGCCAGGCGGCGAAGTACGCTCCGGCCGGGTCCGTGAAGCCGCCCATGCTGCCCAGGTCCAGGACGTCCATCGGCTCGAACGCGGGGCTGCCGCCCGCCCGCTCCACCGCCGCGGCGGTGGCGGCGATGTCGGGCGACTGGAAGGAGACCGACCAGGCGCTCGGCGATTCCTCCTCCGACACCGTCATCACACCGCCGACGTACCGGCCGTCCAGGGTGAGCATCCCGTAGCCGCCGACCTCGGGGCCGCCGGGTACCAGATCCCACCCGAACAGCTCCCGGTAGAAGGCGGTGGCCGCGTCGAGGTCGGGCGTGCCGAGATCGACCCAGTCGGGCGCTCCGTCGAGGAAGGTGGGGCTGATCATGGCGTGCTCCTCCGTCGGTCCGGGTGATCCTGCTCGTCCTGTGCTGCCGGGTGATTCCTCTCGTTCCGAGTCTTGCACCGGGCGCCGACGACCGCAGTCCGCGCGGGTCCGACCGGGGTGCGATACACCTGCGGAGCCGTGGGGCCCGGCTGCGGACCGGTGGGAACCGGGTCCGGCGGTGATCGCTGCTGTCATGCGGCTCAGAGTAGACAGCGCCGAGGGGCCGGGGCGAAGCGTTGGAGCGGCGCGTCGTCCCGGCCGTCGGGCGGTGTCGTTCAGCGCCGTACGTCCAGGGACGGGAGCACGGTCTCGGCGACGCGGTAGGCCTCCTCCAGCAGGGGGTTGCCGGACAGGATGAAGGTGTCGACGCCCAAGTCCTGGAATTCCCGGAGTCGTTCGACGACCTGGGCGGTGGAGCCGACGACCGCCGTGCCGGGGCCGGGCCGGAAGAGGCTCATGCCCGGCCACATGTTGGGGTGGACCTCCAGCTCCCGCGCGCGGGCGGGCACTCTGCCGCCGTGCTGGCGGAACTGCCGCTGCCAGCCGACACCGTCCTCGCCCGCACGGTCCCCGAGCTGCCGGGCGTACGTGGCCTCGCTGGTGACGTCCAGCAGCCGGTCGGCGGCCGCCCAGGCCGCGTCCTCGGTGTCGCGGACGATGAGGTGCAGGCGCAGCCCGATGCGCAGGGTGCGCCCGTGGGCGGCGGCCCGCGCCCTGACCCGCTCCAGCTTCTCCTTGAGGAGGTGCGGGGGCTCGCCCCAGGTGAGGAAGACGTCGACGTGTTCGGCGGCCATCTCGATGCCGGGGTCGGAGGAGCCGCCGAACCAGAGCGGGATGTGCGGGTCCTGGACGGGCTTCAGCTCGCGGAAGGACGCGCCCGCGTCTCTCAGGTCGTAGAAGCGGCCCCGGTGGTCGAACACCTCGCCGGCGGTGAGCCGCTTCACGATCGACCAGTACTCGGCGCTCAGCGCGTACCGCTCGTCGTGTTCCACGTGGAGCCCGTACTCCTGGAGGGACTTGGTGGATCCGTTGACGACGTTGAAGCGCAGCCGCCCGCCGAAGAGGGTGTCGAAACTGAGGGCCATCTTGGCGAGCAGGGTCGGCGAGATCAGTCCCGGGTGGACGGCGAGCAGCGGCTTGAACCGGGTGCTGGTGGACGCGGCCAGCGCACTGCCGAGCGGCCAGACGTCGTAGAGGTCGGTGGCGAGCAGCGCACCGCTGTAGCCGAGCTGTTCGACGGTTCCGGCGAGTCTGCTGAGGTAGCCGAGGTCGACGGGGCGCCGGCCGGACGGCTCCCAGGGGTAGGCGCCCTCGCGCGGGATGATGTACCAGAGGACTTCGGTGGCCATGGCCCTCAGACCGCCTTCGCGGGTGCGTGGGCGACGGCGTGCGCCACGGTGACCGGGCGCTCGATGAAGCCGGTGCGGTGGAAGATGTCGGCGGCCTCCTGCTGTTCGGCGAGGAAGGCGTCGCCGACCTCCTCGATCCGCCACGGCAGTGCGGAAAGCGCGCTCTCCCAGTCCTCGACCGTGCCGCCGAGGTCGGCGGAGGCGATCCGCGCGGCGTCGCGGGGGTGGGCGGCGGCCCAGTCGTCGGCCCGCCGGAGCGCGCGGGTGAGGGCGTCGATGATCTCGGGCCGCTCTTCGGCGAGTGCGCGCCGGGTGAAGAACACCGAACGGTCGGTGATGACGTCGCCGGTGCGGATCAGGGTGCGCAGCCCGCCGGTGCGGCGGGCTGCGGCGAGCTGCGGTCCCTGCGCGACCCAGGCGGCGACGGCTCCGGTGCGCAGGAGCTGTTCGCTGTTCTCGGTGGAGCGTTCGGCGGTGATGTCGTCGGCGTAGGAGAGTCCCGCGTCGTCGAGCGCCTTGGCGATCAGGTGCGTCTGCCAGGAGCCGATCGCCAGATGGACGGTCCTGCCCTTGAGGTCGGCGGCCGTCCGCAGGGGGCTGTCCTCGGGGACCAGCAAGGCACCGTGCTCGGGGCGCGGGGCGGAGACCGCGGTGTAGACGAGGTCGTGGCCCGCGGCCTGGGCGGTGACGGGCGGGGTGGAGCCGGTGCCGCCGAAGTCGATGACGCCCCGGCTGAGCAGCTCGCCGGTGCGGACGCCGTTGCTGTACGGGTGGAAGGCGACGCTCTCGCCGAGGGGCTCCAGCTCCTGCTGGGCGAAGCCGTGCCGGGTCAGGTGGTAGAGGTGGTAGAGGGACGGATTGCTGGCGTGGACACCGATGGTGATGGTCATTCAGATCACTCCGACGGAGAGCGGGGCGGGCGTGGTGGCGGGGCCCGTGGTGGGCCCGGTGGCGGCTCCCGGCGCGGCGGGGACGCCGAGATCGTCCAGGAGGCGGCGGCGCAGTGCGGCGAAGGCCGGGTCTCCGGGGTCGCGGGGGCGGTCGACGGCGACGCGCTCGTCGGTGACGAGCCGCCCGTCGCGCAGGACGGCCACCCGGTCGGCGAGCCGTACGGCCTCGTCGACGTCATGGGTGACCAGGAGCACGGCCGGGCGGTGCTTGCGGCACAGTTGGTCGACCAGGTCGTGCATCTTCAGCCGGGTCAGTGCGTCCAGGGAGGCGAACGGCTCGTCCAGCAGCAGCAGTTCGGGCTCGCGCACCAGGGCCCGGGCGAGGGCGACCCGCTGGGCCTCGCCGCCGGAGAGGGTGGCGGGCCAGGCCTCGGCGTGCCCTTCCAGGCCCACTTCGGCGAGCGCCCTCAGTCCGTCCGGCGTACGGGATCCGGGCAGGGCGACGGTCACGTTGGCGAGGACCTTCTTGGACGGTACGAGGCGGGGTTCCTGGAAGACGATCGTGCGGCTCTCGGGCACCAGCACCTCTCCCCCGTCGGCCCCGTCCAGCGCCCCGAGGATGCGCAGCAGCGTCGTCTTGCCGCTGCCGCTGGCGCCCAGAAGGGCGACGAACTCCCCTCGGGCGATGTCGAGTTCGAGGCCGTCGAGCACGGCGCGGCTGCCGAACACGCGGCGCAGCCCCCGTACCCGTACGGCTGTGGACTGCTTCCTGTCACCGGTCATCGGCGGGCTCCTTGCGGGGTGCGCCACGGCATCAGGACGCGTTCCAGGAGGCGGACGAGGATGTCGGCGGTGAGGCCGAGGAGCCCGTACACGAGGATGCAGACGGCGAGGATGTCGGTGCGGGCGTAGCTCTGGGCCTGGGACATCAGATAGCCGATGCCCGCGGTGGCGTTGATCTCCTCGGCGGCGATGAGGGCGATGACGCTGAGCGTCATGGAGAGCCGCAGTCCGGCGAGGAGCGAGGGCAGCGCGCCGGGCAGGACCACTTCGCGGACGATGCCGAGCCGGCTCATCCCGAAGGCGCGCATCGCCTCGATCAGCTTCGGGTCGGTGGTGCGGACGCCGCTGGAGGTGGAGACGTACATGGGGAACGTGGTGGCGACGGCGATGAGGAGGATCTTCGCGGTCTCGTTGATGCCGAACCAGACCATGAACAGCGGGACGAGGGAGAGGAAGGGGATGGTGCGCAGGGTCTGGAGGGAGGAGTCGAGCAGTTCGTCGCCGAGCCGGGTGAATCCGGTGACGATGCCGAGCGTGAGTCCGGCGGCGAGGCCGACGATCAGGCCGAGGCCGGAGCGGGTCAGCGAGGTGGTGAGGGCGTCGGGCAGTTGCCCGTTGCCCCACAGCTCTCCCACCGCGCGGAACACCTCCGCCGGTGAGGCCAGGACGTCGGCGGTCAGCAGCCCGGTGGCGGACGCCGCCCACCACAGGGCGAGCAGGACCACCGGGCCGAGCGCCCGGACCGTGACGGCGTAGGAACGGCTCCGGGGTCTGCGCAGCTGCGGGCGCGGGGCGACGAGGCCGGGGGGCGGAGCGTCGCCGGTGTCGGGGGCGCCTGTGCGGGGTGGGCCGGCCGGGCCGGCCGCCGGGGTCACGCTCATGTCAGCTTCTCCACGTCGAGGAGGTGGGCCGCCACGTCGACCTTCTCCTTGGTCACCTTCTGTTCGGCGTAGAAGGCGGCGACCGCCTCGAAGCGGGCGATGTCCTCGGGGCCGATCGGGTCGACGGTGCCGCCCTGTGCGGTGAACTCGGTCTGGACCTCCTTCGCCTTGCCGGTGACGGCGGTCGGGCCGACGTCGGTGAAGACGTTGAGGTAGGCGGCCGGGTCCTTCTTCTCCCGGGCACTGGCTTCGTGGAGGTAGTCGTAGAGCGCCCGGACGATCTCGGGATGCTGCTCGGCGAAGCCCGTACGCACGGCGTTGAGGCTGTAGTTGTCGGAGCCGATGGCCGCGCCGTCGGCGACGAAGTGCGCCTTGCCGCTGCCGATCTCGGCGACCGCGTAGGTGGCCCAGACGGCCCAGGCGTCGACCTGTCCGGCGTTGAGGACGGCGGCGGTCTGGTCGGGCCTGAGGTAGACCCGCTCCACCTTCTCCGCCGGGATCTTCGCCTTGGCCAGCGCCTTGAGCAGCAGGTACTCACCGGTGCCGCCCTGGTTGACGGCGACCTTCCTCCCGATGAGGTCGGTGACGGATTCGATGCCGGAGCCGTCGCGGACGAGGATGCCCTCGCCTGCCGCGTCCGGGTCGACGGCGGTGAAGAACTTGAAGCCGGGGCGCTGCGCGAGGGAGGTGATGCCGGAGGTGATGGAGCCGGTGGCGATGTCCAGCTGGTCGGCGTTCATCGCCTGGGCCGCCGGGGCGAAGGGCCCAGCACTGCCGGTCCACTTCACCTTCGCGCCGACCTCGCCCAGCGCCTTGTCCAGGCTGCCGTCCTTCTTGCCGAGGGCGAGCACGCCGGAGTTGCCGGGGTCCGGGATGCGCACCTCGACGGTCTTCCCGGAACCGGAGCCGGAACCGTCGGCGCCGGTGGTGTCCGCCTCGGAGGTGCCGCAGGCGCTCAGCGCGAGGAGTGCGGTGGCCGTCAGCAGGGCGGCCGGAGCGGTGGTGCGGAGTGGTCGGGTGACCTGCATGGTGGTGGTCCTCGGGGTCAGGGAGTGGCGGGTGGCGGGAGTGCGGGCGTGCCGTTCAACGCGGCGGCACGGCGGAGCGGTGCGGGGTCGGCCCAGGATTCGATGTCGACGGCCTCAGGGAGGAAGCCGTGGGCGCGCAGGGCCCTCTCCTGTTCGGCGAGCAGGGCGAGACGGCGCGGCGAGAGGTCGGGGTGCAGGGTGCGGTGGGTGCCGGGGAGGTAGGCGCCCGCGACCCCCTCGGCCCCGGCCCCGGTCTCGGCGCCGAGGATCCGGTCGACCTCGTCCGGCCGGTCCGCGGCCCAGTCGGCGGCCCTGAGCAGGACGGCCAGGAAGCGGTCGACGAGCCCGGGGTGTTCGTCCAGGAGGTCCTGGTGGACGGTGATGGGCCTGGGTGTGCCGTTGTTGATCCGGTGGGCGGGGTCGGGCAGGTCGTCGAGTTCGACGGCCACCTCCGCGCCGGCCCGGCGGGCCGCTTCGACGGCGACGGCTCCCTTGACGTACACCGCGTCGACGTCCCCCCGGCGCAGCGCGGCCAGTCCGGCCGACCACTGCTCCCGGGAACCGCCGGCCGGTACGTCGACCGGGACGGTGTCCGCGAGGCCGAGGCCCGCGGAGGCGAGAGCCCCCTCGAAGCCGCGCAGGGCCATGGCCCGCCAGAAGTCGATGGCGATGGAGTGGACCGGCAGGGCGATGCGCGATCCGCGCAGCGCGGCGGCTCCGCGCAGTCCGGAGCCGGGGGCGACCAGGATGCTCTGACGCTCCTCGATCCAGGTGAGGCCGACGAGCCGGGTCCGCTCACCGCGTGAACGCGCCCAGAGGGCGGGGACGTTGCCCCCCTCGCGGAAGAGGCCGGGCAGTGCGTGGGTGTAGTGCGCGGAGCGGTCGGCGTCGGGTTCGGCGTCCTGCAGGGAGCGCACCGCGATGCCGTCCCGGGCGAACTCGTCGGTGAGCCACCGCCGGTCGGCGGCGATGCCGGTCGCTGTGGGCACAGGACAACGGGTGAACCAGAGCGTGCGGGGCAGGACGGGGGCATGCGTCATGGAGGTGTCTTCCCGGGAGGGTCGGCTGAGCGGGCGGAGGCCGGTGAACGGCGAAGGACGCGATGCGGCACGCGACTGCCGCGGACGCCCCGTTGGCCCC
Organism: Streptomyces anulatus; assembly: GCF_014650675.1. Taxonomy (GTDB): domain Bacteria; phylum Actinomycetota; class Actinomycetes; order Streptomycetales; family Streptomycetaceae; genus Streptomyces; species Streptomyces anulatus. Next base: position 290,606 of record NZ_BMVK01000004.1, on the reverse strand, counting down.
CGTACGCCCGTGGGGGCGGGACAGGGGGTGGCACGCGGTGAGGACGGCTGCTCGGCGAGGGGCGGTACGCGCGGACGCGGGAAGCGGAACGCGCCGCGGCTCGACCGGGCTACCGGGCTACCGGGCTACCGGGCTACCGGGCTACCGGGCTACCGGGCCGTCGTACGGGACCGGGCGGTAGGCCGGGTGCGCGGCGTGCGGCGGCGGTCAGCGACAGGTGGCGCTGGAGACGCGGGCCAGGTCGATGTGGCGGCGCGCGGTGAGAGCGAGCGGCACCGGGACGCCGGGGGCCGACTGCACGACGGTGTGTCCGGACATGGTCCACGGCTCCTTTCCGCTCGTCGGTGGGGACGGCCGAAGCCTGCCACGGATCCGGACGGGCCGACAACTCGCTTCCCATGATGTGGGATTCCATATGAACAGCGTGTTTCCCGCGAAGGATGAGCCCCTTATCCACTCCCGTAATGTGGCAACGATGGAGCGCCCTTCCCATCTCACGAGCGGAGAGTGAACCGATATGACCGAGACCGCGGCAGCACGCGCCCCGGGCGGCGCCCAGGCGGTCCGGAGGGCCCTCGACGTCCTGCACTGTTTCCATGACAACGGCCCCGACCTCAGCGCCTCCGACCTGGCCCGCCGCCTCGGACTCCCGGTCTCCACCGCCCACCGGCTCGCCCGGACGCTGCTCGCCGCGGGCTTCCTGGAGCAGGACCCGCGCACGTCGCGCTACCGCCTCGGCCCCGCCGTGACCGAGCTGGGCCGGCTGTCGTACCACCAGCGCGGGCTGCATCTGGCGGCGCCGGAGCTGGCCGACCTGGCGGAGCGGACCGGCGCGACGGCCGACCTCGCGCTGCGCAGCGGACCGCACGCGGTGATCGTGGCCGGCGGCTCCGTCACCCCGAAGGTGGGGCTGCGCAGGCCGCTGCACTCCACGGCGCTGGGCAAGGTGCTGCTGGCCTGGGCCCGGCCGGGCGAGGGCGGCCCCGGCACGCTGCCGCCCCTGCCCGCGTTCACCGACCGCACCATCGTCGACCCCGCCGCGCTGGAGCGGGAGTTGGAACGCGTGCGGACCGACGCGTACGCGGTGAACGACGGTGAGTCGGCGCTCGGGGTGCGGACCCTGGCGGTGCCGGTGCTGGACGGTGCGGGGTACGCCCGCTTCGCCCTCGCCGTACGGGCCACGCCGGAGGTGATCACCCCCGAACGCACCGGGTGGCTGCTGACCGAGGCCCGCTCCTGTGCCCGGGCCCTGGAGGTGCTGCTGCTCTCCCCCGCGGAACGCCGCCCGCCCGCCGGGCCGTAGCGCCCGCCGCCCGGCGCCGCGCGGCCGGCAGGGGCGGGGCGCGACCGGCGGGGCGCGACCGGCGGGAGCGGGGCCCGGTGGCGCACGCCCGGGGCCTGTCGGTGGGGCGTGGCACGATGGCGCGAAAGCCGACGGAGCGGGACCCGGGGCGGTGAGACACCCCCTCCGGGAACAGAAGGACGCACATGAAGCAGAGCGGGGCGGCGGGCGGCACGGCCCTCGGGACACTCGCGCGCGGGGCCGCCGGGAGTCCGGTGCCCACGGGCAGCGCGGTCCGTGAGCTGCTCGCCCGGGCGGAGCGGCTCCTGGAGAGCGCCCGAGCCGTGCCGGCGGACCGGGCAGACGCCGTGGACGCCGTACGCTCCGTGCTCGATCCGCTGCTCGACTCCCTGGTGGGCCGGGAACTGGCCGCCATCCCCGTCTCCCGGCTCAAGGACGTCACCGAGGGGCGGCTGCGTCTCGGGGCGCTGGAGCAGGCCGGGTTCGGCACGGTCGGTCAGGTCCACGGCACGCACCGCTACGAGCTCCGGCAGCTCCCCGGAGTCGGTGCGCACACCGCCGACCAGGCGCTGGCCGCCGCCGCGCAGATCGCCCACGCCGTGCGGGACACCGTCTCGGTGCGGATCGACGTGGACGCCCCGGACGACACCAGCACCGCACTGGTCGTCGCCCTGCACCGGCTGGCCGAGGCGGGTGCGGACGCGCGGCGGGCGGTGGACGCGGCCCGCCGGCTCGCCGAGCGGCTCGGGCCCCCGGTGGCGGCGGCCGGGCCGGCCGGGAGCCGGCTGCGGATGCTGTTCACCGGGCGGGAGGCACGCGCACGGGTGCGCGAGGCCGTCGACTCGGTGCGTGCGACCGTGGCGGACGCCGTGGAGCGGGAGCTGCCGGTGCTCTTCGCCCAGGCGTCGGCGGACCTGCTGCGGTCACCGGCGTCGCCCGCCGAGGCCTGGGTGGACTTCGAGCTGCGGTCCGCCGAGTACTACAGCCTGCTCGCCGAACTGTCCGGCAGCGGGCCGGACCGGGACGCCGCCGAGGGGTTCCTGCCCGCCGGGATCGCGGACCGGGTACGCGCGCTCCGCCTCGACGACACGCATCTGCGGGTGTCCCTGCGCGGGTACCAGGCGTTCGGGGCGCGCTTCGCGCTGACGCAGAAGCGGGTCGTCATCGGGGACGAGATGGGGCTCGGCAAGACCGTGCAGGCCATCGCGGCGCTCGCCCATCTCGCCGCCCACGGCGAGAGCCACTTCCTCGTGGTCTGCCCGGCGAGCGTACTGATCAACTGGACCCGGGAGATCCGGGCCCGCTCCACCCTGCGCGCCGTGCCGGTGCACGGCGCGGAGCGGAGCGAGGCGTTCGCTGACTGGCGCGAGAACGGCGGGGTGGCGGTGACCACGTTCGACGCGCTGCACCTGCTGCCCGGGGCGGGGGCCTCGGTGCGGCCCGGGATGCTGGTCGTGGACGAGGCCCACTTCGTGAAGAACCCCGCGGCCCGCCGGTCGCGGGCGGTCGCCGGCTGGGCGGACCAGGTGGAGCGGGTGCTGTTCCTCACGGGCACCCCGATGGAGAACCGGGTCGAGGAGTTCCGCAGCCTGGTACGCCGGCTCCGCCCCGAACTCGCGCCGTCGGTCAGCGGTACGCACGGCGCGGCCGGTTCGCAGGCCTTCCGCCGGGCCGTCGCCCCCGCCTATCTGCGCCGCAACCAGGTCGACGTGCTGGCCGAACTCCCGGCGCTGGTCCAGGTGGACGAGTGGGAGGAGTTCGGCTCCGAGGACCGGGCCGCCTACCGCGAGGCGGTCGCCTCCGGGCGGTTCATGCGGATGCGCCGGGCCGCCTACGCGGTGCCCGGGTCCTCCGCCAAGCTGGAGCGGCTGCGCGAACTCGTCGACGAGGCGCGGGACAACGGCCTGAAGGTGGTCGTCTTCTCCTACTTCCGCGAGGTCCTCGCGACGGTCGGGGACGCCCTGGGTCCGGACGCCTTCGGGCCGCTCTCCGGGAGCGTCCCGCCGGCCCGGCGACAGGAGCTGGTCGACGCCTTCTCCGCCGCGGACGGGCACGCGGTGCTGCTGAGCCAGATCCAGGCCGGGGGCACCGGGCTGAACATGCAGGCCGCCTCCGTGGTCATCCTGTGCGAGCCGCAGATCAAGCCCACGCTGGAGCACCAGGCGGTCGCCCGTGCGCACCGGATGGGCCAGGTGCGCACGGTCCAGGTGCACCGGCTGCTGGCCACGGACAGCGTCGACCAGCGCCTGGTGGAGCTGCTGGCCCGCAAGGACCGGCTCTTCGACGCGTACGCCCGGCGCAGCGACCTCGCGGAGACCACCCCGGACGCGGTGGACGTCTCCGACGCCGCACTGGCCCGGCGCATCGTCGAGGAGGAGCAGCAGCGGCTCGCGGACGACGCCCGCCGTCCGTGACCGGGCCCGCCCCCGGCACGGGCCCCGTGACGGACGGGGTCAGTGCTGGTGCTCCCCGGCGGCCTTCCCGGCCTTCTCCTCGGCGCCCTTCGCGCCGGACTTCTCCTCGGTCCTCTTCTCCGCGCCGCCCGCCGCGTGGTGGGGTTCGTAGCCCGGGATCGTGCCGTCGGGCTTCTTGATCAGCAGGAGCCCGGCCATCCCCATGTCGGAATGGCTCTGGACATGGCAGTGGTACATCCAGGCGCCCGCGCCCACGCGTTCGCCCGCGATGATCTGGAGGCCGAAGGAGTCGGCGGGGCCGCAGATCTTGTTGTCGATGACCCGGCTCGGGTCGTCGGGGCCGGTGAGGATGCCGGTCCGGTTGTCCGCCCAGCGGTGACCGTGGATGTGGAAGGTGTGGTAGTACTCACCGTGCGTGATCATCACGAATTCGAGCCGATCACCCACCGTGGCCTCGAAGTTGACGCTGTTGTGGGCCGTCTTGTTGTTGATCGTCATGTCGTTGAAGACGACCGTGCAGGTCTGGTCGGGCAGGATGTCGCCCTTGCGGCGCACGACGACCGGCCCGTAGAGCCCCTTGCGGATGCCGCCGGTGCCGTGGTCCGTGCCGACGACGTGGTCGTGGTAGTGCCAGTAGCCCGCGCTGCCCGGCTCGTAGGTGCCGTCCTTGCGGAGGCGCGGGGCGTGGGTGCGCCAGGTGTACGTCCGGGTGCCGCCGGGCTCGACGTGACTCTTGTTCATCCGGGTGCCGTCGTTGGCGATGTCGTAGTCGACGCCGTGGACGTGGAGGCTGGCGTCGACGTCGGTGAGGTTCTCGAACTCGATGTGGACCGTGTCGCCCTCGTTCAGCTCGATGAGGGGGCCGGGGATCGAGGCCTTGCCCTTCTCGAAGCCGTAGCCGAGCTGACCGTCCGCCAGCTTCTCGGCGTACATCTTCAGTCGGCGCACCACGCCGCCGGCCGGGGCCGTACGCGGCGGGTTCTCGGCCGAGCTCGCCTCCACCGCCCCGAGCGACAACGATGTCACCCCCGTCGCGGCCGCGGCTGCGCCACCGACCAGCATCCGCCGGCTGAAGGTCCTTCGGTCCATGTCGAACTCCCCACTGCGATAAGGAAACTGGCGATGCCGCCGAAACGGAACGGCGCTCACGGGATCCCGGAACGGGCCACACCGTAGCCGGGGCATCCCCGTTTATCCACACCCAGGACAAAGTTCACACGATTGCTGCCATACCTATTGGCGGACCGCGAAAAGAGGTCTAGCTTCGTGCGCTGTCGCAGTGAATCAAGAGGTACTGACGAAGAGTGAGCAAGCCACAGTCACCGAGAGGTGCAGTGACCACAGAGGGGTGGGTGACCACATGCAGCGCGCATCACATCACCGGTCCAGATCACGACGCGGCCTCGCGGCGGCCGTGGCGGCCGGCGCACTGACCGTGTCCATGCTGGGCAGCGGCGGCCCGGCCAGCGCGGATCCGTCGCCGGACCGGGCCCTGGTGGAGAAGATGGCGACAACGTTGTCGCTGCCGACTCCGCCCGGCGCCGCGAACCAGGTCAAGGTGCTGGTCTTCCACGCCTCGGCGGGCGACGAGGCACCGTACACGGACGCCGGTATCGCGGCGATCGAGAAGATCGGGCTGAGCGGCCCGGAGGCCGGCCGGTTCACCACCGTGGCCACGGCCGACCCGAAGGTCTTCACCAACGGCAAGCGGCTCGGCTCCTTCCACGCCGTCGTCTTCCTGACCGGCGGGGGCGACGTCCTCGACCCGGAGCAGGAAGCGGGCCTGGAGGCCTACATGGAGGCGGGCGGCGGTTTCCTCGGCATCCATGACGCGGCGCGGACCGAACCGTACTCGGACTGGTTCACCGGACTGGTCGGAGCGCGTCCCGCGGCGAACAGCCCGGCTTCCGTACAGCGGGCGACCGTGGAGATCGGCGACCGGATCCACCCGGCCACCAAGAACCTGCCGTTGGAGTGGAAGCGCCCCGACAAGTGGCTGAACTGGACGAAGAACCCGTCCGGTGACGTGCACACCGTGGCACGCGTACGGGAGTTGACGTACAAACCGGGCGCGAGCGCCAACGGCTGGGACCACCCGGTCTCCTGGTGTCGCGACTACGACGGCGGCCGGTCCTTCTACACGGCCATGGGCGGTACGGCGGACAGCTTCGCGGAGACCGACTTCCGCGACCATCTGCGCGGCGCCCTCGCCTGGACGAACCGGACCTCGCAGGCCGACTGCAAGGCGACGATCACCTCCAACTACACCGCCGAGCGCCTGACCCAGCCCAACCAGCCGGGCCAGAACGACCAGATCGGCGAACCGCACGGTCTGGTGACCGCACCCGACGGGCGGGTCTTCTACATCGGGCGCGGCGGGGCCGACAGCTCCGTCCCGGTCGTCATCGACTGGAACGACCCGAACATCGGCAAGGGCAAGGGCGAGATCCACGTCTACGACCCGAAGACCAGGAAGGTCACCCTGGCGGGTGCGCTGGACGTCTTCGGCAACAAGGGCGGCGGCGACGAACTGGTCAAGGTCGAGGAGGGGTTGCTCGGCATCGAGCTGGACCCGGACTTCGCGTCCAACGGGTGGGTGTACCTGCACTACACCCCGCACGCGAAGATCGACCGCGACAAGCGCATGGCGACCCGTCAGGTCTCCCGCTTCACCTTCGACTCCGCGACCGGCAAGCTGGACCTGGCCTCGGAGAAGGTGCTGCTCGGCTGGCCGGTGCAGATCAACAGCTGCTGCCACGCGGGCGGCGGCATGGCGTGGGACTCGAAGGACAACCTGTACATCGCGACCGGTGACAACAACTCCTCCGGCTTCAGCGGTGGTTACTCCGGCAACAACCCGGAGCCGAACTACAAGGGCGTCGGCTTCGCCGACGCGCGGCGCACCGCGGGCAACACCAACAACCTCAACGGGAAGATCCTGCGGATCCACCCGGAGGACGACGGCACGTACACCCTGCCGTCCGGCAACCTCTTCACCGGCGAGGAGCCGGACGAGGGCGGCGGGAAGACCCGGGGCGAGATCTATGTGATGGGTGTGCGCAACCCGGCCCGGATCTCGATCGACGCCTCGACGGACACGCTGTACGCGGGCTGGGTCGGCCCCGACGCGGGCGCCCCGTCCACCACCTGGGGTCCGGCGAAGTACGACACGTTCGCCGCGATCACCAAGGCCGGCAACCACGGCTGGCCGTACTGCATGGGCAACAACCAGCCCTACCGGGACCGTAATCTGCCCGACCCGAGCAAGCCGCTGGGATGGTACGACTGCGACGCCCCGAAGAACGAGTCGCCGCACAACGACGGCCTGGTCAAGATCCCGCCGGTGACCCCGAACACCATCTGGTACTCCCCGCAGGGCGGCGGGGTCGACTACCCGCGCGACGCGAACGGCGTGCCGAGCTACAAGGCGGAGGAGGGCAAGGAACTGCTCCCCTGGCTGAAGGGCGGCGGGCAGGCCACGATGAACGGCCCGGTCTACCGCTACGACGCGCAGAGCGGGTCCACCGCCAAGTGGCCCGCCTACTGGGACGGCAAGTGGTTCGTCGGCGACTTCTACGACGACACCCAGCCCCGGCACGCCGTGCTCACCGACCCGAAGACGGTCGGCAAGGGCGGACTGCCCACGCACGCCGAGTCGTTGAAGAAGATCATCCCGGTCGGGGCGGACGGCATCCGCAACCTGATGGACTGGAAGTTCGCGCCGGACGGTTCGCTGTACGTCCTGGACTACGGGCGCGGCTTCTTCACCTCCGACCCCAAGTCCGCGCTGTGGCGCGTGACCTACAAGGGCGGCGCCGCGACCCCGGCCGCCAAGGATCTCGTCGGAAAGGCGGCAGCGAAGTGAGACATCACCCGCACCTCGCACGCGGGCGGCACCGTCCGCCGAGCTTCTGGGTGGCCCTGCTGGCCTCCCTCCTGATGGTCCTCGGACTCACCTCGACGGCCGCGTACGGCAAGGGGGACGACGCTCCCCCGGCGGCCGCAGCCGACCAGGTGCTGAACTGGACCGCGGGCGACCCGATCGACCGCTATCTGTCCGCGCCGAAGACGGCGGTGGCCGGCAAGGCGACCATCGTCTTCGAGAACAGCACCGCCACCGGGAACACGACGAGCATGCCGCACACGCTGACGTTCAGCGTGTCGGACCCGGAGTTCAACAACGACGTCCAGCTGAACATCCTGGCCAACCCGGGTGACGCCGAAGGCGGCAAGCACAGCGTGGAGGTCACGCTGTCGCCCGGCCGGTACTTCTACCACTGCACGATCCCCGGCCACGGCATGATGCAGGGCATCCTGACCGTCACCGAGGGCAGCGGCGAGGACACCGAGGCCCCCGCGACCTCGGCGAAGGTCGACGGCGACCAGAACGGCGACGGCGCGTACATCGGCCAGGCCACGGTCGGCATCGAGGCCACCGACGAGGGCTCCGGCGTCGACACCGTCGAGTTCGCCCTCGGGGCGGACGGCGAGTGGCAGCCCTACACCGCGCCCGTCGTGGTGAACGAGGTCGGCGAGCACACGGTCCGCTACCGGGCCACCGACAAGGCCGGGAACGTGGCGGCGGAGAAATCCGTCGACTTCGCGGTCGCCGCGCCGCCGACCGACGACAAGACGCCGCCGGAGACCTCGGCGACCGTCTCGGGCGAGAAGGACGACGCGGGCGCGTACCTGGGGATGGCCACGGTCACCGTGACCGCGTCCGACACCGGTTCCGGCGTCAACACCATCGAGTACGCGCTCGGCGCGGACGGCGCGTGGCAGCCGTACACCGCACCGGTGATGGTCCACGAGGTGGGCGAGCACAAGGTCCGCTACCGGGCCACCGACCGGTCGGGCAACGTGGCGGACGAGAAGGCCGTCGACTTCACCGTGGTCGAGCCGCCGTCGCAGGACCAGACGGCTCCGGAGACCTCGGTGAAGGTCGAGGGCGACAGGAACAGCGACGGCGCGTTCATCACCAGCGCCAAGGCCACCGTCTCGGCGACCGACGACGACTCGGGCGTGGACAAGGTCGAGTACTCCCTCGACGGCGGTCCCTACCTGGCGTACACCACCCCGGTGATCGTCGACCGGGTCGGCTACCACTCCATCGCCCACCGGGCGACGGACAAGGCGGGCAACACCTCCGAGGCGAAGAAGGTGTCGTTCACCATCGCCCAGGGCGGCGGGGTTCCCGCGCCGAACTGCGCGGAGTTCGACGAGCGGCACACCGTCTTCGTCGGCACGATCGACACGGGCGTGCCCAACAGGATCACGCGCAACCGCTGCACGATCAACGAGCTGATCGAGGACGAGAAGGACTGGTCCTCCCACGCGCTGTTCCTCAAGCACGTGACGACGGTGCTCGACAAGCTGAAGACCGACGGCGTCATCGACCAGCGCGAGCGCAGGGCCATCAACCAGGCCGCCAAGCAGTCGGGCATCGGGAAGCCGGGCCAGGTCGAGGGCTACACCAAGCTCTTCGACGGCACGGCGGCCTCGCTCGCCAAGTGGCAGCACGTGGGTGGCGGCAAGTTCGAGCTGAACGAGGAGGAGGGCTCCATCACCAGCTCCACCACGGTGGACGGGATGGGCATGCTGTGGCTGCCGAACCGGGCCTACGGCGACTACTCGCTCAAGCTCCAGTGGCGGGACGACGCCCCGGGCTCGGGCAACGCCAACGGCGGGGTCTTCGTCCGCTTCCCGAAGGTCCACGACCACCCGGAGGAGTCGCGCCCGGAGTGGGTCGCCATCAAGTACGGCCATGAGATCCAGGTCAACGACCGGCCGGACGGCGACATGTACAAGACCGGTTCGGTGTACGGCTTCGACCGGGTGGGTCTCGGCGGCGCCGGCGTCACGCCGAAGGGCACCTGGAACGACTACGAGATCAAGGTGGTGGACCAGCACTTCGAGATCTACCGCAACGGTGTCCTGATCAACGAGTTCGACAACACCGGCGGTCAGCTCTTCGAGCCGCCGCGCGGCGACGACCCGGGCACCGACGGCCGGCGGTTCGCCTCCGGTTACATCGGGCTCCAGGTGCACGGCGTCACCGACGTCATCTCGTACCGCGACATCCGGATCAAGGAGCTGTAGACCGCAGGGCCCGCTCAGGTGGCCGCGTCCGCATGCTCCGGCGTGCGGGCGCGGCCACCGGGGTGTCGGTGCCGCCACACCCAGAACACCGTGCAGGAGACCAGCGCCCAGCCGGCGAGGACCAGGTAAGGGAAGACGAACTGGTGCCCCTGGTAGTAGACGGCGGTGTGCTGGGCGTTGACGGAGGCGCCCGGCGGCAGCCAGCGGCCGATGTGCCCGAGCACCGAGGGCAGCAGCGGCCAGGACACCGCCCCGCCGGACGACGGGTTGCCGAGCAGCACCATGACGCCCCAGGTGGGGATCATCGCCCAGCGGCCCATCAACGTGTTGAACATGGTGAAGACCATGCCGGAGGTGAACATCGTGAACGCCAGGATCAGCCAGGACTGGACGAACGGCAGGTCCACCGCCCCGAGCCACCAGTCCACGGCCGCGGCGATGGCGAATCCGCCGAGCAGGGCGTAGGCGACGGTGAAGGCGATGCGTTCGGCCGGGTTCAGGCCGTGGGCGTGCACGCTGAGCTGGATCGCGCCGAGGAAGCCCATGATCACGGCGGCCAGCGAGATGTAGAACAGGGCGAGTCCGCGCGGGTCGCCCCGCTGGAGCGGCTTGATGTCCCGGACCGTGACCTCGACCCCGGTGGCGTCGCCCACCTCCAGGCCCGCCTTGCCGAGCAGCTCGGCCACGGACGCGCCGGAGGCTCCGGCCACGTCGAGGGCGACTCCCCCGTCGGACGCGCGCACGATCGCGAAGACCTTCTGCTCGTCCATGGCGCGGCGGGCGTCGGGGACGTCCGGGTAGTCGCGCAGTTCGAGGGAGGCGTCGAGGGCCTTCTCCATTCCCGCGACGAACGCCTCGCCGCGGACCACCTCCGGCCGGGTGACCAGGGCGGCCGGGATGCGGTGCGGGGTGGGGTCGGCCATCGCGTACGTGTAGGAGCCGGCGAAGAGACCGGCCGCGGCGGCGACGATCAGAACGAGGACGGTAGCGGGGAGGAACGGGCTGTTCTTGTACGTCTCCCAGCGCTCCCGGAGCGTCGGGGCCCGCCCGTGCGCGCCGTGCCGGTCACCGCTCCCGCTCACGCCATCTCGCCGTCGTCGTCGTGGCGGGCGCGGCTGGGCTGGACGCGCCTGGGCTCGCCGGGCATCTTCGGATACTCCGGCGGATAGGGCATGTCGCCGAGCCCGCGCTCCTTCTCGTCCCGGTCGGCCAGTTCCAGCAGGGCGTCGAGCCGGAACGCCTCCTGGTCCATGTCGGCGTGGACGTCGCCGAGTTCGGCGTAGCGCGCCGGGAGCGTGACGATGTCGAAGTCGCGCGGTTCGGCGTCGTCGATCTCCTCCCAGCGCAGCGGCGCGGAGACCGGGGCGTGCGGGAAGGGGCGTACGGAGTAGGCGGAGGCGATGGTGCGGTCGCGCGCGGTCTGGTTGAAGTCGACGAAGATCCGCTCGCCGCGCTCCTCCTTCCACCAGGCGGTCGTCACCCGCTCGGGCATCCGCCGCTCCAGCTCGCGCCCGGCGGCGATGGTGGCGCGCCGCACCTCGGTGAAGGTCCAGGCGGGCTCGATGGGCACGAAGACGTGGATGCCCCGGCCGCCGGAGGTCTTGGGCCAGCCGCGTACGCCGTGGTCCTCCAGGACGGAGCGCAGCTCGTGGGCGGCGGTGACGGCGTCGGCATAGGTGGTGCCGGGCTGCGGGTCCAGGTCGATGCGGAGTTCGTCGGGGTGGTCGGTGTCCCCGGCGCGGACGGGCCAGGGGTGGAAGGTGAGGGTGCCGAGGTTGGCGGCCCAGATGACGGCGGCGAGCTCGGTGGGGCAGATCTCGTCGGCGGGGCGGCCGCTCGGGAAGGCGATGCGGGCGGTGGGGATCCACTCGGGGAGGTTCTTCGGGGCGCGCTTCTGGTAGAAGAAGTCGCCCTCCACCCCGTCCACGAAGCGCTGGAGCGTGGTCGGCCGGTGGTTCAGGGCCCGGGTGATCCCCGGCCCCACCGCCAGGAAGTACTCGGCCACGTCCCTCTTGGTGTAGCCCTTCTCCGGGAAGTACACCTTGTCCGGGTTGGACAGCCTCACGGCCCGTCCGCCCGCGTCCAGCTCCACCGCTGCTCCCATGACGGCCACCGTAGGCCGGTCGCACATATGCCGCACATCGGGAGACATGGGCACGAGGGCGGTCCAGAATCGGCCCATGGACCTGCCGGTGATGCCCCCCGTGAAGCCGATGCTCGCCAAGTCGGTCTCCACCATCCCGCCGGGCATGAGCTACGAGGCGAAGTGGGACGGCTTCCGGGCGATCGTGTACCGGGACGGCGACGAGGTGGAGCTCGGCAGCCGGACGGGCAAGTCCCTGACCCGCTACTTCCCCGACCTGGTCGACGTCGTACGGGAGAACCTCCCGCCGCGCTGTGTGATCGACGGGGAGATCGTCATCGCCCACGAGGGGCGGCTCGACTTCGAGCGGCTCGGCGAACGCATCCATCCGGCGGACTCCCGGGTACGGCTGCTCGCCGAACAGACCCCGGCGAGCCTGATCGCCTTCGACGTCCTCGCCGTCGACGACACCTCCCTCCTCCCCACCCGGCAGGCGGACCGGCGGGAGGTGCTGAGGGCGGCGCTCTCGGAAGCGTCCGCGCCGGTGTTCCTCGCCCCGGCCACCACGGACATCGAGGTCGCCCGGGAGTGGTTCGAACGGTACGAGGGGGCCGGGCTCGACGGGATCGTGGCGAAACCGCTCGATCTCCCCTACCGGCCCGACGCCCGGGCGATGTACAAGATCAAGCACGAGCGGACCGCCGACGTCGTGGTGGCGGGCTATCGCGAGCACAAGAGCGGCCCAATCGTCGGCTCGCTCCTGCTCGGCCTGTACGACGCCGACGGCAAGCTCCAGCACGTCGGGGTCTGCGCGGCCTTCCCGATGAAGCGGCGCGCCGAACTGGCCGAGGAACTCGCGCCGCTGCGCGTCGGGTTCGCCGAGCACCCGTGGAGCGCCTGGGCGGACGCGGCGGCGCACGAGCGGTCCCGGCTGCCGGGGACGCAGAACCGCTGGTCGGGCAAGAAGGACCAGTCCTGGGTGCCGCTGCGCCCGGAGCGGGTGTGCGAGGTGGCCTACGACCACATGGAGGGCGACCGGTTCCGGCACACCACCCAGTTCCGTCGGTGGCGGCCGGACCGGTCCCCCGCGGGCTGTACGTACGCCCAGTTGGAGGAGGTCGTCTCCTACGACCTGTCCGAGGTGCTGTCAGGCGGCTGATCCCGGCTCACCGGTCGGCGTGGCGCAGGGCTCGTCCGACGCGCCCGGGTCCGCCGTACCCGGGTCGCCGGACGGGGACGGCGACGGGGTGTCGTCGGGGCAGCCCGGGTCGGTCTCGCCGGGGTCGGGCGGTGTGGTGGGGCCGGTCGGGCTGGGACTCGGGCCGGGTTCGGTGGGACCCGGGTCGGTCGGACCGGTCGGGTCGGGGCTCGGGCTCGGGCCGGGGTCGGTGGGGCCGGGGTCCGTCGGGTCGGGGCTCGGGCTCGGTGAGCCGGGGCCCGTGGGACGAGGTGTCGGCGTCGGGCTCGGCGGCCGGGTGGGCTGCGGGCCGACGACGACGCCGCCGTCGCCCTTGCCGGGACGTGCCGGTGCGCCGGGCCCGCCGACCGGCGCCTTGGGCGGGGTCTTGCCGCCCGGGCCGGGGCTGGCCGGGAGGACGCCCTTGCCGTCGGCGACCGGGTGGCTGCCGCTGCGGTAGAACTCCAGCCAGGACCGTACGGTCCGCAGGTAGGTGTCGGACCGGTTGTAGCTGAGGATGGCCCGGTCGAGGTCGGCGCCGCGGGTCAGATCGCGGGACCCCGCACAGAGGTAGCGCCCGGCGGCGAGCGCCGCGTCGTAGATGTTGTTCGGGTCCCGGCGGCCGTCGCCGTTGCCGTCCGCGCCCCAGGTCGCCCAGGTCGAGGGGATGAACTGCATCGGCCCGACGGCCCGGTCGTAGGCGCGGTCGCCGTCGTACGCCCCGCCGTCGGTGTCCCGGATCAGGGCGAAGCCCCTCCCGTCGAGCGCGGGGCCGAGGATCGGGGTGAGCGTCGTCCCCCGGGCGTCGACCCGCCCGCCGGACGCCTGGCCGGACTCGACCTTGCCGATCGCCGCGAGCAGTTGCCACGGCAGTCCGCAGCCCGGGTCACCGCGGCGCACCGCGCTCTCCGCCTTGCGGTAGGCGGCCAGCACGGTCGCCGGAATGCCCGCCTCGGACCACGCGCGGGCCACGAGCGGATCGGGCTTCGCCCCGGGCTTCAGGGGCGCGGGCGGCTTCGGGGACCGCAGCGGCGGTAACTCGGTGTGGTAGGCGTCGTCTCCCGGCACCTCGCTCCACACGACGTCGTCCGACGACGCCGCCTTCCCCTGCCGGGGCTCGGACGGTGCGAACCCCGGGGCCTGGGACGCGGTGAGCGCGGTCATCGCGGCGACGGCGGTGGCCGTGGTCCCGATCCGGCGGCGCACCGTGCGGTTGAAGGTCATCTGGACTCCCCTCTCCGGGGCTCAGCGGGTGAACGTGTCGATGGTGGCGATCAGCCAGGTGTCCCCTCGGCGGACGGCGTCCACGGCGAACATGGCCGCCGCGTAGGTCGTCTCCTCGTCCTTGCCGGTACGGGTGTTGCTCTGGTCGGCGAAGATCAGCAGCCGGGCGCGGTCGCCGTCGAGGAACTCGACCCCGCTCTCGGTCACGGTCGTGGTCAGGACGAGCTTCTGCCGCGGAGCCTGCTCCCGTACGTCGGCGAGCATGTCCTTGTGCTGCTGCACGGCCCGGCCGGTCAGATAGGTGCTCGCGGCACGGTCGGACCGGGCGGGCGAGGCGTAGTCGTACGAGAACACCGCGCCGACCGCCTCGCTGATCCGGCCCTTCACCTCACTGGTCCGGCCGATGTCGGTGAGCGCGGTGTTCTGCCGGGCCGGCTCGTCGCGGAGGTCGCCGGCCGAGGCGAACGCCCAGACGGCGAAGGCTCCGAGGAGGACGGTGAGGGCGCACAGCACGGCGGGAAGTCCGACGCGCAGGCGGGACGCCTTGCCACGGGGGGCGTTCCCCGGGGCGTCGGGGGCGGTGTCGGAGCCGGCCGTGGCATCCGTGTCGGCATCGAGATCGGAGGCGGTGTCTTGCGCAGCCTGCGGTCCGGCATCGGCATCGGTGTCGGTAGCAGTGGCGGTGGCGGTGGCCTGCTCGGAAGCCTGATCCGGCTCGGCCCCCGGCGTACGCGGTGGCGCCGTGGCCAGCCGGCGGCGGCGGTTCACGAGGTGACGGGTCGTCGACATGCGTGGGGTCCTCTCCGGAACGTGCGGGGCAGGCGGATGCGGGGGCGGGGGGTCAGCCGCCCGTGCCGCCGACGGGCGCCTGGCCCAGCGCGCTGAGCTTCCACCCCCCGGCCGTGCGGGTGAGACTTCCGAGCAACCGGCTCTCCTTCACCGCCGGTTCGCCCTTCGGCGCGGTCACGGTGACCCGCAGCGCCACCATCACCCCTGCCCGGCCCGCCCGTTCGTCCAGTTCGGTGACCGCGCCGGAGAGGACTTCCGCCGTGCTCACCGTCTTCGCCTCGGCGATCTGCTCGGCGAACGCATCTCGTCCGTCGACGAGTTGGCGGTGCAGATCGCCGGTGGTGGACTGTTCCCAGCTGTCGAGCCCCTTCTCCAGCGACCGGTGGTCCAGGGTGTTCATGTTCTGCACCGCCTGTTCGCCCGCCGCCAGTGCGTCGTCCCGCGTCCGCGCGAAGGCCGCCGCGTCGTCGTGCGTGGCCTCGTAGCGCAGCCAGCCGCCCCAGCCCGCCGCTCCGGCCGCGCAGACCGCCAGGGCCAGCGCGACGATCACCAGCGGATTCCTCGTTCCCGCCCGCACCGCCCCCGCCGAGCCCTCCCGCCCCGTGCCCTCCGGTGCCGTTCCCTGCCGTGCCGTCCGCTGCCGTGCCATGTGCTGCCTCTCCCCTGCCTGCCGAACCGGACCGGTGCGCCATCGCCTCCGGCCCGCCGTCATGTGGAGCCGATCTCGACGATCCACCAGCGCCCTTCGCGCAGTTCCGCGACCACCGTGAGCTGCGCGGAGGCGGTGGTGGGGGCGCGGCCCCGGCGCTCGTAGACCTGGTCGAGGAAGACCAGGAGGTGGGCGCTGCTGCCGGTCAGCCGGGTCACCCCGGCCCGGACGACCTCGGTGGTGAGCGTCAGCTTCTGGTCGGCGGACTGCCGCTCGACCTGGCCGAACAGCGCCGCGTACTGCTGGAGCGCCTTGCCCGCCAGGATCTCCTTCGCCGCCGCCCTGGTGGCGGCCGTGGCCCCGGGGCCGTAGGAGAAGATCTTCCCGAGCGCGCTGCTGACGTCGCCGGTGACACGGGTGGTCGCCTCCGCGTCGGTGAGCGCGAGGTTCGCCGTGGCCGGGGTGTCCCGCAGCTGGCGTCCCTCGGCGTACAGGGCGCCGCCCGTGGCGATCAGGGCGACCGCCAGAAGTGCGCCGAGGACGCGCGGCCATCGGCGGCGGGACACGTCCACGCCATCCGACACGTCCGGCTCGCCCGGCTCACCCGGTGCGTCCGGTGCGGCCGGTGCGTCCTTCTCCGCCGTGGCGTCCGTCGGGTCCGATGCGTCCGTCACGTCCGTCGCGTCCGCCACTTCCGCCGCGTCCGTTGCCGTGCTGTTCACCGTGGTCGTTCCTCCCCGCGGTCTCATCGGCCGCCGCCCGTTCCGATCGCCGTGAGCGCCTTGACCTTCCAGCCGTCGGCCGTACGGGCGAGGGTCGCCCCGAACCGTTTGCGCTGGGTACCGGGCGCGCCGGTGCGCGGGGTGACCGCGACGTCCACGGTGGCGATCAGCTCCGCCGTGCCCGTGCGCTCGTCCAGTGCGGTCAGCGCCGCCGAGGTGACCTTGCCCCTGGCCGTGTCGCCCGCGGTCGTCAGGGACTTCGCGTCGGCTTTACGGGTCCGCTCCAGCTGGTCGTGCAGCGGACCCGTGGAGGAGTCGAGCCAGGCCCGCAGCCCGTCGTCGACCCGCTTCGCGTTCTCGCCGTCCAGGCTGTTCAGCGTCGCGAGGTGCCGTCTGCCGTCGGCCAGTGCCGTGTCGCGGGCCTTCGCGTAGGACAGGGAACGGTCGCCGCGCGCCTGCCCGTACGACCAGGCACCCAGGCCGCAGACCAGAGCGGCGACGAGCAGCACGGCCCAGCCGGCCCGGCGTCGGGTGCGGGGCGTCATGAGCCGCCTCCCAGGCCCAGCAGCCCGGCCATGCCCTCGGTCGGCGGCTGTGTGCTCGCGGACCCGGCGTCCACGGTTCCCGGCAGCTTCATCGAGCCCGGAACGGCCGGCTTCGGCACCGGGCCGCCCTTGGGGGCGTTGGCGCTGCCCCGGACGTTGATGCCGGTGCCGGGCGAGGAGGTGCAGCGGGCGGCGGTGTTCACGGCGGGCCCGTCCGAGGTGTTGAGGCCGTTGCGGTAGACCGTGCCGCCGTACCCCGCGGTGCACGGCAGCGGTTCGAAGAAGGTGACGGACATCCCGAACCGGGCGCCGTCGTCGTCGACCGCGCTCGCTCCGGCGGCGACCACGGCGGGCAGCTTCACGAGAAGTTCCTCCAGACCGCGTTGGCGGGTGACGGCGACCTCCGAGGTGGTGAGGAGGTTGGCGACGACGACGCCGAAGGCGGGATCCAGGTCGCGCAGCAGCCCGCTGATCTGGACGGCGGCGTCCGGGGTGGTCGCGATGAGGCGGCGCAGGTCGCCGTCGGAGCCCTTGAGTTCGGCGGCCAGTTCCTTGGCCCCCGAGGCGAAGCCCTTGAGTGCCTGCCCCTGTTCGGCCTGGGTGCGCAGGACGCGCTCGCCGTCGGCCATCAGCCGGGTCGTGACCGGAAGGGACTTGTCGGCGGCCTCGATGAAGTCGCCGCTCGTGTCCAGCAGGACCTGGAGGTCGTCGCCGCGCCCCTCGAAGGCGGCCCCGAACTCCTCGACGACGGTCCGCAGGCTTTCCAGGTCCACGGAGCTCGCCAGGTCGTCGACGCTGGTGAGGACGTCGGTGGGGGGTGCGGGGGTGCTGGTGTCGGCCTCGTCGATGACCGAGCCGTTGCCCAGGAAGGGCCCGTCCTCGCGGGTGGGCCGCAGATCGACGTACTGCTCGCCGACCGCCGAGAGGTTCGCGACGACGGCGGTGAGGCTGTCCGGGATCGGCGGGGCGTCGTTCTCGATCCGCAGCTCGGCCTCGACACCGTCGTCGGTCAGCTCGATGGGGCCGACGCGGCCCACGGAGACGCCCCGGTAGGTGACGTTGGAGTGGGTGTACAGGCCGCCCGTCTGCGGGAGTTGGACGGTGACGGTGTAGTAGCTGCGCAGTCCGACGTAGTGGCCGAGATCGGCGTACCGCACACCCAGGTAGCCGAGGACCAGAGCGGCGATGACGAGGAAGGCGAGGTTCTTCAGCCGGATGGAGAGGGTGATCACGGTGTCGCCCCCTTCGCGGGGTTCGAGGCCCCCGGAGCGCCGGGCTTCGACGCGTCGGGCGCTTCGGTCTTCGGCGCGCCGGTCTTCGGCGTTCCCGACACGACGGGAAGCGGCAGGGGCAGCGCGCCCCGGGCGGCCGCGCCCCCGCCCTCGGCCGGTGGCAGCGGGATCCCGGGGGGATCCGGGGTGAGCGCGGGGATGATCTGCGTACCGGGCACGGCCGCCACGTCCAGGTAGACGTTGAGGTAGTCGCCCTTGACGCCGCGCAGCACCTCGTCCGTGAAGGGGTAGGTCAGCAGCACCTGGAGGGAGTCGGGGAGGTCCTGGCCGGAGTCGGCGAGCGCCTTGAGGGTCGGGGCGAGCGCCTTGAGGTCGGCGATCATGTCGGCTTTGCTCCGGTTGATCGTGTCGACGGCCACGGTGGAGAGGGTGTCGAGGGAGCGCAGCATGGTGAGCAGCGAGCCGCGCTGTTTCTCCAGGACCTTGAGCCCGGGGCTGAGTCCGGTGAGGACCGTGCCGACGTCCTGCTTGCGGGTGGCGAGGGTGGCGGCGAGGCGGTTGACGCCGTCCAGGGCCTTGGTGATGTCGCTCTTGTTCTCGTCCAGGTTGGTCACCAGGGTGTCGACCCGGTTGAGCATGGAGCGGATCTGCGGTTCCTGCCCGGCGAGCGCCTTGTTGAGTTCGGTGGTGATGGTCTTGAGCTGGTTGACACCGCCCCCGTTGAGGAGCAGGGAGAGGGCGCCGAAGACCTCTTCGACCTCCGGGTTCCGGTTGGTGCGGGAGTGCGGGATGCGGCCGCCGGCGGCGAGCGACCCGCGTGCGGTGCCTTCGGGGGGCGGGGCGAGCTGGATGAACTTCTCACCGAGCAGGCTGGACTGTTCGAGGCGGGCGTAGGCGTTCGCGGGGAGCTTGATCTTCCCGTTGACCTGCATGGTGACCCGGGCCCGCCAGCCGTCCGGGGCCAGCGTGATCTTCGTGACGCGCCCCACGGCCACGTCGTTGACCTTGACCGAGGACTGCGGCGCGAGGCTGAGGACGTCGCCGAACTCGGCGGTGACCTCGTAGGGCCGGTCGCCGAGGTCCGCGCCGCCGGGCAGGGGGATCTGTTCGATGCCGGTGAAGGTGGGGCCGTCGGGGCGGACCACGACCAGGGCGATCAGCGCGCCGGTGGCGAGCAGGGCCACGGCTCCGACGGCGGCCCGTACGACGGGTCTGCGCCGGTCGTCGTCGTTCATCGTCGCGCCCCCTTCTGCTTGCCGGGCTGCTTGCCGGGCTGCTTCTCGGGGGTGCCGTAGACCGTGCCGACCTCCGGGAGCGGCAGGACCGGCAGGGCCTTGCGGCGGGTCGCGTCGACGGGGGCGAGGCCGGTGAGCCGGCCGGCTGCGGAGGCGGCCCCGGGGTCGACGAGCGGTCCCCCCATGGACAGTTCGTTGAGGTTGGCGCGCCCGTTGAGGGTGCGGTTGGCGGGGTCGTAGGCGTTGAGGACGTTGCCTGCGGCGAGCGGGAGGGTGTCCATCGCCTCGGCGAGCGAGGCGCGCTGGTCGACGAGCGCCTGGGTGACGGGCACCAGGGCCTCGACGTTCTTCTTGAGCGCGCCCCGGTTCTTGGCGATGAAGGCCTTCACCTGGCCGAGGGCGGTGCCGAGTTCCTTGAGGGCCGCGCTGAGGTTCTTCTTGTCGTCGGCCAGGAAGGAGGTGACCGTGTTCAGTTGCTGCTCGGCGCTGCGGACGTTGCCGTCGTTCTCCTTGAGCATGGTGGTGAAGGTCTGGAGGTGGGCCAGGGTGTCGAACAGGTCGCCGCTGCTCCGGTCGAGCGTCTTGGTGGCCTTGCCGAACTGCTCGATGGAGTCCCCGATGGCCTTGCCGTTGCCGTCGAGGTTCTTCGCCCCGGTGTCCAGGAGCCGGGCGAGCGCCCCGTCGGCGTTGGCCCCGTTCGGGCCGAGCGCGGTGGAGAGTTCGGTGATGGAGGCGTACAGCTCGTCGACCTCGACGGGGGTGGCGTTGCGGGCGGCGGGCAGGACCGCGTCGTCGGCGAGCCGGGGGCCGCCGTCGTAGGCCGGGGCGAGCTGGATGTAGCGGTCGGCGACGAGGCTCGGGGCGACGACAACGGCGTGGGCGTCCTCGGGGACGTCGATGCCCCGGTCGAGGCGCAGTACGACCTTCACCTCCTCGCCACGGGGCTCGACGGAGGTGACGGTTCCGACCTTGACGCCGAGGATCCGCAGGTCGGATCCGGCGTAGACGCCGGTGGCGCGCTCGAAGTAGGCGGTGACGGTGGTCTTCCCGTCCTCCTCCAGGGCGCTCACACCGGTGGCGGCCGCGACAGCGACGAGGGCGAGTCCGGCGGTGATGCCGGTGATGCGGGTGCGTCTCATGTCAGCGGCCCCCTTGCTGCCGGGGTGGCATGCATCCGGTCGCCGGGGGTGTGCCGGCGGGCAGGTAGTTCTTGGGCACGACTCCGCAGACGTAGTTGTCGAACCAGCGCCCGCTGCCGAGGGTGTTGCCGATGAGCCGGCTGTAGGAGCCGGTCATGGAGAGGACCTTGTCGAGGCTCTTGCGGTTCTTGACCAGGACGGCGGTGACCCGGCCGAGCGACTGGAGGGTCGGCCCGAGCTGCTTGTCGTTGTCCCGGACGAGCCCGGTGAGCTGGGTGCCCAGGTCGCGGGTTCCGGTGAGCAGCAGGTGGATGGAGTCGCGGCGGGCCCGGATCTCGCCGAGCAGCAGGTTCCCGTCCTCCAGGAGCGTTTCGAAGCTGCTCTTCTTCCCGGCGAGGGTCTTGGTGAGCTGTTTGCTGTTGCGGAGCAGGGTGGCGAGCTGGGCGTCGCGTTCGGAGACGGTACGGGAGAGGGCGGAGAGCCCGTCGGCGGCGCTGCGGACGTGGGGCGGGGAGTCCTTGAAGGTGGCGGAGATCGTCTCGAAGCTCTTGGCGAGCTGTGCGGTGTCGATCTCCCCGATGGTCTCCCCGAGCCCGTTGAACGCCTGGGTGACGTCGTACGGGGAGGTGGTGCGGCTCGCGGTGATGCGGGAGCCGGGGTCCTGCGGGGCGTCGCCGAGGGGGTCGACGGCGAGGTACTTGTCGCCGAGGAGGGTCTTGACGGCGATGCCCACGGTGGAGGAGTCGCCGATCCAGGCGCCCTTCACCCGGAAGTCGACCCGGACCTTCGCGCCGTCGAGGGAGACTCCGGTGACCTCGCCGACCTTCACTCCGGCGATCCGCACCTCGTCGCCGTCGGTGAGGCCGGCGGACTCGGTGAAGTCGGCGCTGTAGGAGGTGCCGCCCTGGACGAACGGCAGGGAGTCGGCACGCCAGGCGGCGAGGCCGAGCAGGGTCAGGACGAGGAGCCCGACGATGGCGACGGAGACCGGGTTGCGTTCCCGTACGGGAGTGATTCTCATGCCAGGCACCTCGGTTGGGTGATCGCGATGCCGCCCGGCGGTTTGCTGCCGTCGTCGTGGGTGACGCCGCTGACCTTCGCTTCGCAGAGGTAGAGGTTGAGCCACGATCCGTAGGACGTCAGCCGGCTGATGGCCGCCATCTTGGCCGGGGTCTTCTGCAGGAAGTTCTCGATCTGCGGGGTGCCCTTCTCCAACTGTCCGCTGAGGCGTCCGAGTTGGCGGATGTCGTCCTTGAGCGGCTTCCTGCCGTCCTGGAAGAGGTCGGCGGTGACGGTGGTGAGCGCGCCCATCGCGGTGATGGCCTCGCCGAGGGGTTCGCGGTCACCGGAGAATCCGGTGACGAGCTTCTGGAGGGTGACGACGAGGTCGTCGAAGCCCGCCTCCCGGTCGTTGACCGTCTTCAGGACGGTGTTGAGGTTCTTGATCACCTCGCCGATCACCTTGTCCTTCGCGGCGACGGTGGTGGTGAGCGAGCCGACGTGACGCAGGATGCTGTCGACGGTGCCGCCCTCGCCCTGGAGGACCTGGACGATGGAGCCGGCGAGCTGGTTGACGTCGGGCGGGGACAGCCCTTCGAAGAGGGGCTGGAAGCCGTTGAAGAGCTGGGTGAGGTCGAGTGCCGGGGTGGTGCGGGAGAGCGGGATGGTGTCGCCGGGCGCGAAGGCGCGGCCGACGGGTCCGGGGCCCCGGTCGAGGTCGACGTACCGCTGGCCGACCATGTTGAGGTACTTGATGGACGCCGTCACCGAGGCGGGGAGGCTACGTCCCTTGCGTACGGCGAAGGCGACCTCGGCGACCCGCCGGTCGGCGACCTTCACGGATTCGACCTGGCCGACCTTGACTCCGGCGATCCGGACGCTGTCGCCGGGGATGAGCCCGGTGGCGTCGGTGAACCGCGCCCTGTACGTGGTGGTGTCCCCGACGCCCGTGTTGGCGATGGAGAGCCCGAGGACGGTGGTGGCCAGCACGGTGACGACGATGAAGACGAGGGACTTGGTGATCGGTCCCGCGAGCGAGCGGCGATTCACTTGAGCTTCACCTCCGCACCGCGGAAGGCCGGGCCGATGAGCACGCTGCTCCAGTCGGCCAGGTCTCCCGGCCGGGCTTTCAGCGAGGGGGCGACCAGTTCGTTGACGAGCCGGGACTCCTCGGGCGAGTTGGGCAGTCCGAGCCCGGTGTCGGCGTCGTCGCCCGCGTCCGCCGGGGGCGCGGTGACGTCGGTGGCCCGGCGGGTGTCGGCGGTCGGGGCGTGCTTGCCGACATACGGCACCGAGTAGCAGGCGGGCCCGCCGCTCGCGCTGTAGACCGGGGTGTCCTTGCCGGGGACGTATTTGCCCTTGGAGGGAACGGACTTGATCGACACATGCAGCCCCGGTTCGTCGGTTCCCTTGCCGAGGGCCTTGTCCATGGCGGGCACGAAGCCGGCCATGGTGCGCAGCGTGCAGGGGAACGACTCGGCGTATTCGGCGAGGAGTTCGAGGGAGGGCCGGCCGGCGGCGGAGAGCCGGATCAGGTTGTCCTTGTTCTCCCGCAGGAAGGAGGTCGTGTCCTGTGCGGCAGCCGTGGTGGTGCCGTAGAGCCCGGCGAGCCGCGCTTCCTGGTCGGCGAGGGTGGAGCTGGTGACCGTGGCGTCGGTCAGCGCGTCGAGAACGTCCGGCGCGGCGTCCGCGTACAGCGTGCTCACCTTGACGAGTTCCTTGATGTCGGCGTTGAGGGTGGGGAGTTGGGGGTTGAACTTCTTCAGGTGGCCGTCCAGCGTGGTCAGCGTCTCGCCGAGGCGCTCGCCTCGCCCCTCCAGCGCCTGGGACACGGCGTTGAGGGTGGCGGAGAGCTTCTCGGGCTTCACGGCGGTCAGCAGCGGCAGGACGTTGTCCAGGACCTGTTCCAGCTCGATGGCGTTGCTGGAGCGGTCCTGCGGGATGACCGCCCCGGCCCGCAGGGTGGAGCCGGTGGGGATGCGGGGCGGTACGAGCGCGACGAACCGTGCGCCGAAGAGGGTGGTGGGCAGCATCTGGGCGGTGACGTCGGCGGGCACCTGTTCGAGCTTGTCCCGGTCGATGGCCAGGGTGAGGCGGGCGCCGTCGCCGTCGGTGGCGATGGAGCGGACCTGCCCGATGACGACGCCGCGCAGCTTCACGTCGGCGTTGTCGTGCATCTCGTTGCCGACCGCTCCGGTGCGGACGGTGACCGTGGCATCGTCGGTGAAGTCCTTCTCGTACACGGAGACCGAGACCCACACCAGGACGGCGGGCACCAGCAGGAAGGTGACTCCGGCCAGCCGCCGGCGGACCGTGCGTGTGCTGGATGTGCGCATCAGCCGGCCACCTTCACCGTCGTCGTGGCGCCCCAGATGGCGAGCGAGAGGAAGAAGTCGGTGACGCTGATGAGGACGATGGCGTTGCGCACCGACCGGCCGACCGCCACGCCCACGCCGGCCGGTCCCCCGGTGGCGTGGAAGCCGTAGTAGCAGTGGGCGAGGATCACCAGCACGCTGAAGATCAGCACCTTGAGCACCGACAGCAGTACGTCCTGCGGGGAGAGGAAGAGATTGAAGTAGTGGTCGTAGGTGCCCGCCGACTGCCCGTTGAAGAAGATGGTGATCCAGCGGGAGGCGACGTACGAGGAGAGCAGCCCGATCGCGTACAGCGGGATGATCGCGACGACTCCGGCGATGATCCGGGTGGTGACGAGGTAGGGCATGGAGCGGACGCCCATCGCCTCCAGGGCGTCGACCTCCTCGTTGATCCGCATCGCGCCGAGCTGGGCGGTGAAGCCCGCGCCGACGGTGGCGGAGAGGGCGAGGCCGGCGACCAGGGGGGCGATCTCCCGGGTGTTGAAGTAGGCGGAGATGAACCCGGTGAACGCCGAGGTGCCGATCTGGTTGAGGGCCGCGTAGCCCTGGAGCCCGACGACGGTGCCGGTGAACAGGGTCATGGCGACCATCACGCCGATCGTGCCGCCGATGACGCCGAGTCCGCCGCTGCCGAAGGCGACCTCGGCCAGCAGCCGCTGCACCTCTCGCAGATAGCGGCGCAGGGTGCGCGGGATCCAGACGAGTGCCTTGACGTAGAAGGTGAGTTGGTCGCCCGATCGGTCGAGCCAGCTGAGCATCGCCATGGGTCAGCTCCCCTTCGCGGGGACGATCTGGAGGTAGATCGCCGTGAGGACCATGTTCACGAAGAACAGCAGCATGAAGGTGATGACGACGGACTGGTTGACCGCGTCGCCGACGCCCTTGGGGCCGCCGCGCGGGTTGAGGCCCCGGTAGGCGGCGACGATGCCCGCGATGAAGCCGAAGATCAGGGCCTTGAACTCGCTGATGTAGAGGTCGGGCAGCTGGGCGAGGGCGGAGAAGCTCGCGAGGTACGCGCCCGGGGTGCCGTCCTGCATGATCACGTTGAAGAAGTAGCCGCCGAGGGTGCCGACCACGGAGATCAGCCCGTTGAGCAGGACGGCGACGAGCATGGTGGCGAGCACCCGGGGGACGACGAGGCGCTGGATGGGCGAGACGCCCATGACCTCCATCGCGTCGAGTTCCTCGCGGATCTTGCGGGAGCCGAGGTCGGCGCAGATCGCGGATCCGGCGGCTCCGGAGATCAGCAGCGCCACGATGATCGGGCTGGCCTGCTGGATCACGGCCAGCACGCTGGCGCCGCCGGTGAAGGACTGGGCGCCGAGCTGCTGGGTGAGGGAGCCGACCTGGAGGGCGATGACCGCGCCGAACGGGATGGAGACGAGGGCGGCGGGCAGGATCGTGACGCTCGCGACGAACCAGAACTGCTCGATGAACTCGCGTACCTGGAACGGCCTGCGGAAGATCGCCCGGGCCACCGCGACGGCGAGCGCGAAGAGCTTCCCGGTCTCGCGGAGCGGGGCGAGCAGCCGGGAGGGCCGCCGCTGCTCGGGCGCGGCCGGGGCGGTCGCCCCGGGGCCGGTGGGCGGCGGGGGCTTCTCGGGCGGCTCGGGCGGCCGCACCGGCATCGGGGCGGTCACGCGCGCGCACCTCCCGCGGCCGGGGCGTAGCTGTTGAGGATCGCCGTACGGGCGGCCTCCGGCAGCTGGCCCATCATCGACATGACCCGCTCCCGGCGGCGCAGCGCGCCCTGGCGTACGGGCATCCCGGGCGAGGGCTCCAGCTGGGGGACGACGGTGCGGGGCCCGGTGCGCGGCGGCGCGGTGTCGGCCAGCTGCTCGGCGGCGAGGGTGGCGGCGTCCTTCTCCTCGGACATGCCGATGGGTCCTTCGCGGCGCCCGGCGAGGAACTGCGAGACGACCGGGGTGTCGCTGGTGAGCAGCACCTCGCGCGGGCCGAAGGTGACGAGGTTGCGGCAGAACAGCATGCCCATGTTGTCGGGGACGGTCGCCGCGATGTCGAGGTTGTGGGTGACGATGAGCATCGTCGCGTCGATCTGCGCGTTGAGGTCGATGAGGAGCTGCGACAGGTAGGCGGTGCGGACCGGGTCGAGGCCGGAGTCCGGCTCGTCGCAGAGGATGATCTGCGGGTCCAGGACCAGGGCGCGGGCGAGGCCGGCGCGCTTGCGCATGCCGCCGGATATCTCGCCCGGCAGCTTTCCCTCCGCGCCGAGGAGCCCGACGATGTCGATGCGCTCCATGACGATGCGGCGGATCTCGGATTCCTTCTTGCGGGTGTGCTCGCGCAACGGGAAGGCGATGTTGTCGAAGAGCGACATCGAGCCGAAAAGGGCCCCGTCCTGGAACATGAGGCCGAAGAGCTTCCGGGTCTCCATGATGTCGCGCTCGGAGCTGTTCACCATGTCGACGCCGTTGATGAGGACGCGTCCCTGCTCGGGCTTGAGCAGCCCGATGATGGATTTCAGGAAAACGGTCTTTCCGGTTCCGGAAGGACCGAGCATGACGCTCACTTCACCGGCGGGCAGGGTGAGGCTGACGTCCTGCCAGATGTTCTGCTTGCCGAAGGACTTCGTCAGACCCTCGACGACTACTTCGATTCCCATCGGCCCTCCCTCGAGGTGGCGGTGAACGTGTTCATCGTTAAGCGCTCCGGCTCTGAGAAAAGCGATGGCGGCTCGTCACACATGCACCAGGGGGCGCACGTTATGTCCGCCGAAACCGCCAGGGCAAGCCGTTGAACAGCGGAGATCGACGAACGCGGGGCTGAGAATGGATCACTTGTCATTCGGTGACAAGGCCGGTTCCCGTCCTTGTCGAAATCTGCGCAAACACTGGGGGTCTGATCCGGGGTGCCCCTGGACCGGAGCGGAGCGAACCGGGCCCGGGCGTGCCCGCCGAGCAGGGAAGCAGGCGTTTTCGATCGGCACGTCTGGGACGCTACGGGCCGGTAACCTGACTTCGCAATACTGGGTACAGACTTTCCTCGGCGAGAATTCACGTGGGGCGGAGGATTGTTCACGGGTGAGTAATCCTCGAACCAAACCTGTCGGATGATGAGGAATCGCACGACGGTCGGCGGGCAGGAAAGAGCCCTTCCGGACCGGGGACCGGAAGGGCTCGGGGGGTGTTCGGGTCAGCGCTCGGGCGTCGGCACCTTCGGCGGGCAGTCCGGCCCTTCCGGGTTCGTGGCCACGCACAGGGGCGCCTGCGTCATCTTGGTGTAGTTGTCGGCCTTCTTGCCCGGGCTGGAGATGGCCGAGGTGAAGATCGGGTCGAGGTCCTCGCTCACACCGCAGCCCTCGAACGGCGGGATGTGGGCGTACCCGGTCAGGGTGCCGCCGTACGCCACGAGGTAGCCGGCCGGCGGATAGCTCTGCCCGTACCCCCTCAGCACCTGCTCGAAGGGGCGCGCCGTGCGGCAGTCGGGGCCCACGTCCAGGGGGACGCCGTTCACCTCGACGTCGGAGAGCCGCATCACGAGCTGGGCCGTGACGGTCGTCTCCTCCGGGTAGGTGGGCGTGTTGGTGACCGTGTGGGTGTGGATCGCGGCCGGGGGTCCCACCTGCTCCAGCGTCATGGTCGCGGTCGTCGGCATGAAGCCGTAGCTGAGGAACGTGGCCTTCGTCGGGGGGAGTTGCCGACGCCCCTGGTAGTCGAAGTTCACCTCCGAGCTGACGTCGACGGTCGAGGCGCAGGAGTCGTTGATGTAGCGCTTGTTCAGCACCACCTTCATGAACGCGGGCCCCAGCGCCGCCGCGCCGTCCAGCTTGGCGGCGTTGGCGTAGCCGGCCGCGTACGTCTCGGCGGTGGTCATCACCCACTCGGGCGGGATCTCGATCGGGCAGCTGCCCGGGTCCTCGCCGTCAAGGGCGTCGAGCCGTTCGTCGGTGAGGGCGTCGATCTTCTCCCGGGCGCTGGGCGGCAGTCCCTCGGCCGGGCGGGTGGGGGTCGGGTCCGGTACGGGGTCGCTCTCCCCCGGCTGTGGAGCGGGGGCCGTGGGGTCGCTGTCGCCGCGGACCGTGATCGCGGCGAGTTCGGGTTCCTGGCCCGGGGCCGGTTCGCAGACGACGTCGAGTCCCGGAGGTGTGGTCGGCTCGCCCGCCCCGGTGAGCGAGGACAGCGCGAGGGCCAGCCCGGCGGGGGCCAGCGTCGCGCGCCCGGGGCTGCCGAAGGAGACCGTCGGCACGTCACCGGTCGCGGTCAGGGCGAGGCCGCCCCCGTCGGGTCCCGGCAGGGCGACGGGGGGAGCGGTCAGGTCCTGCCAGGAGGCGTCGGCGGACTTGTCGCCGACGGTGTTGCGGACGGTGAGCCGCGCGACGGCCGACAGGGTGGCGGCGTCCAGCTCCCCGAACCGGGCGAGCGCCGTGGGCTCCAGGTTCACCTCGACGGAGACCTGGGACGGGCGGACCTCCTCTCCCGTGCGGACGGAGGTGGGGAGCACCGCCGAGACGACGACGTCCACTTCCTCGGGTCCGGAGGGGAACGGGCAGGCGTAGCGGAGGGCGACCTCCGAGGTCTGTTCCGCGGCGGCCGACTCGGCGCTGGGAACGAGCGCGGTGGCGACGACGAGCGCCCCGCCCACGGCCCAGTGGATCGGTCGTCTCGCTGCGGCGCGTGCATCGACGGTCATACGGATGTGTCCTTCCGGCGCGCGTGGGCCCAGGGATGGCTGCGGAAAGCGGGTCCACTTCTCGGCAACGGCCCCTGCGGGCGGACGTCGAGCGGACTTCGAACGGACGTCGGGCGGGCTTCGGTGGTACGTCGACCGGGCCCGGCCGTAGGGCGACCGGACGGGGTACGGCCCCTACCGACGGGTACGGTACGCACGCCGACGACGCCTGGGAAGGGCCCGGTTTCCGATCGGATCACCGGTGCCCGGACTTTGGCAGCCGGTGACAATCCGCCGCCGCTTCCTTGTCGGCGGGTGCGTGGAAACGGGGCGTGGCCGGCCGGCGCGGCGGAGCGGCGCGTGCGGCTCCGGCCGAGGCCCGGAGCGCCCCCGGTCGCCGTCGTGCCCGGCCGTCGGGTGCGCACGGCCGGGCACGACGCTCAGATGCGGGACGTCATCGGCGGTGGGTCACCCGCTGATGACCGGGGACTTGCCCGATGCCGTGTTCACGATGGTGTAGAGGCCCTGGAAGCTGGCCGTGGTGCCGACGATGCCGCAGCCGCCGCCGACCTTGTTGGCGATGGCGAGGGTGAGGCCGCCGCCCGCGGTGTTCAGTGTGCCGTTGCTGCCGCCCGCGGTCGGGTTGTTGTACTTGGCCGCGACCTTGCCGGTCACGTCGAAGGTGCAGGGGCCGAGGACGCTGCTCCCGGACACCTTCGCCTTGATCGCTCTGATCTCACCGGTCGTCTGGCCCGTGGAGTTGGTGCCGGCGCCCGCCGCGTAGTCCAGGCCCCAGATCTCCCACGGCGGCGTGGTGGTCACCGTCCACGTCGAGCTGAACGGCCCGGTGCAGGGCGAGTTGAAGGAGATGGCCGAGATGGACGCGAGCTTGGCCGGGCTCCCGGCGACCGGGGAGGTCGGCGCCGAGCCCGAGGCGGCGGAGGTCGCACACTGGATCTTGTTGCCGTTGTTGTCGGTCAGGACGGTCACTCCGGCACTGCCGTTGAAGGCGCCGGTCGGGCTGATCGTCCAGCTGGTCGGCGCGGCGACGGCCGACGGGGCGGCCAGGACGACGGATGCCGCGGCGGCACCGATCGCGGTCAGGACACCGGTTCGCTTGAACATGGGGGTACTCCCTTTTCTCGTCCCGTTGGGGATTCGGCTGAACGTGACTGGAGAGGCGCTTGCTCAGTTGCTCGCCGTGCCGGACGGTGCGGCACTCGGCGGGTCCACGACACGGCTCGTGTCGAGGTGCGCGGACAAGGACGTGGGGGCTGCTGTCGCATCACCTCCTCGTACCGGGGGTCGGGGCGGGTTCCGGCGGACTGGACCGGGGCCTACCGCTTCGCGGAGTGCCAGAATTCGGACAGCTTCCTGCCCTCGTCCGGTGCGAGGCCGGCGGGGTCGTAGGGGCTGCCGAAGTACGTCGTGGTGGCGTCGAGCGTCACGCTGTTCTTTCCGGCGGCGGACGGGAGGCCGGTCTTGAGGTTCACCGCCCAGTCCAGGAGCCCGGCACCGCAGCCGCTGGCCCCGGGAACGGCGAACGCCGCGTCACCCTGGTCGGCTCCGTCGAAGGTGTAGCGCCCCATCTCGCCCTCGTCGTCGTTCGGCGTCCCGTCGGCCGAGAACCGCTGCAGCGAGAGGCTCGGCGCCGTCGTGTTCTGCGGCTTCAGGAGCACCGGATTGGACGTGGTCCCGATGTAGCACTTGTCACCGAGGAACGGATTCTTGAGGTGGATGCGGACCGGAATGGTGAGAATGGGCTCACCGGTGGAGAATGCCGCGCTCATATTGAAGTCGCGCGGTGCTCCGGCCGGTTCGATGGTGGCCGTCACACGGTTGAGATTGTTGTCCGTCAACTGGCGGCAGATTGCGGATACGACCGGAATTCCACTGGGGCACATGAGCCCGATCAGCCCGCCGGGGATCTCCGCCGGGTCCGCGGTCAGCGCCCCCTCGGGCGGGGCCACCAGTGAGGCGGCGCCGCCGGGGCGCTGGATGACGCCGAGCTGCAGATCGGTGTGGCCGGTGGAGACCTTGGTCTTGCCCAGCGTGATGGTTCCGGTGGCCGAGCTCGACGCTATGCAGGTGGCGATGGTGTTGAGGCCGTCCGCCGCCAGCATGGCGGGCGCGTCGACCGGGCAGCGGTCGAAGGGCGCCCAGTCGCCGTTGAGCTGGGTGGCGGCGGTGGCCGAGCCGGTGGAGAGCAGGGCGCTGAATGCCGTGAACGCCGCGAGCAGACCTACGCGGGTTCGATTGGAAACGGATCTCATGTCGTCCCCTCTGTCGGCCGCCGTGGCGCGGCCTCGTGCACGAAGTTGACCGGTTCTGCCATGCGAGCCCGCACCGCGACGGCCGTCGACGGTGATGGAGCCTCGGGGGCCCGGGGGCGGAGGATCGGAGCATCAAATTTCGGGCAGATTTCGTGACCGAATTGATCGAGGCGTGATGTTACTCGCGGGAAACAGGGCGACACAATCCGTCCGTCTAAGATTCTTTGCACCGCGCTCTTTTTGATCCGGAAATGAGCATCGGAGCACCGCTTCCTTGTCAGGGAATGCGCACCCGGGGGCACGGAATTACGCACCGGCGACCGGAACCCCGCGTGCCGTGCGTACGCGGGTCCGCGAGGGCGGGGACCACGGAAGTCCCGCCTCCGCTCCCGCACGAGTGGCACGAAATTCGGCCACTCGGCCGAAAATACCCGTCAGAGCGCGACCACCCACCCGCATTCGCCGTGGTGAGCCGCCCGCGCACCCGTTCACCGCGGGAATCGACCGATGCCGCGCGCACCACACCGGGATCATCCCGGGACGACGGAACGGCTTTGTTGTCATCACCGGAGCATGCGGCCGAAATTCATTGTCCGAAAGCGCGTAGCACCGCCCGACCTGCACGGAAGTCGCACAGTGCGGCCAGGATGTGTGCCCCCTGCACTTCGATCTTGTCCAAGTGGTGTGCAGTGCCTGTTCGTTGGTCTATCTTCGTCGCGAACTTGGTACGCACCTGTCGGTTCGTGGGAGCGCTTTCCCCCCACCGCCTCACCCCACCACCGGGCGCCGAGAGCAAGGGGACTTGTCATGCCACATCTCATACAGCCGTTGGATACCGAAGACCCGCTGGGGCCGCTCCCTCAGGAATTCGCGGCGATCATGCGGCCCGAACTGCCCAGCCTCATCAAGGAAATCGGCGTCGAGGTCACCCGGGCCTATCCGGAATACGCCCGGCTGCTCGACGGTCCGAACGGGCAGGCCATCCGGGTGGGCGTGGAGCAGAGCCTCGCCTCCTTCGTCGATCTGGTGGCCGAGCCCACCTCCCCCACCACGCTCCGGGACGACATGTGCCGGCGCTTCGGACGGTTCGAGGCGTACGAGGGCCGGAGCATGGACACCCTCCAGGGGGCCTACCGGCTGGGCGCACGGGTGGCCCTGCGGCGGGCGAAGAAGGTCGGGCAGAGCTATCACCTGTCCCCCACCCTGATGCTGAGCTTCGCCGACGCGCTCTTCGCCTATGTCGACGAACTGGAATCGCTTTCCCGGGAGGGTTTCCTGGAGGTGCAGTCCCAGTCGGGCGAGCACAGCGAGGCGTTGCGCCGCCGTCTGCTCCACCTCATCCTCGCCGGTCGCCCGGCCCCCGGAAGCGCCATCGCCGACCTGTGCGAACAGGTCGGGTGGGCGCTGCCCGAGGAGGTCACGCTGATCGCCGTCCGCGCTCCGGCGGAGCTGGACCGGCTCAGAGCGGACCGCGACCTCCTCGTCGATCTCAGCGCCCCGCAGCCGCACCTGCTGATCCCCGGAGCGCTGGACGACGCACGAAGATCGATGCTGGAACAGGCTCTGCCGGCCGGCCGCGCGGCGATCGGGCTGACCGTTCCCACCGCGCTGGCCTGCGAGTCGATCCGCTGGGCCCGCCGGGTCCTGGAGCTCGTCGACTCCGGCGTGATCGACGACGCACCGCTGATCCGCTGCGAGGACCACCTCACCACTCTGTGGCTGCTGTCCGACCCCGCCCTGCTGGACCAACTGGCCCAGCGGGAGCTGGCCGCGGTCGCGGGGATCAGCGCCACCCGCCGTGACCGGCTGGTGGAGACGCTGCGGATCTGGCTCGACACCCGGGGAACGGCGGCCCAGATGGGCGCACTGCTGGATGTCCACCCGCAGACCGTGCGCTACCGCATGCGGAGCCTGGAGACCATCTTCGGTGACCAACTCGTCGACCCCGAGAGCCGTTTCGCCACCGAGGCGGTGCTGCGCGCGCTGCGGCTGCGCTCCCGCTCCACGGGCACATCCCCCTGATCCGGATCACGTTCGGCGCGCCGGGTCAACTTACCGGCGCGTAAGGCGAAATAGACGGTCAGTCCCAAACGGTTGCGACACGGAGACGTATCCGACGAGAAACCCGGAACCGCGTCCCGTACACAGGAAGGAACCTGCCGCCCACCAGGCGACAGGCCCGTGCACCGCCTCCTGGCCAACCATCCGAGAGGGAACGCCCCATGACCGCCTCGCACCTCCTCGTCCCCGTGCCGATCCCGGACCGGGTCGCCGCGCTGATCGGCTCGTGCATTCCGCCGCACATCCTCCAGGCGGAGTTCGACGCCGACTGCGCGGCCCGCGAGGTACGCAGGTTCCGCGGCCCCCGGCTCGGCGTCGAGGACCAGGCCGACCGCGAACAGGCCCTGTCCGAACTGGCCCGCGCCAACAAGGTGCTGGCCGCGCACCACCCCCAACTCGCCGTGCTGCCCGGCTCGCCCTTCTGACCGGCTGCCGACACCCGCCCCTCGCCTCCCGCCTGCCGTATCCCACCCCGCCGGGCGGCGGACCGGCCTTGCGGGGCGCCACCACTCCCCTTACCTTACTCAAAAGTAAGTTTACTTTGGAGTAAGGAACTGGCGTGGACGGAACCAGCAGCGACAACCTCACCGACGGCCTGTCCGGGCTCGACTTCGCGGCGGTCGCACCCGATGAGTTCGCCCGGATCGTCAAGAACCTGTCCGCCAAGCAGCTCGCCGAGGTCATGCGGGGCGAGCTGCGCACCCGGATACTCGGCGAGATCTTCGGCCGGATGAAGCAGCAGTTCCGGCCCGAGGCGGCCGGCGGCCTCACCGCGCTGATCCGCTGGAAGATCACCGGGGAGAGCGATGCCGTCTACGAGACCGCGATAGCCGACGGCGCCTGCCGGGTCACCCCCGGCCGCTCGGACGCCGAACCGCGCACCACTCTGGTGATGGGCGACGCGGAGTTCCTCAAGCTCGTCTCGGGCAACGGCAATCCGGTCACCATGTTCATGATGCGCAAGCTCAAGGTCGCCGGAGACGTCGGCCTCGCCTCCGGCCTGACCCGCTACTTCGACATCCCGAAGGCGTGAGCGCATGAGCTTCTTCTCCCTCGCCCTGACCGAGGAGCAGCAGGACCTGCGCAACTGGGTGCACGGCTTCGCCGCCCAGGTGGTCCGCCCGGCCGCCGCCGAGTGGGACGCCCGGGAGGAGACCCCCTGGCCCGTGATCCAGGAGGCCGCCCGAATCGGTCTGTACGGATTCGAGTCGCTCGCCGACCTGTACGGGGACCCCACCGGACTCTCCCTCCAGATCGCCAACGAGGAACTGTTCTGGGGCGACGCGGGCATCGGCATGGCCCTGTTCGGCACCTCGCTCGCGGTTGCCGGAATCTTCGCCTCCGGCACCCCGGACCAGCTCGCCGAGTGGGTGCCGCAGTGCTACGGGGACGAGGACGAACCGAAGGTCGCCGCGTTCTGCGTCTCCGAACCGGGCGCCGGATCCGACGTCTCCGCGATGACGACGCGGGCCCGCTACGTCGAGGCGAGCGACACGTGGGTGATCTCCGGCCAGAAGGCGTGGATCACCAACGGCGGCATCGCCGAGGTCCACGTCGTCGTCGCCTCGGTCGACCCGGCGCTCGGGTCCCGCGGACAGGCCGCGTTCATCGTGCCGCCGGGCACGAAGGGCCTGACGGCGGGCCGAACGGTCAAGAAGCTGGGGCTGCGCGCCTCGCACACCGCCGATCTCTTCCTCGACGAGGTGACCGTACCGGGGCACTGTCTGCTGGGCGGGAAGGAGAAGCTGGACGCCCGCCTGGCCAGGGCACGCGAGGGCGGCGCCGCCAAGGGCCAGGCGGCGATGGCGACGTTCGAGGTCAGCCGCCCCACCGTCGCGGCGCAGGCACTCGGCATCGCCCGGGCCGCCTACGAGTACGCCCTGGAATACGCCGGTGAGCGCGAGGCGTTCGGCAGGCCGATCATCGAGAACCAGTCGATCGCCTTCGCCCTGGCCGACATCCGCACGGAGATCGAAGCCGTACGCCTGCTGATCTGGCAGGCCGCCTGGATGGCCCGCAACGACCGGACCTTCGACGCCGGACAGGGCTCCATGTCGAAGCTGCGGGCCGGCGAACTCGCGGTCGCGGCAACGGAGAAGGCGGTGCAGATCCTCGGCGGCGCGGGTTACAGCCGGGAGCACCCGGTGGAACGGATGTACCGCGACGCCAAGATCTACACGATATTCGAGGGAACCAGCGAGATCCAGCGCCTCGTTATCGCGCGGGCGATCTCGGGGCGGCACATCCGCTGAGGAGGAGCCGAGGGCCGAATCTGTCCCCGGTCCGGGCCCGCTCCGCCCCGAATCCGTGTGATCCTCGTCGCGCCGAACGCGTACGCCGACGGGGAACGGAACCGTGGAGATCATCATCGGGCCGGGCCGGGCGGAGACCGTCACCGAGCGCGTCGGGACGTGCACACAACACCGCCGGGGCCCCGCCACACGCCGCCGACGTGCGACAACAGGGTCCCGACCGCCCGGCCGTGACGATCCGCGGCCATCCGTGACGACGGTGTGGAGAGGGCCGCGGCACGGGTCACCATCATGCCGGGGCCGCTTCGAGGCCGGGGACGAACGGTGCCCGTGGCGGGCCCCACACGCCGCACCGGTGCGTCTCCGGCCTCCCTGCCACTAGCCTCTTCACATGACCTCCACTTCGACCGAGCCGACGCCTGCCCGCCCGATGGTTGAACTGAACGCGGAGATCCGCGCTCTGGTGGCCGACGGCGGTGTGGTGTCGCCCGAGGGCCGCCGGGAGTACGAGCGGCTCCTCGTCGAGTGGGTGGCGGCCGTACGGGGCGGAGCCACGGAAGCTGTCTGACCCCGGGGCGACGGGCTCCCGCCGGGAGCGGTGAGCGCCCCGACGCAACGGGCACCACCCGCTCCGCGAGGCCGGCCGGGCGTCGGCGATAGTGATCGTCCGTCCGCGTCCTCATCCCGGGAGAGCCCCATGACCGCCGCGTCACCCGCCGGCGCACGCCGCCCGTCCCTCCTGCTCGTCACCGACCTCGCGTACGAGGCCCGTGGCCGCCGCTACTGCGACGAGGACATCTTCCTCGGCTCCCGGCTGCGCGAGACGTTCGACGTCGCGCTCTGCCATCCCCGGGACGCGGCCGCGCTGCTGGAGGGCTTCGACACCGTGCTGATCCGCAACAGCGGGCCCGTGCTGCACTACCGGGAGGCGTACGACGCTTTCCTCTCCCGGGCCCGGGAGCTGCGGACGCCGGTCTACAACCCGCTGGGCGGGCGTGGCGACATGGCGGGCAAGGACTATCTGATCGAGATGGACCGGGCCGGCCTCCCGGTCATCCCCACGGTGGACCGGGCGGCGGATCTGCCGGAGCTGCCCGACGTCTCCCGGTACGTCGTCAAGCCGAAGCTGGGGGCGGACTCGGTCGGGCTGCGGTTCGTCACGGCGGCGGAGGCCGCCACCGAGCTGGAGCGGGCGGCCGAGGGTTCTCTTCTCGTCCAGCCGCGGATCGACTTCCGCCACGAGGTGTCCTTCTACTTCGTCGACGACGACTTCCAGTACGCGCTGTACGCTCCGGATCCGGAGCGGCGCTGGGTGCTGGAGCCGTACGCGGCGAGCGCGGCGGACCTGGAGTTCGCCCGGCGCTTCATCGCCTGGAACTCCCTCACGCACGGGATCCAGCGGGTCGACGCCTGCCGGACGGCGGACGGCGCCCTGCTGCTGGTCGAGCTGGAGGACCTCAATCCCTATCTGTCGCTCGACCGGGTCGGCGAGGAGGTCCGCGAGGCGTTCGTGGCGCGGCTGAAGGCGTCGATCGCCTCGCTGCCCCGCTGACCACCCCCGTCCGGCCCGCCCCCGCATGCGGGGGTCCTGGGCCGGTGTGAGGGTGCAGAGGTGACCACTGCCAGCGAGCAAGCCCCCGCCGCGCAGAGTGCCGCCGCGCCGCCGCCCGTCCTCGACCGGCGGCGGCGGAACATCGTCTTCGCGACGATCGTGCTGGGCATGTTGCTCGCGGCACTGGACCAGACGATCGTGGGCACGGCGCTGCCGACGATCGTCTCGGACCTGGGCGGGGCCGCGCACATGTCGTGGGTGGTCACCGCCTATCTGCTGGCGGAGACGGTGGCCACCGTCCTGGTCGGCAAGTTCGGCGACCTGTTCGGGCGGAAGCTGGTCTTCCAGGTCTCGGCGATCATCTTCATCACGGGTTCGTTTCTGTGCGGCCTCGCGTCGGACATGCTGCTGCTGATCATCTGGCGCGGTATGCAGGGCATCGGCGCGGGCGGTCTCATGGTCACGTCGATGGCGCTGATCGCGGATGTGATCCCGCTGCGCGAACGGGGCAAGTACCAGGGCGCGATCGGGGCGGTGTTCGGCATCTCGACCGTGATCGGGCCGCTGCTCGGCGGACTCTTCACCGACCATCTGACCTGGCGCTGGGCGTTCTACGTCAATGTGCCGATCGCCATCGTGGTGGTGATCGCCGCCGCCCGGAACATCCCGTCGGTGAAGGCCGCCGGCCGGCCGGTCATCGACTACTCCGGGATCGCGCTGGTCACGGTCGGGGCGAGTGCGCTGATCCTGGCGACGAGCTGGGGCGGGAACGAGTACGCCTGGGGCTCGCCCATGATCATCGGGCTGTTCGTCGGCGGGCTCATCGCCCTGGCGCTGTTCTGCGTGGTGGAGACGCGGGCGA
This sequence comes from Streptomyces anulatus, assembly GCF_014650675.1. Lineage (GTDB taxonomy): Bacteria > Actinomycetota > Actinomycetes > Streptomycetales > Streptomycetaceae > Streptomyces > Streptomyces anulatus. The sequence continues at coordinate 252,992 of NZ_BMVK01000004.1, read as the reverse complement.
AGGAGCCGATGCTGCCGATGCGGCTGTTCCGGAACCCGGTCTTCACGGTCTGCTCGATCCTCAGCTTCATCGTGGGTTTCGCGATGCTCGGCTCGATGATCTTCCTGCCGACCTATCTGCAGTACGTGGACGGGGACTCGGCGACCCTCTCGGGGGTGCGGACGCTGCCCCTGGTCGTCGGTCTGCTGGTCGCCTCGATCTTCAGCGGCAACGTGGTGAGCAAGACGGGCCGCTACCGGGTGTTCCCCATCGTGGGGACCCTGGTCATGGCGGCCGGGCTGTTCCTCCTGTCCCGGATGGGGCCGGGGACCGGCGTCTGGCTGGAGTCGCTCTACATGGTGGTGCTGGGGCTCGGCATCGGCCTGGCCATGCAGGTGCTGACGATCGCCGTGCAGAACACCGTCGACTACGAGGACCTGGGCACGGCCACCTCGGGCGTGACGTTCTTCCGCACCCTGGGCAGCGCGTTCGGCACGGCGGTGTTCGGCACCATCTACGCCAACGCGCTGAAGCCGAACCTCACCGACGGCGTCGCGCGGGCGGTGGCGGCGGGCGGCGACCCGGCGGCCCTGGCCCGTGCCTCGCAGAGCCCGCAGGCGCTGCACGCCCTGCCCGCCGCCCAGTCGGAACCGCTGGCCCAGGCCTACGCGGACACGCTGCACACCGTGTTCCTGTGGACGGTGCCCGTCGCGTTGATCGGCTTCGTCGTCGCACTGTTCCTGAAGGAGGTGAAGCTGCGGGACTCGGCGCGGCTCGGGTCGACGGACATGGGCGAGGGCTTCGCCCAGCCGGGCACCGGGGACTCGGCGAAGGTCCTGGAGTTCTCCGTGGCCACGATCCTGCACGGCGCGGGCCCGGACACCGCCCGGCGGATCACCGCCGAGTCCGACACCCGCCTCGACATGGCGGGGGCCTGGGCGGTGATGCAGGTGGACCTCTTCACCAGGATGGTCGGCCACGCGGGCCTCGGGCTGATCGCGGCCCGGCACCGCATCCCGCCGGAGGTGCTGGTGCCCGTCTTCGACCGGATGATCGAGGAGGGCTACCTGACGGGCGACGGCCGGATCTTCTCGCACACGGCGGCGGGCCGGCGCGAAGCCTCGGTGATCTCCGACGCCTGGGGCCGCTGGCTCAACGAGCGCCTGGCGGAGGACGGCGCCCGCCCCGACGACGGCCAGCTCCGGGCCACGGTGGATGTGATCGCCAAACGGCTGCTGGCGGAGGACCTGGCCCAGGAGCTGTCCCCCGCGGCCGGTCCCGGCGGTTCGAGTCGGGTCGGCGCCCCGGTCTGAGGCGGTGGCTCGGGCCTGATCCCGGCCCGGGCCCCGGCCACTCCCGTACGGGCGGGTCACTCCCGTACGGGCGGGTCAGTGCTCCCAGGACCGGGGGCGGGCCAGCGCCTCCCACTCCGCGCGGAGCAGGCCGAGCACCGCGCTGTCGTGCCGGCGGCCGCGGTGCAGACAGGAGGACCGGCGTACGCCCTCCCGGACGAACCCGGCTCCGCCCAGGACGGCGAGGGCCGCCGCGTTGTCGGTGTGGGTGACGGCCTCGACCCGGTGCAGGGGCAGTTCGCCGAAGGCCAGATCGGTGAGGGCTTCGAGCGCGTCGGCTCCGATGCCCTTGCGGCGGTGTTCGGGGGCGAGGAGGAGGTAGGCCTCGGCGGTGCCGTCGACGAAGTCCTCCTCGATGAGGGCGATGTGGCCGACCGGGGTGCCGTCCGCGAGGAGGACGAGGAAGTCGTCCCGGTGCCGGTCCTCCACGTTGGCCTCGACGCGCTCGCGGAGTTCGTGGAGGGAGCCGGGCCAGACGCCGATCTCGTGGGCGGCCACCGGGTCGGCGCGCCAGCGGTGGATCAGTTCGGCGTCGTCGGGCTCGACGGGGGTGAAGGCGACGTCACGGCCCCGCCAGAATCGTTCCCGCGCGGCGTTCGGCGTCGCTGCTTCGTCCTCGTCCATGCGCGGATCGTACGGTCGCGCACGGCCCGCCGGAAAACGGATTACACGCCTTCGCGACCCGCGCCCCGGATACGCCGCTCGGGACGTCCTCGGGAGCGCCGTTCGGCCGGCTCAGTCGACGAAGACCGCCGTCGTGTAGACCCAGGCGCCGTCGTGCCGGACGAAGCGGCTCTTCTCGTGGAGGGAGTCGGGGCGCCCGTCGTCGGTGTAGTGGGCGCGGAAGGTGACCGTTCCGGTGGAGTGGAAGGCGCTGCCCTCGGTGGTGTCCAGGATGTCCAGCCCCACCCAGTGCATCGCGGGGTCGAAGTCGACGCCGGGCGGCCGGGTCTCGGGGTGCCAGGTGCGCAGCAGGTATGCCGCGTCCCGGACGACGAAGGCCGCGTACCGGGAGCGCATCAGCGCCTCGCAGGTCGGAGCGGCGGCACTGCCGGAATGGAACCGGCCGCAGCACTGCCCGTAGGCGGCGGGCAGGCCGCAGGGGCACGGGGAGGCGGAGGTGATCCGCGCGGCGGCGGGCCCCCGGGGCCGGGAGGTACGTCGTGACATGGGTCCATTGTGACGCGTGGCGGCGGGCTCAGCGGGCCGGGGCGAAGCGACGGCGGTATTCGGTGGGCGTCAGTCCGGTACGGCGGCGGAGCTGGGTGCGCAGGCTGGTCGCCGTGCCGAGTCCGCTGGCGCGGGCGATCACGTCGAGCCGGTCCTCGCCGCGTTCCATGAGGCGGCGGGCGAGCGTGACGCGCTGCTCGGTGAGCCAGGCCAGCGGCGTGGTGCCGAGCTGGGCGCGGAAGCGGCGGTGGAGCGTGGCGGGGCTGACGGCGGCGCGGGCGGCGAGCGCCGTCACGTCCAGGCCGTCGGCCAGATGCCCGGTGGCCCAGTCGAGGAGCGGGCCGAGCGAGGTGTAGGCGGTCTCGGGGAGCGGGTGCTCGACGAACTGGCGCTGGCCGCCGTCCCGGTGGGCCGGGTGGACGAGCCGTCGGCTGACGGCGGCGGCGGTCTCCGCCCCGTGGTCGGCGCGGATGAGATGAAGGGCGGTGTCCAGGGCCGCGGCGCTGCCTGCCGCCGTGATCACCTGGCCGTCGTCGACGAAGAGGACGTCCGGGTCGAGATCGACGTGCGGGTGGCGGGCGGTGAAGGCCTCCGCCCACCGCCAGTGCGTGGTGGCCCGTCTGCCGTCCAGCACCCCTGCGGCGGCGAGCGTGAAGGTGCCCGTGCAGAAGCTGACGAGGCGCGCCCCGCGGGCGTCGGCACGCCGGATCGCCGCCAGGACGTCCGGGTCGGGCTCTTCCAGAGGGTCGGGCCGGTTGGGCACGATGACGGTGTCCGCGTGGTCCACGGCCGTCAGTCCGGCGACGCCGGAGAGCTGGAAGAAGCCGGAGTGCATCCGGACCGTGGGGGTGGGCGAGCACAGGGTGAAGTCGTACCAGTCGACGGGGAGCTCGGGCCTGCGCAGGCCGAAGAGCTCGGTCGCCACACCCATCTCGAACGGGTTGGAACCGGCCGAGACGATCATCACGACCCGGTGCGAGGATTCTTTCGCCATAGGCGATTCCTAGCACTCACGGGCGGTGGGGTCCAGCGCACAGGATGGATCCCATGAGCAACGAGAACGTGACGCCGCGCGTCGCCGAGCCGATTCTGCTGAGTGCCGCCCTGGGCTCCTTCGACGCGTTGTGGAGTCCGCGCGTCGTGACCCGGGTCAACGACTACGACGTACGCGTGGCCAAGGTGGCCGGCGAGCATGTGTGGCATGTGCACGAGGACACGGACGAGTTCTTCCTCGTGGTGGAGGGGACGCTGGACATCGCTCTGCGCGACGGCGATGAGGGGGGCGACGGCGGCGAGCGCTGCGTGACCCTGGAGCGGGGTGCTGTCTTCGTCGTCCCGCGCGGGGTCTGGCACCGCCCCCGTTCCGACCGGGGCGCGTCGATCATGCTCCTCGAACCGTCGGGTACGTCGACGGTGGGCGACGCGCACGACGAGGTGCCCGGGCATGTGGACGTCACCACGGGACACGCCCTCGGCGCCTGAGCACGGAGCGCCACCGCCCGCCCGCGCCGGGTGCGGGCGGGCGGAGCGGCGGTGGAACCGGGGGGTCAGGGTTTGCGGGCCACTCCGGCATAGCCGGGGATCGGCTCGTCGCCCGGGACGTCGATGACCTCGCCGAGCTCCGGATGCCAGTCGGCGGAGAGCGAGACGCCCGGCTCGACCAGTTCGAGACCGTCGAAGAACGCCGTGAGTTCGGCGCGGCTGCGGGGCCGCAGCGTCATCCCGCGCGCCTTGTACATGGCCCGTGCCTGCGCGGCACCTTCCGGGTTGAAGTCGCCGGTGGTGTGCGAGAGCACCAGGTAACTGCCGGAGGGAAGCTGCTCGACCAGCTTGTCGAGCAGTTCGCCCGCGCCGTCCTCGTCGTCGATGAAGTGGAGCAGGGCCAGCAGCGACAGGGCGATCGGCTGGTCGAAGTCCAGGATCTGGCCGGCCTCCGCGAGGATGGTCTCCGGCTTGCGGGCGTCGGCCTGGATGTACTCGGTGGCGCCCTCGGGCGTGGAGCGGAGCAGCGCCGCCGCGTGGGCGAGCACGATCGGGTCGTTGTCGCAGTAGACGACGCGCGCGTCGGGAGCGGCCTGCTGGGCGATCTGATGGAGGTTCGGCTCGGTGGGTATGCCGGTGCCGATGTCCAGGAACTGGCGCACGCCGCTCTCGGCGAGCCAGCGGGTGGCCCGGTGCATGAACGCCCGGTTGACCCGCGCCATGTCACGGCCCCGCGCGTCCAGGGCGAGCAGCTGTCGCGCCATCTGTTCGTCGACCGGGTAGTTGTCCTTGCCGCCGAGGAACCAGTCGTACATCCGGGCCGGATGCGGCTTGCTGGTGTCGATCTCGATGGAGTGGGGTTCTTGCCCGGTCATGGCGCGCTCCGTGGTCAGGGGTCCGTACGTCGACGATGGGGAACAACCGAAGGAATGGCGGGGTCTCAGGTGAGGAGGAAGTCGGCCTGGCCGGCCTTGGCGCCCTGGATGAACGCGGCGATCTCGCCGTTGGAGTAGATGAGAGCGGGGCCGTCCGGGTCGGCGGACTGGCGTACGGCGACCCGCCCGTCGGCGAGCTTCATGGCCTCGATGCAGTTGCCGCCGTTCCCACCGCTCCACGGCTTGTACCAGCCTTCGGAGCCGAGGTCACCGGCGGGCATGCCGTTGTATATGTGGTTCATCACAGCTCCTTGCGGAAGTCCCGGAGGATTTCCTTCGTGCGTTGTGCAGTTGCGGCCTGAGCCGCCATGCGGTCCATGACTTCGAGATAGGAGGCCACCTCGGGTCGGGCGTCGAAGTAGACGGCTCCGGTCAGGTACTCGCTGTAGACCATGTCGGGGAGTTCGGGGACGGCGAACCGGAAGAGGACGAACGGTCCGTAGGTTCCCGGGTGGTGGCCGGTGGCGAACTCCGCGATCTGAAGCGTGACGTGGGGAAGCTCCGTGGATTCGAGCAGCTTGTCGATCTGCCCGCGCATCACCCGCGCACTGCCGACGGGCCGCCGCAGGACGGTCTCGTCCATGATCGCCCACAGCCTGGGGGCGTCGTCCTTGGCCAGCAGGGACTGGCGCTCCATCCGCAGCGCCACATGGCGCTCCATGTCCTCGGGCCGGGTCTGGCCCACCGCTCCGGTCTGCATCACGGACCGTGCGTAGTCCTCGGTCTGGAGGAGTCCGGGCACGAAGTGCGGCTCGTACATGCGCAGCAGGCTCGCCGCGCCCTCCAGGCTGACGTACATGCTGAACCAGTCGGGCAGGACGTCGTGGAAACGCTGCCACCAGCCCGGCTTGTTCGCCTCCTCGGCCAGGTCGACGAAGGCGTCGGCCTCCTGGTCGGCGATGCCGTACGCCTTCAGCAGCAGCTGCACATAGGGGATCTTCAGCCCGACCTCGGCCGTTTCCATTCTGCGTATCGTCGCCGGGGCGACCCTGAGCACCTTCGCCGCCTGGTCACGGGTCAGGCCGACACGCTCGCGCAGATCCTGCAGACGCTTGCCGAGAACGACCTGGCCCACGGTCGGGGCGGACCGCGGTTCGCTCACTTCAGACCTCCCCATGCGCTGTTTGCGAGCAGTGTGCCATGCGTGCGCCCCCAACGACACAGACACTCTGGAAATTTCAGAGTGCCCCTTGCCAAGTGTCATCGTCGGGGGGAGAGTTGACTCCAGAACCAGTTCGCTCAGTCACGCCCGTCCCCGATCACCCGGGGAACGAAGCGTGACGCAGCCCCCACTGTGAGGAATCGGTCGTGGCACCTGGCAGTGCGCTCATCCCCCGGCTCATGGACCTCAGCCCCGGGACGGAGACGCTCCGTTACTGCTTCGCGCTTCCGGCGCACCCCGAGTCGGTGGCCGGTGCGCGCGAGCGGACGCGGGCCCGGCTGGATGCCTGGAAGGTGGGCCACGACGCCTGTGACGCGGCCGTCCTCATCGTCTCCGAGCTGGTGACCAACGCCGTCGTGCACACCGCGAGCACCCGGGTGGTGTGCGAGCTGAGCCGGATCGGCAGACGACTGCGGATAGCCGTGCAGGACCAGGGGCACCAGCCCGGCGGCCCGCGGCTGCGCCGCTCGTCCGACGACGAGCACGGCCGCGGTCTGCTCCTCGTCGACGCGATGAGCAGTGCCTGGGGTTCGCACGACGCCGGGGACGCTTCCGGCCGCATCGTCTGGGCGGAGCTGCCGCACGACGCCGAGCAGCTGCCCGGCACGGAGCAGCCATGCTGAAGAACGCGCTGGCCAAGCTGCGCGCGGCACGGGCCCGGACGCCCGAGCAGGCCCGGGGCGGCCGGGCGCGGCTGGTCCTGCCGGCCACGATGTCGGCCAGCCTGGGCTGCGACGCGGTCGGGGTCCCCGCCCGGCACGGCTTCCGGCTCATGTCCCATCTGCCGCGCACCGGTTGCGTCTTCGCCGACGCGGACCGCTGGTGGTGGATCGTCCCGGCCGGCTCCGACCTGGACCTCGACTGGCCCGAGCAGGTGACGTACGCGCGTGACGCGGACATTCCCGGCGGACGGCCCCGGCTGATCCACTCGCCGGACGGCCTCACGCCGTACACGCCGCCCATCCCGCTCTTCCTGATGGTCTGCCAGGTGACCGGCGTGACGCCGAGCTGGGCCACCGCCGGAGCGCCGAGCGTCGTGTCCGCGCCATAGCCTCCCTGACCACCGGGCGGGCGGGGCTCGCGTGGGGACGAGCCGGGCCCGGTCAGGTCGGGCCCGTACCGTTCCCTCGCGGGCCCCACGGGGTCAGGGCCGGCCGAGGTACGCGAGCCCCGGGTGGACTTCGGCGTACCGGTCGAGCAGCCGCCGGGCCACGGTCACGGAGTCGACCAGCGGGTGCAGCGCGAACGCCTGGACGGCCGCCGCGCGGGACCCGCTATCCGCCGCCTCCAGCACCGCCCGCTCCACGGCCTTCACGGCGGTGACGAGGCCGACCGCGTGGTCCGGCAGGGGGGAGACGGCCACGGGGTGGGCCCCGTTGGCGTCGACGAGGCAGGGCACCTCGACGACGGCGTCCGCGTCCAGGGCTGAAAGGGCGGTGCGGTTGCGGACGTTGAGGATCAATGAGGTGCGTTCGTTGCGGGCGACGGCCCGCATCAGGGCGAGCGCGACCTGTTCGTAGCCGCCGGACCCCAGGTCGCTCTCCTCCCGCTCCCCCGCTCCGGCGACCTCGCGGTTCTCCGCCATGTACGTCGCCTCGCGTTCGGCCCGGGTGCGGTCCCAGGTGGCCAGGGCGGGGGTGCCGGGCTCCCGCATGCGGGCGTAGAAGCCCTCCTGCTGATCCCGGAGGAAGGCGCCCCGGGTCTGTTCGGCCTCCTGGTAGGCGCGTACGGCTTCACGGTTGAAGTAGTAGTAGTGCAGGTATTCGTTGGGGATCGCGCCCAGCGACCTGAGCAGCTCCGCGCCGAAGAGGCGGCCCTCCTCGAAGGAGTCGAGCAGTTTCGGGTCGGCGAGCAGCCGGGGCAGTTCGTCCCGCCCGTCCACGTACAGCCCCCGCACCCACCCGAGGTGGTTGAGCCCGGCGTAGTCGATCCAGGCCCGGTCCGGGTCGGCGCCCAGGACGCGGGCCATCCGCCGCCCCAGACCGACCGGCGAGTCGCAGATCCCGATGACCCGGTCGCCCAGGTGCCGGGACATCGCCTCGGTGACGAGGCCCGCCGGGTTGGTGAAGTTGATGACCCAGGCGTGCGGGGCGAGCCGGGCGATGCGACGGGCCAGGTCGAGGGCGACGGGAACGGTGCGCAGCCCGTACGCGATGCCGCCGGCGCCGACGGTCTCCTGGCCGAGGACGCCCTCGTCGAGGGCCACCCGTTCGTCGGCGGCGCGTCCGGCCAGGCCGCCGACCCGGATGGCGGAGAAGACGAAGTCGGCGCCGCGCAGCGCCTCGTCGAGTTCCGTGGTGGCGACGACGGCGGGGGCGTCCGCGATGCCCCGCCCCTGTTCCTCGAGGACGCGGGCGACGGCGGTGAGCCGGTCGGCGTCGGTGTCGTACAGCGTGACCCGGGAGACGCGGCCCTCGGCGTGATCGCCGAGGAGGGCCCCGTACACGAGAGGCACCCGGAATCCGCCACCGCCAAGAATTGTCAGCTTCACGCTGCTCGATGGTACGGGCAGGTCCGGGCTCCCCGGCGCTGCCCGCGCCCACCCCGGAACACGACGCGGCGGCCCCGGGCCCGTGGGCGTGATCCGGGGCCGCCGCGGCAGGACGGGCGACGGCGTGTCAGTAGCCGCTCCACCAGCGGGCGACCGCCTGCCAGAGCCGGGCGGGGGCGGCCGGGCGGCGTTGCCGCGGGATCGTCGCCACCGGAGCGGCTTCGGGGGAAGGGGCCGGTCGGGGCGCCGGGGGTGCCGCCGGGGCGGGAGCGGCGCCCGGGGCATGGGCGGGCTGCGCCATGGGTGCCTCGGGCCGGGGCTCGGGGACCTGCCTGGCCGGGGAGGAGATCTCCCAGGCGTCGGCCGGGCGGGCGGCCCGGGCCATCACCGAGAGCGGGTCGGCGTCCAGCTTCTGCTGGGGGCTGGGGGCGAACTTCACCGGAAGCTCGACCAAGTGGCGGGACATGATGTTGCCGACCCAGCGCAGCTCGCTCTCCCCGACGCCGAGCTCCAGGTCCGGCAGGCGCATCAGGAGCGCGTCGACACCGACGTCGGCGATGGCCCGGCCGATGTCCTGTCCCGGGCACTCGTGGGGGCCGCCGCTGAAGGCGAGGTGGGCGCGGTTGCCGCCCATGTCGGCGCCCAGGTCCGGACGGACGGTGGGGTCGGTGTTGGCCGGGGCGATCCCGACGAGCAGGGCGTCGCCCGCCTTGATCTGCTGGCCGCCCAGCTCCGTGTCGCCGACCGCCCAGCGGCCGAAGACGGCGGTGAACGGCGGCTCGTCCCAGAGGGTCTGCTCGACCGCCTCGGGGACGGTCATGTGCCCGCCGCTGAGCCGGGCGCGGAAGCGCGGGTCGATCAGGACCATGCGCAGCACGTTGGCGATGAGGTTGGCGGTCGACTCGTAGGCGGCGATCATGATGAGGCGCAGGTGCTCGATGACCTCGGTGTCGGTCATCGTCGCGGGGTGTTCGACGAGCCAGGAGGCCAGGTCCGGCGCGGGGTCGTTGCGGCGCCCCTCGACCAGGCGCGTCAGCACGGACACGATGTGGGCGTTGCTGGCCACGGCGGTCTCGGTGCCGCGGGTCATGTCCCGGGCGGCCTGGACGAGACGCTCGTCGTACTCCTCCGGCATGCCGAAGATCGCGCACACCACCATCATCGGCAGATGCTCCGCGAACTGGCTGACCAGGTCGGCGGTGCCCTTCTCGCAGAAGTCGTTGACGAGGCGGTTACTGAAGCGGTTGATGTGGCGGCGCACCCCGCGGGTGTCGATGCGCTCCATGCTGTCGGTGACCGCGCCGCGCTGCCGCTCGTGCTTGGCGCCGTCGGCGAACACGCAGACGGGCTGCCAGGTGAAGATCGGGGCGAGCGGGTGGTCCGGGGCGACGCTGCCGTCCTGGAGGGCCCGCCAGCGCCGCGAGTCCCGGGAGAACTGGGAGGGCGTACGGGTGACGTGGAGGTTCTCGCTGTGGCCGAGCACGAGCCAGGCGGGCACGTCGCCATGGAGCAGGATCGGGGCGACCGTGCCGTGTTCGGCGCGGAGCTTGTCGTAGAGGCCCGCCGGGTTGTTCTCCGCCTCGGGACCGTAGAGCCGGCGCAGTCCGCCGGGGCCGATGTCGAGGTTGTGGGCCGGGCACTGGGGCGGGGGCACGGCGCCGGGTTCGTGGTGGAAGGGGGTTGTCACAGGGGCTCCAGGGATCAGGATTCCAGGGCTGGTGCGCGAGCGGGCGGGACGGGGCGCGGGCCGGACCGGGCCGGGGGCAGGCGCCGGGAGACGGCGCGCGCCCCCGGTCGTGCATCCGGTCGATCCGGTGGATCCGGTCGTGGATCCGGTGGACCGGGGCGTCCCGAAGCGGAGGTTCGGCGTCAGGCGAGGGGGACGGCCAGGCTGTGCAGATAGCGCATCAGGGTCATCAGCACATCGCGGCTGGAGGCCCGCAGCCGGGCGTCGCAGTCGATCATCGGGACCTCGTCCGGCAGGTCGAGGGCTCTGCGCAGGGCCTCGACCGGGTGGTGCGGCGCGTCGGGGAAGGTGTTCACGGCCACCACGAAGGGCACTCCGCGCTCCTCCAGGCGGCCGATGACGTCGAAGCTGACCTCGAGCCGTCTCGTGTCGATGAGGACGACCGCGCCGAGGGCGCCCTCGAAGAGGCCGTTCCAGAGGAACCAGAAGCGTTCCTGGCCGGGGGTGCCGAACAGATAGAGGATCAGTTCCTCGCTGAGGCTGATCCGTCCGAAGTCCATGGCGACCGTGGTGGCGGTCTTCGTCTCCACCCCGGCGTTGTCGTCCACGCCGACGCCGGCCTGGGTCATGGTCTCTTCGGTCGTCAGCGGCCGGATCTCGCTCACCGAGCCGACCATGGTCGTCTTGCCGACGCCGAACCCGCCGACGATCACGACCTTCACCGCGGCGGTGGCCGTGGTGGGAAGGACGTCCTCGCTGCGGGGTCCGGTGATCGTGTCAGAGCTTCTGAAGTCCATGCATCACCGCTTCGAGAAGGGACCTGTCGGGGAGAGTGGCGCGGACGATCGGCGCACGCGACTCGATGAGCTCGGTCGCGAGGAGATCGCTCAGGAGCGAGGTGACCACGCTGAACGGCAGGCTGAGGTAGGCCGAGATCTCGGCGACGGACAACGGCGCCTGGCAGAGCCGCAGGATGGCGGCCTGCTCGGGCTGGAAGGTCGGCGAGGGCTCCGCCTGCGCGACGACCATCGTGACCAGGTCGAGCGCGGACCGTTCGCTGTCGTCGAGATCGCCGGTGATCACGTAAAGCCGTTCCGGATCGTGCAGATCCGGATCGGCCTTGCGGCGCTCTCGTCGAGGTCCACTCATCCGGACTGCCCGCCGTGGCGGGGCGGGCTGGTCAGGTGGGCTCCGATCCGCACGACCATGTCCCGCATCCGGGCCCCGACGAGCCCGGCGTCGACGGTCTCACCGGCCAGGACCGCGAGGTAGGCGCCGGCCCCGGCCGCCATCAGGTAGAAGAACCCGCCCGTCACCTCGATGACCACGAGCTTCATGAGGCCGTCGCTGTACGGGATCTCGGTGGCCACCGCGGCGGCCAGGCTCTGCAGTCCGGCGCAGGCCGCCGCGAGCCGGTCGGCGACGTCGGGGTCGCCGCCGTGCATCGCGATGCGCAGACCGTCCGACGAGAGCACCACGATCTGGTGGATGCTCGGTACGTCGTCGGCCAGCTCCTTGAGCATCCAGTCCATGTTTCCCCGCTGCTGGATCACTTCAGGTCTCCCTTGTCCCACGCGTCATCGGAGTCTTCGCCGTGCTTTCGTTCCTGCGGTACGCCGTTGACGGCCTTGGTGAAGGCCTCCAGCCACAGACCTGGGGGCTTCTCCTCGCCGCGTCCGTCCTCCGCGCCCTCGTCCGCGCCGGGCTGGAACCCGTTGGCGGGGGCGGGGGGTGGCGGGGGCTGCTGCGGGAGGTTGTGCGAGCCGAGCGGGGCGCGGCCCCGGCTGCGGCGCTGCGGCAGCCCGTTCTCGGTCCACTCGGTGACCACGGGAAGGTCGTCCTCCATGGCTGCCGCGGGAACGGCCGGGCGCGACGCGGCCGCGGGGGCTCCGGTGGAGACCGGTGCGGCCACGGACGGCACGGGGCCGGTGGCGGCGGGCTTGGGCTTGCGCTTGCCGGGCGGCGGCACCACGTGCTGGAGCTGCGACATGTCCAGGGAGCTGGTGGGCCGCGAGGTGGCGCCGATGCCGTGGGCGATGCCCGGGGCGGGCCCGGTGGTGATCATGTCGCGCGGCACGATGAGGACGGCGCGGACGCCGCCGTACGCCGACTGACGCAGCGACACCTGGAGCTGGTACATCCGGGAGAGCCGGCCGACGACGGCCATGCCGAGGCGCGGGGACTCCCCGAGGTCGTTCATGTTGATGCCGGCCTGGGCCTGGGCGAGCATGTTCTCGGCTCGGGCGCGGGCCTCCTCGCTGAGGCTGACGCCGCCGTCCTCGATCTCGATGGCGATGCCGGTCTGCACCTCGACCGCGGTGACGTGCACCCGGGTCTGGGGCGGTGAGTAGCGGGTCGCGTTGTCGAGGAGTTCGGCGCAGGCGTGGATGAGCGGTTCGACCGAGGTGCCGACGATGGCGACCTTGGCGATCGAGTGCAGATCGACGCGCTGGTACTCCAGGATGCGGGACATCGCGCCGCGCAACACGCTGAACAGCGGTACGGGCTTGGGCCACTGGCGGCTCGGGCGGGCGCCGCCGAGCACGGCGATGGAGTCGGCCAGGCGGCCGATCAGCGCGGTGCCGTGGTCGATGCGGAGCAGGTCGTCGAAGACCTCGGGGTTGCGCCCGTAGTGGTCCTCCATCTCCCGCAGTTCACTGGCCTGGCGGTGCACGATCGCCTGGACGCGGCGGGCGACGCTGACGAAGGCGCGCTGAGCGGAGTCACGCCGCGCCTCCTCGTTGTCGATGACTTCGAGGACCTGGTAGATCTGCTCGCGCAGCGCCTTGGGCAGATGGCGGTTGGCCACGTCCGCGTCGACGATGTCGCGCATCACTTCTTCGGGCGAATTGCCCACGCGCAGCCGTCGGATGGCGGCGGGCATGACTTCCTTGGTGAGCCGTACCGTCTCGGAGTCGTGCGAGAGGATCCGGTGTTCCAGGTAGGCGATGCGCTGTTCGTACTCCGCGCGCTGGACGCGCATGGCGCGTCGGCGTCGGTGCAGCGCCACGGTGAGTACGGCGACCACGAGCGTGGTGATCGCGCCGCACACGGCGACTGGTATCCGCGCGGCCGGTGCGACCAGGGCCGAGCCGGCGGCGGTGGCGCCGAGGAGCAGGGCCACGGGCAGCAGGACTACGCGGACGACGGGAATTTCTCTGTCGGTCGGCGGTGATTCAACACGGACCATCTAAAACCCTCTGGCGGTTGATTCCGGGATGTATGCGCACATGAGCGGAGACTGAGGAACAAGTGCTCGAATTCATCTCAACTCGACTTCACTGCGCGTGAGCTTAGCCAGATCAGAACAGTGCTTCGGCATATTCACCCAACCCCCTGCGGAAGCTCGCCGAGAGGAATACACTCGCCAGTTTTTGCACGCTGCGCTTCTGGGCGTGCGCGGTGAGTGAGCGTGGCCGAGAATCGCCCTCCTTGAAGGGGCCTGCCGCCGGAACCCCGGGGACAAATAAGCCAGTTACCGCACTTCTCTAGGGCAAATCACCCACGCGCAGGCGCTTCTCACCTCACACAACAGGCCAAAGGCACAGGTGATCGAACCGGATCGAAAGGTGCAGATTCCTGACCGGCGGGCGAGTGACGCGCAAAACCGCCGCGCTGACGCGCCCACGAAGACCCTTCGCCGGGCCGCCGGATCAGCGCCGGGCCGCGCCCAGTCGGCCCTCCAGCTGGACGAGCAACTCACCCAGCCTGGAACCGAGTTCGTCGCGCGCACCTTCGTCGAGACCGGCGAGCACCGTGCGTTCGTAGGCGAGCTGTTCGGGCAGGAGCCGGTCGACCAGGGCCCGGCCCTCGTCGGTGAGCCGGACATGGGCGACCCTCCGGTCGCGGTCGTCCCCCCGGCGCTCGACCAGGGCGCGGTCCTGGAGGGCGCGCAGCCGCTTGGTGACGGCGGCCCCGGAGGAGAAGGTCTCGCGGGCCAGCTCGCCGGGGGTCAGCTCCCGGTCCGTCCTGCGTACGGCGCCGAGGAGGTCGAATTCGGCGCGGGTCAGCCCGGCGGAGCGCAAGGGAGCGTCCTCCGCCTGCTGGAGCAGGGCGGCGCAGCGGTTGATCCGGCCGATGATCTCCATCGGTCCGGTGTCGAGCCCGGGGTTGACGGCCTGCCACTGCCGGACCACCGAGGCAACGATGTCGTCGGTCACTCCGCTCCGATCGAAGGGGCGTGGACCGCAGGAGGTGTAGCTCCCCCGGGCCCCCGCCGTTGTGCTGTCGCGGCGAGCGTACGGTGTCCGGCCCGCTCGGCCGCGAGAAGGCGCTGCTCGGGCAGGGCGCGCTGCCACCATTCGCCCGCGGCGGTGTCGCCGGCCTCGCGCAGTTCGACGAGGCTCGCGGTGAGCGTCCGGCGCGCCCGGTCCCGTGCCTCGGGCGCGGCCCCGGGGTCGGCGCCGGTCCGCTCGGCCTCGGCGCGGGCCCGGCCGGTGGCGTCGAGCGCCCGCTCGACCCGCCCCGCCGCCCGCCGGTTGGTGACGAGCGTCGCGGCCAGGAAGCCGGCGACCGCGCCGAGGACGGTGTCCAGGACCCGGTCGCCGATCAGCTCCCCGGCCGGATGGGCGCCGCCGAACTCCAGCACCAGCAGGGCCATCGGGGTCACCGCGACGGAGCCGAGCCAGTAGTTGCGGGTGATGAGCGCCTCGGCGGCGAAGCTGAAGAAGAGGCAGCAGCAGACGAGGGCGAGCGGGCTGATCCGGGACACCGGCAGGACGGCGGCGAAGACGAGCACGCCCAGGAGGTTGCCCAGGGTGCGCTGGAGGGCCCGGTTCCACGAGAGGGTGATGTTGGCCTGGTAGAGGGAGGCGGCGGTGACGATCGCCCAGTAGGGGCGGCCGACGCCGAGCGCGGCGCAGAGGTATCCGGCGAGTGCGCAGCCCGCCAGGGTGCGGACCGCGACCGGCAGCAGCGGCGATCCGGGGCCGAGCCGGCGCAGCAGGGCACGGCGGGCCGCGCGGCGCCCCTCGGGGGCCCGCAGGGCGGCCCGTTCGGCGTCGATGCCGTAGAGCTCGTCGGCGGTGCCGGGGGCCGGCGGCGGCGCGGGCACGGGCCCCCGGGCCCGGGTCAGGGCGGCCCAGGCGCGCAGCCGGTCCGGGCCGGCCGCCCCTCCGCCCCCGGGGCGCGGGGCCGCGAAGGCGCCTTCGGCGTGCACCACCAGGCGCTCCAGCGACCGGCGTACGGGGGTGGGGCGGCCGGAGGCGAGCAGGCACTGCCAGGCCGCGTGCACGGCGGCGGCCGCCGCGTTGCGGGTACGAGGGCCGGGGTCGGCGGCGCACTCGGCCGCGGCCGTCAGGGCACGGGCGACGGCCCGGCGCTCGGGGCCCTCGCGGCGGACCAGGGCGGGCGCGAGGGCGACCAGCCAGGCGAACGCGCCCGCGCCGAGGGTCAGGGCGAGATGGCCGGGGATCTGCTCCGGGCGCTGCGGGGCGAAGAGGGCGGCGGAGCTGACGAAGGTGAAGATCACATGACCGGGCGGTCCGATCCGGGTGGCGTCGCACAGCACCTTCTGGGCGGCGGCGAGCAGCGCCCCGACCGCGATGAGCACGGCGGTCGATCCGGTGAGGGACGCGGTGACCAGGGCCACGGCGAGCGAGGCGGTCATGCCGAGCACCACGCCCGCCACGGCCCCGGCCCGTCGGGCGTACGGCAGGCCGAGGCCAGCGGGAGGCTGCGGACGGGGAGCCGCCCCGGGCGGGTAGGTGTATCGGTCACCCATACACGTTAACAGGTATTACACCTGTAAACTATTTGAACCCTGTTCGAGCGACGGCGACTCGGGCACACTGTCCCGCGGACGGCGCGACCCATATTCTTTGAATCTTCATGCACCCACTACGATGACGGGCGATGACCAGGGTGAGCACGCGGACGGACCGGCAGCGGTACCGCTCCCGCACGCCCCTCGCTCTGGGCTGGGTGTTCTTCCTGCTGGCCATGCTCTTCTGCTGCTCGGTCACCACCTCGTCCGCCGCCGCGCCTGCCGAGGCAGGCCCGGCCGGGGCGACCGCAGTCCGCGCCTTCACCCCGACGCCCGACGCCGCCCTCGAAACGGTCGTCATGACCTCTCCGGCGGACCGCGGGCTCGGGACCTCGTGCCACGGCGGCTCGACGCACACGGCGGCCGTCGTGCTCCCGGCGTCGTCCGCCCCCGTCACCGTTCCCTCGCCCGTGACCTTCGTCCCCGCCACCCCGCTCACCGGCGCGGCGGCCATCCGGGGTCCCGCGCACGACGGTGTGCGTTCCGTCGATCAACTACGCCTCCAGGTCCAGCGGATCTAGAGGCCGGGTCCGCTCTCCCGCCGCGCCCCGGCGCCGGTTCACCGGGAGCGGTTTTTCGCATGCCCCGCACCCTTTCCCCTTCATGCATCGCCCTGTATGCATCGGTTGAACGACGAGGACTCCCCATGGCTTCCGCCAAGAACCAGAACAACCCGGCCTCAGCGCGTCGCGCCAAGCTCGAAGAGGCGCGCCGCAAGGAACGCGCCCGCGAGCGGCGGGTCCGCATCATCACCATCAGCGCGTCGGTGGCCGTGGTCGCCGCCCTGGTCGCCGGGGGCGGCTATCTGATGTCGCAGGCGAACGAGAAGGAGGAGAAGGAGAACCAGGCCAAGACCTCGCCGGTCACCGGCGAGCGCAGCTGGGACGACCTGGGGCGTGAGCACGTGGCGGCCAAGGTCGACTACCCGATGAACCCGCCCGTCGGCGGCGACCACAACCAGGTCTGGATGAACTGCAACGCCGACGTCTACTCCGACGAGATACCGAAGGAGAACGCCGTGCACTCGCTGGAGCACGGCGCGGTCTGGGTCACGTACAACGACAAGGCCTCGGACGCCGACATCGAGGCCCTCACCAAGAAGGTCAAGTCGACTCCCTACTCCCTGATGAGCCCGGTCAAGGACCAGAAGGACCCGCTGATGCTCAGCGCGTGGGGCAAGCAGGTGACGGTCAAGAGCGCCACGGACGACCGGGTCGCGCAGTTCTTCACCAAGTACGTGCAGGGCCCGCAGACCCCTGAGCCGGGGGCCGCCTGCACCGGCGGGCTGGACAAGTGACCGCCCTGGCGCCTACCGGCTCCACCCGCCGGATGGTCCTCGCGGGGGCCGCCGTGCTGCTCGTGGCGCTGGGGCTGGTGGCGCTGATGGTCGTGCGCCCCTCCGCGGCCTCCCCGTCCGGGGCGTCCGCCGCGGCGCGGTCCGCTCCGGCGGAGGACTCCGTGGACGCGGGCTTCGCCCGGGACATGTCGATCCACCACCAGCAGGCCGTGGAGATGTCGTTCATCGTGCGTGACCGCACCGACGACGCGGACGTGCGCCGTCTCGCGTACGACATCATCAACACCCAGGCCAACCAACGCGGCATGATGCTGGGCTGGCTGGAGCTGTGGGGGCTGCCGAAGAGCGCGGCCGGGCCGCCGATGGAGTGGATGGGACACACCCTCACGCCGACCGACGACGGTTCGCTCATGCCGGGCATGGCCACCGACGCGGAGCTGGCGGCCCTCACGGCCGCGAAGGGCGAGAAGGCCGAGGTGCTGTTCCTGCGGCTGATGACCGTGCACCACCGCGCGGGCGCGGACATGGCGCAGGCGGCCGCCGGTGCGGCGAAGACGGACGCCATCCGGGATCTGGCGGCGGGCATGGTCCTCGGTCAGCAGTCGGAGATGGGTCTGATGGCGGACATGCTGAAGGCCCGGGGCGCCAAGCCCTGAGCCGAGCCCGATCGCCAGGGGGTGGTTCCGGCCGGACGGCCGCGACCACCCCCTCCGCGATGCCGCACCTTTCCGGCTCCGCGATACCGCCCGTTCCCGCACCCCCGCCGGGAGCCCCGCATCACATAGGCTCGGCGACGATATGAAGAGCATCCTCACTCCGCTGGGGCCCAAGGCCGACAAGGACACCGTGCGACGGCACAATCTGAGCCTGGTACTCCGCGCCGTACGGGACGAGGGCGAGCGCGGCGAGGCGACCCGGGCCGGGGTGGCCGCCCGGGTCGGGCTGACCCGGGCCGCGGTGTCCTCGCTCGTCGAGCAGCTGATGGACAGCGGGTTCCTCACCGAGTCGGGCAAGACGTTCAGCGGGCAGGCCGGCCGCCCCGGCACCGCGCTCAAGGTGGCCAGGACCGGCCCGGCCGGGCTCGGCGTGGAGATCAACATCGATTACGTCTCGGTGTGCGTGGTGGACCTGGCGGGCACCGGCCGGGTCCGGCAGACCGAACACCTCGACAACCGGGGCGCGCCCGCCGAGGAGGCCCTGGCACGAGCGGCCCGGATCGCCGCGCGGACCCTGGAGTCGGCGTACGAGCAGGAGTTGCGTCCGGTGGGCGCGGCGCTGGCACTGCCGGGTCTCGTCTCCGGCGGATCGGTGCGGCAGGCCCCCAACCTCGGCTGGAACGAGGTCCCGGCCCAGGAGCTGTTCGCCGACGCGCTGGCCGCCCTGCGCCCCGGCCACCCGGTGCTGCCGGTCGCCTCGGAGAACGAGGCCAATCTCGCGGCGCTGGCCGAGCTGTGGTTCGGCGGTCTCGGGGATGTGCGCAGCTTCCTCTATCTGACCGGGGAGATCGGGGTCGGCGGCGCACTGGTCCTGGGCGGCGAACTGCTGCGCGGTGCGCACGGTTTCGCCGGGGAGATCGGGCATGTGGTGGTGGATCCGGCGGGTCCGGAGTGCCGGTGCGGTTCGCGGGGGTGCCTGGAGCAGTACGCCGGTCAGGCGGCGCTGCTGCGGGCGGCCGGGATCGAGGGGATCGGCGGCGCCTCCGGGGTCCTGGAGCTGGAGCGGCGCGCGGGCGCCGGGGACCCGCGCGCGGTGGCCTCGGTCGGTGAGGCGGGCCGGATGCTGGGCCGGGTGCTGTCGGGGGCGGTGAACCTGATCGACCCGGACGCGGTGGTGCTCGGCGGGATCTACCGGGGGCTGATGCCGTGGCTGGCGCCGCCCGCCGACGAGGAGCTGACCGGCCGGGTGGTGTCGGGGCTCTGGTCCCCGGGCAGCGGCCGGCTCCGGGCGTCGTCGGTGGCGGGCGACGCGGCGCGGGGCGCGGCTGCGCTCGTGGTGCAGGACGTGCTGGACGATCCGGTGGCGTACGCGGAGCCGTCCGGCGGCTGAGCCGGAGCCGGACGGCCCCGGCCCGGCCGGTTCGGACCTGCGCGACGGCTCAGCCGGTGGGTCGGCCCACGGGATCAGCGCACGGCGAGCAGGTGGTCCATGGCGAGCTGGTCCAGCGCCTCGAAGGCCATCCCGCGTGCCGCGGCGGCGTCCACGTCGAAGTCCTCGTACGCGCTGCGGTCGGCGAGCAGGCCCGCCAGTCCCTCGCCTGCGGTGGGGCGTGCCAGTTCGTCCAGGCGGGACGCGCGCAGGGCCGCCCGCACCTCGGGGTCGGCGCGGAAGGCGGCGGCCCGCTCCTTGAGGATGAGGTAGTTGCGCATGCAGCCCGCGGCGGAGGCCCAGACACCGTCGTAGTCCTCGGTGCGCGGGGGCTTGAAGTCGAAGTGGCGGGGGCCCTCGTAGCCGCTCTCCAGCAGGTCGACGAGCCAGAACGCCTGGCGCAGATCGCCCGCGCCGAAGCGCAGGTCCTGGTCGTACTTGATGCCGGACTGGCCGTTGAGGTCGATGTGGAAGAGCTTGTCGGCCCACATGGCCTGGGCGATGCCGTGCGGGAAGTTGAGCCCGGCCATCTGCTCGTGTCCGGTCTCCGGGTTGACGCCGACCAGCTCGGGGCGCTCCAGGCGCTCGATGAAGGCCAGGGCGTGGCCGATGGTGGGCAGCAGGATGTCGCCGCGCGGCTCGTTCGGCTTCGGCTCGATGGCGAAGCGGAGGTCGTAGCCCTGCTCGACGACGTACTCGCCCAGCAGATCGAAGGCCTCCTTCATCCGGTGGAGGGCGAGGCGGACGTCCTTCGCCCCGCCGGACTCGGCCCCCTCGCGGCCGCCCCACGCCACGAAGGTCGTCGCGCCCAGCTCGACGGCGAGGTCGATGTTGCGCAGGGTCTTGCGGAGTGCGTAACGGCGTACGCCACGGTCGTTGGCGGTGAACCCGCCGTCCTTGAAGACGGGGTGGGTGAAGAGGTTCGTCGTCACCATGGGCACGACGAGTCCGCTGCCGTCGACCGCCTGCCGGAAGCGCTTGACGATCCTTTCGCGCTCGGTCTCCGGCGCCCCGAAGGGGATCAGGTCGTCGTCGTGGAAGGTCACCCCCCAGGCGCCCAGTTCCGCGAGCCGCTGCACCGACTCGACGGGGTCGATGGCCGCGCGGGTCGCGTCGCCGAAGGGGTCCCGGCCCTGCCAGCCCACGGTCCACAGACCGAAGCTGAACTTGTCCTCGGGGGTGGGGGTGAAGCGTTCCGTCATCGTCGTCCGACCGCCTTCGCCTGCCGTCGGGACGCCCGGCCGCCAGCCCGGCACCCCTATTTGTTCAGTGTCATGACTAATCAAGCACACCGCACCCCGGGCATGGAACCCCCCTGCCGCACGGAGCATCTCCGGCCCCCTGTGCAGCGGGTCGCGCATCCCGTAATTTGTTCGTGCCGCAGCCGAATGATCAGCACACGTGCACCAGCACCCGCAGCGCGAAAGAGGCCCCCATGCCGTCACCCGCCGTCGTCATCGGCGTGGACAGCTCGACCCAGTCCACCAAGGCCGCCTTCATCGACGCCGTGACCGGCGAGCAGCTCGCCGTCGGACGCGCCCCGCACCTGGTCACCGGCGAGGCCGGGGCCCGTGAGAGCGATCCGGAGATCTGGTGGCGGGCGCTGTGCGAGGCGGTGGCCGCCGGGCTGAAGGAGTCCGGCCTCCCCGCCCGCGCGGTCACCGGCATCGCGGTCGCCGGGCAGCAGCACGGGCTCGTCGTGCTGGACGGGGCGGGCCGGCCGCTGCGCCCCGCGCTGCTGTGGAACGACACCCGCTCCGCGCTGCAGGCCGCCGCTCTCACCGACGCGCTCGGCGGGCCCGGGGCCTGGACGGAGCGGACCGGGTCCGTGCCGGTCGCCTCGATCACCGCGTCCAAGTGGCAGTGGCTGCGCGAGAACGACTCCACGAGCGCGGCGAACGCGGCGGCGGTCCGGCTCCCCCACGACTTCCTGACCGAACGCCTCGCGGGCGTCGCCGCCACCGACCCCGGGGACGCCTCGGGCAGCGGCTGGTACTCCACCGCGACCGGCGCCTACGACCCCGACCTGCTGGAACTGCTCGGCCTGGACGCGGCCCTGCTCCCGGAGGTCGCACCCACCGGGGCGGCCCGGATCGGCTCGCTCACCGAGGCGGCGGCCGAGGCGCTCGGGCTGCCCGCCGGGATCGCGGTGGCGGCCGGCACCGGCGACAACATGAGCGCCGCCGTGGGCCTCGGTCTTGGCGGCGAGGGGCTGCTGGACCACCCGGCCCTCAGCCTCGGCACCTCCGGCACGGTGTTCGCCGCCTCCCGCACCCGGCCCGCGTCCACCGCTCTGAACGGGTTCGCCGCCGCCGACGGCACGTACCTCCCGCTGGCCTGCACCCTCAACTGCACGCTCGCCGTGGACAAGGTGGCCGCCCTCCTCGGCCTGGACCGCGAGGACGCCGCGCCCGGCGGTGACGCCGTCCTGCTCCCCTATCTCGACGGCGAACGGACCCCCGACCTGCCGACCGCCTCCGGGCTGCTGACCGGGTTGCGCCACGACACCACCCGGCAGCAACTGCTGGGCGCCGCCTACGAGGGCGCGGCCGTCACCGTGCTGCGCGCCCTGGACGGTCTGCTGTCGGCCTGCGGTCTCGATCCCGACGCGCCCGAGGTCGCCGACCGCCCGCTGCGCCTGATCGGCGGCGGGGCGCAGGGGCGGATGTGGGTGGAGACGGTGCGCCGGCTCTCCGGCCGCCCGCTCGTCATCCCGGGCAGCGGGGAACTGGTCGCCCTCGGCGCGGCGGCGCTCGCCGCCTCGGCGGCGGGCGGCGGCGACCCGGTGGCGCTGGCGACGGCCTGGCGGAGCTCCGGGACGGACCGTCGGCTGCCGCCGGTGGAACGGGACACGGAGACCTGGGAGCGGGTCACCTCGGTCCTGGAACGCGCCTCCGGGCCCCTGCTCACCGGCCCCTGACGCCTCCTGGGGCCGGGGCGACCATGTCCTCGATCAGGCCGGTGGCGCGCGGGGTGCCGCCCTCGCTCCGGGCGGCGGCGCGCAACCGCGCGGACCGGCGGGCGGTTCCCGGGTCGGTGACCAGGTCGTTCAGGGCCGCCCGCAGGGTGTCGGCCGTGGCGTCCGGGGTGTCGATGCGGCGGGCGACGCCCAGCTCCACCAGCCGGTCCGCGTTCATGAACTGTTCGGCGCCCTGGGGTACGGCGATCATCGGGACGCCCGCGAGGAGTCCTTCGCCGCAGCCGCCCATGCCCGCGTGGGTGACGAAGGCGTCCGCCTGCTCCAGGATCGCCCGCTGCGGGACCCAGGAGTGCACTTCGACGTTGGGCGGGATGTCGCCGAGCTCGCGCGGGTCGGTGTGCCGGCCGATCTGGAGCACGACGTGCCAGCCGGGCAGGTTCCCGTACGCCGCGAGGCACTGGCGGTAGAACTCCGGCCGGTGCGTGTACGCCGAGCCGAGGGAGATCAGCAGGACCTTCTCCGCGTCTTCGGGCCGGGTCCACCGGCCGGTGTCGGCGTGGGCGTCGAAGCAGGGCCCGACGAAGGTCACCGTCCCGGTGTCGACCCTGTCGGCGCTGGGCTGCATGGCCTCGGGGATCAGCGCGAGGGCCCGCGCGGGCGGACCGGAGAAGGCGTCCACGTCGAGGGTGGTCGCCCCGCAGCCGGCGAGCCAGCGGCCGAACCTCTCGCGGTGCGCGGGGGCGCCGGGCAGCCCCCGCAGATGCGCCGCGACCTCCTCCTCGTACCCCTCCCAGGCCACGAACGACGGGGACAGCTGCATGAGGGGCCGTCCCTGTGACTCGGCGAGGGCGCGTGCGGCGTAGGCCCCGATGTCGTACAGGTACAGGTCCGCGGGATCGTGGTCGTAGGCGGCGTGCAGTTGGGGCAGTGCCTGCGTCGCCTCGTCGAGGAAGAGGTCCATCGCGGCGACGGGGTCGGTCGGCCAGTTGTTGTCGGCGACCGGCAACACCGAGGTACAGGGGACGAGTTCGGCGCCGGTGGCCTCGATCCGGTCCGCCATGACCGGGTCGTTGGCGTACGTGACCCGGTGGCCGCGGGCCACCAGCTCACGGACGATGCCGAGTCCGGGCAGGACGTGGCTGACGATCGGGATGCCGATCATCGCGATGTGGGTGCGGCGCGGGGACAAGGGTGATCACTCGTTTCGGGTAGGGGTGCGGGGCCGGCCGAAGTCTCAGCTTTTGAGCGCGGGCACGCGGGCGGCCCGCAGCGCGAGCCGGGCGCCCTGCCAGCGGCGCCGGAGCAACCGGTCGTGGCTGACGAGGACGACGGTGCCGGCGAAACCGGCCAGGGCGGTCTCCAGTTCCTCGGCGAGGGCCGGAGAGAGGTGGTTGGTCGGCTCGTCGAGGAGCAGGACGTCGGCGGGCCGGCTGACCAGACGCGCCAGGGCGAGCCGCTGCCGCTGTCCGGTGGAGAGGCGCGCGACGGGCACCGACAGGCGGGCACGGTCGAACAGCCCGAGGGCCAGCAGCCGTTCGGCGTGCTCGTCCGCTTCCCCGGTGAGGCCACGGGCGTAGGCGGCCAGCAGGGTCTCGTGCGCCGGACCGGGTGCCGGGTCCTGCGGGAGGAAGCCGATCCGGCCGCGCCTGACGACGTGCCCCCGGCCGGGGGTCAGGTCTCCCGCGAGGACGCGCAGCAGGGTGGTCTTGCCCGCACCGTTGTCGCCCGTGATCAGCAGGTGCTCGCCCGCCCGGACCGTCAGGTCGATCGGGTCGAGCCGGCCCGCGACGGAGACCCCGGCAGCGTCGAGCACGGTGCCGGACAGCGGTCCGGCGCGCAGCACGGGTGAGAAGCTCAACGGGTCCGGCGGGGCCGGCACCGGGTCGGCCAGCAGGCGGTTCAGCCGTTCCTCGGCGTTACGGACCCGGCTGGCCAGGGACTGCTGCACGCGGGCCCCTGCCTGGTTGTAGGAGAGTTTGTCGCCGTCCTTCATCGGCCGGCCCGGGGCGACCCGGCGGGCGGTGACAGCGGCCGACGCGCGCGTCCGGTCGACCTCCTCGCGCCACCGGTCGTGGTGCTGGACCCAGCGCTGTCGCGCCGCCGCCCTCTCCGCGAGGTAGCCGGCATAGCCGTTGCCGTACCGGACGACGCCGTGCCGGTCACCGTCCACCTCCAGGAGGCTCGTCGCGACGTGTTCGAGGAAGCGCCGGTCGTGGGAGACGACCACGGTGGTGCCCCGGCGGCTGCGCAGATGTTCCTCCAGCCAGGTCAGGGCGGACTCGTCCAGATGGTTGGTCGGCTCGTCGAGGAGCAGCACCTCCGGGGCGGCCGCCAGCACCGCGGCCAGGCGGAGCCGGGCCCGTTCGCCGCCGGAGAGGGCGCCCAGGGTCGAGGCGCGGTCCACCTGCCTCAGCCCGAGGCCGTGCAGGGCTCGCTCCAGCCGGGCGTCGGCGTCGTAGCCGCCGCGCAGCTCGAAGGCGGAGACGGCCTCGCCGTACGCGTCGAGCGCCGAGGCGTCGCCGTCGGCCATCGCCGCCTCCAGGCGGCGCATCCGTGCCTCGATCGCACGAAGATCGCCCAGCGCGCGATCGATGACCTGCTGGGCCGTCATATCGGCCGGCAGACCCTCGTCCTGCGCGAGGTAGCCGACGCCACCGTCAGCCCGCAGGACGACCCTCCCCCGGTCGGGCCGGACCCGCCCGGCGAGCAGCCGCAGCAGGGTGGTCTTGCCGGAACCGTTCTCACCGACGATGCCGGTGCGCTCGCCCTGCGCGAGCGAGCAGCTCACCGAGTCGAGTACGGGCCTGCCGTCGAAGGCCTTGCTGACGGCGAGCGCGGTGATCTGTGTAGGCATACGGGCAACTCCGAAGCTGTCGTGGACGAAGCGGTGGCGGCGGACCGCAAGGCCGGGGAAAAGCTTCGGAAAAGCATCGACCAGACAACTCCACTAGTGCGACAACTGTTGCTTTAAGATGGTGCCATGACCCACACCGCCGGGCAACCGGATTGCCGATGACCGACCCGACGGGCGGCCCGCCGGAGCCTGCCCGCACCGCCACGCCGCCGGACCGCCGACCGGGCGGCCGCACCGCACGCGTCCGCGCCCAGGTGCTCGAAGCGGTGCGCGCCGAACTCGGCGAACACGGCTACGAGGGGCTCACGATGGAGGGCGTCGCGGCCCGCGCCGGCGTCCACCGGACCACGGTCTACCGGCGCTGGGAGGACGTCGGCGGCCTGCTCGCCGATGTCCTCGACGCGGCGGGCGAGGACGACTGGGAGCCGGCGGACACGGGCTCCCTGCGCGGCGACCTGACGGCCCTCAACGACGAGATCCAGGAGTCCCTGGTCGTGCGGCCGTCGATCCCCCAGGCGCTGATGGCCGCCTCGTTCCGCTCCGCGCGGGCCGCCGACGCCCAGCAGCGGCTGTGGGAGGACCGGTACGCGCGCTGCGAGATCATCGTCGAGCGCGCCGTCGAACGCGGCGAACTCCCGTCGCACACCGACGCGCGGCGTCTGCTGATCGCCTCCACCGCACCGCTCTACCACCAGTTGGTACTCCTGCGGACCGCCCCCGATCCGCAGATGTCCGCCCGGGCCGCGACCACGACGACCCTGGCCGCCGCCGCCGGTGCGTTCGACCGCGCCGCGCCGGTGTGAGCCTTGTCCGGGACTGCCGCCTTCTTCTTACGTAAGAAGGTCTACCGTCCGCCGTCGAGTCGAACCGGGCTCAGCCGAGACCACCATGGGCGGCCCACAACTCCCCGGCACGACTGGCAGCATCGGAGACCAGGGCCGCCAGCTCGGGTCGGTCGGGGACGGGGAACGAGACGTACGCACCCCGGCCACCGTCGACCGGTCTGCCATAGGCCTTCACTGCCAGGTGACCGTCCGGGAGAAGCCGGACGTTGAGTGTCGTCAGCGTGAACGTTTCACCGCGCCGGGTGTCCGTCCAGCGGAGCGCCTGCGGAATCATGACATTGATCGCCAGAGCGCTTACTTCCAGGTCGCTGTTCATGGGCGGATACTCTCACCCGACTCACAGCGGGCGGCCGTTTTCGGACCCGCGCGGGGTCTAGGCCGACCTGGGGAAGGGACAGCGGGACACCCTTGGTACGGTGCGCCGATGTCAACGATCACGCAGTTCCAGGTGACCTTCGACTGCGAGGAACCCGCACGCCTCGCAGCTTTCTGGTGCGAGGTGCTGGGGTACGTCGTACCGACCGTCCCGGAGGGTTTCGCCACCTGGGAGGAATACCACCACTCGCTGCCGCCCGAGGAGCAAGTGATCTACTTCGCGTGCACCGATCCCTCGGGGGTGCGTCCGCGCCTGCTCTTCCAGCGGGTTCCCGAAGGCAAGGTCGTCAAGAACCGGATGCATCTCGATGTGCGGGCCGGTATCGGGCTCGTGGGTGAGGAGCGCCTTGCCACGCTCGAGGCCGAGTGCGCACGCCTGGTCGCGCTCGGCGCGGTACATGTGCGAACGATGCTTGCCGACGGCGAGAACGAGTCCTGCGTGGTGATGCAGGACCCCGAGGGCAACGAGTTCTGCCTCGACTGACGCAGATCCACCCCCGGTCCCCTCGGTGAACCGCCGGACGAACGGTCCCCAACGACCCGGTTGGGAATACGAACTGATTTTCCATAAGATCCGGCGATGATCACTAGAAAACGGCTGACGACCGGGGTGGGCATAGCGCTCGCCACCCTGGCCGCCGGGCTCGGCACCGCGATCCCCGCCGCCGCCGACGAAGCCCCCGCCACCCCCTCCCCCCAGGTCGAGCTGGTGCTCGACGTCAGCGGCTCGATGCGGACCCGCGACATCGACGGCCAGTCCCGGATGGCCGCCGCCAAGCAGGCGTTCAACGACGTCCTGGACGCGGCGCCCGAGGAGGTGCACCTCGGCATCAGGACGCTCGGCGCGGACTACCCGGGCGAGGACCGCAAGGTCGGCTGCAAGGACACCCGGCAGCTCTACCCGGTCGGGCCGCTGGACCGCACCGAGGCCAAGGCCGCGGTCGCCACCCTCGCGCCGACCGGCTTCACCCCGATCGGCCCGGCCCTGCTCGGCGCTGCGGACGACCTGGAGGGCGGGGAAGGTTCGCGCCGGATCGTGCTCATCACGGACGGCGAGGACACCTGCGGGCCGCTCGACCCGTGCGAGGTGGCCCGGGAGATCGCCGCCCGCGGCACCCACCTGGTCGTGGACACGCTGGGCCTGGTGCCCAACGCCAAGATCCGCCAGCAGCTGACCTGCATCGCCGAGGCCACCGGCGGCACGTACACCGCCGTCCAGCACAAGGAAGAACTCTCCGGCCGCGTCAAGCAGCTGGTGGACCGGGCCGCCGAGCCCGTCGTCACGCCGGTGGCGACCGAGGGGGCCAAGAGCTGCTCCGCGGCGCCCGCGCTGAAGCCGGGTCTCTACACCGACCGCGCGGAGATCGCCCAGCACCGCTGGTACCGCGTCGACGTGCTGCCCGGTCAGGAGCTGCGCGCCTCGGCGAGCGTGGCGGCCGACCGCGCCGTCGACGACGACTACGGGGTGCTGCTGCGGGCGGTCACCGTGCACGGGCGGGAGATCGTCCGGGGTTCCGAGGCCGGGACCGGCCGCACCGATGTGATCTCGTCCGGGCTGCGCTATCCGAGGCCCGAGGTGGAGGACGGCGACGACGGCGACGGCAAGCCCGCCGCCGAGACCGTCTGCCTCCAGCTCGCCCACTCCTTCTCCGCGCCCGCATCGGTGAAGAGGTCCCCCGGTCTGCCGGTCGAACTGACCGTGGACCTGGTGGACGGACCGGACAACGCCTCCGACGTGGCGGCCTTCGGGCTCGGCCGCGGCTGGTGGCTGCTCGGCGTGCTCGTTCTGACCGGACTGGTCGCGGGCCTGCTGACCGGCTGGATCTCGCGCTGGCGCGTCGCCGTATGGAGGACCAACTGATGCGCACGACACCTCGCCGCACCCACGGCGCCCGACGCGCGCTGACCGGAGCGCTGCTCGCCGGACTGACCCTGCTCACCTCGGCGGGCGCGGCCGTGGCCGACGGCCCGTCGGCGAGTGCGAGCCCCGCCGACGACGGGGCGGGCCCCACCGAGGCCGGGACCACGTTCCGTACGGCCACCGCACTGGAGCAGGGGCAGACCGGCACCGCCCAGGCCTCGGCGGGCGACTACCTGTACTGGGTGTTCCCGGCCGACGCCGGTCAGCGGCCCACCGTCGAGGCCACGGTGAAGCTGCCTTCGAGCGCCAGAAGCTCCACGTCCACCTGGCAGATCGATGTGTACGACGGACTGCGCCGCCGCCAGGCCTGCATGTACGGGCACCAGACCAGGAAGGCGGCGGCCGACGCGGCCTCCGTCGAGCTGTCCTGCGTGCTGCGGACCGTACGGTCCTGGTCCGAGCCGTGGGCGAACGACCCGCTGCCCGGCAGCTACTACATCCGCCTCACGGTGGTGGATCTGCCCGCCGCCGACCTCGGGCTGCCGGTAGGCGTCGAGGTGAAGGCGGTCTCGAAGGAGCAGGGCGGGGCCCACGACGTGGACGGCGCGCTCTCCGAGCCGCTGGTGCCGGGCGTATCGGTCGCCTCGGCGGGCGACGCGAGTGCCGCGCCGAGGGTGCCGTCCGCCGGTGAGCCGGAGGACGGCTGGGCCTCGGGCTGGTGGACCGACCGCTGGCTGTGGACCGTGGGCGGCGGCGTGCTCGCCGCGCTGGCGGCCGTGTTCGGCTACTCGCTGACGCGGGGCCGGGGCCGGCCGGCCCACGTGCCGCCCGGCGTCTGAGAGACGTGGCCGCCGCTCCCCGGGTGGCGGCCTCCCCCGGCCTCGAAGATCCTGACCCCCGACAGGGACGGGATCTTCGAGGTCGGGGAGGCACGGCCGGTGTGGCAGTTCTTCGCGGACAACCCGTGGGTGGCGGTGTTCGCCGTGATCACGCTCGGCGCGCTGCTCGGCATGGTGCGCTTCGGCCCGGTCCGGCTCGGCGCGGCCGGGGTCCTGTTCGTCGGCCTCTTCGTCGGGGCGCTGGACGAGGACATCGCCGCCGCCGTGCCGGCCGGGGTCTCGGCGCTGGGCCTGGCGCTGTACGTGTACACGGTCGGCCTGGAGTCGGGTCCCGCGTTCTTCCGTGAACTGCGCGGCCAGCTCCCGGTGATGGCCGGGGCGGTGGTGGCCCTGGCCCTCACCGCGGCGGTGGTCGGCTTCGTCGGACACCGCTGGTTCGGCATCGACGGACCGTTCCTCGCCGGCGGGTACGCGGGCATCGGAACCACCACCCCGGGCCTCGCCGCCGCCCAGGACGCCTCCGAGGACCCGACCCAGCCCGCCGTGGGGTACGCCATCGGCTACCCGCTCGCCGTCGTCATCACGATCATGTTCGTCTCGGCGATCGCGGCCCGGCGTCGCTGGACCGCCCGCCGGGACCCCGACTCCGGCCTGCCGGCCACCCTCGTCACCCGTACGGTCCAGGTGGCCCGGGACCTGCGCTGGGCGGACGTGCCCGGCGTCGCCGCGCACCGGGTGCTGGCCAGCGAGTACCGCCCCGCCGACGGCGTGACCCGGGTCGCCCGGGAACTGGGCCGCCTCTCCCCCGGCGACCAGGTCGTCCTGGTCGGCGGCGAGGACGACGTACGGGCGGCGACGGACGCGCTCGGAGCCCTCGCCCCGCGCCATCTGCTGGACGACCGCAGTGCGGTGGACTACCGGCGGGTCCTGCTCACCAATCCGGACCTGGCCGGGCACACCGTCGGGGAGCTCGGACTCGGCGAGAAGTACGGGGCCGTCGTCAGCCGGGTGCGGCGCGGCGACTTCGACATGCTCGCCCACGACGACCTGCTGCTCCAGCTCGACGACCGGGTGCGGGTGGTCATGCCGCGCGAGCGGACGGGCGAGGTCACCACGTACCTCGGGGACACCGAGGCGAAGGTCAGCGAGGTCAGCGCGGTCAGCCTGGGCCTCGGTCTCACCCTGGGCTTCCTCGTCGGCATCCCCTCCCTCACCCTGGGCTCGACCACGCTCGCCCTGGGCACCGGGGCCGGACCGCTGGTGATGGGGATGGTCCTCGGCTGGCGCCGGCGCACCGGACCGCTGGTGTGGACCCTGCCGACCCGCGCCAACCTCACCCTGCGCCAGATCGGGCTGCTGCTCTTCCTCGCCGTCGTGGGGCTCACCTCCGGCTACTCGTTCCGGGAGAACGCCTTCTCCCTCTTCGGGCTGAAGCTGGCAGCCGTGCTGGCGATCGGCGCGGTCGTCAGCTACGCCCTGATGGTGCTGGTCGCGAAGGCGCTGGGGCAGAGCCGGGAGCGGACCATGGGGCTCCTGTCGGGCTACGTCGGCAACCCGGCGATCGTGGCGTACGCCAACAGCCGGGCGAGCGACAGCCGGATCAACAACGGCTACTCGACGCTGTTCGCGCTCGCCATCCTGGTCAAGATCGTCTGCATCCAGCTGATCGTCGGCCTCTGAACCGTGCCGCCCGGCCCGGACCTACGCTGAACCCTTCACCGGCCGCGGCGGAGGGAAACGGGATGAGCGGGACGACGACGTACGTACGGTTCCAGAGCACCGGACGGAGCCCCCGGGGCCACTTCCCCGGGATCTTCGCGCTGGCCAACGGCCTGGCCCGGGAAGGTCGTCTGACCGAGGAGCAGCACCGGTTCTGGCGGGCGGCGAACGACTGGTACGACGCCGCCTACACCGACCCCTCCCGGGTCGACCCCGCGGTGTACGACCCCGGGGTGAACCCGGGGGCGGTGGCCTGGTTCAAGGGGACGGCGACCCATCTGCTGGACCGGATCCCCGGCTATCTCGCCCTGCTGGCCGCGCACGGGGTGCCGTGCGAGCGGCTGGAGTCGGCGGATCCCGGCAGGGTCGTATACGAGGACGAGCACCAGGTCGTCGTGGTACCCCGCCCCCGCAGCGCAGACCCGGCGGACGTTCTCAACGCGCCTTCTCCGCAGGGGGCCTGACGGATTCCGGCCACGCCTGTCGTCGCCCTGGTGGAGCGCTGCCCCCATCCTGTTCGATGGGGCTCGAACAGTCGCGCGCCGGCAGTGGCGCGCCCCAGGGAGCGGAGTTCCACGATGTCCACGCAGACCGGCCCGGCACTCGACACCCAGCCTCGCGGCCATGCGTTCGTGCCGGGGCCCAAGGGGCTGCCGCTCGTGGGGAATCTGCCGCAGTTCGGCAAGGACCCGCTCGCCTTCTTCGAACTCCTGCGCGGCCACGGGGACATGGTGCGCTGGCGGTTCGGCCGCAACCGCTGCGTCTTCATCGCCGACCCGGACCTGGTGGGCGAGTTGCTCACCGAGACGGAACGCACCTTCGACCAGCCGAAGCTCGGCATCGCGTTCCGTACGGTGCTGGGCAACGGGATGCTCGTGGCGCGGGGCCGGGACTGGCGGCGCAAGCGCTCGCTGGTGCAGCCCTCCGTGCGGCCCAAGCAGGTCAAGTCGTACGCGACCACGATGGCCGACTGTGCGGTGGAGCTGGCGGGCCGCTGGGCGGACGGCCAACGGGTCGACGTCAAGCGGGAGATGTCCGCGCTGACCCAGAAGATCGCGGTCCGCACGATCTTCGGGGTGGACACCCCCGCGGACTCCGAGGCGATGGGGCGGGCGATGGACATCGCCCAGATGGAGATCGGCAAGGAGTTCGCCGGGCTCGGCGCGCTGCTGCCGGACTGGGTGCCGACACCGGGCCGGGCGCGGATCAGGAAGGCCGCCGCCGTCATCGACGCCGAGGTACGCCGGGTCGTCGCCCGGCACCGGGGCGACGAGGAGGAACGCCCCGATCTGCTCAGCCGGCTGCTCACCGCCGTCGACGAGAGCGGGACGCACCTCAGTGACGAGGAGATCCGGGACGAGGCGGTCACGCTGTACATCGGCGGTCATGAGACGACGAGTACGACGCTGGTGTGGGCGTGGTATCTGCTCGCCCGCAACCCCCGCGTGCGCGACGCGCTCGCCGAGGAGCTGGACCGGGTGCTCGGCGACCGGGAGCCCGGCTTCGAGGACTACGCACAACTGCACTACACCCAGGCCGTGGTGAAGGAGACCCTGCGGCTGTTCCCGGCGATCTGGCTGATCACCGGGATCGCGAAGGAAGGGGCGACGATCGGCGGCCTGCCGGTCGAGGAGGGCACCCGGGTGTGGAGCAGCCAGTGGGCCACGCACCGCGACGCCCGGTGGTTCCCCGAGCCGGAGGAGTTCCGGCCCGAGCGCTGGGACGCCACGGACGGCGACGAGATACCGGAGTACGCGTGGTTCCCGTTCGGCGGTGGTCCCCGGGTCTGCATCGGCACGCGCTTCGCGATGGTGGAGTCCGTCCTGCTCCTCGCCGTGCTGGCCCGCCGGTTCACGCTGGACGTGGACCCGGGCGAGATCACGCCGCTGACGGGTCTGACGCTCCAGCCGGATCGGGACCTGCTGGCGACGGTCCGGGCGCGGTAGCGGCGCCCGAGGAGAACGGTCGGCGCCCGGCCCCTCGGGAGAAGGGCCGGGCGCCGGACGACGTCAGTCCTTCGGAAGCCACTTCTTCCAGACGTCGGGGTGGCGCTCGATCCAGCGCTCCGCCGCCTCCTGGGGGGCGAGCTTCTGCGAGGCGATCATCTCGGAGACCTCGTTCTGGTCCTTCTCCGACCAGTGGAACTTCTTCAGGAACGCGGCCGCCTCGCCGCCGCGCTCGGCGAAGTCGGCGTTGAGGAACTTCTGCAGCGGTGTCGTCGGGTACGCGCAGTCGATGTCCGCCGGGTCCTTGGCCGCGCACGCGTCGGTGTACTCGGGGAGTTTCACCTCGACCATCGGCACCTCGTTGAACAGCCACTGCGGCTGGTACCAGTAGCTGAGGAAGGGCTTCTTCTCCTTGGCGAACTGCTGGATCTGGGTGATCTGGGCCGCCTCGGAGCCGGCGAAGACCACCTTGTAGTCCAGGTCCAGGTTCTTCACGAGGGCCACGTCGTTGGTGACGTAGGAGGGCGAGCCGTCCATCAGCTGGCCCTTGCCGCCGCTCTCGGCGGTCTTGAGCTCGTCCGCGTACTTGTCGAGGTTCTTCCAGTCCGTGACGTCGGGGTGCTTGTCGGCCCAGTACTTGGGGACGTACCAGCCGATGTGGCCGGTGACCCCGAGGTCGCCGCCCCGGACGATGGTCTTCTTCTCGTCGACGTACAGCTTCTCCTGGTCCGGGTGGCCCCAGTCCTCCAGGATCGCGTCGACCCGGCCCTGGCTGAGGGCGTCCCAGGCGGGGACCTCGTCGGTCTGGACGAGGTCGACGCGGTAGCCGAGCTTCTCCTTCAGGAGCTGCTCCGCCACGGCGACGTTCGCCTGGGCGCCGACCCAGGACTGGACCGAGAGCGTGACCGTCCTGACTCCGGCCGGGGCCGCGAAGGGGGAGGCCTGCTTGGTCATGTCGGCGGCGCCGCAGCCGGCCGTGGCCAGCAGGGCCCCGGCCGAGGCGAGCGCCACGAGCAGGCGGGTGCGGGAGCGGTTCATCTCAGCTCTCCTGTCGCTGGCGGCGGGTGGTGGGCTGGGTGACCCGGTCGAGCATCAGGCCGAGGCAGACGATCGCCGCTCCGGCGACGAGGCCGGTGGCCAGGTCGCCCTGGGCGAGGCCGAGGACCACCTCGTAACCGAGCGCGCCCGATCCGACGAGTCCGCCGATGATGACGACGGCGAGCACCAGGACGACCGCCTGGTTGACGGCGAGCAGCAGGGCGGGCCTGGCCAGCGGGATCTGGACCTGGCGCAGCTGCTGGCCCGGGGTCGCGCCGAGCGAGCGGGCGCACTCCATGGCCGCCGGGTCGACGCCCCGCAGGCCCTGGGTGGTGATGCGGATGACGGCGGGCAGCGCGTAGATCACCGCGGCAGCGGCGGCGGGGGCGCGGCCGACGCCGAAGAGGGCGACGACGGGGATCAGGTAGACGAACTGCGGCATGGTCTGGAAGACGTCCAGGACCGGTCGCAACAGCCTCTCCAGGCGTTCGCTGCGCGCGGCTCCGACGGCGACGCCGAAGCCGATGACCAGCGTGACGGCGACGGCGGCGAGGACCTGGCTGAGGGTGTCCATCGAGGGTTCCCACACGCCGAGTACGCCGATCGCGGCCATGGCGAGGACGGCGGTGGCGGCGGTGCGCCAGGTGCCGATGGTCCAGGCGAGGGCGGCGACGATCAGCAGCACCGACCACCAGGGCAGGCCGGTGAGCCCGCTGCGCAGCGGGTTGAGGACGCCGCTGGTGAAGTGGGAGGCGAGGTCGGCGGTGCCGCCGACGACGGGCACCCCGGTGTAGAGGTGGTCGACCATCCAGTCCTTGGCGGTGTTGACCGGTCCGGCGATGGCCACGGTCACGTCCTCGGGCCAGACCCGGCCGTCGGTGGCCCGTCCGGCGACGGCGACGGCCGCGGTGACCGCGGCGGCCAGGGACCAGCCGCGCCAACCGCGCAGCAGGGCCGGACCGGTGGGCTCGGCGCCGATGCGGCGGCCTGCCGCCTCCGTCGTACGGTCCAGCACGACGGCCAGCAGCACGATCGGGATGCCCGCGGCGAGCGCGGCGCCGACGTCCACGGAGGACAGGGCCTGGTAGACCCGGTCGCCGAGGCCGCCCGCGCCGATCACGGAGGCGATGACGGCCATGGAGAGCGCCATCATGATGGTCTGGTTGAGGCCGAGGAGGAGTTCCTTGCGGGCCAGCGGGAGCCGGGCGCTCAGCAGCCGCTGCCGTCCGGTCGCGCCGAGCGAGGCGACGGCCTCCATGACGCCGGCGTCCGCGCCGCGCAGGCCGAGCGCGGTGAGCCGGGCCATCGGCGGAGCCGCGTACACGACGGTGGCGAGGACGGCCCCGGGGACGCCGATGCCGAAGACCAGCACCACGGGGAGCAGATACGCGAAGGCGGGCAGCACCTGCATGGTGTCGAGCACCGGGCGCAGGAGGCGGAACACGCGGTCGGAGAGACCGGCCGCCAGGCCGAGGAGCAGCCCGAGCACGACGGAGGCGAGGACGGCCACGACCATCAGCGCGAGCGTCTGCATGGTCGGCACCCACATGCCGAGCAGCCCGCAGACCAGGAACGAGGCGGCCGCGGTGAGGGCGAGCCGGATCCCCGCGACGCGCCAGGCGACGGCGGCGGCGAACACGGTGACGCCGGCCCAGCCGAGGGCCAGGAGGACCAGGTAGACGCCGCGTACGGACAGCACGACGGCGTTGCTGATGTGGCCGAAGAAGTAGAGGAACAGCGGGTGGCTGTCCCGGTTGGAGACGATCCAGTCCGTCACGTCGCCGAGCGGCGCGGAGAGGTCGGCGGTCAGCGCGTCGGGCCAGATGCCGCCGCCCCAGCGGCCGTGCACGACGGGGACGACGACAGCGGCGACGAGCGCGAGCAGCAGCAGCTTGGCGGCGGCCGGGCGGTCGCGGAGTGCGGCCAGCGGTCCCCGGCGCGCACCCGCTCGCACGGGGCGGGCCGGGGTGGCCTGTGCGGTGGCCATCAGAGGGTCACCTCGCGGGAGCCGTCCGGCGCGTCGGGGGCGGCGGGGGCGTCCTGGGCGCCGGTCGCGGAGGCGGTCGCGTGGCCGGGTCCGGTCGTTCCGGCGACGACGTCGAGCAGGCACGCGTGGTCGACGACGCCGACGAGCCGGCCGCCGTCCATCACACGGGCGGCGGGGTCGCCGGAGCGGGAGACCGCTTCGATGGCCTCGGAGACGGTGGCGTCGGGGCGTACGGCCGGGCCGCGCTCGCTCTCCCCGGCGAGCGCGGGCCGCATGGCGGTGGCGACGGTGAGGACCTGCTCGCGCGGCACGTCGCGGACGAACTCGCGCACATAGTCGTCCGCGGGCGAGCCCACGATCTCCTCGGGGGTGCCGAGCTGGACGATGCCGCCGTCGCGCATCAGCGCGATCCGGGTGCCGAGGCGCAGTGCCTCGCTGAGGTCGTGGGTGATGAAGACCATGGTGCGGCCCTCCTCGCGGTGCAGCCGGACCACTTCGTCCTGCATCTCGCGGCGGATCAGCGGGTCCAGCGCGCTGAACGGCTCGTCGAAGAGGAGGACGGACGGGTCGACGGCGAGCGCGCGGGCGAGCCCGACGCGCTGCTGCTGGCCACCGGAGAGCTGGGAGGGGCGGCGGTCCTCCAGACCCGCGAGACCGACCTTCGTCACCAGCTCGGCCGCCTTGGCGCGGCGTTCGGCCCTGCTCAGGCCCTGGATCTCCAGGCCGTAGGCGACGTTGTCCAACACCGTGCGGTGCGGCAGCAGTCCGAAGTGCTGGAAGACCATCGCGGCACGGTGGCGGCGCAGTTCGCGCAGCCGGGAGCGGTCCATCGCGAGGACGTCCTCGCCGTCGATGGCGAGGGTGCCGCTGGTGGGTTCGATCAGCCGGGTCAGACAGCGTACGAGGGTCGACTTGCCGGATCCCGACAGGCCCATGACGACGAAGACCTCGCCCTTGCGGACGTCGAAGGAGACGTCGCGCACGGCGGCGGTGCAGCCGGTGGCCTCACGGAGTTCGGCGGGCGGGAGCGCGGCGTGCTCGCCGCCGGGGATCCGGTCGGCCTTGGGGCCGAAGACCTTCCAGAGGTTACGTACGGAGAACACGGGGTTCTCCGTGCTCCCGGCGTTCCCGGTGGCCTTGAGGGTCTCGGTTCCGTTCATCGGGCATCGCCTCCGGTGCTGGTGCTGGTGACCGGCGCGGTGGCACGCGCCCGGTCCGCGAGGAGTTCGGCGCACTTCTCGCCGACCATCAGGACGCCGATCATCGGGTTGACGGCGGGCATGGTCGGGAAGACGGAGGCGTCGGCGATGCGGATGCCTTCCAGGCCCCGGATGCGCAACTGCGGGTCCACGACGGCCTGCTGGTCGTCGGCGGCGCCCATCCGGCAGGTGCCGGCCGGGTGGTAGACGGTGTGGGCGACCTTGCGGGCGTACTCGCTGATGTCCTCGTCCGAGGTGACCTCGGGACCGGGGCAGACCTCGCGCTTGAGCCAGTGGGCCAGCGGTTCGGTGGCCGCGATCTCACGGGCGAGCTTGATGCCGTCGACCAGGGTGCGGCCGTCATGGTCGTCCTCGTCGGTGAAGTAGCGGAAGTCCAGGGCGGGCTTGACCTCGGGGTCGGCGCTCGTGAGGTAGAGGCGGCCCCGGCTTCGCGGCTTGGGGATGTTCGGCGTCATCGACACCCCGTGCTCGGGCTTCTCGTAGCCGAGGCGCTCCGGGTTGTCGGTGAACGGGATCTGGTAGAAGTGGAACATCAGGTCCGGGCCCCGGGATCCGGGGTCGCGGCGCACGAAGAGTCCCGCGTCGGAGTCCATCGCGGAGTTCTCCGGGATGGGCCCGTCGGTCTCCCAGACGATGACGGACTCGGGGTGGTCGAGCAGGTTCTCGCCGACGCCCGGCAGATCGTGGCGTACGTCGATGCCCAGTGCGGCCAGGTCCTCGCGCGGACCGATCCCGGAGTGCAGCAGCAGCCGCGGCGTGTCCACCGCTCCCGCGCAGACGATGACCTCACGGGCGGCGCGCAGCAGGATCTCCTCGCCGTCCTTCGTCCGCACGTGTACGCCGGTGGCGCGGGTCCCGTCGAACTCCAGCCGGTACGCCCACGTCTCCAGCATGATCCGCAGGTTGGGGCGGTCGCCGGCCTCGATGTGCGGGTGGAGGTAGGCCACCGAGGCGGAGGAGCGCTTGTTGTTCTCGGGGTGGTAGGCGAGGTCGAAGAAGCCGACGCCCTCGTGGAACGGCTTGCTGTTGAAGCTGTCCACGCGCGGGACCCCGGCCGCCGCCTGGGCGGCGTCGACGAAGTCGCGGGCGATGGCGTTGCGGTCCTTCTCGTCGACCGGGACGATGTTGTTGCGCAGCTTGGCGAAGTACGGGTCCATCGCGGTCGCGCCCCAGCCCTCGGCGCCGGCCTCGGCCCACTCGTCCCAGTCGCCGGGCAGCGGCTTGAAGCTGATCAGCGTGTTGTGCGAGGAGCAGCCGCCGAGGACCCGGGCCCGGCTGTGCCGGATGTGGGAGTTGCCGCGCGGCTGCTCGGTGGTGGGGTAGTCGTAGTCGAGGTCGCCGCCGAGCAGGCCGAGCCAGCGGCGCAGGGTCAGCACGTCGTCGCGGTCGATGTCGGTGGGGCCGCCCTCGATGACGGTGACGGTGACGTCGGGGTCCTCGGTGAGGCGGGAGGCGATGACCGATCCGGCGGTGCCGCCGCCGACGATCACGTAGTCGGCCACGGGGCCGTCGGGGACTGCGGTGCTGCGGGGGGTGGAAGGCATCGGTCACTGCTCCTTCTGCAAGGTTCGTGCGTGTACGTGGTGCTGCGAACAGCCGGGCGGGACCGGACGTCTCCCGGGAAGGGCCCGGTCCCCGCAGGCGTCAGCCGGCGAACCAGCGCTGGGGGCGCGGGTTCAGGTTCTGGTAGATGTGCTTGGACTCGCGGTACTCGGCGAGCCCGGTCGGTCCGAGCTCGCGCCCCGTGCCGGACTTCCCGAATCCGCCCCACTCGGCCTGCGGCAGGTAGGGGTGGTAGTCGTTGATCCAGACGGTGCCGTGGCGCAGCCGTCCGGCGACCCGGCGGGCCCGGCCCGCGTCGGTCGTCCAGACGGCGCCGGCGAGTCCGTAGTCGGTGTCGTTGGCCAGCGTGACGGCCTCTTCCTCGGTGCGGAAGGTCTCGACGGTGAGAATCGGGCCGAAGGTCTCCTCGCGGACCACCCGCATCTCGCGGTGGCAGCCGTCGAGGACGGTCGGCCGGTAGAAGTAGCCGCCCTCGGGGCGTACGTCGCTGGGCTCCGGGCGTTCGCCGCCGGCCCGGACGATGGCGCCCTCCTCGCGGGCGGAGGCGACGTACATCTCGACCTTGGCGAGCTGCTGGGCGGAGACGAGGGGGCCGCACTCGACGCCGTCGAAGGTGCCCCGGCCGAGGCGGATGGCGTCGGCGCGGCGGGCCAGCTCGGTGACGAACCGCTCGCTGACGCTGTCCTGGATGATCAGGCGGGCACCGGCGGAGCAGACCTGGCCGCTGTGGAAGAACGCGGCGTTCAGGGCCTGGTCCACGGCGGTGTCGAAGCCCTCGTCGGTGGCGCAGGCGTCGGCGAAGACCACGTTGGGGTTCTTGCCGCCGAGCTCCAGGGCGACCTTCTTCACGGTCGGCGCGGCGGCCCGGGCCACCTTCGTACCGCTGGCGAGGCCGCCGGTGAAGGAGACCAGGTCGACGTCGGGGTGCTCGGAGAACCGGGCGCCCACCGGGTCGCCCGCGCCGGTGACGAGGTTGGCCGCGCCGTCGGGGAGCCCGGCCTCGGAGAGCAGCCGGATCAGGTGGACGGTGGAGAGCGGGGTGACCTCGCTGGGCTTGAGCACGAAGGTGTTGCCGGCGGCGAGGGCCGGGGCGATCTTCCAGCTGGCCTGGAGGAGGGGGTAGTTCCAGGGGGCGATCAGGGCGCAGACGCCGACGGGCTCGTGGACGACGATGCTGTGGACGTCGGGGTCGCCCGCGTCGACGACCCGGCCGCCGCTCTCGTTCATCACGAGGTCGGCGAAGTAGCGGAAGGCCGCTGTCACGTCGTCGACGTCGACCCGGCCCTCTTCGAGGGTCTTGCCGGTGTCGCGGCTCTCGGTGATCGCGATCTCCTCGCGGTCACGCTGGAGCAGCTCGGCGACCCGGCGCAGCAGCCCGGCCCGCTCGGCGACGGGCTTGTGCGGCCAGGGGCCGTCGTCGAAGGCGCGTCGCGCCGCCGCGATCGCCGCATCGGCGTCCTCGGCCCCGCCCTCCGCGACAACGGCCAGGACCGTGGCGTCGGCGGGGTCGATGACCTCGCGCGTCGCGCCTGATCCGGCGGCCCGCCAGGTGCCGTCGATGTGGATGGTATGGAGCGCCGACATGTCGATTTTCGCCTTCCGTGCCTGAAATGCCCCCTCCGGTTCGGCCGGGGCGTGCTGCGCGGTGAACCGGGGTACGGCCGCACCAGCGGCCTGGACCCCTCCCCGGTCCGGCGGAATGTATGCCGAGAATTTCACGCAGAGTGATGCGCCTCACGCGCGAAGGGGTCCCCGAGAGGCTCCCGGACGCTCCGTGCGGGCGGCCCGGCGCCGGTCAGACGCGCGGTTGCGGGGCAGCCAGCCGGTGGGCGGCGAGCTCCCACAGCTCCGGCCCCTCCCCCGCGACAGCGGCGGCGAACCGCTCCGGGCGGGCGAGGAGCCGCCGGTGGCCGGGGTGGAGCGCGGTGTGCGCCAGCAGCCAGCCCGCCAGCGGGTGCGGGTCCCCCGGCGCCTCGGACCAGCGCTCCCGGTACGCCTCCCGTGCCGCCGCGGACTCCCCTCGGACCAGCAGCACATCGGCGCGGACCGGCGGCGCGATCTCCGGTCCGACGCCGCGAGCGACGGCGGCCGGGGCGACATCCCGAACGGCGACCGACGCGAGACCGGGCGCCCGGTCCGCAACGGTGACGTCCGGCGCGCCGTCCTGCGCGAGGTCCGGGCGGAGGTAGAGCGCGCCCCGCACGTCCTGCCAGGGCACGCGTTCCGGGGCGGGGACGAACAGCGGCTCCCGTACGGGCGGCGGCGGAGCCCCCGTGCGCAGCGCCGCCGCCAGCCCGGCACGCTCCTCGTCCGCGCACCGCAGATTGCGCAGCCGCCACTCGACCCGGTGACCGGCCGCCGCCTCGCGGGCCCGCGCCACGGCCCGCCCGTCCACCGGCTCGCGGAGCCAGCCGTCGACGGTGCGGGTGAGTCCGGCGACCAGCCGCCGGCCGGGCCCGGTGAGCGCGGCGCGGGTCGCCAGGGTCCGCAGGACCGTACGCGTCTGGATGCGGCGGAGCGCGAACCGGAAGGGCGCCAGGTCCAGCGGATCGGCCGCCCGGTCCCCGATCCGGTCCCGCCAGAATCCGGCGACGCCGACGAAGGCGTACGCCCCGTGGAGAAGCCCCGGCAGATGACGCGGGTCCGGGCGCCACGGGGCGTAGTGCTCCTCCTCGCGATCGTCGTCGAGCATCGCGAAGAGGTGCAGCAGCGCCCCGAGTTTGCTGTGCTGGAACTCGTGGACCATCGTCTCCGCGAGCGCCGCGCCGTCCGGGGGCCGGGCCACCACCATGGAGCCGAACGCGTCGGCGGTGGAGGCGCTGAGTCCGGCGACGGGGCCGTGTCGCAGCCGTCCGGGCCAGGGCACGATGCGCCTGATCGCCTCGGGGCGCAGGGTGCCCGGACCCGTACCGGGGGAACGCGGACCGGGGCCGGAGGCGGGTCCGAGCAGCGCGACCGCCTCGGTGAAGAGGCCTTGCCAGGTGTCGAGTTCGCGCGGAGTGAGCCGTCGGGGCGGGATCGGCCGGTCGAGGTCGCGGTACGGGTCGATGTCGTCGAGGGCGACCTCGGGCCCGCCCGGCCGGACCGGCAGCCGGTGCGTCGGCCACCACAGGGCGCTCTGCGGCGCGGTGAGCGGCCGCAGGGTCAGCGCCGTCGCCCCGGTGCCCCGTCCGGTCGGGAGGAGGAGCAACTCCCCCTCCCGTACCCTCGCGTGGACCGGCTGGAAGCCCAGCAGCGGAATGCCCGGCAGCCGGGCGAGGCCCAGCGTCGGAAGGGCCACCGCGCCCTCCCTCGCGGGCACGACGAGCTCCGCCGCCGTCCCGGCCCGCAGGGCGGCCACCACGGCGACGCCGGCCAGATGTCCGGTGTCCACCCACAGCGGAGGGCCGACGGAGGTCCCGTGCAGGCGGCGCAACGTGTGGGCGAGCCAGCTCCCGACCTGCGGGCTGAGCAGCAACTCCTCCACGCAGCCCGGCTTTCGGGCCTCGGCCCGTTCGACGGCCCGCCAGATGACGCCCAGGTCGGCCGGGCCGAGGAGCGCGGGCCGCTCCTCCAGCCGGCCCAACAACTCCCGCAGCAGGACGAGGCGTCGGGCCCGCTCACCCTTCATCAGGAAGCCGACGGCCGCCACCGAACCACCGCCCGCGGCGAGTTCGTCGAACCAGTGGCCGGGCATCCGCATCGGTCCGTGCACCCGCGCTCCTCTGTCGTGGTCCCGACGCGACCCGCGGGGCCCGTCTTCGGGGAGGGTCGCGCAACCTCAGTCGGCGCGGGCTCCAGGGGGTTCCTCGGACAGTGTGCTGGTGCGCGCTCTTCGGATCTCCTCCAGCAGACGCTGTCCGGGTGCGGGAGCGAGGGCGCGCACGGTGGCGACGCCCACTTCCGCGAGGTCCGCCACATCGGACTCCAGGTAGTCGGCCGGATCACCGGCCGATGCCGTCTGCTGCAAGGCCTTTTCCCCCTTTTCGGTCCGGCGGCACACGATGCCACCCGTCCCTTCCCATCATGACGAATGGGCCGCCTTCCGGAAACCCGTGCGATCACGCGGGTCGATCACGGACCCGGCGGACCGGACCGGCCCTCGGCCAGGAACTCCCGCAGGGCTTCCTCCAGTTCGGCGGCCCTGCCGGGGTCGTCGTCGAGCAGGGTGACGGCCCGGTAGAGGTCCCAGGGGCCCTCCGGACGCCGCCGCAACGTCCGCAGGATGCCCAGGACGTCCGTACGGGGCACCGCGTGCCGCGGCATCCGGGCCACCAGGACCGGGTCCAGCTCCGCGACCATCGTCTGGCGTTCGTCGCGGTCGCTCATCAGCGGATAGGCGAGGAGCGCTTCGACCACCCGGACCAGCCCGCCGCCCGTCCGGTCGGGTCCGGGGCGACCTCCGTTCGCCGGCGGCGGGGTCTCCGGCCGGCCGGGCAGATGCTCCGCGTGCCCGGGGCGGTGGAGCTGGAGCGTGGGGAGCTGGGTGCGGCTCGCCCCGGCGCGCAGCCGGTCGAACCGGTTCCGGACGGCCGCGAAGAGCGCCTCCGGGTCGGGGGCCGGACCGCCGGGCAGGGCGGCCAGCTCGTGCAGGAGGATGTCCGAGAAGACGCCCAGCCCGCGTACGGGGTCGTTGGCGGCGCGCTGCCCCCGGTCGGCGGCCAGCAGCACGTTCTGCCGGTGCACCCGCTGCCGCTGCCCGGCGGGGAGGCTCCCGTCGGGGATCGTGACCGCCGGGCGGTGGCGCTCCTCGAAGGTCTGGCAGGCGTCGACGACCCAGTTCTGCTCCGCGAAGCCGGGCAGGACGTCGCTGCTCAGGCGGCGCCGGGCGGACTCCAGGTCGATGTTGCGCCGGTCGGCGTCCGTGGCGTCGGCGCAGTAGAGCCGCAGGTGCTCGTCCCGGTCCAGGACGCCGTGCCCGCCCCACCAGACCCAGAGCACGTCCCCCTGCCGGGCGGGCAGTTCATGGACCAGGACCCGCCGCAGGGTCTCGTGGTCGGCGCCCCGGTGACCGGCGACGGCGTCCGTCCCCTCCGCCGGGGCGAGGTGCAGCAGGATGTTGGCGTCCGGCACGCCCGTGGACCGCAGCCAGTCCCGGAAACGCAGCGCGTCGCGGACCGGCCCCGGCAGCGTCCAGTGCGGGCCCGCCGCATAGGCCTCGACGCCGACGACGAGCGCCACCACACGTGCCGGGTCGACACCGCCCGTGCTCACGGCAGCCGCTCCACGATGGCGCGGTAGACGGCCGGATCGGTCCAGTAGGCGCTGTGGGCGGCGGGGAACGGCTGCCGGTTGTCGGTCGCGACGTCCTCGGCCCGGCCGGGGAACAGCGGTGCGGCGGCGAAGCCGAGCAGGTCGCGGCGGTCGTGGATGTTCAGCCAGGCGGGGACGTGGGCGGGCAGCGGCTGAGGGTGTTCGAGGTGGGGCAGTGCCCCCGTCTCGTACAGGAACGGCCCCTGCGAGCCCACCGTGACCAGCAGCCGGACGCCGGGCAGCGGGGCCTCGATCAGGGTGTCGAGGGCGATGATCCCGCCGAGGCTGTGGCCGAGCAGGACGACCGGGGGCTCCACGGCGGCGACCAGCTCGCGCAGGGCGGCACGGAGGGGGCCGCCCCGGACGAGGAACGTGAGCACGTCGCCGGCCGCCGGATGGGCGGCCCCGGTGAGGGCGCGGCGGCGGCGCACCGCGTAACGGGAGCCGAGCCGCAGCGCGGGCCGGGCGGCCAGGCGGCCCACGAGCCCCCTGCTGGTGCCGGGCGCCGCGCCGCCGAGCTCCTGGGCGA
Organism: Streptomyces anulatus; assembly: GCF_014650675.1. GTDB lineage: Bacteria > Actinomycetota > Actinomycetes > Streptomycetales > Streptomycetaceae > Streptomyces > Streptomyces anulatus. The sequence goes on along the minus strand of NZ_BMVK01000004.1, from coordinate 208,660 downwards.
TCCGGTCCACGGCGGCGTCGCGGGTGGCCCCGTCGGGGATCACCGGCGCGTCCTCGGTGAGGGCCGCGCCGATCACGGCGGCGACCAGCGCACGGGCCAGGAGCGTCGCCAGGGCTTCGGGGTCCACGGCTTCGGCGGCCGGGGCGAGCAGCGGACTGCGGGCCAGGGCCGCGGCCCGCGCACCGAGACCCGGACCCAGCTCCGGGGCGGCCGCCTCGCCCCGGGCGGCCAGCTCCGCCAGCCGCTCCCGGAACTCCTCGTCGGCGAAGGCCGCCCCCGGCGGTATCTCCCCCGAGGGGACACGCGCGGCGGCGAGGGCCAGCTCCGCCTCCGGGTCGCGGTAGAGGCGCTCCCAGGCGGCGGTCCCGTCGTCCTCCTCGCCCTCCGCGTCCCGTTCTGTGGCTCCGGCCCCGTCGTACGGGATGCTCGCCCCGCCCGCGGCGAGCCGGGCCCCGTACCGCTCGCCCCAGTCGAGCGGCACGACCCGCACGCCCGGGGCGGCCTCGGCGAACGAGGCCGTGACCCGTGCGTACAAGGTCTCGGCGTGCGGTGGTCGCACACCCGTGCCGTGGATGAATATGACCGTGGTCATGCGTCGCCCCCGTCCGTGGTCTCCCGGCCGGCCGGTCCGGGCCGGGTCCCGTGGTCCGTCCGGACCGGGCGTCGGAGACCCGGCCCGGTCCGTCGCCTCACAACGGAATCACCGGCACGTCGTACTCGATGCGCTGATGCAGCCGGGCCGAGGCCCGCCACGGGTGCTGGTCCCCCAGGACTCGCGTCAGGCCCTCCACCGCCCGGGCGTTGAGCCGGTCCGCCTCCTCCGGACGGCCGAGTCCGCGCTGGTCCAGGGAGAGGTTCGCGACGCAGACGAGGGTGAAGGGATGGTCCTCGCCCGCCACTTCGGTGAGCAGGGGCAGCGTGGCGCTGTCCACCTCCAGGGCGCCCGCGAAGTCCAGCCGGGCGTAGTGGTCGTTGGCCCGGCCCAGCGCGGCGGCCAGCGTGTAGACGTGCCGCTCCCCCAGGTCCGCCCGGAGCCGGGTCCCCGCGACCGTGTCCAGCCGTTCGGCCTCCTCCACCTCGCCCATGGCCCGCAGGGTGGCGGCCACGTTGACCATGGCGCACAGGGTGTACGGGTGGTGCTCTCCGAAGATCTCCCGGTAGCGGTCGAGGATCTGCCGGCCGAGGCGCCGGGAGTCCTCCAGCCTGCCCGCGATCCTGCGGTCGACGACGGCCGCCAGGGCGGCCCCCAGGGTCTCCGGGTACTCCGCGCCGTACCGGGTGGTGAAGCGCTCCAGGATGTCCTCGACCAGCTCGGCGGCCCCCTCCAGGAACCCTGCCCGGCGCCGGCAGATCGCGAGGTTCAGCGCGGCCCGGATCGTCGCCGCGTTGGTGGGGCCGAAGTGCGTCCGGTACGTCTGGTACGTCGACTCCTGCAGGACCCGGGCACCGGGGAAGTCGCCCGCCTCGCGGGTGTCCACCGCCAGGGCGCTCAGGGTGTTGAGGGTGAGGCCGCTGGTCGGACCATAGAGCAACTGGCGCTGCCTCGCGGTCTCTTCGTCGATCTCCTTCGCCTGCCGGAAGTCGCCGTACACCCGCAGCGAGACGCCGTAGCTGTGGGCCGCGTTCAGGCTCGTCGGATCCTCGGGACCGTAGAGGTCGTTCGACCGCTCGAAGGCCTCGGCGCTCAGCTCCCGGGCGGCGAGGAAGTCGCCCCGGTAGCGCAGCGACCCGGCCATCTGGAGCATGGAGTCGATGAGCTCCTCGTCCGGGATCGGCGCGGTGCGCGAGACCTCCATGGCCTGCTCGCTCAGGGCCACGGCCTCCGGGATCCGGCCGAGATGCTGGAGGTAGAAGCCGAGCATCTTGGTGATCCGGATGACGTGCAGGTCGTCCTCGGCCGACTGCTCGCTCCAGGCCTCCCAGGCCCGCCGGGTCAGGTCCGCGCCCGCCTGGTGCGCACCCCAGTAGTAGAGGAAGGTGACCATGTCGAACACCAGGTCGCGCACCCAGCCGTCGGCGCTGTCGACCGCGTCGGATGCGATCACGTGGGGCAGCAGTCCGAGGTAGGCGGGCCACTGTTCCGGTGAGGCGGGCAGCCCGGGTTTGGCGGTGGTCAGGAGCAGGTGGGCGGCGTTGCGCATCGTCTCCCGCTCCTCCGGATCCAGCCGGGCGACGATCACGTTCTGCATCAGCCGGTGCATCTGGAGCGTGCCGGCCTTGTGGTCGAGGCGCACCAGCGAGAGCTTGCTCAGGTCGCGGGTGGCGCGGGCGAGCAGCAGCGGGTCGCGCAGCACCCGGTCCAGCTCCGGGGTGATCTGGACGTTGCGGCCGCCGCGGAGCATGTTCAGCGGGATGGGCTCGGGCGCCATGCAGGCGCAGATCTGCAGCAGTTGGCGGGCGGCCGGGTTCTCCACGGACAGCCGGCCGAGCGAGATGTCCCAGACCGCGGCGACGGGCAGCGGGTAGTCCGGGGACGGGGCCATTTCGAGGATCTCGGGGCGGCGTTCGTCCAGCAGTTGGAGGTACTCGTCGACCGGCATACCGGTGGCCGCGTGCCAGGCGCCCGCCTGTTCGACGGCCAGCGGCAGATCGCCGAGCGCCTCGGCGAGCCGCCCCGCGTCATGGGCGCTCAGGCCCCGGGCCCGGCGCTGGAGCAGCGAGATGCTCTCCTCCCGGTCGAAGACGTCGACGCTGAGGGGGGTGGCGACCCGTTCCCACTCCCGGTTGCGCGAGGTGACGATGATCTTCCCCGGGCCGCCGTTGGGGAAGTACGAGCGGACCGCCTCGATGTCCTCGGCGTTGTCGAAGACCAGCAGCCAGTTGTCGAAGGGCTTGCCGGTGCGCAGGGCCTCGCGGACGGCGGGGACGGCGGTGTTCGCCTGCGGCCCGACCTCCAGGCCGAGGCCGGCCGCCAGCTCGGCGAGCGCGGCCAGGATCAGGCTCTCCTGCTCGGCCGGGATCCACCAGATGACGTTGTACTCGCCGCTGTGGCGGTAGACGTACTCCACCGCGATCTGCGATTTGCCCACGCCACCGAGGCCGTGCAGCGCGTGCGGGAGGACCGCCGTCGTCTCGTCCTCGGTCAGCTGCCGCTCCACGGCCGCGAGAAGGGACTCGCGGCCGGTGAAGTTGGGATTCTTGGGCGGTACGTTGCCCATGATCCTCGGCTGGCCCGAACGGACGACGCGTGCTTCCGGCGGTTTGACTTCCATCTCCTCGCGAGCCCTCCGGGCGGTGTTGTCAGCTGGTGCCGAGGTGTCAGCTGCTGGGGGTGTCGTGGGCGGCACGGGTCCTCCTGGTGAAACGACGCTGTCCGGTGGCAGCTTTGCCCAATTCGCGGCGTTTTTCATCGGTTCCGCACCGATCTCACCCGGCCGGGCAGACGGGCCGCCCGACGAGCCCATCAGGCGGGTGGCCACCCTGGCGGCCCGGCCGGCGTACGGGCCCGCCAGCGCTCGCAGGACGGCCAGTTCGATCCGGAGCCAGGGGCGGGCCCCGGGCTCCGCACCGGGGAGGGCGGTGCGCACCGGGTCGTGGAGGGCCGCGCGGAGCCGCGCGCCGTGGCCCTGCCCCGTACGCAGCTCCGCCAGCAGGCCCACGGTGCGGGCGAGTTGGGTCCTGGTGCTGGTGGCGAGCAGCGCTTCGCGTACGTCGTCGGCGAAGTCCGGGCCGCCCTCGGCGCCGGTGTCCCAGTCGATCAGCCCGCCCATCATGACCTCGGCGAGGTGCTCGGGCCCGGCGTCCGGCAGGGCCAGGTCGCGCAGCTCGTCGATGACGGCGAAGTCCATCGGGGCGAGGGCCAGCAGCACGGCGAGCTGCCGGGCCAACGGGCTGGCCAGCGAGCGGAACCTGCGTACGGCGGCGGCCGCCGCCCGGGGACCGTCGACGACGGGGGTGCGCAGTCCGGGGGCGGAGGCCCCCTTGGCCATCGCACCCGCCAGGACGACCGGCAGCGTTCGCCGCACCCCGCGTTCGCCGGTCACCAGGTCGGCCCAGGCGCGGAAGGACCCGGCGCGCACGCTGAGCACCGGTACGGGCACGGTGTCGTCGTCCGGTTCGGGCAGCGGCCGGACGGGGTCGTGCGCGCCGAGCGGCGGGCGGAAGCGGAACCGTCGGTTCGGCGCGCCGAAGCCTCCGGCGTCCAGTTGGGCGCGGAAGGGGAACAGCGAGGAGCGGTGGCGCAGATAGGGCGGCAGGAGGTGGACGAGCGCGGTGGGCCCGCCGGATGCGAGCCGTTCCAGTAACCGGTCGGCCCCGTGGCCCGCCCAGCCGTGGGCGAGCCCGTCCGTGACGACGAGGAAGAGCCGTGAGCTGCGGCCGTCGAGCAGTTCGGCGGGGTCGCCGTCGCGCCCGCCGGGCCAGCGCAGCGCGGGTTCGCCGGCCCCGGCGGGCAGGGTCACCCCGACCGTGCGGACATCGCGGAAGGCCCCGCTGCGGGCGGCCTCGTCGGCGATCTGCCGGACGGTGGCGCCCCACGGCGGCATGGTGGGGGCCCGGTCGACGAGGAGTACCAGGTCGAACGCCCGCTCGCGGTCGGGGAGGAAGTAGGGGACCCACAGCCCGTCGGTGAGCCCGTGCTCGGCCGTGCTCTCCTCGTCCAGCGTGCTCCGGCCGCCGGTGGGCACCCTGCGGCCCAGCCCGCGCAGGGACCTGGCCAGCCGCGGCGGGGCCGTCCGCACGGCCCGGGGGCGGGGTCCCGGCAGCCGGTCGGGGCCGGTGCGCGTGCGCTCCTGTACGGTCCGGATCTCCCGTTCGTACGCCGGTGGCCCGGGCAGCCCGGAGACCCCGGGCACGGTGTCGGACGCGGGGTCGGACGGTGTGCCGGGGACCGGCCCGGGCAGCGGGTCGGGCCCTCCGGCGGGCGGTGGGCCGGCGGGTGACGGCTGCCCGGGGCCGGACGGGTCGGGGCCGGGCGCGTCGGGGTGCGGTCCGGCGTGCGACGGATGGTCCGGTGCGGGTCCGTGGGTGCGCCGGGCTTCGAGGCGGGCGGCGGCGAGCCAGGCGGCGTCGGCGAGCCCCGTCCAGTCGGCCCCGCCCGGGTCGTACGGGCTGTCGTCCTCGTGCCGGTCGCCGGTGGTGGGATCGGGGGAGTCGGCCGGCACGGACGCGGGGTCCGGAGCACGCTCCCTGGGCAAGCCGTTCATCAGCGGCCCTTCGAGAGGTCTCGGAGGAGCATCTCGACGAGCTTACGCCCGTCGGCATCCGCTTGAAAACCGCCCGCGGTCGTCAGCTGGACGGCGTTGAGCAACTGGTCGATCGACTGGGTGCCGCCGCCGCGCAGCCGGTTCTCGAACTCGTCCACCAGCGCCTCGACGCCCTCCGGGCGTTGCCGCAGATGGCTGACGACGATGCCGATCAACTGCTCGCGGCCCGGCGGCAGCATCTCCAGGGGCAGGCAGCGGCGGCGGAACGCGGCGGGGAACTCCCGTTCGCCGTTGCTCGTGATGATCACGACGGGGAACTGCGCGCATTCGACCCGGCCGCCCTCGACCCTCGCCGAGCCGCGCGGGTCGTCGGTGAACACGGTCGCCGACTCCTCGTTGCTGCGGACGAGTTCGGGGATCTCGTAGCTGCCGTTCTCCAGTACGTGCAGGAGGTCGTTGGGCAGGTCGATGTCGCTCTTGTCCAGCTCGTCCACGAGCAGCACCCGGGGGCGCCCGTAGGCGAGCAGGGCGGTGCCGAGCGGGCCGAGGGTGACGAAGTCCCCCAGTGCGGGCGGTCCTTCACGGGTCGGGCCGTTCTCGCCCGGATCCGCGCCGGTGGCGTCGGAGGCGGGGCCGGGAGCGTCTCCGGCAGCGGGGCCGTGCGCGCCGCTTCCGGCGTCGGCCGCCCGCCAGGCCGCGATCGCCTGGGCGCGGCCGATCGCGTCGTACGCGTACAGGCCGTCCTTGAGCGTGCTGCGGCTGACGACGCTCCAGGGCAGGACCCGGCCGAGCCCCAGCTCACGGGCGATCAGATAGGCGAGGGTGGACTTGCCGACGCCCGGCGGGCCGGTGATGAGCAGCGGGCGGCGCAGCAGCAGCGCCGCGTTGACCGCGTCGATCTCCTCGCGGCGCAGTTGCGGCCCGTCCTGGATCCGGCCGAGGCGGCGCTCCGCCGCGCGGTCGTCCTCGGGCGGTGGCGGCTGGAGCGGTCCGCCGGGGAACGTACGCCAGGGCGGCGGCTCCGGCAGCTCCGGCGGCTCGCCCCCGGGCGCCCTTCCCGTCGCGTGGAAGACCCACCACGGGGGCGGCGGTGGTACGGCAGAGGCCTCTCCGGTCATGCCGACAACAACTCCTCACGATCGACCAGTCGGTACGGGTCGTCCCAGAAGAACGCGATGTGCCTGCCCACCCACAGGGGGCCGTCCTCCTCGATCTCCGCCCCCGCCCTCAGCCTGTGCACCTTCTCCGGCAGTTGTGTGTACGTGTGCCCCAGGAGCAGGGTGAGCAGTTCGCTGGACTGGGAGGAGCTGTCGGCCCTGCGGTCCCAGGCGGCGACGCCCACGCCCTCGGCGACGGCGGACCGCAGCGCCTCCAGGCCGTGCCCCTGGACGGCGGGCGCGTCGAGGATGACCGCGGTGAGCGAATCGTCCCCGGCGAGTTGGGCGTGCCAGCGTTCGAACCCGTCCCGGTCCGCTGCCTTCCAGCGGTGGGCGGCCGGGGCGGTCGCGGTCCGGAGCTGATCCCAGCGGGTCTGCCAGCGGCGCAGTTGCCCCGCGTCGCCGCGCATCCGGTCCAGGCTGCGCAGATGGACCCGGTAGTGCATGCCGATCGGCCGGGGCCTCGGGACTCCTGTACCCAGTTCCAGGCGGGCCATGTCGTGGTTGAGCAGGTCGAAGGGGAGCAGGAACTCGACGTGGACCGGCCCGCCGCCGGCGCCCGCCGTCCCCGCCTGCCCGGGTGTCTCCGGCTGCCCCGCCCGCTCCTTCCGCGTCTCGGCCCAGAGCGCCTCGCCCCGCTCGACTGCGCGCTCGACCGCTCCGGCCAGGGTGTCCAGGGTGACGGTCTCCATGGGGCACAGCTCCGGCCGCCAGTAGCCGTGGGCCTTGTTGACCCAGTGCCGGACGAAGACGTCCGGTGATCCGTCCCGGGCCGGTTCGACCATCACGACCAGACACCGGGGCACCGTCGGGTCGGGGGCGGCGGGCCGCTCCAGGCGCCGCCGGCAGGCGGCGAGCGCCTCCGCCGACCCGGGGACCCCCGCCGCCCAGCGGTCCGCCCACCGGCGCAGTGGTGCGCCCTGCTCGGCCGACAGGGCGGCGGCCGCCTCGACCAGGACGACGGCGGCGGGGAGCCCGTCGGCGAGCGCGGTCATGTCCAGTGCGTGGTCGAAGAGTTCGGCCGGTGTGCCACTGTCCGGCAGGTCCCCGGGCAGTTCCTCGCCGAGGAGGGCGGCGAGGCGCCCGCCGTCGATGTCCTTCGCCTCGACGAGCAGCCGACGCGCCTGCCGGGCGATGTCTTCGGCGAAGACCGGTGCGGGCCAGGGCCCCGGCCGGCCGGCCCCGGTCCGGATGCCCGCCTCGGCGGCGATCCGCTCGGCGTCGTCCCTGCCGGATACGGCGCGGACCGCGTAGACGATCGCCTCCGGACCGCCGGGCCGGTGGATCACCTTGCGGACCAGATGCATCATGTCGATCCGGGGCGTGCTGTCCGGGTAGGTCAGTTCGGCGCCGAGCCGGTACGCCACCGCGTCCACGAACTCGACGCGCTGGCTCCGGTCCCTGACGCAGTCGAGCAGGGTCAGCGCATCGACCAGGGTCTGCACCAGGTCCGGTCCCGGGCGCCCGTGCGGGACAGCATTCATCGCCGACCATCCCCCGCCGAGTCGGTCCAACTCACATGGCTGACGGCGAAGTTACCACGATTGAATCTTCGGCAACCAGGATCTTCACACGCCCCGACGGCCCCGTCCGCAGCGCTGCCTCAGCCCCTGGACGCGGGCCCGGCGGGGCGGGGCCGCCGGAACGCCAGGTCCCGCTCGCGGACCAGGGAGCCGGGTCCCGCCGACCGGAGCACCACGTCCAGGGCACGGTCGGGATCGGCGGCGTACACGGTGCTGAACCAGGCCATGTTGGCCTCGACGACCGCCCAGACGGCGGCCCGGCCGGGGCGGCTCATCCGCCCGATGTCCACGACGACGCCTCCGGGCAGGGTGTCCCCGCACTCCTCGATGAGCCGGCCGGCGAAAGCGTGTGCGGCGGCCTCCTGGGGGTGACCGGACAGCGGGGCCGGGTCGAGCCGTCCGTGCACGGCGTAGCGCGATCCGGTGCGGATCTCGCCGTCGAGCAGGAAGAGTCTGAACTCGTCCTCCCAGGTGACGACTTCGCTGATCTGGACGAGCGGGTCACCGGAGCCCGGCGGAGGCTGCGGGAGACAGGCGCCGTGCCGGTGGACGGCGGCGGGGAAGCTCTTGTCGGTGGGCGGTTTGACGAAGAGCGGGCCGGTACGGCGGCGGGCCTCGGAGAGGGGCATCCGGCTGACGCTCCGGCCGGTGAAGGCGTCCGGAAGGGCGTCCAGCCACCCGTCGTGCGGCTCCAGGAGCGCCACCCCGAGCGGATCCGCGACCCGGGCGCCGAAGCGCGGGCCGCCGTAGTAGTGCCCGTCCGCCCTCTCCCGGTACCGCTCGGGGACTCCGCCGGCGGGCAGCACGGTCACCTCCATGCCGCGTCGGCGTGCCGCGTCGTACAGGAGGGTGGCCGTGCCGGAGCGATGCGGCGCGAGCGCCAGGAACCCCGGTCCGGATGACATACCGCCCCTTCTCCCGGCGCGCCGGTTCCGCCGTCAGCCCAGGAGGACCGGGAAGGCGGTCATGTCGTTCTGCGTCATCACCGGAAGCCTGGTGATCTCCTCGTCCGGGACGGCGAGGCGCAGTCCGGGGAAACGCGTGAACAGGGCGGGCAGCGCGATGCCGGCCTCGACGCGCGACAGGGCCGCGCCGGGGCAGATGTGCGGGCCGTGGCCGAAGGTCATGTGGCGGTTCCGCGTGGGGCGGGTGATGTCGAAGGCGTCGGCGTCGGCGCCGTGTTGCTCGATGTCGCGTCCGATGGCCCGGTAGGAGACGACGAGTCCCTCGCCCTTGCGGATCACCTCGTCGCCGACGGTGATGTCCTCGGTGGCGAACCGCATCAGCAGGTGGGTCGTGGGGGTGTCCCAGCGCAGCGTCTCCTCGATCACCGCATCCCAGCCGACCTCGCCGGCGAGCACCTTGCGCAGCTGGTCGGGGTGGGCGAGCAGGGCGCGTACGGCGTTGAGGACGAGTCCGATGGTGGTCTCGTGCCCGGCGGCGACCATGGCCTTGAGGTTGCCCACCACCTCCTCCTCGGTGAGCGGCTCGCCGCCCTCCTCGGCCAGGATCAGCGCGCTGGTGAGGTCGTCCGTGGGCCGGGCGGTCTTCTCCCGTACGAGGTCGGTGTAGAAGACGTCCAACTCGGCGAGCAGCGCCAGGCGTTCGTCCTGGGGGGTGAGCATGGAGAAGAACGCCTTGTACTGCCTGGTCAGCATGGCGTGCCGGGACTCGTCGACGCCCATGAGCATGCCCACCACCCGCATCGGCAGCGGCTGGGCGAAGACCGCCTTCAGATCGACGACCCCGTCGTCCCCCTGCGCGGCGTCGAGGGCGTCCAGCAGCTCCTGGGTGAACTTCTCGATCTCCGGGCGGATCGCCTCCAGGCGGCGGGGGGTGAGCGCCTGCGAGGTCTTGGTGCGCAGCCGCCGGTGTTCGGCCCCGTCGACGGTGAACATGGAGCGCCCGGCGTCGATCATGCCGATCAGCGGCCACGCGTGGGTCACCGCGCCGCTCCGCCAGAGGTCCCAGGCGTCGATGTCCTTCACCAGCCGCGCATCGAGCAGGAGTCGGCGTGCCTCGGCATGCCGGGTGACCGTCCAGGCCGGGACGCCGAGCAGGTCGATCCGGGCGAGGACCCCGGCGTCGCGCAGCCGTGCGGTCTCGCCGTCCAGGTCCTGGACCATGGGGTCGATGACGACGGTCCCGGCGCCCCGGTCGGCCGGCGCGGCGGCAGTGTGCGGGCAGTTCACAACGCGTCTCCTGTCGTGCGTACGGGTGTGAAGCGGACGGGCAGCGCGGTCGTCCCGCGCAGGAAGGCGGACGGCCGGCGGACCAGTTCGGTCGCGGGGACGGCCAGTTCGAGGTCGGGCAGCCGGTCCAGCAGGACCTCGATGCCGGTACGGGCGATGATCTCCGCGATCTCCTGGGCGGGGAAGGGGCAGCGGTACTCGCCGTGGCTGAACGCCAGGTGCGCGCTGTTGCCGCCCTGCCCGGAGCGGACGGCGGAGGCGGTGACCTGCTGCCGGATGTGCGGGTCGGCGTTGGCCGCGCCGAGCCCGAGGAGCAGCATGTCGCCCCGGGCGATGTTCTGTCCGCCGAGCCGGGTGTCGCGCGCGGCCCAGCGACCGGCCAGGATCTGGGTGGGGCCGTCCTCCCAGAGCACCTCGTTCATGGCCTCGGCGACACTGTGCCGGCCGCCGGACAGGGCGTCGGCGAACTGGTCCTCGGTGAGCATCAGCCGGGTGGAGTTGCTGATCCAGTCGGCGGTGGTCAGGTGGCCGGCGGCCGTGATGGCCATCAGGTCGAGCGCGTACTCCTCGTCCGTGAACGGTTCGGGGTGGGCGAGCATCCGGGAGGTCACGTCGTCGCCGGGCCCGGCCCGCTTGGCCGCGACCAGGCGCCGCATGTGCTCGCCGAAGCGCAGGTGCGCCTTCTGCGCGCCGGGGCCGCCGTCGGCGAGGTCCTTGAGCACCCGCGCGATGTCGGCTCCCTCGTCGTCGGGGAAGCCGACGAGCCGGGCGAGCACGAGGACGGGCAGCGGCTCGGCGAACTCGGCGACGAGGTCGGCCGTTCCCCGGCTGCACACGGTGTCGATGAGCCGGTCGGCCAACTGCTCGCAGTGCTGCCGGATCTCGAAGGGGTCCGCCCCTTCGAGCGCCGGTACGACCATGTCGACGTGCCGGCGGTGTTCGGCTCCCGCGGTGAAGTAGATGGACGGCATGGGGGTGCCCACCATGGGCAGCAGCGGCCAGTCGGCGGGGACGTGTCCCCACTGGTTCCACAGGGAGACGTCCCGGGGGAACAGCTCCCCGTCGCTGGTGACCTGGTGGAGCTCCCGGTAGCCGATCACCAGCCAGGCGGGAAAGCCGCCGGGCAGTTCGACCGGGACGACGGGCCCGTGGTCGCGCCGCATGGACCGGTAGAGCGCCTGCGGTTCGGTGGGGAAGCCGGGCCCGCCGAGCGCGACGGCGCCCGTACCGGCGCCCACCGGGCAGCCACCGCCGGTACCGGCCGTGGACGCGGGCGTGGCGGACGAGGGGTTCGTCATCGTACGGACTCCAGGGGCGGCGGCTTCGCGCGTTGCGACCATACGATCAACGCGGCACCACTATAAGGAGGTTGCGTGAATCGCCGGAGCTGTTCACGCTCATTTTCGCCCGAACTCCGAACGATTCGACCCCACCTTCCGCCCTTTCTCCTATGACATCTGCACGCCTTTGATCACAAGGTCGGCATCGGCGCGGAGGCCCCGCCGGGCGCAGGCGGCCGTCGGACCCGGTCGGTACCACGTCCGGGACGCGGGCTGCGTGGTGGCCTCCCCGGGCTCGCGCCGCGTTCCCGCCGCTCTACGATCGGGGGCGTGTGCGCAGACGTCATAGTTGCCGAGGACGACGAGAAGCAGGCCGAGCTCGTACGCCGCTATCTGGAACGGGAAGGACACGCCGTACGGATCGTGGGCGACGGCCTCGCCGCGCTCGACGCCGTCCGGCACCAGGAACCCGACCTGCTCGTCCTCGATGTGATGATGCCCCGGGCCGACGGCCTGGACGTGGTGCGGGTGCTGCGGTCCGAGAACCGCGAACTGCCCGTGCTGATGCTGACCGCCCGCTCGACCGAGGACGACCTCCTGCTCGGTCTCGACCTGGGCGCCGACGACTACATGACCAAGCCCTACAGCCCGCGCGAACTGATGGCCCGTGTCCGCACCCTGCTGCGGCGTACACGGCGGACCGCCTCTCCGGAGCCGGTGGCCGAGGACCCCGTCCTGCGCGTCGGCGCCCTCGTGGTCGACCCGGCGCGGCACCAGGTGTCCGTGGGCGGCGGGGCGGTGGAGTGCACCCCGGGCGAGTTCCGGATCCTGGCGGCCCTCGCGGCGGGACCGGACCGGGTGTTCAGCCGTCAACGGCTGCTGGAGGAACTCCACGGGTTCGACCGCTACATCAGCGCCCGGACCGTCGACGTGCACGTCATGAACCTGCGCAAGAAGATCGAACGGGCCCCGCGGCGGCCGGAGCGGCTGCTCACCGTGTTCGGCGTCGGCTACAAGCTCACCGACCCGGCGAAGGCCACCCCGCGTGCGTAGGGCGCGTGGCGGGAACGACGGGGTGCTCGGGCGCGGAACGGACGGGGACGGCGAGGGCACCGGGCGGCGCGGTCGGCGCGACGGCCGGCGGGAGACGCCGCGCCGGTCGCGGCTGCCGCTGCGCCGGAGCCTGCTGGGGCGGCTGCTCGCCGTTTCGGCGCTGGTGGCCGCGTGTTCGGTGGCGGCCACCGCCTGGATCGCCGTGCAGACCACCTCCGGCGCGATCAAGCAGGAGCAGGGGCAGAACCTCACCGCGGACGCCCGGATCTACGACACCCTGCTGGACTACGCCGCCCGCAACCCGACGTGGGACGGGGTCGGTGCGACGGTGCGGGAGCTGGCCCGGGAGTCGGGCCGCCGGGTCGCCCTGACCACGCAGGGCCGGCAGCCGCTGGCGGACTCCGCGACGGCGGCGACCGCCCCGGCGCTCCCGCCGCAGGCGTCCGCCGTGGTCGACCCGTTGTCCGTGGACACCGTGCTGGCGGCGCGCGGGACCGACGGTCAGGGCACGGCGGCCGACCGTATCGATCCCCGGGCGGTGGGCCCGTTCCGGCTCTCGGCTGCCGACAGCAAGACGTTGCGGCGGACCGCCGACGACAAGGTGGAGTGCCTGAACCGGGCGGGGATCGCCTCGGACGTGGTGGTCGGCGCGAGCGGCCGGCCCCGGGTGCAGATCGTGGGCAACGACCCCGAACGCGCGCTGGGCACCCGCTGCGACCTCGCCGCCCTGGACACGCCCACCCGTTCGGAACAGAAGGCGCTCGACGCGCTCACCGAGCTGGCCGACGCCTGCCTGAAGCGCCAGGGCCGCGAGGGCGTACAGCTGAACAGCGACCTGTCCTGGGGCGATCCGGCCTCCTCGACCGTGCCGGGCGAACCCGGCCCCCTGGTGCCGCGTGTGCCGCTGCCGGCGCCGGCGCCGGTGCCGACGCCGCGCGACGCCCCCGCGGAGGACACCGCGCCGTCCGTCGTGACGCCGGAGCGCACCGGGGAGAACGACCGGGCCATCGCGTCCTGTGTGAGCGCGGCCCGGACCGAACAGCTCAGCTCGTACGTGGCCTCCCCCGCCCTTCTCTTCATCGGCGACGAGGGCGGCGCGACGCTGCCCGGGTTCGACCTCTCCCCCGCGAACACCGCCAGGATCGCCGGGGCCGCGGCGCTCGTACTGGCCCTCACCGTGGGCGCGTCAGTGTTCGCGGGAGCCCGGCTGGTACGCCCGCTGCACGCGCTGACCGGCGCCGCGCAGCGTATGCGCGACGGGGAACAGCCGGAGTCGGTGCCCGTCTCGGGGGACGACGAGGTCGGACGGCTGGCCGCGGCGTTCAACGACATGTCCGCGCACCGGGCGCGGCTGGAGGAGCAGCGCAAGGCCATGGTGAGCGACGTCGCCCATGAGCTGCGCACCCCGCTGAGCAACATCCGGGGCTGGCTGGAAGCCGCCCAGGACGGACTCGCCGACCCCGACCCGGCGTTCGTCTCCTCGCTGCTGGAGGAGGCCGTGCTGCTCCAGCACATCATCGACGACCTCCAGGACCTGGCCGCCGCCGACGCCGGGGTGCTGCGGCTGCATCCCGGATCCGTCGAGATCCGGGAACTGCTGAGCCAGGTCACCGCCGCCCACCAGGCGCGGGCGGAGAACGCGGGCGTCACGCTCGCCGTCACGGCCACCGCGCCGGGGCCGGCCCTGCGCGCCGACCCGGTCAGGCTCCGGCAGGCGGTGGGCAACCTGGTGTCCAACGCCGTACGGCACACACCGGAGGGCGGGCGGGTGACGTTGCGCGCGTACGCCGCCGAGGAGGGTGACGGGACGGTGCTGGTCGAGGTGACGGACACCGGGTCCGGCATCCCGCCCGAGGACCTTCCCCATGTCTTCGACCGGTTCTGGCGCGCGGAGAAGTCCCGCAGCCGCCGCACGGGCGGCAGCGGCCTGGGCCTCGCCATCGTCCGCAAACTGGTCGAGGCCCACGGCGGCACGGTGGACGCCACGAGCGTCGAGGGCGAGGGGTCGACGTTCGTCCTCCGGCTGCCCGGAACGACGCCGTCCGGCCCCTGATGGGATGACCACAGCGTTCTGACAGCTTCTTCATATCTCCACGCCAGCCTGGCGGCATGCCCCGTCCCCGGTGCGAACCGGCATCCGGGACCGTCACGGGGCCGAGTATGGAATGGAGCCATCCGTATGACCGCTTTCCCCTCTCGCCGTACCCTGCGTGCCGCCGTCCTGGCCGCTGTCGCGGCCGGCGCGGTGCTGGTCCCGTCCTCCGCCGCCTTCGCCGACGCCTCCCCGAAGCCGTCGGAGCCCGCCGTGGTCGACCTCTCCTCGAAGCCCTCCGAGGCTCCCACGGAGACCCCGAAGGACGCCGCCCCGGCGGTCACCCCGCGCGGCGGCGTGGCAGCGGGCGACCGCCCGGCGCCCGCACCGAAGGAGGCCGGACCCGCGAAGGCCCCTGCCGTGACCCCGCGCGGCGGCGTGGCGGCCGGCGACCGTCCGGCGCCCGCGCCGAAGGACGCGGCCCCGGCGGTGACCCCGCGCGGCGGTGTCGCCGCAGGTGAGCGCCCGGCCGGCAGCGGTGACAACAGCACCGCGGTGCTGGCCGGTTCGGTGGCCGGGACCGCGCTGCTCGCGGGCGTGGGCACGATCGTGCTGCGCCGCCGCCCGTCGGCCGGCCTCGACGGCTGACCCGCGCCGCACACCACCGCTGATCGTGGCGTCGCCCCGCACCGGGGCGGCGCCACTCCCGCTCCCCGCCCGCACCGCCCCACCCGTACCGATCCCGGAGTCCTCTGTGCCGTCCCGTACGCCCCACCGCTTCCGGCGGACCACCGCCCTGTTGACCGCCGTCGCGGCCTGCGTCGCACTGGCCGGATGCTCGTCCGCCGAGCCCTCCGCGTCCTCCTCCGCCGCATCGGGTGCGCCTGCCGCCTCCGCCTCTTCCTCCGCACAGGGCGAGACGGAATCCGGATCGAGCGGAACAAGCGGATCGAGCGGATCAACCGCATCGACGGGACCGACGGGACCGACGGGATCCACCGGCTCGTCCGGCACCGACGAGCCGGACCAGCCGGCTCCCGCCCACGTCTCCATCCCCTCGATCGGCGTGCGGAGCGCCCTCATGGATCTGGGGCTCAACGCGGACGGCACGGTCGAGGTCCCGCCCGCGGAGAAGGGCATGACGGCGGGCTGGTACACCGGCGGATCCGCGCCCGGGGCGCCGGGGCCCGCCGTACTGATCGGCCACAACGACACCCGCTTCGGCCGAGCCGTCTTCCACGACCTCAAGAAGATCCGCAAGGGCGCCGAGGTGCTGGTCCGCGACACCGCGGGGAAGACCCTGCGCTTCACGGTCACGGGCAAGGAGACGGTCGACAAGAAGGCGTTCCCCACCGAGAAGGTCTACGGCCCGACGAAGGACAGCACCCTGCGGCTCATCACCTGCGACGGGGAGTTCGACGCGCAGGGCCATCCGGTCGACAACCTCATCGTGTACGGCGCCCTCGGCTGAACGTGGTTGCCGCCACGGGAATCATCCCCACCCTGACCATGCCTTCACCACGGCGCGTACTGATGTCACGGTCGGGACCTCGGCTCGGCGCCGCCGCGGGTCGGCAGTGCGCGACCGGTCGGCGACGGATGGCAGCCGGCCGGACAGACTCGTGCCACCCGATGTCTACCCGTGGGTAACTCCCGCTGCTTGGATGGGGTCGACCGGTACGCCCCCCACTCGACCACAGGAGACCTCGTGCCGAACACCGCGTTCCGCCGCCTGACCGGCGTGGCCTTGTCCGCCACCCTCGCCACCGTCACCCTCGCCGTGAACGCACCGCAGGCGACGGCTGCCGAGACCCCGTCGCTGCGGGTGCTCTCGTACAACGCGTTCATCTTCAGCAAGACCCTGTACCCGAACTGGGGCCAGGACCACCGAGCGGCCGAGATCCCGAAGACGTCGTTCTTCCAGGGCAATGACGTCGTGGTGATCCAGGAGGCCTTCGACAACGGGGCCTCCGACGCGCTGCTGCGGAACTCCGCGTCCCAGTACCCGTACCAGACCCCGGTGGTCGGCCGGAGCAAGAGCGGCTGGGACGCGACGGGCGGATCGTACGCGGCGGCGACGCCGGAGGACGGCGGCGTCACGATCCTGAGCAAGTGGCCGATCGTGCGCAAGGAGCAGTTCGTCTTCAAGGACGCGTGCGGCGGCGACTGGTTCTCGAACAAGGGCTTCGCCTACACGGTGCTGAACGTCAACGGCGCCCGGGTCCACGTCGTCGGCACCCACGCCCAGTCGACCGACCCCGGCTGCTCGGCGGGCGAGGCCGCGCAGATGCGCAGCCGGCAGTTCAAGCAGATGGACGCGTTCCTCGACGCGAAGAACATCCCGGCCTCCGAACAGGTCGTCGTGGCGGGCGACTTCAACGTCGACGGGCACTCGGCCGAGTACGCCTCGTTCCTCTCCGACGCCGGCCTGAGCGCACCGGAGTCCCGGACGGGCCACCCGTACTCCTTCGACACCCGCGACAACTCCATAGCCTCCGAGCGCTACCCGGACGACCCGCGCGAGGACCTGGACCACGTCCTGCACCGCACGGGCCACGCCAAGCCCTCGGGCTGGAAGAACGACGTGATCAAGGAGCAGAGCGCCCCCTGGACGGTCTCCAGCTGGGGCAAGAACTACACGTACACGAACCTCTCCGACCACTACCCGGTGATCGGCTCCGGCCAGTAGCCGCACCATCACGTCGCCGTCCCCTCCGCACGACGCCGGAGGGGACGGCGCCCTCGCCCGGCTCCTGCCGATTTTCCTGCCGATATATCGTGGCCAGCGCTTGTGTCCGGGAGTGCGAGAGGGCCGGTGTGGACGAGGAGCAGGACCAGTGGATACGGGTGCCGGTCGGGGACGACGCGGCGCGCTGGGCCACGCGGGTGCGATGCCGCCGCGTGCTGTTCGTCGTGCACAACGTCACCTCGGCGACCCGGCTGCTCGATGTCCTGCCACTGTTCGACGACGACCTCGGGGTGCAGCTCCTCGCCACCTGCACGGGCTCCTCGGCCTTCCGGTCGGGCGTCGCGGACCTGCTCGCGGACACCGGGCTGCCCGTACTCCCGTGGGAACAGGCCCTCGCGACGCCGGTGGACCTTGCGATCTCGGCCAGCTTCGGGGGTGAACTCGCGTCGATCCAGGGGCCGTTGATCATACTTTCGCACGGAATTGGCTACACTAAGAGGCTGGCCGCACCGAGCACCGAGCACCGAGCACCGAGCACCGATGCGGATGCAGATGCGACGGTCCTGCCCCGGAGTGCGCCTCCCCCCGTCTTCGGACTCGCGCCGGACTGGCTGCTCGCGGACGGTGTTCCCCTTGCCGACGCACTCGTCCTCTCCCACCCCGAGCAGTTCGACCGGCTGGCTGCCGCCTGCCCTGAAGCACTGCCCACCGCCGTGCTCGCGGGCGACCCCTGCTTCGACCGGATGCTGGCGGCACGCCCGTACCGGGACCGGTTCCGCAGGGCGCTCGGCGTGGGGCGAGGACAGCGTCTCGTCCTGCTCAACTCCACCTGGAGCCCCCAGTCGTTGCTGGGCGACGGCGAAGGAGAAGGAGCTCGGGGCACCGGCGGGGACGACGCGCTGCCCGCGCTGCTCCCGCGGCTCGCGTCGGAGCTTCCCGCCGACGAGTACCGCGTCGCCGCCGTCCTTCATCCCAACATCTGGCACGGTCACGGCCCCGGCCAGATCAGGGCCTGGCTGGACCGGGCCAGGCGCGCCGGTCTGGCGCTGATCGACCCGCTGGAGGACTGGCGCCAGGCACTGCTCGCGGCCGACGTGGTCATCGGGGACCACGGTTCCGTCACCTATTACGCCGCCGCTCTCGGCACCCCCGTACTCCTCGGAGCCGCGCCTCTGGACAGCCTGGATCCCGATGCGCCCGTCGCCGACTTCATCCGGACCGCTCCCGGACTCGACGCCCGGGCACCTCTGCGCGGCCAGGTGAACACGCTGATCGAGAGCCACGTCCCTCAGCCGGGTCCGATGCGCTTCACCTCTTCCGTGCCCGGCGAGGCGGCGGTACGGCTGAGGCGTGCCTTCTACGGGCTGATGGGCGCCCCCGAACCGCCGGGCCCCGCCCTGCTCCTGCCGCTGCCGCTGCCGGACCCGGAACCCGCTCTCCGTACGGCTCCCCTGTACGTGCTGACGCGCGTCCTCGCGGGGCCGGAGGTCGTCGTGACCCGGTACGCCGATCCCGCCCGGGAACCCGCCGGGGCGGGGGACGCCCATCTGGCTGTTCCTGAGGACACGCGCGATCCGGGGCAACTCGGCCTGGCCGACGTCGTCTTCCGGTGCGGCGCCCCGGACGACCCTCGGTTCGGCCCGCCCGGACGATGGGCCGCCGAGGTGCTGGACCGGCACCCGCACTGCGCGCTCGCGGCGTACGTCACCGGGCCCTCGTCGTGTGTCGTCCGGACCCGGGACGGGGTCCTGCTCCGGCTCACCTCGGGAGCGGAAGCCGACGCGGACCCGGCGGTGTACGCGTCGGCGGTGCACGCCTGGCTCGCGGCGGGCAGGACCCTTGCCGCGCTGATCGAGGACGGCCTGACCGTCCGTACGGGCCGCACCGGCCACCACGTGGTGATCGCGGCCGAGACGGACGGGCCGACGACGGGCGGAACGCGGCAGCGCCCCTCCCCTACTCCCGCGGACCGGAGCACCGCTCACGCAAGCGGCGCAGATACTCCACGTGCTGGTCGGCGTTCTCCTCGGACAGGATCCTGATCGCCTCGTCGGTCAGCGGCAGTGCCGCGGCGGGCTCCTCGGCGGCCAGCAGGATCTCGGCCAGGTCCGTGAGAGCCCGTGCGGTGTTGTACGCCTCACCGTTCGCCCGGGCAGAGGCCAGACCGCGGGTGTGCCCCGCCGCCCGCTCGTCGCGTGCGGCCGCCGCCGCTTCCGCACCGGCCTCGTCCTCGGGCTGCCAGGAGAACGGGACGGCCGTCCGGCGCCTTCCGGGCCCGGTCCGGGATGCTGGTGCGGGAACGAACGAAACACACCGAAGGAGTACGCGTGAGTGATCCGCAGCCGTTCACGCTCGTCCCGGGAGCTGCCGGCTCACCGGTCATCCTGCACGTACCGCACGGGTCCCGCCGCATCCCCCGGCAGGTGCGCGAAGGAATCACCTTGGACGATGCCGCGCTGGAGCGCGAGCTGGACCACATCACCGACGCCCATACCGCCGAACTGGCGGCCGCGGCGGCGGAGATCGCCCCGGCCGCCCCGTGGCGCTTCGTCAACAACCTCTCCCGGCTGGTCGTCGACCCGGAACGCTTCCCGGACGAGCGGGAGGAGATGCTCGCCGTCGGGATGGGCGCCGTCTACACGCACACCACCCACCGCGAACCGCTCCGCCCACCGGAGACGGACCCGGGCCCCCTGCTGGAGGCGTACTTCCACCCGTACGCCGACGCGATGACGGCGGCGGTCGAGTCGCGCCTCGCCGCCGCCGGCCGCGCGGTGATCATCGACGTCCACTCGTACCCGACCGCACCCCTCCCCTACGAGCTGCACGGCACCGGCCCCCGTCCGCCCGTCTGCCTGGGCACCGACCCGTTCCACACCCCGCCGGAGCTCCTCGCGGCGGCGGAGGCAGCGTTCGGGGGCCGCGTCGGTCACGGTGGCGTCGGGCGCGACACCCCGTTCGCGGGTACGTACGTTCCTCTCCGGCACTACGGAACGGACCGCCGGGTCACCGCGCTGATGATCGAGATCCGCCGCGACACGTACATGAGTGAGCCGGGCGGCGCGGCGGGGCCGGGGCTCGACACGCTGGCCGGGGCGCTGGCGGAGCTGGTGGGGGTCCTGGAGGTCCTGGAGGTGGGGTGATCGGCGGCTCGGGGGGGCGGGCCTGACACCTTCCGTACGGGTGCCGGCCGGCTACCCGATCTCCACCACCCGCGCCCATGCCGGCGGTCGCGGAGGGACGTAGTCGGGGTTGTTCTCGTCCCAGGAGCGGCGCCTGTGGTCCCTCGGGAACAGGCCGACGACCGTCCGGCACGCCGGTTGCGCGGCCGGCCAGGGTGTCTGCCCGTCGGTCAGGATCACGATGGCGTCGGGGCGGGGATGCCCCCGCAGCGCCTTGGCGAAGCCCGTACGCAGGTCGGTGCCGCCGCCTCCGACCAGCGGGATGCCCTCGGCCTGGCACAGCGGGTGGACGACCCGGGTCGCCGCGTCGCAGGCGAGGACGGTGACCAGGTCACGGCGTCCGCCCACGGCGCGGGAGATGGCGGCGACCTCCAGGAGGGCGCTGCCCAGTTCGGCGTCGCTGACCGAGCCGGAGGTGTCGATGACGACGGAGACCCGGGGCGGTCTGCGGCGCAGGCTCGGCAGGACGACGCCGGGCAGTCCGGTGGAGCGGCGTGACGGCCGCCCGTAGGTGTAGTCCTCCCCCGCGCCGGGACCCGAGGCGGCCGAGCGGATGGCGGCGCCCAGCAGATCCCGCCAGGGCTGGGGCGGATGGAACGCCTCCTCCGCCCAGCGTTTCCATCCCTTCGATGCGTTGCCCGGCCGGCCGGTGATGCCCTGTGCCACCCGGAAGCGGACCGCGTCCTGTTCATGGGTGCCGAGCCCGTGCGCGCCGTCGGGCCCCACGTCCCATTCCCTCTCCAGCCCGTCGGCGCCGCTTCCGCAGTCCAGCCAGGCGAGGTCCTGGGTACGGGAGCCGAGGCGGAACTGGTACAGGTAGTCCTCCATCAGCTCGCCGGGTTGCAGGTGCAGCGTCGACGGGTACACAGCGCCCTTCGGGCTGGCCAGGCCGTCGCCGTACACGTCGTCGTTGATCTCGCAGTCGGCGGCGATGTTCATCCGCAGCCGCTCCCCCGGCCCGGTCAGCCCGCGCTGCCGGGCGACCCGGTCGCTGCGGCCGTGGTGGTCGCGCAACAGGTGCGACACCTCGTGGACCCAGACCCCGGCCAACTCCTCGACGGGGGTACGGGCGACGAAGGACGGCGAGACGTAGCACCGCCAGTACCGGTCGACGGCCATGGTCGGGACCTGCCGTGACTCCACGGTGTGCAGGGCGAACAGCGCCGTCGCCAGATAGGGGCGGACCCTGGCTGCCTGGAGGCGGGCGGCGAAGAGTTTGTCCAGGTCGAGCGCGCTCGGCGCGTCCGTCGTCGTCATCGGCCCGCCGTCGCCTTCGCCTTCGCCGTGACCCGGGCCGCCGCCCTGTCCGCGCGCCCGGACAGGGACACGACGCCTGCCAGCTGTTCGATGGAGGCCGGTACGTCCCAGTCCTCCTGGCGCAGCGAGGCGAGGGTCGTCGCGGGGACGACCACCAGATCCGGAGCCCCGGCCTCCAGCGCCCGGACGAGCAGCGCCCAGGCGGCGTCCCAACGGGCCCGGTCCGGGCGGGTACGGACCGCCGCGACGACTCCGTCCAGCGCGGCCTGCCGGAGATCGCCGCGCTCGGGCAGCACGGCGCCCGCCGGGTCGGCGAGGAGGTCCTCGGGGTCCGGAAGGTCCATCCGGTCCAGGCTCGCCAGCAGCTCAAGACCCGGGCCGTCCCCGACCGTTCCCCTGACCAGCAAGGACAGCACGTCCCGGGAGGATCCGGCGGCGGTCGCGAAGGCGATCAGGTTCAGCGTCATGTCCCAGCTGCGCGGCGAGGGCCACGGGCCGCCCCGCCGTGTCTCCGTGGTGGGCAGCCGGTGGACGAGCGTGGGGCGGGCGGAGAGGAGCCCGCACACCGCGCGCCGGGCGAAGTCCACCGCCTCGGGCAGCCTTTCGGGGTCGAGGCGGGGCAGTGTCGCGCGGGGCCAGGTGCCGGCGAGTCCGCGTACGACGACCTCGTGGTCGTGGGTCCACTGGAGGTGGACGAAGCGGTTGGCGAGCGGCGGGCTCAGCTCCCAGCCGTCCGCCGCGGAGGAGCGTGGGTTGGCGGCGGCCACGATCCTTACGCCGGGCGGGAGTTGCAGCGCTCCGATCCGCCGTTCCAGTACGAGGCGGAGGAGCGCGGCCTGCACGGCGGGCGGTGCGGTGGAGAGCTCGTCGAGGAACAGGAGCCCCTTTCCTGCCCGTACGAGGCGGACGGCCCAGTCCGGCGGGGCCATCGGTACTCCCTGTTCGGCGGGGTCGTCGCCGACGATGGGCAGCCCGGAGAAGTCGGACGGCTCGTGCACGCTGGCGATGACCGTGGTGAGCGGCAGGTCCAGGGAGGCGGCGAGCTGGGTGAGCGCAGCGGTCTTGCCGATCCCCGGCTCACCCCAGAGCAGCACGGGCAGGTCGGCGGAGACCGCCAGGGTCAGCGCCTCCAGTTGGATGTCGGGGCGCGGCTCGGTGGTGGTGTCGCGGAGCAGGCTCATCAACGCGTCGGCGACGGCCAGTTGGGAGACGGGAGCTGAGTCCGTGGACATGGGAGCGGAGTCCGTGGACACGGGAGCGGGCGCGACGGACGGGGCGTTCGTGAGCATGAGTGATCACCTGAGGGTATGTGAGAGGGCGAATGTGCAGCGGTGGGTACGAAGGTGACGGGTAGGTGGGCGCGGGCGGTCGCGGTGCGGTGACCGACAGGCCCGGCGGCCCCGGGGTCAGCGGACGACTGTGTGACGCGGGCGCCGGGGCCGGCGAGGACGGGGGTCGACGGGACGGCGGGGGTCGGAGCGCCTGTGGATGGGGCCGGGACCGAGCAGGTCGGCCCGGAACAGTCCGTAGGTGATCCGCCGTTGCGTGGCGGCTTCCAGTTCGTCCCGCAGAGGACCGTCGCGCAGCAGTGCTCCAGGGCCGAGCAGCCCCTCGACGACGGCCAGCGCACCGGCGATGTCCCCGTGATCGAGCCGTTCTCGCACACCGGTGAGGCAGTCCGGCCGCCGGTGCGCCTCGTCGATGGCCTGGAGACAGGGCAGCGGAGTGCCGGTCAGAGCGACCAGCAGTTCTTCGCGGCGGACCTCGGCCGGATCGTGGTCCATCGGGGCGAGAACCCCTTCGACCAGGCCGATCCGGTGCTGCTCTCCCCGGCACTCCACGAGACGCGACGCTCCCGCCCGGCCGCCGGCATCCGGACGATGCGATGCCCGAGCAGGCGGAGGCAGGTCCGGCACGAGCGCCCGCGCGACCAGCGGGTGCAGTTGACCGGCCTCGATCGCCCCGGTACGGAGCAGGTCGAGGTCGGGCAGCACCCAGGTGGCCGCGTCCGGCAGCACCGGTGGTGTGGACGCGCCCGGGGCCGCCTCCGCGACCCGCGCGACAGGCTTCCCCCGGCCGTCCGCGCCGGCCTCCAGTTCCAGGAGCAGCCGGCGCCGGCCGCCCAGCCGCACGCTCACCGCTCCGCCCGGCCCCTGCCCCTCGGCGCGGAGCAGGATCGCCGCCTCCGCCGCCCAGCGGTCGACGGCGCAGCGCCGGTCCGGCGGGACAGCGCCCCACAGGTCCGGGTCGAGGGCTTCGGCGGCACGGGCGGACGGCAGGTCGTCGAGGCCGGAACGGATCCGTAGCTCATCGGCCCTGCGCGCGTCCCAGAGATGACGGTGCAGATCGAGGCGGAAGCGCCGGTTCGGACGCGGGTGCGGGTGACGGCGGGCGGTGGGCTCGGTGTGCGACCCGTCCCACAGTGCGAGGCTGATCCGCTGCCCGGCGTCCGCCCAGGCGGGCGGGGTCCGGACGACCAGGTGCAGAGGGGCCGGTCCGTCGCGCTCCGGCGGGTCGTAGCGGGCCAGTTCGAGCGTCAGCCCCGGGCGCAGCAGCCCGTGCGGGGCGATCCTCGGCAGGTGCCAGCGCAGCAGGTCAGGAGCCAGATGGCGCAGGTCCGCCCGGATGCGGGCGGCGAGTTCCCGGCCGTGGCTGCGCACCACGGACCGGAGGCGGAAATCGATGTCGACGCCTGCTGCGGCGCACGCTCCTGCCCAGTCCCCGGCCTCACGGCGGGCGGTCGCAGTCTCGATCATCGAGGCAGGCACGGCGAACTCGCGCACGCGCGGCCAGAAGGACGGGGAGGACAGGGGGGACGGGTGGGAATCCCGGTTCGCGGTCGAAGGGAGCATCAGCACTCACCTTGCGCGGACGGGTCCCCCAATCTGTTCATGGAGTGATTCATCGCGGGGAGCCTAGCTCCGGTCGGCGGGATCTGCCAGGACCTTTTCCCGTGACGGAACGCGGTACGACCGGAGCAGGGCGCCCACATCGCCCCTGAGCAGCACTGACGAGCCACTCCGCTGCCCGGAACAGGACCGCTCGTCCCTCGCCCCGCGCCGCCGGTGGACATCGCACACTCCCACCGGCCAGACTCGTCCCAATGACGTCGTGGTCGGCCCCGCACACGTCGACCGCATCCGCACAACCCCCGGGGGAACGGTGTCACCACGGGTGATCGCCGTTCGGTACGAACTGCTGGAGGGGCTCGACAGCCAGCGGAACCGGACGGAATGGTGGAGCGGGTGCGCGGCTGGCTCGACAGCGGCATCGCCGCAGGCGAGATCGGAGTCAGCTCAGCGCAACGCGCTCCTCCCCTGCCACTCGGCCCACGAGACGTTCCACGCGCCGAAGCCGTTCCCGGGCGCGACCACGCCCTTGGTGTCCTTGCCGGTGATCTCGAACGGGTCGCCGGGCCGCACCTGCCCGTAGAACCAGGCAGCGTCCGCGTCGCTCATTCCTATGCACCCGGAACTGCGGTTGGCCCTGCCCAGATGGCGGGCGTTCCACGGGGCGGCGTGCGCGTACATGCCCGACCAGGTCAACCGCATCGAGTGGTCGACCATCTTGTCGTAGGCGTCGGCAAGGCCCACGGTCTCGGAGTTCATGTTGATCGTGCCCTCCTTGGCCATGAGCACGGCGGTTCCTCGCCAGGATCGTTTGTCGCCGCCGGGGGTGCCGCCGGAGACCGGGATGCGGCGGACGGTCCTTCCGTCCCGTACGAGGGAGAGCCGATGGCGGTCGAGGTCGACCTCGACGATCTGCCGGGCGCCGACGGTGAAGGACGTCGTGTAGTCGCGTACGAACCAGCCGCCGTCCGGGCCCGAGTCGGTGCCGTTCAACTCGGCGTTCAGCCTGACCTCGGTCCCCGGCTTCCAGTACGTCCGGGGCCGCCAGTCCACCCGGTCCCGGCCCGACCAGTCGCGTATCCAGCCCCAGGAGCCCTCGGTGTCGTCGGAGGTGGTGACCTTGAGCTGCTTCTCGACCTCGGCCCGGTTCCTGACCGGGTGGTCGAAGACCAGGGAGATCGGCTGGGCGACGCCGACGGTGGTTGCGGCGCCCGGTCTCCAGTCGACCTTGTTGACCTTGTCCGCCTTCGCCGTGGTGAAGGCGGCCCGGGCGCTCCGGGCGGTTCCGCCCACGCTCCGGGTCGCAGCCGTCACCTCGTACTCCGTACCGGGTGCGGACGTGCGGTCGGAGACCCAGGACCGGCCGTCGGCGGCGGTCTTTCCGGTGAGCCGGTGGCCCTCGGCGTCGGTGACGGTCACCGAGGTGAGGCTGCCGCCCGAAACCGTGACGCGTACGGGCTCACCGGCCTGGATCTGCTTGCCCGCGGGCGTGACGGAGACCGTGACGGGGCGGTCGTCGGGGCTCGGCGTCACCTCGGCGACCGGGGCGGCGGGAGAAGCGCTCGACGAGCATGCGGCGAGCGGTGCCAGCAGAGCGGCCGCGACGGCGGCCCGGACGCGGGCATGGATGCGTGCGGGTGTGCGTGACGAGCGGGACAACAGGACCTCCGGGAGAGCCGCGAGAGAGCCGGACGAGTCGGCGATGCTGCGACTGTAGAGCCGGAAAAGCCGAGGTCAGACGCTGTGGAGCGATGTGACGGCGACTGGTGAGGAACGGTCATGGTCCGGTCACATTCGGCGGTCGGAGCGGTCATGAAGCGCTGTGAGCATCCTCTGCATCCCCGCGAACGATCCGGGGAGCCGTCCCCGCGACAGCGTCCGGGGAGAAGGAGAGGCCAGACCGTGTCAGCGCTGCTCGTGCCGTCGTCGTCCAGCCCCGTGCCCCGAGCCCGGAACCGGGACGTGGCCCTGGGAACCATCACCCCGAAGACCTACCGCGCCTTCCTCGCGTCCCCCGAAGGCCGGGCCCTCGGCGCCGGCTTCCTCCAGTGCCCTTCCTGGGCGGGCGTCAAGGAGGGATGGGGCTCCCAACTGATCGGCTGGGGACCGGATCCGGAGGCGGGCGAACTGACGGGCGTGGCCCTGGTGCTGCTGCGTCAGTTCCCCGGTACGCACAAGTACTTCGCCTACCTCCCCGAAGGACCCGTCGCCGACTGGAGCGACCCCGATGTCGACGACTGGCTCGATCCGCTCCTGGGGCACCTGCGCCGTGCGGGCGCCTTCGCCGTGCGCATCGGCCCGTCGCCCGCCTACCGGTGCTGGGACGCCGCCCGGCTGAAGGCGCTCACCGGCCCGGGCCGACGCCTCGGCGACGTCCTGGCCAGCGAGGTCGACCCCCTCGGCTCCGCCGTCGCCGACCGACTGCGGGTCAGGGGCTGGCGCCGCTGCGGTGGCGACGGGACCGGGCAGGGCGGGGACGCCCAGCCCCGCCATGTCTTCCGGGTGCCGCTCGCCGGACGCACCACGGACGACGTGTGGGCCGGGCTCAACCAGGAGTGGCGACGCAATGTGCGCCGGGCCCGGAAAGAGGGCGTGGAGGTGGTGGTCGGCAGTGCGGCGGACCTTCCCGAGTTCTGCCGGCTGCTCGCCGTCACAGAGCGACGCGACGGATTCCGCCTCGGCCGCTCGCTCGCCTACTACGAGCGCCAGTACGCCGCGCTCAACGCCGAGGAACCGGGTCGGATGAAGCTGTACCTGGCCCGTCACCGTGGCGAGATCCTGGCCGCCCACACACTGATCACCGTGGGCCGCCGCGCCTGGTACCAGACCGGCGCCTCCGCCGACCACCGCCGCGAGGTCCGGCCCTCCAACGCCCTTCAATGGCGGATGCTGCTGGATGCCCACGCCCTCGGGGCGGACGTCTACGACATGCGCGGGGTTGCCTCCACTCTCGATCCGGAAGAACACGGCTACGGATTGCTGCGGTGGAAACTCGGCACCGGTGGGCAGGTCGTCGAGACGTTGGGGGAATGGGAGAGGCCCTTGGGGGGCAGCGCCAACCTCGTGCTTCACCGTGCCTTCCAGGCGTACCTGAACCGCCGATGAAGCGGACATCGCCGTCGACACACACCGCCGCGGACCGTCCGGAAGCCGGGGCGGCAGTCTCTGCTCCGCGCGGCAGCGCCGTCATGGCCGCCGGATCCGTCGTCTCCCGCGCCACCGGTTTCGCCCGGTCCGCCGTGGTCGCGGCGGCTCTGGGCACCATCGGGCCGAGCGCCGACGGCTACGCGGTCGGCAACGCCCTGCCCACCATCGTCTACATGCTGCTGCTGGGCGGCGCGCTGAACGCCGTCTTCGTTCCCGAGCTGGTCCGGGCCGCGAAGGAGCACCCCGACGCGGGGGCCGCGTACACCGACCGGCTGGTCACCGTCTGCGTCGTCGCCCTGCTGGTCATCACGGCGACCGCGGTGTGGGCCGCCCCCACCATCGTCGACGTGTACACCGACTACACCGGCCGACAGGCGGCCATGACCATCGCGCTGGCCCGCTACTGCCTGCCCCAGATCTTCTTCCTCGGACTGTTCACGCTGCTCGGCCAGATACTCAACGCACGGGGCCGGTTCGGCGCGATGATGTGGGCGCCGGCCCTGAACAACATCGTCGTGATGGCTGTCTTCGGGCTGTACCTGGCCCTGTCCCTGGGGGGCGGCGACACCCTCACACCGACCGGGACCGCCCTGCTCGGCTGGGGCACGACCGCGGGCATCGCCGTCCAGGCACTCGCCCTCGTCCCGGCCCTGCGCGCCGCCCGCTTCCGCTGGCGGCCCCGCTTCGCCCGACGCGGCAGCGGACTGACCCGCCCCCTGCGAGCGGCCGGATGGCTGGTGCTGCTGGTCCTCGCCAACCAGGCCGCCTACTGGGTCACCACCCGGCTCGCCACGAACGCCGGCCTCGACGGCGGACCAGGATTCGGTGCCTACAACAACGCCTACGCCCTGTGGGTCGTACCGCACGGCGTCATCACCGTGTCCGTGGTGACCGCGCTCCTGCCCCGGATGAGTGCGGCGGCGGCCGACGGGGACACCACCGCCCTGCGGCACGACGTCTCCCACGCTCTGCGGGTCTGCGCGGCCTTCGTCGTACCCGCCGCCTGCGCGCTGCTCGCCCTCGCCGGGCCGGTGACGTCCCTCGTCTTCGGATACGGCAGGACCAGCGCCGCCGACACGGCCGCCCTGGCCGGAATCCTGATGGCCTTCGCACCGGGACTGATCGCCCTGTCGGGCCAGTACGTCCTGTCCCGCGCCTTCTACGCGCTCTCCGACACCCGTACGCCGTTCCTGCTCAACCTGGTGATCGTCGTCCTCAACGCGGGACTGTCCGTGGCCGCCTCGCACGTGCTGCCGGCGCGCTGGGCCGTCACGGGCATGGCGGCGGCCCACTCGCTGGCTCTGTGCGCGGGCTGGGCGCTGACCGGCAGGGTGCTGAACCGTCGGCTCGACGTCGTACGCCCCCTGCGGCGGTCGTCCTCCGCGGCCGCCCACGCACGCCTGCTGGTCGCCGCCGTCCCCGCCACCGCGCTCGGCCACCTCGCGGCCCTCGGCGCGGCACGGGCGGGAGCCCTGGCCGCCACCGTCGCCGGCGCGGCCGTCGTCGTCCTCACCTTCGCCCTGCTCGCCCGTCCGCTGCGGCTCGCCGAACTGAACGCTCTGTTCCTGCGTGTAGACATGCGGCGGACCCGGACCCGGAGCTGACCACCATCACCACCGAGGGAGAAAAGCCGATGCCCCGCGTGCTCCTCGTCGAGGACGACCCTTTCGTACGCGAGGGGGTCCAGCTCGGTCTGCGCCGTCGCGGCCACGAGGTACGGGCAGCCGAGACCGGTGAGGACGGCCTCGCCGCACTGGCCGAGTTCCGCCCCGATCTGCTGCTGCTGGACCTGATGCTGCCCGGAATGACCGGCGTCCAGGTGTGCCGGCAGGTCCGCGAGCACAGCCAGCTGCCGATCATCATGCTCACCGCGCGCGGCGACGACTTCGACGTGGTCATCGGCCTGGAGGCCGGCGCCGACGACTACATCGTCAAACCCGCCCGGCCCGAGGTGATCGACGCCCGGATCCGGGCCGTGCTGCGCCGCATGGACGATGGCTCCACGGGCCGCCCGGCCATCGAGGTCTACGGCGACCTCACCATCGACCGGGTCGGTCTGACCGTGTCCAAAGCGGGCCGTCTCCTGACGCTCGCTCCCTCGGAACTCAGGCTGCTCCTGCACCTGTCCGCCGCCCCCGAGCAGGTGTTCAGCAGGCAGCAGCTCCTGGAGAACGTGTGGGAGCACACCTTCCACGCCGACGGCCGGCTGGTCGACGCCTGTGTCGCCCGGCTGCGCGGCAAGATCGAGAACGAGGTCGGCAGCCCGCGTTACGTCCAGACGCTGCGGGGCTTCGGCTACCGCTTCGGTCCGCTGTGATCACCGTCCCCCGGCCCGGCCGCCCGCGCAGCTGCGGGAGGGACGACCAGGACGGCGCGGGTTCGGCCGTGAGCACCCGCGGGCGCTCTCGGGCCAGGGCGTTCGGCCTGCGTGCCCGACTGCTGGCTGCCTTCCTGCTGGTCGCCGTGGTCAGCGCCGGCACGACGTCCGCGCTGACCTACCGCGAGGCCCGCAACGCGCTGCTGAAGACCGCCCAGGACACAGCGGTCTCGACGTTCCGCGACCAGGTCCAGCGGACGGGCTGGGGGCTGCCCGTCCAGGAGGAGGGGCTGGAGGAGGTCCTGCGCGACCTCGCCCGCACGGGCAAACCGCGCCCCTGGGTGGTGTTCGCCGAGTACGGCACCCTCCGCGCGTCCTCCGGCGAGAACCCGGTCTCCACCGTCATCACCCCCGAACTGCGGCGGGCCGCGTCGGCCGACCGGTACGGGAGCTTCGAGCGGGTCGTCAAGGACGGCGTCCCGTACCTGACCATCGGCATGCCCACGGTCTTCAGAACCGGCCCGGACAGCGTGCTGCCGACCGGACTCGTCCTGTACGCCGTCATGCGGATGACCGACGAGCAGGTCAACGTCGACGCCCTGCTCGTCGCCGCCCGGAACGGTGCCCTGCCCGGCCTCGCCGTCGCGCTCGTACCCGGCCTGATCGCCGCGCGCAGTGTGCTGCGTCCGGTGCGGGAGTTGCGCCGTGCGGCCAGGAGCATGGGCAGCGGCAGGCTCGACACCCGTATCCCGGTACGCGGCACCGACGAACTGGCCGACCTGGCGGACACGTTCAACGAGTCGGCGGGGCAACTGGAGCGGTCCGTCGGCGCACTGCGCGACGCCGAGGCACGGGCGCGTCGCTTCGCCTCCGACGTCTCGCACGAACTGCGCACCCCCCTGGCCGGGATGCTCGCCGTCACCGAGGTCCTCGATCAGGACGCGGACCGTCTGGACGCCGACACCGCCCAGGCGGTCCGGCTGGTCAGCGCGGAGACCGGAAAGCTCGCCGTGCTCGTCGAGGACCTGATGGAGATATCCCGCTTCGACGCCCGCGCGGCCGAGCTGAACTCCGACGAGATCGACGTCGCCGAGGCCATCCGCAAGTCCCTCCAGACCCGGCACTGGTCGAACGACGACCGGATCCGCGCCGAGCTCCCCACCGGCATCCGGGCCCGGCTCGACCCACGCCGCTACGACATCGTGGTCGCCAACCTGGTCGGCAACGCCCTGCGGCACGGCGGCGCTCCCGTCACCGTGCGCCTGCGCACCGAGGCGAGCTCCTCCGGCACGCAGGTGCTCATCACCGAGGTCGCGGACAGCGGCCCCGGCATCCCCTCCGCCTCGCTCCCGCACATCTTCGACCGCTTCTACAAGGCCGACGCGGCCCGTTCCCGATCGCCGGGCAGCGGCCTGGGGCTGGCGATCACCCTGGAGAACGTGCGTCTGCACGGCGGAACGATCCGCGCGGGGAACCTTCCCGGCGGCGGTGCCGTCTTCACCGTCGAGATTCCGCTCCGGGTCGAGGAGGACGGCGGATGAGGCGTGCTGGGTGGCGGGGACTCGTGGTGGGCTCCCTCGTCACGGTCGGCGCGCCACTGGTCGGCGGCTGCGGGATCCAGGCGTCCGATGCCATCGAGGCGGGGGGACCCGCGACCGTGGACGCCTTCCTCAACCGTGACAACGACATGCTGCTCTTCTTCCGCTCCCCCGACGGCGGGTTGAGTCCCGTGATCCGGGCGGTCAGGCCCTCGGCCGGGTTCGGCGACGAGTACGTCGAGCTGGGCTCCGGCGAACGGGACCCCACGGGACCGGCGGGCCCCGCGCCCACGGAGAAGGTCGTCCTGGCGCTGCTCTCCGGCCCCGGAAGGACGGACCGGGCGGCCGGTCTGACCACCGCGCTTCCCGCTGTCCGCGAGGGCGGGACCGTGGCGGTCCAGGTCGCGTCGGACGGCGGGATCGCGGTTCGCCTGCCCTTGGCCGTGGAGGGGCTGGACGCCGCGGCTCTACAGCAGTTGACCTGCACGATCGTCTACAACGAGGCCACCGACGGCCGGGGAGTCGTGACGCTGACGGGACAGGACGGGGCGAAGAGGTCCGGCACCTGCGGACTCGCACCCGGCACAGCCGGCTGAGGACGGTTCACCGACCGGAAGCCGCCCCGCACCGCCCTGCGTACGACGAAGTCCCGGACCCGTAGCGTGCTGCTACGGGTCCGGGGCGCCCTCGCTCAGAAGAAGACCCCGCATCTCAGCAGTACGTTCGCGTACGGCCGGGCCTCCCCCGTCCGTACGACCAGGCGGGCCGCCGGCGTGAGCGCCTTGAGGTCGTCGTGCGGGATCAGTTCCAGCCAGGGGAAGTGACCGTCCAGGAGCGCCGCGGCCTCCGGGTTGGCGTCACGGATCTCGTGGGCGGCCGTCGCGCCCTCCACGACCAGTTCGTCGAGCAGGCCGTCCAGCACCTCCGCGAACGACGGAGTACCGGCGCGGAAGGCCAGGTCGATCACCCGGGGGCCGGGTGGGATCGGCATGCCGGCGTCGCAGACCAGGACGCCGTCGCCGTGGCCGAGTTCGGCGATCGCGCCCGCCAGGTGGCGGTTGAGGATGCCCGACTTCTTCACAGCGCGTCGACCTCCTCCAGCGTCGGGAACGACTCCTGCGCGCCCCGCGCCGTGACCGCCGCCGCGCCCACCCTGACCGCGAAGGCCGCCGCCTCCCGCAGCCCGTCGCCACGGCCCAGACGCCAGGCCAGGGCCGCTGTGAACGCGTCCCCGGCGCCGGTCGTGTCGAGGGCCTCGACCTTCGGGCTGACCAGATGGTCCAGGGATTCCGTACGGCTGTCCGCCACCAGGGCCCCGGCCGCGCCCAGGGTGATCACGACCGAGCGCGGGCCGAGCGCGAGCAGGGCCGGGGCCCAGTCGTGCGGGGACTCCCCCGCCCCGTCGCCGAGGATGTACCGCGCCTCGTGCTCGTTGACCACCAGCGGATCGCAGGCGGCCAGCACCTCCTCGGGGAGCGGGGCGGGCGGGGACGGGTTGAGGACGAGCCGGGTGTCCGGCCCCCGGCCGCGTACCGTCTCGGCGACCGTGTCCAGCGGGATCTCCAGCTGTACGGAGATCACCCGGGCTGCGGCCAGCAGCGGGGCCGCCGCCCGGACGTCCTCGGGTGTGAGGCGTCCGTTGGCTCCCGGGGAGACGACGATGCTGTTGTCGCCCGAGGGGTCGACGGTGATCAGCGCGACACCGGTGGGGGCCCCGCCCACCAGGACGCCGTCGGTGTCCACGCCCGCCGCGCGCTGGGTCTCCAGCAGGAGGCGTCCGTGGTCGTCGTCGCCGACCCGGGCGAGCAGAGCCGTCCTGGCGCCGAGGCGGGCGGCGGCCAGCGACTGGTTGGCGCCCTTGCCGCCGGGGTGGACGGCCAGGTCGGAACCGAGGACCGTCTCGCCGGGCGCGGGGCGGCGCTCCACGCCGATCACCAGGTCGGCGTTGGCCGACCCGACGACCAGCAGGTCGTACCGGTCGTCGGGGGCGTTGTCGTGCATGTGCGTACTTCCTGCTTTCGTCGGTCCGGGGTCGGCGGGCCCCGGTTCACGAGCCGGGTGGCGGTCAGGAGAAGTCGGCGACGTTCTCCCGGGTGACCACCTTGACCGGCACCTTCACCGTGCTCTCGACCTTCTCGTCCTTCGCAGCCTTCACGGCATTCTGCACCGCGATCTTCCCCAGTTCCGCGGGCTGTTGGGCCACCGAGGCGTAGAGCGTGCCGGCCTCGACCGCCTTCAGGCCGTCCGGGGTTCCGTCGAAGCCGACGACCGAGACGGACTTCCCGGCCTTGCTGCCGAGCGCCTTGGCCGCGCCGAGCGCCATCTCGTCGTTCTCGGCGAAGACGCCGGTGACGCCGGGGTGCGACTGGATGAGGTTGGTCATGACGTCCAGGCCCTTGGTGCGGTCGAAGTCCGCGGGCTGCTTGGCGACCACCTTGATGTCCGGGTACGCCTTGAGTCCCTCGGCGAAACCGGCACCGCGCTCACGGCTGGCGGAGGTGCCCGCCGTGCCCTGGAGGATGACGATGCTGCCCTTGCCGCCGAGCTTGTCGGCCAGCGCGTCGGCGGCGAGCTTGCCGCCCGCCACGTTGTCCGAGGCGACGAGCGTCGCGGTCTCCGCCTTGTTGACGCCCCGGTCGGCGGCGATCACGGGGATGTCCGCCTTGTTGGCGCTGCGGACGCCCGGTCCCACGGCGTCCGAGTCCACCGGGTTGACGATGATCGAGGAGACGCCGGAACTGGTGAAGTTCTGCAGCTGGTTGGCCTGTTGGGAGGCGTCGTTCTGGGCGTCGGTGACGGTGAGGTCGATGCCCGCCTTCTCCGCCTCCGCCTGCGCGCCTTCCTTCATCTGCACGAAGAAGGGGTTGTTGAGGGTGGAGAGGGACATGCCGACCTTCGTCGTGCCGCCGGACGAGCCGGAGTTGAAGAAGGAGACCGCGCCGACGACGAGGGCGACGCAGAGTGCCGCACCGGCCAGCTTGAGTGCTCCCTTGCGGCCGGCCCCCGGCGCCCCGGGGGCGGTGCCCGCGGAGGAGGCCGCTCCCGATCCGGCCTTGCGGCGCAGCGTGTCCAGCAGGACGGCCAGCGCGATGACGACGCCGATGACGACCTGTTGCCAGAACGCCGACACGGAGAGGAGGTTGAGGCCGTTGCGGAGGACGGCGAGGATGAGCGCGCCGATCAGGGTGCCGGACGCCTTGCCGACGCCCCCGGCCAGGCTCGCCCCGCCGATGACGACCGCGGCGATGGCGTCGAGTTCGTACCCCTGGGCGGCCTGCGGCTGGGCGGAGACGAGGCGCGAGGCCAGGACGATGCCCGCGACGGCGGCGAAGAGACCGGACAGCGCGTAGATGACGATCTTCTGGCGCTTGACGCGGAGCCCGGAGAGCCGGGCCGCCTCCTCGTTGCCGCCGATCGCGTACATCGAGCGGCCGATGAAGGTGCGGCCGAGGATCAGTGCGGTGATCAGACCCATCGCGATCATCACGAGGACCGGCACGGGGAGCCAGCCGCCGAGCGTGTCGCCGAGCACCGAGACGGATTCGGGGAAGGCGATCGGGCTGCCCTGCGAGATGACGAGGGAGAGACCTCGGGCGATCGAGAGCATCGCCAACGTCGCGATGAACGGCGGGAGTTTGCCGTACGAGACGAGGGCGCCGTTCACGAAGCCGCAGGCGATGCCCGTGACGATCGCGAGCACGACCGCCAGGACGACCGGGACTCCCGCCGAGGTCGCCGACCAGGCGAGGACCGTCGCGGACAGGGCCGCCACCGAACCGACGGACAGGTCGATGCCCGCCGAGACGATGACGAAGGTGACGCCGAACGCGAGGATGGCGGTGACGGCCGCCTGGACGCCGACGTTCAGCAGGTTCTGGGTGGTCAGGAAGTCGCCGGAGAGCAGCGACATCGCCACCACCAGCACGACCAGGGCGCTCAGCGCGCCGTTGTCGAGCAGGACGCGGCGCATCACGGAGACTCCGCCCGTTCCCGCGCCACTCCTGGCTGTCTCAGTGGCCACGGGGGCCCTCCTCTTCCTTCTTCGGTGCGGGGTGTTCGGTGGGGACGGTGCCCCGGGTGGTGGTCGGGGTGCCGACGGCGAGCGCCATCACCGCGTCCTGGGTGGCCTCGTCGGCGGGGAGTTCCCCGGCGATCCGGCCCTGGGCCATGACGAGCACCCGGTCGCTCATGCCGAGGACCTCCGGCAGATCGCTGGAGATCATCAGGACGGCGTGTCCGGAGGCGGTCAGCTCGTTGATGAGCTGGTAGATCTCGACCTTCGCGCCGACGTCGATGCCCCGGGTGGGTTCGTCGAGGATGAGCACCCGGGTGTCGGCCAGCAGCCATTTGCCGATGACGACCTTCTGCTGGTTGCCGCCGGAGAGGGTGCGCACATGCTGGCCGAGTCCTGACATGCGGACGCCGAGCTGCTCGGCGATGCGGGCGGCGGCCGTGCGCTGCCCCTTGAGGTCCACGAGTCCGGAGCGGGTCGCGGAACGCAGGGTGACCAGGCCGAGGTTCTCCTGCACGGAAGCGTCCAGGACCAGGCCCTGGCCCTTGCGGTCCTCCGGTACGAGTCCGATCCCGGCGCCCATCGCGGCGGGCACGTCGTGCCGGGCGAGGCGTTCGCCGCGTACGTCGACGGTGCCCGCGTCGTACGGGTCGGCCCCGAAGACGGCGCGTGCCACCTCCGTCCGCCCGGCGCCGACCAGTCCGGCGAGGCCGACGACCTCGCCGGCGTGCACGTCGAAGCTGATGTCGTGGAAGACGCCGTCGCGGGTGAGCCCGCGCACCGACAGCAACGCGTCTGCGGAATTGGGGCGTTCGGGGCGTTCGCGCGGGTACTGCTGCTCGATGCTGCGGCCCACCATGAGCTGGACGAGTTCGTCCTCGGGGGTCGACGCGGGGACCTGGTCGATGCTGCGGCCGTCGCGGAGGACGGTGACGCGGTCGCCGAGTGCGGCGATCTCCTCCAGGTGGTGGGTGATGAAGACGATCCCGACGCCGTCCTCGCGCAGTTGGCGGACGATCGCGAAGAGCTTGTCGACCTCCTCGGAGGTGAGCACGGCGGTCGGCTCGTCCATGATCAGGACGCGGGCCTCCAGGCTGAGCGCCTTGGCGATCTCCACCATCTGGAGCCGGGCGATGCCCAGTTCACGGACCTTGGCGTCGGGTCGCACGTTGACGCCGACCCGGTGCAGCAGCTTCTCCGCGTCCTCGCGCATCCGGCGGTGGTCGACGAGCCCGTAGCGGCGCGGCTGGCGGCCCAGGAAGATGTTCTCGGCGACGGTGAGATCGGGCACCAGGTTGAACTCCTGGTAGATCGTGGCGATCCCGAGCCGTTCCGCGTCCTGCGCGCCCTCGATGCGCACCTCACGTCCCTCGGCCAGAATGCGGCCGTGGTCGGGGCGGTAGGCGCCGGAGAGCATCTTGATGAGGGTGCTCTTCCCCGCGCCGTTCTCGCCGAGCAGGACGTGCACCTCGCCTCTGCGGAGGTCGAAGTCGACGTTGTCGAGCGCCACCACGCCGGGGAAGGTCTTGCGCAGACCTTCGATGCGCAGCAACTCGTCTGGTGCGGTCACCAGTTGCCTGTCCGGTGCGGTCACCGGTCGCTCCTCTGGTTCGATGCGGCCCCGCCGCACGAGCGGCGTACGACGAGGCGGGCGGGCAGGGTGACGGACTGCGGGGTCCGTCCTTCGATCCGGTCGGCCAGCGCGCGCACGGCGGCCCGCGCCAGGTCGGCGGTCGGCTGGGCGATGGCGGTGATCGGCGGGTCCGTGTGGACGAACCACGGGATGTCGTCGAAGGCGGCGAGGGCGATGTCGTCGGGGACGCGCATCCCTCGGGCCCGGATCGCGTCCAGGGCGCCGAGCGCCATCAGGTTGTCGGCGGCGAACACGACCTCGGGCGGCTCCGCCAGGGCGAGGAAGCGCTCGGTGGCCCGGCGGCCGCTGGCCGCCTGGAAGTCGCCCTGGCCGATATAGGCGTCGGGCAGGGCGAGCCCGAGCTCGCGCATCGCGTCGCGGAAGGCCTCGACGCGCTCGTTTCCGGTGGTGGTGGCGGCGGGCCCGGCGATGATGGCGAGCCGGCGGTGACCGAGGCCGTGCAGATGCGCGACGAGATCCTTGACCGCACCCGTACCGTCGGCCCGGACGACGGGCACGTCGATGCCGGGGATCCAGCGGTCGACGAAGACCATCGGGGTGCCGCTCAGGGCCACGTCCCGCATCAGCGGGGAGCCCCCGTCGGCGGGCGAGACGAGGAGCCCGTCGATCCTACGGTCGATGAGCGTGCGGATGTGGTGGTCCTGGAGCTCGGGCCGCTCGTCGGCGTTGCCGATGATGACGCTGTAGCCGAGCGCGCGGGCCTCCTCCTCGACGAAGCGGGCCAGCTCGGTGAAGTACGGGTTGAGCACATCACTGATGACCAGGCCGAGGGTGCGGGTCTGCGCGGTGCGCAGTGAGCGGGCCACCGCGTTGGGCCGGTAGCCGAGGGCCTCGACGGCGGCGAGGACGCGGGTACGCGCCTCCTCGCTCACGGACGGATGGCTGTTCAGCACGCGCGACACCGTGGCGACGGACACACCCGCCTCGGCCGCGACATCCTTGATGCCCGCCATGTCCGGACCACCTCCTTGTGGTTTCCGTACACCTCGAAACCCGTGCGCCGACCGGTCGTGGACCGGCGGCTCGACGCCATGGAATCGATTACACGGATGATTGGAATCGATTACATGGCCGAAAGCAAGACCCCCTCCCGCGTCCGAGACCGGATCGTGACGGGAGGGGGTGGGGTGCGGGACGGACAGTGCGGGAGGAGGGGGCGGCCGGAGGCCCCCGCCGGGTGCGGCGCCATCGGACCCGCTAGGCCGTAGCGCCGTCCCGGTCGGGGGCGACCCGGTCCGGGGGCGGCTTTCGGGTCGGGGAGACCCGATCGTGCCGTCCCCTTCGGTTCGCGTCGTGTCGGACGGTCACGCCGGGTCGAAGTCGAGCCAGGTGCCGGCGAGGCCCTGCTGCCCCGCTCCGGGCACGGACCAGTCGCAGACTCCGGTGCCGAAGACCGACTGCAGATCCGCGAACTGACCTTCGGTCAAAGGCACTTGGTAGTCGGTGCGGGTCACGGGACGCTTGCGGCATTTCACGATGTCGTTGGCCACATCGGCTCCGGCGACCATCCGCGGCGAGGTCCACACCGGGTAGAGCGTGTTGCACTCGGTGTTGCCGATGCCCTCGACCTGGGGCTCCGCGATCTTCTTCGCACCGATGCCCCGGGTCCAGCAGGCGTCCGTGAGGCCCGGCGGCCGGTTCCGGACGATCTTCTCGATGGGGGTGTCGCCGCCGGGGTCGCCCTTGATGCCGGTGAGCCACTGGTCCATGTCGGACAGCATCCCGGCGAGAGTGAATCCGTGCCCGCTGGAGCGGGTGAGCATGACCTGGTTGGCGTGCGTTCCGTTGGCCTTGTCCAAGCGCGCCCGGGTGGAGAAGGAGTGGAAGCGCATGTGCATGTCGCCGGCCGCCGCGTCGTCCGTGTAGTCGCGGTAGTCGATGATCGGAACGTCGGCGAGGCCGCCGCCGCCGTTCAGCAAGCGGCCCGTGCGGTAGGCGAGCCGCACCGCCTTGAGATCGGCGGCGGTCCGCTCCGCGGTGGGCTTGGCATCGTCGTCGAGGCCGCCGATACGCCGGTTCAGGTCGATGAACCGGTCCATGTCGATGATGCCCTTGTTCAGGGCCTCAAGTCCGTACTGGATACCGGTGTTGTCGAGCGGCCTGCGCGCCTTCCCGGTCTCCGGCACCTCGCCGTAGACGTTCACGGCGTGGCTGTAGACGTCGCAGCGGGCGCCGTCCGGGTTGGTGGCGGGGTTGTAGCGCTGCCCCGGGGGCAGTTGCGCCGGACAGTACACCGTGGGGTCGATCCGGCCACTGGCCCTGGCCAGGCTGCCGAGGCTCTCCCACATGCCGAACCCGGAGACCGCCCTCTGCTGTTCCTTGGTGAACGCGTCCGGTGCGACGTTCTTGAAGTAGTGGTTCAGGAGCTGGGCGTCGCTGAGCGTCTGGATCGTGCCGAAGCCGACGTCGGGGAAGCTGCAGCCGGAGAGGATGCCGTCCAGCAGACCCGGATAGTTGTCGGCGATCTGGTGGGTCTGGTACGAGCCACCGGAGCAGCCGTTGCCGATGGTGAAGGCCGGTTCGCCGTACGTCTCGACGAAGTGTTCCTTGACCATGCTCATGGTCTCGGCGGCCAGCACGTCGTTGCAGTTGTTGCCGAAGACGTTCAGCGAGGACGATGCGACGCCGTATCCCTTGCTCAGATAGGTGTCGTTCATGATGCCGACGGTGTTCCGGCCCTGGACGTACCAGCCGCCGTTGCAGCCCCCGCCGAAGCCGTACACGAGGCGCCCGTTCCAGCCCGGCCCGCGCTGCAGCGGGTCGGGGGTGCCGGCGTCCGGTTCGTGCAGCACGGCCGTCTCGTAGATGGCGCGGTTGATGGTGCCGGTCTCCACGCGGACGATGTACGGCACCTTCCGGCCCGTGCTCGTCGTGGCCGTCGCCAGGTCGGCGGGGCGGGCGTTCTCGTCGGGCAGCGGAACGTACGTGCCGGCCGTCGTGCGGTACATGTAGTCGACGCGCGTCCCGACCGAGCAGTCCGCGTCGAGCGGCGGCCCCAGGCTGACGCCGGTGACGGTCTTGAACTCGGCGGTGTCGCAGATGAACGGCTGCTCGTGCGGCCCGGCGAACACCGGTCCCGTGATGGGGTGGTTCTTCACGGTCAGCTGTCCGGAGTCCGCGCCCTGGGCCCTGGCCGTGAACGTGTTGCCACCGGTGGCCAGTCCCTTCACCACGCCCATCAGCGCGTGGTCGCCGGACGGCCGGAAGTCCGAGGTCACGTCCCGGCCCGCCACCTCGACCCGGACCGTGTCGGCCGTGATGGACGCGGGCACCTCGACACGTATCAGGGCGTCGTCCCCCGACACCGCGCCGGGCCGCGACGACACGGCGGTCACCTGCAACTTCCCGCTTTCCTGGCTGCTGGCCGGCGTCGCCGACGCGCCTACCAGCACGCCCATGAACGCTATGCCGACCAGGAGAGGTCGGACTGGTCTCGCGGTTCCCCTGAATGACACGACGGAACTCGCCTCACTTCCTGGAGTGGGAATTCTTGTTCGGTGTGCGGATGTGCGGCTACCAGTTGGTGAACGCCCCGTCCGACGTGCGCAGGTGCGGACGCTCGGCGGCCGTGGCCTGGTACCGGCGCGCCGCCGCGCGGTCGATGTCGACGCCGATGCCCGGCAGTTCGCTCAGCTCCACCCGTCCCGGCACGATCGTCGGCCGCGCGGTGAAGAGGGCGGCGATGGCCGGATCGGGGTCGGTCTGGTGCTCCTGGATCGCCACGTTCGGGCAGGTCAGGTTGAGTTGGAGCGAGGAGGCGGCGGTGACGGGGCCGAGCGGATTGTGGGTGGCGAGCTTGATGTGGTGCGCCTCCGCCATCGCCGCGATCTTCTTCGCCTCGGTGAGACCTGCGGCCACCCCGACGTCCACCCGCGCGTAGTCGATCAGGTCGTCCTCGATGAGCGTCCTGAACTCCCATTTGGAGCCGTACTGTTCACCGGCGGCGAGGGGGACTCCGGTGCGGGCCCGCAGCATGCGGTAGCTGTCGGGGTTCTCGCAGCGCAGCGGGTCCTCGACGAAGTACGGGCGGGCCGCCTCGATCTCGCGGCACAGGGTCAGCGCCTCCGGCGGATCCAGGCGCGTGTGGACGTCGAGGATCAGCTCCACCTCGTCGCCGACCGCGTCCCGCACCTGGTGGAAGAGCTCGACCGAGTCGCGCAGACAGCGGCGGGCGTCGAGCGTCCCGTCGGCGTCGTGCGGCGAGGCGAACCGCAGATGGCGCCAGCCCTCGGCGACGAGGTCACGGCAGCGGTCCAGGAACCACGCTCGGTCGTGGTAGCCGTCGCCGACATGCACGTAGGCGGGTACGTGATCACGCACCCGGCCGCCGAGCAGCTCATGCACCGGTACGCCGAGCGCCTTGCCGCGGATGTCCCAAAGGGCCACGTCCACCGCTGCGATGGCGGCTCCGAGTATGCGGTCGGCGGGGAAGAAGCCGCGCCGGAACATGACCTGCCAGAGGTGCTCGATCCGTCGCGGGTCCTCGCCGACGATCAGCTCCGCGAGGTGCTCCAGTCCCCCGGCGACCGCCCGTTGGCGCGACCTGATGCCGACCTCGCCCAGGCCGTGGATGCCCTCGTCGGTGTCGACCACGACCAGCATC
Source organism: Streptomyces anulatus (assembly GCF_014650675.1). Taxonomy (GTDB): domain Bacteria; phylum Actinomycetota; class Actinomycetes; order Streptomycetales; family Streptomycetaceae; genus Streptomyces; species Streptomyces anulatus. Next base: position 167,031 of record NZ_BMVK01000004.1, on the reverse strand, counting down.
ATGCTGTCGCCGTGGTCGGGGAGAGTCAGCACTTCCAGGCCGGTGATCTTCATGCCACTCCTCTATGAAAACGTTCCCGCAACTTGCATGACGTTCTTGGGAACACATCATTCGCAGCAGGCGGGTTGAAGCGCAAGGCCCGTGCACACAGAAGGTTTCCCTGGAAGAAATACTCCTGACACATGCCTTGACACGCCATGGGAACGTTCGCAAACATCAACCGCATTCGCAGGATCCAGCTGCGAGGCGACCGGGTCACCCGGCTCAAGACGATGAGGAGGCCGTCCGTGGCAGTCACGATCCGGGAGGTGGCGAGCGCCGCGGGCGTATCCGTGTCGACGGTGTCCCGCGCCTTCACCGCACCCGACCAGGTGCAGCCGAAGACGCGGCAGCGCATCCTCGACGCCGCGGCGAAGCTCGGCTACTCCGCCAACCCGGCGGCCCGGTCACTGCGCGGCGGCGGCACCGGGACGCTCGGCCTGATCGTCCCGGACATCGCCAACCCGTTCTTCCCGCCGATCATCAAGGCGATGCAGGCCCGCGCCCGGCACCTGGGCTACACGGTCCTGGTCGCCGACAGCGACGAGCGCGAGGCGGACGAGCTGGCCGCCATCGCGGCCGTGTCGAAGCGGGTCGACGGCCTGATCCTGTGGGCCTCCACCCTCACCGAGGACCGGCTCCACGAACTGGCGGCCCGAATGCCGCTGGTGGTGGTGAACCGGCATGTACCGGGCATCCCCGAGGTCCGGATCTCCCTGTCGGCCGGCATCGCGCAGGCCGCCGAACAGCTCAAGGCGTACGGTCACAGGCGCTGCGTCTTCATCAACGCGTCCCGCCCCGAGCTGAGCCGCGGAAAGTCCATCCAGGAGTCCTTCGAAGCGCTCGACCTCTCCCTGTCGGAACTCGGCCCGTACGAGCCGAGGTTCGAGACGGGCGTGCACGCCGCCACCCTGGTCGCCGCCCATGAGGCGACGGCCGTGATCGCCCACAACGACCTGGTCGCCCTCGGCGTGCTGCACCAGATGGCCAACCTCGGCATGAGCGTCCCGCGCGACGTCAGCGTCATCGGCATCGACGACACCCTGCTGGCCTCCGTCTCCACTCCCGGCCTCACCACGATCAGGATCGACCCCGAAGAGGTCGCCACCCGCGCGGGTGACCTCCTGATCGAGACGATCGCACGTCAGCCGGACCGCGCCGGAGGAGGACCCGGACCCGACTCCCCCTTCGTGGAGATCGGCTCCCGCCTCATCCCCCGCGCCTCGACGGGCCCCGCACCCGCCCACTGATCCACGGCGCGCACCACCACGACGAACACAGCACCGCACCGCACCCACTCCTGCCCTTCTTGGAGCCGTTATGCCCAGAAACTCCCGTCGTGCGGCCATACTTGGCTGCATGGCGCTGACCGCGACGCTCGCGGGCTGTTCCTCCCTCACCCCGAGCAGTGCCGGCGGGGACGGCGATCTCGTGCTGCGGGTGCAGGGCATGCCGCCCGCCACCGACAAGCCGGGGCTCGCCCTGTTCAAGCAGCAGGTGGCCGACTTCGAGAAGGCCAATCCGGGCATCCGGATCAAGGGTTCGACGACGGTCTTCGACCCGCTGACGTTCTCCGCGAAGCTGTCCGGCGGCAATGTCGAGGACGTCATCAGGGTGCCGCTGACCGAGCCGCAACGGCTCATCCAGCAGAAGCAGGTGCAGCCGATCACCGGGCAGCTCAAGGAGTGGGAGCACTTCAAGGAGTTCAACCCCCAGGTCCTCCAGCCGCTCACCGACGGCGCCGGCGACGTGTACGGCGTACCGCAGAATCCGTACGCCCAGGGCCTGGTCTACAACCGGGAACTCTTCGAGAAGGCCGGCCTCGACCCGGACAGGCCGCCGGCCACCTGGGCGGACGTCCGCACCGCCGCCAAGAAGATCAGCGACAGCACCGGCACGGCGGGCTTCGTGCACGAGTCCAAGGACAACCAGGGCGGCTGGCAGCTGACGATGCTGTCGTACGCCTTCGGTGGCGAACTGCAGAAGGAGCAGGGCGGCACGTACACCGCCACCCTGACCGGGGAGCCGACGAAGAAGGCGCTGCGGCTGCTCAAGGACATGCGGTGGAAGGACGATTCGCTCGGCAGGAACCTCCTCACCAATCAGAACGACGTGATCAAGCAGTTCGCGGCCGGGCAGGTCGGCATGTTCATGGGCAGCCCGGGGACGTACCGACTGGCGAAGATGCAGTTCGGCATGGAGAACACCGACGCGTTCGGAGTGGCCCCGATGCCGCAGTCCGGCGGCGACGCGACACTCACCGGCGGCGACATCTACATGGTTCCGAAGTCCGCCGACAAGAAGCACGCCGCGGCGGCCGTCGAGTGGCTGACCTTCGCCTACGCCAAGCCGCAGTACAGCACCGACATCGCCGCCGAACAGGCCAAGGCGCTCTCCGGCGACCCGAAGTCCGCGGTGGGCGTGCCGACGCTGCCGGTCTTCGACCGGAAGCGGCAGACCGAGATCGACGCCGCGATCAAGCCGTACGTCAATGTGAAGCTGCGGAACTTCAAGCCGTACACCGACGGTCTCGCCACGCTGAAGCTGAAGCCGGAGCCTCCGTTCCAGGCGCAGAAGCTGTACGCCGCGCTCGACCCGGTGGTGCAGGCTGTGCTCACGAAGCGCGACGCCGACATCGACGCCCTGCTGGCCTCGGCCGAGAAGGACGTCAATGCCAAGCTCGCCGCGGACCAGAAGTAGCCGGCCCATGGCCCTGCTCACTCCGTCCCGGCGCCCGGCCGCCGTGTCCAAGGAGCCCCTGACCCACCCCCTGCCGAGGCGGCGGCGCGGCACCGGCGCCCGCAAGCAGTTCACGGCCTGGCTGTTCCTCGTCCCCGCGCTGCTGATCTTCGGGCTCTTCGCCTGGTGGCCGATCGTGCGCAGCCTGCTGCTCAGCTTCCAGCGGACCAACCTCGTCGAACCCGCGGTCTGGGTCGGCCTGGACAACTTCCGTACGCTCTTCGACGATCCCCTGCTCGGCACCGCCGTCGGGAACACCGTGTTCTTCGTGGTCCTGGGCGTGCTGATCGGCTTCCCGGCGCCGCTCGTCCTGGCCGCGATCATGTCGACGGTGCGGCGCGGCGCGGGCGTCTACCGGTTCCTGGTGTATCTGCCGGTGGTCATCCCGCCGGTCGTGGCGATCCTGCTCTGGAAGTGGTTCTACGATCCCGGGAGCGGGCTCTTCAACAACGTCCTCGGCAAGGTCGGGCTCGGCCCGTACGCGTGGCTGGAGTCCTCCGACAGCGCCATGCTCTCGCTGGTCCTGGAGGCCACCTGGGCGGGCATGGGCGGCGCCGTCCTGATCTACCTCGCGGCGATGGTCGGCATCCCCGGCGAGCTCTACGAGGCCGCCGAGGTCGACGGCGCCGGCATCTGGCGGCGGATCTGGCATGTGATGCTGCCTCAGCTGCGTTCCGTGATCGGCCTGTTGCTGCTCGTGCAGCTGATCAACACGGTGCAGGTCTTCACCGAGCCGTACGTCTTCACCGGCGGCGGACCCGAGAACTCCACCCTCACGGTCCTGCTGCTGATCTTCCGGTACGCCTTCCAGGACGGCGAGTACGGCCAGGCGGCCGCGCTCTCCTTCCTGATGGTGCTCGCCCTCGCCCTGCTCTCCGCGGTCTATCTGCGGGCCACCCGCAGCTGGAGCACGTCATGACCACGCTCACCACCTTCGTCTCCACCAACGACCGTCAGCGCCCCGGCGTACGCGCCGCGGTGCGCTCCATCCAGGTGTTCACCCTGATCCTGCTGCTGCTCATCGGCATCGGACCGCTGTACTGGATGGTCAAGGGGGCGGTCTCACCGCCCACCGAGCTCACCACCGCGCCCCTGGCCCTCTGGCCGGACCGGCCGGCCCTGGGCAACTTCGCGACGGCGTACACCGATCTGAGCGTCGGCCGCTATCTGATGAACACCTTCCTGGTGGTCGGCGGATCGTGGTTCGTGCAGCTCTTCGTCTCGGCCACGGCGGGCTTCGCCCTCTCGGTGCTCAGGCCGAAGTTCGGCAAGGTCGTCTACGGGGCGATCCTCGCCACGATGTTCGTGCCGTACACGGTGAACATGGTCAGCCTCTTCATGACCGTGATCGATGTCCCGTTCCTCCACCTCAACCTGGGCGACACCTACTGGGCGATCTGGCTGCCGGCCGGCACGAACGCCTTCACGGTGCTGCTCGCCAAGCAGTTCTTCGACGCCCTGCCGAAGGAGCTGTTCGACGCGGCGCGGGTCGACGGGGCCAGTACCCGGCAGCTGCTCACCAAGATCGTGCTGCCCATGAGCAAGCCGGTGCTCGCCGTGATCAGTCTGCTCGCGGTGATGCACTCCTGGAAGGACTTCATCTGGCCGCTGGTGGCCATCACCGACCCCGAGAAGCAGCCGATCAGCGTCGCGCTCGCCCAGCTCGCCACGCAGGCGCCGCAGGACCAGCTGATCGCCGCGATGGTGCTCGCCGTCGCCCCGCCGGTGCTCGTCTTCGTCGTCTGCCAGAAGTACATCGTCGCCGGGCTCGGCTTCACCGGAGTCAAGGGCTGATCCCCGGCCGGGCCGACAACCCGGCGGTCAGCTCCCGCACCACACCTTCCGCTTCGGAACATCCGGAGCATCCGGAACACCCCGACCAAGAGAAGGGCACCTCCATGCCAGTCGCCCGCCGCAGGTTCATCCAGGGCACGGCCGTCGCCACCGGCGCCGCGCTGTTGCCGACCGTTCCCGCGTACGCCGCGGATCCGGTCACCATCGAGGCCGACGGCATCACCCTGGTCGGCCGCAGCGACGGCAGCGTCCTCGTACAGGACGGTGCGGGCGCCGACCGCGTCTTGCTCAGCCACTTCATGTTCAAGGACTCCGCACTCGGCCAGCAGCGCACCTTCGGCGGCACGCCCGCCCGGATCACGCTCCCCGACGGACGGCCGGCGATCCAGGTCACGTACACGATGGCGAGCGGCACGCCCGGAATCACGGTGCGCGGCACCTTCGACGTCACCGCTCGCAAGGCGCACATGAAGTGGGAGGTCGGCGGCTCCAGCACGCTCACACCGGCCGGCTTCATGTTCTCCCGCACGGTGTACGGGGCGAGCGCGCCGGAGTCGTACGAGGCGCTGACCGTCTGGGAGCGGGACGCCCGGGGTGGCATCCCGTACGAGGTCAACGCGGGCGGCACGTACGTGGAGACATGGGCGGGATCGAAGGGCTTCTTCTGCCTCCCGTCCACCAACCCCGCGAACACCAACGCCACATGGATCCACTCCCCGGGCGTCCCGACCGGCGCGGGCACCGCGGTCACGGAGGCCGATCTGGTCCTCGGCGACCTGCGGCCGCGCGGGGCGGGAGCGCTCGCCGCCAGGAGGCCGCTGGGCGTGGAGGTGTGGACCGACCAGCCGTTCAACCTGTACAAGGCGGCCGGGCAGACGATGACGCTCAAGGCGCAGGTCGTCAACGGCTCCGCCGCCGACCGGAAGGTGACCCTGACGTGGTGGGCGCGCGACTTCGGCGGCAAGAGGATCGCCGGCGGCACGCTCGTCAAGAGCCTCGCGGCGGGCGCCGCCTGGGACGCCGCCTTTCCCGTGACCTCGCCGTCGCAGAACATCGTGTTCACCGGGGTGGAGGCGGTCAGCGGCAGTGACAGCGCGCTGGCCCGCACCAATCTGAGCGTGCTCCCGGAGTTCACGTACAAGGCGGGCAAGGAGTCGATGTTCGGCCTCGCCAACTACCCGTGGCTGCTCAAGCCCGGCAAGGACGCCGTACTCGACCTGGTCAGGACGCTCGGCATCAAGTGGATCCGTATCGCCTACGCGGGCGCACCGGGCATCGACATCGCGACGCTGGACGCGAACGGCATCGGGCACAACGTGGAGCTGTCCGGCATTCCCGTGGGCGGCAGCGCGGAGCAGATCGCGGCCTGGGCCGACACGAACGTCGCCAAGGCCCTGGCCGCCGAGGCCGCCTACTTCGAGGTGAGCAACGAGGTCAACCAGCCCTGGATGTCGGGCCGCGGCGCCGACGCCTACGTCCGGGACGGGCTGCGCCAGGTCACCACGCGCCTGGACGCGGCGGGCTCGCGGATGAAGGTCATGAACGCCGGCCTGGGCGGCATGGACTACGTCTGGACGAAGAACTTCCACGACGCGGGCGGCTGGGACCTCATCGACGCCTTCGCCTTCCACCCCGGCCGCGGCAACTTCACGCCCGACTTCGCCCCGCCGCCCGAGGAGTGGACGCAGGGTTCGGCCGGCTCGTACTGGAACTTCCTCGGCTCGCTGCGCAAGGCGAAGGAGGTTCTTCAGGAGTACGGCGGCGACAAGGAGCTGTGGCTCACCGAGGCGTACGCGCCGACCCGGCCCAATGCGTGGTGGAGCGACACCTACCGGCACGCCGCCGAGAACACGCTGCTCAGCCTCGCACTCGCCAAGGCCGAGGGCGTGCGCGCCGTCAACTGGTACCAGCTGCACGACTCGACGATCCACCACCCGCAGGAAGCCGACCCCGCCAACGCCGAGTACCACTACGGCCTGATGAACCGCGACACCAGCGCCAAGCCCTCGCTCCTGGCGTTCGCGACCGCGGCCCGGGTCCTGGACGAAGCGGAGTTCGTCCGGCACCTCGCCTTCGCGGACAAGGACGTCAAGGGGCTCCTCTTCACCACGCCCGGCGGACCGGTGTCGATCCTCTGGAGCCGCAAGGACGGCTACATCCTCAACTCCGAGCACGGCGAGGACCCCTGGTTCGCGTCGCCGGAGCCCTGGATCGACACCTGGACGACCAGGACCCCGGTCGTGGCCCACTCGGGAGCGGTCGAGGGAACGGTGCGGGAGCTGAACTGCATCGGCCAGGAACGCTCCCTGAAGGCCTCCGGCGGCAAGATCACCCTCACGCTCGACGGCGCCCCGCGCATCTACTACGGACTCGCCGCCAATCCCGACTGGAAGTAGTGACGTACGACATGAGGAACGAAACCGCACGGCACGACATCACCGTCGTCGGCGGCGGCCTGGCCGGGGTCTGCGCGGCGATCGCCGCGGCCCGGCTCGGCCGGAGCGTCGCGCTGATCAACAACAGGCCGGTGCTCGGCGGCAACGCGAGCAGCGAGGTCCGGGTCTGGGTGTGCGGCGCGACCGGGCACGGCAAGAACCACCATGCCCGTGAGGGCGGCATCATGGGCGAACTGCTCGTGGAGAACCAGTTCCGCAACCCGGACGGAAACCCCTACTACTGGGACGCCGTGGTCCTGGACGCCGTCCGCGCCGAGCCCGGCATCACGCTCTACCTCAACACCGACGTGCGTGAGGTCGACGCGGAAGGCCCGGACGAGGCGCGGCGGATCACTTCGGTGACCGGCTGGATGATGGGGTCGGAGCGGCGGATACGTTTCGAGAGCTCCCTCTTCCTCGACTGCACGGGCGACGGTCTCATCGGCCACCTGGCGGGCGCCCACCACCGCATCGGCCGCGAGTCGCGCGCCGAGTACGACGAGCCGTGGGCTCCGGAGACGGCCGACGACATCACCCTGGGCTCCACCCTCCTCTTCTATACGAAGGACGCCGGCCACCCGGTCAAGTTCGTGCCGCCGGACTTCGCCAAGGACATCACCCGGACCTCCATCCCGCAGCGCCGCATCATCAAGGCGGGCGACAACGGCTGCGCGTACTGGTGGATCGAGTTCGGCGGCGAGCTCGACACCGTCCACGACAACGAACGCATCCGCGACGAGCTGTGGTCGGTGATCCACGGCATCTGGGACCACATCAAGAACTCCGGCGAGTTCGACGCGGCGAACATGACCCTGGAGTGGGTCGGCTCGATCCCCGGCAAGCGGGAGTACCGGCGCTTCCTCGGCGACTACGTCCTGCACCAGGGCGACATCCTCGGCCAGACCGAGTTCGCCGACCGGGTCGCCTTCGGCGGCTGGTCCATCGACCTGCATCCGCCGCAGGGCGTGTACGCCACCGAGGCAGGCGCCAAACAGCTCTACGCGGACGGCATTTACCACATTCCGTACCGCAGCCTCTACTCGGTGAACACCGAGAACCTGCTGTTCGCCGGGCGCAACATCTCCGCCAGCCATGTGGCCTTCGGCTCGACCCGCGTCATGGCGACCTGCGCCACGATCGGCCAGGCGGCCGGCACAGCGGCGGCCCTCTGCGCCGCCGGGGACGTCACCCCGCGCGAACTTCCCGTACCCACCCTGCACCGGGCGCTGCTGCACGAGGACGCCTCACTCATCGGGCTCGCCTCGACGGACCCGGAGGACCTGGCGCTGAGGGCGACGGCCACGGCGTCGTCCACCTTGCGCAGCCTGGCGGTCGAGGACTCCGACGAGCCCTGGCCCCTCGCGGCGGACGCCGGACTGGTCCTCCCCGCCGACCCGGAACTCGCGGGGGTGGAACTGCTCGTCGACGCCGACCGCGACACCGAGATCGTCATCGATCTGTACGACCCGGAACTCGGCCAGAACTACGTCCCGCGCCGGCTCGTCGCCACGACCACCCTGCCCGTCCCCGCCGGCGCCCGGCAATGGCTCAAGACCGGCCTGGACTGGTCTCCCGAGACCCCGCGCAACGCCTTCCTGGTCGTCCGCGCCAACGACGCCGTCGCCCTGCACCGCTCCGACCGCCCGACCCCCGGGGTCCTGTGCTTCACCCGCGTCCCGCTGCGCCCGACGGACGAATCGCCGCAGCCGCTGCGCGAGTGGACGGACAGCGGGCTGCTGCGCCGCACCTTCTGCTTCCGTACGGGAGAGACCTCGGCCTACTCCCCCGCCCGGGCCATCGACGGCTACGCCCGCCCGTACGCGGGACCGCACATGTGGGTCTCCGCACCACTGGCGGACGACGCGGCCCCCTGGCTGGAGCTGGCCTGGCCCGAACCGGTCACCCTGGGCCGCATCGAGGTCGTCGCCGACGACGACGTCAACGAGGACCTGATCAATCTGCACCACCACCGCACCCCCTTCGACACCCTCCCCACCCTCCTTCGCGACTACCGCGTCGAGGCGCGGGATCCTGACGGCGCCTGGCGCGTCATCGCCCGTGCGGAGGACAACCGGCGGCGTCGCGGGATCCACACGCCGGCCGCGCCGGTCACCACAGCGGCGATCCGGGTCGTCGTCGAAGCCACCAACGGGGCAGCGGCGGCGCATATCGTCGCCGTGCGCGCCCACCAGTAGAAGCACCGACTCAGGAGAGTGACCGCATGGTCGCAAGAGCGATGGTCACCGGGGCCGCCGGGCGGATCGGGCGGGCGGTCCTCGCGCTGCTCGCCGAGCGCGGGATCGAGGCGAACGCCCTGGTCCTCGACGATCCCGGTGATCTCGCGGCACGCCTCGTCGTGACCGGTGACGCGACGGACGCGACAGCCGTGCGGGCGGCTCTGGAGGGCGCCGACGCGGTCATCCACCTGGCAGCGATCCCGACCCCCGAGCGCAACACCGCGTACGAGGTCTTCGCGGGCAACAGCCTCGCCACCTTCACCGTCCTGGAGGAGGCCGGCCGGGCCGGGATCCGGCATGCCGCGGTGGCAAGCTCCTGGGGCGTCACGGGCCTGCCCTGGACGGACGCCGAGGACCCGCATCCGCCGTACGCTCCGGTCGACGAGGCCATGGCCTCCCAGGTCGCCGACCCGTACGGCCTCTCCAAGCAGGTGGACGAGCTGACCGCGCGGATGATGGCGCGGCGGCACGGGATGAGCGTGGTGTGCCTGCGCTATCCGTACGTGGGCGGCTACGAGGAACGGCTGCGCGCGCACGCCGCCCGGCTCACGGCCGACCCGGCGGCGGGGGCAAGGGACCTGTGGACGTATCTGGAGGTCCGCGACGCGGCGCGGGCCGCGCTGCTGGCCCTGGACGTACCCGGCCGCGCGGCGCACGCGGTCCACGTCTGCGCCCCCGAGATCATCGTGCCGTACCCGACCGAGGAACTGCTGCGCCGCTACCACCCCACCACCGAGCTGCGGAGCCCGCTGCCGGGCCGGGCGGCGCCGGTGGACACCTCGGCCGCGCGCAGGCTGCTGGGCTTCACGGCGGAGCACCTTCTCGATCACGGGGCGGTTCCGCCAAACTGAGACACGAAGAAGCCGGTCCCGGCGACAAAGTGTCGCCGGAACCGGCTTCTGTTCGGTCGATCGACCGCTGGTGGCCAACCGAGACAATCCTCTGGCCTGCACCGATGAGCCCCACCGGGAGTGGCAGTTCCCGGATCGAACAAGATCGGTTCCCCGGTTATCTGCCGTCAGTCATGGCGTATGCGTTGCCGCCGGCGAGGCCGCCCGCACCGCTTTCCTCGCCCCGTCCTGGGGCGCGCTTCCCGCCCACGCCCGCGCCGACCTGCTCCACCGCCTCGGCGATGTGCTGGTCGCGCACACCGAGGAACTCGCGCTGCTGGAAACCCGGGCGAACGGCAAACCCCTCACCGCCACCCGGGGCGAGGTCGGCGCGCTGGCCCGTTGGAACCGCTACTTCGCGGCCGTGGCGGAGACCATGGAGGACGTCTCCCGTCCGCTCAGCGGCACGGCGAGGGCGCTCATCACCCTGGAACCGCTGGGCGTCGTCGCCGCGCTCACTCCCTTCAACGGCGCGCTCTCCCCGGGCTCCTGGAAACTCGACCCGGCGCTGGCCGCAGGCAACACCGTGATCCTCAAGCCGCCGCGCGCCCCGGCCTCCTCGGTGCGTCTGGCCGAACTGGCCCTGGAGGCGGGGTTCCCGCCCGGGGTGATCGGCGTTGTCATCGGCGGCGCCGTAGAGGGCCGCCGGCTTGGGGCGCGCGCCGCCGAGCGGATGAAGCAGTACGTCTGCGAGGCGGGCGGCAAGTCCGCGCACATCGTCTTCGCCGACGGCGACCTCGACGCAGCCATTGTCGCGGCCCGGCAGGGCGCCTTCTCCGCAGCCGGTCAGACCTGTGTCGCGGGCTCCCGGATCCTCGTCCTGAGCGAGGTGTACGAGGAGTTACTCCGCAGGTACGGGGAAGCGGTCGGGCGGCTGCGGGTCGGCGACCCCCGCGATCCGCGCACCCACGTCGGGCCGGTGGCCTCGGCCGCGGCTCTGGAACGGATCGAGGGGTATGTGGACGACGCCCTCGCGAAGGGGGCGCGAGCCGTCACCGGCGGAAAGCGGGCCACCGTCGCCGCTCCGGCAGAGGCGGGCTTCTGGTACGAGCCGACCGTGCTGGCCGACGCCACGCCCGACCTCGCGGTCTGCCGGGAGGAGGTCTTCGGCCCGGTCGTCACGGTGCACCCCTTCGACACGGAGGACGAGGCGGTCGCGTTGGCCAACTCCGTCGAGTACGGCCTGGCCGCTGGCTTCCGGCCCCCGCGATGCGGCGCGTGCGCACCGGGTGGCGCGACGGCTGGAGGCGGGCGTGGTCTGGGTGAGCACCTACCGGCTGCCGCACTGGAGCGTGCCGTTCGGCGGCTACAAACAGTCCGGCCGGGGCCGGGAGAACGGCGTCGAGGCCGTCGCCGAGTTCCTCCGACAAAGTCCGTCATCACCGAACACGGCACCCCGGCCGAACCGTTCGGCGACTGACCCGCACCTCCCCCGCCGGGCCGCCTCCGGAATCACTCACCACCAGGAACAGGACGCGTCCCATGGAATTCCTCGTCAACATCCGGATCACCTGGCCTGAGGTCTCCGACGACGAGCGCCGCCGCGCCGCCGAACTCGCCGCGTCCGGGACGCTGGTCAGCATGTGGCGGGTGCCCGGCCGGACCGGGAACTGGGGACTGCGGCACGCGGCGGACCCCACCGAACTCCACGCCGTCATCTCGTCGCTGCCGGTCTGGCCGTGGATGGACGTCACCGTCCACGCCCTGTCCGATCACCCGGTCGACCCGGGACCGAGAGCCTGAAAGTTTGCCCGGGTGCCCGGAGAGGCACATCGGGATCCATCCGGCGGCTTTCGCCGTCCCGGGCGACCGGGCAGTGCACGCCTGGTCGCCCGGGACGGATCTCAAGGGGTCCGGTTCGGTGCTGCGGCGCTGTCGGGTCGGTCTTCCGTGCCACTGGGACGGGCTGCGTTGCCGGTCGGGCTCGGCTTGGACAGCTTGAGTCCGGCGATGCAGCCGATGATGCCGATCAGGAACAGCACTTTGAGCGTGCTCGCCGCCTCGCCGCCGGTGGCCATGGCCCATGTCACAGTGAGGGCGGCACCGGTGCCGGTCCACACGGCATAGGCGACGCCGATGGGGATGTGCTTCGCGGCGCGCGACAGGCCGATCATGCTCAGGACCAACGCGGTGAAGAACACCACGCTCGCGACGGGCTTGGAGAGGCCGTCACTGGCGCCGAGCGCGGTGGCCCATACGGCCTCCAGCACGGCACTGAGGAAGAGAATCAACCAGGGCATTCAGCTCACCGCTTTCAGTCCGACGACGCAGCCGATCAGGCCGGCCAGCAGGGCCGCGCGCAGAAGCGTCAGCCTCTCCTGGCCCCGCGCGGCGGCGACCAGGACGGTCAGGACGGCACCGATGCCGACCCACACCGCGTAAGCGGTGCCAGTGGGCAGCGAGGTCATCGCATAGGCCAGTCCCGCCATGCTCAGCGTCATGGCGACGGCGAAGACGACGGTCGGGGCGGGCCGCCGAAATCCCTGGGACATCCCCAGGGCGGTGGCCCAGACAGCCTCCAGCACAGCGGAGGCGATCAAGACGATCCACGCCATGTCCACGTTCCTCTCCATGTTTTCGTACGACTGTGCCAAAAAGACAGTAGCACGTAGTCGCACAGTCGTGCGACAATGGCGTCATGCCTCGTGTGATCGACACCGATGAACGCAACCGCCGGGTTACGGAAGCGGCGTGGAGAGTTCTGGTGCGTGACGGCATCCCGGCGCTGTCGGTGCGCAAGGTCGCCGCCGAGGCGGGGCTTCCGCCGAGCTCGCTGCGCTACACCTTCCCGACGCAGGCCAGCTTGCGGATCAGGGCCTACGAGCTGGTGGTCGAGCGCCTGGCCGAGCGGGTCGCCGCCATCGCGCCGGGCGCCAACTGGGCGCGGGCGGTCCTGTTGGAACTGCTGCCCATGGACGAGTCGCGGCGCCTGGAGATGGAGATCACCGTCGTCCTCGGCACGGCGGCGATGGCGGACGGCGCCCTGCGTGCGACACACCGCACGGCGCACCAGGCCGTGCGAGACCTCTGCGAACGGGTGGTACGCGCAGTGGGCGTGGCCCCGGCGGACGTCCGGGGCGAGACCGAGCGCCTGCACGCGATGGTGGACGGGCTCGCTCTGCACATGATCCGGCAGGGCGAGGATGAGGGCACGGACTGGGCCGTAAAGGTCGTAGACACCCACCTGGCGGATCTGAAACGGGTCCCGCCGCCGTCGGCGCTCGGGTAGGGCCCGCACCGAGTCGACGTGACGCGACGGCGGACCAGGTCGGCTGGGCCCTCGGTTCCAGCGGCCTCCCCGACACCACCCCAGAAGCCTGACCCACCCCACCCCACACATCCCGCCTTAACAGCACAAACACATCTGGCCCCCTGCGAACCCGCAGAGGGCCAGATCACGTCCACCACAACAACAAAGCCGGTCAAAGCGACAAAGTGTCGCTTTGACCGGCTTTATTTGGTCAGTTGACCGCTGGTGTCCGAGGGGGGACTTGAACCCCCACGCCCGATAAAGGGCACTAGCACCTCAAGCTAGCGCGTCTGCCATTCCGCCACCCGGACAAGGTGTCTGTCGTTCGCGGTGTGTTCCCCGCGGCGACATGGAAAACAATACCAGGGGTTCGGCGCGCCCTTCACCCGTATATCCGGTGGTCAGTGCGGTGCGGCGTGCCGGTGGGACCTCGGCCTCCCCGGTCCTCGGAGGTCCCGGGGCTACCTTCGCGTCCATGAGTGATCGCGGCTACCGCCGGCCCCGTCCGCTGTCCCCTCTGCGCGAGCATCTGCGCGACACGTTCTGGTTCGCCCCGACCATGGGTTTCGTCTGCGTGTTCGTCCTGTGGCTGGTCGCCACCGAACTGGACGACGCGATCGTCACGCTCCTCCAGCGGGAGGAGGCGTACGACGAGCTGGGGGAGCTGATCGCGTTCTCCCAGGACGCGAAGACGATCGTGACCACGATCAGCTCGGCGATGATGACGTTCATCGGCGTCGTGTTCAGCATCTCGCTGGTCGCGGTGCAGATGGCGAGCGGCCAGCTGACGCCCCGGGTGGTGCGGATCTTCGTCAGGAGCCGGATCAGCAAGCTCACGCTGACGGTGTTCCTGGCGACGTTCCTCTTCTCGTTGCTGGTGCTCTCCTCCTACGAGAGCGAGAGCGACCCGCGCCGGGTGGTCTCGGTCCCGCTGGTGCAGAGCCTGCTCATCCTGGTGATGCTCGGGCTGAGCCTGCTGCTCTTCGTCGTCTACGTGAGCGCGACGCTGCGGCTGATGCAGGTGGGGCCGGTCGTCGACCGGATCGCCCGCGACTCGTTGCGGGTGCTGGGCCGGATGCCGAGGGGGTCGCGGGGAGAGGACGGGCCGGGGCCGGAGACCGCGCGGGTGATGCACGAGGGGCGGGCCGGGGTGCTGCGGGACGTGAATACGGCGCGGCTGGTCCGGGCCGCGCGGCGGCAGGACGTCGTGCTGCGGCTCATTCCCCGTATCGGGGACTTCGTGGTGCCGGGGACGCCGGTGCTCGCCGTCCATGGCGGGGCCGTGCCGCCTCCGCACCGGCTGCGGTACACGGTCTCCGTCTCGGTGGAGCGCACCCTGCACCAGGATCTGGCGTTCGGGCTGCGTCAGCTCGCGGACATCGCGCTGCGGGCCCTGTCGACGTCGGTGAACGATCCGACCACCGCCGTGCAGTGCCTGGACCGGATCGTGCAGTTCCTGGCGGCCGTGGCGCACCTGCCGCTCGGGGCCGTGCACCACCGGGACCGGGACGGGCGGGTGCGCCTGGTGCAGGACGGTCCGGAGTGGGAGGACCTGGTCGACCTCGCCTTCGAGGAGATCCGGTGGTGTGTCGCCGGCAGTCCCCAGGTGTCGCGCCGGCTCATGGCCGGGCTGGACGATCTGCTGCTGCTCGTTCCCGAGGACCGGAAGAGGTCCCTGGTCAGGCATCGTGCGCTGCTCGTCCAGACCGTGGAGCGCACGGTGCCGGTGTCGGCCGACCGGGAGTTCGCCCTGCTTCCGGACCGGCAGGGAATCGGGTAGCCCGGCCCGCCGGAGAGACTCCGGCGGGCCGGGCTCCACCCGTCAGTCGCCGCAGCGGCCCTCGCGCAGGGAGTGCAGGTGCTCGCTCGACTTGCGGGCGAACGCGAGCGACTCGACCGGGTTGTCGTGCTCCGCCTGCCAGTGGTGGTAGGTCCGGCCGTGGTGGGTGCGCCGGGTGACCTTGGACAGGAACGTCTTGTAGTCGATGTCCCCGTCGCCCACGTCCGACATGCGGTAGCCGTCGCGGGTGGTCTCGTCGCGGACCCCGTCCTTGACGTGGAAGAGCGGGTAGCGGTTCGGGTGCTTCAGGACGTACTTCAGCGGGTCGAGCGGGGCCGGGCTGCCGTCCACGCGCTTGCTGAAGCGGAACTGGGCGCAGAACGCCCAGTAGATGTCCATCTCCAGGTAGACGAGGTCCGGGTCGGTCTCCTCGAGCAGAACGTCGTAGAGACGCACGTTCGGCTTGTCGGTCGCGAAGGAGAATTCCTCGGCGTGGTTGTGCTGGTAGAACTTCATGCCGCGCTTGCGGGCGGCCGCCCCGTAGATGTTGAACTCCTCCGCCGCCCGCTTCCAGCCGTCGACCGTGGAGCCGTAGCGGAAGGGGCCCGAGGCCGTGCCGATGTGCTTGAGGCCGAGCGCCTGGGCGTCGTCCAGGACCTTCTCCAGGTTCTGGGCGAAGGTGTACGCGCCGGGGTTGTTGTCGTCGTAGTAGCCGACGTGGCTGCCGATCGGGTTGAGTCCGTGGTCCCGGGCCAGCCGCTTGAGCTGGGCCAGGGTGATGGGACCGGCCGAGCCCTGGGTGTAGCCCGCGAGTTCGATCTCGTCGTAGCCGTACTTCTCCAGTTCGGCGAAGACCGGCGCGAAGCCCAGCGTGGAGATCTGGTCGCGGAGGCTGTAGAGCTGGATGCCGAGGCGACCGGGGGGCAGGACGGGCTTGCCCTTGCCGTGACCGTGACCGTGGCCGTGGTCATGTCCGTGACCGTTGCCGTGGCCGTGTCCCTGACCGCGGCTGTCGGCCTGGGCGCTCGCCGTGCCGATGATGGTGGCGGCGGTGGCTCCTGCGGCGACACCGAGGATGTTGCGGCGGCTCAGTCTGCGGGCGAGTTCGGTGTCCTTGGGGGTGCGGCTCATGTTCGGGTGTCTCCCTTGCTGACCTGACGGGATGAATGGTGCGGTGCCGGGCGCGTGACGGGGAATGTCAGTGCAGTCCGGCAAGCTGGAGGAGCAGGGCCTTTACTTCGGTGGCCCTGACCCGGTCGGGGAACGCGTGGGGGGTGGAGCAGAGGATGAGCGGACCTTCGTCGTCGCTCTCGGGGAGGCGGCCGTGGCTGCCGCGAATAGGCGAGGGGTCCAGGGGGACGACCGCCATGCGGTAGCGCATGCCGAGCTTCTTGCGGGCGACCGCCGAGACGGCCTTGACCCGGACGTAGGGGTCCTGGGGGTCCATGAAGAGCTCGACGGGGTCGTAGCCGGGCTTGCGGTGGATCTCGACGAGCTGGGCGAAGTCGGGGGCGCGGGCGTCGTCGAGCCAGTAGTAGTACGTGAACCAGGCGTCCTTCTCCGCGACGGCGACCAGTTCGCCGGAGCGGGGGTGGTCCAGGTGGTGCGCCTTCTTGCCCTCGTCGTCGAGGAGCTGCTCGATGCCCGGCAGGTCCGCGAGGGCCGCCCTGGTCGCTTCCAGGTCCTCGGGCCGGCGTACGTAGACGTGGGCGAGCTGGTGGTCGGCGACGGCGAAGGCCCGGGAGGCCATCGGGTCCAGGTATTCCATGCCGTCCTGGGTGTGGACCTCCAGGAGGCCCGCCCGGCGCAGGGCACGGTTGATGTCGACGGGGCGGTCGACGCGGGTGATGCCGTATTCGGAGAGCGCGACGACGGTACGTCCCTCGGCGCGGGCGTCGGCCAGCAGCGGGGCCATGGCCCGGTCGAGGTCGGCGGCGGCCCGGTGGGAGCGGGGGTCGTCGGGGCCGAAGCGCTGGAGGTCGTAGTCGAGGTGCGGCAGGTAGCAGAGGGCGAGGTCGGGGGTGCGGGTGGCGATGATGTGCCGGGTGGCGTCGATGATCCACTGGGAGGAGACGAGGTCGGCGCCGGGCCCCCAGAAGTGGAAGAGGGGGAATGTGCCGAGCTTGTCGGTCAGTTCGTCGTGCAGGGCGGGGGGCCTGGTGTAGCAGTCGGGTTCCTTGCGGCCGTCGGCGTAGTAGACGGGGCGCGGGGTGACCGTCCAGTCGGTGTCGGCGCCCATCGCGTACCACCAGCAGATGTTGGCGACGGTGTAGCCGGGGTGGGCGCGGCGGGCCGCGTCCCACAGTCTGTCGCCCTCGACGAGCCCGTTGTGCTGGCGCCACAGCAGGACGTCGCCGAGCTCGCGGAAGTACCAGCCGTTGGCGACGATGCCGTGCTCGGCGGGCATCGTGCCGGTGAGGAAGGTCGACTGGGCGGCGCAGGTGACAGCCGGCAGCACGGTGGAGAGCGGTGCCTTCGCGCCCTGCTCCCCCATGGCCCGGAGGTTCGGCATGTGGGCCAGGAGCTGCGGGGTGAGGCCGACGACGTCGAGGACCAGGAGGGGGGTGGGGCCGGGGGCGGCTTCGTCGGTCATGGCAGTTCCTTCAGGCCGAGGTCGACCAGGAGGTCGCGGGCGAGGGTGAGTTCGGCGGCGATGCCGTCGGCGAGCTGGGTGCGGGTGCGGGGACGCAGTTCGGCGGGCAGTGCCTGCCAGGTGTACGTCTCCACCTCCAGGTGCCGGGTCAGGGGCACGGGTCCGCCGACGAGCCGGGCGAGCGTGTCGCGGAGCACGGGCAGCGTCGAGGTCAGCGGGGGCGCCGGGGGTGCGTGGAGCGGTACGTGGAAGTGGGCGCGCCAGGGCGTGCTGTCCGGGAGCGCCCGGCCGGCGACGGCTTCGTCCAGGTCGTCGGTGCCGCGCAGTCCGGCGGCGGTGCGCGTGCGGGTCTGGTGCAGGAAGCGGGGTTCGGCGAACGCGGCGAGCGCGGTGCGGACCTCGGGCAGGTGGGGGTGGTCGGCGTGCAGGGCGGCGGAGAGCTGGGACTTGACGACGCGGATGCCGGCGGCGGCCAGTGCGTCGAGTGCGGTGCCGGGGTCCTCGAAGGAGGTGGCGAGGTGGCAGGTGTCGACACAGATGCCGATCCGGTCGTGGGCCACGTCGGTGAGCGGGGCGATGGCGTCGGCGGTGGTCTCGACCGTGCAGCCCGGTTCCGGTTCGAGTCCGACGCGGATGGACTTGCCGGTCAGTTCGGCCAGTGCGTCGAGGCGCTGGGCGAGTGTGGTGAGGGCGGCACGTGCGGTGCGGGCCGCCCCGAGGTCGCCGTCGTAGGGGGTGCGCCAGGCGAGCGGCAGGGTGGAGATGGTGCCTTCGGTGGCGTCGTCCGGGAGCAGGGCGGCCAGGAGGCGGGCGAGGTCAGTGGTGTGGGCGAGGCGGTCGGGTTCGGTCCAGTCCGGCCGGTAGACCCGGTACTTGACCTCGTCGGAGCCGAACCCTTCGTAGGGGAAGCCGTTGAGGGTGACCACTTCGAGGCCGCGGCTGTCGAGTTCGGCGCGCAGCGCGCGGAGTTCGGCGGGGTCGTTGATCAGGGTGCGGGCCGCGTCCCGGGCGAGCCAGAGGCCGATGCCGAGCCGGTCCCGGCCGAGTCGGCGGCGGACGGGTTCGCAGTGGTCGCGGAGCTGGGCACGGACGCCCTCCAGGGTTTCCGCCGGGTGGACGTTGGTGCAGTAGGCGAGGTGGACCGTCGAGCCGTCCGGGTGGCGGAAGCGCATCGCCTCACTCCCCGCCGCGCAGGATGGAGTTGCCCTCGTGGAGTTGATCGGGGGCCGGGACGTCGAGCTGGAGGCGGCCGCTCTGGCCGTAGAAGGCGACCGGGTTGCGCCACAGGACCTGGTCGACGTCGTCCTCGGTGAAGCCGGCCTTCAGCATGGCGTCGGCGACCTTGCGGGTCTTGAGGGGGTCGCTCTTCCCCCAGTCGGCGGCCGAGTTGACGATCATCTTCTCGGTGCCGTGGTTCCGGAGGATGGTGACCATCCGGTCCTCGTCCATCTTGGTGTCCGGGTAGATGGAGAACCCGGCCCAGCAGCCGCTGTCGGCAGCGGCCTTCACCGTCGTCTCGTTGAGGTGGTCGAGGAGGACGTGCTCCGGGGGGAGGTTCGATTCGCGGATGACGTCGATCGTGCGGTGCAGTCCGGCGAGCTTGTCGCGGTGCGGGGTGTGGACGAGCGCGGGCAGCCCGTGGTCGGCGGCGAGCTGGAGCTGGGCGGCCAGGGCGTGGTCCTCGGCCGGTGTCATCGAGTCGTAGCCGATCTCTCCCACCGCGACGACGCCGTCCTTCACGAGATAGCGGGGCAGCGCGTCCAGGACGGGAGTGCAGCGGGGGTCGTTCGCCTCCTTGGGGTTGAGGGCGAGGGTGCAGTGGTGCGCGATGCCGTATTGGGAGGCGCGGAAGGGCTCCCAGCCGAGGAGCGCGTCGAAGTAGTCGAAGAAGCTGGCGGGCGAGGTGCGGGGCTGGCCGAGCCAGAAGGAGGGTTCGACGAGCGCGCGGACGCCCGCGTCGTACATCGCCCGATAGTCGTCGGTGGTGCGGGAGGTCATGTGGATGTGGGGATCGAAGATGCGCATCAGGACTCCTCCGTGGGGGCGGGGGCTGCGGGAGCTGCGGTCGGCGGGGCCCGGTGGGCGCCCCCGTCGGCGGGGGCGGTGAGGGCTGGGGCGTGTCCGGCGGATCAGGGCCGGATAGGCCGCGGTGTCTGGTGCGGTGCATCGCAAGGCGCTGGAACGCCCTCATCGCGGAGCGATTCGGGTGTTTCGGCAACGCCGCGAGGGATGGGGCCTCCCCTGCTCGAGCGAAGCCGAGAGCTTGGGGAAGTGCCAGGCGTCGTGGACCCGGCCCTGATCCGCCGGACATGCCCTAGGACCGTGCGCAGGTCTTCGGGGACGGCGCGGCCGGCGGCGGTGCGTTCTTCGGCGAAGTCGCTGAGCATGCGGGCGAGTTCGGCGTCTCCCCGGGCCCGGTCGTCGAGCCGCGCGACGGCCGCGACCGGCACTTCGGTGAACAGGCACTTCAGTACGGCGTGCCGCCAGGCGTGCGGGTCCAGGTGGTCGGCGGCGTAGGGGCCGACGGCCGCGGCGACCAGCCGGGTGTCGTTGGCGCGCAGGGCGTCCTCGACGAGCGGGAGCGCGGTGTCGCCGAGGTCGAGGCGGTGCAGGGTGAGCAGGACGGCGCGGCGTTCGGCGGCGGTGCCCTGTTCGTAGAGCCGGGTGACGGAGGACAGCGGGGCGCGGGCCTCGACGAGCAGGAGGGAGCGTACGGAGTCGGCGTGTTCCGGTCCGCAGTGCCGGCCGGCGGCGGCGTAGCGCAACTCCCACGGCGGGGAGGTGTACGGGCCGGGGAGGTCGGGCGTGGCCGCGTCGTGGGCGGCTTCGGCGAGGGCCTCGTCGAGCCAGGCCCGGGCGGCTCCGCCGAGTTCGGCGTCGAGTTCCTTGCGGGACTTCAGCACGGGGCGGCTCCCTCGGTCGCGGTGCCGCGCGTCATGGCGTCGCGCAGGAAGTCGATGGAGGTGCGGGCCAGTTCGGGGCCCGCGTGGGAGTGGCGGGGCAGTTCGACGACGGTGAGGCCCCGGTAGTCCGAGGCGGCCAGGGCGGCGAGCACGGGCGGGAAGTCGATCTCCCCCTCGCCGAACGGGAGGTGCTCGTGGACTCCGCGCCGCATGTCCTCGATCTGGACGTGCCGGAGCCAGGGGGCGGATTCCTTGACGCACTCCAGGGGCGTCGCCTCCTCCAGGCACTGGCAGTGGCCGATGTCGAGGGTGAGGCCGAGCGGTCCCGGGTCGCCGAGGAGGCCGCGCAGGTGGTGGAAGTCGGCGAGGGTGGCGAGGAGGTGACCGGGTTCGGGTTCGATGGCGAGAGGTATGCCGGACCGGTCGGCCGCTTCGAGTACGGGGGTGAGCGCTTCGGTGAGCCGCTTCCACGCGGTGTCCGGCGAGGTGCCGGGCGGGGTGATGCCGCTGAAGCAGTGGACGGCGTGCGCGCCGAGTTCGGCGGCCACGTCGACGGCGCGGACCAGCAGGGCGGTGCGGGCGGCACGGGCGTCGGGGTCCGGGTCGAGGAGGGAGGGGCCGTGCTTGCGGCGCGGGTCGAGGACGTAGCGGGCGCCGGTCTCCACGGTGACCCGGAGCCCGAGGGAGGTGAGCCGGCGCCGGACCTGGCGGGTGCGCTCGGTGAGGTCCGGGGCCAGGGGGTCCAGGTGCATGTGGTCGAGGGTCAGGCCGACACCTTCGTAGCCGAGGTCGGCGAGCAGGCCGAGGGCGTCGTCGAGGCGGAGGTCGGTGAGCCCGTTGGTGCCGTATCCGAGGTGGAGGGTCATGTGAGGCTCACCTTCCGGGCGAGGCTGCGGGCGAGGGGGACGAGCCCCATGACGGCGAGAGCGGTGACGGGCGCCCCGGCGCGGGCGGCGAGCGCGGCCTGGAGCGGGATCATGGCCCGGATGCCCCCGCCGACCGCCCGCTGGGTCAGGGGCGGGGACGGGTTGAGCGCGGCGTGCAGGAGGGGTGGCCCGGCGGTGCGGAGGTAGGCGCCGGTGAGCGTGACGGCCAGGAGCCGGACGGGGTCGGTGACCTTCCCGAGCGGGCCTGTGTCGAGCCGCCGCGCGACGGGGCCGGCGTCGGCTTCCGCCCTCGTCGTACCGGACCGGCCGGGGGCCCGTCCCCAGGACTCCCGCAGCACCGCTGCCGCGAGTGCCGTCGTCGTGGCCAGCACCGCGAGCGGGGTGCCGGTGGAACCGCCCTGCGTCTCGTGGCGGGATACGGCGGTGACGCCGTAGGTGTGGGACCCGAGCACCAGGGCGGCGGGCAGAGCGGGCAGGCATGCGGGCAGGCCGCGGTGTGCCGCCGCGGCAACGTTGTCGGGTGCACTGGTGCCGCCCGGCGCGCGTACGCCCGTCGCCGTGGCCGTCGCGCCCAGCAGCAGGTCCAGCGAGCGGGCCGCCGCCATGGCGGCCGGGCCCGCCTTCGTGTGCTTCAGGTGCAGGTCGTAGGCCCAGACCGTGGCGGCCAGGCCCGTGGCGACGGTCAGCGCGGGGCGGCCGGCCCGGGCCGCGAGGGCGAGGCCCGCGGCGGTCAGCACCCCGGCCGCGCCCAGGGCCGCCGCCGGGCTGATGCGGCCCGAGGGGATCGGGCGGTGCGGCCGGTCCACGGCGTCCTCGTCGCGGTCGGCCCAGTCGTTGAGGGCCATCCCGGCCTCGTACAGGCACAGCGAAGCGCCGATCGCCAGTGCGGTGCCCCGGCCGGGTCGGCGGCCCACCGCCGCCGCGCCCGCCAGGGCGTCCCCGGGCACGGAGAACAGGGCGGAGACCCGCAGCAGTTCCGCCCAGGCCCGCAGGCGCTGCCGGGGCTCGCCCCGGTCGGATCCGGTGTCCGGCCGGCCCGCGGCGGTGTGCGCGCCCTGTTCCCCGGGCCGGCTCGTGGAGGGCGGTTCGGGCCTGTCCGGTGCGGGCGCAGTCCCACCCGCACCGGACAGGCTGTCTTCGGTCACGGCGGTCGGCCCGCCGTGGGAATACCCGTTCCGCCTCCCGGACGGGAGCACCGACAGGGTCGCCGCGAGGACGGCCGGGAGGGTGTTCCGTCGCCACCTCACGCCTGGGCCCGCAGCCGCTCGGCGAAGGTGAGCAAGGTGGCGTACTGCTCGGCGAGGGCCGCGGAGGTGCCGCCGTCCGGGTCCTTGAAGTAGAAGCCGAGCTCCGGCAGCGGGCCGCTGATCCCGGCCTCGTGGGCGCGGGCGAGCAGCCGTGCCAGGTCCAGGACCAGCGGGGCCGCGAGGGCCGAGTCGCAGCCCTGCCAGATGGTCTGGAGGATCATGCGGGAGCCGAGGAAACCGTCGAAGGCGATGTGGTCCCAGGCGGTCTTCCAGTCCCCCATCGCGGGCACGTCGTCGATGTGCACCTCGCCCTCGGGGGCGGTGCCGAAGGTGTCGGCCAGGACGCGTTCCTTGCCGGCGTTCTTGGCGGCCGCGGCCGCCGGATCGGCCAGCGCCGCTCCGTCCCCGCCGCCCAGCAGGTTCGACCCGGACCACGCCCGTACGGCGAGGGCCCGCTGGAGGAACATCGGGGCGAGTACGGAACGGAGCAGCGTCTGGCCGGTCTTGCCGTCGCGTCCGGCGTGGGGAAGTCCGCTGGAGGCGACGGTGTCGGTGAGCGCGGGGGTGCGCAGTCCGGTGGACGGGGTGAAGTTGGCGTAGGAGCAGCCGGCGCGCAGGGCGGCGGCGGCGTAGAGCGAGCTGGCGGGCAGCCGGGGGTCGCCGGGTCCCGGTGCGGGTTCGGTGGAGGCGACGTTGACGACGACGGTGCGGGCCAGGTCGTGGCGGTGGGCGAAGTCGGTGAGGTCGGCGGCGAACGCGGCGATGAGTTCCTGGTCGGTGCGGGTGTCGCCGGGGAGCGGTCCGCCGGGGCGGATCTCCGCGTCGGCTGCGTCGAGTTCGGCGCGTACGGCGGAGGGCAGTCCGTGGGGCAGTACGCCGCCGTCGGCCAGGGCCTCGGCCCGCTTGGCCAGCGGGCAGTCGAGGGTGTCGTGGCCGCCGAAGACCAGGCTGGTCAGGGCGGGCAGTCCGCTGTCGGCGAAGGGGGGCGTCTCGGTGACCATGCCGGTCGGCGGGTGCAGGCCCGCGGCGATGGCGGCGCAGCCCGCGGTGGCGGTGGTCGCCACGGAGCCGCGTGCTCCGATGAACCAGACACCGGTGCGGCCCGCGGTTCCCGCGGGGCCGGTGGCCTCCGAGGTGCTCGGGACGTCGGTGCGGCCTGGGGCGTCGGTTCGGCCTTCACGATCGGCGCGTGCGGTCACGGGCTGCCTCCCTGGGGGGATGTCGGGGGTGGAGGACGACGGGCGGGGGAAGGTGTGCATGCTTCCCCCGCCCGTCGTCGGCAGAGGCGCCGCCCTACTGCGAGGGCAGCTCCTTCAGTTGGATGTTGCGGAAGGACACCTGGTCGTCGGCTCCGTGGTTCTGGAGGCCGATGTAGCCGTCCTTCAGACTGCGGGCCGGGTCGGTGTTGGTGAAGTCGTTGATCTTCGATCCGTTGAGGAAGATCTGCAGACGTTCGCCCTGGACCTTGATCTCGTAGCTGTTCCACTGGCCCGGCGGCCGCAGGACGCGGTCACGGGCCTTGATGTTGGCGGACTTGAAGGTGTAGACGGCGCCGGTCGTGCGGTCGGCGGCATCGGTGGCGTCGATCTGGATCTCGTACCCGTTGTTGACCGCCGACCAGGGGTCGTCGGACTCCGGGAAGCCCACGAAGACACCGGAGTTGTCGTCGCCGGACATCTTCCAGTCGAGCTTGAGCGAGTACGACTTCAGTTCCTTGGCCTGGTAGGTGAGCAGGCCCATGCCGCCCTCGGAGTGCAGGGCGCCGTCACTGACGGAGAACTTCCCCGGGCCGGCCTGCTTCCATCCCTCCAGCGTCTTGCCGTTGAAGACGGGCCGGTAGTCCTTGTCCGGCTTGCAGTCGGCCTTGACCTGGCCGGTGGCGTAGCGCAGGCCGCCCAGCACGTGGCTGCGGAAGGCCGGCTCGGCGTAGGACTCCTTGGTGTGGCCGAGGCCGGTGTAGAAGGAGCGGCCGCCCTCGTAGGTCTGGCACCAGGAGATCGGGTGATCGCCCTTCATGTTCCCGCCGGTGTAGGTGGTCTCGTCGAGTGTGGCGAGGACCTTGGCCTTGTCCCGGGGGTTGGTGCCGTAGTTGTACCACTCGTCGGTGCGCTGCCACTCGTCGTCGAGGTGGGCGGTGGCGGGGTGGTCGTGGTCCTCGACGCGGACGGTCGCGGGCTGGATCTGCGGGTGGGAGTCGAAGTAGGCGCCGACGAGGCCGCCGTAGAACTCCCAGTCGTACTCGGTGTCGGCGGCCGCGTGGATGCCGACGTAGCCGCCGCCGGTGGCGACGTAGTTCTCGAACGCCTTCTGCTGCTCGGCGTTGAGGACGTCACCGGTGGTGGAGAGGAACGCGACGGCGTCGTAACGGGCCAGGTTGCTGGTGGTGAACTGGGCGGCGGACTCGGTGGAGTCGACCGTGATGTTGGTGTCCTTGCCGATCTCCTTCAGCGCCGCGATGCCCGTGGGGATCGAGTCGTGGCGGAAGCCGGCGGTCTTGGAGAAGACCAGGACGCGCTTGGCGGTCCTGTCGACCGGGGTGCTGGACAGTTCGAAGTCGTCGACGTCGTAGAGCGCTCCGTCGCCGCCCTTGAAGACCAGGAAGAGTTCCGTCTGCTTCTTGGGCGCACCGCGCAGCGGGATGTCGATGTCCTGGAAGGTGTCCCAGCTGCCGGTCACCGGGACGGGGCCCGAGCCGAGGATCTTCCCGGTGGGCGATCCGGCGCGTACTTCGAGGAAGCCGCCGGAGCCGGCCGAGGAGACGCGGGCGGTGAGCTTGGTGGTGCCGCCCAGGACGTACGTCTTGAAGGAGATCCAGTCGTCGTTGTGGATGTCGCCGACGGTCTTGCCGCCGTGGGCGCTGGACTTGCTCGGGGTGGTGACGCCGGAGGAGGCGTCGAAGTGCTCGGCCTGACGGTGCTTGGGCTGGAGCCGGGAGGCGTCCTTGCCGGTCAGCTTGGCCTGGCCGCCGCCGCCGTTGTCGGTGTAGGAGGCGGAAATGCCGCCGTAGATGTTGGCGTTGGGGTCGTGGCCGCCTTCCATGGCGGTCTTGATGGTGCCCTCGCAGCCGTGCTCGGTGGTGATGTCGTGGCCGTGGCTGTCGTGGCCCAGGGTGAACTTGACCTCGACCTTGGTGCAGTCGATGGTCCCGTCCTCCGGGTCGCTGACGTTCACCTTGAACGGCACGGCGTCACCGAACTCGAAGAGCTGCCCGTCCTCGGGAAGCACCAGCTCCACGGTCGGGGCGGTGTTGCCGACGGTCACGTGGACGCTGGCGGAGCCGGTGCGGCCGGTGGGGTCCTCGGCGGTGAGGGTGGCGGTGTAGGTGCCGTTCTTCTTGTACGTGTGTGTCGGGTTGGCGGCGGTGGACTTGGAGCCGTCCCCGAAGTCCCAGGCGTAGGTGAGCGGGTCGTCGTCGCCGTCGGACGTGCCGGCCGAGGAGAACTTCACCTTCAGGGGTGCGGTGCCCGAGGTCTTGTTGGCCGCGGCCTCGGCGATGGGCGAGCGGCCTCCGGTGGCGTTCTCGATGCGGTAGAGCGCGGAGTTCTCGTCGCCGCCGAACCAGGCGAGGCCGTAGTCGAGGACGTACAGGGCCCCGTCCGGGCCGAAGGCCATGTCCATGATCTGCGTGCCGGACCACGGCACGTCGTTGATGGACTGGACGCCGCCGTCGGCGTCCTGCTCGATGCGCTTGATCCACTGGCGGCCGAACTCACCGGCGAAGAAGTCGCCGTCGTAGGCCTCGGGGAACTTCACCGGGGAGTCCAGGTCCGCGTCGTAGCGGTAGACGGGTCCGCCCATCGGGGACTCGGAGCCGGTGCCGAACTCGGGCACGGATCCGCCGTCGTACGGGATCCACGCGGCCTGGGCCGGCGGGAGGTCGACGAGCCCGGTGTTGTGCGGCGACTCGTTCTTCGGGGCGGCGCAGTCGAAGGCGGCGCCCGATGCCTTGGTGGCGAAGTCGTAGTCGATGTAGGGCTCGTTGTCGCCGACGCAGAAGGGCCAGCCGAAGTTGGCGGCCTTCGTCACCTTGGCGAACTCGACCTTGCCGGACGGTCCGCGCTTGGGGTCGGCAGCGCCGGCGTCGGGGCCGTAGTCGCCGACGTACACGGTGCCGGTGGCCTGGTCGACGGAGAAGCGGAAGGGGTTGCGGAAGCCCATCGCGTAGATCTCGGGGCGCGTCTTGTCCGTCCCGGGTGCGAAGAGGTTCCCCTCCGGAACGGTGTACGAGCCGTCCTCGGCGACCTTGATGCGCAGGATCTTGCCGCGCAGGTCGTTGGTGTTGCCCGAGGTGCGGCGGGCGTCGAACGCCGGGTTGCGGTCGGGGCGTTCGTCGATCGGGGTGAAGCCGTCGGAGGCGAAGGGGTTGGTGTCGTCGCCGGTGGAGAGGTAGAGGTTGCCCTCGGCGTCGAAGTCGATGTCGCCGCCGACGTGGCAGCAGGTGCCGCGCGAGGTGGCGACGTCCAGGACCTTCTTCTCACTGGCGGTGTCGAGGGTGCCGTCCTCGTTGAGGACGAAGCGGGAGAGCCGGTTGACGCCCTCGAACTTCGCGAAGTCGGCGGGGGTGCCGGTCTCCGGGGCGTCGCCCGCGGGGGTGTCCATCGGCGGTGCGTAGAAGAGGTAGATCGCCCGGTTCTCGGCGAAGTCGGGGTCGACGCCGACGCCTTGGAGGCCTTCCTCGTCGTGCGTGTACACGGGGAGGGTGCCGGAGATCCGGGTGTTGCCGGCGCTGTCGGTGATCCGCAGCTCGCCGCCGCGTGAGGTGTGCAGCACGCTGCGGTCCGGGAGGACGGCGAGCGACATGGGCTCGCCGGTCTCCTCGGCGCCCTTGGCCAGGGTGACTTGCTGGAAGTCCTCCGCCACGGGCTCCTCGTGCCCGGGGTGCCCCGGGTGGGCGGTGGCTCCGGGGGCGGAGCCGAGGGTCAGGGTCGCGGCGGCGAGCAGGCCGCCGGTGAACAGCGCGAGCGATTTACGGACGCGGGTCCGGGCCAGGAGCCGCTTTCTGGTTCTGTGCACGTAGGTCCTCCGGAGAGTGCCGGTTGTACGGGCGGGTGTAGCCGTGCCGTGCCGCGCGGGGACTGCCGCGCGTGCGTCACCGGAGACGGGAGCGACCCCGGTGACGCGAGTCATGTCGTGTACACGAAATGGACGGTAGACCTGTTCGTCCTCGACGGAAAGCCCTTGTGCAACAGGTAAGTCGAACTTCTGCTTCCGTCAGGACAAAGGAGTTTCCGGGCAGCGCGAGGCAGCCCCGGGGGCGGGGAGCCGTGAACCGGATCATGCCCCCGGGGCTTGGTCGGGCGTCCTACTCGCCGCCGCCGAAGGCCGCGTCGAAGGAGGCCGACGGCGGGTCGAAGTCGAACCGCTTGAGGCTGGCGAGCGCTTCGGGAGCGCCGGTCAGCCGGTCCATGCCGGCGTCCTCCCACTCCACGGAGATCGGGCCCTCGTAGCCGATGGACCGGAGCATCCGGAAGACGTCCTCCCAGGGCACGTCGCCGTGGCCGGCGGAGACGAAGTCCCAGCCGCGCCGGGGGTCGCCCCAGGGCAGGTGCGAGCCGAGCCGGCCGTTGCGGCCGTCGAGGCGCTTGCGGGCCTCCTTGCAGTCCACGTGGTAGATCCGGTCCCGGAAGTCGTAGAGGAAGTTGACCGGGTCGAGGTCCTGCCAGACGAAGTGGCTCGGGTCGAAGTTCAGCCCGAACGCGGGCCGGTGGTCCACCGCTTCGAGCGCGCGCTTGGTGGTCCAGTAGTCGTACGCGATCTCGCTCGGGTGCACCTCGTGCGCGAAGCGCACCCCCTCGGCGTCGAAGACGTCGAGGATCGGGTTCCAGCGCTCGGCGAAGTCCTCGTAGCCCCGCTCGATCATGTGCGGCGGGACGGGCGGGAACATCGCGACGAGGTGCCAGATCGAGGAGCCGGTGAACCCGATGACCGTGTCCACCCCGAAGGCGGCGGCGGCCCGGGCGGTGTCCGCGATCTCGGCGGCGGCCCGCTGCCGTACGCCCTCGGGCTCGCCGTCGCCCCAGATGCGGGCGGGCAGGATGCCCTGGTGGCGTTCGTCGATCGGGTTGTCGCAGACGGCCTGGCCGACCAGATGGTTGGAGATCGCGAAGCACTTCAGGCCGTACTTGTCGAGCAGCTGGTGCCTGGTGTCCAGGTATCCGGGGTCGGCCAGCGCCTTGTCGACCTCGAAGTGATCTCCCCAGCAGGCGAGTTCGAGCCCGTCGTAGCCGAAGTCCCGGGCGTGCTTGCAGACCTCCTCCAACGGGAGGTCGGCCCACTGGCCGGTGAACAGGGTGAAGGGGCGGGGCATGGGCGGCAGCCTCCTAGGACGAGGACGGGACCGGGGTGTGGACGGAGTTCTTGGCGGCGCTCTCCTCGACGGCGGCGAGGACCCGCTGCACCTGGAGTCCGTCCGCGAACGACGGTACGGGCTGAGCCCCTTCGGCGATCGTGTGGACCACGTCACGGGCCTGATGGACGAAGGTGTGCTCGTAACCGAGTCCGTGGCCCGGCGGCCACCAGGCCTCCAGGTAGGGGTGCTCGGGTTCGGTGACGAGGATGCGCCGGAAGCCCGCGGTGGCGGCGGGCTCGGTGTGGTCGTGGAAGGACAGCTCGTTGAGCCGTTCCAGGTCGAAGGCGAGCGACCCCCGTTCCCCGTTGATCTCCAGGCGCAGGGCGTTCTTGCGCCCGGCGGCCATCCGGGTCGCCTCGAAGGAGGCCAGTGCGCCGGAGGCGAGCCGGCCGGTGAAGATCGCCGCGTCGTCGACGGTCACCTCGCCCCGCTCCACCGTGTCGGCGCTGCCGGAGAGCCCGGCCGACGCCCCGGCGAGCAGGGGCCTCTCGCGTACGAAGGTCTCGGACACGGCGGACACACCGGTGAGCAGCTCGCCCGCCAGGTACTGGGCGAGGTCGACGATGTGGGCGCCGAGGTCCCCGAGCGCGCCGGACCCGGCGTGCTCGCGCTTGAGCCGCCAGGTGAGCGGTGAGGCCGGGTCCACCAGCCAGTCCTGGAGGTAGGTGGCGCGCACATGGCGCAGGGGGCCGAGCCGGCCCTCCGCGATGAGCTGCCGGGCGTAGGAGATGGCGGGCACCTTGCGGTAGTTGAAGCCCACGATCGCCACCTGCCCGCGGGCGGAGGCCGCTTCGGCGGCGCGGACCATCGCCTCCGCCTCGGCCACGGTGTTGGCGAGCGGCTTCTCGCACAGGACGTGCTTGCCCGCCTCCAGGGCGGCGATGGCGATCTCCGCATGGCTGTCGCCGGGGGTGCAGATGTCGATCAGCTGGACATCGTCCCGGGCGATCAGTGCCCGCCAGTCGGTCTCCGCCGCCGCCCAGCCGTGCCGGGCGGCGGCGGCGTCGACCGCCGCACGGTCGCGTCCGCAGATCGCGGCGAGAGCGGGTCGCAGGGGCAGGTCGAAGACGTGTCCTGCGGTGCGCCAGCCCTGCGAGTGGGCGGCGCCCATGAACGCGTATCCGACCATGCCGACCCCGAGCGTTCCTCGCGCCTCCTGCGGCGACGGTGCCGGGCCTTGCGTTTCCGTCTCTTGACTACGGGCCATGCGGACTTCCTCCTCATCGGTGTGCGGTAACGGGCCGGGGGATGCGCTCTCCGCACCCCCCGGAGTCCCGGTCAGTTGAAGCCCGTCGGCAGGTACTGGTCGATGTTGTCCTTCGTCACGACCGCGGAGTACAGGGTCAGGGAGGTCGGGATCTCCATCTCGGAGAGGCCGCTGACGCCCTTGCTCTGGCCCAGGGCCCGTGCCAGGTCGATCGCGGACGCGGCCATCGTCGGCGGGTAGAGGACGGTGGCCTTGATGACCGAGTTGTCGGCCTTGATGGCGTCCATCGCGGACTTGGCGCCGGCGCCGCCGACCATGATGAACTCGTCCCGGCCCGCCTGCTCGATGGCGCGGAGCGCGCCGACGCCCTGGTCGTCGTCGTGGTTCCACAGGGCGTCGAACTGCTTCTGTGCCTGGAGGAGTTGGGCCATCTTGGCCTGACCCGACTCGACGGTGAAGTCGGCGGCCTGACGGGCCACCAGCTTGATGTTGGAGTAGTTCTTGAGGGCGTCGGCGAAGCCCTGGCTGCGCTGCTTGGTCAGCTCCAGGTTGTCGATTCCGGCGAGCTCGACGACCTTGGCGTTCGCCTTGTCCTTGAGCTGCTCGCCGATGTAGTGCCCGGCGTTGAGGCCCATGCCGTAGTTGTCGCCGCCGACCCAGCAGCGGTAGGCCTGCGGGGAGGCGAAGATGCGGTCCAGGTTGACGACGGGGATACCCGCCCTCATCGCTTCCAGGCCGACCTGGGTGAGGGCCTTGCCGTCGGCGGGGAGGACGACGAGGACGTCGACCTTCTTGTTGATGAGGGTCTTGACCTGGCCGATCTGGGCGGCGGTGTCGTTGGAACCCTCGGTGATCTCCAGGGTGACGTCGGAGTACGTCTCCGCCCGGGACTTGGCGTTCACGTTGATCGCGTTGAGCCAGCCGTGGTCGGCCTGCGGTCCGGCGAAGCCGATGGTGACGGCCTTGCCCGGCTTGTCGTCGGCGGGGGCGCTGTTGCCGGCGGGCTCGGTCTTCTTGGGCTCGTTGCTGGTACAGGCGGTGAGGAGCGCGCCCGCGGAGACGGCGGCGGTTCCGAACAGCAGCCCTCTGCGGCTGGTTTCTGGCATGACGGTCTGACCCTTCATCCGGTGGGTGCGTACGAGGTGCGGGTGCTGGGGGGGGGTGCGTTGTGGGGCGCTCGGGTGCCGGGACGCTCGGTCGCTCAGGTCTCCCTGCCGCGCATGGTGCGGCGCTGGACGAGGACGGCGGCGACGATGATGGCGCCCTTGGCGATCTGCTGGACATCGCTCTGGAGGTTGTTGAGAGCGAAGATGTTGGTGATCGTGGTGAAGATCAGGACGCCGAGGACGGAGCCGACGATGGTGCCCCGGCCGCCGCTGAGCAGGGTCCCGCCGATGATCGCTGCGGCGATGGCGTCGAGCTCGTACAGGTTGCCGTTGGTGTTCTGGCCGGAGCCGGCGAGCACGATCAGCATGAAGGCGGCGATGCCGCAGCACAGCCCGGACAGCAGGTAGAGGTAGAGGCGCTGGCGGCGGACGTCGATCCCGGCGAGCCGGGCGGCCTCGGCGTTGCCGCCGACGGCGACGGTGCGGCGGCCGAAGGTGGTCCGGTTGAGGATGAGCCAGCCGACGACGGTGACCACGGCGAACATGATGACCAGCGGCGGGATGCCGAGAATGTAGGAGTCGGGCAGGCCGAGGTCCAGGACCGAGTCCACGGTGACGATCTGCGTCTTGCCGTCGGTGATCTGGAGGGCGAGTCCGCGCGCCGAGGCGAGCATGGCGAGCGTCGCGATGAAGGGGACCATTCCCCCGTACGCGATGAGGACGCCGTTCACGAGTCCGGCGGCGAGGCCGACGATGACCGCGGTGAACGCGATGCCCGCGAAGCCGTACTCCTGGGTGGCCAGGGTCGTCGCCCACACCGAGGCGAGGGCGACCATGGCGCCGACGGAGAGGTCGATGCCGCCGCTGATGATGACGAAGGTCATCCCGACCGT
Organism: Streptomyces anulatus; assembly: GCF_014650675.1. Classification (GTDB taxonomy): domain Bacteria; phylum Actinomycetota; class Actinomycetes; order Streptomycetales; family Streptomycetaceae; genus Streptomyces; species Streptomyces anulatus. The sequence goes on along the minus strand of NZ_BMVK01000004.1, from coordinate 134,682 downwards.
GACGACGCCGATGACGGACGCCTGGGTCAGGATCAGCTGGAGGTTGCCGGTGTCCAGGAAGGCGTCAGGTTCGGTGATGCCGCCGACCACGATCAGCGCGGCGAGCACGCCGAGCAGGGACAGGATCCGGACGTCGAGCCGCAGACCGAGGGCCGGCATGCCACCGCCCGACTTCGAGGGCGGCGTGTCGGAGGGGCCGGTGAGGGTCCCCTTGTCCGGCCCGTTGTGCTGCGCCGACGGGGCGGGCTGTGTCATGGCGTCGGGCTCCCTTCCATCACGAGGTCGAGTACGCGGTGCTCGTCGAGCTCCTGGGCGGGGGCCGTGTGGACCACTTGGCCCTCGCGGAGCACCAGCACCCGGTCGGCGAGGCCCAGGACTTCGGGCACTTCGCTGGAGACGAGCAGAACGGCGAGGCCTTCGTCGGCCAGCCGGCGGATCACGGCGTAGAGCTCGGCGCGCGCGCCGACGTCGACGCCACGGGTGGGTTCGTCCAGCAGCAGGACCCGGCAGCCGCGCAGCAGCCAGCGGGCGAGGACGGCTTTCTGCTGGTTGCCGCCGGAGAGGGTGCGGACGGCGGCGTCCGGGTTGTCGGGCCGCATCTGCAGCTCACGGGTGGCCCCCTGAGCGGCCTTCCGCTCACCGCCCCGGTCGATCCAGCCGATCCGGGCGAAGCGGGAGAGGGAGGAGACCGACACGTTGCGGGTGACCGACTCGGTCATCAGCAGCGCCTGCGCCTTGCGTTCCTCGGGCGCGAGTCCGATGCCCGCCGCGACGGCGGCGCGGACGCTGCCGGGGCGGAGCTGCTTGCCGGCGACGGTGACGGTCCCGGTGCTCGCCTTGCGGGCTCCGTAGATGGTCTCCAGGATCTCGGAGCGTCCCGAGCCGACGAGTCCGGCGAGGCCGACGATCTCGCCGGGCCGCAGCTCCAGGTCGACGGGGGCGAACTCGCCCTTGCGGGACAGGCCTTGGACCCGGAGTACGGGTTCGGCGGTGGCGGCGGCCGGCTCTTCCGGGCGCGGCGGGAAGACATAGGCGACGTCCCGGCCGGTCATCATGGCAACGATGTCGCGGGTGGGTGTGTCGGCTGCGGGCAGCCCGACGGCCACGGTCCTGCCGTCCTTGATGACGGTGACCCGGTCGCCGATGCGGCGGATCTCCTCCAGGCGGTGCGAGATGTAGACGACGGCCACCCCGTCGGCGGTGAGGCTGTCGACGATCCGGAAGAGGTTGTCGACCTCGTCGGGGTCGAGGGCGGCGGAGGGCTCGTCCATCACGATGAGCCGGACGTCGTGGGAGAGCGCCCTGGCCATGGAGACGATCTGCTGCTGGGCGGCGGAGAGGTCCCCGACGTGCCGGGCGGGGTCGATCTCCGGGTGCCCGAGGCGGGCCAGGAGCGCCTTCGCGGCGAGACGGCCCTCCCCCGTACGGACGATGAAGCCCGCGCTGGTCGGCTCGTGGCCGAGGAAGACGTTCTCGGCGACCGACAGGCCCTCGACCAGGTCGAGTTCCTGGTAGATGGTGGCGATGCCCAGGCGCATGGCGGCGATCGGCGACTTGAGCTGGACGGTCTCGCCGCGCCAGGTGATCTCGCCGTCGTTGGGCTGGTGGGCTCCGGCGAGCACCTTGATGAGGGTGGACTTGCCGGCGCCGTTCTGGCCGAGGAGGCAGTGGACCTCGCCGGCCTGGACCTCCAGGTCGACGCCGTCCAGGGCACGGACGCCCGGGAAGAGCTTGGTGATGCCGGACATGGTGAGCAGGGGTGGTTCTGGTGCCATGACGAATCCCCTCGGCGAATGGGGTCTCCCCTGCTCGGGCGGTGCCGAGGGGCCGGGGAGGGCCGGTGAGCGGACAGGGCGCAGGGCTGGAGGTGCCGTGGAGCCGGCGGCACCGCGAACGGCTGCTGGACTAGGACCTGACGAGCGAGTACCTGACTGGTTCCTGGCTGATCTGCCTGACGAGCGGGTACCTGACGAGTACCTGACTAGTACCTGGCTGATGCCGGGTACCTGACCAATACGGTGGTGCGTCGGCCCCTGTGGTCAGGCCGGTGAGAAGAGGTGGTCGCTGATGAGCCGGGCCGCGCCGATCACTCCGGCGGTGGGGCCCAACTCGCCCAGCACGATGGGGAGGTTGCCGGTGGCCAGGGGCAGCGACTGCTTGTAGACCTGGGTGCGGACACTGGCGAGGAGGTTGTGACCGAGGCCGGTGACCCCGCCGCCGATCACCACCAGACCGGGATTGAAGAAGCTGACCAGGCTCGCGATCACCTGGCCGAGCCGGTTGCCGCCTTCGCGGATCAGGTCGAGCGCGGCGGCGTCCCCGGCAGCGGCGGCGGCCGCCACGTCGGCGGCGGTGAGGCGGCCCGCCGTCTCCAGCCGGGCGGCGAGCTCGGGCGAGCGGCCCTCCCGGGCGGCGTCCTCCGCGTCCCGGGCGAGGGCGGCGCCGCTGAAGTGGGCCTCCAGGCAGCCCTTGTTGCCGCAGGCGCAGGCCCGGCCGTCCGGGTCGACCTGGATGTGCCCGATGTCCCCGGCGCTGCCGGTCGTACCTCGGTAGACCTCGCCGCCGACGACGATGCCGCAGCCGATGCCGGTGCCGATCTTGACGCAGAGGAAGTCGCCCACGGAGCGGGCCACGCCCGCGTGCTGCTCCCCCATCGCCATGAGGTTCACGTCGTTGTCGACCATGACGGGGCAGCCCAGCTCCTGGCTGAGCGCCTCGCGGACCGGGAAACCGTCCCAGCCGGGCATGATCGGCGGCGCGACCGGCACGCCCTCGGGGAAGCGGACGGGGCCGGGGACCCCGATGCCCGCGCCGTCGAAGCCCTCGGCGAGTCCGGAGGCCCGCAGTTTGGCGGCCAGCGACAGGACCTGCTCGAAGACGGCTACGGGTCCCTCGCGCACGTCCATCGGGTGGTTGAGGTGTCCCAGTACCTCCAGCTCCGCGTTGGTGACGGCCACGTCGATCGAGGTCGCGCCGATGTCGACCCCGAGGAACCGCAGTTCGGGAGCGAGCCGGATGTTGTGCGAGCGGCGCCCGCCGCGCGATGCGGCGAGTCCGTCGGCCACCACCAGGCCGGTCTCCAGCAGCCGGTCCACCTCGACGGCGAGCTTCGAGCGCGAGAGCTCTACCTGATCACCCAGTTGCGCACGGGAGTTGGGGCCCCCGTCGCGCAGCAGCCGGAGCAGCCGCGCCTGATGCGCGTTCGCGGGTCGTGCCGTCATGCGTCTCACGCGTCCCTCCCCGCCACATCGGCCAGTCCGTCGGGCTTTCGAGGGGAACGTAGCAGCGCTTTCCCGGAGTGGGAAGAAGTTGCGCAGGAATCCGCCCCAACTTTCTCCACACCCAGGACAAAGGTCTTCGGCCGGAGGTCACCCGGACGCCCGGGAAGCGGTCACGGGCAGCGGATGACCTGGCCCGCGTAGGAGAGGTTTCCGCCGAATCCGAAGAGCAGGACGGGCGCGCCGGAGGCGACCTCGCCGCGCTCGACCAGCTTGGACAGGGCCATCGGGATGGAGGCGGCGGAGGTGTTGCCGGAGTCCACCACGTCCCGGGCGATGACGGCGTTGACCGCGCCGATCTTGCGGGCGACCGGCTCGATGATCCGCAGGTTGGCCTGGTGCAGGACGACGGCGGCCAGGTCCTCCGGGGCGATGCCCGCCTTCTCGCAGACCCGGCGGGCGATCGGGGGAAGCTGGGTGGTGGCCCAGCGGTAGACGGACTGGCCCTCCTGCGCGAAGCGCGGCGGCGTTCCCTCGATCCGGACCGCGTTGCCCATCTCCGGCACGGAGCCCCACAGCACCGGTCCGATGCCGGGCCCGTCCGGGGTGTCGGGGGCCGTCGGGTCGGCGGTGACGACCGCGGCGCCCGCGCCGTCGCCGAGCAGGACGCAGGTGGAGCGGTCGGTCCAGTCCGCGATGTCGGCCATCTTGTCGGCGCCGATGACCAGGGCGCGGCTCGCCGCACCGGCCCGGATCGTGTGGTCGGCGGTGGCCAGCGCGTGCGTGAAGCCGGAGCACACCACGTTGATGTCCATCACGGCGGGCGAACCCATGCCGAGCCGTGCCGCGACCCGTGCCGCCATGCTCGGGGACCGGTCGATCGCGGTGGAGGTGGCGACGAGGACCAGATCGATGTCCGAGGGCGCCAGCCCGGCCGTGGCCAGCGCCTTGGCTCCCGCGTGCGCGGCCATCTCGTCCACCGGCTCGTCGGGGCCACCCACATGGCGGGTCTTGATACCGACCCGGCTGGTGATCCACTCGTCGCTCGTGTCGACCATGGCCGCCAGATCGTCGTTGGTGAGCACCTTGGCGGGCTGGTAGTGGCCGAGCGCCACGACACGTGAGCCGGTCATACGGGTTCCCATCGTCGGGTAGGGCAGGAAACATCCAGTCTTGGTCGCTACCGTCGGGTACGGGGGCACGTGATCCCACAGGAATCCGGCCCGCACGTTGGAGCATTGACAACAGCCTGGTCAGCGTGCTGTGGCCGTGGCAGCGACACGCCGGTGCGGGTGCCGGACAATGGCGGGATCAGCTTCCGGCTTCCGCTCGTACGGACAGAAGCCATCGCACACGGACAGAATCGGGGTTCACATCCATGGGACGGGCCACCGAACGCCGCCGCACCCTCCGCATCCGGGACGGCGCCGTCTCCTCCCGCGCGGACACCCTGGTGGCGGAGGAACCCCTGGAGATCCGCCTGAACGGCCGTCCGCTGGCCATCACGATGCGTACGCCGGGCGACGATTTCGCGCTGGCCGCGGGCTTCCTGGTCAGCGAGGGGGTGATCGCCGAGGGGGACGAGGTGCAGTCGATCGTCTACTGCGCCGGGGCGACGGCGGACGGGGTGAACAGCTACAACGTGGTGGACGTGAGGCTGGCGCCCGGGGTCCGGGTCCCCGACATCACGCTGGAGCGGAACGTCTACACCACCTCCTCCTGCGGCCTGTGCGGCAAGGCCAGCCTGGACGCGGTACGCACCACGACCCGGCACCCCGTGGCCGACGCACCCCCGGTGCGGGTCACCCCGGAGCTGCTGTCCGCCCTCCCGGACCGGTTGCGGGCCGCGCAGCGGGTGTTCGACCGGACGGGCGGCCTGCATGCCGCCGCGTTGTTCTCCGAGGAGGGCGACCTGTTGGACGTCCGCGAGGACGTCGGGCGGCACAACGCGGTCGACAAGCTGGTGGGGCGGGCGCTGACGGACCACCGGCTGCCCCTGTCCCGGGCCGTCCTGCTGGTGTCGGGGCGGGCCTCGTTCGAGCTGGCGCAGAAGGCCGTGATGGCGGGGATCCCGGTGCTCGCCGCGGTTTCGGCGCCGTCGTCGCTGGCCGTGGACCTGGCGGCGGAGAGCGGACTGACGCTGGTCGGCTTCCTGCGCGGCCGGTCGATGAACGTGTACGCCGGTGAGCACCGGATCGCACTGGAGGCGGCGGTCCGCCAGGGCTGAGGCACGGAGCGGGGCCCGCGCGGGAGGCCCTGAACCTGCCCGGCGCGGGAGGCCCGGAGCGTACGGGCCTCACTCCCCCGCGAAGGCCAGGCCCTCGGCGGCCAGCGCCTCGCGGAGGACCCCGATCGCCTTCGGGCCGACCCCGTGGAGCGCGAGCACCTCCGCGGCGGTCACGGTCGTGAGCTGGGCGAGGCGGGTGTAGCCCGCTGCCCGCAGGGCGCCCCGGGCCGGGTTTCCCGCACCGTGCGGAAAGTCGTCGGCGGGCGTACCGGGCTCGTCACTCATGGCGCTTCCTCGCTGTCGGCTACCGGCTACCGGCTACCGGCTACCGGCTCACCGTAACCGGTGGGTCCGACAACGCCCCGGAAGCGGAATCCGCCGGGTCCCGGGGCGCCTCGGGATCGCGGGAGCGGCGTTTGGCGATCACCGCGCAGACCATCAGCTGCATCTGGTGGAAGAGCATCAGCGGCAGCACCGCCAGGCTCGCGTGCGCCCCGAAGATCACGCTCGCCATCGGCAGCCCGGCCGCCAGGCTCTTCTTCGACCCGGCGAACTGGATGGCGATCCGGTCCGCCCGGCCGAACCCGAGCCGCCGTGCCCCGTACCAGCTCAGGGTGAGCATCAGCGCCAGCAGGACCCCCTCGGCGGCGAGCAGCGCGCCGAGCCGGGCCGGGGTGACCTGGCGCCAGACGCCGGCGACCATCCCGTCGCTGAACGCGGTGTAGACGACGAGCAGGATCGATCCCCGGTCGACCAGGCCGAGAACCTTCTTGTGCCGGGCGAGGAAACCGCCGACCCAGCGGCGCAGCAGTTGCCCGGCGAGGAACGGGACGAGCAGTTGGAGCACGATCTTCAGCAGGGAGTCCGCCGAGAACCCGCCCCCGGTCGATCCGAGGAGCAGGGCGGCGAGCAGCGGGGTGACAAGGATCCCGGCGAGGCTGGAGAAGGACCCGGCACAGATCGCGGCGGGCACGTTGCCCCGGGCGATCGAGGTGAAGGCGATGGACGACTGGATCGTCGAGGGGACCAGGCACAGGAAGAGGAAGCCCGCCTGGAGCTCGGGCGTCAGCACGTACGGCACCAGCCCGGCGCTCGCCAGCCCCAGCAGCGGGAAGAGGACGAAGGTGCAGGCCAGGACGGTGAGGTGGAGGCGCCAGTGCTTGAGTCCGTCGAGCGCCTCGGCCGTGGAGAGCCGCGCCCCGTAGAGGAAGAACAGCAGGGAGACCGCGCCGGTGGAGGCCGCGCCCGCCACATCGGCGGCGGTTCCGCGGGCGGGCAGCAGCGCCGCGAGGGCCACGGTCGCGGCCAGCGCCAGGATGTAGGTGTCGACCGGCAGCCAGGACGGCGGTCTCGGGATGCGGCGGGTCATCTGTCGGGGTCTCCAGGGGTCGGCGGGCCGCGCCGGGCGGACGGCGTCGCGTACCGCCGCTCGGCGCGGCCCGGCCTTACGTCGTGCGGTCCTGCGTAGTGCGGCTTGCGTCGTGCGGCTTGCGTCGTGCGGTCCTACGTCATGCGGTCCTGCGTGGTGCGGCTCCGCGTTCGGGCAGCGGGCAGCGGGCCGTGTCGGCATCCATCCTGCTCCCGCGCCTCCCCATCGGGAATCACGCATACCGCTCTGACTGTCATCACGTATCCCGATAGCGTGGCCCCATGGACGCCACGTACGACCCCGCCCAACTGCGCACCTTCCTCGCCGTGGCCCAGACGCTGAGCTTCACCCAGGCCGCGCGCAGGCTCGGGATCCGCCAGTCCACGGTCAGCCAGCACGTGCGGCGGCTGGAGGGGGCGGCCGGGCGGCAGTTGTTCGCCCGGGACACCCATCGCGTCGACCTCACCGAGGACGGCGAGGCGATGCTCGGCTTCGCCCGGTCGATCCTGTCGGCGCACGAGCGGGCCGCGGCGTTCTTCGCGGGCACCCGGTTGCGCGGCCGGCTGCGGTTCGGGGCCTCCGAGGACTTCGTGCTGACCCGGCTCCCCGAGATCCTGGAGTCCTTCCGCCGTGACCATCCGGAGGTCGAGCTCCAGCTCACCGTGGAACTGTCCGGGACGCTGCACCGGCAGCTCGCGGCGGGCCGGCTGGATCTGGTGCTGGCCAAGCGGCGGACCGGTGACACCCACGGCGAGCTGATGTGGCGGGACGCGCTGGAGTGGATCGGCGCTCCGCAGCTGCGCGTCGATCCGGAGCGTCCCGTGCCGCTGGTCGTCTTCCCGCCACCGGCCATCACCCGGGCCCGCGCCCTGGAGGTGCTGGAGGAACACGGGCGGGCCTGGCGGATCGCCTGTACGAGTACGAGCCTGAGCGGTCTGGTCGCGGCGGCACGGGCGGGCCTGGGGGTGATGGCGCACTCCCGGGGGATGGTCCCGCCGGGGCTGGCGCCGGTTCCGGCCAGGGCAGGGCTGCCGGAGCTCGGCGACGTCGACTTCGTCCTGCTGCACGGGAACCGCCGGGGCGCGGCCCAGGAGGCGGCCGACGCGTTGGCCTCGGCGATCCTGGCGGGCGGCGACCGGCTGCACCGCGGGACCGGCGGCGGGGAAGGGCCGTAGGTCCTGTCGTCAAACTGCCGCCTGCCCCGCGGCGCCATGCACGCGCTCTCGCCGCACCGGACACAGGCCCGAGTACGTCCAGTACGAGGACCTGCACCCGGCACACCGAGAGCACGCACCTGACCCCGCAGGGCCGCCCTCCGGGCGACGACGGCAGTTTGACGACAGGACCTAGCCGCTCCGCGGACCGGCAGTGCTCGCAGCGGTCGGATTCGGTGGAGATTCCGGCGCGAGCCGCTTACCCCTCAGTCAGAACTGGACCGGCCGAACGCCCGAGCCTTGCCCATCTGGCCGGATTTCGACGGTTGACCTGGGCGGACGACAGGGAGCGCGGAGGGTCCGGGCCCCTCCCGCCGGGCCCCCGCTTGGGGTAGCGTCGCGGCGCTGTGCGGAGCGCCACGAGGAGCATGTCATTGCGCGATTTCACTGTCCCACCCATGCCGGCGGCACCTCAGGTCGGCGGTCTCGCCGATGTGGTCTTCGACTACGCGGAGGACGATCCGCACCACGTCGCGCTCGGCCGCAAGGACGCCGGTGGCCAGTGGCGTGATGTGACCTCCGGGGAGTTCCGCGATCAGGTGCTGGCCCTGGCCAAAGGACTGATCGCGCACGGGGTGCGGTTCGGCGACCGGGTCGCGCTGATGTCCCGTACGCGCTACGAGTGGACGCTCTTCGACTTCGCGCTCTGGACCGTCGGGGCCCAGTCGGTGCCGATCTACCCGACCTCCTCCGCCGAGCAGGTCCTGTGGATGCTGCACGACGCCGAGGTGGTGGCGGTGATGGTCGAGCACGAGGACCACGCGATGACCGTCGGCTCGGTGATCGACCGGCTGCCGCACCTGAAGCGGCTGTGGCAGCTGGACGCCGGCGCGGTGGACGAGCTGTTCGGGGCGGGTTCGGATATCGACGACGAGGTGGTGCAGCGGCACCGGCGCGCGGTGACGCCCGACTCCGTGGCGACCATCATCTACACCTCGGGGACGACGGGCCGCCCCAAGGGGTGCGTGATCACCCACGCGAGCTTCATGTTCGAGAGCGACACGATGGTCACGCGCTGGGAGCCGGTGTTCCACTCCAAGCCCGGCGACGAGGCGGCCACCCTCCTCTTCCTGCCGCTGGCCCATGTCTTCGGGCGGATGGTCGAGATCGCCGCGGTCCGGGGCCGGGTCAAGCTCGGCCATCAGCCGGAGCTGTCCGCGAACGCGCTGATGCCGGACCTGGTGACGTTCCGGCCGACGTTCATCCTGGCGGTGCCGTACATCTTCGAGAAGGTGTTCAACGGGGCCCGGCGCAGGGCCGAGGCGGAGGGCAGGCACGGGCCGTTCGACAAGGCCGTCGACATCGCGGTGAAGTACGCCGAAGCCATGGAGCAGAAGGCGTTCGGGGACGGTCCCGGTCCCTCCGCCGGGCTGCGGATGCAGCACCAGTTCTTCGACAAGGTCGTCTACAAGAAGGTCCGCGACGCGATGGGCGGCCGGGTGCGGCACGCGATGTCGGGCGGCTCGGGCATGGACCGCCGGCTCGGGCTGTTCTTCGCGGGCGCCGGGGTGAGCGTCTTCGAGGGGTACGGGCTGACCGAGTCGACCGCTGCGGCGACGGCGAACCCTCCCGAGCGCACCCGGTACGGGACGGTCGGGCAGCCGATCCCGGGGACGTCGGTGCACATCGCGGACGACGGCGAGGTGTGGGTGCACGGGCCGAACGTGTTCTCCGGCTATCTGGGCAACCCCGGGGCCACCCGGACGGTGCTGCAGGACGGCTGGCTCGCCACGGGGGACCTCGGTGCGCTGGACGAGGACGGCTATCTGACGATCACCGGGCGGAAGAAGGAGATCCTGGTGACGTCCGGCGGCAAGAGCGTGTCCCCGGCCGGTCTGGAGGAACGCGTACGGGCGCATCCGCTGGTGGCGCAGTGCATCGTCGTCGGCAACGACCGCCCGTACATCGCGGCGCTCGTCACCGTCGACCAGGAGTCCGTGGACCACTGGCTGTCGATGCAGGGCCGCACCCCGCTGGGCCCGGCCGACCTGGTGCGGGACCCGGACCTGGAGATGGAGGTCCGCCGGGCGGTGGTGGCCGCCAACACGGCGGTGTCCCAGGCCGAGTCGATCCGTACGTTCCGGATCCTGGCCCATCCGTTCACCGAGGAGCTGGGCCTGCTGACGCCCTCGCTGAAGCTGAAGCGCAAGGCGATCGAGGCGGCGTACGCGGTCGAGGTCGACGCGCTGTACCACTGACCCGGCGGCGGGACGGGCGGCCGGTCCGGCGGGACGCCCGGGGCGGGAATGACTGGGCCCGCCCGGTCGTTGTCGTGGGGAGTTATCAACCGACGACGTAAGGATCGACCGCTCGTGAGCCAGGTCCCCTCCATCACCCTCAACAACGGCCTCGACATGCCGCAGCTCGGTTTCGGTGTCTGGCAGGTGCCGGACGACGAGGCGGAGAAGGCGGTCGCCACGGCCATCGAGACCGGGTACCGGAGCATCGACACCGCCGCGATCTACGAGAACGAGACCGGCACCGGCAAGGCCATCGCCGCCTCCGGCGTCGCCCGCGACGAGCTCTTCGTCACCACGAAGCTGTGGAACAGCGAGCAGGGCCACGACAGCACCCTGCGCGCCTTCGACGCCTCGCTGGACAAGCTCGGCCTGGACTACGTCGACCTGTACCTGATCCACTGGCCGGTCCCGGCGAAGGACGCGTACACCGACACGTACAAGGCGTTCGAGAAGATCCTCGCCGACGGCCGCGCGAAGGCCATCGGCGTGTCGAACTTCCACCCCGAGCACCTGAAGCGGCTGCTCGCCGAGACCTCCGTGGTCCCGGCCGTCAACCAGATCGAGCTGCACCCGCAGCTCCAGCAGGCCGAGTCCCGCGCCTTCCACGCCGAACACGGCATCGCCACCGAGGCGTGGTCGCCGCTGGGCCAGGGCAAGGGCCTGCTGGAGGTGCCGACGGTCGTCGCCATCGCCCAGAAGCACGGCCGTACGCCCGCCCAGGCGGTGCTGCGCTGGCATCTGCAGACCGGCAACATCGTGATCCCGAAGTCCGTGACGCCCTCGCGGATCAAGGAGAACCTCGATGTGTTCGGCTTCGAGCTGGACGCCGACGACCTCGCCGCCTTCGCGGCCCTGGACGAGGGCAAGCGGCTCGGCCCCGACCCGGCGGAGTTCAACGTCGGCGCCTGAGCGTCCGGCCGACGGCGCCCCCACCGTGATCCCGGTGGGGGCGCCGTCGTCAGCCGGTGCGCCGGCGGCAGTCACACACGTCGAACCGGGGAGACAGGGAACATGAGCGGCGAACTCGCGCCCGTCGTCGAGGCGGGTCCGTACCGCCTGCGCAACGTCGGCAGCAAGCTGGTGCTGGAGGTGTACGGCGCGGCCAGGGGCAGCGGGGCCCGGGTCCAGCAGGGCGAGGACGACGGGACGGCCGCGCAGGTGTGGCGGCTCGCCCCGGTGCACGAGGGCGCAGCCCTCTTCCACCTGGTCAACGAGCACAGCGGGAAGCGGCTGGACGTGGCGAACGCCGACACGGCGAACGGCACCCGGATCCAGCAGTGGAAGGCCAACAACTTCGGCGCCCAGGAGTGGCTGATCGAGCAGCACCCGGAGGCGCCCGGGACGGTGACGCTGGTGAGCTTCATCAGCGGCCTCGTCATGGAGGTCGCCGAGCGCTCCACCGAGGCAGGGGGCACGGTTCAGCAGTGGGAGGACACCGACTCCCCTTTTCAGTGGTGGCGGTTGGAGCCGGTGCCGCGGGCGACGCCTGTCAGCTGATCCTCACTGGATCAGCTCGATGTGCGGATGGTCCGGAGACACCGGGCAGACGTGGAGCTGCAGGTCGTAGCCTCGGGCGAGGTCGATCATGGTGAAGTTCGCCGGCGGGTCGCCGGGGAGGACCGGGACGGGATCCGCCTGGTCCTCCTCGGGTTCCCAGTCCCCGTCGGCGTCCCATTCGGTGGTGGCGATCGTCAGCAGCGGGACCGCCTCCGCACCGCAGGCGGAACAGGTGCGGGGCGTGGGATCGGTGAGACCCCAACGGGTCCAGCCGCCGGCCTTCCAGCCCGGGGAGATGGACAACATGTCCATGTAGAGCTCCTCCGGGGCGACCTCGTAGGAGGTGTCCAGCGCCTGCCCGGCCGCCTGCCAGCTGCTCCAGTCGCCCAGTTGCTCCCGCAGTTCCCCGCTCAGCTCCAGATAGTGGGGGTATTCGGTGACCTGCTCCGGTGCGAGCCGGCACGGCTGCGGCAGGTAGGTGGAGAACTGGATCGCCGGCGGCTCGGGCGGCACGGCGAGGAGGTCGGTGACCGTCGCGGCGGAGCGCCAGAACACTGCGGTCGCAGGGTGTTCCGGGTGGTCGAAGGGGCACCAGAGGACCTGGAGCAGATCGGCACCGGACTGCCCCGGCGGGCGCAGCAGGGGGACGTCACGGACGTACAGCTGGGCCACGGGCAGCAGGGCGACCGGGCCCTCGGGCCACGGGCGGCCCGCCTTGATCCGCTCCTCGGCGGCCAGCTCCTCGGGCGTGGGCCCGGAGGGCCGGTTCGCCACCGCGGCCCGGATACGCCGGTGCAGCCGCTCGTCGTCGGGCGAGAGGGCCGTGTTCGTCCGGTCCCCTGTGTGCGGTCCTTCGCAGTGCGGCCAGGGCTCGTCGGCGGGCCAGAGGAGCGGCCCGCCGACCGAGCTGTCGTGCGGCGTCGGCGACCCGGGGCGTGGATGCAGCCGGGTCGCCGGGCGTGCCAGGGAGGCCAGTCCGGGAAAGACCGCTGCGACGTCGAACGGCCGCGGCGGGGTGGTGCGACGCATACTGGCTCCCGTTGGCACGGACTGGGTGAGATCAGTTTCCGAGGTTGAGCTGCCCGGTGTCCGCCTTGGTGTTGGGCACGTAGACGTTGGGGAACAGCGCCTCGGTCGTACCGTTCGCCCGCTCGATGCTAGCGGTCATCGTGACTCCCACCGGAATCGTGCTGGTGACGTCCCGGAAGACGGGCGTCACCTGGTAGAAGATCGCGTCGTTCACCCCGAAGCTGCTCTCCTTCACGGCGCTCTGCGCCATGAACTCGTAGGTTCGCATGCTGGGCGTACCGGTGTTCATTCCCGACTGCCAGCAGGGGACGAGGTTGTTCTGCCCGCCGTCCCTGACCCTTCCCGGTCCGCCGAGGATGTTCGCGATCAGGTGGCACCGGGCCTGGCTGGTCAGCGGCGGGTTGTCCGCGTTGAACTTCTGCGCGTCCCGCCAGCCGGTGATGTCCCCCGAGGCTTCCTTGCCCTTGCCGGGGGTCTTCCCCAGACAGGCCAGTGCCTTGGCCGGCCGGGTGCCGGCCGGGCCGATCGGGGTGATGGTCTTGTTGACATGGGCGACCGGATCGGTGGTGTTCTTGATCCACCCGGTACCCGAGGGAAGCGAACCGGTCGGCGGGGTCGCCAGGCAGGGGGCCTGCGGCACATCGGCCGGCGTGGTGAACTCCACCTGGAACTGGTCGGCGTCGATGACCCGCTGACTCGCGAATCCCGCGGTGAGCTCTCCGTCGGCGAACTGCTTGTCGACGGCCGGGACATGGGCGCGCACGCAGGGAGCGGCGGGATCCATGTCCCGGCTGTCGCCGAGGACGTAGGTGTCCCATCCGCCGCTGCTGGCGTTGGGGATCACCTCGACGCACCGTGCGCCGTCGATTCCTCCCTCCTTGGCTTCCGCGAAGGGGAATTCGCCGCAGGTGTCGGTCTCCACGAGGTCCGTGTTGGGATCGAAGGGCTGGGTACCCGCGCTGCCGCAGGTGCGACCCGTGCGGCCGGCCGTGCCGCTCTTCTCCCTGGTCAACGGCTTGTTCTTCCCCCAGCCGTCGGCGAGGTTCTGCTGGGCCCACTGATAGGCGGCCACCGCGCCGCCCGGGTCCGAACCCTGCGCGCCCATCGGCACGACGGCCATGACCGTGGGGATGGCGCAGCCCGGGGACGGAGTGGTGCCCGTGACGTCCCGCACGGCGTCGTCACAGCGGATTCTGCGGGGGTTGTCCCAGGAGGCGTTCGGGTCGGTGGGTGTGGCGCCCGGGGAGGTCACGTACATCTTGTACGAGGTGGTGAACTCCGCGGCGGTGTTGGCGGCGGGGGTCGAGGAGTAGGTGACGGAGCCGCTGGCGGACTTGCCCTGGGTGAGGTCGCCGCCGTACCAGGGAGAGGTCTTCGTCGTCGTGCAGCCTGCCGTGCAGGAGGCGCGGAGCTTGGCGTTGAGGGCGGTGACATCGCCGCTTGCACGCGTCATCGTCGCGGTGATCTGCTCGCTCCAGCCCGTTCCCGCGGCGGGCAGGGTCGCGCTGGCGGAGACCTCCAGGGTGCCGCTCCCGATCTCCTTGCCGTTGCTGTCGCGCAGGACGTAGAGGATGGTCAGCCCGGTCACGCAGTAGGCGAAACGCTTGTAGGTGTAGGTGCCGGGGTTGGTGATGTCGCAGCTGCCGACGCCGGCGGCCGCGGCCCGCCCCTGTCGCGGCGTCGCGGTGGCGGTGCTCGTACTCACACACGCCTCGACGGCGCCCGCCCTGCGTTCCTTCGATCCCGCCCGCGTGGGCTCGCAGTGTTCCCCGGACCTCACGCGCAGTGCCGAAGTCTCGGTGGGCGCGGTGGGCGCCGTGCGCGCGGCGGGGGCCCCGGCGGCGACGTCGCTCACCCGCTGCGGCTTCTTCCCGGCGTCCTGCGGCGCCGGACTCATGCCCATCGTGGTGAGCCCCAGCGACACCACGGTCACCAGGGCCAGTACGGTCGACCGGGCACGTCTTCGGCCGGGCCGTCCGGGTCGTATCGCATGCATGATCGTCATCCCTCTCGTTCGGTCGTGGGCGCCCCGACGGCTTCGGCCGGGGTGACGGACAGGGGGCGCCGGCAGCACGGTGCCCCGGGCTGCGGGCGGTCGCCGGGCTTGCGGGGCGCCCGGACCGGCGTGGTCCGGGCGCCCGCACAGGCGTCGCTCACGTACGACGGGGACCGGCCGGGCCGCCGGGCCCGCCGGTGCCGGGATCGTCCCGGCCCGGTGCGGGCCCGTTCGGGCGGGCCGGGTCCCCGAGCGCCGCGACGCGGGTCAGAAGATGGACGACAGGACCTTGGTGGCCCCGGACACGACGTCCTCGCCGACGTCGGCGATCTTGCCGACGACGGGCTTGATGAGCTTGCCGCCGAGTGCCTTGTCCGCGGCGCCGATCCACTTGGACTGGCCGAAGGTGACCAGGCTCAGGCCGGTACCGATGGCGGATTCGAAGAACTCGCCGCTGGTGAAGCCGTGTTCGATGCCGGTGAAGAGGGTGCCGAGGCCGCTCGCGCCTGTCGAGACCGCGGCGAAGAAGCCGGCGGCCGCGGCCGCCGGGGGGAACACGAAGGAGGCGAGGGCGCAGCCCGCGGCCAGGAATCCGGCGCCGACGCTGATCGCGTTGAACGCGTCGGCGTAGAAGCCGGCGTCGTTCCACCATTCGTCGGCGTCCGCGCCGGTGCCGTTGGGGTTGATCTGGTCGTTGGTGCCCGAGTCGGCCGGGTCGGTCTTGGCCTCCCGCTCGCGGCGGGCCTTCTCGGCAGCCGCCTTCGCGGCCGCCTTGACCTCGGCCTCACGCTTGGCCGCGGCGATCTGCCTGGCCTGGGTGGCCGCAGCCGCCGCGGTGGCCGCGTCCTTGCCGGCCGCGATCGCGGACGCACGGGCGCTGGCGGCCGAAGACTGGGCGCTGTAGGACGACTTGAGGGCGGAGCGGGCGGAGTCCATCGCCTTGTTCGCCGAGTAGTTCGCGGTGCGGGCGGCGCCACGGGCGGTCGCCGCCGCCGTGCTCGCCGTGTTCGCGGACGCCTTGGCGTCGGCCGCGGACTTGTCGGCGGCGTCCGCGTTCCGCCGGGCCTCGGCGGCGTAGTCGTCGGCCTTGGCCGCGGAGTCGAGTGCCTTGGCCGCCCACACCTTGGCCTCGGCGGCGGCGCTACGGGCCTCGGCGCCGGCCTTCGATGCCAGGGCGGCGTTCTCCTGTGCCTTCTCGGCGATCTTCGCCGCGGCCGCGATGGCGCCGCGGATCGCGGCGACATGGGTGGCGGTGTCGTGGTCGAGCTGCGCCGTCCGGTACTGCACCAGGTTGACGAAGTTCCGGCGCATCCAGGTGGGCCCCTCCATGGCCACCTCGGCGTACGCCTTGGTGAAGGCACCCCCGGTGTTCATCAGTGTGAGCGTG
Organism: Streptomyces anulatus; assembly: GCF_014650675.1. Lineage (GTDB taxonomy): Bacteria > Actinomycetota > Actinomycetes > Streptomycetales > Streptomycetaceae > Streptomyces > Streptomyces anulatus. Next base: position 118,505 of record NZ_BMVK01000004.1, on the reverse strand, counting down.
CGGACCGCGTCGTCCTCACGGATGGCCTCGGGGTAGTCGTGGTCGAAGAATCTCGAAAACGCTTCCGTGGTGTTGAGGTCGAGGGCCTTGTTCGCCGCGATGGTGACGGACCTGCCGGGGTTCGAGCCCAGGATGCGGATGATCGCCACCCGGTTGTCCTCGTCGGACGCCCGCTTCATGCCGCCGGTGAGGAAGTCGCCGACGGCCTTGGAGTCGGGGCTCTCCAGGGCGCCCTGGGCCGCTGCGGCGATCTTGGGGGCGGCGACCGTGGCCACGTGGAGCGTGGTCTCCCGGTCGTCCTGTCCCTGGGCCAGGGCCCGGTCGAGGTCGATCCAGGCGTACACGTCGTCGTCGCTGCCGGAGAGGGCGAACTGGGCCGCCTGCCGGGTCCAGGCGCCCCTGGAGTTGAGCAGGGCGACGGCCGCCTTGCGCCCCTGGACCGCCGCGGCGGCCATGTCGTTCGCCGCCAGGGCCTGCTCGGCCTTGGTGATCAGGTCCTTGGTCGCCTGGTCGGTCTGCTGGGCCTGGGCCGCCTTGTTCTGATAGGCGGCCACCTCCTTCGTCTCGATCTCGGCGAGCAGCCGGACCTCCTCGATGGCCTGCAGCTTGTCCTGCTCAAGGGTCTCCGCCTCGGCCTTCCGGGCGTTCTGCTCGACCAGGAGGGCGTCCGAGACGGCCTTGGTGGCCGTGTTCGCGGCCAGCACCGCCGCCGCCGCGCTGGCGGTCGACCTGTTGGCGTAGTCGACGGCCTTGCCCGCGTACTTCACGGCCTCCTCGGCGGCGGCCGCCGCCTTGTCGGCGTGGTCCGCCGCGGAGTTGGCGGCGTCCCGGGCGGTGCGGGCGGCCGCGGCAGCGGTGGTGGCGAGGGACTGGGCGGTCGAGGCGGCGTTGGTGGCCCGGTTCGCGGCGCTGGACGCGATGGCGGCCTGGCGCTTGGCTTCCGCGGCCTCCGACTGTGCGGCGCCCGCGGCCGCGCCGGCCTGGGCGGCGGCGTTCGCGGCGGCGGCCGCGTTGCGGGCGGCGGAGGCCGCGGCGGAACCGGCGGAGGCGGCCTTGCTTCCGGCGATGGCGGCCTGGTCGGCCGCCTTGGCCGCGGTACGCGCCTTGGCGGCGGCGTTACGGGCGGCGACCGCCGCGTCCTTGGCGGCGGAGGCCTTGCCCGCGTCCTTGGAAGCGCCGATCGCGGCATGGTAGGCACGGGCCGCGGCGCTGCCCGCGTTCGCGGCGGCCTGGGCGGCGCCGGTGGCCGCCCACGAGGCACGGCGGGACGCCGACACGGCGGCGTTCGAGGCGTTGATGGCGTTACGGGCGGCGTCCGCCGCACCCTTCGCTGCGGATGCCGCCTTGCGGGCCGCCGCCCCGGACTTCTGTACGTCATCCTTGGCCGCGGCTGCCTCGGAGGCGGCCTTCTCCGCCGCCTCCTTCGCCTTCAGCGCGGCGGTCTGGGCGCGCTCGGACGCCTCGACGGCCAGGTTCGTCTGGCGCTCGGCGCGCTTGCCCTCCCGCTCGACGACGGCGACGAGTTCCTCGATCTTCGACGACTCCTGGTCCCGGGCACGGGCGATGTGCTGCCCGGTCTCGATGAACCACTCCACGTCGGACGCGGTGCCGCTGAGCGCACGGTCGGCGTACTTCTGCACCTCCGGGCCGGCCTGCATCATCATGGCAGTCACCTGGACCCGGGCGTCCTCCAGGCGCGCGTCGTACTGGGCGTCGGTGAGGAACGCGGTCAGGGCCGGCTGGGTGTCGGCGTTCAGGGCGTCGTTGGCTTCCCGCTGGACCGCCCTGTCGCCGGTGGCCGACACGATGGCGGTGGCCACCCGGAGGTCTTCGAGGATGGCGGGTTTGAAGCCGTTCTTCAGGAACTCCGCGATAGCGGCGTCACCGTTGTCGAGGGCGGCGACCGCCTCACGGCGCAGGCCCTTGCCCGCGCGGTCCAGGCAGCTGACGATGGCGACGCGGTTGTCCTGCACGGTCTGGTTCGGCAGCGTTTGGGCCAGGAAGGTCTGGATCTCGCTGTCGGAGCCGAGGAGGGCTTCGGCGGCCGCGGATTTGGCGCCTCTACCGCCGGATATCCAGGCCTTGACCACCTTCGCCCGCTCGGTGTCCGGCAGCGGCACCGGGTCCGCCGCCGCGCTCTCCGCCGCGACGGCGACCGGAGTGAGGAGCATCGAGGGCGTCGAGGCCACGGCGGTGGCGGCGGCGAGGGCACCGAGCACGCGGCGCCGGCTCCAGAAAACTGTCTGCATAAGAGAGTCGTCCTCGTGTGAGCTGTTGACAGGACATGCCGATTCTCACCGGCAGCGCGCATTCCGACGTGCCCGCGCGGGATGAAATGCCCAGGGAGGCGAAGTAGCGGGCAGGCAACGCTTGTTGCCGTGCCGGACCATATCAACTGTTCATACAGGAGGTGTCGATTAATGAAACTGCTACGTCAACTCAGTGCAATCCCGACTCCCTTGCTCCTCCATCAATCAGCATTCACATGTCCTTCACAATATTCTGTGCAACCTTTACAAGATGTGGCGGAAATCACGAATGATGAACGCGGATTGGCGCGCTTTGCGTGACTTTCCCGCACTCGACCCGCAGCATGCTTCATGCTGATATGGGGAATCGGATGACGGTCGCCGGGGCAGGGGGCTTCTCACTTCGAGAGCAAGGGGCCTATTTCCCGCAGGAGTCGGGGCATGCGGAGGGGCGCTGCGGTTATCGCTGCCCTGCACCCTAATGCGAGCCCGGTGACGCGAATCCGGTCGTCAGCAACGAACGTGGGGGATGCGACGAAGGAATGCATCAGAATGCCCGCGGAACCGCAGCACAAGCGGCTCACGCGGCACGCTCCGGGCGCGACCGTGGTCGGCGCCCCGGCGTGGATCGCGGCGGACTCGGACATTCCCGTCGGGGCGTCGCAGCAGACCGGCCCCACCGCGCTGGTCGCGGAGAGCGGCCCCGACCACGCGGTAGAGATTTCACCTACCCGCAGGCGGACAAGGTCTGCTCATCGAGATCAGGCCCTCCCAGTAGTCACTCGAAGAACTCGGTGGGTTTCCGGCGGCGGGGGTGCCGTACTGGTCGCCATGCCCGTGACCGCCCCACCGCCGGCCTCAACACCGCTGCCGCCGACGTCCTCGACGGATCAGCCGTCCGCCGCCACCTCCGACGTATGCCTCAGGCCGTGTCCCGTCGGCCCAGGTGCACCGTGCGGGCGGTGAGCAGGTGGACGTCGGGGCGATGGTGAAGACCTTCGCGGTCCTCGGGGTCCAGCAGCCGGTCCAGTACCGCGCTGTCCTCGGCCGTCAGCAGCTCGCCGAGCACCTCCCGCTCGCGGGTGATGCTCGCGACGACATGGTCGCGGGCGGGACGGGAGAGCGGGGCGGGCAGGTCGAGGAGGAAGGTCCGGGTGCCCTGCGGGACCAGGCCGACAGCGGTGAAGAGCGCACTCCAGTCCTCGGTCTCCCGCTTCGCGCCCGGAAGTTCGGACCGCATGTGCTCGAAGCGCGTGGCGGCGGCCGCGCCCATACGGGCCTCCAGGCCGGGCTGTCCGATGCCGATGTCGCGGGGCAGTCGCCGGGTGGGCAGGCCGCCCTCGACGAGCGCGACCGTGCCGCCGGGCCGCAGGAGCCCGGCGAAGCCGGCCAGGGCGGCGCGCTGGTCGCCCAGATGGTGCAGGGAGTTGCCCGCCCAGATCAGATCGGCCTCGCCCAACCGGCCGAAGTCCTCCGGCAGTTCGGCCTCCAGGGTCTGGAAGCGGTCGATCACTCCGAGACGTCGCGCGCGGTTCTTCGCACGCTCCAGGAGAGCGGGCGTGGCGTCCACCGCCACCACCTCGGCCTCCGGGAAGACCTCGGCCAGCAGGCAGGAGACGACGCCGGGGCCGCTGCCGACGTCCAGGACCCGGCGGACCTTCGGCACGGTGGGCAGGGCGGCGATCCAGCGGGCCGCCTCCTCATACTGTGCGGCGTTGAGTTCGGCCTCCTGCTCCAGCAGGGGGCCCAGGACGTCCCAGTCGATGTCCGTCGCCGGATCGCCGCCCGGTCCGTGCGCATGGGCATGGGCATGCGCGTGGGCGTGTACGGGCGTGGCGGGTGCGGGCGCGTCGTGGTGGCCGTGGCCGGCGTGGCTGCTCATGGGGTCAGCCTCACCGAAGAAGGACCGCCCGGCAATCTTCTTTGCCGATCCGGCAAATCGAGGTGGTCCTCCGGCGGGCTGCCCCGGTATTCCTGCGGGCTGACGCCCCTGACCCGCTTGAACGCGGCGCTGAAGGCGAAGGGGGTGCTGTAGCCGACCTTCCGGGCCACGGCCTCCACGGTGGCGTCGCTCTCGCGCAGCAGGTCGGCCGCGACGTCGAGCCGCCAACCGGTCAGGTACGCCATCGGCGGCTCCCCGACCAGCTCGGTGAACCGGCGGGCGAGACCGGCCCGGGACACCCCGGCGCGGGCGGCGAGCGAGGCGACGGTCCAGGGGTGCGCCGGGTCGTGGCGGAGCAGCCGCAGCGCCGCGCCCACGACCGGGTCGCCCATCGCGCGGTACCAGCCGGGGGCGTCGGCCCCGGGCCGGGCGAACCAGGCGCGGAGCACGGCGATGAGCAGCAGGTCCAGCAGTCGGTCCAGGACCACGCGCTGGCCCGGCTCGTCCTGGGCGATCTCCGCGTCGAGCAGGTCCAGCAGCGGCCGGGTCCGCGTGTCGGCGGGGACCGTGAGCAGCGGGGGCAGGGCGTCCAGCAGACGGCGGCTGATCTCGCCGTCCAGCAGATAGGTGCCGACCAGGACCGCCGTGGCGCCGCCGGCCGCGTTCCCCCACGTCCGTACGTTCAGCACCATGTCCTGGGAGAGCGGCCGGCCGTGCAGCGTGGTGCAGACGCCGCCGGGACCGATGAGCGCGTGGGCTGTCGTCCCGGGTGCGTCGGCGACGGTGTACGGATCGGGGCCGCGGGCCACCGCGATGTCCCCGGGGCCGAGCCGGACCGGTTCGCCTCCGCCGGACGGGACGATGAAGGCCGTGCCGCGCCGGACCGACATGAGGCAGATCGGGGCCCGGTCCTCGATCCGTACCGCCCAGGGCGGCTCCATCACCATGCGGAGCAGAAACGCGCCCCGGGCGCGCGGTCCGTCCAGGAGTCCGGCGAGAGCGTCCATGGCCGCCAGCCTAGTGCTGTGACCGCACGGGTCGCCGGGTTGGTCGTCGTGGCGGTTGGCTGTGCGGTGACTCAGGAGGCGGACGGCTCGATCTCCCCCGCGAAGACGATGACCTGGTCGATGAGGCTCCGCCGCAGATGGACGACGTCCGTTCCCGCCAGGCGGGGGCCTCCGTCCGGCGTCGTGAAGACCCACTGGTACCGGGCCCACTCGTCCGGCATGTCCACCGCCGAACAGCGCACCATCGTGCCGGTCCCCGCGGGGTGGCGCCGGATGTCCAGCACGAACCGCTCGACCGCCTCGATCCCCTCACTGCGGCCCAACGGCCCCCAGAAGACCACGTCCGAGGTCAGGGCCTGGGAGAGCAGCGCAGTCACATAGCTGTCGTCCGAGGCGTTGAACGCGGAGATGAACGTGTCGATCGCGGACCGCGCGGTCTCTTCCTGCATGCACCAGTAATACCACTCGCCTCGCGGACCGTGCTCGTCCCGTGAACCCTCTCCCGACCACGGTGAATCATCCCGGTCACAGCACCGGTCACAGCACTGGCCGCGTTGCCGCGTGACCGCGTGGACGGAGAAGTAGGCGCCTGAGTCTTTGGAGCATGTCCGGGCGGTCGCGGTCCCGGGAGTCTGGAGTCATGACGGAGAACGCGTTCACACGACGAGACAACGACAACGGCGAAAGCAACGGCGAGGACGGCGGACGGGGCGTGGGACGGATGACGGAGCGGGGAGCGGGAGTGGCCGGGGGGACGGTTCTGGTGACGAGCGGCACGGGCAAGACCGGCCGCCGGGTGGTGGAGCGGCTGACGGCCCTCGGGGTGCCGGTCCGCTCGGGTTCACGCACCGGCGAGGTGCCGTTCGACTGGCAGGACGCATCGGGCTGGGCGGCGGCGCTGCGCGGGGCCCGGGCCGCCTATGTGGCGTACTACCCGGACCTGGCGGCGCCCGGGGCGGCGGAGGCCATGGCCGCCTTCGGGCGGACCGCCGAGGCGTGCGGGGTGCGCAGGGTGGTGCTGCTGTCGGGGCGCGGCGAACCGCGGGCGGTCGTCGCCGAGGAGGCGCTGCGCGGGGCCGCCGGGACGGTGGAGGTCACGGTCGTCCGGTCGGCGTTCTTCGCACAGAACTTCAACGAGGGCGCGCTGCTGGACGGCGTGCTCGGCGGCGAGGTGGTGTTCCCCGCGGGCACGACGGCGGAACCGTTCCTGGACCTCGACGACCTGGCCGACGTGGTGGTGGCCGCGCTGACCGGGGACGGGCACGCGGGGGCGGTGTACGAGCTGACGGGCCCCCGGAGCCTGACGTTCGCGGAGGCGGCCGGGGAGCTGGGCCGGGCGGCGGGCCGGCCGGTGCGGTACGTGCCGGTGACGGGACCCGTGTACGCGTCGCTGCTGGAGGAGTTCGGGGTGTCCGGACCGGAGGCGGGATTCCTGGCCGAGCTGTTCGCGACGCTGCTGGACGGTCACAACACGGCGACGACGGACGATGTGAAGCGGGTCCTGGGACGGGAGCCGAAGGACTTCTCCGCCTTCGCCCGCGAGGCCGCCGGGGACGGCGCCTGGCACGGCTGAACCGGAACGCCGTACCCCGCCCGCCCGGCCCGGCGGAGTACAACCCGCATACACCGACCGAACGGTAGGCGGAGCACACATATTGCCGGGGTGCCCTCGGGCCCATAACTTGCCCTTATGGAGCTCGAGTTGCGCCATCTGCGAACGGTCCGTGCCATTGCCGACACGGGCAGCCTCACCAAGGCCGCCGCCACACTGGGGCTTGCCCAGCCTGCCCTCAGCGCTCAGCTGCGGCGGATCGAAAAGGCCCTGGGCGGCGTGCTCTTCGACCGCGACCACACCGGAGCGCGGGCCACCCCGCTCGGCGAACTGGTGTTGGAGCGGGCCCGGGTGGTGCTGCCGGCGGTCAGTGAACTCCAGGCGGAAGCAGTGCGGTTCGCCAATGCCACGGGGTCGCTGGACCGGTTCCGGCTGGGTGGCACGCACGGTCCGCTGCTGGGCGGTCTGGTGGACCGGATGGCCGCCGCGCACCCGTCGGTGCCGGTGTCGACGTACACCTCGTGGTCGGTGGCCGAGATCGCCTCGCTGGTGATCGACGGCCGGCTGGACTTCGCGCTGATCGGGACGTGCGGCGAGAGTCCGCCGCCGCTGGCGGACCGGCTGGTCTGGGAGGTCGTCGGGGTGGACCCGGTCTTCGTGATGCTGCCGGAGGGCCACGCCCTGGCCGGTGAGGCGGAGCTGGACCTGGCCGCGCTCGCGGACGAGTGCTGGGCGGACGTGCCCGGCGACGGCTGCTTCGCCGACTGCTTCACCGCGGCCTGCGCGCGGTCGGGCTTCACCCCGGTGTCGGTGTACGAGACGGACACCTCCTCCGTCGTCCATCTGGTGCAGGTGGGACGGGCGATAGGGCTGTGCCGGGCGACGTTCCCACCGGCGCCCGGCCTGGTGACCAGACCGCTGGCCGGCGCGCCGCTCAGCTGGCGTCATCTGGTGGGCTGGCACCCGCACTCCCCCGCCGCGGACGCCGCGGCGAGGACGGTGGCAGGAGCGACCCGCGCGGCCTACGCGGAGGCGGTGTCGCGCAGCCCGAGCTACGCGCGGTGGCTCGGCGCGCACCCGAGGTTCGGCACGGTGGCCTGAGCCCGGGCGGTTCCGGGCCGCCCGCCGCGGCGCGGCCCCGCGGGCGGTTCGGGCCGCCGGACTACTCGGCTCCGTGAGCCGGGGCGGCGGACGCCACCCGGGCGGCGAGCGCGAGGTCCTTCTCGGTGACCGCGCCTCCCGCGTCGTGCGTGTGGACGGAGAGGGCCACCGTGTTGTACCCGAGCATCAGGTCGGAGTGATGGTTCAGCTCGTCCTGGATCCGCGCGATGTGGACCGTCAGCGCGGCGGCGGCGAAGTGGGAGGGCAGCCGGAAGGTCCGGGTGATCCGGTCTCCTTCCAGCGCCCAGCCGGGCAGGCTCTCCAGCCGGCGGTCGATCTCGGTCGGCGACAGCGGTTCTGCGCTCATGGAACGGCTCCCGTGGGTCTCGGTGGATCGGAGCATGCGTCAACATCGGGCCGGGGCGGCCCGTACCGGCCCCGGCCCGCCGGTGACGTTACGGTCTTGGCATGACGACTGTCTTGCCCGACACGGGAGTAGGGCCGCTGCTGCGGGACTGGCGGGAACAGCGGCGTATCAGCCAGTTGGAGCTGGCCCTGCGCGCGGACTCCTCGGCCCGCCACATCTCGTTCATCGAGACGGGCCGCGCCAGGCCCAGCGAGGACATGGTCCTGCGGCTGGCCGAACAGCTGGACGTCCCGGTCCGTGAACGCAACGCCCTCCTGGTGGTCGCCGGTTACGCGCCCCGCTACGCGCAGACCCCGCTCGACGACCCCGCGATGGCCTCCCTCCGCGAGAGCATCGACCGGCTGCTCACGGCGTACGAGCCGTATCCGGCGCTCGTGGTGGACGGCACCTACGGGGTGGTGGCGGCCAATCGGGGGATCGCCCTGCTGCTGGAAGGGGTGCCGGAGAAGCTGCTGACCCCGCCGGTGAACGCCATGCGGCTCACCCTCCACCCGGAGGGGCTCGCCCCGCGCATCGTGAATCTCCCGGAGTGGCGGGCGGACCTGCTGGCGCAGATGGACCGCCAGATCGCCCTCGTACGCTCGCCGGAGCTGCGTGCGCTGTACGACGAGGTGGCCGGCTACCCGGTCCCCGCACGGGCGGGCGGCGCGGACCGCGCCGCCGGGTCCGACGGTACGGGGCCGGAGCGCGCCGCCGCGTTCGCGCTGCCGATGCTGCTCGAACACGGGGGCCGGGTCCTGTCCTTCGTGTCGTCGATCGCGACGTTCAACACGCCGATGGACGTGACGGTGGCCGAGCTGGCCATCGAGACGTTCCTCCCCGCCGACCGGGAGACGGCCGCCTATCTGCACGCCCACGTCCCGTCCTGAACCCGGCCCCGGCGCCACGACCCGCCGGGCGGCCGGTCGTGGCGCCGGAGCGCGGGATCACCTCAGACGCGCGCTCCGTTGTCGAGCGGGTCGCGCCGGGACGCACCCTGGCGCCCGCGCGCCGAGCCCTTCCCCTTCCGCTTCCCGGGGGCGGGCGGCGGGGTCTTGGCGTTCCGCTCCAGGAGGATGGCCCCGGGCACGGCGGTGAACACCGAGGACCAGGTGCCGACGCAGATGCCGATGAGCAGGGCGAGCGCGAAGTCGGCCAGCGAATCGCCGCCGAGCACCGCGAGGGCGGCCAGGATGAACAGGGCGCCCATCCCGGTGTTCACCGTGCGCGGAACGGTCTGGAGCACGGCCCGGCGGGCGATGGTGTCCAGCGGTGTCCGCCGGTTCGCCCCCCACAGCTCCCGTACCCGGTCGAAGACCACCACCGAGTCGTTGACCGAGTAGCCGATGACGGTGAGCAGGGCGGCCAGGAAGATGCCGTCCACCGGCCGCCCCAGCCAGGCGAAGGCCCCGACCACGAGGATCACGTCGTGCACCATGGCCCCGACGGAGGCCACGGCGAACGTCCAGCGGAACCGGACCGCCAGATAGGCCAGCTGCACGGCCACCGCGACCCCCAGGGCGATCAGGGCGTTGCGCCGCAGTTCGTCGCCGAGACTCGGGCCGATCAGCTCGTCCCGTACCTTCGTCGTCTCACCGCCCTCCTCGGCGAGGGCCGTCCGCAGGGCGTGTTCGCCGTCGTTGTCGAGCTTCCCGGTGCGTACGGACAGGTCGCCGTCCCCGGCCGTGGTGACCTCGGCGTCGCCGAACCCCGCGGCGGCGAGCGTGTCCCGGGCCGTCTCGACGTCGACCGGCCGGCTGGTGGAGTACTCCACCAGCCGGCCCCCGGTGAACTCCACGCCCAGATCGATCCCGCGCACCACGATCCCGGACACCGCGACGGCGACCAGAGCCACCGAGACGACGAGCCAGCGGACCGGTTTCCGGAAGAGCTGCGGGTCCTTGCGGACCAGCCAGGTCCGTACGGCGCCGGGGCGCGCGATGCCGTTCACGCTCCGGTAGTCGCTGACGAAGCGGGTGCTCGCGGCGATCTCGGTGAGCGCGCGGGCGATGACCAGCGCGGAGAACATCGAGGCGATGACCCCGATGGCGAGCGTCACGCCGAAGCCCTTGACCGGACCCGAGCCCAGGAAGAAGAGCAGTCCGGCCGCGATCAGCGTGGTCGCGTTGGAGTCGGCGACCGCGCTCCACGCCTTCGTGAACCCGGTGGTCAGCGCGGAGCGCAGGGAGCGTTTCGGCCGTTCGGCGCACTCCTCCCTGGCCCGTTCGAAGACAAGGACGTTCGCGTCGACCGCCATCCCGATCGCGAGAACGAAACCGGCCAGCCCGGGGAGCGTCAGCGTGACGCCGAGGGCGACGAGAGCGGCGTAGGAGATCACCCCGTACGCGCCCAGCGCCACGGCGGCCAGCGCGCCGAAGAGGCGGTAGACGATGGTGATGAAGAGTGCGGTGGCGGCCGCGCCGATGAGGGCGGCCCGGGCGCTCGCGTCGATGGCCGCCGCGCCGAGCGTCGGGCCGACGGTCCGCTGCTCGACGATCTCGACGGGCACGGGCAGGGCCCCGCCCTTGATGAGCAGCGCCAGGTCACGCGCTTCGTCCGCGCTGAACGAGCCGGTGATCTGGGTGGCCCCGGACGGGAGTCCGACCTTGCAGCCGACCGAGGGGTCGACCTGCGGCGAGGAGATGACCTTCTCGTCGAGGACGATGGCGACCCTCCGGCGATCGTCCCCGGCGGGGTGGCAGGCGGCCTCGCCGGTCAACCGCTTCCAGTCCTGGCCGGCGTCCTTGCGGAATTCGAGCGAGACGCTCCAGCCCGCTCCCCCCTGCGCGTCGAAGCCCGCGGTGGCGTCCTCGACGCCCGCGCCGGAGAGCCGGGCGGGGCCGAGGGCGAGGGCGCGGCCCTGCTCGTCGGAGAGGGTCAGCCCGTCGGGGTCGGCGGTGGAACCGGGATCGGCGGTGGGGCTCGGGTCGGCGGTGGGATCGGAGCCCGAGGGCTTCTCGTCCGGCTCCTCGACCGCCGGGCCCTCGACCGCGTGGAAGGTGAGCTGAGCCGTCCGGCCGATCACTTCGGCGGCCTGGCGCGGATCCTGGACGTCGGGCAGTTCGACGATGATCCGGTCCTCGCCGGACCGGGTCAGGGTCGGCTCGGAGACGCCCAGCGAGTCGATGCGCTGCCGCAGCACCTCCAGGGTGCGGTCGGTGGTCTCCCGGTCCGCCTCGACGGTGGCGGTGTCCCGGGCCTGGAGCACGATACGGGTGCCGCCCTGGAGATCGAGGCCGAGTCTGGGCGACATGGTCAAGCTGATGTAGACGGATACGAGCAGCACGGCGACAGCCAGAACCGCTCGCACCGCGGTGGCGCGAGTCATGGAAATCCTCCGGTGGGGCGCCGAGCGCCCTCACCTCAGTGAGGACGCTGCGCCGGATCGGCAGAACAGGACGGATGACCGGTCGTGGGACCGGTGGTCCTGCCCGGAGGCCCCCGTACGCCGGGGAGCGCGCCCCTGCGGCTGCCGGGTGCGTCGAAGGAGTTCGCGGCGACGTGCGGGACGCCGCCACGCGGCTCGGCCGGCCCCGGCGGGGCGGGCGTCAGCGCGTCGTGCGGCGGCGGTGGCGCGTGAAGGAGCAGGTACGCCCGGCCGGTGCCCGCCCGGGGAGCCTGCGCCGGATCGGCCGCCGCCCTGGGCTGCTCGTGTCCGGCCTGCGCCACCGCTCCCGTGCCCGGGTCGGCCCCGACCCCGCTCGCGCGGTCCGGCCCCCCGCGCTCGGGTCCGGTGGCGTGCCCGGCGCGGTGCCGGAAGTCGTGTCCGGTGCTGTGCCGGGCATGGTGCCGGGAGTCACGCCCGGCGTGGTGCCCGGCGCTGTGGGTCTGCGGTGCGGCGGGGGCCTGGGCGGCGGCGGTGACGGCGGGCGCGAGGCTCCGGGACGTCGGGGCGGACGCGGCTGCGGTCGCCGAGGCGGCGCCGCCGACCAGGGTGAGGACGGTGAGGACCAGCGTGGCGAGCAGGCACCGCACCCGGGATCCGTACGGCCGGGACGGTCCCGGGTACGGCGTCACCACGGTCGGCCGGATTGCTCGGACGACGCCGTCCGATGGCGGAGCACGGAGCTGAGGATCTGTCCGGCACCGCGGACGACCGTGGTCGACGGGTCGTCGGCCAGGCGCACCCGGGTGCCGAGGCAGCGGGCGATGCGATCGGTGACGTCGGCGCGCAGCGCACCGCCGCCCGCGAGCACGGGGCCCTTGCGCAGGGCTCCGCGGATCGCGCCATGGCGGTCGTGCCGCCACATGGACGTGATCATGTCGAGCACCGTGCGGACGAGGACGGCCGGCAGCTTCGCCGGATCGAGGCGGTCGAGGTCGTCGAGCCCGCTCTCGGCCTGCCGGGCGTCGGCGACCAGCCCGTTGACGAGGAGCGTGACCTCGGTCAGCTCGGCTCCCATGTCGACGACGAGAAGAGGGCCCGTCTCCCTCGGTCCGGCGTACGCGGCGGCGGCCCGGGCGCTGCTGAGGACCACGACGCGCGTCGTCCCGAGCCCGGCGAGCAGAGCGCGCGCGGCGCTGCGGTGTTCGGCCCCGGCGAGTACGGGGTGGCTGAGAACGATCACGCTGTCGCTGCGGTCGGGGCCCAGGGCGGCGTCGGCGATGCGGCCGAGCACCCGGCCGCAGGACTCGGGGTCGACGATCCGCCCGCGCCGGACCGGCCGCTCGTCGCCGCCGTGGGGACCGGAGCCGGGGAACGGGTCGAGAACCAGTCCCCGTCCGGGCACCCAGGCCCGGGTGCGGGAGCTGCCCAGGTCCAGGGCCAGTCCCCGGGCGGCCGGGGCAACTCCCTGGGCGCCCGGTGCGACCTGGTGCTGGTGGTAGGCCCGGAGGCCCCCGTGGGAACGCCCCGCCCCGAATGCCCCGGCACCGCTCCCGTCACGAAGCGGTCCGGGGCCCTTCCCCCATGGGCCCGCACCCGGGCGGAGCGGCCCTCGCCACTCGCCGGGCGCGGAAGTGAGCGGGCCGCGAACGGCCGGGACCGGAGGGGTCGGGAGAGCAGTGGCCGGGAGAACAGTGGTCAGGAGATCCGTGGTCAGGGCAGGAACGGCCGGGGCGGGTTGCGCTCCGCCAGGTCCGCCGGAAACACCGACTCCGCCAGTAACGGGGAACCTTCGGCCCGGGCCGGCCTCCCCGGCGGACGACGGGGGGACGGCGCGACCCGGTCGCTGTCCGTCGTGCACAGAACGCATCGTCCCTCACCCCCGGCCGGCCATCGCAGCCGCCCACGCACCCGTCGGCCCACTGATAGCGAGGCACGACCGAGCCCTCACTATGCAATACGGGGTGGTGGAACGCCACTTCCTCGCTGATTCACAGGCGCACCATCGCGGCGCGCACCGCAGGCGACCGGCTCAGCCCTCCTCCCCCGCCGCCAGGAAGGCGCCGACCAGCTCCGCGAACTCCTCCGGCACCGCGATCCGGACCCCCAGGTCCTCCGCCTTGGTGCGCTTGGATCCGGCCTTCTCGCCGGCGACCAGCAGACTCGTGCGCTTGGAGACGCTGGAGGACGACTTGCCGCCCGCACGCTCGATCAGCTCGTTCATCTGGTTGCGCGACAGCTTCTCCAGCGCTCCCGACATCGCGCCCGTGACCACCACGGTCATCCCGGCCAGGGGCAGCGCGGAGCCGGTTCCGGCATCGCCACCGGCCTCCGCGTCCGGGCCGGCCGCCTCCTCCGTCCCGGGCTCCGGGGGCGGGGTCGCGCCCGGCTCCGTCATCGTCACCCCGGCCGCGACGAGCTTGTCGATCAGCGGCGCCAGCTCCACCAGCTCGGCGACCACCGCGGCCGCCTTCTCCTTGCCGATGCCGTCGACCCGCTGGAGCGTCTCGGCGTCGGCGGCGACGATCCGGTCCATCGTGGCGAAATACCGCGCGATGCGGCGCGACATGGAGCGCCCCGTGCCCCGTACGCCCAGGGCGCAGAAGACCCGGGACAGCGGCCGGGTCCGGGCGGTGTCGATGGCCGCCAGGAGATTGTCCGTGGAGGTCTCGCCCATCCGGTCGAGGGCGAGCAACTGCTCCCGCTCCAGCGTGAAGAGGTCCGCGAAGTCCGCGACGAGGCCCGCGTCGACGAGCTGGACGACCCGGGTGGAGCCGAGGCCCTCGATGTCGAGCTGATCGCGCCCCGCCGCATACGAGACGGAGGCGACGAGACGGCAGTCACGGCCCCGGGTGCAGCGCCAGCGCTGCTCGCTCGTGTCGATGTCGGAGCCGCACTGCGGGCAGCTCTCGGGGAAGGCGATGGGCGTCTCGTCGCCGGTGCGCAGGTGCACCACGGGGGCCTCGATGCGCGGGATGATGTCGCCGGCCTTGTAGACCATGACCTGGTCCCCCAGCCGCAGGTCGCGGCGGGTGATGTCGGCCGGGTTGTGCAGGGTGGCGTATCCGACGGTGGAGCCGTCGATCTCCACGGGCTCCAGAACGGCGCGCGGCGCGATGATGCCCGTGCGCCCGACGTTCCACTCGACGGCCAGCAGGCGGGTGATCTTCTCCACGGCGGGCAGCTTGTAGGCGATGGCCCAGCGGGGCGCGCGGGTGCCGGAGCCGGCCTCGCGCTGGTCGGCCGCGAGGTCGGCCTTGATCACGATCCCGTCGATGCCGAACGGCAGCGAGGCGCGCAGGGAACCTATCCCGTCCACCCGCGCCTGGACCTCCTCGACCGTGGTAGCCCGGAGCGGCGCGACGTCGGTGCCCGCGGCCGTGTGCACGCCGAGGCCGGCGACGTACGCCAGGACCTCGCTGTGGGGCAGTTCGGCGAGGGTCCCGGCGAGCTCCCCGGAATCGGGCAGCGGCAGCGCGCCGTAGGCGAAGAAGGTCGTCTCCACCCGGTAGGCGCGGTCCTTGGCGCGCAGGGTGCCCGCCGCCCCGTTGCGCGGGTTGGCGAAGGGGGCGCCGCCGTGTTCCGTACGGGTCGCGTTGCCCCGGTCGAACTGCTCGTTCGTCATGAGGATCTCGCCGCGCACCTCGATGGTGACCGGGGCGGCCAGCCGCTCCGGCAGGCCGACGACGGCGCCCGCCGCGTGCGAGACGTCCTCACCGGCCGTGCCGTCGCCCCGGGTGATGAGGCGCTCGAACCGGCCGTTCCGGTAGCGCGCGGCGACCGCCAGGCCGTCGAGCTTCGGCTCCACGCTCCACGCGGTCACCGGCCGGCCGATCCGCCGCTCCAGCGACGCGGTCCAGGTCACGAACTGCTCCGCCGAGAACACGTTGTCCAGGGAGAGCATGGGCACCGTGTGCGGCACGTCGCCGACGGCGGCCCCGCCCGCGACCTTGCCCGTCGGCGAGGCGGCGAGCACCTCCTCCGGGTGGTCCGCCTCGTACGCGGCTATGCCGCGGGCCAGCCGGTCGTAGGCGTCGTCGTCCAGCGCGCTCTCGCCCGTGGCGTAGTACGCGGCGGCGGCGACGGAGGCCTCTTCCACCGCGGCGGCATAGGCGGCGGCATCGGCGAGCACAGCAGCTGAGTTCGTCATGGCCACCATTCTTCCGCCCACCACTGACAACGGCCCCGGTTCCCCTCCTGCCCCGATCACGGGAGAGCGCTCTCCTGAGTGACGCCCCCAACTTGCCGTCGATCAGGCTTATTTGTTGAGGGCGCGCGCTCTCTTGACATGCACAGGAGGCAATTCTACGTTCCCCTGGAGAGAGCGCTCTCTCGCTTGATCAAGGAATCCCCCCACTTCTCCGGACAGGAGTGCCGTGCTCTTCCGTCATCGACGCAACCCCGACCACCGCCGCCAACGATCCCTGCCGTCCTGGCGGTACAGAATCGCCGGACTCGCCGCGGCCGCCCTCGCCCTCTCCTTCCTCCAGGCCAATGTGGGCAACGCGGCGGCCGAGCGGGCCGCCGCCGAAACCGCGCCGAAGGCCGCCGCGGACGTGGTGCGGGTGGCCGAGTTCCTCGCGGAATGCCCCTACACCCACCGGGCCCCCGACGACCCGATCGTCTTCCCCGGGCTGCCGGGCGCCTCCCACATGCACAGCTTCTTCGGCAACGACACCACCCACGCCGGCTCCGACCTGGCCTCCCTGGAACGGGGCCGTACGTCGTGCGCCCCCGAGACCGACCTGTCGTCGTACTGGGTGCCCACCCTCTACGACGGCGACAAGGAGGTGGAGCCCACCGGGACCACCTTCTACTACCTGGGCGAAGGCGTGAGCGACGACGTCATCCGCCGGATCCAGCCCTTCCCCAAGGGCCTGCGCATCGTGGCGGGAAACGCGAAGGCGACCGGCCCGCAGGACAACACGATCGCCCGCTGGTCGTGCCTGCACGCCGGTGAGGTGAACCCCTCGCAGAACTTCGTGCACTGTCCGCCCGGCACGATGATGGAGTCCTACCTGGACTTCCCGCAGTGCTGGAACGGCACGGACCTCGACTCGGCCGACCACAAGAGCCACATGGCCTACCCGGTGGCCGGGAACTGCCCGTCCACCCACCCGGTGCCGGTGCCCAAGCTCCGGCAGGTGCTGCGCTACCCGGTGAACGGCGACCCGGCCCGCTTCCGGCTGGCATCCGGGCCCGGCTACACGATGCACGGCGACTTCTTCAACGTATGGCCGGAGGAGCAGATGGCACAGCGCGTCCGCGACTGCATCAACGCGATCGTCAAGTGCGGCTTCGACGGCAGGCCCTGATTGGCCGTCACCGTCGCCCGACACCACGTCCGCCCCGGGGCCCGGCTCCGGGGCGGACGCCCCTTCCCCGTACGAGGACACCTCATGCGCCCCATGAACCTCCCGCCGCTCCACCGGGCCGCCGCCCTCGGTCCGCTGGCCGCACTGGGGCTCGGCGGCGTGGCCGGCTGCTCGTCGGCGGATTCCGCGCCCCGCACCGCGGAGGTGCGGAAGTCCGCCCCGGACGTCTCCCCCGCGCCGTCCGGCACCGCGTCCGCCACATCCACATCCACCTCCACCTCCACCTCCACCTCCACCTCCACCTCCACCGACATCGGCTGGGTCCAGCTGATGACCCCCATGAACCAGCAGGCGGTGAAGCTCCTGACGCTCGCCGCCGAGCGGGCCGCCGAACCGCGGGTGCGCGCCTTCGCCGTTCGGCTGCGCACCGGGCACGAGGCCGAACTCAACCGTCTGCGGCCCCTGTTGACCCGCATGGGGCTGCCCCTCACCGATGTGCACGCGGGTCACGACATGCCCGGCATGGTGACCGAACAGGACCTGGAGGCCGCCCACGCCGCCGAGGGACCCGCGCTCGACCGGCTCGTCCTCGCGCGGATCCGGGACCATCTGCGCCAGTCCGCGGAGGTGTCGCGTTCCGAGATAACCGCGGGCGGCCGGGCGGACGCCCGTGAACTGGCACGCGCCCTCGTGACGGCGCGCGAGGGCTTCCTCGCCGAGCTGGAACGGCTGCCGGGCGCGGTGCGGGCCCTCGGCTGAACGGGGCGGCCGGCCTGCGGGTATAAAGGGCTGCATGACAGCCGAAGTGCCGCAGCCCGTACGCCCCGCGACCTTGGAGGACGTGGCGGCCGTGGCCGGTGTGTCACGGGCGACGGTGTCCCGGGTGATCAACGGGGCGACCACCGTGGACCCCGCCCTGCGCACCGTGGTCGAGGAGGCGGTGGCGACCACCGGTTACGTGCCCAACCGGGCCGCCCGCTCGCTGGTGACCCGGCGCACCGACTCGGTGGCCCTGGTGGTCTCGGAGCGGGAACGTCGGCCGATGTCCGAGCCGTTCGTCGGCAGGATGTTCTCGGACCCGTACTTCGGGCGGGTCGTCAGCGGGCTGCTGGAGGTGCTGCGCCCGGCGGGCATCCAGATGGTCGTGATGCTGGCCGACGACGAGGCGTCCCGGGGCCAGTTGCTCTCCTACCTGCGCCACGGCCATGTCGACGGGGTCGTGCTGATCACCACGCACGCCGACGACCCGCTGCCCGGGCTGCTCCAGGAGACCCGGATGCCCGCCGTCCTCGCGGGCCGTCCCCACCGCCCGTCCCCGCTGGCCTATGTGGAGGTGGACCAGCACGCCGGGGCGCGGCTGGCGGCCGATCACCTGGCCTCGCTGGGGCGACGGCGCATCGGCACCATCTCGGGACCCCAGGACATGCCCGCGGGGCAGGTGCGGCTGACCGGTTTCCTGGAGGCCGTCGCCGCCCACGGCATCGACGACGTGGCCTGCGCCGAGGGGGACTTCACCCATCTGGGCGGGGCCGCGGCGATGCGGCGGCTGCTGGCGGACCGCCCCGACCTCGACGGGGTGTTCATCGCCTCCGACCTGATGGCCCTGGGCGCGCTCCCGGTCCTGCTCCGGGCCGGGCGCGACGTGCCGTCCGACGTGGCGGTGGTCGGCTTCGACGACAGCAGCGCGGCGGCCGCCTGCGACCCGCCCCTGACCACGGTCCGGCAGCCGGTGGAGGAGATGGCGGCGGAGATGGCCCGGCTGCTGCTGAAGCAGATCGGCGAACCGCGCGGCCCCTCGCCCTCCGTGCTCTTCCCGCCGACGCTGGTACGGCGGCAGTCGGCCTGATCCGCGGGACGGCCCGACCGGGAAGCGACCTGTCGGGGATGGGCCTGACCGGCTGCCGGCCCGCTCGCGGAGGACCATCTACCGGAGGACGATCTGCCGGAGGGCGATCTGCCGGAGAGCGATCCGCCGGAGGACGGCCGCCTGCCGGAGGACGGCCGCCTGCCGGTCAGGTCGTCGTGCCCGGCGCTTCCGGCACCGGGGCATCGCCCGGGAACGGCTCGTCCGCCAGGCCGGCCCCGCCGAAGCCCTCGGCCCGCACCGGTACCTGGGGCCCGGAGGACTCCTGGAGCCAGCGGGTCAGCACCCGGTGCACCGCCTCGGCGCCCACCAGCCCGCCGCCGGGCGGCACGGGTGCGCCCTCCGCGGTCTCGGCGGCCACGATGTCGAGCGGGTCCGTCAGTCCGCGCGGCCAGAGCAGGAACGGCCGGGACTGTTCGCCGCCGAGGCCGCCGTGCGAACCGATCTGCTCCTCGAAGGCGTGCACGGTCCCGGTGGCGGGGTCGTAACTGGAGTTGACCATCACGTCGGCGACGTGCGGGAAGGTGTCGGTGCGCCGTACGGCGGATGCCGCCCCGACGCCGAAGACCGCGAGCGGGCCCTCGCCGTCGGCCAGGTCGGCGACGGGCACTTCGGCCCCGCCGGGCCCGAGCACCACGGAGCCGCGCTCGCCGCAGCGGACGAGGAGGAAGCCGATCCCCGGGTGGTTGGCGAGCGTGGAGAGCAGCGCCGGATGGCGGCGCTCGATCTGTTCGCGGGAGGCGCGGCCCTCGATGTCGGGGAAGGAGATCAGCCCGAGGTTGCCGGAGGCCAGCACGATCGGGTCGGAGAGCTTGGCCGGGTGCTCGGCCTCCTGTCCCTCGACGGGGCGGTGCAGTGCGATCCGCACCGCGTCGCGGGCCTCGGAGGCGCTGCGGGTGCGCTGGGCCCGGCGGGGCACGGGCAGCCCGCAGCCCGCCCGGACGAGGTCCTTGAGCGTGAGCCCGTACTTTCCCGCGAACGTCTCGCCGGGGCTCTGGCCGTGGTCGGAGAGAAGCACGATCCGGTAGGTGCGCGGGGTGTGGTCGGCGATCTTGGCGATCAGGGCGAGGGAGCGGTCGAGGCGTACGAGGACCTTCTCGGCGTCGCGGCTGTGGGGTCCCGAGTGGTGGGCGACCTCGTCGTAGGCGACGAGGTCGGCGTAGACGGCGGTGCGTCCGGCGAACATGTCGCCGAGGACGGCGGCGGCGACCACGTCGCGCTCCACGACGGTGGCGAAGGCGCGGATGAACGGGTAGAGCCCGCCGCGCTTGATCCGCGGGGTGACCTTCCGGGCGCGGGCCCGGGTCGACTGGCCGATCTCGCGGAGGACCTCGGCGACGAAGGAGAGGGCTGTCCGGGTGGCGTTGGCCGGGTCGGAGAAGTAGGCGAAGTATCCGGCGCGGGAGCGGCGGCCCTTGCCGCGCCGGGCGGCCATGGAGAGCACCAGGGCGAGCTGTCCGGCTCCGCCGCTGAAGAGGTTGCCCCGGCTCGCGCCGTCGACGGTGAGCAGACCGCCGTCGCGGGTGCGCTCGATGGCCCGGCGCTGCATTTCGAGGGCGCTCGCGGGGCGGCTGGAGACCATGACGGTGCGGGTCTCCTTCTCGTACCAGCGGAACGCGGGCACGTCGTGGTTGCTGCCGTGCAGGATGGCGAGCTGGCTGGCGCCGGTCTGGCTGGACCAGTCGGTGCGCCAGGGGGTGAGCCGGTGCCCGGAGGAGTCGGCGAGCCAGCCGGCGACGGTCGGCATGAGCCCGTCGGCCGCGGCCTTCACCAGGACGTCGTGGCCGACCCCGTCGAGCTGGAGGAAGACGGTGCCGGGCGGTCCGTCGCGGCCCGGTTCCGGCGGGCCCGGCGAGCGGCCGCGCCGGCGGCGCCGGTCGGCGAGCCGGGACAGCCTGCGGCGGTAGGCCTCGTCGTCGCGGACGGCGAGGGCGGTGGAGGTGGCGGAGGCGACGGCGGACATCACGGCGGCGACGACGACCGCCGTCTCCGGGTTGGCATCGCCGCGCCCGTCCGGGATGAGGCGCAGCGCGATCAGCAGCAGCGAGCCGTTGAGGAAGAAGACCAGGGCGCCCAGGACGAGCGCGGGCACGATGAGCAGGGCCCGCACGAGGACGGGCCAGACCAGGGCCGACAGGAGGCCGAAGGCGCCCGCGCCCCAGGCGGCGGTGAAGGCCGTCTTGGTGACGGTGTCGCCGTCGTCGGCCTCCAGCTGGAAGTCGGGCAGGGCTCCGGCCAGCGCGAGCATCGTGAGGGTGGACACCGCCCAGACCGCGATCACCCGCATCAGGGCTCTGCCCGCCGTACGCCACTTCCCGTCACCCACGCCGGTCCACCTCACGCCCTCTCCGCCCCCGGGCCCCGTCCGTCCCGGGCCCGCCCTTCAGCTTTTCACAGCGCCGACGCCGGTCAGCGGCTTCGGCCGACCGTGCGAAGGGCGGCGGGACGGTACGGGGGGCGCATAGGCTCGTACCGGCAGCGCACCCGGGCACGGGCCGCGCGGGCCGCCGTACCGGGACCCGGAATCACGGGACCCGGAATCACGGGTTACGGATCACGGATCACGGATTACGGATCACGCGTCAGCGTGTGACGAGGATCGCGCGAGGAGGCCGAGGCGCCGGTGGAGGTCACCTGGTGGGGTCATGCCACCTGCACGATCGAGGACTCGGGGGTGCGGGTTCTGACCGACCCCCTGTTCGTACGGCGCTTCGCGCATCTGCGCCGCCGCCGGGGCGAGGTGCCGCCGCCCCGGGCCGCCGTCGCCGAGGTGGTGCTGGTCTCCCATCTGCACTCCGACCATCTGCATCTGCCGTCGCTGGCCCGGCTGGCTCCCGGGAGCCGGCTGATCGTGCCGAGCGGCGCGGTGGCGGCCGTGCCGGGACTGCGGATGCTGCGGCGGATGCGGCAGCTGCACATCACCGAGGTGGGGCCGGGCGACACGGTGCGGGTCGGCGAGGTGCGGGTGCGGGCGGTCCCCGCCCTGCACGACGGGCGGCGGCTGCCGGTCGGGCCGCACCGTGTGCCGGCCCTCGGCTATGTGGTCGAGGGCGAGGCGCGGACGTACTTCGCCGGGGACACCGGCCTCTTCGACGGGATGGCCGACGCGGTGGGGCCGGTGGACGTGGCGCTGCTGCCGGTGGGCGGCTGGGGACCCTACCTGGGGCACAGCCATCTGGACCCGGCCCGTGCCGCCGAGGCGCTGACCCGTCTCGCGCCGAGGTGCGCGGTGCCGGTGCACTACGGCACGTACTGGCCGATCGGTCTGGACGGGGTGCGCCCGCACGAGTTCCACTCACCGGGCGACGAGTTCGTACGGTACGCGGCGAAGCGGGCGCCCGAGGTGACGGTGCATCTGCTGGGGCACGGCGAACGCGTCAGGCCGGAGGCCGGCCGGTGATCCAGGAGATCCAGCAGGTGGTGCGGGAACTGCCCACCGAGTCGACCCAGCAGGCGGTCGGCTATCCGACCCTGTTCGCCCTGGTGGCGCTGGGGTCCTTGGTGCCGGTGGTGCCGACGGGGGCGCTGGTGAGTTCGGCGGCGGTGGTGGCCTTCCACCAGACGTCGCCGCTCACGCTGCTCTTCGTCTTCCTGACGGCGGCGGCCGCCGCGTTCCTCGGGGACGTCTGCCTGTACTGGCTGGGACAGCGCGGGGTCCGGTCGAAGAACGGCTCGAAGTGGCTGGAGGCCATCACCCGCAGGGCCGCGCCGGAGCGGCTGGCCCAGGCACAGGAGAAGCTGGCCGAGCACGGCGGGACGGTGCTGGTGCTGTCCCGTCTGGTGCCGGCCGGGCGGATCCCGGTCATGCTGGCGTGTCTGCTGGGCAGGATGCCGTTGCGGCAGTTCGCCAGGGGCGACGTTCCGGCCTGCCTCGCCTGGGCGGCGACGTACCAGTTGATCGGCATCCTGGGCGGTTCGCTGTTCCCGGAGCCGTGGCAGGGAGTGGTCGCGGCGGTCGCCCTGACGCTGCTGATCAGCGGGGCTCCGGCCGTGTGGCGCAGGCTGCGGTCGCGGTTCGGCCACGGGACGGGCGACGCGACGGGTTGAACGTTTTGCCACCGTCCGGGGGCGGCATGACGCGACGCGTACGGACCGCGCCCGGCATCTCCGGCTGCTCCCCGGCCGCACTCAGCGCAGTGCGCCGAACACCGCCGCGAAACCGTCCAGCGCCCGCGCCACATGTGCGAGCTCCAGGGGCTTCGCGGCGGCGAGGGACTCCGCCTGCTGCTGCGGCGTGGCCCCCAGCAGCGGTCCGGTGCCCAGGCGTACGCGCAGGGCGCCCAGCTCGTCCCCGAAGCGGTGTCCGCCCGGGGCGGGTGCGCCGAGCCGCTCGGTGAGGTACTCCTCCAGCTCCATGGAGTCCGTCACGCCCAGCTCCGCGAGCCGTGGGCGCAGTGGGCCCAGGTCGGCGTAGAGGTGGCGGCCCGCCTGCGGGGGGCGGGCCAGCGCGCCGGAGCCGAGGACCGCGCGGTGGGCGCCGGCGGCGACCTCGGCCTGGAGCGCCGCGGCCCGCCGGATCCGGTCGCGTACGGAATCCGGCTCCCGCAGTGCGTGGGCGGCCGCGTGGGCGACGGGAGCCGCGACGTGGGCGCCGAGCGCGGTGAGGATGTCCAGGGTGCGGGCATGCCGGACGGTGGCCCGGGCGGTGTCCG
Source organism: Streptomyces anulatus (assembly GCF_014650675.1). Lineage (GTDB taxonomy): Bacteria > Actinomycetota > Actinomycetes > Streptomycetales > Streptomycetaceae > Streptomyces > Streptomyces anulatus. The sequence goes on along the minus strand of NZ_BMVK01000004.1, from coordinate 95,152 downwards.
GGAAGCGGGCGACGGCGACCGGCCAGGCGGCCGGTACGAGGGCCCCGGACAGGTCGCTGATCACCGTGACGTCGTCCGGGCACATCTCGGCGGGGCTGAGCAGGACGGTGTCCCTCGGCCGGTGCACGGTGTCGCGCCAGGTCTCGTCGCTGATGATGTGCAGCCCTTCGCCGACCGCCGCCTCGCAGGCCTCGCGGACCAGTTCGGGCGGGGCGACGGTGGCCGTGGGGTCGTCCACGACGGACAGCAGCAGCAGCTTCGGCCGGCCGCCCTCCGCGCGGACCCGGCGGACGGTCTCCAGCAGAGCGTACGGGTCGGGCACGCCGCCGCATTCGGCCGGGGTCGGCACGTGGTAGGCGGGACGGCCGAGCAGCCGGGCCTGCGGCATCCAGGCGGCCGGGCAGGGGCGCGGCATGAGGACGTCGCCGCCGTGTGCGCCGATCAGGGCCAGGAGGAGCGGCTGGGCGCCGGGGGCGGCGGCGATGCCGCCCGCCGTGCCGTGCAGTCCGCGCCGGTCCCAGTAGCCGCGGGCCGCCTCGCGCAGCACCGCGCCTCCGCCGGGGGGTTCCGGGCGGGTCCGGTCGGCGGCGGCGGCGAGGACGGCGGCCAGTTCGGGGAGGACCGGGAGGCCGGGGTCGGGGGCGGGCGGCCCGTAGCGGACGGGGCCGTGGTCCTCGTGCGCGGGTGCGTGCTCCTCGGTCCCGTGCATCCGGCCCTCCTCCGCCACTCTGCGCTCCGCGTCCCCGGCGTGTCCGCCGCGCCGCCCGGACCGGCGGCACCTGCTCCGGGCCCGGGTTTCGCCGGCTTCGTTCTCCGGGCCGACGGCCACCGGCTTCTCCGGCCGACGGCCACTGGTCTTCTTTATACGGAGGTTCCCGGCGGCTCGCCCGCCCAGTCGCGCGCCCGCGCCGGGGGGCCTCGCCGCGTGGGCTGTTCCGCCGGTCGGTGGCGACGCGTGGCCAGGGTCTCAGCGCGCCTGCTGGTTCAGCGTGGCCCGGCCGGGTATTCGCTGATCCATGTCCTCACCGAGAACCTCATCCGCCACTGTCAAGACCACGGCTCCCGCCGTCGCCCGGTTGCGCGGCTGGCTGCAGGAGCAGGACCTGGCCGTCTTCCGGAGTGTCGCGGACCGGCACTGGCCGGGCGCCGATCCGCTGCTGCCGAGGCTGAGCCGGAGCGCCAACCACGGGCTGCTCTGGTTCGGGGCGGCGGCCGGGATCGCGGCGCTGGGCAGCAGTGCGCGCTCGCGCCGGGCCGCGCTGCGCGGGGTGGCGTCCCTCGCCGTGGCCTCGGCGGCGATCAACACGGTCGGCAAGGGCGCGGTGCGCCGCGAGCGGCCGATAGCGGACCTGGTGCCGGTGGTGCGGCAGCTCAAGCGCCAGCCGATCACCACCTCCTTCCCCTCGGGCCACGCGGCGTCGGCGGCGGCCTTCGCCACCGGGGTGGCCCTGGAGTCCAAGGGCTGGGGCGCGGTGGTGGCCCCGGTCGCGGTGGCCGTGGCCGCCTCACGCGTCTACACCGGGGTCCACTATCCGAGCGATGTGCTGGCGGGTGCGGCGCTCGGCATAGGAGCCGCGTTCGCCCTGCGCGGGGTGGTGCCCACCCGGGGCCAGCTGCCCGCTCCCGGCCGGCCGCCCGGCGAGGCCCCGGCGCTGCCCGCCGGGAAGGACCTCGTCGTGGTGGTGAACCAGGAGTCGGGCACGGCCACCGCGACCGCGTCGCTGGTGCGCGAGGCGCTGCCCGCCGCGGAGGTGGTGGAGGTTCCTCCCGAGGAGCTGTCGGCCGCGCTGGAGAGGGCGGCGGGCCGGGGCCGGGCGCTGGGCGTCTGCGGGGGCGACGGCACGGTGAATCTGGCGGCCTCGGTGGCGGCGACGCACGGGATGCCGCTGGCGGTCTTCCCGGGCGGCACGCTCAACCACTTCGCCTACGACCTGGGCATCGAGACCGTCCACGACACCGCCGCCGCCCTCACCGCGGGCGATGCCATCCGGGTGGACCTCGGCCGCTTCCGGCCGGGGCCCGAGGGCGAGGAGGGGGCGGACGGGTACTTCCTCAACGCCTTCTCCCTGGGTGTCTATCCGGAACTGGTGCGCACCCGGGAACACTGGTCGCCCCGGATCGGCGGCTGGCCGGCGGGTGTGCTCGCGGCGTTCCACGTGCTGCGCGGCCGGCGACCGCTGGAGGCCGAACTCCAGGGTCGCAGGCGGCCGTTGTGGCTGCTCTTCGTCGGCAACGGGCTCTTCCAGCGGGTGGGCCCCGCCCCGGGCCGCCGGCACAATCTGGCGGACGGGCTGCTGGACGTCCGGGTGGTGCACGGCGGCCGGACGCCCGCGTTGCGCCTGCTGGCGGCGGCGGTGGCGGGGCCGCTGACCCGCTCCCCCGCCCATGCCGCGGTGCGGCGCCGCCGGGTGCGGATCGGCGATCTCGCACCGGGGACGCCGTACGCGTACGACGGTGAAGTGGCCCACTCCGGAACGGAACTGACGATCGACAAGCTTCCGGAGGCGCTGACCGTCTACTGCCCGCTGCCGGCCTGACCCCCAGGACGCCACCCAGGAGCACCGTCCGCATATCAAGACGCCTGTCTCACCATGCGGCCCGACGGCGTACGGTGGCTCCTGTCGCCGCGCCCGTCGGGGCGAGGTATTCGGGAGAGGACGCAACGCCATGCCGAAGGAGACCGCCGTGTACACGCACGGCCACCACGAGTCGGTCCTGCGCTCGCACCGCTGGCGGACCGCCGCCAACTCGGCGGCGTATCTCCTCGACGAACTCCGCCCCGGCCAGGCCGTCCTGGACGTCGGCTGCGGCCCCGGAACGATCACCGCCGACCTCGCCGCTCTGGTCGCGCCGGGCCGGGTCACCGCGGTGGACACCACCCGTGACATTCTCGGCCAGGCCGCCGCGGTGGCCGCCGAACGGGGCCTGGAGAACGTCGAGTTCACGGTGGCCGACGTGCACGCCCTGGACTTCCCCGACGACGCGTTCGACGTGGTCCACGCCCACCAGGTGCTCCAGCACGTGGGCGATCCGGTCCAGGCGCTGCGCGAGATGCGGCGCGTCTGCCGCCCCGGCGGGGTGGTCGCGGTGCGCGACAGCGACTACGCGGCGATGACCTGGTACCCGGAGACCCCCGGTCTCGGCGCGTGGCAGGAGATGTACGGCCGGGTGGCCCGAGGCAACGGCGGCGAGCCCGACGCCGGCCGCAGGCTCCTCTCCTGGGCGCGGCGGGCCGGCTTCACCGACATCACCCCCACCGCGGCCGCCTGGTGCTTCGCCACCCCGGAGAGCCGCGCCTGGTGGAGCGGTCTGTGGGCGGACCGTACGACGGACTCGGTCTACGCCGAGCTGGCCGTACGGGGCGGGCATGCGAGCGCCGAGCAGCTCGCGGCCGTCGCCGGGGCGTGGCGCGCCTGGGGCGAGGAGGCCGACGGCTGGTTCATGGTCCCGCACGGCGAGGTGCTGTGCCGGGTGTGAGAGCGAGGAGAGCCCGGCGTGAGGTGAGGCGTTGTCGGCATGAGGTGAGGAGAGCCCGGCGCGGGGCGGGAAGGGGCCGGCGTGAGGTGAAGAGGGGTTCCGGCCCGCACGGAATCGATCACACCGGCGGCGGCCGCCAACTACCCTCGTACGCATGGAGATCCTCGGAACCACGCTGCGTATCTGCGTCGACGACCTGGAGGCCTCGGTGGCCTTCTACGAGGGGCTGACGGGCACGTCGGCCCTGCGCTTCGAGCGCGGTGGGGTGTCGGTGGCCGCGATCGGCTGCTTCCTGTTGATGAGCGGGCCCGAGTCGGAGCTGGAGGTGCTGCGCAAGGTGGGCGCGACCATCGCCGTCAAGGACGTCGACGAGGCGAACGCGGCGCTGACCCGGGCGGGTGCGCGGGTCATCGCGGGGCCGGTGCCGACCCCGGCGGGCCGCAACCTCATCGCGCTGCACCCGGACGGCTCGGTCTTCGAGTACGTGGACCGCAACGTCACCGTCTGACCGGCCGCCCGGGGCGCGTCGGTCGGGTCACCCCTCGGGCGGGCTCATGCGGAAGTCGTAGGCGTCGGGCAGCGGCTCGTCGCTGACGGACACCCACAGCTCGCCGAGGATTCCGGCCCCTTCGCGCAGGTCGGCGACCTCGAACCCGGCGTCGAAGATCTCCCTGGCCGCCCCGGTGTCGCCCTCGGCGACCAAGGTCCGGGCGAGCAGCAGCCGGAAGCGTCCGCGCTCACGGATCTCCCCCGGCAGTCCGGCGAGCAGCGCCCGGGCCGCCCCGGCCCGCCCGGCGGACAGGTGCGCCTCGACGGTCTCGCGGGCCAGGGCGACGAGAAGGGCGGCGCCCTCCTCCGACGCCGCGAGGTCCCCCTCTCCCGGAGTCCCGAGGTCCGCGAAGGCCTCGGCGTACAGCTCGGCGGCGTGGTCCGGCCTGCCGCTCTCCTCGGCGGCGACGGCGAGGCAGCGCAGCAGCGGCCAGCGTGGCGCGGGGCCGCACTCCAGGCCGCGTTCCCAGCTGCGGACGGCCTGGGCCCGGTCGTCGGCGTGCCACTGCGCGATGCCGAGGTGGTATTCGGTGTGCGGGTCGGCGTCGGCGGTCTCCAGCATGTCGCGCCAGGGCGGCGAGACCGGTGTCGGGCCGGGTATGCCGTCCGGGGCCGGCTTCGGCAGTGTGCCGTGCTCCAGCAGCTCCCGCCACGGGGTCTGCTGGGCGCCGATGGCGGCGGCGGGGAACGGGGTGCCGGGCAGCAGGTGGCCGCCCCGCAGCACCTCCAGCGCGCCCCAGCCGGAGCCGACGGCGAGCATGTCGCCCGGTTCGGTGTCGGCGTGCGGCAGCCAGGCCGCGTACGCCTCCTCCACCGTGCCGCGCGGGAGGGCCTCCTCCAGCCGTGCGGCGGCCTCCTCGGTGGCGGCGGCCCAGTCCCCGCCGTGCACGGCTGCCGGGTCGGCGGACAGCGGACCGTAGGACTCCAGCCAGCTGAAAGCGGCGCCCGCCTCCAGCGGGACGTGCTCCAGCTGGGTGCGGGCAAGACCGGCCTGGATCTCCGCGTAGCCGCCGTCCCCCGGCCCGTTCAGCCACTCCTGCCAGCGGCGGCCGCCCCTCCCGTGGCCCCAGCGGAACAGTTTGCGGCCGCGCAGCAGGTCGGTGGAGGTCTGGGCGAGTCCGTGGCCGTCCTCGTCGAGCGCGGCGATCCAGCGCCGGGCGTCGTCGGGCAGCTCGTAGAAGTGGTCGGCGGGGTACTCGGAGCGCAGCGGATAGGTGTGGTCGAGGCCGCCCGACTCCGGGACGCCGACCCGGGTGAGGGTGTGGTCGTAGCCGAAGTGCCAGGCCTCGTCGGCCGGGACCAGGACGCGGGTGTCCGGGGTCTCGGGGACGGCGATGTTGGACCACCAGTAGACCGGTGCGGGCTGTTCGTGCGGGTTGCGTATCCGTACGCCGACGTGCAGGAAGTCGGAGTCGTCGGGGAGCCAGAGGTCCACCTGGAAGGGCAGGTCGCGCAGCCGCTCCCATTCCCAGAGCCGGACCATCGTGGAGCCGTCGGGGGCGGGCACGAGCGCGGCGTGGAGGGGTGCGCAGGACAGGGCCGTGTGGCCGGTGGCGCCGATGTTCCACTCGATCCCGCCGGAGAACCAGGCCCCGTTGAGGGCGAAGGCGGCGGGCTGGAGGACCGGGTTGCGGTGGAGCAGTTCGCGGCCGGTGGGTTTGTGGTGCAGGGAGTGGATCCGGCCGCCGAGTCCGGGCAGCACGGTGACGCGCAGCCGGGCGTTCTCGATGACGACGGCGTCGATGTCGGTGGGGGTGCGCTCGCGCCCGTAACCGTCGAGCAGCCGGGTGGGCAGGACGGTGCGCAGCGGCCGGTGTCCCAGTTGCCGGGCCATGTCCCGGGGCAGGACCGCCCGTTCACGGGGGTCGAGCACGGGCGGCGGGGCGGGCGTCCGCAGGGGCGGGAGCGGGTTCTCCGGCCCGAGCGGCGCTGCGGGCAGGTTCAGTACGGCACGTCGTACGGTCGTGGCCAAGGCACCCTCGTTCCCTCGCGGCGGGCCGCCGCAGGTCCGGGCGCCCCCGGTGACCATGGAACACGCAGGTGGCCGCGGGGACCAGAGCCCCGTCGGTCGGATTTCCGCGCACCCGGCCGCGCCGCCGCGGTCCGGGACCTCGGACGGGTGCGCGGAATTCCGGTCTCCGTCACTTGCCCTTCCGACGGAAGAGGTAGCCGCCGCAGCCGAGGCCGATCAGGAACATGGCCAGCAGCGCGGACCACAGGGGCATCGTCACCTCGGGGATCAGCACCCGGATGGTGACGTCCTTCGTGTTCACGCAGATGAACACAATGACGAGCACGACGACCACGGCGACCACGATGCGCCCCGGAGTGAGCCATCCCGCGCCGCGCCCGCTGCCGCTCGATACGTCCTTGGGGCTCATGGTCCGGCCCTTCCGCTCGCTCCTCGCCGTCCGGCCCGCCGTCGTGCGCGCGACCGCCCCCCGGGGTCCCAGCATGTCCGGCTGCCGGGTTCGGGGGGCGGTGTTGTACCGCCGTTCGGGTGAACGGGGGCGGGGTGGCCTCAGCCGGCCGGGACCACCGGGAGTTCCAGTACGCCGGTGTCCTCGGGGGCGTGGACGACGGTGACGGGCTTGACGCCCCGGTTGCCGAAGTATGCGGTGTCGCTGGCGGCGATCACGAACTCCAGGCGGTGCCCCTTCTCGTACCGGTGGACGATGCCGGGCAGCTCCACCGTGAAGGGCCGGGTGACGTCGGGGACCCGGACCGGGGAGACGAGCCGGTTCACGAGCGTACGGCCGCCGTCGGGCGCGACGTCGTAGACCTTGGCGAACAGGACGAGCTTGTCGGAGGCGTCGCCGCTGTTCTGGACCCGTTCCGTCTTCGGCGAGACGACCTTCAGGGTGGCCTTCGGCGCGCCGACGACGTCGAGGGGCTCGGCGAGGGGTTCGCTGCGCCAGCCGAGGTAGGTGCCCCTGGTGTCGTACGGCTTGGGGTCGGGCAGTCCGATCAGCGGGGCGATGGAGCTCTCGGAGTGGCTCGTCGGCACGAGCCAGTTGGTGTACTGGCGGCTGCCGCGCGCCACCTTGGAGCGGTTGTCGACGAGTTTGCCGTCGCCGGAGAGGTACAGGGACCGCGAGAGGGCGGGAACGTCGGAGGCGGATCCGTAGCCGCTCTGCCAGTCGCGGTAGTAGGAGAAGGCGGGTCCGGTGTCGGTGTCCGTCTTCTTGTGGAGGTAGCGGTCGAACCAGGCCAGTACCCGCTGTCCGACGTGGCTGGTCTCCAGATTGCCCTGACTCAGGTCGAGTTCGCCGGGGACTTGGCCGCCGCTGTGCCCCCAGGACTGCCAGATCATCTTGGTCTCGGTGCCCTGCGCCTTGAGCGTCCGATAGGTGGCGGTGGCCTCGTTGAGGTTGAACAGGCTGTCGGCCTGGCCCTGGACGATGAGCGTGGGGGCCTTGACCCGGTCGAGGTAGGAGACGGGCGAGACGCTGCGCGCGTAGGCGAGCATCTCCTCGGTCCGGTCGGCGGGGTAGCGGCCCGAGTTGAGCAGCCGGATGGTCTCGCAGGCACGGGTCGCGAAGTGCAGGCAGTCGAGGCCGTTGATACGGGAGGGGTCCAGGCTCGGGTTGAGGAGCGGCTGGCCCTCGCCGATCAGGTAGAAGCCGTTGGTCCACTGCCACTTGAAGACGCCGGGGGTGTCGGAGGTGACGCCGGTGTGTGCCCCGGTGTTGTTGGGGGCCAGGGCGTAGCCGAGGTCGTTCCAGGTGATCAGCGGGACGAGGGCGTCGATGCGGGGGTCGACCGCGGCGGTCGCCAGTTGGATCGCGCCGCCGTAGGAGCCGCCGATCATGCCGACCCTCGGGTCGCCGTCGGCGTCCCGGGTGACGAAGTCGGCCTCGGTCCCGTCGTCGGCCGCGCGAACTCCCCCGAGGAAGTCGAGGAGTTCACCGGCGGCCTTGCCGTCGATGGCGGGGTCGTCGAGGGTGATCAGACAGCCGGACCCGCCGAAGCCGAGGCCCGAGTAGACGAGCCCGACGTAGCCGCGCTCGGCGAAGGCCTTGCCGATGGCGTCGGTGGAGCCGTCGGACTTGCTGCCGCCGAAACCGTTGGTGGCGAGGACCGCGGGGGCGGGGCGGTCCGCGTCGGCCCCGGCGGGCCGGTAGAGATCGGCGTCCACCGTGCAGGTGCGGCCGCCCGCCTCGACGGTGAACCTCAGCGGGGTGACGGTGTACGGATCGGCCTCGGCACGGGCCGGGCCGGCGAGGACGAGGGGGGCGACGAGGGCCGCCCCGGCGACCGCCACGAGCGGGCCGCGCACTCTGGAAACAGCACCTGACACGAAGACCTCCACACCGAGGACACCTTACCGACCGGTAAGTATTGGGCCGCGCTCATGCTGTGACACAGCTCACGACCGTGTCAACGTATCGGTCAGCGGTTCTTGACGGATATTCACGTTCCGTGCGTGAAAGACACATCCGGGCGGACCGGAAGGGTCAGCGCAGGGCGGGGGCCTCGACGGTCAGCGTGCAACGCCCGCCGTCGGCCGGTGCGTCGAGCGTCGCGGGCACGCCCAGGGGAATCGTCAGCGCGGTCGGTCCGTGCCCGAAGCCCAGCTCCTCGACCACGGGTATGCCCAGCGGACCGAGCCGGTCGGCGAGCACGGCGCGGATCTTCTCGTACGGGCCGCACTCCTGCCAGGAGCCGCAGGCCACCCCGGCGACTCCGTCCAGGGCTCCGGACCGCAGGAGCCGGGTGAGGATGCCGTCCAGCCGGTAGGGCTCCTCCCCGGTGTCCTCGATCACCAGCAGTCCGCCCCGGGCATGGGTCCGGCCGCCCGGGGCGCCGGTTCCGGCGGCGAGCAGGCTGACGCAACCGCCGTACAGGACGCCCCGCGCCCGGCCGGGGACCAGGGCGCCCGCCGATTCCAGGCCGAGGGTGGTGACGGTCTCCGGCGCGAAGAGCGTGGCGCGCAGGTGCTCACGGGTCGCCGCGTCCTTCAGGAAGGCCTCGGTGGCGACCATCGGCCCGTGCAGGGTCGCGAACCCGGCGCGCAGGGCGAGCGCCTCGTGCAGCACCGTGATGTCGCTGTAGCCGACGAACACCTTGGGCCCGGCGGCCCGGACCGCCGCCCAGTCGACCAGGTCGACCATCCGGTGGGCGCCGTATCCTCCCCTGGCGCAGAGCACGGCCTCCACGGACGGGTCGCACCACGCCCGCTCAATGTCCTCCGCGCGGCCGGCGTCCGACCCGGCGAGGTAGTCCAACTCGGGGTGCACCGTGCGGACATGGGCGCCGACGACGGGTTCGAGGCCCCAGCCGCGCAGGAAGGCGAGGCCTTCCTCCAGCCGGTCGGCGGGGACGGGGCCGCTGGGCGCGACGACGGCGACCCGGGAGCCGGGGCGCAGCCGGGGAGGCCGGGCGAGGGCCGCCGCCGGGCCGTGGTCCTCCCGGATCACCTGGTCAGCTCCAGGGGCGGTACGTCGGGGCGGTCGATTCCGAACGTCTGCGCGTAGAGGGAGAGTTCGGCTTCGAGTGCGCGGACCAGGGTCTCCACGCGCCGGAAGCCGTGGCTCTCCCCCTCGAAGGCGATGTAGGCGTGGGCGACGCCCCGTCCGGCGAGGGCGGCGAGGAACCGCTCGCACTGGGCGGGCGGGCAGATCACGTCGTCCAGGCCCTGGAGCAGCAGGAAGGGGGTGTTCAGCCGGTCGGTGCGGTGGAGCGGCGAACGTTCCCGGTAGCGCTCGGGCACCTCGGCGAAGGGACCCACGAGGGACTCCAGATACTGCGACTCGAAGTCGTGGGTCTCGTCCGTGGCCCACCCTTCGAGGTCCAGGATCGGGTAGAGAATCGTCCCGCAGGCGTAGATGTCCGTGCTGGTCAGCGATGCCGCGGTGGTCCAGCCGCCCGCGCTGCCGCCCCGCACGGCGAGTTTGTCCGGGTCGGCGGCGCCCTCCGCGACCAGGGCCGAGGCGACGGCCGCGCAGTCGTCCACGTCCACCACGCCCCACTGGCCGCGCAGGAGTTCGCGGTAGCCGCGGCCGTAGCCGGTGGAGCCGCCGTAGTTGACCTCGGCCACGCCGATGCCGCGCGAGGTGAAGTAGGCGATCTCCAGGTCGAGGACGAGCGGGGCGTGGCCGGTGGGCCCGCCGTGCGCCCAGACGACGTACGGGGGCTTCTCGCCCTCGGGTCCGGTGCGGTCGGGGCTGTGCGGCGGGTAGATGTGGGCGTGGATCCCGCGGCCGTCGGGGCCGGTGAAGGTGCGGTCCTCGGGCACCGGGTAGTACGCGGGGTCGACCGCGTCGTGGTGGGGTGCGCCGATGACGCGGGTGTGCCCGGTCGCGGTGTCCAGCTCGACGACCTCGGGCCCGCTGCGGGGGCTCGCCGCGACGCCGACGACCCGGCTGCCGTGGACGGCGAGCGTGTCGGCCCAGGAGGTCCAGGGGCCCGGTACGTCGGCGAGTTCGCCGGTCTCCGGGTCGAGGATGCCGAGCCGCATACCGCCCCTGCCGTGCAGGACGGCGATCAGCCCGTTGTCCAGCGGATGGAACCAGCGCAGCCCGATCTTCCAGAGCGGACCGCCGAACTCCTCGCCCCGGGGCGGCAGAAGGCGGCTGCTGGGGACCGCGCCGCCCGGAGCCGCGTCGGGGCGGATGCGCTGGAGCTCCCACCAGTCGGCGAGGTCGGAGACGAACAGGAGGCTGCCGTCGCGGTCCCACTCCACCTGGCAGACCGATTCGTCGAGGTCGCCGACGAGGGGCCGTACGCCGGTGAACCCACCCGCTTCGTCGATCTCCGCCAGCATGACCACCGTGCCGTCCCACGGCATCCGGGGGTGGTCCCAGGCGATCCAGGCCGCCCGCCGCCCGTCGTGGGAGACCTTGGGGCCGGTGACGAACCGGTGCCGGTCGTCGGAGAGTTCACGGACCGCCGCCCGGTCGTCGGCCGCCGACCCGTCGAGCGGCACGGCGGCGACGACGCGCCGTACGTCGGTGGGCGCGGGCCCGGTGAACTCCTCCAGCACACACCAGACCTCGCCCGCCGCCCCGTGTTCCGGGCGCACCTGCGGGTCCACCCAGCGCAGCCCGCCGCCGACGTCCCGGACGGGGGTGAGCGGCCACGGCTCGTCGGGCCCGTCGGGGGCGTAGGCGTACAGCCGCTGGTCGGTGAAGTGGACGAACACCACGAGGAGTTCGCCGTCCTCGCGCACGGTGCCCGCCCAGGGCTGCCCGCCGTACTCGATCACCCGGCTGCGGGTGTTCCAGGGGGCGGGCAGCACCGGGGCGACGGTGCCGTCGGCGCGTCGGCGCATCAGGGCGCGCCGGCCGTCCTCGGCGGGGCGCGGCTCGGTCCACCACACCTCGTCCCCGACGGTGCCGAGGTGGTCGGGGCGGCCGTCGTGCGAGGCGGCGAGTGCCGCGTCGACCGGCGACGGCCAGGTTCCGTACGGAGCTGCTGGCACGGTGTTCACGTAGGTCCCCCCGGGGCGCGGATCGGTCGGCGGTCGGTCAGGCGGTGCGCAGGTAGTGGTCGAGCACACGGACGCCGAAGTGGAGGGCGTCGACGGGGACGCGCTCGTCGACGCCGTGGAAGAGCCGCTGGTAGTCGAAGCCGACCGGCAGCTTCAGCGGGGTGAAGCCGTAGCCGGTGATCCCGAGGCGGGCGAACTGCTTGGCGTCGGTGCCGCCCGACATGCAGTACGGGACGGTGTGGGCGTCCGGGTCGAACCGCTCGACGGCGGCGCGCAGCTTGGCGTACGTCGGTGAGTCGACCGGGGCCGTCAGGGCCTGCTCGCGGTGGTAGAACTCCCAGGAGACCGAGGGGCCGGTGAGCCGGTCCAGGGTCGCGTGGAACTCGTCGTCGCCGCCGGGGACCATCCGCCCGTCGATGAAGGCGGTGGCGTGGCCGGGGATCACGTTGACCTTGTAACCGGCGTCCATCATCGTCGGGTTGCTGCTGTTGCGGACGGTGTTCTCGACCAGGGACGCGGCCGGGCCGAGCTTGCCGAGGAGTTGGGCGACGTCGAAGCCGGGGTCGTCCAGATCGGCGGTGATGCCGTGCAGGGCGGCGATCTCGGTGATCGCGGCCCGGACGGTCGGGGTGAGCCGGATGGGCCACTCGTGCTCGCCGATCCGGGCGACGGCGGCGGCCAGGGAGCTCACCGCGTTCTCCCGGTTGACCTTGGAGCCGTGCCCGGCCCGGCCCTCGGCGGTCAGCTTCAGCCAGCCGGTGCCGCGCTCGCCCGCCGCGATCGGGTACAGCGAGAGGCCGTCGCCCGCGTGGAAGGTGAAGGCGCCCGACTCGCTGATGCCCTCCGTGCAGCCCTCGAACAGCTCCGGGTGCTGATCGGCGAGGAAGCCGGAGCCGTCGGCGGCGCTGTCCTCCTCGTCCGCGGTGTACGCGATGACGATGTCGCGCCGGGGGCGGAAGCCCTCGCGGGCCCAGCCCCGTACGACGGAGAGGACCATCGCGTCCATGTTCTTCATGTCGACGGCGCCCCTCCCCCACACGACTCCGTCGCTCACCTCGCCGGAGAAGGGGTGCACGCTCCAGTCGGCGGGCTCGGCGGGCACCACGTCGAGGTGGCCGTGGACGAGCAGCGCGTCGGCCGTCGGGTCGGTGCCGGGGATCCGGGCGACCACGTTGGTCCGGCCGGGGGTCCGCTCCAGCAGCGTCGGCTCGATTCCGGCGTCGGCGAGCCGTTGGGCGACGTACTCGGCGGCCGGGCGCTCCCGGCAGTCGCCGCCGCCCCGGTTGGTGGTGTCGATGCGGATGAGTTCGGAGGTGAACGTCACCACTTCGTCGAGGGCCTGCCGGTCGACGGGTCCGAGCAGGTCGGGGGCCTCAGCCATACTGTTCCTCCACAGCGGCCGACACGATCGTCGTCACCGCCTTGAACGTGCGAATTCCTTCGTACATCGTCGCGCTGGTGTACGCGACGCGCCTCTCTCCGCTCGCCGCCACGCCGGGGACCACGGTCGCCGCGGCCGCCAGATGTTCGGCGTCGAACTCCAGCTCCACGGTGAACGCGGACCCGGTGACGGGCTCCCGCCGGCCCGCGAGGGCACAGGCGGCCTTCGCCGCCGCCCTGATGTCGGCGGCGGTACGGGCCGGGGTGCGGCACACCGCGGCGTAGCGGGATACGTAGTCCTTGACGGCGACCTTCCGGGCGTCGGGGGCGTATCCCTCGGCGTCCAGGCAGGTCAGATCGTCGCCGGTGACGAGGACGACGGGCACGCCGTACTCGGCGGCGACATGCGCGTTGAGCAGCCCCTCGCTCGCCCGGACGCCGTTCAGCCAGACGCCGGTGATGGAGTTGGCGAGGTAGGTGTGGGCGAGGACGCCCTCCGTGCCGGCACCGGTGTGGTAGCCGACGAAGGCCACCGCGTCCACGTCGCCGTGCTGGATGCCCTCCACCATGGACAGCGACTTGTGCTTGCCGGTGAGCATCTGGACCCGTTCGTCCATGTGCTCCAGCAGCAGGTTCCGCATCGACCAGTGGGCCTCGTTGACCAGGACCTCGTCGGCGCCGCCGTCCAGGAAGCCGAGCGCGGCCGCGTTCACGTCGGAGGTGAACATCGACCGGCAGCGCTCCCACTGCGGCGTCCCCGGCAGCACGTCGGCCGGCCAGGTCACTCCGGTGGCGCCTTCCATGTCCGCGCTGATGAGGATCTTCATGCCGCCACACCGTACGCGCCGTGAGCGGCGCGGGCCAGGGAGGGGCGGCCTGTCAGAGGTCCAGTCCGCCGAAGGTCCCTCCAGTGGTCCCGTCGGTGGCCTGTCGATGGCCCCGTCGTCGCTCCCTCGCGGTGGCACGCGTCGGGCGCCCGGGACGAACACTATGAACGCAATGCGCGCGGGGCTTCTCCCCCGGGTGCGGCGCTTCCTAGCATCCCGGCATCCCGGCGCACACCCGCGCCGGGCAGACAGCCAGGAGCCGCCCCCGTGAACTCCCCCCACGCGCCCACCCCCGCACTGCCGCTGTACCGCCGCCACCGGCTGCGCTCCGCCGCGCTGGCCGCGACGGTCGCGGCCCTGCTCCTCGGCACGGCCGGCGAGGCTCCCGCGGCCGCCGCGTCGCCCGCCCCGTCCGCGGCCCCGGTCGTCGCCGACTGCCCGGCGGAGCTGGCCGGGAAGGCGCGGTGCTACACGGGTCAGGACGGGAACGGGGCGCACTACGCGCTCGCCGTCCCGGTCCGCTGGAACGGCTCGCTGGTGGTGCACGCGCACGGCGGGCCCGACCTGGGCGACGCCTCGGACCCGGCCCGCTCCACCGAGGACCTGGAGCGCTGGGCCGTCATGGTCGAGGAGGGGTACGCCTGGGCCGGCTCCTCGTACCGGCGCGGCGGCTACGGGACCCGGATGGCGGCGGCCGACACCGAGAGCGTCCGCCGGGTGTTCCTCGGCCGGTTCGGGAAGCCGGAGCGGACCTATGTGCACGGCCAGTCCTGGGGCGGCAACGTGGCCGCGAAGGTCGCGGAGACGTACGGCACGGAGCCGGGCGCGTACGACGGGGTGCTGCTGACCAACGGCGTCCTGGGCGGCGGCTCGCGCGGCTACGACTACCGGGTCGACCTGCGCGTGGTCTACCAGTACTACTGCGGCAACCATCCGCGCCCCACCGAGCAGCGGTATCCGCTGTGGCAGGGGCTGCGTCCGGGCTCCACGATGACGTCGGCCGGGCTGAGCGCCCGGCTGCGGGAGTGCACGGGTTTCGACGCCGAACCGGCGGAGCGGACCGCGCTCCAGCAGCGCAACCTCGACGACATCCTGGCCGTCACCGGGATCCCGGAGCGGTCCCTGGAGTCGCATCTGCGGTTTGCGACGTTCACCTTCCGCGACATCGTCGCGACGCGGCTGGGCGGCCGCAACCCCTTCTCCAACCGGGGTGTCCGGTACGCGGGTTCGCACGACGACCGGGCGCTGAACGCGGGCGTGGAACGGTTCTCGGCGGACCCCGCCGCGCGTCGGGACCTCTCGTGGGACAGCGACCTCACCGGGCGGGTGTCCCTGCCCGTCCTCACGCTGCACGCGATCGGGGACCCCACGGCGTTCGTCGAGCACGAGTCCGCCTACCGGGCCGCGCTGCGGGGCGCGGGCCGGGAGCACCGTCTCGTGCAGACCTTCACCCGGGAGAGCGAGCACAGCGGGCTGAGCAGTGCCGAGTACGCCAACTCCATCGCCGCGCTGGACCGTTGGGCCCGCACCGGCCGCAAGCCGACCCCGCGCTCGCTGGCCGCGTCGTGCGCCGCCTTCGACCGGGGTCGCGGCACGGGCTGCTTCTACGATCCGGCGTTCCGGCCGTCCCCGTACGCCTCCCGGGTCCTGCCCCGGCCGGGCGGGCTCGCCTGGCCCGCCATGACCGCCGAGCAGGAGCGGGCCTGGGGCCGGATCGACGGGGTGGGCATCGCCCCCTGACGCCACCTCCTGACGCCACCTCCTGACGCCGCCTTCTGACGCGACGTCAGCACCCTGTGAGCGCGCCGAAACTCCCCCGTCACACCGGCCGTACGCGAGGGTAACGGCGGCTGCCTACCGTCGCCCGCCATGGACACCCGCATACAGCTCGCCGAACCGGCCCCACCGGACCCCGCACCGCCCGCCGAACCGGACAACGGTCAGGCGGTGCGGGAGACGCTGGAGGACTACACCCTCCGCTTCGCGCCGCGCAGTTACCGCCGCTGGACCCCGATGGTCGTGGCCACCACCGCGCTGGGCGGCATCGCGTACATGGCCGACTTCTCCATCGGCGCGGGCATCGCCATGGCCCACGGCACCGGCAACGCCCTGGTCGCGATCACCGTAGCCGCGACCCTCATCTTCATCACCGGATTCCCGCTCGCCTACTACGCCGCCCGCTACAACATCGACCTGGACCTGATCACCCGGGGCTCCGGCTTCGGCTACTACGGCTCGGTCCTCACCGGCGTCATCTTCGCCAGCTTCACCGTCATCTTCTTCGCCCTCGAAGGCGCGATCATGGCCCAGGGCCTCGAACTCGGCTTCGGGCTGCCGCTGTGGCTGGGTTACGCCGTCTCGACGCTCATGGTCATCCCGCTCGTCATCTACGGGATGAAGGCCCTCAGCAAGCTCCAGGTGTGGACCACGCCGATCTGGCTGCTGCTCATGGTCGGGCCGCTGGTCTATCTGGTCGCCACCGAACCGGGCACCGTCGACAGCTTCCTCGCCTACGCGGGCACCGACGGCGAGGGCGGGGTCAACACCGCTTCCGTGCTCCTCGGCGCGGGCGTCTGCCTCTCCCTCATCGCGCAGATCGGTGAGCAGATCGACTATCTGCGCTTCATGCCGCCGAAGACCGGTGCGAACAGGCGCAGTTGGTGGACTGCGGTGGTCATGGCCGGGCCCGGCTGGGTGGTGCTCGGCGCGCTGAAGCAGGCCATCGGCGTCTTCCTCGCCGTCTACATCCTCTCCGAGGTGGGACCGGCCGCGGCGACCGAGCCGATCCAGCAGTTCCGCGGGGCGTTCGACGCGATGATGCCGTCCTGGCTGGTGGTCCCGCTGGCCGTGGTCCTGGTCGTCATCAGCCAGATCAAGATCAACGTCACGAACGCCTACTCCGGTTCGCTGGCGTGGACGAACTCCTTCACCCGCGTCACCAGGCACTACCCGGGCCGCATGGTCTTCGTCCTGGTCAACCTGGCGTTCGCGCTGGTGCTGATGGAGGCCGACATGTTCAGCTTCCTCAACAGCGTCCTGGGCTTCTACGCGAACTGCGCCATCGCCTGGGTGGTCACCGTCGCCACGGACATCGGGGTGAACAAGTACCTGCTGAAGCTGTCCCCGCACGCGCCGGAGTTCCGCCGGGGCATGCTCTACGCGGTCAACCCGGTCGGCGTGACCTCGTTCACCGCCGCCTCCGGGCTGTCCATCGCGATGTACTTCCACGCCTTCGGGGACACGCTCCAGCCGTACTCCCCGGTGGCCGCCGTCGTGATCGCCTTCGTCCTCACCCCGGTCATGGCCGTCGTCACCCGGGGCAAGTACTACCTGCGCCGGAGCGACGACGGCATCCCGGTGCCGCTGCTCGACGCCGAGGGCAACCCGAGCGCGGTCACCTACGACTGCCATGTCTGCCGTCAGTCGTACGAACGCCCCGACCTGGCCGCCTGCCGGGCGCACGACGCCATGGTCTGCTCGCTGTGCCTCAGCACGGACAAGGCCGGCGAGCACGTCCTGCCGGCCGCGCCGCCCGCCCGCTCCGTCACCTGACCCGAGTCAGGCGCTCTTCGCGTCCCGCAGCAGTTCCTCGATCCGGGACAGCTCGTCCTCGGTGAACTCCAGGTTCCGGGCGGCCTCGACGCTGTTCTCCAGCTGGGCGACGCTGCTCGCGCCGACGACGGCGGAGGTGAGCCGGCCGCCGCGCAGCACCCACGCCAGGGCCAGCTGCGCGAGCGACTGGCCACGCTCCTTCGCCAGGGCGTCCAGCGCGCGCAGCCGCTCCACCAGCTCCGGGGTGACGGCGTCGGCGGACAGGAAGGGGCTGGTGCCCGCCGCCCGGGACCCGGCCGGAATGCCGTTCAGATAGCGGTCGGTCAGGATCCCCTGCTCCAGCGGCGAGTAGGCGATGGACCCGGCGCCCAGCTCGTCCAGGACGTCCGGCAGCCCGTCGTCCTCGATCCGGCGGTCGAGCATCGAGTAGCGGGGCTGGTGGATGAGCAGCGGCGTTCCGAGGTCCTTGAGGATCGCGGCGGCCTCGCGGGTCTGCGCGGCGGAGTAGTTGGAGAGACCGACGTACAACGCCTTGCCCTGCCGTACGGCGGAGTCGAGCGCGCCCATCGTCTCTTCGAGGGGGGTCTCCGGGTCGGGCCGGTGGGAGTAGAAGATGTCGACGTACTCGATACCGAGGCGCTTGAGGCTCTGGTCGAGGGAGGAGCGCAGGTACTTGCGCGAGCCCCACTCCCCGTACGGCCCTTCCCACATGTGGTAGCCGGCCTTGGTGGAGATGACGATCTCGTCGCGCAGGTGGGCGAAGTCGGTCGCCAGGGCGCGGCCCAGGGTGAGTTCGGCGGAGCCGGGCGGCGGGCCGTAGTTGTTGGCCAGGTCGAAGTGGGTGATGCCGAGGTCGAAGGCGCGGCGCAGGATGGCGCCCTGCGCCTCGGGGGTCCGGTCTCCCCCGAAGTTGTGCCAGAGGCCGAGGGAGAGCGCGGGCAGCAGCAGACCGCTGCGGCCGGTGCGCCGGTAGGGCATGGCGGAGTAGCGGTCGGCGGACGGCAGGTACATACGGGGCTCCGCGGGAGGGGTACGGGGGTGGCGCACCGGGACCGGCGCGCACCCGGTCCAGGTTTCCGCACATGGATCCAGCAGTCCAACAGGAGATTCCGCTCGGATTCATCGCCTAGATTGCTCAATCATGGAATTGCGTCAGCTGGAGCACTTCGTCGCCGTCGCCGAGGAGCAGCACTTCACCCGCGCCGCCGAGCGCCTCGCCGTGTCGCAGTCCGGGCTCTCCGCCTCCGTACGGGCGCTGGAGCAGGAGCTGCGGACCCCGTTGTTCAGCCGCACCACGCGCACGGTCCGGCTCACCGAGGCCGGGCGTGCGCTGCTGGTGGAGGCGGAGCGCACGCTGGCGGGCGCGCGGGCGGCGCGGGACGCGGTCGACGCCGTACGGGGGCTGCTGCGCGGGACGCTGACGGTCGGGGTCGAGCAGTGCGTGGCGGGGGTGAGCCCGGCGCGGCTGCTGGCGGCGTTCCACCGGGAGCATCCGCAGATGGAGCTGAGGCTGCGGCAGGAGGGCACCAGCAGCCTGCTGGACGGGGTGGCCGGCGGACGCCTCGACCTGGCGTTCGCCGCGACGGTCGGCCCGGCGGAGTGGCGCGGGGAGCTGGTGCCGCTGGCCCGGGAGCCGATGGTGCTGCTGTGCGCGGCGGGGCACGCGTTCGCCGGGCGGCCGGAGGTGGGGTGGGAGGAGCTGCCGGGGGCGTCGTTCATCGACTTCCATCCGGACTGGGGTCCCAGGCGGGCCGCCGACGAGGCGTTCGCGGCGGCGGGGGTGCGCCGGACGGTGGGCCTGGAGGTCAACGATGTGCACAGCCTGCTGGAGCTGGTGCAGGAGGGGCTGGGGATCGCGGTGGTGCCGCACCACTTCTCCCGCAAGCCGGAGGCGGCCCGGCTGGTCGCCGTGGAGCTGACGGGGGCCCGCCGGCCGGTGTACGAGAGCGTGGTGGTGCTTCCGGCGGCGCGGAGTCTGAGCCCGGGGGCCCGGGCGCTGATGCGGCTGGTGCGGGAGGACCCGGTACGGGAGCCGGTGCGGGGCTGAGCCCCGGAGCCTCACCGGCCCCGGGCGCTCGGCCCCGTCCCCGTACGCCTCGGTCCCGTACGTCTCGGTCCCGTACGTCTCAGTCCCGTACGTCTCAGTCCTCGTGGCCCAGTTGGAGATCGCGCTCGGTGCGGCCGCCGCCCGCGACCTGGAGGACGGTGGCGACCGGCGGGTACCCGGCGGCGATCACGGTGTACTCGCCGGACGACAGGTCGACGAACCGGAACGATCCGTCGGGTCCGGTGGTGAGGGTGTCCACCACGTTGCCCGCCGCGTCGAGCAGGGTGACCCGGGCGTCCTCGACGGGGCGGCCGCCGGTGGCCCGGACGACGCCGCGCAGGACGGCCCCGCCCGCCAGCTCGATGTCCTGCCGGGTCTCCCGCGCGGCCTGCACGCTGACCGGGAGGGCGGCGGGGCGGAAGGCGGGGGCGCTGGCGGCGAGGGTGTACTCGCCGGCGACCAGTTCGCCGATGACGTAACCGCCCTCGCGCCCGGTACGGGTGGAGGCGACGACCTCGCCGCGAACATCGGTCAGGGTGACGGCCGCGTCGCCCACGGGCGCCCCGTCGGGGGTGAGGACGGACCCGGCGAGGCGTCCGGCGCCGCCGAGCACCACGTCCAGCTCGACGGGACGCTCGCCCACGGTGACGCTGACGGCCTGCGGCTGGTGCCCGCCCGCTGCGGCGATCAGGACGTAGGAGCCGGCGCCGGGGACGCTCAGCGCGTACCGCCCGTCCTCGCCGCTGGCCCCGCGCCCGATCTGCTGCCCCTGGACGTCGATGAGGGTGAGGGCGGCACGGGGGACGGAGGTGCCGTCGGGGTGCTGGACGCTCCCGTGGACCGGGACCCCGGAGAGGTAGCCGAAGGCGGGCCGGCCGGAGTCGGCGCGGGCGGCGGGAATCCGGGAGGGCGTGGTCTCGGCGGCGGCTTCGGGGCTGTGGTGGGACACCAGCGGTTTCTCCTTGAGGAAGAAGGCGAGGATCAGGCCGAGCACGAGCACCGGCACGAGGTAGAGGAAGATGCGCGGCATCGCGTCGACGTACGCCTGGATGTAGGCGTCGCGCAGCGCGGGCTCCATCGCGTGGACGATCTGCGGGGTGATCGACTCGGGGTCGGGCAGCTCCGCACCGGCGGGCAGCCGTACGCCGAGCGCGTCGGAGAGCCGCCCGGCGAACAGGGTGCCGAAGATCGCCGCGCCGACGCTGCCGCCGATCTGCCGGAAGTAGTTGTTGGCACTCGTGGCGGTGCCGAGGTCCGAGGGGCGTACGGAGTTCTGCACGGCGAGCACGAGGACGGACATGACCAGTCCGATGCCGATGCCGAGGACGGCCTGGTAGAAGCTGTACGCCAGGGGGGAGGTGTCCGCCTCCAGCAGGGACAGCAGCCACATGCCGACCACCGAGACGGCGCTGCCGAGGATCGGGTAGATCCGGTAGCGGCCGGTGCGGGTGATGAGCTGGCCGGAGACGATGGAGCCGCCGACGATGCCCATCATCATCGGGAGCATCAGCAGCCCGGACTCGGTGGCGCTGGCCCCGTCGACCATCTGGAGGTAGGTGGGGAGGTAGCTGGCGGCCCCGAAGAGCGCGATGCCGACGACCGCGCCGACCAGGCCGGTGACGTTGAAGACGGAGTCGCGGAACAGCCGCAGCGGAATGATCGGTTCTGCGGCCCGGTGTTCGGCGGCGACGAAGAGCACCGTCGTGACGACCGCGCCCGCCGCGAGCCCGAGGATGGTGGTCGAGCCCCAGGCGTACTCGGTGCCGCCCCAGCTGGTGACCAGCACCAGACAGGTGGAGGCGACGGCGAGGAGCACCGCGCCCAGGACGTCGAGCCGGGGCCGGACGGCGGGCCTGGGCAGTTTGAGGACGACGGCGATGACGGCAAGGGTGACCAGGCCGAAGGGGACGTTGATGTAGAAGCACCAGCGCCAGGAGGCGTGGTCGGTGAAGAACCCGCCGAGCAGGGGGCCGGCGACCGAGGCGAGGCCGAAGACCGCGCCGATGAGGCCCATGTAGCGGCCGCGCTCCCGGGCCGGGACGATGTCCGCGATGATCGCCTGGACGCCGATCATGAGGCCGCCGCCGCCGATGCCCTGGACGGCGCGGAAGGCGATCAGCTCGTCCATGGTGCGCGACCAGCCCGCCAGCGCGGAGCCGATGATGAAGACGACGATGGCGAACTGGAAGACGCCCTTGCGGCCGAAGAGGTCGCCGAGCTTGCCGTAGAGCGGCAGGACGATGGTGGAGGCGAGGAGGTAGGCGGTGACCGCCCAGGACATCTTCTCCAGGCCGTGCAGCTCGCCGACGATCTTCGGCAGGGCGGTGGCGACGATCATCTGGTCGAGCGCCGCGAGCAGCAGGGTGAGCATCAGCCCGAGGAAGACCATGCGGACCTTGCGCGGGCTGATCTCCGCCGCGTCCGGGCCGGGTGCGGGTCCCGCCGGAGGAGGTGGCGGGGGCGGAGCGGCGGGGAGTTCGACCGTCGCCGCCGTGCCGTCCGGAGTCGTGCCGTCCGGTCCCGGGCCGTCCGGCTCGTCCTTCACCAGCGTGATACCACCCACCACGTAACGCTCCCCTCGTCGCACCTGCGCCGCCCATTTCTCGCATCGCGCGGCAAGGCGGGGCAAACGTGACGAGGGGCGTACGCGGCGCGCACAGAGGGCTTATGCGCCGGTGGGAGGCACTACGGCGCACAACCGGCCGCCCCGGAAAACCACCCGTTCCGGTGAGGCCGGCCGTCCCGCCGAGGCCGGCCGCGTCCGGCCTCCGGTGCGGGGAGGGGCACTCGGAACGCCCCAGCGGGGTCCTACTTCTCGACCTCGGTGGCGAGGTTCTGGAGCAGCTCGTCGTAGATCCGGCCGAGGCCCTTGGGCGCGAAGGTCCGCTCGAAGAACCCGCCGATGCCGCCCGCGCCGTCCCAGACCGTGGTCACGACGGCCTTGGACTTCCCCTCACCGGCCGGGGTGACGGTCCAGGTGGTGACCATGGAGGAGTTGCGGTCCTTCTCGACGAGCTGCCCGTCGGTCGGCTCGCTGACCTCCAGCAGGCAGTCGCGGACGCGCTTGCTGGTCGCCTGGAGCTTCCAGTGCACGAGGCTGCCCTCGCCGTCGCCGCCCTCCCGGACCTCGTACTCGCTGAAGTGCCCGGTCAGCACCTTGCCGCGGACGTCCTTGTAGTCGGCCAGCGCGTCGAACACCGCCTCTGCGTCCGCCGCGATGATCCGCTCCGTCGTGGCCTCGACCTGCGCCATGGCTGTTCCTCCAGCAGTCGGTTGTTCGGTGGGTGAGCTGAGCCAACCACCTCGGGCACAGCCGCTCAAAATCCCGATCGGTCGTGACCGGTTCCGCGCACCCGGGTCACAGGGACGTGAACCATGCGGCGAGCACGCTTCCCACGGCGGTGGCGACGGCTGTCACCAGCCATCCGGGGATGCGCTGGACGGTCAAGTGGACTTCGCCTATGCGTAGTTCGAACGCGGGACGGGTGGGTGTGGACGGCATGGCGCTCTCCCTGCTCGACGAGATGAAGCGACGTACTCGGATGGTGCCCACGTGGCGCTACGGATCATAACTATCCGTGCCTACGCATCGATCGGTGCACGCCAGCACGAGGGGCGCACGGAGGCGAGCCGGCACGTCGCTGACCTGGGGATTCCTCTCCCGAGCCTCGCTTGCGGGCGGGCAGCCCGCGCGCCTACCGCCACCTTTCGGCAGGTCACGAAGTCGGCTCCGGTGCAGGTCACGAGTCGGCTCCCGTGTAGTAGAGCCCTACCCGTCGGTTCTGGATCAGCGCTGGCAGCAACCGACGAAGTGGCCGTACGACGGTGGTGCTTTGCCGTCCCGTGACGGGTACAGAGCGCGCGTCTTCGCTGTGGGTGGTCGGAGGTCCGACTGTCAGTTCCGCGACCCGCACGGCCGCGCCGTGCGTGCGGATCATGATGCGGTAACGCATCCTGCACCACCACCCGGGATCGAGGCCGCCCGGATTCAGGGGCGGCGGTCCCCGAGGACGCAGAACTCGTTGCCCTCCGGGTCGGTGAGCACGATCCAGCTCGCGTCGCCCTGGCCGACGTCGGCGCGACGGGCGCCCAGGGCGATCAGCCGGCGGACCTCGTCGCCCTGTTCCCGGTCGCTGGGACTGACGTCGATGTGGAGCCGGTTCTTGACGCTCTTGCCCTCGGGCACCCGCGCGAAGGTCAGCACCGGCGGCACGGGGCCGGGGCGGTCCTCCGCTTCGGGTGCGGCGCGCGGGCCGATGGTGACGACGCCTTCCTCCGCGTCCTCGTCCCGCACCTCGTAGTCGAGGACCGAGCACCAGAACCGGGCGAGGCCGGCGGGATCCGCGCAGTCGATCGCGAGCTCGGTGAACTTACTGGCCACGGTCGGTACCTCCCGGTCGGATACAGCGGGTCTGCCAGGGGCCACACGCTAGTGCGTGCCCCGAAAGCCCTGCCTCGCACGATCAAGGGAACAAGTGTTCTATTCTGCGGTAAGTGCTACCGAGGAGGCGTCCATGCGCTGGGACAATCTGGTCGAGAAGAACTCGACGGCCGGGGACAGCGCGCTCTTCGCCGCGGACGCGGTGACCACGCGCACGTTCGACACCCCGGAATTCCGGGGCATCACCTTCCACGAGATCCGGGCCCGTTCGATCCTGAACCGGGTGCCCGGGGCCTCGCGGATGCCGTTCGAATGGACGGTGAACCCGTACCGGGGCTGCACGCACGCCTGTGTGTACTGCTTCGCCCGCAAGACCCACAGCTATCTGGACCTGGACACCGGCATCGGCTTCGACTCCCAGATCGTCGTCAAGGTCAACGCCGCCGAGCTGCTCCAGCGGGAGCTGGCCTCCCGGCACTGGCGGGGCGAGCACATCGCCATGGGCACGAACGTCGACTGCTACCAGAGGGCGGAGGGACGATACGGGCTCATGCCGGGCATCATCACCGCCCTGCGCGACCGGGCCAACCCCTTCTCCATCCTCACCAAGGGCACGCTGATCCTGCGGGACCTGGAGCTGCTGCGGCAGTCCGCGGAGGTCACCGAGGTCGGCGTCTCGGTCTCCGTCGGCTTCACCGACCGGGAGCTGTGGCGGACGGTCGAGCCGGGCACCCCCTCCCCCGAACGCCGGCTGGACGTGGTGCGCGCGCTCACCGACGCGGGGATCGGCTGCTCGGTCCTGATGGCCCCGGTCATCCCGTTCCTCGGCGACCGTCCGGAGCAGTTGCGCGCCACCGTGGCCGCCGTCGCGGACGCGGGGGCAGCCTCGGTGACCCCGCTGGTACTGCATCTGCGCCCCGGCGCGCGCGAGTGGTACCTGCACTGGCTGGGGCAGCACCATCCGCATCTGGTGCCACGCTACGAGCGGATGTACGCGGACGGAGCGTACGCCCCCACCTGGTACCAGCGCCGGATCACGCGTCAGGTGCACGAGCTGGCGGACGAGTTCGGGATCGGCCCGGCGCACCGGGGTGGGGCCCGGCGGATCGGCCCGGATCCGGCGCCGGCCACCGCACCGGAGCCGGGCCCCACCCAGCTGACCCTGCTGTGAGGTCGGCGGCGGGGTACGGGAAGCCGCCCGCAGGGCCGATGGCGTGACCGTACGGGCCGGCTCCGCGCGGAACAGGTCCTTCTGCGGGGGTATTCGGGAAGCATGCGGCGGGGACCGGTGATCCCGCGCCGGGTCCCGTCACCCCGGGAGGCCCCATGACGAAACGTGCAGGAATTCTGGTCGCCGTCGGTGCGACCGTCGCCGGTCTGCTGACCGCCGCGCCCGCGCCGGCCGCCGCCACCGCGGCGAGCACGCCGCCCGCCCCGAAGCCGAAGTGGACCGACTGCCCGACCGACAGCTACCCGACGCTCCAGTGCGCGAAGGTCCGCGCCCCGCTGGACCACCGCCGCCCGTCGGGCCGTCAGATCACGCTCGCCCTGTCCCGCGTCCCGCACACCGCGAAGACCTTCCAGGGCCCGCTGCTGGTCAACCCGGGCGGTCCCGGCGGCAGCGGCCTGTCGATGGCCGGGTTCGTGGCGTCCTCGCTGCCGAAGAAGGTGGCCGCGCAGTACGACGTGATCGGCTTCGACCCGCGCGGCGTCGGAAAGAGCACCCCGGCCCTGGACTGCCTGCCCGGCCACTTCGACCCGGTGCGCCCCGACACGGTGCCGGACTCCGCCCGCTCGGAGCGGATCAACCGCGACCGGGCCGAGTCCTTCGCCCGGGCCTGCGGCGAGAAGCACGGCGACGTGCTGCCGTACATGGACACCGTGAGCGCCGCGAAGGACCTCGACGTGATCCGCCGGGCGCTGGGCTCCCGGCAGATCAACTACTTCGGCTACTCCTACGGCACCTACCTCGGCGCGGTCTACGCCAAGCTGTACCCGGAGCGCGTGCGCCGCCTGGTCCTGGACTCGGTCGTCGACCCGGACGACGTCTGGTACGAGGGCAACCTGGGCCAGGACCAACCGTTCGACGACCGCCACAAGGCCTTCGCCGCCTGGGTCGCGAAGAACGACGCCGCGTACGGCCTGGGCACGGACCCGGCCGAGGTCGAGGCCGCCTGGTACCGGATGCGGGCGGCCCTGGCGCGGAAGCCGGCGGGCGGCACCGTCGGCGCGAGCGAACTGGAGGACACCTTCATCCCCGGCGGGTACTACAACGGCTACTGGCCCTACCTCGCCGAGGCGTTCGCCGCGTACGTGAAGCACCGTGACGCCGAGGCGCTGGTCGAGGTGTACGAGAACTTCGGCGCGGTCGACGCGAGCGGCGACAACGGCTACTCGGTCTACACGGCCGTCCAGTGCCGTGACGCCGGCTGGCCCGAGCACTGGAGCACCTGGCGCAACGACAGCCGCCGGATCCACAAGAAGGCGCCGTTCATGACCTGGAACAACACCTGGTACAACGCGCCGTGCGCGAGCTGGCCGGTGGCGCCGCTGGAGCCGGTCCCGGTGAACAACCGTCAGCTGCCCCCGGCGCTCATCCTCCAGGCCACGGACGACGCGGCGACCCCGTACGGCGGTGCGGTCAGCATGCACCGCAAGCTCAAGGGCTCCAGCCTCGTCGTGGAGGAGGGCGGCGGCAACCACGGCATCACGCTGAGCGGCAACGACTGCCTGGACGAGCACCTGGCGGCGTATCTGACCGACGGAACGGTCCCGCGCGGCCGGGGCGAGGCGGACGCGGTCTGCGCCGCCCTCCCGGATCCGAAGCCGCTGCCCGCCGAGAAGGCGGCGGCCCAGTCGGTGGACAACAGCGAGGGCAGCCGTCTGCACGGCCTGCTCGGCTTCCGCCGCTGAGCGGCACGGACCGCCCGCGCACCCGACGTAAAGCGGGCGCGCGGGCGGTCCGGCGGCGCAGCACGGCACGACCGCCGAGCGGACGCTCACTCCCCCGGCAACCGCCTGAGCGCCTCCGCCGCGGCCGTGCCGAGGCGCGGGTGCGGCAGGGCCGCCGTGAGGACCGGGCGGGCCTGTTCGTCGGCGAGGCGGCCCAGGCCCTCGACGCAGGCCAGGGCGACGCGCCAGTGCGGTTCGCCGGGGGCCAGCAGGCGCTGGAGGGTGGCGACCAGGGCGGGGACCGACTCGGGAGCCCGCAGGTCGGTCAGCAGGCGCACCGGGTGCAGGGCGTAGGCGGTGCGCAGGGCGTTGGTGGCGAGGGCCGCGGCCGCCCTCGGGGTGCGGGGGTCGTCCAGCCGGGCCAGGGCGTGGGCCGCGGAGACGCAGCGCTCGGGGTCACGGTGGTTGAGCAGGAGCACCAGCGCTTCGAAGGCCCGCCGGTCGCCCGCGCAGCCGAGCCGGAAGGCGGCTATCTCGCGGGCCCACAGGGGGCGGCGCGGCTCCACGAGGACCCGGGCCAGCTCCTCGGGGTCCTCGACGCCGACGAGCAGGGCGTACTGCGGCGACCCGGCCGCCTCGGGTTCCAGCCGGTCCATGAGTGAACGGAACTCCTCATCCATGACGCTCAGCGTATCGACGGACACGCTCCGTACGGGGCGGCATCGGGGAGTTCATGTGGTCCAGCGCACAAGGATCCAGGGGTGGCGCGCTCGTTACTCGCCGGTTACTCTCATCTGAGCGGGACACACTCCCCGCAGGCTCCGGTGGCCTGGTGACGCAGCCATCCGGAGTGCTTGTCGGTTCGGCTTTTCCGTGCGACGTGACCCGGGACAGGGTCCGTCACCCCCACGGCCGGGCGCGCCTCCCGCGCGTCGGCCCCGTGCTCCACGACACGCAGCTTCCGTACGCCACGCGCCGCTCCCTCATCGCCGCGCGTTCCGTGCTCCCACAGTCGTCACTCACCCTGGAGTCCCCTGATGGACACCTCTCTCTCCACCATCGCCGTCGTCGGCCTCGGCACCATGGGCACCGGCATCGCCGAGGTCCTGGCCCTGGCGGGCCGCGAGGTCATCGGCATCGACATCAGCGAGGCGGCCGCCCTCGGGGCCGTCGCCTCCCTCGAAGCGTCCACCGCGCGGGCCGTGGGCCGTGGACGGATCACCGAGCAGGAGCGGACCGAGGCACTGGCCCGGTTCCGTACCTCCGACGACCTGCGCACCGCCGCCGATGCCGAACTGGTCATCGAGGTGGTGCCCGAGACGTACGAGATCAAGCAGCAGGTGTTCCGGGAGCTCGACGCGATCGTCTCCCCCACCGCGATCCTGGCCACCGGCACCAACGCCCTGTCGGTGACCCGGCTGGCCGCCGAGTCCCAGCACCCCGAGCGCGTTCTCGGACTGCACTTCTTCAACCCGGCGCCCGCGATGAAGCTGGTCGAGGTGGTCTCCTCGGTGCTGACCGCGCCGCCCGCCGTCGAGGCCGTCACCGCGCTGGCCCGGGAGCTGGGCAAGGAGCCCGTCGCGGTCGGCGACCGGCCGGGGTTCGTCGCGGACGGGCTGCTCTTCGGCTACCTCAACCAGGCCGCCGCGATGTACGAGGCGAACTACGCCTCCCGCGAGGACATCGACGCCGCGATGAAGCTGGGCTGCGGGCTGCCGATGGGTCCCCTCGCCCTGCTGGACCTGATCGGCATCGACACCGCCCGCACCGTCCTGGAGGCCATGTACTCCGCGTCCCACGACCGGCTGCACGCCCCGGCGCCCGTCCTCGGCCAGCTCAGCAGCGCGGGCCTGACCGGCCGCAAGGCCGGGCGCGGCTTCTACACGTACGACGCCCCGGGCGGCCAGGCCGTGGTGCCCGACGCGCTGACCCCGGCGGCGGACGCCGTCTCCGGGGCCGGGCGCGATGTGGCGTCCGTCGGCGTCGCGGGCTCCGGGACGATGGCCTCCGGGATCGCGGAGGTCTTCGCGAAGGCCGGTTACGACGTGGTGCTCGCGGCCAGGTCCCAGGAGAAGGCCGACGTCGCCAAGGGCCGGATCGCGAAGTCGCTGGAGCGCTCGGTGACCAAGGGGCGGCTCACCGCCGAGGCCCGGGACGAGACGCTGGCGCGGATCACGGCGGCCGGTTCGCTGGACGCGTTCGCCGAGGTCGACCTCGCGGTCGAGGCGGTCGCCGAGGACCTGGAGATCAAGCAGCAGCTGTTCGCCTCGCTGGACAAGGTCTGCCGGCCGGGCGCGGTGCTCGCCACCACCACCTCCTCGCTGCCGGTCGTCGCCATCGCCCGGGCGACCGCGCGCCCCGAGGACGTCATCGGGATGCACTTCTTCAACCCGGCGCCCGCGATGAAGCTGGTCGAGGTGGTCCGTACCGTCCTGACCGCCGACGCCGTGCACGCCACGGTCCGCGCGGTGTGCGCGAGGATCCGCAAGCACCCGGTGGACTGCGGGGACCGGGCCGGGTTCATCGTGAACGCGCTGCTGTTCCCGTACCTCAACAACGCGATCAAGATGGTCGAGGAGCACTACGCCTCGCTGGACGACATCGACGCGGCGATGAAGCTGGGCGGCGGCTACCCGATGGGCCCGTTCGAACTGCTCGACGTGGTCGGCCTGGACGTCTCGCTGGCCATCGAGAAGGTGCTGCACAAGGAGTTCCGCGATCCGGGCCTGGCCCCCGCGCCTTTGCTGGAGCACCTGGTCGCCGCGGGGTGCCTCGGCCGGAAGACGGGGCGCGGCTTCCGCGAATATGCCCGTCGCTGACCCGGGAGCCGGGTGGGGCGGGCTGCTGGGACCCTCCGGCGGTCCGCCCCCGCAGGCGCGCTCTCCTGCACCGATGCGTTACGTTCATGCCATGTCCCAGCCCGCCAAGTCACCCCGTGCCACCGCCGCGTCCGACGCCCCGGAGACCACCACCGCGGGGACGCGTGCCGCCGCCCAACGGCTCAAGATGCGCCGTGAACTGGCCGCCGCCGCGATGGAGCTCTTCGCCACGAAGGGCTACGAGGCGACCACCGTCGACGAGATCGCGGGTGCCGCGGGCGTCGCCCGGCGGACCTTTTTCCGCCACTTCCGCTCCAAGGAAGAGGCCATCTTCCCGGACCACGACGACACCCTCGTCAGGGCCGAGGCCGTCCTGAACGCCGCCCCCGCGCACGAGCACCCGCTCGACACCGTCTGCCGCGGCATCAAGGAAGTCATGAAGATGTACGCGGCCAAGCCCGCCGTCTCCGTGGCCCGCTACAAACTGACCCGCGAGGTGCCGACCCTCAGGGAGGCCGAGATCGCGTCGGTGGCCCGCTACGAGCGGCTGTTCACCCGCTATCTCCTGGGCCACTTCGACGAGCGCGACCACCATGTGGGCAACGACGATCCGCTGCTCGCGGAGGTCGCCGCGTCCGCCGTGGTCACCGCGCACAACCATGTGCTGCGCCGCTGGCTGCGGGCGGGCGGCCAGGGCGATGTGGAGGCCCAGCTCGACCGCGCCTTCGCCATCGTGCGCGACACCTTCGGCACGGGCATCGGAGCGGGCCGTACCGCCGGGGCCGAGCCCGAGCGCGCCCCGGCGGCGACGGTGGCCGCGGACGGCGAGGTGCTCGTCGCGGTGGCGCGCACCGACGCCCCCCTCGACGAGGTCATGCGGACGATCCAGCAGGCGCTCAAGGACCGCTGAGAGCCTGCTGAGGGCCTGCCAGGGCCGGTGCGTAAACCCGTTCGCGGTGGCCCCGGGCCCGTGGTGTGGTTCGCCCATGCGAACCGATGAAGTACGCGACCTGTACGACCGCGCGATGCGCGAGCACGCCCGCCCCGAGGGCCCCGGGGTCGAGGTCGAGCGCGCCGGGCCCCTGGTGCGCCAGGTCGGCGGTCCCGACGACTGGAACGGGATCGTCTGGTCGGACCCGGAGCTGGACGCCGAAGGGGCCGACGCGGCGATCAGGGCCCAGATCGGGCACTACACCGCGCTCGGCCACGGGGAATTCGAGTGGAAGCTCTACTCCCATGACCGGCCCGCCGACCTGGGCGACCGGCTGCGGGCGGCCGGATTCGCGCCCGAGCCGCCGGAGACTCTGCTGGTCGCCCCGGTCGAGGCGCTGACCTCCCTGCCCGGGGCCGAGCTGCCCGAGGGCGTCGTCCTGCGCCCGGTGACCGACGCGGCCGGGGCCGAGCTGATGGCGCTGGCCCACGAGCGGGCGTTCGGCACGGACGCGGGCCGGCTGCGCCACCAGGTGCTGACGCGGCTGGAGCGGGCTCCGGACGACTTCGTGGCGCTGGTGGCGATGGCCGGCGGGGAGCCGGTCAGCTCGGCCCGCATGGAGCTGTACCCCGGCACCGCGTTCGCCGGGCTCTGGGGCGGCGGAACGGTCGCCGAGTGGCGCGGCAGGGGCCTGTACCGGGCCCTGGTCGCCCACCGGGCCGCCGTGGCCGCCGAGCGCGGCTACCGCTACCTCCAGGTCGACGCGACGGACATGTCGGCCCCGATCCTGACCCGGCTCGGCTTCACGGCGCTCGGCACGACGACGCCGTATGTGTACCGCCCGGCCGGGTAACCGCCTGCCAGCAGGACAGAACGTCCCGTAACACCCATCGTGTTGCTCATGCGTGCCCACGGGATGACAAGTGAGAGAAATTGTTGGCACTGGGTGCCTTGTCAGGTGTCACGGAGTGCCATACGTTGAAGGTGTCCGGGCGGCCGGCGTGCTGAGACCTCACACGTACGCCGGCTGTCCCCGCAACCACCGTGCTGCGCGCCCGGACGCCTGCGTCACAGGCACCTTCTTGCTCCACCGGGCAAAGCCAAAGATCTACTCGCCGAACCGACGGCAACACCTCCAGAACCGCCCCTCCCTGCCAGCAGGGCCCCTCAAGCGTTCCCTCGACGCCGCATCACCGGAGGCAACACCGTGAAGGAAATCCTGGACGCGATCCAATCGCAGGACAGCACCGCCGCGGACTTCGCGGCCCTGTCCCTCCCCGAGTCCTACCGTGCGATCACCGTGCACAAGGACGAGGCGGAGATGTTCGCGGGACTCGAATCCCGCGACAAGGACCCCCGCAAGTCGCTCCACCTGGACGAGGTCCCGGTCCCCGAACTCGGCCCCGGCGAGGCTCTCGTCGCCGTGATGGCCAGCTCGGTGAACTACAACTCCGTCTGGACCTCCATCTTCGAGCCGGTGTCCA
Source organism: Streptomyces anulatus (assembly GCF_014650675.1). Classification (GTDB taxonomy): domain Bacteria; phylum Actinomycetota; class Actinomycetes; order Streptomycetales; family Streptomycetaceae; genus Streptomyces; species Streptomyces anulatus. The sequence goes on along the minus strand of NZ_BMVK01000004.1, from coordinate 63,381 downwards.
CCTTCGGCTTCCTGGAGCGGTACGGGCGGCTCAGCGAGCTCACCAAGCGCCACGACCTGCCGTACCACGTCATCGGCTCCGACCTCGCGGGCGTCGTCCTGCGCACCGGCCCCGGCGTGAACGCCTGGAACCCGGGCGACGAGGTCGTCGCCCACTGCCTCTCCGTCGAGCTGGAGTCCTCCGACGGCCACAACGACACGATGCTCGACCCCGAGCAGCGGATCTGGGGCTTCGAGACGAACTTCGGCGGCCTCGCCGAGATCGCCCTCGTCAAGTCCAACCAGCTGATGCCCAAGCCCCAGCACCTCAGCTGGGAGGAGGCCGCCGCCCCCGGCCTGGTCAACTCCACCGCGTACCGCCAGCTCGTCTCGCGCAACGGCGCGGGCATGAAGCAGGGCGACAACGTGCTGATCTGGGGCGCCAGCGGCGGACTCGGCTCGTACGCCACCCAGTTCGCACTGGCCGGCGGCGCCAACCCGATCTGTGTCGTCTCCAGCCCGGAGAAGGCCGACATCTGCCGTGCCATGGGCGCCGAGGCGGTCATCGACCGCAACGCGGACGGCTACAAGTTCTGGAAGGACGAGCGCACCCAGGACCCCAAGGAGTGGAAGCGCTTCGGCAAGCGCATCCGGGAGTACACCGGCGGCGAGGACATCGACATCGTCTTCGAGCACCCCGGCCGCGAGACCTTCGGCGCCTCGGTCTACGTCACCCGCAAGGGCGGCACCATCACCACCTGCGCCTCCACCTCCGGCTACATGCACGAGTACGACAACCGCTACCTGTGGATGTCGCTCAAGCGGATCATCGGCTCCCACTTCGCCAACTACCGCGAGGCGTGGGAGGCCAACCGCCTGATCGCCAAGGGCAAGATCCACCCGACGCTCTCCAAGACGTACACCCTGGAGGAGACCGGCCAGGCCGCCCACGACGTCCACCGCAACGCCCACCAGGGCAAGGTCGGCGTCCTCGCCCTGGCCCCCCGCGAGGGCCTGGGCGTGCGCGACCAGGAAATGCGCGAGCAGCACATCGACGCCATCAACCGCTTCCGCAACGTCTGAGGTTCTCCGATGAACGAACGTCAGAAGGACCGGCCCTGGCTCATGCGGACGTACGCCGGTCACTCGACCGCCGAGGCGTCCAACGAGCTGTACCGCCGCAACCTCGCCAAGGGCCAGACGGGTCTCTCGGTCGCCTTCGATCTGCCCACGCAGACCGGATACGACCCGGACCACATTCTCGCCCGCGGCGAGGTGGGCCGTGTCGGTGTTCCCGTCTCGCACCTCGGTGACATGCGGCGGCTGTTCCAGGACATCCCCCTGGAGCAGATGAACACCTCGATGACGATCAACGCGACCGCCATGTGGCTGCTGGCGCTCTACCAGGTGGTCGCGGAGGAGCAGGGGGCCGACCCCGACAAGCTCCAGGGGACCACGCAGAACGACATCGTGAAGGAGTACCTCTCGCGCGGGACGCACGTCTTCCCGCCGGTGCCCTCCCTGCGGCTGACCACGGACATGATCACGTACACGGTCAACCGCATCCCCAAGTGGAACCCGATCAACATCTGCAGCTACCACCTCCAGGAGGCGGGGGCCACCCCGGTCCAGGAGATCGCGTACGCCATGTCGACCGCCATCGCGGTGCTCGACGCGGTCCGCGACTCGGGCCAGGTGCCCGAGGAGAAGTTCGGTGACGTGGTCGCCCGCATCTCGTTCTTCGTGAACGCCGGCGTCCGCTTCATCGAGGAGATGTGCAAGATGCGCGCCTTCGGCCGTATCTGGGACCGCGTCACCCGCGAGCGGTACGGCATCGCGAACGCGAAGCAGCGCCGTTTCCGCTACGGCGTCCAGGTCAACTCCCTCGGCCTGACCGAGGCCCAGCCGGAGAACAACGTCCAGCGCATCGTCCTGGAGATGCTGGCCGTCACGCTCTCCAAGGACGCCCGCGCCCGCGCCGTACAGCTGCCGGCCTGGAACGAGGCGCTGGGGCTGCCCCGGCCCTGGGACCAGCAGTGGTCGCTGCGGATCCAGCAGGTGCTGGCGCACGAGAGCGATCTGCTGGAGTACGAGGACATCTTCGCCGGTTCGCACGTCATCGAGGCCAAGGTGGACTCGCTGGTCGAGGAGTCGCTGGCGGAGATCGACCGGATCCAGCAGATGGGCGGCGCGATGGCGGCCGTCGAATCCGGCTACCTCAAATCGGAGCTGGTCTCCTCGCACGCGACACGGCGGGCCCGGATCGAGGGCGGCGAGGAGAAGATCGTCGGCGTCAACATCTACGAGACGACCGAACCCAACCCGCTCACCGCCGACCTCGACGGCGCGATCATGACGGTCGACCCCGAGAACGAGGCGCGGGTCGTGGCCGCCCTGCACGAGTGGCGGGACAACCGCGACGAGACGCGCGCCTCCGAGGCGCTGGCCGCGCTGAAGAAGGCCGCCGCGGGCACCGAGAACATGATGGAGGCCACCGTCGAGTGCGCCCGCGCGGGCGTCACCACCGGCGAGTGGTCCTGGGCGCTGCGGGACGTCTTCGGCGAGTTCCGCGCGCCCACCGGGGTCTCCTCGGCCCCGGTGGCGGTCACCGCCGAACCGGGCAGCACGCTGGCCCTGGTCCGCGAGAAGGTCACCCGCACCTCCGCCGACCTGGGCGTGGGACGGCTGCGGCTGCTGGTCGGCAAGCCGGGCCTGGACGGGCACTCCAACGGGGCCGAGCAGATCGCCGTACGGGCCAGGGACGCCGGGTTCGAGGTGGTCTACCAGGGCATCCGGCTGACCCCCGAGCAGATCACCGACGCGGCGATCGCCGAGGACGTGCACTGCGTGGGCCTGTCGATCCTGTCCGGCTCGCACGCCGAGCTGGTGCCCGACGTCCTGCACCGGCTGCGCGAGGCCGGAGCCCCGGACATCCCGGTGATCGCGGGCGGCATCATCCCGCCGGCCGACGCCGCCGCACTCATCGAAGCCGGTGTGGCCGCCGTCTTCACCCCGAAGGACTTCGGCATCACCGAGATCATCGGCCGTATCGTCGACGAGATCCGGAAAGCGAACAAGCTCGACCCTCTGGAGGTCCCCGCATGACCACGCCCACCACCCCCGTGAACCGGCTGCGCCCGCGCCGCTCGTGCCTGGCCGTGCCGGGCTCGAACCCGCGCTTCCTGGAGAAGGCTCAGGGCCTCCCGGCCGACCAGGTCTTCCTGGACCTGGAGGACGCCTGCGCGCCGCTCGCCAAGGAGGGCGCGCGCCACACCATCGTGGACGCGCTGAACAACGGTGACTGGAGCGGCAAGACCCGGGTCGTGCGGGTCAACGACTGGACGACGCACTGGACCTACCGGGACGTCATCACGGTCGTCGAGGGCGCGGGGCCGAACCTCGACTGCATCATGCTGCCGAAGGTCCAGGACGCCCAGCAGGTCGTGGCGCTGGACCTGCTGCTGACCCAGATCGAGAAGACGATGGGCTTCGAGGTCGGGAGGATCGGCATCGAGGCGCAGATCGAGAACGCCAAGGGCCTGGTGAACATCGACGACATCGCCGCCGCCTCGCCCCGCCTGGAGACGCTGATCTTCGGCCCGGCCGACTTCATGGCCTCGATCAACATGAAGACCCTGGTCGTCGGCCAGCAGCCGCCCGGCTACCCGGCGGACGCCTACCACTACATCCTGATGCGCATTCTGATGGCGGCCCGTACGCACGACCTCCAGGCGATCGACGGCCCGTTCCTCCAGATCCGTGACGTGGACGCCTACCGCGAGGTGGCCGGCCGCGCCGCCGCCCTCGGCTTCGACGGCAAGTGGGTGCTGCACCCGGGTCAGGTCGACGCGGCGAACGAGGTGTTCTCGCCCTCGCAGGAGGACTACGACCACGCCGAGCTGATCCTCGACGCCTACGACTGGTGCACCTCCGAGGAGGGCGGCAAGAAGGGCTCCGCGATGCTCGGCGACGAGATGATCGACGAGGCCAGCCGCAAGATGGCGCTGGTGATCGCCGGCAAGGGCCGGGCCGCCGGCATGCAGCGCACCTCCAAGTTCGAAGCCCCGGAGGCCTGATCATGCAGTTCGGACGCACCTTTGAGGAGTTCGAGGTCGGTGCCGTCTACAAGCACTGGCCCGGAAAGACGGTCACGGAGTACGACGACCACCTCTTCTGCCTGCTGACCATGAATCACCACCCGCTGCACATGGACAGCAATTACGCGGAGAAGACGACCGACTTCGGGAAGAACGTCGTCGTCGGCAACTACATCTACTCGCTGCTGCTCGGCATGTCGGTGCCGGACGTCTCCGGAAAGGCCATCGCCAATCTGGAGGTCGAATCGCTGAAGCACATCGCGCCGACCTTCCACGGCGACACGATCTACGGCGAGACGACCGTGCTGGACAAGACCCCGTCGAAGTCCAAGAACGACCGCGGGATCGTGTACGTGGAGACCAAGGGCTACAAGCAGGACGGCACGGTCGTCTGCGTGTTCCGCCGCAAGGTGATGGTCCCCACCGAGACGTACATCAAGGAGCGCGGCGGAGAGCAGCCCGGCCGCCCGACGCCCGCCAAGTAACTGTGTGAAGCCTTAAGGCCATCCGCGTGAAGCCACAGGAGAAGCAGCCATGACGCGACTCGCCCAGACCGCCGGTCTGAACGACATCCAGCGGGAAATCCTTTCCACGGTCCGGGATTTCGTCGACAAGGAGATCATTCCGGTCGCGACCCGGCTGGAGCACCGCGACGAGTACCCCACGGAAATCGTCGAGGGGCTCAAGGAACTCGGCCTGTTCGGGCTGATGATCCCCGAGGAGTACGGGGGTCTGGGTGAGTCGCTGCTCACCTACGCGCTGTGCGTGGAGGAGATCGCGCGCGGCTGGATGAGTGTGTCGGGCATCATCAACACGCATTTCATCGTGGCCTACATGCTCAAGCAGCACGGCACCCAGGAGCAGAAGGACACCTTCCTGCCGCGGATGGCGCTCGGCGAGGTGCGCGGGGCTTTCTCGATGTCCGAGCCGGCGCTCGGCTCGGACGTCTCGGCGATCTCGTCGAAGGGTGTGAAGGACGGCGACGAGTACGTTCTCAACGGCCAGAAGATGTGGCTGACGAACGGCGGAACCTCCACTCTGGTGGCCGTTCTCTGCCGAAGTGACGAAGGCCACCCGGAGGGCACCGCGCCGCACAAGTCGATGACGACCTTCCTCGTCGAGAAGGAGCCCGGCTTCGGAGAGGTCCGGCCCGGCCTGACCATCCCCGGGAAGATCGACAAGATGGGCTACAAGGGCGTCGACACGACCGAGCTCATCATGGACGACCTGCGCATTCCGGCCAATCGCGTCCTGGGGGGCGCGACCGGCCGAGGGTTTTACCAAATGATGGACGGCGTCGAGGTCGGGCGGGTGAATGTCGCCGCGCGTGGTTGCGGTGTCGCACAACGTGCATTCGAACTGGGCGTTTCGTACGCGCAGCAGCGCCACACCTTCGGCAAACCGATCGCCCAGCACCAGGCGATCCAGTTCAAACTGGCTGAAATGGCCACCAAGGTCGAAGCCGCTCATGCGATGATGGTCAATGCAGCACGCAAAAAGGACTCCGGGGAACGAAACGACCTGGAGGCAGGGATGGCGAAGTACCTCGCCTCCGAGTACTGCAAGGAAGTCGTCGAGGACGCCTTCCGTATCCACGGCGGTTACGGCTTCTCCAAGGAGTACGAGATCGAGCGCCTCTACCGTGAGGCACCGATGCTGCTGATCGGTGAAGGTACCGCCGAGATCCAGAAAATGATCATTGGCCGGCGCCTCTTGGAGGAGTACCGATTCCAGGGCTGATTGTCCCTTTCGAGGTGATTTGGTGGCGAAGAACATCACACCGGGTCACCCTCGGCGGGTGCCTTTCCGCCGTCCGACTCGGCTGCTGGCTTGCCCAGTTGCGCCCGGCAACCGATAGCATCGCCGGAAAGCCGCCGTCCCCCGTTGCCAGCGCGGCATCATCCGCTACGAAGGTCATTCATGCCCGACAGCACTTCCTCCGCATCCCGCGGCGGGGTCCGCATCGCCCGCGGAGCATCGCCGTGGCTCCTGCCGACCGTCGCCACCGCAGCCCTCAGCCTGGCCCGCGCCCGCAAGTCGGGGCGCTGGGCAGCAGTGGCCGTGCCCACCACCGCGCTCGCGGCGGGCATGCTGTGGTTCTTCCGTGACCCCGAGCGCGAGATCACTGAGGGCCGGGTCATCTCCCCGGCCGACGGTGTGGTGCAGAGCATCATGCCGTGGAAGGACGGGCGCACCCGCGTCGCGATCTTCATGAGCCCGCTCAACGTCCACGTGAACCGCGCTCCGCTGGCGGGCACCGTGACGTCGGTCGAGCACATCCCGGGCGGCTTCGTTCCGGCGTTCAACAAGGAGAGCGAGAACAACGAGCGCGTTGTCTGGCACTTCGACACCGAGCTCGGCGACATCGAGATGGTGCAGATCGCGGGAGCGGTCGCCCGTCGGATCGTGCCGTACCTCCCCCAGGGCACGAAGGTGGAGCAGGGCGAGCGCATCGGCCTGATCCGCTTCGGCTCGCGCGTGGACATCTACCTCCCGGAGGGTATCGATGTCGCGGTCGAGGTCGGTCAGGCCACCACCGCGGGGGTGACTCGAATTGACCGTGATTGATCCTGATACCAAGGCCGGCTGGGTGCCGGAGGCCGACGACGAGAGCGAGGTCGACGGCGCGGAGGAGATGCCGCTCTCGATGCGGCTGTCGATAGCGGACACGCTCACGCTCGGTAACGCGACGTGCGGATTCATGGCGGTGTACTTCACCACCACGGGCATTCTGATCCCGCACCTCACGGGCAGCGACGAGACGGGCATGGCCCGGCACTCGGCCGCCACCGCCGTGATCCTCATGCTGATGGCCGCGATCTTCGACCTGTTCGACGGTCTCGTGGCGCGCAAGCTGCGTTCCTCGCCGATGGGTGCCGAGCTGGACAACCTCTCGGACCTGATCAGCTTCGGGCTCGCACCGGCCTACTTCGTGCTCGTGTACGGCATGGTCGCCGACGACGCCCATCAGCGGGTGTCGGCGCTGGCGGCGATCGTGGTGTTGCTGGCGGTGGTGCTCAGGCTTGCCAGATTCTCCTGCGTGACGCTCAAGGACGGCATGTTCCAGGGCATGCCGAGCCCCTTCGGCGCGCTGACGGTCGTCTCGATCGTGCTCCTGGAGCTGCCCTTCATCCCGACGCTGCTCGCGATCGTCGGTGTGGCGTGGCTGATGGTGAGCCGGGTGGAGTACCCCAAGCCGCGGGGCATCCTCGCGGTGGCGATGCTCGGCTGGATCGTGGCCGCGATGGGCCTGCTCGCCGCATGGGCGTTCGACGCGCCCGGCGGTCAGCTGCTGCTCCAGACGGGCTGCGCGCTCCAGGTGGTGCTCGGCGCGGTGATACCGCTGTTCGCCACGGCGCGACGGGTGAACACGTTCCGTGACAACCGGCGCGAGGCGCGGGCGGCACAGCTGCCGTAGCGGCGGACGAACGAACCAGGGCGAGGGCCCCGGATGCTCCCCGGCATCCGGGGCCCTCGTGCGTTCCCGCCACGCTCAGGCTTTCCCCGGCGCTCGTACGTTCCCCGGCGCGCGGGTCACTCGCGGTCGCGGGGGTCCGGGCTCCAGATCAGCTCGGCGCGCAGCGGGCCCCTGCGGGCCAGGACCGCTCCGTGCACGGGGGCGAGCGCGGCGAGCTGGGAGGCGTGGCACAGGACCGCCTCGCGCTTGGCCGCCCACTGCTCGTCGGAGAGCACCAGCTCATGGCGGACGGTGAGCCGGCGGGTGCGGTTCAGCTCCTGGTAGGCGGGCCCCCAGTCCTCGCTCGCGGCCAGTGCCTCGCCCGCCCCGGGGGTGCCCCATTCCGGGAGGTGTCCGGTGTAGGGCAGGTCGGCGTAGACCCAGGGCTCGGGTGCCCCGGCGGCGGCGAGGACCCGCTGGGTGCGCAGGCGGACGGCCGCGTGGTCGGGCTGGTTGGTGCCGAGCGGTACGAGGACCCGGGTGCCGGGGGCCAGCGAGCGCAGCAGGGGGTCCAGGCCGGAGGGCTCGTCGCCCTCGCCCACGTACGGGCCGTCGGGGTGGTCGACGAGGACCTGCTCGACCCCGAGGAGCGCGCAGGAGCGGGCGTCCTCGGCCCGGCGCGCCCGGTACGCCTCGACGGCGGAGCTGAACCCGCAGAGGGCGTCCCAGTCCGAGACCGGGAGGCCGGGGGCCGGGGAGCCGCCGTGGACGGTGACCACCGCGAGGGGGCCGGGGAGGGTGGGCAGCAGTCCCGCGAGGGAGAGCGCGGCGTCGTCGAAGTGCGGCGAGATGACGACGGTGCGCCAGGGCGGGGGTACGGCGATGGGCACGGTTCCTCCGGAGGGGTTGCGGGCGGCTCGGCGGGCGGGTGTTCAGGGCCCGGCGCGGCGGGGGATGTCCAGCGGGGCCAGGGCGGCGTCCCAGGCGGCGTCGTCGCCCTCCCAGCGGCCCGGGTCGAGCGCGGCCGTGCCCCACAGGACGCCGGGCGGCAGGGCGTCGGTGTCCGTCGGGGGCGTACGGCGCAGCCACAGCAGGTCGAAGTCGTGGTCCGGGTAGCGGGTGCGCAACAGCCGGTGCAGGTCGGCCAGTTCCGGGGCGCCGCTCTCGTCGAAGGCGTCCTGGTGGACGTACAGGACCCGGGACCGGGAGGCGGTCAGCTCCCGCCAGCGGTCGGCGAGGTGGGTGAACTTGGCCCGGACCGCCGGATACTGCTCGGCGATGAGGGCCGGGGTCAGCGGGGTTCCCTCCGGGGCGTGGAACTCGTGGAAGAAGCGGATGTTCGAGCCCCGGTCCCGTACGCAGGCGCCGTCGCTGAACGGTTCGCCGAGGCCGGGGCGGAGGACGTTGGCGAAGTCGGCCTCGATGGTCTCCTTCACGGCGGTGAGGTCGAGGTCGAGCCAGTCGAAGAAGTGGGCCCGCTCGACGCCGGTGATCCGGCGGAGCTGGTAGGTCGACTCGCAGTGGTAGCCGAGCCCGACGCAGACGTCGTACATCGCGGGCCCCGTCAGACGCCGGTGCGCCGCAGCAGGACGCCGATGCTGCCGCGCTTGCTCAGATAGGCGCGGCCACCGCAGACGGCTTCCAGCGCGGGGGCGACGAGCGGTGTCTCGTCGGCCTTCTCCCAGTGCGGGGTGCGCTCCAGCCAGGGGGTGAGCCGGGCGGCGAGCGTCTCCGGTTCCAGGGCGACGAGGACCAGGTCGGCGGGGAGGCGGTCGAGCAGGCCGAGATCCTGGCCGTAGTACAGCATCTCGATCAGGAGGTAGGCCGCGCCCGGGAGTTCCGGGCGGGCGGCCAGGTCCTCCAGGGACTCCGCGTGGATGTGCGCGGTGTCCCCGGCGTGGGTGGCCAGTCGGTGGCGGAAGACCGGGTTGGGTTCGGTCGCGTGGACGGTGAAGCCCTTGTCCACGAGCCGGGTGGTGAGGGCCCCTTCGCAGGCCCCGACCTCGACGAGGGGCCCGCTGCCGGGCGGGCAGTGCCCGGCGACCCACGCGACGGTGGCGTCCAGCCGCTCCGCCTCGTAGGCGGACGTGGCGAATTCCCAGGGGTCGGGCACCGAGGCGGCGTCCTCGTCGAGGCTGGCCAGGAGCGCGAACAGCCGCTCGCGTTCGTCGGGTCCGGCCGCGAAGAAGCGTTCGGTGGCGTGGACCCGGCCGGTCCGGACGACGTGCTCCTCCGAGGCGGTGCGCAGCAGGTGTCCGCAGTGCCGGTTGACGAAGGCGAGCTTGGCGGCGACCTCGGCCCGGTCCAGGGGACGGTCCAGGTCGCTGATGAACTGGAGGTAGGGCGAGTGGCCGACGGCGTGCAGGACGGGCCGTTCCCCGGCGGCGAGGGCGGCGTCCCGGCCGAGCCGGCCGCGGCTGCGCCGGGTGTCGGCGGGCGAGTGGGTCCAGAGGCGGGCCGGGCCTCCCTGGGCCGAGGCCTCGACGAGGGCGGCCAGCGCCTCGGGTCCGGGCGATGCGGCGTGCTCGTCGACCGGCCCGACCAGCGGGGCCAGGGCGTCGAGCCGTTCGGCGAGCGGGCGGCCCGCCGGGAGCACCAGGCGCTCGCCGGTGTCGCCGCACAGGACGTGGACCTCGCCCTCCTCGCCGCCGATCACGGAAAGGAAGTCCAGAGCGGCGTCCTCGGCCCTGAGCACCGCCACGATGTCGATCACGGATGGATCCCCTCAGCAGAACTCGGCAGGACAGGGTCACAAGCTGGGCGGACCCGGCCCGGGGGCGCGGAGTCCGGAATGAGCTAATCACCGGCGACCCATGTGGTCCAGACCAATTTTCCGCCGATCATGACGTCCCTGGGAGCGGTCGCGCGGCGGGCGGACCTCCCCTGCCGCCGCGCCGGAACCGGCTTTCCGCTCCCGTCGACGGTTGAGTTCCGGCCAACTCCGGTCGTCCTTCATGTGCGGCGCTTACCATCCCGCGCGTCGGGCCGCCAGAGGCGAAACCCCGCTGTCTGCTGAGCCGTTCCGCCGCCCGGTTGAGTACCGGCTTCCCGTCACCGGGCGCTGTCCGCTTCTAGAATCGCCTCGCTGCCGACGCCCGGACTGTTCGGCCGGGGTGCGGAGCGGGGACCAGGGGGGTCCGATGATGAAGCTGATGCTGGTGGGAACACGCGTGGTGGCGGTCGCGGCGGCGGGGGTGCTGCTGGCCGGGTGCGGCGGGTCGGCGTCGAAGGGCGGGGACGGGCCGGCCCCGGAGCCGAGCGGATCGGCGAAGCAGGGCGGCCGCGCGGCCGACGGCAGGAAGACCGACGCGACGGGCAAGCCGGACGCGAAGGAGTCCACGCTGCCGGGGGCGCTGCCCAGCGCCTACGAGTTCACGCCGAACCCGGCGCGGGTGCCGAAGGACGCGGACCGGGCGCGGAAGCTGACCCGTGGCGCCGCGCTCGGGGAGACCGACTGGACCGCCGGGATGGTCCGGCACACACCGTACGAGAGCGGCGGCACCTGGCCCGTGCTGGCGGACTCCTGCGTCTGGAGCCGCTCCGCACTGCCCGCCGGGGTGCTGGACAGCTTCACCCGGCGGCTCGACGTACCGGCGCGGGACGGCAGGGGCCGCGTCCAGGGGGCGGTGACCGTGACCGTGCACCGGAGCGTGGCGGGCGCCGAGAAGGAGATCGAGGACACCGTCCAGGAGAGCTTCCGCTGCCCGCAGCAGGAGCTGGGCGGCGGGCAGCGCCTCAGCGGTCTGATGTCCCTCCGGTTCGACCAGAAGGACGTGCGCAACGCGGACGCCTCGCTGTTCGAGGCGGGGAAGTACACCGGCCCGGAATCGGGCGGGATCCAGGACTACGTGTGGACCAAGTCCCGGATCGGTCCGGTGACGACGGCCGTGTCGGTCAAGGGCGCGAAGGGCTACAAGAACAGCGACCTGCTGCGGATCGCCGCCGAGGGCGGCGCCAAGGTGCTCTACCGCGTCGAGCTGGAACTGAAGTGACCGCGGGCCCGGACGAAAGGCACTGACCCTGATGGAACCGCTCCGTTCCGCCGACCCGGCACGGATCGCCGGGTACCGCGTCCTCGGCCGGCTCGGCGCCGGGGGCATGGGCGTGGTGCTGCTGGGCCGGTCGCCCGGCGGCGCGCTGGTGGCGATCAAGCTGATCCGCGCGGAGTACGCCGACGACGCCGCCTTCCGCGCCCGCTTCCGGCGGGAGGTGGCCATCGCCCGGCAGGTACGCAACCGGTGGGCGGTGCCGGTGGTCGACGCCGACACCGAGGCGCCGGCCCCGTGGCTGGCCACCGAGTTCGTGCCGGGGCCCGCGCTGAGCGAGGCGGTCGGCAGCGGGGGGCCGCTGCCGGAACGCGGGGTGCGGGCGCTGGGCTCGATGCTCGCGGAGGCGCTGGAGGCCGTCCACGCGGCGGGGCTCGTGCACCGGGACGTGAAGCCCGGCAACGTCCTGCTGGGTCTGGACGGACCCCGGCTGATCGACTTCGGGATCGCGCGGGCCCTGGACGACACCGTCCTCACGGCGACGGACGTGATCGTCGGCTCCCCCGGCTTCCTCTCGCCCGAGCAGGCGCAGGGGCGGCGGATCGGCCCGGCGAGCGACGTCTTCTCGTTGGGCTGCGTCCTGGTGTACGCGGCCACCGGCGGGCGGCCGTTCGGCAGCGGCCCGGTGGAGGCGATGCTGTTCCGCACCGTGCACGACACGGCGGACCTGAGCGCGCTGCCGCCCGGACTGGTCCCGGTCGTCGAGGCGTGCCTGTCCAAGGACCCCGAGGACCGTCCGGCGGCGGCGGACATCCGCCGGGCGTTCGCCGAGGACGTGTCGGGCGGCAGCTGGCTGCCCGGTCCGGTCACCCATCTGATCGCCGAGCGCTCGGCGCGGATGCTCGCCCTGCCCGACATCGACGCGACGAGCCTGGACGCCGGCACGGCGGGCGGCCCGGGCACCGAATCGGGCACCGGCACGGGCGCAACCACCGGAACGGGGACCGGAACCGGCGGCCGGGACACGGCCGCCCTGCCGGCCTCCCCCGCCCGTCGCCGTTTCCTCGCGTACGTCGCCGGCGGCGCGGCGCTCGCGGCGACGGGCGGTACCGCCGCCTGGCTGGTCTCCTCCGGCGACGGCAAGGGCACGGGCGGCGGCGAGGGGGACGACGGGAAGACGGCCCGCCCGGAGCTGCACATCGGGCTCCAGGCCGACCTCAGCGGCCCGTCGGCGGCCCTCGGCACGGGACAGGACCGGGCGGCGCGGCTCGCGGTGGCGGAGCACAACGCGCGCAGGGACGCGCCGTTCACGCTGCGGCTGACCACGATCGACGACGGGGGCGACGAGGAGCGGGCGAGGGCGGCGGTGCGCCGGTTCGCCGAGGACCCGCTGCTGGTGGCCGCCCTGGGCGCGACCGGCACGGACGCGGCGCGGGAGGCACTGGTCGCGTACGACGAGGCGGCGCTGCCGCTGCTCAGCGTGGTCGACGGGGACATCCGGCACCTGAACCGGATCTTCCTGTGCGCCAGGCCGCGCAACGACATGCAGATGCTGCCGGTGGCCCAGTTCCTCGGGGCGTACGAGATCGACCGGATCGCGCTGGTCGACGACGGCACCGAGTACGGCCGGCAGACCACCCGCTTCCTCGACACGGGGCTGCGCGGCAACGGCCGCACGGTGCTCGCGGAGACCGTGCGGGAGGGCGCCCGCGACCTGGACGCGGAGGCCGTGCGGATCGCCGCGAAGCGGCCGGGCGCGGTGGTGTACGGGGGCGGGTGGCGGGACGCCGGACGGTTCGCCAAGTCGCTGACCAGGGCCGGGTTCCTCGGGCCGAAGATCGCCACCCAGGCCGTGCACGACCCCCGGTTCCTGGCGGAGGCGGGCGAGGACGCGGCGGGCTGGCTGGTCGTCTCGACGGCCGCCGACCCCGCTTCGGTGCCCTCGGTGCACCCGTTCGCCGCCGCCTACCGCAAGCGGTTCGACGGCGCGCCGCCGCTGTTCGCGGCGGAGGCGTACGACGCGGTCGGACTGATCGCCGCCTGCGCGCGGGGACTGGGCCGGGAGCGGATCAGCCGCCAGGACCTGCTGCCCGCGCTGCGGACCACCTCGTACAAGGGGGTGTCCAAGAGCTACGCCTTCGAGCCCGCCAACGGGATGTACACCGGGACCGGGGTCTTCGTCTACCGCGTGGAGCGGGGGCGCTTCCGGTACATCGGGATGGACGGCCGGGAGGTCTGACCGGGCGTGCCCGGTCGGACCTCCCGGCAGCGGTCAGGAACCGGCGGTGAAGGACTCGGCCGCCGCGGCGACCTCGGCCGGCCGGACCACCTTCAGTCCGCCGGCGGCGCCGGCGTCCGGCTTCATGATGACGCTCTCCCGGGTGGACGGGGCCTTCGGGTCCGAGAAGTCGTGCGACACCCCGAACTCGCTCCCGTACCCCTTGATCGTGAGCAGTGCCTTGTCGATGCCCTCGCGGGTGAGGTCCTTGTCGTCGCACGCCTTCGACAGGGCCTCGCCGAACAGGGAGGCCGCCGTGTAACCGGCGACGACGCCGTTGTCGAGCACGTCCTTCGGGTACTGGGCGGCGTACTCCTTCGCGAGCTTGGCGGGGCCGTCGCCCGGGTCCCCGATGGGCAGCGTGGAGGCGGCGACGTAGTAGTCCTTGAGCAGCGCGGGGCCCGCCTGGGTCTTCAACAGCTGCGGGGCGAAAGCCGAGTTGTTGCCGACGACCGGGACGTCGAAGCCGGTGGCCGCCGCGACGCCGACGAGCGAGGCCGCCTGGCGCGGGCCAGCGCTGACGATCACGGCCTTGACCCCGGCCTGCTTGAGGGCGGCGACCTGGGCCGTCATGTCGTTGTCGGTCGGCTTGATCTTCTGCTCGACGACGGTGAGACCGGCCTCCTTCGCCGCGTGCTTCGAGCCGACGAGCGCGTTCTCGCCGTAGTCGCCCTCGAAGTACACATGACCGATCTTGTCGCCCTTGGCGATGCGCTTCTCGGCCAGGAGATAGTCGATGAGGTTGATCGTCTCGACGTCGTAGGTGGCGCCGATGACCCGGACGTACGGGGAGCCCAGCAGATTCGCCGACCAGGCCTGCGGCAGCACGAGGCCCTTGTCCTGGCCGTCGATGCGCTGCTCGACGGCGGCGACGAACGGGGAGCCGATGAACTGGGCGAAGCCCACCACCTCCGGCTCCAGTTCGGTGTACGCGGCGATGGCCTTCTGCGGGTCGTATCCGTGGTCGCGGACCGTCAGTTCGATCTTCCGGTCGCAGATGCCGCCCTCGTCGTTCGTCTGCTTGACCCACAGCTGCTGCGCCTGGGTGACGCTCTTGCCCAGCGAGGCGTAGACGCCGGTCATGTCGGTCAGCACGCCGAGGGAGATCGTCGAGGAGGAGACCCCGGGGCCCGTCTTGATCCCGCCCTCGCCCTCCTCGGTCGCCTTTCCGTCGGTCGCCTTGCCGCTGCACCCGACGAGGGTGACGGCGAGGGTCGCGACCACGGCCGTGAGCACTCTGAGTTTCATGACTTCTCCCCTGGATTCTTCGGAGCCGCGGGCTTCTTCGCGCGTGCGAGGCCCAGGCGGGCGAGGCCGCCGGGCAGGAACAGGACCACCGCGACCACCGCGGCGCCGTACAGATAGCGGGACGCCTCACCGGGAGCCAGCCCGCCCGTGCCGGGGGCGGAGACCAGCGGCAGGGAGTCGCTGTAGTGCGTGAACACCTGCGGGAGCAGGGTGACGAAGGCCGCGCCGATCACGGCTCCGGCGACGCTGCCGAGCCCGCCGATGACGATCATGGCGAGGTATTCGAGGGACAGGATCATGCCGAAGTACTCGGGGACGGTCCGCTGGAAGACCAGGGCGAGCAGGACGCCCGCGAGGCCCGCGTACATCGAGGACAGGACGAAGACGCCGGCCCGGTAGCGGGCCACCGGCACGCCCATCACCCCGGCCGCGATCCGGTGGTCGCGGATGGCGTTCATCGCCCGGCCCGGCCGGCCGCGCAGCACCCCCCGGGCGAACAGCGCGCTCAGCAGGAGCGCGACCAGGCCCGCGTACCAGAGCTTCTCCGAGGAGCCGAACGGCACGGCGGCGACGACGACTTCGGTGTCGTCGAAGGTGAAGCCGAGCAGCGACAGCGGCGGTACGGCCCGGCCGTTGTAGCCGCCGGTCAGCGAGCCCGCGTTGAACAGGACGTGCTGCCCGATGAAGATCAGCGCGAGGGTCGCGATGCCGAGGTAGGCGCCGCGCAGCCGGCCGGCGATGGGGCTGAACAGCCCGCCCGCCGCTCCGGCGAGCAGTACGGCGAGGATCGCGGCCAGCCAGGTGGGCAGCCCGAGTCCGGTCAGCGTGTGCCCGTTCTCGGTGCTGCTCTCGCCCGCCAGGACGCAGTAGCCGTACGCGCCGACGGCGAGGAAGAACGCGTGGCCCATGGAGAGCTGCCCGGTGGCGCCGGTGAGCATGTTGAGCCCGATGGCGCCGATCGCCGCCGCCATCGCGAACAGTCCGGCCTGGAGCCAGAAGCGGTCCAGGTAGAAGGGGAGGACGAGGAGCAGGAGGGAGCCGATGAGGACGGCGTACGTACGGGGGCGGCGCAGCCGGTCGGTGAAGCTCTCCGCGCCGCCGCCGGGTGCGGTGGCGGGTGCGGCAGGGGCTTCGGGGGTGGTGTCAGACACGGGCCAGCTCCTTCGTGCCGAAGAGTCCCGCGGGCCGGATGAGCAGGACCGCCACCATCACCAGGTAGGGCGCCAGGTCGCCGATGCCCCGGCCGAGGAAGGAGAGGTCGCTCTGGTAGCCGGTGGCGAGCGACTCGGTGACGCCGACGATGAGTCCCCCGGCGAGCGCCCCGGTGGTGGAGTCGAGTCCGCCGAGGATCGCGGCGGGGAACGCCTTGAGCGCGGCGAGCGACGTGGCGCGCTCCAGGCCCGGGGTCGGGAACACGGTGAGGAAGAGGGCGGCGACGGCGGCAAGGGCTCCGGCGACCGCCCAGGCGGCGAGCGAGACCCGCCCCAGCTTGATGCCCATGAGCGCCGCCGTCTGCGGGTTCTCGGCGGCTGCCCGCATCGACACGCCCCACGAGGTGTAGCGGAAGGCGAGCAGGAACACCGTGATCAGCAGCCCGGCGGCGAGGAACGCGGCGATCCGGGTCTGGGCGAGGGTGATGCCTCCGACGGAGACGACCTCGTTGCCCCAGGGGTCTCCGAGGGCGAGCACGTCCGTGCCCATCCGGCGGGTGAGTTCGGTGATCAGGAGGATGTCGACGCCGATGGTGACGATGGCCAGGACGCTCTGGTCGCTGCCCCGGTAGCGGCGCATCACGAAGAACTCGATGCCCGCCCCGACGGTCGCCGCGCCCGCGATCCCGACGAGCAGCGCGGGCCAGAACCCGATGTCGTCGTGGAGCACGGCGGTGACGTAGCCGCCCGCCAACAGCAGGGACGCGTGGGCGAAGTTGACGACCTCGGTGGCCTTGAAGATGACGACGAACCCGAGCGCGATGAGTGCGTAGACCGAGCCGATCGACAGGCCGCCGAGGAGGAGTTCGACGAACGTGGTCATTGAGGTGCTCCCAAGTAGGCCTGGACGACGGCCGGGTCGTTCTGGACCTCGGCGGGGGTGCCCCCGGCTATCCGTCGTCCGAAGTCGAGTACGGTCACCGCGTCCGCGAGCCGCATCACCACTCCCATGTCGTGCTCGACCAGCACGATGGAGATGCCGAGGCTGTCGCGCACATCGGCCACGACGGCCGCGGTGCGACGGCGCTCAACCGCGGTCATCCCGGCGATCGGTTCGTCCAGCAGCAGGACCTTCGGCTCCATGCACAGGGCGCGGCCCAGCTCGACGAGCTTCTGCTGTCCGTACGGCAGTGATCCGGCCGGTCGCTCCAACTCCTTGTCGAGGCCGATGAATTCGGCGATCTCCCGGACCCGGTCGCGGTGGCGCCGTTCCTCCCGGGCGGCGGAGGGCAGCCGCAGGCCTGTGGCGACGAACCCGGAGCGGGTCAGCCGGTGGCGGCCGAGCAGGAGGCTGTCGGCGACGGTCGCCTGCGGCGGCAGCGCCAGGTTCTGGAAGGTGCGCGCGACCCCGAGGTCCGCGATGGAGTGCGGCGGGAGTCCGGTCAGCTCGGTGTCGCCGAGGCGGACGTGCCCGGAAGTGGCGCGGTAGACGCCGGACAGGACGTTGAAGCAGGTGGACTTGCCCGCGCCGTTGGGCCCGATGACGGCGTGCACACTGCCGGGCTCGACGGTGAAGGAGACGCCGTCCAAGGCCGTGAGCCCCGAGAAGCGGACGGTGACGTCCTCGACGGCGAGTGCGGCCGTGGTGCTGTGCGCGGAGGCCGTGGCGGTGGTGGTCACGCGGACCACCTGCTCAGGGTGCGGCGGTTCCGGGCGGCCGGGTCGGCGTCCGCCGCCGCGTCCTCGTCGACGACGCCGAGGTAGCGGCGGCGGACCTCGTCGGACGCGGCGAGTTCGTCGGCGGGCCCGGACAGGGCGACCTCGCCGACGTCGAGGACGTACGCCGTGGAGGCGAGCCGCAGGGCGATGGCCGCGTTCTGCTCGACGAGCATGACGGAGGTGCCGCTCGCGTTGATCTCCCGCACGGTCTCGGCGATCCTGGCCGCCATCAGCGGGGCGAGGCCGAGCGAGGGCTCGTCCAGCAGGAGCAGCCGGGGTCCCGCCATCAGGGCGCGGCCCATCGCCAGCATCTGCTGCTCGCCGCCGGACAGCAGTCCGGCACGCTGGTGCGCGCGGTCGGCGAGCACCGGGAACAGCTCGTGGACCCGGGCCAGCGCCGCGCTCGTCCCCTTGCGCCCGCCACGTGCCCCGAGGGCTCCCGCCCGCAGGTTGTCGGCCACCGTCATCCGGGCGAAGACCTGCCGGCCCTCCGGCACCTGGACCACTCCGGCGGCCACCACCTGGGCGGGCCGCAGCCCCTCCAGGGGGCGGCCGTCGAACCGGATGGTTCCGGTGCCCGTCCCGCGGTGGAAGCCGAGGGTCCGCGACACGGCCCGCAGCAGTGTGGTCTTGCCCGCGCCGTTACCGCCGAGTACGGCGGTGATCCCGCCGTCCGGCACGTCGACGGAGATGTCGCGCAGCGCCCGGACCGGGCCGTAGCCGACGGAAAGCCCGCGGATCTCTAGCGTTGCCATGCGTCCTCCTCCTTCCGCCTTGTCGTCCCGTGTTCACCTGTCGTGCTCATCGGTGAAGTCATGGCGTCGTGTGTGGTGCCACAGACCAGCACCGGGCGGGACGTGCGTCCACGGCGCGGGACCGACTCGATGCGGGCGACCAGCGAACGAAGGGCCTCGTTGTGCACGCGCACAGACGCGGTGACGGGCGGGCGCCCGCGCGCACGGCCGCTGGCATCCTCATCGGTCATCAGGAACGCCCGGACCGGGGACGGAGCGGCGGATGCGGCGTGGAACGCGGTACGGGGCGCTGCTCGGCCCGCTGCTGGCGGGCGGGGCGCCGCCGGACCTGGTGGAGCGTGCGGCACGCGGCCTCGGGCTGCCGGAGCGGGGGCGTTACGCGGTGGTGGTGCTGGGCGCGCCCGTACCGGAGGCCGCGGTGGCGGAGGGCCCGGACGGGGACGGGGCGCGCTGGTGGTGGTGCGGCGCGGGGGACGGGGACGTCGCGGTGGTGTTACTGGGCGCGGAGGGCCCGGCCGGGGCGGTGGCGCGGCTCGGGGAGCACGGTGCGGGGCCGGGAGGCATGAGTCCGGTGGTGGGCTCGCCGGCGGAGCTGGGCACGGCGCGGCGGCTCGCGGGCACGGCGCTGCTGACGTGTGCGCCCGGCAGCAGGGAGGTCGTACGGCTCGACGAGCGGCTGCCGACGGCCCTGCTGGTGAGCGGGCCGGAGCTGTCGGCCCGGCTCCTCGCGGAGGTGTTCGGTCCGCTGCTGGCGCTGGTCCCGGCGGAACGTGCGGTGCTGGTCGGAACGCTGGAGGCGTGGCTGGAGTGCGGGGGTTCGGTGGGGCGGGCCTCGGTACGGCTGCGGTGTCATCGCAACACGGTGTTCAACCGGCTGCGGCGCCTGGAGCGGCTGACCGCGCGCTCACTGTCACGGCCGCGTGAGCTGGTCGACCTGGTGCTGGCGCTGGACGTGCTGAGGCTGTGGTCCGCGGTGCCGTGAGGGCGGGAGCGGGGGCCCGTGCGGGGCCGGGGGCGGGCGCGGCGGTGCGGTGCGGCACGCGGGGCGGCGCGGCGGGTGCGGGGCCCGTGCGGGGTGCGGGCCAGGGCAGGGGCGGCAAGTGCGGGGCCGGGGCGGAAACGCGGCGTGGAGTGGGAGCGGGCAGGGCGGGGTGCGGCACAGGGCGCGACGGTGCGAGGCGCGGGAGGAGTCGGCGTACGGGAGGGGCCCGGCGTCTGTCCCCGGGCCCCTCCCCCGCGCTCTCCCCGTACGCCTGCCGCGTACGCCTGCGCTGCGTATGCCTGCTGCGCTGCGTATGCCTGCTGCGCTGCGTATGCCTGCTCCGCGTACGTCCGCCCGCCGTACGCCCGCGTCAGCGCAGCAGGAAGTCCCGGGCGATCGACTCCGCCGCCCGTTCCAGCAGCGGTCCGGCCTGGGCCATGGACACGGCCGGGTCCGGTTCCAGCTCGGCCAGGGCGTAGGCGCGGCGGATGCCCGCCTTCTCCAGGGCCTCCGGGGGCAGGGCGAGCCGGCCGCAGACCGCGACGACCTCGATCCCGGCCGCGCGGGCGGCGGCGGCGACCCCGGCCGGGGCCTTGCCGTGCAGCGTCTGCTCGTCCAGCGAGCCCTCGCCCGTGATGACCAGCGTGGCGCGGGCGAGCGCGGGGGCGAAGCCCAGCACGTCGAGCATCACCTCGATGCCGGGGCGGAAGCGGGCGCCGAGGGCGACGAGCGCCCCGTAGCCGATGCCTCCGGCCGCGCCCGCGCCGGGCAGGGCCGCCTGGTCCGGGCCCAGGATCGAGGCGTAGTGCGCCAGGGCCGCGTCGAGGACCGCGATGTCCTCCTCGCTCGCGCCCTTCTGGCGGCCGTACACCTCGGGAGCGCCCTTCGGCCCCGTCAGCGGGTTGTCCACATCGCTGGCCAGGACCAGGTCGATGTCGGCCAGCCGGGGGTCGAGCCCCGAGAGGTCGGCCTCGGCCAGCTCCGCGAGCGGGCCCCCGCCGGGGCCCACGGGCTTGCCGTCCGCGTCCAGGAAGCGTGCCCCGAGGGCGGCGAGCATGCCCGCGCCGCCGTCCGTGGTGGCGCTGCCGCCGACCCCGAACACGATCGTCGTCGCCCCCGCCCCCAGGGCGGCCAGCAGCAGTTCGCCCGAGCCGTACGTGGTGGCCGTGAGCGGGGCGAACACCCCGTCGGGCAGGTGCTGGAGGCCCGAGGCCTCGGCCATCTCCACCACGGCGGTGGACCCGCGCAGCGCGTACGCCGCCGTCACCGGGTCCCCGAGAGGACCGGTCACCCGCGCCTCGCGGCGCTCGAATCCGGCGGCCACCGCGGCCGCGACCGTTCCGTCGCCGCCGTCCGCGACCGGCAGGGTCTCCACCCGCACGCCGGGGACGACGCGCCGCAGCCCGGCCGTCACCCGCTCCGCGACCTGCACGGCCGTGAGCGAGCCCTTGAACTTGTCCGCCGCCACGAGCACGCGGGCGGTCTCCACATCTGCTCCGTCCGTCACCTTGCATCCCTTGCTTTCGAACAGGCAGTCGCGCCGCCCCGACCTTATCCGCACGCCCCCTGATCTGCCCATGGCTGTCCACGGCCGTGCGGTCCGGCCCGCCCCACTACGCTGTCGGCCGTGACGACTCCCGATGCCGACTACGCCGTGTACATCGCCGGGCTCCCCCGGGTCCTTTCCGCCGCCGCCTCGCTCTTCCGTGACGCGGAGGGAAGGCTCCTCCTCGTCGAGCCGAACTACCGCAAGGGCTGGGCCCTGCCCGGCGGGACGGTCGAGTCGGAGGCGGGTGAGGGGCCCCGGCACGCCGCGCGACGCGAGACGGCGGAGGAGATCGGCCTCGACCTCGCGCCGGGACGGCTGCTCGCCGTGGACTGGGCGCGGGGCGCCGGCCGCCCGCCGATCGTGGCGTACCTGTACGACGGCGGGGTGCTCACCGCGGACCAGCTGGCGGCGATCCGGCTCCAGGAGGAGGAACTGCTGTCCTGGCGCCTGGTGGCGCCCGCCGATCTGGACGGCTTTCTGCTCGGCCCGCTCGGCAGCCGGGTCCGGGCGGCGCTGGAGGTCCTGGCGTCCGGCGGCGGGACCGCGGAGCTGGAGGACGGCGCGCCGGTCGCGTAGGGCCGTTCGCGAAGGGGGCCAGGGAGTGTCCGGAAAGTATCGTCGTCCGCCCTCGGGCCAGACGAGACTTTGCGGACACGACCTAGGGGTGATCAGCCCTGCTGCGCCTCGGGCTTGACCTCCGTGTCGCGCACCGCCCCCTCGCGGTCGGCGACGAGGGCCTCCGTGCGGTGGCCGCGCGCGATGTAGTCGCGTACCACGAGTTCGACGGCGTCCTGCGGGTTGCCGACCCCCGCGAGCACCATCACTTCGACGACGAGTTCGGCATCCAGACTGACGGTCACCTTGGCCATGCGCGGACCCTACCCCGGCGTGTTCCGCACGCGGGCCGGATTCCCCGAGGAGCACCGCTCCGGACGGTCGCAACCACCATCCGGACCGGCCCCGCTATGGGGTCGGCCGCCATCGCCGCGAGCCGTCACCGGTTCCTAGTCTCGTGCGCAGTCGATGAGGCGAGAGGTGGACGGATGAGCAGGGACAAGGTGGTCGCCGACGCGGCGGACGCGGTCGCGGACGTCGAGCGCGGGGCGTCGCTGGCGGTGGGCGGATTCGGGCTGTGCGGCATTCCCAGTGTGCTGATCCACGCTCTGCTGGAGCGGGGCGCCGGTGACCTGAGGGTGGTGTCCAACAACTGCGGGGTGGACGACTGGGGCCTGGGCCTCCTGCTGCGGGAGGGGCTGATCTCGCGGATGACCAGCTCCTACGTGGGGGAGAACAAGGAGTTCGCGCGCCAGTACCTCCAGGGTGAGCTGGAGGTGGAACTCGTCCCCCAGGGCACTCTCGCGGAACGGTTGCGGGCCGGCGGTTCGGGCATCCCGGCGTTCTACACGCCGGCCGGCGCGGGCACCATGATCGCGGAGGGCGGTCTGGCCTGGCGCCACGGTACGGACGGCTCCGTCGCGGTGGCCTCGCCGCCCAAGGAGAGCAGGACCTTCGGCGGACGCGAGCACATCCTGGAGGAGGGCATCACGACCGACTTCGCGCTGGTGCGCGCGGCCGTGGGCGACCGGCACGGGAACCTCCGGTTCGACTCCTCCGCCCGCAACTTCAACCCGCAGGCCGCGATGGCCGGGCGCATCACCGTGGCGGAGGTGGAGGAGCTCGTCGAGCCCGGCGAACTCGCCCCCGACGACGTCCATCTGCCCGGGATCTTCGTCCAGCGGGTCGTCCTCGTCGGGAGCGCCGACCCGCGTGCGGAGAAGCGCGTCGAGCGCCGTACCGTCCGCCCCGCCCACGAAGGGAACCGCTGAGATGCCGCTGACGCGTACGCAGATGGCGGCCCGCGCCGCCCGGGAGCTGAAGGACGGCGCCTACGTCAACCTCGGCATCGGTCTGCCGACGCTGATCCCCGACCAGTTGCCGGGCGGCGTCGAGGTGGTGTTCCACTCGGAGAACGGCCTACTCGGCGTCGGCCCCTACCCCGTCGCGTCCGAGGTCCGGCCCGACCTGATCAACGCAGGCAAGGAGACGGTGACGCTGCTGCCCGGGGCGTCCTGTGTCGACTCCGCGCTCTCCTTCGCGATGATCCGCGGCGGGCACATCGACGTCGCGGTCCTGGGGGCGATGCAGGTGTCCGCCTCCGGCGACCTGGCCAACTGGGTGATCCCCGGCGCGATGGTCAAGGGCATGGGCGGCGCCATGGACCTCGTCCACGGCGCCCGGCACGTCATCGTGTTGACGGAGCACACAGCGCGCGACGGTTCCCCCAAGCTGCTCGGGGAGTGCACCCTGCCCCTCACCGGCCGGGGCGTGGTGCACCGGATCATCACCGATCTCGCGGTGCTCGACGTCACCCCCGGCGGCTTCCTGCTGCGGGAAGTGGCCGACGAGGTGACGGTGGATCAGGTGCGTGCCGCGACCGGGGCGGAGCTGACCGTGGCGCCCGACCTCGCACCGGCGGCCTGAGCACCGGCGGCCCCGGACGCCGTCCCGTAGCAGCAGGGCACGCTCCCGGCAACGGGCGGCGGCCCCCGGCTGCCGGGCGGGTTGTGGAGGGCGCCGCCATTCCCCGGCCGCCCGCCCGCTTCCTACGGTGACCGCACCCCGGCGGCACGGCCGGGGGCACGGGATCACGGGCGATCCCGTGCGCCGTCCCACGGGAGGTCACCATGCCGTACGTCATGCCGTCGCACCCCGCCCCGCCCGGGGCCCCGCCGCCGAGGACCGGACGCGGTGGGCGCTGGAGCCGTGGCGCCCGCCGCCTCGCCGCCGTCGTCGCCCTGGTCACGGGGGCGGCGCTGGCGGGACCGGGGACGGCCGGCGCCGCACCGGCGGGACCGATGGCCGCCGAGGCACGGACGGCCGCCGCCCTGGAGCGCGTCACCGCCTTCGGGGCCAACCCCGGCAACCTGAACATGTACGTGCACCGGCCCCCGGCCCTGCCGGCGAACGCACCCGTGGTCGTCGCCCTGCACGGCTGCACCCAGAGCGCGCAGGTGTACTCCGACAACTCCGGGCTCGACACCTTCGCCGACCGCCACGGGTTCCTCGTCGTCTACGCCGAGACCACCACCGCCAACAACGCCAACAAGTGCTTCAACTGGTTCCAGCCGGGCGACACCCGGCGCGGCCAGGGCGAGGCCGCGTCGATCCGGCAGATGGTCGCGCACGCAGCGACCGCCTACGGAACCGACGTCGACCAGGTCCATGTCACGGGTCTCTCGGCGGGTGGGGCGATGACGTCGGTGATGCTCGCCGCCTACCCGGAGGTGTTCGCCGCGGGCGCGGTCGTCGCCGGAATCCCGTACGGCTGCGGGGTCGACGTCGTCTCCGCGTTCGGCTGCATGAGCCCCGGGACGGACCGCACCCCGGCGGCGTGGGCGCAGGCGGTCCGGGACGCGCACCCCGGTTTCACGGGCCCCTGGCCCCGGGTGGCGATCTGGCACGGGGACAACGACCCGACCGTCGTGCCGAGGAACGCCGATGAGCTGCGCGACCAGTGGACCGCGGTGCACGGTCTCGGCCAGTCACCGGACCGGACCTCCACCGTCGGCCCCAACAGCACCCGCAGGAGCGAGTACCTGTCGGCCGGGGGCGGGAGCGTCGTCGAGGTCAACCGGGTGCCGGGGATCGCTCACGGCACTCCGGTCGATCCGGGAACCGGCGGCGAACAGTGCGGCGCCACCGGCACCCAGCACTTCATCGACTCGATCTGCTCCAGCTACTGGATCACCCGCTTCTTCGGCCTGGACGGCGGCACGACCCCCGAACCGCCCGTGGACCCGCCCACCGAGCCCACCGCCTGCTGGACGGCCGACAACTACGAGCACGTGCGCGCGGGCCGGGCCACCACCACCGGCGGACACGTGTACGCGAAGGGCTCCGGCCAGCACCTGGGGCTCTACAACACCTTCGTGACCCACACCCTCAAGGAGTCCCCGGCGGGCCACTACGTCCTCGCCGACGGCACCTGCCCCTGACCCCTCTCACCCGACGGAGGCACAGCCATGCCAGACGCCCCATCGACCGTCCGGCCCACCGGATCACGACACGACGCTCCGCGTGGACCGGCCCGCGGCCGGTGGCTGCGCGGCACGGCCGTCGCCGCGGCCGTCCTGACGGCCTGGACGGCGGCCCCGTCCGCCGCCGCCCCGCTGCCGCCGGAAGCCGTACGGCCCGGTCACTGCTCAGGCGTCGAGCTGATCAGGGTGCCCGGAGCCGCCCATCAACAGGCCGACTGCCTGGAGGAGTTGACGACGGCCGGGACGGTGGCCTCCGGGCACACCGATCCGGCCGACTGGGCGGGCCTCACCCCGAAGGACCTGGCCACCCCCAGCGGCGTGCCGGGCATCCAGATCGACGGGTACTTCCCCGACACCTCGACCGGCAACACCAACCACGGCTGGAACCACGACTCCCAGTTCGTCATCCGCCTCCCCGACCGGTGGAACGGCGGCCTCGTCGTCGCCGGTTCGCCCGGCGTGCGCGAGCAGTACGCCAACGACCGGGCCTTCGGCGACTGGGCGCTCGCCCGGGGCTACGCGTACGCCGCCACCGACAAGGGCAACACCTCGGCCGCGTTCCACCGGGACGGCACGGCCCCCGGCGACGCCATCGCCGAGTGGAACACCCGGGTCACCCAGCTCACCCGTGCGGCCCGCCGGGTCGTCGCCCGGCGCTACCACCGCCTCCCCGCCCGCACACTGGCGATGGGCATGTCCAACGGCGGCTATCTGGTGCGCTGGCAGCTGGAGAACCATCCCGGGCTGTACGACGGCGGTGTTGACTGGGAAGGCGCGCTCTGGCGCGCGGACGGGCCGAACCTCCTCACCTTCCTGCCGCCCGCCCTCCGCGCCTACCCCCGCTACGCGGCCGGGGGCGCGGACGCCGAGGACGCCCACCGGACCATGACGGCCGCCGGCTACCCGGCCGGTTCGGAGTTCCTCTGGCCGTACCACCACCAGTACTACTGGGACCTCACCCAGCGGATCTACCGGGAGGAGATCGACCCGGAGTTCGACGGCGCGGCCGAGGCGGGCACTCCGTTCTGTGCACCGGGAACCCCCGCGTGCGACGCCGACTACGACTACGCGGGACGGCCGGCCGAGGTGCGCGACGCCGTGTCGGGGATCGCCCTGACCGGCCGCATCGGGAAGCCGCTGATCAGCTTCCACGGCACCCTGGACGTCCTGCTCCCGATCTCCAGGACCTCGGACGCGTACGCGCGGATGGTGCGGCGGGAGGGGCGCGGCGCGCTCCACCGCTACTACCGCGTCGAGGGCGGCACCCACGTGGACTCGCTCGTCGACACCTTCCCCGACCGGCTGCGTCCGCTCGTGCCGTGCCACCGTTCGGCGGCCGCGGCACTGGAACGGTGGCTGGACGACGGCCGACGGCCCCCGTCGAGCCGCACTCTGGAGCTGCCCGAAGGGGCCGGCCCCGCCGAGCTGCTCGGCCGCTGCCCGCTGGACGGGTAGCGGGCTCCGACCGGTCGCCGGGTGGCGGATCCCCCCACTCCTCCGCCGCTCACTGTGGAGATCCGCACCATGGGATGTCCGGCCGGGTGTCTCTAGCGTTTCCGGCCATGACGAGCCAATTTCACGCAGCTTCCGGTTACTCCGCGCCGGACGCCGGAGCCGTGGACCTCAGGGGGCGCACCGCCCTGGTCACCGGCGGCGGCAGCGGCATCGGCCGGGCCACCGCCGAGGCGCTCGCCGGGGCCGGCGCCCTCGTTCACGTGGTCGACCGCGAGGCCGGGAGCGCCAAGTCCGTCGCCGCCGCGATCGGCGGTGTGGCCCACGTCGTGGACCTGGCGGACCCCGAGGCGATCAGGACGCTGCCGAGTGGTGCGGACATCCTGGTGAACAACGCCGGTCTGCAGCACGTGGCCGCCATCGAGGACTTCCCGCCGGACCGCTTCGAGCTGATCCAGAAGGTGATGGTGACCGCCCCGTTCCTGCTGATGCGGCACTGCCTCCCGCACATGTACGCCGGGGGGTGGGGCCGGATCGTCAACGTCTCCAGCATGCACGGACTGCGGGCCAGCGCCTTCAAGTCCGCCTACGTCGCGGCCAAGCACGGCCTGGAGGGGCTGAGCAAGGTGGCCGCTCTGGAGGGCGCCCCGCACGGGGTGACCAGCAACTGCGTCAACCCCGGTTATGTGCGCACGCCCCTGGTGGAGGGCCAGATCGCGGGCCAGGCCGCCGCGCACGGGATCCCGCCGGAGGAGGTCGTCACCGACATCCTCCTGGACCGGTCCGCGATCAAGCGGCTGATCGAGCCCGAAGAGGTCGCCGCGGTCTGCCGCTGGCTCTGCGGACCCCACACCGGCTACATCACCGGCGTCTCGCTCCCCGTCGACGGGGGCTGGGGCGCCCACTGACCCCACACGCGCCGCGGCCCCCCACCGTCGGCGACGGCTCCACCCGCTCGTACCGCTCCACCCGCCGGAACCGCTCGTACCGCTCGCGACCCCGCTCCCCCGACCCCGCACCCCCGTCCCTGACAGCCCTGCCAATGAAACGCGGTGACTCCACCATGGGTTCCCCCAGCTCCGTCCAGCCCCCCAGGGGCAAGATCGGCCGCATCGTCGCGGCCAGCCTCGTCGGCACCACCATCGAGTGGTACGACTTCTTCCTCTACGGCTCGGCTGCCGCGCTCGTGTTCAACACGCTCTTCTTCCCCAGCAGCGATCCGCTGGTCGGCACACTGCTGGCCTTCCTGACGTACGCGGTCGGCTTCGCCGCCCGTCCGCTCGGCGGCGTCGTCTTCGGCCACTACGGCGACAAGATCGGCCGCAAGAAGCTCCTCGTGCTCAGCCTGCTCATGATGGGCGGCGCCACCTTCGCCATGGGGCTGCTCCCCACCCATGCGAGCATCGGCGTCTGGGCGCCGATCCTGCTCACCGTCCTGCGCCTGGTCCAGGGCTTCGCCCTCGGCGGGGAATGGGGCGGAGCGGTGCTGCTCGTCTCCGAACACGGCGGCGACGAGCGCCGCGGCTTCTGGGCCTCCTGGCCGCAGTCCGGTGCGCCCGGCGGCAATCTGCTGGCGACCGGCGTCCTCGCACTGCTGGCCGCCGTCCAGTCCGACGAGGCGTTCCTCGCCTGGGGCTGGCGCATCCCGTTCCTGCTCTCCGGCGTCCTCGTCATGATCGGCCTGTGGATCCGGATCTCGGTCGAGGAGTCCCCGGTCTTCCTGGAGGCGCAGCAGCGGTCGGCCGCCGCGGCCGCGCAGGGCGTCAAGGAACAGGCCCCGGTCGTCCAGGTGTTCCGCAAGAGCTGGCGCGAGGTGCTCCTCGCGATCGGCACGCGCTTCGGCGAGAACATCTCGTACTACATCCTCACCGCGTTCCTGCTGGTCTACGTGACCGTGCACCTGGAGATGTCCAAGAGCGACGCCCTCAACGCCGTCCTGATCGGCTCCGCGGTGCACTTCGTCACCATCCCGATGTGGGGCGCGCTCTCGGACCGGCTGGGACGCCGCCCGGTCACGCTGATCGGTGCGGTCGGCATGGCGTTCTGGGCGTTCGGCTTCTTCGCGCTCCTGGACACCAAGTCCTTCCCTGTCATCGTTTTCGCGGTCACCCTCGGACTGCTGCTGCACGGTGCGATGTACGGTCCGCAGGCGGCCTTCATCTCGGAGATGTTCGACACGAAGGTCCGCTACTCCGGCGCCTCGATGGGCTCCCAGCTCGCCTCGATCATCGGCGGCGCCCTCGCCCCGCTCATCGCGGTCGAACTGCTCAAGGACTACGAGTCGTCCGTCCCGATCTCCGTCTACCTCTGCTTCGCCTCCCTGGTCACCGCGGTGACGGTCTGGGTGGCCAAGGAGACCCGCGGCCGCGACCTCACCAAGGACGGCGTCGACGCCTCCGTCCCGGCCGCACCGGCCGGGGACCGCGAGGACGCCGTGTCCCACGGCTGAGGACGAGGCACTTCACGGGCCCGGCCGCGGGCCGCGCCGCCCCGGAGGCCGGTGCGGCCCGCGGGCGCGCCTCACCCCCCACTGCCCCACCGGCCCCCGGGAGGCGGTCACCGTATGCTCACCGGCGTGACACCACCGGCCGCCCAGCACTCCGCGCCCGCCCTGCGCCGGCTCCTCGACCTGCTGGCGCAGGGTGCGGCGGTCGAGGAGTTCGACCGGCCGGCAGCCGCCGCCCGGCAGGCGGGGGCGTCCGAGGCCGAACTGGCCGAGATCGCCGAGGCCGCGGCCGTGGCGCTGCGCATTCGGCGGACCCTCGGCCAGCACCGGGTGCGCGAGGCGCAGCTCACCGCCCTGTTCGACACGGCCAGCGACCTGGCGGCCCTGCGCGATCTGGACGCCGTCCTGCGGGCCATCGTCCATCGGGCGAAACTGCTGCTCGGCACCGACGTCACCTACCTCTCGCTCAACGACGACACCGCGGGCGACACGTACATGCGGGTCACCGACGGGTCGGTGGCCGAGGACTTCCAGCGGCTGAGGCTCGGCATGGGCGAGGGCCTGGGCGGACTGGTCGCCCAGACCGCCCGCCCGTACGCCACCGGGGACTACCAGGCCGACCCCCGGTTCCACCACACCACCACCATCGACAGCGCCGTCCTGAACGAGGGCCTGCGGGCGATCCTCGGTGTGCCGCTGCGCCTGGGCGCCCGCGTCATCGGGGTGCTGTACGCGGCCGACCGGGCCCCCCGTGAGTTCACCGCCTCGGAGGTGGCGCTGCTCTCGTCCCTGGCCGACCACGCCGCCATCGCCATCGACGGGGCGCGGCTGCTGGAGGAGACCCGGGCCGCGCTGGTCGACCTCAACGCCGCGTCGGAGACCATCCGGACGCACAGCGAGGCGATGCGCCGCGCCGAGGAAGCGCACGACCAGCTCACCGACCTCGTCCTGCAGGGCGGCGGCGCCGACGACGTGGCGGCGGCCCTCGCCGACATCCTGGACGGCGGGATCCTGATCCATGACGCGGACGGCGCCGAACTGGCCCGCGCCCGCACCGAGCCGCTGCCGCAGCCGATCCCGGCGGTGGCCGCCTCCCGGGCCAGGGGCCGGGCCGTTCCCCTGGCGGGCACCTGGGTCTGCGCCGTCCTCGCGGGCCCCGAGCTCCTCGGCTCCATCGCGCTGACCGGCCGGGCGGGGCTCGCGGACGCCGACCGGCTCCTGTTCGAGCGCGCCAGCGTCGTCACCGCGCTGCTCATGCTGTTGCGCCGCTCGGTCGCCGAGACGGAGGACCGGGTACGGGGTGAGCTGCTGGGCGACCTGCTCTCGCGCACCGGCGACCCGGGCACCCTGGCGGCCCGCGCACGCCGGCTGGGCGTCAACCTGAACCGGCGGCACAGCGTGTTCGTCGCGCACAGCGAGGTGGCCCCCCGCCACCGGCTGCTGGCCGCGACCGCCCGGAGCGCGCAGGCCCGTAACGGTCTGGCCGGGCTGCACCACGACCACATCGTCCTGGTGGCGCCGTCCGACGCACCGGGGCCGGCCGCCCAGGCGCTCGCCGCCGAGCTGGGCCAGGCGGTCGGCTTCCCCGTCACGGTCGGTTCGGCGGGTCCCGCCACCGGTCCGGCCGAGCTGCCGCACGCGCACAGCGAGGCCGACCGCTGTCTCTCCGCGCTGCGCGCCCTCGGCCGCACCGGGAGCGGCGGGGCCGTCGGCGACCTCGGGTTCATCGGCGTACTGCTGGGCGACCAGGCGGACCTGGGAGGCTATGTGCACCGGACGCTGGGGCCGGTGCTCGACTACGACAGCCGGCGCGGCACCGATCTCGTCACCACGCTGGACGCCTATTTCGCCCAGGGGGCGAGCCTCACCCGGACCAAGGACCTGCTCCATGTCCATGTGAACACGGTGGTGCAGCGGCTGGAGCGCATCGGACGGCTCCTCGGCGAGGACTGGAACACGCCTGCCCGCACCCTGGAGATCCAGCTGGCACTGCGGCTCCACCGCCTGACGCAGGGCCTGTGACGGGAGACTCCTGCCGGCGGGAGGGCCCTCAGTCGTCCAGCCCCGCCCGGACCCGGCGGGAGGGCTGGAAGACGTACAGGTCGAGGATGTCCGGGGCGTCCGCGAGCCCCGGGCCGCCCGCCGCCGCCCAGGTCACGATGTCCTGCTCGGCGTGCTGGTCGTTGACCAGGCCCAGCCAGACCGGCCGGCCCCCGGCACGGCGGCCCTCGGCGGAGGGCTGCACGACGATCACGTTGCCCTGTTCGCAGGCGTCCAGGCACTCGACCGCCCGTACGGTGGCGGCGCCCGCCAGACCGGTGCGCAGCCGTGCCAGCTGGCCCGCGTGGTCGACGCCCGGGATCTTTTCGGTGCCGCAGCAGCAGCCCCGGCAGACGCTGACGGTGGGCCGGGGGACGCCCTGGGCGGGCACGTCCTTGCGGGGGCGGCGGCTCATGGGGCACTTCCCGTCGCGGTGGGGATGGCAGCGACCACCACCGGTCGGGTGATCATCACGACTCTACCGAGGCGCCGACGGTTCGAACACCAGCCCCCGAGGCCGGCCGATTGGGGTAGTGTTGACGGCTGCGAAGGGGAGTAGCCCCGCAAACCGGTCGTCGACATACTGGAGCCTTCGGGTTCCCGGTGGCCGGGCTCGTGTGTCCTGCAGAGGATTCCCACGGGCGGGCGAGACCTTCGGTCCTGTATGACACGCCCACGTCCTGTGGGCGGAGCCGTCATGCCGGGCCGAGTGGTCCTCCGAACAGCCCGAGCGGCGCTTCGCGAAGATCCGGGGCCCGGCTCGAACAGAAAGCCACCCGGAATGCATCTCGATCCTCTGGCGATCATCACCGCCTTCGGGCTGATCTTCCTCGCGGAGCTCCCCGACAAGACGATGTTCGCGTCGCTGGCCATGGGCACGCGGATGCGCCCGCTGTACGTGTGGTTCGGCACCTCGTCCGCGTTCGTCGTGCACGTCGCCATCGCCGTCGGCGCGGGCAGCCTCATCGGACTGCTGCCCGACTGGATCGTCAAGCTCGTCTCGGCCTCGCTCTTCGCGTTCGGCGCGTTCATGCTGCTGCGCGGCAGCGGCGGGGACGACGACGAGGACGCCGAGGTGAAGACCGTGACCGGGTTCTGGCCGGTCTACACGACCGCGTTCATGGCGGTCTTCATCAGCGAGTGGGGCGACCTGACGCAGATCACCACCGCCAACCTCGCGGCGAGCAACGGCACCTGGTCCACGGCGATCGGCGCGGCCGCCGCCCTGATGTCGGTCTCGGCGCTGGCGCTGCTCGCGGGGAAGTTCATCGCGAAGCGCGTACCGCTGAAGACCGTGCAGCGCATCGGCGGGATCTGCATGCTGGGCCTCGCCCTCTGGACGGCCGTGGAGATCTTCACCGGCTGAGGAGCGCGGGACCGGGGCGTACCGGCTTCGGCACGCCCCCGGTCCGCTCTCAGAACAGCGCCGGCACCCCGTCGTCCGTCCCACCGCTCTCGAAGGCGAGCAGCCGCTGCTTGCGGTCCAGGCCGCCGCCGTAGCCGGTGAGGCTCCCGGAGGCTCCGATCACCCGGTGGCACGGCACGATGATCCCGACGGGGTTCTTGCCGTTGGCCAGTCCTACCGCCCGCGAGGCGCCCGGTTTGCCGAGCTCCTCGGCCAGCTCGCCGTACGTACGGGTCTCGCCGTACGGGATCTTCAGCAGCTCCGCCCACACCCTCCGCTGGAACGGTGTGCCCGCCAGGTCCAGCGGGAGGTCGAAGGCGGTGCGGTCCCCGGCGAAGTACTCGGTGAGCTGCTGGATCACCTCGCCGAAGGGCTCCGGGTCCGGGACGCCGAAGGTCTCCTCGGGCGGGCGGTGGCGCTGGTCGGTCATGTAGAGGGCCGAGAGGACGCCGTCGGTGGCGACGAGCGTCAGCGGACCGTAGGGGCTGTCGAGGACCGTGTGCTGCTTGGTCACCGGGGAGGCGGGGGTGGTGGAGGTCGTGGTCATGGGAGCGGTGTCCTTGTCTCCGTGTCCGCGTCAGGCGGGCAGGTGGTTGATGGGGTGGTCGTCCACCGTCCAGAGGTACTGCACGGCGTAGGCCCGCCAGGGGCGCCAGTCGGCGGCCCGTGCGGTGAGGGCGGCGGGGGTGGCCGGCAGGCCCAGCCGCTCGGCCGCCCGGCGGATGCCGAGGTCGGTGGGGAGGAAGGCGTCGGGGTCCCCGAGGGCCCGCATGGCGATGGACTCGACCGTCCAGGGGCCGAAGCCGGGCAGTGCGGCCAGTTCGGCGCGGGCCCGCTCCCACTCGGTGTCGGTGTCGAGCCGCAGCCGGTCCTCCGCGAGGGCGGCGACGAGGGTGGTGAGCGTGGTGCGGCGGGTGCGCGGCAGCGCGAGGGCCTCCGGGTCGAGGCCCGCCAGCGCCCCGGCGGTCGGGAAGAGGTGCGTCAGCCCGCCCTCGGGGTCCTCGACCGGGACGCCGTGGGCGGTGACCAGCCGGGCCGCGTGGGTGCGGGCGGCGGCGGTGGAGACCTGCTGGCCGAGCACCGCGCGTACGGCGAACTCCGCGCCGTCCACGGTGCGGGGCACCCGCCGGCCGGGGCCCGCGTCGACCAGCGGGGCCAGCAGCGGGTCGGTGCGCAGTTGCGCGTCGACGGCGACCGGGTCCGCGTCCAGGTCCAGGAGCCAGCGGCAGCGGCTGATGGCCCGGGTGAGGTCGCGGGGGTCGGTGAGGGAGAGCCGGCAGGCGACGTGGTCGGACTTCGGGGTCAGGGCGACGATTCCGTGCCCGTACGGGAGGGTGAGGGTGCGCCGGTACGCGCCGTCCCGCCACTCCTCCACGCCGGGGACGGCGGTCGCGGCGAGGTGGCCGAAGAGGTTGCTGGGGTTGAGCGGGGCCCGGTAAGGGAGGCGGAGCGCGATGACGCCCGGTACGGCGGCGGGCCGGGGGCCCCGGGCGGCCCGGGTGCGCAGTTCGCCGGGGGCCAGGCCGAAGACCTCGCGGACCGTCTCGTTGAAGGTGCGGATCGAGGAGAAGCCGGCGGCGAACGCGACCTCGGCCATGGGCAGCGCGGTCGTCTCGATGAGGAGGCGGGCGGTCTGCGCCCGCTGGGCGCGGGCCAGGGCGAGCGGGCCGGCGCCCAGCTCGGCCAGCAGCTGGCGTTCGATCTGCCGTGCGGAGTAGCCGAGCCGTGAGGCGAGCCCGGGCACGCCCTCGCGGTCGACGACCCCGTCCCGGATCAGGCGCATGGCGCGGGCGACGGAGTCGGCGCGGGCGTTCCACTCGGGGGATCCGGGGCTGGTGTCGGGGCGGCACCGCTTGCAGGCCCGGAATCCGGCCTGCTGGCAGGCGGCGGCGCTCGGGTAGAAGGTCATGTTGCGGACCTTGGGCGGTACGACGGGGCAGCTGGGGCGGCAGTAGATCCGGGTGGTGAGGACCGCGGTGAAGAACCAGCCGTCGAACCGGGCGTCCTTGGACTGGACGGCTCGCACGCAGCGCTCGGTGTCGGTGTGCATGGTTCCAGGATGGTGCACCGGTCAGGGGCTTGGCTGGCGGAAATCCGACAGGGCCCTCGCGCGGAAATCCGACAGGCGACCGAACCCTCCCGGTGGCCGGGGGCGCGGTCTCAGCGCATCGCGAGGACTTCCTCGAACTCCACGTACGCGTGGGCGTCGAAGAGCACGAAGCGCACCTCTTCGACCGGCTCCACGGTCTCCGCCAGGACCGTGCGTACGGCGATCCGGGCACCGTCGTCCATCGGCCAGCCGTAGATGCCGGTGGAGATCGCCGGGAACGCGATGGACCTGGCACCCAACTCCGCTGCCAGGCGCAGGGATTCGCGGTAGCAGGAGGCGAGCAGGGCGGAGCGGTCCTGGGCGCCGGAGAAGACCGGGCCGACCGTGTGCACGATCCACCGGGCGTCGAGGCGCCCCGCGGTGGTGGCGACGGCCTGCCCGGTGGGCAGTCCCTTTCCGTAGTGCGAGGCGCGCAGTTCACGGCAGGCGGCGAGGATGTCGGGTCCGCCGTGCCGGTGGATGGCGCCGTCGACTCCGCCGCCGCCGAGCAGCGAGGAGTTCGCCGCGTTGACGATGACGTCGACGGACTGGTCGGTGATGTCGCCGCGGACCAGCCGTACGACGGGGGAGACAGAGGTGCTCATGCGGACATCATGCCGCGCGCCGGGGGCCTTCGCCGCCCGGTCCGTTCAGGAGGCCCGCAGCCTTCGCCATACGGCCTTGGCGGCGTGGTGGCCGGACATGCCGTGGACCCCGGGTCCGGGCGGGGTGGCCGAGGAGCAGAGGAAGACCGCGGGGTGCGCGGTGGCGTAGGGGACGCGGGCGAGCTTGGGGCGGATCAGCGTCTGGAGACCGGCGAAAGCCCCGCACGCGATGTCGCCGCCGACGTAATTGGCGTTGCGCGCGGCGAGTTGGGGCGGGCCCGCGAGGGCGCGGGCGAGCACGAGATCGCGGAACCCGGGGGCGAAACGCTCCAGCTGGCGTTCGATGACGTCGGTGGCGTCGCCCTCCCAGCCCGCCGGCACGTGCCCGTACGCCCAGAAGACATGGCGCCCTTCGGGGGCCCGGGAGGGGTCGATCACGCTGGGCTGCGCGGTGATGAGGAAGGGGACGTCGGGGTCGCGGCCCGCGACGGCCGCCGTCAGTGCGGCGTCGATCGTTCCGGCGTCGGGGCCGATGTGGACGGTGCCCGCGCGGCGGGCCTGGGGCGCGGTCCAGGGGACGGGGCCCGACAGCGCGTAGTCGATCTTGAAGGCGGAGGCGCCGTAGCGGTAGCGGTGGTACGCGGAGCCGAGGCCCGCGATCCGGGCGAGGGCGGAGGGCGAGGTGTCGAAGATGTAGGCGCGGGCGGGCGGGAGATCGTCCAGGCGCTTGACCTCGCTGCCGGTGCGGATCGTGCCGCCCTGTTCGCGGAGGTAGGAGGCGAGGGCGTCCGAGATGGACTGGGAGCCGCCGCGCGGCACCGGCCAGCCGTTCTCGTGGGCGGCGAGCGCGAAGACGAGGGCGATGGCCGCGGTGGCGAATCCGCTGGTGGGAGCTATGGCGTGGGCGGCGAGCCCGGCGAAGAGGCCGGGGGCCTTCTCACCGGAGAAGCGGCGGGAGAGCCAGGTGGCGGGCTGGAGGCCGAGCAGACCGAAGCGGGCCAGCCGGTAGGGGTCGCGGGGCAGGCCGTCCCAGGGGGTGCGCAGGAAGTCGGCGGCCAGGGTGTCCCAGCGGCCGACGAAGGGGGCCATCAGGCGGCGGTAGGCCCCGGCGTCGGCGGCCCCCAGTGACATCGCGCTCTCCCCCACCGAGCGGGTGAGCGTGGCGGCGGTGCCGTCCGGGAAGGGGTGCGCGAGGTCGATCTCGGGGTGCAGCCACTGGAGGCCGTGGCGGTCCAGCGGCATGCCCCGGAACGCGGGCGAGCCGATCGCGAGGGGGTGCACGGCGGAACAGGGGTCGTGCCGGAACCCCGGGAGGGTCAGCTCCTCGGTGCGGGCTCCCCCGCCGATGGTGTCGTGCGCCTCGTGGACCTCCACCGAGCAGCCCCGGCGGGCCAGTTCGACTGCGGCGGTCAGTCCGTTGGGCCCCGCGCCCACCACGACCGCATCGAGCATCGACGGCACCTTGGGACTCCATTCGTCGGCCGGCAGTCGGACCCCCAGGATATTCGCCGCCACCGACCGTGTGTACGCGGGTACCCCGGGTTCGGTCGTGGCGGGTCAGCCGCCCGTGCGCAGGGCGGCCAGGACGCGCTGGGCGGTGGCCTCGTCGCGGGCGGCCGTGAACGGCAGGTCGTTGCCGCCCGCGATGCGGAACGGGGCGCCGGACAGGGTCGACTGGGCGCCGCCCGCCTCGGTGACCAGGAGCAGGCCCGCGGCGTGGTCCCAGGCGTACTCCCAGTTGAAGGCGACGGCGTCCAGGGAGCCGCGGGCGACGGCGAGGTACTCGAGTCCGGCCGAGCCGCAGGGGCGGGCCGCGATGGATTCGGTGCGCAGGCCGAGCAGGGCCCGCTTCTGGGCCTCGGTGGTGTAGTCGGGGTGCGACATCGCCACCTTCAGCACGGCGCCGGGTGCGGGCGCCCCGGAGCGTATCGGCGCCCCGTTGAGCGTGGCGCCCCGTCCGCGTACGGCTATGGCCATCTCGCCCCGGACCGGTGCGTACGTCCAGGAGGCGTGCACCTCGCCGTGGAGGGCGAGGGCGACCAGGGTGCAGAAGCCGGCCTCGCCCCGGACGAACTGGCGGGTGCCGTCGACCGGGTCGACGATCCAGACCGGGGCGTCGCCGTCGAGGGCCTCGTAGACCGCCGGGTCGGCATGCACGGACTCCTCACCGACGACGACCGAGCCGGGCAGCAGTTTCGTGAGGGCGGCGGTGAGGTGCTCCTCGGCCAGCCGGTCGGCGGCGGTGACCAGGTCGTGCGGGCCGCTCTTCTCGATGATCTCGTGGGCGGCGAGCTTCCGATGGCGCGGCATGATCTCGGCCGCGGCGGCGGCGCGCACGGCGGCCTCGACCTCGGCCGGCGGTCCGGTGTGCCCGGCGGTCCCGTACAGGAAGTCATCGATCATGGCTCCAGCTAAGCATGGCCGGACGAGCCCTCACCCCCCGGGTGAATACGGACATCTCCGGCGCAGGGTCGGATGCCGGACAGTTTCCGCGAAGTACAACCGTGAACAAAGGACGCGTCAATTTCCGGCGCATATTCTTGACCCCGGGGAAAAAACCACTACGTGACAAGCGGAGGCTCTGCGGTTACTGTTGGCGTGGATTCGGGGCCCGAACTCTCGTATTGGTTCACCCCGCACGGCCTTGAACGGCCACCGGGCTGGAACGCACAACCAGGGGGGAAGCCGTGCCTCAGCCAGCTAACCCCTCGGGGTTACGCCATCCCTGCCGGACCAGGCAGTGTTTCCCGCCGCGCCACCGCGATCCGGTCCGGCCGCGGCCGCCGCGTCACGGTGCACACACCCGGACCCACTGTTCCCATGGATG
Organism: Streptomyces anulatus; assembly: GCF_014650675.1. Taxonomy (GTDB): domain Bacteria; phylum Actinomycetota; class Actinomycetes; order Streptomycetales; family Streptomycetaceae; genus Streptomyces; species Streptomyces anulatus. The sequence continues at coordinate 25,340 of NZ_BMVK01000004.1, read as the reverse complement.
TCACAGAGCCTTAACGTGCACACCGAAACCTGGAATCAAAGGTACGCGAGAGTGGAACCGAACATGGGGCGGATGCGTCTTGCTCGGGGAATCCCATTCCCGCGCGGGATATCTACGCTCCAGTAATAACCGCCGGTAAGGAATTCCTCCCCCGCCTGAATACACGGCGGCATCCCGGCAACAATACGATCGTGCGCCGACGGGCGCCGCCATCCCGCTTTCCGCCGCCCCGGGGGGCCACACCGGAGCGGACTCCCACCTGGCGGGAGGGCATCACCCCGCGAACGCGGTTCAACACATTCACAACATGCCGAACGACACGCGGCGCCAGCCGTCGCTGTTGGAGTACGAGGGGTTCTGGTATGGCCGAGAAGGGCAGACGCGGACTGATGGTCCTGCACTCGTCACCTTTGATACGCAAGGCGATTCTCGATCTGTTCCGGGGCGATCCCGGCGTCACCGTACTGGGCGGCTGTCCGCACCCGACCGCTGTCGGCAGCCTCCCCGGACGCCGGCCCGACGTCGCGCTCGTGGAGTACGAGCAGTGGCAGGAGGTGCTCGGCAATCTGGCGTACTGGAGCGGCACCCGGGTCATCCTCTACAGCAGGGACAACACCCCCCGCAGCGTGGTGGATTGCATCAGGGGCGGGGCCGCCGGGTTCGTGCACGAGTCGTGCCCGCCCGAGTCCATCGTCAAGGGGCTGCACGATGTGCTGAGCGGGCGCGGCTTCTGGCACCTGGGGGCCGACGAGCCCGAGGGCGTACCGGTGACCCGGCACGCCGCAGCGGGCGGGAAGTGGAAACTGAGCGGACGCGAGGAGGAGATCCTCGGGCTCTTACTCCGCAGACGCTCGAACGAGGAGATCGCGGATGAGCTGTGCCTCACCCAGCAGACCGTCAAGAACTACGCGAGCCGGGTCTTCCACAAGGTGGGCGTGTCCGGGCGCAAGGAGCTCTTCAGGATGCTGAGGCCCTGCGGATGACCCCACAGGAGACGGCGCCCGAGGGGGAGCCGAGCCCCCTGCTGGTCGAGCGGCACGGGCGGGTGGCCACCCTCACCCTGAACCGGCCGCACCGCCGCAACGCGATGTCCACCGCGATGCTGGCCCGACTCGACCACGCGTTGGGGAAGCTGACGGATCAGGGCGGGGAGGCGCCGGGGGCGCTGGTGCTCACCGGCGCCGGCGGGACCTTCTCCAGCGGCGCGGACACCCGCGAGCCCGACTGGCGCGACCTGTCGCGCCGCGCGGTGCGGCGGGCCCATTTCCGTACGGTGTTCGCGATGTTGCACGAGGCCCCCTTCCCGGTGGTCGCGGCCGTCGAGGGGTACGCGCTCGGCGGCGGCCTCGAACTGGCCCTGGCCTGCGACCTGGTGGTGGCGGGCGAGGGTGCGCTGTTCGGCCTTCCCGAGCTGGGGGTCGGCGCCGTTCCGGGCGGCGGCGCGGTCCACTCGCTGGTGCGCCGGGCCGGTCGCGGAGTGGCGGCCCGGATGCTGCTGATCCCCGGGGAGCGCGTGCGGGCGGACGAACTCGCCCGACTGGGCGCGGTGGAGCGCACCGTGCCCGACGGCGGTGCGCTCGCCGAGGCGCAGGCGCTGGCGGCTTCCGTGGCCGCCGGGGATCCGGCGCTCCTGGAGGCGGGCGTCCGGCTGTTGCGGGACTCCGGGCACCTGGACCGCACGGCGGCGCTCGGCGTGGAGAACGGCTACTGGTGGCAGGCCGCGTCCGCCGCGAACCGGGACCCCTCGCCCTCCTCCGGACGACCCTAGGGCCGATGCCTTCGCGCCACGGATGGCAGGCGCTTCGTTGCAGCGGGTGAGCTGCGCCGTTAGGCTTGTTGATCAGATTCAGTAATCACTGAATCTACTGTCCGTGCCGTACGGCGGACCTGACGCCCCATCCCCCCACCCCCGATGCCCGCCGGACGACCCCGGCCGACCGTGGACGCACGAGCCGTGGACGCAAGAGGAGAGAGCAGAAGAGACGTGACCCCTCTCATCGAATGTACCGACGTCACCAAGAAGTTCGGTGACTTCACCGCGCTGAGCCGGCTGAACCTGACCGTCCCCCAGGGCGTGGTCTACGGATATCTGGGCCCCAACGGAGCGGGCAAGAGCACCACGATCCGTATGCTCATGGGCCTCTCCCGGCCCACATCCGGCCAGGTCCGGGTGCTCGGACAGGACCCGACCGACCCCGAGGTCCGGCGGCGCATCGGCTATCTGCCGGGTGAGCTGCGCCTGGACGAGCGGCTGACCATCGGTCAGACGCTGGCCTCCTGGGGGCGGCTGCGAGGACTGACGGACACCGCCTACCGGGACGAGCTGGTCCAGCGGTTCGGCATCGACCCGTCCCGGCGGGTGCGCGGGCTCTCCACCGGCAACCGCCGCAAGGTCGGCCTGGTCGGCGCCTTCATGGCCAAGCCGGAGCTGCTGATCCTCGACGAACCGACCAACGGGCTCGACCCGTTGATGCAGCAGGTGTTCCTCGCCACCGTCGAGGAGGCCCGGGACAACGGGCAGAGCGTGCTGCTCTCCTCGCACATCCTCTCCGAGGTCGAGCGGGTCGCCGACCTGGTCGCGGTGCTCCAGGGCGGCAGGCTCGCCGCCTCCGGTCCGACACAGGAACTGCGCCGCCGGGCCTCACAGCGTTTCCACATCACCTTCGCGGAGGGCGAGGACGTCCCGCTCGCCGCACTGGCCGGCCTGGAGGGCGCGTCGGACGTGGAGCGGCGCAGTCCGGAGGGCCAGGTGGTCTCCCTGGCCTGGGCCGGCTCGCCCGACGCACTGCTGAAGTTCCTGGCGGGCCGCCGGATCACGACGCTCACCGCGCCCGAACCGGACCTGGAGGAGGCGTTCCTGGAGTACTACCAGAGGGATGTCCCGGGCAGCCGCGACGCCGAGGCCGAAGAGCCCTCCGCGGCCGCAGGCCCGGTGCGGTAGCGACCGCCGGACACCACCGCCACGGGTCTCAGTCATCAAGGCCGCTCCCCCGGGCCGGCCGGAAGGGATACACATGTCATCGCCCAGCTCGGAGATCTTCCGGCGCGGAGTACAGATCCAGAAGCGCACCCTGATCGCCTGGTCGGCCGCGCTGGTCCTGCTCGCAATCTCCGTCGTCGGCGCCTGGCCCTCGATGGAGGAGTCCGACGCCCTGGAGGACTTCTCCTCCGGCATATCGCCGGAGATGGCCGCCGCCTTCGGAATCGACCAGATCAGCAGCGCGAGCGGCTACCTGAAGGGGAACCTGTACGCGGTACTGCTGCCGCTGCTCCTCGGCCTGATGGCCGTGACCGCGACCGCCGCCCTGACCGGCGGCGACGAGGAGGCCGGGCGGCTCGAACTGCTGCTCGCGCTGCCGGTCGCCCGCCGCACGGTCTTTCTGGTGCGCTTCCTCTGCGTGACCTTCGGCCTGGCCCTCACCAGCATCCTGGTCTGGCTGTCGGTGTACGGCTCGGTCGTCTCCTTCGATATGGACGTCTCCGGAGGCGGGGTCGCCGCCGTGACGCTGACCGTCGGTCTGCTGGCCGTGCTGCACGCGGGTGTCGCGTACGCCGTCGTCGGGTTCGGCTTCGGGCGCGGTCCCGCACTCGGCGTGGCGGCCGGTGTGCTCGTCGTCGGGTATCTGCTGCACGCCATCGCGCCGATGTCCGACTCCCTGGAACCGCTGGCGAACATCTCCCCGTGGGAGTGGGCGCTGGGCAGCGACCCGCTGCTCAACGGCGTTCCCTGGGGCGGGGTCGCGCTGCTGGTGGTCCTCTCGGCCGCGATCGTCGCCGCCGGTACGTACGCCGTGGACCGACGCGACGTCAAGAACGCCTGAGCCCCACGCCCGCGCCTACGCCGAGCGGCCCGGCGCCTCCCTCACGGAGGCGGCGGGCCGCTTCCGTGCGTGCGGGCGCGGATACCGTACGGCGTTGACGCCCGGTGCTCATATTCGAGTACTGGTAGTCACCAAATAAGACGCGCATGAGTACTTGACGGCCATATCGAGGCTCATGTAAGGGCAGCTAGCTTCGATCCATGGACAGCAGCCGATCCCCTTCCCCGGACCCCTCCGATCCCATCGTGCTGACCGGCATCGGATGCGTGCTGCCCGGCACCCCCGATGTCCATTCCTTCTGGAGCCATGTCTCCACCGGTACCTCACAGGTGAGCCGGCTGGAGTCGCCGGCGTTCGCCGCCGCCGGGCTGCCGGTCCACGCGGCCGCGCAGCTCGGCGCCTTCGACACCGGGGCCCGGCTGCCGGACCTCCTGCCGGCGCACGCCGCGAAGTACAACCGCGACATCCTGGCGACCATGGCCGCCGTGGGCGACGCCCTGGAGGACGCCGGGATCGCCCGGGGCCAGATCGCCCCGGAGCGCATGAGCATCGTCCAGTCCTCGTCCCGCGGCCCGCTGTCCTGGTGGGCCGAGACCATCGCGGCGGCCCCGGAGCAGAACCCGTACGGGGGCAGGGCGACGGCCATGTTCCGCGGTCTGGCCGGCTGTCCGGCCACCCTCGCCGCCATCGGCGTCGGCGCGAAGGGCCTGGTCACCACGGTCAGCAGTGCCTGTGTCGGCGGCCACCACGCGATCGGTCTCGCTCTGCGCGAGCTGCGTTCGGGCAGTGCCGACGTGGTCCTCGCCGGTGGGCACGAGTTCCCGATCGCCCCCGAGGTCGCCCGCTGCTACCTGGCGCTCGGGGACGGGGTGCTCTCGCCCGAGAGCGACGACCCCGCCACCGCCGTACGCCCCTACGACCGGGACCGGCGCGGATTCGCCCTGGGCGAGGGCGCCATGACGCTCTGCCTGGAGCGCGAGTCGTCCGCCCGGGCGCGCGGCGCCCGGATCTACGCACGGATCCTGGGCCACCGCGCCCTCAACGAGGCCAACCACGCCACCAGCATGGACCTGGTCGGGGACGTCACCGCCTCGGTCGTCGCGGGCGTGCTCGACGACGCCGGGCGCAAGCCGGAGGAGATCGGCTACGTCTGCGGCCACGGCACCGCCACCCGGTACAACGACATCGCCGAGAGCCGGGCCCTGCGCCGCCTGCTGCCGCGCCACGACGACGCGGACCTGCCGCCGCACGGCTCCAACAAACCCATCTACGGCCACACGTTCGGCATGGCCGGGATCATCAACGTCGCCGCCACCTCGCTGATGCTCCATCACCAGCGGCTGGCCCCGACCGCCAACCACGTCACGCCGGACCCCGAGTGCGACTACGACCACGTCGCCGAGGGGCCGCGCGACACCGAGATCGACCTCGCGGTCTCGCTGTCCTTCGCCTTCGGCTCGCAGACCTCCGTCATGGCCCTGGAGCACGCATGACCACAGCCCTCGAACGCCCCTCCACCACCGGCCCCTACCTGGCCACCGGCCCCGACGACCTGATACGCCGCTTCGTCCGCGAGGGCGACCACGTGCACGCCGCGGCGACGATGTCGCGGCCCAACGCCCTGCTGAACGCGGTGTGCCGGACCTTCGCCGGGAGCGGCAGCATGACGGTGAGCACCACCGCCGTGCACTCCAGCGCCCATGCGCTGGCCCTCTCCGGCGCCGTACGCAAGGTGATCACCGGGTTCGTCGGCGACACCTACCCCTCACCGCGCCCCAACCGCCTCTACCGCGAGCTGGCCGAGGGCCGGCCGTTCGAGGTGGAGATGTGGTCGCTGCTGAGCTACACGCAGCGGCTGATGGCCGCGGCGCTCGGCCAGCCCTTCGCCACCACCGGCTCGATGCTCGCCGAGACCGACCTCCGGCACGGCAAGGAGGGCAGGCTCCACCTGGTGCCGCACCCCGAGGACCCGGAGCGCACCGTCACCCTGCTCAGCCCGCTGCGCCCGCGCTTCACCCTCTTCCACGGTGTCGCCGCCGACCGCCGGGGCAACGTCGTGGCCTGCCCCCCGCTGGGCGAGGGCGCCTGGGCCGCGTACGCCGCCACCGAGGGGGTCCTCGCCTCCGTGGAGGCGATCGTCGACGACGAGGTGATCGCCGCGATGCCGGACCGGGTGGTGATCCCCGCCGCCCGCGTCCTCGGCCTGTGCGAGGCGCCGCTCGGCGCCCACCCGCAGTCACTGCGCACGGGTGGACTGGCCGGAGTCGACGGCTACCTGGACGACTACGGCTTCCTCACCGACATCGTGGCCGCCTGCAAGGACCCGGAGTCCGCCGCCGCCTGGTACGAGAAGTGGGTCGGCGGGGCGGGCAGCCACGCCGACTACCTGGAGCAGCTGGGTGGGACCCGCCGCGCCGCGCTGGTGTTCCCCGCTCCCCCGGGCGTCCCGGTCGCCGTGGAGAAGGACCGGAGCCCGGCGGACGGGTCCGCCGCCCCCACCGAGCAGGAGCAGCTCATCGTGCTCGGCGCCCGCGCGATCGTCGACCTGGTCCGGGAGCGCGGCTACGACACGCTGCTCGCCGGGATCGGCACCTCGCACATGTCCGCGTGGCTGGCGGCCCGGCTGCTGGGACGCGACGGCGTCCAGGTGCAGGTGGCCGCCGAGCTGGGCCTCCAGTCGATGGACCCCGAACCCGGCGACGTCTTCCTCTTCAGCCAACGGCACGCCGAGCGCTCGCAGATGCTGGCGGGCGTCGCGGAGACGCTGGGCGGCGCGGTCGCCGCCAACCCGCGCTGCCTGGGCGTGCTCTCCGCCGCGGAGATCGACCCGGACGCCAACATCAACACGACGCTGCTGCCCGACGGCCGCTGGATCACCGGCTCCGGCGGGGCCAACGACATCGCCTCGTCCGTGGACTGCGTGGTGATCGCGGTCGCCTCGGCCCGCCGCTACGTACCCCGGCTGACCCACCTCACCAGTCCGGGCCTGCGGGTCCGCGACGTGGTCAGCCAGTTCGGGCGCTTCACCCGCGCCGGGGCCGGCGACGCCTTCGAGCTGGCGAGCTGGCTGCCGCCCGTTCCGGGCCGCGGCCGCGCCGGGAAGGACCTCCCCGACGGGCCGGAGGCGGCGGTGCGCGACCTCACCGGCTGGGAGTTCCCCGCGGCCTCCACCGGGGTCAGCGGCTTCCTGACCGACGAGAAGGCCGTCACCACCGAAGAACTCGTCCTCCTGCGCACCATGGACCCGGAAGGTTTCTACCGATGACCACCACCGCCGACACCGTCCCCGACCCGGCGACGGCACATCTGCGCCCGCTGCCGCCCACCGCGATCGCCCCCGTGCGGCTCGCCGGGATCGGCCACTACTTCCCCGGCGAGCCGATCACCAACGCCCACTTCGAGCAGATCGAGGCGCTGGGCATCGACGACGCCTGGATCCGCGAGAACACCGGGATCGTCAGCCGCCACTGGCCGGCCGACGAGAAGGAACGCGCGGTGGAGATGGCGGCCAAGGCGGTGGACGACGCCCTGAACGCCGCCGGTCTGGGGCCCGACGACATCGATCTCGTCATCGGCACGACGTCCACCACCCGGCCGCGGGTCAACCCCTCCAGCGCCACCAACAACTACATGGACATCTCGCTGCCGCTCCAGAAGCAGGTCGGGCTGCGCCACGCCACCTGCTTCGACGTCACCTCGGTGGCCTGCGCCGGCTTCATGTACGGCACCGCGACGGCCGCCGCGATGCTTCCGGCGCTCGGCATGCGCAACGCGCTGGTCGTCTGCGCGGAGAACCCGCGCCCGATCCTGAACTTCGACTACCGCTACTCGGCGCTGTTCGGGGCGGGGGCCGCCGCGGCGGTCTGGTCGGCGGACACCGAGGAGCACGGGCTGCTGGACGTGGCGCTGCACGCGGACGGCTCGTACTTCGACGCCTTCGACATCGACGAGAACGACAAGATGCTGATGCGCGGCCGGGAGGTCGGCGCGGTCGGTCCGAAGCTGCTCTCCCACGTGGGCCTGGAGATCCTGGAGCGCAACGGCCTGACGGTGGACGACATCGACTGGTTCGTGCCGCACCAGGGCAACCTGAACATGATCAACCAGGTGTGCCGGACGCTGGAGATCCCGCGCGAGAAGCTCCTCACCAACATCCAGGAACGCGGCAACACCTCCAGCGTCTCCATCCCCAGCTGCCTCTCCGAGAACCTCGGTTCCGGGAAGATCCGCTCCGGCGATCTCGTCGCGACGATCGGCATCGGCCGCGGCTTCAGCTGGGGCGCGATGCTCCTGCGGATTCCGTGAGCCCGGCCGATTCCCCAGCCGCCGGGCGTCCCCCGGCCCCACCGCACAGTACGGGAAGACGAGAGATGCACGACGAGACCTCCCTGTGGCGCGAGAGCGGACTGCGCCTGTCCGGATTCGGGCACTACTACCCACGTCTCCAGGTGGAGAACGAGAGCGCCGAGGACCCCGCGGGCAACGCGGTGGACGAGGCCGTCATCGGCCGGCTCGACGTCCGCAGCCGCCATGTGGCGGACGAGGAGGAGACCCCCGCGTACATGGGGGTGCGCGCCGCCCGTGCGGCCATGGAGCAGGCGGGCATCACCGCCGACGAGGTGGACCTGCTGATCCTCAGCAACTGGACGGACCGTCAGTTCGTCCCCGAGTGGGCCCCGCACACCGCGCACCTGCTGGGTGCGGACCGGGCGCTCGCCTTCGACGTGTGCGGCGCCTGCACGGGGTTCGTGCACGGGGTCCAGACGGCGGCGGCGCATCTCGGGACACACGCCACCTGGCGCCACGCGCTGGTCGTCTCCAGCGAGCGGTTCTCGCGCCGGGTGCGCCCGGGCAGCAAGGGCGAGCTGATCGTGGGCGACGCGGCCGGCGCGGCCGTGGTGTCGCGCGGCGCCGGGCAGGGCGCCGGCCTGTGGGACTCGCTGCTGATCAGCGACGGCTCCGGCCGGGAGACGGTCACCGTGTACCCGCCCAACGGATGGATCAGGAGCAGCCGCGAGCTGGTCTCCATCGCCGCCGACTCCCACGCCGATCTGGCCGCCCGGATGCTGGCCCGCTCGGGCACGAAGATGGACGAGATCGACTGGGTGGTGCCGCACCCCGGAACGGGCCAGCTGCACACCGCCGTACGGGAACGTCTCGGCATCCCGGAGGAACGCTTCGTCACCAACTACGAGACCCGGGCGAACACCGGCAGCGCCTCGGTGCCGATCGTGCTCTCCGAGATGGCGCGCGAGGGCCGGCTGAAGGCCGGGGACCTCTGCTACACGCCCACGGTGGGTTCGGGCTGGTACTACGGGGGGCTGCTCTTCCGTGTCTGAGCAGTCATCAACAGCTATGCCACGCACGGGTGTTCGCGGCACCGCCCTGGTCACCGGCGGCAGCCGGGGACTCGGCGCCGCCATCGCCCGAAAGCTGGCCGCCGTCGGCTGGCACACCGTGATCTGCGGGCGCGACCCGGAGAGCCTGGACGCCGGGGTGAAGGCGGCGGCCGACGACGGGCTCGTCCTGCACGCCGTGCGGGCGGACGTCACCGACGAGCGGTCGGTGGCCGCCCTCTTCGAGCGGCTGGCCGAGGACGCCCCACCGCTCGGGCTCTGCGTCAACAACGCGGGGAACAACTTCTCCCGCCGCCTGGTGAGCGTCAAGGAACGGAGCGACGGCCCGCCGCTGCTCTCCCCACACCCGCTGGAGGACTTCGAGCGGGTGGTGACGTCCCTGCTCACCGGCACCTTCCTCGTCGGCCGCCACGCGGCGCAGGCGATGCTGACCGCCGGCACGCCCGGGGCGATCGTCAACATCTCCTCCACGGTCCGGCACGGCGCGTACGGGCAGTCGGCGTACTGCGCGGCCAAGTCCGGGGTGGAGGCGCTGACCCGCACCTGGGCGACCGAGCTGGGCGAGTACGGCATCCGGGTCAGCGCGGTGGCGCCCGGAGTCATCGACGGCGAGGCGCTGCGCCGCCGTTCGGCGGCGAACGAGCGGCACGCGGCCTATATGACCGACCTCCGGCGCCATGTGCCGCTGCGCCGCTGGTGCGACGAGAGGGACGTGGCCGAGGCGGTCGCCTTCGCCGCCGACAACCCCTCGGTGACCGGCACCGTGCTGGAGGTCGACGCGGGCGGACTGCCCGCCCGCGTCCTGCCCCCGGCCGACCGGACCACCGCACCACGTACGACAGCCGCGACGGCGGACCTCCCCGAGAAAGCGGAGAAAACAGCATGACCAGCGGCTTCGCACCCACCCTGCTCCAGGGCAGGACCACCTTTCTGACCGGCGCCAGCAGCGGGATCGGCGCCGTCCTGGCGACGATGCTCGCCGCCCACGGCTCCAGCGTGGCGCTCATGGCCCGCAGCGAGAAGGAGCTCCGGCTGCTGGCCGAGCGGATCGAGGCGGACGGCGGGCGGGCGGTGGCGGTCCCCGGTGACCTCACCGACGGCGACAGTGTGCGCGCCGCCGTCCGCGAGGCCGAGGAACAGCTCGGCCCGATCGACCGGCTGGTGCACTGCGCGGGCGAGGCCCGCAACCAGGCGTTCCTGTGCGACCAGGACGAGGAGCAGTGGACGGCCACCCTCGACATCAACCTGCTGGGGGCCTTCCGGGTCGCCCGTGCGGTGGTGCCGGGGATGATGGAGCGCCGCGAGGGCAACATCGTGATGGTCTCCTCCATCGCCGGGAAGCGCGGGCTGCCCGCCAACACCTCATACTGCGCCTCGAAGTTCGGGCTCAACGGCATGACGCAGGCGCTCGCCTCCGAGCTGGGCTCCTTCGGCGTGCGGGTCAACGCGGTCTGCCCCGGGCTCACCGACAGCCCCGCCGCCACGGACGGCGGACGGTACGGCGACGCCTTCATGGCCGCCATCGCCAAGCACCACGGCCCCCCGGACCTGACCTGGGAGCGGTACCTCAGGCGCGCGGTCAACAGCACCATCCTGCGGCGCCTGGTGCGCCCCGAGGAGATCGCCGCCCAGGTCCTGTTCCTGCTCTCCGACCTCTCCGGCGGGATGACCGGACAGGCCGTCAACGTGGACGCGGGGGCTCTGTGAGCAAGGAGCACGGCCCGGGGAAGGGCGAACCGCCCCTGCCGGAACAGCTGCTCGCCCCCGCGGCGCGCCCCTGGGCCCCCGGCCCCCGGGACGCGCTGGTCACCGGGATGGGCTTCTGCCTGCCCGGTGCGGGCGACGAGCCGGTGCGCACGGCCGAGCAGGTCTGGGCGGCCGCCTCCACCGGGACCAGTCATGTCGAACGCGACGGCTTCCACCACGGGACCGTACGCGGTGCCCGCGAGGCGTTCGGAGAGCTGCTGCCGGACATACCGGCCCGCTATCTGCGCAGCTACGCCGACGTCCACCTCTACGGGCTGATCTCGCTGGCCGAGGCCTGCCGGGACGCCGGACTCGATTACGGGATAGGCGAGTTGAGAGGGGCGGACGTGCTGACCGCCCGGGCCGGGGTGGACAGCAACTACGACAGCTACCGCGCCTGGCACGACGCCGATCCGACGACGGTCACTCCCTCGGACGCCAAGTCCCTCTTCGTACGGCTCCTGGTGGCGGGCACCTCCAGCGACGTCGGCCCCGTCCAGGCCGCGCTGCTCGGTTCCACCGGCGCCAACTACACGGTGAGCTGCGGCTGCGCCTCCTCCTCGGTGCTGCTCGGCATCGCCCGCATGATGATCGCCTCCGGCCAGAGCGACCTGGTCGTGGTCACCGGGGTGGACCGCTTCGACACCGAACGGGTGCTGCACGGCCACCGGTTGCGCGAGGTCGTCGAGCGCGAGGGCGTGACGGTGCGGCACAACAGCGATCCGCCGGCAGCACCCCGTCACGACCGGCCGATGCGCCCGTACGACGCGGCGGGCGACTGCATGAACTACGGCGACGGGTCGGTGACCCTGATCCTGGAGAGCCGCGAACACGCCGCCGCGCGGGGCGCCCGGACGCACGGGGCGGTCCTCGGCCAGGCCACCACGCGCGGGGGCCTGAACAGCGCCGTCGCCATCGACACCGGCGGTACGGGGCTGGCCGAGGCGGCCCGCCGCGCCCTGGGCGACCACACCTCGCTGGGGCGGATCCCCTACGTCAACGGGGGCGGCGAGGGCGACGCGCTGTTCACCCGGATCGAGTCCAACGCCGTCCGCGCCCTGTGGGGCGACCGGTCCGAGCAGGTGCTGGTGAGTTCGCAGGAGGCGTGCTTCGGGCACAGCGGCGCGCCGCTCGGCAATCTGGGCACGGCGCTGACGCTGATGATGATGCGCGAGGGAGAGGTCTGCCCCACGGCCAACTGCGCGACCCCGTCGCCCGTCTGCACATTCGACCCGGTCCCCGGCACCAGGACGCGTGCGCTGGGCTTCGACCGGGCCCTGAGCTTCAACTACCAGGTGGGCGGGGTCAACAGCGCACTGCTGCTGGGAGGTGGCGATGTCTGCTGAGCTGCCTCTGCTGCGGCTTTCCGGCGCCGGGTTCGTCCTGCCGGGGCCGGACGGCCGCGCCTGCACCGACCTGGACACCTTCTGGGGTGTGGTGCGCGACGGGGCGAGCTGCCTCTCCCCGTACGCCCATCCCGAACTCCCCCTCCGTATCGCCGGGACCGTGAACGGCTGGGACCCGGAGACCGAACTCCCGCTGTCGGAACGGCAGATACGCCGTTCCTCGCGCGCCGGGCTGATGGCCACGGGTGCGGTGCACCGGGCGCTGGAGCACGCCGGGCTGAGCGCGGACGACCTCGATCCGGGGCGTACCGCGCTCGTCGCCTGCTCGCTCCAGTTCGCGTTCCCGGAGACCGAGCGCTACTACGCCCTGGCCCGGGACGAGGGGGTCGCCGCCCTCGGCATGGAGTACTGGCTCAACGGGACCCCGCCCAGTGTGGTGGGCACCGTGGCCTCCGGCCTCCGGCTGCCCTGCCAGACGCTGAGCGTGGCGGGCTCCTGCAATGTGGCGCTGCGGACGCTCCACCTCGTCCAGCAGATGTTCCGGTGCGGGGACATCGACCGCGCGATCGTCGTCGGCGTGGACACCACGGTGGACCCGGTCTTCGTGGCGGGCACCAGCCACACCGGACGCAGCGGCTACCGCGCGTCCTCGCTCTCCGACGACCCCGCCGACGTCCGGCCGCACGACGAGATCCAGACCGGCAACGCCACCGGGGAGGGCGCGCTCGCCGTGGTCCTGGAGAACCCGGCGGCGACCGGGGACCGCCCGGGGCTGCTGCACCGCGCGCATCTGCGCACCTCGCGCTCCAACGGCCCCTCCACCGTGGCCACCGGACCGCCCGCCAACGTGGTGGGCGACGTACTGGCCACGCTGGCTTCGGCCCGGCGCGGCCTGGGCGATCTGGCGTTCGTCAACGACTACGCGGACGGCAACCGGTTCGTCGAGGACCACCTGTGCCAGGCGCTCGCCGGGGTGAAGGAGGCGGCCGGGTACGGCGGGGAGCTGCGGCTCACCAACCAGGAGGCGGTCTTCGGGCATGTCGCCGGAACCGGCGGCCTGGTCAAACTCCTCGGCAGCCTCCTCATGCTGCGCCACGGCCATATCGCCCCCAGCGCCAACACCCTGGTCCCGTACGCGGGTCTGCCGGGCGACCCGGTGCTCGCGGGCGGCCTGGCGACCGGCGGAGACAGCGCGCTGGTGCTCGCCTCCGGGGCGGGCGGCGACGCCACGAGCATGGTCATCGAATACGAAGGCGGCGACTTGCCATGACCCACGTTCACAGCACGGCGACGCGGCCCGGGACGGCCGCGGGAGGGGACCCGTCGCGGGCGCCGGTCAGCACCCGCGTGGTCGTCGACGCCGCCGGGGGCGACGGTCCTGCCGCCGGGGCCCTCTCCGACGCGCTCACCGCGCTCGGCCTCGCCCCCGAGGCCCCGGACACCGAGGCCCCGGACACCGGCCGCGCCGATTCCGGCGGCCCCGCCCCGGCCGCCTACTGCGCTCTGCTGCTCGGCGAGGAGGCGTACGGCGCCGGACGCTCGGCGGGCCTGGACCGCGCACGCGTCCGGGCCGCCGCGCTGGCGATGGCGGCGGTGGGCCGGGGACGGCTCGTCCTGGTGACCGACGCGACGGGCGAGACCCACGCCGGAACCGACCCCGACCGGTACGCGCGGCTCGCCGCCGACCGGGCCTGGTGGCAGCACCTGGTCACCGAGGTGGCCGGGCGCGGCGTCACCGGCAACACCGTGGTCACGGGCTACTCCCCCGGCCTGGGCCACCGGCTGTCCGCCGAGGCCGAGGCCGGGCTGCTGCGCTGTCTCGTGCAGCGCCGGCCCACCACGGCCGCCGATGTCGCGGCCACCGTCGCCTTCCTGGTCTCCGAGGGGTGTTCGTACCTGGTCGGCGAGACCGTGCCGGTCGACGGGGGCGCGGGCCTCGGCCAGATCCCGTCCCTGCCCGCCGGCCCGCCGACGACGGCCCCCGCACCGCGCCGCGGTGCTCCGCGGGAGCAGCCGCCGCCGGAGCCGGTGAGCGGTCAGGACCTCCTGGGCCACAAGGTCCTGGTGGCGGGCGCGAGCAGCGGCATCGGCCGGGCCGCGGCCCTGCACCTGGCCGGACGCGGGGCCGACGTGATCCTGGCCGCCCGCCGGACGCAGGCGCTGGAGGAGGTGGCCGCCGAGATCGAGGCCCGGGGCCGGCAGGCCTGGACCCTGCGCTGCGACCTCTCCGACGCCGAGGACGCCGCCTCCCTGGGCGAACGGGCCTGGAAGGCGGCCGACGGCGTCACCGCCCTGCTGTACGCGGCGGGGCACCTGGGCTTCAGCGCGGTCGGCGGCGACCCCGCTTCCGCCGCCCGGACCTTCGCGGTGAACCTGCACAGCTTCGTCGCCGTCACCGAGTACCTGGCGGCCCGCTGGCGGGACGAGAGGATGCCCGGAGCGGTGGTCGGGGTCTCCTCGGTCAGCTCCACGCTCAGCCCGGTGGCGGGCCTGGAGTACTACGGGGCGAGCAAGGCCGCGATGGCGCAGTACATCCGCTGTCTCGCGGTCTCGGTGGGCCGCCACGGCATCCGCGCCAACTGCGTGGCTCCCGGCATCATCGAGACGCCGATGGGCGACGCGGCGGGGCCCGACCACCGGCGCGGCTGGATCAGCCGGATACCGGCCGGGCGGGTCGGCGACCCGCACGAGGTGGCGGCGGTCCTCGGCTATCTGCTGAGCGGATCGGCCTCCCGGGTGACCGGTGCCGTGCTGCGCGCGGACGGCGGCTTCGGCCTCGGTGACGTGGCTCCGCTGCGGCCGGGATACCCGGAGCGGGCCTTCCCTGCACCGGCGCTCCCGGAGCGGGCGGAGGGGGAGAACCGATGACCGCCACCGCGCAAGCAGGCCGCCACCCGGTCGCCCTCGTCGCCGGCGCCTCCTCCGGGATCGGGGCCGCCGTCGCCCGCCGACTGGCCGCGCGCGGCAGCGCCGTGGCGCTGGTCGGGCGGCGGGAGGCCGAACTGAAGGAGGTCGCGGAGTCGATCCGCGCGGCCGGCGGAACCGCGCTGTCGCTCGCCCTGGACCTGGCCGAGCCGGGTGCCCCCGCCGAGGCGGTCGCCGCCACCGCGGCCGGGCTGGGGCCGGTCGGGCTGCTGGTGTGCAGCGCGGGCGCCATCCGGCTGGCCGCCGTCCACGAGACCGAGGAGCGGCACTGGGAACGGCAGTTGCGGGTGAACCTCACGGTGCCGTTCCTGCTGGCCCGTGAGGTGCTGCCCGGCATGCGGGAGCGCGGCTTCGGCTGGGTCGTGAACATCGGCTCCGGTGTGGGCTCGGAGGTGGTGCCGGGCAGCGGCGGCTACGGCGTCAGCAAGCACGCCGTGCACCGGCTCACCGAGCTGATCCACGAGGAGAACCGCGACCTCGGGATCCGCGCGGTCACCGTCGCCCCGGGCTGGGTCTCCACCCGGCTCGCGGCCCGGCCCGCCGATCTCGGGGTGCCCGAGGAGGAGGTGCTGGACGCGGAGGACATCGCGGACACCGTCGCGTGGCTGCTGGACCGTCCGGCCCGGATGAGCGTCGGCCCGCTGGTCCGCGTCGAGCCCTCGGCGAGCCGGGCCGCCGCCGGTGACGCCATGACCCGCCATCTGACCCGTTCCCGCGCCGAGGGCGCCGGACCGGATGCTGAGGAGACCCGCTGATGGGCAGGACCACCCTCATCGAGCACGACGTGCCGGTGGAGATGCGCGACGGGACGGTGCTGCGGGCCGACGTGTGGCGCCCCGCCGAAGGACCGACCTCGCCCGCCGTGCTCTTCCGCACCCCGTACGGCAAGTCCCCGCTGGGTCTCGCCACCCTGACCCCGGCACAGTGCGTGGACCGGGGGTACGCGGCGGTCGTGCAGGACACCCGGGGCCGGTTCGGCTCGGAGGGCGAGTGGGCGCCGCTGGACTGGTCCCAGGAGGGGCCCGACGGGTACGACACCGTCGAGTGGACCGCCGAACAGCCTTGGTGCGACGGGAACGTGGCCATGGCGGGCACCTCGTACCAGGCGATCGTCCAGTGGCTGGCCGCCATGGAGAAGCCGCCGCACCTGCGGGCCATCGCGCCCACGATGTCCACCTCGGCCCCCTTCGACGCCGAGCAGCTCGGCGGTTTCCTGCGGCTGGACCACCTCACGAGCTGGCTCGGCCTGACCGCGCTGGAGTGGGTGCAGCGCCGGGCGGCGGCGGGCGATCCGGTGGACGGGGCGGTCGTCGCCGAGGTCGTGCAGCTGCTCACCGCACCCGAAGTGCCGCTGCGCCGCTGGCCGTTGTCGACCATCCTCGACTTCGATGGGTTTCCCGGCCGGCTGCGGGACATTTTCGCGGGGCACGTGGCGACGGTGGCCGACTACCGCCTCGGGGAGGTCGGGGTGCCCACCTTCTCGGTCGGCGGCTGGTACGACGTGTTCTCCCACGGCACGATCGAGCTGCACCGCGCCGTGCGCGCCCTGGACCCGGTGGCGGGACGGCACGAGCTGGTCGTCGGACCCTGGGTGCACTCGGGTCAACTGCCGCAGGTGCAGGGCGAGGTGAACACGGGGCCCTACGGTTCGGCGCAGGGCGCACGGCTGGCCGATCTGCACCTGGACTTCTTCGACCGCCATCTACGGCCGGCCGGGGGGACGACGGGCCGGGACTCCGGCGGGGACGTGCGGTATTTCCTCTTCGGCGATGACGCCTGGCACCGGGCCGCGAGCTGGCCGCCGCCCGAGGCCGTCGACGCGCCCTGGTACCTGGCGGGTCCGGCCGACGGCGAGGAGGGCAGCAGGCTGCTGCCCGCCCCGCCCCGGGAGGCCCCGGGCCACGACGCGTTCACCTACGACCCGGAGGACCCGGTGCCCTCGCACGGGGGGCGGGTGCTCCAGCTCGGCAGACTGGCGGCGGGCCCGCTCAACCAGGCGCATCTGGAGGACAGGCCGGACGTGCTCTGCTACACCTCCGAGCCGCTCACCGAGCCGCTGGACGCCGTCGGCCGGCAGCGGCTGCGGCTCCGCTTCGGCTCGGACGCACCCGCCACCGCCGTGGTCGCCAAACTCACCGACGTACACCCGGACGGGCGTTCGCTGCTCGTGGCCGAGGCCAGCCTCCGGCTGGAGGCCGAGGGGGACGGCCCGCGGGACGAGCCGTACGACGCCGATCTGCTGCTCGGGGACACCGCGTGGCGCTTCGCCCCCGGGCACCGGCTGCGGATCCACGTCACCAGCAGCAACTTCCCCCATCTGGACCGGCACCCCAACATCCCGGGCCCGGTCGGCGAGGCGGAGCACTGCCGCACCGCCCGTCAGTCGGTCTGGTACGGCGGCCCGTACGAGAGCGTGCTGCGGCTGAGCACCCTGCCCGCGCCGAGCGCCGGGGAGACCGCGTGATCGACGATGTGCTCGATCCGGCGTCCGCCGCCGTGCCCACGGCGGAGCAGTGCGTGCTGGGTCCCCTGCTCAGGCGACGTGCCGCCGCCGCCCCGGCGGCGCCGTACGCGTTGATGCCGGACGGTGACCTCTGGACGTACGCGCGCACCCTCCGGGAGACCGAGGAGACGGCCGCCGCGCTCCAGGCGCTGGGCGTCGTCCCGGGCGAACTGGTGCTGAGCTGGCTGCCCAACGGACCCGACGCGCTGCGCGCCTGGTACGGGGTCAACCTGGCGGGCGCGGTCCTGGTGCCGCTCAACATCGCCTACCGGGGCGCGATCCTGCGTCAGGTGATCGCCGACAGCGGGGCCGAGGTGCTGATCTGCCGGCCGTCGCTGGCGGCCCGGCTGGAGGATTCGGACGACGCGGTGGGGGCGGTGCGCACGGTGGTCCTGCTGCCGGGGCCCGAGGACGCGGCCCAGGACGTGGAGGCGCTCGCCGGGCGGCTGGCCACGCGCTTCCGGGTGGAGACCGCACTGCGCGCGGACCGGGCGGAGTTCGCGGAGCCGGTGCCCGCCCCCCGGCCGTGGGACCCGCAGACCGTCATCTACACCTCCGGGACGACCGGTCCGTCCAAGGGCGTCGTCTCCTCCTACGCGCACCTGTACAGCAGTTGCACCGCCGCGTTCCACGGCATGGCCGGACCGGAGGACCGCTATCTGCTGCAACTGCCGCTGTTCCACGCGGGCGGCACGATCGGCGCGTACGGGATGCTGGTGCACGGCGGTTCGGTGACGGTCGTGCCCGCGTTCACCACCGGCGAGTTCTGGCCGCTGATCCGGCGGACGGGGACGACCCTGTGCACGCTGCTCGGCGTGATGGCGACCTATCTGCTCAAGCAGCCGCCGCTGCCGCAGGACACCGCGCACCCGCTGCGGGCGGCCTACGTCATCCCGTTCACCGAGGGGGCGACGGAGTTCTCCAAGCGGTTCGGGGTCCCGGTCCGCGCGCTGTTCAACATGACCGAGGTGTCGTGTCCGGTGCAATCCGCGCCGGACCACCACCCGGGCGTCCCGATGCACTGCGGGGAGCCCCGGCCGGGCATCGCCGCGCGGGTCGTCGACGACCACGACCGGGAGGTCGCGGACGGCGAGGCGGGCGAACTGGTGCTGCGCGCGGACCGTCCGTGGTCGTTCCTGAGCGGCTACCTCGGCCGGCCCGCCGAGACGGCCGCCGTCTGGCGCAACGGCTGGTTCCACACCGGGGACACCTTCCGCCGGGCCCCGGACGGCGGGCTGGTCTTCGTGGACCGCAAGAAGGACGCCATCCGCAGGCGCGGCGAGAACATCTCCTCCTTCGAGGTGGAGGCGCAGGCGGTGGCCCACCCGGGGGTGCTGGAGGCGGCGGCGGTGGCGGTGCCCGGCGACGAGGGCGAGGACGAGGTGCTGCTGGTGGTGGCGGACCGCGACCCCTCGGCCCCGGTCGACCCGGCGGCGCTGCTGGAGTTCCTGCGGGAGCGGCTGGCCCACTTCATGCTGCCGCGCTACATCCGGGTGCTGCCCGAGCTCCCGAAGACCCCCACCGGCAAGCCGACCAAGCACACGCTGCGCGCCGAGGGCGTGGTGGCGGGGACGTGGGACCGCGAGGCCGCGGGCATCCGGATACGCAGGGAGAAGATCGTATGAACCAGGAAGCATTCCGGGCGGGCCAGGAACCCCCGGCCGAGTGGGCGGGGGCGGCGACCGAGTCGTTCGCGGACTTCGCCGACCGGGTGGACGGCAAGGAGGACGTACCGCTGCGGGCCTCGCTGGCGGGCGGGGTCGCCACCCTGACGCTGGACCGGCCGCACCGCCGCAACAGCCTCGACCTGACGCTCTCCCGCCATCTGCTGCTCGGCCTGATGTGCGCGGGCGACGACCCCCGGGTGCGTACGGTCGTGATCACCGGGAACGGCGGGGCGTTCTGCGCGGGCGACGACGTCGGGAGCGTACGGCGGTGGCGGCTGGGCGACCGGGCGGACACCC
This sequence comes from Streptomyces anulatus, assembly GCF_014650675.1. Lineage (GTDB taxonomy): Bacteria > Actinomycetota > Actinomycetes > Streptomycetales > Streptomycetaceae > Streptomyces > Streptomyces anulatus. Next base: position 5,678 of record NZ_BMVK01000004.1, on the reverse strand, counting down.
CCTTCGACCCGATCACCTCGGACGCCCACTACCTGCGGGTCTGCGAGGCGATCCTGCATCTGCCGAAGCCGGTGGTCGTGGGGCTGACCGGGGCGGCGGCGGGCGCCGGGGCGGAGATCGCCTGCGCCGCCGACTTCCGGCTGGCGGACACCCGTGCCTCGATCGGCAGTTGTCTGGCCGGGGTCGGGCATGTGGGGAACGTGGTCCTGATGTCCCGGCTGACCGGTCCGGCGCGGGCGACGGAGATCTACCTCACCGGGCGGATGGTCTCCGGGGACGAGGCGGTGCGCCTGGGGCTGTTCGACCGGCTCTGCGAACCGGAGGATTTCGACCGCGAACTGGCCGATCTGGCGGGCCGGTTCGCGGCACTGCCGACCGCTTCGGTGGGGCTGTTCAAGGAGTTGCGGGAGCGGAGCTGGGGGCAGCCGGCCGAGTACGGGCTGCGGCTCCAGGACACGTACCACCTGAAGACGCACGCGACGGTGGCCGACGCCCGGGAGGGGATGGCCGCGTTCGCGGAGAAGCGGCCGCCCCGCTTCACCGGCGCCTGACCGGTGCCGGGCGGGGTCTCCGTCCGGTGCCGCGACCCGTCGGGGCCGCCTCCCTTTGCGGCTGCGACGGAGAGAGTATTCTGATTCTGATGAACGAAGCACTCCGACACCGCCGCCCGGCGGCCTCGCCGCCTCCGCCTCCGCCTCCGCCCCTGTCCGCGCCCCTGTCCGCGTTCACCGCCGGCCCCGCCGAGGAGGCCCCCCGATGACCGGCGCCGACGGCCGAACCGTCACCGGGGCCCGCGTCGAGGAGACGGCGCACAGCATCGACGTCTCCGGCGCCCGGCTGCACTACTGGACCGCCGGAGCTGCGGACCGCCCGGGGATCGCGCTGACCCACGGCGCCGGGGCCGACCACCGCATGTTCGATCCGCAGATCCCGGCACTGGTCGGCGCGGGCTACCGCACCCTGCGCTGGGACGTGCGCTACCACGGGGCGTCCGTCTCCGGCACGGGCAGATTCCGTACGGTCTACGCGGCGCGGGACCTGGCAGCGCTGCTGGACGCGGCCGGGATGCCCCGGCCCGTGGTGCTGCTGGGCCAGTCGATGGGCGGCAACATCGCGCAGGAGTATCTGCGCCGACGGCCCGACGAGGTCGCCGCACTCGTGGTGATCGGCTCCACGTCCAACACCCTGCCCATCACCCGGGCCGAGCGGCGCGGCCTGGCGCTCTCCCGCGCCTTCATGCGGCTGGTGCCCTACCGTCGGCTGACCCGGTCGATGGCCACGGCGTCGGCCGAGGACCCCGGTGCGCGGACGTATCTGCGCGAGACCTTCCTGGCCAACGGGAGGCGCTCCTTCCTCACCACCTGGGACGGCATGACCCGCGCGATCGACCCGTCCCCCGACTACCGGGTCGAGAAGCCCGAACTTCTCCTCTGCGGTGAACACGACAGCACGGGTAACATCCGCTCGGCGATGGAACGGTGGAGCGAACGCGATCCCCACAGCGAGTTCCATGTGATCCCCGGTGCCGGACATGTCGCCAATCTGGACCGTCCCGACGAGGTCAACCGGCTGACCGTCGCCTTCCTGAAGGCCTGAGACCCCAGCGAGACCATGACTGACCACGACATCACGCCCGACGCGGGACCCCTCCCGATGCCCGGCTCCGACGGGTTCAGCGACGCGGAAGCCGCCTTCATCAGCGAGATGGGTTCGCTGATGGAGCGCTGGGGCCTCCCGCAGGCCACCGGCCGCCTCTTCGGCTACCTCCTGCTGCGCAACAAGCCGGTGGACCTCGACACCATGACCCGCGAACTCGGCCAGGCCAAGAGCGGGCTGAGTGTGGCCGCCCGCCAACTGGAGGCCTGGTCCCTGGTGCGGCGCTCGACCAGGGCCGGCAGCAGGCGGATCGACTACGAGGCGGTGGGCGACCTCCAGCACCTACTGCTGGTGAACAACGCCCATATGCGCAAGTTCACCGAGACGCTGAGCTCGGGAATCCCGGTGGCGCGCGGCGAGGCCCGGGACCGACTGGCCTCGCTCGCCGGCCTGTTCAACGGGTACGTGGAGCAGACCGAGGCACTGGTGGCCGCCTGGGAGGCCCGGCGCGCCGCCACCTGAGCCCGGCCGTTCCCTTCTCCCTTCTGAGCCCGGCCGTTCTCTTCTCCCTCCTTCTCCGCTTCCTCGTCCTTCCCCTTCCTGCTTCCGATGGAGTGACCGTGAACGTGTCGTCCGTCCCCGCGCCGGGCAACGGAACAACGGTGGCCACCGCCGTGGCGGACCCCGGAGTCCGGATCCGCCCGCCGGTCGTGGACGCCTGCTCGCTGGTGTACGACGACGCGGGCTGGCGGGCGTACCTGAACCGGCTGGGCGAGAACGCCCCTGAGTACCTGGATGTCTTCTCCGCCTCGTTCTGCCGGCACTTCGGCGCCTCGCACACCGCGTACCGCGACGCGCTCGCCGTCCGCCGGCAGGACGCGATCGACGTGCTCCTGCCACCGGACCGGCCGCCGTTCGATCTGGCCGGGCATCTCGCGGACCGGGAACGGCAGGGCGTGACGGGCGAGTTCGCCATGGGCTCGGCGGAACGGCTGCCGGACGGCCGTACGGTCAACGAGTGGCTGCTGGAGACCGTACGGGACGTGCGCGACCGGATCCACGTCTGGGCCGGGATCTCCCTGCGCGACCCCGCCGCCGCGCTGCGGGAGCTGGAACGGTCGCTGGCGGCCGGGGCGACCGGGCTGTGCGTCATCCCCTTCCTGGACGGCACCGACCCGGCCGACCCGAGGTTCGCCCCGGTCTGGGACGCCGCGGCCGAGGCGCGGCTGCCGGTCTGGCTGCACACCGGCCACCACTTCGCCCGGAGCCACCCCAGCGGCCTGGGCAGCTGGCGTACGGTCGAGACGCTCGCGGGCCGCCACCGCGCGCTGCTGCTCGTCGCCGGGCACGCGGGCTGGCCCGATGTGCAGGAGATGCTGCTCACGGCCGCCCGGCACCCCGGGGTCTTCCTGGAGTTCTCCTCGCACCGGCCCCGGCACATGTCCAAGCCCGGCTCGGGCTGGGAGCCCCTGCTGCACCACGCCCGGGGGATGGCCCGCGACCGGGTCATGTTCGGCACCTCGACCTGGGTCAATCCGGGGCCGACGGGACCGCTGGCCGATGAGCTGGCCGCGCTCCCGCTCCCCGCCGACGTGGTCGCCGCCTGGCTCTCGGGCAACGCGGAGGCGCTGGTCGCCCGTGCGGCCGGGACCCACCGGGGCTGAGCCGCGCCGGGAGCCCTCCGGATGATGCGGACCCGTCGCCGGGGGCAGGGGATCCGCCGGACGGCCGAAAGCCGCAGCCCCGTCGGAAGCCTCTTTCCGGCACACGTGGGCAGGAGGCGGATCCTGGCCGGGCCGGGCCTACCGTCGGCCTGGTCAGCCACCCCGACCAACGGAGATGTACGACATGGCAAAGATCCTTTTCGTGGTGTCCGGCGCGGACCACTGGACCCTGGCGGACGGCACGGCCCACCCCACGGGCTTCTGGGCCGAGGAGGCCGTGGCGCCGTACCGGGCGTTCACCGACGCCGGGCACGAGGTGGTCGTCGCCACCCCGGGCGGCGTCGTCCCGACCGTGGACCGGGGCAGCCTGGCGCCCGACGTCAACGGCGGGCAGGAGGGCGCCGACGCGGTGGCGGCCGGTCTTGAGGCGTTCGAGGAGCTGCGGCGGCCGGTCGCCCTGGAGGACGTGGACCCGGACGCGTACGACGCCGTCTTCTACCCCGGCGGCCACGGCCCGATGGAGGACCTCGCGGTGGACCCCGTCTCCGGGCGGCTGCTCGCCCGGGTGCTGGCTTCGGGCAAGCCGCTCGGCGTGGTCTGCCACGGCCCGGCGGCGCTGCTGGCCGCGACCGGACCCGACGGCCGGTCCGCGTTCGCCGGGTATCGGCTGACGGGCTTCACCAACGCCGAGGAGGCCCAGGCGGGCTTCGCGGACAAGGCGAAGTGGCTGCTCCAGGACCGGCTGGTGGCGCTGGGCGCGGACTTCCAGGAAGGTGAGCCCTGGGCGCCGTTCGTCATCACCGACCGGAACCTGATCACAGGTCAGAATCCGGCCTCCTCCGTCCCGTTGGCCGCAGAACTGCTCAACCGGCTCGGCTGACCGGCCGATCGGCGGTTCGCCGCCCGGCCGGCCGGGCTGTTCAGACCCAGTCCCGCCGCGCGGGCGGCTCGCAGAGCTCCAGCACCACCGCGCCCGTCTCGGGCTCGTCCCCGGAGACGGGCCGGACGCGCGCACCGACCGTCACCAGGTGCGGAGCCGCCCCCACGATCTGGCAGCGGAAGACGAACCCTTCCGAGAACCGCACCAGGGACTCGTTGCGCGCAGCCTCGGTATAGCGGTGGACCACGGCGGTCCGGACGACCACGCCGTGGCCGGTGGTGCGTTCGGGCTCCAGTTCGCTCGACGCGCACACCGGGCACAGCAGCCGCCGGAACGAGGCGGTGCCGCACCAGCGGCAGCGATTGTAGGAGAGGCCGCACTCCTCGTGCGCCTTCTGGACGGTGCCCATTGCTGTCTGGGACACGGCTCGACCCCCTGCGCTCGACTCGGACGCGCCGCACCTGCACTGCGGGCGCGTCCGCACCATATGGCACTCAGTGCCGGACCGTAAAGGCACTGAGTGCCCATTGGTACTCAGTTCTCGCCGACGGCTGCCTCGATCTGCTGCACGACACGCCACATCGGGGTGCCCTTCCGCGCGACCATCACGATCACCTCCCCTTTCCCGCCGCCGTCGCCGGAGACCGGAAAGGGGGTGGCCGGTGTGGGGACGGCGGGCCGCCCCCACACCTCTCGGACCAGGGCGAGCGCATGATCCACAGCCGCCTCGGGGTCGCCCGCCCCGCCCGAACGCAGCCACAGCCGAAGCCCGTTGTTGTGCGCGGCGACCACCGAAGCGGCGATCACCTCGGCCCGCAGCTCCCCGTCGCGACCCTCGCCGAAGCGGCGCCGCAGATGTCCGGCGAGAGTCTGTTCGTAACGGCGCACCACCGACAGTTCGTACGTCCGCAGCCCCGGCACCTCCCGAGTGAGGCGGTAGCGCTGCACGGAGAACTCGGGGTTGGCCGCGTACATCCGCAGCACGATGCGCGCGGCGTCGCACACCGCGCCGACCGGGTCGCTGTCGTCGACGGCGGCCAGGAACTCGGTCGTCTCGGCGAGGCAGCGCTCGTGGTCCGGGAAGACCGCGTCCTCCTTGGACGGGAAGTAGCGGAAGAACGAACGCCGGCCCACCCCGGCCAGCGCCACGATGTCGTCCACGGTCGTCCGCTCGAAGCCCCGCTCCAGGAAGAGCCGGAAGGCCGCCTGTGCGAGCACCTCCCGCATGGGTGCCTTCTTCTCGGATCCTCGCGCCTCGCTCATGCGGCGAAACGTAGCACCGCGAGGAGGATTTTGGCACTGCGTACCTTTACAGAGGGTACTGAGTGCCATAATCTCTCCATCAGTACGAATGACACCCAGGTGGGACCACACCCAGGTAGGCAGGAGAGCCGGCGTGAGCTTGAGGATCGTTGTCTGTGTGAAGTACGTGCCCGACGCGACCGGTGACCGGCGTTTCGCCGATGACCTGACGCTGGACCGTGAGGATGTCGACGGTCTGTTGTCGGAGCTGGACGAGTACGCGGTCGAGCAGGCGT
>NZ_BMVK01000003.1 GCF_014650675.1 Streptomyces anulatus | reverse complement strand
GGAACGGACGCTTCCTTCGGTCCCGTTTCACCGGGGCCCTCCGGGCGCTTCCCTTCGTCTTCTTCTTTGTCTTGCTGTCTTGCGTTTCCGACTCTATCAGACTCTTTCGTGTCCGATTCCCGGTCGAAGCGGGTCTCGCATCCCGCCTTCCAGGTCCTTCGCTTTCGCGTTTTCCCTTTCCGGCGAGTCCGACTCTATCAGATCCTTTCGGGCCTGATTCCCAGTCAGTGGGGCTTGTCTTCCCGGCTGTTGGGCCGTTCCGACGCTCAAACTCTAGCGGATTCTCCCGGCGGCTCATAATCGGGCCTTCGTAATGAATTCCGGCATGCCGAAATCATCCCGAGTGGGAGATCGTGCTGAAGTTTGGTTGCCGCGTCCGCGGCGGGATCGGCTGCCGCGGAACCGTTCCGGCTCCGTGACAACTCGGAGAACTTTACGGATCCACCAGGGGTGTGTCAACCCTCCCCCGGTGGCCTCCGCAGGGCCTCTGTCCTGGCCCTCAGTCCAGGTCGGTGAGCCGGCCGCCGGCGTCCGGCTGGGCGTGCTCCACGCGGCGCAGGAGGCGGACCAGCAGCTCGCCGAGGACACCGCGTTCGTCGCCGGACAGGTCCTGGAGGAGGTCCTCCTCGAAGTCGCTCGCCATGCGCATCGCCTCGAGCCACTTCGTACGGCCTTCATCGGTCAGCTCGACGATGACGCGGACCCGGTTGTTCTCGTCGCGGTCGCGGGTGACCAGGCCTTCGCCGGCCATCCGGTCGATGCGATGCGTCATGGCGGCCGGGGTGAGGCCGAGGCGCTTCGCCAGTTCACCGGGGCCCAGACGGTAGGGAGCGCCGGCCAGGACCAAGGTCTTGAGGACCTCCCACTCGGCGTTGCTGATGCCGAGCGCGGCGAGCTGTCTCCCGTACGCGACGTTCATCCGGCGGTTCAGCCGGCCCAGCGCGGAGACGACCTGTTCGACCTGAGGGTCGAGGTCGCGGAACTCGCGCTGGTAGGCGGCGATCTGTTCGTCGAGGCTCGGCTCGCTGGGGCCGGGCTCCTCGGTGCTCTCAGACATGGCGGGCAGTATGACACGCCCCCACCCCCCTTGAAGTCCTTCAGCCTGTAGTTTTCACCTTCTAAGTTTAGTGCTAAAGTCTTCGAGTCTGATTTCTACGTGTCAGGCCTCGACGCTCCGCGCTCGAGGCCTTCGAGTTCTTGAGGTAGGTGAGTGTGACCAGGGAGATGGGCGCAGCGCTGCGGCGGATCCAGCTGGGCAGCGCGCTGAGCGCGTTCGGGCTCGGGTTCACCGTTCCGTATCTGTACGTCTATGTGGCGCAGGTACGGGATCTGGGCGCCGGGACGGCGGGAGTCGTCCTGGCCGCCTTCGCGATGGCAGCGCTGGCCGTCCTGCCGTTCACCGGGCGGGCCATCGACCGGCGGGGCCCGTTGCCCGTGCTGGTGGTGGCCTCCGTTCTGGCCTCCGTGGGCGCGGCGGCCCTGGGGTTCGCGAGCAGCGTTCCGGCTGCTGTGCTGTCCGCCGCGGTGCTCGGTGCGGGTACCGCCGTCATGCAGCCGGCCCTCGCCACGATGCTCGTCTGGTGTTCCAGCACCGCGACCCGTACGCGGGCCTTCGCCACCCAGTTCTTCCTGCAGAACCTGGGCCTCGGCCTCGGCGGGCTCGTCGGCGGGCAGCTGGTGGACGTGAGCCGTCCGGCGAGCTTCACGATGCTCTTCCTGATCGAGGCCGTGATGTTCGTGGTGCTCGGCGTCGTGGTGACGACCGTGCGGATGCCTCGTCCGGCTTCGCTCGGCGGCGCGCGCCCCACGGACGGTTCCGCCGCGAAGGGCGGCGGGATGCGGGCACTGCTCTCGCACCGGGCCATGGTGCAGCTGTGCGTGCTGGGGTTCGTGCTGTTCTTCGCCTGCTACGGGCAGTTCGAGTCCGGCCTGGCCGCGTACGGCACGGAGGCCGCCGGGATCGCGCCCTCCACCCTCGGCTTCGCGCTGGCCGCCAACACCGCGGTCATCGTCGTGGCGCAGTTCGTTGTGCTGCGGCTCGTGGAGCGGCGGCGGCGCAGCCGGGTCATCGCGGCGGTCGGCCTGATCTGGGCGTTCGCCTGGATCGTGGCGGGGTACGCGGGGCTGGGCCACGGCAGCCAGACCATGGCGACGGCCGCGTTCATCTCGACGTACGCGCTGTTCGGGCTGGGTGAGGCGATGCTGTCGCCGACCGTCGCCCCGCTGGTCGCCGATCTGGCGCCGGAGTCGATGGTCGGGCAGTACAACTCGGCGTTCGCCCTGTGCAAGCAGCTCGCGCTCGCGGTCGGGCCGGCCGTCGGCGGTCCGATGGGGGCGTCGCTGCACGGCCCGTACATCGTGACCTTCGTGCTGTTCTCGCTGGGCATCACGGTGCTCGCCCTGCGGCTGGGCCGTCGGCTCACCCCCGTACAGGACCAGCCGTCGCTCGCAGGCGTCCCGTCGCGGGTGGTGGCGGTGTCACTGCCCGAGGGCGGGGACGGTGCGGATTCCGCGGCCGCCGGGGCCGGGTCTCCCCCGGCCTCCACCGCGGCTTCCGCCTCCAGCGGTCACTGAGCCGGTCGCTGCGGGACTGCCCTGCTCATCGTGGCAGGGCGAACTCGCACCAGACCGCCTTGCCGCCGCCCGGCGTGCGCCGGCTGCCCCACGAGGTGGCGATCGAGGCGATGATCGAGATGCCGCGTCCCGCCTCGTCCGCCGGTTCGGCCTGGCGGCGGCGCGGCAGGTGGTCGTCGCCGTCGGTGACTTCGATGATCAGCCGGCGGTCCGTACGACGCAGTCCCAGGCGCATCGGCGGGGTGCCGTGCTGGAGGGAGTTCGCGACCAGTTCGCTGGTGGCGAGGACGCCCAGGTCGCGGAGCTCGACGGGGAAGCGCCAGGAGGTCAGGACCCCGGTGGCGAAGGCGCGGGCGCGCGGGGCGGCCTCGATGCCGCCGAGGAGATCGAGCGCGGCGTTGTGGAACAGCTCGGCGTTCGTTCCCGTACGGGCGGGGTGCTGGACCACCAGGACCGCCACGTCGTCGTCGTGCTCGGCGGTCACGCCGAGGGAGCGGATCAGCCGGTCGCAGACCACCTGCGGTGATCCCTTGGCGCCCGAGAGGGCGCGGGCCAGTGAGGCGACGCCCTCGTCGATGTCCTCGCTGCGCCGTTCGACCAGGCCGTCCGTATAGAGGACGGCGGTGGAGCCGGGCGGCAGCGCGATGGTGCCCGACGTGTGGACCCAGCCGCCGGTGCCGAGCGGGGGGCCGGTGGGGTCGGCGGCGCGGTGGACGGTGCCGTCCTCGTCGCAGACGAGGATCGGGAGGTGTCCGGCGGAGGCGTAGACGAGGTGCCCCTCGTTCGGATCATGGACGGCGTAGACGCAGGTCGCGATCTGGCTGGCGTCGATCTCGGCGGCGAGGACGTCCAGCAGTTGGATCACCTCGTGCGGCGGGAGGTCGAGCCGGGCGTAGGCGCGGACGGCGGTGCGGAGCTGGCCCATCACGGCGGCGGCCCGGACCCCGCGGCCCATCACATCGCCGATGACCAGGGCGGTGCGGCCCGCGCCGAGGGTGATGACGTCGTACCAGTCGCCGCCCACCGCGGCGTCGGTTCCGCCGGGCTGGTAGGTGGCGGCGATGCGGAGGTCGTCGGGCTGTTCCAGCTCCTGCGGGAGCAGGGAGCGCTGGAGGGTGACGGCCGTTTCGCGGTGGCGGCGCTCGCTGGTGCGCAGGCGTTCGGCGGCTTCCGCGTGGTCGGTGACGTCGGCGGCGTAGACGAGGACGCCGCCTTCTCTCCTGCCGTCGGTCCTGCCGTCCCCCTTGTCCCCTTCCTTGCCGTCTCCCCCGGCCCCCTTGTCGTCCTCGTCCTGCGTGGTGCTCCAGGCGGTGACCGGGGTGCAGGTCACGGTGTACGAGCCGCCCTCGGCGGTCCTGCGGGACTTGACCGTACGGGCGGTGCCGCTGCGCAGGACCTGGTCGAGCAGCGGGACCACGCTGAGCTGGGTCAGCTCGGGCATGGCCTCGGCGGCGGGGACGCCGGACGGGCGGGGGCCGAACGCGGCCTCGTACGCGTCGTTGACGTACGCGACGCGGTGGTCCGGGCCGTGCAGCAGGGCGACGGGGGCGGGGAGCCGGCCGAGGATCTCGCGGGCGGAGAGGTCGTCGAGGGCGGGTCCGGGGAGGGCCTCCGTCGAGGCGGGGCCGGAAGACGCCGGGGAGGGGTCGTCCGGCAGGGCGGGCGAGCCGTCCGCCCGGGCGGACTCGGCTCGGGCCGCCGGCACGGAACTACGGTCGTCCCGCGCGGCGGCTCGGCGCTGCGTTCCGGGAAGGCGGGCGCTCCAACGCGTGAAGTTCACGGTATTTCTGGCCTCGTGTGTCGGTCTGGTCCGCTCGGGCGGGCTGCTTCTTCTGCCGTGTTCGGGGGCACCGGGGGCCGTACCCCCGGGAAGGCGCAGCCGGGCCTCGTCGTGCTGTTGGTGCGTCGCTGCTGGTCACTGTTGGTCACTGCCGACCGGGTCACTCTGTGCAGGTGTGGGCCCACCTATGGTCACACGTCCAGTGTGACCGACCGTACTGACAGTCGCCGCCCTGCCGTCCCGTCAGGTGTCCGTCCGAGGGCCGTCCGGTGATTCTCCGGTGTCCTTCGGGCGGCCGGGGCCGGGGAGCCCGGGGGTGCCGGAGCCGCCGCCCGCGGCGAGTTCGAACTCGGCGCGGGGGTGTTCCAGCGAACCGAGGGAGACGATCTCGCGTTTGAAGAGTCCGGACAGGGTCCATTCGGCAAGGACGCGCGCCTTCCGGTTGAACGTCGGGACCCGGCTGAGGTGGTACGTACGGTGCATCAGCCAGGCGGGGTAGCCCTTGAGCTTGCGGCCGTAGACATGGGCGACGCCCTTGTGCAGGCCGAGGGAGGCGACCGATCCGACGTACGCGTGCCGGTACTCCTTGAGCGGCCGGCCGTCGACCGAGGCGAGGACGTTGTCGGCGAGGACCTTCGCCTGGCGCACCGCGTGCTGCGCGTTCGGGGCAGTCTCGCGGCCCGGTTCGGACGCGGTCAGGTCCGGTACGGCCGCGGCGTCACCGGCGGCCCAGGCGTGCGGCATGTCCTCGACGCCGAGGGTGGCGGTACAGCGGAGCCGGCCGCGTTCGGTGAGGGGTAGGTCGGTGGCGGCGAGCAGCGGAGCCGGTTTGACGCCCGCGGTCCACACGAGGGTGCGGGTGGGGAAGCGGGAGCCGTCACTGAGGACGGCGACGCGGTCCTCGCAGGTGTCGAGGCGGGTGTCGAGGCGTACGTCGATGTTCCGGCCGCGCAGCTCGCCGATGGCGTACGTGCCCATGGCCTCGCCGACCTCGGGGAGGATGCGCCCGGAGGCCTCGACCAGGATCCATTTCAGGTCGGCCGGCTTGATGTTGTGGTAGTACCGCGCCGTGTAGCGGGCCATGTCCTCCAGTTCGGCCAGCGCCTCCACGCCCGCGTAGCCGCCGCCGACGAAGACGAAGGTCAGCGCGGCGTCGCGGATCGCGGGGTCGCGGGTCGCGGAGGCGATGTCCATCTGCTCGATGACGTGGTTGCGCAGCCCGATGGCCTCCTCGACGGTCTTGAAACCGATGCCGAATTCGGCGAGGCCGGGGACGGGCAGGGTGCGCGAGACGGACCCGGGGGCGATGACGATCTCGTCGTACGCGATCTCCAGGGCTCCGGTGCCGTCCTCGCCGGTGGCGAGGGTGGTGACGGTCGCGGTCCGTTTGGCGTGGTCGATGCTCCGGGCCTCGCCGATGACGATCGTGCAGTCGTTCAGGACGCGGCGCAGCGGCACGACCACATGGCGCGGCGAGATCGAGCCGGCCGCCGCTTCGGGGAGGAAGGGCTGGTACGTCATGTACGGCTCGGGCGTGACGACCACGATCTCGGCGTCGCCGCTCTTCAGTCTCTGCTTCAACTTCCGTTGGAGACGCAGCGCTGTGTACATCCCGACGTAGCCGCCGCCGACGACGAGAATGCGCACACCTGGCCGGGTGCCGGGGGTCGTCCCCCGGGAATCTGGAGCCATCACCACCCCATGACGCAACGGAGTCAGTGGTTTGTCCACAGGCCCGGCAAATTGTGTGACTGGAGGTTCCTCGGCGGCACTCGGGGCTCGTGGGAGGTGAGGAGCTACTGCCGCGCAGGTCAGGCGCTACGCGCGGGGTAAGTGGAGGGGTGATGTTCCGGTGCCGATCGGATCTTGGTCCGATCGGGGGGCGTCCCATGCGGAACTACCCCCTTCTGAATTGACGCGGGCTCAACTATGTTCGTAACCCTTCGGGGTGTCGGGTGCGGATTTCGTTGTGCTCCGCTCCCCGGCTGAAACGGCGGGAAGTCTCCGGGGGGAGACGTCATAACCGGGGGAAGTTATGCATATTCAGGATAAGCATGGCCAGGCTGCGCTCTCGCGCGCGTCCGAGGACCAAGGACGCCTCGGCTCCGTGGGAGCGCTCGGCGTCATGAGCTCGGCGGACGCCGTTCGTTCCGCGGCGGCGGTGAGTGCCGCGGCGATGGGTTCGGCCGCTGCCGGATCCGCCCCGACCGGGGCGACGACGTCGGGAACGGCGTCGATGGGAACGGCGGGGGCCGCGAGCGCTCCGCGCTCGGCTCCGCTGCGCGTCGACGCGCAGCGCAATCTGGAGCATGTGCTGCGGGCGGCCCGCGAGGTGTTCGGGGAGCTGGGTTACGGCGCTCCGATGGAGGACGTGGCACGTCGCGCGCGCGTCGGCGTGGGCACCGTCTACCGGCGGTTCCCGAGCAAGGACGTGCTGGTGCGCCGGATAGCCGAGGAGGAGACCTCCCGGCTGACCGAGCAGGCGCGTACGGCGCTGGGACAGGAGGAGAAGCCCTGGTCGGCGCTCTCCCGCTTCCTGCGTACGTCCGTGGCGTCGGGTGCGGGCAGGCTGCTGCCGCCGCAGGTGCTGCGGGTCGGGGTCGACGGCGAGGAGCCGGGTGCGCCGGCGGCTTCCGGGGCGACGTCGGCTCCGGGCGCGGTGGACGAGGCCCGCGTTCCGCAGCAGCGGCAAGGAGTGGGCCAGGACGACTTCCGCGTCGTCGGCCAGCGCTCCGGGGGCGCCGACGGGCTCGACGGCCTCGGTGAGGACACCGGCGCGGTCGAACTGCTGGAGGTCGTGGGGCGGCTGGTGGACCGGGCGCGGGAGTCCGGTGAGCTGCGCCGGGACGTGACGGTGGCCGATGTGCTGCTGGTCATCGCCACAGCGGCTCCTTCGCTGCCGGACGCCGCTCAGCAGGCCGCGGCTTCGGCCCGGTTGCTGGACATCCTGCTGGAGGGTCTGAGGTCGCGCCCGGCGTGACGTCCGGGGCCTCGGCCCCACCCGTCCCGCTTCGCTCGTCCCGCTTCGGTCGTCCCGCGCCGCGAGTCCGGTTGTTCATCGGTCCTCGTCCATCCTCGTCCGTCCGCTCCGCCCGCCCGCAGTGCGGGGCGGACGGAGGGCGACGCCCGCCGACGGTCGGGGCGAAGCGGTGAGCGGGCCCGGGGGCGAAACGGCGGCGAATCAGCGGAGATTCATTCCCCGAAAGTAGGGCCTCTAGTACTCGCATTCGAGAAAACGCCCCGGATGAGTGGTTGGCGGGGCTGAGGGGCCAGCGCGATTGAGCCATGTGGCAGTCTTGGCCGGTATTCGGGTCTGAGGGTGTATACGGGGGCTTCCGCGATGAGCGGTAACGAGCAGCAGGAAGAGCCGCTCGGCGAGATCGCAGCGGCCGACAGGGACACGAAGGCGGACGGGCCGTCCGCCGGGCAGGTGCCGACCCAGGCCGTGCGCGGCGCGTCGGACGGTGCGTCCGAGGGCGGCACCGTCCTGCCCGGCCCGTGGCCCGCCGTCGCCGAGGAGGACGCCTCCGGCGCGGCCGGCGCCCACGCGGTTCCGCAGCAGCGCGCGGGCCGCAGCGGGGCCCCCGAACTCGGGCTGTCCGACGCCCGGTTGATCGAGGACATGCGCGCCGGCGACGACCAGGCCTACGAGGAGCTGTTCCGGCGGCATTCGGGCGCCGTCCTGCGCTACGCCCGCAGCTGCTGCCGGGACGCGCACACCGCCGACGACCTGGCGGCCGAGGTGTTCGCGCGCACGCTCCAGGCCGTACGGGGCGGAAAAGGGCCGACGGAAGCGGTCCGGGCCTATCTGATGACCGCCGTCCGCCACGTCGCCGCCGCCTGGACGAAGAGCGCGAAGCGTGAGCATCTGGTCGACGACTTCGCGGTGTTCGCCGCCCAGGCCGCCCGTTCCTCCGAGCTCTCCGACGACGACACCCTCGACCTCGGCGCCGACGTCCTCGCGATGCACGAGGCCGAGCAGACGATGGCGATGCAGGCGTTCCGGAGCCTCCCCGAACGCTGGCAGGCGGTCCTGTGGCACACCACGGTGGAGGAGGAGTCGCCGAGCGAGATCGCCCCGCTGTTCGGCCTCACCGCCAACGCCACCGCCGTCCTGGCCAGCCGCGCCCGCGAAGGGCTCAAGCAGGCCTACCTCCAGGCCCACGTCAGCCAGGCGCTCACCACCGGCGGGGACTGCGCGCAGTACGCCGACCGGCTCGGCGCCCATGCCCGCGGCGGTCTGCGGACCCGGGCGGAGCGCGGGCTGCGCAAGCACCTCGACGCATGCGCCAAGTGCCGGGTGGCCGCGGGCGAGCTGGACCACGTGAACGCCGGGATTCCGGCGCTGCTGCCCGTCGCGGTCATCGGATGGTTCGCCGCCGGGTATTCGCTCAAGGCCGCGGGCATCGTGGCCGGCGGCGCGGCCGGGGCCGCCGGAGCGGGAGCCGCCGCGGCGGCCACCGGGTCCGGTTCCGCCGGTGGGGCCGCCGGGGGCGCGGTGGCCTCCGAGGGGCTCGGCGCGCCCGCCAAGGCCGGGATCGCCGCCGCCGTGGTGGTGGCCGCCGCGGCCGGTCTGGTGTGGGCGCTCGTCGGCGACGACCAGCCGAAGCCGGAGCCCAGGCCGGTCGCGAAACCGCCGGTCGTGGCGCCCGCCGTGCCCACGCCGCCGCCCCCGCCGTCCCCGAAGCCGGCCCCGAAGCCTCCGGCCGCCCCCGCGCCGCCCGCGCCCCCGGCACCGTCCGAGCCGGCCCCGAAGCCGACGCCGACGCCGAGCCCCACGCCCTCCCCCGCGCCGCCGCCGAAGCCCGCGCCCCCGGCGCCGAGCCCGCCGCCGTCCCCGAAGCCGACACCGCCTCCGAAGCCCACGCCGCCCCCGCCCGCCCCGGAGGTTTACCAGGTCAGCGAGCTGGCGTACTCCGTGTTCGGCGACAGGAGCGAGCCGGAGGTCGTGATGGGGCAGAGCAGTTGGATCTGGCAGCGTTCGAACGTGTCCATCGCCTCCACCCGTTACGCGCACGGGGTGACCGTGCACGCCCGCTCCTCGGTGACCATCCAGCTGAACCGGCCGTGCACGAGCTATCAGGCCATGGTCGGCGTGGACGACCTGACTATGGGGCTCGGCGCGGTGCGCTTCTCCGTGTTCAACGGGGACGGGGCCCGGCTGTGGCGCTCCCCGGTGATGGAGGGCGGCGCCCCCGCCGTCCCGGTGAGCGTGAGCATCGCCGGCCAGTCCTCGATCCGCCTCGTGGTGGAGCCGGAGACGCCCTTCGGCGAGGTGGCCCTGGCCGACTGGGCGGAGTCCCGGATCAGCTGCTCCTGAGCCGTACGCGCCCCGGGCCGGGCTTCCCGGCATCGTCTTCCGGTCAGGACCGGGGCGTGATTCCGGTCAGGGCTGGAGCGTGCGCCGGGCGGGGATCACACCGCCCGCGACCGCGCGCTGGCGCGGAGCGGCCGTACCCGTCCAGCAGGTGCCGCGTCGGGCCAGCAGACGGCGCAGCCACAGTTCGGTGGAGGCCAGGTCCGCCAGGCCGTCCAGGGGCAGCGGCTCGCCCTCGGAGGCGGCGCGCAGGGCCTTGCGGACCACGCGGGCCTCGACCAGGCCCGCGTCGGCCAGCAGCGGGGCGTCGAAGAGGGCCATCAGGTCGGGCAGCGCGATGCGCAGGCCGGTGCGGGTGACGGCGGTGGAGGTGGCCTGGGAGGGCGTTCCCCAGCCGGGCGGCAGATCGTGGATGCCCGCCCCGCTGAGCACCCGGCGCAGGATCGCGGCCCGTGCGCCGGGCTGGACGCGCAGCGACTCGGGCAGGGCGCGGGCCGCCCGGACGACCTGGTTGTCGAGGAACGGGGCGTGCAGGCGCTGGCTGCGGATCTCCGCGGCCTGCTCCAGGATCCGGTGGTCGGCGGCTCCCCGGGCGAGGGCGGCGCGGGCGCGGGCCTCCCCCGGGCGCTGCACGGAGGCGGGCCTGATCGCCGCCTCCTGGAGACGAACCGATACTTCGGCCAGCGCCTCCCCCGTCAGCCAGCGCGCCGCCGGTCCCGGGCGCGACCAGGCGAGGGCGGCGAGCGAGGCGTCGGCGGGGGTGGCGAGGTCGGGGGCGTAGCGGTTGGCGTCGGGGAGGAGCCCGGCGGCGGACTCCAGGCCGGTGCGGTACGACGTGCGGGCCAGGCGGCGGGCGGCGCGGTAGACCGTCAGCGGGACGAACAGGGAGTGGGCCGTGGGGCCTTCGGCCTTGGTCAGGGCGGCGACGGGGCGCAGGAGGTGGCGTCTGCGCCGGTCCATCAGGAGGTCGGCGAGGCGGGCCGGGTGGGCGTCCAGGACCTGCCGGGCCCCGTTCCCGACGAGGTGGTCGGCGCTGCCCGCGGACAGCCGGCGGCGGTGGCGTTCGGCGAGGACGAGGGAGGGGGCCGGTTCGTCGGTGAGCGCGCCCGCCTCCAACGAGGCGTACGGCAGGGCCTCTTCGCCCGCCGCGACGACCACGTGGTGCAGGCGCGGGTTGGCGGCGATGACGCGGGCCCGCTCCAGCTCGTCCTCGTTGCCGCGGGTGGTGAGGTCGTTGAAGGTGACGGCGAGCAGCCGCTCCCCCGCGCCGGTGCCGTGGCCGAGGAGGGTGCCGGGGAGTCCGGGCAGTCCGGAGGCGAGCAGGGCGAGGGTGGCGGAGGCGCTGCCGCCGGAGAGGTCGGCGCCGATGCCCGCCACGGGACCTCCCCGGGCCGCGCGCCGGTCGGCGGGGCCCATGCCGGGGACGGGCCCCGGGTCCGGCGCCTGGGCTTCCGGCGCATGGCGCGGGGCCGTGAGCCGGGCGCGTACGGCTTCGACGAGCGCGTCCCGTACGCCCTCCACGGCGTGCACCGGGTCGGCCTGGGGTGCGGCGACGGCGAGCGAGGCGACGGCCTCGTATCCGGTGATCTCCCGCGAGCCCTCCCGCAGGATGAGCGCGTGGCCCGGCGGCACCCGCTTCACGCCCACGTAGGGCGTGCCGTCGCCGAGGGCCTCGGGGGTCTCCGGGCAGGCGAGCAGGGCGGCGAGGTGCCCGATGTCGAGCTGGGCCTCGATGAGGTCGGCGAGCGGCAGGGCGGCGGTGGCGAAGGCGGTGCCGTTGGCCCAGGGGGTGTGGAAGACGGGCCGGGCGCCGGCCAGATCGCCCGCGACGGTGATGCGGCGGCCGATCTGCACGACGGCGGTGTAACTGCCGGGCCAGGCGGTGAGATGGCGCATCGCGCCGCCGCGCGCGGCGAGCAGCCCGACGCGCAGCTGCTCGTCGGTGGCGCCGCAGCAGCCGAGGACCGCGAGACGGGCGGTGGGCGCCCCTTCGGGGGTCGCGACGACGATGACGCGGATCTCGTCGGGCCGCCAGTCACCGACCGCCCACAGCGGATCCGGGTCTCCCCACAGGAGTTGGGAGCCCACGGGGTGAACCGTGCGCCCCTCTCCGCCGTTTCCGACGGCGCCGACAGTGCCGAAGCTCGCGGCGATACTGCTCCATCCCACCAACCAACGCATCGCCGCCTCCACAGGCTGTGGACAAAACGGCGCACTTGACGAGCGAAACGCCGCTGCGGGACATGCTGCCACGACAATGCCGCACGAGAGGGTGTACGGGCAGCGCACGCCGGAAGAGCATGCGCCCCTGGCAAAGGCCGGACGCGGTCTTCACCGCGACGACAACAACGGAACTGCCGGTTCCGGGAGTTACGGAGGCGGGGCCTTCCGGTCTCCGCGCCGCCCCGGCCCGCCCCCGTGGAAGGGGAGGGGCCGGCGCCGCCCGGAAACAGCGCCGATATCCGGCCATAGTCGGACCGTTGGCCTGACCCTCACCGGACCGTCGCTATTCGGCCATTCTCTCGAAGCGCCACCCTGCGCGCATGTCGTGCCGCGCCCCCCTGGCGGACCCTTCCACGCACAGTCCGGGAGGTGGGCCTCACCTCCCGGACCGGTCCACCGCCCGCGGGGAATGGAGCGGCGGTTTCCCCCAGCCCACTGAGTCCAGTGCAGCGGGCCGACCCACGCGGTACCCAGACAAGCGTTCCGCCGATCGCCGGGCCAGAGCGCACGGCCGGGCGCACGGCCACACACCGGGAGCACGCCGCACCCCGGCCCGCGCGTCGCCGCCCGGGCGGCCCGGACCGCCCGCACGGACAACAATCCCGCCATCCGGACGTCTGCCCCTTAACGGTAGGGATAGGGAGAACTACGCTGTGTTTACTGGTGTTCTCAACAGGGGGGCATATTCCTCGGGGCTCGGCCACATGCGTGTGCAGGCGGAGTACGGAGGTTCGAACCTGGGGAGGCATCGGTACGAATGCCGCGCGCCGTCCTCGGTGACGCGGCGGCCGTCTGTGTGTCGAGGGGTGGCGCATGTCCAGGGAGCAACGCGGGCCGAACGAGAAGCTCGGCACGGTTCTCGCCCTCGCGGGAATCAGTAACGCCGGGCTCGCCCGGCGGGTCAACGACCTCGGAGCACAGCGCGGTCTGACACTTCGCTACGACAAGACCTCGGTGGCCCGGTGGGTCGCCAAGGGAATGGTGCCGCAGGGCGCGGCGCCGCATCTCATCGCGGCGGCGATCGGGGCCAAGCTCGGCCGGCCGGTCCCGCTGCACGAGATCGGCCTCGCCGACGCGGACCCGGCCCCGGAGGTCGGCCTCGCCTTCCCCCGGGACGTGGGCGAGGCGGTCCGGTCGGCGACCGAGCTGTACCGGCTGGATCTGGCCGGGCGGCGGGGCGGCGGCGGGATCTGGCAGTCCCTGGCGGGATCGTTCTCGGTGAGCGCCTATGCGACCCCCGCGTCGCGCTGGCTGATAACCCCCGCCGATCCGTCGGTGGCCCGGGACCCCACGGCCGCACAGGCCGCGATCCTCGGGGCGCGCGGCGGCGGGTCCGAGAGCCCCGGCGGGGCCGGTCCCCGCGGATCGGGGGCCGCACCGGACGCCCGGGGCGCACACATTCTCCACACCGGCGGCGCCACACCCGGCGCGGCGGGCTCCGTCCCGCTCCAGCCCGGCCCGGACGCCGTGGCGGACGCCTCACCGCTGCGGGTCGGACACAGCGATGTGTCGAAGCTGCGCGAGGCGGCCCAGGACGCCCGGCGCTGGGACTCCAAGTACGGGGGCGGCGACTGGCGCTCCTCCATGGTTCCCGAGTGTTTACGCGTCGACGCCGCACCGCTGCTCCTCGGCTCGTACACCGACGAGGTCGGGCGGGCCCTGTTCGGCGCGTCGGCCGAGCTGACCCGGCTGGCCGGCTGGATGGCCTTCGACACCGGGCAGCAGGAGGCCGCCCAGCGCTACTACATCCAGGCCCTGCGCCTGGCCCGGGCCGCCGCCGACGTCCCGCTCGGCGGCTATGTCCTCGCCTCGATGTCCCTCCAGGCGACCTACCGGGGCTTCGCCGACGAAGGGGTCGACCTCGCCCAGGCGGCCGTCGAGCGCAACCGCGGTCTCGCCACCGCCCGCACCATGAGCTTCTTCCGGCTGGTGGAGGCCCGTGCCCATGCGAAGGCGGGCGACGCACCGGCCGCGGGGGCCGCGCTCAAGGGCGCCGAGAGCTGGCTGGAGCGGTCCCGGGCCGGCGACTCCGACCCGCCGTGGCTCGGCTTCTACGGCTACGACCGGTTCGCCGCCGACGCCGCCGAGTGCTACCGGGACCTGAAGGCCCCCCGCCAGGTGCGGCGCTTCACGGAGCAGGCGCTGTCCCGGCCGACCGAGGAGTTCGTCCGCAGCCACGGACTGCGGCTCGTCGTGTCCGCCGTCGCCGAGCTGGAGTCGGGCAATCTGGACGCGGCCTGCGCGGCGGGCACCCGGGCGGTGGAGGTCGCCGGGCGGATCTCCTCGGCCCGCACCACGGAGTACGTACGCGATCTGCTCCACCGCCTGGAGCCGTACGGGGACGAGCCCCGCGTCGCCGAGCTGCGGGAACGGGCGCGCCCGCTGCTGGTCACCCCGGTCTGAGCCGGGCGGCGGCCGGGCGGCGGAAGGCGCCCGGCGGGACCCGGTCCGGGGAGCCGCCGGGCGAAGTGTGCGCCACGCCCTGCCCGGCTCGGGTTTGAGCCGGTTGTCAGTGGGTCAGTGCACTATCGGGGTGGGAGGTGGCGTGATGATGACGCACGCGGCGTACGACTGCGATGTGCTGGTGATCGGCGGCGGGATCGTCGGTCTGTCGACCGCGTACGCGCTTCTGCGGTCCGCGCCGGGCACCCGGGTGACGGTCCTGGAGAAGGAGCGCGGCCCCGCCCGCCACCAGACCGGCCGCAACAGCGGCGTGATCCACAGCGGCATCTACTACCGCCCCGGTTCCCTCAAGGCCCGGTACGCGGTGCGCGGCTCCGCCGAGCTGGCGGACTTCTGCGCCGAGCACTCCATCGCCCACGCCACCACCGGCAAGCTGATCGTCGCCACCGAACGCTCCGAGCTGCCCCGGCTGCACGGCCTGGTGCAGCGCGGCCGCGAGCACGGACTGCCCGTGCGGGAGCTGGGCCCCGCCCAGATCGCGGAGTACGAGCCGGAGGTCCGGGGCCTCGCGGCGATCCGGGTCGGCACGACGGGCGTCTGCGACTTCACCGCCGTCGCCGGCCGCCTCGCCGCCGAGGTCACCGCCATGGGCGGCATCGTGCGGTACGGCGCGGAGGTCACCGCGGTGGACCGGCGCCCCTGGGGTGTCGCGGTGCGCACGGCGGACGGCCCGGTCGTCCGGGCCAGGGTGCTGGTCAACTGCGCGGGCCTCCACAGCGACCGGGTGGCCCGCCTCGCCGGGGACGACCCGGGGATGCGGATCGTGCCGTTCCGGGGCGAGTACTACGCGCTGGCCCGCCCCGAGCTGGTGCGCGGCCTGGTCTACCCGGTGCCGGACCCGGCGTTCCCCTTCCTCGGCGTCCACCTCACCCGGGGCTTCGACGGCTCCGTCCACGTCGGGCCGAACGCGGTCCCCGCCCTGGCCCGCGAGGGATACACCTGGCCGCAGGTCCGCCCCGCCGAACTGCTGTCCACGCTGAGCTGGCCGGGCACCTGGCACATCGCCCGCAGACACTGGCGGTACGGGGCGGGCGAGGTGCACCGCTCGCTGTCCCGGTCCGCCTTCACCCGGGCCGTCCAGCGGCTGCTGCCCGCCGTCACCGAGGACGACCTGCGCCCGTCGCCCGCCGGGGTCCGGGCCCAGGCCGTGCTGAAGGACGGCACGCTGGTCGACGACTTCCTGATCCGCGAGGCCCCGCACACCGTGCATGTGCTCAACGCCCCGTCGCCCGCCGCGACGGCGTGCCTGCCCATCGGACGGGAGGTGGCGCGGCGTGCGCTGCGCCGGGCTCGGGAGACGGGATGGAAGCCGCCCGCCGTAGAATCCGGTCATTGTGTCTGAGCAGCCCCTGAACCCCAGCACCGCCGCAGTCCCCGACGACGACGCGGCCGACACGGCGCCCGCCGGCCCCACGCCGACCGGCTCCACGGCGGCCGATGCCGCGGCCGACGAAGCCGCCGCGCTGCGCGCCGCGTCCTTCGAGCGCGCGCGCCGGCTGCGCATGGAGCCCCGCTTCCCCGGCGGCCCCGCCGCCGACCCCGCCGGCTCGCACCACGAGCGCCGGATCCGCAGCTTCCAGCCGCGCCGCAGCCGGGTCACGACCGGCCAGCAGGACGCCCTGGAGCGGCTGTGGCCGAAGTGGGGCCTGGACATCGACGGACAGCGCGTCCTGGACCTGGCCGATCTGTTCGACGGCCTGCCCGTCGTCCTGGAGATCGGCTTCGGCATGGGCGAGGCCACCGCGCAGATGGCGGCCGACGACCCGGGCACCGGCATCCTCGCGGTCGACGTCCACACCCCCGGCCAGGGCAATCTGCTGGGCCTCGCGGACAAGGCCGGCTCGACCAACGTACGGGTGGCCAACGGCGACGCGGTCATCCTGCTGCGCGAGATGCTGGCCCCCGAGTCGCTCGACGGCCTGCGGGTCTACTTCCCCGACCCCTGGCCCAAGGCCCGGCACCACAAACGGCGCCTGATCCAGCCGGAGTTCCTGGACCTGGTGGCCCCGGTGCTGAGGCCCGGAGCCGTCGTCCACTGCGCGACCGACTGGGAGCCGTACGCCGAGCAGATGCTGGAAGTGCTCACCGCGCACCCCCGCTTCGAGAACACCGCGGCCGACGGCGGGTACGCCCCGCGTCCCGCGTTCCGGCCGCTCACCCGCTTCGAGGGACAGGGCCTGGACAAGGGGCACGTCGTGCACGACCTTCTGTTCGCCCGCGTCTGACGCCCACCGCCCGCGACGGCCCCCCGCCATGTCCTGGCCGGATGCGCCGTCGCCGGGTGTCGGTGCTCCTCGTTAGGGTCGAGAGGTGTCCGACCCCTCCGTGCAGCAGCAGCAGGCGCGACCCGCCGTCCCGGTCCTCCATGAGGAGCGGCTCGACGAGGTCCTGGGCGCCGCGCCGGAGCGCGGCCGAGGGCGCTACCGGCCGCACCGCGTCGGCATGGTGTGGCGCAGCAAGGTGTTCCGCGCCGGGGCCGTGATCGTGGCGCTCGTGCTGTGCGGGCTGGTGATCCTGGCCCTCGTCCGGGAGCAGACCGGCCCGGAGGGGTTCCTCGTCGGTCTCGGCCTGGCGGTGCTTCCGGTGCCGCTCCTGATGGCCGCCTTCCGCTGGCTGGACCGGGTCGAGCCGGGGCCCTGGCGGAATCTGCTGTTCTCCTTCGCCTGGGGCGCGTGCGCCGCCGCGCTCGTCGCGATCATCGCCAACTCGTTCGCGACGCGCTGGATAGCCACCGCGACGGCCGACCCGGCGAGCGCCGACACCCTGGGGGCGACGGTGATCGCCCCCGTGGTCGAGGAGAGCGCGAAGGCGGCGGCCGTGCTGCTGATCTTCCTGTTCCGCAGACGGGAGTTCAGCGGGGTGGTGGACGGCGTCGTCGTCGCCGGCTTCACCGCGACGGGCTTCGCGTTCACCGAGAACATCCTCTATCTGGGCAACGCCTTCGGCGAGGACCAGCTGTCGGGCAGCTCCGGGTTCGCCTCGGTGACGGCCGGGACGTTCTTCGTGCGGATCGTGATGTCGCCGTTCGCGCATCCCCTGTTCACGGTCCTCACCGGCCTCGGCTTCGGCTTCGCCGCCGTCAGCGCCCGCCGCCACCGGGCCCGCCGGATCGCCCTGCCGCTGCTGGGGCTGCTGCTGGCGATGGGTCTGCACGCCCTGTGGAACGGCTCGTCGTCCTTCGGCCCGTACGGCTTCTACACGGTGTACGGGATCGTCATGGTCCCGGCGTTCGGCCTGGTGACCTGGCTGGCGATCTGGTCGCGTCAGCGGGAGCTGCGCACCCTGGCGGCCGAGCTGCCCGCCTATGCGGCGGCCGGCTGGCTCACCCCGGCCGAGCCGTCGGCGCTCTCCTCCATGCGGGCCCGGGGCATGGCCCGCGACCTGGCCCGCCACTGGCAGCCGGACCGGACGCGGGGCAGGGCCGCGGCCCGCGCGGTAGCGGAGTACGAGTCGTTCGCGACCTCCCTGGCGGGTCTGCGCCGCCGGGCCCGCCACGGCGCGGTGGGCCCGGACTTCGGCGCGCGGGAACGGGAGTTGCTGCACCACCTCTGGCAGCGCCGGGAGGTCGCCGCCCCTGCCCTCGCCCACGCGGCCCTCCTGACGGCCCGCCCGGGCGCCCACCACGGCCGCCCCCTGCCGCCCCCGTACGGAACCGGAAACGGATACGCCAACGGGTACGGGTACGGAACCGGATACGGCCCCGGGCACACGCCCGGATACGGACAGACGCACGGGCCCACGCCCGGATACGCCCCGGGCGCCTACCCGCCGCCCCAGCCGTACGGCGGCGCTCCGCACAGCCACCGACGCCCGCCGTCGTAGCGCCGGCGGACGGCGGGGGCGTGAGCGGTGGCGGCGTCCGGCTCCGTCAGGCCGACGCCTCGGTGAGCAGGGCGAGTTCGCCGTCGGTCAGCCGCAGGTCCGCGACCGCGACGAGGGCCGGGAGCTGTTCGACCGTACGGGCGGAGGCGATCGGGGCGGCGACGGTCGGCTGGGCGGCGAGCCAGGCGAGGGCGACCGTGGCGATCTCGGCGCCCCGTTCCCCGGCGACCCGGTCGAGGGCGGCCAGCACCTTGCGGCCCTGCTCCGACTCCAGGTGGCCGCCCGCCTTCGCGGAGCGGGCGCTCTCCACGGTCGTACCGGGGCGGTACTTGCCGGTGAGGAAGCCCGAGGCGAGCGCGTAGTACGGGACGGCGGCGAGGCCTGCGGCGGCCGCGGTGTCCTGGAGGCCGCCCTCGTAGGTGTCGCGGGAGACCAGGTTGTAGTGCGGCTGGAGTGCGACGTACCGGGCGAGGCCCTCGCGCTCGGAGAAGTCGAGGGAGGCCCGCAGGCGCTCGGGGCTGATGTTGGAGGCGGCGATGTGCCGCACCTTGCCGTCCTTCACCAGCTGGTCGAGGGCGGTGATGATCTCCTCGACCGGGACGGTCTCGTCGTCGAAGTGCGTGTAGTAGAGGTCGATGTGGTCGGTGCCGAGGCGGCGCAGCGATGCCTCGGCCGCGCCCTTGATGGTGCCGGCGCTCAGGCCCCGGTGCTCGGGGTGGGCGCCGACCTTGGTGGCGACGACGATGTCGGACCGGTTGGAGCGGGAGGCGAGCCACTTGCCGATGACGGTCTCCGACTCGCCGCCCTCGTTGCCCTCGACCCAGGCGGAGTACGAGTCGGCGGTGTCGATGAAGTTGCCGCCGGCCGCGGCGTACGCGTCCAGGACGGCGAAGGACCGGTCCTCGTCCGCCGTCCAGCCGAAGACGTTGCCGCCGAGGGCGAGGGGGAAGACCTGGAGGTCGGATGTGCCGAGAGTGCGCGGAGAAGTCATGTGGAGGTTCAACGGGCCGGGGCGGGGGTGATATTCCGTCGCCCGGCGGGCCGTACCGTCCCCGGACAGACCGGCAGCCCTGACGTCGGGGGGTGTGCGTCAGGGCTGCCGGGGTTGCGGGCCGGCGACGGAGGACGTCGGCCGGAGGGGCGGGAGGTCAGACGTTCAGGCCCTTGCTGTTCAGCCAGGCCATCGGGTCCATCGCGGAACCGCCCGCGGTGCGGACCTCCAGGTGGAGGTGGACACCGGTCACGTTGCCGCTGTCGCCCATGCGGCCGATGGTCTGGCCGGTGGTGACCTTCTGGCCGACGGAGACCTCGATCGAGGACTGGTGGGCGTACCAGATCTCCGTGCCGTCCTCGAGTTCGAGCACCGTGCGGTAGCCGTACGAGCCGGAGTAGCCGGCCGACGTGATCGTGCCGCTGTGCACGGCCTTGAGCGGCGCACCGGCGGAACCGGCGAAGTCGAGGCCGGTGTGCTGGCCCGAGGACCAGAGCGCGCCGGACTGACCGTAGGTCGAGGTGATCGTGTACGAGAAGGTGGGGAGGGAGAAGCTGGCGGCGAGCTTGGCGAGCCGCTCGGCCTCCTTCTTCTTCTTCTCCGCTTCCTCCGCCGCCTTCTTCTTCGCGGCGGCCTCGGCCTCGGCCGCGTCCTGCTGCTTCTTTGCCTCGGCGGCTGCGGTCTCGGCCGCTGCCTTCTCGGCGGCGGCCTTGGCCTCGGCGTCGGCGCTGGCCTGCTGCTGCTCGGCCTGCTGGAGGATCCGGGCGCGCAGCGCCTCGCCGGCGTCGGTGCCCTGCTCGGCCTCGGCGCTGGTGAGGCCGGCCGTGGTGAGGGGCGCGGCTGCGGCGACCGGGGCGGGCTCGGCCTCGTCCGACAGCAAGGACCCGACGCCGGGAAGGGACTTGGCGTCGGGGAGGTTGTCCGCGATCGAATCGGGAAGAGAGATGGAGACCGGCGCCTTGTCCTGCGCGGTGGCCATACCGCCCGCACCGACGGCCGCTATGACACCGACGCCGAGGACGGTGGAGCTCCGGGCCAGACCACGCTGCTTGGCCACACGGTGCTTGCCGCGCACGGGGCGGATGGACTCCGCGGTGGGGTTCCACTCCCCCGTGGACCGCTCCGCGCCACCGTAGGTGTCGGCACTGAAGGGTGACACGGCCTCAGGGGCAGGCTTGTTGGACGCCACGTGGGCGCACTCCTTTCCTTCCTTCTCGCCTACCGGGTTAGCTGACGGGTTCGGAGCAGGAAGGTCTCCTACGGGCCCCTCCGTCTCTCACGAGACGCAGGCGTCCGATTCACCCCATGTAGGTGGTTCCCCGGTTCCCTTGCGGAATTCGGCGCTCGCGCGCGGTGCCGTCTCCGACGACGGCTGTGCGACCGCGCTGCGTTATCGAACGTTAATAGACAGACGGGCCCGATTCCAAGCTGTTCCTGTTGATCATTAACGAAGACGGCGGGGATGTACGGGTCACAAGCGGGTGGAATCGGGCGACTTGACCGCGACTCAGCCACACCACTTTTTCTGACGGTGTGTCAAATGTTATGCGGAGTGGTGCCCTTCGATTACGCACCGTGTCATCGCCCTGCCGAGGCCTGCCGCCGCCCGCTCGCCGGTCCGCCGCCGCCCCGTCATCGCCCGGCGTCGTCGCCCCGGCCCACGATCTTCACCGTCGTCCGGGGCACGGGCTGCCCCTCCGCCGGCCGGCCGACCGCGATGAGCGCCATGTCGTCCGTGGTCCGCCCGCCGGTGTGCAGCCGTACGTCGTCCGTCAGCGCCGACAGCAGTTCCTCCGGGCCCGGGAAGATCCGGCCGCGCAGCCGGGCCGCCGGGTCGTAGAAGACCCCGTTCGGGTCCCGGGCCTCGGACAGTCCGTCCGTGAAGGCGAGGAGCGTCGCCCCGGCGGGCATCGCCCACTCGTCCGCCCGGTCCGGCCACACCCCCAGGTCCATCCCCAGGGGCAGCGCGGGCACCGAGGGCGCCAGCACCTCCAGGGCTCCGTCGGCGTGCAGCAGGATCGGCTCGGGGTGGCCCCGGTTGACGAGGCGCAACGAGGCCGAACCGGGCGGGATCTCGGCCAGCACGGCGGTGATGAACCCCTCCATGGCGTCCAGCCCGTACCGCCGCGTCCCCTCCCGGGCCAGCGCCCGCTCCAGCCGCTGCGCGACGCCCTCCAGGGAACGCTCCTGCTCGGCCGCCTCCCGGAACGCCCCGATGATCACCGCCACCGCCTCGACGGCGCCCAGCCCCTTGCCGCGTACGTCGCCGACCACCACACGCACGCCGTACGGGGTGTCCGCGACGGCGTACAGGTCGCCGCCCACGAACTCGTCCGCCTGCGCCGCCTCGTACCGCGCGGCCACCTGGAGCCCGCCGATCCGCTCGGCCGGGGTCGGCAGCACGGCCCGCATGGCGGTCTCCGCGATGACCCGGGCCGAGGCCAGCTGCTCGTTGCCGCGCCGCACGACGCCGTTGATGACGAGGGCCAGCACCGACGCCGTGAGCACGGTGAGCATCTCGATGACCGGGACCACCTGGGTGGACGTCCCGTCGGAGAGCCGCATCGCGAGGACGGAAAGGACCGCGGCGATCCCCGTACGGACGGTCCGGGACCGCGAGAAGAACGGCGCGGCGATCAGCGGGGCCGCGACGAACAGGGGGACCGCGGTGAAGTTGGGCGGAGCCAGCGAGTCGAACATCAGCCCGCCGAGGATCAGCAGGGCGGGCAGCATCCGGACGAACCGCCCGGTACGCCGCCCGTCGGACGTCAGCTGGCCCTCCCGGGACCCGAACACGGCACGGCCCACGGCGTCGATGCTCCCCGCCGTGCCCCTGCGCCGCTCGTCGGCCATCCCCACCTGTGCACTCCTGCCCGGTCCACCCACGGCTGCGGACGGTACCGCGCCCCGCCCAGGCTTCCCGGAGCCGCGCCGAGCGGCTACTCCGCATCGGCCGAATAGGGGGAAGGCGGACGGCGGTCCCGCTTCCGTGGTCAGTCGGAGAGCCGGTGTTCCGCGTATACCGTCAGTGCGTCCCGTACGAAGGCGGCGGTGCCGTCCCCGTAGCGATCGTAGTTCTTTCCGAAGCGAGGATCGGCGACATACATCTCGCCGAGCCCGATCACGTACGAACGGCTGGGCTCCTCGGCCGAGGACAGCCACGCGCAGTGCCGCCGCGCGAGGTCCTGCGCCTCGGCCCCGTCGGCCGCGAGCCCGGCCTCCGCGGCCCGGCCCCAGGCGCGCGCGATGGCCTCGTGCTCGTCCTGGAAGGCCTTCTTCTGTCCCGGCCCGAGCGAACGCCACCAGCGGTCGCCCTCCTCGTACGCGTCCCGGCCCCAGCGCTCGGTGACCTCCTGCTCGTGGGCAGTGTGGTCGAAGCCGTCGAACACTTCATCGGCCATGAGTTCCGTCCCCTCCTGCGTCTTGTGGAGAGTGGTCCGCACCGAGGCGATCTGCCGCCCGATGCGCGCCTGCTCCTGTTCGAGCAGCCGCAGATGCGCCCGCAGCGCCACCGCCGTGTCCCGCTGCCCCGCGAGCACGTCCTTGATGGCGGGCAGCGAAAGACCGAGTTCCCGCAGCAGCAGGATGCGCTGCAGCCGGACGAGGGCGTCCTGGTCGTAGTAGCGGTAGCCGTTGTTCCCGATCCGGCTCGGCGTGAGAAGACCGAGGTCCCCGTAGTGCCGGAGCGTGCGGCTCGTGGTGCCGGCCTGTCTGGCGATTTCCTGAATGGACCACTCCATGCCGGAAACGCTAGATCTTTACGCTGCGTCAAGGTCAAGCCGAACCATCACGGCGCCGGAAAACGACTCGGGCCCGGCACGCTGTGCGTGCCGGGCCCGGGCCTTCAGTAGCGGGGACAGGATTTGAACCTGCGACCTCTGGGTTATGAGCCCAGCGAGCTACCGAGCTGCTCCACCCCGCGTCGGTAAACACCACTCTACGGCATGACCGGCGCGCCTCCGACCAATTACGGCGGGGGCCCGGGGCACCGCCCGCCCTCGGGGACTCCTCCATGGCTTTTGCCCTGTTCCGCATGAGATCTTTGCGAAAGTCCGCATCCGACCGGGTGGCTGGGGCAGGTGGAGCGGCGGCAGTGCTCCCGCCACGGAGAAAAGGGTGATGTGGTGCAGGACGGAACGGGCGTGACGGACGGGGCGGGCGCGATACGGGTGGGCCGGCCCGGGCGAAGGCTGGCGTGGCCGTGGTTCCTGGTGATCGTCGCCGTGTACGCGGGCATCATCCAGGGCCTCGGCTTCCTGACCGGCGTGGACACCGGCAACTCCGACAGCGCGTTCCCCACCACGGAATCCCTCGTGCGCAACGCGCTGATCCCGATCGGGGCGTCGATCGTGTTCGCCGCCGCCGTCGTGACCTGGCTCGGATGGTGGGGCGAGGTCCTGCACTGCCGTGTGCCCGTTCGCCGCTGGGTGCGCTGGGTGCCGGCCTCCATGCTGGCCGTCGCCCTGCTCGGCCTGAACTACGGTCACCTCGGCGACCAGAGCGCCTCCCTGGTGGCCTCCCTGCTCCTGCTGGGCCTGTTCGTCGGCGTGGGCGAGGAGCTCATGTTCCGGGGCATCGGCGTACAGGTCTTCCGCCGGGCCGGGCTCACCGAGGGCAGGGTCGCCCTCTACTCCTCGCTCGTCTTCGGCCTCGTACACCTCAGCAACGCCTTCGGGGCGGGAGCGCAGGCCATCCTCCAGGCCCTCATCGTCTCCACCTCGGGCTACTTCTTCTACCTGTGCCTCCGCGTCGGCGGCGTCATCCTGCTGCCGATGCTCGTCCACGGGCTGTGGGACACCAGCCTGTTCTCCAACCTCGTCGGCGACGAGCCGCAGGCGTCCCTGGGCATGGTCCTCATCATCGTGCTCCAGGCCGTCCTGATCGTCCTGCTGCTCGTCAGGCGCCGCTCCATCGAACCCGAGGCGGCGGAGATCCCCGCCTGACCGTGCGTACGCGAGACCCCGTGCACAGCGAAACGCCTCGGCCCGCAGGAGCGGACCGAGGCGTTTCGTGTCGGGCCGGAGGGAGTCCCTCGCCCGGTGACCGGTAGGCCGTGTGGGACTCGAACCCACAACCAACGGATTAAAAGTCCGCTGCTCTGACCAATTGAGCTAACGGCCCTCGACGGATCACCCCCCGAGCATAGCCCGCCCGGTCCCGGCAGCCGATCCGGTATCGGTGTCGGGCCCGTCGCGGGCTCCGGGAGGCGGGCTCACGGGACCGGGAACAGCAACAGGGCCCGTACGTCACCGAGTCGGTTCGGTGGCGTACGGGCCCTGCCGGTCTGTCAGGCGGACCTGCTCGGCCGGATGCCGGCCGGGCGGGGGTCAGCCGTTGCGCTTCCAGCGCGGCTTGTCGTCGCGGCGGCCGAAGGAACCGGTGTTGGTGCCGGTGTTGGCGCCGCGGTGGTCGTCACGACGGCCGGTGGGGCGGTCGCTGCCGCCGCCGGAGCGGAAACCGCCGGAGGGGCGGTCGTCGCGACGGTCACGGTTGAACGGGCGGTCGCTGCCGCCGGAGCGGAAGCCACCGGAGGGGCGCTCGTCACGACGGTCGCGGTTGAACGCGGGACGGTCGTTGTCCCGACGCTCGAACGAACGGCCACCACGGTCGTCCCGACGGTCGCTGCTGCCACCGGAGCGGAAGCCACCGGAGGGGCGCTCGTCACGACGGTCGCGGTTGAACGCCGGACGGTCGTTGTCCCGACGCTCGAACGAACGGCCACCACGGTCGTCCCGACGGTCGCTGCTGCCACCGGAGCGGAAGCCACCCGACGGACGGTCGTCACGACGGTCGCGGTTGAACGCCGGACGGTCGTTGTCCCGACGCTCGAACGAACGGCCACCACGGTCATCGCGACGGTCGCTGCTGCCACCGGAGCGGAAGCCACCGGAGGGGCGCTCGTCACGACGGTCGTTGCCGCCGCGGTAGCCACCGCGGTCGCCACCGCGGTTGTCGCGGCGCTCGTAGTTGCCCCGCTCGTCGCGGCGCTGCTCGTCACGGGCGGCCGGCTGCTCCGGCACGGAGACGGCTGCCACGAGGGCGGCCTCGGCCTCGGCGGCGACCTCGGCCACCGCAGCCTCGGGGTCGTCGCCCCGCTCGCGCGCGGCGCGGGCGACCAGGCGGTCGGCCTCCTCGCGGAGCTCGACGGCGCGGCGCTGGATGCGCTCCAGCTGCTTCGTCAGGTCGGCGGCCTCGCGCTCGGCCTGCTTGGCGGCGTTGTTCGCGGAGTCGGCCTGGACCTCGGTGAGCGAACGGGCGCCGGTGATCTCGGCGACCTCCGGCTCGAAGACGCCCGCGCCCTGGACGATGTGGCGCGAGGCGTCGACGCCCGCGTCCTCCATCAGGCGGAAGATCTGGCGGCGCTGGTGCGGAAGCGCCAGCGAGACGACGACACCGGACTTGCCGGCGCGGGCGGTACGGCCCGAGCGGTGCAGGTAGTCCTTGTGGTCGCCGGCCGGGTCCACGTTCAGGACCAGGTCGATGCCGTCGACGTGGATACCGCGGGCGGCGACGTCGGTCGCGACGAGCGCGTTGACGTAACCCTTCTTGAAGTCCTCCAGGACCCGCGTACGGGCGCCCTGGGTCATGCCGCCGTGCAGCGCGTCGGCCTTCACGCCGGACTCGATGAGCTGCTCGGCGATGCGGTCCGCGCCCAGCTGGGTGCGGACGAAGATGATCGTGCGGCCCTTGCGGGCGGCGATGGCGGCCGTGACCGGCGCCTTGTCCTTCGGCTTCACGACGAGGACGTGGTGCGACATGGTCGTGACGTTGCCCTGGGCGCTGTCGACCTCGTGCGTGACCGGGTTGGAGAGGTAGCGCTTGACCAGCGTGCCGATCTCGTTCTCCATGGTGGCGGAGAAGAGCATCCGCTGACCCCCACCGGGGATCTGGTCGAGCAGCTCGGTGACCTCGGGCAGGAAGCCCAGGTCGGACATCTGGTCGGCCTCGTCGAGGACGGCGACCTGGACGCTCGCCAGGGAGCAGGCGCCGCGGTTGATGATGTCGCGCAGCCGGCCCGGGGTGGCGACGAGGACGTCGACACCGCGCTCCAGCGCGTAGATCTGGTTGCCCATCGACGTACCGCCGCAGACGACCTTCATCTTGAGGCCGAGCACGTCGCCGTAGGGCTGCAGCGCGTCCGCGACCTGCATGGCGAGCTCACGGGTCGGGGTGAGGATGATGCCGCGCGGCTTCTTCTTCTCGGTGGTGCCGCCGGAGAGCGAGGCCAGCAGCGGCAGACCGAAGGAGAGCGTCTTGCCGGAGCCCGTACGGCCTCGGCCGAGGATGTCCTTGCCGGCCAGGGCGTCCGGGATGGTCGCCGCCTGGATCGGGAAGGGGGCGGTCACACCGTTCTGCGCGAGCTTGCGGACGATGCCCTCGGGCAGGCCCAGGTCGCCGAAGGTGATGGTCGGCTCGGCGTCGGCCTCGTCGGCGATCTCCTCGGCGGAGTCCGCGATCTCCTCGGCGGGAGCGTCGGCCTGCGTGTCGGCCTGAACGTCGGTGATGAAGTCCGCGACGGACTTCTCGGCGACGACGGTCTTCTCGGCGGCCGGGGCGGTGGCGCCGGCGGGGGCCTCGGTCACAGCGGCCTCGACGAGCTCGACGAGCTCGGCGTTGTCGACGTTCTCGGGCATGACGGTGTGGTCAGAACTGGAAATTGACATGCGAAATGCGAAACCTTCCGGAGTCTCGGCACGCGCCCATAACTCCGTGATTCGCAATTTCGACCGCCTCAATGCGGTCCAGCCACGGCAAGGGAGAGTACGCGCCACACGGCGCTCTTCTGTGTCGGCGCCGGGCAATGGGATCAAACGATCTACCACCATACGCACTCTCACCCACATTGCGCAAACCAGCCCCCGAAGACCTCCGGCTAGACCGGCCCCACCTGCGGCGATGCCTCCGGAGTCCGCAGCGGACCGGAGGCCTCCGGTCCGCTCATCGCATGGGCCCGCAGCTGCGCGGCGGGCGAGGCCGAGGGAAGCGGCTCCGGCGGATCGGTGGGCTCCGGCTCGGGCTCCGGGTCCGGGTCGGGCGTCGGCGGGGCCGGCGGCTCCGGGGTGGTCGGCGGCGGCTCCCCCGGCCCCGGCGTCGAGGGCGTCGGCGAGGGCGGGGGTCCGCCCCGGGTGGGACCGGGCGCGGCCGGATCGGGGCGCGGGTCATCGGGGGTGACCGACGGCACAGCACCGGAGGCGTCCGGGCTCGGGCTGCTCCCGGGCACGGCCCGGTCCGAGTGGGGGTGGGCGCCCCCGACGCGCCCCCCGGTCCGCCCGGAGCCGGGAACCGTGTCCCCGGCCGGATCGGCGACGGAGCCCTTCGGGCCGGCGGACCGCGAGGGCCCCGGCCCCCCGGCGTCGTCCTCGC
This sequence comes from Streptomyces anulatus, assembly GCF_014650675.1. GTDB lineage: Bacteria > Actinomycetota > Actinomycetes > Streptomycetales > Streptomycetaceae > Streptomyces > Streptomyces anulatus. The sequence continues at coordinate 701,754 of NZ_BMVK01000003.1, read as the reverse complement.
CGACGCTCATACAGCCGGTGGACGCGGCGATCGTCAGCGCGGTGACGGCTGCCCAGCGGACAGGGGCGGACAACTGGCGCACGAGTGGCACCTCCGGGGCGAGGGGGCGGAGAGCGGGGGCGACGGGCGGGAGCGGAGAGCGCGGCGCCGGGGCGAAGCGGGAGTCAGGAGCGAGCGGTACGGCGTCGCACCGTGCCCAACTCCCCCGACCCCGCCGGAGACACGCCCGAAACGCCACCCGCCCGCGCGACGGCCCGCGAAACGGCCCCCGGGCACCGCACGGATCACGCAGCCCGCCCTCGCGATGACCGGCGAAACAGCCCCGGGCAGCGCAGGAAACACGCCGAACCCACCCGCGCGACCGCCCGCCCGCCGTGCCCCCGCTACCCCCCGAACCCGCCCGCCAGCTCCGCCCCCAGGAACACCGCGCCCAGGCCCGCCAGCAGCGACGCCAGGACATTGGCCGCCGCCAGGAAGGCCCGGCCCGTCTCGGCCAGGCGGAGGGTCTCGTACGAGAACGTCGAGTACGTCGTCAGCGCCCCGCACAGGCCCGTAGCCAGCAGGGCGTGCGCCGGGGAGGACACCGCGGCGCCGGTCAGCAGCCCGAGCAGCAGGCTGCCCGCCGTGTTCGCCGTGAAGGTGCCCCACGGGAAGACGTACGGGACGCCCGGGCCCTGGTGCGCCTGCACCGCACGGTCCGTCAGGTAGCGCAGGGGCGCGCCCACCGCCCCGCCGATCGCCACCAGCAGCCAGTTCACGCGGCCCGCCCCTCGCCCCGGGAGCCCCGGGAGCCCCGGTCGCTCCGGTCCAGCCAGGTCCTCGTGCCCGCTGCCGCCGCCCACACCGCCCCGAGCGCCGCCACCACCGTCGCCGCCGCGTACGCCAGTCCGGTCAAGGCCTCCTGACGCACGAGCAGGTCCGAGACGCCGGACGCGTACGTCGAGAAGGTCGTGAAGCCGCCGAGCACGCCGACGCCGAGGAAGGGCCGCACCAGTGGGTGGGTCACCCGGCCCCGTTCGACGGTCAGCACCATCAGGACGCCGATGAGGGCGCAGCCGCTCACGTTGACGAAGAACACCGTCCACGGGAAGCCGCCCCCGCCGGGCCACAGCACCAGGGCCCCGTAGCGGGCGAGCGCGCCGAGCGCGCCGCCGGCCGCGACCGCCGCCAGCACCCGGCCCTGCGGGGCGGCGGGCGGGCCGGGCTCCGGCAGTTCCCGCGGGGCCTGCTCGCTCACCCGTAGCCCAGGGCGTGCAGCCGCTCGTCGTCGATGCCGAAGTGGTGGGCGATCTCGTGGACCACGGTGATCTCGGTCTCCGCGACGACGTCCTCCTGCGACTCGCACATCCGCAGCGTCGGCCCCCGGTAGATGGTGATCCGGTCCGGCAGCACCCCGGCGTACCACTCACCCCGGTCGGTGAGCGGGGTGCCCTCGTAGAGCCCGAGCAGGTCGGGGTCGCCGGGCTCCGGTTCGTCCTCGACGAACACCGCCACGTTGTCCATCAGCCGTGTCAGCTCCGGCGGAATCCGGTCCAGAGCCTGGCTCACCAGCTCCTCGAACTGTTCGCGCGTCATCTCCAGCACCCGGCCATTGTCCCGTACGGGGGCGGGGCGCGGGCAGATGGCGACCGTCCCGGACTCATGACCGGGCGGGCCGCCCGGCATGGCGAGGGCCGTACCGGGGCATACGGGCCCAATGGTCCGCGTCCCGTTCCGTGCCGCAGCCGACCGCGTCCGGCACCGCCTCACCCAGCTCGTCGGCCCGAAGTCCCGGGGCCACGCCTCAGCCCGCACCCGCTCCCGTACCCCCGCCGGCACCGGCGCGGCGACCTCCGGCGACCTGACGGGCACCGCCCGCCGCCCGTACCTCCGCGCCCTCGGCATGCTCGCCGTCGTCGTGCTGGGCGCCTGGCTGGGGCTGCTCGCCGTGGGCAGCATCCGTACGCCGGTCGGCCCCATGGACACCAACATGACGCTACGCCCCTCCCTGACCGGCGGCAGCAAGATCAACGTGTCCCCGCTCGGCGCCCTGGAGCTGGACTCGCACAGCGCGCCGCTCCGGCTCGACGTGGACGTGGACCGCCTCGACCCCGAACGCTCCCAGGCCCTGGTCGACCAGCCGGAACGGTTCTCCAGGCTCCAGGACGAGGTCACCCGGGACGTCGCCGCCGGCACCCGGGAGCTGGCCGTGCGCTCCTGTGTCGCCGTCGTCTCCGGCGCGACCGCGCTCGGCCTCGTCGTCTACCGCCGCCCCCGCCGCGCCCTGGCCGCCGGCGGGCTCGCCCTCACCCTGCTGGCCGCGTCCGGCGTCAGCGCGTACGCCACCTGGAACCCGAAGTCCGTCCTGGAGCCGAAGTTCTCCGGGCTGCTCTCCAGCGCCCCGTCCCTGGTCGGCGACGCCCGCTCCATCGTCACCGAGTTCGACATCTACCAGCAGGAGCTGGCCCGCCTGGTCACCAACGTCACCAAGCTGTACGACGCGACCTCCACGCTCCCCGTCTACCAGCCCGACCCCGGCACCATCCGGGTCCTGCACGTCTCCGACATCCACCTCAATCCGGCGGCCTGGCACATCATCGCCTCGCTCGTGGAGCAGTACGAGATCGACGTCATCGTCGACTCCGGCGACACGATGGACCACGGCTCCGCCGCCGAGAACGGCTTCCTCGACCCGGTCCGCGACCTCGGCGCGCCCTACGTCTGGGTGCGCGGCAACCACGACTCCCCCATCACCCAGGCGTACCTGGAGAAGTTCAGGAACGTCCGGGTCCTCGACGACGGCAAGGCCGTGAACGTCGGCGGGCTGCGGATCGCGGGCACCGGCGACGCCTCCTTCACCCCGGACAGGACCGGCCCCGGCGGCAACAAGGCGGCTGCCCAGCTGGAGGGCGCGCGTCTGGCCTCCGCGCTGCGCGACCAGGAACGCGCGGGCACCCCGGTCGACATCGCCGTCGCCCACGACCCGAACACCGCCCGGGAGACCGACGGCACGGTCCCGCTGGTGCTGTCGGGCCACCTGCACCGCCGGATCAACGAGCAGCTGAAGCTCGGCACGCGGCTGAAGGTCGAGGGCTCCACGGGCGGCGGCGGGCTGCGCGCCGTGCAGAACGAGAAGCCGGAGAAGGTGCACGCCTCGGTGCTCTACATGGACCGCTCCACCCGTCGGCTCCAGGCCTGGGACGAGATCACGCTGGGCGGTCTCGGACTGACGACCGCCGAGGTCAGCCGCCACCTTCCGGAGGAGAACCTGAAGAAGGACGCCCCCGTCTCCCCCACCCCGTCGCCGTCCCCCTCGCCCTCCGCCACCCGCTCCGCGGCGCGCCCCACCCCCTCGCCGTAAACCGTTTTGGCGATAGCTCCACCCATCCCATATGCTTCTCACGTCCCCGACGCGCTGCAAAGCGAACAGGCGGGCCAATAGCCCTCATCGTCTAGTGGCCCAGGACGCCGCCCTTTCAAGGCGGTAGCACGGGTTCGAATCCCGTTGGGGGCACGTTTTACCGTGTGCGAGACTTGTTTCGCACATTGCTTGGTCCTGTGGAGCAGTTTGGAGTGCTCGCCACCCTGTCAAGGTGGAGGCCGCGGGTTCAAATCCCGTCAGGACCGCTGCAGCCCCAGCGGCTGCGTGGCTGGGTAGCTCAGTTGGTACGAGCGATCGCCTGAAAAGCGATAGGTCGCCGGTTCGATCCCGGCCCCAGCCACTTCTCGAAGGCCCCGTCCGATGGACGGGGCCTTCGCCGTGTCACACCTTCTCGGTCTCCCCGGCCTCCTCGGTCTTCTCGGTCTTCTCCGCGGGTGCGTCCGTGTCGCGCCGCCGCCAGGCCCGGGCGCCCAGGACGAGCAGCGCCACGAGCACCACCGCTCCGAGCAGCACCCCGTCCGGCACCTGTTCACCCAGGTTCTGCGCCCACTGCTCGACCGCGAAGGAGTCGTCGACCCCCAGCAGACCGGGCAGCGCGGTCGTCCCGTCGTACACGAGGAACAGCGCGCCGAGCCCGATGAAGAACAGCCCCGACAGCAGCGACGTGGTGTGCAGCTCGAACCGGCCGAGCCGGACGGAACGGCCGCGCAGCCAGGCCCGGCGTCCGAGGTCGAAGCGTTCCCAGAGCAGGGCGAGCACGAAGAGCGGTACGGCCATCCCGAGCGCGTAGACCGCCAGCAGCAGCCCGCCGTAGACCGGGCTGCCGCTGACCGCCGCGACGGTCAGGACGCTGCCGAGGATCGGGCCCGCGCAGAATCCGGCCAGGCCGTAGACCGCGCCCAGGGCGTAGACGGAGAACGCCGTGGTGGGGCGGATCCGGCCGCTGAGGGCCGCGATCCGCCGGGACGCGAAGCCGAGGCCGACGATCTGCGCGACGCCGAGCACGATGATCAGCCAGCCCGCGCCCGTGACGAGGGCGTCGCGGTGGCCGTAGAACAGCCGTCCCGCGTAGCTGCCGGCCGCGCCGAGCGGGACGAGGGTCGTGGCGAGCCCGGCGTAGAAGATGCCGGTGCGGGCCAGCAGCCGGGAGGTGGAGTCGATGGAGTACGCGAAGAAGGCCGGCAGCAGCAGCGCGCTGCACGGGCTGACCAGGGCGAGCAGCCCGCCGAGGAAGGCCGCGAAGTAGCCGATGTCCGCCGTCACTTGGCGGGGTCCGCTGCGTCGTTGCCCGCGTTGCCGGTGTCCTTGCCGGTGGTCTTCGCCTGCTCGGCGGCGGCCTCGATGGCCTGCGTGAACGTCTCCTCGGGCTGCGCTCCCGCGATCGGGCGGCCGTTGATCAGGAACGACGGGGTGGACGTCGCGCCGATCCCGTACGCCTGCTCCTGGTCCTTCGCGACGGCGTCCCGGGCGGGCTTGCCGTCGAGGTCCTTCATGAACCGGTTCAGGTCCTTCACCCCGGCCTCTTCGGCGAGCGCCTTGACCCGGTCCTTGCTGAATCCCTTCTCCTTCGCCCCTTCGGCGTAGGCGGCGCTGTGGAACTCCCAGAAGCGGTCCTGCTGCCCGGCGGCCCAGGCGCCGCGCGCGGCGTTGTCGGACTCCTCGCCGAAGATCGGGAAGTTGCGCCACTCGATGCGCAGCGTGCCGTCCTTCACGTACTTCTCGATCAGCTTCGGTTCGGTGTCCCGGGCGAACTTGCCGCAGTAGCCGCACTTGAAGTCGGCGTACTCGATCAGCACGACCGGGGCGTCGGCGCGGCCGGTGGCCAGCTTGTCGTCCGCGTCCCGGCGGGCCAGCTTCGCCAGCTCCGGGTAGACGCCCTCGTTCGGGTCGGCGGAGACCTCGGCGGCCGGGGCGGAGGAGGTGTCCGGGGCGGTGTCGTCGGGGGCGGTGGCCCGGTAGGAGGCGAAGCCGAGGAGACCGGCGGCCACGACGATCACGGCGCCGTAGACCAAAGGCTTGCGGGAGGAGGACTTCTGGCCCGTGGAGACGGGCTTCTTGGGCGTGGGCATGCGGCACTCCGTGCTGATGATCCGGAAGGAGAGGGAGAAGGGCGCGGGTCGGGCGGGTGCCCGGCCTACACCCGCAGCACGGAGAGTTCTACGGGGGTCGGGGTGTACGGGGCCGGGGCGCGGGCCCGCATCCCCGGCGGCGGCTCGGCCGACAGCGCGCCCGTCGCGACGGGCAGCCCCCACGGGGCCAGGCCGGGCGCCTGGTCGTACGCGGAACGGGCGCGGGAGGGGACGGCGGGCTCGCCGTCGTGGTCGCGGAGCTTCCCGCAGCCGGGGACCGGGGTGTCGGCGTCGGCGGCTTCGGCCATCGAGGCCCAGGGCTTGGCCCGGGTCTGGGCGTGGGCCTGGACGTGGGCTTGGGCCTGCGCCTGAGCCTGGATGTGGGCCTGGGTCTGGGTCTGGGGCTGCGTCTGCGTCTGCGTCTGCGTCTGCGCGACGGAAACCGCCGGCGCGGATGCCCCGATCGCGGCTTCCGCCGCCCCGGCCGTCGCCACCGGTCCGCACAGCAGTCCCACGACGACCGCGAGCAGCGCCGTCAGGCTCCACCACTGCGTACGGGACACGGGACCGGGCCTTTCTCGCGCGAGCGACGGTGACGGAGCGTTCGACTGCCCGAAATGGTACGTGCCGCGTGACGCAGCCCGCGCGAAATGAGGTCGCCACTCCGTGGGCCCGGGTGAGATCCTGGGGGCCGTATGTCTACTTCCTTCGCCGATCTCCAGTCCCAGCTCGGACAGCTCTTGCTCCGCGACGCGAACCGGCTCGGCCGGCGCCTCGAAGGAGCGCGCCGCATCCGCAAGCCCGAGGCCCGCCAGTCCGTGCTGGACGAGATCGCGGCCGAGGCGGGCAAGGCGGCCGAACGGCTCGCGGTGCGCGCGGCCCGGCTGCCGGCCCTGTCGTACCCGGAAGAGCTGCCGGTCAGCCAGAAGAAGGACGAGATCCTGGAGGCGATACGCGACCACCAGGTCGTGATCGTCGCCGGGGAGACCGGGTCCGGCAAGACCACGCAGATCCCCAAGATCTGTATGGAGCTGGGGCGCGGCGTCCGGGGCATGATCGGGCACACCCAGCCCCGGCGGATCGCCGCCCGTACGGTCGCGGAGCGGGTCGCGGACGAGCTGAAGACGCCGCTGGGCGAGACGGTCGGCTGGAAGGTCCGCTTCACCGACCAGGTGAATCCGGAGTCGACGTATCTGAAGCTGATGACGGACGGCATCCTGCTCGCCGAGATCCAGACGGACCGCGAGCTGCTGGCGTACGACACGATCATCATCGACGAGGCCCACGAGCGGTCCCTGAACATCGACTTCCTGCTCGGCTATCTGGCCCGGCTGCTGCCCAAGCGCCCGGACCTGAAGGTCGTCATCACCTCGGCGACCATCGACCCCGAGCGGTTCGCACGCCACTTCGGCGAGGCCCCGATCGTGGAGGTCAGCGGGCGGACGTATCCGGTGGAGGTCCGGTATCGCCCGCTCCTCGAAGAGGACAGCGAGGATTCCGACCGCGACCAGATCACCGCGATCTGCGACGCCGTGGACGAGCTGGGTCACGAGGCCCCGGGCGATGTCCTGGTGTTCCTCTCCGGCGAGCGCGAGATCCGGGACACGGCGGACGCGCTGAACAAACGCAACCTCCGGCACACCGAGGTGCTCCCCCTCTACGCGCGCCTCTCCCACGCCGAGCAGCACCGCGTGTTCCAGCGCCACACCGGACGCCGCATCGTGCTGGCGACCAACGTCGCCGAGACCTCGCTGACGGTCCCCGGCATCAAGTACGTGATCGACCCGGGCAACGCCCGCATCTCCCGCTACAGCCACCGCACCAAGGTCCAGCGGCTGCCGATCGAGCGGATCTCCCAGGCCAGCGCCAACCAGCGCAAGGGCCGCTGCGGCCGTACGTCGGACGGCATCTGCATCCGGCTGTACTCCGAGGACGACTTCGTCACCCGGCCGGAGTTCACCGACCCGGAGATCCTGCGCACCAACCTGGCCTCCGTCATCCTCCAGATGACCGCCGCCGGGCTCGGCGACATCGAGAAGTTCCCCTTCATCGACCCGCCGGACCACCGCAACATCCGCGACGGCGTGCAGCTCCTCCAGGAGCTGGGCGCCCTCGACCCCGCCGAGAAGGATCCGAAGAAGCGGCTCACCCCGCTCGGCCGCAAGCTCTCCCAGCTGCCCGTCGACCCGCGGCTGGCCCGCATGGTCATCGAGGCCGACAAGAACGGCTGCGCCCGCGAGGTCATGGTCATCGCCGCCGCGCTCTCCATCCAGGACCCGCGCGAGCGGCCCGCGGAGAAGCAGACCCAGGCCGACCAGAACCACGCCCGGTTCAAGGACGAGACGTCCGACTTCCTGGCGTATCTGAACCTCTGGGCCTACGTCCGGGAGCAGCAGAAGGAGCGCGGCTCGTCCTCGTTCCGCCGGATGTGCAAGCAGGAGTATCTGAACTTCCTGCGCATCCGCGAATGGCAGGACATCTACGCGCAGCTGCGTACGGTCGCCAAGCAGATGGGCATCACCGTCGAGGAGCCCAAGGCGGAGGCGTCCATCCCCGAGCAGGCGGTGCACACCTCGCTGCTGGCCGGGCTGCTGTCGCACATCGGGCTGAAGGACACCGAGAAGAACGAGTACATGGGCGCGCGCAGCGCCAAGTTCGCGATCTTCCCCGGGTCGGCGCTGTTCAAGAAGCAGCCCCGGTTCGTGATGTCGGCGGAGCTGGTGGAGACCTCCCGGCTGTGGGCACGGGTCAACGCCAAGGTCGAGCCCGAATGGATCGAGCCCCTCGCCGGGCATCTGCTGAAGCGCACCTACAGCGAACCGCACTGGGAGAAGGACCAGGCCGCGGTGATGGCGTTCGAACGGGTCACCCTCTACGGGGTGCCGATCATCGCTCAGCGCAAGGTCAATTTCGGTCGTATCGACCAGGAGGCCTCGCGGGATCTGTTCATCCGCAACGCCCTGGTCGAGGGCGACTGGCGCACCCACCACCAGTTCTTCCATGACAATCGCAAACTCCTCGGCGAGGTCGAGGAGTTGGAGCACCGTGCCCGCCGCCGCGACATCCTCGTGGACGACGAGACGCTGTTCGACTTCTACGACCAGCGGATTCCCGAGCACATCGTGTCCGGGGCGCACTTCGACTCCTGGTGGAAGAACAAGAAGCGCGAGGAGCCGGACGCCCTCGACTTCGAGCGCTCCATGCTCATCAACGAGAAGGCCGGGGCCGTCACCAAGGACGACTACCCGGACTCCTGGCGGCAGGGGAAGCTCAAGTTCAAGGTGACGTACCAGTTCGAGCCCGGCGCGGACGCGGACGGTGTGACCGTCCACGTACCGCTCCAGGTGCTGAACCAGGTCACGTCCGAGGGCTTCGACTGGCAGATCCCGGGGCTGCGCGAGGAGGTCGTCACCGAGCTGATCCGCTCGCTGCCGAAGCCGATCCGCCGGCACTACGTCCCCGCGCCGAACTACGCCGACAAGTTCCTCGACCGTGCGGTCCCGCTCCAGGAGCCGCTGCCGCTCACCCTGGCGCGGGAGCTCCAGCGGATGGTCGGCGTGCCGGTCACGGCCGACGACTTCGACCTCTCCCGGGTCCCGGACCATCTGAAGATCACGTTCCGGATCGTCGACGAGCGGCGGCGGAAGGTCGCCGAGGACAAGGATCTGGAGGCGCTGAAGCTCCAGCTGCGGCCGAAGGCCCGGCAGGCGCTCTCCAAGGCGGCCGCGGCGACCGCGGGGCCGTCCGGCGAGTCCATCGAGCGGTCCGGGCTCACCGACTGGACGATCGGCACGCTGAACAAGGTCTTCGAGACGCGTCGTGCCGGGCAGCCGGTCAAGGCGTATCCGGCCCTCGTCGACCAGGGCGACACCGTGGCCGTACGCCTCTTCGACACCGAGGCCGAGCAGCAGCAGGCGATGTGGCGCGGCACCCGGCGGCTGATCATGCTGAACATCCCGGTGCACCCGGCGAAGTTCGCCTCGGACCGGCTCTCCAACCAGCAGAAGCTGGCCCTGTCCCGCAATCCGCACGGTTCGGTCCAGGCGCTCTTCGAGGACTGCGCCACCGCCGCCGCCGACCGGCTGATCGCCGCGCACGGCGGACCGGCGTGGGACGAGAAGGCGTTCCGGACGCTGTACGACAAGGTGCGCGCCGATCTGGTGGACCTGACCGTCCGCACGATCGACCAGGTGCAGCAGATCCTGGCCGCGTGGCAGGCCTGCGAGCGCCGGCTGAAGTCGACGAACAGCCTGACGCTGGTGGCCAACGTCACGGACGTACGGGATCAGCTGGCCCGTCTCGTACCGCCCGGTTTCGTTACGGCCACCGGACTGCGCCGGCTGCCGGACCTGATGCGCTACCTCGTGGCGGCCGACCGGCGGCTCCAGCAGATGCCCACGGCCGTGCAGCGGGACACCACGCGGATGGCGAAGGTCCACGAGATGCAGGACGAGTACGCCTGGCTGCTCGAACAGCTTCCGCAGGGCCGGCCGGTGCCGCAGGAGGTGTTGGACGTCCGCTGGATGATCGAGGAGCTGCGGGTCAGCTATTTCGCCCACGCGCTGGGCACCGCGTTCCCCGTCTCGGACAAGCGGATCGTGAAGGCGATCGACGCCCTCGCGCCCTGACACCGGGGGCCCGCGAGGGGGCGGCGGGGCGGTGACGGAGTCACCACCAGGAGTGAAGTCGACCTGGGCCTCCCACCTCCTGTACAGTCTGGTTTCGCAGCAAGCCGCAAGGCAAGCGGCGAAAACCTGGTCCTGTGGAGCAGTTTGGAGTGCTCGCCACCCTGTCAAGGTGGAGGCCGCGGGTTCAAATCCCGTCAGGACCGCAGTAGAAGAAAGCCCGGATCGTTTCGATCCGGGCTTTCTCGCGTCTTGACGCCGACGGGCGCCACGGGTACCTCGTAGAAGCAGAGGCTGGCCCTGCTTCTCGGCGTTCCTCGGCGCTTCACACGGCGGGGGACGGCCGGGCCCACCGGGAGGTGGCTCGTATGTCCGCGCCCACAGCACGACATGAGACCCGCGCGCTGCTGCGCGCCCATCTGGCGGCCGCTTCGGCCTATCGCCACCTCACCCGGCACTGCGCGGTCTGCCATCGCCTCCTGCGCCTCGCCATGGAGCCCGGGGGCGACGGGGAGCAGGGAGCGCCCGGGGGCCCCTCCGAGGCCCCGCAGGGCGCCGCCCCGCGTCAGGGCTCCACCGGACGGCCGGACGAGGAAGAGGCCGGGACCGGGACCGGGACCGGGACCGGGACCGGGACCGAAAGACCCTCCACGACATGACCATCGGCCGGATGCTTCCGCGTCCGGGCAGTGGCAGGCTCGAAGTTGGCAAGCATCAAGTGGTGTGACGGTAGTCACCGAACGAGTTTTCAGACCGGGGGATTTTACGCCTCCCCTACAACTGGTGAATTTAATATGTGCAATTGCACGAGGGCGGCGGGCTCGCGAGGACCGTTCCGTCCGGGGCTGTCCCACCGCGTCCGGGACGCTCACCCACACTCCCGCACAGACCCGCTCACAGACCCACGAACGCCGCTGTCGGCCACCTGAAGCCAACCGACCGCCCGGTTCTGGGTCGACCCGTCCCCGAGGGCCGGGAGCGGGCCCGGGAGGCCGCGCAGGGCACAAAAAAGATCGCGCTGGACCCGGCGGAGTCCAGCGCGATCGATACGACGACACCCGTGGAACACAGGTATGACGCCCGTTGGGGCAGGCGTCCGTCGAGTGGAGCTATGGGTGGGCGGCTGGGGTTGGGGGACCTTGCAGCTGCCCGGATTGTGATGCTGTGCTGCTGTATTGCTGCGAGGCAGGGGTGTGTCAGGCCTCGCTGCGCTGCTGCGGAATACCCGCAAGCAGTGCGCGGACCTCAGCCTCGCGGTACCGGCGATGTCCACCGAGCGTGCGGATGGACGTGAGCTTGCCAGCCTTGGCCCAACGGGTGACCGTCTTCGGGTCCACGCGGAACATCGTGGCAACCTCAGCCGGGGTCAGCAGCGGCTCGGCATCAGGGGTGCGAGCGGTCATGAGCGGCCTCCTCGGGAGAACCGAACCTTCTCGGTTCTTTCCTCTAAATTCTGCACCTTGACCCGCGTTGCCCGAAATGGCGGACGCGGGCCGAGTCGGTTATAGGACGAACGGCTTGTCCTCGGCACTACAACTACACCATCCGTCCAGCCACGTCGGCCAAACCGATGGAATTGCCCTCCCAGGTGTTCATCAGCGACGGAAGCCGATGGACCATGCCATAGCGGACAGTCACACCCCAGTAACGATCAGTCACAGAGCGAACAGGAGTCGTTCAGACCCCCCATAGAGTGCAATGTCGAGCATCCTGCCCTTACTTGGACAGAAGGAGCCCTCCCCGGACTCCTTGTCCTATTTTGGCATGAGGGGTAGGGATAGGCGCAAGGGCCCCGTTAGTGCTGTCCATCACGCTTGAGGCAAAGGCCCGGTTCAGGACGTAGGTCCTAGGCCCAGCGGAGTACGCTTCCGCCTCGCACATCACACGCGCCACACAGGACGCAGGTTCACGGCCCGTCAACTGTTTGTCGAGCCCCTCTTCGTCGCCCTCCGTCGAAGCGACCCGGCTTCCTCCTCCTTCCGTACGGTCCGGCCTCGCGGCCCGTCCGCCGGCCCCTCGGCCGTCCTGGATGAAGGATGCCCCGGTTCCGTCACCTTGATGCCACTGTGGGCCTTTTCACGTCAATTGGTGAACTGGAGGTCCCGGACCGCCCGCCAGCGCTCCGCGAGCCGCGCGTACGCCTCCCCCGCGCCCTCGCTGTCGCCGTCCCGCAGCGCGGCGAGCCCCTCCGCCACATCCGCCGCCGACCGGTCCCCGGCGAGCCGCTCCGCCGGCAACGCGTGCACGAGGCCCCCGTAGTCCAGCTCGACCAGGGAGCGCGGATGGAACTCCTCCAACCAGCGCCCCACGTCCACCAGGCCCTCGGTCAGCGGGCCCTCGGGAACGTTCTCGCGCAGCGTCCGCAGCGCCCGCGCCAGCCGGCGGCGAGCCTCGACCATCGGGGTGCGGTAGCGCAGAACGGGCCCCGCCCCCTCGCCGTCCGCCGCCGTGTACTCCCGCTCCTCGTCACGGAAGAGGACGAACCAGCGCACCGGAACCTGCCACACCGTCGTGCGGATCCAGGGCCTCGCGTCCGGGTGGAGCCGCTGCCAGCGCTCGTGGTCCGCCGCTGCCTGGCCGCGCACCACCGCGGGCAGCACGACGTCGAGCACGTTGGCCGGAAACATGCCCTCCAGTTCCTCCAGGGCCAGCCAGCCCCTCAGCCTGGTCCGCCACGGGCAGACGCACACCACCTCGTCCAGCTCCGCCACGAACGCGTCGCCGCTCTCGTGCACGGGCACCCCGACCGGCGGCGTCGACGCCAAGTCGGCCAGCGAGCGACGCAGTTCGTCCTGGGCCGTGGGAAGGTCCTCGCGCTGCGCGTAGCGCGCCCAGTGGCTCCGCTCGGGCTCGGCGAATGCGGCGAGCGGCTCGTAGACCCGGAGGTAGGACGTGTAAGGGACGAGCACCGAAGACACCACCGACATGCAGCGCATCGTGTCACGGCGGTACACCCCCAGGGGGTGATCCTCCGCACGGGGGCGGATCCGCGCCGCCGGAGGACTTACGCTCTTGCCCATCGGACCGACCGTGCCGGTCGGTCCGGGGCCCTCCCCACCCCCAGGAGGGCCTCCGCCGCTTCGTACTTGGGAGTCACCACAGTGACCGATGTGACTAACGGCGTCCTGCACACCCTGTTCCACTCGGATCAGGGAGGTCACGAGCAAGTAGTGATCTGTCAGGACCGTGCCACCGGCCTCAAGGCCGTCATCGCCCTCCACTCCACCGCCCTGGGCCCGGCCCTCGGCGGCACCCGCTTCTACCCGTACGCCACCGAGGCGGACGCCGTCGCCGACGCGCTGAACCTGTCGCGCGGGATGTCGTACAAGAACGCCCTGGCCGGCCTCGACCACGGTGGCGGCAAGGCCGTCATCATCGGCGACCCGGAGAAGATCAAGAGCGAGGAACTCCTCCTCGCCTACGGCCGGTTCGTCGCCTCGCTCGGCGGCCGCTACGTGACGGCCTGCGACGTCGGCACCTATGTCGCCGACATGGACGTCGTCGCCCGGGAGTGCCGCTGGACCACCGGCCGCTCCCCCGAGAACGGCGGCGCGGGCGACTCCTCGGTGCTCACCGCGTTCGGCGTCTTCCAGGGCATGCGGGCCTCGGCCCAGCACCTGTGGGGCGACCCGACGCTGCGCGGCCGCAAGGTCGGCGTCGCCGGGGTCGGCAAGGTGGGCCACCACCTCGTCGAGCACCTGATCTCCGACGGGGCCGAGGTCGTGATCACCGACGTCCGCGAGGAATCGCTGCGCCGGATCACCGATCTGCACCCCGAGGTCACCGTGGCGGCGGACACCGACGCGCTGATCCGCACCGAGGGCCTGGACGTCTACGCGCCGTGCGCGCTCGGCGGCGCGCTGAACGACGACACCGTGCCGGTGCTCACCGCGAAGGTGGTGTGCGGCGCGGCCAACAACCAGCTGGCGCACCCGGGCGTGGAGAAGGACCTGGCCGACCGGTCGGTTCTCTATGCGCCCGACTACGTGGTCAACGCCGGTGGCGTGATCCAGGTGGCCGACGAGCTGCACGGGTTCGACTTCGACCGGTGCAAGGCGAAGGCGACGAAGATCTTCGACACCACGCTGGAAATATTCGCACGTGCGAAGGCGGACGGGATTCCGCCGGCCGCGGCGGCCGACCGGCTCGCCGAACAGCGGATGGCGGAGGCGCGCGCCCACTGACCGGGCGGCCCCAGCGGCCCGCCGGCCGACGAGACAAGACTCACCCCGGTCGGCGGGTCGTACCTCCACAAGAGGTTAAAATCGCAGTTGACCAGGGAGGACGGGGCTCCTCGCTGGCCCTGTTCCGGGACCGAAATGCGGGCGGCGTACCGTATGGCCACGGAAGCAGGTACCGTTAAAGCTCTACGGGCACGGTCTCTCTGTCGAGAGTCCGTCCCGAAACATGAACGCGTGTCAAGACTCTGGGGCCGTCGAGCCCCGTCACCGAGGGGGTCGAGCCATGGGGCGCGGCCGGGCAAAGGCCAAGCAGACCAAGGTCGCCCGCCAGCTGAAGTACAGCAGCGGCGGGACTGACCTGTCGCGTCTGGCCAATGAGCTGGGCGCATCGCCTTCGAGTCAGCCACCGAACGCAGAGCCGTTCGAGGACGACGACGAGGAAGATGACCCGTACGCACAGTACGCGGATCGCTACAACCAGGACGATGACGAGGATCAGGACGATCAGTCCGGTCCGTCGTCACAGCGCCGCGGCGCTTGACCTCGCGCTGACACATCAACCCGGTCCGGGCCAGCCCCGGGCCGGGTTCTGTGTGTCCCGGTCCAGGCTTCCCGTGGTGTCGTGCGGTCCCGTGATGCCGTGGTGCGGCGGGCGGGCTGCCCGGCGCACCACGGCGCGACGGTGACTATCGGGCGTAGTCGCCGGTCAGCTCGGCGCCCGTGGTGTGCTCACCGCGGTCGGTGATTTCACCGGCGACCCAGGAGTCGACCCCGCGGTCGGCCAGCGTCGTGAGCGCGGCGTCCACCGAGTCGGCCGGGACGATCGCGATCATGCCGACACCCATGTTGAGCGTCTTCTCCAGCTCCAGCCGCTCGACCTGACCGGCCCTGCCGACCAGGTCGAAGACCGCGCCGGGCGTCCACGTGGAGCGGTCCACGGTGGCGTGCAGGCTGTCCGGGACGACCCGGGCCAGGTTGTTCGCCAGGCCGCCGCCGGTGACGTGGCTGAAGCCGTGCACCTCGGTCGTCCGGGTGAGGGCCAGGCAGTCCAGGGAGTAGATCCGGGTGGGCTCCAGGAGCTCCTCGCCGAGCGTGCGGCCGAACTCCTCGACCTCGCGGTCCAGGGACCAGCCGGCCCGGTCGAAGACCACGTGGCGGACGAGCGAGTACCCGTTGGAGTGAAGACCGGAAGACGCCATGGCGATGACGGCGTCACCCTTGCGGATACGGTCCGGGCCGAGCAGGCGGTCGGCCTCGACCACGCCCGTACCGGCTCCGGCGACGTCGAAGTCGTCCGGGCCGAGGAGGCCCGGGTGCTCGGCCGTCTCGCCGCCGACCAGGGAGCAGCCCGCCAGGACACAGCCTTCGGCGATGCCCTTCACGATGGCCGCGACACGCTCGGGGTGCACCTTGCCGACGCAGATGTAGTCGGTCATGAACAGCGGCTCGGCGCCGCAGACGACGAGGTCGTCCACGACCATGCCGACGAGGTCGTGGCCGATGGTGTCGTACACGCCCATCTGACGCGCCAGGTCCACCTTGGTGCCGACGCCGTCCGTGGCGGAGGCCAGGAGCGGACGCTCGTAGCGCTTGAGCGCCGAGGCGTCGAAGAGGCCGGCGAATCCGCCGAGGCCGCCGAGGCCCGCGACCTCGGGGCGCTGCGTCTTCTTCACCCACTCCTTCATCAGCTCGACGGCACGGTCACCGGCTTCGATGTCGACGCCGGCCGCCGCGTAGGAAGCACCTGTTGTCTCAGACATGGCCTGGGATCTTTCGTGTGGAGATACGGGGCTGGTGGGGGATGCGGCGGCGCGTCCGGGTCACGGACGGCGCAGCGCGTCGGCCGCGGCGGTCGCCGCCGGGCCCGCCGCCAGCTCGGTCTCCAGCAGCTGCTTGCCGAGCAGCTCCGGGTCCGGGAGCTCCATCGGGTATTCGCCGTCGAAGCAGGCGCGGCAGAGATTCGGCTTGTCGATCGTCGTCGCCTCGATCATCGCGTCGATCGAGATGTACGAGAGGGAGTCGGCGCCCATCGAGGTGCAGATCTCGTCGACGGTCATGCCGTTGGCGATCAGTTCGGCGCGGGTCGCGAAGTCGATCCCGAAGAAGCAGGGCCACTTCACCGGCGGCGAGGAGATCCGGATGTGGATCTCGGCGGCGCCCGCCTCGCGGAGCATCCGGACCAGGGCGCGCTGGGTGTTGCCCCGGACGATCGAGTCGTCGACGACCACCAGGCGCTTGCCCTTGATGACTTCCTTCAGCGGATTCAGCTTGAGCCGGATACCGAGCTGGCGGATGGTCTGCGAGGGCTGGATGAAGGTCCGGCCGACGTAGGCGTTCTTCACCAGTCCGGCGCCGAACGGGATGCCGCTGGCTTCCGCGTACCCGATCGCGGCGGGAGTGCCGGATTCCGGGGTCGCTATGACGAGATCCGCCTCGACGGGGGCCTCGGCGGCCAGTCGGCGGCCCATCTCCACCCGGGAGAGGTAGACGTTGCGCCCGGCGATGTCGGTGTCGGGACGGGCCAGGTAGACGTACTCGAAGACACAGCCCTTGGGCTTCGCTTCCGCGAAGCGCGAGGTGCGCAGACCGTTCTCGTCGATGGCGACGAGCTCACCCGGCTCGATCTCGCGTACATAGCTGGCGCCGCAGATGTCGAGCGCGGCGGACTCGGAGGCGACCACCCAGCCGCGCTCCAGCCGGCCGAGCACCAGCGGGCGGATGCCCTGCGGGTCGCGGGCTGCGTAGAGCGTGTGCTCGTCCATGAAGACGAGGGAGAACGCGCCCTTGACGTCGGGGAGCACCTTGGCGGCGGCTTCCTCGATGGTGAGCGGCTTGTCGTTCTCGTCGCGCTGCCCGGCGAGCAGCGCGGTCACCAGGTCGGTGTCGTTGGTCGCGGCGACCTGGGTGGCGCGGCCGTCCTTGCGCGGGAGGTCGGCGACCATCTCCGCGAGCTGGGCGGTGTTGACCAGGTTCCCGTTGTGACCGAGGGCGATCGAGCCGTGCGCGGTGGCACGGAACGTCGGCTGCGCGTTCTCCCACACCGAGGCGCCGGTGGTGGAGTAGCGGGCATGACCGACCGCGATATGGCCCTGGAGAGAACCCAGAGACGTTTCGTCGAAGACCTGCGAGACCAGTCCCATGTCCTTGAAGACCAGGATCTGGGACCCGTTGCTCACTGCGATGCCCGCGGATTCCTGTCCGCGGTGCTGCAGGGCATACAGTCCGAAATAGGTGAGCTTGGCGACCTCTTCACCCGGAGCCCAGACACCGAAGACGCCACAAGCGTCCTGGGGGCCTTTCTCTCCGGGGAGCAGGTCGTGGTTGAGTCGTCCATCACCACGGGGCACAGCACCGAGTGTAGGCGAGATCGACCACTGGTCCGAATTGGGGACCGGTGGGCAAACCCACGGCGGGGCATGGGGAACGGGCCCGCCCGCCGCCCGGGGAGGGCGATTCGCGGGACTTCGACCGGTGACCCTGTGTGACTGCCGCGCATGCGGGGAGGGCCCGCGAGGCGAACGCGGCGCTCACTTCCGGGCCGGGAGACCGGTTACCGACAGGTAGGGGACGGTCGGGGGCGACGGGCGGCCGTGGCGCTCGGTGAACCTGCCCGATCGCCGCCCGGACCGCTGGCCGAACGCTCGTTTCGTGGTGAGCCTCACACCCCCGGAGCTGCGGCCGGGGAGGGACGAGCCGCTCCCCGGCCGACGACGGACCGCCGCGGTCCGCAGTTCGAGACCACCGTTGACAGGCCCATGCCCCGTTGGCAGGCTCCTTCCCCATGCAGCCCCTCGGTGATCTTTCGATCACGCTCGTGGAGCGCCGGCACGTCGATCTGGGACGTGTAGCGAGCGCCATCTGTCGCCGCGTCTGAGACTGCCGCACCTCCCGAACCCCCGCCGGGCTTCCGCCCCGGGCTTCCGTCCCGGGCTTTGGCATGCGTGCACGCGTTCGCCTTCCTCTCTCTTCCGCCCCCTGCGGGCCGGTGCGCCCGACTGCGGGCCCCGGCCCGCCGGGAAGTCGCGCCCATTGCCTCGCGCCCCGTCCTCCGATCGGTGCCCGAGGCCCTCCCAGGAGCCCCCATGACCTCTCGCGATGCGCAGACACGTTCGGAAAAACGATCCGGTACGCCGCTGACCCGGCGCGCCTTCACCACCGCCGTGGGCGCGACCGCCGTCACCGCGGCCGGCATACCGGCGGCCGTTCCGGCATCCGCCGCCGGAACGACCGCCGACGACGTGACACGGGAGCGCCCGTTCCGTGCCGCCCCCGGCAAGCACGCGCGCCGTCCCAACATCCTCTTCATCCTCGGCGACGACCTCGGCTGGGCGGATCTCTCCTCGTACGGGTCTCCGCACATCCGCACACCCCACCTGGACCGGCTGGCGCGGCAGGGCGTCCGCTTCACCGACGCGTACTCGGGGTCGGCGACCTGCTCCCCCACCCGGTTCAGCCTCTACACGGGGCGCTATCCGGGGCGTACGAAGGGCGGACTCGCCGAGCCCATCGCCGACAGGTCGGTGGGGCTGGAGCCCACCCATCCGACGCTGGCCTCCCTGCTGCGCGGCGTCGGCTACTCGACCGCGCTGATCGGCAAGTGGCACTGCGGATACCTGCCGGACTACAGCCCGACCAGGTCGGGCTACGACGAGTTCTTCGGCAACTTCGGCGGAGCCCTGGAGTACTACTCCAAGCTCGGCCTGGCGGGCGAGTACGACCTGTACGAGGGCGACGCCGAGTACAAGGACCTGCGGTACTACACCCGGATCCTCACGGAGCGCGCGAGCGAGTACGTACAGCGTGAGCACGACGGCAGGCCGTGGCTGCTCAACCTGAACTTCACCACCCCGCACTGGCCCTGGATCGCCGACGGCGACACGGAGGCGAGCGCCGAGGTCGTCCGCCGGATCAAGGCCGGCGACCGGTCCGCCCTCCGGCACGGCGACGGCGGCTCGGTCGAGAAGTACACGGAGATGGTCGAGGACCTGGACCGCTCGGTCGGCGAGGTGCTGAAGGCGCTGAAGCGGTCGGGGCAGGAGAAGGACACCCTGGTCTTCTTCGCCAGCGACAACGGCGGCGAGCGGTTCTCCTACAACTGGCCGCTCGCCGGCAACAAGAGCTCGCTCCAGGAGGGCGGCATCCGCGTTCCCTCGGTGCTGCGCTGGCCCGCGCGCGTCGAAGGCCACCAGGTCAGCGACCTCCCGGTGTTCTCCCCCGACTGGACGGCCACCCTGCTGGAGCTGGGCGGGGCACGACCGGACCCCGCCCACCCGCTGGACGGCATCAGCCTCGCGGGATATCTGCTGCGGGGCGAGACGCCGAAGGAACGCGACCTGTTCTGGCGGGTGCGCGGCGAGCGGGCGCTGCGGCGCGGCGACTGGAAGTACTACCGGGGAAGGAGCGGGGCCGACCAGCTGTTCAACCTGGCCGACGACCGGCGCGAGCAGGCCGACCGCGCGAAGGCCGACCCGGAGCGGCTGGCCGCGTTGCGGGCGTCGTGGGAGAGGACGGACTCCGGTCTGCTGCCCTATCCGACGGGTTCCTGACCCACCTCGGTGGTCCGGGCGTTCGGGCCCCGGCCGGCCGGCTCCTGGCCGGGGCCGGGGCCGGGGCCGGGCACCGCCGTCCGTCTGCCCGGCACGGCTGTCCCACGGATTCAGCCGTGCTGGGCGCCGCTCCCGCCCCCGGCGGGTGTGACCGTCGCGCCGATGCCCTTGCCGTCGGCGGCGGTGAGCGTGAGGGCCTTGCCCTTGATCGTGTAAGTGACCTTGCCGTCCAGGGCGGCGAGCACGGCGCGCTCCGTCGCCATCTCGGCCTCCGGGCACATCTTGCGGGTGCCGGCCACCGGTCCGAACGTGATCGTGGAGCCCTTGACCGTCGCCTGGCCGCGGAAGGAGTTGCAGCCGGAGTTGCCCTCCACGGTGCCGTCCTCGGAGAGGGTCAGATGGGGTGCCTTCTCCTTGGGCAGGTCCGCCGGTACGGTCGTGGCGGTCTCACCGCTGAGCAGCGTGGTCACGGCCCACCGGGTGCCGACCAGATCGGCGGGCTTCTCCTCGCTGAGCGCCATCGAGTCGCCGCCTTCGGTGGTGAGGGTCAGCCGGTCGCCGGAGAGCTTCGCGGTGTGCTCGCCGCCCATCGCGTCGATGGCGGCCTTCTCGAACTTCTCGATCTTCACGTCGCACGCCATCTGCGTGGTCACCGGCTTGCCCAGGGTGATCCGATCGCCCTTCACCCGGGCGTCCACGCTGATGTGGTTGCAGCCGAAGTCGGCCGTGGCCCGGCCCTTCGGGTCGATCTCCAGCCGGGCCCCCTCCGGGGCCTCGGTCTTCTTCCCGCCGACGGTCACGGAGTCGACGCGCCACGCGACCCCGGTGACGGGGACGTCGCTCTGCACGCTGTCGCTGCCTTCGCCGGATCCCTTGCCGGAGCCGGAACCCGACTCCGTACCGCAGGCGGCGAGGGTGAGGAGGGCCAGGACACTGACGCTGAGGGTCATCCGTTGTGTGCGCATGGCGATGTGACGGAACGGGGGGCCGATCCGGTTCCGCCCGCTCCGCTTCCCGGTGGCCGCCTCAGCCCATCAGGGGCAGCAGCCCGGCCAGGTCCGCCCGCTCCCCGCTGGCGCTGACCTCGGCGTCCTCCAGGGCCCGCGCCCACTCCGTACGCCCGGTGGCGAGCCGGATCCAGGTCAGCGGGCCGGTCTCGACGACATGGGGCGGGGTGCCCCGGGTGTGCTTGGGTCCGCCGATGCACTGGACCACCGCGAACGGCGGGACCCGCACCTCGACCGAGCCGCCGGGCGCCCGGTCCGCGAGGGCGTCCGCCAGCAGCCGGGTGCAGGCGGCCAGGGCCTGCCGGTCGTAGGGGATCTCCAGCCCGAGCGCCTCGTTCAGGTCGTCCGTGTGGACGATCAGCTCGACGGTCCGGGTGACCAGGTAATCGGTCAGCCGCATCGAGCCGATCCGGGTGGCCAGCAGGCGCTCCCCCGTGCCGGAGGCCGGAACGGCGTCGGCGAACCCCGCTTCCGCCTCCTCGAACAGCGTGGTGAGGTCGGGGCGGGCGGCCGCCAGGTCCTCGACGTCCTCGGCGATCCGGGCGGCGTGCGCGGCGGGGGCCGCCGGCCACTCCAGCAGGGCGACCTGGGGTTTGGGCCCGGGCGGTTCCGGAAGGTCCACGGACCGGGAGACACTGCTCAGCCCCATCGCGATGTGCGCGACGAGCTCGCGCACCGTCCAGTCGCCGAGCCGGGTCGGCCGGGCGAGCTGGTCGGGCGTCAACACAGCGACGGCGTCACGGACATGGGCGAACTGGGCGAGGACCGCCGTCCGGGTCCTGAGGTGGTCGTGGGCGCGCGGGCGCTTCTTGGCCGGGGGCATGGGGCCGAGAGTAACCGGCCCCACCGACATCGCCGCCCGGGTCAGGCCTCCGCGGCCTGCCCCTCGACATGTTCCCCGACCTGCTCACCGACCTGCTCACCGACCGTGAACGTCTCGCCGTTCGCCGGGACTCCGACGCCCCGCCAGGTGAACGGGACACCCCGGGCGGAGTCCGGGTCGGGGCCGTCCATCAGGTGGAAGTGGAGGTGCGGTTCGGTGGTGTTGCCGGAGTTGCCCACCCTCCCGAGCCGCTGCCCGGCGCGGACCGTGTCCCCGGCCTTCACCCGGAGCGAGCCGCGCTGCACATGGGCGTAGACGGCGAACGTGCCCTCGCCGAGGTCGAGGATCACGTGGTTGCCGATGATCCGGTGCGCGCCGAGGATCGAGCGGACATTGGCCTCGATGAGCATCAGGTAGGCGAGGGCGGGCAGGGAGTTGCGGCTCAGGTGGTCACGCTGGCCGTCGCTCGCCCGGACGACCGTGGCGTCGGCCACCGCGAGCAGCGGGGCGCCGAAGGCCGGGAAGTCGCGGTTGCGGCGCACGACCGGCCAGAGGATGCGGAACGGCGGACGGGCCGTGGCCCCGCCCTCCTCCGTCTCCGGCTCGGCCACGATGTCGATCGCGTACGTCTGCCCGTACACGTGCGTCCCGTGGCTCGGCACCTTGTCCGCCGGGCTGTTCAGGGCCGTCCAGCGCCCGGTCACCGGCGGGTCGACCTCGACCGGGGGCCGCGGCTCGCCCCGGGGGGCGGCGGCCCGGACCTGCAGGGTCATCGCCGCCACCATGAGGACGAGAACGACCGAGGCGGGCAGCAGCGTGGTCGCCCACCCGGGTCCGGGCAGATCCGTGACGAACTCGCTGATCATCAGCGCGATCAGGACCGCCCAGGACAGGCGCAGGGCCCTCGCGACGGCTGTGCGGACAGTCATGTTTCCCCCTGTTTTCCCGTTGGCTTCGGCTTCAGGGCCGCGCCGCCGTGAGCACCACCAGCAGCGGCACCACCCGGACCGGCGGAATCTCGTACCGGCCCCGGCCGGCCGCGTGCAGCCAGCCCGCGCCGGTCAGCTGACGCAGGTGGTGGTAGATCTGGCCGGTGGTGCCGACCTCGTCGAGCGCGGCCAGTTCGGCGGCCGTCCTCAGGCCGCCGAGGATCTCGCGGAGCAGGCGCAGCCGGACCGGGTGGCCGAGCGCGGCGAACGACTCGGCGGCGTCCGCCCAGTCCCCGTCGACCAGGGCCTCGGTGAGGGCGCCGTACTGCCATTCGTAACTCTCGCCGGTGGGCAGCCGTACCGAGCCCGTGTAGAGGACTCCCCCGTCGGCGGCGGCCTCCCCGACCTCGGCAAGCTGGTGTTTCAACCCGTCCAACGCCCAGAAGTCGCCGTCGCCCAGGCGGGGGGACCCGGGGTCCTGCCGCTCCAGGGCCGTGAGCCGCCTCTCCAGCTCGGCGACCCGCTGCTCCAGCTCCATGACACCAACCTTACGTAATTACGTAATCTCTGACAAGCGATGTCCGTCAGGGGGACGGGAAAGGCCGAAGCCCCCGCCCGGATGATCCGGGCGGGGGCTTCGAGAACGCCGGTCGGCGCGCGGCTCAGGCGAGCAGCGCGGGGATCGTCGCCTCGTGCGCCGTACGGAGCTCGCTCAGCGGGATGCTGAACTCGCCCTGGATCTCGATCTCCTCGCCGTCCACGACACCGATGCGGGTGACGGGCAGACCACGCGCCCCGCACATGTCGTTGAAGCGGAGCTCCTCGCTGCGCGGGATCGAGACGACCGCGCGTCCCGCCGACTCGGAGAAGAGGAACGTGAACGCGTCCAGGCCGTCCGGCACGACCAGCCGGGCGCCCTTCCCGCCGCGCAGGCAGGACTCGGTGACGGCCTGGATCAGACCGCCGTCGCTCAGGTCGTGCGCGGCGTCGATCATGCCGTCGCGGGAGGCCGAGATGAGGATCTCGGCGAGCAGCTTCTCGCGGCCGAGGTCCACCTTCGGCGGCAGGCCGCCCAGGTGCTGGTGGACGACCTCGGACCAGGCCGAGCCGCCGAACTCCTCGGTCGTGTCGCCCAGCAGGTAGAGGAGCTGGCCCTCTTCCGCGAAGGCAACCGGCGTACGCCGGTTGACGTCGTCGATCACGCCGAGCACGGCCACGACCGGCGTCGGGTGGATCGCCGTCTCACCGGTCTGGTTGTACAGCGAGACGTTGCCGCCGGTGACCGGGGTGCCCAGCTCCAGGCAGCCGTCCGCGAGACCGCGGGTGGCCTCGGCGAACTGCCACATGACGTCCGGGTCCTCGGGGGAACCGAAGTTCAGGCAGTCCGAGATGGCGAGCGGCTTCGCGCCGGAGGCGGCGACGTTGCGGTACGACTCCGCCAGCGCGAGCTGCGCGCCGGTGTACGGGTCGAGCTTGGCGTACCGGCCGTTGCCGTCGGTCGCCATGGCCACGCCCAGGTTCGACTCGGCGTCGATGCGGACCATGCCCGCGTCCTCGGGCATCGCCAGCACGGTGTTGCCCTGCACGAAGCGGTCGTACTGGTCGGTGATCCACGCCTTGGAGGCCTGGTTCGGGGAGGCGACCAGCTTCAGGACCTGCTCGCGCAGCTCGGCGGCGTTCGCCGGGCGGGCGAGCTTGCCCGCGTCGTCCGCCTGGAGCGCGTCCTGCCAGGACGGGCGGGCGAACGGGCGGTGGTAGACCGGGCCGTCGTGGGCGACCGAGCGCGGCGGCACGTCCACGATCTGCTCGCCGTGCCAGAAGATCTCCAGCTGGGAACCGTCGGTCACCTCACCGATGACGGTGGCGATGACGTCCCACTTCTCGCAGATCTCCAGGAAGCGGTCCACGTGCTGCGGCTCGACGATCGCGCACATGCGCTCCTGCGACTCGCTCATGAGGATTTCCTCGGGCGAGAGGGAGGAGTCGCGCAGCGGCACGGTGTCCAGCTCGACGCGCATACCGCCGGAACCGGCGGAGGCCAGCTCGCTCGTGGCGCAGGAGAGCCCGGCGCCGCCGAGGTCCTGGATGCCCGCGACGAGCTTCTCCTTGAAGATCTCCAGGGTGCACTCGATGAGGAGCTTCTCCTGGAACGGGTCGCCGACCTGGACGGCGGGGCGCTTGGCGGGCCCGGTGGACTCGAAGGTCTCCGAGGCCAGCACGGAGACGCCGCCGATGCCGTCGCCGCCGGTGCGGGCGCCGTACAGGATGACCTTGTTGCCGGGGCCCGACGCCTGCGCGAGGTGGATGTCCTCGTGCTTCATCACGCCGATGCAGCCGGCGTTGACCAGCGGGTTGCCCTGGTAGCAGGCGTCGAAGACGACCTCGCCGCCGATGTTGGGCAGGCCCAGGCAGTTGCCGTAGCCGCCGATGCCCGCGACGACGCCCGGCAGGACGCGCTTGGTGTCGGGGTGGTCGGCCGCGCCGAAGCGCAGCGGGTCGACGACCGCGATCGGGCGGGCGCCCATGGCGAGGATGTCGCGGACGATGCCGCCGATGCCGGTGGCCGCGCCCTGGTAGGGCTCGATGTACGAGGGGTGGTTGTGCGACTCGACCTTGAAGGTGACCGCGTACCCCTGGCCGACGTCGACGACGCCGGCGTTCTCACCGATGCCGACGAGCATCGCGTCGTTGGCGGGGACCTTCTCGCCGAACTGCTTGAGGTGGACCTTGCTGCTCTTGTACGAGCAGTGCTCCGACCACATCACCGAGTACATGGCGAGCTCGGCGCCGGTGGGACGGCGGCCCAGGATCTCGCGGATCCGGGCGTACTCGTCCTCCTTGAGGCCGAGCTCCTTCCAGGGCTGCTCGGCGTCCGGGGTCTCGGCCGCGTGCTTGACCGTATCCAGGCTCATGCGTTGACCAGCTTCTTGATGATCGAGGTGAAGAAACCGAGGCCGTCGGTGCGGCCGGTGCCGATGAGCGGCTCCACGGCGTGCTCCGGGTGCGGCATCAGGCCGACGATGTTGCCCGCGGCGTTGGTGATGCCCGCGATGTCGCGGAGCGAGCCGTTGGGGTTGCCGTCCAGGTAGCGGAAGGCGACACGGCCCTCGGCCTCCAGCTCGTCGAGCGTGTGCTCGTCGGCGGTGTACCGGCCGTCCATGTTCTTGAGCGGGACCCTGATCTCCTGGCCGGCGCTGTAGTCCGAGGTCCAGGCGGTCTCCGCGTTCTCCACCCGCAGCGTCTGGTCGCGGCAGATGAAGTGGAGGTGGTTGTTGCGCAGCATCGCGCCGGGCAGCAGGTGCGCCTCGGTCAGGATCTGGAAGCCGTTGCAGATGCCGAGGACCGGCATACCGGCCTTCGCCTGCTCGATGAGGGTTTCCATGACCGGCGAGAAGCGGGAAATCGCGCCGGCACGGAGGTAGTCCCCGTAGGAGAAACCGCCCGCCAGGACGACCGCGTCGACCTGGTGCAGGTCCTTGTCCCGGTGCCACAGGGATACGGGCTCGGCGCCCGCGATCCGGACGGCGCGCAGGGCGTCCTGATCGTCGAGGGTGCCGGGAAAAGTGACGACGCCGATACGGGTGGTCACTTCTCCTCCTCCACCTTCACGACGAAGTCCTCGATGACGGTGTTGGCGAGGAACGTCTCGGCCAGCTCGTTAATACGGGCGAGGGCGGCGTCGTCGACCGGCCCCTCGACCTCCAGCTCGAAACGCTTTCCCTGACGAACGTCCGCGATTCCCTCGAAGCCGAGACGGGGCAGTGCACGCTGCACCGCCTGTCCCTGCGGGTCGAGGATCTCGGGCTTGAGCATGACGTCGACTACGACGCGTGCCACTGGCACTCCCGGTGTGGTGGTGTGGTGCGGCTGTCTCTCCGGGGGGTTCCCCAGACCCCCGCGGGTCCACTCAGCGTACCTGGCCAAAATTTCTACGCGGGTAGATATCGGGCGGGACGGACACGGCGGGCGCCCTGCGCAGATCACGCCGAGATATCGGCCGCGACACCGTGCGGGAAAAGGTCTGGAAAAATCGCGTCCGGATTGCACACGGATTGCACACGGACACGCGGATGTAATTGGCTGGGCTTCACAATGCGGCACCCACCGCTGTACAAATGATTACCGGGGAAAGCAACATTGCCCCGGCGACAACGGAAAGTCGACATCTCGTCGATCCACATCCGCCCGCCTGGCAGCCGGAAGGCAGGCATCCGCGCACGCGACACGCGCCGGTGCCGTAGGAAAGGACCGATATCCGTGGCTCAGCGCGTAGTGGTGACACTCTCCGACGACATCGACGGGGGAGCGGCGGCGGAAACGGTGACCTTCGCCCTGGACGGGAAGACGTACGAGATCGACCTCAATCCCGCCAACGCGAAGAAACTGCGGAAGACCCTGGCTCCTTACGTGGCCGCCGGTCGAAAGCAGACAAATGCCAGCAAGCACGGCAGGACGCCCACGACGTACCACCACACCTCCCTCGCCCCGGACCCGGCGGCCGTCCGCGCCTGGGCCCGCTCGCACCGGATGGAGGTGCCGGCCCGGGGCCGCATCCCGAAGAAGGTCTACGAGGCGTTCGACGCGGCGGGGTGAGCCGCGGCGGTCCGGCCGGACGGACCGGGCGGCCCGCCGGGCGTCGGCGGGCCGTGCGACCCGGGAAACCGGACGCTCCGTCAGGCGGCCCCGGACGCCCCGTCGGCCGGGTCCGGGGACCCGTCCCGCGGGGCCCGCGGGGAGCCGACTTGCGCGACACCCCTGCAGGTCGGCTAGAGTCTGGAGCACGCCGAGGGGCGAGGCCGCAAAGCCGAATCCCACGCAGCGTGCGGGTGTAGTTCAGTAGTAGAACATCCCCCTTCCAGGGGGAAGGCGCAGTGTGCAATTCCTGTCACCCGCTCTGCACGACTCTTCGGACCACTTCGTTGGATCAGGTAGAGTAGTGCTCGCTCCACCGGTGAAAGCCGAGTGGCTGCACTGCGGACGTAGCTCAGTTGGTAGAGCGCAACCTTGCCAAGGTTGAGGTCGCCAGTTCGAACCTGGTCGTCCGCTCAGCATCAAAGGCCCCGACCTTCCCGGTCGGGGCCTTTGTCGTGCTCCCGCCTCGCTCGTCCCCTGCCGCCCTCATGAGGTTTGTCATGAGCAGTGATGACAGCGCGCACTGCTCGCGGGCCGGTTCCGGCGGAAACCTTGAAGCATGACCAGCGACGACATTCTCAGCGACCGCGCGGACGGTCCCGTGATCGAGGCGAACGAGGTCCGGCGCCGTTACGCCGGCGGATTCGAGGCCGTGTCCGGGATCTCCTTCTCCGTGGCCCGCGGCGAACTGTTCGCCCTGCTCGGGACGAACGGCGCGGGCAAGACCTCCACCGTGGAACTCCTCGAAGGCCTGGCGCCGCCGACCGGCGGCACGGTGCGCGTCCTCGGCCACGACCCGTACCGCGAACGCGCCGCCGTCCGCCCCCGTACCGGGGTGATGCTCCAGGAAGGCGGCTTCCCCTCCGACCTCACGGTCATGGAGACCGTACGCATGTGGTCGGCCTGCACCACCGGCGCACGCCCGGCCGGCGAGGCCCTGGAGATGGTGGGCCTGACCGGCCGGGGAAACGTGCGGGTCAAGCAGCTGTCCGGCGGTGAGAAGCGCCGCCTCGACCTGGCGCTCGCCCTGACGTCCCGGCCCGAGGTGCTCTTCCTCGACGAGCCGACGACCGGGCTGGACGCCGAGGGCCGGCAGGAGACCTGGGAGCTCGTCCGGGCGCTGCGGGACAACGGCACGACCGTGCTGCTGACCACGCACTACCTGGAGGAGGCCGAGGCGCTCGCGGACCGCCTGGCGATCATGCATCAGGGGAGGATCGTGACGACCGGGACCATCGCCGAAGTGACGGCGCAGCAGCCCGCCCGGATCAGGTTCGTGCTGCCCGAGGCCGTGCCGGCGGCGCACCTCCCGCTCTCCCTGCGGGCCGCGGCGGAAGGGTCCCGGGTCGAGATCCGCACCCCCTCCCTCCAGGAGACGCTGCACGAACTCCTGGAGTGGGCCCGGGAGTCCGGCGTACGGCTGCACGGCCTCGACGCCCGCTCCGCCTCCCTGGAAGAGGCGTTCCTCGACATCGCGAAGACCCGGCACGCGCCCCGGGACCAGGACCCGCGCCAGGTCCCGGACCGCTCCACCCGCTCCGGCTCCACGAAGAAGGTGACGGCATGACGACCACCACGACCCCCCTCCGCGACCGGACGCCCGCCGGCTCCCCCACGGGCACGGCGGCCGTGGCCCGGCGGCTGACCGCCCTCGGCCGCGCCGAGCTGATCCTCCTGCTGCGCAACCGGACCGCGATCGTCGTGGCCCTGCTGCTGCCCATCACGATGATCTTCGCGATGCGGTCCTCGCTCGAACAGATCGACCTCGGCGGCACCGGGCTCACCGTCGCGGGCGCCACCCTGACCGGCGGCATCGGCATGGTGCTCGTCCAGGTCGTCTACATGAACCTCGTCTCCGCGTACGTCGCCCGGCGCGAGGAACTCGTCCTGAAGCGGCTGCGCACCGGCGAGATCTCCGACCGCGAGATCCTCATCGGCACCGCGCTGCCGTCCGTCGCGCTGGCGCTCGCCCAGTGCGTGCTGCTGGTGGTGGCCGGCGCGATCGCCTTCGACCTGAGCGCCCCGCACCGCCCCGACCTCCTGCTGGCCGGACTGCTGCTGGGGTTCGTCCTGATGTCCGCCCTGGCGGCGGCGACCACCGCGATCACCCGGACGGTGCAGACCTCGCAGCTCACCACCCTGCCGCTGTTCTTCGTCTCGATGTTCGGCTCCGGACTGTTCATCCCGCTCGCGGTGTTCCCGGACAAGCTGGCCTCCGTGCTGGAACTGCTGCCGATGACGGGCGTGATGACCCTGATCCGGCACGGCTGGCTCGGCGGTGTGGAGAGCGGCGACCTGTTCACGGCCGGGGTGACCGCGCTGGCCTGGACAGCTTTCGGCGTGTTTGCTGTGCGACGGTGGTTCCGCTGGGACCCGCGCGGCTGACATGAAGGGACTGAGGGGTGTGATCGGTCGGGTACGGGGCTGGCGGCGCGGCTGGCACGAGCGCAGCAAGCTGGAGCGCATCGACCTCTACACCCGGTTGACGCTCTGCTCGATCACCTGGTTCTTCGCGGTGTCCTGGGGGCTGCTGCCGCTCGGCGAGACCCTGGACGAGGGACCGGTGGCGATGGCCCTGGGAGGGGCGTTCCTCGCCGCCAACATCGCCCAGTCCGTGCTGAGCAACCGGAATCTGACCCCCGCCTTCGACGACTACCGGGGGACGGAGCCGTTCCCTCCGGGGCGGTTGCGCCTGCCCGTCGCGCTCCAGGTGCTGATGACCGGCCTCCTGGTGGCACTCGCGGCGGTGGGAGGCGTGAAGGAGGAGGGGCTCGTGCTGCTGGTGCTGGACCTGCCCGTGGCGTTCGCCATCCCGTACGTCTTGATCGTCCCGGTCCGGAGGTTCCTGCTCCACGCCGCCGCCTTCTCGGTGGCCGTCGTGGCGCTCCTGGCGGCCGTGGGCGTGCCGGGCGGGCTGCTGTTCGGAGCGTTCGTCTCGCTGGTCGTCGTCACCCTGCTGGTGCTCGTCTCGGCCCGGCCCAGCGTCTGGAGCCTGTCCGTGATGTGGCAGGCGGAGGAGGCGCGGGACATGCAGGCCCGGCTCGCGGTGGCGGAGGAGCGGCTGCGGTTCGGCCGGGACATGCACGACGTGCTCGGCAGGAACCTGTCGGTGATCGCCCTGAAGAGCGAGCTGGCCGTGGAGCTGGCCCAGCGCGGGAACCCCGCGGCCATGGACCAGATGGTCGAGGTGCAGCGGATCGCCCGCGCCTCCCAGCAGGAGGTCCGCGATGTCGTACGCGGCTACCGGGAGGCCGACCTGCCCACCGAACTCATGGGCGCGCAGGGCGTGTTGCAGGCCGCCGGAATCACCTGCACCGTCGAGGGCGCGGACGGCCCGGCCGGCATCGGGGCACCTGCCGCCGTCCAGGCCGCACTCGGCTGGGTGGTGCGCGAGACCGCGACGAACGTCCTGCGCCACGGCGACCCGCGCCACTGCTGGATCCGGCTCGCGCGGACGCGGGACGCGGTGGTCCTGGAGGTCGAGAACGACGGGGCCGGCGCCACCCGCCCGCTCGGCGGCGCGGACGGCGACGACGGCGGCGGTTCGGGCCTGGCCGGGCTGCGGGTGCGGCTCGGCGCGCTCGGCGGATCGCTCAGCGCCGGAGCCGTCGGGGACGATCTCTTCCGGGTGACGGCGACGGTGCCGCTCACGGCCCGCCCGGATACGAACGGCCGCCTCGCACCGTCCCCCGAACCTTCCGCCACCCCTTCCGTCCTCCCGGAGGAACGATGACCACCGCGCAGCCCCTGCGGGTCCTGCTGGCCGACGACGAGCACCTGATCCGGGGCGCGCTGGCCGCGCTGCTCGCCCTGGAGGAGGACCTCGTCGTGGTCGCGGAGGCGGCGAGCGGCCCCGAGGCCCTGGCGATGGCCCTGGCGCACCGGCCCGACGTCGCCGTCCTGGACCTTCAGATGCCGGGCGCGGACGGTGTGAAGGTCGCCACATCGCTGCGGGCCGAGCTGCCCCACTGCCGCACCATGATCGTGACCAGTCACGGCCGCCCCGGGCACCTCAAGCGGGCCCTGGCCGCCGGCGTACGGGGGTTCGTGCCGAAGACGGTCAGCGCCCGGCGGCTGGCGGAGATCATCCGTACCGTCCACGCCGGAAACCGTTACGTGGATCCCGAGTTGGCGGCCGACGCCATCTCCGCCGGGGACTCCCCCCTGACGGCCAGGGAGGCCGAGGTGCTCGAACTGGCGGCGGACGGGGCGCCGGTCGCGGAGATCGCGGAGCGGGCCTCCCTTTCCCAGGGGACCGTACGCAACTACCTGTCGTCGGCCGCCACCAAGATCGGTGCGGAGAACCGGCACACGGCAGTGCGTCTCGCACGCGAGCGGGGTTGGGTATAGTAGGCATCGCGCTTCGGCGCACTGCGGACGTAGCTCAGTTGGTAGAGCGCAACCTTGCCAAGGTTGAGGTCGCCAGTTCGAACCTGGTCGTCCGCTCCGGATGAAGGAAGCCCCGGTCCTCTCGGACCGGGGCTTCCTTCGTATCCGTTGCTGCTACACCCAGTTGGTGCCGGTCAGCACCTCGTACGCCTCGATGTACTTGGCGCGGGTCGCCGCCACGATCTCCTGCGGCAGCGCCGGGGGCGGCTGCTCGCTCGCGCGGTCCCAGCCGGAGGCCGGCGAGGTCAGCCAGTCGCGGACGAACTGCTTGTCGAAGCTGGGCTGCGCCCGGCCGGGCTGCCAGGTGGCGGCGGGCCAGAAGCGCGAGGAGTCCGGGGTCAGCACCTCGTCGGCGATGATCAGCCGCTCGGTCCCGTCCTCGGTGGTCTCGAAGCCGAACTCGAACTTGGTGTCGGCCAGGATGATCCCGCGCTCGTGCGCGATGTCCCGGGCCCGGCGGTAGACGTCGAGCGTCGTGCGCCGCAAGTCGGCTGCCGTCTCCACGCCGACCTCGCGGGCGACCTCCTCGTAGCTGACGTTCTCGTCGTGGTCGCCCACGGCCGCCTTGGTGGCCGGGGTGAAGATCGGGCCGGGCAGCTCGGATCCGTTGACCAGGCCCTCGGGGAGACCGATGCCGCAGACCGTACGGGTGGCGTCGTACTCGACGAGCCCGGAGCCGGTCAGATAGCCGCGGGCCACGCACTCGACCTCGACCATCCGCAGCGACGTGCAGATGAGGGTGCGGCCCGCCCAGTCGGCCGGGGCGCCCGGGGGCAGCTCGGTGGAGATGACGTGGTTGGGGACCAGGTCGGCGAGCTGGTCGAACCACCAGAGCGAGAGCCGGGTGAGGACGCGGCCCTTGTCGGGGATCTCGGTGGGCAGGACCCAGTCGTACGCGGAGATACGGTCGCTGGCGACCATGACGAGGTCGCCCGCCTCGTTCCGGTACAGGTCACGCACCTTGCCGGTGTGCAGGTGGGTGAGGCCCGGAACCTGTACGGGCTCGGGCTTTTCTACAAAACCGGACACGGTTCCTCCGCGTAGATTGATCCAGGAGCGGTTCCGATTGTCCCGTATCAGCGGCCCGGTTCTCGCCCCGGGGCCCGGCGGCCGGTCGCGGGTTTCGAGCAACAGGGTCGGTCTCGCTCCTCGGGCCCGGGTCAGTCCCGCTTGCAGATCCGGTCGAGAAGGTTGGCCGTGGCCCGCTGGATCCGGGGGTCGGTGTGCCCGGGGCGGTCCAGGGCCGGGGACCAGGCGAAGGTGCCGGAGGCGAAGACGAGCGCCCCCGAGGGGGCCTGGTAGAGCGAGGTCTCCTGGTGCCGGGTGGCGCCCTCGGAGTCCTCGTACGGGGAGTGCGCCAGCAGGATCCGGTTGTCGTGCTCGGGCAGGCTGGTGCGCGGGAAGTACCGGTCGGCCTCACCGGCGACCAGGCCCGGGATCTCGTCGCCCTCGACCGCTCCCGTGGAGTCCCAGAGCCAGTGCTCGGCGTTGCGCACGACCAGCGGGCGGGGATCGGGCACCCGGCCCGCGTACTGGATGCCCAGGAGCTGCTGCTCCGGCCGGTCCACCTCGCGCCACAGGGCGGACTTCCCGGGCCCCCGGCGCTTGCGGCAGGTCAGCAGCCGGTCCGCCTCGCCGGAGGCCGACGGGGCGAGGCCCACCTGCCAGTACATGGTGTTGGCGGAGAGGAAGACGAGCGAGGTGCCGGAGTCCCGGGCGCGCTCGGCGGCCCGGCGCATCGGCAGCGTCCAGTACTCGTCGTGGCCGGGGAAGACCAGGCCCCGGTAGCGGCTGGGGTCGACGCGGCCCGCGTGCAGGTCGCGGGCGTCGGCGTAGGCGAGGTCGTAGCCGTACCGCTCGGCCCAGCGGATGAAGTCGTACGCGTGCCCCACGTGCAGCGGGAGGCCGGCCCCGGCGTACGGGCGGTCGAAGGAGATCGTGACGGCGGCGTCCTCCTCGCCGAGCAGCCGCCCCCGCTCGTCCCACGCGTGGTAGAGGCTGGCGCCCGTGCGGCCGTCCTCCGGGTAGAGGTTGTACGCCTGCCAGGTGATGTCGGGCAGCAGGAGCAGCAGGTCGGCGGGGTGGTCGTGGCGCACGGTGAAAGGGATGTGCGAGCGGTAGCCGTCGGCGGTGGTCAGGACGGCCACGTACGCGCCGACGGACCAGTAGCTCGGGATCTGGAGGCGCCAGGACATCCACCAGTGGTGGCAGGAGACGGTCCGGTCGGCGGCGAGCGGCGGGGGCTGGACGATGCCGGAGAGCCGCGGGCTGGTGGTGATCTTGGCCGCGCCGTCGCCGCCGTAATGACCGATCCGGTAGACGTCGACGGAGAACTGCTGGGGCGGGTCCACGGTGATGTGGAAGTCGATGGCCTCGCCGGGGGCCGCCGCGCCGGGCGAGACGAAGCCTTTGATCTGGCGGTGCACGTCGTCGGCGGTACGGGTGCCGCCGCCGGTGGAACGGGCGAGGTCGGCGTACCAGGGGACCACCTGGCCGGTGTCGTCGAAGTAGTTCTCGCTGCCGCGCAGCCAGGGCAGTGGGCCCTGCCCGAAGGGATCGCTCACCGCGTGCGCGAGGGCGCCCGACTCCCACCGGCGAATCTGCTCCGCCCCCATGCCGCGCCCCTCCCTCGGATCCCCTGGACAACTCTGGGGGATCCCCCGGACAACTCTGGTGCGCCGAATGTCAGCGCCGATCCCCAGCACATCACATAACGCACGCGGTTCGTCACCCTTCGTCGCGAATTGACGGGACCGGGGAGCAGCCGGGCCCGGCCGGTGGGACCTGTCGAAGCCGGTCGTCACAGCGAACGGGGGTCGTCGGGGGACCGGCCGGCCCGGTGGTCAGACCAGCCGGACGGGCTTGTCGGAGCGCACTCCGACCTCGGCCAGCCAGGACAGCAGCGGGTCCGGATCGCCGTCCTCGACGAGGCTGAGGACCGGGGTCGCGAGGTCCGCCCTGCGCTCGCCGCCGACGAGCAGGGCGGGGCCGTCCAGCCAGTCCAGGCCGGGGGCCGCGCCCGCCGTGTCCACGGCCGCGCAGCAGACCATGGCCGCGACGTGGTCGGCGAGCAGCTCGGTGCCCGTACGCGGCGGCTGGAGCGGGAAGAGGGGCAGCGGTCCCGGCCCCCAGAGGTCGAGGGGGTCCTCGGCCGCGCCGGACCCCGGACCTCCGTGACCGGGGCCGCCGTGCTCCGGACCGCCGTGCCCCGGGGTCGCGGCCTCCTCACGGGCGACCGCGGCGCCGATGCCCGCCGCGAGCTCCTCGCCCGGACCGCCGGGTCCGCCGGAACCCGACAGATGTTCCATGACCCGGGCCAGGGTGGGGACGGCCGGGTCGGCGGCGGAGGCCCGGGGAACGCCCAGGGTGTCCAGGACCCGGTGCAGCCGGGCCGCTTCCGTACGCCACTTCCGGTCGACGACCTCGTCGGGATACTGCTGCCAGTCCACCGGCGCCCAGCCCGGACCGCTCTCGGCCGGGCCGCCGTGGAAGAGCCGGGCGGCGAGCAGGGACGCCGCCTCGTCGGCCACCCCGGGCTCCTCCAGCAGGTCGCACGCGGGCCGCTCGCCGAGGCGCAGGGCGAAGCCGTCGGCCAGCCGGTCCCGGCGGGAGAGCTCGGTGAGCGCGGAGACGACCCCGGCGTCCAGCCGGGAGGGCCAGCGGCCCATCCGCCAGGCGGGCAGCGCCACCCGGGTCAGCAGCCGGTCCCAGCCGGCGTAGGCGAGGCCGACCTGTTCCTGGGCGGCGATCCGCAGCCCGTGGTCGACCGTCTGGGCGCGCATGGACGCGGCGGCCGCCACACAGCGCTCCATCTCGGCGGCATGGTCCCGGCAGGCCCGCAGCAGCAGCCGGGAGACCCAGCCGGCGAAGGCGAGCGGCGCCCCGCGCACCGCGCCCCGGCCGGGGGCGGCGGCATCGGCGATCGAGGCGTCCAGACCGCGGACGAAGCGGCGGGCGGCGGCTATGTCGGGGTGCGCGGACGGGCCGGTGCCCGCCACCACGGGGGCGAGGACCGCGCGGAGCTCGGCGACCCGCATCCACCACAGGAACGGCGAGCCGATGACCAGGACGGGGGCTTCCCCGCCCTCGGCCGGGGCCGCGCCCCTCCGGAGCGCGCGGTGCGTCCGGTCCTCCAGCCAGCTGTCGCAGTCCGGGGTCAGCGCTATGGCCGAGGGCGCGGGCACGTCGAGCCGGTCGGCCAGGTCCCGGACCAGGCGGTAGAGGTCGGGGGCCCCTTCCTCCGGCACGGGGACGGTCGGACTCATGGCGGGCCGCGCGCGGGCCACCGAGACGGCGACCAGGACGGTCACCAGCAGCACGACGACCGCGACGCCGAGGACGGTCCAGCGCACGGTGTCCCAGGCCGGACCGGCCAGGTGGCCCTGCGCGCCCGCCGCGAACAGCACGACGGCGACGGCCGCGGGCAGGATCGCCACGGCCAGTGCTCTGCTGCGGATCCGCAGCAGGGAGAGCGCTCGGGCCTGTGCGGCCCGCGCACCCAGCTCCTCACCCACATCGATACCGGACACGGCCGGACGTCACCCCCTCTGCCCCGCGACGGTGTTGCTCACTCCCCCACTGTGGCACCCGTCACCGACATCGCAATGCCGGTGGGCCAAGTGCCCGAACGCTTGCGCCGCACCCTAGTTGGGGCTCCGGCAGCCGTCATCCGGATGGCCCAGTCGTCACCCGATGGAATGGCTTTGGGCAAAGCTGCTGACGTGTTCGCGCCCATGGGGCAAGCGGCC
Organism: Streptomyces anulatus; assembly: GCF_014650675.1. Classification (GTDB taxonomy): domain Bacteria; phylum Actinomycetota; class Actinomycetes; order Streptomycetales; family Streptomycetaceae; genus Streptomyces; species Streptomyces anulatus. The sequence continues at coordinate 665,444 of NZ_BMVK01000003.1, read as the reverse complement.
CGGCCGGGCCGTCCGGACAAGGGGCAGCCCCTCGCGCCTTCCGCGTACGCCGGTGGCGTACGGGGGCGGGCGGAGGGGCTGCGGTGCGCGGGGACGCGGTGGCCGGGGGGTCAGTCCCGGGAGGCCTTCAGGGCGATGTCCGTACGGTGCTGGGAACCGTCCAGGCGGATCCGGCCGAGCGCGGTGTAGGCACGCTCCCGGGCCGCCGTGAGGTCCTTGCCGGTCGCGGTCACCGAGAGCACCCGGCCGCCCGCGCTGAGCACCGCGCCGCCCTCGGCACGGGTCCCGGCGTGCAGGACGTACGCGTCGGGTCCATCCTGGGCCGCGACGTCCGCGAGCCCGTCGATGGGGTCTCCGGTGCGCGGGGTGTCCGGGTAGTTGTGCGAGGCGATGACCACGGTGACCGCGGCGTCGTCGCGCCAGTTCAGCGGCGGGAGGGCATCGAGCGTGCCGTTGGCGGAGGCGAGCAGGACACCGGCCAGCGGGGTCTTCAGCCGGGCCAGCACGACCTGGGTCTCCGGGTCGCCGAAGCGGGCGTTGAACTCGATGACCCGCACGCCGCGCGAGGTGATCGCGAGGCCCGCGTAGAGCAGCCCGGAGAAGGGCGTGCCCCGGCGGCGCAGCTCGTCGACGGTCGGCTGGAGCACGGTCCGCAGGACCTCGTCGACCAGCTTGGGGTCCGCCCACGGGAGCGGGGAGTAGGCGCCCATGCCGCCGGTGTTCGGGCCCTCGTCGCCGTCGAGGGCGCGCTTGAAGTCCTGGGCGGGCTGGAGCGGCAGCACGGTGGTGCCGTCGGTGATCGCGAAGAGGCTGACCTCGGGGCCGTCGAGGAACTCCTCGATGACCACGCGGTCGCAGGACAGCGCGTGGGCGCGGGCCGCGGCCAGGTCCTCGGTGACGACGACGCCCTTGCCGGCCGCGAGGCCGTCGTCCTTGACGACGTACGGGGCGCCGAAGGCGTCGAGGGCCTCGTCGATCTCCGCGGGGGTGGTGCAGACGTAGCTGCGGGCGGTGGGAACGCCGGCGCCGGCCATGACGTCCTTGGCGAACGCCTTGGAGCCTTCCAGCTGCGCGGCTTCGCCGGAGGGGCCGAAGCAGGGGATGCCGGCCGCGCGCACGGCGTCGGCGACCCCGGCGACGAGCGGCGCCTCCGGGCCGACGACCACCAGCCCGGCGCCCAGCTCGGTCGCGAGGCGCGCGACGGCGTCACCGTCGAGCGCGTCGACCGGGTGCAGTTCGGCCACCTCTGCGATGCCGGCGTTGCCGGGGGCGCAGTACAGAGCGGTGACATCGGGGTCGAGGGACAGAGAGCGGCACAGGGCGTGTTCGCGGGCGCCGCCGCCGATGACGAGGACCTTCACGGGGTGCAGCCTAGCCGCCGGGCGCGGGGAGCCCCGACGCCCGCCGGTCCGTGGACAGGCGGCCTCCGGCTTCCCGCCGTCACCGCGTCACCGCTCGTCACTGCTCGTTGGTGAACTCCTCGACGACCGTGGCGCCCAGCTCGCGGACGATCAGCTCGTGGCCGGAGAGGGCGGAGTCGACGAGATCCGGATCGTCGGCCTCCGGGGTGTCGTCCTCGGGGGCGACGTTGCGCGGCGGCTCCGCCCCGTACGAACGGTGGGAGGACTCGGGGGCGGGCGCGGCCTCCCGGCCCTGCGGCGGCGCGGAGGAAGGCGGCTGCTGCTGCGGCGGCGGCGTGTGCTGCCCCTGCGGCGAGGGCGCGGACTGCTGCGGGGCGGAGTGCTGGGGCCGGGGTTCGTACGCGACCGGCGCGGCGGGGGCTGCCGGGGCGGGCTGGTACTGCGGGGCGGGACGTCCGGCGCCCGTGCCGGGGCCCGGGGGCGTCCCGCCGCCACCGGAGGTGTCGATGACCGCTTCGATGCGCCACTGGGCGTTGAACCGTTCGACGAGGGCCTGCTTGAGGATCTCCTCGCTGCCGCTGCTCGCGAAGTTGTCCCGGGCTCCCGCGTTGAGGAAGCCGATCCGGAGCGTGGTCCCGTCGAACCCGGCGACCTGGGCGTTCTGGCTGAGCAGGATCCAGGTGAAGCGGCGGCGGCTCTTGACCGCCTCCAGGATGTCGGGCCACATGTTCCGCACCTGGGCAGCGCCCTGGGCCATGCTCTGACCGCCCTCGGGCGCGGCCGGCGCGACGGGGGCCGCCGGGGCGACCGGGGCGGCGGCGGGCGGCGGGGTGGCGGCGGGGGCCGGGCCGCTGCCGGGGGCGGACGCGGTGGGCCAGCCGCCGGGGCGACGGCCCTGGTCCCCGCCGGCCGCGGCGGGCCAGGACCCGGGCCGCTGGGCCGGCTCGGCGGCCTGCGGGGCGGCCGGGGGAGCCTGCGGGGCGGGCTCGGCGGCGGGCGGTGCGTGGACGGGGGGCGTCGCGGGTGCGGCGGGGGGCGCCTCGCCCCGTACGGCGGCGCGGGCCGCGTCCGGACCTGCGGCCTGGGGGGCGTAGGGCTGGGGGGCGTGCGCCTGGGGGGCGTGGGCGTCGGGGCCCGGTGCGTACCCCATCGGTGCCGCGGCGGCGGGCGGGGCGGCGAACGCGGCGGCCGAGGCCCCGCGCTCCAGCCGGTCGAGGCGGGCCTGCAGCGACCGCTCGTCGTCGTAGGCGGCGGGCAGCAGGACCCGGGCGCAGATCAGCTCCACCTGGAGCCGCGGCGAGGTGGCCCCGCGCATCTCCGTGAGCCCGTCGTTGACCAGGTCGGCGGCGCGGCTCAGCTCGGCCGCGCCGAAGACGGAGGCCTGGGCCTGCATCCGCTCGACCACGTCGGCGGGGGCGTCGATGAGGCCCTTCTCGCCGGCGTCGGGCACGGCGGCGAGGATCACCAGGTCGCGCAGCCGCTCCAGGAGATCCGCCACGAAACGACGAGGATCGTTGCCGCCCTCGATGACCCGGTCCACGACCTCGAAGGCGGCGGCCCCGTCGCCGGCGGCGAAGGCGTCGACGATCGAGTCGAGCAGGGAGCCGTCGGTGTACCCGAGGAGCGAGGTGGCCATGGCATACGTCACACCGTCGTCGCCCGCACCGGCCAGCAGCTGGTCCATGACGGACATCGAGTCACGCACGGACCCGGCCCCGGCGCGCACGACGAGCGGGAGGACGCCGTCCTCGACGTGGCTGTTCTCCCGCCCGCAGACATCGGCGAGATAGCTGCGCAGGGTCCCCGGGGGCACCAGCCGGAACGGATAGTGGTGCGTACGCGACCGGATCGTCCCGATGACCTTCTCGGGCTCGGTCGTCGCGAAGATGAACTTGAGGTGCTCCGGCGGCTCCTCGACCACCTTCAGCAGGGCGTTGAAGCCCGCCGGGGTGACCATGTGCGCCTCGTCGATGATGTAGATCTTGTAACGACTGGAGGCGGGCCCGAAGAACGCCTTCTCCCGCAGATCACGGGCGTCGTCCACACCACCGTGCGAGGCGGCGTCGATCTCGATCACATCGATGGAACCCGGCCCGTTGCGCGCGAGGTCCTGGCAGGACTGGCACTCCCCGCACGGGGTCGGCGTGGGCCCCTGCTCGCAGTTCAGACAGCGGGCGAGGATGCGCGCGCTGGTCGTCTTTCCACAGCCGCGCGGCCCGCTGAACAGGTACGCGTGATTGACCCGGTTGTTCCGCAGGGCCTGCTGGAGCGGGTCAGTGACATGCTCCTGACCGATGACCTCGGCGAACGACTCGGGGCGGTAGCGGCGGTACAGCGCAAGGGACGACACACCTACGAGGTTATCGGGGCCGACTGACAACCGGCCCCACGCCGCCCGAGCCCCACGCCCCCCGACCTCCGCCCAGCACCCGGAGCCGCCCCAAGCGGCCACGCCCCCCGGAACGCAAAGGGCCCCCCACGCACCCGCCAGAGCCGACCTACCCTTGCTGCCTTCCGGCCCTGGGGGAGTTCAGTCAGATAGCGCCACGTGAGGGGCTGACGCCCACCTTAGCGGATCCCCACCCCCTCCGGTCCACCCGCCCACCCCGCCGGACGACAGCGAAACCGCCCCGGGGACCCTCTCCGGACGATCTTCGGCGAACGTGTTCGCGAGCACCCTCCAACGTCTTGTATTGTTTGCGGCGGAGGATTCGCCTAGTGGCCTAGGGCGCACGCTTGGAAAGCGTGTTGGGGGCAACCCCTCACGAGTTCGAATCTCGTATCCTCCGCCATTGCTCTCACCGGGCAATACGTCGAAGGCCCCGACCGGGAAACCGGTCGGGGCCTTCTGCGTTCTCGGAACGGCCTCGGCGGGGTTCAGCGGCACAAGGCGGTGTCCACCGCGTGTTCGAGGCTTCTTCGGGCTGCCTCGTCGGTGAGCTGCACGGTGACCGCGAGGTTGGCGGCGCGGCCGGCTTCGGTGACGCCGCCTCGGGTCTCGTACCCGGGGAAGCTGCCGCCGTGGCCCCAGGACAGGCCGCCGCACGGCAGCGGTCTGCTGACGAGTCCCAGACCGTAGCGGGCGCCCGGGCCGAAAGTTGCTTCGGCCGGGACGGTGGAGCGCATCCGGGCGAGCTGGGGTGCGGGCAGGAGGCGGCCGGTCAGGAGTGCGGTGAAGAAGCGGTTGAGGTCGGAGTTGGTGGAGATCATCTGGCCTGCCGCCCAGCCCCAGGAAGGGTCCATCTCCGTGATGTCGCGCAGCGGCGTCTGCGCCGACTCCTGGTAGTAGCCGTGCGGGTGGGGCTCTCGGATGGTCGCGTCGCCGGGGGCGGGGAAGTAGGTGTGGCGCAGTCCGATGCGCTGGATGATGCGCCGGTCGATCTCGTCGGCGAGCGGGCGGCCGGTGATCTTCTGGACGATCAGGCCGGCGAGCACGTAGTTGGTGTTGCTGTACTTCCAGCGCTTCCCGGGGGCGAAGTCGGCCGGGTGCCGGAGTGCTGTGGCGAGCAGTTCACGGGGGGCGTAGTACCGGACGTCGTCGCCGAGGTGGCTGGTGTACTCGGGGAGTCCGCTGGTCTGCTGGAGGAGGTGGCGGACGGTGATGCGGCGCCCGTCGATGCCCTTCCCCCGGACGAGGCCGGGGAGGTAGGTGTCGACGAAGGCGTCCAGGCTCACCCTGCGCTCCGCGACGAGCTGGAGGACGACGACCGCGACGAAGGTCTTGGTGTTGCTGCCGATCCGCACCTGGCCGTCGACGGGTACCGGAGCACCTGTGGCCAGGTCACCGGTCCCTGCGGTGTAGGTCCGGTCGCGGCCGCCGGGGCCCTTGACGCTCGCCAGCGCGGCGGGCGCCCCGCCGTCGCGCACCAGCGCGTTCAGGCTCTGCTGGACGGTGTCCGGCCCAGTGGCCGAGGCGGCGGGCGGGGCCAGGGCCAGCGGTGTCATGAGCCCGACGGTCATCGCGACCGCGGCGGGCAGGATCTGTCGCCGCGTGCCGTGCCGTCGGCCCGGCGAGCGGAATACCGGCCGCTTCTGTCCACGCATGAGTCAACTCCTGAGGAGGCGTCGGGTTGTTGTTCGGGGTGCCGGTCGCGTGGTTTCAGCCGCACAGGGCCGTGTCCACGGCTTCGCTGACGTGCCGTACGGCCGCTTCGTCCGTCGGGATGCTGGTGACCGCGACGTTGGCGGCGCGGCCGTCGTCGGTGACGCCGCCCCGGGTCTCGTACCCCGCGATGTCACCGCCGTGGCCCCAGTAGACGCCGCCGCACGACAGGGTCCTGCTGGTGAGTCCCAGCCCGTAGCGGAGGCCGGAGGTCCCGACGGGGACGGTCGTGCGCATCTCGGCGAGCTGGGCGGCCGGGAGGAGGCGGCCGGCGAGGAGCGCGGTGAAGAACCGGTTGAGGTCGGAGTTGGTGGAGATCAGCTGGCCCGCGGCCCAGCCCGCGGAGGGGTCCATCTCCGTGAAGTCGCGCAGCGGTCCGTCCTCCGGGCTGCGGTGGTAGCCCCGGGGGTGCGGCTCCCGGACGGTCATCTCGCCGGGGGCGGGGAAGTAGGTGTGGCGCAGCCCGATGCGCTGGATGATGCGCCGGTCCATCTCCTCGGCGAGCGGGCGGCCGGTGACCTTCTGGACGATCAGGCCGGCCAGGATGTAGTTGGTGTTGCTGTACCCCCAGGTCTTCCCCGGTTCCGCGTCGGCAGGGTGATCGAGGGCGAGGTCGAGCAGCTCGCGGGGTTCGAAGTACCGGTTCCTGATCTCGTCGTCGTCGAGGTGGACGCCGTAATCGGGGAGTCCGCTGGTGTGCTGGAGGAGGTGGCGGACGGTGATGCGGTTCCCGTCGATGCCCTCCCCGCGGACGAGACCGGGCAGGTAGGTGTCCACGAAGGCGTCGAGGTCGATCTTTCCCTCGCCGACGAGCTGCAGTACCACCACCGCCGTGAACGCCTTGGTGTTGCTGCCGATCCGCACCTGGCCGTCCCTGGGCACCTTCGAACCGGTGGTCAGGTCGCCGACCCCCGCCGTGTAGGTGCGGGCGCGGCCGTTCCGGTCCTTGACGCTCGCCAGCGCGGCGGGCATCCCGTCGTCGCGCACCAGCGTGTTCAGGGCCCGCTGCACGGCGTCCGGGCCGGCGGCGGCAGCGGCCGGGGCGGCGGAATCGGAGGCGGCGGGCGGGGCGAGGACGCCGAGCGTCATGACGCCGACGGCCATCGCGGCGGCGGCCGACACGGCTCGTCGCCGCCGACCGTCCCGCCGGGTCGAGGAACGAAGGTTCTGCCCTGTCCGAGCACGCATGTTCCAACTCCTGGGAAGTCGTTTCGTCGAGGCACGATCGTTGCTTCCGGGGCCCTTCGGCCGCATCGCGGGAAAGCGGGAGAAGTCGCTCCCCCGATCGGGGGAGGCCGCAGGGGGGCCGCCCGACGATACTGACGATCATGAACAGGGGAATTCGGCTGCTGCTGCGCGGCTCCACGTACTCAGGTGTGCTGTTCGCCTATTGCGGCGCGTTGGCGAGCCTTCCGCTGCTGCCCTTCGCTCTGTTGCCGGCGCTGTCGTGGCGATCCGCCTCCGAGAGCGTGCAGGTCGTCGTGGTGCTGCTGGTCTGGGCGGCGCTGGTCGGCGTGGTCGGACTGGCGCGTCCCGTACGGCGGGCGCTGATCGCGTCCGCCCGCCGGCTACTGCGGGTGTCACTGCCGAACCCGGCGGCCGTTCGCCCGGCCTCCGGTCCGCTCGGCCTCGACCGCTGGCGGACCCCTCTCTGGCTGGTGCTGCACGCGGCCGTCGGGTGGACGGGGGCGCTGGCGAGCGGGGTGCTGTTCATCATGGGCCTCTCCCTGCCCTCGAACTGGCTCGGCGGCGAGGTGCGGGCGAGCCTGTTCGGCACGTCGGTCCGGGTGTCGGGCGGGTGGAGCTGGGTGGCGGCTGCCGCGTGCGTCCTGCTGGCGGCGGCCATCTGCGTCCTGGTCACGAAGACCCTGCGGTGGTCGGCGCCGCGGTTGCTGGGGCCTTCGGCGGCCGAACGGCTCGCGCTGGCTGCCGAGCGGGAGCTGCTGCTGGCCGAACGCAACCGGATCGCCCACGAGTTGCACGACTCGATCGGGCACACGCTGACGGCGGCCACCATCCAGGCGGCGGTGGCCGGCGAGGTGCTCTCCAGCGACCCGGCTGCGGCGCGGGCCGCCATGCGCAGCATCGAGGACTCGACGAGGGCCGCGTTGGAGGACCTGGACTACGCGCTCGGAGTGCTGCGCGAGGAGGAGTCGGGAACGGCGCCGACCCGGACCCTGGCCGACCTCCCCGAGCTGCTGGAACGCCTGCGGCACACGGGGGCGGTGGTGGAACCGGAGCTGTCGGGTGATCTGGCGCGGGTGCAGGGGACGCTCTCCCGGGCGGCGTACCGGATCCTCCAGGAGGGTCTGACGAACGCGCTGCGCCACGGGGCGGGCGGCCCGATCCAGGTCCGGGTGGCGGCCGGACCGGACGGACTGGACCTCACGGTGGTCAATCGGACCGGAGCGCGGACGGGGCCGAACCCGGGATCCTTCTCGACGTCCGGCCACGGTCTGCCCGGACTGGCCGAGCGCGTCCGGCTGCTGCACGGTGAGTTCGGGTCCGGCCCGGACGGTACGGGGCACTGGCGGCTGGCCGTCCGGCTGCCGGTACGGGCGTCGGCGTGAGCGGATCCGAGGCGGACGGAGACATGGCCCTCCCCGCGGAAGCCGGCCCCGCCGTCACCCTCCTGATCGCGGACGACGACGAGGTGACCCGCAGCGGTCTGAGCATGCTGCTCGCCGCACAGCCGGGGATCTCGGTGCTCGGCGAGGCCGCCGACGGCATCGAGGCGGTCGACCGTGCGCTGAGCCTGCGGCCGGACGTGGTCCTGATGGACGTGCGGATGCCACGTCGCAACGGGATCGACGCCACACGCCACCTGCTGGCCGAAGCGGCCGATCCGCCGAAGGTCGTGGTGATCACCACCTTCGAGAACGACGGCTACGTCACCGCCGCCCTCGGCGCGGGAGCCAGCGGCTTCGTCCTCAAACGGTTCCCGGTCCGCCGGATCGCCGAGGCGGTCCGGGTGGTGGCGGCGGGCGAGGCGGTTCTCTTCCCGGCCGCACTGGGCCGCATGGTCGCCGCCCGCCCGCTGGGCTCCGCGGCGGCCCTTCCGCAGGCCGCCCTGACCGGCCGGGAGGAGGAGGTACTGCGCCTGATGGCCACCGGGCTCTCCAACCCGGAGATCGCGGAGTCCCTCACGGTGAGCCTGGAGACGATCAAGACCCACGTCGGGAACGTGCTGACCAAGCTCGGCGCGCAGAACCGGACCCATGCGGTGGTCATCGCCTACGAGTCCGGTCTGGTGGTCCCGCGCTTCGCCGAATGACGCGGTTCGCCCGACCCTCCTCACGGTTGTCCGCCCCGGCTCTCGGGTCTGGGTCTGGGTCCCGGTCCCTGTCCTGGTCTGCCTACCGGTCCCGGTCAGCCCTGTCCTGGGTCGTCCGGGCAGGGCCGTCCGGCCCGCCGTGCTCACATCGGCCGGTTCCCGGACAGGGCCGGCGGCTATCACGGCCGGCTGGCTGTCCTGGTGAAGCCCAACGGCCGTCTCGGCTCCCTGTACATGCTCGGCATCAAACCCTTCCGGTACCTGGGGGTCTACCCGGCTCTGCTGCGTTCGATCGGCCGGGAGTGGCAGGAGAACGCGGAGCGTCGGGCGGCGGCCTGAGGCCCTGCCGCCTCCTCGACAGCTCCGCACGGCCCCGGTCCACCAGCACCGTGGTCGTCGCCGCGAGGAAGACGAGTTGCGTCAGGGTGCGCGGGATCAGCTCGTCCCACCAGGTCTCGGCGGTGTCCGCCGCGTACACGTTGGCCGGGAACATCGCGATCAGCAGGAAGGTGAGGAGCCCGGCGGCCGGGGCGGCCGTCCTGCGCGGCAGCAGGGCCAGGGCCGCCACGATCTCGGCGATGCCGGTCACCGTGACCAGCAGGCCGGGGGCCGGCAGGGCCGGCGGCACCATCGCGACGAGTTCGTCGCGCATGCCGATGAAGTGGGCTCCCCCGGTCAGCAGGAACATGACCGCCAGTCCGCCGCGCAGCGCGGTGGACAGCCGTCGGAGGCGGTGGACCCCGCACGCTCCGATGATCAGCGCGAGGCAGGTGGTGCCGACGAGAGCGATGAGAGGTTCCATGGGGCGGGCATCCCTTCCGGGAGCGGGTGGTGGGGACGGACGCGCTGTCGGGTGGGGTGGGGCCGCACCGCTTCGTCCGCGTGCGGGTGGGCGGGTGCGGACGCGTTGTCTGGTGGGATGGGCCGGCACCGCCTCGTCCGCGTGCGGGCGGGCGGGTGCGGTCGCGTCAGGGGCGGGGCTCGCTCCTTCCTTCCACCGACCGTCGGACCGTGTCCTGATCGATCTCCTGGATCTGGACGATCACGCCGTCCGGGTCCGTGACACGGATGCTGCGGCCGAAGTTCTCGTCGACCAGGTCGTACGCGTAGCCCGCGTCATTCAGGCGGTCCGCCACCGCTTCCAGGGGCTCGTCGGTGGTGAAGCCCAGTTCGGTGGTGCCGGGCGGGCGGCCCTGGGAGACCGCGGCGTCGTGGATGCCCACCGCGCCCGCCCCGGCGGACAGGTGGACCCAGACGTCCACGCTCAGATCGGGGCGGAGGGCCAGGCCGAGGCCCGTGTAGAAGCGTCGTGACGCGGCCACGTCGGCGACGTACCGGATCGGGAGTACGGTCAGCATCGTGGTGGATCTCCTTCTCTGCGCTCCCGCGCTTCCTGGGCAGGAACAAGGGCCCGTGGTCACCGGCAGTGTCGGTCCGGGGCGGCACGAACGGGACGCGTTCGGGGCGGAGTTCGCCGGAATCGGACACGGGGAGGGGCCCGGTTGATGGAATCCGTCACGCTCGACGCCTTGGACCGTCGGCTGATCCACGCCCTCCAGCTCGACGGACGTCTGCCCTTCAGCCGTATCGCCGCCGCCGTCGGCGTACCGGAGCGCACCGTGGCGCGCCGCTACCACCGGCTCCGGTCGCGCCTGGCCCTGCGGGTCGTCGGGCTGGTCGACGGCCGGCGGACCGGGATGCTGGACTGGGTCGTCAGGGTCCGCTGTGCACCCGAGGCGGTGGAGACGCTCGCCGTTCTCCTCGCGCGGCGGGAGGACACGTCGTGGATCGCGCCGCTGGTGGGCGGCACCGAACTCACCTGCATGATCCGTACGCCGCCGCCGGGCGACGACGGCCGGCGCCCGTTCTTCGAGCAGCTGGCCCGGACCGCAGGGGTCCGTGAGGTCGGCGCGGCGTGTGTGCTGCGGCCTGTCGCCGGTGTCGGAGGGTGGGCGGGGAGGATGGACGCCCTCGGCGAGGCGGAGCAACGCCTGTTGCTGCCGCCGCGGCCGGCCCCGGCGGACCCGGCGGAAGCCGTACCGGTGCTGAGCCCGGCCGACAGCGCTCTGCTGCGCGCCCTGTCGCAGGACGGGCGGGCGGACCTGGGGCGGCTGGCCTCGGCCACGGGGTGCTCGGAATCCACCGTGCGGCGGCGCATCGGGCAGCTGCGGGACTCCGGGGTTCTCGCCTTCGAGGTGGAGATCGACCCCGCCCTGTTCGGGTACCCGATCGAAGCGCTCCTGTGGCTCGATGTGCCTCCTGCCGGGCTCGGGGCGGTCGCCGAGGCGCTGGCCGGGCACCAGCAGGTCGCGTTCGCCGCCCTCACCACCGGGCCCAGCTCCGTCTTCGTCATGGTGGAGTGCCGCAGCGTGAGCGGCCTGCACGCCTATGTGACGGACGAGTTGGCCGCACTGCACGGCATCACCCGCATCGAGAGCGCCGTGACCCAGCGCCGTACGAAACGAGCCGGTCCGCTCCCGGTACCCCTGGCCGAAAAGCGAGCAGGGGCGCCGTCCGGCAGAGCCGCTGCGCAGTAGCCGTGCCGAGGCTTCCCGCCCGACTCCGTCGCGGAGACCTGGGCGGTACTTTTCGGACAACTGTGGGCCGCCCGGGTGAGTACAGACAACCCGCGGGGCCCCGCGCCGCCTCTCACAGTCCGGACACAGCGTCGCCACAGGTGAGTTGGGGCCGTGCTGCTCGTCCACGTTCCGTCACGCACCTGGAAGCCGGAAGTACGAGGAATGATGACCAGAACCCCACAGGGCCGCACGAACCGCCTGACCCGCCCCTCGATCGCCGTCGCCGCGGCCGTCGCCGTGACCGCGGGCGTCGTCGCCGCCGCGCCCGACGCCAAGACGGCGGAGCCGACGCCGAAGCTCAGCCTGATCGCCGCCTCCACCTCGGTGACGCTCGACTCGTGGAAAGAGGACCCCGGCGTCTACCTGGACCTCGGGACGTACCTCACCTCCGAGAACGGCGCCTTCGAGCTCAAGGTGAACCGGAAGTCCTACAAGGACCCGGTCGTCGCCACGCAGGTCTTCCGGAACGGGAAGAAGACCACGACCAAGGCGCTTCCCGCCGGGCTGGTGAAGGACTTCTCCGGGCTGCCGGACTTCGCGCAGATCAAGCTCACCGACGCGGCGGGCAAGACGGTGCTCAGCCAGACCGAGGCGTTCTGCCCCAACAACGCCTCCGGGCGGGTCCGGCCCGACGCGCCGGCCAACTCGAAGTATCCGCAGAGCTGTCCGGTGAACCCCTTCACCCTCGGTTCGGTGTGGGGCGTGGAGAACGGCTGGGCGTCCAACACCTACGCCGGGTACTACTCCAAGCCGGTCCAGCTGGCCGCCGGTACGTACACCGCCAAGATCAACGTGACCAAGAAGTACCGCGACCTCTTCGGCATCGCCAACCAGACCCGCACCGTCAAGGTCACCGTGCGCGAGCGCAGTTGGGAGGAGCCGCCCCCGGTTCCCGCCGGCAGCCGCAGCGCCGCGTCCGCGCACGAGGGTCACGAAGGACACGGGAAGGCCGCCGTGCCCTCCGCCGCGTCCGGGCACGGCGCCCACGCCACGCACGGCGCCCCGGCCCGCGCCGAGGCCCCTGCCACCCGGACGACCGGCGCCGCCCCCACGTTCAACGTCGGCCACGGGCCCTACCCGCCCGCTCCGCCCGCCCTGCCCTGGGCGCTGAAGAAGGAGTCGCTCCAGCGGCAGTCCTTCTCGGCCGCCAAGGTCGGCGACCGCTCCGGGCAGACCGACGGGTCGCGCCAGGCGCCGGGGGTCAAGCCCAACGCCAAGCGGCCCACCGGCAAGGCGACCGTGCCCGACGTGCCCAAGCCGGACCTGCGCTCGCTGCCCGCGTACGGCATCACCGTCAGCGACGGGTACGAGGAAGTGCCCGGCAAGGACTACCTCGCCTTCAGCGCCAACGTGTGGAACGCGGGCCCGGCCAAGCTCGTCGTGGACGGCTTCCGCTCCCCGGGCAAGGAGCTGATGGACGCCTACCAGTACTTCTACGACGCCGACGGCAAGCAGGTCGGCTACACCCCGACCGGCACCATGGAGTGGGACCCGCGCCCCGGCCACGAGCACTGGCACTTCACGGACTTCGCCAGCTACCGGCTGCTGAAGGCCGACCAGAAGGAGTCGGTGCGCAGCGGCAAGGAGGCGTTCTGCCTGGCCAACACCGACGCCGTCGACTACACGGTGAAGAACGCCAACTGGCACCCGGACAACACCGACCTGTCCACCGCGTGCGGCCAGGAGAACTCGATCTCCGTCCGCGAGGTGCTCGACGTCGGCTCCGGTGACACCTACACCCAGGACCTGCCCGGCCAGTCCTTCGACATCACGGACCTGCCGAACGGCACGTACTACATCCAGGTCCTCGCCAACCCGGAGAACCGCCTCAAGGAGACCAACCACAAGAACAACAGCGCGCTGCGCAAGGTCGTCCTCGGCGGGAAGAAGGGCGCCCGCACCGTGAAGGTCCCCGCCCACCACCTGGTGGACGCCAACTAGTTGTCCCCAGCGGTGCGTTGAACCACTTCGCCCCGTACGTTCCGCCGGCCCCGGGAAGTGTTCCCGGGGCCGGCGGCATGCCGGGACCCAAACCCGAGTTCTCGCCAACTCGCCCGTGCACCCGTAACCCCGGCCCCGCCCCGCCGCGACTCCGCCGCCACGCCCGCCGCCCCGTCACGACTGCGCCGGTCAGGGACATGGCCGGGCGCGCACACGACACCCGGAGCACCACGGAGAACCGCCCTCCGCCCCGCGGGCACGGAGGAAGGCCCTGCGGCGGACACCACCACCGACCAGGCAACGCATCGGTTACTCATGCGTAGTTCATGTGTGGCGCAATTCACTCCCCTCAGGGGGTGGTTCTGGAAACATCTACGCCAACGAGATCGGGCCATACAAACCGCCGCGGGGGGAGTGGCCATGGGGCTGCTCGGCGATGAGCTGGCGTTCGGGCAGGCTCTGACCGCCCCGGAGTACGAGAGCGTCATGGCCCTGGGACACCGCAAGGAGTACCCGGCCGACACCCCGATCCTGACCGAGGGCGACCGGACCGGCCATGTGGTGATCGTGCTGCGCGGCTGGGTCACCGTCTCCCACATCACCGACCGCGGCGCCACCCGGCTCATACTCGGGTTACGGGGGCCCGGCGAACTCCTGGGAGAAATGGCCGCGTTGGACCAGCACCCGCGCAGCGCCACCGTACGGGCCCTCGGGACCGTCGAGGCGACCGTCATCGGCGGCGACGCGTTCCGCCGGTTCCTCGCCACCCACCCCCGGGTCAGCGGACTGGTGATCCGGCAGCTGACCTTCCGGCTGCGCAGCGCCGACCAGGAACGCTCCGCCCTCGCCTCCCTGACCGTCCTCCAGCGCCTGGCGAGCCGGCTCACCGAGCTCTCCCTGACCGCTCCCACCGGCCCCTACGCGCCGTCCGCGCCCGGCCCCGGACCCACCGGCGCCGTCGTCCATCTCGCCCAGGACGAACTGGCCGCCACCGTCGGGGCGACCCGTGAAGCGGTCGCCAAGGCGCTGCGGCTGCTGCGCACCCAGAAGATCGTGCGCACCGGTACGCGCATGGTGGAGATCCTCGACCCCGCGCTGCTCGCTCTCCTCGCGGAGGGACACCGGGACTAGAAAAGCTTCTCCCCGCCGTGTGTAAACGGCTACAGACGGCCTTCGTCCCGGGCCGGAAGCTGTACGGGACGGCAAGCGCAGAGAGAGCGGGGGCACGCGGTGGAGCACGACGCGTTGGATGCCGGTGAGGCACGGTACGAGCTGGTCATCAGCGTGGACGCCAGACGCTCCGGGCAGTACAGCGACGCGGAGAAGCCGCGGATGCGGGAGCGGATCTACCGCGTCCTGGAGACCGCGTTCGCCCAGGCCGGGGTGGGCCGGGACGCCGTCCACATGGAGGACCGCGGGGACGGCGTGCTGGTGTCGGTCCCGGGGCGGATCGCGGTGACGCGGCTGCTCGGTCTGTGGATGGTGGAGGTCCACGAGAACCTGCGTGAGGAGAACCGCTCCCTCCTCGTGCCGCTCGGGCTGCGGGTGGCCATGCACGTCGGTCCCGTACGTCACGACAGCCGGGGCATCAGCGGGCGTGCCGTCGACCTGACCTGCCGGCTCGCCGACTCGGCCGTCGCCCGGCAGTTGCTGGACCGCGAACGGGCCGATCTGGTGCTCGCCGTCTCCGACTCCCTCTACGTCGACGTGGTCTCCGCCGGGGGCAAGTTCATCGAGCCCGCGCGCTTCTCTCCGGCGCGGCTCGGCCTGAAGGAGGGGGAGGTCTCCGCCTGGTTCCACCTGCCGGGACGGCCCGCGCCGGACATCGGGCCGATCGCCGCGGAGGAGCCGGGCGCCCCGGCCGGCGGTCCGCCTGCCGCACCGGTCGGCGGTCCGCCTGCCGCACCGGTCGGCGGTCCGGAGGCCGCCCTGGCCGCGATGGACGCCGCACTGGCCGCCCGGGCCGCCGCAGCGGCCGGCAGGCGGGTCGACGACTGCGACGGGGACGACGAGGACGGGGCCGACCGGTACCGGGCCCAGGGCGACCTGTCCGTCCACCGGAACAACGTCTACCAGCAGCCCGTGCACATCGGCCGCGTCACCGGCGACAGCCACCGGAAGGACTGAGCATGGCCGACGAAGCAGTGGCCGAGCACCCCGCCGAGCCCGCCGCCCCGAAGGCGAAGGACGCCCGCGCCCCCGAGGCCCCGCGCGGTGGGGCGCGGGGGGACGACAACGCCAAGGACGCGCCCGGCTCCTCCGACGCCTCCGACGCGGCCGACGCCGAGGCCGCCGAGCGGGAGAAGGAGCGCGAACGCGCCGCGGACCGCTTCAAGGACCGGACCCGCGACCCGCTCGCCGAGGAGCAGGGGGAGGAGGAGCCGACCGACGCCGCCGCCGCCACGCGTGCCCGGCGGTCCGGACAGAAGCTCCTCGCCAGCGGCCGGGACCTCATCGGCTTCGACCGCTCCGACGTCGGCCGGCTCCACATCGGCGACATCAACATCGGACTCGACGCCCGGCGTTCGGGCCTCTCGATGCGCGACGGCCCGGTCCCGGAGGAGGAGCTGCTGCGGATCCGCCGGACCCACATCGAGCCGGAGGGGTACGTACGGCTGCGCCGGGCGCTGGAAGCCCGTCGGCTGCTGGTGCTCGGCGGGGCCCCCGGCACCGGCCGGGCCAGCACCGCGCTGGCGCTCCTGGAGGAGGTCACCCGCGACGGCGAGAGCGGGCAGAACGCCGAGCGGGTGCGCCGCGCCGACCCGGAGCGAGGGGTCCGCGAGCTGGCCGCGCAGGTGGTCGCCGGGGAGGGCGGCCGGCTGCGCGGCACCGGGTATCTGCTGGAGCCCGCCCTGGACCGGCCGGGCACCCTGCCGCCCGACGGGATGGACCTGGACCAACTGGCCTCGGCGCTGGCCGAGCGGGGCTCGTACGCGGTGGTCGTGGTGAGCGTCGGCTCGGCGGCCAACCCGCTGCTGGCCGGGCGGTACGGGGCGATCTGCCCGCCCGCCCCCACCCGTGAACTGGTCGCCGTCCGGCTGCGGAAGCGGCTGGAGGAGGAACACGGCGACCCGGTACGGGTCGGGGGCGGGGGAAGCGCCCGGGACGGGGACGGGGGCGGCGGCCTGGACGGGCACGCCGACCGGGACCGGGACGGCGGCCGGGACGAAGGCCGGGCCCGGGGCGCCGACCAGGGCGGGGACCGGCCCCGGGGCGGCGGCCCGGACGAGGCCGGGTCGCTCTCCCGGCTGCTGGAGCGCGCGGCGGAGCTCCGCGAGGACCCCGAGGTCACCGGGGCGGTGGGGCTCGACGACCTGCGGCCCGCCGAGGCCGAGCTGTTCGCCTCGCTGCTGGCCGGGCATCTCCTGGGCTCCGTCGGCCGCGAGGAGCTGCTGTCCGGCTGCCGAGGTCTCGCGGCCGTCCAGGCGTACGAGTGGTTCGCCGGGGTGGACCGGGCCCTGGCCGCCCCGCCGCCCGGCGACGGGCGGGCGCCCGTGCGCTCCGGAACCGCCGCCCTGTTCCACCCGGTGGCGTTCCGGATCGCGCTCGCGGTCCTCGGCGGCGCGTCGCACAGCGCGGTGTCCGCCGCCGCCCACCTGCTGACCTGGGAACTGTCCGTACAGAGCGATCCGGACAGCACCCCCGCCCGCCCCCTGTTCTGCGACGACCCGGAATCCGACCTGGCGCTCTCGCGCGCCCGGCCGGCCGACGGGCCCGTCGACGTGGCGGGCGCCGAGGTGACGGGGCGGCTGATCTTCTACCGGGGGGCCGCGCTGCCCGCCGCCGTGCTCGCCGAGCTCTGGGACCGGCACTTCCCCGTCCGCGCCCCGGTCGTCCGCTGGCTGCGGCTGCTCGCCGACGACCCCCGGCCCCAGGTGTCGATGCGCGCCGCGGTGGCCGCCGGGGAGCTGTCCGTACGGGACTTCGAGCACGGGTACGCGGAACTGGTCCGGCCGCTCGCCGAAGCGCCCACGCCCCGCCGCAGGGTCTTCGCCGCCACCGCGCTGGACCAGGCCGCAGGGCACGCCTCGCACCGCCGGGCGGTGCGCAAGGTGGTCGAGGACTGGTCCCGGCACGGCACGCCGGCCCTGCGCTGGACGGCGGCCATGGCACTGGGCTACGGCCGGTCCGCCGACTCGATGGACGACACCCTGGACGCGCTGGCCCGGATCGGGGTCCGCGACGACGGGGAGCAGTTGGCCGTGGCCTCGCTGAACGTGGTCCGGCTGCTGACGCTCCCGGAGTGCGCCACCGTGCTGCGGCGGCTGGCCGACTGGACCGGGCACCGCGGCGAGGAGTACCAGGACCTCGCGCTGGTGAGCATCGTCCGGCTGGCGCTGACCGATGTGGACGAGGTCCTCGACGACGAGCCCGGCACCCCGCTGGGCGACCGGGGGGACTGGCCGCTGCTGCTCGCGCTGGCCGCGACCCGTCCCGAACTGACCGGGAAGCTGGCCGACCTGTTCTGGACGGCGCTCAACACCGCGCGGTCCCGGGACGTGGCGTTCGACGCCCTGGAGACCCTGTTGCGCTCCGCCTCGCGCAAGGACGGCCGCGCGTGGACGCGGGAGGGGCTGGCCGCGCTGCTGCCCGCCCTGACCGCCGAGGAGCACGACCAGCGGCGGCTGAAGTGGCTGCTGCAGCGAATGATGCGGGATCAGGACCGTCCGCTCACCGAGGAACGGGCGCGCGCCCTGTGGAGGCTCGCCGTGCCCGCGCGGCAGCGGCGGTCCGATGAGGAGGAGAGTCATGGCTGAGGAGAACGGCGTGGCGGAGAACGGGGCGGTGGCCCCCTCGCGGCCCGCGGGCCCGTTCCTGCGGGAGTACACGCCGACGGGCCCGTTCCGGCAGGGCGGCGCCCGCTCCACGTCGGTGCTGTTCTACCGGCGGGGCTACAGCGTGGCCGGTGTCTCCGGCATCGAGCACTACGGCAGGCCGCCGCTGGCCTGGCGGCCGCACACCATCTGCGAGATCGCCACCGGCACCTTCGTCACCACCCTGCGGATGGAGCTGCCCGCGTCCGGCGGCGCGACGTTCTTCAAGGCGGAGGTGGACATCCACTGGACCGTCGAGGACCCGCATCTGGTGGCGGTGCAGGTGGTCACCGACATCGCCGAGCGGCTCACCGCGCCGACCCTGGAGCGGCTGCGGGAGATCTCCGCCCAGTTCCCGGTGCACCAGGCGGAGCAGGCCAACACCGCCATCACCCACGCGTGCGTCTCCGGCCGGTGGAACGACCTCGGCACCGACCTCGGGCTGCGGGTGCGGCTGTACGTACGGCTGCGGGTGGACGACCGGACGATCGGCCACACGGAGAAGGTCCGGAGCCACGAGAGCGACGCCGTGCTGGCACGGATGCGGCAGGAGAACTACCTCAGGATGCTGCGCGGCGGTGAGCTGGAGCAGCTCAGCCACATGCTGGCCGCGGATCCCGAGGCGGCCAACAACTTCCTGGAGAAGATCCGCCAGGAGGGCCGGCAGGACGAGAAGGAGCGGGTCGACCGGCTGTTCTCCATGGTCGCCGACGGCCAGATCCACTCCAACGAGATGGAGGCCCAGGCGCTCGCGTACCTGAACAAGAAGCGCCTCAGCATCCAGGGCCCCGTCGGCACCCGGCCCCCGCGCCGTGCCCCGCAGGAGCTGGCGCCCGCCCCCGAGGAGCCGTTCACCCCCGACTGGGTGGCGGACGAGCCTCCCGTACGGCAGTCCCGCCCGCCCGTCCGGGACGCCGAACCCGAACCGCCCACGCCGCGCGACCGCAACCGCGACGACGGCTGGGGCTGGGCGGAGGACGACGGATGAGCGCCGACGGAGCCACACGGACTTCCCCCGCCCCGGCCGGGCCGGTGCCGGACGGGGGTCAGCACGGGCCGGACAGGGCGGGGGAACGCATCGCGGAACGGCTCCTGGTCACCGTCCGGGAGGACCTCGGCCGGGCCGACTCCAAGGCCGCGGTACTGCTCTCGGGGGCGCTCGCCCTGCCCGCCTTCCTCATCGGGCGGCACGGCTCCCCCGACTGGCGGGGCCCCGGCGACCTGGCGCTGGTCGCCGCGGGCGTGCTGTGGGTGGTCGCGGTGGCCGCCCTGGTCCGCGCGCTCCTGCCGCGTACGGGCACGGTCCGCGACCGGGAAGGGGTGACCTACTTCGGGGACCTGCTGGCCCCGTTCGACTACGACGTGCTGGCCGCCCGCATCAATGAGGCAGGCCGCGACCCGGTCGGCTGGCTGCTCGTCCAGGCCGTGGACGTCAGCGCCATCCTGTCCGCCAAATACCGGGCGATCCGGTGGGCGGTCGCCACGCTCGCCCCGGCTGCCGCGCTGGCTCTCGCCTGGAGCCTGGCCGCGCGCTGACCGACCCGCACGGGTGTGCCGCGTCCAGGGGCACACCACCGACGACTACGCAGAGTAATCGCACAAGCGCTTCGCGACACCACGCAGACACGCAGACACGCAGACACGGCAACGACAGTTAAAGGGGACGGTCGTGCGAAATGACCGAAGAAGAGGCCCGGCCGGCAGCGGCCGGGCCGGGCGGGCGGCGCTGGCCGTCCTGGCCGGTGCGGCCCTGCTCGCCTCCCTGACCGCACCGGCCGCCGCCGATCCGGAGCCGGCCGCGGCCGCCGCGCCCGCCTTCGCCTCCGTCAACTACGCGGTGGCCGTGGACCAGTCCGCGAGCCTCGCGCCCGCGGACATCAAGGCGGAGAAGGCCGCCGCCGCCCGGATCGCGCTCGGCGACGTCTCGGCGACCTCCCACATCAGCGTGTTCGGCTTCGCCGCCGCCGAGTCGGCCGACCAGCGGGCGGTGGACCCCGTGTGCCCCCGTACCCGACTGGACGCGGCGGGACGGGAGTCGGTCGGGGGCTGCGTGGAGAAGCTGCGCAGCCGCAAGAAGAGCGAGGGCACCGGGACCGACTTCCCGAGCGCGATACGCCAGGGCGTGCACGAACTGAGCTCGGGCACCGATCCGTCGGTCCCCCGGGTGCTGTTCCTGCTCACCGACGGGGAGATGGACGTCACCGGCAGCCCCCAGTACGGGGACCCGGCGCACCGCGAGGCCGAGGGGAAGCGGCAGCTGGAGCTGGAGCTGAAGAACGCCGCCGCCAAGAACGTCCAGATCTGGCCGCTCGGCTTCGGTCCCGCCCCGGACAAGGAACAGCTCGACAAGATCGCCGCGGGCGGCTTCCAGAAGGGCTGCGTCGACCTGCCGTCCGCCCGCCCCACCGCCCGTAAGGTCTCCGGGGCCAAGGACGTCGGGCCGGTGCTGGAGAAGATCTTCGCCGCCGCGCACTGCCTGCGCTACCAGGCAGGGCCGAGCAAGCGCCCGCCCGCCACCCTGCCCATCACCATCTCGCCGCTGGCGACCGTGGGCAGCATCGTCGTCGACAAGGGCTCCCCCGAGGTGACCGTCACCTACACCGACCCGCTCGGCAACAAGGTGCCCACCACCGGGAAGTTCAAGGACTCCGCCTTCGAACTCGCGGGCGGCGGCGGCACCGTGGAGGCGCTGAAGATCGTCGACCCGGTGCCCGGCCGGTGGAAGGTCGACGTGAAGGCCCCCGAGGGCCACCGCTCGCTGCCCGTCGGCGTCAGCGTCCTGTGGCAGGGCGAACTGCGCGGCTCCATCACGATGGACCCGCCCTCCCCCCAGGCCGGGCAGAAGGCGACCGTCACCATGCGGCTCCAGACCCGTGAGGGCTACGAGATCAAGGACCCGGCCGACTACGCCGGGCTGAAGGTCAGCAGCGAACTCACCGGCGACGGCTTCTCCCCGCTGCCCCTGCGGCTCGCCGACGACGGCGAGGGGCCCGACCCCACGAGGAGCGACGGCTCCTTCAGCGGCACGGTCACCGTCCCGAAGAGCGCCGACGGCGCCCTGAAGGTCAGCGGCACCCTCACCGCGTCCGGGCTCAGCGCCGACACCCGCAGCGAGGGCGGCCAGGTCGCCCCCGGGGCCCTGCCCGTCACCACGGCCCTCGGCCCGGTCCGCGGCGACGGCCACCCCGGCGACACGGTCACCGCCAACCTCTCCGTCACCAACACCACCAACGCCCCGCACACCCTGAAGCTGTCCCTCACGGACGTCCGGGCCGGGCTCCTCACCGTGAGCCCCGCCGAGATCGTGGTGAAGCCCGGCGCGTCCTCCACCCACGAGATCAGGCTCGGGATCGGACCGGAGAAGTCCTTCGCCGGGCGGCTCGACGACGGCCCGCTCGGCATCGGCGGCACCGTCACCGTCCAGGACGCCACCGACGGCGACCGCACCCTGGTGCGCACCCCGCTGTCCGTCCAGGTCACCCCCGAACCCAGCCTGCTGGACCGGTACTGGTGGGTGCTGGTCGGCGCCGTCGCGCTGATCGTCGTCGGCGTCCTGGTGGCGCTGGCCTGGCTCCGGCAGCGGCGGGGCCGCCGCGACCCGCACGGGCTGACGCTCCACCTGCTCTCCGAGGACGGCGACGTGCTCGGCGTCCACACGGCCGGACACGGCCAGAAGCAGTGGTACGCGTTCGACATCGCCGAGGCGCACAGCAACCCGCGCATCGAACGGCGCACCAACGGCCGGTACGCCGTGCAGCGCAGCCCCGAGGGCGGCGCGGTGCTGCGCAGACACGGCGGCCGCACCCGGGAGCGGCTCACGGCGACCGGCCGGGTCGAACTCACCGACCGGCTGAGTCTCGCCCTCGGCGAGGACTCCGTACGCACCACCGCCCCCGGGCGGCCCGACCCGGTGAGCACGACCGGCGGGAGCGACGACTACCTGTGAGGCGCGCGCCGCCCGCCACCCGGCGGGCGGCGCCGCAGGCCCCGGCGGGCCGCACGGCCGCGAGACTCGCGGCCGTGCGGTGACGCCCATGGACGAACCGGCCCCACCCCGGCCGGAAGCGGGAGGAACCCCATGAAGATCTTCCAGCCGATGCTCTTCGTCGGCCTGGGCGGCACCGGCGGCCTCGTCGGCGCCGAACTGGAACGCAAGCTGCGCGTCGACCTGTGCGGCCCCGACGGCACCGCTCTGCAGCACATCGGCGGCCTCGCCCCCTACCAACTGCCCGACTGCCTGCAGTTCGTGTACGCGGACTTCAGCGAGTCCGACCTCCAGCGGCTGCCCCAGTTCAATGTGGACTCCTCACTGCGCGCGGCGTACGCCCGCACCTCGCGGGCCACCCACAACCTCCTGCCGAACTTCGACAGTTCGCCGGAGGTGACGCAGATGCTGCGGGCCAGCCTGCGCGACGAGGTCGCGGGCTGGCTGCCCTCGCGCGACGGCGAACCGCGCGTCACCCCGCTGCACAACGGCGCGGGCCAACTCCCCACGGTGGGGCGCGCCGCGCTCTTCGCCACGCTGCGGCACTCCCTCCAGCCGGTCCTGGAACCCCTTCTCCAGGCGATCGACGCCATCGCCAAGTCCGCGGGCGAGCTGAGCGAACTGGGCGGCGGCCGGGTCACCGGCTGCGATGTCTTCGTCGCGTTCTCGGTCGCCGGCGGCACCGGGGCCGGGATCTTCCTGGACTATCTGCACCTGATCAACCAGGCGTTCAAGATGCGCCGTTTCAACGGCGTGAAGATCTACCCGCTGGTCGTCATGCCGTCCTCGTTCCCCGCCTCCACCGGTGGCGGGCGCGAGGCGGAGCTGAACGCCGCCCGCTCGCTCGTCGACCTGTTCCGGCTGGTCGACGGGCAGAACGCGCCGACCGCCGGGGCGGAGATCGGCGACCTCGACCAGGAGACCGGCCTCGGCATCCGCTACCCGGGCACCACCCCGGTCCGGCTGCGCACCGGGATCCTGCCGACCGCGTTCCTCTTCAGCCCGACCGCGGGCATCCGCCAGGACGACCTGCGCCGCTCCATCGTGTCGCTGGTGATGTCGCTGATCGGCACCGAACTGGGCGACAGCCGGGCCCAGGGCCGGGCGATGGCCGGCGACGACGACTTCCAGACCTTCGCCGCTAGCTTCATCAACCGGGGCGTGCAGCGCAGCGCCCTGTCCCCCACCGGCATCGGCCGGCAGGGCGTGTCCACCAGCCTGGTCGCCTCGATGACCGCGCCCATGGACCAGCTGGCCGACCTGGTGGCCGGGCGGCTGCTGCGGGTCGCGGTCACCGAACTGGTGGAACGCCCGCGCAACCCGGCGAAGGACGACACCGTGCCGCTGGTCCGGCAGCTGTTCGCCGACTCCCAGCTCGAAGAGCTGTGGGAACGCAAGCAGTTGCCCGTCGAGGACCCGCAGCCGCTGCCGCGCGGCGGCCGGGCGATCGAGGAGGCGCTCAACAACCGGATCGGGGACATGCAGCGCCTGCTGTCCGAGCTCCAGTCCATCGCCGACCGGCAGGCCGCCGCGATGGCGGGCCGGTTCAGCCCCCGCCCGGCGATCGAGAAGCTCCTGCAGAGCGTCGACCCGTTCCTCGCCGAACGCCTCGTCAGGGGCGTACCGGACAGCGAGGACGAGATCACCCGGCTCGGGTTCCTCGGCATGCTCACCGCCCGCTCCCGCTCCCCGAAGCGGCCCCCGGGCGTCACCGACCAGCCGCCGAAGACCCCCAGGATCAAGGGCCGCATCGCCGGAATGTCCCCGGCCCGGTGGGGTGACGACGACGTACGGGCCGCCCTCCAGGCCCAGGACAGCTGGTACCGCTGGCGCTCCCGGGCCGTGTGGCACGAGGCGTGGCGGGAGCAGCAGCAGCGCTGGCAGTCGCAGGCGGACACGGCGGGCACCGACCTGGCGCGCCTGGTGAACGCCTTCCGCAAACACGCCGGCCAGGAGCGCAAGTCCGCCGAGCAGAAGGGCCTGGAGCTGTACGCGGAGCGCACCGGCATCTCCTACCTCCTGCCGCCGCAGCGCAGCCTCAACCACTTCTACGAGGACGTCGTGGCCCGGCTCGTCCGCGGCGAGGGCCTCCGCGAGAGCGACGACGAGGCGTCGCTGCTGCTGCGGCTCATCGACGGGGACACCTGGCGCGAGGTGCACGGGCGGAGCCACCGCAACCCCGACGGGGCGGTCGGGGCCGTCAAGGCCCGGCTGGAGGGGCGGATCACCCGGCTCTTCGCCGAGAGCGGGGCGCAGTTGGAGGAGCGGCCCCTGCTGCCCTCGATGAGCACCCTGCTGGCGGCCGCCGCCGGTGACGCGGAGGCCACCGAGCAGGTCAGCAAGGAAGCGCTCGACCTGTTCAGCCGCAAGCTCGCCGGTCTGCTGCCGGTCGGCTTCACCCCGGAGGGCACCGGCCCCCTGCGGGTCCTGGTCACCCACCCGCGGGTCCAGGCGGCGGAGGAGGTGCAGGAGTACCTCGCCAAGGCGCTGCGGCTGCCGTCCGACGCGAAGAACTCCGTCGAGTACCGGGGGGTGGAGAGCGACTCGATCACCGTGGTCCTCTTCCGCAGCGAGATGAGCCTCACCCAGGTGCCCGAGGCCCGCAAGGTGTTGCGCCAGTGGGCCAGGGCCAAGGACGACGAGCAGGCCCACGACGTGCTGCGCTGGCGGCAGCGCCTCGGCTTCGAGGACGACTGGATGGTCAGCAGCGAGGAGGACCGGCGCACGATCCTGCACCGTCTGCTGTGCTGCATGTGGAACGGCCAGGTCGACATCCTGGACGGCGAGACCGCCTCGCCCTCGCGGGTGCGGCTGCGGCTGTTCCCGGAGAAGGGGGCGAGCGTCCCCGGCGTACGGCTGCGGCTCGGGGACTTCCCGGGCGGCATCTCCAGCTGGTCGGAGCTGCTGCGCTCCTACGAACGCTGGACGGTGCTGGACGACGAGCGGACCGTGGAGGACTACTGCCGCAAGCTGATGGGCGCCCAGCCCCTCGGGCTCGGCCGGGCGGGCACCGAACCGCACCCGATGTTCGTCGAGCTCGTCGAGCGCATCGCCCCGCGCCAGCTGGAGCTGCTGGAGGAGCGCCGGGAGCGCGGCGGCCGGCGCGTGGACGGCTGGATCCGGCCGCTGTGGGAGTTCTGGGCGGAGACCCTGCCCGCGGCCCTGGACGTGGAGTTCGGCGACCAGCGCGCGATCCAGCCCACGCTGCGCACCCTGCTGGAACACGTACGCGGCGGCGTCCCGCAGCCGCCCCCCTCCCGGACCGCGCCGGAGCGCCGGCGCGTCGTGGAGGACGACGAGGACTGGGGCACATCGGCCCCGAGCACCGACGAGCGGCCGGGCGACGACACCCTGCCCGGTCCGCGCTCGGCGCCCCGATCGGCCCCGTACGACGCGGAGGAGCGGTACGACGGCGAGTCCCGGCACACGGACACCCGGCACACGGGCGCCCGGTACGGGGAGGAGCGGTACGGGGAGGAGCGGTACGGGGAGGAGCGGTACGGTCCGGACGCCTCGCGCGACGACCGGCCGGCCCGGGGCGAAGGACGCCGGGACGATCGGTTCGCGGAGGAGCGGTTCGCGGAGGAGCGCCCCCGGGACGAGCGGCCCCGGGACGAGCGGTTCACCGACTCGTACACGGACTCCCGGGCCGGCGACGACCGGTTCACGGACACCCGGCCGCCCGGCGACGACCGGTTCGGCGGGGACGAGCCCGCCGGCGCTCGGGGCGGCGGCGACGGCGGCAGGGACGTCGACGGCCCGGACGGGTTCGGGGAGCAGGACAAACCGCCGGTCCGCCGCCCGGCCGCGAGCGGCTGGGACGGCGACGGCTGGGACACGGACGAGGACGCCGCGGGGCGCTCCTTCCGGAACGGGGGCCCGCAGTGACCTCTCCCGAGGACGCCACCGCCGTGGTCCGTCTCGACCTGCGCGCCGGGGCCGCGGCCCTGGCCACCACGCAGGCCGTGCGCGACCGGGTGGCCGAGCAGCTGGGCCGGGCCGGACTGCCGGAACCGGACTACCCGTTGTTCCTGGTCACCGACACCCCGGCCGGGCTGACCGACCACCAGCTCCAGTACGAACTGCTCTCCGGCTACCGGGCGGTGGGCGAGACCCGCATCCTGGTACTGCTGGTGGGCAGCTCCCCCGGTTCCTACGCCGGCGGGGAGGAGGCGTATCTCCCCGACCGCCGGCTGGTGCGGCCCACGACCCTGCGGGCCTCCACGACCGGCCTGGTGTGGGCCGGTGACCTGCGGTCCGCCCGCACCGCCCTGGACCGGCGGGAGCCGGACGACCCCGCGTCGCTGGCCGTGCTGGTGGACCTCCTGTCGGTCCCGGACGTCTTCGTCCGGGTCCTGGAGAACCTGCGGAAGCTCCCCGACTCCATCGCCGCCCCCGGGATCCGGCTGCTGGAGCAGGACCTGCCGACGGAGGTCAGGGACCGGGCCTGGCGCGACGCGCTGACCCGGTTCGCGGGCGAGGACACCGGGGCGGGCGACCCGGTCGACATCGTCCCGGACTCCCGGCTGCCCGAACCGCTGCGCGCCCTCGTGACGGGACGCGACAGCCGGGGCCAGGGGCACCGGCGGCCGGACGGCCAGGCGAACCTCGCGCACCGGACGTGCGCGGAATCCCTGGACCGCGCGGACGAGGACCTCGTCGCGCTGCGCTCCTTCCCCGGCCTGCTGCACCCCGCCCGGCGCGACGCCCTGGAGGCGGATCTGCACCAGGCCCGCGAGGACCTGGACGGGTTCCGCGCCCTGGTGGAGCGGGCCCTCCAGGGCGGCGGCGGAGCGGCGGCGCCCACCGCGGAGGCCACCGCCCGGCTCGGCGCGCTCGGACTGCGGGTGCCGACGGCCGACCGTGCGGGGGAACGCGTCGGCGAGGGGCTCCGCGAACTGGCGGGCACCCTCCTCGGCGACGGGCTCGCGCTGCGTTCGGTGGCCCAGCACTTCACCGCGCTGGCCGGCCGGGTCGAGCCGGTGCCGGGCACCGCGCTGCTGCACCGGCTCGCCGACCACTCCGAGGAGTCGGTCACCCGCGGTTCCGCCACCGAGTACGCCGCGCCCCCGCGCACGCCGGGCGCGGTGCTGCTGATGGCGGGCGCGGCGGGGCTGCTGGGCGGCCTGTGGCAGTGGCCCGCCGTCCTGGCGGCGCTGGTGGTGCCGGTGCTGTTCGTGGTCGTCGCGCTGCTGGGCGCGAACCGGCTGCGCACGGGCCGGCGCGCCGCCCGGTGGACGACGGGCCCCCGGGTCGCCGCCGTCGCCGGAGCGGTGGCCGGGGCGGCGGTCGCGTACGCCGCCGACCCGCCGCTCTGGCTCGGCGGGACCGGGCTGATCGTCGGGCTCGGCCTCACCGCCGAGGCGGTCCGCAGGCTCTGGCGGGACGCCGCCGACTCCTGGGCCGCCGGGCGCGGCACGACGGCGCTGCGCACGGCGCTGGACGGGCTCGACGACCTGCTGGCGGAACTGGTCCGCGAGCACTGGGCGGCGGAGGAACGGCTGTACTGCGCGGACGCCGCGCGTTCGGTCGCCGGGATGCTGCGGGCGACCGCGGCCGCCGCCGACGCCCAGGCCGCACCGGAGCCCCTCGCCCCGGCCGGGACGGGCGGTTCCGGTCCGTACGAGGACGACGACTGGCTCTCCGCGCCCTCCGCGCTGGAGACCCCGGAGTCCGGCGCCGCCGACGGGGACGCGGACGACGGCGACTGGGCCGCCGCCTACGCCTGGGACAACACCCCGGACCGGAACGGCGATCACGACGCCGGCCGGGACGACGACCGGTACGGCGGGGACCCCGCTCCGTACGGCGTGCCCTCCCCGGCCGCGTACCCCGCCGGTCCCGACGACGCCCCGTGGGAGAGCGGCGAGGGCGACCACGCGCCGCGCTGGCTCGACCGGGAGATCGGTGAGGGCGGGCCGGACCTGGTCGCCACCCTCGCCGGGGACCTCCGCAACACCGCGATGGCCGCCATGGCCCCCTACTGGGGCGCCGTCGAACGCGGTCAGGCCGGGGCGCTCGCGCTCGCCCGGACCGAGCAGCGGGTCCGCGAACTGCTGTCGGCCGCCCGCCACCACCTGTGGCACTACGGGGTGCTGGCCCCGCCGCCGTACCCGGCCGACCACCGGGCCCGCACCACGGCCGCCGGGCTGCTGGGCACCGATTCGCTCCGGGTCGCCGAGCTGGTGGGCCGGGAGGCGGACCGGGGGGCCGTCGTCCAGTTGTCCTCGCCGGAACAGGGGGCACTCCTCAGCCGCGACCCGGGGGCCGCCCTGTGGATCCGGTTCGCCCCGGGCACCCTCCAGGGCGAGATCGAGGCCGCCTGGCGCAAGAGCGGTTCGCCGGTCGAGGAGGCGCTGTGGACCTCCTCCGGGCGGTACGCGGGGCTGATCCGGCTCACCCCGCTGCGGATGGGCGTCGTCGACACGGTCCTGCCCCGGCAGAGCACCGGCGGCAGCACCCGGACCGACGCCGACCGCGCCGAGCCCTCCGTCCACGCCGAGTTCAGGGAGGACGACCGGTGGTGACCACCACCCCGCTGGGCCGGCCCGAGCCACCGGGGACCCCGCGCCCCCATCTCGTCTTCACCGACCCCACCGGGCGGCGACGTACCGCCCCGGCCCGCTTCGGCCCGGCCTCGCGGCGGGACCCGGCGCTGCCCCAGCGCATCCGCAACGGGCTGCTCGACGACCGGGGACAGCAGTGCGTCCAGGTGTTCCTGTCGGCGGCCGACGCCGCCAACCCGGCGGCCCGCACCCTGCTGGACACCGAGGCGGGCACCGCCCTGCGCCTCGACCGGACCCTGGAGAACACCCCGTACGCGTATCTGTTCCCCACCGTCATCGGCTACGAGCTGGACACCGCCGAGCCCTTCCTGCTGTACGCCGCCCCGCGCGGCGCCCCCGTCGGACGCACCCATGTGATGTCCGCGTCCGACCAGCGGGTGTTCGCCCGGGACCTGACGCTGGC
Organism: Streptomyces anulatus; assembly: GCF_014650675.1. Taxonomy (GTDB): domain Bacteria; phylum Actinomycetota; class Actinomycetes; order Streptomycetales; family Streptomycetaceae; genus Streptomyces; species Streptomyces anulatus. Next base: position 636,419 of record NZ_BMVK01000003.1, on the reverse strand, counting down.
GCTGTGCCTGCTGGACGGCCAGGGTCTCGTGGCGCGCGGGATCTCCCCCACGACCGTGTTCTGGGACGGTACGTCGGTGCAGTTCTGGGGACTTGAGGGCGTCACCCGCGCCGGACGGCCCCGGACACCGTGGGGCCGGGCCCCGTTCGCCTCGCCCGAACAGCACCGGGGCGAGGGCCACGTCGACCCCCGGGACGCGGTGTGGAGCGCCGCCCAGGTGCTCTACCAGCTCGTGACCGGCCGGCCCGGCCCCGCCGACCGGGCCCCCGCCGACCTCGACCGGCACCGGGTGCTCGCCGGGACGCTGCCCCGCGCGTTCGCCCCGACGGCGGCCGGACGCCCCACTCCCGGGGCGCTGTTGGAGCTGCTGGCCCCCGAGGAGGCGCGGCGGCCGGGGCTCGCGAGCGCGGCGGACGGCTCCCGCCCGCACCAGGAGGCGTTCGAGCGCGCGCTGGAGGCCAAGCGGCGGACGCCCGCTCCCGCCGACGACGCGGCGGACGGGACGCCCGAGGACCGGGCCCCCGGGGAGGTGCTCTGCCCGTACTGCCTGGAAGGCATCCAACTCGACCTGAACAAGCTGTTCGTGACGGACGACCACATGCAGTACCGGGCCCTGGACCTCTCCCGTATCGGCAACCCGGTGCGGCGCGAGGACGTCATGCGGGGCGCGGTCCAGCAGTGCACGGCCGACCCGGACTTCCCCGAGCACCACATCCCGGTGCCCTACCTCACCCACGGCCGCCCGCTGACGATCGCCATGATCGGCCAGTCCAGCACCGGGAAGAGCCATCTGCTGACCCAGATGATCGCCGAGATCACCGACGGCGGCCTGGAGCGGTACGGGGTGGGCTGGCAGTCCGTCAACCCGGAGCAGCACGCCCGCTTCGTCCGGGAGCGGGTGCAGCCGCTGCGCAGCGGCAAGGTGCTCGACCACACGAGCGGGGTCGGCCTGGACGGCTTCGCGCGGTTCGTCGAGTCGCTGCTGCTCACCGACGCGCGCGGGCGGGTGCGCCCGGTCGCCTTCTTCGACCTCGGCGGCGAGGACCTCGTCCGCACGGACGGGGCGCTGCGCTTCCTGCTCGGCATCGACGCCCTGGTCTTCGTCGTCGACCCGGCGCTCGCGCTGCCGCTGCCCCAGCTCGACGAGGTACGCGAGCGCTGGGGCACCGAGGTGGACCGGGACGGCGACGCGGCGTTCGGCACCGTCCTCGACCGGCTGCCGCGCAAGGGCCCCTACCTGGAGACCCCGGCGGCGATGGTGCTCGGCAAGTCCGACCTGCTCCGGTTCCAGCCGCCGGTCGACCGCTGGCTGGGCGAGGGGCCGCCCTCCGCGATCGGCCCGGACCAGTTCCGGGAGGAGAGCGGCGACGTCTACGCGCTGCTGCGGCAGCACGCCGGGCAGGCCTGGCTGCGGCCCTTCGACGCGTTCCGCCGCTGCACCCTGCACATCGCGTCCGCGACCGGGGGCCAGGAGAGCCAGGGCCGCTACCCGGCGGGCACGGGGCCGCGCCGGGTGCTGGAACCCCTGGTGTCGCTGCTGGCGATGCACGGGATCATCGAGGCGCCCGGGGGCGCCGCATCATTCGGCGTGGGAAGGGAAACGCGGTGAACGACGCCCTCGATCGACGCGAGGAGAGCGGCCCGGGCGGCCGGCTCGACCAGGTGGTCTTCCGCTGGGACGGGAACCAGGGCCGCTCCAGTACGGGGATGGCGGCGGTGGCGCACTCCTGCTCCGCCGAGCGCGCGGAGTCCCTCCGCCGCGAACTGGGCCCGCTGCTCTGGGTGCCGGGCCCCGGTCCGGCTCCCCGCGCGAGCAGCGTCCGGGTCTCCTCCCGGGCCGTCGGGACCGTGCTCCTCCAGCGGTGGCCCACCCTGGACCGGGGCGGCCGTCCCAGCACGGCCTGCCACGCGGTGTTCGGCGACGCGGACACCCTGACGCCGCTGCACTGCCTGGCTCTGGTCGGCAACGCCTGGAGCGACCTTGCCGTCGCCGAGACCGCCGCCGGGGGCCTGCCGACGCTGGACGGGGCCCGGCTGCGGGCGACGGCGGCCAAGCGACTGCGCAAGATGTTCGACGAACTCCCCGTGGTGAAGGAGCCGCTGACGGTGGTGACCGCCGAGTGGCTGCGCGACCCCTCCCGGCGGCTCTCGCTCCTCGCCGAGAAGCACGATCTGCCCGGCTGGCCGCGCTGGAACGCCGCCCCTCTGCTGTACCTGGGGCTGCTGTCAGTGTTCGGCGACTGGTTCGGCACGGAGTGGAGCTACGCCACGTACGACACGGTGGACACCCACCCGTTGCGCCTGACCTGTGTGCCCGAGTGGTCGTCCCAGGCGGCGGGCGCCCGGTCGCTGGCCCGCATCCGGCTGCGGCCCCCTGCCGAGAAGGACATCGAGACGGCCGCGGCGAAGGAGATGGTCGAATACGTGCTCGACCGCCCCGGCGCGGCTCCGGGCGTGCCCCATCTGACCGGTGAACTCCTCTCCGGGGCCCGCCTGCCCCGGCAGGAACGGCGCGAGGCCCTGCGCCGCATGCTGACCGCCCGGCACGCCCCGGCCCCCGCACCGGCCCGGGAGGAGGACCGGTACGCGACCGAATCCCGGCAGGGGGACCGGTACGCACGGGAAGTCCGGGAGAACGACAGGTACGCGACCGAGCCCCGCCAGGAGGACCGGTACGCACGCCAGGACCGGGAGAACGACAGGTACGCGACCGAGCCCCGCCAGGAGGACCGGTACGCACGCCAGGACAGCCAGGCACGCCACGACCAGGAACGCCGCCGCCTGCAGGAGGAGTTGCTGGTCCACCAGCGCGTCGACGCCGCCCAGTCCGCACGGCTGGCCGCCCGCCTCCGGGACCTCCGGGACGATCCGCTGCTGACCCTCCTGTGCGCCGACGGGCTGCCGTGGGCCTCCCGCGATCTCGTCCTGGACGAACTGGCCCGCCCCGAGCGGCGGCGGTCCCGGGACGAAGCGACCGCGCACGCGCTGTGCACCGAAGTGCTGCGGCACAACCTGTACTTCAGACCCGGCCGGCCCGAGGCGGACAGCCCGTCCGCCCCGGAGATGCGGAAGCGTGCGGCGGAGCTCTTCTCCTGGGCCGTCGCCCCGCTCGTACGGGACCCCCACCGGGCCCCCGATCTCCGGCCGCTGTTCAACATCGTCCTCAAGGACGGTCGCGGGACCGGCATGGAGTGGCTGCGGAGCATCCTGGTCGCGCCCCAGGGCGGCCGGGCTCCCGACCTGCCCCCGCAGCTGTGGCAGCAGGTCGTGGCGGACCTCCTCGCCCACCCGGTGGCCGTGACCGCGCCCGGGCCCGCACCGGCGCAGGCACCGGCACACGTGCCACCCGTAGCCGTCCCTGCCCCTGCCCTCGCTCCTGCCCCTGCTCCTACTTCCGCTCCCGCTAAGCCGCCGGTGCCTCTCCCTGCCTCGTACACCCCGGCCGCCACCGCCCCACCGCCCCGGACCGCACCGGCGCCGAAGCCCTCCGCGCATCCGTCGCCCGCACCGACGGGCCCGGAGCAGGAGAAGCCGAGCCTGACGTCCGGCTTCTCCGACTTCCTGTACGGGCCCTGGTTCGCGCCGATGATCGGCGTACTCGTCGTCGCAGTGGTCATCGGTCTCGTCGTCCTCGTCGCCAGGTGACCGACGGCGGACGTCCGTGCCGCGAGGCCGTCAGCCGAGCGCGTCGACCGCGGCCCGCACGGCTCCCTGCCGCCCGAGGAAGTCCGTGCTGTCCGCCCACTGGTCCACGCTCCCGGTCAGCGGCAGGGCCCGCAGTTCCGGGTCGGTGATGCTCCGGGCCAGGGCCTGGGCGAAGCGCTCGGCGTGCAGCACCTGGAACGGGCGGCTGTGGTACGGCCGCCGCCCGGGGTCCACGGCCTCCGTGAGGCCCGAGCGGTTCTGCAGCGCGGCCACGGCCTCGTACGCGTCGCAGAGGTGCCGTTCGCGCGCCGGGTGGTCCACGGCCGTGACGGCCCCCCGCAGGACGGGCAGCAGTTCGTCGGCCCCGGGCAGCCGGGCGAAGGCGCTCCCCAGCCACTTGCCGTACGGGGCGTACTCCCGCGCGAGGAGCAGGCACAGGCGCATCAGGTCGCGCACGAGCCGCCCCGCGACCACGGCGGACCCCAGCTCGTCCCCCACCTCGGCGCAGCGGCCGATGAACGCCTCCTCCTGGGAGATCCGCTGCCACTGGCAGGCCAGCAGATAGCGCCACACCTCGTCCGGGTACCAGTGCAGCTCCTGGCGCGCCCGGGTCAGCGTGCCGACGCCGTCGTGGAACACCGCGCCGCCCGTGGTCTCCGCCAGCGTCTGCTGCGGCATGGCCAGCCAGTCGCGGACCGTCGGCACCGGAGGCTCCCCGCCGGGGCCGGGGCGGAGGCCGAGCCGATCGTGCAGCCACCCGCCGACGTCGGCGACGAGGACGCGGTGGTGGACCGGGCCGTCCGTCGGCTCCATGTGCCCGACCGGGTCGGCCGGGTCGGCGTGCCGGAAGTGCGTCGGCCAGCCGCGCACCTGCTTGGGCAGCCGCTCGGCGAGCAGGCGGTGCAGCCGCTCCCCGTGCGCGGCGGCGTCGGCCGGCTCCAGGAACAGATCCAGACGCGGGCCCCATTCGTGGTCCGCCGACCGTGCGGTGTCGAAGCCGAGCACCTCGGAGCCGGAGCCGATCCGGGCGGCGGCGTACCGCAGTCCGGGGTACTCCGCGTCGAGCACGGGCCGCACGGCCTCCTCGTAGAGGATCCGGGACAGGTCGAGTCCGGGCAGGAACACGGGATCGTGCGGCGTCATACGGTCACTCTGCGGGGTGACGGCGGAGCGAGCCAGCCGTTTTCCCGGCGCGTACCACCGGGTGGCGGGCCCGGACCCGGGCGATCCCGCCCCCGCGTCAGCGGCCTTCCGCCGTCTCCCCCACCGGCCGCCGGTCCAGGATCCGGGCCGTCGCGTCCGCGTCCAGGCGGGCGGTGCCCTCCTTGCCGGTCACCGTGACCCGGACCCGGGGGCCCGCTCCCGTGCCCGCGTCCGGCGTCACGTCGATGCGCCAGCTCTTCGGGTCGCGTACGCCCAGGGTCGTGCGGGCCTCGTGGACCAGCGCGGGGAACAGTTCGTACGGGAGCATCTGGATGTGCACCGTCTCCCCGGGCGGGCGGGCGGAGTCGCCGCGGATCTCCATGCGGCGTTCCTCGATGACGATCGCGGTGACGTCCGCGGTGCCCACCCTGGCCTCCAGTTCCGCGGCCGTCTGCCGCATCCGGCCGAGGACCAGCAGCGAGGAGGAGGGCCCGGAGACCGTGGTGGACGTGGTGAACGTCCGGGAGGAGGAGGCGGACGAGGTGGCCGAGGGCCGCTTCGACGAGGACGCCTCGTCGTCCCCGGACGTGAACAGTTCGCCGCGGAAGAGGAGCACCACCAGCGCCGCGCCCGCCAGGAACGTGAAGAGCACCAGCATGCACCAGGAGCCCTCGCTCATCCCCGGCTTCTCCACCAGCGTGGACCCGGGCGCGGAGTCGATCTCCGCCTCCTCGGCCCGGCGGCTCCACTCCGGGGTCGGGCGGGTGACGATCCGCACCTCCCAGGGCTCGTCCGGGCGGTACTCCACGACGGCGATGCCGCGCGGCCGGTAGACAGGGATGTCGACCAGGTTGATGTGCTCGTTGATGTTCACGCGGTACGCCGGCCGGTCGTCCGGCGCCACGGTCAGCCGGAAGTCCACCGGTACGTCGGCCGATTCGCCGCTCGTCGCCCGCAGGTCCTCGATCCGGGCGAGGGCGGTCCGGGTGACCGGCGGATCGCCGGGCCCCGGGGACCGTCGCCCGGCGACGAAGCCGACCAGGATGAGAAGGATCAGGACCCCGCCGCCGGAGAGGAAGACCGGGACCCGCTCCAGGATCACGCCGACCACGACGGCCGCGACCGCCGCCCCGGTCACTCCCGAGGTGACCGTCAGGCGCAGCCCGGCGAGGATCCCGCCCACCACCGAACGCCCGCGCACAGCCTGCCCGTTGACTTCAGCGGCGTCCTGCCCGGCCTGCCCCTGCCCCGTTGTCCCCATGACCGTGATTGTGCCGGTCGGGGGCGCTACGGGGCAGGGGCAGGCGGAAGAAATACGACGAGGTCAGTCCTCGCCCTCCAGGTTCCCTTCCGTCTCCAGGTACACCTGGCGCAGCGCGTCCAGCACTGCCGGGTCGGGCTTGGCCCACATGCCGCGCGACTCGGCCTCCAGGAGGCGTTCCGCGATGCCGTGCAGGGCCCAGGGGTTGGCCTCCTGGAGGAACTGCCGGTTCTCCGGGTCCAGGACGTACGTCTCGGTGAGCTTGTCGTACATCCAGTCGGCGACGACGCCGGTCGTGGCGTCGTACCCGAAGAGGTAGTCGACGGTGGCCGCCAGCTCGAACGCGCCCTTGTAGCCGTGGCGGCGCATCGCCTCGATCCACTTGGGGTTGACGACCCGGGCCCGGAAGACGCGGGACGTCTCCTCGACCAGCGTCCGCGTGCGGACGGTCTCGGGACGGGTGGAGTCCCCGATGTACGCCTCCGGGGCCTTTCCCTTGAGGGCGCGCACGGTGGCCACCATGCCGCCGTGGTACTGGAAGTAGTCGTCGGAGTCCGCGATGTCGTGCTCGCGGGTGTCGGTGTTCTTCGCGGCGACCTCGATGCGCTTGTAGGCGCTCTCCATCTCCTCGCGCGCCGGGCGGCCGTCGAGCTCGCGGCCGTAGGCGTAGCCGCCCCAGACCGTGTAGACCTCGGCGAGGTCGGCGTCGGTGCGCCAGTCGCGGGAGTCGATGAGCTGGAGGAGACCCGCGCCGTAGGTGCCGGGGCGGGAGCCGAAGATCCGGGTGGTGGCCCGGCGTTCGTCGCCGTGCTCGGCCAGGTCGGCCTGGGTGTGCGCCCGTACGTAGTTCTGCTCGGCCGGCTCGTCCAGCGAGGCGGCCAGCCGTACGGCGTCGTCGAGCAGCCCGACCGTGTGCGGGAACGCGTCGCGGAAGAAGCCCGAGATGCGCAGCGTCACGTCGATACGGGGACGGCCCAGCTCCTCGTACGGGATGGGCTCCAGGCCGGTCACCCGGCGCGAGGCGTCGTCCCAGACGGGGCGGATGCCGAGCAGCGCGAACGCCTCCGCGATGTCGTCGCCCGCCGTGCGCATCGCGCTGGTGCCCCAGAGGGAGAGGCCGACGGAGGTGGGCCAGTCGCCGTTGTCGGTGCGGTAGCGGGTGAGGAGCGAGTCGGCCAGCGCCTGGCCGGTCTCCCAGGCGAGCTTGGAGGGGACCGCCTTCGGGTCGACGGAGTAGAAGTTACGGCCGGTGGGGAGGACGTTGACCAGGCCGCGCAGCGGTGAGCCGGACGGGCCGGCGGGGACGAAGCCGCCGTTCAAAGCGTGTACGGCGTGGGTGAGTTCGTCGGTCGTGGCCGCCATGCGCGGGACGACCTCGGTGGCGGCGAAGGTGAGGATGTCGGCGACCGCGTCCGGCAGCCCGGCGGCGACACCGGCGACGGCGGCCGGGTCCCAGTCGGCGTCGTCCATCGCCTGGACGAGCGCGCGGGCCTGCTCCTCGATCGTGTCGGCGGCGGTGCGGGTGGCGGCGGACTCGTCGAGCCCGAGCGCCTCGCGCAGCCCCGGGAGCGAGGCCGTGCCGCCCCAGATCTGCCGGGCCCGCAGCACCGCGAGGACCAGGTTGACCCGGTCGTTCCCGGCGGGCGGGTTGCCCAGCACGTGCAGGCCGTCGCGGATCTGGACGTCCTTGATCTCGCAGAGCCAGCCGTCGAGATGCATGATGAAGTCGTCGAAGCCCTCGTCCTCCGGCCGGTCCTCCAGGCCGAGGTCGTGGTCGAGCTTCGCGGCCTGGATCAGCGTCCAGATCTGCGCGCGGATCGCGGGCAGCTTCGCCGGGTCCATCGCGGCGATCTGGGCGTGCTCGTCGAGGAGTTGCTCCAGCCGGGCGATGTCGCCATAGCTGTCGGCGCGGGCCATCGGCGGCACCAGGTGGTCGATCAGCGTGGCGTGGACGCGCCGCTTGGCCTGCGTGCCCTCGCCCGGGTCGTTCACCAGGAACGGGTAGACGAGGGGGAGGTCGCCGAGGGCGGCGTCGGGGCCGCAGGCGGCGGAGAGGCCCGCGTTCTTGCCGGGCAGCCACTCCAGGTTCCCGTGCTTGCCGAGGTGGATCATGGCGTCCGCGCCGAAGCCGTTGTCGTCGGCGGACGCGGCGATCCAGCGGTAGGCGGCCAGGTAGTGGTGCGAGGGCGGCAGATCGGGGTCGTGGTAGATCGCGATCGGGTTCTCGCCGAAGCCGCGCGGCGGCTGGATGAGGATGAGGAGGTTCCCGCGCCGCAGGGCCGCGAGGACGATGTCGCCCTCCGGGTTCGCGGACCGGTCGACGAACATCTCGCCGGGGGCCGGGCCCCAGTGCTCCTCCACCGCGCCGCGCAGCTCCTCGGGGAGCGTGGCGAACCAGCGGCGGTAGTCGGCGGCCGGGATACGGACCGGGTTGCGGGCCAACTGCTCCTCGGTCAGCCACTCCTGGTCGTGGCCGCCCGCCTCGATCAGCGCGTAGATCAGCTCGTCGCCGTCGCCGGAGACCAGACCCGGGATGTCCTCCTCGGGCCCGAAGTCGTACCCCTCGGCGCGCAGCCGCCGCAGCAGCGCGACGGCGCTGGCGGGGGTGTCGAGCCCGACGGCGTTCCCGATCCGGGAGTGCTTGGTCGGGTAGGCGGAGAGCACGAGCGCGATGCGCTTCTCCGCGTTCGGGATGTTCCGCAGCTTCGCGTGCCGTACGGCGATCCCGGCGACCCGGGCCGCGCGCTCGGCGTCGGCGACGTACGCCGGGAGCCCGTCCTCGTCGATCTCCTTGAAGGAGAAGGGGACGGTGATCAGCCGCCCGTCGAACTCCGGCACCGCGATCTGGGTGGCCGCGTCCAGCGGGGAGACGCCCTCGTCGTTCTCCTCCCAGGCGCTGCGCGGGCTGGTGAGGCAGAGCGCCTGGAGGATCGGCACGTCGAGCCCGGTGAGCGCGCCCGCGTCCCACGACTCGTCGTCGCCGCCGGCCGACGCCTCGGCGGGCTTGGTGCCGCCCGCCGCGAGGACGGTCGTCACGATGGCGTCGGCGGCGCGGAGCGCGTCGATCAGCTCGGCCTCGGGCGTACGGAGGGACGCGACGTACAGCGGAAGAGGCCGGGCCCCCGCGTCCTCCACCGCCGTGCACAGGGCGTCGATGAACGCGGTGTTCCCGCTCATGTGGTGGGCGCGGTAGTAGAGGACGGCGACCGTCGGCGCACCCTCGGCCACGGCGCGGGCCTCCCGCTCCAGCGGGCCCCACGCGGGGGCCGGGGCGGGCGGCTCGAAGCCGTGACCGGTCAGCAGCACGGTGTCGGAGAGGAACCGGGCGAGCTGCTCCAGGTTGGCGGGCCCGCCGTGCGCGAGGTAGGCGTGCGCCTCGGCGGCGATGCCGATCGGCACGGTGGAGGCGGCCATCAACTGGGCGTCGGGGGCCTGCTCACCGGTGAGCACGACGACCGGGCGGCCGGTGGCCAGCACCGCGTCCAGCCCCTCCTGCCAGGCCCGTACCCCGCCGAGAAGACGTACGACGACGAGGTCGACGCCGTCCAGGAGGTCCGGCAGTCCGTCGAGGGAGACGCGGGAGGGGTTGGCGTACCGGTAGCTGACGGGTCCCTCGGAAGCGCGGGCGCTCAGGAGGTCGGTGTCGGACGTCGACAGGAGCAGGATCATGCTGCGTCAGGCCTTCCTCGGGGTGTCCACGCCCCGGGCGGTGTCGGAGGGTCTCCCCGGACACCCGGCGGAGGGCCGGGAGCCGCACCCGGTGGGAAACCGGGCGCTCGGGGAAGGGAGTTCCTGACTCGCCCGGCCGGTGGTGGCGGCCGGGCTCACAGTGGCGGGACCGCGCCGGAATCTCACCGGGCTTCCTCCCCTGTCGCCGTCTGGCGATGGCGGCCTGAACGGACCACCGCCTGCATCCTAAGCGGCGGGGGTGGGGCGGGGGCAGGGGGCAGGGGTGCGGTGATGATCACGGCGACCGGCGCGCGGCGGGGCGGACTCTCCGTACCTCCCGTCGCGCGGGGCCGGGGCCGCCACCATCCCGTAGGGCCGGGGCCACCGCCGCCCCACAGGCCGGGTCCACCACCATCCCGCAGGGCCCGGGGCCACCACCGTCCCGCAGGCCGGGTCCACCACCATCCCGCAGGGCCCGGGGCCACCACCGCCCCACAGGACGGCCACACCACAGCCCCGCAGGCTGGCCACGCCCTGCCCCGCCGGCCGGCCACGCGCTGTCCCGCAGGTCACAGGAGCGGGCCCGTCTACCGGACCGGCCCGGTCGGTATGCTCGCCGCCATGCCCGATTCCGCCCCCTCGCCCCTTTCCGCGGGCGGCACATCCCCCCGCGACGGCGGCGACGCCTGCCCGGGAACGCTGCGGCTGCACCGGGCCGACGACGGTGCGCTGGCCCGGGTACGCATCCCCGGCGGGGTGCTGAGCGCGGACCGGGCGGACGCGCTGCTCGCGGTGGCCGGCCGGTTCGGGGACGGTGAGCTGCATCTCACCTCGCGGGGCAACGTACAGCTGCGCGGCCTCGACGCGGAGTGCGGCGGCGGGCCGGCCGAACTGCTCGGCGCCGCCGGGCTGCTGCCGTCGGCCGCGCACGAACGGGCCCGCAACATCGTGGCCTCGCCGCTCGCCGGACTCGACGGATCGCCCCCGGTCGGCGGCTGGTTGTCCGAGCTGGACTCCCTGGTGTGCGGGTCGGCCGCCGCCGCCGCGCTCTCCGGCCGCTTCCTCTTCGCCCTGGACTCCGGTCGCGGTGACGTGGACGCGCTGGGCGCGGACATGACGCTGATCGCGGAGGGCGGCGACTGCCTCCTGCGGGTCGGGGCCGCCGACGAGGTGTTCCGCCTGCCCTCGGCGGACGGCCCGCGCGCCGCGCTCCTGGCCGCCGAGCTGTTCCTCCGCGCCGCCCGGGACTCCGGCGCGTGGCGCGTGAAGGACCTGCCCGACGACGTACGCACCGCGCTGGTGCGCGCCGTCGGGGCGACGGTGGGCCCGGTCGTCCACCGCCCCCGTCCGCGTACGGCGAAGGCTCCGGCCCCGGGCCCGGTCACCGCACCGGACAGCAGCACGCCCGCGACAACGGCAACGACCGTGACCGCGATCAGCGTCGGCGTACCGCTGGGCCGGCTCGTCCCCGCCCAGTGGCGGCTGCTCACCGAAACGGCCCGGCGGTACGGGAACGAGCTGCGGCTGACCCCGTGGCGCGGGATCGTCATCCCCGGCCCCTTCGGACCGCCCGGACCTTCCACGCAGTCCGCACAGTCCACGCAGCCCGCACAGTCCGGGCAGTCCGGGCGCGCGGCAGAGGCGCTCGACGCCCTGGCGGCGGCCGGTCTGATCACCGGCCCGGACTCCCCGTGGACCGGCGTCGGCGCCTGCATCGGCCACCCCGGCTGCGCGAAGTCGCTGTCCGACGTGCGGGCCGAAGCGGGGGCCGCTGTCGGACCGGTCGGGCGGCTCCCTGTGTACTGGTCCGGGTGCGAACGCCGCTGCGGCCACCCCCACGGGGAGTGGATCGACGTGGTCGTCACACCCGAGGGGCACCGGATCTCGCACGTACGGGGCGAACACCGTGACCCCCGGACGGTGGTCCGGAACGACCCGGCGGCACTCGCGTCGGCGGTGTCCGGGGCCCGCGCCTGAGCACGCTCCCCCAGCTCCCCCCTCCTACCCTCCTCCCCTACCGGCAGAAGAAAGCGACAGCACTGTGCACCAGTACGAGAAGGACGGACCGGCGATCTACCGCCAGTCCTTCGCCACCATCCGCACGGAGGCGGATCTGGCCGGGCTGCCCGCCGACGTGAGCCAGGTCGCCGTCCGCATGATCCACGCCTGCGGCATGGTCGACCTCGTACGCGACCTCGCCTTCTCACCGAACGCAGTGGCCGACGCCCGCGCGGCCCTGCGCGCCGGGGCGCCGATCCTCTGCGACGTGGCGATGGTGGCCAGCGGGGTCACCCGCAAGCGGCTGCCCGCGGACAACGACGTGGTGTGCACGCTGTCCGACCCGTCCGTGCCTGAGCTGGCCGCGAAGATGGGGACCACGCGCAGCGCGGCGGCCCTGGAGCTGTGGCGGGACCGGATGGAGGGCGCGGTGGTCGCGGTCGGCAACGCCCCGACCGCCCTGTTCCGCCTGCTGGAGATGATCGAGGAGGGCGCCCCGCGCCCGGCGGCCGTCATCGGCGTCCCGGTCGGCTTCATCGGCGCGGCCGAGTCCAAGGAGGCCCTGGCCGAGCACGCTTCGGGCCTGGAGCACCTGATCGTGCGCGGCCGGCGCGGCGGCAGCGCGATAGCCGCCGCGGCGCTCAACGCCATCGCCAGCGAGGAAGAGTAGTGACCTCTCCAGTGACCTCTCCAGTGAACGGGATCAAGAGTGGCGCCGGCCGGCTCTACGGTGTCGGGCTCGGCCCCGGCGACCCGGACCTGATGACCCTGCGGGCCGTCCGGGCCATCGGTGAGGCCGACGTCGTCGCGTACCACAGCGCACGGCACGGCCGCTCGATCGCGCGGTCCATCGCGGCGGCGCATCTGCGGCCCGACCACATCGAGGAGGCCCTGGTCTACCCCGTCACGACGGAGACCACGGACCACCCGGGCGGTTACCGGGGCGCGCTGGAGGAGTTCTACGAGAAGGCCGCCGCCCGTCTCGCGGCGCATCTGGACGCGGGCCTGACCGTCGCGGTGCTCGCCGAGGGCGACCCGATGTTCTACGGCTCGTACATGCACATGCACAAGCGCCTGGCCGACCGGTACACCACCGAGGTCATCCCGGGTGTCACCTCCGTCAGCGCGGCGGCGGCCCGGCTCGGCACCCCCCTCGTCGAGGGCGAGGAGATCCTCACGATCCTGCCCGGCACGCTGCCGGAGGAGGAGCTGACGGCCCGTCTCGCCGCCACGGACACGGCCGTGGTGATGAAGCTGGGGCGTACGTTCCCGGCGGTGCGCGGGGCGTTCGAGGCGTCCGGGAGGCTCGCGGAGGCGCGGTACGTGGAGCGCGCGACGATGGCGGGGGAGCGCACGGGCGACCTGGCGGACATCGACCCGGCGTCCGTCCCGTACTTCTCGGTCGCGGTCCTGCCGAGCCGCGTCGACACACCGCGCCCCTCCGGGAAGGCCGGCGGCGAGGTCGTGGTCGTGGGCACCGGCCCGGCGGGCCCGCTGTGGCTGACACCGGAGACGCGCGGAGCGCTCGCCGCCGCCGACGACGTGGTCGGCTACACGACCTACCTGGACCGGGTTCCGGTCCGCCCGGGTCAGGCGCGGCACGGCTCGGACAACAAGGTGGAGTCGGAGCGCGCCGAGTTCGCCCTGGACCTGGCCCGGCGGGGCCACCGCGTCGCGGTGGTGTCCGGCGGCGACCCGGGGGTCTTCGCGATGGCGACGGCGGTGCTGGAGGCGGCCTCGCAGGACGAGTACGCGGACATCCCCGTACGGGTCCTGCCCGGCGTCACCGCGGCCAACGCGGCGGCGGCCCGCGCGGGTGCGCCGCTGGGCCACGACTACGCCACGATCTCCCTCTCTGACCGGCTCAAGCCGTGGGAGGTCATCGCGGAGCGCCTGCGCGCGGCGGCCTCGGCGGACCTGGTGCTGGCGCTGTACAACCCGGGCTCCCAGTCCCGTACGTGGCAGGTGGGCAAGGCCCGCGACCTGCTCCTGGAGCACCGTTCCCCGGACACCCCGGTGGTGTTGGCGCGCGATGTGGGCGGCCCGACGGAGAGCGTACGGACGGTACGGCTGGCCGACGTCGACCCGGCGGAGGTGGACATGCGGACGCTGCTGATCGTGGGCTCGTCGCAGACCCGGTGGATCGAGCGGGGCGGTTCCGGCACCGGCCGGTCCATCGTGTGGACGCCCCGCCGCTACCCGGAGGCGTAGCGCCGGCGCACCCACTCCACGGCCTCGTCGGGCGTACGGGCCACCGGCACCCCTTCCGGTACCGGTGGCCGCCGCACGACGACGACGGGGATCCCGGCCTCACGGGCGGCGGTGAGCTTCGGGGCCGTGGCGTCCCCACCGCTGTCCTTGGTGACGAGCACGTCGAGACGGTGGCGGCGGATGAGCGCCCGCTCCCCCTCCAGCGTGAACGGCCCCCGGTCGAGCAGGACCTCCATCCGGGCCGGGCAGGGCGGCTCGGGAGCGTCGACGGACCGCACGAGGAACCACAGATCGTCGAGTGCCGCTCCCGCGAAGGCGGCGAGCCCCATCCGCCCGGTGGTGAGGAAGACCCGCTCCCCCAGCGCGGGCAGCAGCTCGGCGGCCTCGGCGAGCGATCCGGCGGCGTGCCAGCGGTCGCCGCCCTGGGCGACCCAGCCGGGCCGGCGGAGGGCGAGGAGAGGAACATGGGCCCGGGCGGCGGCCTCGGCCGCGTTCCGGCTCATGGTCGCGGCGAAGGGGTGGGTGGCATCGATGAGGACGTCCACATCGTGCTCACGCACCCAGGCGGCGAGCCCGTCGGGCCCCCCGAACCCGCCGACGCGCACGTCACCGGGCGGCAGCCGGGGAGCGGAGACGCGCCCGGCGAGCGAGGTGGTGACCCGGACCTGGACCCGGGAGCCCGGGGCAGAAGCGGCAAGGTTCTCGGCCAGCCGGCGCGCCTCGGTCGTACCCCCCAGAACAAGAACATGCACAGCAGCAGGCACAGGCATCGGAACGGACTCATCTCATGAACGCTGAGGCGCGGGGCGGTCGCAGTGCCCAACTCAAACACACCGGCCTGCGCCCCGGCTGGACGACCGGTGCCTGTGCGACGGCGGCGACGACGGCCGCGTACACGGCACTGCTGACCGGCGACTTCCCGGATCCGGTGACCATCACGCTGCCGAAGGGCCAGACACCGGCGTTCGCGCTGGCGCTGGAGGAGCTGACGGCCGGGCCGGGTGGGGCGGTGGCGATGGCCGGAGTGGTGAAGGACGCGGGCGACGACCCGGACGTCACCCACGGGGCACTGGTCCGGTCGACCGTACGGAGACTGCCGCCGGGCTCCGGCGTGGTGTTCCGGGCCGGCCCGGGCGTGGGCACGGTCACCCTCCCCGGCCTGCCGCTGGACGTCGGTGAGCCCGCGGTGAACCCGGTGCCGCGCCGGCTGATGCGCGAGCACGTGGAGCGGGTGGCGGCGGAGCACGGCGGGACGGGGGACGTGGAGATCACGGTCTCGGTCGACCACGGCGAGGAGATCGCCCGCTCGACGTGGAACGGCCGCCTGGGAATCCTGGGCGGCCTGTCGATCCTGGGCACGACGGGGGTGGTGGTCCCGTACTCCTGCTCGGCGTGGATCGACTCGATCCGCCGGGGCGTGGACGTGGCGCGGGCGGCGGGCCTGACCCATGTGGCGGGCTGCACGGGCTCGACGTCGGAGAAGACGGTGGTGTCGGAGTACGGCCTGCCGGACATCGCGCTGCTGGACATGGGGGACTTCGCGGGCGCGGTCCTGAAATACGTACGCCGACACCCCGTCGCCCGCCTCACGATCTGCGGCGGCTTCGCCAAACTCTCCAAGCTGGCGGCGGGCCACCTGGACCTCCACTCGGCCCGCTCCCAGGTCGACAAACCCTTCCTGGCCGACCTGGCCCGCCGGGGCGGCGCGGACGCGACCCTGGCCACCCGCATCGCCACCGCCAACACGGGCCTGGAGGCCCTGCGCCTGTGCGAAGCGGCGAACGTCCCGCTCGGCGACCTGGTGGCCGCCCGGGCCCGCGACGAGGCGCTGTCGGTGCTGCGGGGTGCGCCGGTCGCGGTCGACGTGATCTGCATCGACCGGGCGGGGGTGGTGGTGGGGCGGGGATAGCCGGCCGACGCCGTAGTCCTGGAAGGGACGACTGCGCTGAGGCGGCCCGTTCGGCCCGGTGGCCGGGGCCCTCCGACAGCTCAGCGGGCGTGCCCGCTCCCGACCGACCGCACGTGCGCGTCATCCTCGGTCAGCATCTTGGTCGTCCGGGTCGCCGGAGCGCCGCTTCCTCAGCCAGGGACCGAAGGCGATGAGGGCGGCGGCGGCGCCGGTGACGAGGACGCCCGCCGCCAGCACGATCGGGCTCCTGGGATCCAGAGCGCCGGCCGCGTGCCCGTCCTCGCCCGTGCCGTCCGGCACCGGGTCCAGGGGCAGCCCCCCGGGCGACGGGGGAAGGGTACGGGGCTCGGGCCCCGTCGGGGTGGGTTGCGGTGTCTTCGGCGTGGCCGAGGCGTCCGGCGAAGCCGAGGCCGGAGCCGAGCCGCCGGAGCCGCCACCGGGCCGGGTGCCCGGGGCCGTACCGTCGCCGGTTCCGCCTCCGGCCCCTCGGCCCCCTCCGGCTCCTCCGCCCCCGCCGCCTCCTCCCGTGGCTCCGGGGCCGGTTCCGCTTCCGCTTCCGCTTCCGGCTGTTCCGGACGAGCCCGTGCCGGTCGCCGTCGCGGTGGGCCGCACCGGCTCGGTGATGGTGACCGACTGAAGGACCCTCTTCTGCCCGGGATTCAGGGTGCAGGAGGCCTGAAGCGTGGGTACGGGGGCCGTGCCGTCCGCGCGTTTCGGGATGAGACTCAGGGTGAGGTCGCCGACGATGACCTGCGCGTTGCCGTGCCGGGTGAAGGAGAGGGAGGGGGCGGCGCCCTTGGCAGTCACGTCGACCGGACCGGAGCGCGGGACGGGGGTCTTGGGGATCGTCATGGGGACGTCCAGCGGGATGTCGCCCTGCGGTGCGGTGACGGTCGCGGCCCCGTTCAGGGAACCCTCCACGGTCTTCGCACCGACCAGGGCGGCCCAGCGGGTGATGGCCGCGTTCACGGTCGTCACTCCGTTCAGGGCGGATTTCGGACTGGTCGTGCCGACGGGGATCGTGTCCGGGATGTCCGTGTGGAGTCGCATGGTCAAGGGCACCCTGCCGATGCCGGTGAAGGCGCAGCTGTAGCCCAGCGTGAGTCCGACCGGTTCCGCGGAAGCGGTCGGGGAGCCCGGCAGCCCCAGGATTCCGGCGGTGACCGACAGCACGGTCGCCGAGATCCCCCGGCCTGCCCTGCCCCGGCAGCGCCTCGTGCCACGTAATGTCCGGTGCTTCGCTTCCATCAGCTGACCCCCGTCGCCTCTGTCGGCTGCTCACGTTCGCATTCGCGCCGTCCGTGGACCTCGGCCATGCGGTCCCGGAGCCGTGCGTGGCGGAACTGGTGGACCGCGCCCGCCTGACGCAGCACCCCCCGTTGGCAGGCGTCGTCGAGAAAGGCGTTCACCGCCCACGGGAGCCGCCCGGTCAGGGGCAGCCACAGACGGACCAGGACGATCCACCGGCCCCATGCGGTCAAGGTGCAGGATCCGAGGGCGACCATGACTCCCATCGTGATTCCATGCCCGACCCCGATGGCGAATCCATTGATCGCTGTGACGACGACGCCGAACCCGATACCGGCTATCAGGCCCGTCACAAGGATCTGAGTGAGCACGGTCGTCCGGTTCGTCCTCAGCAGATCCGCCGGGCTGACCGAGGCTTTCGTCTCGATGACCGCCTCGACCCCGGTCATGAGCCCGAGGACGAGGCCGGTCCCCAGCCCGACGCCGAGCCCGACCAGGAACCAATCCATGAAGACCAGAAAGACGTTGAGCCACGGGAAACCCGCGACTGCCACGTAGACAGCGTTTCCGAGGCCGTACACGACCCCGAATACCAGACCGCCCGCGAGCCCGCTCCGAATCCGGGGAAGGAGATTCTGCTTGACTCTCTTCGACCCGCCACGGATCCGTATATGCATACGCGACGGCTGAAATCCGCCTCCGGCCCCGGCACTTGACATCAATCCTTGAAGGAACCCGAATGCCAGTCCACTGCCCAGCATGTTCAGAAAAGTCACAATGATGACATGCAAAGAGATCAGATATCCGGAGGGAAGTACGGTCAGCACCCCTGATACGAAGCCGATCACCGCTCCGGAGGCGACCATGCGCGAAGAAAGGCTCATGGCTGTTCCCAGCCGCCACCATTCGATGTCGTGGGTGTCGAGCTGCCTCAGGTGTGTGGCGAGGTATCCCAGCCAGTGCCGCGAGCGTTCGGCGGGCCAGGTCCGGTGTTTCCGGTCGGACCGGGCGGAGAGGAACCGGGCGTACGCGGCGGGAACGAAGCGGTCCAGGAGATGGTCCTCCAGGGCTTCGCGGGTGTCGAGTTCACGACCGGTCAGCAGCCTCGCCGGATCACGGCCGGACCGGTGGACGGCACGGGCGAGCTCGACCATCAGGGGGGTGGTCAGCACCGCGGTGAGACGGGCGCACGCCGGTTCGTCCGGATGGAGCCGCAGCCGGTTCAGTACGTACTCCCACCCGGTCGTGCCGGTGGCGGGCGGATCCGTGCCACGGGCCGCACCGGCCCCGGGCAGCAGATAGCCGGCGACGTCGTCGAGGGTGAGGTCGGTCAGTTCGATACCGTCGAAGGACACGGACGACTTCGCGGCGGCGGCCTCGATCTCGGGGCGGCGGCTCGTCAGCAGCACCGGCAGGGTGACGGCGGAGAGATCCCGCAGCGCCTTCTTGTGCAGACCATCGGCGATCTCGTCGAATCCGTCCAGGATCGCGAGCACACATTCGGTCATCACCAGTGTGTCCGCCCACGACCGCCCTCCGGGACCGTCCCCGGCCAGAAAGGGATAGTCCCGCTCCAACCGGCCGATAAGCCAATTCCGGAGACTCGTCTTGTGGGGGTCCCACGATCCCAGGCTGAAGATCACGGGTACGGGATCACTGCCGTACGGACCACGAGCTTTCAGCCGGTCCATCGCGAAACGGCGGATGAGCACGGTCTTTCCCGAACCCGCCCTGCCCAGCACCAGAAGCCTGCCGGGTTTCTTTCCCTCGTAGGCAGCCGCGAGATCCTTCAACGGCTGGTCGAGGGGGAGAACCTCTGACGATCCGGTCCGAAGGCCCGGACCGATGTTGCAGCCGGCGGCCAACTCCGGGGACACCGCCCGGAAGCGCAACGGCAACGGCGCCGGATCCCATAAGCGCAGCTGCTCCTCCTCGCTCTTCAGGAACCCGCCGACCACCTCCGCCAGCAGGTTCGCCTTCCCGGCCGGTGAGTTCTCGGGGGGAGGCGGGCTCTCGGGGGGAAGAGTGAAGTGGTTGATGGTCGGGTAATCGCCGGTGATGATGGTGCCGTCGTTGTTGTTCCACACCGTCACCGACCTGTCGCCGCCCTCCTGCTGCGGGTCGGTCATCCCGGTCACCGGTGCAACGTGATGTGCGCGCCGTCACCGACATAGATGACTCCGGAGCTGTCCCGTCCCACGAAGACGCTGCGGTCGCCCCCGGCCCGCCCGGCGGATCCCTTCGGCAGGAGTTCCGCAAGCTCCTCGGCCAGGCCCGCATGGCCTCTGAGCGCGTCCCGCAGCGCGATGCGCAACTCTGCGCGCCGCAGCGCCAACAGCTCCCGGTCCTCGCCCGCTTCTGCCAGGCCGGCGACGCGGACCGCGAGAACGCGGGCGTCCTCGGCCCGTCGGTTCGTGATCCTGGCGAACAATTGCTGCCCCAGCCGTACGGGCGTCCCGGCGGTCTCGTCCCTCGCCATGATCAGCCCATGCGCACCATGGGCGATGATGTCGGCCTCGGTCTCCTTCATGATCCGGTCGAGCAGTGCGTCGGTCTCCAGCACGGCGTCCCCCTCACGCAGCCCCGGTCGGAAAGCGCATGCTACTGAATCCGGCCGGGCGCTATCAGCCCGATGCGCGAATCCGATGCCGCGGATGACGGGCCTCAAGCACGGTCCTGGGCCACTCGATGATCGACACCGGTTTCCTCTCATGGGGCACAGCCGTCCCGCTTCTCCCGTTTCCGCTCGCGCTCGCGGTCCTTGCCCGGTTGTCCCCAGGGGAGTTCAGCCCGCAGAGCCCGCCCTCCTCCCGCACCGTGACGGAGGCGAACCAGGTCGGCGTCTCCTCGTCGGGCGGAGCCTCAGCACTCCCCCCGGTCCCGCCCCACCGCATACAGGTGGCTGTCCCGGAACTGCTCCGCGCCCAGGGTCCGGCCCACCATGATGACCGCCGTCCGGATCACCCCCGCCGCCTTCACCTGCTCGGCGATCGAGTCCAGCGGGCCGCGCAGGATGATCTCGTCCGGGCGGGACGCCATCGCCACCACCGCCGTCGGGCAGTCCGCCCCGTAGTGCGGGAGCAGTTCATCCACCACGCGGTCCACGTAGCGCGCCGCCAGGTGCAGCACGATCAGTGCGCCGCTGCGGCCCAGCGTCGCCAGGTCCTCGCCCTCCGGCATCGCCGTGGCGCGCTGCGCGATGCGGGTCAGGATGACCGTCTGGCCGACCGTCGGGACCGTCAGCTCGCGCTTCAGTGCCGCTGCCGCCGCCGCGAACGCGGGGACGCCGGGGACCACTTCGTACGGGACGCCCGCCTCGTCCAGGCGCTTCATCTGTTCGTTCACCGCGCTGAACACCGACGGGTCGCCCGAGTGCAACCTCGCCACGTCGTGGCCGTCCGCGTGGGCCCGGACCAGCTCGGCGGTGATCTGCTCGATGTCCAGGTTCGCCGTGTCGATCAGGCGGGCGTCCTTCGGGCACTCGGCCAGCAGTTCCACCGGGACCAGGCTGCCCGCGTACAGGCAGACCGGGCTGGCGGCGAGGATCCGGGCGCCGCGCACCGTGATCAGGTCGGCCGCGCCGGGGCCCGCGCCGATGAAGTACACCGTCATGATCGATCTCCCTTGTACGAACGTGCCCCGGAATCCGGGGGCTTGGTCACCGACCACTGCGTTACGGGCATGGCCTGACGCCAGCCGGTGAAGCCGCCGACCGGGACGGCGTGCGCCACCGCGAGGCGCACCAGCTCGCCGCCGTGCGCCTTGTGCCGCTCGGCCAGCAGCGCCTCCGACTCCAGCGTCACCGTGTTCGCGACCAGCCGGCCCCCCGGGCGCAACGCCTCCCAGCACGCGTCGAGCAGGCCCGGCGCGGTCAGGCCGCCGCCGATGAACACCGCGTCCGGCGCTTCCAGTCCGGCCAGGGACGCGGGAGCCGGGCCGGTCACCACCTGCAGGGCGGGGACCCCCAGACGGTCCGCGTTACGGGTGATCCGCTCGGCCCGCACCGGGTCCCGTTCCACGCTCACCGCCCGGCAGGACGGGTGTGCCCGCAGCCATTCGATCGCGATCGAGCCGGAGCCGCCGCCCACGTCCCAGAGCAGTTCTCCGGGCGCGGGCGCCAGGGCCCCGAGCGTGGCGGCCCTGATGTGGCGCTTGGTGAGCTGGCCGTCGTGTTCGTACGCCTCGTCCGGCAGACCCGGGACCGTGCCGAGCCGCAGCGCGTCCGCCGACGCCCGGCAGGCGATCGCGATGACGTTCAGCCGGTCTCCCGGCGGGTGCGCCCACTCCGCCGCGATGCCGTCGACGTGCCTCTCGTCCTCGCCGCCGAGCTGTTCCAGCACCCGCAGCCGGCTCGGGCCGAAGCCGTGGGACGTGAGGAGCGCGGCGACCGCGGCGGGCGTGCCGGCGTCCGCGCTCAGGACCAGCAGCCGGCGGCCCTCGTGCAGCGACGCCGCGAGACGTGCCGCCGGACGGCCCACCAGCGTCACGACCTCCGTGTCCTCCAGCGGCCAGCCGAGGCGCGCGCAGGCGTACGAGACGGACGACGGGTGCGGCAGCACCTGCAGCCCCTCCGGCCCCAGCTCCTCCGCCAGCGCGCGCCCGATCCCGTAGAACATCGGGTCCCCACTGGCCAGCACCGCGATCCGGCGCTCCCGGTGCTCCGCGAGCAGCCGGGGGACGGCCGGCCTCAGCGGGGACGGCCAGCCCACCCGGGCACCGGCGCACTCCGGCGGGAGCAGGTCCAGCTGGCGCGCTCCGCCGATCAGCACCTCGGCCGCGCGCAGCGCCTCCCGTGCCGTACCGGACAGGCCGGGCCAGCCGTCCGCGCCGATCCCCACGACGGAGACGGGGTGAGGAAGCGGGGCTGGGGATGGGGACACGGGCCGGGACCTCGTCGTTCGGGGGAGGGAGGAGGGAGGAGGGAGGAGGGAGGAGGGAGGAGAGCAGGCGCGACGAGCGGAAACGAGGCGCAGCCGAACTTTACTGAACACCCCGTTCCGACCGTTCCGGCGGGTGAGCGCCCCGCCCCGACCCTCCAGCGGGTGAATCCGGAAGAAACTTCGCGCGTGGTGTCGAGAACCCCGCACCGGCCCCGACGTCCCCTGTGTAAGAGGAAGAAAGAACCACGAGCGAACGAGCGACCAGGAGGCGACGGTCATGAAGTATCTGGTGATGGTCCAGGGCAGCCAGGCGGACTACGAGGCCCAGACCGGCAAGGGGAACGCGGACAGCCCGGCCTGGGACGAGAAGGCCATGCAGGAGATGTTCGCCTACATGGGCAGCATCAACGACGACCTCGCCGAGTCGGGCGAGCTGGTCACCGGCTACGGGCTCACGGAGCCCGCGCAGGGACGGGCCGTGAGCGTCGACGCCGAGGGGCGGCCGGTGGTCTCGGACGGGCCGTACAGCGAGACGAAGGAGCTGCTCGCCGGGTTCTGGGTGCTCGACTGCGAGAGCCTGGAAAGGGTGACCGAGATCGCGGCTCGCGTGGCACGCTGTCCGCAGCCGGCCGGGGCGCCCGACTACCCGGTGCTCATCCGGACCATCGGCGGCGGGATCGACGACTGACGTACCACCCGAGGACGCGGATGGACCGTACGACCGACGTCATCATCGAGGACCTGCTGCGCCGCCACGCGCCGCAGGTCCTCGGCGCGCTCGTGCGCCGGTACGGGCACTTCGACCCGGCCGAGGACTCCGTCCAGGAGGCCCTGATCGCGGCCGCCGAGCAGTGGCCTCAGGACGGGGTCCCCGACAATCCGCGCGGCTGGCTGATCCGGGTCGCCTCCCGCCGCCTCACCGACCGGCTCCGCAGCGACGAGGCCCGTCGCAGGCGGGAGGAGACGGCGGCGGCCCTCACCCCGGCGGACGCGTTCGTCGCGCCGCCGCCCGGGGAGGGCCCCTCCGGCACGGGCCGGGCCCCCTCCGAGGACGACACGCTCACCCTGCTCTTCCTCTGCTGCCACCCCGCGCTCACCCCCGCCGCCCAGATCGCGCTCACCCTCCGCGCGGTCGGCGGTCTCACCACGGCGGAGATCGCCCGCGCCCATCTGGTGCCGGAGGCGACGATGGCGCAGCGGATCAGCCGGGCCAAGCGGACGGTGCACGGTACGCAGTTCCGGCGGCCGGACGCCCAGGACCTCGACCAGCGGCTCGGCGCCGCGCTCCAGGTCCTCTACCTGATCTTCAACGAGGGCTACACCGCCACCGCGGGCCCCGACCTCCACCGCACGGACCTGGCGCGCGAGGCGATCCGGCTGACCCGCGCCGTCCGCCGGCTGCTGCCCCACGAGGGGCGGGTGACCGGGCTGCTGGCGCTGATGGTCCTCACCGAGGCGCGCACCCCGGCGCGCACCGGGCCGGACGGCGAGCTGGTCCCGCTCGACGAACAGGACCGGGCGCTCTGGGACCGTACGGCCATCGCGGAGGGCACCGCGCTGGCCGAGGAGGCGCTCGCCCAGGGCCCGGCCGGGGACTACCAGCTCCAGGCCGCCGTCGCCGCCCTCCACGACGAGGCGGAGCGCGCCGAGGACACCGACTGGCCGCAGATCCTCGCCCTCTACGACCTCCTCGTGCGGCGCACCCCCGACCCCGCCGCCGCGCTGGGCCGGGCGGTCGCCGTGGCCATGGTGCACGGGCCCCGGGCGGGGCTGGCCGCGGTCGACGCCCTGACGGGGACGGTGGAGCGTCACTACCGGCTCGACGCCGTACGCGGGCATCTCCTGGAGCGGGCCGGGGAGCCGGACGCCGCCCGCGCCGCCTACCGCGCGGCCGCCGACGGCACGCTCAGCGAACCCGAGGCCCGCTATCTGCGCATGCGCGCGGACCGGCTGAACCCGTAACAGGCTTCCCCCGTACGACCGTTCGCCCCGGCCTTCCGAAGAGCTCGCGCCTCCCTGGGAACCCCCGCCTTCCTGAGAACTCCCGCCTCCTCGGGAACCCCCCGCCTCCCTGAGAACCCCTTTCTCATTCCCGCCTTCCGAAGAACTCGATCTCCGCGACCGCCGTCCGCCGGTCCTTCCCCGAGCCGTACGCCGACTCGACCGTGAGCCGGGCCTTGACCGTGTCCGAACCCCGTACGTCGAAGGTCTGCTGGCCCGCCTGGTCGCGCAGCCGGATCGTCCGGTCGGTCTTCTCCCCGTCCTTCGACGTCAGCTCCACCGTGAGCCGCGCCGGGCGGCCCTGCGTCAGGAACTCGTTCTGGCGCGCCGACGTCCCGGAGAACACCACGATCTTCATCATCCGCACCGGCTGCGCGAAGTCGCACTCCAGGTGCTCCCCGACCCCCTCGCCGGTCTTCTCCGGTGCCCAGTAACGGTTGTTGAACCCGTCGACCGCCGCCGCCGCCGGGTGCCCGTCCGCCTCGCTGGAACCCCGGCAGACGGCGGGCGGTACGGACTCCGGGGTCCCGGTCTCCTCCTTGGCGAAGCCGAACAGGCCCGAGAGGTGCGGCAGCGCGAACCAGACGCCCACCGCCAGCAGGATCAGCACGATGGGCAGCCCGATCCTCGGCCGCCGCCACCCGCGCCGCGGACGCGCCCCCGCCACCCGCGCCTGCCGGGGCCGGCGGCGCAGGATCCGCCGCCACCACGGCAGCCGGCCCTCGGGGGCGGGCCCCGGGTCCAGGAGCAGGGCGCAGCGGATGCACAGGGTGCGGCCCGGGGCGTTCTCCGTACGGCAGTTGGGGCAGACGACCGGCGCGCCGACGGGTTCCGGGCCGGGCGGCTCGGTGGCGGGCCCCGGTCCGGCGTCCGGCCACGCGTCGGGACCGGGAGCCGGACCGGGCGGGCCCTCTCCCGGTCGCCGGGGGGCCGCTGCCCGCGGTGACGTCGGCGGTCCGGGGGGCGTGTGGGCCGGGGGCAGCGGGGCCGTTACGGGCATGGGCGCGGGCGATGCCACAGGGGCGGGCGCGGGCGGCGTCACGAAGGGGGACGCGGCCGGCGTCCCGGAACCGGACGCGGGCGGTGCCGCGGGAGGGGGCCCGGAAGCGGGCCATGCCCCGCGAACGGGCGGTGTTACGGGAGCGGGAGGTGTTACGGGAGCGGGCTCGGACCGTACTCCGGGCGCGGGCCGGCCGGGCGGGCCGGGCGCGGGAGCGGACCCGCCGGGCGGCGGCAGACCGGGTGCGGGCGGGCCGGAAGCGCCAGGCCCGGTGGAGCCTCCAGGCCCGGGACCGCCGGGCCCGGCGGAAGCAGCAGGCCCGGCGAAAGCAGCAGGCCCGGACAGCGCGCTCGGCCCGGGCGACGCAGACGACACGTTCGGCCCGGCCGACACGCTCGGCCCGGTAGACACGTTCGGCCCGGCCGCCGCGCTCGGCCCGGGTGAGCCCTCCCCCTCCTCCCACCCCAGGAACGCCTCGCACGCCACACAGAACTCCCGCCCCGGCGGGTTCCGGTGTCCGCACTCGTCGCAGGTCACAGCAGCTCCAAGGTGAATCCGACGTGCGCCGGGACCTCCGCGCCGATCAGCTCCTCCAGCCGCACCCGGTCCGGCTGCCGGGCGCCGCCCCGGTCCCCGCCGCCGGCCGCCCGGATCCGGATGGTCACCCAGGGGCGGCCCTGGCCCGGCAGCGGGGTGCCGGAGCCGGTCGACCAGGCGGTGCCGCCGCTCTCGACGATCTCCGGTTCCGTACCGGTCTCCAGCCGGAGCGCCTCCGCCAGGCCGCCCACCGTGCCGCGTCGGGCGTGCCGGGCGACCGCGCCGCGCACCGCCGCCCGGCGCAGCTCCGGCGGGCTGCTTCCGTGGGGGTCGACGGCCACCCACTGGGCCAGCCAGTCGAGGAAGTCGTCGGGGGCGCTGCGGGGGTCCAGGTGCGCGGGCAGATTGTCGATGGAGAGGAGGACGGGGGCCAGGACGTCGTCCAGGGCGGTCAGGAAGCGCTGGAGGAAGTCCTGTTCCAGGTAGACGGCGGGGAGCCGGTCGATCAGGGGGTGCGGGGTCGGCAGACCCGGGATTCCGTTGCGCATCGGATCAGGCCCCCCTCACCCGGAGCTGGTGCTCGTAACTGAAGACCAGTGCGTGCGGGTCCAGCGCGATCTTCGCGGTGGCGTCGGTGCGTTCGCCGGTGACCGGGTCGGCCCGGTACAGCCGGACGTCCTCCACCAGGTCGACGCCCGGCACCCGCTGGAGCACGGCGAACGCCTCCCCCGACTGGACGGGCCTGCCGAACGGCCAGCCGTCCCCGGCCGGCCCGCCGGTGAGCGGGTTGAAGTACCCGTACAGCGCGGCCAGCGCGCTCTCGCGCACCTTCTCCGCGACCGCCCCGCGCTCCGCCTGGACCAGGGCGACGACGGTGACGCCCTGGTAGAACGGCGGCTCGACGACCAGCCGGGCCCCGATCGGCCGCCGGGCGTCCAGATGGCCGGCGATCAGGGCGAGCGTGTTCGCGGGCGGGATCAGCTCGTCGAACTCGATCCGGCCCTGTTCGTCGCCGCTCCCGGCGGGGACGACGAGCAGCCGCACCCCGCCCGCGTCGGAAGCCTCCGCGCCGTCCTGCGTACCGGCCCGGATGCAGTGGACCCGGGCCGCGTCCGGGGCGATCTCCCGGGCGAGGAGTTCGTAGTCGTGCGGGACGACCGCCCGGTGCAGGGTGCGCAGCGTCATCGGCCCGCGCACCCGGGCGCTGTCGACGCTCTCGCCGTCCACGCCCCCGAGCGCCGGCCGGCGGTTCTCGACCCGGGCGACGTACGGGATCGCACTGCGCAGGACACGGAGCGTGGAGCGGGCGACGTTGCCGCGCAGCCCGCCGCCCCTGCGGTAGGAGCGGACCCGGACGGTGGCTCCCTTGACCGGGACGTGGCCGTAATGGCGTACGGAGCCGTCCCGTTCGCGTACAGCGGGGCCGAACTCGACGCGCCCCGCGTTCGGGTCGAGCGTGACGTGCCGGTCCTCGGGGCCGGAGTGCGCGAAGTCGTCGACCCGGCTCCAGTGGGTGACGTCCGAGCCGGCGACGGCGTCGGGCGCGGCCGGGTCGGTCACCTCGACCACGAACTCCCCCGGCACCACCGGCGGCCTGGCCAGCCGGAACACCTGCCCGGGGACGCCCTCCGCCTGGCCCAGCACCTCGTCGGTGATGGTCTCGGCGTGCTCGGCGGCGACGGTCGCGCCGATGGTGAACGCGGTGATGCCGCGCACGACGGGCGGGGCCATGTACGTCGGCTGGCCCGGCTCCGCCTCGATCAGCCGGCAGCGCAGCCAGCCCCCGGTCCGGCGGACGACGGCCGCCGGGACATGGGTTCTCGGCAGGTGCAGGATCAGCTCGCCGGACCGGTTGAAGCCGCCGGTGTCGTCCTTCTCCACTTCGCAGACCGCCCAACTGGACCCGTCCCAGGCCTCCCAGAGGATCGGCGGCCGGGCCGGGTCGACCCCGACACCGTCGACCGTGCAGTCCAGCCGGAGCGCCAGTACGCCCGCGGGCACGGCGGCCGACAGGCCGACGTACAGGCAGTCGCCGGGGGCGGGCGTGGCCCCGAAGACGGGCACGTCCCGGCCGAGCGTCAGCTCCTCGGTCCGGTCGACGGCCTCCCCGGGCGAGGGCCAGGTGGCCAGGTGGGCGAAGGCGCACGGCACGATGGAGAGCGGCTCGGAGGTGGTGAAGACGACCGCCTCCTCCGTCTCCGTACGGACGGTGGCGACCTCCGTTCCCGCGCGCACCAGCACCGGTTCGGGCCGGGGGGCGGAGAGCCGGAACGTCACCTCGGTGTGGGCGGCGGTCGGCGGGTGGAGCTGTACCCCGATCAGGTCGAGGAAGGTCAGATAGCTCTTCTCCGGGACCCGGTTCACCCGGTAGACGAGCTGGTCGACCATGGTCGCGAACGCCTCGATCAGCGTCACCCCGGGGTCGGAGACGTTGTGGTCGGTCCACTCCGGGCAGCGCTGCTGCACCAGGCGTTTCGCCTCGTCGACCAGGCCCTGGAAGGTGCGGTCGTCCAGATGCGGGCTGGGCAGGGTCACGCCCTCTCCTCCTCGTCGTGCGGGCCGGGCAGCGTCACGCGCCCGCCTCCTCGTCGTCGGCCGATGCCTCGGTGGCCTCGGCGTGCTGCGGGATCACGTAGAACGGGAAGACGAGGTTGCGCGGGTCGTTCGCGCCGCGCACGGTGTAGCCGATGTCGATGTAGAGGACGCCGTTGTCCGCCTCGTCGAACCGGACGACGACCTCGGTCACCTCGATCCGGGGCTCCCAGCGCTCCAGTGCGAGCCGCACCTCGTACGCGAGTTGCCCGGCGGTCCCCGCGTCCGCCGGGGCGAACACGTAGTCGTTGACCGCGCAGCCGAACTCGGGCCGCATGGGCCGCTCCCCCGGCGAGGTCGCCAGGATCAGCCGGATCGACTCCTCCAGCTCGTGCTCGCCGCGCACCAGGGCGATGGACCCGGTGGCGTCGGTGCGCGGCGGGAACGCCCAGCCCGCGCCGATGAACTGCTGTCCCATGGGTCCGGTTCACCCGCCGATCAGTACGGTCGGGCAGCCGGAGAGCACCGGGGAGCCGCAGCCCGCCAGGTCACCGACGCGGGCGGCCGGCTGCCCGCCGATGAACACCGTCGAGCTGCCGGGCGGCGCGAGGGCGGTCGGCGGATGGGCGGCGGGCGAGGAGCACAGGTGGGCGGTCCCGACGGTGGCGGCGGGCTTGCCGCCGATGAGCACGGACAGGACGCCGGGCGGCCCGACCGTGCCGGGGTGGCCGGTGGGGTCGCCGACCCGGGCCGCCGGAGCGGCTGTTGCGTCGGACATGCTGTGCACTCCTCCCGCACGTGGTGCATGATGTGGCGTCAGTTGAGCTTGACCATGGGCGCGTTGACGTTCACCGAGCCCCCGCTCTTGAT
Source organism: Streptomyces anulatus (assembly GCF_014650675.1). Lineage (GTDB taxonomy): Bacteria > Actinomycetota > Actinomycetes > Streptomycetales > Streptomycetaceae > Streptomyces > Streptomyces anulatus. Next base: position 607,515 of record NZ_BMVK01000003.1, on the reverse strand, counting down.
CTCTGTGCGGCGGCTTCCGTCGACCGTGATCTCGCCGCCCCGCACCTCCACCGGGCCCTGGGCCGTGATGCCGACCTTCCCGGTGCCGCCGTCCACGGACACGCCTTTCCGTGCGGTCAGCGTGACGCTCTCGCCGTTCAGTTCGAGCGCGCCGCGCCCCGCGTCCAGGGCGACGCCGTCGGCCGCCCGGATGGAGACCTGCTCCTTGGCCTCGATGGTCACGCTGCCGTCGCTGCCGATGACGATGGCGGTGCCCTTGCGGTCGAGGTCGATGGTGAGCTTGCCGTCACCGGTACGGAGCCGGACGCCCTGCGGACCGTTCGCCGCGTCCAGCAGCTCCAGCTGGTTTCCGCTCTTCGACGCGAAGGCGCGGCGGTTCACCGCACCGGTGGTGGGATCGACGAGTTCGCCACCGCCTCCCGCACCTCCTGCGCCGCCTGCGCCTCCTGTACCTCCAGAAGCACCGGCAGCACCAGGAGCACCAGGGGTGCCGGAAGCACTTGATGCACCAGCCGCACCGGGCGCACCGGCAGATGGGCTCCCGCCCCCGCCTCCACCCCCCGGCCGGTCCACCCCGTTGTACAGCCCCGCCAGGACGTACGGCCGGTCCAGATGCCCGTGCTCGAAGCCGACCAGCACCTCGTCGCCCACCTCCGGGATGAACGCCTCGCCACCCCCCGTACCGCCGGACTGCGCCGTGCGCGCCCAGTCGCTCGCGTACTCGTCGGACAGCCACGGGAACCGCACCTTGACCCGCCCGGACCCCTCCGGATCCTGCGTGTCCGTCACCGTCCCGCTGACCAGCCCCGCGCACCGCGAACCGCCCGCCGTCGCCGGGGAGCCGCCCGTCAGCCCGAAGAGCGACCGCTCCTGCTGCCCCGACACGGTGATCCAGGTCTCGTACCCGCGTACGGCGTCGAAGACATGGCGCGAGGTCGTCACCGTGTACCGGCCCTCGAACGGCGCGCCCACCGCGTTCAGCGCCACCGCCGTGCCCGCCCGCACCTCCGGATTCCCCCGGATCACCGCCTCCAGCTCCGCGAACGACCCGGCGATCCGTTCCGCCAGCGCCTTCGCCGCCTGGTCGACCTGGGCCTGCGCCCCGTACGCCGCGTCGGTCACCACGAACCGGGCCTCGCCGAACGGGGCCGACACCTCCGCCGCCGTCACCCCCAGCTCCAGCGTCGGGGACGTGCCCGCCGGGGCCCGGCCCACCAGCGGCTGCTTCGCCTGGACGTCCCAGCCGCGCACCTCCACCTCGGAGACCTGCTCGGCGGCCGACACCCCGGCCCGGCAGCGCAGCAGATTGCTGCCCAGCTCCAGGACGAGCGGGTCGCGGTCGGCGCGCGCCGAGGCGTCGGGCGCGCCGCCCGCCTCCGCCGGCTTCGTGATGTGCAGCTGCCCGTCCCGTACGTACGCCTGCGCGCCCGCCTCCTCCGCGAGACCGCGCACGAACTCCCAGTCGGTGATGTTGGGCTGGGCGATGTGTTCCAGTACGGGCCCGGCGATGTCGACCGGGCCCGGCTTCAGCCCGGCACGCTGGGCGACCTGGCCGCAGATGTCGGCGAGTGTCATGTTCTGGTAGCTGGCCACCCGGCGGCCCCGGAACAGCCGGTGCGACTCGTCGAGCCCCCGGACGACGGTGAACGTGCCGGACTCGTCGAGCTCCACCTCCAGCGCGGTGACGACCCCCTCCAGCAGCGGTTTCGGCTCGGTGCCGCCGCCCGCGCGGGCCAGCAGCCGGGCCTCGGTGCCGATCTTCAGCCCCGCCTGCTCCAGCAGCACCCGGTCGGGGTCCCGGAACCGCAGCAGGAACAGGTCGGGGAGCGTACGGCTGTCGTCGACATAGCCCTCGACCAGCGTGTTCACGAACTTCGCGGGCAGCGGCGTACCGCCGAACTCCACCGTCAGCGCCGTGGAAACCCCCTGCTGCGCCATCAGCCCCGCCCCCTGCCCCGGCCGGCCCTGGCGGCGTCCTTGTCCGAGGAGTCCCTGAGCCGGGCCAGCTCGTCCAGGGCGGGCAGCAGGAGCTGGGTGCCGGGGGCGAGCCGCATCGGGTCGTCGATCCCGTTCGCCTCGGCGATCACCCGCCAGGCCCCGGGGTCCCCGTACTCCCGGTGGGCGAGCGAGGGCAGCGAGTCGCCCGAGCCGACCCGGTGGACGCGCCGGGCGGCCAGCGCGCCCGAGGTCGGGTTCTGGCCGGGCGTCTCGCCGCTGATCTCCTCCATGGTGACCTGGCAGACCGCCCGGATCGGCACGCCCGAGGTCGTGAACAGCGTGTATTTGGCGGCGACTTGACTCACGTACCCGGGAAAGCCCGTCAGTCCGCCCCAGTGGAAGACGACCCACGGCGGGGACGACCGCTGCTGCTGCCGGGTCTCGTCCGTCGGCACACAGCAGGCGAAGAGCTGCTCCACCGAGGTGACGACCCGGGTGTCCTGGGTGTCGCTGGCGTCGAAGAACATCTCGACGGTGAGCTTGCTGGGCTGGGAGCCCTGGTACTCCGGCGGGCCCGAACTCTTCGCCCCCTTCGCCGGACTCCGCTTCCAGGAAGCCGCCTTGGTCAGGCTCAGCTCCTTGGGGTTGAACTGGAAGTCGATCCGCCCGCACGGCCCCCCGGGCGTCAGCCCGCCCCCGGTCGGCGGGGTCCGCAGCTCCAGGTAGGCGTGCTCCAGCTTGGGCCGCGCCGAGCCGCCCTTCGCCGCCGAGGCCACCCCCGACGTACCGGCCGCGCTGAACGCGATGGGGCCCGCACCGCTCATCGTCCTCAGCCCTCCATCACGTAACCGTGGTGGGCGATCTCGATGGTCTCCATCGCGACCTTCGGCGACTCGGGCGTGAACGAGGGCCCGGTCCACCGCACGGGCACGACCTCCAGCAGCCCCCACTGGGCGACCTTCTGCCCGTCCCCGGTCCGCGCCTCGATGTGCGCGGTCTTCCGGCTGAACCCGGTGGTCATCGTGGCGAACCAGCGCGCCACCTTCTCCGTCTCCCGGGTGAGCGGCCGGGACAGCTTCACGTTGGAGTACTTCAGCCGGGTCGGCAGCTGCCACACATGCCCGTTGTTGCCGCCCTCCTCCCGTGCTTCGAGGACCACTTCGCAGCCGAGGCCCTCGCACGTGTTGAACGACCCGAGCTCGATGTCGTCGATCGTCACGACGAAGCAGACGCTGACGGCGGGGTCGCTGTCCTGGGCGGTGGCCATGACACGTGCCTCTCAGTTCGGTCGGGCTGTTCAGCGATCGGGCGTTCAGTGGCGGGTGTTGATGAGATGACCGGCGCGTTCGCGTTCCAGCCGGAGATCGTTCTTCAGGAGCCGGCTGAGCGGGGCGTACAGGGCCCGGACCAGCTCGTCCGTGACGGCGGGAGCCCCCTTGCCGTCCTTAGGTGCAGCCCCGGCTCCGCTCCCCGTCTCCGTTACGGAGGCCGGCCCGGGCTCCGCGCCGTCCTCCGGTTCCGTTACGGGATCGGGTTCGGGCGGCGGCGGTTCCTCGACGACCTCGGCGACTTCGGATTCCCGCTGGACGACCGGCCGCGAAGTACCGGAGACCGGCGCACCCCCGAAGACGACACTGCCGTCGGCCATCCGCTGCGCCACCCCGGCCGCCACCGCCACGGCACCGGCCGAAGGCAGCCGCCGCGCACTGCCGGAACCCGGCAGGGAACGCGCCACCGAGGCCGGCACCGGAGGCCCCTCGGCTGCCCGCCGCTGAAGGGACGCGGAGGGCGGTCCGGCAGGGGGCGCCCCCGGGAGCGCGTTCCCCACGGAGACACCGGGACCGGCCGGCGGCCCCCCGTCCTCCGCCCCGGTCCACCGGACCGGTACGCCCTCGGGGGGCGAGGCGGACCCGCCCGGGTCCGGCGCGGACCCCCCGGCGGGCCCGGAACGCGGCTCCGCGGCGCGCTGTACGTCGACGTTCCGCGGGACCAGGGGCCGGTCGCCCAGGAGGGGGGCGACGGGCCCGCTGTCAGCCGGGGCAGCCGGGGAAGGCAGGGCGGGCAGGGCGGGGGACGGCCCGGAGAGGGAAGGCGGACCGTCCGACCGCTGCACGAAACTCCCAGCACCACCGGCACCACCCGAACCACTGGCACCCCCGGCGGCACCCGCATCGCCTGCCCCGCCGACATCGTTCGCCCCACCGGCAGAAGCAGGCGCTCCCCCTGCCAGGTCATCGGAACGGCCCCGGGACACCTCCCCCACCAGCGGATCGTCACCGAGCAAGGGGGCAGTGGGCCGGTCCGCTCCCCCCGACCCAACGTCATCGGACAGGCCGGGCACGGCGGGGGCCGAAGGCGGAACCTCGCCCCCGGAGGCTTCCGGGCCGGAGGCGGCCCGACGCTGGGCGGTAGGCGGCAGACCGGGCAGCGGCGCACCGAGCCCGGGAGCCCGCCGGGGCCGCTCCCCCGCCGGAGGCATCGCAGCCCGCTGAACGTCGACGCTGCCGGAGGCCGGGGCGGGCGGCGGGTCGGGCGACGGAACCGGAGACGCGGGCTCCGCCACGACGGGCCGCTCCCCCACCAGCCGCCGTACGGGCAGCTCCTCCCCGCCCCCGGGACCGCTCTCCGCCCCGGCGGAGGACGTCATGGCCGAGGTCTCACCGCCGTACAGACGCTGTACGGGTACGGGTACGTGTCCGGGCGCGGACACCGTCCCCGGTACGGCCTCGGGCCCACCGGCCCGGCCGAAGTGTGTCACCGACCCCCGCACCGGCATGTCCACGGACCGCTGAGCCGCGACCGACGACGAAGGCGACGCGGCGGAATCCGCGACACCGGCCCCAACGCCGACACCGAGCCCGCGAACGAGCCCGGCCGGAGCATCAGGGCTCACCAGGTGCCCGAGCGGGGTCCCGAGAGCGGTGTCCTGACGGGTGGTGAGCGACGCCTCGAACTCCTGAGGTCCCACCGTCAGTTGCTGCCCGGACACCATCCGCTGGATCGGCTCCAGCCGGTTCACGTCCACCCGTTCGCCACGATCGGCCGCGGGCATGGGCGCGGGGGCGGGGAAATCGTCGGAGCGGGCGGCACCACCGCGGCCACCCCGCAGCCAGGACATCAACCCCATGAGCTCCTCGTTCTCCCCTGCACGGTGTGTCCCGCCCGGCCGCCGGCTAGTGCCCGTTGAGACGGGCGACCTGCGCGACGAACTTCAGGCGTTCCGGATGTTCCAGGTCCAGCAGATCGTCCAGCGGCCAGTGGAAGTGGTAGGCGAGGTACGCGACCTCCTCGTAGAGCAGGTCGGCCGCGTACGTCACGATTCCCCCAGGCGGCCACCGGCGAGATTCACCGCGAACTCCTCGTCGCAGGACGGGCAGGTGACGGCGGCACGGGTGTGGCCCTCGGCGTTGATCCGGCGGTAGAAGTCCTGGAGGAAGGCCAGGTCGGAGGCGAACAGATCCTCGATGACGCCCGGGTGGATGTCCTCGACCGTGCCGATGCGCGTCACGACCCGGGAGATGAGGACCACCGACAGGTAGGCGGAGTTCTCCCTGACCCGGTCGTCCCGCAGGGGGACCAGTTCGTCGCGTGCGGTGGCGAGGCGCATCACGCCCGTGCGGTGGACGGTCCCCGACTCGTCGACGTAACCGCGCGGCAGCTCGAAGCCGAACTCCGTGCGCAACGTCTCCTGTTGGCGCGCGGGGCCGCCCCGGCCCCCGGCCGCTGCCCCGGCCTCGACCTGCTCCGGGCTCTGGAACTGGACCGAGCGGCGCATCAGTCGAGTTCCATCGCCTCGTAGGTGATCGCCAGCTTCTCGGTCAGCACCGAGGTGTCGCCGGCCTTGAGGGTGCCGATCTCCAGGGACTTCGGCCAGGCGTTGATGAGCTTGTAGCGCTTGATCGGCAGGCCCTCGTAGTCGTAGACGATGACAGCGCCGTTGCGGCGGGCGTTCGTCATGCGGCCGAACCGCGAGTCCTTGATCCACCGCTCGAAGCTGTTGTCCTCGGTGAGCCCTCGCGTCACGGTGACCTCGCCCGCCTTGGGGCGGCCGGGCAGCTTCTTGATGGCGTACTTGCCGTCGAAGGTGTTCTGCTTCAGCTCGATGACGTCCTGTTCCATCTTCAGACCGCTGACCTCGGTGATCTGCTTGATGATGACGCTGTCGAATTCGAGGCCGAAGGAATGCCCGACGGAACTGTCGAGATCGGGAAGTGGCACAGCAGACTCCTTACGCCGGACTCAGGAACGGGCTGTCAGCGACCAACGGGGGCGGCGGCCGGTCATTCGTCGACACCACCGCTGCCGCCGGTCAGCTGGGAGAGCCGGAACACCACGAATTCGGCCGGTTTGACGGGGGCGACCCCGATCTCGCAGATGACCTGACCCGCGTCGATGCTCTCCGGCGGGTTCGTCTCGCGGTCGCACTTCACGTAGAACGCCTCCTCGGGGGTCAGCCCGAACAGCGACCCCTTGCGCCACTCGTTGACGAGGAACGCCGAGACGGTGCGCCGGACACGGGCCCACAGGGCGTCGTCGTTCGGCTCGAACACGACCCACTGCGTACCGGCGAGGATCGACTCCTCCAGGTAGTTGAAGAGCCGCCGGACGTTCAGATACCGCCACGCGGGGTCGGACGCCAGCGTCCGTGCGCCCCACACCCGGATGCCCCGGCCGGGGAAGGCGCGGATGCAGTTCAGCCCGATCGGGTTGAGGAGGTCGTGCTCGCCCTTGGTGAGCTGGGTCGCCAGCGCGACGGCTCCCCGGACGACCTCGTTCGCCGGGGCCTTGTGCACCCCGCGCGTGTCGTCGTTGCGCGCCCAGACCCCGGCGATGTGGCCGCTGGGCGGTACGAGGGTGGCGCGGCCGGACGCGGGGTCGGCGACGCTGATCCAGGGGTAGTAGAGCGTGGCGTACTTGGAGTCGAAGTTGGCCTGCCCGGTGCGCCAGCCGCGGATCTGCTGCGGAGTGAGGCCGGGCGGCGGGTCGAGGATCGCCACCCGGTCGCCCATCAGCTCGCAGTGGGAGATGAGCCCCTGCTGGACGGCGATGACCGACTCCAGGTCCAGCAGCCCGCGTTCGTACGCGCTCATCAGATCGGGCACGGCGATCATGGTGACCTCGTCGACCGCTTCGAGGCCGCCGAGCCCCGTGCGGCGGTCGGCGTCGCCGACGTACACCTCGGGGGCCATCGCACCGGAGCTGCCGGCGGCGGGGGCGGCCGGGGCGAGGATCACCGTCTGCGGGGCGGGCGGGGCGGGTGCGGCGCCGCGCCCCGACTCCCGTACCTCGATCAGCTCGGACTTGGCGTTGACGCGGGTCGCGACGTTGTCCTTGCTGCGCTTGGTGGTGACGGAGGCGTACGTCTCCACGACCTGGCCGTCGCGCTTCACGAGGAGCCGGAAGACGTCGGTGGGCGGATCGTCGCCCTCCACCGGGGCGACCTCCACACTGATCTCCCCGCTCACACCCGGCCGGGGCCGTACGGCATAAGGCCCGACCGGGACCTCGGAGCCGACGGGCAGCTCACCGGCCTGCCCGGCCTCGCCGGTGGCGCGCCCGCCCTGCTCACCGTCTTCCGCCTCTGCCGTGCCGTCGTCGACCCGCACGATGTAGCAGACGCCGCCGCCGTTGGCGAAGAAGCCGTAGACGGCGGACGCCAGGTACGCGCCGTCGACGAAGTCGCCGAACGTGGCGACGAACTGGCTCCAGTTGGTGATCAGCGTCGGCTCGTCGAACGGGCCCTTCTGGGCGAAGCCGACGAAGGCGGCGACCGAGGTGCCCACCCCTTCGATCGGCCGGGATCCGGACTCGACCTCTTCGACGTAGACGCCGGGGGACAGGTACGACGGCATAGGGCCCTCTCCTCGACACACTCCTGGACGCACTGCTCGACCGTGGGACGCGGGCCATTCTCGTGACTGCGGCGATCACCGGGAACGGACGGTCGGCCGCCCTGCCGCGCAGGGCGGGCTGCCCGATGAGGCAACGCGACCGCGCCACGGGTGCCGCCCGGCTGTGCCCCGTACGCGGTCCGCCCGTGCTGCGTACGTCCCCGGATTCCCCGGCACGCTGGCGGCCACCACGCATGCACCACGTCCGGGCGGCCTCCTGGCCGGCGGGAGCGGGAGGGCGGGAGGGGCGGCGGATGAAGGCGATTCCGGAGAAGCCTTCCGAGACCTCGCGCTCCGGCGCACCGCGAACGGACACGGCACCCCAGCCGGCCCCTTCACCCCCTGACCGTCGTTCCATCCAGCGGCTTCAACGGCTGGCGGGGAACGGGGCGGTGTCGCGGCTGGTCGCCCAGCGCTACACCGCGCCGGTGAAGACGCCGCCGGCGCAGTCGGCCCGCTTCCGCACCATGAAGGCGGATGTGGCGGGGAAGAAGACCCGGCTCGCGGCGCATGCCCCGGCGGCGGCGGAGTCGAAGGCGTCGCAGGACGCCGCGGTGGCCCCGCCGGACGACAAGGAGGCGCAGGGCAAGGCGGCGAACGCCGAGAAGATGAACGCGGCGAAGCCCGGGGAGTTCGACAAGAAGGCGTTCATCGACGCGGTGAACAAGGCGATCGACTCGCAGGCCCCCAAGAACCTCGACGAGGCCGACAAGTTCGCCAAGTCCGGCAAGGCTGACCAGGTCAAGGCCGAGGTCGACGGCAAGGTCACCGACGGCAAGGAGTCGTCGGCCAAGGACATCGACACCGCCACCAAGGCCCCGCCCGACACCTCGGCCGCCAAGGACAAGGACGTCACCCCCCTCACCCCGGACGCGGCCCCCGGCAACCCGGGCGCGCCGTCCGCGACGGACGCGGTCCCCGAGAAGCAGCCCGCGGCCGTCACGGACTTCTCCGAAGGACCGGCCGGGAACGATCAGGCGATGGCGGACGCCGAGGTCACCGAGGAACAGCTCGCCAAGGGCAACGAACCGGAGTTCAACGAGGCCCTGTCGGCGAAGAAGACCTCCGAGGCGGACGCGGCGAAGGCCCCCGCGAAGGGGAAGGCGGCGGAGGACCAGCAGCTCTCCACCGCGAAACAGAACGCGGCGGCCTCCGGGGCCCAGGCGATGGCGGGTCTCACCTCGACCCGCGCAGCCGCCGGCAAACAGGTCGACGGCGGCAAGAACGACACGAAGTCGAAGGACGAGAAGAAGCGCGCCGAGGTCACGGCGAAACTCCAGAAGGTCTACGACGGCACGAAGAAGGACGTCGAGGACACCCTGTCCGGCCTGGACAAGAAGGTGGACTCGGCGTTCACGTCGGGCGAGAAGTCGGCGCGGGACGCGTTCACGGCCGACCACAAGAGCCGGATGAAGAAGTACAAGGACAAGCGGTACTCGGGCCTCATGGGCAAGGGCCGCTGGATCAAGGACAAGTTCGCCGGCCTGCCGAAGGCGGCGAACGACCTCTACCAGGAGTCCCGCAAGCTCTACGTCTCGAAGATGCAGACGGTCATCTCTTCGGTGGCCGACATCATCGGCGCGGAGCTGGGCAAGGCGAAGGCCCGGATAGCCAAGGGCCGCACGGAGTTGAAGGCGGAGGTAGACAAACTCCCCGCAGACCTCAAGCAGTTCGGCGAGGAGGCGGCAAAGGACTTCGCAGGCAAGTTCGACGACCTGGAAGCGACGGTCAACGAGAAATCGGAACAGCTGGTCCAGGACCTCGCCCAGAAATACACGGCGGCGCTCAACAAGATCGACGAGGAGATCAAGAAGCTCCAGGAGGCCAACAAGGGCCTGATCGACAAGGCGAAGGACGCCATCGTCGGCGCCATCAAGACGATCAACGAGCTGAAGAACCTGCTCCTGGGCATCCTCGCCAAGGCCGCCTCCGCGATCATGAAGATCATCAAGGACCCGATCGGGTTCCTGGGCAACCTGGTGAAAGCGGTCGGCGCGGGCCTGAACCTCTTCATCACGAACATCGCCGACCACCTCAAGACCGGCGTCGTCTCCTGGCTGCTGGGCACAGCGGTCAAAGCCGGCCTGGACCTCCCGGCGAAATTCGATCTCAAGGGGATCATCCAGCTCATCGGCTCGATGCTGGGCCTGACCTGGGACAACATCCGCACCCGCGTCACCCGCAAGGGCGTCCCCGACGAAGCGATGTCGGCGGTCGAAACCTCCGTCCCGGTCGCGAAGAACCTCGCCGCCGAAGGCCCCGCCGGAGCCGTCAAGGAAATCCAGGCCGAAGCGGGCGACCTCAAGGCCACCATCCTCGGCAAACTCACGACCTACCTGATCCCCACCGTCCTCATCGCGGGCATCACCTGGATCATCTCCCTGCTCAACCCCGCCTCCGCGTTCGTCCGAGCGGTCAAGGGAATCATCGACATCGTCACGTTCATCGTGACGCAGGGCGCCCAGATCGCGGACTTCGTCAACGCAGTCCTGGACGCGGTCATCGCCATAGCCAACGGCGGCCAGGCCGGCGTCCCGAAGCTCATAGAAGCCGCCCTCGCATCGAGCGTCCCGCTCCTGATCGGCTTCCTCGCCGCCCTGCTGGGCATCGGCGGCCTGGCCAACAAGGTCAAGTCGGTCTTCCAGTCGGTGTCACGACCAGTCACGCGAGCCATCGACAAGATCGTCGACTTCATCGCCAAGAAGGGGAAATCGCTTTGGAGGAAACACAAGGGCAAGGATAACGACAGAAAGGATCACAAGGAGCCAGGGGGCAACAAAACAAAGAGCGACCAAAAGGAGAAGGAGCTGCCCGAGGCAATATCTCAAGCGAAATCCATTGTCAATCAGCACGAGAAGAATGATTCGCCAACGGAAACGGTCACCGCCGAATTGATGCAAATGCGGAGAAAGTTTCCCTGGATCAAGGGCTTCAGCGCGACGAAAACGGCCACCGGATCCAACTTCTCCATGAAAGCGAGCAATCATCCGCTGGGACCGTACAGCGAGACGAAAGCCATAAGGGAGCAGCTAAAGAGATTCGGGCCGGATTTCATAAGGAAGGTACACACCCACTGGTGGGAATCACAGATAAGGCGACCAAAGATCGCATCCGGCCAACTATGGGAAGACACCGTACTCAATCAGACCGACGGTCCAGCAACAGAGTATCTCGAAAAAGAAGACACCGCCCTGGACGTAAAGAAGGAATTCTACGACGGAAACAACCGAAAAGTAAACAGCGATGCATTTAAAGGATATGTTTTCGGCGTGAAGAGCGGAATACGCAAAGAGCTCATCAAGCTCCTCGGCACGGGGGCCCTGAAGGAGCTCAAAGCAAAGGGGATCATAGCCGCCCACGACACACCAGAGACACTTGCCGCCCTTAACTCGATGGACTTCCATCCCGAGCAGGAAACCTATGGAAAATATGACCCTTCCCCCGAGTTTTCCGCTGAGCGCGACCACACTGAGTTCCGCCCCGTCTCCGTCGTTTTGGACGAAGGAAGAAGTACATCCGACACGAGGGTAATCACGGTGACGACGGCCGCTGGGAAGACGTTCACCGTCACCCAGGACATCAAGTCCGGCCTGTCGCTCACGGTGGAAGGTGAGGACCTGCACCTCAAGGAGCCCGGCGACCCGCGAGGAGTGACACAGGACTCACCGGGATTCCTTGCGAATCAGCAACTCAACCGTTCCCATGTGATCGCCGACTGGTTCGGAGGCTCTGGCTACCGGGAAGCATTGAACTTGGTGACAGCCAGCGATCACTACAACAAGCGAATCATGGGTGATGCGGAGTCGGATATCGCGAGCGAAGTAGTGGCCTTCGCTACGAAGCACGGCCTGACCCGAGCGCAGGTCTCCATGAACCTCAAGGTGACCGTCACCTTCGGAGAGCTACTGAAAGACGTCTTCCTGAGGAACATCGAGGAGCAGGAATGGTATAAACGCGGCGAGGCGAAATCAGAGGCTCAACTGAAAAAGCTCATAAACACACTGATGAATCCGCCGGTGAGGCGCGTCATGGGCGCTGTCTACGTGTACACGTTTGCGTCCAGGGTTTCAGATATACCGGCCGAAGGTGACGTACGCACGATCGAGTCCGATGACCACCTGTTCATAAAAAGGAGCGCAGCCCTGTGACACCCATCGACGATGCCGTGACGTTCTTCAATTCTTACCTGGACGTCGAGCACGAGGGAAATGTAGCCATCTATTCAGCGTCGGACGAGGTGGTGAAAGAACTCCGTGCCAGGAGCATGACATTCTGGCAGGCATCGCCAGGGGCAACCCTGTCACCAAGTTTCGGGCGGCCCATGGGAATGCATCCCGATCAGGTGGCAGATTTGGCTCGGAGTGTGAACCTGGCGCGGCGAACACTGTTCATGGTCGCTGAATACCGAGGGCCTGACGGAGACAGGCTCTATGCGGCTTTCACGAGCGGCGACAGGGCCAGCACAGCCCAGTCGTACGGCGGCTTGCTGCATGCTGCCGAGGTGGCGGGTGAGTTGAAGATCATCGCTTCGTACAAAGAAGACTTCGACAAGGCCTCTCCTCCGGTTCATTGGCGTCACTCGCAAGGCGTCGAAATCACCCTTCCCGCCGCTCCGGTGGCAGTCCGCCCGCTCGAAGCACCCTCGGGGCAAGCCGCCCACCAGGAGGACTGGGAGGGCCTGCGCGACTCCGTTACCGAATACTGAACTCGTGCATCACACCTCACACTCGCACCACCCCCGGTCAAGGCCCGAACTGGCTCAGTTGCCGGTATTCGCGCTGGATCGCGCGCCCCTCTACTAGAGAAGCTATTAGAATGAGCCCATGAGCGACGAAGTCACCTACAGACCAGGTGAAGGCCCCACCGCCAACGTCTCCGTCAGCCTGCACTCCGGCAACATCGCCGCCATCCGCGCGCGCGTCGGAAAGCGGGGGTTCTCCGCCTACGTGGACGCCGCCGTGCAGCGCCAGATCGAGCGGGACAACCTCGCCGAGCTGACCGCCGCCCACGAGGCGGAGCACGGTGAGTTCAGCCAGGCGGAGGTCGACGCCGCCCGCGCCCTGCTGCGCGGAGACGCTGACGGCGGCGTGGGGAGCGCGGCTTGATGAACCGGCCGGGCACCCTCGTCCTGGACAGCGAAGGGCTGTCGAAGGTGGTCGCCGACGACCGCCGGGTCATGGCCCTGGTGCGCGGGGCCGAGCAGGAGGACATGCGGGTCGTGACCAGCATCCTCACCCTCATCGAGGCACACCACGCACGGGTGAACTCAGCCCGCTTCAACTGGGCCGTGTCCCGGCTGAATGTGGAACCGGTCACCGAGGAGATCGGGCGTACGGCGATGGCGCTGCTCGTCGATGCGGGCCTTCACGGGCACAAGTACGCCATCGACTCCGTGGTCGCCGCCACCGCGCTCCACGCTCCGAAGCCGGCCGTGGTCCTGACCTCCGATCCCGAGGACCTGACCATGCTCTGCGGCGACCGCGTGCGCATCGTCAAGGTCTGATCCCAGCACTCGGGGCCGCCCCACTCACTGGCCCCGTCCTCAGGTCACCAGCCCCAGATACGGCCCGAACTCCGAAGCCAGCGTCAGCCGCCCCAGTTTCTGGTACTCCCGCTGGATCGCGTGGATCACCGTCTCCATCGTCACCGCGCCCCCCGTGTCCGCCGCCAGGTATGCCGCCGTCACCGCGATCGAGCGGATGCTGCCGCCCGCCAGCTCGAAGTTCTCGGCGCAGAAGGGCAGGTCCAGGTCCGTGCCGCGCGGGAGTGTCGGGCCAAGGCAGCGGTCCCAGAGGAGCAGGCGTTGTTCGGGGTCCGGGACCGGAAAGTCGATGACCAGGTCCAGGCGGCGGGTGAAGGCGTCGTCCAGGTTGGCGCGGAGGTTGGTGGCGAGGATGGCCAGGCCGTCGAAGGACTCCATGCGTTGCAGGAGGTACGCGCTCTCCACGTTGGCGTAGCGGTCGTGCGCGTCCTTCACGTCCGAGCGTTTGCCGAAGATCGCGTCCGCCTCGTCGAAGAGCAGCACGCCGTTCACCCCGGCCGCCTCCGTGAAGATCCGTTCCAGGTTCTTCTCCGTCTCGCCCACGTACTTGTCGATCACCGTCGCCAGGTCGACCGTGTACAGGTCCAGTCCCAGGTCGGCGGCGATCACCTCGGCCGACATCGTCTTGCCCGTGCCTGAGTCGCCCGCGAACAGCGCCGAAACCCCCCGGCCCCGGCCCCCGCCCGGCCGCATCCCCCACTCCCCCAGCACCCGGTCGCGGTGCCGTGCGCGGGCCGTGAGTTCGCGGAGCTGGGTGTGGGTGTCCGGCGGGAGGACCAGGTCGTCCCAGGTCACCGCAGGTTCGATGCGGCGGGCCAGGCGGTCCAGGCCCGCCGCGTTCTGGGCGCGGGCCCCCCGCCGTACGTGGTCCGCGGTGAGCTCGCCGCCCGCCAGCCGGGCCGCCTGGGCGGCGGAGCGGGCGGCTCCGGTGATCTGTTCCGGGGTGAGGAGGAACGGGGCCAGCAGGTGGTCCGGGGCGATGGCGGGCGGGAGCGGCGCGTCCTCCCGGAGCCGGTACGCGTCCCGCCACAGCGCCCCGCGCGCCGACGGCTCCACCCGGGGCGCGTGCAGCAGCAGGGGCGGGGCGACCGACCAGGACGCGTCCCAGGGCGCCCGCCCCACCAGGACCGTCGGGACCGGGGTGGCCGTGAGGAGCCTGAGCAGCCCCGGGCGCTCCCGGGACACCGCGTCCAGCGGCGCGCAGACCAGGCCCGCCCCGGTCAGGCGCGCCTCCCGGACCAGGGCGCTCACCGCCTCGGCGGGCGACGGGTCCTCCGCCAGCCGGGCCAGGTCCAGGCCCAGGACCCCCCGGCCCGCCCGCGTCAGCGCCGACGCGGCCAGCGCCGTGCCCGCGCCGCCCTGGTCCTCGCTCAGGTAGGCCAGCCGGATGCCGTCGGCGAGGACCCCGGCGAGCGGGGCCGGGTCGCCCACCCCGGGCACGGCCTGCCACGGGGCCAGCAGGTCCGCCAGCCTCGGGTCCGGGGTGTCGTCGCCCAGCAGGTGCGCGGCCACCCGGTCCGGCACCCGCAGCGCACGGCTCAGGAACGGGCGGTTCAGGTCCTCCGCCAGGAGCAGGCCGCCGGCCCGGAGCGGCGCCCCCGCGGCCAGCCGGGCACGGGCCGCCGGGTCGGAGAGGGCCACGCCGCACAGGCCCAGGGCCATCCCTATGGACGGGCGGCGACGGGACACATCGTCGTTCAGATAGCCGTAGAACGCCTCAAAGCGATCATCCAGATCCGGTACGAGCGCGATGAGAAGGATCTCCGTGTCGAGCGCGGTGAGGCCGAACTCCCGCGCGAGGCGGGCCAGTCGGGAACCCGTCTCCTCCTCGGCCGGAGCAGGGCTCGACTCGCCCCCGGCCAGCGGCTCCTCCAGTGCCGGGAACCCCCTGGCCCCCGTCTCGTCCAGCAGCCGCACGATGTTCTCGTCCGTCAGATACAGCCCCCGGAAGTCGTCGTCCGGGTCCGGATCGGTGCTCCGCCTCAGCTCCACCGCGTGCCGGATGCGCCGCTCCACGGCCGCCGCCCGGGCGAGCAGGTGACAAAGGTCCGGATCGACAGCATCCCGCGACGTCATGTGCTCCGCGCCCCCGTCGGCATCCAGCCCGCTCGTGTGTCCCGTCCCGAAGGCCCCGTTCATGCGTCCCATCCCGAAGGCCCCGTTCCTGTGTCCCGTCCCGGCGGCCTCGCTCATGCGTCCCGTCCTGAAGGCCCGCTCATGCGTCCCGTCCCGAAGGCGGCGTGGGCGCGCCGGTTTCCTCCACCGGCCTCCCCCGCCGCTCCGTGATCCGCAGGGACACCGCCCGTCCACGCGCCCCGCCCGGGGGCGCGGAGGAAGGCTCCCGGGCCGGTCGGCCGGGACGCGACCCGTACACCGGCAGACCCGGCCGGCCCGGCTGCGCCTCCGTCGCGCCCACGCCCGCGCCCGCCCCTGGCGCCGACGCGGGTACGTCCCCGAACTCGGCCCGCAGCCCCTCGTCGCCCACCGGCGGACCCGCCTCGTAGACCGGGGATGCCGTCACCGGAACGCTGATCACCAGGTCCAGCGAGGGCTTCAGCTCGCCCCCGAGCGCGCTCCACACATCGGCGAACGACCGGTCCTCCGGCGGCGGCAGCGCGATCGACATCGGAACGGCGGCCCCGACCTCGGCCAGCGAGCCCGCCAGCCGCTCCGGCGGCAGCGCCTCGTACCGCAGCAGGCAGGCCAGCAGGGAGGAGAGCAGCCGGTGTTCGTCCTCCGGGCGCTTCGTCCATGCCGTGATCAGGTACGACAGCTTGAAGAAGCGCGGCGGGCGGCGCCGCGCGACGATCGCCCCGCGCTCGTCGTACTCGTTGTGCAGGCCGCGCTCCCGCCGCCGCATGTCCTCGCGGATGTCGTACAGGTAGAGGTTGACCATCGGGGCGTTGACCTTGGCCGCCCACTCCCGGGTCGGGGCGTCGAAGACCACCGCGATCTGGCGGCCCTCCAGCACCTCGGCCCGGATCATGGCCCGCAGGACGTCGTCCACCTCATGGATCATCCGGTGACCGCCTCCGAAGCGAAGAGCCCACTCATGACCGGCCCGCGAAGTCCGGGGGCTGGAGGTTGTGCTGGACGACCAGCACCGGTTTCCGCAGGCGCGGCAGGTCCCGGGCCTCGGCCCGCAGGACGCGCGGGCCCAGCGTGTCCTTGCGCAGGACCAGCACCTGCACCTCGAAGGTGCCGTCCCGGCCGACCCGTACGCCGGACCGGTCCGCGGTGATCCCGATGTTCCACGTGAAACGTACGGTCTCGCCCGGCGGAAAGTCCTTGCCCCGGGCCAGTACCGGCTGCCCCGGTTTCGCCACCTGCGGGGTGACCGTCAGCGAGGGCTTGAGGACCCTCAACCGGTCCGCGTCCCGGTTGTTCGCCCTGCGCCCGTCGGGCAGGGTGCCGCGCACGGTGGCCCGTACGTCACCGGTGACCGCCGCCCGGTAGGTCGCCGTCTGCGTCACTTCGATCCGGCCCCCGGCGGCGATCGTGCAGGGCCGCGCCGCCGTGCACCGGCTCGGACCGGACAGGCTCCGGTCCTTCGACTCGCCCGTCCTCGGCCAGACCGTCCCGAGGACGACGCCGGTCGCCGTGTCCGGGCCCGCGTTGGTGATCGTGAACCGGGCGGTGGCGGGCCGCCCCACGTACGTACGGTCCGGGCTGACATCGGCCCGTACCGCGATGTCCGAGGCCGGGGGCGGGGGCGGCGGCGGAGTGGGCGGGTCCGGCGGGACGACGGGTTCCAGGACCTCGAACCGGGCCGTGTCCGCCCCCGTGTTGCCCGCCGAGTCCGTGGCGGAACAGGTGACCGTCGTCGTTCCGACCGGGAAGAGCGATCCGGACGGCGGGGTACAGGTCACCGGCAGCGCCCCGTCCTGCGGGTCCGTCGCCGTCGCCGTGTACTCGATGCGGGCGCCGTCGTCGTCGGGCGCCCTGGCCGTACGGTCGTCCACGGTGACGACGGGGACGTCGATGTCGTTCACGGCGATGCTGATCTGCTGCTGGAAGTCCGGATCGGGCACCGCGGCCGGCCCGATCGTGTCCGTCCCCGGCACCTGGGTGCCGAGCAGGAACTGCACGGTGCAGGTCAGCGTCGTGCCCTGCGGAGCGTCCTCCGACACATCGACGGTCTCCGCGAAGTGCGCGGTCTCGCCGCTGGTGAGCTGCCGGGTGGGCGGGTCGAGAGCGACGGTCAGATGCGGGTCGCAGGCGTCGAGGCGGTAGCCGACGGAGGTGGGGAGGTTGTCGAAACCTTCGATGATCGCCTCGGCGACCCGGTCCCCGTCGATGCCTCCGAGCAGCCGGCCGCCGGTGGCCTCGATGATGCGGGTCGCCTGGCCCGGCGTGGTGGGCGGATCCTCGACGTAGTCCGGGTTTCCGGCGTCGCCGTTGCCGTTGAGGCCGTCGCCGATCGTGCTCTCGACATCGACGCCGATCACCCGTACGCCCTTGTCCTGGAGCGCGAAGATCGTGTCGTCGATGGTGTGGCCGTTGCTGGGCGAGTGGCTGGAGGCGTCCCCGACGAGCACCACGACCGGGCTCGACCCGTCGCGGAACACCGTCGTGCCGCCCGCACCGTCGGCGATCTGCCACAGCCCGTTGATCCAGTCCTCCGAAGGACCCCGGCTCGCCCCGCCGAGGTCGGTCTTCAGCTTGTCGACGCCCTCCTGCACCTTCACCAGGTCGTCGGTCAGCCCCGTGAGCACCTGGAATCCCGCGTTGACGTCGCCCTCCTGGTCGCCGAACGTGGCCACCGCGAAATGCGAGTCGGGCTGCTCGGCCAGGATCTTGCCGGTGATGGCGGGCAGGTTCTCCCGGACGCTCCTGATCGGGTCGGCCATGCTCGCCGTACCGTCCACCAGCAGGACCACATCCGGCCGGGGCGGGATCGCCGGGGTCCGCACCTGCTTGTCCACGCCCGTCGAACCGCCCGGGTCGAGCGTCTCCTCCAGCGTCGCCGGAGTGACCCACGGCTCCGGCACGGGCACGGCGGACGCCACACCGCTCACGCCGGACGCGGGGGCGAGGCCGGCGGCCAACAGCAGGAGAACGAGCCCGGCCGCTCGCCTTCGCGGTCCCGTTCCTCGCTGAAACCACCGCACAGTTCCCCTCCCCGCGTCCCGCCCGATACCCGGAGGCCACCGTCGCGCACCGACCGGCCGGGCGCGGAGAGAGACGAGTCACTTCCGCGGGAAGGCCGAACTGCCCGATGGTGCAGAGGCCTTCGTGAATCGGCCTCAGACCGACAAGCCATCAGACAGGCCGGCCGTCAGATCAGCCCCTGACGCATCGCGTACGCCACCGCGTGGGAGCGATTACGCAGTTGCAGACGGGTCATCACCGAGTGCAGCACGTTCTTGATCGTGCGCTCGGAGTACGCCAGCTTCGTCGCGATGTCCGCGGTGTCGTACCCCTCGGCGACCAGGCGCAGCACGTCCACCTCGCGCGCGGCCAGGCCGGTGAAGTGCAGGCCGCGCGGACCGAGCACCTGACCCTGGAGCCTGCCGACCTCTTCGAGGAGGCGTCCGAGCAGGTCGGAGGGGAGATGCCCCTCGCCCCGCGCCACCGTGCCGATGACCTGCACCAGATGGTCCGGCGTCGACTCGGACCGCCTGATGACCCCGGCGACCCCGCACTCCGCCGCGCTGACCAGCTTCTGTTCGTCGATGTCCGTGGTCACCAGCACCGTGCGGCAGGTGCTGGTGCGCTGGATGTTGCGCAGGACGCGCAGCACTTCGTCGTCCACCGCGTCCACCACCATGACCACGACCTGGGGCGTCGGCTCGCCGTCGTCCCGCTCGACGACGCTGACCTCGGGGCGGGCCCGTAGCTGGCTGGCCACTCCGGCCTGGGAAATCGGGTCTTGCGCACGTAAAACGACAGTGATGCGCTCCATGCGAATGCTCCCCCTGGGCACCAGCCGGAAGCATCACACTGCAGGCACAAGCTCCACAGCTGTATTCGTCTGCCCCATCCGTTGTGAGGCGGTCTAAAGATTCCCTTTCTTACCGGCGAGGAAACTGAAAGGTTGCCTCGGGCATCACATCTGCCCGAAAGTGTTCCTCCGTGACCGGTGCCCGCCCCCCGGCCCGGTCCTACGGTCCGCGTATGAGTCTTACCGCAAGCCTCGACGCGTCGACCGTCACCGTCACACCGGGCGAGGAGACGACCCTTCCCCTGCAAATCCTCAACTCCGGCCGGACCGTCGAGGAATACCACTTCGAGGTGGTCGGCACGTGTGCCGCCTGGTCGGCGATGGAGCCCGCGGTCCTCTCCCTGTACCCCGGCGACTCCGGAACCGTCTCCCTGGTCATGCGCCCGCCCCGCGAAGCGACGGTCCTCGCGGGCGAGAGCACGTTCGGGATCCGGGTGATGCCGACCGGCGACCGGAGCGACACCGTGGTGCCCGAGGGCCGGGTGACCGTCCTGCCGTTCACCGAGACGACCGCCGAACTGGTCCCGCGCGGCTCGAACGGCTCCCGGAGCGGACGGCACCAGTTCGCCGTCGACAACCGGGGCAACACCCCGGTGACCGTACGGCTCGGAGCCCAGCCCGGTACGGAGCAGGCGCGGGTGGTGTTCGCCGCCTCCGAGCTGCGGATCGAGCCGGGGCACGCGGAGTTCGCGAAGCTGCGGGTCCGCCCGGTCAAACGGATGTGGCGCGGTACGCCGGTGACGCACGCCTTCCAGGTGTTCGCCGCCCCGCAGCCGCCCGAGGGCGAGGAGGCACCGGCCCCGGTGCTGGTGGACGGCTCCTACCAGCAGGAACCGATCCTGCCGCGCTGGCTGCCCCGGGCCCTGCTCACCGCAGCTCTGCTGCTCCTCGTCCTGGTGGGGCTCTGGTACGCGCTGCTGCGCCCGGCGGTGAAGTCCGCGGCCCGGGAGGCGGTCACTCCCGAGGCGGTACGGTCGGCCGCCGCGGCCGACAAGAGCAAGGCTCCGGAAGAGGGCGAACCGGGCGGTGCGGGCTCCGGAGGCGGCGACTCCGCCGGGGCGGGCACGGGCGGCGGCTCGGCGAGCCCCACTCCGTCGCCGGGGCCCTCCGCCTCGGGCGGCAGCGGCGGGGGCGGTGACGCGGCGTCGGGCGCCCCGACCAGCGCGCAGGCCCGGGTGCAGGACGGGGTGGGCGGCGGCCCGAACACCGGGACGGCCCTGCAGGTACCGGCCGGCCACACCTTCCAGCTCACCGACATCGTGGTGCAGAACCCGCAGGGCGACGCGGGCACGGTCACCGTCACGGCCGGCGAGGACACCCGCGTCCTGAGCCTCGGCCTGGAGAACTTCCGCGACTCCGACTACCACTTCGTGACCCCGATCCTGGTGCCCGCCGGCGGCAAGGTCACGATGACGATCGACTGCAGGCGGGTCGGCAAGCCGGTGGGTGCTCCGGCCCCCTCTCGGTGCTCGTCCTCGATGTTCCTGGGCGGGACGATGCGCGCGGACACGGCGGGCTGACACCCGCACCGGGACGGTCCGCCCGACCGAAAGTCCGACCGCCTGACCGCCCGAGCGACCGCCCGAGCGACGGTCCGACCGCCCACCCGACCAACCGCCCGAAGCGGGCTCCCTCAAGCCGGGGGAGTCTCCTCTTCCTCTTCCTCCCCCGGCTTCTTCTCCGCCGCACGCTGCACGAACGATCCCTGTACGTCGGCGGGTTGCTCGTCCTCGTCCTCCGTGGCCGCCCGCTGCACGGCGGAAGCCGCGGATGCGGAGGTGGGAGCGGGGGCGGACACGGGCGCGGCCGGGACCGGGGCCGCCTCCGGCGCGGGATCGGACAGCACCCGGTCCGCGTTCGCGACGGCTTCCCGCTCGAACCGGTCCGAAGGGTCGCTGACCCGGATGCCGCCCGGGGCCTCGGTTCCCTCCACCGGGCCGTTGCGCTGCTGGATCACATGGGTCAGCTCATGGGCCAGCGTGGTGCGGCCCTGCGGCGACCCGGGGTCGTAGGCGTCGCGCTGGAACACCACGTTGTTGCCCACGGTGTACGCGTGCGCCCCGACGCCCTTCGCCGACTCGTGCGCGGCGGAGTCGTGGTGGACGCGCACGTCGGAGAAGTCCGCGCCCATCCGGCTCTCCATGTCCGTACGGGTGTCGGTGTCCAGGGGCGAACCGCCGGAGGAGATCACGTCGTGCACCGGCGACCGCTGCTCCTCGGCCTGCCCCGCGTGCCCCGTCTGCTCGGCCTGCTCGGCCTGCTCGGCCTGCTCGGCCTGCTCGGCGGCGGGTGCGGCGGCTGCGGACCGGGCCCGTTGGACCATCGCCCCGAGTGCGCCGTTTCCGGCCGTCCGCTGGAGCAGCCCCATCCCGGCCGCCCCGACCACATCGGCCCGGCCCGCGGCGGCGGCCCGGAAGACGTGGTGGTCCCGCTCGCCCGGCGCCTCGGCAGCGGTTTCGCCGCGCTGCTCATCGCGCTCGTGGGCCTGGTCCCGCCCGCCGTGTCCGTGGTGGCCACCGGGTCCGTGGGGCTCGTGGTGTTCCTGCTCGATGTCGTGCGCGTCCATGCTCATCTCCCCTGACCGCACCGTCCTCGGCATTCCACGATTACGGCGCGGCCCCCGGGCCGTCCAGCCCGTGCCCCGGCCCGGCCGGGGCATCCGGAACTGCCTCATCGGGCAGCGCGGCGGCACGGACGGACGCGCACGCCACGGCCGTCCCGCTCCTCCTTTACTCCCTTCGGCCGACTTACTCCCTTCGGCCGACAGGAAAGCGGCCATCGGCGCAGTCCCGGTCGCCGTCGTCCGCCGCGCTCGCGATGATCGGCAGCATGACCACGAGCGACAGCGGCAAGGACATCACCCTGCGGATCGCCCAGAATCCGGAGGCCGACGAGCTTCTCGGCCGCAGCCCGCTGGCCGCCCTGGTCGGCATGCTGCTGGACCAGCAGGTTCCGATGGAGTGGGCGTTCACGGGCCCGTACACCCTCGCGGAACGGATGGGCTCCGACGACCTGGACGCGGGGCGGATCGCCGCCTACGACCCGGACGCCTTCACCGAGTTGTTCACGACCAAACCGGCCCTGCACCGCTACCCCGGCTCCATGGCCCAGCGGGTGCAGCAGCTGTGCCAGTTCCTGGTGGCGGAGTACGACGGCGACGCGAGCGCGGTGTGGCGGTCCGCGGCGACCGGCGACGATCTGCTGAAACGCCTCAACGCGCTGCCCGGCTTCGGCACCCAGAAGGCCAGGATCTTCCTGGCGCTGCTCGGCAAGCAATTCGGCGTACGCCCGACGGGGTGGCGGGAGGCGGCGGGACCGTACGGGGAGGCCGGATCGCACCGGTCGGTCGCCGACATCACGGGTCCGGAGTCGCTCGCCGAGGTACGCGCGTACAAGCAGGAGGCCAAGGCGGCGGCCAAGGCTACGAAGACGGCTGCGAAGACGACGGCGAAGACGACGAGGACGGCCAAAGCGGCGAAGAAGCCGGGCCGTTCGTCGCCCGATAAGTGATGGGGTGGAGCGCCGAATCAGGCCGACACCTCCCTCCCACCGATCGAATCCGGCCACATCTGTTCACAGGCGTCACCCCACTCGCTAGCTTTCGCAGCACATTCGTTCAGCTGTTCAGATACTGAGCCGCTCGGAGCGCCGGCGATTCAGGTACTGAGCCGCTCAGAGCACCAGCCGTTCAGACCGGAAGGACTCCTGTGCACGCAACACGTCGCAGAGCCATGGCTGTCGTGGCCGCCACCGCCCTGGCCACACCGCTCCTCCTGGCCGCGTCCCCGAACCCCGGACGCCCCGCGCACGACCCGGGGAAGGAAGCCGCCAAGCTGTCACGGGAGTTGGTGAGGAACGCGTCCGCACGCGACGCCTACCGCCACCTCCAGCAGTTCCAGGCGATAGCCGACTCGACCGACGGTCACCGCGCCGCCGGTTCGCTGGGCCACGACGCATCGGCGGCGTACGTCTACCGCCAGCTCCAGCGGGCCGGGTACAAGGTCTCGTACGAGAACTTCCGCTTCACCTACACGGAGACGCTGGCCGAGAAGCTCTCCGTGGTGACGCCGACGCCCCGCGACGTCTCGATCAAGGCCATGACGTACACGCCGTCGACCGAGGTGGGCGGCCTGACGGCAGCGCTCGTCGCGGTGCCCGTCGACGGGACGACGGGCTGCGAGGCCGCCGACTACGCGTCCTCGACCTTCACCGGCAAGATCGCGCTGATCAAGCGCGGCGGCTGCTCCTTCGCCGAGAAGCAGGCGGCAGCCGCCGAAGCGGGCGCGGCCGGGGCGGTCATCTACAACAACGTCGAGGGCGTCCTTTCCGGCACGCTCGGCGAGGTCGCCGCGGGCAGGATCCCGACCGGCGGCCTCACCCAGGAGGAGGGCGAGAAGCTCGCCGCCGACCTCGCGGGCGGCGAGGTCACGGTCTCCTTCGAGATACGTGAGCTCCAGCAGGACCGCCCCACCCGCAACGTCATCGCCGAGACGCCCGGCGGCAGCACGGCGCGGACCGTGATGCTCGGCGCCCACCTCGACTCGGTGACCGAGGGCCCCGGCATCAACGACAACGGCTCCGGTTCCGCCGGCCTGCTCGATGTCGCCCTGAAGCTGGCGAAGTCGAAGAGCAACCCCGCCAACAAGGTGCGGTTCGCCTGGTGGTCGGCCGAGGAGAACGGCCTGATCGGCTCGGAGAAGTACGTCGCGGCGCTCTCCGAGAAGCAGCGCGAGCAGATCGCGCTCTACCTGAACTTCGACATGATCGCCTCGCCCAACGGCGTGCAGTTCGTCTTCGACGGCGACAACTCCGACCAGGTCGGCGAGGGCCCCGGCCCGGAGGGCTCGGCCCAACTGGAGCGCGACATCAACGAGTTCCTCGACGGCAAGGGCAAGCCGCACGAGGGCACCGACTTCACCGGCCGCTCGGACTACGGACCGTTCATCGAGGTCGGCATCCCGTCCGGCGGTACCGACACCGGGGCGGAGGGCATCAAGACGGCGGCCCAGGCCGAGGTGTTCGGCGGCGAGGCGGGGATCGCGTACGACCCCTGCTACCACGCGGCCTGCGACGACCTGGACAACATCGACATGGGTCACTTCGACACCAACATCGACGTGATCGCCAACGCCGTCGGGACGTACGCCCACGACCTGCGTTCCCTGACCCGCCCGGTCACCCCCGACACCGGCACGGGCACGCCCGGCAGCGGTGGCAGCGGTGGCGGCCTGCGCGAGGGGCACGGCCGCGTCGCGGAGTAGCGGCCCAGGCCCCCAGGCCCCGTGAACGGCGCACCGCACCCACGGTGAACCGGCAGTGAGCCCGGTACGGAATCCCTCCGGATCGATTCCGTACCGGGCTCACTCACGCGCCCCCTGTCCCGGTATCCCGCCCTATTCGGCGCAATACGGCCTTTGCACCGGCGTCGCGGTGAGCTTCCCTGGCTGCGCCCGGTGGCCCTTGCCCGGTAGGCTTTCCGTGTGATCTTCAAGCGCATCGGAAATGGGAAGCCATACCCCGACCACGGCCGGGAAAGCACCCGCCAGTGGGCGGACGTCGCGCCGCGTCCGGTTCGCCTGGACCAGCTCGTGACCACCAAGGGCCAGCTGGACCTGGAGACCCTCCTCGCCGAGGACTCCACGTTCTACGGCGACCTGTTCGCCCATGTCGTGAAATGGCAGGGCGACCTCTACCTGGAGGACGGCCTGCACCGGGCGGTCCGGGCCGCGCTCCAGCAGCGCCAGGTGCTGCACGCCCGCGTCCTCGACATGGGCTGACACCGCCCCGGGACATGGGCTGACGCCTCCCCGGGGCCCCCGGGGGCATGGGCTGACGCACCCCCGGCCGCCCGCGCACACCGCCGCGATACACGGGCACGCACACCCCACCCGGGTTCCGCACCCCACCGAGGCCGGATTCGGGCCTTTCGGGTGTTTTCACGCTCATCCGGGTGCCATACGTTGATCATTTTGTACGCATCGTCATCGGGTCGCACTACGCTGCGTCCATGAGCATGCTCACTCCCCCCGGCATGGGCGGAAAGTACCGCATCACGGGCGACGCCTATCCCCGTATGCGTCGCCCCCGGCACCGCCGCAGGCTGGTCCTCGCGGGCATCGGAGCCGTCGTCGCCCTCAGCCTGGCCGGCTGGGGCACGTTGCAGCTCATCGACGTCTTCACCGGCGGCGACAAGAGCGCCAGCGCGGCCGACCACAAGCGGGACTGCCCCACCGCGAAGCCGTCGGCGGCCCCGGTCAAGGCGCTGCCGAAGCCGGCCGCCATCAAGGTCAACGTCTACAACGCGACGACGCGCAGCGGGCTGGCCAAGTCCGCGGCCGAGGAGCTCAAGAAGCGCGGTTTCACCATCGGCGAGGTGGGCAACGCGACGAAGGCGTACGACAAGAAGGTGCCGGGCACGGGCGTGCTGCTCGGCGCACCGACCGCGACGAACGGCAGCTTCACGGTGCTCGGCACCCAGCTGGCGGGCACGGTGCAGAAGACGGACACCCGCAGGACGGGCGAGGTCGACCTGATCCTCGGGGCGAAGTTCAAGGCGTTCAGCACCCCGCAGGAGGCCACCGCCGCGATGACGGCCCTGACGAAGCCGGCCCCGGCCCCGTCCCCCTCCTGCTGAACCCCGCAGACGCTCCTGCTGAACCCCCGCACACGCTCCTGCTGGACCCCTGCACACGACGCGCGCCCCGCCCCGGCACCGTACGGATACGTACGACGCCGGGACGGGGCGCGCAATCGTGGAACGGCCCAGTCCGGACCTATTCGGCCGTGCCGTACATCCGGTCGCCCGCGTCCCCGAGGCCCGGCACGATGTAGCCGTTCTCGTTGAGCCGCTCGTCGACGGAGGCGGTGACGACGGTGACCGGGGTCCCGGCCAGCTCGCGCTCCATCACCTCGACGCCCTCGGGCGCCGCGAGAAGCACGACGGCGGTGACATCGTCGGCCCCGCGCTTGATCAGCTCGCGGATGGCCGCGACGAGGGTGCCGCCGGTGGCCAGCATCGGGTCCAGGACATAGACCTGGCGGCCGGAGAGGTCCTCGGGCATCCGGGTCGCGTACGTCTCCGCCTGGAGCGTCTCCTCGTTGCGGATCATGCCGAGGAAGCCCACTTCGGCGGTCGGCAGCAGCCGCACCATGCCGTCCAGCATGCCCAGACCGGCGCGCAGGATCGGGACGACCAGGGGCCGGGGGTGCGAGAGCTTCACCCCGGTCGTGGGCGTCACCGGGGTCACGATGTCGACCTGCTCGGTGCGCACGTCCCGGGTGGCCTCGTAGGCGAGAAGGGTGACCAGCTCGTCGGCGAGCCGCCGGAAGGTCGGGGAGTCGGTGCGCTTGTCGCGCAGCGTGGTGAGTTTGTGCGCCACCAGCGGGTGGTCGACGACGTGGATCCGCATGCGTCAACAGTAACCGCGCCGCCCGGCACTCTGCGCTGGCATCAACCACCTGTTCGGGGGGAAGGTGGGGGCATACGGACCCAGCACTGGGGTGGTGTGTCGATGGCTGACGGGGAACTGCGGCGCGACCCGGCCTCGCGCGGGTCGCGCGACGGGCGCGACGCCGAGGGCGCGGTGAATGACGTCGAGGACGCGCAGGAGAGTGACGCCGCCCGCCGCCGCCGACGCGCCCAGTTCCTCCGTGAGCTCCACGAGGCCAAGCAGCTGCGCGACCGGGTGCAGCCGCGCCGGGCCCGTGCGGCCCGTATGCGGCAACAGATGCGGATGCGAACGTTCCGCTGGTGAATCCTCCTCGTACCACCGGCGCACTCCCCCGCCGATCCGCCCGTCAGGGCGACGGCCGACCAGGCACTCCTGGAACTGGTGGCCGACGCAACGGCCGAAGAGGTCTCGCACGGCGCTTGTTTCTGCCACGATGCCGGTTGGGCGGGGCTCAGGACGGACGGATCACCGTTCGCCCTCCCGTCGGACCGATTCGCCTATGACCAGTGGGAGAGTCACGGTGTACTTCGCCGCACTGCTCGCGCGCACCGAAGACGGGTGGGAAGCGAGCGATACAGAGCTCGACGATGTGGAAACCCTGTCCGATCTGACGGATCTGGCCCGGGAGGCCTCGGTGGACGAGGACACGGTCCTGGTCTACATCGAGCAGGAGGACGCCTGGTTCGGCGTCGTCCGGGTGGACGGTGAGGAGGACCCCCGAATCTACGTCTCGGACGCGTCCGCCGCCGCCCGCTCCTCGTACGGGGAGATCCTGCTCACCGACGAAATGCTCGGCCGCGAACCGGGGGCCGAGGACGAGATCGCCGCCCTGGAGGAGCTCGTCGACCTCGACGGCACCGAGGACGGCGAACCGGAACGGTCCGCCCCCGCGGCCGCCGACCCGGACGAGGACGGCCCCGACCCGGACGCCGTGCCGGCGGGACCGATCGGTGAGCTCGGGGTCCTCGCCGACCTCGGGATGTCCGAGAAGGAGCTGCTCACCCTGCAGACCGACGCACTCTCCGAGATCGCGGAGGCCGTGGGAGCGGCGGAGGTCCTGGAGTCGGTCCGCTGACCGGCCCGTACGCCCCTCTTCCCTTCCCTCCTCCTGTCCCGTCCCACCCTGTCCGTTAGGGTCCCGCAGGTGACCGCACGACCGCCGGACCCCTCACCGCAGCCCGCCCCGGATCCCGTACGCGTACCCGAGCCCGACCCCGTACGCGACCCCTGGCAGGCACCGATGCGCCGCGCCCTGGCCGAGGCCGGGCGGGCGGCGTCGGCCGGCGATGTGCCGGTCGGCGCCGTCGTCCTCGGCCCCGACGGCGCCGAGCTGGCCGCCGCCCACAACGAGCGCGAGGCCACCGGCGACCCGACCGCACACGCCGAGATCCTGGCCCTGCGCCGGGCGGCCGGGACCCACGGCGAGTGGCGCCTGACCGGCTGCACGCTGGTGGTCACCCTGGAGCCCTGCACGATGTGCGCGGGCGCCCTGGTCCAGTCCCGCGTCGACCGGGTCGTCTACGGAGCCCGCGACGAGAAGGCGGGCGCGGCCGGCTCCCTCTGGGACGTCGTCCGCGACCGCCGCCTCAACCACCGCCCGGAGGTGATCGGCGGCGTCCTGGAGGACGAGTGCGCCGAGCAGCTGACGTCCTTCTTCCGCACGCTCTGACCAGGTACGGCCCGACCTCCTGACCAGGTAGGGCCCCGCTCCCGAGAACCGATTTCTGTCCACGCCCCGGGATGGTCTAAGCTCTCTCTCGGTAGCGTGTCCGAGCGGCCGAAGGAGCTCGCCTCGAAAGCGAGTGTGGCGTAACCCGTCACCGTGGGTTCAAATCCCACCGCTACCGCTTCTAACACCCCTTGATCTGCGGAAACGCGATCAGGGGGTGTTTTGCATGTGGACACGGTATGGACGTGTCCACACCCGAGCGGGGCGAACACCATCGTTGCGAGTGGCACGGAAAGCTCCGGTGGGGCCTCTGGCGCGGCTGTCCGGGCCGATCGGGCTGCCTGTGAGGCCGAAGAAGACATCCGGCGCCGCATCGAAACGGCCGCAGCGGTGGGTGCCCGCTCAGCCTCTGGTGAGGGGGTCAGAGGGCAAGGCCACCCTCGAACTTTCCTTCAAGGGCCGCCTCGATCACTCGGGAGAGCTGACGTCGGGCCGCGGCTGGTTGCTTGGCAAGGTTCTGGTCCATCTGTGACTGGGGCATCTCCAGCATGTTCTTGATCTCTGCCATCGTGTCGGGGAGGGCTTGCATGGAGGAGTGGAGGGCGGTGAGGTTGGCGGTCATCTTCGGGTCGGTGCGGCGTACGGCCACCACCACGGCAAGGATCAAAGGGGCCAGGAAGGGTTTCTCCTCCTGGTTGGCGAGGAACCCGAAGCCCGCGTAGTTGTCGTTGCCGTAAATCGCGCCCAGGAGGCGGGCGGCAAGGGGCATCCCGTAGAAGAGGGTGTGGGCGAAGGGGCGGGCCTCTTCGAGTTCGGCCTCCGTGACGGTCAGCATCGTCTTGAACAGGGCCGGCGGGGCGAAGGTGCGGGCAAGATCCAGCAGCTGATGGGGTGAGCCGGTGATCCATGGGCCGACGCCGTCCACCTTGTGTCGCCGTCCCGGGGCGAGGCCGAGAAGTCGTTCGAGCTCGAAGGCTTCGTCGTCGGTCACGGTGATGGATTCACCGCGTCCGAAGGTGCGGAACATCAGCTCGATGGCGCGGGCCCGCTCGGCGGCCGACTGCCGGATCGGGCGGGGGAGAGCCTTGGGCCCGCGCTTCGCGGCGAGTTCGGCGGCGAGGGATTCGATGGGGTCCCGGCCTGTGTCCAGCTCCGGTGCCGCGGCCGAATCCGGAGACGGAGCGATGCGGTCCTCCAAGGCGCCGACCGCGAGAAGGCAGCGGAGGAGAGCGATCTCGACAGCCTCAGTGGGGATGGGGAAGCCCTCCAGCCACAACAGGACACGGAGTACCTCTGGGTCCTTCGTGCGTTGCCGCCAGCGTCCCAGGAACACGATCTGCCGCTCGGTGCCAGGCGGGTAGACCCAGACCGGCGTGACCCCTCGGTTCAGGGCCCGGTGCGGGCGCGGGATGAGCCCTTGTGTACGTAGCGTCTCAAGCTGTCGATCGGTGAAGGGATACCCCGCGCAGCGGGCTGCCCGGAGAAGGTCTGCACTGTCCGGGCCCGGACGGCGCGGCGCCGGGGGCGTGGCGGCGTTCATCGGCGCAGCCTAGTGCACTCCCGGCCGAGGAGTCGGGAAACAGGGGCGGTGGGGGCAAGCAGGGGGAGGTACTCCCGGAAAGACCCCTGGTATCTCGCATCCGGGGCTTCGGCCGTTGCCGGGACGGACAGCGCGGTGCTTGTGTCAGAGGACCGGCCGGCCGAACGGGTGGCACCGGTTCGTCGGGGCGGTCAGCCCCCGTGCATGAGGAGGACTCTGTGGTGTCGAAGAAGATGGTCGCAGTGGTGGCGGCGGCGGTCGCGCGGACGTACGCGCAGCGGTGGGCGGTCCGCAGCGGATGCGCCGGGTGGCAGGTGGACATCGTGGGGTACGCGGCGGGTGCCGCGATCACGGCCATGGTCCTGCGGGCGTGACCGCGGCGCCCGTCTCAACGAAGGCACGCCGCGTCCCGCTCGGCACGCTCACGCCGAGCGGGACGTACTTCTGGGCCCCTCCCCGGACGGCACCAGAACCGCCATCTAGGCGAGTCACACGACCAGAGCAGCGTCGAACTCCGCGCCGCTACCTCACTCTCTGTCACTGAAACTGCTCGGCTACTCGGGCCCCGAGCCCGTCCCTGAGAGCGCTTCAGGCGGATGGGCGCCAAGGCGCCCATCCCTTTCGGGGGTAGGTGCTTCTCTATGCAGAGGAGCCGATCCGGGCCACGGAGCCACCAGGAGCGCACCTTGATCCCCCCGTAGGCATGTCCACACGGGGCACGACGCAAGAGGATGCAACAGAACTCAGCAGGATGGATAGCGCCAGATTTTCCGACTCTCAGGAAAAACAGCAGGTGAGACCCGTCACGCGGACAGGTTCAAATCCCCACCGCTACCGCTTGTGGAAGGGGCGTCCGACTGAGATCAGTCGGACGCCCCTTCTGGCATTAGCCCCGGTTTCCGTTTTCCGCCGGCCCGGGGTCGCCTTCACACCCGGCTGGGCCGGATGGCCTCGTCCGGGTCCCGGAGCCATACCTCCTGGCCCCGGCCGGTCACGGTCAACCCGAACTGCTGGGCGTCGGGCCGCCCGACCGCTTCGTACTCCCACCAGGCCTGCTCGATCTCCTCCCACAGGAACCCGGGCCCGTACTGCCAGACCTCCTCCCCGGTGGCGGCCGTCGCTCCGGATCCGTTCTCGCGGGTCACCCACACCTGAACACCGTCGGGGGTGCTCCGGTGGATGAGCCGTACGCCGGGCAGGCGCGCCCCGGCGTACAGGGCGAACCCGAGGTCGAGGAGCCGGGCGGGGTCCAGGCCGGCGGCGCGCGCTCGTCCTTTGCCCCGTACATCGTGGAGGTCGGGGACGCGGTGGGCTCGCATCGGCATGTACGTGGCCCCGCCGCAGAACGGGCCGGTCGCGGTGCCGTCAGCCTGTACGCGGAGCTGGACCAGCGCTCCGGACCAGAACTCCCGGGCGAGGGGGGCCACGACGACCCCTCCGGGCCGGATCTGGCGGAGCAGGTTGTACGGGACGTACCGAAGGGCGCAGGTGGCGATCAGCCGGTCCACCAACCCGAGGCCGGGCCACGGCTGTTCGCCGTCCCCGACGCGCAGGTGCGGCCGGTACCCGGCCTGCGCGAGGGCGTCGGCCGCCTGGCGGGCCACGACCGGGTCCAGCTCGACGCTGTGGACGAGATCGTCACCGAGCCGTTCGCAGAGCAGCGCGGAGACATACCCGGTGCCGGTGCCGATCTCCAGTACCCGGTGGCCGTCGCGCACGTCGAGCAGGCCCAGCATCCGGGCGACCATCGAGGGCATCGAGTTCGACGACGTCGCGACACCGGGCCCGCCCAAGGCTCCGTCGTCGAGCTGGGTGACGACGGGCTCGTCGCTGTTCACCAACGCCAGCCACGCATCCGTCCCCACCACCGGCTCACACCGGTCGGGCAACTGCCGCCACACAGTCTCCGGAACGAACCGACTGCGCGGAACAGCCTCGAACACCCGCCGCCACCGCGCAGAGAGCAGCCCCCGATCGGCCAACTCCTGCACCAGGGCGGGGTAGGTGGATGCCGGGTGTGCGGTGCTCATGGCTGCGGGAAGCACTGGGGGCGGCTGCCGTCCGGAGACGGCTTCGGCTCCGACGGCGGTGTCCACGGCTTGTCCGAAGGCGACCCGCCATGCTTGGCAGCATCGACCTGTACGGGGTTGGTGGTCATCGTTCATCTCCTCTGATCGGTGAAGCTGATTGGTTGGCAGGGGCGTGAAGCCGGTAGATCCCGTACGGAGGGAAGAGATCGACCCGGCGCGGACGGCCACTCTCGGCGCACGCCCGGCACAGCAGATCCCGGCCGCCCTCGGTGTGCCGTACGGCGGTGACCGGTGCGCGCCAACACGCCTCGCACGTACGGACATCCGTTGCCGAGAAGTTGATGCTCATCCGGCTTCCCGAAGAGCGGTGGCGACCGCATGACACGGGCAGACACAGTCCGGCCGCAGGCAGAGGGCGTGCACGTCGGCCAGACCCGTCACCAACGCACTGCGGCAGACAACGCCGTACGGACCGTCCGCACCCGCCGACAACCCGTCCAGGCCGACGCCCGCACCCCCGGTCGCATCGGCGGCCGTGATCGGATCACCCCGCCACAGCAACGTCACCTCATGCTCCGGACAGTAGGCACCTGACTCGCCCTCAATCGGCAACTCGTGTGCTTCCTCGCCCGCGTAGCACTTCATCCGCGTCGGGCCTTCCGCCAAGCCCGCCCCAAGCGCACGGCCGTCGGACAGGAGACTCCCTCGCGGCACGCAGCGCAGGTCGTGGTGTGACCGAGCAATGTGCGGTACGCGGCATCCGGTGCGGCTGCGCGCTTGGACAAGGTGATCAGGGCAAGAACCTTCCGTTCTGGAGTGCGGGGAGAAGGTGGTCGAACCTCCTCGTCCGCCGGTGGCTTCCCGTGGCGTTGCTGTGATGTCGGAGCGCCGATCATGGTCTTCCTCGCTGCGTGGTGTCTGACGAAAGCCCAGACTGGCCCTATCAATGACCACTTTCGAGGACTTTCATAGGACCCTTCGAGGTGCCAAAGAGGACTTATCTGCCACCATTTGAGGGATCGCCTGGATCAGAGCGGGCCTACTGTCACCATCAGTACAACCGCTACGGAGGTGCACGGTGCCCCAACCACGAATCAACACCCGCCTAAGGTCGGCGCGCGTAGCCGCCGGATATCACTCACAACAGGCGCTCGCAGAAGCCCTCGGCGTTGGAGTACGGCAGGTGAGGCGCTGGGAGTCCTCGGCACCGCCGTGGCCCCACCCGGATCTGCAGTCAGCGCTCGTCCACTTGTTGGGCCAGAGCATGGAGGAGCTTGGGTTCGCCCCGCCGCCGGGAAGGGAGAGTGGCGGGCAGCGACCGCACTCCGCAATGAACGCCGCCGGGAAGGGCCTGGCTGCTGTACCCGTCCAGTCGACAACCACGATCCAACCGGTGTCGGTCGGCAGCGACTTCGCCGCTGTTACCCGTGCCCATCGGAACCTCTACTGGTCCGTCGCGCCGACAGCCCTCTACCCGACCGTGATCGGGCACGCGGAACTCGGGTGTGTCCTGCTGACGGAAACGGTCGGCCGTACCCGCCAGTCAGTGGCTTCCTCGCTGTCGGAAACGTGGCTACTCGCAGGGCGCATTCAGTTCTTCGACCTCAGGGAGTCCGACGAAGCGGATGAGACATGGCTGCGCGGCCTGCAGGCGGCCCGGGAGGCCGAGGATCATCTCCTCGGGGCGGCGACACTTGCACACATGGCCTTCGTTCCGGGATGGGAAGGGCGCCGGGATGAGGCCGCACGGCGGATTGTCGCGGCGCGAACCTATGCTCGTCGCGGTGATTCCCCGGCGCTGCTCCTCGCATGGCTCGATGCCGTCGAAGCCGAGTGCGAGACCCGGGCGAGCAACACCCGCACCGCTCTTCACCTCATCAGCCATGGGGAAGACGCGCTCGCAGCGGGCAACGAGCACCCCGTGCCCGAATGGTTCGACTGGTTCAGCGCTCCGCGTCTGGCCGCGTTCAAAGGCAACACGCAGCTACGGGCGGGACATCTGCCTCAGGCTCGGGCCACTTTGTCCGCTGCCCTCGACCAACTGCCCGAGGCGGAGGAGAAGCAGCGGTCCGTCGTACTGGGTGATCTCGCCGCCGTCGAGGCCGCAGCGGGCGACGTCGATGCGGCGTGCCACTACGCTGTCCGCGCACTCGACCAGTTGAAGCGCACCTGGTACGCGACCGGCATGGACCGGGTGCGCGATGTTCGCCAAGCCCTGGTCGCCCACCAACACGAACAGTGCGTGCGGGATCTGGACGAACGACTCTACGACTGGTCGACGACCGTCAGCGCTCTCGCTCGTTGAACTGTTTGATCAGCGGCGACAGTTCGACAAGGCTCTCCACTCGGAAGGTGGGGAGCCTCCTCGCTTCTTCCGTCTCCCACTGAATCGTCCCCCACGGCCCGCGGTGCACAAGCGCGGTCCACATGCCCGCAGCAACGGCCGGCCGCAGGTCGTTGTCGACGCGGTCACCGACATAGAGGATCTCGTCGGGTTCGGCGGGGACGACTTCGGCGACGCGTACAAAGAACTCGGGGTCAGGCTTCGACGCACCCCAGTCGTCAGACGTACCGATCAGGTCGACGTCCTGAGCGAACAGAGCTCGCAGGATGCCGCCCGCCCGAACCGTCTGATTACCGGCGATACCGAGCCACAGGCCGTCCGCGCGCAAGGCCGCCAGGGAGTCGCGTACGTCGGGGTACAGATCCGACTCGTCGAAGTGTTCAGGCTGCCCCGCTGCTGCCCGGGCCTCCCGCTCGGCGTAGAGATCGAACCCGGGGCGGAAGACCTGAAACGTCTCGCGGTAGTCCCTGCCCTGAGCAATCACAGCTCCGAACTGCGCGGCAAAGGTGTGGCGAGGAACACCGAGCCAGTCAGCCCAAGTGCCGTACTCACGGGTCTCGTCGACCAGGCACTCACCGACATCGAACACGACTGCACGAATCATGCTGCGATCGTAGGCGGCGGCCGGATGATCGCGAGATGGAAGGCACCTTGCACTCGCAGGCCGGGCCGCCCCGCCCTCCCCCGAAGCTCGGATCCCGAGCCCTGAGCTTCGGGCTTCGGGAGCGTCCGGTCACTCCTGCGGGGGTATGTGGATGGGGCCCTGGCCCGAAGCTCGGGTGCCGGGATTCGGGTGTCGGGATGCGGGACCCGGGGTTCGAGCGTCTTCTTTAACCGGTGGGCAGAAGAAGGGGTTTGGGGAAAACCTCCCCTACCTCCCTGCCCCGTCACGGCCAGGAAATATGACTAATCGTGACGGCTTGCGGCACAGCGTCACGACTGCTTACGGTGCGAGAACCAAACGACCCCGACCGGTGGTTGCACACCGAGCCGGGGTCTTACCGCAAGATCGATAACCCAGAAAGCCGATCCCGTGGCTACCCAGCACCCTAGCTCCGCCCTGCACGCCCCCGCACTCTCCGCCGCGTACCCGATGGCCAAGCCCGGCTACGGCAAACGCTCCGCACCGGAACAACAGGCCCGAACACGCCACGACTTCGCCCTCCTGCCGACCCGCGAGCGGTACGTCGCGGGGTTCGTCGACCACCTCCCCGACGGTGCCGCGATGAGCGTGAAGACCCTGGCGAAACAGCTCCCGCTCTACGGCCAGCAGGCCATCTCCACCGCGCTGACCGCCTTGTCCGTCGCCGGGCATCTGCGGCGCGTACGGTGCGCGGTCGTCGGCGCGGGCGACGAGACCCGCTGGGTCTTCCGCACCTTCTGGTCCCGCACCGCACGCGACAACGAGTGGTGGAACACCTACCTCGCCACCGAGAAGGCCGCCCTGGCCGCAGCCCCCGTACCGGAAGCCTCCACCCTCGACACGGCACCACCGCCACCGTGGGCCCCGGCCGAGGAACTGCTGCCGCCTGCACCGGAGCGTCCCCGTACGGAACAGACCCCCGACCCCACCGCCGTACCGCAGCAACGCACCCCGGCCCGCGCACCGGACACCGAGCCCGCGACGCCCCATGCCCCCGGAACCAGCCCCGCCTACCTCGCCCTGGCCCGCCTCGGCCGGGACGACCACCGCCTCACCCTCTCCGCCGACGACTGCGCCACCCTGGAACCCCAAGCGGCACAATGGCTCGCCCGGGGCGTGAGCGTCGACTACCTGACCAGTGCGCTGACGGCGGGGCTCCCCGCCAAGGTCGACTCCCCCGTCGGCCTCCTCCGCCGCCGACTCACCGACAAGATCCCGCCCCGGCTGCCCACGGCCGGAAGCCCCTCGCCCGGCGCCCCGGCCCCCGTCCGCCACCTCCTTGTGGAATGCACGGACTGCGGCCGCCCCGGGCCCCCGCAAGCCCTCCCCGACGGGCTCTGCCGCCCCTGCCGTACGGCTCACGCCGGAGCCGCCGAGGATTCACCCCGCCCCGTCGACATCGCCGACGTCAAGGCCCACATGAACAACCTCCGCGACCTGCTCAAACCCGTCTGATCTCTCCTCACACGGCGAAGCGCCCGGCCGCCGTACAGAGGATGTACGGCGACCGGGCGCTCCGGTTCACGGTTCAGGTCGGGGGAAGCGGCATCGGGGGGACAAGCCGCTTCCCCCGGTGAGAACAGGGCCTGCTGGTCGCCCGCCGCGGTCAGGGGGGAATCGCGCGGCGGTGACCCCACAGAGAGGCCCTGTTCCGGCCCTCCGGGTCCTGCCTGGTCCCGTTGGGCTCGGTATCCATGCTGCCGGGCGACAGGAGCCTTGAGAGCGGGCAAAAGACCTTGATGGCGGGGTCATAGGTCCTTAAAGGCCGCATCAGTGATCAGAAACGGCCACCCGGATACGACCATCTGTGCGGATACAATCGCCCGATCGCACGTGGGGCCGATGGAGGGGCAGGATTGTGGCCAAGGCAAAGACGATCATCATCTACATATTGGTGGTCTTCGTGCTGTACACGATCATCATGTCTCCGCAGCGGGCCGCCGAACTGGTCCAGGTAGGGTTCGAAGGCATTTCCACCGCCGCGCAGAGCGTCGGTGACTTCATGTCAGAACTGGTGAAGTAGGAGCAGCACGATGATCCGCCACCTGGTCCTTTTCAAGCTGAACGAGGGCGTCGAGCGGGACGACCCGCGGGTCGTCGCCGGGGACCGGGCCTTCCGGGAGCTGGAGGGGCAGGTTCCGGAGCTGGAGTTCTGGGAGTGCGCCTGGAACATCACCGACCGGCCGATCGCGTACGACTACGCCATCAACTCCGCCGTCGCCGACGAGGACGCGCTCAAGCGGTACATCGAGCACCCGGCCCACCAGGCCGCTGCCGGACAGTGGCGAGAATTCGCCACTTGGGTGATCGCCGACTACCCCTTCTGACGCTCCCCCGGTGCCGGTTCGCGCCGGTTCCAGCAACCCCTCGCCGGTCAGGCGAGGGGTTTCTTTGTGCTGTTTAAACCCTTATGACCTCAACACGGCACTATGAGGTGCTTGCACACAGTGGACATGTCTTGTGATGCTATGACCGCTTTTGACGGATGAGTTGACCGTAGTTGACCGCAAAGGGGTGGCGTCACCGTGCCGGCCAGTACAGCGCCTCAAGTGCCTCCCCAGACCGTCCAGACCGAGGACATCCAGACGGAGACCCCGGACCCCTCGGTCAGGCCCGCCAGGGCCCGCGGCGCCGACACCAGGGCGCTCACCCAGGTCCTCTTCGGCCAGCTCAAGAACCTGGAGCCGGGCACTCCGGAGCACCGCCGGGTCCGGGCCGCCCTCATCGAGGCGAACCTCCCCCTCGTGCGGTACGCCGCGGCGCGGTTCCGCAGCCGCAACGAGCCGATGGAGGACGTCGTCCAGGTCGGCACCATCGGCCTGATCAACGCCATCGACCGGTTCGACCCGGACCGCGGGGTCCAGTTCCCCACGTTCGCGATGCCCACCGTCGTCGGCGAGATCAAGCGGTACTTCCGCGACAACGTGCGCACCGTCCACGTCCCCCGCCGGCTCCACGAGCTGTGGGTCCAGGTCACCGGCGCCACCGAGGACCTGACGACCGCCCACGGGCGCTCGCCCACCACCGCCGAGATCGCCGAGCGGCTGAAGATCTCCGAGGACGAGGTGCTGGCCTGCATCGAGGCCGGACGCTCGTACCACGCGACCTCACTGGAAGCCGCCCAGGAGGGCGACGGGCTGCCCGGACTCCTCGACCGGCTCGGTTACGAGGACCCCGCGCTCGCGGGCGTCGAGCACCGCGATCTCGTCCGGCACCTCCTCGTCCAGCTTCCCGAGCGCGAGCAGCGCATCCTCCTCCTGCGCTACTACAGCAACTTGACCCAGTCTCAGATCAGCGCGGAACTGGGCGTCTCCCAGATGCATGTGTCAAGGCTTCTCGCCAGAAGTTTCGCCCGACTGAGATCCGCAAACAGGATCGAGGCGTAACCGGAACGGGTAGACCGTCCACAGAGCAGTTCTGACGGCATAAAAGGCCTACACCCCCTGTTTCCAGGGCGGATTCGGCGCTGACTTGTCGACATGTCACTACAGCGTGTTGCCGACATGTGACATTCTGCTCGAAGCGCGTTTGCCGCAGCCCCGCCTCCGGTATTCAGGTGGAGGCTGCGTTCCTCCGATGGTCGCGGCCACCGCGACCGTCCGCGACCTCAAGGGGGTGGCATGTCCGAAGAACAGGGCAGCTCGAAGGTGCTCACGCTCACGAAGAGCGTGCCGGCACCCGCCGTGCTCACCAGCTCACCGGAAGCCATCGACACCCGCACGCTGTCCCGCTCCCTGTTCCTGCGGCTTGCCGCGCTCGGCCCCGCATCGGGCCCCGAGGGAACGGACAGTCCGGAGCGGACCTATGTGCGGGACACACTGATCGAACTGAACCTCCCGCTGGTGCGGTACGCCGCGGCGCGGTTCCGCAGCCGCAACGAGCCGATGGAGGACATCGTCCAGGTCGGCACGATCGGCCTGATCAAGGCGATCGACCGGTTCGACTGCGAACGGGGCGTCGAGTTCCCGACGTTCGCGATGCCCACCGTCGTCGGCGAGATCAAACGCTTCTTCCGCGACACCTCCTGGTCCGTGCGGGTCCCCCGCCGCCTCCAGGAGCTGCGGCTCGCCCTGACCAAGACCAGCGACGAGCTCGCGCAGAAGCTCGACCGCTCGCCGACCGTTCCGGAGCTGGCCCGCGCGCTCGGGGTCTCCGAGGAGGACGTGGTCGACGGTCTCGCCGTCGGCAACGCCTACACCGCCTCCTCCCTGGACTCCCCCTCCCCCGAGGACGACGGCGGCGAGGGCTCTCTCGCCGACCGCCTCGGGTACGAGGACTCGGCGCTGGAGGGCGTCGAGTACCGCGAGTCGCTCAAGCCGCTGCTGGCCAAGCTCGCCCCGCGCGAGCGCCAGATCATCATGCTGCGGTTCTTCGCGAACATGACGCAGTCGCAGATCGGCGAGGAGGTCGGCATCTCCCAGATGCACGTCTCCCGGCTGCTGACCCGCACGCTCGCGCAGCTCAGGGAAGGGCTCATCGCGGACTGAGGGCGGCCGGCAGAGTTCTGCTGATGCGGGCCGGCCTCTGTTGGCCTCCGCCGGTCCCTGCTGATCCCTGCTGATCCCTGCTGCGGGCAACTCTGCCGATCCCTGCAGCAGGGTTCAGATTTGACGGACCGTCAGCCACACTGGCGCGATGCGACGTCAGACATTCGGCTCGACCGGCCGCCGGGGCACCGCCATCGCCGCCTCGGCGGCCGCGCTGTGTCTGGGCGGCGGCCTGCTGGCCGCCTGCGGGAGCGGACCGGGCGACGACGGATACGTGGCCGTGGGCGCCGCCGCCGACGGCGGGGACCGGCCGGCGGGCGGCGACGGGAAGCCTTCGGGCAAGGTGACGCTGGTCCCGCTCGACGGGAACGGCGGCGGGAGCGATGAGCGCGGCCCAGGCGGTCGCGGGTCCGGCAATCCCTCGTCCGCACCCTCCTCCCCGGGTGCGAGCGAGCCTGGGCGCGCCCAGGACAGTCCCGGCGGGGCGCGTACGGAGACGCCGGGCGGTCAGGGGGGCGGCTCACCCGACGGGCCGGGCGCGAAGCCCCCGAAGCCCGCTGAGCCCTCGAAGCCGGGCGGCGGGCCCGGCACCCCTTCACCTCCGGGCGACGGCACCCCTGGCGTCCCCGGCACACCGGAGCCTCCCACTCCGCCCGCGACCCCGGCCGCGCTGACGTTGAGCGCACCCCAGCGCGCGGCGGCGGACAAGCGGTGGTGCGAGAAGGTGACCGTGGAGTTCCGCAACACCGGCGGCTCCCCTGCTCGCTCGGGGACCGTCACCTTCGCCACGCACATCATCGGCGCCCTCGGCGTCGACTGGGCGACCATCACCTCGTCCCAGCCCCTGCCCGCCCCGATCGGCGCGGGCTCGGCGCGCTCGGAGTCGTACACCGTCTGCGTGGAGTCCTGGCGGGTCCCGCTCGGGATGCACGTCGAGACGCAGGACGTCTCCGCCGTGTGGAAGTGATCCGACCGGGGGACGGCGGGCGGCCCGTCCACGCACGAAGGCCGCCCGGGGTGGAGCGGCGGCCGGCTGTGCGGCTCCGCCTCCCGTCCCCGTGCGGCCGGATCGTACGGTCGTGCTGTGGTGTCGTGCAGCGCCGTCGCGGACCTGCCCCCCTGTGCCTGCGCGGGGCCGTTTCCCCCGTGCGAGCGTGAGCCGGTCGCTGCGAGCGCGAGCCGGTCCCGTCCCGTACGAGCCTGAGCCGGTCCCGTACGAGCGTGAGCCGGTCCCGTACGAGCGTGAGCCGGTCCTGTACGGGTGCGGGTCAGCCCAGTGCGAGCCAGGCCACCGCACCGAGGACGACGACGACCGCGACCACCGCCGCGATCACCCCGGCCTTCGGCCCGGAAGAGGTCGCCGCGGGCTGCTGCCGGCGCTGCGGCTCGCCCTCGTCGACGAAGGCGCGGAACATCTGCGTGCTGCCCGCCGGGTCAGGGGTGCCCTCGGGGCCCGGCTGAGGGGCGTGGGGGTTGTGTGCCATGGGGCAGGACCCTAGCGAACTCGGGCCCACGGCCCAACCCCCGGGGCCACCCGGCACCCCGTCCGACCTGCGTCGGCGCAGCCGGGGAACGGGCTTGACCCGGACCCTACGGAGGCTTTTGCGTTCCTTTACTTCTGCAAGGCCGTTTTCGTTTGCCTGTAGCAACCAACGGCTTCTATCGTTGCCCTAAGCAACAACATGGTCGTGAGTGTGCTGGGGGTTCCCGTGGCCGCACGGAGTAGTTACGAGGAACTGGCACGGCAGCTCAGCGCCGTCGGGGCCGTCAAGAGGGGGCTCGCCCGCGCGCTGCCCCCCGAGTGTCCCGCGGGATCCGCCGCCGTACTGACCCTTCTGGACCGGCACGGCGAGATGCGGATCAGCCGGCTCGCCGAGCTGCTGTCCGTGGACATGTCGGTGACCAGTCGCCACGTGGCTCATGTGGCCGATCACGGCTGGATCGAACGGTGTTCGGACCCGGCGGACAAGCGGTCCCGCATCCTGCGGCTGACCCCCGGCGGGCACGAGCAGCTCGACGAACTGACCCGGCGGACCACCGAAGTGTTCGCCCACAACCTTGAGGACTGGTCCGACGACGACGTCGGCCGGCTCATCGCGCTGCTGTCCCGGCTGCGCGACAGCTTCGCCTGTCGCGGATCCGGCGGCTGCGCCCCCGGACGTCACACCGGCGAGTGCA
Organism: Streptomyces anulatus; assembly: GCF_014650675.1. Lineage (GTDB taxonomy): Bacteria > Actinomycetota > Actinomycetes > Streptomycetales > Streptomycetaceae > Streptomyces > Streptomyces anulatus. Next base: position 565,858 of record NZ_BMVK01000003.1, on the reverse strand, counting down.
GGACCCGCCTCGGCAACGAGGCTCACACCCGTACACCTGTGTAACAGAAGCAAATACGCACGGATAAGGAACTCAATGGCTACGACCACACCCACCGGTGTGCGGGGCGGCCACGCCAAGCACGGAGGGCACGGGGGCGCCACCGCCTCCGGCGCCTCCGACGGCACGCCGATGACACACCGGCAGATCATGGAGGCGCTGACCGGGCTGCTGCTCGGCATGTTCGTCGCGATCCTGTCGTCGACGGTCGTCTCCAACGCCCTGCCCGAGATCATCTCCGACCTCGGCGGCGGCCAGAGCGCCTACACCTGGGTCGTGACGGCCTCGCTGCTGGCCATGACCGCCACCACCCCGCTCTGGGGCAAGCTCTCGGACCTCTTCAGCAAGAAGCTGCTGGTCCAGATAGCCCTGATCATCTACGTCCTGGGCTCGGTCGTCGCCGGTCTGTCGACCAGCAGCGGCATGCTCATCGCCTGCCGGGTCGTCCAGGGCATCGGCGTCGGCGGTCTCTCCGCCCTCGCGCAGATCGTCATGGCCGCGATGATCGCCCCGCGCGAGCGCGGCCGCTACAGCGGCTACCTGGGCGCGGTCTTCGCCGTCGCCACCGTCGGCGGTCCGCTGCTCGGCGGCGTCATCACCGACACCAGCTGGATGGGCTGGCGCTGGTGCTTCTACGTGGGCGTGCCGTTCGCGATCATCGCGCTGATCGTGCTCCAGAAGACCCTCAAGCTCCCGGTCGTCAAGCGCGAGGGCGTCAAGGTCGACTGGACCGGCGCGTTCTTCATCAGCGCCGCCGTCTCCCTGCTGCTGGTCTGGGTGACCTTCGCGGGCGACAAGTACGACTGGCTCTCGTGGCAGAGTGGCGTGATGGTCGCGGGCTCGGTCCTGCTCGGCCTGATCTTCGTCTTCACCGAGTCGCGGGCCGCCGAGCCGATCATCCCGCTGCGCCTCTTCCGCAACCGCACCATCACGCTGGCCTCGATCGCCTCGCTGTTCGTCGGCATCGCGATGTTCGCGGGCACCGTCTTCTTCAGCCAGTACTTCCAGCTGGCGCGCGGCAAGTCGCCGACGATGTCCGGCGTGATGACCATCCCGATGATCGCGGGGCTCTTCCTCTCCTCGACCATTTCCGGCCAGGTCATCACCAAGACCGGGCGCTGGAAGGCGTGGCTGGTCAGCGGCGGCTTCCTGGTCACGGCCGGGCTCGGGATGCTCGGCACGATCCGGTACGACACCGAGTACTGGCACGTCGCCGTCTACATGTTCGTCATGGGTCTCGGCATCGGCATGATGATGCAGAACCTGGTCCTCGCCACGCAGAACCAGGTCGCTCCCGAGGACCTCGGTTCCGCGAGTTCCGTCGTCACCTTCTTCCGCTCCCTCGGCGGCGCGATCGGCGTCTCGGCGCTCGGCGCGGTCCTGGGCAACCGGGTCACCCACTACGTCAAGGAAGGCATCGCCGACCTCGGCCCGGAGGGTGCGGCGTTCGGCCACGGCGGTACCGGCGGCGGGGGCATCCCCGACCTGGACAAGCTGCCCGAGCCCCTGCGCCTGGTCATGGAGGCCGCGTACGGGCACGGCGTCGGAGACGTCTTCCTGTACGCCGCTCCGGCCGCGCTCGTCGCCTTCGTCGTGACGCTCTTCATCAAGGAGGTCGCGTTGAAGAGCAGCGTGACGACCGATGCCCCCGCCGAGGCATCGGCCGCCGACGGGACGGCCGAGGTCCCCGTGCCCGCCGTCGTCGGCGCGGCCGGGCTCGCCTCCGAGGGCGCGGCCGGGGTCACCTCGGTCGACACGGCCGAGGCCCCCGCCGACGCACCCGCTCCCGTCCCCGCCCCGTACGACACCGTCGACGGCGTCCGGGGCACCCCGGTGCACGGTGTGGTGCGCGGTGCGGAGGGCGCTCCGGTCGCCCGCGCCGCCGTCACCCTGATCTCACTGGGCGGCCGGCAGCTCGGGCGCTCCGTGGCCCGGCCCGACGGCGGCTACACCCTGGACGCCCCCGGCTCCGGCAGCTACGTGCTGATCGCCTCCGCCGACGGCTTCCAGCCGCAGGCGTCCACGGTGGTCGTCGGCGAGGAGCCGCTGGCCTTCGACATCCTGTTGTCCGGTACGAGCGGACTGGCCGGAACGGTCAAGGCCGCCGAGTCCGGCGCCCCCGTCGACGGCGCGATGGTCGTCGTGACCGACGTCCGGGGCGACGTGCTGGCCACCGGCGCGTCCGGGCCGGCCGGTGAGTTCGCCTTCGGCGAGCTGATCCCGGGCTCCGTGACCGTCGCGGTCAACGCGGCCGGCTTCCGTCCGCTGGCGCTGCCGGTGGAGATCGGCGGCCAGGGCGTCACCCGGGTCGAGGCCGCGCTGCGGTCCGGTGCGCTGGTCCGGGGCGTCGTGCGGGCCGGGTCCGCCCGGAGCCCGCTGGCCGACGCGCGGGTCACGCTGATCGACGCGGCGGGCAACGTGGTCGCCACCGCGACGACCGGCGAGGACGGGGCGTACGCCTTCACCGATTTGGACGCGGGCGAGTACGCGGTCATCGCGACCGGCTACCCGCCGGTGGCCGGATCGCTGACCGTGAGCGGCCCGGGAGTCGACGGGCACGACATCGAACTCGCCCACCCGGGCGAGTGATCGACCCCTCGGGACCGACCCTTCGGGACCGGCCCCTCGGGGCCGATTCCTCGGGACTGATCCCTTCGGTACGGGCGCGCGTGCACCCATAAGGATGCGCGCGAGCACGTGAAGGGATCGCGAAGACCCCTGGTCGGACGGCACTTCCAGCGGAGAGGCTGTCGCGACCGGGTGGAAATGGGCCCCGGTGGCGGGTACGGCGAGCAGGGGACGGCCTGCCGTGACCGCCCCGGGGCCCGACTCATGCGGCCCGGTTCCTTTCGGGCCGGCCGCGGGTCATCGAGCTAGGAGAGAGATACGGGATGGGACTTCGCGCACAGGTACGGACGCGGGACGGCTGGGCGGTCCAGCACGCCGTCGTCACCGTCACCGACATGACCGGCGCCCAGGTGCTGCGCGCCGCGGCCGACGAGGACGGGGCCGTCCGCACGGACGGCTCCCTGGCGGCCGGCGCGTACACGGTGATCGTCACGGCGGTCGGGTACGCGCCCGCCGCCTCCACCGCTCTCGTCACCGCGAGCGGCCGGATCGAGGGCGGCCAGATCGTGCTGGCCCGCCAGGGCGGGGTGGAGCTGCCGCCGCCGGGCGTCTGGTCGCTGGACCCCGCGCACTCCTCGGTCGGCGCGGTCGCCCAGCACCTGGGGATCTCCAGCGTGCACGGCCGCTTCACCGACTTCGGCGGCCGCATCGAGATCGCCGAGGACGTCTCCCGCTCCCGGGTCGACGCGGTGATCAGGGCGGCCGGCATCGACACCGGCAACGAGATGCGGGACAAGCATCTGCGCTCGCCCGACTTCCTGGACGTGGACCGGTACCCGGAGATCGCCTACAGCTCCACCTCGCTGGACCCGGCAGGACCCGACCGCTGGACCGTGCACGGCGAGCTGACCATGCACGGCGTCTCGCGCCCCGTCGACCTGGACCTCAGCTACCTCGGCACCGGGCCCGACCCGTGGGGCGGGGTGCGGGCGGCCTTCCACGCCACCGCCGAACTGCGCCGCGCCGACTTCGCGATGAACTACAACCAGGTCGTCCAGGCGGGCATCTCCGCGATCGGCACGACCCTGCGCGTGGAGCTGGACATCCAGGCGGTCCAGGGCGAGGCGCTGCCCGGGCAGTGACCGGACCCGGTCGTAGGGTGGTGGGCATGGCACCGAACATCGCGACCAACACCGCCGTGGAACTCGACGAGTTGCTGGCGTTCGTACGCCCCCGGCACCGGGCGGTCCTGCTCACCGTCCGGTCCGACGGCCGCCCCCAGGGCTCCCCGCTGACCTGCGGCGTGGACGACTCGGGGCGGATCGTCATGTCGACGTACCCCGAACGAGCCAAGACCCGCAACGCGCGGCGCGACGAGCGGGTCAGCGTGATCGTGCTGTCGGACGAGTGGGACGGGCCGTGGGTGCAGGTCGACGGTTCGGCGGAGGTCATCGACACCCCGGACTCGGTCGAACCGCTCGTCGAGTACTTCCGGAACATCTCGGGCGAGCACCCGGACTGGGACGAGTACCGGGCCGCGATGGTGAAGCAGGGCAAGTCGATCATCCGGGTCACCCCGGAGCGCTGGGGTCCCGTCGCCACCGGCGGCTTCCCGGCCCACCTCGCACCGGGGAGCTGACCGCGCGATGACCGGAGAGACCGGGAACACCGAGCCCGTTCCGCCCATATCCGTCCCGGGACAGCCCTACTCGACCCTCGGCTGCGGGCTGCCCTTCCCGACCCCGCTGCCCGCGCCCGACGCCCTCGCGAAGGCCCGGCTGCTGGTCGCGCCCTCGCTCGACGGCGGCCTGGTACGGGAGCTGGAGCGGATCACCGGGCGGGGCGCGGAGCCGCTGGAGGACGTCCCGCCGCCGTCCGACGCGCCCCTGCTGTGCGTGGGCGAGACGCTGCCCGACGCGCTGCGGACGAGCCGTCTGCTCTGGTTCCACAGCGTCAACGCGGGGACGGACCCGCTGTTCGCCGGGGGTCCCTGGCCCGGCTCGGCGCTCCTGACCCGGACCGTGGGACGGATGGGCGAGCGGATGGCCCAGTACGTCCTGGCCTGGATCCTCGCCGAGTGCCAGTCCGTGCCGGAGTTCACCGAGCGGCACGCCCGCGCGCACTGGGAGCGCCTCCCCTCGGAGCTCGTCACCGGGCAGACCGCGCTGATCTACGGGACCGGCCGCATCGGCGCGGCCGTCGGGCGGCTGCTGGGGGCCTGCGGGGTGCGCACCGTGGGCGTCGCCCGCACGACGCGCTTCGGGCCCGCGCCGGGCGTCGCCCGGGTGGTGCCGGGCTTCGACCGCGTGATCGGGGCCGCCGAGGACACCGAGGTACTGGGCGGGGCCCGCTGGGTGATCTCCACGCTGCCGCTGACCGGGGCCACCGAGGGCTTCTTCGGGGAGGCCCGGTTCGCGGCGGTGCGCGGGGCGACGTTCGTCAACGTGGGGCGGGGCGCGACCGTGGACATGGGGGCGTTGGAGACCGCGCTGCGGGACGGCCGGGTGCGGCGGGCGGTGCTGGACGTGCTGCCGGAGGAACCGGCCGCGCCCGACGCCCCGGTGTGGAAGCTGCCCCGTACGGTCATCACCTCGCACTCCTCGGGGATCACCACCGACGAGGACGTCTCCGTCGACTTCGCCGCCTGCTGGGAGGCCGTGACGGCGGGCCGCCGGCCCGAGCTGACGGTGGACGCGGGGCGCGGGTACTGAAGCCGGTGCGCGGGCATCGAAGCCGGTTCGAGGCTGACGACCGCGGCACGCGGCTGATGAACTCGAACGCGGTACGCGGTACGCGGCTGATGAACGCGAACGCGGTTCGCGGCTACCGGGCGGGCGAGCCCGTCCGGTCGCGCACCGCCTCGATGCCCGCGACCAGCAGGTCCAGCGCGAAGACGAAGTCCCGTTCGCGCATTTCCTCGACCGTCTTCCCGCCCCGCGCCGCCATCAGGTCGTCCGACGCCTCCACGATCTGCCGCATGTGCGGCTGCGCCCTGATCGTGCCCATCGCCTGCTGGAAGTACTCGTCCTGGGACAGTCCGGTCGCGTCGCACCGCGCCTTGAAGTGACCCTCGACGGTGCCGAATCCGTACACGAACTGGAAGACCGCCGACAGCGCGCCCGTCTGCCGTTCCAGGGACAGCCCGGTGGCCCGTACGACGTCCTGGACGGCGTACGAGAACAGCATCGAGTTCGGCCCGATGTTGAGGAAGGTCCCGGCCAGCGGGGAGACCCAGATGTGGCGGACGAGGAGTTCGCGGTAGCTGCGGGCCAGATCCCGCAGCCGGTCCCGCCAGTCGGCGTCCTCGCGGGGCGGGGCGATCTCGGCGTAGACCGAGTCGAGCGCCAGTTCCAGGAGGTCGTCCTTGGTGTCGACGTACCAGTAGAGGGACATCGCGGTGACGTCCAGCTCGGCGGCGAGCCGGCGCATCGAGAACTTGGCGAGGCCGTCGGCGTCCAGCAGCCGCACCGACGCCTCGGTGATCCGGTTGCGGTCCAGGCCCGCCGGGGACTCGGACCTGCGGGAGCGTGAGGGGGTCTGCCGGTCCAGCCACACGCTGGTCCGCGCGGGGTTGTTCGGACGGTCGGCCCCGGCCCCGGCCCCGGAATCCGGCTCGGGCTCGGACACGGACTCGCGGTCGGACTCGGACACCATGGCGCACTCTCCTCGTCTTGCGCGGACCTCTCCGCCGATCGGTCCTGCCGGAAGGGCGGGACCGAGCCGTCCTGCCGGAAGGACGGCGTACCGGACGCTGACGGTCCGGTATGCGCGTCCGCTCCGATGCTATGCCGCCGGTCCCGTCGAGTCTGCCCGGTCCCCGGCCTTCGCGGTCTCGGCCACCGGCTCCTTCGCGGCCACGGCCGGACGCGCCTCCGCACGCTCGGCCCGGCGCAGCAGGAACGCGGCGAGCAGTCCGCCCGCCAGCACCGCGACCGCGCCCGCCAGTTGGCTGACCTCCAGGCCCGAGGCGAAGGCCTCCTTGATCTCCTCCCGGGCGGCGGGCCCGTCGGCGGCGGCCAGGGCCGCGGGCAGCGAGGCGGCGCCGACGGCGGCCGGCACCAGGGCGGCGAAGCGGGCGTTCAGCACCGCGCCGAGCACCGCGACCCCCAGCCCGTTGCCGAACTCCGCGAGCATGCCGTTGACCCCCGCGCCCACTCCGGCCTTCTCCGGCGGGATCGCGCTCATGATGGCGTTGGCCATCGCGGGCATCGCGAAGGCGACACCCACGCCCATCACGACCAGGCCGAACAGCATGCCGCCGTACCCGCCGTCGCCCCCACCGAGCACCGCGATCGCGGCGAGACCGGCGGCCAGGCAGCTCATCCCCGCCGCGATGACGACGGGCGTGCCGAACTTCTGGACCATGCGCGCGCCGAGGCCCGCGAGGTTGAGGACGACCACGGTGAGCGCCATCGGCGCGGTCCGCAGACCCGCCTCCAACGGCCCGTAACCGAGGACGAACTGAAGATGCTGGGTGAGCAGGAAGAGCGAGCCGGTCATCCCGAAGGCGACCAGGATCGCCCCCGCCACCGCACCGACGAACTTCTGGTTCCGGAAGAAGTGCATGTCGAGCATCGGGTGCGGAATGCGCAGCTCCCACAGCACGAACCCGGCCAGCACCGCGACCCCGACAAATGCCGTCAGCAGCACCTGGCCGGACGCCCAGCCGTGCTCGGGCCCGGAGATGATCGCGAAGACGACGGCGGTCATGCCGATCGTGGAGAGCAGCGCCCCCAGCAGGTCGGGGCGCTCCCCCTGGCCGTTCTTCGACTCCGGTACGAGCCGGGCGACGGCGACCAGGGCGATCAGGGCGACCGGGATGTTGATCAGGAAGATCGCGCCCCACCAGAAGTGGTCGAGGACGAACCCGCCGAACAGCGGTCCCGCCGCGAAGCCGAGGGAGGCGACGGTCGACCAGATCCCGATCGCCTTGACCCGCTCGGTCTCGTCGAAGATCTGGACCACGACGGCGAGCGTGGTGGTGAGCAGCAGCGCGCCGCCGACACCCATCCCGGCGCGGGCCGCGATGAGCTGACCCGAGGACTGGGAGAGCCCGGCCACGAGCGAGCCGACGCCGAACAGGGCGAGGCCCACGATCAGCATCTTCTTGCGCCCGTAGCGGTCGGCGGAGCTGCCGGCGGTGAGCAGCAGACCTGCCTGGACGAGTGAGTAGGCGTTGATCATCCACTGCACGTCGGAGGTGGAGGCGTCCAGCTCCGCGGTGAGGGAGGGGATCGCGACGTTGAGGACGGTGTTGTCGAGCAGCACCGTGAGCTGGGCCAGGCAGATGACGCCGAGGATCAGCCAGCGCTGCGGATGCCCCTGGGGGGCGAGGTCTGGTCGCTGTGCGGCGGGCGCCGTCATGCGGACTCCTTGGGCTCCGGGGGGTCCGGTGCGGTGACAGCTCGCTCCGGAGGGCCGTACGGCATTCGGCACTGTACGGCGTAGAGGACTTCGTTGATATACAGCGTAAGACAGGTCCTGTACAACGTACAAGTCGATTTCCGTGCCCCCGGACCCGCCGCGCCGGTGGGACCTCGCGGCGGCCGGGCGGTACGGTTCTCGACGCTGACCTGACAAAGTGCGCGATTTTCGGCCGGTTGGAGAGCCATGTCGCTGCGTCGCCGTACCTCTCGTATCCCTCAACTTCTGTTCGCCGCATCCCTCTTGGGTGCCCTCGTCGCGCCGCCCGCCGCCGCCACGACGGCCCGCCCCCCTTCCGGCGGGGACCTGCCGCTGCGGGTCGCCACGTACAACATCCACGCCGGGGCGGGGGTGGACGGCGTCTTCGACCTGGACCGTCAGACCGCCGAACTCCGTGCGCTGGACGCCGATGTGATCGGCCTTCAGGAAGTCGACCGGCACTGGGGCGACCGCAGCGAGTGGCGGGATCTCGCCGGAGAGCTGGCGCGGCGGCTGCGCATGCACGTCTCCTTCGCGCCGATCTACAGCCTGGACCCGGACCGACCGGGCGGCCCCCGGGCGGAGTACGGGGTCGCCGTGCTGTCGCGCCACCGGATCGTGGGCGCCGAGAACCACGAGATCACGCGGCTCTCCACCCAGGACCCCAACCCGGTCCCGGCCCCCGCCCCGGGGTTCGGGGAGGTCGTCGTACGGGTGCGGGGCCTGCCCGTACACGTGTACGTGACCCACCTCGACTACCGCCCGGACCCCGCCGTACGCGTCGCCCAGGTCGCCGACACCCGGCGGATCATGGCCGAGGACCGGGGCCCGCGGATCCTGCTCGGCGACTTCAACGCGGAGCCCGACGCCCCCGAACTGTCCCCGCTGTGGCGGGAGCTGGCGGACGCCGACCCGGGAGCGCCCACCTTCCCGGCGCAGGACCCGGTCAAGCGGATCGACTTCGTGGCGGTGTCGAAGGGCGGGCCGGGCACCGGGATCACGGTGCGGAAGGCGTGGGTGCCGGAGACCGTCGCCTCCGACCACCTGCCGGTGGTGGCGGACCTGCTGGTACGGCGAGGGAAGGGGCGATGAACCCACCGACGGGGGCCGGGGCGGGGGCCGGGGCGATGAACCCCGGGCCGCACCGATGAGGCCGCCGCCGAGCGGCGGGGCCCGCGAAGGTGAGCGGGGCCGATAATTCCGGAGCCGGGACGGACGATTCCGGGGCGGGGCCGACGATTCCGGAGCCGGGACCGATGACTCCGGATCCGGGACGGATAATTCCGGTGCGGAGCAGATGAGTTCGGATCCGGGTCGGATGATTCCGGTGCGGAGCCGATGAGTCCGTAGCCGAGTCGGATGAGTCCCGGGCGGAACCGATGAGTCCGGGGCGGTCCGGGAGTCTCCATTTTCGGCCCGAATGCTTCCTTTTACGGTCGGCGCGCGTCCTCCTGTCCGAGGGCCGCGCACGGCCCACCACCCGCGGTCGGACGCTGCGGGACACCTCCCGGGGCGCAGGCCTCCGACAGCACACGCGGTAGCGGACGAAGGACGACCCATGACCACCACCCCCCTGCACGAACTGCTGGACGCCCACATCGCCAAGGGGTCGATGCCGGGCGCGGTGGCCCTGGTCTCCCGGGGCGGACGGACCGAGGTGGCGTCGGCCGGCACGGCCGGCCTCGCCGGGTCCGCGCCGATGCGACGGGACTCGCTCTTCCGGATCGCCTCGATCACCAAGCCGATCGTGGCGGCGGCCGCCATGACGCTCGTCGAGGACGGCCTGATCGCCCCCGCCGACCCGGTCGCGGCCTGGCTGCCCGAGCTGGCCTCGCCGCTGGTCGTACGGACCCCGCGGAGCCCGGTCGACGACGTGGTGTCGGCGGTCCGCCCGATCACCCTGCTGGACCTGCTGACCTTCCGGGCCGGATACGGCTTCCCGTCCGACTTCTCGCTCCCGGCCGTCGCCCCGCTGTTCGCCGAGCTGAAACAGGGCCCGCCGCAGCCGCAGGCCGTCCTCGCGCCGGACGCCTGGATGGCCGCGCTGTCCCGTATCCCGTTGCTGCACCAGCCGGGCGACGGCTGGCTCTACAACACGTGCTCCGACATCCTCGGCGTCCTCGTCGCCCGGGTCGCCGACCGCCCGCTGCCCGCGTATCTGGCGGAGCGGCTGTTCGAGCCCCTCGGCATGACGGACACCGGGTTCGCCGTGCAGCCCGCCGCGCTGGACCGGTTCACGAGCTCCTACCGGGCCGGGGCGGACAGCGGCGACGATCCGGTGCTGGTGGACGCCCCGGACGGGCAGTGGAGCAGCCCGCCCGCCTTCCCTTCCGGCGCGGGCGGCCTGGTCTCGACCGTCGACGACTGGGCCGCCTTCGGCCGGATGCTGCTCGCCGGAGGGTTGAGCGACGACGGCCGCCGGGTGCTGGACGCCGGGTCGGTCCGCCAGATGGTCACCGACCACCTGACCCCCGAGCAGCGTGCGGCGAGCGGGCTGTTCACGGAGGGCCAGGGCTGGGGGTTCGGCGGTGCGGTGGACGTCGAGATCGCGGCCCCCTGGAACGTCCTCGGCCGCTACGGCTGGGTCGGCGGCACCGGCACCACGGCGCACATCGTCCCGTCCACGGGCGCCGTCGCCGTGCTGCTCACCCAGATGGAGATGTCCGGGCCCGCCGCACCGCAGGTGATGCGGGACTTCTGGACGTACGCGGCCGGGTTCTGAGCCCGGCCGCGTACGCGCCCGCGGTCAACCGGCCGGCTGTGTCAGGTCGTAGAACGTGGCGCTGCCGACGGTGACCTCGGTGAAGTTCTCCGTCACCCAGGAGGAGATCTGCGACGAGGTACCGGAGTCGCCTCCCATACCGCCGCCGCCACCTTCCCTACCGCCACCCGTTCCGCCGCCCATGCCGCCGCCCGAGACGAAGTAGTGGATCTTCCCCTCCGCGACGTACTTCTTGAACTGCGCGAGCGTCGGTGACGGGTCGCTCCCGTTGAAGCCGCCGATCGCCATCACCGGTTCTCCGGTCGCGAGTTGGTAGCTGGCCGCGTTCTGCGCACCGACGGCCGCGGCGACCCAGGTGTAGTCGTCCGCGCCCTTCTCCAGCAGCGCCTTCGCCTCGGCGTCGACGGACGCGCCGTTGAGCAGTCCGCCCATGCCGCCACCGCCGCCGCCCCTCATGCCCTCGCCGGAGCCCGGGTTCGTACCGGCGCCGGTGCCCGTGCCCGCACCGCCGGGTGCGGTGCCTCCCGGTGCGGTGCCTCCCGGTGCGGTGCCTCCCGGTGCGGTGGGCATGCCGCCCGGCGCATTGCCCTGCTGGTTCCCCTGCTGATTCCCCTGGCCCTGACCCGGAGGTGTGCCCCGGCCCTGGCCGGGAGGCTGCTGCATACCGCCGCGCTGCCCGCCGTCACCGCCACCGAGCCCGCCGGGTCCGCCCCGGCCACCCCCGCCCCCGGGACCGCCCATGCCGAAGCCGGCCGAAGGACCGGCGGTCACGATCGAGCCCTGGTGACCGCTGTTCAGGGTGGACACGGTGTACGCCGCCGGCCCCGCCAGCGACGCCGCGCAGCTCAGCCCCACCACGGCGGCCGCCAGGCCCCGTCCGCCGAACCGGCCCGCCACCAGCAGCCCGAGCGCACCGACGAGCCCCGCCGCCAGTACCGTCCACCGCAGCCACGGCAGGTAGTCCGGGGTGCGGCCCAGCAGGACGTACGCCAAGACCACCGTCACGACGACCGTGCCCGCGAGGACCGCGCGCGGCCACCACGCGCCCCGCTCCTCCCACAGCACCGTGACGCCCATGGCGACGAGCGCCGCGACGTACGGGGCGAGGGCCACCGTGTAGTACTGGTGGAAGATCCCGGCCATGAAGCTGAACACGGCCGCGGTCATGATCAGCGCACCGCCCCAGGCGACGAACGCGGCCCGCGCGGAGTCGGTCCGCGCCGCCTTCCTGGTCAGCCAGAGCCCGGCCGCCAGCAGGATCAGCGCGGCGGGGAGCAGCCATGCGATCTGGCCGCCGATCTCGGAGTTGAACATCCGGCCGATGCCGGTATCGCCCCAGCCACCGCCGCCTCCGCCCCCGCGGCCGCCGCCGCCCACGCTTCCGGTCTCCTCGCCGTTGATCCGGCCGAGCCCGTTGTAGCCGAAGGTCAGCTCCAGGAAGGAGTTGTTCTGCGAGCCGCCGACGTACGGGCGCGAGGAGGCCGGCATCAGCTCCACGATCGCGACCCACCAGCCACCTGCCACGACCATCGTCAGTGTGGACACGGCGAGTTGGCCGAGCCGCTTCCGTACGGGAACGGGGGCGCACACCGCGTACAGCACCGCCAGCGGCGGCAGGATCAGGAATGCCTGGAGGGTCTTCGTCAGGAACGCGAACCCGACCGCCGCGCCCGCCCACAGCAGCCACGTCGTCCGCCCCTGCTCCAGGGCCCGCAGCACGCACCAGACGGTGACCGTCATCAGCAGGGCCAGCAGCGCGTCCGGGTTGTTGAAGCGGAACATCAGCGCCGCGACCGGCGTCAGCGCGAACACGCCCACCGCGATCAGCCCGGCGACCGGCCCGAAACGACGGCGTACGGCGGTGTTCAGCACGGCCCCCGTGGCGAGCGCCATCAGGACCTGGGGGGCCAGGATCGCCCAGGAGTTCAGCCCGAACAGCCGCACCGACAGGGCCATCGGCCAGAGCGCGGCGGGCGGCTTGTCGACGGTGATGGCGTTCGCCGAGTCCAGCGAGCCGAAGAAGAGGGCCTTCCAGCTCTGGCTGCCCGCCTGGACGGCGGCGGAGTAGAAGGAGTTGGCGTAACCGGAGGCACTGAGGTTCCAGAAGTACGCGAGCCCGACGGCCAGCAGCAGCCCGTACAGCGCGGGTCGCGCCCAGCGGGGGCCGGGACCGGGTTCCGACGGCCGGGGCGGCGGCGCCGGAACCGGGATCGGGGGGACGGCGGCGGTCGTGGTCATCGGGCATCCTCGGATTCGTTGCGGACCGGGAGGGCGGCTGTCGCGGGCAACGGCGCCTCCACCTCGTCCCGTTCGGTGGTGCGGCGCTCCGGGAAGACCCAGGCGCGCAGGAGCAGGAAGCGCAGCACGGTGGCCGCGAGGTTGGCGGTGATCAGTACGGCCAGCTCCGTGCCGTGCGAGGGCGCACCGGAGGCCGCCCCCAGCGCGGCGAGCGAGCCGCTGGTCAGCGCGAGGCCGATGGCGAAGACCACGAGCCCCTGCGCCTGGTGGCGGACCGCCCCGCCCCGGCCGCGCACACCGAAGGTGAGACGGCGGTTGGCGGCCGTGTTGGCGACGGCGGAGACGAGCAGCGCGCCGCCGTTGGCGATCTGCGGGCCGACGCCGAGCCGGAAGAGGGAGTACAGGGCGAGGTAGAACAACGTCGACAGCACGCCCACGAAGCAGAACCCGACGAGCTGGCGGGCCAGTCCGCGCGGTACCCCGGTCAGCGCCCGGTCGCGCGGATCGTCCCCGAAGGGCCGGGCCAGCCGGTCCAGCGGCAGCGCGCCGACGGCCAGCGCGCGCCCCACCCGCCACACCCCTTTCAGGTCCTCGGTGGCCGTCCGCACGATGTGGACGGTCGAGTCGGGGTCGTCGATCCAGTCGACGGGCACCTCGTGGATGCGCAGCCCGGCCCGCTCGGCGAGGACCAGCAGCTCGGTGTCGAAGAACCAGCCGCTGTCCTCCACCATCGGCAGCAGCCGCTCGGCGACCTCACGCCGGATCGCCTTGAACCCGCACTGGGCGTCGCTGAACCCGGCGGCCAGCGAGGAGCGCAGGATCAGGTTGTAGGCGCGCGAGATGAACTCCCGCTTCGGCCCGCGCACCACCCGCGAACTCCGCGCCAGCCGCGAGCCGATGGCCAGGTCGGAGTGGCCGGAGATCAGCGGGGCGACCAGCGGGAGGAGGGCGTTGAGGTCGGTGGAGAGGTCGACGTCCATATAGGCGAGGACGGGTGCGTCGGACGCCGACCAGACCGTGCGCAGCGCCCGCCCCCGGCCCTTCTCCTCCAGCCTCACGTACCGCACCCCGGGCAGCTCCGCGGCGAGCGCGGCGGCGACAGCGGGGGTGGAGTCGGTGCTGGCGTTGTCGGCGACGGTGATGCGGAAGGGGTACGGGAAGGTCCGCGCGAGATGGCCGTTCAGGCGCACGACGCAGGGGCGGAGGTCCTTCTCCTCGTTGTACACGGGGATGACGACATCGAGCACGGGGACATCGGCGGCGGTGGCCGAGTCACGGGCCGGAAGGTGCTCCCTGACCGGCAGGCGGGCGCTGTGCCTGCCGTCCCTGCTGCTGCGGCCGGTCGCACCGGGGCCGCTCCGGAGGCTGTCGGTTGTCATGCTCCGACGTTCGCCAACCGCGCTGTCACACCGGTGTGCTGAGCCTGTCCCTGCCCTGTGAGTCCGCGCGGCGCGCTTCATCCGCTCCCGCCGAGTCCGCACGGAGCGCTTCATCCGCTCCCGCCGACCCCGCGTGGCGCGCTTCATCCGCTCCCGCCGACCCCGCGTGGCGCGCTTCATCCGCTTCCGCCGGCAGCTCGATCACGAACACCGTGCGGCCCGGCTCCGAGTCCACCCGTACGCTCCCGCCGTGCGCGGAGACGACGGCCTGCACGATGGCCAGTCCGAGCCCGGTGGATCCGGTCGCCGTACCCGTACCGGCCCCGCGCGAGCGGGAGGCGTCACCCCGGGCGAACCGTTCGAAGACATGCGGCAGCAGCTCCGCCGGGATGCCGGGCCCGTCGTCCCGCACCTCCAGCGCGACCCGCCCCCCGGCGCGCACGGGCGGCCGTACGGACACGGTGACGGTGGTCCCCGGCGGGGTGTGGGTGCGGGCGTTGGCCAGCAGGTTGACCAGCACCTGCTGGAACCGGTCGGGATCGGCGCGTACGGTCACGGGCTCCGCGGGCAGCTCCAGCCGCCAGCGGTGCCGGGCGTCCTGGCCCGGCGCCCCCTGGTCCGCCGCCCGCGCGTCGCTGATCGCGTCCACGACCAGCGGCAGCAGATCGGTGCTCCCGTACGAGAGCGGACGCCCGGAGTCCAGCCGGGCGAGCAGCAGCAGATCCTCCACCAGGCCCGTCATCCGGTCCGCCTCGGACTCGATCCGGCCCAGCGCGTGCCGGGTGACCGGATCGGGCTCCGGCGCCTCCCGGCTTCCGGTGGCGCGCCGGGTCAGCTCGGCGTAGCCCCGGATCGAGGCCAGCGGGGTGCGCAGCTCGTGGCTGGCGTCCGCGACGAACTGCCGGACCCGCGTCTCGCTCTCCTGGCGGGCCGTGAGGGCCGAACCGACGTGCCCGAGCATCCGGTTGAGCGCCGCGCCCACCTGCCCGACCTCGGTGCGCGGGTCGGCCTCGGCGTCCGGGACCCGCTCCAGGAGGGCCACCTCGCCGCTGTGCAGAGGGAGTTCGGAGACCCGGGTGGCCGTGGCGGCGACCCGGCGCAACGGCCGCAGGGCGACCCCGACGAGGACGGTGCCCGCGATCGAGGCGGCGAGGAGCCCGGCGGCGGTGACGCAGACCTCGACGACGATCAGGGTGGTCAGCGCCCCGCTCACCTCGGCACTGGGGATCCCGACGAGGACGGTGTACCCCTCGATGGTGGTCGCGGCCTCCACCCGGTAGCCGCCGAGCCCCGGAAGATCGACGCTCCGGGCCCCCTCACCGGTGCCCGGAGCGGCCTCCTCCAGGGCGCTCCGCTGCTCCCCGGTCAGCGGCTTCGCGCTCTCCTGGGCGCGCAGCCCGCTGTCCTCGACGACCTTCGACGCGGTGACGTCCCCGTCCTCGCCGAGGAGCGCCCCGAACGTGCCGAGCGGCTGCCCGCCCCCGCCGACGAAGCCGAGCGGGCCCGCCGCGCGCAGCGCCTGGGGCAGCGGACCCGGCCCGGGCGGGCGCTGGGCCCGCTCGGCGACGGAGTGCAGCTGGTCGTCGAGCTTGCCGTACATGTAGCTGTGGAAGGCGATGGCGGTGACGGACCCGATGACGGCCGCGACGACCGCGATGAGCGAGACGGCGGACACGACGAGCCGGGTCCGCAGCGTCCAGGGCCGCCGCAGCACCCCCACGCCCCCTCGCCTACTCACCGGGCTTGATCAGATACCCCGCGCCGCGCCGGGTGTGGATCATCGGCGTGCGCCCGGCGTCGATCTTCTTGCGGAGGTAGGAGATGTAGAGCTCGACGACGTTGGCCTGGCCGCCGAAGTCGTAGTTCCAGACCCGGTCGAGGATCTGCGCCTTGCTGAGGACCCGGCGCGGATTGCGCATCAGGAAGCGCAGCAGCTCGAACTCGGTGGCCGTGACGTGGATCGCGTCCCCGCCCCGGCTCACCTCGTGGCTGTCCTCGTCGAGCACCAGGTCCCCGACGACGAGCGTGGACTCGCCGCGCCCGGCGGCGACGGCCGAGCCCGAGCGGCGGATGAGCCCGCGCAGCCGGGCCACGACCTCCTCCAGGCTGAAGGGCTTGGTCACGTAGTCGTCGCCACCGGCGGTGAGCCCGGCGATCCGGTCCTCGACGGAGTCCCGGGCGGTCAGGAAGAGGACCGGCACATCGTCGTACTCGCGGCGCAGCCGGCCCAGCACGGACAGCCCGTCCATGTCCGGGAGCATCACGTCCAGGACCACCGCGTCCGGACGGAAGTCCCGCGCGGCACGGACGGCCCCGGCCCCGTCCCCGGCGCTGCGCACCTCCCACCCCTCGTACCGCAGGGCCATCGAGAGCAGCTCGGTGAGCGGAGCCTCGTCGTCCACGACCAGGACCCTCACGGGGGTACGGTCCGGCCTGAGCAGTTCGGTACGCCCCTGGGGCGAGGTCGTCGTCGTCATGGGGACCACTCTGTGAGTCACCCGTGAGAGAAGCCTGACCCGTTCCTGTGAATTTCCTGAGAAACGGCGAGGGTTCTAGGAGTCCTGAGCGGGGAACAACGCGGCGGCGTTCCCGTGACAGACCGCCCGCAACCACTCCTCCCCCAGCCCGAGCCGCTCCAGCGCATGGAGCTGATGGACGTACGGGTAGGGGATGTTCGGGAAGTCGGTCCCCAGCAGGATGCGGTCCCCGAGGTCGGCGAGCCGCCCCAGCTCCGCCGCCGGGAAGGGGCTGAACCCCTCGCTGAAGTCGGTGAACGCCATCGTCGTGTCGAGCCTGACCTCCGGATACGCCTCCGCCAGCGCCAGGAACTCCGCGTACTCCGGCATCCCCATGTGCGCGACGACCAGCCGCAGCCGGGGATGGCGCGCGAGCAGCCGCCCGATCGGCTCGGGCCCGGTGTACGCACCCGGCGCCGGCCCCGACCCGCAGTGCGTGACCACCGGGATCCCGGCCTCCGCGAGCAGCCCCCACACGGGGTCCAGGAGCGGGTCGTTGGCGTCGCACGCGCCGACCTGGAGGTGCGACTTGAAGACCCGGGCCCCCGCCTCGACGGCCTCCTTCACGTACACCTCCACGCCGTCCTCCGGGAAGAGGGTCGCGGTGTGCAGACAGTCGGGGGTCCGGGCGGCGAAGTCGGCGGCCCAGCCGTTCAGCCAGCGGGCCATGCCGGGCTTGTGCGGGTAGAGCATGGAGGTGAAGCGCAGCACCCCGAACGACCGCAGCACCGCCAGCCGCGCCTCCTCCTCGTACCGGTAGGTGATCGGCCACTCCAGGCCGGTGAGCGGCCCGGCGGCGTCGAAGTACGCCCACACCTTGCGCAGGACCTGCTCCGGCATGAAGTGGGTGTGCACGTCGATGATCCCGGGCAGCCCGAGCCGCTCCCAGAACCGCACCACGTCATCGCTCTCCGGCCCCACGGACGCTCTCCCTCGATCGACGGTCAGAACAACCCACCCTGCACACCGCCGCCGCCGATGTCGATGAGGGGGACACGCATTTCGCCGCCGGACGCGCCGGACGCGTCGGGCGTGGCCTTCACGGATGCGGACGCGTCGGGGCTTGCCTTCGCGGACGCTGCCGCGTCGGATCCGGCCCCCGCGCGTACGGGCACGTCCGGTACGGCCGCGAGGTCCCACCCGGTGATCAGCCGCGTGTCCAGGACGACCACGCCCACGCCGTCCACCGCCAGGTGCAGATCGGGTCCGGCCGCCGCGACGAGCCGCCCCGAGACGACGCCCCCGTCGACCAGCTCCCGCACCGACCGGACGGGAGCGGGCGTCCGGTCGATCCCGAAAAGCTCCGCCTGGTCGACGACTTCGAGAGGCAGCCGCTCCAACGACTCGGGCCCGCCGCCCCCTTCGAGCCGCGCGACCCGCCCGTACAGCTCCGCCACCTCGGCGGCCCGCTCCTCGGCCCCCGGCAGCCGCCCGCGCACGGCCCGCTTCCTGGCGTACGCAATCCGGTCGGGCACCCCGAGGGCCGCCCGCAGCACCTCCTCGGTCCGCCGGGCCGCCATGAGGGGCCCGCGCCCGAGCCAGCTGAAGACCACGGCCCCCTGCTCCCGCAGCCGGGCCGCCCCGCGATCCTCCCCGGTGATCCCGACCTTGACCATGCCGGGCCCGAACCAGGCGAGGTACACGCGGTACGTCCGGGGATCGTCCGCCATCGTGTCGGCGGCCACCGAGTGCGCCCGGTCCAGCCGCGCGCACTCCGCGCACCGCCCGCCGGTGGAGCGCCCCGGCACCACCGCGCCCAGCGGGCACACGTTCCCCCGGGCCCCCACGCAGTGCCGCTCCCCGAGGGCCCGGAACCCGATGCCGGCCCCGTACGCGAGCACGCTCACCCGCCGGTCACCGCCCCTGCTCCACCCCAGTTCGGGCGCCTGCCCGGGCCACCGCACCCCGTCGCACCACCACCCACCGGACACCCCGGACCCCGCTCACCTCGGCACCAGATCTACCGGTCGGACCGGCCCGGCGATGCTAGCGGGGCGGCATGGGGAACGTGGCCGGCGTGTAGTTGCCCTGCCTCCGGCGGTACGTGTGCCCGAGGTGGTGCTGGAGTCGGACGTGGCGGAACTGGTAGACGGCCCCGGAGCGGCGCAGCACACCCCGCCGGTAGGCGTCGTCGAGGAAGTCCTCCGGGCTCCAGGGCAGCTTCCCGGTGAGCGGCAGCAGGAGCCGCGAGAAGATCAGCCACTGGCCCCAGGCGGTGAAGCAGAGGGCGTACGAGAGGCCACCGCCGAGCCCGCCCACGGCCCCGATGACGAGTCCTTCCGGCAGCTTCCAGCTCAGCGGCCCGAGAACGCCCGCGAGCAGACGGACGACGAGGCCGCCGCCGAGCGCGATGGCCAGGGTGAGCACGGGCACGATGACGAGGACCTGCCGGTACACGGTCGCCCGGTTCGCGGACAGCAGACCGGCCGGAGTGGCCGCGGACCCGACGTCCAGGGGCGTTTCGAGCGCGGCCAGGAGCCCGAAGACCAGACCGGCGGCCGAGCTGAAGATCAGCCCGAGGACCAGCATGTTGATGAGCAGGGCCTCGACCAGCGCGGGGTCGGTGAGCGAACGCCCCTCGTACAGGGCCCGTTGGAGGGCGAACGCGCACGCGCACCCGATCCCCATCACGAACCCGCCCGGCACGACGGCCGCGAACCGGTCGGTGAACGTGCGCACCGGTCTGCGGCCGATGCCGTCGGTCCTGCCGCGCAGCCGAAGGCGCACCTGGCTCGGGGCGAAGGAGCCGCCGCCGAACGCGGCCATCACCGCGTAGAAGCACCCGAAGGCGAGGCCGCCGACCGGGCCGACCACGGCTCCCTGCACCAGTGCCTCGCCGGGGGTGATCGGGGCGACGAGCAGGACGACGGCCCAGTCGGACACAGTGACGCAGAGCGCGGAGACCAGGGCGACGGTCAGGACACGCGTCGAACGGGGCAGCGATTCGCCGATCTGCCACCAGGCGAGGTCGTGCCGGTCGCGGTCGAGCCGGACCAGATGATGGGCGAGGTGACCCAGCCAGTGCCGGGCACGGTCGGGGTCCCAGTTGCGCCGCCGGTCCCGGTCCCTCCGGTCCTGTCGCCGGTCCCGGTCCGGGTCCCCCGTCGCGGCCCGCTCGGCGACGCGGGGCCGGTAGACCGTGGGCACGAAGCCCGCCAGCAGATGGTCCTCCAGGGAACTCGCGGTGGGGAACCGTCCGGCGTCCAGCAGTTCCGCGGGGTCCCGGCCGGGGGCCTCGCTGTACATCGTGCGGGCCAGGGCGATCATCAAAGGGGTGCTCAGCACCTCGGCGAGACGTCCGCCCGCCGGGTCGTTCCCGCTCCGCAGCACCTCCAGAACGCTGTCCCACAGCGCCTCGCCGCCCTCGCCGCCGTCCCCTCCGGGCGCCCGTCCGCCCTGGGCGGCCGGGCGGGTGGTCCTCGACAGGTAGGCCGAGAGGTCGTCGGGGGTGAGACCGGCGAGTTCGATCCCGGCGGCCCAGACCAGCGGCGCACGGGCCGCGCTCACCGCCTCGGCGTACTCCCCGGCCCTGCTGGTCAGCACGAGCGGCAACGACGTCGCGTTCAGCGCTTCGAGCGCCTCCTGCCGCAGCCCCTCGGCGATCTCGTCGAACCCGTCCAGGACGGGAAGGATGAGCCCGGCGTCGACCAGCGCGGCGGCCAGGGTGGAGCCACCGGGGGTCCGGCGGGCGAGATGCGGGTAGTCGCGCAGGAGGAGATCGACGAGCCAGTCCCGTAACGCGACGGCCGTCGCGTCCCAGGCTCCGACGCCGAAGATCACCGGAACCCGGCGGGAGCGGTCCGGACCGCTCCCGCCGAGCAGATCCAGGACGAGCCGGATCGCCATGATGGACTTGCCCGAACCGGCCCGGCCGAGAATCACCAGCCGCCCGGACGGAATCCCCCGGTAGGCCTCGGCCACGCTCCGCAGATCACCCGCCGGTTCCATGGGCTCCGGCCGGACGCCCGGTGGAAGGCGCTGGATGTTCTCCGCGTGGTCGGTCAGCCGGGCGGGCGCCCTGTTCCAGCGCACCGGCAACGGGAACGGGTCGTGGACCCGGCGTTGTTCCTCTTCCTTCTGCCAACGGCGCCCGACCTCCCGCGCCAATTCGGCGGCCGCACCGGCAAGCACACGATCGACTTCGGATTCGGGTTCTGGTTCGGATTCGGGATCTGGTTCGGGTTCTGGTTCGAAAGGTCCGCTCGAATCACCATTCACCTTTCCCTGTAAAGGAATAGGCGAGGGGTGCGCCGGTGCGAGTACGGCCGCAAGCTGCCGACGGTCCTCGGCTCCGAGATCGAGGGCATCGGCCAGGAGGTTCACCGTGCCCAGCCGGTGATCGGCGGCCTTTCCCGTCTCCAGCCGGCGGATGGTGCGCACGCTCACCCCGGACCGCTCCGCCATCTGTTCCTGCGTCAGTCCCGCCTGGGTGCGCAAGCGGCGCACCAATATGCCGAGCCGATCCGTCACTTCGGTCCCCCGCCTAGCCCGCCCGGACGGCGGCGAGTCTAGCGCGGTGACCGGACCGGCCACAGATGGCCGGTGCCCTGGCCTGTCCGCCGAGCTGCGGAAACGCGATCGTCGGCGGAGCAGCGGAAGAACGACGGGTGAGGAACCGGCATGGCCTATCGCTACTGGTGCGGCGAATGCACCGCAAAGACGCCCTGGCTCGACGAGTCCCGGGCCGAGCAGCAGCAGATCGATCACTACACCCGGAAACACCCCGGAATTCCTCCCGGCGGCCATGTGGAAGTCCATCGCGGAAATCCGCAGGGAGGTCTGGGCTGCCTGCCGTTCCTGGGCATCACCATCGTGCTGCTGGTCATCGCGGCCTCGTGCCGCCGATAGCCGAAACCCACCGGAACCCGAACCCACCGACCGACCGAGAGGAACACCCATGTACCGACGACGAAATCAGCGAATGGAACGGACGGAGCGGACGGAGCGGACGGAGCGAAGGGAACGGACGGAGCGGATACAACGAATACCCGGACTGCTAGCAGGAGTCCTGGGGTTCCTCCTGGTCCTGACGGGCATCACGGCCTCCACCGCCGCTGCCGCCACCGCGCCCGGCGCCGGCGCGGAGAAGCGCGTGTTCAACGGCATGCAGATCATCTTCCGGACGGACACGCCCAACGCCTTCTGCACGATCGGCGCGGTCGGCACCGACGCGTACCAGCGGAAGATCGCCATCTCCGCGGGGCACTGCGTGAACGGCAAGGAGTACGCCGACCGTGACATCCCCGAGAACATCCAGCCCGTCTACGACCGGAACGACATCGCCTCCGGTCCGATCGGGCACCTGCGCTACTTCAAGGACCCCGAGGGCTCGATGGTGGGGCACGCCACCAAGGACTACATGATCATCGAGCTGGAGCAGACGGTGGTCCTCTCCTCGCAGGGTCCGCACCTGAAGCAGACGGGCGTGCTGGAGGTCCCCGGCGGGCAGCCCAGCCCCAACGCCCTCAGCCCGGCGCCGAACAGCGAACGCCTGCTCGGCGCGGCCCTGTTCAACAACAACGAACTGGTGGTCTCGGGCCAGCTCGGCGTCAACTACGGCCGCGTCACCAACGCCGCCCAGGGCATCTACCAGTCCTGGGCCCCGCACAAGGGCGGCGATTCGGGAGGCCCGGCGATCTGGCACGTACCCGGCAGCGCCTACCCCTCGTCCGCGAACGGCTTCCAGGCCGCCGGACCCTGGGCCGGCATCACCAAGGCCATCGCCCTGGGAGTGCCGCCGTACGTCTACACCAGCTCCGCGAACATCCTCGCCGACCTGCGCGCCCGGAACGCCGCACAGCCCGGTGTCTACGGCGCGGGTTTCCAGGTCACCACCAACCCGTAGCCGGCCCGCGAGCAACCGCCCCGTCCGATCGAAGGAGAACCGCCTCATGAACCCCTTGATATCCGGTGTACGAGCCCTCGCCGGGTTGCGCGCCGGAGCCGCGGCCGCGGCCGCGGCGACCGTGGCGATGACGATGCTGACCGCGTTCGCCGCAGCGCCGACAGCGCGGGCCGACGCCCCCGCGATCCCCGACTTCACCGACAGCCACGGCCTGACCCGGGTCGTCGACGCCACGGAGGTGCGCTCGGAGACCGACTTCACCCTCACCGTGACCACCCCGCAGGTGTCCGGCCCCCACAAGATCCGCGTCTTCCTCCCCGAGGGCTACGCGGCGGACCCCGGCAAGCGGTGGCCCGTGACGTACTTCCTGCACGGCGGGGGCGGCACCGTCGACGACGCCGCCGCGGTCCCCGCACTGCGCTCGGACAAGATGATCACCGTCGTGCCGGACGGTGGGCTGAAGGGCTGGTACGCCGACTGGGTCATGCAGAACACCGCGGTGGGCGCGGCCAACTGGCAGACCTTCCACCTCGAACAGGTCGTCCCCTTCATCGACGCCAACCTCCGCACCCTGCCCGGCAAGGACCACCGGGCGGTCGTCGGCCTGTCGATGGGCGGTTACGGAGCGCTCCGCTACGCCGAGGCCCGCCCCGACCTGTTCGGCCACACGGCCGCGCTTTCCGGCGGCATCGACTTCGGCATGCCGACGATCCGCGCCGCCGTCGTCGCCACGGAACTGAACCTCACCGGCGCGTGGTGCGCGGTGAGCACCTCGACCCCGTCGGGCACCGGCGCCTGCACGGGCTACGGGCCCTACGTCGACAGCGACGCCGTCTTCGGCTCCCCGTACCCGGTCTTCGGCGCGGACCGCGTCTGGAACGCGGTCAACCCGGCCGCCTCGGCCAACCTCGCCCGGCTGCGGGGCGCGAAGGTCACGCTCTACACCGGTGACCAGGGGCTGATCGACTCCGTCACCGCGGTCGCCACCAGGACGGTCAAGTCCCGGCTGGACCAGCTCGGCCTGCCCGCCCGCGTGGTCGACTACGGCAACGGCTCCTCGCTGTCGCCCACGTGCGACGGCGGCCACAACTACGGCTGCTGGGCCCCCGCGTTCGCCGACTACATCCCGCGGCTGGAGGCCGACTTCGCCGCGGCGGACGCACCCGCCTAACCGGCCCGCACACACCACCACCCGCGCGCCCCGCCGCTCCTCCGAGGAGACGGCGGGGCGCACCCGTTGCACCGTCGCGCGCCGCTCCCCTTAGGATCCGATCCATGGTGCTGACCGGGAACCAGATCGACCTGTTCGAGGCTTCCATGCCCCGTCTGAAGGCCATCGCCTACCGCCTCCTCGGCTCCGCGAGCGATGCCGAGGACGCCGTTCAGGACACGTTCCTGCGCTGGCAGTCCGCCGACGTCGACCGCATCGAGGTCCCCGAGGCCTGGCTGACGAAGGTCCTCACCAACCTCTGCCTCAACCAGCTCACCTCGGCCCGCGCCCGGCGCGAGACCTATGTGGGCCAGTGGCTGCCCGAACCGCTGCTCGCCGGGGACCCGATGCTCGGCCCGGCCGACACCGTCGAACAGCGCGAGTCGGTCTCGTTCGCCGTACTCGCCCTCATGGAGCGCCTGTCCCCCAACGAGCGGGTGGTGTACGTGCTGCGGGAGGCCTTCGGCTACCCGCACCGGAGGATCGCGGAGATCCTCGACATCACCGAGGCCTCCGGTCAGCAGATCTTCCACCGCGCCAAGAAGCACATCGCGGACGGCAGGACCCGTACGGAGATCGACGAGGCCGCCGCCCGGCGGATCGTCGACGAGTTCCTCACGGCCGCCACCAGCGGCCGGACCGAACCGCTCGTCCGGCTGCTCACCGCGGACGCCGTCGCGATCGGCGACGGCGGCGGAAAGGTACCGGCCCGCACCAGGCCGTTCGAGGGGGCCGTGGCCGTCGCGAAGTTCATGCGGAGCCTGTTCACCCCCAACCAGGCCGCTCGCAACCTCCTCGGTGGCACCGCGGAGATCCACGTCTCGTACGCCAACGGGCTGCCCGCGCTCGTGGTCACCGTCGACGGCCGGGTCATCGGCGTCATGTGCCTGGAGATCACGGCGGACGGTATCGCCGCGTTCCGTAACCAGGCCAACCCCGACAAGCTCGAACGAGCGACGCGGCTGTGGGCGGCGACGGACCACGGAGAACCGGTCCTCCGCATCAACTGATCCCCTGTGCCGCGCGTCACATCGCCCACCTGTCAGGAATCGACGGGCTGTCCGGTTCAAGGGGCGAAACCGCGCGAGACAGGAGTGCAGGACATGCAGCAGAACATCCAGCAGCACCGCGTCATCGTCATCGGAGCCGGCTACACCGGAGCGAGTGCCGCCGGACGCCTCGCCAGGCGGCTGCGGCGTGAGGATGTCTCCATCACCCTCGTCAACGCCGAAGCGGACTTCGTCGAGCGCGTCCGGATGCACCAGCTCGCGGTGGGCCAGGACCTCCGCCCCCGGCCCTTCGACGAGATGTTCGCCGGCACGGGCGTCCGGCTGCGCCTCGGGAAGGTCACGGGCATCGACGTCGACGGCCGCACGGTGTCCGTCACCGCCCCGGAAGGAACCGGCGGGCCGGAGGCCTTGTCGTACGACACCCTCGTGTACGCCCTCGGCAGCGCCTGGAGCACCCACGCCGTCCCCGGCGCCGCCGAACACGCCCACGACATCGCCGGCCGCCCCGGCGCACTGCGCCTGCGCGAGCGTCTGGCCGCCGTCGCCCCCGGCACGCCCGTGGTCGTCGTCGGCGGCGGCCTCACCGGCGTGGAGGCCGCGACGGAGCTGGCCGAGACCCGCCCGGACCTGGACGTGGCCCTGGTCGCCCGGGGAGCACTGGGCGACTGGCTCTCCCCCAAGGGCGCCAGGCACCTGCGGAAGGTCTTCACCGACCTGCGGATCACCGCCCACGAACACGCCGACGTCACCGCCGTGCACGCCGACCGGGTCACCACCACGGAGGGCGACGTCCCGGCCGCGATCACGGTCTGGACGACGGGCTTCGCGGTCCACCCGATCGCCCGGGCCACGACCCTGGAGACCGGCGACACCGGCCAGATCGTGGTCGACGCCACCATGCGCTCGACCTCGCACCCGGACGTGTACGCCATCGGCGACGCGGCCCTGGTCGCCGGCCCCGGCGGCAAGCCGCTGCGCATGTCGTGCGCCTCGGGCATCCCCACCGCCTGGCAGGCGGCCGACGCCATCGCGGCCCGCCTCACCGGCACCAAGCTCCCGACCACCGCACCCCGCTACTTCAACCAGTGCGTCTCCCTGGGCCGCAAGGAGGGCCTGATCCAGTACGTCACCGCCGACGACCGAGCCGTCAGCGCAGCCCTGACCGGCCGCGTGGCCGCCCTCTACAAGGAACTGGTCTGCAAGGGCGCGGCCTGGGGCGTCGCCAACCCGACGATGGGCCTGCCGACCCGCCGCCGCCGAGTGACGACGGAGCCGGCCCGGATGAAGGTAGCGGCCGAGGCCGCCTAGAAACTGCTGACGGCAACGCGAGAGGCCCCCGGGATTCCTCCTGGGGGCCTCTGGCCTGCTGTGCGATCGGCAGGATTCGAACCCGCAACCTTCTGATCCGTAGCTCCAGCCGGATCGGCCAGCTACGGCCACACCTACGCCGACTTGGTGGTCCCGGCACTCCGGCGACGCATCCCGCGGTAGATCACCCAGAGGCTGACCAGAACAAGCACCGCTCCACCGATGGGCCAACCCACGGAGGCACCATCGCGATAGTCCCTGACGCCAATGGCGAGAAGGAGAACGGACAGGGGCAGTCCTGCCCAGTCGAGGGCCCTGTTCAATCTGTCGGGTATCGAAGGCTGGTTCACAGCTCGATCCTGGCAGACCCGTATGACCTCCACCAGACGCGAGCTCGCTGCGGGGGCAAGAGTTCATGTCGCAGCCTCACCCTTATCAGGTCGGTCACGACAGGCAGTCGACGTCGGCCAACCAGCTCTGCGCCTCGGCCAACGGTCCACTGAGGTTCGGCGTCGATCGCTGCTGTTCGCGCTTGTTGGTGTCAGTCGCTGATGACAGTCACACCACGCAGGCTTGACAGCGCATGCGGCTCTACTCCTCGGCGCTGAGAACCACGTCGGCAGCTCGCGCGTACCCCTTCGGGCTATCCACCGCGACCCGCACTCGCCAGCGTTGCGGTCCCCCGATGTACTTGACGAACCGGCTCTCTCCCATCACGTCACCGATCACGAAGCGCCTGTCTGCCAAGTAGAGGGACCCATCAAACACTGTGGTGAATGATGGGTCAGCGGCGATGTCCTCACCGTAGTCCTGGAACAGCCGCACCTTGATCAGAGCCGTCTGTGGCTGTACGCGGACGATGACGTGAGTGTCGGTGGACGCAGCGGGAGCGCCGCCCAGCTTCAGGTCAGTGCTGATCCAGTCGGGAGACCCCAAGGCCATGACCGGATGGTTGACGTACAAGTCCACTCCCGCTATCTGCACGGGTCCCCCTCTGTCAGCTCAGCTCTGCTGACATACTCGCGTACCCCGGCGTCTGACCCACTTGGTGGTCCGGATGGGAGCTCCCACGACGCTCGCCACGCTCCGGCCCGTACCGACCGCGCCGATCGTGTCGACTCTTGGCCCCGTCCATCCCGATGCCCTGTCCGTCGACATCTTCGAGGACATCCTGCGAGCGGCCGTCACCAGGGACTTCCTGCCCTACGACAAGGACAGGCGGTGGGGCGGCGAGAAGGACGAGACTGTCCTCCGCGAAGACGTGGTGCACCAGCCCGAAAACACCCTCATCCCCACCCTGACCCGGCGTGGACGCGGCACCGTCAAGGTCTTCACCTACGGGCACCGCGACAGCGTCGTGGACGAAGCCGCCGAACTAGCCGCAAAACTCGCCGTCGTGCACGGCGCAGACAACGCCAGAGGCCCCCAGGATTTCTCCTGGGGGCCTCTGACCTGCTGTGCACTCGGCAGGATTCGAACCTGCAACCTTCTGATCCGTAGCTCTAGCCGGATCGGTCAGTGACGGCCATACCGGCCGTTAGGAGGGTCCGGAGAGACGGTGACGGGCGGGGGCAGTTGCTGTGGTTGCGGTACTCCGCTGCTGTACAGCAGCCCCAGCTACAGGTCGCCCATGCGGATGCACGTCACCCTGGGTATCGCGCGATCGTGGCCAGCGGATCAGACACCGCAAGAATGTCCACACCTCGTCAAGACCAGCTACCCTCCGCTCCGCCGGGCAGGCTCCCGGCACCGCCGCCCTTCGCCCCTATGCCTCCGGCCCGCGCTACGGGCGCTGCACCTGCGCCCGCCCACGTGATTGGGGCAGGGCTCGAAGCGGGCGAGCGCACGGCTCAACTCGCCGTCAATGACGATGCCGACGACGGACGGGATTGAAGCGGGAGAGAGTGAAGCTGCGGGTGGGTCGCTTCCCTGGCAGCCACTGTGTTACGAAACCACCAGAGAACCTGCACGACTCCGTTGGGCGCCCCAGTACCTCGTTGACCTGCATAAACTTCATACTGAAGCCACCCTGACGGAAGGTGTGGTACTTTGTATCTGCGCGGCCACCAGTATGGCCGCAGCAACTCAACCCGCCTCCCCGGCGGGTTTTTTGTTTGCCCTCAGAAGCCCCCAGCGTATGCCTAGCTGGGGGCTTCTGCCGTTTCTAGTCCCTAAGGAGGCCCCGTGCTTGACGTGGTTCAGGCCGAAGGTTGGTCGAGTATCGCTTACGGAATGGTGCTCGTCGCCGGGTTGACAGCACTAGCTCTGGTAATTTTCGGCGTGGTTGCCTGGAAAGTGGTTAGCCGGGCTCGCAACGAGGACCTCGTGAAGGTGCTCGAAGCTACCGGCCTGGCGCTTTCCAGCCTGCTACGCAGGGGGTCAACCAAGCCGCGCATGAAGCGAGGGGGACGGTGAAGCGAAAGCGAGTCACGTCACATCGAGACCCAACGTCGCGCTACGCCGGAGAGGATGCCCTAGGAGCGGCGTTCCAGAAACTTCCAATCCAGGATCAGGAAATCCTTACCGCGTACCTTTACGGCGTTTCCTGGAGAGCGCTCGATCGAGCAACGTTCGGAAATGGCGAGTCCCGCTGGAGCCTTGACGCAATCGTCTCGTCCTCGTTGCAGCAGATTCGCGGAGCCGAAGCCTTTGAGGCACTCCTCGAAGAACTGAGATCAGAGCACGGGCCCAAATACTCAAAGCCACTTCATGAAGTGGCGAAAAGAATGGGCCTCACAGGGCTATCTCAGTGCAACACCTGCTCCGAGACAATAAGAGATTTTGCTGCCACCGGGCGGCCCCGGATGTACTGCTCTAACGCATGCAAGCAGGCCGCTTATCGCGCAAGGAAGCTCACGGCCGAAAACCAAGAGACGCTTTCGAAAAGACAAAGACGCGCAGGGGCCAGTTTCCCCATGCGAGACCCTTGGGCCGCTCCGGAGGAAATTTCACACGACCCACGAATACATCCATGGGATCCTGAAGATAAATGGTACTCCGACAATATTCGCGTTCGGTGGGATAACTACTGGCATCCGTGGGGCAGGGCCGAAGGGTTAGGTAGATGCCCCCCGTTGGTAGCACTCAACGTCATGTGCGCGCAAATGATCGAACAAATTGAGAGTCAAGATTGGATGCCCACGCCCCACGACCTTCAGTACGCGCACGCTCTGGTAGACGCCACATCAAACATCGACACACTGTCAGTCGAGGCTCTAAATTCTGCCCATTCCAGCGATGAAGCAAGAACTACCACTATCGGCAGACTTTACAGGCCACTATGGCGCATTGCGGCTTGGCCATCCGATTTCGACGCCAGTCAAGTGCGCGAATCCATTCAACTACTGAAAGATCTTCTCCATTCCGTGACCAGTCGATAGCGAGGGCTCGCAAGCATAAATCACCAGTTCCTGGCAACCTCGTGCTTGCAGCCGACGAATGATCGCCGCTGTGCTGTCTCTAGGCCGTCCGAGGTTGCTAGAAGCGCCCGAGGCGTCGGGGGCCTCTGCCATGCCTGCTCCCCGCCGGACACCGCTGTTCCCTCTGGTTTCCCGCTCCGTCGGGCACGCGGGGGGCACGGCTTGGGCTGCCGGGGGCTGCTCGTCAGCGGTTGATCGGGATCTCGTAGACGATCTCGCAGTGCGCTGCGGGCACCACGATGTCCGCTGTCTCCACGGGACGGCCCTCGTCGCTGTAGTACGTCCGCCGGATGTGCGTCACGAGTGCGGCTTTCTGGATGCCGAGTAGTGATGCTTCCTCGGCGGTCGCGTGCCGGGGTTCGGGCTGCTCGACCGCGTGGCTGATGGTGACTCCGATCGCGGCCATGCGGTTTACGACCCCGGCCCCCGCGTGGGGCCCTCCCTCGGGGAGAACGACGAGGGTTCCGCCGGTGACGGCGTACGGCTCCCAACTCGTCGACAGCTGGACCGGCTTCCCGTCCGCCAGGAACTCGTACGTCGTCCGCACGCACAGCTCCCCCTGAGCGATGCCGAGCCGCGTCGCGATCTCCGCCGGGGCCGGCACCTTGGCGTCGGTCCGGCTCTCCCAGTCGCTCTGTCGGCGAAGGGCCTTCATGTCCTGGCGGAACGGGGATCCACTGGGCTGCTCACGTGCCGACGACCGGACGACTCTCACGCGCTCTCGGGGCTCGGCGACGTAGGTCCCCGATCCGGCCCGGCCTTCCAGCACGCCTTGGGAGATCAGCAACTCCTGTGCCCTGCGCACCACGTTCTCGCCCACGCCGCACTCCTGGCCGATCTGGGCGCGGGATGGGAGGCGGTCGCCCGGTTCCCAGACGTGCTCCGCGATGCGCTGCCGGAGTTCGTCGGCGAGGCGGAGGTACGGCGGTTGCTCAGACATATGGAAAATCTAGTCCACTAGCTCTAATCTAGTTAACTAGCTTCACTGAAAGTGATCGCTGGCAACGGAGGGTGCGCTGTGTCCGCTTCGGGAAACACCGCGGCGGCTATCGCCGTCCGCTTGTCCGCCGCTGGCCTCCGGCCGCGCGTGGAGGAGCACACCCGGTTCACGACGGTCGAGGCAGAAGTACCGGACACACTCTCCGCCGACTCATGGCGGGAGGTCCTGGACGCGGTGGCCGATGCCGATCGATTCGGGCTCGTGGCCACCAGCTTGAACGGCTGCACCTTATGGGCGGTCGTACGTAAAACGGTCCCCACGACAGGCGACGTCGGGGGACCGGGCTATCAGCGATAGGAGCTGAACAGCATGCTCAACCGTATCCGCCAAGCCATCTCGCGCACCAGAGCGCGGTGCTTTCCCAACGGTCGGCACCGCCGCGCGTTAACGCCTTCCCGGCCGCCGGCCTCTCTCACCTGCCCTGAGCCCGCTGACGCTTCGACCGTCGCCCTTGGACGGACTCCGGTGGGCACGGTCCATCGTTACCCGCTGAGGGGAGAGGACGTCGCGCTCGTCCGTCCGTACCTGCTGGCGTGGGAAGAGCAGCGCGCACGGACGCGCACAGTCCTCGTCGCCCCGCACCTGCCGACCGATGCCTGGTCGGCCCTCGGGGGGGCCCACTGATGCCTCCTTGCCGACAACCGGACCCGACGGGTACGACTTCAGTCCCCTATCGCTCGATCGCCTGCTGGATCGGGACGCACCACTCCTGCATCGAGCCGTCTCCGCCTACGACGACGGACGACGTGCCGGTGATCTACGAGGTGTGCATCTGCCCGTGCCATTCGACCCCGGACCCGTCCGTACCCGTGAAGGTGATGGCATGAGGGTCCCAGCCCCCGGCGGTGCACTGGTCTCTTCCGTCGAGGTCACCGCGGCCACCGTGCAGCGCGGCGACATCATCGAACTCGGCGGTCAGGCCTGCCGAGTGAGTGACCTCTTCCAGCTTCCCCAGGGGGCCAAGCAACTGGTCTTCGAGTCGGGCGAACTGATGGCCATACACGCCCGTACCCGGCTCATCGCCCTACGACTGCTGAGAAGGCGGTGACCGGCTTCGTGCCTCGACGCCATCACGACATCGCCGACGATCTACGCCACCAGATCACGACGGGCAGCATCAAGCCTGGCGAACGCCTCCCGTCCGAAGCCGGCCTGGCCGCTCGGTACAGGGTCAGCACGGTGACCCTGCGACGCGCTCTCGCTGTACTCCAGGGCGAAGGACTCGTCGAGAAGATCCACGGCAAGGGGAACTACGTCCGTCATCCGCGCCGCAAGATCATGTACGTCGGCGGCTGGGGCACGCTGGACCCCTGGACTGCCGCTGAGCCCACGTTGCGCATTACGGTTCGCAACACCACGGTTCCGGCCTCCGTGCAGCTAACGACGTTGCTGAAGGTGCCAACGGGCAGCCCTCTCGCCGAGTTCACCTGTCTCAGCCTCGAACAAGGGTCGCCGCACGGATTGGCCCGCATCTACATCCCGCGCGACCTGGCCCCGGCCGGAGTCCTCGACGACGACTCCGTGTGCCGGGAGGCAGTCACGCGATTCGCCGTCCTAGGCCCGTCGCCGGCCACCATCCGAGAGACGGTCTCCGCCCGTTCTCCCACTCCGGACGAAGCGTCGGCCCTCCGCATCGGAAACAACATGGCCGTTCTCGCGATCACGCGCATCGCCACCGACGCCACCGGACGCGTCGTTGAAGCCGCGCTCCTGGCCTTTCCGGGAGACCGAGTCGACGCCGTCTTCACCGCCCACCACGTGCTCAACGAGAGGCCAAACCAAGGATGACAACACCGAACGAACTTCGGCTCCTCCCGTGGTCAGGCCCGGGTGACAAGCCCTGCTACCTGAGCACTGACGACCCGGACGGCTACATGTCCCGCCTCGCGGACAGCATCGAAGCGATCCAACTCGGCACGGCAAAGGAACTGTTGGAGGAGGCGTCGGAAGTTCTCGACACCCAGGACACGTCCCTTCAAGGGATGCGGAGTCTGGTCAAAGAGCTGACGGGGGCTCTGGGGGACGTCTACCGCGTCGCAATGAGCCGCGGCCACCTCCTGGCAACGAGCGCTCCGCGCGAGTCCAACTAATGATCTAAGATCCCGCCGACCAGCACGGCAAGAGAAGCCCGTGGCTCTGACCTGATCAGATGCCATGGGCTTCTGGATTTTCTGGCCGTCTTTCGTAGACGCTGGACTGCCTGAGGACCGCTTCGGCTCTCAAACCCTTTGGCGCGGCGGGACCCTCGCACTAGACGGGCTCAAGAATGACGACACTTTCACGTAGAAGGTCCCCAGTGCGGCGCTTGAGGTGCCTTGCGACACGGAGGTCCGCTACTCGCCAGCCAACCAACTCTGCCAACGAACCCATAAGAATATCGGCAGCGATGACAAAGGAATCTTCCCCCGCACCGTGGGCCGAGTTTCCAACGACGAACGCTAGTTTACCGTTTTCCGCCATCACGTGCCTACAAGATTCCAGGGTAGTAAGCATGTCATCGGCGTAACCCCTTATGAGCTCAATCCGGCCCGCCTTATACCTGTCCTCGGGTACCGCTTGCAAGATCGGACGAATTGTTCTTTCGATCGCGTCTGCATTTGAAGAGTTCTCAAATGCGTACTGCCTATTGAAGCGGACGCTGGGGTGGCTTCGAACGGTTAGGAGTCTCTGCGCCCGCATATCCTCGGCGCTCTCGTAACAACCAAGGATCCAGGCTTCAGTCTTGTATACTTCGGTGTAGTCAATATTATTGGGGTACGGAGGCGAAAAAACAATCCAGTCGTATTTTTCCGAACCGCCCTCGCTAGCAGTGTACCTACCTCGCCCATCTCCCAGAGAAATGTTTGCGATTGAGTTCGTGGGCTCCGTAATGGACAGGTCTTGCAGGATAATTGCTGCGCGCTCGGAGAATACTTCCCAAGCGGGGCGAGGACGTCGCGATGGCTCATAGCGTAGAGCCCGACCGTCCCTCCGCAGACGTCCACAGGATTCGACGCTGGATGCTAGGGCAGCGCGAAGAATGGTACGAATAGGGCCCTCGACTACTGAATCGATTGCGCTGCGAATCGCAATAAGATCTTCTACGTTTTCTTTTGGAAAGTACTCATTATTTTGCAGCGTTGACTGCTGTGGCACTTCACACTTACCTGCCCCTGGTGCGCGAAAGTGTCGAGCTACCTCATCAAGTGCGGATTCGAATTCCGGCGTAAGGCTCCAGCCGTACACGCGTCCTTGGAGCTTGGCCTGCGATAGTTCCCAAATGAATGGGTTTCGCTCGATTCCTGCAAAAGATACGGACGCGCCGGTGGTAGTGGCCAGGTCCAGAGCGCTTAGCGCCGTAGTGCCGCTCCCTGAAAACGGATCGAAAACAGAAAAGCGTTCTCCACCGCAATAGTCGGCATCCGTGAAAAGTTGCGCAAGAAGTCGCGAGGAGTAGGCTTCCTTCAAATGAAACCATCGATGAAATGGGAGCTGCGAATTTCCCGTAGGAATCACTAGCTTCCCGTACTGTGCTTCTTGCTGCGTCACTTGCCAGGGCTTTTGTAGTGCCCGGTAGTGACTGATCAGCGCTTCGCCGCTGGGTTTAGTCACTGCCGCTCCTTATTGTCTACGCGGACTCGATTCCCCTGCGCAGGCAAAGATGTGCCGGAGGCTATGCAGCGGCTTACCGCGATAATCCGCGAGATCCTATCACAGTGGAGCTTCGACGATGGGGCGCTCTACGCAGGCTCTAGCGGGCATCGCGCCCAGCTCAGCCGGCCCGGTTGACCTGCGGGGCAGGGGCCCGGCAGCACTTGATGCAGCGGCATCCTAGCGCGCGAGGGGCTCACCAGTTACGATCACCTCCCTGACGGTTAGTCACTCTAGCGAAGGTGAACGTCGTGGGCCAAGGCACTGAGCGAGTGCGTCTACCGCTGGTCAAGCGCATGACGATTTCCCATTTCTCCTTGTACAGGAATCGCTCGGAGAACGTCGTTTCGTTCGACAAGCGAGTCTTCTGTTTGGCTGGAGCGAACGGACTTGGGAAGTCCACCTTCTTGGCTATCTTGAACTATTCCATCACCGGAGCTGTGGCGCAGCCAGATGTGAAGGTGCTCTCTCTGCCTGAGTACTTTAAAAAGTCGAAAACGTATGCCCTCGACTATTTTACGGGGCGTGTAACGGACGACGATCGAGAAATTGCCGAAGTAACTGTCGAGTTCAGTCTCGGTGAGTACTCCTATGTAGTTACTCGCGGGATGTTCTATCCGACAGAGCTCAGATCTCTTTCAATCACTGGGCCTGACGTCAACGTCCAGCGGGAGGCCGGGCTTGAGGACTCCGTGGCTGGCCAGGAAATGCACGAGGAGTATGTATCTCACATCCTGAAGCACACGGGACTCGCCCAGTTTGAGCAACTCGTCTATTTGCAGCACTTTCTCGTTACCTTTGATGAACGCAGGCACCTTCTTTTCTGGGATCCTGAGGTGGCGCGATTCGCCCTGTTCCTCGTTTTCGGGATGGACACGGCTCGTGCGGACAAAGTCGGGGATTGGCAGCGCAAGGCTGATCGTTTGGAATCACAAGCCAGGAACGCGCAGTACCAGGCCACATCAGCAAGGTCACAAATTCGGGACCTTCTTACCCGAGCTGGAGGTGAAGTTGACGTTGACACTGATCTGGAAGGGGAACATAGGGGACTGAGCGCGGAACGCGACGAGGCTGCTGCCCGAGTTGAAGAAAAGATTGCTCAAGAAAAGGACCAACGCCTGCAGGTCGGCATTGCGGCAGCCGAGCACCATGCTCTGACGATCGAATACAATCGAGCCTTTTCTGACCGTTCCGCAAATCATGCTGGTGCAGCTGAGAGCTCCGTCATTCTACGGCTACTTCATGAGCGGCACTGCGGTGTCTGCGGCACTGAGGACGTGGCTTCAGTTGACGAAGTCGCTGGACTCATCGATCAAGGCGTCTGCCCCCTCTGTCGAACACCTAGTTCTGATTCAGGTGAATCGGATGATTTCAGTATTCTGCGGGAGCTGGATGTTCAGCTGCAAGGCAGCAACGATCAACTTTTGAACGCACAGAAGGCCCTAGACCGTGCTACGCGAGAGCTTGAAGAAGCCCGTCAAGATCTAAGTGACGTTTCGAAAAAGCTTCAGGACTTTGAGAAAATTCATTCGGAATGGCTGCTAGATCAATCC
The DNA here is from genome assembly GCF_014650675.1 of Streptomyces anulatus. Classification (GTDB taxonomy): domain Bacteria; phylum Actinomycetota; class Actinomycetes; order Streptomycetales; family Streptomycetaceae; genus Streptomyces; species Streptomyces anulatus. The sequence continues at coordinate 530,018 of NZ_BMVK01000003.1, read as the reverse complement.
TCTCGCTCGGGAGTCTCGAAAGTCGTACAGCAGCTCGAGGCTGAGCGCCTGAATGCGATCGATCGGCGTGATGACTTTAGGCGCAAACGAGATGAGTTCTATGCGCTGATAGAGCCGGTCAAGCAGGAGCTTGCGGAGCGCTATGCCGAGGCGGAGATCGACTTCCTTCCTCGTTTCCAGACTCTTGCTCGGGCTTTCCTCGGCCTTGATTTGCATTGCGAATTGGACAAAAAGGCAAGAGGTCCCGAATTGGTTGTGACTATTAACAACCAGAAGAGACGAGAGCAGAACCAGTTGTCTGAGAGTCAGCGCTATTTCATCGACATAGCTCTTCGAATGGCGCTGACGGAGTACATGATCGGTCCGGGCGGATCCGCCAGTCTTCTCATTGATACACCAGAGGGCTCGCTGGATATTGCGTACGAGGCCCGCGCTGGAGAGATGTTCGGCGAGTTTGTGGCGCGTGGCAATCGAATCATTATGACTGCGAACCTCAACTCTAACCGTCTTGTGCTGGAGTTGGCGAATGTCTGCCGTCGAGATCTCATGCACGTTGAACGAATGACGAACTGGTCTGTGCTCAGCGAAGTGCAGGCACAGTCAGAGAATCTCTTCGACAAGTCCTACGAAGATATCCAGGTGAGCTTGGATGGGATGCTGCTGTGAAGGATGCAACACCGGAAGCATCCTTTGATGCTTTGTTTGTCATCAGTCGTGTATCCAATGAAGAAAGACTAATCTCCGCCCTAGAGATTCAGGTTTTCGTTTACCTGGCATGTCTTTTGGGGCTGTACGACAAGCGACCAGTATCGAAGTGGGGCTACAGCTTCCTATCGACACCATCGGCCAAACTCTTTAGTGTTGATGTAATCAATGCTATTGATTTTCTCGCTGGGAAGGGGCTGATTTCATCGGATGGAGATACGTGCCGAATCGCCGAGGCTGGTAAGCGCGAGTTGGCGCTTTGGTCAGACCTCAGTCGCTTCTCAGATCGGATTCCATACTTGGATGGAGCAACAGGTGCCTCTACGGCAATGCCCATTGCGACTGTCCAAGAGGGGGTGAGTCTGGAACCTCACCTTTCACGCGTGACGAAGCTCAACGTTTCTCGTGATCTTCTTGAGGATTCTGGGCTAGTTCAGGTATATGCACAGTTCGGCGCCCTAGAGAAGGCCCTAGGTAACCCCGTGCCGGATTACATGGTTCCAGCCGTGGTGTGGCTGAGTTTTCTGTTGGAACAGTCGGCCGGCACAGAAGGTTAGTTGGAGGGGGGACCGTGGATCGGCTTGATCGGCTCACGGAGATGGCGCGGAACCACTACGTAACGGTGGCGGCCGATGCCATGGGAAAACAAGGCACTACAGCACTCCGTGAATTTTTGCCTCGGCTCAAGGAGATTCATCGTTGTGTGGACTATGAGTCCATCAACGTGGCTCTCACTGTCTTCTACGTTGTTGGCCAAGATTCACACCTTGATTATGCAGCGGCCCACAGAGTATCTGATCCGAGTATGTTGGCCCTACATAACGACGGGGTTCTGACAGTCGAAGTTCGCGATGATGGATCATATTTCGTCTGGAAAGAGAAGTACGAACCGGACGGCTTCGACAGTAGGTGCGTTGTCTACCATTACGAGCCGAGTCAGGGTGAGAAATTCTGGGTAGATGGGTCACCTGGCGAAGTTCCACCTTCGGTGGGCTTTGCGCGACTTTTTGGAATATCCAGATTTGAGGACCTGGCTCAATGTCTTCAGGAGTATTCAGTAAAGCTTGCCAGATCGAGTGAGTGTCAAATAATTGGTGACCTCTGGCGCGAAGAAGGTCGCGTCATGTGGAAGCCCGGCCCGGAAAGTCGAATGAGGGCTAGTTTGTATCAGCACCTCAAAAGCGGTTTGCGTCATGGTAATCCAGATATCACTCAGGAGACCAACGTCGACGATGCGAATCCTATCGACATTCAGGTGACGTGGGAAAACTCGAATCGTATTGCCCTCATCGAGATCAAATGGCTTGGGCGTAGTGGTGCATTGACTCCTCAGCCGAGGCAAACTAAGGAATGGACAGAAGCGAGGGCCCGAAGCGGGTTGCGTCAGTTGGCTGAGTACCTAGACCTGCTCAGGTCTAGGGCTGGAACTTACGATAGGCGTGGATTCTTGTTCATCTTTGATGCGCGCCGAGCCAACGTTAAGCCAGAGACGGCCTCTCTTTCGCGGAAGGATGGGTTGGCGTACCAGGATAGGCATATTTCCTACGATTCAGAGTTGTTGAATCGGAGCGATATGGCTACGCCGGTTCGATGCTTCTGTGAACCTAACTTCGCTACCGGAGCAAGCCCAAGTCGCAATAAGAATTCAGCCAACTAGTTACCGAGGTCGGTGGAGCGGCTTTGGGCTGGAGCTGCTTTGGGGCGAGTGATCATGGCCCCTTAAGCTTCCAGCGAGTCGGGCAGTCTGTGGACCTGCCCGTTAAAGCACGACGTTGGGGCCATGATCTTAGAGGCTCGCCCCAAAGTGGCTGCCTAAAGCCGTGGAGCCGACCGCCCCTGCCACAGAGAGTGTCTCCCCACTTCATGCCCGCAGCCGCCGAGCGCGCCGCCGGGCGCGGCCAGCCGGGGCGGAGACAGGAGGCAGGCCGCGCCGCAGAGGCGGCGCGCGCCCGCGCCGTGCGCGGGCCTTGATGAAGTAGAGAAAGTCTTATCCCGCTGTGATGAGCTGCTTGCCGTCGTGGCTCCGCACGTGAGGGCCGTTGCCGTCCAGGGCGTCCAGGAGGCGGACCGCGTAGACCTCGGCCATGCGCTCGCTGACCTCGTCGGGTGTGAGCCAGGAGACGGCTGTCGACTCGCTTGATGTGCGCTCCGTGCCGCCAGAGGGCTTGCAGCGGAAGACTAGAGCGACGATGCCTCGGGTCGTGTTCTTGTAGACGCCGGTGAGATGGTCCACCTCGACGTGGATGCCTGTCTCCTCCCAGACCTCGCGGGCAACGCCGGACTCGGGTGTTTCGTTGAGTTCGAGGATGCCGCCGGGGAGCTCCCAGGTGCCGTTGTCGGCTCGGCGGATCGCCAAGAGGCGGCCGTCCTCGCGCACCACTACTCCGGCGACGGACACGGAGTGCAGGGGAGTGGGTGCCGCTTCCTGTGGTTGACTCATGTAGAGGAGCATAGGAGGCAGGGAAGGACTATGGGAACTGCGGCGGGAGGGGCCGGTTCCGGTCCTCGGTATGTACAGATCGCTGATGACCTCGTGCAGCAGATCCGGGCAGGCGTCCTCAAGGCCGGCGACATGGTGCCGAGCGAATCCGAGCTGGTGGACCGCTACGGCGTCTCCGGCGGGACGATCCGCAAGGCCATGGTCGAGGTACGGGCGAGTGGGCTCGTCGAGACCAGGCATGGCAAGGGCTCGATCGTGAGAAATCGGCCCCCCGTGCGGCGCCGCTCCTCCGATCGGTTCCGGCGCTCGCTCCGGCAAGGTGGCCAGGCCGCCTACCTCGCGGAGTCCGCACAGTCCGGCGCCACCGCGAAAGTCAGCGTCCTCTACATCGGTCCCATGGACGCGCCCGAGGATGCCGCCGAGCGTCTGGGCGTGCCCGCCGGTACGCAGGTGTTGGCCCGTCGGCGCCTCTACTTCCGTAACGGCACCCCGGTGGAGACCGCCTCGTCGTACCTGCCCTGGGACGTGGTGAAGGAGATCCCGGAGCTGTTCGCCGAGAACCCCGGGGGCGGCGGCATCTATGCCCGACTCGAAGACCATGGGCATGAGTTCGCGGAGTTCGTCGAGACGCTGCAAGCGCGCCCGGCCTCGAAGTCGGAGGCCTCGGAACTGGCGCTCAGCCCTGGTGCGCCCGTGGTTCACCTGATCCGTGAGGCCCGTACGACCGCGGGTCGGGTGGTCGAGGTCTGCGACACGCTCATGGCCGCTGACCAGTTCGTTTTCGAATATCGGATCCCTGCCGACGACTGACGTCCGCTCAACTTCCCTCAACCCGTCGCGAGTTCTTCCTCGCGGCGGGTTGACTCATGTACAGGAGTCAGGCACTCTTCTTCATGTCACTCATATACATGAGTGGCGGAGTTCAGCATCTATAGAGGAGTGATCTGCTGTGCGTCAGATTCCCGTCGACACCTCCAGCGCTGTCGTGATGGTCGCCAAGATTCCGCAGGTCAAGGTCCGTGACCGCCGCACCGGTGAGATCGCCACCGACATGGAGACCGGTGCTCAGCTCATGACCGTGGACGTGATGTTCGCGGCGAACGAGGAGGTGGAGATCCTGTCCGTCACCGTTCCGGAGCCCGGGATCACCGGTGAGCTGGCCATGGGTACGCCGGTCGCGCTCACCGGCCTGGTCGCCCGTCCGTGGGAGAACGACTTCAACGGCCAGCGGCGGCACGGCATCGCGTTCCGCGCGGTCGCGGTCACCTCGCTCGCCGACGTCGCCGCCGCAGGGTCGAAGGCGGCCTGATCATGACCGCCTTCAAGGTCGCTCTGGTGCTGGTCGTCGCCGCTGCGGGTCTCCTGCGGTGGCGGCGGCCCGCCTGGTACTGGTTGGCCTTCGGGGTCACCCTGGCCGCGCTGCGGGTCTTGGTCCGATACCGCTCGGTCATGGACGCGTGCGGGTTGACCGTTCCGCCGGCGCGGTGGCGGTTATCCCTGGCTCGGGCCACCAACCGGCCGATACCTGAGCCCCGCCCACCGCGTATCCGGCGACTGCGGCCGACTCGCACCGGCCTGGTCCTCCGACTCAAGCTCCGTCCCGGTCAGGACGTCTTCGACATCGCCGCGGCCTCGGACCGGCTTCGGCACTCGTTCTCGATGTTCGGCGTGACCTCGCGTGAGGTGCGGTCCGGTGTCGTCGAGGTGCGGATGACCGGATACGACGTGCTCAAGCGGGTGCAGATGCCTGCAGAGACGGAGACCCGGGCGATGCGGGTACCGGTCGCCCTTCGGGAGGACGGGTCGGTGCACTACCGCGACTACCGCGCGATACCTCACGCCCTCACCCTCGGCGCCACGGAGTCCGGCAAGTCGGTCTACCAACGCAACCTGGTCGCCGGCCTTGCTCCTCTGGACGTTGCCCTCGTCGGCATCGACTGCAAACAAGGGGTCGAACTCTTCCCGCTGGCACGCCGGTTCTCAGCACTGGCCGACAGCCCGGACACCGCTGCCGAACTCCTCGATGCACTCGTAGCGCGGATGGCGGACGTCTACCGCCTCATCCGTACCCAGCAGCGCATCACCGTCGATGTGCCGGACGCGGAGATCGCCGCCGACATCTGGGACCTTCCTGATGAGCTCCGCCCGACCCCGGTCGTCGTCCTGGTCGACGAGGTGGCCGAACTCGCCCTGTACGCAACGAAGGAGGAGGAGAGGCGGCGAGACCGCATCATCACCGCCCTGGTCCGTCTCGCACAGCTCGGCCGCGCCGCCGGTATCTACCTCGAAATCTGCGGACAGCGCTTCGGCTCCGAACTCGGCAAGGGCATCACCATGCTCCGCGCCCAACTCACCGGCCGCACCGCCCACCGTCTCAACGACGAGACCTCCGCCAACATGGCCTTCGGCGACATCGCCCCGGACGCGGTCCTCGCCGCCATCCAGATTCCCGCCGAACTGCGAGGCCTCGCCATCGCGGGAGACGCGTCCGGCGGCTGGCACCGCATCCGCGCTCCGCACACCTCGCTCCGCCAGGCCGTGAACCTCTGCAACCGGTACGCCGACAGGACCCCGGACCTGCCCGAGCTGGCCCCTTTCCGGCCCACCACCGGCACCGCCACCGAGCTCGTGCCATCGGCGAAGGCCGCTCCGGCCACCGCCTGATCTCTCCCCCCACCCGGTAGGCGTGACCGTCTTCGCGCCGAGTCCCTACCACTGCCATGCCCAGAGAAGGGAGAACCGCCATGTGCCCCGACTGCGAGGACTTCGCCCGGACAGTGCTTCTGCTCGGCCAACTCGCTCTGTACGCCGACATGGCCGGCGCCGACCTCGACTTCGTGGACGTCGTCAGCCCGTCCCTCGCCGTGTCGCTGCCGGAGCCGCCGCCGGGCACGTTCCCGGACGACTCCGACCCCGCTGAGGACTCCTGATGAGCGCCCGGCACGGTCTCCGGATCGACGCGGTGTTGATCCAGGCGGTCATCGCCGGAGCTCTGTCCTTCGCCCACCTGCACGACCTCGCCGCCGCGGCCGGACAGGACGGCTGGAAGGCATGGGCCTACCCGGTCAGCGTCGACCTGCTCCTTGTCGCCTCCTGGCGTCGGCTGCGCAGTGAGGGTCCGTCTCGGTTGGCCTGGTGCTGGTTCCTGATCGCCCTGTTCGCGTCCCTCGGCGCCAACGTCGCCACCGCCGGATTCCTCGACCTGGCCGACCCGCCGGCCCCGCTCCGGCTCGGCATCGCCGGATGGCCCGCACTCGCCTTCCTCGGCGGCACTCTCCTAGCCCACTCGTCGGGGAAGCCGGAGCCAGCTTCGCCAGCCGCCGTCACGGAGACAAAGGACGTCGGGCCGACGCGTGTGCCTGACGCTGCCCCGATCCCATCCCAGGCCGATGAACCCCCTGCGACAAAGGCCCTGTCCTCGCCGCCGGCCCCGTCCCCGGATACGCCCGTCCCCGCCGTGCTGATCGACCACGCCCGCAAGGTCGCCGACGAGTACCGCACCCGTACCGGATCACCGATCGACACCGACACCCTCCGCTCCCGCCTCGGCGTTCCGCCCCACCTCGCCGATGCCATCGCTGCCCGCCTCAGCTGACCGCGAAGGAGAACTGAGATGACCCACAATCCCGCCGACCTGACCGTGGCCGACTACCTCGACGGAGCGCGTGAGATGGCCGCAACAGGACGCCCCTTCCTCGCCCACCTGCTCGCCGAGGAAGCCGCACGGCGCGTCGACGACCCGGCCACCGCCCGCAGCATCCGCGCCCAGTACACCGACCCGACGACCGACAGGGACTGACCGGTATGCCCGCCCGCGACAGCTTCCACTCCGTGATGCGAATCGGCCCCGTGCAGATCGGCACCCACCGCGACCGCACCGGCCGCACCGTCCACGCCGCCGTCTGCACTGCCGACCGCTGCGGCTGGTCCGCCGACTACTCCAGCCGGACCGCCGCCCAACTCGCCGCCCGTACCCACCGCTGCACCGTCCGTTAGGAGACAGCGTCCATGGACGTCCCCCTCTGGATCGCCCTGCTGGTCGTCGGCTACCTCGGCATCAAGCTCTTCCGTCCGCCGGTGTGGCTGATCTGCGTGCTCCTCCTCGGCGGCTACCTCCTCGCCGACAGCCTCTTCGCGTCCGTCATCGACACCGCCGTCAAGTAACCCGCGCCCGGGAGAGGAGAACCACCCATGTTCCAGCCCAAGATCCCGACCATGCCGCAGCCCTCGGGCCTGGTCACCCCGCCCGCCGTCGTCCAGCCGACCACCATCACGCCCGGCACGCCTGCCCCGGCACCCGCCGCCGCCCCTGAGCCGTCCCGTCCGGTCGTCCAGCTCACCCCCGGCACCGCGGTCGCGCTCGTCGGCGCCGGTACCGCCGTCGTCCTGGTCGTCGGCACCGTCCTGGTCTCGCTGCTCCTGGCGGTCGCCGTCACCAGTGCCTCGGTCGCGGTCTGCGCGGTCGTCCTGCGCTCCCTGATCGCGTCCGACGCCAAACGCCGCTGACCGGCCCCCGGGCGGCCTCGATACCGCCAAGCATCCGCCGCCCGGGAGCCGTGCCCACCGATCGATCTTGCAACCGGAAGGAACCCCCAGCATGGCGCACCGGCCCTCACCCTCGAAACAGAAGCGGCCCATGCCCGCCCCACAGCTCGACCCGACCGTCCTCGGGGATGTCCTCCGCGTGGCCTCGGCTTCCGACTACACGCGCTGGGAGGACCAGATCCGCCGCACCGGCGGCTGTGCCGACCCTGTCCATCTGAGCGGCTGGGTAACTCATAAGGACAAGACCACCGGCGAGACCCTGCACCGCTACTCGACCGCGTACGAGCCGGGCGGGCGCCTCCGTATCGCCTGCGGCAACCGTCGCGCCTCCCGCTGCCCCTCCTGCGCCTGGACCTACGCGGGCGACACCTACCACCTGATCCGCGCCGGCCTCGCCGGAGACGACCGCCGAGACATCACCGCCGCCGTCCGCAAACACCCGCGCGTCTTCGCCACCCTCACCGCACCCTCGTTCGGCCCCGTCCACAACCGCCCCGACCGGGGCAGCTGCCGGTGCGGCACCGCGCACGCCTTGGACTCCGGGGACCTGGGCTCCGCCCTTGATCCGGAGACCTACGACTACGCGGGCGCCGTGCTCTTCAACAACCACGCCGGGGAGCTCTGGCAGCGCTTCACCACCCGACTCCGCCGCGAACTCGCCATCCACGCAGGAATCCCACGCCGTGAGCTGGGCGACCACCTCCGCGTCTCCTTCGGCAAGGTCGCCGAATTCCAGAAGCGCGGAGCCCTCCACTTCCACGCCGTCGTACGTCTCGACGGCCCGGAAGGGCCTTGTACTCCGCCGCCCTCTTGGGCCACGGTCGACCTCCTCACCGACGCTATACGCACCGCAGCCGCGCACTCGTACACGTCGGTCTCCGTCCCGGCTGCCGGTGGACAGCCGCCCCGGACCTTCCGGTGGGGCCGACAGCTCGACGTCCGCCCGGTCAAGGCCTTCGGCGACGGTTCAGACGTCACCGAACAGGCCGTCGCCTCGTACGTGGCCAAGTACGCCACCAAAGCCGCCGAGAACACCGGCACCCTGGACCGCCGCATCGGGGAACTCGCCGAACTCGAACGCCACCGCGTTCCCGATCACACCCGTCGTCTCATCACCGCATGCCGTGAGCTCGACAGCCTCTATCCGGACCGGCGCCTCTGGGCCTGGGCCCACATGCTCGGCTTCCGCGGCCACTTCTCGTCCAAGTCCCGCACCTACTCCACCACCCTCGGCGCCCTCCGTCAGGAACGCGCCGACTACCGCGCCGCCCAGGAAGCGCCTGCTCTCGGCCTCGCCGACCGCGAACCAGACACCGTCCTCGTCCTGACCGACTGGCAGTACGTCGGCCACGGGCACACCCCCGGCGAAGGGGCCCTTGCCGCCACCATCGCCCGTGACCTCCAAACCAACCGCGAGACCGCCCGCGAAGCCCGGTATGACGCTCTGGAAGGGACAGTTGCATGACCACCACCGTGATCGAGCGCAAGTGGCACTCCACCACCGAGGTCGCCGAGATGCTCGGCTTCGGGCTCTCCAAGACGAAAATGCTCGTGCTCACCGGGGAGATCCGCTCCGTGAAAGTCGGCCGCAACCGCCGCATCCTCCCGGCCTGGGTGGACGAGTACATCCAGCGCGTCTCCGCCGACACCGAAGGGTGGGCGGCATGACCGGCAAGCGCGGCAACGGAGAGGGCTCCATCTACCCGTACAAGAACGGCTTCGCGGCCTACGTCTGGGTGACCAAGCCGGACGGGAAGCGCGCTAGGAAGTACGCGTACGGCAAGACCCGCGAAGAGGTCCACGACAAGTGGCTGACCCTCCACGCGGAAGCGAAGAAGGGGCCCGTGGCCACCCGGCACCGCACCCTCGACGCCTTCCTGGCGTACTGGCTCGACTCGATCGTGAAGCCCAACCTCGCCCCGCTGTCCTACGTCTCGTACGAGGGGTACGTCAGGCTCTACATCACCCCTCACCTCGGCTCCAAGCGGCTCGACAAGCTCACCGTCCGGGATGTGCGCGAGTGGCTGACCAAGCTGGGCACCGTCTGTCAGTGCTGCGCCCAGGGGAAGGACGAGAAGAGGGCGGCTGCTCGACGGAAGTGCTGCGCGGTCGGAGACTGCTGCGAGTCGTACCCGTCCCGCCGGGTGATCCAGGCATCCCGCGACGCTCTGCGGGCTGCCCTGACGCATGCGGTCACAGAGGAGGAGATCGGTAAGAACGTCGCCTCGCTCGTGAAGGTGCCGAAGCCTCGTCGACGCCGGATCAAGCCGTGGTCTGTTGCTGAGGCCGGCCAGTTCCTCGCGGACGCTGCTGCTCGCGATGACCACCTCTTTGCAGCCTGGGTTCTTGTGCTGACGCTCGGCCTGAGGCGCGGGGAGGTTCTGGGGCTTACGTGGAAGTCCATCGACTTCGAGGCTGGCGAACTGTACGTGGACCACCAGATCCAGCGGGCTGGCAGGCAGATCCTCCACCGCGAGACCAAGACCGAGGACTCTGACGACTTCCTGCCCCTGCCGTCCCTCTGCCTGAAAGCCCTACGGATGCGCCGGGCTCAGCAGGTCGGCGACCGGACGGCCGCGGGCGAACTCTGGCAGGACGCGCACGGCCTGGTGTTCACCACCAAGTACGGCACTCCGATCGAGCCGGGGAACCTCACCCGGATGTTCGCACTCCGGGCCCGCCGCGCCGGCCTCCGGGTCATCCCGCTGCGGAACACGCGGCACACATGCAGTTCGCTCCTGGTCGCGCTCAAAGTGCACCCGAAGATCGCTCAGCGAATCCTTCGGCACTCACAGATCGCCATGACGATGGAGGTCTACGCCGAGGCCAGCGAGGAAGAGGTACGCGCCGCGATCGGCAAGCTGTCCGACGCGATGGGCGGTACCGGCTGACACGGTTGCTGTACTTCGCTGCTGTACGGGCAACGCGAGAGGCCCCCAGGATTTCTCCTGGGGGCCTCTGGCCTGCTGTGCACTCGGCAGGATTCGAACCTGCAACCTTCTGATCCGTAGTCAGATGCTCTATCCGTTAAGCTACGAGTGCTTGGCGTTCCGGGCTTTTTTCTCCCCGGTCGGCGTTGCGAGAACAACATTACATGACCTGCGCCGTGACGCGAAATCCATTAGTCGCACCGCTGCCGACCTGCGGAAACGGCCTCCCCAGACGCATCTCGGCCACCCTCCCGAACCGGTCTCGAACCCGCCCGAACCGGCCCCGGCGACCCTCCGCGCCCTCGCGCGCCCCGGAACGACCGAAGCCCCGTGCCAGGGGCACGGGGCTTCGGGATGGAGCGGAGGCGGAGGGATTTGAACCCTCGATGGGCTTTAAGACCCAAACCGCATTAGCAGTGCGGCGCCATAGACCGGACTAGGCGACGCCTCCTCCACACACCTCGCGCGGACGCGAGTGGTGCGTGCAGATGATGACACAGTCGAGCGTCGTGCCACCAATCGCGGGCAACGTTACTAGGCCTCCGGGTGCCAGGGCAAAGCAGTTCGGCGTGGTGCCGCAACGTCCGGGCGTGGTGCGCGTTAGAGAGGGGTGGGGGCTCCGGTCTCCGTCAGTCGTCGTCGCCCGTCAGTCGTCCGTCAGCCGTGGCGCCCGGGCGGTTCGGTGATCACCCGTGACCGCCGCCCGTGGCCGACCCCGCTGCAGAGATCCTGGAGCTTCCGCATGCTGCGCCGTCTCGCCCTCACCGCCGTCGTCTCGCTCGCCGCGCTCGCCACCGCCGTGCCGGCCTCGACGGCCTCCGGTTCCACGTCTTCCGGGCCCGTGCCCTCCGCCGTCCCCACCACCGGCCCGTTCGCCGCCGCCCGGCCCTCCCTCGGGCCGCTCCCGCTGCCGTTGCCGCCGCTGCCCGGATTCCTGGACGGCGGGGAGGGGAAGGGCACGGGCGAGGCGAACGAGGTGCTGACGCGGCTCACCGTGTCCGTCGAGAACACCGGGGTCGCGGGCGCCGACGGCACCTTCGAGCTGGAGTGCGGGCCCACCGGGGGCAGCCACCCGCAGGGGCAGGCCGCCTGTGACCGGCTGGCGGAGGCCGGCGCCACCAGGGCCGGGCGGCAGGAGCTGTTCCGGCCGACTCCCGAGGGCACGATGTGCACGATGATCCACGGCGGCGACGCCACCGCGCGCATCGTGGGCACCTGGGAGGGCCGGGCCGTGGACACCACCGCGAGCCGCCGCGACGGATGCGAGATCGCGCGCTGGAACAGCCTCGTGCCGGTGCTTCCGGATGTCCGATAGTCCGTCGGTGATGGCGTAAAAGCGTTCGCCCTCCCGTGCCTGTCGCAGCCGGCTCCCGGGCCGGGCGCGCCCTGAGCGGTGGGGCCGCGCCGCGCGTCCGCGCACGTCACGGGGTGCGCGGACGCTCACGTCATAGGCCCGTGGCGTACACGGCGCGCACAGAACCTTGGTGAGAGCTCCCCCTCATCCGCCGCCCCCGGAGCCTCCCCTGCCCTTAGACTCCTCCAGTGACAGTCTGCGGCCCGAGGGGCAAGATGGGGCCCGCTGTCGGCAAGGTGCGGTAATCAGGGAGGAAGCGTCGTCGTGAGCAGCAGGCCATCCCGAGGCACTGCTCGCCTCGCAGCCATACTCGATGCCCTTCCTGACGGGCTTCTGCTCGTCAATTGCAACGGCACGGTCGTCAACGCCAACGCCATCGCCCTCGAAATGTTCGAGACCCCGGGCACCGCGCTCGTCGGTCGCGGACTGCTCGATCTGCTGCCGGAGTTCGACTCCAAGCTGATCCCGGGGTCGATGCGCAGGCCCGAGGCTGCGGACGAGCAGGGCAGGACCAAGCCGACGCGGATGACCGCGCGGCGCACCGACGGCAACGAGTACCCCGTCGAGGTCACCAGCGCGAGCCTCGACAGCGGGCAGGCCGCGTACAACGACATCCACTCCAGCTACACCGGTGACGAGCTGCTCATGCTCGTGGTGCGGGACCTCTCCGGCACCGTCGACACCGAGGCGGAGCTGGCCCGTTCGCAGCGGCAGACCGAGATGATCCTGCGGGCCGCCTCCGAGGGCGTCGTCGGCACGGACACCGACGGGCGCGTCGTCCTCGTGAACCCCGCCGCCGCGCAGATCCTCGGCTTCCGGGCCAGCGACCTCGGCGGCCAGGAGCTGCATCCGCTGATCCTGCACTCGCGGGCGGAGGGCGAGCCGTTCCCGTACGAGGACTCCCCGCTCGCCGACACCCTCAAGTCCGGGCGCAAGCACAGGGTGCGCGGGCAGGTGCTGTGGTCCAAGAGCGGCGCGCAGGTGCCGGTGGACCTCACGACCGCGCCGGTACGGGACGGGGACCAGCTCGTCGGCGCGGTGATGACGTTCACCGACCGCCGGCCGTACGAGGAGTTGTCGACGCAGCACACGAGCGTCGTCGCCGAGCTGACCACGAGCCACTCCGCCGAGGTCACCGCGCTCAAGGAGGCGCACGCCGCCGAACTGGAGGCGCTGAAGGAGGCGCACGCCGCCGAGCTCGCCGACCGGACCGAGCGGTACGCCGCCGAGATCGAGGGGCAGGCCGAGCTGCTCGCCTCCCTGGGCGCCCAGCACTCCCAGCTCACCGCCGTCCTCGGGGGTTCGCTGCGCGGGCCCCTGGAGGAGCTGCGCGGCGAGCTGACCACGCTCGCCTCCGACCCGGCCGGGCAGCTGTGGCCCGAGGCCAACCAGATCCTGCACCACCTCGCCGCCGGGTACGCCCGGATGACCACGCTCGTCGACAACGTGCTGGGGTACCAGCGCCTGGACGCGGGGGTGGAGGGGCTGCACAAGGCCCCGGCGATGGTGGACGGCATCGTCACGGGCGGTATCGACGGGGCGGTCGAGCTGATCGGCCCCGGGCGCGCCCAGTTCGCCGTGCACGCCCCGCCGATCGAGGCCGAGGTCGACGCGCCCCGGCTCGCGACCGCCATCGCCCACCTCGTCGCGGACGTCTGCGGGGTCGATTCGACCGGCAAGACCCGGGCGGTGCCCGGCGGCGGCTACGTCGACTCCACCGTGGTCGTGGCCGCCGCCCAGCGCGGTGACGTCGTACGGATCGAGGTGCGGGGGCCGTTCGCCGGGGGCGACCCGGTGCACGAGCCGATCGTGCGCGGCATCGTGCAGGCGCACGGCGGGGTCCTCCAGACGCACGAGATGCCGGGCATGAGCGGCAGCGCGTACGTCCTCGACCTGCCCATCGGCACCGCGTCCGGCACGATCGCCCCGCCGGAGACGGACGGCAACGCCCTGCCGCCGGAACCTGCTCCCGTCGCGTCCTCCTCGCCCGAGGGCCTCGGAGCACCGGGCGTCACCAGCGGCGGCCGGCGGCGGGCGCGCAGGTCCTCCACCGACACGTTCCTGGACAGCCCGGTCGGTACGCCGGAGAGCGCGGGTGACGGCACGGCCGAGGCCGCTGCTCCCGTCGCCGACGACCGGCCCGTCGCCGAGCCGACCGGGCGGCGGCGGGCGCGCCGTGGACCGGCCGCGCCCGAGGAGCAGCAGGCCCCCGAGCTGATCCCGGCCCAGCAGGGCGAGGGTTCCGGGCGTCGGCGCGGGCGTCCCAGCCCGGCCGAGGCGGCCCCGGGCACGGTTCCGGCAGCCGACGCGGTGCGGGAGCAGCCTCAGCCGTCGCAGCGGGGGGCGCTGGCCCTGACCTCCGCCCCGTCCCCGGCGCCCGCCGCCCCTTCGGAGGGGTCGGTCGTCACCGCGGCCGAGAACGCCCAGGGCGGCGGTCGCCCGCAGCTCGGGCAGACCGTGCCGCCGCAGGGCGTCCCGGTGGACCCGCAACAGCCCGTTCCGCCCACCGGACGGCGGGCCCGTCGGGAGGACCAGCCGGCCCTCCCCGCCCTCGCCTCCGGAAACAGCGGCAACAGCGGCAACAGCGGCGCTGAAGGCGTCGGGGGTCACTCCGGCCCGGACCAGTCCCAGCAGCCCGGAGGGCGGCGTGCCCGGCGCGCGCTGGCCGCCGCCCAGGAGCGCACCGCGGCCGAGGCCGGACCGCGGACCGCCTTCGCCCTGCCGCCCGCCGACGCGGACCGGACGCCGATCGCCCCCGACGCCCCGGGGACCCCCGGCGACGGGGCGAGCACGCACCACGCGCGTACCGCACCGGACGCCGGGCACACGCCTCCGCAGGCGCACCCCGTCGCCCCGGCGCACAGCGGCCCGCAGACGGACGGAACCTCCGGGCAGGGCTTCCCGGTCGCACCCGAAGCGGCCCACGCTCCCGGCCCGCACGACGGCGGCGTACCGGAGGCTCCCGGCCCGGCGCCGGACCTCGCGTCGTGGGGCGGCACGGGCCAGAACGCCCACTCCGGCACCGGAGAGAGCACGCACACCGGCACCGGGCGGACCGCCCACACCACCGGCGTGGCGGCCGTCGCCGATCCGGTGGCGCACCCGGCCGACGGTGACGCGGGCGTCCCGGCCCCGGACGCGCGGCGGCAGCCGCTGCCCGCCGAGGAGCCGATGCCGGACGGCAGCAACCCCGACTCGACGCAGGGGAGGGCCTTCAGCGTGCGAACGCTGGGCCAGGGCGTGCCGTTCGCCCAGCACCTCGCGCACCAGCAGAACCAGCCGCATCAGAGCCTCGGCGGGGCCGGCCGGCGCCGCAAGCTCGCCGCCCCGCCGGAGGGCGACCGCGCCCCGGCCCGGACCGCCGGCGGCCGGCAGGCCCCGCCCCAGCAGGACCGGCCGGGCACTCCCGCGCCCGCTTCCGTGCCGGGGACGCAGCAGAACCCGCCCCACCCCCATCCCCAGGACCAGGGCCCGGACCAGGCTCAGACTCAGGAGTCCGGCCGGCCGGGTCAGCCGGCACAGGGCGGGCCCGGCGCCGCCTACGGCGAGGGGCAGCTGCTCGCGCCGCCCGTCGCGGAGGGGCGCGCGTACGCCATAGGGGCGCCCGACGAGGGGGCGGAGGGTCCCGAGCCGCTGGACGGGCCCGGGGGCGCGGTCGAGGTCGCCAACCGGCCGCACCCGCACCCGGTCGACGACGAGCTGCCGCCCGAGCCGCTGGACAACCCGCGTCGGCTGCTGGTCTGGCCCGCGCCCGACGTGCCGACCCAGCAGGCGCTCAGCGACCGGGGCTACCGTCCGGTGATCGTGAACTCCCGCGAGGAGGTCGACGCCCAGATCGCCGCGTTCCCCGCCGCGCTCTTCGTCGACCCGCTGACCGGTCCCATCACCCGTACCGCGTTGCAGTCGCTGCGTCAGGCGGCCGTCGCGGCCGAGGTCCCGGTGCTGGTCACCGCCGGTCTGGGGCAGGCGACCCGGGAAGCGGCGTACGGCGCCGACCCGGCCGTCCTGCTCAAGGCGCTGGCCCCGCGCGACAGCGAACAGCATCCCTCGCGGGTGCTCCTGATCGAGGAGCACGAGGAGATCGCGGTGGCGCTGACGCAGACCCTGGAGCGGCGCGGGATGCAGGTGGCGCGCGCCGGGACGGACAGCGAGGCCGTCGATCTGGCGGGCCGGATGCGGCCGAACCTCGTGGTGATGGACCTGATGCAGGTACGCCGCCGGCGCGCCGGGATCATCGACTGGCTGCGGGCCAACGGGCAGCTGAACCGCACCCCGCTGGTCGTCTACACCTCGGCCGGGATGGACCACGCCGATCTGCCGCTGCTCGCCTCGGGCGAAACCGTCCTCTTCCTTGCGGAACGGTCGACCAGCGACGAGGTCCAGTCGCGGATCGTCGACCTGCTGGCGAAGATCGGCACCAACTAGGGGCTTGCGGAGAGCCGAACAGGGCGGGGGCGGTACGGGTTTCCCGTACCGCCCCCGCCCTGTTTCACGTGAAACCGGAGCAGGGCCCGAAGCCTCAGAGCTGAGTGACGTCAGAGCTGGGATACGTCAGAGCTGGGTGACGTCCAGCTCGCCTTCCGCGTACTGCTTGCGGATCACCTTCTTGTCGAACTTGCCGACGCTCGTCTTCGGCACGGCGGCGATCACCGACCAGCGCTCCGGCAGCTGCCACTTGGCGATGCCCGACTCGGCGAGGAACTCCTTCAGCGCCTCGTAGTCGGTTCCGGCGGCGCCCTCCTTGAGGACGACGGTCGCCAGCGGCCGCTCGCCCCACTTCTCGTCCGGCACGGCGACGACGGCCGCCTCCGCGACGTCCGGGTGGGCCATCAGCGCGTTCTCCAGCTCCACGCTGGAGATCCACTCGCCGCCCGACTTGATGACGTCCTTGGCCCGGTCGGTGAGGGTGAGGTAGCCGTCGGTGCTGATCACGCCGACATCGCCGGTCTTCAGCCAGCCGTCCTCGCTGAACTTGTCCTCGGGGCGCAGATGCTCGCCGTCGGCCCCGCCGTAGTAGGCGGAAGCGATCCAGGGGCCCCGGACCTCCAGCTCACCGGCCGACTCGCCGTCCCACGGAAGGTGCTCGCCGCCGGGGCCGACCAGCCGCGCCTCGACCCCGGCGGGGAAGCGGCCCTGGGTGACCCGGTACGGCCACTCCTCGTCGGTGCTCAGGCCGGCGGGCGGGTGGGCCATGGTGCCGAGCGGCGAGGTCTCCGTCATGCCCCAGGCGTGGCAGAGACGGACGCCGAGCTTGTCGTACGCCTCCATCAGCGAGGGCGGACAGGCCGCGCCGCCGATGGTCACGTTGGCCATGGAGGAGAGGTCGCGCGGGTTGGCGGTGACCTCGGCGAGCAGGCCCTGCCAGATGGTGGGAACGGCCGCCGCGTGCGTCGGGCGCTCGCTCTCGATCATGTCGGCGAGCGGGGCGGGCTGCAGGAAGCGGTCAGGCATGAGCATGTTGACGCCGCTCATGAACGTGGCGTGCGGCAGCCCCCAGGCGTTCACGTGGAACTGGGGCACGACGACGAGCGTGGTGTCCTTGTCGGTCAGCCCCATCGACTCGGTCATGTTGACCTGCATCGAGTGCAGGTAGATCGAGCGGTGCGAGTAGACGACACCCTTGGGGTCACCCGTGGTCCCGGAGGTGTAGCACATGGCCGCGGCCTGGCGTTCGTCCAGCTCCGGCCAGTCGTACGTGGTGGGGCGGCCCGCGATCAGTTCCTCGTACTCGTGCACGCGCGGCGTGACACCGGCGAGGGCGGAGCGGTCGCCGGGGCCGGACACGACCACGTGCTCGATGCTCGGCAGGTGGGGCAGCAGCGGCACGAGGAGCGGCAGCAGCGAGCCGTTGACGATCACCACCTTGTCGTCCGCGTGGTTGACGATCCAGGCGAGCTGCTCGGGCGGCAGCCGGAGGTTGAGGGTGTGGAGCACGGCGCCCATGGAGGGAATGGCGAGGTACGCCTCGACGTGGACGGAGTTGTTCCACATGAGCGTCGCGACCCTCTGGTCGCCGTCGACGCCCAGCTCGTCGCGGAGCGCGTTGGCCAGCCGGGTGGCGCGCGCGCCGATCTCGGCGAAGGTGACGCGGTGCGGCTCGGGTTCGCCGGTCCAGGTCGTGACCTGCGACTTCCCATGAATCGTCATCCCGTGGTGCAGGATGCGGGTGACAGTCAGCGGTACGTCCTGCATGGTGCTCAGCACGGCGTCCTCCCGGTAGGCGCTACGCGGCAGTAAGGTTCCGCTGATTCTGCGCACATACCAAGCGGTATGTCACTACTCGCGGGAAAATTCCTGTCGGGAAAGCCGGGTCCGGGGCCCTCGCGGCGGAGCGGCCGCGCCGGCCGGAGTCAGCGGACCGGCGTCAGCTCCGGGTCCTCGCGGAGCTTGCCGAGGGCACGGGAGACGGCGCTCTTGACCGTACCGATCGACACGCCGAGCACCTCCGCCGTCTGGGCCTCGCTCAGGTCCTCGTAATAGCGCAGGACGACCATCGCGCGCTGGCGGTCCGGGAGCTTGAGCACCGCTCGCCACATCGCGTCGTGCAACGACTGCTGCTCGGCCGGGTCCGGCGCCGGGAAGGCCTCCCGCTCGGGCAGCTCCTCGCAGGCGAACTCGTCGACCTTGCGCTTGCGCCACTGCGAGGTGCGGGTGTTGAGCAGCGCCCGGCGGACATAGCCGTCCAGCGCCCGGTGGTCCTCGATCCGCTCCCACGCCACGTACGTCTTGGCGAGCGCGGTCTGCAGCAGGTCCTCCGCGTCGCACGGGTTCGCGGTGAGCGAGCGCGCGGTACGCAGCAGGACCGGCCCACGGGCCCGTACGTACGAGGAGAACGACGCGTAGGGCGTGTGGGGGTGGCCGGCGGCGGTGGCAGAGGCCGCCCTGGAGGCGCCCGTGCAGACTGGCGTGGTCATGTATCCCACGCTAGGAGCGAGCGCCGCCGAGGGGATCGGCCCCAGGTCCCGAAGCGTCGTCCGCCTCAGGTTGTAGGGGGTGTGCACCCTGCACCTCCTGAAGGTGGACGGGCCTCCGCCCGGCCTTAGGGGTCCGCCCCCGAGAGCCCCCGGGGGCCGGGCGTCGCCGCTCAGCCATCCGCACCGATGACCAGGCCCGACGTCGGCACCCCCGTACCGGCCGTGACCAGCGACCTCGCCGCCCCCGCCACCTGGTTCACCGAGGTCCCCCGGATCTGCCGGACGGCCTCCGCGATGCCGTTCATCCCGTGGAGGTACGCCTCCCCCAGCTGACCCCCATGGGTGTTCAGGGGCAGGGTGTCCGCCGCGACGAACGCCCCGGCCTCGCCGGGACCGCAGAAACCGAACTCCTCCAGCTGCATCAGGACGAACGGCGTGAAGTGGTCGTAGAGGATGCCCACGTCGATGTCGGCCGGGGACAGCCCGGAGCTGCGCCAGAGCTGCCGGGCGACCACGGCGGTCTCCGGCAGGCCCGTCAGCCCGTCCCGGTAGAAGCTCGTCATCTGCTCCTGCGACCGGCCCGCGCCCTGCGCCGCCGCGACGACCACGGCGGGCGGCCGGGGCAGGTCCCGGGCGCGCTCCAGGCTCGTGACGACGAGGGCCTGACCGCCGTCCGTCTCCTGGCAGCAGTCCAGCAGCCGCAACGGCTCCACGATCCAGCGGGAGGCGGCGTGGTCGGCGAGAGTGATGGGCTTCCCGTGGAAGTACGCCGCCGGGTTCCGCGCCGCGTGCCGCCGGTCGACCACCGCCACGTGCCCGAAGACCTCCGGGTCGAGGCCGTACGCGTGCAGGTAGCGCTGGGCCGCCATCGCCACCCACGAGGCCGGGGTGAGCAGCCCGTAGGGAAGGTTCCAGCCGAGCGCCGCACCCTCGGCGGTGGGCTCGCGCCGCTGGACGCCGGAGCCGAAGCGGCGGCCGGAGCGTTCGTTGAAGGCCCGGTAGCAGACGACGACGTCCGCGACCCCGCTCGCGACCGCCAGGGCGGCCTGCTGCACGGTGGCGCAGGCCGCGCCGCCGCCGTAGTGGATCCGGGAGAAGAACGACAGCTCGCCGATCCCGGCCGCCTGGGCGACGGTGATCTCGGGGCTGGTGTCCATGGTGAAGGTGACGAGCCCGTCCACGTCGGCGGGGGTGAGGCCCGCGTCGTCGAGGGCGGCGCGGACGGCCTCGACGGCCAGCTTCAGCTCGCTGCGGCCGGAGTCCTTGGAGAACTCGGTGGCCCCGATGCCGACGATCGCGGCCTTCCCGCCGAGCGAGTCGGCTCTACGGATGCTCATGCTCCGGCCCCTTCGTCGCTCCGGGCCGGGAGGGCCAGGGTGACCGTGCCGGTGACGTGGCGGCCGATGCCGTTGTCGCCGGTGACGGCGATCGTCGCGCGCACGGGCTCTTCGCCGGCCGGTCCGGACAGCTCGGTGATACGGCCGGTCAACCGCATGACGTCGCCCGGGTAGTTGGGAGCGCCGAGACGGATCGCGACCTTGCGGAGGACGGCGGCCGGGCCGAAGTGGTCGGTGATGTAGCGGCCGACGAGCCCGTTGGTGGTGAGGATGTTCATGAAGATGTCGGGCGAGCCCTTCTCCTTCGCCAGGTCCGCGTCGTGGTGCACGTCCTGGTAGTCGCGCGAAGCGATGGCCCCGGCGACGATCAGGGTCCGGGTCAGGGGGATGTCCAGGGGCGGCAGCTCGTCGCCGACGCGGTACGCCTGTGTCACGACGCCTCCTCCTGACGGCCCGCCGCGAGCAACAGGCCGAGCTCCTCCAGGACTTCGCCGCCGCAGCCGAGATACGCGTCGAGCTGGCGGCCCCAGAGGAAGTGCCGGTGCACCGGGTGGTTGAGGTCGGCCCCGGTACCGCCGTGCAGGTGCTGGCCCGCGTGGACGACCCGCTTGCCCGCCTCCGAGGCCCACCAGGCGGCGGTCAGCGCCTGCGCTGCGTACGGCCTCCGGTCGTCGTGCCGCCAGGCGGCCTCGTACGCGGTGACCCGGATCGCCTCGGTGTCCATGTGGGCGTCGGCGGCGCGGAGCAGGACGCCCTGGTTGGTGGAGAGCGGGCGCCCGAACTGCTCGCGGGTGACCGTGTGCTGGACCGCGCGCGCGAGCGAGCCCGCGCACACCCCGGCCTGAAGTCCGGCGAACGCGGTACGGGCGGCGGCGAGGACGGCCGCGTACGCCTCCGGCCCGCCCCCCAGACGCTCCCCCCGTACGCCGTCGAGAACCAGCCGTCCCGCCGCCCAGGGCGCGGTCGTCTCCACCGGGGTCACCTCGACGCCCGGAGCGCCCGCCTCCACGATCCACAGGGCCCGGTCGGCGTCCGCGACCAGCACCAGGGTGGCGTCGCGCAGCCACGGCACCCAGGGCACGGCCCCGTACAGCGCACCGTCCGAGGTGTGTACGCCGCCCCGCGCCGGGAACGCGCCCGTCGCCACCGCCGTACCGTCGCGCAGGCCCGGAAGCAGGCGCTCGCGCTGCTCGGGCGTCCCGTGCTCGGCGACCGCGAGCAGCCCGTACACACAGGAGGCCGCGAACGGCACCTGGGCGGTGGTCCGGCCCTGTTCCTCCAGCAGCAGGACGAGGCCGAGCAGCCCGACGTCCTCGACCGCGCCGGGCAGTCCCGCCGCGCACAGCTCCTTCCACAACTCCGCGTCCGTGCCCGTGCCGGCCGCCGCCAGCCGATCGTGCGTGGACAGGTCGCCGAAGACGCTCGCGGCCAGTCCCTGCGCGGCGGACTGCTCCTCGCTCGGGGTGAAGTCCATCTCAACCGCCTTCGCTCGCCCGGAAGACCGGAAGTTCCAGGTCGGGGTCCGTACGGAGGAACTCCAGATGTACGGGCATGCCGACGCGGACCTTGTCGTACGGCACACCGATCACGTTGCTGACGATGCGGACGCCCTCGGCCAGCTCGATCAGCGCGACGGCGTACGGTCCGCCCTCGCCGGTCGGGCCGAAGGCGGGGAACGGCGGGTGATGCATCACGACATGGCTGAAGACCGTGCCCTCCCCGCCCGCCTCGACCGTGTCCCACTCCGCGCCGCCGCAGGCGTTGCAGCCGGGCAGCCAGGGGAGGCGCAGGGTCGCGCAGTCGGTGCAGCGCTGGACGAGGAGCCGGTGCTCGGCGACCCCGGCCCAGAATCCGGCGTTGTCGCGATTGATCACGGGCCGGGGGCGCAGGGCGGGCCCGACGGGCTTTCTCCGCTGTGCGGGGCGGTACTTGAGGATGCGGAACCGGTGCGTTCCGGCGGGTTCGCCGTCGGCACGGACGTCCGTGCGGGTGGTGACGAAGTAGCCGGTGCCGAGTTTGGTCGTCTTGCGCCGGGAGACGGACTCGATGACCGTGTCGAAGGTGATCAGGTCGCCGGGGCGCAGCGGCCGCAGATACTCCTGCTCGCAGTCGGTCGCGACGACGGAGGTGTAGCCGCCGCCGTCGAGCAGGGCGAACATCTCGTCGTACGCCGCGGAGCGCCCGGTTCCGTCCGTGTGCCCGGAGAGCCCGCCCATCGTCCACGCCTGGAGCATCGTGGGCGGGGCGACGGGGTCCGGGCCCCGGTAGGCGGCGGAGGTGTCGCCCATCGCCTCGCACCAGTGCCGGATCATGGGCTCGTTGACCGGGTCCTTGCCCCTGCCCCCGGTGGCGGCGGCGCGGCCTTCGTAGGCGGCGAGCTGCTCGTACAGCTGATCCCGGGCCTCGTGCTCCTGAACATCGGGTTCCCGGGCCTCGTGCTGCTGAACGTCATCCTCCCGATCGCTCATCGCTTGCTCCGGGTCATCCCGAGCCGGACCGTCGCGACGATCTCGCGCTGCACCTCGCCGACGCCGCCACCGAAGGTGTTGATCTGCGCCGCGCGGTTCATCCGCTCCAGCTCACCGCCGGGCCCGAAGCAGCCGGGAGAGCCACCCCGGAGCAGGGCGGCGTCGCCGACGGCCTCCTGGCACATCCGGTAGACCTCGACGGCGCTCTCGGTGCCCGCGAACTTCACTCCGCTGGCCTCTCCGGGGGAGGGCGCCCCGGCGCCGACGGCGTCGACCAGCCGCCAGTTCAGCAGGCGCGTCGCCGCGAGCCGGGCGTACGCCTCCGCGAGCCGGGCGCGCACCCACGGCTCGTCGATCCGCCGGCGCCCGGTCACGGGATCGGGGGTACGGGCGTGGGCGAGGGCCTCCTCGTAGAAGTCCTCGGCCTGCATGCCGATCGCGGCCAGGGCGACGCGTTCGTGGTTGAGCTGGCTGGTGATCAGCCGCCAGCCCTGGTTCTCCGCGCCGACGAGGTTCGTGGCCGGGACGCGTACGCCGTCGTAGTAGGTGGCGGTGGTGGTGACCCCGCCCACCGTCCGGATCGGCGTCCAGGAGAAGCCGGGGCAGTCCGTGGGCACCAGGATGATCGAGATGCCGCGGTGCTTGGGGGCTTCGGGGTCCGTACGGCAGGCGAGCCAGATCCAGTCCGCCTGCTGGGCGTTGCTGGTGAAGATCTTCTGGCCGTCGATGACCCAGTCGTCTCCGTCGCGCACGGCACGGGTCCGCAGCGCAGCCAGGTCCGTACCCGCTTCGGGCTCGCTGTAGCCGATCGCGAAGACGAGGTCGCCGCCGAGGATGCGGGGCAGGAAGTAGGCCTTCTGCTCCTCGGTCCCGTACGCCATCAGCGTCGGGCCGACGGTGTTGAGCGTGACCATGGAGACCGGGGCGCCGGCCCGGTACGCCTCGTCGAAGAAGACGAACTGCTCGTCGGGGCCCCGGCCCCGGCCGCCGTACTCCTCGGGCCAGCCGAGACCGAGCAGGCCGTCGGCGCCGATCCGGCGGAGCAGCCGCCGCTGTTCATCCGCGTCCGGCACGCCTCCCGTGCCCCTCCCCCCGCCCTGCCCATCGTCCGCCGCGTCGGGCGCCGCGTCGGGCGTCGCGTCGGGCGCCGCGTCGGGCGTCGCGTCGGGCGTCAGCGCGCGGAAGTACGCACGGAGTTCGGCACGGAGCCGCTGCTGGCGTTCCGTCGGAGCGAGATGCACGGAGGGGCCTCCAGAGCTGCGGATACGGAAAAGCCGGAGCGCTTCCGACCGGCGACCGGCGTACCCGGCGTCCGGTGGCCCGCGTTCCGACGTTTCTGACTGTCCGTCAGATACTGACCCCTGTCAAGACGGCGGCAGCCCGCACGAGGACACCGAAGTGCCTTCGTGCGGGCTGCTGTTCGGCCTGTCGGAACCCACCCCCCGGAAGGTCCCGGCGACCACGTCACCCGTGTCGCCCGAGGAGGATCACCAGAAGATGGGCGTGAAGTTCACCGCGACGCTGTGGTCCGACTGGTCGATCGGCACGAAGGCCGAGTCGTTCACCTGGGCGGACGTGTTCTGGTTCGACGCACCGGTCCCGACCGCCTGCTGCTGGGTGGTGGACGAGTTCCCGGTGTTGATGCCGCCGACACCGCTTCCGCCGACCGTCGCCACAGCCGCGTTCGATCCGTCGTTCGCGAAGGAGCCGTTGTCCGCCATGGCGACCCCACCGCAGAGCGCGACGGCCAGGGGCAGAGCAGCGACAGCGGCGAGGGCACGAGCGGTACGGATACTTGCCATGTCATTTCCTCCAGGAAACGGAATTGCGGCTTCATATTCGGCTGGTCCCGGGGGAGTTGGCCGACCACCCCGGTGCTGTTCACAACGTCGCGAGACCAGAGTTGCCCAGCGCGCCCCCGGCGAACCCCTCACCACCTCCCGATTCCCCCTCACGTATGACGAAGAGCGGATAAACCTCCTAAGCCGCGCGAAAGCCCAGGTCAGCGAGGTGATCCCGGCGACCCGTTGGCGCACCTGGGAAGAAGCGTTCCGCCACCCACCCCTCCCCGGACACCTCCACCCCACCCCCCGACCTCCCCCTTCCTTTATTCGAACGCATGTACGAAACTGAAAGCATGGCCACCATCGACCGGCAGACCCCCACCCTGGCCCTCGCCCATGCCCTCGCCGCCGCCGGACGCGGGCTCCCCGTCTTCCCCCTGTCCGCGACCAAGCTCCCCGCCCTGCGCTCCCCGCACCGGGGCGAGCAGCCGCCGGCGCACTGCCGGGGTGAATGCGGGCTGCCGGGACACGGGGTGCACGACGCCACCACCGATCCGTCGGCCGTCCGCGCTCTCTTCGCCGCCGCGCCCCGGGCCACCGGCTACGGCATCGCCTGCGGACGGGCTCCGCACCGCCTCATCGGCATCGACCTGGACGTCGACCCCGCGTACGGCAGCGACGCGGCGGGCGCGCTGCGGCAGCTGGCCCTCCAGCACCTGTTCACCATCCCGCCGACGGTCACGGTGCTCACCCCGAGCGGCGGCCGCCACCTCTGGCTGACCGGGCCCGCCGACGCGACGGTCCCCAACTCCGCCGGCCGCCTCGCCCCGGGCATCGACATCCGCGGCAGCGGCGGCTATCTGGTCGGCCCCGGCTCGGTCACCGCCCACGGCCGCTACCGCCTGGCCCCCGGCACCGCCCACCTCACCCCGGCCCCCTGCCCCCGCGCCCTTCTCCGCCTCCTGACCCCACCGCCCGGCCGCACCGCCCGCCCGGGTACGGGCTCGGCCTCGGGCCCCGCGTCCGGACCGGCCACCGGCACGGGCCCGGCCCCCGGCGCACCGGCGAGCGCGGCCCGTCGCGGGGAGGGCCTGGTGCAGTTCGTCCTGGCCGCCCACGAGGGCCAGCGCAACACCCGCCTGTTCTGGGCGGCCTGCCGCGCCTACGAACACGGCTTCGGCGACGCCCTGGCGGACGCGCTCACCGCCGCCGCCGTCCGCACCGGACTCCCGGAACACGAGGCCCGCGCCGCGATCGCCTCGGCGGCACGGCTGACCTCGGGACGGGGCGGGGAGACGGACGGCGCGGCCTGACGGGGGTTCTCAAGACTTTCGATCGTTCAGGAGAACAAGGAGCCCACCAGTATCGCGCCGTAGTGCACGCATTGGTGCCACCGCTTGCAGTAGCGCTTCGCCCGCCACAGCGAACGCCGCGTGAATTGCTTCTCGCACCAAACGCACGTGCGGGTCTTCCCATCCCCCATGGCCACGACCCTATCCGTCACCAGGGGGACAGCGGTGCCCGGCGGGGAACGGGCATGGCAGAGGCCCCCGGCCATACGTGCTGGTCAGGGCGTCAGCGCATCGGCACCTGAGCTCCTGGCCGTGGCTCGGTCTCGGGGTGCTGCTCGGTCTCGGGGCGCTGCTCGTTCAATCGCGGCTTGGGGTCTGTTTCCTGGACCAGGCAGTGGCGTCGACTCCGTATCGGGTCAGGAGCCGTGCGAACTGGGTTCGCTCCTCCGGTGACCAGGCGGCAGTGATCTCCAGGAACGCTTCTCGCTGTTCGACGGCGAAGCGGTTGCGTTCGGCTTCGCCGTGCTCGGTGAGTTCGAGCACGGTGCGGCGTCCGTCGGACTGGGATGCCGCCCGCCGCAGCAGCCCCTCCGCTATGCAGGCGGCGACGGTCCGGCTGGCCACCGGCTGCGCGACGCCCATCTCGGCGGCAAGCCCGCCAACGGTCGTCTCGCCCGGCGCGTCGGCGATGACGTTGAGCACGAGGTTGCGGGAGAGATCCTTGCCCGTTGCCGGTGCGCGTCGCCGCAGGCGGGACAGCGCCGGACCGATCTGATCCAGCGTCCGGTCGTCGGGGGGCTGCTCGGAGGAGGTGCTGCTCATGTGCCGATTCTAGGCCCGGCCGGCACATTTGCATACCATTCAATAAGTCCATAGCATCAGGTATGTAAATCTTGAACGAGCCAGGAAAGAGGCGGACCGCCATGGCGCTCACCGCGATCACCAACGCGCAGATCTTCGATGGGGAGAAGGCGGTCGGCGTGCGGACCGTGGTCATCGACGGCGGGAGGATCGCCCGCGTCGGCGGCGACGCTCCCGAGGGCAGCGAGATCGTCGACGGCAGCGGCGCCACACTGCTGCCGGGACTCATCGACGCCCACGTCCACTCCGCCCCGGGCTCCCTGGCGCTCGCCCTGCGGTTCGGGGTGACGACCGAACTGGAGATGCAGGGGATGAACACCCGGGAGAACCGGGGGGCCATCACCGACGACGACACACAGGCCGACGTGCGCTCCTCCGGCTTCGCCATCACACCGCCCGGCGGTCACCCGAGCGAGCTGATGCCCGAAGGGTTTCGGCCCAAGTGGGACCTTCCTCCGGTCATGCCCCTGATGCCGTTCTCCACCACGCCCGAGGAGGCCGCCGCCTTCGTGCCGCAGCTCCTCGCCCGGGGGTCCGACTTCATCAAGTTCATGATCGACGACGGCAGCGTGGAGGGACACCCCGGGCTGCCCACCCTCGACCGGGCCACCGTGCACGCCGGTGTCGCCGAAGCCAAGAAGTACGGCGCCCTGACCGTGGCCCACGCGCTGACCGTGGACGCCACCAGGATGGCCGCCGAAGCCGGCATCGACGGCGTCACCCACGTGTTCATGGACCGGCCGCACACCGCCGAGATCATCAGCCTGATCAAGGACGCGGGCATGTTCGTCATCCCCTGCATCACTCTCAACGCCTCGATGATGGGAATCACCGGCAGCGAACTCGCCGACGACCCCCGGGTCGCCGCACGCCTCGACGCCGACTGGGACCGGACCCTGCGCTCCAGCTATGACCGCTACCCGCAGGGCAAGCTCCACGACGTTTACGACACCGTGCGCGCACTGGACGCTGCCGGTGTCGACGTGCTCGCCGGAACCGACGTCTCCATGCCCGAGACGTTCTTCGGGGGCCTGGCACACGGAGCGAGCCTGCACCACGAACTGCAGTACCTGGTGACAGCCGGCCTCACACCCGCACGGGCCTTGCGCGCGGCCACGGCGGCCACGGCCCGCCGCTTCCGCCTGAGCGACCGGGGCCGCATCGCCGAGGGCCTCCGCGCCGACCTCCTACTGGTCGACGGCGACCCGACCAGCACCATCAGCGACACCCTCAACACCCGTGCCGTCTGGCGCCGCGGAACCCGAATGGCGGCATGACCACAGTCCCTGGGACGCGATCCTCTCGGCGCCAACTCAGACAACGGGATCAGTCGCGTCATCGCCGCTGAGCCAGGTATCCGCAGCCGTCGCCACCTGATCATCCCGACCGGCACCGGCCGGGCGTAGTGGCCCTTCGCCGACAGGGCGACCGGGAGAGCCGGACCGACGCGAAGGTGCCGGCCCCGGCGGAGATCGCGACGCGGCTCGGGATCGCCGAGGGGGAGCTGTGCGTGCATACGACGTGCGTGTTCCTTGCGGACGGGAAGCCGGTCCAGTTGTCGACGAGTTGGGAGCCGTACGCCGTCATCCCGATCAACCGCTGACGAACTGACCCCGGCAGCTCCAAAGCCGTGGCCCAGCCGTGCCCCCCGCGTGCCCCTTCCGTGCCCGATGGAGCGGGAAACCAGGGGGAACAGCGGTGCCCGGCGGGGAACGGGCATGGCAGAAGCCCCCGACCCTACGTACTGGTCAGGGGCCTCTCGCCTGCGGTGGGTGTGGGATTTGAACCCACGGTCACATCGCTGCGACGACGGTTTTCAAGACCGTTCCCTTAGGCCGCTCGGGCAACCCACCCCGCGTCGGCGGTCCGGTCGCTGTGCAAGCCGATGGGCCGTCAGGCCCGCGTGGGGCCGGTTCGACGCGTGGGACAGCCTAGCCGGTCAGCTGTCGCCCTCGCGCTGGCCCAGGGTGACTTCGGCCGTGGCCGTCTTGCCGTCGCGCTCGTAGGTCAGGGTCACCTTCTCGCCCGGCTTGCGGGTCCAGATCTCGCCGATCAGGGTCGGGCCGCTGTCGATCACGGTGTCGTTGAACTTCGTGATCACGTCGCCCGCCTTCAGGCCCGCGTCGGCCGCCGGGCCGTTCGGGGTGACGGCGGGGGTGCCGCCCGCGCCCTCGGCGGAGATCGCCGCGCCGCCCGTCTTCTCCTCCATCGTGACCGTCGCGCCGATCACCGGGTAGACCGGCTTGCCGGTCTTGATCAGCTGCTCGGCGACGTTCTTGGCCTGGTTGATCGGGATCGCGAAGCCGAGACCGATGGAGCCGGCCTGGGACTGGCCGAGGCCTCCGCCGGTCGACTGGATCGCGGAGTTGATGCCGATGACCGCGCCCGTCGCGTCCAGCAGCGGGCCGCCGGAGTTGCCCGGGTTGATCGACGCGTCGGTCTGCAGGGCGCTCATGTACGAGTTCTTGTTGCTGGAGCCGTCCCCGGACGCCACCGGGCGGTTCTTCGCGCTGATGATGCCCGTGGTGACCGTGTTGGAGAGGCCGAAGGGCGCGCCGATCGCGATCGTCGAGTCGCCGACCGCGACGCCCTCCGAGTTGCCCAGGGGCAGCGGGGCGAGGCCCGCGGGCGGGTTCTTGAGCTTCAGCACGGCCACGTCGTAGCCCTGCGCCCGGCCGACCACCTCGGCGGCGTACTTCTTGCCGTCGGAGAAGGTCGCCGACAGTTCGCCGGACTCCGCGGCGGAGGCCACCACGTGGTTGTTGGTGAGGATGTGGCCTTCCTTGTCGTACACGAAGCCGGTACCCGTGCCGCCCTCGCCGTCGCCGCCCTGCGCGTCGATGGTGACCACGCTGGGGAGCGCCTTCGCCGCGACCCCGGCCACCGTGCCCGCCGGGCGCTTCAGGTCCCTCGGGGTGTCCGACGCCGAGATGGTCGTCGAGCCGCCGCCGTTGCCGTCGTTGTTCCGGTCGGCCGCCCAGAAACCGAGGGCTCCGCCGATTCCACCGGCGACGAGGGCCGCGACGGCCACGGCCGCCACCAGGCCGCTCCCTCGGCCCTTGCCGCTCTTTCCGCTCGGGGACTCGGAGCCGGGCGGCACCGGAGCGCCCCAGACCGGGCCGTGGCCGCTGCCGTCGCCGATACCGCCGGACGCGTGACCGGCGCCCCCGTCGGCGTACGACGGGACGGCGGGCGGAGGCGGCGGCCAGGACGCCGCGCCCGCGGGGAGTCCGGGCTCCGCTCCGTATCCGGGCGCCGCTCCGTACGGGGAGTGCTGCGGCGGCTGCGGCGGCTGGGACGGCGTCGGGTGGGCGCCCTGGGCGTATGCGGGCGTGACCGGAGCGCCCTGGTGCGTGGGGTCGTGGCGCGGCGCTTCGGCGTGCGCCGGTGCTCCCGGTGCCGGGGCCCCCGCGCCGGGGGCGTGCGGGGCGGCCTCCCCTGCGCCGGTGTCGTGCACGGGAAGGTGCGCGGTGTCGTGCACGGGGTCGTGCGCCGTGCTGTGCGCGCCGTCCTGGGCCTGGTCCTGGGCCGAGGCCGGCGGCGGCGTGGCTCCGTCGGTCGCCGGTTCGGGAGTGGCGGCCGGCCCGGGAGGTGCGGACGGAACGGACGGCGCGGCCGGTACCGCGTTGCCCTCGTTGCCCTCGTTCTCGGTGCTCACAGCTCTTTACTCCTCGGTTCCACTCGGCATCCAGTCGGCGTTCGGCAAGAAATCCGCTGTGCACGTGTCTACGGTCAGCTTTTCCCACAACACGTCGGGCCACTGTAAGCAGGACCTGTGCATCCGCACACCAATCTTTACATCCGACAAAACAGACCTCCAGGGTGACATGTGCTCAGCCATCCCCGTGGCGGTGACACCATGGCGCGGGTGACCCACGCACGGCAGCGCAGCGCGCACACCTCCATCCAGGTCATCGCCCACCGCGGGGCATCCGACGATGCCCCCGAGCACACCCTGGCCGCCTACCGCAAGGCGATCGAGGACGGTGCCGACGCCTTGGAATGCGATGTCCGGCTCACCGCCGACGGCCACCTCGTCTGCGTCCACGACCGGCGGGTGAACCGTACGTCCAACGGGCGCGGCGCCGTGTCGGCGCTGGAGCTCGCCGACCTCGCCGCCCTCGACTTCGGCTCCTGGAAGGACCGGGAGGAGTCGCCCGACTGGGATCCGGTGCCGGGCGAGCTCACCTCCGTACTCACCCTGGAACGGCTCCTGGAGCTCTTCACCGAGGTCCGGGCCACCGGGCGGCCGCTGCAGCTGGCCATCGAGACGAAGCACCCCACCCGCTGGGCCGGGCAGGTCGAGGAGCGGCTGCTGCATCTCCTGAAGCGCTTCGGGCTGGCCGACCCGCCCGCGGACGGCCCCTCGCCCATCCGCGTCATGAGCTTCTCCGCCCGCTCCCTCCACCGCGTCCAGGCCGCCGCGCCCACGCTGCCGACGGTCTACCTGATGCAGTTCGTCACGCCCCGGATGCGCGACGGGCGGCTGCCCGCCGGGGCCCGGATCGCGGGACCGGGCATGCGGATCGTGCGCAGCCACCCCGGGTACATCGAACGGCTGCACCGTGCGGGGCACCGGGTGCACGTGTGGACCGTGAACGAACCGGCCGACGTCGACCTGTGCGCCGAACTCGGCGTCGAGGCGATCATCACCAACCGCCCGAAGCAAGTTCTGTCCCAACTGGGCCGCATTTAGTACGGATGAGGACCCACCAGGGCTCCGACCTCGGCCGTTACGGGGTGTGCACCGGCGCACTCGCTGCGCGTTCGATCGTTACGAGTGCGTCACCGACAGTGCATTGGCCGGTTTCCGGTGCAGCTCAGTGGGGCATCCAACCCGTGGCGTGGGGCAAAGGAGGTCTCGGGGGTGGCGTTGGTGGTGGCACAAGAAGTGCCCGCGTCGTCGAGCATGGCCATTCCTCATGGCCCTGCCGGCGTGGGGCAGGCACGACACCGGATGCGTGAACAGTTGCGCGGCAACGGGGTGTCGGACGCCGTCGTCGACGACGCTGTTCTGATCCTTTCCGAACTCCTCAGCAACGCCTGCCGGCACGGCAGGCCGCTGGGGCGGCACACCGACGTCGGCGACGGAGACATCCGCGCCGCCTGGCGGGTGGACACCGCCGGAGCGCTCACCGTGGAGGTCACGGACGGCGGCGGCCCGACCCGCCCGGTTCCGGCCACCCCTTCGGTGACGGCACGCGGCGGCCGGGGCCTCAACATCATCAGCGCCCTGGCCCAGGAATGGGGCGTACGGGACGACTCGTCCGGCGAGGTCACCGTCTGGGCCCTGGTCTCCTCGAAGAAGCCGCCCGGCATCAGCGGCAACGGCTCCGGCCCGAACGGCTCCGGTGCCAACGGCATCGACGCGAACGGCATCGACGGGCTCACCGGGTTCGAGGGCCTGGACCTCTCCGAGGCCTTCGACGACGTGGGCTGAGCGCACGGACGACGCGGGGCACGGCGCACGGACGACGCGGGCCCCGCACACCGATGGTGTGGCCCCGAGCACGCGGACGGCGTGCGCCGAGCACGTACGGGGGACGAGCGAGGCTCCCCGGGCGGCTAGGCTCGCGCCGAGTCCGCACTGTAGCAATCGGGAGAATGCCCACCATGGCCAAGAAGCGCCCTCAGTCCAAGGCCGGGAAGCAGCAGCTCAAGGACGGTGAGATCCCGGTCGTCGGGGCCCGTGAGCCCTGCCCGTGCGGATCGGGCCGCCGTTACAAGGCGTGTCACGGACGCGCCGCCGCCCAGGCCGTGACCGAGCTCGTGCACCGCCCCTTCGAGGGACTCGCGGGCGAGTGCGACTGGGTCGCGCTGCGCGAGCTGGTGCCCGCCGCCACGGTCGAACTGACCCTCAAGGACGGGCTGCCCGAGGGAGTTCCGTCGGTGACGCTCGCGACGGTCCTGCCGATGGCCTGGCCCGCACTGCGCCGCGACGACGGTTCCGTCCTGCTCGCCCTGCAGAACGACACCTCCTCCGGCGACCTCAGCCGCGACCTCGCGGACACCCTCCAGCGCGCCCTGGATGCCGAGCCCGGCTCCCCGGTCGCCGCCCGCCGCGTGCCGGCCGACGGTCCGCGCCTCCAGGATCTCCTCGCCCCGGACGCCGCCTTCGAGCCGAACGTGCACTCCGGATTCGAGTTCTGGGTTCCGGACGCGGAGAACGCCACGCCGGAGGTGTCCGCCTCCCTGGAGCGCGCGAACGCCGCCGCGATCCCGACGACGCTGCTGTCCGGCGTCGACGCCGCGTACTGGTGCGAGACCCCGGAGAAGAACCACCTGCGCTGGGTCATGCCGCACCCCGAGGAGCAGCTCCTCGACGCGCTCGCCCGGCTGCACGCCGCGGGCTCCTCCTCGCTCGGCGACGACACCCGTCTGGTCGGGTCGTTCCGGGCGCACGGGCTCATGGTCCCGGTCTGGGACCTGCCCAGCTCGATGGGGGCCGAGGCGTGCGAGAAGCCCGCCGTCGAGTTCGCCGAGCGACTGGCGACGGCACTCGCGTCCGACGCCCCGCTCACCCCCGAGGAGCGCCGCGCCCGGGGCGGTCTCACCAATCGCCAGGTGACCCTCAGCTGACAGTGACGACAGAACGCCGTTGACGGTGACCCGCGTCACAACTCGCCGTACTCGTAAGTAAATCGGCGTCCCTACAGGCGAGATCGAATTTGCGAACGGCAGATCTCTTGTTACGGTTCTAGAAGCCCGGTCGCTGGTGCATCCCCCGTCGCCAGCGACCGGGCGTCTTCGTTTCCGGCTGCGGCCCGCCCTGTGACGCCCCCGGGTGCGGAGGCCACACCGCTCCTGAAACCTCGCCCGCCGCGCCGGAGTCCGTACACCGGAGTCCGTCACATCGGAGTCCGGCGCCCTTTCCGCAGGCCCGGTCAGTCCCTGGCGTCCGGCGCCCGCTCGGATCCGGCCCGAAGCAGCAGCGGCGCCTCGTCCACCGGCCCGGCGCCCACGAACTCCGCGACCGCCGTGGCGGACCGGGGCACAGCCAGGGAGGGGACGCGCGGCGTCTCGCAGCTGCCCGGCTCGTCGTCCGTGGCCGGCGCGCAATGCAGCTCCACGGTCCGCCCGCCCGGCCCCATCAGCGAGAGCACGGGCCGGAGTTCTTCCCCGGTCGCGTTCCGGTAGTAGGCGCGCGCCCAGACCCCGCCGCCCTGGGTCAGGACGCAGGTCTGCGCCTCGACGCCCTCCGGCGCGACCAGTTCGGGGCCGCACCGGACCACCACCTCCGGGTGCCGTCCACCGCCCTCACCGCCTCCGCCTTTCCTGAGATCGCCGCCCTCAAAAGAGGGGGAACGATCAAACTCGGACAGAGATCCGGCTTCCGCACTCATTCCCGATGGCGATTTCAGCAACGTCGGAGAAAGGGCGGCGGAGCTTTCTCCGGACAGGTCATCAAAAGTCTTTGTCCGCGCGCTTTCTGGCGATCCGCCAGACGCTTTCGCCTCGGCCGGATCACCCGATACGGCATCCGGAGCAACGGCGGGATCCGCGGAAGCGACCAGCGGAACCAGGCAGGCGAACACGGCGGCGGCCATGAGGCCGATCACGCGGACATTCATGGTGGCCCCACCTGGCGACTGCGCGGAATTCCTGACGACGGGGCGACGATATCGGCGCAATGGGCGCCGCCGGCTCGCGCGGCACCCGTTTACCGGGGATCCGGCCCGGCTCACACCCGTTCGAGTGAGCCGGGCGCTGTGAGCCGGGCACCACGAGCCGGGCACCGCGAGCCGGGCACCGCGAGCCGAACGCCGCGGGCCGGACACCGCCTGGGCGCCGTGATTCCCGTGGGCAGGTCAGCGTGCGGCGGTCAGTGGGCCAGTCGGCTGCCGCCGCCCGGAGCGCCGGTGCTCGCCTCGACCAGGGCGTCCAGGACCGCTTCGACGTCCGGGAGCCAGGGCGCGGCGACCGCGGGAGCCCCGCCCTTCGCCCGTCCGTGGGAGACCGGGGCGGCGTCGGAGGCCCCGAGCCGCGCGGGGGGCCGCTCCCAGCGGACCTGGCCCGCGCCGGTCCGGGACGGCGGCAGGACGAGATAGCCACCCTCGCCGTGGAACCGGAGCGAGCTGGGCACCCAGTCCTTCGCGTACAGCAGCTCGCCGAGCCGTTCCAGGGTGTACGGGGCCACCAGCAGGGACCACCGGGTGGGCGTCGCCACGACGGGGCCGAGCCGCATGCCGAGGACGTCGAGGGCGCTCAGCGCTCTGGCGCCGGCCACGGCGGGCAGGCTCACCGCGCAGGGCGCACGGCCGCCGGTCGCCAGCATGACGGGGGCGGCGGGCCGGTGGGTCCACCACCAGCGCACCATGCGCTCGTCCGTGGTGGCCGCCAGCAGGCCGGGTTCGAAGGGGTGTGCGCCCGGTACGGCGCAGTCGGGTTCGGGGCAGGCGCAGCCGAGGCCGCCGCTCTCGCCGCGCGGGCCGGCCTGCGCCGTCCCCACTCCGGGGAGCACGGGCCATTGCCATACGGTGGCGCAGGTCAGGGCCGCGTCGAGCCGGGCGGTCCCCTCCTTGCGCCGGAGCCGGAGCCTGCGTCGCCTTCCGAGGATCTCGCGCATGAGCGCTCGTTCCTTTCCGTTGAACGCCGAGTCCACATGACACCACGCGTGTGTGACACCACGTGCGTATCTCATCGCTGTGCGTACGTGCTCATCAGTTCTGCGGTACGGGCGTGCCGTCGATACCGAGCGTGAGTCGAGCCGAGCCGAGTGGAACCGATCCGAATAGAACCGATCTGGGGTGGAACAGAGCCGAACCGAGCAGAGTCGAGCGGAGTCGAACCGAGCGGGGCCGAACTGCCCGAGCGGATTCGTGCTGCCCCGGCGGAGTCGTGCGGGTCGAACCGAGCGGGTCGAGCCGGGCCGGTGATCGCTGGGCGTGGGCGGCATGCGCCTCGCCTGCCGTCCCCGGTGCGAACCCCGCCGTCCGGGGCGGGGGCGTCACCTTCACGGGTAAGGACGCCCGAACCCGCTGCCGGGTTCCTGGGCGATCACAACCGCACCCGCGCATCACCGTTTACGTACCCAGCATGCCCGGAATGACGCTCCTCCGGCGACTTGACCCCGGAGGTACCCCCTGTTGAGCAGCCCCAGTCGATCGTAAATAGCGTCCATAGGGTGCAATTTTCGGCCAAGTTAACCGACACTGGGAGAGCGCGAATCACCCGGCACCCGAAGGGACAATGCTGGACATCGGGTTACTTGTGCGTGTACATGTGGATGCATTGATAGTGGCGCAGAATCACATGGGGGTTTGCGATGCTATTCGACGAATCGCACCGGTCGGAAAGCTGGCTGCCATGAGCGCCCCACACCTGCCGAAAGTGGCTGGAATCGATCCAGAAGTTCCGGTTTCAACGCACACTTCCGCTCCCCTGACGGAGGTTCCGGGACCGCCCGGACCCTTCATCCAGGACCGGCTCGCGGGCTGGGTCTCGGACCTCACGACCCTGCACGAACTCACCGAGCGGCTGGCCGGGACG
The DNA here is from genome assembly GCF_014650675.1 of Streptomyces anulatus. Classification (GTDB taxonomy): domain Bacteria; phylum Actinomycetota; class Actinomycetes; order Streptomycetales; family Streptomycetaceae; genus Streptomyces; species Streptomyces anulatus. Next base: position 493,899 of record NZ_BMVK01000003.1, on the reverse strand, counting down.
AACACCCTCGACGACGCCCTGAACGAGCTGTTGCAGGCCGGAGCCGCCCTCGTCGGAGCCCGCCGCGGACTTCTCGTTCTGGAACCGGCGAACGGCGAAGGCCCCTCCGCCACCCTCGGCCTCGGACTCAGCCACGCCGAGCTCGGCCACATCGAGACCGTGCCGCGCGCGGCCACCGCGCTCGGCCGCGTCCTCGACGGGCTGCCGGACACCGTCGACGGGGTCACCAGCCCCGACCTGCTCGGCGAGAAGGACCTGGACCCCCGGCACCGCGAGGTCGCCGCCCGGCTCGGCTACGCCGCCAGCTACGCCCTCCCGCTCGCCTCCGAGGCGGCCGGCCGCCTCGGCGCGGCCGTCTGGCTCTACGACGAACCGGCCGAGCCCGCGCAGAAGCAGCGCCACCTCGCCGGCCTCTACGCGCGCTACGCCACCGAACACCTGGCCCGTCTGATCGAGCTGGAGCGCGCCCGCGCGGACGTCGCCGCCGTCGCCGAGGAGCTGCTGCCCAGCCGGCTGCCCCGGATCCCCGGCGTCCAGCTCGCCGCCCGGCACCGCACCGGCCCCCGGGGCGGCGGCGACTGGTACGACGCGCTGCCGCTTCCCGACCGCACGCTCGGCCTCGCCGTCGGCTCCGTGGGCGGGTCGGGACCGAGCGCCATGGCCGCCATGGGCCGGCTGCGCGCCAGCCTGCGGGCGTACGCCGTGATGGAGGGCGAGGACCCCGTCGCCGTCCTCTCCGACCTGGAACTGCTGCTGCGGCTCACCGAGCCCGCGCGGACCGCGACCGCCCTCTTCGCCTACTGCGAGCCCGCCGCCCGCAAGGTCGTGCTGGCCGGGGCCGGACACACCCCGCCCCTGGTCCTCGGCGAACGGCGCTGCGAGTTCGTCGAGACCACACTCTCCGCCCCGCTGGGGATGCTCGCCTGCTGGGAGGCGCCGAGCGTGGAGTTCAGCCCGGCACCCGGCGAAACGGTGCTGCTCTACACGGACGGGCTGCTGCGCCGTACCGGGGACGCGATGGACCGCGCCTTCGCCCGGCTGCACTCCGCCGCCGCCTCCGTACCGAAGTCGGACCGGCACGATCCGGCGGCCGTCGCCGACCACGTCCTGCGCACGATGCTCCCCGACGGCCTCGACCGGAGCGATTCCGCCGAGGACGTCGTGATCCTCGCCGCCCACTTCGACTGACCGCCCACATCGGTCCGCCGCCCCTTCGACCGATCCGCCGGCGGTCTCTCCGGTAAGAGGTCCTTCGGCCCTGTGCCCCCTTCCGTACGCCCGTACGATGGGTTGTGGTCCAGTGTCGTACTCAAGGAGAAACACATCGTGTCTGAGGAGCTCATCCCGGAGAACCCGGAGCAGGAGACCGAGGAGAACGAAGCAGAGGAAGCGGTCAAGCAGCGGAAGAACGGCCTGTACCCGGGCATCTCCGACGAGCTCGCCGACAACATGAAGTCCGGCTGGGCCGACACGGAGCAGCACGGCCTGCAGCCGATCGCCCAGGCCGAGCACACCGCCGCCCGGCGCGCCGCGCTCTCCGCCCGCTTCCCCGGCGAGCGCCTGGTCATCCCCGCGGGCAACCTGAAGACCCGCTCCAACGACACCGAGTACGCCTTCCGCGCCTCCACCGAGTACGCGTACCTCACCGGCGACCAGACCCAGGACGGCGTTCTCGTCCTGGAGCCGAAGGGCGGCGGCCACGAGGCGACCCTGTACCTGCTGCCGCGCTCCAACCGGGAGAACGGCGAGTTCTGGCTCGACGGCCAGGGCGAGCTGTGGGTCGGCCGGCGGAACTCCCTCTCCGAGGCCGAGCAGCTGCTGAACATCCCCACGAAGGATGTCCGCGAGCTGACCGCCGCCCTGACCGAGGCCACCGGCCCGGTCCGCAATGTGCGTGGGCACGACCCGTCCGTCGAGTCCGCCCTCACCGACAAGGTCACCGCGGAGCGCGACGAGGAGCTGCGCGTCTACCTCTCCGAGGCCCGCCTGGTGAAGGACGCCTTCGAGATCGCCGAGCTGCAGAAGGCGTGCGACGCCACCGCGCGCGGCTTCGAGGACGTCGTGAAGAGCCTGGACAAGGCCGAGGCGACCAGCGAGCGCTTCATCGAGGGCACGTTCTTCCTGCGTGCCCGCATCGAGGGCAACGACATCGGCTACGCCTCGATCTGCGCCGCCGGTCCGCACGCCACCACCCTGCACTGGGTCCGCAACGACGGCGACGTCCGCTCCGGCGAGCTGCTGCTCCTGGACGCCGGCGTGGAGACCAACGACCTCTACACGGCCGACGTGACGCGCACCCTGCCGATCAACGGCACGTTCTCGCCGCTCCAGCGCAAGATCTACGACGCGGTGTACGAGGCCCAGGAGGCGGGCATCGCCGCCGTGAAGCCCGGCGCCACCTTCCGCGACTTCCACGACGCCTCGCAGCGCGTGCTCGCCGAGAAGCTCGTCGCGTGGGGTCTGCTCGGCGACCTGGACGTGGACAAGGTCCTGGAGCTCGGCCTCCAGCGCCGCTGGACCCTCCACGGCACGGGCCACATGCTCGGCATGGACGTCCACGACTGCGCCGTCGCGCGCACCGAGGCGTACGTGGACGGTGTCCTGGAGCCGGGTGTCTGCCTGACCGTGGAGCCGGGTCTGTACTTCCAGGCCGACGACCTGACCGTGCCCGAGGAGTACCGGGGCATCGGCGTCCGGATCGAGGACGACATCCTCGTCACCGAGGACGGCAACCGGAACCTCTCCGACACGCTGCCCCGCCAGGCCGACGAGGTCGAGGCCTGGATGGCGCGGCTGAAGGGCTGACCCACTGCCGTACCTCTCACGAGGGCGCGCTGCTCACTACACCGTGAGCAGCGCGCCCTCGCGCCATTTCAGGACCTTGTCGAAGCGCACCACGGCGCCGTGGCCCGGCCGGTTGCCGAACTGGACGTGGTCCGAGAGCTGCTGGATGAGGTCGAGACCCCGGCCGCTCTCGGCCTCGGCGTCCCGCGCGGGAAGCGCGGGCCGGGTGTGCTGCTGTTCGGAAGGTGCGGCTGGGCGAAGCGCGCGCCGGGCGGGGAAGCCCGGCCCCGAGTCACTGACCTCGATACGGCATTTCTCGCCGTCCAGATAGGCCGTGACCCGGTACTGCCCGGAGTCCGCGGCAGGGCGTCCGTACCCGGTATCCCCCGGTTCCCCGAGAGCCGTACGGTCGCCGCCGTGCTCGACGGCGTTCGCACAGGCCTCGCTGAGCGCGACCGACAGGTCGAAGGAGATGTCCGGATCCACCCCTGCGGTTTCCATGGTGCCGAGCAGAAAACGACGGGCGAGCGGGACGCTCGCGGCTTCGCGCCGCAAATGGAGAGACCACCAGATGCTCATCTTTCAGCCTCCTGGCTGCGGCTCGACGTATCGATACGTATTGCCGCCCTCGGCACTTCGTAAGCACGGATCGGGTGGGAGAGCCCTCATTCGGCGGATGTGGATTTTCGGCCACCCGGTGTATAAACCCGCCCGGCACCAGGTCACCGGGCGTGCGTCCGGTGCCCCGGGGTGCGCGCCCCCGGTCCGTACATCCCCCGCGAACGGGCCCAACAAGCACGGTTGGGGACGGAGCCTGATCTTCCGGACCTGCCGTACGGCGCAGGGGGGTGCAGTGCGATGATGTCCCGGCCATGTCCACGCCTCTCGCACACGCCGGAGCCGGTCTGCGGCTCATGAGGGCCGCGGTGTTCACCGCGGCCTGCGTCGTGCTGTCCGCGGCCGGACACGCGCTCGCCGCCGGAGCGCCCGTCCCCGCGTGGACCCTGCTCGCCGGATTCCTCGGCATCCTCGGCTTCGCCACGGTCCTCGCCGGACGGGAACGCTCCCTTCCGTCGATCGTGGGCGCGCTGGCCGGCGGGCAGATCCTCCTGCACATGCTCTTCGCGTACGGCAACCACGACCGGGCCCCGGCCGCCGCCGCGCCCACGGGCGGCGACAACCCGCTCATCCGGTTCGCCGCCGGCCTCGTCTGCGGTGCCGGACCGGCGCAGCTGAACGCGACCGACGCCCACCGCATCGTCTCCTCCGCCGGCATCGACCCGTCGACGCTCGCGGGGACCCACGGTCATCTCGCGGACGGCGGGGCCGGAGCGGTCGGGACCGCCGCGTCGGCGGCCCCGGACGGCGCCTCCGGCATCGCGCAGGTCTGCGCCGCGGTGTCCGCGCTGCTGCCGAGCCTGCCGATGTTCCTGGCCCACGTCCTCGTCGCGCTCGCCACCGGCTGGCTGCTACGACGCGGCGAGATCGCCCTCTTCGGACTGGCCCGGCTCTCCGCCCACAGCGCCCAGGCGCTGGCGGCCGGGGCCCGGCTGCGGTCCCTGCGGGCCGCGCTCGCGCTCGTCCGCGCCCTGCGGGCCGGGGCGCGCGAGCAGCTCCTGGCCGGTCCGCGCGTTCCGCGCCACTCCGACGAGGTGCCGGTACCGGCCGTCGGGGATCCTCTGCAACATCTGGTGATCAGGCGCGGGCCTCCGGCCCCGTACGCCCTCGCAGCCTGACGCGACGCCTCCACCGAACCCGCGGGACCCGTCCGTGCACCTTCCTGTGCACCGTACGCCCACGGAACCGGACCACGAGGTGTCGTGATGCCGCCGCGCACCCGCGCGCCGGACCACCGTGTTCCGTTTCCCCTGTGGAGATTCCTGCCATGAAGCTTTCCCGTATCGCCCTCGCCGGCGGCGTCGCCGCGTCCACCGTCCTGCTGATCGCCGGCCCGGCCGCCGCCCACGTCAGCGTCCAGCCGGTCGGCGAGGCCGCCAAGGGCGGATACGCCACGCTCAACTTCAAGGTCCCCAACGAGCGCGACCAGGCCTCGACGGTGAAGCTCGAAGTGAACTTCCCGGCCGATCACCCGCTGTCGTCCGTGACCCCGCAGGCCGTCCCCGGCTGGAAGATCGACATCACCAAGAGCAAGCTCGACAAGCCTCTTGAGGTGCACGGCAAGAAGATCACCGAGGCCGTCTCCAAGGTGACCTGGACCGCGGACGAGGGCGAGATCGCCCCCGGCTACTTCCAGCAGTTCCCGGTCTCCGTCGGCGCGCTTCCCGAGGACGCCGACCAGCTCGTCTTCAAGGCGATCCAGACGTACGACAACAAGGAAGTCGTCCGCTGGATCGAGGAGCCCGCGGCGGGCGGCGAGGAGCCCGACAGCCCGGCCCCCGTCCTGAAGCTGACCGCCGCCGCCGAGGACCACCACGGCGGCGCGGCCGACGACGCCAAGGAGGCCGACGACCACAAGGCCGCCGACACCGACGCGTCGTCCGAGAAGAGCAGCACCGTCGCGTCCTCCTCGTCCAGCGACACCACCGCCCGCACGCTGGGCATCATCGGCATCGTCATCGGCATCGGGGGCATCGCGTTCGGTGTGCTCGCCGGACGTCGCCGCTCGGCCTGACCGGCCGGTTCCCTCACCCGCACCACGTTCAGGACACCTCATCCCATGCGCACTACCAAAGCAGTGACGGCCGTGGCGTTCGCCGCCGCGGCCGCACTGGCCCTCTCCGCCTGCGGCACCGCTGACGACAAGGCGGAGTCCTCATCCATCGCCGACGTCAGCGCCGCGCCGAAGAACAAGGCCGCGACCGTCCTCGACCAGCCGTTCACCAAGCCGAACCTCGTCCTCACCGACACCCACGGCAAGGAGTACGACCTCCGCGAGGCGACCAAGGGCAAGCCGACGCTCATCTACTTCGGCTACACCAAATGCCCCGACGTCTGCCCGCTGACCATGAGCAACATCTCCCTCGCCAAGCGGGAGCTGCCCAAGGCCGACCAGGAGAAGCTCCAGGTCGTCTTCGTCACCACCGACCCCGAGCGCGACACCCCCGCCTCGCTCGGCAAGTGGCTCTCCGCCCAGGACCCCTCCTTCACCGGTCTCACCGGCGACTTCCCGACCATCCAGGCCGGGGCGCGGCAGATCGGCATCGGCATCGACGCGCCGAAGAAGGAGAAGGACGGGACCGTCGTCTCCATGCACGGGGCCCAGGTCATCGCCTTCTCCCCGAAGACGGACGAGGGGTATGTGCTCTACGGCGAGGACACCACGGCCGAGGAGTACACGAAGGACCTCCCCAAGCTGCTCAAGGGGGAGGCTCCGTGAACCGCCGTGCGACCCTCGCCGGCGTCCTGGCCCTCACCACGGGGCTGACGCTGGCCGGGTGCTCGTCGGACAGCGCGCCCGACCTGAAGGTCGTCGGCGCGTATCTGCCGCAGCCCGTCAGCGACATGGCCGCCGGTTTCCTCGTCGTCCAGAACAACGGCGACACCGGGGACCGGCTCACCTCGGTGACCAGTCCGCTCTCCGACGACGTCACGATCCACGAGACGAAGAACCAGAAGATGCGCAAGGTCTCCTCGTTCGAGGTGCCCGCGGGCGGTGAGCTCGACCTCGAACGCGGTGGCAACCACATCATGTTCATGAAGCTCAAGCAGAAGCCCAAGCAGGGCGAGAAGGTCTCCGTCGAGCTGCACTTCGAGAAGGCCGGCCCCATCACGGTCGACCTGCCGGTGAAGGAAACCACCCACAACCCGAAGAAGCAGTGAGGGACTGAACGATGTCTGCCACCGCCCCGTACGCCGGACCGTCCCCGATACGACGGCCCGTCGCCGCCGCCGCACTCCTCGCCGCGCTGGTCAGCCTGGTGTTCGGGCTGCTGCTGGCCGGCGCGGGCCCGGCGTCCGCGCACGCCGCCCTCACCGGGAGCGACCCGCAGGACGGGGCGGTGGTGGACACCGCGCCCAAGGAGGTCACCCTCAGCTTCTCCGAGGCCATCGCCGTGGGCGACGACTCCATCCGGGTCCTCGACCCCAGCGGCAAACGCGCCGACACCGAAGCCGAACCGCGCGATCTCTCCGAGGGCGGCACCGTCCGCTACGGCGTCGCGCTCCACTCCGGCCTGCCGGACGGCACCTACACGGTGGCCTGGCAGGCGATCTCCGCCGACAGCCACCCCATCTCCGGCGCGTTCACGTTCTCCATCGGCGCCCCGTCCGAGACCACGGTGGCCCTGTCCTCCCAGGAGGCGGGCGGCGGCCCGGTCGGCGTCGTCTACGACATCGCGCGCTACGCCGCGTACGGCGGATTCGTGCTGCTCGTCGGCGGCAGCGCGTTCGTCCTGATCTGCTGGCGGGGCGGCGCGTCCGCCCTGCCGATGCAGCGGCTCGTGGTGCGCGGCTGGCTCACGCTGACCGCGGCGACCCTGGTCATGCTGCTGCTGCGCAACCCGTACACCGGCAGCGGGAAGTTCGCCGACGCCTTCGACCTCGCCGGGCTCCAGTCCGTGCTGGACACCAAGCCCGGCGCCGCCCTCGTCTCCCGGCTGCTGCTGCTCGGGGCCGCCGCCCTGTTCATCGCCGTGCTGTTCGGCACGTACGCCCGGCGCGAGGACGAGCAGGAAAGGAAGGACCTCACCTTCGGCCTCGCCGTCGGGGGCGGCGTGGTCGCGGCGGGCATCGCCGCCACCTGGGCGATGTCCGAGCACGCCTCGACCGGCATCCAGGCGTCCATCGCCATGCCGGTGGACGTGGCGCACCTGCTGGCCGTCGCCGCGTGGCTCGGCGGGCTCGCCTCGCTCCTGGTGGCGCTGTACCGGACGCCGGACATCGGGAGCGCCGCCGTACGACGCTTCTCGGCGGTCGCGTTCAGCAGCGTCGTGGTCCTGGCCGCGACCGGGATCTACCAGTCCTGGCGGCAGGTCGGCTCCTGGTCGGCGCTGACCGGGACGCGCTACGGGCAGCTGCTGATCATCAAGGTGGCGCTGATCGCCGTCCTGCTCGCGGTCGCCTGGTTCTCCCGGCGCTGGACGGGACGGCTGACGGACACCGCCGTCGCCCCGTCGGGGGGCAAGAAGAAGGCAGCGGAGGAGAGCACCGCGCCGGACGAGGCGTCCGACGACGTCGCCCCCGAGCGCGCCGCGCAACTGGCCCGTCAGCGGGCCGTCCTGACCGCGACGAAGAAGAAGCGGATACGGGACGCCGACCCGGAGCGCTCCGGGCTGCGCCGCTCGGTCCTGGCCGAAGCCGCCGTCGCCGTCGTCCTGCTGGCCGTCACCACCATGCTGACGTCCACCGAACCGGGCCGTACGGAGGAGGAGGCCGCGGGCGGCGCCACCGCGGCCAGCGCTCCCGCCGCCGGCGGCCCGGTCAACCTGAGCATGCCGTTCGACACCGGCGGCCGGAACGGCAAGGGCACCGTCCGCATCGACCTCGACCCCGGCCGCACCGGATCCAACGATCTGCATGTGTGGATCGACGGCAGCGACGGCGAGCCGATGGACGTCCCCGAGCTGAAGCTGGCCCTCACCCTGGAGTCGAAGGACATCGGCCCGCTGCCGGTCGTCCCGAACCGGCTGGCCGAGGGGCACTGGACGGCGAGCGGTGTACAGATTCCGATGGCCGGGGACTGGAAGATCGACGTGACGGTACGGACGTCGGACATCGACCAGGTCACCATCGACAAGAACGCGAAGATCGGCTGAGCACGGTGAGCAAGACCAAGAAGCAGATCCCGGACGAGACCGCCGCCACCGGCTCCCCGGGCGGCGCCACCCCCGGCTCCCCCGGCGGCGGCAGCGCCCGAGGCACCGGCGTATCGCGGCGGCGGCTGCTCGGCACGGCGGGCGCGGCGGGCGCCACGGGGCTGGTACTGGGAGCCGGGGGCGGGGCCGCCGGGTACGCCGCCACCCGCCCCGAGGAGACGGCCGCGCTGACGACCGTCGGGTCGACCGAGGCGATGTTTCACGGGAAACATCAACCGGGGATCACCACTCCGCTTCAGGCCCGGGGCCATCTCGTCGCCTTCGACCTGGCGGCGGGCGCCGGGCGCAAGGAGGCGGCAGCACTGCTGCGGCGCTGGTCCGCGGTGGCGAAGGAGCTGATGGCGGGCCGCCCCGCGGCCGGTGGGCCGGACGGCCCCGGGCACGACACCGGGATCGCCCTGGACGCCGGGCCGTCGGCCCTGACCGTCACCTTCGGCTTCGGCCGTACGTTCTTCGCGCGCACCGGTCTGACCGCCCGCCTGCCCGCCGCGCTCGACCCGCTGCCCGCGTTCTCCGCCGACGCCCTCGACGCCGAGCGGTCGAACGGCGACCTGTGGGTGCAGGTCGGCGCGGACGACGCGCTGGTCGCCTTCCACGCGCTGCGGGCCCTCCAGAAGGAGGCCGCGGGCACGGCACGGGTGCGGTGGCAGATGAACGGCTTCAACCGCACCCCCGGCGCGACCGCCCGGCCGATGACCGCCCGCAACCTGATGGGCCAGATCGACGGGACCGGCAACCCGAAGCCGGCCGACGAGGACTTCGACCGGCGCGTCTTCGTTCCCGCGTCCCCCGGCAAGCCGCAGGAGTGGATGGAGGGCGGTTCGTACGCGGTCGTCCGCCGGATCAGGATGCTCCTGGACGACTGGGAGAAGCTTCCGGTGGAGCGTCAGGAGCGGGTCATCGGGCGACGCAAGGCGGACGGGGCGCCCCTGAGCGGGGGGACCGAGACCACGGAGATGGACCTCGACAAGGCCGGCCCGGACGGCAGGCTCGTGATCCCCGACAACGCCCACGCCCGGATCTCCTCGCCCGAGAAGAACGGCGGGGCCGCCATGCTGCGCCGCCCCTTCTCGTACCACGACGGCATCGCGGAGGACGGCACTCCGGACGCCGGGCTCCTCTTCATCTGCTGGCAGGCGGACCCGTTCCGCGGTTTCGTGCCGGTGCAGCGCAAGCTCGACCGGGGCGACGCGCTGTCGCCGTTCCTCCGGCACGAGGCGAGCGGGGTGTTCGCGGTCCCGGGCGGGGCGGCGGAGGGCGAGTACGTGGGACAGCGGCTGCTGGAGTCGTAGGGGTGTCGGCGTCCTCCTGGCCGCGGCCGGGAAACGCTCGGGGCGCCTCCCGGCCGCGGCCGGAGAACGCTCGGGGCGCGGCCCGACCGCGCCCTCCCGACCGCATTCTGAGACAGCGCGGCAGGGCTCTCGGGGCGCATTAGGGTGACCGTATGTCAGCCACGCGCTACGCCTATCTCGGTCCCGAAGGCACCTTCACCGAGGTCGCCCTCCGCACGCTCCCGGAAGCCGCCACCCGGGAACTCGTCCCGATGGTGTCCGTGCCGGCCGCCCTGGACGCCGTACGCAGCGGCGAGGCGGCGGCGGCGCTCGTGCCGATCGAGAACTCCGTCGAGGGCGGCATCACCGCGACGCTGGACGAGCTGGCCGGCGGGGAACCGCTGATGATCTACCGCGAGGTGCTGCTCTCCATCACCTTCGCGCTGCTGGTACGGCCGGGGACCAAGCTGTCGGACATCAAGACGGTCACCGCGCACCCGGCCGCCCAGCCGCAGGTGCGCAACTGGATGGCGACCCACCTCCCGGGGGCCCTGTGGGAGTCGGCGGCGTCCAACGCGGACGGGGCCCGGCTGGTCCAGGAGGGGCGGTACGACGCCGCGTTCGCCGGGGAGTTCGCCGCCGCGACCTACGGCCTGGAGCCGCTGGTGACGGAGATCCACGACGCGGAGAACGCCCAGACACGGTTCGTCCTGGTGGGCCGGCCGGCCCGGCCCTCCGCACCGACCGGCGCTGACAAGACCTCCGTGGTGATCTGGCTGGGCGACGACCATCCCGGCGCCCTCCTTGAGCTGCTCCAGGAGTTCGCGGTGCGCGGCGTCAACCTGATGCTGATCCAGTCCCGCCCGACCGGCGAGGGCATCGGCAACTACTGCTTCGCCGTGGACGCCGAGGGACACATCGCGGACCGACGGGTCGGGGAGGCCCTGATGGGGCTGAGGCGGATCAGCCCGAAGGTGCGGTTCCTCGGCTCGTATCCGCGGGCGGGCGTCTCCCCGGACGAGGTGCGGCCGCTGCGTGCGGGCACGTCGGACGCGGCGTTCACGGAAGCCTCCGACTGGCTGGCGCGCAGCCAGGACGGCCGGATCTGACGGAAGCGCAGGAGGGGTCCCGGCGCGAAGGCCTCCGGGGCGGCCTCTTTGCGCGCTCCGCAGCGGTGCGATCTACAGATAGTCACGCCCTCCGGAGAGTTATCCACAGGGGGGCTCTCGACCTGGGGACAAGTCGACACCCCAATGCGACATCGTCGACAAATCAACCCAGCCGTCCCGGAGTCGTCCACAGAGCCACGAGGTGGTGCGAGGCGCCCTTGTCGCCCCAATTCCCTTGATCAACTCTTTAGGGCGACGAATTCCCACCCGAACGAGCACGCGGAGCGGGTTTGAGTGGGGATTCCACGGGGCTTCGTCCGAGTTCCGGAAGAATGCCCTCCGGCATCCACAGAACTTCCACACAGCCTGTGGATAACTATTCCGAGGCGGAGACCCCTGTGGACAACAGCGGCCGGGCCGTCCCCCAACTCCCGTCCCGCCCAAGGCGGGTACGTCAAGGCGGACCGCACCTTCTGCCCTGTTCAGGGGAGTTAACCGCCGTTATTGACGCCCTTCCCCACTCCGGCGCGACATCGACATCGCCGCCGGCGCGGGCGTCGGCATGGACACCGCCTTCCGCGCCCCGCGATTCCTCAGGGATTCCCCTCAGAAATATCAATTCCGGCAATTCGGTCAAAGTGACACGCTCAGCAATATCGGTTCGAGTGCGAGATCCGCGCACCGGTAGCCTGGAGGGGTGATTGACCTTCGCCTGCTCCGTGAGGACCCCGACCGTGTTCGCGCCTCCCAGCGCGCCCGTGGAGAGGACGTCGACCTCGTCGACGCCCTGCTCTCCGCCGACGAGCTGCGCAGGTCGTCCGGCGTCCGCTTCGACGAACTCCGTGCCGAGCAGAAGTCCCTCGGCAAGCTGATTCCCAAGGCCACCCCCGAGGAGCGCACCGAACTTCTCAAGAAGGCCGAACAGCTCAAGGCCGGCGTCAAGGCGGCCGACGCCGCCCAGGACGAGGCCGACGCGGACGCCAAGCGGCTGCTGCTCCAGCTCGGCAACATCGTCCACGAGGACGTGCCGGTCGGCGGCGAGGAGGACTTCGTCGTCCTGGAGACGCACGGCACCATCCGGGACTTCGGCGCCGAGGGCTTCGAGCCCAAGGACCACCTGGAGCTCGGCGAGGCGCTCGGCGCCATCGACATGGAGCGCGGGGCCAAGGTCTCCGGCTCGCGGTTCTACTACCTCACGGGCGTCGGCGCGCTCCTGGAGCTCGCCCTCGTCAACGCGGCGATCGCGCAGGCCACCGAGGCCGGCTTCATCCCGATGCTGACCCCGGCACTGGTCCGCCCCCGCGCCATGGAGGGCACCGGCTTCCTCGGCCAGGCCTCGGAGAACGTGTACCACCTGGAGAAGGACGACTACTACCTGGTCGGCACCTCCGAGGTCCCCCTCGCCGCGTACCACATGGACGAGATCATCGACGCCGACAAGCTGCCCCTGCGGTACGCCGGGTTCTCCCCGTGCTTCCGCCGCGAGGCCGGCACGTACGGCAAGGACACCCGCGGCATCTTCCGCGTGCACCAGTTCGACAAGGTCGAGATGTTCTCGTACGTCGACCCGGCGGACGCCGAGGCCGAGCACCGCAGGCTCCTGGACTGGGAGAAGCAGTGGCTCACCGCCCTCGAACTGCCCTTCCAGGTGATCGACGTCGCCACCGGTGACCTCGGCGCCTCCGCCTCGCGGAAGTTCGACTGCGAGGCGTGGATCCCGACCCAGGGCAAGTACCGCGAGCTGACCTCCGCGTCGAACTGCGACGGCTTCCAGGCCCGCCGCCTGTCCGTCCGGATGCGCGAGGGCAAGAAGGTCCAGCCGCTGGCCACGCTGAACGGCACGCTCTGCGCCGTACCGCGCACGATCGTGGCGATCCTGGAGAACCACCAGCTTCCCGACGGCTCGGTCCGGGTCCCCGAGGTGCTCCGTCCGTACCTGGGCGGGCGCGAGGTCCTGGAACCGGTCGCCAAGTGACCTTCCCCTACAAGCTCGTCGCGACCGACCTCGACGGCACGCTGCTGCGCGGGGACGACACGGTCTCCGAGCGCACCCGCGAGGCTCTGGCCGCCGCCACGACGGCCGGAGCCGCGCACATCATCGTCACCGGACGTGCGGTCCCCTGGACCCGGCACATCCTGGACGACCTCGGTTACGAGGGGCTCGCGGTCTGCGGTCAGGGCGCGCAGGTCTACCACGCGGGCGAGCACAAGCTGCTGACCTCGCTGACCCTGGACCGGCAGCTCGCCGGTCTCGCGCTGTCCAAGATCGAGGCGGAGGTCGGCCCGCTGCACCTGGCGGCCAGCCGCGACGGACTGGACGGCGAAGTGCTCGTGGGCCCCGGCTACCGGGTGCAGGAAGGGCCGCTCCCGTACGTCTTCGTGGACGACGCCACCGAGATGTGGACCGCCCCCCTCAACAAGGTCTACATACAGCATCCGGAGCTGGACGACGACGCGCTGGCCTTCGCCGCTCGGGCGGCGGTCGGCAGCCTGGTCGACGTGGTCATGGCCGGGGCCGGCGTGGTCGAGATCCTGCCGCTGGGCCTGAGCAAGGCGACCGGTCTCTCGCTGGCCGCCCGTCGGCTCGGCGTGAAGGCGGCCGACACGATCGCCTTCGGCGACATGCCGAACGACATCCCGATGTTCGGCTGGGCCCGTCACGGCGTGGCCATGGCCAACGCCCACGACGACCTGAAGGCCGTCGCCCACGAGATCACGGCGTCCAACGATGACGACGGCATCGCGGTGGTGCTGGAGGAACTGCTCCGCTCGGCGCCCGTGCAGTAGCACGCCCGACCGCCACCGGACAGCGCGACAGCGGCCCGGCACCGTTTCCCACGGTGCCGGGCCGCCGGTCTCAGCGCTGCCCGCTACGGCGGCGCAGATCCTTCAGCTGCCGGGCGAAGGAGTCCAGCCTCCCGTCCAGGCGGACGACGTCCTGCGACAGGTCCGCCAGCCGCAGACTCATCGCCCCGATCACCTGGTGCGTCACCTCCACCTTCCGGTCCAGACTGTCGAGCCGCTCCGACATCCGCACCAGCACCGGCCCGAGCTCCTGCAGCGCGCTGCCGACTCCGGTGAGGCAGCTCTCGATGCGCGTGACGCGCTGGTCGAGGGAGGCGTACCGGGTGCGCAGCGCCTCCTCAGCGTCGAGGAGGTACGTACGCACGCAGCGGGCGATGTCGCTGTCGCGAAGAAGCATGGCGACGTTGAGGACGGTGCGGCGGGTGTAAAGGGTCAATTGCGTCGCCGCCTGTGGATAACTTTCCACCCCCGCCCCCTTCCATAGGGACAACATGTCCCTATGGAAGAGTCGCAGCTCAGAGCCTCGCAGCAGAATGAGGCCGTTCTCCTCGACCTCCGCCCGGTGCCTCTGGGTCACCTTCTTCACGGCCTCTGTGGATACTTCGAAGTAACGAGCCACGTTCTCTGTGCGAACGTGAATTCCGTCCGGGAGCATGACAAGGCCTTTCACCTTGTCGAGGACATCGACGCGCCCCATCTGCTCCACGCGCAGCGCGCGCGATTCGAGCAGGGCGACTTCCGTGGGCATGGGTGTGCCTTTCGTGCGAGGGAACGACGAGGACGGCCCACACCCCGGGCTTCAGGGGTGGAGGACGCTCACGGTTGCCACTCACTCGATGACCGGTCCGGTGGGCTGGGCCTCACCCGGTGCCGGCATTCCCCGATTTCACGATCGCTACGACGCCACGGATTCCAGTTGCCTCCACGCACCCTGCCCAACGACCCGATAAACGTACGGTTACGCGCACATCTGTCCGCTCGTACGACGACCCCCGCCCATGGTCGAAAGGGCGGAGGTCGTCGGGGCTCGCGAGGCTCAGGCCAGGAGCCTCACTCCTCGCCCGCCAGTTTCAGCGTCCGCAGCTTCTGGCCCGCGTACCAGGTGGCGACGACCGTGACCGCGACCAGCAGGACCGTGGCGAGCGGCAGGCCGACGTCCGAGGTCACCGCGCCGTCGCCCGCGACTTTCTGGGCGACCGCCAGGGACCACTGCTGGACGCTCAGCGTCCGCGCGCCGGGCACCAGGCTGCCGAACAGGGCCTCCCAGACCAGCGCGTAGACCAGGCCGAGGACGACCGCGTGCCGGCTGACCGTGCCGAGCAGCAGGAACAGGGCGCTGTACGCGATCGAGGCGACCAGCGCCGCGATCGTGTAGGCGACGGCGACCTGCTGGCCGTTGCCGTTGAGGATCAGGCCCGCGAGGAGCGTCGGCAGGGCGGAGAACACCATGGTCACCGCGATGGCCACGATCAGCTTGGTGAAGATGATCGTGGGCCGCTTCACCGGCTTGGAGAGCAGGTAGACGATCGAGCCGTCGTCGATCTCGGGGCCGATCGCCCCGGTGCCCGCGATCACGCCGATCAGCGGCACCATCGTGGCGATGGCGAAACCGCCGAGGACGTCCGAGGCGATCTGGTCATCGGCTCCGGCGAACATGCGCACGGCCGCGGCGATGACCAGCAGCAGTGCGGGCAGGACGAACAGGATGGCGGCGCGGCGCCGGCCGAGCAGGGCCCGGTAGGTGAGCCGGGCGACTGTGGGGTCGTACATGACGGTGCACAGCTCCTTTCAGGCCACTACTCAGGCCGCTACGAGGTAGGAAAAGACCGATTCGAGGGACTCGTCGGACGGCGAGACGGTGAGCAGCCGGATGCCCTGCTCACGGGCCACCCTCGGCAGCAGTTCGGTGAACCGCCCGAAGTCGACGGCCTGGATGCGCAGCGCCTTCTCGGTCACGTCGACCTCGATGCCCGCCGTGGACGGGTCGGCGATGAGCGCGGCCGCGAGGGCCCGGTCGTCGCTGGAGCGCACCAGGTAGCGGTGCGGCCGGTCCGTCATCAGCCGGCGGATCTTCCGGAAGTCGCCGGACGCGGCGTGACGGCCCGCCACGATCACCTCGATGTGCGAGGCCAACTGCTCGACCTCTTCGAGGATGTGGGAGGAGAACAGAACCGTGCGCCCCTCGTCCCCCATCCGTCGCAGCAGTTCCATCAGCTGCATCCGCTGGCGCGGGTCCATTCCGTTGAACGGCTCGTCCAGGAGCAGCACCGAGGGTTCGTGGACCAGCGCGGAGGCCATCTTCACCCGCTGGCGCATGCCCTTGCTGTACGTGGAGATCTTGCGGTCCTGCGCGTACTCCATCTGGACCGTGGCGAGCGCCTTCTGCGCCTCGGCCCCTCCCAAACCCTGGAGTTCGGCGTTGGCGACGACGAATTCCTTGCCGGTGAGGAAGTCGTACATCCCCTCCCGCTCCGGGACGATGCCGATCTTCTTGTAGACGTCCTCGTTGCGCCAGATCGGCCGGCCGTCGAGCGTGACCTTCCCCGTCGAGGGGGAGAGGAAGCCGCCCATCATGTTGATCAGGGTGGACTTTCCGGCGCCGTTCGGGCCGAGGAGTCCGGTGACGCCGGGTCCCACGGTCATGGAGACGTCGTTGACGGCGACCACGTTGCCGAACCAGCGCGAGGTGTGGTCGATCTCGATGGTGGTCACAGCCCGACCCTCCGGTAGCGGCGCATCAGAACGGCGTACGAGCCGGCGACGAGCGCGAGAACAACGAACAGATAGACCACGCCGGTGCCGGTGCCGGGGCCTTCCCCGGAGGGGAAGGCGGAGGAAGCGCCGAGGAACGCGGTCTGGACGCCGTCGATCAGCGTGATCGGCGAGAAGAGGCCGAGCCACTGCACGGCCCCTTCCGAACCGGTCTCCCAGGCGATGGCCTGGACCGTGGAGACGGCGCCGTAGGTGATGGTCAGGAGGGCGATCACCGCGGCGACGCCGAAGCCGCGCCGCGGAGTCAGCGCGGCCATCACGAGGCCGAGACCGGCGAACAGCACGGACAGCAGCGCCACCGACACCAGTCCCTGGCCGAACCACTTGGTCTGATCGGAGAAGTCGAACTTCGCGAGCAGAGAACCCACATAGAGGATGAGCAGCGGCGCACCGGTGAGGATGAAGAGCGCGGCGGCGGTGGCCGCGAACTTCGCCAGCACGTAGTCGGTGCGTTCGATCGGCCGCGAGAAGTACAGGGGGACGCTCTTGAAACGGAGGTCCCTGGATACCGCCTGCGGTGCCTGGGCGGCGATGAACAGGCCGATGACGGCCTGGAGGTAGATCGCGTACGAGGTGTACTTGACCACCAGCTTGCTGGCGTCCGGGGCGGCCATGGAGACCGCCACCAGGATCGCCGCGACCAGCGCCATCACGCCGAACAGCAGCATGGGCAGCACCTTGGACTTGGCGGAGCGGCCCAGTCCGAAGGAGCCCCGCAGCGTCTGCGAGAACAGGGAGCGGCGGGCGTAGGCCCGGCCGAGCCGCGGTCCGTCGTAGGAGCGGTAGCCGATGTTGTGGATCCGGGAGGCGTCGCGCCCGGCCGCGGTCCCGGTCTCAGTGCTCATCGCGACCGCTTCCCTTCTGCTGTACGGCCCCGGCGGCGGCCGGGACGGCGGTGCTGTGCGCCCCGCCCTGTTCGGTACGGAAGACCTCGGCGATGTGGTGGCGGCGCTGTTCCATGCGGACCAGGCCGAGCCCGAGCCCGGCGACGCTGTCGCGGACCAGGTCGTACGTGTCCTCGCCGGCCGCCTCGATCAGCAGGATGTGGCCCGCGCCCGGCAGCCCTTCCGTGTCGATCCCGTCGTGGCCGATGAGGGTGACTCCGGCGTCGGTGAGGACCTTGCGCAGCGCGCCCGTTCCGTCGGGGTGCGTGTCGCTGTCGGTCACCTCGACCGCGAGGGTCGCGGTGGTCTGGGTGAAGTCGCTGGTGGAGCTGGAGCGCAGGAGGGTTCCGCCGTCGATGACGACGACGTGGTCGCAGGTGCGTTCCAGCTCGCCCAGGAGGTGCGAGGTGACCAGCACGGAGATGCCGAAGTCGGTGTGGATCCGGCGGATCAGGCCGAGCATCTCGTCACGGCCGACCGGGTCCAGGCCGTTGGTCGGCTCGTCGAGGAGGACCAGCTGGGGGTCGTGGACGAGTGCCTGGGCCAGCTTCACCCGCTGCTTCATACCGGTCGAGTAGCCGCCGATGGGGCGGTAGCGCTCCTCGTACAGGCCGACGTGGCGCAGGGTGTCGGCGGTGCGCTCGCGGGCCGCCGTCGGCGGCAGCCCCGACATGCGGGCCATGTGCACGACGAACTCGGTCGCCGAGACGTCGGGCGGCAGGCAGTCGTGCTCGGGCATGTATCCCACCCGCTCCCGGATGGCGGCGCCGCTGGTCGCGACGTCGAGCCCGAGCACTGCGGCCCGGCCTTCGGTGGCGGGAGAAAGACCCAGCAGGATCTTGATCAGTGTGGACTTGCCGGCTCCGTTGGAACCCACCAGACCGGTCACACCCGGTCCGATGTCCAACGTGAGCCGGTCAAGCGCGGTCACGCGGGGGAACCGCATGCTCAGGGCTTCGGTAGCGATTACGGCTGTCACGGAAATGACGTTAGTGGCGCGGACCACAGGGGTCGTCAGCCCTGACGGCTGGATACGCCTCAGACTCCAGGCGTACGCGCCCGTAGGGGGACCCCGCGAAGGACGAGGCCGGAGCTCCGGGGCGGGCGGCGCGGCCGGGGTTCACCGGGAGCCTGCGGTCCGGGAGCCTGCGGTACGGGTTCCCGCGAGCGGGGCGGAGTTTTCCACAGACGGGCGCCCGCGGTTGTCCACAGGTCGTGCAGCCCCCTTGACGCAGCCGCCGGACATTGTCACATTCATCAGTGTCACGTTACGGGCACGTACCGCACACGGCAGGGAACGGACGGTGGCATGACCGGCAAGGCCTCGGCAGTGCAGCACGAAATCGCCCCGGAGCTGCGGGGGTTCAGGGAAGTCCAGCGCCTGGCCTATGCCTGCGCGGAGGCGGTCGCCGGCCAGTTGCGGTCGGGGGTGACCGAGCGCGAGGCGGCCCGGATGCAGCGCGTGTGGCTGCGCGAGCGCGGCGTGCGCGACTGGTTCCACCTCCCGTTCGCCTGGTTCGGGGACCGCACGGCGTTCGCCGGGTTCAAGGTGCCGCTGCAGTTCTTCCCGACCGACCGGAAGCTGGAGCCGGGGATGCCGTTCATCCTCGACATGGCCCCGGTGTACAAGGGTTTCACCGCCGATGTCGGATATTCGGGGTGCCTGGGCCTCAACCCGCTGCACGACAGGCTGCTGGGCGATCTGGAGGCCCACCGCGAGCTGATTCTGCGGGAGGTGCGCGAGCGCCGTTCGCTGCGCGAGATCTACGAGGACGTCGAACGCCTCATGACCGCGCAGGGATACGCGAACAGACACCGGGCCTATCCCTTCGGCGTGATCGCCCACAAGGTCGACCGCGTCGCCGAGCGCCGTTGGTCGCCACGGGTGTTCGGGTTCGGCACCCAGGCCCTCAAGGGGCTGGTGAGTGACGCCCTGCACGGTCACCGCGACGGCTGGTCGCCGCTGTGGAGCCCCTACCGCTTCTCCGACCACCCGCCGCAGCCGGGCCTGTGGGCGGTCGAACCCCACCTCGGATTCCGGGGTACGGGCGCGAAGTTCGAGGAGATCCTGGTCGTCACCGACTCCAGGGACCCCGAGCAGAGTGCCTTCTGGCTGGACGACGATCTGCCGCACGTGCGGCGCTGGGCCGAGGAGAAGGTGGCGGCGTGAATCTGTCCCAAGCGCGTGAGCGACGCGTGGTCACGGGCGGCGTCGAGCTGTGCGTCGCGGAGCTGGGCGACGCGGGCCGGCCGACCGTGGTGCTGGTCCACGGCTATCCGGACAGCAAGGAGGTCTGGTCGGACGTCGCCGTCCGGCTGGCCGAGCACTGGCACGTGGTGCTGTACGACGTGCGGGGGCACGGCAGGTCGACCGCCCCGAAACCCCTGCGCGGCGGCTTCACCCTGGAGAAGCTGACCGACGACTTCCTGGCGGTGATCGACACGGTCAGTCCGGACCGGCCGGTGCACGTGGTCGGTCACGACTGGGGGTCCGTCCAGGCCTGGGAGTTCGTCACGGTCGGCCGGACCGAGGGCAGGATCGCCTCCTTCACCTCGATGTCCGGGCCGTCCCTGGACCACTTCGGGCACTGGATCAAGCGCCGGATGACCCGCCCCACCCCGCGCCGGGTCGGCCAACTGCTCGGCCAGGGCGCGAAATCCTGGTACGTGTACATGCTCCACACGCCGGTCCTTCCGGAGCTCGCCTGGCGCGGCCCGCTCGGGAAGCGGTGGCCCCGGATCCTGGAGCGCATGGAGAAGGTGCCCGCGGGCGACTACCCCACCGCCTCCCTGCCGGACGACGCGGCGCACGGGGCCTGGCTCTACCGCGACAACGTCCGCGCCCGGCTGAGCAGGCCCCGCACGGACGCCTATGCCCACGCCCCCGTCCAGCTGATCACGCCGACCGGGGACTCCTTCCTCTCCGAGCGGCTCTACGACGGGCTGGAGGACTGGGTTCCCACGCTGGTGCGCCGCTCGCTGCCGGCCAAGCACTGGGTGCCCCGCACCCGGCCGGACCAGCTGGCCTCCTGGGTCGACGAGTTCGTCACCGCGAACGAGTCCGCCGGGCGGGAGGGTGCGCCCGCGCAGCAGGCGGTGGCGCAGGGTCCCTATGCGCAGCGGTTCGGCGGTCAGCTGGTCCTGGTGACGGGCGCGGCCTCCGGGATCGGGCGGGCCACGGCGTTCGCGTTCGCCGAGGCGGGCGCCCGGGTCGTGGCCGTGGACCGGGACGCGGAAGGGGCCGCCCGGACCGCGGAGATGGCGCGGCTGATCGGGGCGCCCGCGGCCTGGGGCGAGGTGGTCGACGTCAGCGACGAGGCCGCGATGGAGAAGCTCGCCGCCCGGGTCGCCGCCGAGTACGGCATCGTCGACGTCCTGGTCAACAACGCGGGGATCGGGCTGTCCGGCTCCTTCCTGGAGACCACGAGCGAGGAGTGGAAGAAGGTCCTCGACGTCAATCTGTGGGGGGTCATCCACGGCTGCCGGATCTTCGGCAAGCAGATGGCGGACCGGGGCCAGGGCGGCCACATCGTCAACACGGCGTCGGCCGCGGCCTTCCAGCCCTCCCGGGTGCTGCCCGCGTACAGCACCTCGAAGGCGGCCGTGCTGATGCTCAGCGAATGCCTGCGGGCCGAGCTGGCGGAGAAGTCGATCGGGGTGAGCGCGATATGCCCAGGCATCGTCAACACCAACATCACCGCCACCACGCGCTTCGCGGGGGCCGACGCGGCGGAGGAGGAGCGGCTGCAGAAGCGGACGAGCCGGCTCTACGGACGGCGCAACTACCCGCCGGAGAAGGTCGCCGACGCGATCCTGCGGGCGGTCGTGCGCAACCAGGCGGTGGTTCCGGTGACCCCGGAGGCCCGTGGCGCGCGGCTGCTGTCCCGGCTGAGCCCCGGGGCGCTGCGCTCCGTCGCCCGGCTGAAGCCCCCGCTGTGACCGGGACCGGGGCACAGGCCGCCGAGTACCGGATCGAGGATCTGGCCCACGCCAGCGGGGCCACGGTGCGCACGATCCGCGCCTATCAGGACCGGGGGCTGCTCCCGACGCCCGAGCGGCGCGGCCGGGCCAATGTGTACCGGGAGACCCATCTGGCCCGGCTGCGGCAGATCGCGGACCTGCTCGACCGGGGCTACACCCTGGCCAGCATCAAGGAGTTGCTGGAGGCGTGGGACGCGGGACGGGGGCTCGGCGGGGTGCTCGGTCTGGTCGCGGAGGTGCACGGCCCGTGGACGGACGAGGAGGCCGACCGGATCAGCCGCCGGGAGCTGGACGCGAGGTTCGGCGGCCGGCAGGACGACGAGGCCATCGCCGAGGCGGTGGAGCTCGGCGTGCTGGAACGGGTGCCCGGCCGGGACGACGAGTTCCTCGTACCGAGTCCGCAAGAGCTGGCCGTGGCGGTCGAGTTGTACGGGGCGGGGGTCCCGCTGCCCGCGATCTCGGGTCATCTGAGGGAACTTCGCGGTCAGGTGGAGCACATCGCCTCCCGTTTCCTGGAGTTCACCACCGAGCACGTCTTCGCCCGCTATCTCGGCCATCGGCCGCCCACCGACTCCGACGCGGCCGAGGCGGCGTCGCTCGTGCGTCGCCTGCGGCCGCTCGCACAGCAGACGGTGGACGCCGAACTGGCCCGCGCCATGCGGACGTTCGCGACGCGCCATCTGCATCACCACCTCGGCGCCGAGGAGACGGCGATCGCCGAGGACGCGACCCGCCCCGTGCTGCTCCCGGCTCGGACAACACAGGCCGTGCAGGAGCTGGTTGGTGCGGAGCGAGTGGCGGACTTCGTGGCGGCGGCCACCGAACGAGAAGTACAGGCACGCACGTTGGACGACCTCACAGCAACTCACGCCAAAAAGGGCATAATTAACGAAAGACCCTAAAGCGCAGGCGAGTTGTCCACAGAACCATCAAATACCCTGTGGATAACTCAAGTTGACTGTGGATCAAACCTGATGGAGAAGAAAAACCGAAGAAGCGCAGAAGAACGAAGAACCGACGAGGCGAAGAGGCGACATGCCGACGAGCCGACGAGCCGAAATACGGATGCACGGACTCGGTCGCCACGGGCACTCTGGCACCCATGGACGAACGTCGCACCGTCAAGGTGTCCAAGTACCTCTCGAAACATCTGCGGCACCAGCCGGAACGCATCGGCCTCACCCTCGACGAGAACGGCTGGGTGGCGGTCGAGGAGCTGCTGCGCGCCGCGGCCCGGCACGGATTCGCCTTCTCCCGCGCCGAACTCGACCACGTCGTCGCCGCCAACGACAAGCGCCGCTTCACCGTCGAGGGCGGCCGCATCCGCGCCAATCAGGGCCACACCGTCGCCGTCGACCTGGACCTGCCGCCGGCCGAACCGCCCGCGTACCTCTACCACGGCACGGTCGCCCGGGTGATGGACGCGATCCGGGCCGAGGGCCTGCGCCCCATGGCCCGCCACCACGTCCACCTGTCCCCCGACCGGGAGACGGCCACCCGGGTCGGCGCCCGACGCGGCCGCCCGCTCGTCCTCACCGTGGACGCGGGTGCGATGCACCGCGCCGGCCATGTCTTCCGGGTCAGCGCCAACGGTGTCTGGCTCGCCGACGCCGTGCCGCCGCAGTTCCTGCGCCTGCGCGGCTGAGAGAGGGCGCGCCCCAGGGACCCAGGGGCTTACGCGAGCTGCGCGGGCGCCTCGGTCACGATGCGCTCGAAGACCTTCGGGTCGACGTCGAAGACCGAGTCCGGGATCGGGGAGTGGATGACGATCTCGGTGAATCCCAGCTCCGCGTGGCGCCCCGCGAAGTCGACGAAGGCCTCCACGGACTCCAGCGGGCCGTTCCGGTCCGGTGTGAAGCCGGTGAGCAGGATCCGGTCCAGGGCGGAGGCGTCCCGGCCGATCTCCGCGCAGGCGGCCGTCAGCTTCTCGTTCTGCGCCCGCAGCGCGGCCCGTGACTCCTCCGGGGTGCCGTTCTCGTACAGCTTGGGGTCGCCGGTGGTGACCCAGGCCTGTCCGTGGCGGGCGGCGAGCTTCAGTCCCCGCGGCCCGGTCGCGGCGACCGCGAAGGGCAGCCGGGGGCGCTGGACGCAGCCGGGGATGTTGCGGGCCTCCTCCGCGGTGTAGTGCGTCCCGTGCTCGGTCACCGCGTCCTCGGTGAGCAGCCGGTCCAGGAGCGGGACGAACTCGGCGAAGCGGTCGGCGCGTTCACGCGGGGTCCAGGCCTCCTGGCCCAGGGCGGTGGCGTCGAATCCGTTGCCGCCGGCGCCGATGCCGAGCGTGATCCGGCCGCCCGAGATGTCGTCCAGGGAGATCAGCTCCTTGGCCAGCGTGACCGGGTGGCGGAAGTTCGGCGAGGTCACGAGGGTGCCCAGCCGCAGACGTTCGGTGGCCGTCGCCGCGGCGGTGAGCGTGGGCAGCGCCCCGAACCACGGGCCGTCCCGGAAGGTTCGCCAGGACAGGTGGTCGTAGGTGTAGGCGGTGTGGAATCCCAGCTCCTCCGCGTGCTGCCAGCGGTCGCGACCGCCCTCGTGCCAGCGATGGACGGGAAGGATCACGGTGCTCAGGCGGGGACTCATGCCCCTGAGCCTACGACCGTACGCACGCGTGACGACCGCCCGATGGCCTTGGCATATGCCAGGGGACTTTTCCGCAGATCAGCGTCCCGCCTACTCAGATGTGCGACCCTCCGCACGCCCGTGCACCTCTGTGGGCGAGAATGGCCCGGTGACCTCAGTGACCGAGACGCCTCTTCCCGCCGTGACCCGGCTGATCGCCACCGACCTCGACGGCACCCTGCTGCGCGACGACAAGACGCTGTCCGCGCGTACGGTCGCGGCCCTCGCGGCGGCCGAGGAGGCCGGGATCGAGGTCTTCTTCGTCACCGGCAGGCCGGCCCGCTGGATGGACGTCGTGCGCGACCACGTCCAGAGCCACGGTACGGCGATCTGCGCCAACGGCGCCGTGGTCACCGACCTGCGGACGGACGGCGAGCTGCTCTCCGTACGGCCGCTGGAGCGCGCGGCAGCCCTGCATGTCGTACGCACCCTGCGCGAGGCGGCCCCCGGCACCTCCTTCGCCGTCGAGATGACCACCGGCATCAACTACGAACCGGCCTACCCGCCCTTCCATCTGGACCCGGGTGCCACGGTGGCGGTCGCCGAGAAGCTGCTGCACGAGGAGGCCCCGGGCACCGGCGCGCCCGTGCTCAAGCTGCTGGCCCACCACACCGAGCTGGCCCCCGACGCCTTCCTCGCCCTGGCCCGTACGGCGGCCGGCGACCGGGCCGCCTTCACCCGCTCCAGCCCCTCGGCGCTCCTGGAGGTCAGCGGGCACGGCGTCTCCAAGGCCACCACGCTCGCCGCCTGCTGTGCCGAGCGCGGCATCTCGCCCGCCGAGGTGGTCGCCTTCGGCGACATGCCCAACGACATCGAGATGCTCAGCTGGGCCGGCGCCTCCTTCGCGATGGGCAACGCCCACCCGGACGCGGTGGCCGCCGCCTCGGGCCGGACCGCGACCAACGAGGAGGACGGGGTGGCGGTCGTCATCGAGCGGATCCTCGCCGCCCGCGCAGAGACCCGCTGAAACCTTTCGGCACGCCAGCACGCCAGCACGCCAGCAGACCGGCCAGCGGGCCCGGCGGGGCCCGCCCGGCCCGCCAAGCACGGCCCGCCCCGCCCGTCCGGCAGGGTCACCGTCGGGCCGCCCTCACAGCGGCGCCTCCCACACCACCGTCGTACCGCCGCCGTCCTCCCCGATCCCCGGGTCGATCCGGCTCGATCCGCCCAGGGACTCGGCCCGGCGGGCCAGGTTGCGCAGTCCGCTGCGGCGGCCGCCCTCCGGGATGCCCACCCCGTCGTCGGCGACCGAGAGCCGTACCGCTCCCCGCCCGTCCGGCAGGGTCGCCGTCGCGTCGACGACCACATCGATCAGCGACGCCCGCGCGTGCCGGAACGCGTTGGAGAGTGCCTCGCGCAACGCGGCGACCAGGTTCTTTCCGGTCAGCTCACCGACGAGCGAGTCCACCGGGCCCAGGAAGCGGTGCGAGGGCTTGAAGCCGAGCGGGACGGCCGCCATGTTGATCTCCCGCAGCACACGGGTGCGCAGCCCCGAGGGGGCCTCGGCCGGTTCCTGCTGGAGCGCGAAGATGGCCGTGCGGATCTCCTGGATCGTCACGTCCAGTTCGTCGACCGCCCGGCCCACACCGGTCCGCACCTCGGGCACCACCGACCTGCGCTGGGCGCTCTCCAGCATCATCCCGGTGGCGAACAGCCGCTGGATGACCAGGTCGTGGAGGTCACGGGCGATCCGGTCGCGGTCCTCGTACACCGCGAGGCGCTCCCGGTCCCGCTGCGCCTCGGCCATCATCAGCGCGAGCGCCGCCTGGGAGGCGAACTGGGTGGCGAGCGTCCGCTCGGTCTCCGTGAACGGGCGCGCGCCCCGCGACCGGGGGGTGGCCAGCGCACCGAGCACCCGCCCGCCGCTGTGGAGCGGCAGCATCATGCTGGGGCCGAACCGGTCGGCCAGCCTGGTGATCATCCGGCTGTCGGTGGCCGAGTCGTCGATGAACACCGCCTCGCCCGCGAGGAGTTTCGCCACCACGGTGCTCCGGGCCGGGATGATCACGCCGAGCGAGGACGAGGGGTCGTCCGACGATACGGCGACGATCTCCAGGCCGCCCTCCCCGGCGGGCAGCAGCACGATCCCGGCGGCGGAGTCGGCCAGCCGGCGGGCGTGTTCGGCGACCACGGACAGCGCCTCGTCCGCGTCCCCGCCCGACAGCAGCGCCGTGGTGACGGCGACCGAACCGTCGATCCAGTGCTCCCGCTGCCGCGCCGCCTCGTACAGCCGGGCGTTGCCGATGGCGATCCCGGCCTCCGTGGCGAGCACCCGGACCATGTGGAGGTCGTAGTCGCTGAACTCCGCGCCGTGCTGCTTCTCGGTGAGGTAGAGGTTGCCGAAGATCTCCCCCTGGACCCGGATGGGCACGCCCAGGAAGGTCCGCATCCGGGGGTGCCCCGGCGGGAAACCCGCGGACCGCGGATCGGTGGACAGGTCGGCCAGACGGACCGGGGCGGGGTCGTGGATCAGCGCGCCGAGCAGGCCCCGGTGGCCGTCGGGGCGTCGCCCGATCGCCTCGGCCACCTCCTGCGGAACGCCGTAGGTGACGAAGTCCGACAGTCCCTCGCCCTGCTCGTCGACGACGCCGATGGCGGCGTACCGGGCGTGGGCGAGCTCGGCCGCCGTCTCGCAGATCCGGTCCAGGGTGGAGTGCAGCTCCAGCCCGGCGCCGACGGAACGCATCGCCTCCAGGAGCTGCGGCACCCGCGCGGTCAGCTCGGTGGACAGACCCTGGAGGCTGCGGGTGGCCCGGGTGGCGGCGTCGAGGGAGTCCTTCGGGTCGGGCTCTGCCATGGCCCGAGCCTAGTTAGTACCGATAGGGGGCGAAAGTCGAGAATGCGCTCGACGGCTGAAGGGGCGCCGGTCGTCCGGGGCCCGGTCCGGCGCCGTCGCCGCTATCGGACCCCCGCCCCGACCGTCTCCCGTTCACGCTCCAGCATGCGGCGCAGCGGCCCGTCCTCGGCGGCGAGTTCGGCGTACGGTCCGCGCTGCACGACCCTGCCCGCGTCCAGCACCAGCACCTCGTCGACCGTGTCGAGGCCGGTCAGCCGGTGGGTGATCAGTACCGTCGCGCAGCCCCGGGTCGCGTCCAGCAGGTCGGCGGTGAGGGCGTCGGCGGTCGGCAGGTCGAGGTGTTCGGCCGGCTCGTCCAGGACGAGCACGGGGAAGTCCGCGAGCAGTGCGCGGGCCAGTGCGAGGCGCTGGCGCTGGCCGCCGGAGAGCCGCGCGCCGTGCTCGCCCACCGGGGTGTCGAGCTCCTCCGGCAGGGCCAGCACCCAGTCCAGGAGCCGGGCCCGGGCGAGCGCGTCGCGCAGTTCGGCGTCGGTCGCCCCGGGGCGGGCCAGGCGCAGGTTCTCGCGGATCGAGCTGTCGAAGACGTGCGCGTCCTGGGCGCACAGCCCGACCGAACGCCGGACCGTGTCCGAGTCCAGCGCCGAGGCCTCGACGCCGCCCAGCCGGTACGTCCCCGACGAAGCGTCCAGGAAGCGCAGCAGGACCTGGGCGAGCGTCGTCTTGCCCGAGCCGGAGGGGCCCACGACCGCGATGCGCCGCCCTCGTGTCAGCGTCAGGTCGAGCGAGGCCAGGGCGTCGTGCCGGGCCCCCGGGTAGCGGGCACTCAGCCCCCGTACCTCCAGCGGGAACGGGGACGCGGGCTCCTCGGCGGGGGTCTCGGGCTCCCGTACGGGCACGGGGGCGTCCAGCACCTCGAACACCCGCTCCGCGCTCCGGGCGACGCGCTGGCGGTACTGCACGGCCAGCGGCAGCCCGGTCACGGCCTCGAAGGCGGCGAGCGGGGTCAGGACCACCACGGCGAGCGCGACACCGGACAGCCGGCCGTCCTGCACGGCGGGGACGGCGACGGTCGCGGCCGCCACCACGGTGAGCCCGCAGACCAGGGCTGACAGACCGCCGCCCAGTGCCGTCGCGGCGGCGGCGCGGGAGGCGATCCGGGTCAGCAGGGTGTCGGCCGCGCGCAGCCGCGTCTGCCGGGCGGGCAGCGCCCCCGCGACGGTCAGTTCGGCGGTGGAGCCGAGGAGGTCGGCGACCCGGGTGGCCAGGGCGGCGCGGGCGGGTGCGAGCTGACGTTCCGTACGGCGGGCGCAGGCGCCGCTGACGAGCGGGACGCCGACTCCGGCGACCAGCAACCCGACGGCCAGGATCACGCCCGCCTCCGGGAGCAGCCAGCCGGTAAACCCGGCGGCCGCGGTCCCCACCACGACGGCGGTGCCCACGGGCAGCAGCCAGCGCAGCCAGTAGTCCTGGAGCGCGTCCACATCGGCGACGAGCCGGGACAGCAGGTCCCCACGCCTCGTGGTGCGCAGGCCCCCGGGGGCGATGCGTTCGAGGCCCCGGTAGACGGCGACGCGCAGTTCGGCGAGAAGCTTCAGGACGGCGTCGTGCGAGACGAGCCGCTCGGCGTAGCGGAAGACCGCCCGACCGATGCCGAAGGCGCGGGTCGCGGTGACGGCCATCATCAAGTACATGACCGGCGGCTCTTCGGAGGCGCGGGAGATCAGCCAGCCGGAGACCGCCATGAGCCCCACGGCCGACCCGACCGCCAGGCTGCCGAGCAGCAGGGCCAGGGTCAGCCGCCCGCGCTGTGCCCCGGCCGCCTCGCGAACCCGGGCCAGCACCTGTCCGGGGCGGCTGCCGGTCGCCCCGAGGGGGTCGGCGGCGTCCGCCCGGCGGGTGTCGAGGAGTTCACCGCCCGCGAGGGGCTCGGGTACCGCGGGCCCCGGGGCGGCGACGCCCGCGAGCGCCTTCGCGTACGGCTCCGCAGGGCCCCCCGTACGCGGCTCCAGCGTCACCACGCGGTCGGCGACCGCCAGCAGGGCCGGGCGGTGGACGACCAGCAGCACGGTCCGCCCGGCGGCCAGCCGCCGTACGGCGTCGACGATGCCCGCCTCGCTCTCGCCGTCCAGGCTCGCGGTCGGCTCGTCCAGCAGCAGGAGCGGCCGGTCGGCGAGGAACGCCCGGGCGAGGGCGAGGCGCTGGCGCTGGCCCGCGGAGAGCCCCGCGCCGTCCTCGCCCAGGGCCGTCCGCACCCCGTCGGGCAGCGCCGCGACGAAGTCGTACGCGCCCGCGTCCCGCAGCGCCGTGAGGACCGCCTCGTCGTCGGCGTCGGGCCGGGCGAGGCGGACGTTCTCGGCGATGGTGTCCGCGAAGAGGTGGGGGCGCTGGGGGACCCAGGCGATACGGCTGCGCCAGCGTTCGAGGTCCAGGTCACCGAGGTCGCGGCCCCCGACGCGGACGTGCCCCTCGTCGGGTACGGCGAACCCGAGGAGCACGTTCAGCAGGGTGGACTTGCCGACGCCGCTCGGGCCGACCAGGGCGACGGTCTCCCTCGGCTCCACGGTGAGCGACGCGCTGTCCAGCGAGGGTTCGGCGCGGCCCTCGTGGCGTACGGTCACGCCCGCCAGCTCCAGGCGCAGCGTGTCCGGGACGTCCTCGGTGCCCGAGGCCCGGGGTTCGGTCTCCAGGACCGTGAAGATCTCCTCGGCGGCCGACAGCCCCTCGGCCGCCGCGTGGTACTGCGCTCCGACCTGGCGGATCGGCAGATACGCCTCCGGGGCCAGGATCAGGACCACCAGGCCGGTGTAGAGGTCGAGTTCGCCGTGGACGAGCCGCATGCCGATCGTGACGGCGACGAGGGCCACCGACAGGGTCGCCAGCAGTTCCAGGGCGAACGAGGACAGGAAGGCGATCCGCAGGGTGCGCAGGGTGGCGCGGCGGTAGTCGGAGGTGATCGTGCGGATCGATTCGGCCTGGGCCTTGGCCCGCCCGAAGACCTTCAGGGTCGGCAGCCCGGCGACGACGTCCAGGAAGTGCCCGGAGAGCCGGGACAGCAGCTGCCACTGACGGTCCATCCGGGACTGGGTGGCCCAGCCGATCAGGATCATGAAGAGCGGGATGAGCGGGAGCGTGACGACGATGATCGCCGCCGACACCCAGTCCTCGGTGACGATCCGGGCGAGCACCGCCACGGGCACCACGACCGCGAGTCCGAGCTGCGGGAGATAGCGGGCGAAGTAGTCGTCGAGCGCGTCGATGCCCCGGGTCGCCAGCGCGACGAGCGAACCGGTGCGCTGCCCGGTCAGCCAGTCGGGGCCCAGTCGCGCGGCCCGCTCCAGGAGTCGGCCGCGCAGTTCGGACTTGACGGCCGCGCTGGCGCGATGCGCCGCCAGTTCGGTGAGCCAGGCGACGAGCGCCCGCCCGAGGGCGACCGCGGCGAGCAGAAGCAGGGGGGTGCGCAGCGCGGTGACCGTGAGTCCGCCCTCGAAGCCGCCCACCACGATCTCGGCGATGAGCATCGCCTGGGCGATCACCAACAGGGCGCCGACCAGGCCGAGGGCCACCACGGCCGCCAGGAAGAGGCGGGTGGCGCGTGCGTGGTGGAGCAGACGCGGATCGATCGGTTTCACGTGAAACATCCCCCCGGCGGGGTCGGTGAACGCTGCGGGACGGTGAGTTGCCGCGGGCCTCGCGGGGCCCGCGGCAGCTCAGCGGAGTCAGTGCGCGTCGGCGATGTGCTGGGTGCCGATGCGCTTGCGGAAGACCCAGTAGGTCCAGCTCTGGTAGAGCAGCACGACGGGCGTGGCGATGCCCGCGCACCAGGTCATGATCTTGAGCGTGTACGGGCTGGACGAGGCGTTGGTGACCGTGAGGTTCCAGGCGTCGTTCAGCGAGGACGGCATGACGTTCGGGAAGAGCGTCAGGAAGAGCATCGCGACCGCCGCCGCGATCGTCACGCCCGAGAACGCGAACGACCAGCCCTCACGGCCCTTGGCGATGGCCCCGATCGCGGCCAGGAGCGCCACCACCGCCACGATCATGGCTCCCAGGCTCCAGGCGTCCCCGTTGTCGGCCTGCGTCCAGACCAGGAAGCCCAGTGCGAGCACCGCGGTGACCGGCCCCAGCTTCAGCGCCAGTGCGCGGGCCCGGACCCGGATGTCGCCCGCCGTCTTGAGGCCGGCGAACACCGCCCCGTGGAAGGTGAAGAGGGTGAGCGTGACGAGGCCGCCGAGGATCGCGTACGGGTTGAGGAGGTCCCAGAAATTGCCGACGTACTCCATGTCGGCGTCGATCTTCACTCCCCGCACGATGTTCCCGAACGCCACGCCCCACAGCACCGCGGGGATCAGGGAGGTCCAGAAGATCGCGGTCTCCCAGTTCGTCTGCCACCGCTCCTCGGGCCGCTTGGCGCGGTACTCGAAGGCGACGCCGCGCACGATCAGGCAGAACAGGATGATCAGCAGCGGCAGGTAAAAGCCGGAGAAGAGCGTGGCGTACCACTCGGGGAAGGCGGCGAAGGTCGCGCCGCCGGCGCTGAGCAGCCAGACCTCGTTGCCGTCCCAGACGGGACCGATCGTGTTGATCAGGACCCGCCGCTCCTTGCGGTCGCGGGCCAGCAGTTTGGTGAGGACCCCGATGCCGAAGTCGAATCCCTCCAGGAAGAAGTAGCCGGTCCAGAGGACGGCGATGAGCACGAACCAGACGTCGTGGAGTTCCATCTCTCAGCTCCTGTGCTCAGTACGAGAAGGCCATGGGCCGGTCGGCGTCTTCTTCGTCGTGCCCGCCGATCTTCGTGGGCGGGTTCAGGTCGTTCTCGGTGAGTTCCGGCGGCCCGGCCTTGATGTACTTCACGAGCAGCTTCACCTCGATCACGGCGAGCACCGCGTACAGCAGGGTGAAGACGATCATCGAGGTGATGACCTCGCCCTGCGAGACACCGGGGGAGACCCCCGCACGGGTCTGGAGCACCCCGTAGACGACCCACGGCTGGCGGCCCATCTCGGTGAAGATCCAGCCCCAGGAGTTGGCGATCAGCGGGAAGAGCAGGGTCCAGAGCGCGACGACCCAGTAGAGCTTGGTGAGCCTCGGGCTCAGCGCCTTGTTCTTGAAGAGGACCAGATGCGGCACCTCGTCCTCACCGGTCCGCAGCGCCGGTGGCAGCAGGAACTTCTTCCGGGTCAGCCAGAGCCCCAGGAGGCCGAGGCCGAAGGAGGCCATACCGAAGCCGATCATCCACCGGAAGCTCCAGAACGCGACCGGGATGTTGGGACGGTAGTCGCCGGGCCCGTACTTCTCCTGCGACTCCTTGTTGATGTCGTTGATGCCGGGGACATAGGAGTTCGGGTCGTTGTTGGCGAGGAAGGACAGTATCCCGGGGAGCGAGATCTCCACGGAGTTGTGGCCCTTGCTGACGTCCCCGTACGCGAAGATCGAGAACGGCGCCCGCTCCTGACCGTCCCACAGGGCCTCGGCGGCGGCCATCTTCATCGGCTGCTGCCGGAACATGACCTTGGCGAGGCTGTCGCCGCTGACGGCGGTGAGCAGTCCGGCGACCACGACGGTGATCAGGCCCAGGCGCAGCGAGGTCCGCATCACCGGGATGTGCTTCTTGCGGGCCAGGTGGAACGCGGCGATGCCGACCATGAAGGCCCCGCCGACCAGGAACGCCGCCGTGATGGTGTGGAAGAACTGGGTGACCGCGGTGTCCTGGGTGAGCACCCGCCAGAAGTCGGTGAGCTCGGCGCGGCCGCGCTCCTCGTTGATCCGGTAGCCGACCGGGTGCTGCATCCAGGAGTTGGCCGCCAGGATGAAGTAGGCGGAGAGGACCGTGCCGATCGAGACCATCCAGATGCAGGCGAGGTGGATCTTCTTCGGCAGCTTGTCCCAGCCGAAGATCCACAGCCCGATGAAGGTGGACTCGAAGAAGAAGGCGATCAGCGCCTCGAAGGCGAGCGGAGCGCCGAAGATGTCGCCGACGAAGCGCGAGTAGTCGGACCAGTTCATGCCGAACTGGAACTCCTGGACGATGCCCGTGACGACGCCCATGGCGATGTTGATCAGGAACAGCTTGCCCCAGAACTTGGTCGCCCTGAGGTACTTCTCGTTCTCCGTCCGCACCCAGGCGGTCTGCAGGCCGGCGGTGAGCGCGGCGAGAGAGATCGTCAGGGGGACGAAGAGGAAGTGGTAGACGGTGGTAATGCCGAATTGCCATCGCGCCAGGGTCTCCGGCGCCAGAGCGAGGTCCACGTCGTCAGTCTCCTTACATCGCCGTGGTCATACCGGCACTATGCCCCTTTGATCCGACCGATTACGGGAGGAAGCAGGGCACGCTTGTGAACGCGTTCACATTCACAAGCAATTATGGCGCACACGCTTTCGGACCCTTCGCCGGGGGTACCCCTTTTCGGCCCCCGCCCCCGAAACCGGCCCCCGGCACCCACGCAAAGGGCCCCGGACCTCACGATCGAGGTCCGGGGCCACCCGGCCGTACAGGCGCGTGCGGGGCCTACAGCTCCGCGCGGAACGCCTCCGCCGCCTTCAGGAAGAGGTCGTTGCCCTCGTTCTCGCCGATCGAGACCCGGACGCCCTCACCCTTGAAGGGCCGCACGACCACTCCGGCCCGCTCGCAGGCCCCGGCGAAGTCGAGGGTCCGCTCGCCGAGCCGCAGCCAGACGAAGTTCGCGTGCGACTCCGGCACCGTCCAGCCCTGGCGCACCAGCTCCGCGCTCACCCGGGTGCGCTCGGCGACCAGCGAGCCCACCCGGCCCAGCAGCTCGTCCTCCGCGCGGAGCGAGGCCACCGCCGCGTCCTGGGCGAGCTGGCTCACCCCGAAGGGGACGGCGGTCTTGCGCAGCGCCGCGGCCACCGGCTCGTGGGCCACCGCGAAGCCGACCCGCAGCCCGGCCAGACCGTACGCCTTGGAGAAGGTCCGCAGCACCGCCACATTGGGCCGGTCCCGGTAGATCTCGATGCCGTCCGGCACGTCGGCGTCGCGGATGAACTCCTTGTACGCCTCGTCGAGCACCACCAGCACATCGCTCGGCACCCGGTCGAGGAACCGTTCCAGCTCGGCCCGGCGCACCACCGTGCCGGTGGGGTTGTTGGGATTGCAGACGAAGATCAGCCGGGTCCGGTCGGTGATCGCCCCGGCCATGGCGTCGAGGTCGTGCACCTCACCGTCGGTCAGCGGGACCTTCACCGAGGTCGCGCCGCTGACCTGCGTGATGATCGGGTACGCCTCGAAGGACCGCCAGGCGTAGATGACCTCGTCGCCGGGTCCGGAAGTGGCCTGGAGCAGCTGCTGGGCCACCCCCACCGACCCGGTGCCGGTGGCGAGATGCGCGAGGGGCACACCGAAACGGTCGGCCAGCTCGTTCATCAGGCCGGTGCACGCCATGTCCGGGTAGCGGTTGAAGTTCCCCGCGGCGGCGAGCGCCGACTCCAGTACCCCCGGCAGCGGCGGATAGGGATTCTCGTTGGAGGACAGCTTGTACGCGACCGGTCCGCCGGCCGCCGCCGGCTTCCCCGGCACATAGGCGGGAACGCCGTCCAGCTCGGCGCGCAGCTTGGGGCTCGTCTCGCTCACCGCAGGTCCTCCTCGACCGTCCGTTCACAGCAATACTGCACACCTTATGAGGATTGGGCCCCGCTGCGAATGGCCCGAGCGGGAAATCGACCGCAGTGCCCGGTAATGGGGCCTCGCACGGGGCCGGTCCGGCGCCTCGCACGGGGGGAGCGTTTCCCGTTCCGGCGCGCGCCGGTGGCTCGCGCCGTGGCGCGCGTCCCCCGAAGTGGTGAGTTGAGACCTCTTCGAGACATCGCACATTCAGCAGGCTGCCGCCCTTCAGTACCTGAAACACATATGCAACAACGGCCAACTGCCTTGCATTATAAGGATTCTGATGGGTAGTGACCTTGCAGAAACGTGCCTGTCAACGTGCGCATATGCGACCGGACCGACCACCCCTCGGAGCCCTACTATCGGCTCGCCATGACAGCAGCAGGGAAGCACCAGGTGAGCCGGACGGAGACCCCCCGGCGCAGCGGCCGGCCAGGACGGGCGGGGATCCGTGACGTGGCCGCCGCGGCCGGAGTCTCGATCACGACTGTCTCCGACGCGCTCAACGGCAAGGGCAGGCTCCCGGACGCCACCCGCCGCCATGTCCGCGAGGTCGCCGAGCGCCTGGGCTACCGCCCGTCCGCCGCGGCCCGAACCCTCCGTACGGGCAAGTCGGGTCTGATCGGCCTGACCGTGACCACGTACGGGAATGAACCTTTCACCTTCACCGAATTCGCGTACTTCGCGGAGATGGCGAGAGCCGCGACCTCCGCGGCGCTCGCCCGCGGCTACGCCCTCGTCATCCTTCCCGCCACCTCCCGGCACGACGTCTGGTCGAACGTCGCGCTCGACGGGACCGTCGTCATCGACCCCTCCGACCAGGACCCGGTCGTCACCGAACTCGTCCGCCAGGGGCTGCCCGTCGTCTCGGACGGCCGGCCGGCCGGGACGCTCCCCGTCACCGCCTGGGTCGACAACGACCACCGGGCCGCCGTGCTCGACCTCCTCGACCATCTCGCCGCCGCCGGAGCGCGCCGTATCGGCCTGCTGACCGGCAACACCACCGACACGTACACCCGGTTGTCCACCACCGCCTACCTCCACTGGTGCGAGCGGGTCGGCCAGGATCCCGTCTACGAGTCCTACCCGGCCCACGATCCGTGCGCGGGGGCGGTCGCCGCCGACCGGCTGCTCGCCCGCCCGGACCGCCCCGACGCGGTCTACGGGCTCTTCGACCCCAACGGGACCGATCTCCTCGCGGCGGCACGACGGTACGGGCTGCGGGTCCCCGAGGACCTGCTGCTGGTCTGCTGCAGCGAGTCCACCGTGTACGCGGCCACCGAGCCGCCCATCACGACCCTCTCGCTGAAGCCCCGCCGCATCGGCACGGCCGTCGTCCAGCTCCTCATCGACGCCATCGAAGGGGTCGAGCACGACGGGCCGGTGGAGCAGGTCATACCGACGGAGCTCATCGTCCGGACCTCCTCGCAACGACGTCCACCGCGCACCACGGTCAGCGCGCCGCGCTCCCCCAGCGGGGATTGATCGGCTCTTTTCGGACCAATCGGCCGGTGAACCGTACGTGCGCCCGGATTCACCACCCCTGGTGCGTCACACAGATCGATCCGCATTCCTATGATGGGCGCACGACACCGCGGACCACCTCTACCAGGCAGGGCCCGTCAGGTGTACGGCGGCGCGACGGTGGTGGAGGGGTCGATGACTCAGGGGGCCGGTCAGGAACCCGTGGTGCGGACGGCGACGTTGCGTGACTTCCGGGTTCCGCCGTATGCGCAGACACCCGTGCCACCGCAGGCACAGGCGGCACCTCCTTCCCCGGTGCCGCCGCACGTGCCGGAACCGAACCCGCCGGCACCGGGCGCATCCGTGCCCCCGGCACCCGGTGCGCCGGTGCCGCCGCGCGCTCCCGCGCCGCCCCGTGCACCGCATCCCGGCAACGCCGTCGTGGGCGACGAGCAGCCGGAGGGCTACACGCCGACCGAGCGGGACCTCCCGGTCATCCGTCGCGGCGACACGGTCCAGGTGCAGACCGTTCCCGAACCGCGCCCCGTGGCCGAGGGCAGCCGGGGACCGCTCTTCGTCGTCGGCGACGTCCACGGCTACCTGGACGAGCTGATCGCCGCCCTCGGCGAACAGGGCCTCATCGACGCCGACGGGAACTGGGCCGCGGGCAACGCCCGGCTGTGGTTCCTCGGCGACTTCACCGACCGAGGTCCCGACGGCATCGGGGTCATCGACCTGGTCATGCGGCTCTCCGCCGAGGCGGCGGCGGCCGGCGGCTACTGCAAGGCCCTGATGGGCAACCACGAGCTGCTGCTGATCGGCGCCAAGCGGTTCGCCGACACCCCCGTCAACTCCGGGGCCGGCACCGCCACCTTCCAGGCCGCCTGGCTGCTCAACGGCGGCCAGAAGACCGACATGGAGCGCCTCCAGGACGTCCACCTCCAGTGGATGTCCCGGCTCGACGCGGTCGTCGAGGAGGACGGGCATCTGCTGATGCACTCCGACACGACGGCCTACCTCGACTACGGGTCCACCATCGAGGACGTCAATGACACGATCACGGCCATTCTCACGCGCAATGACGCCGACGAGTGCTGGGACCTCTTCCGCAAGCTCACCAAGCGGTTCGCCTTCCGGGACGAGGGCGGCGCCCAAGCGGTGCGCGAGCTGCTGACGACGTACGGCGGACAGCGCGTCGTCCATGGTCACAGCCCCATTCCGTACCTCCTGGGCGAGGTCGGCACGGAGGAGGGCGAGGACAGCACGGGGCCCGTGATCAACGGACCGCACGTCTACGCGGACGACCTCGCCATCGCCATGGACGGCGGAGTGACCATGGCCGGAAAGCTGTTGGTGGTTCAGCTCCCGCTGCATGACTGACCGTCGGCGGGGAAGGCGCTTCAGGTTCCGCCTGCGCCGACCTCGCCGATCAACGGGCCCGTCACCGGGCCCAATTCTGGAAACACCCTGTCACCCCGTGCCGTGAGCGCTCTACCATCGGCGTATCAGTGGCAGGCTCTCCTCCGTTTCCGCCCGATCGCCCGGTCCACGCGGGCAGCCGGGCACCGACGGAGCATCGGGGGATGCAGATGACAAGCGCTCCGCACCTGCTGGCCGAGGACGGACCCGAGTACGAGCGGATCCTGGGCGACGCACTGCGCCACGCCCATGAACGCCCGGACCTGGAGGGCGTCGGGGACCGGCTCAACACCGAACAGCTGCGCACCATGGCGCTCAGCGCCACGGCGCTGATCACCGCGGCCGCGGCCACCGAGTACGAGCACTACGTCAAGGCCCGCGGCGAGCTGCGCCGCGCGGCGACCGCGGAAGGGGCCGACGGCGCCCCGGCCCCGGACGGGCCGCAGAGCACGGCGGCCGGATCGGGCGCCGGCATAGGCGCGGTCATCACGGTCCTGACCCCGCTGCTGGCCGGCTCCGCGGCCGTCATCTTCCTGCTCGTCGGCTACCTGCTGAAGGCGGTCGGCCCATCGGTGACGTTCGGCGGCTCGTTGGTCGCGGCCGGGTGGTTCTTCGCGGCGGTCGCCGCCGCGGCGATCCTGGTCGCGGCCGTGGGGCTGCTCGTCACCGCACTCCGCAACGGCGCGACGTCGCTGGCCGCCGAGAACGAGGAGCAGGAGCTTCCGGAGGACGTCGCACGGGCCAGGGAGGCGTGGCGCCACGCCCTGCTGGAGCGCGGCATCCTCCCGTTCCTCCGGGACGCCCTGGCCGACCCCACCGCGGGGCCCGCCGCGCGGACCCCGCACCGCTCGCCCAACCGCATCCCGAAGGTCGGGTACAGCAGGCCGGACTTCTCCGGCCCCGACGACGGCCCGGCGGCCGGTCCCCGGCCGACCTTCACCAGCCCCGATTTCACGAGCCCGGACTTCGGCGGCCCCGAACACCAGCCGGACTGAGGCCGGGCCCCGGGCACGGGCTCCGTCACGGCTCCGGACACACCGCGGGCCGGGGCGGCAACTGCCGCGCCCGGCCCGGGGGATGCTCCGGAAGGACCGGAGCGGTGGATCAGAGGCCCTGCGGAGCCAGCTTCGGGTTGGCGCCGTGCTGGTTCGCCTCCGGCTTGCCCTCCGAGGCGAGGAAGACGATCAGGATGATGAAGCCGACCAGCGGGACGAACGAGATGAAGAACCACCAGCCCGAGCGGCCGGTGTCGTGCAGACGACGCACCATGACCGCCAGCGACGGAACGATGGTCGCGGCGAGGTAGAGGTAGTACGGGATCTGCGTGCTGATCGCCGCGCCGATGGCCGACAGCACCACGGCGACGATGAAGTTGAAGAGCACGAACATCCAGTACTCCTTGCGGCGCGCGCGTCCGCTGAAGCCTGCGTAGTTCTTGAGTACGTCCAGGTACCAGTTCACTGTGATTCCCTCCCCGGCCCCCGTTCCGAGGGCACACCAATCAAGCCAAGCAAGCCGGAAAGTAAGCCACAGATAAGGAAGGGGTCAAGCGCATGTGAGCTGCGGGCCAAACGTACATAGAGCTGCCACACGACTGTGTCCATACTGTCGCTTAACAAGGCAATCAATCAGGCCAAAGAGCAGTGAACTGACGCAAGTTACCCATTGAACGCGATTCGCCCCCGGCCGCCGGGGAGGATCCGGCGGCCGGGGACGGGTCGATCGGCGATGGGCAGGTCAGTCGGCGATGGGCAGGTAGACCCGGTTGCCGGCGGCCGCGAACTCCTTCGACTTCTCGGCCATGCCCTGCTCGATCTCCTCCTGCGAACCGCCGTGCTGACGCCGGATGTCCTGGGAGATCTTCATCGAGCAGAACTTCGGCCCGCACATCGAGCAGAAGTGCGCCGTCTTCGCCGGTTCGGCGGGCAGCGTCTCGTCATGGAACTCCCGCGCCGTGTCCGGGTCGAGGGCCAGGTTGAACTGGTCCTCCCAGCGGAACTCGAACCGCGCGTCGGAGAGGGCGTCGTCCCACTCCTGCGCACCCGGGTGCCCCTTGGCCAGGTCGGCCGCGTGGGCGGCGATCTTGTAGGTGATGACCCCCGTCTTCACGTCGTCCCGGTTCGGCAGTCCCAGGTGCTCCTTGGGCGTGACGTAGCAGAGCATCGCCGTGCCCCACCAGGCGATCATCGCGGCGCCGATACCGGAGGTGATGTGGTCGTAGGCCGGCGCGACGTCCGTGGTCAGCGGGCCGAGCGTGTAGAACGGCGCCTCCTCGCAGATCTCCTGCTGGAGGTCGATGTTCTCCTTGATCTTGTGCATCGGGACATGCCCGGGGCCCTCGATCATGGTCTGGACGCCGAACCGCTTGGCGATCGTGTTCAGCTCGCCCAGCGTGCGCAACTCGGCGAACTGCGCCTCGTCGTTGGCGTCCGCGATCGACCCGGGCCGCAGTCCGTCGCCCAGGGAGTAGGTGACGTCGTACGTCGCGAGGATCTCGCAGAGCTCCTCGAAGTGCTCGTAGAGGAACGACTCCTTGTGGTGGGCGAGACACCAGGCCGCCATGATCGAGCCGCCGCGCGAGACGATGCCGGTCTTGCGGCGGGCCGTCAGCGGAACGTACGGCAGACGCACACCGGCGTGCACCGTCATGTAGTCCACGCCCTGCTCGGCCTGTTCGATGACGGTGTCCTTGTAGATCTCCCAGGTCAGCTCCTCGGCCCGGCCGTCGACCTTCTCCAGGGCCTGGTAGAGCGGGACGGTGCCGATCGGCACGGGGGAGTTGCGCAGCACCCATTCACGGGTGGTGTGGATGTTGCGGCCGGTGGACAGGTCCATGACCGTGTCCGCGCCCCACTTCGTCGCCCAGGTCATCTTGTCCACCTCCTCCTCGATGGAGGAGGTGACGGCCGAGTTGCCGATGTTGGCGTTGACCTTCACCAGGAACCGCTTGCCGATGATCATCGGCTCGATCTCGGGGTGGTTGACGTTGGCGGGCAGCACCGCCCGGCCCTCCGCGATCTCCTCGCGGACGACCTCGGCCGCCACGTTCTCCCGGATCGCCACGTACTCCATCTCCGGGGTGATCTCCCCCCGCCGGGCGTACGCGAGCTGGGTGACGGGGCGTCCGTCGCGGCTGCGGCGCGGCTGGCGCGGGCGGCCGGGGAAGACGGCGTCGAGGTTGCGCAGTCCGCCGCGCGGCGAGGTGTGCTTGAGCCCGTCGTCCTCGG
Organism: Streptomyces anulatus; assembly: GCF_014650675.1. Classification (GTDB taxonomy): domain Bacteria; phylum Actinomycetota; class Actinomycetes; order Streptomycetales; family Streptomycetaceae; genus Streptomyces; species Streptomyces anulatus. Next base: position 453,378 of record NZ_BMVK01000003.1, on the reverse strand, counting down.
GGCGGGCCGGCCGGCCCGCGTACTCCTCGGTGTCGCCGCGGGCGATGATCCAGTTCTCCCGCAGGGGCGCGAGGCCGCGGCGGACATCGGTGTCGATGGAGGGATCGGTGTACGGCCCCGACGTGTCGTACAGCGTCACGTCCTTGCCGTTGGTGAGGTGCACCTGTCGGACCGGCACCCGGAGGTCCGGGCGCGAGCCCTGGACGTACCCCTTGTGCCAGCCGATGGACTTCCCGGCCTCGTCGTTCGGCGTCTCGTCGGTGCGAGACTCGTCGTTCTGTTTCGAGGCAGGCGTGCGTGCGTCCGCTGTGGTCATGAGACCTACTCCCTACGCCGGCATTACCCGGTAACAGGTTCGGCGGTCGGCGCAGCGTTTCCCGTACGGATGTACGGCGATCAGCGCCCTCTCAGCCCGGTGCTCCGAGCTCCCGCGTGTGCAAAGGTGCCTCCACGCTAGCGTCCTTTCCGGCGAGCTGACCAGAGGGCCCTCCTGTTCTTGCGATGATCGCCCCGTGACCTCCCCCCAAAGCGACCCCGCACCCCAGCCGCCCCAGGGCCACAGCCACGGCCACACCCACAGTCACGGGCCGGCCGCTCCGGTCTCCCGGCATCTGCGCAAGGTCATCGCCGCCGTGGTGATCCCGTTCGCGACGGCGGTCGTCGTCGGCCTGATCGCGTTCTGGCCCGGCGGCGCGCCCGACCACGAGCGCACCGGCGTCGGATTCGACCGGCAGACGCAGGACGGCAAGGTCGTCCAGGTCGTCCAGGTCGACTGCGCGGACGTCAACGCCGCGCAGGTTCCCCCGACCGGCGACACCTCCACGCCCTCCGGCCGGGAAGCCGTCAACGAGCAGGAGGGGGAGTGCGCGAAGGCCACCATCGAGGTGACCAGCGGCGACGACAAGGGCCGCACCTTCGTCGAGGTGGTCCAGCCGGACGCGCCCCGACAGCTGAAGGAGGGTCAGGGCGTGGTCGTGGCGTACGCCCCCGACGCGCCGCGCGACCTCCAGTACTCCGTGACCGACGTGGACCGGAAGATCCCGATGGCGGTGCTGGCCGGGATCTTCGCACTGGCGGTGGTCCTGGTGGGCAGGATGCGCGGGGTGATGGCGCTGGTGGCGCTGGCCGTGTCGTTCGCCGTGCTGACCCTGTTCATCCTGCCGGCGATCCTGCAGGGCTCGAACCCGCTGGTCGTGGCAGTGATCGGGGCCAGCGCGATCATGCTGGCGGCCCTCTATCTGTGCCACGGGGTGACGGCCCGTACGTCTGTCGCGGTCGTCGGCACGCTGATCTCACTGTTGCTGATCGGGCTGCTGGGCTCCCTGTTCATCGGCTGGGCGAGCCTGAGCGGCAACACCGACGACAACACCGGCCTCATCCACGGCCTCTACCCGGACATCGATATGAGCGGTCTGCTGCTGGCCGGCGTCATCATCGGTTCGCTCGGGGTGCTCGACGATGTGACGGTCACCCAGACCTCCGCCGTCTGGGAACTGCACCAGGCGGACCCGGAGATGGGTTGGAAGGGGCTGTACCGGGCAGGTATCCGGATCGGAAGGGACCACATCGCCTCGGTGGTCAACACCCTGGTGCTGGCGTACGCGGGCGCGGCGTTGCCGCTGCTGCTGCTCTTCTCCATCGCCCAGAGCAGTGTGGGGACGGTGGCCAACAGCGAGCTGGTCGCCGAGGAGATCGTCCGCACGCTGGTCGGGTCGATCGGTCTGGTCGCCTCGGTGCCGGTGACCACGGTGCTCGCCGCGCTGGTCGTCTCCGCGGACCGGTCGGGGTCCGGCGGCGCACAGGCGGCTACGGCCGCACCCGCGCGGACCGGCCGGGGCCGTCGTCGCAGGAAGGGGTGACGGGCCACGGGGCGCACCCGGTCAGCCCGCGTTCTGCTCCTCGGCGAGGATGCGGCCGAGCGCATCCTCCAGGTTCCCGTCGAAGTCACCCAGCGTGTGTTCCTGACCGAGCGGCACGAGCTTGTCCGTCCGGTCGAGAAACGCCACCAGCGGCGCCGTCCCCGCCCGGAACAGCGCACGGTCCGCGCCGACCTGGAGCCGGATGTGCACATCGCCGAGGCCCTCGGGCTCGGTCGGACCGATGTGCACATCTCCGTCGCCGCTCGGGCTGTTGAGCCCGTCCAGCAGCAGTTCGCGGCCGAACGCCCAGGTCACAGGGGCATCGCCGGGCAGGTGGAACGTCATCCGGATGGCGTACGGATCGCCGACCTCGTACCGGAGCTCCACCGGAATACGGAACGAGAGCTCCTCGGAGACGAGGAAGCTCATCATGACCTCTGCTTGAACCGACTCGCGCATCGTTCAACCCCGCAGTAGATGAATCTGGCCAGGAATGATCCCCCATGGCCCTATTGACGCCATCGTGGTGCACGCGATAGCAGATCACAAGGAGTGATTTTTCAGATACTGATAGAGAACACGAACGAACGCAAGAGGCTGGCAACTTCGCCACGTAGCTGTTCGACTGCGGGCAGCAACCGATCTTCCCGGTCCAGGGGCACGGAAATGGCCATCGCCGCAATGGTGGCACCGGCCGTGACGGGAATCGCGGCGCACACGGTCCCCAGTGCGTACTCCTGGCGTTCGATGACCGGTTCACCTCGTCGGAGGGTTCGCAGCCGTTCCAGAAGTGTGGCGCGATCTCGCACTGAGTAACGGGTGAGGGGGCGTACGGGGTGGCGGTCGAGGTGGTCCTCGCGGGCCCTCTCGTCGAGTTGGGCGAGCAGACACTGACCGATGGCGTGTGCGTGGGCGGTTTCCCGGAACGAGGCCCACTCCTCCACCGCCGGGGTGTCGGGAGCGTCCGCGACCGCGATGAGATCGATCTCGCCGTCGCAGTAGACGGCGCAGTACACCGGGGCACCGATGACGTCCCGCCAGTGCCCGAGGGAGTCGGCGACGGACGCGGGGCGCGGGCGGCCCCTGACTCCGGGGGCGGCGGTCAGGTTCTCGGCGGCCGCGCCGAAGAGGAAGACGCCGTTCTCGCGGCGCAGATAGCCCTCATGGGTGAGGGTGCGCAGCAGGTGGTACGCGGTCGGAAGGGGAAGCCCCGCCTCGCGTGCCAGCTGCTTGGCAGGCGCCCCGTCCCGATGGGTGCCCACAGCCTCCAGCAGCCTCAACGCCCGCTGAACCGAACCGATCAACGTCGGGACAGCGGTGCTCGATGCCGTGGTCAAGGGCCACCCCCAGGCATGGTGACGGGCCGTCGGCCCTCCCATGGGGGCCGCCCCCACGGGCCTGCCGCGATCCCGAGGACCGGAGGGGGCCGGAGATCCGGCCCGTGACCGGCGAGGACCGGTCCGGGCGCCGGCGATCGAAGGCCAACGACCGGACTGTCGTACCCAGGACCGATCAGGCGATCGATATGGTGACGGAAGGTCACATTCCGGATGGCGGCAGCGGTTTGCCACTGTATCGGCCGCCTGCGGCAGACGGGTGGTTTCCTTCGGGACTTAGCTCTGCTGGGCTAATCCGCACCCGCCGGAGCTGACCGTGTCTCAGCCCGCGGACCCGGGCCGGACGGCCGGACGGGCCGGACGGAACAGGCCGGCCCCCGCACCGGCCCGCGTTCCGTGTACTACCAGTCACCGCGCGAGGACGACGACGACATGAACTTGCGAACGACGAAGATCAGCCCGCCGACCAGGACGACGAAGACCAGCACCTTGAAGAGCAGGCCGACCACGAATCCGATCACGCTGGCGATCAGCCCGCCGAACACGAAGATCGCAACGACGGGCACCGCGATCCACTTCACCCACCAGGGCATTCCCGCGAATATCTCCCGCACGGCCATCGCCTCTACCTCGTCTCTCTGAGTCCTTGCCTCGATGCTAAAGGCGCGAAGGCCCTCCGCGGGGGCCGGGCAGCCCTTGAAGACCCCTGATCGAGCCCCTAGGGAACCCCGGGACGGAAGCTCAGCTCTCGGGCGGCGAGAAGACGACCATCACCCTCAGATCCTCGGTGATGTGGTGGAACTTATGGGCCGTGCCCGCGGGCACGTAGACGACGCTTCCCCTGCCGACCTGCGTCGTCTCCATCCCCACCGTGATCGACGCACGCCCGCTGACGACGAAGTAGACCTCGTCCTGCTGGTGCGGCTGCTGCGGATCGAGCGCTCCCGCGTCCAGGGCGTACAGGCCGACCGACATGTTGCGTTCCCGCACGAACTGCAGATAGGCGCCGTCGTTGGCGGCCCGCTCCGCCTCCAGCTCATCCAGTCTGAATGCCTTCATGGCCCGTCCCGCCCCTTGTACCCACGCTGTCGGTTGTGCCTGCACTGCCGGTGTCCACCACCGATCATGTCTGCCACGATCAGACACATGAAGAATTTCGTAGTCAAGACGATCGCCAACGCGGGTGCGCTGGCCGTTGCCATCTGGCTCATCGGCAACATCACGTTGGAGGGCGGCAGCACGGGCCGCAAGGCCCTCACCCTGATCCTGGTCGCGCTGATCTTCGGGCTGGTGAACTTCCTGGTGAAGCCGGTGGTCCAGCTGCTGACGTTCCCCTTGTTCATCCTGACCCTGGGGCTGATCACCCTGGTGGTCAACGCCCTGATGCTGATGCTGACCTCCTGGCTGGCCGGCGTGTTCGATCTCAGCTTCCATGTCGAGGGGTTCTGGACGGCGGTGCTCGGCGGGCTGATCATCTCGGTCGTGTCCTGGGCGCTCAATGTCGTCCTGCCCGACGAGAACTGATTCCGGCATTCCAGATTCCGGACCTCCGGGAACGCTGCCCCGGGCCTCTGGAAGAGTGCGGAGGACACCGGTCCACCACCGGGGAGAGCAGCGAAGGAGCAGGCATGAGCACCATGGGCGACGGAACGCGTGCGGTACGCGCCGGGCTTCCCGAACCGGAGCAGTTCGGGGCCACCCTGCCCGGCCCGGTGTTCGCCGCCCACTTCCACCTCTCCGGCGAGCCGGTGGGCCCCTATACCTACGGCCGGGACGGCAACCCGACCTGGACCCACCTGGAGCGGGCCATCGGCGAGCTGGAGGCTCCCGGTGAGGAGGTGGGCACGACCGTGTTCGCCTCGGGCATGGCGGCGATCACCGCGGTGCTGCTCTCCCAGGTCCGCTCGGGCGACGCCGTGGTCCTGCCCGACGACGGCTACCAGGCGCTGCCGCTCGTACGGGAGCAACTGGAGGCGTACGGGGTCGAGGTCCGGACCGCGCCGACCGGCGGCGATGCCCAGCTGGCCCTGCTGACCGGGGCGAAACTGCTGTGGATCGAGAGCCCGTCCAACCCGGGTCTGGACGTCTGCGACATCCGGCGGCTGGTCGGGGCGGCACACGCGGCGGGCGCGCTGGTCGCCGTCGACAACACCCTGGCCACCCCGATCGGCCAGCGCCCGCTGGAGCTGGGCGCCGATTTCTCGGTCGCCAGCGACACCAAGGGCATGACCGGGCACGGCGACATCCTGCTCGGCCATGTGACCTGCCGCGATCCGCGTCTGACAGCGGACGTACGGCGCTGGCGCAAGGTCGTCGGGGCGATTCCGGGGCCGATGGAGGCCTGGCTCGCACACCGTTCGCTGGCCACTCTTCAGCTACGGGTCGACCGGCAGTGCACCACCGCCCTCGCTCTCGCCGAGGCGCTGGCGAGGCGCGCGGAGGTCACCGGGCTGCGGTATCCGGGGTTGCCCACCGACCCGTCACACGTCGTCGCGGGGCGCCAGATGCGGCGCTTCGGGTCCGTGGTGTCCTTCGAGCTGGCCGACCGGGAGACCGCGGAGCGCTTCCTGTCCGCGCTGCGCCTGGTCGACGACGCGACGAGCTTCGGCGGTGTCCGGTCCACCGCGGAGCGCCGGGGACGCTGGGGCGGCGACGCCGTGGCGGAGGGATTCATCCGCTTCTCGGTCGGCGCGGAGGACCCCGAGGACCTGCTCGCCGACGTCGAACAGGCACTGGACACGGTGGTCCGGTAGGCCGGGGGAGTTTCAGACGGCCCTCCACGGGCCACTCTCTTGCCATGACCGAACGTCCTGTGGTCAAGCGCACCGCACGCGCCGTCCTGCTCGACGGCGACGATCTCATCCTGATCAAGCGCACGAAGCCGGGAGTCGATCCGTACTGGCTCACGCCCGGCGGCGGGGTCGAGCCGGAGGACGCCACCGTCGTCGAAGCGCTCCACCGCGAGATCGACGAGGAGCTGGGCGCCAAGATCGTCGACGTGGTCCCGTGCTTCGTCGACACCGTGGAGCACATCGCGGACGGCGGCGTGACGGGAGTGAAGGTCCAGCACTTCTTCGTCTGCCGACTGGTGTCGATGGACGTCTCCCTGCGGCACGGCCCGGAGATCGACGAACCCACCGGGGAGTACGAGATCGTCCGGGTGCCGTTCAGCCGGGTCGGGATCGCGGCCGTGCACCTCGTTCCGCTGTCCCTGCGGCACTACCTCGACGGCAACATCGAAGGCGTACGGGCGATGCACGCCCCCGACCTGGGCTGACGTCCCCCGCGGCGGGCAGACGCCCCGGCCCCGCAGGCGGGCGTACTCCCCAGCGGGTACCCGTGGATACTCCCGCCGCGGGACGCTCCGGGGCGTCCCGCTCGGCATCGTGTTTCACGTGAAACCACTCATGCGCCCCGTACGCCGAGGGATCCTCGTCGCCCATGTCGCCGTCTCCGTCAGCTGGCTCGGCCTGACCGTCGGCCTGCTGACGCTCGGTATCACCGCGTTCGTCTCCGGAGATCCGGCCACCGCGGAGGCCGCCACCCGGTCCATGAAGATCTTCGGCGACTGGCTGGTGGTCCCGGTGGCCCTGCTCTCCCTGGTGAGCGGCCTGGTGCTGTCGTTGGGCACTCCGTGGGGTCTGGCCCGGCACCGCTGGGTGTGGACCAAGTTCTGGCTGACTCTGGTCACGACGGGCCTGTCGATCTTCTCCCTGCGCCCCGGCATCAACGCAGCGGCCGCCGACGGAGTGGTGGACATCGACCTCGTGATCGCGCCGTCGGTGGCCACGGCCACCTATCTCTTCATCACCGCGATCTCGGTGCTCAAGCCCTGGGGGCTCACCCGGCGCGGCAGGCGGCTGCGGATCTCGGCCAGTTCCGCGAAATCGGTGGACGCGCGATCACCCCGTCAGACAGCCTGACCCCATGCACAGCCCATCACCCCACTCCCTTGTCGACCTGCCGATCCGGCGCCTGGACCGGGGAGACCTGGTCCCCTGCGCCGATCTCTGCGAGGACCGCGGCTGGCCGCGCGACGAACACCGGTGGGGGCTGCTCCTCTCGGCCGGCACCGGGTACGGGATCGACGCCCCGGACGGCAAGGGCCTGGCGGCGACCTGCCTGACCATGCCGTACGGATCCGACCTCATCGCGGTCGGCATGCTGCTCGTCGCCGAACGCTACGGACGTCGAGGGCTCGCCCGCCGGCTCATGCTGCACGTGATGGAAGCAGTGGGGGACACCCCGCTCGCCCTGTACGCCACCGAGCTGGGGCAGCCGCTCTACGAGGACCTCGGCTTCTCCCCCGTGGGCCGGGCCGAACGTGTCGGCGGCCGTTTCGGAGCGGGCGGCCCCGACGGCTCCCCCTCCCGCCCGAACACGACCACCCGCCCGTCCGTGACCACACGCCCGGCCGCGGCGGACGACCTGCAGGCGTTGGTCCGGCTCGACCTCCCCGTGTTCGGCGCCGACCGGACGCATCTGCTCGCCCGGCTGCCCGCCTTCTCCGACCGGCTCCAGGTCGCCGAGGAGGACGGCGAGCTGGTCGGCTACGCGGCGCTCTGGCCGAGCGGGCAGACCGAGGTGGTCGGGCCGCTGATCGCCCGGGACACGGTCACCGCACAGGCCCTGATCGCGGCCCTGGCCGCCACGACGGACCGGCCGCTGCGGGCGGATGTCGACTCCCGGCACAAGGAACTGCTCGGCTGGCTGCTGGAAAGCGGGCTGAAGTCCTCCCCCGGGACCACCGTGATGACGTACGGCATCCCGGACCTGCCCGGCGACGCCGCCCGCAGGTTCGCCCCGCTCACCCTCGCGACGGGCTGACGCGAAGCAGCCGCACCGCCACGAGGGCGGTGCGGCTGCTTCGTGATACGAGGCCCCTGGGGAGCGGTGGCTCAGTGCCGGGCCGCCACCACGGAGGCCGGCTCGGGACTGCTCCCGGCGACGATCCGGCCCTTGCCGGTCTCCCGGCGCTCCAGCAGGCTGGAGAACACGGCCAGGACCAGGGCCGACGCGGCGAGCGCGGCGCCGACCCAGTTGGGGGCGGTGTAGCCGAGCCCGGCCGCGATCACGAGACCGCCGAGCCAGGCGGAGAGGGCGTTGCCGAGGTTGAAGGCCCCGATGTTGACCGCGGAAGCCAGTGTCGGCGCACCCGCCGCCTGGTCGAGGACCCGCTTCTGCAGGGGCGGCACGGTCGCGAAGCCCAGGGCGCCGATCAGGACGATGGTGACGGCTGCGGCGATCTTGTTGTGGGCGGTCACGGTGAACAGGCCGAGGACCACGGAGAGCGCGCCGAGCGAGACGTACAGCATGGGCATCAGGTGGCGGTCGGCGAACCTGCCGCCGATCAGGTTGCCCGCCACCATGCCGAGGCCGAAGAGGACGAGCAGCCAGGTGACCGACGAGGCCGAGTAACCGGCGATCCCGGTCATCATCGGGGTGATGTAGGTGATCGCGGCGAAGACTCCGCCGAAGCCCAGGACGGTCATGGCCATCGCCAGCAGGACCTGGACGTTGCGGAACGCGGCCAGCTCGTGGCGGATGCGCACACCTTCCGGCCTGGGCTGGTCCGGTACGAGCTTCGCGACGCCGAGCAGTCCCACGACGCCCAGAACGGCGACGAGAAGGAACGTGGTCCGCCAGCCCGCGGTCTGTCCGATGAGGGTGCCGAGCGGTACGCCGACGACGTTGGCGACGGTGAGCCCGGTGAACATCATGGCGATCGCCCCGGCCTTCTTCTGCGGGGCGACCAGATCGGCCGCGACCACCGAACCGATGCCGAAGAAGGCGCCGTGCGCGAGGGAGGCGATCACCCGTCCGGCGAGCATGACGCCGAAGACCGGGGCGAGCGCGGACACCACGTTGCCCACGATGAACAGCCCCATGAGGAGCATCAGCATGCGCTTGCGGGTGACACGGGTGCCGAGCAGCGTCATCAGCGGGGCGCCGAGAACCACACCGAGCGCGTAGCCGGTCACCAGGAAGCCCGCGGTCGGGATCGAGACCTGGAAGTCACCGGCGACCTCGGGGAGCAACCCCATGATCACGAACTCGGTCGTTCCGATCCCGAATGCCCCGATGGCGAGGGCGAGGAGCGCGAGCGGCATGGGTTCCACCTTCCCTAAAGGTTGCGTCTGCGCCTTACGAGCGTCCACAATAATTGCAGACGCCGACTAATTGCAAGCGCGGGCTATTGCAGACGTCCCCTATCCTGGAGTCACGCAGCTCCCGTACGGAGGAGAGAGACATGACAGCGACCGACCCCGCCCTGACCGCCATCGCCCAGAGCTGGTGCGCACTCTCCCTGCTCCACGGGAAGATCGAGGCCCGCGTCGAACGGGCCCTCCAGGCCGGCCACGGACTCAGCGCACGCGAGTACTCGCTGCTCGACGTGTTGAGCCGGCAGCACAACGGCACCGGCGGGCATCTCCAGATGAAGCAGGTCGCCGACGCCGTCGTTCTCAGCCAGAGCGCCACCACCCGGCTCGTCACCCGGCTCGAGGACCGTGGGCTGCTCACCCGCTATCTGTGCGACACGGATCGCCGGGGCATCTACACCGACGTCACCGAGGCCGGGCTCACGCTGCTGGAGGCCGCCCGGCCGACGAACGACAGCGCGCTGCGGGCGGCCCTGGACGAGGCTGCGGAGAACCCGGAGCTCGCTCCTCTGGTCAGGGCCGTCGAAGAGCTGAAGGTCCCGGTCTGACCTTCCCTGCTCGACGAGACGTCCCCTGGAGCCGTCCTAGGATGCTGATCATGAGTGATCTCGCCATACGACCCGCCCTCCCGGACGACCTGGCCGCGGTGGTCGCGATGCTCGCCGACGACCCACTGGGCGCACAGCGCGAGTCGCCGGACGACCTCACCCCCTACCAGGAGGCGTTCCAGCGGCTGGCCGACGACCCGAACCAGCACGTGGTAGTCGCCGTTCGCGAGGACCGCGTCGTCGGCACGCTGCAGCTGACCATCGTCCCGGGACTGTCCCGCCGCGGCTCGACCCGCTCGATCATCGAGGGCGTCCGCATCCACGGCGACGAACGCGGCAGTGGCCTCGGTACCCAGCTCATCCAGTGGGCGGTGGACGAATCCCGCCGCCAGAACTGCCAGTTGGTGCAGCTGACCTCGGATATCACCCGGGAGGACGCGCACCGCTTCTACGAGCGGCTCGGCTTCACGGCCAGCCATGTGGGCTTCAAACTGGCGCTCTGACGAACGTGGGCGGGTGGGTGTTTCACGTGAAACACCCACCCGCCATCCGGCGAGAAGCTCAGTTGCCGAGCCCGCGCCAGCCCTCCGCGTCCACACCTCCGGGCACGGCCGCTCCCGCCTCGTACGGCTCCCGGGTGAAGACGAACGAGCCGAGGTCGAGGTGGTCCACCGAGCCGTCGGCCTTGCGTACGACGCGCAGGGTCTCCCCCGCGTAGTAGTCGTTCTGGCCCGTCCAGGTGCCGTCCGGACGGTACGTGAAGGCCGCGCCGCGTCCCTTGCCTCCCAGCGGCGTGAGCTGCAGGCCCCGGTCCTCCGTCAGCCTCAGCGTGACCGGGTGGGTGCCCCAGTGCCAGATCCCGGTCAGCGCGAGCAGGTCGTCGTCCACCTCGGGCAGCGGACGCCAGGGCGCCGGGATCCGTGGCTCGGCTTCGGCCACGATCCCCAGGAGTTCGGCGGCCACCATCGCGGCGGGCAGCCCCGAGGTGACATTGGCGAGAACGACCGCGGCCACGTCGTCCTCCTCGCTGACCCAGAGGCCGGCGACGAACCCGGGAAGCGATCCCGAATGCCCGAAGAGCACGCGCTCTTCGCCCCCGACGATCTGGAGTCCGAGACCGTAGCCGCTGGCGCCCGTCTCGGCCGGTGCGGCGGGCGTCCGCATCTCCCGCACGGAGGAGGCCGACAGGACCCGGTCGTCGCCCTCGGTCAGGAAGCCGGCGAACCGCAGCAGGTCCGCCGCGGTGGACCAGAGCTGACCGGCGGGCGCCATGATCCCGAGGTCCTCGGCGGGTTCGCTCAGCATGACGTCGGCCCAGGGGTGGACGGCCCAGCCGCCCGCGTGCGGCGCCACGGGCCCGCTCGTCGTCCGGTGCATGCCCAGCGGCTCCAGGATCTCGCGGCGCAGCGCCTCCTCCCAGGAGACGCCGCGTACCGCTTCCACCAGGGAACCGAGCAGGGTGTAACCGGGGTTGGAGTAGTGATGGCGATGCCCGGCAGGGTGCGGCTGCGGCCGGTCGCCCAGCACGTCGGCGATCTCGGGCCGCAGGCTGCCGGGCGTCCGCTCCCACCAAGGGGCGGGTGCTTCGGCGCCCAGCCCCGCGCTGTGGCCCAGCAGCTGAAAGACGGTCGCCCCGCCCGCCCCTGTGCCGGGGAGGTGCTTCTCCAGAGGATCGTCCAGGTCGATCAGGCCCTCGTCCCGCAGCCGCAGAACCAGAACGGCCGTGAACGTCTTGGTGATCGAACCGATCCGGTACTGCGTATCGGCGTCGGGAGCATGCCCCTCGACGCACGTACGCGCCCCGCTCCAGGCCGTACGCCCCTGTCGCCGCACCGCGGCCACCAGGGACGGCGCGCGGCCGTCCCGTTGCGCGACGGCGATGCGGTGCAACAGGGCGCGTCGGGTACTGGGAAGCAGGTCTTCGTCGATGGAAGTCATGGTCCAACCCCTACCCGACGGGCCACCGCGTGACGAACCCTTTTCCGCGGTTCAGCGCTTGCGGCGGTACGTCCGGACCAGTGCGCCGTTCTCGAAGGTCCGCACTCCCTCAAGGGTGAACTCGGGGACCCCGGAACCGGACCCGAACATCGGCATGCCGACCCCGTACACCACCGGGTAGGTCTTGATCACGAGCTCGTCGATCTCGTCGAGCAGCTCCCCCGCCAACTGGGATCCGCCGCAGAGCCAGATGTCCAGCTCGCTGTCCTCGGCCTTGAGCTCCCTGATCCGGGCAACCGGGTCCTCGCCGATCAGCTCGACATTCGGGTGCGGGGACTCCGCGAGCGTCCGGGAGGCCACGACCTCCCGAAGGTGGCCGTACGGGCTGGTGATGTCCGCGTCCAACGCCAGCTGATAGCTCCGCCGCCCCTGGACCACGGTGTCGAAGTGCTGGTTCTCGGCGTCGTGGAACCCGAGCATGTCGCGGCCCTCGACCGAGATGGTCTCCGGGTACTCCGACTTCAGGAAACCGAGGAACTCCTCGCTGACGAAGGCCATCATCGCCGAGGCGTCGCCACTGGAATCCCCGATGAAGCCGTCGATCGAGCAGGCGATGAAGTAGGTGAGCTTGCGCATGAGTTCCCCGTTCCGTCGATGGGCACGGGCCGGACGGCCCGGGCGGCGCGACCACCACGACTGCTCGGTGCCGCACCTCAACCACGTCACGTATAGTGCTTCACATGTAGTGGTTGCGCAAGCCGCTTTCCGACGCCGGACAAGCAGGAAGAACGCTGATGGCGAAGAACCCCGAACGCAGGGTCATGCTCACGGACGCGGCGGTCGACGTCCTCGCACACGAAGGCGCCCGCGGGCTCACCTTCCGCGCCGTGGACGCCCGGGCCGGCGTACCGGTGGGCACCGCGTCGAACTACTTCAGCAGCCGCGACGACCTCATGATGCAGACCGGCGCCCGCATCAGCAGCCGGATGACACCGGATCCGGCCCAGGTCGAGCAGATCATGCTCGCCGCCCCCTCCCGGGAGCTGGTCGCCGAGCTGATGCACTGGCTGATCCGGCGGATGACCGACGACCGGACCGGCTATCTGGCCATGCTGGAACTCCGCCTGGAGGCGACCCGCCGCCCCGACCTGCGCACCCAGCTGACCCGAACCGTGCGCGCCGGCTTCGAGGAGAGCCTCTCCTTCCACCGCGACCGCGGCCTTCCGGGCGACCCCGACGCCGTTCTGGTCCTCTACCTGGCCATGACCGGGGTCCTCCTGGAGCACTTCACTCTCCCGGACATGCTCGGTGACGACGGCCTCGACCACCTGGTGGAGGCCGTCGTCACCCGGATCATCCCCGCCGGCTAAGGCCCCGCCCGTACTCCAGCAGCGAGGCGGGTACGGCGAAGTCCCGCTACGGCGAAGACCACTTGCGTGCGGACGATCACGCTGAAAGCGTGGGCCCCACAGACGTCGGCCCGGCGAACTCCCTCAGGAAGGACGATCCGCCATTCCCACCAAGACCATGCAGATCCCCACGACGGACGGTTCGGCGGACGCCTTCGCCGCCTTCCCCGAAGACGGCGAGCGGCACCCCGGGGTGCTGATGTACGCGGACGCCTTCGGCATCCGGCCCGCACTGCGGGAGATGGCCCGCGAACTCGCCGGGCACGGGTACTACGTGCTCGTCCCCAACTTCTTCTACAGGGACGGGCCGACACCGCTCATCGACCTTCCCGAGCACATCGGAGAAGAGGACCGGCCCGCGCTCGTCGGCCGGCTGATGCCCTTGATCGAGGCACTCACAGCCGAACGCGTCCTGCGTGACGCCGACTCCTACCTCACGTTCCTCACGGCCCAGCCCGAGGTGAGCACCGGACCGGTCGCGGTGACCGGCTACTGCATCGGCGGCCTCCTGGCGACACGCACCGCCGCGGCCCACCCCGGGCAGGTGGCCGCCCTCGCCGCGTTCCACGCCCCCGTCGCGGCCGACGGGCCCGACAGCCTGCGCCGTCTCACCGCCGAGATCCACTTCGGCCACGCGGCGACGGACATCACGCCCGAGGCACTCGGCGGACTCAACCGGTCGCTGGACGCCGCGAGGGTCGGCTACACCTCCGAGATCTACCCCGGCACGGTCCACGGCTTCACCATGTCCGACACCGACGCCTTCGACCCGGCCGGACTGCGGCTCCACTGGGACCGGCTGCTCCCTCTCCTCGCCCGCACCCTGGCGAACGGCTGAGAGTCCGGAACGCTTCCGACCGATGCCCCTCGACCGGGCTGCGCGTCCGGCAGTCGGAGTGTTCTGTTCCGGTGTGGCTACCGGCCGTGCAGCCAGACCCTCAGGGGCCCGACCGGCTCGAAGCCGTGGCGGAGGGCGGCAGCCAGGTCCTCCCCCTGCTCGTAGCCGACCACCGGCAGGGTGGGGAACAGCTTGTTCACGGCGTCCAGCACGACCGGCCAGGCCGTGTCGGGGCCGCCGTCCGGCGCGAAGACGTTGGAGATTCCGACCACCTGGTCACTGCGGCTCGCCACCGCTCCGGCGACCACCCGCCCGTCGGCGGAGCGTCCAGCGAGCACGAAGGTGGCCGGGTCGTCGAGAAGTCCGGGCCGGAAGAGGTCCGCGTGGCCGTCCCCGTCGTCCCAGGCGAGCGCCCAGGCGCGCAGCGCGTCCGGATCGCCCGCCACATCCCAGGAAAGGTCCGGCGCCGGGACGGGCGCACCTGCCGGGCGATGGATCCACTGCGCCTCGAACAACACCTCGAAGCCGGCTTCCGTCAGGTCGAGATCGGCGAAGCTGTCCTTGACGGAGGCGCCGGGTGCGTCGGTGTCGATCCGGGACACCAGCGCGGCCCGGTCGGCGCCCGGCGCCAGCGTCACCGCGTCGGGGTAGTACAGCGGCGTGCGAGACGCAGCGGCCCAGGCATGTGCCCCGAACTCACCCGTCGAGCCGTGCGTTCGGCTCATCGCCGTGCACCACTCCGCGTTGTTGCGGGCGGCGGCCAGGACCAGGAGCTGCTTCGGAGTCGTCACAAGTGCGGATCATGACGACTCGGCCCCGGCCTGTCGAACGAGTTTTCGCCGTCCGGCGGGCGACGTCCAACCGCGGGCACGGGCATCCGTCAGGTCTGCGCCATGTCCACGAAGCGCGAGTAGTGGCCCTGGAACGCCACGGTGATGGTGGCCGTCGGGCCGTTACGGTGCTTGCCGACGATGATGTCGGCCTCGCCGGCGCGCGGTGACTCCTTCTCGTACGCGTCCTCGCGGTGGAGCAGGATGACCATGTCGGCGTCCTGCTCGATGGAGCCGGACTCACGCAGGTCGGACACCATCGGCTTCTTGTCCGTGCGCTGCTCGGGACCACGGTTCAGCTGCGAGAGCGCGATCACCGGGACTTCCAGCTCCTTGGCCAGCAGCTTCAGGTTTCGGGACATGTCCGAGACCTCCTGCTGACGACTCTCGGACCGCTTCGACCCACCGGCCTGCATCAGCTGCAGATAGTCGATGATCACGAGCTTGATGTCGTTGCGCTGCTTGAGCCGGCGGCACTTCGCACGGATCTCCATCATCGACAGGTTGGGGGAGTCGTCGATGTAGAGCGGGGCGGCCGAGACCTCGGGCATCCGGCGCGCTAGCCGCGTCCAGTCCTCGTCCGTCATCGTGCCGGACCGCATGTGGTGCAGGGCGACCCGCGCCTCGGCCGACAGCAGACGCATCGCGATCTCGTTGCGCCCCATTTCGAGGGAGAAGATGACGCTGGGCAGGTTGTTCTTGATCGACGCGGCGCGCGCGAAGTCCAGCGCCAGCGTGGACTTACCCATGGCCGGACGGGCCGCGATGACGATCATCTGGCCGGGGTGCATGCCGTTCGTCAGGGCGTCGAGGTCCGTGAAGCCCGTCGGCACACCGGTCATCTCACCGCTGCGCGAACCGATGGCCTCGATCTCGTCGAGCGCGCCCTCCATGATGTCGCCGAGGGGGAGGTAGTCCTCGCTGGTGCGCTGCTCGGTGACCGCGTAGATCTCGGCCTGCGCGGAGTTGACGATCTCGTCGACGTCCCCGTCGGCCGCGTATCCCATCTGCGTGATCTTCGTGCCCGCCTCGACCAGCCGCCGGAGCACCGCCCGCTCGTGGACGATCTCCGCGTAGTACGAGGCGTTGGCCGCGGTGGGCACGGACTGCACCAGGGTGTGCAGATACGGCGCTCCGCCGACCTTGGTGATCTCTCCGCGTTTGACCAGCTCGGCGGCGACCGTGATCGGGTCGGCCGGCTCGCCCTTGGCGTAGAGGTCGAGGATCGCCGTGTAGACGGTCTCGTGGGCGGGGCGGTAGAAGTCGTGCCCCTTGATGATCTCCACGACGTCCGCGATGGCGTCCTTGGACAGCAGCATGCCGCCGAGGACCGACTGCTCGGCGTCGAGATCCTGGGGCGGCACCCGCTCGAACCCGGGGGAGCCGCCCTCCCAGGCCTCGTCCGAGCCGCGGTCGTGGCGGTCCTCACGCCCCTTGCGGTCCCCGCGACGCTGCCGGGAGACAGGCAGACGGTCCCCGGGGCCGGTCTCGGTCCAGGGGTCGTCCAAAGGCTCGGGAATGCTCACCGGGCCGCCTCCTCCCGTCCGCATCGCGGACCTAGCCGTGCCACTCTTTCTTACGGCACGGCACCGACAAACAGGTCGCCCGACTCCACTTCCGGAGCATCTGGTTCGGTGGATTCCGGTGCCGGAACGGAGTGCGGGCGCCGCACCACGGTAGGCCCCTCCGCACCGTCAGCCAATCTGGTTATCCACAGGGCATGTGGACGACGGACCAGATGCTGTGGAGAACCCTGCCGAACCTGTGCACGGACCGGGGGACAGCACTGTGGACAAACTCATAGCGACTGCGGCGTGACCACTCTGACCTGGGCATTCTCCATCCACTGACTGTGGGGGAGAAAAACTTTCGCACTCATTTCAAGATCACCGCAAACGGCGCGGAGAGGAACGCCCCACGGGGACGAAAGTAAGGGCCGTAGACCAATTGCATCTCTTACCTGTGGAAGATTAGATTGACCCCCATGACCAAGGCCCCCGCGACCCCGAAGAACGGCCGCCGACGGCACGACCGCGAGATCATCGCCCTAGCCGTCCCGGCATTCGGCGCCCTCGTCGCCGAGCCCCTGTTCGTGATGGTCGACAGTGCCGTCGTCGGCCACCTCGGCACCCCGCAACTGGCCGGCCTCGGCATCGCCGCAGCCCTCCTGATGACGGCCGTGAGCATCTTCGTCTTCCTCGCCTACGCGACCACGGCGGCCGTCGCCCGCCGCGTCGGGGCGGGCGATCTGCCCGCCGCCATCCGCCAGGGCATGGACGGCATCTGGCTCGCCCTACTGCTCGGAGCAGCCGTCGTCGCCCTCGCGGTCCCGACGGCTCCCTGGCTCGTCGACGTCTTCGGCGCGTCCGACACGGCAGCCCCGTACGCCATCACCTATCTGAGGATCTCCATCCTCGGCATCCCGGCCATGCTCGTCGTGCTCGCCGCCACCGGCGTACTGCGCGGCCTCCAGGACACCCGCACCCCGCTGTACGTCGCCATCGGCGGTTTCACGGTGAACGCCGCCCTCAATGTGACCCTCGTCTACGGCGCCGGGCTCGGCATCGCCGGATCCGCGTGGGGAACGGTGATCGCCCAGGTCGGTATGGCCGCCGCCTATCTCGTCGTGGTGATCCGCGGGGCCCGAAGGCACGGCGCCTCCCTCCGCCCGGACGCGGCCGGCATCAGGGCCAGCGCGCAGGCAGGCGTACCGCTGCTGATCCGAACCCTGTCCCTGCGCGCCGTCCTGATGATCGCCACCGCCGTGGCCGCACGGCTCGGGGACGTCGACATCGCCGCGCACCAGATCATCCTCTCCCTCTGGAGCCTGACCGCCTTCGCTCTGGACGCCATCGCCATCGCCGGGCAGGCGATCATCGGCCGCTATCTGGGGGCGAACGACGAGAAGGGCGCGCGCGAGGCCTGCCGCCGCATGGTCGAGTGGGGCCTCGGTTGCGGCATCGCCCTCGGCATCCTGATCGTGCTCGCCCGGCCCCTGTTCATCCCGCTCTTCACCAGCGACCCCTCGGTGAAGGACACCCTGCTGCCCGCGCTCCTGGTCGTGGCGGTCTCCCAGCCGATCGCCGGCGTGGTCTTCGTCCTGGACGGCGTCCTGATGGGAGCCGGTGACGGGCGCTATCTCGCCTGGGCGATGCTGGTGACGCTCGCCGTCTTCGCGCCCGTCGCCCTCCTTGTGCCCTCCCTCGGCGGCGGGCTCACCGCGCTCTGGTGGGCGATGACGCTGATGATGGCCGTCCGCCTCGTCACGCTCTGGCTGCGTACCCGGTCGGGCCGGTGGATCGTCACCGGAGCCACGCGCTGATCCGCACGCTGCACGGCGTGTTTCACGTGAAACAGGCTGCCTGTTTCACGTGAAACACCGCGCATCCCGAAAGACAAGCCCCGAAAGACAGGAAGGGCCGCACCCAACGGGTGCGGCCCTTCACTGACTCAGCTGAGCTCTGCCCTTAGGCAGCAACGACCTCGACGCCGAGCTTCGCTGCGACCTCGGGGTGCAGACGGACGGACACCTGGTGTCCGCCGAGCGTCTTGATCGGCGAGCCGAGCTCGACGCGACGCTTGTCGACGTCGGGACCACCGGCAGCCTTGATCGCCGCAGCGACGTCGGCCGGGGTGACCGAGCCGAAGAGACGGCCGGCGTCGCCGGAGCGAACAGCCAGACGGACCTTCACGCCCTCGAGCTTGGCCTTGATCTCGTTGGCCTGCTCGATCGTCGCGATCTCGTGGATCTTGCGGGCGCGGCGGATCTGCGCCACGTCCTTCTCGCCGCCCTTGGTCCAGCGAATGGCGAAGCCACGCGGAACCAGGTAGTTACGGGCGTACCCGTCCTTGACGTCGACGACGTCGCCGGCGGTGCCGAGGCCGGAGACCTCGTGGGTGAGGATGATCTTCATGCTCTTGTCACCCTTCCCTTATCGCGCGGTGGACGTGTAGGGCAGCAGCGCCATCTCACGGCTGTTCTTGACAGCCGTGGCGACGTCACGCTGGTGCTGCGTGCAGTTGCCGGTGACGCGGCGGGCACGGATCTTGCCGCGGTCGGAAATGAACTTCCGCAGCATGTTCGTGTCCTTGTAGTCCACGTACTGGGTCTTGTCCTTGCAGAACGCGCAGACCTTCTTCTTAGGCTTGCGCACAGGCGGCTTCGCCATGGTGTTTCTCCTGTGTGATCAAGAAGTGGGGGTACGAGCAGCCCTAGAAGGGAGGCTCGTCCGAGTAGCCGCCGCCAGAGGCACCGCCGGAACCGCCGGAACCGCCGGAGCTTCCGCCCCAGCCGCCTCCGCCGCCCTGCTGTCCCCCGCCGCCCTGGCCGCCTGCCGGCGCGCCGGTCGCCCACGGGTCGTCGGCGGGTGCACCGCCGCCGCCCTGCTGGCCACCGCCACCGGGACCGCCGCCCCAGTTGCCGCCGCCCTGCTGGCCGCCGCCGTATCCACCCTGGCCGCCCTGACCACCGCGACCGGTGGTCTTGGTGACCTTGGCCGTGGCGTTCTTGAGGCTGGGGCCGACTTCCTCGACGTCCAGCTCGTAGACCGTGCGCTTGACGCCCTCACGGTCCTCGTAGGACCGCTGCTTCAGCCGGCCCTGCACGACGACGCGCATGCCTCGCTGAAGCGACTCCGCGACGTTCTCCGCCGCCTGACGCCAGACCGAGCAGGTGAGGAACAGGCCTTCGCCGTCCTTCCACTCATTGGTCTGCCGGTCGAAGATGCGGGGAGTGGACGCGACACGGAACTTCGCGACCGCCGCACCGGACGGGGTGAAGCGCAGCTCGGGGTCGTCGACGAGATTGCCGACGACCGTGATGACGGTCTCGCCTGCCATGGGTGAACCTCTCGGCGGGGATTGCTTCTGGCTGCTTGCTGCTACTCGGACCCGAAAACCGCTGAGCTAGATGCTCAGTGGATCTCGGGACGGAGGACCTTGGTCCGGAGGACCGACTCGTTCAGGTTCATCTGGCGGTCGAGCTCCTTGACGACCGCAGGCTCGGCCTGCAGGTCGATGACCGAGTAGATGCCCTCGGGCTTCTTCTTGATCTCGTAGGCGAGCCGACGACGGCCCCAGGTGTCGACCTTCTCCACCTTTCCGTCGCCCTCACGGACGACGGAGAGGAAGTTCTCGATCAGCGGGGAGACTGCTCGCTCCTCGAGATCGGGGTCGAGGATGACCATCACCTCGTAGTGACGCATGTGGAACCCACCTCCTTTGGACTCAGCGGCCACGGTCGTTCCGTGGCAGGAGGGTCGTGATGCGTATTGCAACGGTGTTCCCGAGGAGAACACCCAGCACTGACAATCCGCTCCCGAACGATCCCGGATACGGGGTTCGGGGGGAGGCTCGCCGTGCTGGCCTGGGCAGACACCGGTGCAGACCGTACAGACTACCCGTAGACCGGCTTCCGGTTGAAATCAGGAGCTCAGAGGGCACAATCGAGACAGATGCGGTGTGAGAGGCGCTACACCCGCCGCGGTGCGAATGGCGCCGGCACCACCCGCCCATCCGTCCGGCCAGGAGGTACTCCATGGCACAGACCATCCGACCCGCCACCGGCTCGCTCTTCGCGTCGGACGGCAGGCCGCACCCGCTCCAGGACACCCTGCTCGCCGTGACCCTCGTGCTGGGCGCGCTCGCCTTCGTGACGGCGATGTTCCACCACCTGCACCTGATCAGCTCGTGGGCCGGGCTCGTCGGCATCCTGACCGGTGGGTACGGCATGTACGTCTCCAGGACCACAGGAGAACGGTTCGGCCTGATCATCGGACTCGGCGCGTCCGCCGTCGGCTTCTTCCTCGGCATGGCCCACGGAGGTCTCTTCGGCGGCGTGATCACCTGACCGGAGCACCGGCCGGAGCACCGGCCGGGGCACCGGCCGGCGCGGGTGCCCGGGCGCCCGCGCCGGTCCGCCGTGCGTTCCGGGCCCCCGGGGCCAGGCCGGGCGCCCCTCGGTCACAGTAGGCTTCGGCGCGAGAGCCGGAGCCCCTGACCGATGGGGACACACCTGCCGAGGAGCGCCCCGCATGAGCCTGACCCTGAGGACCATCAGCCGAGAGCAGCATCTGGCGTACATCCAGAGCCTGCCCTCGGCCAGTCACTGCCAGGTCCCGGCGTGGGCTGATGTGAAGACCGAATGGCGCTCGGAGAACCTGGGCTGGTTCGACAAGAACGGCGAGATCGTCGGCGCCGGCCTGGTCCTGTACCGCCAGCTGCCCAAGATCAAGCGCTACCTGGCGTACCTCCCCGAGGGCCCGGTCATCAACTGGTACGCACCGAACCTGGACGACTGGCTCCAGCCGATGCTCGCGCACCTCAAGCAGCAGGGCGCCTTCTCCGTGAAGATGGGCCCGCCGGTGGTCATCCGCCGCTGGGACTCGGCGGCCATCAAGTCCGGCATCCAGGACCCGGACGTGAAGCGCCTGCGCGACGTCGAGGCCACGCACATCGAGCCGCGCGCCTTCGAGGTCGCGGACCGGCTGCGGAAGATGGGCTGGCAGCAGGGCGAGGACGGCGGCGCCGGATTCGGTGACGTACAGCCCCGCTATGTCTTCCAGGTGCCGCTGGCCAACCGCTCGCTCGAGGACGTCCTCAAGGGCTTCAACCAGCTGTGGCGCCGCAACATCAAGAAGGCCGACAAGGCCGGCGTCGAGGTCGTCCAGGGCGGCTACGAGGACCTGGCCGAGTGGCAGCGGCTCTACGAGATCACCGCCGTGCGCGACCACTTCCGGCCTCGCCCGCTCTCGTACTTCCAGCGCATGTGGACCGTCCTCAACTCCGAGGACCCCAACCGGATGCGGCTCTACTTCGCCCGGCACAACGGCGTGAACCTCTCCGCGGCCACGATGCTCGTCGTCGGCGGACACGTCTGGTATTCCTACGGCGCCTCCGACAACATCGGGCGCGAGGTCCGGCCGTCGAACGCGATGCAGTGGCGCATGCTGCGCGACAGCTACGCGATGGGCGCGACCGTCTACGACCTGCGCGGGATCAGCGACTCGCTGGACGAGACGGACCACCTCTTCGGCCTGATCCAGTTCAAGGTCGGCACCGGCGGCGAGGCCGTCGAGTACGTCGGCGAGTGGGACTTCCCGCTCAACAAGCTGCTCCACAAGGCACTCGACATCTATATGTCGCGTCGCTGATCCGCTCCACCGCTCCACCGCACATCCGGGCACACACCGTTCGTTCCTGATCCACCGCAGCCACCAGAAAGGTTCCGGGCCGGCCATGGCGCTCTCCCTCTACGTCGACACCGCGCGCTGGCGGGCGCACCAGAAGTCCGTGATCGACCAGTTCCCCGGTCTCGTACCCGTCTGCAAGGGCAACGGCTACGGCTTCGGCCACGAGCGCCTCGCCGACGAGACGATCCGCTTCGGATCCGACACCCTCGCCGTCGGGACGACCTACGAGGCGGCCCGGATCAAGGACTGGTTCAGCGGCGACCTGCTCGTCCTGACCCCGTTCCGGCGCGGTGAGGAGCCCGTACCGCTTCCGGACCGCGTCATCCGGTCCGTCTCCTCCGTCGACGGGGTGCACGCGCTGGTGGGCGCCCGTGTCGTCATCGAGTGCATGAGCTCGATGAAGCGCCACGGCGTCAAGGAGGAGGAGCTCGGGCAGCTGCACGCGGCGATCGAGGACGTACGGCTCGAAGGCTTCGCCCTGCACCTGCCGCTGGACCGTACCGACGGTTCCGACGCCGTCGAGGAGGTCATCGGCTGGATGGACCGGTTGCGCGCGGCCCGGCTCCCGCTGCACACCATGTTCGTCAGCCATCTGCGCGCCGAGGAGCTGGCCCGTCTCCAGCAGCAGTTCCCGCAGACCCGCTTCCGCGCCCGCATCGGCACCCGGCTCTGGCTCGGCGACCACGAGGCCACCGAGTACCGGGGGGCCGTCCTGGACGTCACCCCCGTGGTCAAGGGCGACCGGTTCGGCTACCGCCAGCAGAAGGCCGCGTCGGACGGCTGGCTGGTCGTCGTGGCCGGCGGTACGTCCCACGGGGTCGGTCTGGAGGCGCCCAAGGCGCTGCACGGAGTGATGCCGCGGGCCAAGGGCGTCGCCCGCGCGGGCCTGGCCACGGTCAACCGCAATCTGTCGCCGTTCGTCTGGGCGGGCAAGCAGCGGTGGTTCGCCGAGCCGCCGCACATGCAGGTGTCGATCCTGTTCGTGCCCTCGGACGCCCAGGAGCCGCGGGTCGGCGACGAGCTGGTCGCCCACCTGCGCCACACCACCACGCAGTACGACCGGCTCGTCGACCGCTGAGGCGCCCCGGCGCGGCCCTGAACGGCCGCGCCGGGCCCCGGGTCAGCCCTCCCGGGTGGGCGCCGCGCCCCACTCCACCTGAGGCCCCGTGACCGCCGGAGCCCGGTACTCGGACGAACGGCCCTCGGGCGCCAGCACGAACGCGTCCGGAGCCCCGTCGAGGACCCCGCCCGACGGGTCGTCCGACCCGTCCCCGCGCACCGGGTCCTTCTCCGGCAGCAGGATGTCCCGGACGATCAGCGCGCACACGTACAGCGTGCCCAGCAGGTGCAGGGCGATCGCGACCTGGTAGCCCTCCTGCGGCAGCCCTTGGTGCTTGTCGCCGTTGCTGGTGTAGGCGAGGTAGAACCAGATACCGAGGAAGTACATGACCTCGCAGGCCTGCCAGATGAGGAAGTCGCGCCAGCGCGGCCGGGCCAGGACGGCCAGCGGGATCAGCCAGAGCACGTACTGCGGTGAGTAGACCTTGTTCGTCAGGATGAACGCGGCCACCACCAGGAACGCCAGCTGGGCGAAGCGCGGTCGGCGGGCCGCGGAGAGCGCCAGGCCCGCGATGCCCGCGCAGAACACGGCCATCAGGACGACCGACGCGGTGTTGACCGTCTCCACGTCGATGGGCTTGCCGGTGCGCTGGGTGATGATCAGCCAGAACGAGCCGAAGTCGATGGGCCGTTCCTGGCTGAAGGTGTAGAACTTCCGCCATCCCTCGGGGGCGAAGATCATCACCGGCAGGTTCACCACCAGCCAGGCCGCCCCCGCGCCCAGCAGGGCCGTCCCGAACTCGCGATACCTGCCCGCCCGCCAGCAGAGCACCAGGAGCGGGCCGAGCAGCAGAACAGGATAGAGCTTGGCGGCCGTCGCCAGGCCGATGAGGATGCCGAACGCGAGCACCCGGCCCCGGGACCACATGAGCATCGCCGCGGCCGTCAGCGCGACGGCCAGCAGGTCCCAGTTGATGGTCGCGGTGAGGACGAACGCGGGGGCCAGCGCGACCAGGAGGCCGTCCCAGGGGCGGCGGCGGTGCGTGCGGACGGTGCACACGGCGATGACCACCGCGCAGATCATCAGCATGCCCGCGTTGACCATCCAGTACATCTGCTCGCGCTGCTGGATGGGGTCGCTGTCGGGCGTCAGCGTCAACCAGGCAGCCACCTGCATGAACACCCCGGTCAGCACGGGGTACTCCAGGTACTGCATATCGCCGCTCAGCCGGTCGAAGTACGGTACGAGGCCGTCGGCGAAGCCGCGTCCCATGAAGAGGTGCGGAATGTCGGAGTAGCAGGCGTGCGTGTACTGCGAGGTGGCCCCGCGGAACCAGGCCCATTCGTAGCAGGGGATCTTCTGCACCATGCCGAGGGCGAACATCCCGATCATGACCAGCGCGACGACGCGGACAGGCGTGAGCGGGCCGTCGCCGAGCCGCGCCCAGCGTCCCACCCGGCCACCGAACAGCTCGCTGCCGGCCGCCGCGACCTCATCCTGATCGGTGGGCCGCACGACGGGCCGCTCCTGGTGCACGCTCGTGTCTTCTGCGCTGGGGCTTGGCATGCCGCACATCCTGCCGTACGGGGCTGTGCCCGGGGCAAGGACCGCCCGGGGGACACGGGCACAGAGCCGGGATGCCGCACACAGCCGCCGGGAACACGGCGAGGGCCGCCGTACCCGGGTGGGTACGGCGGCCCTCGCCGCTGTGCCGGGCAGGCCCGCGAGGGGCCCGGCCGGCGGTCCGGCTACCCGGAGTTGCCCCAGATGGAGCCGGTCCCGCCCGGGTTGCCGCTGGCTCCCTGGGCTCCGCCGTTGTCACTGCCGTCGGTCGCTCCACCGTCGGCTCCGCCGTCCGCTCCACCGTCGGCCCCACCGTCGGCTCCGCCGTTGTCGCCCCCGCCGTCCGCTCCGGCGTTCGCCCCGCCGTTGGCCTCCTGGCAGTTCGGGTCGAAGATGCCGCAGGTCTTGGTCGGGGTCGGCGTCGGAGGAGTCGGAGTGGTCTGGGTCGGCGTCGGGGTCGGCGACGACTCCTCGGTGGGCGTCGGCGAAGGCGTGGGACTGGGCGTCGGGCTGGGGCTGACCGCGCCACCGCCCCACACGACATCACCGAGGTCCTTCGGTTCCGGGAAGGAGATGGCCTTCTTGCCCTTCATCGCCCCGGTCATGTAGTCGTGCCAGATGGAGGCCGGGAACGAGTTTCCGTGGATCTTCTCCTCGCCACCAGTGCCGAACATCTTCTCGAACTCGCGCTTCGTGTTCGTCTCGTCGTCGTCGAGCCGGAACATGCTGATCGCGGTCGAGATCTGCGGCGTGTACCCGACGAACCAGGCAGAGCGGTTGCCGTCCGTCGTGCCGGTCTTGCCCGCGGCCTCACGGCCCTCCAGACGGGCGGGCTCACCCGTTCCGTTCTCCACGACGTTCTTCAGCACATCGGTCACGTTGTCGGCGATGTCGGGGCTGAGGGCGCGCTTGGGCTTCTTCTTGTGCTGGAAGACGACCGCGCCCCCCTTCTTCACCTCGGTCACCGAGTACGTGTCGTTCTGCTGGCCGCTCGTGGCGAAGGTGGCGTAGGAGCCCGCCATGCGGATGGCGCTGGGCGACGAGGTGCCGATGGAGAACGAGGGGACGGTCGCGTCCGCCATGAAGGTGTCGTCCTTCAGACCGGAGGCGACGGCGACGTCCTTGACCTTGTCCGTACCGACGTCCATGCCGAGCTGCACGAACGGGGAGTTGGCGGACTTCTCCATGGCCGTACGGAGGTCGATCTCGCCGTAGTCGTAGTTGCCGTCGTTGGTCTGACGCCACTCCTCGTCGTTCTCGTTCAGCCAGATCTTGCCCGTGTAGTCCCTGATCCGCAGGCCGTCGTCACCGTTGTAGATGCTCTTCTGCGAGACCTGGGTGCGCTCGGAATTGCTCTGCTCCGGCCCGCCGGACGGGTCGCGCACGCCGTACTGCATGGCAGCGGCCAGAACGAACGGCTTCCACGTCGAACCGACCTGGGCACCCGTGGCGTCCGCGTTGTTCGTGAAGTGCGTGGTGGCGTCCTGGCCACCGTACGTGGCGATGATCGCGCCGGTCTTCGCGTCCACGGAGGCTCCGCCGAACTCGACGTGCGTGTCCGTCTTGGGGCGCTCCTTGGGACGGATCTTGGCCTTGTAGACCTTGTTCACCGCTGCTTCGAGCTCCTGCACCCTCTTCTTCTGGAAGGTGGTGTGGATCTCGTAGCCGCCCAGCTCGAGCTGCTTGGCGTCGATGCCTTGCGTGTTGTTGGCGAGGAAGTACTTCTTGGCGAGCTCCACCAGGTAGCCGGTCTGGCCGCCCAGCTTGGCGTCCTTCTTCGGCGGTCGCGGCATGGGGAACTTCGTGAACTTGGCGCGCTCCTCCGCCGTCATCCGCTTGTCCTTGACCTGCTCGTCAAGGATCCACTCCCAACGCTCCTTGGCCCGCTCCGTGTTCTTCGCCTTGGTCGCGTTCTTCTTGTCGATGTCGGGGGCGCCGGCGGGGTCGTAGTAGCTCGCGCCCTTGAGCAGGGTGGCCAGGAAGGCGCACTCGCTCGCGTCCAGTTCGCTGGCGTCCTTGTTGTAGTACGTGCGGGCTGCCGCCTGCAGCCCCGAGGCTCCACGCCCGTAGTAGGAGACGTTGAGGTAGCCCGCCATCACGTCTTCCTTGTCCTCCTCACCGGCGACCTTGAGCGTGATGAAGAGTTCCTGGAACTTCCGCTTGAGCGTCTGGTCCTGGGTGAGCATGGAGTTCTTCACGTACTGCTGCGTGATGGTCGAGCCGCCCTGGGTCTCACCACCGGTGGCCATGTTGAACAGCGCACGGCCGATGCCCTTCGGGTCGATGCCCTTGTCCGTCTCGAAGCTCTTGTTCTCGGCCGAGATGACGGCGTTGCGCATCTCGACCGGGATCTGCTCGTACTTGAGGATCTGGCGGTTCACCGCACCACCGGTCGCCACCATCTGCGAACCGTCGGCCCAGTAGTAGACGTTGTTCTGCGCCTCAGCCGTCTCATTGACCTTGGGGGTGCTCACCAAGGCGTACGAGATGCCCCCGACGCCCATCAGCACTCCGAGGAACCCCAGACAGAGCCCCGAAACCAGCTTCCACGAGGGCAGCCAGCGGCGGAACCCGTACCTGCCGTGGCGCGGGTAGTCGATAAAACGCTTCTCGCCGGGGTCGCCGTGGTCGCGCCCCCGGCCCCCCGGGCCGTCGGACCCACCACCGCCACCGCGGCGGCGGCCACCGCCGTTCGCGCCGTGGCCCCCGGCGTCGGCGCCCCGGCGTCGACCGCCCCTCTGGGCCGCGCGACGGGCCTCGGCGCGGCTGCCGTACTGGCGCTCCTCGCCGGGCGACTCGGACGGCGATTCGGAAGGTGATGCCGAAGTGGCTCTGCGTGACGGGACTGCTCGGCGTCCGGTCGACTGCTGGGCGGCTCGTCTGGCCGCTGCACGCCCGCCACCTTGTGGCTGAGGCGTTTTGCGACGGTGCTCGCTCATGGAACGACTACTCCTCGGGCAGGCGAGAGCGCCTGGAAGCGGCAGTTGAGATCCGGTCCCCCCGAATTACGGACAAGCCACTGCGGAAGGCTCATCCGCAGTACATCCGGCAGTCCGCGATGACTGACGCGCGAAAGCGCCTCGCGGTTCCCGGTGGTCTGCATGCCGCACAGACTACGCACGGTCAAAACCCGCCTAGGGCCGAACTTCACCCCAAATTACGCAAGTCGAACCCTGGGAATTGCTGATGTGACGCCGTTCACGAAGGTCACCCTTGTCGAACCGGACAGACCGATCTATCGTGCTGATGTATCGAGTCGATACATCAGTACGGCATAAGTACACCGGTGGTCCCGGTGGACCGTGCCGACGGAAGCAGCGGAAGAGGAGGGAGGCACCGGTGAGCAGACGCTCCGGCATCCTCGAGTTCGCTGTTCTCGGCCTGCTCCGCGAGTCGCCGATGCACGGCTATGAGCTGCGCAAACGCCTCAACACCTCGCTGGGAATCTTCCGTGCGTTCAGCTACGGAACGCTCTATCCCTGCCTCAAGACGCTGGTCGCCAGCGGCTGGTTGATCGAGGAGCCCGCCGGTGTCCCCGCGGACACCGCTCCGGTCGCCGGGCGCTCGGCCGCTTCCTCCTCGTCGCTGACGGGGCGCCGGGCGAAGATCGTCTACCGCTTGACGGCAGAAGGTAAGGAGCACTTCGAGGAGCTGCTGTCGCACACCGGTCCGGACGCCTGGGAGGACGAGCACTTCGCAGCGCGCTTCGCCTTCTTCGGCCAGACCGAGCGCGAGGTGCGGATGCGGGTGCTCGAAGGCCGGCGCAGCCGGCTGGAGGAGCGCCTGGAGAAGATGCGTGCCTCTCTCGCCCGCACCCGTGAACGACTCGACGACTACACACTTGAGCTGCAGCGACACGGCATGGAGTCCGTGGAGCGCGAAGTGCGCTGGCTGAACGAGCTCATCGAGAGCGAGCGGTCGGGACGGGATCGACGACGATCCTCGCCCGAGGGCTCTGCTCAGCAGGAAACACCTGGAGAGACGGGCGGCCTGCCCCGGCATCGGGACAACACCCCGCCGGATCCGTCCGACGACACCGCCAAGTGAAGTCACCGCACTCCGCGGCGACTTCATCGGAAACATCGATTACACAGGGAGCAACCGGAATGGGTTCGGTTCGCGTAGCCATCGTAGGCGTGGGCAACTGCGCCGCCTCGCTGGTGCAGGGCGTCGAGTACTACAAGGACGCCGATCCGGCCGGCAAGGTGCCCGGTCTGATGCACGTCCAGTTCGGCGAGTACCACGTCAGTGACGTCGAGTTCGTCGCCGCCTTCGACGTCGACGCGAAGAAGGTCGGCCTCGACCTCGCGGACGCCATCGGCGCCAGCGAGAACAACACCATCAAGATCGCGGACGTGCCGAACACGGGCGTGACCGTCCAGCGCGGCCACACCCACGACGGCCTGGGCAAGTACTACCGCGAGACGATCGAGGAGTCCGCGGACGCCCCGGTCGACGTCGTCCAGGTCCTCAAGGACAAGCAGGTCGACGTTCTCGTCTGCTACCTGCCCGTCGGTTCCGAGGTCGCTGCGAAGTTCTACGCGCAGTGCGCCATCGACGCCAAGGTCGCGTTCGTCAACGCTCTCCCGGTGTTCATCGCCGGCACCAAGGAGTGGGCGGACAAGTTCACCGAGGCCGGTGTCCCGATCGTCGGAGACGACATCAAGTCCCAGGTGGGCGCCACCATCACGCACCGCGTGATGGCGAAGCTCTTCGAGGACCGCGGTGTCATCCTGGACCGCACGATGCAGCTGAACGTCGGCGGCAACATGGACTTCAAGAACATGCTCGAGCGTGAGCGCCTGGAGTCCAAGAAGATCTCGAAGACGCAGGCCGTCACCTCGCAGATCCGTGACCGTGAGCTCGGTGCGGACAACGTCCACATCGGCCCCTCGGACTACGTGGCCTGGCTGGACGACCGCAAGTGGGCGTACGTGCGCCTCGAGGGCCGCGCGTTCGGCGACGTTCCGCTGAACCTCGAGTACAAGCTCGAGGTGTGGGACTCCCCGAACTCGGCCGGTGTCATCATCGACGCCGTCCGTGCGGCGAAGATCGCCAAGGACCGCGGCATCGGCGGCCCGATCCTGTCGGCCTCGAGCTACTTCATGAAGAGCCCGCCGGTGCAGTACTTCGACGACGAGGCCCGCGAGAACGTCGAGAAGTTCATCAACGGCGACACCGAGAGCTGAACCGGCCTTCTCGGTCGACAGCCTCACCGGAGCGCTGAGCGGAGACGCTCACCTCTTCCTGCCGCACGTCGGGGGTCCCCGGGCAATCCGCCCGCGGACCCCCGACGTGTGTGACGCTTGCTCCCATGTCTGTCGCGCGTGATCTGCGCACCCTGTTGCGCCTGCGGAACTTCCGCCGCCTGCTCACCGTGCGGCTGCTGTCCCAGTCCGCCGACGGCGTCTACCAGGTGGCCCTCGCCGCGTACGTCGTCTTCTCACCCGAGAAGCAGACGTCGGCCGCCGCCATCGCTTCGGCGATGGCCGTGCTCCTCCTGCCCTACTCCCTGATCGGGCCCTTCGCAGGGGTTCTGCTGGACCGCTGGCCCCGACGTCAGGTCTTCCTCTACGGGAACCTCCTGCGGGCCGCTCTGGCCTGTTCCACGGCCCTGCTGATTCTCGCCTCGGTGCCCGACTGGCTCTTCTACGCCTCGGCCCTCTGTGTCACCGCCGTCAACCGTTTCGTGCTGGCCGGTCTCTCCGCCGCCCTGCCCCGGGTGGTCGACACCGATCGTCTCGTCGTCGCCAACTCCCTCTCCCCCACCGCAGGGACCCTGGCGGCCACCGCGGGAGGCGGCCTCGCCTTCGTCGTACGGCTGGTGGCCGACGAGTCCGACGCGGCGGTCGTGCTGTTGGGGTCGATGCTCTACCTGCTCTCCGCGCTGGCGTCGCTGAGCCTGCCCCGCGCGTTGCTGGGACCGGATACCGACGAGAGCCCCCTGCGGGTGCGGGCCGCTCTGGCCGTCACCGCGCGCGGACTCGTCGCCGGGCTGCGCCATCTGGCGCAGCGGCGTCATGCGGCCGGGGCGCTGGCCGCGATGACCGTGATCCGCTTCTGCTACGGCGCGCTCACGGTGATGGTGCTCATGCTGTGCCGCTACGCGTGGTCGGACACCGAGTCCGACGGGCTGGCCCTGCTCGGCCTGGCGGTCGGGATGTCCGGTGCGGGCTTCTTCGTCGCCGCCGTCCTCACCCCGTGGGCGGTGGGGCAGCTCGGCCGGTACGGGTGGATCGTCGGCTGTGCCGGCGCGGCGGCGGTCCTGGTGCCCGCCCTGGGCCTCTCCTTCGCTCCCGTCCCGATGCTGATCGCCGCGTTCGTGCTCGGCATCGTGACCCAGGGGTCGAAGATCGCGACCGACACGGTCGTCCAGACCTCGGTCGACGATTCCTTCCGCGGCCGGGTCTTCTCGCTCTACGACGTGCTCTTCAACGTCGCGTTCGTGAGCGCCGCAGGGGTGGCAGCCCTGATGCTCCCGCCGGACGGTAGATCCGTCGCCGTCGTGGCGGTCGTGTCGGTGCTGTACGCGGTGGTCGCGGTCACGATGTTCCGCCGGCGACGCACCGATGCCTACCGGTAGCCGGTCACGGATGTGCCGAGGGGCGTTGTTTCACGTGAAACAACGCCCCTCGGCACATCCGGCGGCTGATGTTTCACGTGAAACATCAGCCGCCGGGCTCAGTCCTGCTGCGCCCACCACTCCTTGAGCGCTGCCACCGCGGCCTCTCTCTCCATCGGTCCGTGCTCCAGGCGCAGCTCCAGCAGGAACCCGTACGCCTTGCCGATCACCGGGCCGGGTCCGACGTCGAGGATCTGCATGATCTCGTTGCCGTCCAGATCGGGGCGGATCGAGTCGAGCTCCTCCTGCTCCTGCAGCAGGGCGATGCGTTCCTCCAGCCCGTCATAGGTGCGGGAGAGCGCGTTCGCCTTGCGCTTGTTCCGGGTCGTGCAGTCCGACCGGGTCAGCTTGTGGAGACGTTCGAGCAGCGGCCCGGCGTCACGCACATATCGACGCACTGCGGAGTCGGTCCACTCGCCGTCGCCGTACCCGTGGAAGCGCAGGTGCAGCTCCACCAGTTTCGACACGTCCTTGACCAGCTCGTTGGAGTACTTGAGCTCGGTCATGCGCTTCTTCGTCATCTTCGCGCCCACCACCTCGTGGTGGTGGAAGGAGACCCTGCCGTCCTTCTCGAAGCGGCGGGTCCTCGGCTTGCCGATGTCATGGAGCAGCGCGGCCAGCCGCAGTACGAGGTCGGGCCCGTCCTCCTCCAGGTCGATGGCCTGTTCCAGGACGGTCAGCGAGTGCTCGTAGACGTCCTTGTGACGGTGATGCTCGTCACTCTCCAGGCGCAGCGCGGGAAGCTCGGGCAGCACCTGCTCGGCGAGTCCTGTGTCGACCAGGAGCCCCAGACCCTTGCG
Source organism: Streptomyces anulatus (assembly GCF_014650675.1). Classification (GTDB taxonomy): domain Bacteria; phylum Actinomycetota; class Actinomycetes; order Streptomycetales; family Streptomycetaceae; genus Streptomyces; species Streptomyces anulatus. The sequence goes on along the minus strand of NZ_BMVK01000003.1, from coordinate 421,223 downwards.
CGGGTGCTGGGAGAGCAGCAGCTTGTTGAGTTCGTCGCGGACCCGCTCGGCGGAGACGATGCCGATCCGCGAGGCCATCTCCGTCATGGCGGTCACGACGTCGGGGGCGACCTCGAAGTCGAGCTGCGCGGCGAAGCGGGCCGCGCGCAGCATGCGCAGCGGGTCGTCGGAGAAGGACGCCTCGGGCGTGCCCGGGGTGCGCAGCACTCGCTCGGCGAGGTCCTTCAGACCTCCGTACGGATCGACGAACTCCTTCTGCGGCAGCGCCACGGCCATCGCGTTGACCGTGAAGTCGCGGCGCACGAGGTCGTCCTCGATGGAGTCGCCGTAGGAGACCTCCGGCTTGCGCGAGGTCCGGTCGTAGGCCTCGGACCGGTAGGTCGTGACCTCGATCTGATAGCCGTCCTTCTGGGAACCGACGGTGCCGAAGGCGATCCCGACCTCCCACACCGAGTCGGCCCAGGGGCGGACGATCTTGAGCACGTCCTCGGGGCGGGCATCGGTGGTGAAGTCCAAGTCGTTCCCGAGCCTGCCCAGCAGTGCGTCCCGGACCGAGCCGCCGACCAGCGCGAGGCCGAATCCGGCCTCCTGGAATCGGCGGGCGAGGTCGTCGGCGACCGGGGACACCCGCAGCAGCTCACTCACCGCGCGGTGCTGCACCTGGCTCAGTGCACTGGCGTTCTCTTCGTTGGCGTTCGGCACAACAGAAAAGGGTACGTGCACGGACCGGTCGCGGCGTCATCGTTTACGGGGACCCTGCGGGATACCCGCGATCATGTGCGATGGACCCCAGCACTTCGGCCCGCCGCACCTCGTTACCATGCGGGGACGCAGGACCGAACGATCGACAGCATCTGACGACGACGAGGGACGGGTAGGCGCGTGGCCGAGGCGGCAGACTTTCAGGGGACTCGTCCCTCTCCTGCCCGCCGGTGGCTCCGGCGCACGGCCTCAGCGGTGCTCGGAGCACCGCTGCTGGCCGGTCTCCTGGCCGTTCCGGCCGCCGGTGCCGCCCCGGCCGCCGAGCCCGCCAAGGCCCCCACGGGCTCCCGTACGGTCGCTGTGTCCCTGAACACGCTCTCCCCGAGCGTTCCCGCGGAGGACGACACCCTGACCGTCTCCGGAACGCTCACCAACAAGGGCAAGGAGACGATCAGCAGCGCCGAGGTCGATCTGCGGGTCGGCCCCCGGCTCTCCGGCCGCGGAGAGGTCGACGACGCCTCGAAGCGCTCCGCGTACGTTCCCGGCGTCGACCCGGTCACCGTCGGGGACAAGTACACGGTGAAGTTCCCCAAGCTCGCCAAGGGGATCAGCCAGGACTTCACGCTCACCGTGCCCGTCGACAAGCTCGGCCTGGACGACCCGGGCGTCTACCAGCTCGGTGTCTCGGTCTCCGGCCGTACGACCACCGCCCCCTACGAGCAGGTGCTGGGCATCGAGCGCTCGTTCCTGCCCTGGCAGCCCGAGGCGAGCGACAGCAGGACGAAGCTCACCTTCCTCTGGCCGCTGATCGCGTCTCCCCACGTCACGGCGGAGACCCGCTCGGACGAACAGCAGACCCCCGTGTTCACCGACGACGAACTGGCCAAGGAGCTGGCGCCCGGCGGTCGGCTGGAGCAGATGGTGTCCCTGGGCAGCCGGCTCCCCGTGACCTGGGTCGTCGACCCGGACCTCCTGGCGAGCGTCGCGGCGATGGCCGGGAAGTACGAGGTCGAGTCGGGTGACACGACCGTCCCGGGCAAGAACCAGGCCGTCGCCAAGCAGTGGCTCACCGCTCTGGAGAAGGTGGTGGAGGACGGCAAGGTGATCGCGCTGCCGTTCGCCGACCCCGATCTGGCCTCCATCGCGCATCGCGGCAAGAACGTCTCCGGGACGCTCAGCCATCTGCAGAACGCCTCCGCGGTGGCCGCGACCACCGTGGAGACCATCCTCCACGTGAAGCCGTCCACCGACTTCGCCTGGCCCGTGAACGGCGCCGTGGACTCCTCCATCGTCGATGTGGCGACCTCGGCGGGGGCCCACAACGTGATCGCCCGCAGCGACAGCTTCCGGGAGACCACGGAACTTCCGTACACGCCGACCGCGGCGCGGCCGATCGGTGGGGGCACCACCGCGGTCGTCGCGGACGCCCGGCTGTCGACCTTGTTCGACGGCGACATGTCGAGGGCGGGCTCCTCCACCCGTGCGGTCCAGAAGTTCCTCGCCCAGACCCTCGCTCTGACCGAGCAGACGCCGGACAACGAGCGCAGCATCGTCGTGGCCCCGCCACGGATGCCCACCGCCGCACAGGCCCAGACGATGGCCCGCGCTCTGGAGGGCCTGGCGGGCAACCGCTGGACGCAGCCCCTGGACCTCGTCGCCGCCGCCGAGGTGAAGCCCGACCCGAGGGCCACGTCCAAGGTCCCCCGGGCCGCCGCCTACCCGAAGAAGCTGCGGGCCCAGGAACTGCCCACGCAGGCGTTCCAGGACATCCGCACCACCCAGGGCTCGCTCGACAGCTTCGAGACGATCCTGACGCAGCCCGAGCGCGTGGTGACCCCCTTCGGCAACGCCGTCAACCGCTCGATGTCGACGTCCTGGCGCGGACGGTCCCTGGAGGCGCAGCAGTACCGGGACGCGGTCCGCGACTACCTGCAGAGCCTCACCTCCGAGGTGCAGCTCATCGAGAAGTCCGATGTCACCCTCTCCGGGCGCAGCGCGACGATCCCGGTCACCGTGCAGAACAAGCTGGTGCAGGGCGTGGACCGACTGGTCCTCCGGCTCACCTCGGACAACATCCGGCTCAAGTTCAACGACGACGGGAGCATGGCCGAGCTGCCGGTCAGGATCGCCGGCGGGCACAGCCAGTCGGTGAAGTTCGACACGGCGACCAGCGCCAACGGCCGCGCCCAGGTGACCGCCCGGCTGTACACGGAGGACGGCACCCAGTACGGCGAGGAGATGACCTTCACCGTGAAGGTCTCCGAGGTGACGCCCACCGTGCTGCTCGTCATCGCCGGCGGCCTGCTGCTCCTGGTGCTGGCGGGCATCAGGATGTACAGCCACCGCAAGCGCACCGTGGCAAGCGACACGGCGGACGGCAACGGCGACGGACCCGAGCAGCCGAGTGACCCGACCCCGGACACCGGTCCGGAAAGCGGGGCCCCGTCGGGAACGGGTGAGAAAGTGGACCGTTGAGCGATGTCTGTCGTGGCCGGTCGGCCGGGGACGATGAGGTAGGGGTTTCGATGAACGCGCCGTACGACGGTGACCGCGGGCAGGGCGCGGGCGGAGCAGCGTCTCCGGGCGGGCCTCCGGTTCCTCCGGGCGCGGGCCAGGACGGCTCCGTGCCGCCCGACCCGTACCTCCAGCACGCCTACGAGGACGACCCCTACCGGGCGCAGGACCTGGCCTCCCAGGACCCGGTGGGTGAGGCGCTGTACGACCGCGCCGCGCACCCGCCGCCGCCTCCCGGCACGTACCAGGAGCCGGGGCCGCTCTACCAGCAGCCGCCCGCCGCTCCCTACGCTCCCGACCCGCGCATCTGGGCCCAGACCCCGCCCCCCGAGCCGGCGGGGCCCTCCCGGCACCTGCCGTACGGGGACCGCCCGGCGACCACGCAGTTCGTCGGCGTCGACGCCCTCGTCACCCAGGCGTCGGACGACCGGCAGGAGCCGGACGCCTTCGCCCATCTCTTCCGGGACCAGGAGGGATCGGGGAAGCCCCCGGTGCCGCCCCAGCCCGAACCGGCTCCCGCACCCGCACCCGCCAAGGGCGGCGGCGGCAAGGTCTCCGGACTCCTCAAGTCCAGCGCGCTCATGGCCGCCGGCACGCTCGTCTCCCGGCTCACCGGCTTCGTTCGGTCCCTGGTGATCACCGCCGCACTCGGCGCCGCGCTGCTCGGCGACAGCTTCACCATCGCGTACACCCTGCCGACGATGATCTACATCCTCACCGTCGGCGGCGGCCTGAACTCGGTCTTCGTCCCCCAGCTCGTCCGCGCCATGAAGGACGACGAGGACGGTGGCGAGGCCTTCGCCAACCGGCTCCTGACCCTGGTGATGGTCGCGCTCGGTCTGATCGTCGCCGCAGCGGTCCTTGTCGCACCGGTGCTGATCAAGCTGATGTCCAGCACGATCGCCGACGACGTGGCCGCCAACAGCGTCGCCGTCACCTTCGCCCGCTACTGCCTGCCCACCATCTTCTTCATGGGCGTGCACGTGGTGATGGGCCAGATCCTCAACGCCCGTGGCAAGTTCGGCGCGATGATGTGGACCCCGGTCCTCAACAACATCGTCATGATCATCACGTTCGGGCTGTTCATCTGGGTCTACGGCACCTCCGCCGAGTCGCGGATGGGTGTCGACACCATCCCGCCGGAGGGCGTCCGGCTGCTGGGCATCGGCACCCTGCTCGGCCTCGTCGTCCAGTCCCTGGCGATGATTCCCTACCTGCGCGAGACGGGCTTCCGCTTCCGCCCCCGGTTCGACTGGAAGGGCCACGGGCTCGGCAAGACCGTCAAGCTCGCCAAGTGGACCGTGCTGTTCGTCCTGGCCAACCAGGCGGGCGTCCTGGTCGTCACCCAGCTCGCCACCGCGGCCGGCACGGCCTCGGGCCACGACGGCACCGGGTTCCTGGCCTACTCCAACGCCCAGCTGATCTGGGGCATGCCGCAGGCCATCATCACCGTCTCGGTCATGGCCGCGCTGCTGCCCCGCATCTCCCGGGCGGCCCATGACAACGACCCGGGTGCGGTCCGCGACGACATCTCGCAGGGACTGCGCAACTCGGCCGTCGCCATCGTGCCGGTGGCCTTCGCCTTCCTCGCGCTCGGCCTGCCGATGGCCACCCTGCTGTACGCCTCCAGCGGCACCGAGGCCGCCCGCTCCATGGGCTTCATCCTCATGGCCTTCGCGCTCGGCCTGATCCCGTACTCCGTGCAGTACGTCGTCCTCCGCGGGTTCTACGCCTACGAGGACACCCGCACTCCCTTCTACAACACGGTCATCGTGGCCGCCGTCAACGCCGCCGCCTCCGCGCTCTGTTACGTCGTCCTGCCGGCCCGCTGGGCCGTCGTCGGCATGGCCTTCTCCTACGGTCTGGCCTACGCGGTCGGCGTCGGCGTCGCCTGGCGCAGGCTGCGCAACCGGCTGGGCGGCGATCTGGACGGCGCGCACATCGTGCGGACCTACGCCCGCCTCTGCATGGCCGCGGTGCCCGCCGCCCTGGTCGGCGGCGCCGTCGGGTTCGGGATCCTGGAACTCGTCGGCACCGGTGCTCTCGGCTCGCTGGCCGCGCTGATCTGCGGCGGCGTCCTCCTCCTGGGCATCTTCTTCGTCGCGGCGAAGAAGATGCGCATCGAAGAGGTCAACGGCCTGGTCGGCATGGTCCGTGGACGGCTCGGACGCTGAATGAGCACCCGCCCGCACAACCATCGCCGCACTCCGCGTGTCGTGCATAGCGCCGGAGTGTGGGCACAATTGGCGTGACTGTGCAGAGCTGGCTGGCATCGCGCAACGGATGGGGAGGCAGGAACGACGGTGGCGGAACGTAGCACGGCTGCCGTCGACGTGGCTGACAACAGCGGCGACGAGCCGCTGACCGCCAAGGCGGACGAGGCCACGACCGACGGGACGGCGCAAGCCGAGGACACCGAGGGCGCGAGCCCCAAGGACACCGAGAACACGGACGGTGGGGGGGAGCGTTCCGAGGCCGTTCCGGCGTCACCCGATCTGCACAGCGGCCACAAACTCGCCGGGCGCTACCGCCTGGAGGAGTGCGTCACCCGTCTGGACGGCTTCAGCAGCTGGCGTGCTGTCGACGAGAAGCTCCGCCGGGCGGTGGGCGTGCACCTGCTGCCCGCGGACCACCCGCGGGCCCGCTCGGTGCTCGCCGCAGCCCGCTCCTCGGCCCTGCTCGGCGACCCCCGCTTCGTCCAGGTCCTGGACGCCGTCGAGGAGAACGACCTCGTCTACGTGGTCCACGAATGGCTGCCGGACGCCACCGAGCTCACCGCTCTGCTGGCCACCGGGCCGATGGAGGCCCACGACGCCTACCAGCTCGTCAGCCAGCTCTCCCAGGCGATGGCCGCCGCCCACCGCGAGGGCCTGTCCCATCTGCGCCTCACCCCCGGCGCGGTCCTGCGCAGCTCCACCGGGCAGTACCGCATCCGCGGCCTCGCCGTGAACGCCGCCCTGCGCGGCATCACCGCCGAGCGCCCCCTCCGGACGGACACCGAAGCCATCGGCGCCCTCCTGTACGCCGCACTGACCCACCGCTGGCCGTACGGGGACGACGCCCACGGGCTCGCCGGGCTTCCCAAGAACATGGGGCTCATCGCCCCGGACCAGGTCCGGGCCGGCGTCCACCGCGGCCTCTCCGAGCTCGCCATGCGGGCGCTCGCCAACGACGGCGCCACCGCATCCCGGCAGGAACCGCCCTGCACCACCCCGGACGAGCTGGCCAAGGCCGTCGCGGCCATGCCGCGCATCCTTCCTCCGGAACCCACCTTCACCGCGCCGCCGGCGTACCAGCGCACGACCTATCAGCAGGGCACGTACGGGCGCCCGTCGTCCCACCCGTCCGCCGTCACCCAGCCCGTGATGGCGGCCCCTCCGGCCCCGTTGCAGAGCCGTGCCGGCCGAGCGCTCAAGTGGACCGTCTCGGCGCTCCTCATCGCCGCGCTGGGCCTCGGCAGCTGGCAGCTCGCGGAGGCGTTGCTCGACCGCACCAAGGGCTCGGACGACACCGGCGTCACCGAACCGAACGAGGACGACAAGAACAAGGGTGAGAAGCCCGCGCCGTCCGCCGAACCCCTGGACATCGCGGGGGCCACGGAGTTCATGCCCGACGGCTCCGGGATAAAGCAGCGGGACGTGGCGAACTCCGTCGACGGCAGCCCGGGCACATCCTGGGTCACCCCGCGGTACGAGGGCTTCGCCAACTTCGGGAACCTCCCCCAGCGCAAGCAGGGCAGCGGAATCATCGTCGACCTCGGAAAGGTGCGGGACGTCTCCGGCGTCGATGTGTCCATGTACCGCAGCGGACAGACGACGACCGTCCTCGCCGCGCCCCCCGACGCCTCGTCCCCGTCCACGACGGCCGACTTCGACCAGCCGATCGTCAAGCGGACGGTCGCGGGGTCGACGCTCAAGGAGAAGCTCGACGAGCCCGTCCGCACGCGGTACGTCCTGATCCACATCACGGAACTCCCCTCGGACGGCACGGGCGGCTACCGGGGCGGCATCACCGACATCTCCGTGCTCGGCTGATGCACGGGCCGGTGCGGCCCACCCGTACCGGCCCGTGATCACCGGTCCCACCCGCCCGTTACTGTGGGGCCGACCGCCCGCACCACCGAGCGCCTTCGACGACAAGGGTTGCGGCCGTCACACCCGTGACGGCAGGCTTCTCCCCGTCGCACCGCTCCGCCGGGCGCGGCCCGTATGTGACATCGGATCCGGTTCGGAGGGGGAGCACGGTGGATTCTGTTCCACCAGAGGCACCGAGCGACTCGGACCTGCTCGCCCAGCATGTGGCGGGCGACCCCGACGCCTTCGGCGAACTCGTACGCCGCCACCGCGACCGGCTCTGGGCCGTGGCGGTGCGCACGCTGGGGGACAGGGAGGAAGCGGCCGACGCCGTCCAGGACGCCCTCGTCAACGCCTTCCGCGCCGCTCACACCTTCCGCGGCCAGTCGGCGGTCACCACCTGGCTGCACCGGATCACCGTCAACGCCTGCCTCGACCGGGTCCGCAAGGCCGCCTCCCGCAAGACGTCCCCGGTGGACGACGCCGAACGGCTCGATCAGCTCCTGGAACCCCACGAATCGGCCGAGGCGCCCGCCGTACGGCAGGACCTCCACCGCCAGCTCCAGGAAGCCCTGGCCACGCTGCCCGCCGAGCAGCGGGCGGCCCTCGTCCTCGTCGACATGCAGGGCTACCCCGTCGCGGAGGCAGCCAGCATCCTCGAGGTGCCGACCGGCACCGTGAAAAGCCGATGTGCCCGGGGCCGGGCGAGACTGGCCCCCCTGGTCCGCCATCTGCGCGCGGAAACCGGGGGGCGGGCCCCCGACGGGGAGAACGGCGCGGTCGGAAGGAACCGGACGCCCGGAGCATCCGTCCCATCTGCGTCAGGACCCAAAGACGCAGGAGCAAGCGATCCTGCCGCTACGAAGGGAGGAGGTGGGCGCCCGTGACATCCACGGCCGACACGGCTCAGCACCCGGAGGTCTCCGAGATCTCCGATCTCACCGAGGGACTGCTCTCCCCTTCCCGGGCGGCGGAAGTACAGCAGCACGTCGCAGGCTGCGACCTCTGCTCAGAGGTGCGGGACTCCCTGGAAGAGATCCGAGACCTGCTCGGAACGATGCCCACCCCCGAGCCGATGCCCGAAGACATCGCCGCCCGCATCGACGCGGCCCTCGCGGCGGAAGTCCGGCCCACCGCTCCCGTCGCGGACGAGCCGGTCGTTGTTTCACGTGAAACAACGACCGGCGAAGACACCACGACCGACCGTGCGACGAGCGAGTCCGCTTCCAGGAGCATCGGCGCGCCCGCCCCGAGTCGCCCTGCGGGCCGGTCCGCCGCCGCCACCGGGCCGGGCCGCCGTCCCACCCGCCGGCGACGGCGCGCTGTGGTCCTCGGCACCGCGTTCGGCGCGGCGGTCATCGGGATGAGCGTCTTCTTCCTCCAGTCCATCGCCCCGTCCGGCGACTCCTCCAAGACCGCGGCCGACAGCGGAGTCAGCGCCGCGGAAAGCAGCGCGCACGCCTACGCCGACGGCACGCTCGAATCCCAGGTGCAGGACCTCCTCGGCGGCAGGGCGAGCCAAGAGAGCCCCGGAGCCAAGAAGGTGCCGCCGGGCGCGGACACCAAGTCGACGAGCGAGGCCGTCACCCCCGACACCGCGGCGACCAGGAGCCCCCTGAAGGCCCCTGCCGTCGTCGTTCCTCCCTGCGTCCAGCAGGCCACCGGCCGCACCACGCCGGCCCTCGCTCTCGACGAGGGGACGTACCAGGGAACGGACGCCTATCTCGTCGTCCTTCCGCACCGGAGCGACCCCTCACGCGTGCAGGCCTATGTGGTGGCCGCCTCCTGCGTGGACACCGCCCCGGAGTCCACCGGGCAGCTGCTGCTCACCCGCTCCTACGACCGCCCCTGAGAACCGTCCGCGACCGCTGCGGCACGTTCGGGAATGCATCAGCCGTAGGATCCGTTGGGTGGGGTGTGAGTCGTTGAACCGACCCCGTAGGCAGTTAGGCAGTCTGCAGAAACGAGGAAGAAACCCGTGAGCGACGTCCGTAATGTGATCATCATCGGCTCCGGACCGGCCGGGTACACCGCCGCGCTGTACACCGCCCGCGCCTCGCTGAACCCGTTGGTCTTCGAGGGCGCCGTCACGGCCGGCGGTGCGCTGATGAACACCACCGACGTGGAGAACTTCCCCGGCTTCCAGGACGGCATCATGGGCCCCGAGCTCATGGACAACATGCGGGCCCAGGCCGAGCGCTTCGGCGCCGAGCTGATCCCCGACGACGTGGTCGCGGTCGACCTCACCGGTGACGTCAAGACCGTCACCGACACCGCGGGCACCGTCCACCGCGCCAAGGCCGTCATCGTCACGACCGGCTCCCAGCACCGCAAGCTCGGACTGCCCAACGAGGACGCCCTCTCCGGACGCGGCGTCTCCTGGTGCGCCACCTGCGACGGCTTCTTCTTCAAGGACCACGACATCGCCGTGATCGGCGGCGGCGACACCGCGATGGAGGAGGCGACCTTCCTCTCCCGCTTCGCCAAGTCCGTCACGATCGTCCACCGCCGCGACACCCTGCGTGCCTCCAAGGCCATGCAGGACCGGGCCTTCGCCGACCCGAAGATCAAGTTCGCCTGGGACAGCGAGGTCGCCGAGGTCAAGGGCGACCAGAAGCTCTCCGGTCTGACCCTGCGCAACACCAAGACCGGCGAGACGTCCGAGCTCCCCGTGACCGGACTGTTCATCGCCGTCGGCCACGACCCGCGCACCGAGCTCTTCAAGGGCCAGCTGGAGCTCGACGACGAGGGTTACCTGAAGGTCGAGGCCCCCTCCACCCGCACCAACCTGACCGGCGTCTTCGGCGCCGGAGACGTGGTCGACCACACCTACCGTCAGGCCATCACGGCAGCGGGCACCGGCTGCTCCGCCGCCCTGGACGCCGAGCGCTTCCTCGCGGCCCTGGCCGACGCGGAGCCCGCCGAGCCGGAGAAGACCCCGGCCGTCTGAACGTCCGCACCACACCCCACCACCCCGAGAGACTAAGGAGGCCGCCGTGGCCGGCGACCTGAAGCACGTTACGGATGACACCTTCGACGAGGTCGTCCTCAAGAGCGACAAGCCTGTTCTGGTGGACTTCTGGGCCGCCTGGTGCGGCCCGTGCCGCCAGATCGCCCCGTCGCTGGAGGCGATCGCAGCAGAGCACGGCGACCAGATCGAGATCGTCAAGCTCAACATCGACGAGAACCCGGCCACCGCCGCCAAGTACGGCGTGATGTCCATTCCGACCCTGAACGTGTACCAGGGCGGCGAGGTCGCCAAGACCATCGTCGGCGCCAAGCCGAAGGCCGCGATCCTCCGCGACCTCGAAGGCTTCATCACCGCGTAACCGCACAGCAGCGCCCCGGCGCAATGTTTCACGTGAAACGGGTCCATCCCCTGCGGGGGGTGGACCCGTTTTCACATGGCGGCCGACAGCGGCCCGGCCTCACAGCGGCCGCAGCACCGGTTCCTTCTGCACCGCCCCCAGAAGCCGGTCGAGCGCCATCTCCACGTCTTCCTTCCAGGAGAGCGTCGTCCGCAGATCCAGCCTCAGCCGTGGGTACACGGGATGCGGCCGCACCGTCTTGAAGCCGACGGCCAGAAGATGATCCGCGGGGAGTACGCAGGTGGCTTGCTCGGACCGCGCGTCTCCGAACGCCTCGATCGCCTTGAAGCCCCGGCGCAGAACGTCCTTCGCCACCGTCTGCACCATGACTCGGCCCAACCCCTGGCCCTGGTACTCGGGGATGATCAGCCCAGTGATGAGCTGAACGGCATCGGGGGAGACCGGGCTGGTCGGGAAGGCCGTCGAGCGGGGGACGTACGCGGGCGGGGCGTAGAGCACGAAACCCACCGGCACGTCGTCCACATAGACCACCCGGCCGCAGGAGCCCCACTCCAGGAGGACCGCGGAGATCCAGGCTTCTTTCTCCAGCTCCGGCTTGCCCGCCCTTACTGCGGCTTCCCCACTGACCGGGTCAAGCTCCCAGAAGACGCACGAGCGGCAACGTTCGGGGAGGTCCGGAAGGTTGTCCAAGGTGAGTGGCACGAGCCGACGCCCCATGACGGCGATCCCTCACTTCCTTCGCCCGCCGCACCGCGTGCGGCTGCCAGTGTGCTCCGTTCATGGAACAGACTGCCGACGAACCCCCCGACGGCGCCCAGGCCCAGCCCGACCGTGACGAGCCGACTGCGGCTCACTCTTCGCAAGGCCTCCGCCCTCCTCTGAGGTCGATCACCGTGGATGCGCCGTCCCAGAACGCATCGTATCCACCCAGAGGTGATGCGGACACCGAGAGAGGGCAAAGGGCGGGCCGTGTTCCGGTATGCACCGGCGCACAGCCCGCCCTTCCTCCAGGTCCCGCTGCTCAGCCCTCGTCGTCCTCCTCGGACGTCTCGGCGAGCCGGCGCTCCAGCACACGGCCCTCGCCCGGGGCGAGACTGCCGAGAATCCGGTCCAGGTCCTCCATCGAGGCGAACTCGACGACGATCTTGCCCTTCTTCTGCCCCAGGTCGACCTTCACCCGGGTCTCGAAGCGGTCGGACAGACGGGTCGCCAGGTCGGTCAGAGCGGGAGACAGACGGCCGCCGGCCCTCGGGCCCTTGGGCTTCGCGGAACTCGTGGGGTGCGAGCCCATGAGCGTCACGATCTCCTCGACCGCGCGCACCGAAAGCCCTTCGGCCACGATGCGGTGGGCCAGCCGGTCCTGCTCCTCGGAATCGTCCACCGACAGCAGGGCACGGGCATGGCCGGCCGAAAGAACACCCGCGGCGACCCGGCGCTGCACCGGCGGCGAAAGCCGCAGGAGCCTCAGCGTGTTCGTCACCTGCGGCCGCGAGCGGCCGATCCGGTCGGCCAGCTGGTCATGGGTGCACTTGAAGTCCTTGAGCAGCTGGTCGTACGCAGCGGCCTCTTCCAACGGGTTCAGCTGAGCCCGGTGGAGGTTCTCCAGCAGCGCGTCCAGCAGCAGCTTCTCGTCGTCCGTGGCGCGGACGATGGTGGGAATCCGCTCCAGGCCCGCTTCACGGCAGGCCCTCCACCGACGCTCACCCATGATGAGCTCGTAGCTGTCCGGGCCCACCTTGCGGACGACGACCGGCTGGAGAAGGCCGACTTCCTTGATGGAGACGACCAGCTCGGCCAGCGCGTCCTCGTCGAACACCTCACGGGGCTGGCGAGGGTTCGGGGTGATCGTCCCGATCGGCAGCTCGGCGAAGTACGCACCGGACGTCCCGGCATCCTGCTCCGACCGGCCCTCCGGCGTGGACGCCGGCTCCGGCACCACCGGGACGGACGGCAGCGCGGTCACCTTCGCAGCGGCCACCCCGCGCTCCGCCGTCAGAACCGGACCAGCGCCGGACGACGCCGCACCGCCTCCGGGTGCCGACACCTGCTTCTCCTGAGGAGCGGCGGGGATCAGCGCACCGAGCCCACGTCCCAGTCCTCTACGACGCTCACTCACTGAATGCCCTCCGAAACGTTCTGCTGGCTGTTCTGACTGCTCGTGTGGGCGTGCTGAGCCTCGTAGTGCACCCCGGCGCCCCGCAGGGCGATCTCCCGGGCTGCTTCGAGATACGAGAGCGAACCGCTGGATCCCGGGTCGTAGGTCAGCACGGTCTGACCGTAGCTCGGCGCCTCAGAGATGCGTACCGAGCGCGGAATGCTCGTCCGCAGTACTTCCTTGCCGAAGTGGGTACGGACCTCCTCGGCGACCTGGGAGGCGAGCCTCGTCCGGCCGTCGTACATCGTCAACAGAATCGTCGAGACGTGCAGGTCCGGATTGAGATGGCCCCGCACCAGGTCGACGTTCCGCAGGAGCTGCCCCAGGCCTTCCAGCGCGTAGTACTCGCACTGGATAGGGATCAGCACCTCGGCCCCGGCCACCATCGCGTTCACCGTCAACAGGCCCAGCGAGGGCGGGCAGTCGATGAGGATGTAGTCCAGCGGCTGCTCGTACGCCTGGATGGCCCGCTGGAGTCGGCTCTCCCGTGCCACCAGCGAGACCAGCTCGATCTCCGCACCGGCGAGATCGATGGTGGCGGGGGCACAGAAGAGACCTTCGACGTCCGGAACGGGCTGGACCACCTCGGAGAGCGGGCGGCTCTCCACCAGGACGTCGTAGATCGAGGGGACATCGGCGTGGTGATCGATGCCCAGAGCCGTGGAGGCGTTGCCCTGCGGGTCGAGGTCGACCACCAGAACGCGCGCACCGTGCAGGGCCAGGGAAGCGGCAAGGTTGACCGTCGTGGTCGTCTTCCCGACCCCGCCCTTCTGGTTGGCCACCACCATGACGCGGGTGTGGTCAGGACGGGGCAGCCCTTCGCCGGCGCGGCCGAGGGCCTCGACCGCCAGCTGAGCGGCTCGGCCGATGGGTGTGTCGTCCATCGGCGGCGGTGTTTCACGTGAAACACCCTCACCCACGGACTCGGTTCGGGGACCGGGGACCGGGTCGGTCATCGGTCCCGCGATGTTGGCGTCGGACCGCAAGGATTCACTCTCCTCGACTTCAGGCTCGCAATGAACAGAGCCTGCCATGCTTTCGGGGTCGTGAACCAGCGAGGCCCGCTGTTCTGTGGATGAATCCGTGCGTGTGGACAACTCGGCAACCCGTCCGGGCTTGCGGTCGCGCGGCGTGGCAGCCGCACGACCGCGGCCGATGATTCCCTGCAGCAGAGAGCGACGTTTCACGTGAAACACGATGCCCCCGCGGGGCAACTACCAGGCCACGACACTCCGCACGGGGTGCGTATCGCTACTTTCCGGTACAACCACTGCTAAGCGGCGCGAGAACCAACAGACTCCGCATACCGCCCGACCACACAGGACTCCCGGCCGGACGGTGATGCGGTCCCGTAGTGCCCTCAGCGACGCCTGCGCGTCCGCCCCGTCCGAGCGGCCTTGGCCCTCTTTGCGGCGAACCTCACACCGCCGGGGCTCTCTCCCACCACGACACGGACCACGGTGGAGAGCGGATCGACCACGCCTTCGCCGACGTGGAGCACCTCGGTCTCCAGGACACCGAGCTTGCTGAGCGCGGCCCTGGCGCCGTTGAGCTCCTCCTCGGCAGTGTCGCCCTTGAGCGCGAGCATCTCCCCGTAAGGCTTGAGCAGGGGCACGCCCCAGCCCGCCAGCCGGTCCAGCGGGGCCACCGCACGGGCGGTCACCACGTGAACGGGCTGAAGCGTCCCGAGGACCTCCTCGGCCCGGCCGCGCACGACCGTCACATGGTCCAGGCCGAGCAGTTCGACGACTTCCTGGAGGAAGTTCGTCCGCCGGAGCAGCGGCTCCAGCAGGGTGATCTTGAGATCGGGGCGCACCAGAGCCAGCGGGATGCCGGGCAGACCCGCGCCGGATCCCACATCGCAGACGGTGACGCCCTCGGGTACGACCTCGGAGAGCACCGCACAGTTCAGCAGGTGCCGCTCCCACAGCCGGGGGACCTCACGCGGCCCGATCAGGCCTCGCTTGACCCCGGCATCCGCAAGAAGCTCCGCGTACCGGACAGCCTCCGGGAAGAGCTCTCCGAACACCGCCTGCGCCTCCGCAGGTGCCTGGGGGAGCTCTGCTGCCTCCGTCACGGGGACCGTCCTTCCATACCGCACTAGCGCACTGTGGGTGGCTGACTATCAGGCTGACAAAGATCGGCCCCGCCTGCGAACAGACGGGGCCGACAGTACAAGGATCCGGTCAGGCCGGGAGTACGACGACGAAGCGCTGCGGCTCCTCGCCCTCCGACTCGCTCCGGAGACCGGCCGCGGCGATCGCGTCGTGCACGACCTTGCGCTCGAACGGCGTCATCGGGTCCAGCTTCACCGGCTCGCCCGAGCTCTTGACCTCGTCCGCGGCCTTGGCGCCCAGCGCCGCGAGGATCTCGCGCTTCTGGGCCCGGAAGCCACCGATGTCCAGCATCAGGCGGCTGCGGTCGCCCGTTTCCCGGTGGACGGCCAGCCGCGTCAGCTCCTGGAGCGCCTCCAGGACCTCACCGTCGCGGCCCACGAGCTTCTGGAGGTCGCGTGCCGATTCGCTGATGATCGACACCGCGGCCCGGTCCGCCTCGACGTCCATGTCGATGTCGCCGTCGAGGTCGGCGATGTCGAGCAGTCCCTCGAGGTAGTCGGCCGCGATCTCGCCCTCCTGCTCCAGGCGGGTCAGGGTGTCGCTGCCGGCCTCAGCGGCGGCCGTGGAAGTGGTGCCTTCCGTCACGGATGGACTCCTTCTTACTTCTTGGACGGGTGCTTGGGCCGCTGCGGGCCCTTGCGCTGTCCGGACTTGGCTTGGCGTGAGGAGCCGGAGGCGGGCTTGCCCGCCGACTTCGGCTTGTCGTCCTGCGGTGCGTCCTGCTTCTCGAGCGAGGTCTTGGAGCCGGTGTCCGAGGACTCCGTCTCCTTGGCTCCACCGGCCGTGGCACCGGTCGTCTGGCGCTTCGCCTTAGTCTGGCGCTTGGGCTGCTGGCGCTTGTGCGTCTGGCTGCCCTCGGCGTCGGCGACGGCGGTCTCGCTCTTCTGCACCGTGCCGTCCTCCTGGGCCGCGAGACCCAGCTTGCCGAGGCCGGTGATGAACTTGCGCTCGATGTCGTTGCGGTCGGGACCCTTGGCGACGATGGCCTTGACGGTGTTGCGCCGGGTGCGGCCGCGCACCTGCTCGTGGGCGGTCACGCTCTTGAGGACCCGCTGGAGGTAGGCGTCCTGCGCCTTGCTGCCCGGCGTCGGGTTCTGGTTGATCACGTACATCTGCTGACCCATGGTCCAGACGTTCGTGGTCAGCCAGTAGACGAGGACACCGACGGGGAAGTTGATGCCCATCACGGCGAAGATGACCGGGAAGATGTACATCAGCATCTTCTGCTGCTGCATGTACGGGGTCTTCACCGTCAGGTCGACGTTCTTCGTCATCAGCTGGCGCTGGGTGAAGAACTGCGACGCCGACATCAGCACGATCATGATCGCGGTGACGATCCGGACGTCCATCAGAGAAGCGTCGAGCGAGGTGACCTTCTCGACACTGTCCGTGAACTTCGCGGCGAGCGGGGCGCCGAAAATGTGCGCCTGACGCGCGCTGTCCAGCAGGTCCTGGTTGATCGCCCCGATCTTCTTGCCCGAGGCGATGGACGACAGCACGTGATACAGGGCGAAGAAGAACGGGGACTGCGCCAGGATGGGAAGGCACGAGGAGAGCGGGTTGGTGCCCGTCTCCTTGTACAGCTTCATCATCTCTTCGGACTGACGCTGCTTGTCGTTCTTGTAGCGCTCCTGGATCGCCTTCATCTTCGGCTGGAGCACCTGCATATTGCGGGTCGACTTGATCTGCTTCACGAAGAGCGGGATCAGGCAGATCCGGATCAGCACCACCAGGGACACGATCGACAGGCCCCAGGCCCAGCCGGAGTCGTCGCCGAAGAGCGCCCCGTAGACCTTGTGGAACTGAACGATGACCCATGAGACGGGTGTGGTGATAAAGCTGAACAGACTGGCAATCGTGTCCACTAATCAGGCTCCTTGAGCATTGGGCGAGGTCTCTGCGGCCGGGCTCGGAGGTTCGGAGACCGACCCCCCGGACGGCACATCAGCGGCGGACTCCCCGCCCTTTTCGCCGCGCAGGGCGTTACGCAGCAGCTCGTGCCACCGCGGACGCTTGCGTGGCGGGACATGATCCACACCGCCGGGTGACCACGGATTGCACCGCAGGATGCGCCAGGCCGTCAGCGCTGTTCCCTTGATGGCACCGTGCCTGTCGATCGACGTATATCCATAGTGGGAACACGACGGGTAGTAGCGGCAGACAGGCCCGAGGAGTGGACTGATCGTCCACTGGTACAGCTTGATGAGAGCAAGCAGCGGGTACTTCATCGCGCGCCCCCTCCCAGCAGCCGCTGAAGGGCGGCGTCCAGGTCTCGGGCCAGCTGTGCATGGTCGGCGTCGCCCGCACCGGGCAGCGCCCGTACGACAACAAGGCTACCGGGGGGCAGCTGAGCCAGCCGGTCGCGGACCAGGTGGCGAAGCTTCCGCTTCACCGCGGTACGGACGACTGCGCCCCCCACGGCCTTGCTGACAACGAAACCCGCACGCGGCGGGGGAACAGTCTCCCCCGTCACGTGCGGGTCCGTATCACCGCTGCGTAGATGGACGACGAGCAGTGGACGTCCGGCTCGACGTCCTCGTCGTACCGCGGTCGCGAAGTCCTCGCGCCGCCTCAGCCGATTCTCGGTAGGCAGCACGTCATGGACCTGTTAGCGATCAGGCGGACAGGCTGCTGCGGCCCTTGCCACGGCGGTTCGCGAGAATCGCACGGCCGGCACGGGTACGCATGCGCAGCCGGAAGCCATGGGTCTTGGCGCGACGACGGTTGTTCGGCTGGAAGGTGCGCTTGCTCACTCGGGGGCTCCAGAAATGATTCGTGTGTTGGCGGGACATCGCCTGGCTGTCACCGTGCGCCCACGAGGAACTCGCGTAAACGCCTTAGTGCACCGCTTCACAATCACAGATCGTGATCTTTGCCCATCGGAGGCAGGCGGCAGCAGCCATCGACAACTCGACCTGGTCACGGTACGCGCGGCTACGCCATCCGGTCAAACCGGCTGTGCGTGACCCCTCATTGTGCACAGCCTGTGGACAACAACTTGAACCACGCGGGTCGGCCTGACTACCGTGGCTGAACTCCGGTTCTTTTCCTTCCCGACTGCCGGGCCTCACCCGACCCGACCCATCCCGTCCCGAGAACCACACATTCGTGGGACATGCGAGAGAGCGTGCCTTGTGGCTGACGTACCTGCCGATCTTGCCGCAGTGTGGCCGCGAGTGCTGGAACAACTCCTCGGGGAGGGTCAGCAGGGCATCGAGCCGAAGGACAAGCAGTGGATCGAGCGCTGCCAGCCCCTGGCACTCGTCGCCGACACCGCACTGCTGGCCGTCCCCAATGAATGGGGCAAGCGCGTCCTGGAGGGCCGGCTCGCGCCGCTCATCAGCGAGACCCTGACCCGCGAGTGCGGCCGCCCCATCCGGATCGCGATCACCGTCGACGACTCCGCGGGCGAACCGCCCTCCCCGCCGGCGCCCCCGATGCACCAGTCGCATCAGAGCCAGCAGGGCCACCGCTACCCGGCGCAGCAGCGTGACGACGCTCCGCGGGGCGACGCGTACGACGGTTACGGTCACCGGCCCTCCGACGACGGGATGCCGACGGCCCGGCCGGCCTACCCCGACTACCAGCAGCAGCGCCCGGAGCCCGGCGCCTGGCCGCGCACCCAGGAGGACCTCTCCTGGCAGCAGCCGAGGCACGGCGGCTACCAGGACCGCGAGCAGCCCTCCGGCGAGCCGTACCGCGAGAGCGAGTCGTACCGGGAGCGTGAGAACGAGCAGTACCGGGAGCAGGCCCCGGAGCAGTGGCGCGAGCCGTACGGCACCGGGCGCCCCCAGCAGCCGCAGCACGACTACCGGTCGGGGCCTCCCGAGCACCAGGGGTACGAGCAGCAGCGCCCCGACCGCCAGGACCAGGGGCCCCGCCAGGGCGGCCACGGTCCCGGCCGGACCGGTGGTTCGGTCCCCGGCCCGATGGGCGCCCAGCCGGCTCCCGCGCCGGGTCCCGGTGAGCCGCACGCCCGGCTGAACCCGAAGTACCTCTTCGACACCTTCGTCATCGGGGCGTCCAACCGGTTCGCGCACGCCGCGGCGGTCGCCGTCGCCGAGGCGCCCGCGAAGGCGTACAACCCCCTCTTCATCTACGGGGAGTCGGGGCTCGGCAAGACCCACCTGCTGCACGCCATCGGGCACTACGCGCGGAGCCTCTACCCGGGGACCCGGGTGCGGTACGTGAGCTCGGAGGAGTTCACCAACGAGTTCATCAACTCGATCCGCGACGGCAAGGGCGACACCTTCCGCAAGCGCTACCGCGACGTGGACATCCTGCTGGTCGACGACATCCAGTTCCTGGCGAGCAAGGAGTCGACGCAGGAGGAGTTCTTCCACACCTTCAATACGCTGCACAACGCGAACAAGCAGATCGTGCTCTCCTCGGACCGGCCGCCCAAGCAGCTGGTGACGCTGGAGGACCGGCTGCGCAACCGCTTCGAGTGGGGTCTGACGACCGACGTCCAGCCGCCCGAGCTGGAGACCCGGATCGCGATCCTCAGGAAGAAGGCGGTGCAGGAGCAGCTCAACGCCCCGCCGGAGGTCCTGGAGTTCATCGCCTCGCGGATCTCGCGCAACATCCGTGAGCTGGAGGGCGCCCTGATCCGGGTGACCGCCTTCGCCTCCCTGAACCGGCAGCCGGTGGACCTCGGGCTGACCGAGATCGTTCTGAAGGACCTGATCCCGGGCGGCGAGGAGTCGGCGCCGGAGATCACCGCGCCGGCCATCATGGCGGCGACCGCGGACTACTTCGGCCTCACCGTGGACGACCTCTGCGGATCCTCGCGCAGCCGGGTCCTGGTGACGGCGCGCCAGATCGCCATGTATCTGTGCCGCGAGCTGACCGACCTCTCGCTGCCGAAGATCGGTGCGCAGTTCGGCGGCCGCGACCATACGACGGTGATGCACGCGGACCGGAAGATCCGGGCGCTGATGGCGGAGCGCCGCTCCATCTACAACCAGGTCACCGAGTTGACCAACCGCATCAAGAACGGCTGACGCCTGCTCCAGGGCTTCTCCCTGAGCGCCTGTCACGGACCTCCACCGGTCCGAGGCAGGCGCTTTTTTCGCGTTTCCAGGCCCGCAGCGGACCGTCCAGGGCCTCGCAGCGGGCTGTCCAGAGCCTCCAGCGGGCTGTCCGAAGCCCGCGGCGAGCGCCCCGCCGGACCCGCGCTGTTCGAATACGGGCTGCTCAGAGGCCCTTCTCCACAGATCCGGGAGAAATCTTCCGTCCACAGCCTGGGGACTGGGAAGTTGTCCATATTGCGTCCACAGGGCGCGCTGCCGATACTCCATCAGGCCAGGTCACGTGGCTGGGGATTTGTGGTCAACCTTCATCCACAGCCTGTGGACAGAATTTTCGTCCACAGGGGGCCGTCGATGTTGTCCACCGGCGGCCCACAGGCTGAGTCGTGTTGTCCCCAGCTTCTCCACACCCCTGTCCACTGTTCGGCAACGCAACACACGCTCTCACCGCCCGGAGTGAAAGGCGTCACACCAAGGTGGTCGGTTGGGCTGTGGGGAACGTGGGTAAAGCTGGGGACAGGCCTGGGGAGAAGTGGCCCCCTCCTGTGCATCGGGTGTGCAGAACTTTCGCCCGTCCACAGAAAGCCCCGGTTGTCCACGGGCGCCACCCACAGGACCGGTGGACAAAAAACAGTCGCTGACCTGCGCAAACGACGTTATCCACGGTATCCACAAGGCCTACTACTACTACCACCCAGAGTTAGCCAGGAATCAGCTTCGAAGTGGGGCCTGTGTACAACTCGACCGTCGACCGCCGCGAAGCTCTTGGCCCGACTTGACCCCGAGCAGCAACGACTGTCGGTGCCGTACGTCAGACTGGACCCCGGAGCCTCCCCAGCCCTCGGCAGGGAGCTCCGGTCCAGACGACGAAGGCCAGCAGGGCGAGCGAGCAACAGCAGGAGGCGGTTCCGGTGAAGATCCGGGTGGAGCGCGATGTACTCGCGGAGGCGGTGGCCTGGGTGGCCCGCAGCCTCCCGGCCCGTCCGCCGGCGCCCGTTCTCGCGGGCCTTCTGCTGAAGGCCGAGGACGGAGCTCTCAGCTTCTCCAGCTTCGACTACGAGGTCTCCGCCAGGGTCTCCGTGGACGCGGAGATCGACGAGGACGGCACGGTGCTCGTCTCCGGCCGGCTGCTCGCCGACATCTGCCGCGCCCTGCCCAACCGCCCGGTGGAGATCTCCACCGACGGTGTGCGGGCCACGGTCGTCTGCGGCTCCTCCCGCTTCACCCTCCACACACTGCCTGTGGAGGAGTACCCCGCGCTGCCGCAGATGCCGACCGCCACGGGCACCGTCCCCGGTGAGGTCTTCGCCTCGGCAGCCGCCCAGGTCGCCATCGCCGCCGGCCGTGACGACACCCTGCCGGTGCTCACCGGTGTGCGGATCGAGATCGAGGGCGACACGGTCACCCTCGCCTCCACCGACCGCTACCGCTTCGCGGTCCGCGAGTTCCTGTGGAAGCCGGAGAACGCCGACGCGTCGGCGGTCGCCCTGGTGCCCGCCAAGACCCTCCTGGACACCGCCAAGGCACTCACCAGTGGCGACACGGTCACCCTGGCGCTCTCCGGCTCCGGCGCGGGCGAGGGTCTGATCGGCTTCGAGGGCGCCGGACGCCGTACGACCACCCGGCTGCTCGAGGGCGACCTGCCGAAGTACCGCACGCTCTTCCCGACCGAGTTCAACTCCGTCGCGGTGATCGAGACGGCTCCCTTCGTCGAGGCCGTCAAGCGTGTGGCCCTGGTCGCCGAGCGCAACACCCCCGTACGGCTCAGCTTCGAGCAGGGCGTCCTCATCCTGGAAGCCGGTTCCAGTGACGACGCACAGGCTGTGGAGCGCGTCGACGCGGTGCTGGAGGGCGACGACATCTCGATCGCCTTCAACCCGACGTTCCTGCTGGACGGTCTGAGCGCGATCGACTCCCCGGTCGCCCAGCTCTCGTTCACCACGTCCACGAAGCCCGCCCTGCTCAGCGGCCGCCCGGCCGTCGACGCCGAGGCGGACGACGCGTACAAGTACCTGATCATGCCGGTCCGCCTCTCCGGCTGATCCCGGCATCCCCCGGCCGACCGGGGGACGTATCCGCGGCAGTTTCCGGCGGGCCCGCTCGGCGCGGAGCGGGCCCGCCGTGCTGTCCCCCGCCGGGCGTAGGCTCGGTCCTGGGCGCAAAGGCCCCGACGCTTATCGCCACGACGCTTAAGGAATCTCTGATGGAGCTCGGTCTCGTCGGCCTCGGCAAGATGGGCGGCAACATGCGCGAGCGCATCCGCCGCGCAGGCCACACCGTCATCGGTTACGACCGCAACCCGGATGTCGCCGATGTCCACAGTCTCGAAGAGCTTGTGGGCAAGCTGAAGGGCCCGCGGGTCATCTGGGTCATGGTCCCGGCCGGTGCCGCGACCCAGTCCACGATCGACGAGCTCGCCGAGCTGCTCTCGCCCGGCGACATCGTCGTCGACGGCGGGAACTCGCGGTGGACCGACGACGAGAAGCACGCCGTCGAGCTGGGCATCAAGGACATCGGCTTCGTCGACTGCGGCGTCTCCGGGGGCGTCTGGGGCCTGGAGAACGGCTACGCCCTGATGTACGGCGGCACCGAGGAGAACGTGGCGAGGGTCCAGCCGATCTTCGACGCGCTGAAGCCCGAGGGTGACTTCGGCTCCGTGCACGCGGGCAAGGTCGGCGCCGGCCACTTCGCGAAGATGGTCCACAACGGCATCGAGTACGCCATGATGCAGGCCTACGCCGAGGGCTGGGAGCTGCTGGAGAAGGTCGACTCCGTCACCGACGTGCGCGAGGTCTTCCGCTCCTGGCAGGAGGGCACGGTCATCCGTTCCTGGCTGCTCGACCTCGCGGTCAACGCGCTCGACGACGACGAGCACCTGGACAAGCTCCGAGGCTTCGCCGCCGACTCGGGCGAGGGCCGCTGGACGGTGGAGGCCGCGATCGACAACGCGGTGCCGCTGCCCGCGATCACGGCGTCGCTGTTCGCGCGGTTCGCCTCGCGCCAGGACGACTCGCCGCAGATGAAGATGATCGCCGCGCTGCGCAACCAGTTCGGCGGGCACGCGGTCGAGAACAAGAAGTAGCCCGCGGCGGGAAACGCGGCAGCACACGCACCACGGCACGACACAGCGGAACAGAAAGGCCGGGAGGTCGGCGCACATGCATGTCACCCATCTCTCGCTGGCCGACTTCCGCTCGTACGCCCGGGTCGAGGTCCCTCTCGACCCGGGCGTCACCGCGTTCGTGGGGCCCAACGGGCAGGGCAAGACCAACCTCGTCGAGGCCGTCGGCTATCTCGCCACCCTCGGCAGCCACCGGGTCTCCTCGGACGCCCCGCTGGTGCGGATGGGCGCGGAGCGGGCGGTGATCCGCGCGGCGGTCACCCAGGGCGAGCGTTCGCAGCTGATCGAGCTGGAGCTGAACCCGGGCCGTGCCAACCGGGCCCGAATCAACAGGTCCTCGCAGGTCCGACCGCGTGACGTGCTCGGCATCGTACGGACCGTGCTGTTCGCGCCGGAGGATCTGGCCCTGGTCAAGGGCGACCCCGGTGAGCGGCGGCGGTTCCTGGACGAGCTGATCACGGCGCGTTCGCCGCGGATGGCCGGGGTCCGCTCCGACTACGAGCGGGTGCTCAAGCAGCGCAACACCCTGCTGAAGTCCGCGGCGATGGCGCGGCGGCACGGCGGCCGCTCGATGGATCTGTCCACGCTCGACGTCTGGGACCAGCACCTGGGCCGGGTGGGCGCCGAGCTGCTCGCGCAGCGCCTCGACCTGATCGCCACGCTCCAGCCGCTGGCCGACAAGGCGTACGGGGACGTCGCGCCGGGCGGCGGTCCGGTGACGCTGGAGTACCGCAGCTCGGTCGGCGACGACGTGGGCCCCGAGCGCACCCGCGACGAGCTGTACGAGCAGCTGATCGCGGCGCTGGAGGGGGTCCGCAAGCAGGAGATCGAGCGGGGCGTGACCCTCGTCGGCCCGCACCGCGACGATCTGTTGCTCGGTCTGCGGTCCATGCCGGCGAAGGGGTACGCGAGTCACGGCGAGTCCTGGAGCTACGCGCTGGCGCTGCGGCTGGCCAGTTACGAGCTGTTGCGCTCCGAGGGCAACGAGCCGGTGCTGGTGCTGGACGACGTCTTCGCCGAGCTGGACGCCCGCCGCCGTGAGCGGCTGGCGGAGCTGGTGGCTCCGGGCGAGCAGGTGCTCGTGACGGCCGCGGTGGCGGAGGACGTTCCGGGTGTGCTGGCGGGGGCGCGGTACGCGGTGACCGCGGGCGAGGTGGAGCGCGTATGACCGGCCGGGGCGAGAGCGGGGCGGGCCGACGGGGATCGCCTTCCCGTGCGAACGGTACGGGCGCGGCTCGCGCGAAGGGCGCGGGCCGGGCCGGTGGGCCGGGAGAGGCGTTGCCGGATCCGGCCGCATCCTCGGCTTCCTCCGGGACGTCCTCAGGGGCGCCTTCCGGGGCGTCGAAGCCGCCCGAGGTGACCGGGGTCGATCTCGCGCGGGTCGCGTTGCGGGCGGCGAAGGAGCAGGCCAGGGCGCGGGGTGCGGCGGCGCAGCAGAAGAAGCAGGCGCGTCGGGGCGGCGGGCTGCGCTCGGGCGCCCGGTCGGACGGCCGGGATCCGCAGCCGCTGGGCTCCGCGATCAACCGGCTGATCACCGAGCGGGGCTGGGAGACGCCCGCGGCGGTCGGCGGGGTGATGGGGCGGTGGCCGCAGATCGTCGGCGACGATCTGGCGAACCACTGCGTGCCCCTGCGGTACGACGACGATCCGGACGCCCGGGTCCTGACCGTGAGCTGTGACTCGACGGCGTGGGCGACGCAGCTGCGGCTGCTGGCTCCGCAGCTGGTGGCCCGGCTGAACGCGGATCTGGGGCAGGGCACCGTACGGATGATCAAGGTGGTCGGGCCGGGAGGCCCGGAGCGCCGCTTCGGGCCGTTGCGGGCGCCCGGCAGCAAGGGTCCGGGCGACACCTACGGGTGAGGGATCGGGCCGCCGGCCGGAGGCGGCCGGGCCGGCGTGGGCCCGCGGTCCGGTTCTCCGCACCTCCCGCCGCTTCCGTACGGATCACCGCTCACCGCGCTGAGCTGCACTTTCGGCGTAAAATTGTCGTGTACCGGGCGGGCTTGTGGGTGGGTTCGTCAGGGTTCGCGCGGGAGGAAACCGGGCGGTACGGCCGGAGCGTCCCTCACCGTAGCGAGAGGTTGACAGGCCGAAGCGCTCAAAGCCCGTCAGGGCCTCTTGGAGCCCCTTCCCGAATATGGGGAGTCGTCAGCCGCTCATTCAGGGCGGCACATGCGTACTCAGGTACCGGCAAACCCCCATTCATGTCAGTGCTACCGGTAGACTGGTGAGTAATCCCGCCGCTGAGGCGGGAGTCGTCGATACAAGCCGAACGACGCAGCCGCTCCCGCCTGTCCGGAGAACGGCCTGTGCTGTGCCAGAAAGGGCGCTTCGTGGCCGATTCCGGCAACCCCAACGAGAACATTCCGTCCACAGCCGGTGAGCACGGCGAGGTCGCCGCCTCGTACGACGCCAGCGCGATCACCGTGCTGGAAGGGCTGGACGCGGTCCGCAAGCGACCTGGCATGTACATCGGCTCGACCGGTGAGCGCGGCCTGCACCACCTCGTGCAGGAAGTCGTCGACAACTCGGTCGACGAGGCGATGGCGGGCCACGCGGACACCATCGACGTCACGATCCTCCCCGACGGCGGGGTCCGTGTGATCGACAACGGCCGGGGCATCCCGGTCGGCATCGTGCCGTCCGAAGGAAAGCCGGCCGTCGAGGTCGTGCTGACCGTCCTGCACGCGGGCGGCAAGTTCGGCGGCGGCGGCTACGCCGTCTCCGGCGGTCTGCACGGCGTCGGCGTCTCCGTCGTCAACGCCCTGTCCACCCGGGTCGCCGTCGAGGTCAAGACCGACGGCCACCGCTGGACCCAGGACTACAAGCTCGGCGTCCCGACCGCCCCGCTGGCCCAGCACGAGGCCACCGAGGAGACCGGCACTACGGTCACCTTCTGGGCCGACGGGGACATCTTCGAGACCACCGAGTACAGCTTCGAGACCCTCTCGCGCCGCTTCCAGGAGATGGCGTTCCTCAACAAGGGCCTCACCCTCAAGCTCACCGACGAGCGGGAGTCGGCGAAGGCGACGGCGGGCGCGGACAGCGCTGACGCGGTCGAGCCCGCCGAGGAGGAGGCCGCCCGCTCGGTCACGTACCACTACGAAAACGGCATCGTCGATTTCGTGAAGTACCTCAACTCCCGCAAGGGCGACGTCATTCACCAGTCGGTGATCGACATCGAGGCCGAGGACAAGGACCGTCTCCTCTCGGCCGAGATCGCCATGCAGTGGAACACGCAGTACACCGAAGGCGTCTACTCCTTCGCCAACGCGATCCACACGCACGAGGGCGGTACGCACGAGGAGGGCTTCCGTGCGGCGCTGACCTCGCTGGTCAACCGGTACGCGCGCGACAAGAAGCTGCTCCGCGAGAAGGACGACAACCTCACCGGCGAGGACGTCCGCGAGGGCCTCACCGCGATCATCTCGGTGAAGCTGGGCGAGCCGCAGTTCGAGGGCCAGACGAAGACCAAGCTGGGCAACACGGAGGCCAAGACCTTCGTGCAGAAGGTCGTCCACGAGCAGCTGACGGACTGGTTCGACCGGAACCCCAACGAGGCCGCCGACATCATCCGCAAGGGCATCGCCGCCTCGACCGCCCGTGTGGCGGCCCGCAAGGCGCGCGACCTGACGCGGCGCAAGGGGCTCCTGGAGAGCGCCTCGCTGCCGGGCAAGCTCAGCGACTGCCAGTCGAACGACCCCACCAAGTGCGAGATCTTCATCGTCGAGGGTGACTCCGCCGGTGGTTCCGCGAAGTCCGGCCGCAACCCGATGTACCAGGCGATCCTGCCCATCCGCGGCAAGATCCTGAACGTCGAGAAGGCCCGGATCGACAAGATCCTCCAGAACACCGAGGTCCAGGCGCTGATCTCGGCGTTCGGCACCGGCGTCCACGAGGACTTCGACATCGAGAAGCTCCGCTATCACAAGATCATTCTGATGGCGGACGCCGACGTCGACGGTCAGCACATCAACACCCTGCTGCTGACCTTCCTCTTCCGCTTCATGCGGCCGCTGGTGGAGGCGGGGCACGTCTACCTCTCGCGCCCGCCGCTCTACAAGATCAAGTGGGGCCGGGACGACTTCGAGTACGCGTACTCGGACCGGGAGCGCGACGCCCTGGTGGCGCTCGGCAAGCAGAACGGCAAGCGGATCAAGGAAGACTCGATCCAGCGCTTCAAGGGTCTCGGCGAGATGAACGCCGAAGAGCTGCGCGTCACGACCATGGACGTCGACCACCGGGTCCTCGGCCAGGTCACGCTGGACGACGCGGCGCAGGCCGACGACCTGTTCTCGGTGCTCATGGGTGAGGACGTCGAGGCGCGGCGCTCGTTCATCCAGCGCAATGCCAAGGACGTCCGCTTCCTCGACATCTGAGTCGGCCGTACCAGCGACGCCGCAGCTCGAAAGGACTTTGACCAGCAATGGCCGACGAGAACACCCCTGTGACACCTGAACCCGTGATGCCCGAGGCGGAGACCGTCTCCGGTGTGGGCATGCGTGTCGAGCCCGTCGGGCTCGAGACGGAGATGCAGCGCTCCTATCTCGACTACGCGATGTCCGTCATCGTCTCGCGTGCGCTGCCCGACGTACGGGACGGCCTCAAGCCCGTCCACCGCCGGGTGCTGTACGCGATGTACGACGGCGGGTACCGCCCCGAGAAGGGCTTCTACAAGTGCGCCCGCGTCGTCGGCGACGTCATGGGCACCTACCACCCGCACGGCGACTCCTCCATCTACGACGCCCTGGTGCGCCTCGCGCAGCACTGGTCGATGCGCATGCCGCTGGTGGACTCCAACGGCAACTTCGGTTCCCCGGGCAACGACCCGGCCGCCGCCATGCGGTACACCGAGTGCAAGATGATGCCGCTGTCCATGGAGATGGTCCGGGACATCGACGAGGAGACCGTCGACTTCCAGGACAACTACGACGGCCGCAACCAGGAGCCGACGGTCCTGCCGGCGCGCTTCCCGAACCTGCTGGTCAACGGCTCCGCGGGCATCGCGGTCGGCATGGCGACCAACATCCCGCCGCACAACCTCCGCGAGGTCGCCGCGGGCGCCCAGTGGTACCTGGAGCACCCCGAGGCCTCGCACGAGGAGCTGCTGGACGCGCTGATCGAGCGCATCAAGGGCCCCGACTTCCCCACCGGCGCGCTGGTCGTGGGCCGCAAGGGCATCGAGGAGGCGTACCGCACCGGGCGCGGCTCCATCACCATGCGCGCGGTCGTCGCGGTCGAGGAGATCCAGGGCCGCCAGTGCCTGGTCGTCACGGAGCTTCCGTACCAGACCAACCCCGACAACCTCGCGCAGAAGATCGCCGACCTGGTCAAGGACGGCAAGGTCGGCGGGATCGCGGACGTCCGCGACGAGACCTCCTCGCGTACGGGTCAGCGCCTGGTCGTCGTCCTCAAGCGGGACGCGGTCGCCAAGGTCGTCCTGAACAACCTGTACAAGCACACCGACCTCCAGACGAACTTCGGCGCGAACATGCTGGCGCTCGTCGACGGAGTGCCGCGCACGCTGTCGATCGACGCGTTCATCCGTCACTGGGTGACGCACCAGATCGAGGTCATCGTCCGGCGGACGAAGTTCCGGCTGCGCAAGGCGGAGGAGCGGGCGCACATCCTGCGCGGCCTCCTCAAGGCCCTGAACGCCATCGACGAGGTCATCGCCCTCATCCGGCGTTCCAACACCGTGGACATCGCGCGCGAGGGCCTGATGGGCCTGCTGGAGATCGACGAGCTCCAGGCGAACGCGATCCTGGAGATGCAGCTGCGCCGGCTGGCCGCGCTGGAGCACCAGAAGATCACCGCCGAGCACGACGAGCTCCAGGCGAAGATCAACGAGTACAACGAGATCCTGGCCTCGCCCGCCAAGCAGCGCACCATCGTCAGCGAGGAACTGGCGGCGATCGTCGACAAGTTCGGCGACGACCGGCGCTCCGCGCTGGTGCCCTTCGACGGTGACATGTCCATCGAGGACCTGATCGCCGAGGAGGACATCGTCGTCACGATCTCCCGCAGCGGTTATGTGAAGCGCACGAAGACGGACGACTACCGCTCGCAGAAGCGCGGCGGCAAGGGCGTGCGCGGGACGAAGCTGCGGGAAGACGACATCGTCGACCACTTCTTCGTCTCGACGACGCACCACTGGCTGCTGTTCTTCACGAACAAGGGCCGGGTCTACCGGGCCAAGGCGTACGAGCTCCCGGACGCCGGCCGGGACGCGCGCGGCCAGCACGTCGCCAACCTGCTGGCCTTCCAGCCGGACGAGAAGATCGCCCAGATCCTCGCGATCCGCGACTACGAGGCCGTGCCGTACCTGATCCTGGCGACGAAGGGCGGTCTGGTGAAGAAGACCGCGCTCAAGGACTACGACTCGCCGCGCTCGGGCGGTGTCATCGCGATCAACCTCCGCGAGATGCCGGACGGCGGTGACGACGAGCTGATCGGCGCCGAGCTGGTGTCGGCCGAGGACGATCTGCTGCTCATCAGCAAGAAGGCGCAGTCGATCCGGTTCACCGCGACGGACGACGCGCTGCGCCCGATGGGCCGTGCCACCTCGGGCGTCAAGGGGATGAGTTTCCGCGAGGGCGACGAACTGCTCTCGATGAATGTCGTCCGGCCCGGTACGTTCGTGTTCACCGCTACCGACGGCGGGTACGCGAAGCGGACTCCCGTCGACGAGTACCGCGTCCAGGGCCGCGGCGGCCTCGGCATCAAGGCCGCCAAGATCGTGGAGGACCGCGGATCGCTCGTCGGGGCGCTGGTGGTCGAGGAGACCGACGAGATTCTCGCCATCACGCTCGGCGGCGGTGTGATTCGTACGCGAGTCAATGAAGTCAGGGAGACGGGCCGTGACACCATGGGCGTCCAACTGATCAATCTGGGCAAGCGCGACGCCGTCGTCGGTATCGCGCGCAACGCCGAGGCCGGTCGTGAGGCGGAAGAGGTCGATGGGGCCGATGACGTCGATGGCGAGATGGCCGAGGTTCACGCCGAGGGCGTGACAGAGGGCACTGTCGAGGGCACGGAGCCTTCGACCGGGGAGCACGAGGAGTAGAGCGTGAGTGGAGCCACGGGCGCCGGTTCGGCCGCTTCCGGAGCTGGAGCGAACGGTGCCCGTGGCCCTGCCACGGACTCCCAAGGGGGCACTGTGACGGACACACGAGGACCTCAGCCCCAGTACGAGGGTTACGCGACCGGGCCCCTGCCCGGCGAGCGTGAGCCCGCACCGGGGCCGTCGGGGCCGTACCACCCGCCCCAGGCGTACCAGGCGCCCGGCGGCGGAACCCAGGGCGGCCAGCAGCGCCCCGGACAGCCGGCCGGCGGCACGCTGGGCGGTGCGCAGGGCGTGGGCGGCGCTCAGGCGACGCGCAAGCCGCGCACGGGGGCGCGGACCACTCCGCGTACCCGCAAGGCCCGTCTGCGGGTGGCCAAGGCCGACCCGTGGTCGGTGATGAAGGTCAGCTTCCTGCTGTCGATCGCGCTGGGCATCTGCACGGTGGTGGCGTCGGCGGTGCTGTGGATGGTCATGGACGCGATGGGCGTCTTCGAGACCGTCGGCGGCACGATCAGCGAGGCCACCGGCTCGAACGAGAGCAACGGCTTCGATCTGCAGTCGTTCCTGTCGCTGCCGCGCGTGCTCATCTTCACCTCGGTCATCGCCGTGATCGACGTGGTGCTGGCCACCGCGCTGGCGACGCTGGGCGCCTTCATCTACAACCTTTCGGCGGGCTTCGTGGGCGGCGTCGAGCTCACGCTGGCCGAGGACGAGTAGCGCGCCGAGTATCGATTTTGGGACTGGCCCCGACGTGCGCTAATCTTCAGAAGTCAGCGCGACAGCGCGGCGGGGCTATAGCTCAGTTGGTTAGAGCGCATCCCTGATAAGGATGAGGCCACAGGTTCAAATCCTGTTAGCCCCACCAGCACGAAGGCCCCTCACCGGAGACGGTGGGGGGCCTTCGGCGTATCCGGCCGACATCGGGCCGATCAGCGGAACTTCCAGAGATTTCGCCCGCGCGAGGCGTCCGCGCCGGGTGCTTCAGATCATGACGAAGGGCAGCCTGGATGGTGGACGACAAGTCACCGCCGGGACCACCCGCGGAAGGCTGGTCCCGGTGCACCGAATGTCAGGGAGCTCGGACGGAAGCCCGCCGGTCGCCCTGGACGGAAGGAGCGATGTCATGAGGGTCATGCTGAGAGCTCACATGGACACGCAGATCTCCAATGAGGCCATCAAGAACGGCTCACTGCCGGAGATCATGAAGTCGATGACGGAACGGCTCGAGCCGGAGGCGGCCTACTTCGGGCCCGGCGAGGGCGGACGGTGCTGCACCTTCGTCTTCGACATGCAGGACAGTTCGCAGCTGCCCACCATCGCGGAGCCGCTCTTCGAGGGGCTCGGCGCGAGGATCGAGATCCAGCCGGTGATGAACAGCGAAGACCTGCAGAAGGGCCTTGCCGCGCTGCAGCAGGGCTGAGCTGCTCGCTCTCACCCGTGCGTGCCGCCGACGTCGCGGGGCGGCCGGGCGCGTGGAAAGGGCCCCCGACCGGTGTGAACCGGACCAGGGGCCCCGGAATGCGGTGGGCGCCGGGATCAGGGGGGTGGCGCCGGGGAGTCGCCTTCCGGGGCTGTGTGGTGGGAGTCGGCCGGGCCGGTCGTGCGGGCGGTCTCCGCGGGGTCGAGCGACAGGTGCCGGGTGGCCGGGGACGAGCCGTGGGCCTCGGCGCGGATGCGCTGCTTCATCGTGGGCGGGAGGGCCCGGTCACGCGGAAGGGTCCATCGGACCGAGGGGGCGATCGGGGTTGCCGCGGTGGCGGCCGTGTGCTCCTGGGTCGTGGTGCTCGGCTGCGCCGCGGCGTTCGTGGCGTTCGCGGTGCTCGCCGTGGCGGTGGCGAGGCCCAGCGACGCCAGGAGGGCGAAGAAGGCGGTGATGAAGGCGGTCCAGAGGTTCTTGGGCTGGAAGGTGCTCATGGCCCCTCGCTTTCGGACGGTCCGGTTGCTGACTTCTCCGATCATGTGGATCCGGGCCGTGATTTCGGGGAGCGACGCCCGCTCTGCGCCGATCTTCGGATTAACACCACTCGTATGGTGCAACCGGGCTGGACAGGCCCTCGCGGGCGGTCGGAAGAGGGTGCCGGGAGGTCGTTCGGGGCGCCGTGGAGGGGGTGCTCCGGGGGTCCGGGCAGGTCACCGATCGGTATCGGCCGGTGTGTATAGTCGGCGACAGAAGGCCCTTACGCCAAGGAAAGACGAGGTCGCGCGGTGAAGAAGCTTCTCCTGGTCGCACTGGCCGCCATCGGCGGGCTCCTCGTGTACCGCCAGATCCAGGCGGATCGCGCCGAGCAGGATCTGTGGACGGAGGCGACCGACTCCGTGCCCGCAGGTTCGGGTGTGTGAGACGGCACAGTCTGTTACGGGCCCCGGTCGCTGAGCGGCCGGGGCTTCGTGCTGTTCGGGGCCCGTTCGCCGGCGAACGGGCCCTTTGTCGTGCGCGCGCTTTGGCGTACGACAGTGACGCCGTGCCTCTCGGCCTTCTGAGTTCACCGGAGCACAGAGATGAATTGCTCCAGTGAACTCCGGTGGGGTGCAGGCGGGGGCGTGAACGCGGACAAGAGGGGGCAATTCGGCTGTGGCCGGAGACAGCGGCGGTGCGGGCGGGGCAGGATGGACCGGCATCCGGCCGGGCGGTCGACGGCACCGGCGCGTGAGGACGACGAGGGGAAGCGCGTGAAGAGGCAGCGCAACAGGGGCCGGGTGGTGGCCGCGGTACTCGCGGCGATGTGCGCGGCGGCGGCCCTGCCGGGGCAGGCGCACGCGGCCGGACCCGGGGTATACGCGTTCGACCCCGAAGCGAAGAAGGTGCAGGGGGCGACGGCGAACGTCGAGGCGTCCGAACTCGACGAGGGCGTCCCGTACCGCAGCACGATCGGGCCGGGCGAGAAGCTCTACTACCGGGTCACGCTGGACGAGGTCTCCGCCGCCTATGTCTCGGCGGTCGCGGTGCCCGGCGACAGCGGCAAGGCCGCCTACGGCGACGGCATCAACGTCAGCCTCCGGGAGACCGACGACACCCAATGCAGCTCGCAGCGGGCGAACTTCGGCGCCGGCGAGTACGCGCGTCCCATCGCCGCATATGTCTCCCGGACCATCAAGGAAGGCAGCACCACCTGCCAAGAGAGCGGCCAGTACGACGTCCTCGTCGAGCGCGAGAGCAAGGAGACGTCCAACCCCGATGCCTGGAACCTGGAGTTGCGCTTCCTCCAGGAGCCGCGGCTGAAGAGCGGGTCGTCCATGCCGACCGAGGGGCCCGGCAGTTGGCCATCGGCCTCGGCGAAGCCGCTGACCGGCAAGCAGCAGAAGCGGACCGGAGGGGCCGGGTTCTCCGAGGCCACCAGCCTGGAGAACGGCCGTTGGCAGGACACGGTCGCCCCGGGGCAGACCCGCTTCTACCGGGTTCCGGTGGACTGGGGGCAGCAGATCCACGCCACCGCCGGGCTTTCCAACAGCACGAGCGCCACCAAGGACTTCGTGGGCAGCGCGCTCACCCTGTCGCTGGACAACCCCGCCCAGGGGCATGTCTCCGACGCCACCCTGTCGTACTCCGGAGGGCCGGCTTCCGCGTCCCTGAGGCCGCTGCCGCCGGTCGCCTACCGCAACCGGTTCGACCCCTCGACCCAGGTCAGCGCCATGCGCTTCGCGGGCTGGTACTACCTGTCGGTGTCCCTCAGCCCGAAGCTCAAGGAGTCCTACGGGGACGAGCCGATCCCCTTCGAGCTGGCGGTTCAGGTGAAGAACGACGCCGGGACGTCTCCGTACGAGGGTGACGCCGGGGTCTTCGGCGTCACCGACCAGGACCGGGAAGTGGCCCGGAAGGGGAAGAACGCCCGGGAGGCCGCGCGGAGCGGCCCGATGACGGTGGTCGCCGCGGCCGGGATCGGCACGGGGTCCGTGCTGGTGCTCGGGCTGGGCGTCTGGACGCTGCTGGCCCGCCGCCGCGCCGTCGGGGCCCCCGCCCCCGGTTCGCCTGCCGTCGGGGGCCACCAGCCGCCGCAGGGCCGGTAGTCGGCCCGGGAACGTCAGATCTGGGTCAGGGCCCAGATGCCGACCGCGAAGCAGATCAGCGCCACCACCAGCACCGGGACCGCCACCTTCGGGGGCGGTCCCGGACGCGTCCGGCTCCCGGGCGCGTGGGGCGCGGCGTGCTGCACCGGCGGGGCCGGCACCGGGGTCTGCCGCTGCTGGGCGGTGTAGGCGCGGGTGGCGACGGGATCGCGCGGCACGTCGGAGGTCGGCGCCTGGGAGAGATCCGGCGCGCCGACGGCGTACGGGGGCGGCGCGTCCGCCGTGAACGGTGCGGCCGGCGGCTGCTGGAACCCCGGCTGCTGGTGGGGCTGTTGCTGCGACGGCGAGGCTTCGGGCGGCGGCGCGAGGTGGAAGCTGCCCGTCTCCGACATCGACGTGGGGGGCGGTGCGGAGGGCTGCCCGCCGGACCCCGGAGCGGTCTGCCGCGCCGGTCCGGACGCGGCCGCGGGGGCGGGCTCACCGGGCTGCTGAGGGGCGGTCACGGGCCCGTCGGGGCCGAATCCCGGCGGCAGCGGCCCGATCTGGTCGAACACCTCCACCGGCTCGTCGTCCGGGCCGGGTTCGGGCAGCATCTCGACGGCCGCGGTCAGCGCCTTGCGCGCGCCCGTCGCGGTCCGGAACCGGGCGTGCGGGTCCGGCTGGAGCAGACCGGCGAGAACCTGCCACAGCGGCTCGGGGATGCCGTCGGGGGCGCTCGGGGTGCCGTGCGCGGCGAAGTGCTCCACCAGCGCCCGGGAGTCGGGCTTCTGGCCCTGGATGAGGTAGAGCGCGACCAGGCCGACCGCGAAGAGGTCCGCGGGGAAGTCGGGCTCGGCGCCCATCATCTGTTCGGGGGCGAAGTAACCGGGCGTACCGACCACGTAGTTGGTCTCGGTCAGCCGGGGTTCGCCCTTGCGCATCGAGATGCCGAAGTCGGAGAGGCGCAGATGCGGGCGGCCCGTTCCGGTCGCCTCCATCAGGATGTTGGCGGGCTTGATGTCGCGGTGCACCACCCCCTCGGCGTGCACCGTGGAGAGGCCGGAGAGCAGCTGGTCCAGCAGCAGGCAGACGAAGCGCGGGGGCAACGGGCCGTAGTCGCCGATGACATGGGCGAGCGAGCCGCCGCTCACCAGGTCCATGGTGAACAGGACCTTGTCGTCGTCGGCGGCCCAGCTGGCCGGGGCCAGCACGTGCGGGTGCTCGATGCGCAGGGCCTGCTCGCGGACGAAGCGCAGCAGCGTGTGCGCGTCGCTCTGCTGGAGCACCTTGGCCGCGACGTACCTGCGGCGGCGGTGGTCCCAGGCGCGCCAGACGGCGCCGACCCCGCCCCGTCCGATCGGATCGATCAGCTCGTACCGACCAGCGAAGACCTCACCCATTGTGCTGCGCCCGCTCCCCGTTCCCGTGGTGCCGCGGCGTCCGCCGCGGCCCGTGTCCGGCCCCCGTGTGCTGCCGGCACCAGGGCGCTGCGCGGTGCGCGCGGGCCCTGGCTCCGTCGTCCGTCGTGGTCCGGAGCCGCTAGCTCTGGTGCCCCTCGTAGTGCGCGACCGCGTCCGCGGTGCGTCCCGCTCCGTACACCTTGAGGAACTCTGCCAGCTCCGGGTGGGTCGGGGCGAGGGCGTCCGAGGCATCGATGATGTCGCCGGCCGCCGCGACCGACCGCAGCAGGGACTGGATCTCGCGCACCACACGACGCACGGTGGGAGCGCCGCCGGTGGAGGTGGTCTGGCCGGTGGCGGTCAGGACCGACCCGCCCTGCGACTTCTTGATCTCCTCCATGCGGTCGGTGGCCTCGCCCGCGCTGACGCTGCCGTCGGCCACCTGGCTCGCCAGCTCCTGGAGGGCCTGGACGCGCTGGACCACCGCGGGATTCCCGATCTTGGCCCGCTGGCCGCTCATCAGCTGGGAGAGCATCGGGGCGGAGAGCCCGAGAACGGCGGCCAGCCGGGCCTGGTTCAGGCCGAGATCATCGATCAGCCGACGGAAGAGCGCCCCCAACGGCTCCCCGTACCAACTGCGTTGAAGCTCTCTGGCTCTTGCCGTCGCCTCTTGTTGCGCTGCGTCCATGGCGTCTCCCCATCGCTGCGGCTTCGCTGCTGCGAACCTTGCGAGCATCTTACGGAGCGTGGTCGTTCACCGGGAGTCCCTATCCTTTTGCAGGATTACGGGGGTCACCCGGTACTCTGGTCTGCGACGGTAGCCCTGGCGCGGATGTGCTCGGCGTTGCCCTCGTTCGTTGTGACCCGGGGCCTTAGCTCAGTTGGTAGAGCGCTGCCTTTGCAAGGCAGATGTCAGGAGTTCGAATCTCCTAGGCTCCACAGTTTCAAGACCCCTCTGACCTGCGGAAACGCAGTCAGGGGGGTCTTTTTCTCGTCCTGGAGCCGGCGGCCCCCGTCCGGCGCGGCCGTACGACGCGGCGACCCGGACCGCCATCGAGGTGTGTCCTATGGCCTGTCCGCTGGCCTGGAGCGTCTCCCCCGGAACGTCAGCCCTCGATCAGGGGAACGTCAGGCGCCGCTGTTTGTATCGGGGAGCAAGGCGGGCGGTGCGGAAGCATGCCCCCGCTTCTACGCGAAGGGGTGGGACGGAGATGGCTGATTCTCTGCACGCCGACGGACACCTGAGCGGCCTCTCTGGGGTCGAGCGGCGTGAAGCGCTGGAAGAGCTCGTCGCCGGCCGGTTCAAGGAGGCCCTGCTGATGGGGGCGGACGAGGAACTGGAACGGGACACGAGCTTCTTCGACCTCGGCCTCACCTCGCTACGGCTCAACGAGCTGAGGAAAGAGCTCGAAGGGCTGCTGGGCGTGGCCATCGACGCGACGGTGCTGTTCAACCAGCCGACGGTGGGCCGGCTCGTGGATCACCTGGCCGTGCCCGCCGACCAGGACAAGGACAGGAGGCGCACGGATGCCGCATGAGTTTGCGGACGAGGCCGCCGGGAACACCGTCGAGAGCCTGTTGCGCGAGAAGTACGAGCCGATCGCCATCGTGGGCATGGGACTGCGCTTCCCGGGCGGGAGCGAGTCGCCCGACGCGTTCGACGCGTTCCTGCGGGAGGGCCGGTCGGGTATTCGGCCCCTTCCCGAGGACCGCTGGGACGCTGCCGCGTTCACTCCCTCGGATCCCGACGAGAAGGGTAAGATCCAGACGGCGGGCGGGGGGTTTCTCGACCGGATCGACCTGTTCGACGCGTCCTTCTTCAACATCTCGCCCAAGGAAGCGCAGTACATCGACCCCCAGCAGCGTCTGGTGCTGGAGACGGCCTGGCACGCGCTGGAGAACGCGAACATCGACCCCACGCCGCTCCGGCGCGGCAACGGTGGCGTGTACGTCGGGGCGAGTTCCATCGACTACGCGCTGGAGATCGACGCACTGCCCTACGAGGATCTCGACGGGCACCTCGCGTCCGGCATCACCATGTTCCCGCTGTCGGGCCGACTCTCCTACTTCCTCGGGTGGCGCGGTCCGAGCGTCAGCGTGGACACGGCCTGTTCCTCGTCGCTGAGCGCGCTGCACATGGCGGTGCAGGGGTTGCGCGGGGGCGAGTGCGACATCGCCCTGTGCGGGGGTGTCAACGCCCTGCACCACCCGCGGATCATGGTGATGTTCTCGCACGGCCAGATGCTCGCTCCCGACGGGCAGTGCAAGACCTTCGACGACGCGGCCGACGGCTACGTGCGTGCCGAGGGGTGCGGGATGCTGGTGCTCAAGCGCCTGTCCGACGCCGAGCGGGACGGTGACCAGGTGCTCGCCCTGGTCCGCGGTACCGCGATCGGCCAGGACGGGGACAGCGCCGGGCTGACCGTGCCCAACGGCCCGGCACAGGAGCTGGTGATCCGCCGGGCTCTGGAGGCGGCGCGCCTCGAACCGCGCGACATCCAGTACGTGGAGGCGCACGGCACCGGCACCCCGATCGGCGACCCGATCGAGCTGGGTGCGATCAATGACGTCTTCAGCCGGTCTCACACCCGGGAACAGCCGCTTCTGGTCGGTTCGGCGAAGACCAACCTCGGCCACATGGAGCCCGCCTCCGGTGTCGTCGGTGTGATCAAGACGGTGCTGCAGCTGCGCTCCGGCACGGTGTATCCGCACCTGAACCTGAACACACCTTCCGCCCGTATCCCCTGGGATACGTATCCGATCCGGGTGCCCACCGAGCGGATGCCCTGGCCCGGGGAGACCCGGCGCGCGGTGGTCAACAGCTTCGGATTCGCGGGCACCATCTCGGCCGTCGTCCTGGAACAGGCGCCGACGCGGCAGTCGTCAGCCGTACCGGAGACGACCGGGGGCGAGCGGGCGGCGGCGGTCTTCACCGTGTCCGGCAAGAGCGCCGCTTCGCTCCGTGACCAGCTGGAGCGGTACCGGAGCTTCCTCGCCGACCATCCGGACACGGATGTCGAGCGTCTCTGCTACACCACCAACGTCGGCCGGGCGCACTTCTCCCATCGGTTTTCCGCGGTGGTCCGGGACCTGGAGGGGCTCAAGGCCGTCGTCGACGCCCGCCTGGCTGTCGACGAACCCCTCGCTCCGGCCACATCGCGCAGGACGGCCTTCCTGTTCAGCGGGCAGGGTTCGCAGCGCAGCGGCATGGGTGCGGACCTCTACCGGAGGTTCCCGGTGTTCCGCGCCTGCGTGGACGAGTGCGACCGGATCCTCACGCCCCATCTGGCGGTCTCCGTACGCGACCTGCTCCTCGGGACGGCCGATGACGCCGAGCTGATCCACCGCACCGAGTACACGCAGCCTGCCCTGTTCACCCTGGAGTACGGGCTTGCCCAGCTGTGGATGTCCTGGGGTGTACGTCCCACCGTGCTCATCGGGCACAGCATCGGCGAGGTCGTCGCGGGAGCCGTGGCCGGACTGTTCACGCTGCCCGACGCGCTGACACTGGTGGCCGCCCGTGCCCGGCTGATGCAGTCGGTACGGGCGCCCGGTTCGATGGCGGCCGTGTACGCCTCCGCCGACGAGGTTGAACCGCTGCTCGCGGAGTCGGCGGACCTCGCTCTGGCAGCGGTGAATGCCCCGGGCCAGTGCGTGGTCTCGGGCGCCCGGGAGCCGCTGGACAAGCTCGTCCGGCGGTTGCGTGAGCGCGGCCTGCGGGTCGAACCGCTCTCCGTGTCGCACGCTTTCCACTCCCCGCTGATGCACGAGGTGTTCGACGAGTTCCGGGCGGCGCTGGACGGCATCACCTTCCATGAGCCGACCATCGCGATGGTCTCCAATGTCACCGGCAGGCCGGCCACGTACCGCGAGATAGGGACGCCCGAGTACTGGGTGGCCCACATCGGGCAGCCCGTGCTCTTCATGGACGGTGTCCGCGCGATCGAGAAGCGCGGCCGCCACAGCTTCGTCGAGGTGGGCCCTTCGGCGACGCTGACCGCCCTCGCCAAGCAGTGCCTCACGGCGGCCGACCACCACTGGGTGGCCAGCCTGCACCGTCGTGACCGCGGCGAGGACGCCGCCCTGCGCGGCCTCGCCGACCTCTACGCGGTCGGCAGCCCGGTGGACTGGCGCGGACTGCACACGGGGCGCGAGCTGTCCCGTGTGGCACTTCCCGACTACGCGTTCCAGCGCAAGCGCTACTGGCTGCCCGTCGAGGGCGCGGACGCGCGTGCCAGGGGCGCGGCGAACCAGGGCCCGGGGGCCCACCCGCTGCTCGGCCGGGAGGTGCTGAGCGATCCGCAACGGCCGGAGGCCACCGAGGACGGACGGGTCTTCACCACCGTCCTGGGCCCGGGGAACCCGGAGTACCTGGCCGACCACCCGGGGCCCGACGGTGAGGCCACGGTCCCGTCGGCCGCCTACGTCGAGATGCTGCTCGCCGCGCAGGACGCGGTGTACGGCCACACGCGGGGAACCGTGCGCGATGTGACCCTGCACAGCCCGCTGGTGCTGCCGAAGGACGCCCTCGTGGAGGTCCGCACCCGGTTGCGGACGATGCCGGACGGGGACACGGCCGTCGACGTGGTCAGTGGGCCGACGGACGACGAGATCACTCTCGCCACCGCCACGCTCACCCGACAGTCCGCGGACGGGGGGCCCGCGTCCGGCCTGGACCGGCTCGCGGAGGATCCCGGTGAGGTGTGCGAGGAGGCCGGACCGGCGGACATCTACACCGACTTCGCCTCGGTGGGCCGCGCCTACGGAGACAGGTTCCGGCTGCTCACCGGAGTGACCAGGCACCGGAACGGGGTGTGCACGGCCGAGGTCACGCTACGGCAACCGTGCCTGGGTGAGCAGATTCCCGTCGAGGCGCTCGAATGCGCCCTGCTCGCGATGACGGCACTGGACGAGGACAGCCCCGCGTTCACTCCGGCCGGTTTCGGCAGCGTACGGCTGTTCAAGAAGCCGCGTGGGCGGCAGGTGCGCGTGGTCGTGCGGATCACGGCGCGGGGGAGGACCTCACGGACCGCGGACCTGCTGCTCCTGGAGGAGGGGCTGCCCGTCATCGAGCTGACCGGTGTACGGCTGCTGCCCGCCCCCGCGGAGACCGGGGAGGACCGGCCGCCGGCGCCCGCGCCGTTCCTGCACCGGCCGGCCTGGTTGCGCCGGGGCGTGGGGCCGGGCACCGACCCGGCACCCCGCCATGTGCTGGTACTCGGCGACCGGCGCGGATGGCTGGCCGCGGCCGGGGAGCGCGCCGACGAGGCCGGCACGCGGCTTTCCTTCGTCGCTTCGGCCGAAGAGCTGACCGTCGCGCTCGGTGATGCCTCGGTCAGCGATGTGTGCTGGCTGTGGCAGGCGGACGGCACGGAGATGTCCGCCTGCCGGCTGCGCGCGGAGTGCGAGCGCAACTACCGG
Source organism: Streptomyces anulatus (assembly GCF_014650675.1). Lineage (GTDB taxonomy): Bacteria > Actinomycetota > Actinomycetes > Streptomycetales > Streptomycetaceae > Streptomyces > Streptomyces anulatus. The sequence goes on along the minus strand of NZ_BMVK01000003.1, from coordinate 380,311 downwards.
GAACTGCTGGCGCTGACGGCCGCGTTGTCGGGCGCCGACCCGGCACGGCCACCCCGCCTCTGGCTGGTCACCGAGCGAGGGCAGTGGCTGCCGGGTGACCGGCCTGGCACCGGTGAACAGCTGGCGGCGGCGACACTGTGGGGCTTCGGCCAGGTGCTGCTCAACGAGTACCCGCAGCATCGCGCCACGCTCGTCGACGTGACGGGCGACACCGACCCCGCCGTCCTGCTGGAGGAGTGGCGGTCCCAGGACAGCGGCGAGTACCAGGTCGCCTACCGGGGTGGGCGACGCCATGTGCGCCGCCTGCTGCCCGGTGAGCACACCCCGGCGTGGGAGGGCGGATTCGCGTTCCGCACCGAGGATCCCGAAACCGCGCCGGACGCATCCCCTGCCACTGGCCCGGCCGGGCCCGTGCTGGTCCCCGCGCAGGACATCGCCCCCTCGGGCGACGAGATCCAGGTGCTCGTGCACCTGGTCCCGCTGACCGACGACGACCTGATCGGGACCGGGGTGCCCGGTGCCGAATGCACCGGCACGGTCATCGGGGTGGGAGAGCGGGCCGGGTTCGCGGTCGGTGACCGTGTCGTGGTGCGTCACCCGGGCACACTGCGGCGGACCGTCACCGTGCCGTCCGCCGCGGCCACGGCCGCGCCGGAACCGGTCGGTACCGGCGCCGGGGAGCCGCGGGCCGCCGAGACACCCGGTGATGTCTACGGGATCGACGAGGTGGCGGAGGCGCTCGACGCCGCGCGCCGCGGGACAGCGGTGGTGTCCCTCCTCCCTGCGCCGGACCGCCGCCACACCGCACCGGCCGGTGTCCGGCCGGACCGCCGTTATCTGGTGTCCGGCGGCCTCGGCGGGCTCGGGCTGGTCACCGCGGAGAAGCTCGTCGACCTGGGAGCGCGGCATCTGGTCCTCGTCAGCCGCAGCGGCCGGCCGACCCCGGAGGCCGCGGAACTGCTCGCGGGCCTTTCGGAGCGCGCCGAGGTCCGGATCGTCCGGGCGGACCTCGGCTCTGCCGAGGACATGGCCGAGGTGGCCGCCGAAATCCGGAGCTCCGCCGTGCCGCTGGGCGGCATCGTGCATGCGGCAGGCGCCGCGGGCAAGTCCCTGATCGGTGCTCTGACCTGGGAGGCCATCGATGACCAGTTGCGCGCCCAGGCGTACGGCGGCTGGCTGCTGCACGAGCTGAGCCTGGACTTCCCGGACCTCGACTTCTTCCTCGTGCACTCCTCGATCGCCGCCGTCCTCGGTGGCGCCACCCAGGCCCACTACGCGGCCGCCTTCTCCTTCCTGGACGGCTTGGTGGCCTACCGGGCCCGGCAGGGGCTGCCCGCCCTCGCGGTCAATTGGGGTGCGTGGGCCAGGGTCGGCATGTCGGCCCGGCTCGACGACAACCTCGGCCGGGAGCTGCAGCGCAGCGGCGTACGGTACTTCTCCCCCGCTCGCGCCCTGCGCGTCCTGGAGGGCCTGATGGCCGGGTCGGCCGTGCAGCGGCTGGCGGGCGCGTTCGACTGGGACGCCTACGTCGCGCCGAGCCTGCTCGACAACGCCCTCTACTCGGCTCTGGTCCGCCACCGCCCGCGGGACGACAACGGCTTCGACGTGGGCGCGCTGCTCGCCCTGCCGGAGGGCGAGCGCCGTACGGCGATCGGCCGGACCGTGCTGGAGAGCCTCGCGGCCGCGCTGCACGTCGAGGACGCCGAGGAGGTGGACTTCACGACCGAGTTCGTCGCTCTCGGCCTCGACTCCCTGATGGCCCTCGACTTCCGTACGTCCCTGGAGTCGGTCTTCCGGGTCGCCCTGCCCGCCACCCTCACCTTCGACCACCCCTCGCCCCAGGAGGTGACCGAGTTCCTCGACAGCCGGCTCACCTCCGCACCGGCGGCCCCATGAGCGCCGTGAGTCTGTCGAAGCCGGGACCGAGAGCCCACAGAACCGTCGAGTGTTCGGAGGAGAATGTGAGGGTAACCAGGGACTGGACGCTGGTCGCTACGTCCCGCAGGCACGCCCGTGGTCGTGCCGGACACACCGCGATCCGCTGTGCGGACCGGCAGGTCAGCTACGCGGAGCTGCACGGGACGAGCAACCGCGTGGCGCATGCGCTGCGTGCCGCCGGAGTGGGGCGCGGCACGCGGGTGGCCTACCTCGGCCGCGAGTCCGAGTACTACTACACCGTCATTCTGGGCTGCGCCAAGGCGGGAGCCGTCCTGGTGCCGGTCAACTGGCGGCTGACCGCAGGGGAGGTCGACCACATCCTGCGGGACTCCCGCGCCGAACTCGTCTTCTTCGACGTGGAGTTCACGGAGTCGGTGGAACGGGCGCGGGCCGGTCTGCCGGGCCCGTTGACCCTGGTCCCCGTCGACCGGCCCGGTATCCAGGACCCCGGCGCGGGCCTGCGGCAGTGGTGGACAGACATGCCGTCGGCCGACCTCGATCCCGGTACCGGACCGGACGACGCGGTGGTGCAGATCTACACGAGCGGCACCACGGGCAAGCCCAAGGGCGCGGTCATTCCGCACCGTAGCTTCTTCACCCTTCCCGACAGCTTCGCGGCCGCGGGCGTGGACTGGATCGACTGGCTTCCGGACGACGTCAGCCTCATCTCGCTGCCAGGTCTGGGGACCGCCGGCATCGGCTGGTTCATGCACGGCTTCAACGCCGGTCTCACCAATGTGGTGATGCGCGCGTTCATCCCGCAGGAAGCGGTCCGCCTCATCCGTGAACACGGTGTGACCACCACCTTCGCGGCGCCGGCCATGCTCCAGATGATGCTCGACGAGGACACCGCCGATCCGGCCGCCTTCCGGTCGATGCGCAAGATCGCCTACGGCGGGGCACCGATCAGCGAGAGCCTGCTCGTACGTTGCATGGAGGTGTTCCGCTGCCAGTTCGCGCAGATCTACGCCAGCACCGAGACCGCCAGCGTGGCGGTGTGCCTGCCGCCGGCCGAACACCGGCCGGGCAGCCCGGTGCTGCGCTCCGCCGGCCTCGTGTGCCCCGGCAATGAGTTGAAGATCATCGACGAGGAGGGCGCGGAGCTGGAGCCGGGGCGGATCGGACAGGTCTGCGTCCGGACCCCGGCCGCGATGCTCGGGTACTGGAACCTGCCCGAGGCGTCCCGGCAGACCCTCGTCGACGGCTGGCTGCTCATGGGAGACGCCGGCTATCTGGACGAGTCGGGGCATCTGTTCCTGTGCGACCGGATCAACGACACCATCATCGTGGCCGGGCAGAACATCTATCCGGCCGAGGTGGAGCAGCAGCTGGCGGAGCATCCGGCGGTGGCCGACTCGGCCGTCGTCGCCGTGCCGCACCCTCAGTGGGGCGAGGCCGTGCACGCCTGCGTGGTGCCGCGGCGGGGGGCCCGGGTCACTCCGCGGGAACTCCTGCTGTTCCTGCGCGGGCGGCTGGCCGACTACAAGATTCCCGTCGCCTTCCAGCTCGTGGACGAACTGGAGCGCAACCCCGCGGGGAAGATCCTGCGGCGGGCCGTGCGGGAGAAGCTGCTCGCGACTGTCGCCCGGGCGGACGACGGCCGGTCCGCCGACAACCCCCACTCCCCGGACCGGAACGGAGTACGACATGGCTGACCGTTCCTTCACCGGGGTACCGGACATCGGTGTCCTGCTGCCCACCCGCGAGCACGCGATCCAGCGCGACTTCTCGGCGGCCCCCCTGCTGGACTACGCGCGCCGGGCCGAGGATCTCGGGTTCGACTCCGTGTGGGCGGGCGACTCGCTGACCGCCCGTCCACGTCTCGATCCGCTCGTCCTGCTGTCCGCGGCCGGCGCGGTGACCAGCCGGGTCACCCTCGGCACCGCCGCGCTCACGGCCGCGCTGCGGCATCCGCTCATGGGGGCCAACACGATCGCCGCCCTCGACCAGGTGTGCCGGTCCCGGTTGATCCTCGGGCTGGGCGCGGGCTTCCCCGTTCCCGAGTCCGAGGCGGAGTTCGCCGCCGTCGACGTCCCCTTCCAAGGCCGGGTGGGACGCCTCGACGAGACGGCGGAGCTGTGGCGTACCGCCTGGCGCAGCACCCAGGACGGGGCCCCGGCCGACTTCGCCGGGCGGCGTTGGCAGGCCGGCGGCCTCGACGGGCTGCCGGCACCGCACCGGCCGGGCGGTCCGCCGCTGTGGCTGGCCAGCTCCGACACGCCCCGCGTCCTTGAGCGGGTCGCCCGGCACTACGACGGCTGGCTGCCGTTCCTGCCCTCGGCCGCGGCCTACGGCCGCGCCCGGCAGCGGATCGCGGAGCTGACGGTGGCGGCGGGCCGGCCCGTGGACGCGGTCACCCCGGCGCTGTACGCCACCATCACGGTCGACGCCGACCGGGAAAGGGCCCGCCGAGAGCTGGATCACTACCTCCAGCAGTACTACGGCCGGACGCTGGACCAGATGTCCGAACTGCAGGCATACGCATGGGGCAGTGCCGAGGAGTGCGCGGAGTGGCTCGCGGGCTATGTGAGGGCCGGTGCCCGCCACGTCATCCTGCGCGTGGGGTCCCTGCGTCCCGAATCCCGGCTGAAGGAGATCGCCGACACGGTGCTGCCGGCCTTGCGGAACCGACCCGGCCGGTGAGCCACGCCGGTCCACGTACGACACTTCGTAGAAGGGGATATCGGTGAAGGAATCCATAGTCAAGAAGGTGTCCGCAGCGGGACAGTGGTTCCAGCCAAGCGAGTTGGAGCCGGATGCCAAGGTGCGGCTCTTCCTCTTCCCGCACGCGGGCAGCGGGGCGATCATCTACCGCGACTGGGCGGACCTGCTGCCATCCGACATCGGCGCCCAGGCGGTGACGCTGCCGGGCCGTCAGGAGCGCCGTGAAGAGACGGCGTACACGGAATGGGAGCCGTTGCTCGAAGGGGTCTACGAAGCGGTGCTCGCCGAGGGCGACGACCGGCCGTTCGCCTTCTTCGGGCACTGCCTCGGGGCCCAGCTCGCCTATCACCTCTCGGTCCGCATGCACGAGGACGGCGTGCGAGGGCCGCTTCTCGTGGGGATGTCCGGCTGGGCGCCGACGGGGTTCTTCAACCCGACCAAGGAGCACATCGGCATGCCGGAGGAGGAACTGGTCGGCTGGATCAAGAAGTTGGGGTCGTTCCCGGCTGAGATCTACGACAACCCGGAGATGCTGCAGATGGTCATCCCGGCGCTGCGGGCCGACCTCTCGGTCGCGGCGCAGCGGGTGGACGAGGGGGCCATCGTGCCCTGCCCGCTGGTGTCCTACGGCGGCAAGTCCGACCCTCTGATGGAGGAGGAGGACGCCTTCGCGTCATGGGTGCCGCGCAGCCCGCAGTACCTGGGGCACAGCGAGTACTCGGGCGGACACTTCTTCATCGACAAGCACGCGCTCGCGGTCACGTCGGACTTCACCCGCCATCTCTACCGGCTGGCGGCGGCCCAAGCCTGATATCCGGGACGATCTCGTGCGGGCGGCTGTGCGGTTCCGGTGCTTCCCGGGACCGCACAGCCGTTTGGCCTGCGCTGATTACCTAGGACGTAATCGACAAGTGACGGATCGTCCTGAAAGTGTGGGGAAGGTCAACAGGCAACCGGTACAGAGAGGTTCCGTTCATGCAGTCCGAGGTTCGTGCTGGAAAAGAACAGAACGAGATCGCCGACCGGATCAAGTGGGAGGCGATGCTCGTCGTGTCGCGGCACGGCGGCGACGACCTGTCCGTCGAGGACGCGGCGCGCCGGGCGGGCATCGAGCCGGCGCTGGCCAAGGAGTGTTTCGGCAGCCGTGACGCCCTGCTCACCGCGATCATCCTCGACGCCTACCACGCGATGGGCGACAGCGCCGAGCACGGCGCGCGTCAGGCCCAGGAGGGCGGCGGTGGCTACCTGGAGCGGTGGCTCGGAGTCTGCCGCGGGGTGCGCACCTGGGCCGTCGCCAACCCCCTGCATTTCGCGCTCGTCTGGGGGCCGCCGCTGAAGGACTACGACGCCCCGGTGGAGACGATGGAAGCCGGCGGGCGCACTCCGGTGGCGCTCATCGCGATCGTCCGTGAGGCCGTCGAGGCCGGGGCGCTCCGGGACCACGCGCTCACCCCGCCGCTCGACGACGCGATGCTGCGCAATGTGGAGATCCTTTCATCCAGCATTTCGGCGGGACTGCCCGACATCGTCATCGCACGCATGAATATTGCCTGGACGCAGTTGCTCGGCATGAGCGGCTTCGCCGTCTACGGGCATATCGCGGGCGTCGCCGCCGATCCCGTCGCGTTCTTCGATCATGCGGCGTCGGCCATGGGTGAATACGTCGGACTGCCGCGCTGAACGAACGCCCCCTATCCGGAACGCGCCTTTCTCGGCGGCTTTCCATGGCCGCCGAACGGAATGCGCCAGGGCCGTGACCCCAGGGACTGACCCCTGTCAGTCCGGCGTCAGACAGGGGTCAGCAGGGCGTCAGCATGTCCACGAATAGTGGGTGACCAGGCACGGTCCGCGTCACCCACTTGGACAAGCGAGGTACGAGAATGCTCGACACGCAAGAGGACGTCCTCGACTGGCCCTTTTCCCGCACACCTTCCGGCTGCCCGGCGGGGATTCTGGCCGAACTGCGGGAGCGGCCGCCCAGCGCTGTCCGGATCCCCGCCGGCACGATGGGCTCCCAGCTCGCCTGGCTGGTGACCCGTTATCCCGATGTGCACCAGGCGCTGAAGGACCCGAGGCTGAGCGCCGACGAGCTCGCGCCGGGCGCTCCGGCACGGCTTCAGGTGCCCCAGGAGGGCCGCCCGAGCTCCTTCCTCCGCATGGACGATCCGGAGCACAGCAGGCTGCGCGGGATGATCGCGTCGGAGTTCACCGCCCGCAAGGTGCGGTCCATGCGTCCGGCGATCCAGCGGCTCGTCGACGAACTGCTGGACGAGCTGGCGGCGTTGCCGCAGCGCGCGGATCTGCATGATGTCTTCTCGATGCGGCTGCCGACGCTCGTCATCGCACGGGTGCTCGGTGTCCCCGACGAGGACTCGGAGTTCTTCACGGAGAAGACGCGCGGTGCCCTCTCCCAGGGTGACCCCGCCGCTTCGTACACGGCGTTTCTCGAGATGACGCGGTACCTGGAGGACATGGCCGACCGCGGTCTCCGGAAGCCGGGGGACGACCTGATGGGCCGGCTCGCCGCCCGGAGGGCCGCGGGCGAGATCACCCGGGACGAGATCGTGGGCATCGCCAGGCTGGTCCTGGTGGCGGGCCACGAGACCACCACCAACCAGATCGCGCTGAGCGTCCTCAGCCTGCTCCAGGACCCCGGGCTGCGCGCCCAGGTGCTGGCCGATCCGGCCGCGCTGGTCCCCCGGTACATCGAGGAGTCCATGCGGTTCTGGTCGCTGTCCCAGGACGCCATCCTGCGCGTCGCCCTGGAGGACATGGAGCTCGGCGGGGTGGCCGTGCACAAGGGGGACGCGGTGGTCATCTCCATCCCGGCCGCCAACCACGACGAGTCCGTCTTCGCCGACGCGGGCCGCATCGACGTCCACCGGGACACCAGTGCGCATCTCCAGTGGGGGCTCGGCCCGCACTACTGCCTGGGTGCTCCGCTCGCCCGGCTCGAAATGGAGCTCGCGCTCACGTCGCTCTTCGAGCGCTTCCCCGGGCTGAAGCTGGCCACGGACGACGTCAACGCCCTCTTCCGCAAGGAGACGGTGTTCCACGGTCTGGACTCGCTGCCGGTCAGCTGGTAGCCGCCGGACCCGGAAAGCACCGGGCTTCACCACCGGGTCGCGGGTGGTGAAGCCCGGCTTCCTTGTGCGCGGGGGCCGGAGTCAGAGCACCGGCTGCTCCATCGCGCCGGCTTCTTCTCCGTCCACCTCGCCCGCGGCCGTGCCCGGGGCGGTCGAGCCCGGCTTCGGCAGCGCCTGGACGAGCAGGGTGACGATGACCGGGAAGGCCACGATGACGGCGATGCTCAGGTAGAAGGCCTTGGGGTACGCGTCGAGCGCGGGTGAATCCCCGATGGTGCCGAAGAAGACGAGACCGACGAGCGAGACACCGAGCGCCGCGCCGCCTTCCATCGCCGTGGAGAGCACACCGGACGCCGACGAGGCGTGCTTCGGGTCGACCCCGGCCATGGCGGCACCCGGCAGGGGTGCGGCGACCAGGCCCATGCCGAAGCCGGCGACCAGCAGACCGGGGGCGACCCAGCCGGCGGTGCCGTCCACGCCGATCTGCGCGACGATCACGCCGACGGTCCCGTAGCCGATCGCGACCAGCCCCGCGCCGAGGGCGATGACCTGGTTGCCGATGCGCGCGGCAATCCTTCCGGCGAGGAACGACGAGCCGAAGAAGCCCGCGCTCATCGTGGTGAAGAGCAGCCCCGACGACAGCGGTTCCCAGCCCCTGCCTTCCTGCATGTAGATCGCGAACAGCAGGAAGAAGGAGCCCATCGACATGAAGTAGACGAAGTACGCGGTGATGCCGACGGTGAAGCCGCGCTCACGGAACAGTCCCGGGTCGATCAGCGGCGCCGCGTTCTTCGCGGCGAGCCGCCGCTGGTGGGTGATGAGCAGGGCGAACAACGGCACGGCCGCGATCAGCGACAGCCACGCCCACAGCGGCCAGCCCTGCTCCCGGCCCTCCAGCAGCGGCAGCACCACGGCGGCGAGGCTCACGCTGGCCAGCGCGGCGCCCGCCAGGTCCAGCCTGACGCCGGACTGGGTGCGGATGTCGGGGACGGTCCGGGGTGTCAGGGCGAGGATCACCAGGCCGATCGGGATGTTGATCAGGAAGACGGTCCGCCAGTCGAGCCCGGCGATGTCGAGGGCGATCAGCACGCCGCCGATGACCTGCCCGCACAGACCGGACAGGCCCAGCATGAGCCCGTACGCGCTGAAGGCCCGGCCCCTGGCCTCACCGGTGTAGACGTGGCTCACGATGGCGAGCACCTGCGGGGCCAGCATCGCCGCGGCCAGCCCCTGGATGACGCGGGCGACGATGAGGAACCAGATGGAGGGTGCGAATCCGCACGCCGCCGACGCGACGGTGAAGAGGGCGAGACCGACCAGGAACATCCGGCGGGGGCCGTAGATGTCACCCATCCGCCCGCCGGTGATCAGTCCCACGCAGAGGGCGGCGCCGTAGCCCACCATGACGAGCTGTGTCTCGGGCGGGCTGGCGCCCAGGTCGCTCTGGATGGACGGGATGGCGACATTGGCGATGAAGAAGTCCAGGAAGGCGATGAAGCCGCCGATGAGGACGACGGCTAAGGCTGCCCAGGAGGGGCGGTCGGCTGCGCGAGCGGCAGTCTGTGGACTGGTCATGTCGTGGTCTTCCATCCTTCGTCGAGTGAACGGGTCCGAGGCTAGGTCCGGGTCACTGACACCTACTGTCAGTGACCCGCATACTCTTCATCCATGCGGGCTAGTCGGTTGGTGAGCATCCTGTTGCTCCTGCAGACGCGAGGCCGGATGACCGCACGGGAACTGGCGGAGACCCTTGAGGTGTCGGTGCGCACCGTCTACCGGGACATGGACTCGCTCGTCGCCTCCGGTATCCCGCTGTACGGCGAGTCCGGCCCGGACGGTGGATACCGCCTGCTGGAGGGCTACCGGACCCGGCTCACCGGACTTACCGCCGACGAGGCCAGGGCCCTGTTCCTGACCGGGCTGCCCGGGGCCGCGGCGGACCTCGGGCTCGGCTCCGTGGCGGCCGAGGCGCAGCTGAAGCTGACCGCCTCCCTGCCGCCCGAGATGCGCGAGCGCGCCGAGCAGGCCCGGCAGCGGATCTACGTCGACGTCCCCGGCTGGTACCAGGACTCCGAGGTGACCCCCCTGCTGGCCACGGTGGCGGGCACGGTATGGAACCAGCAGCGGGTGCGGATCCGGTACGAACGCTGGGCCACACCGCACGAGGTGATCAGGATCGTGGACCCGTACGGAGTGGTCCTCAAGGCGGGCCGCTGGTATCTGGTTGCGGGGTCGGCACGTGGCGTCCGCACCTATCGGGTCTCCCGGATCACTGAACTGGAGCCTCTGACGGAGTCGTTCACGCGGCCTGCCGGATTCGACCTGGCGGTGCACTGGCGCGAGTACCTGGCGGGCTTCGACGCACGCCGGTACCTGGACCAGGCGGTGCTGCGCCTGTCGCCCGAGGCGCTCAGGAGTCTCGGGCAGGTCCTCGAATCGGCGGCGGCGCGGGCCGCGGAGGAGTCGGCGGGCCTCCCCGACGCGGACGGCTGGACGCGGGTGGTGGTTCCCGTCGAGTCCGCCGAACGGGCGCTCCCCGCGCTGCTTTCGCTGGGCCTGGGCGCGGAGGTGGTGGGGCCGCCGGAGCTCCGGGAGACGCTGCGGCGCACGCTCGCCGAGATGCTCGCCCGATACGAGGACGACGGCCCCGCGCAGGACTGAGGAAGACCTGCCCGGGGCCGCCCCGCCGGCGCGGGCAGCCGCCTCGGCTGCCGCACGCGGAGTCAGCGTTCCCGGCCGCCGGGGGTGAAGCGGACGGGGAGGTTCTGCAATCCGCGCATGACGACGCCCAGTCGCCACTCAAGCTCTCCCCCGTCCACGGCGAGCCGCACCTCGGGCAGCCGCCGCAGCACGGACCCGATCGCGATCTGACCCTCGAGGCGGGCCAGCGGGGCCCCCAGGCAGTAGTGGATGCCGTGCCCGAAGGCAACGTGCTGGTTGTCCTCGCGGGAGATGTCGAAGCTGCCGGGACCGGCGAAGCGGGACGGGTCGCGGTTGGCGGAGGCCAGTACGACCAGGAGCGACTGGTCCGCGGGAATCTCCACGTCACCGACTTTGACCGGGCCGGTCGTGAAACGCCAGGTGGCCGTCTCCACCGGACCGTCGTAGCGGAGCATCTCCTCCACCGCCGCGGGGAGCAGCGACTCGTCGGCGCGCAGGACGGCGAGCTGCTCGGGGTTGTTCAAAAGGGCGAGCATGCCGTTGCCGATGAGATTCACGGTGGTCTCGTGCCCGGCCACCAACAACAGGAAGGCCATCCACACGACTTCGTCGTCGTCGAGGGAGTCGCCGCCCTCGGCGACCGACACCAGTGCGGAGAGCAGCCCGTCGTCCGGCTCGGTATGCTTGCGCTTCACCAGGTCGGTCATGTAGGCGCTCAGTTGCTCGAATGAATCCTGTAGTTGGGGCAGCAACTCCTCGTCCTCGGAGACCAGGATCGAGGTCCAGCGTCGGAAGTCGTCCCGGTCGGCCGTCGGTACGCCGAGGAGCTCGCAGATCACCGTGATCGGCAGGGGGAACGCGAGATCGTCGATCAGATCGGCGCTGCCCTTCGCCGCCACCTCGTCGAGCAGCGCATCGGTGATCTCCTGGATCCGGGGGCGCAGCTCACGCACCCGCCGGGCGGTGAACGCCCGGACCACCAGCTTGCGCAGCCGGGTGTGGTCGGGCGGGTCGCTGTTGAGCATGTGCGCCATCAGCTGGAAGTTGTCCTGCCCGCCGGCCTCCGCCATGGCGCTCCGCAGCCGCTCGGGCACATTGGCCGGTGCCTTGGAGAGGCTCGGGTCGGCGAGCGCCGCGCGGGCGTCCGCGTAGCCGGTGACGAGCCAGATGTCGCCGTAGCCCGGCAGGTGCACCTGGTGTGCGGGGCCCGATTCCCGTAACCGGGTATAGAAGTCATGGGGGTTGGACTTGAACAACGGGTTGGTCACATCGAACGTCACAAGGTCGCTCACTGGGTTCTCCTCGCCGCGCTGGGGCGCGGCCGGGCCCGGAGGCACCCGGCCGCAGTTCGCTGGGTGCCGGGACTACGGGGAAGCGGGCAGCGCCTCGGGGAACTGGTGGTCGGTGCTGACCAGGCCGTCCAGGTCGAGGATCAGGTACTCCGTGCCCCGCGCGGCCACGGGCCCGCCCGCCGCGGGCACCATGTCCCAGGTGATCCGCAGGGCGCCGTGATTCTGCGCGTAGTCATTCAGCCGGAAAATGAAACCCTTGGCACCGAATTCCTCGTACGCCTCGCGAACAGCCGTTTCGACGCCCTCGTGCCCGCGGAACTCCTGTCCGGTGTTGGCATACAGGGCGTCCGGAGCCCAGATGTCCTTGACGGCCTGGCGACGGCGGTCCGAATCCTTTTCGTTCCAGGCGGCGATATAACGGTCCACGAGCGCGGTGCTGCTGCTCAACGGAGTGATCCTTTCACGGGAATTGACACGGCGGGTTTGTTTACCGTCCGACGCCGTCAGCGTTTCACCCGGCCAACGGGCTGTCCATTACCTGACGAGTAATGCGGGTATACCGAAACCGGGATGTTCGGGAGCCATGTCAGTCAGTCATCAGTAGCCGGTCAGCAGGATCTAGGAGGCTGCTGTGCGGCCTAAGTCGCCCGTGCTCTCCTAGGAGTTGAATTCATGGCGGACCCCGCTGTCCCACACCTGGAAAGTTGCCTCGTCATCGCCAATCCCACGGCGGGCACGGTGACCCGGGAGCTGATCGACGACGTGGTCGAGGGCTGCGCCCGGTACACCGATGTCCGGCTGGCGAGGACCTCGGGCCGCGGCGACGCCACGGCCCTCGCGGCCGAGGCGGCCGGGGGCGCGCGCGGGCCCGGAGTGCGTGTGGTGGTCGCCGTGGGCGGCGACGGCACGGTCCTCGAAGTGGTCGAGGGGCTGCTGAACGGCGGCCGGGCGCCGGACGGCGTGGCCCTGCTGGTCGTCCCGGCCGGCACCGGCAACTCCGACTACCGCTCCCACTGGGGCGAGCGGCCCTGGCGGGAGGCCCTTGAGCAGGCGCTCGGCGGTGGGGTGGTCCCGCGCCGGCTCGACCTGGCGCGGGTCCGTGAGTCGGGCGATCTGATCGTGCTCGGCGCGGGGGCCGGCCTGACGGCCGAGGTGCTCCGCAGCGCCCGGGGCATCGAGCTGCGCGGCAAGGACCGGCTGCGGGCCGGACTCGAACACGCGGCGGCCCAGTACACCCCCTACCCGGGCCGGATCACCGTCGACGGGATGGTCGTCCACAAGGGCGACACGGTGCTCGCCAACGTCGGGGGCGGCCGGCACCGTGCCTGGCAGTTCCTGGTGCTGCCGGACTCCGTTCTGGACGACGGGCTGCTCGACGTCTGCGTGGTGGGGGCGGAGACCGCCGCCACCGACGTTCCGGAACTGCTGCGCACGGGTGGGCACGTCGGCCGGACCGGCACGGTGTATGTGAAGGGCCGCAGCGTCACCTTCGAGCGTACAGACGGGCTGCCGCTCTGCTTCGAGCACGACGGCGAACTGGTCACGGACTGCGGGTCCCGCCTCACCGTGGACGTGCTGCCGGGCGCCCTGCCCGTGCTGTGTGACCCGGCCGGCCTTCCGGACTCCCGGTGACGGCGGCGCCGGTCTCCCTCACCGGTGAGCTGGCGGACTGGGCGAGCGGCTTGCGCCTCGACGACATCCCGGACCGCGTCATCGACCTGGCGAAGAGCCAGATCGTTTCCCAGCTCGCCGCGATCAGGGCCGGTCTCACCCACCCGCTCGGCGTCAAGCTCGTCCGCGCCTTCGGCGGCCCCCTGCAGGCCGATCCGGCGCGGTCGGCCCCGGTGCTCGCCGCTCTCGGCTCATGGCTGAACCTGGACGACACCGCGTACGCGGGCCATCTGTCGAACTCCACCGTGGCAGTCCCGCTGGCCTTCGCCCGCGCGGGCCGGCTGGACGGCGCGGCCCTCCTCGGCGCGGTGGTGGCCGCCAACGAGTGCGCGGCCCGGGTCACCGCCGCGGCCACCCTGGGGCCGTTCCGCGGTCAGACCGCAGCGCACACCAGCCTGGTCGGCGCGGTGACGGGCCGGCTGCACTGCGCCGGAGCGCCGGCGCGGGAGTGGGGCCAGGCCCTCGGGCTCGCCCTGACGATGCCGCCCTGGACCCTGATGCACGGCTTCCTGGGCGGCGAGGCCCGCCTGCTCTCCGCCTTCACCCCCGTACGCACGGCCATGGACGCGTGCGATGCCGCGGCCGCCGGGGTGACGTCGGCGCCGGACATTCTGGAACATCCGCAGGGCTTCCTCACCCGGTTCGCCACGGTGCCGCTTCCGGAGGCGGTTACGGCCGGGCTCGGCCGCCGCTGGCACACCGAAACCCTGTCCTTCAAGGTCCGGCCGGGCGGTCCCGGCATCGACAGCGCGGTGGACTGCGCCCTGGAGATCCGGCGGCAGGGCGACTTCGCCGGCGTGGACAGCATCACGGAAGTGGAGGTCGAGACTTCGTACTACACGATGCACGCCGCCCGGCTCGCCTCCGAGCACGACCACGGGCCGCGGACCCCGGCGAGCGTGCTGCCGCTGTCCGTCCCGTACGCGGTGGCGACCGCACTCATCGAGGGCGACCTCACCGTGGCCGACTTTGCCGCGCCGGCCACCGGCGACGTACGGCGGTGGCGGCTCGCGGAGCGGGTGCGGCTTGTGGAGGACCCGCTGATGACCCGCGACCTGCTGCACAGCGAAGCCCCGTTCGGTGAGGCGCTGCGGCAGGCGGGGAACCGCGGCGCCAAGTGGCTGCACGGGTTCATGGGCGCGCGGGCCGACCTGCTCCTTGCCACGCCGGGCGAGCCGGTCCCCGACTTCCGGTACGCCACCAAGCACACGGGTGCGCGTGTCACCGTGCGATGGGCCGACGGAAGGTCGGCCTCCGCGCGCAGGGACATCCCGGTCGGCGCGGCCGGGCCGGACACAAGAGCGCGCCACCGGGCCCTGGTGCGGGCGAAGTTCACCGCCGTCGGAGGCGAGGAGAAGGTCGCCGACGCCTGCGCGGAACTGGAGTCGGCGGGTCCGGACCAGGTGGCGGGCCTGCTGACGGAGGCCCTCACCGTCGGATGACTCCGGGCGGGCCACGGACGGACGGCAGGCGGCGAGCGGACAAACGGGGCGGCGGTCCACCGGACCGCCGCCCCACTTCCGTGCCCGCTCGCCGCTCAGGCCCGGCCGGGCTCCGCCCGCAGTCGCGCGTCCAGCGCCTTGACGGCGGCGTCCCCGTCCCGCGCGAGCGTCTCGTCGTCCGGTGCCCCGATGATCGCCATGAGCAACTCGACCAGGGAATCGTGCAGCATCTCGATGCTCCGGTTCTGGAGCAGTTGTTCCTCGGGCATGACCTCTCCTTCGATAGGAATTGCTGAACGCTGTTCGGGACCGGTTCGCATCAGAAGGCGTTGCATGCGCGGAATATGTGCGCGAAGGCGGCAGGCGACGCGTCACCGTCGAAGGCGACGTACTCGGGGATGCGGAGCTGGGGTGCCCACTTCTCCTTGTATGCCAATTGGGATTTGGCCGGATACAGCTGCTCGCCGTGCTCCCACAGAAAGTGCATGAGCCACCTGAACGACGGACTGTGGCCGTCGAGTTCGAGATTCACGTCGAGGCCGGTGAACGGCGTGAAACCGAAATGCAGCCACGCCACCTCCTCGGCCGTGAACACCTCGATAGCATGGGCGTTGATGGCCTCCATCAGCCCGGGTGAGCCGCCGGGAACGCGGCGGCTGAGGTCGTGCATCCAGCCGGCCCGGCTCCCGTAGACCGGTGCGTACGAGATATAGCCCACGGGCCGGTCCTCGATCGTGCCGAGGAACAGCCTCCGGTGCTTCTGCGCGGGGCCTCCGATCTGGCCGACGAGGAACTCCAGCGCCCGTGCGTCGTCGCCCTTCGTGCCCAGCCACGCCTCGTCGATCTCGCGCAGCCCGTCCTGCCACCTGCTGGCGTCGGCGGCATCGACCTCCGTCACCCGCAGGCCGTTGCGACGTGCCCGGGAGATCTTGTTGCGCAGCTGCATGAAGCGGGTGCCGCGCAGCGTGAAGACCGACAGGTCCACCGCCCAGGAGGCACCGATCTGGTTCACCGTGAATCCGTTCCTGGCGTACGCACCGGCGTCCTTGAACTGCAGTTGTACGCCGACGACGCGTAGCCCCCGCTGGTGCGCGTAGGCCACGAACCGGCGCAGCAGCTCCTCGTAGGAGTCCTCGTCCGCGAAGGGGCCGCCGAACTGCACGAGGAAACGGCCGGCCCGCCGGTAGACGATGACGCCCTGCGTGTCGGGCGAGGTGAAGACCTCGTTCCCGCTGTTCAAGGTCAGGAAGGAGCTCGGGTTCTCGGCCTGCGTATGCCGCCGCACGGCACGCAGGACCTGACTGTCCGAAGAGGTGGGTGCGGGCATGCTCAGCTCCCTGCTCGGTAGGGCTCGACAGGGAGAGTAGAGCAGCTGCTTTTCTCTGCCGAAAGAGGGGAGCCGAAAGCGTCAGGCAGACGTCAGGCGCGTATCAGAATGACCTGTCATGGTTATCCCAGTGAACGGCACGGAAGTCCGGGCCGGGAACGAGGAGAGGTGCCCGGAGTGGCTTATCGGGGTCCGTCATTCGTTGGCGGTCTGGCTCACGCCTCCGCAGGTTCGAATCCTGCCCTCTCCGCTTCACAAGGGCTTTCGGAAAGTCTTTCACAAGGTCTGTGAACGGGCCCGGCCGCATGCAGAAGCGGCCGGGCCCGCTGCGTTTCCTCGGGTGGGAGGAAAGGGGCCCGGCGGCCGAAGGTCAGGGTGATGTCAGCGGCGGATCAGGTCGCGCTGAAAGGATCGATTCGCTCCGCAGATGATGCGCGGCGACACAGGGGCCAAGCAGTAGACCCGCCCCGCGTGCAGGCAGAACGGGGAAGGCATGTTGATGCGTGAAGAGCCAATGCACAGCTACAAGCTCTACATAGCCGGCAAGGACGTCGACGGTGACGGCTGGGTGTATACGGTCAGCTCCCGGTCCCTGCTCGAGGACGTGTTCACCAGTGTCGGTCTGAAGCGGGAACTCGAGCGCGATCCCGATTCCGACTCCGCCGGTCATCCCTACATCGCGGGCCGTTGCGCCATCGCGGGCGACGGCGCGATCGACCTGGCCACCGAGGCGGCAGCCGCGGCGGCGCCCGGCTGGGCTGCCGTGCCGCTGGAGCGGCGGATGCGCCTGGGAACCCTCTTCCGAGAGGAACTGATCCGCCGCCAGGACGAGTTCGTCGCGATGCTTGTGACCGAGGCGCATCCCGTACGGCTCGCGCGCTGGGAGCTGAGCTGTCTGCTCCAGGTCTTCAGCGAGGAGAGCCTGGAGTGGTACGGCAGCCAGATGCACACCGAGTTCGCGCACGGCGACCGACGGCTCATCGTCCGCAGGCAGCCCGACGGTGTGGTGGCCTTCAACCCGCCGCAGAACGCGCCCGCTCCCAGCGCCGCCCTGGCCGTCCTGGCCCTGATGTCCGGCAACAGCGTCATCGTGCGCGCCCCGCGCAGCATCGCGCTGAGCACCATGTGGCTGATGCGTGACGTGGTCGGGCCGCTCCTCGACGAGGTCGGCGCGCCGCCCGGCGTACTCAACGCCGTCTGCTCCAACCCCCGTCAGACCATCGACCGCTGGCTGGCGGACCCGCTGATCGACGACATCTTCTACATCGGCGGCAGCCAGGAGGGCCTGCGTTTCCAGGAGCGGTGCGTGGCGGCCGGGAAGAAGCCCATCCTCGAACTGGCCGGCAACGACGGCATCGTGGTTTGGGAGGACGCCGACATTCCGAAGGCGGCCGAGGCGATCTCCGAGGCGTTCTACGGCTCCGGGCAGATCTGCATGGTCCCCAACTACGTCCTGGCGCACCCCGCGATCGCCGACCGGCTCATCGCCGAGGTCGCCGAGCGTGCCGCGGAGGTGCGCCCCGGATATCCGGAGGACGAGGAAGTCCTGCTGTCCCCGGTGCGGCGCAGCGAGCGCTTCTTCACGCTGCTCCAGGGCGCCCTCGACCAAGGCGCCGAGCTGGTGACCGGCGGCCACCGCACCGAGCTGGACGGCACCGAGTCGGAGACCGGGGTGTTCCTGCAGCCCACCGTGGTGCGGGTGGACGGCCTGGTCGCGGCCCGCGGCTTCGACATCGTCCGGCACGAGACGTTCTTTCCGCTGCTGCCGATCGTGGTGCCCGACGACACGACCGACGACGCCGAACTCCTCGAAGCCTTCGTCGGCTTCGTCAACGCCAACGAGTACGGACTGCGCAACTCCGTGTGGGCCACCTCTCCCACCGTGATCGACACCTTCGTGCAGCGCGTCGTCAACGGCGGTCTGCTGAAGGTGAACGACTCGCACATCGGGTTCCTGCCCTACCTCCCCAGCCACGGCGGCACGGGGCTGACCGGCGGGGTCTTCGGCGAGGCGAACTACCCGATGCTCAAGACCTCGCACGTCCAGGGGGTCAGCATCGCCCGCGGCATCAGCCCGCGCGACGCGGTCTTCGGCTCCTGACGCTCCCGGAACCGCCCGAGTGCGGCGGCGCACCATCTGCCATTGGAGGCTCCATGCGTTCCCTCGAACTCGCCCGCGACCTCACCGAGCACTACCTGCCGGGGCTGTCCAAGGCCCTGGAGGCGATCCCGTACGAAGAGCGGGAGGCCCGGGAAAGCCCGGTGGTCGGCATCTTCCGTGCCCACGGCGGAGCGGGCCTGCTGGTCCCCGAGGAGTACGGCGGTCTGGGAGCCGACATCCTGGACGCGGTGCGGGTGCAGCGCGCCTTGGGCTCGCTCTCGCCCTCGCTCGCCGCGGCGACGGCCATGCACCACTTCACCGTGGCGATGCTGTACGCGCTCGCTGCCGAACCCGGCCGGCTCACCGGCGCGCAGCTGAAGGTGCTGCACGAGGTCGCGCCGGGCCGCCGTCTCATGGCCTCGGGCTGGGCGGAGGGACGTACGCAGCAGAACATCCTCATCCCCGCGGTCACCGCGACCAGGACCGACGGCGGCTATCTGCTGCGTGGCTCCAAGAAGCCCTGCAGCCTGGCGCGTTCGATGGACGTGCTCACCGCGAGCATCGCGGTGCCCGGCGCCGACGGCGCCCCGGAACTGGCCCTGGCGCTCGTCCCCGCCTCCTCGCCGGGCCTCTCGGTACACCCCTTCTGGGCCAATGAGGTGCTCGCCGCCGCCGAGAGCGACGAAGTGCGCCTCGATGACGTCTTCATCGCGGACGAACTCGTGGTGACCACCTCCGCCGATGACCCCGGCCGCCTGGAGGACCTGCAGACGGCGGGCTTCGCCTGGTTCGAGCTGATGGCTTCCTCGGGCTACGCGGGCGCGGCGACGACGCTCGTCGACCGGGTCGTCGAACGCGGACGCGGCGGCACGGCGGACCGGGCGGACATCGCCCTGAGGACGGAGTCGGCCTTCGCGCTGCTGGAGGGCGCGGCCCGCGCGGTGCGCGACGGGCTTCAGGGCGAGGCAGCGGTCGCCGCGGTACTGGTGGCCCGGTACGCGGCCCAGGAGTCCCTGGCGCGGGCCGCCGACCGGTCCCTGGAACTGCTCGGCGGCATCGACTTCATCAGGTCGAACGAGAACGCCCGCCTCGCCGCCGCCGTGCGCCCCCTCGCCTTCCACCCGCCCGGCCGTGCCTCGGCCGAGGAGCCGCTCCTGAAGTGGTTCGCCGGCGAGCCGCTGGAGCTGGCGTGATCCCCGCACCGCGCCGAGACCCCGCACCGCACCGACCGACCGCTGCCGCGCCGCACCCCGGAGCGCGCCTGTTCACCGGAGTCGCCCCATGACCGTCGTATCCGAGAACCGGTCCGTCACGGACACGGAGGAGGAGATACTCCGCCTCTACCGGGCGCATCTGAGCAAAGGCCGGGCCACTCTCGCCGAACTCTTCGGCAGCCACATGGAGGTCGAGTCCTCCGGAGCCTGGCTGACCACGAGCGACGGCGAACGGTTCCTCAACGCCGGCGGCTACGGGGTCTTCATCATGGGCGCCCGGCACCCGACCGTCGTGGAAGCCGTCGAGCGCCAGCTGCGGACCCACCCGACCGCGACCCGGATCCTGCTGGAGCCGACGGTGGCGCGGGCCGCCGAGGCCCTGGTCTCCGTGACCCCTCCCGGCCTCGACCGGGTGCACTTCGCGCTCTCCGGGGCCGAGGCCGTCGAGACCGGCCTGAAGCTGGCCCGTGCCGGGGGCCACAAGCGCACCGTCTCCATGTCCGGCGGCTACCACGGCAAGACCCTCGGCGCTCTGTCGGCGACGGCGAAGGAGGTCTACCAGAAGCCCTTCAGGCCGCTGGTCCCCGACTTCACGCACCTGCCCTTCGGGGACGCCGACGCCCTGCGGCAGGAGCTGGCGGCCCACCCCGGTGAGGTCTGCGTGATCATCGAGCCCGTCCAGGGCGAGGGTGGCGTGATCCTGCCTCCCAAGGGCTATCTCAGGCGCGTCGAGGAACTGGTCCGGGAGTACGACGGTTTCCTCATCCTCGACGAGGTGCAGTCCGGATTCGGGCGTCTGGGCGAGTGGTGGGGGGCCGACATCGACGGCATCGTCCCCGACGTCCTCCTCGCGGGCAAGGCCCTGGGCGGTGGCGTGCTCCCGGTATCCGCCGCGGTCGCCACCCGCGAGGCGTTCCGCCCCTTCGACAAGGACCCCTACGTCCACACGGCGACCTTCTCCGGGCAGCCGCTGCTGATGGCCGCGGTCCAGGGGGCGATCCAGGCCATGAGCGAGGGCAGGCTGGTCACCCGCGCCCTGGAGCTGGGGGTCCGGCTGCTGCCGCGGATCACCGAGATTGCCCGGCGGAACATCCCCGACCTGCTCGTCGAAGTACGGGGCCGGGGCCTCCTGATCGGTGTGGAACTGATCGAGGCCGGCCTGGCCGGCGAGCTGCTCATCGAGCTGTTCAACCACGGTGTCGTCGCCAACCACTCCATGAACGGCAGCTCGGTGGTGCGCTTCACGCCGCCGGCCATCCTCACCGACCGCGACGTGGACCACCTGCTCGATTCCTTCGACAAGGCCACCCGCGCCCTCATCAGTGGCTCGGCCACGCTGCCCGGAAGGCGGTAACCGAACGTGCGACACGTCGAACTGAATGCCACAGTGCGCTCCGAGAAGGCACTGACCGTGTACGACAGCGTGCTCCGCTGGGAGCGGTACGCAGAGCTGGCGCCCCATGTCCGGTCGACCACCGTGCACGCCACCTACCCGGCCGACCGGTGCAGCTCCAGCTGGGAACTGCACTTCCGCAGCGGACTGCTGCGCTGGACGGAGGACGACCGGTTCGACCGCGACCGGCTGGAGATCCACTTCGAGCAGAGCGACGGGGACTTCGACCACTTCACCGGCGCCTGGCGGATCGCGCAGGACGGCGACGACGTGGCCGTCCGCTTCGAGGCCGACTTCGACTTCGGCATCCCCAGCCTCGAAGGCATCCTCGACCCGATCGCCGAGCGGGTCATCAAGGAGACCGTCGCCTGGGCCGTGACCGGTCTGTTCCCGCGGACCGAGCTGGGCGACGACCTCGACCTGTCCGCTCCCGGCTCCGCCGTGCCCACCACCGCATGAGTCCGGCCGCCGCGCACCGCGGCAAGAAACAGGAGACGAACCGTGGATCAGGCCAACCCCTTCGAGACTCCCAGAACCTTCTCGCTGCACCGCGCCGAATACCTGGTCGGTCTGGCCGTGTCGACCGGGCTGATCATTGCCCACTTCGATGAGATCCGATGGCTGCCGGCGATCGCGCTGTTCCTCTACATCGACCTGATCGGATACATCCCGGGGGCCATCGCCTTCCGTCGCAGCGGCGGGCGGCCCATCGCCAAGACGTACTACGTGCTCTACAACGTCATGCACAGCCTCATCACCCAGGCCGCTGTCGCCGCTCTGTGGTGCTGGCTCGTCGAACCGGAATGGGCACTGTTGGTGCTGCCGTTCCACCTGTTCGGCGACCGCGGGCTGTTCGGGAACTTCATGAAGCCCTTCGCGCTTCCCTTCGAGCCCGTCCGGCAGAAGGGCTACCTGAGGCTGCTGGACGATCTCGGCGTCGCCCACCCCAAGCCCGTCGGGCACATACAGGACCCCGAGCCCGTCGGCCATGTGCCCGCGCCGCGGAAAGCCGACGCGATGGCGGGGCAGAGCGCGACGAAGGTGGTGCGGTGACCACGGCAACGGGTGCGCACCCCGTACAGCGCGAGGCCCTGCGCCGACTCGCCGCTCCCGTCGCCGTTCTGACGGTGTGCCACCGGGCGAGCCCGCACGGCACGACCGTCAGCAGCGTCAGCCGGGTCTCCCGGACCCCGCTCCTGATGGGCGCCTGCCTGCGGGCCGGCTCCTCCTTCGCGAACCTCGCGGCCGAGGAGGGCCGGTTCTCCATCAACGTACTCGACAGCGAACAGGGCCCACTGGCGCGCTGGTTCGCCGACAGCACTCGCCCCGACGGCATCGAGCAGTTCGCCGGACTTGCCTGGCGACCCGACGAGTTCACCAAGGCCCCGCGGCTCGAAGGAGCCCTCGCGCACTACTCCTGCCGCGTCTCGGGCCGCTTCGTCGTCGGTGACCACGAGGTCCTCCTCGGCCAGGTGGTCCGTGCGGACCACGGCGATGGGGAGCCGCTGCTGAGCTACGCCGGCGGACTCTTCGCCGCAGGGCTGCGTCCCGCCAGGACGGGCCGGCCGCGCGACCTCGACAGGCCCGAGACACTCTCCCCGAACGACAAGGCAGGACGGTGACCCCGATGCCCGAAGCATTCACCACAGCACCGGAGGCCGACTGGGACGCGGCCCCCGGGCTCCTGGACGGAGCCATGAAACTGACGCTCGGTCCCGACGACTGCGACCTCGCGTACTGGATCACCTCCGTTGCGCAGGGCACGTTGCGCGACCGCGGAGTGACCGGGCACCACCAGGACGTCGGCGTGCCCGACTTCCTGAAGGCCCCGGGGCCGCTGCGCGAGGCACTCGTCCTCGAATTCGGGTTCCGCGGCCTGTCCGAGGAGATCGCCACCCGGCTGCTCGGCCACTACGTCCCGATCGCTCCCGGCGTCCCGGAGATGGAGTTCTATGCCACCCAGATGATCGACGAGGCCCGGCACGCCCGCGTGTTCCGCAACCACTTGGTGGAGCTGGGCATGCCCGCGGACACACTCCTGAAGGACATCGACGACATGGCGGCCGACTACCGGCGCCGGGTGCTCCGGCCGGTGGAGGACTTCACCCTTGAGATCGTCCGTGACCAGCAGGACTTCATCGGTGGCGTCGCGGTGTTCGCCATCGTCATCGAGGGCGTGCTCGCCCCCGCGGCCGAGCTGAGCGAACGCAAGTGGACCCCCCTGTCCCCGGCCACCGGAGAGGTCTCCCGCGGGACGGCGATCGACGAGATCCGGCACCTGACCGTGGCCAGCACCATTCTCAAGGATCATCTGGCCGCTCACCCCGAATCCCGCGACCGGGTGCTGGAGATCATCCGGGCCGGCGTGCGGATGTGGGACGAGGTCCCCGACCGGGAGTTCGTCATCCACCGCGAGGAGCTGTTCCAGGAAGGGATGCTCCAGCACGCCGACAAGGTCGGCGACTACGAGATCTGGCCCGGCGTCAAGATGATCGACACCACCCCTGAGCAGCGCTACGACATGGCCGAGCGGTGGACGGACGAGATGGCGCGCAGCCGGCTCGGCTACATGGGCCTGCCTCTGGACGCCCTCGACTCCGGCGGGACCGGGGCTCCGGCGTGACCGCCCCGGCCCCCGCCGCTCCGGCGCGCACCGGCCCCGCGGCGGTGATCTGCGGCATCGGTTCCTATCTGCCCCCGGACGTGGTGACCAACGACGATCTCGTGGCCCGCCTCGACACGAGCGACGAGTGGATCCGTACCCGCACGGGGATCGCCACCCGGCACGTGGTCTCGCCGGGCACGGCCACCTCCGAGCTGGCCGTGGAAGCCGGCCGTAGGGCCCTGGAGTCGGCGGGCGAGGAACGCCCGGACGCCCTGGTCCTCGCGACCACGACACCGGACCGGCTGTGCCCGGCCACGGCGCCCGAGGTGGCCGCGCGGCTCGGCCTCACGGGGATCGCCGCCTTCGACGTCTCAGCGGTGTGCACGGGCTTCCTGTACGGGCTCGCGACTGCCGAGGGTCTGATCGCGGCGGGCCTGGCCGAACGCGTACTGCTGATCGCGGCCGACGCCTTCACCACCATCATCGATCCGCTCGATCGCGGCACCTCCGTGATCTTCGCGGACGCCGCGGGCGCGGTGATGCTGCGGGCGGGCACGTACGACGAGCCGGGAGCGGTCGGCAGAACCGTGCTCGGCAGCGACGGAACGCTCAGCGATCTGATCGAGGTCCCCGGCGGCGGCTCCCGGCAGCGTTCGTCCGGCGTCGCGGCCGCCCCCGACGACGGCTGGTTCCGGATGCGGGGTCGGGAGACCTACCGGCACGCGGTGAACCGGATGGCCTCGGCGTCCCGGCAGGCGGCAGCCGCTGCCCGCTGGAGAACCGAGTCCGACGTCGACCGGCTGGCCGCGCACCAGGCGAACGCCCGCATTCTCCGGTCCGTCGCCGAGGAGCTGGGCATCACGGCGGCACGGCAGCTCTCCAACATCGAGCACGTCGGCAACACGGGCGCCGCGTCCATCCCCGTGCTCCTCGCCCAGTCGGTCTCCGAAGGCGCGCTGCTCCCCGGCCACCGGGTGCTGCTCACCGCGTTCGGCGGCGGGCTCGCTTGGGGGGCGACCACGGTGGTCTGGCCGGACGTCAAGCCCGGATGACCCACCGTGCACCCGGCCCGTCCCACCTGTATCCGACCGAACCGACGCCAAGGAGGCATCCCATGTTCGAGACCCTCAAGGAAATCCTGGTCAGCAAGCTCAAGGTGACACCGGAGCAGGTCACGCCCGAAGCGACGCGGGAGGACGTTGAGCTCGACTCGCTCGCGGTCGTCGAGCTGTCCCTGCTCCTGGAGAAGGAGCTGGGCATGAACATCAGCGACGACGAGCTGCTCGAACTCGACACCATCGGGGAGATGGCCGAGCTGATGGAGCAGCGGAGCACGAAGGTCTGATGGCACGCGCCGAGATCGCCGTCAGCGGCCTGGGCCTGGTGACGCCGGGCGGAGTCGGTGTCGGGCAGAGCTGGGAGGCGGCCCTCGCGGGCCGTCCGGCGGCCGCCCTCGACCCTGCCCTGAAGGGGGGCATCGTGCGGCTTTCCTGCCGGGTACCGGAGTTCGACGCCGAGGAGCTGCTGGGGGCCCGCCGGGCCCTCAGGCTCGACCCCTTCGTGCAGTTCGCCCTGGTCGCCGCCCGGGAGGCGGTGGCGGACGCCGGACTCGACCCGGCGACCTGGGACGGAGCCCGGGTCGGGGTGGTGCTCGGCTGCGCCGACGGCGGACCGGGGACCGTGGAGACGCAGCACCGGGTACTCCTGCACGAGGGGCCCACCCGGGTCTCGCCCCTCGTCCTGCCCATGCAGCTGCCCAACATGCTGGCGGGCCAGGCGGCCATCGAGTTCGGCGCCACCGGCCCCAACCTCGTCGTGGCGACCGCGTGCGCCTCCGGGGCGACCGCGATCGGTACGGCGCGGGACCTGCTGCTGCTCGATCGCTGTGACATCGTGCTGGCCGGGGGCAGCGAGGCCATGATCACCCCGCTGGTGATGGCGGGCTTCGCCAGGATGGGGGCGCTCTCCCGCCGCGAGGACGACCCGGCGACGGCCTCGCGCCCGTTCGACGCCGACCGTGACGGGTTCGTGGCGGGCGAGGGCGCCGGTGTGGTCGTCCTGGAGCGAGCCGCCGACGCCCGCGCCCGC
This sequence comes from Streptomyces anulatus, assembly GCF_014650675.1. Classification (GTDB taxonomy): domain Bacteria; phylum Actinomycetota; class Actinomycetes; order Streptomycetales; family Streptomycetaceae; genus Streptomyces; species Streptomyces anulatus. The sequence goes on along the minus strand of NZ_BMVK01000003.1, from coordinate 354,829 downwards.
GGTGCCCGTGTCCGTGCGCTGATCGCCGGCTACGGATCCGCCGCCGACGCGCATCACATGACCAGCCCGCATCCTGGGGGCAGGGGTGTCGAGGCGGCGATCCGGACGGCGATCGAGGACGCGGGAGCGCACCCGCGGGACGTCCAGCACGTCAACGCGCACGGCACCTCCACCCCGCTCAACGATCTCGCCGAGGCACAGACGCTGCGCCGGGTGCTCCCCGGCACCCCGCTCGTCAGCTCGACCAAGGGCGTCACGGGTCACCTCCTGGGAGCTGCCGGCGCGGTGGAAGCGGCGTTCGGCGTCCTCTCCATCGAGAACGGTGTGGTCCCGCCCACCGCGGGGCTGCGCACCCTCGATCCGCGGTTGGAGATCGAGGTTCCCACCACCGTGACCAGCGCCCGGATCGACCTGGTTCTGAGTAATTCCTTCGGCTTCGGCGGGCAGAACGCGGTCCTGGCGATCGCGAGACCCTGACCGCCGAAGGCCGCACTCGCCCCACGACGAAGGAGACCGCCGTGCACGATGTGCGCGAGTTGATCGAGCAGGGCCCGGACGCGGTCGCCCGGCTGGCCCGCCGGGGTCACACGCTGTCCCTGGCGGACGTCACCGCCGCGCACCGGCGGCGTACGGCACTGAGGGAGGGCGCGGACCGGCTGCGTGCGGAGCTGAAACGCCTGTCCAGGTCCGGGCCTGCCGGGGGCGGCGGCCGGAGCGCGCGGGAAGCCGGCCGGCTGTTGCGGGAACAGGTGCAGCTGGCGGAGGCGCAGGTGCGCGTCGTCGAGCAGGAGCTGACGGGTGTGCTGCAGGCTGTGCCCAATCTGCCCCTGGACGCCGTGCCCGACGGTCATACGGAGAAGGACGCGGTCGAGATCCGCCGTGGCGGACCGGATCCCGTGGCGGCGGATCCCGCGCGCCACCATGCGGCCGTGGGCGAAGCCCTCGGCATCCTCGACGGGGCCCGCTCGGCGAAGCTCTCCGGCGCGCGGTTCAGCGTGGCGCGGGGCGCGGGCGCCCGGCTCCAGCGGGCGCTTTCCGCGTTCTTCCTGGACCTGCACACCCAGGAGCACGGTTACACCGAGTATGCGGTGCCGTACCTGGTCACCCGGGAGACCATGACGGGGACGGGCCAACTGCCGAAGTTCGAGGAGGACTTGTTCTCGACCCGGGTCGGCGACCGGGAACTCTTCCTGATCCCGACGGCCGAAGTGCCGCTCATCAACCTGGTGGCCCGCGAGGTGCTGGAGGCGGGGCAGCTCCCGTTGGCGCTGACCGCCTGCACTCCTTGCTTCCGAGCCGAAGCGGGCTCGTACGGGAGGGACACCCGCGGCATTCTGCGGCTGCACCAGTTCGAGAAGGTGGAGCTGGTACGGGTCTGCGCCCCCGAGGACGCCGGACGCGAACTCCTCTCCATGGTGACGCAGGCGGAGGAGTGCCTCCGACTGCTCGGTCTCAGTTACCGGGTGATGCTGCTGCCGGCCGGGGACCTGGGCTTCTCCGCCCGGATGACCTACGACCTGGAAGTCTGGCTGCCGGGCAGCGACGCTTTCCGGGAAATCTCTTCTGTGTCCGACTGCGGTACGTTCCAGTCACGCCGGGCAGGAATTCGAGTGAAGGGACCGAAAGGAAGCAGGTTCCACCCGGTGACGCTCAACGGCTCCGCGCTTCCCGTCGGTCGCACGGTGGCCGCGCTGCTGGAACAGGGCCGGCAGCCCGACGGTTCGGTGACATTACCGGAAGTCCTTATTCCGTATGCCGGTTTTGCCCGGATCGAGCCCGGTGAAAGAATTTCGTGAAGGGAAACGCCATCGCCTCCTGGACTGCGGCTCCCGCCACTGTTCAGGAGGCGATGACGTGTTGCCTACCGTGCTACCGGTGTCAGACGCAGTGAAGGCGCCTGATTGAGTACTTCTCGGAATCGCTGCTCAAGTTGTTGGGACGGTTCCATTCCCAGTTCGTCGACGAGTCGGCTGCGCACCCGGTTGTAAGCTTCGATTGCCTCTGCCTGGCGACCGCACCGATAGAGCGCCAGCATCAGCATTTCGGTTACGCGTTCCCGCCAGGGGTGTACGGTGCTCACTCTCTTGAGTTCTCCTATGACGCGCACGGGATCGTCGCAGTCGATGCCGAGGGAGAGCTTCTCCTCCAGCGTGCTGAGGTATTCCTCTTCCAACTGGAGCGTCACGCTCTGGCAGAGCGGTCCGGCGGCCACGTCCTGCAGCGGCGACCCTCGCCACAGATTCAGGGCCTCTTCCAGGGAGGCGTACGCCACGTGCGGGTGGTGCGGCGCGGCCGCCCTCGCCCGAGCGGTGTGCTCTCGGAAGGCGTTCAGGTCGAGGTCCTCCGGACGGATGTCCAGGACGTAACCCGAAGCGCGGGTGATCAGTGGCGGCGGTTCGCTTGTGCCGTCGGCGAGGCCGTGGAGTGTCCTGCGCAGGCGGTAGACGTGTGCCTGCAGGGAGTTCTCCACCGTGGGCGGCGGGTTCTCGCCCCACAGCTCCGTGTACAGCTGCGGGGCAGGGACCGGCCTGCCGGTGCTGACCAGCAGGCTGGCCAGCAGGGTCCGTTGTCTCGACCCCGATATGCCGTGAAACCGCCCCCCCGACTCGACTCCGACGGAGCCGAGCACTTTGAACTTCACGATTTTCTCTCCTTGCGCACGAGACCTCTCCTCATGTGACTCTCGGGAGTGCGGAGTTTCGAATCGAATCATTGTCATCGTGTCGGTCGGATGCGTAGCCCACTCGCTACCTGGTATGGACCGTACCGGCCATCACCATCCTCTGTGTACGCCAAACAAGTCTTCCGTCCGAAGTATTTACCTTCATGGCGCATGATCCCGGCAAGGGCGAACCGTGAATTGGCATCGATTACGCGCCAAGCAGGATGCGCTCGACCCGACGGCCCGCCTGGTGGAGCAAAGGGACTCAACACGGATCGTATCGGTCCGGCTGGCGGCCTGCAGGGCGCCGGCGGCAGATGGGACTATGGCCGATTATCGCCAGGGGGTGAAAGAGGAGGTTTCGGCCTCGAATAGGTGCGCATCGTGAGTGCGTGTCCGCAATGCGGGCGATTCCTCGGGGCGATTCCGCATCACATTACCTTGCACGTAATTGACGCAAGCTCCTGGGTGGGGGAGTCTAGGGGCATGCCTTTCTTAACGTCCAGAGATGGGACCAGTCTCTTTTACAATGACTGGGGGACCGGTGAACCCGTCGTCCTGCTCGGTACCGCGATGATGAGTTCGCGCATGTGGGAGTTCCAGGCGCCCTACCTGGCCGCACACGGGCTCCGGTGCGTCACCTACGACCGGCGCGGCTGCGGACGCTCGGACCAGCCCTGGGACGGCTACGGGTACGACACGCTCGCCGATGACCTCGCGGCCCTTCTCGACCACCTCGATCTCACGGACACGGCCCTCGTGGGCTACGCGGTCGGTGGCGGGGAGGCGGTGCGTTATCTGGCACGACACGGAACGGACCGGGTCTCCCGGCTCGTCCTGGCCGGCTCGACCACGCCGTTCATGATGGGGGCGCCGGACCACCCCGAGGGCCTGGATCCCGCGCTCTTCGAGAGCCTGGCCGAGGGGATGGTCAAGGACCGCCCGCGTTGGGCCGCCGAACTCGCCACCCAGTTCTTCGCGGGTGCGGGCGGTGACCCGGACAGGCCGGCCCTCTCACCGGAGCTGATGCGCTGGTCATCGGAGTTGGCCCTGGACTGCTCGCCGCGGGCCGCTCTGGAGATCTACCGCACCCTCTTCACCACCGACCAGCGCGCGGAGACCGCCAGGATCCGGATTCCCACGCTGGTCGTGCACGGAAGCGCCGACATGGGCGCCCCCATCGGCCTGTGCGGTGAGGCGACCGCCCGGCTGATCCCCGGCAGCACGTTCCTTCGCTACGAGGACGCGGCGCACGGGCTGTTCGCCACTCACGCGGACCGGTTCAACGCGGACCTGCTGGCCTTCTTGACCAAATGATCAGCGGCCCGGGGACTCGGTGTCCTGCCGGCCGAGCCGTTCCGCAGCCGCGGTCTCGAACGCGGCTGCGGTCTGCTCATCGGCCGGATGCATGGTCTCCAGGGAGAGTTCCGCCACGGTGATGTCCGTGGCCGCACCGAACGTGGCGATGGTGCTGAACAGCCGCAGTTCGGTGCCCAGTCCCCGCACACGGATCGAAGCGACGATCGTGTCCGACAGATCGTGCCCACCGCCGGACTTGGCGGCGTCCGGCCAGTATGCGGACACCTCGTCGTACAGCTCTCGCAGGCTCTCGCGCCCCGAATAGATGGCCTGCCGGTACAGCCGGCCGATCAGATGGCCACGCCATTCTTCGTGGTTGACGACCTGGCGGACGAGCCCCTCGGGGTGGAGGCAGAGCCGCATCACGTTGAGCGGCGGTTCGAGCAGCTCGGGCGATACGTCCCGCAGGAGCAGCTCCGTGCCGATGTTCATGGCGGCGATGTTCTCGTCGGCGTCCACGGCCAGCGCCGGATAGGGAGCATGGGCTCCCAGGATGCGGTCCATCGCCTCGCGCACGATCTTCAGCCGGGGCGCTTCCAGGGGAGTCTCCTGGAACGACGGGGAGTAACCGGCCGCCACGAGCAGGGTGTTCCGCTGACGTAGGGGGATCTCCAGGCAGTCCGCCAGCCGCAGGACCAGGTCGCGGCTGGGACGCGAGCGGCCGGTCTCCACGAAACTCAGGTGCCGGGCCGAGGTGGTGGCGCGCTGCGCGAGCTCCCCCTGGGTGAGCTTCACGCGTCGCCGCCAGTCTCGTAAGAGTGTTCCGACGTCGGTGTCCGTACTCATGATGGCCACGTGGCGCAGTGTAGCAATCCCGCCTGAAAGTCGCGGAGTTGTGCTTCGGGCCGGGTCAGCGGGACATCAGCCGCCCGTCAGCGGGGTGGTGCAGTCTGGTGGATGTGGACGGGCCGCGGCCGCGGCCCGTTCCCAGGGAGAGATGCCCGGAGTGGTCTATCGGGGATCGGGACACTGTTCCGGTCGGGCTCACGCCTTCGCAGGTTCAAATCCTGCTCTCTCCGCACATGCGGGCAGCCCGTGGCCGACCGGGGCCCGCCGGAAGACGGTCTCCTGGGCTCCACCCACCTTCAAGACCCCCCTGAACCGCGGTGACGCGGTTCAGGGGGGTCTTCGCCGTTCTGCTCCTGCCGCCGCCACCGATGGATCGCCGGGGCGCCCGCCCGCCGGGCCGCGATCTCGTACGATCCGGAACCGGCGCGCTTCCTCCGGGGACCGAGAGCCGGAGGCACCAGGCACACTTCATACGTAAACAGTCGAGCCACCAAAGGACTCAGGCATGATCACGTTGACGAAGGAAGACGGCCCGGCCGACCTGGGCGGGGTGACCCATCTGTCCATCGGGGCGTCCTGGGACCCCACCGTCGGGAGCAGCGGCGGCCTGATGGGGAAGCTCCGGCAGAAGGCCGGCACGGACCTCGACCTGATCGCCATCGCGCTGCAGGGCGGGGACCCGGTACGGCTGGCGGGCCTGGACTCGCTGGACCCGCTGGGCAACGGCTCGCTGGTGCACAGCGGGGACAACCAGACCGGACACGGTGACGGTGACGACGAGACGGTGACCGTCGAGTTCGCCAAGATTCCTTCGAACATCACGTCGATCGTCTTCATCGCCGCCGCGTACAAGAAGCGGAGCGCGTTCAGCAACGCGCGCAACATCAGCTTCAAGGTGTACGACGCGACGGGCGGGAGCACGCAGCAGGTCGCCGACATCTGGCCGAGCATGCTCACCCAGGACAACGGCGTCGCCGTGGCCAAGGCGATCCGCGAGGGCGCGGGCTGGAAGCTCCAGGTGATCAACGAGACCGGGAAGATCAAGCAGGGCGACGAGCAGGCCCTGATGCGCTTCGCCGTGAGCCGGTAGTCGCCGGTGGGCGGGGCTCCGCCGCCGTCTTACGGTGGAGCGGGGCGAGAGAACGAATGAGGCTGCGGTAACCGCCCGGGCGGTTACCGCAGCCTCATTCGTTCTGTCAGGGGGTACGCACGGGGCGCCCCGTGCCGGCCCGGGTCAGGGCCGGTCGTCGAGGCCGGGGGTGTTCCCCTCGCCCGACTCGGCCTCGGCCTGCTTGGCCTTGACCTCCGGGTCGAGGTCGGCCCGGTCGCTGCCGTCGACCGAGCTGAGCGGCGAACGCTCGTCGCCCACCTCGGTGGCGACGGGCGGCTCGACCAGCCAGTCCGGGTTGGCCTGCTTGTCCCACCAGCGCCAGGCGGCATAGGCGCCGCCGGCCAGGACGCTCAGAACCAGGAACCCCTTCGCGGCCCGGCCCGCCTTGGCCCGCCGCTGGTGCTTCCTGGCCAGCTTCTGGATCTCCTTGGCCGTCACCTGGGTGCGCAGCGCCGCCAGGGCGGCTGCGCTGCGGGCGGATGCCTGCTCGGCGACGGGCAGGGCCACCGCCCGGACGTGCTCGACGCGGGGGGCGGTGTAGTCGGCGGCGTTCCGTGCGGCCCTGCGGGTGGAGACCGCGGCGCGGTGCGCGGCCTCGTCGACCTTGGGCGGCACGTGCGTACGGGCCTGTTCGAGGCGCGGCGCGAGATGGGACGCGTACTGGACACGGGCCTGCTGGGCCGCCTTCGTCACCTTGGGCGCGAGCCGTACGCGCGCCTCGTGTGCGTAGTGGGCCGCCTGCTCCTTGGCCTTGTCGGCGTAGGGCGCCACCACTTCCGCGGCGTGCTGCGCGCTGTCCTTCGCCGAGTCGGTTGCGGCGCGCACGCTGTCGATGCGGGTCACGAGATCCTCCTCCTTGGTGGCGGGTAGGTACTCCGCCTGTCCGCCCAGTTCGAAATCATGCCTGTTGGGTCCATGCCCGGCATGCGGGACGGGCATCCGGGTCATGGTCGTCATTTGAGGTCAAAACGGTTCATGTGAAGTGTGCCGACGACAATGCCACGGTTCAGTGGCGAACGCGCCGTTTCGTCCGGCATCCGGCCGCACATTTCCCGGTCCGTGGGAGGATCGGCGGACGTCAGCGATGGATGTGGCGTCAGGTGAAGGACGAAGGAAGGCAGACCGTGGCCGAGCAGCTTTACGCCACCTTGAAGACCAATCGGGGCGACATCGAGATTCGGCTTCTGCCGAACCACGCCCCCAAGACGGTCCGGAACTTCGTCGAGCTGGCCACCGGGCAGCGCGAGTGGGTCAACCCGGAGACCGGGGAGAAGTCCACGGACCGGCTGTACGACGGCACCGTCTTCCACCGCGTCATCAGCGGCTTCATGATCCAGGGCGGCGATCCGCTGGGCAACGGCACCGGCGGCCCCGGCTACAAGTTCGCCGACGAGTTCCACCCGGAGCTGGGCTTCACCCAGCCCTATCTGCTGGCCATGGCGAACGCGGGCCCGGGGACGAACGGCTCCCAGTTCTTCCTGACCGTGTCCCCCACCGCCTGGCTGACCGGCAAGCACACCATCTTCGGCGAGGTGTCCGGTGAGGCGGGCCGCAAGGTCGTCGACGCCATCGCGGCCACCCCGACCAATCCGCGTACCGACCGTCCGCTGGAGGACGTGGTGATCGAGTCCGTGGTCGTCGAGACCCGCTGACGTCCGCTTCCGCCGGATACCCCTCGCGGGAACCAACCGCCCCGCCCGTCCGTACTGATACATAGCGGACCAGCGGGGCGGCCCTGTTCGCGCCGCCGAGCGACGAGGACCGAGAGGCAGGCCAGGACCGATGGACCAGCAGCCGCCGGGGGACCGGGCCGCCGCGGGAAGCGGTGTGCCGACGCCGACCTGCTACCGCCACCCCGACCGCGAGACCGGCATCAGCTGTACGCGCTGCGGGCGGCCCATCTGCCCCGAGTGCATGGTCAGCGCCTCGGTCGGCTTCCAGTGCCCCGACTGCGTACGTCAGGGCTCGGGCACCGGGCACCACCCGGCAGCCGCCCGGCCGCGGACGCTGGCGGGCGGTGCGGTGGCCGCCGACCCGCGCCTGGTCACCAAGATCCTGGTCGGCATCAATCTGGCCGTCTTCCTCCTGGTCTCCGTCCGTCCCGCGCTGGTGGGCGATCTGACGCTGCTCGGGCTGGCGTGGGACCCGAGCCCGCCGCCGGGATCCATCGAAGGCGTCGCCGAGGGCCAGTGGTATCGCCTGGTGACCTCGATGTTCCTGCACCAGGAAGTGGTGCACATCGGGTTCAACATGCTGGGGCTCTGGTGGCTCGGCGGACAGCTGGAGGCGGCGCTCGGCCGGTCCCGCTATCTCGCCCTCTACCTGCTGTCCGGCCTCGCGGGCAGCGCCCTCACCTACCTGATCGCCGCGCCCAACCAGGGTTCGCTGGGCGCGTCCGGCGCGGTCTACGGCCTGTTCGGCGCCACCGCCGTCCTGATGCGGCGGATGAACTACGACATGCGTCCGGTGCTGGTGCTCCTGGCGATCAACATGGTCTTCACCTTCACCTGGGGCGGCATCGCCTGGGAGGCGCACGTCGGCGGTCTGATCGCGGGTGTCGCCATCGCCGTCGGCATGGTCCACGCCCCGCGCGAGCGGCGTACGGCGGTGCAGGTGGGCGCCTGCGCGCTCGTCCTGCTGGCGAGCATCGGGATCATCGTCGCCCGCACGATGTCCCTCACCTGAGCCGGGTCCCGAGCCGGTCCAGAGCCGGATCCAGAGCCTGATCCTGTGCGGAACAGGGGTCTCCACCCCCAGGCCGACCGAAGTTGTCCACAGTGTGCGCAGAATCTTGTGCATGGCAAGAGGAACAGTCGTTCCCCTTGTCGCTGAGCTGGGTTTTTCCGCCAGGACAACGGGGTGCAGCCCCCCTCGACGAGGGAGGCTGCAGTCACACCGGCGTCAACTTGAGTGGAGGTTATCCACAGATCGTCTGACCTTTTCCCCCAGCTGTGGATAACTCTGTGGGTAACTCAGGGCAAGGCTTGCGCGGAGGTGGTCCGTCACTTCCACTGCGTCGACACGGCGAAGCCGCCGGCGATGAAGCCGAAGCCGACCACGATGTTCCAGTTGCCCAGGGCGTCGACCGGAAGATCGCCTTCGGTCACGTAGAACACCACGATCCAGGCCAGCCCGATGAGGAACAGGGCCAGCATCACCGGAGCGACCCAACTGCGATTGGTCAGCTTGATAGCCGTTGCCTGCTTCGCCGGGGGCGGCGTGAAGTCGGCCTTCTTGCGGATACGTGACTTCGGCACGAGGGACTCTCCTGTCGATGCGCTGCGTGACCGCGCAGGGATCTGTGGCGGGCGCCGGGGGCGGGGTGCCAGGGGGAATGCTGCCTCCCCCGAGCGTCCGTTAGCGTAGTGCTTCTCTGGCGCCTGATGAGATAAGGGTACGTTGAGCAATTCTGCCGACTCCCCAGAAGGCCCGGCCCGGCGCACCTCCGCGTGGGCGGTCCGGGGGCTCACCGCTGCGGTTTTCGCCCTGGCCGGACTGATCTTCGTCACCAGCGCCAACACCGCCAAGGGCACCAATCTGCGCAGCGACTCCTCGCTGCTGAAGCTCTCCGACCTGATCAGGGAGCGCAGCGAGAAGAACGGCGAACTGAACGATGCGGTCGCCGGCGCCCGCGCGGACATCGACGCCCTGGCCCAGCGCGACGACGGCTCCACCAAGGCCGAGGACGCCCGGCTGAAGGCACTGGAGAAGGCGGCCGGCACCACGAAGATCAGCGGCGACTCCGTCAGCGTGACGCTCAATGACGCGCCCCCCGACGCCACCGCCAACCCCGGCTACCCCGAGCCCCAGCCCAACGACCTGGTCATCCACCAGCAGGACCTGCAGGCCGTGGTGAACGCGCTGTGGCAGGGCGGGGCGCGCGGAATCCAGGTGATGGACCAGCGGCTGATCTCCACCAGCGCGGTCCGCTGCGTGGGCAACACGCTGATCCTCCAGGGCCGCGTCTACTCCCCGCCGTACAAGGTCACCGCGGTCGGCGACCCGGGCAAGCTCAAGCGGGCGCTCAACGACTCCACCGCGATCCAGAACTACCTGCTGTACGTGAAGGCGTACGGGCTGGGCTGGAAAGTCGACGAGAACGAGGCGGTGACTCTTCCCGGGTACTCGGGCACAGTGGATCTCCACTACGCACAGCCTGTGGAGTGAGCCCGAGCTGAGCCCCGGGGAGGCCGTCCGGTGTCGGTGCGACTCGTCGTCAGAACCTTCAGCGAACTCTGCATCACCGCGGGTGCGCTGATCATCCTTTTCGTCGTCTACTTCCTGTTCTGGACCGGTGTGAAAGCCGCCGACGCGGCCGAGGGCGAGATCGACACCCTCCAGAGCCAGTGGGCCCGGGAGCCCGTGGCACAGGCCCCGCCGCCCGGCTCCGCGGAGCCGTCCCCGTCCCCGTCGGCGGCCCCGGCCCCCGCCCCGTACCGCGACGGAAAACCCTTCGCGACGATGCGCATCCCCCGCTTCGGCGCCGACTGGGAATGGCCCGTTCTGGAGAACACCGCGGTCGGAACCCTGCAGAAGGGGCTCGGGCACTACAGCGGAACGGCCCGCCCCGGCGACACCGGCAACTTCGCGGTGGCCGGGCACCGGAGGACGTACGGCGACCCCTTCAAGGACTTCCCGAAGCTGCGGCCCGGGGACGCGGTGGTCGTGAACGACGGCACGACCTGGTTCACGTACCGCATCGCGAAGAAGCCGTACCGGACCGTGCCCACCGACACCGCCGTCGTCGACCCGGTGCCCCGCGGCTCCGGATTCGAGGGCGCCGGACGCTATCTGACGCTCACCACGTGCGAGCCGGAATGGGGCAGCAGCCACCGGCTGATCGCCTGGGCGCATCTGGACGCGACACGGCCGGTGAGCGACGGAAGGCCGCCGGAACTTTCCGGCTGACCCGAGCTTTTCCACAGCTGACCCCCTGTCCGGCCGCGGCCCTCTAGTCTGGTGCGGGTACCGAATGGAGGGGTCAGCATGTACGGCTGGATCTGGCGGCATCTGCCGGGCAACGCATGGGTGCGGGGCGTCATCTCGCTCGTGCTGGTTCTGGCGGTCGTCTACGCGCTGTTCCAGTACGTGTTCCCGTGGGCGGAGCCGCTGCTTCCGTTCGGTGATGTGACCGTCGACGGCGCGAGCGCCGGTGGAGCAGGAGCCGACCAGTGAGCGCACGCATCCTCGTCGTGGACAACTACGACAGCTTCGTCTTCAACCTCGTTCAGTACCTCTACCAGCTCGGCGCCGAGTGCGAGGTGCTGCGGAACGACGAGGTGACCCCCGCCCACGCGCAGGACGGCTTCGACGGCGTCCTGCTCTCGCCGGGTCCCGGCACGCCCGAGCAGGCCGGCGTCTGCGTCGAGATGGTGCGGCACTGCGCGGACACCGGCGTCCCGGTCTTCGGCGTCTGCCTGGGGATGCAGTCGATGGCGGTCGCGTACGGCGGTGTCGTCGACCGGGCCCCCGAGCTGCTGCACGGCAAGACCTCCCCCGTGACCCACGAGGGCAAGGGCGTCTTCGCCGGACTGCCGTCCCCCTTCACCGCGACGCGCTACCACTCGCTCGCCGCCGAACCCGGTGCGCTACCCCCGGAGCTGGAGGTCACCGCCCGCACGGCGGACGGCATCATCATGGGGCTGCGCCACCGCGACCGGGCGGTGGAGGGTGTGCAGTTCCACCCCGAGTCGGTGCTCACCGAGCACGGCCACCTGATGCTCGCCAACTGGCTGGAGCAGTGCGGAGACCAGGGGGCCGTCGCGCGGTCGGCGGGGCTCGCGCCGGTGGTGGGCAAGGCCGCCGCGTGACCGCAGGCCGCCCCGGGCACGACGCCGGACCGGAGGGCCCTCACGCGCAAGGGGCGTACGGGGCCGACGGCGCGTTCGTGGCGGCGGTGGACGGACTCGCGGATCCGCTCAACGATCCGCTGCCCGGCGGGCACGCCTCGCCGTGGTTCCGGGCGGACAACATCCCGGGCGGACCGGGAGCGGACGGCCCCGGAGCACCCGAATCCGTACCGGATCCCGTGCTCGGACACGTACCGGAGCCGGTGCTCGGACACGTGCCGGATCCCGTGCTCGGACACGTACCGACGGCGGCGCCGTCGCACGAGGCCGGTTACACGCCTCACCAAGGGCCTCAGCAGCCCCAGGGAGCCCCGAACGAGTGGTATGACCCCGTCGGGTACCAACGCGACTGGTACGGGCCCCAGCAGCCGTCTGCGCGAATAGCTCCGGCCGAGGAGCCGGTCCCGGCGCCGGACCTGCCCGCCGAACCGCGCACCGAAGTCATGGCCGCTGTCGTCGGGGGGCCCGCCGAGCCCCGCACCGAAGTCATCAGCCGCATTCCGGCCGAGCCCGAGCCCGATCTCGATCCCGAGTCTGCTTCCCGCCCCGGTGCGCCTCCCTCCGGTGGGCGGGCCGAGCGGCGGCGGGCGGCCAAGGGGCGCGGCCGTCGGCGCCCGGAGCCGGTCGCGGAACAGGCCGCCCCGGCCGCCCCGATGTCCCGGGTGGAGGCCCGGCGCGCGGCGAAGGCGGCCAAGGACAGCCCGGCGGTCGTCGCCAGCCGGGTGGTCGGCGAGGTGTTCATCTCGCTGGGCGTCCTGATGCTGCTGTTCGTCACCTACCAGCTCTGGTGGACCAACATCCGGGCCGAGCAGATCGCCGGCAAGGAGACGAACCGGATCCAGGACGAGTGGGCCAGAGGCGACCGGAAGCCCGGCGTGTTCGCACCCGGCCAGGGCTTCGCGATCATGCACATCCCCAAGCTGGACGTCGTCGTCCCGATCGCCGAGGGCATCGACAAGGAGAGGGTGCTCGACCGGGGGATGCTCGGCCACTACGGCGAGGGCAGGCTCAAGACGGCGATGCCCTCCGACAAGCAGGGCAACTTCTCCGTGGCCGGCCACCGCAACACCCACGGCGAGCCGTTCCGCTACATCAACAAGCTCGAACCCGGCGACCCGATCGTGGTCGAGACGCAGGACGCCTACTACACGTACGAGATGGCCAGCATCCTCCCGCAGACCGCGCCGTCCAACATCTCGGTGATCGAACCGGTACCGGTGGGCTCAGGGTTCCAGGGCCCGGGCCGGTACCTCACGATGACGACGTGCACCCCGGAATTCACGAGTACCTACCGGCTGATCGTCTGGGGCAAGATGGTCGACGAACGGCCGCGCAGCCAGGGAAAGCCCGACGCGCTCGTCGGCTGAACATCCTCACGACAGGGACGGTGCGGTGGCAGCGAGGACCGAGCACGACGAGCGGGCCGGCACATCCACGTCCCAGGTGGACGCGCCCCCGGTGCGCCCGCGAGGCCGCCACCCCGTCGCGACGGCCGTGAGCGTCTTCGGCGAACTGCTCATCACCGCGGGCCTGGTGCTCGCGCTGTTCGTCGCGTACTCCCTGTGGTGGACCAACGTGCTCGCCGACCGCGAGGCCGACAAGCAGGGCGACACGGTCCGCAGCAGGTGGGCGGACGGGCCGGGCGCCCTGGACACCAAGGACGGCATCGGCTTCCTGCACGTGCCCGCCATGAAGAACGGCGAGGTGCTGGTCAAGAAGGGCACCGACCCCGAGACCCTGAACAACGGCATCGCGGGCTACTACACCGACCCGGTCGAATCGGGCCTCCCCTGGGACGACGAGGGCAACTTCACGCTGGCCGCGCACCGTGACGGGCACGGCGCGAAGTTCCACAACATCCACAAGCTGAAGAACGGTGATCCGGTCGTCTTCGAGACCAAGGACACCTGGTACGTCTACAAGGTCTACAAGAAGCTCCCCGAGACGTCGAAGTTCAACGTCGACGTGATCCAGCCGGTCCCGGAGGAGTCGGGCGTCAAGGAGCCGGGCCGCTACATCACGCTGACGACCTGCACCCCGGTCTACACCTCGAAGTACCGCTACATCGTGTGGGGCGAGCTGGAGCGTACGGAGAAGGTCGACAAGGACCGTACGAAGCCGGTCGAGCTGCGCTGAGCCCTCGTGCCGAGGCCGCTCGCGCCCGGCACACGGGAAGGGCCCCGGTCACCGAGTGGTGACCGGGGCCCTTCCCGTGTGCGGTGGGTGGAAGGCGGTTCAGTCGTCGCCCATGCCTCCGATGAAGCCCCCGCCGTTCCCGCCGTTCCCGCCGCCCTCGATGGTCACGAGGGTGACGGTGCTGCCCTTGGGCGCCTGGGTGGTCGGCGCCGGGCTGCTGGTGATCACCCGGGCGTTCGGCTTGTCGACCGAGTTGGGGGCGAGCGCGACCACGAAGCCGAGCCCTTCGAGCTGGCCCTTGACGTCCTGGTACGGCCTGTTGCCGATGTCACCGGGGATCGCGACCTGCTCCGGCTGTGCCGGCCCCTTGGAGACCTTCAGGACGATCTGCACGTCCTTGGCCTGCTTGCTCGGGCCCGCGGGGGTCTGCTCGATGACCTCTCCGGCCGGCTTCTCCGAGTCCACGTCGGCCCGTGAGACGTTGGTGAATCCGAGCTGGTTGAGCTGGGCCACGGCGGCGTCGTACTGACGGGTCCGCACGTCCGGCATCGGGTCGGTCGTCTGCACGGCCACGGTGATGGTGATCTCGGCACCCTCCTCGGCCTTCGCGCCGCCCTTGGGGTCCTGCTCGATCACGGTGCCCTCGGTCTTCTCGGACTCCTCCGTGGTGACGTTGACCGTGAAGCCCTTGCCCTCAAGAACCTCGCGGGCGCCGTCCTCGGACTTCTCCAGGACGTTGGGGATCTCGACCTTCGGCGCTCCGGCGGAGACGACGACCGTGACGGTGCCGTCCTTGTCCATCAGCGCGTCGGCCGCCGGATCCTGCGAGCAGATCTCGCCCTTCTCCTGCTCCTCGCACGGCTCCTCGGCGCCGACCTTCACGGTGACGTCGGTTCTGGCCGCGAGTTTCTCCGCCTGGTCCACCGTGGAGCCCACCAGGTTCGGGGCCTTGATCTGGCCGTCGTCGCTGGTCGGGGAGAAGATCACCCGGCCGATCAGGATCGCGCCGACCAGCACCAGGATGCCCGCGACGACCAGCAGGATCGTCGAGGTGTTGCTCTTCTTCTGCTGGCGCCGACGGCCCTGGCGGTCGTCGTAGCCGTAGCCGCCGTCGTCCGGGTTGACCGGGGGCAGCATCGAGGTCTGCGCGTTGTTCGGGTCCGTCGGGCGCAGGGCGGCGGTGGGCTGGTCGGTGTGGTAACCGTCGTAGCCCCCGTACCCCGCGGCGCCCATCGCCGCCGTGGCCGCGACCGGCTGGCCGTCGAGGCAGGCCTCGATGTCGGCGCGCATCTCGTCGGCGGACTGGTAGCGGTAGTCCGGGTCCTTGGTGAGCGCCTTCAACACGATCGCGTCCATCTCGGGCGTGATCTCGGGGTCGAAGTTGCTCGGCGGCTGCGGTTCCTCCCGCACGTGCTGGTAGGCCACCGCGACGGGCGAGTCCCCGACGAACGGAGGCCGGACCGCGAGCAGCTCGTACAGCAGGCAGCCGGTGGAGTACAGGTCGGAGCGCGCGTCGACCTGCTCGCCCTTGGCCTGCTCCGGGGAGAGGTACTGGGCGGTGCCGATGACCGCGGCGGTCTGCGTCATCGTCATCCCGGAGTCGCCCATGGCGCGGGCGATGCCGAAGTCCATGACCTTGACCTGGCCGGTGCGCGTCAGCATGACGTTCGCCGGTTTGATGTCGCGGTGGACGATCTGGGCGCGGTGCGAGTACTCCAGGGCCTGGAGGATGCCGACCGTCATCTCCAGCGTGCGCTCGGGGAGCAGCCTGCGACCGGAGTGCAGGAGCTCCCTCAGCGTCGACCCGTCGACGTACTCCATCACGATGTACGGGATGGAGACCCCGTCGACGTAGTCCTCACCGGTGTCGTACACGGCGACGATCGCGGGGTGGTTGAGCGAGGCGGCCGACTGGGCCTCACGGCGGAACCGGGCCTGGAACGACGGGTCACGGGCCAGATCGGCCCGGAGCGTCTTCACAGCTACGGTGCGGCCGAGCCGGGTGTCGTGCGCGAGGTAGACCTCGGCCATGCCACCACGGCCGAGCACCGAGCCCAGCTCGTACCGGCCGCCGAGGCGACGCGGCTCTTCCATAACTGTTCCAGCCCTCTCCGTCAGTCCCGACCGCACCCGTGTGTGGTCCGCGGCGGTGCGCTGTTCGCGCATACGCTACCGGGCACGGGTGACGTGATCAGCCCGCACCCGTCAGCCGATATCCGACCGGTATCCGATGTCCGGTATGACGGGCGGCCGCCGTGACAGGTCTCACTTCTTGCTGTCGATGACTGCCTTCATCACGTCGCGCGCGATGGGGGCGGCCAGCCCGCCACCGGAGATGTCGTCCCGGTTGGCGTTGCCGTCCTCGACCACGACGGCGACGGCGACCGGTGAGCCGCTGTCGGTCTTCGCGTACGAGATGAACCAGGCGTACGGCTTCTCGCTGTTGTTCAGACCGTGCTGTGCCGTACCGGTCTTGCCGCCCACTGTGACGCCGGGGATCCGCGCGTTGGTTCCCGTGCCGTCCTTGACGACGGTTTCCATCATCTGCTGGACCTTCTGGGCGTTCTCACCGGAGAGCGCGCGGCTGAGCTCCTCGGGCTCGTGGGTGTAGACCGGGTCCAGGTTGGGCGCCTGCCGCTCGGCGACCATGTACGGCTGCATCAGCTTGCCGTCGTTGGCGATCGCGGAGGCCACCATGGCCATCTGGAGCGGGGTGGTCCGGTTGGACGCCTGGCCGATGCCGGCCATCGCGTTCTGCGGCTTGTTGTCCTCGGGGTAGATGCTCGCGTCGGCGCGGACGGGCGTGAAGACTTCCTTGTTGAAGCCGAACTTGTCCGTCTGCTCGATCATCTTCTCGTTGCCGAGGTCGTCGCTCATCTTCCCGAAGACGGTGTTGCACGACACCCGCAGGGCCTCGCGCAGCGTGGCGTTCTCGCAGGGGATGTTGCCCTCGTTCTTGAGCTGCGTGGTGGACTGCGGCAGCGTCCAGGGCAGCGGCGAGTCCGTCTTGGCGTCGATGTCGTCGTAGAGCCCGTTCTCCAGGGCGGCGGCGGCGGTGACGACCTTGAAGGTGGAGCCCGGGGGGTAGGTCTCGCGCAATGCCCGGTTGAGCATCGGCTTGTCCTTGTCCTTCAGGAGCTTCTGCCGGTTGTCCGAGTCCTTGAGGGAGTTGCCGGCGAAGACCGAGGGGTCGTAGGACGGGGTGCTGGCGAGGGCGAGGATGGCGCCGCTCTTCGGGTCGAGGGCGACCACCGCGCCCTTCTTGTCGCCGAGCCCCTTGAAGGCGGCCTTCTGGGCATCGCCGTTCAGCGTGGTGACGATGTTGCCGCCGCGCTTCTTGTCGCCGGTGAACATCGACAGCGTCCGGTCGAAGAACAGCTGGTCGTCGTTGCCGGTGAGGATGCCGTCTTCCAGGTTCTCCAGCTGCGAGGAGTCGAAGGCCTGCGAGGAGTAGCCGGTCACGGGGGCCCACAGGGGCCCGTCCTTCCAGACCCGCTTGTACTTGAAGTCGCTGTCCTCGGTCTCGGCGGAGCCGGTGATCGCCTTGCCGTCGACGATGATGTCGCCGCGCTCGTGGGCGTACCGCTCGATCTCGACGCGGCGGTTGTACTTGTGGCTGTTCAGCTCGTCGGCGCGGACGTACTGGAGCCAGTTGTCCCGGATGAGGAGCGCGAGGACGAGGATGCCGCAGAAGATCGCGATCCGGCGCAGGGGCTTGTTCACGGGCGGACCACCTGCGTCATCTCGGCGTCGGTGGACGGGGAGGGGGCAGGCGCCGGGCGACGGGCGGTATCGCTGATTCTGATCAGAATGGCGATCAGGGCCCAGTTGGCGAGCACGGAGGAACCACCTGCCGCCAGGAACGGCATCGTCATACCGGTGAGCGGGATGAGGCCCATCACACCGCCGGCGACGACGAACACCTGGATGGCGAACGAGCCGGAGAGGCCGATCGCGAGCAGCTTGCCGAACGGGTCGCGGGCCGCCAGCGCGGTGCGCACGCCGCGCTCGACGATCAGGCCGTAGACGAGGAGCACGGCCATCATCCCGGCGAGCCCGAGCTCCTCGCCGACCGTGGCCAGGATGAAGTCGGAGTTGGCCGCGAAGCCGATCAGGTCGGAGTTGCCCTGTCCGAGCCCGGTCCCGAGGGTGCCTCCGGAGCCGAAGGCCATCAGGGACTTCGCCATCTGCTCGCTCGCGTTCAGCTTGCCCCAGCCCGCGAACGGGTCGAGCCAGGCGGTGATGCGCTCCTGGACGTGCGGTTCGAACGTGGCGACGCTGACCGCGCCGACCGCCGACATCAGCAGACCGAAGACGATCCAGCTGGTGCGCTCGGTCGCCACGTAGAGCATGACGACGAACATGCCGAAGAAGAGCAGTGAGGTGCCGAGGTCGGTCTCGAAGACGAGGATCAGGATCGACATCGCCCAGATGGCGAGGATCGGACCGAGGTCCCGTCCGCGAGGCAGGTACAGGCCCATGAACCGTCGGCTGGCCAGGGCCAGCGCGTCCCGCTTGACCATCAGGTAGCCCGCGAAGAACACCGTGATGATGATCTTGGCGAACTCGCCGGGCTGGAGCGTTCCGACGCCCGGGATCTTGATCCAGATCTTGGCGCCGTTCACGGCGGGGAAGAACATCGGCAGGATCAGCAGGAACAGCGCCACGACCATGGAGATGTACGTGTAGCGCTGGAGGATGCGGTGATCCTTCAGGATGGCCAGGACCGCGACCAAGGTGCCCACGCCGATGGCGGAGAACAGCAGCTGCTTCGAGGCGGCGGGGACGAAGGTGTCCAGGGCCTGGAAGCGTTCGGACTGGTCCAGGCGCCAGATCAGCGCCAGGCCCAGTCCGTTGAGCAGGGTGGCCAGAGGCAGCAGCAGGGGGTCCGCGTACCGCGCGAACCTCCGGACCGCGAGGTGGCCCACACCGCCGAGCAGGGCGAGGCCCGCTCCGTAGCCGAGCATGCCGGCGGGCAGTTCGCCGTTGAGGGCGAGGCCCACGTTGGCGTAGGCGAACACCGAGATGGCGACGGCGAAGACGACGAGCGCCAGCTCGGTGTTGCGGCGGCTCGGTGCGTCGATCGCGCCGATGGTGGTCGTGTTGGTGACAACGCTCATGGTGCTGAAGGCCCCCTACGGCTTACTGCTTACCGCACTGCGGGACCAGCTTCTTCTCTTCCTCCGAGAGGCTGGGGCCGGGAGTGGGAGCGGTGGTCGGCTTGGTCCCCTTGGCGGAGGACGTGGCGGAAGTCCTGGTGGCGGGGGCTCCGGCGGTGCCGCCGGCCTCGCCCTCGCCCGTACGGGCCCGGTTCTCGGCGTCGGCCGCGCGGCGCTGCGCGTCCTTCTTGCAGGCGGAGGCCTGGGCGGCGAGCTCGGCGACCTTCTCGCGGGCGTCGGTGATGTTGCCCTCGGCGATCGTCGCCTCGACCTGCTTGCGCTGGTACGGCGGCAGGTACTTGAGCTCGATCTCGGGGTGGTTCTTCTCGATCTTCGAGAGCGAGACCCAGGCGAGGTCCTGGCTGATGCCCTGGAACAGTGCGACGTTCTCGTCCTGGGCGCCGACGTAGTACTGCGTCTGCGTCCAGCGGTAGCCGCCGTACAGACCGCCGCCGATCACGGCCAGTGCGAGCACGATGAAGACGGAACGCTTCAGCCATTTACGGCCGCCGCCCGGTTTGGCGAAGTCCTCGTCCGTGTAGGCGTCGTAGGAGCCGTCCGGCATGCCCCCGTAGCCGACGTCGCCGCTGCCGGGCGGGCCGAAGCCGCCGGCGGGCGGGGGCACGGGGCGGCCGAGGCCTGCCGCGCGGCCGGCGGGCGTCTGCATGGCCCCGCCGTCGCCCAGCTGGGCCTGGTTCTCCGCGACCGCGCCGACGACGACGGGGGTGTCGTTGAGCTGCCCGGCCAGGGTGTCGTTGCTGTCGACGTCCAGGACGTCGGCCACGATGCAGGTGATGTTGTCCGGGCCGCCACCGCGCAGAGCGAGCTGGATCAGGTCCTGGATGGTCTCCTGCGGGCCCTGATAGCTGGCGAGGGTCTCTTCCATCGTCTGGTGCGAGACAACGCCGGAGAGACCGTCCGAGCAGATCAGATAGCGGTCGCCGGCGCGGACCTCGCGGATGGAGAGGTCCGGTTCGACGTGGTCGCCGCTGCCCAGCGCCCGCATCAGCAGGGAGCGCTGCGGGTGGGTGGTGGCCTCTTCCTCGGTGATCCGGCCCTCGTCGACGAGGCGCTGCACCCAGGTGTGGTCCTGGGTGATCTGCGTCAGGACGCCGTCCCGCAGCAGGTACGCGCGGGAGTCGCCGACGTGCACCAGGCCGAGGCGCTGACCGGTCCAGAGCAGGGCGGTGAGCGTGGTGCCCATGCCCTCCAGCTGGGGGTCCTCCTCGACCATGACGCGCAACTGGTCGCTGGCCTGCTGCACGGCGGTGCCGAGCGAGGTCAGAAGATCGGATCCCGGTACGTCGTCGTCGAGCGGGACGAGCGTGGAGATCACCTCGGAGCTGGCGACCTCACCGGCCGCCTGACCGCCCATGCCGTCGGCGATGGCGAGGAGCCGGGGACCGGCATAGCCGGAGTCCTCGTTGCCCTCCCGGATCATGCCCTTGTGCGACCCGGCGGCGAAGCGCAGCGACAGACTCATGCGCACCTCGCCCGTCGGCTCGGGGTACAGCCTGTCTCGAGCCACACTGCCCACCCTCCGGTCGGGAACCGGGCAGCGTCCGCCGTCGGGACCGCCGCGGCTCGCTCGCTCCGCTCGCTCATTGTCGTACTACTTCCGCAGCTCGATGACGGTCTTGCCGATACGGATCGGCGCGCCCAGCGGAACTGGTGTCGGGGTGGTGAGCCGGGTCCGTTCCAGATACGTGCCGTTGGTGGACCCGAGATCCTCGACGATCCACTGGCCGTCACGGTCCGGGTAGATCCTGGCATGCCTGCTGGACGCGTAGTCGTCGTCCAGCACGATCGTTGAATCGTGGGCCCGGCCCAGGGTGATGGTCTGGCCCTGGAGCGCGACCGTGGTGCCCGTGAGAGTGCCTTCGGACACGACCAGCTTGGTGGGCGCCCCGCGGCGCTGCCGGCCGGACTGCTGGCGCTGCTGGGGCGGCGCCGCTTGTTGTTGTTGGCGGCCCTGCTGGGGGCGCGCGTCGGCGGCAGTGCGGCGTGAGCCGCGCTGCGTGACGCGCGTTCCGAACAGGTCGCTTCGGATGACCTGAACGGCCACGATGACGAACAGCCACAGAACAGCCAGGAAACCTAGCCGCATGACCGTCAGGGTCAGCTCTGACATTGCCCCCGCTTCACCCTTCGGCTTGCCGGTAAACGATGGTGGTGCTGCCCACGACGATCCGCGAGCCGTCGCGGAGCGTAGCGCGGGTGGTGTGCTGCCCGTCTACCACGATGCCGTTGGTAGACCCGAGATCCTGGATCGTCGAGGGCGTTCCGGTCCGGATCTCACAGTGCCGGCGCGATACGCCGGGGTCGTCGATCCGCACGTCGGCGTCGGTGGATCGTCCCATCACCAACGTCGGGCGGGAGATCTGATGGCGGGTGCCGTTGATCTCGATCCAGCGCCGTGTCCGGGCGTCCGGCAGGGGGCCGGGCGCGGCCGGCGGGCGCCGGTCGTTCGTGGGGGCCGGGGGCCGTCCGGTGCCGGGCGGCGGGGCCGCGGGCATCGGCGGAGCGGCGCTCGGGGGGTAGCCGTAGCCGCCGGGAGCCTGGGGGGCGGCGGGCCGCCCGGCCGCGGGCTGCTGGGGCTGAGCAGACGGGTCCTGCTGTGACGAACTCGACGCCAGAGTGCGGCTGCGGACCCGGTAGAGCCCGGTGTCGAGGTCGTCGGCCTTCTCCAGGTGGACCTTGATCGGTCCCATGAAGGTGTAGCGCTGCTGCTTGGCGTAGTCGCGCACCAGGCCGGAGAGCTCGTCGCCCAGCTGACCGGAGTACGGGCTGAGTCGCTCGTAGTCGGGTGTGCTGAGCTCGACGATGAAGTCGTTGGGGACGACGGTCCGCTCACGGTTCCAGATCGTCGCGTTGTTGTCGCACTCCCGCTGCAGGGCGCCGGCGATCTCGACAGGCTGCACCTCGGACTTGAAGACCTTGGCGAAGGTGCCGTTGACCAGCCCCTCGAGGCGCTGCTCGAAACGCTTCATGACCCCCATGGGGCACCTCCTCCGTTGTCATCGTCCCTGTACTGCTTACTGATCGTATCCACGCGTCGGGAAATCGGCTGGTTCCCCTTGTCTGGCCTGTGGATGAGTGTCACCCCTCACACGGATCGTAGAGGTGGCCTCCTCACAGTGTCCCGCACCCGGGACGCACTCTGGAGGAGTGGGGGCGATGGTTCGGGGTTCCCGCTTCCCCTCCCGGAGCCGACGAAACAACGGATGTGAATCCACCCTGTCCAGCGTGCTAATCTTCCGTTTGTCGCCAGGCGATCACCCCACTGGGTGAGAGTCTGAAAACACCACTCATGCGCGAGTGGCGGAACGGCAGACGCGCTGGCTTCAGGTGCCAGTGTCCTTAGGGACGTGGGGGTTCAAATCCCCCCTCGCGCACAACGGGCAGTCGCTTGCGACTGTCAGGTTGGTTCGACAGAACCCCCGCTTCGGAGAGATCCGGAGCGGGGGTTCTTCGTTGTTCCGCGTTTCGATGCCCTGGCGTCGGTGGTGTCGGTACCTGTGGTGTCCGTGGTGGTCTTCGTGGTCTTCGCGTTCTTGTCGGGCCGTGTTTTTGACGGACGGGCGGGGTACGGACAGGCGGGTAAGGAGGAGGTGGCAGCGGGTGTCCGTGGGCGGTGATCCACTGGGTGTGGGCACGGTTTCCGGACAGACCGATGGCCGGTGCAACGGCGCACTTGCATACGCTGGCCGCAGAGGTTGGATCGACGGCGACTCGGCGGTGAAGGGCTGAGCGCACAGAACGTCCCGGAGGCAGGAAATGGCGAAGCAGGCTCGCGCGGTCCAGACGTGGCGGTCGATCGTGGATGCCGCGGCGAGTGTCTTCGACGACTACGGCTACGAGCGTGCCGCCATCTCGGAGATTCTCCGCCGCGCCAAGGTCACCAAGGGGGCCTTGTACTTCCACTTCGCCTCCAAGGAGGCCATCGCGCAGGCGATCATGGACGAGCAGACCTCCACGGTGGAGTTCGAGCAGGAGGGGTCGCCGCTCCAGTCCCTGGTGGACGGTGGCCAGCAGTTCGCTTTCGCCCTGCGCCACAACTCGATGGCCCGGGCCGGCACCAGGCTCTCCATCGAGGGCGTCTTCCTCGGTGGACCGCATCCCTGGGGCGACTGGATCGACGCGACGGCCCGGATGCTGGAGCTGGGCCAGGAGCGCGGCGAGGTGTTCCCACAGATCGACCCGATGGTGTCAGCCAAAATCATCGTCGCCTCGTTCACCGGTATTCAGCTGGTCTCGGAGGCCGACTCCGGTCGGGCCGATCTGCGCGAGCAGGTGGCGGAGATGTGGCGCCACATCCTGCCGTCGATCGCTCACCCCGGCGTCATCGCGCACATCAAGCCGGAGGGCCGGGTGGATCTGGCGGCCCAGGCGCGCGAGAAGGCGGAGCGTGAGGAGCAGGAGGCCAGGATCGCGGCGGAGGCCAAGGGTGCCGGCTCCGATCCCGACTCGGGCTCCCGGCCGGGCGGGGCGGGCCTGCGGGGCGGTGGGTCCGGCCGTGGTCCGCGGGCCGGGGGGACCGGCGACGAGGGCGACGAGGAGCCCGCAGGTGCGGGGGTGGCGGCCGGAGGGGTCGTCGCCTGATCCACTCGGGGCGTGCTGTGTTTCACGTGAAACGCCCGATTGGTCATGATCATCATACGGTGGGACCGAGGGGCCGCTGGAGGCTCCGTGGCCCCGCCGGCGTTCACCGAATGGCTACTTACTTTTAGTAAGCCGCCAAGAGGGGCCCAGTACTCTGGGGAAATGGCGGATCACGGCGAGCAGCCCTGTCGGCGCGTTGACGGGGGGATCAGTCGCGTCTTCGCGTTGTTCGGCAAGCGCTGGACCGGCCAGATCGTCTCCGTGCTGCTGCAGCGACCGGTGCACTTCGCCGAACTGCGACGGGCGATTCCCGGAATCAGCGAGCGCATGCTCTCGGACCGGCTGACCGAACTCGGCGCGGCCGGCCTGGTGCTCCGCGAGGTGGACGAGGGACCGCCGCTGCGCGTCGCGTACCGGCTCACCGAGGCGGGCGCCGCGATGGAGCCCGCGCTCAAGGAGCTGGGGCGGTGGGCCGACACCTATCTGACGCGGGACGACGCCACCGGATCCGGGACCGGCTGCTGACCACTCCCGGCCGGTCCGGGACGTACCGCTGTCGTCCACCGGGCCCGCCCCGGCGTCTGTCCACAGGGCCCGGCGGGTGCCGGGAATCGGCGGTACCGTCGTGCTCGGTCGCTGGTGGACAGGGCCGCTGACCGGTCGGACAGCCGGGCAGCTGGAAGCGGTACGAGGGTGGGGGAGGCGGCGTTCCATGAGCGGAACCGAGGCGACGATGCCTGAGCAGCGGACTGCGGGAACGGGAACCGAGGCGACCGCGGGAGATGATCCGCGCATTCCTGTCGTGCCCGGGTTCGCCCGGCGTGGGGCCGCGAGTTCACCGAAGGCGGCGGGCAAGGCCCTCCGCGACCGGGTGCCGCGCTCCTCGCACGCCTCGCTGGTCCTGCCGCCGGGACGGCCGGACGCCGTGCGGGCGGTCGAGGAGTCGAACCGGGGCCGGGTGCCGGGCCTGACGCCGATACGGGTGGGCCGGATGGCGGCGACGCCGTTCGCCTTCCTGCGGGGTGCGGCCGGACTGATGGCCCACGATCTGACGGGCAGCCCGGTCACCGGGGTGGGCGCCCAGCTCTGCGGCGACGCGCACGCGGCCAACTTCGGCCTCTACGGCGACGCCCGGGGCAGCCTGGTCATCGATCTGAACGACTTCGACGAGACCGTCTTCGGGCCGTGGGAGTGGGACCTCAAGCGGCTCGCCACCTCCCTGGTGCTCGCGGGCCGGGCCGCCGGGGCCGACGAGGACACCTGCCGCCGGGGCGCGCACGACGCCGTCGGCGCCTATCGGCGCACGATGCGACTGCTGGCCCGGCTGCCCGCCCTCGACGCCTGGAACGCGATCGCGGACGAGGAGCTCGTCTCGCACACGGACGCGCGGGATCTGGTCGGCACCCTGGAGCGGGTCTCGGAGAAGGCCCGCAACAACACCAGCGCCCGCTTCGCCGCCCGCTCCACCGAGGAGTGCCCCGACGGCGGCCGCCGCTTCGTCGACGCCCGGCCCGTGCTGCGCCGGGTGCCGGACGCCGAGGCCGCGGTCGTGGCCGCCGGGCTGGGCGGCTATCTCTCCACCGTCTCCGAGGACCGGGTGCCGCTGCTGGCCCGGTACACGATCCATGACGTGGCGTTCCGGGTGGTCGGCACCGGCAGTGTGGGGACCCGGTCGTACGTGGTGCTGCTGCTCGATCACCGGGGTGAGCCGCTGGTCCTCCAGGTGAAGGAGGCGCGCCCTTCGGTGCTCGCCCCCTATCTGCCCGCGGTCGGCTTCGATGTGCCGGAGGTGGCGCACGAGGGCCGCCGGGTGGTGCTCGGGCAGAAGCGGATGCAGGTCGTCAGCGACATCCTGCTCGGTTGGGCGGACGTCGACGGCAGGCAGTTCCAGGTCCGGCAGTTCCGGAACCGCAAGGGCAGTGTGGACCCCGCCGCGCTCGCCGCCGACCAGGTGGACGACTACGGGCGGATGACCGGGGCGCTGCTCGCACGGGCGCACGCGCACAGCGCCGACCCCCGCCTGCTGGCGGGCTACTGCGGCAAGAACGACGAGCTCGACGGGGCGGTGGCCGCCTTCGCGGTGACGTACGCCGACCGTACGGAAGCGGATCACGCCGAGCTGGTGCGGGCGATCAAGGCGGGCAGGCTGGCCGCCGAGTTCGGTATATGACGGGTCCGTGAGGCGGTGGGGCCCGGTTCCGTGAGGCGGCCGGGTCCCTGGTTCATGGGGGGGTGGGCCCCGGCCGGGGCCCACCGTGTGTGCTGCGCCGCCTGGCCGTGGCCATACGCTGGACGGGTGACCCACGAAGCCGCCGGGGTGCCGACCACCCGGAACGATGAAGACCGGCAGGACAACGACCGGCCGGACGCGCCCCGACCCGCCCCCGAAGCGGAGGACGCCCCGGGGGCGCAGGACGCTCCGGGGACGCCGGACGCGTCCGGTGGCGCGGACGCCGCTGCCGGGGAGGCCGACGGCCCCGAGGACGCCCCGCCGCGCCCCGAGGCACGGCTGGCCAGGGCGGTGCAGGTCGCCGAGCAGGCGCTGATCGAGTTCGAGATCGCGGTGGAGACCTTCCGGGTGGAGGTCGAGAACTTCTCCCGGCTGCACCACCAGAAGCTCGGCCCGATGTACACCCGCCTCGACGAGCTGGACGCGCTGATCGCGGAGGCGCGGGCCGCCCGGACCGGGGATCCGGAGGACGAGCGCAAGGCGCGGGAGGCGCGGGCGGTCGTCATGCCGATGCCCGGGGTCGAGGAGCTCTTCCACGACTGGATGGACACCGACGGGCTGTCGCCCGAGGCCGCGGCGATGCTCACCGAACAAGCGGTCCGGCCGCCGAAGCGGGTCAGGCCGAGCGAGGAGGCCCGCAAGCTCTACCGGGAGCTGGCCCGCAAGGCGCACCCGGACCTCGCCCAGGACGAGCCGGAACGGCAACGCCGGGACGAGTTCATCGCCCGGGTGAACGCCGCCTACGGGCGCGGCGACGTCGACCTCCTCAAGGAACTCGTGGCGGAGTGGGCGGCCGGTCCGGTGCAGCCCCTGACCCCCCTGAGCGAGAGCGAGGAGCTCTACGCCCGGCTGGAGTGGCTCAGCCGGCGCAAGGAGCTGCTGACGGTGCTCGCCAAGGAGCTGGAGGACGGTGCGATCGGCTCGATGCTGCGGATGGCCCCGGACGACCCGGATCAGCTGCTGGAGGACATCGCGGAGCAACTGCTGGGCGAGGTGTCCCGGCGGGAGGCCGAGCTCGCGGAGATGGTGCAGTAGCGTTCCGGGTGACTCTGCCGCGTATGTACGAGGCCCAAGATCGCACGAGAGAAGGCATGACCCATGAATTTCGCCCCGCTGCCCTCGGTGGACGCCGCGGCGGTGCCGTCGGACGGCTTCGTCCTGGACGTCCGTGAGAACGACGAGTGGGCGGCCGGTCACGTCGAGGGTGCGCTGCACATCCCGATGAGCGACTTCGTGGGCCGGTTCGGCGAGCTGACGGAGTCCGCCGAGGACGGCCGGCGTGTGCATGTGATGTGCCGGGTCGGCGGCCGGTCGGCCCAGGTCACCCAGTACCTGGTCCAGCAGGGCATCGACGCGGTGAACATCGACGGCGGCATGCAGGCCTGGGACGGCGCCGGACGCCCGATGGTCACGGACAACGAGGCGCCCGCCTTCGTCCTCTGAGCCCCAGGACCCGGCGGGGGCGTGTTCGGCGGGGACCCGTCCGCCGATCCCCGCCGGGCCGGGCCCGGTGCCTGTCGGTCGGCCGAGCTTGTCGGTCAGCCGAGCGGGTGGGCGGCCAGCAGGTCGCCCAGGGCCTCCTCATGGGCCGCGGCCGGGCCCAGGGAGAGCTCGATCTGCTTCGCCCAGGCATGGAAGCGGTGCAGCGGGTAGTCGGTGTCCGCGCCGAAGCCGCCGTGCAGGTGCTGTGCGGTCTGCACGACGCGGCGGACGCCGTCGGAGGCCCAGATCTTCGCCACGGCCACATCGGCCGCCGTGGGCAGTGGCCCCCCGGCGTCGGACGAGATCCGCCAGGCGGCCTGCCAGAGCGTCGCCTCCATCGCCCGCAGATCGATGTACCGGTCGGCGGCCTGGACGGCCACCGCCTGGAACGTGGCGACCGGGAACCCGAACTGCTCGCGCTTGCCGGTGTATTCGGCGGTCATCGCGAGCACCCGCTCGCCCAGACCGAGCGCGAGCGCGCAGGTTCCCGTGGTGAGCAGGGACCTCAGCCATTCCCAGCAGCCCGGCGCGTCGATCAGCTCGTGGGCCTCCACCCGGGCGCCGTCGAGCCGGACCTCGGCCAGGCGCTCACCGCTGGTGGAGACCTGGTCCGCGAGGGTGACGCCGTCGCGGGTACGGGGCAGGAGGGCCAGGACCGGGCGGCCCCCGGCGGTGTGCGCGGGGATGGCGATCCAGTCGGCCGCCTGGGCCCAGGGAACCGCGGACTGCACCCCGTCGAGCACCCAGCCGGAGTCCTCTGCCGATGTCCCGTTCTCTTCGTTCTCCCCGTACGGCCGTGCGGTGACGGCGAGTTCGGCGGGATCGTGACCACTGCGTCCGTTGGCGCCGACGGTCAGGATCAGTTCCCCCCGGCCGGCCCGGGGGAGCAGCTCCGCCGCGAGGGTGCTCCCGCCGTACCGCTGGACCGCCGTCGCGACCGCACAGCTCTCCAGCAACGGGACCCTGGCCAGCACCTTCGCCGACTCCCGCAGGACCAGGCAGAGCGCGATCGGGTCGAGGCCGGCGCCCCCGTGGTCGGGCGACAGCGTGAGACCGAGCAGGTCCGTGCGCGCCAGCTCGTTCCACAGCTGCCGGTCGATGTCCTCCGCCACGGCGCCCGGGGTCAGGGCGGGACTGGGTGCTCGGTCGGGTGCGACATCCGAGAAGACGGCCCTGGCCGCCTCGACCGCCGCCTGCTGTTCCTCGGTGAAGGTGAAGTCCACTGTCCCGGCCTCCCGCTGTCCCGTTCACGCCCTGACGGATCGTCAAGATAGAACAGGTTCTACAGGAAGGGAACAGTGAGGAGGCACGGGGCCGGTCCGCGTCGGCGCCCTCAGCGGTCGAAGTCCAGCTCCACCTCCGGGGTGAGCGGATGCGACTGGCAGGCCAGCACGAAGCCCGCCCCGGTCTCCTCCGGTTCCAGCGCGAAGTTGCGGTCCATCCGGACCTCGCCCGAGACGAGGAACGCCCGACAGGTCCCGCACACCCCTCCCTTGCAGGCGTACGGAGCGTCCGAGCGGCTTCGCAGCACCGTCTCCAGCAGGGATTCGGTGTCCTGCACGGGCCAGCTGCCCGAGCGGCCGTGGAGGGTGGCCGTCAGCACGGCGTCGGACGGGGCGGCGACCTTGACCACCGTCGCGTCGGTGGGGCCCTCGTCGACGTGGAAGATCTCCTGGTGGACCCGGGAGCGGTCGACGCCGAGTGCCTTCAAGGCCTTCTCCGTGGCCCGTACGAGGCCGAGCGGCCCGCACAGGAACCAGCCGTCCACCTCTGCCACCGGAAGCATGGCGGGCAGCAGGCCGGTGAGCCGTTCGGCGTCCAGCCGCCCGGAGGGGAGACCGGCCGACTGCTCCTCCCGGGAGAGCGCGGTGACCAGCTGGAAGCGGTCCGGATACCGGTCCTTGAGGTCGGCCACCTCGTCGAGGAACATCGTCGACGCCGCGGTGCGGTCGCTGCGGATCAGACAGAACCGGGCCGTCGGCTCCCGGTCGAGCAGGGTGGCCGCCATGGACAGCACCGGGGTGATGCCGCTGCCCCCGACCACGGCCGCGAACAGACCGGGACGCGGCTTCAGGACGAACCGGCCCATCGGAGGCATGGCCTCCACCCGGTCCCCGACGGCCAGCTCCTTCAGGGCGTACGTGGAGAAGGCCCCGCCGTCGACCATGCGGATGCCCACCCGCAGGACCGGATCGCCGGGCTGCTCGGTGGCCGGTGCGCAGATCGAGTACGAACGGCGGATCTCCTGGCCGTCCACGGTGTAGCGCACATTCAGATGCTGGCCGGGGGTGTGGCGGAAGGTCTCGCGCAGCTCGGCCGGCACGGCGAGCGTCACGGCCACCGCGTCGTCCGTGATCCGTTCGATCGCGCTGACCCGGAGCGGATGGAACATCTACAACTCCTTGAAGTGGTCGAACGGTTCGCGGCAGGCGACGCAGCGGCGCAGGGCCTTGCACGCCGTGGAGGAGAACCGGCTGAGCAGTTCCGTGTCCGTGGAGCCGCAGTGCGGGCAGCGCACCGAGAGCGTCAGCGGCACGGGTCCGCCGTCGGCGCCGTGGGCGCGCGGCGGGGCGATGCCGAACTCGGCCAGTTTGCGGCGCCCTTCGGCGCTGATGTCATCCGTCGACCAGGCCGGCGCCAGCACCGTGACCACGGAGACCTCCGGGACGCCGTGGTCGTGCAGCACCCGCTCGATGTCGGCGGACATCGCCTCGATCGCCGGGCAGCCGGTGTAGGTCGGGGTGAGCCGCACGGTCACCCGGCCCGGGCCGTCCACCCGCACGCCCCGCAGGACGCCGAGCTCCGCCAGGGTCAGCACCGGCAGTTCGGGGTCGGGCACGGAGCCGGCGAGGTCGCGCAGCTCCGCCTCCAGCCGGGTGTCGGTCACCATGACGCCCCCGGATGGCTGCGGTGCAGGTGCTGCATCTCGGCGATCATGCGGCCGAACGGCTCGGTGTGCAGGCCCTGTCGGCCCGCTCCGGCCGCCCAGCCCCCGGACTGCGGGCCCGCCGGGAGGGTCAGGCCGGCCCGCTCGACGACATCGGTGACAGCGACGAGCCAACTGCTCCGCAGCGCGGCCCAGTCGACACCGGACTCCGGGGAGTCCAGCCCTTCGACCGGCTGGAACATCTCCCCGGTGAACCGCCACAGCGCGTCCAGGCCGCTCCGCATCCGGCCGCGGCTCTCCTCGGTGCCGTCGCCGAGCCTCAGGACCCACTGCTCGGCGTGGTCACGGTGGTAGGCCACCTCCTTGACCGCCTTGGCCGCGAGCCCGGTGAACTCGCCGTCCCCGGCCGCCAGTCGCTCGTACAGCAGGTGCTGGTAGACCGAGAAGTAGAGCTGGCGGGCGATGGTGTGGGCGAAGTCCCCGTTCGGCTGCTCGACCAGCTGGAGGTTGCGGAAGGCCCGCTCCTCGCGGAGGTAGGCGAGCTCGTCCTCGTCGCCGACGAGCGAGAGCAGCACCCGGGCCTGTCCCAGCAGGTCCAGGGCGATGTTGGCGAGAGCCACCTCCTCCTCCAGGACGGGGGCGTGACCGGCCCACTCCCCCAGCCGGTGCGAGAGCACCAGCGCGTCGTCGCCGAGGGCGAGGGCGGCGCTCACAGGTGCTTCACCCCGTCCGGGATCTCGTAGAAGGTGGGGTGGCGGTAGGGCTTGTCGCCGGCCGGCTCGAAGAAGGAGTCCTTCTCGTCGGGGGAGGAGGCGGTGATCCCGGTGGACGGGACCACCCAGATCGAGACGCCTTCCGAGCGGCGGGTGTAGAGGTCGCGGGCGTTGCGCAGGGCCATCTCGGCGTCCGGCGCGTGCAGGCTGCCCGCATGGGTGTGGGACAGTCCGCGCCGCGAGCGCACGAACACCTCCCACAGAGGCCAGTCGGTCGAGCTGCTCATGCCGTCTCCTCCACATGGTGCGCGGGCGCGCTGTTCGGTGCCGGCGCCTGGGTCGATGACTGCGCCGGGGCGTGCTTGGCGGCGTACGCGGCTGCCGCGTCCCGGACCCAGGCGCCTTCCTCGTGGGCCGTGCGCCGCTGGGTGATCCGCTGTTCGTTGCAGGGGCCGTTGCCCTTGAGGACCGCCTGGAACTCGGCCCAGTCGATCGCGCCGAAGTCGTGCCGGCCGAGCTCCTCGTTCCACCGGATATCGGGGTCGGGGAGCTCCAGGCCCAGCGCTTCGGCCTGGGGCACGCAGATGTCCACGAAGCGCCGGCGCAGCTCGTCGTTGGAGTGCCGCTTGATCTTCCAGGCCATGGACTGCTCGGAGTGGGACGAGGCGTCGTCGGGCGGGCCGAACATCATCAAGGAGGGCCACCACCAGCGATTCACCGCGTCCTGCGCCATGGCGTGCTGGGCCTCGGTGCCACGGCTGAGGGCGAGCAGCAGTTCGTACCCCTGGCGCTGGTGGAAGGACTCCTCCTTGCAGATGCGGACCATCGCACGGGCGTAGGGGCCGTAGGAGCAGCGGCAGAGCGGCACCTGGTTGGTGATCGCCGCGCCGTCCACGAGCCAGCCGATCGCGCCGACGTCGGCCCAGGTCAGCGTGGGGTAGTTGAAGATCGACGAATAGCGCTGGCGGCCCGCGTGGAGCTTGTCGAGCAGCTCCTCGCGGCTGGTGCCCAGGGTCTCGGCGGCGCTGTAGAGATACAGGCCGTGGCCCGCCTCGTCCTGCACCTTGGCCATGAGGATCGCCTTGCGGCGCAGCGAGGGCGCCCGGGTGATCCAGTTGGCCTCGGGCTGCATGCCGATGATCTCCGAGTGGGCGTGCTGGGCCATCTGGCGGACCAGCGTCGCCCGGTAGGCGTCGGGCATCCAGTCGCGCGGCTCGATCCGCTCGTCCGCCGCCACGGCCGCGTCGAAGGCCGCGACGCGGTCCGCGTCCACCGCGTCCTCCGTGCCGAGCGTCTTCTGCGTCGTCTGGTCCGCAGTCACTGCCGCCATCCCGGGCTCCCTACCGACCGATCGTTCGGTTCCTTGACTTCAATGGTGAGTCGGAGGCCCGTAGGGTGTCAACCCTGTGGATAACTGAGTGGTGATCGACGGTGAGCGGGGCGGGATGGATTCGGACCACGACAGGAGCTCTGCGGGCGGGGGGAAGGACGCCTGGCCGCAGGCGTTGAACCGGCCGGCGGAAGCGCAGGACACTCCCGCAGCCATACCGCCGACGCCCTCGGCGCCGGTGGCGGAGCCCCTGGCCACCGGCCGGGGCATAGCCGGGCTCTCCTTTCCCTACCAGGTGGTCGCGGCTCTGGCGCTGTCCCTGATCGGGCTGCTCGCCTGTACGCAGGTGGCCATGGTGTTCCTGCACGTCGCCCCGTCCAACACGCTGTCCAAACAGCACGGGAAGACGATCGACCGCTGGATCTACCCGGAGTTCGAGCAGAACTGGAAGCTCTTCGCGCCCAACCCGCTCCAGCAGAACGTCGCCGTCCACGTCCGGGCCGATGTGGTGGGGGCCGACGGCCGCCGTACGACCAGGTGGATGAACCTGACGTACGAGGACGGCGAAGCGATACGCGGCAGCTTCTTCCCCAGCCATGTGGACCAGAACGAGCTCCGCCGGGGCTGGGACTTCTACGTCAATTCCCATGACAGCGAGAACCGCCCCAACGGCCTGCGCGGGGACCTCTCCGAGCGCTACGTGCGGCGCATCACGATGCTGCGGCTGAGCGAGCGCGACTACGGCGGCACCATCGAACGCATCCAGCTCCGCTCCGCCACCAGCTCCATCGCCCCGCCCCCGTGGAGCAACGAGAAGATCAGCACCCGGCCCGTCTACCGCGTACTCCCCTGGTGGACCGTGACGCCGGACGATCTTCCCGAGCGTGACGCGGACCAGGACCAGGACCAGGACCGGGACGAGGCGCACGGCGTGGAGGAGAACCAGTGACGATCCCCTCGCCCGCGGGCCCACAGAACGAGGGCCCACAGAACGCAGCACCACAGAACGCAGCCCCACAGAACGCGGCCCCACAGCATGAAGGCCCGCGCCCCGCGGCCCCCCGCCCGGCCGTGCTGTGTTCCGGCGGTCCTGGCGGTCCCGGCGGTCTCGACGGCGGCCCGGCCCGTGCCCTCCAGCGCGTCACCGCCTCGGCCCTCGGTCCGTACCAGAGCGCCGTCGTCCGGATCGGCTTCGCCGCCACCTACCTCTTCTTCCTGCTGCGCGAACTGCCCAACCGCCACGAGCTGTACGGCCCGGACAGCCCGTGGCACTGGGACCTGGCCCGCCAGCTCACGAACGGCAACGAGGCCTTCTCCGTCCTGATGTGGACGGACAGCACGGTCTGGTTCGAGGCCGTGTACGCCCTCACGCTGCTGTCCGCGGCGGCGCTGCTGCTCGGGTGGCGGACCCGGACCATGTCCGTCCTCTTCATGGTCGGCGTGCTCTCGGTGCAGAACCGCAGCATCTTCATGGGCGACGGCGGCGACAACGTGGTCCACCTCATGGCGATCTACCTGGTGCTGACGCGCTGCGCCCAGGTCTGGTCGCTGGACGCCCGGCGCGCGGCGCGCGACGCGCAGCGTGCCGCGGCGGGCCTGCCGCCCCTGCGGGACATCGTGGGCCCGGCGCTCTGGGTGCTCCTCGGCCCCGTCCTCGTGGCGGCCACGGTGATGGGCGGACTCGGCGGCACCTGGTGGCTCCCCGCCCTGCTGTGGACGATCTGGCTCTCCGCCGCCGCCTGGTGGGCCGTGAACCGCTACCTGCCGCACGGTGAGCCCCGCACCCTGCTCGACGTGCTGGCCAACCTCGCGCACAACGCCACGCTCGCCGTGATCATGGCCGAGGTCTGCCTGATCTACGCGACCGCCGGCTGGTACAAGATCCAGGGATCGCGCTGGCAGGACGGCACCGCGCTCTACTACCCGCTCAACCTCGACTACTTCACCCCGTGGCCCGCCCTGTCGGACATCCTGGGCGCCAGCGGGCTGATGGTGATGGTGCTGACGTACGGCACGGTCATCGTGCAGGTCGCCTTTCCGTTCACGCTCTTCAACCGGCGGGTCAAGAACGTCCTGCTGGTCGCGATGATCTGCGAGCACGCGGGGATCGCCCTGCTGCTGGGGCTGCCGTTCTTCTCCATGGCGATGATCGCGGCCGACGCGGTGTTCCTGCCGACGGCCTTCCTCGTGTGGCTGGGCGCCCGTGCCACGATCGGCCGGCGGCGGCTGCTCTCCGGGCTGCCCGGCCGGTCACGTACGCCGGAGCCTGGAGCATTCGGCCCCGCTCACGGCCCAGCGCACCCGCCGGAGACCGGGTCGGCGAAGGACGGCCGGGGCGGTACGCAGGAGCCCCGGCTCCAGGGCGGCGGCGGGGGCCATACGCTCGTCGGGTGAGCAGTGAGACCGGCAGAACCCATCAGACCCCGGCGGCGGACCGGCCCTCGGACCCCGCCCGGCCGACGGCCGCCCCGGAGGGGCCCGTCCCGACGGAGCCCCACGCGGCGGAACCCCTCCAGTACGACGACGGCTACGGCCAGCCGGTCGGTGTCGGGCCGCACCCGCTGCCCTGGCCCGAGGGCGAGCGCTACGACCCCGAGCTGCTGGCCCAGGGCGACCGGCGCAACGTCGGTGACGCGTACCGCTACTGGACGCGGGAGGCGATCGTCGCCGATCTCGATCTGCGGCGGCACGACTTCCACGTGGCCGTGGAGAACTGGGGCCACGACTTCAACATCGGTTCGGTGGTGCGGACCGCCAACGCCTTCCTGGCCAAGGAGATCCACATCGTGGGCCGGCGGCGCTGGAACCGGCGCGGCGCCATGGTCACCGACCGCTACCAGCATGTGCGTCACCACCCCGACACGGCGGACCTGACCGCGTGGGCGGCGGCCGAGGGGCTGCCGATCATCGGGATCGACAACCTCCCCGGCGCCGTACCGCTGGAGCGCACCGAACTGCCGCGCCGCTGCGTCCTGCTCTTCGGCCAGGAGGGGCCGGGCCTGACCGAGGAAGCGCGTGAGCACGCCTCCATGGTGTGCTCGATCGCGCAGTTCGGATCGACCCGGTCCATCAACGCCGGCGCCGCCGCCGCCATCGCGATGCACGCGTGGGTGCAGCGCCACGCCGACGTCCCGGACCCGAGGGAGACGCTCTAGTCACGCCTGGCGGCGCACCTCCACCACGCGGAAGCGGTTGGCGACGAAGGCCCCGTCGCAGAGCGCCGCGTTCGCGGCGGGGTTGCCACCGGAGCCGTGGAAGTCGGAGAAGGCCGCGGTCTGGTTGACGTAGACCCCACCGGTCAGGTTCAGCGAGAGCTGGGCCGACTCGTCCAGGCAGACGTCCTCGATGGCGCGTTCCACCTCGGGGGACGTGGTGTAGGCGCCGACCGTCATCGCTCCCTTGTCGCGGATCGTGCGGCGGAGCAGGTCCACGGCGGCGGTCGTCGACTCGACGGCGACGGCGAAGGACACCGGCCCGAAGCACTCCGAGAGGTAGGCCGCGCCGTCGTCGGTCTTGGTGCCGTCGAGCTTCACGACGACCGGCGTACGGACGACGGCGTCGGGGAATTCGGCGTTCGCGACCGTCCGCGAGTCCAGGGCCACCTCGCCGAGCTCCCCGGCCGCCTCCACCCGGGCCTTGACGTCCGGGTTGACCAGCGCGCCGAGCAGGGCGGCCGCGCGGGCGTCGTCGCCGAGCAGTCCGGTGACGGCGGCCGCGATGTCGGCGACCACGTCGTCGTAGGACTTGGCGCCGTCGTCGGTGGCGATGCCGTCCCGGGGAATCAGCAGGTTCTGCGGGGTGGTGCACATCTGGCCGCTGTACAGCGAGAGCGAGAAGGCCAGGTTGGCGAGCATGCCCCGGTAGTCGTCGGTGGAGTCGACGATGATCGTGTTGACGCCGGCCTTCTCCGTGTAGACCTGGGCCTGGCGGGCGTTCTCCTCCAGCCAGTCGCCGAAGGCGGTGGAGCCGGTGTAGTCGATGATGCGGATCTCGGGGCGGACCGCGAGGGTCTTGGCGATGCCCTCGCCGGGCCGCTCGGCGGCCAGCGCGACCAGATTCGGGTCGAAGCCCGCCTCGCCCAGCACCTCGCGGGCGATGGACACCGTGAGGGCCAGCGGGAGCACGGCGCGCGGGTGCGGCTTGACCAGCACCGGGTTGCCGGTGGCGAGGGAGGCGAAGAGGCCGGGATAGCCGTTCCACGTGGGGAACGTGTTGCAGCCGATGAGGAGTGCGATGCCGCGACCGGACGTGATGAACGACTTGTGCAGCTTCAGCGGATCGCGCTTGCCCTGCGGCTTGGACCAGTCGGCGGTGTGCGGGGTGCGGACCTGCTCCCGGTAGGCGTACGCGACGGCCTCCAGGCCGCGGTCCTGGGCGTGCGGGCCGCCCGCCTGGAACGCCATCATGAAGGCCTGGCCGCTCGTGTGCATCACGGCGTGGGCCAGCTCGTGGGTGCGGGCGCTGATGCGCGACAGGATCTCCAGACAGACCAGGGCCCGGATCTCCGGTCCCGCCGCCCGCCAGGCGCCCGTGCCGGCCTTCATCGCCGGAAGCAGGACGTCCGGGTCGGCGTGCGGATACTCGACGCCGAGCTCCGGCCCGTACGGCGAGACCTCGCCGCCGGTCCAGCCGTCGGTGCCGGGCTGCCCCAGGTCGAGACGGGTGTTCAGGACGGCGTCGAAAGCGGCCTTGCCCTCGGCCGCACCGAGACTGCCCGGGGCACCGCCCTCGCCGTAGGCCTTCGGGTGCTCGGGGTGCGGCGACCAGTACGCGCGGGTACTGATCACATCGAGGGCCTGGTCGAGCGTGGGCCGGTGGGTCTCGGACAGCTGCTGGGGGGTGAGCGCGGCGGCCATGGCGGACCAACTCCTCATCGAGCCGGGCGGGGACGTACGGACGGAGTTAGAGTAACCGAACGATCGGTCGGGACAAGGGGCCCCAGGGAACCTGTGGACAACTCATGGGGGAGGATCGCGGACATGACCACGGCCAAGCGGGACACGTACACACCGGAGACCCTGCTCACCGTCGCCGTTCGTGTCTTCAACGAGCGCGGCTACGACGGCACGTCCATGGAGCACCTCTCCCGGGCGGCGGGCATCTCGAAATCCTCCATCTACCACCATGTGGCGGGCAAGGAGGAGCTGCTGCGCCGGGCCGTGAGCCGGGCGCTCGACGGGCTCTTCGCCATCCTCGACGAGCCGGGAGCGCTGCGCGGGCGCGCGGTCGAGCGGGTCGAGTACGTCACGCGCCGGACCGTCGACGTGCTGATGGCCGAGGTCCCCTACGTCACCCTGCTGCTGCGCGTGCGCGGCAACACGAAGACGGAGCGCTGGGCGCTGGAGCGCCGGCGCGAGTTCGACCAGCGGGTGTCGGAGCTGCTCCAGGCCGCGGTCGCCGAGGGTGACCTCCGGGCGGACGTGGACATACGGCTGGCGACCCGGCTGCTGTTCGGCATGGTGAACTCACTGGTCGAGTGGTACCGGCCGCAGCCGGGCGGGTTCCCGGGGGAGGAGCAGCTCGCGGACACGGTCGTCCAGCTGGCCTTCGAGGGCATGCGGGCGAACGGCCGCTGAGCCCGCCCGTCGCGGTCAGGCGAGTTCGGCCGGCCGGTCCGGGCGCGGGCCGAGGTCCGTCTCCTCGAACACCAGCAGGGTGCGCGTCGAAAGCACCTCGGGGATGGACTGGATCCGGGTGAGGACCAGCTCCCGCAGCGCCCGGTTGTCCGGCGTGTGCACCAGGAGCAGTACGTCGAAGTCGCCGCTGACCAGGGCGATGTGCGTGGCCCCGGGCAGCGCCTGAAGCTGCTCGCGCACCGTGCGCCAGGAGTTCTGCACGATCTTGAGCGTGATGTACGCGGACGCCCCCTGGCCCGCCCGCTCGTGGTCGACCCGGGCGCCGAAGCCGCGGATCACGCCGTCCTCGACGAGCCGGTTGATACGGGCGTAGGCGTTGGCGCGCGATACGTGGACCCGTTCGGCCACGGACCGTATCGAGGCGCGGCCGTCCGTCTGGAGGATGCGCAGGATGTCGCGGTCGATGGAGTCCAGCGGCCGCGCGGGCGGAACCGGGACCTCCGCCGCCGGGCCGGCGGGTGCGGCCGGCGGTACGACCGAGGGGGCGGCCGACGGCGTGGCGGCGGGCGTGACCCGGCGCTGCTCCTCGCCCTTGTCGGCCATTCGTTCAGCTGCCATCGGCCCGCGCCTCCCTGTTGTGGACGACCTGTTCCTATCCCAGGCTGTGGAGAACCGTTTGTCCACAGGCTGGCGGCGCCTGTAGCCAAAATGCCCCCGCGACCGAACAATCGGTAGGTGAGGCACACCACACCCGTGCCCGGCCCACGCCTCGACATCTCGCTCCCTGTCGACACCCCCGATCGACTGTCCCTCGATCTCCCTCGATGCCAGGAGGTGCTTCTCATGACGGTCCAAGAGCTGCCCGGCGCGGCCGCCTACCGGCCCACGCCGCCCCCGGCCTGGAAGCCGATCACCGACCCCGCCCCGCTGCTCCCGGACCCGGAGCCCTACCGGGTGCTCGGTACGGACGCGGTCGCCGACGTCGACCCCGAGCTGTTGCTCCGACTCCACGCCGAGCTGATCCGGGGGCGTCGCTACAACGCCCAGGCCACCGCGCTGACGAAGCAGGGCCGGCTGGCGGTCTACCCGTCGAGCACCGGCCAGGAGGCGTGCGAGATCGCCGCCGCCCTGGTTCTGGAGGAGCGCGACTGGCTCTTCCCCAGCTACCGCGACACGCTGGCCGCCGTCGCGCGCGGCCTGGACCCGGTCGAGGCGCTGACTCTGCTGCGGGGCGACCGGCACACCGGTTACGACCCGCGCGAGCACCGCATCGCCCCGCTGTGCACTCCCCTGGCCACCCAGCTCCCGCACGCCGTGGGGCTGGCGCACGCCGCCCGGCTCAAGGGCGACGACGTGGTGGCGCTCGCCATGGTCGGCGACGGCGGCACGAGCGAGGGCGACTTCCACGAGGCGTTGAATTTCGCGGCCGTCTGGAAGGCCCCGGTCGTCTTCTTCGTCCAGAACAACGGCTTCGCGATCTCGGTGCCGCTGGCCAAGCAGACCGCCGCCCCCTCCCTCGCCCACAAGGCCGTCGGATACGGGATGCCGGGCCGTCTCGTCGACGGCAACGACGCCGCAGCCGTGCACCAGGTGCTGAGCGAGGCCGTGGCACGGGCCCGGCGGGGCGAGGGCCCGACCCTGGTCGAGGCCGTCACCTACCGCATGGAAGCCCACACCAACGCCGACGACGCCACCCGCTACCGGGTCGACAGCGAGGTCGAGGCCTGGAAGGCGCACGACCCGGTGCTGCTGCTGGAGCGTGAGCTGACGGGGCGCGGGCTGCTGGACGACGAGGGCATCGCACGGGCGAAGGAGGCCGCGGAACGCATGGCCGCAGCCCTGCGCGACCGGATGAACGCGGATCCGGAGCTGGCCCCGATGGACCTGTTCACCCATGTCTACGCCGAGCAGACCGGCCAGCTCCGGGAGCAGGCTGCCGCTCTGCGCGCCGAGCTGGACGCCGAGCAGGACCACGACGAGCACGGCGCGGAGGCGGGACGATGACCACCGCGGCAGTGACGGCCGACGGACGCCGGACGAAGGCGAAACCGGCCACGATGGCACAGGCACTCGGGCGCGCGCTCCGCGACTCGATGGCCGAGGACCCCACCGTTCACGTGCTCGGTGAGGACGTGGGCACGCTCGGCGGGGTCTTCCGGATCACCGACGGGCTGGCGAAGGAGTTCGGCGACGACCGCTGCACCGACACCCCGCTGGCCGAGGCGGGCATCCTCGGCGCGGCCGTCGGCATGGCGATGTACGGGCTGCGGCCCGTGGTGGAGATGCAGTTCGACGCGTTCGCCTACCCGGCGTTCGAGCAGCTGATGAGCCATGTCGCCAAGATGCGCAACCGCACCGGCGGGGCCATGCCGCTGCCCATCACCGTGCGGGTGCCGTACGGCGGCGGGATCGGCGGGGTCGAGCACCACAGCGACTCCTCCGAGGCGTACTACATGGCCACCCCGGGGCTGCACGTCGTCACACCGGCCACGGTCGAGGACGCGTACGGACTGCTGCGGGAGTCGATCGCCTCGGACGACCCGGTGATCTTCCTGGAGCCCAAGCGGCTCTACTGGTCCAAGGCCGACTGGTCGCCCGAGGCCCCCGCCGAGGTCGAGCCGATCGGCAGGGCCGTGGTGCGCCGTTCGGGACGCAGCGCCACCCTGATCACGTACGGGCCCTCCCTGCCGGTCTGCATGGAGGCCGCCGAGGCGGCGGTCGCCGAGGGCTGGGACCTCGAAGTGGTGGACCTGCGTTCGCTGGTGCCGTTCGACGACGAGACGGTGACCGCGTCGGTGCGACGCACCGGGCGGGCGGTCGTCGTCCATGAGTCCCCCGGGTTCGGCGGGCCCGGCGGTGAGATCGCGGCCCGGATCACCGAGCGGTGCTTCCACCATCTGGAGGCTCCGGTGCTGCGGGTGGCCGGGTTCGACATCCCCTACCCGCCGCCCATGCTGGAGCGGCACCATCTGCCGGGAGTGGACCGGGTGCTCGACGCGGTGGCCCGGTTGCAGTGGGAGGCGGACAGCTGATGGCCCAGGTGCTCGAATTCAAGCTGCCGGACCTCGGTGAGGGACTGACCGAGGCGGAGATCGTCCGCTGGCTGGTGGAGGTCGGCGACGTCGTCGCCATCGACCAGCCCGTCGTCGAGGTCGAGACGGCCAAGGCCATGGTGGAGGTGCCCTGCCCCTACGGGGGCGTGGTGACCGCGCGGTTCGGCGAGGAGGGAACGGAACTTCCCGTCGGCGCACCGCTGCTGACGGTCGCCGTCGGGGCGCCGGAGGGGCCGGAGACCTCGGGTCCCGTCACGCCGGGCCCGTCGGGCGCCCGGAACGGGTCCGCCCCTTCCGGTCCGTCCTCGCCCTCGTCGTCCTCGGGTTCCTCCGCCACGGAGTCCTCAGGCGGCTCGGGGAACGTGCTCGTGGGGTACGGGACGGGCGCACCGGCCGCACGGCGTCGGCGCATCCGGCCGGACCGGCTCGACCGGACGCCGACGCGGTCCGGGGCTCTGACGGTCGAAGCTGCGGTGCCGGAAGCTCCGGTGTCCGAAGCCCCGGTGTCCGGGGCTCCCGGCGTTCCGGTGCCCGCGGCCTCGTCGACCGCGGCTCCGGGGTCCGTCGCTCCGGTGTCCGACGGACCCGTTCCGGTGGTCTCTCCGCTGGTACGCCGGCTGGCCCGGCAGCACGACATCGAACTGCGGCGGCTGACGGGTTCGGGTCCCGACGGGCTGATCCTGCGCGCCGACGTCGACCGCGCGATCCGGCAGGCGGAGGAGGCCGAGGCGGCGAAGACACCTACAGCGAGGGCGGCTGCGGCCCCGACCGGAGCTTCCCCGGCTGCCGCGTCCCCCGCTGCCTCGGCTGCTCCGGCAGCCGAGCGGATTCCGCTGCGCGGGGTGCGCGGAGCGGTCGCCGACAAGCTGTCGCGCAGCCGTACCGAGATCCCGGACGCGACCTGCTGGGTCGACGCCGACGCCACCGAGCTGATGGCGGTCAGGGCCGCGATGAACGCCGCCACGGGCCCGTCCGCCGGGCCGAAGGTGTCGGTCCTGGCCCTGCTGGCGAGGATCTGCACCGCGGCGCTGGCCCGGTTCCCCGAGCTCAACTCCACCGTGGACACGGAGGCCCGGGAGATCGTCCGGCTGCCCGGCGTGCATCTCGGGTTCGCGGCCCAGACCGAGCGGGGCCTCGTCGTTCCGGTCGTCCGGGACGCGCACACCCGTAACGCCGAGTCGATCGGGGCCGAGATCGCCCGGCTGACCGAGCTGGCGCGGACCGGGAAGCTGAGCCCGGCCCAGCTGACCGGGGGCACGTTCACGCTGAACAACTACGGGGTGTTCGGGGTCGACGGTTCGACGCCGATCATCAACCACCCGGAAGCGGCGATGCTCGGCGTCGGCCGGATCATGCCCAAGCCGTGGGTGCACCAGGGCGAACTGGCCGTACGTCAGGTCGTCCAGCTGTCCCTGACCTTCGACCACCGGGTGTGCGACGGCGGAACGGCGGGCGGCTTCCTCCGGTATGTGGCGGACTGCGTGGAGCAGCCGGCGGTGCTGCTGCGCACCCTGTAGCCGGGCATCCGGAGCCTGCCGGACTCGCCCCCTCCGGGACCGGGCCTTCCGGCCACCCCGGCGGGGGCGTCGCCCCGGGCCGCCGCCCATACTCGACGTATGACCGCCTATGACGTGATCGTCCTTGCCGGCGGGGCCGCGAAGCGGCTCGGCGGCGCCGACAAGCCAGGAGTCCGGGTGGGCGGCCGGGCGCTGCTCGACCGCGTGCTCGCGGCGTGCGACGACGCGGCACTCACCGTCGTGGTCGGCGGCCGTCGCGCCACCGCCAGACCCGTCGCCTGGACCCGGGAAGTGCCCGAGGGCGGCGGCCCGTTGGCGGCACTGGGGGCGGGGCTGCGGCTGACGACGGCGGAGCGCGTTCTCGTCCTCTCCGCCGACCTTCCGTTCCTCGGCCCGGGGACGGTCGACGCGCTGCTCGGCGCCGCCGGACAGCCCGGCCGGGAAGGGGCCCTGTGCATCGACCCCGACGGACGTGACCAGCCGCTGGTGGCCGCCTACCGCGCCGAGCCGCTCCGCCGGGAGCTGGCGCTGCTCGCCACCGAGTACGGGGGCCTCGCCGGGCTGCCGCTCCGGCTCCTGACGGCGGAGCTGGATCTCGCCCGGGTGGACGCGGGCCCTGACGCCGCGTTCGACTGCGACACTTGGGACGACATCGCCGCCGCCAGAGCCCGGATCAGGGAGCATGGGGCCGTGCTGGACGAATGGATCACCTCGGTCAAGAACGAACTGGGAATCGAACTCGACGTCGACACCGGTGTCCTGCTCGACCTCGCCCGTGACGCCGCGCACGGAGTCGCCCGCCCCGCCGCACCGCTCACGACCTTCCTGGTCGGGTACGCGGCGGCCAGGGCGAGCGCCGGAGCGGGGCCCGACGAAGCCGCGGCAGCGGTCGCGGAGACCGCTCGCAGGGCCACCGCTCTGGCTCTGCGCTGGGAAGCGGAAGCGAGCGCGGGGAGCGATGAGGCGGGCGGGGCGAAGCCCGACGCGGGCCGCGAGGGGACCGGGACGCCATGACCGGCCCCGACCGGAGCCGCCCCACCGGCCCCGTGCATGACCCCACCGCGGCCACCGGCCCCGTGCATGACCCCACCGCGGCCACCGGCCCCGTGCATGACCCCACCGACGCCACCCACCCCGTGCGTGACGCCACCGGCCCCGCGCCCGACCTCGCCCCGACCGGACGCGGGAGCGGCCTCGCACACGAGGAGGCGGAGCGGGCCGTCGAGCAGGCGCTCGCCCTGGTCGGTGGGTCGAGCAGGCGTCCGAGTCTCAGGTGGGAGGCCCCCGGCGAGGGACTGGGCGGCGGCCCCGGCGGCGACCCGGGAGACCTGACGGAAGCTCTGCCGGAAGCCCCCGCCCCGGCGGACCGGCCCGGAGGCCGTGTCCGGTCCTCCGCCCCGCCACCGCCCCCGACCCTCTCCTGGGACCGGGCGCGGGCGGCCGCGGCGAGGGCCGGGCGGGCCGGTCCGCCCCCGACGATCCGGTTGCCGCTCGACCGGGCGCTGGGCCATGTGCTGGCCGAGGCGCTCGGCGCGCTCACCGATCTGCCGTCCTTCGACACCTCGGCCATGGACGGCTGGGCGGTCGCCGGGCCGGGGCCCTGGGCGTTCGGGGCCGGGGCGGGGCTCCTCGCCGGACGCGGCCCGGCCACCGCACTGCCCGACGGCGCCGCCGTACGGATCGCCACCGGCGCCCGTGTCCCGCCCGACACCACGGCGGTCATCCGCAGCGAGCACGCGCACGCCGACGAGGCCAAGGGGCTGTTGCACGCCCGGCGTCCCGTGGTCGCCGGGCAGGACATCAGACCCCGGGGCCAGGAGTGCCGTTCGGGCGAGCAGCTCGTCCCGGCCGGGACGGTCGTGACCCCGGCCGTGCTCGGTCTCGCCGCGGCCGCCGGGTACGACGCGTTGCCCGCCGTGCCCCGTCCGCGCGTCGACATCCTCGTCCTCGGCGATGAACTGCTCGCCTCCGGGCTGCCCCACGACGGGCTCATCCGGGACGCCCTCGGCCCCATGCTCGGCCCCTGGCTGCGGGCTCTGGGCGCCGAGGTCTCCGGGCCCCGCCGCCTCGGGGACGACGCGGAAGCGCTGCGCGAGGCCCTCACCGGCTCCGACGCCGACCTGATCGTCACCACCGGCGGCACCGCCTCCGGCCCGGTCGACCATGTGCACCCGGTCCTTGACGCCCTCGGGGCCGAACTGCTGGTGGACGGAGCCGCGGTCCGCCCCGGCCACCCCATGCTGCTGGCGCGGCTGCCGGCTCCGGGACAGTCGCGGGGAACGCCGGACGGGCCGTATCTGGTCGGGCTGCCCGGCAATCCGCTCGCGGCCGTATCGGGTCTGCTGACGCTCGCGGAGCCGCTGCTCGCGGGCCTTGCGG
The DNA here is from genome assembly GCF_014650675.1 of Streptomyces anulatus. GTDB lineage: Bacteria > Actinomycetota > Actinomycetes > Streptomycetales > Streptomycetaceae > Streptomyces > Streptomyces anulatus. Next base: position 309,995 of record NZ_BMVK01000003.1, on the reverse strand, counting down.
GCCGGCCCGCGCAGGACGCGTACCGGGCTCTCGTCCATGCCGAGGTGCACGGGCACCCGCATGACACCCGCCTCGTCCCCGTGGTCCACCGCGCGGGCCGGGCGGGTGGCCGGGACCATGTCGCGCCGCTCCGCTACAACGGACCTGCGATGCTCCGGGGGATCGCCGCGGCGGACGGGCTGGCCGTGGTGCCGCCGGGCGGGGTACGGTCCGGCACCGAGGTGGAGATTCTGGATCTCCCATGGGCCCCGGCGACGCCGTGGACGGAAGGGTGTTTCACGTGAAACTTCCCGGCCACGATGCGATGGCCAGGCGAGCGGACGAACTGGTCGTCCCGACCCGGGTGATGCTCCCCCGCCGGGTCGTCGACGGCCCGGCCCGTCAGGTCGGCAAACGCCTGTTGATGGCGCTGCTCGTGCTGGCCACGACCGTGCTGATCGTCTGGCTCGACCGCGGCGGCTACAACGACAACGCCGACGGCAAGGTCGATCTGCTCGACGCGGTCTACTACGCGACGGTCACCCTCTCCACCACCGGGTACGGGGACATCACCCCGTACAGCGACGGGGCCAGGCTGATCAACGTGGTGCTCGTGACACCGCTGCGCGTGCTCTTCCTGATCATCCTGGTCGGTACCACCCTCGAAGTCCTCACGGAACGGACCCGCGAGGACTTCCGGCTGAAGCGTTGGAGATCCAACTTGCGTGACCACACCGTCGTCGTCGGCTTCGGCACGAAGGGCCGCTCGGCGATCCTGACCCTCTGCACCACCGGTCTGCGGAAGGACCAGATCGTCGTCGTCGATCCGGCCTCCAAGGTGATCGAGGCCGCCAACGCCGAGGGCTTCACCGGCGTGCTCGGCGACGCCACCCGCAGCGATGTCCTGCTGCGCGCCGAGCTCCAGAAAGCGCGTCAGATCATCATCGCCACCCAGCGCGACGACACCGCCGTCCTGGTGGCCCTGACCGCACGTCAACTGAACCGCGGGGCGAAGATCGTGGCGGCGGTGCGCGAGGAGGAGAACGCTCCCCTCCTGCGGCAGTCCGGCGCCGACGCCGTCATCACCAGCGCCAGTGCCGCCGGGCGGCTGCTCGGCCTCTCCGTCCTCAGCCCCAGCGCGGGCACCGTGATGGAGGACCTGATCCAGCAGGGCAGCGGCCTCGACCTGGTGGAACGGCCGGTCATAAAGGCCGAGGTGGGCAAGAACGTACGGGAGACGGACGATCTCGTCGTCAGCGTCCTGCGCGGACACCGGCTGCTCGGCTACGACGACCCGGCGGCCAGTCCGTTGCAGCTGACGGACCGGGTCATCACCATCGTGCGGAAGAGCCCCAGCTCCGCATCCCTGCCGAACAACTCGATGCCGCCGCGCCCCTGAACGCAGGCCGCGCCGGAGTAGCCTCGCGGCCATGCATGCGATCACGATTCCCGAACCCGGCGGCCCCGAGGCGCTCGTGTGGGCCGAGGTGCCCGATCCCGTACCCGGCGACGGCGAGGTCCTCGTCGAGGTCGTCGCCGGCGCGGTGAACCGCGCCGACGTGCTCCAGCGGCAGGGCTTCTACAACCCGCCGCCCGGCGCGTCCCCCTACCCCGGCCTGGAGTGCTCGGGCCGCATCCTCGCACTCGGTCCCGGGGTGACCGGCTGGGCGGTCGGCGACGCCGTGTGCGCGCTGCTGGCGGGCGGCGGTTACGCGGAGAAGGTCGCCGCGCCGGCGGGCCAGCTCCTCCCCGTACCGGAGGGCGTCGACCCGGTGGAGGCCGCGGCGCTGCCCGAGGTCACCGCGACGGTGTGGTCCAACGTCTTCATGGTGTCCCACCTTCGCCCCGGCGAGACCTTCCTGGTGCACGGCGGTTCCAGCGGCATCGGCACGATGGCGATCCAGCTGGCGAAGGCGGTCGGCGCCCGGGTCGCGGTCACGGCGGGCAGCCCCGAGAAGCTCGCCCGGTGCGCCGAGCTGGGGGCGGACATCCTCATCAACTACCGCGAGCAGGACTTCGTCGAGGAACTGCGCGAGAACACCGCCGGGGCGGGGGCCGACGTCATCCTGGACCTCATGGGCGCCAAGTACCTGGACCGGAACGTGCAGGCGCTCGCCGTCAACGGCCGCCTCGCGATCATCGGGCTCCAGGGCGGCGCCAAGGGCGAGCTGAATCTCGGCACCCTGCTGACCAAGCGGGCCGCCGTCACCGCGACCTCCCTGCGGGGCCGCCCGCTCCACGAGAAGGCCGCCATCGTCGCCGCCGTGCGCGAGCACGTGTGGCCACTGATCGGCGGCGGGGTGGTCCGGCCGGTGGTGGACCGGGCGTTGCCGATGGCGGACGCCGCCGAGGCGCACCGGGTGCTGGAGTCCAGCGCGCACATCGGGAAGGTACTGCTGGTCGCGCCGTCGGCCGGCGTCTGATCCGTAGACCGCACCGCACACCGCGACGCGGCATTGCACACGGCGAGGCCGCACCGCACACGACGAGGGGCCCGGCGCACACCGTGATGTGCGCCGGGCCCCACTCGGTCCTCGGTCTCCAGGGCGGATTCGGGTTACAGATACGGGCCCGAACGGATCGGGCCGTGCGGGTCCGCGCCGCCGTCATCGTCCTCGTGCCCGGTGCCGGGCGGCAGGGCGCGGCGCATCTGCTCCAGCTGGGCGCGGGCCGCCATCTGCTGGGCGAACAGCGCCGTCTGGATGCCGTGGAAGAGTCCCTCCAGCCAGCCCACGAGCTGTGCCTGGGCGATCCGCAGCTCGGCCTCGGAGGGCACCGACTCCTCGGTGAACGGCAGCGAGAGCCGCTCCAGCTCCTCGACCAGCTCGGGAGCCAGACCGTCCTCCAGCTCCTTCACGGAGCTGGCGTGGATCTCCTTGAGCCGGACCCGGCTCGCCTCGTCGAGAGGAGCCGCCCTGACCTCCTCCAGGAGCTGCTTGATCATGCTGCCGATGCGCATGACCTTCGCGGGCTGTTCCACCATTTCCGTCACCGGGACCTCGCGCGACTCGTCGTCACTGGCACCGCCGCCGATAGCCATTCCGTCCTGGCCCACGACAAGGACCTGCGGGTGCTCCTGCGACCGGTCATTCCTCGGCATTTCCATGCCGCCATTGTCTCGCACACGTGCCGTACCCCATGGTGGTGCCCCCGAAAACGGAAGATCCACCGCTTTCGGGGGCACCGGAAGCCTTCCGGGAGCGCCGGAAGGCCCTGTCACCCCGCGCGCCGGGCCAGGGTCAGCCGGGAGCTGGTGAGGCCGGCGGCCAGCAGCCCGGCGAGCACCGGGACGACCACGGCCAGCAGCCCGATGGTCTCCCACGGCATCACGATCGGCGTGTAGGCCGACTCCATCGGGTCCTCCCGCATGTCCGCCAGCGCCGCGCGCAGGTCGGTCAGCCGCAGGGCCACCGCGGGCACGAGCCCCGCCGCCGTTCCCAGGAGCACCCCGGTCAGGGCGACGACCAGGCACTGGAAGCCGGACAGCGAGCGCCGTACGCCCGGGGGCGCGCCCACCGCGCTGAGCGTGGTGAGGTCGGCCTCCGCGTCGGCCTTGGACAGACCGGTCGTGATGGCCGCCGCGCCCAGGGTCACCACTCCGGCGAAGAGGGCGAGGATCAGCAGGATCGTGTCGTCGTCCGTCCGGAACCTCTCGTCCGAGGTCATCAGGTACGAGCGGTTCCCCGCCTGGTCGAGTGCGGCCTGGACCGCCTGGTTCTCGGCGTCCGTGGCGTCCCGGGCGAGCGTGTAGAAGCTGCCGTTCTCCTCGACGTGCAGGCCGAGCCGCTCGGCGGTCTGCTCCGGCATGACCATCCGGATGCCCGGTGTCGCCGCGTAGCGGTCCGGCGCGACGTACACCTTCAGCCGGTCCGTGGTGGTGCGGGCCTTGCCGGGGTGCAGGGCCCGGTTCTTCTTGTCGCGCGGGTTGTAGATGTGGGTGGCCTTGAGGGTGACCTCGCCGCCCTTCGCGTACGCCGAGTTCAGCAGGACGGGGGTTCCCTCGGCGATGGCCTTCGCCGCCGCCGGGTCGTCGAGCTTCACGTACGAGTCGAGCACGTCCGCGCCGCCGATGACGATCTTGTGTTCATCGGTACCGAACGCGACCATCGTGTAGTTCTCGTCCATGCAGGCCGGGGAGTTCATCAGCCGTTTGTGCTCATCGGCCGAGATCCGCAGGGCGAGCTCCTTGGCGCCCTTGCCCTTGAGCGGGCAGGAGTGGCCCTTGCCGGTGGGCTTCACGAGTTCGAGGGTGCCGCAGCCGTTCTCCTCCTCGTAGTACACGGAGCAGTCGCTTCCGGCCCAGACCCGTCCGATGTCGGCGCGCCCGCCGTTGACCGGGAGGTTCTGCTCGACGGCGGCCCGGGAGCGGGGCAGTTCGGCGTTGTCGCGGACATCGGAGGCCATCAGCGCCGCGGTGCCCGGGGTCATGCTGGGCGTGAAGTCGTACGCCTGCTCGGCGGCGTTGCTGCTGGTGTACGTGGCGATGGCGATGCTCCCCGCGACCGCCGCCATCACGGCGGCGACGGCGGGTGCGGTGCGGCCCCGGTTGCGGGCCGCGTCGCGCAGGGCGATGCGGGGCGTCAGCGGGAGCCGCCGGCCGAGCCGGCCGAGGAAGCCGACGATCACCGGGATGCAGCCGAGGAAGCCCAGTTCGGCGAGGACGGAGCCGCCGGCGACGAGGTTGGTGCTGCCGTTGACCCCGCCGTAGACGGCGACGGCGATTCCGACGCCGAGCGCGATGACGCCGACGACGGGCAGCACCCGGGAGGAGCGGCGGGTGCCGCGCCGCCCGGTGAGCGACTCCAGGACCGACTGGCGGCCCGCGACGATCGCCGGGGCGAGTGCGGCGAGGACGCCGGTGACCAGGCCGAGCACGGCGATGCCGAGGATCTCCCAGGGCCGTACGGTCAGCTCGCCGAAGCGGCTGCCCGCGTAGTCCTCGATCATCGGGCGGAACAGGGCGGTCAGACCGAATCCGGCGCCGACCCCGACGACCGCGCCGACCGCGCCGAGTACCGCGCCGCCCGCGAGCACCACGGCCCGGACCTGGCCCCGGCTGCCGCCGCACGAGCCGACCAGGCCCAGTTGCCGACGGGAGCGGCGCGCGCCCACGGCGAACGCCGGACCGGCCAGCAGCACGATCTCCAGGAGGGCCATGGCGGCGACGGTGAGGGCCGCCGCGGTCAGCGCCTTCTCCGTGTCGTTGTACGAGTCGCCCATCATGGCGGCCATGGGGATCTCGGAGACCGGTGGCGGATCCAGGACGACCCGGCGGGACTCGACCACCACGCCCTTCTCGTTGGCGGCGAGGACGTCCTGCCAGGTCACGCCCGCGCCGGGCGGGGCCTGGACCAGCCACTCCGGGTCACTCGCCTGGGGCGGCAGGATGTCCTTGTCGCGGTCGGCGGTCTTCTGCCAGGGGTCGATGACCGCGCCGGGGACCGCGTACAGGAAATCGGCTCGCAGGTCGGCGGGCAGTTCGACGGCGCCGGTGAGCGTGTAGTCCTGGTCGGGGCCGCGCACGGTGACGCGGTCGCCGATGGACAGTCCGGCCGACTCGATGAACTCCTCGGTCGCGGCGATCTCGTTCCTGGCCCGCGGGTAGGCCCCGTCGGTCAGCTCGATCCGGCCGCGCAGCATCGGGTCGGCGACGCTCAGCTCGGTGATCTGCGTGTCGGCGATGCCGTGGCGGGTGGTCACCGACGCGGGCACGGTCCGTTCGGTGAGATACCGCGAGCCCTCGGGGAAGGTCGCGGTCACGTCGACCGGCTTCTCCTGCTCCTCCGGGGTCGGGTCCGGGGCGCCCTCGGGCGTGCCCCAGGTGACGCCGTCGGGCATCTGCTGCAGCTTCACCGGGCCCATGCTCGTGGCGGAGAACCGGGCGTCGGCCGCTCCCAGCCCGGCGGTCAGTTCCTTGGCCTTGGTGGGCAGCGCGCTGCGGTAGGTGAGATCGGCGGCGGTCACACCGAGGACCGGCAGGGCGATCATCGCGACGACCAGGGCGCTGCGGCCCTTGGCCCGTACGGCGTCGCGCCGGGCTATGCGGAAGGCGGCGCGCCAGCCGGGGAGCGGGTTCACGTGGCGGCCTCGGCGGTTCCGGCGGAGAGCAGGGAGTCGGCCCCGGTGGTCAGCGTCTGGTCGACGATCGAGCCGTCCCGGAGGAACACGACCCGGTCGGCCCAGGCCGCGTACCGGGGCTCATGGGTGACCATGACGCCGGCCGCGCCCTGGTCGCAGCGGGTACGCAGCAGGGCGAGGACGGCCTCGCCGGTTTCGGAGTCGAGCGCTCCGGTCGGCTCGTCGGCGAGCACGAGGCGCCGGTCGCCGACGAGGGCGCGGGCGATGGCGACGCGCTGCTGCTGGCCGCCGGACATCTCGTCGGGGAAGCGGTCGGCGATCTCCTCCAGCTTCAGCTCGGCCAGCGCGGCGAGGGCCTCCTTGCGGGCCTTGCGCACGGAGACGCCGTCGAGTTCGCGGGGCAGTGCGATGTTCTCGGCGGCGGTCAGGGCGGGGATGAGGTTGTAGTCCTGGAAGACGTAGCCGACGCTGCGGCGGCGCAGCGCGGCCATCCCCTTGGGGCCGAGGGCGGCGATGTCCTGGCCCTCGATGACCACCTGGCCGCTGGTGGCGGTGTCGAGCCCGCCGGCCAGGGTCAGCAGGGTGGACTTGCCGGACCCGGAGGGGCCCATCACGGCGACCAGTTCGCCCGGGTACACGGCGAGCTGGATCCCGCGCAGGGCGTGGACCTCGGCGATGCCGGAGCCATGGGTGCGGGTCAGCGCCCGCAGTTCGAGTACGGGGCTGCCGCCGGGCGTCCCGGGGGACGGCGGGGGCGGAGGTGTGGCGGACGAAGGCATGGTGGGTGGTTCCCCCCTGGGAACAACGTGGGTCGGGTGGGGCGGCGGTGCCGGCCGGGATGTGGGCGGCGGCGCCGGGACGGGCACGGCCTGGGTTCCGGGCGGCGACGCCGGGAGGGCGCCCGCCTGTGCCGCGGGCGCCGGCGTCAGCGCTTGGACCGGGTGCGGCCGGCCGGTGTCCGGGCCGGACCGCGGGCGGCCGCGGGGCCGGGGTCGGCGGCGGGCTCGGTGGCGGCGGCCTCGGCGAGACGGACGAGCCGGGACTCGCAGTGGTCGAGCCAGCGGGCCTCGGCCTCCGCCTGGAAGATCAGCTGCTCCACGACGAGCAGCCAGGCGACCTCGTCCCGGTTGGCCGGGACGTCGGCCAGGGCCTGGGCCTTGAGCCGGGTGTAGTCCTGCATGGCCTTGAGCGTGTGGTGGCGCTGGGACTGGATGACGTCCCGGATATCGACGCCCGGGGCCCCGACGGCCATGGCGAGCTTGATGGCCAGTTCGTCGCGGGGCGGACTGGTGCGGTCCACCGGCGTCTCGAACCAGTTGCGCAGCTCGGCGCGGCCGTCGTCGGTGATCGTGTAGAGGTCGTGCCCGGCGTCGTCCGAACCGTCCTGGACGATCATGCCGTCACGCTCCAGGCGGCTGAGCGTCGTGTAGACCTGTCCGACGTTCAGGGGCCAGGTGGAGCCGGTGCGCGACTCGAACTCGGTGCGGAGCCGGGACCCGTAACGGGGGCCCCGCTCCAGCAGGGCCAGCAGGCCGTGGCGAATGGACATACTGAGTATGTATACCGAGTATGTTCGTCCTGGCAAGTCTCGTGGGCGGGGGATCAGCGGGTCGCGACGCTCAGTTCGTCCGGCGCATACGGAACGCGAGGAAGCCGAGCCCCAGCCCGACCAGCGCGATGCCCGTGCCGAGCGAGACCTGCTGCACCCGCCGCACGGACGCGGCGTCCAGAGCCTGTCCGGACCGGGGCCCCGGATCGGTGAAGGCGCTGGGCGGCGGGGTGGAAACAGGCAGGTCGACGGGGTCGGCCAGGGGGGCCTCGGGCTCGTCCTCCTCGACGGGCTCCTCGGCCCGCGCCAGCTCCAGCGGTGACAGCGAACGCCCGGGACGCGCCTTGCCCGCCCCGGCCTCGCGCCCGGCCAGGGGGGCGGTCGACCCGGATACGTCGGGGGAAGCGGAAGGGGAGGAGGAGGCGGAATCCGGCGCGTCGGCGTCGGGCCCCGCGGGTGCCTGTGCCCCGTTCCCGGTGGTGGCGGGGGAGGGCGGGGCCGGGCCGGTCCCCGGCGCTCCGGAGACCGGGACGCCGGACGGCAGGGGCAGGGCGGAGGGGAGCGTCGAGGGGGACGCGGAGCCCGAGGGCGCGGGTCGGGCCCCGGCCGGAGAGGACGGGGCGGCGGCGGTAGCGGTGGCAGCGGGGCTCGGCGTCCCGGGGGGTGTCACGGCGCGGGACGGGCCGCCGGGCGGCGATGCGCCGTGGGCGGAGCCGCCCGGCGGCCCCAGAGCCGCTCCGGCCGCCGCCATCAGACAGACCGCACACCTCGACACCCATGCGGCCGGAAGTCCTGGAGCCATGAGATCAGCGTCACACGGGCCCCTGCATCCGGCATCCCGGACGCGGTATCCGGAAATCCGGGCTCCGATACCGGTCCGGGGCGGAGATCCGCGAACCCGTAACGATCACCTTCGGACGATCTGTGACGCTCGTCGTCCCCGCGTGATGCGTGGGCGATCGGTGCTCAGGAGGGCTTGCCGGTGGAGACCTTCAGCTCGAAGTGGGCGCCGCGCTCGTCGACCGCCGCACCGGAGGACGGGAACTGTCCGACGACCTGGCCGTCGGCGTACGTGTTGCCCGGCTCCGCGATCTCCTTGACCGTCCAGCCCGCGGCGGCGGCGCACGCCTTCGCCGACTGGATGTCCTTGTAGATGAAGCTCGGCGCGCGGACCTTCTTCGGGTCGTTGGAGTCCTCGGACGCGTTCGAGCAGTCCGTGTCCTTCATCGTCCGGTTGCGCTCCGGCGGGCGGTACCCCTCCACCTCGCTGGTGCCCGGGTCGCCTTCCTTGCCCGCCTCGTCGTCCTTGCCGCCCTGGAGGGCGATCGCGGTGATCAGGCCGCCGATGGCCAGCAGCGCGACGACGATCGAGCCGACGACGACCGGCATGTTCCGCTTGGAGCCGCCGCCGGCGGTGGTGCCCACGGCCGTCGAGTGCTGCGGGTTGATCGAGTACGGCGGCGGGGTCTGGTGGGCCAGCGGGCCCGGGGCCTGGTAGCCCTGGGCCGCCTGCGGGTAGCCGTAGCCCGGCGTGGGCGCCGGGGTCGGCTGGCTGTACGGGCCCGGCTGCTGGTGCGGGTGCGGCTGGTACGGCGTCTGGACGCTGTGCGGCGCCGGGGTGCTCTGGTCGACCGGCGGGAACACCGCCGAGCCGACGCCGGAGCCGCTGCTGGCGGGACCGCCGCCGGCCACGATCACCGGGGCGCCGGTCTGGCCGCCGGAGGCGTTCAGCACACGGGCGATCTCGTCGCGCATCGCGGCGGCGCTGGGGAAGCGCTCGTTCGGGTTCTTCTTGAGCGCGCGGGCGACGAGGGCGTCCATCGCCGGGGTGACCGACCGGTTGATGCTGGACGGCGCGACCGGCTCCTCCTGCACATGCGCGTACGCGATGGCCAGCGGCGAGTCCGCGTCGAACGGGATCCGGCCGGTCAGCAGCTGGAAGAGCATGATGCCGACCGAGTACAGGTCGGACCGGGCGTCGACGCCGCGGCCGAGGGCCTGCTCGGGGGAGAGGTACTGCGGGGTGCCGACGACCATGCCGGTCTGGGTCATCGAGGTGACACCGGACTGCATGGCCCGGGCGATGCCGAAGTCCATCACCTTGACGATGCCGCGCTTGGTCATCATCACGTTGCCGGGCTTGATGTCCCGGTGGACCAGGCCCATCTCGTGGCTGGTCTCCAGCGCGGCGAGCACGTCCGCCGTCACCTTGAGGGCCTTGTCGGCGGGCATCGCGCCGTGGGTGCGGATGTCGGTGGCCAGCACCGAGCCGAGCGGCTGCCCCTCGACGTACTCCATGACGATGTACGGCATCAGCGCACCGCCGAGCTCGTCCTCGCCGGTGTCGAAGACGGAGACGATGTTGGTGTGCTGGAGCTTGGCGACGGCCTGCGCCTCACGCCGGAAGCGCTCGCGGAAGGACTGCTCGCGGCCGAGCTCGGTGTGCAGGGTCTTGATCGCGACCTGGCGGTCCAGGGCGGAGTCGTAGGCCAGGTATACGGACGCCATCCCGCCCTCGCCGAGCAGGTCGCGCAGCTGGTAGCGGCCGCCCGCGACCGCCCCGCCCGCGTAGCGGCCCTGTGCGCCGTCCTGGCTCATGACTTGCATCCCCCTCGGCGGCGCGCGGTCGCACGCGGTGTCTGTCCGACATCGTTTCTGTCTGACGTGATTGCGTGCGACGCGGTTCCGTACAACGCGATTACGCGCCAAGTCTGCCCCAGGGGTCCGACACGTCAAGCCGGGTGCCCGTTCCGTGACCCTACGCACAAGAAGCGTCTCGGAAGCGTTACAGGAAACGCATCAAATCCATGTGTAGGACGCGCCGGGCGGTCCGATGATCCTGCCGCAGCGGAACCGTGGTGTCCGGCGGAGGCTGTAGCGTGACGTGGCAATGCAGCAAGGCACCGTGAGAACCCGCGGACGCGCGGACAGATACGACGGCGAGGACTGATGGCACCCGATTCCGAAGCAAACGGCGGCGGAGTTTCGGATGGCTCCGACGCCTGGGGTGTCGGCGGCGTCGTCGGTGACGGACGCTACCGGATGACCTACCGGCTCGGCCGGGGCGGCATGGCGGAGGTCTACGCGGCGGAGGACGTCCGGCTCGGACGTACGGTCGCGGTGAAGCTGCTCCGTTCCGACCTGGCCGAGGACCCGGTCTCCAAGGCGCGCTTCACCCGCGAGGCACAGTCCGTCGCGGGCCTCAACCACCACGCGATCGTCGCCGTGTACGACTCAGGCGAGGACGTCGTGGGCGGCCAGACCGTGCCGTACATCGTGATGGAGCTGGTCGAGGGCCGCACCATCCGCGATCTGCTCCTGACCGCGGAGGCCCCGCCGCCCGAGCAGGCGCTGATCATCGTCTCGGGGGTGCTCGAAGCCCTCGCGTACTCGCACCAGCACGGGATCGTGCACCGCGACATCAAGCCCGCCAACGTGATCATCACGGATTCCGGCGCGGTCAAGGTGATGGACTTCGGCATCGCCCGCGCGCTGCACGGCGCGCAGTCGACGATGACCCAGACCGGCATGGTCATGGGCACTCCGCAGTACCTCTCCCCCGAGCAGGCGCTCGGCAAGGCCGTCGACCACCGGTCCGACCTGTACGCCACCGGCTGTCTGCTCTACGAACTGCTGGCGCTGCGGCCCCCGTTCACCGGTGAGACCCCGCTCTCCGTGGTCTACCAGCACGTCCAGGACATCCCGGTGCCGCCGTCCGAGGTCTCGGACGTGGTGCCGCCGGAGCTGGACGGTATGGCGATGCGCGCGCTGGCGAAGGACCCGGACGACCGGTTCCAGAGCGCCGAGGAGATGCGCGGGCTCGTCCAGTACAGCCTGCAGATGCTCCAGGTGCAGGGCGGCCACACGGGCACGTGGAACACCGGCCCGGTCGCGCTGCACGAGGGGGGCCAGACCCCGCCGCACGGGATGTCCGGCTCCACCCGCGCGATGGGCCACCCGATGCACGGGGACACCTCGCAGGGCCCGATCCTGCCGCCGTACAACCCGGACGACGGGGGTTACGACGGCGGCGGCCGGCGACGGTCCGGCGGCGGGCGCGGCAAGATGTGGCTCTTCGTCCTGCTCGCGCTGATCGCGATCGGCGCGGGGGTCGCCTTCGCCGTCAACGCCGCGAAGGACAGCGGCGGGAAGAAGGATCCGGTCACGCCGTCCACCTCGGTCAGCCAGTCCGAGGAGGAGCCCTCGGAGGAGCCGACCGAGGAGGAGGAGAGCGACGAGCCGGAGGACCCGGACACCTCCACCGGCGGTCAGACGGAGCCCAATCCGCCGCCGTGGACCCCGGACCCGACCCCGAGCGAGCCCTCGTTCACCCCGTCCCCGACCCCGACCGACACGGACGCCGGGGCATCGGACGGCAACACCAACGAGGGCAGCAGCGGCGAGCCCACCGGTGAGCCGACCGACCCGACCACCGACCCCGGCACCCCGGGCGGAGCCGGCGACGACGGCGGGGCCGGCGACGACGGCGGTACGGGCACGACGCCCGGCGAGACGGCGCTCGGCGCCACGACGGGATAACGCACCACCGCACCACCCCCTGAGCCCGGCGTGCGCCCTCGTGGCGCGCGCCGGGCTCACGCGGTGGTGCACCGCTTCACTCCGTGAAGGCCGCGCACACCGCCTCGTACTCCCGCGTCCACCACACCGCCAGGGCCGACACCGCGGGGAACTGCGGGTCGGCCCTGCGGTCGTCGAGGCGATAGCGCCAGCGGAGTATCCAGAAGTCGTTGAGCCGCTCCCACCACACCCGGTGCACCGCGGCCGCCAGCTCCGCGGCCCCCGCCCCGGCGGCCCGCCGGTAGGCGCGGGCGTACGCCCGAACCTTCGCGAGGTCCAGCTCCCCGGCCGGGCGGACGAAGAAGATCGCCGCCGCCCGTACCGCCTCCTCGGCGCGCGGCTGTACGGCCAGCCGGTCCCAGTCGACGATCGCGACCGGGTCGGCGCCCCGGTAGAGCAGGTTCAGCGGGTGGAAGTCCCCGTGCACCCAGCCGGTGGCGGGCCCGTCCGGAGTGGGCGGGCGACGGTGGGCGTGCTGTTCGAGCAGGGCGCGGCGCTCCACGAGCCGGTGCACGGCGAGTTCGTCGAAGGCGTCGCGGGGGGCGTCCCGGTCCTCCTGCCCGCGTGCGGCGGCCAGCAGGTCGTCGATCAGCTCGAAGGTGTCGGCGGCGTCCGGGCTGCGGTGCCCCGGCCGGGCGGGCGGGCTCGTCGGATGCGGGCCGTCGCGCGGCGCCATCACCTGTTCCAGGCCGGTGTGCACGGCCCCCAGGAGCGCTCCGAGCCGACGGGACTGGGAGAGGGTCAGCTGGGAGCCGACCCGGTGGAGGCCGTCGACCCAGGGGTGCAGGGCGTAGCACCGTTCGCCGATCACGGTGACGGTGTCGCCCCGGGTGTCCGTCAGGGGCGGGACGACGGGCACGCCGAGCGACTGCAGGCGTTGGGTGGCGCGGTGCTGGCGCACGATCGCGGCGCGTTCGCCGCTGGTGTCGTCCAGGTGCCTCTTGTCGAGATGGTGCTTGAGAAAGTAGGAGCCGCTCGTGGTGGAGACGCGGTATCCGTGGTTCAGCAGGCCTTTGGTGATCGGCTCGCAGGCGAGCGGCTCGCCCACGCCCGGGTAACGGCGCAGCACCTCGCCGACCGGGGGAACAGGTGGACGAGTGACATATGAGCGCGGCACTTACCAGATGTTAGATCACTCTGCGTGGCCGCTCGGCGGACTTGCGGTCACGCCCGGAGGTGCGCTAGTGGGCTGACGTCCCGGAAAGGGCCGGGGCTGCCGGACACCCCTCCCGGAGCCTCGACACCTCAGAAGTTCAGCGTGTGTTCCGTGACGAAGTGGGGGTCGACCCGGAGATAGGCCGGAGCGAAGGGCTCCTCGTTGACGGAGACGGGCGCGGCCCCGAACAGTCGCTCCTGTTCGGGACAGGGGTGCACGATCTCGGCGGGGCCGGTGAACTGCACCGACCACAGGTCGCCGCCGTCGCCGGAGGCCGCGTCGTTGTAGTTGTCCGCGCCGTACGCCACGACGCTCCCGTCGCACGCCTCGTGGTGGCCGAAGCCGCTGTGCATCCGCAGCAGGATGCGGCCGTCGCACACGATGTGCCGGGCCACCGTCAGGAACGGCAGGGCCCGCATGCTGGTCGCGAGGCGGCCGTACGGGACGCGGCGGAGCAGTTCGATGGGCTCGACTCTCCGGATCGGCTCGGTCCGCTCGATCGTGCCGGTCGGGGCCCGCCGGATCGTCCCGGCCGCGGGGAGTTCGTCGAAGGACATGGATTCCACTGTCCCCCGGCCGTAGGGGGAGCGTAAGAGTCGCCTGCCCCGGGTGGCACGGGACCAAAGTCCCGCCGCGGCGCGCGGCGGCTCAGCGGCGCTCGGCCTGGAGCCGCGCGACGTACGCGGCGGCCTGCGAGCGGCGCTCCATGCCCAGCTTGGACAGCAGACTGGAGACGTAGTTCTTGATGGTCTTCTCGGCGAGGTGCAGGCGTTCCCCGATGACCCGGTTGGTCAGTCCCTCGCCGATCAGGTCCAGGATCTTGCGTTCCTGTTCGGTGAGGCCGGCGAGCTTGTCGTCGCCCCTGCCGGTGCCGCCGTCGCGCAGCCGCTCCAGCACCCGGGCGGTCGCTACCGGGTCCAGCAGGGATTTTCCGGCCGCCACGTCCCGTACGGCATTCAGCAGTTCATTGCCGCGGATCGCCTTCAGCACATATCCCGAGGCACCCGCCATGATCGCGTCGAAAAGCGCCTCGTCATCGGCGTACGAGGTGAGCATCAGGCATTTGATGTTCTCGTCCTGGGAACGGACTTCCCGGCACACCTCCACCCCGCTGCCGTCCGGCAGCCGTACGTCGAGCACCGCCACGTCGGGACGCGTCGCCGGGATCCGCACCAGGGCGTCCGCGGCCGTACCGGCCTCGCCGACCACCTCGATGTCCGCCTCGACGGAGAGCAGCTCATGGACGCCACGCCGGACGACCTCGTGATCATCGAGCAGAAATACCGTGATTTTTCCATCTTCGCGCACGATCGCAGTCTCACACACTCGCCTCTGCTCCGCTCTTCCCTGGGGCTGATCCGCGGGATAACGTGCCGTTGTTCCGGCGGCCTGCAAGGCTGTTTCCAGTGCCCTGACCAGCAGAGCTTCGCGATTTTTTCGATTTACTTGGAAATCCAAGCAAAATCGCAGGTCAGATAGGGTTTCGCAGTTCTGCGACGCACTGGGTAACGTGCCTATGACAGGGCGCTCGCCGGGGCACCTGTCACGCCTGACTCCGGCCGACCGGCACCCACCCCGTGCGCGGCTCCGGATCCAGGCGAGCCGCACTGGTTCCCGGCAGACCCCGGGGGCCGGACCGACGGAGGAGCACGCACGTGACCGTGGAGAGCACTGCTGCCGCGCGTAAACCGCGACGCACCAGTAAGCGGACCAGCGCCGCGAAGAAGCCGCAGAGTTCCGAGCCCCAGCTCGTACAGCTGCTGACGCCCGAGGGCGAGCGCGTCGAGCACCCGGACTACAGCATCGACCTGAGCGCCGACGAGCTGCGCGGCCTGTACCGGGACATGGTTCTCACCCGCCGCTTCGACGCCGAGGCGACCGCCCTCCAGCGTCAGGGCGAGCTGGGCCTGTGGGCCTCGCTGCTCGGCCAGGAGGCCGCCCAGATCGGCAGTGGCCGGGCCCTGCGCGACGACGACTACGTCTTCCCGACCTACCGGGAGCACGGGGTCGCCTGGTGTCGCGGTGTCGACCCGACCAACCTGCTCGGGATGTTCCGCGGGGTGAACCACGGCGGCTGGGACCCGAACAGCAACAACTTCCACCTGTACACGATCGTCATCGGCTCGCAGACGCTGCACGCCACCGGCTACGCCATGGGCGTCGCCAAGGACGGCGCGGACTCCGCCGTGATCGCGTACTTCGGTGACGGGGCCTCCAGCCAGGGCGACGTCGCCGAGTCGTTCACCTTCTCCGCGGTCTACAACGCTCCGGTCGTCTTCTTCTGCCAGAACAACCAGTGGGCCATCTCCGAGCCCACCGAGCGCCAGACCCGCGTGCCGCTCTACCAGCGCGCCCAGGGCTACGGCTTCCCCGGCGTCCGGGTCGACGGCAACGACGTCCTCGCCTGCCTGGCCGTCACCCGCTCCGCGCTGGAGCGCGCGCGCCGGGGCGAGGGCCCGACCCTCGTCGAGGCGTTCACCTACCGGATGGGCGCCCACACCACCTCCGACGACCCGACGAAGTACCGGGCCGACGAGGAGCGGGCCGCGTGGGAGGCCAAGGACCCGATCCTGCGGCTGCGCTCGTACCTGGAGAAGGAGAAGCTCGCGGACGAGGCCTTCTTCACCGCCCTGGACGAGGAGAGCGAGACCCTCGGCAAGCGGGTGCGGGAAGCGGTGCGCGCGATGCCCGACCCGGACCCGATGGCTCTGTTCGAGCACGGCTACGCCGACGGCAGCTCCCTCGTGGACGAGGAGCGGGCCCAGTTCGCCGCCTACCAGGCATCGTTCGCCGACTCTGCCGAGGAGGGCAAGTAGCCATGGCCGTGGAAAAGATGTCCATCGCGAAAGCGCTCAACGAGTCGCTCCGCCTCGCCCTCGACAACGACCCCAAGGTCCTCATCATGGGTGAGGACGTCGGCAAGCTCGGCGGCGTCTTCCGTATCACCGACGGACTCCAGAAGGACTTCGGCGAGGACCGGGTGATCGACACCCCGCTCGCCGAGTCCGGCATCGTCGGCACGGCGATCGGCCTGGCCCTGCGCGGCTACCGCCCGATCGTCGAGATCCAGTTCGACGGTTTCGTCTTCCCCGCGTACGACCAGATCGTCACGCAGCTCGCCAAGATGCACGCCCGCGCGCTCGGCAAGATCAAGCTGCCGGTCGTCGTCCGTATCCCGTACGGCGGCGGCATCGGCGCGGTCGAGCACCACAGCGAGTCCCCCGAGGCGCTCTTCGCGCACGTCGCGGGCCTCAAGGTGGTCTCGCCGTCCAACGCGAGCGACGCCTACTGGATGATGCAGCAGGCCGTCCAGAGCGACGACCCGATCATCTTCTTCGAGCCCAAGCGGCGTTACTGGGACAAGGGCGAGGTCGACACCGAGTCCATCCCCGGCCCGCTGCACAAGGCCGTGACCGTCCGCGAGGGCAGTGACCTCACGCTCGTCGCGTACGGGCCGATGGTGAAGGTCTGCCTGGAAGCGGCCGCGGCCGCCCAGGAGGAGGGCAAGTCGATCGAGGTCCTGGACCTGCGCTCGATGTCCCCGATCGATTTCGACGCCGTCCAGGCGTCGGCGGAGAAGACCGGCCGGGTCGTGGTCGTCCACGAGGCGCCCGTCTTCTACGGCTCCGGCGCGGAGATCGCCGCCCGGATCACCGAGCGCTGCTTCTACCACCTCGAAGCCCCCGTGCTGCGGGTCGGCGGCTACCACGTCCCCTACCCGCCGGCCCGGCTGGAGGACGAGTATCTGCCCGGCCTGGACCGGGTGCTCGACGCCGTCGACCGCTCGCTGGCGTTCTGAGGAGAGGGTTCGTGACGACGATGACCGAAACGTCTGCTCGCTTCCGTGAGTTCAAGATGCCCGATGTGGGCGAAGGACTGACCGAGGCCGAGATCCTCAAGTGGTTCGTCCAGCCCGGCGACACCGTCACCGACGGACAGGTCGTGTGCGAGGTCGAGACCGCGAAGGCGGCCGTCGAGCTGCCGATCCCGTTCGACGGGGTGGTGCACGAGCTGCGCTTCCCCGAGGGCACGACCGTCGACGTCGGCCAGGTGATCATCGCGATCGACGTGGCCCCGGGCAGCGGTGACGCGCCTGCTCCGGCCCCGGCCGCCGCCGCTCCGGTCCAGGAGCCGGTGGAGGCCGCCGGTTCGGGCGACGGTGACGCGCCGAAGGGCCGTACGCCGGTCCTGGTGGGCTACGGCGTCGCCGAGTCCTCCACGAAGCGCCGCCCGCGCAAGGGGGCGTCGGCCGCTCCGGAGGCCGCCGCCGTCGCGGCCGCGGTGCAGGCCGAGCTGAACGGGCACGCGGCGCCCGCTGCTGCCGCTCCCGCTCCCTCGGTGCCGGCACAGGCCGGTGCCCAGGACGGCGGCCGTCCGCTCGCCAAGCCCCCGGTCCGCAAGCTCGCCAAGGATCTGGGCATCGACCTCGCGACGGTGGTGCCGACCGGCAAGGACGGCATCATCACCCGCGAGGACGTCCACGCGGCGGCGGCTCCGGCCGTGGCTCCCGGGGCGGCCCCGGTTCCGCCGGCGCCCGCGCCGGTGACCGCAGAGGCTCCGGCAGCCGCTGTCCCCGCCTCCGCCCGGGAGACCCGTATCCCGGTCAAGGGCGTCCGCAAGGCCATCGCGCAGGCGATGGTGGGCAGCGCGTTCACCGCGCCGCACGTCACCGAGTTCGTCACGGTCGACGTGACGCGCACGATGAAGCTCGTGGCCGAGCTCAAGGAGGACAAGGACATGGCGGGGGTGCGGGTCAACCCGCTCCTGATCATCGCCAAGGCCCTCCTCGTGGCGATCAAGCGGAACCCCGAGGTCAACGCCGCCTGGGACGAGGCCAACCAGGAGATCGTGCAGAAGCACTACGTGAACCTGGGCATCGCGGCGGCCACCCCGCGCGGTCTGATCGTGCCGAACATCAAGGACGCGCACGACAAGACGCTGCCGCAGCTCGCGGCGGCCCTGGGCGAGCTGGTCACCACGGCCCGGGACGGCAAGACGTCCCCGGCGGCGATGGCGGGCGGCACGGTGACCATCACCAACGTCGGCGTCTTCGGTGTCGACACCGGTACGCCGATCCTCAACCCGGGCGAGTCCGCGATCCTGGCGGTCGGCGCGATCAAGCTCCAGCCGTGGGTCCACAAGGGCAAGGTGAAGCCGCGTCAGGTCACCACGCTGGCCCTGTCGTTCGACCACCGTCTGGTCGACGGCGAGCTGGGCTCCAAGGTGCTGGCCGATGTGGCGGCGATCCTGGAGCAGCCGAAGCGCCTGATCACCTGGGCGTAGCGCGTTTGTCGGCAGCCTGTACGCAAAGGGGCCCTGCTCGCACCGTGGGTGCGGGCAGGGCCCCTTCGTATGCCGTTCTCCGCGCTACTTCTTGAAGCCGTAGTCCATCAGCTTCTTCGCGTCGGCCGTGCGGTTCGCCTCGGAGGACGACGTGAGCACCGTGCCGATGACCGTCTTGCCCTTGCGGGTCGCGGCGAAGACCAGGCAGTACTTGGCGGTCGGGCCGGAGCCGGTCTTGACGCCGATGTCGCCGCTGTAGCTGCTGAGCATCTTGTTGGTGTTGCTCCACGACATGTAGCGGTAGCCGCCGCTCTTCGTGGTCACCTTCTGCTTCGTCGACTTGGTCTTGACGATCGAGCGGAACGTGGAGTTCTTCATCGCCTTGCTGGCGATCTTCGTCAGGTCACGGGGGGTCGAGTAGTTGTTGCCGCCCCCTATGCCGTCGAACGAGTCGAAGCGGGTGTTCTTGAGCTTGAGGCTCTTCGCCGTGGCGTTCATCTTGCCGATGAACGACTTCACGCGGGCCGCACGGGTCTTGCCGGAGCCGAACTTGTCGGCCAGGGCGTACGCGGCGTCGCAGCCGGAGGGGAGCATCAGGCCGTAGAGGAGCTGGCCCACGGTGGGCTTGTCGCCGACGATCAGCCGGGCGGACGAGGCGTTCTTCTTGACGATGTAGTCGCTGTACGCCTTCTGGACCGTGACCTTGGACTTCAGGTTCACGTTCTTCTGCGACAGGACCACCAGGGCCGTCATGATCTTGGTGGTGGAGCCCGTGGAACGGCGGGTGTCCGCGGACTTGGTGAAGAGGGTCTTACCCGTGCCGTTGTTCATCACGAAGCCGCCCTTGGCGACGATCTTCGGAGTCGGCGGCGTGGCGGCGTGCGCCGTGGAGGCGAAGGCGCTGCCCGCGAGCACCGCACCGGCGGTGAGGGTCACGGTGGCCGTGACGGTGACGCGATTGATGCGCTTGATGCCGATTTTCAACTGAACGCTCCAAATGCCCCTGATATGCGGCCACATAAGGGTGCCGCTCGCAGGTGAGACTCCTGGGGCGGGGCAATGGATGTGTTACTGATCGGGTGAATTTGCGCAGGCTTGACCATGGGGCGGGGCGGGCGGTGCGCGCCCGGGGGCGGAGGCTCGACTTCCGGTCGATTCCGTCGGTGCGGGCCGCTGTGCCGGTCCAGGATCCGGACGCCTCTCCCTCATGCGTCCATGTTGTATCTATGCTGTGCGCATGTCTGCCGCGCCCTCCGCCCCCGTACAGCCGCCGACCTCCTCCCTGAAGCGCCCGCCCGCCGCCGAGCGCGTCTACACGCACATCAAGGAAGCCGTCCTGGACCGCCGCTACGAGGGCGGGACGCTGCTCACCGAAGGGGACCTCGCCGACGCGGTCGGCGTCTCCCGGACGCCGGTGCGCGAGGCGCTGCTGCGGCTGGAGGTCGAGGGGCTGATCAAGCTCTACCCGAAGAAGGGCGCCCTCGTGCTCGCCGTCTCCGCGCAGGAGATCAAGGACGTGGTGGAGACCCGGCTGCTGGTCGAGGAGTTCGCCGCGCGCAAGGCGGTGCCCGCGTCCGCGCAGTTGATCGCCCGGCTGGAACAGCTCCTTCAGGAGCAGCGGCAGTTGGCGGAGGACGGCGACCTGGCGGAGGTGGCCGTCAAGGACCGCTGTTTCCACGCGGAGATCGTGAAGAACGCGGGCAACGAGATCCTCTCGCGCCTCTACGACCAGCTGCGCGACCGTCAGCTGCGGATGGGCGTCGCGGTGATGGAGGCCCACCCGGGCAGGATCGAGGCCAACATCACCGAGCACGGTGAGCTGCTGGAGGCGATCCGGGCCGGGGACGCCGACCTGGCGGCCCTGGTCGTGCGCCGCCATGTCGGCCGGGTGCGGGTGCTGGTGCGGGGTGAGGACCGGTGAGTTCGGCGGCCGCGCCCACCCTGTCGCTGCCCGGTGACCCGCCCGGAGGCCGGCGTGCCGGCTGGATCTGGGGCATCGGTGTCGCCGTCTACTTCGTCGCGATCATCTTCCGTACGAGCCTGGGCGTCGCCGGACTCGACGCCGCCGACCGGTTCGACGTCAACGCCTCGGCGCTGTCCACGTTCTCGATCCTCCAGCTCCTCGTCTACGCGGGCATGCAGATACCCGTCGGCCTGATGGTCGACCGGCTCGGCACCAAGAAGGTCCTCACCATCGGGGCCGTCCTGTTCACCGTCGGGCAGCTCGGCTTCGCGCTCTCCCCCTCGTACGGCATGGCGCTGGCGGCCCGCGCGCTGCTCGGCTGCGGTGACGCGATGACGTTCATCAGCGTGCTGCGGCTCGGCAGCCGCTGGTTCCCGGCCCGGCGCGGACCGCTGATCGGCCAGGTCGCGGCGCTGTTCGGGATGGCGGGCAACCTCGTCTCGACGCTGTTCATCGCGCGGGCGCTGCACAGCTACGGCTGGACCGCGACGTTCGTCGGCAGCTCGCTGGCCGGTGTCGTCGTGCTGGTGCCGCTCCTGTTGTTCCTCAAGGACCACCCCGAGGGCCACGAGCCGCCGCCCGCCGAGCACGCCGGGGCCGCGTACGTCCGTCGGCAGATCGCCGCCTCCTGGCGGGAGCCGGGGACCCGGCTCGGGATGTGGGTGCACTTCACCACCCAGTTCCCGGCGATGGTGTTCCTGCTGTTGTGGGGGATGCCGTTCCTGGTCGAGGCGCAGGGGCTGAGCCGGGGCACGGCGGGCACCCTGCTCACCCTGGTGGTGCTGTCCAACATGGTGGTGGGGCTCGTCTACGGGCAGATCATCGCCCGCCACCACGAGGCACGGGTCCCGATCGCGCTGGGCACGGTGGCGACGACGGCCCTGCTCTGGGCGTCCGCGATCTTCTACCCGGCCGACCACACGCCGATGTGGCTGCTGGTCGTCCTGTGCGTGGTGCTCGGCACCTGCGGACCGGCCTCGATGGTCGGCTTCGACTTCGCCCGGCCGGCCAATCCGCCCGAGCGCCAGGGCACCGCCTCGGGAATCGTCAACATGGGCGGGTTCGTCGCCTCGATGACGACCCTGTTCGCCGTCGGGGTCTTGTTGGACGCCACGGGCGACAACTACCGCATCGCGTTCGCCTCGGTCTTCGTCCTGGAGGCGCTCGGCGTCAGCCAGATCCTGCGGCTGCGCCGTCGGGCGGCGCTCAGGGAGCGTGAGCACCACGTGGTGAGCCGCGTCGAGGCCGTGCACGTACCGGCGTAGCCGTCTCCTTCGCGCTCGGCGGCGCGCCCGTCGCCCATGGTCCGGGACGGGCGCCGCCGGGGCACGGGGCCGGTGCTACGGGGTCACGGCGAAGTTGTCCAGGATCGCGGTGGCGAGCTCCTGGTCGCCCTCGACCTTGATCCGGTCGGCGACCGCCGTGTGACGGACCCGGCCGCAGGCGAGCCGGACGTACGTCTCCCAGTCCAGCGACAGCGTCACGGCGGGGCCCAGCGAGGGCGCGCCGTCCACCGAACCGCGGCCCTCCGCGTCGACCCGTACGGTGCGCAGGAACTCCACCGGCCCGTGCACGTCGAAGACGACCGCCGAATTCGCGGGTGCGCCGGCCTTCTTGGCGACCACCTTCGGCAGTCCGGCGAGCAGCATGTCCCGGGTGATCAGGGCGCCGGGGGAGTCCAGGTTGCCGGGCTGCCCGAGCGTGGCGCGCAGGTCCTGCTCGTGCACCCAGACGTCGAAGGCCCGCAGGTTCAGCGCCGTTTCGAGGGTCTGCTCGGCGCCCAGCGGCGCGCGGACCTTGGTCTCGGGGCTGCGCGACTCGTTGCGGATCTGGCGGGCCCGGCGGATGAGGACGTACTCCAGCTCGGCGGTGATCTCCGGGGAGGTGTGGTGCCGCCGGACGTCGACCTGCATCTCCATGTAGCGGGCGAAGTCGCTCTGTACGTGGTAGAGGTCGCGCGGCAGGGTGTGGATCGGCCGGGGGTCGCCGAGCATCTCGCACTCCATGCCGATGACGTGCGACACGATGTCGCGCACCGACCATCCCGGGCAGGGCGTACGGCGGTTCCACTCGCCCTCGGCGAGGGGCTTCACCAGCTCGGCTATCGCCTCGATGGAGTGGGTCGCGGCGTCGGTGTAGGGCTGGAGGCTGGGATGGACGGTCACGGGACCCCTCGTGCGGTTCTGCGGTGCATGGGCTGGAGAGCAGGGAGTGCTGGCGGGTGGGCTGGCACTGACGGCGCTGTCGGCGAGCTGCGTGGGAGGTTCGACCGCCGGACCCACCCGGCGGTGGGTCCAAGTTACGCTGCGAGCAGGCACCCCGGCAGTGCTTTGGTGTGACGATCGTAGGCCCGTGTTGACGGCTCGAATGCCAGGACGGTGGTAGTGTGCGCGCCTCCCTCATCCAGATCGCAGTGGACCCGGACGAATCCGTCGAGGACCGCAGGGTACGAGCGGCCTCGTTGGTGGTCGCCCAGCAGGGCGCTGACCTGGTGGTTCTCCCTGAACTATGGCCGGTCGGGGCATTCGCCTACACCGCCTTCGAGGCGGAGGCCGAGCCGCTGGAGGGCCCCACGCACGAGGTGATGGCGAAGGCCGCCGCCGAGGCCGGGACCTGGCTGCACGCCGGCTCCTTCGTCGAACGGGCGGACGACGGCACCCTTTACAACACCAGCCTGGTCTTCTCGCCCCAGGGCGAGCGCACGGCCGTCTACCGCAAGATCCACCGCTTCGGCTTCGACAAGGGCGAGGCGGTGATGATGGGCGCGGGCGAGGAGCTGGTGACCGTCGCGCTGCCGGACACCACCCTGGGCCTCGCCACCTGTTACGACCTGCGCTTCCCGGAACAGTTCCGGGGGCTCGTCGACGCGGGCGCCGAGGCGCTGGTCGTCGTGGCGGGCTGGCCCGAGCGGCGCCGCGCCCACTGGACGCTCCTGGCGCAGGCCCGCGCCGTGGAGAACCAGTCCTACGTGCTCGCCGTCGGAACGTCGGGCACCCACGGTGACATCCAGCAGGCCGGGCACAGCATCGTCGTCGACCCCTGGGGCGAGGTGCTGGCCCAGGCAGGCGCGGACGAAGAGGTCCTGACCGTCGAGCTGGACGCGGACAAGGTGCGTGCGACCCGGGAGCAGTTCCCGGCGCTGAAGGACCGCCGGCTGGGGCTGGCCCCGCCGCGCCTCAGCTCCTAGAGGACATCCCGGGGTTCGCTGTTTCACGTGAAACAGCGCGCGCGTACGTGAAACGGCGAACTCCCGCGCACGGGCAGCCGCTCAGTCCTCGTTCTCCTTGTCCGCCAGCACGATCACGCACATCGCCACCGCGATGAGCAGCGCGGTGTCGGCGTCGTCCCGGACGACGTCGATGCCGTACGTGTCCCGGAGGGTGAGCCATCGGCGCGAGATCTGGGCCAGCAGTTCGCCGTCGTACTCGATGGCGAACTCGCGGTCCAGGATCCTGCCGCTGACGTCCAGCTCCGTGCCGTCCACCAACGTCACCCGGTAGTGGTTGCGGAGCAGCGACAGCCGCTTGCGCTTGACCTTGGCCAGCTCCTCGCCACCCCGCTCGATGAGCATCGTGTCGCGCAGGCTGATCAGCTTCTGCCGCAGTTCGACCAGGATCCGGCCGTCGGCGTCCTTCAGCTCGAAGGTGTCGCGCAGCCGCATCGCCTTGCCGTCGACCAGGAAGACCTTGCGGCCCCCGTCGTCCTCGATCCAGTAGTCGTCGCCGATGGCGAACAGCCGCTCACGTACGAGAAGTCTCATGCGACACAGGTTCCCCCGGGGTCCGGCGGAATGCGTGCAGGCGGTCACGGTGTTGACTGGTGGCATGGCATCACGTGCACGCGTCCGCGCCCCCGAACTCATCGGCAAGGGCGGCTGGCTCAATACAGGCGACCAGCAGTACACCCTCGCTGACCTGCGAGGGCGCATCGTCATCCTCGACTTCTGGACGTTCTGCTGTGTGAACTGTCTGCATGTCCTGGACGAGCTGCGCGAGCTGGAGGAGAAGCACCGCGACACCGTGGTGATCATCGGCGTCCATTCGCCGAAGTTCGTCCACGAGGCCGAGCACCGGGCCGTCGTCGACGCCGTCGAGCGCTACGAGGTCCACCACCCCGTCCTCGACGACCCCGAGCTGGCCACCTGGAAGCAGTACGCCGTACGGGCCTGGCCGACGCTCGTCGTGATCGACCCCGAGGGCTACGTCGTCGCCCAGCACGCGGGCGAGGGCCACGCACACGCCATCGAGAAGCTCGTCGAGGAGCTGGAGGCCGAGCACGCCGCCAAGGGCACGCTCCGCCGCGGCGACGGCCCCTACGTGGCGCCCGAGCCCGTCGCCACGCACCTGCGCTTCCCCGGCAAGGCGCTCCTCCTGCCGGACGGGGGCTTCCTGGTCTCCGACACCACCCGCCACCGCCTGGTCGAGCTGGACGCCGACGGCGAGACCGTACGCCGCCACTTCGGCACGGGCGAACGCGGGTTGAGCGACGGCGGCCCGGACGAGGCCCGGTTCAGCGAACCGCAGGGCCTCGCCGTGCTCCCGGACGGCCGGGTCGCCGTCGCGGACACCGTCAACCACGCCATCCGCGCCCTGGACCTCACGACCGGCGTGACCAGCACGCTCGCCGGGACCGGCCGCCAGTGGTGGCAGGGGGCCCCGACCAGCGGTCCGGCGCGCGAGGTGGACCTCTCCTCGCCGTGGGACGTCGCCTGGTTCGGCGACCGGCTGTGGATCGCCATGGCGGGCGTGCACCAGCTGTGGACGTACGACCCGGAGAGCGCGACCGTACGCGTCGCCGCCGGGACCACCAACGAGGGCCTGGTCGACGGGCCGGCCGCCGAGGCCTGGTTCGCCCAGCCGTCCGGGCTCGCCGTCTCCGCCGACGGGGAGCGGCTCTGGGTCGCCGACTCGGAGACCTCCTCGCTGCGCTGGGTCGACCGCGACGAGCACGTCCGCACCGCCGTCGGCACCGGCCTCTTCGACTTCGGCCACCGCGACGGGGCCGCCGACCAGGCACTCCTCCAGCACCCGCTCGGCGTGACCGCGCTGCCCGACGGGTCCGTCGCGATCAGCGACACGTACAACCACGCCCTGCGCCGGTACGACCCGGCCTCCGGCGAGGTCACCACCCTGGCCACCGACGTCCGCGAGCCCAGCGACGCGGTGCTGGTCGACGGCGATCTGGTCGTCGTCGAGTCGGCCCGCCACCGGCTCACCCGGCTCCGGCTGCCCGAGGAGGCGGTCCGGGTCGCCGACCAGGCGCACCGCACCCGGCGGGCCGCCACCGAGATCGCCCCGGGCGCCCTCCGCCTCGACGTCGTCTTCCAGGCGCCCTCGGGCCAGAAGCTGGACACCCGCTACGGCCCCTCGACCCGGCTGCTGGTCTCCGCGACCCCGCCCGAGCTGCTGGCGGAGGGCTCCGGCGCGGGGACGGACCTCGGGCGCGACCTGGTCCTCGCGGACGGGGTCACCGAGGGCGTGCTGCACGTGTCCGCCATGGCGGCGTCCTGCGACGACGACCCGGCCAACGAGTACCCGGCCTGCCATGTGCACCAACAGGACTGGGGCGTCCCCGTCCGCGTGACCGCGGAGGGAACGCCCCGGCTGCCACTGGTGCTGGCGGGCAT
Source organism: Streptomyces anulatus (assembly GCF_014650675.1). GTDB lineage: Bacteria > Actinomycetota > Actinomycetes > Streptomycetales > Streptomycetaceae > Streptomyces > Streptomyces anulatus. Next base: position 283,783 of record NZ_BMVK01000003.1, on the reverse strand, counting down.
GGACGAGCAGGACTGAGGGGGACGACAGGCGGCCCGCCCGGGCCGCCTAGAAGTCGTCGGCGCCGTTGCGCAGCTCGGTGGTCCAGTAGCCCGTGGCCCACTTCTGCGGGTTGACGGAGAGGCCCTCGGGGGCGGGGGACTTCACGACCGCCATGCCGCCGCCGTTGGCCTTCAGCGTGACCGTGAACTCCTTCACCGTCTCGGTGCTCTCCTTGCGGCCGCCCTCGGACATGCGCACCGCGACATAGGCGGACTGACCGGGCTCCAGGATCACCGGGGTCTGCGGCTTGCTCTTGGCGACGGGCGGGACGATGCCCCGCGCGTTGTCCAGGAAGTGGGTGTGCGGGTATTCCTTCATCTCGCAGCCGGCGCCGGAGGTGTTCTTCGCGCTCAGCGTGAGGTGGGTGTAGGGCGGGCCGTCCTGACGCTCGGCGGTGATCTGCAGACCCTCCGCCGTGCAGAGGGGAGCGGAGGCCTTGGCGGACGTGCCGGCGGAGTCCCCGGAGCCGCCGGCGCTCTTGGTGGTGCCCGCGGCCTGCGCGGTTCCGGTGCCGCTGCCGGTGGATCCCGTGGTGCCGGTCCCGGCCGCGTCGTCGGCGGCCTTCGGGGTCTCGGCGGCGACGGTCGCGGAGTCGCTCGCCGCCGAGCCCTCCGAACGGGTGCCGGTGCCGTTGTCGCCGCAGGCGGTGAGCGTGAGAGCGAGGGCGGCCGTGGTCGCGGCGGCCAGGACGGTGGTGCGGTTGCGGAAGGTGCGCATGGAGATTCCCCCGAAGTGACGGTGAGGCGGACGTCCGGTCAAGACGCTCGCCCTTGAGCGGCTGACAGGAACGACTCTGCCCGCCGCCGCTCACGTATCGCTGCTGTCCCGCTGACGTCCTGCTGACGTCGGGTCCGGCGGTACCGCACCGGAGGGTCCGCTCCGCTCAGCTCTCCTCGGCGAGCCGTCGCAGCGCCTCGTCGTGGCGCCGCCGGAACTCCGTCCGCGAGGACACCCGCAGCAGCGCCTCCAGGGCCCGTACGGCCCCCTCGTCGTAGCCGTCCCGTTCCGCCTCCTGCGCGGCCCGGTCCAGCAGCCGTACGCCGTCCTCCTCGTCGCCCAGGGCCAGTCGGGCCTCGCCGCAGACGGCCAGCAGCAGCGAGCGGCGTGCCGCTTCCTCGTGCTCGGGTCCCAGGTCGAGCGCGGTCCGGGCACAGTCGAGGGCTTCCTGGGGGCGGTGCGCGGTGAGGTGCATCCGGGCGAGGTGCTGGAGCGTGAGCATCTCCGTGTGCCGGTCCCCCTCCCTGCGGGTCAGTTCGACGGCGCGCGCGCAGTTCTCCAGTGCGGTGGGGAGCTCGCCCAGTTCGGCCTGGACGACCGCCAGGTTGACCAGCGCGGTCGCCTCGCCCAGCGGGTCGCCGGCCTCCCGGGCGAGCACGGGCGAGCGCTCCAGCAGAGCCGCGGCCTCGGCGGTACGGCCCTCCTCCGTCAGCACCCAGCCCAGCAGCGTGAGCACCCTCGACTCCGCGTACGCGTCCTTCTCGGCGCGCGCCGACTCCAGGGCCAGTTCCAGCAGCGGGGACCAGCTGTCCCGCACCCGCCACACCATCTGCGGCCACTGGAGCAGGATGATCCGCCAGGCCCGGTCGTCGAGCCCCGCCTCCCGGGCCGCGAGGGCGGTCAGCGCGAGGTCCTCGCGCTCGGTGGCCAGCCAGCGCATCGCCTCCGCACGGTCGGCGAAGTCCTGTACGGCGCTGGGCCGGCGGAAGTCCTCCGGGAGCACGAAGCAGGGCTCGCCGCCGGGCTCCGCCGTGTCGGCGGCGGCCAGGGCGGTGGCGATGCAGTGGTCGAGCACCCCGATCAGGGCCTCGCGCGCGGACGCCGGGTCCAGGCTCCGGGCGTAGAGGCGCACCAGGTCGTGCAGGACCCACCGCCCGGGGGCGGTCTCGGTGACGAGGTGGGCGGCGGCCAGTTGCTCCAGCGCCGCCCTCGCGGTGACCGGATCCGTCCCCGCGAGCGCGGCCGCCGCGTACGGGTCGTAGTGGCCGCCGGGATGGTGGCCGAGCCGCGCGAGCTGGTGGACGGCCCCGGGCGGCAGATGCTGGACGGTGAGCCGCAGCGCGGCGGCGACCCCGGTGTCGTCCACGTCGAGATACGCCAGGCGCCCGCGCTCGTCGGCCAGTTCGCCGGCCAGCGCGGCCAGCGTCCAGCGGGGCCGTCCCGCCAGGCGGGCCGCGGTGACGCGCAGGGCGAGGGGCAGTCCGCCGCACAGCTCGGAGAGCCGGCGGGCCGCCACCGGTTCGGCGAGGACCCGCTCCTCCCCCAGCACTCCGGCGAGCAGCGCCGTGCCGTCGTCGGTCTCCAGCGTGTCGAGCGGGACCGGCCGGGCGGCGTCCGAGGCGATGAGCCCCTCCAGCCGGTGGCGGCTGGTGACCAGCGTGACGCAGTCGGCGCCGCCCGGCAGCAGGGTCCTGACGGTGGCGGAGTCGCGGGCGTTGTCCAGGACCACCAGCAGCCTGCGGCGGGCGGTCAGCGAGCGGAACAGCGCGGCGGCGGCCGGCACGGACTCCGGAACGCGGCGCGGGGAGACGCCGAGCGCGAGCAGGAACTCCCGCAGGACGTCGATGAGCGCGGGTTCCCCGGCCGCGCTGAACCCGCGCAGGTCGGCGAAGAGCCGCCCGTCCGGGAAGAGCGCGGGGTTGCGGTGCGCCCACTGGAGGGCCAGCGCGGTCTTGCCGACCCCGGCCGGCCCGGTGACCAGACAGACGGGCGCCTCGCCCGCCGCCGAGCGGCTGAGCGCGGCCAGCTCGGCGGCGCGCCCGTGGAAGCCGCGGGGCGCGCGGGGCAGCAGGTCGACGGGGTGCGGGTCGCCGGCGGGGGACGGGGGAGCGGCCGGGAACGGCGGACGCGGCGGGGCGGGAGCGGCTGCGTCCGTACCGCCCCCGGCGACACGGGACGGACCCCCGGCGCCGGACGAGCCCCCGGAGCCGGGCGGCACGGCGGCAGGGGAGGCCTCGGCGGACTTCGGCGGGGCGGCGCCCGGGGGCCCCGGGGCGCCGCGCAGGATCAGCGCGTAGGCGTCGGCGAGCTCGTGCCCCGGGTCGATGCCCAGCTCGTCGGCGAGGAGCCGCCTCGTACGGTGGAAACGGTCCAGGGCCTCCGACTGCCGCCCCGCCCGGAACAGGGCCAGCATCAGTTCCGCGGCCAGCGACTCGCGCAGCGGATGCGCCGCCGTCTCCGCCGTCAGCAGGGCGGCGGCCCGGTGGTGCTCGCCGAGCGCCCCGTACGCGCGGGACAGCTGCTCGACCGTCGCCAGCCGCGATTCCTCCAGGGAGTGCGCGGCCACCCGGAGCGGCGGACCGGCGAACGCCCCGCTGAGCGCCGGGCCCTGCCACAGCGACAGGGCCTCCTTGAACATCAGCACGGCGTCGGCGGGGCCGCGCTGCTCCCGTGCCAGCATCAGCAGTTCCTCGAACCGCTGCGAGTCCAGCAGCGTCTCCGGGGCCCGCAGCACGTACGCGTCGCCGAGGGTGGCCAGCTCCACTCCGTACGCCTCCGCGTCCGCGCCCGCCAACAGGGCGCGCAGCCGGGAGACATGGCCCTGGATGACGCCACGGGCCTGGGACGGCGGCTCGTCGTCCCACAGGCACTCCGTCAACCGCCCCAGGGAGACGGGCGTGTTGGCGGACAGCAGCAGAGCGGCGAGCAGACTGCGCCGTTTGGCCGGCCCCAGGGGAAGGGGCCCGGTGAGCGTTTCGACGGAGACCGTGCCGAGCAGCCGGAACTCCACGAGCGGCTCCCCTTCCGGGCGGGACGCACCCACGGTGGGGGCGCGGGATCCGCCCCAGAATATCGGGGATTCCGCAGGTCCCGCGCAGAGCCGAGCGACGCGGTGACGGCTTTCGGCCGTTCACGCCGACCGGTGGTCGCACGGGCCGTCAGCGGCAGTGCGGACCGGTCGTCGTGCGGGTCGTCAGCGGTAGCGGTGCTCGTCGTCCGAGACGACGGTGGTGGTGGTGGGCGGCACGACCATCCGGCGGCGCCGCGCGATGCTCATGTAGACGAAGACCCCCACGAGGCCGACGAGCATCATGATCCAGCCGACCAGGCTGACGTTGACGGTGTCCATCTGCCAGTCCGTGGCGAACGCCAGGATCGCGCCCCCACCGATCAGGAGAATGCATCCTCCGAGTCCCATGAATCCCGCCTCCTCGACCGCCCGGTGAGTCCGGGCCGGTGTACGAGTCGCGTACCCGGCCCGGCAACAACCATGTGTGAGGAGGCGGTTGGGCGGCTTCCGGTCAGCCGGCCAGGAACGCGACGAGCGCGTTCGCCAGCAGATACGGGTCGTCGGCGCCGCACAGCTCACGCGCGCTGTGCATCGAGAGGATCGCCACGCCGATGTCCACGGTCTGGATGCCGTGCCGGGCCGCGGTGATCGGTCCGATCGTGGTGCCGCAGGGCATCGCGTTGTTGGACACGAAGCTCTGCCACGGCATGCCCGCCTTCTCGCAGGCCGCGGCGAACACCGCACGGCCGCTGCCGTCGGTGGCGTACCGCATGTTGACGTTGACCTTGAGGATCGGCCCGCCGTTGGCGACCGGGTGGTGCGTCGGGTCGTGCCGCTCCGCGTAGTTGGGGTGCACGGCGTGGCCGGTGTCGGAGGAGAGGCAGACCGTCCCGGCGAAGGCGCGGGCGCGGTCCTCGTACGTGCCTCCGCGCGCGAACACCGAGCGCTCCAGCACCGAGCCCAGCAGCGGCCCGTCGGCCCCGGTGTCGGACTGGGAGCCGTTCTCCTCGTGGTCGAAGGCGGCGAGCACCGGGATGTACGGGATGTCGGCGTCGTCCTGTCCAGCGACGGCGGCCAGAGCGGCGGTCGCGGCGTGCACCGAGAGGAGGTTGTCCATCCGGGGCCCGGCCACCAGCTCCCGGTCCCGGCCCAGGTACGAGGGCGGCTCGATGGCGTGCGGCATCAGGTCCCAGCCGGTGACGTCCTCCGCGTCGACGCCCGCCTCCTCGGCGACGAAACGGATCAGGTCGCCCTCCTCGACCTCGCCGAGCCCCCAGATCGGCTGCATGTGCTTCTGCCGGTCGAGCTTGAGCCCCTCGGTGTTGGCCGACCGGTCCAGGTGCACGGCCAGCTGCGGCACGCGCAGCAGCGCCCGGTCGATGTTGACCAGCCGGTGGGTGCCGTCCCGCAGGGAGATCCGCCCGGCCAGGCCCAGGTCCCGGTCGAGCCAGGTGTTCAGCAGGGTGCCGCCGTAGACCTCGACCGCGATCTGACGCCAGCCGTGCGCCCCGGTGTCGGGCAGCGGCTTCACCCGCAGGTTCGGGGAGTCGGTGTGCGCCCCGGCGATCCGGAACGGGGTGTGCGCCCGCGCGCCCTCCGGCACGTACCAGGCGATGATCGCCCCGCCGCGCAGCACGTACTTCCCGCCGGCCGTCGCGTCCCAGGCGGCGGTCTCCTCGACCTGTCGGAAGCCGGCCTCCTCCAGCCGGGCGGCGGCGTTGGCCACGGCGTGGTACGGGGACGGGCTGGCCGCCAGGAAGGACATCAGGTCATCGGTGTGCGCACGGTCGAACCGGAGAGGGGAACTCATGTTCTTCACTGTAACGAGGACCCGGGGTCCGGTATCCGGTGACCGGGAGATCCATGACGACAGCGCCGCCACCCGGAGGAATTCCGGATGGCGGCGCTGTCGGTTCGCCGGGCGGGCGAGGTCCTAGAACGCGGCCTCGTCCAGCTCCATCAGCGAGTTGTCGACCGACTCGGCGAGCGCGCGCTCGGTGGAGACGCCCGGCAGGACGTTCGCGGCGAAGAACTTCGCGGCGGCGATCTTGCCCTGGTAGAAGGCGACGTCCTTGGCGGAGGCGGTCGGCAGCTTCTCGGCCGCCACGGCCGCGCCCTTGAGCAGCAGGTAGCCGACGACGACATCGCCGGAGGCCATCAGCAGGCGGGTCGTGTTGAGGCCCACCTTGTAGATGTTCTTGACGTCCTCGCCGGTCGCGGTGAGGTCGGTGATCATCGTGCCGACGATCGCCTCCAGGTCCACGGCGGCCTTGGCGAGCGAGTCCAGCGCCGGGGCCAGCTCCTCGTTGCCGTGGGCGCCCGCGAGGAACTTCTTGATCTCCTCGGAGAGCGTGTTGAGCGAGGCGCCCTGGTCGCGGACGATCTTCCGGAAGAAGAAGTCCTGGCCCTGGATCGCGGTGGTGCCCTCGTAGAGGGTGTCGATCTTGGCGTCCCGGATGTACTGCTCGACCGGGTACTCCTGGAGGTAGCCGGAGCCGCCGAAGGTCTGGAGCGACTGCGCGAGCTGCTCGTAGGACTTCTCGGAGCCGTAGCCCTTCACGATCGGCAGCAGCAGGTCGTTGAGGCCGTTGAGCGCCTTGGCGTCCTCGCCCGCGGCCTCCTGCTCCTGGATCGCGTCCTGGACGGAGGCGGTGTACAGCACGAGGGAGCGCATGCCCTCGGCGTACGCCTTCTGCGTCATGAGCGAGCGGCGCACGTCGGGGTGGTGCGTGATGGTGACCTTGGGCGCCGACTTGTCCATGAAGTTCGCCAGGTCCGGACCCTGGACGCGCTCCTTGGCGTACTCCAGCGCGTTCAGGTAGCCCGCGGAGAGGGCGGCGATGGCCTTCGTGCCGACCATCATGCGGGCGAACTCGATGATGCGGAACATCTGGCGGATGCCGTCGTGCTTGTCGCCGATCAGCCAGCCCTTGGCGGGGTGCTGGTCGCCGAACGTCATCTCGCAGGTGTTGGAGGCCTTGAGGCCCATCTTGTGCTCGACGTTCGTCGCGTACACGCCGTTGCGCTCGCCCAGCTCGCCGGTGGTCCAGTCGAAGTGGAACTTCGGGACCATGAAGAGCGAGAGGCCCTTGGTGCCGGGTCCGGCGCCCTCGGGGCGGGCCAGCACGTAGTGGATGATGTTCTCGGACATGTCGTGCTCGCCCGAGGTGATGAAGCGCTTCACACCCTCGATGTGCCAGGAGCCGTCCTCCTGCCGCACGGCCTTCGTCCGGCCGGCGCCGACGTCGGAGCCGGCGTCCGGCTCGGTCAGCACCATCGTCGAGCCCCACTGCTTCTCGACGGCGATCTCCGCGATCTTCTTCTGCTCCTCGTTGCCCTCGTCGAAGAGGATGCCGGCGAACGCCGGGCCGGAGGAGTACATCCACACGGCCGGGTTCGCGCCGAGCAGCAGCTCCGCGTAGCCCCAGATCAGGGAGCGGGGCGACGTGGTGCCGCCGATCTCCTCGGGGAGCCCCAGACGCCAGTACTCGGAGTCCATGAAGGCCTGGTACGACTTCTTGAAGCTCGCCGGGACCGGGGCGGTCTTGGTCTCCGGGTCGAAGACCGGCGGGTTGCGGTCGGCGTCGGCGTAGGAGTCGGCGAGCTCGTTCTCCGCGAGGCGCGCGATCTCGTCCAGGATGCTCTTCGCGGTGTCGACATCCATCTCACCGAACGGACCGGTGCCGTACACCTTGTCGCGCCCGAGGACCTCGAAGAGGTTGAACTCGATGTCGCGGAGATTCGACTTGTAGTGCCCCATGGGAAGGCTCCGTAATCAATAGCAGTGGCGCACAGCGCCCCGGGGAGTGGTGCGGGTCGGGCGACAGGCAGGCGTAGGTCCATCAGCTGACCTCTACGATGATGCTACCCGTCAGTAATAAGGCGCAACCCCTCAAGCCGTAGATGTGTCCGATTACTCTTTGCAGCATGTACGGCTACGACCAGAACCCTGGTGCTCAGCAGCAGATGGGTCAGATGGGCCAGATGGGTCAGATGGGCGGCGGCTACGGGGAGCAGCCGCTGTATCCCGAACCGTCGCCGCCCTCCCTGGCCGACGCGGTACGGGCCTTCACCACCGGCTCCCTCTCCGCCGAGGACTTCCAGCAGATCTTCGCCACGTCGAAGGTCTACTGCCCGCGCGGCGACAACCCGGGCTTCCTGGCGCTGCACAACACGCAGCAGCCGGTGATCCCGATGTTCACCACGCTCAAGGAGCTGCGGCTGTACGCGGGCAAGGAGTCCAAGTACTTCGTGATCACCGGGGCCGAGGTGATCGACCTCCTGCCGACGGGCTACGGCTTCGTCCTGGACATGGAGGGTGATCACCGGATGGTCTTCGACGCCAAGGCCGTCGAGCAGATGGTCGACTTCGCGATGCGTCGTATGTACGGGTAGGGGTGACGTCCTGGTGGGTCGCTGACCTGCTGTTTCGTTGTTCGGACGCGGGTCCGTGCCAGGAATGGCGCGGGCCCTTTCCGCTGTCGTGATCACGGGTGGGCCCACCGGCGTGGCCGCCCGGGAATGCGCGACGCCTTGCAGGATGTTCATCATTCAACTAAATTGATTGCAGAACACTCGCCCGGAGGTGGCTCCCATGCCCGCAGTGACCGTCGACAACCCGCTGACCCTGCCCAAGGTGGCCGCTTCGGGTGACGCCGTGGCCGGTCACGTACCTGATCGACGGGACCTTCATCCACCAGGACTCCAACGGTGGCGGCGGCACCATCGAGAACGGCGACACCCAGTGGATGACCGCCGGGTCGGGCCTGCTGCACATCGAGGCCCCGCCGGAGTCGCTCGTCATGTCCGGCGGGCTCTTCCACGGCCTCCAGCTCTGGGTGAACCTGCCCAAGGCCGACAAGATGATGGCCCCGCGCTACCAGGACATCCGCGGCGGCGAGGTCCAGCTGCTCGCCTCCCCCGACGGCGGCGCGCTGCTCCGCGTCATCGCCGGTGAACTCGACGGACACGAGGGCCCCGGCATCACCCACACCCCGATCACGATGATCCACGCCACCGTCCGGCCCGGCGCCGAGGTGACCCTGCCGTGGCGCGAGGACTTCAACGGCCTCGCCTACGTCCTGGCCGGGCGCGGCACGGTCGGCGCGGAGCGCCGCCCCGTCACGACGGGTCAGACCGCGGTGTTCGGGACCGGCGGCTCGCTGACCGTCCGCGCGGACGAGCGCCAGGACGGCAACACCCCGGACCTGGAGGTCGTCCTCCTCGGCGGCCGTCCGATCCGGGAGCCGATGGCGCACTACGGACCGTTCGTGATGAACAGTCAGGCCGAGCTGAAGCAGGCCTTCGAGGACTTCCAGGCCGGCCGCCTGGGCACGGTCCCCGCGGTCCACGGCATGTGACACCTCCCGCCGCTCCTGTCAGGTGACTCCCCGTCACCCGTACGGGGGCGGCGGACGGGCCGGCCGCCGCGCCCCGTGATCGGGTGGGAGGGTGCCCGCACCCAAGCCCCTCCTCCCCGAGAGCGCCCGCCGCGCGGCCGCCTGGTGCGGTGTCGTCCTGCTCGTCGTGGGCGTCGCCGCCGTCGCGATCTGGCTGGTCGTCGTCCTCAAGACGGCGGTCACCCCGGTGCTGCTCGCCCTGCTCGGCACCGCGCTGCTCGGACCCGTCCACCGGTGGCTGATCGCCCGCAGGCTCAACCGGTCGCTTGCCGCCGGGCTGACCTGTGCGGCTCTGGTCGCGGTGGTCGGGGGCGCCGGGTACATCGTCGTCACCGCCCTCGTCGACTCCGGCGACCAGATCGTCGCCTCGCTGAAGGACGCCGGCCAGTGGGTCGTGGACCATCTGGACATCGCCGGGGCCACGGACGTCGACGACCTGGCCGACAACGCGAAGAACCTGGTCGAGAAGTTCGGGGCGAGCGCGGCGGGCGGTCTGCTCAGCGGCATCAGCCTGGTCGGTTCGCTGGTGGCGACCAGTGTGCTGGCCCTGCTGCTGACCTTCTTCTTCCTGCGCGACTCGGACCGGGCCGTGAACCTGGCCCACTCGGTGGCCCCGCGCGGCACCGGGGACCTGGTCGAGGCCATGGGGCGCCGGGCGTTCGAGGCCGTCGAGGGCTTCATGCGCGGCACCACGTTCATCGCCCTGATCGACGCCGTGTGCATCACGGTGGGCCTGCTGATCCTGGATGTTCCCGGGGCGGTGGGGCTCGGCGCGCTGGTGTTCGTCGGCGCGTACATCCCGTACCTCGGGGCGTTCCTCTCCGGCGCGGTGGCGGTGCTGGTCGCGCTGGCCGACCGGGGGCTCGTGATCGCCCTGTGGGTCCTGGGGGTGGTGCTCGCGGTCCAGGTGCTGGAGGGCCATGTGCTCCAGCCGATGATCCAGAGCCGTACGGTCCAGATGCACCCCGCCATGATCATGATCGCGCTGACGGCGGGGGCGAGCGTGGCGGGCCTGCTCGGCATGCTGCTGGCCGTACCCCTGTGCGCGGCGGCCTTCGGGGTCCTGGGCGAGCTGCGAAGGGGGCACGGACCACATCCCGGCCCGTCCGGCGACCCCGGCCCGTCCGGCGGCGACCCCGGCCCGTCCGGCGGCGATCCCGGCGCTTCGGGCAGTCACCCCGGTGCTTCCGGCGGCGATCCCGGCGCTTCGGGCAGTCACCCCGGTGCTTCCGGCGGCGACCCCGGCCCGTCCGGCGGTGACCCTGGCGCTTCGGGCAGCCACCCCAGCCCGTCCGGCGTTTGAGGACGGAACCGTTACGGGGGTGGGCCCGCACGCTCCGGAAGCCAGGGCCGCGAGGGCCCGGGGAGCGCCAGGCCCGCGAGGGGGCCGTGGGCGGCGGGGCTGAGAAGGCGGTGGCCCTCAGGACTCAGGGCTCAGGAGGCCGCGGCCTCCGCCAACTCCCCCGGCTCGTCCGACTCGTACAGCTCGAACCAGATCGACTTCCCCTCCCCACGCGGATCCACCCCCCACGCATCCGCCAGCATCTCCATCAGCACCAGCCCCCGCCCGCTGGACGCCATCTCGCCCGGCCGCCTCTTGTGCGGCAGTTCGTCGCTGGCGTCGGCGACCTCGACGCGCAGCCGCCGCTCCCCCCGTTCGCCTGAGATCTCCGCCGCCATCAGCGCGTCCCCGTCCGTGTGGACGAGCACGTTGGTGGCCATCTCGGAGACCATCAGGACCGCCGAGTCGACCTGCTCGGGATCGCTCCAGTCGTGCAGCAGTTCGCGCACGAGCTGCCGGCCGACCGAGATCCGCTCGGGCTCGGCCTGCGCGATGGTCATGACGCTGCGGCGCGGCGGCGTCTCCCGGGCGGCGACGCTCTCGCGCCGCAGCACCAGGACCGCGATGTCGTCCTCCCGCCGGTCCGCGAGCGGCCCCGTCGTGTAGTGCGAGGTCGGCCCGTGCACGGCCTGGACCAGGGCGTCGGCCAGCTGTTCCAGGTCCTCGGTGGGCTCCTCCAGGACCGGGCGCAGCCGGGTCCAGCCGGTGGCCATGTCGTGCCCGCCGGTCTCGATGAGGCCGTCCGTGCACAGCATGATCGTCTCGCCGGGCTCCAGGACCACCCGGGTGGTGGGGTAGTCGGAGTCCGTCTCGATCCCGAGCGGCAGCCCGCCGGCCGTCTGCCGGATCACCGCGATCCCGTCGGCGCTGATCACCACCGGGTCGGGATGGCCCGCCCGGGCGATGTCCAGGGTCCCGACCTCCGGGTCCACCTCCGCGTACAGGCAGGTCGCGAAGCGCGGCGTCGCCGGCTCCGCTTCGCCCTCGACGCTCTCGTACGCGTCGGTGAGCCCGGACAGGAAGCGCGAGGCCCGGGCGAGCACGGCGTCCGGGCGGTGCCCCTCGGAGGCGTAGGCGCGCAGGGCGATCCGGAGCTGGCCCATCAGCCCGGCGGCCCGCACGTCATGGCCCTGGACGTCGCCGATGACCAGGGCGATGCGGCCGTTGGGCAGCGGGATCATGTCGTACCAGTCGCCGCCCACCTGGAGCCCGCCGCCGGTCGGCACGTACCGCGCGGCCACCGTCATGCCGGGGATCTCCGGGCCCAGGGTCGGCATCATCGAGCGCTGGAGCCCGAGCGACAGCTCGCGTTCCGTCTCGGCCACCCCCGCCCGGGCCAGGGCCTGGGCGAGCATGCGGGCGACCGTCGAGAGCACCGCGCGCTCGTCCGGGGAGAAGGCCACCGGATTCCGGAACCCGGCCATCCAGGCGCCCATCGTGCGCCCGGAGGACACCAGGGGCAGGAAGGCCCAGGACTGCCGTTCGAAGCGGCGGGCGAGCGGCCAGGTGGCCGGGTAGCGGCGGCGGTACTCGTCGGGGGAGGGGAGATAGATCGCGCGGCCGGTGCGGACGACCTCGGCGGCCGGGTAGTCGGTCTCCAGGGGCATGTCGGTGAAGGGCTCCTCGTCATCCGCGCTGTGCCCGTGGTGCCCGATGATCGTCAGCCGCTCCCCGGCGGAGCCGAAGACCGCGAGGCCGTCCGGGGAGAAGCCGGGCATGGAGAGCGATCCGGCTACCCGCAGCACCTCCGCGGTGGACCGGGCCTCGGCCAGCGCCCGCCCGGCGTCCAGCAGGAACGCCTCCCGGGACCGCCGCCAGTCCCCGGTGATCGGCGTGTGGGCGGCGTCGGTGGAGCCGGGCTGCGGCTCGGCGACTTCCTGGAGCGTGCCGAAGAGGACGTAGCTGTCGACGTCCCGGCCCGGTGGCACGACCGGCTTGGAGCGGCTGCGCACGGTACGGAGGACCCGGCCGCTCTCGTCCACGACCCGCAGCCGCGCCTCGGCGAGGGTGCCCTCGGCGACCGCGAGGTTCACCACCGCGTAGATCTCGTTCCAGTCGACCGGGTGGAAACAGGAGCGCACCTCGGATTCCCGGTAGCTGCCGGGCTCCGCGGGCAGCCCCAGCAGCCGGGCCGCCTCCGCGTCGAGCGTGACCGTGCCGGCTGCGTTGTCCCAGCGCCACAGGCCCGTCGCGATCGCGGCCAGGACTTCCTCGGTGCGCATTGCCCCACTTTAGGAATATGTACTCGGCGGACGCCACCGAGGGGCCGCCACCTGCTCCGGCGGCCGGGCGGGTACGGCGACGTAAAGGGAAATGAACCGTCCCGTCCCCGGGCGGTAGCCTAGGCAAGCTCGATCCACCCCTAACCGCGAAGACTGGATGAACGACGATGCATCGGTACAGGTCCCACACCTGCGGCGAGCTCCGCGCCTCTGACGTCGGTACCGACGTCCGGCTGAGCGGCTGGCTGCACAATCGCCGAGACCTGGGTGGCATCCTCTTCATCGATCTGCGCGACCACTACGGTCTGGTGCAGCTCGTCGCCCGCCCCGGCACCCCCGGCAACGAGGCCCTGGCGAAGCTCACCAAGGAGACCGTCGTCCGGATCGACGGCAAGGTCTCCGCGCGTGGCGCCGACAACGTCAACCCGGAGCTGCCGACCGGCGAGATCGAGATCGAGGTCACCGAGGTCGAGGTGCTCGGCGAGGCCGGCCCGCTGCCCTTCACGATCAACACCGAGGACGGCGTCAACGAGGAGCGGCGTCTGGAGTACCGCTTCCTCGACCTGCGCCGCGAGCGCATGCACCGCAACATCATGCTGCGCTCGGCCGTGATCGCATCGATCCGCTCCAAGATGGTGGCCCTCGGCTTCAACGAGATGGCGACCCCGATCCTCACCGCGACCTCCCCCGAGGGCGCCCGTGACTTCGTCGTCCCGTCCCGGCTGAACCCCGGCAAGTTCTATGCGCTGCCGCAGGCCCCGCAGCAGTTCAAGCAGCTGCTGATGATCTCGGGCTTCGACCGCTACTTCCAGATCGCACCCTGCTTCCGCGACGAGGACGCCCGCGCGGACCGCTCGCCGGGCGAGTTCTACCAGCTCGACGTCGAGATGTCCTTCGTCGAGCAGGAGGACGTTTTCCAGCCGATCGAGAAGCTGATGACCGAGCTCTTCACCGAGTTCGGCAACGGCCGTGAGGTCACCTCGCCGTTCCCGCGCATCCCGTTCCGCGAGTCGATGCTGAAGTACGGCAACGACAAGCCGGACCTGCGCGCCAAGCTGGAGCTCGTCGACATCTCGGACGTCTTCGCCGACTCCGGGTTCAAGGCATTCGCCGGCAAGCACGTCCGCGCGCTGCCGGTCCCGGACACCGCGGGCCAGTCCCGGAAGTTCTTCGACGGCCTCGGCGAGTACGCCGTCGAGCACGGCGCCAAGGGCCTGGCCTGGGTGCGTGTGGGCGAGGACGGGACGCTGGCCGGACCGATCGCCAAGTTCCTCACCGAGACCGACGTCAAGACGCTCACCGAGCGCCTCTCGCTGGTCCCGGGCCACGCCGTCTTCTTCGGCGCGGGCGAGTTCGACGAGGTCTCCAAGATCATGTCGGCGGTCCGGGTCGAGGCGGCCAAGCGCGCCGGTCACTTCGAGGAGGGCGTGTTCCGGTTCTGCTGGATCGTCGACTTCCCGATGTACGAGAAGGACGAGGAGACCGGGAAGATCGACTTCTCGCACAACCCCTTCTCGATGCCCCAGGGCGGCCTCGCCGACCTGGAGGAGAAGGACCCGCTCGACATCCTCGCCTGGCAGTACGACATCGTCTGCAACGGCATCGAGCTGTCCTCGGGCGCCATCCGTAACCACGAGCCCGAGCTGATGCTCAAGGCCTTCGAGATCGCCGGTTACGACCGCGAGACCGTCGAGCACGAGTTCGCGGGCATGCTTCGCGCGTTCCGTCTCGGCGCCCCGCCGCACGGCGGCATCGCCCCGGGCGTCGACCGCATCGTGATGCTGCTCGCCGACGAGCCGAACATCCGCGAGACGATCGCCTTCCCGCTCAACGGCAACGCCCAGGACCTGATGATGGGCGCGCCGACCGAGCTGGACGAGACCCGCCTGCGCGAGCTGAACATCCAGCTGCGCAAGCCGGTCGCCGCGAAGGGCGCGGGCGCGTCGGAGAAGACCACGGAGAAGTAGTTCCGGAGAAGCAGCCCTCGCGGCTCCTTCCGCACTGCGGATGTTTCACGTGAAACAGCCCCCGATCACCCGATCGGGGGCTGTTTCGTTGCACGCGGCGGAGAGCCGTGACGACGGGGTTACGCGGTCAGGGCGACGCGGTACAGCCGGATGGCCCCGGATCGGGTTCGGCCGGGGCGGGCCCGGCAAGGACTGGCACCGAGACACCCCTCTCGCATCCCCTTGCCGCGCCGCGCCGTCCGCCGCCACCCGAGGAGCCCGCCACCGTGTCCGTTCCGCGCCGCCCGCCCGCCCTGTTCGCCGCACCGCTCCTCGTCCTGGCCCTGCTGCTCACCGGCTGCTCCTCCGACGGGGCTCCCGCGAAGACGCCCGTGGGCGCCCCGGGCCCGCAGTCCGATGCCGCCTCCGTACGCCGGGCATCGCCCAGCCCGGATCCCACGCCGAGCCCCGCCGGGATCCCCGGCCTGGGACCGGAGACCCTGGCCCAGGTCCCCGCCGAGGCCCGGCAGGTGTTCGTCGTGACCGGCGAGGAGGCCGACTCCAACCAGTCCGGCGCGGTCCTGTACAGCCGCGAGGGCCCGGCGGAGAGCTGGCAGCCGGTCCTGGGGCCCTGGCTGGCGCACAACGGCATGGAGGGCTGGACGGACCACCATGTGGCGGGCGACCTGAGGTCCCCCACGGGCGTCTACCCGCTCACCGACGCGGGCGGCCGGCTCCCCGACCCGGGAGCGATGCTGCCGTACGACGAGCACCCCCGGTTCGCGGTGGACGGCGAGGGCTTCTTCGGAGAGCCGCTGGAAGGCTCCTTCGACTACGTCGTCGCGATCAACTACAACCGCACGGAGGGCGTCAGCCCCCTGGACCGCACCCGCCCGCTCGGCCTCGAACGCGGCGGCGGCATCTGGATCCACGTCGACCACGGCGGCCCCACCCAGGGCTGCGTCTCCGTGCCCGAGGAACACATGGAAGAACTCCTGCGCACCCTGGACCCGGCCATGAACCCGGTGATCGTGATGGGGGACGCGGCGACGCTGGGGCGGTGAGACGGGTCGACGCTGAGTCCCTGATCGGGTACGGCCGAAGCGCCCTGCCCGTACGCTGAAGACGTTCCCGGTGACAAGTGACCCGGTGCCCCGGTGCAGGAGGAGGTCGTTGTGAGCGTGGTCGAGGACCGCGTCCTGACGCAGGACGTCTTCGAAGAGCTGGCCCGTAGCGCCATACGTGCTGAGGAGGCACTGAGGCTGGAGTTCGTGAACGGGAAACTGGGGGTCAAGGCTGTGCCGGACGGGGACCACGGGCGGATCATCGCCTGGCTGACGCAGATCTGCATGCAGTCGGATCCGAGCAGGTGGCTCTTCGGAGAGCAAGGCCTTCGTGTCGAGTCCTACCGCAAGGGCAACGCCCGCCCCGATGCCAGTCTCGCTCCGATCGACGCCTTCGTCGGCCAGGGCGAGTGGGCCAGCCCCGACGACGTCCTCATGGTCGTCGAGGTCACCTCGTACGACGAGGACACCGACCGCCGCGACCGCGTCGAGAAGCCCCGCGCGTACGCCGAGACCAGCATCCCCGTCTATCTGCTGATCGACCGGGACAGCTGCGAGGTGAAGGTCCACTCGGGGCCCGACGGCGTCCGCTACGAGCAGGTCGTCACCGTGCCGTACGGCAAGACCGTCACCCTCCCCGACCCGGTCGGGATCGAGCTGGACACCGAGCCGCTCAAGAACTGGACGCGCTGACCCGACGCCGGAACGCGAGGAGCCCGGGACCACGAACAGCGGTCTCGGGCTCCTGACGTACGGACGAACGCGTTACGCCGGCTTCTCCTCCAGACGCGGGAACAGCACCGCGCCCTTCGTCACCGTCGCGCCCGCGGGCAGTACGCCCCAGGCGCCCGCGTCCTGGACCTTCTGTTCGGCCAGCGCGCCCAGGGACTCCTCGGCGCCCAGGGACTCCCAGAGCTTCTGCGAGGTCTCCGGCATCACCGGGTTGAGCAGGACCGCGACCCCGCGCAGGGACTCGGCGGCCGTGTACAGGACGGTCGCCAGGCGGGCCTGGCCCTCCGGGCTGGTGTCCTTGGCCACCTTCCACGGCTCCTGCTCCGTGATGTAGCCGTTGACCTGCTTCACGAAGTCGAAGACCGCCAGGATGCCGGACTGGAAGTCCAGCTCCTCGCCGATCTTCCGGTCGGCGGTCGCCACGGCCTTCGCCAGGCCCTCCTGCACCGCTCGCTCGGCGTCACCTGCGGCCGTCGCCTCCGGCAGCGCACCGCCGAAGTACTTGCCGACCATCGCCGCGACGCGCGAGGCGAGGTTGCCGTAGTCGTTGGCCAGCTCGGAGGTGTAGCGGGCGGAGAAGTCCTCCCAGGAGAACGACCCGTCGCTGCCGTACGCGATGGCCCGCAGGAAGTACCAGCGGTACGCGTCCACGCCGAAGTGCGAGGTCAGGTCCTGCGGCTTGATGCCGGTCAGGTTGGACTTGGACATCTTCTCGCCGCCGACCATCAGCCAGCCGTTGGCGACGACCTTGCCGGGCAGCGGCAGGCCCTGCGCCATCAGCATCGCGGGCCAGATCACCGAGTGGAAGCGGAGGATGTCCTTGCCGATCAGGTGCACGTTCGCCGGGAACGTACCGTCGAACTTCTCCTGGTTCGCGCCGTAGCCCACCGCCGTCGCGTAGTTGAGCAGCGCGTCGACCCACACGTAGATGACGTGCTTGTCGTCCCACGGCACCGGGACGCCCCAGTCGAACGTCGAGCGCGAGATCGACAGGTCCTGGAGACCCTGCTCGACGAAGTTCACGACCTCGTTGCGCGCCGACTCGGGCTGGATGAACCCGGGGTTCGCCGCGTAGAACTCCAGCAGCTTCGGGCCGTACTCGCTCAGCTTGAAGAAGTAGTTCTCCTCCTTGAGGAGCTCCACCGGCTTCTTGTGGATCGGGCAGAGCTTCTGCCCGGCGAACTCGCCCTCGCCGTCGATCAGGTCGCCGGGGAGCTTGTACTCCTCGCAGCCCACGCAGTACGGGCCTTCGTACCCGCCCTTGTAGATCTCGCCCTTGTCGTACAGGTCCTGCACGAACTCCTGCACACGGTCGGTGTGCCGCTTCTCCGTCGTCCGGATGAAGTCGTCGTTCGCGATGTTCAGATGCTCCCAGAGGGGCTTCCACGCCTCCTCGACGAGCTTGTCGCACCAGGCCTGCGGCGT
The DNA here is from genome assembly GCF_014650675.1 of Streptomyces anulatus. Taxonomy (GTDB): domain Bacteria; phylum Actinomycetota; class Actinomycetes; order Streptomycetales; family Streptomycetaceae; genus Streptomyces; species Streptomyces anulatus. The sequence goes on along the minus strand of NZ_BMVK01000003.1, from coordinate 265,886 downwards.
GACGTTGTTCGCCTCGGCCGTGCGCATGATCTTCTGACCGTGCTCGTCCGTGCCGGTGAGGTACCACACCTTCTCGCCGCGCTGGCGATGCCAGCGCGTGAGCACGTCGCCTGCGACGGTCGTGTAGGCGTGGCCCAGGTGAGGAGCGTCGTTGACGTAGTAGATGGGGGTCGAGACGTAGTACGCCGTCGCCCCCTGCTTCTCGGATCCAGTGGCCGCCATGGTCGAAATCCTAACGGCCAGATCAAGATCCACTCACATCGATAAACCTGGGCCCCCGCGCGGGCGGAGCGGCGGCCTCCGGTGGAGAGCTTTGCGAAACATCCGTTGCCGTAATGGTTCCCGTAGGAAAGTCGCATCCTGGGAGGGAGCGGACAAGCGTGCACGAGGCAGGGGACATCACCATGCGGGTACTGGTCGCCGAGGACGAGGAGATCCTCGCGGAACTGGTCGCCACCGGGCTGCGCCGGGCCGGCTTCGCGGTCGACACGGTGTACAGCGGGGACGCGGCCCTCGCCTACCTCGGCCTGCACGACTACGACGTCGTCGTGCTCGACCGCGACCTCCCCCGGGTGCACGGCGACGACGTGGCCCGCCGGCTGGTCGCCTCCGGCTCCCGCACCCGGATCCTGATGCTCACCGCCTCCGGCACCATGGAGGACCGGGTCGCCGGGCTCGATCTGGGGGCCGACGACTACGTGGCCAAGCCGTTCGAGTTCCCCGAGCTGGTCTCCCGGGTGCGCGCCCTGCGCCGGCGAAGCGCCAGACCCGTACCGCCCCAGCTGGAGCGCCACGGCATCCGGCTCGACACAGTACGGCGCTCCGCGCTCCGCGACGGGCGGGATCTGGACCTCTCGCCGAAGGAGTTCTCCGTGCTGCAACTGCTCCTGGAGGCCGACGGCGGCACGGTCAGCGCGGAAGAGCTGCTGGAGAGGGCCTGGGACGCCAACGCCGACCCGTTCACGGGGGCCGTGCGCGTCTGTATGAGCAAGCTCCGCGCCAAGCTCGGCGAGCCCGCGCTGATCCGCACCGTGCAGGGCGTCGGGTACGCCCTGTGAAGCGGCCGTCCCCGCTGCGGCGGCTGGTGGACGCCTCGAAGCTGCCGCACTCGACGATCCGGACCCGCATCGCCCTCGTGTACGGCGGTGTCTTCCTGGTACTCGGCACCGCCCTGCTGGCCACCGTCAACCTGGCCTCCCGCGCCGGTACGGAGACCGAGGCGCGCTCCATCGCCTCGTCCGCCGCGGTCGCCCAGCCCGGCTACGCGGTGAACGGTCCGCTGATCTCCCGCCGGCACCTGGGGCCGCCCACCGTCTACGACCTCACCGACAACGTCAGCAACGCGGCGGGGCAGCAGCTCCTGTACTGGTCGATCGCCGCTCTGCTCGTGATGACGGGCTGTGCGGTCGCGGTCGGCTGGTGGACCGCCGGGCGGGTGCTGCGGCCCATCCACGACATGACCGAGAAGGCCCGCCGGCTCTCCGCGCACACCCTGCACGAGCGCATGGCGCCCACCGGGCCCGACGACGAGCTCAAGGAACTGGGCGAGACGCTGGACGCCCTGCTGGCCCGGCTGGAGAAGGCGTTCGACAGCCAGCAGAGATTCATCGCGAACGCCTCGCACGAGCTGAGAACCCCGCTGGCCACCCAGCGCGCCGCGATCCAGATCGGCCTGGACGATCCGTCCCCCGAGGACCTCGTACGCACCCGGCAGACCCTGCTGGACACCAACCGGCGCAGCGAGCGGCTCATCGAGGGGCTGCTCGTGCTGGCCCGCAGCGAACGGGGACTGGCCGCGGACGAGCGCGAGGCGGTCCGTCTCGACCATGTGGTCAGGGAGGAGGCGGCCCGCCGTCCGGCGGTACGGGGCGCGAGCGGCGGTCCGGAGGGCCGGGGAGCGGACGGCAGTGGTCCGGGGGGCCGGGGGCCGGGCGGCGGCCCGGCCGTGGACGTCGTGGTGGCCGCCTGTTCCGTGCGCGGCAACCGGCTGCTGCTCGCCCAGTTGGTGGCGAACCTGCTGGCCAACGCGGTCACGTACAACGTGCCGGGCGGCTCGGTGGAGGTCTCGCTGACCGGGGAGGGGGCCCTGCTGGTGCGCAACACCGGCCCGGTGGTCTCGGAAGCCGATATCGCGGGGTTCTTCGAACCGTTCCGGCGGGGCGAGGGCCGGGACCGGATGGGCCCGGGGTCGGGCCTCGGTCTTTCGATCGTCCGGTCGATCGCGGTGGCCCACGGCGGTACGGTCACGGCGACACCGGGCCCGGAGGGCGGCGGTCTCGCCGTGACCGTACGGCTGCCGGTCGATCAGGCCTCGGAGCCGGCCGCGCGCGTGGCGGTCCAGGCGGGCAGCCCGGCGAGGATCTCGCGGTAGAGCTCGGCGTCGGCGATCTCGCGCGGCGCCGGGCCCGCGTGGAAGAAGCCGGCGTTCGGCGCGTCGAGCTTCCGCAGGAAGTCGAAGCCCTTCGCGTCCTGCTCGCCGAAGGCGACGAACTGGAAGAACAGCGGCAGCCGCGCCGCCTCCGTGAGGGCCTGCCGGGCGGCCTGCTTGGCGTCCGGCGGGCCGTCCGTCTGGAAGATCACGAGAGCCGGACCGGTGGCCTCCGTCTTCTCGTAGTGCGCGACGATCTCCTCGACCGCACGGTGGTAGTGCGTCCGGCCCAGCCGGCCGAGGCCCGCGTGCAGCTCGTCGACGCGGCCCTCGTGTCCGGAGAGTTCGATGGCGCCGGTGCCGTCGATGTCCGTCGAGAAGAAGACGACCGGCACGGTGGCGTCCTCGTCCAGGTGCGCTGCGAGCGCCAGCGTCCGGTCGCCCAGGTGCTGGGCGCTGCCGTCCTTGTAGAACGGCCGCATCGAGCCGGAGCGGTCGAGCACCAGGTAGACGCGGGCGCGGAGCCCGGTCAGCCCGTGCGCCTTGAGCGCCGTCTGCGCCGCCTTGTACGGGGCGACGAGCTGCGGAGCACGCGACTTGACCCGGGCGAGCGTGGTGGCGGGCTTGCCGGGGGCGGCCTCCGAAACGGCGGCGACGGCCTCCGGGGCGGTGACGACCGGCTCCGGTGTGACGGCGACGGGCTCCGGGGCGGCGGGGGCCGCAGGGGCCTCTGCGACGGCCGGCGTCTCTGTGCTCTCCGGCGCCTCTGCGGCTGCCGGTGCCACTGAGGCCTCGGGAGCCTTGGGGGCCTCGGGCGCCTCGGGGGCGGCCTGAGGTGCCTCGGCGGCGGCTTCAGGGGCCTCTGCAGCCGCGGCTTCGGGGGTGGCTTCCGCTTCTGCCTCCGCTGCCGGTTCCGGCTCGGCCTTCGGCTCCGGTGCGGGCTCCGGGGTCTCGTCGAGGTCGAGGTCGATCGTGATCGGCTCCGGCGTCGACTCCTCGGCCTTGACGGGCTCCTCGGCGGTCACCGGCTCTTCTGCGGTCACCGGCGCCTCGGCCTTGACGGCTTCCTCGGCGGCCACCGGTTCCTCGGCGGTCACCGGCGCCTCGGGCTTCTCCGGCTTCGGAGCGTCTTCCGGGGCCGACTTCTGCGCGGGGACGGTCGGCGACGCCGGGGCGGCGGCCGCCTTGTCGAAGGCCTCCGCCACCAGGTCGGCGGCCAGCGAACCGTCACGCTCCGTGGACGCGGTGGCGGCGGGAGAGGCCGTGGACGCGGTGGACGCCGTCTCCGCGGAGGACGGGGTGGAGGACGAGGGCGAGGCCGGAGCCGGGATCGACGCCTTCGGCTCCGCCGCGGGCTCGGCCGCCGAAGTGGTCTCCGGCTCCGGCTCCTTGGGCTGAGTGCGCTCGGCCTGGGGCGGGACGGTGGCCGTGGTCGGCTCGTCCTGCTCCGTGCGGCCGAACACCTTACGCAGCAAGCTCCGAATGCCCATGGGCGAGGCCTTTCGCATGAGTTGGGTGCGGTGAATGTCCGACCTGGGTGAATTCATCCCTGGCCAGGACGGATACGTAAGGTTAGCGGCCGGATCCGGCCGTTCGCCGGTGCGGCCCACCGCTGCGTCAACCGAGCCGAAACCGTTCCCGGACCGAGTCCGCGGCGGTGCCCGTCACCGGCCCTCAAGGGAACAGCGGTGGCCCGGACTTCACCCGCCGTTCACCGGGAGTCCCTCGGACCGCGTGGAGGCACACATACCGTCACGCACGACACCAGACGGAGGGAATCCACGTGCGCAATCTGCTGCCGTTCATCAGCTCGCATCCGGGTGGGCGTTCCGCGCTGACCTGCCGCTTCCGCTGCGGGGACGCCTGCTTCAAGGAGACGCCCAACAACAGCGACAACGAGTACGCCGGCGACATCATCGCCGGTGCCGTGTCGCGCCGCTCGATGATGCGCGCCGCCGCCGTGGTCACCGTCGCCACCGCCGCCGGTACCGCGGCATTGACCGGCCCGAGCGCCCCGCAGGCCGAGGCCGCCGCGCTCGCCGGTCACGGTCACAAGCCGGGCCACCCCCATAAACCGGCCCCGTCCGGCGCGCGTGGCCTGCGGTTCTCGCCGGTCGCGCCCAACAAGGACGACAAGGTCACCATCCCCGACGGTTACGCGCAGAACGTCGTGATCCGCTGGGGCGAGCCGATCCTGCGCGGCGCACCCGCCTTCGACCCGGACAAGCAGACGGCGAAGGCACAGGCCGGCCAGTTCGGCTACAACAACGACTTCCTCTCCCTGCTCCCGCTGCGCGGCGAGCGCGGCCGGCAGGTCCTGGTCGCGAACCATGAGTACACGGACGAGATCCTCATGTTCCGCGGTTACGATCCGGCCAACCCGACCCGCGAGCAGGTGGAGATCGCCTGGGCGGCGCACGGACTCTCCGTGGTCGTCGTCCAGGAGGAGCACCGCACCGGCAAGCTGGGCCCGGTCAACCGGCACCCGCTGAACCGCCGTCTGACCGCGACCAGCGAGTTCCGCATGACGGGCCCGGCCGCGGGCAGCGCCCTGCTGCGCACGTCCGCCGACGGAACCGGCCGCAAGGTGCTCGGCACCCTCAACAACTGTGCAGGCGGCACCACTCCGTGGGGCACCACGCTGCACGGCGAGGAGAACTTCAACCAGTACTTCGCCAACGGCAACACCGACATGCACAAGCGGTACGGGATCGGCACGAGCGCCACCGAGCGCAAGTGGGAGCGGTACGACCGGCGGTTCGACCTGGCGAAGGAGCCCAACGAGGCCAACCGCTTCGGCTGGGTCGTCGAACTCGACCCGTACGACCCGGACTCCACCCCGCGCAAGCGGACCGCGCTGGGCCGGTTCAAGCACGAGGCCGCACAGCCCCGGCTCACCTCCGACGGCCGCCCGGTCGTCTACATGGGCGACGACGAGAAGTTCGACTACCTCTACAAGTTCGTCTCCAGCAAGCGGATGAAGAAGGGCAACTCGCGGGCCGCCCGCGAGCACAACCTGACGCTGCTGGACGAGGGCACCCTGTACGTCGCCAAGCTGACCGGCGACTCGCCGGTCACCGAGATCGACGGCACCGGAAAGCTGCCCGTGGACGGGGAGTTCGACGGCAGCGGCGTCTGGATCCCGCTGGCCACCGGCACCACTTCCCATGTGCCCGGCATGACCGCCGACGAGGTGTACGTCTACACGCGGCTCGCCGGCGACAAGGTCGGCGCGACCAAGATGGACCGTCCCGAGGACGTCGAGCCCTCGCCGCGCACCGGCCGGGTCTATGTCGCGCTCACCAACAACTCCGACCGCGGTAAGGCGGGCAAGCCCGGCGCGGACGAGGCGAACCCGCGCAACAGCAACAAGCACGGGCAGATCCTGGAGCTCGCGGAGAACTGGGACGACCCGGCGGGCGACGGCTTCGCCTGGCGGCTGTTCCTCGTCGCGGGCGACCCGGACGACCCGGCGACGTACTTCTCCGGCTTCCCCAAGGAGAACGTCAGCCCCATCTCCTGCCCGGACAACGTGGCGTTCGACGCCCACGGCAACCTGTGGATCTCCACGGACGGCAACCAGCTCGGCTCGCACGACGGGCTGTTCGGTGTGGCGACCCACGGTGACCGGCGCGGCGAACTGAAGCAGTTCCTCACCGTCCCGGCCGGGGCCGAGACCTGCGGCCCGGTCATCCAGGACCGTCGGGTCCTGGTCGCGGTCCAGCACCCGGGCGAGATCGACGGAGCTTCCGTCGAGAAGCCTGCGAGTGTCTGGCCCGACGGCCCGGGCAAGATCGTCCGCCCCTCCGTCGTCGCCGTCTGGCGCAAGGACGGGCGCGACATCGGCGTGTGAGGTCCGGCGGGCGGGGGCTTAACGGCTCCCGCCCGCGACCCGGTCCGCACTAGAGTCGAAGGCATGGTTTCCGGTGACGCGCCGCAGGCGGAGGGAAGCGTCCGGGTCGACGTGTGGATCTGGTCGGTCCGGCTGACGAAGACCCGTGCCCAGGCGGCTGCCGCCTGCCGGGCAGGACATGTGAGGGTCGGCGGCGAGCGGGCCAAGCCCGCACAGGCCGTACGCGCCGGCGACGAGGTGCGGCTCCGGCACGCTGGCCGGGACCGGGTGGTGGTCGTCTCGAAGGTCGTGAAGAAGCGGGTCGGCCCGCCGGTGGCCGTGGAGTGCTTCGTCGACAACAGCCCGCCTCCGCCGCCCCGCGAGGTCGCGATCCAGGTGCCCGTACGGGACCGGGGCACGGGCCGTCCGACCAAGCGCGACCGCCGGGAGATGGAACGTCTTCAGGGACGCCCGCCGGAGAGCTGAGGCCACCACCCGGTGTTTCACGTGAAACACCGGGCCGGAAGCACAGGATGGACGTCCCGGAAAGCACAGGGCGAACGTTCCGGAGGGCCCGGTCAGCTCTGGTACCCCTCCACCTCCTCGGCGGGGCGGACCTTCGCCGTCTCGGGGTCCTCGCCGTACTCGCTGAGCGCCCGCCGCCGGCGCAGCAGGTCCCAGCACTGGTCGAGCTGGACCTCCACCGCTCGCAGCCGGGCCTTGTCGTCCGTGGACAGGCCCATCTTCGCCACGGAGCGGTCGCGCAGGTCACGCTCCTCGGAGACCAGGTCGTCGATGTTCTCGAAGATGTCGCGGTCGGCCATGACGCCTCTCTCGGGTCGCTCGGTGGCGGTCACGGATCCCACTCTCACCCGGTCGCCGCCTCATCGCACGTCGGCCGCGGGCCGCCTGCGCCGCAGGAGCACCCGGGCCACCACCGCCCCCACGAGCAGGGCCGCACCGACCGCCAGCACCACCCACACCGTGGTTCGCAGTGAGGCGGTCAGGGCGTCGACCACCGCTGCGGCCGCGTCCCGGTCGCTGTCCGGCACCTCGTCCAGCACCCGGCTGCGGCCGACCGCGACCACTACCCGGAGCACGATCGCACCGAGCACGAACCCGGCGCCCACGGTCGCGGTGGCCCACAGCCCGGCCCGCATCCCGCGCCGTACGGTCGCGATGCCCACCACCAGGACGAGGAACACGAGCGTGGCGACGGCCGGCCAGATGCTGCCGTAGCGGAGCAGGCGGAACGAGTCCCTGAGGTCGTCGGCCTGGCCGGGGCCGAGCACGGTGATCTCCGTCCGCTCGACCGGGATCTGGTCCGCGAACGGCACTCCGTCGCGTACCAGGTCCTGTTTGACCTGGTCGATCACCGGGGCCAGATCGATCGTCACGGCCTCCCCGCTGTCGCCGTCCAGGGCGGCTGCCACGGCTTGGTGGGCGGCCCGGTTGGCGGCGTCCCAGGCGTTCCGGAAGGCCTCGGTGGTGGTGAACGACAGCACGGTCTCGTGCAGAAACTCCCGGACCGTGTCCTGGAGCGGACCGAGATCGATCTGTCGCATCGCCTCTTCGGTGACCAGGTCCGCGACGGTGGTCTGCACCGCCGGGTCGGAGGCGAGCGGCGACACGGCGGCGACGTACCGGTCGGTGTCGTCGATCTCCAGGTCGACCCAGGCGGAGAGCGCGCTCAACGGCACGAGGACGGCGAGCAGAACGAGCAGGACCGCCGAGAGGGCCGCCGAGGTCGCCGAGATCGCCGAGGGAGAGGTCCGCACCCCTCCAGGGAATCCCGTACGGGGCCGGGCCGCTCCGGGCCGTACGCCATTCGAGTTGCCGGGCGGCGCGGTCGGGTGTGCTCTGGAGGAACGGGGGCGTGCGACGGGGGCGACGGAAGGAGCTGTCCGCGATGGCCACACATGCAGCGATGCCCGGCCGAAGCGGTTCCCGCGCGCATGCGCGGACCCGCCACCACACCCCGCTCGCCTGGGCACTGCCTCTGGTGCTCGGCGTGGTCTACGGGTTCTACGCGGCGTTCATCCGCCGCGACGGCGGCCCCAGCACCGGCGGACAGGTCCTGCTCGGGCTCGTCTCCGGTGTCGCTCTGGCGGTCCTCTGCTTCGCGCTGGGCCGGATCCAGCGCTCGCTGCCGCGCGAGCTGCGGGCAGCCGCGTACGGCGCGCTGACCGCGTGCGCCATCGGCTTCCTGGTGAGCCTCACCGACACCAGCGTGCTGAGGTCGACCGTTCTGGGTCTGGTGGTCGGGGCCGGCGTCCTCTGTGTCTCGTTCTACGTCTTCTACACGCGGGAGACCTGACGTCCGTCCGACGCTCGGGGCCCGGCTTCCGGGCTTCTCCGGCCGGCCGCGTGCGCGGCCGCCAGATTCGATCTGGCGGCCGCGCCCCCGCGTCTGGCGCCCAAGAGGTGAGGGAGCGGAACGGGCCGGGCCGGACGAGAGACCGGGTGGCCCGGGAGGCGGTGGAGGTCACGGAGGTCGCGGGAGGAGGAGCGAGCGATGACGACGGACGAGAGCGACGTCAGGAGCACGGGCAAGAGCGCCGGAGGGGGCCGGGACGCGGGAAGCAGCCTTCCGCTGCGTGTCGCTGTGATCATCGGCAGCACCCGCGAGGGACGCATCGGCGATGCGGTCGGCCGCTGGTTCATGGAGCGGGCCCGGGACCGGAGCGAGCTCGACCTCGCCGTGCTCGATCTCGCCGATTACGACTTCCCCGTGCACTATCCGGGGCGGGCGACCGAGCAGATGACGGAGTTCACCGAGGAGATCGCCAGGGCCGAGGCCTTCGTCGTGGTCACCCCGGAGTACAACCGCTCGTTCCCCGCCTCCCTGAAGCAGGCCATCGACTTCGCCTACGAGGAGTGGCAGACCAAGCCGGTCGCCTTCGTGAGCTACGGACACGGTTCCGCCGGGCTGTACGCCGTGGAGCAGCTGCGCACGGTCTTCACCGAGCTGCACACGGTGACCCTGAGGAACGGGGTCGCGCTCGACTTCCTCCGGCAGCCGCTGGAGGGGCACCCCGGCGACACCGGCCGGGACCGGTCCGTGGGCCTGATGCTCGACCAGCTCGGCTGGTGGGGCTGGGCCCTGCGCGAGGCGCGCGCCGTCCGCCCGTACGTCTCATGAGCTCCCGGAATCCGACGCAGCTCGCACACTCCCACCGACGACCCACAAGGAATGGATCATGAGCACTGAACTGGCCATCGAGACCACGGGGCTGGTGAAGGTCTTCGGCGACAACCGTGCGGTGGACGGCATCGACCTCGCCGTCCCCACCGGCACCGTCTACGGCGTCCTCGGACCCAACGGCGCCGGGAAGACCACCGTCGTCCGCATGCTCGCGACCCTGCTGCGCCCCGACGGCGGCACGGCCCGGGTGTTCGGCAAGGACGTCGTGAAGGAAGCCGACGCGGTCCGCAGCCGGGTCAGCCTGACCGGGCAGTACGCCTCGGTGGACGAGGACCTGACCGGAGTGGAGAACCTCGTCCTGCTCGCCCGGCTGCTCGGGCACTCCAAGCCGGCGGCCCGCGACCGGGCGGCCCAGCTGCTCGAAGGGTTCGGGCTGAGCGAGGCGGCGGCCAAGCAGGTGAAGAACTACTCGGGAGGCATGCGGCGGCGCATCGACATCGCCGCCTCCATCCTGAACACCCCGGACGTGCTGTTCCTGGACGAGCCGACCACCGGACTCGACCCCCGCAGCCGCAACCAGGTGTGGGACATCGTGCGGGCGGTCGTCGCCCACGGCACCACGGTCCTGCTGACCACGCAGTATCTGGACGAGGCCGACCAGCTGGCCTCCCGTATCGCGGTGATCGACCACGGCAAGGTGATCGCCGAGGGAACCAAGGGCGAGCTCAAGGCCTCCGTCGGCGCCGGCACCGTCCATCTGCGGCTACGGGACGGCGGCCAGCGGGCCGAGGCACAGCAGGTGCTGGCGCTCGCGCTGAACGCGGAGGTCCAGCTGGACGCGGACCCGGTGGCGCTGACCGCACGGGTCGACGGGCAGAGCACCGAGCAGGGGGCCGCGGAACAGGCCGGGCGTGCCCTGGCCGAGCTGGCCCGTTGCGGCATCACGGTCGACAACTTCTCGCTGGGACAGCCCAGCCTCGACGAGGTCTTCCTCGCACTCACGGACAAGAAGGGAGTGGCGGCATGAGCACCGCGACCGCCAAGACGGAGCTGGAGGGCGTCGCGCTCGCCGCGCCGGACAAGGAACGCCTCTCGGCGCTCCTGGTGGGCCAGGAGCGCCCGCCGAGGCCCAGTGCCCTGTCGGCATCGATGACCTTCGGCTGGCGCGCCATGCTGAAGATCAAGCATGTGCCGGAACAGCTCTTCGATGTGACGGCTTTCCCGATCATGCTGGTCCTGATGTACACGTATCTCTTCGGAGGGGCGCTGGCCGGCTCCACGGAGGAGTACATCCAGTTCCTGTTGCCCGGCATCATGGTGATGAGCGTCGTGATGATCACGATGTACACGGGCATCGCGGTGAACACGGACATCGCCAAGGGCGTCTTCGACCGGTTCCGCACGCTGCCGATCTGGCGGCCCGCTCCGATGGTCGGCTATCTGCTCGGCGACGTCCTGCGCTATCTGCTGGCGTCGGCGGTGATGCTCGCCATCGGCATGATCATCGGGTTCCGCCCGGACGGCGGTGTGCTCGGCGTGCTGGCCGGTGTCGCTCTGCTGGTCCTGTTCTCGTTCGCGTTCTCCTGGATCTGGACGATGTTCGGGCTGCTGCTGCGCTCCGAGAAGTCGGTGATGGGCGTCAGCATGATGGTGATCTTCCCGCTGACGTTCCTCAGCAATGTCTTCGTCGACCCGAAGACGATGCCGGGCTGGCTCCAGGCCTTCGTGAACAACAGCCCGGTCACCCACCTCGCCACGGCGGTGCGTGAGTTGATGGCGGGCAACTGGCCGGCCTCCGACATCGCCTGGACGCTGGGCTGGGCCGGGGTGCTCGTGGTGGTCTTCGGCGCGGTGACGATGCGGCTCTACAACCGGAAGTGACCGGAGGCGGGCAGACCGGCCCGCCCATGCGTCGCGGACGTATCCGCCGTGCATCCTTGACCTTCCCCGCGGGGGAAGCCCCAGCATCGGTGGGGCCGGGCGGAAGGCGCCCGGTACGAGGAGGTACGGGGTGGCACGCGAAGGCCGCGCGGTGGGCGCCGCGAGCGGAGAGCTGGTGACGATCGGGGAGTTCGCCCGGTTGTCCCGGCTCTCCGCCAAGGCGCTCCGGCGCTACGACGAACTGGGTCTGCTCCGGCCCGCCCTGGTCGACCCGGTGAACGGCTACCGGTACTACGACCCGGCGCAGGTGGAGGGAGCCCGGCTCGTGGCGTGGCTGCGCAGGATCGGTATGCCCCTGAGCCGGATCGGCCGGATCGTGGCGCTCGACGCGGGCGCCGCGGCCGTGGAGATCCGGGCCTACTGGGCGCGGGTGGAGGCCGAGACGGCGGCCCGGCGCGATCTGGCGATGTACCTCGTCGACCATCTGTCAGCGGAGGGCGGGGCCATGTCGCGGATACCGGGCAACACGGGCAGCACGGGCAATGCAGGGGACACGGGCAAGGCGGGGGGCACGGGCCGTACGGGGAGCTCGACCGGCGCTGAGGACACGGGGAGCCTGGGCGGGCGGGGGAGTTCGGGCTCGGGGGTGCCGGGCGGGTCCGGGGTGCCGGGCGGGCCGGTGGCGGTGCCGCTCGCGATCCGGTGCGCCGCGCTGACCGATACCGGGGCGGTGCGTACGACGAACCAGGACGCGGCGTTCGCGGGGCCCCAGCTGCTGGCGGTCGCCGACGGGTTCGGAGAGGGCGGGGCCGAGGCGAGCGCAGCGGCGATCGAGGCGCTCAAGCCCACCGCGTGGGGCGGCGGGGACAGTGCGCTGTCCGCCGCGGATCTGCTGAACGCCCTGGAGGACACGGCGGATTCCGCCTCGCGGGCGGTCCGGGACGCGGTCGCGCCCTGTGCGGATCCGGACGGTTCGGGGACCACGCTCACCGCGATGCTGTGGACCGGATCGCGGCTCGGCCTCGTGCACATCGGGGACTCGCGGGCCTATCTGCTGCGGGGCGGGGAGCTGTTCCGGATCACGCATGACCACAGCCTGGTCCAGTCGATGATCGACGACGGTTCGCTGAGCCGCGAGGAGGCCGCTTCCCACCCGGGGCGTGCGCTGCTGCTGAAGGCGCTGGTCGGGGAGGCGCGGTCCGCCCCGGTGGCCGTGGCATGCCGCCCCGATGTCCGCCTGCGGGAGGTGCTGGCCGGGGACCGTTATCTGCTCTGCTCGGACGGCCTGTCCGCAGTGGTGGACGAGGCGGAGCTGAGGGCGGCGGTCATCACGGCGGAGGTCCCGGAGGCGGCCGTACGCCGGTTGGTCGGCCTGGCCCATGCGGCGGGCGGACCCGACAACGTGGCGTGTGTCGTCGCCGACGTTGTCGTCGCTGCCGAGGAGTAGCAGCCCGGGGACGGTAACGGGGGCGGGCGGCGGGCCCGGTGCGATCGGGGCCCTGGCCGAGGGGGAGAACGGCAGGGCCGGGTGCCCGGGCTGTGCGGGACAGGGCCGAAGACGACCGGGTCGGTCAGGGCGCGGAGAGAGGCCGGGCCGGAAACGTCGGTAGGCCAGGGCGGGCGGGCATTCCGGGAGGCCCAGGGTGGGCCTGGACCGGGGCGTCCGGGAGGCCCAGGGGGGCTGGAGCCGGGGCGTTCCGGTCCAGCCCCCGGAGCCGGAGCCGTGGCCGGAGCCGGAGCCGGGTGTTCCGGGAGGACGGGGCCGGGCCGGGAGGCCGGGGAGGGTGTCGGCGTTTCAGGTAGGCCGCCGGGCCGGGAGGCTGCGGGGCGGGAGGCCGAGGGCGCGCCGGTGTTCAGGTAGGCCGCGGGGGCGGGTCAGAGTCGCCAGTCGGGGGAGTGTTCGGGGCGGTAGGCGCAGGTGGTCCCGGTCGTCACGGAGGCCTTGAGGTGGGCCGCCAGCGCGGGGTGCAGGGTGTCCAGCTTGCGCAAGGTGTCGCGGATCCGGGCGGTGACCGTCTTGCGGGCCCGTTCGGTCTGGTCGCCCAGCCGGCGGGTCCGGCCGCCGAGCCCGGCCGCAGAGCGGAGCTGGTCGAGGAGGGCCTGCCGTTCCCGGTCGTATTTCTCGACCCCCCGGGCGTCGTCCCGGGCGGCGACTCGGTCTATCTCGGCGTCCAGCCGGGCCAGGTGCTCCTTGTAGCGGCGCTTGGCCTCCTCGTCGAGCACCGGATCGCCGCCGAGCTGCCCGGCGGCGACGACGAGGTCCCCGCCCTCGGGCGCGAGGAGCTGGACGGCCGGGACGTCGGTGCCGGGCAGTCCCAGCAGGCTGTGCAGGTCGCGCAGGCCCTTGGCGTCCGGGACATGCACGGTCACCCCGTCCCAACGCAGCTGCCACACCGGCCCGTTCCGCCGGAACTCGGCCGACGGCACGGCCCGGGTCCCTGCCGGCGCCCCTACGGATGCCCCTGCTGACGATCCGGCCGGCGCCCCTGCCGAGGGCCCTTCCGCGCCCCGGCCCGGAGCCGCACCCGGGTCCTGTGCCCAGGGGGCGGCGGGACCGGAAGCGGCGGGATCGGAGGCGGCGGGGCGAGGGGTGGTGGAGGCGTCGGTCGCGGCAGCGGTAGCGACAGTGGGAGTGGGATCAGCGGTGCTGGGCGGGGCCGTGCGGAGCGCGGTGATCTCGGCCTCCACGTGGGTCATGGCCAACTCGCCTGCTTCCCGCGCCACTTCAGCGAGCAGCCGACGAGCCTGCCCGGCGTCACCGGCACTGTCACCGGCACCACCGGCACGCACCGCGCCGGCACCGGGACCCGCACCAGCGCCCTCGGCACCCGCCACACCGCCACCCGCCACACCGCCACCGGCCGCCCCCGCGCGGGCGAGCAGGGAACGGGCCAGGCAGAGCCGGGCGCGTACGGCCCAGGGGCGGGCGCCGAGGCGGTCCGACGACGCGGCGGCCTCGGTGAGCGCCGCCACCGCCGCGTCCCGGTCGTCGCGCGCGGCGGCGAGCATGCCGAGCCAGAGGTCGACGGGGCCGCCGATGTCGCACCCGTACAGCGAGACGATCCACTGGCCCGTGTAGGGCGTCAGCTCGTCCTCCGCGCGGGTGATGAGCCGTGGGTCGCCCGTGATCGCGGCCGTCTGGGCCAGCAGCCGGAGCCACAGCGGCATGAACGCCCGAGGGTAGGGGGCGGCGCGGTCCGACTGTTCGGCGATCAGGCGCAGCGCGGGCGTGGCGTCGCCCTGCTCCACCGCGGTGACCGCCTCCAGCAGCCCGGGGTAGGGATACCCGGCGCCCGGAAGCAGGCCGAGGACCTCCTCGGCCTCGGCGAAGTGCCCCTGGAGGAGATGCAGCGCCCAGCTCAGGTGGTGCCCCATGAAGCCGAAGGCCACGTGGTCGTTGTTCTCGGGGTCGAGCGCGTCGTCCTCCAGGGCGGTGGACGCCTCGGCGAACCTGCCCTGAAGGGCGGCGATCAGGCTGGTGTCCACGGCGACTCCCAGGGCGAACCGGGGCAGCTCGGTCAGCTCGGCGAGCCGGACGAATGCCCGGAACTGGTCGATGAAGGCCGGGTCGCCCAGCTCCAGCAGTGCCACCCAGCGCATGGACGTCGCGTGCAGCTCCATGTCCTGGTGCTGGGTGCGCCGGCCGACGACGGTCATCTCGTCGGTCAGCCCGAGCCGCTCCATCGCCGAGCCGAGGCCCCACACGGAGTCGTGGCGCGCCCAGAGCGAGAAGGCGAGCGCCTCGTCGTCCGAGCCGTCCCGGGCGAGCGCCATGATGTGGATGGCCAGCTCCTGGGCGAGCCGGTCGTCGGAGAGGCTCTCCTGGCCCTCCTTGCCGGTGATCCTGTGGTGGGCCTCGGCGAGGAGCCCCATCGTGGGCACGTCGCGACTGCCCAGGGAACCGTCGCGGTGGAGGGTGATCGCCACCCGGGCCAGCAGCTCCGGTTCGTCCAGCTCCCGGGCCAGGGCGACGGACCGGTCCAGCAGTCGCTGCGCCTCGGCCGTCTCCCCCGCGTGCCGGAGCTGTCCGGAGAGGTCGAGACCGATCAGCACGGCACGCCGGAGGTCCGGACCCCGGTCCTCCGTGTCCGCGGTGCCCGTCCCGTCCGCAGTGCCCGGCGCACCTGCCGTGCCCGGCCCGCACGCCGGGACTCCTCCCGACGTCCCTCCGGGAGTCTCCCGCCGCTCCCCCGGCCTCCCTGGCCCCTCCGGCCCGGCTGATGCCCCCGGGCCTCCTGGTTCACCCGACTGCCCCGACTCCCCTGACTCGCCCGACTCCCCCGGCTCACCGGAGGCCACCGCGAGGGCGCGCCGGTAGTGGCCGACGGCCTCCTCGTCCGCCAGGCGCCCCGAGGCGTCCCGGGCAGCCGCCAGGAGCAGGTCGATCCGGCGGTCGCGGTCCAGCGCACTGCCGGCGAGGTGGGCGTGCCGGGCGAGGGCGCCGGGCCGCACCGCGTCGCCGAGGCCGCCGTGCGCGTCCAGGGACCGTACCGCGGCGGCGTGGCGTTCACGGGCCTCGGCTTCGTCCAGCGAGGCGTACAACGTCTCGCGCAGCAGGTCGTGGGCGAAGGCGTACTGCCCGGACGGGCGGGGGACGACGACGCGGGCGACGACGGCCGGCTCCAGCAGCCGGTCCACGTGGGGGGCCGGTGAGCCGTGCACCACGGCCAGGACCTGCCGGCGGAACTCCCGGCCGAGCAGGGCGGCGCTGGTCAGCAGGGAGACGACCGGCTCGGGCAGCAGGGCGAGCCGTTGCCGGACCGCTTCCCGCACGCCGGGCGGAATGGTGGAGACCGGGCTCCCGCTGTGCCAGAGCCGGGCGGTCTGCTCGACGAAGAAGGGGTTGCCGCCGGTGCGCCGGTGGACCTCGTCGATCAGCTGGGGGGAGGGCTCGCGGCCCGTCGTCACCGTCATCAGCGCCCCCACCTCGTCCCGGCCGAGGCCGGTCAGGGTGAGGGTCGTGGCGGCGCGCGAGACCAGCGGCAGGATCAGCTGCTGGAGCGGGTGCCCGGGGGCGTCCACCTCGACGTCCCGGTAGGTGCCGATCAGCAGCAGCCGCTCGAACCAGGCGTGCTGGGCGGCGAATTCGAGCAGGCGCAGCGAGGCCGGGTCGGAGCTGTGCAGATCGTCGAGGACGACCACCAGCGGCCGGCTCTGGGAGACCGTGACGAGGGCCGTGGTCACGGCGTCGAAGAGCCCGAAGGCCTCGGCCCCCTCCGGCGGACCGCCGCCCGGCGGGCTCGTGCCCGCTTCCGTGCCGGGCTCGCCGCCGTGCGCCCCGTCGGAACCCGGGGCTCCGGCGGCGCCCGGGGCCGCCCCAGGAAGGGTGCTGGGCCCCGGTCCGTCCGTACCGCCCATGGCGACCCTGACCGGGTCGCCCAGGAGCACGGCGAGCCGGCCGTCCGACGCCTCCTGGGCCGCTGCCCATTCGGCCGCGGTGGCGGACCGGCGCAGGCCGCGCAGGATCTGGACCCAGGGCCAGTAGCCGGGGGTGTTGTCCGAGTCCCAGCAGGAACCCCCGACCACCAGTGCTCCGCGCCGCCGTGCCTCGTGCGCGGCGTCGGTGACGAGCGTGCTCTTGCCGATTCCGGCCTCGCCGGTGACCAGCACGAGACCGCCGTGGCTGTCCGTGGCCCGGGCGATCTCCGAGCGGAGAACGCCTGCGGGGTGGTCGCGCCCGAAGAGAGCAGGGGTCATGACCACACGATAGGAGCACCCACTGACAACGGCCCCCTCGTTCTGCCGCCGGGCCTGCTCAGTCCCGCACGACCGTCACCGGGCACGGCGCGTGCTGGGTGACGTGGAGGCTGACCGAGCCGAGCAGGGTGGCCTTCAGACCGGTGTGGCCGCGGGCTCCCACGACGAGCAGGTCGGCGCCCTTGGCACGGTCCAGCAGGGCCTGGGCCGGATTGCCGATGACCACGACCTTGCTGACCGCGGCGGCTCCCTCGGCGCCGAGGGCCTCCTCCAGCGCCTCGGTCAGGGAGACGGTGGCCAGGGCCTGCGGGTCGAAGTCCTCCGGCATGCCCGGCATCATCGACGCCCAGCTGGTGGCGGGGTACTCCCAGCTGTTCACGGCCTCCACCGTGGCACCGGTCAGCTCGGCCTGACGCACGGCCCAGTGCAGTGCCTTGATCGAGGAGTCGGAGCCGTCGACGCCCACAACGATCCTGCCCATATCTGCCTCCAGCTCGATAGCGCGGTAGCCCTGTACAGCGCAGTACTCCGGTACAGCGCAGTACGGCGCGGTACAGCGCGGTCCTGTTCTGTCCCGCTTGTACAGCGTTTGATCTCACTGTAATCACATCGGACAAGTGGGGGCGGGTCGGTGTGAACCGCCCCCACTGCCTCGGTCAGGTGGCGGGTCGGTGGGACCCGCCACCACGACCTCAGTCCAGCCGCAGGTCCGCGAGCTGCTGCTCGAAGGGGACGACCGCGTCCTCCCCGACGTCCAGCCCCGGAGTCCGCGAGGCCCCGGAGACCGTACGGCCCAGGACCGCGGAGGCCAGCTCGCCGCCCGCGCGCCGGATCCGGGACGGCAGGCCCTCGGTGTACTCGTCGCCCGAGGAGCCCCAGTCCTCCGACGCCGCGTAGACGGAGGTGGGCACGGTGACGGCCCGCAGGTAGGCGAAGAGCGGGCGCAGCGCGTGCTCCAGGACCAGCGAGTGCCGGGCCGTCCCGCCCGTCGCGGCGATCACGACGGGCTTGCCGGTCAGCGCGGTGTTGTCGATCAGGTCGAAGAACGACTTGAACAGGCCGCTGTACGAGGCGGTGAACACCGGCGTCACGGCGATCAGCCCGTCGGCCTCCGTCACGGCGTCGATCGCTTCCCGCAGCGTGGCCGAGGGGAAGCCGCTGAGCAGGTGGTGGGCGATGTCCACGGCGAGGTCGCGCACCTCGATGACCTGGACCTCGACGTTCCGGTCCTGCTCGGCCGCGAGGCGCTCGCGGGTGGCGGCGGCCAGCCGGTCGGCCAGCAGCCGGGTGGAGGACGGCTGGCTGAGCCCGGCCGAGACGGCGACGATGCGCAGGGGTGTGGTGGCGAACATCGGGGTCAGGCCTCCTTCTCGGTGCTGCCGGCGGTGTCGGCGGTACGGGCGGCGGCGACCGCCGGGTGGACGGGCGCGGACTCCGGCACTCCGGCCGGCCGCAGGTTGGCGAACTCCTTGCGCAGCACCGGCACGACCTCCTCGCCGAGGATGTCGAGCTGCTCCAGGACCGTCTTCAGCGGGAGCCCCGCGTGGTCCATCAGGAACAGCTGGCGCTGGTAGTCGCCGACAGCGTCCCGGAACGTCAGCGTCCGCTCGATGACCTCCTGCGGGGAGCCCACGGTCAGCGGGGTCTCGCGGGTGAAGTCCTCCAGGGACGGGCCGTGGCCGTAGACCGGCGCGTTGTCGAAGTACGGGCGGAACTCCCTTACCGCGTCCTGCGAGTTCTTGCGCATGAACACCTGGCCGCCGAGTCCGACGATGGCCTGTTCCGCGGTGCCGTGCCCGTAGTGGGCGTAGCGGCGCCGGTAGAGGTCGACCATCTTCTTCGTGTGCTCCATGGGCCAGAAGATGTTGTTGTGGAAGAAGCCGTCGCCGTAGTACGCGGCCTGCTCGGCGATCTCGGGGGAGCGGATGGAGCCGTGCCAGACGAACGGCGGGACGCCGTCCAGCGGGCGCGGGGTGGCGGTGAAGGACTGGAGCGGCGTACGGAACTTGCCCTCCCAGTCCACGACGTCCTCGCGCCACAGCTTGTGCAGCAGGGCGTAGTTCTCGATCGCCATCGGGATGCCCTGGCGGATGTCCTTGCCGAACCAGGGGTAGACCGGTCCGGTGTTGCCCCGGCCCATCATCAGGTCGACGCGGCCGTCCGCGAGGTGCTGGAGGGTGGCGTAGTCCTCGGCGATCTTCACCGGGTCGTTGGTGGTGATCAGCGTGGTGGACGTGGACAGGATCAGGTTCTCGGTGCGCGCGGCGATGTAGCCGAGAGTGGTCGTCGGGGAGGACGGGACGAACGGCGGGTTGTGGTGCTCGCCGGTCGCGAAGACGTCCAGGCCGACCTCCTCGACCTTCTGCGCGATGGCCAGGGTCGCCTTGATCCGCTCGTTCTCGGTGGGGGTCCGGCCGGTGGTCGGGTCGGTCGTGACGTCCCCGACGGTGAAGATCCCGAACTGCATGGCGTCCGCCTTCCTGAGTGCCGGCCGGAGGTCAGGGATTCCGGTGGTCGGAAGCCTCGGCCGATTTGGTTGAACGTTGAACTACATCCTACAACGGGACCCCCCTCCCGCCTATTCCACGTGGCCTGTTCCCTACGGACCCCCTTCCGGGGCGTACGTGTCCTGAAACGGTGGGTGGCGGATGAGTGACAACGGTGGGTGGTGGACGAGTGACAGTGAGGAGTGGAAAGCGCGCGGAGTGTTCCTGCGTGGCTACGTCCATGTCTTCGCGACGCACTTGCTCGCCGGGTTCATCCGGCTCCTCCTCTACGCGGGCGGGCACGCCCCGAAGTGACGCGCACTTCCTCCGCGCCGGGCCTGTGGCCGCTACACTCGGCCCATGACCTCCGTCCTGTGCCGAAACTGGTGGCGCTCCTCATAGGAGCGGCCACAGCATCTGCACGGATCCAGGGCCGTTCGACATGGACGGCCCTTTTCGCTGCCCTCGTACGGCGCGGACACGGAGACGAAGCGCAGCGGCGCTCACCGGCGGGGCCGTCCTCCACGCACCATCCACGCGAGGAGAGACCCGACCCCATGACCAGCACCGCACCTGCACCGGCCCCGGCCGCACACGCCTCGACCGGACCCGCCCCGGCCGCACCCACCGAACTGCCCAGCACCGAACTCCCCGGCGCCGAGCTGGAGCGCCGCATCGCCCAGGACCCCGGCAGCTTCCGGGTCCTCACCGGGGACCGCCCCACCGGCCCCCTCCACCTCGGCCACTACTTCGGCTCCCTGCTCAACCGGGTCCGCCTCCAGAACCTCGGCGTGGACGTCATCGTCCTCATCCCCGACTACCAGGTGATCACCGACCGGGACACCGCGGAGCGGCTCGGGGAGTACACCGACGGGCTGCTCCTGGACTACCTGGCCCTCGGTATCGACCCCGCCCGGTCCACCGTCTTCTGCCACAGCGCCGTCCCCGCGCTCAACCAGCTCATGCTGCCCTTCCTCAGCCTCGTCTCCGTCGCGGAGCTGAACCGCAACCCCACGGTCAAGGACGAGATCGCGCACTCCCGGCAGTCCGCGGTCAGCGGGCTGATGCTCACCTACCCGGTCCACCAGGCCGCCGACATCCTGTCCTGCAAGGGCAACCTGGTTCCGGTCGGCCGGGACCAGGCGCCCCACCTGGAGGTCACGCGGACGATCGCCCGCCGCTTCAACGAGCGGTACGGCGACGTCTTCCAGGAACCGGAGATCATGCTCTCCGCCGCGCCCCTGCTGCTCGGCACGGACGGCACGAAGATGAGCAAGAGCCGGGCCAACTCCGTCCCGCTCGGCGCCACCGCCGACGAGACGGCCCGCCTCATCAAGGGCGCGACCACGGACGCCGACCGGCACATCACCTACGACCCCGACGCCCGCCCCAACGTCTCCTCCCTGGTGCTGCTGGCCGCTCTCAGCCTGGAGCGGGACCCGCACGAGGTCGCGGCGGAGATCGGCGACGGCGGAGCCGCCGCTCTCAAGCGGACGGTGACCGACGCGGTCAACAGCCACCTGGCCCCCTTCCGCGCCCGGCGGGCGGAGTACGCGAAGGACCTGACGTACGTGCGGTCGGTGCTCCGCGCGGGCAACGAGCGGGCGAACGCACTTGCGGAGGCGACGCTGGACGAGGTGCGGGAGGCGATGGGCGCGTTCAGGTAGATGGGTGCCGGGGCCGGGTGCCTGGTGCGGGGGCCGATCCCGGGGCCACCGGCACCCGGCCGTCTCTGCGCCCACTGCCGTCTCCACGCCCGGGCCGTCTCGACGTCCACTACCGGCTCGACGCGCCCCCCCCCGGCGGCCCTACTGCCTCGGCACCACCGACCGCTGCCGCCGCAGCAGCTCCGCGAGCCCCCGGCGGGTGGCGGCGATCACCACCCGGTCCGTGGCGCGCAGGACATAGCCGGGGTGCAGGTCCCAGACCAGTCCGGACGGCGGCGGCACCGCGTCGCCGTCCGGGCTGTACGGCGGGAGCGCGGCGAGATCCGGGGTCCGGTCGGCCGGCGGGGTGGCGTCGATGGCCAGGACCCGCCAGGCGCCCGCGCGGAAGGCCTGCTCGACCGTCCGGCCCTCCAACTGCGGGTGCCCCGCCACCTCCAGGGCCGCGAACAGCATGACCTTGCGCTCGACCGGGACCGCGCCGAGGATCTGGCGCCCCATCATCGCGACCGCGAAGGACGGGGCGGCCAGGTGGGACACCGAGCGGGAGCGGGTCAGCGCCCCGGGGTGCGCGGTGCGCAGGGTGCGGTAGACGGCGGTGGCGAACTCGTCGTCGTACAGCCGCAGTGCCACCCTCAGGTCCGGCTTCACCGAGCGGGCGTACAGCGCCGCTTCCAGGTTCGTCGTGTCGATGCTGGTGAGCGCGAGGAGGGCGCGGGCGCGGCGGATCTTGGCCGCCTCCAGGACGCCTTCCTGGGTGACGTCGCCGATGACGGTCGGCACGTGCATGGAGCGCGCCAGCGGGATGCCGCGCGCGTCGGGGTCCTCCTCGACGACGACCACCGGGATGTCCAGCTCGCGGAGGCGTACGAGGACGCGCGTACCGATCTTGCCGAGCCCGAGCAGCACCACATGTCCCGACAGACCGCGCGGCGGGCGGCGCAGCGAGGACGCGGTGCGCAGGGTGCCGAACGCCTCCAGGACGGCGGCGAGCAGCAGCGGGAGCAGGAGCAGCCCGGCGATGCCGGAGAGGATCTGGATGATCTGCCGGGCCGGCGGCGCGCCCTCCGCCGGGTCGTTCATGCCCAGCAGGTCGAGCAGGGTCAGGTAGGTGGAGTGGATCGCGGTGTCTTCGGTGGTCAGGAGCGAGGCGATCACCAGGGCGAGCGCGGCGGCGGCGACGCCGAGGGCCGACCAGCGCAGCCTGCGGGAGAAGACCTGGGCGAGCGGGGCGCCCCTGCCGCCCATGCGGGTGGCCGGACGGTCCGGGTCGGCCCGGCTGACTGCTTCGAGGACCACCGTGCCCCGTCCGGTCGCGGCGGCGACGGCGCTCTCGTCGGGCAGGAGCTGCGGGGCCTCGTCGCCGCTGCTGTCCGAACCCTCGGCGCCCGCCGGGTCGTTGGTGGTGGAGGAGAGCAGGGCGAGGGTGCACAGGCCGGGGTCGGCCGTCTCGCCGGGGCGGGGCGGGGGACGTTCGGCGGCGCGCAGGAGCAGCCCCTCGGCCTGAATGATCTTGCTGCTGCCGGTGAGGGCGGTGGCGGCGAGGGCCGGGGCGGCGGTGTCGGCATCCGACAGGACGGTGGTGGAGGCGTCCAGTAACGCCGGGTCGATGCCGGGCATGGCGACGGCCGCCGCCTGGTCCAGCAGCTCCTCCAGGTGCTGCCCGAGCTTGCGGTTGTAGAGCCGGATCACCAGCCGCAGGCGGGGGTTGAGGCGGCGGGCGGTCAGGGCGGCGCGGATGTTGCGCTCGTCGTCGTCGTAGACGAGCGCGAGGGCGGCGGCCCGGTCGACGCCCGCCTCCTCCAGGACGTCGTCGGAGGGTTCGGGCGCTTCCATGATGCGGACGGCCTCGACGCCGGCGTTGGTGTCGCCGCTGCCGCCGGTGGTCCCGCCGCCGTTGCCCGCGCGGTTCATCGCCGCCGACATCCGGCCGAACAGGGCTGCCGCCCGCCCCCGTTGGGTCAGCGGCGTCTCGGGACTGTTCGCGTCCCGGCCCGGGGGCAGGAGCAGGGTGACCCGTTCCCCGTAGACGTAGCGGAGCTCCACGGCCAGCCGGCGCGCCAGGGCGTCGTCACCGCAGACGATCATGTGGCCGGCCGACGGCGGGCGTCCCGGCTGCTGAGGAAGTGGAGGCACGAAACCCAGCATGCCGTGATCCTTCCGGCTCGGTCTTCCCGGTCAGTGTGGAGTGTTGGTGATCTTCGCATGGTGGTTCGGAACCGCCCGGTCGTCGGGCGCGTGGTTCGGAACCGCCCGGTCGTTGAACGCGCCCGCCAGGCTCTGAGGTTCGCCCGCCAAGCTCTGGAGACCGCCTGCCGGGCCCGGGGGGCCGCCCGCCAGCAGGTGCCGGGGGTCGGCCGCTCGCTGGATCGCCGTCTCGACCGCCGCGATCCGGTCCGCGAGCAGTCCGAGCGCGGCCACCGCGCGGGTCATGGGGTCGCCGTCCGGGCCGCCGAGCGCCTGCGTACGGACGTAGGACGCGGTGATCGCCGCCCACCGCCCGGCCTGTTCGGCGGTGAGCGTGCCGCGCAGGGCGGCCAGCTTGAGGAGGTTCGCCTCGGCCCCCGTGGTGAGCGTCTGGGCCTCGCCCGCGTAGTGGTCGTCGACGACGGAGGACAGCTCGTCGTCGTTCATGACGGGCACGATGCGCTCGGCGATCTTGTTCATGTTGCGGTAGGAGCCCTGGAGCCGGAACGGCGGCTCGGTGCGCGTGGCGTCCGTCTGCGCGGCCGAGGCGATGTACGCCGCGTTCACCGCGAGCACGGTGTCCCGGGCCGTGACCAGATGGCGCAGCACGGCCAGGACGGAATCCAGCTCGGCGGCGCTGTACGGGTGTTCCAGGTGCTCGGCACGGGCGGCCGGGTCGCTTCCGCCCGCCAGCCGCACCAGCAGATCCAGGTCGTCCCGTGACCGGGCGGCCAGCGGGGCGAGGACCGGGTTGGCGGTCAGGGCGTTCTCGACGAAGCTCAGCGCGAAGACGTCGTCCCGGCCGCTGAGGACCTCGCCGAGGTTCCAGACGTCGGCCCGGTTGGCGAGCATGTCGGGGATCCGGAACTGCTCGCCGGACTCGGTGTACGGGTTGCCGGCCATGCACACCGCGAACCGCTTCCCGCGCAGGTCGTAGCTGCGCGGCTCGCCGTCCCGCACGCCTTCGATCCGGCGGGTGGCGTCGCACAACGGGATGAACTTCTGGAGCAGTTCGGGCGAGGTGTGCTGGATGTCGTCGAGGTAGAGGAGCGTGTTGCTGCCCGCCTCCAGCGCGAAGTTGATCTTCTCGATCTCCTGTCGGGCGGTGGCGCTCGGGGCCCGGTCCGGGTCGAGGGAGGTCACGTCGTGGCCGAGGTTCGGCCCGCTGATCTTGACGAGGACCATGCCGAGCCGGTCCGCGACGTACTCCATCAGCGTCGTCTTGCCGTAGCCGGGCGGCGAGACGAGCAGCAGCAGCCCCTGCGAGTCGGTGCGCCGGTCGGCGTCGGCGGTGCCGAGCTGCTTGGCGAGGTTGTCGCCGATCAGCGGCAGGTACACCTCGTCGAGCAGCCGGTTGCGGACGAACGCCGACATCACGCGCGGCCGGTGGTCGTCCAGCCGCAGCCGCCCGCGCTCGGCGGTCACCAGGGAGGTGCGCAGCCGCTGGTAGGCGCGGAAGCCGGGCACGGTGTGTGTGCGGAACTCGGCCGTGCGGGCGAGGAGTTCGTCGATCCGTACGGTGAGGGCCCCGCCGCCCGCGATGCGCGGGTGGTCGCCGAGGAGGCCGTCGAGCCGCTCGGTGAGCGGCGCGTCGCACGCGTACCGCTCCAGCTCCGGGCAGAGCTCCACCGCCACGGCCTCCGCCAGATCGCCGTCGCCGAGTTCCGCCCCCGTGGCCTCGGCGTACGGGGCGAGCCAGCCCTCCACGAGCTGCCGGCGGGCGGCCGGGTCGTCGTCGCCGAGGGCCGCGAGGTCGTCCCCGTACGCGTCGGGGCCCGCCGCCCGGTGGAAGGCTTCCAGGAAGGCGCGGACCGAGGAGCCCACGACGAACCCGGCGGGCCCGGTGGTCAGCTCCTCGAAGAGGTACGCGGCGACGGCGTGACCCGGCGCGGACGGGGACGGGGAGCCGATCGCCGCCGCCCACTCCTCCTGGAGCACCGCGATGGCCGGGGCGAGCCCGAAGGTGTCGCGGGCGCGGGCGAGCGAGACCGCGCGCCTGGTCCAGGAGGTGCGCTGCGCCTCATCGGTGCTGTGCGCCCAGAAGAGCTGGGCCGCCGCGCGGACGGCGGGCTCGTGGCGCAGCAGCCCGGCGTCCGCGTGCAGGCGCAGCAGGGCGGCCAGGATCGCGGTGGCGTCCTCGTCGTGGACACCCCGGGTGTACCCCTCGTCGTACGCCTCGGCGGCCGACTCCCGTACGAGATTGGCCAGTTCGGAATCGGCGAGCGGGGCGAGGCGTCCGGCCCCGTGCTCGTCGAGGAGCCGGGCGGCCAGGTGCTCGGCACGGTAGACGGAGGCGTTCTCGGAGGGGAGCAGCTGCTCCCAGTACGGCCGGGCCGCCGTGAACGCCGAGTCGGTGACCGGGGCCCGGTAGTCCGTCCCGGTCAGCGCGAAGGCGAGGCTCTGCCCCTCCCCGTCCTTGCCTCCGGCGGGCACGAGCGTCAGGTCGAACGGCTGGGTGTTGACGGCGAACCGGTGCCGGCCCAGCCGGATCACGGACCCGCCGTCCGCGTACAGCTCGGTGCGGTCGCGCAGGGCGCGGCCCGCCTCCTGGCGGGCCGCCTTCAGCCGTCCGTCCAGCTCCTCCGCCCGTACGGGATCGCCGAGTCCGCGCAGTTCATCGGCGGTGCGGCGGACCTTGGCGACCATCGGGTCGGAGGCGAAGTAGGTGTGGACGGCGTCGAGGTCCTCCAGCGAGGCCACCCGCCGGGCGATGGTCTCCAGCACCCGGCCCGCCGACCCGGCCAGCCGCTCCGCGCGCCGCGCCCGCTCGTCCTGGAGGGTCTGCTTGCGCGCCGAGAACGCCTCGTACACCTCGGTACGGCGCTCGGACAGCTCGGCGAGGAAGTCGTCGAACTCCGCGAACCGCGACTCCAGGTTCTCCAACTGGAGCAGCAATCGGGCCAGTTGGTCGTCGCACGTCTCCGGGGTGTCGGCGGCGGCCAGCGCGCCCGTGACGGCCTGCCCGAGCAGCGCGAACTCGGCGGCGAACTCGGCCCGCCCCTCCTTCGACAGCAGCTCCCGGCGGCGCGCGTCGAGCGTGGCGCGGGCGCGGTTCGCCCCGCCCAGCACCTCGGCGATCCGCTCCAGGATCGAGGTGCGCACGGTGGCGTCACCGATCTCCAGACCGGCGACCACGTCCGTGACGGTGGCCAGTCCCTCCGTCATCGCGGACAGCCGGTCGGTCACGGCGGAGGCGTCCCGGACGGTCTCCAGCGCCCCGGCGTCCGCGACGAGCCCCGCGATGTCCTCGTGGTAGCCGTCGAAGGCGTCGTCACGGGCGAGGAACGACACGGCCCGCTGAGCGGCGGACGCGATGTCGTCCTCGGTCCGGGCGGACAGCTCCGCGATCCGCTCCACGTCGGCGTACCGCATCTCGCCGACCGTCGCCAAGTGACCGTGTGTCCGGCGGAGTTCGGTCAGCCGCTCGACCCAGGCGGACGCCGACCCGGGCACCTCGCCGCGGACCCGGCGCACCAGCGCGGTGATGCGGGCGGCGGTCTCCTCCAGGGCGTCGGCGGCCCGCCGGGTCAGCTCCTGTACGGCAGTGAACTCGGCCAGCACCTGCTGCGCCGTGGCCCGCAGTTCCCCCAACGGCTCGTCCAGCGACCCCAGTTCGGGATCGGAAAGCCAGTGGTACCGGTCCTGGGCGCGGGCGCAGTCGGCGGCGAGCTGCCCGTACACGGCGGTCGTCGGCGTCATGTCCCGTACCCCGTGGGCGAGTGCGAGACAGTCGGAGATCCCGCGCACCAGGTCGGCGTTGCCGGTCCGGGCGAGCGCGCCGGTCCCGGCGGGGCGGGCGGCGGCGTAGGTGTCGGAGACGTACGGGGTCTGCCAGCGCTGCAAAGGGTGTACGCGCGCGGGCCCGTCCTGGTTGTCCCGGAGGAGGACGAGCGTTCCGTCGTCCAGCAGCGCGTGCCCGCGCCCGGTGAGCGGGGTGGCGACCTCCTGGCGGATCAGGTTGTAGGGGAGGAGCAGGCTGCGCAGGCCGTCGCGGGAGCGGAAGACGTAGAGCACGTCCTCGCCGTTGGGCGAGCGGACCGCGCCTTCGAAGACCGGCTCGGTCAGCTCCTCGGCGGTGTCGAAGGTCTTCGCGGTGCCGGTGGTGAGGTAGTAGCCGCCGGGGAAGATGATCCCCTGGTCCTCCGGCAGCCGGTGGCACGCGGGCCCGATGCCGTCGAGCCGCCGGACGGTCGAGAGCAGCGAGTTGAAGACCAGGTACCGCCAGGCGTCCTCCTTGTACGGGCGCACGCGCAGCAGCACCAGCGGCCCGACCTCCGCGTACGCGACGTCGGCGTCGGCCAGCGACTGCAACGGCTCGTCGACGGGCTCCTCGTAGATCCCGTCCGGGGACTCGGTGTCGTCGGTGACCTTGACGGTGAGGGTGCCGCCGAGCGTGTCGACGAAGAGCCCGCCGCCCTTGCCGACGGCGATGTGCGGGTGCCGCCCGGGAACGTGGGCGTCCCGCCCGGCGACCGTCCAGTCGAAGTCGTGGGAGGGCGGGAAGACATGGTCGCGCTCGCCCTGCGCGTCGAGGAACGCCCCCGGCGAGCCGTCCGGCCCCAGCGCCCAGCGCAGCACCCGGATGTCCTCGGCGTTCTCCCCGGTCCGGAAGACGGCGAGGAGCCTGCCGTCGACGCGGCGCAGCCGCAGCAGGCGGGCGTCGCGGAAGTAGCGGTGAAGGGAAGAGAACTCACGCCGGAAGTCCTCACCGCCGAGGAGGGTGCTGGCCTGCCCGGGGACGGTGCCGGGGGAGTCGTCCGGCTGCCCGGCCCCGGTGGTGCCGTGCGGAAGCCCGGTCGCGGTGGTGCTGTCCGGTTGCCCGGTCCCGGTCGTGTTGTCCTCCGGTCCGGAGTCCCGGACGAGGAGTACGTCCTCGACCCCGGCCTCCCCGCGCGCGCCCGGACCCCGCTCGAAGCCGAAGAGCAACTGCCCTCCCACGGCGACGAGATCGCGGGGCACGGAGGCCCGCTCGGTGCGCACCTGCTCGCTGGCGAGGAGCCGCAGCCCGGTCGACCCGAACTCCTCGGTCCGCCGCACGTTGAGGGCCTCGGCCCGTCGCACCAGCTCCCCGGCCTGCGCCGAGAGCCGCCGCCGCAGCACCTCGTAGGCGCCGGCGTCCACATCGCCCTCCCCGCCCCGAGGCGCGGTGACGGTGCCGGTGATGTCGCTGTCCATGCGTACGGCTCCCTACGTGTTCCAACGTCGTCATCCGGTCCGGGGCTCCCCGGCGGCCCGGGCTGCCTTGCCGGTCCGGGGATTCCCGGTGGTTCGGGCTGCCTTGCCAGGCCGGGCTCCCCAGCCGCGGCACACACCCTGCGGCCCGGCGTTCCCCAGCCTGTCCGGCGTTTGAGGACGGAACCCTGGGCTTGGTGGGCCCCGTCTCCTGGCGTGCGGGGCGCGCCCGATTTCCAGCCCGTCCGGCGTTTGAGGACGGAACCCCGGGCTCGGTGGGCCCGCCCCTGACAGGCACGGCGGACCCTGGTACGCCCACCCCCGTGCGACGCACACCCAACCCTCCGCCCCCCGGCCGAGGGTTCCGTCCTCAAACGCCGGACGGGCTCAACAGTTGCCGGACCGACCGGGCGGGCGCCGGACGACCCGAACCGGCACCGGACCGGCAGGAAGCGCGCTACCCGCCCACCACAGCCCCCACCCCGTTCCGGGACACCCCACCCGCGGGAGCAACCTCCGTACCGCCCACCGGCGAAGCCACCCGCAGATCCGCCAGCCCCAGCTCCTTCGCCGCCGCCAGCAACTGCTCCACCTGGCCCGACGCCGCACCCGACGACCCCATCAGCCGCATGAGCAGCGCCGACACCGTCAGGTTCTGCACATCACCCGTGGAGACCGAGCCCAGCACCCGGCTGATGTCGTCCGTGAAGGACGACGAACCGTCCAGCCACGGCCCGGCCAGCGCCCGCGCGGTCGCCGAGTTGTCGACGAACCCGTCGACGGCCTTGCCGAGCGAGATCGACGAGACGATCCGGTCGAAGAACAGCGAGTCGCCGCCGACGATGTCGATGTCGGCGTTCTCCAGACCCGTCGCGAGGACCGTCGCCTGCGCCTCG
The DNA here is from genome assembly GCF_014650675.1 of Streptomyces anulatus. Lineage (GTDB taxonomy): Bacteria > Actinomycetota > Actinomycetes > Streptomycetales > Streptomycetaceae > Streptomyces > Streptomyces anulatus. The sequence continues at coordinate 236,558 of NZ_BMVK01000003.1, read as the reverse complement.
GCGACCTGCCGCTGCACTTCGAGACCGGCCAGCCGGATCTCCTTCTCCGCGTCGAGCCGCAGCCGGTACTCCTCGTGCCCGCGCGACGCCTCGTCCAGCGCCGCCATCGCGGCCGCCTTCTCGGTGAGCCCCGCGGCCTCCGCCTTCAGCTTCTCGCCGATGACCGCCGCGTCGGCGGTGGCCTGCGCCTGCGTGCCCTCCGCCGTGGCGAGCGCCTTGAGCCGCGCGCCCTCCGCCTCGGCCTTGAGCCGTGCCTCCGTCGCCTCGGCCTCCGCGAGACCGGCCTTCTCGATGACCTCGGCCTCCGCGTCCCGTACCTGTACGGCGGCGAGCCCGGGAGCGGCCGTCTCGGCCTGGATCCCCTCGGCGAGCCGCAGCTTGGCCTGCGCGTCGAGGTCCGCGGTCTTGAGCCGGGCCTCGGCGAGCGTGAGCTGCTCGGCCGCCAGGTGCGTGGACGCGGCCTCCGCCGCCTCGGCCGCCTTGATGTCCTTGACCAGCTTCTCCTGGGCCTCCGCCTCGGCCGCGATGATGACCGACCTGCGGGACCGCTCGGCGTCCTCGACGGCGCGCAGGGTGAGGATCGACTCCTCCTGCTCCGCGACCGTACGGTCCACCGCGATCCGCTCCCGGATGACGTCGGCGACCTCGCGGCGCTCGGCCTCGACCTCCTTCGTGGCGGCGATCCGGTTGAGCTCGGTCTCGCGCTCGCGCCCGATGACCTCCAGCATCCGGTCCTTCTCGATGCGCTCGCTCTCGACGGCGATGACGCGCTCGCGGTTCTTCTGCGCGACGGCGATCTCCCGCGCCTGGTTCTCGCGCTGGATGCCGAGCTGCTCCTCGGTCTTGATGAACGCGGTCTGCGCGCCGAGCCGCTCCTCCTCCTGCACCCGGGCGGTGGCCGCCTCCTCGCGGGCCCGCAGCACCTCGACCTCGCGGCGCTGCTTGATCTCCGCCTCGGCCTGCCGGCGCTCCAGCTCCAGGATCGTCTCGCGGGCGTCGACGTCCTGCCGGGTGATCTCCTTCTGCTCGGTGCGCTGGAACTCGTTGGTGCGCACGTGCTCGATCGCGGTCAGCTCGGTGATCTTCCTGATGCCCTGGGCGTCCAGGATGTTGGCCCCGTCGAGCTGGGCCATCGGGGTCTGCTCCAGGAAGTCGATCGCGGCGTCGTCGAGGTGGTAGCCGTTCAGGTCGGTGCCGATGACCTGGATGATCCGGTCCCGGAACTCCTCGCGCTTGGTGTACAGGTCGACGAAGTCGAGCTGCTTGCCGACGGTCTTGAGCGCCTCGGAGAACTTCGCGGCGAAGAACTCCTGGATGGCGACCTTGTCGCTGGCCCGTGCCGTGCCGATGGACTGCGCGACCTTGATGACGTCCTCGACGGTCTTGTTGACCCGGACGAAGAAGGTGATCTGGATGTCGGCGCGGATGTTGTCCTGGCAGATCAGGCCCTCGCGCCCGGCGCGGCGGATCTCGATGGTCTTCACCGAGATGTCCATCGTCTCGGCCTTGTGGAGCACGGGCAGGACGACGGCCCCGGTGAAGGTGACGTCGACCTTCTTGGTCTTGGAGATGATCAGCGCCTTGCCCTGCTCGACCTTGCGGAACAGCCGGGTGACGACGAAGGCGATGGCGATGACGATGAGCAGGACAACGGCGATGAGCACGCCGATGCCCAAGGAGATGGCATCCATGGATGAGTCCTTGGCGGCTTGTCGGTACTTACGGAAATGGCACAAGCGAAGTAGGGGTGGCCGGCCGCCACGGAGACGGGCGGCGGCGGACGAGTCGCACGCACGGGACCGGCAGGAAGCTCCGGCCAGGTCGGCCAGGTCGGCCAGGTCGGCCAGGGACACCGGGTCGGCCGGGCGGCCGGGTCAGCCGCTCGCCCCGCCCGGCAGCTCGTGCGGTCGGGTGTTCGGACCCGGGTCGAGCGCCGCGTCGTAGGGCGAGACCCAGAAGAACTCGCCGTCCTCGTCGTACGCGTACAGCAGCCCGGACCCGCCCATGACGAGCGGCGCTTCCTCGGCGGCCGGCCCGGAGAGCCGGGAGGCGGACGGGAACGGTTCGGCCGTGCGGACCTGCACGATGGCCGTCGACCCGTCGTACGACACGACCTCGGCCTGCCCGAACGTCGCGGTGACGGAGCCGGTGCGGATCGTGCAGACGCTCCCGACGAAGTCCAGCCGCGATGGCGGAGGTTCCGCCGGGAAGTACCGGCGGAAGCGGTGGAGGAGGAGGCGGACGGCCGCCCAGGCGAGGAGCAGCGACCCGGCGAGCACGGCGACGGCGAGTACGGCGCGGGTGGTGCTGCCGGTCTCGCTCCGGTGCAGCAGGACCGTGCCGGTCAGGCTGCCGAACCAGGAGAGGACGACCAGCAGGGAGACGGAGACGGAGACCGGGACACCGCCGAGACCGGCCGGGCCGGTGTCGAGGTCCGCGTCGAAGGAGTCGTGGCCGGCGGCCCCGGCGAGCACCAGCAGCCAGAAGCAGACGACGACCACCAGAGCGGCACCGAAGATGACGGCGGGGAATCCGAGTGCCGCGCCCAGGAATTCGTCCATCGGTCCCACCCCCTGCGGTTCTGCGCACGGGCCCTGAGGCGGTGTGCGTCCGTGTGATCCGGTACGGGGGTGGCGAGCGGCCGTCGGAGGCCGGGGCCCGGCGCCGCGGCGTTGTCGGAACCTGCCGCAGCGGCCGGGTCGTCCCCCTAGGGACTCCTCCCGCCGGATCCCGGACCGTCCGAACCGTCCCCGATCCCCCGTGGACGGTTCGGACGGTCCGGAATCCGGGTCCGAGAGAGGCGTCGTCCCCCGTCCCCGTTCCCCGTGCTCCCCCGTGCTTCCCCCGTGTTGTTGCTGACCAGATCGTGTCAGCCGGGACCCGCGCAGCGCATTGCCGGATCCCGGCAATCTTTACGCTTCACTAATGCCGGGCACCGGCACCGCCCCGTGTGCGTTGGGGAAATGACAGGACTGTTGCAAGGCTGAAGGAGAGTGCGTGGCCGAGCCGATGATTCCCGAGGAGATGCTGGGAAACTATGCCCATATTCTGGGCGAAGTCGCCCTCACCGGCCGCCGCCTGACGCGTGACGAGCTGGAAGCACGTCGTGCGCTGGGCCGTGCGGCGGCTGACGCGGGCCATCAGCTGCGCGCTCTGGTGACGATGCATCTGGCGCAGACCCGTGAGGCCTGGCCACGTGCCGCTGCCGGAAACTCCCCTGCCACGACCGACGCCGTCCTGGCCGCGGTGGAGCAGGCGGTCGACGCGTTCGCCGAGGGCTTCGAGCGTGCCCAGCGGCTCACCGTGCGGCGGGAGGAGGCGGCGCGCCGGGAGTTCATCGACGACCTGCTCTACGGGCGCAGCGATCTGGTGCGGCTCGCGGAGCGGGCGACCCGCTTCGGCCTGCGGCTTTCCCGGGCGCACGCGGTGGCGGTGGCGTCGGGCCCGGAGGCGTACACGGAGACGGACGCGGTGCCGCGCAGTGTGGAGGCGGCGCTGCTGACGCGGTTCAGCGGCCGCAAGATCCTGCTGACGACGAAGGACGGCCGGATCGTCTGCATCGCGCCGGGCAGTCAGCCCGACGTCCTGCGCTACTTCGCCAAGCAGGCGCACGCGGCGACGGACGGCGGCCAGGTCGCGGTCGGCCGCCCGCACAAGGGCCCCGGCGGGGTGGTCCACTCGTACGACGAGGCGCTCGAAGCCCTCGATCTGGCGGACCGGATGGGGATGGACGAACCCGTGCTGTACGCCTCGGACCTCATGGTCTACCCGGTGCTGACCCGGGACCGGCAGGCGATGGCCGATCTGGTGCGCAGCGAGCTGGGCCCGCTCCAGAAGGCGCGGGGCGGGGCGGAACCGCTGCTGAACACGCTGGCGGTCTATTTCGACGCGGGCTGCGTCGCCGCCGAGACCGCCCGCCGGCTGGCGCTGAGCGTACGGGCGCTGACGTACCGACTGGAGCGCATCCACCAGTTGACCGGGTCCGACCCTTCGGACCCGATGCACCGCTACAGCCTGCAGACGGCGGTCATCGGGGCCCGGCTGCTGGACTGGCCGGCCAAGGAGCTGTGACGGCCGCTGCCGCAGGGGTCGCCGCAATGGGTGGCCGGAAGAGCGGGTGGGGAAGGTTGGCCGGGGGTGCGCAAGGGGGGTGACGCACCCCCGGCCTGCCGGTGGGGACGGGGACACGGGCCGGTGGTCTGCCGGACCGCGCGACCGCACCGGCGGTTCTGGGGTGCCGCCTACAGGTCGAACTCGTGCGGCGGCAGGTCGAGCGCGAAGCACGCCTCCCGCACGACGGCCTGCTCGGACGTGTCGAAGTCGCCGTCGGCGCCGCCGATGACGATGCCGATCTGGACCACGGCGCGGGCCTCGGCCGGCTTCTTCTTCGCCTTGGCGATCTCCTGGAGCACGCTGACCTTGCCGAACGCGAAGTCGGCGGTGAGCTGGTCGACGTAGGCGTTGAAGCGACGCTGCAGGTCGTCGGCGGGGAAGTTCCGCAGAACGTCGTTGGTCGAGATGAGCGTCGCCACGCGCTGGCGCTCCGACGGGTCGATGGAACCGTCGGCGGCGGCGACGAGAGCGCACATGGCCATGCTCGCGTCCCGGAACGACCCCGACTTCAGGTCGTTCTTCTTCGCCTCCAGCTGCGTCTGCATCGACGACGCGGATTCCTTGATGCGATCCCACAGAGCCATGACATCTCCCTACGTTGCGGTGCGAATCCGGAACCGGCGCAACTCTACAGGTGTGTAGATGTCGATGGCCGGGGTGTCTGCCACGACGAAGCCCCCTGACACGATGCGCGTGTCCGGGGGCTTCGAAAAGGCTGGCAGCAGCGGCGGCAGCGCCAGCGGCAGGCGGCGGCTACTCGCGTGTCTCGCCCGCCGGTTCGGGGGTGAGGTCGTCGTGCGACGGCAGGCGGCGCTCGGGGGCGGACTTCGCGACGGGCTCCTTCTCCGTGCCGCTCGCGCCCTTGTCCTGTCCGTCGCCGCCACCGCGACGGGCCTCGATCTTCGCGGCGATGGGCTGCGTCCACCGGGCGGTGAGCGGGCCGACGATGACGAGGATCAGGACGTACGCGGTGGCGATGGGCCCGATGCGCGGCTCGGTGGCCACGGCGAGACCGGCGATGACGATGGAGAACTCGCCGCGCGCGACGAGGGTGCCGCCCGCGCGCCAGCGACCGCGCGAGCCGACCCCGGCGCGCCGGGCCGCGTAGTAGCCCGTGGCGATCTTGGTGAAGGTGGTGATGATGGCCAGCAGGGCGGCGGGCAGCAGCACCGGCGGGATGTCGGCCGGGTTCGTGGAGAGCCCGAAGAAGACGAAGAACACGGCGGCGAACAGGTCCCGCAGCGGGGTGAGCAGCTTGCGGGCGCCCTCGGCGACCTCGCCGGAGAGCGCGATGCCGACGAGGAACGCGCCGACGGCCGCGGACACCTGGAGCTGCTGGGCGACACCGGCGACCAGGACGGTGAGGCCGAGGACGACCAGGAGCAGCATCTCCGGGTTGTCGGAGGAGACCGCGCGGCTGATCAGGCGGCCGTGACGGAGCGCCAGGTAGAGGACGAGTCCGACGGCCCCGAGCGCGATCACGAGCGCGAGGCTGCCGCCGGCCAGGCTGACCCCGGCGAGCATGGCGGTGAGCAGCGGCAGGTACACCGCCATCGCCAGGTCCTCCATGACGAGGACGCCGAGGATGACGGGGGTTTCGCGGTTGCCGAGCCGGCCGAGGTCGGTCATGACCTTGGCGATCACCCCGGACGAGGAGATCCAGGTGACACCGGCGAGCGCGACCGCGCCCACGGGACCCCAGCCGAGGATCAGGGCGGCGACGGCGCCGGGCGTCGCGTTGAGCACGAAGTCCACGGCGCCGGACGGGTATTGCGTCTTGAGACTGGTGACCAGCTCGGAAGCGCTGTATTCAAGACCCAGCAGCAGAAGCAGCAGGATGACGCCGATCTCGGCGCCCACCATGGTGAACTCTTCGCTGGCCTTGAGCGGAATCAGCCCTCCGTGCCCGAACGCCAGCCCGGCGAGCAGGTACAGGGGGATGGGGGAGAGCCCTATCCGCCCGGCGAACCGTCCCACGAGCCCCAGCCCGAGGATGACGGCTCCCAGCTCCACCAGCAATGCAGTCGTGTCGTGCACGGTCAGCCCTCCGCAATGATCTCGGAGAGCGCGTCGACGCCCTCACGCGTACCGACGGCGACGAGTGTGTCCCCGATGGCCAGTCGAAAATCCGGTTCCGGCGACGGGTGCGCGCTGTGGGTGCGCAGCACCGCCACGATGGACGCCCCGGTCCGGGTCCGCGCCCGCGTCTCGCCCAGCAGCCGCCCGCCGTACGGGGAGCGGGACCCGAGCGGGATGTGCTCGGTGACGAGGTCGATGCCCTCGGTCCGTACGGCGTCGATGGGCGCCGGATCGATGAGGTGCGCGAGCGCGGTGGCCTCGGACGTCGACAGGGGGACGGAGAGTTGGCACGAATCAGGATCGTCCTGATCGTAGAACCCGATGAACCGGCGACCGTCGTGGTGGACGACGACCGAGATGTGCTGGCCCGTCTCGGTGGTGAAGTCGTACTGAGCACCCACTCCGGGCAGTGACGTGCGGCGGGTTCCCATGGCTTCCTCCCGAGAGTGCGGCGGCGCGCGCGCACTTGGTGATGTCTTTATTCGGCCATTACCCTATCGGGCGACGCAAAACCGTCGAGGGACCCGCAGTCGACCGCCGTACGGGGCGGCGCTACGCGCCGACGGAGCCCGCCGCGCCGCGGGCGGCGTCCACCAGATCCTGGAGTGCCGCGAGGTGCCGGGCCAGCGCCTGTCGGCCGGCGGGGGTGAGGGAAAGCCAGGTCCGGGGCCGCTTGCCGACGTGCCCCTTGCGTACGTGGAGGTAGCCCGCGGCCTCCAGCGCGGAGGCGTTCTTGCTGAGGGCCGAGTCGGAGACCCGGCACCCGTCGCGCACGGCGGCGAACTCGGCCTCGTCGCAGGCGGAGAGGAAGGCGACGAGGGTCAGCCGGGTCGGATGGTGGATGACGCCGTCCAACGCGGGGGCCTCGTCCGGCGCGGGGGCCCCGTCCAACGCGGGGGCCTCGTCCGGCGCGGCGCTGCCGCTCTGCGCGGGTCTCTCGTCCCGGGCGGGGCCGTCGCCGGGTGCGGGATCGTCGCCGCGGTCGGCCTCCCCGCTCACGCGAGCTCCCGCAGGGCCCGCCGGATGGACGCGTTGCGCACGAGGCAAGCGCCCCAGACGCCGAGCCCCCAGACGCCGAACACGACGATCTGGGTGGTGGCTTGGCCCGCCCCGGCTGCCCAGCAGGCGAGCCCCGTGATCGCTCCGGCCGCGAAGACGACGGGCAGCACGACCCGGCTCCGCCACAGTCGCGAGGACCAGGAACGTGCCACCAGCACCCCGGCCCCCCGCCGGGCGGCACGCGCGAGCGCGACGACGACGCCGAGCCCGAGCAGCGACACGAGCAGCGCGACCACCGTCGCGGTTCCACCCCGGCCGTCGCTCCAGGCCCGCACCAAGCTCGGCCCCACCAGGGCGACCGCGGCGGCCGGCCCGTACCAGGCAGGTGTCGTCCCCGCCCGGAGCCCGGCCCGCTCCTGCGCCAGCCGTACGTCGCTCAGCGCGTCGGCCGCGTACTCCGCCGAGGCCATGGGGTGCACGGCTTCGTCCTCCTGCGACGGTGAGGGGGACGGCGACGAGGGCGTGGGCATGCGAGAACCTTCCGGGGACGCGGGTGACCTGCGGATCCTCATGATGGCATTCATTTTCCACCCAGGAAAGTACTTTCCTGGGTGACGCACAGCTCTCGCCGGCTCCGACCCCCCGGCCTCGGCCAGCTCCTGCGCCGGCCGTACGCCGCCGCTCAGGTCCGCGCGGAGAGTTCGGGTGCGAGCAGCTCCAGGGCCTCCTCCCAGGGGAAGGCAGCCGTGTCACCGGACTTGGGCGTGTGCGGGGCGCGGGTGCTGACCCGGACGCCCATGCCGCGCAGCCTGGCCAGGCTCTCGACGTACGCGGGGTGCTGGGCGAGCGAGGAGTTCACGGCCGGGAGGACGGCGGTGGGGACGCCGAGCCCGTACGCCTCGCAGAGGACGCCGAGGGCGAGGGTGTCCGAGATCCCGGCCGCCCATTTGTTGATGGTGTTGAACGTGGCGGGCGCGACGACGATCGCGTCCGGGTCCGGCAGCGGGCGGGGATCGCCGGGGGAGCGCCAGGCGGAGCGGATCGGGTATCCGGTCCGCGCCTCGACGGCCGCCGCGTCGAGGAACCCGAGCCCCTGCGGGGTGGCGATGACGCCCACGTCCCACCCGGCGTCCTGCGCGGCGGCGAACAGCCGGTCGACATCGCGGGCGACCCCGGCCGCGCAGACGACGACGTACAGGAACGGCTTACGGGCCTGTCGGCCGGACTGATCGCTCACGAGGACTCTCCTGGATCGCTGAAGCGCGTGCGTTGTGGTGTGGTGAGGTGAGGTGATCTCTCCCCTCGACCGATGAGTTTTCCCTCTGCGGGAAGTCTCACCACCGTCGTTGACCGCACAGGAGCAGGAGAAACGCGTGACCCAGCTGCTGAGAGTCCAGAACTTCACCGTCTCGAGCGACGGCATCGCCGCCGGAGAGAACCAGACGCTGGAGCGCCCGTTCGGTCACGTCGACCCCGAGCGGCTCTTCTCCTGGGCCGGGGCGACGGCCAGCTGGCCCATGCGCACGGACGCCGGCGGGAGCCGGGGCCTGGACGACTACTTCACACGGGACTTCGCACGCAACATCGGCGCCGAGATCATGGGCCGCAACAAGTTCGGCCCCCAGCGCGGCCCTTGGGAGAACCACGAGTGGCAGGGCTGGTGGGGCGAGAAGCCCCCGTTCCACACACCGGTGTTCGTGATGACCCACCACAAGCGCCCGTCGATCACGCTGTCGGACACCACGTTCCACTTCGTCGACGACGACCCGGCGACGGTCCTCGACCGGGCGCGGGAAGCGGCGGACGGCAAGGACGTACGACTCGGCGGCGGAGTCACCACGATCCGTGAGTTCCTCGACGCCGGCCTGGTCGACACCCTGCACGTGGCGGTCGCACCGGTGAAGCTGGGAACGGGCCTGCACCTGTGGGAGTCGCCCGACGAACTGCTCGACCGGTACCACCTGGACGTCGTTCCGAGCCCGAGCGGCATGACGCACCACCTGTTCTGGCGGAAGTGACGGCGGAAGCCCGCCGAATCCGCCGAGTGCCGGACGGGACGGCCGGGGATGGTGGAGAGTCTTCTGCGTAACCGCCCGAGTACGTAGAGGAGTGGAATGCCGCCCCCGGCCCTGCGGGCTGCCCACCGGTGGCCATCCCAGAAGGTCTTCTGTCTTGTCACCCTTTGAACCCCGATACGCTCCCGCCGGTGATGTGAGCGCGGCGCTCATGCTCATCGACTCCCGGCTCAGGAGCGTCCACAAGGACAGGACCGATGCCGATCCCGAACAGGAGGATCTGGCCCGGCAACTCATCTCCTCGCTGGGCCCGGAGGGCCTTGACGACGTGCTGGACGGCGCGTGCACGCTGATCTTCCTGTACGTGAAGTGGCTGCGCGAGGCCCACGAGGCGCACGACAAGGACGTCATCGAGTACGTGGTCCCGACCCTGGTCGCGACACTCAGGCGGATGCCCAGGAGCATTCCTCCAGAGACCATCCCCACGATGTCCGGCATGGTCATCGCCGCCGCCATCGGCCTGAGCCCCACCCTGTGGCGCCAGCAGTACGGCGAGTGGAAGAAGACGGAGCTGACGCCGCTGGAGGCGACGGCGTTCCTGCTGGCGGAGCACATCAACCGCATCACGGAGGACCCGGACTTCGCGACCCGCATGATCACGGAGGCGCTGACGCAGGTGGAGGCGGGGTAAAGGGGAGGCGGAGGACGCTCCGGGGTCCCGAAGGGCGAAGTCTCCGGGACCCCGTGTTCTGCGGGCCCTCCCGCTTACGGGGACGGGGCGCCCTCCCTGCGAGGCCGGCTCATCTCGGTCTGGCCCTGATGGCGGGTTGACGGACTCAAAGGCTCAGAGCGATCCCTCGACTCCGAGGCTTTCGCCACTGATGGCTGCCTGTAGGACATGGGCGATCTCTTCGGGCTTGAGGTCGATGCCGTCGAGCCCCTCCGTGGTCAGCGGAATCTCTTCCAGCGCGTATTCACCGCGGCCTTCGGCGCTGAACTCGGGGCCGGTGCGGTCCTCGAAGGACCAGGTCGCGATGCGGGCGAGGTAGAAGAGCTGACGCTCGTCGTCGGACTCCATCGTGTGGAGGAGACGGATGATGTCGGCCTTCCCCGCGATTTCCTCGTGGATCTCCCGGTGGAGGGCGGCCTCCCGGGACGCGTCGCCGGGTTCGACGCCGCCGCCGGGCAGGACCCAGTATTCGGGGATGCCGGGCCGGGTGCGGCGGATGACCAGCATCGTGTCGTCTGCGGTGACCAGGACGGCGCGGACTCGTTCCATCATTTCGGCTTGTCTCCCTGCTTGTTGGTGGTCTCAGTCCAGCAGCCGGCCGCCGTCGACGTGGATGGACTGTCCCGTGATGAAGGAGGCGGAGGGCCCCACGAGAAGCGCCACCAGGGTCGCGACACCCTCGGGCCGGCCACGGCGCGGGACGCACTGACGCTTGATCTGGTCCTCCGGCAGCGCTCGGTGCTGGGCGGGGAGGGTGCTCTCGGCCTCGACCTGGCTGGCACCGGGCATGACGGTGTCCGACGCAGATTCCGTACGGGCCCAGTTCGCGGGCGAGGGAGCGGGGCAGTCCCAGCAGCCCTGCCTACGCAGCGCTGTACGCGACGAGGGCGGTGCGGGGTCCCGGAGGGGCCGGGAAAGTCGGCGAGTGCGCATGTCACTGAAAGGGCGTTTCATTCCAACTGGGGTATTTGGTAACTCGTGACGCTTGGTTCGACTGATCCTGCGTGTGAGGATTTTGTCGCGTGCGGACCGAGGTAGCAGTCGCACGTGTGGCTGCGAAGGGCCGGGGAGGGGCGATGGCAATGTTCGCGGGGAGAACGGCGCGGCTGGTGGTCAGGAACGACGACGAGATGCCGCTGGATCTGATGTTGGAACCCTGGGGAGACGTCCATCGGATCCTGCCGAAGGAGACATGCGTCGTTGTCACTCATTCCTCAGCGGGAGATGGTTCTTGGCCTGGGACGCAGCTTGGGGACGAGCCCTTCCAGGTTGGCCACCGGCGCGATTCGGTCACGCTGTGGGTCAACGGCCACTGCTTCCACCTTTGTGACAGGAAGGGCAACGAAATCGACCCGTACGTCTACGGGGGTGCCCTGCCCAGAGCCCGACCACCTGAAGAAGTGCTTGATCTGTGAAGCGGTGGGTTCGTAGATGCCCGACGGGTGGGGGTACAGCGCCGCGTGCTCAGGCGTCACGCCAGTCCGGGGCGGATTCGCGGATGATCCGGCGGCTCATGAGTCGCAGACTCACCCGAGAATCCACCTACAACTGGCGCGACAGCTGAACGGCCACCCAATCGCGCTCCTGTTAATCACAGCAGGTAGGGCCACAGGCTGACACTGTTCCGCTCCACGCTGATCTCGACCCACGTTCCATCGACAGCAGTCGATGGCGGCGGGTCGGCGAGGTCGAAAGGATGTGGGTTCCGGCTACTTCCAACGTGGCCCCGCCGTCGCCCGTCAAGCCCAGCCGCCCCCGAAAGACGATCCGGTCACCTTCCTTCTCATCCACCCCGGACAGGAAGGAAGCGGCCGGTCGGGTGTTGCCGCCCCAGGACACGTCCTCTTCAACAGTCCACTCCACATGATGCTCGCGGCCCACTCCCGTCGGACCGCCGCACCAGAATGCCGCGGCGGCACCCACCTCCGAGCGCACCCGAACCGTCACGCGCCCGTCGACGACCCGCCCCACCGCTTCCACCTGGACCAACACCACGCAATCATCCCCGAGATCACTGCGTTCCCAACACTCCCACCAGGACTAAGCGCTCTTTGAGGCGGCGCTTCTGCCCAGCTGTGCCGCTCGACGTGACCGGCGAAAAGGCCGCAGGCGTCCCCACCGGAGCCGGAGCCGGAGCCGGTTCCGATCACCGGGCAGTCCGGTAGCACGGCCACGTCCACGTCGGACCCGTGCCAGCGGAGCCAGAGGGCGGTGCCGTACTGGCCGAGTTCGGCGAGCAGGCCGTAGTGCTCGTCGCCCTCCTCGCGCGCCTTGTAACGGGCCGACCGCACCATCCGGCCCCTTCTCGGCGTGCCGACTCATGTGCCGCTGAAAGTCCTTCCGCAGGAACTCCGGCAGCACGGCCCCGCGTCTACCGGGCTCCGATCTCATCGCCCTCTTGCCCGTGGCCGGCTCCGTCCGTGCGTCGGTTGCGACTGATGGCAAGGTGCCCGTTCAACGAGCAGTCGACGTGGCCCGGGAAGAGGGTCCGCCACGGCACCCGGCGGTCATTTAGTCTTCGTCGCCCTCGTCCACCACACCGGTTGTGGGATAACCGTCTTCAGTAACGACCGCCTTGCCAGTGGCCGTCTCGATCGCCTCGACCAGGGCTTGCTGCCGGGCTTCGAAGAAGCCCGCAAAGTCATCCTTGGCGAGCAGCGTGGGATCAACCAGATGGGTACGAATGTGGTTGGCCACGGTGTCCGCGTCCACCTCGGCGTTCTTCGCGAGCCTGGGGAGATAGGCAGAGGGCGCTGTCCCGCCGATGATGCGGTTGGTACGTCCGGTCAGCGGGGTCTTGTTGACGATTGAGTTGTAAGTGCCCCGGGCGATGTTCTCCCGCTCGCACCACGCTTGCGGGAAGATGTGGTGAATGTCAACGGCCTCAGCGAAGTACTCGGTGATCTCGGTCTTCTCACCGGTTCGCCAGTCGACGGCGCCTTCCTTCATCAGAAGTGCGTAGATCCCCTTGTAGGCGGCGCTGTTGCGGGTGCGCAATGTCAGCAGGCGGCTCTCACTGAACCGGGCATCGTGGATGGTGCGAGGTTCGGCCCTGGTGCCGCGCACCCAACCCACGGTTTCGGGGAGGTCATGGCTGAACCTGGTCTCCGTCGAGCCGCCGTACAGCTCGCCGAACACACCGCACCAGTACCAACGGGCGAGCTTCTGCTGCGCACCGGCCGGTTCGGCCTGCTCGCCGAGCGTGCTGAGGATCGCGGCAAGAGGGATGAGCTGGGTGCCGTAGGGGAGAAACTTGGTGTCGAAGAGATACTGCTGGCGGAGGAACTTGGCGGCGTCCTTGAAGCCTTGGACGACCAGTGGTGCGTAGCGGCGGTACTCGTCCAGACCCAGGTCCAGCATGTCCTTGCGTTTGCAGCCGATTCGCGGCAGACGCTCTTCATCCATCCCTGCGGCAGCGGCATCGGCGCGCCGGGCAGCCGTTGCCATCAGGGTGACGGCCTGCAGGAAGTCGGTGTTGGCAACCTCTTTGAGGACGCGGTACTCCGGTGCCTTCCAAGCGGCCCGGACCGCATTGTTCCAGTGGTGGCGCAGGTCGAACTCTTCGGCGGCATATGTGGCGGTGAGCAGCTCGAAGACTGTGAGGGTGACGCCGCCGGTGTTGACCTTCTCGAAGACCTGGCAGACAGCCTGCCTCTCGGTTTGCTTCCCTAGCTCGATCACCGGTACCTGGTAGAGCTCGAAGGGGCGAACGAATGCCTCCTCGAAGTCCCGCCACCACTTACGGCCGTCCTGCCCCTGATCCTTCCAGTAGTCCTCGTAACCGTAGCTCCAATCTCGGTTGGAAAAGAGCTGGGAGAGTGGGAAGAGCCGGGCGGCGTATTCCTTTTCCGGGGTCGAGTAGTCCTCGATGAGATCGCCGCGGAAGCTGCGGACCATCCGGTCCGCCGGCAGAAGGCGGATGGCGTCTTCACGGTCCGCCTGAGGGTCGAGAGCCTTGACCATGTCGACGTAGAACCAGCCGGTGATCCGCTGTTTACGCTGGTTCTGTGTCTCGACCGGCTTGCCGAGCATGAGCGACTGGAAGAGCGAGGTCATCCGCTGCTGGCCGTCGAGAATCAGGGCGTCCGGTTCGGTGCCCGGGGGCGGGGTGGCGCCCTCAACCGGGCGACACTTGAAACGGACGTCACCACCGGTCTGCAGCAGCATGAGGGTGCCGACCGGGTATCCACGAGAGATTGAGGCGAGCAAGCCGATGATGTTGTGGTCCGGCCACACCCAGCCGCGTTGGAACTCCGGTAGCTGTGCTTCGCCTTCGGTCACCCGACGCAGCAGTTTGACCAGCTGAATCTTGTCGATCCCGAATGCTTGCTCAGTCACGACCCACCCCCTCCTCGACACTGAACGCTGCCGAGAGGTTACCGGCGGTCGAGCGCACACGAGGTCAGTGCTGAAAATCAAGCCGCCGAGGGGGTGCGGCTATGTGGCGGAAGCCGTAGCCCGTCAGATCCGGCACCAGCTTCTGGGCGACGATCTTCGCTGCCACGAGGAGGAGCACGGACGCTTCAGTGATGAGGAGCTTGCCGACGCCCGTTCGAAGATCTTCGGTGCCGCCGGCTCCCTCAAGGACGCGGACGCGGCGTGAGCGAGTGCATCAAACCGTTGTCCTGGACTCGGAAGTACTCTCCGCCTGGATCGAGCAGGACCGCGAGTTCCTTGCGATGTTGCAGGTCTTCCACGACATGGGAGCCGTCCTGGTGATCGGGGCGAACGCCATCGTGGAAGTCAGCCACTTACGCACCATGCCCCGCCTGAACTGGGCCCTGTCCCGCGTCAAGGTGGAGCCCGTCACCGAGCAGGCGGCGAAAGCGGCAGCGGAACTCCTCAAGGGCGCCGGGCTACACGGGCACAAGTACGCCATCGACGCCACGGTCGCCGAGGTCGCCCTGCGCCAGCCGAAACCGGTTGCCATCCTGACCTCCGACAGCGACGACATGACCAAGCTCTGCGGCAACAAGGTCCGCATCGTCCCTCTCTGACCTGCCGGCCCACCCGGAACACGCGCCCTGGCAGGGGCCGTCGCTCACCACCGCAGCAGCTCCTCCACCGCCTCCCTCGTCAGCCCCTCCGCCGGGTCCGTAGCGAGGAGCAGGGTCCGTGCCGTACGGGCGGCGGCCCACTCCCGGGCCTCCTCCGTGTGTGCGTCGTCCACCCAGGCCGTGGGGCGGTCCCCGGCGAAGGCCGCGATGGGCGGGACCTTTTCCGCGGGGGCGAAAGGGACCGGGGGGAAGCGGATCACCGGTAGTCGCGGGAGGCCGAAGAGCGGGGACAGGTAGGTGTTCGCCTCGTCCTCCCAGCCGGTGGCCCAGGCCAGGTCGAAGCGGGTGGCGAGCAGGGGCAGCCAGGAGGCGTGGGATTCGTTCAGGCGGACCGGTGGGTCGTCGTCCGGGAAGAAGTCGTGTTCGCGGTAGCCGGGTGGGCAGGTCGGGGACGCGAAAGGGTTCAGTACGCCGTCCACGTCCAGGAGGAGAAGTGGGCGGGGCGGGCGGCGTGCTTGGCGGTGGTCTACCTCGTGCATGCGTCCACGGAAGCAGTAAGTCACCTGGTCGGGTGGGGTGTTCCGCCTTTTGGCGCTCGCGCCTTCCCGGCTGCGGTACCGTGATCGCGTCATCACGCTCTGTGTGTACCCGCACATGGGGCGGCCCCCGGTGGTGTTCGTAGCACCGAGCCGAGGGCCTTCACCCAACTAGTGGAAACAGGAGTCCACCGGGATGCTTTGGCATGCTATCGCGCCCTCTCGGCGCTACACGAAGGCTTCGCACGACGTCGTGCGTCATCCGCGTCTGTGCAGTGACGCGAAGGTTCTGATTCTTTACGTTCAGGGGTTGCCGGACGGCGGCACCGATCTGGCGTTGTCCGAGCACGCGCGGAAGCTGGACATCAAGGGGCGGGCCTATCAGCGGGCCAAGGAGCAGTTGCTCCTGTGCGGGTTCGTGCATGAGCGGCGGGTCATGGGGGAGCGTGGGCGTTGGGTCACCCAGCAGGTCTTCTCCAATGTGCCGTTGGCCGATACCGAGGTGTCTCCTCTGTGGTGCGACGCCGGTCTCGGTGTCGCACCGTCTCCGAGTGCCCGGTTTCCGACCGTCGGTCAGCCGGGTCCCCGGACCGTCGGTCATCAACTACCGGTAGACGAAGAACGGGAGAAGAACTCCTCCCGCCCACCCACCGAAGCCCCGTGCGTGGAAGCGGTCTTGGAGTCGTTGACCGCTGAAGAGGTCCAAGCCGAGCGGGTGTTGTTGTCACTCCGGCATGTGAGTCGTGGGCTCCACCTCGGTGTCGCCGAGGCCCGTGTGCTCGTCGGGCAGGCCGTGGAGTGGCTGCGGCGCGGGGTCTCCGCCGGTGAGCTGCGGCGGGTGTTGAGCAGTGATCTGCCGGAGGGCGGGGTGCGGTCCGCCGTGGGGTTCCTGCGGCACCGGCTCGCGGAGAAGATGCCCGAAGCCACCGTCCCCGCAGCTCGTGAAGTCCAGCCGACGCAGAAGCAGAAGCATGAGCCGATGCCGATGCCGATGCCGATGCCGATGCCGATGCCGGAGCTGGCGTCGGAGTCGGCGTCGGAGTCGGCGCCGGAGCAAGATCCGGAGCCGTCGGCCTCCGACGCGGTTCCCCCGCCCGCCGTTCCCCGGTACGTTCCGCCGCTCGTCACCTGCCCCGGTCCCGGGCCCGAGCATGTCTTCCGGGCCATGGCCGGGGAGACCGAGTGCCCCGACTGCCGGCAGGCCGCCGCCTGGGCCCGCTGGGCGGAGCACCGTATCGCCGACCTCGGGGGCGATGCCGACGGCTGGCAGGCGCAGGAACAGCTCAGTGGGTGGCGGGGGCGGCTGGCCGCTGCCACCGCCGCTGCGGCCGCCCGCCAGGAGCGGGCGGAGATGTCGTGAGCGGGCGCGGACATGCCCGTGCCCGGCGGCGAACAGGTCGCTGCCGGGCACGGGCACGGGATCGGGTAGCGGGATCGGGGAGCGGGAACGGGCTCGGCCCCGGGTAGAGGCCTCGCGCGTCAGCCCTTGATCTCGATCTCGCCGTTCTTCTGCGGGGCCGAGGAGTCCGCCGGAGCCTCCGGGGACGTGGGGGCGGGCACCGTGCCCGTACGGCCCTTCAGGTTCTGGAGGAGGGCCGCCAGGTCCACGCCCGTCGTCGAGGTGAGCAGTTCCATGCCCTGCGCGACGTTGTCGGTGACCGTGCGGGCCAGCTGGCTCGCGCCGTCCGTGGAGATGACCGTCATCTTGTCGATGGCGCTCAGCGGCTCGGAGGCCTTCGCCACGACGCTCGGGAGGACCTCGACCAGCATCTGGAGGACGGCCGCGTCGCCGTACTGCGCGAACGCGTCGGCCTTCTTCTGCATGGCCTCCGCCTCGGCCGCACCCTTGGCGGCGATCGCCGCGGCGTCCGCCTCACCCTCGATGCGGACCGCGTCGGCCAGCGCCGAACGGTGCAGCTTCTCGCCCTGACCGGTCAGGCGCGAGCGCTCCGCGTCGGCCTCGGCCTCCTTGACCTGGGCGATGCGGCGGGCCTCCGCCTCCTGCTCGGCCTGGTAGCGGGCGGCGTCGGCGGGCTTACGGACCTTCGTGTCCAGCTCGCGGTCGGTCAGCGCGGCCTGGCGCTCGGCGACCTTCTCCTGCTCCTGGAGGACTTCCTGCTGGCGTGCGGCCTCGGCGAGCGGACCGGCGGCGTTGGCCTTGGCGGCCGCGGCTTCCGTCTCGGCCTTGATCTCGGCCTGCTTCAGGTAGTACGTCCGCTCGGCGATGGCGATCTCCTCGGCCGCCTTCAGCCGGGCCTGCTCCGAGGCCCGCTTCGCGATGGCCTCGGCGATGTCCGCCTCCTGCTTGGCGCGGGCGGCCTCCGGGCGGCCGAGGTCCTCCAGGTAGGAGCCCTCGGTGGTGATGTCCTGGATCTGGAAGGCGTCCAGGATCAGGCCCTGGCCGGAGAGGCTGGCCTCGGCCTCCTCCGCGACCTGCCCGGCGAACGCGGCCCGGTCCCGGATGATGTCCTCGACCGACATCCGGCCGACGATCGCGCGGAGCGCTCCGGAGAGCACTTCCTGGGTGAAGCCGACGATGCCGTCCTGCTGCTGGAGGAAGCGCTGGGCCGCGGCGCGGATCGCGTCCTCGCTGCCGCCGACCTTGACGATCGCGACGCCTTCGAGGTTCGACTTGACGCCGCGCAGCGTCACCGCGCCGCGCACGGCGATCGGGATGTGCCGGCTGGAAAGGTCGAGGGTGAACTTCTGCTGGACGAACGGCACGACGAAGACGCCGCCGCCCACGACGACCTTCTGGCCGCTGTTGTCGATGCTGGTCTGTCCGGTGATCGGATCCGTCGACTTCTTGCCGCGGCGGCCGGTGATGATGAATGCCTCGCTGGGCCCGGCCACCTTGTAGCGCGTGATGACGACGAGGCCGAGCAGAACGAGGAGTACGACGATGCCGATGACGGCGATGACTACTGGACTCATGTGAGGTGTCCCCCCTGCCTCCCGTGGGGGACGGCAGATTGTTGTGGAACTGGGCGGTGCGGTGGTGTTGGTGGGTGCGGTGGGTGCGTGAAGTGGTACGGGGGTGAGGCCGAGCGGTGGGGCGTGGTCAGCGCTCCACCGGGCGGACCGCGACCGACGTGGTCGACAGCGCCTCTTCCACCCAGATCTCGGTCCCGCGCGCGACGGGCGTGGCCGACTTGGCCGCGTACTTCACGGGCTGGCCGCCCAGTCGCAGCAGCACCTCGCCGTAACCCTCGGCCGGGATGGCCGTCACGACGGACCCCGAGGTGCCGACCAGGTCGGAGTCGCGCGGCGTGGTGTGCGTCTGGTCGCGCATCAGGGCCTTGCTGAGTTTCCAGGTGAGCACGGCCGCCACGAGGCCGGCGGCGACGCCGACGACGGTGGCCAGGAACGTTCCGGCACCTGTCGAGCCGAGCACGATCGCTCCGCCGAAGCCGAGCATCGAGATGAAGCCGGCGATCACCGGAAGCGAGAGCAGCCCGTCGAAGAGGCCGTCGAGAACGCCGTCGAAGAGGCCTTCGAGGATCCCGCCGAAGATCAGGGAGAGCGCGAGCAGCACGATCCCCGCAATGCCGAGACCGAGAAAAATGGTCACGCGATCACTCCCCTGTCGCCCCTGTTGTCGACTTCCCCCGAGCGTTTTCCGTCGATCTGGCTGGATGATCCCATACAGCACCACCTTCGGTCACTGCCGGATTCCGGCAATCTTTACGCGTCTTTGATGCCGGACAGGCGGTCCGTGAGCGTGGTGAGCGACTGGAACGTCGCACCGAGCAGCGCGACGTGCTTCCAGCGCAGGACCCCGTCCGGGCCGATGAGGAAGACCGCCCGCCGCACCCCGATGCCCGGCGCGGAGACCCCGTACGCCCTGGCGGTCTCCCGGCCCTCGTCGGCCAGCAGCGGCATGCGCAGATCGAAGGAGCGGGCGAACGACTCATGGCTGTCCACACCCTGTGGACTGATTCCCCAGACGTCGGCGTCGAGGCCCTCGAAGGCCTCCATGCCCGAGGAGTACGAGCACAACTGCTTCGTGCAGACGCTGGTGTTGTCCCCGGGGTAGAACGCCAGCACCACGGACCGCCCGCGGGCGGACGACAGCCGGTAGTCGGCGCGCTCGAAGGTCTCGCCCGACAGAACTCCGCCCGGGAGGGTGAAGTCCGGTGCTGCGCTACCGAGTTGAGGGCCTGATGCCATGGGAGGCTCCTTCGCTGTCGTATACGGGGATGGCGCTGAGGGCACGGATGGTTCCGCGACCGTGACCGTACAGTGGACGGCATTCCGCCCCCGTCGAGCGTCGGCCCGGCGATCCGGCGATCCGTACGCCCATCCGGAGCGGCCTCGGCGCCGAATACGGGGAGAGGGGGCAGCGCGCCCCGCACCCGCACCTGGAGGTACGCGTGGCCCAACGACCGCCGTCGGCAGCCGTACTCGTTCTGCACGGGGGCCGCGAGACCGGTACGGAGCCTCCGCCCGCGGGTCTGCTGAATCTGCCCGGCACCCGGATGCGCCCCTTCGTCCGGGCCGTCGCCCGTGCCGCCCGCGAGGACGGCGACGACATCCTCGTGACGCAGGTGCGGTACGCCCACCGGGGCTGGAACGGCGCCCGCGCGGACCCCTTCCACGACGCCGTGGCCGCCCTCGACGCGCTGCGGGAGGAAGCGGGCGAGGAGCTGCCGGTGGTGCTCCTGGGCCACTCCATGGGGGCGCGCGCCGCCCTCCGCGCCGCCGGGCACCCCTTGGTGCGGGGCGTCGTCGGGCTCGCCCCCTGGTGTCCGCCGGGGGACCCGGTCACCCAGCTCGCGGGCCGTGACGTCGTCCTCGTCCACAGCAACCGGGACCGGATGACCAGCCCCCAGGCCACCCAGTCGCTCACCGCGCGGGCCCGGCGCGCCGGAGCCCGTAGCTGCATGGTCACCGTCCGGGGCGGCGACCATGCCATGATCCGCCGGGCCTCCGCCTGGCACCGGCTCACCACCGCGCTGGTCACCGGTCTGCTCGGTTCCGGCAGTCTGCCGGGCCGGGTCGGCGAGGCCCTCGCCCTGCCGCCCACCGCCGAGGCCACCGAGGGCACCCTCGACCTCGACCTGGACCTCGGCCCCGGCCCGTTCCGGGTCAGCCCAGTTCGAGGCTCGTGATGCCGTACAGGCCGGTCCGGTCGATGACCGGTGGCGGGCCGCTGTACATCCGCGCCGTGTCGAACGACGGGGTCAGGCCCAGCTGTTCGGCCAGTCGCACTGCCGCCGGGTTGACGTCGGGTACGTCGACGGCGACCGGGGTGTCCGGGGCGGTGGCCGCGAGCGCGCCGACCAGGGCCGCCGCCACGGCGGGGGACGCGGCGTACAGGGGGCCGATCCGGGACGCGGCACGGCAGGCCCGCAGCACCGCGAGGCCCTGGAGCCCGCCGTCCCCGACCGCCGCCAGTGCGGTGCGCCCCGGGGCGGTGATCCAGGAGGCCAGGAAGGTGTCCCGGGCGGCCGGGAAGTACCGGCGGTCGTAGGCGGCGAGCAGGTCGAACGGCACGCTCCGGGCGTCGACGAGCTCGATGCCCGGCGGCGGTGCGAGGTCCTGCTGGGGCGGGGGCGTTCCCTCGAACCGTGCGTTGCTCCAGCAGGTACGGAAGCCGGAGCGGCGGTAGTTGTCCTGTTGCGCGGGCACCCCGTCCAGCCCGACGGTGCGCCCGGCGAGCCGGGCCGTGCCGGCCTGCCAGGTCCGCAGCCCGTAGCCCTGTCCGCGCAGGTGGGGGCGGGTCAGATAGAAGCCCAGGAAGCCGTGGTCGGTGCCGTAGCGGACGACGGAGACGGAGGTGACCGGTTCGCCGTCCAGGCGGCCGAACAGGAAGCCGCCGGGGTCGGTCGCGAAGAACACCCCGCCGTCGTGCAGGCCGGGGTTCCAGCTCTCCTCATGGGCCCACTCGCCCAGCGTCACGATGTCCTCGGCGCGGGCCGCGGTGATCTCGAAAGGGTTCGGCACGGCACAGTCGTACCCCGGGCGGAGCCGCTTCAGTGATCGACGACGGGGCGATTTCCGGCCTTTCGGGCGGAGCCGGCGTGCGACAGGCCCTAGGCCGCTTCCGGGTTCTCCCGTCGCCGGCCGCGCAGTTGCCGCAGGACGAGGGCGGCCGACGTGATCAGCGGCAGCAGACCCGCCACCGCGTCGGCGGTGTTCAGCTTGTCGTGCGTGCCCTTGGCCCGGCGGACCTGCTTGGACGCCCTGACGACCGCGAGCGCGCTGCTGCCCAGGCTCAGTACGAGCCCGGCCTTGCTGCCGCGCAGGCCCTTGGCGGGCGCGGACCGGTTCTTCGCCATCGGGGTACCTCCAGCCTGCGGGCCGTCCCGTTCGCGGACCGCCCTCCCCGTACACGTAACCGGGTGTCCGCCGCCCCCGCAAACGGGCGGTCCCACGACGACGCCGCGCCGCACCCGTCCCACCGTGGCACCCCGGCGCCATCCCTCGTTCACACCGTGTCCGCGCGGGGGTCGTCGCGCCTTGCGATCGTCCCTGCGGAAGACCATCACGCGGGAGGGACGTCCATGAACGGATCGGGAACGAGGGCACGGCTGCCACGGAGCGGGGCGCTGCTGCTGGCCGGGGCGCTGGCGGCGGGCACGATCGTGGCCGGTGCGGGCACGGGAGCCGCCGCCGCGGACCCGTGCGCCGGGGGCGGGCCGCTGCCGCGCGTCTGCGCGCAGCCGGGGGACCTGATCGACGTCCGTCTCGGCGAACTGCACCCGACGCAGGCGGTACTCGGCTTCGACCAGGTCTTCTACAAGCTCGGCCGGTACGGCAGCGACCGCGACGAGGTGGCGGGCGGCGTCAACAAGCGCTTCGACGACTGGTGCGAGACCAACGGTCAGGGGGAGGCGGCCGCGGCCGGCCCCGGCGCCCGGCTGGACGACCCGTCGAGCTTCTCCTGCACCGTCCCGGTCGGGCAGGAGACGCCCGGGACGATCGCTCCGATGAAGACGGCCGTGGTCGGTCCGGGCGGCAAGCTGTACCTCACCGACGGGCACCACACGCTGACGTCCTTCCTGGAGGGCCCGGACGGCTCCGCCGACCTGCGCATCAGGCTCCGCGTCACCGACAACTTCAGCTCCCTGTCCGCCCCGGCGTTCTGGCAGCGGATGACCGAGCAGAAGAAGGTGTGGCTGCGCGACGAGAACAACCGGCCGCTCGGCGTGGACCGGTTGCCGGACCGCCTCGGCATCACGCACTTCCGCGACGACCCGTACCGCAGCCTCGTCTACTTCACCCGGGACATCGGTTACGAGGTCCCGGACGGCGCCACGGAGTTCCTGGAGTTCTCCTGGGGGGCGTGGCTGCGCGGCGAGCACGACGTGAGCGCGTACGACCTGACGGCCCCGGGCCCGTACCTCGACCTGGTGAAGGGCGCCTCGAAGTCGATGGCCGCGCTCGCCCCCGACGCGGTCGTCGACGACGGGCGGACCGCCGCTCAGCTCGGCCGGATCGACGAGTGGAACGGCGGCAAGAAGGAGACCGGCGGGGAGTTCGCCAAGCTGGGCAAGCCACTGAGCGACCCCAAGCCGGGCAAGCTCGCCGAGGCCCTCGACTACAAGTCCCGCGTCCTGCCCGTCCCCGCCTGCACGCGCACGGTCACCGGCCCCCGCAACGGGCCGCTGACCGTCACCGGCGGCGTCACCTGCCTGGACCGCGCCGCCCAGCGCGGCCCGGTCGTCGTCCGCCCCGGAGCGGCCCTCGTGGTCACCGGCTCCACGCTGGACGGCCCGCTCCAGGCCGACCGGGCGGCGGCGGTCCACCTCTGCGGTTCGCGCGTCGAAGGACCGGTCTCCGTGAGCCGCAGCACCGGTCCCGTACGGGTGGGAGGTCCGGGCTGCACCGCGAACACGGTCGCCGGTCCCGTCGTGCTCACCGGCAACACCGGCGGCGTGCTGCTCGCCGCCAACACGGTCACCGGTCCGCTGGTGTGCTCCGCCAACCGGCCGGGCGTGGACGACACGGGCCGCGCCAACGAGGTGAGCGGACCGCGCACCGGGCAGTGCGCCGCGCTCTGACCCGGTAGCGCCGGCCCGGTCGCCCGGCAGGCCCTCAGCCGAACACGTACGCCACGGTCGTCGCCGCGCCCAGGCCCGCGCCCGCCACGGTCTGGGCGACGGTGTGGTAGCCGAGGGCGACCCGGGACCAGCAGACCGCGCAGGTCAGCGCGTACGCGGCGATCCACCAGGGGGAGTGCACGACGGCGAGGAGAGAGACGGACGCCGAGGCCACCGCCGAGTCGACCGAGATCTTCCACACCGTGTTGACGGCCAGCAGCCCGATCGTCATCACCCACAGCGCGAGCATCGCGACGAGGATGCCGGTGGGCGCGTCGCCCAGCACCATCACCACCGAGCCGGCGCCGATCGAGCCCAGGATCACGAAGAAGATCGGCGCCCGCTTGGTGCGGTCCACCACATGACGGTCGCCCCAGGTGCCGCGCCCTCGCTCCCACTCGATGTACCCCGCCGGTATCAGCCCGGCGCAGAGCGCCCCGAGGAAGCCCCAGAGCAGCCCCGTCCAGTCGCCCGCCGCCGCCAGGCCGAGGCCGAGCATGCCCGCCAGCAGGACGTTGCGCGGCTGGAGGACGTCGGTGACGGTGCGCGCCACGGAGGCCGTGCGGGCGGAGGCGGTGGGGATCCCCTCGCCGGTCGTGGTGCCGGTCATGCGCTCGTCTCCGTCGTGCGGGTGGTTTCGGCCGTCGCCGCCGCGAGGACCGCGCGGGCGCGCTCCTCGCCGACCGTCCGGTACGCGGCGGCGACCCGGAGCAGCCGGGCCACCTCGCCGTCCTGGTCCGCCGCGTGCTGGGCGGCGACCGTCGCGGCTCCGCCGGCGGGCGCGCCGGAGTCCTTGGCGAGCAGGGCGGCCCGGATCCAGTAGGCGTCCGTGAGGGACTCGGCCCGGCGCGGGTCGTCCGTGTCGCGGGCGGCGGCCCGTGCGGCGGTGGCGAGCAGCCCGTCGGGCACGTAGTGGCGCAGCTTCTCGGCCGCGTCCGCGATGTCGGCGGCCCAGCGGTCCACCCGCAGGTCGGCCGGGACGTTGAACCGGGTCAGCTCGCGGGCCAGCGAGGCGGGCGGGTCGAACGGCTGGTCCGGGAACGCGGTCATCAGCTCGTACCAGAGGGCGTGCAGCCGGACCTGGGCCCGCCACAGCCGGGCCCGGCGGGCGCCGGCCGCGAAGGCGGGGACGGACGCGCCGAGGGCGAAGAAGGCGAAGAGCACCAGCTGCGCCGCCTCGGTGACCTGGTCGAACCGCAGGGCGAACGCCTCGCTCGGCTCGTCCACCACGCTGATCCACAGGAAGAGGGTGCGGCTGACGGTGTAGCCGACGCCGATGAACATCGCGAACGTCATCATCCCGAGCCCGATGCGCAGATGGCGCCGCCGGGTGTCGAGGGTGGCCAGCGCCCACTGGAAGGCGCACACGGCGGACGCGGCCCCGAGGTAGAGGTAGAAGACGCTCATGTAGAGCGTGGCGCCCCACTCGCCGGCGTGGTCGGAGACGAAGCGGTCCGACGGCACGGAGCGGTCGACGACGGTGAAGAACAGGACGGTCAGCAGGATCAGCGTGGCGACGGAGGCCTTGGCCGCCAGCTTCTGGACGAACTGCGCGAACCGTACGTGGCGGGGGGCCTCGCCCGCTTCGGGGTAGCTGCCGTAGATGGCCACGATGTAGCTGAGGATGGCCAGAATTGCCACCGTGGCGGTGTAGTGCTTGATGAGGACGGCGAGGTCGGTGATCGCGCTGTTGTTGAGGCCGATGCGCACCACCTCGGTCTTCGTCCACAGGGCGATGGCGAATCCGGCGTAGCAGCCCCACAGGGCCCGCCGTCTGCGGTCCTCCTCGTCGCCCCACAGGGCAGCGGGCATACGCCACAGGGCAACGGCCGTCATCAGGCCGGCTATCAGGTAGCCGGCGAGATCGAGGGGGGTCACGGCGGTGTTCGTCCTCGGAGTGGTGGAGCGGGGCGGGGGGCCCGCGGGTGGGGCGGTGGCACGTGTCAGGCGTCGCCGGACCGTCTTCCGGGGAAGAGACCGCGCCGTCGGTGGGCCACCGGGCGGGACAGGGAGTTGTCCAGCCGCCCCACCATGTCATCGGTGGTGAGGTCCCGCGCCATCCGGGGGATCAGGGAGGCACCGAATTCGGCCATGCGTTCGTCATGGGTCGCGTACTGCGCACGGGCCTGGACGGTGCCGCCGCCGGAGGCGAAGGACGCGGCGGCGTCCGGGGAGATCATCCGGGCGATCAGCGAGGTGTCGAAGACCGGGAGGAGCGTGCGGAGTTGTTCCGCGTCGAGCGTCGTCCCGTGGTCGAACCACTCGTGGCACAGCTCGTGCAGGATCACGTGCTGGGTCTGGTACGCGGTCGGTCTGCGGCGGTAGAGGACGAGGCTGGTGCCGCCCGCCTTCAGGCGCAGTCCGCAGGCGGCGTTGACGCGGGCGAGCCGGTCCGGCATCTCGTGCAGCCGGATCGTGCGCCCGCTCGCCTCCTCCATGTTCGCGACGAGCTCGTCCAGCGTGAAGGGAACCGGGATGGGCAGGTCGGCGAGCCCGGCCTCGCACTCTCTCCGCAGTTTCCGCAGGGACATGACCAAGACGCTACGCTGCCGGACCCGCCGGGCGGTGGCTCACGGCGGAATCGTTGCCACCGCTTTGCCCTTCCGGACCGTCCTTCTCCCGGGCGGCGTCCTCCAGCAGGGACAGGGCGAACCGCAGCAGTTCCGGCGGGAGCCCGTCGTCGTCCAGGCCCCGGCCGGCCAGGCCGCTGATCTCCCCGGTGCGCCGCTTGGCCAGGAACTGGAGTCCGGCGACGACGTCGTCGACGACCTCGGACTCCTCCTTGAAGAAGCGCCAGTCCACGCCGAACCCCAGGCCGAGGGCTTTGAGGATGTCCTCGGACGGCTGGGTGACCTTGCCGGCCAGGATGTTGGAGAAGTAGCTGTGCGACAGCGACCCGCCGCGGTCGCGGACCAGCTCGGCGAAGACCCGGCCCGAGATCTTCTGGCCGGGGAAGGTCTTCTCGACCATGTACTCGACTTTTTCCCGCAGCGAGTCGAAGCGGGGAAGCTCGTCCGGACCGGGGGGTTCGACGGGTTGCGGACCGCGTTCGTCGCCGTCGTCCATGGCCATCCGGGCCTCCACGATCACCTCGGAGTCGGAACTGAGCTTGCGTAAACACTCTACGTCACTGTTAACTCGAAAAAACACGGGCAGGGGACCACGAGGGGAGTCCCTTGCCCGTGAATGATCCTGTGCCCCGCGACGCCCGGAGCAGGCTCCGGACAGGGGTGTAGCCCTTCACGACGGGGGATGCGTGAAGGGCTACGCGTGCATTATGGCCCCGTGGTCCTCCCGACGACAACTGACTGGTCGGTCAGTGATCCGCGGCGGCGGCTCCGCCGTGCCCTTCCCGGCGGTCCGAATCTGTTCCGGCCGCGATAGACATGGCCTTCCCGGGCGTTTAGGGTTTCTTGTGCAGTCACGTGAAACAGTGGTACGCAGCAGAGGCGCACCCCGCAGGCGTACGGCGCCCGGCTCCTCCGGTCGCGCGTGACGGAAGAGGTGCAGATGCCCCAGGAGACCCCCTCGCACGCCACCGACCGGCTCGACGACGACGATTACCCCGCCTACACGATGGGGCGAGCCGCGGAGATGATCGGTGCGACGCCGGGGTTCCTCCGGGCCATCGGTGAGGCCCGGCTGATCACTCCGCTGCGGTCCGAGGGCGGCCACCGCCGTTACTCCCGCTACCAGTTGCGCATCGCCGCCCGCGCCCGCGACCTGGTCGACGCCGGCACGCCCATCGAGGCCGCCTGCCGCATCGTCATCCTGGAGGACCAGCTGGAGGAGGCGCTGCGCCTCAACGAGGAGCTGCGCGGCCGGTCCGCCCGTTCCGGCGGTCCCGCCGGGCGCTGACGGCCGCCCGCGCCGCGCCGTGCGCCGGGCCCCGCGTGGCCGGGGAAGATATCTGCATTCGTCAGCACAGAATTTCGCGCAATGCGCGATGAGGCTTTTCTCTTCCCGGTCTGTTCCGACGTGGCCGGTGATATTTGGCACCCGCCTCTCCGGTCCCATCGTGCTACTGTTGATCTCAGTTGCAGTTGTGGTTCCCAAAAACTTCAAGTGTTCTTGCCGGTCGTATGTCGGCGGGCACACTTTTGTATTTCCGGTGTTCTTCCGGACGGGGTAATCATCGCGGCGACGTGGGGTCCGCACAGTGTGGGCCCGCGGGCTCTGCCCCTAAGGAGATATGACATGGCTACTGGCACCGTGAAGTGGTTCAACGCGGAAAAGGGCTTCGGCTTCATCGAGCAGGACGGCGGCGGCGCCGACGTCTTCGCCCACTACTCGAACATTGCCGCCTCCGGCTTCCGCGAGCTGCAGGAGGGCCAGAAGGTGAACTTCGACGTCACGCAGGGCCAGAAGGGCCCGCAGGCCGAGAACATCACCCCCGCCTGATCACTCAGGTAGTACTGCGCAGCTGGGGCCCGCACCTTGGGGTGCGGGCCCCGGCTCGTTGTCGTTTCCGGGGCCCGCTCTGCGCGCCCCCAGACGAAGCCGCGTCCGGTGCACTGTTTCCCGGCGGCCGGGCTTCGTTTTCTTTTGTCATTTCATCGGCTCGTTCTTGCGATTCTGGGTGCCGTTCACGGTCGCTTCCCGAAAAAGAATCCCTCGATACGTGCCCCATCGAGGAAAGGTTCTAGATGAACCGCGAACGCACGCCCCGCTCGAACGATCGATTTTCCCGCACCCGCTCCGGCAGCGCCCCCCGCTACTCCGGTGGTGGCGGTGGCGAGCGCCGCGCCGCGGGCTTCGGCGGCGGACCCAAGCGCTCCGGCGGCTCCGGCCGGTCCGGTGGCTACGGCCGCCGCTCCGCCTCCGGTGTCAAGGGCGAATTCGCCCTGCCGGTGACCGTCACCCCCGCCCTCCCCGCCGCCGAGACCTTCGGCGAGCTGGAGATGCCCGCACCGCTGAAGGCGGCACTGGTCGCCGAGGGCATGACCGTGCCCTTCCCGATCCAGGCGGCCACCCTGCCGAACTCGCTGGCCGGCCGCGACGTCCTGGGCCGGGGCCGTACCGGCTCGGGCAAGACGCTCGCCTTCGGCCTCGCGCTGCTGGCCCGCACCGCCGGCCGCCGCGCCGACGCCAAGCGCCCGCTCGCCCTGGTCCTCGTCCCCACCCGGGAGCTGGCCCAGCAGGTCACCGACGCCCTCACCCCGTACGCCCGGTCGCTGAAGCTGCGCATCGCCACCGTCGTCGGCGGCATGTCCATCGGCCGCCAGGCCAGCGCGCTGCGCGGTGGCTCCGAGGTCGTCGTCGCGACGCCGGGCCGCCTCAAGGACCTGATCGAGCGCGGCGACTGCCGACTGGACCGGGTCACCATCACCGTCCTCGACGAGGCCGACCAGATGGCCGACATGGGCTTCATGCCGCAGGTCACCGAGCTGCTCGACCAGGTGAACCCGGACGGGCAGCGGATGCTCTTCTCGGCCACCCTGGACCGCAACGTCGACCTGCTGGTGCGGACCTACCTGAAGGACCCGGTCGTGCACTCCGTCGACCCGGCCGCCGGCGCCGTCACGACGATGGAGCACCACGTCCTGTACGTCCAGGGCGCGGACAAGTACGCCACCACGACGGAGATCGCGGCCCGCGACGGCCGCGTGATCATGTTCCTGGACACCAAGCACGCGGTGGACAAGCTCACCGACCACCTGCTGCACAGCGGGGTCCGGGCGGCTGCGCTGCACGGGGGCAAGTCCCAGCCGCAGCGCACCCGCACCCTGGAGCGCTTCAAGACCGGGCACGTCACGGTGCTGGTCGCCACCAACGTCGCGGCGCGCGGCATCCACGTCGACAACCTCGACCTGGTCGTCAACGTGGACCCGCCGAGCGACCACAAGGACTACCTGCACCGCGGCGGCCGTACCGCCCGCGCCGGGGAGTCCGGCAGCGTCGTCACGCTGGTGCTGCCGAACCAGCGCCGCGAGATGACCCGGCTGATGGCGGACGCCGGGATCACCCCGCAGATCGCCCAGGTCCGCTCCGGCGAGGCCGAGCTGAGCCGGATCACCGGTGCTCAGGCGCCCTCCGGCGTCCCGGTCGTCGTCTCCGCCCCGGCCAAGGAGCGCGGTAGCGGCCGAGGCGGCGCGTTCATGGGCCGCGGCACCAAGCGCGGCGGCAGCGGGGCTCCGGCCCGGGGCCGTCGTCCCGGCGTGCCGACGCCCGAGGCCCGTGCGGCCGCGGCACAGCGCCGGAACAACCGCGCCGCGTGATCCGTGCGGCCGGCGGTCCGCCGCCGGCCGCCCCGTACGCCCGGCGATCCCCCCGGCGCGTGCACCGAGCCCCTCGTCCGGGCTCCCGTACATCCCCTCCGGGCCCCGTACATCCCTCCGGGCTCCCTAACGTCCCCTCCGTGCACTCGACACGTCCCCCGTGCACTCGACCCCTGTTGAGGAACCATGCGCTGTGTCATCGCCCGCTTCCCCTTCGATCTGTTCAAGAACGAGGTGGAGGAATCGATGAAGGGCATCAAGCCCGAACCCGTCACCGGCGACGCGGTGGTCATCAGCCGCCGGGTCTACCCCGTCAAGCAGGTGGGTGAGGTCATCACCCGGCAGGACCGCCGGGACTTCAGCTCCGCCGAGGTGGTCCGGGCGCTGTCCAAGCTCGGCTTCACCTGCCGTACCGCAGAGTCGGCCGTGCCCGCGCCGGCCCCCGCCCGTACCCCGCTGGAGACGGCCTCCGCGCTTCTGGGGACGCCGGCCGAGGCGCGGAGCGAGGCTCCCGAAGCGGTGTCCGCACCCCGGGCCGACGGGGTCTGAGACCTGCTTCCCGGCCCCGCGACGCCGTCTTCGGGCGTCGCGGGGCGTGCGATGATCGCCGCCATGACGAGGAAGCTGACCGCGTTAGGCGTGACACTGGTGGCGTTCGTGCTGCCCGCCACCGCCGCGCACGCCGACGAGACGCACACCGACGCTCACAACGGCCCGCAGGTGGCCCTGATCTCGACGGGCCAGATCGACGATCCGCTGGAGGACGTGCTGGAGCACGTCGCGGTCCTCGGCCACAACATCATCGTGGACTGAACCCTCCCCCGGCTCCCGGCCGTTCGGCGTCTCAGGACGCGCGGGCGGCCGGTGGTTTCTGCCGGGCCCACTCCATGCGCGGCTCCAGCAGCGGACGCAGCAGTCGCCGCACCGGCGGCGTGCACAGCAGGGTCATGATGACGACCGCGCCCAGGGTGACGGCGACCGTGCCCATCGTGGTGTCGAAGAACGGGTCGTCGTAGAAGCCGCCGTACTTCAGGCCCCGGGCGACGAAGCCGTGGAGCAGGTACCCGTACAGCGTGCAGGTGCCCAGCGTGGTCATCCAGCTGCGGCCCTTGGGCACCCAGGCGAGGAAGCAGGCGCCCAGCACGATCGCGGCCACGAACAGCAGGAGCGTGGCGGTCGGTCCGGTCCACTCGGCCATGTCCAGCCGGTCGGTGCTGTTCTTCCGGAAGAACCACGAGGTCGAGGTGCGGGGCACCAGCCAGTACGCCACGAGCATCCCGGCCACGAACACCGGCACCGAGACGCCCCGCACCCAGGTGGAGCGGAGAGCCGCGAAGTGCTCCGGGCGCAGCCGCAGGCCGAGTACGTAGAACGGCAGGAACTGCAGGACGCGCTGGACCTGGAGGCTTCCGTCGGCGGCCGGCGTCACCGTCGCCAGGGCGGCGATGGCGAGCGAGACCAGCACCGGGAAGCGCACCGACTGCCACAGCGGGGTGGACAGCCGCCAGAGGAACAGGGCGGGCAGGAACCACAGCAGCCAGTAGGGCTCCAGCAGGGACAGGGCGTAGTCCGGCTTGTCCGCCGCCCGCTCGAAGAGCGTGTAGAGGACTTCGAGCAGGACATAAGGCACCAGGAGGCTGGTGACCATTTTCCAGACCCGGTCCGGCCGCAGCTCGAAGTTCCGCGAGAAGTAGCCCGCTATCAGGATGAACACCGGCATGTGGAAGGTGTAGACGAAGGTGTACGCGGCTTCCACGAGGCGGCCGGGGGGCAGGGACTCCCACGCGTGTCCGATCGCCACCAGCACGATCGCCAGATACTTCGCGTTGTCGAAGAAGTGGTCCCGGCCGCCGGACGGTGGCTTTCCGGTCTCCGGGGCGCCGGCAGCGGCGGTGGGGCGCGGCTGCTCGGAGGTAAGGGGGGAAGGCATCCTGACACCCTAGAACGCGGAGGCGTTCCCTCCGCCCACTGTGTCGCTCATCACTTCGTCCCGGCCCGTTCGGGCGGCTCCGCGCTCCCCTCGGCGTCCAGGTGCGGCAGGATCCGGTCCAGCGGGCCCGGGATCCACCAGGCGGCCCGGCCCAGCAGGGTCATCACCGCGGGGACCAGCAGCAGCCGTACGACGGTGGCGTCGATGAGCACGCTGGCGGCCAGCCCGAGTCCCAGCATCTTCACCACGATGTTGTCGCTGATGACGAACGCGGCGAAGACGCTCACCATGATCAGCGCCGCGCACGTGATGACCCGGGCGGTGATCTCCAGGGCGTGCGCCACGCTCGCGCGCGGATCTCCGGTGCGCACCCATGCCTCGTGGATGCGGGAGAGCAGGAAGATCTCGTAGTCCATGCTCAGCCCGAAGACGATCGCGAACATCATCATCGGCACGTAGCTCTCGATCGGGACGTCTCCCGACACTCCCAGCGCCGGGCCGCCCCACCCCCACTGGAAGACGGCCACCACCACCCCGTACGAGGCGGCGATCGACAGGACGTTGAGCACGGCGGCCTTCACCGCGACGAGCAGGCCCCGGAAGACGGCCAGGATCACCAGGAACGCCAGACCCACGACGACCGCGATGATCAGCGGCAGCCTGCTGGAGACGATGTCCAGGAAGTCGACCTGGGCGGCGGTCGTGCCGGTGACGTACGTGCTCGCGTCGTAGCCGGAGACGGCCTGCGGCAGGACGTCGTCGGTGAGCCGGTTCGTCAGGGAGGTGGTCCGCTCGTCCTGCGGGGCCGCCACCGAGTAGGCGGTGGCGGTCAGCACGTCGCCGTCCGACGTGGCGGTGAGCGGGGTGATCACCGCCGCGTCCGGTACGCCGGTCAGCGCCTTCTGCGCCTGGTCGGCGAGGGCCGAGCGGTCGCCGGACGAGACCTTCGTCTGGTCGATGACCAGGGTCAGCGGTCCGTTGGAGCCGGGACCGAAGGCGGTGGACATCAGGTCGAAGGCGCGCCGGTCGGTGAACGACTTCGGGTCGGCCCCGTCGCCGATGTGGCCGAGCTGGATGAAGAAGACGGGGAACGACAGGATCGCCAGCACCACCACTCCTCCGGCCAGGAACCACCAGGGCCGCCGCTCCACCCG
This sequence comes from Streptomyces anulatus, assembly GCF_014650675.1. Classification (GTDB taxonomy): domain Bacteria; phylum Actinomycetota; class Actinomycetes; order Streptomycetales; family Streptomycetaceae; genus Streptomyces; species Streptomyces anulatus. Next base: position 203,742 of record NZ_BMVK01000003.1, on the reverse strand, counting down.
CTGCGCGTACCGGTGCCAGCCGCCCGCCTCCGCGCCGTCCTTCGCCGGTACGGTCTCGGCCACCGGTCTCCGTACGCGCACCCGGTCGATCCGGCGGCCGATGAGGCCGAGCACCGCGGGCACGAGGGTGAGGGCGCCGAGCACCGCGGTGACGACGGTGACCGCCGCGGCGAGGCCGAGCTTGCCGATGAACCCGATGCCGGAGACCCACAGGCCCGACAGCGCGATGATCACCGTGCAGCCGGAGAGCAGCACCGCGTGCCCGCTGGTGGCGGCGGCGTTCCCGGCGGCGGTCACCGGGTCCTGGCCGTCGACCAGGTTCTGCCGGTGCCGGGTGACCAGGAAGAGGGCGTAGTCGATGCCGACGCCGATACCGATCATCGTGGCGAGCGTCGGGGAGACGGTCGCGAAGGTCGCGGTGGCGGCCAGCAGCCCCAGTAGCGCGAGACCGCACAGGGCGCAGATCAGGGCGGTGACCAGCGGCAGCACGGCGGCCAGCAGGCTGCCGAAGCCGATCAGCAGGACGACGATCGCCACCCCGAAGCCGATCGCCTCACTGGTGCGGTCGTCCGGCTCGGGCCGGGCCAGCTCGCCCAGCGATCCGCCGTACTCCACCGTCACGCCGGCCGACCGCAGCGGCTGCACCGCCCGGTCGACCCCGTCCAGGTACGACGGGTCGAGGGTGGAGGGCTGCACGCTGAACCGGACGGTGATGTAGGCGGTCTTCTGGTCGGTGGAGAGCGGTCCCGTGTTCGGGTCGGGCGGCGTGGGCGGGGTGGAACCGGACGGCGGCAGCGGGTTCTGCGCGGACAGCACGTCCGGGAGCTTCTGGAGGTCGGTGACGGCCGTGGAGACCTGGTCGGAGAAGGAGGTGAGCGGCTTGTCCGCGTCGTGCAGCACCACCTGCGCGCTGTACCCGCCCGCCTGCGGCGCGTGCGCCTCCAGGACGTCCAGGCCGTCCTGGGACTGGGTGCCTGGCAGGGAGAAGTCGTCGGAGTAGTCGCCGCCGTACGCGTGCTGGAGGACCTGGAGCCCGGCGAGCGCGGCCACCCACAGCACGAGGACGGTCACGAAGTGCCGGGCGCACCACTGGCCGGTGCGCCGCAGCGCCCCTCGGGGCGGGGCGGTCTCCCCGTGCGTGGGGGCTGGTGACGACGGCATGCGGTGCCTGCTTCCTGCCCGTTCCGGCGCGCAGTCTTCGGCCGGGACGCTTCGGACTTCGCATTCAACGGCTTCGGCCGCCGCCCGGCACGCCGGTGCGGGGGAACGGGTGACGAGGGCGGCCGGGGGCTGTCCGGGTGGTGACTCGGGGGGTGTCCCCACCTCGATCCACCGGGCTCCCGTATGGGCACCGGGCCCCGGCTCAACAAGGCTGTGTCCATGACGACTTGGACCCGAAAGGCCTTACTCCTCACTGTCTCCGCCGCCGCCGCGGCGAGCACGCTGACCGCCGTCGGCGCGCCCGTGGCGCACAGCCGCCCCGCGGGCCCCGCCGTGCCCCCGATCGGCTGGGGGCCCTGCGGGCCGATCCCGGGGACGCCCGTTCCCGACGGGCAGCAGTGCGCGACGCTCCGCGTTCCCCTGGACTACCGCGCCCCCGGCGGCCGCACCCTCGACGTGGCGGTCACCCGGCTGCGCACCGACCGGCCCGAGGCCCGGCGCGGCACCCTGCTGGTGCTCGCCGGCGGCCCCGGCGGCTCGGGGGTGCAGCGCCTCGCGCAGAAGGGCGAGGCGCTGCGGACGGCGACCGAGGGGGCGTACGACCTGGTCAGCCTCGACCCGCGTGGGGTCGGCGGCTCCACCCGGGCGAACTGCGGGATCCCCGGGGCGGACCGGCACCTGGTGACGCTGCGGTCCTGGCCCGCGGCGGACGGCTCGATCACGGAGAACACCGAACGCGCCCGTCGCACCGCGGACGCGTGCGCGCGCGACGGCGGCCCGGTGGTGCGGTCCTTCAGCACACGGAACCAGGTACGCGACATGGACCGGCTGCGCGCCGCCCTGGGCGAACGGAAGCTGTCGGTCTGGGCCCACAGTTACGGCAGTTACGTCGGGGCCGGGTACGCGCAGGAGTATCCGGGCCGTGTCGACCGGCTGGTCCTGGACAGCACCGGCGACCCGGACCCGGAGCGGGTGGCGTACGGCTGGATGGCGAACGTCGGCCCGGGCGTCGCCCTCCGGTTCCCCGACTTCGCGGCCTGGGCGGCCGACCCCGCCCGGGAGGCCGAGGGGCTCCGGCTGGCCCGGCGCGCCGAGGACGTGGAGCCGCTGTTCCTCGCCCTGGCCGAGCAGCTGGACCGGGACCCGAAGGAGTCGGAGACCCCCGGCGTCGCGCTGACCGGGAACCATCTGCGGCAGGCGCTCCACGGCAGCCTCAACAGCGATACGGCGTTCCCGCAGCTGGCCCGGCTGATCCGGTCGGCGCAGGACCCGGAGGGCCGCCCTGTGCTGCCGCCGGAGCTCGCGGGCGCGCTGCCCGACGAGGACGCGTCGCTGACGATGGCGGTGATCTGCAACGACGCGCGCTGGCCCGGGCCGGACTCCGGCTACGCCCGCCGGGTCGCCGCCGACCGGGCGCGGTATCCGCTGACGGCCGGACTGCCCGCGAACATCTCCCCGTGCGCCTTCTGGAAGTACGACGAGGAGCCGAGGCCCACCCGGATCACCGACGAGGGCCCCTCGAACGTCCTGATGATCCAGAGCCTGCGCGACCCGGCCACCCCGTTGGCCGGGGCCCTGAAGATGCGGTCGGCGCTCGGCGAGCGGGCCAGGATGGTCACCGTCGGACAGGGCGGGCACGGGATGTACCTGGGCAACGGCAACGCCTGCGGAGACCGGGTGGTCAGCGACTTCCTGGTGACCGGGAAACGCCCCGCCCGGGATGCCCACTGCCCGAACTGACCCGGTGTCCCGGAAGGGGGCAGAGGGTGTCATAGCGGCTGATTCCGGGGTGTTCCTTGCTATACACGAGCGATGGAGCACCCCGGGACCCTCGTCCTGATCATGGCCCTGGCGGTTCTCGCCCCGCTGCTCGGTTACGCGACCGGGCGCTGGCTGCCGGTCCCCGTCGTCATCTTCGAGATCGTCCTCGGGATCCTGGCCGGGCCCGATGTGCTCGGCTGGGCCCACCACGACCAGGTCATCGACACCCTGTCCGACCTCGGGCTCTCGATGCTGATCTTCCTGGCGGGTTACGAGATCCGGTTCGCCGAGGTCCGCGGCTCCACCCTGCGCCGGGCCGGCGGGGCGTGGGTTCTCTCGTTCGCCGCCGGGCTCGGCGTCGCGCTGCTGCTCAGCGGGGCGGACCTGGCCAAGAGCCTGGTCATCGGCACCGCGCTCACCAGCACGGCGCTGGGCGCGGTGCTGCCGATCCTGCGGGACTCGGGGCGGCTGGAGGGGCGGTTCGGGTCGGTGGTGATGGCGTTCGGGTCGGTCGGCGAGTTCGGCCCGATCATCGCCATGGCCCTGCTGTTCAGCGGCCGGAGCCCGGGTGCGGCGAGCGCGGTGCTGGCCGTGTTCGCGGTCGTCACGGCCGGCGCGGTGTTCTGGGCGATGCGGCCCAGGCCGCCGTGGTTCGCCCGGCTCATCGCCGTGACCCTGCACTCCAGCGGCCAGTTCGCGGTCCGCTTCGTGATGCTGCTGCTCGCCGGGATGCTGGGCCTCGCCCACGTCTTCGGCCTGGACACCCTGCTCGGCGCGTTCGCCGCGGGGATGCTGACCCGGCTCGTCCTCCAGGGGGCGGTGCCCGAGCGCAGCGACGAGATCCTGGAGCGGATCGAGGCGATCGGCTTCGGCTTCCTCGTGCCGTTCTTCTACATCGTCACGGGCATCGACTTCGACCTCGCGGCGCTCCTGGACGGCGGGCGCCCGCTGCTGCTCCTGCCGGTCTTCCTGCTGCTGTTCCTGCTGGTGCGCGGGGTTCCGGCCTACCTGCTGGCCCCGCGCGACCTGACCGGGCGCGCCTCGCGGTCCGCGCTCGGGCTGTTCGCGTCCACCTGTCTGCCGCTGGTGGTCGCGATCACCGCGATCGGCCTGGACGAGAAGGTGATCGGGGCGGGCGAGGCCGCCGCCCTGGTCGCCGCCGCGATGGTGTCGGTGCTGGTGTTCCCCCTGCTGGCGTTCCGGCTGCTGCGCCGGGAGGAGGGCGACGGGGGCAGGCCCGTCCCGGGCCGGACGGCGGAGACCGGTGAGGCGTGGTGAGGACCGGTGGGCGATGGACCTGCCGTGCTCCGGGCGCGCACCGGTGGGCGGCGGGCCCGGCGGGTCAGGGCTTCGGGACGTCCTCCTCGGTCGGTACGCACAGCACCGGGACCGTCGACATGTGCAGCAGCTTGTGCGGGGTCGAGCCCAGCAGCGCCCCGCGCATCGGGCTCTCGCCCCAGGTGCCGACCACGATGACCCGGGCCCCGTGCCGCTCCGCGGCGTCCAGCAGGGCCTGTGCGGGCTTCTCGTCCAGCACCTCCACCGAGGCCGGGACGCCCGCCTCCTCGGCCGAGGTGAGCGCGTGTTCCAGGCCGGTGCGCCCGGCCTGCCGGATCGCCTCGTAGTGGCTGCGGTACTCCGCGCCGTCGCGCAGCCCGGGGGCCGCGGCCCCGTAGACGAGCACCAGCTCCTCCCCGTACGCCGCCGCCACCTCGATGGCGATGCGCAGGGCACGGGCCGCGCCGGGGGACTCGTCGTAACCGAGGACGACCGACATCTCAGCGTTCCTTCCGGGCGGGGGAGTGCACCAGGTCCGGGTCGGCGACCCCCGGGCGCTCCTGCCAGAACACCGCGTCCCGGAGCCGCCACACCACCATCAGGACCACGCCGACCAGGAAGATCACGATCCCGATGACGAGCGGCGGACCGAGGCCGAACCAGGACGTGCCGCTGTAGGAGTTGGCCGGGTCGGACATGTCGATGACCGAACGCACCAGCAGCCAGGTCAGCAGCCCGGCGCCGACCACCGGTCCGAGGCCGATGAGCAGGAAGTTGCGCACGCTCTCGGTGAGATGACGCCGGTAGTAGACCGCGCAGGCCACCCCGGTGAGCGCGTAGTAGAAGGCGATCAACAGTGACAGCGCGGTGAGCGAGTCGAAGAGGGCGTTCGTGCTGATCTGGTTGACCACCAGGTACCAGGCGATGGCGATCCCGGCGACCCACCACGTGCTGACGTCCGGGGTGCGGAACCGGGGGCTGATGTGCCCGAAGTGCCGGGGCAGCGCCTGGCGGCGGGCCATGGACAGGGCGGTCCGGGACGCCGGGATGATCGTGGTCTGGGTCGAGGCGATCGCGGAGGTGGCCACCGCCAGCAGCAGGATCCAGTCCCAGCCGCCCAGGACGTCCCCGGCGAGCTGGGCGAAGATGAACTCCTCCTCGCCCGCGTTCTCCGCCAGGAACGCCGTTCCGGCGAAGGCGACGACCGCGACGGCGACCGACAGATAGGTCACCAGGAGGACGACGGTGGACCAGAGGCCCGCCCGGCCCGGGGCGCTCGCCGAGTTCTCGGTCTCCTCGGTGAGGTTGACCGCGGACTCCCAGCCCCAGTAGATGAACACCCCGAGCAGCAGCCCGCCGGTCAGCGCCGCCCCGCCCGCGCCGAACGGGTTGAGCCAGCCGCCGGAGGGCTCGATGGAGTCGAAGCCGGTCGTGCCCGCGTACACCCGGTAGAGCGCCACCACGACGAAGACCAGCAGGAACGCGATCTGGAGGAGGATCAGCACGTTCTGCACCTTCGCCGACAGCTCCGTGCCGATCACGCAGAGCCCGGTCATCACGACGATCAGCAGCACGGTGAGCAACTGGCGCACGAAGTCGTTCTCGACCCAGCCGTCCAGCCCCACCGCCAGCAGCGTGAAGCTCACCGCCACGTCGGCCAGCGAGCCCACCACCAGGACACCGGTCATGGTGATCGCCCAGCCGCCCAGCCAGCCCGCCCAGGGGCCCATCGCCCGGGTCACCCAGGAGAACGTCGTGCCGCAGTCCTGGTCGACCTTGTTCAGGTAGTAGAACGCCGAGGCGATCAGCAGCATCGGCACGAACGAGGCGAACATGACGCCCGGGGCGTAGATCCCCACCAGGGCGACGATCGGGCCGATGACGGCGGCCAGCGAGTACGCGGGAGAGGTCGCGTTCAACCCGATGACAAGGGCGTCGACGAACCCGATCGCGTTCGGCTTGAGGCCGACCGCCGGTTCGTCCCGCACACGGTCGTGGGCCATGGTTCCTCGATCCGCCGGGCATCCCCGCCGGGAGCGGGCGATGATCCGGATCTCATCGTAGGAAGACCCGTCGAAAACCGCATTCCGGACGGAACGCCTCACGCCGGTGGTGCGTCACCCGAACGGCCCGCTCCTCTGCGAAGCCGGAGGTCGGAGCGCAGGGTGGAGTCCATGTGGTCCCGCCGACTCGTCCTGGGCGTTCTGCTCCTGCCCCTGGCCCTCCTGGTGTTCGGGGACGGCCCGGCGTTCCACGCGCCGGGGACGGAGCTGGCCTCCGGACCCCGCCCGCCGCGCGGACTGCCGCAGCCGGCCGTCGTCAGCCGCCGGGACTGGGGCGCGGACGAGGACCTGGTCCGGGAGGGGCCGCACTACACGGCCCCGGCGCGGGCGGTGTTCGTCCACCACACCGGCAACCCCAACGACTACGACTGCGCGGACGCCCCCGACCTGATCCGGGCCGTCCAGAGCGACCACATCCGGCAGGACGGCTGGGACGACATCGGCTACAACTTCCTCGTCGACCGCTGCGGCACCATCTACGAGGGCCGCGCCGGCGGGGTCGGCCGCTCGGTGCTCGGCGCGCACACCAAGGGGTTCAACACCGACACGGTCGGCATCGCGGCGATCGGGAACTTCGGCGCGGGGGCCGAGGTCCCGAAGCCGATGATGGACGCGCTGGTGAAGCTGGCGGCCTGGAAACTGCGGCCCGGGGCGGATCCGCTGGGCACGGTCGACCTGGTCTCGACGAACGACGAGAGCCGCTTCGACGAGGGCCAGGTGGCCCGGCTGCACGTCATCTCCGGGCACCGCGACAGCTTCGAGACCCGCTGCCCCGGCGACGCGCTCTACGGGCTGCTGCCCGAGCTGCGGGAGCGCGCCGCGAAGCTGCGCGCCGCCGCCCCCGGGCACTCTGCGGCGGCCCGGCTGCGCCCGTACTTCTGACGCTCCCGCGCGGATGAGCTCCCGCGCGGATGAGCTACCGCGCGGATGAGCTACCGGGCGACGAACTGGGTGAGTATCGCCTGCACCTCGTAGATGTCGACGCCCTTGGTGAACGTCTTCTGGAGCGGGGTCGCGCTGCCCGAGATCCAGATCTTCAGCTCCGCGTCGAGGTCGAACGTCCCGGCCGTCTCCACGGAGAAGTGCGTGATGCTGCGGTACGGGACGGAGTGGTACTCGGTCTTCTTGCCGGTGATGCCCTGCTTGTCGACGAGGATCAGCCGCCGGTCCGTGAACAGGATCGTGTCGCGGATCAGCAGGAACGCGGCGTGCACCTGCTCGCCCTGTCCGAGCAGCCGCGCGTAGTCCTGCTGGGCGGTGGCCGGGTTGATCGTGTGGGCGTTGCCGAACAGTGCCATGAGGGTCCCCGTTTCTCCGTGTTCTCCGTCGCGTGTTTCTCTGCCGCGCGTCGTACAGGAGTACGTGTGCGGTGGGGTTCTGGTTCCCGGACCGGGCCGGCCGACACCTTCCGCCTACAGCGGGACGACCGTCGCCTCGGTGGCCTTCACGCTGGTCCACACGGTGCTCCCGTCGGCGATGCCCAGCTCGGCGGCGGCCCCCGGGGTGATCTCCGCGACCAGGTCCGGGGCCTCGGCGGAGGTGATCAGCAGCCGCAGCCGGCTGCCGCCCGAGGTGATCTCACGGACCGTGCCGGGCCAGACGTTGCGCGGGGAGCCGGTGGGCCTCTCCCGGTGTACGGAGACGGCTTCCGGCGCGATGACCGCGAGGGCGTCCGAGCCCGCCGGGAGGGGTTCGGCGACCACGAGGTGTCCGCCGCCCTCCAGGGCCAGGCCGTCGGCGGTGGCGGTGCCGGGCCAGGCGTTGCGGCCCAGCATCCGGGCCACCCACGGCGAGCGCGGGTGCCGGGTGACCTCGGCGGGCGGCTCGTCCTGGAGGACCCGGCCGTCCTCCAGCACCAGGACCCGGTCGGCCAGCGAGACGGCCTCGACCGGGTCGTGGGTGACGATCAGGCAGACCCCGCCGAAGTCCGCGAGGTGCCCGCGCAGGGTGTGCCGCACCCGGGCCCGGGTGGTCTGGTCGAGGGCGGCGAGCGGTTCGTCCAGCAGCAGGAGCCGGGGGCGGGCCGCCAGCGCGCGGGCCAGGGCGACCCGCTGGGCCTGACCGCCGGAGAGCTGGGCGGGCTTCCGGTGGGCGAGGTGGCCCACCCCGAGCCGGTCCAGCCAGCCCTGGGCCTCGCGCCGGGCCTCGGCGCGGGGCACCCCGTGGGCGCGGAGCCCGTACGCCGTGTTGGCCAGGGCGCTCAGGTGCGGGAAGAGCGCCCCGTCCTGGGGCACCCAGGCGACGCCGCGGCGGTGCGGGGGGAGTGCGGTGACGTCGCTGTCGCCGAGGCGCAGGGCGGCGTGCGCGCGGGGCGTGAGGCCGAGGAGGGCCCGCAGGAGTGTCGTCTTGCCCGCGCCGTTGGGGCCGACCACCGCGATGGTGGTGCCGGGTCCGGCGTCCAGGGTGAGGTGGGTGAAGCCGGTGACGTCGGCGTGCAGCGGCCAGGGTTCGGACGGCGCGGGCGCCTTCGGCGTACGGGAGGTGGCCTCCGTCCCGCCGGCCCCGTGCCCCTTGGCTCCGTAGCCGGCTCCGTACGCATCGGTCGCCTCGTCCGTACCGTCGGAGCGGTCGGGAACGGACCGGAGTACGGGGTCCCGGTGGTCGCCCGGGGTGCCGGTCCAGCGGCCCCGCAGCGCGATGAGCACGATCATCGCGATGGCCAGGAGCAGCAGCGACACCGAGGTGGCGGCCTCCGGCGAGTCCTGGAGCAGCAGATAGACCTGGAGCGGCAGGGTCTGCGTGGTGCCGGGGAGGTTCCCGGCGAAGGTGATGGTCGCGCCGAACTCACCGAGCGCCCGCGCCCAGGTCAGGGCCGCTCCGGCGATCAGCCCGGGGGCGACCATCGGCAGCGTCACGGTGAGGAACACCCGGACCGGCGAGGCCCCGAGGGAGGCCGCGGTCTCCTCGTACCGGGGGCGCAGCCCGCCGAGCGCGCCCTCCAACGAGATGACCAGGAACGGCATCGCGACGAACGTCGCCGCGAGCACGGCCCCCGAGGTGTGGAAGGGGAGCGTGACGCCGAAGGCGTCCTCCAGCCAGGGGCCGAGCAGCCCGCGCCGCCCGAACGCCAGCAGGAGGGCGACGCCGCCGACCGTGGGCGGCAGGACCATCGGCAGCAGGACCAGCGAGCGGACGAACGCCTTGCCGGGGAACGGCACCCGGGCCAGCAGCCAGGCCAGCGGCACCCCGAGCAGCAGGGAGAGCCCGAGCGCCCACAGGGAGACCAGCAGCGAGAGCCGCAGCGCCTCGGTGGTGGCCTCGGCGGTGAGGTGGTCGCCCAGCTCGCCCCAGGAGGTGCGGACGAGGATGCCGACGAGCGGCAGCATCAGGAACGCCACGGCCAGCAGGGCGGGCACCGTCAGCAGCAGGGGTGCGCGGGCCCCTGCGGTGCGGCGGCCGGGACGTCTCATCGGGGTGACCTCGTCGGGCTCGGAGTGCGGTGCGGTGCCCGGCAGGCCCGTCGGACGGGACGGGGCTGCCGGGCGGTACGGGGCTGCCGTGCGGGTGCGGTTACGGCTGCTGGAAGCCCGCGCCCCGGAGGATTTTCTGCGCGGCGGGCGTGGATAGCCAGGCGACGAACGCGGCGGCGGCCTCGCTGTGCTCCGACGTCTTCAGGGTGGCGGCCGGGTAGGAGGCGATGGCGTTCTCCGCGTCCGGGATCTCGATCGCATCGACCTTGTCGGTGGCGGTCGCGGCGTCGGTCCTGTAGACGAGCCCGGCGTCCGCCTCGCCGAGCGAGACCTTGGACAGGACCGCGCGGACGTTGGGCTCCTGGGAGACCGGCTTCACCGCGATCTTCTGCGCGTCGAGGATCTGCGCGCTGTAGCGGCCCACCGGCACCTCGGGGGCGGCCAGGACGACCTTCAGCTTCGGGTCGGCGAGGTCCTTCAGGCTCCCGACCTTCTCCGGGTTGCCCTCGCCGGTGGCGATGACGAGGCGGTTCTTGGCGATGACGGTCGGCTTCCCGGTGTCGCCCGAGAGGCCGTCCATCGTCTTGGTGTCGGCGGTGACCAGCGCGTCGGCGGGGGCGCCCTGCTTGACCTGTGCGGCCAGTTCCTGGGAGCCCGCGAAGGAGAAGGTCACCTTCGTGCCGGGGTTCTCCTTCTCGTACGCGGCCCCCGCCGCCTTGAAGACGTCGGTCAGGGAGGAGGCGGCCAGCACGGTCAGGTCGGCCGCGGGGGCGCCCGTCGCGGCCGCCGAGCCGCTGCCCTCGCCCTTGTCCTTGGCCGAACCGGAGTCGTCGCCGCAGGCGGCGAGCGGGATCAGGAGGGCCGTGGTCAGGACGGCGGCGGCCGCACGGCGGCGGTTGATCAGCGGGGACATGAGGGTCTTGGCTCCTTGGATGCTCGTGGTCGGCCGGTCTCAGACGCGGTCGATGTGCACGCTCGTCGACTTCACCCGGGCGGTCGCCTGCATGCCGACCTCGAGCCCCAGCTCCTCCACCGCCTCCCGGGTCAGGAGCGAGACGAGCCGGTGCGGACCGGCCTGGATCTCGACCTGGGCCGCGACGTCGCCGAGTTTCACCGCGGTGACGATGCCCGGGAACGCGTTGCGGGCCGAGGTGTACACGGCCTCGTCCTCGCCGCCCGCGCCCTGGCCGACCTCGATCGAGAAGGCGGCCAGCGCACGGCCGTCGATCAGACGCCGGCCGGCCTCGTCGCGATGGGTCGCGACCCGGCCGGCGTCCGCCCAGCGGCGGGCGGTGTCGGGGCTGACCCCGAGAAGTCGTGCTGCCTGACCGATTGTGTAGGACTGCATGTGCGACACGCTAGGCCAACCGGGCTGGCATTTACCATTCTCCGGACGATGATCCAGCGCAGATGCGAGACCTGTCGGAGGAACGTACGGGGCGCACGGAACGGGCCGCGCCGGTTTCCCGGTCGCGGCCCGTACGGTGTGACGGTCCCGGGTCAGGTCGCCGGGCTCGTCGCCGGCATCTCGCCCTCGGTGGTGGTCACGTCGATCACGGTGAACGCGGCGCCCTGCGGGTCGGTGAGGGCGGCGAACCGGCCGAACGGACTGTCCGTCGGCCCGAACCGCAGCACCCCGCCGCGTTCGGTCGCCTTCGCCACGGCGGCGTCGCAGTCCGGAACGGCGAAGAACACGTTCAGATACGCGGGCACCTCCGGCGGGAAGTCGTCGCCCATCGCCATCCGGCCGAGGACCGTCTCCCCCTGGACGTCGAACATGGAGAAGTCCATCGACTCGTCGTCGAACTTCCGCATGGTGTACGGGAAGACCGAGGGGTAGAACGTGTCGACCTTCTTCGGGTCCCGGGTGAAGACCTCGCCCCAGCAGTACCCGCCGGGCGCGCCCATCTCCGTCTCGAACCCCTCGTGGCTGCCGCCCTGCCAGATGCCGAAGACCGCTCCACCGGGGTCACGGGCCAGTGCCATCGTGCCGAACTCACCGACCCGCATCGGCTCCATCAGCACCTCGCCGCCGTTCGCGCGGACCTTCTCCGCGGTGGCGGCCGCGTCCGGCGACGCGAGATACAGACACCACGCCGACTGGCCCTCCGCGCCCGGCATCGGCGGGACGACGGCCGCCGCCGCCTTGCCGTCCGCGTACGCCTGCGTGTAGTTGCCGAACTCCGACGAACTCTCGCCGAACGTCCAGCCGAGCACGTCACCGTAGAAGCTCTTGGCGCCCTCCACATCGGCGAACATGGCGTCCGCCCAGCATGGGGTGCCCTCGGGTTGTACAGCCATGGTGCCGGTCCTTCCCTGGAGTCCCTGTCTTCGGCCCCGCCCGTACGGCCCCCGCCCGCACGGGCAACGCTAGTCAGCCGGGGGCGGGTCCGCGCGTCGGGAGAACTCCGGGAGGGAAGGGCGCCCGGGCTCCTGGCTAGGAGGAGCCGGTCCGGTGCCGGGCGGGCCGCTCATCGGCGACGTGGTCCGCGCAGTCGGGGTTCTCGCAGGGCCCCGCCCGCCAGACGGGGACGAAGATCCCGAGGGACTTGTGGCGGTGGATCTCGGAGGGGACGGGCTGTTTGCAGGTCGGGCACATGAAAGCGGCCCGCTGTCGGGTGTCACGCTCTTTGCTGGCCATTTACTCACGATAGGCGGGGCGGGAGATTTTGGAAAGTCTTTCCCTTTGCGTTGCCGGGGAATGGTGTCGCTTTCCGTGACCCTACTTGTCCGTATCGGCGTCGGACGCGTCCGTACCGCCCGGACTTTTCGCCGGACGGCGCATGCTCAACGTCACCGATACCGCCAGAATGACGATGATCACCGCGAGGCTCACCGGCGACGGAATCTCCGGGATCGAGGTGCTGATCATCTTGTGGGAGGCCTGCAGGATGAGCTTGACCGCGATGAAGGCGAGGATGACCGCCAGTCCGTGGCTCAGGTAGTGGAACCGGTCCAGCAGCCCCGCCAGCAGGAAGTACAGGGCCCGCAGCCCCAGGATCGCGAAGGCGTTGCTGGTGTAGACGATGAAGAGGTCGTCGCTGACCGCGAGCACCGCGGGCACGCTGTCGACCGCGAAGATCAGGTCGGCCGCCTCGATCGCGGCGACCACCGCGAGCAGCGGGGTGGCGACCCGCCGCCCCTCCTCGCGGACGACGAAATGCGTGCCGGAATAGTGGTCCTGGACCGGCATTATTTTTCGCAGCAGCCGTACTGCGAAGCTCTTGCCCGGGTCGAAATTCTCCTCCTGGCCGCTGAGGATTTTATAGCTGCTGTAGAAAAGGATCGCGGCGAACAGGAACAGGACGAAGGTGAAGCGGTTGACCACCGCGACGCCGAGGGTCAGGAACACCGCGCGGAACACCAGCGCGCCGATGACGCCGAAGAAGAGCACCCGGTGCTGATACTCCCGGGGCACCTTGAAGTACGCGAAGATCAGCGCGAAGACGAAGAGGTTGTCGACCGAGAGGCTCTTCTCCAGCAGCCACGCGGTCGTGTACTCCGTTCCGGCGGTCGACCCGAGGGTCAGGAAGACGACCCCGCCGAAGATCAGCGCGAGGCTCACCCACAGAGCGCTCCACAGCCCGGCCTCCTTGAAGCCGATGACATGCGCCTTGCGGTGTGCGAGGAGGTCGACCGTCAGCGAGACGACGACGGTCGCGGCGAACACGATCCAGAGCCACACCGGTACGTCCACGCCGGGGTCCTCCCACTCGGGTTTTTACGAGTGTGACCCGCCCGCTCCGTTGCCGCCCGCCGGAGGGCGCCGGGTGGCGGCCGCGACCGAGGCCATCAGCTCCGCGTCGAGGAACGAGGGGTCGGCCAGCCGGGTGGCGGCGGCGTAGGAGTTCAGCAGCGCCTTGGTGACCCGCAGCGCGGCCTCCGGGCGGCGGACCACCGGCTTCGCCCAGGCGGCGACCGCCGCGTCCAGCTCCGCCTCGGGCACCACCCGCTGGAGCACCGACAGCTCGTGCGCCTCGGCGGCGTCGAAGGCCCGGCCGGTGAGGATCAGCTCGCGGACCCGGGCCGCGCCCACCTCGTGGATCAGCCGCGGCAGCAGCCCGCCCCAGGCGGTCGGCAGCCCGAGCGCCAGCTCCGGCAGCCGGAAGGAGGCGGTGTCCGCGCCGACCCGCAGATCGCAGGCGAGGGCCAGCGCGAACCCCGCGCCGACCGCCTTGCCCTGCACCCGGGCGATGGTCACCGCCCGGCCGCCGGAGATCGCCTCGCAGACCCGGCGGGCCTTCTCCCCGGCGACCCGGATGCCCCGGCCGGCGGGGTCCTCCTCCAGCCACCCCGCGAACTCGGTGCGGTCCCCGCCCAGGCAGAAGTCGTCACCCGCGCCGCTGAGCACCAGCACCCGCACCTCGGGGTCCGGGGCGGCAACGATGTCGAGCAGCTCGTCGAGCATCGCCTCGGTCACCGCGTTGCCGGTGTCCGGCGCGTGCAGTTCCACCTGCAGGACGGGCCCCTCGCGCCGGGTGCGTACCGTCGCGGAGCGGCCGGCGGGGGTCAGGAAGTCGGGCAGCGAGAGCTTCACAGGGCCACGCCCAGGGAGGTGATCCGTCTGAAGACCATCCGGGGGGCGTGCACCGGCCGCGCGACGGTGTGCAGGGTGGGGAAACGATCCAGCATCCGCGCCAGCAGCGTCCGCGCCTCCAGCTTGGCCAGCGCCGCGCCCAGGCAGTAGTGCACCCCGCCGCCGAAGGTGAGGTGGCTGCCGCCGCGCAGGATGTCGAAGGCCCCCGGATCCGGGTTCCGCCGCGGATCGTGGTTGGCCGCGCCGTACAGGACGTGGATCATGCTGTCCTTCTTGATCGGGACCCCGGCCAGGACGGTGTCCTCGGCGGCGATCCGGGTGTTGATGTGGATGGGCGGGTCGTACCGCAGGACCTCGTCGACGGCCGCGTCGATGTGTTCCGGGTACTTCCGCAGCCACGCCCACCGGCCGGGCTCGGTCAGCAGGGAGGTCATCGAGGTGAGCAGCGTCGCGGTGGTCTCCAGCGAGGCGATGGTGACGAACATGGTCAGCCGGTAGAGGATCTCGTCCGCCCGCTCCCGGTCCGGCTCCATCGCGTCCCAGGTGTGGATCCAGCCGGTCAGCACGTCGTGGCGGGGCTCCGCCCGGCGCCGGGCGACCAGATCGGTGAAGTAGGCCCGCAGCCGCAGGGTCGCCTCGGCGGAGACGGTGAGCTGCGACTTGGTGGGGAGCAGTTCCTGGGCGAACACCTGGTTGTGGGTGATCTCCAGGATGTCCGGGTAGTCCTCGGGCGGTATCCCCAGCCAGCCGCCGACGGTGCTGATCGGCAGCTGCTCGCTGACGGTGGAGACGAAGTCCGCCTCACCCCAGCGGAGCTTCTCCGCCAGCTCGTCCAGCAGCCGGTCGGCGTCGCGCTCGACGTCGGGGGTGAGGCGTTCGATGGTGGAGCGGTCGAAGAGATTGCCCAGGGAGCGGCGCTGGCAGGTGTGCTCGGGGGCGTTGAGCCGGGCGAGGGTGGTGGTCATCTCCCGGGTCGCGATCGCGTCCCACTGCTTGGAGTCGTCCTGCCGCTCCTGCCAGGCGAGGTCCGGGGCGAGCCAGTTGCGGCCCCGGAGCACCTGACTGCAGGCGTCGAAGCCGGTGACGAAATACCCGTTCCACGGAGCGCGGACGACGTCACCCATCGTCCGCAGCTCCGCGAGTATTCCGTACGGCTCGGCCTGTCCTTCCGGGGAATTGAGTCTGCGGAGCAGCCCGATGACCGCGCGCCGTCCGTCGGGCGTCCTGGTTGTACCGCCAGTGATGCTCACGCAGAGTTCCTCGACCTAGGCCCGTGGTTACCGCCCTGAACCTACCCCTCCGGATATCGACGCCAAGCATCGTTCCCTGTTGCCCCCGTCACATGCAATCGTCACTAAATGCCCGTTGTCACAGGCGAATTGTCAGCCTGTGAGTCATACGCGGAACACGTCGAGGAACGAACTCCACCAGCCCTTCTGCTTCTTGGCCGGTTCCTGTGCGTGACGGGGTGTCACGGAGGGAGCGGCGGGCGCGTTCCGGAACGGGTCGGGCAGCTGGGCGGAGGTCTGGGCCGGGGCCTGCACCCCGTTCCCCGCACGCCGCGCGGCCGTCGGGGTGAACCGCACGGGCAGCGCGACCAGGGCCCGGTGGAACGGGCCCGGCCGCCAGGCCACACCCGAGGCGGGCACGGCCAGCGAGAGGTCCGGAACGGTGTTGAGGATCTTCTCGATCGCGGTCAGCGCGATCAGCGTCGCGGGCGACTTGGCCGGGCATACGTGCGGGCCGGCGCCCCAGGCCAGGTGGGCGCCCTTGCTCAGGGTCTGGCGGGCGTCGGTGAGCCCCGGGTCGCTGTTCGCGGCGGCGAAACTGATCAGTACGGGGGTCTCCGCCTTCAGCGTCACCCCGTTCAGCTCGATGTCCCGCACCGGGTAGTGCGTCGCGTAGTTGGCGATCGGCGGGTTGTTCCACAGGACGTCGTCCAGCGCGTCCTCGACGAGCAGCCCCGAACCGCGCCGCTCGGGCGCACCCGGCTCGTCGCCCGCGAGCATCAGCAGCAGCGCGTTGCCGATCAGGTTGCGCTCCGGCTCCACGCCCGCGCCCATCAGCATCACCAGCTGGTCCTTCAGCTCCTCGTCCCGCAGCCCCGCCGGGTGCTGGATCAGCCAGGAGGTGATGTCCTCGCCGGGCTGGCGGCGCTTGATCGCGACCAGCTCCATCAGGCACTCGGTCAGCTCGGCGTTGGCGCGGAGCACGTCCTCGCCGTCGAAGATGGCGGACATCGAGCGGGTCAGCCGGTCGCCGATGTCGCCGGGGCAGCCGAAGAGCTGGTTGAACAGCAGCAGCGGCAGGAGCTTGGCGTACTCGTTGAGCAGATCGGCGGTGCCGCGCTCGATGAACTGGTCGATCAGGTAGTCGGCGATCCGCTCGACGTCCCGGCTCAGCCTGCTGCTGTTGAGCCGCGACAGCGACTCGGTGACGGCCTTGCGCAGCCGCAGGTGCTCCGCGCCGTCGGTGAACAGGCAGTTGGGCCGGTACACCATCATCGGCAGGACGGGGCTGTCCATGGGGACGGCACCCTCGCGCAGCGCGGCCCAGCGCCGCGAGTCCCGGGCGAACAGCGCCGGGTTCTGCAGCACCCGCAGCGCCGCCTCGTGCTGGACGATCAGCGTGGCGTCCACGCCGGGCGCGAGCTCGATGGGCGCGGCGGGGCCGTGCGTACGGGCCGCGTCGTAGAAGCGGTGCGGATCGGCGGCGAACTCCGGTCCGTACAGCGACGTCTGCTGCTGGTGCATGGGGCACCCGGCGGGGGCGCTGTACGGGGTGGCTCCCGGCTGCGGGTCCATGTCGGCTTCCTCGGTGTGATCGCGGGGCCCGGTCGGCCCCGGCTCGGTATACGTCTGGGGGTGCGTCAGGCCGCGTGCGCCAGCAGGTGGCGGACCAGGGTGATCAGGGCCTGAGCGGAGGAGTTCTGGTCCCGGGCGTCGCAGAAGACGACCGGGGTGTCCGGCAGCAGGTCGAGCGCCTCGCGCAGTTCGTTCTCGGCGTGCTGCGAGTACGGGTCGAAGCTGTTGACGGCGACCGCGTACTCCAGCCCGTACGTCTCGACCAGGTCGATGACGGGGAACGTGTCGGCGAGCCGCGCCGGGTCGACCAGGAGGAGCGCGCCCAGCGAACCGCGCGCCATGTCCTCCCACAGCTCCACGAAACGCTGCTGGCCCGGCGTGCCGAACAGGTACAGCACCAGTTCGTCGCTGAGCGTGAGGCGCCCGAAGTCCAGGGCGACGGTCGTCGTCTTCTTGTCGGGTGCGCCGCGCAGATCGTCGACCTGGGCCGCGGCCTGGGTCATCCGCTCCTCGGTGCGCAGCGGGGTGATCTCGGACAGTGTGCCGATCAGGGTCGTCTTGCCCACGGCGAAGTGCCCGACGACGAGGATCTTCGCCGCGCGCTGCACCGCGTCCGGCACATAGATGCTCTCAGCCGAACCGGACTTGGAGTCCATGCAACACCTCTTCGAGGATCTTCCTGTCAACGAGCTGGGCCGGCGGCGGCGCCTTCCGGCGCAGCAGGTGTCCCTGCTGGTTTAAATCCTGGAGCAGGAGACGGGCCACCCCGACCGGCAGGCCGAGGTGACCGGCGACCTCGGCCACCGACAGATAGCCGCCGGAGCACAGCTCCCAGATCGCCTTGACCTCGGGGCTGGGGTTCGGCGGCGGCTGACGGTCGGGCGCGAGGGTGACCAGGGTGACGAGGGAGAGGTCCTCCGCGTCGGGCAGCCCCCGCCCGCCGGTGATGACATAGGACCGGACGAACCCGCTGCTGACCTGCTGCTCCTCGCCCGGCGCCGTCATATTTCGCTGCTCGCGTTCTGGCGGGGCGGCGTGGTCATCGCCTTCCCCAGCGCGGTGACCTGCTGCTGCATCCGGAAGGACATCGCCTCCATGTCCACGTCGGCGGCGGCGGTGGCGGCGAGGTAGGCGCCGGTGCCGGCGGCGATCAGGAAGATCCAGCCGTCCTCGTACTCCAGGAGCGTCTGCCGCCAGCGGCCGGGCTCACGGGTTCCGATGAAGGGGGCGACGGCCCGGCTGAGGGACTGCATGGAGCTCATCGCCGCGGCGACGGTCTCCGCGTCGTCCCGGCCGATCTCGCTGGAGTTGGCGAGCAGCAGGCCGTCGGCGGACACGAGGATCGCGTGCCTGGCGCCGGGTACCTGGAGCAGGTCGTTGAGCACCCAGGACAGATCGGGGTTCACTGGAACTCGGGTCCTTCCGTCGTCGTCGTGTCGCGTCCGGACCGGGTGCCGCGCTGGAACGCGCCGAGTCGGGAGGCGGTCTCCTCGTTGCTGCGCACGGGCTGCGGTTCCGCCGACGGCACCGCGGAGACCGGGCTCTTACGACGACGTTTCGGCAGCCCCCCGGCCGTGGTGGTGATCTGGGCCAGCGGCTGGGTGGCGGTGTCGGGCTGCGGGGTGGGCGGGAAGAGCGGGGTGGGCGCCGGAGCCGGGGCCTGCCACTGGTCCGCCTGCCGCACCTGTGGTGCGGGGGAGACGGCCGCTTCGGGCGCTTCGGCGGGCGCGGCGGCCGGCGGCGCCTCCGTGGTGAGCAGTTCGTCGGGGATGAGGACCACCGCGCGTACGCCTCCATAGGGGGAAACGGAGTCCACCGAGACCCGGAAGCCGTAGCGGGCGGCGAGCATCCCGGAGACGGCGAACCCGAACTGCGGCGGGATGCCCAGGCTGGAGACGCTGATCGCGGCCTGGGGGGAGAGGAGGGCCGCCGCGCGGTCCTTCTCCTCCTGGCCCATGCCGAGACCGGCGTCGTCGACGATGAGGCAGACGCCCGTCGGCACGGCCTGGATGTTGATCTCGACCGGGGTGCCGGGGGCGGAGTAGTTCGTGGCGTTGGCGAGCAGCTCGGCGAGGACCACGGCGACGGGTTCGACCGCCCGGCTGACGACGGAGAAGTTCACCTGGCCGTTGACCCGGACCCGGTCGAAGTGCCGGATACGGCCCTGGGCGCTGCGGGCCACGTCGAAGACGGAGGCCACGGTCTCGCGCCGGCCGAGCCAGCCGCCGCAGAGCACGGCGATGCCCTGGGCACGCCGGCCGAACTGGCTGTTGGCGTGGTCCATGGCCATCAGGTCGGCGAGGATCCCGGGATCGTCGCCGTACTTGCGCTGGGCCTTCTCGATCACGACCTGCTGTTCGTCCGCGAGGCCCTGGAGGGTGCGGACGGCGGCCTTGAGGACGGCTTTGGTCTCCTCCTCGGCGTCCTTGCGGACCTCCGCCAGTTCGGTGGACTGACGCTGGAGCAGACCGTTGTGGACGACGTGGAGTTCGTCCCGTTGGTGCAGGAGCGCGTCGCGCTCCTGGCGCAGCTCCGCATGGTGTCTGCGGAGCTTGACGTTGGTCGCGCGAGCCCGCAGAACGGCACCCACGGCGACCAGTGCTACGACAACCAGCGCCCAGATGACGGGGCCCTGTGGAAATGTCATGAGACTCACTTCAAGTGCCATGGCGGAAACGGCTTGACACCCCGTCATGCGGCACGCAGCCAGGGCTCGTTCGCCACGACCGTGCGCCGCTTCGGGAGGTGCCCCTCCGAAGGTGGGGCCGAGGATTTCATCCCTCCCGGAATGCCCCCACACGCCATCAGCCCACTGGAAGTAAGATGATCTTATCATCGGCCGCGCGCCGAAATGTCAAGGCCGCCACGCCAGTTGCCAGTCGACTCACAACGTTCACATTGCGGAGACCTGGAGGACGGCAACCGGTCGCCGCCCGCCGGGGGTTGGTCAGCCCGGTGACCCCGTGGAGGCGCGGGTCTCCAGGGACCAGGAGTGCCGGCGGACGGTGTCGGGGGCCGCGCGGCCCGCGAGGATGTCGCAGAGCAGCTCGGCGCAGGCGCGCCCGTACGCGGTGGGGTGCAGGTCGACCGCGGTGACGGGCGGTTCGGCGCCCCGGGTCGCCGTGCCGTCGACGCAGGACGCGACGAGCAGGCCGGCGCCCGCGGGGCCGACGGCCGCACCGGTGCCGCCCGGCCTGCCGGGCCCGCCGCCTTCGCTACGGCCGCCTTCGCCGGCTCGCCCGCTTCCGCCGCTTCCGCCGTTTCTGCCGTTTCTGCTGCTTCCGCAGCTTGCCTCGCTTGCACTGCTTGCGCCGCGTGCCTCGCTTGCCTCGTGTGCGCTGCTTGCCCCGCTTGCGCTGATTGCGCCGACCTTCCGGCCGAGGGCCGCCGCCGCGCGCAGGACGCCCGGGGCGGAGCCGTCGGGGGCGCAGATCACGGCGTCCACGGCGGGGTCGGCGGCGAGCAGGGCCCGGGTGGCCGCCTCGGCCTCGGCCGGGGTCGCCGCGAACGGCACGGTGCGCAGGGTCACCGCCACCCCGTGGGCCCGGCCCCAGGATCCGGCCGTCGCGCGCAGGGCGGTCGCCCAGGCGGAGGAGCCGGACGGGGCCAGGAGCGCCGGGCGGCGGGCGCCGCGCTCGGTGACATGGTCGAGGAGGGCGGTCAGTGAGGCGGCGTTGTCGCAGACCACGGCGCCGCTGGGGCCGGTGGCCGGGCCGAGGTAGCGCTCGCCGGTCACTACCGGGACGCCCGCGTCGAGCAGTCCCGGCACCGCGCTGTCGCCGGGCTCGGGGTCGATCACCAGCAGGCCGTCGACGCGCGAGGCGATCCGTCCGCCCGCCGCCCCGGAGGGGGCGAGCAGCACCATGTCGAGCCCGTCCTCCTGGGCGCGCTCCACCGCCCCGAAGGCGAGGTTCATGTAGTAGTCCAGCCGGGTCGCGGTCGCCGGCAGATGCAGCCCGACGGCTCCGGTGCTGGCGCGGCGCAACCGCCGGGCGGCGCTGTTGGGGCGGTAGCCGAGCTCCTCCGCGACCGCGCGGACCCGGTCCCGGGTGGCTTCCGCGACCCGCCCCGAACCCTGGAGCGCGTCGGAGACGGTGCTCTTGGAGACCCCGGCGGCGCGGGCGACATCGAGCAGGGTCACGGTCCGGGAGGTCACGGGGGTGAAGTCTAGACGTTCGCCCAGGGGGCGGCGAAGGGTTGCCGGAACGTTCCGGCAGGGTTAGGTTCGACCCGTTGCCGGAACGTTCCGGCACTCCTCTCCGTGTCCGTTCTGCCCGTGCCCGCCCCGCCGGCCCCTCCCTCCCCAGGAACCCGCCATGCGTCTGATCACCGCGTACGACCCGCCCGCGTCCCCGACCCGGACCCGCCCCGCCGAGCGCGCCCCCCTGCGTGTGGCGGCGGTCCAGCAGCGCTGGCACCGTGACCCCGCCGAGCACCGGGCCGCCCTGCTGGAGGGCGTCCGGCTCGCCGCGGCCGAGGGCGCCCGCGTGGTCTGTCTCCAGGAGCTGACGCTGTCGCCGTACTTCGCCGTCGTACGCCGGGCCGACCACCCCGCGCCCGCCGCGCCGGAGGAGCTGCTGACCGGCCCCACCTTCACGTTCGCGGCCGGGGCCGCCCGTGAGCACGGCGTGTACGTGCACGCCTCGCTGTACGAGAAGGCCCCGGCGCCCGGCGGTGAGGACGACGGCCTCGGCTACAACACCGCGATCCTCGTCGCCCCCGACGGCGCCCTCGCCCAGCGCACCCGCAAGACCCACATCCCGGTCACCGAGGGGTACTACGAGGACGACTGGTTCCGCCCCGGTCCGGCGGGCGATGACGCTTTCCCGCTGGTCACGGTCGACGAGGCCCGCTTCGGCCTGCCGACCTGCTGGGACCAGTGGTTCCCGGAGCTGGCGCGCGCCTACTCGCTCGCCGGGGCCGACGTCCTCGTCTACCCGACCGCCATCGGCTCCGAGCCGGGCTTCCCCGGCTTCGACTCCCAGCCGCTCTGGCAGAAGGTGATCACCGGGAACGCCATCGCCAACGCCACCTTCATGGTCGTGCCGAACCGCATCGGTGCCGAGAACGGCCTCACCTTCTACGGCAGTTCCTTCATCGTGGACCCGTACGGCCGCGTCCTGGCCCAGGCTCCCCGTGACGAGCCCGCCGTGCTGGTCGCCGATCTCGATCTCGACGCCCGCCGCGACTGGCTGGAGCTGTTCCCGTTCCTGGCCACCCGCCGCCCGGACGCGTACGGCCCGCTCACGGTGGTGGACCGCTCGCAGTGACGGACCGGCTCACAGGGTGACGGGCGCCCCCGAGGGCAGTCGTGCGCACCGGCGGCAGGCGCGGGCCGAGCCGGCGACGACCGCGTGGGAGGCGGCGGCCAGTGCGCAGGCCGCCGCCGTCAGGGGCCAGTTCTCGGCGAGGACCGACGCGGTGGCGAGGGCCAGGGTGGCCACGGCCATGGACACGCTCGCGGTGGTGCCCGTCCAGGCGACCGTGATGGGCAGCCGGTGCGGGACGGGGAGCCGGCGGGCCAGGACGCCGGTGGCGGCCAGGGCCGCGGCGGCGAGGAGGACCGCCGCCCCCGCGACGGTGGCCAGGTGCGTGGCGAGCAGCTGCGCGGCGCGGGGCACCGCCGAGGTCTGCGGGGCCCCGGTGCTCTGCACCAGGAACCAGCAGGCCAGCAGGAACGGGGCGCTGAGGGCGATGGCGCGGGCGGTGTGCCGGGCCTGGGCGATGGTCAGTTCGCGCTGGAAGCTCGCGGCCAGCTCCCGCGCCGAGCCGAACTCCGCCACCGCCCGGTGGACGGCCCGCTCGTACGGCTCGCCCTCGCCCGTGTACACCGCCACGGTCTCGGTGAGCCCGTCGCGGGCCTCCTCGACCAGACGGGACTTGGCCCGGGAGGGGCCGTGCAGGAGGGCGTCCAGCTCGGCGACGTGCTTCTCCACGAGGTCGTCGGCGCTGCCACCGCGCGCGGGGCCGGCGGTCATGCGCCCTGTCCGTGCGGCTGCGGGTGCGGGTGCGGTGCGACGGGGTTGAGGACCGAGCCGATCGCGGCGGTGAAGTCCTGCCACGCCGTGCGCTCGTCCGCCAGGAAGCGCGCTCCCGCATCCGTCAACGCGTAGCAGCGGCGCTTGCGCCCGCCGTCCGCCTCCCAGCTGCTGTGCAGCAGACCGAGCCGCTCCAGCCGGTTCAGCGCCGGGTAGATGGTGCCGGTCCGCAGTTCGAGCGCACCGCCGCTGCGCTGCTGGACCGCGGTGATGATCGCGTATCCGTGCAGCGGGGCCGGTTCGAGAACCGCCAGGAGGAGACCGTCCAGATGTCCGCGTACCGCATCCTGCCTCATGTGTAGGCAGGCTACACATGGTCGGAGGGCAGGGCCAGCGTGCCGGGTGGACGCGCCGGGGTGAGGTCGCCGTCCGTGGTGAATAAGTAGGCAGGCTACCTATCGAGCGCCGGATCGTGCTATTCCTGGGGCGGCGGCCCATACGTTGGTAGCCAACCTATGGTTCGGGCCGTCCGCGCCCCGCCCGTGCAATCCCTTGCCCGTGCCCTTGCCACCACTGCCACCACTGCCACTGTCATCGCCATGCACCCCTGGAGGGGCCCCGTGACCAAGCTGCTGCTCTCGCTGCACGTCCTGGCGTCGATCCTGGCCGTCGGGCCGATCACCGTCGCGGCCTCGATGTTTCCCCGCTACGCCAAGCCGCCGGCCCCCGGCGGCGAGGGCCCGCACGACCACGACACCCGCACGGCGGCCTTCCTGCACAAGATCTGCCGGGCGTACGCGCTCGTCGGCATCGCCGTACCCGTCCTCGGCCTCGCCACCGGCGCGCAGATGGGGGTGCTGGGTGATGCCTGGCTGCTCGCGTCGATCGTGCTCACGGCCGTCGCCGCCGCCCTGCTGATGGCGATGGTCCTGCCCGGACAGCGTGAGCTGCTCATGGACGCGCCGGTCGCCGAGCGCCGGTCGGCGGCGACGCGGCTCGCCATGACCACCGGGATTTTCAACCTGCTCTGGGCGACGGTCGTCGTGCTGATGATCGTCCGGCCGGGATCGACGACGGGGGCCTGAGGCCGGGACCGTGAAGCCGGGACCGTACGGACGGGACCCGGGCCCGGCCCCGGCCCCGGGCGGCCTGTGACCGGGGCACGGCCCCGAGGCCGCCGCACCGGTCAGCCCGTGCTGGCGTAACGGCCGGCGGGGCGGGCCAGGCCCAGGTGGCCGCGGAGCGTCGTCGCGCCGTACGCCGTCCGGAACGCGCCGCGCCGCTGGAGCTCCGGCACCAGGCCCCGGGTGATCGCCGTGAGGTCGTGCGGCAGGACGGCGGGGCGGAGCCGGAAGCCGTCGAGCCCGGCGTCACGCCAGTCGAGCAGCAGGTCGGCCAGGTCGCCGGGCGTGCCGGTGAAGATCGCGGCGTCGGAGGCGAGTCCGGTACCGGCCGACTCGTCCAGGCGTGCCCTGCGGCGGCCGGCCGCGCCCGGCTCCTCGTCCAGGAGGACCAGCAGGTCCGCGAACCGCAGGAGCGGCCGCTCCCGTACGTCCCGGCCGGTGCTCTCGACCGCCGCGCCGACCTCGGCGAGCACCTCCGACGTACCCGCCCGGTCGTGCGGCGTGAGGTGCACGACGTCCGAGGAGAGCGCCGCGAACCGGTACGGCACGGAGGCGTGCGCGAGGCTCACCACCGGCGGCGCTCCCTGCGGTGAACGCGGCGTGATCGAGGGGCCCTTGACGGAGAAGTGCGTTCCCCGGAAATCGATGTGGTGCACCTTGTCGCGGTCCAGGAAGCGGCCCGTGGCCACGTCCCGGATCTCCGCGTCGTCCTCCCAGCTGTCCCACAGCCGCCGCACCGCCTCCACCACTTCCGCGCCCTCCGCGAACAGCGGGCTCAGCCGGGCGGCGATCGATTCCGGGCCGGTCAGGTCGTCGTCGGTGAGCTGCGGGGTCGCGCGCCGGCCGAAGTGCCCTGCGTCGGCGGCGCGGGAGGAGATCTGCGGCCGCCAGCCCGCACGGCCCGCGCTCGCGTGGTCGAGCGTGGCGATGCCGGTGCCGACGTGGAACGGCTCGGTGTGCGTGACGTTCGTGGTCGGGACCAGCCCGATACGGGTGGTGAGCGGCGCGAGATGGGCCGCGAGCAGCACCGCGTCCAGGCTGCCCCGGACCTGGTCGGTGCGGTCGTCGGGCCGGTGGAGGGCGGCGGACTGGAGCCCGAGGGCGTCCTCGAAGGTGACGTAGTCGAGCAGGCCGCGCTCGGCCTCGGCGACCAGCCCGGCCCAGTACGCGGCCGAGAGCAGCTCCCCGGGCCGGGCTCCGGCGGCCCGCCATGCCGCCGGGTGCCAGCCCGCGCCGTCGAGCGCGACGGCGAGATGCAGCGGGGTGTCGGTCATGCGGGGCTCGCCTTCTGCTCGTTCACGGCCCGCCGGGTCGTGCCGGAGTGCGGGCGGAGGTGGTTCCGCAGGGTCGTTCCCGTGTAGTCCGCGCGGAACGAGCCCTTCTCCTGGAGCAGCGGCACCACCCGGTCCACCACGTCGTCCAGGCCGCCGGGGGTCAGGTGGGGGACGAGGACGAAACCGTCGGCGCCCTCCGTCTGCACGAAGTGGTCGATGGCGTCCGCGACGGTGCGCGGGCTGCCCACGAAGGTCGGACGGCCGCCGACCTCGATGACCAACTCCCGTATCGAAAGGCCGCGTTCCGCGGCGAGCCCGCGCCACTGCCGGGCGGTGGCGGCCCGGTCCCGGCGGAACACGGAGTGTCCCTTCAGGAAGTGGGCGTCGTCCTGCGGTTCGACGCCGGGCAGCGGTCCGTCCGGGTCGTAGGCGGACAGGTCGCGGCCCCAGACGGCCTCCAGGTGGGCGATGGCCGTCTGCGGGCTCACCAGGTCGCGGGCGATCTCGTCCGCGTACGCCGCCGCTTCCGCGTCGGTGTCGGCGACGACCGCGTTGGCGGTGGGGAGGATCAGCAGGTCGTCGGGGCTCCGTCCGTACGTGGCGAGGCGCCGTTTCACGTCCCGGTAGAAGTCCCGGGCCGCGTCGAGCCGGTTGTGCTTGCTGAAGACGACCTCGGCCTCCGATGCGGCGAACTCGCGGCCCGCGTCGGACTCGCCGGACTGGATGATCACGGGGTGCCCCTGCGGGCCCGGCGGGGTGGTGAAGCGGCCCGCGATGTCGAAGTGCCGCCCGCGATGGGCGAAGCGGCCTGCCCCGGCCCGTGCGAAGACCCCCGACGCGGCGTCGGCGCGCAGGTCGTCCGCCGCCCAGCTGTCCCACAACACCCGGGCCACGGAGAGGAATTCGGCGGCGCGGGAGTAGCGGTCGGCCTCGGTCAGGAAGCCGCCCCGGCGGAAGTTCTCGCCGGTGAAGGCGTCGTGGCTGGTGACCACGTTCCAGGCGGCCCGCCCGCCGCTGAGGTGGTCGAGGGTCGCGAACCGGCGCGCCACCTCGTACGGCTCGTTGTAGGTCGCGTTGACCGTGGCGGCCAGCCCGAGGTGGGTGGTCACGGCGGCCAGGGCGCTCAGCACGGTCAGGTTCTCCGGGCGTCCCGCGATGTCCAGGTCGTAGACCTGCCCCTTGTGCTCGCGCAGCCGCAGCCCTTCGGCGAGGAAGAAGAAATCGAACTTTCCTCGTTCGACGGTCCGCGCGAGCCGGACGAAGGAGTCGATCGCGATCTGGCTCTCGGACCGGGGATCCGACCAGACGGTCACGTTGTGGATCCCGGGCAGCTGTGCGGCGAGGTGTATCTGTCTCATGCCCGGTCCTCCTCGCTTCCGGCCGCCGCCGCTGCCGCCGCTGCCGTCGTAGGTGTCGCTGTCGCGGTCGCAGTCACGTTCCGCCGGGTGGGGAAGCCCGCTCCACGGGCGTACAGCACGACCGCGATCACCGGCAGCAGGAGCAGCAGGACGGCCCAGGGGAAGGAACCGCTGCCGGTGGTGTCGAGGAGGATCCCGCCGACGATGCCGCCGCCCGCCATGGCGGCGTTCCAGAGCGTGACCAGCATCGCCTGGGCCGCGTCGGCGGACGCTCCGCCCGCGTCGCCCGCGGCGGTCTGGAGCAGGGTGGGCATTCCGCCCCAGCCCAGGCCCCACAGCACGGCGGCGGCGTAGACGAGCGTGGTGGTGTCGGAGAGCACGGCCAGGAGGGCCGCGGCGACGGCGACCAGCAGGGCGCCCGCGACGGTCAGGCCGCGCAGCCGGTCGTGGATCAGGACGCCGGTGATCCAGATGCTCGCGAGCGAGGCGGCCCCGAAGACCAGCAGGATCAGCCCGGTGGAGCCGCCCAGGCCGAGGTCCTCCAGGTACGTGGCGATGTACGCGTACAGGATGGTGTGGGCCAGGACGAAGACCAGCGTGACGAACAGGACCGGGCTCACCCCCGGGATGCGCAGGGTCCGCAGCATCTTCGGCCGTTCGCCGCGCCCCTGCCCGGGGAAGTCCGGCACGGCCGCGGAGATCCACAGCAGGAGCAGCACGGTGAGCCCGGTCATGGAGAGGAACGCCACGCGCCAGCCGAGCGCGTCGCCGAGGAACGTACCGGCGGGCACACCGAGGGAGAGGGCCACCGGGATCCCCGCCATGGCGACGGCGATGGCCTTGCCCTGGAGGTGCGCGGGGGCCATCCGCCGCGCGTACCCGGCGAGCAGCGCCCAGGCCAGACCGGCCGCGACCCCGGCGACGAACCGTGCCGCCATCGTCAGTTCGTAGACGGACGACAGAGCGGTGACGGTGTTGGCGAGGGCGAAGCCGGCCATCGAGGCGAGCAGCAGCCGCTTGCGCCGCCAAGCGGCGGTGGCCGCCGTCAGCGGGATCGCGGTGAGGGCGGTGCCGATCGCGTAGACCGTCACCGTCTGCCCGGTCGCGGACTCGCTCACCCGGAGATCCGCGCTCATCGCGGGGAGCAGACCTGCGGGAAGGGTCTCGGTGAGGCTCGTGATGAAGACGGCGGTGGCGAGGGCGAGCAGGGCGAGCAACGGGAGCTTCTGCTGCGCCCTGTCCCCGCTCCGGGGCTCCGGTGCCGCCGGGGAGGCGGCGGCCGTGTCGGGTGCGGTGCTCATGGGGGCTGCTCCAAGGGTCCGGGGTCACGGGTTTCGGCCATCGGGTGCCGGTCACCGGCGCCGGTCACGACTGTGCTCCGGTGGGCTTCGGGAAAGCTTCGGGAACGCTGACGACCGGCCCCTTTCCCCACATGTACGGTGGCGCGTATGCGGTTTGGGGTGCTCGGGCCACTGGTGGTGGGGGACGGCGAGGGGAACGACGTCACCGTCCCCGAGCGCAAGGTCCGGGCCCTGCTGGCGGACCTACTCGCCCACGACGGCGGCCCGGTCCCCGTCGACCGGCTCATCCATGACCTCTGGGGCGACGCGCCGCCCGGAAGGCCCTCGGGCGCGCTCCAGGCCAAGGTCTCCCAACTGCGCCGGGTGCTCGGCCGCGACCGCGTGGTGCGGCAGCCCCCGGGCTACCGGCTGCGGCTGGAGCGCGGCACGGACGAGGTGGACGCCGACCGCTTCAGGGCCCTGGTGACCGAGGCCCGCCCGGTACGGGATCCCCGCGCGCGGGCCGCGCTGCTCACCGAGGCACTCGGGCTGTGGCGGGGCCCCGCGTACGCGGACTTCGCGGACGCCCCGTTCGCCCGGGAGGCCGCCCAGCGCCTCGCGGAACAGCGGCTGTCCGTGCTGGAGGAGCAGGCGGAGGCCCGCTGGGAGGCGGGGGACCATGTGCTGCTCGCCGGGGAACTGGCCGATCTCGTCGCCCGGCACCCGCTGCGGGAGCGGTTGCGCGCGGTCCAGATGCGGGCGCTCTACTCGGCGGGCCGCCAGAGCGAGGCGCTCGCGTCGTACGACGACCTCAGGGGCCGGCTCGTCGAGGAACTGGGGGTCGACCCCGGCCCCGAACTCGCCTCCCTGCACCGGGCGGTGCTCCGGCAGGACCCGCTGCTGATGCCGGGGACGGGGTCGGTGCTGACGCCTGCTCCTACGCTCGTATCTGTTCCTGCGCCTGGGCCCGCGGCCGGGCGGGTGCACTCCCAGGACGCCCCAGCACTCCAGGAGCTCCAGGTTCCCCGGGCAGCTCGGACAGCTCAGGCAGCTCAGGCACCGCGGGCTCCCCAGGGTCCTCAAGGGAACCTTCCGCTGCCCCTCACTCCCCTCGTCGGCCGCCGCCGGGCGCTCGCCCGGATCTCCCGGCTCCTGGCCGACGAGCGGCTGGTGACCCTCACCGGGCCCGGTGGGGTCGGCAAGACCCGGCTGGCGGTCGCCGCGGCCACCGCCCAGTGGGACCGTGCCGA
Organism: Streptomyces anulatus; assembly: GCF_014650675.1. Lineage (GTDB taxonomy): Bacteria > Actinomycetota > Actinomycetes > Streptomycetales > Streptomycetaceae > Streptomyces > Streptomyces anulatus. The sequence continues at coordinate 174,464 of NZ_BMVK01000003.1, read as the reverse complement.
GGCAGGCGGCCCGGGGGACGGCATCTGGCTCGTCGAGTTCGCGGGCGTCCGCACGGGCACGCCCGCCGACCTGGCCCAGATCGTCGCCGCCACCCTGGGCGTCCGGGACGACGCCCCGAGCGCCGCGCCGGGCGTCGGAGGCGGCGCCCTGTCCCTGCCGCACCGCCTGGCCGCCGCCCTGCGCGACCGCCGGACCCTGCTGGTCCTGGACAACTGCGAGCAGGTCGTGGACGCCGCCGCCGGACTCGCCGAGCTGCTCCTGCGCACCGCCCCCGGGCTGCGCGTCCTCGCCACCGGCCAGGAGCCCCTCGGCCTGGCGGGCGAGGCGGTGTTCCTGGTCGAGCCGCTCCCGCCCGCCGAGGCCGCCCGGCTGTTCGTGGAGCGCGCCGCGTCCTCGGCCCCCGGATTCCCCCGTGATCCGGATGGGCCCGAGCGCGAGGCCGTTGCCGAGATCTGCCGCCGGCTGGACGGCATCCCGCTGGCGCTGGAGCTCGCCGCCACCCGCGTACGGGCGCTGGGTGTACGGGAGTTGGCGGCACGGTTGAGCGACCGCTTCCGGGTCCTGACCACCGGACAGCGGGGCGCCCCGGCCCGCCAGCAGACCCTGCGGGCGGTGATCGACTGGAGCTGGGAGCTGCTCGGAGAACCCGAGCGCGTGGTCCTGCGCCGCCTCGCCGTCCACCGGGACGGCTGCGACCTCGCCGCGGCCGAGGCCGTGTGCGCGGGGGGCGGCGTCGCCCGGGAGGACGTGCTCGACCTCGTCGGGCGGCTCGTCGACCGGTCCCTGGTGGCGGTGGCGTACGGCCCCGACGGGCCCCGCTACCGGCTCCTGGAGTCCGTCGCCGCGTACGCGACGGAGCAACTGCGCGCGACGGAGGGCCTCGCGGCCGTACGCGACCGGCATCTGCGCCACTACCTCGCGCTCGCCGAGCGCGCCGAACCCCATCTGCGCGGCGCGGAGCAACGCCGTTGGCTGGACCGGCTGGACGCCGAGGCCGGGAATCTGCGGGCGGCCCTCGACGCGGCGGTGCGCCGTGCGTCGGTCTCCCCGGGTGCGGCGGGTGCGGCGGGTGCGGCGGGTGCGGCGGGTGAGGTCGTGCGGCCGGCTGCGGCGCTGGCCTGGTGGTGGCTGCTGCGAGGCCGCCTCACCGAGGCCCGCCGGAGTCTGCGTGCGGTCCTGATGACCGTACCCGGGGGATCAGCCGACACGGCCGAACTCGTCCTCCTGCACCGCGCGTTCGCCCTGCTCACCGGAGACACCGGAGGCACCGGAGGCACCGGAGGCACCGGAGGCACCGGAGGCGCCGGCGGGACCAAGAGCGGGACCGAGGACGGGATCAGGATCGCGGCCGGGATCGCGGCCGGGATCGAGATCACGGCCGAGGCCGTCCCCGACCCCGTGCGGCGCGCCCGTGCGCTGTGGTTGTGCGCGTACGGCCTGTTCAGCGCGGGTGACACGGGCGGGGGCGAGGCGCTGAACGCCCGTGCGCTCGCCCTGTTCGCCGCCGCGGACGACCCGTGGGGCACCGCGGCCGCGCTCGGCCTGCGGTCGACGCTGGCGCTGGTCGGCGGGGACCTCGCGGGCCTCGGCCGCGACGGGCTGCGCAGCGCCGCGCTCTTCCGTGAACTGGGCGACCGCTGGGGTGAGTTGCAGACGGTGTCCCCGCTCGCCGCGCTCGCCGAGATCAGGGGAGCGTACGAGGAGGCCGGGCAACGGCAGCACGAGGGCCTGCGGATGGCGCGGGAGCTGGGTCTTGAGGCGGAGGTGTCGGCCCGGCTCTCCGGGCTCGGCCGGCTGGCGCTGCTCGCCCGCGACTGGGACCGCGCCCGTGACCTGCACGAACGGGCGCGGCGCAGCGCCGCCGAGCAGGGCTACACGTACGGCGAGATCCACTCCGTGATGGGCCTGGCCCTCGGCGCCCGCCGCTCCGGCGACCTCGACGCGGCCGAGGCGCACCTCCTGAGCATCCGCGACGGGTTCGCCGCCGTGTCGTCCCGGGCGGGCGACCACCTGCTCTGCGCGGAGCTCGGCTTCATCGCCGAACTCCGGGGCGAGGCGGGCCGGGCCGCCGTGCACCACCTGCGCGGCCTGGACGTCGCCCGCGTGCTCGCCGAGCCACGCGCCTTGGCCCTGTCCCTGGAGGGCCTCGCCGGAGCGTCGGCGCTGGCGGGGCGCATGCCGGAAACCGTCTGCGCCGCCCGCCTCCTCGGCGCCGCCGCCGCCGCCCGCCGCCGCGCCGGAGCCCCGCTGCCGCCCGCCGAACGCGCCGACGTCGACCGCGTCACGGCGGCGGCCCGGGCTGTTCTGGGCGCACCGGCGTTCACGGAGGCGTTCGACCGGGGCGGCCGGGAGAGCGCCGAGGACGCGGTGCGCGAGGCGCGGGCCCTGCTGGAACACCTGGCGCCTCCGGTCACCTGACACTGCGCACCTGACACTGCGCACCTGGCACCGTGTACCTGACACCCCGCACCTGGCACTGCGCATCCGGCACCGTGGACTTGGCAGCCTGTACCTGACACCCCGCACCTGGCACTGCGCCCCCGGCACCGCGCACCTGACACTGCGCACCTGACACTGCGCATCCGGCACTCCGCATCCGGCACTCCGCACCTGACACCGCCCACCCGGCTCCGGCCCCCTGCCGCGCCCGCGTCCCCTGCCGCGCGCCCCGTACCGCGCACCGATACCTACCCGATACAGAGCCGTGCGGTGCTGGAAGCACGCCCCTGACCAGCCGGAAGCGGGGTTCCCGGAGGCTGTCGGCGTACCCGATCCCCGGTGTGCGCGAACGTCAGGAGACCTGTGCCGTGCTGAGCCCACCGGAGGCCGCAGCGCCTCCCACGGACGCGACGCCTGTCCCCGGGACCGGGCCCGGTCCCACCGCTCCCTCCGGGCCCGCCGCCCGCCTGCTCGCCGCCGCAGCGGTCGTCTGGGCCGCGGCGATGGCGCTGCACGCGTGGGTCCCGAACGCGGGCGTCAACGCGGGCAGTCTCTTCCAGACGCTGCTGCCCTGGACGGGCCTCGGCGTCCCGGTCCTGCTCGGGCTCGCCGCCGTATGGCGGTCCCGGATCGCCGCCGTGGCGGTGCTCGCGCCCGCCGTCGTCTGGGCCACGCTCTTCGGCGGCGCGCTCACCGACAAGCGCTCGGGCGGCGGCGATCTGACGGTGGTCAGCCACAACGTGAACGAGGAGAACGCCGACCCGGCCGGCACCGCGCGCGTGCTCGTCGCGGCGGGCGCGGACGTCCTGGCGCTCGAAGAGCTGTCCGACGAGGCGGCGACCGCCTACTCCCGCGAACTGGCTGCCGCCTATCCGCACCACGCGGTGATCGGCGGGGTCGGCATCTGGAGCAGATACCCGCTGGCGGACGTGAAGGCGGTGCCGATCATGCCGTGGACCCGCGCGCTGCGCGCCACGGCCCGGACCCCGCACGGGCCCGTCGCCGTGTACGCGGTCCATCTGGCGTCGGTACGGGTCTCGGCGGCCGGTTTCACGACGGGCCGGCGCAACGAGGCGGCCCGCGAGCTGGCCGCCGCGCTCCGGGCGGAGCCCGCGCCCCGGGTCGTGGTGCTGGGCGACTTCAACGGGACGTTCCAGGACGGCGCGCTGGCCCCGGTGACCTCGCAGCTGCGCTCCGCGCAACGGGAGGCGGGCGACGGCCTCGGGTTCACCTGGCCCGCCGCGTTCCCGGTGGTCCGCATCGACGACGTACTGGTGCGGGGGATGACCCCGCGCGCCGCCTGGACTCTGCCCGCCACCGGCAGCGACCACCTCCCGGTGGCGGCCACGCTGAGCCGGTGACCCGGTCCGCCGCCCTGTCCCGACTACGATGCGAGCGACCGATGACCTCGAACGCCCAGGTAGGCAGCGTGTCCGAAGCCCGGGGCCCGGCCCCCGTCAGCGTGCTCGTGGTCGAGGACGACGCCACCATCCGCCGCGCCGTCCAACTGGCCCTGGAACGCTACGGCTACCGGGTCGCGGTGGCCGCCGACGGGCTCAGCGGCCTGGAGGCCTTCCGCGCGGGCGCGCACGACCTCCTGATCCTCGACGTGATGCTGCCCGAACTGGACGGCATCGGCCTGTGCCACCGGATCCGTGAGGAGAGCCCTGTCCCGGTCCTGATGATGTCCGCGCGCGGCGACGCCCTCGACGTGGTCGCGGGCCTGGAGGCGGGGGCCGACGACTACGTGATCAAGCCCGTCGACACCGGCGTCATGGTCGCCCGGATCCGCGCCCTGCTGCGCCGCGCCACCTTCCGCCCGGAGGCGGAGGGGACCGCGGCCGGGAAGCCCGGCCGGGCCGACCACATCCTGGTCTTCGGGGACCTCAGCGTGGACACCCTCGGCATGGAGGTGCGCCGGGCCGGCGAGACCGTGTCGCTGACCCCCACCGAACTGCGGCTGCTGCTGGAGTTCGCCGCCGCGCCCGGCTCGGTGCTCGACCGCCGCCGGCTGCTGCGCGACGTGTGGGACTACGGCTGGGAGGGCGACACCCGGGTCGTCGACCTGTGCGTGCTCCGGCTGCGCAAGAAGATCGGCAGCGGGCGGATCGAGACGGTCCGCGGCTTCGGCTACAAGCTCGTCCGCGGCTGAGCGGCCGGCGGACCCCGTGGACGTCCTCAACCCCCGCGCCCTGCGCTGGAAGATCGCCGCCCTGGCCGCCGCCGCGTGCTGCGCGGTCGCGGCCGTGGTCGGCTTCCTGGTGCACGACGCGACCCGGGAGCGCGGGCTGCGCGTCGGCCACGACCGGACCCTCACCCGGCTGATCGCGGCCGAGCGGGAGTTCTCCCGTACGGGGAAGGCCCCGGCCGACATCGACGTACGGACCAGGGCCGAGCTGCCCGAACCGCTGGCGCGCGACCTCGCCGAGCGCCGCCCGGAAACCGACGGCGGATACGCCACCTGGTACGACGTCGAGCCGCCCAACTGGTACTGGATGTGGGGCGCCGTGGCCGTCGGCGACGATCAGATCCTCGTCGTCCGGGACGACATGAGCACCGAGGTCCGGAGCCTCCAGCTCCTGGACCGCAGCATCGTGAAATCCGTCCTCGCCGCCCTGGTCTTCGTCGTCCCGCTCGCCGCCCTCGCCACCGAACCGATCAACCGGCGGCTGCGCCACGGAGCCCGTACCGCCCGCCGTATCGCCGACGGCGACCTGGACGCCCGCATCGGCCCCGGCGGGCGGGCCCGCGACGAGATCACCGAGATGTCGGCGGCCGTCGACGACATGGCAGGCGCCCTCCAGCGCAAGCTGGAGAACGAGCGGCGCTTCACCGCCGACGTGGCGCACGAACTGCGCACCCCGCTCATGGGCCTGGTCACCGCCGCCGGGCTGCTGCCCGACGACGACGAGGCGACCGGTCTCGTACGGGACCGGCTGCGGGCCCTGAACGCGCTGGTCGAGGACCTGTTGGAGATCTCCCGGCTCGACGCGGGCGCCGAGCGGGCCCGCCTCGACCCGGTACCGCTGGGCGAACTGGTCGCCGACGTGGTGCGGCGTACGGGCACGGACACCCGGGTCGCCGTCGGGGCCGCCGAGGTGGTGGAGACGGACCCGCGCCGGGTCGAGCGGATCGTGGTCAACCTCGTCACCAACGCCCACCGGCACGGCGCGGCCCCCGTAGAGGTGACCGTGACCGGGGCGCGGATCGCCGTACGCGACCACGGGCCCGGTTTCCCGCCGGACCTGCTGGAGCGGGGCCCGCAGCGCTTCCGCACCGGCGCGAGCGAACGCGGCCGGGGACACGGCCTCGGTCTGACGGTCGCCCAGGGCCAGTCCGAGGTGCTCGGAGCCCGGCTGACCTTCGCGAACGCCCCGGGCGGGGGAGCGCTCGCGACCCTCGATCTGGCCCCGGACCCGGCCTGATACGGAACCGAAACGCACTCTCGCGGGGGCGGAAACGGTGCTGTACGGGTGCGGAAGAACGACTCCTCGAAGGTGACAGAGGTACGGGAAACCGCACCTGTCACCTGGAGGAGCCCATGCCCGACACCCCCACCGTTCCTGCCCCCGACCCCACCCCCACCCCCGCTGCTCCCATCCCTGCCCCCGCCGCCGGTAACGACTTGCGGGGCCGCGTCCGATCCCGCTTCGGCTTCGGCTCCCGACTCCGCGCCCGACTCAGCTTCCGCTTCCGACTCCGTCGCTCGGTCCTCGTACCGCTGACCGCAGCCGTGGTGCTCGTCGCCGGTACGGGTGGGTGGTACGCGGCCGGCGGCGGCAGGTCCACGGTCGGGCCGGCCCCCGCCGAAGGTCCGGAGGAGGTGGTGGCGCCGCTCGCCAGGTCGATGCACCTGCCCTGGCCGCGCGAGGGCCAGGCGAGCGTGGCGGTCGAGGGGGTCGGCAGCCTCGGCACCCGGGGCGAACAGAAGCCGGTCCCGATCGCCAGCGTCACCAAGGTCATGACGGCCTACGTGATCCTGAAGGACCACCCGATGCGGGCCGACGCCCCCGGCGCGACCGTGGTCGCCGACCGGCGGGCGGCCGACGAGTCGTACTCCTCCGTGGAGACGACCGCCCCCGTGCTCGCCGGGCGGGAGTACACCCAACGGCGGCTGCTGGAACTGATGATGGTGCCGTCGGGCAACAACGTGGCCCGCCTGCTGGCCCGTTGGGACGCGGGCGACGAGAAGGCGTTCGTCGCGAAGATGAACCGGGCCGCCGCCGGACTCGGCATGCGCGCCACCACGTACACCGGGGTGAGCGGCCTGGAGGCGAGCACGAGGAGCACGGCGGCGGACCAACTGAGGCTGGCCCGCGCCGCCATGAAGGACCCGGTCTTCCGGCAGGTCGTGGCGACCGCCTCCGTCACCGCACCGGGCGCCGGGGTGACGTTCCGCAACACCAACAAGCTGCTCGGGCACGACGGGGTCATCGGCCTGAAGACCGGCTCCTCCACCCCGGCGGGCGGCAACCTCGTCTGGGCCACCACGCAGGAGGTCGCCGGAGTCTCCCGCCTGGTCCTCGGGGTCGTGCTGCACCAGCGCGCCGGCACCACTCCCGCCGAGGGCAGCGCCGCCGCCCACGAGGCCAGCCGCGCCCTGATCACCGCGATCCGCGCGGACCTCCCGGCGGCGGTGAACAGGGCATGAGTGCCCGTGCCGGGGAACTCGCCGGTCAGCGCAGAGTCGTCAGCATCTCCGCGGTGAACGGCGTGATGTCCGCGGTGCGCCCGCGCAGGGTCTTCGCCGCCCACTCGGGGTCGGAGATCAGCGCCCGTCCGACGGCGACCATGTCGAACTCGTCGCGCTCCAGCCGGTCCAGCAGCTGCTCGATGCCGGTGACCTTGGAGTCGTTGCCCTGGAAGGCGCTGAAGAAGTCGTCGTCCAGGCCGACCGAGCCGACGGTGAGGGTCGGCCTGCCGCTGATCTTCTTCACCCATCCGGCCAGGTTCAGGTCGGAGCCCTCGAACTCCGGCAGCCAGTAGCGGCGGGTGGACGCGTGGAAGACGTCGACACCGGCCTCGGCCAGCGGCGTGAGCAGGTCGTCCAGTTCCTGAGGGGTCCGGGCGAGCTTCGCGTCGTAGGCGTCCGACTTCCACTGGGACATCCGGAAGAAGAGGGGGAAGGCGTCGGAGACGGCGGCGCGGCAGGCCGCCACGATCTCGGCCGCGAAACGGGTCCGGGAGACCAGGTCGCCGCCGTAGGCGTCGGTACGCCGGTTGCTGCCGGACCACAGGAACTGGTCGATCAAGTAGCCGTGGGCGCCGTGCAGTTCGGCGCCGTCGAAGCCGAGGCGCTCGGCCGCCGCCGCCGCGTCGGCGAAAGCGGCGATGACGTCGTCGAGGTCCTGCTGCGTCATGGCGCGCCCCTTGGGCTCGCCGCTCAGGGACAGGCCCGAGGGGCCGACCGGCTCGGCGTCCGGTACGGGCCCGGCGCCCTCGGTGCGGGTGACGCCCACGTGCCACAGCTGCGGGATGATCGCGCCGCCCGCGCGGTGCACGGAGTCCGCCACGTTCTTCCAGCCCGCGAGCGCCGCCTCGCCGTGGAAGCGCGGGACCCGGTCGCTGGTCCCCGCGGATGCGTGGTCGACGTAGGTGCCCTCGGTGATGATCAGCCCGACGTCACCGGCGGCCCGCCGGGTGTAGTAGTCCGCCACGTCCTGCCCCGGAACGCCGTCCGGGGAGAACTGCCGGGTCATGGGCGCCATCGCGATCCGGTTCCGGGCGGTGAGCCCGCGGACGGTGAACGGGCGGGAGAGGGTGCCCGCCGCGCGGGCCGCGGCCACCTCGGCGCCCGCCGGGGCCGCCGTGCCTGCCGCGTCGGTCGTCACGTCTGTCGGCGCGTGTGTCGTCACGTCTGTCACGTCGGTTTCCTGTCCATAGCCGGGGGGTGTCCACCCGGCCCCAACGCGCTCCCGCCGCGTGGGCATCCCGGCACCGGCCCCGATCCGGGCAAAGTCTGGGCAAAGAACGGAGTCCGCCTCCGGTGGCCGGGTCTCCGGCGGCAACGGCGCACGGGGCGGGACTGTGACCTGATCCACTCCCGGACGCCGATGACTTCACCCTCCGCCGCCGGTCATAGCCGTGACGCCTTCCGGACGGGGAAGGCCCTACAGACGGGACACCCCATGACCGACGCCGTGAAGGGCCCTGCCAGCTACTTCCCCTCGATCGAGAAGAAGTACGGCCGCCCGGTCTCCGAGTGGAAGGACCTCATCCGCGCCTCCCCGCTGACCAAGCACATGGAGCTGGTCGCCTGGCTCAAGTCCGAACACGGACTGGGCCACGGCCACGCCAACGCCCTGGTCGCGCACACCCTCGCCGAGGACAACGCCCGCTGATCCGCCGCTGGTCCGCCCACTGATCCACCCGCTGATCCGCCACGGATCCACCCACTGATCCGATCTCCCGACGACCCTCGTTTGTCGCCGCCTTCCTGCAGCTATGTCCGCGATCGGTAACCGAGGCATCCCGCAGGGGCGTTCGCCTGTCTAGATGGGTGCACGGCATCGGTGGAGACGGCAAAAGGGGCGGGCGGACATGGGTAAGCACAAGGGAAGGGCCTGGCACAGCAGGCTCCTCGCGGCGGCGCTCGGCGTGACGGCGCTGGCCGCGGCCACCTCGGTGTGGACCGCGCAGGCCGACACCAACGGGGGGCGGCCGTCGGGGAGTGTCGCGTCGCCGGACGAGCGGGACCGGCCCGTGGCCAAGGTGGCGGCGGACATCGCGCACGCCTCGGACCGCGGTGCCCGGGGCGTCAACATCACCATCGACGACGGACCGGACCCGGTCTGGACGCCGCAGGTGCTGCGCCTGCTGAAGGACGAAGGCGTGAAGGCCACGTTCTGCATGGTGGGCACCCAGGCCCGGGCGTACCCGGACCTGGTCAAAGCGGTCGTGGCGGACGGCCACCGGCTGTGCAACCACACCGTCTCGCACGACACCACCATGGACACGAAGTCCGAGGCCTACCAGTCCCAGCAGATCCTGGACGCCGAACGCATGATCACCAAGGCGTCCGGCGGCGTCCGGTCGCAGTACTACCGGGCCCCGGGCGGCGCCTTCACCCCGTACAGCCGGCAGCTCGCCGCGTCCCACGGGATGCGACCGCTGGGCTGGAACGTCGACACCAAGGACTTCGAGCACCCCGGTGCGGACACGATGGTCGCCACCGTCAAGCGCGAGATCTCCAACGGGCCGACCGTCCTCTTCCACGACGCGGGAGGGGAGCGCTCGCAGACGTTGGCCGCTCTGCGCGAGGTCCTGCCCTGGCTGAAGGAGCAGGGTTACGCCTTCGGATTCCCCGTGCGTTGAGCGATCCCGCACCCACGTACGACAGTTCGGTGCCGCCGACGTTCCCCACCTGCACCTTGATGAAGTAGGGCGTCATGCCCTTGGCCCTGTCGCCGGCCTTGAACTCCACGCCCCGGCCGTTGGCGTCCCCCTCGCCCCCGGCCGGGCCGTCGTGGAACGGGGCCTGATGCTCCGGGATCCGCACCCGCCAGTAGAGTTCGATGCTTGTTCGATTCGACGCGAGGTGGGGGGACGGATGGTGGGCGCACAACTGAGAGACACCGCACAGGAGTTGGCTGCGGTGTTGTGGCGGGAGCACACCGTGTACCGGGAGCGGTCCGGGGGGATGGTCATCCGGGGCGAGCACGTACGGCGGTGGATCAGCCTCGCTCCGGCGGGCGGCCGGGACGAGATCCTCGTACGCGCGGGGCGCATCCTGGACGGCGGCACCACGGCTCCGGCGCGTTCGGAGGCCGTGGTGCCTCTCTCCGCAGGTACGGGCGTGCTCGCCGCGACCTGCCGACGCCTGCTGGCCGACGCCGCGGCCGACGCGGCGCGGCCCGCCCCGGACCGGGAAACCGCCGGGCGGTCCGGGGGCTCCCGGAAGTCCCGGAAGCCCCGGAAGTCCGCGCGGCGGAACGGCAGGGGAAGGCACACCGGCTTCGGCTCATGGGTGATCCTCGTGTGCGTCGCCGGCGTGATCGCCCTGTTCGCGTACAGCTCCGCGATGCACGGCTGACGGCACCATCGCCCCGGGGAGTGCGGTCAGGCGGAGGCCCCGCCGTCGATGACCAGATCACTGCCGACCACGGAAGCGGCGTCCGGCGAGGCCAGATACAGCACGGCCGCCGCGACCTCGGCGGTGGAGGAGACCCGCCCCAGCGGCGACGCGTCCTTCATCCGGGCGGCGCGGCCGGCTTCGGTCTCGCCCGGCAGCAGCGACATGGTGGTGGCGGTCGCGCCGGGGCTGACGGCGTTGATGCGTATCCCGTCGGCGATGTGGTCGAGGGCGGCGGCCCGGGTCAGGGCGGAGACGGCTGCCTTGGTGGTGAGGTAGCCGGCCACGCCGGGGATACGGCTGTGCGCGCCGAGGTTGGAGGCGATGTTGACGATCGCGCCGCCGGTGGGCTGTTCGCGCATCCGGGCGATCTCGGCCTGCAGGGCGAGGAAGACACCGGTGACGTTGATGTCGAGCAGGGTGCGCCAGTCCTCCTCGGGGAGGTCGGCGACGGGAGCGCCGCCCCGGAAGACGCCCGCGTTGTTGACGGCGACATCAAGGCTCCCGAAGTGTTCGACGGTACGGCGGACCAGGGTCCTGACGTCCTCGGAGCGGGTCACGTCCGCGGTGACCGCGACCGCCGAGCCGCCCTCCTTCTCGATCAGCGCGACCGTCTCGTCGAGCGAGGCGGCCGTACGTCCCGCCGCGACCACCGAGGCCCCTTCGGCGGCGAAGGCGAGTGCGACGGCCCGGCCGATGCCGGATCCCGCGCCGGTGACGAGGACGGCTTTGCCGGTGAAGCGTGCGGACATGGTGATGACTCCTCTGGACAGCGCTGTGTGCGCGGCTGTTCGGGTACGGGGCAACGTGCTTGCCCGGCTACTTGGTGCGGAGGCTGATGAACGCGGCGACGGCGAGCAGGACTGCCGTCGCGGCGAGTGAGGTGCTGTCGGAGCCGAGGGTGAGCAGGGCGGCGAGGACGACGGTCGGGCCCAGTTCCATCGCGGTGTTCATGACGCCGCCCGCGAGCCCGGTCTGCCGGGGCTCCACCCCGTCCGTCGCGAGGACCGAGGCGGCCGCGAAGCCGGCGGCCGCGCCGGCCGGCAGCAGGATCAGGCCGGGGAGGAGCCCGTACGCGTAGGAGTTGTGCGGTGCCAGGCCCATGAGCGCGATCAGCGCGAGGCCGGTGGAAGCCACCGCCAGCCCGGCGGTGGTCACGGCCGGCGCCCCGTACCGGGCGATGAGCGGTCCCGCCGTGCGGCCCGAGACGAGCAGCGCCACCGCGAAGGGAACGAAGCCGGTGGAGGTCGCCAGCGCCGACCAGCCGCGGTCCTGCTGAAGATGGAGCGAGAGAAGGGTGAACGTCGTGGCGGTCCCGGCGGCGGTCAGACCGACGGCGGCGAGCGCGAGGGCCCGGCGCCGGTCGCGGAGGAACCCGAGGGGCAGCAGCGGGTCGCGCCGGTGGCGCTCGACGATCAGGAAGGCCGTGAACAGCGCGGCCCCGGCGAGCAGGGGAACGAGGACGGCCGCCGATTCCCAGGCGCGGGCCTCGGTGAGAACGAGACCGTAGCTGGCCAGGGTGATCCCGGCGGTCGAGAGCAGTGCGCCCGGCAGATCCAGGGAGCGGCCCGTGCCGGCCGGGGTCGCCGGCAGGAGACGCGGCGCGAGGGCGAGGGCGAGGGCGGCCACCACGACCGGGACGGCCAGGGCGAGCCGCCAGGACGCGAGCGCCGAGATGACCCCCGAGAGCAGGTGCCCCGCTGTGGCGCCGATGACCGAGAGCCCGCCCCAGGTGGCCATCGCCCGTCCGTACGCGTCGGGTTGGGGGAAGGCCGCGCGCAGTACCGCCATGGCCGCGGGTGCGGCTAGAGCGGCGCCCGCGCCCTGCGCGAAGCGGGCGGCTAACAGGGTCCCCGGTCCCGGGGCGAGCAGTGCGGCGAGGGACGCGGCGGTGAACACGAGCAGCCCGGCGGTGAGGGCGCGACGCCCGCCGAAGCGGTCGGCGACGCGGCCGCCGAAGAGGAGGAGCCCGGAGAAGGCCAGCCCGTAGGCGGAGCTGAGAAGGATCAAGTCGGTGCGGTCGAGCGAGAATTCGTGGCCTATCCGGGGCAGCGGTACGACGAGCGAGGTGAGCGTGAAGAGCAGCGACATCTGGACGATGCCGAGCAGCGCGAAGGCAGGGCCGGGCGCGGGCCGGGCCGAGGCGGCCCCGGTCGTACTGTTCCAGCTCTGTGTTTCGGCCATTTCTCCCCCGATACTTGACTGAACGTTCTGGTATGTGGCCATGAAGACGCCTCCCGCAGGAGGTGTGTTTCAGTCGAACGGACTCAATCGAACGGACTCGATCGGACCCGGGCGAACGGACCCGGTCGAGCGGGCTCGCTTGGGAGGGCTGGGGCGGGCTCAGTCGAGCAGGCTCAGCGCCTGCTCGGCGGCGTCCCGGACCCGGCCCGGCCCTTTCGACGCCTTGCCGACGATCCGCAGACCTTGCATCAGCACGAGGAGCATCCGTGCGAGCGCACGCGGATCGCGCTCCGCGGGCAGCTCGCCCTGCGCCTGGGCCCGGGTCAGTGCCGAGTGCAACAGCGTCTCGAAGTGGTCCCAGCTCGCCTCGACCCGCCGGGCCGCCGCCGGGTCGTGCGGGCCCAGTTCGGCGGCCGTGTTGGTGATGAAGCACCCTTTGGCGCGATGTTCGTCGGCGTTCGCCTCGGCCGCGAACCGCCGCACCGCCGTGCGCACGGCGGGCAGCGCGGCGCCCGGCTGGGAGAGCTCGTGCAGCAGGTTCGAGTCGCGGTTCTCGCTGTACCGGTCCAGTGCCTTCAGGTACAGCTCGTGCTTGTTGCCGAACGTGGCGTAGATGCTGGCCCGCCCGATGCCGAGATGCTCGACGAGGTCCGCCATCGAGGTCGCCTCGTAGCCGCGCTGCCAGAACAGCTGGAGGGCTGACTGCAGGGCGGCTTCCGGGTCGAATTCCTTGGTTCTGGCCACGGTCGAACCCTAGGCGATAGTGAAACGATCGGTCAAATATCATCTCCGCGGTGGCTACCGGTGTGCGTCATGCGAGGCCCCCTGCTCGGGCTACTCGTACTGGCGGCAGCGGCCCGGGAAGACCGCCTGGACGCGTGAGGAGACGAGGGCGAGGGCGGTGCGGGAGGTGGCGGCGCTCCTGTGGTGGCTGCCCTCGACGCTCGGCGGCACGGTGGAGATGGCGCTGCTGTGGCTTCCCGGCCTGGGATGGGGCCTGGTGGCAGCCATCGGGCTCGCCCTGCTGCTCGCGGTGGAGCGTACGGCCCTCGCGGCCCTGGACCTGCGACGACAGCGCGGCGATGGCCGGGCGGGGCCCGGAGGAACTACGGAACGACGCCCGATATGAACGGGCCGCCGAATCCATCGGACGCCCGGTCTCAGCGCGGGCGGTCCGTGGCGAGTCGTACGTAGCGGTGGTAGGCATCGCGGCTGTCCGAGACGAACTTCCAGCTCGCCATCGCATCCCGCAGCTCGTCGCCGGACAGCCAGCCGTGCCACGCCACTTCGGCGGCCTGCGGTGCGATCTGATCCTGCTCGACGGTGGCCTCGTGCACCGCGAACCAGTACGGACTCAGCTCGCCCCGGCACAGGAACGTGAACAGCGGGCGGACGGACGCCCGGACCCCCATCTCCTCACGGAGCTCACGGTGGGCAGCCTCCGCGTACGACTCCCCCGCCCCCACCGCACCGGCCACCAACCAGCTGTACTCGCCCGGAAAGCGCGAGCTGCTCCCGGGCCGCCGGTGCACCAGATAGCGGCCCTCCTCGTCCCGGCACAGCACCATGGACATGCGGTACAGCCACCCGGCCGCCACCGCCTCGCTCCGGTCCACGACGCCGATGACCCTGTCACGATCGTCGACGCGATCCACGAGTTCTCCCATGACCCCCATCCTTCTCCCTCACTGCCGGTCCCACCCAGGGCTTGCCCGGCCGATCACGCGACGCCTTCGGGCCGGTCGTGGAGGTGGACACGGTCCTGGGCGAGCTGCGGGGCCAGGGGCAGGGCGGGCCCGGCCGAGCCGGGCCCGCCGCGGAGTCAGGACCTGACGAGCGTGATGTCGTCGCTCCGGAAGTCGGTGACGCTCACGGGGTAGTCACGGTCGTCCGCAGTGGCCAGCCCCCGGAGCACGGCGGCGCCGGGCTGGAAGGAGGCGGTGGGATCGATGTTGCTGGGAAAGGACGTGGTCCACGGAACCGGGGAGCCGGGCTCGCAGACAACGATCAGGTTCTCGTGCGAGCCGTTCGCCGTCGTGCGCTTCTGCGTCTGGTAGGCGCTGACGTTGATGCTGATGCGGGTCGGCTTGTTGCAGGTGGTGGTGCCGCCGACGGTGATCTCACCGGTACGGGTGGCCACCGTGCCCGAGGTGTTCAGCTGTACGCCGATGGCGAGTTCCGCGGGCGGCTCGGGCATACGAGCGTGGAGCTCACCGCGTACGGGCAGGGTGGATCCGCTGCAGGTCCGCTCGAAGGTGGCGTCGATCTCACGGATGTAGCCGTGGGGTCCGTAAGCGATGTGCGAGACGGTGAAGGAACCGGTGCCGCTCTCGCAGTACCTGTCGGTCACGCTGAACTGCAGCTTCGGATCCTCGGGCTGGGCCTCGGGCCAACTGCGCGCGTTGGAGTAGGTGGTGCCGGCCACGAGCTTCTGGCCGTAAGGGGCTGACATGGACAGGGCCCAGCGCTCGCCCTCGGGCGTGACGACCGTGGCGCCCAGACCGGACTGCGAGGTCGGCCCGGAGATGTCGAACATCTCGGTCGTGTCGGGGGTATAGGCGTAGGACTGACCGCCGGATATGTACTCACCCGGCTCACCGCTGAAGCTGAGCGACCCCGTCACCGCTTCATGGGCCTGCGCCGTGCCCGTGAGCGGGGCCATCGTCACCGCCAGTGCGAAAGCCGCGGTGAGGACGGCCGCCGTACGGGCCGCGTGACGGCCCAGTGTGCTGCTTCTGATCATGATGATTCCTCAACGTTCGGTCGTGCGCGGCGCACCCGTCCCATGGGCGGACCTGCCGTACCCAGCGCGTCCCGGCTGCGAAACGTCACAGGGCCACGGATCCCGAGCCACCCGGACCGGCCCTCGCCGCCTGCGGACGGTGACGACTTCAGTGACGTTTCTTCGACTCCGAACGCAGAGATGGTGGGGCGGATCGGGCGGGGCCTGGGTACGGAGAGGGAAGTGTGGGGGTGCACGACGCGGAGCTCGGCGCTGCTGTCGACCGAGCCCAACAGGGGGACGACGAAGGGTTCGCGATCGCGTACAGGCTGGTGCAGCCCGGCCTGATCGGCTACGTCCGGGGGCTGGTCGGCGACGACGCCGAGGACGTGGCCTCCGAGGCCTGGCTGGAGATCGCGCGCGACCTGGGCCGCTTCCGCGGCGACGGCGCGGGCTTCCGGGGGTGGACGGCGACCATCGCCCGTCACCGTGCCCTGGACCACCTCCGCAGGCAGAAACGGCGACCGTGCACATCCTTGCTGGAACAGGACATGCTGGAACTGCCGGGCGGACACGACACGGCAGCCGCGGTCCTGGAGAAGCTCTCCACGGAGCAGGCCCTCGAACTGATCGGGAGCCTGCCGCGCGACCAGGCGGAGGCGGTACTGCTGCGCGTGGTCGTCGGGCTCGACGGGCCGGCGAGCGCGCGGGTGCTGGGCAAGCGCCCCGGCGCGGTGCGCACCGCGGCCTACCGGGGGCTGAAGAGACTGGCGGGCCAACTCACCCGGGCCGGAGCACGCGGTGCGACGCCCGGAGCACAGCGCATGCTGAAGGATGGGACATGAATCCCGAACCGGTGGATCCCCGTACCCCTGAGCTGGAGACGCTGCTCGACGTCGCGAGCCGCCCCGGCGCCCTCAGCCCGGCTGCCGAGGAGAAGGCGCTCCACGCCTTCCGTACGGCGCACGGGGAAGGCGCGCACGCGGCGCCGCGCCGACGGCGCGGACGGGACGACTGGCGGCCGGTCGATGAGCGGCGCTGGTCACGTTCGGTCAAGGCGCTGCTGGCGGCTCTCGTCGCGGCGGCGGCACTCGGCGGGGTCGCGGTGGCGGCGGGGGCCGGTGACATCCCGTCGCCGTTCCGCGGTGGCGCGGAGCCGAAGCCCGGGCAGAACGCGCCCACGGTACCCGGCGCGGCCGAAGAATCGGCCGGTGAGGGGCGCGTGGGTCGGCCGCCACAGCGTTCGTCGAAGCCCGCCCCGCCCACCCGGCCGGCCTCGCGGGCCCCGAAGGCGTCGCCCAAGGACCGTCCGGGCACGGCGCGGGACACCGTCGCGCACTGCCGCGTCCACCTCGCGGCGATCGAGGGGCGGGGCAAGCCGTCCGGTGACACGGCGACGAGCCTGCTCGCGGCAGCGGCGGGCGGTCGGGAGGCCGTACCGGGCTACTGCGAACGGCTGTTGGCGGGAGAGCAGCAGGAGAAGACGGGGGCCAACGGGACGGAGAAGAGCCCGGACCGTTCCGCAGAGCCGGGGCCGAAGGATCGGCCGGTACCGTCCGGCTCGGGCGCGGCGCGGGACTCCAAGAAGCAGGAGTGACGCAGCCTTCGCCCACTGATGGTCGGGATGGAGGAGGCCGGTGATGGATCGCGCGCGAGAAGGCGCCTGCCGATCTCCGACCTCCGGCCGGTCCACACCCCGTCGTTCCACCTCGGCGCCCCGAGCGTTGAGCGTCGTGGACGTAACAACACCGCTGTACGAGCGGGGCCGCCGCCGCTACGGCTTGATGTTCTGGTTCACATGGAACAGGTTGCCGGGGTCGTAAGCCCTCTTGACCTCGACGAGGCGTTCGTAGTTGCCCCGGTAGTTGGCCCTGATCCGGTCCTGGTCGTCCTCGGCCATGAAGTTGATGTACCCGCCTTCCTCCGAGTGCGGAGCGGTGGCCTCGTAGTAGTCCCGCACCCAGGCGGTGTTGGCCTCGTTGTCGGCGGGGTCCGGCCACATTCCGGCGATGACGGTGGCGAACGTGGCGTCCCGGTAGGCGAAGGCCGTGTCCTCCGGAGCCACGCGGTGGCAGGCGCCGTTGATCGGATAGATGTGCACCGTCGAATTCACGGCGGGCAGCCGAGGTGCGTGATCGAGGTGTGCCGTGATCGCCGCGTCACTCAGCTCGGTCACGAAGTTGGCCTTCCAGTAGTGCTGCAGGCCGCGCGGAACCAGCGCGTCGAACGCGGTGTTGAGCGCGGAATACGGCATCGGGCCGACGTGCTCGGCCACCACCGGTGCGATATCGCGGAACCGCTGGACGGCCCGCTCTCCCTCATCCAGGGGACCGGCCCAGCACGCCACGATCAGGATGAAGGTGTCGCCGTGCCGGTTCTCCGGGATGAACGGCAGGGGCGGGGCTATCTGGAAGGCGGGGAACCCGCCGAGTTGCTCCGGGGCGTCGGCGATGAGCTCGCGGAACGCACGCAGGACCGTGCTGGCGTCCTCCAACTCGTAGAGGATGGGCCCGCCGTAGATCTCCTTGACCGGACTGAGCCGGAATTCGAACGATGTCACCGCGCCGAAGTTGCCGCCGCCGCCGCGGATGGCCCAGAAGAGGTCGTCGTGTTCGTGCTCGCTCGCGACGAGCAGCCTGCCGTCCGCGGTCACCACATCGGCCGAGATCAGGTTGTCGCAGGTCAGGCCCAGGCTGCGGGCGAGGTATCCGATGCCGCCACCGAGGGTGAGTCCCGCGACGCCGGTGGTGGAGATGATCCCACCCGTGGTCGCCAGACCGAACGCGCCCGTCGCCGCGTCGAAGTCGCCCCAGGTCGCGCCGCCGTCCACCCGCGCGGTCCGTCGTCCGGGATCGACGCGGACGCCCCGCATGCCGGACAGATCGGCCACCACGCCGTCGTCGCAGGTCCCGAAACCGGGCACACTGTGCCCACCCCCACGCACCGCCAGGTCCAGCCCGTTGTCACGCGCGAAGTCGACCGAGGCCATGACATCGCCCGCATGGGCACACTGCACCACGGCCGCCGGAAACCGGTCGATCATGCCGTTGTAGACCTTGCGCGCCTCGTCGTAGCCATCGCTGTCAGGAGTGACCACCGGCCCCCGTACGCGGTCCCGCAACCCTTCGATCGATGAGTTGTTCACCAACCTCACTCCTTGCGCGTCATGGCCGCGAGTTCCTGAGATGGAGGTGCCCAGCACTCAACACCGGTCGCCCCGTGCACCCCCGACCACTCCGCGACCCGGCTGCGCCCGGCCCAGGCGCTTTCCACGCTACGCCGATGGGGCGGATGCTCAACTCGGCAGCCTCGGGCACATCCACGCGGCCGGCACGTCCGCAGGATCTCCCGCATCCGAGGATTGCTTCGCATGCAGGGGTGTGGCTGATGGTGTGGATCGCGCATCAGGCACCTACGTGGTGTGCCTATGAATGGGACAGGATCGCCGCTCGTTCGGCCTCGTACACCGCGATCGCGCGTGGGTCACCGTCGTAGTACGCCTCCCAAAACCCTGGGGCGTTCCATGATTCTGGGCACAAGGAGAAAGAGCCGGATTCCAGCTGGAAGTATTTCCAGGTCGGTGACAGGGTGCGAGAAGTAACGGTAAATGCTCGACTCTCGAAGAGGGCGGACTGCCTGACTCCGGACTCGGTGAATTCAATGCGGAAGGAGGGGGCTTTTTTGAAGCGTGCGGAGATTTCGAGCACTATGTATTCGTGCCCATTCGTGAGGGCGATGCCCCCTTGCATGACGGTGGAGTCCGAAATGATTTCAGTGTTCATACGGACGCGCATGCTGAATTGCCTTCTGTCCATGATTGCCTTGTAGCCGTAGCTCGGATCCGACCTGTTATTCGGGTGCTGAGGGCGCGACTGGATGGAATCCCGGCGGAATCACCACAGTTTCAGGGAAGATCCTGCGGATCAAGGAGCCTGTCTCAGCGCGAGGCGTTCCGCTCCGCCGACCACACGGCGGATTTCTGAACCGCAGGGCCGTCGACGCGGACCGCACCCGCCGTGTAAGCGGCCCAGAGCAGGTCCTGGCACCCGAAGAAGGACTCCCCCCAACTGTCCACCCACAGGTGGACGCGGGACGGTCCAACCGGTGTGGCGTCCCACCACTCCCAGCCGCGGGAGTCCTCGTCGGGGTCGAAGCGGTACAGCCAGTCCTGCAGTTCCCACGGGCGGCCGCCCCCGGTGTGCTCCGCATACCGGTCGCACCCGGCCCGTGCGAACTGCGGTGCCTGCTCCGGGTCCTGGGAACTCACCGCGGCGAACCAGTCCGGAACGTCGTCGACCGGGAGGCTCTCCTGCTCGAAATCCGCCGTGCTGCCCAGCCGCACGGCGGGTGAGATCGCCGACCTCAGGCGCCGTGCGTACTCCGCGGCGTCCCCGTCGACGTCGATGACGAAGAGGGAGAGGACGGGGGGCGCGGCATCGGCACCGGGGCGATCCCGGAGCCGCTGGAGTTCGGCGGCCAAGCTGTCGGTTGTGTGCATCATTTGAGGAGGATCACCCTTCTTGGACCACGCGACCCGATCCGGGGACAATAGCATCCCTCAACCCGTCGAGCATTTTGTCGGGAATTCCGTACAGGTGCGGCCCCTTGGTGGGATCCGAGATTTCTGGATACTCCTTCAGGAGTGCTTTCCATTCCTGTCGGGTGAATGCGTCACCGTCGGGATGGTCCGCCTTGTTCTGCGGAAGCGCGTTCTCGTGAATGGAATCGCGGTACGACTTGGGGACTTCGTAGGACACGATCTGCCCGCCGTCCGAACGGAATTCGACGGTGTGCTTCATGTCCCCGCTCATATTGAGGTACAGCTTGCCGTGTCCGGTGATCGTCACTTCGCCGTTGTCGCCGATATGGACGCGCTGGCTCAGCGGATGGTCCGTCTGTTTGCGGTAGACCGTCACCGTCTCGTCCGGGCACCCGACAGGTGCGAGTCCGAGTGGGTCGGCCGAGGTGTGGGGGTTGTTGACGTAGGTCGCGGGGTTCGGGGCGGGTACGAGCCCGAGCGGGTCCGGCGTCAGGTACCGGGCGGTCTCCGGGTCGTAGTGGCGGAAGTAGTTGTAGTGCAGGCCGGTTTCGGGATCGAAGTACTGACCGGGGAAGCGCAGTGGGGTGTACGCGGTGGAGTTGCGCGACCACGTGGTCGTCCCCCACAACGTGGTGCGCGAGCGCCAAGCGATGTCGCCGGACTCGTCGACGAGTTCGGTGGGTGTGCCGACGAGGTCGGTGACGATGGCGAAGAAGCGCCGGTCCACCTCTTCCTGGGAAGCGTCGGCCGTGGTGATGCGTTCGGTCTGCGCCAGCGGGCGCGTGCCGGAGTGGTCCCAGGTGAGGACGACCGGGTGGGGCAGGCCGGTGGAGGTGGTGGTCTGTTCGCAGAGGTTGAGCTGTCACCCCTCACTACTGCACACGCTAGGACACCACGCACGACGGGAACCAGCGGTTCCGGCGACCCCACATCGACGGCGGTGAGAGGCGGGAGCCGTACGGCGAATGACGGAGAAGCGTCCGTCGCGCCGCCTGAAGAGGGAGGGCACATCCCGGGACCACGGGGACCGTGTGCAGCGGCTGAACCGAGGTCCGGCCCCTGCGCCGGCCGCGGCTTCTGGCACTCATCCGGTGCGCCTGGTCTCCGTGGCACTTGCTGCAGCTGATAGACAACCGGCATGACGCATTACGCGGATCTGACGCCGTACACGTACGGCAGGAACAACCGGACCCCCGGGGACGCAGGCCTCTGGCGGGGCGTTCCGGTTCTGAACGTGGGCTGGCTCGGACGCGGCAAGAGGTACTCGAAGGGAGTTCCGCCACCGAGTCTCACGGAGACGCTGAAGCGCATGACCCGGACACACCGAGTGCAGCAGACTCGCGGCCATCACCTCTGTCCCTGGTGCGCCTCACGACTGTTCCCCCGGCGCCCTGAAGGTCCTCAAGGGAGCGCTGAAATACGAGTTATGGGTAATGGTGTGGCGTATGCCGCCCCCGAACTTGTCGCCCACTACGTCGAAGCCCACGGCTACCTTCCACCGACTGAATTCATGGAGGCGGTGCTGTCCCCCGACACAGTCGTCTGAGCCTGGGAATCAGCGGCTATCGGCACGCTGTACGCCCCTGAACTGCGCCTTTCCTTTGGGCAGGGGTGGGCAGGTGCTGCGGTCACAGGTCGTCCGGGGTGCCGTCGACAGCAGGTCCGCAACCCTCGGGGAGCGTGGCGGCGATCAACGCGTATGCCGCTTCGACGGTGTCGACCTCGCCGAGGAGAGTCTTGTCGGACGCGCGACGCACCCGGTACCCACCCGCGGCCTGCGGGTAGGCCGTACCGACATCGCTTGTCCAGGGCCACCGGGTGCACCGGCTCAGGTACAGGACACCGTGGCTGACCATGGGCCAGAGCTCGCGCAGCGACGGGTGCTGGTAAGCAGCTCGGGGAACGGCCGGATTGATGCGGTCCATGCCGTAGGACAGGACGGCAGACCACTCCGCCGCCACGATCTCGGCCGCGTTTCGTGACTCTTCGCTACGTGCCGGGATGATCACTTGAGCTCCTGATCCAATGAGTAGCAGCCGAAGGCTCCCGTGCCATGAGGTGCCATGAGATCAGAGTGGTTCGCAAGCGGCAGCCCGGGGGCTACGTGTCGACGCCCCGACTCAGCGGAAGAGGGCGCGGCCGGCCGTGCGGAAAGTCTCTTGCGTCAGGGGCGCGAGAGCGGAGAAGTCGACCAGTCCGCCGTCGCGCAACGCCGGGTCGTGAGGGATGCGCACCACGGTCCGTACGCGGGTACCGAGTTGGCTCTCCGCTTCGGTGAGACCGGACTGCGCCGCGGCCGTTCCTGTCAGGTCGGACAGGACGAGGACGGCCTCGGACACGAGCCGTGCGTGTCCGTGCTGGTCGAGCCACGTCAGCTCGGCCGCGGTGTCCGCCACCTGGCCGGGATCTCCGGAGCAGGCGACCACGAGCCGGTCGACGTCACCGAAGGTTCCGCGCAGGGACGGTCCGGGCGGTGCGAGGCCGCCCGCGTAGTCGATCACGAGGGTGCCCAGCCTGCGCATGCGGGAAAGGATGTCCCGGTGCTGCCGGGGCGGGGGCGGTGGTTGCCCGGCGGGAGCGTACTGGTGCACGAAGTCCGCGCCGTTGGAGTCCTTGAGCGTCACCCAGCCCCCTGAGGGGGAGAGGACCAGGGCGTCGGGGGAGATGGTCGCCGACACCCGGGGGCCGGGGGAGACCTGCCGGTACCCGGCCCTCTCGTCGGTCGCCATGCGGTATCCGATGACGTTCGCCGCGGGATGGAACGGCAACATCAGTACGGGGGGACGCCCGGAAGCGGGTTCGGCCTCGGCGACGGCGGAGGCGAGCTGCACGGCGACGGTGGACCGCCCGCAACGGGTTCCGCCGCCGAAGACCAGGGCTAGGCGGCCCTGGTGGCCCGTTCCGCTGTCGACCGGCCTGATGACCGTTCTCGCCCCCGCCTTCCTGCGGCGGAGGAGACCACGGCGAGGGACCTGCTCGGGGCGGCCCGGCAACCGGAACCACTTCGTGAGCTGCCGTCCGCGCCGCCCGGGCTCATGGACACCCGTGTCCTCGTCGTCCGTGGCGAGGTCCCTCCCCGGAACGAGGGGGACTTCCGCCGAGGACGGCAGCGACGCCGGGCGCAGGAGGTGCGGATCCGGCTCGGCTCTGGAGGACAGGTCGAGCCGGGCGCCATCGATGAGGACCCTTGTGCTCTCGGGGAGCCACCAGGAGAACGGCTGCAGGAACGCGTCCCGAGGGACGCGGTCGCGGAAGGCGGCCAGCAGGGACTCCGCCGACACCGCCCTGTCACGTGTCGGCAGCGTCAGGAACGGGCGCAGGACGGAGGACAGGCACGGATCCGTGATCTCCTCGGCGAGCTCGTGACCCACCTCCTGTGCCCGTGTGTCGTCGTCCCCGGTCAGCAGGGGGGCGAAGTGCTCCCCGCCCGTCGGGTGCCAGTCCGTACGGGCCCCGAGAAGCCCGAGCAGAGCGGCGAGCGCGCGCACGTCCGCCCCCGTACGGTCGGGTGCGGGGGCGGCTCCGGGGTCGGAGATCCGGGAGCGGTGCCAGCCGACGAGCAGGGGGCCGTCGAGGGTGAGCAGCACGCGGTCCGCCGACAGATGGCCGTGCACGACTCCCGCGTGGTGACTGTGATCGAGTGCCGAGGCGAGCCGCTGGCCGAGCACCAGGATCAGGTCCGTGCCGAAGCTCTCGTGGAGCCGGAGCCCCTGGGCGAGGGTGCGCAGTGTCGGTGCGCCCTGCCTGAGCCGGGTGAGTGCGCCGGTGGCGGCGGCCCAGGAGTTCCTGGCGCCCAGGTCGGCGTCGAGGAGCGAGGGGAGGCAGGGGTGATCGAACCGGGCGAGGGCAAGGGCTTCCCGGCGGATCACGGACGCGTCGCGTGCCGTGGTCGCACGGATCACAGCGGTGTGCCTGCCGTCGGTTCCGGCGTAGAGGGAGAGCCCGCCCGGTTGCCTGGCCTGCCAGGTGAGCCAGTATTCACCGAGGGACTGGACGCCCTCGGGGGCCGACCAGGTGGTGTTCGTCTGGGAGTAGCCCACCATCGGGTACTGGGGATAGATGCTCCCCGGGGGACTGAGCCGGATCTCCGGTGGCAGCGTGGGCTGTTCCGCCCACTCCTGTGCCGAGAGTCCGCTCAGCCCGAGACGGTCCTGGAGCGCGGGGCTCAGCCAGGCGAAGGCCGTGGTGTCGTCGGCCAGCCGGCTCGTTCCGTCGGGGCGGCTCAGCCACGCGGGGAAGTCCGGTGAGCGGCCCACCAGTTCGGCGATGTGCTCGGAGACCCGGCGGGTGGAGGCGAGCACTTCGGTGGTGGGGACGGCGTCCAGAAGGATGTCCCGGGACCGGCTGGTGAACGAGAAGACGCGCTGCTGGGGCAGGACCGCGGCGGCCGGCGATCCGTGTTCGGCCTCCGCCGGACGGAGCATGCCGCTCAGGAACACCTCGGCCAGATGGGCCGTGGTGACCGGGCGGGGCAGGGAGCGGACCACCAGCCGCATCACCGGGATCGTCAGCGGTGACACCGCCGCCAGATGGGCGGCCAGGCGGTAGGCCTCGGGGGAGACCGCGCGGCGGAACCGCTGCACCTGCGCGTCGGGCCGGACGCGGCGAGCCCGCCCCTTCGTGCGCGAGGAGGCACCGGACCCGGGCGGACGCTGTTGCTCCGCCGCGTCGGCGTCCCACAGGGCGAGCACCCTGCTGGAGCCTCCGGACGCGGTGACCAAGGCCCACTCGGCGAATGCCTGGGGCGACGGCGTCAGGACCGGGACGGGGGTCATGTCGAACGGGGCGAGCGCCTCGGGCAGTACGGGATGACGCACCCGCCAGGTGGCGTTGGCGGCCCCCGGGCCCGGCGCCTGCACCGACCAGCGCCGGGTGGGCAGTCCCGAACCGCGCCACATCCGGGGCGGCAGCGTGTGGATCACCGCGGTGGGGCCGCAGGCGGCCCAGCGCGACAGCACGGCTCGCATGGCACCGGTGCGCCATCCGGGCCCGGCCCCGTCGGAGATCACCAGGGTCATGGTGCGGCCCGACGGGTCGGTGAGGACCTCGGCGGACACGGTCGGCGCGTCGGGAACGAAGGGCCGGGAGCTCAGCCGGGGCATCCGCCCGGGCCTCAGCCGCAGTCCGTAGGTGCGGATCTGGCGGAAGGCGCCGAGGTGCGCGAGCAGCGAGTTGAGCTCCGAGCACAGCTGCTGCCACAGGAGCATCGAGACACCGTCGTCGACGACCACGGTGAGGTCCAGCCAGCGATCGCGGGCGGGACGCGTCACCACGTCGAGGAGGCCCGAGTGGGCGATCTGCGCTGCGGTTTCGGCTTCGTCCAGCTGCTCGGCCGACGGATGCGGGCGGTACTGCTTCAGTGGGCGCAGCGCACGTGCCGTCCGTAACGGGAGGGCGAGTGCGTGCGGATGGGGGATGCGTACGGGCAGGGCGCGGCTCCGGTCCTCATCGGGCCGCTCGTTCTCCGCCGCCGTCCCCGGATCCGGGGCGTCGGATCCGCCGTCGTGGTCCTCGTCCCCCGTGGTGCCGTCGTCGGGACCGGTGCCGTCGCTCCCGCCGGTCGGGGGCGGTTTTGCGGGCGAGGCCTCGGCGGCGTGCAGTTCGGCTCGCGGAGGTCCGGCCTCCGGCGACTCCGTCCGACCGGCCCTCTCCTCCGTCTCCGGCCACGTGGTCACCGGCGGGGCGCCGGGTTCCCCGGAGGCCGCGGGCGGACGGGCGTCCCCGCCCAGGAGGCCGGCGGCCAGCGCCAGAGGCGCGTCGGCGGGCATCCGCTCGGCCAGCCACAGGCAGTCGACCAGCTCCTCGGCCGTGACGTCGAAGCCGACGTCCCGCAGCAGGGAGAGCAGACGGTCGGGCATGCCTACAGAGCACCCCCCAGCCGGTGCAGCACCGCTTCCAGCAGCCCTTCGGCGTCCAGGTCGACCCCGCCGAGGCGAAGGAACGCGGCGTTCAGCAGCTGGTCCGTGGCCAGCTCGCCGGGCGCCCGTTTGGCGAGGAACGCCCGCACCAGATCGTCGACCTGGGGCAGCGCGTCCGCGCCCAGATGGGCCGCCACGATGGCGCGCAGCCGTTCTTCGTCGGGGTCCGGCAGGTCCAGCCGCAGACAGCGGCGCAGGAAGGCGGGAGGGAACTCCCTCTCGCCGTTGCTCGTGATGACGACGACCGGGAACTCCTGGCAGCGCACGACACCCCTGTGGACGGTCACGGTGTCGCCGCCCCGCGCGCTGTGGACCTCGATGTCGTCCTCGCCGGGCGGCAGCCGGGAGAGTTCGGGGATCTCGAACTCGCCCTCCTCGAAGACCGTCAGCAGGTCGTTGGGCAGGTCGACGTCCCCCTTGTCGAGCTCGTCCACGAGCAGCACGCGGGGGAGCCCGTCCGCCACCAGCGCGGTGCCCAGCGGTCCGAGCCTGATGAAGTAGCCGATGCCGGGCGCGTCGCTGTCCCCCTGCCGCCGGAGGTTCGTCTCGCGCAGCCTGCCCACCGCGTCGTAGTGGTACAGCGCCTCGGCGAGCGTGGACCGGCTGTTCACCGGCCACCGCAGTACGGGACCCAGGGAGAGCTCGTGGGCCACCGCATGGGCCAGTGACGACTTGCCGGTGCCCGGATGGCCGGTGACCAGCAGCGGCCTGCGCAGATGCAGGGCGGCGTTGACGATGTCCCGCTGGGTGGGCCCGATCAGATAGGGGCGGGGGTCCCCGGAGGCGGTCGTTCCGCCGGCCCCGGTCGGCTGCCGCTCGCCGAACCGCCGCCAGGGCGGGGCCGACGGCATGGTCACCCGGCGCGGCGGTCCTTCCCCGCGGAACAGCCGCCAGCTGCCGGGGTCCTGCGACGGGGTGCGTTCTGCTGCCGTCATGAGGTCGCGTCCTCCCAGGACGGGTCGCTCCAGTAGGGCTCGGGCGGGGTGCGGGACGCGTCGTCCCACACGAGTACGGGGGCGACCGTTTCCTCCCCGGCGCTGCCCAGCGTCCGCGCGCGGTGCGCCCGGACCCGTTCGGGCAGGCTCCGGGGGTGGCCGTTGAGCATGAGTGCGGTGAGCTGGTCGATCCGGCGCGGTGAGTCGTTGCGGTCCCACAGCGCGACGGGTATGCCCTGCGCCAGGCAGACGACCTGGAGCCGGGGGCGGTGCTCCGGCGAGCAGCCGATGGCGAGCCGCCCCGTCTGCTGGTCCTGGTGCAGGAGCTTGTACACGTGCTCCGGCTCGCTGTGCTCCGGCATGAGCCGGGTGAACGCTCCCGCGGGGAAACCCACGGACCTCGCCTCCCAGGCCCTGAGCCTCTTGAGCGACTGCGTGCGCAGTTCCGGACACCGTACGACGACGGCGTACTCCACCCCGAGGACGGACGGGAAGCCGCTGTCCGCGTCGCCGTCGTCCCAGCGGTCCACCGGGAGGTCGAGGTCCTCCGGCTCGACCACGAACTCGACCAGAGGGGCCCTGCGTACCCGCACAGCGGCGGGGGCCTCCCGCAGGAGGATGTCCTGGACCAGCCGGGCCACCTCCTGCGGACCGCGCGGCTCGTCGTCCGCCAGCACCTGCCGCAGGACGCCGTCCTCGCCGGTGCCGGGGTCGTACCAGACGGTGCAGAGGTGGCCGCCCGACGGGGACCTGGTCAGCTGCACGGTCAGACGTGGTTCGGCGGGTGTCGTACGGGCCTTTCTGACGTGGGCCCAGTCCTCCGCGTCGGTGCGCCGGGACAGCAGGACCGACTCGTGCACGCCGATCCTCGCGGCCACCGCCGCGACCCACTCACGCAGCTCGTCCCGTTGTGCGGAGGCCGTCAGGGCGGCGACGTACTCCACCGCCGTGAGCAGGGCGGGCACGCGGTGCGGGGTGTCGGTGGATCCGCTGTCTCCCCAGTAGTTCTCCAGGGCGAGGACGAGATGGCGCACGGCGTCGTCCGATTCGCCGCGGCGCGCTGCGAGCGGCTCGTCCCAGAAGGTGGTGTTGACCAGTGCGTCGCGTGCCGCCTCTTCGAGCAGCCGCCCGGGCTCCCCGTCCAGAAGGGCCAGCAGGGAGGCGAGTTCCAACGGGGTGAGGATGCCCGGGACCAGAGCGCCGCGGCACAGCGAGAGCAGTTTCAGCGCCGTCTCCCGCAGGGCGCGGGGCAGTTCGTCGGTGAGGACGGCGGCGGCGCGTGGCTGGGTCAGTACGAGTTCCACCAGCGCGGCGACCGACGCGTCGGCCCTGGAACCGCCCGGCAGCCCGAGCGCCGAGAGGACCCGGTGCGTGTGGCGCAGACGCTGGTCCTCGTCCGGCAGGAGGTTGAGGACCACGGTGTGGAGTTTGTGCCGCAGCACCGGCGCGACGGCACCGGACAGCCTTCCGGTGTCGCCGTGCGCCGGACCGGCGGAGGTCTCCGTCGTGTCCAGGAACCGTTCGACGGCCTGCCACGGGGCGACGATGGCCCGGCGCAGCACGTTCTCGCCGCGGAAGGGACCGTCCGGCGGTGACATCACCCCCAGCACGAGCCCGACCGACGCCTGTTCCTTGTCGCACCACAGAGGGCCTCCGCTGTAACCGGGACCGATCGCGGCACCACGCGGCGCACCGTCCACGAAACCGTGGTCGTGCTGGACCGAGCCGACGCTGCTGTCCGCGTACGTGAACGACGAGCCGTCGCCGTACCACGCGCGGACCTCCTGACCACGGTCCATGTACCGCCAGGACGCGGCGGCAGCGGGAGCCGCGGGCTCCACCGTCAGCTCCAGTACGGCCAGATCGCCGCCCCAGAGAGGCTCGCCCAGCAGCACGGGAAGGTCGGGAGCTCCCGCGCGGTGTGCGGCCTTCCACGCCACGAGCCGCGCGGGGAGCGCGGGCCCCTCGGGCAGGCAGGGGAAGCGCACCCGCAGGGAGGCGTCCTCCGGGGCCTGCCGCGCGAACATGGTGCGGCCCAGCGCCTCGTTGACCACATGGGCGCAGGTCAGCAGCCGCCGCCGGCCCAGGTAGACCCCGCTTCCCACGACGCGGGCCGTGCCGGAGCTCAGGACCGACACCAGGGACAGCCGTGCGGCGTCGCGATCGGACGCGTCACGATCGCCCCGTCCGCGCATCTCAGCGGTCCGTGGCGGTCTGCTGTCCCAGGTGCCAGTTCGCGGTGACGGTCAGCGTCGCCTCGCCCGCCACGCCGACGACCCCCAGCTTGAGGTCGTTCCCGATCCTGACCCCGAAGCTGACCGATATCTCGTCGGGAGCATCGGGCACGGAGGCCGCTGTGTCACGGATCTGCTGGAGGAGGGGGACCAGCGGGGACAGCACCCCCCGCAACGCGGTTCCGGCGACGGCTCCCAGCCGTGATCCCCTCGCCACGGGCATGGACGTGCCGAAGCCGGGCGCCGAGGTCTCGGCGGGAGCGGCTGCCGGGAAGACCTGAAGCGCCAGCGACGACCCGTCTTCGAACGCGAACTCCATGAAGTCTGACACGGAGCAATCTTCTCCCAACTGGCCCATTCTTAGGCGCGATCAGGCAAAAAAGATCCGCTGGGAGAGCGGTCGCGAAGCGCTTGCCGGAGCTGTCACGGCAGTGGCCCGTACAACCAACCGACCGTCTTGTCCGTCTTGCTCGGCGACGTCTGATCGAAGCCGGTCGACCGGCACCGGCTGATCGGCATCGGCTGATTGACACCGGTCGCCGAACAGGACTGAAGGACTTGATGAACCCAGCCAGACGCATGACCGCCACCGCCTTGGTCCTGGCCACGGCAGGCGGGCTGCTCTACGCCACCGCCGTACCCGCCGCCGCGGCGGCGAGCTGCACCTCCCCCGTCTTCAAGCGGCAGTTCTTCGCGAACACGACGTTCTCGGGTACGCCGAAGAGGACGGACTGCGATTCCGCGATCGACCAGAACTGGGGCACGGGCGCGCCCGTCGCCGGCGTACCGTCCAACAACTTCGGCGTGCGCTGGTCGATGACGCGCGACTTCGGCTCCGGTGGCCCCTTCACGTTCACGGCCTCCGCCCGGGACGGCATGCGGGTCTACCTCGACGGTGTCCGCAGGATCGACGTCTGGAAGAACGGCTCCGCCACCGTCAAGAAGACGGTCGACGTGACGATCCCCCAGGGCAGGCACACGCTCCGCTTCGACTACGTCAACTGGACGGGTGCCGCGAACGTCACGTTCGCCTATACGCCGCGCACCTCCGCCACCCACGACAAGGTCAAGCCCCTCGCCCCGACGGGCGCGGCCGTCTCGTACAACTCCGCCACCGGCGCGGCCAAGCTCACCTGGACCAGGAACAAGGAGATGGACCTGGCGAACTACCGGGTCTACCGGCGGCTGAAGGGCACGCAGTACGGAAGCAAGCCGCTCGCGACGACCACCGGCACGTCGTACACCGACACGACCCTCCCCAGGACAGGCGCCGCCTACTACTACGAGGTGCGAGCCGCCGACAAGGCGGGCCGTGTCTCGGGTGGCAGCTCCGACAAGCCCGTCACCACGATCGACAGGACGCCGCCCGCCGCGCCCTTCGTCGAATGGGACTCCTGCCCGGCCGACCAGCCCTATGCGGCGCCACAGCTGGTCACCACCGCGAAGAACGCCGCCGACATCGTCCGGTACGAGATGCAGCGGCTCGACGCCGCGACGAAGAGCTGGAGCACGGTCTACTCCGGCACCAAGGGCGCGATCTGCGACACCGGCTACCGGGCCGACGGCAGCAAGGTCACCTACCGGGGCCGGGCCCGGGACGCCGCCGGGAACTGGTCGGCGTACTCGGCCGCCACCACGTTCACCACCCCCGACCTGACCCCGCCCGCCGCCGTCACGGGGCTCCGAGCCGAGTACCGGTCGGGCGTACCGCATCTGGTGTGGTCACCCGTCACCGGCGCCGCTTCGTACCAGGTGCTCCAGTACGACCCGGCGACCGGCGGCTACATCGACGCCCGCCCGGCAGACAGCCCCAGCACCCGGACGGACGTGGTGCCGCGCCAGTCGGCCGCCGTCGCCGACAGCTACCGGTACGCGGTGCGCGCGCTGGACGCCAAGGGGAACGCTGCCGCGCCGGTGGAGATCACCCTGAGGATGGCCGACCGGCCGGAGGCGATCCCCGCGTTCACGACCACGGCCGGCAGGTTCGACGAGGGGGTGATGATCGCGTGGAGCAGCGTCGACCCGTGGACCGTCGACGAACGCCCCCTCCCGACCTACAAGATCATCCGAACCGACACCGCGACCGGCGAGACCGCCGTCGTCGACCAGTGCAAGCCGTTCACCTCGGTGGACCAGCCGCTGACCGACCCGGACACGTACTGGACCTGGGCGGACGACCATGCTCCCCTGTCGGCCCGCAAGCAGGTGAACGGCAGCTGCTGGGACGTCCAGGGCGCGTCGGAGACGACGTACGAATACCGCGTCGTGACGACCGACCGGTACGGCCGCGTGTCGCAGCCCGGCCCGCCCGCCACGACGACCACCCCGGACACCCGGCGCCCCGCCCCGGTCGAGAACCTCACCGCGGAACGGGTCCCCCTCGGCGTCCGGCTGACCTGGACGCCGCCCGCCGATACCGACGTCCGCGGCTACCACGTATGGCAGGGCGTCACCGACCCGGACAGCGGCGAGACGGTCTGGAAGGAGAACTGCTGGTTCGGCAGCTCCCTGGCCGACACGGAGATCCTCTGCCCGACGGTCGCCGACGGCGCCACCCACGTCTACAAGGTGGCAGCCACGGACGACCGCCTCCTGCATGACGACGACCCGCTCGACGTCCTCCACCCCGCCGAGGTCCCGGTCACCCTGCCCGACACCCGCCCGCCGGGCTGGACGGAGACCGACGTCCGCGAGGGCCAGTATCCGAATCTGTACGTCGGCTGCTCCGCGAGCTCCGGCCTGGGTGACTGCTCCCGCTTCGCGAGCTACCGGGTGGAACGCTGGGACCCGGCCACCGCCTCCTACACCACCCTGGCGGAGGGCACGTCGGGCGACGCGGCGTTCTTCATGGACACCACGGTGCACGAGGACCGGCTCGGCCTGTACTACTACCGCGTTGTACGGCTCGACGCCTCGGGCGCGGAGGCCGCGACGCGATCGACGGCGTACGGCATCTGGGACTCCTGGCTCTGACCGGGCGAGGGACATGGGGAGGGGACCGAGGGCTACTTCGGTCCCCTCCCCGCATCCGTGGGCGAACGGCCGGACCGGCCACAGGACTTCGACCTCGACGGGCACTCCGTCAGGTTGTGGGGGCCAGTGGCCGGCTGATCATCCAGCGCGGGAGCACGGCACGGGTTTCGGTACGGTCCCCCCGCCTGCGCGGAGCTCACGGCGAGACTGCGCAGGTAGCGGTCCGGCTCCCAGTCCTCTGCGGCGGCTGAAAGCCCGTGGCGGTGTATCAGTGGGTCCGGCATCATCCGCATGTGATGGTGACGCGACCCGTTCTGGAGATTTTCGCCGCCGATGACTGCGCGCTCTGGCCGGTCGGCGAGCACGAGTCATTCGGCTGCCTCGTGCTGAACGGGAAGCCGACTCCGGCGGAGGTCGGCACAGCCGTCATGCGGATCGCCGACCGCAACGGCTCCGAGCCGGATGAGGAGCACGGCCCGTTCCCGACCGACCCGCTCGGCATCTTCCCGCACGGGTTGCTCACCATGCCTGACCTGCTCGCCACCGCTGGGCCCCGGGCGACCGACACCACCACCACCGGCACCGACTTCGTCGAACCGGGCCGCTGCAACGGCCTGGGTACCTGGCGGGACCGGCTGGACGTGCTCGACGGCACCGGCTGCGCCCACTTCGGCCATGATCCCTCCTCGACGGCCGAACGCGTCGGTGACACCGTCCGGCTGACGCACGGCGCCTACGGGACGGACGGCAGCCCGGTGACCGGGCTGCCGGCAGACCAGGTGCGCAGGCGCGTCGCCGACGCCCAGCAGGACTTGCAGGACTTCCTCGGCCTTGCCGGCGCCCGGGCCGAACAGCACCTGTCGGCACACGCTGCCCCCGTCACTGCCGCCCTGGCACGGGCCCTGGACCTGGCGTCCTCACCATGACCAGTTTCCTGACCCACAGAGCACGCGTGCACGATGTCGGCCTTCCCCTCCATCGCCGGCACAGTGCGCTGCGGACCTGCCTCACCTGCTTTGCTCCGTACGGCTTGCGGGCGACGTACCACCACCTCACGCTCAGCGCCGCGATCCCCCGGCGGCTGGAGGCGGACCCGGACGCGCTGGCGCGGGCGGTGGAGGAACTGCACGAGGCACGGATGCTGTGGCTCGCGCGGGCGGAGGAGTACGCGGCGCAGCGCCGGGCGGAGAAGCGCGCCGGTCGGCGGGCCGCGGCGAACCCGCGACCGTGGTGGCTGCGAAGCTGGTGGGAGGGCCCGAACCGCGCCTGGTACGACGCCCCGTTTCGCCATCCGCCGCTGCGGCTGCCCGAGTACGTCCGGCGGCAGAACGCGATTCTGGACGGCGCCGATCTCCCCGGCTGCCCCGCCTGCGGGGACGAGAGACCACCGGTGTCGAACTCGAGCGGGCACGGCTGGGTGGAGCTGTGCCGGGCCTGTGCGTGGGTGCTGGCGCCATGCCCGTGCGGACAGCGGCACCGGGTAGTTCCGGACACCCCAATCAACTGGACCGGGATCTGGCGGCGGGCGCACATGAGCGATGACGGAACGCCGAACCCGCATTGGCCTGCGGTCTAGGGTGCCTGGCGGATCACGGCCGAAGCTTTGAGCGGATCGCTACAGAATCTGTGCCGGAACGGGGAACGGTCGCATTGACCTTCTGGGAGCGGATTTGGTGCGCGACTCCTGAACTGGCCCCAGGCAACGAAGAAGCCCCGGCCGCTGGCCTGGGGCTTTCGTGTGGAGCGGGTGACGAAGGGGTAGCGATGCAGCGGACCCTGCCAGGGGGTGTGCTCGGGGTGGGCCGGCGTGTCAGAGAGGGATGATGCGGACCTGGTTTCCGCAGAGTTTGGTCATGTCGTCGCTGTCGGAGGTCAGGAGGGCGACGGGTTTCGGCTGGCGCAGGGCGACCTCGGCGACTGTGGCGTCGATGGCGTACTTGTGCCCGTGCAGTCCGGCACCTTTGAGGAGTTCCGCTGCTGCTTTCGCCGCCTGCTCGGTGACGGGCTCCACCTTGACGCGGGACAGGGCCCAGTTCAGGCGAGGCATATTGGTGCGGGAGTGGCTGACTTCCACGATGGTGTTGGCCCCGATGACCAGGTCGGCTCCCATGTCATGGAAGACCTGAAGCATCGCGAGCAGCTTGCGGTTCTGCGCGATCCAGGCGGAGAGCCCTTCCGAGTCCAGGACGACGGTTTCGATGCGTTCGCTCACGCGGCATCCGCGCCCGTGGAGGTGCCGGCGGAGCCGAAGATCTTCGCGCGAGCCTCGGCGAGCTCCTCGTCGCTGAAGGGTCCGTGCTCCTCCTCGTGACGGCGGAGGTCGTCGCCCAGGAGCTGGTGCCGGATCTGGCGGGCCACGGCTTCCGCCACGTACCCGGAGACGTTGTCCGTGAGCTTGCGGAGCTCCGCCACCTGGTCGCTCGGCA
Source organism: Streptomyces anulatus (assembly GCF_014650675.1). Taxonomy (GTDB): domain Bacteria; phylum Actinomycetota; class Actinomycetes; order Streptomycetales; family Streptomycetaceae; genus Streptomyces; species Streptomyces anulatus. The sequence goes on along the minus strand of NZ_BMVK01000003.1, from coordinate 140,021 downwards.
ACGTGACGGTGATGCGAGTCGTTGAGGACACGCTTGGAGCATACCGGAGTATGCGTGAGGCCGTCGGTGATTAGCGCCCGAGCTCCGCCAAGCGCCTGTGTGGCGGAATGCTGCCCTGTCGTGTGCCCAAAGATGTCCGCGCCTCAGACCGCGTTTGAGATCTGCTCGTAGGACAATCGACCAGTGACGCACCCCTTGAATAGTGATCGCTCGCTTGAAGAGCTTGAATGCGCCCGCTGGCCAGCCCCGTCAGCCGACGCCACCCGTCTTGTCACTACTGCGCACGCCCTGCGGCGTCGACCGATCAGCGAACTGACCGTCGAGGAGTTGCGCTTGTTGATTGGGCAGGGCACGGGCCTGCCCTACCTCCTGCCACTGGCACTGGAGGTACTGCGGGAGAACCCGATGGCAGAGGGGCACATGTACGAAGGCGATCTGCTGTCCGCGGTCCTCGCCAGGAACCCGTCGGTCTGGGACGAGCTTCCCGACCTCGGCAGAGAGCTTTGCGTGATCGTCTCGAAGTTGACTGGCCTGCCCCCTGACCTGCAACAGAAGGTTGAGCTCTTCCTGGCTACATAGAGCACCGACTCAGGAAGCGAAGGTCCGCGCGTAACTACGAGACGTCTCGCAGGAGCACGCGCGGGCCCGGACGCGTCGCCGGTCGGCCACGGGTGAGTCGGCGGACCATGATGCCGATCATTGCCCAGCGGATCTTGGTCTCTGAGCGGGCCGGGCTGGTCTCGTAGTCACGTGCGAGGCGGCGGTGGGCGGTGAGCCACGAGAAGATGCGCTCGACTGCCCATCTCTTGGGCTGGACCTGGAATCCGCGCTGGCCCGGGGCCTTGCGCACGATCTCCAGCTCGCGGCCGAGGATCGTGCTTGACCACTCCACGAGGCGGTCGGCGAAGCCTTGGTCCGCCCAGATCCTCTGCACGCCCGGATGGTCCAGGCGAGTCCACAGCAACGAACGCTTCGCGCCGTCGCGGTCCTGGATGTTCGCCGCGACCACGTGAACAGCCAGCAGCAGACCCAGGGTGTCCGAGACGATGAACCGCTTGCGGCCCTTCACTTTCTTGCCTGCGTCGAAGCCCCGGGTGCCGACGGGGACCGTATCGGCCGTGCGCACGGACTGCGAGTCGATCAGCCCGGCACTCGGCTGCGCTTTACGGCCGTCAGCCTTACGGACCCGGCCGCGCAACGTGTCGTGGACCTGCTCGACGGTGCCGTCGTCATGCCACCAAGTGAAGTACCAGTAGACAGTGGGCCAGGGCGGGAAGTCCTTCGGCAGCTGGCGCCAGGCGCACCCGGTCCGCACCACATAGAAGATCGCGTCCACGATCCGCCGGCGTGGGTGCTTCTCCCGCCGCCCGCCCTTCGGCCCGACCCTCGCCGCTGGCAGTAACGGCTCCACCAGAGCCCACTGCTTATCCGTTAGATCCGACGGATACCCGCCCCCAGAGCCACTCACGCAAGGCTCAACGACCTCTCTCGCTCCGGGACACGGCAGATCTCAAACACGGTCTGAGGGGATCTGACAGTAGCGGGCGGGGCGCTGGCGCACCGCCCGCGCCCGAGTGTATGAAGCGAGGTGGCTCGAAGAAGTGGGGCGTCCTGGAGGAAAAGCCGTATTGCGCTGAGTGCTCAGGCTGAGCCGCAGGCGCCTCCATGACTGAGTATTTGAATCCTATGCGGCTGTGGTAGGTCGCTTAAACTCCCAGTGGATCTCGGGGCGGGCCATAGCGAGCCTGCGGAGCATGTTCTGGAACCGATTCTCATTGACCTGAAACTGCCCGTACGGGCCCTTGCTGAGCGCGTCCATGATGTAGTCGAGCGCCGCACGCTCTCGCGCCTCGGAAGCGAGCACACTCACGTCAAGGACAAGGAGTTCGGGCCTGTAGACGACGAAGGCCCAGCGCTCGTCGGAGTAGAGCAAGCGCTCTGGGAACGTGCGCAAACCTCGGCGTACGATCTGAGTACGGACAGCCTGCAGGCGCGTGATCCGCAGACGATCCATCCCTTCCCAGTCGCGTACCCAAGCGTTGCGGATGACGACAGAGCCGTTGTTTTTGTCCACTTCAGCTTCGATCGAGTCGAGCGTGCTGGTGCGTACGTAGACCATGGACGCGCCTCTCCTATTAACCGTTCGTTAGCAGGGGACATCGTCACCGTCACGGCGCTTCTATGAACCGAATTGTTGAGTTTCCAACCCGCAGGGCTAGCTTGAGTGGTAATGCGGACGTTCGGCGGTGCTCTCCACCGACGGCGACGGCCTGGCTTGCCGCAACGGGAGGGATTGGCTGGTGGCGGCTCCGGTGAGGGAGGGCGAAGCGGGGCGACATACTCGCTGCGAGCTCTGTCATCTTGGTGGCACAGACCGCGGCAGGGGGTCTCAAGACCCGAGACGCGCTAGTTGTCGCGGTGTGATCTGGACGTCATCTGCCCCTTCGCCCGTAGCACGATCTTGGCGACATGGGGTATGCGGCGGGCACGCCAATCTCTAAGAGGTCTAGACAACAAGAAAGGCCCTGGTCGCTGACCAGAGCCTTCATCGTGGAGCGGGTGACGGGAATCGAACTCGCGCTCTGAGCTTGGGAATCAACGGTTCTTGAACGGCCGTATTGGCTCTGACCTGTGTGTTTGGCCGAGACGTGCGAGGTTGGCATGGCCAGGCATGGCCTCCTGGCACCGCACACGACCGCTGCTGTCCGCTCCGCTGGGCACGGATGGGGCATGAGCGGGAAGAGTGGGCGCCAGTACCGGAGACCCCCGGGGATGCCGCGCATCGGGGCAGTTCTGCGTCGTCGCCGAGACGCTGATGACGCATCTGGGCGGGCTCCGGGGTTCGCCGCATAGCCGGAGACGTTGTCTGTGAGCTTTCGCGTCTCCGCGGCCTGATTGCTGGGAAGTGTGACGGCGATGCGGGTCGTTGAGGATATCGGTAGAGGATTTCAGCTCGGCGCATCGGAGAAGGGTTGGGTAGTTCCTCCCCAAGTGAAAGTGAACTGGCCTTCCGCAACCTCATACCTGACGGTAGCGCCTGAACTTTCGATATCAAATCGTTCGTGAAGCCACCCGTCCATGGCCAGTGCCGCCGCCTCGGACCGATAGTCGCTCAGGGGGTAATCGAGTGAAGATGCGTGAATAAAAATTCCATCGGGGAGGAGTTTGCTCAAGGCGTGAGCATTTATGGAAACCCCGAATGCCAGCCAGGCGGCATCTTTCCAATGCAGGCCGGATGTGGGTAGGCCGAGCCAGACTTTTTTATAGATCTGCATGCTGTACGGTGGGATCTCGCGGGCAAGTGTGGTGGCTTCTGCTCGTAGGTTTACCGCGATCCCACCTGCCGGACCTCGGAAGCGGAACTTGAATACTTCGGTCATGATTTCCTTCAGTCGCCGAAATTGAGAAGATCGAAAATCCGCCTGTGAAAGTAGTGCTCGTCGCCCATCCCTGTGTGGCCTCGAATATAATCGAAGTCGTGAGGCTTTCCGTCTCCGTACAGGCGACTATATCTGTCCATGAATGCTTCTGCCTGGGCAGGGGACATCTCCACTACGTCGGCTTTATGTAGCGATGAAAAATCTGAGTCGGATATTCTGAATCTCAGAACTTCGACATCAGCGCCACGGCTGCGGAGCCGTTCCGCGTAGCGAGCTGCTTCCTCTGCTGACCCCCAAGAGTAGACGCCTTCTCCGTATTGTCCACGAATATCCTCTGTCGGCCAGGGTGTTCCGTCTCCTCGCAGACGAGTCGCGTTGGCAGCATCCTGGACGGAGTAGAACTCGTGATATTCGGGAGCGAGTCCGAGTGGGTCCGCCCAGGTATGAGGGTTGTGGACATAGGTGGACGGATTGGGAGCGGGAGTCAGCCCCAGAGGGTCCGGGGTGAGGTAGCGAGCGGTCTCGGGATCATAGTGACGGTGGTGGTTGTAATGTAGGCCGGTCTCGGGATCGAAGTACTGACCCGGGAACCGTAGTGGTGTGTAGGTGGTGCTGCCCTTGGCCCAGGCTGTCGTACCCCACAAGGCCGTGCGACTGTGCCAGGCAAGGGCGCCCGCCTCGTCAACGAGTTCGGTGGGACTGCCCACAAGGTCGGTGGCGATGGCGAAGAAGCGTTCGTCGATCGCTTTCTGGGATGCCTTCGCGTCCAGGAGACGTTCCGTCTGTGCCAAGGGGCGGGTGCCCTGATGGTCCCAGGTCAGGGTGACGGTGTGGGGCAGATCGGCCGATTCGGTGGACTGTTCGCAGAGGGTGGTGCCGTCCCAGGTGAAACGGGTCTCCTCCAGCACCGTCTCGCCGTCCTGGGAGAGACGCTGCTTCGCTGTGCGCCGCCCCAAGGGGTCGTACCGGTAGTGCCAGCGGGTGCCGTCGGGCGTGACAGTGGAGACCAAGCGGTTCTCCGCGTCCCATGCGTATCGCCAGGTGTCGGGTTTCCGGGAGAGCCGGGCTATCTGGCGCAGGACGATACGCCCGGCTGTGTCATGTTCGTAGCGCACCTTCCCGGCCTTCACGAGGGTCGTGCCCGTGTATTCGCGCGCGCCGGCCGCATCGCTGCCGGGGTGGAACGAGGGCCAAGAGGCTGAGGTCTGATTGCCCGCAGTGTCGTACGCGTATGTCTCGGTCCAATTGGCGGCGGTGACCTCGGTGACTCGTCCTGCCTCGTCGAGGCCGAAGCGGTGAAGGCCGCGCGAGGCGTCGTCCATCGTCTTGAGATGGCCATCGGCCCGGTAGCTGTAGGAGCGGCGGTTCACCAAGCGGTCGCCCGCCAGCAGGTGCTGCGCGGACAGACGGCCCGCCTCGTCCCAGGCCGAGGTCAGGGTGATCATGTCGCCGAAGGCGCGTTGTACCTCGCGACCGATGGCGTTGTAGGTGAAGGTGACGTGGTGGTCGCCGCTGTTCAGACCGGTGAGACGTCCGGCCGGATCGTACTCGCGCGTGGTGCGCTTCCCTGTGGGAGTGGTCCGGTGGGTACGGCGGCCCAAGGCGTCGTGCGCGAAGGTGAGCACACGACCGTCGGCCAGTTCCGTCTTGACGTGCCCCCCGCGCCCATATTGGTACATGAGGTCGCCGTCCGGCCCGGAAGCCTCCACCAGACGTCCAGCACGGTCATAGGTATACGCGGTGACCCGGCCCGCAACGTCTTTCCCCACCACCCGGCCGAGCGAGTCGTGCGTGTAGGTGATGGTCTCGCCAAGCGGATTGGTGCGCGCGCTGATCTGTCCGGCGGAGTTCCGGTGGTAGACGTGGACACGACCGTCGAAGTCCGACTCGGAGACGAGCCGCCCGGCATCGTCATAGGTGTACGACCAGGTCAGGCCCTGCGGATTGGTGACCTGGGTCAGTCGCAGCTCCGCGTCGTGGGTGAACTCGTAGCGCGCGCCGTCCGGGCCCGTGCGTGCCTTGAGCAGGTCGAAGTGGGTGTATTCGAAACGGGTGACACCGCCGACCGGGTCGGTATGGGTGAGGCGGTTTCCTTCACCGTCGTAGGTCCAGGTCTCCGTCGTGCCGTCGGGTCCAGTGCGTTGCGCGAGATGGCCGTCGGCAGACCATGTGAAGACGGTGACCGCCCCCACAGAGTTCGTCACGCGCACGGTGCGGCCCAGGGAGTCCCGCTCGTGGCGGGTCACGCCACCCAGGGGGTCGGTGACCTCCAGTGGCAGCCCGGCCGGGTCGCAGCTCACCTGGGTGACATGTCCCAGCGGGTCGCTGACCGAGACGAGACGGCCCTGTGCGTCGAAGCCGTAGCGAGTGCTCTGTCCGGCGGGGTCGGTCACAGCGATGCGATTGCCCCGGTCGTCGAACTCCTGCTCCCAGCGAGCGCCGTCGGGCCCGGTGAACCGGCTGGGTAGACCGAGTTGGTTGCGGTCCGTGCGCTGTTCGCTGCCGTCGGGACGGATGATCGAGGTGAGTCTGCCCGCCGCATCGTAGGCGAAGGCGGTGGTGTGCCCGACGGGGTCGGTACGGGTCAGTTGACGGCCCGAGGCATCGTAGGAGAAGTGTGTGGTGTTGCCCAACGGATCGGTGGTGGCCAGGATGCGGCACGCGCCATCGATCAGGTGCTTCGTACTGCGCCCGTCGGCCGTGGTCAGCGTGGTGAGACGTCGACCGGTTGAGGTATCGGGCTCGCCATGGGTGAGAGCGAGCTGGAAGTGACCTGCCTCGCCCCCTTCGGCGATCACTCGGTCTTGGTCGTCGTAGGCGTATGCGTAGCACGAGCCGTTGGAGTCGGTCCAGGAAGTGACCCGGCGGCGGCCATCGTAGGTGAACGTCAGTGACGCGCCCGACGGCTTGGTGACGGTGACGAGGTTGCCATCCGCGTAGCCGTACCCCATGAGGCGCTTCGGCGCGTCACCGTCGACGTGGTCGCTCGCCGTGCGCGGTGAACCGACGAGGTCGAGCGCGGTGACGAGGCCGGAGGCCGTCGTGGTCCGGATCTGGTATCCCGCCGCATGCACGAGCGCCAGGGGGGTGCCGTCCTCGGCGCGGTCGATGGAGATGCTCTGCCCGCTCCGGTCGGTGATCTGGACGAGCCAGGCAACACCGTCTCCACCGGGTTCGCACCCGGGCGGAGCGGCGAAGTGGCGTACGAGACCGGTTGAGGGATCGGCGACGGTGTAGTCGCCGCCTACCTCGCGGCCCAGGATGCCCCGCGTGGTCCCGGAGCCCGGGAGAGTGGGCAGCCCTGGCACGGGATGGGGGTAGGTGATCAGCAGGCCATCGTCGGTGACGTGGATGACGCCGTTGGCGTCGATCTCCAGGCGTTCGTCGACGGTGGAGGACCAGGAGGGGCCGAAGAACCTGCCCGCGGTGTAGCCCGACTCCACCCGGCGGGTGAAGGCCAGGGGCAGCACCCCGGGCAGGACCACGTCGGTCTGGGGCAGAAACATACGCCCGGAGGCGAGGTCGACCGGGTCGGTGCCCTGGATGGTGCGAATGCCGTCAGGGCGGTTGTGGGTGCCCTCGGGAGCGGCACGCTCCAGTCTGCGTGCGTCGGAGGCTATGTCGGCAGCTTCCTTCACCACCCGGGCGCCCTTGACACCGGCCCCCGCGCCGCCGGTCGCGGCGGTGAGGGCCAGGTCGGGCAAGAGCCGCCCGAATCCTTCGGCGGGGTCCTTCATGAAGTCGGTGATCATCTGCTTGCCGGTGCCCCAGGGGTCGTTGGCGACCCGGACGAGCCCGGCGGCGGTGTTGTTGAGTGCGAGCGCGTACTCCGCGGGGTGGGTGATGTTGTACGGATCGGTCGGGTTGACGCTGCGCGCGAAGTTCAGGATGCCTGCCGCGCCCTTGACGACGCCGCCCGCGATGTGGGTCTGGATCACCTGGTACTCGGCGAGCCCGTCCATGGCCTGCTCGGAGTACCGCGGCTTCTCCGGCGCGGAGTCCCGGGCCGCGGTGACGGCCTTGCGCGCGGTCTCGGCCGCCGTGTTGCGCTGCTTGCGCGCCTCCGCGAGCAGCGACTGGGCCTCCTCCATCCGCCCCGTGCCGGGGTCGCTGAACGTACCCGGCTTGGGCGGCAGCGAGGAAGGGTCACGCTGGTCGGAGGGCTTGGCGTTGTAGGCGTCGACGGCCTTGTTGTACGTGGTCGTCTTCTCGTTGTGCGCGTCCCTGGCGTCCTCGGACGCCTTGGTCCCGGCCTTCCACTTGTCGATCGCGGTCTGGGCCTGCCCCTGCGCCCATTCCACGGTCCCGGCGAAGGAGTCGAGCGCACCGGCGGCCTTCTCGAAGGCGTCGGCGGCCTTGAACCACTTCGGCGGCTCGATCGACACGGAGTCCCGGAAGGCGTCCGCGGCCTGCCCCTTGAGCGCGGAGGAGTCGACTCCCTTGAGCCCGCCGCCGACCTGGTCGAACGCGCCTTGGAGTTTACGCAGGTGGGAGGCGGTGGACCGGATCTCGGACGGGCTGCCGTAGATGAGCTTGGTCTTGTCCTCGGTCTGCCCGAGGTCCATCTCGTCGACCTCGGCGCCCATCCGGTTCGCGACGGACCGGGACTTCTCCCGTACCCAGTCCGCCCCGGTCTCCCAGCCGGCGTCGTCGAGCCGGTCGCCGGCCCAGTTCCCGGCGTCCTCGACCCGGTCGCCTGCCCACTCGACACCGTCCTCGACGGCGTCCTCGACGACATCGGGCGTGATGTCACTGACGAAATCTTTGAAGCCCATGACCTAGTTCCCCCCGTCGCCCTGCTCCTGCTGCTGCCGTGCCCGCTCCTCGGGGGATGGCCCGAACGTGTCGTCCACGGACCGGTCGAACGCCTGCTGATCCACGCCGAACAGCTCGTTCAGCTGCTCGGCCTGCCGCCCACCGTTCCCTTCCGTGACGAGTGCCCGCCCGGTGTCCTTCCAGGTCTGCCCGGCCTCGTCGGCGGTCCGCTCGAACGACTCCTGGCTGTAGTCGGGGCTCAGGTAGTCGGGGGTGAACACATCGCCCCAGTCCTGCTGGACGATCTCGTCCTCGGAGGCGTGCGGATTTCCCACGCCCGCGTTCACGGCGATCTTCAGCGTGCCCTGGACGTACTGGTCCTCCTCCCAGACGATCCCCGCCGCCAGCCCCAGCTTCGCCGCGATGGCGTTGGCGTCCTGGACCAGCGCCCGGACACCCCACTCCCACCGCTCGCAGAAGTCCTCGAAATCCACCGAAAGCCCGTGATGCCCGGCCTCCATGCCGGTCATCGACAACTCGGAAAGCCCCTTGCCGAGCACGGCCCCCGTACCGGTACCGATCTCCTTCAACTCCGCCACGGCTTCCCGCAGCCCGGTGGTGATCAGCTGAACACTGACCGGATCGACGTTGAGGTCTTCGGCCCCGCCACCGCTCACAGCCCTGCCCCTTCGCCCTTTGCGTCTCCGTGGACAGCCCGGGTATCCGGTACGTCCGCATCGACGGCGACGGCATCCGGCACGATCCCCACCACCGGCGGAAACAACATGGCCCCGTCCGGATCGGCGACGTTCACGGCGACCCCGGCCGGCACCCCCATCGCCGGGATGACCTCATCCAGCAACCGGGCCCCGCGAAACGCGGCGTACTCCCAACTCCTGGAGGCGGCCCCGGCCGCCCCCTCCACCACAGCCCGCTCCTCGGCGAACCGGGCCAACGCGGTCTCATCGGTGAACCCGCACACCCACCGCACCCCACCGAACTCAGCGGTCCAGAGCCCACCCCGGTCGTACGGCACGAGCACGAGGGCCCGCCGCAGCTCACCCACGAGCGCCCCCGGGTCCCCGACCCCGGCCCGCCGCTCGGCAATCCGATCCGTCAGTGCTGCCCCGTCACCCACTGGAAGCCCTCCCCGTACGTGAGCTGTCACCCTTCACCACTGCACACGCTAGAACACCACGCTCGCTGGCAACCCCGTAGTTCCAGCCGTCCCCATAGCCTCCACAGTCGGGCCGATCCCGAACACAAGAAAGGCCCTGGTCTCCGACCAGGGCCTTCATCAAAGAGCGGGTGACGAGAATCGAAATCGCGCTCTGAGCTTGGGAATCAGCGGCTCTTGGGCAGTCAAAGTGCCTTTGAGCTGCATGTTCGTCTGGGTGGGGCGAGGTTGGCGCGGTCTCTGGGCACTGCTCTTGACCGCTGTTGTCCGCTCCGAAGGGCACGGATGGGGCACGGTCGTTGAGGTCTGAGCAGCCTGATGTGCATCCTGTTAGCACATGGTCTCTATACAGTCATCAGTCTTCGTGCGGAACTTCCAGCTCCTGGAGTCGTTCGCCGATGTCGTCGCCCCATGCCTGTGCCCACTGCCGCAGCCCGGTGATTGCCTGCTCGTCGAGTCCGTAGGCGGCGAATTCTGTGTCGTCGATCCAGTCGGCTCCGCCCAGTCGCGCTTGGAGCTCGCTCAGATCGAAGGAGTCGCGGGCATGGCGCCGTCCGAGTTCCTCGAGTTCGGCATGGCTCCAGCGGTTCGCGGCGGCCTGTACGTCGATCAGGTCCCTGGCGAGTCCGCGGTCGGCCAGTGCGCGGACCTTGGTCCCAACGACATCTTCCAGAGACAGGACCAAGCCGTGCTCGGTATGTACGGGCGGCCGCCAGAGTGCTTCCTTGAGGATGTCGACCTCGCACTCTTCAAGGCTCGCGGGGTCGGTGACGATCAGGCGGGCGGAGAGAGGGTCTGTTTCCAGAGCACTGACCTGCCATCCGCGCTGTTCCAGGCCCATTCGCACGGAAGCGGCAATGTCTTCCATATGATCGGGGTTCTCGGTCGCGACATCGAGGTCCTGGCTGAGCCGATCGACCAGGCCGTGTGCCTGGACCGCGTAGCCGCCGGTTAGCGCCAAAGGGTAAGAGCCGCCTACGGCGAGCACGTCTGCAAGAAGGCGACGGTGAAGGTCGGTGAGGTTCACGCAGCGGCCCGGGTGCTGTGGGCGAGTTCGTCGAAGGAGCGTTCCCACACTTCACGCACATCACGGCTGATCAGTGTGCGCAGTGTGGGCCACAAGCTGACGAGGAGGCCGCGATCGAGATACCGGACCAGATCATCGTGCTGGCCCTCGGCCAGCACGATGCGGTAGTAGCTCATCCGCAGCCGGGGCTGATCGAGATCGAACCTGGTCAGTCCCGACCACGCCAGGTGAAGTGGCAGGCCCACCGTGCCGTGCTCGGGGCCGGCGAGCTCGGAGAGTGCTGCGGGCAGACGCCGGGCGAACTTGGCGCGGCGGAGATCGGAAAGGCTGGGCTGTGATGCCATACGTCGATTATCCAGGGAGAGGTCGCCGAAGCCGACCGGACGGTGACAAGGTGCCGCATACAAGGAAGCCCCCGGCCGTTGGCCTGGGGTTTTTCGTAGAGCGGGTGACGAGAATGCAACCCGCGCTGAGCTTGGGGTCGCCGGCCGACCGGGACCGGCGCCCCAGCTCGGACGACCCGCCGGACGTCACTACAGGCTGGGGGAGTGCGCTGCTTCGAAGCCTGTTGGCGGCCAGGCGGCTTGAGCCTGCGGCCGTTCACTTGCGTACGGGGTGTGCGGTCTGGGCAACCAAGAAGCTGTCTGGTCCGGTCTGAACTAACTTAAACGGCCTGAATGAGACGGGGCACGAGGTACGCGGTTGGTTGACCTCGCTACGGAGGTGTCCCCAAGCTCTACTCGGAGCTGGTCGCCATTCGGTAAGCGGAAGCGCTCCCCCTCTTCCCCGGGACACGCTCAATCTGTCCAGCGTCGATCAGACGAAGGAAAATGGTTTTAACCTTATTCTCCGACCCAATTCCAGTTAGCGCTCGTACCGTCCGATTGTTGATTTCCTCGTGACTAGTGAGGTATTGCATTACTATTTCTTCAGGTGATCCCAGTCGCTCGTGACGGATGTTGACGAGGACGGAGTTTTCCAGTTCCTCGATTACGGGGTCTTTCAGTTTCAGCTTTTTCATGGCGGCAAACGCTGTGGCCAAACCCTCACCCACATCCTTGTTTGGTGGATCTGGGAACTTGTTAATTAGTCGAACGATTGCGCCATTGCGGGAAAACCGCTCTTTGAGAATGTTGCGAGTCGTGATGTGAGCAGGTAGGCGTCCGGGGCTCTCCACCTCAACCCGATTATCAAAAATTCTGACGTGCACGTCGTCTGCGGTTCCGTAGTCCCTATGGATTACGGCGTTCGTGATGATCTCGTGCAGAGTTTCAAACGGATACGTGATCGGTGCGAGTCCTTCAGGGCCGAGTATCTTCACCTCTTCGATCAGTTCAGAGGTTTTTGCTACGGCTGCCTTGATTTGTCCGTAGAGAGAGCCCTCGACAGTTAGAGGGTCGAACGCAAGATTCTCTCGCGAACCCTGTGGGTCGGTAGTCTTGTACCTGTAGATTTTGATGGCACAGCGCTTGGGTAGCGGAGCTTGTGGCTCATCTGAGTAGAGAAGGAGACCCGCCACTGTGGGTTTATCTCCCACGATCATCATTTGTTTCCGCAGCCACGGTTCAGGTTCTCCGGTGGGGACGCTGCTGAGCATGAAATCGATTATGGTTAGCGAATTAGTGATTATATCGATCGGGGCTGGTACAGTTTCGGATTCGAAAGACGTGATGCCCTTGTTTCGGCGCAGGCCTTCAAGACGGTCTGCGCCTACTGGGAGGCTTTGGCTCCCGCGGCGGACGTACGGTTTCCCGTCGCTGGCGCGCTTGATTTCCTTGGTCTTTTGGATGATTACATGCAGGACTAGGCCGGGATGCCCGTCGCATTGCATGAATTCATAAAGGAAATCTCCACCGAGTGGAAATAGCTCTTCAAATACTTGCAGATGCCCGTTGGCTGCTTCCATATTATCGAATCCGCGCCAACTGTGATTCTTTCCATTGGGCCCTTCGTCAATTCCGACATAAAGTTCTCCGCCATCTGCGTTAGCGAAAGCAGAAATGGCCTTCGTGAGCTTTGCCGGTGAGATATCGATTGCCTTCAGGTCCTCGAAATGGCCTTCCTCTATCTGAAGGATCTTGTAGACCTGGTTCTTAGGTACCGAGATTTTTTGAATCGACATTCGGCGGTAGCCTCCCCGTGCCTAGCCCGTTCCGGTGATCTTACCCAGTCGGTCTCGTGCTGGGGGAGTAGACGCGTAAGCCAAGGTCGGTGAAGCGGCTTTGGGTTGGAGCTGTTTTGGTGCGAATGATCTTGACCTCGTAGGCGTCGGCGTGTCGGGCAGTCTGTGGACCTGCCCGTTACCTCGATCCTTCGTGCCGGTCCGCCGGCTTCTTCGGTGTGCCGTTTTAGTTGTTTGGGCTGGTGGCGGTCAGGCTGATGGCCCGGCTGTCGCGTCGGGTGAGCGCCGGTTTCCACGGTCCCGTGGGGTGTTGCCGCTCGCAGACAAGGGAAGCGCGATGTTGCTGCAGTGCCCGGCTGAGCCGGTTGGAAGGACACTTACGGCATGCCAATGGCATGCGCCGTGACGGTGGTCAAGACAGCAACAAGGCCCTGGTCTCCGACCAAGGCCTTCATCAAAGAGCGGGTGACGAGAATCGAACTCGCGCTCTGAGCTTGGGAATCAACGGTTCTTGGACTGGTGCAGTCGCCCTGACCTGCATGTTTGTCCGGTCCAGGTGCGGTCGGCGAGGTCTCTGGAAGCCGCACTTGACCGCTGCTGTCCGCTCCGAAGGGCACGGAGCCCTCACCGGGGAGAGCGACCACAACCCCGACACGGCCATCGCGAGCGCTGTCCGTTGCGAGGTCGCCGAGCCGTGGAACGAACGGTGCTGCCGTACCTAACTCGGCTCCCTGCGAGGGAAGATGAGAAGAACGTCGTCGCGTCATGCCCCGAAGTTAGGGACAGGACGATCCTCGAATATGAGCCGGAGGAATACGACCCCTATCCGTCCAGGTGAAATCGGTCGGACATGTGCCGCAGCTTCTCCCTCGTGGCTGCCCGTTCCGCGTAGACGATGCTGCGAAGCGTTGAACGGGCGATGGGATGGTTCCGTACGAGCTGCGGCGCGATCCGCTCAGCCGTCTCCAGCTCGGTGAGGGCCTTTGCTCGGTTCCCGTCCCACAGCCAGGCCCGTGCGACGTCCATGTGGTGGTGACCCTGACGGGAGTTGGGCAGTGCCCCGACCAAGCTCGGGCTGGTACGGCGGTTTATCTCCAGAGCTTTGCCCTGCTTGCTCATTTCCAGGGCCACGCTGATCGCGTGGATCTGCACGTTCCCAGCGGAGAACGTCAGCGAATGCCGGTCGTACACCGGTGCGCCGACGTACGCGTCCACGCGTTCCGCCGCGTCCTTCGCATGTCCGATGCGGTCCTCCGCTTCCGATGGGCGGCCGGCCCGAGCGGCGGAGATGGCCGCCCGTAGTTGTAGCGTGCCCCAGGCCCGCATGGCCAGCGGGTCACCATGCTCGTACGGCTGTTGCACCGAGGCGATCGCCTTGTCCGAGAGCGTCAGAGCGTCGGCCCAGTCAGCCGTCGCCCACATGTCCCAGACGCGCATCCAGTCGGCGACGGCAGGCAGCACCGGATCTCCCGACAACCTGGCTGACCACGCGGCTCGTTCGCATGCCATGGCCACCAGCTCGGGATGCCCGAGGGCGTGCGCCGCGGTGTGCGCGAACTTGCAGCACACGGCGTAGACGGCGTACGCCTCTTCCCGATCGTGCCCGTCCGAGTCCTCCGCCAGAGCGCGCGCTTCCCGGAACAGATCCGGGAGAACTCGGAGAATCCCGACGTTGGAGGCGGTGTCCCGCAGGCGGTGAAGCCGGGTCACCTCACGCCACAGCTGTGATGCCGGTCGCGGAGCCCCGTCGAAGACGGGGACGAGGTCGTAGCGACGCAGCTCGCGCAGGATCGACGAGGCGGCGATCTGCCACTGGCTGTCGTCGGGAGAGCTGCTGTACGGGCGTCCGATCAGGTCGTTCGGATGGACGTGCAGCTCTGCGGCCACCTGATTGAGCAGCCCGACCCGGTCCAGCTCGATCAGGCCACGCTCCATCTTCGACACCCAGCCCTGCGACTTCCCGAGGGCCGTCGCCAGGTCGGCCTGCGGCATGCCCAGCCGCAGCCTCGCCCTGCGAGCGCGCTTGCCGATCTCCTCGGCTTCCTCCAGCATCAGGACACCTCCCGGCCGCCGGACGATCCGGCGCGACCGCCGGTCTGTCCGTACAGAGTTCGTCTCCTGCACGGTACCCATGACGAGGCTTCGGCGTGAGACGAGCTGCCAGGACAGTGGAGGGCCACGGCTCGTGTACCGCTGTCGTGCTCTGAATGGTCAGTCCAAGAGCCCGGAGGCACTTCTGTCCTCCATCAGTGCCCGGACCGCCACGAGGTGTTGATTCTGTAGCCGTTGGTGCCGGGCGGCAGCGGATCATGGGATGAGGAACACTCCACGTCGCAGACCGCCGGAGGCAGCCAGTGATCACCGTGACCGTGCTCCACCCTGGATCCATGGGCGCGGCGATCACCGCCGAGATCGTCGCCGGCGGCCATGAGGCGCTGTCGGTGACCAAGTGCCGCAGCGAGCACACGTGGCGCCGCGCGAGAGAGGCCGGTGCCACTGCGTGCGACTCGCTCCCGGAAGCGCTGTCGCGCAGCGCGATCGTTCTCTCGGTCTGCCCACCGCAGGCGGCGGAGGACGTTGCAGCGGCGGTGGCCGCACACGGCTTCGCGGGGGTGTACGTCGATATCAACGCCATCAGCCCTCAACGCGTACGGCGCATCGCTGACGAGATCCGCCCCGGCTCCGCAGTCGTCGACGGTGCCGTTTTCGGTCAGCCGCCAGGCGATGGGCGCGCGACGCGGCTCTATCTTGCAGGGGCCGACTCCGCCGTCGAGCCGGTGGCGTCGCTGTTCACGGACTCTGCGCTGCACGTGTGCCGCGTCGGGGACACACTCGGTTCCGCTTCCGCGCTGAAGATGGCCTTCTCCAGCTACCAGAAGGCCGCCCGCACCCTCGCCGGAGTCGCTCACGCGCTCGCCGACGCCCATGGAGTCGGTGATCAGCTCACAGCCGAAGCCGAGGTCATGATCTCCGCGATCCTCTCCGATCCGGAGTATCTACCGAGCGTGGCAGCCCGAGCCTGGCGCTGGGCGCCCGAGATGGAAGAGGTCGCCGATACTCTCCGCGCGGCTGACCTGCCCACGGACATGGCCGAAGCCACGGCTCGGGTGCTCGCCTACTGGGAGCAGGACAAGGACCAGTTCGACCTGCCGGTCGTGCACACACTCTCCCAGCTCCGGTCAGAGAAGAGCCGTTGAATTCGGGCACGGATCGGGCACGCGGCACCTACGCAGGTTCAGACAACAAACAAGGCCCGGGTCAATTGACCTGGGCCTCAGTCGTGGAGCGGGTGACGAGAATCGAACTCGCGCTCTGAGCTTGGGAAGCTCATGTTCTACCATTAAACTACACCCGCGAAGCGTGCCGATCACCGGCGCTGCATCGTTCCACACTCTACCCCATGCCAGGCCCCCGGCGGATGAGCCGTGGGGCCTCCGTGTCGTGTGTCCGGTGGGGGAGGGTGGGTGGACGGGGGTGTGATGGGCGGGAGTTGGGGGCGTAGCGTGGGTGGTCGGAGTGCCGCGTGGAGTGGCGTCCCGTTCATCCCCTAATGTGGCTTTCTCGTCCATATGTGGTTGGGGAAGGGACTTGATGGAGTCGATGGAGCGCACCGTCGTCCGCTGTGCCGAAGGGCATGTTTTCGCTACCTCGTCGTTCCCGATGCAGCAGCTCGGGGCCGGCCGGATCGGGCCCGGGCGGTTGATCCGGTGTCCCCGGTGTGCGCGGTTGCGGCAGGCCGTGCCGGTGGCGTTCGAGAAGCGGTAGCGGGCGGACGCGGGAAAGACGAGCGGACGCGGGAAAGAGATGTAGCGGGGTGGAGGTGTTCCGCAGGCGCGCGGGTGGTCCGGTTGGGGCGGGCTCGCGCGTTCTGCGTATCCTCGGTGGGTGCTTCTCTCAGACAAGGACATCCGGGCCGAGATCGACGCCGGCCGAGTCCGTATTGATCCGTACGACCCTTCGATGGTGCAGCCGTCGAGCATCGACGTGCGGCTGGACCGCTACTTCCGGGTGTTCGAGAACCACCGGTACCCGCACATCGATCCGGCCGTCGAACAGCCCGATCTGACCCGTACGGTCGAGCCGGAGGGCGACGAGGCGTTCATCCTGCACCCCGGGGAGTTCGTGCTGGCGTCCACGTACGAGGTGATCTCGCTGCCCGATGATCTGGCCTCGCGGCTGGAGGGCAAGAGTTCGCTCGGGCGGCTCGGGCTGGTGACGCACTCGACGGCCGGGTTCATCGACCCCGGGTTCTCCGGGCACGTGACCCTGGAGCTGTCGAACCTCGCGACCCTGCCGATAAAGCTCTGGCCGGGCATGAAGATCGGGCAGCTGTGCCTGTTCAAGCTGACCTCGTCCTCCGAGTTCCCGTACGGCTCCGAGCGGTACGAGTCGCGGTACCAGGGGCAGCGGGGCCCGACGGCCTCGCGGTCGTTCCAGAACTTCCATCGGACCCAGGTGTGATCAATCATGGCGAGTGACGAGCGGGAAAACCTGACGTACGAGGGCTTCGGGCGGGCCGTGCGCGAGCTGGCGCAGGCCGTCGCCGACGACGGGTACGAGCCCGATGTCGTCCTCAGCATCGCTCGGGGTGGTGTCTTCGTCGCCGGTGGGCTCGCCTACGCGCTCGACTGCAAGAACATCCATCTCGTCAATGTGGAGTTCTACACCGGGGTCGGCACGACCCTGGAGATGCCCGTCATGCTGGCGCCCGTGCCCAACGCGATCGACTTCTCGGAGAAGAAGGTTCTGATCGCTGACGATGTCGCTGATACGGGCAAGACGCTCAAGCTCGTCCACGACTTCTGCGTCGACCATGTCGCCGAGGTGCGCAGCGCCGTCATCTACGAGAAGTCCCACTCCCTCGTGAAGTGCGAGTACGTGTGGAAGAAGACCGATCAGTGGATCAACTTCCCGTGGAGCGTGGAGAAGCCCGTCGTGCGGCGGGACGGGCAGGTTCTCGACTCCTGACCTCACTTGTGCAGTGTGCAGGAGTGCGTGAGAAGGCCCCCTGAGCGTGTTCTGTGCTCCGGGGGGCCTTCTCCTGTACTGCGCGGTTTTCTCAGATCGTGCCCAGCTTGATGATCGACAGCAGCGCGATCAGCTGGATCGCCGATGCTCCCAGCGCCTTCGGCCACGGCAGGTCGTGCGACTTGCTGACCATCGACGTGAACAGCGCCCCGGCCGCCAGCCAGGTCAGCCAGCCCACGATCTGGACCAGGGAGTTCTCGCCGCCCAGGAAGACGGCGAAGAGCAGGCGCGGGGCGTCGGTCATCGACATGATCAGCATCGACAGGCCCACCGTCGGCTGCCACGAGCCCGTGCCGCCGAGCTGGCGGGCCAGGGTGTGGGTCACCGCGCCGAGGACCAGGCCGCCGATGACGAAGCCGACGCCGGTGAACAGGACGTACGGGATCGCCGTCGAGATCGTCGCGTTGATCGCTTCTTCGCGCGCCTGGTCGAAGCCGAACAGCGCGAGCAGGCCGTAGAGGAACGTGACGACCAGCGCCGGGCCCCAGACCGGGTAGTCCCGCATCTGCCAGAACGTCGGTCCCGGGCGCGTCACGATGCCGGTCAGCAGTTCCTTCCAGCGCAGGCGCGGGCCCGTCGGCTGGGCGGGGGCGGCACCGGCCTGGTAGGTGTTGCCGTCGCCGTAGGCGTCCTCGTCGACGCGGAACGCCTGCGTGTGACCCGGGTTGTTGGCGTACGGGTCGTGGGGCGCGGGGTCCGCGTACGGGTCGCCGAAGTACTCCGGTTCACCGTGACCGCCGTGACCGCCGTGAGGCCCCTGGCCGTGTCCGGCCTGACCGCCGTGTCCTCCTGGCCCGGGGCCCGCGTAGCCGCCACCGGTGTTGTACGGGGCGCCTTGCGGAGGGCCGTACGGCGGTGGCGCCCCGCCGTTGCCGGGGGCTCCTGCCGTCGGCCACGGCTGAGCACCGTACGGCGGCTGTGGTGCCTGCCCTCCGTACGGCTGCTGCCGCTGCTGCTGCGGTTGTTGCGGGGTGCGGTTGTCCCGGCCGCGTCCGATCCTGAATCCAGCCACCCGTCGAACGTACCTGGTCCCCGGGGGTGGGGAGTGGGGGCCGGGGGAACCCGTCCGCCATTGCGGCCGAGCTGTGACATCCCCTAGGGGCCGTACCCCGGGCCCTGGGAGGGGGAGTTCAGGGGAGGAACAGCGCCGTGGAGAAGGTGAGGACCGGCCTGTCCGTGTTACCCGCCGCGTAGAGGGCGATCAGATCCTGGCGCTCGCCCCGGTACGTCCGCACCACCGTGTCCGGCTTCTTGTCGGCGTCGTAGTCGCCGTGGTCGAGGAGGGCGGTGCGGGTGGTTCCCGTCGCGTTCAGCGGCGCCCTGGGGAGCTTCTCCGCGGCGAACGCGTACGTGCCGCCCGGGCGGGCCGGGCCCTTCGCGGAGCCGAGGAGGAGGGTGCCCTTGCCCGGCCGGCCGGGGGCGTGCGGGCGGGCGGCGGCGACGAGGTCGTCGTAACCGTCCCCGTCGGTGTCGGCCCTGGGTTCGGGGGCGTAGAGGTACGGGCCGCCGTCGGGGAGCAGTTCCGCGCTGCGCGGGACCCCGGTGCGGGTGAAGGGGCCGTGCAGGAAGGTGACCTGGCCGGCGCTGGCCGTGACCGCGAGGTCGGCCCTGCCGTCGCCGTCGAAGTCGCCGCAGACCGGCTGCTCGGGCCACTCGTTGCCGAACCGGGCCTGCTGCGGGATGCGTACGGTGACCGCCTTGCCCGTCAGGCCCTGCGGGGAGCCGAAGAGGATCTGGAGGGGGACGGGCGGGGCGCCGATGCCGTTGTACGGGGGGTCGGTGGAGACGATCAGGTCCGTGAAGCCGTCCCGGTCCAGGTCGCAGGCCGACTCGGCGTCGAACGCGGCGGGCAGGGTGTCGCCGGACTTCGCCGCGTTCGCGCGGGCGCTCAGCAGTTGCCGGGCGGCCGGGTCCAGGGGGCGGTCGTCGGAGCCGTAGACGATGCCGATGCCCGCGTCGTCGCCGTGGCTGTCCTCGGGGGCCTTCACCAGGTCGTCGATGACCAGGTCCCGGTGACCGTCGCCGTTGAAGTCGTACGGGACACGGCTGCCGGCGCCGCGCGGTACGGGGACGCGCGCCGTGCCCGCCAGGGTCTGCGCCTCCGGCGGGGTGTCGCCGTTCTTGGCCCCGGACCCGGATGCGGCGGAGGGCGGTGCGTCGGCGGCCGAGGGGCTTCCGCAGCCGGTGAGCACGAGCAGCAGGCCGGTGCAGCCCGCGGCGAGGACGGCCGTCGCCCTGGTGGTGACCGCTGCCTTCGGGTGCGTGATGCGTGGGCGCACGGGGGCCTCGTTCGTCGCTCGTTCGTTGTTCGTCGGGTGCGGTTCGGTGTGGTTCGGTGCGGTGTGGTGCTGTCCGCCGTCTGCCGGGGAGGGGTCCTGGCCCGTACCGGGTTTCTCCGGGGCACATGATGCTCCAGATACGCCGTCGCGTACATGTCCCGGCTCACATGCGGCGAGCGTCACTGCCGGGCCGGGACACCGGGCGCGGGGCGGGCGCGGGGCCGGGCACGGAAAAGCGGCCGGTCCTGCCCCCGAGGCAGGTCCGGCCGCTCATCGCGTTGATGCGCCAGGTCACTTTGCCGGTTCGGGCTCCGGTGCGTCCACCTGCTCCGGCTCGCCCGCCGGATCGGCCGGGGTCTTCACCGACTCCAGGAGGAGCTGCGAGACGTCCACGACCTGGATGGACTCCTTGGCCTGGCCGTCGTTCTTCTTGCCGTTGACCGAGTCGGTCAGCATGACGAGGCAGAACGGGCAGGCGGTGGAGACGATGTCCGGGTTGAGGGCGAGGGCTTCCTCGACGCGCTCGTTGTTCACGCGCTTGCCGATCCGCTCCTCCATCCACATCCGGGCACCACCGGCGCCGCAGCAGAAGCCGCGCTCCTTGTGGCGGTGCATCTCCTCGTTCCGCAGCCCCGGGACCTTCGCGATGATCTCGCGCGGCGGGGTGTAGATCTTGTTGTGACGGCCCAGGTAGCACGGGTCGTGGTACGTGATCAGGCCCTCGACCGGGGTCACCGGGATCAGCTTGCCCTCGTCGATGAGGTGCTGGAGCAGCTGCGTGTGGTGGATGACCTCGTACTCGCCGCCGAGCTGCGGGTACTCGTTCGCGATCGTGTTGAAGCAGTGCGGGCAGGTCGCGACGATCTTCTTCGACGACTTGGGCTTCTTCGTCGTCGTGTCTTCGTCGTCCTCGCCGTACGCCATGTTCAGCATGGCCACGTTCTCCTGGCCGAGCTGCTGGAACAGCGGCTCGTTGCCCAGGCGGCGGGCGGAGTCACCGGTGCACTTCTCGTCGCCGCCCATGATCGCGAACTTGACGCCCGCGATGTGCAGCAGCTCCGCGAAGGCCTTCGTGGTCTTCTTCGCCCGGTCCTCCAGGGCGCCCGCGCAGCCGACCCAGTACAGGTAGTCGACCTCGGTGAGGTCCTCGACGTCCTTCCCGACGATCGGGACCTCGAAGTCGACCTCCTTGGTCCACTCGACGCGCGCCTTCTTGGCCAGCCCCCAGGGGTTGCCCTTCTTCTCCAGGTTCTTGAGCATCGTGCCCGCCTCCGACGGGAACGAGGACTCGATCATCACCTGGTAGCGGCGCATGTCGACGATGTGGTCGATGTGCTCGATGTCGACCGGGCACTGCTCGACGCAGGCGCCGCAGGTGGTGCAGGACCACAGGACGTCCGGGTCGATGACGCCGTTCTCCTCGGCGGTGCCGATGAGGGGGCGCTCGGCCTCGGCGAGGGCGGCTGCGGGAACGTCCTTGAGCTGCTCCTCGGTGGCCTTCTCGTTGCCCTCCATGTCCTTGCCGCCGCCGGCCAGGAGGTAGGGAGCCTTGGCGTGCGCGTGGTCGCGCAGCGACATGATCAGGAGCTTGGGGGAGAGGGGCTTGCCGGTGTTCCAGGCGGGGCACTGGGACTGGCAGCGGCCGCACTCGGTGCAGGTGGAGAAGTCGAGAATGCCCTTCCAGGAGAACTGCTCGACCTGGGAGACGCCGAAGACCGCGTCCTCGGCCGGGTCCTCCCAGTCGATCTCCTTGCCGCCCGACGTCATCGGCTGGAGCGCGCCGAGCGCGACGTCACCGTCGGAGTTCCGCTTGAACCAGATGTTCGGGAAGCCGAGGAAGCGGTGCCAGGCGACACCCATGTTGGTGTTCAGCCCGACCGTGATCGCCCAGATCATCGTCGTACCGAGCTTGATCATCGCGAACAGGTAGACCAGGTTCTGCAGCGTCTCGACGCTCAGCCCCTTGAAGGCCAGCACCAGGGGGTACGAGGCGAAGTACGCGGGCCCGTAGCTGTCCACGTGGTGCAGCGCGCCCTCGAGGCCGCGGAGCAGCATGATCGCGGCGCCGATGATCAGGATGATCGCCTCGACGAAGTACGCCTGGCCCATCTTCGAACCGGTGAAGCGCGACTTGCGGCCCGCCCGCGAGGGCAGGTTCAGCTGACGGATCGCGATCAGGACGAGGATGCCGAGGGTCGTGCCGAGTGCGATGAACTCGATGTAGACCTCGTACGGCAGGAAGGTGCCGATGTACGGGAGCACCCAGTCGGCCTTGAACAGCTGGCCGTACGCCGTGACGATCGTCAGGCCCAGGGTCAGGAAGCCGACTGCGACGAACCAGTGGGCCACGCCCACGACCGCCCAGCGGTTCATGCGGGTGTGGCCGACGAACTCCTTGACCAGGGTGATCGTCCGTTGCATGGGGTCGTCGGTGCGGCTGCCTGCTGGTACCGGCTGTCCCAGACGGACGAAGCGGTAGATCTGCGCGACGGCTCGGGTGATGAGCGCAACGCCGACGACCGTCAGCACCAGCGACACAATGATCGCGGCGAGTTGCATTTCGGGGCTCCTCGGGCCTGCGAGAGCGGGATTCAGTTGACACTGCCCACTACTACTAAGCAGTAACTTAATTAGTCTGTGCTGACACTATCCACTTAGTCCACCCCGCTGCAGCCGGGTGAGCGGTGATCTGTGTCGCTCAGGTGTGCCTTGGTGCGGCGGATCGTCCGGAGCCCCGATCGCAGTGGACCGCAGGCGGCTTCGGTGAGGATCGCCAGGTCGAGCATCACTCCATGGTGCTCTGCGTAGTGCTGGTCCAGCAGGGCGGGGTCGTCCCACGGCATGCCGGAGCGGGCGCGCACCTGTGCGAGACCGGTCAGTCCCGGCCGCAGTTCCTGCCGCCACTGCCTCGCCCCGGGCCCTGCGGCGCGTGGGTCGCCCGGGGCCAGTGGAGCGGGCCCGACCAGGGAAAGCTCGCCGCGTACGACGTGCGGAAGCCGGGAGAACAGGTCCAGCCGGAGCCTGCGGGTGCGCAGGGTGCGCAGTTCGAAGACCCGGCCGCCCAGACCGCTCCGGGGCCTGCGGTCCCAGGCGCCGCCCGGGGCCTTCCGCGCGGTCAGGGCGAGGGCCGTAGCGGCGACGGCGGGGGCGGTCAGGAGCAGCAGGGCGGTGCCGAGAATCAGGTCCAGCGCGCGTCCGGCCGTGGTCCGTGGCAGGAACCGGTCAGCCAGCCACCCGGCCCGGTCGCCGAGGCCGGCCAGGCGGGCGACGTGGCGCGAGGGGAAGTGGCCCCTGGCCGTACCGCTCGCTGCCGGTCGGGGGTGAGGTCTCTCCTCGTACGGATGGGGGCCGCGCGGCTCCGTGACGTACGGCTCCGAGCGGGGTCGCGGCCGACCCCGGTGTTTCTGGTGCTTCTGGTTCTTCCGCCGTACGCGCGGCTTCCTCGCGTTCTGCATCGCGCCCGCCCGGGGTTCGAGGTTCGATGGTGTGACGATCCACGGTGAAACCTGCCGGTCGGTGACGGTTGTGACCGTCTCACGGCATTTTGTGACAGAACGATCCCATGGTGAGACGGTGGGTCGGGTGGTGCGCGAGGGGTGTGGCGTGCGCGGGTGGGGTCGTGGGGCGACCTGAGGGGGCGGGCGGGGCCCGGGTGTGCTCTATGTGAGCACTTAAGTTGAGCGTAAGGGACTCAGGTCTGTTGACTCCGCGACGGGCGTCATGCATTCTTGAGTCAGATCCACTCAAGTAGTCAGTTGGAGGAATTGAAATGGCACGTGCGGTCGGCATCGACCTGGGCACGACTAACTCCGTCGTCAGCGTTCTCGAAGGCGGCGAGCCCACCGTCATCACCAACGCCGAAGGCGCCAGGACCACGCCGTCCGTCGTCGCCTTCGCCAAGAACGGCGAGGTGCTCGTCGGCGAGGTCGCGAAGCGCCAGGCGGTCACCAACGTCGACAGGACCATCCGCTCCGTCAAGCGCCACATGGGCACTGACTGGAAGATCGACCTGGACGGCAAGAGCTTCAACCCGCAGCAGATGAGCGCCTTCATCCTGCAGAAGCTGAAGCGCGACGCCGAGTCCTACCTGGGCGAGAAGGTGACCGACGCGGTCATCACCGTCCCGGCGTACTTCAACGACTCCGAGCGTCAGGCGACGAAGGAGGCCGGCGAGATCGCGGGCCTGAACGTCCTGCGCATCGTCAACGAGCCGACCGCCGCCGCGCTGGCGTACGGCCTCGACAAGGACGACCAGACGATCCTCGTCTTCGACCTCGGTGGCGGCACCTTCGACGTGTCCCTCCTGGAGATCGGCGACGGCGTCGTCGAGGTGAAGGCCACCAACGGTGACAACCACCTCGGTGGTGACGACTGGGACCAGCGCGTCGTCGACTACCTGGTGAAGCAGTTCGCCAACGGGCACGGCGTGGACCTGTCCAAGGACAAGATGGCTCTCCAGCGTCTCCGCGAGGCCGCGGAGAAGGCGAAGATCGAGCTCTCGTCCTCGACCGAGACCACGATCAACCTGCCCTACATCACGGCGTCCGCCGAGGGCCCGCTGCACCTGGACGAGAAGCTCACGCGCTCGCAGTTCCAGCAGCTGACCGCGGACCTCCTGGACCGCTGCAAGACCCCGTTCCACAACGTCATCAAGGACGCGGGCATCCAGCTCTCCGAGATCGACCACGTCGTTCTCGTCGGTGGCTCCACCCGTATGCCCGCCGTCGCCGAGCTCGTCAAGGAGCTGACCGGTGGCCAGGACGCCAACAAGGGTGTGAACCCGGACGAGGTCGTCGCCATCGGCGCCTCGCTCCAGGCCGGTGTCCTCAAGGGCGAGGTCAAGGACGTCCTGCTCCTCGACGTCACCCCGCTGTCCCTCGGCATCGAGACCAAGGGAGGGATCATGACCAAGCTCATCGAGCGCAACACCACGATCCCGACCAAGCGCTCCGAGATCTTCACGACGGCCGAGGACAACCAGCCGTCCGTGCAGATCCAGGTCTACCAGGGCGAGCGCGAGATCGCGGCGTACAACAAGAAGCTCGGGATGTTCGAGCTGACCGGTCTGCCGCCGGCCCCGCGCGGTGTGCCGCAGATCGAGGTCGCCTTCGACATCGACGCCAACGGCATCATGCACGTCGCCGCCAAGGACCTCGGCACCGGCAAGGAGCAGAAGATGACCGTCACCGGCGGCTCCTCGCTGCCGAAGGACGAGGTCAACCGGATGCGCGAAGAGGCCGAGAAGTACGCGGAGGAGGACCACGCCCGCCGCGAGGCCGCCGAGTCGCGCAACCAGGGCGAGCAGCTCGTCTACCAGACCGAGAAGTTCCTCAAGGACAACGAGGACAAGGTCCCGGCCGACGTGAAGACGGAGGTGGAGACCGCCGTCGGCGAGCTGAAGGAGAAGCTCAAGGGCGAGGACTCCGCCGAGATCCGCACGGCCACCGAGAAGGTCGCCGCCGTCTCCCAGAAGCTGGGCCAGGCGATGTACGCCAACGCCCAGGCTGAGGGTGCGACCCCGGGCGCCGACGCCCCGGGCGATGCCCAGGCCAAGGCCGATGACGACGTCGTCGACGCCGAGATCGTGGACGACGAGAAGGACACCAAGGGCGGTGCGGCGTGACCGAGGAGACTCCGGGCTTCGAGGAGAAGCCCGACGTCCCCTCCGGCGCCACCCCTGATGACGCCGAGCCGAAGGCTGCCGACTCCTCCGAGGAGGAGACGGCAGCCCCGGCCGGGGACCTCGACCCGACCGTCGGTCTGACCGCACAGCTGGACCAGGTACGCACCGCGCTCGGTGAGCGCACCGCGGACCTCCAGCGGCTCCAGGCCGAGTACCAGAACTACCGTCGCCGCGTCGAGCGGGACCGGGTCGCGGTCAAGGAGGTCGCTGTCGCGAACCTCCTGTCCGAGCTCCTGCCCGTCCTCGACGACGTCGGCCGCGCACGGGAACACGGCGAGTTGGTCGGCGGCTTCAAGTCGGTGGCCGAATCGATGGAGACCGTCGTCGCGAAGCTGGGCCTCCAGCAGTTCGGCAAGGAGGGCGAGCCCTTCGACCCGACGATCCACGAGGCCCTGATGCACAGCTACGCGCCGGACGTCACCGAGACGACCTGCGTGGCGATCCTGCAGCCGGGGTATCGCATCGGCGAGCGCACCATCCGCCCCGCGCGGGTGGCCGTCGCCGAGCCGCAGCCGGGCGCCACGCCCGCCGCGGCCAAGGAAGAGAAGACAGACGACGAGGAGAGCGGTGGCACCGAGGAGGTCTGACGGCAACGCGTCTGACCACCAGGGTGCACACCGACCGGCCCGGCGGCCGGCCCACGGGCCGGCCGCTCGGCCGATCGTCCGGAAGGAGGGACGTCGATGAGCACGAAGGACTTCGTCGAGAAGGACTACTACAAGGTCCTCGGCGTCCCCAAGGACGCCACCGACGCCGAGGTCAAGAAGGCGTACCGGAAGCTCGCCCGCGAGTTCCACCCGGACGCCAACAAGGGCGACGCCAAGGCGGAGGAGCGCTTCAAGGAGATCTCCGAGGCGAACGACGTCCTCGGTGACCCCAAGAAGCGCAAGGAGTACGACGAGGCGCGCGCCCTCTTCGGCAACGGCGGCTTCCGCCCCGGCCCCGGTGGTGCCGGCGGCAACTTCAACTTCGACCTGGGCGACCTCTTCGGAGGTGGCGCCCAGGGTGGCGGCGGCCAGGGCGGCGCGGGCGGCGGCTTCGGCGGCGGGGGCGGTCTCGGCGACGTCTTCGGCGGGCTGTTCAACCGCGGCGGCGCGGGCACCCGTGTCCAGCCGCGGCGCGGCCAGGACATCGAGTCCGAGGTGACGCTCAGCTTCACCGAGGCGGTCGACGGGGCCACGGTCCCGCTGCGGATGTCCAGTCAGGCGCCCTGCAAGGCGTGTTCCGGCACCGGCGACAAGAACGGCACCCCCAGGGTCTGCCCGACCTGTGTCGGCACCGGCCAGGTCTCGCGCGGCAGCGGCGGCGGCTTCTCGCTCACCGACCCCTGTGTGGACTGCAAGGGCCGGGGCCTCATCGCCCAGGACCCCTGCGAGGTCTGCAAGGGAAGCGGCCGGGCGAAGTCGGCGCACACCATGCAGGTGAGGATTCCGGCGGGCGTCTCCGACGGCCAGCGGATCCGGCTGCGCGGCAAGGGCGGTGCGGGCGAACGCGGCGGTCCGGCCGGCGACCTCTACGTCGTCGTCCACGTCGACGCCCACCCGGTCTTCGGCCGCAAGGGCGACAACCTCACGGTCACCGTGCCCGTCACCTATCCGGAGGCGACGCTCGGCGGCGAGGTCAAGGTCCCCACTCTCGGCGGCCCCCCGGTCACCCTGAAGCTTCCCGCCGGCACCCCCAACGGGCGTACGATGCGCGCCCGGGGCAAGGGCGCGGTGCGCAAGGACGGCACCCGTGGCGACCTGTTGGTCACCGTGGAGGTCGCGGTTCCCAGGGACCTGGGCCAGGAGGCCAGGGACGCCCTGGAGGCCTACCGGAAGGCGACCGCGGACGAGGACCCGCGGGCGGAACTGTTCCAGGCTGCGAAGGGAGCTTGAGATGGACGGCCGTCGACGCAATCCGTACCAGCTGACCGATGAGACACCGGTGTACGTGATCTCGATCGCGGCCCAGCTCTCGGGCCTGCACCCGCAGACACTGCGCCAGTACGACCGTCTCGGCCTGGTCTCCCCGGACCGTACGGCCGGGCGCGGCCGGCGCTACTCGGCCCGTGACATCGAGCTGCTGCGCACCGTGCAGCAGCTGTCGCAGGACGAGGGCATCAACCTCGCGGGCATCAAGCGGATCATCGAGCTGGAGAACCAGGTCGCGGCCCTCCAGCAGCGCGTCGCCGAGCTCTCGGCGGCGGTGGACGGCGCGGCGGTCGCCATGCAACAGCGCGAGGCCCAGGTGCACGCCTCGTACCGCCGGGACCTCGTTCCGTACCAGGACGTGCAGCAGACCAGCGCGCTGGTGGTCTGGCGGCCGAAGCCGAAGCGGCCGACGGACTAGGAAGCGGCCGACGGGCCGGCGGGGCCCTTCGTACGGCTCCGGGCCCCTTCGTGCGGCTCCGGTGCCCTTCGTACGCCCAAGGGGCCGGGAGAGCGTTCAGCAGCTCTCCCGGCCCCTTCGCGTGTGCCCCCGGCCCGGGCCTACGGCAGGAGCTCGCTGACCGTGTCGACCAGCATCATCCACATCGGCTGTCCGCCGGTGCCGAACGCGGCGGCCAGCGCGTAGCCGATCGCGGCGTCGGCCGGCTCGACGGCGGCCCCGGACCGCCACTCGGCGAGCACCCGCCGGTCGCCGTCCGAGGAGAAGTCCCCGATGTGCTTGCCGTCGCGGGTCAGCCGGCTGCTCGGGATGGAGTCGGGCACGAGCCGGTAGGACGTACCGGCGCAGCGGACGTCGACCCGGTAGGAGCGGCGGCGGAGTTTCCCCTTGCCGGGCGTGATCGTCGCTTCCCGGCCGTCCACGGTGAGCGTGAGGTGGCGGGGGTCGCGGGTGCCGATGACGATGTGGTCGTCGACCTCCGCGCCGGGTGCGCGGGTGAGGACGACGCGGGGGATCATCTCGCCGCTCACGACGAGCATCTCGCTGTGCTCGCCCGCGAGTTCGACCAGGATGTCCCCGTGGTGGTCGTCCTCGACGGCGGCGGGTATGGATGTGGTGTCGGTCATCCGGGCTTCGTGGTCCTTCTGTCGCGTGGCGGGAATGCGTCAGGTCGGTCAGGCCTGATGTACGGAATTCTCGCGTGCGCGGTCACGCTCCCGGCTCGCGGCCGAGCGCATGGTCGGGACCTGATTCCAGGATTCCGGATCGCGCGATCAGGTAACCGAGTTGGGCCCGGCTGTTGCTGCCGAGCGCGACGCTGAGCTTCGCGATGTGCGACCGGCAGGTGCGTACGTTCATGCCGAGGTGGCGGGCGATCGCCTCGTCGACATGACCCTCGACGAGCAGTTTGGCGATCGAATGCCTCACCCCGGAAATGCCGTCCGTCGTGGAGTCGTACGGAATCTGTTCCTGGAGGGGCACCGCGCGGTGCCAGAACTGCTCGAAGACCTTGGCGAGGTACTCCACGATGCCGGGGTGCCGCAGCTCAAGGGCCACGGTGCGGTCGTCGGTGGCCGGTATGAAGGCGACGGTGCGGTCGAAAATCATGAGCCGCTCTATCAGCTCTTCGAGCGTGCGGATCTCGACCTTGCTCTCGGCCATCCGGGCCGCGTAATTGAGAGTGCCGTGGCTGTGGCGGACAGTGTGCTGATACAGCGTGCGCATGCCGACGCCACGTTCCGTGAGCATCTTGCCGCGTTCCATGGCAGTGGTGAGCGCGTTCTCGCTGCGCCCGCCCCCCGGCTGAATGGTGAGGACTTCCGAGCGGCACTCGGCGAGGGCGAGTTCTATCGAGGCGTTGATACGGCCGATGCCTTCGAGAACCGTAATCGCGTGGGTGGTCGGCGGAGCCTGGGCGCTGATCGCCATGAAGGGCTCGAACACCTCGGTGAGCTCCACCGAGAGGCGCCTTCGCTCCTGGATCTCCCGCTCGATCGGATGGAGCCGCTGCGTGAGCGCCGCGGACGGCGGTACCGGCCGCAGCCAGTTGGGGTCGTCGGGATCGGGATGCAGCAGGGCGAATTCCAGCAGACACGGAGCGTCCTCCGCCTCGACGCGAGCTATTTTGCCCACACTCAGCGCACTGGCGTAGAGCCGTGCTCCCTCGTCACACAAGGCACTAACCGAGTGGGGATGTGCCGCTTTGGTGTTGTCTGTGGTCAATTCTCCACCCCCCAGGAACATGAATCAGCAGGAACATGATGCATCGCTTCTGTGGCGTTGACGTGCCTGGATGGGCCATCGTCTTGTTCTGCGGGGGAGAGGAAACCTTGGAAGTGAGGACGAAGCCCATCATGAGTTACAAAACGCTTCGCTCGGTGCTTGCTGTTGCCTTCTCCGTTGGGCTGACGACCGGGGCGCTGAGTGTTCTTGACCTCGTTGAGGGCGGCGTGACCCACGGTTCGGCCGGCGCGCAGGTGCAGGCCGCTCCGCCTCCGGACCTGGCCTGGGACTTGATGCCCGCACGGACGACGGGAGCGGAAGCGGCACCCGAGTCGCTGTCGGAGAGCACGCCTGCCGCACGGGGCCGGGCATGAGTACCCCGCCGGACGACCGCACCTTCCGGCGCGAGATGGCGACCGCCTATCGCTCAGGGTGGCATTTCATCGATCTGCTCACGGCACTCCCCCGCCGTGGCGACTCGTTGATGGTCACCCTGTTCGGAGAGCCGATCGTCGTGGTGATGGAAGAGGACGAGGACGTCCGCGCCTATCGCTGTCTCCGTCGGCCGCGCGGTGCGCCGCAGCCGGTCCGCTGTGCCGTCAGGTACGGCATGATCTTCGTCAATCTCGATCAGCGGGACCACGAGCTGTTCGACGCAGAACCACTTTCCGCCACCCCCCGCAGTGCCTGAGCGATTCCCCCGTCGTCACCTATCGCTCCGGCGCTTCCCCCACACAGCGGCGCCACCGTGACCTGAACACGGTGGCGCCGTTGTGCTGTTCCTGTACGGGGGCGGTGTGTCGCAGGGGGCCGGTCAGGCCTTGCCGAGCGCCCGGTCGAGGGTGATCTCGATGACGACCCGGGTCGGGTTGATCCGCGGGGCGCGGCCGTAGCGCGCCTCGTGACGGGCCTCCGCGTCCGCGACGGCCTCCGGCTCCGTCCGGATGACCGCGAGGCCCTCCAGGGTCGCCCAGCGGGCCCTGTCGATCTGGCAGACGGCCACGCGTGCCCCGCCGGGGCCGGCGGCCCGGATGTGGGCGACCTTGCGGCTGCCCCCGTCGGTGATCACGCGCGCCACCCCGGCCTCCGGGTCGTACGTCACGCACACCGGCACCACGTGCGGTGTGCCGTCCGGGCGGGGGGTCGTCAGGGTGGAGAGGTGGCTCTCGCGCCAGAACGCGACGTATGCGGGAGCGGGGGCGTGTACGTCTGCCATGGGGGCAGCGTACGAGGCCGGTCCCCGGGTGCTCGTGCGCGCCCCGGGTGCCCGCAGCGCGTGCGCGCATCGCCTTGAGTGGAATAGACTCAACTTTGTGCACGTTGATTAAGTCAATGCATCAAGGCATGACTGACGCACTCACGCATGACCCACCAGCTGCGAGGAGGAGTAACCACACGTGGACGCCGAGCTGACCAACAAGAGCCGGGACGCCATCAACGCGGCCACCAGCAGGGCCGTGAAGGACGGGCACGCCGATCTCACGCCGGGACATCTGCTCCTCGCGCTGCTGGAGGGCAGGGACAACGAGAACGTCGTCGACCTGCTCGCCGCCGTCGAGGCCGACCAGGCCGTCGTACGGAGCGAGACCGAGCGGCTGCTCGGCGGGCTGCCCAGCGTCACCGGTTCCACCGTCGCCCCGCCGGCCCCCAACCGCGAGCTGCTGGCCGTCATCCAGGACGCCGCGCAGCGGGCCAAGGAGCTGGGCGACGACTACATCTCCACCGAGCACCTGCTGATCGGCATCGCGGCCAGGGGCGGCCGTGCGGGTGAGATCCTCGACGGGCAGGGCGCCGGTGCCAGGAAGCTGCTGGCCGCATTCGAGACGAGCAGGGGAGGGCGCCGGGTGACCACACCCGACCCGGAGGGCCAGTACAAGGCCCTGGAGAAGTTCGGCACCGACTTCACGGCCGCCGCGCGCGAGGGCAAGCTGGACCCGGTCATCGGCCGCGACCAGGAGATCCGCCGTGTCGTGCAGGTGCTGTCGCGCCGGACGAAGAACAACCCCGTGCTCATCGGTGAGCCCGGCGTCGGCAAGACCGCCGTCGTCGAGGGGCTCGCCCAGCGCATCGTCAAGGGCGACGTTCCCGAGAGCCTGAAGAACAAGCGGCTGGTCTCCCTGGACCTCGGCGCGATGGTCGCCGGCGCGAAGTACCGCGGCGAGTTCGAGGAGCGCCTGAAGACCGTCCTCTCCGAGATCAAGGAGAGCGACGGCCGGATCATCACGTTCATCGACGAGCTGCACACCGTCGTCGGCGCGGGCGCCGGCGGCGACTCCGCCATGGACGCGGGCAACATGCTCAAGCCGATGCTGGCCCGCGGCGAGCTGCGCATGGTCGGCGCGACGACGCTCGACGAGTACCGCGAGCGCATCGAGAAGGACCCCGCCCTGGAGCGGCGCTTCCAGCAGGTGCTGGTCGCCGAGCCCTCCGTCGAGGACACCATCGCGATCCTGCGCGGGCTCAAGGGCCGCTACGAGGCCCACCACAAGGTGCAGATCGCGGACTCGGCGCTGGTGGCCGCCGCCACCCTCTCCGACCGTTACATCACCTCCCGCTTCCTCCCCGACAAGGCCATCGACCTGGTCGACGAGGCCGCCTCCCGGCTCCGTATGGAGATCGACTCCTCGCCGCTGGAGATCGACGAACTCCAGCGCTCCGTCGACCGGTTGCGCATGGAGGAGCTGGCCCTCAAGAACGAGTCCGACCCCGCGTCCAAGCAGCGCCTGGAGAAGCTGCGCCGCGACCTCGCCGACAAGGAGGAGGAGCTGCGCGGACTCAACGCCCGCTGGGAGAAGGAGAAGCAGGGCCTCAACCGGGTCGGTGAGCTCAAGGAGCGCCTCGACGAACTGCGGGGCCAGGCCGAACGCGCCCAGCGTGACGGCGACTTCGACGCCGCCTCCAAGCTGCTGTACGGGGAGATCCCGGGCCTGGAGCGGGAGTTGGAGGAGGCCGCCGAGGCGGAGCAGGAAGCCTCCAAGGACACCATGGTCAAGGAGGAGGTCGGCCCGGACGACATCGCGGACGTCGTCGGCGCCTGGACCGGCATCCCGGCCGGCCGGCTGCTGGAGGGCGAGACCCAGAAGCTGCTGCGGATGGAGTCCGAGCTGGGCAAGCGGCTGATCGGGCAGAGCGAGGCCGTGCAGGCCGTGTCCGACGCCGTACGCCGCACGAGGGCCGGGATCGCGGATCCCGACCGGCCCACCGGGTCGTTCCTCTTCCTCGGGCCCACCGGCGTCGGCAAGACCGAGCTGGCCAAGGCGCTCGCGGACTTCCTGTTCGACGACGAGCGGGCCATGATCCGCATCGACATGAGCGAGTACGGCGAGAAGCACAGCGTCGCGCGTCTCGTCGGCGCCCCGCCCGGCTACGTCGGCTACGAGGAGGGCGGCCAGCTCACCGAGGCCGTCCGCCGCCGCCCGTACAGCGTCGTGCTGCTGGACGAGGTCGAGAAGGCCCACCCCGAGGTCTTCGACGTCCTGCTCCAGGTCCTCGACGACGGCCGGCTCACCGACGGCCAGGGCCGCACGGTCGACTTCCGCAACACCATCCTCGTCCTCACCTCCAACCTCGGCAGCCAGTTCCTGATGGACCCCCTGGTCAAGCCCGAGGTGAAGAAGCAGCAGGTACTGGACGTGGTGCGGGCCTCCTTCAAGCCGGAGTTCATCAACCGGCTCGACGACCTGGTGGTCTTCTCCGCCCTGTCCGGCGACGAGCTCGCGCACATCGCCGGGCTCCAGATCGACCGGCTGGCGAAGCGCCTGGCCGACCGCAGGCTCACCCTGGAGGTCTCGCCGGAGGCGCTGGCCTGGCTCGCCGAGGAGGGCAACGACCCGGCGTACGGGGCGCGGCCGCTGCGCCGGCTCATCCAGACGGCGATCGGCGACCGGCTCGCCAAGGAGATCCTGTCCGGCGAGGTCCGCGACGGTGACACCGTACGGGTGGAGCGGGTCGAGGACGGGCTGATCGTCGGCCCCGCCGCGTAACGACCGGCCCGAGGCCGTGACCGCCGGTCACGGCGCGTCGCGGTCCGTCGGCGCATGTCCGGCCGATGCCCGGCGGACCCCGTCCCCCACGCGCTGTCTGTCAGCTTGTGGCGGATCGGGGCCGTCCGGGCTTGCCATGCCCCGCCCGCCATGGGGGAGGATGGCCGTACTCGTCACGAAGGGAAATAACGGTGAGCATCGATCCGTCCTCGATTCCTAATTTCGGGGGCCAGCCCGAACCGCAGGCGGCAGGACCGGAGGGCCCCGTCGTCCCTGACCAGGACCTCGTCAAGCAGCTCCTCGAACAGATGGAGCTGAAGTACGTCGTCGACGACGAGGGCGACCTCGCGGCGCCGTGGGAAGAGTTCCGGACGTACTTCATGTTCCGGGGCGAGGACGAGCAGCAGGTCTTCTCGGTCCGCACGTTCTACGACCGCCCCCACGACCTCGACCAGCGTCCCGTTCTGCTGGACGCCATCGACGACTGGAACCGCCGCACGCTGTGGCCCAAGGTCTACACCCACGCCCACGAGGGCGAGGAGGGCGAGGCGGGTTCCGTCCGGCTGATCGGTGAGGCGCAGATGCTCATCGGCACCGGCGTCAGCCTGGAGCACTTCGTCTCCTCGACGGTGAGCTGGGTCCGCGCCTCGATCGAGTTCGACAAGTGGCTCGTCGAGCGCCTCGGCATCGAGCCCGCCGAGGACAAGACGGAGGGCGAGGAGCCCGCGGGCGCCTAGTCGCGTCCCGTCGCGTTCGTCGCGTCGAACGGCCCGGGAGGCGGTCACCACGACCGTTTCCCGGGCCGTCCGCGTACTCAGCCCAGCCGCGCCAGCCGTTCCACCGCCTCCTCCAGGACCTCGTCCTTCTTGCAGAAGGTGAAACGGACCTGGCTGCGGCCCGCCTCCGGGTCGTCGTAGAAGACCGAGTTCGGCACGGCCGCCACCCCGCAGCGCTCCGGGAGCGCGCGGCAGAAGGCGCCCGCGTCCTCGTCGCCGAACGGGGAGATGTCGGTGGTGATGAAGTACGTCCCCTCCGGCTCGTACACCCGGAATCCCGCGGCGCGCAGCCCCTTCGCCAGCAGGTCCCGCTTACGGCGCATGCCCTCCCGGAAGTCGGTGAAGAAGGCGTCGGGCAGGGCGAGCGCCTCGGCGATCGCGTACTGGAACGGGCCCCCGCTCACGAAGGTCAGATACTGCTTCGCCGCACGCACGGCGGCCACCAGCGGCGCGTCCCCGGTGACCCAGCCGATCTTCCATCCCGTGTACGAGAACGTCTTGCCCGACGAGGAGATGGAGACCGTGCGCCCGCGCATCCCGGGCAGGGCGGCGATCGGGTGGTGCGCCCCCGCGAAGACCAGGTGCTCGTACACCTCGTCGGTGACCACCAGCAGATCGTGCTCCACCGCGAGGGCCGCGATCCCGGCCAGTTCGTCGGGGGTGAGCACCGTCCCGGTCGGGTTGTGCGGGGTGTTCAGGAGCAGGAGGCGGGTGCGCGGGGTGATCAGGGTGCGCAGCTCGTCGAGGTCCGGGCGGAAGTCCGGAGCGCGCAGGGTGAGCGGTACGCGCTTCGCGCCCGCCATGGCGATGCAGGCGGCGTACGAGTCGTAGTACGGCTCGAACGCGATGACCTCGTCGCCCGGTTCGAGGAGGGCGAGCAGGGAGGCGGCGATGGCCTCGGTGGCGCCGGTCGTCACCAGGACCTCCGTGTCCGGGGACCAGGTCAGTCCGTAGAAGCGTTCCTGGTGGGCGGCGACGGCGGTGCGCAGCTCCGGGACGCCGGGGCCCGGCGGGTACTGGTTGCCGTGCCCGGCGCGCAGCGCCCGGACCGCCGCCTCCCGGATCTCCTCGGGGCCGTCGGTGTCGGGAAAGCCCTGGCCGAGGTTGATGGAGCCGGTCCGTACGGCCAGCGCGGACATCTCCGCGAAGATCGTCGTGCCGAACGCGGCGAGGCGGCGGTTGAGCAGCGGCCGCCCCTCCGCCGGTGTTCCCTGTGTCGCTCGTCCCTGTGTCATGGGCGCCATCCTGGGCCGAAGCTCTGGAGTTGCTCAAGTCCGCTTTGGCGCGAGGAAGCGGGGGGAATCCCCCTGTCACACAACAACGGGGAAGCGACGGGGGACCTCGCTTCGGGGGAAAGAAAGGCGGGTGGGGGGCATGAGCATCTTCATCGCGGTGCTGGTTTCCGTGGTCGTCGTCGGAGCGCTGGTGGCCGGTCTGCGGGTGACCGGCGGGCGTGGACCGGCGAAGGCGCGCGTCGGACGCCGGCGTGCGACGTCGAGCGGGGCCTCGGCCGACGGCGGTGGCGGCTCCGGCGGCTGGTGGTCGGGGGGCGACTCCGGCAGCGACGGCTCCGGCGGGCACTCCTGCGGCGGCGGTTCGTCGTGCGGGGGCGGCGGTGGCGGTTGCGGCGGGGGCGGCAGCTGACCGGGCCGCCGCCGCGCGGTCACCGAAAGTGACGCGGCACCGGGCGTCCGGAGGGTGAACTCCCTCCGGGCGCTCTTTCGTTGAACGACGCGGACGTTTTCGGTTGAACAAGTGACCCCGTGAGCCCCCGGGGGGATGGAAACCACGGCAAGTTGGGCGAAAACGCTGTGAGTGGGCGTACTTCGTGATTCCCTCGTTGAAGAGAACAATCAGCCCTCGGACCCCAGTTGGACCAGATCGGGCGCTCCCCACCTCCCACGCGCAGTCATCCGGGGGCGTCCTGCTGTCCATGTGTCCATGTGTGTTTGCGGAGCCCACCCATGCTCACCACCCTCCAGACGGCCTATTCCGATACCCGCGCCGCCGACCTGGCCTGGATGCTGGGGCGGGAGCCGCTGCCCGCCCTGGCGGTCCTCGATCTCCGGCTCGACGGCGCCGAACTCCAGTTGAGGCTGCTCGGCGCCTCCCACCAGGTCCTCCTCCAGGAGGACCGCGGAGTCTGCTCCGAGACCGTGGCCTGTATGCCCGGCAGCAGCACCCCCCTGCCCCTCGGCGTCGCGAAGCGGATCGGGGACTGGGAGTACGAATTCGCGGCGCGCGTGGAGACCCTGACGCAGGGGCAGTTCGCCGGCCGGGCGCAGGAGCTGCTCGCCCTGGTGAGCGACCACCCGCACGGTCTGGCGGGCACCTTCCCCGGCAGCCCGTACGCCTTCACCGCGATGCTCGCCCAGCGCACCGAGGGGCAGGTGCGGTGGCGCACCTGGCACGCGTACCCGCAGGAAGGGCAGTTGGTGGTGACCCGGACCAGGGTGGGGGTGCGGATTCCCGCGCCCGCGGCCTGACCGGCAGGCGCACTTACACCCGTGTGGGTGACAGGCCGCGACGATGCAGTGACGTAGCGTTCGCAACATGATCGACCAGCAGATGTCGCTGCGAGGGGGCGCGGCGCGGCTTCCCGTACGGCCGAGGACCGGCCGGTTCCTCGTGCTGGCCGCGGTCTTCGTCTGCGCCGCCTGCGGTCTCGTCTACGAGCTCGAACTGGTCGCGCTCGCCTCCTATCTGATCGGCGATTCGGTCACCCAGGCGTCCGTCGTGCTCTCCGTGATGGTGTTCGCGATGGGCATCGGCTCCCTTCTCGCGAAACGTTTGCGCTGCCATGCCGCCGTCGGTTTCGGGATGGTCGAGGCGGCCCTCGCGCTGATCGGCGGCTCCTCGGCGCTGGTGCTCTACGCCTCGTTCGCCTGGCTCGGCGACTCCCAGTACGCCCTGGTCGGGTTCTCGCTGGCGATCGGGGTGCTGATCGGCGCGGAGATCCCGCTGCTGATGACGCTGATCCAGCGCGTCGACCGGCAGGACGCGGGCGGGGCCGTCGCCGATCTCTTCGCCGCCGACTACGTGGGCGCGCTGGTCGGCGGGCTCGCGTTCCCGTTTCTGCTGCTGCCGGTGCTGGGGCAGTTGACCGGTGCGCTGTTCACCGGGGCGGTCAACGCGGCGGCGGGCGGCGCGCTGGTCCTGTGGGTGTTCCGGCGCGACCTCAGCTCCCGCTCCCGGTGGCTCCTCGTCCTGGTCAACGTCTCGGTGATCGCGGTCCTGGCCACGGCGACGGTGCTGGTCGACGACTTCGAGCGGGCGGCGCGGCGGGCGGTCTACGGGGACCAGGTGCGGGTCGCCGTGCAGACCGGGGTGCAGGAGGTCGTCCTGACCGGCGCGGACCGCGATTCCCTCGACCTCTATCTGGACGGCCGGCTGCGGGTCAGCGCCCGCGACGAGTACCGCTACCACGAGGCGCTGGTGCACCCCGCGATGAACGGGCCCCGCGCCCGTGTGCTCGTCCTGGGCGGCGGCGACGGACTCGCCGCCCGCGAGGTGCTGCGCTACCGGGACGTCCGCTCGGTCACCGTCGTCGAGCTGGACCCGGCTGTCACCCGACTGGCCCGTACGGACCCCGCCCTCTCCGAGCTGAACGACCACGCCTTCCGCGACCCGCGCGTCTCGGTGGTCGGGGCGGACGCGTTCCCCTGGCTCCGGGCCGACCGGGGGCGCTACGACGTGGTGATCTCCGACCTTCCGGACCCGGGCATCACCGCCAGTACGAAGCTGTACTCCGCCGAGTTCTACGGGCTGGTCGCGGAGGCGCTGGCCCCGGACGGGCGGCTCGTGGTGCACGCCGGGCCGCTGGGGGCCCGGCCGCAGACCTTCTGGACGGTGGAGGCCTCGATGCGCGCGGGCGGCCTCGCGACCCACCCGTACCGGGTCACCGGCCGGTACGCGGGCCTCGCCGCGAGCCCCGACCGGGGTGGCGGCGAGGACCGGGAGCGGGAGGACTGGGGCTTCCTCCTCGCCGGCGCGGGCGCGGCGCCGCAGCCCGCGCTGGCCGCCGGAGGGCCCGTACCCCGGTCGCTGGGCGGCCGGGAGCTGCGCGAGGGGGCGCGGGCGGCGGACGACGCCCGGCTGCCGGGGCTGATCCCGTCGACGCTGATCCATCCGCGGTACTGGGAGGACGTGTGAGCCCGCCCGGGGGCGCGGCCGGGGGGATTCCCGGCATGCGGTCCGGCGTGCGGCCCGGCGTGTGGCCAGGGGTGTGGCCCGGCTTTCGGCGGGCGGAAGCGCTGACGTCCGGGCCGGGGCCGATTAGGCTCGGTTTCCATGGAGCATGAGGTGTTCGTTCCGGTTCCCGTCCCGACTCTGCTGCGCGCGCTGGGCGATCCCGCCCGGGTCGCCCGCTGCGTCCCCGGCCTCCAGCAGGACGCCGACGCGTCGGCGTCGCCCCTGGCGGGCCGGCTGAAGCTACGGGCCGGCGGCCACACCATCACCTACCGGGGCGAGCTGCGGCTCACCGGCCCGGAGGGATCCGGCGGTTCGGAAGGGCAGCGCTTCTCGGTGACCGGGCAGGGCGTCGAGGCCCGGGGCACCGGTGCGGTCGAGCTGGCCCTGACCATCGGCCTCACGGAGGCGGACGGCGGGACGGCGCTCGCCTACAGCGGCACGGCGATCGGGGACGGACGGCTGGTCGAGCTGGAGGAGGGCGCGGCGCTCGCGGCCGCCCATCGGCTCCTGGACCGCTTCACCCAGCAGTTGGTGACGGAGTCGCTGGCGGTGCGGGACGAGGACGCCCGCGAGGGCGACGAGGACGGTGCGGTGGTCGCCGAAGGGCTTGAGGGCGACGAGGACGCGGCGGACGGTGTCGGAGGCGAAGGCCGTGCTCCCGAGACGGAGATCGGGGCCGAGGCGGAGATCGAAGAGGAGACGGAGACCGGGGCCGAGGTCGTCGATCCCGATACGGAGGATTCCGGGTCGGTGTTCGACTCGCCCGTGCCGCCGCCCTCGCTCGATCCCGTCGCCGGGGTGGAGTTCACCGTTCCGGACGAACCGCCCGCCGAGGCCGCGCACGCCCGCCGCACCATGATCGGGCGCAGCGCCGAGGAGGTCGACCACGCGCCCCCGCGGGGCCGCTACGCCCCCGTGCCCTCCCCGGAGGCGGGCGGTGCGAGCACGACCCTGCGGTGGGTCGCCCCCGCCGCCGCCCTCGCGCTCGCCTCCGCCGTGGTGCTGGGCCGGGCGTTGCGACGCCGGAGGTAGCGGGCGCCGGAGGCGGGGCGGGCCAGTAGGGTCGTCGGGTGAGCAGGAGCGAAGAGAACGTCAGGCTGACCGTCGGCGAAGCCGAGTTGACCGTCGACCCCGTGCACGGCTGCCGGATCAGCAGCCTCCGGATCGGGGGCGTCGAACTGCTCCGGCAGGGCGAGCGGTACGGCTGTTTCCCGATGGTGCCCTGGTGCGGGCGGACCGGGAACGGGGAGTTCCGCAACGGCGACGAGCTCCACCGGCTGCCGCTGAACTCCCCGCCGCACGCCATCCACGGCACCGGCCGGGACACCTCCTGGCAGCCGGCGTTCACGGCCGCCGACCTGGAAGAGGGGCGGGCCGCGTTCTACTACGACCTCGCCGAGCCCTGGCCGTACCGGGGCCGGGTCACGCAGACCTTCGAGCTGACCGGGGAGTCGCTGACGCTGGGCCTCGCCGTCGAGACGTCACGCGACTCCTTCCCGGCCCAGGCCGGCTGGCACCCGTGGTTCCACCGCACCATCGACGGCGTGGACGCCGAGCTGTCCTTCGACGCCGCCTGGCAGGAGGAGCGGGGCGCGGACCATCTGCCCACCGGCCGTCGCATCGACCCCCTGCCCGGTCCGTGGGACGACTGCTTCGGCATGCCCGACGGAGTGGACGTGAAGCTCACCTGGCCGGAGCGGCTGGAGCTGACGGTGAAGAGCCGCAGCGAATGGGTGGTCGTCTACGACGAGCAGGACGAGGCCGTCTGTGTCGAGCCGCAGTCCGGGCCGCCGAACGGGCTGAACACCGCGCCCCGGCTGGTGACCCCGATCGACCCGCTGGAGATCACGACGGTCTGGAGCTGGACGCGGCTCTGAGCGGGTGCCCGGCGGTGGGCCGGTGCGGCACCGCTTACCCTCGTGGACATGACTGACGTACGCGCTGACCTGCTCCAGCAGATCAAGGACAAGGCCGTGGTGCACGGCAAGGTGACCCTCTCCTCGGGTCTGGAAGCCGACTGGTACATCGACCTGCGCCGGATCACGCTGGACGGCAAGGCCGCGCCGCTGGTCGGTCAGGTCATGCTCGACGCCACCGCCGAGCTGGACTACGACTGCGTCGGCGGGCTGACCCTGGGCGCCGACCCGGTCGCCACCTCGATGCTGCACGCCTCCGCCGCGCGGGGTAAGAGCCTGGACGCGTTCGTCGTCCGCAAGGCGCAGAAGGCGCACGGGATGCAGCGCCGTATCGAGGGCACCGATGTGAAGGGCCGCCGCTGCCTGGTCGTCGAGGACACCTCGACGACGGGCGGTTCGCCGCTGACCGCCGTCGAGGCGGTGCGCGAGGCGGGCGGCGAGGTCGTCGCCGTCGCCGTGATCGTCGAGCGTGGTGCCGCCCCGGCCATCGCCGAGGCCGGTCTGCCGTACATCCACGTCTACTCGGTGGCCGACCTCGACCTGGGCTGAACCCCGGGGCGGACGGTTTCACGTGAAACAGGGTCCGCCGAGTGGAGCCGGATGAGGAGTCTGGGAAGATGGGGGCGACGATGACGTCGCCCCCAGGTCAGGGACTCAAAGCCTGCACACCCGCACATCCCAAGGAGCGGTCAGATGCCCATCGCAACCCCCGAGGCGTACGCCGAGATGCTCGACCGGGCAAAGGCGGGCAAGTTCGCCTACCCGGCCATCAACGTGACCTCGTCCCAGACCCTGCACGCCGCCCTGCGCGGTTTCGCGGAGGCCGAGAGCGACGGCATCGTCCAGATCTCCACCGGTGGTGCGGAGTTCCTGGGCGGCCAGTACAGCAAGGACATGGTCACGGGTGCGGTCGCCCTGGCCGAGTTCGCGCACATCGTCGCGGCGAAGTACGACGTCACCATCGCGCTGCACACCGACCACTGCCCCAAGGACAAGCTGGACGGTTACGTACGTCCGCTGCTCGACGTCTCCGCGGAGCGCGTCGCCAAGGGTCTGAACCCGCTGTTCCAGTCGCACATGTGGGACGGCTCGGCCGAGACCCTCGCCGACAACCTGGCCATCGGCCAGGAGCTGCTGGCCAAGGCCGCCGCCGCCAAGATCATCCTTGAGGTCGAGATCACCCCGACCGGCGGTGAGGAGGACGGCGTCACGCACGAGATCAACGACGAGCTGTACACGACCGTCGACGACGCGCTGCGCACCGCCGAGGCGCTCGGCCTGGGCGAGAAGGGCCGCTACCTGCTGGCCGCCTCCTTCGGCAACGTCCACGGCGTCTACAAGCCGGGCAACGTCGTGCTCCGTCCCGAGCTGCTGAAGGACCTTCAGGCCGGCGTCTCCGAGAAGTACGGCAAGCCGGCCGGCAGCCAGCCGTTCGACTTCGTCTTCCACGGCGGTTCGGGCTCCACCGCCGAGGAGATCGCCACCGCGCTGGAGAACGGCGTCGTGAAGATGAACCTCGACACCGACACCCAGTACGCCTTCACCCGCCCGGTCGTGGACCACATGTTCCGCAACTACGACGGTGTCCTGAAGGTCGACGGCGAGGTCGGCAACAAGAAGACCTACGACCCGCGCACCTGGGGCAAGGCCGCCGAGGCGGGCATGGCCAAGCGCGTCACCGAGGCGTGCGGGCACCTGCGCTCCACCGGTACGAAGCTGAAGTAATCACCCGTCCGCACGGACGTACGGCGTCGGGCCCGGTCCTCCTTCAGGGGGCCGGGCCCGTTGCCGTACCAGGAGAGAGAAGAGGCCCCGCTGTGGGTGCGACTTACGATTTCGACACCGTCGTCGACCGCCGGGGCACCTGGTGCGTCCAGTGGGACGGGGTCGCTGACCGGTTCGGGGTCGACGGGCTGCTGCCGTTCACCATCTCCGACATGGACTTCGCCACGGCTCCGGAGGTCCTGGCCGCGCTCCGGGCCCGCCTGGAGCACGGGGTCCTCGGCTACACCACCTGGCAGCAGGACGACTTCCGCTCGGCGATAGCCCACTGGTACGCGACCCGGTACGACACCACGATCGACACCGGGCAGCTGGTCTACGGCCCGTCCGTGCTCAACCAGCTCTCCCAGCTGCTGCGGATGTGGACGGAGGAGGGGGACGGCGTCGTCGTCCACACCCCCACGTACGACGGCTTCCGCAAGGCGATCACCGGACTCGGGCGCGAGCTGCGGGGGGTGCCGGTGGGGGACGAGGAGGCGCTGGAGCGCGAGCTGTCCCGGCCGGACGCGAAGGTCCTGGTGCTGTGCTCGCCCCACAACCCGACGGGCCGGGTGTGGACGGTGGACGAGCTGGCCCGGACGGCCGCGCTGGCCGAGCGGTACGGGGTCGCGGTGATCAGCGACGAGATCCACGCGGACTTCGTGCACGAGGGGGACGCGGGGGGCGCGGGGCGCGTCCATGTGCCGTGGACGCGGGTGGCGGGCGACGGGCGGTGGGCGCTCATCTCCTCCGGGTCGAAGGCGTTCAACTTTCCGGCGCTGACCGGTTCGTACGGGCTGATCGGCGATCCGGCGGACCGGGCGGAGTTCGTGCGCCGGATGGAGACGGGGGAGGGGCTGGCGTCGTCGGCCGTGCTGTCGCTGACCGCGCACATCGCGGCGTACCGGGAGGGGGCGGCGTGGCTGGACGCGGTACGGGCGTATGTGGCGGGGAACCTGGGTTACGTGGCGGAGCGGCTGGGCGAGGCCTTTCCCGAGCTGGGGTGGGAGCCGCCGCAGGCCGGGTACCTGGCGTGGATCGACCTGCGGCCGCTGGGGGTGGACGACGAGGAGTTGCAGCGGGTGCTGGTGGAGCGGGAAGGGGTGGCGATCATGGGGGGTGCCGTTTACGGGGCGCCCGGGTTCGTCCGGCTGAACGTGGGGTGTCCCCGGGAGAAGGTGGTGCGGGGGGTTTCGGCGTTGGTGCGGGCGGTGGGGGCCGTGCGGTAGGGGTGGTTGCGGGGGCTCCGCCCCCGGGCCCCCGGTTGCGGGGGCTCTGCCCGCCCCCGCTCCTCAATCGCCGGAGGGGCTGGATTGGGTGCCCCCGGTCCTCGGTGGCCCCGGTCCGTGAAGTGCGGGCCCCTGCCCTTCGGGGGTGGGGGCGGGCAGACTGGGCGGCATGGCCTTTCTCGTGTTTCTGACGTTGCCCGGGTTGGTCATCC
This sequence comes from Streptomyces anulatus, assembly GCF_014650675.1. GTDB lineage: Bacteria > Actinomycetota > Actinomycetes > Streptomycetales > Streptomycetaceae > Streptomyces > Streptomyces anulatus. The sequence continues at coordinate 96,410 of NZ_BMVK01000003.1, read as the reverse complement.
TGTTGACCGCCCTCGCCTTCCTCGATCAGCTTCTGCTGCGCGCCGGGCGGGCCGGGATGCTGCCGTGGCGGAACAGCGCCCGGCAGGGGCAGATATCGGCGACCGGGTTCGAGCAGCTCCACGCGACCTTCTCGCCGGGCAAGCAGAGCGAGCTCAAGGAGCGGCAGTCCGCCCTGCTCCTGCGGGACGACGAGGAGGACGGGGCGCCGCCCCACCGGACCCTGGTCGATCTCGACGGTGGGACAGCCGTGGTGCGGCTCCCCCGGGCCGGGGGATAGCGGGCAGGCGCACGGCCCCGGCCCCGGTGGCAGGGGGCGGGGGCAGCCGGGATGCTGCTTCCATGGCTGATGCCCCCGCGCCCGGAGAGATTCGGGTCGCCTCGTCCGTCGGGCGGTGGGTCGTGCTGACCACCGTGCTCGGCTCCAGCATGGCGATGCTGGACTCCACGGTCATCAACGTGGCCCTGCCCCGTATCGGCGAGGACCTTGGCACCGACATGGCCGCGCTCCAGTGGACCGTCAACGCGTACATGCTCACGCTCGCCGGGCTGATCCTCCTCGGCGGGGCGCTCGGGGACCGGTACGGGCGGCGGCGGGTGTTCGTGGTGGGGGTGGTGTGGTTCGCGCTGGCCTCGCTGCTCTGCGGGATCGCGCCCGACGCGGGGGTCCTCATCGTCGCGCGGGCCCTCCAGGGGGTCGGCGGGGCGCTGCTCACTCCGGGGTCCCTCGCGCTCATCCAGGCGAGCTTCCATCCGGACGACCGCGCCCGGGCCGTGGGGCTCTGGTCCGGGTTCGGCGGGGTCGGGGCGGCGGTCGGGCCCTTCGTGGGCGGGTGGCTCGTCGACGGGCCCGGGTGGCGGTGGGTGTTCCTGCTGAATCTGCCGCTCGCGGCCATCTGCGTGCCCGTCGCGCTCCGGCACGTACCGGAGTCGCGGGATCCGGCGGCGCACGGCCGGTTCGACGTGCTGGGGGCCGTCCTCGGGGCGCTGGCGCTCGCCGGGGTGACGTACGCCCTGATCGAGGCCCCGGGGCGGGGCGCGTCGCCGTTGGTGATCGGGTCGGCCCTCGGCGGGCTGGCCCTCGGAGTGGCGTTCGTCCTGGTCGAGCAGCGGCGGGCGGATCCCATGCTGCCGCCGTCGATCTTCCGCTCCCGGCTGTTCACCTCCGTCAACCTGGTGACTTTCTGCGTCTACGCGGCCCTCGGCGGCTTCTTCTTCCTCTCCGCGATCCAGCTCCAGGTCGTCGCCGGGTACTCGGCGCTGGGGGCCGGTACCGCGCTGCTGCCGACCACGGTCCTCATGCTGCTGTTCTCCGCCTGGTCGGGGGAGCTGGGGCGGCGGATCGGGCCCCGCATCCCCCTCACCGTGGGGCCGCTGCTGGCCGCCGCCGGGATGCTCCTGATGCTGCGGGTGGGGCCCGGCACCCCGTCCGTCGGCTCGTACGTCAGTGAGGTGCTGCCCGCCGTATCGGTGCTCGGCGCCGGGCTCGTCGTGGTCGTCGCGCCGCTCACCGCGACCGTCCTGGCCGCCGTGGACGCCGGTCGGGCGGGGCTGGCCAGCGGCATCAACAACGCCGCCGCGCGTGCCGCGGGGCTCATCGCGGTGGCCGCCCTCCCGCTGCTCGCCGGGATGGGGCCCGAGGCGTACCGGGACGCGGGCGAGTTCGCCGCGACCTTCCGGCGGGCGATGCCGATGTGCGCCGGGCTGCTGGTGGCGGGCGCGGTCATCGCCTGGTGGACGGTGCGCACCCCGGCCGCCGCCGCCGTCCGCGGCGAGCGGCCCGAGTGCGCCGTGCACTGCGGGGTCGTCGCCCCGCCGCTGGAGCCGGAACGCGCGTCCCGCGCCGAGCCGTGACCCGTACCCCGGTGAGGGGCCCCAAGGCGGTGGGAGCGAGCTGGGCCACGGGGACGGGGCGCGGTGCCGCCGGGGCGTCGCGGCAGGCACACTTGAGCCATGTCCATCCACGAGAACCTGCTCGGGGGCCCCGCCCCGACCCACCTCCCCGACGACCCGGAGCCGCGCGAGCTGCTCGCCGCCGGCACCCCGCCCGCCGAGGTCGCCGCGAAGTACCCCACCTCCTCGCTCGCCTGGGCGCAGCTCGCCGACGAGGCGTTCGAGGGCGGCCGGGTCGTCGAGTCGTACGCGTACGCCCGTACCGGCTACCACCGCGGCCTCGACTCCCTGCGCCGGGCCGGCTGGAAGGGCCACGGCCCCGTCCCGTTCGAGCACGAGCCGAACCGCGGCTTCCTGCGCGCCCTGCACGCCCTGGCGCGGGCCGCCGGGTCGATCGGCGAGACCGAGGAGCACGAGCGCTGCTCGACGTTCCTGCGGGACTCCTCGCCGACCGCCGCCGACATCCTGAGCTGACCCGGGTCGTCTCCCGGAGCCCGGCCCGCCCGACACCCCGGGCGGGCCGGGCCTAGGGCCTCCCTTCGGACCAGGCCGGGCTCGCGGGGTCCGGCACGCACATCTGCGGCGTTGTCGTCGGTCGGCATGGCTCCGCCATGACTCCCTCCTCCGCCTTGCAGCTGCACGCACCGGACCCCGCTCCCTGATCCGGCCTGGTCCGAAGGGAGGCCCTAGTATGCGAGCAGGGGACCGGAGCTCCATCACCTCACGGAAGGGGCGGACCGCTACCCGGAAGCTCGTGTCGAGGAGACAGAAATGTCGACGAATCACCCCGACCCCGAAGCCACCGGTGCGGACACCCCGCACCTGGACTTCGCGGGAACGACTCCGTACGAGGACTATGTCCAGGCGGATGTCCTGACCCACCTCCAGCACCTGCGCTCGGACGATCCCGGCGAGATGGTCTTCCTGGTCACCACCCAGGTCATGGAGCTGTGGTTCACGGTCATCGTCCATGAGTGGGAGACCGCGACCCGCGCCCTGCGCGAGGACCGCATACCCGTCGCGCGCGACGCGCTGAAGCGGTCGCTGCGCGAGCTGGAGGCGCTCAACGAGTCCTGGCGGCCGCTGGCCGGACTCACCCCCGCCCAGTTCAACTCCTACCGGGGATCCCTCGGCGAGGGCTCCGGGTTCCAGTCCGCGATGTACCGGCGGATGGAGTTCCTGCTCGGCGACAAGTCCGCCTCCATGCTGGTCCCGCACCGGGGCGCGCCCCGCGTGTACGCGGAGCTGGAGAAGGCGCTCGGGGAGCCCAGCCTGTACGACGAGACCCTCGCCCTGCTGGCCCGGCGTGGCTATGCCATCCCCGAGGCCGTCACCGGCCGGGACCTGACCCGGCGGTACGAACCCTCGCCCGAGGTCGAGGCCGTGTGGGCGGAGATCTACGCCTCCGACGACCAGAACGACGAGCTGGTGCGCCTCGGCGAGGTGCTCACCGACGTCGGCGAACTCGTCTGGCGCTGGCGCAACGACCACCTCGTCGCCACCCGGCGCGCGATGGGCTCCAAGACCGGCACCGGCGGTTCCGCCGGGGTGGCCTGGCTGGAGAAGCGCGCCACGAAGAACGTGTTCCCCGAGCTGTGGACGGCGCGCAGCCATGTCTGAGACCTCCCGTGACAGCCTCCGCGAGCGGGCGCTCGTCCTCGACGCCGCCGACCCGCTGGCCGCGCGGCGCAAGCTGTTCGCCCTCGACGACGACGGCGTCTACCTCGACGGCAACTCGCTGGGCGCGCTGCCCGTCCACGTCCCCGCCCGGGTGCAGGACGTCCTCACCCGCCAGTGGGGCGAGCTGCGCATCCGGTCCTGGGACGAGAGCGGCTGGTGGACCGCGCCCGAACGGATCGGCGACCGGATCGCCCCGCTCGTCGGGGCCGCCGCCGGGCAGATCGTCGTCGGTGACTCGACCAGCGTGAACGTCTTCAAGGCCGTCGTCGCCGCCGCCCGGATCGCGGGGGAGGGACGCGACGAGATCCTGGTTGACGCGACGACCTTTCCCACGGACGGGTACATCGCGGCGTCCGCCGCCCGGCTCACCGGCCACCGGATCGTGCCCGTCGCGCCCGCCGACGTCCCGGCCGCGCTCGGCCCGCGTACCGCCGCCGTGCTGCTCAACCACGTCGACTACCGCTCCGGCCGGCTGCACGACCTGCCCGGACTGACCGCCGCCGTCCACGCGGCGGGGGCGGTCGTGGTGTGGGACCTCTGCCACAGCGCCGGCGCGCTGCCGGTCGGGCTGGACGAGCACGGGGTGGACCTCGCGGTCGGCTGCACCTACAAGTACCTGAACGGCGGCCCCGGTTCGCCCGCGTACCTGTACGTCGCCGAGCGCCACCAGGCCGCCTTCGACTCGCCGCTGCCGGGCTGGAACTCGCACGCCGACCCGTTCGGCATGACCCCCGACTACGCCCCCGCGGACGGTTCCGTACGGGGCCGGGTCGGCACGCCCGACATCGTCTCCATGCTGACGCTGGAAGCGGCGCTGGACGTGTGGGACGGGGTGTCCGTCGACGTGGTGCGGGCCAAGTCCCTCGCCCTGACGGACTTCTTCCTGGAGTGCGTCGAGGCGTACGCCCCGGAAGGCCGGGTCACCTCCGTCACCCCGGCCGCGCACGCCGAACGCGGCAGCCAGGTCGCCCTGCGCTGCGACGGGGCGGAACCCGTCATGCGGCGGCTGATCGAGCGGGGCGTCGTCGGCGATCTGCGGCGGCCGGACGTGCTGCGGTTCGGCTTCACCCCGCTGTACGTGGGATTCGCCGACGCGGAACGGGCGGCGCGGATTCTCGCCGAGGTGCTCGCCGGGGATACCGTCGGCTGACGGGTCGTCACCGTCTGTTCGACCGGGCGGGGACGGTGCCGAGTGCTGGTACCGTCCCCGCAGGTCAGCCCAGTTGGGCAAGAACACAGGCACTGGACACAGGCATAGGACGGTTGAGCAGCATGTCGGATTCTGCCGCGCGTGATCGGGACGTCGCCGAGACGGAGTCGGCGTTCGCGCATCCGGAGGTCGCGCCCGACCGGTCCGCCGCCTACGGGGACCACCCGGACCAGGTCGTCGACTTCTACGCGCCGCGCGACGGCCGCACCGGCGCCCCGCTCGTCGTCCTCCTGCACGGCGGCGCCTGGCGGGCCCCGTACGACCGGGCCCATGTCTCCCCGCTCGCGGACTTCCTGGCCCGCCGGGGCTTCGCCGTGGCGAGCGTGGAGTACCGGCGCGGCGGTGACGACATCCCGCAGCAGCGCGACGGTGCGGAGAGCACCCGGGCGAGCGGCGCCGACCCCGTCGCGGGACGCTGGCCGGAGACCTTCGACGACGTGGCCGCGGCGATGGACGCGATGCCCGTGCTGGCCGCCCGCGAGCTGCCGGGGGCCGATGTGCGGCGGATCGTGGTCACCGGGCACTCGGCGGGCGGGCACCTCGCCCTGTGGGCGGCGGCGCGGCACGTCCTGCCCGAGGGGTCGCCGTGGCGGCTGCCCGCCCCGCCGCCGCTGCGCGGGGTCGTCGCCCTGGCCCCGATCGCGGACTTCACGACGGCGGCCGAGCTGGGCGTGTGCGGCGGTGCGGTCGCCCAACTCCTGGCTGGGAAAGCCGACTTCAAGGAACGGGCGGCGCAGGCCGACCCCGGGGTGCTGCTGCCGACCGGGATCGCCACCGCGATCGTGCAGGGCGTCGAGGACATCGTCGTCCCGCAGGCCGTCTCCGAGGCGTACGTCGACGCGGCGGCCAGGTCCGGCGAGATGGTGGGCCTGACGCTGCTCGGCGGCGTCGGGCACTTCCCGCTGATCGATCCGGCCGCCGACGCCTGCGCCGTCGTGGCCGAGGAGATCACCCAGCTCGCCTGGTGAATTCCCTCGGCCCCCCCGCCCTGATTGCGGACGGAAGGTGTCCGCAAGGGTCTCTACGTTGGTCCTGTTGCCGCTCAGACGGAGTCGGAACCGACGAAGGAGACCTCATGACGATCCTGGTGACCGGAGCCACGGGAACGGTCGGCCGCCGCGTGGTCGAGCAGCTGCTGGAGCGCGGCGAGCACGTCCGGGCCCTGACCCGCGACCCGGCGCGGGCGGAGCTCCCGGACGGGGTCGATGTCGTCCGCGGCGACCTCACGGACCCGGCGTCGCTCGCCCCCGCGCTGGACGGGGTGAGCGGGCTGCACCTCATCACCTTCGGCGGCGAGTACTTCGCCCCGCTGGAGACCGGTGAGGAGATCCTCGCCCTGGCCCGGAAGGCGGGCGTGCGCCGGGTGACCGTGCTGCACGGCGGCGGGGAGACCCCGATGGAGGCGGCGGTGCGGGCGAGCGACCTCGCCTGGACCGTCGTGATGCCCGTGGAGTTCATGGCGAACGCCCTGGAGTGGGCGCCCGGCATCAGGAGCGAGGGCGTGGTGCGCGAGCCCTTCGTCGGCCGGCTGAGCGCGATGGTCCACGAGGCGGACATCGGGGCGGTGGCGGCGGCGGCCCTCACGGAGGACGGTCACGGCGGCCAGGCGTACCTGATCACCGGGCCGCAGGCGCTGACCGTCGGCGACAAGACGGCGGTCATCGCGGCGGCGCGGGGCGCGGACGTGGAGCTGGTCGAGCTGACCGAGGAGCAGGCGCTGGAGAGCTGGCGGGGCCAGGGCATGCCGGAGGACGTGATCGCGTTCCTGATCGACGTCTACCGGGACACCCCGCCGGAGGGCCGGACCGTGATCGACACGGTGGAGAAGGTCACCGGGCGGCCGGCGCGGACCTTCGCGCAGTGGGCCGAGGAGCACGCGGACCACTTCCGCGCGGGGGCCTGAGAAGGCTGCCACCAGGGGGTTTCCGGTCCCTGGGACGGTACGGCGGAGGAGGGTAGTCCTTGAGGGGGACGCCCCGGAATCCGTAGCGATGCTGACGACCCGCCGTCCGCCGCCGCCTACCGTGGAAGCGTGACCGAGACCCAGACAAAGACCAGCAGCCCGGAGCTCCGGGCGGCCGCAGGGGCGATGGACGGCCTGCGGAACGACCTCCTGCGCCAGGTGTTCGACTACCGTCCCCTGCCACCGCTCAGTCCCGACGGACGGGTGGTCCGGCGGCTGCCCGAGGGAATGCGCAGGCTCGTCGTCTGGACCCCGCACGCCCTGGTGCTGTTCGCCGCCTTCCTCGTGATGATGGCCGGGTTCGCCGAGTGGGACTACCGCTTCCTGATGGGCGTGGTGCCCGCGATCCCGGTCGCGATGACCCTCATCAGGCCGGTCGCCGCGTTCTGGGCCTCGATGCTGGCGACCGTCTTCTGCGGGATCCTGGGCAGCGAGCTCTGGGGGCCGAGCACCTTCGCGGCGCAGGTGGTGGTCATGGTGGTCGTGGCCGCCCGGACCCGGCCCCGTACGGCCGCCTGGATGTGGCTGCTGACCCTGCTGTTCGGGGTGCTGGTGGAGGCCGGCGACCCGTCGATCACCGCGCCCCTGGCGACGCTCTCCGCCTTCGCGCTGCTCGTCGTCGCCGTGGTCCAGATCCGGCGCGACGCCGAGCGCGAGGTCACCGTGCAGCGCACCGTCACCGCCGTCGAGCGCGACCGGCGCACCCTGCTGGAGGAGCGCACCACCATCGCCCGGGAGCTGCACGACGTGGTGGCCCACCACATGTCGGTCGTCGCGATCCAGGCCGAGGCCGCCCCGTACCGGGTCGAGAACCCGCCGCCCGAGCTGGAGCAGGCCTTCGTCACCATCCGGGAGAACGCCGTGGCCGCCCTCACCGAGCTGCGCCGCGTCCTCGGGGTCGTCCGGGCGGAGGACTACGAGGCCCCCGACGCCCCGCAGCCCACCCTCGCCGCACTCGACGGACTCCTGGACAACGTCCGCGAGACGGGCCTGGAGACGGAGAAGGTGATCACCGGGGCCGTCCGCGAACTGCCGCAGGGCGTCGAGCTGTCGGCGTACCGGATCGTCCAGGAGGCCCTGAGCAACAGCCTGCGGCACGCGCCGGGCGCCTCCGCCCGGGTCGAGCTCGGCTACGTCCTCGGCGGGCTCGGGCTGCGGGTGGTCAACGGACCCCCGCGCGGCCTGGTCAAGCCCTCGCCGGGGGCCGGGCACGGCATCACCGGGATGCGGGAGCGGGTCGCGATGCTGAACGGCGAGATGACGGCCGGGACGACCGAGGACGGCGGGTACGAGATCGCCGTGTTCCTCCCCGTACCGCTGTCGGACGGTCCGGAGCCACGGGAGGCGGCCGGCTCCACGCTGGACGCGACGGGCGACGCGGACACGGTCGTCGTCGAACGGGGCGGCGGCGCATGAGCGACACCGACATCCGGGTCCTGATCGTCGACGACCAGATGATGGTCCGCGAGGGTTTCTCGGTCCTGCTCAACGCGATGCCGGGCATCACCGTCGTGGGCGAGGCGGTGGACGGGCGTCAGGCGCTCGCCCAGGTCACCGCACTGCGCCCCGACGTCGTCCTGATGGACATCCGCATGCCGGAGATGAACGGCATCGAGGCGACCCGCGAGATCGTCGCGCGGGACGCCGACGCGAAGGTGCTGGTGCTGACGACCTTCGACCTCGACGAGTACGTCTACCAGGCGCTGCGGGCCGGGGCCTCGGGCTTTCTCCTCAAGGACGCCTCCGCCCGGCAGCTCGCCGACGGGGTACGGGTGGTGGCCTCGGGCGAGGCGCTGCTCGCCCCGACGGTGACCCGGCGGCTGATCACCGAGTTCTCCAAGCTCGCGGAGACCCCGCGCCCGCCCGCCCTGGCCCGGATCGGCGATCTCACCGAACGCGAGACGGAGGTGCTCGTCCTGATCGCGCAGGGGCTCTCCAACGCGGAGATCGCCTCGCACCTGATCGTCGCCGAGTCCACGATCAAGACGCACGTCAGCCGCATCCTGGTGAAGCTGGGGCTGCGCGACCGGACCCAGGCGGCGGTGTTCGCGTACGAGGCGCGGCTGGTGACGCCGGGGTAGCACCCCCGTACGGCCGGGGCGGGCGGTCCGGGGAGGACGCGGGCGGGGACACCCCTTGCGCCGGCGGCGGGCGCGGGTAGCGTCGGGTCATGCACGTGTCCTTCGACCCCTGGTCGCCCGCGTTCGTCGCCGATCCCTACCCCGCCTACACCGCCCTGCGCGCCGCCGGCCGGGCGCACTGGTTCGAGCCGACGGGGCAGTGGCTGATCCCGCACCACTCCGACGTGTCGGCCCTGCTGCGCGACCGGCGCCTGGGCCGGACGTATCTGCACCGCTTCAGCCACGAGGAGTTCGGCCGCACCCCGCCGCCGGCCGCGCACGAGCCGTTCACCACGCTCAACGGGCAGGGCATCCTCGATCTGGAGGCCCCCGACCATCCCCGGATCCGGCGGCTGATCTCCAAGGCGTTCACCCCGCGTACGGTCGAGAACCTCGCCCCGACCGTACGGCGGCTGGCGGCCGAGCTGGTCGACGCCTTCGTGGCGAAGGGCGGCGGCGATCTTCTCGCGGAGGTCGCGGAGCCGCTGCCGGTCGCCGTGATCGCGGAGATGCTGGGCGTTCCGGAGGCGGACCGGGGGCTGCTGCGGCCCTGGTCGGCGGCGATCTGCGGAATGTTCGAGCTGAACCCGTCGGAGGCGACGGCCGAGGCCGCCGTCCGGGCCTCCGTCGACTTCTCCGCGTATCTGCGCGGGCTCATCGCCGAGCGGCGCGCCAATCCCGGCGAGGACCTGATCTCGGCGCTCATCGCCGCCCACGACGAGGGTGAGCGGCTGACCGAGCAGGAGATGATCTCGACCTGTGTGCTCCTGCTGAACGCGGGCCACGAGGCGACGGTGAACACCACGATCAACGGCTGGCGCACGCTCTTCCACCACCCGGAGCAGTTGGCCGCCCTGCGCGCCGACCCCGCGCTGCTGCCCCGCGCGATCGAGGAACTCCTGCGCTACGACACCCCGTTGCAGATGTTCGAGCGCTGGGTACTGGACGACATCGAGATCGACGGCCAGGTGATCGGGCGCGGGGCGGAGGTGGCGCTGCTGTTCGGCTCGGCCAACCGGGACCCGGAGCGGTTCGCGCGGCCGGACACGCTGGACCTGTCCCGGGAGGACAACCCGCACATCACCTTCGGCGCGGGCATCCACTTCTGCCTGGGCGCCCCGCTGGCCCGGCTGGAGCTGGCCGCCTCCTTCGGGGAACTGCTCCGCAAGGCGCCCGCGCTGCGGATGACGGCCGAGCCGGAGTGGCAGCCGGGGTATGTGATCCGGGGGCTGAAGGAGCTGCGGGCGGAGGTGTAGCGCGGTGCTGCGGCTGCGGCTGCGGCTGCGGCTCCGGCGGCCTCGGGCTCAGCAGGGGTCGTAGCACTCCGGCCTCGGCGGGCCGGCCAGCGCGTCCACGCCCACGCCGATCGCGAAGAGCACGGCGATGGCCGCGACGAGGCCGAGCGCCCGCTTCCAGTCGCCGCGGACCAGGAAGAACACGGCCAGGGCCGTCGCGATCCCGCCGAGGACCATGAGGGGCAGGCCGAACCAGACCACGTCCCAGTTGGTGGCCCCCTCGAAGCCATCGACGAGGCCGTCCTTGCCGTACGGGGCCCAGAGCGCGATGCCCGCGAGCGCGCCGACGAAGGCGGTCACGCAGCCGGCGGTTCCGACGACGGCTTCGCGCCGCGAGTTCTGGATCTCCATGTCCGGGGGGACGCGGCGGGGCGCGGACGTGGTTCCGCTTCCGGGGGCGCCGCCCCCGGACCCCCGCTCCTCAAACGCCGGAGGGGCTGGAAAACGGCCTCACGCGGACGGGCAGGGGCATGAGGGCGGAGGAAGACAGACCGCCGCCCCCGGACCCCCGCTCCTCGAACGCCGACACACTCAGCCCCTCCGGCGATTGAGGAGCGAGGTCCGGGGCGGAGCCCCGGTGCTACGTCAGCGGGTACGACCGTCGGCCCGACGCCTCGTCGATCTCGTCGTGCGCCTTGGTCAGCAGTTTCATCGCCAGTTCGTTGAGCGCTCTGGCACCCGCGATCTCCTCGCCGACCCGCTGCTGGTCGGAGTCCGAGGGGTGGCGGCTGGCGTAGCCGTGGGCGCGTACCTCTGTTCCGTCGGAGAGGCGGACGAGCGCCGCCGCGCGGGTGCGGTGGGTGTCCTCCTCGAATTCGAGGTCGATGTGCCATCCGACAGCGATCCTGGTCATGACGGTCACCTCCGGGACGTCTCGGGCCGTCTTCTACCAGCGTGCGCCCGCTGTCCCGTCCGCGCTCGCCGGGCTCGGCAGCATCAGCCCCCAGGCACCCGCCCGGACCGTCCAGGTCCGGGTGCGGACCGGCCCCCCGGTCTGTATGTCCGCCCGGTAGCGGAAGTCCGCGCCGGAGACCGTGACGGCCTTGGCCTCCGCCGTGACGTCCTCGCCGGAGGCGGTGCGGACGACGACGTCGGCCAGGCCCCCGCCGCCCTGGGACGTCACCGAGATGCCCCGTACCGGTGTGTCCAGGTCGCTCAGCAGCACCCCGTCCGCCTCGATGCGGAGCCGGTGCGTGCCCGGATGGGTGGAGGCGGCGACCGGGGCCGGGCGGACCAGGGACGTCATCAGTGAGCGGCAGGTGTCCCAGACGGCCGTGACGCCCGAGTGCGGGCCCCCGGGGCCGGGCGGCGGGGCCGGGGCGGGGATGCGCAGGCGGCCGAGGACGACGCCGTCGCTGTCGTCGACCAGGAGGTCCAGGCGCCGCACCGCACCGTCCAGCGCGGTCCGTGCGGCCGCCACCGCGCCCCGGGGGACGCCGAGGGCGTGGGCCACCTCCAGGGCGTGCGCCGCGCCGACGGGGATCAGGGAGAGGACGCCGGCGGCCAGCTCCCGTTCGCGGTGGAGCTGGGCCACCGCGCGCAGCAGTGCGTGATCGTCGCCGACCACCACGGGCCTGCGCGAACCCCGCCGGGACAGGGCCCGCGCGAACTCCTCGGGGGTGTCCGGAAGGCAGATCTTGGCGTGTGAGCCGGCGCTCAGCACGTCCTTGGCGATACGGACGGACTCGCCGTCGGTCCGGCGGGCGACCGGGTCGATGACCACCAGAAGCTGGTCGTCGCCGTCGCCGGGGGGCTCTGCAGCCGACACCTCGGTCCTTCCTCGGGTAGCATCTTGGTGCAAGAGCCCCTTGCGCTATTGCGCCAGGGGCTTCGTCTATTCCGGGGCACCCGGTTCGACGGCTCAGGCTTTGCCGTACATCGTCGTACGGCAGGTACGACCTTTACGTACGCCCCCTGACCTTGGACATGCCCCGCCCGGAAGGGGTGTACGCCTGTGCCCGCACTTGTGCTGCTCGGTGCTCAGTGGGGTGACGAGGGCAAGGGGAAGGCCACCGACCTCCTCGGTGGATCCGTGGACTATGTGGTGCGTTACCAAGGCGGCAACAACGCCGGTCACACGGTCGTCGTAGGCGACCAGAAGTACGCACTGCATCTCCTCCCCTCCGGAATCCTGTCGCCGGGGTGTACCCCGGTCATCGGGAACGGTGTCGTGGTCGACCCGGCGGTCCTGCTCTCCGAGCTGAGCGGTCTGAACGAGCGAGGCGTCGACACGTCCAAGCTTCTGATCAGCGGCAACGCTCATTTGATCACTCCGTACAACGTCACGCTCGACAAGGTGACCGAGCGCTTCCTGGGGAAGCGCAAGATCGGTACGACGGGCCGGGGTATCGGTCCGACGTACGCCGACAAGATCAACCGGGTGGGGATCCGCGTCCAGGACCTCTACGACGAGTCGATCCTGGTGCAGAAGGTGGAGGCGGCCCTGGAGCAGAAGAACCAGCTCCTGGCCAAGGTCTTCAACCGCCGGGCCATCGAGGCCGGCAAGGTCGTCGAGGACATGCTCCAGTACGCGGAGCAGATCAAGCCGTTCGTCGCCGACACGACCCTGATCCTGAACGATGCCATCGACGAGGGCAAGGTCGTCCTCTTCGAGGGCGGCCAGGGCACTCTGCTCGACGTCGACCACGGCACGTACCCCTTCGTCACCTCGTCGAACCCGACCGCGGGCGGCGCCTGCACCGGCGCCGGCGTGGGCCCGACGAAGATCAGCCGGGTCATCGGCATCCTCAAGGCCTATACGACGCGGGTCGGGGCCGGTCCGTTCCCGACGGAGCTGCACGACGAGGACGGCGAGGCGCTGCGGCGCATCGGCGGCGAGCGCGGTGTCACCACCGGCCGTGACCGTCGTTGTGGTTGGTTCGACGCCCCGATCGCGCGGTACGCGACCCGGGTCAACGGCCTGACCGACTTCTTCCTCACCAAGCTGGACGTCCTCACCGGCTGGGAGCAGATCCCGGTCTGCGTGGCGTACGAGATCGACGGCAAGCGCGTCGAGGAACTCCCGTACAACCAGACCGACTTCCACCACGCGAAGCCGATCTACGAGAACCTGCCGGGCTGGTCCGAGGACATCACGAAGGCCAAGACCTTCGCCGACCTGCCGAAGAACGCGCAGGCGTACGTGAAGGCCCTGGAGGAGATGTCGGGCGCACCGATCTCCGCGATCGGTGTCGGCCCCGGCCGGACCGAGACCATCGAGATCAACTCGTTCCTCTAGGGAGCACCGAGCACGACCGGCGCGGCGGCGGACGACGGGCACGACCCGTCGTCCGCCGCCGCGCGCGTTGTACGCTCCCCGTTCACGGCCCACCGCTACAGCGCTTTCAGCGAAGGCTCCCGCGCGGCGGATTCCGGCTGTGCCGCGCTGTCCTTGGCGAGCAGTACGGCGATGAGCGCGGCGCCGAGAACGAGGAGCCCGGCGGTGAGGGTGAGCGTCAGGGAGAACCCCTCGGTCGCCGCGCGCGACGGGCCGACGGAACCGGTCAGTTCCTCACTGCGCCGGGTGGCCACGGAGACCAGGACGGCCAGTCCCACGGCGCCGCCGATCTGCTGCACCGAGCTGAGGATCGCCGAGCCGAGGCCGGCGTTCTCCTCGTCGGTGCCCCAGACCCCGGCGATGGCGAGGGCGGGGAAGCCGAGGCCGGAGCCGAAGCTCACCACCAGCATGCCGGGCAGCACGCCGATCGCGTAGCTGTCGTTCGGCGAGACCCCGGAGAGCAGCAGGAGTCCGCCCGCGCTGATCAGGAACGCCAGCACCAGGGCCCACCGCAGGCCGAGCCTGACCACCACCCGCGAGGAGCACCAGACGCCGGTGAGGATGCCCGCGCCGTAGGGCAGGTAGCCGAAGCCGGCCTTGAGCGGGCCGTATCCCAGCACCGTCTGCAGATGCAGCATCAGCAGGAAGGAGAGGGAGAAGAAGGCGGCGGTGAAGAGCAGGCCCGCGGCGTTGGAGACCACGCGGATCCTGACGGAGAGGAAGGACAGCGGGATGAGCGGATCCGCCGTGCGTGCCTCGACGATGAGGAAGAGGGCCCCCAGGGCGATGCCGAGCAGCAGCGGTGTCAGGACCGGCAGGTCGCTCCAGCCCGCCTTCTCGGTCTGGAGCAGGGCGTAGACGAGGGAGACGACGGCGCCGGTGCCCAGCAGCGCGCCCGGGACGTCCAGCCGGGTGGGGCGGTCGGTGCGGCTCTCGCCGACGAGGCGCGGAAGGAGCACCAGGGCCAGGACGGCGACCGGCAGATTGATCAGGAAGATCCAGCGCCAGGACGCCAGCCCGGTGAGCGCCCCGGATATCACCACCCCGGTCGTACCGCCCAGGCCGGCGATGGCGCCCCAGATGCCGAGCGCCTTGGCGCGCTCCTCGCGGCCGGGGAAGAGCAGGGTGATCAGCGCCAGGGCCGCCGGGCCGGCCATGGCCGCGCCCGCCCCCTGGGCGAACCGGCCGGCCACGAGCTGCCAGGGTTCCTGGGCGAGTCCGCAGAGCAGGCTCGCGGCGCCGAAGAGGGTGACGCCCCAGAGGAAGACCCGGCGGCGGCCGATCAGGTCGCCGAGGCGGCCGAAGAGCAGCAGCAGCCCGCCGAAGGCGAGAAAGTACGCGTTGGCGACCCAGGTCAGGTCCGTGGCGCTGAAGCCGAGGTCGCTTTTGATGCTGGGGAGGGCGACGTTCACGACGGTGTCGTCCAGCACCAGCATGAACTGGACGAAGCAGAGAACGATGAGTGCGGCCTGTCGGCGGGGCTGCTGTGCGGTTATCACCCGATGACGCTATGGAGGGGGCGTCACCTGCCGCAATGGCTTGACCGGCCATATACCCGGGGTGGGTATCAAGCCCCCGGCGAACCCGGGCGGGGGTGCCGGCCGGAGTGGGCGGGTTGGCGTGGCTGGTCTAGACCTTGACAGGTCCAGACCAGGCGGGCTTGGGTGGTGGCCCGTCATGTCGGCGTGCCGGGGTGCTCGGTGTGCCGCGCCGAAGGAGTGAGCAGCCCTGAATCGCATCGATCGCATCGCTCGTGCCAAGAGGTTCCTGACCGTTCCGGCGGCCCTGGCCACCCTCGCCGCCGCTCTCGTGACGGCGGCCCCCGCCGCGTCGGCCGCCGCCCCCACCGACGGGCCCTGCGCGCCGCTCCACAGCGCGTCGGCCGACTACCGCGCCGGGGACACCGTCTCCCACCACGGGCGCAACTGGAGCGCCAAGTGGTGGACGCGGGGCGAGAACCCGGGCGCCGGATCCGCCTGGTCGGACCGGGGCGCCTGTACGGGAGGGGTGTCCGACTTCGTCATCAGTGAGCAGCGGTTCGACGAGATCTTCCCGGACCGCGACCCCTTCTACACGTACCAGGGCCTGATCGACGCGCTGCACGCCTACCCGCGCTTCGCCAACGTCGGTACGCCGCAGACGCGGGCCCGGGAGGCGGCGGCGTTCCTGACGCACGCGGACTTCGAGTCGGTGGGGCTGAAGTACGTCAAGGAGATCAACGAGGCCAACTACTGGCGCAAGTGCGACGACACCCAGCCCTTCGGCTGCCCGGCCGGGCGTGAGGCGTACTACGGGCGCGGCCCGATCATGTTCAGCTGGAACTTCAACTACAAGGCCGCCGGTGACGCTCTCGGGCTCGACCTGCTGAACGACCCCTGGCTGGTCGAGCGGGATCCGTCCGTCGCCTGGGCCACCGCCCTCTGGTACTGGAACACCCAGAACGGCCCCGGCACCATGACGTCCCACGACGCGATGGTGGGCGGCGCGGGCTTCGGCGAGACGATCCGTTCGCTCAACGGCGCCCTGGAGTGCGAGGGCGGCAACCCGGGTTCGGTGGCCGCGCGGGTGGAGCGGTACGAGCGCATCACCGGCATCGTCGGGGTGGCCCCGGGATCCGGACTCACCTGCTGAGCCTGCCGGCCCCGGGTGTCCGCAGGCCGTCCGGAACCGTCCGCATGCTGGGCGGGCCGGAAGATTTTACCTTCGCGGCCGCCCCTGTTCGGGGATGATCCGGATGGACTCCCTCCGGAATAGCGGCTGTTGAGGGCCCTCTTGACGCGATGGTCCGGGCGGCAGGGACGTGGAGCCGGTGGAACCGGCACCTTCTCCGAGGATGGTCTAGACCTTGACAGGTCCAGACCATCCTCGCTTGAGTGTCGGCACCCCCACGGCGGCGCAGGCCGGACGTCGCGCCGCGTCTAAGGAGTGTGATCACGTGATCCGACGTGTCATGAGTCTGCTGGTCGCGCTCGGCGCGATCGTCGCGGCGCTCGTCGTTCTTCCCGCCGCCACCGCGCAGGCAGCCACCTGCGCCACGGCCTGGAGCTCCTCCTCCGTCTACACGAACGGCGGCGCGGTCTCGTACAACGGCCGTAACTACACCGCGAAGTGGTGGACCCAGAACGAGCGTCCGGGCACGTCGGACGTGTGGGCCGACAAGGGGGCCTGCGGCACCGGCGGCGAGAACCCGGGCGAGAACAACGGCTTCGTCGTCAGCGAGGCCCAGTTCAACCAGATGTTCCCGAACCGGAACGCCTTCTACACGTACAAGGGCCTGACCGACGCCCTGAGCGCGTACCCCGCCTTCGCCAACACCGGCAGCGACGAGGTGAAGAAGCGCGAGGCCGCGGCCTTCCTCGCCAACGTCAGCCACGAGACCGGCGGGCTGTTCTACATCAAGGAAGTCAACGAGGCGAACTACCCGCACTACTGCGACACCACGCAGTCCTACGGCTGCCCGGCCGGCCAGGCCGCCTACTACGGCCGCGGCCCGATCCAGCTGAGCTGGAACTTCAACTACAAGGCCGCCGGTGACGCCCTGGGCATCAACCTGCTCGCCAACCCGTACCTGGTGGAGCAGGACGCCGCCGTGGCGTGGAAGACCGGCCTCTGGTACTGGAACACCCAGAACGGCCCCGGCACGATGACGCCGCACAACGCCATCGTCAACAACGCCGGCTTCGGCGAGACGATCCGCTCGATCAACGGCGCACTGGAGTGCAACGGCGGCAACCCGGCGCAGGTCCAGAGCCGCATCAACAAGTTCACGCAGTTCACCCAGATCCTCGGCACCACGACCGGTCCGAACCTGAGCTGCTGATTCCGTACCGCGCCTCACCGGCCCGCGAGGGCCCCTGAGGAACCCGAGGACCCCACCCGGAACGGGGGTGTGGCCGGCTCGCGCCGGGCGCACCCCCGTTCCGGCGTCCCGGCCCCGGTCACACCAACTGCGGCTTCACCGACATCAGCAGGTGCCGGTGGACGTCCGTGCCCGCCACGTCCGTGATCATCGCGCGCTGTCCGGCCCCCAGCAGCAGGAGCCGCAGCGACGGTTCCGTGAAGGAGGCCAGGGCGTCCGCCAGATAGCCGGGGTTGAAGGCCACCGTCAGCTCCTCGGCCCCCTCCAGGTCGGCCGGCAGTCGTTGGGACGCCACGTCGTCCTCGTAACCCGCGCGGAGCGTCACGGAGGCGTCGGCGCGGGAGAAGGCCATCTGCACCGGGCTGTCCCCGTCGGCGACGACGGAGACCCGCTTGACGGCCTCCGTCAGCCGGACCCGGTCGACCACCGCGACCGCCGGGTCCGCCATCGAGAACAGCTTCTCGTGGCGCGGCAGCCGGCCGTCCAGCAGCCGGACCGTGGTCCGCGTCCCGGCATGCTCGAACCCCGCCGAACCGGCGTCCAGGGCGAGGCTCACGAGCCCGGAGCGGCCCAGTGAGCGGGCGATCTCGGTGAGGCGGCGGGCGGAGACGATGACATCGGCGGCCTCGCCGGGGGCGGTCGCCTTCCACGGGAGGGTCCGTACGGCGAAGCGGTACCGGTCGGTCGCGGCGAGCGTCATCGTGTCGCCGTCGAGCCCCAGCCGGATCCCGGTGAGCGCGGGCAGCGTGTCGTCGCGGCCCGCGGCCACCGCCACATCGGCCACGGCCGCCGCGAACAGCTCCGCGTCCACCGCGCCCCGGACCTGCGGGAGCGGGGGCAGCGCCGGGTAGTCGTCCAGCGGCAGCACGGAGAGGCCGAACCGGGCCCCGTCGCCCGACACCGTGAACCGCGAGCCCTCAACGGCGCACTCCACGGGCCCCTCGGGCAGCACCTTGCAGATGTCCAGCAGCCGCCGTCCCATGACGAGCACCTTCCCGGGCCGCGCGACCTCGGCGTCCACGTCGATGCGCGCGGACGCCTCGTAGTCGAGCCCGGAGATCCGCAGCGGCCCGCCCTCGCCCCCCGTCTCCAGCAGCAGCCCGCCCAGCACGGGGACGGGCGACCGCACGGGCAGGACACGGGCCGCCCAGGACACGGCGTCGGTCAGGGCACTGCGTTCGATACGGAATTCCATGGGGCCTTCCCGGCGCGTCGGAAGCCGGAATTCCGAAGCCGGATCCGACGGCGTCGACGATAGAAGGCGCCACTGACAATCGGCGCGGGGCGGGAACCGACGACAGCGACCACCCCCGTGAGTCGCTGCCGCCCCGTTCCCCCGCGTCCCCCTGTTCCGGAGCCTGTCCCCCGACTGGCTGGAACACGTTCGGACGATAGAACGCAGGGTAGGGAGACGGGAGATTCAATGCGCCCAGTGGAGCAGCCGGAGGGGTATCGGTCCGCACAGTCAGCCGTGCGGGGCGGTCCACCGGTGCTACGGCTGTGTCCGGGGCGGGAACGGGGAAACAGGTGCGAGCACGGGAGCGTGCGGACGATCTTCTGCTGATGCACCGGCTGGCCCGCACGGGCGGAACGGCCGAACTGCTGCGCTGGCTGGCCGGGCGGGCCGGTGGCTGGGCCGGAATCGTCGGGACGGACGGGACGGTGCTGCAGGCGGCGGCCCGGACGGCGCGGGCGGTGGTCCCCGACGCTGCCGCGCTCGTCGCCGAGGTCGCGAGCGCCCTCACGGAGCGCGGCGCCCAGGCGTACTCCCTCGACACCGGCGCGCACACCGCCCTGTTGTTTCCCCTGAGCGCCGACGACCGCGCCGCCCCCGTGCTCGCCGTCGTCACCCCCCGGCCCGTGGCCGCCGGGCTCGCCACGCTGCTGGCCGACGTGGTCCTGCCGCTGTCCGTGTGCCGGCAGGCCGAGACCCTGGAGCGCAAACGCCGCCGGGTGGACCTCGCGGAGTCCCGGGGCCGGGAGGCGGTGCTGCACCTGCTGATGACGGGCCAGCTCTCCATCGCCCAGCAGGTCGCCGGAGCGCTGCGCCCCCGGCTGCCCGATCCGGTGCGGGTGTGCGTCGTGGAGTGCTCGGGCGACGGCCGCGACGAGGTGGCCCGGGTCTGCGCGGACGCGGACGGCGGCCGGTCCTGGATCGTGCGGTGCCCCGTCTACGCCCGCCACCTCATCCTGGTGATGCCCGCGCGGATGCCGGAGGAGGCGGAGCCGGGTGCGGCCCCGACCGACGAGACCGTCGCCGCCCGGGTCGGCGACTGCACCGTGGGCGTCAGCGAGCCCGTGCCGCTGGCCGACACCGCGACCGGCTACCGCCAGGCCTTCCACGCCCTGGCCGTCGCCCGCGAACTGCCGTCCCGGCACGCCCGGTTCGGGGTCTCGCCGGATCCCGCGCTGGTCGTCGGACCGGCCGGGCGGCAGTGGGCGAACGATCTGCTGACCCCGCTCCTGACCCATGTGCCGCGCCGTGCGCAGGACCCCGCGGCCCAGGAGCTGGCGGCCACGGCCGCCTCCTGGCTGGCGTTCTCGTCGCACGCGACCGACCACCTCAAGGTCCACCGCAACACCCTGGCCGCCCGGCTGCGGCTCATCGGCGAGCTGCTCGGCCTCGACCTGCACCGGCTGGCCGACCAGGCCGCCCTCGACCTGGCGCTGCGCGTCCGGGCCGCCCCTGCCCCGGCCTGCACCCCCGAGCCCGCCCCGTACGCCCCCACCGGATCCGGTGCGCCGGACGTGGCGCGGGGTCTCGACGAGATCCTGCGCCGCCCCGCCGTGCGGCACTGGGCGGACCAGCAACTGGCCCCCGTCCTCGGGTCCGAGGAGACGCTGCGCACCTGGCTGCGCTGCGAGGGCCGGCTGGGTCCGGCCGCCGCCGAGCTGGGCATCAGCGTGCCCGGCGCCCGCAAGCGCCTCACCCGGCTCGAAACGGTCCTCCGGCGCTCGCTGCTCCGCCCGCCGAGCGCCCGCTACGACCTGTGGCTGGCGCTGAGGTCCCGGGACCTGGCGGCCGAGGGGGGCTGAGCGGCACGGGCGGGCCGGACCCGCAAAAGAAGAGGCTTTCTCATTTTTTACTTCCGCACCGCTGCATTTCTCCGGATACGCCGACCGTGAAGTTACTGGCCGGTCGCTTATGGTGCGGTTCTGTCGGCGGACCCAATTTGCGCATGGCTGGACGCGCGTTATTAAACGCTGCGTCCAATTAGGTGCACATGCGCGTTCAATCGCTCTACCGAGTGGTGGCTTACGGGTGGGTGTGTGAACGCGAAATTG
Source organism: Streptomyces anulatus (assembly GCF_014650675.1). Classification (GTDB taxonomy): domain Bacteria; phylum Actinomycetota; class Actinomycetes; order Streptomycetales; family Streptomycetaceae; genus Streptomyces; species Streptomyces anulatus. The sequence goes on along the minus strand of NZ_BMVK01000003.1, from coordinate 75,830 downwards.
CGGGAGGGAGTCCGTGCGGGGGCGGAACCGGTCAGGGAATTTGCTCATGCACTTCGGGGTGAAGGGAAAGGGTCACGCGAGTGGGGACGCCGAAGGGTGCCGCCGTGGTTGCAGTCCGTGCTCCCGGAACGGTCACATCGTGAACGCCCAGGTGGTGGGGGTGCCCGGCGGGCCGGCCGGGACGGCGACCGGCCCCGGCCGGGGTGCGGGCGTCGCGTGCCGGTTCGTTGCCCCCCGGTGCGCGTCCGGCTTCGGCGTCCCCTCCCACCGGGGGCCGTGCGGCTGACGCCGGGCAGCGGCCGGAGAGGTGCGAGAGGCAGGCCCCGAAGGGGCTGGGCGGGTGCGGCACCGCAGGTGGCCCGTGGTCGCCGCGCCCTCGGCCGCGGCGGGGTGTCCGCTCCGGCGCGACGGCGTCCGGCACCGCTCCGGGGGCCCCGTCGCGACGCGCCGGAGCCTCGTCCGGCTGCCGGTGAATTCGGTTGCGTGCGGGGGGTGTTGGGGGCGATTCGGCCGTGCTCGCTCCCTTGGGGCGAGTAGGGCGAGATCGGCCGGATCGGTGCTGTTCCCGGCAACTTGCCACCAGTGGACGGCCATATCGGTGGCTGTCGGGGCCTGGGGTGCGGTCACGGGGTGAGCGTAGATCGGGCCCCGGGGTTGAGGGTAACCGCTGTCCTCTATGGGACAGGCGTGACTCCGTTGTGTGATCGCCCGGTGACATACCGGGGGGTAAGCGGAATGGTGGGGGCGTGAATGTGAGTCGGGGGTGCAGCTTCCTGACATCTCCGAGCCCGTGAGCGGCGCGGAACGTGGGGGTGGAGGAGGTTGCGAGGCCTATTCGTTGAATGGAAAGGGCCGCCGTTGACGGGTTCACGTTCGCGACCTAATCTCTGGGTGAGCTGAAAGATTGGCGTGTAAGTGCCCATGAGGGTCCGCTGATTGGTTCTCTATTCAACTTCGCATGTCGACGACACCCTGAGGAAATCCGATGCGCGCCATTGGTGTACCGGGGGTGACCGCAAGTGGGTAACGGGGGAGTGGAATGGGTTCGGGGGCGACTGGTGTGTGCGGCGATGTGCACCGTTCGGAAGACAGACATCGCACCGATTCCGTGGAGCGGGCGCTCCTGGAGGCGCGGGCACTGATCGAGTCCTCGGTGTCGCTGCACCGCAGCCGGCCCGGGCGTACGTCGCTGCTGGTGCGGGCGGACGACGGCTCGGTCGTCGACGCGGTGAAGCGCCTGATGGCAGGGGCGCGGTACTCGGCCCATCTGGCGGTGACGAGCAACCGGAAGCACTCGGCCGTGGTGTGTTCGGCCGTCGCGGACTCGCTGGCCGAGGCGCCGCGGACGGCTCGTGAGGGCCGGGGCCGGCTCGCCGTCAGGCTGCTCGCCTCCGGCGGCGCGCTCGAACTCACCGCGGAATGCCACCGGTCGTTCGCCGAGACGTATCTGGACGTCCGCATGACCAAGGGCGAGCTGCGCGAGGCGCTGATCGTCGACGGACGCACGGCCCTGGTCCAGTCGGGCAACGGATCGGCCGGCCGGCACGCCGCGATCATCACCGACCCGGCGGCGGTGGGCGCGCTCGACCTGCTCTTCGCGGGGGCGTGGGCCGGCGCCCGGCCCGTCGCCGACGAACTGCGGCTGGACCGCAGCCTGCGGGGCGCGCAGACACGGCGGATCCTGGAGCAGCTCTGCGCGGGGCGCACCGACGACGTGGCCGCGCGGGAGATCGACGTCTCGCTGCGCACCTACCGGCGTCATGTCGCCGACATCATGCGCGAGCTCGGCGCGAACTCCCGGTTCCAGGCCGGGGCGCGCGCCGTCGAGCTGGGTCTGCTGGAGCGGTGCTGAGCCGCCGCCTCGGGCGGCGGCGCCGGCTGGCAAATATCGGGGGACAGGATGATCAGGACGACATCGGCGACAGGACCGGACGACCCGGGCGATGGCGGGCGTGAGCCGGCGGCGACGGAAGGGGTCGGTGCGGAAGCGGCGGCGGGAAAGGAGCCGCACAGACCCGGGGCGGCCGACGCCCGGGGCCGGCCGGACGATCCGGGGGACGGCCAGGACGCCATAGAGCGGGCCCTGTTGGAGGTCCGGGCCCTGATCGAGACCACCGTGGAACAGCATCGCGACCGGGTCTCGTGGGACCAGCTGATCACCGCCGTGGACGGCCGGAAGCCCGAAGTGATGGGCGAGGCGCGCAAGCTGGTGTTCCAGGCCACGGCGACCATCGATGTGGTGCTGGCCGCCGGGCCGAGCTGCGGGGCCGAGGCGAAGGCCACGCTGGCCGAGTTGATCCGGCTGGTGCCCGAGACCGTCCGGCTGCGCCTGCTCTGCTCGCCGGCCATGATCGACGAGGACTTCGTCCGCGACCGGCGCGAGCGGAAGACGTCGGCCGAGGTCCGGGTGGCGCGGGTTCCCCCGTTACAGGCCATGATCGTGGACGACTCCGTGGCGCTGGTCTCCGCCGAGTCCCCCACCGGACGCCGGGCGTCGCTCATCCGGGTCCCCGACGTCATCCGCACCCTCTGCACCCTCTACGACGGGGTCTGGGGCAACGCGGTGGCCGCCGACGGGCGCATCACGTTCGGTGACCACTCCCGGTCCGATCTCGCGCGGCAGATACTGGGCGCGCTGCGGGCCGGGACCACGGACGAGGTGGCCGCGCGCGAGCTGACGGTCTCGGTGCGCACCTACCGGCGCTACGTCGCGGAGATCATGACCCTTCTCGACGCCAGTTCCCGGTTCCAGGCCGGTGTCCGGGCGGCCGAGCTGGGCCTGCTGGGTTCGTCGAGCCCGGGGGTGGCGCAGGGCCCCCAGTCCCGTACCGAGGGCTGAGGGCTCCGCGCCCCGGCCGTCGGGTGTGGCAGCTTCCTGAAGTACCCGTTGTCGGGCCCGGAACCGGGCGGCTAGAACAAGCTGCGGTGATCGTCGGCCCCGGGGCGGCGAGTTCCCGGTCGGCGAGTCCTCTGCCGCCGGGCTCCGTACCGGCGGGTTCCGTACGACTACGGCCATGACCGCCGGGACCTGTTCCGCTGACGCGAGGTGCGAAGAGTATGAAGGCAGGCATCGGCGGCGGTTGGTTCCGCCGGTACGAGGCGGCCGGTGCGCTCGTCCGGTCCCCGGGAGGTGTCCGGTGACGACCTGGCCCTCTCCCACGGACACGCTCCGGCACGACAGCGGGGTCGCCGTGCTGGACAAGGCGTCCCTGCTGCTGAGCGTGCTGGAGGACGGTCCCGCCTCGGTGTCCCGGATCGTCGCGCTCACCGGGCTGACCCGCCCCACCGCCCACCGGCTCGCGCTGGCGCTGCAGCGGCTGCGGCTGGTCACCCGCGACGCCCGGGGCCGCTTCCTCCTCGGCCCCCGGCTGGGCGAGATGGCCGTGGCCGAGCACGGGGACCGGATGCTGGAGCAGACCACCCCCGTGCTCACCGAACTGCGCGACGCGACCCACTCCTCCGCGCGCCTCCACCGCAGGTGCGAAGGGCACCAGTTGTGCGTGGCGGCCGCCGAGGCGGCGGACGCGGAGGAGGACGCGGTGCCGGTCGGGACGGCGGTCGGCCTGTGGACCGGTCCGGTGGCCCAGGTCCTGCTGGCCTGGGAGGAGCCCGACGTGCTCTACCAGGGCCTGGTCCGTGCCCGCTTCACGGCCGCGATGCTCGCCCAGGTCCGTCACCGGGGCTGGGCGCAGGGCTCCGGCGGACCGGCGGGCGACGGGGTGACGTTGGCCGTTCCCGTACGCGGCCCCGGCGGCCGTGTCGTCGCGGCGCTCTCGTTGTCCGGCCCTCGGACCGGGCCCCGCGTACGGGAGTTCACCGCCACGATGATCGACGCGGCCATGCGCCTGGGCGAAGCCTGCGACGGATGACCTGTTCCCGGCCGGGCGGAGGTCGCGCATGACGACCCCGCCCCCGACGTCGGCCCGCACGGAGTTCAGAATTCTCGGCGCCACCGAGGTCTGGGTCCAGGGTGTGCGCATCCCCCTGACGGCGGCCAAGCAACGCACGGTGCTCGCGGCGCTCCTCATCTCCCCGGGACGGTTCGTCTCCGACGCCTGGCTCGCGGAACTGCTGTGGGGGGCGAACCCGCCCGCGACCAGGACCGCCCAGCTCTACACCTACGTCTCCCGGCTGAGGAACTGCTGCGGCCCGGGGCTCCGGGTGGTGCGCAGACACCGCGGCTACCACCTGGTGCTGGGCACCGCGTGGTTCGACTGGGCGGCCTTCCAGCAACTGGCGGAGCAGGGGCGCAGGGACCTGGTCAAGCACCGGTACGCGGAGGCCGCGAGCCGTCTGGAGTCGGCGCTGAAGCTGTGGAAGGGCCCGGCGCTCTCGGACGTCACCGAGTTCCTGAGCCGGACCGAACTGCCCGCGCTGGAGGAGGCGCGGCTCGGCGCGATCGAGAACCGTATGGCGGCCGTGCTCGCCCTGGGGCGGCATGTCGCCGCGCTGCCCGAGCTGAGCAGGCTGGTGGCCGAGCACCCCACCCGGGAGTCGTTGCGCGGTCATCTGATGGTGGCCCTGTACCGCAGTGACCGGCAGATGGACGCGCTGCGCGTCTACGAGCAGGGGCGCCGGGTCCTCCAGGAGGAGCTGGGCGTGGTGCCGGGTGCGGCGCTGCGGGCGTTGCACCGTGCCGTACTTCTGGAGGAGCTGCCCGGGCCGGCCGCGGTGGAGGCCCCGGCCCCGGTGGCCGCCGGGATCGGTCTGGACGCCGCCCCGGACTGTGCGCTCGGTCCGGGTGCGGCTCCCCCGCAGCGGCACCGCGGGCCGCACAGCCCGTGGCTCGGCCTGGTCCCCGCCATGCTCCCGATGGACCCGGTGACCTTCATCGGCCGTCGCCCCGAACTGGACGGTGTACTACAGGAGTTGAGGGGAGGCGGCAGCGGGCGCCGGGCGGTCGTCCTGACCGGCGAGGCCGGTGCGGGCACGAGCGCCCTGGCCGTGCGCGCGGGGCACCTCTGCCGGGACGACTTCCGGCAGGGGCAGCTCTACATCGACCTGCGCCGTGAGGGCGGTGGGGCGAAGAACCCCCTGGAGGTGCTCGGTTGCTTCCTGCGGGCGCTGATTCCCGAACGCGGCGCGGACCTCCCCGAAACGCTGGACGAACGGCTCCAGCTCTACCGCAGCGCGCTGTCCCGCCGTCGCGTCCTGGTGGTGCTGGACAATGCCGTGGACGCCCGGCAGGTCCGGCCGTTGCTGGCGAGCGGGCCCGGCTGCCGGACGTTGATCACCGGTCGCCGGTCGCTCGCCTCACTGGAAGGCGTACGGGTGGTCCGGGTGGGCCGGCTCGGTGCGGCCGAGGCGCGCGAGTTGGTCGCGACGACCGTCGGGTCGGCCCGCCTCGACGCCGAACGGGAGCCCACGACAAGGCTGTTGGAGCTGTGCGACGGCAACCCGCTGGCGTTGCGGTTCTGCGCGGCCCGGCTGGCGGCACGGCCGCGATGGCCGGTGGTCCGGCTGGTGGCCCGGCTGGAGCAGGGCGAGGTGCGGCCGGAGGAATGGGGCGAGGTCAGCCATGAACCGCTGAGCGCCGTGCGGTCGGGGGTCCTGGAGCTCAAGCCGTTCCTGCGGCCGGTGCTGCGGACGCTGGCCCGCGACGAGCGCGGCGTCCTCACGCTCGCCGCCGCCGCGCGACGGCTCGGCTGGACCGAGGAGCGTGCCCGGACGGCGCTGGACGCACTGGTGGAAGCCGGGCTGATCGGGTTGGTGAGCGAGCCGGACGGGGCGTTCGCGTATCCGCCCGGCGGGCCGTTCGCCGCTCACCCCTCACCGGAGAGCTACCGGTGCTCGCCGCTGGTGCGGCTGCTGTTCCGCCGTCCGGCGGCGGGCGCCTGAGGGCTGCCCTGCGGGAGACGTCACCGGCAGGGCTGTCCCGCGGGAGACGCCACGGGGCCGGCCCTCGCCCCGCGGTCGTCGTCCGTCAATCCTCCCCGGGCCCGTGCGGATGATCGGCGGCCGGAGCGCCCGGGGGTGTGCCGGGGCCCGGGCTCAGGGTGTCGTCGATGAACGCCGCCAGGAGCGCCGCCCAGCGCAGCCCCTGGTCGTCGTCGGCAGCCTGGTCGTCCGGGTCGTCCGCCGAGCCGTCCCCGAGCGGTATCTCTGCCGGATCCGGCGTCGCGTCCTGGCCCATGTTCCCCTCCTCCGTGATTCGCCCCTGTTGGGCGATCCCTCCAGGGTTGGGTATCTGCCTATGCGTTCTCTATACTCCCGGCCGCGTCGCCCGGGTCGGCCGCGCGACGCGCCGACCGGCATGAACTGGCTGGCAGCTTCCTGTAGTTGGCATTGCCCCCGGCGGCACCGGCACAGTTCGATGGGTGCGTCAGGTGCGGTGTTCGCTCCCTTCCGCGAACCCCCCTGTGCGGCGGCCGAATTCCCCCCCGTTGACGCCGCCGGGATGCCTGGGGCCCGGGTCCTTGCCGACTCGGTCCCCAGGCCGCAAGCGAGTTCATCCCTACCGTCCACTCCGTGCGACGTTGGTGAGAAAGAGGTTCCGGGTATGACCGCCGTGGCTCCCGAACGGGTGGAAGCGGTCAGCGGTGTCGGGGTGCTCGACAAGGCATCGCTGCTGTTGGAAGTGATGGAGCGCGGGCCCGCTTCGCTGGCGGAGCTCGTGGCGCGCACGGGGCTCAAGCGCCCGACGGTGTACCGGCTGGCGACCGCGCTGGAGAGGCTGCGGCTGGTCGCCCGGGACCGGCGCGGCCGGTTCGTCCTCGGGCCCCGGCTGGGGGACATGGCGGTGGAGGCGGGCCGGGACCGGCTCGTCGACGCGGCCGGGCCCGTCCTGAAGACCCTGCGCGACTGTATGGGGGCCAGCGTCCGGCTCTACCGACGCCACGGTGATCTGCGGGTCTGTGTGGCCGCCGCGTCGGGGGGCGGGACGGGCGAGGAGGTCCCGCTGGGGGCCGCCATGCCGATGACGTCCGGATCCGCGGCGCAGGCACTGGTCGCCTGGGAGTCTCCGGAGAGCCTCTATCTGAGTCTTCGCGGAGCCCGCTACACGGCGGCCACGCTCGCCTGCGTACGTCGGCAGGGCTGGGCGCAGACCGTCGGTACGCATGAGTGGGAGACGGTATCGGTGGCGGCGCCGGTGAGGGGGCCGGGCAACCGGGTGGTGGCCGCGGTGTGCGTGTCGGGCCTCGTCTCCCGGCTGACCCCGAGTCCTGGCCGGGAGCACGGCGCGGTGGTCATCGACGCGGCGGTGCAGCTGGGCGCGGGACTGGCGCGCTGAACACCCTTCCCGCGGAAACCTTTTGCGGCGACCGGTGCCGCGCAGCCGTACGTTGATGAAACTGTTCGGGTGGCTTGTTCTGGCAGGTTTACCGGGTGCGAGCAGGGCGGCCTCGATCCGCCCTGCCGGAATATCACCCGTGCGGCTGCGACGAATGCCCGCCCACCCACCCCCTGGCATCTTCCTGCAGAAGCCGTGGCTGCCGGGAGATCTGCCCGCTAGCGTTGCAAACGACGATATTCAGTCAAAGTGGGGGAGCAAAATGCAGGAACGTGAACTGCGTGCCTTTGTCGCGATAGCCGAGATAGGCCGTATGGACCTCGCAGCCAAGAAGCTCGGTTACTCGCAGCCCGCAATCAGCTATCAGATCATCTGCCTCGAGCGGTCGCTCGGCATCAAACTCTTCACCCGTAGTTCGGGCGGTACGACTCTCACGCGCGAAGGGCACACCATCCTTCCGACGGCACGCGCGACGCTGATGTTGATCGACAACATCAAGAAGGAATGCCTCGAACTCGGCCGAACGCCTTTGGCGACCCTGGCCTAGAGGCGTAGGGGCGTAGGGGCGCAGGTCCGTTCGCCCGCCCGCGACCGGTTCGGTTCCGGAGCGGCTTCACACAACAAGAGAAAAGAGGGGGGAACCATGGCACGGCACCAAGAGGTGGAAGTCGCTGTGGAAAGCGCGCGGTCGGCGATGCCGTCGCGTGGCACCGTGGTGGTGTCGGGGCTGGCGAGCGACGCGCACACCTGGAATCTGGTCTATCTCCAGATCCTCATCGAGGAGTTCGGCTATCACGTGGTCAATCTCGGGGCCTGTGTCCCGGACGACGTCCTGGTCGAGACGTGCCGCAGGATCGACCCCGCGCTGATCGCCCTCGGCAGCGTCAACGGACACGGACGCACGGACGGACTGCGCGTGGTCGCCCGCCTGCGCGACTGCCCGGAACTGGTGGCCACCCCGATGGTGATCGGCGGCAAGCTCACGGTGTCCGACGACGCCGAGACGCTCGCGCCGGAACTGCTCGCCGCCGGCTTCGACGGCGTTTTCCCCGACAGGGCGTCCAGCGAGGGCGAGTTCGCGGCCTTCGTCGCCGCCCTGCCTACGGCTCCCCGGCAGCTCCTGAGTATGGGCAGACCCGAGTGACCGCACGTGTGCCGGACCGGCCGTCCCGCCCGGAACAGGGGTTCGGCGCGTTCGTCCGCGCCCGTGCGGACGCCGGTGCTCTCGTGGTGCAGCCCCGGATGGGGTTCGGCGACCCGGCGTGGATGCGAGCGGGTCTGGCCGCCACCCGGGCGGCGAGGGCGCACACCGTGGGCACACTGACCCTGGACAGCTACACCAGGCTGGGGGATCTGGCCGCGATCGAACGCGCGCTGCACGACGGCATGCCGCTCAACGGCTATCCGATCGCCACCCACTCCGACTCCATGACCCGGGCGGTTCTGGAAGGCGTCATGGACGCCGACTTCCCCGTGCAGGTCCGCCACGGCTCGGCCCTCCCGCAGCACATCTTCCGCAGGCTCATCGCCCTGGGGCTGACCGCGACCGAGGGCGGCCCGGTGTCCTACTGCCTCCCCTACGGGCGCGTACCGCTCGCCGATTCGATCGACGCGTGGCGCGAGTGCACCGAACTCTTCGCCCAGGCGCGCGACCTGGGCGCCGAGCCGCACCTGGAGACCTTCGGCGGCTGCATGATGGGCCAGCTCTGCCCGCCGAGCCAGCTCGTGGCGCTGAGTGTGCTGGAGGCGCTGTTCTTCCGCGCCCACGGCTGCCGGAGCATCTCGGTGAGCTACGCCCAGCAGACGCATCCCGGACAGGACACGGCGGCCGTCCTCGCTCTGCGCCGGCTCTGCGCCGACCTGCTGCCGGACGTGGAGTGGCACGTGGTCGTCTACACGTACATGGGGGCGTACCCGGTCACCGAGGCCGGGGCGTACCGGCTGCTCCGCGAGGCCGCCGAACTGGCGGTGCGGACGGGCTCCGAGCGGCTCATCGTCAAGACCGTCGCGGAATCACGGCGGATCCCCACCGTCGCGGAGAACGTCGCGGCCCTGGAGTACGCGGCACGCGCCGCCGAGGCGAACCGCACGACGGCGCACGATCCCGGCACGGACTCGCAGACGTACGCCGAGGCGCTGGCGCTGGTGGAGGCCGTGCTGAACCTGGCATCGGACCTCTCCCGCGCGCTGCTGCTGGCCTTCCGCCGCGGCTACCTCGACATCCCCTACTGCGTGCACCCCGACAACCGGGGCCTCACCCGCAGCCGGCTGGACGAGGAGGGGCGCCTGCGCTGGGCGTACACCGGGGCGCTGCCGCTGGGGCATCTGGTCCGTACGGGACAGAGCCACAAGGTGACCGCCGCAGGTCTGCTGGCGGACCTCTCCTTCCTGCGGCAGAAGATGGACCGCGAGGCTGTCGCCGACCGCTCGTCGAGCGAGCTGACGGGCTCGGTCTGACCCGACGGGAACCACGGAGGCGCCGCCCCTCGGACAGGGGCGGCGCCTCCGTGGTTCGTTCGCGGGGCCCGGGACCTGGTGCACCGGGCCGTCAGCCCGTCGGCGGCAGGGGCGAGACCGCCGGGTCCAGGCGGCCGGCGGGCGGCCCGGCCGGACCGCCCTGCGTCCCGCCGGGCCAGCCGGCGAACTGCCGGCGCCCGTAGAGCAGCGGGGTGCCGGCGCCGCAGTCGGCGGCCAGGACCTCTCCGAAGATCACCACGTGGTCCCCGACGAGCTTGGTGTCCGCCACCCGGCAGGCGGCGAACGCGATGGTGTCGCCGCCGAGCCGGGGCACCCCGCTGTCGTCGGCCGGCCGCCACGGCACCCGGTCGAAGTGGGACTGGGCCGAGTCGGCGAACAGCCGGGCCACCGGGCTCGCGGATTCCCCGAGCAGGTTCACACCGAAGCGGCCGTGCGAGCGCAGCGAGCTGAGCGTCCCGCTGGTCACCGACAGGCAGACGGACAGGACGGGCGGGTCGAGGCTGACGCTCGAGAGCGAGGAGCAGGTCATCCCGCGCGGCCGACCGTCCGTGTCCACGGTGGTGACGACGGAGACACCGGTCGGGAAGGAACTCATGAATGTGCGATAAGACTCTGTACCGACCGGCTGCGGCCCCACGGCCAACCCCTTCCGCCTGACGTCATCGATTCCCGGTCACCGGCCCTGCTCGCGCTCCTGCCAGGCCTGCCTGAGCTCGTCGAGGTGGACGAGGCTGTTCAGCACGTCGTCCGTGTCCACGCCGAAGTCGATGAGGCAGGCGATCTCGTCCACGCCGATCTCGTACAGCTTCTCGCACACCTGCAGGGCGTCCTCGACGGTGCCGAACATGCCGCTGGTCTGGAAGTAGCGGTCGAAGGCCTGGCCCACCATGAAGTCGATGTCCGACTGGGTCATGGTGTTCAGGTCCAGCGCGACCGCGTTCTCGCCGGCCGCCCTGGCCGCGTGGATGACGAGGTCGAAGGAGCTGGCGAGGTACTTGCTGAACGGCGCCCGGACCGTCTCCCGCACCGTCTCCCGGTCGCTGCCGATGAAGGTGTGGAGCATCAGCGCGACGTGCCCGTCGCCCTCGCTCGCGTCGTGGTGGTCGCGGAAGGACTGCCGGTACTCCGCGATCCGCTTCTCCAGGACGTCGACGCCCTGGCCCAGCAGATGGGTCAGCACACCGGCGCCCATCTCCCCGGCCTCGCGGAACGTCTGCGGGTTGCCCGCGCTCGTCAGCCAGACGGGCAGTTCGGACTGCACCGGCGGCGGGAAGACGGTCACCTCGACGCTCTCGCCCGCCCCGTCGACGTACGACGCGGGCTCCCGCCGCCAGAGGCTGCGGATCGACTTCACCGTGTCGATGAGGCCCGACCTGCGGGTCGCGTAACCCTCGGGCCGCAGCAGGAAGTCGGCCGCGTGCCAGCCGGAGGCGAAGGCGATGCCCACGCGTCCCTTCGACAGGTTGTCGACGATGGACCACTCCTCGGCGACCCGCACGGGGTGGTGCAGGGGAGCCACCACGCTGCCGGCCCGCACCGCGACCCTCTCGGTGACCGCGGCGACCGCCGCGCCCGTCACCGCCGGGTTCGGATAGAGGCCGCCGAACGCGTGGAAGTGCCGTTCGGGGGTCCACACCGAGGCGAAATCATGGGTGTCGGCGAACTTGGCGCCCTCTATCAGCAGTCGGTATCTGTCGCTGACATCCTCGTTGTCGTTGGCGAAGTAGAAAAGGCCGAAATCCATGGCGCCTCCAGCCATTTTGTTTCGATAAGTCTTCGTGCGTCTTTGTGCGCGTTCTCCGGTCTGCTCGGGCCGTACGGCCCACCGTCAGCGGACCGTTCCCGCCCGGTCGTACGCACGGGTCGCCGCCAGGATGGCGACAACGGTCAGCACCAGGCAGAAACTCACCGCGATCAGCGGTGCGTGACGGACCGGGAAACTCATTTCCGTCACCGCGGAAGGAGCGCCGAGCAGATCCCGCACGGTACGCGTCACGGCGGTGACCGGATTCCAGCTCGCCAGGGTGCGCAGCCAGCCGGGAAGACCGTCGAGAGGCACGAAGGCGTCGGAGAGGAACGTCAGAGGAAGAAGGCACACCGGTACCACCGACGTGACTGCTTCGGCATTACGAATGGTGAGTCCGATGAAGACACCGAGCGAGGAACAGCCCACGCCCAGCAGCAACTCCAGGCCCATGGCCGCCAATACCTCGGGAACCCCGAGACCGAGCGGCCAGCCGGCGATCCAGGCCGCGGGCAGCACGCCGACGATCGACATGGCCACCGGCAGCGAGTCCACCAGGGCACGGCCCAGCAGGACGGCCGTCCGGTCGACGGGCAGCGAGCGCAGCCGGTCGAACATGCCGTCCTGCAGGTCGTCGACGACGCCCAGGGCGGACACCGCGACCGTCGACACCGCCATCACGGTGATCACACCCGCGGCGACATAGGCGCCGTACTCTCCGCCACCGGAGATCCGCATGCTGCCGCCGAAGAGGATCCCGAGCCCCAGGACCATCGCCACCGGCATCACGGTGAAACCGATCAGCTTCTCCGGCAGGCGCACCAGATGGTGCACGTGGCGGCCGGCGATCGCGTACAAGTCGCTGAGGAACACGGTCATGGCGACGGGGCGCTCAGGCGTGGCCGGCCAGCAGGATGCGGTGCATCGGGGTGTCCAGCACCGCGACCCGCCGCAGCCCGGCCTCCGCCAGCCAGGTGTCGTACTCGTCGAGCAGGAAGGCGTCCCCGCCACCGGTGGCCAGCATCGACGCGGCGAACAGCATCGCGAACCGGTCCTGGACCGGCTTGGCCTCCTGCTCGTCGGTGACCATGTGGTCGGCGATGCAGATCAGACCGCCCTCGGCCAGCGACTCCTTGGACTTCCGCAGCAGTTCGAGCGACGACTCGGGGGTCTGCAGGTGGAAGATGTTGACGAAGATCAGCAGGTCGTGGTCCGAGCCCCAGGACTCGGTCCAGAAGTCGCGGACCTGGACGTCGAACCGGTCCGCCACCCCGAGCCGTTGCGCCTGCGCCTCGGCGATCGGGGCGATGTGCGGGGCCTCCAGGCCGGTGGCCCGCCACTGCGGGAACCGCTCCAGCAGCAACTGGCTGTAGAGGCCGGTGCCGCAGCCGATGTCCAGGACGGAGGCCGGCCGGTCCGTGGGCCACTCGAACGTCTCGAACCCGTCGGCCAGCGCCGCCACGATCGGCGGCGCCCAGAAGTTGATGCCGCGCACGAGGGACTCGTAGTTGTGCTCGGTGATCTGGTTGAGCTGGAGGTCGCCCGACGCGTCGCGGTTGTCCGTGCGCACGGCGTCGGCCAGGTTGCGCCAGGAGTGCCAGGCCAGCTGTCGGTCGTACTCGATCTTGCCGACGAGGCTGAACAGGCCGCCGGGCAGGAGGCATTCACGCATCTCGTCCGGCATCCGGTAGACCGTGGGGCCGGAGTCGGAGGGTATGCGGTCGAGGATGTCGTAGGCGAAGAGACCGTCCAACAGGACGCGCATCGCCCGCTGGTTGGAGCTGCACGCCTCGGCGAGCTGGTCGCTGGTGCGGGGTCCCGAGCTCAGCTCGGCGAAGACTCCGAGGTCGTGTGCGGCCTCGATGACACCCGGGGCCCACAGCGAGATGAGGTGCTCGTAGATCCGGTGTGCGGAGTGCACGACCTTGCCCGCACCGCGCCAGTCGGGCAGCAGGGCGGTGTCCACCAGGGGGCGGACGTTGTGCTCCGGAGCGGGCGTCTCGCCCGTCTCGAAGCCGGCGGACGTGGTGAAGCCTGGCGTCATCGGAGTGCTCCTTGGGCAGTAGGCGGCGCCTTGCGGGCCGACCGGCTCACCGGGCCGCAGCGGTCCGGTACTTGTGGGCCGCGAGCGGCATGGCCACTGCGATCATCACGACGATCAGGCCCACGGCGACCGGGATCGGGTGAGTCGAGGGGAAGGACGTGTCGGTGACCGACGTGGGATTGCCGAACAGCTCGCGCAGCGCCCCGACCACCATGGACAGCGGGTTCCAGACGGCGATGGCACGCAGCCAGTCGGGAAGTCCGCTCAGCGGGATGAAGGCGCTGGAGAGGAAGGTCAGCGGCATCATGACCATCGACATCACGGCACTGACCGCTTCGACGTTGCGCAGCGAGAGGCCGAGCAGCGCACCGAGCCAGGAGGCGCCGAGACCGAGCAGGAGCAGCATGCCGAAGGCGGCCGCCATCTCGGGGAGTCCGGTGTGGACCCGCCAGCCGATGAGGTAGCCGACCACGGACATCACGACGATGGCGACCCCCGAGAGCATGAGGTCGGACACCGTGCGTCCGACGAGGACGGCGTACCGGGACATGGGAAGCGAACGGAAGCGGTCGACCAGGCCGTTGCGCAGGTCGTCGACCACGCCGACCGCGGTGGTCTGCAGGTTGGCGAGCATGACCTGGGCGAAGATGCCGGCCATGATGTATTCGCGGTAGTTGCCGCCTTCGACCTGCATGGCACTGCCGAACAGGAAACCGAAGACGACGACGTACATCACCGGCATCAGCGTGACGCTCAACAGGCGCTCGGGCACGCGCAGCAGATGCCGCAGATGCCGGCCTATCAGCGCGGTCGAATCGGTCAGGGCCTCGGTCACGCCGCCGCTCCTTCGTTCACCGGCCGCGTGGCGGCTTTGTTGGTCAGGGACAGGAAGACCTCGTCCATCGACGGACGGCTCACCTGGAAGTCCGACACCGGGATGCCGGCCGCGGCCAGCTCCGCCGCGACCGAGGCGATGCCGCCGATACCGTCGGTCATCGGCACCGAGACGGTCCGCTGCTCCTCGTCGACGAGCGGCTGGTCGCTGGTGAACCTGCCCAGCACCTTGGTGAGTTGGGTGAGGTCCTCGACCTTGGCGGCGGTGACGCGCATCCGGTCGTCGCCCACCCGGTCCTTCAGCTGGTCCGGGGTGCCCTCGGCGACGACGGCCCCGTCGTCGATGACGGCGATCCGGTCGGCGAGCTGGTCGGCCTCCTCCAGGTACTGCGTGGTGAGCAGCACGGTGACGCCGCGGCCGACCTGCGTGCGGATGACGTCCCACAGCGTGAGCCGGCTGGTCAGGTCGAGCCCGGTGGTGGGCTCGTCGAGGAACAGCACCGGCGGCTCGGCGATGAGGCTCGCGGCCAGGTCGAGCCTGCGCCGCATACCGCCGGAATAGGTCTTGACCGCCCGGTTGGCGGCATCGGTGAGGTCGAGCAGTTCGAGCAGCTCGTCCGCGCGGGCCCTCGTGGCGGTCTTGCCGAGGTGGTAGAGCGTGCCGATGAGGCGGAGGTTCTCACGCCCCGTCAGCCGCTCGTCGACGGCCGCGTACTGGCCGGTCAGGCCGATACGGCGGCGCACCTCCTTGGACTGGCGGCGCACGTCGAAACCGGCCACGCTCGCCTCCCCCTCGTCGGCGGTGAGCAGGGTGGCCAGGATGCGCACGGTGGTGGTCTTGCCCGCGCCGTTCGGACCGAGCAGCCCGAAGACCGTCCCGGCGGGCACGATCAGGTCCACGCCGTTCAGCGCGTTCTTGATCTCCTTGCCGCCGTACCGTTTGCGCAGCCCCTCGGCCTGGATAGCAATGTCCACGTGCGCTCACCCCAACTCAAATTCCACAGATCGCGGATCAACGGTTCAGGTCGGACAACGCCGGGTTTCCCGCAAGAAATACCGTGTTCACCAGCAGCCTCAAAGGCGCGGCGGTTGCCACATCGACGGTGCCGACGCTAGCAGCGGCCTGGCCGGATCCAAGCGTCTCATTGAAGAATCCGATACGACTGGCAGCGGGGGGCCTTGGGCCTGGTGGTACCGTGCGTCAGACCCGGTTGCACGCATTCAGAGTGAGGATTGTGCATGACGTACGCGAATTCAGCACCGGCCGACGAAAGCGTTAATTCAGGGGACCGGGAAACAGAAATCGAACTGCCGTCCCGGCCGCTGTGGGTTCATTCGGCTTTCGTTTTCACACTCCTCTACACCGCGTTCCATGTGTACTGGGCGGTCGGCGGCACCTGGGGGCTGCCGCTGTGGGGCCAGCACAACCAGTCCGAGGTCCAGGCGGTCAACTGGGTCGTCAGCGCGATCATGCTGTGCGGCGCCCTCTGGGTCCTGGCGCTGCTGCATCCCGCCGCACGGCGTGTCCCGGCCTGGATAGTACTGCTGCCCCTGTGGGGCGCCTCGGTCGTGTGCATCTCCCACGCCTTCTTCGGCTGGGTCACCAAGGGGCTGTACCTGGCCGGCATGAAGTCCGCTGTCGACTTCCCGGTCGTGCCCGGTGTCAGTGCCGCGACCGCGGACAAGGAGAATCACCTGTCCGCGGTCATCGACATCCTGGTGTTCGAACCCTGCTTCCTGATCCAGGGTCTGGTGCTCGCCATGGCCTCCTGGCAGTTCATCCGCACCGCGGCCAACCGGCGACGCTGGGTCTGGTCCCTGGTCGTCGGTGTCGTGCTCGTCGACCTCTTCGGCGTGACGCTGTCCCTCGCCGGTCTGAAGTTCGCGATCGGCTGACCGCGCCTCCGTCGTCGGCTCAGCCGACGACGGAGCCGACGGCCAGATGGTCGGCCAGGTCCTTGACGAGCGCCTCGGGATCATCGAGCAGATAGAAGTGGCCACCGGGACTGACCCGGTGGTCGAAGGCCGTCGCGGTGGCCGCCGCCCACTCCCGCAGACCCTCGACCGGCACGTCCTCGTCCTCGGACCCGGTGTACGCGGAGATCGGTGCGCTCAACCGGGTCGGCGGCCGGGGGAGATAGGTGCCGATCAGGCGGAAGTCCGCCCGGATCGCCGGCATGACGAGCTCCAGCAGGTCCGGGTCGTCCAGCACGGTGTCGGCGTTCGGGTCCCCGAGCCGGCGCACCTCGTCCCGGATGGCCTCGTCACCGCGCAGATGCGCGTCGTCCGGCGTCACCCGGTGGGGCGGCAGCTGTCCGGAGACGAACAGCCGCCCCGCCGGCACACCGCCGGTGCGCTGCTGCAGTCGCAGCGCCACCTCGTAGGCGACCGAGGCGCCCATGCTGTGCCCGAACAGCGCCAGCCGCTGCCCCGCGAAGGGCTGCAGCACATCGGCGATCCGGGTCGACAGCACACCCATGTCGTCGATGCACGGTTCCATCACCCGGTCCTGGCGCCCCGGGTAGCACACGCCGATGACCTCGACGTCCTCCGGGAGCCACCGCGGCCAGTCGCGGAACATGCTCGCCGCGCCGCCCGCGTGCGGGAAGCACACCAGCCGCACCCGGGGGTTCGCCGACCTGCGGTACCAGCGCAGCCATCGCGACGGCGCGACGGCCGGCTGGTTCACGACCGCACCCCGTCGTCGCTGTCGTAGGCGGCGATCGCGGCCTCGTTCGGCTGGATGCGCACCGGCAGCCGGGACAGCCCGGTGAGGAAGTTGGAGTGGATCCGCTGCGGCTCACCGGTGATCTCGAACCCGGTGGTGTAGGTGCGCAGGGCATCGAGCAGCGCGTGCACCTCGGCACGGCCCAGATAGGCGCCGAGGCAGAAGTGCGGACCGTATCCGAAGGTGATGTGCTTGTTGGGCGACCGGTTCAGGTCGAAGACGTACGGGTCCGCGAAGACCTCCTCGTCCCGGTTGGCCGAGTTGTTCCAGAGCGTCACCACGTCACCGGCGGCGATCACCTGGCCGTGGAGCTCCATGTCCGTCACCGCCCGGCGGCCGAAGTGCATCGCGGGGGTCGCCCAGCGCAGCACCTCCTCGGTGGCCGACTCCAGGGTCACCTTTCCGTCGCGCAGCAGCTCCCATTGGTCGGGGTACTGCGTGAAGGTCTGCACCGAGTCGATCATGGAGAGCCGGCTGGTCTCGTCGCCGCCGAGGATCAGGCTGTAGCAATTGAGGACGATGACTTCCTCGGTCAGCGGTTTGCCGTCCACGGTGCTGTTGGCGAGAACGCTGATGACGTCCTCGGTAGGCTTCGCGCGGCGCTCGGCGACCAGCTCGCTGAAGTACAGCAGGATCTCGTTACGGGCGAGCCACGCATCGGTGGCCGACTGGTCGGCGTCCTCCGAACTGAGCGCGGACTTGTTGAGCTTGAGAAGGAACTCACGGTCCGCGGTGGGCACACCGAGCAGGTCCGAGATGGTGTTCAGCGGAATCTGCTCGGCGACGTCGGCGGCGAAGTCGCATTCACCTCGCCGCGCGGCGTCCACCACCAGCCGGGTCGTATTGACCCGGATCTGGTCGACAATCGGCTTGAGCGCCTGCGGAGAGAAACTCTTGAGCAGCACGTTGCGCAGGCCGCGGTGCATGGCGCCGTCGGTCACGGCGAGCATCTTGCCGGCCGCCGAGTCGCCCCCGGCGAGCAGCGTGACCAGCACGTTGCCCTTCTCCGACGTGAGCTTCTTGTTGTCCTTGTACAGCGCCATGACGTCCGCGTACCGGCTGACCACCCAGAATCCCGGTGCGTCGCCGACCGGTGGATGCCAGTACAGCGGACGGGTGGTCCGCAATTGCCGCCAGTATTCGCTGAGGTCATTCACCTCGTACGTTCTGGGATCGGTCAGATTGATGGTGGAGATGTCGTCCGGTATAGGCAGGGTGTGCGCGGTCATGTTTCCGCCGTTCGTCCTGTGCTGCGAAAGAGTTTCCGACTACTTGCTTGTTCCGAGCTTTTCGGCGATGAGGCGGCCGATCTCCGCGGCCGGTTCAGGCTGCATCATATGCGGGTGGGAGCAGCGCACCGTCTGATATTCAATTTTTCCCGTTACGAATGGACGCCACTGCTCGACCCTTGCGGCCAATTCGGCAGCGGGTACCGTCTCGTCCGGCTCGGCGACGATGACCAGCACATCGCTGTCCAGCGGCTGCGGGTCGAAGCTGCCGAAAAGCGAGCGGCTGTTGGCGAAGACATTCGCCAGTGCGGTGATCGCGGTCTCGTCGAGGTTGGCGAACACGCTCTGCCGCTCGCGCAGCACATCGGCGACCATCGCGTAGTCCAGGGGCTCGTCGCCCAGGCTGTCCATGTCGTAGCCGACGAAGTCCAGCATGATCCGCAGCGCGTCCTGCTGGTCCGGCTGGCTCTCCGGCGCCGGCCTGCTGCGGTCGATGGGGTACTGGTCGAGGTTGACGAGCAGCCCCACCTCTTCGCCCTCGGCGCGCAGTTGGGTGGCCATCGCGTGGATCACCAGGCTGCCCAGCGACCATCCGAGCAGGTGGTAGGGGCCGCTCGGCTGAACGCCGCGGATCTGCGTGACGTAGTCCGCCGCCATCTCCTCGATGCTCGACGGCAGCGTGGCCGACGGGTCGGCGAGACCCCTGGCCTGGAGACCGTAGAGCGGGCGGTCGGCTCCGATGTGCTGCATCAGGCCCGAGTAGACCCAGCTCAGGCCGCCGGCCGGGTGTACGCAGAACAGCGGCGCTTTCTCGCCCGTGGTCCGCAGCGGCAGGAGCACGTCCAGAGTGTCGCCGTCGGTGTCGTTCCCGAGCTGACCGACCAGCTCGGCGACGCTGGGCGCCTCGAATATGGTGCGGATGCTCAGCCTCACGCCGAAGGTCGAACGGACCTTCGTGACCAGCCTCATCGACATGATGCTGTCGCCGCCGATGTCGAAGAAGCTGTCGTGCACGCCGACCGTCTTCAGGCCGAGCACCTCGGCGAACAGCGCGCAGAGGATCTCCTCCTGCGGTGTGCGCGGTCCCGTCCAGGCCGTGGGGCTGAAGTCCGGTGCGGGGAGGGCCTTGCGGTCGAGTTTTCCGTGGGGGGTGAGGGGGAGTGCGTCGAGGGTGACGAAGGCCGCGGGGATCATGTAGTCGGGCAGGGCGGTGGCGATGGTGTCGCGGAGTCGTGCGGTGTCGATGGTGTGGCCGGTGGTGGGGACGAGGTAGGCGATGAGCTGCTTGCGCTGCTCTTCGTCCTCGCGGGCGTGGACGACGACTTCGGCGACGGTGGTGTCCTTGGCGAGGACGGTTTCGATCTCTCCGAGTTCGATGCGGAAGCCGCGGATCTTGACCTGTTCGTCGGCGCGGCCGACGAATTCGAGGGTGCCGTGGGTGGTCCAGCGGGCGATGTCGCCGGTGCGGTACATGCGGTCGCCGGTGGTTCCGAAGGGGCTGGCGACGAAGCGTTCGGCGCTGAGGGAGGGCCGGTTGAGGTAGCCGCGGGCGAGGCCGTGGCCGGTGACGTAGAGCTCGCCGGCGACGCCGACGGGCACCGGCCGCAGCCAGTTGTCGAGGACGAAGGCCCGGGTGTTGGTGACGGGGGTGCCGATGGGCACGGTCGCGCCGGGGGTGAGAGGTGCGCTCATGGTGACGGCGACGGTTGCCTCGGTGGGGCCGTAGGCGTTGACCATGCGGCGGCCGGGCGCCCAGCGGGCGACCAGCTCCGGCGAGGTGGCATCCCCACCGACCACCAGACCCTGGAAGTGCGTGAGTTGACCCGCGGCTTCGGCGGGGACGCTGGCGAGGGCGGCCGGCGGGATCAGCGCATGGGAGACGCGCTGGTCGCGCAGGACCTCGGCGAGGGGTTCGCCGACGAGCGGTCCGACGGGAGGCACGACGAGGGCTGCCCCGGCGCCGACGGCCATGCACAGTTCCAGTACGGACGCGTCGAAGCTCGGGGACGAGAACTGCAGCACCCGGGACGTCGTGTCGACGGCGAAGCGTTCGACGCAGGAGTTCGCGAAGGCGGCGAGGCCCCGGTGGGAGACGACGACGCCCTTGGGGCGGCCGGTGGAGCCGGAGGTGTAGATGACGTACGCGGGGTGGTCCACCCGAAGAGGGGCGATCCGGTCCGCGTCACCGAACTCCGCACCGTCACCGTCACCTTCGGCCGCACCGGTCTGCGCGTCGACGTGGAGCCAGCGCAGGTCACCGCCCACACCGGTCAGCCGTTCGGCGATGGTTGCCGTGGAGATGACGAGCGCGGGGGAGGCGTCACCGAGGATGAACTCGATCCGCTCGACCGGGTAGTCGGGGTCGATCGGGAGGTAGGCGCCGCCGGCCTTGAGCACGGCGAGCTGTGCCACGACCATCTCCACGGAGCGCGGCAGCACCAGGGCGACCAGCCGCTCCGGACCCACACCCGCGTCCGCCAGCACCCGCGCGAGACCGCTCGCCCGCGCGTCCAGCTCCCGGTAGGACAGGAAGTCGTGGTCGTGGACCAGGGCCACGGCCTCGGGGTCACGCGCCACGGAGGCTGCGAACAGCTCCGGGAACGTCACCGGTACGACATCGGCGCGGGCGGAGTCGTTCCACTCCACCAGAACCCGACGACGCTCGTCGGAGGACAGGATCTCGGCGTCGGTGACGGGGCGATCGGGGTCGGACGCGAACTGGTCGATCAGCCCGATCAGCGCGTTCATCCAGCTCTCGACCCGGTCACGCTCGAACAGGCCGCCCTGGTACTCGAACTTCAGCAGCAGTTCGTTGTTGGGGACGACGGTCAGCGAGATCGGGTAGTGGTTGCCGTCCCGTGCCTCGATGCCGGTGACCCGCTCACCGTCGGCGGGCTGACCGAACGAGCCGGTGTCCATCGGGTAGTTCTCGGTGACGGTGAGGGTGTCGAAGAGCTTGTCGACGCCCTGGGCGCGCAGGATGTCCGACAGGCCGAGGTACTGGTGGGACATCAGCTCGACCGACTGGCCCTGCAGCCGCGTCAGCAGGTCGGCCCAGGAGTCACCGGGCCGCACCGATACGCGTACCGGCAGGGTGTTGATGAAGAGGCCGACCATGCTCTCCACGCCGGCGATCTCCGGCGGACGGCCGGAGACCGTACCGCCGAAGACCACGTCGTCGCGCCCCGTCAGCCGTCCCAGCAGGACGCCCCAGACCGCCTGGACGACGGTGTTCAGCGTGACGCCGCAGCGCCGTACGGCCGCGTCCAGGGCCGATGTCAGCTCCTCGGGCACCCGGACCCTCAGCTCGTCCGGCACGGTCGCCCGGAGGTCGGAGCCCTCCGGTGCGATCAGTGTCGGCTCGCTGACGCCCTCCAGCGCGTGCTGCCAGGCGGCGAGCGCGGTCCGGCGGTCCTGACGGCCCAGCCAGGACAGGTACTCCCGGTAGGGCGTCGGCGTCGGCAGGTCACCGCCCGCGTACAGCACGAACAGTTCGCGCAGCACCAGCGGTGCGGACCAGCCGTCGAGCAGGATGTGATGCATCGTCATGACGAACCGGTAGCGGCCGTCGCCGAGGTCGACGAGCGTGAAGCGGAACAGGGGAGGCCGCTCCACCTCGAACCGGTGCACCCGGTCCTCGGCCATGAACGCGGCCAGTTCGGCGTCGCGCCGCTCGGGGGCGAGCGTGCTGAGGTCCACATCCCGCCAGGGCAGCTCCACCCCTCGACGCACCACCTGGACGGTCCGGTCCAGGCCCTGCTGCCGGAACGCGGCGCGCAGGTTGGCGTGACGGCGCAGCAGTCCGGCCGCGGCCTCCCGGAGCCGGGGGGCGTCCAGGCCGCCCTCCACGTCCACCGCGAGCTGGACGTTGTAGATGTCGGGCGCGTCCTCGTCGAACTGGGCGTGGAAGAGCAGCCCCTCCTGCAGGGGGGTGAGCGGCAGTACGTCCTCCAGCTGCTCGGGGTCGGCCGTCTCGACCATGTCGATCTGGGCCTGGGTCAGCGGGACGAGCGGCAGGTCGGAGGGGCTGTGGCCGCCGGCCGACGGCCGGTCCACGTGCGCCACCAGAGCGCGGAGGGCATCGAACCAGGTCTCGGCGAGTTCGCGCACCTCCTCCTCGGTGAACAGCGCCTCCGCCCATGACCAGACCGCGATCAGCCGGGGACCCTCGGCGCGGTCCTGGGTCTGCGCGTTCAGGTCGATGCTGTGGCTCAGCGGCACCTCGGCGTCGCCGCCGCCGCCGAGTCCGCCGGACTCCGGAGCCGGGCTCCACACCTCCGGCGCCACATGGGCCTTGTCCTCGGCGATGGCGAACCGGCCCAGGTAGTTGAAGCCGATCTGCGGCTTCGGCAGGGACGCGAGCATCATGCTGGTCTGCGGGTTGAGGTAGCGCAGCAGGCCGTAGCCGATGCCGTTCTCCGGGAGCCTGCGCAGCTGCTCCTTGACCTCCTTCAGGGCCCGGCCCGCGGACGGGCCGCCCTCGCGGAACTCGTTCCAGTCCAGCGGGCCCGGGTCGACCCGGACCGGGAAGAGGCTGGTGAGCCAGCCGACGGTGCGGTGCAGGTCGACGTCGTCGACGATCTCCTCGCGACCGTGGCCTTCGAGGTCGATCAGCACACCCGTGTGGTCGCCCCGCTCGTGGGTCTGCCGCCACCGGGCCACGGCCGCACCGAACGCGGTGAGCAGCACGTCGTTGACCCGTGCGTGGAACGCGGCCGGCACGGTGGTCAGCAGCGGCGCGGTCAGCTCGGTGGGCAGGACGAGGGAGAGCGTCCGCGCGGTCGCGGTGATGTCCCGCTTCGGGTTGAGCGGTTCCCGGGTCAGCAGCGGGTCGGAGTCCCCGAGGACGTCCAGCCAGGTCTCCAGTTCCCCGACCCGCTCGGCGTCCTGGGCGGCCTCGGTCAGCCGCTGGGCCCAGGTGCGGAGCGAGGTGCCGACGGGCGCCAGTTCCGGTGTCCGGCCGGCCGCAGCCTCCGTCCATGCCTGGGCGAGGTCGGGCAGCAGGATCCGCCAGGAGACACCGTCCACGACCAGGTGGTGGACGGCGAGCAGCAGCCGTCCGGGGGCGGTGGGGCCGGCGTCGAACCACACGGCCTGCACCATCGCGCCGGTCTCCGGGTCGAGCCGGTCCCAGGCGGCCTGGACGTGCTCGCCGATGCGGGCGCCCGCGGCCTCCTTGTCGAGGCCGGCGATGTCCACCCGCCGGATGCAGTCGGAGGCGCGCAGTTCGCCGCGCGGCGGGATGTCCAGGTTCCAGATCAGCCCGCCGGTGCGGCGCAGCCGCATCCGCAGCGCGTCGTGATGGTCGAGCACCGCCTGCAGGGCGGTCTCCAGCCGCTGGACGCCGAGGTCGGCGGGGGCGACCACCATCATGGTCTGGTTGAAGCGCTGCACGGGGCCGCCGCGTTCACGCATCCAGTGGATGATCGGGAGCAGCGGTACGGAGCCGGAGCCGTCGCTGTCGTCGCGTACGGCTGTGGCCTTCTCGCCGCCGACGCGGGCGGCCGCCGCGAGACGGGCGACGGTCTTGTGCTCGAAGACGTCCCGCGCGGTGAACTCGATGCCCGCCGTGCGGGCACGGCTGACCAGCTTGATGGAGACGATGCTGTCGCCGCCGATGTCGAAGAAGCTGTCGTCGATCCCGACCTCGGACAGGCCGAGCACCTCGGCGAAGAGCCCGCACAGGACCCGCTCGGTGTCGTTGCCCGCCTCCCGGCTGTCCTTCGCGGCGCTGAACTCCGGTGCGGGGAGGGCCTTGCGGTCGAGCTTGCCGTGAGGGGTGAGGGGGAGTGCGTCGAGGGCGACGAACGCCGCGGGAACCATGTAGTCGGGCAGGGCAGCGCCGACTGTTTCGCGGAGTCGTGCGGTGTCGATGGTCTGGCCGGTGGCGGGGACGAGGTAGGCGATGAGCTGTTTGCGCTGTTCTTCGTCCTCGCGGGCGTGGACGACGACTTCGGCGACGGTGGTGTCCTTGGCGAGGACGGTTTCGATCTCTCCGAGTTCGATGCGGAAGCCGCGGATCTTGACCTGTTCGTCGGCGCGGCCGACGAATTCGAGGGTTCCGTGGGTGGTCCAGCGGGCGATGTCGCCGGTGCGGTACATGCGGTCGCCGGTGGTTCCGAAGGGGCTGGCGACGAAGCGTTCGGCGCTGAGGGAGGGGCGGTTGAGGTAGCCGCGGGCGAGGCCGTGGCCGGTGACGTAGAGCTCGCCGGCGACGCCGACGGGCACCGGCCGCAGCCAGTTGTCGAGGACGAACGCCTGGGTGTTGGTGACGGGGGTGCCGATAGGAACCGTGGCACCGGGGGTGAGAGGTGCGCTCATGGTGACGGCGACGGTTGCTTCGGTGGGGCCGTAGGCGTTGACCATGCGGCGGCCGGGCGCCCAGCGGGCGACCAGCTCCGGCGAGGTGGCGTCACCACCGACCACCAGGCCCTGGAACTCGACGAGTTGACCCGCCGCCTCATCCGGGACGCTGGCGAGGGCCGCCGGCGGGATCAGCGCATGGGTGACCCGCTGGTCGCGCAGGACCTCGGCGAGGGGTTCGCCGACGAGCGGTCCGACGGGAGGCACGACGAGCGCCGCTCCCGCTCCGACGGCCATGCACAGCTCCAGCACCGAGGCGTCGAAACTCGGCGAGGAGAACTGCAGCACCCGGGAGGTGGCGTCCACCGCGAAGCGTTCGACGCAGGAGGTCGCGAAGGCGGCGAGGCCCCGGTGGGAGACGACGACGCCCTTGGGGCGTCCCGTCGAGCCGGAGGTGTAGATGACGTATGCGGGGTGGTCCACCCGCAGGGGAGCGATCCGGTCCGCGACGCTGAACGGGGAGTCGTCCCCGGGGTGGATGTTGTCCGTGTCGACGTGGAGCCAGCGCAGGTCGCCGCCCACACCGGTCAGCCGTTCGGTGATGATCTCGGTGGAGATGACGAGCGCGGGGGAGGCGTCGCCGAGGATGAACTCGATGCGCTCGACCGGGTAGTCGGGGTCGATCGGGAGGTAGGCGCCGCCGGCCTTCAGTACGGCGAGCTGTGCCACGACCATCTCCACGGAGCGCGGCAGCACCAGGGCGACCAGCCGCTCCGGACCCACACCCGCGTCCGCCAGCACCCGCGCGAGGCCGTTCGCCCAGGCGTCGAGCTCGCCGTAGGACAGCGACTTCTCACCGTGCACCAGCGCGACCGCGTCGCGGTCCCGCGCCACGGACGCCGAGAACAGCTCCGGGAACGTCACCGGTACGACATCGGCGCGGGTGGAGTCGTTCCACTCCACCAGAACCCGGCGGCGTTCGGGTGCCGAGAGGACGTCGACGGCCCGGACCGGCAGCTGCGGGTCGGCGGCCACGGCCTCCAGGAAGCGGACCAGGCGCTCCCCCAGCTGCTCGACGGTCGCGCGGTCGAAGAGGTCCAGGCGGAACTCCACCAGGCCCTCGATGCCACGCGCTCCGCCCTCGTGGTCGGTGCTCTCGTTGAAGCTGAGGGAGAGGTCGAACTGGGTGGACTTCACCGGCACCTGGCGTACGGCGCTGTCCAGACCGGTCAGGCCGAAGCGGCTCTCCGGCGTGTTCTGCAGCGCCAGCGAGACCTGGAACAGCGGGTGGCGGGCCAGCGAGCGCTCCGGGTTGAGCACTTCGACCAGCCGCTCGAAGGGCACGTCCTGGTTGGCGTACGCCGCCAGGTCCACATCGCGCACCCGGCCGAGCAGGTCCGTGAAGGTCGGGTCGCCGGACAGGTCGGTGCGCAGCACCAGGGTGTTGATGAAGAAGCCCACGACGCGGTCGAGCGTGTCGTCGGTACGGCCCGCGATCGGGCTGCCCACGACGACGTCGTCGGTCGATCCCAGCACCGACAGCAGCGAGGCCAGGCCCGCCTGGAGCACCATGAACAGGGTGGTCCCGGTCTTGCGGGCCAGCGCGTTCAGTTCGCGGTGCAGCTCGGCCGGCAGATGGACGACCACCGAGTCGGCCCGGTAGTCGGCCTCGGCGGGCCGCGGCCGGTCGGTGGGCAGGCGCAGCTCGTCGGGCAGGCCGGCCAGGGCGTCCTTCCAGAACGCGAGCTGCTGGTGGATGCGGCTGTCCGGGTCGTCCTCGTCGCCGAGGATCTCGTAGTTCCACATCGTGTAGTCGGCGTACTGGACGGGCAGCGGCTGCCAGTCGGGCGTCTCGCCCGCGGCCCGTGCGGTGTAGGCGCTCGTGAGGTCGACCGCGAACGGGTCGAGCGACCAGCCGTCTCCGGCGATGTGGTGCAGCACGGTCAGCAGGACGTGCGTCTCGGGTCCGGTCTCGAACAGGGTGACCCGCAGCGGGGTCTCGGTGGCCAGGTCGAAGCTCCGGGCTGACGCCGCCGCGATGGCGGTCTCCAGGTCCTCCTCGCTCGTACGTATCAGGGCCAGCTCGCAGCCGTGGTCCGCGGGGAGGACCTCCTGGCGCGGTTCGCCGTCCCGGTCCGGGAAGACGGTGCGCAGGCTCTCGTGGCGGGCCACGACGTCCTGTACGGCGCGGTGCAGTGCCTCGATGTCCAGGGACCCGTTCATCTGCACGGCCAGGACGATGTTGTGGGCGGCGCTGGCGGGCTCGAAGCGGTTCATGAACCAGAGCCGGCGCTGGGCGTACGACAGCGGGATCTCCTGCGGCCGTTCCATCGGCCGCAGCGCGGTCCGGGCGCCGGCGGCGCCGCCGATCCGGCCGACGAGCTCCGCGACGGTGGGGGCCTCCCACAGTTCGCGCAGCGGCAGTTCGACCTCGAAGACCGACCTGATGCGGCTGACCACACGCGTGGCGTGCAGCGAGTGGCCGCCCAGTTCGAAGAAGTTGTCGTGGACGCCGACGGACGGCAGGTTGAGCATCTCCGCGAACAGGCCGCAGAGGATCTCCTCCTGCGGGGTGCGCGGGGCCTGCCGGGTGACGAGCGCGGCGAAGTCGGGGGCGGGCAGCGCCTTGCGGTCCACCTTGCCGTTCGGGGTCAGCGGGAGGGCGTCCAGGGTCATGAGGACGGCGGGCACCATGTAGTCGGGCAGCCGGGTCGACACATGGGCGCGCAGCACGTCCACGGCCGGTACGGTCCGGCCGCCCGCGGCGACCAGGTAGGCGACCAGGCGGGCCTCCCCCGACTCGTCGGGGCGGGCCGCCACCGTGGCCCGGGCGATGTCCTCGTGCTCGGTCAGCACGGCTTCGATCTCGCCGAGTTCGACGCGGAAGCCGCGGATCTTGATCTGGTCGTCCACCCGGCCGACGAACTCCAGCTGCCCGTCCTCGGCCCAGCGCGCCACGTCACCGGTGCGGTACATGCGGGAGCCGGGGGCGCCGAAGGGGTCGGCCACGAAGCGTTCCGCGGTCAGGCCGAAGCGGTTCGCGTAGCCGCGGGCCACGCCGTCACCGGCGAGGTACAGGTCGCCCGCGATGCCGGCCGGGGCGGGTTCGAGGGCCGGGCCGAGCACGTAGACCCGGGTGTTCGCGATCGGGCCGCCGATCGGCGGAAGACCGGGGCGGTCGGTCAGCCGGGCGGTGGTGGACCAGACGGTGGTCTCGGTCGGCCCGTAGACGTTGGTGACCTCGGCGGCCAGGTCGCGCAGCCGGCCGGCCAGGCCGGCCGGTACCGGCTCGCCGCCGACGAGGACCCGCAGTCCGGCCAGGGCCTCCGGGTGTTCCGAGACCAGGGCCTGCCACAGGGTGGGGGTCGCCTGCATGAGCGTGGCGCCGGCACCGGTGATCAGCCGGGCGAGCGCCGCCGGTTCCATCACCTCGTCACGGGAGGCGAGGACCACGGTGGCGCCCGCGCTCAGCGGGACGAACAGCTCCAGCGCGGAGATGTCGAACGCGATGGTGGTCACCGCGACCAGCCGGTCGGCGGCGACGACGTCGAACCGGTCGCGCATGTCGGTGACGAGGTTGGTGATGTTGCGCCGGGAGACGACGACACCCTTGGGGCGGCCGGTGGAGCCGGAGGTGTAGATGGCGTACGCCGGGTTGTCGGGGTGCGCCCGCGCGGTCGGCGCGGTGGCGGGCAGCCCCGCGAGCGCGGCGGTGACATCGGGGGCGTCCAGCACGACCCGGCGCGGGCCGCCGGTCGTGGGCAGCGTGGTCACGGACGCGTCGGTCAGCAGCGCGGCGGGCCGTGCGTCGTCGAGGATGTAGCCGATCCGGTCGGCCGGGTACTCCGGGTCCAGCGGAACATAGGCGCCGCCCGTCTTCGCCACCGCCAGCAGGGCGGTCACCAGCGCGGCCCCGCGCGGCAGGGCGACGGCGACCCAGGACTCCGGGCCGACGCCGAGACCGGTCAGGTGATGGGCCAGGCGGTTGGCCCGCTCGTCGAGCTCCCGGTACGAGACCTCGGCGCCGCCGTCGAGGAGGGCGACGGCGTCCGGGGTGAGGGAGGCGTGCCGGGCGAAGAGGTCCACGGCGAAGTCGCCGACGGGCGCCGTCGTGTCGTTCCACTCGGTCAGCAGCCGGTGGCGCTCGGGGCCCGGCAGGGCGCGGGCGCGGCCGACCGGCGCCTCGGGGTCGGCGCCGATCTGCAGGAGTACGGCGACGAACGCGTCCAGGATGCCCTGCGCGCGGTCACGGTCGAACAGGTCCGGCCGGTAGCCGAGCCTGATCTGCATACGCCGGCCGGGGGCCGGGAAGAGCGTCAGCGGGTAGTGGGTGGCGTCCTGGCCGACCGCACCGGTGATCCGGAGGCCCTCGGCGGGCTCGCCGAGACCGTCGGCCTCCACCGGGTAGTTCTCGAAGACGACCAGGGTGTCGAAGAGTTCGCCGGCGGTCCCGGACTGCGCCTGGACCTCGGCGAGCGTGAGGTGGTGATGGTCCAGGAGCGCGACCTGCCCGCGCTGCTGGCGTTCCAGCAGCTGCGCCCAGGAGTCGGCCGGCCGTGCGGAGACCCGCACCGGCAGGGTGTTGATGAAGGAGCCGATCATGTTCTCGACGCCGGGGAGCGCCGACGGGCGGCCGGAGACGGTGCCGCCGAAGACGACGTCGTCGCGGCCGGTCAGCCGTCCCAGCACGACGCCCCAGGCCGCCTGCACCAGGGTGTTGAGGGTGACGCCGCAGTGCCGGGCGGTCTGTGCCAGGCCTTCGCTGGCCTGCTCGTCCAGGGTGACCAGCAGGTCCTCGGGCACCACCGCGCCGCGTCCGGCGTCGGGGGAGATCAGGCTGGGTTCGGTGACGTCGCCCAGCGCGTCGCGCCAGGCGCCGAGCGCGGTCCGCCGGTCCTGCCGGCCGAGCCACGCCAGGTAGTCGCGGTAGGGCGTCACGGGGGGCAGTTCGGCGCCGGAGTAGAGCGCGAACAGCTCGCGCATCAGCAGCGGCCCCGACCAGCCGTCGAGCAGGATGTGGTGGTTGGTCATCAGGAACCGGCAGCGGTTCTCGCCGAGCCGGATGACGGTGAAGCGGATGAGCGGTGCGCGCTTCAGGTCGAAGCGGCGCAGCCGGTCGGCGGCCATGAACGCGTCGAGTCCGGCGTCCCGCTCCTCGGCGGGCACGTCCGTGAGGTCCGTCTCGAACCAGGGCAGTTCCACGTCGCGGTGCACCACCTGCACCGGCTCGCCGTTCTTGCGGCGGCGGAAGCCGACGCGCAGGTTGGCGTGCCGGCGCAGCAGCGCTGCGGCCGCGGACCGGAGCCGCTCCAGGTCCAGGGTCCCGTCGAGATCCACCGCGATCTGCACGCTGTAGACGTCGAGGGCGTCCTCGTCGTCCTCCGCGTACTGCGCGTGGAAGAGGAGCCCTTCCTGCAGGGGCGACAAGGGCAGAAGATCCTCGATACGTGACTGCTTCACCATGACAACCCCTCGTCGTCCAGATCGTTCTCGAACTCGTTCAGTTCCTGCTGGTCCATCTGGACCAAGGTCCCCGGCGCGGAGGTGGCGGGCTGCGCGCCCCGGTCCGCGGCCCGGTCGACCATCGCTGTCAGGGCGCGGAACCAGGCCTCGGCCAGGCCCCGCACGTCGGACTCGTCGAACATGCCGTCCGGCCACGCCCATGCGGCGACCAGCCGGGGACCGTCCGGGTGGTCCTGGGTCTGTGCGTTGAGGTCCAGGCTGTGGGCCATCGGCATGGCGGCGTCGCCGCCACCGCCCAGCCCCGCCATACCGGGTGGCGGGCTCCAGTCCTGCGCCTTGGCGTCCGTGCCGCCCGCCGCGAAGCGGCCGAGGTAGTTGAAGCCGAGCTGCGGGGTGCGCAGCGCGGCCAGCTCGGACCGGGTCCGCGGGTTGAGGTAGCGCAGCATGCCGTAGCCGATGCCGCCGTCGGGCAGCTCGGCGAGCTGGGCCCGCACCGCGTCCAGGGCGCTCTCCACGGTCCGGCCGCCGCCCCAGAAGTCGTTCCAGTCGAGCTGTCCGGGGTTGAGCCGTACCGGGTACGAGCTGGTGAACCAGCCGACGGTACGGCCCAGGTCGGCGCCCTCGACCACCGGTTCGCGGCCGTGGCCCTCCATCTCGACCAGTACCGCGTTGCCCTGCGTCGGCTGGCGGCGTGCCCGCCAGGAGGCGACCGCCACCGTGTAGGCGGCCAGCAGCACGTCCTTGATCTGGGCGTGGAAGGCGGCCGGGACACCGGTCAGCAGCGGACCGGTGACCTCCGGGGGCAGGGTGAGGGTGAGGGTGCGCGCCGTGCCGAACACGTCACGCCCCTTGTCCAGCGGACGGGCGCCCAGCTGGGGGTCGGGGCCGGTCAGGGCCGCGCGCCAGAGCGGGAGCTCCTCCAGGCGGCGGGCGTCCGACGCCTCCTCGGCGAGCCGGGTTGCCCAGGTCCGCAGCGAGGTTCCCACCGGCTCCAGTCCGGGCTCGTCGCCCGCTGCCACCCGGGACCAGGCGGAGGCCAGGTCCGGCAGCAGGATCCGCCAGGACACGCCGTCCACCACGAGGTGGTGCACGGCGAACAGCAGGAGGCCGGGCCGGTCGGGGCCGGCGTCGAACCAGACGACCTGCACCAGGGTGCCGGACTCGGGGGTGAGCCGCCGGGAGGCCGCCTGGCCGTGCTCGACGACCAGGGCCCGCTGGGCCTCGGTGTCGCCGGAGGCGGCCGCCTCGGCGAAGTCCACCCGGTGCACCAGGTCCGCGGCACGCACCTCTCCGCGCGGGCGGACCTCGGTGCGCCAGTCGTCGGCGTCGGCCCGGGTCAGCCGCATGCGGAGCGCGTCGTGCCGGTCGATCACGGCCTGCACGGCGGTGGTCAGCCCGTCGAGGTCGAGGGCCGCGGGCGTCTGGGCGGCCATCGACTGGTGGAAGCCGTCGATCGGGCCGCCGTGCTCACGCCACCAGTGGACGATCGGGGTCAGCGGCAGCTCGCCGATTCCGGCGTCCGGGTCCTCGGCGAGGGTCCGGGTCGCCGCCTCGGCGATCTCCGCGAGCGCCGCAGGGGTGCGGTGCTCGAAGACGTCCGCCACGCTCAGCTCGATGCCGGCCGTCCGGGCCCGGCTGACGAGCTGGATGGAGACGATGCTGTCGCCGCCGAGGTCGAAGAAGCTGTCGTCGACGCCGACCGTCGTACGGCCGAGCAGCTCGGCGAAGATCCGGCAGAGCGTCTCCTCGCGCTCGGTGGCCGGGTCGCGGCCCGGCACACCGGTGTCGAACTCGGGCACCGGCAGCGCCGCGCGGTCCAGCTTGCCGTTCGAGGTGAGCGGCAGCGCGTCGAGGGTGACGAAGGCGGCGGGGACCATGTAGTCGGGCAGCGCGGTGGCGACGTCCTTCCGCAGGACCACCGGTTCCGGCATCTGCGCCCCGGCGTCCGGCACCACGTAGGCCACCAGTTGCCTGAGGCCCGGCTGGTCCTCGCGCACGATCACCGTGGCCTGCGCGAGCCCGGCCCGTGCGAGCAGTACGGTCTCGATCTCGCCCGGCTCCACGCGGAAGCCGCGGATCTTGACCTGCTGGTCGGCGCGGCCGACGAACTCCAGCCGTCCGCCGGTGGTCCAGCGGACCAGGTCGCCGCTGCGGTACATCCGGGAGCCCGCCGGGCCGAACGGGTCGGCCACGAACCGTTCGGCGGTCAGGC
Source organism: Streptomyces anulatus (assembly GCF_014650675.1). Taxonomy (GTDB): domain Bacteria; phylum Actinomycetota; class Actinomycetes; order Streptomycetales; family Streptomycetaceae; genus Streptomyces; species Streptomyces anulatus. The sequence goes on along the minus strand of NZ_BMVK01000003.1, from coordinate 43,564 downwards.
CGGGACGGCCGAGGTAGCCGAGTGCCACGCCGGGACCGGCGATGTGGAGCTCGCCCGCGACGCCCACCGGCACCGGCCGCAGCCGGTCGTCGAGCACCAGCACGCGGGTGCCCGCCACCGGCCGTCCGATCGGGGGCGTGGTGTCCGGCGACAGCGGATCGCTGAGCGTCGCCGCGACGGTGGTCTCGGTGGGGCCGTAGGCGTTGATGACGGTGCGCCCTGCCGACCAGCGGGCCACCAGGCCCGGCGAGAGCGCCTCACCGCCGGAGACGATGCAGCGCAGGCGGGGCAGCGTGCGGTCCTCGGGCAGGGTGCCGAGCAGCGGGGCGGGCAGCATCACATGGGTGGCCCCGGCGGCCTCCAGGGCGTCCGCCAGCCCGTCGCCGACCAGCTCCCGGGACGGTCCCGGGAGGGCGAGGGCGGCACCCGACAGCAGCGTCATCGCCAGGTCGCCGACCGATACGTCGAAGTTGGTCGACACCACCTGGAGCACCCGGTCGCCCGTGCGCAGCCCCAGCCTCTCGACGTGGCTGTGCACGAACGGGGCGAGGCCGGTGTGGCTGACCAGTACGCCCTTGGGCCGGCCGGTCGATCCGGAGGTGTAGATGACGTAGGCCGGGCTCAGCGGTCCGGGCCGCCCGGGGCCGGCGGGGCCGGTCGCGGGGCGGGCGGCGACGGACGCGGCGAACGCGTCGTCGTCCAACGCCCAGACGGGCACGGCCGGTTCGGCCGGCAGTTCGCCGCGTGCGGCGTCGGTGACCAGGAGTGCGGCCGGGGCGGCGTCGTCGAGCATGTACGCCACCCGCTCGGCCGGGTACTCCGGGTCGACGGGCAGATAGACGGCTCCCGCCTTGGTCACCGCGAGGAACGCGGTGACCTGCTGCGGCGAGCGCGGTACGGCGACCGCGACGACCTGGCCGCGGCCGATCCCGCGGGCCGTCAGCTCGTGGGCGAGCCGGTTGGCGCGCCGGTCGAGCTCGGCGTAGGCGATCGACTCCCCCTCGCACCACAGGGCCGTGGCGTCCGGGGTGCGCTCCACCTGCGCCTCGAACAGCTCGGCGAAGGTGCCGGGCGGCACCGGGGCGGCGGTGCCGCCCCACTCGCCGAGCAGCAGCTCCCGCTCGTCACCGGTGAGCAGGTCGTGCTCGCCGGTCGGGCGGTCCGGTTCGGCCAGCATGCGTTCCAGCAGGGTGATGAGCCGGTCGGCGAGCAACTGCACCGTGTCGTGGGTGAACAGGTCGGTGCTGTACTCGACCACGCCCACGACGCCGTCGGGCTCGCCCGCCGCGTCCACCGTCTCGGCCAGGTTGAACGCCAGGTCGAACTTGGCCACCCGCAGCCCGTTGGGCTGCTGGGCGATGGTCAGGTCCTCCCCGAGGCTCAGCTCCGCGGGCGGTGTGTTGAGCAGGTTGAGCATCACCTGCAGCAGCGGGTGACGGGACATCGAGCGGCTGGGGTTGAGGACCTCGACGAGCCGTTCGAAGGGCACGTTCTGGTTCTCGTAGGCCGCGACGTCGGTGACCCGTGCCCGTTCCACCAGCTCCCGGAAGGTCGGGTCGCCCGAGGTGTCGGTACGCAGCACCAGGGTGTTGACGAAGAAGCCGACCAGCTCGTCCAGGGCGTCGTCGGTACGGCCGGCGACCGTGGTCCCCACCGGGATGTCGGTCCCCGCGCCGAGCCGTGTCAGCAGGGCCGCGAGCGCGGCCTGCAGCACCATGAAGGGACTGGCTCCGGTCGCCTTCGCCAGGTCGACCAGCGCGCGGTGCGGCTCGGGCCGCAGCCGCAGGCGCACCAGTTCGCCCCGGTGGCTGGGCCTGGCCGGGCGCGGCAGGTCGGTCGGCAGGGCGAGTTCCTCCGGCATGCCGGCCAGCTGCTCGCGCCAGTAGTTCAGTTCCGCGGTCAGCCGCGAGTCCTGGTCGTCCTCGCTGCCCAGCAGGTCGCGCTGCCAGATGGCGTAGTCGGCGTACTGCACGGCGAGCGGCGTCCACCGGGGCGCCCGGCCGGCCACCCGCGCCCGGTAGGCGTCGGAGAGGTCGCGCAGCAGCGGGCCGAGCGACCAGCCGTCGGAGGCGATGTGGTGCACCAGGAAGACCAGCACATGGTCGCGCGGTCCGACCGTGAACAGGTGCACACGGACGGGCAGTTCGGTGTTCAGGTCGAAGCCGTACGCGACCGCCCCGGCGACCGCCGCGTCGAGCTCGTCGGGGGTGACGTCGGCGATCCGTAGCCGCGGTGTGGCGGTCGCGGCGTCGAGGATCTCCTGCCGTGGCTTCCCGTCGATCTCGGGGAACGTGGTGCGCAGGCTCTCGTGCCGGGCCACCACGTCGCCGAGCGCGGCCTGCAGCGCCCTGGCGTCGAGGGGGCCGGTGAGCCGCATGGACAGCGGGATGTTGTACGTGGGGCTGGGGCCTTCGAGCCGGTTGAGGAACCACATCCGGCGCTGCGCGAACGACAGCGGGATGTGCTCCGGCCGTTCCTGGCGCACCACGGACTCCCGGGCCTCCTCGGCCCCGCCGATCAGTACGGCGAGTCCGGCGACGTTCGGGTGCTCGAAGAAGTCGCGCAGCGGGAGTTCGGCGTCGAACTCGCTGCGGATCCGGCTGACCAGCTTGGTCGCCTGCAGCGAGTGCCCGCCGAGTTCGAAGAAGTTCGCCTCGACGTCGACGTCGTCGCTGTGCAGCACCTCCTCGAAGATCCGGCGCAGCCGGGCCTCGGTCTCGTTGCGCGGCTCGCGGCCGCCGGGGCCCTGGGCGGTGGTCTCCGGAGCGGGCAGCGCCCGGCGGTCGATCTTCCCGTTGGGTGTGAGCGGCAGGACCGGCAGCGTCACGACGGCCGACGGCACCATGTACTCCGGCAGCCGGGCGGCGACGTGCTCGCGCAGCTCCGCGGCCGAGGGCGCGGCGCCGTCCGGCGCGGCGACCACATAGGCGACCAGGCGCCGGTCGCCGGGCTCGTCCTCCCGGGCGACCACGGCCGCCTGCGCGACGCCTTCGTGGGCGACGAGCAGGGACTCGACCTCGCCCGGCTCGATCCGGTGACCGCGGATCTTGACCTGGTCGTCGGCGCGGCCGACGAACTCCAGGTTGCCGTCCGGCAGCCAGCGGACCAGGTCGCCGGTGCGGTACATCCGCGAGCCCGCCGGGCCGTACGGGTCGGCGACGAAGCGCTCCGCCGTGAGACCGGGCCGCCCGGCGTAGCCGCGGGCCAGGCCGTCACCGGCCAGATACGCCTCGCCGGGGGTGCCGACCGGGACGGGCTGCAGCGCCTCGTCCAGGACGAACACCCGGACGTTCCACAGCGGACGTCCGATCGGCGGAGTGGTCCCCGGCGTGAGCGGCGCGCTGACGGTGACGCAGACGGTGGCCTCGGTGGGGCCGTAGGCGTTGAGCAGCCGCCGCCCGTCGGACCAGCGGGCGATCAGGTCCGGTGCGGACGCCTCACCCGCGAGGATCACGTTCATGCCGTCCGGGAGCGCGCCCTGCGGCAGCACCGCGAGCGCCGCCGGCGGGATGTTGGCGTGCGTGACCCGCTCCCGGGCCAGCAGCGCGATCAGCGGCTCGCCGACCGCCAGGTCGTCCGAGGGGGCCATCACCAGCGCACCGCCGACGAGCAGCGGCGCGAGGATCTCCCAGATGGCGGCGTCGAAGCTGGAGGAGGCGAACTGCAGCATCCGGCTGCTCGCGTCGAGGCCGAACTGCCGGCGGATGGCCCCGAAGGAGCCGATGCCCTCGTGCGTCACCACCACGCCCTTGGGCGTGCCGGTGGAGCCGGAGGTGTAGATCATGTACGCGGCGTTGGCCGGGCCGGCCCTGCGGACGGCGCCGGGCACGGCGTCCTGGGATCCGTCCGGTCCGTCGTCGGCCGAGGGGCCGTCCAGCAGCAGCCGGGGCACATCGGAGTCGGGCAGCCCGGCGGCGGCGGGCCCGTCGGTCACGAGCAGCGCCGGCCGGGCGTCGGACAGGATGAAGGAGACGCGTTCGGCCGGGTACTGCGGGTCGACCGGCAGATAGACCGCACCGGCCTTGGCCACCGCCAGCAGGGCCACGACCAGCCGGGGTGTGCGCGGCAGCGCGACGGCCACCACGTCCTCGGGGCCGATGCCCCGGCGGGTCAGCAGCCGGGCGAGGCCGTCGGCCTCGGCGTCCAGCTGGGCGTAGCTCAGCTCCGATCCGTCGTAGCTGATCGCCACCGAGCCGGGGGTGGCCGCGGCCTGGTGGGCGAACAGCGCGGCGAAGGTGCCGCGCGGCACGTCGTGCCCGGTCGCGTTGAAGCCGGCCGTCACCTGTCGCCGCTCGGCGGGGGAGAGGACGTCCACACGGGCGATCGGCAGGTCCGGGTCCGCGCACACGCCGTCCAGCAGCCGCAGCAGCCGGTCGGCCATGCGGGAGACGGTCTCCGGATCGAACAGGTCGTCGCTGTACTCGACGAGGCCGGTCATGCCGGCCGGGCGCCCCTGCTCGTCGTACCGCTCGCGCATGCTGAAGGCGAGGTCGAACTTGGCGGCGCCGATGCCGACGCCCTGCGGGCCGACCTCCGTGCCGGGCAGGCTGATCTCGATGTCGGCGGTGTTCTGGAGGTTCAGCCAGACCTGGAACAACGGGTGGCGGGCGAGCGAGCGCTCGGGGTTGAGCACCTCGACCAGCCGCTCGAACGGCACCTCCTGGTGGGCGTAGGCCGCCAGGTCGTCCTCGCGGACCCGCTCCAGCAGTTCGGTGAAGCTCGGGTCGCCGCCGGTGTCGGTGCGCAGCACCAGGGTGTTGACGAAGAACCCGACGAGGTCGTCGAGCGCCTCGTCGTTGCGTCCGGCGACCGGGGTGCCGAGGGCGATGTCGGTGCCTGCGCCGATCCGGGTGAGCAGCGCGGCGAGCGCGGCCTGGCCGACCATGAACAGACTGGTCCGGGTGCGCCGGGCCAGGTCCGCCATCCGCTGGTGCAGTTCGGCCGGTACGCCGAAGGGGACCGTGGAGCCCTTGTGGCTGGCGACCGGCGGACGGGGCCGGTCGGTGGGCAGCCGCAGCTCCTCCGGCAGTCCGGCCAGCGTGGTCCGCCAGTACTCCAGCTGGCGGGCGATCTCGCTGTCGGTCTCGGTCTCGCTGCCGAGCACCTCGCGCTGCCACAGCGTGTAGTCCGCGTACTGGATCGGCAGCGGCGCCCAGCCGGGCGCCCGGCCCTCCAGCCGGGCGGCGTACGCCTCGGCGAGGTCGCGGGCCATCGGCGCCATGGACATTCCGTCGCCGGCGATGTGGTGCATCACGATGAGCAGCACGTGCCGGTCGGCGCCCAGCCGGTAGAGGTGGGCCCGCATCGGCAGTTCGGCGGCCAGGTCGAAGCCGTGGAAGGCGGCCTCCTCCATGGCGATGTTCAGGCCGGCCTCGTCGACGTCGCGGAGGACGAGCTCGGGGGCGGTCCCGCCGGGCGCGGCGATCGACTGCCGGGGGATGCCGTCGATCTCGGGGAAGGTGGTGCGCAGGCTCTCGTGCCGTGCCACCACGTCACCGAGCGCCTCGCGCAGGGCCACCACGTCGATCGGCCCGTTCAGCCGCGCGGCCAGCGGGAGGTTGTACGTGGAGCTCGGGCCTTCGAGGCGGTGGAGGAACCACAGGCGGCGCTGGGCGAACGACAGCGGCACCAGCTCCGTGCGGTCCATCGGGCGCACGGCGGCACGGGCGGCGGACGCGCCCGTCACCGCCGGGGCGAGCGCGGCGACGGTGGGCGCCTCGAAGACGTCCCGCACGGCCAGTTCCACGCCCAGGGCGCCGCGGATCCGGCTGACCAGCTTGGTCGCCAGCAGGGAGTGGCCGCCCAGGGTGAAGAAGTCGTCGTCGACCCCGACCGACGGCAGTTGGAGCACCTCGGCGAACAGGCCGCAGAGGATCTCCTCGCGCGGGCCGCGCGGGGCACGGCCGGCCGGTCGCACCTCGGTCTCGGGCACCGGCAGCGCTCCACGGTCCAGCTTGCCGTTGGGCAGCAGCGGGAACTCCTCCAGGAGCACGAACGCCCCGGGAACCATGTAGTCCGGCAGCCCGGCCGCCACATGGGCCTTCAGTTCGGCGGGCCGTACGGCGCCGGCCGCCGGCACCGCGTAGCCGACGAGGCGGCGGCCGCCGCGCGGGTCCTCCTGGGCGACCACGGCGGCCCGGGCCACACCGGGGTGGGTGCGCAGGACGGCCTCGATCTCGCCGAGTTCGATCCGGAAGCCGCGGACCTTCACCTGGTGGTCGGCACGGCCGGCGTAGTCCAGTTCGCCGTCGCTGTTCCAGCGCACCAGGTCACCGGTGCGGTACATGCGGCCGCCGGGGGCGCCGAACGGGTCGGCGGTGAACCGCTCGGCGGTGAGGCCGGGGCGGTCGTGGTAGCCGCGCGCCAGTTGCGCACCGGCGATGTACAGCTCACCGGTGACGCCGTCGGGCACGGGCCGCAGGGCGGCGTCCAGCACGTAGACCTGGGTGTTCCAGACGGGGCGGCCGATGGGTGCGGCGTTCCGTGCCCGGTCCGACGGTCCTTCGGACAGGGTGTGGGCGGTCACCACGTGCGTCTCGGACGGCCCGTAGTGGTTGTGCAGCGTCCGTCCGGGGGCGTCGCACAGGTCGCGGACCCGGCCGCCGAGCGTCAGCGCCTCGCCGGCCTGCGCGACGTGCCGCAGGGCCGGCAGGTCGGTGCCGTGCTCCGCGACGGCCTCGCCGAGCGCGTCCAGCATCATCGTGGGGGCGTACAGCTCGGTGATGTCACGCTCGGCCAGCCAGGCCGCGAACCGGGCGGGGTCGCGCCGGGTGTCCTCCTCCGGCATCACCAGCGTCTTGCCGTCCAGCAGCGCCGACAGGATCTCCTGGGCGGAGACGTCGAAGCTGACGGCGGTGAACTGGGCGACCCGGGCGCCGGGTTCGCCGGGCAGGGTCGCGGCGTGCCACGCCATCAGGTTGATCAGCGCGCCGGAGGGCAGCACCACGCCCTTGGGCCGGCCCGTGGAGCCGGAGGTGTAGATCAGGTAGGCGGGGTGCTGCGGCCGCAGCGGGGAGGTCCGCTCGTCGTCGCGCGGGTCGGTGGGCGCGAGCCCGGCCAGCTCGGTCCGCACCTGCGGGTCGTCGAGCGCCAGCATCGGCCCGGCGGGCAGCCGGCCGGCCACGTCGGCGGTGGTCAGCACCACGTCCGGCGCGGCGTCGGCCAGCATGAAGGAGATCCGCTCGGCCGGGTACTCCGGGTCGAGCGGCAGGTAGCCCGCACCGGACTTGAGTACGGCGAGCAGCGCGACGACCAGGTCCGTCGAGCGGGGCAGGGCGAGCCCCACGACGCGCTCGGGGCCGGTGCCGCGCGCCATGAGCAGCCGGGCGAGCCGGTTGGCCCGCTCGTTCAGCCCGGCGTAGCTCAGCTCCTCGTCGCCGTACACCAGGGCGGTGGCCCCGGGGTGGGCCGCGACCCGGTCCTGGAAGAGGGCGGGGAGGGAGGTGGCGGGCACCTCGTGCTCGGTGTCGTTGCGGGCGACGAGCAGTTCGTGCCGGGCGACCGGGTCCAGCACCTCGATCCTGCCGACCGGGCGGCCCGGTTCGGCGAGGACGTTCTCCAGCACCCGTACGTAGGCGGCGGCGACGCGCTCCGCGGTCGCCTCGTCGAACAGGTCCTTGCTGTACTCGACGAAGCCCTCGACACCGCCGGGGCGTCCGTCGGCCGAGTAGCTCTCGCGCAGGCTGAACAGCAGGTCGAACTTGGCGACCCGGGTGTCCACACGCTGGGTGCCGACCTCCACGCCGGGCAGCCGGAACGGCGCGGACGGGTTGTTGTGGAGGGTGAGCATCACCTGGAACAGCGGGTGCCGGGACATCGACCGGTCCGGGTTGATCACCTCGACGAGCCGCTCGAACGGCACCTCCTGGTGGGCGTAGGCCGCCAGGTCGGCCTCCCGTACCTGGCCCAGCAGGGTGCGGAAGTCGGGGTCCTGCGACAGGTCGGTGCGCAGCACCAGGGTGTTGATGAAGAAGCCGACCAGGTCGTCCAGCGACTCGTCGCTGCGCCCGGCGATCGGGGTGCCGACGGGGATGTCCGTTCCGGCGCCCAGCCGGTGCAGCAGCACCGCGAGGCCGGCCTGCAGCGTCATGAACACGCTGGCCTGGCAGTTGCGGGAGAGGGCGACCAGGCGCTGGTGGACCTCCTGGTTGATCCGGAAGCCGACGGTGCCGCCCCGGTAGGTGGCGACCGCCGGACGCGGCCGGTCCACCGGCAGGTTCAGCTCGTCCGGCAGTCCGGCCAGCGTCCCGCGCCAGAAGTCCAGCTGGCGCGAGACCGGGCTGTCCGGGTCGTCCTCGCTGCCCAGCACGTCGCGCTGCCACAGCGCGAAGTCGGCGTACTGCACCGGCAGCGGTTCAAAGGCCGGCTCGTCGCCGCCGCACCGCGCGTCGTACGCCACGGACAGATCGCGCCCGAACGGGACGGCCGACCACTCGTCCATGACGATGTGGTGCATCAGCACCAGCAGCACGTGCTCCTCGGCGCCCAGGCGCAGCAGCCGTGCCCGTACCGGCGGTTCGGCGGTCAGGTCGAAGCCGCCGCTCGCGGCCTCGGTGAGGGCCGCCTCCAGACCGGCCGGGTCGACGTCGGCCACCGGCAGCTCGGGCGTGGCGTCCACGACGACCTGGCAGGGCGTGCCGTCCCGGTCGGGGAAGACGGTGCGCAGCAGTTCGTGGCGCCCGGCCACGTCGGCCAGCGCGGCGCGCAGGGCGTCGACGTCCAGCGGGCCGGTCAGCCGGGCCGCCATCGGCACGTTGTACGCGGGGCTCGGGCCCTCGAACTGGTTGATGAACCACAGCCGGGTCTGCTGGAGGGAGAGCGGTACGTCGGCCGGCCGCTCGACCGCCTCGACGCGCCGGGTGGTCGTGCCGTCCGTGGTGAGCTGCTGGGCGAGTCCGGCGACGCTCGGGTCCTCGAAGAGGCTGCGCAGCGAGAACTGCACACCGAACACCGACCGGATCCGGGTGACCAGCCGCGTCGCCAGCAGCGAGTGGCCGCCGAGCTCGAAGAAGCTGTCGTCGATGCTGACCACGGACGCGCCGAGGATCTCGGCGAACAGCCCGCACAGGATCTCCTCCTGCGGGGTGCGCGGGGCGCGGCCGGAGGCCACCCCGGAGAAGTCCGGGGCCGGCAGGGCGCGCTTGTCCAGCTTCCCGTTGGGCGTCACGGGGAGCTCGTCGAGGGTGACGAAGGCCGCGGGCACCATGTAGTCGGGCAGGCTCTCGCCGAGCCGGGTGCGCAGCAGGGCCGCGGTGGGGCGGTCCGCGCCGGGCCGGGCGACCAGGTAGGCCACCAGCCGGCGGTCGCCCGGCCGGTCCTCGCGGATCACGACGGCGGCCTGGGCGATGCCGTCGTGGGCGAGGAGCGCCGACTCGATCTCGCCGAGTTCGATGCGGAAGCCGCGGATCTTCACCTGGTGGTCGGCGCGTCCGTTGAAGTCGAGTTCGCCGTCGGCGGTCCAGGTGGCGACGTCGCCGGTGCGGTACATCCGTGAGCCGGCCGGGCCGAACGGGTCGGCGACGAACCGTTCGGCGCTCAGCGCGGGACGGTCCAGATAGCCGCGGGCCAGGCCCGTGCCGGCCACGTACAGCTCACCGCGCACACCGGGCAGCACCGGTCGCAGGGCGGCGTCGAGGACGTAGACGCGGGTGCCGGTGATCGGGCCGCCGATCGGCGGCACGGCCTCACCGGACAGGGGCGCGCTCATGGTCGCGCAGACGGTGGTCTCGGAGGGGCCGTACGCGTTGATCATGCGGCGTCCGGCGGACCAGCGGCCGACCAGCTCCGGCGAGGTCGCCTCACCGGCGACGACCAGCGTGATGCCCTCGGGCAGCGCGTCGGGCTCCAGGACCGCCAGCGCGGCCGGCGGGATGGTGGCGTGGGTGACGCCCTGCTCGGCCACCAGGTCGGCCAGCGGCCGCCCGGGGTTGAGCCGGTCGGCGGGTGCCAGGACCAGGGCCGCGCCGCTCAGCAGGCCCATCACCAGCTCCCAGAACGCGGCGTCGAAGCTGATCGAGGCGAACTGCAGCACCCGGCTTCCGGGGCCGACCTCGAACCGCTCGACCTGCGAGGCCACCAGGCTCGAAACACCGCGGTGCGTCACCACGACGCCCTTGGGCCGGCCCGTGGACCCGGAGGTGTAGATGAGGTAGGCGGGGCTGTCGACCGAAGCCGTCACGGCGGGAACCGCGTCCCCCGGAGCCGCCGCGACGAGCGCGGCCGTCGCCGGATCGTCCAGGACGATCCGCGCCGCCCGGTCACCGGACGGCAGGGTGTCCGCCAGGGCGGCCGTGGTCAGCACCACGCCGGGCCGGGCGTCGTCGAGCATGTACGCGATGCGCTCGGCCGGGTAGTCGGGATCGACCGGCAGGTAGGCGGCGCCGGCCTTGTGCACGGCGAGCACGGCGACCGCCAGGTCCGCCGACCGGGGCAGCGCCAGCGCGACGAAGTCCTCCGGCCGCACGCCCGCGGACACCAGGTGGTGCGCCAGCCGGTTCGCCCGGCGGTCCAGCTCGGCGTACGGGAGCGTCGTCCCCTCGAAGACGACCGCCGGATCGTCGGGCGCCTGGGCGACCCGCTCCGCGAACAGCTCCGGCACGGTCCGCGGGGAGGCGGCGCCGGTGGCGTTGCGGGTGTGCAGTATCTCCTCGCGCTCCGCGCCGGCGAGGACGTCCAGGCGGCCCACGGGACGGCCGGGCTCACGCACGACCGCTTCCAGGACGCGCACCAGACGGGCGCCGATCGCCTCGACGTCGGCGGCGCTGAACACGTCGGGCCGGTAGCCGAAGCGGAAGCGCAGGGTCTCACCGGGCAGGGCGGCGACGCTGAGCGGGTAGTGGTTGGCGTCGGCGCCGTGGGCGGCGGCGATCGTCAGACCGGCGAGCTCGCGGAAGCCCTTCTCGTCGAAGGGGTAGTTCTCGGTGACGGTGATGGTGTCGAAGAGCTCGCCCGGCGCCCCGGCCAGGGCGTGGATGTCGGGCAGGTTCAGGTGCTGGTGGGCCATCAGCCCGGCCTGCTGGCGCTGGAAGCGGGCGAGCATCTCGCCCACCGGCTCCGCCGGGTCCAGCCGCACCCGCACCGGCAGGGTGTTGATGAACAGGCCGATGACGTTCTCCACGCCGGGGATGTCCGCCGGCCGCCCGGAGACGGTGCCGCCGAACACCACGTCGTCGCGGCCGGTGAGGCGGCCGAGGACGACGGCCCAGGCGCCCTGGAAGACCGTGTTCAGGGTCAGGTCGTGCTTGCGGGCCGTCTCGGTCAGGGCACGGCTCAGCCCGGCAGGCACCTCCACCAGCAGGCGGTCCGGCGCCACGGCGGCCTCCGGCCCTTCGGACACCAGCCGGGTCGGCTCCTCGACGCCGGCCAGCACCGTGCGCCACGCCTCCTCCGCCGCGGGGCGGTCCTGCCGCGCCAGCCAGGCGAGGTAGTCGCGGTAGGGCGTCACCGGCGGCAGCCCGGACGCGTCGCCGCCGGCGGCGTACAGCGTGAACAGGTCCGTCATCAGGCGGCCCACGGACCAGCCGTCGAGCAGGATGTGGTGGTGCGCCAGGATCAGCCGGTGGCGTCCCTCGCCGTGGTGGATCAGCGTGAAGTGCAGCAGCGGCGGCCTGGTCAGGTCGAACGTGCGCTCCGACTCGGCGGCGGTGTGCTCCTCCAGCCGCTCCGCCCGCTGCTCCTCGGGAAGGTCCCGCAGGTCGAACTCCTGCCAGGGCAGGGCGACGTCCCGGGGGATGAGCTGCACCGGGCGGCTGAGCCGCTCGTAGCGGAAGGCGGCCCGCAGGTTCGGGTGCCGCTCCAGCAGGGAGGCGACCGACGCGCGCATCGCCGCGACGTCGAGATCGCCCTCCAGGTCGAGGCAGATCCTGGCCGTGTAGATGTCGAGCGAACGCTCGCTGTAGACGCTGTGGAAGAGCAAGCCTTCCTGCAGCGGCGAGAGCGGCAGGACGTCCTGGAATCCCGGCTTCGTCATGAGGAGAAGTACCTTCCGTCAGCTTCCAGCACGTCGATTTCGTCCTGATCGAGACCGACCAGGGAAAGGTCGGACGGGGTGTGCCCACCGGCGTCCACGGCCTGCGAGCGGGTTACGAGGGCTTCCAGCGCGCGGAACCAGTCATCGACCAGTTCGCCCACTCCGGTCCCGTCGGTCAGCTCGCCGCGCCACACACAGGTCACGGCCAGGCTCGGCCCCTCCGCCCCGGCGGTGACCGAGGAGGTCACCTCCAGTGCGTGGCCCTCGCGCAGCCCGGCGGCCGGCTCGGCCTGCCGTGCGCGGAGCGGCCAGCCGGCGCCGTCCTCGGTGTCCGTCCGGCCGAGGCGGCCGAAGCCGACGGCCGGTGCGGGCAGTGCGGCCAGCACCGGGGCGGTGCGCGGGTTGAGATGGCGCAGCATGCCGTAGCCGACGCCGTGGTCCGGCACCGAACGCAGTTGCTCCTTCACCGCCTTGACGGCGTTGCCGACGGCCTGGCCGCCCGAGGCCAGCTCGGCCCGGTCGACGTTGCCGGGGTCCAGGCGCACCGGGTGCGCCCCGGCGAAGAGCCCCAGGGCCCGGGTCAGGTCCTGGCCGTCGGCGAACGTCTGCCGTCCGTCGCGCTCCAGGTCCACGAGGACGCTCGTGCCACTGAGGTGGTCCCGCAGTCTGCGCCGCCGCCAGTGCGCGAAGGCCAGGGAGAACGCGGTGAGCAGCAGGTCGTCCACGTCACAGTTGAACGCTTCGGGCGCCCGGTGGAGCAGCGGTTCGGTCGCCCGCGCCGGCAGCGTGCGGGTCAGGGTGCCCGGAGCGTCGGTCACGCCGACCCCGGGCTTCGGAGCCGGTTCGGTGACCCGGCTGTCCGGGGCGGTGAGGACCGCCGTCCAACGGTCCAGTTCCCGCTCGCGCTCCGGGTCCTGGGCGGCGGCCAGCAGTTGCTGCGCCCAGCGGCGGTAGGACGTGCCGTCCGGGTACGGGGCCGGCTGCCCGCCGGAGGCCAGGGCCTCCCAGCAGGTGGCGAGGTCGGCGCGGAGCAGGTGCAGGGACTCCGCGTCGGCGGCGAGACCGTGCACCAGCACCAGCAGGAGTCCCGGTCCGGCGTCCCCGGTGTCCGCGGGCTCCGTGGCGTCGAACCAGACGAACCGGGCGATGTCGCCCGTCTCCGGGTCGAGCCCGCGGGCGGCCCGCGCCCCGTGGTCGCGTACCGCGGCGTCGAGCGCCTCGGGACGGAGCCCGGCCACGGGTATGCGGGTGACCGTGCGCGCGGCGTCCACCGTGCCGGGGGGCCGCACCTCCAGGCTCCAGCGGCCACCGTCGTCGTGACGTCCGAGTCTCAGCCGCAGGGCGTCGTGACGCGCCGCGAGCATGCCCGCGAGGGTGTGGAGGCGGTCGAGGTCGAGGCCCGGGGGCGTCTCCAGCAGCAGTGACCGGTGGTGTCCGGTGAACACACCGCCGCGCTCCCGCAGCTCGTGCACCGACGGCGGCAGGGGAAGCCCGCCGAGCCGTGCGCCGGACGACTCGACGAGCACGTCGGGGACGTCGGTCGCCGCCGTGGCGAGACCTTCGACGGTCCGGTGGACGAACACGTCCTCCGGCTTGAGCTGGAGCCCTCTGCCGCGGGCGCGGCCGACGAGCTGGATCGAGACGATGCTGTCGCCGCCGAGGTCGAAGAAGCTGTCGTGGATGCCCACCGAGGGCAGTCCGAGGACTTCGGCGAACAGTTCGCACAGCACCTCCTCGCGCGGGGTGCGCGGTGCCACGTTCCCGACGAGGGCGGAGAAGTCGGGGGCGGGGAGGAGCTTGCGGTCGACCTTGCCGTTCGGGGTGAGCGGGAGGGCGTCGAGCGCGACGAACGCGGCAGGGACCATGTAGTCCGGCAGGACCTTGGCCGCGTGCTCCCGCAGTTCGGCGGCGTCCGGGACCTCCTGTCCGGCGGGCGCGACCGCGTAGGCGACCAGCCGGGTGTTGTCGTCACCGTCGGTCCGGGCCACCACGGTCACCTGGACCAGCGCCGGATGGGCGGCGAGCACGGCCTCGATCTCGCCGAGTTCGATGCGGAACCCGCGGATCTTCACCTGGTCGTCGGCACGGCCGACGAACTCCAGGTCGCCCAGGGCGTTCCAGCGCGCCACGTCGCCGGTGCGGTACATCCGCGAGCCGGCCGGGCCGAACGGGTCGGCGACGAACCGTTCGGCGCTCAGCGCGGGGCGGTCCAGGTAGCCGCGGACCACTCCGTCGCCGGCCAGGAACAGATCACCCGGAACACCGGCGGGCACCGGCCCGAGGCGGGCGTCGAGGACGTAGACCTGGGTGTTGGCGATCGGGCGGCCGATCACCGGGGCGCCGGGACGCCCGTCGAGCGCGGCGGTGGTGGACCACACGGTGGTCTCGGTCGGCCCGTACATGTTGCGTACGCCGGCGGACAGTTCACGCAGCCGCGCGGCGAGCTGCGTGGGCAGCGCCTCGCCGCCGACCAGCACCCGCAGCCCGGACAGCGCTTCGGGGCGTACGGAGGCCAGCGCCTGCCACAGCGTCGGCGTGGCCTGGGCCAGGGTCGCCCCGTTGTCCGTGATCAGCCCGGCCAGCCGGTCCATGTCGCGGACCTGCTCGGTGGCGGCCACCACCAGGCGTGCGCCGGCGACCAGGGGGACGAACAGTTCGAGGGCGGCGATGTCGAAGGCGACGGTGGTGACCGCGACGAGGACGTCGGCCTCGGTCACCGGAAGCCTCTCGTGCATGTCCAGCACGAAGTTGGCGATGTTCGCCCGGGTGACCACCACGCCCTTGGGGCGGCCGGTGGAACCCGATGTGTAGATCACGTAGGCCGGGTGGTCGCCGCGGACCGGGGGCGTCGGGTCGCTCCCCGGCAGGGCGGCGATCCGCTCCCGCAGCGCCGGGTCGTCCACCGCGAGGACGCGTGTGCCGTCGGGTACGGGCAGGTCGCCGGTGAGCGCGGACGTCGTCAGCACCAGCCCGGGTGAGCCGTCCTCAAGGATGTAGCGGACCCGCTCCGCCGGGTAGGCGGGGTCCAGCGGGATGTAGGCCGCGCCGGACTTGAGGACCGCCAGCAGGGCGACCACCAGGTCGAGCCCGCGCGGCAGGCTCACCGCGATCCGGACCTCCGGGCCGGCGCCGAGGCCGGTCAGGTGGCGCGCCAGCCGGTTCGCCCGCGCGTTCAGCTCCGCGTAGCCGGTCTCCTCGGCGTCGGCCACCACCGCGACCCGTCCGGGGTGACGGGCCGCCGCCGCTTCGATCCTCTCGACCAGCGACCGGGGGCCGAAGTCGGCCCCGGTGGTGTTCCACTCACGCAGCAGCGTGGTGCGCTCGGCGGGGGTCAGGACGTCGGCCTCGCCGACGGACCGGTCGGGGTCGGCGGTGAGCTGCTCCATGAGGTGGAGGAACTGTTCGGTCATCCGCACCACGGTGGAGTGGTCGAACAGGTCGGTGCTGTACTCGGCGACGGCCTCGATGCCCGCGGGCTCGTCGTTGTCGCCGAACTTCTCCCGCAGATTCCAGTTAAGGTCGAACTTCGCGACGTTGAGGTCGAGTTGACGGCGTCGGGCCGTGACGCCCGGCAGGTCGAAGTCGGCGTCGGAGTGGTTGTGCAGGCTGATCATCACCTGGAAGAGCGGGTGACGGGCCATGGCGCGATCCGGGTTCAGCACCTCGACGACCCGCTCGAACGGAACGTCCTGGTGGGCGTAGGCGGAGAGGTCGGCGTCGCGTACCCGGCCGAGGAGTTCGGCGAAGGTCGGATCGCCGGACAGATCGCCGCGCAGCACGAGGTTGTTGACGAAGAAGCCCACCAGGTCGTCGAGGGACTCGTCCGTCCGGCCGGCGACGGGGGTGCCGAGCGGGATGTCGGTGCCCGCGCCGAGGCGGTGCAGCAGCACCGACATGCCGGCCTGCAGGACCATGAACATGCTGGCCCGGCAGCGGCGGGCGAGCGCCGCCAGGTCCCGGTGCAGAGCGGGGCTCATCCGGAAGGTGGCCCAGCCGCCGCCGTGGGACGGGATCGCGGGCCGTGCCCGGTCCACCGGCAGGCTCAGCTCGTCCGGCAGACCGGCCAGCGTCTCGCGCCAGTACGCCAGTTGCGTGGAGGCCACGCTGTCCGGGTCGTCCTCGCCGCCCAGCACGGAACGCTGCCAGAGCGTGTAGTCCGGGTACTGCACCGGCAGGGGCTCCCAGGCGGGGGCGGCGCCGTCGCACCGCGCGCCGTAGGCCGCCGCGAGGTCCCTGGCGAAGGGGCCGGTGGACCAGCCGTCGACCACGATGTGGTGCATGACGACGACGAGCGCCGCCGGGCGGCCGTCGACCCGCAGCAGGGCCGCGCGTACGGGCAGTTCGACGGTCAGGTCGAAGCCCTCGCCCGCGATCCGGCGTACGGCGTCGTCCAGTTCCCCGGCGGCGACGTCGAGCTCGGTGAACTCGGGCGCCGCCACCGTGGCGTCGAGCACCGCCTGGTAGGGCGTGCCGTCCCGGTCGGGGAAGATCGTGCGCAGCGCCTCGTGGCGGGAGACGACGTCGCCGAACGCCGCGCGCAGCGCGGAGCTGTTCACCGGGCCGTCCAGATCGAGCGCGACGGGCAGGTTGTAGGTGGCGCCGCCGGTGTCGAAGCGGTTGAGGAACCACAGCCGCATCTGGCCGTGCGACAGGGGCAGCAGGGCCGGCCGCGGTCCGGCGGCGGGCGCCGAGCGGGCCTGCGGCGCGCCCGGCAGCGCCGCGGCCAGAGCGGCGACCGTCGGGCTTTCGAACAGGGCGCGGATCGGCAGCTCCGTGCCGAAGACCGAGCGGACCCGGCTCACCAGCCGGGTGGCGAGGAGGGAGTGGCCGCCCAGGTCGAAGAAGCTGTCGTCCGGCCCGACGTGCGCCACGTCCAGGATGTCGGCGAAGAGCCCGCAGAGGATCTCCTCCTGCGGGGTGCGCGGGGCGCGGCCGGTGCCGGTGGCGGTGTGCTCGGGTGCGGGCAGGGCACGGCGGTCGACCTTGCCGTTCGGGCTCAGCGGCAGGTCGTCGAGGACGACGTAGGCCGAGGGCACCATGTAGTCGGGCAGGCCGGCGGCGGCCTCACGGGCGACCTCGGCGGCGTCGAGCGGGCCGGCGGCCGGCACGAGGTAGGCGACCAGGCGCTGGTCGCCGGGGGTGTCCTCGCGCACCAGGACGGTGGCCTTGGCGACGTGCGGGTGGCGCAGCAGGGCGTTCTCGATCTCGCCGACCTCGACGCGGAAGCCGCGCAGTTTGACCTGGTCGTCCACGCGCCGCAGGAAGCACAGGTCGCCGCCGGACGTCCACTTGACGATGTCGCCGGTGCGGTACATGCGGGTTCCGGGCGGGCCGAAGGGGTTGGGCACGAACCGTTCGGAGGTCAGCGCCTGCCGGTGGAGATAGCCGCGGGCGATGCCCTCGCCCGCCACGTACAGCTCGCCGGCCACGCTCACGGGTACCGGCTGCAGCTTCTCGTCCAGCACATACAGCCAGGTGTTGGGCATCGGGTCGCCGATCGGCAGCGGCCCGCTGTCGACCGGCTCGCCGGCCCCGATCACGTACTGGGTGCAGTTGACCGTGGTCTCGGTGGGTCCGTAGCCGTTGTAGATGTTCGCCCCGGGGTGACGCTCCCGCCACTCGGTCAGCGACCCGCCGAGCAGCAGCTCGCCGCCGAGCATCAGCTCCCGCGTGGGCGAGAACTCCTCGGGCAGCGCCTCCAGCAGCGACAGATGGCTCGGCGTCGCCTTGAGGAACGTGGTCGGGGACCGGCGCAGGGACTCCACCGTCAGCGGGTCGCCGTCGTCGAGGGTGGCGAGGACCAGCCGGCCGCCGAGCGAGAGCGTGGTGTACAGCGCGGTGACCGTCAGGTCGAAGGAGATCGGGCTGTGCAGTACGGCGGTTCCCGCCGCGCTCGGATAGGCCGACGTGCTCCACCGCAGGTAGTCGCTCAGACAGTGCTGCTCGGTCAGGACGCCCTTGGGCCGGCCCGTCGATCCCGAGGTGTAGATGGCGTACACGGCATGGTGCGGGTCGGCCGGGAAGAGCCGGTCCCGGTCCGTCGGGTTCGTCGCCGGGCGGGCGGCGACCGTCTCGGCCGTACCCGGGTCGTCCAGTCGCAGCTGCGGCAGGTCCGGGGTGTCCGTGAGGCTCGCGCCGATGGTGCCGTCGGTGACGAGCAGCGTCGCGGAGGCCGCGTCGAGGATGTAGGCGATGCGCTCCGCCGGGTAGTCCGGGTCGACCGGAACGTACGCGGCGCCCGACTTCTGGACGGCGATCAGG
Source organism: Streptomyces anulatus (assembly GCF_014650675.1). GTDB lineage: Bacteria > Actinomycetota > Actinomycetes > Streptomycetales > Streptomycetaceae > Streptomyces > Streptomyces anulatus. The sequence continues at coordinate 25,335 of NZ_BMVK01000003.1, read as the reverse complement.
GCGATCACCAGCTCGGGGGCGCGGGGCAGGGCCACCGCGACCCACTGCTCCGCACCGACGCCGCGGGCAATCAGCTGGTGCGCCAGCCGGTTGGCCCGGTCGTTCAGCTCCCGGTAGGTCGTCTCCTGGCCCCGGTGGACCAGGGCGACCGTGTCGGGGGTCCGCGCCGCCTGGCTCTCGAACCGCTCGACGAACGTCGGCGGGACCTCGTCGCGTATCTCACCGACCCCGAGGGCGAGGATCCGGCGGCGGGCGGTCTCACCGAGGAGGTCCAGCTCGCTGACCCGTCGCGTGGGGTCGGCGGCGATCGACTCCAGCAGCCGGCCGAACCGGGCGGAGATGTCCTCCGCGCTGGCGCGGTCGTACAGGTCGGTGCTGAAGCTGAGGAGGCCGGTGATGCCCGCGGGCGCGTCCTCGTCGTCGTAGCGGTCGCCCATCGAGAACGACAGGTCGAACTTGGCGACCTCCGTGTCCACCGGGTAGGCGCGGGTGCTCAGACCGGGGAGGTCGGGGTCGGACGCGGGCGTGTTCTCGAAGTTGAGCAGCACCTGGAACAGCGGGTGGCGGGAGAGCGAGCGTTCCGGGTTGAGCCTCTCCACCAGCAGCTCGAACGGCACGTCCTGGTGGGCGTAGGCCGACAGGTCCCACTCGCGGACCCGGTCCAGGAGTTCGCGGAAGGTCGGGTCGCCGGTGAGGTCGTTGCGCAGGACGAGCGTGTTGACGAAGAAGCCGACCAGGTCGGCCAGCGACTCGTCGTTGCGTCCGGCGACCGAGGTGCCGATGGGGACGTCGTCGCCGCCGCCCATGCGGTTCAGCAGCGTCGCGAGCGCGGCCTGCATCACCATGAAGAGGCTGGCGCCGGAGCCGCGCGCGATGTCCAGCAGCCGGGCGTGCGTCCGGGGGCCGACCGTGATCGGCACGAACCCGCCGCCGTGGCTGGAGACCGCCGGGCGGGGCCGGTCCGTCTGCAGCTCCAACTGGTCCGGCAGGCCCACGAGTGCCGACTTCCAGTGGGCGATCTGCCGCGCCAGCACACTGTCGGCATCGTCGATGGAGCCGAGCACCTCGCGCTGCCACAGCGCGTAGTCGGCGTACTGCACCGGCAGCGGCGTCCAGGCGGGCTCCCGGCCCGCCACGCGGGCCGCGTAGGCGGTGGAGAAGTCGGTCGTCAGCGAGGCCAGCGACCAGCCGTCGGCGACGATGTGGTGCACCACGACCAGGAGCACGTGCTCGGTGGGGTCGAGCACGAACAGCTCGCCCCGCAGCGGCAGTTCCGCCGCCAGATCGAAACCGCGGCGGGCGGCCGCGGTGAGCCGCGCGTCGAGCTCCGGCTCGCTCACCTCGGTCACCGACAGCGGGGGGACGGCCTCGTCCGCGGGCACGACCGACTGGATCGGCACACCGTCCCGGTCGAGGAAGACCGTCCGCAGGCTCTCGTGCCGGACGGCCACGTCGTGCAGCGCCCCGAGGAGGGCGGCACGGTCTAGGGGGCCGGTGAGGCGCAGGCAGATGCCGAGGTTGTAGGTCGGCCCCGGGCCCTCCATACGGTTCAGGAACCACAGCCGCTGCTGGGTGAACGACACCGGCACCTCGGCCGGGCGTTCCACCGGGACCACCCGGGCCCGGGCGGTGCCGGCCCGCTCGACGCGCTTCGCCAGCAGGGCGACGGTCGGCGCCTCGAAGAGGTCGCGCACCGTGAGGGCGACGCCCTGCACCGACTGGATCCGGCTGATCAGCCGGCTCGCGATCAGCGAGTGCCCGCCGAGGTCGAAGAAGCTGTCGTCGATGCCGACCGAGGAGAGCTGCAGGATCTCCGCGAAGTGCCCGCAGAGGACCTGCTCGGTGGAGGTGCGGGGCTGCCGGCCGGCGCGGTCGCCGGCGAACTCCGGCGCGGGCAGGGCGCCGCGGTCGAGCTTGCCGTTGTGGTTGAGCGGCAGTCGGGGCAGCGTCACGAAGGCCGCGGGCATCATGTAGCTGGGCAGGGTGGTCGCCACCTGCTCGCGCAGGCCGTCGATGTCGGCCTCCGTGCCGCTCACGGGCACGACGTAGGCGACCAGTTGCTTGTGGTGGTGCCGGTCCTCCCGGGCGATCACCACCGTCTGCGCCACCGAGGGGTCCTGGGCGATGACCGACTCGATCTCGCCGGTCTCGATGCGGAATCCGCGGACCTTGACCTGTTCGTCGGCGCGTCCGACGTAGTCGAGCTGCCCGTCGGCCGTCCACCGCACCACGTCGCCGGTCCGGTACATCCGTGAGCCGGCCGGGCCGAAGGGGCAGGCCACGAACCGCTCCGAGGTCAGCCCCCGCCGGTCCAGGTAGCCGCGCGCGAGCCCCGTACCGGCGAGGTACAGCTCACCCGCGACACCGGCGGGCACCGGCCGCAGCCAGGCGTCCAGCACGTACACCCGGGTGTTGGCGACGGGGCGGCCGATCAGCGGCTCGGCGGAGCCGCCGTCGGCGTGCCAGGCGGTGGCGTAGACCGTGGCCTCGGTCGGGCCGTAGAAGTTGGCGATGCGCGCCTGCGGCAGGGCGGCGCGGATGTCCGCGACCGCCCGCCCGGTGAGCGCCTCACCGGCGAGCACCACCAGGTCGGCCGATGCGGGGACGGTGTCCTCGCCGATCAGCTGGGCCAGGGCGGACGGCACAGCGCTGATCAGCTTGCCCGACCAGCCCTCCGGCCGTTCGGTCAGCGCCAGCAGGTCGCGTACGACGTCGATGCGTCCGCCGCAGGTGAGCGGCGCGAAGATCTCGAAGACCGACACGTCGAAGTTGAGCGAGGTGGAGGCGAGCGTGTGGGACAGGGCGGGGGCGCCGAGTTCCCGTACGGCCCAGCCGACCAGGTTGGCGGCGCTGCGGTGCGGCACCACGACGCCCTTCGGCGTCCCGGTCGAGCCGGAGGTGTAGATCACGTAGGCGGCGTTGTCCGGGCCGAGCGGCGCCGTGCGGTCGGCGTCGGCCGGGGTGGTCGCCGGACGGGAGGCGACCGCCGCGGCCGTCGCGGCGTCGTCGAGTGCCAGCACGGGCACCCCGGCGACCGCTTCCTCGGGCCAGCCCGCCGGTACTCCGGAGGTGGTCACGAGCAGCACCGGGCGGGCGTCGCCCAGCAGCAGGGAGACACGCTCGGAGGGGTAGCCCGGGTCGATCGGCAGGTACGCGGCCCCGGACTTGAGCACCGCCACCAGGGCGACCAGCAGCTCCGTGGAGCGCGGCATGCCCAGCGCGACGACGCGTTCGGGGCCCGCGCCCCGGGCGATCAGTTCGTGCGCCAGCCGGTCGGCCGACCGGTGCAGTTCGCGGTAGGTCAGGGCCCGGGTTCCGTCGGACACCGCCACCGCGTCCGGGCTCGTGGCCGCGGCCCGCTCCAGAAGGTCGACCAGGGTGCCGTCCGGCAGGTCGGCGTCGGTGTCGTTCCAGGTCTCCAGGAGCCTCCGCCGCTCCGCGGGCGACAGCACGTCGACCGCGCGCACCGGCAGTCCGGGGTCGGCGACGGCCGTGTGCAGGAACCGCGACAGGCGGTCGGCGAGCATCTCCACCGTCGAGCGGTCGAAGAGGTCCTTGCGGAACTCGACCACGGCTTCGATACCGCCGGGGCCACCGGTCCCGTCGGCGCACTCGCTGAACTCGAAGGACAGGTCGAACTTGGCCATCGTGCGCACGCCGGGTTCGGCGACCGCCCTCAGGCCCGGGAAGTCCAGGGTCGGGTCCAGCTTCTTCTGCAGGGAGAACAGCACCTGGCACAGCGGGTGGCGGGCGAGCGAGCGCTCCGGGTTGAGCACCTCGACCAGCCGCTCGAAGGGCACGTCCTGGTTGGCGTAGGCCGACAGGTCCGCTTCGCGCACCCGGTCCAGCAGCTCCCGGAACGTCGGGTCGCCGGACACGTCGGTGCGCAGCACCAGCGTGTTGACGAAGAAGCCGATCAGCGGATCCAGGGCCTCGTCGCCGCGCCCCGCGACCGGGCTGCCCAGCACCACGTCGGTGTCGGCACCGAGCGTCGACAGCAGCGAGGCGAGACCCGTCTGGAGCACCATGAAGAGGGTGCTGCCGGACCGGCGGGCCAGCTCGGACAGGCCGCGGTGCAGCTCGGCGGGGAGCTTGAGCTCCACCACGTCGGACCGGTAGTCCGCCTCGGCCGGCCGGGGCCGGTCGGTGGGCAGCGCGGTCTCCTCCGGCAGGCCGGCCAGCTCGGTCCGCCAGAAGGCGAGTTGACGTGCCATGGCGCTGTGGGGGTCGCGGTCGTCGCCCAGGGCCTCGCGCTGCCACAGGGTGTAGTCCGGGTACTGCACGGCCGGCGGCTGCCAGTCGGGGGCGGCGCCCCGGCTGCGGGCGGAGTACGCGGTGGAGAGGTCGCGGGCCAGCACGCCGAGCGACCAGCCGTCGGCGACGATGTGGTGGACCACGACGGACAGCACGTGCTCGTTCTCGCGGAGCGCGAACAGGTCGGCGTGCAGAGGGAGTTCGGTGGCGAGGTCGAACGTTCCGGCGGCGCAGCTGGCCAGCGCGGCGGGCAGGTCCTCGTCGCTGATGGCGGCGACGGGCAGCTCGATCGTGAACGCCTCCGGGTCCAGGACGACCTGGCTCGGGACGCCCTTCGTGTCGGGGAAGACGGTCCGCAGGCTCTCGTGCCGGGCCAGTACGTCGCCGAACGCGGCGCGCAGCGCCGCATGGTCCAGCGGCCCGGACAGCCGTACCACCAGCGGGATGTTGTAGGCCGAGCCGGGGCCTTCCAGCCGGTCGAGGAACCACAGCCGGTTCTGGGCGTACGAGAGGGGGATCTGCGCCGGGCGGGGCATCGGGGCGAGTCCGGGCCGGGCGTTCTCGGCGCCGTTGACACGCTCCGCGAGGGCGGCCACGGTCGGCGCCTCGAAGAGCGCCCGGATCTCCAGCTCGACGCCGAAGACCGCACGGATCCGGCCGACCAGCCGGGTGGCCAGCAGGGAGTGGCCGCCCACGTCGAAGAAGTTGTCGTCGATGGTGACGCCGGGCACGCCGAGGGCCTCGGCGAACAGTCCGCACAGGACCTCTTCGGCCGGTGTGCGGGGGGCGCGTCCGGCCGAGCCCGCCACGAACTCCGGCTGGGGCAGGGCCTTGCGGTCCAGCTTGCCGTTGGCGGTGATCGGGAGCGCGGGCAGCGCCACGAACGCGGAGGGCACCATGTAGTCGGGCAGTGCGGCCGCCGCAGCCTCGCGCAGGGCCGCGAGGTCGACGCCCTCACGGCCGCCGACGGGGGTGACGTAGGCGACCAGCCGCTTGTCGCCCGGCTGGTCCTCGCGTACGACGACGGCGGCCTGCGCGACCTCGGCCAGGCCCTCGATCACGGCCTCGATCTCGCCCAGTTCGATCCGGAAGCCGCGGATCTTGACCTGGTGGTCGGCGCGTCCGACGAACTCCAGTTCACCTTCGGCGGTCCGGCGGGCCACGTCACCGGTGCGGTACATCCTGCTGCCGGGGGCGCCGAACGGGTCGGCGACGAACCGGTGGGAGGTGAGGTCCGGGCGCCCGTGGTACCCCCGGGCCAGCCCCTCGCCGGAGACGTACATCTCCGCCGCCACCCCGGACGGCACCGGGCGCAGGGCGTCGTCCAGCAGATGGACGCCGAGGTCGGGGATCGGGGTGCCGATGACGCTGCCGCGTTCGGCGCCCACCGACGTGGCGTCCAGCGCCACATGGCTGACGTGCACCGTGGTCTCGGTGATGCCGTACATGTTGACCAGGACGGGGGCGTCGGCCGGGTGCCTGTCGTACCAGGGCTCCAGCCGCCACAGGTCCAGCGCCTCGCCGCCGAAGACGACACGGCGCAGCGCGGGGAGGGCGCCGGCGTCGGAGGACTCCCGGTCGGCCCGCATGAGCTGGTAGAAGGCGGAGGGCGTCTGGTTGAGCACCGTGACCCGCTCGCGGGCCAGCAGCCGCAGGAACTCCTCCGGCGAACGGCTCACCTCGTGGGGGACGACGACCAGGCTGCCGCCGTGCAGCAGCGGACCCCAGATCTCCCACACGGAGAAGTCGAAGGCGTACGAGTGGAACAGCGTCCACACGTCGTCGGCGTCGAACCCGAACCACGGCTCGGTGGCGGTGAACAGGCGGACCACGTTGCGGTGCGGGACGACGACGCCCTTGGGCCGGCCGGTCGATCCCGAGGTGTAGATCATGTACGCGGCGTGCCGGGGGTCGAGCGCGGCGGTCCGCTCCGCCCCGGTGAGGTCGCCGTCGGCCCGACGGGCCAACTCCGCCACGATGCCCGGGTCGTCCAGCAGCAGCGGCTCGGCGGTGCCGGGGTCCGGCAGGCCGACGGTGCTCGCGCTGTCGGTCAGCAGCAGGACCGGGGCGGCGTCGGCGAGCATGAACGCGAGCCGGTCCGCCGGGTAGGCGGGGTCCAGCGGCAGGTACGCGGCGCCCGCCTTGAGCGTCGCCAGCAGCGCGACCACCATGTCCACGGAGCGCGGCATCGCCAGCGCGACGAACTGCTCGGGGCCCGCGCCGCGCGCCGTCAGCAGCCGGGCCAGCCGGTTCGCCCGGGCGTTGATCTCCCGGTAGGTGTGACGGGCGCCGTCCAGCACCACCGCGGTGCGGTCGGGATGCTCCGCGGCCACCCGCTCGAACAGCTCCGGCAGCGTCGCGGCGGGGTCCGCCGCCGCGACGGGGACGGCGGACCCGGCGGCGCGTTCACCGGCCGTGGTGGTGTCCAGCCGTCCCACCGGGGTCTGCGGGTCGCAGGCGCTCAGCCGGGAGAGGAGGTCGAGGAAGCGGCCCTGGTGCGCGGCGATGGAGGACTCGTCGTACAGCGCCGCGTTGGCGTCGAAGTCGAAGCGCAGGCCGCCGCCGGTGGAGCGGGTGTCCAGCACGAGGGCGAAGTCGGTGATCGGCCCGGTGGGGAGGTTGTGCGCGGTCGCGCTGTGCCCGGCGAACCGCAGCCCGTAGTCGAACAGCACCAGGTTCACGTGGGGTCCGACGAGGTGCTGCTCGCGGCCGAGCCGCAGGTCGCGCCGGATGTCCTCGTGCCGGTACCGCTGGTGGCGCACGGCCTCGCGCATCTCGGCGGAGACGGCGGCGAACAGTTCGCCGACGCTCTGCTCGGGCCTGACCCGCAGCCGCAGCGGCAGCAGGTTCGACACGCTGCCGGGGACGGCCCTCAGGGTGCGACCGGGCCGGGCGGCGGCCGGCAGGCCGATGACGACCTCGTCGGTTCCGGTGAGGCGCTGTACGTACAGGGCGAGAGCGGCGACCACGACGGTGGGCCAGCCGACGCCGACCTCGCGCGCGATGTCGCGGATCGCCTCGGCCTCGGCGGCGTCGAGCACCTCGCTGCGTCGGATCACCTTGCGGGGCAGGTGCTGCCGGCCACCGGAGAGGCTGACGGCGTCCTGCGCGCCGGCGAGCCGCTCGGTCCAGTAGGCGCGGTCGGCGGCGTACGCCTCGGACCCGGCGTAGTCCTGCTCGGCCGCCACCAGTTCCCGCAGCGGGCGGAACGGGCTGTCGGGCACGGGGGAGCCGGCCGTCAGCGCGGAGTAGACCTCCGACACCCTCGGCGCGAGCATGGCCACACCGGCGCCGTCCAGCAGGATGTGGTGGACCCGGTGGTACCAGAGCCAGCGGTCCTCGGCGACGCGGAACAGCGCGAACGCGAAGAGCCGGTCGCCGAACAGGTCGATCGGGAGCGTGTTGTCCTCGTCCATCAACGCCCGGGCGCTGCCGAGTGGATCGGGCTCTCCGGTGAGGTCGTGCACGGGGACCGTGAAGTCGACGGCGGGCAGGACCACCTGCTCGGGGAGCTCACCGTTCTCGACGAACCGCACCCGCAGCGCGTCGGTCTCGCCGACCACCCTGCGCAGGGCGCTCTCGAAAAGAAAAGGGTCCACGGGGCCGTGGATGTCCAGGTATTCGGCGATGTTGTAAACGGTGTGCGAGGAATCGATCCGCTGCGCGTACCAAATACCGGATTGTGCCGGCGTCAGAGGGAGTCGGACTTCACCGGATTCTGGCACGACAATTCACTCCCCTGGAATCAGAAAATGGTGAAGGCAGCCCCGCGGGAATACGCCGGATCGGCTTTCTCGGACCGGGCGCGCGAGCTGACCCCGCCTCACCGCTTGGACGCTACCGTGCACCTCGGGGCGCGGGAACGTCCTTATTAGAAGCCTCGATAAGGCCCTGGTGAACGGTCATCGGGAACCGCCGCGCGGGGCCCGGCCGCCGCACGCGTGCAGCGGGTCCCAGCCGGCGCCGCGCTCGGGAAGCAGGCGCGGGTCGCCCAGCACCGCGCCGCCGTGCACCTCCGGCAGCAGCGGCCGGTCGGTGATCTGCCCGGCGCAGGCGATGCCGCTGACCGCGGCCCCGGTGATGCCGCTGCCGTACCGGGTGCTCTGCCCCACCACGTACAGGCCCTTCACCCCGGTACGGGTGTCGGGCCGGGCGCCCGTACCGCCCCAGCGCGCGAGGCCGAACGGCGAGCCGCCGGTGGAACGGGTGTAGCGGCGCTGGGTCGCCGGTGTGGCCAGCTCCAGGTGGGTGATGTGGGAGCGGAAGGGGCCGAGCGCCCGTTCCGCGGTGGCCAGCATGGCCTCGGTGACCCTTTCCTTCTCCGCCAGGTAGGCCGCGTCGCGCCGGTACCCCTCGCCGTCCGGGTCGGCCGCGGCCGCGCCCCAGGCGTCCAGCGGGCGTGGACAGAGCGCCATCACCTGGAAGTTGGCGTGGCCCGGGGGCCGGATGGCGGCGGTGTCCGGGTCCTTGGCGGACGCGAAGGAGATGAAGACCGACTGCGGGGAGTCGAACCGTCCGTCGGCCAGCTCGCGGAACGCGTCCTCGATGGGCCCGCCGTGCCACCAGACGTTCGGCCCGGTACCGGGCAGCTCCCGGTCGAGCCCGACGTACAGCACCACCAGGGGGTGGCCCATCACCGCGGTGCGGGCCCGCTTCACGATCGGCGGCGCGAAGTGCTCCTCGCCGACCAGTTCCAGGACGGTGCGCGGATAGTCCGCGTTGGACACCACGACGGGCGCGCGCAGTTCCTCGCCGCTGTCGAGGAGCACTCCGTACACCCGGCCGTCCTCCACCAGGACCCGTTCCACCCGCTGCCGCACCCGGACGGTGCCGCCGTGCCCGGTGACCGCCTCGACCAGCGACGCGGAGAGCATCTGTCCGCCGCCGACCGGGTAGGCGGCGCCGCGCAGATAGTGGTCCATGACGCTGGCGTGCATGCCGACGGTGGCTTCCTCGGGCCCGATGCCGTAGTTGAGGGCCTGGGCGGCGAGCGCGGTGCGCGCGTCGGCGGACAGTTCGCAGTGCTCGAACAGGGCGTGCAGCGTGCGGCGCCCCCAGGCCGTCATCGTGGCGGTGCGCCGCAGCATCTCGGCCGGCTCGGCGCCGGCCGCGGACAGCAGGGTCCAGCGCATCTCCGCGCCGACCGACGAGCACACCTCGACGAACTCCCGCAGACCTTCCTTGTCCTGCGGGAGTACGCCGGTGAGGCGGTCGAGATAGCGGTCCCAGCCCGTGGGCACGAGCATCCGCAGACCCGGGAGGACGACCTCGTCGAAGCCGTCGGGGTCCATGGCGCGGAAGGTGACGCGGTCCTCCAGGGCCAGGCCGCGCAGGATCGACGGCAGCACGCCGTCGGGCCCGCAGTCGCCGATGTAGTGCACACCGGCGTCGAACTCGTAGGCCGAGCGGCGGCGGAAGACATGACTGTTGCCGCCCACCACCCCGGCCTGTTCGAGCACCAGCACCCGGTGCCCCGTCACCGCCAGGTACCCGGCACAGGTCAGACCGCCCATGCCGCTGCCGATCACGATGGCGTCCCAGTCGCCCGGGGTCCGGTGCTCGTCGTTCATCGCTGCCTCTCGCGTTTCGTGTACGGGGGCGGGGTGGGACCGGGGCCCGCCGGGCGGCCCGCGTCCGCCTTCCGGTCACAGGCCGCCCGGCAGGGCCTCAGCCGCACCCGCCGGCGTGACCGCCGTCGCCCTGGGCGGCGGCCATCCCGGGCAGCGCCGCCAGTTCGGCTTCGGTGGGCCCGGTGGACCCGCGCGGCACGCCCCGGTGGGCGGCGGCGAACGCCTCCACCCGGTCGACGCCCCAGAACTTGTCGTGGCCGTGGATGAAGAACGGCACGCCGAACAGGCCGTCGCGCACCGAGGCAGCGAGGATCTCCACGCCCCGGGCGCGCAGCTCCGCGTCGTCGACCGCACCGGCGGCTCGGTCCGCGTCCAGCCCCAGACCGGCGGCGATCTCACCGATCACGGCGGGGTCGGAGATGTTCTTCGACTCCTGCCAGCGGGCCCGGTAGACCGCGTCGACGAACTCCCGGCCGAGGCCGGCGTCCTCGGCGAGCAGGTAGGCCAGGTGGGAGACCTCCCAGACCGGGTCGCGGTCGATCGGCCAGGTGACGTCGAGGCCGCGGTCCTCGGCCAGTCGCCGGGCGTCCTGCAGGATGTAGAAGTTCTTCTCCCGTGCCATCGGGACGAGCGGCAGGGTGACTTCGGCCTCGGCGAGCAGTTCCTCGGTGCGCGCGTCCGGTTCCCAGAACGGGATCCACTTCACGGCGTCGAGGACGTCCGGGTGGTGCTTCATCAGGTCGCGGTAGGCGAACCAGGAGTACGGGCTGCGCAGGGAGAAGTACCAGCGCGGCGGCTTCTTGGCCATGGCGGTGTGTCCTCGTGTGGTGGTCGGGCCGGATTCAGATGGTGATGCCGCCGTCGATCTGGAAGACGCCGCCGGTGATGTATCCGGCGCGCTCGGAGCCCAGGTACGCGACCAGGTCGGCGACCTCGTCGGCGGAGCCGAAGCGGTTCAGCGGGATGGACTTGAGCATCTCGTCGCGGACCTTGTCGCCGAGCACCGAGGTCATGTCGGTCTCGATGAACCCGGGGGCGACCACGTTGGACCGGATGCCGTAGCGCCCGACCTCCTTGGCCAGGGACTTGGCGAACCCGATGATCCCGGCCTTGGTCGCGGCGTAGTTGGACTGCGTGGCGTGCCCGTAGACACCGGCCACCGAGGAGATCAGCACCAGCGATCCGGACCGGCGCTTCATCATCTCGAACACCACCGAGCGGCAGACGTTGTAGACGCCGTCGAGGTTGACCGCGACCACGTCCCTCCACTGCTCGTCGGTCATCATCAGCAGGGGGTTGTCCCGGGTGATGCCGGCCGCGGTGACCGCGACGTCCACCGCGCCGAGGGTCTCCTGCGTCTCGCCGACCCAGGCGCGCACCGAGTCCGCGGAGGCCACGTCGACCTTGCGGGACAGCACCCGGACGCCGAACTCGTCGAGCTCCTTCTCCAGGGACATCGCGGCGTCGCTGTTGGACTGGTAGCAGAAGCTGATGTCGTGGCCTTCGGCGGCGAGCCGCTTCACCACGGCCCGGCCTATGCCCCGGGAGCCTCCGCTGACCAGGGCGACCCGCTTCGCGTCGTCTGCCATCGGGTTCTCTTCCTTCCTCGTTCAGCCTGCGGACGGGAGCAGTCGGCCGGCGGGGCGGAACGCCATGACCATCCGCTCGACCGACATCACCAACTCGCCGTCGCACAGGGTCTCGCCCTCGAAAATGACGGTGTCGGACAGGGCGTGGAACACCCGGGCCCGGTGGTGGAGCACGTCGCCCGGCAGCACCGGCCGGTGGAACGTGATCCCGGTCAGTCCGCCGAGCAGCATCACCCGGTCGGCTTCGGGCGCGGCGCTCTCCTCGTCGGGTGAGCGCCACGTCGCCAGGATTCCGGCGGTCTGTCCCCACGACTCGATCAGCAGGGACTGCGGATACGCGAGGTGGGTCGCGGTCGTGTGCGCGCCGACCTTCCGGTAGCACTGTTCGTTGCGGCTGATCGCCTTGACGGCGGTGACGCTCTCGCCCGGCACCAGGTCGAGGACCCGGTCGACGAGCAGCACGGGGTAGCGGTGGGGCAGCAGTTCGTGCACGTCCTGGACCGGCTTCACGCGGCGACCTCCCCCGTCATCCGCAGCCGTACGGAGGCGGCGTCGCCCCGCTCGGTGAACGCCTTGGCCCGGCACCGCAGGGTGCCTTCGTCGTTGCGCACGTCCAGGTGGACGGTGAGCAGGTCGCCGGGGTACACGGCGCCGAGGAAGCGGGTCGACTCCACGGCGAGCAGCTCCGGTTCGGCCATGCCGGACCGCTCGGCCACGGCGATGACGCTGCGCTGGACGCACTCCATGACGCAGACGCCGGGGAAGATCGGGAAGTCGGCGTAGTGGCCGTCGAAGAGCTGCTCGGTCTTCTCGATGCCGATGGTGGTCACCGCGGTGAGGGCGCTGCCGCCCTCGCCGGAGCGCTCCACCGAGACCACCTCGACGGCCGCGTCCACCAGGGAGGGCCGCAGGGCGAAGGAGTCCGCGGCGCCCGCTCCGGCGGGCGCTGCGGTCATCCGGACACCACCAGCTTGCCGCCCAGCAGCGCGTACGCGTCGCGGAAGGTGCGCGCCGTGCGCATCTCCTGCTCGCTGAACTTGACCCGGTACCGCTTCTCCAGCACCACGACCAGCTCCAGCAGGAGCAGCGAGTCGACTCCCAGGTCGTCCAGGAAGTCGGTGGAGTCGCCGATCTCGGCGGGGGCGACGTCGATCACGTCGGCCAGGGTCGTGCGCAGCTCTTCCTTGTCCAGCTCGACCATCGGCTGAGTCGTCATGATTACGTGTGTCTCCGTTCGGTTCGTCCGGCTCGGGGTGGGCGCTCAGCGCAGCCGCAGCAGTGCGCAGCCCGCGCCGCCGTCGCGCTCGACCGCGGTGATGACCGCGACGCGCCCGGCGACGTCCGTCCTGCGCTCGGCCAGCGCGAGCACGGAGGCGATCTGCAGGCTGACCGAGGCGGCCGAGGCCTCCCCGAACAGCGCGGTGTTGGCGAGGGGTTCGAGAGCGCCGGCGCCGAACATCCCGGTCAGTACGGCGCGTTCCTGCTCGCCGAGCGAGTCGCCCGCCGAGCAGGGGCTCGCCACCCAGACCTGGGACGGGTCGACCCCGGCACGGTCCATGGCACGGCGCAGACAGGCGTCGAGCACCTCCGGCAGGCCGCCGTCGCCGAAGACGCCGCTCTCCACGGCGAGCACCTCGGCCAGTACGTGGGCGTCGTCGACGTCCTCGGCGGGCTCCAGCAGGAGCATGCCGGCGCCCTCACCGAGCAGCCCCGGGTGTTCCTCGGCGCCCCGCGTGTGCCACTCCAGCCAGGCCCGCTCGTTGGAGTACTCCTCCGCCGAGCCGCACAGCACCGCCTTGGCCCGGTCCGCCCCCAGGAGCCTGCGGGCGTAGTTCAGGGCGAGCAGGCCGGCCAGCCGTCCGCCGGCGATGGTGGCGTTCGGGCCCTGGATGCGGTGCCAGATCGCACACTGTCCGGCCGCGCAGTTCATCACCGTGTTCGGCATCTGCGCCGGGTCGACGAAGTACGGCTGTTCGCCCGTGAGCGAGTCCCGGGTGAAGTCCATCATGCTCTGCGCGCTGCCGGTGGTGGTGCCGAGCACGATGGCTCCGCGCTCGTCCGTGGCGACGAGGCGGTTGCGCTCGGCGTCGTCGAGCAGCGCACCGACGGCGCTGACCGCGAGGCCGGTCACCCGGTCCATCGACCGGGTCCCCTTGCGGCCCAGCACCTCGCGCGGGCTGAAGCCGGGCACCAGCCTGGCCCGCTCGTCGGGCACCTTCCACTGCTCGGGATCGATCGGGACGGCGGTCTCGCCGCCTTCGTGCATGCCCTCGGCGAACGCCGAGCGACCGATTCCGAACGGGGACACGGCCGACCAGGCGGTGATCACCGGTCCGCGGACAGCGCTCGTGGTGTCGCTGCTCATGACAACAGCTCCTTCGGGTCGGATCCGGTCAGTTGCCCGCGAGGTTCTTGCCGCTCAGCGCGGCCATGACCTCCTCGTCGAAGGTGCACAGGGACCAGTCCTTCTCCGGCGACTCCTTGGTGACGTAGCCGTGCGTGATGTGACCGGTGGAGACCTGGACCAGGCCGCCGTCGCGGACCACGTAGCAGTCCATCCGGGCGGTGAAGAGGACCGACTTGAAGATGTCCTCGATCGTGAAGACCGTGTACAGCTCGTCCTCGATCCTGACCTCGTCGGTGATCTCGACGTCGCACTTGGTCACGACCGGGATCCAGCTGCGCTCCTCCAGCAGGCGGTGGATGGCGATGCCCCGGTCCGCGACGAACAGGTGGAGCACCTCTTCCATCTGCCGCAGGAAGCCGGACATCTGCATGTGGCTGGTGAAGTGGCAGTAGAAGTACGGCACCCGCCACTTCCAGCCGAAGGCGTTGTCGCCGCCGATGATCTCGGTCAGCACCGGGTCGGCGGCCCGGGTGCCGATCCCGCGCTGCGAGGAGAGGTCGATGTTGTCCACGGGGACGGCGGTGATCTCCCGCGGCGTCGCCTGGCCCAGGCGCGGCACCACGAAGCGGCTCAGTTTCTCCGGCAGCGGCTTGGCGCCCTCGACGTGGTCGATCGCCCGCAGCGCCACCTCGAAGGTGGTGGTGACCGCCTTGCGCTGGCCCTCCTCGCGCGGCACGTACGCGGTGATCTTGAACCGGAGGCGGCTGTCGGTCTCCTTGGTGACCGGCTTCACCTCGACGGCGACCGCGTCGTCCAGGGTGAGGACGGTGTGCAGGCGGGTGTTGACGGAGACCACGTCGAAGCCCACGCCGTAGTCGACGTAGAGGTCGGTGGCGCCCAGGCCGGCGGAGCGGAAGTGCTCCAGCACGGCCGCCTCGATCAGGTAGTGCACGCACTTGAACCCGATCGTGGTGCTGATGTTCCCGCCCTCGTAGGACGGTCGCAGGGTGACGTTGCTGGTGACGTCGAAGAAGTCGTTGAGGGACTGCTCGGTCAGCTCGGGAGTGGTGGTGACGGGTGACGTCATCGTGCTCAGGCTCCTTGGTGGTCAAGCGACGGGTCGAGTGCTACGGGTTCGGTCAGGCCGATGGAGCCGAGAAAGTCGCCGATCTCTGCGGCGAACACGTCCGCCTGCTCCACCATCGGGAAGTGCCCCGCGCCGGGGATGAACCGGCAGCGGGCGTCCGGGAGGGCGTCGGTGAGTGCCCTGCTCTCGGCGGGGACGGCGGTGAAGTCCTGCTCGCCCCCGATCACCAGCGCGGGCACCGTGAACAGATCGGTGCGCAGCCAGGGGGTGCGCAGATAGCTGCGGAAGAAGCTCATGTAGCCGTACGGGCCCACCCGGTCGCAGACCCGCTGGGCCATGTCGTGCCGCAGCGCGGGATCGAGCCGGGGCCCGGCCATCACCCGGATGCCCTCGTCCATGGTGAGGCGGAAGTTCTCCAGGAGCTCCCCGACGACGCTGTACTCGAACGTCTCGGGGGAGCGCCGGTAGAAGGGCGAGGCGAACACCACGGCGTCGATGCCGTAGCGCCCGAACGGGTCGCCGCCCCGCGCCAGTTCGTTGGTGATCAGCTCCATCAGCAGCAGCGCGGAGAAGGAGTGCGCCACCACGACGCCCGCCCCGCCGGGCACCTGCTTCAGGGCCTCGGCGATCGCCCAGGTGGCGTCCGGCCGGTAGGCCCAGTCGGGCGGGTGCGCGCCGCCCCAGGGCAGATCCGCGGTCCACAGGTCCAGGCCCGCGGCGTCGCTCCCGGCCAGCGGGTCCCAGACCGAGGGGCCGTTGGCCAGTCCGTGCAGCAGCAGCGCCCGGGGGCCGGCCGAGGGCCGCCGGTGGCGCACCGTGCACACCGGGCCGGACGCCAGGACGCCCGGCGGCCCGGACGCCTGTCGTATCACGGTGTGCCCCGCGGGGCACACAGCACGGCCCCGGCGATGCCGTCGCCGTCGCGGCCCGCCGTGGCGTAGACCGGGCTCTGTTCCCCCGCGTCGAACCGGCCTGCGGCCACCGCGCACTGGAGCACGCCCAGCACGCCGGAGAGCGCCCCCCAGGCGTCGGGCATCCCGTGGCGCGGGACGCCGGCGAGGAGGTCCGCGGGGATCTCGGAGCCGCCCGCCGTCTCCGGCAGGTACCAGCCGCCCGGGGTGTCGTCGCCGAGCGTACGGAGCCGGCGCACGCCGGCCTCGACCGTGCCGGTCCGGGCGAAACCGTCGATCCGGGCCCGGATCCGCGCGCCGCGCTCCTGGGCGGTCTCCTCCCGCTCCAGGACGACCGCGACCGCGCCGTCCACGATCCGGTCCGCACCGACCAGCTTGCGGACCATCTCGTTGTCCGGCTCGACCCCGATGACCAGGAACTGGTCGGCACGCCCGGCGTTCAGCATGGTCGCGGCCCAGCGCAGCGCGTCCAGACCGGAGGCGTCGCCGTTGCAGACCGTGAGGTTCGGGCCGCCGAGCTTGTACCGGATGGCGATCTCGGAGGCGATGATGTTGCTGGAGGCGTTGGGGCTGTCCATCGGGCTGGTGCCGCGGGACGTCTCGTTCGCGATGGTGGTGGTGACCCGGCAGACCGTGTCCACGTTGCCGTAGTTGGACGCCACGACCACACCGATGCGGGCGCCCTCGGCCTGCGGACCTTCGTCGTCCCGCAGGCCCGCGTCCTTCAGCCCGTCGAAGGCCACGCACAGGCCGAGCTGGGTGGCGCGGTCCTTGTACTTGAGGCCCCGCTTGCCCAGGACGGCGGCCGGGTCCACCGGCTCCGCGGGCAGGTCCGGCCCGGTCACCAGGTCCGCTGTGCCGGTGACGCCGGGCAGGGCCGTTCCGACTCCGGTGATCACGACAGGCGCGAGCTCACTCATCGGGCAGCCTCCACTATCGCCACGGCGTTCAGTCCGCCGAATCCGAAACCGTTGATCTGCGCCACGCCGACGTCGGCCCTGACCGGGGTGGTGTGCACGAGCCGCATGGCGCTGATGTTCTCGGTGGGCTCGTCCAGCTCGGTCACGGGCGGGATCCGGCCGCCGGACATGGCCAGCAGTGCGGTGATCAGGCTCAGCACGCCGGCCGAGCCGGCGGTGTGCCCGGTCATCGACTTGATCGCGGTCACCAGCGGTACGTTCTCGTGCTCGCCGAAGACCTCGCGCATCGCCCGCACCTCGACCTCGTCGTTGAGCGGGGTGCCGGTGCCGTGCAGCATGACCAGGTCCACGTCGGCCGGCTTCACACCGGCCCGGGTGTGGGCCTGCCGGATCGCGGTGGCGACCCCGGACTGGTCCGGCGCCGTCGTGTGGTGGGCGTCGCAGTTCATGCCGACCGAGCGCACCCTGCCGTAGACCTTGCGGTCGCCGGGGGTGCGGCCCAGCACGATCGCGCCGGCGCCCTCGCCCAGGATGGTGCCCTTGCGGTCGACGTCGAAGGGACGCAGCCTGCCGGGCGGCTCCAGCTGGAAGGCGTCCGTCAGACCGAACATGCTCTCGGTGATCGAGTCCGCTCCGGCCACGATCACGTGCTCCACCGACCCGGACTGGAGCTGGTCGAAGGCGAGCGCCAGGGCGTAGAGCGAGGCGGAGCAGGCGTTGGAGAAGGTGTGGGTGTCGGCCGCGCCGAAGCGCTCGCGCAGCGCGGGGCCGAAGTGCAGCTGGTCCGCCGCGAAGTCGGCTCCGTCGCGCCACCACAGCTCCAGCGACCGCATCTCCCGCAGCCCGGTGCCGATCAGTACGGGAACCTCGCTGAGGTCCTCGCCCAGTCCGGCGTCCCTGGCGGCCTGCCCGACCGCGTCGAGCAGGAACTCGGTGGCCCGGCCCGGGGTGTCCACACCGGGCTCCGCGCGGTTGTCGATCTCGAAGAGATGTCCCGCCTTGAACTTCTCCTTGTCGAAGCCGCGGAGCGGGGCGAGCCCGCTGTGCCCGCCGCACAGGCTCTCGAATATCTCCTCCGGGTCGCGGCCGATGCTCGCGAGTGCGCCGATTCCGACGATGGGCCAGCTCATGAGGCCTGCTCCTCGTACTTGGCAAGAATCACGACGGCGTTGTTGCCGCCGAAGGCCATTCCGTTGTTCTGCACGATCTGCAGCTGTGCCTCGACCGCCTCGTTGGGCACGCAGTCGATCTCGCACTCGGGGTCGGTCTCCCGGTGGTTGATCGTCGGCGGCACGAAGTCGTTGGTGATCGCCAGGGCACAGGCGATGGCCGCGAGTGCGCTGGCGGCGCCCATGGAGTGGCCGAGCATCGACTTCAGCGAGACGGTCCTCGGCGGCTCGGACCCGTAGACGTCGCGCACCGCGCGGGTCTCCGTGACGTCGTTGGCCTTGGTGCCGGTGCCGTGCGCGGAGACCAGGTCGACCTGGTCCGGCTTCACCCCGGCGTTCTCCAGGGCGAGTTCCATGCACCGGGCGATGCTGCTCTGGTTCGGTGCGACGGGGTGGGCCGCGTCGCAGTTGAGCCCGTAGCCGAGGATCTCGGCGTAGATGGTCGCGCCGCGTCGCACGGCCGACTCGAGCGTCTCCAGGACGAGGACGCCCGCGCCCTCGCCTGTGAGGATGCCCTTGCGGTCCTTGTCGAAGGGCCGGCAGTGGTCCGGTGCGATGGTGCCCAGCCGGTAGAACCCGGCGAAGGTCTTCCGGCACATGGCGTCCGCGCCGCCGCACAGCGCGAACTCCACCTCACCGGTGCGCACCGCGTCGAACCCGTAGCCGATGGCGTAGTTGCCCGCGGCGCAGGCGGTGGGGATGGTGACCGCCTCGACGTCGTGCAGGCGCAGTTCATGGGCCACGGAGGTGGCGAGCCGACTGGGCGCCACCCGCCGGGCCACCACGGGGTCCATTTTCTCGGGCCCGTGGTTGATCTCGGTCTCGACCAGCCGGTCGAGGTCGTGCGACTCGCCGTCGGTGGTGCCGATGGAGATGAGTCCGCGGCGTTCCCGCAGGTACGTCTCGTCCAGGCCGGCGTGGTCGATCGCCATCCTGGCCGCGGCCACCGAGAAGCGGGTGGCCGGGCCGAGTTCGTCGATGTCCAGGTTGCGGATCCACCGGTCGGGTTCGAAGCCAACGACTTCACACCCGTTGGCGTGGGCGAAGCCCTCCGTCTCGAACCGGGTGATCGGCTTCGCCCCGCTGCGCCCGGCCCGTAGCCCTTCGGCGAACTCGGCCGCACCCACACCGATGCTCGAAAAGACTCCGAAGCCGGTCAGGACCACACGGTGCGCTGGTGGTGCCGACCCGTTACTGGTTGCAGTTGCACGCATGGTCTCTCCGTCCGGAATGCACTCGGTGTCGTGGCCGTACCGCTCGTTGCGGCTACTTCTTGGCCGCGGCCTCCGCCACGACCTCTTCAACGCCCTTGAGGTTGACCATGCGGCCGAGCTCGGCCTGGTCGATGACGACGCTGAACTTCTTCTCCAGCGAGGCGAGGATCTCGATCGCGCGGAGCGAGTCGGCCCCGTGGTCCTCCTTGAACAGGCTGGTCTCGGTGACCTCGTCCTCCTCAAGTTCGAGGATGTCGCAGACGATGTCCTTGATAACTGCGGTCCGGTTCTCGGCAGAGGTCGTCATGTCGCTCCCATTTCCTCCGTGAAGGTGCCGCCGATCCGAACGAGCGGCGTACCGATTGACAGGAAAGCCCTGTGGGCGCACGGGTATGACCGGCGTCCCGGGTGATTTCCCTTTGAATTCAGCGCTTCTGCTCCCGCGCCTCGGCGAGAGTAGCCAGCCCGAACTGGCGGCCACCAGGCCGGTACCAAGAATTCGAACCAGCCCGGGAGTCACGACGGCGAAGCGGCTTCGTACCGCCCGAGGAAAGGGAAATCATCCGGGCGGGTGCGTCGGCAACCCTGCTACGAATAATTTGCATCAGAGCGCCGTCCGCCCCCGGTCGCGCATCGAAGTTTCCGCATCGGCGCTGACGGCTGCCGTCCGCGGTGTCAGGCTGGGCGCCGGGCGGGCACTGCCTGTCGGGCTCCGGGACAGGCACGAGCCATCGGCGGATCCGCCGCCGGTTCGCATCCAAGGATGGAGAAAGAGATGAGCACCAATCCTTTCGAGGACAAGGACGCCAGCTACTACGTGCTGGTCAACGAGGAGGGCCAGCACTCGCTGTGGCCGGCCTTCGCCGAGGTCCCGGCGGGCTGGACCATCGCACACGGCCAGGCCGACCGCGAGGCCTGCCTGGAGTACGTGAACAAGAACTGGACCGACATGCGGCCGCTCAGCCTGGTGCGGGAGATGGAGGCCGCCGGCAAGTAGCCGACGGCTGCGGCGTGGGCGCCGGTCCGTACCCGGGGACGTCACTCCCGTCCCCGACGGGCCGGCGCCCACGTGTGTCCGCGCCGGCCGGCGCCGCGCAGGTCAGCGCTGCGCGCGGAAGATCGTGTACAGCAGGCGCAGTCCGACCAGGGTGCTGATCACCAGCAGGTTGTAGCCGAACACCTGGTACAGCGTGACGGCGGAGGTCACCTGCGGACCGTTGCTGGTGCCGAGCAGCATCACGGCCATCACACCGGTCGTGGCGCCGACGAACACCAGCGCGATCATGTGCACGATGTCGTAGATCACCCGCCGGTCCCGTTCGTCGGCCATCAGCCGTACGTTGACCGACAGCCGGCCCTGCTCGACGGCGGAGACGATCCGGTCGACCCGCCGGGGCAGGCGGCGGACCATCGGCAGCAGGGTCATCAGCTCACTGACCAGGTCATCGCTCTTCGGCGGGAAACTGAACTGCTCGGCGACCTTCGCCGCCATGAACTGCCGGGACTCGTCGACGATGCTGAAGCCCGGCGAGAGCAGCCCCAGGGTGCCCTCCAGGGTCGCCAGCGCCCTGAACACCGCCGCGATCTCGGGCAGTACGGCCAGCCCGTGCGAGCTGATCAGCGCGAACAGGTCGGTGAACATCTCGACGTCGGCGGTGGTCCCGGACGCCATGCAGTGCTTGGCGATCAGCTGGCCCACCGACCGTTCGAGACGGGCCTCGTCGATGTCGTCGGTCCGTGCGACCAGCTCCAGCAGTCCGTCGCACGCCGCCGCGGGGTCACCGCGGTCGATGGCCAGCAGCAGGTGCTGCAGCCCGACGCGCAGCGAGCCGTTCAGCCGGCCCACCGAACCGAAGTCCAGCAGACCCAGCCGGCCGTCGCGCAGCAGCAGGACGTTGCCGGGGTGCGGATCGGCGTGGAAGACGCCGCCCAGCATGATCTGGCCGAGCAGACTGCCGAGGAGGGCGCGGCCGAGAACGGTCCGGTCCGTGGGGCAGTCGGCGAGGAGCCGTGCGGCCGATCCGAGGGGCGTGCCGTCCATCTGCTCCATCACCAGCACCCGCCGGGTGCACAGCTTCTCGTAGACGTACGGCAGCGCCACGTGGTCCGACGTCGCGCCACCGGCGGCGGCTACCGTCGCGATGTTGCGGGCCTCGATACGGAAGTCCAACTCGTCGCGGAGCGCGACCGCGTAGCTGCGGACCAGTTCGAGCACGCCCATCCGGCGGGCCCAGCCGGCCCGCCGTTCCAGGGAGCCGGCGACCCGGGCGATGATGTCCAGATCCCGTTCGAGCAGCGGCAGTGCGCCCGGCCGCCGCACCTTGACCACGACGTCGACCGTCTCGCCGTCGTCGGTCCGCAGCGTGGCCCGGTGCACCTGGGCGACGGAGGCCGCGGCCATCGGCACCGGCTCCACCGAGACGACGTCCCAGGAGGCCGCGCTGAGATCTTCGCGCAGCACCGCCTCGACCTCGCTGCTGTCCGCCGGGGCGACCTGGCTCTGCAGCCGGCTCAGCTCGTCGATGAAGGCGGGCGACAGCAGGTCCGGCCGGGTGGAGAGCAGTTGGCCCAGTTTGACGAAGACCACGCCGGCGTCCTCCAGCGCGTGCCGCAGCGAGCGGGCGAGCCGTACGTCCCGCTGGTCGGACCGGGAGTGCTGGACGCGCCTGCCGCCCAAGTAGGGGCCCAGGCCGTGGCGGACGGCGATGCGGGTGATCTGCCCGTAGCGGCGGCCCCGGTCCAGCCGGCGGCGCACCGCGCCGTTCCAGCCGAACACGCCCCACCCCTTGCCGGAGGGCCTGACCAGCTCGGCGACGAAGATGGTCACCAGCGTGGAGATCAGCGCGACTCCCGCGATGGGGATGCCGAGCGCCAGGGCCTGCCCGGTGGTGCGCATCTGCGGGAGGGCGGCGAAGGCGATCCTGATGGCGACGAACCAGCCGACCGCGGCGCCGAGCAGCGCTCTCGGCGTCCGCACCCGCACCCCGAGCACCCGGCGCGCGCCCGCCACCAGCGGCCAGATGATCATCAGCCAGATCGGGAGACTCAGCAGGAAGATCATCACGGATTGCTCCTCGCGGGGGAAGGGCGTCGGCCCAGGGCGTCCGGCCGGGTCGTCAGCCCAGGGCGTCCGGCCGGTCGAAGGAGGCGACGTCGATGTCGGGGACGATCCGTTTGACCAGTCCGGCCAGGGTCCGGCCGGGGCCCAGCTCCAGCAGGCGTTCGCAGCCCAGCCGTCCGGTCAGGGTGTGGACGCTTCGCTCCCACTGGACGGGCGTGACGAGTTGGCGGACGGCCATCTCGGGCCAGTCGGCCTCCCCGGTGTGCGGTTCGCCGTCGACGTTGGCGACGACCGGGAGCCGGCCCGGGGAGAACGTCGTGGTGCGCAGCGCCTCGGCGAGCCGGTCCGCCGCCGGTGCCATCAGCGGGCTGTGGAAGGCTCCGCCCACGGAGAGCCGGATGAGCTTGGCGCCCTCCGGTGCGTGTTCGGCGGCGTGGTCGATGCCGGCCGGGGTGCCCGAGAGCACGATCTGACCGGGCCCGTTGACGTTGGCCACCCAGACGGCGTGGCCTTCGGCCGCCGCCTTGGCCGCGACCTCCTCCGCCTCCTCGAGCCCTGCCCGTACCAGCACCCCCATGGTGCCCTCCTGGGCGGCGGCGGCCTCGCGCATCGCCCTGCCGCGTGCGGCCACCAGCGCGGTACCGTCCGCGAGGTCGAGAATCCCCGCGGCGGTCAGCGCGGCGTACTCGCCCAGGCTGTGACCGGCGCACGCCACGGCGTCCGTGAGGAGCCCCGCCCGCCCGGCCTCGGCGTGGGCCATCATCGCCACCGCGTAGACGGCGATCTGCGCCAGGTCGGTGCGCCGCAACTGCTCGCCGCCTGTGCGCAGCAGCAGCTCCTCCACGTCCGTGCCGGAGTGCTCGGAGATCTCTTCGACGAGCGCCCAGGAGGGGGTGTCCCGCCAGGGCTCACCCATGCCTTCACGCTGCGTGCCCTGCCCGGGAAACACCAGGCCGATTCGCGCCGGACTCACCAGCTGCCACCTTTCACCGTGTCCCGCGACGGCGGAGGACACGTCTGACCGTCACTTCTCCTGCCCAGGGCCTGCCTCAGGCGGTTTCCGACCGGTGGAGTCGGTGCCCAGGGTGTTGGCACCGGCTCCACAGGGCGACGCCCCGGCTCGGCGATCGAGCCGATGGGCCACCGGGGCGACGAACCCGCCGCGCCCGCTCTTCCCGGGGACTCCGAGGGGCGCACCGGTTTCTCCGTCTCCGTTCTATGCGATCGGTGCGATCGGGAGGGTCCGGCGTTCACTCCTTGGCAGGTAGCTGTCAGACGGTGTCGCGCAGGGCGCCGACGGCGGAGCGGCCGGACCCGGGCGGAAGCCCGGCGTCCGGCCGCTCCTTCACGATCCGGGTCCGTGGCCCGGTCGCGTTCTCTGGGCCCCCGAAGGACCGGTGCCGAGGTCGGACCGGGGGGAGCCGGCCCGTCGCACCGGGCCGGGCCTGCCCTTCGGCGGGCCCGTGGGTCTCCTTTGGAGCGGTCCTTCCGAGGCACTTTTCGATTCTTGGCACAGACCGCTTCCCGCCTCCGCGCTTCCGCCGGGATGTGGCAGCAACCTGCCGTGCGCACCCACCGCACCGTCGTGCACATGCGCCCGGGACCGGCTGGCAGGAAGAGGTCAGCGATATTGCTGGGCCCGATGGGCGCACCCGATTCTCGAACCGCTGCCGCCGTCGGCGGACGTGCACGGCTGCGTACGGGCCATGGCCCCGCCGGGAAGAGGACGAGGACATGTTGGTCACGGCATCGCCCGGAAGTGAACTCCTGGACCGTATCGCCGCACGGGACCCGCTGTTCCGGGAACGGATGGCGCAGCGCATGCAGGCCGTCGAGAAGCGTCTGCTGGACGTCGCGGCGGACTCGCCCGATCCCCGGGTGGGCGAGCTGACGGGCCATCTCGCCGCGTCGGGCGGCAAGCGGATGCGTCCGCTGCTGGTGCTGCTGGGGGCGGAGTTCGGGGAGGAGTGGCGGGACGGGGTCGTCGACGCCGCCGTGATCGCCGAGCTCGTCCACATCTCCTCGCTCTACCACGACGACGTCATGGACGGCGCGGCCCTGCGCCACGGGGTGCCCAGCGCCAACGCCCGCTGGGGCGAACGCCTCGCGGTGGCGGGCGGCGACTGGCTGCTGGCCCGCGCCGCCCGGCTGGCCGCCGGGCTGGGGCCGGACATGGTGCGCTTCAACGCGGATGTCGCGGGCGACCTGGTCGAGGGCCAGCTCCTGGAGATGACCGGCCCCGCCGAGGGCGAGGACCCGGTCCAGCACTTCTTCCGGGTCACCTCGGGCAAGACCGCGGCCCTCCTCGCCATGGCGCTCGGGGCAGGAGCGCTCCAGGCCGGGGCGCCGGCCGGACAGGGCCGCTCCCTCATGGAGTACGGCCATCAGCTGGGCATCGCCTTCCAGATCTCCGACGACCTGCTCGACCTGGTCGCCCCGGCCGAGCAGACCGGCAAGGAACAGGGCAAGGACCTGGCCGCCGGAGTGCTCAGCCTGCCGGTCCTCCTGGCTGTCTCCGGCACCGGACCGGCCGACGCGGAGCTGCGGGACCTGCTGGAAGCGGGCCCGCTGGACGACCTGGCCCGGCGACGGCGCGCGCTGGAGCTGTTCCGTTCCTCCGGGGCGCCCGCCGCCGCCGAGCGGCACCTGCGGGAGCGCCTGGCCCTGGCCCGGAGCGCCCTGCACGACCTGCCCGCGTGCGCCGGACGCCGGGCGTTGGACGCCCTGTGCGACTACGTCGGCACGCGGGTGTCCAGAAGCAGCGCGGCCGGGTGCTGACCCGGCCGGTGAACACGAGGGGGCCGTCCATGCCGCAGGAGGCGATCACCGAACTCGCCGCGATCCGTGCCGAAGCACTGCGCGGACCGAGTGAGCGGGCGACCGAGGCGCAGCATGCCAAGGGGAAGCTGACCGCGCGGGAGCGGATCGAGCTGTTGCTGGATCCGGGTTCGTTCAAGGAGGTCGAGCAGCTGCGCCGGCACCGGGCGACGGGTTTCGGTCTGGAGGCGAAGAAGCCGTACACGGATGGTGTGATCACGGGCTGGGGCACGGTCGAGGGCCGTACGGTCTTCGTGTACGCGCACGATTTCCGGATCTTCGGCGGGGCGCTGGGTGAGGCGCACGCCACGAAGATCCACAAGATCATGGACATGGCGATCTCGGCCGGTGCTCCGCTGGTGTCGCTGAACGACGGTGCCGGGGCCCGTATCCAGG
>NZ_BMVK01000002.1:818555-877812 GCF_014650675.1 Streptomyces anulatus | reverse complement strand
TCGTCGTCGGACTCACCGGCGGACCCGAAGGACGCACCCTCATCCGCCGCGCCTCCCGCCTCGCGGAGAAGGGGGCGGGCGGCGAGGTGCTGGCCGTCTACATCGCGGCGAGCGACGGGCTGAAGGCGGTGTCGCCCAAGGAACTGGCCGTCCAGCGCACCCTGGTCGAGGACCTCGGCGGCACCTTCCACCACGTCATCGGGGACGACGTGCCCTCGGCCCTGCTGGAGTTCGCCCGCGGGGTCAACGCCACCCAGATCGTTCTCGGCGTCAGCCGGCGCAAGTCCTGGCAGTACGCGTTCGGGCCCGGCGTCAGCGCCACCGTCGCCCGTGAGTCCGGTCCGGACCTGGACGTCCACATGGTCACCCACGACTCCATCGCCAAGGGCCGGGGGCTCCCGATCGCCCGCGGCGCCCGCCTCGGCCGGGCCCGGGTCGTCTGGGGCTGGCTCGTCGGCGTCACCGGACCGGCCCTCCTCGCCCTGCTGCTCAGCACCGTCGTCCCCGACCTCGGGCTCGCCAACGACATGCTGCTGTTCCTCACCGCCACCGTCGCCGCCGCCCTGCTCGGCGGGATGCTGCCCGCCCTCGCCTCGGCGGCCTTCGGCTCGCTGCTGCTGAACTACTACTTCACCCCGCCCCTGGGCCGGTTCACGATCGCCGACCCCAAGAACATCGTCGCCATCGTGATCTTCGTCGGGGTGGCCGTGTCCGTCGCCTCCGTCGTCGACCTGGCGGCCCGCAGGACCCACCAGGCGGCACGGCTGCGCGCCGAGTCGGAGATCCTGTCGTTCCTGGCCGGGAGCATCCTGCGGGGCGAGAACTCACTCGACGCGCTGCTGGAGCGGCTGCGGGAAACCTTCGCGATGGACTCCGTCGCCCTCCTGGAGCGGCAGGCCGAGGTCGAGCCCTGGACCTGTACGGCGGCTGTCGGCGCCCGCCCCGTCGAACGCCCCGAGGACGCCGACGTCGACATACCCGTGGGGGAGAACCTGGCGCTGGTCCTGAGCGGCCGGGCGCTGCCCGCCGAGGACCGCCGGGTCCTGGGCGCTTTCGCCGCCCAGGCGGCCGTGGCACTGGACCGCCAGCGCCTGGTCGACCAGGCCGAGGAGGCGCGGAAACTCGCCGAGGGCGACCGCTTCCGCACCGCCCTGCTCGCCGCGGTCAGCCACGACCTCCGCACCCCCCTGGCCGGCATCAAGGCATCGGTCACCTCGCTGCGCTCCCACGACGTCGCCTGGTCGGAGACCGACCGCGAGGCCCTGCTCGAAGGGATCGAGGACGGGGCCGACCGGCTCTCGGCCCTGATCGGCAACCTCCTGGACATGTCCCGCCTCAACACGGGCACCGTCGTCCCGCTGATCCGGGAAACGGACCTGGACGAAGTCGTCCCCATGGCGCTGGGCGGCGTCCCGGACGGCAGCGTGGAGCTGGACATCCCGGAGACGCTGCCCATGGTCGCCGTCGACCGGGGCCTGCTGGAGCGCATCGTCGCCAACATCGTCGAGAACGCCGTCAAGTACAGCCCCGAGGGCCGGCCCGTGATCGTCTCCGCCAGCACTCTGCGCGACCGCGTCGAACTCCGCGTCGTCGACCGGGGCCCCGGGGTCCCCGACACGGCCAAGGAGCACATCTTCGAACCGTTCCAGCGGCTCGGCGATGCCCCGAGGGGCGCGGGAGTCGGGCTCGGTCTGGCCGTCGCACGGGGCTTCACCGAGGCGATACGGGCCACCCTCACCGCCGAGGACACGCCCGGCGGCGGCCTCACCATGGTCCTCACCCTGCCCCGCGGCGCCACCGCCGGGGCAGCTGCTCCCGACCGTACTCAGCCGTAGCGAAACCCGGCACCCTTGCTCTGTCTATCGATATTCGATAGATTTCCATCGTAGGTCGATGGAGGGATGGGTCATGGGGAAGCTGACAGTGCGCGCGCTGCGCGCCGTGCTCGTGGTGGTGCTCGCCGGCTCCGTGTTCGTACAGGCGCTGATGGTGTGGGTGCTGGTCAGCGGGAGTGACCCGGAGGACGGTTCGCTCCCGCTGACCCCGCTGCGCGTGATCACGATCCTGGGCATCGGGACGGCCCAGGTCACCCTGGTCTGCGTATGGCGACTGGTCACGATGGTGCGACGCGGAACCGTGTTCTCCCACGCCGCCTTCCGGTACGTGGACGTCATCATCGGCGCGATCGTCGCGGCCGCTCTCGTGTGGTTCGCGGTCACGGCCCTGAACGCGCCCGGCCAGCGGGAGGACCCGGGCGTCACCCTCATCATGGGCGGGATCGGCGTGGCCGTCCTGGGGGTCGCGCTGCTCGTGCTCGTGCTGCGGACGCTGCTCGCCCAGGCCGTCGCCCGCGACGTCGAGGCGGCGCGGATGCGGGCCGAGCTGGACGAGGTGATCTGATGCCGATCGTCGTCGACATCGACGTGATGCTGGCCAGGCGGAAGATGTCCGTGGGTGAACTCGCGGACCGCGTGGGGATCACGCCCGCCAATCTGGCGGTACTCAAGAACGGCCGGGCCAAGGCGGTGCGCTTCGCGACGCTCGCCGCGCTCTGCGACGTACTCAAGTGCCAGCCGGGCGACCTGCTCCGCTGGGAGGCCGAGGACACCGCGGGCGACTGAACCGTGCCTGCCGGCGCGGGCGGCCCGCGAAGTGACTGTTCGGACGGTTGAACGCTGGAGCGACGACCGGGGCCGCCACCCCCCACAGGAGAGGCCCCGGCCGTCTTCCACGGGGTCGCAGCACGACCCCGTACTCATCTCAGCGCCATGACTGCGTTTTCTGTCACACCGGAG
The DNA here is from genome assembly GCF_014650675.1 of Streptomyces anulatus. GTDB lineage: Bacteria > Actinomycetota > Actinomycetes > Streptomycetales > Streptomycetaceae > Streptomyces > Streptomyces anulatus. The sequence goes on along the minus strand of NZ_BMVK01000002.1, from coordinate 875,017 downwards.
GACGGGGCGGCGAATTGTTGCGGGTTGTACAAGTCATGGACGTGGCCCCTGCCGAGCACGTAGCGTGCTGGTTCGCGCAGGGTTGCGCAGCAGTTGACCAGCTGCGATCGAGAACGGCAGAGCGGGTTGAGGGAGTGCTGGGGGACGACGCGGAGCTGACTGCCGCGGTGCTCGCGGCACAGGACGGGGACGAGGACGCCTTCCGTGCTGTGTACCGCGCGGTGCAGCCACGGCTGTTGGGCTACATACGGACGCTGGTCGGGGAGCCGGACGCCGAGGACGTCGCGTCCGAGGCGTGGCTCCAGATCGCGCGCGACCTCGACCGCTTCAGCGGTGACGCCGACCGGTTCCGGGGCTGGGCCGCCCGGATCGCGCGCAACCGCTCGCTGGACCACCTGCGGATGCGCAGCCGCCGCCCCGCGATCGGCGGCGACGAGACCGAGCTGACCGCGCGTGCCGCCGAGTCCGACACCGCGGGCGACGCCATCGAGGCGCTGGACACCGACCGCACCATGTCGCTCATCGCCCAGCTGCCGCAGGACCAGGCCGAGGCCGTCGTGCTCCGGGTGGTCGTCGGGCTCGACGCGAAGAGCGCGGCGCAGACCCTGGGCAAGCGGCCCGGCGCCGTCCGCACCGCCGCCCACCGCGGGCTCAAGCGACTGGCCGAACTCCTCGGCGCGGAACATCCCGGGGCGAACCGGGCCGACGGCGGGTCCCCCGCGGACGACGCCCCGGCCCCGGACCCGGCGCAGGGTCCCGACGACGGTGCGGGTCAGGAGCCGGGCGGTGGCGCCGGACTCGGTGCCGTGCCCGCGCAGCGCCCCGGGCGGGGCGGTCCGGCGGCGCCCGCCGGGGTCACTCCCGGTGTGACGCATTCGCGACCGTGGACGCAGAAGGACATGTGATGGCCGACGAGCACTACGAGTGGCTTGACAAGGACGCGGCGGAGAGATTGCTCCGCGGCGAACCGGTCGTCCCCGTCGGCGACGAGGCCCGCACCGACGCCTTCCGGCTCGCCGAAGCGCTCGGCGCGGCCCGCGGAGGTCCGCGGCCCCCGACCGGTGAACTCCCCGGCGAGGACGCGGTCCTCGCCGCGTTCCGGCAGGCCGGCCACGGCAACGGCGTGGACCGGCTCGCCGGACGTGCCGCCGGCGCCGCCGTCCCCGGCCGGCCCGGTCTGCTGCACGCCGTCCACATCGGCTCCGCCCCCGACGCCCCGGTCCGCCGCCCGCGCTGGAGCCGGCCGGTCCGCTTCGGTCTGGTCGCCTCGCTCGCGGGCTGTGCGCTCGGCGGGGTGGCGGTCGCCGCCGGCACGGGCGTGTTCACCGGAACGTTCGGCGGACAGGGCTCGCCCGCGCCGGCCACCTCCGTATCGGCCGCCGTCACGCCGGGGCCGCTGATCTCCGGCGAGTCCACCGACGACCCGTCGTCCCCGGCGGACCCGCCCTCGCCCGACGAGCCGGCAGACCCCTCCTCGCCCGCGACCCGGGAGTCCGAGGGGCCCGAGAAGCCCGACGGCGAGCGAACCGGCGACACCGGCCGGGAGTCCGGCGAGGACCGTCCGGGCAGCCCGGACCGGCCGGGCGGCGACGGCCGCGAGGAGACGCCCGGGAGCGGTGAAAGCCAGGACGAACAGCCCGGCGGCTCCGGTGACGACACGGCGTCCGGGAACTGGTACGAGCAGTCCGTCAAGGCCTGCAAGGCCTTCCGCGACGGCACTCTGGACGACCGGAGCCGACGCGAGCTGATCCGGTTCGCGAAGGGCGAGAAGAACCTGGAGCGCTTCTGCGACCGACTCCTCGACGGGAGCGACGGAAGCGGTGGGAGCGGCGGCTCCGGTGGTTCCGGAGGCGGCGGGGACGACGACGGGGGGCAGAGCGGACCGGGCGACGGTGACGGCGGTTCGCTGCCGCCGGTCTCCTTCCACCCCGTACCGCGCTCCGGCGTGGCCCCGGAGCCGGGGGCCGGCGCGGACACCGAGGTCACGCCGCTCCCGAAGAGCACCGGCACGGCCTCCGTACTCACCCGCTGAACTGCGGTTCCAGGCCAAACGCGATCGGCCCGGACAACCAGGTGTGACGTTTTTCGGAGGCCGGGCGCAGTACAGAGTGAGCCGACTGGTCATCGGCCGCGCAACGAGCCGGGGTTCCCCCCGTACCTTCGGCTCAGCGCATCGGCGCGGGCGGGACACGTTCCCCCGGTCCCGCCCGCGCCCTCTCCTCCTCGTACCGGCCGTACGCCGGATCACCGGTGCGGGATCACCCGTGAGCACCGGATCACCAGGAGACGACGACCTTGTCGCCGTTCTTCACCTGGTCGAACAGTGCCGCGACCTTCTTCTTGTCCCGCACGTTGACGCAGCCGTGCGAGGCGCCGCCGTAACCGTTGGCCGCGAAGTCGGCGGAGTAGTGCACCGCCTGGCCGCCGCTGAAGAACAGGGCGTACGGCATCGGGGTGTCGTAGAGCGTCGACACATGGTCCCGGGACTTCCAGAACACCTCGAACACGCCCTCCCGGGTGGGCGTGTACTCCGAGCCGAAGCGCACGTCCATCGCGGAGACGACCTTGCCGTCGTTCATCCACGCCAGGGTCCGGCTCTTCTTGCTGATGCACAGCACCCGGCCCTTCAGGCACCGTTCGTCCGGCGCGGCCACCGGCCGCTCGGTCGGCGGGTCCAGTTCGGCGGCCGTCGGCACCTGGGTCATGGCCAGCAGCCGCTGCCAGGTGACCGCGTCGGTGCTTCCGGTGACCGGCAGCCGCCGCTTGGCCTGAAAGGACCGCACGGCGTCGGCGGTGACGGAGCCGTAGTAGCCGGTGGGATTGCGCCCGAAGTGGCCGATCTGGCGGAGCCGGGCCTGGAGTTCCCGCACCCGCTCGCTCTCGGACCCCGTACGCATCAGGACGCGCGGCGGCGGTGCGGTGCTCGGCTCCGGGGCCGGCCGGGCCGTCGTCGGGGCCGGGGCCGCGGTGGACGCCGGCGGGCTCGGCGGTGGCGCGGTGCTCGGCTTCGCGTCCTCGGCGGTGGGGGCGGGGGCCGTGAGGAAGGGGCTCGGGGTCGGTGCGGCCGCCTGTGTGGCCCGCACCGGCGGCGCCACGTCCTGCGCCCCTTCGGCGGTCCCGGGCTCGCACCCCGTCGCCAGGGCGGCCAGCGCGACGAGGGAAGCGGCGGCGACACGACGCCCCCGGGGCCTTCCGCCCGCACACCGCTCGGCGGCCATGCCCGGCCCCGGTCCCGGTATCGCTTCCGACGCCCGCGTCCCGCCCGTGCCGCTCGCTCCCCGGCCGTCCCGCCCGCTGTTCGTGTCCGTCATGCTCGGTCCCCCTGGCTCACCCGCCGGCCCGGCGCCTCCTGTACGGAATTCCCGTCCGGCCCGGTCACCGAATCCTCCGTCGGACCTCGGCCGCGCGTCCAGCCCCCCAAGGGAGCGCCCGGTGGATCATGGCCGGGTCCGGCCCGCGCGGCGCACCCCTCTCCCGGGCGCCGCCGGGCCGTCGATATCGCCTGGTGAAACCCCCTGGACGGCACCCCGTACGGGCGTGCGAGACTCCGTCCATGCTGGGTGTCACCGATCTTCCGACGTATCTCGCCGGTCTGGCGCTGATCGTTCTTCTGCCGGGGCCGAACTCGCTGTACGTGCTCTCCGTCGCCGCCCGCCGAGGCGTGCGCACCGGCTATACGGCCGCCGCGGGCGTCTGGACCGGAGACACCGTTCTGATGACGCTCTCCGCGCTCGGCGCCGCGTCCCTGCTCCAGACCACGCCCCTGCTCTTCGCGATCGTCAAGTACGCGGGCGCGGCCTATCTGACCTGGATGGCCATCGGGATGCTGCGGGCGGCCGTGGCGCTGTGGCGCGAGCGGCACCGGCGTACCGCCGAGCTCGTGGAGACGGTCGAGACCGCCGGTGCGGCCGAGGCGTCCGGTGCGACCGGCCCCGTGGAGAGGCCCTACCGCCGGGCCCTGGTGGTCAGCCTGATCAATCCGAAGGCGATCCTGTTCCTGATCTCCTTCTTCGTCCAGTTCGTCGACCCGGGCTATGCCTACCCGGCGCTGTCGTTCCTGCTGCTGGGAACCCTGCTCCAGCTCGCCAGCTTCGCGTACCTCTCGGTGCTGATCTTCGGCGGCACCCGCCTGGCCGCCGCCTTCCGACGCCGTAAGCGCCTGTCGGCGGGGGCCACTTCCGCCGCGGGTGTCCTGTTCCTCGGGTTCGCGGCCAAGCTCTCGCTGAGCAGCGTGTAGCTCCGGCCCTCAGTGGTGCCAGGCCTTTCCCCCGACGTTGTGGATCATCCGCTGCAACACCTTGAGCGCGGCGACGAACTCCGCCTCGGGGATGCCCTCGTGGATCTCGGCGCTCGCCCGCGAGACCCGGGCGTACGCCTTCTCGCGCAGCGCCCGCCCCTCGGGGGTCATCCGTAGCCGTGCTCCGGAGTCCTCGGTGACCAGCCCCCGTTCGAGAAGGCTTTCGACGGCCTCCTCCATGCCGTCCGTCCCGGTGTCGAGGAAGCCGCTGAGCATGGTCACCAGCTCGGCCCTGCCCCGTCCCTCCTCGTCCGCCCCGTCCAGTTGGTTGAGCACCCACCAGGGAGGCTGGGTGAGTCCGTGCTCGGCCAGCGCGGACCGGATGTGGGTGACCGTCGCCTCGTGCGCGGCCCAGCTCCAGTAACCGATCGGCTGGCGGGCGAGTCCTGCGTCGTCGTGTGAGTAGTCCATGCCTCAGAACGTAGAACCTCAAGCAAAGTTGAGGTCAAGCCCCGTCGTGAGGCGTTCTCCGGCGCGCGCCCGGTCATGCGGCGGACGCGCAGAGTTCACCCGCTGTCGTGGCGGGCGTCACCCGATCCTTCCGCCGTCTCACTAGGTTGTCGGGACCATGATCGAAGGCGAGGGCACGCGTGCCGAAACTGTCCGTTGTCGTACCGCTCCACAATGTCGCGCCCTACGCTCCGACCACGCTGGGCAGCCTGGCCCGCAACGCGGACCCGGACATCGAGTTCCTGCTGGTCGATGACGCGTCCACCGACGGTACGCAGGACATCGTCGACCACTGGGCCGAGCGGCTGCCGCGCGCCCGGGTGATCAGACACGGTACGAACGTCGGCATCGCGGCCGCCCGCAACAGCGGCATCGACGCCGCCGAGGGCGACTACCTCACCTTCCTCGACGGCGACGACTGGTACGCCCCCGGCCACCTGGACCGGCTGGTGCGCGCCGCCCAGGACCTCGACTGCGACTTCGCCCGCACCGACCACGTCCAGTCCACCGGCACCACCCGCGTCGTGCGGCGCGCCCCCGCGCCCCTCCGGGACACCCTGCTCGACCCCCGCGACGGGATCGGGGCGCCCGAGCGCGAGACCATGGTCGACTACCCGTTCGTCTGGGCCGGGATCTACCACCGGCGGCTCTTCGCCGACGGCGCCCAGCGCTTCGCCACCGAACTGCGCACCGCCGAGGACCGGCTGTGGATCTGGCAGCTCCATCTGCGCGCCCGCACCTACGCGTCGCTCGGGCTGTACGGCATCTTCTACCGGCGCGGGGTCACCACCTCCCTGACCCAGATCAAGGACTCCCGCCAGCTCGACTTCTTCCCCGCCTACGACGCGCTGCTCGATCAGCTGCGCACGGACCGGGACGCGAAGACCCTGCTGCCCAAGGCCGTCCGCACGTACTGCGCGATGATCGCCTTCCACAACGAGAAGGCCGACGACTACGAGCCCGCCACCGCCCGGCGGCTGCGCTCCGAGTCGGCCGCCGCGCTGCACCGGATGCCGCAGGACGTGCTCGACCGCACCCTGACGATGATCGACGACAAGCGCGGCACGCTGCTCAGCCGTCTGCGCACCAAGCAGAAGGCCGCCTGACCGATGCCCGTACCCACGCCCGTACGTACGCCCCCGCGCACCCAGATCTTCCAGGTGTCCACCCTGTACGGGGCGGCCACCCTCGCCGCCGCGCTCGACGCCGGACAGTTCGGCCGGGCCCTCGACAGCCACCGCATCCTGCTGGTCTCCAACAACGCGGCCGTCCCCGAGACAGCCCTGCGCCTGGAAGAGATGCGCGGTTACGGCTCCCTCGCCGCCCGCTTCGACGCCGTCGTCGACTGGAACGAGGCGATCAGCCCGCACCACCCCAGCGGCTGGGGCCCCCGCTCCGAGGAGACCGTCCTGTGGCAGCGGGCCTTCCGCCTGGCCTGGGACATCGACCCCGACGCCCCCGTCGACCTGGCCGTGGAGTCCATCCAGGTCAACCCGGCCCGCGCGCTGGCCGCGATCTTCTCCGAGAGCGCCGTGCACGTGTACGCCGACGGGCTGATGAGCTACGGCCCCACCCGCAACCGGCTGCCCCAGTCCATCGCCTGCCGCATCCGGCGCGTCCTCCACCTCGACCTGGTCACCGGGCTGCGCCCGCTCCTCCTCGCCGAGGCCGGCGTCGAGCCCGAACTCGTCCCGGACGACGCCTTCCGCGCCGTCCTCTCCGAGATCGCCGCCGCGGCCGACGGGGACAGGAAGCTCGCCGCCGCCGAAGCGGCCGCCCCCACCGCGATGCTGCTCGGCCAGTACCTCGCCGCCCTCAACATCCTCACCCCGGAGGAGGAAGAGGACCTGCACGTGCGGATGTTGCGCGGAGCCGCCCGCGCCGGGCACACCTCCATCCTCTTCAAGCCGCACCCCACGGCGCCGGCCAGCTACTCCCGCGCCCTGGACGAGGCCGCCGCGGAGGCCGGCGTACGGCTCACCACCCTGGACGGCCCGCTGCTCGCGGAGACGCTGTACGAGCGGTGCGCACCCACCCTGGTCGTCGGCTGCTTCTCCACCGCGATGTTCACCGCCGCCGCCTACTACGGCATCCCCGTCGCCCGCGTCGGCACCCGCCTGGTCCTCGACCGCATCACCCCGTACGAGAACAGCAACCGCATCCCGCTGACGATCACCGACCACCTCGTGCCCGACCTGGACACGCACGGCGCCGGGGCCGTCCCCCTGCTGCCGCGCACCGCGCCGGACACCCTCGCCCCGCTGGTGCGGACCGTCGGCTACTGCATGCAGGCCAAGCTCCACCCCGGGCTGCGCCCCGAGGCCGAGGCATGGCTGCGGGAGCGGCTCGGCCCCACGACCCAGCACTACTTCAAGCGCCGCCGCCTGCAGAGCCTCACCCTGCCCGGCGGCGGCCCCCGGGGAGCGGCGGTCCGGCTGCGCCGCACCGTACGGCGCACCCGCAGCACCCTGGGCCTCTGACCCGGGGCCGGGGCGTGAACCCCGGCCGGCGTCCGACTCACAGAACGGCGGAACGAGCATGGGCCAGACCCTCACCGGGCTGCTCACGTCAGTACGTGCGATAGCGGGACGGCCGGGCACACCGGCCCAGGGCCGCCCCGGCGGCGGACCGGACCAGGCCCTCCTGGCCGCCCTGCGGCTCTGCGGCGACCACCTCTCGGCCCTCGCCGCCGCCGGTCCCCTCACCGACGCCCGCCGCACCCGGCTCATCGCGTCGATCGGCTCCCTGACCACCGCGTGCTCCACCCCGGGCGCCGACGCCTTCGACGCGCTGCTGCGCACCGGACACCAGGCCCTGGACAGCGGGGGCGAGGCCGAGGCCCGCCTCGCCCTGGCGCTCGCCGACGAGGCGACCGCCCTGCGCGCCCGCTCCAAGGGCGCCTGGCGGCTGCGCGGCAACGCCCTGGACGCGCTCGGCCGCGGCGAGGAGGCGATCACCGCGTACGAACGCCACCTCGCGCTCCAGCAGAACACCGCCGCCTCGCGCGACGTCGAACGCAGGATCGCCACCCTGCGCGCCGCGGGGGACCGCATCGACGAGGCGCTGACGCTGTTCCGGGCGGGCGCCGACACGGAGGCGTCCGGGGCCGACACGGAGGTGTCCGGCGCCGCGGCCCGGCTGTCGCGCCACCTGCCCGCCGCCGAGGCCCGCACCGCCTTCACCGATTTCGTCCGGCTCCGGACCGCCGAACACGGGGCCGGGGACCCGGCGGTGCGCCGGCTCGCCACGCTCTACGCCGAGCACCGCCGGCTCTCGGACCGTGACCCGGTGGCCGACCCGCTGCTGGGCGGGGCCGAGCCCATCGGCGTACCCGGTCTGCGCCGGCTCGTCGCCGGGCGCACGGTGTGCCTGGTCGCCGACACCCCGCGCACCGCCGAGCAGGAACAGCGGCCCGGCAGTCCGCTGGCCGCCCTGATCGAGGGCTACGACCTCGTCGTGCGCTGCGACGAGGCGCGCCACACCGCCCCCGCCGCCCGCACCGATCTGCACGCCTGCACCCTGCGCGGCGACACCCCGTGGAAGGGCCCCCGGTGGGACCGGCGGGCGGGCGCCCGGCTGGTCTTCGGCGACCCGCTCCCGCACTGGCGGCTCGCCCTGCGCGGCAGGCTCGTCCCCGGCGCGCAGGACCGCGTCGGCGACGCCACGCTGCGCCGCCCGCTGCACGACCCGGCGCTGCTCGGCGAGGAGGCCGGTGCGGGACCCGCGAGCACCGCGTACACGGTGCTGCGGCTCCTCGACTTCCTGGGCACTCCCGCCCGGGTGGACCTCATCGGGTTCGAAGGACCGGCTGCCCTGTCCCCGCGCGAACGGGAATGGGTCGGGACACGGACCGCGAACACGGACGACACCGCGGTGAGGATCACCCTGAGATGACGTACCCCGACCCTTCGACGACGCCCGGCCCCGCGCCCGCCGCCCCCACCGAACCCACCCAGGCCCCCGCCACGGCGGCCGACTCCGGCACCACCACGGCGACCGGATCCGCCGACGACCGCCGTGCCGTCACCGGGAAGCGCCGGATCGCCTTCGCCGTGCACGTCGCCGGCGCCGGCGAACTGCCCGGACTCCGGACCCTCCTGCGCAGCCTCGCGCTGAGCGACCCGGCCCTCTGCGAGGACGTCGTCGTCCTGCACCCCGGTCTGCCGGACGCCGCCTTCGACACCGCCCGCCGGCTGCACCCCCGGCTGATCCCGCGCACGGCCGGCGGACGCGACGACGTGTTCCGCCTCGACGGGTACGACACCGTGGTCGCCCTCACCCCCGCCATGGTCGTCCTCGGCCGGCTCGACGCCCTGCTGAGACTCCGTACGGGCGTGGCCGCCGTGCCGCGCCCCGGTCCCGACGGGGCCCCGGACCCGCGCGGCGGCGTCCCCGACGACGGACTGCTGGTGATCCAGCGCCAGGACCTCGGTCCGGTGCCGCCCGCCGCGCAGGACGTCCCGGAAGACGTCCTCGTACCCCTGGACTCCCGTGCCGACTTCCGGGCGCTGCGGCTCCACGACGACCTGCCGGTCCCCGAGGACGTCGTCGTCCTGAACTTCGCCGGCGTCCCCGCGACCCGTACCGGTCTCGCCCCCGCCCACGCCGCCAGGGACCGCTTCGACCTGGACGACGAGGCGTTCCGGGCGGCCTTCCTCGCCCTCCCCGGCGCCAAACACCCCGACCTGCTGCTGCACCTCGCGCTCCCGTTCCCCGACCGGTCCCGGCCGCCGATCGACCTGGTCCGGCAGCTCGCCGAGATCCACCGGGGGCGCGGCCACCACGACCGGGCGGTCGCCCTGCTGAGCGAGGCCGTCGCGGGCCGCCCCGACCTGCCGCGCTGCCACGAGACGCTCGGCGTCTGCCTGATGGCGCTGTCCCGGTACGAGGAGGCCGAGACGCATCTGCTGCTGGCGACCGCCTCACCGGACTTCGCCCCCCGCGCCTTCGGCCAACTGGCCCGGCTGGCCTGGCTGCTGGGCCGCACCGAGGATGCCCGCGGCTATGCGCTCGCGGGGCTGGAGGCCGATCCGACCGACGCCAACTGCCGGGCCTGGTACGCCCGTACGTCGGCGATGGGCAGAATCGGCCGGTCCCCGGCAGCCGCACCGCCCGGCGAACAGCTCGCCCATGTGGCCCTGTTCGCCGACGGCGAGGAGAACGCGGGCGACAAGGTGCTGCCCGAGGCGGTCCGCAGCTGCTTCACCGCCGACACCGGCCCGGACCGCTGGCACCAGCAGCACGCGCACCTGCTGGTCGACGAAGCCGCCCTCGAACGCCTCAACGCCCGGCGGGCGGTGGTCGTGGGCGGCGGCGGGCTCTTCCTCCCCGACACCGCGCCCAACGGCAACAGCGGCTGGCAGTGGAACATCCCCGACGACGTCCTCGCCCGGATCACCGCCCCGCTGGCGGTCTTCGCCGTCGGCTACAACGTCTTCGACGGCCAGCGCTACCGCCGCGAGCGGTTCGCGGCCTCCCTGCGGGCCCTGGTCGAGCGGTCCGCGTTCTTCGGACTGCGCAACCACGGCTCCGTCGCCCGGGTCAGGGAACTGCTGCCCGAGTCGCTGCGCGAGAAGGTGCGCTACCAGCCCTGCCCCACCACGGTCGCCCGCCACCTCGACCCCCGCCTCGCCGAACCGGCCGCGCGCGAGGACACCGTGCTCGTCAACTGCGCCTACGACCGGGCCGGGCTCCGCTTCGGCCACGACTACGGGCACTTCCTCGCGGAGATGGCCGCGGCGATCCGGGCCGTGTCCGCGTCGGCGGAGGTCCGCTACGCCGCGCACATGCCCGCCGACGAACGCTTCGTGGACGACCTGCGCCGGGAGCACGGCCTCACCCTCCCCGTGGAGCCCCTGTACCTGCTCTCCAACGACGCCGTCCGGGACCTGTACCGGCGCACCCGGCTGGTGATCGGGATGCGCGGGCACGCAGGGATGATCCCCTTCGGCTGCGGCACCCCCGTCATCAGCCTGGTCTCGCACCCCAAGCTGGCCTACTTCCTGGCCGACATCGACCGGCCCGACTGGGGCGTCTCCGTCCATGAGCGCGCCCTCGGGGACCGGCTCGCGGAACGGGCCCGCGCGGTTCTGGACGACCACACGGCGGCGGTGGCCGACGTCCACGACCGGCAGCTCCTGCTGTGGTCGGCGACCCGCGACAACCTCGCCCGGCTGCGTGAACTCACCGGTCTGCCGGACCCGTTCGGCGATCCGGACGCGGGCCCCGTGGTCCCCTCGCCCCGGTCCGCCGCCGAGGACCACGTCACCCGCCCCCGGGACCGCGCGTGACGCCCGGCCCCACCCCGCCCACCCCCTGAGGACCATGTCGACCACACCCCCCGCCCCCGCCCCGGCGCCGACGGTCCCGGAGACGCCTCGTCCCGTCCGCGAGCACCGCTACGACATCGACCTGATCCGGCTGCTCTGCTCGGTCGGCGTGATCGGCCTCCACGCCGGGTCCGCCTTCGTGAACGCCGTGGGCCGGACGGCTTCGCAGGGGCCCGGCACCTACTGGGCCGGGCTGACCGCCGATTCCGTCGGCCGCTTCGCCGTGCCCCTCTTCTTCGCCATCGCCGGCTGGGTGGTCCTAGTCGGGGCCCCGCCGAAGGACGGCGCACGGCTGCGGCGGCGCATCGTGCGGATCGTGGTGCCCCTCGCCGTCTGGACGGCGCTCTACCTCGCCTGGGGCAGGCTCCGCGGAACCAACGACGACCCGGTGGGCGAGCTGGCACTGGACTCCGTGTTCGCCTCGGTCCGGCCCGCCTACCACCTCTGGTACCTCTACGCCTACCTCCCCGTGATCATGGTCCTGGGCCTGGTGGTGCTGGTCAGGTCGGGCAGGCGGCCGTGGGGCCTCGGCGCGGTGCTGCTGGTCCTGGCGTCCGCGCCGTCGCTGTTCGACGATCTGGCCGAGGCCACCGGCCGTGAACTGGCCCGCTTCGGCTGGGCGTTCGGCCCGTACCAGCTGATCTACGCGGTGCTCGGGGCGCTGCTGCTCGCCGCCCCGGCCGGCACGTTCGGCCGATGGCGGCTCCCGTGGGTGCTGCTCGCGGCGGCAGGACTGGCCGGGGTGATCGCGTACCAGCACGAGGTGCACTACGCGATCCCGTACGCACACGTCCTGGTGGCCCTGTTCAGCTGCGGCGTCCTGATCTCCCTGCACGGCCTGCGCGTCCCGGAGCGGATGCGCCCCACCCTGACCCGGCTGGCCGACGCGTCGTTCGGGGCCTATCTGGTGCACGTACTCGTGCTGGGCGTCCTCACCGACGCCTTCGTCCGGCCGGACCTGAGCGGCCCGGCCGCCGCCGCGCTCGTGGTCGGGATCACGGTGGCCACGACGGCCCTGTCGTTCGGCGCGGCCATGCTGTGGGGCCGGGCGGGCGCGAGCAAGGTGCTGGGCTGACCGTCCCGCGCTCAGTCCCGATCGCCCGGCCCCGGCCGCTCAGCCCCGGCCGTTCCGCAACGCCTTGGCCCGCCGGGCCACCCGGCGCAAGGCCGGACTGCTCCGCAGGAACGCCAGCCGGGCCGGGACCACTCCGGGGAGCGCGAGCGAGGCCAGCCGACGGCGCTTGAAGTAGCGCCAGGTGCGATCGTCCAGGTGCGTGGACAGATAGCGCTCGGCGGCCGGACGCAGATCGGGGCGGACCTTCGGCCGCATCGCGAAGCCGACGGCCGCGAGCAGACCGTCCAAGCCGGCACCGGAGCGCGGCGCCTGTGCGGCGACCGCCTCCGCGTCACCGATCCCGGGCAGCAGGGCGTCGGCGAGCGTCGCCGGTATCCGCTCGGCGTTCTCGTACGGGGTCAGACGCTCCAGGAGCGCCCCCGTGCCGACGGCCGCCACCGGGAGGCCGTGGAACCGGGCCGCCCCGAACAGCGCGGCCGAGGTGCAGCCGACGACCAGCGCGGGCCGCAGCCGGTGCAGCAGCACATCGGCCGGAACCGGCGACGAGCTCTCCAGCACGGTCAGTTCGACGCCCAGCCGGTCCGCCTCGGCGCGCAGCGCCGCCGGGTCCTCCCAGGGGGCGTACGGATCCGGCGCGAACACCAGCCGGCGGTGGCCGAGGGCCGCGGCCCCGCGCACCATCTCCAGCCGCAGCCCCGCCTCCTCGGCCGCCGGGATCAGCCCGGCCCCGGCGAGATCCTGCCCGAGCAGCAGTGCGGGCGCCTCGACGGCGGGCAACTCCACCTCCGCGTCGGCCAGTTCACCGACGACCTTGGTGATCGCCTCGGCGGGAACGGTCCGCGGCTCCACCCCGTACTCGCCCAGCAGCAACAGGCGCGCCCCCGGGACCAGGTCCGGATGGAGGAGCCGCCGCACCCGGACCCCGGTCAGCGGGGGGATCTTCTCCCCGGTCGGTCCGTAGCCGCCGGGCCCCTCCGCGTACACATCGACCGGGACACCGGCGAAGACCTGGGTGAGCGCCCGGGCGGGACCGGCGTGCGGGGAGTCCACGACGAGCTCCAGCTCCGCGTCGCCGAGACCCCAGGCGCGCCGGAAGTGGCGCTCCCACAACGGGGCGTCGTCGGCCCGGGGCGTCCAGCCGGCCGGGTGGAAGGGGAAGATCGCGTCGTTCCACGAGAGGACCTCGTCGAACCGGGCGCGCAGCCGCTCGAAGCCGACGGTCTCCGAGACATCGGCGACGGCCTCCGGAGCCGGCCCCGTCCGGGACAGCAGCAGGATCCGACGGTCGGGCTCGGTGAAGCAGCCCGCGTCGATCGCCGCGGCGAGCAGCACCGTCGCGGCGGTCGAGGAGGCGTGGAAGATCCGGATGGTCATGCGGCCGAGGCCCCCTTCGCGGCGCCCGGACGGCGGCGCAGCCTGCGCACCCGGGTCGCTCGTGTCACGTCCATGGCGTCGAGAGCCTCGTCCAGCAGCCGCTGCGGCAGGCGTCCCAGGGCCGCCGCACCGCGCGACTTCAGCTCGCGGGCCACGGCCGGTTCGAATTTGTCGATGGCTCCCAGATGATGGGCGATGACCGCGCAATACGTGCGCACGGCCTTCGGCAGCAAATCCTCCGCGTCACGGTCGGCGGCCGTCTCGGCGATCACCTGGTCGAAAGCGCGCAGGAAATCGAGCTGGCGCACATCGCCGATCTGGGTCAGCGACGTGGCCACCCCGCGCCGGTAGAAATGGCTGAGCATGCCCAGGGCGGCGAAGGATTCCGCCTCCCGGTGCAGCCGCCAGATCCACGGCCGGTCCTCGGCCGTGCGCAGCCCGTCGGTGAAGTGCAGCAGCCCCCGGTCCAGCAGCCGCCGGTGATAGAGGCCCGCCCAGGCGAACGCGTAGTCCACCGAGGTGGTGCGGTGGGCGGGCAGGATCGCGGACCGGGGGTCGGTCACCACCCCGTGCGGCCCGTGCGGCACCCGGCGTACGGTCCGTGATCTGCCGTTCGCCTGGACATGGTCGGTGCGCACGAAGTCGCAGCCCAGCGCCTCGGTCCGGGCCAGCAGCCGCTCGTAGTGCCCGGGGGCCAGCCAGTCGTCGCCGTCCAGGAAGGCGATGTACTCGCCGCGGGCGGCCTCCAGACCGGTGTTGCGCGCGGTCGCCAGACCGCCGTTCACCTCGTGCCGCAGCAGCACGGCCCCGGGGATCTCGTCGGCGGCCCGGCGCAGCAGCCGGGGTGTCCCGTCGGTCGAACAGTCGTCGACGAGAAGGAACTCGAAGTCCTCGCGGGCGTTGGCCCGCAGACTTCTGAGGGTGTCGGGCGCGTAGGTCTGCACGTTGAAGAACGGCACGATGACGGAGAGCTTAACCACGCGCATCACGTTAGGTGCGGCTCCGGCTCATTCCTTTTCCGCAATGCGCCCAGCAGGTGAACAACGCCCGTCGCTCAGGTGAATCACCTTTTCCGGAACCGGAATTGAGGGCCTATTCGGGCCCGCCCCCCAATCGTCGGCTCGCTGTTAACCATCTGTTGCCATCACGTTGGGCCGCGCATCGAAATGCCTTCCTAACTTCTAGGACGTGCCCCCACGTACCAGCAATGAGGCCGAACCGGCCGAAACCCCCGCCGCGCTCCGACCGGCGCTGCGGGTCGCCGTCCTCGCCGACTCCGACACCCGGTGGAAATGGGGCGCGCTCACCGCGCGCCGCCTGACCTCCGGGGCGGACGGTCCGGACACGCGGCCCGTCGAGGTCAGCGGGCTGCTGCTGCGCGGCCGGGCCACCCCGACGCCCCGCCAGCTCGCGGAGGTCGGCGAGGTCGGGATCGACATCGAGCGGGTCCGCGAGGTCACCGCGGTCGAGTTCCTGCACACCGTGCGCGACGAGGGTTACGACCTCGTCGTCCTCGCCCTCGTCGGCGGCGGCGTCCAGGCCATGCTGCACGGCCTCGCCGCCCTCGACCTGCCGCGCCGGCCCGTCGTCGTCACCGGATACGTCGGCGTCGTCTACGAGAAGCTCGCCGACGGACTCCTGCTCCGCCACGGCGCGGACGTCGTCCTCGCCAACTCGGCCCACGACGCGGAACGTTTCCGTGCGGTGTACGAGGGAGTGGGCGCCGACGCGTCGGCCGTCACGGAGGCCGCCCTCCCCTTCCTGGGCGGAGCCCCGTACCGGGGCGAAGAGGGCCGCGACACCGTGGTGTTCGCCGCCCAGCCCTCCGTCCCGGCCTCCCGCGCCGACCGTACGTACCTGCTCCACAGGCTCGTCGAGCACGCCCGGCTGCACCCGCGCCGCGAGGTGCTGCTCAAGCTGCGCTCCAAGCCCGGCGAGCACACCACGCACATCGAGGAACTGCCCTACCAGAAGCTCGCGCAGCGGCTGCCGGGCGGCTTGCCGCCCAACTTCCGCCTGGTGTACGGGCACATGGGCGAGGTCCTGGACCGCACCGACCTCCTGGTCACGGTCTCCTCGACGGCCGCGCTGGAGTCCCTGCACCGCCGCATCCCGACCGCCGTCCTCACCGACCTCGGCGTCCGCGAGACGCTCGGCAACCACCACTTCGTCGGCTCCGGGCTCCTCACCTCCTGGGACCGGCTCGACGGCGGGATCCGGCCCCGGCCCGACGGCCGGTGGCTGGCCGGCCAGGGCGTCGCCGCCGACGGCTCGTACGGCACCGCCTACGACACGGCCCGCGCCAAGGTCACCGCCCTCCTCGGCACGGGGCAACTCCCGCCGCTGGCCCCCTACTACACACCCGCCACCGCCCCCGGCTACCTCCCCGGCATCCTCGGCCGCCACCACCTGGCCCCCGACGGCACACCCCTGCCCGGCGCGGCCGCACCGCAGGAGCCCGGCCGGGTCCGGGGCGCGGTGCGCGAAACCGTCCGCAACGCGGCCCGGGGCGCCTACCGCCAGGGCGTCCAGCGCGTGGCCCCCGTGATCCGCCGGATGGGGGAGCTGTGAACACCACTCCAGGAGCAGCCACCATGACCCCGACCGTCCTCGCCGTGATCCCCGCCCGCGGCGGATCCAAAGGCGTCCCCGCCAAGAACCTCGCCGAGGTCGGCGGCATCCCCCTGGTCGCCCGCGCCGTCCGCGCCGCGCTCGGCGCCCCCGAGGTCACCGACGTCGTCGTCACCACCGACGACGGGGCGATCGCCGAGGCCGCCCGGAGCGCCGCCGCCGACCTGCGCGCCGCCCACCGGCTGCACTGCGTCGAGCGCCCCGCCGCCATCGCGGGCGACACGGCCACCAGCGAAGCGGCCGTGCTGCACGCGATGGACGTCTACGAGGCCGAGCGCGCCCGGACCGTCGACGTGGTCCTCCTCGTCCAGTGCACCAGCCCGTTCGTCTCCCGCGAGGACATCGACGGCGTCGCCAGGGCGGTGGCCCACGAGGGCGCGGACACGGCCGTCACGGTCGCCCCGTTCCACGGCTTCGTCTGGCGCGACGGGCACGCGGTCGAGGAGGGAACGTACGGCGTCAACCACGACAAGTCCGTACGCCCCCGCCGCCAGGACCGCCCCCAGGACTACCTGGAGACCGGCGCCGCCTACGCGATGGACGCGACGGGCTTCCGCACCCACCGCCACCGCTTCTTCGGCCACACGACCCTCGTGCCCACCGACCCGGCGCGGGTGCTGGAGATCGACGACCCGCACGACCTGGCCCGCGCCCGCGCGCTCGCCCCGCTCCTGGACCCCTCCCCGCTGCCCTCCCTCGCGGACGTGGACGCGGTCGTCCTGGACTTCGACGGCACCCAGACCGACGACCGGGTCATGATCGACTCCGAGGGCCGCGAGACGGTCGCCGTGCACCGGGGCGACGGACTCGGCATCGCCGCGCTGCGCAAGGCCGGGGTGCCCCTGCTGATCCTCTCCACCGAGCAGAACCCGGTCGTCGCGGCCAGGGCCCGCAAGCTGCAGATCCCCGTCCTGCACGGCATCGACCGCAAGGACGAGGCGCTGAAGCGGTGGTGCGACGAGCAGTCCATCGCCCCCGACCGGGTCCTCTACGTCGGCAACGACGTCAACGACCTGCCCTGCTTCTCCCTCGCCGGCTGGCCCGTCGCCGTCGCGAGCGCCCACGACTCGGTACGCGCCGCGGCGCGCGCCGTCACGACCACCCCCGGGGGCTACGGCGCCATCCGCGAGATCGCGGCCTGGCTGCTCGGCCCCACCCTCACCACCACCAGAACCACCTCCGAACCCACCGTCCCCACCGTCCCCACCAAGTAAGGAAGCACCACCATGAGCACCTCCCGCCTGCGCACCTTCGGCACCCGCACCGCCGGCCCCGGCAACCCCGTCTACATCACGGGTGAGATCGGCATCAACCACAACGGTGAGCTCGACAACGCCATCGCGCTGATCGACGCCGCCGCCGAAGCCGGCTGCGACGCCGTCAAGTTCCAGAAGCGCACCCCGGAGATCTGCACCCCCCGCGACCAGTGGGACATCGAGCGCGACACCCCCTGGGGCCGGATGACGTACATCGACTACCGCCACCGCGTCGAGTTCGGCGAGGCCGAGTACACCGCCATCGCCGAGCACTGCGCCAAGCGCGGCATCGACTGGTTCGCCTCCCCGTGGGACACCGAGGCCGTCGCCTTCCTGGAGAAGTTCGACGTCCCCGCGCACAAGGTGGCCTCCGCCTCCCTCACCGACGACGAGCTGCTGCGCGCCCTGCGCGCCACCGGCCGCACGGTCATCCTCTCCACCGGCATGTCGACCCCGAAGCAGATCCGCCACGCGGTCGAGGTCCTCGGTTCGGACAACATCCTTCTCTGCCACGCCACTTCCACGTACCCGGCGAAGGCCGAGGAGCTGAACCTGCGGGTCATCAACACCCTCCAGCAGGAGTTCCCCAACGTCCCGATCGGCTACTCCGGCCACGAGACCGGCCTGCAGACGACCCTCGCGGCCGTCGCGCTCGGCGCCACGTTCGTCGAGCGCCACATCACCCTGGACCGCGCCATGTGGGGCTCCGACCAGGCCGCCTCCGTCGAGCCGCAGGGCCTGACCCGCCTGGTCCGCGACATCCGCACCATCGAGCAGTCGCTCGGCGACGGCGTCAAGAAGGTGTACGAGTCCGAGCTCGGCCCGATGAAGAAGCTCCGCCGGGTCGCGGGCGTCGTCGCCGAGACCGAGAACGCGCCGGCCCCCGAGCCGGTCGCGGTCTGAGCGCCGACCGGTGAACCTCGCCTTCGTCGAGAGCCCGGTCCAGCTCCTGAACGTCCTGGAGTGGGTTCACACCCAGGGGGGAGACGACCCGACCGCCACCACGGTCGTCGTCCTCCCCCCGGTCGACCCGATGTCGCGCGGTCAGCTGCGCCGGATGGCGGAGCTGGCCCGCGACGAGGGCATCGCCGTCCGCTGGCAGGAGGCGCGCGGGGACTCCGGCGCGCCCCTGAAGGCCCTGCGCGCCCTGGCCGGCCTGGTCCGGCGCGCGGACCACATAGTGATCGGCGACCCGTTCTCCCGCTATGTGCAGCTCCTGCTGACCCTGGTCCGCGCCGATCGCCTCACGGTGGTCGACGACGGCACGGCCACCATGGAGTTCGTCGCCCAGCTGGCCCGGGGCGAGCGCCTGACGCGCTGGCACCGCCGGGGCCGCACGGGACCGCGCGAACTGGTCCTGGCCCCGGTCACGGCGACGGCCCGCCGCCGCTTCACCCCGACGGCGAACCACACGGTCGAGGTGTTCACCGCGATGCCGGTCGAGGCTCCGTCCGGCATCGCGGTCACCCGGAACACCTTCGCCTGGACCCGCGCCCGCTTCGGCCCGCCCAGCATCGGCAAGGGCGCGGACCTGGTCGGCACCTCCCTGGTCGAGACGGGCGTCGTCGACCCCGTCCCGTACCAGGAGGCGGTCGCGGCCCTGGCCCGCACCCACGGTGCCACCCGCTACTTCGCCCACCGGCGCGAGTCCGCCGAGAAACTCCACGCCCTGGAAGCCGCCACCGGCCTGGAGATCGTCCGCCCCGACCTCCCCCTGGAACTCATCGCCCGCCGGGGCCCCATCGGCCGCACGATCGTCAGCTTCCCCTCCACGGTCGTCCACACCCTCCCGCTGGCCCTGGCCGGCACGGGCGTGAACGTCGCGGTCTGCGACATCGCCCCGGAATGGCTCCGCGCCACGGCCTCGCCCCGCGCCCAGGGCTTCCTGAGCGGGGTCACGGAGACGGCCCGGGGGGTGCAGCGGCTGTCGTCGGTGGCGACCTGAGGGCCGCCGGCGCGCCGGCGGCCCCGGGGGAGTCAGGCGATCCTCGGGGGAACACCCGGCCGATCCGGGGGAGTCACCCGATCGCCCGTCCCTCCCCGAAGCCGAAGCCGCCGTCCGCCGCCACGCGGCCCGGCCACAACGTCAGGGTGCCGTCCTGCGTACGGCCGTGCAGATCGGCGAGACCGTCGCCGTCGAGGTCGCCGACCGTGTCCAGCACCGGACGGGCGGCCACGGTGAAACCGGTGCCGATCAGCACGCGGTTCGCGGGGTCGCCCCAGACGGCGGGGTCCGGTGCACCGTCCGTGCCGCTGCCGCCGCGCACGCTGTGGAGGTCGCCGGTGGCGTTGTCGCGCAGCCACAGGTCGGCCAGGCCGTCACCGTCGAGGTCGCCGGGCGCGAGGACGGTGAAGTCGTCCCAGTCCGAGCCGCCGACCGCCACCGGCACATCCAGCCGCATGCCGTACATGCCGTGGTAGATCCACAGCCTGCCGCCCTCCCGGACGAGGAGATCACTCCTGCCGTCACCGTTCAGATCGCCGGGGGCGATCACCTGCTCCGCGTCGCCCCAGTGGTCGTCGCCGGTCCAGCCGGGCTCGCCCACACAGCCGTAGTCCTCGTCCGGGACCGGGCAGTCGACCGTCAGGAGCTGCCGGCCCCGGGTGCCGTCGACCCTCCCCAGGCCGCTGTTGGGATGGACCCAGAGCTGCTTCCGCCGCGTGTTGGGGTTGTACTCCAGCGTCACCAGGTCGACGTATCCGTCGTTGTCCCAGTCGGTCCGGTAGGCGGTGTCGGCCCCGGGCGCGGTCAGCCCGGCGTCGGTCGCCGGGGCGAAGGTTCCGTCGCCCCGGCCCGCGTAGGTGAGCAGCTCGCCCCGGTCGTCCAGGCTCCAGATGTCCTTGGCGCCGTCTCCATTGAGGTCGCCGGGGGCGTCGGGTGTGGTGATGCCCCGGGCGTAGAAGCGGTACGTGGTCGTGTCCGAGCGATTGCCGGAGCGGTCGACGCTGTGGACGTACAGCATGTGCGGGCCGCCGGTCAGCGGCGTGGCCGTCACGTCCGCCGTCCCACCGGGGGAGACGGACACCTCCCGCTGCTGCGGGTCGAAGGTGCTGGACCAGACGTAGGAGACGACGTCCTCGACGCCGTTGGAGCCCAGGGTGAAGGTGCCGGGAGTGCGGGCGTCCCCGGTGTCCGCCGGCCATCCGGCGTCCCCGTCGGGGAACTCCTCCGACACGACGGTCGGCGGCCGGTCCGGACGTACGCGGTCGACCGAGAAGGCGCAGAAACCGGTCCAGGCGGAGGCGGCTCCCCCGGAGTCCGTGGCCCGGACCCGCCAGCGGTAGTCGCCGGAAGGCAGGTCGATCGAAGAGGCGGCGGCGGTGCCGCCCGTCGTGGCGGCCACCGAACGCTCGGCCACCGGGGCCGTGTTGCCGGCGTCGAAGACCTGGAACTGTGCGGTGAGGGAGGGCGAGTCGGCGTCCTGCACCCGGGCCATGAGAGTCGTCGGGGTGTTGCCGATGAATCCGCCCGCGCACGCGGTCGCGGGGCTCGTGGCCAGGCGGTCCGGTATCTCGGGAGGTGTGTTCGCCGGGCGCGCGCGGTCGGCGGACGCGGTGGTACGGGAGAGGCCCGGCGCGGCCGCGGCGGGCGGGGCCAGGGCGGCGACCGTACCGAGGGACGCGGCGACGGCCACCAGGAGCGTGCCGTGACGGAGCCGTCCCCTTCTGTTCCGTCTCATTCCGTCCGGGGCGGAGTCGGGCCGACTGTTCATGGGGCTCCTCACAGGATGTTCATGATTTCTTCGCGATCCTATGAAGGCTCTCGCCGTGTGTCCCGCGCCTTTCCCGCAAGGGCGCGGACCCCGGTGCGGAAGGCGAACGGGTATACCCGCAACCACCCAGCGTCACACGTCCTCACAGGAAATTTGTTCGCCTGAGCGGCTGAAGTTTTGTTGATCTGTGGCCAGTTGAGGGGGCAGGGGGCCTACGCTTCATAAGGTGAACCAGTTGAAGTCCCGCGCCTCCCGCCCCCACCACCCGGCCGGCCAGCCCGGGGGAGGTGCGCTGCCCGGCAGACTCTCCGACGAACTGCGTGCCGAGCTGATCGCCTTCCGCCGGGACATGCACATGCATCCCGAGCTGGGCAACCAGGAGTTCCGCACCACCGCGGCCATCAAGGACCGGCTGGAGAAGGCCGGGCTGAAGCCGAAGGTTCTCGCCGTCGGGACCGGGGTCATGTGCGATGTGGGGGAGTGGGACGGGGTGACGCCCATGCTGGCGTTGCGGGCGGACATCGACGCGCTGCCGATCCCGGACACCAAGGCGGGCGTGCCCTACCGGTCCACCGTGCCCGACCGGGCGCACGCCTGCGGGCACGACGTGCACACCACCACCGTGCTCGGGGCGGGGCTCGTGCTCGCCGGGCTCGACCGGGAGGGGCTGCTGCCCAACGCCGTGCGGCTGATCTTCCAGCCCGCCGAGGAGGTCCTGCCCGGAGGTGCGGTCGACGCCATCGAGTCCGGGGTGCTGGAGGGCGTCGGGCGGATCATCGGCGTGCACTGCGACCCGAAGGTGGACGTCGGGCGGATCGGGCTGCGGATCGGGGCCATCACCTCGGCCTGCGACCGCCTGGAGGTCACGCTCGACGGGCCCGGCGGGCACACCGCCCGGCCGCACCTGACCACCGACCTGGTCACCGCCGCCGCCCGGATCGCCGTCGACGTGCCCGCGCTGCTCGCCCGCCGGGTCGACGCCCGCTCCGGGCTCGCGGTGACGTGGGGGCGACTGGAGACCGGGCACGCCCCCAACGTCATCCCGCAGCACGCCGAGCTCTCCGGCACCGTCCGCTGCCTGGACCTGGACGCCTGGCGCGCGGCCCCCGACCTGGTGCACGCCGCCATCGACGAGGTGGCCGGAATGCACCGGGCCAAGACCGTCGTCAACTACGTGCGCGGTGTGCCGCCCGTGGTGAACGACGCCGAGAGCATCGGCCTGCTGGACGCCGCGATGACCGAGCGCCGCGGATCGTATGCGATCGAGGACACCGAGCAGAGCCTGGGCGGCGAGGACTTCTCCTGGTACCTGGAGCGGGTGCCCGGCGCGATGGCCCGGCTCGGCGTCAGGACCCCGGGCGACACGCGCGGGCTCGACCTGCACCGGGGCAACTTCGACGTGGACGAGGAAGCCATCACCGTGGGGGTCGAGCTGTTCACCGCCGCGGCGCTGTTCGACGGGAACCGTTAGCGGAGCGTTGACACAGTCTTCGTAGGCCGTTCGTGGACCTGCGGGAGGCCTTCTGTTCACGACGATCCGATAACGGCTTCCGTACGTGCTCTTATCTGACATCTACGCGCGTTACGATCGCCGCGAAACCAGCGCCGGAAGAGGCGCTTCGGTCAGGTTTGAAGGAGCCTTCCCTTGCGCCGGATCACCAGGATCACCACCGTGGGCATTGCGTCTGCGGCGCTTGCTCTCAGTGTCACCGCCTGTGGCGGAAAATCATCGTCGGACGCCGGTTCCGACTCGGGCGGCGACAAGGCCGCCATCGCGTACGACATCGGCGGCCGCGGCGACCAGTCGTTCAACGACGCCGCCTACGCCGGACTCGCCAAGGCGGAGAAGGAACTCGACGTCCAGGGCAGCGAGGCCGAGCCCTCCGACGGTGAGGGTGACGCGGACAAGGTCCAGCGCCTCACCGAGCTGGCCCGCGCCGGCAACAACCCGGTGATCGGCGTCGGCTTCGCCTACGCCCCCGCGATCAAGAAGGTCGCGCCGAAGTTCCCGAAGACCACCTTCGGCATCATCGACGACGCCTCGGTGACCGGCGACAACATCGCCAACATCGTCTTCAACGAGGAGCAGGGCTCCTACCTCGCCGGCGTCGCCGCCGCCAAGGTCACCAAGACGAAGACGATCGGCTTCATCGGCGGTGTCGAGACCCCGCTGATCAAGAAGTTCGAGGCGGGCTTCATCCAGGGCGCCAAGGACACCGACCCCTCGGTCAAGGTCCTCCCGCAGTACCTGACCCAGCCGCCGAACTTCGACGGCTTCTCCAAGCCCGACCTCGGCAAGGCCGCCGCCCAGGGCCAGCTCGACAAGAAGGCCGACGTGATCTACTCGGCCGCCGGTCTGGCCGGTTCCGGTGCCATCGAGGCCGCCTCCAAGGCCGGCAAGTGGAACATCGGCGTCGACTCCGACCAGTACAAGCAGAAGGGCCTCGCGGCCTACAAGGAGTCCATCCTGACCTCGGTCACCAAGGACGTCGAGGACTCGGTGTTCAACCTGATCAAGTCGGTCCAGGACGGCAAGCCGACCACCGGTGAGATCCGCTACGGCCTGGACAAGGACGGCGTCGGCCTGTCGATGTCCAACCCGGCGTTCGTCAAGATGACCGACGTCATCGCGGCCGTCGACAAGGCCAAGCAGGAGATCATCGACGGCAAGATCACCGTCAAGACCGCTCCGTAACGCTCCGTAAGCAGCTCGGAGCCTCCTGCCGTACGGCTGGTTTCCCCAAGGCCCTGTCCGTCCCCGCGCCGCACTCCGGCCGGTGGACGGACAGGGCCGCGGGCCCATCCCCGCCGGACGGACAGGCTCCCCGTCGCGGTACGCGAACCACCGCGGCATCACCCGAACTTCCGCAGTACCACCCGAAGAAGATCCGCCTCTCGCAGTGCTCTCCCACCCGGTCCGGACCCCGCGTCCGGACTGTGACGTGCACCTGTGTTTCACGATTCGGCAGCGCTACGCGTGTAGACAGCCCTCCGGCGCGATAACTTCACCCCCGCCCCCCAGAGCCCCTCAGCCCCTCCGCCCCCGCTCCTGTCCGGCCAAGGAGAGTGCGTCATCAACGCGTCCAGCAGTCCCCCTGCCGTAGAACTGCACGGCATCACCAAGCGCTTCCCCGGCGTCGTCGCCAACCACGACATCGACATCACGATCGGCAAGGGCACGGTCCATGCCCTCGTCGGTGAGAACGGCGCCGGCAAGTCCACCCTGATGAAGATCCTCTACGGCATGCAGAAGCCGGACGAGGGCACCATCGCGATCAACGGCGAGCAGGTCTCGTTCTCCAACCCGGGCGACGCCATCGAGCGGGGCATCGGCATGGTGCACCAGCACTTCATGCTCGCCGACAACTTCACCGTCCTGGAGAACGTCGTCCTGGGCGGCGAGAAGCTGTACGGCATCGGCTCCGGCGCCCGGAAGAAGATCAAGGAGATCTCCGACGCGTACGGCCTGGGCATCCGGCCCGACGCGCTCGTGGAGGACCTCGGGGTCGCCGACCGGCAGCGCGTGGAGATCCTCAAGGTCCTCTACCGGGGCGCCCGCATCCTGATCCTGGACGAGCCGACCGCGGTCCTCGTACCGCAGGAGGTCGACGCGCTCTTCGCCAACCTGCGCGAGCTCAAGGCCGAGGGCCTGACCGTCATCTTCATCTCGCACAAGCTGGGCGAGGTGCTCTCCGTCGCCGACGACATCACGGTGATCCGTCGCGGCACGACCGTGGGCACCGCCGACCCGGCGTCCACCACGACCAAGCAGCTCGCCGAGCTGATGGTCGGCAGCGAGCTGCCCTCGCCGGAGACCCGCGAGTCCACCGTCACCGACGTGCCGATGCTGCGCGTCCGGGACCTGGCGCTCACGGTCACCGACCCCGACGGCACCGTCCGCGACGTGCTCGCCGGCATCGACCTCACCATCCACCAGGGCGAGGTCCTCGGCATCGCCGGGGTCGAGGGCAACGGGCAGACCGAGCTGATCGAGGCCCTGATCGGCATGCGCATCCCGGACGGCGGGGTGATCACCCTCGACCAGGACGACATCTCGCAGGTCCCCACCCGCAAGCGGCGCGAGGCCGGCATCGGGTACATCCCCGAGGACCGCCACCGCCACGGCGTCCTGCTGGACGCCCCGCTGTGGGAGAACCGCATCCTCGGCCACGTCACCGAGAAGCCCAACAGCCGCGGCTGGCTGCTGGACAACAAGGCGGCCCGCGCCGACACCGAGCGGATCGTGCGCGAGTACGACGTGCGCACCCCCGGCATCGAGGTCACCGCGGCCTCCCTCTCCGGCGGCAACCAGCAGAAGCTGATCGTCGGCCGCGAGATGAGCCACGCGCCCAAGCTCCTGATCGCCGCCCACCCCACCCGTGGCGTGGACGTCGGCGCGCAGGCGCAGATCTGGGACCAGATCCGCGAGGCCCGCCGCGAAGGGCTGGCCGTCCTGCTGATCTCGGCCGACCTGGACGAACTGATCGGGCTCTCCGACACCCTGCGCGTCATGTACCGCGGCCGACTGGTCGCCGACGCCGACCCGGCCACCATCACCCCGGAGGAACTGGGCTCGGCCATGACCGGCGCCGCCACCGGTCACCTCGAAAGCCCGGAGGACGAGGCCCGATGAAGAAATTCGACAAGGACCGGCTGATCCTGGGCTTCGCCGGCCCGGTGCTCGCCCTGGTCGTCGCCCTCGCGCTGACGACCGTGGTGCTGCTCGCCTCCGGCCGGAACCCCTTCGAGCCGTACCGGATCATGTTCGAGTCGGCCAGCTACGTCGACGTACAGGTCCTGATCGTCAACCAGGCCGGTACGTACTACCTCGCCGCACTCGCCGTGGCCGTCGGCTTCCGGATGAACCTCTTCAACATCGGCGTCGACGGGCAGTACCGCCTCGCCGCCATGATGGCCGCGCTGGTCGGCGCGAGCGTCAGCCTGCCGGGGCCGCTGCACATCGCGCTGATCGTGATCGTCGCGATGCTCGTGGGCGCGTTCTGGGCGGGCATCGCGGGCTTCCTCAAGACCACCCGCGGGGTGAGCGAGGTCGTCTCGACGATCATGCTCAACTCGATCGCCACCGCCCTGGTCGCCTGGCTGATCCTGCCGAAGAACTTCGGCGAGCAGCCCGCGGGATCCAACAACCTGACCACCGGTGAGATCGCCGAGTCCGGCTGGTTCCCGGGGCTGCCGATGGGCGACCAGGCCGGGGAGATCTACGGCTTCACGTTCGTCGCCGCGGGCTGCGGCCTCCTGTACTGGTTCGTGCTGAACCACACCCGGTTCGGCTTCGACCTGCGCGCCACCGGCGCCAGCGAGAGCGCCGCCCAGGCGTCCGGTGTGGACGCCAAGAAGATGATCCTCACCTCGATGCTGATCTCCGGTGCGGTCGCGGGCCTGGCCGGTATGCCGACCCTGCTCGGCGACACCCACACCTACAGCCTCGACTTCCCCACGGGTATCGGCTTCACCGGCATCACCATCGCGCTGCTGGGCCGCAACAACCCGCTCGGCATCGCCTTCAGCGCCCTGCTGATCGCCTTCCTGGACAAGTCGTCGGCCTCGCTCGACCAGTACGGGTACGAGAAGGAGATCGCCACGATCATGCAGGGCCTGATCGTGATCTCGGTCGTCGTCTCCTACGAGCTGGTCCGCCGGTACGGCATCCGCCGCCAGCAGCAGAAGGTCGGCGAGGAGCTCGCCGCCGGCCATGCCATCAAGACCGAGAAGGAGGCGGCCCTGTGAGCACGAGCAAAGCCACCGCCGCACGCGTCGCCCCCACCAAGGGCGGCGGCCGCCGCAAGCTCTCCCTGCCCGTCGTCCTCCTGATCATCGCGGGCGCGCTCGCCCTGGTCTCCCTGGTGCGCCTCATCAGCGGCGCCAACGACGTCACCTCGGTCGGCCAGGTCGCCGGAGCCCTGGAACTGGCCGTCCCGATCGGCCTCGCCGGGCTCGGCGGCCTGTGGGCCGAGCGCGCGGGCGTCGTCAACATCGGCCTCGAAGGCATGATGGTCCTGGGCACCTGGTTCGGCGCCTGGGCCGGGTTCCAGTGGGGCCCGTGGGTCGGTGTCCTCTTCGGCATCCTCGGCGGCTGCCTCGGCGGCCTGCTGCACGCGGTCATCACCGTCACCTTCGGCGTGAACCACATCGTCTCCGGTGTGGCCATCAACATCCTCGCCGTCGGCGTCACCCGCTACCTCTCCAACTTCGCCTTCGACGGCATCCAGGGCGGCTCCTCCAAGCAGTCCCCGCGCATCGATCCGATCGACAAGATCACCATCCCAGGGCTCTCGGACTGGTTGCAGGACCTGCAACAACAGCACTGGTTCCTGATCTCCGACATCGCGGGCATCCTCGGCGGCCTGGTCACCGGGCTCTCCCTGCTGACCGTCGTCGCCCTGCTGCTGATCCCCGCCACCTGGTGGATCCTGTGGCGCACGCCGTTCGGGCTGCGGCTGCGCTCCTGCGGCGAGTCCCCGGTGGCCGCCGAGACCCTCGGCGTCAACGTGTACAAGTACAAGTACATCGCCGTCACGGTCTCCGGCGGTCTGGCGGGCCTGGGCGGCGCGTTCCTCGCGATCGTCGCCACCGGCATCTACCAGGAGGGCCAGACCGGCGGCCGCGGCTACATCGGCCTCGCCGCGATGATCTTCGGCAACTGGATGCCGGGCGGCATGGCGCTGGGCGCCGGGCTCTTCGGCTTCACCGACAGCCTCAAGCTGCGCGGCGGTGCGGAGAACGTCCACGCGATGCTGCTCCTGCTGGCGATCCTGCTGGTCATCGCGGTGTTCTGGCAGCTGTACCGGAAGAAGTACGTCGCCGCGGTGATCTCGGCGGCCGTCTCGGCGCTGCTGTTCACCTGGTACTTCCTGACCGACCAGGTGCCGAGCCAGTTCGTCGACGCCGCCCCGTACGTCACGACGCTCCTGGTCCTCTCGCTCTCCGCGCAGCGGCTGCGGATGCCCAAGGCGGACGGCGTGCCGTACCGCAAGGGCGAGGGCAAGTGACGCCGCCCGCCGCCGGAGGCACGTCCTCCGACGCATTCGGCGAGGCCGACTGGGAGGCCCTGCGGGTCGCGGCCCGGGACGCCATGTCCCGTGCGTACGCCCCCTACTCGGGCTTCCCGGTCGGTGTCGCCGCCCGGGTGGACGACGGCCGCACGATCACCGGCTGCAACGTGGAGAACGCCAGTTACGGCCTCTCGCTCTGCGCCGAGTGCGGTCTGGTCTCCACGCTCCAGGCCACCGGCGGCGGGCGGCTGACCCACTTCACCTGTGTGGACGGCACCGGGGCGATCCTGGTGCCGTGCGGCAGGTGCCGGCAGCTGCTGTACGAGTTCGGCGGCCCGGAGCTGCTCCTGGAGACGCCCGACGGGCGGCGCACGCTGGACGAGATGCTGCCCCAGTCGTTCGGCCCGCAGCACCTCGGCTGAACCCCGTACTTCTCGGCGGTGGCCCTTCCCCTTTCGCGGAAGGGCCACCGCTCTTCCCTCTCTCTATGCGCGTAGAGTCAGTTCGGACTCTTGCGTACGCACCCGGCCGGAAGGATTCCCATGGACGCCATCTCCGTCATCCGCACCAAGCGGGACCGAGGCGAGCTGACCCCCGAGCAGATCGACTGGGTCATCGACGCCTACACCCGCGGCGAGGTCGCCGACGAGCAGATGTCCGCCCTCGCCATGGCGATCCTGCTCAACGGGATGAACCGCACCGAGATCGCCCGCTGGACCGCCGCGATGATCGCCTCCGGCGAGCGGATGAACTTCGACGCGCTCTCCCGCCCGACCACCGACAAGCACTCCACCGGCGGCGTCGGCGACAAGATCACCCTGCCGCTCGCCCCGCTGGTCGCCGCCTGCGGCGCGGCCGTGCCGCAGCTCAGCGGCCGGGGCCTCGGCCACACCGGCGGCACCCTGGACAAGCTGGAGTCCATCCCCGGCTGGCGGGCCCACATCTCCAACGCGGAGATGCTGAACGTCCTCGACACCACCGGCGCGGTCATCTGCGCCGCCGGTGACGGACTGGCCCCCGCCGACAAGAAGCTGTACGCGCTGCGCGACGTCACCGGCACCGTCGAGGCGATCCCGCTGATCGCCAGCTCGATCATGTCCAAGAAGATCGCCGAGGGCACCGGGGCGCTCGTCCTGGACGTCAAGGTCGGCTCCGGCGCCTTCATGAAGACCATCGAGGACGCCCGCGAACTGGCCTCCACCATGGTCGCGCTCGGCACCGACAGCGGTGTGCGCACGGTCGCGCTGCTCACCGACATGTCCACCCCGCTCGGCCTCACCGCGGGCAACGCGCTGGAGGTCCGCGAGTCGGTCGAGGTGCTGGCCGGCGGCGGCCCGAGGGACGTCGTCGACCTCACCCTCGCCCTCGCCCGCGAGATGCTGGACGCCGCCGGACTCAAGGACGCCGACCCGGAGAAGGCCCTCGCCGACGGCTCCGCCATGGACGTCTGGCGCCGGATGATCTCCGCCCAGGGCGGCGACCCGGACGCCACGCTCCCGGTCGCCCGCGAGCAGCACGTGGTGACCGCGCGCTCCTCCGGCGTGCTGACCCGCCTGGACGCCTACGACGTC
Source organism: Streptomyces anulatus (assembly GCF_014650675.1). Classification (GTDB taxonomy): domain Bacteria; phylum Actinomycetota; class Actinomycetes; order Streptomycetales; family Streptomycetaceae; genus Streptomyces; species Streptomyces anulatus. Next base: position 845,308 of record NZ_BMVK01000002.1, on the reverse strand, counting down.
GGCGTCGCCGCCTGGCGCCTCGGCGCGGGCCGCGCCCGCAAGGAGGACCCGGTACAGGCGGGCGCGGGCGTCGAACTGCACGCCAAGCCCGGCGACACCGTCACCGAGGGCCAGCCCCTGATGACGCTGCACACGGACACCCCCGAGAAGTTCGACTACGCGCTGAAGGCGCTGCCCGAGGCATACGACATCGCCCCGGCCGGCACGTCGTTCGCACCGCTGCCGGTGGTGCGGGAACGTATCGCCTGACCTGCGGTTTCCCCATATGGGTGAACGGGATCGGTGGACTGCTACCGGTCCCGTTCGGCATGCTGGACTCGGTGACGTACCGATAGAGGAGACCGCCATGAGCGCACTCACCGTCGAACCCGTGCCGGGCCAGGGACAAGGCCAGGACTGGGACGACATCGTCCGGATCTGGGAGGAGACGGACGCACCCGAGGGCTGCAAGGTGGAGATCATCGAGGAGATCGTCACCGTGTCGCCGCCGCCGTCCAAGGATCACAACACCACCGCTGAACTGCTCCAGCGCAGGCTCTACTCCGTCATCCCGGAGGACTGGGGGATCTACCAGACCCTCGGCCTCTCGCTGCCGGGACGGGGCGGCATCTACATCCCCGACCTCGTGGTCGCCCCCCGTGCGGTGGCCTCCGGGCCGGGCAACACCGTCCCCGCCGAAGAGGCCCTGCTCGTCGCCGAGATCACCTCCCGTTCCAACGCCAACCACGATCGCGTCAGCAAGGTGAACGGCTACGCCAAGGCAGGGGTGGAGCTGTTCCTGCTCCTCGACCCCTGGCACTCCGGCCGTCCGACCGCGACGCTGTACGGGGAGCCGGAGGGTGGTACGTATCGGGTGCTGGAAACGGTCGAGTACGGGCGGAAACTGACCCTTCCCGAGCCGTTCGGGCTGGTGCTCGACACCGGCGTCTTCCCGGTCAGCTGACACGCGGACGGCCCGCCGCACGGAGAGGATCCGTGCGGCGGGCCGCCGTCGTGTGCGGGGTGAACTACCCGCGAGCGCCCGTTACTTGCCCAGGTACGCGCTGTAGATCTTCACCGACGAGGTGTTGCCCTTCTTGTCGGTGACCTTGGCGGCGAACGAGATCGCCTTGCCCTTGGCCGGGTTCTTGACGGTGATCTTGCCCTTCTTGACGGTGACCTTCTTCCAGGTCTTGCCGCCGTTGTAACTGACGTACGTCTTCAGCGACTTCAGGTTCTTGCCCGCGGCCGCGCCGTGGACCTTCACCGGCACCGAGACGGTCCTGCCCGCCTTGACCCGGCCGTCCGCGCCCACGGCCGGGGTGAACCGGACGGTGGAGACGGGCAGCATCGTGGACGTGGTCTTCTTGGAGCGGAACGTCCAGGCCGCGTCCACCCGGGTGGAGAGCGGGCTGATCTTCGCGCTGTGCTTGACCGAGGTCGTCAGCCTGTAGTCGGCCGCGCCGGCCGGTACCCGGAAGACCTCTCCGCCCGCCAGCGGGTCGCTGTTCTGGCCGAGCTTCTTGCCGTTGCGGTACAGGACGGTCTTGACCGACGAGAGCGCGACCCCGCCCGCGTTGCCCCGGCCGTCCGCCAGCAGCGGGAGGACGCCGCCGATCTCGTTGCCCTCACGGAAGATGCCGAAGTCCTTGCTCACCAGCGGCCCGAACACCGCGGTGTTCACCGTCTTCGCGTAGGCCTTGCCCGGCTTGTACTTCGCCTCCTTGCCGATCTGGTAGTTGGCCTCGTACGTCGGCCAGCCGTCCGCGTCGGCGGGACCGATCTGGTTGAAGTCGAAGCTCCAGGCCACCTTGTCCGCGGTGGAGAGGTACAGCGTGCGGGTGCCGGGCAGCTTCTGCTCGATCGCGGTGGCCCAGTTTCCGCCCTGCGTGGGCAGGTTGCCCCAGGCGGTGATCTCGCCCTTCTTCTTCGGTGCGGAGGCGCCCATGGCGATCTTCACCTTGGCCAGCTGTCCGGCCGTGAACTTCCGGCTGTAGCCGGTCGCGAGCTGCTTGACCTTGCCGCCCACCGCGATGTCGTACTCGGTCGACGCGCCCTTGCTCCAGGTGCCCGACCAGTGCTGGGCGAGCGAACCGTCGGTGATCTTCGGACCGGCGTGGAGCGTGCGCATGCCGGCCGGCGAGTCCATCACCCAGCCGAACGAGACGGCGTCGGTCGCCGTCTCCACCACGTAGTCCGGGGAGAACAGCCGGCTCTTCGCCTTGGCGTCCGGAACGGTGACGTTCACCGGCTTCGCCTTGCGGGCGTCGAACGTCAGCGTGGTGTTCTTGGTGATCGCGATCTTCGGCTGGGCGATCCAGTCGGCGCCCTTGGTGACGTCGTCCGGGTCGTCGTAGACCGTGGAGTTGACCACGTACGTGCCCTTGGGCACCCGGATCTTCGCGGTGCCGTCGACGACCTGCGGGCTCAGGAACGGGTCGCCCGCCCCGGCGCCGAAGCGGAAGAGCGTGCTGTCCGCGTAGGCGGCCGGACGGCCGTCCCGCCCGAGGTGCTTGACGGTGACCTCGTAGCTCTCCTCCTCGCGCTCGACCGCGGCGGCCGTGCGCACGGTCTGCCCGCCGCCGGTGGCCACCAGGTACGCGGAGTACGTGCCGTCGGCGGTGCCGCCGAGCCGGGTGTCGGCGGTCAGCGTGGCTTCCGCCGTGCCGCCCGCCGGGACGGTGACCCGGTCCGTGCCGAGCGTGAAGAAGCCGGCCGGAGCGGGCTTCCCCGACGGGCCGGTGCCCGTCACCTTCAGATCGAGGGTGACGTCGCTCGTACCGAGGTTGCGGTACGTGACCTTCTCGGTGGCCGGCTCGTCGTCGGTGTGCGGCCACTGCTGCACCCCGAAGCTCACCGAGACCGGGTCGGCGACGACGGTCTGGGCGATGGCACGGTCCACCGCGATCCGGCCGGAACCCTGCTGGAACGGGTTGTACGCACCGGGCTTCGTGGACGCGGTCAGCGCGCCTTTCAGCTCGCTGTACGACCAGTCGGGGTGCTGCTGCTTGAGCAACGCGGCCGCGCCCGCCACATGCGGGGTGGCCATCGACGTACCCGAGATCGTCGCGTAGCCGGCGGGGTTCTCGCCCACCTCCTTCGCGATCAGCGAGTCGGACGGGATGGCCGCCGTGGTGTCCACGCCGGGGGCCGTCACATCGGGCTTGACCGCCCCGTCCCCGATCCGAGGGCCGCGGCTGGAGAAGTCCGCCAGCTTGTCCTGGTCGTCGACCGCGCCCACGGTCAGCGCGGCGTTCGCGCTGCCCGGCGAGCCCACCGTGCCCGCGCCGTCGCCCTCGTTGCCCGCGGCGATGGCGAACAGGACGCCCTTCTCGGCCGACAGCTTGTCGACCGCCGCCTCCAGCGGGTCCACCTCAGGGGTGTCGGGCCCGCCCAGGCTCAGGTTGACGATGTCGGCGCCCTGGGCGACCGCCCACTCCATCCCGGCCAGGATGCCGGAGTCCTCGCCGTAGCCGTCGTCGTCGAGCACCTTGCCCGCGAGCAGCTTGGCGTCCGGGGCCACGCCCTTGAACTTCCCGCCCGACTTGGCGCCGGTGCCCGCCGCGATCGAGGCGACGTGCGTGCCGTGGCCGACCCGGTCCTTGGTGTCCTTGGCGGCGCTGAAGTTCTTCTCCGCGAGGATCTGGCCCTTGAGGTCGGGGTGGGTGGCGTCCGTCCCGGTGTCCAGGACCGCGATCTTGACGCCCTTGCCGGTGAATCCGGCCTTCCACGCCTCCGGGGCGCCGATCTGCGGGACGCTCTTGTCGAGGCTCGCCTTCCGTACGCCGTCCAGCCAGACCCGGTCGATTCCGGCGGCGGTGGTGACCCGCTCGCCCCCGGCGCGCCGGTCGGTGAGCGCCTTCCAGATGGCCGGGGCGTCGGCGGTCGGCGTGGTCAGCGACTCGGCGTTCAGCGACCGCAGACTCCGGCCGACCTCGGTGGAGCCCGCGTCGCGGACCTGCGCCTTCGCGGTGGCGGCCTGCTTGCCCCGGTAGCCGACGATCAGCTTCAGGCCGTCCCGCTGGGCCCGGAGGTTCTCCGGGCGGCTCAGCTCGGTGACGTCGAACAGCCGTCGGTCGAGCTTGCCGGAGACGATCAGCCGGTGGGCGTCGGCGGGGATGACGAGCGTGTGCCCCTTGGTGCTCATCCGCTGGACCGGAATGTGCTCGCGGCCCTTCGCGGGCCGGAACGCGACCGGCTTGCCCTGGGCGTCGACGGTGACCCGGTCGCCGGTGACGAGGGTCAGCTGACGCAACTCCCCGTCCTGGGAACGGTCCTGGGCCCGGGCGCCGGATGCCCCCCTCGGATCCGGCTGGGCGACGGCGGACGAGGTCATGCCCGCCGCCAGTGCCACGGCCACGGCGGTGGCGACCGCCGGTATGCACGCGTTTCTCACGTGTCTGCGCAACTCTCCCCCTGGAGAACTCGATGGCTTCTCGGTCCCGCCGGTCCGCAGAGACGCAGGAACGACGGCTGCGGCCCGTCGGTTCATCGAACTAGAGGTAATGCTGGGGGAGTTGGTTCACAGATTGGGTGCGGGGAATTCACAGTTGTCGCAAAAAGGCCCCTCCGTGGCGGATGCCGCGCGGAGGGGGCCGATGATTTTCGCCCGCCGGTCCGGTCTGCCTGGTGTGGATGCCGAGAATCCGATCGCCCTGACCGTGACCGGCCGGGTCAGCCGTGCCGTCGTGCCCGACCTCTGCGCCGAGCTGGAGCGTGCTCTCGCCGGCCCCGGCGGAGCCGCCCTCGCCCCGGGCGCGGCGGTGGACTGCGATGTGGGCGGCGTGATCCGGCCCGATCTGACCCTGGTCGAGGCGGTGGCCCGGCTGGGGCTCGTCGCCCGCCGGTCCGGACGCACGCTGCGGCTGCGTCGCGTACCTCCCGAACTCCGGTCACTGCTGGACCTGGTGGGGCTTGCCGATGTGATGAGCCTGGAGGAGGGCCCGGAGGAGCGGGTACCGGACCCGCGCTGATGCCGGAGCCGTGCCGACGCCCCGGAGCCGTACGCACGCGCCGGGCGCAGCACCGACGCCGGGCGCGCGCCGAGGTGTGTGCGGCTGTCGGTCGGGCCCGGCGCCCCGGGTGACGCGGGGCGCCGGGCCCGGCCGGGACTCCTACGCGTCGGCCGGGAGCCGGTCCGGCAGGCCGAACAGCGGGAACCAGCGCGGGACGTCCAGGAAGCAGTGCATCCCGGTGATCGCCCCGTCCTGGATGTCGATGACCTGGACCGCCCACGGCACGAACCCGTCGCCGTCCTCGGCGGGCTTGTAGTGCGCGAAGCCGGGGGAGCCGTTGGCCGAGACGGGCACCAGCTTGGAGCCCGCGCACGCCGCGCCGATGGAGGTCATGAAGCCCGTGATGTCGCCGGTGCCCCGGAGCCACAGGTCGAACGGCGGCATCGTCATCACCGCGTCCTCGTGGAGCAGTGCGGTCAGGGCGGCCATGTCGTAACCTTCAAACGCCTTCACATAGCGCTCCAGGAGCTTCTGCTGCTCCTCGTCGAGGGGGTCCGCCGCATCGCCCGCCCGGCTCTCCGTCTCGGTCAGCGTGGCGCGGGCCCGCTGCAGGGCGCTGTTGACCGAGGCGACGGAGGTCTCCAGCAGCTCGGCCACCTCGGCGGCCTTCCAGGCGAGGACCTCGCGCAGGATCAGCACGGCGCGCTGCTTGGGCGGCAGGTGCTGGAGGGCGGCGACGAACGCCAGACGCACCGACTCGCGCGCCACGGCCGCCTCCGCCGGGTCCTGGACCGAGGGCAGGATCCGGCCGTCGGGCATCGGCTCCAGCCAGACGTTCTCCGGGCGGGGGCTCAGCGCGGCCTGGGCGAGCGGTGTCGGGCCCGTCAGGTCGACCGGTCGGGCCCGCTTGTTGCCCGCGTTCAGCATGTCCAGGCAGACGTTGGTGGCGATCCGGTAGAGCCAGGAGCGCAGCGAGGAGCGGCCCTCGAACTTGTCGAAGTTGCGCCAGGCCCGGACCAGGGTGTCCTGCACCGCGTCCTCGGCCTCGAAGGCGGACCCGAGCATCCGGTAGCAGTACCCCGTCAGCTCGATCCGGTGACCTTCCAGGCGGCTGTCGATCCCGGCGGCGTCGGCGCCCCCGGCGCCCTCCGCCGCTCCTGCGGCCGTCGTCGTGGTCAGATCGCTCATCGCTCCACCCCTGTCGCGCGCAGCCGCGCTGTGGCATCCGTCACCCGGTACGTCGGAAGCTACCGCAGGCCACTGACAGTCGGGGCGGAAAGAGGACAAGGGGTGCCCGGCGGCCGCGGCCACGATCCGCCCGGCACCCCTCAGGTGTCCGGCCTGTACCGAGCGCGTCGCTCAGGTCCCGGGCTTGCGCCCGTACACGTACACGTCGTCGCCGTTCTTCAGCAGTTTCCAGTATGCCTTCGCGTCGGCGGGGCGCATGTTGACGCAGCCGCCGGAGCCCGGCGGGTTGTACATGGACTTGGTGACCGAGTGGAACGCCTGGCCGCCGTCGAAGAACTGGGAGTGCGGCATCCAGACCTTGTAGATGGTCGACCAGTGCTTGATGTTGCGCCAGTAGATCTTCTTGGAGCCGGTCCGGGTCTCGACGCCGTTCCGGCCGGTCCGCACCGGGACCGGTCCGTACTTCAGCTTCTTGCCGTCCTGGATCCAGCTCAGCTGCCGCGTCAGGTCGACACAGGCGATGCGGCCCTTGTTGGTGGGGCACTTCTTCGCCTTGTTGGGGTTCTTCCCGGCCGCCTTCTGGGCGAGCATCGTGTTCATCGTGCGCCAGGTCAGCGGGCCGGCGTAGCCGATGGTGGGGGTGATCCCGTGCTTCTTCTGGAACTTCTGGGTCGCCTTGCAGTCGGCCGTCGACTGCTTGCCGTCCACGGGCCGCTTCAGGAACTTCTCGACCTGCTTCTGGTGCGGTCCCACCGACTTGGTGCAGGACGCCGCGTGGGCGGCGGTGCCGGTGCCCAGGACCAGGGCCGGAGCGGCCACCAGTCCGGCGACGGACAGTGCCACCCCTCGCCGCAGTGGTCTTCCGGATATCTTCGCCGTGACTCCCATGTGCGCCAACTCCCCTTCGCCCACAGTGCGTTGATGGTTACGCATGGTAGACGTGCGGAGAGGGGCGGTGGTTGCGCGCCGGTATGTCTCGGTTGCGTCGCGGTCCGGCGCGGCCCGGTCGGAGCCCCGGTCCGACGAGCCCCCGTGCGTCCCGTGCGACGAGCCCGGAAAACCGGTGGAGCCGCCGCCCGGAAGGCCTTATGGTCGCCGGGTTCCTGATCCCCGCGCTCACAACGAGGTGTTTTCGATGACGGTCCGAGCGACGGCGGCCGAATCCGGCCTGCCTGCCCCCGCGGATGCCATGACCTCATCGAACGTAAGGAACACCTCTCGTGGATCTTCCCCGCATCTTCACCCTCCGCGAAAGTAGCCACCGCATCCACAACCCGTTCACCCCCGGCAAGCTCGCCGACCTCGGTCGGGCGCTGCACCTGGCACCCGGTACGCGGGTGCTCGACCTGGCCAGTGGGTCGGGCGAGATGCTGTGCACCTGGGCCCGTGACCACGGGGTCACCGGGACCGGCGTGGACATCAGCACGGTGTTCACCGAGAAGGCCCGCGCCCGTGCCGCCGAACTCGGCGTCGCCGACCGGGTCGCCTTCGTGCACGGCGACGCCTCCGGTTTCGTCGCGGACGAGCGGGTCGATCTCGCCGCGTGCGTCGGCGCCACCTGGATCGGCGGCGGCGTGGCTGGCACGGTCGAACTGCTGGCCAGGAGCCTCCGGCCCGGTGGGCTGATGCTGATCGGCGAGCCGTACTGGCGCAAGGAGGTGCCGGACCGGGAAACCGCTCTGGGCTGCCACGCCGGCGACGAGGGCGACTTCCTCGTGCTGCCGGAGCTGATCGAGCGGTTCGGCGGCCTCGGGTACGACGTCGTGGAGATGGTGCTGGCCGACCAGGACAGCTGGGACCGGTACCGGGCCGCGCAGTGGCTCAACCTCCGCCGCTGGCTCGACGCGCACCCCGATGACGAGCCGGCCGCCGAGGTGCGGACCGAGCTCGACACCGAACCCGCCCGCTACGCGCGGTACCAGCGGGAGTACCTCGGCTGGGGTGTCTTCGCCCTGATGGCCCGCTGACGGCCTGACGGCCCGGCGGCCCCGCGGTCGGCTGTCGACTGACGACGGTCGCCCGATGGCCGCCGAAGCACCGATCGGCGCGGGGTCCGGGCAGCACATGCCGCCCGGACCCCGCGCACGTGCCCCGGAAGGTTCAGCGCGTCGCGGGGACGAGCGCCCGACGCTCCGCACGCGCCACCCGGGTCCCGTACAGGGTGATCGAGACGACCCCGAGGACCGCGAGCAGGCCCAGGGCCACCGTCGCCGTCCAGCCCCCGGCGTGGAAGGCGACCGCGCCCAGCGTGCCGCCCGCGCTGGAACCCAGGTAGTACGCCGACTGGTAGAGCGCCGACGCCTGCGCCCGGCCCGTCGTCGCGGTGCGGCTCACCGACGACGAGGCGACCGCGTGCCCGGCGAAGAAACCGGCCGTGATCAGCACCAGGCCCAGCAGCACGGCGGCCAGCTGGTCGGCCAGCGAGAGCAGCAGCCCGGCCGTTGTGGTCGAGACCGCCAGATAGAGCGCGCCCCGGCGGCCGAGGCGGGCCACCAGCCGGCCGGCGGCGGCGGAGGAGACCGTACCGACCAGGTAGACCAGGAAGATCGAGCCGATGACGCCCTGCGGCAGGCTGAACGGCTCCTCGACCAGCCGGTAGCCGATCACCGTGTAGACCGCGCCGAACACCGTCATGAACAGTGCGCCGATCGCGTACAGCCGGACCAGCAGCGGGTCGGCCAGATGCGTGGCGACGGTCTTCGCGAGGGCCTTCGGGTTCAGCGAACCGGGACGGAAGTTCCGGGCCTTCGGGATGAGGAAATGGAAGGCGACGGCGCACGCCAGCGCGAGCAGCCCGACCGCTGCGAGCGCGGCGCGCCAGCCCCAGGCCTGGGCGACCCACCCGGTGAGGATGCGCCCGCTCATACCGCCGATGCTGTTGCCCGCGACGAACAGCCCGATCGCGGCGATCAGCGCCTTGGGCCGCACCTCCTCCGCGAGATACGCCATCGCGGAGGCCGGAAGCCCGGCGAGCGCCGCACCCTGGACGGCGCGCAGGGCGATCAGCGCGCCCATCGACGGGGCGAAGGGCACCAGCAGTCCGACGAGTACCGCGATCGCCAGCGACGCCGTCATCATCTGCCGCCGACCGAACCGCTCCGAGAGCGCGCTCAGCGGCAGCACGAACAGGGCCAGCGCCCCGGTCGCCGCCGAGACCGTCCAGCTCGCCTGCCCGGCACTCGCGTCGAACGACGCGGAGACGGCGGGCAGCAGCGCCTGGGTGGAGTAGAGGAGTGCGAAGGCCGCGACACCGGCGGCGAAGAGGGCGAAGCTCATCCGGCGGTAGCCGGGGCGGCCGGGCTCCAGACGCTCATGGGTGGCGGCGGCGGGCGCGGCGGTGGTGGTGACGGGGGACTGCGGGGCAGAGGCATCCACGGCGATGGTGGATGCCCCGGTACTGGCGGGAGGCATACGTCGAAAGTAGAGGGAGACGTTTCATGCGTCCAATGCACGAAACTGCCATAATCAATCCCATGGCGCATGAACGCAGCTCAGGGCCCCGGCTGTCACCGAGTAGTTACGAAGAAGACATCCGAGCCGTACTCGCGCCCCGCCTCGCGTACTTCGAGGCGGTCGCCCGGCACGAGCATGTGACCCGTGCCGCGCACGAACTGGGCGTCCCGCAGTCCACCCTCTCGCGGGCCATGGTCCGGCTCGAAGCGGACCTGGGCGTCGCCCTGTTCGCCCGCAGGGGCCGCACCGTCTCGCTCACCCCGGCGGGCCGCACCTTCCTCGGCTCGGCGGAACGGGCCCTGGCCGAGGTGGAGAAGGCCGCCGACTCGGTCCGGGCGGACGCCGACCCGACGGCGGGCCGGGTCTCCTTCGGCTTCCTGCACACCATGGGCTCGGAGACCGTGCCCGCCCTGATCCGCGCCTTCCGGGTCGACCACCCCAAGGTCCGCTTCCAGCTCGTGCAGAACTACGGCGAGGCGATGATCGAACGGCTGCGGGCGGGCGGCCTCGACCTCTGCCTCACCTCTCCCGTGCCCGACGCCCCCGACCTGGTCGCCCGCCGCCTCGACGAACAGCGGCTCCGGCTGGTGGTCCCCGACGACCACCGCCTCGCGTCCCGCCGCCGCATCCGGCTCGCGGAGGCGGCCGATGAAACGTTCGTCACCCTGGAGCCCGGTTACGGGCTGCGCCGGATCACCGACGACCTGTGCGCGGAGGCGGGCTTCACGCCCCGGGTCGCCTTCGAGGGGGAGGAGGCGGAGACCCTGCGCGGACTGGTCGCCGCCGGGCTCGGGGTGGCGCTGCTGCCGCCGCCCGCGGTCGCCCGCCCCGGCGTCGTCGAACTGACGGTCACCGCACCGCGCGCCGCCCGCGAGATCGGGGTCGCCTGGCTGGACGGGCACCCCGACACCCCGCCGGTCGCCGCCTTCAAGCGCTTCCTGCTCTCGCGCCGGGGGAACCTGCTGCCGGACTGAGCGACGGGTGGACCGGAGCCGTCGCCGGTGGACCGGATCCGTCGGAAATCCATTCGAATCGGGCAGAATGTCCCGGTGACTCGCGCCTGCACCCCCGATCCCTCCGCCGCCCCGCCCCCGCCCGCCCGCCGGGACATGCGGAGCGCCATCGCGCCCGGCGCGCTCGGAGCGGTGCTGATACTGGCCGCGGCGGTGCTCTTCGTGACGCTGCCCGGGAAGCTGGCCGAGGCCCACGACTTCCGGGCGGCGCGGTCGTGCGAGGACGTGGCGGCGCCCGAGAACGGTGACTGCCTGGCCACGTGGCCCGCCGCGGTCGTCGCCAAGGAGAGCCGCCGGGAGAAGAAGTCCGACACCCGCCTGGTCACCGTCGACCCCGGCGACGGCCCGCCCTTCGAGGTGGAGCTGCGCGGGGCGGGGTCGGTCTTCGGCGAGCTGGAGCCCGGCGACCGCGTGACGGTGCACTCCTGGCGCGGCACGGTGTGGGCGCTGGGCCTGGGGGAGCTGCGCCAGGACGTCAGGGGCAAGCCGGGGCCCGGGGCCGCCGCCCGGCTGGCGGTGGCCCTCGCCCTGCTCGTCGTCGGGGCCGCCTTCGTGCGCGGGGCGTTCTGGTGGAGCCTGCGCCACACCCGCGATCCGGCGGTCCACGCGTGGCAGTCCTGGGTGCCGTTCGCGGCGACCTCGGCGGCGGTCGGCGTCGCGATCACCTCCGCGCTGACCGTCGACGACGTCCCTCTCGTCCTGCTGATCACCGCAGCCGGGTGCGCGGTCGCGTGGTCGGCCTCGGCGCTCCTGACCCGGCTGCTGGGACGCCGGGCGACCGACGTCGTCACCCTGGAGCCGAAGACGCTCACCGCCGGGCGGTCGTCCGTGCCGTCGTGGCGGGCGAGGTCCCCTACAGCGTCGAGGGGTACGACTACCTGACCCTGGCCCCCGGCCCCGTGCCCGGCGGCCGAGGCCGGCTCGCCACGACCCCGGACGCGTACGGCAAGGTCGTCCTGCGGCCGCTTCCGGACACCCTGGTTCCGGTGCGGCTGCGCGGCAAGCACGTCACCGACCCGCACTACGGGAGCCGGTCCTCCGAGGTGGTGCTGGAGTGCCGCGACGGGGAGACCGCGGTGCTGATCGTCGCGGAACGGCACGCGATGCGCTGGATACTGGGCGCGCTGCCGCTCCCCGCCGACTGACCGGCGCGCCCGGAGCCGGCCCCGGACCGCCCCCGCCGCGCCGCCGAAGCCGGTCCCGCCACGGCCGGGCCGCCCGCGCTCAGTGCCGCAGCGACCGGCCGAACCCGGCGGCCAGCGGCATCCGCAGCCCCAGCGGCGGCGGCGCGGCGAGCGCGTCCGCGACGGGGCGGGCGTAGGACCGCGCGAAGAGCGAGCCGCGCACGAAGTCGGCGGCCAGCGCCACCACTTCGGAGCGGTGCTGGCGCAACGCGTGGCCGTCGGAATGGACTTCGAAACGGCAGGTGTCCCGGTTGGACTTCTTCGCGCGCTCGGCCAGCCGGTAGGACAGCTCCGGATCGGTGCGCTCGTCGTTGGTGCCGTGCACGATCAGCACCCGACGCCCCACCAGTTGCTTCACCGGCTCCGGTTCGGCCGCCGACTGATCCGGCAGCCACGGGGCCATCGCCAGGACGGAGGTGACCGCGCCGTGCCCGGCGGCCCGCAACGCGGCCCGCCCGCCCATCCCGTGGCCGACCAGGCAGACCGGCACGTCGCCGTACCGGCGCTGCACCTCGTCGGCCGCCCACGCGGCGTCCTCGGCGGGATGCGCGTCGTCCGCGTTCCAGCCCCGGCGGCGATAGTGCAGGACGTGCACCGCGAGCCCGTCGCCCACTCCGGCACGGGCCAGGGAACGGGCGAACGGCAGCTGTGCCGCGTACGACAGGGTGGAAGGGCGACGGTGCGAGTCGGCCCGGCCGTCCGGGAGCAGCAGAACCACGCCGCTGACCTCGTCCGTTGCTCCGGCCGCCTGAACGGCCCTTCCCAGCCTGGGGTCAGACAGGGGGAGTGCGCGCTGTCCCATGACAGAACAGTGTCAGAAGGAGAGGTGTACTCCACCCGACTTCGCGGTCACTGTTACGCATCGACACCGGGCGCTCTACGCGCGTAGGCGCTAGAGTGCCAAGATGACGAGCCAGACCCCGAATGTCCCTGATTCCGACCAGATCCGGCGCGCCCCCAAGGTGCTGCTCCACGACCACCTCGACGGCGGCCTGCGGCCGGGCACCATCGTCGAGCTGGCCCGCGCGCAGGGTTACGACTCCCTCCCCGAGACCGAGGCCGACAAGCTCGGCATCTGGTTCCGCGAGGCCGCCGACTCCGGTTCGCTGGAGCGCTACCTGGAGACGTTCGCCCACACCTGCGCCGTCATGCAGACCCGTGACGCGCTGTTCCGGGTGGCGGCCGAGTGCGCCGAGGACCTCGCCGAGGACGGCGTCGTCTACGCCGAGATCCGCTACGCCCCCGAGCAGCACCTGGAGGGCGGCCTGACCCTCGAAGAGGTCGTCGAGGCCGTCAACGAGGGCTTCCGCGAGGGCGAGCGCATCGCCCGCGCCAACGGGCACCGCATCCGCGTCGGCGCCCTCCTCACCGCGATGCGGCACGCCGCCCGCGCGCTGGAGATCGCCGAACTCGCCAACAGCTACCGCGACCAGGGCGTCGTCGGCTTCGACATCGCGGGCGCCGAGGCCGGGTTCCCGCCCACCCGCCACCTCGACGCGTTCGAGTACCTCAAGCGCGAGAACAACCACTTCACGATCCACGCGGGCGAGGCCTTCGGCCTGCCGTCGATCTGGCAGGCGCTCCAGTGGTGCGGCGCCGACCGCCTCGGCCACGGAGTGCGGATCATCGACGACATCGAGGTCGCCGATGACGGCTCGGTCACCCTCGGCCGCCTCGCCTCCTACGTACGGGACAAGCGCATCCCGCTGGAGATGTGCCCGACCTCCAACCTCCAGACCGGCGCGGCCACCTCGTACGCCGAGCACCCGATCGGACTGCTGCGCAAGCTGCACTTCCGGATCACCGTGAACACGGACAACCGGCTGATGAGCGGCACGAGCATGACCGGGGAATTCGAGCGGCTGACCGAGGCCTTCGGATACACGCTCGACGACATGCAGTGGTTCACAGTCAATGCGATGAAATCAGCTTTCATTCCTTTCGACGAACGTCTCGCCATGATCAACGACGTCGTCAAGCCCGGCTATGCGGAGCTGAAGTCCGAGTGGCTCTTCCGTCAGACCGCTGTGACCAGCGGTTCCGCGGCCTCCACGGGCTGAGGTCGCCGACAGGGGAAAGGGCCGGGAAGCGAAATCCCGGCCCTTTTCCGCGTGTCGGGATGTTTGCGATAGGGGCAGCGGGATGGCTAGCTTGCAGAGCCGCTCACATCCCCTTCCCCAAGGATGAATTCTCCATGAAGAAGTCTGCTGCCAAGACTCTCGGTGTCGCCGCTCTCGGCGCCGCTTTCGCCGCTGCCGCCGCCGGCAGCGCCTCCGCCGCCCCCGCGCTGCCGCTGGACGCCGCGGCCGGGGCGCTCCCCGTCTCGACGATGGCGCTCGACACCGTCGCCAAGTCGGCCCAGAACGCGCCGGTCCAGGAGACCGTCGGCAAGGTCCTCGGCGGCGACGCCACCGACGCGGCCGCCCCGGTCACCGGCCTGCTCGGCGGACTGCCCACCAAGGGCCTCACCGCCAACGGGATCCCGCTCGGCGGCTGAGACCCTCCCGGCCGACCCGGCCCGCGCGCCGGGCCACCGGCGCCACCCGCACATGCCAGTGGGGCGCACACCCTGATCCAGGGTGTGCGCCCCACCGCGCGTTCTCGCTCCCCGTGATGCGGCGCGTCACCAGGCCGTCGCGGAGGCGGCGGCCTTCTCCGAGGGCAGCAGCGCCCACAGCGCCAGGTAGAGCAGGATCTGCGGGCCGGGCAGCAGACAGGAGACGACGAAGATGACGCGCATCGTGCCGGTGGAGATACCGAAGCGCCGGGCGAGGCCCGCGCACACTCCGCCGATCATGCGGCCTTCGCGGGGGCGGACAAGTGCGGCCATGGTGGGCTCCTTCGCGAACCGTTGTGTGAGGAGCGGCCTTCCGCGCTCCCCGGTATATCCATGGTGCCGCCGCGAAGAGGGACAAAGCATCGCTCTACGGTGCGAGGCCGACCCCGGTAATCGTCGGGGTAGGCCCCCCAGGGGCCTCGTCCCTGAGACGGGTCTCCTGCCGGTAGTGGGGCAGGTCCCGTACCCCCGGCAGTCCCAGGCGGCGCAGCCGCGCCCGGCAGACGGGGACGACCAGCAGATGGGCCAGCACCACCCCGGTGGTGTTCAGCAGCAGCGAGTCGATGTCGACGATCTGGCCGGGCACCCCGGTCTGGCCCAGCTCGATGGCCAGCGAGATCAGCGCCCCGGCGGCGACCGTACGCAGCAGCGAGACCCAGGGGGAGACGAAGATCCGCCCCCCGGCCATCGGCAGCAGAACCCCGAGCGGGGCCAGCAGCAACAACGCCCCGCCGATCCGGCGGGCCGCCTCGGCCGGTCCCAGCGCGAGGTCCGCCCTGATCCCGGCGAGCGGCTCGAAATTCGCCGCCGTGATCCAGGGAACGTCCAGCGGGCGCAGCGTCAGCCACCCGACGAACAGCAGATGCGCGACAAGGAGAGTGACCCCCGCCGCGCGGAAGTGGATGACGGTCTGGCCGTCCGAACTGTGACGCACGTCCACCAAGACGCCGCGACCGGCAGGATCGGTTCCGCGCCGTCGCGGCCCGCTGCGCGGGCGGCTCCCCCGGGCGGCCCAGCGGACCGCGCGGGACCCGCGTCAGTCCAGCAGGACCGCGTCCGGCGTGGCCAGGTCGCCCGGCCGGGTCTTCGTCTGTGAGGTGCACAGATAGCCGCGCGGCGGATAGTCCCCGGGCCCGCCCAGGACCACCGAGCCGTCCGTGACCAGCGTCTCGTTTTCCGCGTACGTGCACACCAGCTGGGCCAGCGCCTCCGCCGACAGGTCCTCCGGCTGGCTGCTGAGGCGCACGGTGCCCGCCGGGTCGCCGTCACGGGCCGGGGTCACCCGCAGCCCCTCCGGAATCGCGGTGGTGAACCCGGCCCGCCGCTCGTTCGCGGGCGGCGCCTGCTGGACCTCCTTCAGCAGCGCCCGGGCGACCACCAGCGGGTCGGCGCCGGTCGCCTCCGCCGCCACCGGGCGGTCCACGGTGACCAGCTGCGAGGTGCACACCAGATACACCGTGACGCCCACGCTGTCCGGCGACCGCGTCGCGACGTCCGACGAGGACAGCCGGCACGGCACCCGGGAGGGCGCGGCCCCCGCGTCCACCGGCACCGAGGTCGTACGGATCCCGCACCCTGAGGCCAGCGCCGCGGCCGCCAGCACGGCCGCCAACGAGGCTGCCGTACGCCGCCGGAGCGGGCCCCGCCGGTACGTGACATCGCCGCGCTTCACGTCGCCCCGTTCTCGTCCGGGGCGTCAGCCCCCGGTTCGTCGTGGTGCGCGAGCTTCTCGGCGTCGCGCGGCAGCCGCAGTTCGAAGACGGCGCCGCCGTCCGGCGAGTTCGCCGCCGTGATGTCACCGCCGTGGATGTGGGCGTTCTCCATGGCGATGGAGAGGCCGAGCCCGCTGCCCTCCGACCGGGGCCGGGAGGCGCTGGCCTTGTAGAACCGGTCGAAGACATGCGGCAGCACGTCCTCGGGGATGCCCGGACCGTGGTCCCGTACCTCGATGACCAGCTCCTCGCCCTCGGTCCGCACCCGTACGCCCACCGGCGAACCCCCGTGCTTGAGGGCGTTGCCGATCAGATTGGCCAGGATCACATCGAGCCGGCGCGGATCGAGCCGGACCATCATGCCGCGCTCCGCGTCCAGGTCCACCGCGTCCAGCCAGGCCCGCGCGTCGATGCACGCGGTCACCTGGTCGGCGACGTCGACCGTGTCCAGCACCAGACGGGCCGTGCCCGCGTCGAAGCGGGTCACCTCCATGAGGTTCTCCACCAGGTCGTTCAGCCGCCGGGTCTCGCTGACCACCAGATGCACGGCGGGCGCGATCATCGGGTCGAGGGTGTCCGCCTCGTCCTCCAGCACCTCGGCCACGGCGGTGATCGCGGTCAGCGGGGTGCGCAGCTCGTGCGACATGTCGGCGACGAAGCGGCGGCTCGCCTCCTCCCGCGCGCTCATGTCCGCGACCTTCTTCTCCAGCGAGCCGGCCGTTCTGTTGAACGTACGGGAGAGATCGGCGAGCTCGTCCGTGCCGGAGACCTCGAGCCGGGTGTCGAGCTTGCCCTCGCCGAGCTTGCGGGCCGCGTCGCCGAGCCGCTGCACCGGGCG
Source organism: Streptomyces anulatus (assembly GCF_014650675.1). Lineage (GTDB taxonomy): Bacteria > Actinomycetota > Actinomycetes > Streptomycetales > Streptomycetaceae > Streptomyces > Streptomyces anulatus. The sequence continues at coordinate 828,429 of NZ_BMVK01000002.1, read as the reverse complement.
CAGCACCGTCGTCGCGGCGGCCTGCGCGAGCAGCGCCGAGCCGACCAGCGCGAGGGCGGTGGCGATCCCCAGCGACCAGGCCAGCGAGTTGAGGTCCTGCCGTTCCTGGTCGAGGGACTTGAGCATGTAGCCGGTCGGGCCGCCGCCGATGATCCGCGTACCGGCGACCAGGTACGGCGTGCCCGCTATGCTCGTCCGCTGCCAGAACAGGTGGTACTCGTGCTCGTTGCTCGACGTCAGCGGCTGCTTGCGGGCCACCTGCTTCTGCAGCGAGTCCGGCACGTCGGCCCGGGTGAAGGTGTCCAGGTCGGAGTAGCCCACGATCGGCTTGCCACGCTCGCGTTCGGCCTCCAGCAGCACGCTGTAGCCCGGGCTGCTGGACGCCATCGCCCCGGCGGCCCGCTGGAGGTCGTCCTTGGTGGGACGTGTCGGCAGCCCCGCCGCGGTGTCCTGCATCTGCCGCCGGAAGTCGTCGAGCGCGGTGTCCTGGGTACGGGTCAGCACGGCCTCGCGGTTGAGCCAGTAGGCGATCCCCGAAGCGGACACCGCTGCCGTCAGCGCCACCAGCGCGAACACCACGACCAGGCGCAGCCGCAGACTGGTCCAGCGCAGACCGGCCCGCAGGGACCGCTTGGCGGTTTCGGTCACTGAGGCGAGTCCAGCCGGTAGCCCACGCCCCGCACCGTACGGATCAGGGTCGGCGAGGACGGCACGTCCTCCACCTTCGCGCGCAGCCGCTGCACACAGGCGTCCACCAGACGGGAGTCGCCCAGGTAGTCGTGCTCCCACACCAGGCGCAGCAACTGCTGCCGGGAAAGGGCCTGGCCGGGCCGGCGGCTCAGCTCCAGCAGGAGCCGCAGCTCGGTCGGCGTGAGCTGCAGGTCCTCACCGTCCTTGGTGACGGTCATGGCGGAGCGGTCGATCACCACATTGCCGAAGGTCGCCGAGTCGGTCGACTCGCGCTCCCCCCGGCGCAGCACCGCCCGGATCCGGGCGTCCAGCACCCGTCCCTGGACAGGTTTCACCACATAGTCGTCCGCGCCGGACTCCAGTCCCACCACGACGTCGATGTCGTCGCTGCGCGCGGTCAGCAGAATGATCGGCAGCTGGTCGGTGCGGCGGATACGCCGGCACACCTCGAAACCGTCGATCCCGGGCAGCATCACATCCAGCACGACCAGGTCGGGTCGCTGCTCGCGCAGCAGCTCCAGGCCGTCCTCTCCCGTCGCCGCGGTGGCCACACGGTGGCCCTGGCGTGACAACGAGAGTTCGAGGGCCGTGCGGATGGCGTCGTCGTCCTCGATCAGCAACAGGAAAGGCACGAACGTCATTCTGGCCCATGGTGGCGCTTCAGTTCGACCTGTGGCCCGGTCCGATTGTCCGGGCACGGCCTCAACTACCCCTGTGACAGGCCTGTGACAGTCGGGGGACAGCGTCATGAAACTGCCCCGGCAAGCTCTTGGTCAGCAGGGAACGAACGGACTCCACCGATAGGGGGCGCGAGATGAACGCACTGCACAGCACCAGCTCAAGCGCAGTTGTCACGCGTCTCCACGACGTCGGCCGGAGCACGGAGAAGTCCGGTGCCATGAACATGCGGGGGTGTGTTCGGAGCACCGGGCGTCAGCACCAGACGGCCGCGGAGCAGGTGCGCATGCCGTACATGACGGTGGTCGACGCGCCCAAGGGGGCGGCGAACGCGTACGGGGAGGCCACGGGGGATCGCACGGCCCGGACGGAGGACACGGACGCCGAAGCGGCGTTCACCGCCTACGTCCAGGAGCGACGGGCCTCCCTGTACGCGACCGCCTACCACCTGACCGGTGACCGGTTCGAGGCCGAGGACCTGCTGCAGAGCGCCCTCTTCTCGACGTACCGGGCGTGGGACCGGATCAGCGACAAGGCTGCGGTCGGCGGATACCTGCGCCGCACCATGACCAATCTGCACATCAGCGCCTGGCGCAGGCGCAAGCTCAACGAATACCCGACCGAGGAGCTGCCGGAGACGGTGGGCGACACGGACGCGATGCGCGGCACGGAGCTGCGGGCGGTGCTGTGGCAGGCACTCGCCCGGCTGCCCGAACTCCAGCGCACGATGCTGGTCCTGCGGTACTACGAGGGCCGCACCGACCCGGAGATCGCGTCGATCCTCGACATCAGTGTCGGCACGGTGAAGTCCAGCATCTGGCGCTCCCTGCGCCGGCTGCGCGAGGACGAGGTCCTCAGCTTCGGACGTGACGAGCAGGAGTCCTTCGGCGAGCTGGTGGCCTGAGGCTACGGGGGAGAACGGCCGCTGCTTCGGGGGAGGCAGGGGCTACGGGGGAAATACGGGGGAGCAGGAAAAAAACGGGGACCGAGGGGGTTCGGGGGAACCACGGGGGATCGGCCCGTCGCTTCGGGGGAGGCGCGGGTCACGGGGGAAACACAGCGGGGTCGTACGGGCCGGGGGGGCCTGTACGGCCCCGTCTTCCGTGCGTCCGACCGCTACGGGTGGGGGCGGCGCACCTGCTACCGCATGCCTGAACCCCCTACTCCGGGACCGGCGCCCCCACGCTCGCCCGACGGCACCGACCGGCTGCCGCGGCGGCGAACCGGCCCAGCGCCTCCTCCTTGCCGCAGGGGTACGCCCCCAGGGCCGTCTGGCGGGCCACGATGCGGCGTTCGGCCCGCATCAGCCGCCAGCCCCGCCGCAGCAGGAACGGCACCGACTTGCGGCCCTCGCGCAGATCCCGCACCAGCCGCCGCCGGAACGTGGTGGACGGGCGGCCGCGCAGGCACAGCGCGTCGGCCAGCAGCCCCAGGTCCTGGCAGCGTTCGACGATGTCCGCCGCGAAGATGCCTTCCGCCACGAACAGCGGTGGCTCGATGTGGAAGGCCTCGTGGTCCGTACGGGAGCTGGTGGCGATGTCGTACACCGGAACGTCCGTACGGCCGCACCGGCACAGCTCGGCGATGGCGGCCACCGCCGCGTCCGCGTCCCAGGACCCGGCGGAGTCCCAGTCGATGTCCGTGGAGCCCGGCACCCGGGGCAGCGTCGGGTCGTCGTGCTCCTTGTAGAAATCGTCCAGGCGCAGCACCGGCAGACCGGTGCGGGCGGCCAGGACGGACTTGCCGGAGCCGGAGGGGCCCGCGAGCAGGACGACGCGGGTCGGGATCGGTTGGGAACTCACAGAACAGAAGTGTGAGGCATTGACCCGCGCAGGGGACCCCTCGGGCCTCCTGTTGGTATCCAGCATCACACCTCAACTACTCTGCGCGCACAGACGATTACCCGACCAGGCTCGATCAGGTGGAAAACATGGCACTTCATGCACGTAAGCCCGAACGTCGCGTCCTGCTGCGCGCCGGTCTGACCATCACCGCGCTGGGGGCCGCCCTGGGAGCCGGTGCGGGCTCCGCGGGGGCCGTCCAGCTGCCCCCGGTCGCGGAGATCCCCGAGCAGGGGACCTCGGCCCTCCAGGCGGTCACCGAGACGGCCGGACCGGCGGTGACCAGCGCGCTCGGGACCTCGCTGGCCAGCAGCGTCGCCCCGATCACCGACCTCCAGCTGGACCCGCTGGCCAACACCGGGGTGGACCCGCTGGACAACGCGGTCGGCACCCAGATCGCGGACTTCAAGCCGCTGACCACGGCCGTCCTCACGGATCCGATCACCAGCGGCGGCTCGCTGGGCGACCTGCCCGTGGTGGGGACGGTCACCGGGCTCATCACCGGCTGACGGCCGACGAACGGCGGACGGGGCCGCCCCGGGGTGGGAGGGCGGCCCCGTCCGGGCACCGGGTGGGTGTCAGTACGAGGAGCCCGCGGCTCCCAGGGCGCCCGTCGGGTGCCACACCGTCTTGGTCTCCAGGAAGGCCGTCAGGCGGTGCGTGCCGGGCGAGGCCGCCCAGTCCGCGTCCACCGGTCCCGGGCGCAGTACGCGCTTCAGGTTGTCCGCCGCCGCGATCTCCAGCTCCTTCGCCAGCGCGGGGTCCGCGCCGGTGAGGTCGATCGCGTTGACGTCCTGGTGGGCGGCGAGCGGGGCCGCCAGCTCCGCCGTGACGCCGGACAGGATGTTGACCACGCCGCCGGGCACGTCGGAGGTGGCCAGCACCTCACCCAGTGACAGCGCGGGCAGCGGGGCGTCGGCCGAGGCGACGACGACCGCCGTGTTGCCGGTCGCGATGACCGGGGCGATCACCGAGACCAGCCCGAGCAACGACGACTTCCGCGGCGCGAGGACCGCGACGACGCCCGTCGGCTCGGGGGTGGAGAGGTTGAAGAACGGGCCGGCGACCGGGTTCGCCCCGCCGGAGATCTGCCCGATCTTGTCCGTCCAGCCCGCGTACCAGACCCAGCGGTCGATCGCCGCGTCGACGACGGCCGCCGCCTTGGACTTCGACAGCCCCTCGGAGGCGGCCACCTCGCGGACGAACTGGTCCTTGCGGCCCTCCAGCATCTCCGCGACGCGGTAGAGGACCTGGCCGCGGTTGTACGCGGTCGCGCCCGACCAGCCGCCGAACGCCTTGCGCGCGGCCACGACCGCGTCGCGCGCGTCCTTGCGGGAGGACTGCGGCGCGTTCGCCAGCCACTGGCCCTTGGAGTCCGTCACCTCGTACACCCGGCCGCTCTCGGAGCGGGGGAACTTGCCCCCGACGTACAGCTTGTAGGTCTTGAAGACGCCAAGACGGTTCTGGTCAGACATCGAGGTACGCCTCCAGGCCGTGGCGGCCGCCCTCGCGGCCGTAGCCCGACTCCTTGTAGCCGCCGAACGGCGACGTCGGGTCGAACTTGTTGAACGTGTTGGCCCAGACGACGCCCGCGCGGAGCTTGTTCGCCACCGCGAGGATGCGGGAGCCCTTCTCCGTCCAGATGCCGGCCGAGAGGCCGTACTGACTGTTGTTGGCCTTGGCGACCGCCTCGTCCGGGGTACGGAACGAGAGCACCGAGAGCACCGGGCCGAAGATCTCGTCGCGGGCCACCGTGTGCGCCTGGGTGACGTTCGTGAAGAGCGTCGGGGCGAACCAGTAACCGGACGACGGCAGTTCGCAGGGGGCGCTCCAGCGCTCCGCGCCCTCCGCCTCGCCGGTCTCCACCAGGGAGGTGATCCGGGCCAGCTGCTCGGAGGAGTTGATCGCGCCGATGTCGGTGTTCTTGTCCAGCGGGTCGCCCAGGCGCAGCGTCGAGAGCCGGCGCTTCAGCGCGTCCAGCACCTCGTCCTGGACCGACTCCTGGACCAGCAGCCGGGAGCCCGCGCAGCAGACCTGGCCCTGGTTGAAGAAGATCCCGGTAACGATGCCCTCGACGGCCTGGTCGATCGGCGCGTCGTCGAACACGATGTTCGCGCCCTTGCCGCCCAGCTCCAGCGTGACCTTCTTGTCCGTGCCCGCGACGGAGCGCGCGATGGCCTTGCCGACGGCGGTCGAACCGGTGAAGGCGACCTTGTCGACGTCGGGGTGCGAGACGAGCGCCTCGCCCGCGTCGCCGTACCCGGTCAGGATGTTCACGACGCCCTTGGGCAGCCCGGCCTGGCGGCAGATGTCCGCGAAGAACAGCGCGCTCAGCGGGGTCGTCTCGGCCGGCTTCAGCACCACCGTGTTGCCCGTGGCGAGCGCCGGGGCGATCTTCCACGCGAGCATCAGCAGCGGGAAGTTCCACGGGATGACCTGGCCGGCCACGCCCAGCGGACGGGGGTTCGCCCCGTACCCCGCGTGGTCGAGCTTGTCGGCCCAGCCCGCGTAGTAGAAGAAGTGCGCCGCGACCAGCGGGAGGTCCGCGTCGCGGGTCTCCTTGATCGGCTTGCCGTTGTCGAGCGTCTCCAGGACGGCCAGCTCACGGCTGCGCTCCTGGATGATCCGCGCGATCCGGAACAGGTACTTGGCGCGCTCGGAGCCGGGCAGCGCCGACCACTTCTCGAACGCCTTGCGGGCCGCCTTCACGGCCCGGTCCACGTCCGCCGCGCCCGCCCGGGCCACCTCGGAGAGGACTTCCTCGCTGCTCGGCGAGACCGTCTTGAAGACCTTGCCCTCGGCGGCCTCGGTGAACTCGCCGTCGATGAACAGCCCGTAGGAGGGGGCGATGTCGACGACGGAACGGGACTCCGGCGCCGGTGCGTACTCGAATGCGGATGCCATGGCTATCAGTCCACCGTCACGTAATCGGGGCCGGAGTAACGGCCGGTGCTGAGCTTCTGGCGCTGCATCAGCAGGTCGTTGAGCAGGCTGGACGCACCGAACCGGAACCAGTGCGGGTCCAGCCAGTCCTCGCCCGCGGTCTCGTTCACCAGCACCAGGAACTTGACCGCGTCCTTGGTGGTGCGGATGCCGCCGGCCGGCTTCACACCGATCTGCACGCCGGTCTGCGCCCGGAAGTCGCGGACGGCCTCCAGCATGAGGAGGGTGTTGGCGGGGGTGGCGTTGGTGGCCACCTTGCCGGTCGAGGTCTTGATGAAGTCCGCGCCCGCGAGCATCCCGATCCAGGAGGCCCGGCGGATGTTGTCGTACGTGGACAGCTCGCCGGTCTCGAAGATCACCTTGAGGCGGGCGGCCCCGCACTCCGCCTTCACGGCGAGGATCTCCTCGTACACCTTCAGGAACCGGCCGGAGAGGAACGCCCCCCGGTCGATCACCATGTCGATCTCGTCGGCCCCGGCCGCCACGGCGTCGCGGACGTCCGCGAGCTTGACGTCCAGCGCGGCACGGCCCGCCGGGAAGGCGGTCGCCACGGACGCCACCTTCACACCGGAGCCGGCCAGCGCGGCGGCGGCGGTGGCCGCCATGTCGGGGTAGACGCAGACCGCGGCGGTGCGCGGCGTCGTGCGGTCGGTCGGGTCGGGGTTGACGGCCTTGGCGGCGAGAGCCCGGACCTTGCCCGGGGTGTCCGCGCCTTCCAGCGTCGTCAGGTCGATCATCGAGATGGCGAGATCGATGGCGTACGCCTTGGCCGTCGTCTTGATCGAACGGGTTCCGAGGGAGGCGGCGCGCGCTTCGAGGCCGACGGCGTCGACGCCGGGCAGCCCGAACAGGAAGCGGCGCAGCGCACTGTCGGACGCCGTCGCGTCGGAAAATGCGGGAGCAGTGGTGGGCATGGTCACCAGAGGAGCATATCTACGCGCGTAGCGGCCTGTACAGGGGGCCGGGCCATCCGTGCGTCCCGCACCCGGCCGTCCACGCGTTCCGCTTCCCGGGCCCGTGCGCGGGGCGACCCGCCCGACGGGCCCGGACGGCCGCTCCGCCGCCCTCCGGGCCCGTCAGGCAGAATCGGCCCCATGACGAGCCCCACACCTCCCGCAGAGCCGCCCCCCGCGACACGGACCTACCGCTCCGTCGCCGCACTGGTCTGCGGGTCGCTGCTGCTCCTGCTGATCGCCTGGATGGCCGGGGACGCCATGATCCGGGGCGAGGGACGGGTGCCCTGGCTGGCGGCGGCCGCGTTGCTCCTCGTGGTGCCGCTGGTCGTGGCGTTCACCCTGCGGCCCGCCGTCTTCGCGGACGACGAGCGCATCCGGATCCGCAACCCGTTCCGGACGATCCAGCTCCCCTGGACCGAGGTCGCCGACGTGCGGGCCTCGTACTCCTCCGAGCTGCTCGCCCAGGACGGCACGAAGTACCAGCTGTGGGCCATCCCGGTCTCCCTGCGCGCCCGCAAGCGCGCGGCGCGCAGCGCGGCCCGCGCGGCGCACGACGACCCCTACGGCCGCACCTCCGTCAGCGCCGACGTCCGCGACTCCGCCGAGCGCACCGCCTCCGCCGACCAGACGGTCCGCGACCTGCGGGACATCTCCGAGCGGGCCGGCGACACGACCGCCGAGGGCGCGGACCGGGGCTCCGTGCGCTGGGCGTACGAGGTGATCGCCCCGGCCGTCGTGGGGGCCGTCCTGCTCGTGGTGGTGGGGGCGATCGGCTGAGCCCGACCCCATCGAACGCCGAAGGGCCGGCACCCCGGGAGGGGTACCGGCCCTTTCGCGTGGGTCGACGCGGTCGTGTCGGGCAGCGCGCTCGTGCGAGGTGGCGCGGTCGTGTCGGGCGGCGCGCTCGTGCGAAGCCGTGCGGTCGTGGCGGAGCGGCGGGTCAGATTCCCGCTGCCGCCGCCAGGTCCCGCTTGATCCCGGCGAGCAGTTCGGCCCCCCGGGCCCGCGCGGCGGGCAGCCCGGCCGCGTCCGCCACCGGGACGACGACCTCCAAGTAGCACTTCAGCTTCGGCTCGGTGCCGCTCGGGCGGACGATCACCCGGGCCCCCTCCAGGTGGTAGCGCAGCCCGTCGGTGGGCGGCAGCCGGTCCGTGCCCCGCGCCAGGTCCTCGGCCGAGGTGACGGCGAGACCGGCCAGCGCGGTCGGGGGCTGCTCCCGGAGCCGGGCCATGGCGTCCGCGATGACCGAGAGGTCCTCCACCCGCACCGAGAGCTGGTCGGTGGCGTGCAGGCCGTGCGCGAGCGCCAGGTCGTCCAGCAGATCCAGGAGCGTACGGCCCTGCTCCTTGAGTACGGAGGCGAGCTCGGCGACGAGGAGAGCGGCGGTGATGCCGTCCTTGTCACGGACGCCCTCGGGGTCGACGCAGTAGCCGAGCGCCTCCTCGTACCCGTACCGCAGGCCGTCCACCCGGGCGATCCACTTGAAGCCGGTCAGCGTCTCCTCGTAACCGAGGCCCGCCTTCTCCGCGATCCGGCCGAGCAGCGACGACGACACGATCGACTCGGCGAACACGCCGCTCACGCCCCGCTCCACGAGGTGCGCGGCCAGCAGCGCGCCCACCTCGTCGCCGCGCAGCATCCGCCAGCCGCCCTCCGCGGCGGTGTCGGGCACGGCGACGGCGCAGCGGTCCGCGTCCGGGTCGTTGGCGATGATCAGGTCCGGCGCGGCCCGGCGGGCGGTGGCGAAGGCGAGATCCATCGCGCCGGGCTCCTCCGGGTTGGGGAAGGCCACGGTGGGGAACGCGGGGTCCGGCTCGGCCTGTTCGGTGACGAGGACCGGTGCGGGGAACCCGGCCCGCTCGAACGCGGCGGTCAGGACGGACGTGCCGACGCCGTGCATCGCGGTGTAGACGGTGCGGGCCGTACGGGGGCTGCCGGCGGCCAGGACGGCGTCCGTGCGGGCGAGGTAGGCGGCCAGGACCTCGTCGCCGAGGGTCTGCCAGCCGCCCTCGGGGCGAGCCACGCCGGCCAGCGGGCCGACCGCGGCGATGGCGGCGGCGATCTCGCCGTCGGCCGGGGGCACGATCTGCGAGCCGTCGCCGAGGTAGACCTTGTAGCCGTTGTCGCGCGGCGGGTTGTGGCTGGCGGTGACCTCGACCCCGGCGACGGCTCCCAGATGCCTTATGGCGTACGCCAGTACGGGGGTGGGGAGCGGGCGGGGGAGCACGGCGGCGCGCAGCCCGGCGCCCGTCATCACGGCCGCGGTGTCGCGCGCGAAGTCTTCCGACTTGTAGCGGGCGTCGTAGCCGACGACGACGAGGCCGCCCTCCTCGCCCTGGTCCTTCAGATAGGCGGCGAGGCCCGCCGCCGCCCGGATCACCACGGACCGGTTCATCCGCATGGGCCCGGCCCCCAGCTCCCCGCGCAGGCCGGCGGTGCCGAACTGGAGCGTGCCCGCGAAGCGGGCGGCCAGCTCGGCGGTGTCGCCCGCGTCGACGATCGCGCCCAGCTCCGCACGCGTCTCGGGGTCGGGGTCCTCGGCCAGCCAGGTCCTGGCCTGCGCGATGAGGTCGTGCTGCACGGGGTCCGCCTTTCGGGGGTGCGGAGGGGGTACGGGGGGTGGGGTGCGGGTGGGGCGGGGCGTGGGTGGGCGCTGCGCGGGCTGTTCCCCTCCCCGCCCCTTCCCGGAACCGGGGCTCCGCCCCGGACCCCGGTCCTCAAACGCCGGACGGGCTGGAACGCAGCCGGGCGGGCCGGGGAGGGGCA
>NZ_BMVK01000002.1:353879-818527 GCF_014650675.1 Streptomyces anulatus | reverse complement strand
GGGGGGGGGGGGGGGGGGGGGGGGGGGGCCGAGGAGAGGCAGGAAACAGCCAGTGCCGCTTCCCGAGGGATCAGCCAGAGCCCGTTCCTGAGGGATCAACCAAGCCGGTCCTAGAGGGATCAGCCAGAGCCGGTCCCCGAAGGACCAGCCAGAGCCGGTCCTAGAGGGATCAGCCGGAGCCGGTCCCCGGAGAGAGCCGGCCGAGCCGGTCCCCGAGGTTCGGCTCAGACGCGGTCGAGCACTCGGGCCAGCAGTGCGCCCATCCTGGTCGCCGAGTCGCGGCCGGCCTGGAGGACCTCCTCGTGGTTGAGGGGTTCTCCGGACAGGCCCGCCGCCAGGTTGGTGACGAGGGAGAGGCCGAGCACCTCGGCGCCCGCCTCCCGGGCCGCGATGGCCTCCAGGACCGTGGACATGCCCACCAGGTCGCCGCCGAGGACCCGGACCATGTTGATCTCGGCCGGGGTCTCGTAGTGCGGGCCGGGGAACTGGACGTAGACGCCCTCTTCGAGGGTGTCGTCGATCTCCTTGCACAGCGCGCGCAGGCGCGGTGAGTACAGGTCGGTCAGGTCGACGAAGTTGGCGCCGATGATCGGGGAGGCGGCCGTCAGGTTGATGTGGTCGCTGATCAGGACCGGCTGTCCCGGGCGCATGCCCTCGCGCAGACCGCCGCAGCCGTTCGTCAGGATGACGGTCTTGCAGCCCGCGGCCACCGCCGTACGGACCCCGTGGGCGACGGCGGCGACGCCCCGGCCCTCGTAGAAGTGCGTGCGGCCGAGGAAGACCAGCGCGCGCTTCTCGCCGATCCTGTACGAGCGGACCGTGCCGCCGTGGCCCTCGACGGCGGGCGCCGGGAAGCCGGGCAGGTCGGTCACGGGGAACTCGGCCTCCGGGACGCCGAGTGCTTCGCCTGCGGGCGCCCAGCCGGAGCCCATGACCAGGGCGACGTCATGGGTCTCGGCGCCGGTCAGCTCGCGCAGGCGGGCGGCGGCCCCGGCGGCGGCTGCCTGCGGGTCGCCCTGGATGTTGTCCGGAATAACAGATGCGTTCACGCGGACGAGCGTAACCGCTGAATCCCTACGCGCGTAGATGTACTGGCGCAAAGACGCACCGAGGGTCTTTGTGCTTTTGTACGACGATGGCGGGACCTGGCCCTGGTCCGCCCTGGTCAGCAGGGGCGCTTGCGCAGTTCCATCACATAGTCGTGCGGCGCGCCGGCGGATTCCGCGGCGTCCGCGATCTCGCCGAGATAACGCGCCGAGGGCAGCCCGCCCTCGTAGCCGTTCAGCACGTACATCCAGGCCGGCTCCTCGCCGTCCAGGGTGTGCACCCGCACCCGCATCCGCCGGTAGATGTCGAGCCCGACACCCTCCCAGCGGTCCATCGAGTCCTCGTCCATCGGCGCCAGGTCGTACAGCGCGACGAAGACCTGGGAGCGCGGCGCCTCCACCACGGTGGCCAGCGCCCCCTCCCAGCCCATCTGCTCCCCGCCGAAGGTCAGCCGCCAGCCGTTGAGCCAGCCGGTGCTGCGCATCGGGGAATGCGGAGCGCGGCGGGTCATGAGCCGCGCGTCGAGGTTGCCGGCGTACGCGGCGTAGAGCGACATGGGACCGAGGGTACGGGAGGTGGGCGCGGGAGCGGCGGTTCCTGTGACGAAGGCCCCGGTCGGGGAAGCGCGGGGCGGGTCCGCGACCCCGCCCCCGGCGGCCCGTTCCCGTGCGGTGAAGGCGCTCTTTCCCGTATGGAGGGCCCCGGGGCGAAGCACTTTGGCGCGTGCGGGACAATGGAGTACGTACTGCATTCCCCCGGGGCGATCCCCCGGACCCCCGGCCGGGGCGGCAGACGGCCGCGGGTTACACAACGCGAGGCGGACTTTTCGTGACCCGGATCGTGATCATCGGCGGCGGCCCCGGCGGCTACGAGGCAGCCCTGGTGGGCGCCCAGCTCGGCGCGGAGGTGACCGTCGTCGACTGCGACGGTCTGGGCGGGGCCTCGGTCCTCACCGACTGCGTGCCCTCGAAGACCCTGATCGCCACGGCCGAGGTGATGACCACCTTCGACTCCTCGTACGAGGAGCTGGGCATCATCGTCGCCGACGACACCCCGCACGTGGAGCAGGCCGCCCGGGTCGTCGGCGTGGACCTCGGCAAGGTCAACCGCCGGGTCAAGCGCCTCGCGCTCGCCCAGTCCCACGACATCACCGCCTCCGTCACCCGGGCCGGCGCCCGCGTGATGCGCGGCCGGGGCCGTCTCGACGGGCTCCAGGCCGCCGACGGGTCCCGCCAGGTCGTCGTCACCGCCGCCGACGGCACCGAGGAGCGGCTGACCGCCGACGCCGTGCTGATAGCGACCGGCGGCCACCCCCGGGAGATCCCGGACGCGCAGCCCGACGGCGAGCGCATCCTGAACTGGACCCAGGTCTACGACCTCGACGAGCTTCCCGAGGAGCTCATCGTCGTCGGATCCGGTGTCACCGGCGCCGAGTTCGCCGGGGCCTACCAGGCGCTCGGCTCGCGCGTCACCCTCGTCTCCTCCCGCGACCGGGTGCTGCCCGGCGAGGACCCGGACGCCGCCGCCGTCCTGGAGGACGTCTTCCGCCGCCGCGGGATGAATGTCATGGCCCGCTCCCGCGCCCAGTCCGCCAAGCGCGTCGGCGACCGGGTCGAGGTGACGCTGGCCGACGGCCGGGTCATCACCGGTTCGCACTGCCTGATGGCGGTCGGCGCGATCCCGAACACCGCGGGCATGGGCCTGGAGGAGGCCGGCGTACGGCTCAAGGACTCCGGGCACGTCCTCACCGACCGGGTGTCGCGCACCAGTGCCCCCGGCGTCTACGCGGCCGGTGACGTCACCGGGATCTTCGCGCTGGCCTCGGTCGCCGCGATGCAGGGCCGCATCGCGATGTACCACTTCCTGGGCGACGCGGTCGCCCCGCTGAACCTCAAGGCCGTCTCCGCCAACGTCTTCACCGACCCGGAGATCGCCACGGTCGGCTACAGCCAGGCCGAGGTCGACGCGGGCAAGATCGAGGCCCGGGTGGTGAAGCTGCCGCTGCTGCGCAACCCGCGCGCCAAGATGCAGGGCATCCGCGACGGCTTCGTCAAGATCTTCTGCCGCCCCGGTACGGGGATCGTGGTCGGCGGCTGCGTGGTCGCGCCGCGCGCCAGTGAGCTGATCCACCCCATCTCGATCGCGGTCGACAACAACCTGACGGTGGAGCAGATCGCAAACGCATTCACCGTGTACCCGTCCCTGTCCGGATCGATCGCCGAAGTGGCCCGGCAGTTGCACACCCGCAAGCTCACGGGCGAGGGCTGAGAGCCCGGACAGCGCGGCATTTCCGGCATCTCACCGCAACCCGGCGGCAGTCCGGGCGGTGCGATGACCGTCTGACGATCACCGTCGAACAACATAGGGGCCTCCTATACCACTTGGAGGCCCCTATGAAGTACAACTTCTGTTATTCGGCGCAAACTGCTGAAAACTCACCGACGGTCAGGTTACTGTCAGTTTCGTGTTCGCTGCAGAACGTCGTCAGTTGATCCTCGAAATGGTGCGTGCCAACGGGGCGGTATCGCTCCGTGAGCTCGCCCGCGTCGTCCAGACCTCCGAAGTGACCGTACGGCGGGACGTGCGGGCACTGGAGGCAGAAGGACTCCTCGACCGCCGGCACGGCGGTGCGGTCTTGCCGGGCGGTTTTACGCGGGAGTCCGGCTTTCCGCAGAAATCCCATCTCTCCACCGCGGAGAAGACTGCCATCGCCGACCTGGCCGCAGGCCTCGTCGGCGAGGGCGAGGCCATTGTGGTCGGCGCCGGCACGACCACGCAGGAGCTGGCCCGTCGGCTCGCGCGGGTCCCCGGCCTGACCGTCGTCACCAACTCCCTGCTGGTGGCCCAGGCGTTGGCCCATGCCAACCGGGTCGAAGTCGTCATGACCGGCGGCACCCTGCGCGGGAGCAATTACGCGCTGGTGGGCAGCGGGGCCGAGCAGTCCCTCCAGGGGCTGCGGGTCTCCCGGGCCTTCCTCTCCGGGAGCGGCCTCACCGCGGAGCGTGGCCTGTCCACCTCCAACATGCTCTCGGCCAGCGTCGACCGGGCTCTCGTGCAGGCCGCCGCGGAGGTGGTCGTCCTGGCGGACCACACCAAGCTCGGCTCGGACACCATGTTCCAGACGGTGCCCACCGAGCTGATCACCCGTCTGGTGACGGACGAGCCTCCGCTCCACGACGAGCGGGCCGCCGCCGAACTCCAGTCGCTGGCGGACCAGGGCGTGGAGATCACGGTGGCCGGTCCGGACGCGGACGCGTCCGGCGGGGACGGCCCCCCACCGGGGCGTCAGCCCCGCCGGGACATGCCGCTCCCCGGCCAGCGGCGCACGCAGAACGGCGGCCTCGGGCCGCAGCTCCGCAGCGCCTCCGCGCTGGCGGACGTTCCGGGGGAGCAGCGGGCCCGGGTGGCGGACCTGCGGCGGCGTTAGGACCGGGTCGGGGGCGCCGCCCCCGAACCCCCGCTCCTCAACGCCGGAGGGACTGGATCTGCCGCCGCGAGAGCCCGCTGCTTCAGCCCGCAGCGTCAGCCGCAGGAGCCGCTCAGGTGTTGCCTCTCAGCCCCTCCGGCGCTTGAGGAGCGGGGCCCGGGGCGGAACCCCGGAACACCTCGCTACTTCAGCCCGCGCAGCGTCAGCCGCAGCAGCCGCTCCGCCAACTCCGGGTCGTCGGGCGACTGCTCGGCCGCCAGCGCGATCGCGTTGGTGAGCTGGAGCAGATCGTCGATCGAGACGTCGGCCCGCACCGACCCGCTCTCCTGGGCCCGGAGCAGCAGCCCCGCGCCCGCCTCCCGGAGCGGCAGATGACACTGCGCGAGGGCCGAGGTCCCGTTGCGCGAGGCGGACATCAGGCCGTGGGCCAGGCCGCGGTACTCACCCGCATGAGTGACGATCGCGCCCAGCCAGTCCACCAGCGCCCGGCACGGGGCCTCCGCCGCCGCCAGCTCCCGGGAGCGCTCCAGGAGTGAGCACAGGGCGTCCTGGAAGACCGCGTTCATCAGGGCGTCCCGGTTGGGGAAGTGCCGGTAGAGGGTGCCGATGCCCACACCGGCCCGCCGGGCGATGTCCTCCAGCGACGCGTCCGTGCCGTGCTCGGCGAAGGACCTGCGAGCCTCGCCCACCAGCCGGTCGTGATTCCGGCGCGCGTCCGCGCGCATCGGCCGGGCCGGCGGCTGTGCCGTGCTCGTCTCCATCGGGATCGCCCCTGCCATGGCTTCCGCCCCTCCCTCGGTCCTCGGACCCTCTGTGGGTTCCAGGATGCCACTGTGACGAAGGGGCCCGGTCCGCGTCGTCACGACGTGGACCGGGCCCCTTCGGAGTGTGCGGTCGGTCAGTCCTTGATCTCGCAGATCAGGGCGCCGGAGGAGACGGAGGCGCCCACCTCGGCGGTGAGGCTCTTGACGGTGCCGGAGCGGTGCGCGTTGAGCGGCTGCTCCATCTTCATGGCCTCCAGGACGACGACGAGGTCGCCCTCCTTGACCTCCTGGCCCTCCTCCACCGCGATCTTGACGATGGTGCCCTGCATGGGCGAGGCGAGGCTGTCGCCCGAGGCGGCGGAGCCGGCCTTCTTCGCGGCGCGGCGCTTGGGCTTCGCGCCGGCGGCGAGGCCGGTGCGGGCCAGCGACATGCCCAGCGAGGACGGCAGCGACACCTCCAGGCGCTTGCCGCCGACCTCGACGACGACGGTCTCCCGGCCGGCCTCGTCGTCCGTGTCCGCGTCGGCGGGGGCGGCGAAGGGCTTGATGTCGTTGACGAACTCGGTCTCGATCCACCGGGTGTGGACGGTGAACGGGTCCGAGGTGAAGGCGGGGTCCGCGACGACGGCACGGTGGAAGGGGATGGCGGTGGCCATGCCCTCGACGGTGAACTCGCCGAGCGCGCGGGCGGCGCGCTGGAGCGCCTGCTCGCGGGTCGCGCCGGTCACGATGAGCTTGGCGAGCAGCGAGTCCCAGGCCGGGCCGATGACCGAGCCGGACTCGACGCCCGCGTCCAGGCGGACGCCGGGGCCGGTCGGCGGGGCGAAGGTGGTGACGGTGCCGGGGGCCGGCAGGAAGCCGCGGCCCGGGTCCTCGCCGTTGATACGGAACTCGAAGGAGTGACCGCGCACGGCGGGGTCGTCGTAGCCGAGCTCCTCGCCGTCGGCGATGCGGAACATCTCGCGTACGAGGTCGAGGCCCGTGACCTCTTCGGTGACGGGGTGCTCGACCTGGAGGCGGGTGTTGACCTCGAGGAAGGAGATCGTGCCGTCGACGCCGACGAGGAACTCCACGGTGCCCGCGCCGACATAGCCGGCTTCCTTCAGGATCGCCTTCGACGCGGCGTACAGCTCGTCGTTCTGCGCCTGGCTCAGGAACGGGGCCGGGGCCTCCTCCACGAGCTTCTGGTGGCGGCGCTGGAGCGAGCAGTCGCGGGTGGAGACGACGACCACGTTGCCGTGGGTGTCGGCCAGACACTGGGTCTCCACGTGGCGCGGCTTGTCGAGGTAGCGCTCGACGAAGCACTCGCCCCGGCCGAACGCCGCGACGGCCTCGCGGACCGCGGAGTCGTACAGCTCCGGGATCTCCTCCAGGGTGCGGGCCACCTTCAGACCGCGCCCGCCGCCGCCGAAGGCGGCCTTGATCGCGATCGGCAGTCCGTTCTGCTCGGCGAACGCGACGACCTCGTCGGACCCGGAGACCGGGTCCGGGGTGCCGGCCACCAGCGGGGCGCCCGCGCGCTGGGCGATGTGCCGGGCGGCGACCTTGTCGCCGAGGTCGCGGATGGCCTGCGGCGGCGGGCCGATCCAGGTCAGCCCGGCGTCCAGGACGGCCTGGGCGAACTCCGCGTTCTCCGACAGGAACCCGTAACCGGGGTGGATCGCGTCCGCCCCCGAGTCCTCGGCGGCCTGCAGCACCTTGGCCATGTCCAGGTAGCTGGCGGCCGGGGTGTCACCGCCCAGGGCGAACGCCTCGTCTGCGGCCCGGACATGCAGCGCGTCCCGGTCCGGTTCGGCGTAGACCGCGACGCTCGCGATCCCCGCGTCCCGGCACGCCCGAGCAACGCGGACAGCGATTTCGCCACGGTTGGCGATGAGCACCTTGCGCACGATGACTCCCTCCTCGAAACAAGCTGAGTTTAGGGACTACCGACACGGCCGTACGACCCGTCCCCAATGGTGAGCTTGCCCACACGGAGTGTGATCCGAGGCTTGCCCCAGTAGTGAAATCCCTTGTGGCACCACGGTACGCCGCGATCCTCAACCGCACAGTAACCAGCCGGTGTGGTCCAGGTCTCTGTCCTTAAGGTCAACGCCTCACGGCGTTTCTTTGTGGAGTCCCTACGAACGGTCGATGGATTCTTTGCCCGGCGTACGGGCCGGTCCCACCCCTTGTCCGAAGGAATACCCGTGAGTAGGGTCCGCGCTACGTACGTACTGCAGGTAACAGGGGGTGGATCGGTCATGCGCAGACCGGTGGCGATCGTGACCGCGCTCGTGCTGTTCGGGGAGGCGGTGGGCATCGTGCTCATCAACGCCGTCCTGGCCACGGTCGCCGAGAACCAGAACATGTCGCTCGCCGGCCTGGACCCGGACGCCATGTCCACCGGCACCTGGGTGATGGGCGGCGTCTCCGGGCTGCTGCTGGTCCTGTGCGGGCTGACAGCCCTGCTGGCCGGGGCCCGCGACCGTGCCCCGGGGCGCTTCGGACGCATCGCCCTGATCGGCTGCGCGGTCGTGCACGGCGTCCTCG
The DNA here is from genome assembly GCF_014650675.1 of Streptomyces anulatus. GTDB lineage: Bacteria > Actinomycetota > Actinomycetes > Streptomycetales > Streptomycetaceae > Streptomyces > Streptomyces anulatus. Next base: position 810,757 of record NZ_BMVK01000002.1, on the reverse strand, counting down.
GCGCGGTCACCGTCGGCCTGGTGGGCTGGGGCGCCTTCGCGTTCATGATGCTCGTGCTGGCCCTGCTGGTGCTCACCCTGCTGGCGTACGGGCCCGGGACCCGGGCCGACGACGGCGTGGGCGACGAGGCGGGCCCGGCGGCGGCCCGGACGGCCTAGAAGGCCAGAAAGTCTCCGCCGCCTCCGCCGCCGGTCTCAGACCCACAGCTCCGTGACGGAGACGTCCAGCTCGCCCAGCAGCCGGCGCAGCAGCGGCAGCGAGAGCCCGATGACATTGCCGTGGTCGCCCTCGATGGAGTCGACGAACGGGGCCGAGCGGCCGTCCAGGGTGAACGCCCCCGCGACATGGAGCGGTTCGCCCGAGGCCACGTAGGCGGCGACCTCGGCGTCGCTCGGCTCGCCGAACCGCACGACCGTGGACGCCGTCGCCGAGGCCGTACGGCCGGAGGCGGTGTCGATCACGCTGTGCCCGGTCTGCAGGACGCCCGACCGGCCGCGCATCGACTTCCAGCGGGCGGTGGCCTCCTCGGCGTCGGCCGGCTTGCCCAGCGCCTCGCCGTCCAGCTCCAGCACCGAGTCGCAGCCGATGACCAGGGCGCCCGCCGCCTCGGGGCGCTCCGCGACCGCCGCCGCCTTGGCCCGGGCCAGGACGAGCGCCAGCTCGGCGGGGGTCGGCGCGCTCAGGGCGTCCTCGTCGACCCCGCTGACGATCACCTCGGGGGCGAATCCGGCCTGGCGCAGCAGACCGAGACGGGCGGGGGAGGCGGAGGCGAGCACGAGACGGCGCTGATCAGTCATGCGGGCCATCGTAGAAGGGCTCGTGGGGGCCGCGGGGCCGCGGGCCCTGCTCTCAGCGGATGCCGAGGACGTACATCGCCACCAGCATCGCCAGCGCCACCAGGACGCCCGCTCTGCGCATCATGGCCTGGGCGTCGCGCAGTTCCTTCGGCGGCTTGTTCTCGGGGTCGGACCACAGCATGCTCCCGATCCTGCTGCGCCGCCCGCCCCTACGCCTGAGTACGGGTACTCAAAGCCGCCCCCGCGTGGGCGGGGGCGGCTCGCGGTCGCGCCGGCCGGCTCAGGCCGGCCAGTACGTCCGGGCCCAGGCCCGGGGGCCCGGCTGAGGGCGGCCGGTGCGGGCGATGCGCCCCGGGTCGGACCACTGCTCGGGCGGCAGCGGCGCGCCGGACGACACGGCGGACGCCGCCGCGGCGCGCGCCCGGACCACCGCCAGTGCGGCGGCCAGCTCCTCCGGGGTGGGGTTGCCCCGTACGACCTTGATCATGGGCAGACCTTTCTGCGAACGGGCGAACGTACGGCTGCTGCTAGAGCGGGATGTTGCCGTGCTTCTTCGGAGGCAGGGATTCCCGCTTCGTACGCAGCTGACGCAGTCCCTTGACGATATGGGCCCGGGTGTCGGACGGCATGATCACCGCGTCGACGTAGCCGCGCTCCGCCGCCACGTACGGGTTGAGCAGCGCGTCCTCGTAGTCCGCCATCAGCTCGGCCCGCGTCGCGTCCGGGTCGTCGGCGGCGGCGATGGTCCGCCGGTGCAGGATGTTCACCGCGCCCTGCGCCCCCATGACGGCGATCTGCGCGGTCGGCCAGGCGACGTTCAGGTCGGCGCCCAGGTGCTTGGAGCCCATCACGTCGTACGCGCCGCCGAAGGCCTTGCGGGTGATGACGGTGATCAGCGGGACCGTCGCCTCCGCGTAGGCGTAGATCAGCTTCGCGCCGCGCCGGATGATGCCGCCGTACTCCTGGTCCACGCCCGGCAGGAAGCCCGGCACGTCCACGAAGGTGATGACGGGGACGTTGAACGCGTCGCAGGTGCGGACGAAGCGCGCCGCCTTCTCGCTGGCGTTGATGTCCAGGCAGCCGGCGAACTGCATCGGCTGGTTGGCGACGATGCCGACCGGGTGGCCCTCGACCCGGCCGAAGCCGGTGATGATGTTCGGCGCGAACAGGGCCTGGGTCTCCAGGAACTCGCCGTCGTCCAGCACGTGCTCGATCGCGGTGTGCATGTCGTACGGCTGGTTCGCCGAGTCCGGGATGAGCGTGTCCAGCTCGCGGTCCTCGTCGGTGGTGGCGAGGTCCGCCTCCTCCGGGAAGGACGGGGCCTCGGAGAGGTTGTTCGACGGGAGGTACGACAGCAGCGACTTGACGTACTCGATGGCGTCCTTCTCGTCGCCCGCCATGTGGTGCGCCACCCCGGAGGTGGTGTTGTGCGTACGGGCGCCGCCCAGCTCCTCGAAGCCGACGTCCTCGCCGGTGACCGTCTTGATGACGTCGGGGCCGGTGATGAACATGTGCGAGGTCTGGTCGACCATCACCGTGAAGTCGGTGATCGCGGGGGAGTAGACCGCACCGCCCGCGCACGGGCCGACGATCAGCGAGATCTGCGGGATCACCCCGGAGGCGTGCACGTTGCGGCGGAAGATCTCGGCGAACAGGCCGAGCGCGACGACGCCTTCCTGGATCCGCGCGCCGCCGCCGTCGTTGATGCCGATGACCGGACAGCCGGTCTTCAGCGCGAAGTCCATGACCTTGACGATCTTCTCGCCGTAGACCTCGCCGAGCGAACCGCCGAAGATCGTGAAGTCCTGCGAGTACACGCAGACCGGGCGGCCGTCGACCGTGCCGTAGCCGGTGACGACGCCGTCCCCGTACGGGCGGTTCTTCTCGATGCCGAAGTTGGTGGAGCGGTGCCGGGCGAACTCGTCGAGCTCCACGAAGGAGCCCTCGTCCAGCAGCAGCTCGACCCGCTCACGGGCCGTCAGCTTGCCCTTGGCATGCTGCTTCTCGACCGCGCGGGCCGAACCGGCGTGCGTCGCTTCGTCGATGCGGCGCGTCAGGTCCGCGAGCTTGCCCGCGGTGGTGTGGATGTCGCTTAGCGGCTCGGACATCGGGGGGCGGCTCCCTGCCTGGTCACGGGGACGACGTCTGGCACCGGTCACGGGGGGACGGCCAGCCGTCAGTCCGGCTCTGGCTACTGACTCGTAGGGTATCGGCGCGCCTCCGGAAAGGCAGTGCGTCCTTTGCCACACCTAGGCTGGGTTGCATGACACCACCGGATGCGCCACACAACCGCTGGTCGGACCTCGACCGGCCGCCCCTCAACGGGACCGCGCTGCGGCGCGGACTCCTGCGGCCGGACGCGCTGTGGACGTCGCTGGAGGTCGTGGAGTCCACCGGATCCACCAACACCGACCTCGCCGGGCGGGCCCGTGGCGGGGCGGCGGACGAGGGCACGGTGCTGGTCGCCGAGGAGCAGACCGCCGGGCGCGGACGGCTGGAGCGGACCTGGACCGCACCGCCCCGCTCCGGGCTGTTCTTCTCGGTGTACCTGGAGCCCGGCGACATCCCCGTGGAGCGGTGGGGATGGGTCCCGCTGCTGGCCGGGGTCGCCGCCGCGACCGGGCTGGCGAAGTCGGCCGGTGTCGACATGTCGCTGAAGTGGCCCAACGACCTGCTGGTCACGGTGGAGGGCGAGGAACGCAAGACGGGCGGCATCCTCGGCGAGTTCGCCGGGGACGGCATCGTCGTCGGCCTGGGCATCAACGTCTCGCTCCGCGCCGACGAACTGCCCGCCCCCACCGCCGGGTCGCTGGCGCTCGCCGGGGCGGTCTCCACCGACCGGGAGACCCTGCTGCGCGCCGTCCTGCGCTCGCTGGAGGACTGGTACGGCCGGTGGAAGGCGGCCGACGGCGACGCGGCCGCGAGCGGGCTCCAGGCCGCCTACGCGGCGGGCTGCGCGACGCTGGACCGGACCGTGCGGGCGGAGCTGCCGGGAGGGACGTCCCTGGTCGGCGAGGCGGTCGCGATCGACGGGGACGGGCGGTTGGTCCTCTCCACCGAGGGCGGGCTCCAGCAGCCGGTGTCGGCCGGGGACATCGTCCACCTGCGGGGCGCGGCGGGCGGCCTGACCTGAGAGGGCGCCGCCCCCGATGGGCGTACGGGCGGGTACCGCGTATGCCTGAGATGTCACGCGCGACGCACCGGGAGCGGGCAACCAAGGACGTGAGCTGGGGCACACCTGCCGTATCGTTGAGGCGATCCAGCGACAGATCGGCAGGGCAGTGCGCAGGGAACGGGCAGGAGGCGGCTGGTGACCGTCGGCGACACGACGTCCGGCGCGGGTGAGGAGCCCGGGCAGGACTCCTCGGTCCACGCCACACCCCACCACGAGGTCGACCACACGGTGGAACCGACCGACGACCCCCTCGCCATCCGCCTCGAAGCGCTGATCCTGGGGGCCGACCGGCGCTACACGCCCTTCCAGGCGGCCCGCACCGCCGGGGTCTCCATGGACCTGGCCTCCCGGTTCTGGCGGGCCATGGGCTTCGCCGACATCGGCCAGGCCAAGGCGCTCACCGAGGCCGACGTGCTCGCGCTGCGGCGGCTCGCCGGTCTCGTCGAGGCGGGGCTGCTCAGCGAGCCGATGGCGATCCAGGTCGCCCGGTCCACCGGGCAGACCACCGCCCGGCTGGCCGAGTGGCAGATCGACTCCTTCCTGGAGGGTCTGACCGAGCCGCCCGAGCCCGGCATGACCCGCACCGAGGTCACGTATCCGCTGATCGAGCTGCTGCTCCCGGAGCTCCAGGAGTTCCTCGTCTACGTGTGGCGGCGCCAGCTCGCCGCCGCCACCGGCCGGGTCGTGCAGGCCGCGGACGACGAGGAGATGGTCGACCGGCGGCTCGCCGTCGGCTTCGCGGACCTGGTCGGCTTCACCCGGCTGACCCGGCGCCTGGAGGAGGAGGAGCTCGGCGAACTGGTCGAGTCCTTCGAGACGACCGCCGCCGACCTGGTCGCCGCGCACGGCGGCCGGCTCATCAAGACCCTCGGCGACGAGGTCCTCTTCGCCGCCGACGACGCGGGCACGGCCGCCGAGATAGCGCTCCGGCTGATCGAGGCCATGTCCCAGGACGAGACGATGCCCGCCCTGCGCGTCGGCATCGCCTTCGGCACGGTCACCACCCGGATGGGCGATGTCTTCGGCACCACGGTGAACCTCGCCAGCCGGCTGACCTCGATAGCGCCGAAGGACGCCGTCCTGGTCGACGGGGCGTTCGCCAAGGAGCTGGTCCGGCACGGCGATGCCCCGGAGTCCGAGGCGCAGGCCGCCGAGGCCGTCGCGGCCGCCGCCGAACGGGTCCGGGTCGCCGAGAAGGAGGGCCGCGAGCCCGACGACGAGCCGCCGCTGCCGACGTACCGCTTCGGGCTCCAGCCGATGTGGCAGCGCCCGGTGCGCGGGCTCGGCGTGGTGGAGCCGTGGCTGCTGGCCCGGCGGGGGAAGACCGGCTCCTGAGCGCGCCCCGCCCCTCCGTCACGCCCTCTGTCGTCGCGCCCTTGCCCCGGTCGTCACGTGCCCGTCCCCGTCCCGCCCTGTCCCGGCGGGGACGTCCTGTCTAGGATCCGTGACGGTAACGCTCGTTAACAGGCCGTCCATGACAGGGGTGCAGCCATGACCGTCACGTCCGAGCAGCGGTACGGGGAGTTCGTCGTCGTACGACGGCACGAGGGGCAGGACCACGTCGCCGAGCTGGTCCTCGACCGGCCCAAGGCCATGAACGCCGTCTCCACCGACATGGCCCGCTCCATCGCCGCCGCCTGCGACGCGCTCGGCGCCGACCGGGACGTCCGGGCCACCGTCCTGACCTCCAGCCACGAACGGGCCTTCTGCGTGGGCGCGGACCTCAAGGAGCGCAACTCCTTCACCGACGCCGACCTCGTACGCCAGCGGCCCACCGCCCGCGCCGCCTACACCGGCGTCCTGGAGCTGCCGATGCCGGTGATCGCCGCCGTGCACGGCTTCGCCCTCGGCGGCGGCTTCGAACTCGCCCTCGCCTGCGATGTGATCGTCGCCGACGCCACCGCCGTGGTCGGGCTGCCCGAGGTGTCCGTGGGCGTCATCCCGGGCGGCGGGGGTACGCAGTTGCTGCCGCGCCGGGTGGGGGCGGCGCGCGCCGCCGAGCTGGTGTTCAGCGCCCGCCGTGTCGAGGCCGCCGAGGCACGCGAACTGGGGCTGGTCGACGAGCTGGTCGGGGCGGGGCGGGACCGCGAGGAGGCCCTCGCGCTCGGCGGCCGGATCGCCGCCAACTCGCCGGTCGGGCTGCGCGCGGCCAAGAAGGCGCTCCGGCTGGGGCAGGGGCTCGACCTGCGGGCGGGCCTGGAGGTCGAGGACGCGGCCTGGCGGTCGGTGGCCTTCTCCGGGGACCGGGCGGAGGGGGTGGCCGCGTTCAACGAGAAGCGGCGTCCCGACTGGCCCGGCGAATGAGATCCGATGACACAGCGTGAGCATCGTGCGGTATCTCGCGCAAAAATAGTTGAAATTAGTTACGCATCAAACTGATCAAAAGGGGACAAATCTACATAAGCTGTAGCAATGGGTGGTGACGATGCGCGGCTGCGGGCCGTGGTTTCGCTGGCGCAGGCCATGGCCGCGGCCTACACGCCGCGCGAATCGTGGCGGGCGGCGGCGCTGGGCGCCTGCGAGGCGCTGAGCGGCAGCTTCGCCGCGCTCTCCGTGTGGGAGCGGGACCGGGGCAGGCTGCGGGTGCTGGTGAACGCGGGGCAACGGGCCGAGGGGGAGGAGGAGTTCCCCGAGGAGGAGGCCTACCCGGTCCACGAGTTCCCGGAGATCACCGAGTTCCTGCACGAGCGCTGGGCCGGCGGCGGCGAGCCCGACGCCTGGGTGGAGACCGCCGACGGGCAGCCCGGCGCGGGCGGTCCGGCGCGCGGGGCCCGTCCCTACTGCCATCAGCGGGTCGCGGCTCTGCGGCGGCGCGGCCGGGGCTGCTGCGTGGTCGCGCCGATCGTGCTGCACGGCCGGGCGTGGGGCGAGCTGTATGTGGCGCGGCCGGCCGGGCAGCCCGTCTTCGACCGGGCCGACGCGAACTTCGCGACCGTGCTCGCCGCCGTCGTGGCCTCCGGGATCGCCCAGACCGAGCGTCTTGAGGAGGTCCGCAAGCTGGCCTTCACCGACCCGCTCACCGGTCTGGCCAACCGCCGCGCGGTCGACATCCGGCTCGACGAGGCCGTCGAGCGGCACCGTGTCGACGACACGGTCGTCAGCCTCGTCGTCTGCGACCTGAACGGCCTCAAGGCGGTGAACGACACCCATGGCCACGCCGTCGGCGACCGTCTGCTGGAACGTTTCGGCTCGGTGCTGTCCCTGTGCGGGGCGATGCTGCCGGAGGCGCTGGCGGCCCGGCTGGGCGGCGACGAGTTCTGTCTGCTCGCGGCGGGCCCCCCGGCCGACGCGGTGGTCGGCGTCGCCACCGAGCTGTGTGACCGGGCGGCGGTGATCGAGCTGGGCGACGGGGTCGCCTGCGGGGTCGCGTCGACCGGCGACCCGATCGGCCCGGTGCGCTCGGCCCGCCGGCTGTTCCGGCTCGCGGACGCCGCCCAGTACCGGGCCAAGGCGGCCCGCTCGCTGGGCCCGGTGGTGGCCGGGCGGGACGGCGAGGTCATCCGGCTCGCGGACTCCCCGCCGAAGTCCGCGCACGACCGGCGCAGGCTGCGCGGCAACCGGCCGTGAGCCCGGGTGGCGCGCCGTCCGGGGCGAGCCCGGGCGCGTCGCTCGGCGTGGTGGCGCATCAGACCCCGGCGCGGAGGCGCCTGAAGGTCTCGGTGCGCTCGGTGCGCTCGGCGTGGATCGGTGCGGCTCAGTGCGGTGGCGGCATCCGGTCCAGGGCGTTCTGGATGGTGCAGCCGCCCTCTCCGCGCATCCGCTGCACCCGGGACGGCACCCACACCTCGGTGGCGCCCGGGCTCACCCGGCCGAGAAGGCAGTCCTGCGGGTCGTAGCCGTTGCCCTCCACCGACAGGAGGACGCCGACCCGTCCGGCGCCCGCCTTCACCTCGGTACGGATCGCCCGGTCCATGTCCAGCGCGGCGACCACCCGGCGCACCTCGGCCTCGTCCACCCGGCCGCCCTCCGGCACCCGGGGAAGCTTCGCGCGCAGCTCCTCGTGCGGCAGCGCGGGCGGTTCGGGCGGCGGCGCGAAGGTCAGCCGGGGGCCGTCCGGGCAGTCCACGTCACGGGGGTCCTCGCGCCACTCCGACTTCGGCGACACCCGCACCGCGAAACAGCGCCGCACGGTGACCGGCTCGGGGTCGAACTTCTGGTCGTACGCCGTGCCGGACGTGCGGACGACCACCTCGATGCCGTCCCCGTCGCGGGTCGAGGCGCCCTTCACCCGCAGTACCTCGACCCCCTCGATACCGGAGGTGATGTACCCGACCTCCTCCGCCGTGCGCGGACGCTGACCGTAGAGCCGCTCGCCCGCCTTCCTGGCCACGTCCCGTGCGGAGTCCGTGGCCTCGTCCTCGGAGGACTGGAGCACGCCGCAGCCGGAGACGGCGAACAGCAACAACGGGGCGAGCAGCAGGAGTCGACGCATGGGTGCAGCCTCCCGGCAGCGCGCGCGGCGGGCAACCCGTTCACGTACTCATCCGCTCCCGTAAGGGGCCCTGCGCGGCACCACTAGTGACATGAAGGCTTTCAATACGTACGCTGCTGAATATGGATATGCACACTGTTGTGGTGGGGACGTCCGGAACCACCGCCGAGGACGTCGTCGCCGTGGCCCGCCACGGCGCCCGGGTCGAGCTCTCCGCCGCCGCCGTGGAAGCCCTGGCCGCCGCCCGTCTCATCGTGGACGCGCTGGCCGCCAAGCCCGAGCCGGTCTACGGCGTCTCCACCGGCTTCGGCGCCCTCGCCAGCCGCCACATCAGCCCGGAACTGCGGGCGCAGCTCCAGCGCAACATCGTCCGCTCGCACGCGGCCGGCATGGGCCCCCGCGTCGAGCGTGAGGTCGTGCGCGCGCTGATGTTCCTCCGGCTGAAGACGGTCGCCTCCGGACACACCGGCGTACGCCCCGAGGTCGCACAGACCATGGCCGACCTGCTGAACGCGGGCATCACGCCCGTCGTCCACGAGTACGGCTCGCTCGGCTGCTCCGGCGACCTCGCCCCGCTCTCGCACTGCGCGCTCACCCTGATGGGCGAGGGCGACGCGGAGGGCCCCGACGGCACCGTCCGCCCGGCCGGCGAACTCCTCGCCGCGCACGGCATCACCCCCGTCGAGCTCCGCGAGAAGGAGGGCCTGGCCCTCCTCAACGGCACCGACGGCATGCTCGGCATGCTGGTCATGGCCCTCGCCGACCTGAAGAACCTCTACACCTCGGCCGACATCACCGCCGCCCTCTCCCTGGAGGCGCTGCTCGGCACGGACAAGGTCCTCGCCCCCGAACTGCACGCCATCCGCCCGCACCCCGGACAGGGCGTCAGCGCGGACAACATGCTGCGGGTGCTGGCCGGTTCCGGACTGACGGGGCGGCACGCCGACGTCACCGGCGACGCGCCCCGGGTCCAGGACGCCTACTCGGTGCGCTGCGCCCCCCAGGTCAACGGCGCGGGCCGCGAACTGGCCTCCTCCGTGGACAACCCGGTGGTCCTCCCCGACGGCCGCGTCGAGTCCAACGGCAACTTCCACGGCGCGCCCGTCGCGTACGTCCTGGACTTCCTCGCGATCGTCGCCGCCGACCTCGGCTCGATCTGTGAACGCCGCACCGACCGGCTGCTCGACAAGAACCGCTCGCACGGCCTGCCGCCGTTCCTCGCGGACGACGCCGGGGTCGACTCGGGCCTGATGATCGCCCAGTACACCCAGGCCGCCCTGGTCAGCGAGATGAAGCGGCTCGCGGTCCCCGCCTCCGCCGACTCCATCCCGTCCTCCGCGATGCAGGAGGACCACGTCTCCATGGGCTGGTCCGCCGCGCGCAAACTCCGTACGGCCGTGGACAACCTGGCCCGGATCGTCGCCGTCGAGCTGTACGCCGCGACCCGCGCCGTCGAGATCCGCGCCGCCCAGGGCCTGACCCCCGCCCCCGCCTCGCAGGCCGCCGTGGACGCGCTGCGGGCCGCCGGCGCCGAGGGCCCGGGCCCGGACCGCTTCCTCGCGCCGGACCTGGCCGCCGCCGACACGTTCGTACGGGAAGGGCGTCTGGTCGCGGCCGTGGAGCCGGTCACGGGGCCGCTGGCCTGAGCCGGCCCCGTACGCACGGAAGAGGGCCCCGCGCCATCGTCGCGGGAGCCCTCTTCCGTGCGTACGGGATGCTCAGAGCACCGGGCGCGTCCCGGAACCGGAACGGCGCACCGAGTAGGTGACGAAGCCCGCGCCGAGGCCCAACAGGGCTGTGCCGCCGATGAGATACGGGGTCGTGTCCGGGCCCGGCCCGGTGTCGGCGAGGAGCGCGCCGGAGGCGTCGTCGGGGCTCCCGGCGGACTGCCCGGCGGTCCGGTCGGAGGTGGCCGCCGGGGCGCCCTGGGCGCCGTTCTCACCGGTCGCGTTGGCCGACGGGACGAACCAGAGAGCGGCCAGCAGCGTGCCTGCGGCGGTGGCGGTCAGGAGTGTGCGACGAGCGACGGACACAGATTCGATCCCCTTGCGACAACCATGAGTTAGCCCCGTACGCCGATGCTAAGCAAAGCAGCGGGTCGGTGGAAAGTCGTGGCCCCGCCGGGCCTTACGCTCCGGCCTATGAGCACAGAAGAGACATCCAGGTTTGTTCGACTTCGCGTGGAGATGGTGCTGGAGGTCACCGACCTCGACGCCCTGACCGGCACCGCCCTCGAATCCATCGCCGCCGAGTACGGAGAGCCCGTCGCCGCGGTCGCCGGGAGCGACACCGCCGAGGAGCGGATGCATGCCGAGGCCACGGTCCGGGCAGACGGAGCGGAGGCCCTCGCCTCGCTGGTCGACCCCTTCGACCTGGTCAGCGAGGTGCCCGGGGTCGAGCTGGCCCAGGCCTCCTGGAGCAGCGAGAGCATCGAGTACGACCCCGACGCGGAGGGCTGGGACGACGCGGACGACGGCGACGAGGAGCTCTTCCTGCCGCCGGACGAGGACGACGAGGAGGGGTATGGCGACGCGGTCGCGCACAATGGGAAGAACGACGGCGAGGACGGTGACCCCGCGCAGCGGGTGTGACGTGTGAGAACACCGGCCCCGGCCCCGCTCACCGGCGGACCGGGGCCACGGCGCACGGCGGCGGAAAGCGGGACCGGGATGCGGGAACCACCGCTGCCGGGGACGCGTCGATGAGTGGTGTTCCCCACATCTGTCATGGATGTGGAACGGAGCACCCTTTCCGGGTGTTCTTGGAACATTGACGGGGAATAGCGGCCTGGCGGCCCCGTCCGGGGATTTTGGGGAATCGGCAACGATGGAGAAGCGTGTGATGACGGACAGCAAGCGGCGCAGGGGCCTCATGGCCATGTCCGCACTGCTCGGCGGCGTGCTGGTGCTTTCGGCCTGTAGCGACGACGGCGACAAGGGCGGCAAGACGAACGCCGGGAGCTCGGAGTCGTCGCAGCAGGAAGTGGACAAGGCGGCAGCCGCGGACGCCTCCGAGGCGCAGATAGCGATCAAGCCGAAGAACGGCGCGACCAACGCCAGCATCAACAACGCGGCCCAGGTCACCGTCGCCAAGGGCAAGCTGACCAAGGTCGTCATGACGACCGCGGCGGGCGACCCGGTCGAGGGCACGCTGGCGGCCGATGGATCCAGCTGGAAGCCCGCGGGTCAGCTGGAGCGGTCCACCACGTACAAGATCGACGCCACGGCGGCCGACTCGAAGGGCCGCGAGGCCCACGAGAACAGCTCCTTCACCACCGTCTCGCCCGACAACAGCTTCATCGGGAACTTCACCCCCGAGGACGGCTCCACGGTCGGCGTCGGGATGCCCGTCTCGATCAACTTCAACAAGGCGATCACGGACAAGAAGGCCGTCCAGGACGGCATCACCGTGACCTCCAGCAGCGGCCAGGAAGTCGTCGGCCACTGGTTCAACTCCCAGCGCCTGGACCTGCGCCCGGAGGACTACTGGCAGGGCGGCTCCACCGTCACCCTGAAGCTGGCCCTCGACGGCGTCGAGGGTGCGGACGGCGTCTTCGGCGTCCAGCAGAAGACCGTGACCTTCAAGGTCGGCCGCAACCAGGTCTCCACCGTCGACGCGAAGACCAAGCAGATGACGGTCACCCGCGACGGCAAGACGATCAAGACGATCCCGATCTCCGCGGGCTCCCCCGAGAACCCCACGTACAACGGTCAGATGGTGATCTCCGAGAAGCACAAGGAGACCCGGATGAACGGCGCCACCGTCGGCTTCACCGATGACGACGGCAAGGGCGAGTACGACATCAAGGACGTGCCGCACGCCATGCGCCTGTCCACGTCGGGCACCTTCATCCACGGCAACTACTGGGGCAAGGGCATCTTCGGCAACGCCAACACCAGCCACGGCTGCGTGGGCCTCGCCGACGTGAAGGGCGCGAACGACTCCAGCGCGCCGGGCGCCTGGTTCTACGACAACTCCCTCGTCGGCGACGTGGTCATCGTCAAGAACTCCCCGGACAAGACCATCACCCCGGACAACGGTCTCAACGGCTGGAACATGAGCTGGGCCGAGTGGACGGCCGGCTCCCAGGCCTGATCCACCCGCCGTTCCCCCTCGGCACCACCCCCGTCCCCGCCCGAAGGCGGCGGCCCCGGAAGACTCCGGGACCGCCGCCTTCGGCGTGTCCGGCGCGCCCCTGCGACGCTGTGTCCGGTCGGTTCGCGCGGAGGCGTACGCCGGGGCTCAGGCCGGCCGGGCCGGCCGTCCTGGCCGGGTTGGCCGGGCTGGTCAACAACCCGCCCCCCGACTTGACTTCGGGGCGGGGGAGGCGCCGCGCGCGCCGCCTCCCGGAACCCGGTTCGTGGAACACTCCGGCAGGTGTCTCACTGGATAACCTGGATAACTCCGCGCCGCCTGGGCGCCGCCGCCGCCCTGTACGCCATCTTCGTCTGCGGTTGGTACCTCGGCCAGCCCCTTCCTCTCGTCGGCTGCGAAGAGGAGACGACAGCCGCTTCCTCCGTCCCGGTGACGATCGGGGAACCCGGGGACGTCAGCGGTGGCCTCAACCGGGTGGCCCGGGATGTCGGGCAGGTCGTCACCCGGGACTTCGTCTCCACCAGGGTGATCGCCGCATGCGACCCGTACACCGCCCACCCCCGCCTCGTGGCCTGGATCACCGGCGACTGGCGCTGAAGCGGCCCTTCTCGCCCGGGGGCGTCACGGAGCAGGCTCAGCCCGTACGCCCCTGCACCGCCGCCCGGTAGGACCGCAGGTCACTGCGGCGGACCTGGCGCACCCCCGCGAGGTCATCGGGCGCCTCGGTGCGGTGGCCCGGGGCTCTCTCCGGGCCACCGGCCGCCGCCCGGTCGCGGAACCGGCGCCACGGCTGGCGCGGCAGCCAGAGGAGCCCGTACAGCCAGCGCAGCACCAGCAGGCGGAATCCCGGCCGGCCCGCGTCGGGCAGCCGGATCACCCGGACGCCCATGATCAGCTTTCCGGCGCTCGCCCGGACGGCCAACGTCAGCAGCACCTGGTTGGCGAACGACAGCGCGACCAGCTGGACGACCAGCAGGGCGACCGCGCGCCCCGTCCCGCCGGAGTCCAGGCACGACCGCACCAGGAGTCCGACGGCCAGCAGGCACAGATAGCTGTCGAGCCCGACCGCCAGATAGCGCCGCATGTCGCCCGTGCCCTTGGGGATGCGCGGCTGCCCCCGGGGCGCCGGGGCGGGATACGCCGAGCGGGCGTACGCCGGATAGGCCGCGCGCGGAAGCGCGTGCCCGTACGGCGACCGGCCCGGCGTCGAGGGCGGGCCCGGAGGCGTGGGCGGGGCCGGCCGGGGTCGGGCGGTGCCGTTCCCGGTCCGGCGCACTCCGTACAGCGCCTGTAATGCGTCAGGAGGCTGTCCTCTCCGACGCCCCCGCGGCTTCGTCATGGGGGCATCATGACTGATCGTCAGGCGGGGTGTCCCTGTTCCTGACGGGTAACTCCCGTGCCCCGGCGTTGTTTTCACGGGACCGCTACGGTTGCCTTCCGCCGGCTCCACGCGTGCTTTCCCCGCGGACCGGCTCGTCATGGCCCTCGGCCCGCGCCGCCCGCCCCCGGGAGGGGGTGGAGCCTGCTGCACCCCCGATACGGGGGCCCGCTCCCTCCTCGCGGCGCGCCCCGGCCGACAGGCTGGACGTATCACCGACCACGGAGGCATCACCGTCATGAAGTCCTTGCTCTGGCTCGTCCTGTCCGCCGCGCTCGCCGCCAACGTCTTCCTCAGCATCGCGGTCGAGGAAAGCGGCTTCCGGATCGCCCTGAGCGCCGTCGCGGGGGTCATCGTGCTCGCCTCCGGAGGCGGGCTCTGGGCGCTGCGGGGCTCGCGTGAAAGCCGATCCGACATGTGACCTTGGCCACTCGGGGCGTCGCGGCCGGGGAGCGGACCCGAGCCGCTCGGGCCGCCCGGAACGCTGGATCGGGGCCCGGCCAGGGCCCCGCGCGGCGGTCCGGGCGCTGATCAAAACGGCTGATCATGGCCAATATGTGGATGGTCCTCGAAGATCATCGGGCCGCACGGGAGAATCGGACCGTACGACGGTCCTGCGCATCGCCCTGCCGGGCGACGGCCACGCGGTCCTCCCGGGAGGGAGTCCGCGGGGCTCCGGCGGGGGAGGCGGACCGGTGGTGCTCCCCGGGGCGGGAGCGCCGACGCGCACGAGCCGACCACGGAAGGTCTTGATCAGATGCCGGTCATCCCCGACTCGCCCGACTCCGCCCGCACGCACGATGCCGCGGCCCGCGTCATCGAGCCGCTCTACGCCGAGATCCTGCGCCGCAATCAGGGTGAGCAGGAGTTCCACCAGGCGGTCCGCGAGGTCCTGGAGACGCTCGGGCCGGTGCTGACCCGGCGCCCCGAGTTCGTCGACGCGCGCATCATCGAGCGCATATGCGAGCCCGAGCGCCAGCTGATCTTCCGGGTGCCGTGGTCGGACGACTCCGGCGACATCCACGTCAACCGGGGCTTCCGGGTGGAGTTCTCCAGCTCGCTCGGCCCCTACAAGGGCGGGCTGCGCTTCCACCCCTCGGTCAACCTCGGCATCGTGAAGTTCCTCGGCTTCGAGCAGATCTTCAAGAACGCCCTCACCGGCATGCCCATCGGCGGCGGCAAGGGCGGTGCGGACTTCGACCCCAAGGGCCGGTCCGACGCCGAGATCATGCGGTTCTGTCAGTCCTTCATGACCGAACTCCACCGCCACCTGGGGGAGTACACGGACGTTCCGGCCGGTGACATCGGTGTGGGCGGCCGCGAGATCGGCTATCTCTTCGGCCAGTACAAGCGGATCACCAACCGCTACGAGTCCGGCGTCCTCACCGGCAAGGGCCTCGGCTGGGGCGGCGCACAGGCCCGTACGGAGGCCACCGGCTACGGCACGGTCCTGTTCACCGCCGAGATGCTGCGCAGCCGCGGCGAGTCGCTGGAGGGCCAGACCGTCGCGGTCTCCGGTTCCGGCAACGTGGCCATCTACGCCATCGAGAAGGCCCAGCAGCTCGGCGCGACCGTGGTGACCTGCTCGGACTCCAGCGGCTATGTCGTCGACGAGAAGGGCATCGACCTCGCCCTCCTCAAGGAGATCAAGGAGGCCGGCCGGGGCCGGGTCTCGGAGTACGCCGAACGGCGCGGCGCACACGCCCGGTTCGTACCCGGTACGGGGGTGTGGTCGGTCCCCGTGGACGTGGCCCTTCCCTGCGCCACGCAGAACGAACTCCACGAGGCCGACGCGCTGGACCTCGTGCGCAACGGGGTCAAGGCGGTCGCGGAGGGCGCCAACATGCCCACCACGCCGGAGGCGGTCCGGGTGTTCCAGGAGGCGGGCGTCGCCTTCGCCCCCGGCAAGGCGGCCAACGCGGGCGGCGTCGCGACGAGCGCGCTGGAGATGCAGCAGAACGCGTCCCGGGACTCGTGGACCTTCTCCCACACCGAGGAGCGGCTCGCCGAGATCATGCGGCACATCCACGACTCCTGCTACACGACCGCGGAGCGGTACGGCAGCCCCGGCAACTACGTGGTGGGCGCGAACATCGCGGGCTTCGAACTGGTCGCGGACGCGATGCTGGCGCAGGGTCTGATCTGACCGTACGCGGGGAGGCGTCGGTGTTGCGCCGCCGCCGGTACCGCTACCCCGCGCGGGCGAGGCTGCCAGGTGTGGTCTCCCCCGGGCGGGGGAGCGGGTTGGCTCGCGCGGGTGATTCGTCGTCGTGCCTGCCCCGCGAGGGTGGAGTCATGACGCTGAAGATCCTTCACCGGCCCCCGCCCGTCGATGACACCGAGCGGCCCGTTCCTCGCTGGGCGATGCGCCTGGCCCACGCGCTTCCGCTGCTTCTGCTGCCGTCGTGCCTGTGGCGGCTGCCCTTCGCGCTGCACTTCGAGATGGGGCAGGTCCAGGACGGCGGTATGCCCGCCTACTGGCTGAGCGTTCCGTACGTTCTCGGGCTCAGCTTGTTGACGGAAGTGATCGCGATCCTGACCATCGGTCTGGTCCGGGGCTGGGGCGAGGTGGCGCCCGCCTGGATACCGGTCATCGGCGGCAGACGGGTCCGGCCGATGGCGGCTGTCGTCCCCGCCGTGCTCGGCGGCCTGATACTCACCGCCCTGTTCACCGCCTTCCCCATCGGCGGCGATCGCCATCTCACCCTGTTCGGCGTCATCGACTCCGTCGCCTACGTCAACGGCGCCTGGAAGGCGCTGGCGACGGTGTGCGTCACCCCCATCGCCGCTTGGGGGCCCATCACCATCGCTCTCGCGATCGCCTACTACCGGCGTCGATCCTCCGCCGTCGCCGTCACCGGGTGAGGCTCGTTCAGGTGGGCGGGCGGCGGCGGTAGTACTCCGCGCACCCCGTGTTCAGGGCCAGGACGACGGTGAACACCCCGGCCACGACCGGGTGCCCCGTTCCGTACACCGCCGCAGCGCTGCCACCGAGGACCAGGGTCTTCACCGCCAGCACCCCCGCGAGCGGCGGCCTGAACCGGGCGCGGGGCGCGGCGAACAGCCCCCACAGGGTCACGGCCGCCGCAGGCACCCCGAGGCCGAGCAGGACCGATACGAGGACCCCGTCCACGGCGGTGAAGCCCCACCAGGCGAGGCAGCCGATCGCCACGAGCTCCAGCAGGAAGGCGAGGATTTCGTTGGCGGCGAACCAGGGGCGCCGCCGGAGCGCCTGCGGATCGTGGTGCCCCGAACGCCCTGCTGCCTGCTCCCGTGTCATCCCGAACCCCCTACGGAGAAACCGCTGTCGGGCGTGACGATAGCGGCCGCGCCCTGGACCTGCCTGTTTCCCCGGAACCGGCAGTCTCCCGGGGCCGGCGGCCTGTCACGCGACTTCGCCATCAGCAGATCTGCCCGGAGCGCAACGCCGGACCGGTGCGGGGGAGGCGCGGCGCTCCTAGGCTGGGGAAGGTGAGCATCCGAGCGACGAACCAGGCCGACGTGATCCCTCTGCGCCCGCTCCCGGCGGTGGCCCCGGCTCTGCCCCGGGAACCGCTCTGGCGTGACCTCGTCGGGGAGGTGCTGCGCCGCGAACGCCAGGCCCAGGGGCGGACGTTGAAGGACGTCGCCGAGGCGGCCCGGATCTCCATGCCGTATCTCTCCGAGGTGGAGCGGGGCCTCAAGGAGGCCTCCTCCGAGGTGCTGGCCGCCGCGGCCCAGGCGCTCGGCCTGAACCTCGCCGACATCCTGGCGTTGGCGGGGGAGCGGCTGGTCAGCCTGGCCGCGGCCCGCTCCCGGCCGCGTTCGCTCGGGTCGAGTGCGGCCGGCGGCCACCGGTCCGTGCGGTCGACAGGTCCGGCCGGTTCGGTCGGTGCGATGCGCCCGTCGGGCCCGATGGGCGGCGTGCTGCTGGCTGCCTGACCCGGGGGGCCGGGTCGTTACGCACGGCTGCCTGACCCGAGAGGGAGGGGTGTTGGCGTGCGGCCGCCTGGCCGGGGAGACGGCCGTTACGTGTGGCCGTCGACCCGGGCGGCCCGGTCCGCGAGCGCCCGTATCTCGGCGGCGACGGCGGTGTGCCGCTCGCGGGGGATGTCGTGGCCGACGCCGGGCTGGAGGACGAGCCGGGCGCCGGGGATCGCCGCGGCGGTGGCCCGGCCGGCGGAGGGCTTGAGCAGCGGGTCGTCCGTGCCGTGCAGCACCAGTGCGGGGACGCGCAGTTCGGCCAGGGACGGGCCGTGCCAGGGTGCCCCGATCTGGCGGGACTGGGCGTCCGGGTCGGCGATGCCGGTGTCCACGTCGGCGGTGATCCGTTCCAAGGCCTCCGCCTCGTCGAACGGGTAGCCGGGCGACGCGCAGAGCCGCGCCACCGCGAGCCCGGCCGCGATCCGCTCCTCCCGGTCCTGGGCGGGCTTGATGCGGGCGAACTTCGCGAGCGTGCCGAGCCGCAGATGGCGGAAGGCTCCCAGGCCGCCGACATCGCTGGGGAGCGCGGCGGACGAGGTGAGCGTGCGCACCCGGCCCGGGTGGCGCAGGGCGACGCGCTGGGCGACGACGCCGCCCAGCGAGTGCCCGAAGAGGTGGGCCGACTCCCAGCCGAGCGCGTCCATGACGGCGACGGCGTCGTCGGCCATGTCCTCGGCGGTGTAGGCCGCACCGCGGCCGGCGGCCAGGGCGGCGAAGGGATTGCCCCGGGCGGTGCGCTTGGGCAGCCGGGTGGACTCGCCCGCGTCCCGCTGGTCGTAGCGGGCGACGGCGAACCCGGCGTCGGCGAAGGCCGCGCACAGCTCCCCGGGCCACCAGTGCCGGGAGACCGCCAACCCCATCACCAGGAGCAGCGGTTCGCCGTCCGCGCCCTCCTGGAGCCGGTCGTGGGCGAGCTCGACCGCACCGTTGCGGGCGAAGCGGCGTTCGGTCCAGGTCATGACGGGCTCCTCCGATGGGCGAGAATACTGCGAACGATGTTCGCAGTATTAGACTACAGCCAGTTCCGGACCCCGGACGGGGACCTGAAGGGAAGGTGGCGGCCCGTGGCCGATCGCGAGACCCGGCCGACGACCGTATGGTCACGCCCCGAGCGGGGCGCGCGTGGACCCGCACCCGAACGGAGCCGTCCCCAGATCGCGGCGGCCGCCCTCGCCCTCGCCGACGCGGAGGGACTGGCGGCCGTGTCGATGCGCGCGCTCGCGCAGAGGCTGGGCACGGGACCCGCCTCGCTCTACCGCTACGTGGGGAGCCGGGACGAGCTGCTGGACCTCATGGCGGACGCGGTCGCGGGCGAACTGGACCTCTCCGGGGCCACCGGCGGCGACTGGCTGGACGATCTCGTCGGCCTGGCCCTCCAGTCCAGGGACGCCCACGTCCGGCACCCGTGGCTCGCCGATCTGAACGACCGGCGCGGCGAGGTGCTGGGCCCGCACGCGATCGACTACCTCGACCACGCGCTCGGCATCCTGGCCCCCGCGCCGGGCACCGCCGGGCAGAAGCTGGAGGCCATCGGCCTCCTCGGCGGCCTGGCGGTCCTCTTCGCCCGCCGCGAGGCCGCCGCGACGCCCGCCGGCGCCCCGTCCACCGGCGACCCGGCCGGCCGGGCGGCCCACCTGGCCGCAGTCGCCGCCGAGGGCCGCCACCCGCACCTGCTCGCCGCCCTCACCGCGGCGGGCGCACCGCCCCCGGCCGACCGGGACGCCCTGTTCGTACGGCTGCTGCGGCGGCTGCTTCCGGCGATGCTCGGCCAGGGGGAGCCGTAGGGCCCGGGATCAGCCCTCGACCGGGGCCACGCCGATCGGGCAGGAGACGCCCGTGCCGCCGATGCCGCAGTAGCCGCCCGGGTTCTTGTCCAGGTACTGCTGGTGGTACGCCTCCGCCGGCCAGAACGGGCGGCCCTCGGCCGGGAGGATCTCCGTGGTGATCTCCTTGTGGCCCGACGCCGTCAGGACCTTCTGGTACGCCTCGCGGGAGGCGTCGGCGGCCGCTGCCTGGGCGGGGGAGTGGGTGTAGATCGCGGAGCGGTACTGGGTGCCCACGTCGTTGCCCTGGCGGAAGCCCTGGGTCGGGTTGTGCGACTCCCAGAAGAGCTTCAGCAGCTCCGTGTACGGGACGACGGCCGGGTCGAAGACCACGCGTACCGCCTCCGTGTGCCCGGTCAGGCCCGAGCAGGCCTCCTCGTACGAGGGGTTCTCCGTGTAGCCGCCCTGGTAGCCCACGAGCGTCGTCCAGACGCCCTCGGTCTGCCAGAACTTCCGCTCGGCACCCCAGAAACAGCCCAGCGCGAAGTCCGCCACCTCCAGGCCCTCCGGATACGGGCCCACCAGGGGGTTGCCGAGGACCGTGTGGCGGGAGGGGACGGTGAATTCGGGGACGGGGCGGCCGCGCAGGGCCTGCTCCGGGGTGGGGAGCTCGGGGGTGCGGTGGTTCAGGAACATGCGGGGGCTCCTCCGGGGGTCGGTGTTCGGTACGTACAACACGGGAGCGGCCACCGGGATTCCGGGGCAGCGGCATGGGCAGGGGCGGGGCCGGGTGCCCGCCACCGGCCCCCGCCGTTCATCCGGCGGACGCGGCGGCGGACGCCAGTGCCCGTGCGAAGCCCCGCGTCCGGGCCGTCTCGTGGTTCCGGTGCCACACCAGTGCGAGGGACGAGTCCGGGAGACCGGTCACCGGGACGAAGGCCACCGCGTGACTGCCGTAGTAGTCCGCCGTCGGGTCGCACAGCAGCATCGCGCCCCGGTCCGCCCGCACCAGGGCCAACCCCTCCTGCAGGCTGCTCACCGCCGGCCCGGCCGGGATCGCGCGGCCGCCGGGTGTGACGGCCGGGGCCTGGGCCAGCCGCCAGTACTCCGGGGCCGCCCCGGAGACGCCGATGAGCGGGCAGCCCGCCAGGTCCTCGGCGTCGATGCCGGGGCGGCGCGCGTACGGGTGCCGGTCGGAGACGGCGAGCGTCAGCGGCCGGGCGGAGAAGACCGGGCCGAGCACCAGCGCGTCGTCCAGGACCGGCATCAGCACCACCGCCGCGTCCACCTCCCCGCGGTGCACCGCGCCGAACGGGTCGGAGAGCGGGATCTCCACGATCTCGGCGGCGCAGTCGGGGTGCCCGTCCCGGAAGGCCGTGACCGCCCGCATGAACGGGTCGTTCGCCGTCCCCTGGAAACCGACGCGGAACACGCCGCCGACGCCCCGTGCCACCTCCCGCACCTCGTCGATCGTCGCGACGATCGCGTCGAAGGCGGGACGCAGACCCGCGTGGAGCTGTTCGCCGAGCGGGGTGAGCCGGACCCGGCGGCTCGTGCGGTCGACCAGCCGGCCGCCGATCCTGCTCTCCAGGGCCCGCAGCAGTTGGCTGATCCGGCTCTGCGAGAGAAAGAGCCGCTCTCCGGCCCGGCCGAAGTGCAGCTCCTCGGCCAGCGCGAGGAACGCCTCCAGCTCCCGGATCTCCGGGTTGCTCATGCGGCCCCGCTTTCCTGGCCCGGATCAGCTCCGGATCGATGAGTCCACCTCATAGAAGGATGAGGGTTCGGCCGTTGTTCCCGGCCCCCGCCCCCGATTGGCTGGGGACATGACGCAGGTTCAGGAATCCTCAGCAGCCCGGGCCGCCCGCCCGGCGCCCTCCCGCAACGGCTGGCCGGGTGTGGCGGCCCTCGCGCTCGGCACGTTCACGGTGGTCACGTCCGAGATGCTGCCCGTCGGGCTGCTCACGCCGATGGGCCGCTCGCTCGGCGTCCCGGAGGGCGTGGCCGGTCTGACGCTGACCATCACCGGCCTCGTCGCGGCCCTCTCGGCCCCCGCCCTCGTCCCGCTGCTCGGCCGCGCCGACCGGCGTACGGCCCTGTGCGTGCTGGTCGCGGTGCTGGTCGTCGGCAACCTCGGTGCGGCCTGGGCGCCGGACTTCGGGACCATGGTCGTCGCCCGCGTCCTGGTCGGCATCGGCATGGGCGGCGTCTGGGCCGTCGCGGCGGGGCTCGCGGTGCGCCTGGTCCCGGCGAAGTCCGCCGGCGCCGCCACCTCCCTGGTCTTCAGCGGCATCGCCGTGGCGTCCGTCCTGGGCGTCCCCGCCGGAACGTACCTCGGCGCCCTCGCGGGCTGGCGCGCCGCGTTCCTGGCGGCCGCCGGGCTCGGGGCCGTGGTGCTGGTCGCGGCGGCGCTCCTGCTGCCCCGGCTGCCCGCCGAGCGCACGGTTCCGCTCGGCGGGGTGCTGCGGCTGACCCGCGACCCCCGGCTGCGCACCGGTCTCCTCGTCGTCGGCCTCCTCGTCACCGGGCACTTCGCCGCGTACACCTACGTCAGGCCGGTCCTGGAGGACGTCACCGGCGTCGGAGCGGGCACGATCGGCGCCCTGCTCCTGGTGTACGGAATCGCCGGAGTGGCCGGGAACTTCCTCGCCGGGGCCGGAGCCGCCCGCTCACCGCGCACGACGCTGCTGGTGATCGGCACGGTCCTGGCGCCCACCGTGGCCGCTCTGCCGTGGCTGGGCGGTTCCCCCGCCCTCGCAGCCGTACTGATGGCGGTCTGGGGCCTCGGCTACGGCGGTGTCTCGGTGGCCACGCAGACCTGGGTGCTGCTCGCCGCCCCCGACGCCCGCGAGGCCGCCTCCTCGCTGTTCGTCGGGGTGTTCAACGGAGCCATCGCGCTCGGGGCGCTGGCCGGCGGACTGGTCGCGGACCGCGTCGGCGTCACGGCGGTCATGGGGACGGGCGCGGCTCTCGTGGCCGGTGCGCTGGTGACCACGGCGGCAGGCCGGGCCCCCGCACCCGCGCCTGAACCCGCGCCCGCGCCCGCCAGGACGTGATCCCCGTACGGAGATCAGTGCGGCAGCGTCGCCGGGCTGCCGCCGTTCGCCTCGTAGCCGGCGACCGCCAGCGCCCGGTAGACCGTGTACTGCGCGGCCGGGTCCGCGTCCGCCGTCCACGGCAGCGCGCCCACGTGGCCGTCGATCCGGATCAGCTGGTGCATCGCCTCCGACCAGCGCTCCATGTGGACCAGGAACAGCACCAGCAGATGGCGGACATGGGCCAGCATCGGATCGTCCGACCGCGCCGCGTGCACCGCGAACATCGCGCCCTCGACCGCCTTGGTCACCACCTGGCCCCGGTAGAAGCCCTGCACGAGGTTGACCTCCGGCAGGTGCTCGTACACCGCGAACAGCGGCAGCGCCGCGAGCAGCGAGCCCTGCGGGGCGCGCGCGGCGGCGGCCGTGGCGAAGGCGTCGGCCTCCGCGCGCGAGCCGTGCCACCTCTCGGAGTGGAAGTGCAACGCCGCGATATGCGCGCCCATATGGGCCGGAGCCCGGTCGATGATCTTCGCCCAGAGCTGGTCGAACTGCTCGGGGGTGTAGCCGAGCCCCCGGGCCACCGCCAGCTCCACGATGTACGGGACGGGGTCGCCCGGCGCCAGGAGGGCCGCCTCGCCGCAGACCGTGCGGGCCTCCTCCAGAATAATCCGGAAGTCGTCGCTCCCCGCCGACGAGGACCGCCACGCCTGCTGCACCAGGAACTCCGCGTGCACCGCCGCCCCGCCCGCGTCCTTCGGGGACTCCGCGCGCCAGGTCCGCAGCCACGCGCCGCCCACCCCGGGCCGCTGCGCCAGCTCCAGCGAGGCCGCGCCCGCGAAGGCCTGGATCCGCTGCCAGCGGACCTCGCCCTCCTTCGGCGTCCCCGCGAGCAGCTGGGAGGCCGCCCGCCAGTCCTGGGTGCCCTGGACGACGTCGAGCACGTCCAGGAGGTCCTGGTCGGGGCCGGGCATCCGGACGTCCAGCTCCTCCTGGCGGGCGAAGCCGTACGTGTCCGGATCGGCGGCGTCCGGCGAACCGGGGGCGACCTGGCGGATACCGCCCCGGCGGCGCATGACCCAGGGGCCTACGACCGCCGCGAACAGGCACATCGCGAGCAGGAACAACAGAATCTCCATGGCTCCATTGTCCCCGGAGCGGCGAGTGGCCGGTAAGGGCCTCCGCCAGGAACTACGCTCGGGCCTCATGAGCGACCAGCACAGCTTCGAAACCCTCGCCATCCACGCGGGGAACACCGCCGACCCCCTCACCGGCGCGGTGGTTCCGCCGATCTACCAGGTCTCCACGTACAAGCAGGACGGCGTGGGCGGACTGCGCGGCGGCTACGAGTACAGCCGCAGCGCCAACCCGACCCGCACCGCGCTGGAGGAGAACCTCGCGGCCCTCGAAGGCGGCCGCCGCGGCCTCGCCTTCGCCTCCGGCCTCGCCGCCGAGGACTGCCTCCTGCGTACGCTGCTGACCCCCGGCGACCACGTGGTCATCCCGAACGACGCCTACGGCGGCACGTTCCGGCTGTTCGCGAAGGTCGCCTCGCGGTGGGGCGTGGAGTTCTCGGTGGCCGACACCTCGGACGTGGCCGCCGTACGGGCCGCGCTCACCCCGCGCACCAAGGCGATCTGGGTGGAGACCCCGTCCAACCCGCTGCTCGGCATCACCGACATCGCCGCCGTGGCGCAGGTCGCGCGGCAGGCCGGGGCCCGCCTCGTCGTCGACAACACGTTCGCCTCCCCCTACCTGCAGCAGCCCCTCGCGCTCGGCGCGGACGTCGTCGTGCACTCCACCACGAAGTACATGGGCGGCCACTCCGACGTCGTCGGCGGCGCGCTCGTCGTCAGCGACCCGGAGCTCGCCGAGGAACTGGCGTACCACCAGAACGCCATGGGCGCGGTCGCCGGACCCTTCGACGCCTGGCTCGTGCTGCGCGGCATCAAGACCCTCGCCGTCCGCATGGACCGGCACACCGAGAACGCGACCAAGGTCGCCGACCTGCTGACCCGGCACCCCAAGGTCTCCCAGGTCCTCTACCCGGGCCTGCCCGAGCACCCCGGCCACGAGGTCGCCGCCAAGCAGATGAAGGCCTTCGGCGGCATGGTGTCCTTCCGCGTCGCGGGCGGCGAGGAGGCGGCGGTCGAGGTCTGCAACCGGGCGAAGCTCTTCACGCTCGGCGAGTCCCTCGGCGGGGTGGAGTCCCTCCTGGAGCACCCGGGCCGGATGACGCACGCCTCCGCCGCGGGCTCCCCGCTGGAGGTCCCGGCCGACCTGGTCCGGCTCTCCGTCGGCATCGAGAACGGCGACGACCTGATCGCCGACCTCACCCAGGCACTGGGCTGATCCCGGAGCCCTGAGCACGGAACACCAGGGGCGCCCGCCGGAACCGGTGGGCGCCCCGCACGTTCAGACGCTCACCCTCTCGTCCTCCAGCATGCCCCTGATCTGCTCACGCAGTTCGGGATTGTTCTCGTGTCCATGGACCGACGCGGCGTGCTCGCTCGCGGCCCGGACGACCTCGTCCTCCTCACCGGCGATGGTGAGGGTGCAGTTCATCTCGCTCGGATACTTGCGGCAGTCAGCGATCTTCCTCGTCATCACGGCCTCCTCGGCTCGTTCGACGACCGACCCCTCCAGCGTAGGCCCGCAGGGGGGCGGACCCCAACGGCTCACCAGCCCTCCAACGGCGGAGTGACCTGCGCGGGCTCGGTCGCCCACGGCTGCTCGACCCCGACCCAGACGAGGAACACCGCGAGCACCACCGCCAGCAGCCAGCCCGCCGTCCGTTGTACCGCCCGGCGCTGCCGCAGGCGCCGTCCGCCGCGCCGGACCGCCCGCGCGGCCAGGTCCGGCGGCAGGGCCGGGTGCGGGCCGTCCAGCATGCGGCGGACCTGCTCCTCGCGCGGGTCCCGGCGGCCGGCGCTCACGGTGTCGCCCGGGAGTCCGGGGCCGGCCGCGGCCCGGCCGTACCGTGCGGGGCGGTGGGCGCCGCCCCGGGCCGCCGCCCACCCGCGCGCAGCGTCGCCACCGCCCGGGCGGTGACCGCGCGGACCCGGTCGGCCGGCAGCCCGAGCAGCGCTGCCGTCTGTTCCTCGCCGACCTCCTCGTACATCCGCAGGACGAGAACGAGCCGCTCGACGGGCGTCAGCCGGTCCAGCAGACCGCCGCGCGGCCGCTGGTGGCGCCGGGCCTCCCGGGCGAACCGGAGGGCCAGCTCCCGGCGGGCCCGGTCGTAGGGGTCGCCGCCGTGCAGCCGGTCCCAGTCGGCGTACGTACGGGCGAGCGCCTCGTACAGCAGCCGCTCGGCCCGCGGATACGCGCCCGGCGGGTGCGACGGTTCGCCGGTGAGCAGCGTCGCCGTGTGCAGCAGGCGTCCGCCCGCGCCCGCCACGAAGGCCTCGAACTCCAGGGCGCGGAGCCGGTCCCGGTGGGTCGCCCGCTCTGCCATGGACCACATACGAGCCCCGGCGCACCGCCCCGGTCAAGAGGCCGGACGCGGCGCTCTCGTCGTCAGTCGGACTGCGGCGGGTGGTGCGCCGCCTGCCGGGCGGCGAGGGAGGAGTTGAACCGGGTGAGCAGGGCGCAGAACGTGTCCCGCTCCTCCTGCGACCAGCCGTCCGTCACCTGGGACATCAGCTCGCGCCGCGAGGCCCGGACCTCGTCGAGGCGGGCCTGGCCGCGCGGCGAGAGCTGGAGCACCACGGCCCTGCCGTCCTCCGGGTGCGAGGTGCGCTTGACCAGACCGGTGTCGACGAGCGGCGCGACCTGCCGCGTCACCGTCGAGGAGTCGATGCCCATCCCGGCAGCCAGCGCCTTGACGCCCATCGGACCTTCCCGGTCCAGCCGGTTCAGCAGCAGATACGCCGCCCGGTCCATCGAGTTGCGGACCTGGCCGACACCGCCGAGGCGGGTCTGCTCGGCACGTCGGGCGAAGACCGCCACCTGGTGCTGGAGCGAGTCCAGCAGGCGGTCGGGGCCCGGGTGTTCGGGGACGGCGCCCCCGGAAGGAGACGCAGCAGTCGTCATGTCCTGAGGGGGCATGGCCGGGGGCTCTCTTCGTGCGGTGTCGGGTGGGTGGGGGACAGAGTACGCGGCCCCGGGGCAACGCGTACCAGTGCCGCACAAACCTGCGGACACCACCGCAGGCCCCCATGAGACAAGTCTGCCGAGCGGTGTCCGAGCTGCAAGACTTGCGGACATGAGCTTCCGCACGACCGCCCCCCACCCGGCCCTGATCCTCGACGACGTCCGGGGCGCACAGAAAATGCTGTCGGGGGTGGCGAGGGTGACCGCCCTGGAGGGAAGCCGTCATCTGACCGAGCTGGTCGGCTCCCCGGTCCACCTCAAGTGCGAGAACCTCCAGCGCACCGGCTCCTTCAAGCTGCGCGGCGCCTACGTCCGGATCTCCGGCCTCACCCCGGTGGAACGGGCGGCCGGGGTGGTCGCCGCCAGCGCCGGGAACCACGCCCAGGGCGTCGCCCTCGCCTCGTCCCTCCTCGGCGTGCGCTCCACGGTCTTCATGCCCGTCGGGGCGCCCCTGCCCAAGGTCGCCGCGACCCGGGAGTACGGGGCCGAGGTGCGGCTGCACGGCCAGGTCGTCGACGAGACCCTCGCCGCGGCCCAGCGGTACGCGGAGGAGACCGGCGCGGTCTTCATCCACCCCTTCGACCACCCCGACATCATCGCGGGCCAGGGCACCGTCGGGCTGGAGATCCTGGAGCAGTGCCCCGAGGTCCGCACGATCGTCCTCGGCATCGGCGGCGGCGGTTTCGCCGCGGGCGTCGCCGTCGCGGTGAAGGCCCTGCGCCCCGACGTCCGGATCGTCGGCGTCCAGGCCGAGGGCGCCGCCTGCTACCCGCCCTCCCTGGCCGCCGG
This sequence comes from Streptomyces anulatus, assembly GCF_014650675.1. Lineage (GTDB taxonomy): Bacteria > Actinomycetota > Actinomycetes > Streptomycetales > Streptomycetaceae > Streptomyces > Streptomyces anulatus. The sequence continues at coordinate 783,238 of NZ_BMVK01000002.1, read as the reverse complement.
GCACCCCGTCTCGCTCGACTCCCCGGCCACGATGGCCGACGGCATCAAGGTGGGCCGCCCCGGCGACGTACCGTTCGCACTGATCGAGGAGCTGGTCGACGAGGTCCGCACGGTCACCGAGGACGAGCTGTCCAGTGCGCTGCTGCTCTGCCTGGAGCGGGCCAAGCTGGTCGTGGAGCCGGCCGGGGCCAGCCCGGTGGCCGCGCTGCTCAGCGACCCGAAGGCGTTCCGGGGGCCGGTGGTGGCCGTGCTGTCCGGCGGCAACGTCGACCCCCTGCTGATGCAGCGCATCCTGCGGCACGGAATGTCCGCCGCGGGCCGCTACCTGAGCCTGCGGCTGCGTCTGACCGACCGCCCGGGAGCGCTGGCCGCCCTGCTGGCCGCGCTGACCGTGGCCGACGCCAACGTCCTCGACATCAGCCATGTGCGCACCGATCCGCGCCTCGGTCTGACCGAGGCGGAGGTCGACCTGCACCTGGAGACGAAGGGGCCGCAGCACTGCGCGGAGGTCGAGGCGGCGCTGCGGGCGGCGGGCTTCCGGGTGATGGGCTGAGGAACCCGCCCGGAAGGGCCGCTCCCGTGCCGGGTGGCCGCGATGTGCCCGTTCACCGGGCGGTGGGGGCCCGCCGATCCTAGGATCGGACCGGAAAGCCGCCACGACACCATCCGCGAGTGACGGGGGAGCCTCTCCATGCCAGGTGCGATCCACGCCGAAGGACTGGTGAAGACCTTCGGCGACGTACGAGCCCTCGACGGCGTCGACCTCGATGTCCCCGAGGGCACGGTCCTCGGGCTGCTCGGGCCCAACGGCGCGGGCAAGACCACCGCCGTACGCGTGCTGACCACACTGCTGCGCCCGGACAGCGGCACGGCGTTCGTGGCCGGGATCGACGTACTGAAGAAGCCCGACGACGTACGCCGCTCGATCGGGCTCTCCGGACAGTTCGCCGCGGTCGACGAGTATCTGACCGGCCGGGAGAACCTCCAGATGGTCGGGCAGCTCTACCAGCTGACCGCCCGGGACGCGAAGGCCCGGGCGGGCGTCCTGCTGGACCGGTTCAACCTCGGCGACGCCGCCGACCGCACCGCCAAGACGTACTCCGGCGGTATGCGCCGGCGCCTCGACCTCGCGGCGGCGCTCGTCGTGTCGCCGCCCGTGATGTTCATGGACGAGCCGACGACCGGCCTCGACCCGCGCAACCGGCAGCAGCTCTGGGACGTGATCGAGGATCTGGTGGCGGGCGGTACGACCCTGCTGCTGACCACGCAGTATCTGGAGGAGGCCGACCGCCTCGCCCACGACATCTGCGTCATCGACCACGGCAAGGTCATCGCCCGCGGCACCTCCGACCAGCTGAAGGCCCGCACCGGCGGCGAGCGCGTCGAGGTCGTCGTGCACCGCCCGGACGAGATCGAGCGCGCCCGGTCCGTGCTGACCGCCCTCGGCAAGGGCGAGGTCACCGTCGTCCAGCTCTCCCGGAAGCTGACCGTCCCGGTCAGCGGCGGGGCCAAGCTGCTGGCCGAGATCATCCGCGACCTGGACGCCCAGGGCGTGGAGATCGACGACATCGCCCTGCGCAGGCCCACTCTCGACGACGTCTTCCTCTCCCTCACCGGCCATGCGGCCGAGGTGCACGAGAACGGGGACGAGGAGTCCGCCCGGGCTCAAGCGGAACGTTCCACCGACGCCCGGAGCAAGGAGGACACCCGGTGAGCGCGATCGCCAAGGACGCCCCCGCACTGGTTCCCCGTCCCGCCGGGGGCATCACGAAGTCCGTGAGGGACTCCCTCGTCGTCGCCAAACGGAACCTGATCCGGATGACCCGGATCCCCGAGATGGTGATCTTCGGGCTGATCCAGCCGATCATGTTCGTGGTGCTCTTCACCTACGTCTTCGGCGGCTCCATCAGCATCGGCGGTTCCACCGACCCGCAGCTGTACAAGGAGTTCCTGATGGCGGGCATCTTCGCCCAGACCGTCACCTTCGCCACGGCGGGCGCCGGTGCCGGCATCGCCGACGACATGCACAAGGGGCTCATCGACCGCTTCCGGTCGCTGCCCATGGCCCGGGGTGCGGTCCTCACCGGACGGACGCTCGCCGACCTCGTCCAGACCACGCTCACCCTCGTCGTGCTCGCGGGAGTCGCCCTGATCGTCGGCTGGCGCACCCACGAGAACCTCGCCAAGGTGATCTGCGGCTTCCTGCTGCTGCTCCTCCTGGGCTACGCGTTCTCCTGGATCGGCGCCCTGATCGGCCTGTCCGTGCGGACCCCGGAGGCGGCGACCTCCGGCGGGCTGATCTGGCTGTTCCCGCTGACGTTCATCTCGAACGCCTTCGTGCCGGTCACCGGCATGCCGACGTTCCTCCAGCACGTCGCCGAGTGGAACCCGTTCAGCGCCACGGTGGCGGGGGCCCGCGAGCTCTTCGGGAACACGATGCCGGGCGTGCCGAAGTCCGTCACCGGGGCCTGGCCGATGGAGCACCCGATCCTCGCCTCGGTCATCTGGTCCGTGCTGATCATCGTGGTCTTCCGCACCCTCGCGGTCCGCAAGTACCGCTCGGCCGCCGTCTGACGCCCGCCCCGGGCGTCGCGATGAGTTCCGGCGGCGCCGCGAGTCCGTACTGGTGGGCGCCGCCGGGCGTCGCACGACGGCCCGGGCGTCCCCCGTGACCGCGGCATCCCCCGGCACGCGACACCAGGGAGGACACCATGACCACCGCACCGGACGACCCGGCCACCGAGCTGCCCGGCGCCCCGCCCGTCGTCGACCTCGCCACCTGGCAGGCCGCCCGGGACGAGCTCCTGGTCCGCGAGAAGGCCCACACCCGCCAGGGCGACGCGCTCGCCGCGGCCCGCCGCCGACTGCCGATGGTGGAGGTCGACGGGACGGCCGAGGTCGTCGGACCCGAGGGCCCGGTCCCGTTCCTGGACCTCTTCCAGGGCCGCCGGGAGCTCGTCGTGTACCAGCACATGTGGTACGACGGCGCACCGCACCAGGGCCAGTGCGAGGGCTGCACCGACGCGGTCTGGCACATGAAGGACGCCGTCTACCTCAACGCCCGGGGCGTCTCGTACGCCGTCCTGACCACGGGGTCCTGGGAAGAGGTGGCCGCCTACACCGCGTTCATGGGCTACACCCAGCCCTGGTACTCGGTGCGGGGCCTGGACGCGCCGATCGGCGGCGAAATGGGACACCTCGCCTGCTTCCTGCGCGACGGCGGGCGGGTGTTCCTCACCTACTCCACGACGGGCCGCGGAATCGAGTCGGCCAACGGCTCCTTCGGCCTGCTCGACCTGACGCCCTACGGCCGCGGCGAGGCGTGGGAGGACCGGCCCGAGGGGCGGCCCGCGATCGGCAGCGTCCGGGAGGGGTATCCGGGCGAGGGCGGCCAGGCCTGCTGGTACTGGCGCACCGACGCGGACGGGACCGCGAGCTGGGGCGAGGCCAGCCGCCCCACCCCGCAGTGGACCCGCCCCGGCGTGACGCCCGAGAAGACCCTCGGCCGCAGCGGCGACTGCTCCTGACCCGGTCCGGGGGAGCGACCCGGGTAGGGGCGACGACGCACGGGAGCCCCGGCCGTACCCGGCCGGGGCTCCCGCGTCGTTCCGTCGTGACCGGCCGGATCAGCCGGCGTAGGGCTTCGCCGCCAGGATCCTCACCGAGGCCGTCTTGCCGTTCGGCAGCTCGTAGTCCGCGTCGTCGCCCGTGCGCTTGCCGTTCACGCCGAGGCCGAGCGGGGACTGCGGGGAGTACGTCTCGATGTCCGCGCTGGCGTACTCGCGGGAGGCGAGCAGGAAGGTCAGCGTGTCGCTCTCGTCGCCGTCGAAGGCGATCGTGACGACCATGCCGGGCTCGACCACGCCGTCGTCGGCCGGCGCCTCGCCGACCTTCGCGTGCTCCAGGAGCTGGGTCAGCTGGCGCACCCGCAGCTCCATCTTGCCCTGCTCCTCCTTGGCCGCGTGGTACCCGCCGTTCTCCCGGAGGTCACCCTCCTCACGGGCCGCCGCGATCTTGACGGCGATCTCCGTGCGCGCGGGACCAGACAGGTGCTCCAGCTCGGCCTTGAGCTGGTTGTACGCCTCCTGCGTGAGCCAGGTGACGTTTTCGCTGGTCTGGGTCACAGGGTGCTCCTCGTCGGTGCTGGGAAGTGCTGGGAATACAAAGCAACGCCCTACCCAGAAGCATGTGCCTCTGTGGGTGGGCGAAACCACGAGCCTAACAATTCCGCAGGAAAAGGGGGAGAAGGTAAACCGTCACACCCCCCGCCCGGCCGATGTGACCTGCATCGTCACAGGTCACAGGGGGTGCGGCTGGGATCAGCCGGTCGGGCCGTCGTCGGCGGTGCAGCCCATCGGCTCGACCGCGGTCGCCCTGGACCGGGTCACCACGGTCACGACCTCGTCGATCCGGTCCACGGCCCGGTCGAAGCGGACCTCCTTGCGGCCCACCTCGGAGCCGTCCTCGCTGAGCGCCCGCACCAGGCAGTAGCCGTGGCCCTCGCGGTCCTTGCGGACCTCCAGGTGGACATCGGCCCGCGCGTCGGAGACGACCTTGAACTTGATCATCTCGGCGCTGATGCCCTGGCCGCCCACGTAGTCGAAGCCGATCCACCCGATCACGCCGAGCAGGGCGACGCCCAGGACCGATCCGACGATCTTCAGCTTGCGGTCCGCACGCTGATCCTCGGTCCGGCCGTACCGCCCCTCGGGCAGGGCCTCACGAACCGTCGTCATGATCGTTCCCTCCGGACCGGGCATCGAGGAATTTTCCGGCCCCTCGTTCAGTCACTATAGAAGCCGCCCGCCCGGCGCCCGACCGCGCCCCACATCGATGCCGCGCGGGCGCGGCACCTCTTGAGACAGAGACCCGGACCGGCTCCGACAGCGACCCGGACCGGCCTGACCGACCCATGATCGACCAGAGCGACCAATGACTGAGGATCGAGCTTTGACTGAGCAGCTGCGACTGATGGCCGTTCACGCCCACCCCGACGACGAGTCGAGCAAGGGCGCGGCCACCATGGCCAAGTACGTGTCCGAGGGGGTGGACGTGCTGGTCGTGACCTGCACGGGAGGCGAGCGCGGCTCCATCCTCAACCCGAAGCTCCAGGGCGACGCGTACATCGAGAAGAACATCCACGAGGTGCGCAAGAAGGAGATGGACGAGGCCAGGGAGATCCTGGGCGTCCAGCAGGAGTGGCTCGGCTTCGTCGACTCGGGGCTCCCCGAGGGCGACCCGCTGCCGCCGCTGCCCGAGGGCTGCTTCGCCCTGGAGGACCCCGAGGTCGCCGCGGGGCGCCTGGTGGCGAAGATCCGCGCGTTCCGGCCGCAGGTCATCACCACGTACGACGAGAACGGCGGCTACCCGCACCCCGACCACATCATGACGCACACGATCTCGATGATCGCGTTCGACGGTGCGGCCGACGCGGAGCGGTTCCCGGAGGACGAGTTCGGCCCGGTCTGGACGCCGCGGAAGCTCTACTACAACCAGGGCTTCAACCGGCCGCGCACCGTCGCCCTGCACGAGGCGCTCCTCGCCCGGGGCCTGGAGTCCCCGTACGGCGAGTGGCTGGAGCGCTGGGAGGAGTTCGAGCGCGTGGAGCGCACGCTGACCACGCACGTTCCCTGCGACGAGTTCTACGAGATCCGCGACAAGGCGCTCATCGCGCACGCCACGCAGATCGACCCCGAGGGCGGCTGGTTCCGCGTCCCGATGGACATTCAGCGCGAGGTCTGGCCCACCGAGGAGTACGAGCTGGCGAAGTCTCTGGTCGATACCTCCCTCCCCGAGAGCGACCTCTTCGCGGGCATCCGCGACAATGCCTGATATGTACGCGACCCAGGCACTGACGCACCTCGTCCCGCTCGCCGCCGAAGAGCTCGACAAGAACAAGGTCACCCCCGGCGTCCTCGGCTTCCTCGTCTTCGCGGCGCTCGCCGTCGGCGTGTGGGCCCTGATGAAGTCGATGAACCGCCACATGGGCCGGGTGAACTTCGAGGAAGCGCCCGACCCGGACGCGGTGGCGGCCGAGCCCGTCGCCGACGGGGCGGCCGCCCCCCGGAAGTAACCCGCGCCGGGCATCGCGCGTGCGGGAAGGGCGTCCGGCCCCGGTGCCGGACGTCCGTCAGCCGGTGACCGGACGGGCGCCGGTCCCCGACGCCCGTCCGTGCACGCCCGTCCGTGCACGCCCGCGCCCGGCCACGGCCGTTCGTGCGGGCCCGGTCACGGCCGGGCCAGCCACGGTTGTTCGTGCACGGCCGCCCAGCCACGGCCGCCCAGCCACGGCCGCCCAGCCACGGCCGCGCCGTGACGCCCGCGCCGTGACGCCCGCGCCGTGACGCCCGCGCCGTGACGCCCGCGCCGTGACGTCACGGACGTGCCGTCACGGCCGGGCCGGCTCCGCCGTGACGCCCATGATCTGGCCGGCGGCGCGGGTCGGGGTGAGCCCGAGCCGCCACGCCTGCCAGCCGTCCTCCAGGTCCACGCCCCGCTCCAGGGCCACCGCGAACGCCGCCGCCGACTGCTCCAGCTTGCCGTCCCGCGCCGGATGCCGGGCCCCGATCAGCTCGGCCAGCTCCTGCTGCGCCACCACCGTGCCCACCTCGATGCCCCCGGGCGAGGCGTACGGCAGCAGCGTGCACCGCAGGAACCGGGCCCAGTCGCCGCCCCGCGCGTCCCCGTACGAGGCGAACAGCTCCGCCGCCTCCCCGCACAGCTCCAGCGCCTGCGGCGCCCGCCCGTTGCCCGCGTCGATCAACGCCAGCTCCACGCACGCCCACGCCTCCCCGTACGGCACCTTGATCCGCCGGAAGTCGGCCCGCGCGTCCATCAGCAACTGCCGGGCGAACCCTGAATTGCGCAGGTTGCCCGTCTGCGCGGCCCGCTGGTCCCGGGTCACCCGGCCCGAATGGTGCCGGGCGCAGGCCAGCCCGTACACGTCCCGCATCCGCGAGAACATCGTGCGGGACCGCTCCAGCTCACGCACCGCCTGATCGGTGTCCCCCTCCTCCTCCAGCGCCTGCCCCAGGTAGTACAGGGTCCACGCCTCGCCCCGCGCGTCCTCGTTGTCCCGGTGCCGGTCCAGCGCCTCGCGCAACTGCTCCAGGGCGGCCGCCGGATCGCCGTCCAGCAGCCGGGCCCGGGCCAGCTGGGTGAGCGCCCACGCCTCGCCGCGTCCGTCGCGGGTGCGCCCGTACAGCTCCAGGGCGGTGTTCAGCGCCTCCTCGGCCGGGGCGACCTCGCCCGTCCGCAGCCGCACCTGCCCCAGCTGGAACTGGGTCCAGGCCTCACCGTGCAGCGACTCGCCCTCCCGGTGCAGCCGCAGCGCGTCGGCCAGCAGCGACAGCGCCCGCGCCAGATCGCCCCGGTCGCGCTCCACGGCGGCCAGGGCGTGCAGGGTCCAGGCCCGGTCCTCGGCCTGCGCCTCGGACGACTGGAGCGCCAGCGCCTCGCCCAGCCGGGCCGCCGCCTCGGTCAGATTGCCCTGGTGGTGCAGGGTGATCCCGAGCGAGCACAGCGCCAGCGCCTCGCCCGCGTCGTTCTGCGCCTCGTGGTAGAGGCCGACGACGGAGGACAGCGTGGTGCGGGCCTTGTCCAGCTCGCCGAGCTGCCGGGCCGCGATACCCGTACGCCACTGCACCGAGCGCTCCAGCAGCCCCTGGTCCACCGCCTGCGTCAGCTCGCTGATCTCGCCCAGGCGGTACAGGTCGCCGCGCAGCAGGCAGTAGTCGCACAGGGCGCCCAGCAGATGCAGCACCGTGCCCTGGTCGACGCCCTCCGCGTGCCGCAGCGCCGACGTGATGAAGCTCGACTCGTCGTCCAGCCAGCGCAGCGCCGAGTCCAGCGAACCGAAGCCGTGGGAGCCGAACTGTCCGGCCCGCGTCGACATCTTCCCGTCGACCATCCGGATCACCGCGTCGGCCAGCTCCGCGTAGTTCGTCAGCAGCCGCTCCTGCGCCGCCGTCCGCTCGGCCGGCTCCTCCTCGTCCAGCAGCCGGGCCAGCGCGAAGGCCCGCACCAGGTCGTGCAGCCGGTAGCGCGATCCCCGTACGCGGGTGAGCAGCCCGGCCCGCGCCAGCACGGTCAGCAGCCGCTCCGCCTCCTGCTCGTCCGCCGCCAGCAGCGACGCCGCCGCCGCCGCGCCCAGGCTCGCCCGGCCCGCCAGCGCGAGCCGCCGCAGCAGCCGCCGGGCCTGCTCGCCCTGGTCGGTGTAGCGCAGCCAGAGCGCCCGCTCCACCGGGTCCACGGGCCCGTACGCCCCCAGGTCCTCCGCCAGCGTGTGCCGACTGCGCGCCCCCAGCGCGGAACCGGCCACCCGCAGCGCCAGCGGCAGCCCGCCGCACAGCTCCACGACGGCGTCCGTGGACGGGTAGTCGTACGGCCCGGCCTCCTCTTCCTCGGCGACCTCGCGCAGCAGCTCCTCCGCGCCCGCCGCGTCCAGCGGGCCGACCGGCAGGTGGTGCACCCAGGCCGGTAGGTCCCCGGGCAGCTCCAGCGGTTCCCGGGCGGTGACGATCACCAGACTGTCCGAGCGCTCCGGCACCAGGGTGCGCACCTGCCCGGCGTCCGTCGCGTCGTCGAGCACGATCGTGACCGGCGTCCCCGTGAGGTGCTGGTGGTACAGCTCGCCGAGCCGCCGCACCTGCTGCTCGGCCGAAGCGCCTTCCCGGAACAGCAACTGCTCGCGCGGTGCGCCCAGCCGGTTCAGCAGGTGCAGCAGGGCGTCCCGGGTCGGCAGCGGGCTCTCCCCGGCCACCTCGCCGCGCAGATCGACCACGCACGCGCCCCGGAACTGGTCCTTGAGCGCATGGGCGGCCCGCACCGCGAGCGCCGTACGCCCCGCCCCCGGCTCACCGTGCAGCACGACGACCGTCGGCCGGGTCTGCGTGGAGGCGCGGGCCGCGTGCACCCACTGGGCGATCTGCGCCAGCTCGGCCCGCCGCCCGGTGAACGGCCCGTCCGCCTGCGGGAGATGCCCGAAGGACTGCTCCAGCACCACCCGGGTGCGGGCCGCCGCGCTGCGGTCCCCGCCGCGCAACTGGCGCCCCACCGGGGCGGTTTGCTTCTTCGGGGCGCGCGCGGTGGGCGTCAGCATGCGCTGCTGGTCCAGGTACGGGCGGATGCCCCGTACCTCCAGGGCGGTCAGCCACTGGAGCCGCAACTGCTCGGCCCCACCCGGCTGTCCGGCCGCCCCGGCGCGGCGGTGGGCGGCGGGCCAGTGCGAGGCGGTCGCCTTCGCCACGGTCGTCGCCGTGCCGGCCACCGCGACGGCCGCGCCCGCGCCGAGCGCCAGGCCGGTGTTCGCGCCGAGTGCCAGATCCGCGCCGAACGCGGCTGCCGCGGCAACCCCCGTCACCAGCAGGGGGGTTCCGAGAGTCGCTCTGCTGAAGCGCTCCGAGAGCGGGCGCTCTCCCGCCGCCACGGAGTCCAGTGCCTGGGTGTACGCGGCGTACTCCTCGCCCGCGTTGGCGGCCATGGTGTCGAGCGCGGCCCGCGCCCGCGACATCAGCGCACCGGCATCCGTCCGTCCGCCGGTGCGCCGCGTCTCCTCCTCCACGGCGCGCACCAACAGCCTCTCGGCTTCCGCCCGATGGCTGTCCCGCATATGCGTCCCCCTCCGAGTGCCGCGCTCCGGACCTCGGGTTCCGGAGCGTCGGATACCAAGCGTCAGATACCAAGCGTCGGGGTCAAGTGTCCTGCGTGGCGCGCTCCGGCGCGAGGGGTGCCGGGCAAGGGGCGGGTCAAGGCGTGGGCCGGCGCCTCACCCCTGCTGCTCGCCGCCGCCCGCCTCCTCGTCCTCCACCGGCAGCACCAGAGCGAGTCGGGCCTCCCACTCCTCCCCGGACGCGTCCTCGTCGCCGTCGATGTCCCAGCGCTTCTCGAACTCCGCCCGGGTGGGGGCCCTTGACGCGGACCGGTGGATGCCGGACAGGGCGTCGAGCCGGTTCGCGAGCGCGGTGACCGGGCCGCGTGCCCGCGCCGGGAGGCCGTCGATCGCGCGCAGCAGCTTCGCCGACTCGACGCCGCCCTCCGCCATCCGCTCGGCCCACGCGGTGGCCGCGGCCAGGTCGGTGTCCACCTTCCCGGAGGCGCTGAACCACGCTTCGGAGGAGGGCCGCATCGCCTTCAGGTACGCCCGCTGACCGGCGTCCCACGCGCCCGGGTCCTGCCGCAGGGAAACCTCCGGCAGACCGTCCTCCGCGCCCAGCCAGCACCGCACGGTCCGGTCCCCGCCGGTCCCGCTGACCGACTCCGGGTAGTAGGAGGAGAACCCGACGTCCGGCAGGGCCCAGGTGTCCGGTGCGAAGTCGTGGAGCAGCGGCACGCAGCCCTCGAAAGCCTGCGCCGAGACGGTCGCGGGGTCGGAGATGGCGTGGTCACCCTTCAGCCGGAACGTTCCGTAGACCTGGGCCGGATGAGGCCGGTCGCACGGCACGATCTCGACGGACGTGTCCGTCATCCGTTCGTGCTCGACCTCTTGGGGGGAGAACAGCCCGCCCGCCGGCGCGAAGCAGTCCCCGGCCTTCAGGTGGATCAGGGTTCCCGCCTTCGTGTCCCGGGAGCCGAGGAGGCCCCCGCCCTCCTCCGTCCAGGCGTCGAACCGTGCCCCGCCGACCACCAGCAGCAGGGTGGCCAGCGCGACCACCGCCCCGCCGACGGCCGTCCCGGCAACGGCCAGCCCCTTGCCGCGCTTGCCGTTGCCGGGGATCCGCACCAGCGCGACGATCCCGAGGACCAGCCCCAGCGGCGCGAGGCAGACGAGCAGCGACAGGACGAGCGAGGCGACGGCGACCCCGCTGAGCGGCGGCTGCGGGGCGGGCTGCCCGGGGCCGTACGGGCCCACCGCAGGGGCGAGGTCAGGCGCGGGAGGCCCGGAGGCAGGGGAGGACGGCGGAGGCGGCGGCACGGTCATGACCCTGTGCCCTTTCGTCAGGGTGAGCAGCGGGGGAGTCCGTGTGGGGCCGGTGTGCCGGAACGGTAGCACCGTGAATCTCCGCGTTCCTGACCGCCCGTCCCGCTCCACCTCCGCGTTTCCCTCGCGGAGGGGCCGAGCTGTCACCGATGGCTGAAGGTCACCGCCTTCGCGTCCTCCGTGTAGTCGAAGTCACCGGCGAAGCCCCAGTTCTTCCAGCCGCCGTCGCCCCGATTGGTGATCGTCCCGCTGTCGACGGCGAACACGTCGACCCCGTCCACCACCGCGAGGTGCTCCAGGCCGGAGACTCCGGAGAAGGAGAGGTCGTCGAACGACTTGGCGGTGATGATGTTCTTGCCGGGGAAGCTGCGGCCGTACGCGTCGAGGAGCGAGTGCGTCAGCTCGGCCTTGTCGCCGGGCACCTCGCCGGAGTAGTCGGTGCCGGGATACGGGCCGCCACCGGTGTACTTCGGTGTCCCGTCGTCGAAATGGACGGTGCCGGATCCGGTGGGCGTGGAGTCCGCGTCCAGGTCGGCGGGGGCGGGCCGGTCGAAGGCCGCCTCCATGCCGTCACGCTCGAAGTTCCCGTACATGGCCCAGTTGGTGTAACCACCGTCGCCGTCGTTCCTGAACGTGCCCTTGCCGAAGACGTGGACGTCGAACACGGCCCGGCCCGAGGCGATGTCGTCGCCCTCCTCGTCCTCGTGGTGCTCGCTGGAGTTCAGCCGGTACCGGCCCTGGTGCACGAAGGAGTCAGGCTCCTCGACCCAGTGCGAGTCCTGCTCGGAGTGCATCGCGACGACGTTGTAGTCCGGGTAGCAGCGGCGCATGTCGTTCACCAGCATGCGTACCGCCTGGGTTGATCCCTCGTCGTCCAGCGGCGAGTACGTGTTGTAGTACCGGCTGCGGTCGGGCGGCTTCCGGCCCTCGACCTGGCAGCCCTCGTCGCCCGGCTTCCAGCCCTCCTTCCGCTTCGGCTCGGGCGGCTCCTGGAACGTGACGGTGCGGCGGTCCTCGCTGACGTCGAACACTCCGTGGAACGCCCGGTTCTTCCACCCGAGGTCGGCGTCCTCGGCCCAGGTGAACTTCCCGGTCCTGAAGGCGTAGACGCGGTAGGTCGTGCCGCTGATCCGCACGGTCTCGATCAGTGCGGTGCCGTCCATCTCCTGGAGATTTCCCTCGTGGGGCTGCGCGATGACGATGTTGTAGTCCGGCAGGCAGTAGGCGAGGTCGTCGAGCGCCAGCTTGACCCGCTTCTCCTTGTTCTTCTCGTTGTCGATCTTGTCGATGACGAGGTTGACCAGCCAGGAGTAGCCCCAGGCCGCTGTGTTGCCGAGCACGCCGCTGCCCGGCACCTTCACCGAGGAATTCGACTCCCGGGGCTCGAAGCACAGGTCCGGCAGGGCGTTCGGCTCGCTGCCGGGAGGCAGTTCCACGGACCTGCGGACCGGTTCGTCGAGCGTCACTCCGAGGGGTTCGCCGGCGCCGTCGTCGACAGGCGCGGCGGATTCGGAGGTGTCCGGCCCCGCCGCCCGCACGGTTTCGACATCGTTGTCATCGGAGCAGTCGACGCCCACGAATCCCGCAGGGCCGATGCGGCAGACCTGCTCCTGGGCGGATCGGGACAGCGAGCCGCCGATGCCGGTCGCGACGATCCCACCGACCACGGCGAGCACCACGGCGAGCAGCGCCAGGTACTCGATGGCGGTCTGCCCGGTGCTCGCGCGCACACCCAGGCGTATCCGGTCGCTGCGTTTCACGCGTCACCTCATCCTCGCCGCCGTACGGCCGGGCACACGCCCGCCGGGCATCGACGGTAGCGACGGCCCGGGGCCCGGGCACAGGGCCTGCGGGCCCGTCGGCGGGCCCAGACACGGGCTTCGCGACCCCGGGACGCCGACCGTCGGACGGTTCCCGGGCCCACGGTCACGGCGAGGGCGCGGCGCCCTCGGTCACGCCGGGACGCCCGTCTTCCGAAGGCGCTGAGTGAACAGGCGCTCAGAAGGCACCAGGGGTGTCGGTGTAGTAGTCCAGCTTTCGCAAGTCGTCCAAGATCCTCTTGTCGATGTGATTGACCACCGGCCAGCCGAAGAGAGCGACCGCCATGGGCACTGTGGCCGGGTCGTACGCTTTCGAGGCATTCCGCGCCCTCGGGTCCAGCTCCGCGTGGTGCTCACGCGCGAGTCGCAGGGCGAGTTCACCCTTGCCGGTCGCAACGGGCAGCGTCGGCGCGTGCACCGCTCCCGAATCCGATGCCACGCCCAGCGACACCAGACCGAAGACCAACACCAGGCCGGCCCGGACCCACGCGTGGTCCAGCGCCAGTACGACGGCCACCCCCACAGCCGCCGCCGCGGCCGCCGTCGACCACCACCCCCTGCGTCGCCGCACATCCGGAAGGGGTTGCCCCGGCTCCCGCACATAGCCTTCGTCGAGCATCCACGTCACGACGCCGGCCTGGAGGTGGGGCCCGTCCGGCAGGTCGTACAAGTAACACCCGTGCTCACCACCGGACGCTTCCAGCAGCTCACGTTCGTACTCGTCCAGCCCCTTGGGCAGGGGACCACCGGCACGCCACCGCTCAGGGCTCACGGCATCGGCCGACGACCGGTGCAACGCCCCTTCGGCCACAAGCCTGGCCACCGCCCGGAGTTTCGGTGAGCTTTTCCCGTCTAGCCGACTCAGAGTCATCGGATCGAGCTGCCGCACGGCATCCGGCTCGACACCGGCATCGCGCCGCTCGTCGGCCTTGAACGCCTCGAGCCGGGCCTCCACGGCAGCCCTGGCCGCCCTGACGTCCAACCGCCAGGCCGCCGACGCGATCATCAGGAAGCCCACGAAGATCAGCCAGTCAGTCATGCCACCGAGTATGAGCCGCCGTGTCATGCGCACGGAAGACGCTGACCCGCGTCGGAGCCGTCTCCGGGATGCAGCCCAAACCGCATGACGTCAATCGCCAAAGCCATCCTCACCCTGGAGAGGCAACGTTGAAGAAGCTCAGTGATTTCACGAGCGCCGAAAGTGATGACCTTGACGCCCAGATCGACGCCTGGACGCAGGAGCAGCTAGCCGCCTCGCCTGCTTGGTCCGTGGAGAAGTGGACGAGCGTCATGGCGATCCTAGAGCCGGACGACCGAGGCAACCCCACCTCGCGACAGGCTGGCATGAGATGACCTGCCCGCCCGTCAACCTCGTTTCTTTCTCCGCACGGAGTGGTGGGCATGGAACCGTGCTCGCAGGTTCACCGAGATTAGCCGCACAAGCCTCCTCGTACCGGGGGTGGTCTCGCCTGGACACGCTGTCCGTACCTAGGAGTGCTGGTGCGTTGTTGCATTTCTAGCCTGGCCCCCGCAGGGTAAAGGGGTGGGAGCAGGATGCCGAAGATGCCTGAGATTCGTCGCGTTGGGCGCATGGCCGTGAATGCTGGTTTGGGAGCGTCAAGGGGTCGGCCGCTGGGCTGACATGGCGGACGGAACGAGTACGGCGAACCCATGATCTTCTGGCAGAAGACAGCGCGGAAGCGCACTGGCTCACGGGGTGCTTCAGTTCCACAGAGTGGTGCCGCCGACCGGTCGAGTGAACCGATCTTTCCTCACGGCGAGGTTCCTTGGCGCTGCTACATCTGACGTCGCGCCTGTCACTTCAACGTCTCATCAATGTGGGTGAGCGGAGGGGTGATCACGTCGAACTGCGTGTGGGGTGGCTGCCCACGTCGGCAACTGCTCGGGCGAAGGCACGGAAGGTCAAGACCCGCTCGGGCGCACCAAGGCCGCGTAGCGCGCACAAGAAACCGACCAGAAGGGTCAGGGGGTAGATGGCGCGCTGGAGGGTGAGTGCACCAGCGCAGATCACGGTAGACAGCAGTGCCACGGTCACGATGTGAATCCTTTCGGGCCGACGGCGCACCGCCCGGTGCGCTGACCTCATACAAGGCTGCGCGGTGCCTGAACTCCGAGGCGCGTTGCGTGCCAAGGCGTTCAAAGTTCCTGGTCGAGCCGACAATGTCCGGATTTCCGGTCCGGATCGTCTACCGGGAGTTGTCGTCCCGCCTCGTGTTCACATCTGGGTCGAAGGAGGAGTGGCGGCTGCCCGTAAAGTCGGTTCCTTTGTCGAGGCTGAGGCGGATGGCCGCCTTTGCTGCCGCGCCGGAGCCGCTTGCGGATTTGGTCAGCCCGCTCGGGAACATGCGCGGGATCCCGGGTGTCGCAGCCAGGTCCGGACTGCTCCGGAGGGCGCAGCCCTTGGTGCTCCAGCCGCGTCCAAGGGCCCCTCTCGCGTCCATCGCCGCGTGAACCGCATGCAGTCGTTGGTGTTCCGGCCTGCGACACTCAGGAGGGCCAACGGCCCAGCGCACCAGAAGCCAGGTCCATCCTGGCGGTCGATTCTCCGGAAAGCGGCCGAGTGCCAGGCCGTGGAGACCCTCTCTCGATGCCTGACGGCAGGCTGGTGAGCTTCTACAAGGGTGGAGTTCACCGGACCCCAGTCAGTCGATGTAGCGGGATCGGATCCCCTGGAGCAGCTGCTTGGAGGCGCGGTCCTTGGCCTTCTGGCGGAACGGGTGTGCAGACGGCTTGGGTGTGTTCCGCCCAAGCCGTATTGGTGGGAACTTTCAGGCGATTCCATTCGGCACGTTCCGGTCGTCAAACCGTTGCCGACGTCGTAGTACCCGGAAGGCGGTTGCTGGGAGAATGCCCACTTGATATCGAACGAGTTATTAGCCCATGATGACGTAATACTCGATCATGATCCACCAGTAAAGATCGGTACGCTGTACGCGATTCAGCGGAATCACGTCAATGTGTGAATCCTCGGGATGGATCGCGAGGTGGCACGTTACAGAATTCCTCGAACCATCCTTCTGGCCGCAGGTCTCCAATGCCCATGCGTTGGTTGAGCGGGTTGTCGGGGTGCTCCAGTCCTTGCATCATCGGGTCGTAGAGGAAAAGCACATCGTGGTCCTGGAAGAGCAGGTCCGAACAAACACCCCAGTCGTAGTCGCCCTGCTGTTCGGGGAGCCCTTGAGTGAACTCAGCCACCAGATCCGGTTCATCGCATGTCATCGCCGAAGCGCTCTCAAGAGCGAAGTGGAGCGCCAGTTCCTCCGCCGCGCAGCGTGGTTGGGGAGAGCGGCCGAGAGTGATGTCCTCGTTGAGATCATCCAGGGCTCTTAGCACCCTGCGCCGCCAATTCCGTGGCTGGTTCCATGTAGAGGCCGGCAAGAGTGCAAAGAAGATTCCGAAGCTGTTCGAGGAGACCGGCTGGTCACCCAGCTCGGTCAACTCGTCGTGAGCCATATCGGCGAGGATCTCCAGGTTACAGCTGAGGATGCGTGATGTGCGGGCCGTCATCTGCCATGGCTCTTCGTCCTCCTCATCCCATTCGACGTTCGGATCCCAAGTTTCCGAACCCAGCTCGTGTCCCATTTCGGGCCGGTAGATTCTTGGTTCATTGAAAAATGCGATTGCAACTGCATCTCCGCCTTCTGCAGCGCGGACGTACCACTTATGAGCTTCGCCGTCTTGCCTACGCCGCTGAGCAATCACACCCCGGAGTCGCATGGCAAGAGCATCTCCCTGACCGGCGGCCCTCTCGTAGCAGGCCGCTGCTTCGTCCCATCGCCCTTCAATTTCGTGGAGGGCGCCAAGGGTGCGGGCCTGCAATGGAGTTCCTGTCTCAGATACGGTCCGGTACCACGAAGGCCAGGTGTGTTCCGGCCGTCTTTCGCGTTGTACGAACCCAAGGTCGTGCATTGCGACATGGTTACCTCGGGCCGCCAGCGGAGAGAAGCAGCGCTCGGCGAGCACCAGACGACCGAAGCGGAAGGCAGACCGTCCGACAGGTAGCAGCTCGCTACCGCCATTCGCGTGTGTGACCGCAGCTTCCCAAACCTCGTCGGGGATGGCCGTAGCTTCGACGGCACTGGCAACGGCGTCCACGAGGTAGTCGAATGGCCGCCAAGCCTCGGTGGTATCCGTGGCAACCAGCATTCCTGCCACACCGAACTGGATCTCGGTTGCCCACACTAGAGCCTGCTCGGGGCTCTCAGCTTGGAGGCGTGAGGCATCCCCGGCACTGAGATAGCACGTGGACAATTCCAGCAGGGTCTCGGTGGGCAGAGGGGTGGAGATGCCTGCCCGCGCAAGATCGATCGCCGCCTGAACCAGGGCAGCGCCACGGGGATGGCCTTTCGGCTGGAGTCGAGTCATCAGGAATTCCTCGAGCAGCTTCGGGCCGGCTGCGAGGTATTCCGCGATGCCGTGAACCCCGTGGTGATGGGCTGCGTCAGCCAAACGGTTGTCGGAGTTTGGGTTCGCCAGGTGTGCGCGGAGCCTACCCATTTCCGTCTCGGACCACTGCCGGTCCAGTACAAGGGGCTCGATGAGGTTCAGGACCCGGGATCCGAGGCGGCGCACGGATGTCACGTCAGCGCCCATGCCTCGCAACGCGCGCTCACTGTAATTGCCATACGCTTCGGAACGCATGGTTGCCATGACCACAACCCGTTGCTCTAGAAGCGCGGACAACATGCCTTGATCGAGGCCGCCGGGGAGGAGGAAGCGGTCGAGGTCGTCCAGCCAGAGCACCCACCTCCGGTGGCCGGGCCTCGGTAGGGATACATGCGCTAGCACGGGGCTCAGGTCGCTGGCTGCAGGTGGCGCAACGATCCAGTGATCGGGCAGTTCGCGTCGTACAGCCTCGAAAGCGCACCGAGATTTTCCGGCTGTGGACTCGCCGACCAACAAGACGAAGCCTCCGGTCTCCCTTGCCTCCGCCAGCTGGGCCGAGACCGTAATATCTGCGTCCCGCGGTACATAGGCCGGTAGTGGAGGAGCGCCCTCAAGGCGACTTGTTCGGTGTACGCCCAGTTCCAGAGGGTCGGACTCAGCCACAGGGCGGATCGGGATCCGGACTGCGCCTACCGTGATCTGGCGCGATTCTTCCTGCGGCGGAGTGGGAGTCTTTGATCGCGCCGCGCGCAGTAGGCGATCCCAAACTGCCGGGTCGGCGAGTGCGGCAGGGAGAGCGATGTTTCGCTGCCGAGCCAAGCTGTCGACCGCCCTGAGAAACTCTCGGAAGAGCTTATTGGTCGGTGTGTGCTTCCCGCTTCGCCAGTCGCTGATGCGCTGCACAGACAGGGAACTTTGCCCCAGGCGGTCCCTGCCCGCAGAGCAGATGGCGGCTGGCTTAGGGGAGCCAGCCGCAGCGAAAAGAGCCTCCAGGTGCTCCCGGAATTTGCGCTTTCCCTTGTGTTCGGTCACGGGGAATCTTCCGGCGCTGTCAGACGGCACCCAGGTCGACGGTGACGGGGAACGGCGCGGCAGTCTTGATCACGCCGGTGAACATCTCGCCGTCCCGGTAGGCCTTGGTGGCGGGGTCGAGGACGTAGGTGTACACGATCGGGACACCGGTGGCGGCCTGTTCAATGCGCCAATAGAAGGGGATGCCCGCCTTGGCGTACTGGTCCACCTTCACGATCCGGTCCGTGGTCTCTGAGCCGGGCGACACCACCTCGACGACCAGGAGCACGTGCTCCGGGCGGGTCGGCGTGAGGTCGATGGTCTCCGCTCGGTAGACGATCACGTCAGGTCGGCGGTTGGTGAGGGGAACGTCCTGCAGACGGACGTCGAAGTCCGTGTCCGCGTTCCAGTCCGGGCCCGCGGCGGCGTCCAGGGCATTGGCCAGGATGCGGGCCAGCCGGTTGTGGCGCTTGGAGGCGCTCGGGCTCACGACGACCATCCCGTCCACGATCTCGATGCCGGCGCACTGCTCCTCGGACCAGGAGTCGTACTGCTCCGCGCTGATCTGCGTGTGCATCCACGCGGGCGCCACCATCTCGGCGGTCATGGTGTACCTCCTTCGAGAGGCCTCGGCAGGTCCGGCGCTGCTGCGCCAAGCCTACTGTTCCGAGGTGCTGGGCTGCCCGACTCGGAAGAGAAGGAGCCGCTTGCCACGTCATGGCGCATAAGGGGAATTCGGCCAAGTGAGGTGGGCTCGTCAGTGTTTCACTGGTCGTGGCAGACGCTGTGAGAGGCTGGGCCGTATGAACCGGTTGGCTGGTGTGACCTCGCCTTATCTGCTTCAGCACGCTGACAATCCGGTCGACTGGTGGCCGTGGGGATCTGAGGCGTTCGAGGAAGCGAAACGGCGTGATGTACCCGTTCTGCTGTCGGTCGGCTACAGCGCGTGCCACTGGTGTCATGTGATGGCCCACGAGTCGTTCGAGGACGAGACCGTCGCCGCCTACCTCAACGCGCACTTCGTGCCGGTGAAGGTCGACCGGGAGGAGCGGCCCGACGTCGACGCCGTCTACATGGAGGCCGTCCAGGCCGCCACCGGGCACGGCGGGTGGCCGATGACCGTCTTTCTCACGGCGGACGCCGAACCCTTCTACTTCGGGACCTACTTCCCGCCCGAGGCCCGGCACGGCTCGCCCTCCTTCCAGCAGGTTCTGGAGGGTGTGGTGGCCGCCTGGACCGACCGGCGCGAGGAGGTCGCCGAGGTCGCCGGGCGGATCGTCGCGGATCTGGCGGGGCGTTCGCTGGTGCACGGTGGCGACGGGGTGCCGGGGGAGCAGGAGACCGCGCAGGCACTGCTCGGGCTGACCCGGGAGTACGACGAGCAGTACGGCGGGTTCGGGGGCGCGCCCAAGTTCCCGCCGTCCATGGCGGTGGAGTTCCTGTTGCGGCACTACGCCCGTACCGGGTCGGAGGGGGCGCTCCAGATGGCCGCCGACACCTGCTCGGCGATGGCCCGGGGCGGGATCTACGACCAGCTCGGCGGGGGCTTCGCGCGGTACTCCGTGGACCGGGAGTGGGTGGTGCCGCACTTCGAGAAGATGCTGTACGACAACGCGCTGCTCTGCCGCGTGTACGCCCATCTGTGGCGGACCACCGGGTCGGACGAGGCCCGGCGGATCGCCCTGGAGACCGCGGACTTCATGGTGCGGGAGCTGCGGACCGCCGAGGGCGGCTTCGCCTCCGCGCTGGACGCGGACAGCGAGGACGCGGACGGCAGGCATGTCGAGGGCGCCTTCTACGTGTGGACGCCCGGCCAGTTGCGTGAGGTGCTGGGCGAGGACGACGCCGCCTTCGCCGCCGCGTACTTCGGGGTGACGGAGGAGGGGACGTTCGAGGAGGGGGCCTCCGTGCTCCGGCTGCCGGGGGACACGGGGCCCGTGGACGCCGCCCGGGTTGCGGACGTACGGGCCCGGCTGCTGGCGGCACGCGCGGAGCGGCCGCGCCCGGGGCGGGACGACAAGGTGGTCGCCGCCTGGAACGGGCTCGCCGTCGCCGCGCTCGCCGAGACCGGGGCGTACTTCGACCGGCCGGATCTGGTGGAGCGGGCCACCGAGGCCGCCGATCTGCTGGTCCGGGTGCATCTGGGCGAGGTGGCCCGGCTGACCCGTACCTCCAAGGACGGGCGCGCCGGTGACAACGCCGGGGTGCTGGAGGACTACGGCGATGTCGCCGAGGGCTTCCTCGCGCTGGCGGCGGTGACGGGGGAGGGGGCCTGGCTGGAGTTCGCCGGGTTCCTGCTGGACATCGTGCTGGAGCAGTTCACGGGGGAGGGCGGTCAGTTGTACGACACCGCCCATGACGCCGAGCAGCTCATCCGGCGGCCTCAGGATCCGACCGACAGCGCCACCCCGTCCGGCTGGACGGCCGCCGCGGGGGCGCTGCTCTCGTACGCCGCGTACACCGGGTCCGAGGCCCATCGCACCGCCGCCGAGGGTGCGCTCGGCGTGGTGAAGGCGCTGGGGCCGCGCGTGCCCCGGTTCGTCGGCTGGGGGCTCGCGGTGGCCGAAGCGCTGCTGGACGGGCCCCGCGAGGTCGCCGTCGCCGGGCCGGTCGGCGGGGAGCTGCACCGTACGGCGCTGCTGGGGCGGGCCCCGGGCGCGGTGGTCGCGGCGGGCGAGGGGCCGGGGGCGGGGGCCGAGTTCCCGCTGCTGGTGGACCGGCCGCAGGTGGGCGGGGAGCCGACCGTGTACGTCTGCCGGCACTTCGTGTGCGACGCGCCGACGACCGACGCCGCCGAGCTGGCGGCGAAGCTCGGCGGCTGAGCGCTGTCGTGGAAGCGCTGAGGGGCCGGTCGCCCGTGCGGCCGGCCCCTCGGTCGTACGGGTAACGCCTATCCGTGCTGGTACGCCACCAGCGAGATGCCCACGTAGTGCGCGACGAAGGCCGCCAGCGTCAGCGAGTGGAAGACCTCGTGGAAGCCGAACCAGCGCGGCGACGGGTTCGGCTTCTTGATCCCGTAGATCACACCGCCCGCGCTGTACAGCAGCCCGCCGACCACGACGAGGACCAGGACCGCGATGCCGCCGGTCCGCATGAAGTCGGGCAGGAAGAAGACCGCCGCCCAGCCCATCGCGATGTAGCACGGGGTGTAGAGCCAGCGCGGCGCGCCGACCCAGAACACCCGGAAGGCGATGCCCGCCGCCGCGGCCGCCCAGACCGCCCACAGCAGGGGCCGGGCGGTGGACTCGGGGAGCAGGAGCAGCGTCAGCGGCGTGTAGGTGCCCGCGATGATCAGGAAGATGTTGGCGTGGTCCAGGCGGCGGAGCACCGCCTCGCCGCGCGGTCCCCACGTGCCGCGGTGGTAGACCGCGCTGACGCCGAACAGCAGACAGGCGCTGAGGATGTAGACGCCACAGGCGATCCGGGCCGTCGTGCTGTCGGTCAGGGCGATCAGGGTGATCCCGGCGATCAGCACCGCTGGGAACATTCCGGCGTGCAGCCAGCCGCGCATGCGCGGTTTGACGGGGGTGGGGTCGAGTACGACGGGGCCCGGGGTCGCGGCGTCAGCGGCAACGTCAGTCATGACCCGCATGCTACCTACGCCACCGTAAGTAGTGGATTTGGGGCGTAAATGAGTGGCGATGCTCACGTGTGAGCCCCCCTGGACATATGGGCGGAACGGTCGGATGATCAAATGAGTGCAGTCGGCACCGGATGAGCGCCAGGGGAATTCGAAGGGTACGAAGCATCCGGGTCGCAGCCCCCACGGGGCCTACAGACAACTGACACCCTCAACTAGGAGCGATCGTGGCGCGCGACATCGCGGCTCCCCTCACTGTCCCCACCCACCACCAGGAGCTGGTCTCCTGGGTCGACGAGATCGCAGCGATCACCCAGCCGGACCGGGTGGTCTGGTGCGACGGCTCCGAGGCCGAGTACGAGCGCCTGTGCGGGGAGCTCGTGGCCAAGGGCACGTTCACCAAGCTGGACGAGATCAAGCGGCCGAACTCGTACTACGCCGCGTCCGACCCGAGCGATGTCGCCCGCGTCGAGGACCGTACGTTCATCTGCTCCAAGGAGGAGAGGGACGCGGGTCCGACCAATCACTGGAAGGACCCCGCCGAGATGCGGGCCATCTTTACCGGGGAAGAAGGAAACAGCTTCACCGGTGCGGACGGTGTCTTCCGCGGGTCCATGCGTGGGCGGACCATGTACGTCGTGCCCTTCTGCATGGGGCCCGTCGGCTCGCCGCTCTCCGCCATCGGCGTCGAGATCACCGACTCCGCGTACGTCGCCGTCTCCATGCGCACCATGACCCGCATGGGCCAGGCCGTCCTGGACGAGCTGGGCACCGACGGCTTCTTCGTGAAGGCCGTCCACACCCTGGGCGCTCCCCTGGAGGAGGGCCAGGAGGACGTCCCGTGGCCCTGCAACACCACCAAGTACATCTCGCACTTCCCCGAGGACCGCGAGATCTGGTCGTACGGCTCCGGCTACGGCGGCAACGCCCTGCTGGGCAAGAAGTGCTACGCCCTGCGCATCGCGTCCGTCATGGCCCGCGACGAGGGCTGGCTCGCCGAGCACATGCTCATCCTGAAGCTCACGCCGCCGCGCGGTGAGAGCAAGTACGTCGCGGCTGCCTTCCCCTCGGCCTGCGGCAAGACCAACCTCGCCATGCTGGAGCCGACCATCCCCGGCTGGACCGTGGAGACCATCGGCGACGACATCGCCTGGATGCGGTTCGGCGAGGACGGCCGCCTCTACGCGATCAACCCCGAGGCCGGCTTCTTCGGCGTCGCGCCCGGCACCGGCGAGCACACCAACGCCAACGCCATGAAGACCATGTGGGGCAACTCCGTCTTCACCAACGTCGCGCTCACCGACGACGGCGACGTCTGGTGGGAGGGCATGACCGAGGAGGCGCCCGCGCACCTCACCGACTGGAAGGGCAACGACTGGACCCCCGAGTCCGGCACGCCCGCCGCCCACCCCAACGCCCGCTTCACCGTCCCCGCCGGACAGTGCCCGATCATCGCGCCCGAGTGGGAGGACCCCAAGGGCGTGCCGATCTCGGCGATCCTCTTCGGCGGCCGCCGCGCCTCCGCCGTCCCGCTGGTCACCGAGTCCTTCGACTGGCAGCACGGCGTCTTCCTCGGGGCC
This sequence comes from Streptomyces anulatus, assembly GCF_014650675.1. Classification (GTDB taxonomy): domain Bacteria; phylum Actinomycetota; class Actinomycetes; order Streptomycetales; family Streptomycetaceae; genus Streptomyces; species Streptomyces anulatus. The sequence continues at coordinate 759,922 of NZ_BMVK01000002.1, read as the reverse complement.
AACGTCGCCTCCGAGAAGACCGCCGCCGCCGAGGGCAAGGTCGGCGAGCTGCGCCGCGACCCGTTCGCCATGCTGCCGTTCTGCGGCTACAACATGGGCGACTACATGAACCACTGGGTCAAGGTGGGCGCCGACAAGGCCGACCAGTCGAAGCTCCCGAAGATCTACTACGTGAACTGGTTCCGCAAGAACGACGCGGGCAAGTTCGTCTGGCCCGGCTTCGGCGAGAACAGCCGCGTCCTGAAGTGGATCGTGGAGCGCCTGGAGGGCAAGGGCGAGGGCGTCGAGTCCCCGATCGGCATCCTGCCGGCCAAGGGCGCGCTCGACACCGAGGGCCTGGACCTCTCCGAGGCCGACCTCGACTTCCTCCTCACGGTCGACAAGAAGGTCTGGCGCGAGGAGGCCGCCCTGGTCCCCGAGCACCTCAACACCTTCGGCGACCACACGCCCAAGGAGCTGTGGGACGAGTACCACGCGCTGGTGAAGCGCCTCGGCTGAGCCCCGCGCTCCCGCTGAACCCCGCGGCCGGGTCCGTCGGACATCCGCCCTGACCTGTGGGGCCGAACGACCCGCCGCGGTACGGGGCCTGTCCGCGCCGACAGCCCCGGAGGGCCTGTCCCCGACCAAGGACACCCTCCCGGCCCCCGGAACCCCCTCACGGTTCCGGGGGCCGCCCCTCCTTCGCGGGAGACGTGCGCCGCAGGCCGCCCCCGCCCCGGTCCTCCAGGTACTTCGTGTGGGACCGCTGGCGCAGCTCCTCCGCCTCCCGCAACCCGTCCACCAGCTCCTGCGCCTCCCCGTGCAGCAGCGCCACCTGCCGCTCCAGCTCCTCCTCCGGAGCCCGCGCGCCCGGCGCGAGCCGCGTCCACCACCGAGTCCGCAGATACGCGTCGACGGACTCCGGGACATCCCGGCGCACCGCCCGCGCCACCACGTGCACGCCCTCCGGATCCTCCGCCAGCGCCTCGGAGACCCAGCCGGGGGCCAGCAGCCCGTCCAGCAGGCCGGTCAGCGCGGTGAGCCGTTCCGTCGCGGCGTCCGGCAGGTCCACCCGGTCCAGATACGCCCGCAGGGTCACCAGGCCGGCCCGCAGCTCGTCCAGCCGGGACGACGGCTCCTCGAACGCGGGGGCGGCCGGCCGGGGCGGCGGGGCGAGCAGCGCGCCCGCCCCGTACAGCCCGCCGACCACCACCGGCCAGTACGCCCCCGCGAACCCGGCGAAGGTGAGGGCGAGACCGCCGAGGGCCGCGGCGCTGCCGGTCAGATTCCGGGCCGACTCCAGATAGCCGGCCGCGCGGGCCGCCACGGATCTCCCTCCGCCCCGGTTCCTACTGGTAGCCACGGATCTCCTCGAACGCCCCGTCCAGCGACCCGGGACCCTCCTCCTTCGTCCCGTCGAAGAGCCGGCCGCCGGTCAGTGAGGCGATCGATTCCAGCTCCGAGCGGTCGGAGTCGCCGAACACGATCGGGAACACCGGGGTGACCTGCCGGGCGGCGGGCAGCGCCCGGTAGAACGCCGCGAACTCCGCCGCCGACCGGCCCGCCGTGTTCTCGCCGTCCGTCATCAGCACGACGGAGGTGAACGCCGATTCGGTGTCCGGGCCGAGGTGGTCGTAGGCCGCGGCGAGCGACGAGTAGATCGCGGTGTCCCCCTCGGCCGTCAGCGCCGCGGCGTCCGCCCGGATCGCCGCCGGGCCCGCCTTCGGGTCCGCCGGGTCGACGGTGTGCGTGCGGACCTGTTTGACGGTGGACCCGAACGGCAGCAGCGTGACCTGTTCACGCTCACGGAAGTCGCCGGTCAGCCCGTTCAGCGCGGACTTCAGCTGCGCGAGCCGCCCGCCCTTCATCGACCCGGAGGTGTCCAGTACGTACACGGTCCGCGACGGCCGCCTCAACCGGTGCTCGTACGAGGACAGCAGCCCGTCCGCGACCGACCGCGTTCCGGGGAACGGCAGTTCGCGGCGCTGCTCGGGGGAGAGCGGATCGGCGGGACGCGCGGCGGCGACGACCGGCCGGCGCAGGGTCCGCGCGGTGATCTCCCGCTGCACCCCGGTGGACCGGAAGTGCTCGGCCAGGGCCCGCACCGCGTCCCGGGCGTCGGGCGTGGCCCCGGTGAGCGCGCTCAGCGGGTAGTCGGCGGTCACCACCCCGTCGCGGGGGCGGATCACCGTCAGCCCGGCGCCGGTGTCCCGGTTCAGGGACAGCAGCACCGACTCGTAGTTGATCAGCGCGTCCACCGTGGAGCGCCGGGCGTACGCGGAGGCCAGCCAGCCCGAGGAGCCGGAGGTCAGCCGCTGCCCGGCGAAGAACTCCTTCAGCTTCGGCCCGGCCTTGCGGACATCGGCGTCGGTGAGCGCCGCCTGCGCGCCGGAGAGCCCGGACGCCACCGAGATCAGCGCGGCGAAACCGGAGTTGGAGCGGCTCGGATCGGTCATCCCGTACGTCAGGTCCCCGGCCGCGACCGCCCGGTGGACCTGCGCCCAGCTGACCGCCCCGGCATCCCAGCCGAGCCGCCGTACCGTCGCGGGCCGTACCCCGAGGGCGACCGGGGAGGCCATCAGCGGGGTCTCGGAGGCGATCCGGCGCGCGGCCTCCGGGTCGAGGCGCAGATAGTCGTTGGACGACAGCCACACCGCGTCGAACGCCCCGTCCGCCTTCCCGGACGCCAGGCGCTCCACGGCGTCCAGCGTGCCCGCCCAGGTGGGGCGCACGGTGATCCCGGTCGCCTCGCGGGCCTTCTCCAACAGGGGTTCCATGTCGCTGAGTTCGCTGGAGGCCAGCACCCGGACGGTTCCCGTGCTAGGCCGTCCGTCGTCGTCCCGGCCGGTGTCCCGTCCGGCGTCCCGGTCCGTCGTGCAGGCGGCGAGCGGGACGAGCAGGGCCGCGGCCAGCAGCGGGAGGAACGCGCGCCGGGCCGGGGAGCCCTTTCCCGGGCCGCTGTTCATGAGCGGCCTCCTTCCAGCGTGGAGTCGGCGGCCCGGCTGCGTTCCAACCGGGCTCCGGCCTCCTGGAGTTCGGCGGTCAGCGACTCCACGGTGGCGGCCATGGTCTCGGTCGCCCGCGCCTTGTAGGTGTCGATGGCGTCGAGCGTCGCGTAGATCTGCCCGAACGCGGTGCGCAGGGTCTCGACGCCGACCGCGGGGTCGGCCGCGATGCGCTGGATCTCCCCGCTCTGCGTGGCGAGCATCTCCGCGTTGCCCCGGATCAGGTCCTCGGTGGTCGAGCGCAGCACCTGCACCTGCTCGGTCACCCGGCGCTGGTTCTCCAGCGCCGAGGACAGCATCACCGCGATCCGCAGCGCCGACACGGTGGTGGTGGCCGCCCGGTCGACCCCCTTGATCAGCTCGTCGTTGTTGCGCCGTACGACGTCCATCGCCAGGTACCCCTGCGCGCAGACCGCGATCTGGGTCAGCAGGTCCTGGTGCTTCTGCCGCACGGGGAAGAGGACGTCGGCCCGCAGCGCGTCCGCGCGTGCCGGATCGCCCATGGCCCCGGCCTCCGCGATGCGCCGCTCCACGACGCCGTCGAGGGCCTCGGTGAGCACCGCGTACTCCTGCAACTTGCCCATGGAGTCCCACAGACGGCTGCGCTCGGTGTGCAACGCGGCTTTGTCGCGCCGCAGTTCGTCCTGGCCGCTGCGGAGCGATCCGACGATCCGGTCGAGGGTCCCCTTGGCGGAGGCGTACTTCGCGACGTGGTCGCGCAGCCGGCGCCCGCCCGGCAGCCGGGACAGCAGCCGGCGGGCCCCGCGCCCCGGGGTGTCGCGCGGATCCAGGTCCTCCACCGTGCGGCGCAGTTCGACGAGCGAGGACCCCACACGGGCCGGGGCGTCGCCCTCGCCGGAGGCGAGCGCGCGGACGGTGCGGTCCAGCATCCGGTTGGACTGCTGGGCGGCGCTGCGGATGTCGCCCTGCCCGAGCGCGGCGATCTCGCCGACCCGGGCGCCGAATTCGGGGGAGCGGGCGTCGAGTCCGGCGAGGCTGTCGACGTACTCCTCGGCGCGCCGGACCATGTCGGCGCGCACGGCCTCCGCGACCGGGACGAGCCCGGCTGCCTGCTCGGCGCGGACGGGGGCGACGGGCGCGGGCGGGGTGAGCACGAGCGGGGTGGTCGGCGGGTCGAACGGCCGTCGGGGGTCCGGGGGTCCGGCGGGCCTGGATCCGGCGTCCTGAGGCCCGGCGTTCCGGGCTCCGGCGTCCTGGGGCATGGTGGCGGTCTCCTGTGCTGCGAGTGCGGGTCCGGAAGCCGGGAACAGGCCCGGCTGCCGGGACCGCGGGACAGGGCTGAGTGCGGGCGGTGGCGTCGTCAGCCGCGGGCCCGCCGTGCCATCGAGCGCAGCACCTCCGCGGTGGGCACGGGCGCCTGGCGTACGCCGGTCAGCCGCTGGTCGATGTAGGCGGTGTGATCCGCGGTCGCGGTGATGAACTCGGCCGCCGCGCCCTGGGGCCGGAAGCCGTGCCGTACAGCCAGCTCCCGCAGCCCGGGGTCGGTGGACAGCAGCTCGCCGAGCTCGCGGCCGTGGTCGGTCAGCGGTACGAGAGTGTGGTCGCTGGACACCGTGGTGTCCGGGTAGAGGACGACGAGGTCGCCGATCTCCTGTCGCTGACTGCTCATCAGGAGCGAGGCCACCTGCGACTCGTAGACCAGCACGATGGGGTTGCCCACTCCGCTGATGAAGTCGCGGAACGGCGCGTCGCTGCTCGTCTGCTGCGCGCCCTGCACCTGGACGAGCTTGCGCATCAGGGGCGCGGTGCGCTCCACGGCCTTCGCGTCCGTGGCGACCCGGCCGCCGTCGGCGACGTACGAGGCGGCGGCGAGGTAGAGCGCGCCGGAGTTGGAGGCGACGGGGTCGGTGCTCGTGATGAACACCGTGCCGCTCAACTCGGAGTGCCCGGACGCCCCCTTGAGCTGCTGCCAGGTCCGGTCGTCCTCGGCCGCCGCCAGGTAGGGGCCCATGAGCAGCGTCCCCTGTGTGGTGAACTTCGACCCGCCGTCGGCCCGCAGCCGGGCCAGCCCGTTGTCCGCGAGGACCTCGGCCGCGTTGCGGTGGGCGACCACGACGAGCGGCGAGTAGAACGGCCGCAGCGGGCCGCCCTGGGCCTCGGACCCCCGGCGCAGCTCATCGGCCGGGGCCTTCGAGCCGGGGAAGGCGAAGTCGTAGCCCTTCAGGGGCAGTCGGTCCATCGCCCAGGAACCGGAGGTCTCCGTCCGGACGGTGAACCCCTTGGCCGCGAGGGCCTTCACGGTGTCGGGGTCGGCGAAGAACTCGGCCTTCTCCGACCCGATCACTCCGCGCACGGTCTTTCCGGCCGTGCCGCTGTCCCCGCTGTCGCGGCCCAGGGCGACGGCCGCGGCCACACCGGCGATCAGCACGACCGCCAGGACGATTCCCACGATGCGTCTCACCTGCGCAGCGTGCTCGCGGAAACCCACATTCCGGGCCGAGTTGGGTGGACGGCAGATGAAGGGGCCATCCCAGAACGCAACGGCCCCTGCGGAGAGGGGTCATGGCACCCGGTCCGCGCGCCTCGACGGCACGCGGACCGGGGCCGTCAGTGGGCGCCGACCAGCTGCCCGGAGGGGGCGGGTCCGGCGAGGGCCGCGGTGTGGGCGTCCATCCGTATCGCGGCGAGGATGGCGGCCGTTGTGTCGGCGCGGGACGCGGCCACCAGCAGGGCACGGCCCGCGAGGGCGTGGGCGCGGCGGTGGAGGTCCGCGGGGGCGGCGTCGGTCAGGCCGGCGTGCCGGGCGGGCGGGGCGCCGCGCAGCCGGGCCACCTGCTCGGCGATACGGTCGCCCGCCGCGCCGAGGCCCAGCTCGTCGGTGACCGCGAGGAGGGCGGCCAGGTGCCCGGCGAGCTGGATGTCCAGCTCCTCCTCGCGGCTGCGGTGCGGAAAGTCCGCGTCGGCCGGGGTGTGGACCGAGGGGCTGCGGATCGGCTCGTACATGGATGGCCTCCCGATGGTGCGTGGAACCATCCTACATTGGATTGAGTCTAAAGTTGTGTCCGGTCCGGAAGAGTGATGGGCCTAAGGCTGTCCGTAACCGTCCAGGAAGGTGCCGATCCGGGTCACGGCGTCGGTCAGGTCCTCGACCGTCGGCAGCGTGACGATCCGGAAGTGGTCGGGCTCGGGCCAGTTGAAGCCGGTGCCCTGCACGACCATGATCTTCTCGGCCCGCAGCAGGTCCAGCACCATCTGCCGGTCGTCCTTGATCTTGTAGACCTTGGGGTCGAGCCGGGGGAAGAGGTACAGCGCCCCCTTCGGCTTCACGCAGGTCACCCCGGGGATCGAGGTCAGCAGCTCGTACGCCGCATCCCGCTGCTCCAGGATCCGGCCGCCGGGCAGCACCAGGTCCTGGATCGACTGCCGTCCGCCGAGCGCGGTGGCCACCGCGTGCTGCGAGGGCATGTTGGCGCAGAGCCGCATGTTGGCGAGGATCGTCAGCCCCTCGATGTACGAGGTGGCGTGCGCCTTCGGGCCGCAGACGGCCATCCAGCCGGAGCGGTAGCCGGCCACCCGGTAGTTCTTGGAGAGCCCGTTGAAGGTCAGCACCATGAGGTCCGGGGCCAGCGCCGCCGTCGGGGTGTGGGTCGCGCCGTCGTAGAGGATCCGGTCGTAGATCTCGTCGGAGCAGACGATCAGGTTGTGCCGCCGGGCGATCTCGGTGAGACCGCGCAGCATCTCGTCGTCGTACACCGCGCCGGTCGGGTTGTTCGGGTTGATGATCACCAGGGCCTTGGTGCGGTCGGTGATCTTCCGCTCGATGTCCGCGAGGTCCGGCATCCAGTCGGCCTGCTCGTCGCACCGGTAGTGCACGGCCGTCCCGCCCGCCAGCGAGACCGAGGCGGTCCACAGCGGATAGTCGGGGGCCGGTACGAGCACCTCGTCGCCGTCGTCCAGCAGCGCCTGCATCGACATCTGGATCAGCTCGGAGACACCGTTGCCCAGGTAGATGTCCTCGACGTCGAGGTCGATCCCCTTGGTCTGGTAGTGCTGCATCACCGCACGGCGCGCGGACAGCAGGCCCTTCGCGTCGCCGTAGCCGTGCGCGCCCGCGACGTTGCGCAGGATGTCCTCGAGGATCTCCGGCGGGCACTCGAACCCGAAGGCGGCGGGGTTGCCCGTGTTCAGCTTGAGGATGCGCTGGCCGGCCGCTTCCAGCCGCATCGCCTCCTCCAGCACGGGACCCCGGATCTCGTAACAGACGTTGGCGAGCTTCGTGGACTGGATGACCTGCATGTCCGCGAGCTTACGGCGGCGTTTCGCGAGGTGCGCGGGGATTGCTCCCGGCGTACACCCTCCGGGGCGACTCCCCGCCCCGCCCCGTCTTCCATCGCCATGCCCGCCGCCGCCCCGGACCGTGGGATCGCCCGGTCGGGGCGGCGTCGCGGCTTGGAAAGGGGCGTGGGCGGCCGGAACGGGTGAGATGCGCCACGCGGGGTCCCCGGGCGCCCGCCCGGTGCCGTCACTCCGGCAGCCGGGCCCCCTCCGGGAGCCGGATGCCGAAGTCGTCCGCCAGGACCCGCAGCGCCTCGTCGCCGTCCTCGAGCCGCCGCTCCCGGATCGTGCCGTCGTCGGCCGTCTCCACCAGGTCGAGCCCGGACAGCGCGAGGTGGGATCCGATCCGGGTGCGCTGCGCGTACACCGCCTGCCGGAACGGTGAGCGCGGGTGCGTCGCGATGAACCAGTTGATCACTTCGTAGTCCGGCTTCTCGTACGGGTCCAGGGTGAACCCGTACTGCGGCTCCCACGACCCGCCCTTCTCGGCCTGGAGCTCCCACAGGGGCAGCGGACCGTGGTGCGGTGCGTGGACCAGGCGGTGGTGGCGCGGCGCGTCGAACAGTTCGGCGCCCTCCACCAGCTCGATCGGCTCCAGCAGGGCTCCGACCGTCCCGAATCCGACGTCCGCCAGATACGGGTGCGGCTCGCCCGCCACGTCCACCCGCATCAGCATGTGCGTACGGGGCCGGATGTCGCCCGGCGCGGCGCCCAGCACCACCCGGGCGGTCAGCGGAGTCACGGAGAAGCCGATCTGCCTCAGCGCGGTCGAGAAGAGGGTGTTGTGCTCGTAGCAGTACCCGCCGCGCCCGCCGCGCACGAGCTTCGCCTCCAGGTCGTCGAGTGCCAGCGACGGGGCGGAGCCGAGGACGGCTTCCAGGTTCTCGAACGGGATGCCGATCAGGTGGGCGCGGTGCAGGGACCGCAGCACCTCCAGCGTGGGTCGGGGCTTTCCGGTCCAGCCGATGCGGGCGAAGTACGCGTCGAGGTCGAGAGTCATACGCCGACCGTACGCAGCCGGGGCGCGGGCGCGCCTCCGGCTGCGGACCGAAGTGCGCGACCGGACGGCCTCGGTCTCCGGACCGACACCCGGGAGGCCCGGACCGGGGCGCCGGGTCCGCGCTCCGGGCGGGTGCGGCGGCTCAGATCTTGCTCAACTCGGGTGAGAGCCGGGCCGGGCCGGGTAGCGGTGGACCCATGAGCATGTTCCGGAAGCCCCAGCCCCTCGCCGTACTCGTCCTCCGCGACGCCCCCGATGTCGTCGCCGGGCTCCGGCATGCGCTGGAGAGCGCCACGGACGCCGAGCGCCCCGGTCTGGAGCGTGCCCTCGCCCTGGCCGAGGACTCCGCCGCCCGCCCGGACGCGGAGCTGCGCGGCCGGTGGGTGCGACAGCGGCTCGCCGCCGCAGGACACGAGGGGCCGGCGGACTCCGTGGAGGCCATCAAGATCCTGCGCCGGGCCGAACCGGGCCTGACGCTGCTCCAGGCCGTGACGTACGCGAAGGAGGCCGAGGCGGCGGAAGCCTGACGCGGACGGGTCCGGAACGCCGGGGCGGGCGGTTCCGGAAAGCCCGAGGCGGACGGGGGCCGGTGCGCGGGGTCGGGCCGGGCCGGGCCGGGGGCGCGCTGTCACATGCCGCTCACCGACCCCGCCGACGCGACCAGCAGGGCCGTGTCGACGCCCTGCTCCTGTGCCGTGCGGAGCAGCGCCGCGTCCCCCGCCGCCGCCACGGCCGGGCTCGTGGGGTCCTCGGCCACGGGTCCGCCCGCGTAGGCCGCCGTCGCCGGGGCCATCGCGGTGAGCCAGCCGGCCAGCAGCGCGCCGAACTCCTTCCGGTCGATGCCCGCGTTCTCCACCAGCGCGGCCGCGTGCCGGGCTCCGGCGAACATGGCGGTCATCGCGCTGAGCAGCGCCACGTCGTGGAGTGCGGCGAAGCCGGGGTCGGCGCCGACGTACCGGGTGGCGGCGGGCACGGCCAGCACCTCGCGGTGGGCGTCGAAGACCTCGCGGGAACCGCTGTAGAAGACATAGCCGCCGGCCTCCGGGACGCCGATCATCGGCGGTACGGCCATGATCCCGCCGTCCAGGAAGTGGGCGCCGCGCTCGTTCGCCCAGGCCGCCCGGGTGCGCGACTCGGCGGGGGTGGAGGTGGTGAGGTCGACCAGGTCCTTGCCCGTGAGGTCGGCCTCCGCCAGCGCCTCGCGCACCGAGGCGTCGTCCAGGAGGCAGGTGACGACGAGCGGGCTCGCGGCCACCGCCTCCGCCGCCGTCGCGGCCACCCGCGCGCCGGCGGCGGCGAGTTCGGCGCTCCGGCCGGGGCTGCGGTTCCAGACGGTCAGGGGGTGGCCGGCGGCGAGCCAGGTACGGGCGAGCGCGACGCCCATCGCGCCGAGGCCGAGCAGGGTGAGAGGGGCGGGCCGGGTGGTAGCAGAGGTGTTGTCGGACATGCCGATTAGGCTGGTCGAAGGCGCCGGGGGCAACAAGTACGCACTACGGAGTGGGTGGTTACCTCGCGGTTAGCGACCAGGTGGGGGAGGGCGGACGATGCGGATCGTACGGAGGCCAGGGGCTTTCGTCTGCGGGATCGACGCGGCGATGGACGTGATCGGCGGCAAGTGGAAGGTGCTCATCCTGTGGGCGCTGAACGAGCGGACCTGCCGCTTCGGTGAGCTGCGCCGCGCCGTGACCGGGGTGACCGAGAAGGTGCTCAGCTCCCATCTCAAGGAGCTGGAGGACGACGGCATCGTGCACCGCGAGGTCTATGCGGAAGTGCCGCCGCGCGTGGAGTATTCGCTCACCCCGCTGGGCCTCTCGCTGAACGCCGCGCTGGAACCGCTGGGGCTGTGGGGGCGCGAACACATCTATCGCGGTGCGGAGGAGGCCGGAGGCGGTGTCGATGCCGGAGTCGGTGTCGATACCGGAGTCGGAGTCGGTGTCGGTGTCGGTGTCGATGCCGGAGTCGGCGTCGGCGTCGGAGTCGGCGCCGGGGCCGATTGCGGGGCCGAGCCGCAGGTCGTGGCGGGGCTGGGGCACGGGTAGCGGCAGCCCCGGCCGGAACTGACCCCTTGTGATGGCCTGACATCTGCGCCAACATGCGCATGTCAAACGCCGGAAGATCTCCGGTCCTTGGCATCACTGGAGGGGACCCCCCACATGAACAAGCCTCTCGTCGGTGCGTTTCTTGCTGCTCTGCTCCTGGGAGCGGGTGTCGCGCCCGCCGTGGCGGCCGAGCCCGCCGGAAGCACGAGCGAGGTTTCGGCCGAAGCCGCACCGCAGACGAAGTACACCGCACCGGACACCGTGCCCGCCGCGAAGGCCGTGACCTTCGCCGGGACCGTCGCCCTCAGCAACTGTTCGGGCTCCGTGGTCCGTTCGCCCGACGCCGCCCCCACCGACCCCGCCCTCGTGCTCTCCAACGGGCACTGCATGGAGTCCGGCTTCCCGGGCCCCGGCGAGGTCGTCGTCGACCAGCCGTCCTCCCGGACGTTCACCCTGCTCAACGCCTCGGGCAGCGGTGTCGGCACGCTGAAGGCGAGCAAGATCGCGTACGGCACCATGACCGACACCGATCTCTCGCTCTACGAACTCACCAGCACCTACCAGCAGATAGAGGACAGCTACGGCATCCAGGCGCTGGAGCTGGAGACCGCCCACCCGACGGCGGGCACCGCCATCACGGTCGCCTCCGGCTACTGGAAGCGCACCTACAGCTGCGACATCGACGGCTTCGTCCACCAGCTCAAGGAGGGCCGGTGGACCTGGAAGGACTCGGTCCGCTACACCCCGGAGTGCCAGACCATCGGCGGTACGTCCGGCTCGCCGGTGATCGACGACGCCACCGGCAAGGTGGTCGCCGTCAACAACACCGGTAACGAGAGCGGCCAGGAGTGCACGGACAACAACCCGTGCGAGGTCGACGAGAACGGCGAGGTGACCGTCCGCGAGGGCATCAACTACGCCCAGCAGACGTACAACATGGTCCCGTGCATCGGGGCCGGCAGCACGATCGACCTCACCCGTGAGGGCTGCGCGCTGCCCAAGCCGTAGCCGCAGGTGATCCCGGCGCGCGCCGGGCGGTCCTGACATCCTCAGGGCCGCCGGGCGCGCGCCGTCCCGATTCCGCGGGAGCCCTCAGGGGGTCCCTGCGCCCGCTCCCCGGACCGCCCGGCCGGCGAGCGCCGAGGTCCGTCGGCCGTCCTCGATGACGAACCGGCCGTCGATCAGCACATGCGGGATGCCGACCGGGAGCGCGCGCGGCTCCTCGAACGTGGAGCCCGCCGCCACCGTGTCCGGGTCGAACAGCACCAGGTCCGCGCGGTACCCCTCGCGCACCAGGCCCCGGTCCGCGAGCCGCAGCCGGGCGGCCGGGCGCGAGGTCAGATGGGCGACGCACTCCTCCAGCGAGAGGATGCCCAACTCCCGGACGTACCGGCCGAGATACTGCGGGAACGTGCCGTACGCCCGGGGGTGCGGCTTGTCGCCCTGGAGGATGCCGTCGCTGCCTCCGGTGTGCACCGGGTGCCGCATGATCTGCTGGACGTTCTCCTCGTGGCCCACGTGCTGGAGGATCGTCGTCCCGAGCCGGTCCTCGGTGAGCAGCCGCCGGGCGGTCACCCAGGGCTCCTCGCCCCGCAGCGCCGCCGACTCCGCCACCGTACGGCCCACGTACCCGGCCAGCCGTGAAGTGCCGACGCCGGAGATCTCGATCGTGTCCCACTCGATCGGCACCCCGTGGCAGCCGTCCGAGCCCAGCACCTCCAGGTGGTGCCGGATCCTCTCCGCGCTCTCCGCGTCCGCGAGCCGGGCGAGGATCGCGTCCGGGCCGCCCTCGCTCACCCAGCTCGGCAGCATGGCCACCAGCGTGGTGCAGCCCGGGGTGTACGGGTAGGTGTCGAGCGAGATGTCGGCCCCGGCGGCCAGCGCCCCGTCGAGCAGGGCGAGGAGATCCGGCGCCCTGCCCTTGTTCACGCCGAAGTTCATCGTGGCGTGGGCGAGATGCAGGGCGCAGCCGGCGTTCCGGGTGAGCTGCACCATCTCCTCGTACGCTTCGAGCGCCCCGGCCCCGTAACTGCGGTGGTGCGGGCAGTAGTAGCCGCCGTGGCGGGCCACCACCCGGCACAGCTCGGTGAGTTCGGCGTCGTCCGCGTACATCCCGGGCGTGTAGGTGAGGCCCGAGGACATGCCGACCGCGCCCTCCCGCATCCCCTGGTCCACCAGCTCCTTCATCCGGGCCAGCTCGGCGGTGGTGGCGGGCCGGTCGTCCCAGCCCACCGCGTACATCCGGACCGTGCCCTGCGGGATGAGGTAGGCGGCGTTCACCGCGATGCCCTGGCCGCCGAAGTTCCGGTCGAGACGGTCCAGATAACCGCCCACGGTGCGCCAGTCGAAGTCGATGTCGCTCCCGTCGCCGTTCCAGCCGGTGATGGAGCGCCGGACCTCGGCGAGTGTGCGGTCGTCGGCCGGGGCGTACGACAGCCCGTCCTGGCCCAGTACTTCGAGTGTGACGCCCTGCGCGGCCTTCGCGCTGTGGTCGGGGTCGCGCAGCAGCGCCAGGTCGCTGTGGGCGTGCATGTCGATGAAGCCGGGGGCGAGTGCGAGACCGTCCGCGTCCACGGTCCGCGCGGCGGTGGGGCGGGGGCCGGCGGAGCCCTCGGGGTGGATCTCGGCTATGCGGCCGCCGTCGAGGGCCACATCGGCGCGGTAGGAGGGCGCGCCGGTGCCGTCGACGACGAGCGCGTCACGCAGGACCAGGTCCATGGGTCACCTTTCCGATCGGGGGGCGGGGCCGCGGCTCTAGAAGAACGTGCGGATGTAGTCGGTGACCGTGCCGTCCGCCGTGACCAGTGGGATCAGCTGCCACTTGTCGAAGCTGGTGCAGGGGTGCGAGAGGCCCATGCCGACCCAGTCGCCCACCTCCAGCTCCGTGCCCGCCTCCGTGCGTACCCAGGTGTGCTGGTCGGAGAGGCCGGTGACCGTGACCCCGGTGGCGGGCCGGACCGAGCCGTCCCGGCCGGAGCGGACCACCTGCGCCTCGGGCAGATCGAGGTCGTAGGCCGCGTCCCGCTTGCCCGCGTTCAGGAACGCCTGCTCGCCGGAGGGGCGGGAGACGACCTGCGCCCAGAGGCGGAAGGCGGGCTCCAGCGCGCCTTCCGCGGGGACGCGGTTGAACGGGGTGAGGTGCTTGTAGTGCCCGTCGTCGTGCGAGACGTACGCACCCGAGCGCAGCAACTTCAGCACCGGCAGACTGAGTCCGGGGATCTCGGCGAAGACGTCCGCGACCGCGTCGAACCAGGCGCTGCCGCCCGCGCTGACGACGATCTCCTCGGCACCGGAGAACCGGCCGGCCGCGTCGAAGGAGGCCGCGAGCGCGACGAGCCGCCGCAGCCACTCCCGTACCCGCTCGGGATCGGCGTCCGGCACCTCGCCCTCGTACCCGGCCACACCCACCAGCCGCAGCGAGCCGGCCGCCGCCACCGCGTCGGCCACCGCCGCGCAGTCGGCCTCCGTACGGGCCCCGGTGCGCGCGCCCTCGCCCGCGCCCAGCTCCACGACCACGTCGACCGGGCGGGTGGCGCCCGCCGCGCCCAGGGCCGCCTCCATCAGCTCGACGCCGCGCACGGAGTCGACGTAACAGACGAAGCGGAACTCCGGGTCGGCCGTCATCTCGCCGGCCAGCCAGCGCAGGGCGACGGCGTCGACCAGCTCGTTGGCGAGGAAGATCCGCCCGATCCCGTACGCCCGGTAGACCCGCGCCTGGTGCGGCACGGCGGCCGTGATGCCCCACGCGCCGCGCTTCAGCTGGTCGACGAAGAGCTGCGGGGACATGGACGTCTTGCCGTGCGGGGCGAACGCGAGGCCGTGGCGCTCGGCGTACGTCTCCAGGAGGTCGAGGTTGTGCGCGACCGACTCGGCGGAGAGGGCGAGGACGGGGGTGGTGAACCCGCCGGTGAAGAGGTTGCGCCGCTCGGCGGCCAGGGCCCCGACGGTCAGGCCCTCCGCGTCCGGCGGCAGGGCCTTGAAGCGGTGGTCGACGCGTTCGTCGGCGAGGCCGGACGCCAGGGACGCGGGGGAGGCGCCGGGGGCGGAAGGCGCGGGGGCGGCGGTGTGGCCGGTGGGGCGTTCGGCTGCCAAGGGGAGCTCCTCGAAGTTCGTTGCAACATATGCAACACCCATTGCGTATATCGCTCAACGCTGTCTAACATCCGAGCCGATGCCCGGTCAATGGTGACCACCGGCCCGCACGCCGATCAGCGAGGAGCCCTCAGTGTCCGGACCCGCAGCAGGGACGGCCGACGCCGCCACGACCACCGATGTCGTCTGTCTCGGTGAGTCCATGGTGACGTTCCTGCCCTCGCAGCCCGGCCGCCTCGCCGACGTGCCCTCGTTCGGGCGCGGGATCGGCGGCGCCGAGTCCAACGTGGCCTGCGCGCTCGCCGCCGCCGGGCACCGGGCGGCCTGGGTCGGCCGGGTCGGCGCGGACGGCTTCGGCGACCACCTCGTCGAGACGATCGCGTCGTACGGGGTCGACACCTCGGCCGTCCGCCGCGATCCGGTGCGCCCGACCGGCATCTACTTCCGTACGGCCACGGACCGGGGGACCGACACGCACGAGGTCGCCTACTACCGGGCGGGGTCGGCGGCTTCCGCGATGTCCCCGGACAACGTTCCGTACGAGGACCTCCTCGCCGGCCGCATCCTGCACCTGTCCGGGATCACGGCCGCGCTGTCCGCCGACTGCCTGGCGTTGCTGCGGGACCTGACGGCTCCGCGGCCCGGCCGTCCGCTCGTCTCCTTCGACGTCAACCACCGGCCGCACCTGTGGCGGGGCGGGGGCGCCGACGCCTCCGTGCTGCTGGAGCTGGCCCGGCGGGCCGATCTGGTGTTCGTGGGCGAGGACGAGGCGGAGGAGGCGTGGGGGATCGTCGGCGCGGAGGCGATCCGGGCGGCGCTTCCGGAGCCGGCCGTGGTGGTCGTGAAGCGGGGGAGCGCGGGCGCGACGGTGTTCTCGGGGCTCCGCCCCGGACCCCGCTCCTCAAACGCCGGAGGGGCTGGAAATGCCGCCGGAGCCGGGTCCTCGGGTGCCGGAGGGGCTGAAGGTGCCGACACCGTCACGCTCGTCCCCGCCCTCCGCGTCGACGTCGTGGCCGCCGTCGGAGCGGGGGACGCGTTCGCCGCCGGGTTCCTCTCCGCCACTCTGCGCGGGCTGCCCGTGCGGGAGCGGGTCCGGCACGGGCACCTCATGGCCGCCGCCGTCCTCACCGTCCCCGGCGACCTCACCGACCCGCCCGCCCGCGACCACGCCGACCGCCTCGCGGCCCTCGACGACGACGCCTGGGGGAGACTTCGTCTCGGCCCCGGCTGGACCGCAGCCGACCGGGCCCCCGAGGAGGTACGCACACCATGAGCCAGACCGTCGACCGGGCACTGAGCATCCTGCCGCTGCTCGCCCAGGGACCCGCCGACCTCGGCCAGGTCGCCGAGCGGCTCGGCGTCCACAAGTCCACGGCGCTGCGGCTGCTGCGTACGCTCCACGAGCACGGCCTCGTCTACCGCCAGGAGGACCAGCGCTACCGCCTCGGCGCCCGGCTCTTCGCGCTCGCGCAGGAGGCCGTCGAGAACCTCGACGTACGCGAGATCGCCCACTCCCACCTGGTCGCGCTGAACGACCGGTGCGGGCACACCGTCCACCTCGCCGTGTACGAGGAGCAGGAAGTCCTCTACATCGACAAGGTCGAGAGCCGCTACCCGGTCCGGATGTACTCACGGATCGGCAAGCCCGTGGCGATCACCGTCGCCGCCGTGGCCAAGCTGCTGCTGGCCGACCTCACCGAGCCCGAGCGGCGCGTCATCGCCGAGAAGCTCGACTACCCCATGTACACGTCCCGTTCGACGCCCAACGCCGCCGCGTTCCTCAAGGAGCTCGCCGTCGTCCGCGAACAGGGATGGGCCACCGACCTCGGTGGCCACGAGGAGTCCATCAACTGCATCGGCGCCCCCATTCGCGGCGCGGACGGACGGGTCGTCGCGGCCATGTCGGTGTCCGCACCCAATGTGGTCGTCACGGCCGAGGAACTCCTCACCCTGCTCCCGCTGGTCCGGCGCACCGCCGAGACCATCAGCCGGGAGTACTCCGGCACCACCCGACCCAAGAAAGCCTGATCAGCCATGACCGAGAAGACCGCCCTCACCCCCTCCACCCACACCACGCCGCCCGCGAAGTTCTCGCACGGCGTGAAGAAGGGGAACATCCTCCAGGTCGCCGGCCAGGTCGGCTTCCTCCCCGCCGTGGAGGGCCAGGCCCCGACGCCCGCCGGTCCCACGCTCCGCGAGCAGACCCTCCAGACCTTCGCCAACGTCAAGGCGATCCTGGAGGAGGGCGGCGCGAGCTGGGACGACGTGATGATGATGCGCGTCTACCTCACGGACGTGGACCACTTCGCGGAGATGAACGAGATCTACAACACGTACTTCGCCGAGCAGAACCTCAAGGAGGCCCCCTCGGCCCGGACGACGGTCTACGTCGGCCTGCCCAAGGGCCTGCTCATCGAGATCGACGCCCTCGCGGTGCTCGGCTGACCACCCCGGCCCGCCGACCACCCCGGCCCGCCGACCACCCCGGCCCGCCGACCACCCCGGCCCGCCGACCACCCCGGCCCGCCGACCACCCCGGTCGGCCGACCACCGTGGTCAGTTGACCACCCCGGCCACGCCGCCGCCTCGGCCCGCCGACCCCCGTCCCCCGATCGCAGGCCCCCGCTGATCGCTTCACCCCATCCGCAGGACCGCTCCAGCACGCCGTACGGCACGGCGCCCCGCCCCCCGGGGGCGCCGTGCCGCGCTCCCCCCTGCCCTCCAGCACCACCGGAGTCCCCATGCTGCTCGCCGCCACCCCACCGCCGGTCGAGGCGCCACCGCACACCGGTGGCCTGCTCCTCCTGATCGACGGCACCGCCGGTCTGCTGACCGTCGCCGCCCTCGGCATCGCCCTCCTGCTCTTCCTGATCATCAAGGTCAGGCTCCAGCCGTTCGTCGCCCTGCTCGCGGTCTCCATAGCCGTCGGCCTCGGCGCCGGGCTCTCGGTCACCGAACTCTTCGGCACCGTGCAGAAGTCCGCCGCCGTCTCGGTCATCGAGTCCGGCATGGGCGGCATCCTCGGCCATGTCGCGATCATCATCGGGCTCGGCACCATGCTCGGCGCGATCCTCGAAGTGTCCGGCGGGGCCGAGGTGTTGAGCGCCCGCCTGCTGAACGCCTTCGGTGAGAAGCGCGCCCCGCTCGCGATGGGCATGACGGGCCTCGTCTTCGGTATCCCGGTCTTCTTCGACGTCGGCATCTTCGTCCTCGCGCCGATCGTGTACGCCGCCGCCAAGCGCTCCGGAAAATCGATCCTGCTCTACGCGATGCCGTTGCTGGCGGGCCTGTCGATGACCCATGCGTTCCTGCCGCCGCACCCGGGACCGGTGGCCGCCGCCGGACTCTTCAACGTCTCGCTCGGCTGGGTCATCCTGATGGGCGTCGTCGTCGGCGTCCCGTCGGTCATCGCCGCCTGGGCGTACGCGGCCTGGATCGGCAAGCGGATCTTCGTCGACGTCCCGCAGGACATGGTGGAGGCCGCCGAGGAGGCCAAGGCCGCCGTCGCCGCCGAACAGCGCGCCGCCGGGGTCACCCCGCACGAGAAGCCGGTTCCGCTCGCCACGGTCCTCGCGATCATCGGCACCCCGCTGATCCTGATCCTCGCCGCGACGTTCTCCTCCATCGCCCTGGACCCCTCCACGCTCCGCTCGGTGATCGAGTTCTTCGGCAACCCGTTCGTCGCCCTGACGATCGCCCTGTTCCTCGCGTACTACCTGCTGGGCATCCGGCGCGGCTGGTCCCGCAAGTCCCTGGAATCGGTCTCCACGTCCTCGCTCAAGCCCGTCGGCAACATCCTGCTGGTGGTCGGCGCGGGCGGCATCTTCGGCGCCGTCCTCAAGGGCAGCGGCATCGCGGACGCGCTGGCCGACACCTTCAACGACGTCGGCCTGCCGGTCATCCTGCTCGCCTGGCTGATCTCGGTCGTCCTGCGCGTCGCCCAGGGCTCGGCCACCGTCGCGATCGTCACGACGGCCGGGATCGTGGTCCCGCTGGTCGAGGGCCAGGACCTGTCCCAGGCCCACCTCGCGCTGATCATCATGGCGATCTCGGCGGGCTCGATCTTCGCCTCGCACGTGAACGACGGCGGCTTCTGGATGGTGTCGAAGTACTTCGGCATCAGCGAGCGCGACACCCTGAAGTCCTGGACCGTCCTGGAGACGGTGCTCTCGGTCGCGGGCTTCGTCGTCGCGGCGCTGCTCAGCCTGGTCATCTAGCGAACCGGCACACACGGGGACGTTCCCCGTCCCCATGTGTGCCGGTTCCGTGCGCACCCCTTGTGCCGGCCCGCCGATTACGCTTCCTTGATCGGCATGGCGGAGACAAGAGCAACCACAGGGACAGGGGAGCCGGCCTCCCGACCACGTAAGTCCAGCTGGAAATACATCGGCCCCGGCATCGTCGTCGCGGCGACCGGGGTCGGGGCGGGCGACCTGGTCGCGACGCTCATCGCGGGAAGCAAGTTCGGATACACCCTGATGTGGGCGGCGGTGATCGGCTGCGTCGTCAAGATCTCGCTCGCCGAGGCGGCCGGCCGCTGGCATCTGGCGACCGGCCGCACGCTCTTCGACGGCTGGCGCAGCCTGGGCCCCTGGACCACGGTGTACTTCGCGGTCTACGTCGTGCTCTGGGGCTTCATCTACGGGGCGACGGCCATGTCCTCCAGCGCCCTGCCCATCGTGGCGCTGTTCCCCGACGGTCCCGGGCTGAAGTTCTGGGCGATCGTCACCGGACTGATCGGGCTGGCCTTCGTCTGGTTCAACCGGTACGCCGTCTTCGAGAAGGTCATGACGGTCCTGATCGGCATCATGTTCGTGGTGGTCGTGTACGTGGCCGCCCGCGTCGTGCCGGACGTCGGGGCCTCGTTCGCCGGGCTGCTGCCCGTGCTCCCGGACGGCTCGCTCCTCTACACCCTCGGGCTGATCGGCGGCGTCGGCGGCACGATCACGATGGCCGCGTACGGGTACTGGGTCAACGCCAAGGGCTGGAGCAACTCCTCCTGGATGAAGGTGATGCGGCTCGACAACCGGGTCGCCTACATCACCACCGGGGTCTTCGTCGTGGCGATGCTCATCGTCGGCGCCGAGCTGCTGCACGCCTCCCAGGTCGCCCTCACCTCCGGCGACCGGGGCCTGATCGACCTGGGCAAGGTGCTGGAGGACCGCTTCGGCGCGGGCACCGCCAAGCTCTTCCTGGTGGGCTTCTTCGCCACGTCGTTCTCGTCGCTGATCGGCGTCTGGCACGGGGTCAGCCTGATGTTCGCCGACTTCGTGGAGCGGTTCCGGGCTCCGGCGGCCGAAGGGGCGAAGACCGAGGCGCACGAGGGGGCGGACGTCGCCGAGCGCCGGCAGCGGTCGTTGCCGTTCCGCGCGTACCTCCTGTGGCTGACCTTCCCGCCGATGACCCTGCTCTGGCTGGACGAGCCCTTCGGCCTGGTCATCGCCTACGGGGTGCTCGGCGCGTTCTTCATGCCGTTCCTCGCCCTGACCCTGCTGTGGCTGCTCAACTCCTCCCGTACGCCGGGGGAATGGCGCAACGGATGGGTCAGCAACGGGATGCTCGCCCTGTCCGGGCTGCTGTTCATCGTGCTGTGCGTCCAGCAGGTGCGCGAACTGCCCTGGTGACCCGGCCGCCGTCGGCGTAACGCCGCAGCGCCGCCGGGGGAGCGGCGGCGCTGCAGGTTCCGGGGTGGTGCGGTGTGGTGCGGTGTCGTTACGGGAGGCTGCGGACGTGCGGGCCGACCGCCTTCGACCAGGCGAACCCGGCCGTCGCGTCCCAGTTCGTCGACCAGGTCATCGCGCCGCGCAGCGACGGGTAGGTCTTGGACGGCTTGAACGAGCCGCAGTTGGTGCCCTTGGCGAGGCAGTCCAGCGCCGCGTTCACGATGGACGGGGAGACGTAGCCGCTGCCCGCGCCGCGGGTGGAGGCGGGGACGCCGATGCCGACCTGGGACGGGTCGAGGCCGCCCTCCAGCTGGATGCAGGCGAGCGCGGTGAGGAAGTCCACCGAGCCCTGCGAGTAGACCTTGCCGTCGCAGCCGAGCATCGAACCGCTGTTGTAGTACTGCATGTTGACGACGGTCAGGATGTCCTTGACGTTGAGCGCCGTCTTGAAGTACTCGCCCGACGTCGACTGCATGTCGATGGTCTGCGGGGCCATCGTGATGACCAGCCCGCTGCCCGCCTTCGCCGACAGCTGGCGCAGTGCCTTCGTCATGTAGGTGGCGTTGAGGCCGTTCTCCAGGTCGATGTCGACCCCGTTGAAGCCGTAGTCCTGCATCAGCGCGTACACCGAGTTGGAGAACGCGGTGGCGGAGGCGTCGCTGTCGACGCGGACCGTGCCCAGCTCGCCGCCGATCGAGATGATGACGTTCTTGCCGGCCGCCTGCTTGGCCTTGATGTCCGAGCGGAACTGGGCGTCGGTGTAGCCGTTCAGCCCGGCGGTGTCCAGGTTGAAGGTGACCGCGCCCTGGGTCGCCGTGGCGTCCGCGAAGGAGACCGCGATGATGTCGTAGTCGGCCGGGACGTCGCTGAGCTTCTGGACGGCCGCGCCGTTGTTGAAGTTCTGCCAGTAGCCGGTCACCGCGTGCTTGGGCACGGTGGTCACCGGGCCGGTGCCGTTCTTGGCCGTACGGGCGCTGACGGCGGCCGACTTGACCGACTCACCGGCCGCGTTGGTGGCGCTCACCGAGAACTGGTAGGCGGTGTCCGCGGTGAGGCCCGAGACGGTCGCCGAGGTTCCGGTGGAGGTGGTGGCCTTCGTGCCGTCCCGGTACACGGTGTATCCGGTGGCGCCGGAGACCGCGTTCCAGGAGAGGGAGACGGAGGACGTGGTGGTGGCGCCCGCCGCGAGGCCCCCGGGAGTCGCCGGGACGACGGGGCCGGGCTCCTCGCCGCCGCCGCCGTCGGGGCCGGTCACCTCGAAGTCGTCGGCGAGGTAGGCGGCCTGCCCGTACCAGCCGTGGGTGTAGACGGTCACCGAGGTGGTGTTCGCGCCGGTCTTGAAGCTGGTGGACAGCTTGGTCCAGGTGGCGGAGCCCGGCGACCAGGTGGACACGTCGGTGGTTCCGGTGCCGCTCACGCCGAGGTAGGCGTAACCGCCCTGCACCCAGGAGCTGAGCGTGTACGTCGAGTTGGGCTTCACCTTGACGGCCTGCGAACACTTGGCGTTGTCCTGGCCGGCCGGGGTGGCCTTCAGCGCGGACGTACCGCCGTGCACGGGGGAGGAGACGATGGCGCCGCTGTTCCCGGCGCAGGTCCAGTTGGCGAGGCCCGACTCGAAGCCCGCGTTCCTGGCGTTGTTGACGTCGGCGGCCTGGGCGGTGCTGACGAGCCCGGTGACGGTCAGGGCCGCGGCCGCGACGACGGCCATGGTGCCGCCGAGCACGGGACGGGAGCGACGCCTTCGGCGACTGCTGCCTGCGGAGCGTTCCACTGGTTCCTCCGTGGGGAGTTGGTGGTCCTGGCGGGGGTCGTGCAGGAGGGCCGGACGGACGACGGGCCGGGGCTGCACGGGTGGGCCGGGAGAAGCGGGGATCCGTGACGACGCATCACGGTGAAACACGATGAAGCACGATGAAGCGCGGTGAATCGGAGTTGACCGGGGTTGATCGGGGGGTGTCGTACGGCGGTCGTGCAGGGGGTGCTGAACCGGGGACATGGAACACGAGGTGTCCTGCCGGGAGCGGTGGCCACCGCTTGGCGCATAAAACTGGTCCAGACCAATCAAGTTGTCAAGACCTCTGGCGGTGAAAAGCCTTCCGCGAGGGTGGGCGCGAGGTTGTGCCGAGGGGTCGGCGACGGGGCGTCCGAGGGTCCGTGGAGGGTGCCGGACCGGGGTTTTTTCCGCCGGGAACGCCTCCGGGACCGTACATCGCACCCCGCACGGGTGATCTTGTGGGAGATCTTCGGACGGTCACGGAAACGCCCTTACGAAAAGGAGGGTGACGCCCCGGAATCCAGTCTGACGTGCGCGAATGGATACGTGATCGAAAGCCGGACGCAGGCTTCGGTAACGCTCCGCAGTGATAGCCGAGTTGGGCGGAATCGATTTCGTCCCGTTTAGCACCCGGGCCCCGTAGGAACGGTGTTCGCATGATGCCGTACTGGTCTCCGATAACTGTTCTCTGCCTGGTGAGACGTGGCTAAAGTGCTGGGTCAGGAGCACGGAGCAGGAGCGTTTGCGGCCGACGTCCCCACGTCGACCGGAGCCGAAACGGGGAAGAGCGTGCCGACCGCAATAGCAGTGACGAGCGCAGACCTGGTGCTGCCGCCCACCGACCAGCAGACACCGACCGCCGCTCTGCTCCAGGCCCCCGAGGCCCAGGTGCTGGAGCTGGCGATCGGTGACATGCACCTGCTGCTGGAACAGCACGGGTATGTGATCGCCCTCTATCCCTCGGGCATCCGGCCCGAGCACGAGCGGCGCCTCCACTCCATCCGCTCGGTGCTGGAGAGCGACCGGATCGCCCTGGTCAAGGTGGACCTCCCTCCCCTCGGCCTCGCCGTACTGGTACGTCAGCTCCGGCAGTTGTCCGTCTGCGACTTCAGTCCCGGGGTGGTCGCCTCCGCCGCCCGGCTGCTCTCGCACTACATCTACGCGGGTGCCCTCCTCAACTCCGTCGCCCGCCTCGACCGGGTCCCGGTCAGCCTCAAGAGCCACGCCACGTCCTGGGTCCCCGGATCCCAGTTCGCCGTGCTCGCCGGGCCCGAGGCGCAGCTGATGAAGGTGGGCCCGACCGTCGAACCGCCGACGGGACCGGATTTCGGTACGCATCTTCTGGTCGCGAAAGGGAATCTGCAGTCGGACTGGGTACAGGAGACCCTCGCGCCCGCCTGGAAGGTCCAGGCCATTCACGACGCCACGGTCCCGTCCGACTCACCGCGCTGGTGGGGGACGGGAAAGCTGGTGGAGTTCGCCGCCCATCTTCCGGACCTCTCCGTGCTCTACCAGCTGGTCTCCTCCGTACGCCGGGAGAAGTGCCACTGGTGCTCCATGGAACTCATCGGTGACCGCTGCGCATTCTGTTCCGCTCCTCTCGCGGCTTCGGAGAACCGCATGCTCCCCACCGGTGTCCTCCATCACGGGGCCGGCGAATCGCCGGGCCCGTAGCGAGACCGCTCCTCCCCGCAGGGCCGCTCCTCCCGGTCCCTGCGTGTCCCCCGTACTCCCGTACGCCCGTACGAGACCTTCACCGCTCCGGTCGGCCCCGCAGCAGCGCGCCGCCGCAGATGTAAGCGCGTAACCGCACCACACAGATGTAAGCGCGTAACCGCACCACCGCACCGCTCTCTCTGTCCGCAGTCCGTCCCACACATCCGATTCGAACGAGGTTGTCCGGACCATGAACTCCCGCCAGCGCCGCGGCGTGATACTCCTGCTCCTGTCGGTCCTGTGTGCCTTCGCGGCCTTCGCCGGCGTGCTCTCGGTGATCAGCGACGTCAACTCGAAGGTCGGACCCGAGGTGACGGCGTACCAGCTGAAGACCAACGTGGCTCCGTACACAGCACTGAACAGCGGCCAGTTCGAGAAGATCAAGATGCCCAAACGCTGGCTCTCGGAGAACGCCGTGACCGACCTGCAGGA
Organism: Streptomyces anulatus; assembly: GCF_014650675.1. Lineage (GTDB taxonomy): Bacteria > Actinomycetota > Actinomycetes > Streptomycetales > Streptomycetaceae > Streptomyces > Streptomyces anulatus. Next base: position 735,926 of record NZ_BMVK01000002.1, on the reverse strand, counting down.
GGTCGAGTCGAAGATCGCGGTCACCGAGCTCCGCGAAGGCTCGCTGCTCCAGTCGGACATGATGGTCCGCAAGCCCGAACTCCGAGCCGGTGAGCAGGAGATCGCCATCATGATCGACGCCTCCACCGGTGTCGCCGGCAAGATCACACCGGGCGCGACGGTCAACATCTACGCCACGTTCGCCGGTGAGCAGCAGGGCGCCGCGGCCCAGTCCAAGGTCATCGTCTCCAATGCCAAGGTGCTGGACGTCGGCGAGCTGACCGCTCTGGACCCCAGCGCGGACGACCGGGGCACCCGGGCGACCGAGGCCGTGCCGATCACCTTCGCCCTGAACACGCTGGACACGCAGCGTGTCGCCTATGCCGAGTCCTTCGCGGAGCACGTGCGTCTCGCGCTCGTCGCCCCGGGCAGCGACGGCACCATCCGCCCGGGGGACCGCACCTACACGCTCGACAAGGACAAGTGAGGATGGGATGACCACCAGAATCCTCCCCGCCGTCGGTGACCTCGACGCGGCCCGCTCCGTCACCACCCTGCTCAGCCAGCTGCCCGACGCCGAACCCGCCACCCCGGTCGGCGACTCCACCCAGCTCATCGACACCCTGGCCCGCCTCGCGGGCGAGGCGCTCGACGAGCTGCCCGAGGTGGTGCTGGTCCACGAGCGGATCGGCCCGGTGCCGGCCCTGGAGCTGATCCGGGAGGTGTCGATGAGGTTCCCGTCCGTCGGTGTCGTCATGATCACCGCGGACGCCAGCCCGAGCCTCTTCGCCGACGCGATGGACTCCGGGGCGCGCGGCCTGGTCACCCTGCCGCTGAGCTACGAGGAACTCGCCAACCGCGTGCAGGCGGCCGCCCAGTGGTCCGCCGGCGTACGCCGCCACCTCACCTCCGGGAACGAGGTCTTCACCGGCCCCGGCGGCACGGTGGTCACGGTCACCGGCGCCAAGGGCGGCGTCGGCGCGACCGTCACCGCCATCCAGCTCGCCCTGGCCGCGCAGGCGTCCGGCAACACGGTGGCGCTGGTGGACATGGATCTCCAGACCGGGGACATCGCCTCGTTCCTCGACGTCCAGTTCCGCCGCTCCCTGGTCGACCTCGCCCTGATCACCGACATCTCGCCCCGGGTGCTGTCGGACGCGGTGTTCTCCCACTCCACCGGCCTCGCCCTGCTCCTCGCCCCCGGTGAGGGCGAACGCGGCGAGGAGGTCAGCGACCGCTCGGCCCGCCAGATCGTCAGCGCGCTGCGCACCCGCTACGAGATCGTCGTCATCGACTGCGGCGGCCAGATGAACGGGGCCAACGCGGCGGCCATCGAGATGGCGGACGTGGCCCTGCTGGTCACGACCCCGGACGTGGTCGCGGTGCGCGGCGCGAAACGCATCGTACGGATGTGGGAACGGCTCCAGATCCGCAAGGCCGAGGAGACGGTCACCCTCGTCAACCGCTTCACCCGCAACACCGAGATCCAGCCGCCGCTGATCCAGAAGATCACCGGCACCCGGGTCGCCTCGGCGGCGATCCCCGCGAACTTCAAGGAGCTCCAGGCGTCCATCGACTCCGGACGCCTGCACGAGCTCGACGCCAAGAGCACGGTCAAGCAGGCGCTCTGGGGCCTGGCCGGAGAGCTGGGCATCGTCAAGGAGAGCGCGACGGCGAAGAAGAGCGGCAGCGCCCTGGTCAAGAAGAACAGCGGCGCCTTCAAGAACGACCGGGGCTCGATCGGACGCCCGCGCCGCCGGCGCGACGGCTCCGGCCGCGGGCCCGGAGACTCCGAGGGGACACGTTGAGCGATGACCACCACAAGGACGGCACGAAGCGGCATACGGGGGCGGATCACCGCCCTACGTGACCGCCGGGACCGGGACCGCGGACAGACCGCGGTCGAGTTCCTGGGCATGACCCCCTTCATCATCCTGATCATGCTCGTGCTCTGGGAGTGCGCCCTGATCGGCTACACCTTCAGCCTCGCGGGCAACGCGGCCGACGTGGGCGCGCGCAAGGGCAGCGGTGCGGAGTACGGGGCGGGCGCGGCCTGCCGGGCGGGCGCGATGAAGGACCTCCCCGGCGCGTGGAAGGACGGGGCCCGGATCCGCTGCAGCGGGGGCAGCCGCCTGTACGAGGCCACGGTGGAGCTGAAGGTCCCGGTGCTGGTGCCGGGACTGTTCGACCTCGACACCAAGATCAAGGGCACGGCCGGATCGCCGAGGGAGAACCAGTGATGACGACGACGCGTCCGCACGGCGAGCGCACCCGTCCCGCACGCGCGAAGGGCGACCGGGGCCAGGTCGCCATGGAGTACCTCGGCTTCCTCCCCCTGCTGCTCCTCGTAGCGATGGCGGCCATCCAGCTCGGACTGGCCGCGTACGCCGCCAGCCAGGCGGGCACCGCGTCCCGCGCCGGAGCCCGTACGGCAGCCAGCGTGGACGCCCGGGGCAGCGGTCAGACCAACGCCCGGGACGCCGTGAGCGACTGGGTGGAGGAGGGCGGGTTCCGCTACCGCCAGCGCGGCGGGCAGGACATCACGGTCACGGTCCGGGTCAAGGTGCCCTCCGTCGTGCCGGGACTGGACGACTGGTGGGCCGAGCGGAGCACGACCATGCCCAACGAGAAGTCCCGGATCGGTTTCTGACCCCCCACCCCCACCCCCGGCCCTGACCCGGGCCGGACCGGACCTGCCGGACCAGCACCGTCCGCGAACACCGAGGAGAGCTACGCCGATGAGCCTGCGGGCACGCATGACCGCTCCTGAGGAGCAGGGCGGGGCACGGGAGGACGGCCACATGGTGGCCACCTACCGGGCCAAGCTGCTGGAGGAGATCGACCTCGCGGAGATGTCCTCGCTGGCCGCCGCCGACCGGCGGGCCCGGCTGGAGCGCGTCCTCGGGCACATCATCAGCCGCGAGGGCCCGGTCCTCTCCACCGTGGAGCGCTCGCAGCTGATCCGCCGCGTCGTCGACGAGGCGCTCGGACTCGGCATCCTGGAACCGCTCCTGGAGGACGCCTCCATCACCGAGATCATGGTCAACGGCCCCGACCAGATCTTCGTCGAGCGCAACGGCAGGGTCGAACAGCTCCCGATGCGCTTCGGCTCCCACGAACAGCTGATGCAGACCATCGAGCGGATCGTGTCGACCGTCAACCGCCGTGTCGACGAGTCCAACCCGATGGTCGACGCCCGCCTGCCCAGCGGTGAACGTGTCAACGTGATCATCCCGCCGCTCTCGCTGACCGGCGCGACGCTCACCATCCGGCGGTTCCCGCGCTCCTTCACGCTCCAGGAGATGATCGGCTTCGGTTCGCTGGACGAACAGATGCTGGTCCTGCTCGCCGGACTGGTGCAGGCCAAGCTCAACATCATCGTCTCGGGGGCCACGGGCACCGGCAAGACGACCCTCCTCAACGCGCTGTCCGGGCTGATCCCGAACACCGAGCGCATCGTCACCATCGAGGACTCCGCCGAACTCCAGCTCCAGCAGAGCCACGTCATCCGGCTGGAGACCCGCCCGGCGAACGTCGAGGGCAAGGGCCAGATCACCATCCGCGACCTGGTCCGCAACTCCGAGGCGGCGAGTCCCTCGACATGCTCCAGGCGATGTCCACCGGTCACGACGGTTCGCTCGCCACCGTCCACGCCAACAGCGCCGAGGACGCGCTGATGCGTCTGCAGACCCTCGCCTCGATGTCGGAGGTCGAGATCCCCTTCGAGGCGCTGCACGACCAGATCAACAGCGCCGTCGACGTGATCGTCCAGCTCACCCGGCACGCCGACGGCACCAGAAAGATCACCGAGATCGCCGTCCTGGACTCGCACGGCCGCGACCCGTACCGCATCGTCACGGTCGCGCGGTTCAACGCACAGCCGATGGCCCCCGACGGCCGCATCTACGGCGACTTCCAGTACCTCCCGCTGCCCCGGAAGCTCGCCGAGCGCCTCTACCTGGCCAGTCAGCCCATCCCGCAGGCGTTCGGCGTCGCCCAGTCCGCCGAACAGCTCGCCACCCGAGAGGCCAACTAGGTACCGAGCCATGGACAACGTCAACCTCCCCCTGGTCACCGTCGGCGTCACGCTGCTGTGCTGCGTGCTCGGCGTGATGGGCCTGTACGCCTACTCCGGCGGCAAGGCCGACCGCGACGCCCTGGTCGACCGGCTCTCCCACGTCGGGCAGATCCCCGAGACGGGCCGCCGCCGCCGCTTCAAGGTCCTCGACCGCAGGCTGCGCGCCACCGCGCTCGGGCGGAAGCTGGAACTGAAGCTCGCGGCGACCGGCATGGACCTCACGCCCGGCGAGTTCCTCGTCTACGCGCTCGTCGCGATGGCGGGGCTCTGGATGATCGCCTCCTCCCTGCTCGCCGCCTTCTTCGGCCCGGTCGCCGCCCTGATCGGCCTCTGGGGCACCAACGCGTTCCTCAACTGGCAGCGGGTCAAGCGCACCGAGCGCTTCATCAACCAGCTCCCCGAGCTCTCCCGGATCCTCGCCAACGCCACCCAGGCGGGCCTGGCCCTGCGCACCTCGCTGTCGATGGCCGCCGAGGAACTGGAGGACCCGGCCGGCGAGGAGCTGGCCCGGGTCGCCAGGCGGCTGGCCGTCGGCGAGCCCCTGGAGGACGCGCTCAGCGAGCTGACCGACCGGCTGCCCTCCCGCGAACTCGTCGTCCTCGTCACCACGCTGGTCCTCTCCAACCGGGCCGGCGGTACGGTCGTCAGCTCGCTGCGCAACCTCACCGAGACCCTGGAGGAGCGCAAGGAGACCCGCCGCGAGGTCAAGACCCAGCTCTCCCAGGTCACCGTGACCGCCTACGCGGTACCCCTCTTCGGCATCGGCGCGATGCTGCTGATGAACGCGGTCATGCCCGGCGCGCTGGACCGGATGACAGGGGCGTTCCCCGGCCAGGTGGCGGTGGTCGTCTCCATCGTCCTCTACGCCATCGGCTTCGTCGTCATCCGCCGCTTCTCCCGTATCGACGTCTGAGACCAGGAACCAGGAAGGAACGGTACGGATATGGACCTGCTGCTAGCCCTGGTCGTCGGCCTCGCCGTCTACGGGGCCATCCACGGCATCCGGATGTACCGGGCCGACGCGAAACTCCCCGGTGACCTGGCCGTGGCCCTGGAGTCCGGGGCCTCCCGCACCAGCGCGGTCGGCTCCGGCATCGACCGCCTCGGCATCCGCTGGGCACCCGCGGTGCTGCGGATGATGGGCCCCAAGGCCGTCAACAAGAAGCGCCGCCAGATCGACCTGGCGGGCAACCCCGGCGGCCTCACCCTCGACCGTTACGCGGCCCGCCGTGCGGTCTACGGGGCGCTGGGCGTCCTCGGCGCGTTCTCGATGCTCCTGCGCGGCCAGCTGTTCCTGGCCCTGGTGATGGTCGCCTTCGGCCTGTTCTGGGTGGAGGCCGGGATCTGGTCGGCGATCCGGGTGCGCCGCGAGCACATCGAGCGGACCCTGCCGGACTTCCTCGACGTCCTGGCCGTCGTCGTCTCGGCCGGACTCGGCTTCCGGCAGGCGCTGGACCGGGTGGCGGAGAAGTACGAGGGCCCCTGGTCCGACGAACTCCGCATCACCCTGCGGCAGATGGACATGGGCGTCAGCCGCCGCCAGGCCTTCGAGGAACTGCGCAGACGCAACGACTCCGAACAGGTCGCCATGTTCGTCACCACGCTCCAGCAGGGCGAGGAGCTGGGTGCGCCGATCGTCGAGACGCTCATCCAGATCGCCAACGACATGCGCCGCACCGACGCCCAGAACGCCCGCCGCAAGGCGGCCAGGGCGGTCCCGAAGGCCACCTTCGCGGTGACCACGTTCCTCCTCCCGGGCACGCTCGTCCTCCTCACCGTCGGTTTCGTGTACGGAGCCGACGTCGACCTCTCGTCCATCACGGGCGGATGACATGAACGCGGGCGGGACGACATGAACGACGGGCCGGATGGGGACGGAACTCCTACGTTCCGGAACAGCCGCTGAAGCGGTTGCCCGAAGAGGCGGGCGGACGGAGCACCAGCCGTACGGAGCACCAGCCGTAGGGAACACGAGCGTTACGGGGAAGGAGACGGAGGTGACAGGCTCATGGCATTCCAGCTCAGTGGCGCCCAGCCCGGACTGACCGCGGAACTGACCCGCGCCCACACCGGCACCCCGGCCCGCCCGGCCTTCGCCATCCAGGTCAACGCCCTCCAGGCGATGTGCCGCCAGGTCTTCGGCTTCCGCCTGGCGATGATCGCGATAGCGACCCCGTACGCCATCAGCCACACCGCCCCCGGCCTGCCCACCTGGTTCATCGGCTCGGCGATCCTGGTCACCTTCATGGGCTCGTACCTGCTGTTCCGGGACTGGGAGCGGTTCGGCCCGGTGCTCCTGCGCCACCCCTGGCTCCTGGCCGTCGACGTGTTCTTCGGCGCGCTGCTGCTGATCACGGCGACCCCCGAGTCGACCCTCGCGTACGTCACCGTCTGCACCCCGATGCTGGCGGGCCTGATCCAGGGCTGGCGCGGGGCGGCGATCTTCGCCGCACTCCAGGTGGTCATCGTCTTCGGCGTGTACGCGAGCGTCCCGAAGCTGGAGCCGGGCGGTGCGCCGGCCCTGCTGCTGCCCGGCTTCTGCGTGATCGCCGGGGCGGTCGGGGTCACCCTGCGCAATCTCCTCCTGCGCTTCGGGACGGCCACCCAGGCGCTCACCGAGACCCGGGCGCGGCTCGCGGTGAACGAGGCGGTGGAGGGGGAGCGCACCCGGCTGGCCCGGGAGATGCACGACTCGGTCGCCAAGACCCTGCACGGCCTGGCGCTGGCCGCCGACGGACTGGCGGGCTCGGCCGACCGCATGGACCCGCCCACCGTGAAGCTCCAGGCGGAACTGGTCGCCCGCGCCGCCCGCCGGGCCGCCGCCGAATCCCGGGAACTGCTCACCGACCTGCGCCGGGAACAGGGCCTGGACGGCGGCGTCGACCTGCTCGCGGAACTGGCGGCCCACGCCGAGGACTTCACCCGCCGCCACCCGGTCACGGCCACCTTCCGCCGCCTCGCCGAGGAGACCCCGGTCCCGCCCGTACCGCAGGCGGTCGCCCGGCAACTCCTCACCGTCGCCTCCGAGGCGCTGGAGAACGCCCACCGCCACGCCGGTCCCTCGTACCTGATCGTCCTCGCGGGCGTGCAGGGCGACATGCTCCGCATCAGCGTGTACGACGACGGGCGCGGCCTGCCCGCCGGAACGACGCTCGACACCCTCCGCCGGGCCGGCCACTTCGGCCTCGTCGGCATGGTCGAGCGCGCGGCCTCCATCGGGGCCCGCATCCGGATCGGCCGGGGGAGCGCTGAGAAGGGCACCGAGGTGCGGGTGGAGCTCCCCCTGGCGGCGCTGACGAGCCCGGCCGCCGGGGAGAACACCCCGTCGGCCTCCCCGCCCGCCCCCGCGCGGTCGTTCGCGCCGTCGCCCGCGCCGCCGTCCCCGTCGTCGCTCGCACCCGAGAACGTCACGACCACCCACCCATGACCCCGACCCTGAGAGGAGGTCGCAGCATGCCGGACGATGTCTTCCCCGCGCCGAACCGCAACGGGGCGGCGGCTCACCACCACGCCCCCCCGTACCCGTCGTCGCACATCCCGCTCGCCCAGGCCCCCGGCCCCGCCGGACACCCCGGACACCAGCACTCTGCGATCCAGCCCCCGGCCGCGCCGACGCCGTACCCCGCGTTCGGAGGGCCCACCGCGTCCCCCTTCCCACCGGCTCCCCCGGTTCCCGGACCGGCCCGGCTCCGGGTGGTCGTCGCGGACGACAACCCGGTGGTCCGGGCGGGCCTGGGCGTCCTGCTCTCGGGCCGCGCCGACATCCAGGTCGTGGCAGAGGCGGCGGACGGCCGCGAGGCCTACGAGAAGACCCTCGAACACCGCCCCGACGTGGTCCTGCTCGACGTCCGGATGCCCGGCGTGGACGGCATCTCGGCCCTGCCGCACCTGGTCGGCATCGCACCCGTGCTCATGCTGACGTACAGCCGCGAGAGCGAGATCGTCCACGAGGCGCTGCGCCTGGGCGCGGGCGGCTACCTGGTGCACGGCGAGTTCACGGCGGACCAACTGGTCCGGGCGGTGCGCGACACGAAGGACGGCCGCGCGAACTTCACCGCCACGGCGGCCGACGCCCTGCTGGCCCACATGCGCCTGGGGTCGGCGCCGCCCCGGGGCCCCCTCCCCGAGGGGCTCGGATCGGCCCTCACGACAGCGCCCGTACCCGTGCACCCGGCGCCACGCCCCCTCGAAACTTCGGAAAGTCTTTCGCAACTGCAACCTTCTGTGGGACAGTCTTCTGTGTCCGGGGGATCGGTTCCCACCCCCAACAGGCAGCAGTACAAGCTGAGTTCGAGGGAGGTGGAGGTCATGGACCTGATTGCGTCCGGAATGAGTAATCAGCAGATCGCCGCCACCTGCTTCATCAGTGAGAAGACGGTCAAGAACCACATCAACCGCATCTTCACCAAGCTCCACAGCGCCACCCGCAGCGAGGCGATCGCCCACTGGCTCGGCACCGCGCCCCGGAACCCCGGACGGCAGCCATGACCGAGCGATCGCGCAACGAGAGGGCCCAGGAAGCCTTTTGGGCCCGGGAATGGGCCCACGGGCCCTCTGGGGCAGCGGCGGTCTCCCCCTATGTTTCTCACGTCGCCAACGGCACCGGCCGGGAGGAAGCCGGTACCGGGGGCGACACCGCAGGAACGTGCGAGTCGGCCGGCAAACGGTCGGCCGAACCCGGAGGGGAACACCATGTCGAACATCACCCTGAAGACCGCCGTCCGCGTCAACGGCTGGGCCAACACCGCCGTCAGCAGCATCCAGAAGCGCTACGAGGCGAAGGACCGGGGTCAGACGGCGTTCGAGTACCTGGGCATCATCCTGGTGGTCGTGGCGATCATCGGTGCGATCGCGGCGTCCGGGATCGGCGGGAACATCTCCAGCCGCATCGACGGACTGGTGACCTCCATCACCTCTGGCTGATGCGTACGCGTCTACGCGGCAGCGCAGGGCAGGCCTTCCCCATCTACATCATGATGGTGGCGGGCCTGCTCTTCCTTGCGTTGGCCTTCTTCGCCGTCGGCAAGGCCGCTGCCTTGCGCAATGATTCCCAGGGCGCCGCGGACGCCGCCGCGCTGGCCGCCGCCCAGCAGGCGCGTGACGACTTCGGGACCGGGTTCTACGCCTCGCTCCCCGGCAACACCCTGGACATCTTCCTGGGCGCGCCCTTCGTTCCGCCCTGCTACGAGGCTGAACGGCTGGCCAACGCCAACGAAGCCGACATGACCCTCTGCGTGCCGAGGTACGGCTACCTCCGGGACACGATCAAGGTCGAGGTCATGGGCCGTGATCCGGTGGACTCGCCGGTGCTCCCCGGTTCGGACAACAAAAAGGCCGAGGCCGAGGCCACCGCGCTCATCGAGTTCCGCTGCCCCAACCCGAAGGCCATCGACTTCAACAGCGACGGCGTCCAGGACCTCTTCATCTTCACGTGCCGGAACGGCAAGATCATCGAGATCGCGCCCGGCAGCCCGCCCCCGTGGAAGAGCGTGAGCACGACGCTCTTCGACGTGCGGTTGGTCGACCAGTGACAGCGAAGCGAACGACGAGTAGAGGAATCGGACCATGAGCATGCGGCGGACCACGACGACCAGAAGGGCGATGGCGGCTGTCTCCATGACGGCTGCCCTGGCCCTCGCGCTCGCCGGCTGTGGCGACGACGGAGGCGAGGAGCCCGGCACCGAGGGCTCCGGCGCACCGTCCGCCCCGGCCAGCCCCTCCGCGGAGGACAAGGGCGAGACGCAGCAGGAGGACACGGCTGCGGGCGAGAACGTGGACCCGGACGTGAAGCTCGCGGAGACGCGCGGGCAGGGCGGCATGGTTCTGGTCGTCAACGAGGTCAAGCGGGACTCCGGCGGCTTCCTCACCATCCAGGGTGCGATCACCAATGAAGGTGACCAGGCCCGGACCACCACGCCGTGGTCAGGGTCCGAGGTGAACATCGTCAACAAGAACCCCAACTCGGTCGCCGGCGCGACGCTGGTGGACAAGATGGGGAAGAAGCGCTACTACGTGCTCCGGGACACGGACTCCCGCTGCCTGTGCACCACGTCGATCACGTCCCTGGCGCCGGGCAAGACGACGCCGTTCTTCATCCAGTTCCCCGCTCCGCCGCAGGGCACGACCGAGGTCGACTTCAGCCTTCCGACCTTCGCCACCACCTCGCTGAAGATTTCTGGGTGAGTGCGGCCATGAAGACCACCAAGCGCCCCCGGGCGACCCGCACCATGGGCCAGGCCGTCGCGGTCGCCGTGCTGCTCGCCGGCACCACGCTGCTCGGAGCCTCACCCTCGTACGCCGACGACGGGCCGAGCGTCCCGCCCGGGACGGAGGCGACGTCGGAGCCGCCCGTTCCTGTCGACCCGGCCGACCCGGACCTGAAGATGCCGGAGGGCGGCACCCTCGCCCCCGGCCGGGTCCTCGACATCGTCCAGGTCGTGGAGGACCTCGGAGGCGAGGAACGCCGCGAGGACAGCAACGCCGACATCAAGTTCGCGCTCCAGGCCGAAGTCCTCTTCGGCAAGGACAGCGCGAAGCTCAGCTCGGCGGCCAACGCCCGTATCGCCGCCATCGCCGACGAGATCAAGAAGCAGAACGCGACCAAGGTCCGCGTCTTCGGCTTCACGGACAACCTCGGCTCCTCGGCCCACGGCGACGTCCTGTCCAAGCAGCGCGCCGACGCCGTGCACGGGGTCCTGTCGAAGGAGCTCGGCGCCACGATCACGTACGAGATCCGGGGCTACGGCGAGCAGTACCCGATCGCCACCAACAGCAACGAAGAGGGCCGCAAGAAGAACCGCCGCGTGGAGGTCTCCTTCCCGCGCGGCGCGGGGTCCTGACCTCCTCCGCACCCACGGGAGACGGCCCGGCCCGGCACGCGACGACCTCGCGCGCCGGGCCGTTCGTCGTCCCGGCGGACGGCTCGCCCGGCCGCCCGCCAGGGTCGTGAACCGGCCACATCCTTCCCGAGCCCGTCACCCGAACGGCGGACCGTCGTTTGCGTTGTGGATCAGACACATCTCATACGGAGAAGAGCACGGTGGGTCCCTCGTGCGGCCGGACCGGAATCCGGACCGGCCGGCGCAGCGGGATGCGACATGCCGCGTGCCGCGGACCCACGTGTGAGCCCGGGTGCCGAGGTGCGCGGACGAATCAGGCGTCGAGGAGGGTGTGATGGGTGTGGAGGCCCACGCGACGAACGAGCGGGCGACGGGACGCACATGGACGGTGCGGCTGGACCCTGTCGGCCGCGGCCGTGCGGACGTACGCGTCTCGTGCAGCCGCCCGGCCTGCGCCGCGCAGGTGCTGCCCTCCGCGGCCGTCGGCCGTACGGCAGCGGTCGAGCATCTCAAGGCCCACCTGCGCGCGGGCCCGGCCCCCCGCCCGTCGGCGTACTGCGCCTGCCGGGCCGAGGAGTGCCACACCCACATCCGCCCCGCCGGACCGAGGGAGCGCCGCCCCGCGCCCTGGAGGTGCGGGGGCGCGGTCGTCCTGGCCGTCGTCACGGACCGGGAAGGGCGCTGGTGGCAGGTGATGGAGTGCTGCTCGCGCTGCGCGGCCGCCCACCCCACGGCGAAGATCGCCGCCACCGCCCCGGCCCCCGACAGAACGGCTCCGGCCGACGCCTTCCGGGCCGCGGCGGCCTCCGTGTCGACGGTGCCGGCCGTCGGCCCCCACTTCTCGCACACCGCTTCCGGTGCCACCGTCCCGCACGAGGTGCCACCGCCCCGGGCCCCGAGGCCGACGCGGCAGCGCGCCCGGCGGGGGAGGATCGCCCAGCGCTTCGTGCCGCACGAGCTGCGGCCCGTCGCGCTGCGGGACGAACTGACCGAACTCGGTGAACTCTTCCGCGCCTACCAGCAGCGTGCCGAACCCGACCTCGCCGTGCTCGCCGGCCTCCACGCCCGCAAGGCGAAGGCCTTCAGAGCCTGGGCCGAAGTCACCGCCGACACCGGACTGCGCCTCGACGCCGAGCGGGCCGAACAGGCCGCCGCCACCGCCCGTCTCCAGCATCTGCACCGCAGCGGCCAGGCTCCGGAAGGCGTCGGGCCCGCCGTGACACGGCTGCTGACCGCCTCCGCGCAGTGGAACCACGCACGGGCGGTCCTCACCCACGTGGCCGACCACTCGCCGCTGCCGGGGCCGGAGGCCCGCCTGCTGGTGGTGATGCTGACGCTGCGTACCGCGCAGTCCGGCGTCGGCAATCTCGTCGGGCAGGACCTCAAGGGGCTGCCCCTGCCGGATCCGGAGCATCTGGTGGGGCAACTGGTGGAGTGCGGCTGGCTGGATATCGCCGGGACCGTCGACGAACTGATCGCCTCCCGCCCGGAGAACCCCACCCGCATCGGCGTGCCGTCCCTGACGCCCGACGAGAGCGACCCGGGGCCGTTCACGTTCGGCAGGAAGATGCGTCCCAAGCTCAGCGGATGGGCCCAGCGGGTCGTCGGCGAGAAGAAGCTCCGCAAGGCCAAGACCGCGGCCGACGCCCGGTTGCTCGCCCTGGCGCTGGCCACCGGCGTCAGCCTCGACGGACAACTGGGGCCCGAGGGCGAGGGCCTGCCCCTGGAAGACCTTGCCTCCTGGTGTGCCGTCACCCCCGCTGAACTGCTGGAGCTGGTGGACCGGCTGACCGCGACGGACTGGCTGACGGAGGTTGCCGTCACCGACACCGTCCTCACCGGCCGGCTGACCGAACGCGTCCTGCCCCTCAGCTGCCCGCTCACCTGAGGAACGGAACGAAACACCCCCCGGGGCGGCCCGGCCACCAGGGATACGCCCTAACGCACCCCGAGTTGCCACGCCAGATCCGCCAGGCCCTCCGCGTACAGGTCGAACCGGTCCGAGGGCGTGGGCGGGTCGCCGACCGGGCGGGCCACATAGGCCGTGCGCAGGCCCAGCGCCTGCGCGCCGCGCAGGTCCCAGGCGTGGGCGGCGACCATCAGCAGGCGCTCCGGCGGCACCCCGGCGACGGTGACGGCCAGCCGGTAGACCGCCGGGTCCGGCTTGTAGGTGCGGGCGTCCTCGGCGGACAGGGCCTGGTGCCAGCGCAGTCCGGCGTGGGCGTTCAGACCCAGCAGCGCCGTCCGGCTCGCGTTGGAGAGGCCGATCAGCGGGAAGCGTCCGGCGATCCGGGCGAGCCCCGCCACGGTGTCGGGCCACGGCGGGAGGCGGCGGGCCGACCGGGCGAGCGCCTCCACCGCCGCCGGATCCCCGACCCCGGCGGCCTCCGCGACGAGCCCGGCGGCCTCGCGGTCGAGGAGGTCGCCGGGGACGTAGGGCCGGTCGCCGTCGAGGACGCGGCGCTGCTCCCGCTCGATGTACCGCTGCCACAGCAGCAGGAGCCGCTCGGTCCCGGCGGCGTCGGGGGACGGGGTGAGCGCGCGGATGCCGGCGCGGAGTCCGGCGGGTTCGTCGACGAGCGTGCCGAGTACGTCGAACACGACGGCGTCGATCTTCAGCTCTGCCATGGCGGGGTCTCCTGGAGACGGTGGCGGAAGGAGCGGCAGATCGCACAACACCGCGAAGTGGCTTCGCATGCCCCGCTCGCCCCTGCCCCGCCCGGCGGAGATCCCCCCGGCCCGGCGGAGATCCCCCCGGCCCTGCGGAGACCCCGGCCCGGCGGAGGCCCCCGCCCCCACCTCGCCCCCGCGCTCGGCTACTTGACCGTGATCGACTCCACGAACGCGTCCAGGTCCTCCGCGTCGACCGCGTCCTTCACCGCGTTCAGGCGCACCACGAACGGAACGCCCTTCGAGTCGACGCCCGCGACCAGGACCCCGGTCATCGGGGTCCCCACGTTCGGGGTGTCGTCCTGGCCGTCCGCCGTGAAGTCGTAGTCGATCCGGCGGGCCTCGCGGGCCTCGCGTGCGTCGTCAGGGCCCGCCAGGCGTACGTCCTCCGTCGCCCTGCGGGTGGAGTTCATGCCGATGCCGGCGCCCGCCGCGGCTGCCGCCCCGGCGGCGTCGCTCACCCCGGTGGCGAAGTCCAGCTGGACCGAGACCATGCCGGTCCGGATGCCGTCCTTCTTCCGGAGCGCCACGGCGGCGTTGCTCTTCGCCCGCTCGGCCGCGGGCTGTTCCGCGTACCCGTCGTTCTCCGGGTAGCCGACGCTCAGGCTCCTGGTCTCCAGCGTGCCCCAGCCCTCGGGCACGGACGCCGTGTCCTGGCCGTCGCCGCATCCGGTCAGCAGGAGGGCCGCTCCCATGACGGACACTGCCATGACGGCCGCCGTGGTGGCCGTCATGCGGCGCCGGGTCCTCCCCGCCGCCGGGGTCTTCCGCGTCCTGGCTCTCATCGCTCGTGTCACCGCCCCTTCGCTCCGGTCTCTTCGCCTCGTCAGTTCGCGCAGTAGCTGTACGGAAGATACGTGCGCGCGTCGCCCTGCGGGGCCCCGAGGAACCGCGCGTCCGTCAGGGTCTCCTTCTTCTCCTCCGTGGAGAGGGAGAATCCGAGGCTCATGCCGAGCGAGATCTCGAAGCCGAACTCCTGGGCGTCGCTCGCGCCGGTGTACCGCATGGAGCTGGACAGCCCGTCCTCGAACATCAACTGCTGGAACGGGTCGTTGCCCTCCGGCCGGTTCTCCATGCCGTGGTCGCCGAAGAGGTACTCGAACGGGGCGGTGTTGTTCCCGGAGCCGTCCAGCCACTGTTCGGCCACGCCGCGCTTGGCCTCCGTGCCGGCGTCCGTGTCCTTGCCGAAGACGATCGAGTTCGTCACCACGTCGATGCCGGTCTCGCCCGAGGAGTCCGAGGCGCTGCCCTTGCCGCCGCGCTTGTCCTTGCCGCTCTCGCCGTTGTCGCCGCCGACCTCGACCTTGCCGGAGGTCGAGCCGTTCTCCACCGTCTGCGTCATGTCGATGCGGACGATCTTCCCGGTCTTCTGGTCGCGGGTGACGGTGATGGCGCCGGTGCGGTTCTGCTTGCCGCCGACGGTCCCCTTGACCGGGCCCACGTTTCCGGCGGCCTTGCCCTCCAGTTCGAGCTTGGCGGTGTACGTGTACGACTCGTTGCCGTTCACGTCGTCCTTGGTGATCGTCACCTCGGGTGAGAACTTCGCCTTGCCGCCCAGCTTCGCGCCCAGTTCGCCCTCGTCGCCGCCCTTGAGGGAGAGGCCGCCGTCCGCGTAGGCGTTGAGGCCGACGGTCGAGTAGGAGATCTTCTTGTCGCCGATCTTCCTCTCGATGTCCTCCTTCTTCTCCGCCCACTTCATCGCGGAGTACCAGCCGCCGCCGTAACCGCCGCTGTGCTTGGTGGAGGTCTCCCACATCTTCATTTCCTCGATGTCGTCCCGCATCTTCTGCGCCTCCTCCTCACTCGCGAAGATCCAGGTGTCACCGTTGGTGATCTTGATGCCGCCGCCGATGTCGACGTCCGCCTTGCCGAGGCTCCCGAGCTTGACGCCCGGGGTGCTGGCGGTGGCCCCGGCGGACGCGGCGTCGGTGAACGTCATGGAGACGACCTTGTCCTTCCCGTCGACCGTGCCGTCGCCGTTCACATCGGTGCTCGCCTGGGAGACCTTCTGCTGGAAGCCGTACTCCTCGCCCCACTCGAACCAACCGATCTTGACCTTGCCGCCCGCCGTGTCCGTGATGCTGGAGACCTGGCACATCTTGGGCTCGTAGTCCTTGTCCGTCTTCGGCTTCGCCTCGGGGTCCTGGCCGCCGGCCGAGCACGAGCCGCCACCGCCGGCCAGCGAGCTGATCGCGCACCGCAGGCGCTCCCCGATCTTCCCGCCGACCCCGGCCATCGCCATCGCGCCGATCAGCATGGTGACGAGGACGACGAGGCCCAGGTACTCCATCGCGGTCGCGCCGCCGTCCCGCCAGTTGTACGCGTAGCGGGGCGGCTCCGGGGTCCGGGTGGCGCGCTCCTCCAGGAGCCGGTCGACGGCCACCCCCGACGCCGCGCCCGCCGCCAGCGAGACGGCCGGCATGAGGACGCCCTCGATGCCGACGACGTCCCCGGCGACGGCGAAGCCGTACAGCAGACCGGCCAGCGGTACCGCGAGGGCGGCGGCCAGGTACAGGGTGCGGGAGGACTCGCGGTACTCCTCGGGGAGGATCCGGGCCGAGGCCAGGACCGTCAGGAGCGTCACGACGAGGGCGGGCAGATGGAGCAGGGCCAGCCGCCAGCCGAACGTCTCCAGGCGCTCCTCGGTGCCCAGCAGATCGACCAGGACCCGGCTCATGACGAATCCGAGGGCGAGATAGACGAGGCCGCCGATCACCCAGCTCCGGGTCAACGCGAAGAACCGGCTGCCCTGTTGGCCGCCACGGGCGGCGCCGGACCCCGCGATGCCGTGGCGCCCCTGCGGTATGTGGCCCGCGCTCCGGTCTCCCCAGCCCCCGTCACCGCTCACGGTGCACCTCTCCATCGACCCGCGCGTGTTGCCCGACGGCTGAGAGCGTACGGCCGAAAAGCTGCCCCGGCCCGGGCCCCCGGCCCCAAAACCGGGCCCAAGTGCGAGGAGCGGACGTCGTGTTGCGCCGGGGCGCGGCGGCCGTTCCGCTTGGGGCCGCCCGTGGGTCCGTGGGCCCACGCCGCCCCGGCCGCGGCTCAGTACGCTCGGATGTGCCGGTGGTCGCCGACCTCGACGCCGCGAAGAACTGCGATGGGGGTGGGGCGTCGATGGATGCCGGATTCTTCTACTCGTACCACTTGGGCTGGACCCGGCTGGACGCCCGGACACTGCTGGGCGACCTGGAGGCCGAAGGGCTCCGCCCGGCGCACCCGGTGACCGGCCGCACGGTGCTCGTCAGCCTCGACTCCGCCTCCCTCGGGGCCCGTTCGCCCGTCACCCGCGAGCAGTTGCTGTCCATCGCGGGTCTCCAGCGGCTGCGCGAGGTCGGATTCCGGTTGTGGACCGACGGGGGCCTCGACCTCCTGGTGCGCATCCGGCAGGCCAGGTCCGGTGTCGTCGCCGTGGAGTTCTCCGTCGGGGAGCTGCCCGAGCCGGAGCGGGAGCACGCGGTGAGCGCCATCCGGCGGACCGTCGGACGGGCCTCCGTGCTCTGTATCGGCTTCGTCGTCGACCGGAGCGGCGCGACGGCCGCCACCGACTGGGACGGCGTCGTCATCGAGGGCGACGCACACCTCCACTCCTGGCCGGACACCGTCGCCGTACGGGACGAGACGGCCGCCCGCCACCCGCAGCTGGCCGTCATGGACGGGGTCGAGATGTCGCCGTGGAAGGTGTACGGGAACGAGGTGCTCGGCGTCTGAGCCGGGCCCCCGCGAACGCCCGGACACTCCCCGGGCCCCGGCCCCCGGTGCGGGGGGATGCCCGCCGACGACGTCATAATCGGCCGTATGTCCGATCACCAGCTCCGCACCCGGACGCCCGCCGGTCCGGCCCCGGGCCCCCGCACCCCCGGGTCCCGGGCCGCCGCCGCGTTCCGGGCCGCCGCGCCCGCGCTCGCGGTCTACGCCGGCGCCCGGGCCCTGGGGCTCCTGGCCTTCTGGGCAGCCGCGTCGGCCGCCGGGAAGGACCCCCTGGGGCCGCTCAGCGGACGCTGGGACTCCGTCTGGTACCAGCGCATCGCCGAGAACGGCTACCGCTACACCGTCACCCTCCCGGACGGCTCCGTCCACTCCGACCTGGCGTTCTTCCCCCTGCTCCCGGCCCTGGAACGCGCCATCTCCGAGGTGACCCCGCTCACCCTCGGCGGTGCCGGACTCCTGGTCGCCTGGACGGCCGGGCTGCTCGCCGCCTGGGGCGTCTTCGCCGTCGGCGCCCAGCTGCGCGGACGGCGTACGGGCGTGGTGCTGGCCGCGCTGTGGGGGGTGTACCCGACAGCGTTCGTCCAGTCGATGGCGTACACCGAGACCCTGTTCACCGCGCTCGCCGCCTGGGCGCTGTACGCCGTCCTCAGGGGCCGCTGGATCGTGGCGGGCGCGCTCTGCGTCCTGGCGGGGCTCACCCGGCCCACGGCGGCGGCGCTCATCGCCGCCCTGGCGATCACCGCGGCCGTCACCCTCGTACGGGAGTACCGCGACGAGCGCCGCGCCGGCCCGGTGCTGCGCCGCAACGCCCGGATGATCGCGGGCGTGGCGCTCGCACCGCTGGGCTGGCTGGCGTACGTGGTGTTCGTGGCCGTCCGCGAGGGCAGCCCGTTCGCCTACTTCGACGTCCAGGCGCAGTGGGGCAACAACATCGACGGCGGTCGCGCGCTCGCCGCCTTCATCGCCGGACTCCCGTGGCCGGCCGCCCTCGGCCTGTGCGCGGCGCTCGGGCTGCTGGGGTGGCTGGTGGTGCTGTGCGTACGGCAGCGGCAGCCGCTCCCGGTCCTCGTCTACGCCATCACGATCGTCGTCATCTCCCTGATCGGCGCCGGGTACTTCGGCTCCCGGCCGCGCCTGATGATGCCCGCGTTCCCGCTGCTGCTCCCGCCCGCCGTCGCCCTGCTGCGGCTGCGCACGACGGGGCGTACGGCCGCCGTCCTCGCCGTCCTGGCCTGCGCGTCCGCCGCGTACGGGGCCTGGACCCTGCTGGGCCCGGGCCCGCCGTAGCCCTGTCGGCCCGGACGCCCCGGCCCCCGGATGCCCGGGGAGCCGGGAAGCCAGGGAGCCTCGGCAGTGTCGGGTAGCCGTTCTCAGGCCCCGGAAGCCCCGGAGGCGCCCGACGCCCCGGAGGCGGGGGCCGTCGCGCTCAGCTCCACCCGTACGCCCGGCCGCACCCCCCACCGTTCCATCGCCCCGGCCTCCGCCTCCACCACGTGCCGGGCCCGCAGCCGGGGCAGGCCCAGGCGGCCGGGCTTCATGGTGCGGACGGCCAGGACCGTGAACTTCCGGTCCAGGTACACCACATCGATGGGGAACCGCATCCGGAAGGTGTGCACACTCCCGCACGGGGTGAGCATCATCGCCCCCTCGATCCCGTCCCGCCCGAGCAGCCCCTTGGTACGGGCCCGGTACGACGCCGCTATCCGCAGCGGCACCTCCCGGGTCCCGGAGTCCGTGCCGACCGTGAGCGTCCCGTCGCCATCGCGCCATGTCCTCATGGGCACCGACCGTAGCCCCCGGCGGTCGCGCCCGGGTCCGATACGCCGCGCTTGGGCCCCCGGGCCCAAGACCCCTGTTCCCGCAGCCCATTAGGGTCGTCCCGTGGACGCCGCGCTGCTCGCCCTCGCCGCGGTCTGGGGTGCCGTCACCGGACTGCTGATCCCGCGTGCCGCCTACCGGTTCGCCGTCGAGCCGGAGGAGCCCTGGCGTACGGCGTGCCCCGCGGGACACCCATGTACCGGCCCGGTCCGCGGCTGGCTCGGCCCGGCCCGGTGTGCGCCCTGCGCCGCCGCCCCGGGAACGCCGGCCGCGCCCGGGACCGACACCACCGTCGGCACCGAAGCCGCGGGCACCAAAACCGCGGGCACCGAAACCGCGGGCGGCACCGAAACCGCCGTCGGCCGGTCGTCCGCCGCCGTGCCCGGGGCGGCCCCTGCCGAAGCGGGCCGCGTCGCCGGAACCCCCGCCCACGGCCCGGTCGCTTACGCCCCCGGTGTCCTCGCCCCCCTGGTCACCGTGGTCGCCTGTGTCGCGCTCGCCGCCGCCACCGGGGCCAGGCCCGAGCTGATCGGGTGGCTGGCGCTGACCCCCGTCGCCGTGCTCCTCGCCGTCGTCGACCGGCGGGTGCACCGGCTGCCCGACCCGCTGACCCTGCCCCTGGCGGCCGCGGTCGTCCTGCTGCTCGGCGGCGCCGCCCTGCTTCCCGGGCACGCCGGATCCTGGACCTCCGGACTGCTGGGCGGCCTGGCCCTCGGCGGCTTCTACTTCGTGCTCTTCCTGATCAACCCGAACGGCATGGGCTTCGGCGATGTGAAGCTCGCCCTCGCCCTGGGCGTGGCCCTCGGCTGGTACGGCTGGACCGTGCTGTTCGTGGGCGGGTTCGCCGGGTTCCTGTTCGGGGCGCTGTACGGACTCGCCCTGGTGCTCCTGCGCCGGGCGGGGCGCAGGACCGGCATCCCGTTCGGCCCGTTCATGCTCGGCGGGGCGCTGACCGGCCTGCTGCTCGGGGCCCTGGCCGGGTGAGGACGGCCGCGTGCGGGAGCAGCCGCCCGCGCGGGCCCGCCCGCCCGCGCCGCGCGCCCGCACCCGCGCGGAATCCGTTCGCGCGCCCCGGGCCCGCCTGACACGATTCCCGTATGCCCGAACCATCCGCTCCCGCCCCCCTTCCCTTCGACTCCGCGGCCTCCCGCGACCGGTTCGAGGCCCTCGTCGCCGAGGCCGACGCCGTGTCCGTGGACGGATGGGACTTCTCCTGGCTCGACGGCCGCGCCACCGAGGAGCGCCCCTCCTGGGGGTACGCACGCGCGATGGCCGACCGGCTCGGCCGGGCCCACGCCGCGCTCGACCTCCAGACCGGGGGCGGCGAGGTCCTGGCCGCCGCGCCGAAGCTCCCGCCGGTCACCGTGGCCACGGAGGCCTGGCCGCCCAACATCGCCCGCGCCACCGCCCTTCTGCACCCGCTCGGGGCGGTCGTCGTCGCCGACGCGGACGAACCGCCGCTGCCCTTCGGGGACGCCGCCTTCGACCTCGTGGTCAGCCGCCACCCGGTCACCACGTGGTGGGAGGAGATCGCGCGGGTGCTCGCTCCCGGCGGCACGTACTTCTCGCAGCAGGTCGGCCCGGCCAGCGTCTTCGAACTCGTCGAGTACTTCCTCGGCCCCCAGCCGCCCGAGGTCCGGCGCGGCCGCCACCCCGAGGACGCGCGGGCCGCCGCGACGGCGGCCGGTCTCGACGTGGTGGACCTGCGCTCCGAGACGCTGCGCACCGAGTTCCGCGACATCGGCGCGGTGGTCTACTTCCTGCGCAAGGTGATCTGGATGGTGCCCGGATTCACCGTCGAGCAGTACCGTCCCCAACTGGCCGCGCTGCACCGGCAGATCGAGGCGGAAGGACCGTTCTTCGCCCGCACGGCCCGCTTCCTGATCGAGGCCCGCAAGCCCCGGTGACGGCGGCCGGTGGTCACCCTCCGGTCAACCCGCCTACCCCGTACGCCAGTTCAGCCTTGCCCCGGAGGCAACGGGATCGCGCGGGCGGCCGTCCTACTCGACGGGACGCACGCACAGTGAAGGAGGGGGAGCGGTCATGACCGTGGAGAGGGGAGACTGCGCGGCGCCTGCCGGGCGCGCGCGGCACGGCAACGCCGACTGGCTCACGGGGGCCAGGATCACCGCGGTCCTCGGGGTCTACTACCGACCCGAGGGCCGGGCGGGCGAGCCGGAGGCCGTCGAGTTCGTCCTCTCGGCGGACCAGTCCGTCCTGCTGACCTGCGCCTCCGACCGGACGCTGCACGTCACCCCGGGATCCTGGCCGAAGCTGCCCGACTGGTGCGTCCCGGCGAGCCAGTGGCAGCACGCCCCGCCCGCCCTCCTCCCGCCGGTGCCGTACGGGGGCGCGTGGACGGTCGTGGGCACCCAGGAGCTCAGGGACGCCGACGGGGAGGTGCTCCGGGCCGTCATCCGGTGCGAGGAAGGGGACTTCGTGGTGGTCGCCGGAGACACGATGGCGATCCGCTTCGAGCCCCGCCCCTGACCCGCACGCGCCGGGCGGACCCCGCACCCGCCGCCACGTACACCCCCACCCGTACGCCTCACACGCCCGATCGCTCACCCGGACTCCTCCACCCGGACGCCCGGCCCGTGCGCCGCGCCCCGGCCCCTACGCGTGCGGCCCCACCGTCACCGGGCCGACCGTCAGTTCCGCCGTCCCCTCCATGATCGCGGCGACCCGCTCCACCTGCTCCTCCAGCGCGCGCAGCCCGGCCTTGGGCAGGGGCTCCAGCGGCTCCACCGTCACCGCGATCCGGCGGCCCGAGCGGCGCAGGTGCCAGACGCCGGCCACCGTGCCGTCCACCAGCAGCACCGGGAAGTTGCCCGCCTGCCCGCCCGCGAGAGCCCGCTCGTACGCCGCCCCCGGGAACAGCCGCTCGCGGGGCTGGGAGGCGATGGCGAACGCGTCGAAGTACGGGAGCAGGCGCACGCCCCGCACCGGTGAGTCCGGGAAGTCCGTGTCGCCCGCGACCACCCACGCCGGGCCCCGGTCCGCGAACGTCACCTTCTCGATCGCCCCCGCCGCCGCCAGCGCGGCGAACTGCTCGGCCGCCCAGGGCTTCGGCGCGGCGAGCCACCGCGCGAAGTGGGCGGGGGTGGCCGGCCCGTACGCGTGCAGATACCGCTCGATCAGGGCGGCCTGCGCCCCGGGGCCGGGCAGCGGGGTGCACCCGGGGTTGGTGTACGTCGCCTTCCGCCCCCGGTTCGGGGCGTAGACGAGGGCGCCCCGGTGGCCGGCCAGGTGCAGGACCTGCCGCCAGCGTGGCCACATCGTCCGGAATCCCGGCATCACCAGGTCCCCGGCCCACGGCCCGGTCCGCGCGACGACCTCCTCGGAGAGTTCGTCGATGGTGAGTTCCGTCCCCGTCAGCGCCTCCGCGACGGCGGCGACGACCGCCTCCACCTGGTCCGGGGTCATCCGGGCGTCCTTGGGGAAGGGGTTCGTGCCCGCCGGCACGGCGGACAGGGCCCCGGTCCACAGGGGCAGGTCCGCCGCGGGCAGCAGGTGGACCGTGCCGCGCGGTCCGAACGTCTTGACCAGGGTCCGGTCGGTCCACAGAGCCGTACGGACGTCCGTACGGGTCAGTCCGTCCCCGCGCAGCCCCACGGACAGCTCGGCCGCCGACAGCACCTGGGCGTGCGCGCCGAGCATCGCGGCCACCGCCGCGCCGGGGGAGGTGGCGGGTGACGCGCCGGCGGCGGCATCCGGGTGGAGGTGCTGGCGGGCCAGCCTCCGGGCGTTCGCCCCGGTCCAGGTCACGGTCGCTGTCGCGGGGGATCGTGTCGTCATGCGTCGAACCTAGAGCCACAAGAGGTCAGGTTCTGTCCTCTGCCGACTCCGACGGCGTCAAGCCGACGCCGTACCGCGACCCCTCGCTACCGGGGCCGATACCGGGCCGGTGACGGGAGTCCGGCGGGCGTCAGCCCTGTCCGGAACGCAGTCCGGCGAATCCGGAGAGTAATTGTGGAGTGGCGCGGCACGCGCCAGTACTTACGAAGGGTTATGGTGGAAACCCCCCCTCGGGCCGGTCCGTATCCCCCCCCACGGACCGGCCCGTTTTTTTTACGGGCCGGCGTCGGCGCTGCCGCGCGGCCCCGGGGCGCTCCCGTTCTCCCCCGCACGCGAGCCCCGTCGGGCCGAGGTCAGCTGCGACCGGCCCAGATGTTCGTGCCCGCCGTGTCCACGGCGAAGGCGTCGATCTCCTTGAGCTCGTCGGCGGTCAGCGCCGGGCCCGCGAGGGCCGCCACGTTCTCCTCCAACTGCTTCACGCTCGACGCGCCGATCAGCGCCGAGGTCATCCGGCTGTCGCGCAGCACCCACGCGATGGCGAGCTGGGCGAGCGACTGGCCGCGGCCCTGCGCGATGTCGTTGAGCCCGTTGAGCCGGCGGACCACCTCGTCGGAGAGCAGACCCGGGTCGAGGGACTTGCCCTGGGTGGCGCGCGAGCCCTCCGGAATGCCCTTCAGGTACTTGTTCGTGAGCAGGCCCTGCGCGAGCGGCACGAAGGAGATGCATCCCATCCCGGCCGCCTCCAGGGTGTCGAGCAGCCCGTCGTCCTCGATCCAGCGGTTGATCATGGAGTAGGACGGCTGGTGGATCAGTGCGGGCACCCCCATCTCCTTGAGCAGCCCGGCAGCCTGGGCGGTCTGCTCCGCGGTGTACGAGGAGACGCCCACGTACAGCGCCTTGCCCTGCTGGACGGCGGACGCCAGCGCGCCCATCGTCTCCTCCAGCGGGGTGTGCGGGTCGAAGCGGTGCGAGTAGAAGACGTCGACGTAGTCGAGGCCCATCCGCTTCAGGGAGGCGTCGAGCGAGGACAGCAGATACTTCCGGGAGCCCCACTCGCCGTACGGGCCGGGATGCATCAGATAACCGGCCTTGGTGGAAATGACCAGCTCGTCCCGGTACGGCGTGAAGTCCTGGGCGAAGAGCTTGCCGAAGTTCAGCTCGGCCGAGCCGGGCGGCGGACCGTAGTTATTGGCCAGATCGAAGTGGGTGACCCCGAGATCGAAGGCGCGACGCAGGATCGCCCGCTGGGAGTCCAGGGCCCGGTCGTCGCCGAAGTTGTGCCACAGACCCAGCGAGAGAGCGGGGAGCTTGAGGCCGCTGCGCCCGGTCCGGCGGTACTCCATGGAGTCGTAACGGGAATCGGCGGCGCGGTGGCGCAGGCCGGGGGAGAGGTAATCAGTCACGTTTCATTCCTTATCACGGAGTTGTGACAGACCGGGTTGGGCCCCCGTGGCCCGGTCGCAGTAATGTGGCGGCTTCGGGGAATGCCGATGTGCGGCGCGGCGAAGGCCCGCGTGGCCGTGCCCAGTGGTAAGGGCGCGGACCGCCGAGGGATCGTGCGGGCGGCGCAGACCGTGCAGCGATCCCCTGCGGGGGGACGGCCCCCGGACCCCCGGCGACGGGGAGGGCGGGCCCCGGGCCCGTACGGAACCGAGAGGGTGAACGCAGTGAACTTCCGCGACCTGGTGTACAGGCTCTACGCGCGCCGGGTGGGAGGCCGCCTGGACCACGACCAGGTGCCGAAGCACATCGGGGTCATCCTCGACGGCAACCGGCGCTGGGCCAAGGCGTCCGGCGGATCGGCCGTGCAGGGCCACCAGGCCGGTGCGGACAAGATCTCCGAGCTGCTCGGCTGGTGCAACGAGACCGATGTCGAGGTCGTCACCCTCTGGATGCTGTCCACGGACAACTTCGACCGGCCCGAGCACGAGCTGAAGCCGCTGCTCGGCATCATCGAGAACACCGTGCGCAACCTCGCCGCGGACGGGCGCTGGCGCGTCCATCACGTCGGCACGCTCGACCTGCTTCCGCCGGAGACGCAGTCGGTGCTCAAGGAGGCCCAGGAGGCGACGTCCGACATCGACGGAATAATCGTCAATGTCGCGGTCGGCTACGGCGGCCGCCAGGAGATCGCGGACGCGGTGCGCTCCCTGCTCCTGGAGCACTCGGAGAAGGGCACGACCTTCGAGGAGCTGGCCGAGGTCGTCTCCACCGACCTCATCTCCGAGCACCTCTACACCCGGGGCCAGCCCGACCCCGACCTGGTGATCCGGACGAGCGGCGAGCAGCGGCTCTCGGGCTTCATGCTCTGGCAGAGCGCCCACTCGGAGTACTACTTCTGCGAGGTCTTCTGGCCGGCCTTCCGCAAGGTCGACTTCCTCCGGGCGCTGCGCGACTACGCCGCCCGCCACCGCCGCTACGGGGCCTGAGCTGCCCTGAACACCCCTCCCTCCCGCACGTCCGTCGACGGCTCCCCTATATAGGGGAGCCATCGCCGTAGGCAAGGGGGTCACCGCGCGTCCACCGGGACTTCTCCACACCGTGTCATATGCGGCGGCATGGCTTCGCGCGGAAAAGGGAATACCCCTGTCAGGTCGACGTCCGGTCATCAACCAGGCGGATGTCGCATCCAAGTGAGCGGCACCCAGCCCGCTCGCCCGGGAGGCCCTTTGCACACGAAGGACCGTAGACAGTCTGCGGCCGACGCGGTGGCCGTGGTCCGGCCCGCGCACAGGGGCCCGATCCCGGTCCGTCCTCTCCCTTCGGGAAGCTCCGCGACCGTCCGTCGCACTCCCCGACCTCGTCCGAGGGGGTACGTCCTTCCGTGGTGACCAGCAGCAAGCGCCGCATGCCCGACCGGCGCACATACGTTCTCGACACCAGCGTCCTGCTGGCCGATCCCGGTGCCATGGCCCGCTTCGACGAGCACGAAGTCGTGCTCCCGATCGTGGTGGTCACGGAACTGGAGGCCAAACGGCATCACCCCGAGCTCGGATACTTCGCCCGGCAGGCCCTGCGCCTGCTGGACGACTTCCGGGTCCGGTACGGCCGGCTGGACGCCCCGATCCCACTCGGGGATCTGGGCGGGACGCTCCGAGTCGAGCTCAACCACTCCGATCCCGGTGTCCTGCCCGCCGGCTACCGGTTGGGGGACAACGACTCACGGATTCTCGCGGTCGCACGCAACCTCCAGGCCGAGGGGTACGACGTCACGGTCGTCTCCAAGGACCTGCCGCTCCGTATCAAGGCGTCCTCCGTGGGTCTCCTCGCCGAGGAGTACCGCGCGGAGCTCGCCATCACGGACTCCGGCTGGACCGGTATGAGCGAACTGTCCCTCGCCGGGGAACAGATCGACCTGCTGTTCGGCGAGGAGACGCTGTACGTCCCCGAGGCCGCCGAACTGCCCGTCCACACCGGTCTGGTCCTCCAGTCCGAGCGCGGCAAGGCGCTCGGCCGGGTGACGGCCGAGGGCAACGTACGGCTCGTGCGGGGCGACCGGGAGGCCTTCGGCATCCACGGGCGCAGCGCCGAACAGCGGATCGCCCTCGACCTCCTGCTGGACGCCGACGTCGGCATCGTGTCGCTGGGCGGCCGGGCCGGCACCGGCAAGTCGGCGCTGGCCCTCTGCGCGGGGCTGGAGGCGGTGCTGGAGCGCCAACAGCACAAGAAGGTGATGGTCTTCCGCCCGCTGTACGCGGTGGGCGGGCAGGAGCTCGGCTATCTCCCCGGCAGCGAGGCCGAGAAGATGAGCCCCTGGGCGCAGGCGGTCTTCGACACGCTCTCGGCGGTCGCCGGGCGCGAGGTCATCGAGGAGGTGCTCGGGCGCGGGATGCTGGAGGTCCTGCCGCTCACCCACATCCGCGGCCGGTCCCTGCACGACGCCTTCGTGATCGTCGACGAGGCGCAGTCGCTCGAACGGAACGTCCTGCTGACCGTGTTGTCCCGAATCGGGGCGAATTCGCGTGTCGTGCTCACCCACGACGTGGCCCAGCGGGACAACCTCCGGGTCGGCCGGTACGACGGAGTCGTCGCCGTCGTCGAGAAACTGAAGGGCCATCCGCTGTTCGCCCACGTCACGCTCACGCGGTCGGAGCGTTCGCAGATCGCCGCGCTGGTGACCGAAATGCTGGAGGAAGGCCACATCTGACACGCATATCCCTTTGATGCCGCCCGGCGAGCCAAGGAGCTTAGCCGGGCGGCATTGTGCTGCGCCGTCATTTCCGAAAAACCGGGGGGCCAAACGGGGTGTGACCTTTCCCACGCAACACAGAATTGCCTCCCGGCGCTCCCGTCCGGCAGAGTCTTGCTTCCGTCAGGCCCCGCATACGGCACTTGGGCACCTCCAGAGGCGCCACGCACCACACAACTCAACACAAGACGCCCGTATGCCGCCCGCGAGCACCACGCGGCAGCCCCTCACCGGGGTTGCCCATCGGGCCCGTGCCTCCCGTGACCCACGCAGTAGGGAGGCCAGTGTCAGGGGCACGAACGCGCCCGCGAGGTCACCTAAGCGGGCGATGCTGGAAGGACACCATGTGAGCCGGATCTCGGTCCGGGGGTTCGCCGTGGCATCCGCCACCGCGGTCACCACCGTTGGCGCCGTCGTAGGCGTTGCTGCGGGCGGCACACCTGCCGCCGACGACAACAACTTCGAGGCGGCCGCAGCCGACACCACGCTGCTCGCAGACATCCCCGCGGGCCAGCAGGCCCAGGTCCAGACCGCTTCGCTGACGCAGCAGGCCGATGCCCAGGCATCCGCCGCCGACGCCGCCGCGAAGAAGTCGGCCGAGGAATCGGCCCGCCTCCAGGCCGCCAAGGACGCCAAGTCCAAGAAGCAGGCAGCCGAG
The DNA here is from genome assembly GCF_014650675.1 of Streptomyces anulatus. GTDB lineage: Bacteria > Actinomycetota > Actinomycetes > Streptomycetales > Streptomycetaceae > Streptomyces > Streptomyces anulatus. The sequence continues at coordinate 708,186 of NZ_BMVK01000002.1, read as the reverse complement.
GACCGGGTCGAGGCCGAGCGCAAGGCGGAGCAGAAGAAGAAGGAAGAGGCCGAGCGCGCCAGCCGTTCTTCCGTCCGCGACGCCGCTTCGTTCTCCGCGCAGGGCTCCTACAGCGTGGCCGACGTCAAGGCGATGGCCCGTCAGATGGTCCCCGCGGACCAGTTCCAGTGCTTCAGCAACATCGTGAACCACGAGTCGACCTGGAACTACCGCGCGAGCAACCCGTCCTCCGGGGCGTACGGGCTCATGCAGGCGCTCCCGGGTCACAAGATGTCGTCCGCCGGTGCCGACTGGCAGACCAACCCGGCCACCCAGATCAAGTGGGGCCTCAGCTACATGGACGGCCGTTACGGCAGCCCGTGCGGCGCCTGGTCCTTCTGGCAGGCCAACAACTGGTATTAGAGGGAGCGGGCGAAGTCCACGGACCGCCCTCTCAACCTCGCGAGGCCCCTCACCGTCCAGACGGTGGGGGGCCTCGCGCGTGTACGGTCGCATCCTGGCGGTCCCGGGGAGCGTTGGGGAAAACGCTGAGGAGCGCTGGGACGGGAAGATGGGGGAAGGAAAGCAAGCATGTCGAAACTGCCGGGCTGGCTGGACCGCTTCGGGTCCGAACTGACGGAGCTGGGTGCGCGACTGGACGAGCGACGGGCGCGCGCCGCCGCGGATGACGAGGACCCCCTCGCGGCGCGGGGGGCTCCCGCCGTCCCGGAGGACGACGGCACCGGGCAGGTGCCCGCGCCGCCCTCGTACGCCCCCTCGGTCGCCGCCAAGCCGGATCCGGTGGCGGCGATCCCGTGGGGGATGCGGGTCGCCGCCGAGGCAGGCTGGCGCCTCCTCGTCCTGGCCGGGACGCTCTGGGTGCTGATGCGGGTGATCAGCGCGGTCCAGCTCGTGGTGCTGGCCTTCGCCGCCGCGCTGCTCGTCACCGCGATGCTCCAGCCGACCGTCGTCCGGCTCAAGCGGTTCGGGCTGCCCCACGGGCTCGCCACCGCCGTGACCGCCGTCCTCGGCTTCGTCATCATCGGACTGGTCGGCTGGTTCGTGGTGTGGCAGGTGATGGACAACCTCGACACGCTTTCCGACCGGGTCCGCGACGGCATCGACGAGTTGAAGCGCTGGGCGCTCGACAGCCCCTTCCACGTCACCGAGTCGCAGATCAACGACATCGCCAAGAACCTCAGCGACACCATCGGCACCAACACCGAGGAGATCACCTCCGCCGGGCTCCAGGGCGTCACCGTGATGGTGGAGTTCCTCACCGGGCTGCTGCTGGCGATGTTCTCCACGCTGTTCCTGCTCTACGACGGCCGGCGCATCTGGGAATGGTCGCTCAAGCTGGTGCCCGCCGCGGCCCGCCCCGGGGTCGCCGGCGCCGGACCGCGCGCCTGGCGCACCCTGACCGCGTATGTGCGCGGCACGGTGCTCGTCGCCCTGATCGACGCCATCTTCATCGGGTTCGGCCTCTACGTCCTCAATGTGCCGCTCGCGGTGCCGCTGGCCGTCTTCATCTTCCTGTTCGCCTTCATCCCGCTCGTCGGCGCCGTGGTCTCCGGGGCGCTCGCGGTCGTCGTCGCGCTGGTCACCGAGGGAGTGTGGACCGCGCTGTGGGCGCTGGTGGTGGTCCTGGCGGTGCAGCAGATCGAGGGCCACATCCTGCAGCCGTTCATCCTCGGCCGCGCCGTCCGGGTGCATCCGCTCGCGGTGGTCCTCGCGGTGGCGACCGGCGGTCTGGTCGCGGGCATCGGCGGCGCGGTGGTCGCCGTACCGCTGGTCGCCGTGATCAACACGGTGGTCGGCTATCTGCGTTCGTACGGGGAGCCGGGTGAACGGGGCGGTCATCACGGGGCCACCGCCCTGTCGATGAGCCCGGCGCACGCGGCGCCCGCGCCCCCGGGTCCGCAGGACTCCCCGGGCGAACCCGCGCAGGAGAAGCGGCCGCCCCAGGAGTAGCGGAACCGCACGGAAGCCGGATCGGGAGACGGCGCGGAAGACGGCACGGAACGAAAAGAAGAGCCCCGGGGACGGTCGGTCGTCCTCGGGGCTCTTCTCGTATCAGGGGTGGTGCGGTGTCACTACTCGGCGAGTACGGCCTCGGCGTCGAGGGTCACACCGACCGCCTGGATCACCGAAGCGACCTTGACGGCTTCCTGAATGGTCTCACGGTCCACGCCGGCCTTGCGCAGCACCTGCTCGTGGGAGTCCAGGCACTGGCCGCAGCCGTTGATCGCGGAGACGGCGAGCGACCACAGCTCGAAGTCGACCTTCTCCACGCCCGGGTTGCCGATGACGTTCATCCGCAGGCCCGCGCGGAGCGTGCCGTACTCCGGGTCCGACAGCAGGTGCCGGGTCCGGTAGAAGACATTGTTCATCGCCATGATCGCGGCCGCCGACTTCGCCGCGGTGTACGCCTCGGCGGAGAGGTTGGCCTTCGCCTCGGGCTCCAGCTCGCGCAGCACCTTCGGTGAACGCGAGGCGATCGCGCAGGCCAGCACGGTGCCCCACAGCTGCTGCTGCGGGAGGTCGCTGTTGCCGATGACCGAGCCGAGGTTCAGCTTCAGGTCCTTGGCGAAGTCCGGTATGGCGGACTTCAGTTCGTCGAGAGCCATGTCGGTATCAGCTCACTCGCCCGAGAGGAGCGCGACCGGGTCGAGGGTGTTCTCGCCCTTGGTCCAGTTGCACGGGCACAGCTCGTCGGTCTGCAGGGCGTCGAGGACCCGCAGGACCTCCTTGGGGTTACGGCCCACGGAACCGGCGGTCACCATCGTGAACTGGATCTCGTTGTTCTGGTCGACGATGAAGACGGCGCGCTGGGCGAAGCCGTCCTCGCCCTCGATGCCGAGGTCACGCATGAGCTCGTGCTTCGAGTCGGCCAGCATCGGGAAGGGCAGGTCGGTCAGGTCCGGGTGGTCCTTGCGCCAGGCGTGGTGCACGAACTCGGAGTCACCGGAGAAGCCGAGGACCTGGGCGTCGCGGTCCGCGAACTCCTCGTTCAGCTTGCCGAAGGCGGCGATCTCGGTGGGGCACACGAAGGTGAAGTCCTTCGGCCACGCGAAGACGATCTTCCACTTGCCCTCGTAGGTCTTGTGGTTGATCTGCTCGAACTCCTTGCCGCTCTCCAGCGAAACACAAGCAGTCAGGTCGAACTCGGGGAACTTGTCACCGACAGTGAGCACGCGCTCTCCTTGCAACGTCTGGAATTCCCCTTTTGGGGGCGTTCCTGAGGGTTGGACGAGTTCCACCTTGGCACAGAGTGCATTGATCACGGAAATAGCTACACTCGGTCGAGATGATCGGAGGTGCCTATCAGTGGGCCAGGGTAATCAGGGCATACGCCCCAAGCAGTCCGGTAAGCCGACCGCCAAGCAGCCCAGCCTGTCGCAGCTGCGCGCCTTCACGGCCGTGGCGGAGCATCTGCACTTCCGGGACGCCGCGGCAGCAATCGGGATGAGTCAGCCCGCACTCTCCGGAGCGGTGTCGACCCTGGAGGAGGCACTGGGTGTCCAGCTCATCGAGCGTACGACGCGCAAGGTGCTGCTCTCGCCCGCGGGGGAGCGGCTCGCGGTGCGGGCCGGGGCGGTGCTGGAGGCCGTCGCCGCGCTGATGGAGGAGGCGGAGGCGGTCCGGGCCCCGTTCACCGGAGTGCTCCGGCTCGGCGTGATCCCGACCGTCGCCCCGTATCTGCTGCCCACCGTGCTCCGCCTCGTCCACGAGCGGTACGTGGACCTCGACCTCCAGGTCCACGAGGAGCAGACCTCCTCACTGCTGGAGGGCCTCGCCGCCGGGCGGCTCGACCTGCTCCTGCTCGCCGTGCCGCTCGGGGTCCCCGGAGTGAGCGAGATCCCGTTGTTCGACGAGGACTTCGTGCTGGTCATGGAGCAGGACCACTGGCTCGGCGGCCGGGCGGACATCCCGCGCGACGCCCTGCGCGAACTGCCGCTGCTGCTCCTGGACGAGGGGCACTGCCTGCGCGACCAGGCCCTGGACATCTGCCGTGAGGCGGGCCGCACCGAGGGCGCACCGGTGACCACGACCGCCGCCGGGCTCTCCACCCTGGTCCAGCTGGTGGCGGGCGGGCTCGGGGTGACGCTGCTGCCCCGGACCGCGGTGACGGTGGAGACCGGCCGCAACGAGGCGCTGGCCACCGGGTACTTCGCGGACCCGGCGCCCACTCGGCGGGTGGCGCTGGCGATGCGGTCGGGGTCGGCGCGGGGCGGCGAGTTCGAGGAGTTCGCGGCCGCCCTGCGCGAGGCGATGCGACCGCTGCCGGTGCGGCTGGTGGCGGAGAGCCCGTAGAGCGCGCCCCCGCACGGAACGCGGGCAGGGGCCCCTGCCGTACGCGGTCGTGCGGGTGTCACTCGGTGCGCAGTCCGTCCGGGCGCATCATGCGCCACAGCGGCGGCAGCGACAACAGGGTGACCAGCAGGATCAGCGCGCCCCCGACCCCCGCCATCGGCCAGAACAGCCACCAGTCGGAGACATCCTTCTCGATCAGGTGGACGAGCATCGCCCCGAGGCCCAGGCCGCCCGCGACCGCCACCGCCAGACCGAGCACCACCGGCACGGCGGTCTGCCACAGCACCGACCAGCCGAGCGTGGCGCGCCGGGTGCCGAAGGCCACCAGCACCGACAGCAGCCGCCTGCGCTCACGCAACTGCTCCAGCTGGGAGACCAGCATCGACAGGGCGATCAGCAGCAGCACCGCGCTCGCGCCCACCTGGAGACCGGTCTGGATGCTCGCGTACTGGCGGTTGCGTTCGACCGATTCGATCGTGACGAAACGCATCCCGGGGTCGATCCTGGCCGCCGTGTTCCGTACGTGCTCGGCGACGTCCGGCACGCTGTGGTCGACCCGGATCTGGGTGGTGATCGTCGCTCCGGGCACCTTGCCCGCGTCGATCGCACCGGTGGTTGCCATGATCCCGTAGTGGGTCTCGCCCATCGGGTCCTCGCGGCCCTGAACGGTCGGGGAGTCGGCGGGCAGCGTCCACCGCATCACCTTGTTCCCGTAGCCGATCTCGACCTCCTCGCCCTTGCGGGCGGTCTCGTCGACCCAGGCGCTCATGTCCTTGTCGCCCGGCGGGTGGACCACGAACGTGTCGCCGTCCTCGCAGGCGCCGATCCGCGCCAGCTCGCGCAGGGTCTCGCAGGTGCCGACGGTCAGCGAGGTGGTGGGCTCGACCTCGTCCTCGGCGTAGTCGCCGGGCTTGGACGCGTACGCCTCCACCGATCCGATGACCACCTCCACACCCTTGGTGGCGCGGAACTGCTCGATGGCCGAGGTGGCCGCCTCGCCGGTGACGTCCTCGGAGTACCCGGCGAACTGGGCCCGGCTGGGGTCCGCACCCGTCATCCGGTTGAAGTCGGCGTTCATCGAGGCGAACAGCATCTGCAGCGCGATGGCTCCCGCCACCGCCACGGTGACCCCGCTGACCGCGCGGGACGCGGCCCCGCTGCTCAACTGGAGCCTGCGGGTGGCGAGCTGCCAGGGCACCGGGCCGCCGCGCAGCCGGTTCACACAGGCCTCGACCAGCCAGGGCAGCAGCAGGGCGAGCCCGAACAGCACCAGCACGGCGCCCGCGGTGATCGGGAACGGGTTCACCGGGGCGTACTCCTCGACCCGGCCCCAGAGCGCGAGCACCGCGAGACCGGCCAGCGGCACCGGCAGCCGCCACCACAGGCGGCGTCCCCGCTCACGCCCCCGGCGCACGACGCCGAGCGGCTCGATCACCACGGACCGCATCGCCACGAGGGTGACGAGGACGGCCGTCAGCGGCACGGCCACCGCGATCAGCGACGCCAGCCGGAGGTCCGGCGCAAGGTCGGCCGGGAACGCGCTGACGTCCCAGATCTCCACCGCGCCGACGAACTGCCGGCCCACCAGGAAGAACGCCAGGCCGAACAGCAGCCCGAGCAGCGCGCCGAACAGCGCCTCCCCGGCGGCGATCCGCCGGGTCGTCCGGATGTCCGCGCCGACCAGTCGCAGCGCGGCCAGCCGCCGGTCGCGCCGGTCGCCGCCGAAGCGCACGGCGGTGGCGATGAAGATCGCGACCGGTGCCAGCAGCACGACGCAGACCATGATGACGAGCACGATCAGCAGGGGCGGGAGGGGTTCGCCCTGGCGGTCGTCGCCGTACCCGCCGATCCGGTGGCCGCCGTTGGCCGGCGTCAGGGTGTCGCTGCCCGCGTAGTAGAGCAGTTCACCGGGGGAGCGCAGCCCGGCGTCTCGAATCGTGCCGGTGATCTCGTACGGCAGCCGCTCCCGCAGCAGTTCGTTGCCCGGCTCGTCGAGGAGCTCCCGCAGGGCGGGGGAGACGACCATCGTGTCCGGCGCGGGGATGCGGTCGATCCCCGGCGGCAGGACGGGCGTCGAGCCGTCGGCGCGCATCAGGAAGCCGGCGACGGTCCGGTCGTGGTACTCGGTGGTCGTGTTGACCAGCAGCACCGAGCTGTCCGACTTCGGGGCGTTCGTCTCGGAGTAGGCGGAGGCCCGGTTCTCACTGCGGGCCTGCTCGCGGGCGTTCCGCGCGTCGAGCAGATGCGGTACGGAGGAGGCGAGCAGCAGCAGGGCGACCCCGAGGCCGACGCCGACGGCGGTCAGCAGCGTACGGATCCAGCCCTCGCGGCCCCCGGCGGCGGCGAACCGGATGCCGAGGCCGAGGTCGCGGAGGGTCACCGAGCCCCGCGAGGGCGATGCCGGACGCGGTGGCGCCGCGGGCAGCTTCTCTTCGAGCAGGGTCATACGGCGTGCTCCATGTCGCGGGCCCGGCCGTCGCGCACGGTGACGTCACGGTCGGAGTAGGCGGCGACGCGGGCCTCGTGGGTCACCAGGACCACGGCGACGTTGGCGGAGCGGGCGGCCTCGGTGAGCAGCTCCATCACCCGCTCGCCGTTGAGGGAGTCCAGCGCGCCGGTCGGCTCGTCGGCGAAGATCACCTTCGGCGACGCCGCCAGCGCACGGGCCACGGCGACCCGCTGGCCCTGTCCGCCGGAGACCTCGCCGGGACGCTTGGTCCCGAGGTCGTCGACCTCCAGGCGCTCCATCCACTCCAGGGCGGTGCGCTCGGCGGCCTTGCGCTTGACGCCGTTCAGCCGCAGGGGCAGGGCGACGTTCTCCACACAGGTCAGCTCCGGGACGAGCTGGCCGAACTGGAAGACGAAGCCGAAGTCGCTGCGCCGCAGGGCGCTGCGCTCGGCGTCCGACATCGCGGACAGCTCGCGGCCCGCGTAGGTGATGGTGCCGGAGTCGGGCGTGATGATCCCGGCCAGGCAGTGCAGCAGCGTCGACTTGCCGGAGCCGGAAGGGCCCATCACGGCGACGACCTCGCCGGGGTGCACGGAGAACGACGCGCCGTCCAGGGCGGGCGTGGAACCGTAGGTCTTGCGCAGATCGTGCGCGGCGAGCAGGGAGCCTTCGGGAATCACGGAGCCACCACCTTGGCGAGCTGGTCGAGACGGGCGGAGGTCAGTTCCAGCCAGCGCAGATCGGCTTCCAGGTGGAACAGGGCGTGGTCGCAGATCAGCTGGTCGGCGAGGTCGCCCTTGCGTTTGCGGTCGGTGAGGATGCGCATCATCCGCAGGTGCGCCGAGCGCTGGGAATCCAGCAGATCGGCCGCGCTGCGACCGGTCAGGAGCGCCAGGACGACCTTGGTGTAGAGCGTCGACTGGAGGTAGGGCTCCGGCTTCTCGGGCTGCGCCAGCCACTGCGAGACATCGGTGATCCCGGCGTCGGTGATGGCGTACCGCTTGCGCTCGGGGCCTCCTTCGCTCTCGACGCCGTCGACCTCGACGAGTCCGTTCTTCAGGAGCCGGGACATCGTCGAGTAGACCTGGCCGTAGTGCAGCGGGCGGTCCTGGCCGAACTTCTCGTCGAAGGTCCGCTTCAGGTCGTAGCCGTGTCGGGGGCCGGACTCCAGGAGCCCGAGGAGGGTGTGACCGATAGACATGGGAAGAACTGTACACGGTGTGTATACCTGCCGTGTATACGCGTCCGAAAGGCAACCCCCGCCCCGTGGTCCGGGGCGGGGGTTCGGGGGCGCACGGGGCCTAGGGGGCGTCCGGGGCGTCGGGCGCGGACGGGGGCTCGGGCCCCTCCGGCGGCTGTTTGGGCGGCCGTCCCCGGCGGGCGATCGGACGCGCGGTCCCCGGCAGCCGGCCCGCCTCCGCGAGCGCCCGCCGCAGCAGGAACTCGATCTGCGCGTTGGCGCTGCGCAGTTCGTCGGAGGCCCAGCGGGCGAGTGCGTCGTGCACCGCGGGGTCCAGCCGCAGCAGCATCTGCTTGCGCTGCTGCGGCCGGGACGCCGGCGTCCGCCGGGGAGGCGTCTGGTCGGTCACTGGTAGAGGGAGCCCGTGTTGAGGACCGGCTGGGCCGCGCGGTCGCCGCACAGCACCACCATCAGATTGCTGACCATGGCCGCCTTTCGTTCGGAGTCCAGCTCCACGATGTCCCGCTCGGCGATCCGGTCGAGGGCCATCTCGACCATGCCCACCGCGCCCTCCACGATCAGCTGGCGGGCCGCGACGACCGCCCCGGCCTGCTGGCGCTGGAGCATGGCGGAGGCGATCTCGGGGGCGTACGCGAGGTGGCTGAAGCGCGACTCGATGATCAGGACGCCCGCGGCCTTCACCCGGGCGGTCAGCTCGACCGCCAGCTTCTCGGTGATCTCCTCCGCGTTGCCCCGCAGGGAGAGGCCGTCCTCCTCGTGGGCGTCGTACGGGTACTCGATGGCGATGTGCCGCACCGCCGCCTCGGTCTGGGTGGCGACGAACTCCCGGAAGTCGTCGACCTCGAAGAGCGCCTGGGCGGTGTCCTCGACCTTCCACACGACGATCGAGGCCAGCTCGATCGGGTTGCCGTAGGCGTCGTTGACCTTGAGGACGGCGGTCTCGTGGTTGCGGACGCGGGTGGAGATCTTGCGGCTGGAGGTCAGCGGGTTGATCCAGCGCAGCCCGTCGGCGCGGATGGTGCCGACGTACCGGCCGAACAACTGGATCACCCGGGCCTCGCCCGGAGCGACCATCTTCACACCGCTCATGCAGAAGAACGAGGTGATCACGAGGAGCACCCCGAGGATGAGGAGCGGAACGCCGACCGCGTTGTTGCCACCCGCCCCGGTCACCCCGCCGACGATGGCGAGGCCGACTCCGGCGAACACCCCGACCACGGTCAGGAGCAGGCCGACGCCGCCCGGGATGGAGTGCGCGGTGACCTCTCTGACCTGGGGTGCGGGCATGTCGGGGGCGTCGATGGCGAGGTCGCCCGCCGGTGCGCCCGGCCGGTGGTCGTCGTGCTGTGCGGTCATGGGATCCCCCGTTCGGCGCGGTCTCGCACCGCGCTATCAATGTGATTACACATTAATGGCTTTCGCAACCTTGTCCACCCCTGGGGAGTCGGTTCCTAGAGAACGGGTGCTGATTGTCACGTCCGTAAAAGACCGGATCGCTTGTCTTTTGTCCCTGTCGGCGGTGTTAGCTGGCAGGTCTGAGCGAACTGAGGAAAACCGAGCGAGCCGGTCGAGCAGAGAAGCGGGAGCAACACACCAATGGGTCGAGCGGATGCGCGACGAGCCCAGGCGCGGGAGTCGCGTCGGGCCCCGAAGAGCGGCGGCATACGCAGACTCTTCACGTGGAAGAAGCTGCTGGGCACGTTCTTCGGGATCGTCCTGCTGGGCATGGGCGCCTTCGGGGCGCTCTACGTGTACGTCGACGTCCCCGCCGCCAACGCCATGGCCGAGCGGCAGAGCAACGTCTACAAGTACAGCGACGGCTCGGTGCTCGCCCGGACCGGCAAGGGCGTCAACCGCCAGATCGTCGACCTGGACGAGGTGCCCGAGAAGGTCCAGCACGCCTTCGTCGCCGCCGAGAACAAGTCCTTCTACAAGGACCAGGGCGTCGACCTGAAGGGCACCACCCGCGCCCTCCTCAACACCGTCAGCGGCAAGGGCAAGCAGGGTGGCTCGACCATCACCCAGCAGTACGTGAAGAACTTCTACCTGACGCAGGACCCCACCGTGAGCCGCAAGCTCAAGGAGCTGGTGATCTCGCTCAAGGTCGACCAGCAGGAGTCCAAGGAGAAGATCCTCGCCGGGTACATCAACACCGCCTACTACGGGCGCGGCGCGAGCGGCATCCAGGCCGCCGCCCAGGCGTACTACGGCGTCGACGCCAAGGACCTGAACGTCTCCCAGGGCGCCTACCTCGCCTCCCTCCTCCAGGCCCCCAGCCAGTACGACTGGAACACCGCGACCGACACCGGCAAGAAGCTGGTCAAGGAGCGCTGGGCCTACACCCTGCGCAACATGGTCGAGATGAAGTGGCTGACCGAGTCCGAGAAGGCCGGCCTGGAGTTCCCCTACCCGGACAAGCCCAAGCCCGCCCAGGGCATGGAGGGCCAGACCGGCTACCTCGTCGAGGCCGCCAACAAGGAGCTGGAGAAGCAGGGCGTCTCCGCCGAGGACCGCGAGGCCGGCGGCTGGACCTTCACCCTCACCGTCGACAAGAAGCGCCAGAAGGCGCTGGAGAAGTCGGTGGACGACCAGCTGGAGTCCAAGCTCGACCGCGAGGGCAACAAGGTCGACGCCACCGTCCAGGCCGGCGCCACCTCCGTCGACCCGAAGACCGGCAAGGTCGTCGCCCTGTACGGCGGCGAGGACTACATCAAGCACTACATCAGCAACGCCACCCGCCAGGACTACCAGCCCGCCTCCACCTTCAAGCCGCTGGTGCTCGCCTCGGCCCTGGAGAACGAGTCGAAGACGCAGGACGGCAGCCTGATCGGGCTCAACACGGTGTACGACGGCACCAGCAAGCGGCCCGTCGTCGGCAGCGACACCCCGTTCGCCCCGCAGAACCAGGACGACCAGAATTACGGTCAGGTCTCCGTCCAGAAGGCCTTGAACAGCTCGGTCAACTCCGTCTTCGCGCAGATGATCGTCGACGTGACGCCCGCCGCCGTGAAGGAGACCGCGCTCGCCCTCGGCGTACCGGACAAGAACTTCCCCGAGCGCCCCGCCGTCACCCTCGGCACCATGAACGCCTCGACCTGGGACATGGCCGGCGTGTACGCCACGCTCGACAACCACGGCCGGAAGGTCACCCCGCACATCCTCCAGTCCGCCGAGCACCGCGACCGCACGGTGAACGCCGAGAAGCCCAAGCGGGAGCAGGTCATCAGCCGTGCCTCGGCCGACACCGTGACCAAGGGGCTCACCGGGGTCGTCGACGCCGGTTCCGGGGGCGCGGCCAACAGCCCCGCCTACGACGCGGCGGCCAAGACCGGCACCTCCGAGGACAACAAGTCGGCCTGGTTCGCCGGATACACCCCGGAGCTGACCACGGTCGTGGCCCTCTTCGGTGAGGGCGACGGCGGCCGCAAGCAGGTCTCCCTGACCGGTACGGCCAACTCCGGCCGCGCCAGCGGCAGCGGCTTCCCGGCCAGGATCTGGGCCGACTACACCCTCGGCGCCCTCGGCGGCGGGTCCGACAAGACGTTCGACCTCCAGGACGTGGAGCGCGGCGAGGTGCCCGCCCCGCCGACGCCGTCCGACACCCCGTCCGAGGACCCCACCCCGTCCAAGGACCCGACCCCGTCGGACACCCCCTCCGAGACGCCGAGCGAGACGCCCAGCGAGACGCCGCCGTCGTCGACGCCGCCTCCGTCCAGCAGCCCGCCCGCCACCACGCCTCCCACGAGCCCGGAGTTCCCGCCGCTGCCCGGGGACGGCGACGGCCAGCCGGGCGAACGGCCGGGCGGCGGCAACGGAGTGGCCCCGCAGTGAGGCCGTGATGACAGGAGGGGGCGGGCCCGCGGGCCCGCCCCCTCCTGTCGTGACGCCCGCGACGGCCGCCGCTACTGCCCCCGGGTCGCCATCTCGAACCAGACGACCTTGCCCGTCGACAGCCGCGTGGCCCCCCCACCGCCGGGCCAGCCGGTTGACCAGGAACAGCCCGCGTCCGCCCTCGTCCGTCTCCCGCGCCCGGCGCTGCCGGGGCAGCTGCGGGGAGTCGTCGCCGACCTCGCAGCGCAGGATGTCGGTCCGCAGCAGCCGCAGCGTCACCGGCCGCTCCGCATAGCGCACGGCATTGGTGACGACCTCGCTGACCAGCAGCTCCACCTCGTCGGCCAGGTCGTCCAGACCCCAGCGGCTCAGCGCCCGCCGGGCCAGCCTGCGGGCCCGGCCCGGAGCCGCGTCCTCCGGCTCCAGGTACCAGTACGCCACATCGCTCGGCGCGATCCCGTCGAAGCGGGCGGCGAGCAGCGCGATGTCGTCGTCCCGGTCACCCGGGCCGAGCATGTCCAGCACGTCGTCGCACAGGGCCTCCAGCGGCGGCGAATGGTCCGGGCCGGTGAGCTGCGCGGTCGCCGCGAGGCGCTCCCGCAGCTGCTCGATGCCCGTCCACACGTCCCGCAGCCGCGACTCCACCAGACCGTCGGTGTAGAGGAGCAGCGTGGCGCCGGCCGGGGCGTCCAGCTCGACGGCCTCGAAGTCGACGCCGCCCACCCCGATCGGGGCGCCCGGCGGCACCACCAGCACCTCGGCCCGCCCGCCCAGGTGCAGCAGCACGGGCGGCGGATGTCCGGCGTTGGCGATGGTGATCCGGTGCGCGACCGGATCGTAGACGGCGTACAGGCAGGTCGCCATCCGGTCGCTGCCCAGGCGCTGCGCCTGCTCGTCCAGGTGGTGCAGGACCTCCTGCGGCGGCAGGTCGAGCTGCGCCAGGGTCTGCGCCGTCGTCCGGAGCTGGCCCATGATCGCCGCCGAGGTCATGGAGTGGCCCATCACATCGCCGACGACCAGCGCGACCCGGCTGCCGGGCAGCGGGATCGCGTCATACCAGTCGCCGCCGACACGGGCCGTCTCGGCCGCCGGGAGGTAGCGCGAGGCGAGCCGGACGCCGGTGGGCTGGGGGAGCGAGTCGGGCAGCATCGTGCGCTGCAGCTCGTCGGCGATGTAGGCCTCGCGCCCGTACAGCACGGCCTTGTCGATGCCGAGCGCGGTGTGCGTCGCCAGTTGTGCCGCGACCAGCAGATCGCTGGCCTCGAACGGGGTGCGCTCGGTGCCGCGCACGAACACCGCGGCCCCGATGACCCGGCGCCGGCCGCGCAGCGGGGCGAGGATCGCCCGGTGCCCGGTGGGGACGGACCGGCCGGGGCCGAGCAGCTCCGGCAGGGCGGCCCGCGCCGCGGCTGAGTCGCCGAAGACCGGCCGCACCCCGCGCAGCACCTCGGCCAGCGCACCGCCCGCCCGCACCTCGCAGAGCTCGGCGGCGGGCATCAGGTCGGCCTGCGGGTCGAGGATCAGCGGGCGCAGCCGCTCGGTCTCGGAGCCGGACGCGTCGCCGCCCTCCTCGTCGGTGACGCGCAGCCGGTCGCTGCGGCGCAGCCGCAGGACGAACGGGCTCACCGGGCGCTCGTCGCCCACCGGGAGCGGGTCGCGCAGATAGACGAGGATCGCGTCGGAGAACGTCGGCACGCTGGCCCGGCACAGGCCGAGGACGATCTCGTCCAGGTCTATGCCCCGGGCGATCCGCCGGGTCGCCGCGCCGACGAAGCGCAGCCGGTCGCCCTCGCGGCGGGTGGCCGCCTGCGCCTCGGCGACGGCGGCCGCTCCTGGACCCGGGTTCGGCGCGGCGGCCGGAGCCGGGACCGCGGCAGCGGCGGCCGCGGCCGCGGCGTCCTGCTGCCGGGGCCGGGTGCGCTCCTGCTGCCGGGCCGCCAGAGGCTGCCGGCCTTCGTGGGAGGTGGGGTGCTCCGTCACGCGTGGGATTCCGTCCGTCCGGGCCGGTTGTATGAGGCAGTCACCTCGTGGGGCGCTACTGTGCCCCGGCAAGCGCGGGAAGAACAACGGCTGTCACCGGATGCCCCCGATGAAGGGGCCGAAACCGAGCGCCTCGGAGATGGCCGACAGGCGACCCCTCCGGTGGCGGACGCGGCGAGAGGGCAGCGGACAGCGTGCACGTCTCCACCCCCTCGTAGTGGCTTCCGCGACCGAACGGAACGTCCGGGTCCGTGGCCCGTCCCTCCGCACGACCGGTGTGGTGACTTGTGGTCAGTTCCGGTGTGGTGCCCGCTGGTTGCGGCGATCAGCCCTCCGTACGACCGGACCTGCCGACCGGACCGCCCGAAGGGTTCTTCCAGGGTCTCACGACGGCATACGGGCAGGGGTGCGGTCCCAGTCATCCGGCAGCGGCGGCACCTGCCACCGCGGATCGGGCCGCCAGTGCTCCCAGCCGTCCCGGAACGGCGCCCCCCACCCGGTGATCACCTCGACCGCCGCGAGGCCCGCCTCGCGGACCCGGGCGGCGGTCTCCCGGTCCATCAGACCGACCTGTTGCGCCTGGGCGAACTCGTCCTCGTCGAGCCATTTCCAGCTCCGGTCGGGGTTCACGGAGATGTCGAGAAAGTGATCCTCGGAATCCACCCCTCCGGACCACCGGGTCCGGGGCTCCTCCAGGTTCACGTACCAGTTGCGGAACATCCAGCCCCGGTCCCAGAACAGCCACACCGACCACGGGTCCCCGGGCGCGGCCAGCTTCAGCACCCCGGAGCCGAACCAGGTCGAGCGGGCCGTGGTGCGCGGCGCGGTGTAGCGGGTGGCCAGCGGTTCGGCGTGCACCTGGGTGCCGTCGGCCAGCACCGGCCGCACGCACTCGGTGCCGGGCGCCATCCACACGGCGAGCAGCTCGTCGGTGTCCTGGACGACGGTCACCGGACGGCAGATGTGCACGGGCGGGACGCCGGCCGTCCGGTGGGCCCGGCCGTTGTCGCGGTAGCGCCAGAGGATCCGGTCCCCCGGCGCCCAGCGTGCGTACTCTCCCGTACCTGTCATGGAGAGATCTTACGGAGCGCTCCCACCGGCCCGCTGCGACTCAGGTCACCCGGTCCTGATCCGGCCGGGAGCCCTCGGACGCCGCGGGGAGCCCCCCGGCGTCACCGGGCGCCCGGCGGCGCGCTCACGGACGCGTCATCCGCAGCACGTCCAGCGCCTCGTCGAGCTGCTCCATCGTCAGGTCGCCGCGCTCGACGTAGCCCGAGGCCAGGACCGTCTCGCGGATCGTCGTCCCGTCCTTGAGGGACTTCTTGGCGACCTTCGCCGCCTCCTCGTAGCCGATGTACTTGTTCAGCGGGGTCACCACGGACGGCGAGGACTCGGCGTAGGCGCGGGCCCGCTCCACGTCGGCGGTGATGCCGTCGACCGTACGGTCCGCGAGCAGCCGGGATGCGTTGGCCAGCAGCCGTACGGACTCCAGCAGGTTCTTCGCGATGACCGGGAGCATCACGTTCAGCTCGAAGTTGCCCGCGGCGCCGGCCGTGGCGACCGTCGCGTCGTTGCCGGTGACCTGGGCGGCGACCATCAGGACCGCCTCGGGGATCACCGGGTTGACCTTGCCCGGCATGATCGACGAGCCCGGCTGGAGGTCGGGCAGCGCGATCTCGGCGAGACCGGTGCGCGGGCCCGACGCCATCCACCGCAGATCGTTGGAGATCTTGGTCAGCGACACGGCGATGGTCCGCAGCTGGCCGGAGGTCTCCACCAGCCCGTCCCGCGCGCCCTGCGCCTCGAAGTGGTCGCGGGCCTCGGTGAGCGGCAGCCCCGTGGCGTCCGCGACCTCCGCGATCACGGCGGCGGAGAAGCCGGGCGGGGTGTTGATGCCGGTGCCCACCGCCGTACCTCCCAGAGGCAGTTCGGCGAGCCGGGGGAGGGAGGCGCGCAGCCGCTCCACGCCGTAGCGGATCTGGGCCGCGTAGCCGCCGAACTCCTGGCCGAGGGTGACCGGGGTGGCGTCCATCAGATGCGTACGGCCGGACTTCACGACCTCCGAGAATTCGGCCGATTTCCGCCCCAGGGATTCCGCCAGGTGATCCAGGGCGGGGATCAGGTCGGCGGTGACGGCGGCGGTGGCCGCGATGTGGATGGAGGACGGGAAGACGTCGTTGGACGACTGGGAGGCGTTCACATGGTCGTTGGGGTGGACCTCGCGGCCGAGGCGCTCGGTGGCGAGGGTGGCGATCACCTCGTTGGTGTTCATGTTCGACGAGGTGCCCGAACCCGTCTGGAACACGTCGACCGGGAAGTGCTCGTCCCAGCGGCCCGAGGCGACCTCGGCGGCGGCCTCCTGGATCGCGGCGGCGATGTCCGGATCCAGTACCTTCAGCTCGGCGTTGACCTTGGCCGCCGCCCCCTTGATCCGGGCCAGCGCCTCGATGTGCGCCCGCTCCAGACGCTGCCCGGAGACGGGGAAGTTCTCCACCGCCCGCTGGGTCTGGGCGCGCCATTTGGCGCCGACGGGGACCTTCACCTCACCCATCGAGTCGTGCTCGATCCGGAACCCGCTGCCACCGGGTGTGTCACCTGACGTGTCGACCATGGTGTTTAAACCTCCTGAAAAAGATGAGCACTTCTCTTGTTCTATGTATTCCCAAGTGGCCTACCGACCAGTAAATACCGGGGGTAACCACTACCGGGAGGCGCAATGAGGCGCACCAGCACCAGACTTCGAGGGCTCGGAAGCCTTCGCCGGCTCCGCTGTACGGTCGCGGCCGCCGTCGCTCTCGCGGCCGCCGTGGGCGGTATGGCCGCCGCCGGACCCGCGGGCGCGACGGAGTCGGGTACCAGCTCTATCGCATCCACCCCTCTCCCGCCCGCGCTGGAGGCCGTCCGGGCCGCCGAGGCCACCCAGCTGTACGGGAGCCCCGCCGAGCGGCCGCTCGGCGACCGCAAGACCGGGCTGATCTCGCTCGGCGACAGCGAGATCTCCGGCGAGGGCGTCGGCACCTACGACCCCGGCACCAACGGGCCGGACAACTGGTGCCACCGCTCACCGGACGCCGCCATCCACCGCACGGGCATCGCGGCGGACGTCACGTACAACGTCTCGTGCTCCGGCGCCTATACCGGGAACATCAAAATCGGCGGGAACAAGCAGTACGCCGATGAGCTCGTGCAGAGCGACAGCCTCGCGATCAAGGCCCGCAACACCCGGATCAAGATGATCGTCCTGGTCGCCGGGGCCAACGACGACCTCCAGTTCGGCCCGGTCATGACCGACTGCGTGGTCCGCTACATCAGCCTCCAGGGGCCCTGCGAGCCGAAGTACGCGGGCGGCTGGCAGGCCCGCGTCGACGCGCTGGTCCCCAAGGTCGAGCAGACCGTCCGCGATCTGCGCACCGTGATGACGGACGCCGGGTACGCCAACGGCGACTACAAGCTCGTCCTGATGGGCTACCCGAGCCCGATCGGCCCGGACTTCCGCGACAACCCGAAGTTCCCCGGCAAGCTGGTCTGCGGCGGACTCGGCTACGACTCCGACACCGTCTGGGGCCGCAACACCGCCGTGCCCGCCTTCCAGGTCGGCATGCGCAAGGCCGCGGCCGCCACCGGGGCCTCCTACCTGGACAACTCGCGGCTCTTCCACGGCCACGAGGTCTGCACCGAGAACACCTGGGCGCGCGGGCTGTTCATCGACGTGAGCAAGCCGGGCCTGCCCGACGAGAACTCCGTCCGGCAGTCCTTCCACCCCAACGCGGCCGGCCACCGGGCCTTCGCGTCCTGCCTCACCCAGCTGTACGACTCCGGGCTGCGCGAGGCGAGCTGTGCCGACCCGGCGAGCACCGGCAACCCGGTCCTGACCCGAGCGGCCTTCGACGACCTGTTCGTCCCGCTGAAGAACGTGGCGACCGGTTCCTGTGCGGACGTGCCCGCCTCGGTCACCCGTAACGGCACCGCGATCGGCGGCTGGGACTGCCACGGCGGGCGCAACCAGAACTGGTGGTACGACGCCGGTACGCAGACGGCCCGCACCGCGCTGAGCCACGACCGCTGCATGGACGTGCCGGGCGCGAAGTACGACGCCGGCGCCACGCTCGTCGTGTGGGACTGCTCGGGCGCGGCCAACCAGAAGTTCGTCCGGCAGGCGGGCACCCTCCGCCCGGCCGCCGCGACCAACCTGTGTCTGACGCTGGCGGGGGCCAAGGACCCGCTCAAGCTCCAGACATGCGACGGCGGCGCGAACCAGCGCTTCGTGTAACCACCGCGTGCGAGGGGGCGGCCACCGTTGTGCGGTCGCCCCTTCTCCATGCCCTTCGTCTCACACCCCCCGGGCCAGCGCTTCGGACAGCGCCCCCAGCGTCGGCGTCAGATACAGCTGACGCAGCGCCACATTGGGCAGCCCGCGCTCCCGGGCAAGCGTGCCGATCCGGATCGCGTACAGCGAATTGCCGCCCAGGTCCCAGAAATCGTCGTCCGGGCCGATCTCCTCGACGCCGAACACGTCCCGCCAGATGCCCGCGAGGACGGCGGCCGGGGCTTCGGGGGCGTCGGCCGCCGGAGCCGCCGGAGCCGCCGGGACTGCCGGAGCCGGGGTCCGGCGCGTTCCGGGCGCGGGCAGCCGGGCCGGGTCCAGCTTGCCGTTCGCGGTGAGGGGGAGGGCCGGCAGCACGGTCACCGTCGCGGGCACCATGTGCGGGGGGAGCAGCCGGGCGGCCCGGTCCCGTACGGACCCGGGGTCCTCGCCCGCACCCGGGGCCGGGACCACGTACGCGTCGATGCGCACGGCCGCCGCGTCCCCGCCCGCACCGCCGGTCACGGTGACCGCCGCCGCCGACACCGCCGGGTCCTCCAGCAGCACATGCCGGATCTCGCCCGGCTCGATCCGGAAGCCCCGCACCTTCACCTGGTCGTCGATCCGGCCCAGGTGCTCCAGCGTCCCGTCGGGCAGCAGCCGCCCCAGGTCGCCGCTGCGGTAGAGCCGCCCGGCCGGGTCCACGACGTCCGGGACGAAGCGTTCGGCGGTCGGGGCTGGCCGGTGCAGATAGCCGAGCGCCACGCCCGCCCCGCCCACGTGGATCTCCCCGGGCGCGCCCGGCGGCACCGGCCGCCCGTGCGGGTCCAGGACCCGGACCGACCAGCCGGGCAGGGGCCGCCCCACCGACCGGGATCCGGCGAGCGCCTCGCGGCGGGTCACCGTGGCCGCCGTGACATGGACCGTGGTCTCGGTGATCCCGTACATGTTGACCAGGCGGCAGCGGTCCTCCGGGTGCCGGTCGAACCAGCCCAGCAGCGGACGGGCGTCCAGCGGCTCGCCGCCCAGCACCACCAGCCGGAGGGCGGGCAGCCCGCCGCCCGTCCGGTCGGCCGCCGCGAGCTGGGTGAACGCCGAAGGGGTCTGGCTCAGCACGCTCACCCGCTCCCGGACCAGCAGCGCGTGGAAGTCCTCCGGCTGGCGCGAGGTCCAGTGGTCCACGACCACCAGCCGCCCGCCCGTCAGCAGCGCGCCCCAGATCTCCCACACCGAGAAGTCGAACGCCGCCGAGTGGAAGCACGTCCAGGCGTCGTCGGGGGAGAGCGCGAAGTCGTCGCGGACGGCGTCGACCAGGGCCGTGACATTGGCGTGCGGGACGAGGACCCCCTTGGGGCGGCCGGTCGAGCCCGAGGTGTGGATGACGTACGCGGGACCGGCGGCCGGACCCCGGGCCGCGGCGGGGCGGCGCGGGTGACCGGTGAGGGCGGCCGGGTCATCGACCGTCAGCCGCACCTTCGCGTCCCGTGCGGTGCGCTCCCGCCGGTCCGCCGGATGCTCCGGATCCAGCGGTACGTAGACGGCGTCCGCCTTCAGCGCGGCGAGCATCGCCGCCACCAGGTCGGCCCCGCGGGGCAGGCAGAGGCCCACGAGATCACCGGGGCGGACACCGTGGGCGTACAGGCCGTCCGCCAACTCCTCGGCCCGGTCGTCGAGTTCGGCGTAGGAGAGGGTGGCGGAACCGGCGGTGAGCGCGGGGGCGTCCGGGCGGGCGGCGACCTGCGCGGCGAAGACCTCGTCGATACGGAGGGGGGCGGCGGCCTTGTGCGGTGTGCGGAAGGCCAGTTGCTCCGCCGACTCCTCCCTGCTCAACGGATTCAGCTGCGAGAGCGGCGTGTTCGGCGCGCTGCCCGCCAACTGTTCCTGCACGAATCTCACTTGGTGGGCCGGTACGGGCAGGGCGTCCGGGCCGGTCGGCAGCATGGCCGGCCCGTCCCCGTCCCCGTCCCCGCCCGGTTCGCCCGCCACCAGCGTCAGCACGGGCGGATCGTCACCCTCGGCCGGAGCGGACGGCTCGGTGGCGAGCAGGTCCGCGACCGTGCGGCCGGGCGACAGGTCCGCCGTGAACACCGCGTACCCGTCGAGCGCCCCCAGCGCGTACGGAGGCCGGTCCCGGGCCGGTACGGGGACGGCGACGCGCACCGAGGCCGCACCCTCGTACCGTCCGACGGTGACCGCGAGCGCCGAGGCGAGCCCCCGGGTCTCCCCGTCCATGCGCAGGTCCGGGGGGAGCGGCCCGTCGAGCGGCGTCACGGCGTCCGGGGCCAGGTCGCCCCGCAGCACCCGGGCGACGAGCCGCAGCGAACGGGCGTCCAGGGCGGCTCCGCCGGCGGTCAGGACGAGGTCGGCCAGGTGCTCGCCCGCGTACCGCAGCAGCACCGCCCGCAGCCGGTGGCCGGGCGCGACCGGGCGGCGGGCCTCGGCAGCGCGCCGCCGGGCGGCGGTCCCGGATCCGGCCGGGGCGGGCACGGTCTCCGTCCACAGCCGGGGGCGGCGCTCCCCGGGCCACCACAGCTCCGCCGCCGTCGTCAGGGCGTCGGCGAGCGCGGCGTCGGCGGCGTCCGGCGGCAGGCGGACGATCAGGGCGTGATGGGCAGGCGGCACGTGCGCAACTCCTCGTCCACGGAAGGGAAAACGGCGGTCAGCGGGTGGTGAACCCGCCGTCCACGGTGACCACGCTGCCGGTCACCCGGCGGGACTCGTCCGAGGCCAGCCAGAGCACCGCGTCCGCCACATCGCCCGGCTCCACCAGCGCGTTCATCGGCTGGTCCCGGACGAAGGCGGCCTCGTGCTCCGCGACCGGCACCTCCAGCGAGCGGGCGATCTCCGCCAGCATCCGGCCCTCCATCGCCTCGTCGTCCCGCACCGAGCCCGGACACACCGCGTTGACCCGGACCTTGCGGGGCGCGTAGTCGAGGGCCACCGCCTTCGTCAGGCCGACCAGACCGTGCTTGGCCGCGACGTACCCCGCGAAGTGCCGGTAGCCCACCAGGCCCGCCGTCGAGGCGATGTTGACGATCGAACCGGACCCCTGGGCGGCCATCCGGCCGCCGACCGCGCGGATCGCCCGCCACGCCCCGCCCAGATCCACATCGATCATCAGCTGCCACTCGGCCTCGGTGATCTCGTGCGCCGGCCGGCCCGAAGGGGCGGCGATGCCCGCGTTGTTGACCAGGACGTCGATCCGCCCGAAGCGCTCCTCGGCCGCCTCCGCCGCCGACTCCAGCGCCGCCAGGTCCCGGACGTCGGCCTGCCGGGTCAGCACGGCGGACCCCGCCTCGCGGCAGAGCCGCCCGGTGTGCGCGAGCTGCGAGGCCGAACCGAGCGGATACGGCACCCCGGGCAGTTCGCCCGCCACGTCCAGCAGCACCAGGTCCGCACCCTCGCGGGCGAGGGCCAGCGCACAGGCCCGGCCGAGACCGCGCGCCGCTCCCGTGATCAGCGCCGTCCGCCCGGCGAGCCGGGCTCCGCCGCCGGCCGCACGACCCGCACCACCGCCGCCGGTCACCGGCCCCGGACCGCCACCGCCGGTCACCGGCCCCGGGCCGCCACCGCCGTTCACCGGCCCCGGGCCGCCACCGCCGGTCACCGGCCCCTCGCCGCGCGCACCTCGGCGGCCACCAGCTCCAGCAGCTCGCCCGGCCGCTCGGTGAGATACATGTGCCCGCCGGCCGGCTCGGCCACCGTCAGCTTCCCTGTCGTCGCCCGGCCCCACTCGGCCGCCTCCGCCGCCCCGACCAGGGTGTCCTCCCGCCCCCTGACCGAGACGACCGGGGCGTCCAGCTTCCGGTCCGTGGACGGGACATAGCTCTCGTGGAGCCGGACATCCGCCCGCAGCGTCGGCAGCAGCAGCTCCCGCATCTCCGGGTCGGCCAGCGCCGGGTGGTCGTAACCGGCGAACGCCCGGACCCGGGCGGCGAACTCCTCGTCCGGCAGCCCGTCCGCCCGGTCCGTGCGCGGCGTCCAGGGGCCCGGCGCGCCGCTGACGACGAGCGCGGCCAGGCGGACCGGCCCGCCCGACCGCTCGATCCGGTGCGCCAGTTCGTACGCGAGGACCGCACCCATGCTGTGCCCGAACAGCACGACCGGGCCGCCGCTCCCGTCCCCTCCCCCCAGGGCCGCCGTCACCTGCGCGTACGCGTCGTCGACGGCCGGGGCCACCGAGGTGTGGGCGGGCTCGGGGAACCGCTTCTCGCGGCCCGGCAGCGACACCGGGAGGATCCGCAGACCCTCCGGGGCCAGCCCCTGCCAGGGCGCGAAGAAGGAGGGGCCCGCCCCGGCGAAGGGCAGGCAGATGAGGACGGTCTCTTCGTCGGCCACGGTCGTTCCTGTTCTCTTCTGTTCTTCCGGATGCCGCGCCCGTCGGCGGAACCGGGCGGGTCTGTCAGTCCCCGACCATGATCGTGGTGAGGATCGCGGCGAGATAGCCCGGGTCGCGCACCCCGCACAGCTCGCGCGCCGAGTGCATCGACAGGCCGGGCACCCCGACGTCCACCGTGGTGACGCCGAGCCGGGCCGCCGTGAGCGGGCCGATCGACGTCCCGCAGGGCATCGCGTTGTTGGAGACGAACGGCTGCCAGGGAGCCCCGGCCCGCTCGGCCGCCGCCGTGAACACCGCGATGCCGGTGGAGTCGGTGGCGTACCGCTGGTTGACGTTCACCTTGAGCGTCGGGCCGCCGTTGGGGAGCGGGCGGTGGTCGGGGTCGTGCCGCTCCGCGTAGTTGGGGTGCACCGCGTGCGCCATGTCGGCGGAGACGCAGAACGCGCCCGCCAGCGCACGCGACCAGTCCTCGTCGCTGCCGCCGCGCGCCGACACGGACCGCGACAGGATCCGCTCCAGCAGCGGGCTCTGCGCCCCCGTCTCGGAACCGCTGCCGACCTCCTCGTGGTCGAAAGCGGCCAGCACCGGCACGAAGGAGGGCTGCGTGCCCCCCGTCGCCGCGTCCACCAGCGCGGTCACCCCGGCGTGCACCGAGACCTGGTTGTCCAGCCGGGACGCCACCACGAACTCCTGGTCCACGCCCAGGTATCCGGGCGGCTGGATGTCGTGCAGCATCAGGTCCCAGCCCAGCACGTCCGCCGGGTCCTCCCCGGCGGCCGACGCGACCCGGCGCAGCAGCTCGCCCTCCTGGGGATCGCCGAGCGCCCAGATCGGCGCGATGTGCCGCTGCCGGTCCAGGGCCACGCCCTCGTTCACCGTACGGTCCAGGTGGATGGCCAACTGGGGTACCCGCAGCAGGGGTTCGTCGATCTGTACGAGCCGGCTGCGGGGGGCTCCGTCGGGGCCGCGCAGGGCGAGCCGGCCGGAGATGCCCAGGTCCCGGTCGAGCCAGGTGTTCAGCGGGACCCCGCCGTAGATCTCCACCCCGATCTGCCGCCACCCCGAAGTCCCGGTGTCCGGTGCCGGTTTGATCCGCAGGTTCGGCGAGTCGGTGTGGGTGCCGATGATCCGGAACGGGGTGTGGGCGGGCGCGCCCTCGGGGACGTACCAGGCGATCAGCGCACCGGCGCGGCTGACGAAGCAGCCGCCGGTCGCCCCCGTCCAGTCGTCCGTGCCGCGCAGTTCGCGGAACCCGGCCTTCTCCAGACGCTGGGCCGCACTGGCCACCACGTGGTACGGGGAAGGGCTGGCGGCGATGAAGGAGAGCAGGTCGTCGGTGTGGCTGCGGTGGGGGGCCGGAGTCATACGGCGTCCGCCTTTCCGGTGTTCGGCAGTGACTGGGAGGGTGACGGTCCGCCGGGCCGGTCGGGCCCGGCGATGGCGTCCCCGGCGGAGCCTCCGGAGCCATGGCCCGGGGGCCCCTGCGAGGGGCGCTCCCCGAGGAGTTCCCGCACCGGCCGGTCGGGCCGGGCGCTGAACTCCGCGAGCACGTCGGTGTACGACGAGAGCAGGTCGTGGGCGGTCGTGTGGTCCCACAGGTCGGTGGAGAATTCCAGGAATGTTCGATAACCCTTCGCGGGGTCCCGGCGCGGCGCAAGCCCGAAGCACAGCTCGCTGCGGGAAAGAGGCGGTGCCAGATCGGCCACCTCGACCCGGAGCCCGGGGATCTCGATGTCCGTGTCGACGGAGTTCTGGAACGCCAGGACGTGCGGCACCCGGTCGGGGACGCTGACAGCGCCCGACTCCCGCATCGCCCGCATGATGCGCGCGGTGGGCAGCACATGTGCCATGGCGCCGAGCGCGCCCGCGCCCGTACGGACCGCCAGCTCCGCGCAGGTCTCGTCAAGATTGGCTGAATCCAGTCGTACGCGGACCATCACCGCGGTGGACGTCATCGCCACGAGCGACTCCGAGGCGGTGCCCTCGCGGTTGGCGTACGGGACGCTCAGCAAGGTGTCCTCCTCTCCCGACAGCCGGGTCAGGAACACCCCGAGAGCCGCCGCCGCGACCGCGAACGAGGTGGTGTGCCGGTCGGCCGCCAGCTTCTCCACCGCCGCCCGCACCGCACCCGTCGCGACCCCGCGCACCGTGTCCCCGTGCCCGCTCAGCTTCTGCGGACGCGGCCGGTCCGTCGGTACGGGGACGGCGGACGGCACCCCGTCCAGATAGCGGGCGCAGAACGCGGCCCGCTCCGCCTCGACGCCGGGATCCTGCTGCTCCCGCTGCCACCGGGCGTACCCGGGCGCCTGCATCGCCGGATCGGGCAGGCCGTGCGGGACGCCCGCGGCGGCCGCCGTGTACAGCGCGGCGATCTCCGCGAGCACCACGGACAGCGACCAGCCGTCGGCGCAGATGTGGTGCAGGACGAACATCAGCTCCCAGCGGTCCTCCTCGACCCGCAGCAGCCGCGTCCGGGGCACCAGAGGCCGCCCCAGGTCGAAGGGGGCCGCCGCGTCCGCCCGGCACAGGGCGTCCGCCCGCGGCCGCCGCTCGTCGGCCGGCAGCCCGGTCAGATCCTCCACCGGCAGCGCCACCGGCTCCGCGGCCAGGATCTCCTGCCACCACGGCCCGTCCGGCGCCCCCTCCTGCGCGAACCTGGTCCGCAGCCCGTCGTGCCGGGCGACCAGCTCGGACACGGCGGACCGCAAGGCCGCCGGGTCCAGCGCCCCGGTGAACGTGATGCGCGTCGGCACGTTCCACACGGCGGGGTCGGGCACGACGTGGTGCCCGGCGATCATCCGGGCCTGCTGGTCGCTGACGGGGGCGCGGTCGACGACGGCCCCGGCCTCCGCCTCGGGGCCGCCCGCCAGTTGCCCGGTCATGGCCCGCAGGGTGGCGTCGGCGAAGAAGTCCGCCAGCGGGTAGTCGACGCCGAGCGTGTCCCGGACCCGGTTCACCAGGCGGATCGCGGCGATCGAGTTGCCGCCCAGGTCGAAGAAGTTGCGCTCGGCGGGGAAGTCTCGCAGGCCGAGGACGGACTCCCAGACCTCCCGGAGGAGCGCGGCGGTCTCGGAGGAGGTCCGGGCGCCCGGCTCCGTCCTGGCCCCCGGCTCCCCGGCGCCGCCCGGCTCCGTCGTGCCCGCGCCTGCCGTGCCTGCCGCTCCTGTCGCTCCGGCCGTGCCTGCCGTGCCCGCTCCGGCCGTGCTGTCCTCAGCCGGGTCGTCTCCGGCCGGGTCGTCCTCGACCGGGTCCGACAGCGCGTCCAACTGCTCTTCCAGCTCGGCGAGATACCCCTCCGCCGTCGACGCGTCGAACAGGTCCGCGTCGTAACGCAGCCGCAGCCGCAGACTCCCGTCCTGGGCATGGGTGGCCATCAGCGCCAGCTCCAGCGGCGCCGACTCCGTCCCGGCCGCCACCGCCTCCGCCCGCAGCCCGGGCAGGTCGATTCCGGCCAGCGCCGCCCGGTCCAGATCGACCGAAACGGTCACGAGCGGGCGCGGATTCCCCGGGTCCGGATGGACGTCCGCCAGCAGCGCGTCCAAGTCCACCCCGCTGTGCTCGTCCGCCGCGAACAGCGCCCGCCCGGTGGCCCGTACGGCCTCCGGCGGCGAGGTCGCGTCGCTCGCGGACAGCGGCAACGGCAGCAGCGCCACATGGAACCCGACCGTGTCCGCCGTCGAGGGCGGCCGCCGCCCGAACGTCGTGCCCAGCAGGAACGTGTCCTGCCCCGACCGCCGGCGCAGCACCAGCTGCCAGGCCGTGCACAGCGTGGCGAACAGGGTCACGCCCTGCTGCCCGCTCCACTCCCGCAGCCGGTCGGCCCGCTCCCGGCCCACGGTCCTGGCCACCGCCCCGCCGCGCCCCGCCACCCGGCGACCGCGCGGCCGGTCAGTCGGCAGCACCAGCACCGGCGGCCGGTCGCCCAGCAGCTCGCGCCACCAGGCCAGGTCGGCCGTGTCGCCCGAGGGCTCGGGGGCCCCGACGGTCGTCCCGGCGGGACGGCCGAAGACCGGTGGGCGGCCGGCGCGGGCCGCCGTGTACAGCTCCCGGAGGTCCCCGGCGATCAGGGCGGACGAGTGCGCGTCCGTGATGATGTGGTGCGTGCCGAGCACCAGGACGTGGTCGTCCTCGGCCAGCCGCAGCAGCCGGGGCGTGAACAGCGGCCCCGCGGCCAGGTCGTAGGCCCGGGTGCTCTCCTCGGCGAGCAGTGCCCCGATCGCCCGCCCGGCGTCCTCGCCCGGGGCGTCGGTCACCGTCAGCGGGATACGGAGCCCGTCCCGGACGACCTGGACGACGCCCCCCTCGTCCTCGGCCCGGAACACCGTCCGGAGCCCCGCGTGCCTTTCGACCAGGCCGTCCACCGCCGCCCGCAGCGCCGCCACGTCCAGGGGGCCGCGCAGCCGTACGGCCCCCGTCTCGTTGTACGCCGCCGGGTTCTCCATCAACTGCGCGGCCAGCCACAGCCGCCGCTGCGCCGAGGTGGCGGGCGCGACGGTGTCCTCGGGCCGGGCGTCCCGCTCCCGCTCCTGCCCCCGCTCCTTCGTCCGGCGGCGCAGTACGTCCAGGCGCTCCAGCCCCGACCGCAGCCCCTCCCGGTCCATCCCGAAGTCGACCAGGGCGGCGATCTCGTCCACCCCGGCCCCGTGCAGCGCGTCGACCAGCGGGGCGACGCTCGCCGGCGTGCCGATCAGGGCCCGGCGGTCGCAGTAGCGGTTGTACGCCCGGCGGAACAGATAGTCCAGGTCCTCCTCGCTCGCCGCCGCCACGTCCTCGCGCCGGGACCCCGCGGCGGTGGCCGCCGAGCGCATCAGCAGCGAGGACCGCAGATACCGCACCATCGGCTCCAGCGCCTCGGCCCGGGCGGTGGCGTGGTCGTCGCCGAGATACGTGTGCACCAGCACCGTCACCCGCCCGGCCGCCGGGTCGAGCCCGCACTCCGCACGCGTACGCCGGTAGTGCGCGATGTTCGCGGCCAGCTCGTCCACGGTCTGGCTCATCAGGTTGGTGACGACCCCGAGGCCGTGCCGGGCCGCCTCCCCGTACGAGGCCCGCTGCCCGGAGGTGGCCAGGAAGAACGGCGGCTCCTCCTGCACCGGGCGCGGCCGGATCCGGAGCTCCGCCTCCGCGCCCTCGCCCGTGCGCCGCCGCACCGCCTCCCCGCGCCACAGCCGGCGCACCTCGTCGAGGTGGGCGAAGGCGATCCGCCGGCGGTCGGCGAACCGGTCCGGGTGCAGGGCGAAGTCCCGGGCGTGCCAGCCGGTGGCGCAGCCGATGCCGACCCGGCCGCCGGAGAGGTTGTCCACCACCGACCACTCCTCGGCGACCCGCACCGGATCGTGCAGCGGCAGCACCACCGAGCCCGCGTTGATCCGGACGCTCCCGGTCTCCCGGGCCACGGCGGCGGCCAGCACGGCGGGGTTCGGGAAGATCCCGCCGAAGGAGTCGAAGTGCCGCTCGGGCAGCCAGACGGAGGAGAAGCCGTGCTCGTCGGCGAAGCGCGCGGTCTCCAGGACGGTGTCATACGCCTCCGGGGTCCCGCCGCCGCTTCCGTCGGCCTCACCGGTCTCCGGGTAGTCGCCGAAGAAGTAGACGCCGAAGTCGGGTGCGGGCCGCCGCACTTCGGCCCGCCGGGCGGCTGCCGGGCGGGCGGGCCGGGGGAAGAACCCGCCGTCGCGCAGCTCCCGCAGCGAGCCCTCCACCGCCTCCGCGACCCGGTTCACGTCCTCCTGGGTGTGGGCGGTGGAGAGGTAGAAGCTGCGCCACTCCCATACGTACACGCCACGCAGTTGGAGGTGGTGGTAGAGCAACTCCAGGTCGGCGCGGTGCCTGAAGCGGAACATCGACCCGAAGTGGGCCAGCTCCAGCGGGAACTCCTCCTCGCGGAAGAACGCGTTGAGGCGGTCCGCGAGTGCCTGGGTGCGGGCGTTCAGTCCGCTCTGGAGCCCGGGGCCCCGCTCGGTGAGGTGGGTGAGCACCGCGCGGGCCGCCGCCATCGACAGCGGGTGCTGCATGTAGGTGCCGCCGATGAACGTGGTCTCGCGCGAGGGACCGCCGGGCTCGCCGTACCGCCAGAACCCGCCGTCCACCCCGTCGAGCAGATCCGCCCGCCCCGCCACCGCGCCGATCGGGAATCCGGCCCCGAGCGCCTTGCCGTACGTGGCGAGGTCCGGGACCACCCCGAAGTGCTCCTGTGCGCCGCGCGGGTGGGGTCGGAGCCCTGTCAGCATCTCGTCGAAGAGCAGCACGATGCCCCGGCGCGCGGTGAGTTCGCGCAGCGAGCGGACGAACTCCACCGGCCGCAGGCCCGGGTTGCGGCACTGCACGGGCTCGACGAGGACGGCCGCGATGCCGTCCCCGAGGGCCTCGATCGTCTCCAGGGACTCCTGGGCCCCGTACTCCAGCACGATCAGCTCCGCCACCGCGCTGGCCGGGATGCCCCGGGAGACGGGCACGGCGTGCTGCCCGGGCCCGCCCGGCCGGCCGAGGACGGAGTCGATGTGCCCGTGGTACGAGCCCCGGAACATGACGACCTTGTCCCGCCCGGTCGCGGCGCGGGCCAGCCGGATCGCGGCCGAGTTCGCCTCCGTGCCGGACGAGGCGAAGGCGACCCGGTCCAGGCCGGTCAGCGAGGCGAGCAGGGCCGCGGCCTCCCCGGTGTCGGCGGACCGGGAGCCGAAGCGCAGCCCGTCGGAGAGGTGGCGGCGCACGGCTTCGGTGACGGGCTCCGCCTCGTGGCCGAGGAGCAGCGCGCCGAACCCCATGGTGATGTCGGTGTAGGTGTTGCCGTCCACGTCGGTGAGCCGGGAGCCGTGCGCCGAACGGGCCGCGACCGGGTAGAGCATCTCCTTGGTGGCGTCCCGGAACCCCACGACGGCGCGGCTGTCGGCGAGCACCGAACGGTGCCGCTGCGCCAGCTCCTTGGAGGTGCGGGTGCGCTCGGTGAACCGCCGGACCAGGGAGGCGGTGTGGGCCCGCTGGGCCGCGTCGGCCCCCGCCCCGGCCATCCCGCCCGCCGCGTCCACGACGAGACGGGGACCGTGGCCGACAGCGGGTTCGGGCGTCGCGGTCACCGGCGCGGCCGGGACCCGCGTACGGGCCTCCGCGAGCCGGGCGGTGAGCGCGCGGGACAGCTCCGCCGCGCGGGCGACGGCCTCGGCGGCGGAGCCGGTCGTGCCCGCGCTCATCGGCCGTCCGTCCCGGTGGTGCGGGCGGTCAGCAGTGCGACGGCCTCGGAGAGCTGGGCAACCATCGCGGCCTGGACCTCGGCCAGTTGGCGTATCTGCTCGGACAGGGCGGCGACCTCGGCCCGGGTGGCGTACACGGGCGCGTCCGTGACCGGCGCGGGCGTCGGCTCCGTGGCCACCGGCACCGGCCGCATCGCCACGGGCGTCGGCGTCGGCTCCATGGCCACCGACGTCGGCTTCGCCGCCGTTGTTGCTGCTGCTGCTGCTGCCGCTGCCGGCGTCGTCGCGGGAGCCGTCCGCCCGGCTATGAGCGCTGCCGTCAGCCGGGGCGTGCCCGCCTCCTCCAGGACCTCCCGCATGCTGATCTCCGTGCCGAACTCGGCCTCCAACTGCCGCACCATCCCGATGAGCTGGAGCGAGTCCGCGCCGAGGCCGACGAAGGTGCGGTCGGCGGCGACCTCGTCGGGCCGGTGGCCGAGATGGCGCGCGGTCAGCTCCAGCACTCTGTCCAGTACGGCCTGTTCGGTCATGCGGTCCTCCGTGGAGCGTGCGGATGAAGGAGCGGCCCCGCCGGTCGGGGCGGGCGGCTCCGTGAGCGAGGCGGGCGGTGCCGGGGGTGTGTACGGGGCCGGGCCCCTCCAGTGCGACCGGCGCTGGAAGGGGTACGTGGGCAGCCGGACGCGCCGGCCACCGCAGCGGTCGAGCAGCGCGGCCCAGTCGACCCCGGCCCCGGCGCAGTGCAGCGCGGCCACCGCCCGCTCCCACTGCCGTGTCGGCACGCAGACCGCGTCCGGCAGCGACCGGCGGACCATCCCCGTCAGCACGGCGGACGGGCCCAGCTCCAGCAGCAGCGGGGACCCGGCCAGCCGGTCCAGGACGGCGGCGAAGTCGGCCGTGCGGCGGGCCTGCGCGACCAGGTAAGCGGCGTCCGGCCGCCACCCGGCGGGGTGGACCGTGCCGTCGATGCCGTCGACGAACTCCGTGTGCAGCGGCCGGATTTCCGCCTTGTCGGCCAGCACCCGGAAGTCCTCCAGCGCCGGGTCCAGCAGAGCCGTGTGGAACGCCCGGTCCACCGCCAGCACCTCGTACGCCTCCCCCCGCGCCGCCAGCAGCGCCCGTGCCGCGTCCACCGCCTCCGGGGGGCCGCCCAGCACATGGTGCGCGGCGCCGTTGACCACGGAGAGCTCAAGACCGGGGACGGCGGCCAGCAGCTCCCGCACCCGGGCCCGGGGGACGAACGCGGAGACCATCGCGCCCGGGGCCGCCCGCTCCAGCATCAGCCGCCCGCGCCCGCACACCAGCCGCATCGCGTCCCCGGTCTCCAGCGCCCCGGCCACGCACAGCGCCGCGTACGCGCCGACGCTGTGGCCGGCGACCCGGGCCGGGGTGATCCCGAGCCGCTCCCACAGCCGGGCCTGGGCGATCTGGAGGGCGAACAGGGCGGGCTGCGCGAAGGCGGTGTCCCACCGCCCGGGGCCCTGTCCGCCGACGATCCGGTCCAGGAAGTCGTCCTGTCCGGTCTCCTCCGCGTACACCCGGGCGCAGGCTTCCAGCACCTCGGCCACCACCGGGAAGCGCGCGGCGAGTTCCGCGCCCATGCCCGGATGCCCGCCGCCCTGGCCGCTGAAGAGGAACACCGGCCGCCTCTCCCGTACGCCGTCGGCGACCCCGGTCGTGTACGCCTCGCCCGCCGGGGCCCCGGACAGGAAGGCGTCGAGACCGGCCACCGGGTCGGCGGCCGTGACGACCAGCCGGTGCGGCAGGAGCCGCCGCCCGAGCGCGGTGGTGGTCAGCAGATCGGCGGGGGAGGGGGCGGAGTCGGCTTTGTCCGTCGGGTGGTCCGGCCCGTCGGCCGTATGGTCCGGCCTGTCCGGCAAGTGGTGCCGCCCGCCCGCCAGGTGGTCCCGCAGCAGGACGGCGTACGCCCGCAGCGCGTCCTCGTCCGCCGCCGAGAGCGGCAGCAGCGCGGGCACGGGCACATCGTCGGAGGCCGACGCGGTGCGCGGGGTCTCCGGCGCCTGTTCCAGGATCACATGAGCGTTCGTACCTCCCATGCCGATGGAGTGCACACCGGCTCGCCGCACACCCGCCAGCGGCCAGGGACTTTCCCGTACCGGCAGCAGGAACGGGCTGTCCTCCACCGCCAGCGCCGGGTTGGGCCGGGAGAAGTTCACCAGGGGCGGGACCACCCCGTGCCGCAGCACCTCGACGGCCTTGACCAGCCCCGCCAGCCCCGCCGCGCTGTCCAGGTGGCCGATGGCCGGCTTCGTCGAGCCGAGCGCGCAGAAGCCGGTCCGGTCGGTGTGTGCGCGGAACGCCTCGGTCAGGGCCGCGAACTCGATCGGGTCGCCCTTCAGCGTGCCCGTGCCGTGCGCCTCCACGTAGCCGATCGACGCCGCGCCCACGTCCGCCGCGCGCAGCGCCCCGAGCACCGCGTCCCGCTGCCCGGCGACCCCGGGGGCGGCGAAACCCCCGCGCCCCGTACCGTCGTTGGTCGCCTTGTCCGAGCCGTCGTTGGTGACCGCCGAGCCCAGGATCACGGCGTGCACGGTGTCGCCGTCGGCCAGCGCCCGTGCCAGCGGCTTGAGGAGGACGGCGGCCGCCCCGTTCCCCCCGACGGTGCCGTCCGCGTCCGCGTCGAAGGCCCGGACCGTGCCGGTGGGGGAGAGGGTGGAGCCCTTCACCGGGACCTGGCCGGTGACCCCCGGCAGATGCAGGGCGGCGGAGCCCACCAGCATCAGGTCCGCGTCCCCGGCGCGCAGCGCCTGGCAGGCCAGGTGCACCGAGACCAGAGCGCTGGAACAGGCCGTCGACACCGTCAGCGCGGGACCGGTCAGACCGAGCCGGAAGGCGGCCCGGGTGGCGGTGAAATCGGGGTAGTTGCCGACCTGGACCTGCTTGGCGGTCATCCAGTCCCCCGAGCCGGCCTCCGCCGCCAGGTTCTCCGCCAGATAGCTGTGCAGCGAGTACAGGCGGTAGCCGGAGCTGCCGTAGACCCCGATCCGTACGGAGTCGCCGTCGCCGCCCGCGTAACGGTCCTCGCCGCCCGCGTACCCCCCGTCCTCCAGGGCGTGGAAACAGCACTCCAGGAACAGCCGCTGCTGCGGATCGGTCAGCTCCGCCTCCCGCCCGCTCATCCCGAAGAACCCGGCGTCGAAGCCGTCCACGTCCCCCAGGAGTGCGCTCGCGCCGCCGAACCCCGGCCGTTCGTACTCCGCCGCCGGGATTCCCGCCGCGGCGAACTCGGCCCGGGTGAAACGGCGTACGCGGCCGGTCCCCGTCCGGATGTCGTGCCAGTACGCCCCGGGGGTGTCAGCCCCGGGAAACCTCAGCGCCGTCCCGATCACCGCGATCCGGTCGTCCCTCAACGGCTTCTTCCTTTCGCAGCCCCGTACGCTCCGCCCGCCGCACTCCCGCCACCCTCAGCAGGAACACCACGGCGACGACGATGGCGGCGCCGTGGGACCAGCCCACCACGGCCAGCGGGGAGAACCGGTCGAGGGCCGCCGCCACCAGGATCATGCCGACGCCGAAACCGAGGTTCTCGAAAGTGGCCGAAAGACCGAAGGCATGGCCGCGCAAGGTGGCCGGAAGTGTCTGGAGATGCGAGGTGTACGCGACCTCGGTGAGGCCGTCCGCGGCCCCCGCGATCAGCGCGATCACCGCTGTCACGGCCAGCGGGAACCCGGCGAACGCCGCGATGAACGCCGCCGACATCACCACCGTGCCGTAGCCGAATCCGAGCGCCCCCACGGAGCGTCCGGTGCGCTGCGCGTACCGCTGGATGACCTGCTGGGCCCCGATGTTGCCGAGCGCCCACACGCACCAGAACGCGCTGACGAACACCGCGGGATTCGACGCGTCGAGCGACGTGGAGTAGATCGGCAGCGCCGCGTTGTGGGAGGAGGAGCCGAACGCGTCGACCCCGCGCAGGGCCACCATCAGGCCCATCCCGGGGGCGGCGGCGAGCGCGAGGAAGGCCACGGGCCGCCAGCGCCTGCCGCTCTTCGCGGCCGAGGCGTCCTTCCCGGCCCCGGAGCCACCGGAGCTCTCGGAGCCCTCAGAGCCCTCAGAGCCCTCAGAGCCCTCGGAGGCCGATCCGCCGGCTCCCTTGCCTCCCGCGATCGGCAACAGGGCCACCGTCACCGCACAGGCCACGAACGTCGCCATGTCGACGAGGAAGGCGGCGGTGTACCCGACGAGGGACACCACCACGCCCGCCGAGGCGAAGCCCGCCACCATGGCCAGCGAACGGCCGGTGATCGAGAGGGAGTTCGCCCAGGCCCTGCGGTCCTCCCCGACCATCTCGGGGATCGAACTGCGCAACGCCACCATGAACAGCGTCCCGCACGCCCCGATCACCACCGAGACGGCCATCAGCGCCCCGGTCAGCATGCCGTCGGGCGCCAGGATGAGCACCAGCATCACGGCGCCCTGTCCGACATTCGCCCACAGCATGATGCTTTTCGCGCTGAAACGGGCGAGCAGACCGCCCACGACCAGACCGGCGACGAATCCCGAGGCGAGCCGCACCGCCATGAACAGCCCCATGGCCAGCGCCCGGCCCGTCGTCTCGTAGACGAAGAGATTGAGCGCCACCATATTCAGGAATGTGCCGTAGGAAGACACCGCGTATCCGGCGACGAGGAATCGAAAACGGCGCTCGGAGACCGCGGTGTCCCGGGCCTTCCGGGTGTCGCCGTCCGTCTCGTCCGCCTTCGGCCCGTCCGCACTGCCCATTCCAGATGTCACCCGGACATACTCGTCGAGCACGGACGCCGGACGGGGGACTCCCGATTGCACAAAGGTAATCTGCATCCTTGTGAAGGACGATCATTCCCCCTCACCGGTATGTGATTGCCGTGAATCACCCTCGGACCGGTCGATACCGGAACAACCCTGCGAGGCGGCGCTCGCGGCCTATCGCCGTGCGCTGACGGTGGGCGGCCTCCCGGCCGGCGCCGCGCCCCCCTGCCTGCGGTCCCTGCACCTGATGGTGGCCGACCAGGAGTCACCCGGCTACCTCATCCCCGTACCACCGGAGACCGCCTCGTTCGCCGCGCTCGCCCCGATCGAGGAGGCGATCGTCGAGCAGCGCCGCACCCTGCGCTCCGCCCGCGCCACCCTCGCCGCCTTCGAGGGCCTCTACGCCGAGATGCACCGGCAGGAACGCCCCGCCCTCACCCGGCTCTCCGGCGCGGCCGTCATCAGCAAGGCCCTGGACGCCGGGGTCAGCGGCTGCCGCGCCGAGGTGCGCACCGCCCACCCCGGCGGCGGGCGCCCGGCCCACGTCCTGGAGCAGTCGCTCCCGCGCGACCTGGGCAACCTGCGCCGCGGCATCCGGCAGCGGACCCTCTACCAGCACACCGTCCGCTCGGACCGCACCACGCTCGCCTACATCGAGCAGGTGACCGCCGAGGGCGCCGAGATCAGGACCCTTGCCGAGGTCGCGGACCGGTTCATCGTCTTCGACCGGGACCTCGCACTCATCCCGTTCTCCGACGAGCCGCACACCGCCCTGCGCGTCCAGCACCCGTCGCTGGTCCGCTTCCTGGTCCGCCACTTCGACGAGGCGTGGTCCCGCGCCGTCCCGGTCCGCCCCGAACGCGCGCCGCTGCGCAGCCCCGTCGTCACCTCCGACCTCCAGCGCGCCATCCTCCAGGCCGTCGTCAACGGCGAGACGGACGCCGCCATCGCCCGCCGGATCGGCATGAGCCGCCGCAGCGTCGCCGAGCACATGCGCAAGGTCTCCGAGCAGCTGGGCAGCAACAGCCGGGCGCAGCTGGGGTATCTGGTCGCGACCTCGGGCCTGCTGGACGACTGAGGACACGAGGGAGGGCCCGTCCGCGCGGACGGGCCCTCCCCGGGTACTGCTCCGTACGGAGCCGGGTCAGCCGAGACCCGGCCCCCGCACCGGAATGCTGGTGAACGTCGGAGCCGGGGCGGGCTCGGTGAAGAAGTCGTTGCCCTTGTCGTCGACGACGACGAACGCGGGGAAGTCCTCGACCTCGATGCGCCAGACCGCCTCCATGCCGAGCTCCTCGTACTCGACGACCTCGACCTTCTTGATGCAGTCCTGGGCGAGGCGGGCCGCGGGGCCGCCGATCGAGCCGAGGTAGAAGCCGCCGTGCGCGTCGCAGGCGTCGGTGACCTGTTTGCTGCGGTTGCCCTTGGCGAGCATCACCTTGGAGCCGCCCGCCGCCTGGAACTGCTCCACGTAGGAGTCCATCCGGCCGGCCGTCGTCGGGCCGAAGGAGCCGGAGGCGTACCCCTCGGGCGTCTTCGCCGGACCCGCGTAGTACACCGGGTGGTCCTTCAGGTACTGCGGCATCTCCTCGCCCGCGTCCAGCCGCTCCTTGATCTTGGCGTGCGCGATGTCGCGGGCCACGACCAGCGGGCCGGTCAGCGAGAGGCGGGTCTTGACCGGGTACTTGGTCAGCTCGGCCAGCACCTCGTCCATCGGCCGGTTGAGGTCGATCTCCACGACGTCACCGCCCGCCCCGTCGAGGTGCTCGTCGGTGGTGTCGGGGAGGAAGCGCGCCGGGTCCTTCTCCAGCTGCTCCAGGAAGACGCCCTCGGCGGTGATCTTCGCGGTGGCCTGGCGGTCGGCCGAGCAGGACACGGCGATGGCGACGGGCAGCGAGGCCCCGTGCCGGGGCAGGCGCACCACACGCACGTCGTGGCAGAAGTACTTGCCGCCGAACTGGGCGCCGATCCCGATCCTCTGCGTCAGCTCGAAGACCTTCTCCTCCAGCTCCTTGTCCCGGAAGCCGTGCCCGGTGGGGGAGCCCTCGGCGGGCAGCTCGTCCAGGTAGTGCGCGGAGGCGTACTTGGCGGTCTTCAGCGCGAACTCCGCCGACGTGCCGCCGACCACGATCGCCAGGTGGTACGGCGGGCAGGCCGCGGTCCCCAGCGAACGGATCTTCTCCTCCAGGAACTTCATCATGGAGGCCTCGTTCAGGACGGCCTTCGTCTCCTGGTAGAGGAACGACTTGTTGGCCGAGCCGCCGCCCTTCGCCATGAAGAGGAACTTGTACGCGCCGCCGTCGGTGGCGTACAGCTCGATCTGGGCCGGGAGGTTGGAGCCGGTGTTCTTCTCGTCCCACATGGTCAGCGGGGCCATCTGCGAGTAGCGCAGGTTGAGCTTGG
The DNA here is from genome assembly GCF_014650675.1 of Streptomyces anulatus. Taxonomy (GTDB): domain Bacteria; phylum Actinomycetota; class Actinomycetes; order Streptomycetales; family Streptomycetaceae; genus Streptomyces; species Streptomyces anulatus. Next base: position 671,457 of record NZ_BMVK01000002.1, on the reverse strand, counting down.
TGTACGCGTCGTAGATCCCGTGCGACAGGGCCTCCTCGTCACCGCCCTCGGTCAGCACGTTCTGCCCGCGCTTGCCCATGACGATCGCCGTACCGGTGTCCTGGCACATCGGCAGTACGCCCGCGGCGGCGATGTTCGCGTTCTTCAGGAGGTCCAGCGCCACGAACTTGTCGTTGGAGGACGCCTCCGGGTCGTCGACGATCCGCCGCAGCTGCGCCAGGTGGGCCGGGCGCAGGTAGTGCGAGATGTCGTGCATCGCCTCGGCGGCCAGCGTGCGCAGCGCCTCCGGGTCGACCTTGAGGAACGTACGCCCGTCGGCCTCGAAGGTGGAGACACCCTCGGCGGTCACCAGACGGTACGGCGTGGTGTCCTCCCCCAGGGGGAGCAGATCGGAGTACGCAAACTCTGCCATGACGGCCATTCCTCACTCGGTGACAGCGGCTGACCTCCCTCGGGCAGCGCATCCACCAGGGTAGAGCGCCGCCGCCGGGAGGATCCTGTGAGGTAAGGCTCACCTGGACGCCGTCCCGGAGTGCGGCGCGGCCGGGGCACGCCGGTTGGAGGGGTGGTCGCGATCTATCGCGTCTGGGTACGCTGGGCCGGTGGACCTAGAGAAGCAGCCCCAGCAGCCCCTCGCACCGGCCGTCCCGCCGCCCGCCGAAGTCCTGGACGGCGATGACATCCGCGCCTCCGACGCCGACCGCGACCGGATCGCGGACATCCTGCGGGAGGCGATGGCCGAGGGCCGTCTGACGGCGGACGAGCACGCGGAGCGGATCGACCTGGTCTACCGGGCCAAGACCGTCGGCGAACTCCAGCCGATGGTCCGGGACCTGCCCGCGTCCTCCGGGCCCACGGTCCGCCCGGACTCCCAGCCGTACGTCTACGGCCCCGAGAGCCCCGACGGCCCCGCGGACAATCTTGTCGCGGTGTTCAGCAGCGCCACCCGCAAGGGTCGTTGGCGGGTCGGCGGCCGGACGAACGCCTTCGCGCTCTTCGGCAGCGTGGAGATCGATCTGACCGAAGCGCTTTTCGGCCAACGCTTCACCGTTATCAATGCGACGTCCATCTTCGGCAGCGTCGACATCCGGGTGCCGGAGAACATTTCGCTGCGCGGCAACGGCACGGGCGTCTTCGGCACCTTCGAAGTGCGCACGCTCGAATCGGCGGACGCGGAAGCGCCGGTGGTCGTGGTGAACGGCTATTCCGTGTTCGGGACCGTGGAAGCCAGGCCGAAGCGGGGGAAGTTCGTCGCTGACCTCCAGCGGCGGCTGCGCAAACATCTCGGCCACTGAATACGGCGGGACGGACGACCTCCGGTAATCGGCCAGAAAGCCGCAGGGGCGCATTGCGGTGCGCCGCGCGCCGGTGCCACGCAGTGCATAGGCGTACGCACAGCGGGTAGGGAGTGCTGCATCGACTCTCGCTCGCGAAGCCGTAGCCGTCGTCAGGAGTAGACCGTGCTGCAACCGCCGCATCATCCTCTGCAGGTCGCCGCCGTTCCGGCCCAGCGGACCCCCGCCCGGGAGGACGATGCGGGCCCCTGGCATTCCGAGGCGGCCTGCCGCCGGGACGAGGCCGGCCTGTTCTTCGCCCCGTCGAAGGAACCGACCGCTGCCCGGCTGGCCCGCGAGGAGGCCGCCAAGCGGGTCTGCGCCCGGTGTCCGGTCATGGTGGAGTGCCGGGAGCACGCGCTGATGCAGCCCGAGCCGTACGGGGTGTGGGGCGGGCTCACCGCCGCGGAGCGCCGGGTGGCGCTGGCCCGGCGACGGCGGCGGGACATCGAGCTCACGGCCGCGACGCCGTCGGAGCACATAGCCGCGGCGGGCTGAACGCGCACACGGGGGAGGGGGTGCGGGGAGCGATGATCCGCTCCCCGCACCCCCTCTCTGTCTCCGGTTCCGACTGCTTCGCGCTGCTACGCGCTGCTTCCCACTACTTCGCGCGGTCGAAGTCGATGGCGCTGTAGGCGCGCAGCTTCGACAGGCGGTGCGTCGAGGAGATCGTCCGGATCGTGCCGGACTTGGAGCGCATCACGATCGACTCGGTGGTCGCCGTCTCCGCGCGGTACCGCACACCGCGCATCAGCTCACCGTCGGTGATCCCCGTCGCCACGAAGAACACGTTGTCGCCGCTGACCAGGTCCTCGGTCGACAGCACCCGGTCCAGATCGTGGCCCGCGTCCAGCGCCCGCTGCCGCTCCGCCTCGTCCTTGGGCCAGAGCTTGCCCTGGATGACGCCGCCGAGGCACTTTATGGCGCACGCCGAGATGATGCCCTCGGGCGTCCCGCCGATGCCCATCAGCAGGTCGACGCCGGTGCCCTCGCGGGCCGCCATGATCGAGCCGGCGACGTCGCCGTCGGAGATGAACTTGATCCGCGCGCCGGTCTCCCGGATCTCCTTGACGATGCCCTCGTGCCGGGGCCGGTCGAGGATGACGACGGTGACGTCCTCGGGCATGGAGTTCTTCGCCCGTGCCACACGCCGGATGTTCACCGACACGGGCGCGTTGATGTCGACGAAGTCCGCCGCCTCGGGCCCCGTCACCAACTTGTCCATGTAGAAGACCGCGGACGGGTCGAACATCGCGCCGCGGTCGGCCGCGGCCAGCACGGCGATGGCGTTCGGCATGCCCTTGGCGTTGAGCGTGGTGCCGTCGATCGGGTCGACCGCGATGTCGACCTCGGCGCCGGTGCCGTCGCCGACCCGTTCGCCGTTGAACAGCATGGGCGCTTCGTCCTTCTCGCCCTCGCCGATGACGACGACGCCGTTCATCGAGACGGTCGAGACGAGGGTCCGCATGGCCTTCACGGCGGCGCCGTCGGCGCCGATCTTGTCGCCGCGGCCCACCCAGCGCCCGGCAGCCATGGCGGCGGCCTCGGTGACCCGGACCAACTCCAGGGCCAGGTTGCGGTCGGGGGCCTCCGGGGAGACCTCCAGTTGGGACGGCAGATGATGCTCGGACATCGGAGCGCACCTTTCTGTACGGCGACGACCGGATATGAGGGTGCTGCGACTCTATCGGTAGGTCGATAAAATGAGCAGGCCGGGTCACGCATGAGCGCCCCCGGCGTCGCGGCCGTGACGGGCACCCTGCGGCCGGGCGTGTCAGGCCGCGTGCCACCATGGATCCCGTGGCAAGCAAGCGAGGCAAGCAGACAGTCCGGGACATGATCCTGTCGACCTTGGTGATCGCCGCCTGCGCGGGCGTCATCTACATCTTCATTCCGAAGGACGAGAACGCCGATCCGATCAAGGCCGTCGACTTCACCGTGGAGCTGGCGACCGTGCGGACCGCCGCCCCCTACCCGGTGGCCGCGCCCGAGGGCCTGCCGAAGGAGTGGAAGGCGACCTCCGTCCGGTACGACGACGTCGAGGGCAACGCCTGGCACCTGGGCTTCCTCGACGCGGACCGCAGGTACGTCGCGGTCGAGCAGTCCACCACTGCCGCGGGTACGTACGTCCCCGAGGTCAGCCGGAAGGCCAAGGACACCGGGCGCACCGAGACGGTGGCCGGCCGGGAGTGGCAGTACTGGGAGGGCGCGAAGTACAACGCCCTCGTCCTGCCCGGCAAGGGCCACACCACGGTGGTGACCGGCTCGGCGCCGAAGGAGAGCCTGGTCGAGATGGCCGCAGCCCTGAAGACGACGCCGCCCGCCGCACCGGCTTCCTGACGCGCGGCCCGCTCCGCACCCGCGTACGCGAAGGGGCCCCGGAACACCAGGTGTTCCGGGGCCCCTTCGCGTACGGGCGGCCGGGCTGGGCCGTCGAAGGCTCAGACGGTCGTGACGACCTCGTCGAAGGAGAGGCGCGGGCTGCGCGGGAACCAGGCGTCCTCGCCCGGCTTGCCGATGTTGACGACCATCAGCGGCGCGTGGTCGTCGTCCAGGAACTCCTTCTGGATGCCCGCGGCGTCGTAGCCGGTCATCGGGCCGGCGGCCAGGCCGGCGGCGCGGACGCCGATGATGAAGTAGGCGGCCTGCAGCGCGGCGTTGAGGCCGGCGGCCGATTCGCGGACCGGGCGCTCCGCGAAGAACATGTCCTTGGCCTGCGGGAAGTGCGGGAGCAGCGCCGGGAGCTCCTCGTGGAACTCGTTGTCGGCGGCCAGGATCGCGACCAGCGGGGCCGTGGAGGTCTTCGGACGGTTGCCCTCGGCCATGTGCTGCACCAGGCGCTCGCGGCCCTCGGCGGAGCGGACCAGGACGACGCGCAGCGGCGACTGGTTGAAGGCGGTCGGTCCGAACTTGACCAGGTCGTAGATCGCCTGGACCTGCTCGTCGGTCACCGGCTCGTCGGTGAAGGTGTTGGCGGTACGGGCCTCACGGAAGAGGAGGTCCTGGGCTGCGGAGTCGAGAACGAGGGACATCTGGTGCAAACCTTCCGAACGTACGCGGTGGGGAGAAGTCCCGAACGTACGCCAGAGATAGGTTAACTTTCAACTAAAACTGGCCGGGAGTGATCCATTGCACAGTGCATCCGTCTTGCGCGAGGGCCTCCGCCCCGTACGCGGACGGCCCACCCCGAACGCTGACGGCCCGCCCCGGGGCGGCCGACGGCTGCGCCGCGCACACGGTCGGTTGCCCGCGCGCACGGTCGGTTGCGGCGCGCCCGTGCCGGGCCCCGCGCTCCCTGCCCGGACCCCGCGGCCCCGCCGGCCTCGCGCCCCCTGCCGGAGGACCCTGCGGGCGCTCGCTCAGCCCTGGTCGTCCTCCTGCGGGCGGGCCAGGGCCGCGTCCAGCCGGGCGCGGGCGCCCTCCAGCCAGTGCCGGCAGACCTTCGCCAGCTCCTCGCCCCGCTCCCACAGGGCCAGCGACTCCTCCAGCGTCGTGCCGCCCGCCTCCAGCCGGCGTACGACCTCGATCAGCTCGTCCCGCGCCTGCTCGTACCCGAGCGTGCCCGTGGCGGCAGCCGCCGTCGTCCCGTCGTCGTCCGTCATGTGATCCACCCTAAGCGTGAGCTGTTACGACAATGTGGGGGCTGCGGCCCCTGCGATGCGGCCGCCCGGCCGCCCTGCTCCCAGGCCGTGGCGAGCACGGCCGCCCCGCTCCCCGGTCCGGCGACCCCGCTCTCGGCCTCACCCGTCCACCCGCACCGTGAACTCGCCCTCCGACACCCGCGCCCGCAGCGGCTCGCCGGGCGCCCCGGCCTCCTCGGGGGAGCGGACCACGTGCCCGTCGGGCCGCTGGAGGACCGCGTAGCCCCGCTCCAGGGTCGCGGCCGGAGACAGCGAGACGACCCGGGCGAGCGTGTGCGACAGCTCCGAATCGGCCCGGTCCAGCAGATGACCCAGCACCCGGCGGCTGCGCCCGAGGAGCGCGTCCACCTCGGCCTCGCGCTCGTCCACCAGCCGCTGGGGCCGCTCCATCGCGGGACGCCCCAGCGCGTGCGCGAGCCCCCGCTCCTCGCGGTCCAGCAAGCCCCGTACGGTCCGCAGCGCCCGGTCCCGCAGCTGCTGCACCCGCTCCAGCTCCTCGCCCACGTCGGGGACGACCTTCTTGGCCGCGTCCGTGGGCGTGGAGGCACGCAGATCGGCGACCAGGTCCAGCAGCGGCGAATCGGGCTCGTGGCCGATCGCGGAGACCACCGGCGTACGGCAGGCGGCCACGGTCCGGATCAACTGCTCGTCGGAGAACGGCAGCAGATCCTCGACGCTGCCGCCGCCCCGCGCCACCACGATCACGTCGACCTCGTCCAGCGCGTCCAGCTCCTCGACCGCCTGCACCACCTGGGCGACCGCGTTCACCCCCTGCACGGCGGTGTTGCGGACCTCGAAGCGCACGGCGGGCCAGCGACGGCGGGCGTTCTCCAGCACATCGCGCTCGGCGGCGGAAGCCCGCCCGCAGACCAGCCCGACGAGCTGCGGGAGGAACGGAAGCGGCTTCTTGCGGTCCAGGGCGAAGAGCCCCTCGGCGGCGAGCGACTTCTTCAGCTGCTCCAGCCGCACGAGCAGCTCACCGATGCCGACCGGCCGTATGTCGGTGGCCCGCAGCGACAGCTGCCCCCGGGGGGCGTACCACTCGGGCTTGGCCAGCACGACGACGCGCGCGCCCTCCGTCACCACATCGGCGATCCGGTCGAAGACCTGCCGGAAACAGGTCACGCTCACGGAGATGTCGTGCGACGGATCGCGCAGCGTCAGGAAGACGACCCCGGCGCCCGGGCGCCGCGACAGCTGGGTGATCTGCCCCTCCACCCAGATGGCGCCGAGCCGGTCGATCCACCCGCCGATGAGCCGGGACACCTCACCGACGGGCAGCGGCGCTTCCGCGGACGTGTTGAGAGCCATACGGGCGAGCGTATCGGCCACCACCGACAGGACCCCAGCCCCGCGCGGAGGTCCGCGTCCACGCACAGCCGTACGGGACGCGAAGCCGTAGGGGGAGGCGCGAAGCGGTACGGGACGCGAAGCCCTACGGGGAGCGGAGCCGTACGGGGCACGAAGTCGTACGGGGAGCGGAGCCGTACGAGGCACGAAGTCGTACGGGCCGCAAAGCCCTACGGGACCGGGGCCCCCTTCTCCGACGGGCCGCCCGCGCCGCCCGGGCCCTCCATACCGCCCCGGCGGCCCGTCCCCTGCACCGCCAGCACCACGAGCCCCACCCCGAGCCAGCAGACGCCCACCACCTGGGAGGACGTCGTCGCCTCCACGATGACCGCGACGAGCACCCCCGCCCCGACCACCGGGACCAGGACGTGCCGCCACCACACCGGCGGGCCCTCCATCCGGCGTACGGCGAACCAGCCGACCACCGACGCGTGCAGCAGGATGAACGCCGTCAGCGCGCCGATGTCCACCACGGAGACCAGATGGTCCAGGCCGTCGTCGCGCCGGGCCGCCCACACGGCGGCCACCAGCGTCACGATCGCCGCGCCCAGGATCGCCACCCGCGGCACGCCCGACGAAGGGTCGACCTTCGCGAGGAACGGCGGCAGGCGCCGCTCCCGGGCCATCGCGAAGACGAGCCGGCCGGCGGCGGCCTGACCCGCCAGCGCGGCGAACGCGGCGCCGATCGCCTTGCTGACCGCCACCAGATCGTGCAGCCACGTCCCCACCGAGGCGTCCACCGCGTCGTAGAACGCCGACCCCTGCGCCGCCGGGTCCGCCGCCAGCTCCGCCGAGCTCACCGGCTCCAGCAGCGCCGCCAGATACGACTGCGCCACGAACAGGACACCGGCCAGCACCAGACAGAACAGCACCGCCCGCGCCACCTTCTGCGAGCCGCCCGTCACCTCCTCGGCGAACGAGGCGATGGCGTCGAAGCCCAGATAGGAGAGCACGGCGATCGACACGGCCCCCAGCACCGCAGTCATGGAGAACCCGGAGTCCCCCGTCAGCGGCGTCAGCCAGCCGCGCTGCGCCCCGTCCCGTACGAGCACGACCACGGCCGAGACCACGAAGACCAGCAGCACCACGATCTCCATGGCCAGCACCGCGAAGCCGACCCGGGCGGCCGCCCGTACGCCCCACAGGTTGAGCAGGGTGGTGATGAGCACCGCGATGGCGGTCCACACCCACCGCGAGACCTCCGGGACCAGCGCGTTCATCGCGATTCCGGAGAAGAGGTAGGCGACGGCCGGGATCAGCAGGTAGTCGAGCATGGCCATCCACCCGGCGATGAACCCGGGCCCTTCCCCGAGCCCCTTGCGGGCATACGTGAAGACCGAACCGGCGAAGGGGGCGACCCGCACCATCTGGGCGTAACTGAAGGCGGTGAACCCCATGACCACCGTGGCCACCACGTAGACGAGCGCGACCGCGCCGTCGGACTTCGCGTCCAGGGTGCCGAACACCCCGACGGGGGCCATCGGGGCGATGAACAGGAGCCCGTAGACGACCAGATCCCGGAACCCCAGCGTCCGCCGCAGCCTGCCCGGCCCCGTACTGCTCCCCGCACCGCTGCCCGAACCGCTCTCCGGCACCGACGTCATCGCCCCTCCATCACCATCCGTCATGGCTCACGAACGCACCGCGACCAGTCTCCCGATCCGGCCGTCCTCGCGCCTGTTCGCCACGGCCTTACGATGGGACGCATGACTGCAACTCCTGCCCGTCGTGTCCTGCTCGCCGCACCCCGTGGCTACTGCGCGGGCGTGGACCGTGCCGTGATCGCCGTCGAGAAGGCCCTGGAGCAGTACGGGGCCCCGATCTACGTGCGCCACGAGATCGTGCACAACAAGTACGTCGTGCAGACCCTGGAGAAGAAGGGCGCGATCTTCGTGGACGTCACCGCGGAGGTGCCCGAGGGCTCCATCGTGATGTTCTCCGCGCACGGAGTCGCGCCCACCGTCCACGCGGAGGCCGCCGAGCGCAAGCTCGCCACCATCGACGCGACCTGCCCGCTGGTCACCAAGGTCCACAAGGAAGCCGTCCGGTACGCCAAGGAGGACTACGACATCCTCCTGATCGGCCATGAGGGTCACGAGGAGGTCATCGGCACCTCCGGCGAGGCCCCCGACCACATCACGCTGGTCGACGGCCCCGAGGACGTCGCGAACGTCAAGGTCCGCGACGAGTCGAAGGTCGTCTGGCTCTCCCAGACCACCCTGTCCGTCGACGAGACGATGGAGACGGTCGACGCCATCAAGGCGAAGTTCCCCAACCTCCTCTCGCCGCCCAGCGACGACATCTGCTACGCCACGCAGAACCGCCAGATCGCGGTGAAGAAGCTTGCCGAGGACGCCGAGCTGGTCATCGTGGTCGGCTCCAAGAACTCCTCCAACTCCATTCGCATGGTCGAGGTCGCCCTGGACGCCGGAGCCCCCGCCGCCCACCTGGTCGACTTCGCCGACGAGATCGACGAGGCCTGGCTGGAGGGCGTGACCACGGTTGGCCTGACCTCCGGCGCCTCCGTCCCCGACGTCCTCGTCGACGGCGTCCTGGAATGGCTCGGAGAGCGTGGTTACGGGGACGTGGAGACGGTGAAGACGGCCGACGAGTCGATCACGTTCTCCCTCCCCAAGGAACTGCGGCGCGACCTGCGCGCCGAGGCCGCCGCCCTTTCCGCCGAGTAGCCGCGCAAGGGGCCCGGCCTGCCCGTACCGTGGGTTCCATGGAGATCTTCGGCGTGGACATCGGCGGATCCGGGATCAAGGGTGCTCCCGTGGACCTGGACCGCGGAGACCTGGCGCGGGAGCGCCACAAAGTGCTGACACCGCACCCGGCCACGCCCAAGGGCGTGGCCGACGGCGTTGCCGAGGTCGTAGGCCATTTCGACTGGACGGGCCCCGTCGGCATCACCTTCCCCGGGGTCGTCACGGACGGCGTCACGCGCACCGCGGCCAATGTCGACAAGGGCTGGATCGACACGGACGCCCGCACCCTGCTGGGCGAGCGGATCGGCCGGCCCGTCACCATCCTGAACGACGCGGACGCGGCCGGGGTCGCCGAGATGACCTTCGGCGCGGGCAAGGGCCGCGCGGGCACGGTCATCATGCTGACCTTCGGCACGGGCATCGGCAGCGCGGTCTTCACCGACGGCCGGCTCGTCCCCAACACCGAGCTGGGCCACCTGGAACTGCACGGCCACGACGCGGAGAAGCACGCCTCCACGAAGGCCAAGGAGGACGAGGACCTGAGCTGGCAGCACTGGGCGCACCGGGTCCAGAAGTACCTGCTGCACGTGGAGATGCTGTTCTCGCCCGAGCTGTTCATCATCGGGGGCGGCGTGAGCCGCAAGGCGGAGAAGTTCCTGCCGCTGATCGAGAAGGTCCGGGCCGAGATGGTCCCGGCGCAGCTTCAGAACAACGCGGGCATCGTGGGGGCGGCTATGGCGGCGGGCCAGGCACACGACGAGAGCTGAACGGGACGGACGGCATCAGGGGCCCGCGTACCGGGGGCGGCGCGGGCACTGGCACTGGCGGTGACAGCGTCGCGGACGGGTCGAGACCCGCTCAGGGCCGCTGAGGACGACGGGCAACCGCCCCCGCCCCGCCTGCCCCGCCCGCCCCGGCCCGTACGGGCTTCGCGGCAGCGGACGCGGCGGCGGACCGGGGCGCCCGCTCGGGGGCAGGGGCGCCACCGCGCCCCTGGGCCAGCACATACCGACGCCGGGCCCGCATCTGGCGCACCTTGCGTACGGAGGCGATGAGCCCAGCGATCAGCGTTCCCCCGTACAGCCAGCCGGCGTGCACGGCGAGGGCGGTGACGAGGCCCATGATCTGCCCGCCGAGTCCCTCGGACCCCCCGGAGATCGGGAAGACCCCGACGGCGAAGGCGATCGGCACGCTGATCGGCGCCGTGACCAGGTCGGCGGGCCTGACCCAGAGCGCGGTCAGAGCGCTGACGGGCAGGAAGAGCAGCCCGTAGACGAGCTCGGAGCTGTCGAACAGCAGCCGGTCGACGCAGGCGAGCACGAACATGGTGAGGGCGGCGAACAGCCCGGCCCCGATCCCGGTGAGCCGGGGGTTGGGGAACCGCCGCAGCGCGAGGACCACGGGCGGCACGCTGCGCACCCGTACCCGGTACACGGCGGAACTCTCACCGGCGGAACCACCCGGCGCCGGCGGGGTGGGCGCGGCCTGCGGGGGCTGCCTGCGCTGCGGGGGACGTGTCCTGTGCTGCTCCACCTGCACAACGTAGGTCGCGGGGGGCGGGGAATCAGGCGTTGGACACGCCCTTTGGCCGACCTTGGCGTTGCGTTCGATGTCACACGGCCGAAAGCCGCACTGTTCGGACGGGTGGGGCGGGCCCGGGGCACCGAAGGGTCCGCACCGGCGGGAGGGGTCCGTAAACCGCACTGTCCGGACCCGCGGGGCAGCCCCGTAAACTGGAGAATCGGTCCCACTCCGGGACTCGGCTGACCCGGCCTGAACAGCCGAGCCGGACCCGGACGCCCCTGACCCCCTCCTCACTCCAGGAAGTCGCCAAAGTGTCGCTCACGATCGGAATCGTCGGTCTGCCGAATGTCGGCAAGTCGACCCTGTTCAACGCCCTGACCAAGAACGACGTGCTGGCGGCCAACTACCCGTTCGCCACGATCGAGCCGAACGTCGGCGTGGTCGGCGTCCCGGACCCGCGCCTGAACAAGCTCGCGGAGATCTTCGGCTCCCAGCGGCTCCTCCCGGCGACGGTGGACTTCGTCGACATCGCCGGTATCGTCCGGGGCGCTTCGGAGGGTGAGGGCCTGGGCAACAAATTCCTCGCGAACATCCGCGAGTCCGACGCGATCTGCCAGGTCATCCGGGCCTTCAAGGACGAGAACGTCGTCCACGTCGACGGCAAGGTCTCGCCGAAGGACGACATCGAGACGATCAACACCGAGCTGATCCTCGCCGACCTCCAGTCCGTCGAGAAGGCCGTCCCGCGCCTGACGAAGGAATCCCGCCTCCAGAAGGAGAAGGTCGCGGTCCTCGCCGCGGTCGAGGAGGCCCAGAAGATCCTGGAGTCCGGCCAGACGCTGTTCGCCGCGGGCATCACGGCGGCCACCGAGAAGGGCCGGCTCCTCCACGAGCTGCACCTGCTCACCGTCAAGCCGTTCCTGTACGTCTTCAACGTCGACGAGGACGAGCTGGTCGACGAGGACTTCAAGAACGAGCAGCGCGCCCTGGTCGCCCCCGCCGAGGCGATCTTCCTGAACGCCAAGATCGAGTCCGAGCTGATCGAGCTCGACGACGACGAGGCCCTCGAACTGCTCCAGTCCATGGGCCAGGAAGAGCCCGGCCTCGCCACCCTCGGCCGCGTCGGCTTCGAGACCCTGGGCCTCCAGACCTACCTCACGGCAGGCCCGAAGGAAGCCCGCGCGTGGACCATCAAGAAGGGCGCCACGGCCCCGGAGGCGGCCGGTGTGATCCACACCGACTTCCAGAAGGGCTTCATCAAGGCGGAGATCGTCTCCTTCGACGACCTGGTGGAAACCGGCTCGGTCGCCGAGGCCCGCGCCAAGGGCAAGGCCCGCATGGAGGGCAAGGACTACGTCATGCAGGACGGGGACGTGGTGGAGTTCCGCTTCAACGTGTAGCCGTGGGCGTGCTGTGCGTGAGGTGATTCGTCAAGCGTGCAGATCGGAAGGGGGCTACCTCCTCGGAGGTGGGCCCCTTTCACTTCCCCGTGCTGGACGGGTGCTGGATATTCCGATCTCCTGTCAGAGTGATTCAGCTGTCGTAGACCGTGGAGCGGTGTCCGACGCGAATGACCCACACGACCAGTTCGCCGTTGTCGACGGTGTAGATGACGCGGTAGTCGCCGACTCTGAGGCGGCGGCGCTCGGGCTGGGAAACGAGCGCGGTGGTATTGAAGCCGAAGGGGTCGGCTTCCAGTTCCGTCAGTTTGGTCAGGATGCGGAGCGCGGCGTCGCGCGGGACCTTGCGGAGTTCGGCTCGGGCTTCCGGGTGGAAGACGGTGCGGTACTCACTCACTTCGCGCCAGCGTCTCCTTCATGACGTCCTCGATCGGGATGCCGGCAGACCGGGACGCCATGCGCTCGTCGATGAGGCGGTTGATCTCGCGCTCTTCCCATTCCTGGTACTTGCGGAGCACCTCGATGGACACGACGGCGGCGACTTCTTTGCCTCGTCGCGTGATGACTGTGGGTGTGTCGTCGCGATCGGCGCGTTCGACGACCTCGGCCAAGTGCGCGCGGACGTCGCGGATGGACTCTATGGGCATCTGCGTCATGCACTCAAAGGTACCGAATGTCTCATGTGTACACAACGGCTGCCGTCTCTGGCGGGCCCGGGACGTGCGGGATGACTGTTCCCCGTGCTGGACGCGTGCTGGACGGGACCTTCAGGGCCAGTGTTTCCGCAGGTGGGAGCCTGTATTCAGCGTTCCGCTTCAACGACTGAGCGGATTGCGCCACCACGTGAATGACCTATCAAATGTGCAGGTCGGAAGGGGACTGGTCTTTCGAGGTCACCTTCCGACCGGCGCTGTCTGACGGCAGGAGGGAGAGAGCCTTCTGCCGCGGCATGAGGCCAAAGCGAGCCTCGGGGAGCCGACCGTCTACCGGATCAGTTTCCGACCTCGTCCTGTGTGCGGGGTTCGGCGTGCCGGTGCGTGCTGTGCGAGGGGTCCCAGAAGTGTTGAGACGTCATGTCGCCCTCGCCCGTCTCCCACTGGCCTCCGCTCCTTCCGCTCGCGTTGCCTTCCGCCGCCCAGGGGGTGAACGCGTCGGCATGCGGGTCCGCGGCTGTGTCGGTGTGCGGCGGGCCCTCGGGGGCCGGGGATCGGGGTGGCCAGGGTCCTGTGGTGTTTCCCTCGTCCGGAGCCTCGCCTCCTGGCCCCTCGTCGGGGGCCAGGCCAAAGGCTCGCCCGATCTCGTCGGCGGCCTCGTTCAGCCCCTCCGTATGCAGGGACCGCATCACACGGTGTACGAGCACCGTGTACCCGTCCATGTCCGGCTTGAGGCCCGCAGCCGTCAGCAACAGGCGCAGCCGATCCGAGACCCCCACTTCCTCCTCGCGGTCGAACACTTCCCCTCCTGGGCCGCCCCCGTCCCACGGCGGCCCCCCGACGGTCGCCTCGCTCCGTGCACCCGTGGGCGGAACGAGCAGGTGGCGGAAGAGTTCGGGCACCTCCTCGTCCTTGCGAAGATCGTTCAGCTTCCGCAGGCGCTCACGGTCGGCGGGGGCGAGGGTCAGCGTCACGTCGGCCGCCCAAGCCTTCACCCGTTCGTTCCGGTCCGGGAGCAGGATGCCCAACTCGCCGTCCAGGAGGTACTGCGCGAAGCTCGCCCGGCCGGGTTCCTCATGGCGGACGACCTCCCTGGCCCGGCTGACGACCGAGGCGGCGGCGAGGGCCGGGGAAGCGCTGTCGGACCGGCCGGCGTGATCGAGAACAGGCTTCCACCACACCGTGGCTGTGAAGAGGAAGTCGTAGCCGTCCATCGCGCTCGGCAGCGGTGCGTCGATCACCTGTGTCTCCTGGTACGGCTGCTCCACCGGTGCCGCAGATGGCTCGGGTTCCCCGGGCTCGTACGGGTCGGCCGACGCGCGGCGCCCGCTGAGGACCGTCATCACGAGCAGCAGAGAGCCCGAGGCCGTGACCGTGGACATGAAGCCCCACAGCCACGCCGACCAGTGCAGGACATTTCCGAGCACAGCCGGTGCGAGGCCGCAGAGAGCGATGAACAACAAGATGGAAGAACGGTGTCTCATCGTGCCTCTTCCGTGGTCCGTGGTTCGGCGGTCGTACGCTCCGTACGGCCGTACTGCGCGTGGTCGATGTACTGCCAGAAGAGGGCGGCGACCGCAGCCTGGGACGGGTGACGCGCGGATGCCGTCCAGTCGCAGGCGATGGCGTAGAGCCGGTGGAGGGCAGCCGCACGGCCGCGCGTCGCCCCGACCATCACGTCCAGCGCCATCTTCTGTGTACTGTCGACCGCTGCGGCGTTCAGCCAGCTGCTCACCAGAGGGTTCCAGTGTTCCGTCGGCGGCTGGGAGAACACCGCCTCCCAGCCCAGGAACAGGTCCGGCCACGGCGGCGGAACCGGTGCCCGGCCATCTCTCAACAGCTCGGTGAGCAGCTGGAGATGGGGCTCTGACCGGTGCGGCTCCCGACGCGCCCGGTCCCGCAGGCGGTCGATCAGCAGCCGGTAGAGGCGGCGGTCCTGGCCGGCAAGGTCGAAAAGCGCCTCCCGGGCCTCGCACGCCGCCTCTCCTTTCCGTACGGCGAGGTAGTGGAGCCGTACCACCGCCTGGTCCGGGTGCGTCGCGCCGAGGCTCTGGATGCAGGCTGTGGTCAGGACACGGGCGAGACCGTCCGACAAGGAGCCGGGTCTCACGACGCATTCGTACATCCGCTTGCGGAACCAGCCCCCGAACCTCTCGTGGCCGAGACCGAGTTCGAGGGCCACCACGGCCCGCGGGTCGCAGGGTGTTCCGGTCGCGCGGTCCGCCCAGCGTGCCACGAGGTCGAAGAGATGGTCGGGCCGCCCGACGGCCAGGGCTCGCTCGCCGAAGCGGACGACGACGTTCAACTGATCGTCGGTGGTCAGTCCGCGCAGCCCGGCGGCTCGGCCGATCCAGTCCCTGAGATCGTTGCGTACCCCGGGGAAGTTCGCCCAGAAGTACGTTCGTACCGCGTCGGCGTAGGCCAGGCGGTCGAAGCGGAGCCGTCCGTCAGGATCCCGCTCGATCCCGAGCCCCGCCAACCGCTCTCCGAAATCCGTCCGCGCCAGCTCGGTCGTCACTTCCTCCTCGTGCCTCACCGTCTTCATCAGACCGTGCCACGCCTCGTAGACGGTGTCGGCGGGCGCTTCCTCGAACATCGCCGTCGCGAGCAGCAGGGCCCGCTCGGGCGCGGTGCGGACCGCAGCCACCTGCCGGCCCACCTCGTTGGCACGGTCGGTCACCGCGTGCATCGCCTTGTCGAGCCATCCGGCGAAGTCGGCACCGAACCGGCCGCTGTCGCGAGCGGCCCTCACCAGTCCAGCGAGCCGCGCCAGTTCTCGCATGGGCGAGCGGTCGCACAGGTGGTGAAGTTCGGAGCTTCCCAGGTCCGCGGGGCGGAAGGGCATCCGGTCCATGCGGAGGTACCGGGTGACGACGGCCACGCCCCTGGGACGCCCCAGCCTCACCGTGTGCGGGTCGAGATCCGGCGGGTGGGCGTGCTCCATGCCCGACGGCAGGACGACGACCATGTGGGCCCCCACCTCCTGGACCTGTGACCGGCGCACGGCCAGGCGGCGCTGAGCCTTGTCGTACGTCTCCTCGTCGGCGATTCCGGAGAGGTCGAGGAGGAAGCGGTCTCCTCTACCGGGAACAAGCTGGCTCTCGTCCTCGCCCGTGCCGGGAAGCTCCTCGAACCGGATCTCCTCGTTGTCGGCACCTCGGTCCTCACCGAACCCGTGCAGCAGCATGATCGCCGCGGCACGGCGGCCGCTGCCGGGCTGCCCTTCCAGCAGCACCACCGATCCGGGCTTCTCCAGGCGGTCGGCGGCAACGCGGTAGCCCACCGGCGGAACGAACCGGTCGGCCAGGCGCGACCGGTCCTCGCGGGTGATCCGGAGGGACCCGACGCCTTTGCGGATCATCCAGTCCGCGCCGACGCCGTAGAACACGTACTGGTGCCCCTCGCCGTTGTTCACCGGGCCGCGAGGATCGTTGACGGTGACGCGGTCCTGCTCGGTCATCGCCCGTCGTCCGAGTGCCGGCGCTCGCGCTCGAAGCGCTGGTGGACCGTCCCGCTGTTGTCGCCCGCCGTGAACTGGACCCCGGTGTTGTCGCCCTCGAAGTGAGGCGCGTTGTACTGATGGCCCCCACCGGTGTTCACGGGTCCCTGCGGCTCGTTGACGAAGGTGCCGGAGAGGTCTCCGTTGAGGGTTCCAATGCCGCCGCGCACGCGCTGCTCGACGTCGCGCGTCCGCACCCTGGTGTGCCCGGTGTCCCGGGCCGGCTTTTCGCGGGACTTCACCTCCGACCGCTCCCGCACCGCACGGGCGTCCCGGTCCACCGCACCCAGTTCGGGCAGGAGCCGGGCGAGGGTGTCGCCGAGCGCCGTCAGGTCCGATTCGGCGTTGCGGTGGTCGAACCGCCTGTACTGACAGTCTGCCAGCTCCAGCAGATCGTCCGGAAGGACGGCGCGGTCGATCCGCGTGGCCTTCCCGACGAGCACAGGGATCACCAGGACCCCGCGGTCGAGCGCGGTCTGGATCTCGCGACGGGTCCAGTCCTGCTCAGCTTTGAGGGCGGGGCTGCCGTCGGGGCCCCGCACCTCCGCCCAGCGCGGGCCGATAACGGCGAGAAGAGCCTCGCACTCCTCCACGGCCCTGACCAGTTCCGCCGGGAAACGGCTCCCGGGCTCGATCGAGTTGCTGGCGAAGAAGATCCGCTCGTCGCCGAAGCGGCGGGCGAGTTCCCGAGCGATCATGGTCGCTGCGGACTCCTCGTCGCCTGTGCGGTAGTTGACGAAGACGTCGGGCATGGAGGTTCCCTTCGTGAAGGAAGACGGGGTGAACGGGCACGAGACTGTGGACCGGGGCTCCGGACCGCCCGGGCCCTGGGATCCCGGCCGTGGGAACGCGGCACGGCGCATCCACGGGAGTGCGTTCGGATGGAGGCGACGCGTCCGGCGCGTCACTGGTCGCGGGCAGCCGGAGGAAGCCGGGGACGCGATGCGGCGCGTCGAGCGGTGATCAGAGGATTCCGCCGGAGACCGCGGGATCCGGAGGGCCGGAGCCGGGTATTCCGGCGAGCGGGTCGGCTCGACCCCGTGCCGGTCGTGAAGCGTCTGTCAGCTGTGTGCGGGGGCGAGTACGCGTGCCAGCGCGGGCTGCAGATCACGTACGGCTCGACTGCTCCGGAACCGTGAGAGCTCCCGTGCGAGACGCCGGATGTCGCTGTTCACGGTCGCCGAGGGCACGGCCGGCATCACACCCAGGAGATCCTTGGCGATCGCGCACGCGTGCTCGACCTCCCCGGAGGCGGCATGGGCCAAGGACCGGCGGAAGCCGTACCGTGCGCGGGTACGCAGCGCGTGCGGAGGGAGGCGGCGGCACTCCCGGTCGAGTAGCTCGGCGGCGGCCTTGGGGCGGCCGAGGTCGTGCAGGCACCAGCCGGTCGACATCGCCGCAGGATCGCTCACATGGGTGGTGCCGATCACGGGCTCAGCGCCAGTGCGGGCGTCGTCGCCGGCGAGCAGTTCCCGCGCCCTGTCGAGGCTGCGGAGGCAGTCGACCTCGTTGCCGACCAGCGCGTGCCCCTGGGCCTCCCGCTGGGCTGCGAGTCCCCTTATGCGCGGCGGGAGTTCACTGCTCTGGGCGCGGCGTGCCAGGGCCACGGTGCCGGCGGCGTCCCCGCCGTACATAGTGACCAGGGCGCGTCGCACCAGTGCGTAGGAACCGAGGTACGGGTCACCCCCGGCGCGCGCCAGTTCGGCGGCCTCGCCCGTCCAACCGAGGGCTGCGTCGCTGTCCCCGGCCTCCTGGGCCATCCAGCCGGTGAACTCCGCGAAACGCGAGGCGAGCAGGAGCGCAGGAGTCCGATTGCTGGACCGGGCATCTGCGGCCAGCTCGGCGATCATGCGGGTCTGTGTCTCCAGCAGGGGCAGCAGGACCTTGGGTGCGGTGGACTGGCCGAGCTTGCGCAGCTGGTCGAACTGCATGCGGAAGGAAGGCAGCAGGGGTCGTCGGTGGCGGACAGCGCCCGACTGCCGAGATTCAGGCCGAGGTCGATCAGTGCTCCGGTACCCGCAGAGAGAACCGCCCGGCGCCCGACGTGCCAGCGGCCAGGACCACCGGGAGGTTCGGCGGTACCCGAGTCCGAGTCCGGGTCCGTCCCGGGTCGGACGACCAGGCTCTGCAGAGCGCCGTTCGCGCCGAAGAACGCGTCGCACCGCCGGGCCAGTTCGAGGGACGTGGAACGCTCCCCGCGCTCGACCTTGCTTATGTGTCCCTTGTCGTAGTTGAGCGCCGCGGAGAACTCAGTCAGAGTCAGCCCCGCTTCTACTCGTAAACGGCGAAGTTCTGGGCCAAAACGTAACGTCGTGCTCATCGTCAACCTCTCCTTGAATGGTGACTGCGAGAGCCGTCCGCTCTCACGGAAGCCGTCGTCCGACGACCGCCGGGCACACGAATCGCGATGACGAACACTTAATGTGACGACCTCGTCGCGATCTGCATCCGGAAAATGAGTCTGGCACGACGTGTCCCTGGAGAATCGGGGTTCGGCGGTGTTGCCTGTTGCCTCTTTCGTTCACCGTCGCTTCCAGCCCGCTTCCCTTCCTGGGGCCGGTCGTCGATGCGGGCTCGATTGCGTAGCCGTAGCCGGTCTCCTCGGGGGCTGTGGATGCTTCCGAAGTCCTGGTGGTCCGGCTGGGAGGCGAGGGCTGTGGTGGTGAACCCCCGTTCTCGGCGGTGATTGCGTCCCGACGCCGTCGTGCGTAAAGAGGGTGGCGTGGGCGATGTCGCCCGCGCGTGCGGCGGTCCCGTGCTTTCGGTCGAGTGCCTGCTGGTCTGTCCCCTAATATCGACGTCTGTGCACACACGGACGAGGGGGCCCGGATGCGTGTTCGCATCGAAAGTGACGGCGAGAAGCTGGCTCTGACGGAGCTTCAGGAGTGGCTTGCCCGTGATCCGAGGGCGCGGGCGCTGTCTGTCACCGCTGTTTCCACGCCGGGCCCCACCATGGGTGCGCTC
Source organism: Streptomyces anulatus (assembly GCF_014650675.1). Taxonomy (GTDB): domain Bacteria; phylum Actinomycetota; class Actinomycetes; order Streptomycetales; family Streptomycetaceae; genus Streptomyces; species Streptomyces anulatus. The sequence goes on along the minus strand of NZ_BMVK01000002.1, from coordinate 652,384 downwards.
GACGCGTTGGAAATCGTTCTGGGATCCGCCGGCGACATCGCGAACTTCGCTGTGGGGTACGCCGGTTGGCGGCTCGCGCGTGCCGGTGGTCGGGTTCGGGGGGCGCGCACCCTGACCTTCGGGAGGTCGACGGTCGACGTCAGCGGGCTCGATCCGGAGCAGTTGGCGGATCTGCTGCGTCGCCTGGAGGCCGGGGACGCGAACGACGACGCCGACCGGTCATGACCGAGCGGTCGGCCCCTGGGTCCCGGGCGGTCTTCTTAGGCATTCACGACTACGAGAGTCTTCCCGAGCTCGAAGGCGTCGCCAAGAACATTCCCGTACTCCTCGGCCAGTTGACCGACCCCGAGGTGGAGGCGCTCGGCAGGGGGGACTGCAACGTCCTCTCCGCCGACAGCACGCGGAGCGAGTTCTTCGAGGCCGTGTCCGCCGCCGCCGATGAGGCGGCCGACCTGCTTCTCATCTACTTCGCCGGGCACGGCCACTACTCCCGGGACGGGCAGGACCTGCTCCTCGCGACGAAGAAGTCCAGCCATCGGCATGGCTACCACTCGATCGAGTACAGAGAGCTCAAGGCGATCGTCGAGGCCTCTCGGGCACGGCACAAGGTCGTCATCATCGACTGCTGCTACAGCGGGCTCGCCGTACGCATGGGGGATGTTGCTCCTGCGCGGGAGGACGAGGCTTTCGCCATCGACGGGGCCTGCGTTCTGACGTCGGCCGCCGAGACCGAGGAGTCGATCTGCCTCCCGGACGGCAGCGTGTTCACCCTCGCGCTGGCGTCCGTGATCCAGGAGGGCATCGCGGGGCCCCTGGGCAGCGAGGGGCGCAGGGGCGAGGAGCAGAAGTACCTCCTGACCGGTGATGTGCTCAGGGCCCTCAGGATGCGGCTCCAGGGCAGGCTGGAGGCCGGGAGGGCGGTTCCGGAGCCCCGCATCGCCAGTCGCGGTGAGGGTGAGCGGATTCCGCTCGCCCTCAACCGGGCCTACACCGGGGAGAAGTTGGTCGCCGCGCCGGCGGGCGGGGCCGATGAACCCCCGACGGCGGGTGCCGACCCGCTGGCCTCGGTGATCGCCCAGGAGCGTTTCGTCAGGGGGCTCGGTGGGTTCGAGCGGAACCTCACCCCCGAATGTCTTCCCTACGTGTCCCCGGGGCCGGACCACGAGACCGAGCGGTCCCGGCTGTTCCGCCGGCTTCGCGACGCGGACGACCGGGGTGTGCTGCTGATCGGTGCGGCCGGCACCGGCAAGACCCGTACGGTCCTCGAGGTGGGGCGGCTGGCGCTGGACGAGGGGTGGCGTGTGCTGCACCTGCGTCCCAGCGGCAAGGAGGACGTCACCACGGAGATCATCCACCAGGTCCTGGCCGGGGACACCCCTGTCCTGGTGGTCCTGGACTACCTCAACCACTACTTCAGGAAGAACGACGACAATCCCCGGCTCGACCTGACCACCCTCCGCCACCAACTCCTGCCGGAGGCACGCCACAAGGGCATCAAGGTCGCCTTCCTCGCCACGGCACGTCCCGGGTGGTTGCGCAAGACGAACGAGATCCACCTGTACGAGCTCTTCGACGAGGTCGAGCTGCGGCAGGACGAGGAATTCCAGCGGCAGGTGGCGGAGCAGGCGCTGGCCAGGATGGCGCCCACGGCCATCGGCCGGTTCGGCATGGACCGGATGTGGGAGATCTGCGGCCACCGGCCCATCATCGCGCTGCTGGTCGCCCGTGAGGTGGAGCGGCGGGTCGCGGCCGGCGGCCTGCGGGACCTGTCCGGTCTGAGGGCGAGCGGCGAGCTGTCCTCCTGGCTGAGGAGCCGACTGGAGGAGGACGATCTCGCCGTCACGCGGCGCGAGGAGACCCGCCACGGGAGGACTGCCTTCCACCGGGTCTCGGCCTCCGAGCTGCTGGTGGCCGCCGCGGCCGCCGCGGCCGCCTGTCCGCAGGAGTACGCCGAGGTGGTCGCGACCGCGAAGGCGGCGCTGCCCCAGGCGTCGGAGGAGACGCCGGAGGCGGAGGAGGTGGTGGAAACCCTGCTCGACCTGGGCTGGCTGCAGCGCGAGGGTCCGGGCGGGACGGTGGCCACCGCGCACGACATCGTCTGCGACCACCTCATGGAGTCCGTGATCCTCCCGCCCGGCTCCCGCCGCCCCGACCGGCGGAGGACCGTGTCCCTGTTGGGCGGTTCCCTCATCGGCCCCCGGACGCTCGGGCGCTACGCGACGAACCTCGCCCGGCTGTTGAACGACCTGCCGGTCCCGTCACGGGACTCCGTGTCGGAACTGCTCGAACGCTGGTTCGCGGACAACTCCTCCACCATCGGCGACGTCATGCGCCGCGACGCGGACGCGGGCAGCTACGCCCTCGGGGCACTCGTGTACGGGCCGCCCTGGTCGCAGCCCGCCGTACGGGACTGGCAGCTCATCGCCGGTCCCTGGCTGGAGGAGTACGGCGACCGGGTCGTCGCCCGTCACCTGCTGCACAGCGGCCTGTCGCGGCTTCCCGCCGACAGCGCGGCCCAGCTCGTCCCGGCGGCACTGCGCTGGCTCGACACGTACGGCTGGCGGCAGGACGCCAGTTACGTCCTGGGGCCGCTTCTCAGCAGGACGGAACTCCCGGCCGAGCTGAGCCCGTCCCTGGAGAACGCGGTCGGCTGGCTGAAACTCCACAGCGAGTCCCCGGGAGCCCACTTCGTCCTGAGCGCCCTGCTCGCCCGCGGTGACCTCACCGGCTATCAGTCGAGGAAGGCCGTCTCGGCGGCCATGCGGTGGTGCGAGGCCTCCATGGCCGCACAGCAGACCGGAGAGGTGCTCCGGTCCCTACTGGGCCGGGCGGACCTGACCGATGCCGACGTGCGCCGCGTGATCGCGGGGGCCTACGTCTGGGTGGGCCACCACATCACCCTCGAACGCTCGTCGCAGACCCTGATCGCGCTGCTGAACTACGCCGACCTGCCACGCGAGGAATTCCGTTACGCAGCCCTGCTGGCGCTCCGATGGCTGGAGCATCACGGGGACACCCGGCGAGCCAACTGGGTCCTGCGGCCCGTGCTGGACATGCGGAGAGCGGGCAAGCCGCAGATCCGGCAGGCCGTCACCCACGCGCTCGGGTGGTTGAGGACGCACGCAGCGGCGAGCGACGCCGACTTCCTGGTCGGCCGGTTGCTCGACCGTGACGACCTCGTTCCCGAGGAACGGGAGCTCGTGGTCGGGTCCGCAGGACTGTGGCTGGAGGCCCATGCCTCGGAGAGGGACGCCGACTTCCTGATCGGCCGACTGCTGGAGCACGACGGCCTCGCTCCCGAGGAGCGGGAGCGCGTGATGGGATACGCCGACCTGTGGCTGGATGCCCACGCGGCCGAGGCCGACGCCAGTTTCACCTTGTCCAGGATGCTGACCCGTCGTGACCTCACCGACGAGCAGGCTCGACTGGCCATCGGGCAGGCGATGTCCTGGCTGGAACTCCACGGAGACGAGAAGACAGCGGGGTTCGTGCTGCAGCACCTGCTCAAGCGCACAGCCATACCCGCCTACGAGATCCGCCGGGTCGCCGCATTCGCCCACGACTGGCTGTCGCGGCACGGGGACTCCGCGGACGCCGGTTTCGTCCTGCCGGCTCTGCTGGCCCGGCCGGACCTCACGGACGATCAGCCGGAGCGGGCCATGGACTCGGCGATGTCCTGGCTGCGCGTACACGGCTTCCTGGACACGGCGGACCGCGTCCTGCAGGCACTTCTGCTCCGGGGCGATCTCCCTCCCGCCCGGGTCCGGTCCGTCGTCCTCCTGACGGCCCGATGGCTGGGACGCCACCGGGAGGAGAAGGGCACCGGCTACCTCCTCGGTGCGCTGCTCGCCCGCGACGACCTCACGGCGGAGGAGGCCGCGGCCGGCGTGCGGGAGGGCCTGGGCCGGCTCGAACGGAAGTGCCCCGCGGCTGAGACCCATCGCCTCCTGCCCGAGCTGCTGGGCCGGCCCGAACTCTCCCCCGAGCAGCGTGCCCGGGCCACCGGGTTTGCCACGATGCTGGAGCAACGGAACACCGACATCCGGGCCGAGGTCCAGAAGATCCGGAGGCTGTTCCAGGAGCGCGCGGCGCGCACGGACGAGGAAGAGGTGCGGCAGCTCGCCTCCGGGGTGGAGTGGCTCGAGGAGAACGCCGCCCGGGCGGAGGCGCTCCCCCTGCTGATCAACGTGCTGGAGCACCCCGTGCTGCGGGATTCCGGGCCGGTGGGGGAGCTCACCGGCAGGGCCGTCGCGGCGGCCCTTGCCTGGCTGGAGGCGCACGGGACGGATGTCACCGCCACGCGCCTGCTCCAGTCACTGCTCGGGGTGCCCGGGATGACGGACGCGCACCTCGGCGACGTGGTCGCGTACAGCCTGCAGTGGCTGGTGAGGCACGAGAATCATGCCCGCGGCCGCTATCTGCTGCAGCCGCTCCTTTCCCATGCCGGTCTGGATGACGACCAGTTCGACGCCGGAGCCCTTCTGGCCATCGGCTGGCTGCGCGACCGGGGCACAGAATCCAGGGCGTCCTTCCTTCTGGAGAGTCTGCTGGAGTGCTCCGGGCTCGTGGCGGAGCGGGTGCGTGACACGGTCGCGCTCGCCCGGACGTGGCTCACCCATCACCGCTCGCTGGCGGAGGCGGGGTTCGTCCTCAAGCCCTTGCTCGTCAGGAACGATCTGACGGACAGTGAGTGGGAGTGGGTGCTCGCGGAGGCGATGGACTGGGTGAGGGATCACCGGAAGAGCCGTGCGGCGCGGCGCGTCATGACCGCGCTCGCCGAGCACCACCGCATCGGCGCGGCCGACCGCGAAGAACTGATGACCACGGGCATCGCCTGGCTGGAAAGCCACAGTCATTCACCGCAGTCGCCCCAGACGCTGCGTTCGCTGTTCGGACCGACGCACCTGAACGAGGCCCAGGCCAGGAGGCTGGTCGACTGCGGGCTGCGCTGGATATCCCAGCAGAAGCCGGCAGACACCTGGCAGATGCTGGGCGTTCTCGCCGAGCGCTCGGACCTGCCGCCCGACCGGGCCGCGGCCGTCGAATCCCTGGTGAACGCCCGCGTGTCGGCCGACCCCACAGCACTCGATGTGCGCTGGGTCCTCGAACCCCGCCTGGCGCGCACCGACATCACCCTGGCGCAGCGCACGAAGGCCATCGCCTGGTCGTTCGCGTGGCTGGAGCGGCACATGCCGCAGTGCGATGCTCACGTGCTCCTCGGCTCTCTGCTCGCGCTGGAGGACCTCTCCACGACCGAGAGGGGCCGGGTGGTGGAGTGGTCGATCGCGTGGCTGGAACACCACCACGCCGACGGCACCGCAGGGACGTTCGCCGTACAGGGGGCCGAAGAGCTTCTCGGCGTGCTTCTTTCCCTGGAGCTCGATGCGGCGCAGGTGCGGCGGCTTGATGCCCACCTCCGGGAAACGGACGGCGCCGGGCGGGAGAGCGTCGGGTGAGCCGACTTCGGCCCGCCGACTCCGTGAAGGTCCGGCATTCGGGTATGTCGGCGGGTAAATGCGCATAGAGGTGCTCACGACGAATCGTCGGCGCACTTCAGGGGGTTCAACGCGGTTTCGGCCACGGTCGACCGCGAAGCGTGGTGATGGAACCGATCGTCGGGCATGGTCGTCGATTCTGGATATCTCCTGGAGGCCCGGGGCTGAGAAGTGCGGGTGTCGGGGCACCGGGGCGAGGGCGCCCGCCGGGCGCCTGAGGAGTCGCCGAGGACCCGCGAACAGGCCTGTGAGCAGGTCCGTGAGCCGGGGGGAGGTTCTTCTTCGCAGGTCACCCTTGAGGTCTTTACTCAACCTAGACCAACCTCTTACTTCTCCTTGCACTTGGCCTGGATTCACCTTTACGCTTCGAAGGGAGCGATCGCATTGGAGCCGGCCGATGGCCTGGAGCGAATGTTGAGGGTGGGCATGCTGGTGGTCGTTTGCTTCGGGGGCGCCGCGTCGACGCATGAGGATGCTCACGCCGGTGGCTTGATTGTGCCGGGTGGTCATGGGGGGTTGAGCCTCGACGGTCCGGACGCCGAAGGCGTCTTACCGATACAGCACGTCACGGAAGCCGTGCGGGTTCGATGGATCAATGAACCCGCACGGGACGGGCGGGCCGACCGGGACCGGCGGGCCTTCCCCCGGCGTCGGCGACCGCGTGACCGGTGGGTGCCGGGCCCTCGTCGAACCCCGCTCCGCCACCACGTACGGTCGCGCCACCCGTCCCGCGTCACGAGTACGCGGAGGGCCCGGAGTGCGACCGGTGTCGACCAGGCGCGATCGCCCGGCCAGAGGTCTGAGTGAGGGGGCGTGCGCGATCCGGCCCCCGGGTGGCGCGGGTTCCTGCCGAGCGGTTTCCTCGGTGGAGGAATATCTGGTGCGAATAATGCGTCTTCGACGCGGCATCCCGCCATATCGGGATTGAGGCCGGCCATGCGGCCGCCGAAACATCCGGAACGTCCACCTCCTCTTGGGGTGGGTGCTCAAGGGGTGTTCGAAGTCTTTCGAAAGTTCAAGGCCGTGCCTATCATCTAAGCGACATCCAGGGGATCTTTCGCCAGGCCGACCGGTTGGCGCTCGACGTCCGCACCGCTGGCCTGACCAGGCCTTCCGGGGACTCGAGGGTGAAGCCTCAAGTTCACGCACGAGGTGTGACCTGGTGGAATTTCCCTTGCATTGACGCAAAACGGGGGAATGGTAATGAGTACGCGTATTCTCGTCGCGGGCGAACACGTCATATACACGGAAGCGCTCGCTGGATTGCTGAATCAGATTCCTGGATTTCGGGTGGCGGGGGTCGTGAGCTCACACCGCGAATTGGTTCCCGCGATCCGCAAGGCGTCCGCCGGCTCTCTGGTCCTGGGCGGAGTGACCCCGTACGTGCTGGAAACGGTTCACGAAGTGCGCAGCCATGTGCCCCACTGCGGGATCACCCTCATCGCCGAACAGCCCGGGCAGGTGGCGCTGGTCAAGGTGCAGGAATCCGAGATGGTGAGCGTCATCTCGCGAGGAGCCCGGCTGAATCAGCTGATCGGCACCATCCGCAGCATGCAGGCGAGACAACAGGACCTCAGGGGGAGCGAGAGACCGGCGGACGGCTCACGCCCGGTCGCCGACCTCCTGAGCCAACGCGAGCGTGACGTCCTGCGCTCCACGGCGACCGGAGCCTCCGTCAAGGAGATCGCCCGCGAGTTCTATCTCGCCCCCGGCACAGTGCGGAACCTGACCTCGTCGGCCATCAAGAAGCTCCAGGCGCGCAATCGGTACGACGCGGCGCGCATAGCGGAAGAACTCGGAAGTATCTGAACTGCCCGTCAATCCAACGGGGTTAGGGCCCGGGGGGTCCGTCCTGTGTGCTCGGGCCGCGCCGTGCGGTGAACTGCCGTGCTGCTGAGGCTGATCGCCTCCAAGAGTTCCGCCTGGCGTTGGATCTCCGGTGCCGGACGCGCGCGGGTACGGACCGCGTGGGCGAAGGCCGTGACAGCGTTGCCCGCCTGGTCGTCCGCGGGCAGGGGGAGCCGGGTCAACGCCCCTGCCCGTTCGAGATGGAGGACCGGTTCGTGGTCGGCGGGCGGGGTGAACGCCCGGTCGACCGTGATCCGTCCCGTGCTGCCCCAGAGCGTGTACGTACTGCGGTAGGTGTGGTCGAGGCCGTAGCCGAGCTGGAGGGCGAGTCCGTCTCCGCCGTCCAGCAGCGCCGTACCGGCCGTGTCCACCGCGTCCGACGGGCCCCGCCGGGCGGTGGCGCCCACCAGCCGCGGGCCGGGGTCCGATCCCAGCAGGTCGAGCGCCGCCCGCAGCGGATACACGCCGAGGTCCCACAGGGCCCCGCCGCCCAGTGCGGGGTGGTAGCGGATGTCGGAGGCGGGCCGGCGCGGCACGGTGAACGCCGCGTCGAAGGCCTGGAGCCGCCCGATCGCCCCGTCGGCGACGTGCCGCATGACCGCCCGGTGCTGGGAGTGATGGACGAACAGGACGTTCTCCACCAGGGCCAGGCCTCGTGAGCGGGCCAGCGCGCACAGTTCGGCGGCGTCCGCCCCGCTCATCGCGGCGGGCTTCTCCACGAGCACGTGCTTGCCCGCGCGCAGTGCTGCACCCGCCCACTCGGCGTGCATCGATGCGGGCAGCGGCAGATAGACCGCGTCCACGTCGTCGTCGGTCAGCGGCTCGGCGTAGTTGTCGGCGGCCCGGCAGCCGTACTCCCGGGCCAGTTCTGCCGCCCTCGCCGGGGCCCTGCTCGCCACGGCGACCACGGTGACGTCGGCGGAGGCCCCGAAGGCGGGCAGCATGCGCCGCCGGGCGAACTCCGCGGTGCCGAGCACCGCGATCCGTACCGGCCTGCTCATGACAGCCTCGCCGCACCGGAGTTGAGGACGGCGAGCAACGTGCGGGCCTGGACGGTGACCTGGTGGCCTCGGCCTGTCAGGGCGCCGAGCTGGCCCGGCGTGATCCAGAGGTGGTCCGGCAGCGGGGTGGGCAGGGCGCTGTCGTCGACGCCGTCCAGCGACACGAAGAGGCAGCGGCTCTCGGCGTGCAGGAACCGTCCTCCCTCCTCGGAGTGCACCGCCGCGTAGCGGACGCGCGCGCCGTCGGCTGCCCGTACGACATCCGCGTACGCCGGGTGGTCGCCGTGGCCGTCCGGTGTGTGGCACACGGTCGGGCCCACCTCGACGGTCTGCGGCAGTCCCGCCTCCGCGCGGGCGTGGGCCAGCAGATGCGGCACACCGTCGAAGTGGCGGAACAGGAACGCGCTGACCCCGGGGGCGCACGGTTCGAACAGCGGCTGGGTCCAGCTGCCCACCTCCCGGCCGTCCGCCTCGACCGCGACCGCGACCACGCGGAAGTGGCGGTCGTCGGTGCGGCGGATGGCCTGCTCGTCCCGGAGCCAGCCCCGCACCCGGGCGAGCCGCACGGGCTCGGCCGTGAGCCGGGAGCGGGAACGGGCGGCACCGAGCCAGGACGACACCTCGGCGTCGGTGTGCCGGGACGGCCGCGGCTCTGCGGTGGTCGGCAGGCAGGCCAGCACGGTTCTGGTGTCCATGTTGACCACGTTGTCCAGCCGCAGGAGCTCGCCGATCTGGCCCAGGGTCAGCCAGCGGAAGTCCGGTTCGGCGGCGGGGTCCTCGGCGACCTCGTCGGCCGTCTCCACCACGACGTTGCGGTTCGACTTGTGCAGGAACCACTCGCCGTGCTCGGACTGCAGCGTGTCGGTCAGTGGCCGGGCGCGGCCGGGCTCGGTGAAGAACTCCAGGAACCGCACGCCCGAACCGCCGTGCACCCGCTGGTAGTTGCTGCGGGTGGCCTGCACGGTCGGCGACAGCTGGAGCATGCCCCGGTTGCCCGGCTCCATCTTGGCCTGGGCCAGGAAGTGGAGTACGCCGTCGAACTCCTTGGCGAGCAGGCCGAGTACGCCGACCTCCGGCTGCCTCATGACCGGCTGCTCCCACGGAGCGCCGGGCCGGTCCGCGTCGTGCACGCGCATGCCCTCGACGGTGAAGAAGCGCCCGCTGCGGTGGACCAGGTTCCCGGTGTCCTCCTGGAACGACCAGCCGTCCAGCTCCGCGAACGGGATGCGCCGGATCCGTGTGCCGTGGGCCCTGCGGCGTTCCGCCAGCCACGCGACGATCTCGCCCGTCGTGGTCCGGGCTCCGGTGGCCGGGCCGGTGGCGGCCACGGAGCGGGCGATCCTGGCCGCCAGTCCACGCTGCCTGTCCCGCCCGCCCTCCTGGCTCAGCCCGTGATGCCCGCGCTGCCCGCCCAGTCCGCCCAGTCCGCCCAGTCCGCCCAGTCCGCCCGGTCCGGTCGCCGCGCCGTGCGGCCGGGAGCCGTCGACTCTCACCGGCGGCCTGCCACGAACTCCCGTACCGAGGCGATGACGTAGTCGGTCATCTCGTCGGTGAGGCCCGGATAGACCCCGGTCCAGAACGTGCGCTCCGTGACGATGTCGCTGTTGGTCAGTTCGCCGACGACGCGGTGGGGCTGCTGGTGATAGGCGGGCTGGCGGGTCAGGTTGCCCGCGAACAGGCGGCGCGTACCGATCTTCCGCTTCTCCAGGAACCCGGTCAGCTCCCCGCACGTGAACGGGGCATCGGGCCCCACCGTCATCACGAATCCGAACCAGCTCGGGTCGCTGCCGGCAGTAGCCTCCGGCAGCAGGAGATGGCGTACGCCGTCCAGGCCCTCACGCATCCGCCGCCAGTTGTGGCGGCGCGCCGCGATGAACCCGTCCAGCTTCCGCAGCTGTGACAGGCCGAGCGCCGCCTGCAGGTCCGTCGACTTCAGGTTGTAGCCGACGTGGGAGAAGATGTACTTGTGGTCGTAGCCGGCGGGCAACGCGCCGAGCTGGTGGTCGAAGCGCTTCAGGCAGGTGTCGCTGTGGCCCGGTTCGCACCAGCAGTCCCGCCCCCAGTCCCGCAGTGATTCGACGATCCGCGCGACCTTGAGGTCCGAGGTCGTCACGATGCCGCCCTCGCCCATCGTCAGATGGTGCGCGGGATAGAAGCTCACGGTGCTGATGTCGCCGAACGTCCCGGTCAGCCGCCCCCGGTAGGTGGTGCCGACCGCGTCGCAGTTGTCCTCGACGAACACCAGGCCGTGGTCCGCCGCGAGTCGGGCGATCTCCTCGACCTCGAACGGGTTGCCGAGGGCGTGCGCGATCATGATGCCCCGGGTCCTGGGCCCGATGGCCGCGGCGACGCGGTCGGCGGTGGTGTTGTACGTGCCGAGCTCGATGTCGACGAAGACCGGCACCAGCCCGTTCTGCAGGATCGGGTTCACCGTGGTGGGAAACCCCGCGGCGACCGTGATGACCTCGTCGCCCGGCAGCAGCCGCCGTTCGCCGAGCTGCGGGGAGGTGTAGGCGGTGAGCGCCAGCAGATTGGCCGACGAACCGGAGTTCGTCAGATGGGCCTTGCGACGCTTCAGGAGCCGCGCGAACTCCGACTCGAAGCGCTTGGAGAGCGGCCCGGCGGCGATCCGCAGATCCAGGGCGGCCTCCACCAGCGCCGCGCGGTCGTCCTCGTCCAGGACGGCGCCGGACGGCCAGATCTCCGTGGTGCCCGGCACGAACTCCCCGGAACCGCGCACGCTCTGGTGGTGCTTCCGCGCCTCTTCCAGGACCCGTGTCCTGTGCTCGTCGTTCACGACCGGTCCTCCGTGTCCGCTGCCTGGCCCTTCGCGGCCCGCCACCACGCCGTGTTCTCCCGGTACCAGTCGACGGTGGCGGCCAGTCCTTCGTCGAAGCCGACCCGTGGCGTGAACCCCAGCTCGGTACGGGCCTTGGACCCGTCCAGCGAGTAGCGCAGGTCGTGTCCCTTGCGGTCGGCCACCTGCCGGATCATGGACCGGTCCGCGCCGCACAGGGCGAGCAGCTGCTCCGCCAGCTCGATGTTGGTCAGCTCGTGGCCGCCGCCCACGTGGTAGATGCCGCCCGCGATTCCCTTGGTCAGCACGAGCTGGACGGCCCGCGCGTGGTCGTCCACATGGATCCAGTCGCGCACGTTCCGCCCGGAGCCGTACAGCGGGATCGGCTCGCCCTCCAGGAGGTTGGTGGTGAAGCGCGGGATGGCCTTCTCCGGGTGCTGGTACGGGCCGTACGTGTTGGAGCAGCGCGTGATCGACACATCGAGCCCGAAGGTCCGCCAGTAGGCGCGCACGGTCAGGTCCGCCGCCGCCTTGGAGGCCGCGTAGGGGGAGTTGGGCAGCAGCGGCGACTCCTCGTGCCAGGAGCCCTCGTCGATGCTGCCGTACACCTCGTCCGTGGAGATGTGCACCACCCGCTCCACCCCGGCGTTCAGGCAGGCGTCCAGGAGGGTCTGGGTGCCCACCACGTTCGTCCGGGTGAAGACGGCGGGGGCGTCCAGCGACCTGTCGACGTGCGACTCGGCCGCGAAGTGCACCACGGCGTCGTGGCCGGGCAGCAGCTCGTTCAGCAGCGGCGCGTCGCAGATGTCGCCCCGGACGAGACGCAGCCGGGGGTGTCCGATCGGAATGTTCTCGGCGTTGCCCGCGTAGCTCAGCTTGTCCAGCACGGTGACGTCGGCCCGCTCGTAGCCCGGGTACCCCTGCGCCAGCATCGTCCGGACGTAGTGCGAGCCGACGAAGCCGGCCCCGCCGGTGACCAGAATCCTCATCGGGTTCCTCCTGTACGGGCGCCGTTCGCAGCCAGTTCGGTGGGCAGTGGCACCGGGGGCGAGTCGGAGCCGATCCGCATCGAGCGGCCGATGAGCAGGTCGCTCGCACCGGTCCGTTCCGTCACCCACGCGCCGTCCATCACGATGGAGTTCTCCAGCTCGGTGCCGCGCAGGACGCAGTCGCCGCCGATCGATGTGCCCGGTCCGATACGGCAGTCCTCGACGCGGGAGCCGGGGCCGACGATCACCGGCCCGGTGATGACGGAGCGCAGCACGGTGGCGCCCGGGGCGATGTGCACCGGGCCGGTCAGCCGGCTGGCGGCGTCGACCGTTCCGTGGACGCCCCGGGCCAGGCTGTCCAGCAGACGCCGGTTGCAGTCCAGCACGTCCTCCACCCGTCCGGTGTCCTTCCAGTAGCCGGTGTATTCGCCGGCCGTGACCGAGCCTCCCCGGTCGACCAGCCACTGGACGGCGTCGGTGATCTCCAGCTCGCCACGTGCGCTCGGGCCGATCGCGGCGACCGCCCGGTGGATGGCGGGGCGGAAGAAGTAGACGCCGATGAGCGCCAGGTCGCTGAGCGGCAGGCGCGGCTTCTCCACCAGCCGTCGGACCCGGCCGAGGGCGTCCAGCTCGGCCACCCCGAAGGCGCGGGGGTCGGCGACCCTGGCCACCACCATGTGCGCGTCGGACCGGCGGGCCCGGAACTCCTCGGCCGGCCCCGCTATGCCGTCCTGCACGACGTTGTCGCCGAGGTACATCACGAAGTCGTCGTCGCCGAGGAACGGACGGGCGATGGCCACGCAGTGCGCCAGCCCCAGCGGCCGCTGCTGCGTGAGGTAGGTGATCCGGGCGCCGAACCGCGATCCGTCGCCGATCCGTGCCGCGATGTCGGGTCCCCACGCGCCGACGACCACACAGATCTCCCGCACGCCCAGCGCGCGGAGGTTCTCCAGCACGTGTTCGAGTACGGGTTGGTTGGCGATGGGTATCAGCTGTTTGGGCATGGTCTCGGTGAACGGCCGCAGCCGCGTCCCGAGCCCTCCGGCGAGTATCAGCGCCTTCATGGGCGTTCCTCCCGTGGAGCGGTGCGGGCCGGGGCGCGCGGGGGGCGTGCTACCCGGCCGGGCGCGTGCGCGTGCGCACCTGGAACGGCTGTCTCGTCGATGCCCACAGGCGGGCGCCTCCCTCGGTGATTCCCGTCGGCGTGCGTCAGGCCCCGGCCAGGGCCAGGTGGTGGGTGACGGCTTCGCACAGCGCGGTCGCCACCGTCCGGATCTCCGCGTCGCTCAGCGCCTGGTGGAGGGGGAGCAGGAGTGTGCTGTCGGTGGCCAGGTCGGTCCCGGGCAGGTCGGTGGCCCGGTCGCCGTAGGCGGGCACCCGGTGCAGCGGCGGGTACTTGAAGGTGGTGTAGATGTCCTGGGCCAGCAGCGTGGCCGCGACCCGGTCACGGATGAGCGGATCCATCTGGACCCAGTAGAAGTAGTACGAGGAGCGGTGCCCCTCGGGCAGCGGGGGCGGCAGGCGTACGCCCGGGGTGTTCGCGAGCAGGCTGTCGTAAGCGGTCGCCACCTCGCGCCGCCGGGCGACGTTGGCGGGCAGCCGGCCGAGCTGCACCGTGCCGAGCGCGGCGGTCAGGTCGTTGCCTATGACGCGGCGGCCGAAGCTCCGTACGTCGAGTTCCCACCACCGCTCGGACACCTTCGCGTGGGCGAAGCCGCTGGGCTGCTCCAGACCGTGGTAGGCGAGGACCCGGGCGCGGCGCGCGAGCTGCGGATCGCGGACGTACAGCATGCCGCCGTCACCGGTCACCAGCACTTTCATCGCGTCGAAGCTCCAGAGGGCGATGTCGCCGAAGGTGCCGCACGCCCTGCCGTCGACCGTGGAGGCCACCGCGCAGGCCGCGTCCTCGACGAGCGGGATCCCCCGCTGCCGGCACAGGGCCGCGATCCCCACGACCTCCCCGGGGTAGCCGCCGTAGTGCAGCACGATGACGGCCCTGGTACGGGGGGTCATGGCACGCTCGACGTGCTCCACGGTCGGGTGGAGACCATGGGGGTCGACGTCGCAGAAGACGGGGCGCGCGCCGGTCGCGGCGATGGCGTTGGCGGCGGCCACGAAGCTCACGGACGGCAGTACCACCTCGTCGCCGGGGCCCAGGTCGAGCAGCTCGGTGGCGAGGAAGAGCCCGGCCGTACCGGAGTTGAGGAAGACCATCCGGTCCGGCTCGACCCCGATGTGGTCCGCGAAGCGTGCTTCGAACTCGTCGGTGCGGGGTCCGTGGCCCAGCCAGTTCGAAGCGAAGACCTCGGACAGGGCGAGGAGTTCCGCCTCGCCCAGGCTCGGCTGGAAGACGTTGATCACGCGGTGGCTCCCTGGCGCGGTGGGGACGATGGGAAGGGGGCGGGTTCAGTCCCGGCTCTGGTGGTGCCGGGTGAGGCGCTCCAGGACGGGGATGATCTCGCTCGGCTCCGGAGCGGTCAGCAGGTCCGTGTACAGCTCCGCCGCGGCGTCGCGGAAGGACGGCGCGGTGAGCAGGCGGGACAGCCCCGCACGCAGTTCGGCGCCGGTGTGCCGGTCGACGCGCACCCCCGTTCCCACGCCGCTCTCGGAGAGGAACCGGCCCGTGATCGGCGCCTCCATGGGGTAGCCGGGGTCCATCACGACGAACTGCGGGATCCGGTTGACCAGGGCGGCGCCGAACGAGCCGTGGCCGCCGTGGTGGATCACCGCCGAACAGGTCGGCAGCAGTTCGGTCAGTGGGACGTAGTCGACGGTCCGGACGTTGTCGGGTATCCGGTCGGCCACCGCGAGCTGGGAGGCGTCCAGCGTGGCGACGGCCTCGACGTCCAGGCCGTCCACCATCTCCAGTACGCGGTTGACGAGCAGGGCGCTGTCCCGCCCCCAGGCCCGTATCGAGGAACCGAGGGTGATGGCCACCCTCGGCCGTGCGGGTGGTTCTCTCAGCCAGTCGGGCAGCACCGCCGGGCCGGCGTAGGCCTGCCAGCGCATCGACACGGTGCGCTTAACGGTGGGCAGGCGCATCCGCTCCAGCACCGGGTTGACCGTCCACTGTCCGAACAGCAGCTCGTCGGTCATGGGGAGCCCGTAGCGCTCGGCCATCGGCCGGACCGACGAGGTCATCGGATCCTCGGGCAGGAGGGCGTCACCGGAGAGATTCCTGCACCGGGTGTACTGCTCGTGCGCCCAGCCGAACAGGTCCGGTCCCCACAGGATGCGGGCGTGGGCCGCGCCGGACACCCGGGCGGCCACACCGGCGGCCGGCATCGTGGGGTCCCACAGGACCAGATCGGGCCGCCAGGAACGGCAGAAGCCGACCAGCGCGTCGAGGGCGTGCTGGGATTCGCCGGCGGGGGCGCCCTCCGGCTGGAAGTCGCGGACCGCCGGCAGCATGTAGTCCCGGTAGTAGGTCCACACGTACCGTTCGTAGCCGTCCAGTTCGAGGGACTTGGTGATGCGGACGAGGTCGGCGTACGTGTCCGGGGAGAGGGGGCGGCCGGCGCCCAGCGGCTGCGGCAGGGTCTGCTCGTCGCCGAGCGACACCCCCGTCAGCCCCGTCGCGTTGATCGTGTCCAGCAGCGACGGGTGGGAGATGACCCGCACCTCGTGGCCCGCGTCGTGCAGGGCCTGGGCCATCGGCACACTGGGGTAGAGGTGGGCCGCGGCGGGCCAGGTGCAGAACAGGACGCGCATGGTCGTCTTCTCTCCGACCCGCTCAGAGGCGGGTCATGGCGGCGAACCAGGCCTGGGCGACCCCGGGGCTGAAGGCGACGTCGAGTTCGGCTGCTTCGAGCGTGTCCACGCGCCACCCGGCGCCGGTGAAACTCTCCCGGACGGCCTGCTCGGGAACGCGCCGCGGACCCCAGGTGCCCGGCTGCCGGTCGCTGAAGCACATCAGGAAGCAGCGTCCGCCGGGCGGTACGACGGAGGCCATGCTGCGGGCGACGAGGGGCCGGTCCTCGGGAGCGAAGCAGTGGAAGAGCCCGACGTCGATGAGCGTGTCGAACTGCTCGCCGAGCGCCGCCAGGTCCAGGGCGTCCCACTCCAGGAAGCGCGCCTTCAGGCCGCGTTCCCGCGCTTTGCCGACGGCGAGGGTGATCGCGCTGGGCGCGGCGTCCACCCCCGTCGTCTCCAGGCCGTGTTCGGCGGCCAGCAGGGCGTTGTCGCCGCTGCCGCAGCCGACGTCGAGCACCCGGCCGCGGAGCGCGCCCTCCTCGGCGAGGCGTACGAGGACCGTCTGCGGCCGCTGGATCTCCCAGCCGGCGCCCGGCTCGCCGGCGTAGTGACGCTCGAAGACCTCCACGCCGCTGTCGGCACGCGCGCCGACTCCGGCGATCCGGTCCGACGGCTCGCTCATGGTCTCCCCCCGGAATGTGCGGTCGATCCGCCGAGGCCCCGGGAGGGGCCGTCGGCATTCTCCGCGGAAAGCTAGCCCACCCCTGGGGCCCGCGGGATCGAAGTGATGGGGGCTGTGACACATATCAGGAACCTGCCTCCGCGCCTTGCTGTCGCGGCGCGGATCTGTCAGGGCGACGCGCGGGATGGGGTTTTCCCGCACCCTCGTCACTGTGCCGGGTCGGTTCCGTGGGTGGTCTCCCTCATGCGCGGACCCCGATGAACAGCCCCCTGCCGTTCGGCCAGTCGGGAAGGAACTCCACCTCGCACCCCGCCTGCCGGAAGGCGTCCAGGTATTCCTCCCGGGTGAACAGTGAGTACGTTTCGTATTCGGTGAATTCACGGATACCGGTTGTTTCCGCGACGGTATAGCGCACCGTCATCCGGCTGATGCGTCCGTCCCGGACCGAGTGCGACAGCCGGCTGACGGCCCGGCCCTCCTCCTGGGCGAGGGAGGCCGATATGAACCCGTCGATGAACTGCTCGGGAAACCACCAGGGTTCGGCGACGAGCACTCCGCCCGGGGCCAGGTGCCGCACCAGGGTCGCCGCGCTCCGACGCAGTTCCTCGACGGTGCTCATGTACCCCAGGGAGAAGCACATGCAGAGCACCGCGTCAAAGGTCCGGCCGAGCTCGAACTGCCGCATGTCCCCCTCGTGCACGCGGGCCGCCGGGACCCTCCTCGTGGCCGTCCTCCGCATCTCGGGGGAGAGCTCGACGCCGGCCACGGCGCCGAAATGTTCGGCGAACCGCTCCAGATGCGCACCGGTGCCGCACGCGACATCGAGCAGCGAACCCGCTTCGGGACAACGCTCCCGGATCAGCCGGGTGATGCCGTCCGCCTCGGCCGACCAGTCCCGGCCCCGGGCCGCGTGGATGAAATCGTAGATCTCGGCGTGCTCCGTGCTGTACACCGTCGAAGGGCGCTGCTGCGTAACCATCCTGATGCTCCGTCCATTGCGTGGAGACCTCGGCGAGCTGTCCGCGGGAGCCAAGGTTCTATCATCCCGGCGACCCGGTCCGGAGGGGCCGGAACCGCCCGGTACGGCCGCTTCTGCGGGCCTTCGGCCGCCCACCGTCCGCGGACCGCGCCACGGCGGACGGTCCGGCGGCACATGACAGATGTCAGGTTCCGTCCACTGCTCGTTGTCCGCGGCCCGGCGCGGCGGCATTGTGAGCTCTGCCGGGCTGCGTCACACCACGTCAGACGGCCGCCATCTCCCGAAACGCCTTCCGATCATGAACGGGTACGCAGCGTGATCACAGACACAGCAGCCGCCGGTCCGGACATGTCCGAGGCGGCGGGCGTACGGCTGTACTCCCGGGTGCCCATCACGCCTCGCTGGCTGGCGAAGACCGTGCTGCCGGTCAGCCGCCGCCTCCGCGAGGACCACCGGGCCGCCCTCCTCCACCTGCGACGGGGCTGGCTGTACGGACCGCACATCGACATCGTCGCCCGGAGCGTGCCCGGGCGGCCGGCCCTCGACTGGGCGGGGATCGCCGCCGCCCTCGACGCCGGCCCCGCCGAGGGCCCGGCCGTGACGGACGAGGAGACCTATCTCGCCCAGGCCCGTGAGATGGGCCGGCTGGAAGGCGTCGCACCGCCCTACCTGCCGATGCGTGAGCACGGCGCCACGGAGGCGCTGAGCCTCCCGTCGGTCGAGACCTGGCCGCAGCCGCTCCAGGACCTGCGGGAACTGGCCCTGGACCAGCTGGACCGGCCGCTGACCACCACGGTCGAGCAGTTGGCCGGGGAGCCGCGCGAGGCGCCGGTGCGCATCATGGAGGCGTTCGCCGCGCTGGCCGCGGCGCACCAGCACGGGGCCGGGAACGGGGCGTTCTCGATGCGTTCGCACGCCGAGGCGTTCTTCGCCTGGGCCGCCGCCCGCAAGGACCCCCGCCCCGCCTTCGCCCAGCGTCTGGCCACCGACGCCCCCCGCCTGCGGCCCGTCGTGGAGCGGGCGCTCTCCGGCACGCCCGACCACGGGACGTCGGCCTGGGCCCGTGCCTTCGCCTATTCCATGGGGGCCTTCGACGCCACGGTCGCCCAGGGAAGGCTGACCCTGGACGACGTCGACGGACTCGGCGCCGGGTTCGACCTGGCCACCATGGGCCCGCCCGGCGGGGACGGCCGTGTGAGCACCGAACCCAGCGCCTTCCACCGCACGATGGAGGAGTCCGGCGTCATCGCCTCGCCGCCGCAGTGGTTCGCCTCCTACCGGCTGCTCGTCAACCTCTTCTACCAGCAGCTGCCGCTGCTGGGCGTACCGCCCATGCACCGCTACTACTTCTGCTTCGCCGTCGCCGAACTGGTGGACGAGGTCCTCGGCTCCTCCTGGCAGGACAGGCTGGAGCAGACGCGACAGGAGATGGCGCAGGCCACCGCCGGGGCGGCGGAATGAGCGACACCGCGGAGCCCCTGTGGATGCTGCGCCTCAACCCGCTGCGCCGCAGAAGGCTCGCGGACCCCGGGCTGCTGGCAGCGCTCCGCACGCTGGACGGGGCCACGACCGAGGTGCGCGAACTGGCCGACCGGTGCTCCGACGCGCTCTACGAAATGATCGGCGCCACCACCGACCGGGAGGCGCGCGGGCAGCTCATCGTGTTGCGCCGCGCCATCCACAACGACACCGCCCCACGGCCGGCGCTGCTCGTCGACCACCCCCTGGTCGGCCGCTGGTGGGAGGCCCGGCAGCGGCGGGAGGCATACGCCGCCGACGTGGTCGGCCACTACCCGCGGGCGGTGGACGCCGAGCGCGGGACGCTGGCCGGGCTGCTGGGCGACGAGAGCCTGCGGCACTCGATGACGCTGGTGGCGCCGGAGGCGGCGGCCGGCGCGGGACGGTACAGGGCGGCCGTCGCCGCCACCGAGCCCGTTCCCACCCGGCTGCGCAAGTCCGAGCGCGGGCTGGTCCAGTACGTCACCCGGGCCATGATCCGCACCAGCCCGATGGCCCGCTTCACCGCCATCGGCCTTGCCGTCCCCGGACCGGACGGACCGGGCCCGGACGCCCCGGAGTTCGGGCGGGTGGTGCCCTTCCAGGGGCTGGACCGCGTCATGCTCGACTACGTACTGGGCGGGCTGCACACCTCGGGCGGCGACCTCACCCCCGACACCCTGCTCCAACTGCCGCCCACGTCCGAGCTGTCGGCCGAAGGCGACCTCCTGTACTTCCTGCAGCCCGGAGCCGACGGCGGGGTGCGCCGCCTGTCGGCCAAGGTCTCCGGCGCGGTCGGGCTGCTGGTGGCCGCCGTCGCCGTCGGCCCACGCCGCGCGGCCGACGTCGCCGCGGACTTCGCCGCACGCTCCGGCTGTGCCCCCGAACTCGCCCGGCAGGCCCTGGCGCGTGCGATCGGCGCCGGCATCCTGTGCACCCGCATCCGGCCCGAGGACGGCGCGGCCGACTTCCCGGATCTGCTCGACCCCGCCGGTCTGACGGTCCCGGAGACGGCCCGGAGGCTGCTGGAGCAGACCGGCGCCGAACTGCGCGGGCTCGCCGACAACTCCGCCGACGAACGGCCCGAGGCGCTGAGCCGGCTGCGCGACACGCTCGTCACGCTGAGCCGCGAGGCGGGACGGCCTGCGCAGATCCTCATCGAGGAGGACGCCGTGCTGGAGGACGTCCGGGTGTCCACCGCCGACTGGCGGAGCCAGCTCGACGACCTCGCCGCCGGAGTGGCCCTGCTGTCCGTCTTCGACTGGATGCACGACATACGGGCGTTGCTGTCCGCCGTCTTCGTCGAGCGGTTCGGCGTCGGCGCCGAGGTCCCCCTCAGCGACCACGCGGACTACCTGAGCGCCGAGACCTACCGGCGCGCCTACCGCCTCCCCGAGAACGAGCCCCCCGGGGAACTGGGCCCGGCCGACCGCTCGTTGGACCGGCTGTACGCCCTGCGGGCCAACATCGTCGACACCGCGATCGCCGGCATCGACCGGGCCGCCGCCACCGGTGAGGCCGTCAGCTGGAGCGCCTCCCAGGCCCTCGACCTGGCCACGGGCCTGCCCGACCGCTTCCGGACCGGCGACCTCCGCTACGGCGTGCTGACCCAGACATGGCGGCGACAGCTGCTCTTCAACGAGGCCTACGCGGGCCACGGCATGCTCTACGGCAGGTTCCTCGGACCGGACCGCGCCCTCGGCGGGCGCGCCCTGCCCCACTTCCGCGAGCAGCTCCGTGCCCGCTACGCCGAGCAGGACGGGCGGCTGGTCGAGGACCCGGGCCTGCACCGGCTCAACGTCAACGCGCACCCGCCGGTGCTCCCGGACCGGCTGGGGCCCGACGACTGGTTCCGGCTGCGACTGCGCCACGACCCGGACACGGACGCGCTCGGCATCCTGGACCCCGACGGCCGCCCGCTGCACATGCTCTCGCTCGGCACCGGGCACCCGGAGCGGCTCCCGGCACCGCTCCGGCTGGCCAACTGGCTCTACTCCGGCGGCGTGCTGCGCGAACCCTTCGTGGCGATCTGGCACGCCGAGCGGCAGTGGGACGGCGACCGCACCCGGGCCTGCCCGCGCTTCCAGGTCGGCTCGGCCATGCTGGCCCGCCGCCGCTGGTACGGGGGCCGGGAGCTGGACGAGGCGGTGGCCGCGGGGCCCGCCGAGCACGACCGGCTGCTGGCGCTCGCCCGGTGGCGGAACCGGCACGGCGTGCCCGAGGAGGTCGTCCTGAAGCCGCCGCCCGGTGACGGCTCCGGCGAGGGCCAGGCCACCGGCGCGGGCCAAGCCGCCGGTGAGGGCAGGAAGCAGAAGCCCCAGTACGTCGATCTGGCCAGCGCCCTCAGCGTGCGCGTGCTGCCCCGGATGCGGGAACGGGGCGACGCGGCCTATGTGGAGGAGGCGCTTCCCCGGGTGGCGGACAGCCCGCACGCCCTGGAGTGGATCGTCGACATCGGCCGCGCTCCCGACGGCCCCTTCCAGTACGGAGGAAAGACCCGATGACGCTACGCGCGCGCCCCCATCTGCACTATGCGCCGGTCTCGGAAGGGGTCTACTTCAACGGCCCCCGCACCCAGTTCGTGATCAGCGGCCCCCAACTGCTCTACCGGGTCGCCGACACCTGTGTGCCGCTGCTGGAAGCGGGAACCACCGAGGACGAGCTGGTCACCGCGCTGGGCAGCGAACGGGCCCGGCCCGTCGTCCGCCGGATCGTCGACGAGCTGCGGGCCCGTGACCTCCTGCTCGACCTGGGCGCGCTGACCGTGCCCGAGCCGTCGGCCGAGATCCGCGCCCGCTACCCGGAGGCCCTGGCACACCTGGAGACGGAGTGTGCCGACCCGTACGCCGTCTTCCAGCGGCTGCGCACCACCGAGGTGCTGCTGTGCGGTCCGGCCGATGCCGTGCTGCCGGCCGCCCGGGGACTGCACCGGGCCGGGATCACCGGTCTCACGCTGGCCACCCCGGACTTCGACGCCGCCGCGGCCACCACCTCCCGGCTGGGCCTGCGGCTGCTGCCGCTCAGCGACTCCGCGTCGCTTCCGGACCCCGGGGACCTGCCCGTGCCGCCGGACGCCGTCCTCTACTGCCCCGGCGCGGACGCCGGCGTGACCCCGGAAGCGCTGACCGCCCTGCTGCCCGAGGGGGCGTTGCTGGTCCCGGTGCGCTGGGACGGTCTCGTCGCCGCCGTCGGCCCCGCCGCCCCCGCTCGTGCGTCGCTCCCGGGCTCGGCCGCGCTCATCGGCCGGGCCGCACGCTGGGCCGCGGCCGACGCCGCCGCCCCCGCCCCTCACCCCACGGCCGAGGCACTGGCCGGGGCGCTCGCGGGGCAGTTGCTGTTCGACACCCTCGCGGGCATCGCGCAGCCCGGCGAAGCGCATGTCCTCCACGGTGAGGAACTGACGGCGGACCAGGTGAGCCTCGCGGCCCCCGGCACCGCTTCCCGCGAAGCCGCCGAGCGGCGCTTCCTGACAGCCGCGCCCGGGGCCGGCGCCGAGCCCGTACCGCTGCCCACCCCCGACGAGGCCGTCGAGGCGGTGACCGCGCTCACCGGGCGCTGGACCGGACCCTTCGCGCTGCTGGGCGGCGAGGAACTGCCCCAGATGCCGCTGGCCCTGCGGGAGACGGCCGACCGCGACGGCGGCGCCGGCTCCGTGGTCGCCTGGGCCGAGGAGCAGCGGACGGCGACGGTCGCGGTCGCCCTCGCCGCGCTCCGCGCCGCCTGCCCGACCCCGGGCGCCGCCGCCGCGGGTCTCACCGAGGAGCACTGGCTGCTGGACGGCGCGCTGCGGCTGATGGCCGATGAAGCCGTGCCGTACGCGACCAGGGCCGTGGGGGCCGTGGAGGCGCGCTCGGAGCCGCTGCTGCGCATGCTGGAGGAAGAGGGCATGCCGGACCCGGCGTTGACCTTGCTGCGCCACCCCGGCCTGGACTGGACGCTGGCGGAGGTACGGACCTCCGGCGGGCCGCGGCCGTGGACCGGACGGAGCTGGGGCCGTGACGACACGGAGGCGGTGCACGGTGCGCTGGCCACCGCGCTGGCCCGGCACCAGAGCCACGGGGTGCCCGGCGCGGGCCCCCTGGCCGACGGCGTGCACACCGACGCCCTGCTGTTCGCCGACGCCTCGGCGCAGGCCGCGCTGCGCAAGCAGATCGCGGACGCGGCGGCGGCCGCCGGGCTCCGCTACGAGGGCACCCCGCGTCGACCGGACCCGGTGACCGGCGCGTTGCCGCTGTGGTCGGGCGGCGTCCGGGCCGTCCCCCTCGACGGAGAGCCGCAGGCGGCGGAGGAGAGCGCCGAGGAGACCGCCCATGGCTGAGAACACGACCACCGTGGCCTGCGCACCCGCCCTGTCCGACGCCGAGGGCACCGAATGGCGTGCCGTGCTGGAGCCGCTGGGCGCCTCCGGGGACGGCACCGTCGGCGCCAATCTCGGCTGGGACCTGGACTGGGAACGCGAGCAGCTGCGGTCCGCCGACGGGCGTGAGCATCTGTCCGTCCGCGTCTACGGAGACGAGGTCCTGGTCGGCCCCCGCTGGGTGCCCGGGACGGACTCCGGCTGCGCGGGCTGCGCCGAGCTGCGATCCCGGCTGGTGATCGACCACCCCCTGACCGATGACCTGACCCGGCCCACCTCGCGGGTCGCCCCACGCCGCCCGTTCCTTCCCGAGCTCACCCGTGCGGCGCTGGCGCGGCTGGCCGTCCGCCCCCTGGGGCCGGGCGAGTTGTACGCGGTGGGGTCGCGGGGGACGCGGACGCACCGCATACCCCGCCACTTCGCCTGTCCGCTCTGCGCGCCGGAGATCCCCGAACGACCGGTGGGGAGGCCGCCGCAGCCCCTGGTCCTGCGGTCCCGCCCCGCCGCCGCGGACAATCCGGGCCGGGCCGCGGCCGGGGCCGGACTGGTGCGGCCCGGTGCGCTGCGCTCACGACTGGTGGATCCGCGCTTCGGACCGGTCCTCGCGCAGCAACGGGAACTGCTGGCCCCCTTCGCCATGAGCATGGCGCTCCAGCCCGACGCGGTGGCCCTCGGCTACGCCCGCGAGACGACCTTCGCCAAGGCGGACCCGATCGCCATCCTGGAGGTGTACGAGCGGCTTTCGGGCTTCCCGCACCAGGCGCCGCTCGTCGAGGGAGTCTCGTACGCCGAACTCGTCCGCACCGAGGGCGGAGCGGAGCTGGCGGTGCGGCCCGCCGCGTTCGGCGAGTACACCGAGGAGCAGGCGGCGCGTCCCACCGCGCGGATCGAGCGGGTGACGGACGACACGCCGATGGACTGGGCGTGGGGGCACGACCTGGCGGACGGCCGGCCCCGGCTCGTCCCCGCCGAACTCGCCTTCTTCCAGTACGACTACCGCTACGGACGGGACCAGCGGGCGGCACGGCGGCACGGCGCCGCGCCGCGCCGGCATCTGTACCAGGAGTCCTCCAGCGGCTGTGCGGTCGGCTCCTGCCTGGAGGAGGCCGCGCTGTACTCCCTGCTGGAACTCGCCGAGCGGGACGCCTTCCTGATCAGCTTCCACCGGGCCCTTTCGCTGCCGGAGATCACCCACTCCTCGATCGCCGATCCGGTCGTCCGGGGGCTGCTGGCGACAGCCGCCTCGCGCGGCTTCCGGGTCCATCTGCTCCGCGCCACCCAGGACATCGACCTCCCGGTGGTCTGGGCGATGGCGGTCAACACACGCGCTCCGTTCCCGGCCACGTTCTCCGCCGCGGGCTCCGGCATCGACCCGGTCTCCGCGGTCCGAGGGGCGCTGTGGGAGGTGGTCCAGATGGCGACCGAGCGCATGGACTGGGAACGCTCCGAGGCCGAGCCGATGCTGGCCGACCCCTGGCTGGTCGACGAGATGGACGACCACCTGCGGCTCTACGCGCTGCCCGAGATGAAGGAGAGGGTCACGTCCGTGCTGGGCGGGCCGGAGATGAGCCTGTCGGAGGCGTTCGCGGGCTGGCCGGACCGGCTGGAACAGGTCGCCGGGGGCGATGTGCGCGGGGCGCTGGACTACATCCGGGGGAGGTACGCCTCGGCCGGACTGGACCGGATCGTCCTGGTGGACTCCACCACACGGGACCACGCCGACCTCGGCCTGGCCGCCGCCAAGGCCGTGGTGCCGGGCATCGTCCCCATGTGCTTCGGCCAGGCCCAGCAACGGGTGGCCGGGCTGCCGCGACTGGAGGCGGCGCTGGCCGGAACCCCCTCCGGCGAGCTGTCGCCGCCCTACGACCCGCACGCCTTCCCCTGATCCCCGGACGTCCCACAGGCCCAGCAGGAGCGGCGGATTCGCGCCGATGTTCACCGAACCACCGAGGCAGACGGAGTTCCCCATGACAGATACCAGCGACCGGGGCGGCCCTGCGTCACCGATCCCGGACGATGCCGATGTCATGTCCCGCGACATGCGGTGGTTCACCTACGCGACGGGGCTCGGCGTGCGGGTGGATGCGGAGGCCGTCCCCGAGCCCCGCCCGGACACCGAGGTCGCGCCCGCGCTCCCGGAGGCGGCGCTCGGCGACCGGACGCCCCTGCCCCGGGGCACGACCGAGCTGCTGGAGCGGGCGCCGTATCCGCACGGCCGGGTGGGCTCCCCGCGCGAGAGCGCCGACGCGCTCGGGCACGCCCTGGTCGCGGGCTTCGGGCTGCAACGGCGGGAGCCGGAGAATCCGTTCAACGACCACCGCCCCTATCCCTCGGTGCGGGCGAAGTTTCCCGTCCAGGTGCTCGTCCGGGACGGCCGCCACCGCCGGGTGCTCGACCTCTACCGGCACGCGCTGACCGGTGTGGGACGCCAGGACGGGGCGGCCGGTCCGCTGGAGGTGGCGCTGGCCGGGAGGTACACCCGGCTGCCCGACACCTACCGGTGGTTCCGCAGCTCCCTGATCGGCCTCGAACTGGGCGTCAACCTGCGCCAGTTGTGCCTGGGAATGGAACTGTTCGGCCTGTCCGGAAAGTTGCGGCTGCCGGACCGGAACGCGGCGGGCCTGCTGACGGACTTCGGCCTGACGCCCGAGTCGGAGTGGTCCCTGCCGTTGACGGTGGCCCTGGAGGACGGCGGGCCGCCCGTCGCCGCGGCCCCGGCGGAGCGGGCTGCCGACCCGGTCCTCGACGGGATCCTGACCGTCAACCGCGCCCAGGACTTCACGGGTTCGGCCGCTCCGCTCGGCCCGTCCGTCCCGGCCGGTCTGCCCGGGGACGGAGCGCTGTCCTGGGCGGAGGTGCTGTGGCGCCGCAGCGCGGGACGGATGCCGCGCGGCATGTACGGCATGACCGGCCGCAGACGACCGGTACCCGAGCGGACCCTGCGCGAGGCCGTCAGCTGGCTGAGCGTCCCGCCCCCCGGCCCGCACCTGGCCGCCGCCTGGGAGGAACTGCGCCTGACCGCCGTGTTCCAGGGCATCGAGGGGCACGCCGACGGCGTCTGGCACCTGAGGGACGGCCGGCCGACCCTGCACCGGGCCCGCCCCGGCGCCGCGGCCGAACTGGAGACGTACTACGGCTACCCCGTCACCCCGTACGCCGGGGGCGACGTCCGGCATGCGAGCGCGGTGTGGTTCCTCTCCGCGCACCCACGACGGCTCGTGGACCGGCTGGGCCCCGGCGGATTCAGCGCCGCCCAGTACGCGGCGGGCTGGGCGGCCCAGGGCATCTCGCTGGCCGCGGCCGCCACCGGTCTGTACGCGAGGCCCGCGCGCGCCTTCCAGGAAGTCCCGACGAGGCAACTCCTCGGCCTGGACCCCGATGAGATGATTGTCTGCGCTGCCATCACCGGGACCCCGCGCTTCGAGGGGCTGTTGTGCGATCTACGCCTGT
Organism: Streptomyces anulatus; assembly: GCF_014650675.1. Lineage (GTDB taxonomy): Bacteria > Actinomycetota > Actinomycetes > Streptomycetales > Streptomycetaceae > Streptomyces > Streptomyces anulatus. The sequence continues at coordinate 625,596 of NZ_BMVK01000002.1, read as the reverse complement.
GACGAGGGAGCAGAAGTTGACGGACACATCCGAGACCGAGCGCGCCGGGGGCGGCGCCGGCCCCGGCGGACCCGACACCGTGTGGCGGACCTGGCATCTGCACGTACCGAGCGGCGACCGAAGCGCGCACGACCGGGTGGTGGTCGACACGGTCGGACCGGTGCTGCGGACCCTGCCGGGCCGCCCGTGGTTCTTCCTGCGCTACTGGCACGGCGGTCCCCATATCCGCCTGCGCATCGGGGACATGACCGATGACCAGGCGGCTTCGGCGGAGCGGCTCCTCGCCGAGCGCCTCGTGGACGCCGGGCGGCTGCGGGAGGGCGAGACGGCGATGGACCCGGCGGACTACGCGCGGACCGCCGCCTCCATGACCACGGCCGGGGACCAGCCCTCCCACCAGGAGGTCACCGGCATGCTGGAGCCCGGTGTCCACCGCTTCGCCTACCACCCGGAACACGAGCGGTACGGCGGCCGGGAGCTCATGCCCGAGAACGAACAGCTCTTCGAGCTCTCCAGCAGGCTGGTCCTCGCCTTCCTCCGGCGTGAACCCTCCACCGGGGCCCGCGCCCTGCTGGCCCTGCGCGCCACCGTCTGCGCCGCGCGGGCCCTCGGCGACGACCCCGCCGAAGAGGCGGCCTTCTACGATCACGGACTGCGCGCCTGGCGGACGTGGGCGGCCGGCTACGGCTACACGGAGCGACAGCTCGACGAGCTGTACCGGACCGCCCGGCCGACCGACGAGCTGCGGGCCAAAGCGACCGGAGGAGACGCCCCGGGCCCGCTGGCGCCGTGGCAGACGGCGCTCACCGGACTGTCGGACCGCATACGGCGGCAGACCCCGCTGCACCCGGCGCAGGTCACCATCTCCCACGTCCACATGCTGCACAACCGCCTCGGTCTGCGGACTGTCGAGGAATACCAGACCTATGCCCGGCTGGCGAGGCTCTTCCCCGTCCGGCCGGCCCCCGAAGGGGCACCCCCTCCCGACCACTCCGGCCCGGCGCAGAGCAGCGCGGTCCCATCAACCGAGGAGCACCGATGAGCACCAGCCCCACCACCGCCACCGCACGCGCCGGGGCTCCCCCCACCCCGGCCGTCGTCGCCCGAGCCATCGGCGTCACCCGGCACTACGGGGACACCGTCGCCCTGGACAACGTGGACTTCACCGTGCGGGAGGGCGAGTTCATCGGCCTGCTCGGGCCGAACGGCGCGGGCAAGACCACGCTGCTCAACTCCCTGCTGGGGCTGCGCAAGCCGACCTCCGGGCGCATCGAGCTGTTCGGAGGCTCCCCCACGAACCCGGCCAGCCGGCGGTTCATCGGCGTCACCCCGCAGGAGAGCGGCGTTCCGCCGACCCTGCGGGTGGCCGAAGCGGTGGACTTCGTGGCCGCGCACTTCAAGGAGACCGAGGACCGGGACGAGCTGCTGGAGCGGTTCGACCTGACCAAGGAGGCCCGCCGCCAGGCCGGTGGCCTCTCCGGCGGACAGAAGCGCCGTCTGGCGCTCGCCCTCGCGTTCGTCGGGCGCCCGCGCCTGGTCATCCTGGACGAGCCGACCACCGGCCTGGACGTGGAGTCCCGGCGGATGCTGTGGGACCGCATCCGCGAGTTCCACGAGGGCGGTGGCACGGTCCTGCTCACCACGCACTATCTGGAGGAGATCGAGGCTCTGGCGAAGCGGGTGGTGGTGATCGCCCAGGGCCGCATCCGGGCGGACGACAGCGTGGGCGCCATCCGGGGGATGGCCCATATGCAGCGCGTGTCCATGAACGCCGGACCGCTGCCGGACCTGCCGGGCGTCATCAGCGAGGAGCGGACGGAGGAGCGGGTCGAGCTGATGACCCACGACGCCGATCAGCTGGTCCGGGCACTGGTGCGTCAGGGCGTGGAGTTCTCCGGCCTCGCCGTCCAGCAGGCCACGCTCGAAGAAGCCTTCCTGGTGATCTCCCAGTCCTGATCCACCGCACCTCCCACGAAAGTGCCTGAGGCCATGTCATCACTGACCCTTGTCCATGCCCGCTACCAGCTGGTCGAGCTGAGCCGCATCCCCATGGCGATCATCGGCGCGGCCTTCTTCCCGGCCGCCTCGCTGTTCTTCTTCGTGGTGCCCAACACCAAGGACGACCCCGCCGGGGCCACCCTCGCCACCGCCTCGATGGTGGTCTTCGCGGCGATGATCAGCAATCTCTTCGGCCACGGCACCGGTGTGGCCGAAGACCGCTCCCAGCCCTGGGACCCCTACACCCGCACCCTTCCGATCGGCCCGGCGGTGCGGTTCGGCAGCCGCATCATCACCGGTCTCGCGATGATGCTGTTCTCGATGTTCCCGGTCGTGATCGTGGCGGCGTTCTTCACCCCCGCCACCATCTCGCCGGTCCGCTTCCTGCTGGCGATCGGCGTGGTGATCATCGTCTCCGTGCCGTTCACCATGATGGGGCTGGCGATCGGCTACCTGCTCTCCACCAAGGCGGCGATCGCCACCGTCCAGCTCGTCTTCCTGCCGCTGGCCTTCGCGGGAGGCCTGCTGGGCGGTCCGGGCGAGGCGCCCGGATTCATCGAGACGATCGCCCCGTTCGTCCCGACGCGCGGCTCGGCCGAGCTGATGTGGGCGACCGTCGGCGACTACGACATCAACCCGGTCGCCATCGTGTCGCTCGTGGTCTGGACCGTCGCCCTGGCCGCTCTCGCGTTCTACGCCTACCAGCGTGACGAGGGACGCCGCTACCACTGAGCCCGACGGTCCGCTGAGGCGGACCCGGCGGCTGCGCCCGGCCCTGGGGTGGCCGGGCTCAGCCGCCGCCGGAAGTCCGCGATCAGCGCGGCGAGCCCGTCCGCGTCGGGGGCCGCGCCGAACAGATAGCGGTCGGGCCGGATCAGGACGGCCCCGGCCGGTACCGACTCCAGCCAGGGCAGGCAGCGGCCGTCGGTGTCCAGCACCGTGTTCGGCCCGGGAGCCGAACCGGTGTCGGCGCGCAGGACGGTCACCACCCGGCCGGATACCAGCCGCAGGGTCTCCAGCGCGGCGGGGGACAGGGTGTCCGCGAGGTTCTCGCGGCACAGCAGGACGAAGCCGGGGCCGAGCACGGAGTCGGCCGGGCCCGGGCCGTCGGGGCCGGTCAGCCGGACCTGGCCCATGAGTCCACCCGCCGGGGGTCCGCCGTCGGCGAGGAAGCCCTTGGCCAGGTGTTCGCCCAGCGGGCTCGCGGAGCGGGCCGGGCCGGCGGGGCGCGCCGGTGCGGACGGGCGCGCCGGGCCGGCGGGGCGCGCGGTCATCGCCCGGTCCCTGTCCGCCGCCGCGGCCGGGTCGGTCACGCAGATCAGGCGCCCGAGCCGTACGGACAGGTCGATCGCGTGCTGGACGTGGGCGCGGCGCTCCTGTTCGTAGCTGTCGAGGAGGGCTTCCCCGGCCCTGCCGCCCAGCACCAGGTCGAGCTTCCAGGCGAGGTTCGCGGCGTCCCGGAAGCCGGAGCACATGCCCTGGCCGGCGAACGGCGGCATCTGATGGGCCGCGTCCCCGGCCAGCAGCACCCGTCCACGTCGCCAGTGCTCCGCGTTGCGGGCCCGGAAGGTGTAGGTGGCGTGGCGGGTGAGTGTGGCGTTGTCCGGCCTGGCGGAGAACATCGACAGCAGCCGCCAGGCGTTCTCCTCGGTGCCGAACTCCGCCCGGTCCTCCCCGGGCATCCGCATGAACTCCCAGCGGCGGCGGCCCGGTCCGCAGGAGACGGCCACCCGGGGCCGGGCGGGATCGGCGATCTGGAGATTGGACGGCGGGAAGTCCTCCGGGCGGTGCGGCACCACATCGCAGGCCAGCCAGTCCAGGGCGAAGCCGGAATCGGCCCAGCCGACGCCCAGGGAGCGCCGCACGAAGCTGCCCGCACCGTCGCAGCCCACCACCCAGGAGGCGGTGAAGGTCCGCCGCACGCCGCCGCGTTCGTCCTCGGCCACCAGCTCCGCGCCGGAGTCGGAGCCGGTCAGCTCCACGGCGCGCAGGCCGCGGTGCACGCGCAGCGTGGGAAGTTCCTCGCCGCGGGCCGCGAGCGCTGCCTCCAGCCCCGGCTGGTACACGGAGGTGGAGTCCGGCCGGCCCGGCCCGTCCGAGCCGCCCAGCCCGATCCGCAGAAGCTGCCGTCCGGCGGCGTCGCTGACCACGTAGTCCTGCGAGGGTTCGGTGATGTCCCCGATCCGGCCGGAGACGCCGACGGCGTCGAGCGTCCGGGCTGCCTCGGCGTCGAACGCCACCGCTCGCGGCAGACTGTACGGTTCCGGATGGCGCTCGACGACGACGACCCGCCACCCGTGCTGGGCCAGCAGGATGGACAGCACCTGCCCCACCGGCCCGTAGCCGACGACCAGGACATCGGCCTCCGGAGCGCCGGCGCTCCGACCGCGTGACCCAGATATCCCGTTCATGCTTCTCCTGTCCTGAATACCCATGGTGTTCGGGCCGTACGCGGGCAACCGTGATAATCGAGGCCCACCGTACCGATTCATCAAAGCGACATTTGTGCCCCTTCGATCGGCTTCCCGGCAGAGGCTGGTGACAAATGTCAGCGCCGCTTCGCGAGAGATTGCCAGCGCCTGAAGTGACCGAAATTATCCATGGTGCCACTTCTACCGAATGGCAGTCTTAATCAAGAAGGGAAATCAAGTCAATGAGCATGGCCATTGAGGCGATGAACGCGGACGCCCTGTTCGACTCCTTCGACATCGAGGAGCTGGACACCATGGAGGTCGCCGACGGCGTCGCCCTGCCCGAGATGGGCGCCTCCACCGGCAACACCATGTGCTGCTCCTCGTCGTCCTCCTCCTGCTGCTGAGGTAGCGACGCCGGCTGTCCGTGCGGCGGGGTCTCCCGACGCGCAGACAGCGTCACCGAGGTGAAGCGCATGCTCGGCAGGCGGTTGTCCGGCAGGAATTGATGACAAATATCAGCGCCGCGCCAAGGGTAATTGCGTGCCGGGTTCCGGATGGAAATCGTATGCACCGTCGGTCTCGTGGCCGGCGGGCCAGAGCTTGGAGGTACACCAAGATGAGCAAGATCCTGGAGACCGTGGACGCGGACGCGATGTTCGACTCCTTCGACATCGAGGAGCTGGGCACCATGGAGCTCGCGGACGGCGTCGCCCTCCCCGAGATGGGCGCCTCGAAGGGTGACTTCACCTGCTGCTCCTCGTCCTCTTCCTCCTGCTGCTGAGGTAGGGACACCGGCTGTCTGCGCGACGGGTCTCCCGACGCGCAGGCAGCGCCACCGACGAGCATTGGGCATCGGCGGAGGCCATTTCGTTTCCGTCGGGAAACGCTGACAAATGTCAGCGCCCGGTCACGGGTCATTGCGTGCCGGGTTCCGGTTGGAAATCGTATGCACCGCCGGTCTCGTGAGCTGTGCCGCTCGTCCCCCTTCTCAGCTGCCGCCCCGGCGGCAGACAGCACCACCCGCGCAACAAGCTTTCGGCAGGCGGCTGTCCGGCGGGAATCGCTGACCACGTCAGCGCCGGGCCCCAAGGGCGATCGTGTGCCGGGTACCGGTTGGAAATCACACGCACGCCGGTCTCCCCGGCCGGCGGGCCAAGAGCTTGGGGGTACACACAAGATGAGATCGACCCTGGAGACCGTGGACGCGGACGCGATGTTCGACTCCTTCGACATCGAGGAGCTGGACACGATGGAGATCGCGGACGGCGTCGCGCTGCCGGAAATGGCCGCGTCGAGCCTGCCCGTGACCTGCTGTTCCTCCTCCTCGTCCTCCTGCTGCTGCTGCTGATCCCGCGGCGCAGTGCTGCCTGCGCGGCGGGTGCAGCGCCCACCGCGCAGGCGGCACCACCGGGTGGTCCGCCCAGCGGAGGGCGGGCCCGGCGCCCGGCCCCGAACGGATGGTCGTGACATTCCCGATTGATGCGCCCGACTCCTGGGCCGGACATGAGCACTACGCGCGGCGCGTGCTGTGGCGGCTGGCCCGTCAACCTTCCCTGCCCACCCTGTACTTCCAGGGCCGGTGGCTGAACGGCGCGACGCTGGCCGACGCGGTACGCGCGACCGCGGTGGGCCTGCGGCGGGCCGGGCTGACCCCCGGCGGCACGGTGGCGGTGCTCACCGAACCCAACCACCCCGCCATGCTGATCGGCCGCTACGCCGCTCACCTCCTGGGGGCCGCGGTCGTCCAGGTGCGCTCGGCCAACCCCCGCTCGGACGCGTTCCCGCTGCCCGCCGCCACCCAGGCGCGGATCCTCGACGAGACCGGCACGTCCGTGATCCTCGTCGACGCCCCCCATCTGGAGCGCGCCCGCGCCCTGTTGTCGCTGACCGAGGGCAGCCCCCGCCTGCTGGGCCACGGAGTCGGCGCCGCCGACTGCCCCGACGCACTGTCCTACCGGGACGAGCCACTCGGAGAACTCCCCGCCCATTCCCCCGACCGCCGCGCCCTGGTGGCCTTCACCAGCGGAAGCAGCGGTACGCCGAAGAGCATCCATCAGACCTTCGGGGTCTGGGACAGCACCGTCAGGTCGGCGGCGAGCGGCGAACCGGACGAGCGGCGGGTGTTCCTCGCCGTGACGCCCCTCAGCCACACCATCGGAGCCATGGCGGACTCGGTGCTGGCCGCCGGCGGCCAGGTCCTCCTGCACCAGGACTTCGACGCTCCGAAGGTGCTACGGGCCTTCGAGGACCACGGCGTCACCGACACCTATCTGGCCGTTCCGCACCTGTACCGGCTCACGGAACTGCTGGTCGACGCACCGGGCCACGAACAGGGGCCCGGCTCGGGCCCCGTCGGGGACGCCCTGTGGTCGCTGCGCCGCGTCGTCTACAGCGGCACCCCCGCCGCGCCGCACCGGATCGCCGAGGCCCTGCGGGTGTTCGGCCCGGTGCTCGTCCAGCTGTACGGCACCACCGAGGCCGGCGGCATCAGCAATCTGAGCCCGTTCGACCACCTGGAACCCGAACTCCTGGGCAGCGTGGGGCGGCCGCTGCCCTGGGTGGAGGTGGAGGTGCGCGAGCCCGGCACCGGCGACCCGGTGCCGCGCGGGGAGGCCGGGGAGATCTGGGTACGCGCCTCCACGGTCATGGACGGCTACCCGAACGACCCGGAGCAGACCGCCCGCGTCCTGCGGGACGGCTGGCTGGACACCGGCGACCTCGGCCACTGGGACCGCTACGGCTATCTGCGGCTGACCGGCCGCAGCGGGCAGGTCATCAAGTCCGGCGGCCTGAAGATATATCCCGCCGCGGTGGAGCGCGCGCTGCTCTCCCACCCGGCGGTACGGCATGCGGCCGTCCACGGCGTACGGGATCCGGACCGGACCGAGTACGTCCACGCGGCCGTCGTGTTCAGGGCGGGCCGGACCTCCTCCGCGGAGGAACTGCGCACCCACGTCGGCGAGCGGCTCTCCCCTCTGCACGCTCCCGCCGAGATCACGTTCTGGGACTCGATGCCGCTCAACGAGCGCGGCAAGCCCGACCTGGCCTGTCTGCGCTCCGGTAACGGCCGGCAGGCGTACGACGGTGCACCGCCGAAGGGAACTCCATGACCACACACCAGCACTTCGGCCGCGCTGTGCGGCTGCGCCGGCTGTTCCACCACGACCCCCAGCGGCTGATGATCGTCCCGCTCGACCATTCGCTCAGCGACGGCCCGGTGGTGCCGCGCGGCAGCAGCATCGACCGGCTCGCCGGGCAGCTCTCCGGCGCCGGGGTGGACGCGATCGTGGTGCACAAGGGCAGCGTCCGCCACATCGACCACTCCCGACTGGCCACGATGTCCCTGATCCTGCACCTCAACGCCAGCACCGCGCACGCGCCGGACCCGGACGCCAAGCACCTGGTCACCGGGGTGGAGGCGGCGCTGCGCCTGGGCGCGGACGCGGTGAGCGTGCACATCAACATGGGTTCGCGGGAAGAGGCGCGGCAGCTGGCCGACCTCGGAGCGGTGGCCGACCAGTGCGACCGCTGGAACCTTCCGCTGCTGGCGATGATGTACCCACGGGGGCCGAAGATCACGGACCCCGCCGACCCCGAACTGGTCGCCCACGCCGTCACCCTCGCGGCCGACCTGGGCGCCGACCTGGTGAAGGCCCCCTGCCTGCGCACGCGGGCGGAGATGCGGGACCTCACCGCGGCCTGCCCGATCCCGCTGATCTGCGCGGGCGGCCCGCAGCGCGACACGGAGGACGAGGTGCTGGCCTTCGCCCGTGAAGCCGTCGCGGGCGGCGCGGCCGGAGTCGCGATGGGCAGAAACATCTTCCAGTCCCCCGACCCCGGGGCGATGGCCGCCAGGGTGGCTGGAGTCGTCCACAACCGCCCCGGGGGCACGCTCGGTCACATCGAGGAAGGGCACGGCAGTGAGCTCAGAGAAACTGTGCTGGCTTGACATCCGTTCGGCCGGCAAGGCACGGCAGGCCATCGTGGAGGAGGCGCTGCACCAGCGGATCGACGGCATAGTCGCCGCCGACCCGGCCGATCTGGAGGGGCTGCCGCCGACCGTCACCAAGGTGCTGATGCCTCCGCCGGGCAAGCAGCCCGCGAGCTACGGCTCCGCCGGGGTCGTCATCCTCGCCGGGGACGCCTCCGCCCGGGCGCAGGCCGCCGAGGCCGCTCCCGACGTGGAGTTCGGGCGGCTGGTGGAGATCACCGACGCCGAGAGCCTGGACGCCGCCATCGAGGCGGCCCGCACCGAACGCTGGAGCGTGCTGGAGTTCCGGGACCCGACCAAGATCCCGCTGGAGATCGTGATCGCCGCCGCCGCCGACGCCGACGGCGCCATCATCACCATGGCGAAGAACACCGAGGAGGCCGCTGTCATCTTCGGCTGTCTCCAACTCGGCTCCGACGGCGTGCTGATGCCCGGCCGGAGCGTGGGCGACGCCACCGCGCTCAAGGCGACCGCGGCCGGCGGCACCGGCGAACTCCTCCTCGTGGAGCTGGAGGTCACCGCCGTGGCCCACATCGGCATGGGTGAGCGCGCCTGCGTGGACACCTGCTCCTACCTGGGCAAGGACGAGGGCATCCTGGTCGGCTCGCACTCCAAGGGCATGATCCTCTGCGTCAGCGAGACCCATCCGCTGCCGTACATGCCCACCCGCCCCTTCCGGGTCAACGCGGGCGCCATCCACTCGTACACCCTCGCCGACGAGGGACGCACCCGCTACCTCAGCGAACTGAGGGCCGGGAGCAAGGTGATGGCCGTGGACACCAAGGGCCGGACCCGGACCGTCGCGGTGGGGCGGGTCAAGATCGAGACGCGTCCGCTGATCTCCATCGACGCGGTGGCCGCGGGTGGCCAGGAGGTCAATCTGATCCTCCAGGACGACTGGCACGTCCGGGTGCTGGGACCGGGGGACGCCGTGCTGAACAGCACCGAACTCCGCCCCGGGGACCGGGTGCTGGGGCATCTGCCGACCGCCGACCGCCATGTGGGCTACCCGATCGACGAGTTCTGCCATGAGCAGTAGCGCCCCGGCGCCGGGCATCGCGGTGATCGGCGCGGGCATCGGCGGCCTCACCCTGGCCGCCGCACTGGCGCGGCTGGGCATCGGCTGCCGCGTCTTCGAACGTGCCGAGCAGCCCGCCGAGGCCGGCGCCGGGGTGCAGTTGGCGCCGAACGCGGTCCGGCTGCTTCGCCGTCTGGGGCTCTCCGATGCCCTGCGGCAGTACGGCGTCCGCCCGCTCTCCCGCGATCTGCTGCGCTGGGACGACGGGCGGCTGCTGGCCAGGACCGGGCTCGGCGAGGAGTGCGAGAAGCTCTTCGGCGCCCCGTACGTCACCGTGCACCGCGCGGACCTGCACCGGGCGCTCCGTGACCTGGTCGGCCCGGTGGTGCGGACCGGCCACCGGCTGACCGGGCTGGCGGAGGAGCCCGGCGCCGTCGTGCTGCGCTTCGCCGACGGCTCGGAGCACCGATCGGAGCTGGCGGTCGGCGCGGACGGCATTCGCTCGGTGGTACGGGAGCATCTCGCCGCGGACGCCCCGGTCTTCTCCGGCCGACGGATCTACCGGGGTCTGGTGCCGGTGGAGCGGGTGCCGGAACTGGCCGACGAGCCCCGCGTCCAGGTGTGGCTGGGACCTGGCCGGCACTGCGTCTGCTATCCGGTCTCCGGCGGCCGGCTGATCAGCTTCGCGGCCACCACGGGCGGTACCGCCCTTCCGGGCGAGTCCTGGACCGCCCTCGGGGACCGGGGAGAGGCGGCCGAGGCTTTCCAGGGGTGGCACCCCACGGTCACCCGGCTGCTCGGGGCGGGCGGCGGCATCGGCTGCTGGGCGCTGCACGATCGCGAGCCGCTGGCGCGCTGGTCGTCCGACGCCCTCACCCTGCTCGGCGACGCGGCGCACCCGATGCTGCCGTTCGCCGCGCAGGGCGCCAATCAGGCGATCGAGGACGCCTTCGCGCTGGCGGCGACGCTGGCGCTGTCGCGCGGCGACATCCCGGAGGCGCTGCGCCGCTACGAGGCGCTGCGGATCCCGCGTACCGAGCGCCTGCAGCGGTCGGCCCGGTCCGTGGCGGTCGGCTCGCATCTGCCGGACGGACCGCTCCAGCGGGCGCGCGACGCGGAGCTGGCCTCGGGTTCGGCGCTGGAGGGGCTGCGCTGGGTGTACGGCCATGACGCCCTGGCCGCCGCGGCACGGTGGACCACGGAGCGGCAGAAGGCGTGAGCGGGCGGGATCCGGGCCGCGCGCGACGGTCGGGCAGCCGGCCGCGGCCGTGTCCACCCGTCCCGCTCGCGGTTCGGGCACCCCGAACGGTTCCGGCCGGTGCCGAAAAGGGTAGATAGCTGAATAAGTCCCCTTGGGGAGGCTGATTCGATGCCGTGGTTCGCTTGGCTGCTCGCCGCCGCGGCGCTCGGCGCCGCGGAGTTCTTCACTCTGACGCTGGTTTTCGGGTTGCTGGCCGGAGCGGCGTTGGTCGCCGCCGTCGTGGCCGGTGTGGGCATCGGCCTGTTCGGCCAGCTCGTGGCGCTCGGTCTGGCGGCGGTGGCGGGTCTCGCCCTCGTCCGCCCGGTCGCGCTGCGGCACCTGGCGCAGGGGCCCCTGACCCTTGAGGGCAGCGACGCGCTGATCGGCAAGCGGGCCGAGGTCATGCAGGAGGTCACCGCGACCCACGGCCTGATCAAGGTCTCCGGTGAGGAGTGGTCGGCCCGCGCTCTCGACGAGAGCCTGGTGATCCCGGTGGGCGCCCTGGTGGACGTCATGGAGATCGAAGGCGCCACAGCCGTCGTGTATCCCCGCGAGCTCCTTCCGTGATCGGCTGAACACGCAGCGCAGGAGGAAGCATGGATCCGGTCGTCATCCCGATTCTCGTGGCGGCGATCGTCGTCGTCTTCCTCGTGGCCGCCACCGTACGTATCGTTCCGCAGGCGCGCCGCTACAACATCGAGCGGTTCGGCCGGTACCGCCGGACCCTGCAGCCCGGTCTGAACTTCGTCCTGCCGGTGGCGGACCGGGTCAACACCAAGCTCGACGTGCGCGAGCAGGTGTACTCGTCCGACCCCAAGCCGGTGATCACCGAGGACAACCTCGTGGTCAACATCGACACCGTGCTGTACTACCAGATCACCGACCCGAGGGCGGCGGCCTACGAGGTCGCCGACTATCTGCACGCCATCGATCAGCTCACCGTGACCACCCTGCGGAACGTCATCGGCAGCATGGACCTGGAGGGGACGCTCACCTCGCGTGAGGAGATCAACGCCCGGCTCCGTGCCGTTCTCGACGAAGCGACCGGGAAGTGGGGCATCCGGGTCAACCGCGTCGAGATCAAGGCCATCGATCCGCCGAACACCATCAAGGAGGCGATGGAGAAGCAGATGCGGGCCGAGCGTGACAAGCGTGCCGCCATCCTGCACGCCGAAGGTGAGCGGCAGGCCAAGATCCTCACCGCGGAAGGCACGAAGCAGAAGGACATCCTGGAGGCGCAGGGCACGCAGCAGGCCATGATCCTGCGGGCGGACGGCGAGTCGAAGGCGGTGGAGCTCGTCTTCCAGGCCGTCCACCGCAACAACGCCGACGCGAAGGTCCTGGCCTACAAGTACCTGGAGACGCTCCCGCATCTGGCGCAGAGCGACAACAACACCTTCTGGGTGATCCCGGGCGAGCTGACCGAGGCCATCCGCACCGTCACCGGCGCGTTCGGCGACCGGTCGGTGGGCACCGGGCTGCCGCCGGCCGCGCAACGCGAGGACGCGACGGACGCCGACGCCTCGGACAAGGACCACGTCGGGGCCCCGGAGGTGGAGGCGAACTCCACGCTCGCGCTGGACGCCGTCGCGGCCGCCGACGAGGCCGCGAAGCAGGCCGCCGTCGCCGTGAGCGACGCGAAGGCCGAGGCGGAGGCCGCGGGAGAGACGCGGCTGCCGGGCCGGCCTCCGGCGTCCGGCACCTGAACGAGCGGGGCGTCGGCGTCCGACGCCCCGCTCGGGGGTTACCCGGTCACACGGTGCTCGGGGGCTTGCCCGGTCACACCGCCAGCGGCACCGCGTGGATCTCGTCTGCCGTGTGGCCCGCGCGCTCGTGGATGCGCTGGACGGCTTCCGCCGAGGGGGCCGAGGACAGGCAGTAGACCGTGCCGGACTGCGGGTCCGCCCAGGCGCGTTCGAAGTGGACGCCCTCGTCCTTCTCGATCGCCGTGTCGGCCGCGTGGGCCTCCTTCAACTGTGCGGACGTGATGCCCTTCATACCCCGGTGGACATCCATGTACATGCCCATGACTCGTACACCTCCGGATGTTCGGTTGTGCCCCCCTTCCATGCTGCACCTGATGCCGATCGCGGGCGCGCGGGCGCTCACCGGTGCGTCTGCGGGCGCCTCTACCGCCCCTCCGCCTCCACCCGCAGGTCCGCCAGCCCCACGGGCTTCTCCGGGTCCTCCGAGCGGACCGTCACACGGACCTTGCGGGCCGTGTCGCCCGCCAGGTAGGGACGCCAGAAGCGGCCGTCGAGGGAGGTCTCCACGGTGTACGAGGCGGGGGCGGTGTCGCTCCAGGCCGGGGTCACGGAGGCGAGCCGGAGGGGCTTCGCACCGAGGTCCACCGTCAGGGACCCCTCCGCGCCGTCAGGGGACCAGGAGGTCGCAGGGGCCCCGTCCACCGCCGCCTCCGCGTACAGGCCCGGGGCCTCGGACGTCGCCGTCACCGGGCGGCAGCGCGCCGCGTCGGCCGTCGGCGTCAGGTCGGGGCGCCGGGTGGGCAGCTCCAGCGTCGAGGAGAGGCGGCGCGGCCCCCGCGCCGTGTGGACCGTGAACGGGGCGCCCGAGGTCAGCCGGACCGTGGTCGTCCGGGGGCCGATCCCGACCTCGTACGTCGCGTCCCGGTACCGCAGGCCCTTCAGCGTGACGCCCTCATGGAGCTGGGGCGGCAGTGTCGGGTCCAGCCGTACGCCGTCCTCGCGGAGGCGCAGGCCCGTCAGGCCGTGCGTGAACACCTGGAGGAAGCCGCCCTTCCCGGTCAGGAAGTCCTCGGCCGGGAAGCCGGACAGCGGGTCCTCGGCGCCGGACTTCTCGCCCCGCGCCTCGGAGAACAGCTCGTACGGGCCCCGCATGAAGGGCCGCACCGAGCGCTGGAGGTAGGTGTACGTCGAACAGCCCGGCTCCCCGATCTCCGCCGCGTCGATCGCGTGCACCGAGTCCGTCATCGCCGGGCCGTCCGGGTCGGTGCGGGCCGCGTAGTAGTCCAGGGTGGCCGCCGCGGCGCCCGGCTCCATCGGCCACTCCAGCGGGTAGGTCAGCAGCACCGTGTCCGCCTGCTTGATCGTGGAGCCGTTGTAGCCCGCGTACTGGAGGAAGACCTTCTTCTCCGCGTCGTACGGGATGCGCAGGTGGTCCGCCACCTTGTTCCAGGCGGCGGGCGGGCTCTGGCCGAGGAGCCGCGCGGCGCGGGTCGCGTTGCGCAGCGCGGTGGCCGCGACGGCGTTGGTGAAGACGCCGTCGTCGACGCCGTTGCTGTACTCGTCGGGGCCCGCCACGCCGGTGATGGAGTAGCTGCCGTCCGCGTTCGCCGTGGCGCGCGACTCCCAGAATTCGGCGATGCCCCGGAGCAGGGGCCAGCCCCGCGCCGCCAGCCAGTCGCGGTCGCCGGTGGCCAGGTAGTACTGCCAGACGGCGAGCGAGACGTCGCCCTGGAGGTGGTTCTGGGTCAGGCAGTGCGGCGGGTCCCAGCTCTGGCACTCGGAGTCCATACGGCCCCGGCTCGCGCTGGTCCACGGGTAGAACAGGCCCCGGTGGCCGTACTTCTCGGCGTTCGCGCGGGCCGCGTCCCGGGTGCGGTAGCGGTATTCGACGACCGAACGCGCCAGCTCCGGGCGGGTGGCGAGCAGCCCCGGGAACATCCACGTCTCGGCGTCCCAGAACACCATCCCCGCGTAGTTGTCACTGGTCAGACCGGCCGGGGCGATGCTGTCGGAGGAGCCCCGCCGGGTGTTCGCCAGCAGTCCGTACTGGGCCGAGCGCAGCCACCCCTGGAGCCCGGGGTCCCCGGGGACCAGCACATCGGCGGACCAGGCCTCGCGCCAGGCGGCCTCGTTCGCCGCGAAGACCCGGTCCCAGCCGCGCCGTGCCGCCCGGTGCGCCGCCTCGCGGGCGTCCTCGGCCGGGGCGGGGGAGGTCAGGGCGGTGTCGATGCCGACGTACTTCTCGAAGGTGTACGTCCGGCCCGCACGGACCGGCGTCGTTCCCGGGGACGTACGAGCCGCCGGCCGCAGGCTCTCGACCACGCCCGAGCCGCGCCGCATCGCCTGGGCGACGGCCCCCTCGATCCCGGTGCCGAGCGTGCGGAACGTGCCGTCCTCGCGGAGCGCGATGCGGCGCGCGCCCCGGTCGTCGAGCCGGCCGGTGACGGTCGCGGCGCCGCTCCAGCGCGGGGTCATCCGCAGGCGTACGGCTCCGGTGTGGACGTCCGACCGGTCGGCCAGCACGTCGTACACGAGGTCGGTGGCGCGGCCGTCCGCGGTCGTCCACCGCAGCGAGGTGCGGACGAGGCCGCAGGCGAGGAAGACCGTCTGGCGGTAGTGCGAGATCCGGCCTGCCGGGGTGTCCGGTCCGAGGGTCTCCTTGCCCACGCCCACATCGATGTTCGTCCAGCTCGGCAGCGCGGCGATCACCTCGCGGCCCTCGGAGACGGCCTTGTCCCGGGCGTAGAGCCCGGAGACGAACGCGCCGTCGTAGCGCGGGGTGTAGAGCGGCCAGCCGGTCTTCTCACCGGTGGCCGCGTATCCGGCTCCGGCCGGGGGGACGCGGTGGCCGAGGTAGCCGTTGCCGATGTACGGGTCGTAGCCGGCGGCCTCCCCGAAGCGGGTGGACGTCGGCGCCCAGGAGGTCCCGGGGGCGCCCTGACCGTCCGTCCGGCCGCAGGCGGGCACGGCCGGGTGCGGGGACGGGAGCGGGGCGGGGGGCTCGGTGGCGTCGGCGAGGGGCGGCAGCGGTGCGATCAGGGCGGCCGCGACGAGGGGCGCGAGGACGGAGATGCGCGAGAGGCTCACAGGACGAAGGTAGGGACGCGTGGGTACGGCCGGCCGTCACGGCACGCACGGCCCCCGCACGGGGGTCCGCCCGACCACCGGATGGAGCAGGTCCCGCGCGCGCCCTCGGCCCGCCGTGCCCGGCTTGGGGCCAGCCGAGGAACGAGGTTTTCCCGACCCGCCGTGCCCCGTCCTGGGGTCGGGTGAGGAACGCGGCTTCCTCGCCCCGCCGTGCCCGGCCTGGAGCCGGCCGAGGAACGCGGCCCTCTCAGCCCGCCATGCCCGTCTTCAGCCCCGCCCCGCACAGCGGCACCACCACACTGCCCGGCGCGGCACGGCCCCCTTCCCGCACCGCCGCCCAGCAGGCCACTCCCGTCGTCTCGACGTAGAAGCCGCGCCCGGCCAGATCCCGTTGCGCCTCGCGGATGCGGTCCTCCGACACCGTCAGGAACGTGCCGCCCGAGGCCCGTACCGCCGCCAGGATCTGCCGGGCGCGCGGCGGGCGGGGGATGGCGATGCCCTCCGCGAGGGTGGCGGGGACCACGGCGGCCGGGTCGGCCGGGGGGAGGTCGTCCGCGCCCGCGTGGAAGGCGGCGGCCAGCGGGGCGACCGCCTCGGCCTGGACGGCGATCAGCCGGGGGCGGGTTTCGATCAGGCCGAGCGCGTGCAGTTCGGCGGTGGCGAGGGCCGCGCCCAGCAGCAGGGTCCCGTTGCCGACCGGGACGGCCAGCGCGTCCGGCAGCCGGCCGCCGAGGTCCTCCCACAGCTCGTACACGTACGTCTTCGTGCCGTGCAGGAAGTACGGGTTGAAGACGTGCGAGGCGTAGAAGACACCCGGTCCGTCCGCCGCCCCGCGGGCGGCGAGCGCGGTCGCCTCCCGGCCGCCCGGGACCGTGACCAGGTGCGCGCCGTGGGCCCGGATCTGCTCGGTCTTCTTCGGGGACGTGCCCTCGGGGACGTACACGGTGCAGGGGAGTCCCGCCCGCGCGCAGTACGCGGCGATCGACGTGCCCGCGTTGCCGGTGCTGTCCGCCACGACCCGGTCCGGGCCCAGCCGCCGGGCCAGCTCCGCGAGCATCACCGCGCCCCGGTCCTTGAAGGAGAGCGTCGGCATGAGGTAGTCGAGCTTCGCCGAGACGGTCTCCGTGAGCGGGACGAGCGGGGTGCGGCCCTCGCCCAGGGAGATCGGCGGGGCGGCGAGCGGCAGGAATTCCTCGTAACGCCACAAGGAATCGACCCGCCCGGAAAGCGCGTTCGGCGCCACGCCCCCGGCGGGGGTGAAGTCGAGGTCCCAGGGGCCCCTGCAGACCGGGCAGCACCAGGTCAGGGCAGTGATCTCGGACCGGGTCCCGTCCGCCGGGCAGTGATAGACCGTCATGCCCACCAGCATGTCAGGCGTATGGCAGGTGAATGGCGCGCGTATGGCACATCCCAAGGCACCCTTGTGAGTTCGTCATGGATCGGTCAATCTTTCGCTGGCAGCAGGGCATGCCGCTCACCGGACGACGCAGAAAACGGGGCGTCCGAACGGCTGATTTGTCATGCCCCTGTCGGGAGTCGATCGTGCGGCTCCGGGCACCACCCCCCACCAGAGCACCGCCTATGAGGAGGACCCCTCACATGTCAGGGACGCGTCACACCCCCCAGGCCCGTCGAAGACTCGCCGCGGCGACCGTCATAGCCACCGCAGCCGCCGTCGCACTCGCCACCGCCGCCCTCCCGGCGACCGCGGCCGAGCGCGCACCCGAAGGCGTGATTCTGAACGCGGACGCCCCGGGCACCATCAGCAACAGCTACATCGTCACGCTGAAGGACTCGGCCGCGAAGTCCGACTCCGCCCAGGGCAAGGCTCTCGCGAAGAAGTACGGTGCCGGCATCGAACGCACGTACCGCTCGGCCCTCAACGGCTACGCGGTCGAGGCCTCGGCCGCCGAGGCGAAGAAGTTCGCCGCCGACCCGGCCGTCGCGTCCGTCTCGCAGAACCGCACCTTCACGGTCTCCGCCACCCAGACCAACCCGCCCTCCTGGGGTCTCGACCGGATCGACCAGCGGAGCCTGCCGCTGGACCAGCGCTACACCTACCCCGACAAGGCCGGTGAGGGCGTCACCGCCTACATCATCGACACCGGGGTCCGCATCAGCCACAGCGACTTCGGCGGCCGGGCCTTCAACGGCTTCGACGCCGTGGACAACGACAACGTGTCGCAGGACGGCAACGGCCACGGCACGCACGTGGCGGGCACCGTGGCGGGTACCGCGCACGGCGTGGCCAAGAAGGCCAAGATCGTCGGCGTGCGGGTGCTGAACAACAGCGGCTCCGGCACCACCGCGGGTGTCGTCGCGGGCATCGACTGGGTGACGGCCAACGCCGTCAAGCCCGCCGTCGCCAACATGAGCCTCGGTGGCGGTGCCGACTCGGTGCTCGACGCCGCCGTGCGCCGGTCCGTCGCCTCCGGCGTCACCTACGCCGTCGCGGCGGGCAACGAGTCCACCGACGCCTCCACCAAGTCGCCGGCGCGTGTCGCCGAGGCGATCACGGTGGGCTCGACGACCAACACCGACGCGCGCTCCAGCTTCTCCAACTACGGCTCTATCGTGGACATCTTCGCCCCCGGTTCCTCGATCACCTCGTCGTGGCACACCAGCGACAGCGCCACGAACACCATCTCCGGCACGTCGATGGCCAGCCCGCACGTCGCCGGCGCCGCCGCCATCTACCTCGCCGACAACCCGGCCTCGACCCCCGCCCAGGTCTCCGCCGGACTCGTCGCGGCCTCCACCCCCGGGGTCGTCACGAACCCGGGCACCGGCTCGCCGAACCGACTGCTGTACGTCGGTCCGGGCGGCACCACCCCGCCCCCCGGCAAGAAGTTCGAGAACACCACCGGGTACGCGATCAACGACAACGCCACCGTCGAGGCGCCGGTCACCGTCACCGGTGTCACCGGTAACGCCCCGGCCGCGCTGAGCGTCCCGGTCAACATCTCGCACACCTACATCGGCGACCTGAAGATCGACCTGGTCGCGCCCGACGGTTCGGTCTACAACCTGAAGGCGTACGGCTCCGGCGGCAGCAGCGACAACGTGGTCACCACGTACACCGTCAACGCCTCCTCCGAGGTCGCCAACGGCACCTGGAAGCTCCGGGTCGGCGACAACGCGAACGCCGACACCGGGCGGATCAACAGCTGGGCGCTCCAGTTCTGAACGCTCCGGCGTGCTGAACCGACCCGCTGAACCACCGAGTCCCTGAAATCGGGCCGGGGCGACCGCGTCACGCGGCCGCCCCGGCCCTTCGGTGTCAGCGGCGGTTGAGCCCGCGGTCGACCGCGGTGATCAGCTCGCCGTTCTCCGTGTCCCCGTCCAGCGACCAGAACATCGCCCCGCCGAGACCCTTGTCCCGGATGTACGAGGCCTTGGTGCGCAGCACCTGCGGGTCGTCGTACGTCCACAGCGTCGTGCCGTCGAACAGCCATGCGTGGCCGTTCTTCGCGTCACGGTGGACCTTGTACGTCCCCGAAGCGGCCAGCTGCTTCAGGACCTTGTAGTCCTCGTAGCCCGCCGCCCAGGTGGCCGGAGCCGGGCCCGTGGCCGGCTGCCCCATGCCCGTGCCGCCGCCGCTCACTCCGGTCCAGCCCTGGCCATAGGTCGGCATGCCCATCACGAGCTTGTGCCTGGGCGCGCCGCGGCGAACCCAGTCGCGCACGGTCTGGTCGACGCTGAAGTCGTTCTTCGCGTACAGGGCCGACTGCTGGGCCGTCTTCTTCTCGCCGGAGACGTGGTAGTCGTAGCCCTGGATGTTGACGAAGTCGAAGTCCTTCATGAGGCGCTTCACGTCGAAGCCCGCGTCGATCGCCTTCGGGTTGGCCGCTACGTAGGCCGACAGGTCGTAGTGCTTGGGCTTCGGCTTCCCGTGCCCGTGGCCCTTGCCCTCGGCCGCCTTCGCCCGGCTCTTCGCGTAGGCGTCGAGCTGGGTGCGGAACTCGTGGATCAGGGCGGTGAAGTTCTTCTTGTCCTCCGGGCGGTAGACGGTGCCCTCGTTGCCCGGCGAGCCGGGCCACTCCCAGTCGACGTCGATGCCGTCGAAGAGGCCGGCCGCGGCGCCCTGGCCGCCGCGGGCCCCGTCCACCGGGAGGTTGCCCTTGATGTACAGGTCGACGCAGGAGGCGACGAGCGCCTTGCGGGAGGCCGCGGTACGGACCGCGTCGGAGAAGTGGGTGGAGTAGCTCCAGCCGCCCAGCGAGATCATGACCTTGAGGCCGGGGTGCTTGGCCTTCAGCTCGCGCAGCTGGTTGAAGTTGCCCGCGAGCGGCTGGGTGTCGGTGTCGGCGACGCCGTCCACCGATCCCGCCGCGTCGAGCGGACGGGCGTAGTCCGCCCAGGCGTCGGCCTGGCCGGGGATGTTGCCGGTGAAGCACTTGCCCTCGGCGTTGACGTTGCCGAAGGCGTAGTTGATGTGGGTCAGCTTGGCCGCGGCCCCGCTGGTGTCCAGGTCCTTGACCTGGAAGTCGCGTCCGTAGACGCCCCATTGGGTGAAGTAGCCGATGCTCTTGTACGCGGGGCGGTGGTGACCCTTGCCGCGGTCGCCGCCGTCGCTCCGGTCGGGGCCGGTGCCGGCGGTTGCCGCGGGCGCGATGCCTGCCAGCAGGGCCAGGGCGACGCCGGCGGTGGTCATTCGGGACAGGTTTCTTCGACGCATGAGGCTCGTTCCTGTGCGTGATCCGGTGCGGAGGGAAAGCGGAAGGAAAGACGGGAGCCGTGCTGTGCACAGGAAGGTATTGGTCTGGACCAAAAATGGTCAAGGGTCCGGGAGTTGCCGGACTTCGGTGGCGATGCCGGCGTCGCCGTGTCGACCGGCCCGATGCTGGGCAGGGTGGAGGCGGAGAACGTCCGGGATCGATCTGGTGCCCGCGTCCGGGGTATGCGTGGACCGTCACGAGATCATCACATTGGGTGAAACTCTGGCCTATGCTTGCGGTGCACAACCCACGGTTGTCAGGCTGTCGCAGACTGTCAACCTGTTGGGAGTGGCCTGTGACTTTCGGTGAGCAGCCCGCCTATCTGCGCGTGGCGAGCGATCTCAGGGAGAAGATCGTCAACGGCGCGCTGCCGCCCCACACCCGCCTGCCGTCGCAGGCTCGTATCCGGGAGGAGTACGGGGTCTCGGACACCGTCGCCCTGGAGGCGCGCAAGGTCCTCATGGCGGAGGGGCTGGTCGAGGGGCGCTCGGGCTCCGGCACCTATGTGCGCGAGCGCCCCGTGCCCCGCATGATCGCCCGCTCCGGCTACCGGCCGGACAAGGGGGCGAGTCCGTTCCGCCAGGAACAGACGGCGGAGGGCGCGCGCGGGACCTGGGAGTCCCGCAGTGAGCAGGAGGGGGCGAACCCCGAGATCGCCGAGCGGCTGGGCATCGAGCCCGGCGACCGCGTGATGCGCACGCACTACGTCTTCCGGGAGGCGGGTGAGCCGATCATGCTCTCCACCTCCTGGGAGCCGCTCGCCGTCACCGGCCGAACGCCCGTGATGCTGCCGGAGGAGGGCCCGTTGGGCGGTTGCGGGGTGGTCGACCGGATGGCCGCGATCGACGTCGTCGTGGACAACGTCGCCGAGGAGGTCGGCGCGCGCCCGGGGCTGGCGGAGGAGCTCCTGGCGCTCGGTGGCGTGCCCGGGCATGTGGTCATCGTCATCGGGCGTACGTACTACGCCTCGGGCCGGGCCGTGGAGACGGCCGACGTGGTGGTGCCGGCGGACCGGTACCGGGTCGCGTACCACCTGCCGGTGAGATGAGGTGAGGTGACGCCCCGTCGGCCCGGCCGAGGGGCGTCGGCCGGGGCTGATGGGCCGTGCGGGCCGGGGCTGTTGGGTCACAAGGGGGCGCACTCCACGGGTGCGCCCCCTTTCGTGATGGCCGGATGTGTATCTCTTTGTGCAAAGTCGCCTGCACTGAGTGAAGGTCAGGCGTACGCTCGGGCATATGCGTACTGCGGTTTCCTGGGGATCCTTAGAGACGTGCACGCCGGTGGGAAGAGGGGCGATATGCGGGGGAGCGACACGATGAGCGACAGCGGCGCCATGCTCCCTTGGCAGGTGATACGGCAGGACGACGGAGGCAACCGCTACCGCGTGGGCAGGTATGCCACGCAGGCCGAGGCGCAGAAGGTCGCCGACGGCCTCGACGACCGCCATCGACACCAGGTCTACCGGGTGGAGCGCGTGGGTCAGGGCACCAGGCCCTGACGCGGCGGACGGCCCCGTGGGGCCCCGGGAGGCCCGTCCGCCTCCCCGGGGCCCCACGGCCTTCGCGGAGCGTCTCCGCCCACGCCCTGCCGCCTCCGTGCCCGTCCCCGCGTTCCACGCGCCGGCGGTGCGGGCGGTAGGGTCCCGCCCGACCGGGGGCGCGGAAGCCGCCGGAGTGCGGCGAGCGGGGCGGAGTGGTGGCGGTGCTGATCGACACGGTGGCGTGGGTGCGGATCGAGGGCGGCAGAATCCTCTGCGCGCGGCCTCGGGGCAAGGGCGTCTTCTACATCCCGGGCGGCAAGCGCGAGGGTGCGGAGACCGATCTGCAGACCCTCCTGCGTGAGGTCGAGGAGGAGCTGACGGTCGGCCTGATCCGGGAGACCGTCGTGCACGCCGGGACCTACGAGGCCCCCGTGGACGACCGGCCCGACGCCGCCGTCGTGCGGATGAGCTGCTACTACGGCGACTACCGCGGCACGCTCGCCGCGAGCAGCGAGATCGAGGAGATGGCGTGGTTCTCCTTCGCCGACCGGGCTCTCGTGCCGCCCGTGGACCAGTTGCTCTTCGATGACCTCAGGGCGGCGGGCGCGCTGAGCTGACCCCCGGCCGGTGGTGCGCGTACGCCCGTCTGCACCAAACGCCGGGTTGCACGGTAGCGGGCAACAAATGGTGGGTATGGGCTGTTTAGTCCCTATTTGCAAGGGGTGCGCCCGTGGTCGTCCCTGGGAAGTGATCGGCGTGATCGATACCGAAGGCGACTGCGCCGAGTGGGCCTTCCCGGCCGAACCCGGTTCCGTGCGGAGCGCCCGGCACGCCGTCCGGGGTGCGCTGGGTTCCTGGGGCCTCGACGCCGCGGTGGGCGACCTGGCGGTCCTGCTCGTCAGCGAGCTGGTGACCAACTCCCTCCGGTACGCCTCCGGGCCCATCGGCGTACGCCTGGTCCAGTCGCACGCGGACGGGGATCTTCCGCTCGCCGACCGCTCTCCCGCCGCCCCGGTGCTGCTGGTGGAAGTCTCCGATCCGCTTCCGGATCCACCCACCGAACGCAGTGCGGGACCCGACGACGAGGGCGGCCGGGGACTCCAGCTCGTGGCCTGTTCCGCACGTCGTTGGGGGACCCGTCGCGGAAAGAGTGGCAAGACGGTGTGGTTCGAGCTGGCTCTCCCTGGTTAGGAGAGTGGAGGGACGCACAGCGATCACCAGAGGTCGGGCAGAACCTGGCTGAAAGGGACTGAGACCTTGCTGTGATCGTGAACGCCGTGTCGGTCGGGGCCGTAGTGCTGAATACTGCGGGCAGGACCGGTCCGGTGTGTGAGCTGGAGGGGACGGTCGCGTGAGCGAAATACCTGGGACAACGGGCGATGTCGTCGGGACCACCGGCGATGTCGTGTGGCAGAGCAGCCCGCCCGGCTCGATCTATGACTACATCAGGGTCGCCTCCTTCTCGATCGGCCCCGACGGTCTGATCGAGCAGTGGAGCAGCCGGGCCGCCGGTCTGTTCGGCATGTCCTCGACCGAGGCGATCGGCCGCGACCCGGTGGAGGCCTTCATGCCCGCCGAGCTGCGCTCGGACGGTCATCGTCGGGTCGGCGAGATCCTCGACGGCAAGGAGTGGACGGGCCTCGTCCCCTTCCGGATGCCGGGCGAGGGCGGGGCGCACGGCGTCGCCGAGGTCTATGTGATGCCGAGTCTGACGGGCCGGGGGGAGCGGGCCGCGCTCTGTATCGTCGTGGACGTCCGGGCCCTGCGCAGCATCGAGACGGACCTCGCGGCGTCACAGGCCATATTCGGTCAATCTCCTTTCGGCTTCGTGCTGTTCGGCATGGACTTCGCCGTCGTCCGGGCCAACCAGCGCTTCGCCACCGTCTTCGGCGGCGCGGCCGACGACCACCGGGGCCGCACGGTGGAGGACTATCTGCCGAGGGCCGAGGCCGACCGGCTGTCCGCCACCCTGAAACGGGTCCTGGAGACCGGGGAGTCGGTCACCGACCTCCAGCTCGTCGGCACCACCCCCGGCGGCACCGAGCGCCGCCACTGGTCCATGAACCTCTACCGGGTGCACAGCGGGGCCGGCCGGCCCGTCGGCATCGCCGGCCTCGCCACCGACGTCACCCGTCGGCACATCGCCGCCCGCGAGGCCGCCAGCGCCCGCCGCAACCTCGCCCTCCTCAACGAGGCCAGCGCCCGCATCGGCAATTCCCTGGACCTGGAGACCACCGCCCGCGAGCTCCTCGACGTGGCCGTCCCCGGCTTCTGCGACCTCGCCACCGTCGATCTCTACCAGGGGCTGCTCACCGGAGAGGAGGCCGCTCCCGGCAGTTGGGGGCCCGCCCACCGCGAGTCCGCCGGAGGCTCGGCCGAGCTGCGCCGGGTGGCCCACGCCAGCGCGGTCTCCGACGCCCTGCCCCCCGCGGTGGCGGGCAGCGGGACCCCGGGCCCGGACGACCTGCCGCCCGCGCTCGGCTCCGTCCACCGCTTCCCGTTCGGCTCGCCCTGCGCCATGGCGCTGCGCTCCGGCCGGGTCGAGGACGTCCCCGGCGACGAGATGGGCTTCGTGCAGTCGACGCTCGCCGTGCCGATGGTCGCGCACGACACCGTCGTCGGCCTCGTCCAGTTCTCCCGTACGAAGGGCAGCGAGCCGTTCGGCGAGCGCGACCGGGCACTGGCCACCGAACTGGCCGCCCGCGCCGCCGTCTGCATCGACAACGCCCGCCTCTACCGCCGCGAGCACGAACGCGCCCTGATCCTCCAGCGCAGCCTCCTGCCCCCCGGCGACCCGGAGGCCGCCGGTCTCGACATCGCCTGCCGCTATCTGCCGGGCAACACCGCCACCGAGGTCGGCGGCGACTGGTTCGACGTGATCGAGCTGCCCGGCCACCGCACCGCCCTCGTCGTCGGCGACGTCATGGGCCGCGGCCTGCGCGCCGCCGTCGCCATGGGCGAACTGCGCACCGCCGTGCGGACCCTGGCCCTCCTCGACCTGGAGCCCGCCGAAGTGCTCTCCGCCCTCGACGAGGTGGCCCGCGGCCTCGGCTCCCCGGGCGGCGGCGAGCGCAGCGAGGGCCTCGGCGGCAGCGGGGGAGCGCAGTGGCCCTCACGCGCCGCGCAGAAGTCCCGCGAGGCGGACCTCTCCGAGGTGTATCTCGCGACCTGTGTGTACGCGGTCTACGACCCGGTCACCCGACGCTGTACGTTCGCCAACGCCGGGCACCTCCCCCCGGCCGTCGTCGAGCCCGGCCGGCCCGCCCGGCTCATCGACGTACCGCCGGGAATGCCGCTGGGCGTCGGCGGCGAGCCGTTCGAGGAGGTCGAGGTCGAGCTGGCCGAGAACGCCCTGCTCACCCTCTACACCGACGGCCTGGTCGAGTCCCGCGACCAGCCGCTGGACGAGGGCCTGGACGCGCTGCGGGCCGTCCTCACCGGCCCGCAGATGGAGCTGGAGGACGCCTGCGACCACGTCCTGAGCACCCTCGACACCCGGCACGGCGAGGACGACATCGCCCTGCTGATGGCCCGCATCCAAGGGCTCCCCGGGGAAGCGGTCGGGGACTGGACGCTGCCGCGCGAACCCCGCTCCGTGGGGCGCGCCCGTGAGCTGGCCCGCACCCAGCTGGTCGCCTGGGGCCTCGACGACCTGGTCGACACCACCGAACTCCTCGTCAGCGAGCTGGTCACCAACGCCCTGCGCTACGGCGAGGGCGAGATCCGGCTCCGGCTGCTGCGCGACCGCACGCTGGTCTGCGAGGTGTGGGACGCCGGACTCGTCCAGCCGCGCCGCCGCCGCGCCCGCGACACCGACGAGGGCGGACGCGGCCTCCAACTGGTCGGCCTGCTCAGCGCCGCCTGGGGCTCGCGCCGCACCCCGCGCGGCAAGACCGTCTGGTTCGAACTGGCCCTGCCGGACGGGGCCCCGGCCGCCGAACTCTCCGTGGAGCAGCTCCTGAGCATGTACTGAACACCCCGCCCGGACATCCCCCAGGGCTACGCGCCCGTCTTCAGGGCCGCCAGCCGGGCCTCGACCTCCGCGCTGTCGCCCAGGCTGTCCAACTGCTCGAACTGGGCGTCCAGCGAGGAGGCCGCCAGCTCCTGCTTGCCCAGCGCCTTCGCCTCCTCGCGCCGCACCTTGTCCTCGAAGCGGCTCAGCTCGCTCGTCGGGTCGAGGACGTCGATGTTCTTCACCGCGTCCATCATCTGGTTCTGCGCCTGCGCGGACTTCGACCGCGCCACCAACTCGTCGCGCTTGGCCTTCAGCTGGGAGAGCTTGACCTTCATCTGGTCGAGCCCCGCCTTCAGCTTCTCCACCACCTCGCTCTGCGAGGCGATCGTCGGCCCGGCCGTCTTCGCCTCCTGCTCGGACTGGAGCTGGCGGCCCAGCGCGACCTTCGCCAGGTTGTCGAACTTGTCGGCCTCCGGGACCGACCCGGCCCCGCGCAGCTCGTCGGCCTTCCGGCTGGCCGCCAGCGCCTTGCCGCCCCACTCGGCCGCCGCCTCGACGTCCTCCTTGTGGTCCTGCTCCATCAGCCGGAGGTTGCCGATGGTGGTCGCGACCGCCTGCTCCGCCTCCGCGATGTTGTTCGTGTAGTCACGGATCAGCTGGTCCAGCATCTTCTGCGGGTCCTCGGCCTGATCGATGAGGGCGTTGATGTTGGCCTTCGCGAGCTGGGTGACGCGGCCGAGGATGGTCTGCTTGGTCATGGCACGGCTCCTTGGATGTCGAAATCGCTGGTAGGGGTCACGGGTGGCGAGGTGGGCGAGGGCCAGGTCGTTCAGAAGCGGCCGCCACCGCCCCGGCGGCCCCGTGTCCCGCCCCCTCCGAAACTGCCCGGCCCGCCGCCGAAGCCGCCGGACCGGCCACCCCCGCCGAAGCCGCCGCCCATGCCCCCGCTCCGGCCGCCGCCCCCGAACAGCCCGCCGAGGATGATGCCGCCGAGCACCGCCCCGCCCATGCCGCCGCCACCGCCCCGCACGGAGCCGGGCCCCTGCGGGGAGCCGAAGCCGCGGACGTCCTGCTCGGCCAGGCTCATCGCCTGCCCGGCCAGCGCGTCCGCCTCGCGCACCTCGGCCAGCGCCCCCTGCGCGTCCGTGGCCGACAGCTCCCGGGCCCGCTCCCACCGCCGCTGCGCCTCCGCGAGCCGGGTACGGGCCTGGCTGCCGACCGCGCCCCGGTTGGTCGTGATGTAGTCGGCCGCCGCCCCGATCGCGGACCGGGCGGTGAGCATCGCCTGATCGAGGAGGGTCCGGGCCTTCGCCTCGCCCCGCTCCTGGTCCCGGGCCCCCGCCAGCGCCTCGTCCAGGGCCGCGTCCGCCTCCTCCACCCGGCGCAGCGCGTCGATCGGGTCGTACGGTCCCGCGGCCGTCGCGCGCCGCACATCGCCGAGCACGGCCTCCGCGCGGGCGATCCGGCCGCGCAGATCGGCGGTCGAGGCTCCTTCCGCGGTCCCTTCGAGCAGCCCGCCCGCGTCCGCGAGGTCGGTCTCCGTCTCGGTCAGCGCGGCGGGCAGCTTCCGGGCGGCTTCGCCCAGCTCCGCCGCCCGCCGGTCCACCGAGTCCAGCAGCGTGCCCGCCTGGCCCACCGCTCCCTCGGCGGCCCGGATGTACACCGCGGCCCGGGAGTTCTCGCCGCCCTCGACCGCCGTACGGGCCTGCCCCACGGCCGAGGCCGCGAAGACGAGCCGGTCCTTCGCCTGCTCGACGTCGGCCGCCACGGGCGCGGCGGCGCCCTCCCCGTACCGCTCGCGCAGCCCGGCGACGCCCGAATCGGCCGCCGCGACCCGTCCGGCGAGGTCGCTGTGCGTGGCGTCCACGGTGGCCAGGGCCTCCGGCGCGGTGCGTTCCAGGGCGCGCAGCCGGTCGAAGTCCTCGGAGACGGTGTCCAGACCTTCGTTCGCGGTCGCGCACCGCCGCAGGATCTCCTCCAGCATCCGACGGCGGGTCGCGTCGTCCTCGGGGAAGGCGTCGTCGAGCTGCTGACGCAACCGGAACGACTGCGTCAGCTCGTCCTTCGCCCGCGCGACCGCCTCGGTGAAGGGCTCGGCCGCCTCCTCGCCGAACTGGGCGGTGGCGAAGCCGAGTTCCTCCTCGCTGGTGCGGACCGCGTCGTCGGTGTCCACCAGCACCTGCTTGACCTGCCCGTCCAGCTCCGGCAGCGGTGTCGGCGGCTCCGGCGCACCGCCCGCCCCCGCGCCCCGGCCCCAGCCGGTGGCCGCCGGGGTGGTGCGGGTCGTCGTGCGCCGTTTGCGCCGGGCGTACGCGTAGGCGCCGACCGCGCCCACGCCCACCACGAGGGCCGCCGGCAGGATGAAGTCGCGGGCGCCGGTGGAGCCGGAGTCACCCGTCCCGGGGTCGGCGGGCCCCGGGGTGATGGCGGGGGCGGTCACCGGGCGTCCGGCCAGTGCGGAGCCGTAGCCGTCGGCCGCGCCGATCGCGGCCCCCGCCCAGTCGTTCTCCCGCAGCGCGGGTTCGATCGCGGTGCCCGCCACGTCCCGCAGCTGCTCGTCGGTGAGCGGGGAGCCGGAGTCGACGGAGTAGGCGTACTGCCGGTCGTGGGTGGCGACGGAGAGCAGCACGTCGTCCTGGCCCAGACCGTTGCGGTTGGCGGTCTCGTCGCTCCAGGTCTGTCCGGACCGGCCGGAGAAATCGCGTACGTACACGACGAAGAGCTGGATGCGCTCGTCGTCGTACAACCGGTCGAGCGCGTCCTCCACCTGCCCCGTCCGGTCGCCCAGGGCTCCCACCCGGTCGGTGATCTGCCCGTCCCGGGACAGCTCGACGGGGTCGTCGGCGCGGGCGGTCGCGGCGGGGAGCAGCAGCCAGCACACGGCGGACAGCACGGCGAGCAGGCCGGTGAGTGTACCGGCGAGAGGCCCGGTGGACCGGCCGGGAAGCCAGGCCCTGCCGGGTGCGGCGCTCCGGGTCCGTGGCAGTCGGGGAGATGTCACCTTTGCGAGGCTATGTGTGCTTTTTCGCCCCCGCGACCCGGCGTTCTGCCGACCCGCGTCCGCTGTTCGCATGAACGGGCGCGGGAAAGAGGCGTCCCCGCGCGTGTGCGGAGAGGCGGAGGCCACCGCCCGTCGTCAGATGGGGCGGACGTGGCGTGTTCCGGGGCCCGGTGCCGGAGGCTGACGGTGCCGCGCCGGTGAGGCCCGGCACCCACGAGGGGCCCGAAGTCCGGAGGTGGCGTGTGACTGGCCTTCAGCTCTCGGTCGTCGTGCCGTGTTTCGACGAGGCCGAGGTGATCGAGGCCTTCCACACCGCCCTGGTCGGCGTCCTGGACCCGCTCGGGGACAGCTTCGAGATCTGTTACGTGGACGACGGCAGCCGGGACCGCACCCGACTGCTGCTGAGCGCCCTCGCCGCGCGCGACCCGCGGGCCCACTACACCGCCTTCAGCCGCAACTTCGGCAAGGAGGCCGCCATGCTCGCCGGCCTCCGCATGTCGCGGGGTGCGGCCGTGGTGATCATGGACGCCGACCTCCAGCACCCGCCCGAGCTGATCCCCCGCATGCTGGAACTGCACCGGCACGGCTACGACCAGGTCATCCCGCGCCGCGACCGCGCGGGCGAGGGCCTGCTCCGCAGCACCCTCAGCCACACCTACTACGCGCTCGTCCGCCGCTGCATGGACGTGGAGCTCATCGACGGCTCGGGGGACTTCCGGCTGCTGTCGAGGCGGGCCGTGGAGAGCGTCCTGTCCCTTCCCGAGAGCAACCGCTTCTCCAAGGGGATCTTCTCCTGGATCGGCTTCGACACGGTCACCTTCCGCTACCGCAACAGCGAGCGGGTGGCGGGCCGGTCGAAATGGGGGAGCAAACGGCTGCTGAACTACGGCATCGACGGACTGCTCTCCTTCAACAACCGGCCGCTCCGCCTCGCGATCTACACCGGGTTCTGGGTCTTCGTCTCGGCCCTGGTCTACGCCCTGTGGACGGTCGTGGGCGTCGTCCTGCACGGCGCGGACACCCCCGGTTACGCCACCCTCCTCACCGCCGTCGTCGCCCTCAGCGGCATCCAGCTGGTGACGCTCGGGGTCATCGGCGAGTACGTGGGCCGCATCTACCACGAGGCGAAACACCGCCCGCCCTACGTCGTGCGGGAGACCGACGCGACCTGCGGGGTGCTGCCGGACGGCCCGCCGCCGCCACCGCGTCTCACCGGAGGCCCGGCCGAACGCGCCGCCCCGGCCCTCGCGACCGCCGCCGCCCCGGTCCCGGCGACCGGCGCCCCCGGCCGGTCCCGTACGGTCCGCCAGTTCGGCAGCTTCGTCCTCATCGGCTGCGTGAACACCGCCGTCTACCTCGGGATCTACGCCTCGCTGAACCGCTGGATCCCCTACCTGACCGCCCACGTCATCGGCTACGTCGTCAGCATCGTGTGCTCGTTCCTGCTCAACTCCTACGTCACCTGCCGGACGAGGCCGACGTGGCACGGGTTCGTCCGCTATCCCCTCTCCAGCCTGGTCAACCTGGTGGCGTCCGGAGCGCTGCTCTACGGGGCGGTGAGCGGTCTCGGGATGGACAAGAACCTCGCGGCGCTGGCGGCGGGCGTTCTCGTCACCCCGGTCTCCTTCCTGCTGGCCCGGTGGGCGATCACCTCGGGCCGGGCCAAGGCCGACGCCGTACCGCAGGCCGAACCGGTGCCCGGCCGTCCGGCGCCCGCACCCCTGCCCACCCGCTCGCCCCAGGACCGGTGAGGGGCCGCGATGTCCGACGACGTTCCCGTGGCCGCCGCCCCGGAGAGACCGGGGAGGGGCGAGGGGACGCCGGACCCGGCCGGGCACCCCGCGGACCGCCCCTGGACCGCCCTCTGGGTCACCGCCCTCGCGCTCCCGCCCCTCGCCCTGCTCGCCGCCGCGTCCTGGTTCGGGCGGTGGGTGCGGCCCGGCGCGGACGACTGGTGCTTCCTGCCCGCCGTACGGGACGACGGCGTCACCGGCCTCGTCGGGAAGTTCTACCTCGACGACAACGGGCGGGTCGCCAACGCGCTCCTGGTCGGCGCGTACGCGAAGTTCCAGGTCGCGGGACACCAGTGGTACCCCCTGGTCAGCGGGGTCCTGGTGCTCGCGGTCCTCTGGGCGGTGGCCGTCCTGGCACTGCGCCGGGCCCGGCTGCGCACCCCGCGCGGGCTGCCGCTCCTGCTCGCGGCCCTGATCACCGCGCTCTTCCTGTTCGTCACCCCGAACACGTACAAGACGTTCTACTGGCCCGCAGCGTCCGTCTCGCACACGCTGCCGCCCGTCCTGGCCTGCGCCGCGCTGATCCCGTTCCTGCTCGCCCGCTCCCGCCGGGGACGGGCCGTCGCGCTCGCCGTCGCGGCCCTCATGGCCGCCTTCCTCGCCACGCTGTCCGAGGAGACGGCGATCGTTGTCGTGGTGGTGCTCCTGACCGCGCTCCTGCTGTCCGGCCGGGTCGTCGCCGGCCCCGACCGGGGGTTCGTCCGGCGCTGGTGCGCGGCGGGAATCGCCGGGACGGCGGCCGGGGCCCTCGTCCTCATCACCTCACCCGGCTCGATGCGGCGGAGGGAGCGGTTCGGCGCGGAGACCACCTCCCTGCTCGCCCCCGACTCCCTCACCGCGTCGCTGCGCGCGTTCGCCGAGATCACCGTCACCGTGGCCACGACCTGGCAGTACGCCGGAGCGGTCGCGGCAGGCGTGCTGCTGGGGCTGCTGTGCCGACGGGCGAACGGGACACCGCCCCGCCCGCCCGCGCACTGGCCCCTGCTCACCGCCGCCGGGGTGCTCGCGCTCCTCGTCTCCGGCTACCTCTGCACGGTCATCGCCTATCCGGTGTTCCACGACCGGGTGAGCGACCCGAGCGCCAACCGGCTGTGGAACGACTACCTCCTGCTGTACGTGATCCTGCTCGTCGGCGCGGGCGCCCTGCTCGGCCTGGGCCTGCGCCGCCTCACCCGCCGCACCGCCCCGGCGAAGGCGGTGTGCGCCGCGCTCTGCGTGCTGGTCTGCGTCGGCCCGGCCGTGTCGCTTACCAACCTCGACACCGCGATGCGGTCCCGGGCCGAGAAGTGGGACGCCCAGGACCGCCGGCTGCGCGAAGGGGCGGAGGCCGGGGAGCGCGTCCTGCCGTACGAGCGCCTGGTGATCAGCAACATGCTGGAGCCGTTCAGCCAGGGCGGGCGTTCATACTGGCCCGGCGGCTGCGTCGCCGACTTCTACCGGCTCGACCGGGTCACGGACGGGGCCAGGAAAGCCCCGTGACGAGCACTCAGGCGTACGTATAGAACGGCGTGTGGTCCAGCATGTCCTGCGGGGTCGTGTTCGGCCAGGGCGGCATGGTGTCGTTCAGGTCGATCACATCGGTCGTACCCCCGGCGGGGAGGTATTCGGCGCTCGTCGGGTGAAGCGCGTGCCAGTCGGCCCAGAGCTTGTCGACGAACGCGTGGTGCAGCCAGAACACCGGATCGTTCGGGGAGACGCTCGTCTCCATGTGGCCCCAGACCCAGGTGTGCACCCGGTTGTGCATGCTCATGTACCCCGCGGAGCCCTCCAGCGCGGAGCGGAAGCCCGCCGAGCCGTCACGGAAGGGCGGGGAATCGTAGGTGGGCATGGCGAGAGCGGCGTCGACGTCGGACCGGGGCGGGAGCGAGGGAACGCGATAGGCGAGCTGACGGGCGAGGAAGGCGCGGCTGTCGACCGAGACGTTGATCGTCCACTTCCCTGCGGAATGCGCGAAGGGCCCGTCCATCACCTGGTCGTCCAGGGGGCGTCCGGTGCCGCCGAGGAAGTCCGGGGCCCAGAGCGAGGAGCCGACGGTGTTGTCGGCGGTCCAGTCCCAGTAGGGGATCGAGACCGACGCGTCGATCTTCTGCAGTTCGTTCTCGAAATCGATGAGGAACTTGCGGTGCCAGGGCAGGAACGACGGCCCGAAGTGGCCCACGTACACGCCGGTGTTCATGTCTATGGAGAACCGCGTGCGATGGGCGAGGACGAATTCGTCGTACACGCCCAGGCGTTTGACCTCCAGTACCGCGTCGACGAAGGCCTTCTTCTCGGGCGCCGTGAGGTTCGCCTGATTCTTCCGTACGGTCATGGCTGCTGCTCCCGGGTCAGGCGGTGGGGTCGAACGGAACGACGACGGCGCCCTTGAGCGAGATGACCGCGGTACGCGCGGCCTCCAGCGGGGTCGCGAATCTCTCGTAGTGGTTGATCGTGCTGCTCCAGCCGCTCTTCCCGTGCTGCATCACGGGGAGTTCGCGGCCGTCGATCAACACGCGGTAGCCGGCGTGCCCCGCGTGCCCGGCGTGTGCGTGTGCGTCGGTGCGGGCCGCGGCGGGCGTGCCCTGGATGCGGCGGCCCTCGAAGACCTCGTCGAAGGAACCGGGTGCTCCGGTCCCGCCGGGTGCGATGCCGCTGCTGTCGGCCTCGGCCGCCACGGTTTCCGTGGACGCGGCGGCCATACCGACGAGCGCTCCGCTCGCGGCGACGCCGATGACGGCCCCGAGGGCCTGACGGCGAGTGGGTCTGGGCATGGCGGATGTACCCCCAAAACATGGCGGAGGCGGCCCCCCGGATGGGTGGCTGGGGCCGCCGTGATCATGTCTACACGGGGGTGACCGTCCGCATAAGCAGGGAAAAAGGGGTTGGCTCTCATATGGACACGTCTTCACGTACACAGAGGGCCAACCGGCCCCGCGTCCCGCTCCGCGCCGGTGCCCGAGGGGCCGGAAGGCGCAGGTCTTGCCGTGTATGTGCCCTGCCTGTGAAGGATCTTCGGAATCCGTCGCGCCGTCGCCCGTCGGAACGATCATCCGTGCATGGCCGGAAGTAGGAGTGGGTGCTCGCTCCGGGGAGACGTACCTGCCCGTCTGCGCACCCGAGTTCGTCGGGGGAGCCGGAGCGGGCCGGACGCGTTCCGTCCGGAGGGTGACGGTTGTGTGCGGGCCGAGCGCCCACGCCGTGATCATGTCTTCGGTCTGTGACAGCGCTGTCCTGGAACGGCACATGAGGCCTCCTGCGGCCCTCGGCCCCTCATAGTGATCAAGGAACACCCGGGCGGTCGGACTCGCTTCGGTGCCACGACCACGCTCACGACCACCAAGGGGATCTCATGTTCGGCAAGCGTCGCAAGGCCTTCCTCGTCTCCGCAGCCCTCGTGGGCGGCGCCCTGCTGATGACGGCGTGCCAGGACACGGAGGACGGCGCCGCGCCGAGTGCCTCCGCCACCGACGTGCCCGCCGCGGACGCGGCCGGGGCCGACGCCTCGAAGGGCGCCGACAAGGGCGCGGAGCAGGGTGCCGGCCAGGAGCCCGACGCCAAGGACGGGGGCAGCGCGGAGGGGTCCGGCGCCGACGCCGGCGACGGCACGAAGGTGCCGGTCCAGCAGGCCTGCGGTGCCAACGACATCTCCTGGAGCACCCGGTCCGAGAGCCAGGCCGGCGGCTACATCCTGATCATGGCGAAGGCCAAGCAGGGGATCACCTGCATCCTGCCGGCCGCGCTCCCGACGGTGGCGTTCGGCTCCGACGGCACCGAGGCGGGCCCCGCCGAGCAGTCGGTCGGCGACGCGGTCACGCTGAGCGGCGCCACCACCGCCTACGCCGGGGTGAACCCGAAGACCACTAACACCGACGGCGGCAAGGAGCTGGACTCCATCATCGTCGGCGTCGGCAACGAGGACCCCGACCCGGTCTCCCTGGAGGTCGGCACCATCACGGTCGACAAGCCGGTCGTCACCAACTGGCACACCGCCCCGGCGGACGCCGTTCCCTCCGCCTGAGAGAACGGGCGCCGGGCCGGGGCGGGTGCGTCGAGCGCGAGACCGCGATCCGGCGTCACACGGGGGGCCGGTGGACGCGGGGGATTCCCAGGTCCGGCAGTTCGAGGTGGAAGCCGCGCCCGCGGCCGGTCATGGTTCCGTCGTAGGAGAGGTCGGCCGGGTCGACGCCCAGATGACGCAGTTCCTCGACAAGCATGCGGGCCCCCGTCGCGGCGTGCGCGGGCTGGTCCATGGCGTCGGGGAAGCGGCGCTGCCAGACCGAGCGGGAGGCGTCCCAGCCGTTGTCCGTCAGCCGGGCGGCGTCGACGGCCTCCGGCTGGTGCAGGTAGCCGGTGGCTTCGATGACGAGACCCAGATCCTGGCTCCAGCACTGGACGAAGCGCTGGGGATCGCCGGCGGATCCCAGGTGGAGGATGAACCTGCCGGGGAAGAACGGGGTGTCGTGGTCGAGGGAGCGCAGGGCTTCGGACAGACGCTTCTCCACCTCCTCCCAGGTGGTGCCGGGCGCAGACGACGCTGCGGGCGCGCTCGGCAGACCGGCGAGCTCGGCGGCACGCCAGCGGCCACGGGAGTAGCCGCCTCCGGCGGCGTCGGCGTCCGCGTCGGGAGGCAGGAGTTCGAGGCTCACCTCGCCCTCGTCGTGCGTGTGCACGAGGAGGCAGGCGCCGGGGCGGCGCCACAGCATCCACGGGCCGGAGTCGCCTCCCCACATCGTCGGCGGGCCGAGCTCCTCCTCCATGACCCACCAGGCGGCGCGGACGAGGCCCGCGGCAGTGGCTATGTCCTCGGCGGGCAGGTCGACGACGCGTACGTTCAGCTTGCGCAGCTGGTCGGGTTCCGAGGCGTCGGCGATCACGGTGCCGTAGCCGCCCCAGGGCCCCTTCCGGGGAGCGAATCTGCGCCAGACCTGGCCCACGACCTTCTTGGGCTCCCGGAGTTCCCAGCCCAGCTCCGAGGTGGCGTGCTCGAACTCCGACAGGCTCCACGAGCCGAAGCGGAGCGGGGTGACCTCGCGGACCAACTCGCGGAAGGTGTCGTCGTCGAGCCAGCTGCCCCGGGGGATCTTGTTCTCCATCCGGCAGAGCGTAGCGGCCCGGTGCGCACGGGGGCCGATGGGCCGACGTTGACGGAACGGTCCCGGGAGGCGACGCTCACCCCACCAGGAGAGAGAGGTGGAGCATGGAGGCACATGCCTCGGAACTCGCTTTGGGACAGAAGGTGTTGGAGGCCCAGCCCTTCAGCGTCCTGCTGGGCGCACGGCTGACGGCCTTCGGTGACGGAGCGGCGGTCCTGGAGCTGGACGTACGGGGCGAGCTGCGCCAGCAGAACGGCTTCGTTCACGGAGGCGTCCTGAGCTACGCGGCCGACAACGCCCTGACCTTCGCGGCGGGCGCGGCCGTCGGCCCGTCCGTCCTGACGGCCGGTTTCACCATCGACTATCTGCGCCCGGCCCGGGGCGAGGTGCTGCGCGCGCGGGCGAAGGTGGTCCGCCCCGGCCGTACCCGGGTCGTCTGCCGCTGCGATCTGCTGATGGTGGACGCCGCAGGGGTGGAAACCCTCTGCGCGGTGGCCCAGGGCACGATCGCCGTCGCCGGGGACTCCGGAAGCTGACCGCCGCACTCGCCCCTGCGAGCGGGTGGGGAGGCGCGGCCCGTCGGGCCACGCCTCCCCATCACGCCGTGCCTCAGATGCCGCAGCTGGGCGCGGACCAGAAGCGGCCGCTGCCCCCGGCGACGTGGGTGTGGTCGTTGTGGCCGGGGTAGCCCGGGCCGAGGATCTCGGTGAAGCCGTGGTT
This sequence comes from Streptomyces anulatus, assembly GCF_014650675.1. GTDB lineage: Bacteria > Actinomycetota > Actinomycetes > Streptomycetales > Streptomycetaceae > Streptomyces > Streptomyces anulatus. Next base: position 589,403 of record NZ_BMVK01000002.1, on the reverse strand, counting down.
GCGTGCCGCCTGGGCGAGGCCGCAGAAGCCCTGGGAGCCCGCGCCGAGGTCCGCCGCGTGCCCGTACATGTGGCGGCTGTTGGCGGCTCCGCCGACCGCGCTGTTGCAGGACACGCTGCGGAAGCCGCCGTTGACGGTCATGGGTCGGTCGCCCATGGCGTGCCGCATGGCCTGGAGCTTCCACATGGTCACCAGGGCGTTGGCGCGCGCGGTGGCGGCGCTGACCTTGCCGCCGGACCAGTCGGAGTTGCAGCGGTTCAGCTCGGCGTAGGTGAAGTTGACCGGGGTGCAGTCGTCGTCCTGCAACGCGTAGATCTTGCTGAACGTCTGGGCGCCCGCGATGCCGTCGGAGGCCAGCCCGTACGCCGACTGGAAGCGCGCGACGGCCGCCTTGGTGGCCGGGCCGAACTGGCCGTCGATGGCGATCTGGTTGCCGTAGCCCGGATAGCCCGCGACCCGGATCTGGAGCTGTCGTACGGCCTCGCCGCTGGAGCCTTCACGGAGGGTACCGCTCCAGGTGTAACAGGCGTCGGCCGTCCCGACGTTACCGCTCGGGGCGGCGGTGGGGGCGGGTGCCGAGGGCGGGGTCGCGGAGGCGGCTGCGGTGCCGCCGAACGCGAGGGCCGCGCCCGCGAGGGCCGAGAGGAGGAATCCGACGGGGCGTGATCGCATGGGGCTGCACCTCATTGTCGTCAAGCTGTCCACGGGGGGTTCCGAGCCTCGGGCGCAGAGCCGAATGTGTCAAGGTCATGTCAACTTGCTGCCATGGGGTCGGCCTCCTGGCGGGGTGGCAGGATACGAGCATGGCGACAAATCGACCCTGGGCGGGGCTTCACGGTGACCTGCGGGCAGCGAAGTCATCGGTGTACGACCCGAGTGGTTTCACCTGCTCGCAGCCGGTGCCCGAACCGGAGAGCGCCGACTACGCGGCGCACGGGTTCACGCTCGACGGGCGGGTGGTCGCCTTTCGCGTGGCCAGAACCACCCCGACCAAGGCCGGACAGTTCGTCACTGTGTGGCAGCGGTCGGCGGAGGGCCCGATCCGGCCCTTCGACGCCGACGACGGGGTTGATCTCTTCGTCATCGGCAGCCGCGACAACGGGCACTTCGGGCAGTTCGTGTTCCCGCGAGAGGTCCTCTGCGAGCGCGACATCGTGTCCCGGAACGGCGTGGGCGGGAAGCGGGGCTTCCGCGTCTACCCTCCGGATGCGATCACCGTCAGTCGCCAGGCGCGGGGCACTCAGGCGTGGCAGGTGAAGTACTTCCTGGACCTCGGGGAGGACGGGCACGGGCCGGTCGACCTGGTGCGCGCCCGGGCTCTCCACCACCCGTAGCGCACCACCCGCCCGGAAGCCCTTCGGCACCGATGAGCGCCGGAAGCCCTTCACCGTGGTCCGTGAAGGTACTCACCGATTCCAGACCAACGTGTAGCGCCAGAACAGCCGTCGGCGCAGCCGCGCGCCGGGCAGCACGAGGCGGGCGTCGCGAACGATGTCCGGAAAGGCCGTGGTCGCCGGTCGGGTCGGTGCGGTCATGGCGGCGGGGCGCGGCGCCCTGCGGCCCTTGTTCTTGATCCAGGCCATGGCGATGTTCGACGGAATGGCGACGGCGTCGATCAGGTGGTCGCTCCGGGACCGCGTGCGGTAGAGGCCGACGACGATCAGGGTTCCCCCGGGAGCCAGGTGCTCGCGGAAGCGGGTGAGCGCGTCGGTCAACGGCATGTGGTGGATGGTGGCGACGCAGGTGATGACGTCGTAGGGCCCGGCCGGTACGTCCTTGAGCGCGTCCCCGACGAAGAAGGTCACCGGAGCCCCGGTCCCTGTGCGTTCCCGCGCGCGTTCGACGATGGCGGGGTCGGCGTCGATGCCGTGCACCACCTCGGCCCGGGTGGCCAGCAGCCGGGCGAGGTCGCCACTGCCCGATCCGACGTCCAGGGCGCCGGCGAAACGACTGGGGAGCCGGCGCAGGATCCACCGGTGGTAGTGGGCGTTGTGATCCCACGGGTGGGTGGCGTGGAACCGGTCGAGTGCGCGCAGGAGGCGGGGGAGTACGGCCGTCATGAGGCGAGTCCATCAGAACCACGGTCGTCCGTGCCGAGGGAGGTGCGGCTACCGCTCTGCCGGGGCGGCCCGTTCGGGAAAGTCGCGGGCGGCCATCCAGATCGTCAGGTCGAGGGCGATCCGGCCGATGCTGGTCCCGGTGACGACCTCGTGTTCGTGGCGGGTGGTGTCACGGCGGACGACCTCGTAGCCGCCCTTGCCCAGGTACGTGACGGAGGCGGACCAGGCGGGGTCGTCCTGGTCGGGCCGGATGACGACGAAGGTGTTGTCCGAGCCGTTGAGGTCGTCGAACAGCATGAACAGCGCGTCCTCGGACGGGTCCTCGATGTGGTCGCCGTTCTCGCTGTCGGCCCGGTAGTAATCGGCTCGCATCGACCTGTCTCCTCTCGGCCTGTTGACCTGATCGCGGCCACCATGACACATGGGTACGACACTCCCCCCGGTCGCCACCACGCTCTCATCCCGCCGATACGCGGATCGAGGTGGCGGTTCTCGGACCGCACCGTGTGCGTCTGCCCGGCGTGCGAACTCCCCTACGGGGTACGGGAATGGCAAAACGCCGACGACGGGGGACGGGGATGGCGGCGGCGACGGGAGGCCCGACCGATCCTGATCCGCTGATCGGCTTCTCGTTCCTCGTGCCGTGCGTGGGCGGGGCCCTGCTCGTGATGACCGTGGCAGGGTCCCGTGGCCTGAAACGGCCGTCCTGACCGCCACTTCGCGTGCTCACCGCACGTTCCCTGCCCGGACCGCGGGACGCCCCACCGTGCGGGCACGGTGGGGCGTAGCCGGAGTGGCGGCAGCGGCGGCGGTCAGGCGGTGGTGTCGAAGCCGCCGGTCTTGACGCCCGCCACGAAGGAGGAGAACGCCTCGGCGGCGACGGCCAGGGCCGGGCCGCCCGGGTTCTTCGAGTCGCGTACGGGGACGGTGCCGGTGGCGGACGCGGTGGTCGGGGCCCACTCGACGCACGAACCGCTGTTGCTGTAGGAGGACTTGACCCACTGCGGGGTCGTGGATTCGGTCGTCACGGGGTGCCCTTTCGATGCTGGTGGATCATGTCCACGGTATCTGCCTGCGACAGAGACACAGCCTGCAACTGATGGTAGGCCCTCACCATCGGGATGACAGAGCTGAGTTCACGGTCCAGATGCCCCTGTGACTCGGACTCGACGTAGGAGACCGCGGACCGGTCCTGGAGCGTCAGCAGATTCACCAGCCGATCGAAAGGCCGCTGCTCGCCGATGCTGAACGGCGCGATCTGCAGCATGGTGTGCGACTGCGTGGCGAAGTCGGCCAGATACTGCAATTGGGCATCCATCACCGCAGGGCTGCCGATCGGGCGGCGGATACAGCTCTCGTCCAGCACCGCGATCAGCATCGGTGGCACGGTGCGCAGCAGTGCACCCTGCCGTTCCATCAGTAACGAGACGCGATGGTCGGCCTGTTCGGCGGTCATGACGCCCCGGTCGACCGCCCCGCGCGCCAGCGCCTCCGCGTACTCCCGGGTCTGCAGCAGCCCAGGGATGACGCCCACCTCGAACAGCCGGATCTCCGCTGCCCGGCCCTCCAGTGCCACGTACTCGGGGAAGCCCTGCAACAGCACCCCGTGCTTGATCTTGCGCCACTCGCGCTCGAACGAATCAGTGGTTCCCGTATAGCTCATCGCCACGTCAACGGCGATCGAGAACTTGCGAGTTGGGGACTTGTGACACAGTTCCACGCCGGAAACGTGCCGTCCCGTATAACCGATGCGCGCACCGAGATCGTCCTGCTTCCAGCCCCGTGCTTCGCGCTCCCTACGCAGACGTGCTCCGTAGGCCGCCTCCGGGCCCCCGTCAGGGTTCACTTCTTTGCGGTTGACCAACGTATCCCCCAGATCCGAAACGTTGAAGACATCTCCACGCTAGGCCACGCTGAGTCGCCCCGGTAGTCATTCGACTACAGAGAGGAGCGAACGGTGTACGGCGAGAACGCCAGCCCGAATACGGAGTCGCCCCCACATGTCCCGGCCCCCGGGGCCCTGCTCGCGGACACCAGTCGCGGTGACCGTGTGGGGGAGTTCCAGGGCGTCGCCGGTCCGTACTGGTCCCTCCGGCCGGTCGGCGGTGGGCGGGAGTGGGAGGTCGAACCGCGCTACGTACGGCCCGCGTTGCTCATGGAGCAGCTTCGGGCCCGTACCGCACGGCTCAACGCCCGCAGTCGGGGGGAAGTGCTGTGAAGGCGGCATCCTCGGCCCCGGGCCGTGTGAGGGCGCTGGACTACGTCGCGGCCGTCACGGTGAAGTCCGGCGGGCGGGCTCTCCCGCTCGGCGGGGTCGCCCTGCCGAACCGCCGGCTCGTCCTCCGCTGGCTCCGGCGGCAGGCGCTGCGCCTGGCGGACGGGCATGGGTGTGATCCGCTACGGGCCGCTCCGTGGCTCGGTGTGCGAGACGTCCGGCCGGTGACCTTCCACGGTTCCGACGCCCCCGAGGCGCTCCGGGCGTGGGTGGGTGACGACGGCAGCCAGGACCACGCCATAAACACACTGGCATCCGGGCGCCCCGCCCTGCTCACCGTGGTCGACCCCTTCGTGGGGCTGCGGGTCACCCTCGGCGCGTGGCCCGTGGACCTGTGCGGGTGGGCGGCGGCCTCGGCGAACCACCCGTACCCGCCCCGTACGGAAACGGAAGGGACCTGACCCCGTGCTGCAATGCACCGCCGTGACCCAAGTCCCGTACGCCGAAACGCTGCTGGTGCTCGCCACCATGGAAGGCGGGCCGGAGCACCCGCCCGACGTCGTGGAGCAGGAGGACTTCGTCCTGTGCGAGCTGGGCGACCACGACGAGTCGGCGGAGCACGCCGCGCACCTGTGGACGGCGGACGTGCCGGACGACCGGGATCTGTGGTTCCTCTGGTCGGGGACCGGCGCCCACCGCGTCCACCGGCTCGACACGCTGCGCCTGTGCCCCGCCGTGCTCCGGGAGATGGCGACCCGCACGGTCGCCACGTGCGCCTTCTTCGACCACCACCCCGGGCCGCACTCCTTCTCCGTGACCGACCCCCTCGGCGAACTCATCGCCGACCACGTCCACAGCGAGGTCCGGCGACTCGTCTCCGAGGACGACGCTTCCGACGTACCCGACACCGACGCGCCCTGACGGCGACCGGAGGTTTTCCACCCCATGAACCAGTGCACCGCCGTGGCCCTGCTGCCGCCCCCGGAGTTCCTGATCCGGCTCGCCGCTCCCGGCGGCAGCCGCCCGGAAGCCGGGCACCTCCTCTGTGAACTGGCCGCCGGCCACCACGGCGACCACGCGATGGCGCTGTGGGACGACGACGCGAGCCGCACTGCCGTCTGGGCCCGCTGGAGCGGCAGCCGGGTGACCCTGGCGGAGCTGGCCTGGTGCGGCGCGATCGACCCCCGGGGCGAGGACGCGTGCGGCCTGTTCGCCGGCCACCCCTCCGCCCATGACTGGAGCATCGTCGATCCGACGCTCGTAGCGGTGGACGCCGTGCTCGCGGGGGAGCGCCCGGGGAAGCCCGCAGAGTGAATGCCGCCTCCCCGTTCTCACGTGATCAGTGGGACGCGGCCTTCTCGCCTTGTTCCGGAACGCCGACGGTATGCGGATCGGCTGGAGACAGACGGAGGAGGCCGGGCTCAAGCAGGCGCAGGAAGCACGGTTGCCGCTGTTCGAGCGCACTCGCCGCATCCGTTCGTACTCCTCCTGGCTCATGCCGGGCCTGACAGGACGGACGAGCCGGCGGCAGCGATCCTGGTCGGCAAGACCGACGCCACCGGCGAAGGTGACACCGACTCCGACTGAAAGCGGCCCTGCTCGGCCGCTCGCGCGGCGGCCGGACCAGCAAGGTTCACATCGCCGCCGACCGCAGGTGCCGCCCGCTCGCGCTCAGCCCTGCCGTTCCAGCCATTCCGAAATCACCTGGTTGGTTTCTTCCGGCATTTCCTCCTGGACCCAGTGACCGCAGTCCAGGCCGACCACTTCCACGTTGGGCACGAACTCTGCCAGTCTTTCGAACCTCGGGATCGCGAAGTCCTGGTCGCCGTAGATCATGAGGGCGGGCTGCTTGATGATCGGGTCCGCGTCCGCCAGCTGGTGCCAGTTGCGGTCGAGGTTCCTGTACCAGTTGATGCCGCCCGTGAATCCCGACGTCTCGAACGCGGAGACGTAGACGGCCAGGTCGCTGTCGCTCATGACGGGCTCACCGAGCGGTGTTTCCGCCTTGGCGAGATTGATGAATGCCATGCCCGGCTCAGGGGGCGCGGGCGGCACGTTCTTCCGGTAGAGGTTGCGGAGGAACCGGGAGGTGTTGGCATCGAATGCGGCGTCCGCGACACCCGGGTGCCGATTGAAGTGGACGAAGTAGAAGTCGCCGCCGAGGAAGGTTTCCATGACCTCGATCCACGGCGTTTCTCCGCGCTCCTGATAAGGCAGGCTCAGGTTGATCAGCTTGTTCACCCGGTCGGGGTGCAACAGGGTCAGTCCCCAGACGACGAACGCACCCCAGTCATGGCCGACGAAGGTGGCGTCCTCGTAGCCATAGTGGTCCAGGAGCGCGACGAGGTCACCCGTCAGGTGTTCGATGTCGTAGTCCGTCACCTCGGCCGGGCGGGATGAGTTGCCGTAACCCCGCTGGTTCGGCGCGATGACGTGGTAGCCGGCCGCTGCGAGGACGGGCATCTGGTGACGCCAGGAGAAGGCGTGCTCCGGCCAGCCGTGGCAGAGCACGATGGGCTTGCCCTTGTTTTCCCGGCCTGCCTCGAAGACTTCGAGCTCCACACCGTTGACCTGGATGAGGGTGGGCTCGGGAAATTCTGCTTGATGGAACACTGCAATTCCTCTCTGGGGGCGTTCGCCGGCGGTCGACCTCCTCGATGAGGTCCTGCCGCCACCTTGCTCCCCAAACCGGCCAGCTTGTGACCGGTTTTTATGAGAGTTTTGTCGGTATGCGATCCGATCGGCTGGTGGCCGTACTCCTCTTGCTCCAACGGCGCGAGCAGGTGACAGCCGCGGAGGTCTCCCGGGAGCTGGACGTCTCCGAGCGCACCGCCCGCCGTGACCTCGACGCCCTGGCCACGGCCGGGGTGCCCGTGTACTCCGTGCAGGGCCGAGGCGGCGGCTGGCGCCTCGTGGGCGGCGCTCGTACCGATCTGTCCGGGTTGACCGCCAGTGAGGCACGCGCCCTGTTCCTGGCGCTCGGTCCGGCCTCGGATGCGACGCCGGCGATGAAAGCAGCTCTGCGCAAGCTCGTCCATGCTCTGCCGAAGCCCTTCCAGGTGCAGGCCGAGGCAGCGGCGTCGTCGCTGGTCATAGACCCGCAGCGATGGGGGGCGAGCCGGCTCGAGCCCCGGCCGCTTCGCTTCCTCGACGAACTCCAGGACGCGGTGATCAGCGGCGTCCAGGTGTCGCTCGGCTACGTCGACAGCAAAGGCATCGAAACCCGGAGGACCGTCCACCCGCTGGGCATCGTCGCCAAAGGTCCTGTGTGGTATCTCGTCTCCGACACCGAAACCGGCCGACGGGTCTTCCGGATCGACCGCGTGTCGTCCGCCGACCCGACCGGCGACCCTGTGCACCGGCCCGGGGACTTCGACCTTGCCGAGAGCTGGAATGAGATCGCCGAAGAGGTCGATCGCAGACGAACGCCGCTGGAGGTCCGGGCGGTATGCACACCGGACGGGATAGGCATCCTCCGGATGGCGCTCGGCGACCGGCTCGACGTGGGAGGTTCCACGACCGACGGCCGCATCGAGGTCGTGATCCGCGGCCCCAATGAGTACATCCTCGCCGGCGAGCTCTCCGGGCTGGTCGAATGGGTCGAGGTGACCGGCCCTCCGAGTGTCCGAGACCGCCTGGCCTCGATCGGCAACGCCCTCGTCGAACGATACGGCCGGCCGCGCACCAGCGGAGACCTTCACCCGTCCTGAAGCGGACGAGGCAGGGCTTCGAGAACAGTTCCGCTCAACAGGCTGGGTCTGTCCGTTCCGGCAGGAGCCCGGTCACGACGTCGGCGGGTCCGCTGGCCTGGCTTTCTGCGGGTGGATCGTCTCGTGCCGGACCAGCATCGCCACGTACTCGGCGATCTTCCGGGTTCGCGTCTCGGCCCGCTTGACGGCATTGACCCGGCTGATGAGGGCGAAGCGGTTGGTCTTGGTGAGTACCTCGAACATCGCCTGCGCCGCTGGGTCGGCGGCGATCGCGACGCGCAGGTCGGCCGGCACCTCCGCTTCCGATGACGGCGCATAGGCGGCCGTCCACCGCCCGTCGGCCTTCGCGGCGTCCACCGCGGCGCGGCCGGCGGGCAGCATCAGGCCGGCCGCCTCCAACCGGGCCACGTTGGCGACGTTGCGCTGGGACCAGACGCTGCGCGGTCGGCGCGGGGTGAACCGCCGCCAGGAACTCCCCTCGTCGCGCTTGCGGGCCTGCCCGTCGATCCAGCCGAAGCACAGTGCCTCGTCGACCGCCTGCTGCCAGGTCAGCGTCGTAACGGAGCCGCCCTTCCTGGTCAGGGCGAGCCACACGCCAGGAGAGGTGGTGTGGTTGTCCAGCAGCCACGCGCGCAGCGCCGCGCCGTCAGCAACGATCAACTCATCCAGCTCGGTTCCGGTCACCCACCGCAGGTTAGTGGCTGCTCACGCGTGGTGGGACAGGCAGGGCCGCCCGGACTTCGAGCGGTTCGGTCTGACCGTGAGTCGTCAGGGGCAACGAGCGTGGCTCGACTCCCCGGACAACTCAGTCCCCCTCGTGCGGTGACCACCCCGGCATATCCCGTCCGGTCAGTCGGCGTGGTCGGGCATCGGACATGCCGAGCCCCCGGCCCGGCCTCGGAGACGGCAGCCTGCGGCCGGGCCCGCGCGCCCATACCCGGGGCACGCGGGCCCGGCCCCGCCGCTCACCCCTCGCCCGAGGAGACGGAAGGGCACAGATCGAACTCAGATCGAGAACCGCTCCTTCGCCAGCAGCGGCCGCACCCGGCTCCGGAAGCCGCCCGTCCGGAACGGCTGCTGGAGCAGGCCGGGGCGCAGCTCCTGGGCGAGGGCCGCGACGATCATTCCCTGGTCGAGCGCGAGCATGAAGTCGCTGACCCGGCCCGTGGACACGTTCACCGAGTCGCGGAAGCCGAGCCCGTCCTCGTACGCGCCGAAGTCCCGCTCCAGCGCCCGCAGGTTGGCCATCGCCTCCCGGCCGGCGTACGGCAGGGCCAGGAAGGAGGCGTGCGGGGTGACGACGCCATTGGTGAACGCCGACGGCGGCGGCAGGGGTTCGCCGTCCGTGGTGTGCGTGCGGTCGGTGTTGGAGGCGTATCCGTCGACCGCCATGCCGAGCGCGTCGACCCCGTACTCCTGGTAGCCGTCCTCGGGGACGTTGGAGGGGGAGAAGCCCCAGTAGCCGTACTCCGCCTCCCGCAGACCGTGGTCGATCTGGCCGCGTACGTAGCGGTGGTGGGTTACACCCCAGGCGCGCGGCGACCACTGCTGCTCCGGCACGAACAGCGGCACCATCAGCGCCTCGAACATCGAGCCGCCCCAGGTGGGGACCACCTTGCGGCCGCGGTGGGTGTAGTGCCCGTTCCAGACGCGTACGCCGTCGACCGTGACGTATCCGCCGCCGGGCTTCTGCTCCTGCTCGTGCTCCGGCAGCATCGTCCGCAGCAGGTGCCAGTAGTGGTCGCCGGGCAGCGAGCCGTCCGCGATGCCGAGGTAACTGGCCATGCGCGGCTCGGTGTTGAGCGCTCCGTAGTGGTGCGGTGTCGGCTCGTCCGTGTCGGTCCAGACGCCGCCGCGCAGTTGGCCGGGGCCCGCGACCGGGTCGGCGGGGTCGTAGGGGGTGTAGAAGTACGACCAGTCCGCCGTGGCCAGGATGCGGTGGATGCGGGGGCGCAGCGAGGGTGCGGCGTCGGCGGCTATCCGCAGGCCCGTCACCAGCCAGGCGTTGTCGACGGAGGACAGGAACGGGCGGACCGGATCGCCGGTGCCCGGCCACTGGGTGAGTACCGAACCGTCGTGCGCGTCGTACCAGTTGAGCCAGAAGCCGTGATGGCGCTCCAGCTTCTCGACGGCGGCGACCGTACGGGTCAGGGCCCGGATCATCGCGCTCTCGCGGATCACGCCGAGGCCCGCGGCGGCGACCGTCGACCACAGGCCGCAGCCGATGTTGGTCGGCGAGGTCTGGGCGGACTGGGCGGGGGCGCCCGGGCCGCTGAGGTCGATCTTGTCGGTGACGAGGCCGAAGTCGGTCGTCATCGCCTCGATCGAGCGGTACGTGTCACGGAACCAGGTCTTCAGAAGGCGTGGGTCGGTGGGGGCGGCGACAGCCGCCGGGGCGGTTACGGCTCCGAGCGACAGGGCCGCGGCCCCGGTCCCTGCGGCGGTGAGAAACGTGCGACGGTCCATCGTTCCGGCTCCTGGTGGCAGAAGGGGGAGGGGGAGGGCAAGTCGTGGTGTTCGGCCGTGCGGGGTCGTGCGGGGCGTGCGGGGCATGCAGGCATGCAGGCATGCAGGCATGCGGGGTCGTGCAGGGCGTGCGGGGTAGTGCAGGCATGCGCGGTAGTGCAGGGCGTGCCAGGTTGCGCGATGGCGCGTGGGGGCTTGGTGGGGTGGGCCGGGGCCGGCGGTCGTCAGGATCCGCCGGCCCCGGCCCACCCGAGGGAGCCGTCAGGAGGCTCCCCGTACAGGGGGGCAGCCCCGAGGGTGAATCAGGCTGCTGTGCGCGGGAGTTCGCGGGTGCGGCCGAGCGAGCCCAGCCATTTCGCCGAGTCGCGCGGGGTGCGCTCGAAAGTCTCCCAGTCGATGGCGATCAGGCCGAACGTGGCCTTGTACGTGCCCCACTCGTAGTTGTCCAGGGCGCTCCACGCCAGGTAGCCCCGGATGTCGATGCCGTCGGCCAGCGCGGAGGCGACTTCGTCCAGCGCGCCCGCGTAGTAGTCGACGCGGCGGCTGTCGTCGTCGGTGGCGATGCCGTTCTCCGTGACGATCAGCGGGACGTCGCCCACCACAGCGGCCGTGTGGCGCAGCGCCTCGCCGACCGCCCTCGGGTAGTACTCCCACGACGTCAGCGTCCGCTCGACGTCGTCGGCCGCCGGGATCGGTCCGTCGGGGCCGATCCGCGTACGGGTGTAGGACTGCACGCCGATCCAGTCGTCGCCGCGCGCCGCCTCGATGAAGACGTCCTCGCGCGGGTGGCGGTAGGCGGCGGTGACGTTCTCCGCACCGGGGAGGGCCTGGTAGACCTGGTTGGCGATGGTCCAGCCGACCTGGATGCCCGCGTCCAGGGCCCGGACCTCCTTGACGGCCGCGTGGTGGGCGGCGATGACGGCCTCGGTCGTCTCGTCGTCGGGGGTGGGCAGACCGGCGGGCGGGAAGCTGTTGTCGCCGCGCTTGGCCTGACCCGCCATCACGGCGATCATGTTCGGCTCGTTGATCGTGCAGACGTGGCTGACGCCCTCGGAGATGACGGGGGCGCACGCCGCCACGTACCGCGCGAACAGCTCCACCGCGCCCTCGGCCGTCCAGCCGCCGCGCGCCTCGAACCACTGCGGGACGGTGAAGTGGTGCAGGGTCACCATCGGGCGCAGGCCGCGCTCGATCGCTCCCTCCACCATCCGCCGGTAGTGGGCGAGCTGGGCGCGGGAGAAGCGGCCTTCGACCGGCTCGATGCGGGCCCACTCGATGGAGAAGCGGTAGTCGGTGAAGCCGAGGGAGGCCAGCAGGTCCATGTCCTCGGACCAGCGGTGGTAGCTGTCGCAGGCGTCCAGGCTCGGCTCCGCGATGTGGGTGCCGGCGGCGTGCTCCTTGACCCACCAGTCGCTGTCGGTGTTGTTGCCCTCGATCTGGTGGGCGGCCGTGGACGCGCCCCAGAGGAAGCCTTCGGGGAACGGTACGGGGGTCTTCTGGTCCGGAGCAGGGGTGTGGGTCATCGCGACATGTCTTTCTGGTGGTGGTGAGGGGTGTGGCCGCGCTCGGTCACGGGGTGGGGTGCGGCCTCGTACGTGGAGTGCCCCGGCGGAGGCGTTACTTCATGCCCGCCGTGGCGATGCCCTGCGTGAAGTGCCGTTGCAGCGCGATGAAGACGACCAGCACCGGCAGCACGATCAGGAAGGCCCCGGCCATCAGCATCCCGTTGGAGCCCCCGGCCTTGTTGGGGTCGGTGGCGAAGGTGGCCAGGGCCACCGGGAGGGTGTACTTGTCGGGGTCGTTGGTCGCGATCAGCGGCCAGACGAAGTTGTTCCAGGAACCCAGGAACGTGAAGATCGACAGGGTCGCGAGGGCGGGCTTCACCAGCGGCATCACGATCCGCCAGAAGATGTACCACTCGCTCGCGCCGTCCATCCGGGCCGCTTCCAGCAGCTCGTCCGGGATCGACTGCATGAACTGGCGCATCAGGAAGACCCCGAAGGCCCCGGCGGCGAACGGCAGCACCAGACCGGCGTAGCTGTCGATCAGCTGGAGCTTGCTCATCAGCACGAACAGCGGCAGCAGCATCAGGTTGCCGGGCACCATCAGCGCGCCGAGCACCAGGCCGAAGATCTTGTTGCGGCCGACGAAGTTCAGCTTGGCCAGGGCGTAGCCGAGCATCGAGCAGAAGATCAGGTTCGAGACGGTCACCAGGACCGCCACGATCACCGAGTTCATGAAGTACAGCGGCAGGTCCAGCTTGTCGAGCAGCTGCCGGAAGTTCTCCAGGGTCCACTCGGTGGGGATCCACACGGGCGGGCTGGCCGACAGCTCGCTCTGCGTCTTGAAGGCGGAGAGCCCCATCCAGAGGAAGGGCGCCGACATGACCAGCAGGCCGAGCGAGAGCAGGACGTAGACCAGGGGGCGGGAGACGTTCCGCTTCCCGCCGTTGCCCTTCTTCCCGCCGTCGCCCTTCTTCCCCGAGGTGTTCTTCAGGGGCTCGACCGCCGCGGTGCTGCTGTTGGCGCTCATTTCGTGTTGTCCTTCAGCAGTCGGAGCTGGAGCACCGTGATGCCCATGATCACCACGAAGAGGACGTACGCCATGGCGCTCGCGTAGCCCATGTGGAAGAAGTTGAACCCTTCGCGGTACATGTTCAGCGAGACCGTGAGGGTCGAGTCGGACGGGCCGCCCTGGGTCATCACGAACGGCTCCTCGAACACGTTGAGGTAGCCGATCGTCGTGATCACCGTGGCGTAGAGGAGGGTCGGTCGCAGGAGCGGGACCGTGATGCCCCGGAACTCCTGCCAGACGCTCGCGCCGTCGAGCTTCGCGGCCTCCCGCACCTCGGTGGGGATCGCCTGGAGGCCCGCGATGAACAGCACCATCACCGTGCCGACGTTCCGCCAGACCGCCATGACGATCAGCGACGGCATCGCCAGCGTCTCGGAGCCGAGGAAGTCCGGGGCCGTCCAGCCCACTTCGGAGAAGAGGCCGGCGATCAGCCCGTCGCTCGGATCGAGGACGAACCGCCAGACGACGGCCACCGCGACGATGGTGGTGACCACCGGGGCGTAGAAGCCGACCCGGAAGAAGGTCCGCGCCCGGTCGATGCCGTTGTTCAGCAGAACGGCGACGACCAGCCCGATGCCGATGGTCAGCGGCACGCCGACGACGACGAAGTACCCCGTGTTGAAGAGGGACTTGAGGAACTTCTCGTCGCCGAAGAGGTTGACGTAGTTCTCGAACCCGATGAAGTTCGCTTCCCACGGGCGCGTCACGTTGCGCAGCCCGAAGTCCGTGAAGCTCATCACCAGCGTGGCGAGGATCGGGAACGCCATGAAGACGGTGAACAGGACGAGGAACGGGGTGGAGAACAGCCAGCCCGCCGCGTTCTGCACGCCCATCGACGGCTTACGGCCTCGGCTGCCCCCGGGGGCCGGGGACGGTGCGGCCCCGGCTTTCCGGGGCCCTCGGGCCTTCTCGGTCGTGGTGCTCATGGCTACTGCTTCACGAGACCTTCGATCTCGGACTGCGCGGTCTTCAGCGCGTCCTCGGCGGAAGCCTTGCCCTGCGTCACCTTGGCGATGGCCTGGTCCACCTTGTCGGTGATCTCGGTCCAGTTGGCCAGGGACGGCGAGGACTTGGCGGTGTCCATCTGCTTCTTGAAGGTCTGCAGGTCGGCGTCGTCGGCGAGCGTCCCGGACTCCCACGCGGAGGTGTTGGCGGGCAGGTCCTTCGTCCGCTCGTACCAGTCGGCCTGGCCCTTCGTGTCGGTCAGGTACTTGATGAACTCGGTCGCCGCGGCCTTGTGCTCGCTGTCCTTGGAGACGACGAGGGAGGAGCCGCCGGCCATGGAGGTGGAGGAGGCGTCCGCCGGAACGTTCGCGATGGCCCACTTGCCCTTGATCTGCGGCTGGCCCTCGTTGAGCAGCGTCACGTGCCAGGGGCCGCCGAAGAACATCGGGACCCGGCCGTTGCCGAAGTCCTTCACCACGTCGTAGCCGGGCTGCACGGACTTGTTGGAGAGGCCCTTGTCGAAGTACGAGCCGTACTCCTTCAGCGCCTTGACGGCCTCCGGGCTGTCGATGACGGCCTCGCCCTTGTCGTTGACGATCTCGCCGCCCGCCGAGTACAGGAAGGAGTAGAAGTTCTGCACGGTGTCCAGGCCGCTGGGCTGGATGGACAGCCCCCACTTCGTACCGGCCTTCTCCTGGTACGCGGTCGCCAGGTCCTTCAGGCCCTTCCAGTCGGTCGGAGCCTCGGTGACGCCGGCCTTCTCGGCCAGGTCCGTGCGGTAGTAGAGGACCCGGGTGTCGACGTACCACGGCACGCCGTAGGCGGTGCCGTCCACCTCGCCCTGCTCCCAGCCGGCCGGGAAGAAGTCCTTCTTGTCGAAGACCTTGGTGTCCACCGGCTCCAGCACGCCGAGCTCGGAGAACTCGCCCAGGTAACTGCCGCCCATCTGCGCCACGTCGGGCAGGGTGCCCGCCGCCGCTGCCGAGACGAGCTTCTGGTGGGCGACGTCCCAGCCGATCGGGGTCACTTTGACGGTGATGTTCGGGTTGGCCTTCTCGTAGACCTCGGCCACGTCGGCGAGCTTCTCGCCCTCGGCCCCCATGGCCCACACGGTGAGCGTCTGCTTCTCGTCCGCCGCGACGTCGCCGCCGCCGGAGGAGCCGCAGGCGGAAAGGGTCACGGCGAGCGCGAGCGCTATGCCGGCGGGAGCGGTTCTGGCGATGCGGGACATGGGAGGGCTCCTCCTTGAGCAATCCGGATGCTGCGCTATGTATGCGCTGCCTGTAAGCGCATACATCACTCTGCGCCAGTCATTCGGGAATCCGCAAGAGGGTGCTGGGTCACACTCGTGCAACGTGCTCGACATCCTGGCGCCTTGTAGTTGAACCGTAAACGCACTGTTTGTGGAACAACAGGCGATGTGACCGATTCGTCTTGAGGGGCCCGGGTCCGGGCTCGGGGTCGGGGTCTCGCACGGCGGGGCCGCGGTCGGCGTCTACCCTCGCGGCATGGCCCCATCCGTCGCGTTCCCGCACGACTTCGCGTTCGATCCCGCCTACGGGTACGACGCGCCGGAAGCCCTGCTGGGCATCCCCGCCCCGCCCGCCCCCGACGGGTTCGACGCCTTCTGGCAGGACCGCTGCGCGCGGGCCCGCGCGGTCGACACGCGCCCGGTCCTCGGCCCGGTCGAGGAGGAGCGCGACGGCGTCCGGATCCACGGCGTGACCTACACCTCCGTGGGCGGCGTCCGGCTCGGCGGCTGGCTCGCCCTGCCCGCCGAGGGGCCCGTGCGGTACGGATTCGTCGTCGGGCACGGCTACGGCGGCCGCCAGGAGCCCGGCCGCGACCTTCCGGCGCCGCTGCCCGGGGCCGCCGTGATCCTGCCGTGCGTCCGGGGCATGGGGGAGCGGGGCCGGGTCGACGGCATCCCGGACCTGGCCGCCGAGCACGTCCTGCACGGCATCGGCTCCCGCGACACCTACGTCATCGGCGACTGCGCGGCCGACCTGTGGTGCGCCGCCTCCGCCCTCACGGCACTCGTCCCGGAACTGGCGGAGGCCGGCCTCCCGGGCGGGCCCCGCCTCGGCTACCTGGGCGAGAGCTTCGGCGGCGGACTCGGGGCCCTCGCGCTGCCCTGGGACGACCGCTTCGGCGCGGCCCAGCTCACGGTCCCCACCTTCGGCAACCACCCGCTGCGCCTGACCCTGCCCTGCGCGGGCAGCGGCGAGGCGGTCCGGGCGCACCACCGCGAGCACCCCGAGGTCACGGATGTCCTCGGCTTCTTCGACGCGGCGACGGCGGCGACCCGGCTGACCCTGCCCACGCTGGTCGCGGCCGCGCTGTTCGACCCGTCCGTGCCGCCGCCGGGCCAGTTCGCGGTGCACAACGCGCTGGCCGGCGAGCGCGAACTCCAGGTGCTGACGGCGGGGCACTTCGCGTACCGGGGCATGGTGGCCGAGGCGGCGGAGCTGCACGCGAACCGGACGCGGTTCTTCGGGGAGCGGCTGCGGGCCGTCTGACGAGGGCGTCGGCGCGGCCGTGGCGGGAGCACCGGTCCGACGCCGTCGCCGGGCCGGCGGTCTGCCGGACGGCTCAGCCGCAGCCGCAGCTCGCGCGGCGGGTCACCGAGACCGGCAGCTCCAGCGAGACCGGGGCGCGGCCCGGGTCCGCCAGGCGCTGCACCAGCAGCTCCACCGCCTGTTCGCCCAGCCGTCGGATCGGCTGCCGGACGGTCGTCAGGGGCGGGCGGACGATCCGGCTCAGCGGGATTCCGTCGAACCCGGTCACGGCGATGTCATCGGGCACCCGCACCCCGCGCCGCTCCAGTGCCTGGAGTGCGCCGACCGCCATCTGGTCGTTGGCGAACAGCATCGCCTCCGGCCGCTCCACCCCCGTACCCTCCGACCGGTCCAGCAGGGCGCCCGCCGCCAGCGCGCCCTCGGCCTGCGTCATCATCCCGGCGCGCAGCTCCGGCCGGGAGGGCACCGGAAGGCCCGCGTCCCGGCACCCCGCCTGGAAGCCCCGGAACCGGGCCTGGGCGTCCGGCGAGTTCTCCTCGCCGCCGATGAACGCCAGTCTGCGCAGCCCGTGGTCCTCGATCAGGTGGCGGGTCAGTTCGCGTTCGCCCTCGGCGTTGGCCACCACGATGTGGTCCAGGTGGTCGATCTCGCGCGGTCCCGCGAGCATCACCACGGGCAGCCGGCGCGATATCACTTCCAGGTCCTCGGTCGGAACGGTCTGCGCCAGTACGGCGAACCCGTCGACCCGCCCCGCGACCTTCGCCACCAGGCTCTCCGGCCCGCCGTCCAGCGAGGCGGCGATCAGCAGGGCGTAGCCGTGCCGCCGGGCCGCCCGTTCCATGCCCCGGATGATCTGGTCGGAGTAGAGCATGACGGCCTGGTCGTCGTCCGCGTCGCTCGCGGCGGCGGCGGTCTCGGCGTCCGGGTCCGCGTAGTCGGGGAAGCACAGCCCGAGCACGCCCGTCGTCCGGCTGGCCAGGCCCCGGGCGCTGCCGGACGGCACGTACCCCAGCTCGCGGGCCGCCTCCATGACCTTCTCGCGGGTCTGGGCACGTACGGAATCGGGGTTCCGGTAGACCCGGGAGACCGTGGCAATGGAGACGCCCGACCGCTCGGCGACGTCGTACACCGTGGGGGCGCTCACTCGACCGACCGTCCGCTTCTTCTTTCGTAGCGCCGCGCCTGGCGCGTGTGCTGATACCGGGCCGGCGGCTCGCTCGCCTGCCGATGCGATCACGAGGCTCGTGAAAGCGCATTCACCCTAGATCGTGGGCCGCAGGGGGAGCAAGGCCATCCGGAGTCGCGCGGAACGTGCGCCGGATGTCACGGGGCCCGCAGGAGCGAAACGTTCCTCCGGCCGGGTGAGCTTGCGGCTCCCGCCCGCCGTGTCTGCGCCCCCTCGCGCGAGGGGGCGCTTTCAGTGGGCGGAAGGAATCAGTGTGATCAACTGCAAATGCCACCACATACGCACTATCCGGTCCATTCCGGTACGGGGTGGTCCGGGCCGGCCCCGGAGGTATCAGCCATGTCCCACGTCGGCGTCCCGCGCGGGACGGTTCGAAAGCGCCGATCGCTCGCGCTCCTCACGACGGGGGTGCTCACGATCCCGGTGCTGGCGGGCTGCAGCTCCGGCAGTGAGGAGACCTCCCGGGGCGTGCCCCAGGACATCGCACCCGCCGCCCGCCAGGCGGTCTCCGACGGTTCGACGGTGAACTGGGCGGTCGACGCGCTGCCCGCCACCTTCAACGCCTTCCAGGCGGACGCGGACAGCGCCACCACCCGGATCACCGGAGCCCTGCTCCCGGCCCTCTTCCCGATGGACGCGTCCGGGCAGCCGAAGCTCAACCCGGACTACCTGGAGTCCGCGAAGATCATCGAGCGCGAGCCGAAGCAGGTCGTGCTCTACAAGCTCAACCAGCAGGCGGTGTGGAGCGACGGACGGGAGATCGGGGCCCCCGACTTCGTCGCCCAGTGGCGGGCGCTCAGGGGCAAGGACTCCGCGTTCTGGACCGCCCGCAACTCCGGCTACGAGCGGATCGAGAAGATCGAGCGGGGCGCGGACGACCTCCAGGTGCGGGTCACGTTCTCCAAGCCGTACGCGGACTGGCGCTCCCTGTTCTCGCCGCTCTACCCGAAGGAGATCACCGGCTCGCCGGACGCCTTCAACGACGGGGCGCGCACCACCCTGAAGAACACCGCAGGGCCCTTCGTCCTGCGCAGCGTCAGCAAGGCCAAGGGCACCGTCACCCTGGCCCGCAACCCGCGCTGGTGGGGCGACAAGGCCAAGCTGGACACCCTCGTCTTCCGGGCGGTCGCCGCCGGGGACCGCACCCAGGCGCTCGCCGACGGCACGGTGGACGTCGCCGACATCGACGCGTCCACCGCCGACCGCATCGCGCTCGCCCGCCGCGACCGGGGCAACAACGGCCAGCCGCTCGCGCACGGCCCGGGCTCCGAGACCACGCCCGCCGCGGCCCTGCGCTCCTGGGCCCTGGCGCACGGCTCCGACGAGGAGGCCGCGGAGATCGCGCAGGCCGCCCGGGAGAAGAACCGCAAGGCCGTCGTCGCGTACACGGCAGAGCAGAAGGGCCTGCGCGACTTCGCGGTCCGCAAGTCCCTGGAACCCGCCTACACCCAGCTCGCGCTGAACGGCGAATCCGGCCCCCTCGCCGACGACCGGGTCCGGCGGGCGGTGGCCCGCGCCCTGGACCGCGAGGAGCTGGCCCGGACGGTGCTGGGGCCGCTGGGCCTCCCGGCGAAGCCGCTCGGCAGCCACCTCGCCCTCGCGGGGCAGCCCGGCTACAAGGACGGCAGTGGGGCGCTCGGCGACCAGAACACCAAGGAGGCCCAGGCCCTGCTGGCGGACGCGGGCTGGACCCGGGGCGGCGCGGTTCAGCCGCCCAAGGACACCAAGGCCGGCAGCGAGGCGGAGAAGAAGGGCGCCAAGGGCGACGCCCCGGGCACGGAGGAAGACGCGGAGAAGGAAGCCGCCGAGGGCACGAAGGACGACAAGGAAGCGAAGAGCGAGAAGGCGGAGAACGAGAAGAAGGCCGGACAGGCCGGCGAGGAGGAGAAGGCCGGGAAGAAGACCGAGCAGGACGGCGAGGGCTCCACGACCGAGGACTCCACGACCGAGGACTCCACGGCCGAGGGCGAGAAGGCCGACAGGGCCTCCGCCGACCGGGCCTCCGAGGACAGCGCCGCCTCCCGCGACGAGGGCCTCTACATCGTCGGCGAGGACAACAAGCCCGGCGCCCACGCCCCCGCCCAGGCCGTCTCCACCGGCGGCGTCTCCGCCGTCCACGTCCTGGCTCCCGCCCGGACGGCCGCCGCCCAGAGCGCCGCCCTGCTCCGCCAGGCGGGCGCCCTCGGCGAGGACGGCGCCGTCGCCGCCCAGGACAAGCAGCCCGGGGGAGCCGCCGGAGCGTACGCCCCCGTCGGCACCGCCGCCCCCGCTCCCGCCGCGGCCAAGGGGCAGCTCGGCAAGGACGGCAAGGCGCTGACCCTGCGCTTCGTGCTCCCCTCCGGGCCCGGCTCCCAGTCGCTGCGCAGCGTCGGCGACAAGATCGCGGTGATGCTGGAGAAGATCGGCATCGGCACGGAGATCATCAAGGTCCCCGACGAGAGCTACTTCAAGGACCACGTCGCCTCCGGCGCGTACGACCTGGCGCTCTACTCGTGGCCCGCCACCGCCTACCCGGCCACCGACGGACGCCCGATCTACGCCAAGCCGGAGCCCGCCACCGACGGGTCGCTCCTCGTGGAGCAGAACTACACCCGGGTCGGCACCGACCACATCGACCAGCTCTTCGACCAGGCCGCCGCCGAACTCGACGAGAAGGCCGCACGGGAGCTGATGAAGCAGGCGGACGCCCGGATCTGGGCCGCCGCCGGATCGATTCCGCTCTTCCAGCGCCCGCAGCTGGTCGCGGTCGACAAGAAGCTCGCGAACGTCGGGGCGTTCGGTTTCGCGGCCCCCCGGTACCAGGACATCGGGTTCAAGAACCGGCAAGCGGCAGGTTCCCCCGCAGACCGCAAGAAGTAGCGGTCAAATACCACACCCTCGCTCCGCCAAGCTCAGATGCACCTCAAAACCCTTGCCCGCCGGTTCCGCCGGCGGGCAGTGTGGTGTCTGCCCTTGACCCGGGCCGTTCATCGCTTCACCGCTCCTCACCCCCCACAGCTCCGCCTGGATCCGGCCACTCCCATGGCCCGGCAGCACCTTGACACCGGCTGAATATCGCCTGAATCACACGGGAAGACCGCGTCCGCGGATCGGTCCGGGAAGCCCGGTGGGCCCCGGGCCCGTACGATGGGACGAGCCGTGGCGTGCCGCCCGGCGGGCGTACGAGGACTCGAAGACCGACTGAGACGCCTGATCCCACGATCCGAGAGAAGCGCAAGCCACCCATGCCCACGCGCCACGACATCCGTAACGTAGCCATCGTCGCCCACGTCGACCACGGCAAGACCACGCTGGTCGACGCCATGCTCAAGCAGGCCGGAGCGTTCGCCGCCCACGCCGCCGAGCACCTCGACGACCGCATGATGGACTCGAACGACCTGGAGCGTGAGAAGGGCATCACGATCCTCGCCAAGAACACGGCGGTGAAGTATCACCCCAAGGACGGCGGGGACCCGATCACGATCAACATCATCGACACCCCCGGCCACGCCGACTTCGGCGGCGAGGTCGAGCGCGGTCTGTCGATGGTGGACGCGGTCGTGCTGCTCGTCGACGCCTCCGAGGGCCCGCTGCCCCAGACCCGCTTCGTGCTGCGCAAGGCGCTGGCCGCGAAGATGCCGGTCATCCTGTGCATCAACAAGACGGACCGCCCCGACTCCCGGATCGCCGAGGTCGTCGACGAGACGTACGACCTGTTCCTGGACCTGGACGCGGACGAGGACCAGATCGAGTTCCCGATCGTCTACGCCTGCGCCCGTGACGGCGTCGCCTCGCTGACCAAGCCCGAGGACGGCACCGTCCCGCCGGACAGCGAGAACCTGGAGCCGTTCTTCAACACCATCCTGTCGCACGTCCCGGCCCCGGAGTTCGACGCGGACGCGCCGCTCCAGGCCCACGTCACCAACCTGGACGCCGACAACTTCCTCGGCCGTATCGCGCTCTGCCGCGTCGAGCAGGGCGAGCTGCGCAAGGGCCAGACGGTCACCTGGATCAAGCGCGACGGCACCATGTCCAACGTCCGCATCACCGAGCTGATGATGACCGAGGCGCTCACCCGCAAGCCGGCCGAGGTGGCGGGCCCGGGCGACATCTGCGCCGTCGCCGGATTCCCGGACATCATGATCGGCGAGACCCTGGCCGACCCCGAGAACCCGATCGCGCTCCCGCTGATCACGGTCGACGAGCCGGCCATCTCGATGACCATCGGCACCAACACCTCGCCGCTCGTCGGCAAGGGCGGCAAGGGCCACAAGGTCACCGCCCGCCAGGTGAAGGACCGCCTCGACCGCGAGCTGATCGGTAACGTCTCGCTCCGCGTCCTGGACACCGAGCGTCCCGACGCCTGGGAGGTCCAGGGCCGAGGTGAGCTCGCGCTCGCCATCCTGGTCGAGCAGATGCGCCGCGAGGGCTTCGAGCTGACCGTCGGCAAGCCCGAGGTCGTCACCAAGCAGATCAACGGCAAGACCCACGAGCCGATCGAGCGCATGACGATCGACTCGCCGGAGGAGCACCTCGGCGCCATCACGCAGCTCATGGCGACCCGCAAGGGCCGTATGGAGACCATGACGAACCACGGTTCGGGCTGGGTCCGCATGGAGTGGATCGTGCCCTCCCGCGGCCTCATCGGCTTCCGTACGGAGTTCCTGACGCAGACCCGCGGCACCGGCATCGCGCACTCGATCTTCGAGGGCCACGAGCCGTGGTTCGGCGAGCTGCGCACCCGTCACAACGGCTCGCTGGTGGCGGACCGTTCGGGCTCCGTCACGCCGTTCGCGATGGTCAACCTCCAGGAGCGCGGTGTCATCTTCACCGAGGCCGGCACCGAGGTCTACGAGGGCATGATCGTCGGCGAGAACTCCCGCGCCGACGACATGGACGTGAACATCACCAAGGAGAAGAAGCTCACCAACATGCGTGCGGCCTCCGCGGACACCACGGAGAACGTGGTCCCGGCCCGCAAGCTGTCGCTGGAGCAGTCCCTGGAGTTCTGCCGCGAGGACGAGTGCATCGAGGTGACCCCGGAGACCGTGCGCATCCGCAAGGTCGTCCTGGACGCCAAGCAGCGTGGCCGCACGGCCTCGCGCGCCAAGAACGGCTGACACCGGGGCCCGTACACGGCTGACGCCAGGCCCGTACACGGCTGACACGTGGCCCCACGGGCCCGAGGACCGCCCGGACGCCCCCCTGGGGGCTTCCGGGCGGTCCTGTGCGTCCGGCCGGAGGGCCGGGAAACCCAGGAGTCCCGGGAGCCCCGTAGGAACCCCGCGCTCCCCGGAACCGCGCACTCCGTATGGGGAGACGCTCCGCACCCCCCGGGAGTCCGTCGGACGGTCCGTCAGTACAGGCATTGACAGAAGGTCCGGCCCACCACGGACACTGTGGTGGGCCGGACCTTCGTCAATCTCTTTTTCTGACCAGGGTGTCCGGATATCGGGGGTCGCTCTCCGGAAAATGTGTTAACAGTCCGTTTCGGGCGTGTCTGTCTGGGATCGCTTTGTCCGGATTTCGGGCACGCAGAGGGTGCTGATGTTGTCAAACCGAGACCCTTTAAGTGTGGTTTACAGCCCGCCCGTACTCAATAGTTGGCTCCATTGAGCTCGGGTCAATGGGTCACGCACTGTGGGGAGTGCCGACTCACGAGCACACTCGGGGCACTGAACGATCACCGTCAGGGGTGTCGGTGAATCTCTCCAGTGCCCCTCTTGTAGTCAAAAGTGGACTCATGAGGAGGAAACCCATGCGCGGTGCCAAGAGCGCCAAGTGGGTCGCGGGAGCGGCCGTCATCGCCCTGGCCGCGACTGCCTGTGGCGGAAGCGACAGCGGTGACGAGGGCAAGAAGAACACGTCGGGCCAGCCCGCCGGTTACGTCTCGATCGACGTCGGTGAGCCCCAGAAGCCTCTGATGCCGGCCGACACGAACGAGAGCAACGGCTCCTACGTCATCCAGTCGCTGTTCACCCAGCTGCTGGACTTCGACGACAAGGGCGAGATCGTTCTCACGAACGCCGAGTCCGTCGAGACCGAGGACTCCAAGACGTGGACCGTCAAGCTCAAGGCCGGCTGGAAGTTCCACAACGGTGAGGCCGTGACCGCGCAGTCGTACATCGACGCGTGGAACTGGTACGCCAACGTCGAGAACAAGCAGCAGAACGCGTTCTGGTTCTCCGACATCAAGGGCTACGAGGACGTCCACCCCGAGAAGGGTGCGCCCAAGGCCAAGGAGATGTCCGGCCTGAAGGCCGTGGACGACACCACGTTCACCATCGAGCTGGCCAACAAGGTCCCGTACTTCAACTACAAGCTCGGCTACGCGACGTTCGCGCCGCTGCCCAAGGTCTTCTACGACGACCCGAAGGCGTTCGGTCAGAAGCCGATCGGCAACGGCCCGTACACGTTCGAGAAGTGGACCCACAAGAAGCTCATCCAGGTCAAGGCCTGGGACGAGTACCAGGGCCCGAACAAGGCTGCCAACAAGGGCATCCAGTTCAAGAACTACTCGACCGTCGAGGCCGCGTACTCGGACGTCATCTCCGGCAACCTGGACATGATCCGTCAGGTCGGCCCGCGTGACCTCCCGAAGTACAAGACGGACCTCGGTGACGGCGCGATCGAGCAGCCCTACGCCGCGATCCAGTCGCTGAACCCGGCGTTCTACTCGAAGACGTTCAAGGACATCGACCCCAAGGTCCTCCAGGGTCTGTCCATGGCGATCGACCGTGACACCATCACGAAGACCGTCCTGAACGGCACCCGCACCCCGGCGACGAGCTTCACGCCCCCGCAGGTCAAGGGCAACCAGACGCTCGACTCCGACATCCTGAAGTTCAACCCGGCCAAGGCCAAGGAGCTCATCAAGGAGGGCGGCGGTGTTCCGGAGAACAAGATCTCGATCCAGTACAACGCCGACGGTGGGCACAAGGAGTGGGTGACCGCTGTCTGCGAGTCCATCCGCAACGCCACCGGGGTCGACTGCGTCGGCGACGCCAAGCCGGACTTCCCGACCGACCTCGAAGCGCGTGACAACAACGAGGTCAAGGGCTTCTACCGCGGTGGCTGGGTGGCCGACTACCCCGTCAACGTGAACTTCCTCAAGGAGCTCTACCACTCCAAGGCTGAGTCGAACAACGGTCGGTTCGCCGACAAGGAGATCGACGAGCTGATGGCGAAGGGTGACAAGGCCGACTCGCTCGAGGCCTCCGTCGCCGCCTACCAGGAGGTCGAGAAGGCCCTGGTGGACAAGATGCCCGCCATCCCGCTCTGGTACTACGCGATCAACGGCGGCCACGGCAAGAACGTCGACAACGTCAAGGTCGACTTCCACGGTGACCTCGAACTGACCGGCGTCACCACCAAGTAACGCCTGCGGGTCATTCCCCAACTGGCCGTCATCCGCCCGTGCTGCCCCTCAGCACGGCCGGAGGCGCGGGGGTCGTCTCTGCGAAGAGGCGGCCCCCGCGCCGCAGTTATCCCCACACGGAGGCACCCATGGGGCGCTATGTCGCACGACGACTGCTCCAGATGATCCCGGTCTTCATCGGGTCGACCTTGCTGGTCTTCCTGATGATGTACGCACTGCCCGGCGACCCCGTCAGAGCACTTGCCGGTGAACAGCACGTAGATGCTACGCAGATCGCCGCACTGAAGGCGGATCTGGGACTGGACCAGCCGATCTGGCAGCAGTATTTGAACTACCTGGGCAATCTGTTCCAGGGCGACCTCGGCACGCAGATCGGGACGCAGCGTCCGGTCGCCGAAGTCATCGCCGATGCCTACCCGATCACCGTCAGACTGGCGATCTTCGCCTTCGTCTTCACGGTCGTCGCCGGGATCTCGCTCGGCATCGTCGCGGGCCTCAAGGCCGAGTCCCTCCGGGACCGCGGTCTGCTCGGTCTGACCCTGGTGCTGATCTCCATGCCGTCCTTCGTGCTGGGCTTCCTCGTTCAGTACTTCTTCGCGTTCCAGCTCGGCATCGCCAAGCCCAACGTGAGCATCGAGCCGACGAACACCGAATTGATCATGCCGGCCATCGTGCTGGCATCCCTGTCGCTCGCGTACGTGGCCCGCCTCACCCGTACCTCGGTCGCCGAGAACATGCGCGCCGACTACATGCGTACGGCTGTCGCCAAGGGCCTGCCGCGCCGCCGCGTCATCGGCGTCCACCTGATGCGCAACTCGCTCATCCCGGTCGTCACCTTCCTCGGCACCGACATCGGCGCCCTGATGGGCGGCGCGATCGTGACCGAGGGCATCTTCAACATCAAGGGCGTCGGATCGCTCGTCTTCGAGGCTCTCGCCAAGCGTGAGGGTGCCACCGTCGTCGGCGTCGTGACGCTGCTCGTCGTCGTCTATCTCGTCTGCAGCCTGCTCGTCGACCTGCTCTACGCGGTCCTGGACCCGAGGATCCGGTATGCCTGACACCACCGCACTCAAGGGCACCGACGCTCCGGCCACCGCCGTCGACGCGCCGCCCGCCACGGACGCCGGGCCCGCGCCCGGCAAGCCGCGCAGCCTCTGGTCGGACGCCTGGCACGATCTGCGCCGCAACCCGCTCTTCATCATCTCGATGGTGCTGATCCTGTTGCTCGCCGTCATGGCGATCTTCCCGAGCCTGTTCACCAGCGCCTCGCCGCGGGACGCCAACCTGGCCGAGCACTACCTCCAGCACCCGAAGTGGGGCAACTTCTTCGCCCCCGACTGGCTCGGATACGACGTCCAGGGACGCTCGATCTACGCGCGTGTCGTCTACGGCGCCCGCGCCTCGATCACCGTCGGTGTGGTCGTGACCATCGCGGTCACCATCACCGGACTGGTGATCGGCATGATCGCCGGTTACTTCGGCGGCTGGATCGACACGATCCTGTCCCGCATCACCGACGTCTTCTTCGGTGTCCCCTTCATCGTCGGCGCCATGGTCATCCTGACCAGCTTCGAGGAGCGCTCCGTCTGGGTCGTCATCCTGTCGATGGCCTTCCTCGGCTGGACGTCGATCGCCCGAGTCGCCCGTGGCTCGGTCATCACGATCAAGCAGGCCGACTACGTCGTCGCCGCCAAGGCGCTCGGCGCCTCCACCACCCGGATCCTGACGCGGCACATCCTGCCGAACGCCATCGCTCCGGTGATCGTGGTCGCCACCATCGCGCTCGGCGGCTACATCGCCGCCGAGGCCACCCTGTCGTTCCTCGGCATCGGCCTCGCCGAGCCGACGGTCTCGTGGGGCATCGATGTGTCCGCTGCGAAGGACCAGCTCCGCAACGCGCCGTACGTCCTGGTCATCCCCTCGGTGATGGTCTCGATCACGGTGCTGTCCTTCCTGATGTTCGGCGATGCGGTCCGCAACGCCCTCGACCCCAAGATGCGCTGAGGGAGGCGTTCGTGACCACCATCGACAAGACGGCTCACGTCCCCGCACCGCGGGAGTCCGTGAGTGGCGACGGTCCACTGCTCGACGTCCGTGACCTGCACGTGGAGTTCCACACCCGCGACGGTGTGGCCAAGGCGGTCAACGGTGTGAACTACACCGTCAGCGCCGGCGAGACGCTCGCCGTGCTCGGCGAGTCCGGCTCCGGCAAGTCCGTGACCGCGCAGACCATCATGGGCATCCTCGACATGCCGCCGGGGAAGATCACGCAGGGCGAGATCCTCTTCCGCGGCCAGGACATGCTGAAGATGTCCAACGAGGAGCGCCGGAAGATCCGCGGCCAGAAGATCGCGATGATCTTCCAGGACGCGCTCTCCTCGCTGAACCCGGTCCTCTCCGTCGGCTACCAGCTCGGCGAGATGTTCCGCGTGCACCAGGGCCTGTCCAAGAAGGCGGCCAAGGCCAAGTCCATCGAGCTGATGGACCAGGTCAAGATCCCGGCGGCGGCGGCCCGTATCTCGGACTTCCCGCACCAGTTCTCCGGCGGTATGCGCCAGCGCATCATGATCGCCATGGCGCTGGCCCTGGAGCCGGACCTGATCATCGCGGACGAGCCGACCACCGCGCTCGACGTGACGGTGCAGGCCCAGGTCATGGACCTGCTGGCCGAGCTCCAGCGCGAGTACAACATGGGTCTGATCCTGATCACCCACGACCTCGGCGTCGTCGCCGACGTCGCGGACAAGATCGCCGTGATGTACGCGGGCCGCATCGTGGAGACGGCCCCGGTGGACGAGCTGTACAGCCGCCCGGCGCACCCGTACACCAAGGGTCTGCTGGACTCGATCCCGCGCCTGGACCAGAAGGGCCAGGAGCTCTACGCGATCAAGGGCCTGCCGCCCAACCTCACGCGTATCCCCGCGGGCTGTGCCTTCAGCCCGCGCTGCCCCAAGGCACAGGACATCTGCCGTACGGACGTCCCGCCGCTCGCCCCGGTGACCGAGCAGGACGGCCTTGAGCTCGTCGGCCGCGGCAGCGCGTGCCACTTCTGGAAGGAGACGATCCATGGCTGAGCTCAAGAAGGAGCCCGTGGACGCCACCCCGAACGTCTCCGACGTGGAGACCGTGGACGTCGCGACCGAGGCGGAGGCCGTAGCCGCCATCGACGCGCCCGTCAGCCAGGGCGAGCCGATCCTCCAGGTGCGGAACCTCGTCAAGCACTTCCCGCTCACCCAGGGCGTGCTCTTCAAGAAGCAGATCGGCGCGGTCAAGGCCGTCGACGGGATCTCCTTCGACCTGTACGCCGGTGAGACCCTCGGCATCGTGGGGGAGTCCGGCTGTGGCAAGTCCACGGTCGCCAAGCTCCTGATGACGCTGGAGCGGGCCACCGCCGGCGAGGTCTTCTACAAGGGCCAGGACATCACCAAGCTGTCCGGCCGCGCGCTGAAGGCCGTGCGCCGCAACATCCAGATGGTGTTCCAGGACCCGTACACCTCGCTGAACCCGCGTATGACGGTCGGCGACATCATCGGGGAGACCTTCGAGATCCACCCCGAGGTGGCCCCGAAGGGCGACCGGCGCCGCCGCGTCCAGGAGCTCCTGGACGTCGTCGGGCTGAACCCGGAGTACATCAACCGGTACCCGCACCAGTTCTCCGGCGGTCAGCGCCAGCGCATCGGCATCGCCCGCGGCCTCGCGCTCAACCCGGAGATCATCATCTGCGACGAGCCGGTCTCCGCGCTCGACGTGTCGGTGCAGGCGCAGGTCATCAACCTGATGGAGAAGCTCCAGGACGAGTTCAACCTCTCCTACCTCTTCATCGCGCACGACCTGTCCATCGTCCGGCACATCTCCGACCGGGTCGGCGTGATGTACCTCGGCAAGATGGCCGAGATCGGCACGGACACGCAGATCTACGACCACCCGACGCACCCCTACACCCAGGCGCTGCTGTCGGCGGTCCCGGTCCCCGACCCGTCGGCCCGCGAGGGACGCGACCGGATCATCCTCACCGGTGACGTTCCGTCACCGGCGAACCCGCCCTCGGGCTGCCGCTTCCGCACCCGGTGCTGGAAGGCGGAGGAGCGCTGCGCGACGGAGGAGCCCCTGCTGGCGATCCCCGAGCGCTTCGTCGCGGGAGCCACGCCCGCCACGCACGAGTCGGCGTGCCACTTCGCAGAGGAGCGTGACGTCGTGCACGCGGCGTAGTCGCTCGACGTTCCTGAACGGCAGATGCCCGGTTCCCCGCAGGGGACCGGGCATCGTCGCGTCTGCCCGCGCCCCCGCCCGTACGGGGTAAGCCCACATGCGGTACATGGCGTTATGGGGTGATATGAGGCATTGAGCTACTCGATGACTCTAGGAGGCACTTCATGCGCGGAGCCACACAGGTCAGGTGGGCCGCATGTGCGGTGGCCGTCGCCCTGGCAGCGACGGCCTGCGGCGGCGGTGACGGTGACGGCGGCGGCAGCAGCGGCGCCGACGGCATCGTCAGCTCCTCCTGGGGAGACCCGCAGAACCCCCTGGAACCCGCCAACACCAACGAGGTCCAGGGCGGCAAGGTCCTCGACATGGTCTTCCGCGGACTGATCCGCTACGACCCGAAGACCGGCGAGGCCAAGAACATGATCGCCGAGTCCATCGACTCGACGGACTCCCAGAACTTCACGATCAAACTCAAGGACGGCTGGACGTTCTCCAACGGCGAGAAGGTCACCGCCAAGTCCTTCGTCGACGCCTGGAACTACGGCGCCGCACTGAAGAACAACCAGAAGAACGCCTACTTCTTCCAGTACATCGAGGGCTACGACAAGGTCCACCCGGAGTCCGGCTCCGCCTCCGCCGAGACCCTGTCCGGCCTGAAGGTCGTCGACGACCTGACCTTCACCGCCAAGCTCACCCAGAAGTTCTCCCTGTGGCCCGACACCCTCGGCTACTCCGCCTTCGTCCCCCTGCCCAAGGCGTTCTACGACGACCACGACGCCTGGCTCTCCAAGCCCGTCGGCAACGGCCCGTACACCATCGAGTCGTACGCCAAGGGCTCCTCGATGAACCTGCGCAAGTGGGACGACTACCCGGGCGACGACAAGGCGAAGAACGGCGGCGTCGACCTCAAGGTCTTCACCGACAACAACACCGCCTACACCGACCTGACGTCGGGCAACCTCGACCTCGTCGACGACGTGCCCGCCTCCCAGCTCCGCAACGTCGAGGCGGACCTCGGCAACCGGTACATCAACACGCCCGCCGGCATCATCCAGACCCTGGCCTTCCCCTTCTACGACGCGGAGTGGGACACCGACGACGCCCGCAAGGTCCGCCAGGGCCTCTCCATGGCGATCAACCGGCCGCAGATCACCGACCAGATCTTCCAGAAGACCCGCACCCCCGCCTCCGACTGGACCTCCCCGGTCCTCGGCGACGACGGCGGCTTCAAGAAGGGCCTCTGCGGCAAGGAGTGCACGTACGACAAGGCCGCGGCCAAGAAGCTGATCGACGAGGGCGGCGGCATCCCCGGCGGCCAGCTGAAGATCTCGTACAACGCGGACACCGGCTCCCACAAGGAATGGGTCGACGCCGTCTGCAACAGCATCAACAACGTCATGGGCAACAACAAGGCCTGCGTCGGCGGCCCCGTCGGCACCTTCGCCGACTTCCGCGCCCAGGTCTCCACCCAGAAGCTCACCGGCGCCTGGCGCGCGGGCTGGCAGATGGACTACCCGCTGATCCAGAACTTCCTCCAGCCGCTCTACTACACCAACGCCCCGTCCAACGACGGGAAGTGGAGCAACCAGGAGTTCGACGACCTGATCGACAAGGCCAACGCCGAGAGCGACAAGGCGAAGGCCGTCACCACCTTCCAGGACGCGGAGAAGATCCTCGTCACGGAGATGCCGGTCATCCCGCTCTGGTACCAGAACGGCAGCGCCGGCTACTCGGACCGGGTGGACAACGTCGCGCTGAACCCGTTCAGCGTCCCGGTCTACGAAGAGATCACCGTCAAGTGACGCGCTGAGACGCGCACGGCCGGGACGCCCGACACGCGCCCCGGCCGTCCGCGCACCACCACCCGCCCGGAACTGCTGGACCCGACCCCCGGAGCCCCTCATGGGACGTTATGTGATCCGGCGGCTGCTGCAGATGATCCCCGTCTTCTTCGGCACCACGCTGTTGATCTTCCTCATGGTGAACGTGATGGGCGACCCGATCGCGGGCCTCTGCGGCGACCGCCAGTGCGACCCGGCCACCGCCGCCCAGCTGCGCTCGGAGTTCGGCCTCGACAAGCCGGTCTGGCAGCAATACCTCACCTACATGGGCAACGTGTTCACCGGCGACTTCGGCACCGCGTTCAACGGGCAGAAGGTCACCGAGCTGATGGCCACGGCCTTCCCCATCACGATCCGGCTCACCGTCGTCGCGATCGTCTTCGAGGTCGTCATCGGCATCAGCCTCGGCGTCGTCACCGGCCTGCGGCGCGGCCGCCCCGTCGACACCACCGTCCTCATCCTGACCCTGGTCGTCATCGCCATCCCGACCTTCGTCACCGGCCTGCTGCTCCAGCTCCTCCTGGGCGTCAAGTGGGGCATCATCAAGCCCTCCGTCTCCGCCGACCCCACCTTCGACGAGCTGCTCGTCCCCGGACTGGTCCTCGCCTCCGTCTCGCTCGCCTACGTCACCCGGCTCACCCGGACCTCGATCGCCGAGAACGCCCGCGCCGACTACGTACGCACCGCCGTGGCCAAGGGCCTGCCCCGCCGCCGGGTCGTCGTACGGCACCTGCTGCGCAACTCGCTGATCCCCGTCGTCACCTTCATCGGCACCGACGTGGGAGCCCTGATGGGCGGGGCCATCGTCACCGAACGGATCTTCAACATCCACGGCGTCGGCTACCAGCTCTACCAGGGGATCCTGCGCCAGAACTCCCAGACCGTCGTCGGGTTCGTCACGATCCTCGTCCTCGTCTTCCTGGCCGCCAACCTGATCGTCGACCTCCTGTACGCCGTACTCGACCCGAGGATCCGCTATGCCTGAGCCGCAGTCATCGGACGGAGCGATCTCCCCGGCGGGAGCCGGCGGCCCCATGGACCTCGCCCTGGAGGAGGGCGCCAGCCTGGAGAAGAACCCGGCCGGCCCCGACGGCACGGGCCCGGCAGGCAAGCCGCGCAGCCTCTGGTCGGACGCCTGGCGGGACCTGCGGCGCAACCCGGTCTTCATCATCTCCGCCCTGGTCATCACCTTTCTGGTGATCATCTCGATCTGGCCCTCGCTCATCGCCAGCGGCGACCCCCTCCAGGCCAATCTCGACGACGCGCAGAAGGGCTCCGAGCCCGGCCACCCCTTCGGCTTCGACCCGCAGGGCCGCGACGTCTACACCCGGGTCGTCTACGGCACCCGGACCTCGGTGACCGTCGGCGTCTGCGCCACCCTCGGCGTCGCGATCCTCGGCAGCCTGTTCGGCGGACTCGCGGGCTTCTTCGGCGGCTGGTGGGACTCGATCCTCTCCCGCCTCACCGACGTCTTCTTCGGCATCCCCGTCGTCCTCGGCGGCCTGGTCTTCCTCTCCGTCGTCACCAGCTCCACCGTCTGGCCCGTCGTCGGCTTCATCGTCCTGCTCGGCTGGCCCCAGATCGCCCGCATCGCCCGAGGCTCGGTCATCACCGCCAAACAGAACGACTACGTCCAGGCGGCCCGCGCGCTCGGCGCCTCCAACTCCCGCATGATGCTGCGCCACATCACCCCGAACGCCATCGCCCCGGTCATCGTCGTGGCGACCATCGCGCTCGGCACGTACATCTCGCTGGAGGCGACCCTCTCCTACCTCGGGGTCGGCCTGAAGGACCCGGCCGTCTCCTGGGGCATCGACATCTCCGCCGCCTCCAACTACATCCGCAACGCCCCGCACATGCTGCTCTGGCCCGCCGGAGCGCTGGCGATCACCGTGCTCGCGTTCATCATGCTCGGCGACGCGGTGCGCGACGCCCTCGACCCCAAGCTGCGCTGAGGAGCCGGTTGCCATGTTGCTCGAAGTGCGCGATCTGCACGTGGAGTTCCACACCCGCGAAGGCGTCGCCAAGGCCGTCAACGGGGTCAACTACTCGGTGGCCGAGGGCGAGACGCTCGCCGTCCTCGGCGAGTCCGGCTCCGGCAAGTCCGTCACCGCCCAGGCGATCATGGGCATCCTGGACATGCCGCCCGGGAAGATCGCCGGCGGGGAGATCCTCTTCAAGGACCAGGACCTGCTGAAGCTCAAGCCGGAGGAGCGGCGGAAGATCCGCGGCCAGGAGATGGCCATGATCTTCCAGGACGCCCTGTCCTCGCTCAACCCGGTCCTCACCGTCGGCCAGCAGCTCGGCGAGATGTTCGTCGTGCACCGCGGCATGTCCCGCAAGGACGCGAAGGCCAAGTCGGTCGAGCTGATGGACCGGGTCCGCATCCCGGCCGCCAAGGAGCGGGTCGGCAACTACCCGCACCAGTTCTCCGGCGGAATGCGCCAGCGCATCATGATCGCCATGGCGATGGCCCTGGAACCGTCCCTGATCATCGCCGACGAGCCGACCACCGCCCTCGACGTCACCGTCCAGGCCCAGGTCATGGAACTCCTCGCCGAACTCCAGCGCGAGCTGAACATGGGCCTCATCCTGATCACCCACGACCTCGGCGTCGTCGCCGACGTCGCCGACAAGATCGCCGTCATGTACGCGGGCCGCATCGTCGAGACCGCCCCCGTGCACGACATCTACAAGGCCCCCGCCCACCCGTACACCAAGGGCCTCCTCCAGTCGATCCCGCGCCTGGACCAGAAGGGCCGGGAGCTCTACGCGATCAAGGGCCTGCCGCCCAACCTCACGCGCATTCCGCCCGGCTGCGCCTTCAACCCCCGCTGCCCGATGGCCCAGGACGTGTGCCGCAGCGATGTGCCGCCGCTCTACGAGGTGGACGAGCAGCGCCGGAGCGCCTGCCACTTCTGGAAGGAGACGCTCGATGCACGCTGACCGCGACGAGAGTGCGGGGACCGGCGGTGGCGCGGCCGGTTCCACCCTGCTGTCCAAGGCGCGGGAGGACGCCGTCACCCCGTACACGGAGGGCGACCCGATCCTTCAGGTCCGCGACCTCGCCAAGCACTACCCGCTGACCCAGGGCATCCTCCTCAAGCGGCAGATCGGCGCGGTCAGGGCCGTCGACGGCGTCGATTTCGACCTGTACGCGGGCGAGACGCTGGGCATCGTGGGGGAGTCGGGCTGCGGCAAGTCGACCGTCGCCAAGATGCTCGTCCACCTGGAACGCCCCACCGCCGGCGCGATCCGCTACAAGGGCGAGGACATCGCGAAGCTGTCCGGCCGGGCGCTGAAGGCCGTGCGCCGCAACATCCAGATGGTGTTCCAGGACCCGTACACCTCGCTGAACCCCCGCATGACGGTCGGCGACATCATTGGGGAGCCGTACGAGATCCACCCCGAGGTCGCCCCGAAGGGCAGCCGGCGGCAGAAGGTGCAGGACCTCCTGGACGTCGTCGGGCTCAACCCGGAGTACATCAACCGCTATCCGCACCAGTTCTCCGGCGGCCAGCGTCAGCGCATCGGCATCGCCCGCGGCCTCGCCCTCAACCCGGAGATCATCGTCGCCGACGAACCGGTCTCCGCGCTCGACGTGTCCGTCCAGGCCCAGGTCGTCAACCTGCTGGACCGGCTCCAGGCGGAGTTCAGCCTCAGCTTCGTCTTCATCGCGCACGACCTCTCCATCGTCCGGCACATCTCCGACCGGGTCGGCGTGATGTACCTCGGCCGGATCGTGGAGATCGGCTCCGACGCGGAGATCTACGACCACCCCACCCACCCGTACACCCAGGCGCTGCTCTCCGCCGTCCCCGTACCGGACCCGACGGCCCGCGCCCACCGGGAGCGGATCATCCTGCACGGCGACGTGCCCTCGCCCGCCAACATCCCCTCGGGCTGCCGCTTCCGCACCCGGTGCTGGAAGGCGCAGGAGCGGTGCGCGCTGGAGGTCCCGCTGCTGGCGGTCCCCGCGGAGTTCCGGCTCGTCGACACCCCGGCCCGGCACGACTCCGCGTGCCACTTCGCGGAGGAGAAGCGCGTGGTGCCGCCGGAGGGCGAGCTGGAGGTCCCGGGCCCGACGGAGCCGGCGCCCGAGAAGCCGGGGCGCACGGGGCCGGAGACCGAGGAGAAGCCGGGGACCACCGAGGGCGAAACGTCATGAATCAGCGTCAGATTCGTTAACAAGCAGGCAACTTCACCGTCGCCGCACCGATATACGAACGTTCCATGCTGGACAGCGTACGGCCGTGCGGGTGCCGTGGTCCGGCCGGAGCGTCGTCCTGGCGCTCCGGCCGGTCGCCCGCCGCCACGGCCCCACCCCCGAGGGCACTTGTTCATCCGTTCGGGGCAATGGAGTATCGCCGGGTGACACTTACACGGGGAGCAAGAATCACCGGCGCCGTTCTGTGCGCGGTGCTGGCACTGATGGCCGTCGCCTGGATCGTGCGGGACATACGGGCCGCCGACGGACCGGGGCCGGTCTGGGAGTACTGGTCGGGCACCGCGAGCCTCCGGGACATGGTGCGGCCCACCACCACCTCCACCAGCCTCGTCCTGCTGCTGGCCTATGCCGCCGCCGTTGTGGCGGCACTCCGCTCGGCCTCCGCCGCCTCGGTCCTGATCGTGACCGGCGTCGTGACCTTCGTCCTGCGACTGCCCGGCGTCTGGACCGTCGCCGACACCCCGGCCCCGGAGGAGCTCCGTGACCGGGCGCTGCTCACCACGTACGCCGCGCTGGTGGCCGGGCTCGCCCTGATCGTCGTGGGGGCGGCGGGCCGCCGCCCCGTGCCGCAGGGCGAGGAGCGCCCGGCGGGTCCGGGGCGGGGTGCGGGGGTGGCCGTCTTCCTGCTCCTCGGTCTTCAGGCGGTGATCTTCACTGCCTGGGAGATCCGGCAGCCGTTCGTCTTCCCGTCCGGGTTCTATCCCGAGTGGTTCATCGGCGGGGCGCCCCTGAGCACCCCGCTCATCGAGGGGCCGCCCGGCTGGGTCACCGTGGCCATCATCCTGATGTCCCTGGTGGCGGCCCTCGGCGCGGTCGGCGGGGCGGCCCTCGCGCGACCGCTCGGCCTGATCGCGGGCGGGTTCATTCTCGCCACCGGCGCGCTGGGCCTGGCGCGCATCATCCACTTCGAGCTGTACGAGCGGTTCACCGACCTCGACATCGAGGGGCAGCTCACCCTGGTGAGCCAGATCTGCTCGCTCCTCATCGGGCCCGTCGTGATCGTCCTGCTTGCCCGCAAGGGCGTCGCACGGACCCCCGCCGCAGGCCCCTGGGGCGGCGGCGGCCCGTGGGACGGCGGCGGGCCGTGGGGCGCCCAGCAGCCCGGCTACCCGCCTCCGCAGGCGGCGCCCGGCCAGCAGCCGCCGGCCCCCGGCTTCGGGCCCCCGCCCTCCTCCCCGCCGCCCCGCTGGTGAGCGGGTGACGGGGAGGACGGACCGGGGCTGCCGGGCGCCGCTCAGGCCCCGGTCATCCCCAGCGACCGCTTGAGGAAGTCCACCTGGAGCAGGAGCAGGTTCTCCGCGACCTGCTCCTGCGGCGTCATGTGGGTCACCCCGCTCAGCGGCAGCACCTCGTGCGGACGCCCGGCCGCCAGCAGTGCCGAGGACAGCCGCAGGGCGTGGGCGACCACCACGTTGTCGTCGGCCAGGCCGTGCACGATCATCATCGGCCGGACCTCGTCGGCGGGCTCGGAGAGACCGTCGTCGGTGAGCAGCGAGTTGTACGCGTACACCTCGGGCTGCGTCGCCGGGTCGCCGAGATAGCGCTCGGTGTAGTGGGTGTCGTACAGCCGCTGGTCCGTCACCGGCGCGCCCACGACCGCCGCGTGGAAGACGTCGGGCCGCCGCAGCACGGCGAGCCCCGCCAGGTAGCCGCCGTAGGACCAGCCGCGGATCGCCACCCGGGACAGGTCGAGCGGGAACCGCCCGGCGAGCCCGTGCAACGCCTCGACCTGGTCCTCCATGGTCAGCACGAGGTTGTCCCGCACCGCCTTCTCCCAGGCCGGCGAGCGGCCCGGCGCGCCCCGCCCGTCCGCCACGACCACCGCGAAGCCCTGGTCCGCGAACCACTGCGAGGTCAGATGCGCGTTGTGGGCGGCGACCACCCGGCGGCCGTGCGGACCGCCGTACGGATCCATCAGGACCGGAAGGGGACCATCCGCCTCCTGGTAGTCCGAGGGGAGCAGCACGGCGCACGGAATTCGGTGTGCGCCCCCCTCGGTGAGCGTCACGCGGGGGGAGAGCACCGGCTCCTGGGCGAAGGTCGGGATCCGGGTCAGCCGCTTGCCGTCCCGCACCACCCACGCGGCGGCTCCGGGCTCCTCGGGGACGGCCGAGACCACCACCGAGAGATCGCCCGAGCGGACCGCGGAGTGCACACCCACCCCTTCGGAAATCCGCTCGATTCCCAGCTCGTTCACCCGGTACACATGGATCTGCCCGATCTCCGGCTCGACCGCGTCCTCACCTGCCACCGCCGAGACCAGGATGTCGGACTCCCCGATGTCCAGCACCGACTGGACCTGCAGCTGCGACCCGGTGAGCAGCCGGTCCCCGACCGCCAGCACCCGCGCGCCGCCCTCGTCGACGATCCGCACCAGCCGCCCGTCCGGCGCCCACGCGGGCACCCCGGGGAAAAGATCCAGCCACACCGGGTCCTCGTCGACATGCACGATCCGGGTCGCACCGGTCTCGGTGTCCACCGCCAGATACTGCTGGCTGCGCTGGTCCCGGGCCTGCACCAGCAGCAGCGGAGCACCCGCGGAGGACCAGTGCACCTGGGCGAGGTACGGGAACGCGGCCCGGTCCCAGACCACTTCCCGGCGGGCGCCCTCCAGGTCCATGACGAAGAGCCGCACCTCGGCGTTGGGCGTGCCCGCCGCCGGGTAGGCGATCTCGGCGGGCTTGCGCTCGGGGTGCGCGGGATCCGCGATGTACCACCGCTGTACGGGGCTGTCGTCGGCCCGCGCGACCAGCAGCCTGTCCGACTCCGGCGACCACCAGAAACCCCGGTAGCGGTGCAGCTCCTCGGCCGCGATGAACTCGGCCAGACCGTAGGTGACATGGGAGTTCTCCGGCTCGGCCAGCGCCCGGTCGCCCTCGCCCCCCGCGCCCACGACCCGCAGCGCGCCCTTGGCCACGTACGCGACGTGGCGGCCGTCGGGGGACGGCCGGGGGTCGATCACCGGGCCCGGCACCGGCAGCGCCCGCGCGGTCCCGGCCCGCAGTTCGGCCACGTACACCTTTCCGGACAGGGCGAACGCGGCCAACTCCGCCGCCGCGTCGACCGCGTACGAGACGATGCCCGACGAACCTTCCCGGGTCCGTTCGCGCCGGGCCCGCTCCTGCGCCGACAGCTTCTCCGCCGAACCGCCCAGCAGGACTTCGGGATCGGCGGCGATGCGCTCCTCACCGGTCGCCGGGTCGAGCACCCAGAGCCGGGTGGTGCGGTCCGTTCCGGACATCGACCGGAGGAAGATCACACGCGTCTCATCCGGTGAGACGGTGAAGGCGCGAGGTGCGCCGAGAGTGAAGCGCTGGGTCCGTGCTTGCTGGCGGGGAAAGGACAGCTTCTGCGAGGTCATGACCCCGAACTTAGCCGCGAACTCGGCCGCGCCGCACGGTTCGTGCGCCCCTCGTGCTGCTGTGCCCCGACCAATGCGTTGGCACGGATAGTTATGATCCGTAGCGCTCGGTGGGTAGGAACCTGCTGGCTCCGCGTGTGCTCCTGTCCCGACCGTACTGATGGAGGTGAACCGCCGTGGCGCTCTCGATTTCGGCGGTAGTGCTGCTGGCGATCATCGTCTTCCTGCTGATCCGGAAATCCGGGTTGAAGGGAGGACACGCGGTGGTCTGCATGCTGCTCGGGTTCTACATCGCGAGCTCGTCCATCGCGCCGACCATCTCCGATCTGACGACCAACGTGGCGGGGATGATCAGCAGCATCAAGTTCTGACCCCGCACCCGGGAGCCCGAGGAGGCGCGGGGCACGGGGGCGCGGAGGCACGGGGGGCCTCCGGGCTCGTAGGGTGGTCCCCATGAAGGACCTCCCCGCCCGTCGTCTGCTGCTGGTGCACGCGCACCCCGACGACGAGTCGATCAACAACGGCGCCACCATGGCCAGGTATGCGGCCGAGGGCGCCCACGTCACCCTGGTCACGTGCACGCTCGGCGAGGAGGGCGAGGTCATCCCGCCCTCGCTCGCCCGCCTCACCGCCGACCGGGACGACGCGCTGGGACCCCATCGGGTCGGCGAGCTGGCCGCGGCGATGAAGGAACTCGGCGTCGCCGACCACCGCTTCCTCGGCGGCGCGGGCCGCTACCGGGACTCCGGAATGATGGGCGCCGAGCAGAACGGCCGCCCCGGCTCCTTCTGGTCCACCCCGGTGGACGAGGCCGCGGCCCACCTCGTCGAGGTGATCCGCGAGGTCCGCCCCCAGGTCCTGGTCACCTACGACCCGGACGGCGGCTACGGCCACCCCGACCACATCCAGGCCCACCGCGTCGCGATGCGCGCCGCCGACCTGGCCGCCGACCCGGCGTACGGCTCCGGCGCACCGCACGCCGTCGCGAAGATCTACTGGAACCGGGTGGAGCGGGCCGTGGCCGAGGCCGGCTTCGAGCGGCTGCGCACCACCGCCCCCGGCGCCTTCCCCGGCATCGCCGCCGTGGACGACGTCCCGGGCGTGACCGACGGGGAGCGGATCACCGCGGAGATCGACGGATCGGCGTACGCCGGGGCCAAGTCGGCGGCGATGCGCGCCCACGCCACGCAGATCGCGGTCGACGGCCCGTTCTTCGCCCTCTCCAACGACCTCGGCCAGCCCCTGCTGACGACCGAGTACTACCAACTGGTGCGCGGCGTACCGGGCGTGCCCGGGGGGACCCGCGAGAGCGACCTCTTCGCGGGCCTGCGGGCCACCGAGGACGGTACGGGCGCCGCGGGAGGCACGGCATGAGCGCGAACCCCGGAAAGGGCCGCGGCCGCGCGGGCTCGTCCCACGCGCCGCGGCGGAACGCGCCGCCCAGGGAGCCCGAGCCCACCGGTTTCGCGGCCCGGCCGAACGCGGCCCGGATCGCCGCCCACTCGGGCTTCGCCGTGCTCGGCGTCCTGGTCGCGATCGCCGGAACCCTCGTCCAAGCGGCGTGGTTCCCGGGCGGGTTGATCATCGCGCTGGCGGCCTCCGCGGGTCTCTTCTACGGCGGCCGGATTCTGACCGGCACCCAGATCGGCGCGCTCGCCCCGGCGGCCGGCTGGTTCATCACGGTGTTCCTCCTGCTGAGCGGGCGGCCGGAGGGCGACTACGTCTTCGGCGACGAACTCGGCCTGGTGCTGTTCATGCTCGGCGGGACGGCCGCCGCTGTGATGTGTGCCACCACGTCCAAAGTGCCGCAATCAGCCATCCGCAGCGGCCGGTCCGGTACGTGAAGTGCCAAGTACGGGTCCGCAGAGACCCCCACAGGTGTGATGCGCGGGTGGAGGTTTCACCCGGTCGCGGAGTGTCCGACGGCGGCGGCCAGTATGGTGGTGCGCGCGCCGAGCCGTCCCCTGGCCTGCGGCATGGGGGAAGTACGGGCGGCGGAGCCAATCGGGAGAACCTGCTTTGAGTCGTGAAACTGACAGTTCGTCCTCCGGCCCCCAGGGCCGCGGCGGAGCCGCGTACCCCTCGGGTACGCCGCCGTACGGATCCCGCCAGTATCCGTCGCTCCACCCGTCGCAGGACGGCTCTGACGAGAACCCGGAATCCGTGGCTCCGCCCCGGCCCGAGGAACCGAAGACCGAGACGACGCTGACGACGCGCATCCGGATCAACATCCCCGGGTCGCGTCCCATCCCGCCGGTCGTGATGCGTACGCCGATGGCGGAGAGCGACATCGCCGGCGGCCGCTCCGACGCGGAGCGGACCGGCGGCACCCCGCGCCCCGGCACACCGCCGCCCGCACCCGGAGCCGGACCTTCGGACCGCTCCGCGGGCCCGAACGGCGCGGCGC
Source organism: Streptomyces anulatus (assembly GCF_014650675.1). Classification (GTDB taxonomy): domain Bacteria; phylum Actinomycetota; class Actinomycetes; order Streptomycetales; family Streptomycetaceae; genus Streptomyces; species Streptomyces anulatus. Next base: position 548,328 of record NZ_BMVK01000002.1, on the reverse strand, counting down.
CCGCGGACCGGCCCCGGGACGGCGGCCCGGCCGCCGACCCGACGCCCGCGGACAAGCCGGGCCGGGAGAAGAGCGGCAGCGACTGGTTCGCCCCGCGCAAGACCCCGGCCACCGGGCCGGGAGCAGCCGCCCAGGGCACCGGTGCGCCCGGCGCCCCCGGCGGCGCTCCTTCCGGTCCCGGCGGCGCCCAGGGCCCCGGCACGGGCGGCCCGAGTGCGGGCGGCCCCGGTGGTCCCGGTGGCGGGTCCGACGGCGATGCGGGCCGCTCACGCCCCGACCTGCCGTACTTCTCGGACGCCCCGCAGTCCGGCGGCGGACCGGGCGCGCCCGGCCCCGGCCGCAGCGCGCTCGACGGCTACGGCACCGAGCCCCCGGGCGGAGGCCCCCGTTCCACCCCCGGCCTCGGGGTGCGCCCGCCCGGCCCGTCCGGTCCGTCCGGCCCCACCACGGGACCGGTCACCGGCAGTTCCTCGCTGACCCCGAACCTCGACGGCGTCCCGGGCCTCGACGGTGTTCCCGGCCTCGGTGGCCCCGGACCGATGGTCCCGGGCGTCCCCGGCGGCGTACCGCCCCGGATGTCCGACGACACCGCGATCCTCACGCCGCAGGCCCCGGCGCCCGAGCCCGGCCATGTCTCGGGCGACACGCTGACCAGCGGCATCCCCGTGGTGCCCAGCGAGCCCCGCGCCGCGTTCCCGGGCGGTCCGGGCATCCCCGGCGGCCCGGTGGCCGGCGGACCTCAGGGCGGCCCCGGCGGCCCGGGTGGACCCGGCGTTCCCACGCCCGGCCCCGCAGCCCCGCGCCCCGCGTCCCAGGCAGCCGCCCCCGCCCCCGCGAAGAAGGGCCGCTCCAAGCTGGTCCTCCTCGGGGTGGCCGCGGTCGTGCTGCTCGGCATCGCGTACGGGGCGGGTCTCCTGCTGAACCACTCCGAGGTCCCCAAGGGCACCACGGTGCTCGGCGTCGACATCGGCGGCGGCACGAAGGAGGAGGCGGTCACCAAGCTCGAAGCCGCCCTCGGGGAGCGGGCCAAGACGCCCCTCCAGCTGTCGGTGGACGGCAAGGAGGAGAAGCTCGACCCCGAGAAGGCCGGTCTCACCCTGGACAGCCAGGAGACCGTGCGCGGCGCGGCGGGCAGCGACTACAACCCCGTCTCGGTGATCGGTTCGCTGTTCGGCGGGGAGCGCCCCGCCGACCCGGTGATCCCGGTCGACGAGGAGAAGCTCGGCGTGGCGCTGACCGACCTGGCGGGCGTCTCCGGCTCGTCCAACGACGGCACGATCCGCTTCGAGCCGAACAAGGCCGTGGCGGTGCCGGGCAAGCCGGGCAAGACGCTGGACGCCGGCCAGTCCCTGATCTCGGTCCGGGACGCCTACCGCGCCCAGGTGCAGACCGGGCAGGCCCGGCTGGTCGAACTCCCCGTCACCACCAGCGAGCCCACCATCACCAAGACCGAACTGGACCGGGCGATGAAGGAGTTCGCCGAGCCCGCGATGTCCGGCCTGATCACCATCAAGGCCGGTCCCAAGGAGATCCAGTTCGGCCCGGCCCGGTCGCTGCCGCAGATCCTCTCCATGAAGCCCGTGGACGGCCGACTCGTCGACGTCTACGACAAGCAGGCGATCGACAAGCTCCTGGACGGCGTCTTCGACGGCATCATGGCGGTCAAGGGCGACGGCAAGAAGCACCAGGTCGGCGCGGACGACGTGGCCCAGGCGATGAAGACCGCCCTGGCCGGGAAGACCCCCGCCGAGCGCACGGTCACCATCGACCTGACCGGCCAGGGCTGACGCCCGACCGGACAGCAGCTCCACCCCTCCGCCCCCGCCCGGGAACGCATCCGGCCGGGGGCGGAGCCGTCGGCGGGCGGGTTCCGGGCCGGTTCCCCGCCGGTTCCGGGCGGGGCTTCTCCCCAACTTCCCCATCTCGTAAGAACTTTCAGAAACAACCTGGAAACCGTTGCAGACGTCTTGACGTGTCCATCCCCGAGCGGCAGGCTCCGAACTCCCCCCACGGCAGCCAGGCGCGTGGCTGCCCACGCCGGGCACGGGCGAACGCCCCGTACCCGCGACCGAAGGAGCCGCAATTGAGTTCCCGCGCCGCACGCGCAACCCTGGCGGGCCTGCTCGCCGCCGGTGGCCTCACGGTCCTCGCCCCCTGGCCCTCCCAGGCGACCCCACCGGGCGAGAAGGCCGTCACCGCCACCCTCTTCGAGTGGAAGTACGACGCGGTGGCCACCGCCTGCACCGACACCCTGGGCCCGGCCGGCTACGGCTACGTCGAGGTCTCGCCCGCCACCGAGCACATCCAGGGCGACCAGTGGTGGACCTCGTACCAGCCGGTCAGCTACCGGATCGCGGGCCGTCTCGGTGACCGGGACTCCTTCGCCGCGATGGTGGAGAGCTGCCACGCGGCCGGGGTCAAGGTCGTGGCGGACGCCGTGATCAACCACATGGCCGCCGGCTCCGGCACCGGGACGGGCGGCACGTCGTACACCAAGTACGACTACCCCGGCACGTTCCAGGACCAGGACTTCCACACCTGCCGCAAGGACATCGCGAACTACGGCGACCGCGGCGACGTCCAGAACTGCGAACTGGTCGGCCTCGCGGACCTGGACACCGGCAGCGACGCCGTACGCACGACGATCGCCGCCTACCTCTCCGACCTCCGCTCCCTGGGCGTCGACGGCTTCCGCATCGACGCCGCCAAGCACATGTCCGCCGACGACGTCGCCGCGATCAAGGGGAAGATGAGCGACCCGGGGTTCTGGGTCACCGAGGTCATCCACGGCGGGGGAGAGGCGGTCCAGCCGGAGGAGTACACCTCGATCGGGGACGTCGACGAGTTCCGTTACGGCGGCCACCTCAAGTCCGCCTTCCAGGGCGGCGGCCTGCCCGGCCTGAAGTCGATCGCCGACGGCAAACTGGCCGGCGCCTCCGCCCGTACGTTCGTCGACAACTGGGACACCGAGCGCAACGGCTCCACCCTCACCCACAAGGACGGCGCCGCCTACACCCTGGCCAACGTCTTCATGCTGGCCTCGCCCTACGGCTCCCCGAACGTCTTCTCCGGCTACACCTGGACCGACAAGGACGCCGGCCCGCCGAACGGCGGCGCGGCCGACTGCGGCTCCGGCGCGTGGACCTGCACGCACGCCCAGCAGGCGGTCACCGGCATGGTCGGCTTCCACAACGCCGTCGCGGGCGCGGAGCTGACCGACTGGTGGGACGACGGCTCCTCCGCCCTCGCCTTCGCCCGCGCGGGCAAGGGCTTTGTCGCCGTCAACAACGGCGACGCGGAGCTGAACCGCACCTTCACGACGACGCTGCCGGCGGGCACGTACTGCAATGTGGTCGCCGCGGCCCCCGACTCCTGCGACGGCAACGGGACCACGGTCGCGGACGACGGCACGGCGACGATCACGGTCCCGGCGCGCGGAGCGGTGGCGCTGCACACCTAGGGGGTGTCTGACAATTCCGCGCGGGCGGGCGGCGTCAGGCGCCCCCTAGGCCGTGGACAGCGGAGCGGGGCCCGGCGCTCAACAGCAGCCGGGCCCCGCTCCCGTACGACTCCCGCGTCGGGGACTACGGGAAGTTCACGACCTGGGAGGGGATCGTGTCCGGGCCGGACGTGGGGGATCCGACGTCGTTGATGACGTGCTCGTACTGGCCGTTGCCGCCGAGCGAGACGACGATCAGGCTGTGGAACTTCACGCCGGGCTTCACCGGCGCCTTGAAGCCGTGTTCCTGGATGATCGTCGGGTCGACGTTGTAGTAGCAGTAGCTGCCCATGCCCCAGCCCTCGTGCTGTTCGACCGAGTCGTCGACGCGGTAGGCGGCGTAGCCCTTCGTGTCGCCGTTCTGGATCGCGGCCTGGTTCGGGGCGTCGTACGCCTTCTCGTTCTGGAAGAAGATCGTGCGGCCGCGCTCGCCGTACCACTCCACGTCGTACTTGTTGAAGTGCTCGACGAACAGGCCGGTGGCCAGGACGTCGTCGCCGTTGACGCGGACGCCGTAGTCGGCCCGGTTGGTCTCCCAGCCCCAGCCCTCGCCGTGGTCGGCCCGCCACACCCAGGTGTGGTCGATGATCGTGTCGTCGCTGTTGACGACGATGCTCGTGGTCGCCTTGCCGGGACCCGCGCCGCCGATCCGCACGAACACGTCCTGCAGCGAGGTCGGGTTCGCCGAGTGGTCCGCCGAGGCGTTCTCCGGGCCGACCTCGATCAGGGTCTCCGAGTTCACCGGACCCGCGTCGACCAGGAGACCCGCGAGCTTCACACCGGACACGTCACCGACCTTGATCGCGGTCACCCCGTTGTCCGGGATGATCGTGGCCAGGCCGAGGCCGAGGGCCACGGTGTCCGCGCGGTCGATGTTGATCGTCTGGTCGATGTGGTAGACGCCGGGCGTGAACAGCAGGTGCAGGCCCTGCTCCACCGCCGCGTTGATGGTGGCGGCGTCCGCCCCCTCCTTCACGACGTAGAACTGGTCCAGCGGAATCGACTCGCCCGCCGGCGTCCCGTTGCCCCAGGAGATGCCGCGCGCGTTCTCGCGCTTCTCCGGGACGAAGACCTTGTAGTCGTCGCCGTCGAGGTAGAGGAACGGCTTCTCGCGCGAGATGGGCGTGGTGTCCAGGGTGGTGTACGGCGGCTCCGGGAAGCTGTTGGCCGGGGCGCCCTCGACACCCGAGAACGTCATGTTCCAGACGCCGTTGCCCCAGCCGCCCACCGAGCTGTCGCGGGTGTACCACTGCTGCTGGGAGTACGGTCCCACGGTGCCGTCGATCTTGCTGTCGGCGATGTAGCCGCCGCTGGCCCAGCCGTAGCCGTCGGGGGCCAGGTTCAGCCCGCCCTTGACGTGCATCCGGCGGAACGGGGCCGCCTGGGAGACCGCCCAGCGGTTGGTTCCGGAGACCGGGTTGAGGGTCAGGTTCTCCGCCGAACGCCAGAAGTTCTGCGTGGCGTTGCCGTCGAACCAGCCCGCGTCCACGGTCACATCACCGTTGAACGTGGTGTCGTTCGGGTTCAGCCCGAGACCCGCGATCTGCGTGTAGAAGCCGATCTGCGCGTTGATGTCGTCGTACGTGCCCGGCTTGAACATCAGCGCGTAGCGGTCGGTGCCGAACTGCGCGGACTCCTGCTTCTTGAAGATCTCGTCGACCTTGCCCTGGATGTCGGGCGTGGACGGGTCGAAGACATGGACGTTGGGACCGAGGTCACCGCCGCCCGGCACCGCCTGGACCTCCTCGCCGAAGGCGGTCTGCGCGGTGGGTACGGACATGAGCATCGCCACGGCGAGCGCGGCGAATCCGAGGGCCCGGGTGCGGCGGCGGGCGCGTGGTGCGGTGGGGGGAGCATGCATGAGGTACGTCTCCTGGGTCGTGGTACGTGTGCACGACGAACGGACGGGAGAGCTTTGGGGGGAGGCTGCGGGAGAGCGCTCTCTCGTAACGGTGATGTTTCCCCCGTGGACCTGTACGCGTCAAGAGGTGTGCATCAGGAGCCTCAGGAGATGCCACTGAATCCAACAACTGGCGTCAAGTGTTGGGGAATTGGCGGTTGCTGCGCGGTGGGGGCGGCCTCTGGCTTCAGAAGCTGACGTCGTGCCTGGTCGTGGGGGTGGACAGGCGGGCGCGCCGGGCGCGGGGGACCATGGGGCCATGAGTTCCCCCGCCGGTCCGGAACGCCCGCCCCGCGAAGCCGATCAGATCAAGGTCTGGTTCCGCTTCGTCCCGCGCGAGGGCTGGCTGCCCTACGACACCGAGGGGTTGTGGGCGACGCGCCTCGGCCCGGACACGGCGCGGGTGGACAACGTGCCCTTCCTCCAGGACGGGGTCGCCGAGGGCGAGACCGTACGGTTCCGCACGGACGACGAAGGGGTCCACTGGGCCGTCGGCCGCGTGGCCGACTCGGGCAACTGCACCGTACGGGTGCTGCCGTTGCCGGACGGACCGCTCGGGCGCGACGCCCGGGCCGTGCACGAGCGGCTCGCCGTCTTCGGGCTCACGGGCGAGGTCTTCAGCGCGGAGTTCCCGCTGGTCGCCCTGACCGTGCCGGGCGGCGCGGACCTGCGCGGGGTCAAGGCGCTGCTCGCCCGCGGCCGGGACGAGGGCTGGTGGCACTTCGAGGTCTCGTGCGTCACCGACGCCTGGCGGGCCGCGTAGCGCGCGGGGCGCCGCGCGGGGCGGCCCGCGCCGAACCGGGGTGCCGCGCCGGCGGGCTGCCCGGCATCCGAGGTGCTGCGGCCGGCGGGCCGCCCGCACCCGAGGCGCTATGGCCCGGCGGGCAGCGGGAAACCGGGGTGCCGCGCCGGCGGGCCGCGGACCCCGGGGTGTCACGCCTGCGTCTCGCCGATCTTCCGGATCACCCGGGCCGGATTGCCGACCGCCACCACGTTCGCCGGCAGGTCCTTCGTGACGACCGCCCCCGCCCCGACCACCGTGTTCTCGCCGATGGTCACCCCGGGGCAGACGATCACCCCGCCGCCCAGCCAGACGTTGTCGCCGATGGTGATCGGCTGCGCGGCCTCCCACTTGGCGCGGCGCGGCTCGGGGTCGATCGGGTGGGTCGGGGTGAGCAGCTGGACGTTCGGGCCCATCTGGACGTCCGCGCCGATGGTGATGCGGGCGACGTCCAGGAGGACCGCGCCGAAGTTGATGAACGTCCGGGGGCCGATGGTCGTCTGGTAGCCGTAGTCGACCCGCAGCGGCGGCCGCACCTCCACGCCCTCGCCCAGCTCGCCGAGGAGTTCGGCCAGGGCGGCGCGCCGGGCCTCGGGGTCGGCGGCCGAAGTGGCGTTGAAACGCTCGCTGAGCACGGCCGCGTGCTGCGCCTCCGCCGCCAGTTCGGGGTCGTCGGCGATGTAGAGCTCGCCGGAGAGCATGGCTTCCTTCTGGCTGGGCCTGGCGTTGTCGCTCATGTGGTCTCTTCCGTGCGGGGTGTACGGGACGCTCGTGGTGATCCGTCCGCTACCGGCAGTCTGCCCCCGACGTCCCCGGACCGGTCACGCAGTCCCGGGGCCAGCGCCAGTGTCACCGCCACCGAGAGTCCCGCGACCGCCGCCATGCCCGTGGCCGGGGAGGTCAGCTGGGCGATACCGCCCGCCACGGCCGCCCCCACCCCCTGCATCGCGAGCATCCCCGAGGAGCTGAGCCCGAGCGCCTGGCCGCTCAGCTCCTGCGGGGTGAGGGCCATCAGCCGTTCCTGGAGCAGCAGACTCGCGGCGAAGCCCACGCTCGCCAGGACGACCGCCGCCAGCGCGAGGGGCAGCCCCGGGCGCAGTGCGAAGAGCAGATAGGGCGCGGCGAGCAGCAGCCGGAGCGGAGCCCCGAGCCGCGCCCGCCACCGTGCGGTGACGAACCGCCCGACCAGCGTGTCCCCGGCCAGCATGCCCAGGGCCCCGCCGGCGAAGAGGAGCCCGGCGTGCCCGGGCGCGTACGCGACGTACAGGGACTCGGCCCCGACGACGAGCCCGTTGGGCACCCACAGCGCCAGGAACACGTACCGGCGCGGCGTGGACGACCAGAGCAGCGCGTTCGTCCGCCGGGTCTCGCGGACCGACGGGCGGCCGGTGGCCCGGGGCGGCCGGGCGGTCAGCCCGAACCGGGTCACGGCCGCCGCGACGACGTACAGCCCCGCCCCGATCAGCAGCGTGCCGCGCGCCGAGAACACCGTCACCAGCAGCCCGCCCACCGCGAACCCGCAGATCTGCATGGCGCCGCCCGTCATGTTCAGCACGGAGCGACCGATCAGGAATCCCTCGCGCGGAACGATCTCGTTGAGCAGCCCGTACCGGACGCCCCCGCCGGGCGACGAGGCCGCGCCCCACACCAGCAGGACGGCGAACGCGGCCCACAGCGGCAGTCCGGGAGCGGCCTGGACGCAGGCGGCCCCGGCGGAGAGCAGCGCCAGGCCGGTCAGCGCGGCGCGCGGCGGCAGCCGGTCCGCCGCCGACAGCAGGGTGAGCGCCCCGGCCACCTGGGCCAGTGACGGGCCGAACATCGCCAGCGCCGACAGCAGGGGTGAGCCCGTCCGCGTGTACACGAGGGTGCCCAGTGCCAGGCCGGTCGCGGTCTGGGCGGCCGTCTGCACGGAGACGGCGGCGAAGAAGGGGGTGAACTCCGGGGTCCGGAACAGTTCGCGGTAGGTGCGCATGGGGTGGAGTCTCCGGACGCCGTCGCCGGGACCGTTACTGTTTCGCGCGGACGCGAAAGCCCCGGGGCAGGCAGGCAGGACAGGCAGAGACAGGCACGGCCGGAGAACAGGGGGGTGGGGGCGCGTGGGCTGGTGGCAGGTCGGTGCGGACACGCTCGCGAACAGCCGGTTCGTCGTCTCGCCGCTCGCGGAGGCCGTCGCGAGCCTGCTGGTCCTGGAGCGGACCGCCGCCGCGCACCCGGGTGAGCGCGCCTGGCTGGAGACCCACCTGCCCGCGTACCGGCGGTGGAAGGCCGACGACCCGGTCTCCGCGCTGGTGATCGGCGCCGCCCTCGCGCCCCGGTGGATCGCCGACTTCCTCGTCCCCGTGCCGGACCCCGCCCCGCCCGGCCAGGCCCCGCCCTCCTTCGCCGACGAGCTGACGCCCGTCCGGGCCACCCCGCCCGACCGGGCCCGCGCCGACCTGGCCGAGGCGGTGCGCGGGCCGTTGCCCGCCGCGCTGGACCGGGACGACCTGGCCCGGCGTGCCGCCGACGCCCTGGAGTGGGTCTGGACGCACACCGTGCTGCCCGACTGGCCGAGGCGGCGGCGGATCCTGGAGGCCGATGTCGTCGCCAGGTCCGCCCAGTTGGGGCGCGGTGGCTGGGCCGACGCGCTGAACGGCATGCGCCCCGGCATCCGTTGGCTGGGCGACAGCCGGCTCCAGATCAACCCCCACGACAACCCGCCCCGCGAGCTGGACGGCGCCCAGCTGCTGTTCGTCCCCGTGACCCCGTACCAGTCCTGGGTCTGCTGGGACATCCCGCACCGGTACGGGCTGGTGTACCCGTGCTCCGGCGCGCTCGCCGAGGCCGGGCGCATCCCCGTGCCCGCCGCCCTGGGGGCGCTGATCGGCCCGGCACGGGCGGCCGTCCTGCTGCTGCTCGCCTCCCCGCTGAGCACGACGCAGCTCGTCGCGCTGACCGGCCAGGGGCTGGGCTCGGTGGGCCGCCATCTGCGGATCCTCCTGGATGCCGGCCTGGTCCGCCGCCGGCGCGCGGGCCGCTCCGTGCTCTATTTCCGTACGGAGGCGGGGGACGTCCTGGTGCACGGCGCGGGCTGAGGCAGGCGTGAGAGCGCCCCGCGCACGCCCCCGCACGCCCCCGGCCCGCACCCGTCCAGGGCTGGGCGACAAGCGGATACCCATCAGTACGCGGTGCGCTCCGCATGGTTGGCGCGCATGTACGAGTCGTGACAACAGTGACTATGGGCGCCACGCGTCGTTGTGACAATTTCTCTCTCGCCACGAAAGAACCGAGCGAGGGGACCGTGCGTGAATCCGGAGTACGCCGCGTACTGCCAGGCGGACCGCCGCTTCTACGACGCACCCCACCGTTCCCCCGGACCGGGCGGAGCCGCCGACGAGGAGCGCTCGTTCTACGCGCCGCTCCGTGGCGCCGTACCCGACGGCTGGACCCGCTCCCGGCGCGGCGACTGGCTCGCGTACAGCCCCGACGGGCTGCGGCTGCCGCCCCAGGGCTGGAAGATCCACGTCTCGGCCGCACTCGACAACGCGGCCTCCGTGCTGGAACGGGTCGTCGCCCACTGTCTGGAACACCGGCTGGCCTTCAAGTGCGTGCCGAACGCCGGGCTGTTGGCCCTGCGCAACGCCAAGTACGCGGACCGGGCGGGCAGCGGGAAGTTCATCACCGTCTACCCGCCGTCCGACGAGGCGTTCCCCGAGGTGTGCACCGCCCTGACCCACCTGCTGGAGGGCGAGCACGGCCCGTACATCCTGAGCGACCTGCGGTGCGGGAACGGGCCCGTGCACACCCGGTACGGTGCGTTCGCCGCCCGCTTCTGCTCCGGCCCGGACGGGCGGCCCGTGCCCGCCGTCGCCGATCCGCAGGGCCGGCTCGTCCCGGACGACCGGGGCCCGTCCTTCCGCGTCCCCTCCTGGGTGACCCCGCCCGGCTTCCTGATGCCGCACCTCGAAGCCCGTGCCGCCGTGGGCCTGGCCGACCTCCCGTACACCGTGGAGAAGGCGCTGCACTTCTCCAACGGCGGCGGGGTCTACCTCGGCCGCGACACCCGCACCGGCGAGCAGGTCGTCCTCAAGGAGGCGCGGCCGTACGCCGGTCTGGCCGCCGACGGGGCGGACGCCGTGGCCCGGCTGGAGCGCGAACGGGCCGCCCTGGAGCAACTGGCCGGACTGGACTGCGTACCGGCCGTCCGGGACGTCTTCGAGGTCGGCGACCACCACTTCCTGGTCCTCCAGTACATCCCCGGCACCACCCTCAACACCGTCTTCGCCCGCCGCTTCCCGCTCGCCCGGCAGCACCCGTCACCCGAACTGCTCGCCGAACACGCGGCCTGGGCGGCGGAGTTGTACGGGCAGGTCGAGCGCGCCGTCGAGGCGGTGCACGACCGGGGCATCGTCATCAGCGACCTGCACATGAGCAATGTGATGGTCGACGAGGAGAACGCGCGCATCGTCCTGCTCGACTTCGAGGCGGCCTCCCCGGCCGCCGAACGCCGCCGCCAGATCGTCGCCAACCCGGCCTTCGTCGCCCCGCCCGACCGGCGCGGCGCCGACATCGACCGCTACGCGCTCGCCTGCCTGCGGCTCGCCCTGTACCTGCCGCTCACCACGCTGTTCGGCATCGACCGCACCAAGGCCGCCGGCCTCGCCCGGGACATCGCCCGCGTCTTCCCGGTCACCGAGGAGACGCTGTGGCCCGCGGTCGCGGAGATCCTGCGCGCCACGGGGGAGCCCGCCCGCCGGGCCGCTCCCGCCTCCCTCCAAGCTCCCCCTCCCGCTTCCGTTCCCGCTCCCGCTCCCGTGCCCGACCCCGGCGACTGGCCGCGCAGCCGCGACGCGCTGGTCCGGGCCATCACCGCCTCCCGCACACCGGAGCGCGAGGACCGCTGCTTCCCGGGGGACATCGCCCAGTTCGCCACGGCCACCGGCGGCCAGTCCTTCGCGTACGGGGCGGCCGGAGTGCTCTACGCCCTCCACGAGACGGGCGCCCCGCCGTGCGAGGAGGCCGAGGAGTGGCTCCTGCGGCACGCCAAGGACCCGGCGTCCGGCAGCCCCCTCGGCTTCTACGACGGGCTCACCGGCATCGCCTGGACCCTGCACCGGATCGGCCGCACCGCCGAGGCCGCCGACCTCCTCCGGATCATCCTCGACCAGCCCTTGCAGGGCCTCGCGCCCGGCCTCCACAACGGGTACGCGGGCATCGGCCTCGCCCTCGACGACCTCGCCCGCACCGCCTCCGCCACCGACGCCCCGGCGCTGTCCGCAGCGGCCGACCGCTGTACCGCCCTCGCCGTCCGCGCGCTCGTCGACGGCCCGCCGTCGCCCCGCACCGGACTGCTGCACGGTGCGAGCGGCATCGCCCTGCTGCTGGTGCGCCGGTACGCGACCACCGGCGACGCCGCCCTGCTCGACCTGGCGGCCACCGCCCTGCGCCGCGACCTGGAACGCTGCCGGGCCGGGGACGACGGCGAACTCCTCGTCGTCGAGGGCAAGCGGCTGATGCCGTACCTCGGTTCGGGCAGCGCCGGCATCGCGGCCGTCATCGACGCCTACCTGGCCCACCGCCCGGACCCCGCGCTCGAAGCGGCGGGCCGCGCCCTCCTGCCGGCCGCGCTCTCCGCCTTCTACGTCCAGCCCGGACTGCTCCGGGGCTCGGCCGGACTCCTCATGCACCTCGCCGCCACTCCGCTGTGCGACGAGGCCGACCGGCAGCGCGCCATCGCCCGCCACACCGACCTGCTGGGCAGTCACGCCCTGGCGTACGGAGACGGACTCGCCTTCCCCGGCGAGCAGTTGATGCGCCTGTCGATGGACCTGGCCACCGGGACCGCCGGCGCTCTCCTCGCCCTGGGCGCCGCGCTCGGCGGCTCCACCGGACTTCCCTTCCTGCCCGCCGCTCCGGCGGTGGGCCCCGGCCGCGCGAGCGGCCCCACGGACCGGCCCCGCCAGGGGTCGTAGCAACACACCGTTCAGCACCACCAACGTCCCCGAAAGGACATCATCATGGCGCTTCTCGACCTTCAGGCGATGGACACCCCGGCCGAGGACTCCTTCGGCGAGCTCGCCACGGGCAGCCAGGTCTCGCTGCTGGTCTGTGAGTACAGCTCCCTCAGCGTGGTCCTCTGCACCCCGTGACCCGCACCGGCCGGCCCATCGGTGATCCTCACCGATGGGCCGGCCGGCCACGTGCCCCCAGGGGCAGAAAGGCCACCCCGTGCGGCTGCACCCACGCCCGGGCACGGAATCCGGCACCCGGCGGCTCGCCCGGCAGTACCCGGCGGCCCTCCTCGGGCTTCTCCTCTGCTCCACCGGCGGGGCGCTCGCCGCCCTCGCCCTGCCCGCCGCCCTCGGCCACACCGTCGACCGGCTCGTCGCCGGCGGCCCCGTGCCCTGGTCCCTGCTGCTGCTCTGCGCCGCCCTGACCCTCGCCGAGACCGGGTTCGACGCGGCGGCCGCCGTGACCGGCACGAGCACCACCGCCCGGCTCACCGCGTCCCTGCGCACCCGCACCGCCGCCCGGGTCCTGGCCGCCGAACCCCGCCGCGCCCTCGCCCTGCCCACCGGCGACCTCACCGCCCGGCTCACCGCCCGCACCGCCGACGCCGCGTCCGCGCCCGTCACCGCCGCCGGAGCCGTCTCCGGGGTCCTGCTCCCGCTCGGCGCGCTCGTCGGCCTCCTCCTCATCGACGTCTGGACGGCCGCCGCCCTCCTCCTCGGTGCACCCCTCCTCGTCGCACTGCTGCGGGCCTTCACCCGCCGGACCGCCGACGCCGGGGCCGACTACCAGCGCGCCCAGTCGCTCATCGCCCACCGGCTCACCGAGGCCCTCGACGGCGCCGACACCATCCGCGCCGCCCGCACCGGCGCACACGAGCACCGCCGCGTCCTGGAACCCCTGACCGCCCTCGCGGAACACGGCAGGCGCACCTGGGCCGTGTACGGGCGGGCCGTCGGCCGCAGCGGCCTCCTGCTGCCCCTGCTCATGCTGCTGGTCCTCGCGGTCGCCGGACTGCGCCTCGGCACGGGTGCGATCGGCGTCGGCGACCTGGTCGCCGCCTCCCGCTACGCGAGCCTCGCCGTCGGGATCGGCGCCCTGACCGGCGCGCTCGGCGCCCTCGCCCGCAGCCGCGCCGCCGCCCTGAGCCTGGAGCCCCTCCTGACCCTCGCACCGCTTTCGCACCGTGGCCTGGGCCCGGTGCCCGACGCCCCCGGACACCTCGAACTCCGTGACGTCGGCGTCGAACAGGACGGCGGCCCGCTGCTGACCGGCGTCCACCTGACCGTCCCCGGCGGCACCTCCCTGGCCGTCGTCGGGCGCTCCGGCTCCGGCAAGTCGGTGCTCGCCGCGGTCGCCGGGCGACTGCTCGACCCGGACACCGGCAGCGTGCTGCTGGACGGCGTCCCGATGGACGGCATGGAACCGGACCGGCTGCGCCGCGAGGTGGCGTACGCCTTCGCCCGCCCGGCCCTCCCCGGCACCACCGTCGAGGACACGATCGCCTACGGGCCCTGGACCGCGTCGCCCGAAGCCGTACGCGACGCCGCCCGCGCCGCCCGCGCCGACGGGTTCCTCGCGCTGCTCCCGTACGGCTACGCCACCCCGGTCGCCGACGCCCCGCTCTCCGGCGGCGAACGCCAACGCCTCGGCCTGGCCCGCGCGTTCGCTCACCCCGGCCGTCTGATGATCCTCGACGACGCGCTGTCCAGCCTCGACACCGTGACCGAGCACCATGTCCGGCGCGCCCTCGACGAGCGGGCCGGGCACTGCACCCGGGTCATCGTCGCCCACCGGCTGTCCTCGGCCGCGCGGGCGGACCGGGTCGCCTGGCTGGAGGACGGCCGGATCCGCGCGACGGGCCGCCACGACGAACTCTGGTCGGACCCGGACTACCGGGCGGTCTTCCGCACGGACGCACCCGCCGAGGGCTCCGTGCCCGCGAGCCGTACGCCCGTCACGCCGGCCGCCGGAGCGGAGGCCCGGTGAAGCCCGACGGAGCACACCCCCGGCGCGGCGAGCCGCACGAGGCTGACCCCGGGCGCGACGGGCAGGACAGGGCGCACACCCGGCGCGACGCCCAGCTTGAGGATCACTCCCGGCGGGACACCTCGCTGCGCCGGGTCGGCCGCGAGGCCCGGCCCTTCCTGCGGGCCCGGACCGGCGTGGTCCTGCGGCTGGCCGGCTGGTCCCTGCTGGAGTTCGCCCAGACCTTCCTCGGCGGGTTCGGGGTCGCCCGCGCGCTCGACGACGGCTTCCTCGCCGGACGTCCGCCGACCGGTCTCCTCTGGCTGGCCGTCGCCGCGGTCGCCGTGCTGCCCTCCGTGCCCGCAGCGCGCGGAGTGTTCGGCCGGCTCGCGGACCTCGTGGAGCCGCTGCGCGACGGACTGGTCCGGCGCGCCGTGTCCCGGGCGCTGTCCGGCGCGCTCGACCGCTCCGGCGACGTCAGCACCCGGTCCCTGTCACAGGTCACTCATCAGAGTGAGATCGCCCGGGACGGCTGGGCCGGACTCGTCCTGACGCTGCGCTCGTTCGTGTTCACGGTGGCCGGGGCCGTCACCGGCCTGCTGGCTCTGTCGCCCGCCCTCCTCCTGATCGTGCTTCCCCCACTGGTCCTGGGGTCCGCCCTGTTCCTCGGCACGCTGCCACCGATGGCCGCCCGCCAGCGCGACTACCTCGCCGCCGACGAGGCGTACGCCGCCCACGCGGGCCGGCTCGCCGCCTCCGTACGCGACATCGCCGCAGCGGGAGCCGCGGGGCGGACGGTGGCCGAGTCCCGGGCGCTCGCCGACGCACAGCTCGCCGCCTCCCGCTCGCTGGCCCGCTGGTCGGGCGTACGGGTGCTGGCGCTCGCCGTCTGCGGCCGGTTCCCCCCGCTCCTGCTGCTCCTGGGAGCGCCCTGGCTGCTGCGGAACGGGCTCACGCCGGGCGCGCTGGTCGGCGCGCTGACCTACCTCACCCAGGCGCTCGCCCCCGCCGTCCAGGCGCTGATGACCATGCTGGGCACCGTCGGGGGGCGGCTCGTCGTGGTCCTGGACCGGTTCACCGACGCGCCGCCCCCGCCCGCCGAGGACCCGCCGCCCTCCCGGGACGCCGCCCCGCCGCCGCGCGGAACCCCGGTCGCCGAGCTCCACGAGGTCAGCTTCGCGTACGGGCCGGGCGCCCACCCCGTCCTGGACCGGCTCTCCCTGACGGTCGGGGCGGGGGAGCACCTCGCGGTCGTCGGCCCGAGCGGCAGCGGCAAGTCGACCCTGGCCGCCATTCTCGCCGGGACCGAGCGGCCCACCGGGGGAGCGGTGCGGTGGCGGGGGCGTCCGGTGCGCCCGGCCGACGCCACCTCCGTACGCGTCCTGCTGCCCCAGCACGCCTACGTGTTCAGCGGCTCGCTGCGGGACAACCTCCGCTACCTCCGCCCCGACGCTCGCGACCGGGAGATCGTGGCCATGGCGGACGCGCTCGGCCTGGAAGCGCTGCTCTCCCGCCTCGGTTCCCTCGACGCGGCCGTCGAACCGGACTGGCTCTCCCAGGGCGAACGGCAGCTGGTCGCCCTGGGCCGGGCCTACCTCGCCGCCCCGCCGCTGCTGATCCTCGACGAGGCGACCAGCCGCCTCGACCCGGCCGCCGAGACCCGCGCCGAGCTGGCCTTCGGGGCCCTGCCGGGCGCGCTGGTCGTCGTCGCGCACCGGCTCAGCTCGGCCCGCCGCGCCGGGCGGATCCTGGTGATGGACGGCCCGCGCACCCAGTGCGGCACCCCCGACGAACTCCTGCGCTCCTGCGCCCTCTACCGGGACCTGGCCGGCCTCTGGGAGCCGGAGGACACGGGGGAGCCGGAGGGAGCGGGCGAGCCGGGCGAGCGGCACGTGGCGGGGGAGCCGGAGGAGCCGGGCGGGGCCGTCGGTATCGGGCGGGGGAAAGGGCGCGGCATCAGATCCACCCCGCCTCCTTCGCCCTTCTGATCGCGTCCAGCCGATTGCGCGCCCCGGACTTCCGTATGGCGGCGGCCAGATAATTGCGGACCGTCCCCGGCGTCAGGTGCAGCCGACCGGCAATCCCGGCCACGGTGTCACCCCCTTCGGCCATCGAGAGCACACTCAATTCCCGCGGGGATAACGGCATGTCGGCCACCTGGAGGAGGCTGAAGGCCAGCGACTCGTCGATATGCCGCCCCCCGTCCGCCAGTTTGTGCATCACCTCGGAAAGGTCGTCCACCGGACGGTACTTGTCGATGTAGCCGAGCGCCCCCGCCTCGAACGCCCGTCGCAGGCCGCTCGGCCGATCGCTGCGGGTGAGCACGGCGAGCGGACACGGTCCGCCGTGCGGCGCGGTCATCGTCTTCACCTCGTCGAGGACGTCCAGCGCGCCCGGACATTCGAGGTCGGTGAGGAGCACATCGGGACACGGCCCGCTCAACGCGGCGCGTATCGCACCGTGTTCGGCGGTGCGGACCTCTATCCCCCGCCCCGTGCCGAGGAGCGACGCCAGCGATGCGCGCCACAACGGCACGGTGTGGACCAGCAGCACGGTTGTCATCAGTCTGCCCTCAGCTTTTCTCTTCCGGCCCGCCCAACGCGGAATGCGACGGGCTGTACGCATCCGGTGACGGGTATCCAGTTGAGCGCATGGGCATTCGCGTACGCCGACAAACGGGCCGAATACCGCGCCCGTTGGGCGCGGAAGGGGGCGTTCGGATGTAAAGCGGGAGCGCACATCGCTCACGGACCCATCCGTCTCGCCACCGCGGGGGCGGCCGAAGGGCCGCTGGCGGGGCCGGTTTCCGCGGATTCCCCGCCGGGCGGCCGGTTCAGTTCAGCAGGGCGCGCGCGGCGTGGGCCTTGCGCCGGATGTTCTCGGCCGTCGTCGGCTCGATTCCGTCGAGGATCTCCGCATATTCCTCCATCTCCGCCGCCCCGCGCAGGAATTCACCGCGCTGGACGAGGAGCTGGGCGCGCTCGAAGCGGAGCCTGGCCGGATGCGAGGGCAGGAGCAGCGACAGCTCCACCGCCCACAGGGCCACGTCCGTGCGCTCGGGCCGGGCCGCAGCCCACGCCCGGACGTTGTTCAGGATCCGCAGCACGATCTCCAGAGGGCGTGCGGGCGTCATCATCGACGGTTCGAGGGCCGCCCCGGTCGCCCCCGTGACCAGCAGCTCCGCGTCCTGACCGGTCAGCGGCGCGCCCCCGGCGAACGGATCGGCCAGCACCGGGTGCTCCCGATCACCGAAACCGACCACGAAGTGGCCGGGCAGCGCCACCCCGTACACCGGTGCGCCCGCCCTCCTGGCGACCTCGATCCAGACGACCGACAACAGGATCGGCAGACCCCGGCGGCGCCGCAGCACCTGCTGGAGGAGTGAGGAGTCCAGCCGCTGGTAGTCGACGGAGGAGCCGCCGAACCCGCAGCGTCCGCCCAGCAGTTCGGCCAGCGCCGAGGCCCAGGCGGCGGGGGAGCGGGAGCCGTACGGCAGCAGTCCCGCCAGCCGGTCCAGCTCGATCTGCGCGGCGTCGATGCCGTACGGGTCGGGGACGGCCTCCCCCGGAGTCACCGGGCGGACTTCGGCCGGGCCCACCGGTCCGGCCTCCGCGCCCAGCAGCAGACACAGGAGGGCGAGGTCCGGCCGCTCGGACCGGGCCTCCTCGGCGAACTGCCGCCGCCGCTCGGCCGTTCCGGAATCCAGCGCGCTCATATGCGACCCATGTCCCTGTCCCCGCTCCTGTGCGTCGATCCACCGGAGGGCCCGGCGCGGGGGCCACCGGTGCCCGTCACGCCGAGCGGTAGTGGTGGTAGCGGTGGTGGGCCGCGAAGCCCATGCCGTCGTACAGCGCCCGCGCCCCCTCATTGTCCTCCTCGACCTGGAGCCAGGCCGCCGAGGCGCCCTCGTCCAGCGCCCGGCGCGCCAGCGCGGCCATCACCGTGGTGCCGAGGCCGCGCCGCCGCTGCTCCGGAGCGACCTCGACGGCCATGAACCCCGCCCACCGCCCGTCCACGACACACCGCCCGATCGCGGCCGGCGGGGCGTCCGGATCCGCGTCCGCGCCCGCGTCTCCGGTGTCCCCGGTGGCCCCCGGCACCGTGGCGAACCAGACCGAAGGGCCGCTGCCCAGCACCCGCAGCACATGGGGACCGGGGGTGGAGAAGCGCTGGTAGCGGGCGAGCCAGGCCGCGTCCGGTTCGCGGGTCAGGCGGACCGCCCGTACATCCGCCTCCAGGTCACCGACCGGCGCCAGTGCGGCGATCCGCACCTCCGCCGAGACCTCGCGCCGCCAGCCGTGCCGCTCCAACTCCGCGCACAGCAGCTCCTGCGTGCCCTCGGCCCCGGTCGCCGTCTGGACGTACGCGGGCAGGCCCCGCTCCTCGTACCAGTCCCGGACCCGTCCGAGCGCCTCGCCGACCGGCAGCCCCGGATCGCCGAGCGGCAGCGCGGAGTTGGCGCGCCGCGTGAAGCCCCCGGCGGCGCGCAGCCGCCAGTCGCCCAGCGCTTCGCTCTCCACGGGCTGCCAGGCGCGCGCCGTGACGGAGGCCAGTTCCCCGAAGGAGGCGGCGGGGCCACGACGGCGGGCCGGGGCGGCGGGGACGACCTTGCCCGCGACCACGGAGGATTCCACGATGTGGACGGATTCCCCGCTCTTTCGTGTGATCGAGAGCACACCGTTGTTCCATGATGTGAGCACCCCGACCACATCGGTGAACTCCGCGCCCGTGCCCCCGCCGTCCGTCCGGCGTCGAACGGACACGCGTTTGCCCACGTCAGCGGGTGTGATGCGGACTTCCAGCCGTCCGCCGATGGTGAATTCCACAGCTCTGTCCGCCCCTCCTGTTCGGATCGTGCCCGAGAACGGAGATACTAGAGGCGGGCATCGACGACGCCGCGCTCCCGCGCGAGAGCCAACGCCCTACCGAGGAGGAACGACAGCGTGACCTACGTCATCGCGCAGCCTTGTGTCGACGTGAAGGACAAGGCCTGCATCGAAGAGTGCCCCGTCGACTGCATCTACGAGGGCCAGCGGTCCTTGTACATCCACCCGGACGAATGCGTCGACTGCGGAGCCTGTGAGCCGGTCTGCCCGGTCGAGGCGATCTTCTACGAGGACGACACTCCGGAGGAGTGGAAGGACTACTACAAGGCGAACGTCGAGTTCTTCGACGACCTCGGCTCGCCGGGCGGTGCTTCCAAGCTCGGTCTCATCGAGCGCGACCACGCGTTCATCGCCGGACTGCCGCCGCAGAACCAGTAAGCGGCGGCACCACGCGCGCGGCCCGGTCCCGTACGGCTTGTCACCGTGCGGGGCCGAGGCGTTTCCCCGTGCGGCCGGGATCCGTCACCGGATCCTGGTCCCGCCGGGATCCGTCACCGCGCGTCCGATCCGCCGCCCGAACGAGAACACCCGAGAAAGCAGAGCGCCGTGTCCGCAGTCTCCTCCCGCCTCCCGGTCTTCCCCTGGGACAAGCTCGCGCCCTACAAGTCGACGGCCCAGGCCCACCCGGACGGCATCGTGGACCTGTCCGTCGGCACCCCGGTCGACCCGGTCCCCGAGCTCATCCAGCGGGCGCTCGTCGCCGCCGCGGACAGCCCCGGCTATCCGACGGTGTGGGGTACCGAGGCCCTGCGGGACGCGCTCACCGGCTGGGTGGAGCGGCGCCTCGGCGCGGTCGGCGTGACCCACGCCAACGTGCTGCCGGTCGTCGGCTCCAAGGAGCTGGTGGCCTGGCTGCCGACGCAGCTCGGGCTCGGCGCGGGCGACAAGGTGGCCTACCCCCGGCTCGCCTACCCGACGTACGAGGTCGGCGCCCGGCTCTGCGGCGCGGAGCCCGTCGTCTACGACGACCCGACCGAGCTGGACCCGACGGGGCTGAAGCTGCTCTGGCTCAACTCGCCCTCCAACCCGACCGGCAAGGTGCTGTCCAAGGACGAGCTGACCCGGATCGTCGCCTGGGCGCGCGAGCACGGTGTGCTGGTCTTCAGCGACGAGTGCTACCTGGAGCTGGGCTGGGACGCCGAGCCGGTATCGGTGCTCCACCCCGACGTCTGCGGCGGTCACTACGACGGCGTCGTCGCCGTCCACTCGCTCTCCAAGCGCTCCAACCTGGCCGGATACCGGGCCGCGTTCATCGCGGGTGACGCGGCCGTCCTGGGCGAGCTGCTGCTCATCCGCAAGCACGGCGGGATGATGACGCCCGCCCCCGTGCAGGCCGCCGCCGTCGCCGCGCTCGGCGACGACGTGCACGTGTCCGAGCAGCGCGCCCGCTACGCGGACCGGCGTCTCGCCCTGCGCGCGGCGCTGGAGGCGCACGGCTTCCGGATCGAGCACAGCGAGGCGAGCCTCTACCTGTGGGCGACCCGCGACGAGGAGTGCTGGGAGACCGTGGCGTACCTCGCGCAGCTGGGCATCCTGGTGGCGCCCGGCGACTTCTACGGCCCGGCGGGCGCGCGTTTCGTCCGGGTGGCGTTCACCGCGACCGACGAGCGGGTCGCCGCGGCGGTCAAGCGCCTGTCCTGACGCCTGTCCTGAACAGGGCCGCCGCGACGGCGGCATGACGCGCCGAGGGCCTCGGGAGTGCGCACTCCCGAGGCCCTCGGCGCGTTGGTCGGTGCTGCGATGGATCAGCCGCCGATCGGCAGGCCGCCCAGCGGGAGGCCGCCCTTGGTCAGGGAGTCGGTGGGCAGGCCGCCGCCGAGCGCGTCCGTGGGGAGGCCGCCGCCCAGCGCGTCGGTCGGCAGGCCGCCGCCGGCTGCCTCGGCCACGCCGCCCACGGCCTGGCCCGCGTTGCCCGCGGCCTGGCCGGCGGTCTCCTGGGCGGCCGGGACGGCCACCCCGGCGGACTTGCCGACGGTCTTGCCCGCGGCCGGGACCGCCGTGCCGACGAGCCGGCCGCCGGTGTCGCCGGCCGCCTGGGTGCCCTGCTGGACGGCGCTGTCCACGGTGTCGCCGAGACCGGCGCCGTCCAGCGCGGTCAGTCCGCCGAGGTCCGGGGTCGCCGGGAGATCTGCGGCGCTTGCGGCGCCGGCCGCACCGACCACGGGGGCTGCGCCTGCGGCGATCAGCAGCGCGGCACGAGCGATCCGACGGGTCAGGGGGAGGGACATGATGCTCCTTCAGCGGGTTGTGCACGAATCTGTCTGTCCGGTGATCGGACGCACTGACAACCGCTTCGGGGGAGGGGGAGGTTGCGGTGGGCAAAGGTAAAGACTGAGTAATGCGTCCGATTATCCGCAGCGGAAGAACCCGGGCAAACAATCCATACCGCCGTGGTCCGATGAACCGTCACTTCCCTTGGGCGGCAAGGGAATCGGAGCAGGTCCGCGAAGGTGCGGGGAGTCGCGCGGAAAACATCCGGGGACATGGCCCCCAGGGTCCGTACGGGTGACGGGGCGTACTACTGAACGACCTGGATCCTGACCGCCGTCGTGTCCGTTTCCTTGTCCTTCGCACGTTCCGTCCGCCAGCCGGAACCGGCGTCCCAGACCCGGTCCGCGTAGCTCACGCGCTCGATCCGCAGGGCCTCGGACTGCGCCACGGCCCAGTGCGCCAGCTCCCAGCCGCGCTGCGCGGCCTTGTCATCCGACTGCGCCGCGGCCGCCGGAACGGGCACCGAGACGGTCGACGCGGCGGACGCGCCCGCGGCCACCGCGTCGGGCAGCACGCCCTTGCCGAAGGCCCGCACCAGCTCGGCCCGCACCTGGGCGGAGTCTCCCGGACCGTCCGCCGTGGCCGTCGACGGGGTGCAGTTCAGCGCGGCCGGCCTGCGCCCGGTCAGCGCGGCGGCCAGCAGCGCGGCGTCCGGCTCGTGCTTCGCGTACGCCTGCGGGAACCCGCTCCGCTGCACACGCTGCGCCGCCACGGTCAGCGGCAGCCGCGAGTAGCCCGGAACCTCGGCGAGATGGTCGTAGAACTCACCGGAGGAGTAGACCGGGTCCATGAGCTGCGCGGGCGTGCCCCAGCCCTGCGACGGGCGCTGCTGGAACAGCCCCAGCGAGTCCCGGTCCCCGTAGTCGATGTTGCGGAGCGTGGACTCCTGGAGCGCGGTGGCCAGCGCGATCGTCACCGCCCGCTCGGGCATGCCCCGGGTGGTGCCGACCGCGGAGATCGTCGCCGCGTTCACCGCCTGGGCCAGGCTCATCTCGTACGTGTGTGACGTCCCGCCCTCACCGTCGGAGGCCTCCACGACACAGCGGGGCGGGTTCTTCGAGCCGGAGGAGTCGTACTGCACGGCCAGATAGCCGCCCAGGGCAGCGAGCACGGCGAAGGCCGCCGCGAATCGGATGAGGCGGCTGCGACGGGCGGGGCTGGCTGTCCGGGGCACGAGCCCACCGTACTGGAGGGCCCGGCCGGGGCCGATACCCAAGTCCCTTAGGGTCGGGTCCATGGCCGACAGCACCCTTGACCTCACCCTGGACGGACCGGCGCTCACCGCCCGGCTCGTCGACTTCCCTTCGGTCAGCGGGGAGGAGAAGGCCCTCGCCGACGCGATCGAATCGGCCCTGCGCGCCCTGCCCCACCTCACCGTCGACCGCCACGGCAACAACGTCGTCGCCCGGACGGACCTGGGCCGCGCCGAGCGCGTCGTCCTCGCCGGGCACATCGACACCGTGCCGATCGCCGACAACGTCCCCTCCCGCCTCGACGGCAACGGGATCCTCTGGGGCTGCGGGACCTCCGACATGAAGTCCGGCGTCGCCGTCCAGCTCCGGATCGCCGCGACGGTCCCCGAGCCCAACCGCGACCTGACCTTCATCTTCTACGACAACGAAGAGGTCGCCGCGCACCTCAACGGCCTCGGCCACATCGCCGACGCCCACCCCGACTGGCTCGCCGGAGACTTCGCCGTCCTGCTGGAGCCCTCCGACGGAGAGGTCGAGGGCGGCTGCCAGGGCACCCTGCGGGTCCACCTCCGTACGACGGGGGAGCGGGCGCACTCCGCACGCAGCTGGATGGGGTCCAACGCGATCCACGCCGCCGCCCCGATCCTGGCGAAGCTCGCCGCGTACGAGCCCCGCCGCCCGGTCATCGACGGCCTCGAATACCACGAGGGCCTCAACGCGGTGGGCATCGAGGGCGGCGTCGCCACCAACGTCATCCCGGACGCCTGCACCGTCGTCGTCAACTACCGCTACGCCCCGGACCGCAGCGAGGAGGAGGCCATCGCCCACGTCCGCGAGGTCTTCGCCGACTGCGGCGTGGCCGAGATCGTCATCGACGACCACTCCGGCGCGGCCATGCCCGGCCTCTCCCACCCCGCCGCCCAGGCGTTCATGACCGCGGTCGGCGGCACCGCCCGGCCCAAGTTCGGCTGGACCGACGTCTCCCGCTTCGGCGCGCTCGGCGTCCCCGCGGTGAACTACGGACCCGGCGACCCGATGTACGCCCACAAGCGCGACGAGCACGTGGCGGTCGCGAAGATCACCCACTGCGAGGACCGGCTGCGCTCCTGGCTCACTGGCTGACCGGCAGACGCACGGCATTCCCCCGCACGTAACCTCCGCCGATCTACGCTGGCCGTACGCAGTACGACACGACCCAGCGCGACGCGGGTCGGTGGAGGGAGCGGAACATGGGCAACGCCGAAGACGCACGGATCCCTGAGGGTGCGGAGGTTCCCGAGGGCGCGGTCGGCCCCGAGGAACAGTGGCTGGGCCCGGTCCTGCGCCGCAGGGAGCAGGTCCAGCCCGGCACGACCGATCAGCGACTGCTGGACTCCGAGGGCGACTCCGAGTGGGTGCACACCGACCCCTGGCGGGTGATGCGCATCCAGTCGGAGTTCGTCGAGGGCTTCGGCGCGCTCGCCGAACTGCCGAGCGCGATCAGCGTCTTCGGCTCGGCCCGCACCCCGGACGGATCGCCGGAGTACGAGGCCGGCGTCCAGATCGGCAAGGCGCTGGTCGAGGCGGGCTTCGCGGTGATCACCGGCGGCGGTCCGGGCGCGATGGAGGCCGCCAACAAGGGCGCCCGCGAGGCGAAGGGCGTCTCGGTCGGCCTCGGCATCGAGCTGCCCTTCGAGTCGGGCCTCAACCCGCACGTCGACATCGGCGTCAACTTCCGCTACTTCTTCGTCCGCAAGACGATGTTCGTGAAGTACGCCCAGGGCTTCGTGGTCCTGCCCGGCGGCCTCGGCACCCTGGACGAGCTCTTCGAGGCGCTGACCCTCGTCCAGACCGGCAAGGTCACCCGCTTCCCGATCGTCCTGTTCGGCACGGCCTACTGGGGCGGCCTGATCGACTGGCTCCGCGACACGGTGGTGGCCCAGGGCAAGGCCTCGGAGAAGGACCTGCTGCTCTTCCACGTGACGGACGACGTGGAGGAAGCGGTGATGCTGGTCACGAAGGAGGTCGGCCGCTGACCTCGAGCCCGCCACCTCAAGCCGGTCCGGCCACTTCAAGCCCGCCCGGCGATTGAGGACATCTTTCGACCGGCACGTCCCGGCCCGCGCCGGCCGAACTCAGCCCGCCCGGCGTTTGAGGGCATCATTTCGGCCGGTCCGGCCACACTCAGCCCGCCCGGCGATTGAGGGCATCGGTACCAGCCCCTCCGGCGCTTGAGGAGCGGGGTCCAGGGGCAGCGCCCCGGACCCCGCCCGCCGCGGGCAGGCGGCCCCTACGCCAACCCCCGCCGCGCCACGGCCGGCGCCCGATGCCCCGCGATGGACGCCACCATGTCCAGCACCTGCCGCGTCTCCTCCACCTCGTGCACCCGGTACACCCGCGCCCCCAGCCACGCCGAGACCGCCGTCGTCGCCAGCGTGCCGATGACGCGCTCCTTCACCGGCCGGTCCAGCGTCTCGCCCACGAAGTCCTTGTTGGACAGGGACACCAGCACCGGCCACCCGGTCTCCGCCATCTCCCCGAGCCGCCGCGTCGCCTCCAGCGAGTGCCGGGTGTTCTTCCCGAAGTCGTGCCCCGGATCGATCATGATCCCGTCCGGCCGCACCCCGAGCTCCACCGCCCGCTCGGCCAGTCCCACCGTCACCCGCAGGATGTCCGCCATGACGTCCTCGTACGCGATCCGGTGCGGCCGGGTCCGCGGCTCCGCGCCGCCCGCGTGCGTGCACACGAGGCCCGCCCCGTACCGCGCGGCGACCTCCGCCAGCTTCGGGTCCACCCCGCCCCACGCGTCGTTCAGCAGGTCCGCACCGGCCTCGCAGACCGCCTCGCCCACATCGTGCCGCCAGGTGTCCACGCTGATCACCACGTCCGGGTGGCGGCGGCGGACCTCGGCGACGAACCCGACCGTGCGGCGGGCCTCCTCCTCGGCGCTCACCTCCTCGCCGGGACCTGCCTTCACCCCGCCGATGTCGATGATCGCGGCGCCCTCGGCCACCGCCTGCTCGACCCGGGCCAGCGCCGGCTCGTCGCCGAAGGTGGCGCCCTGGTCGTAGAAGGAGTCCGGGGTCCGGTTCACGATCGCCATGATCACCGGCTCGTGCGGACCGAATTCCCGCCGCCCCAGCCTGAGTGCACCGCTTCGCATCCCGTGTTTCCTCCTCAGATAGCCCGCTTGCGACCCTAAGGCCTTATCGGGTCGGCCCTGACTTGTCCGTGTCGCATGGCACGATCGGAGCCGGACGAGGTTTCCGCCCCCGGGGAGATGCGCGTGTTCTGGTTCTTGCTGCTCACGATGGTCGTGGTCGTCACCGCGGTCACCCTCGCGGTGGTCGGGGGCGGTGGGAGCGCGGTGCTCCAGGACGTCCCGCCCGACCGGTTCACCGATCCGCTGCCCGCGACCCGCCCGGTCGGCCGGGCGGACATCGAGGCGCTGCGCCTGCCGATGGCCCCCCGCGGCTACCGGATGGCGGACGTCGACGAGGCGCTGTCCCGGCTCGGCGCCGAGCTGGCCGAGCGCGACGCCCGGATCGCCGAGCTGGAATCCGCCCTGGCCGGGGTGCAGGCGGCCGCGGTGACGACGGGCACCGACCTGTTCAAGCAGCCCGGCGACCGGCAGGGCGACCGCCCCGCCGAGCCGACCGGCCAGGAAGGCGTCCGGGACCGCACCGAGGAGGACGGGCGATGACCGGCGCGGCCGTGGCCGCCCCCGACGGCGGGCTGCGGTGCCCGTGGGGCCTGTCCGCCGAGGACTACCTCGCCTACCACGACACCGAGTGGGGCCGGGCGGTCCACGGGGACGACGCCCTGTTCGAACGGCTCTGCCTGGAGGCCTTCCAGTCCGGGCTGTCCTGGATCACGATCCTGCGCCGCCGCGAGACCTTCCGTACCGCGTTCGAGGGATTCCGGATCGAGGCGGTCGCGAAGTTCACCGACACCGACCGGGAGCGGCTCCTGGCCGACCCGGGGATCATCCGCAACAAGGCCAAGGTCGACGCGACCCTCGCCAACGCGAAGGTGCTCGCCGACTGGTCGGAAGGGGAGCTGGACGAGCTGATCTGGTCCTACGCCCCCGACCCGGCCGGCCGGCCCGCCCCGCGCAGCCTGTCGGACGTCCCGGCCGTCACGCCGGAGTCCACCGCACTCGCCAAGGCGCTGAAGAAGCGTTCGATCCGCTTCATCGGTCCCACCACCGCCTACGCGCTGATGCAGGC
Source organism: Streptomyces anulatus (assembly GCF_014650675.1). GTDB lineage: Bacteria > Actinomycetota > Actinomycetes > Streptomycetales > Streptomycetaceae > Streptomyces > Streptomyces anulatus. The sequence goes on along the minus strand of NZ_BMVK01000002.1, from coordinate 521,634 downwards.
CTGCGGACTGGTCGACGACCACCTCGCGGACTGCGTGGCGCGCGGCGGCGGGGGAGCACCGCGCTGAGCAGCGGCTACTTCCCGAGGTAGACCGGCTTCTCCTTGGCCAGGAACGCCTCCACCGCGATGGTGTGGTCCTGCGACGCGCCCGCCCGGGTCTGGAGTTCGTCCTCCTTCTCCAGCGCCTCGGCGAGCGTGTGCCCGGCGCCGTACGCCATCGACTCCTTCAGCGCCGCGTACGCCACCGTGGGGCCGTCCGCCAGGGCACGGGCCACCGCCGCCGCCTGCTCGGCCAGCTCGGCCGCGGGGACGACCCGGTTGACGAGGCCCAGCTCCAACGCGTCCTGCGCGGAGATCGACCGGGGGAAGAACAGCAGATCGGCGGCGCGGCTCTGCCCGATCAGCCGGGGCAGGGTCCAGGACACGCCCGAGTCGGCGGTGAGTGCGACGCCCGCGAACGAGGTGTTGAAGGAGGCGGTGTCGGCGACCACCCGGTAGTCGGCCGCGAGCGCGAATCCGAACCCGGCCCCCGCCGCGACGCCGTTCACCCCGGCGACGACGGGCTTGGCCATCTCCGTGATGGCCCGCACGATCGGGTTGTAGTGCTCCCGCACGGTGCTCAGCGCGTTCCCGCCGCCCGCCTCGCGGGTGGCCGTGAGCGTGGCGACGTGCTCCTTGAGGTCCTGGCCGACGCAGAAGGCGCGCCCGGTGGCCGTGAGCAGTACCGCCCGGACGCCCGCGTCCGCGGCCGCCGCCAGCAGCGCGTCCCGCAGCGCGACCTTCGCCGCGGTGTTCATCGCGTTCATCGCGCCGGGTCGGTTGATCGTGATCGTCGCGAGACCCTCGCTCACGTCGTACAGGACGCTGTTCGCCGGCTCGTCGGCCATTCCGGTATCCCCTCGCTGCTCGGGCATCGTTGCCACTGGAGGCAAGCATGGCCGATGCGGGGCTGGGCAGAGATGTGACCTGCGTCTAACAATTGGCTCTCACCTGGGGGTCCGGGGCGGCGCAGTATCGCAGCCGGATCGCCGAATTGGGTGGTTTTGAGAGAGCGCGTTGCGCAAGCGATGCAGACCGATGTTGGTCATCGGGGTCATTGATGCGGGATAATGGCGAAGAAGCAATGTGTTCGATGCCGGTGAGGCAGCGCCTGTCATGGGGCCGCCGGTTGCGATGAGCTGGTTTCAGGAAGGGGAACGAGCATGGCGGCCATGAAGCCGCGGACGGGCGACGGCCCGCTCGAGGTGACAAAGGAGGGGCGGGGCATCGTCATGCGCGTTCCGCTCGAAGGCGGCGGTCGGCTTGTTGTCGAGCTGACTCCGGACGAGGCCGATGCCCTCGGCGACGCGCTGAAGAAGGTCGTCGGCTGACGCGGAACGCCCATCACCTTCACCACTGCCCGGTACGGATTCCGTACCGGGCAGTGGTGCGTCCTACTGAGGTTCTACGCGCTCACGATGGGGTTCTGCCTGCTCAGCCGCGCCGGACCGAGCAGAGCAGACCGTCGCCGACCGGCAGCAGGGTCGACATCAGCTCCTGGCTCTCACGCACCGCCCGCAGCAGCTCCCGCAGCCGCAGCACCTCGGCCGGCTGGGCCGCGGAGTCGACCGTGCGGCCGTCGGCGAAGACGCCCTCGAAGCAGACCAGGCCACCGGGCCGCAGCAGGCGCAACGATTCAGCGAGCACATCGAGGCTCTCCAGCCGGTCGCCGTCGCAGAAGACGAGGTCGTAACCGCCGTCCGCGAGCCGGGGCAGGACGTCCAGGGCGCGGCCGGGGATGAACCGGGCCCGGTTGGTGGCGAAGCCCGCCTCGCGGAACGCCGCCCGGGCGAACTGCTGACGCTCGGGCTCGGGGTCCACCGTGGTCAGGACCCCGTCCGGCCGCATGCCGTGCAGGAGATAGATGCCGGACACGCCGGTTCCCGTGCCGATCTCCGCCACCGCTTTGGCATCCGCGGCGGCTGCCAGCAGGCGCAGCGCAGCGCCGGTGCCCGGTGACACCGAGCGAAGCCCCAGCTCACGAGCCCGTTCCCGGGCCCCGTGCAGTGCTTCGTCCTCGGCGACAAAGGCGTCGGCGAACGCCCAGCTCGTCTGCCGGTTGGCGGTAATGACCCTCTCCTGTCCCCGTAGTTGGCGCAACGGTGACTGTATCCGCTGGACCCGGGAACCCGCAGATGGGACCGGGCGTTGTGCAAGCTGTGGGGAAAGCGCAGTGAGCAGGTCCGCGGACCGGACCGGCGAACTGCGGGAAAGTCCCGGGCGACGCCCGGCCCCATCAGGGAAAAAGGCTTATCCGGAGCTAACGGGCGAGGTGGCTATGGTAGGGGCTCCACTGGACACCACCAGAGCCGATAGGGGAGGTGCGGCTGCGCCTGTGGACCGGGGAGGGATGCTGCGGCGTCTCCTCAGGTCGGCCGGTGAGCCGAAATCCGTGACCAACATTGCTGACCGTTCTTCCGACGACTCCGCACCGACCGCGACCTTCGCCTCTGATGCGGATCCTCAGGCGTGGACCCCGCCCTCATGGGAAGAGATCGTCAGCACGCACAGCGGCCGTGTGTACCGACTCGCCTACCGGCTGACGGGAAACCAGCACGACGCCGAGGACCTGACCCAGGAGGTCTTCGTCCGGGTGTTCCGCTCGCTGTCGACGTACACGCCCGGCACCTTCGAGGGCTGGCTTCACCGCATCACGACCAATCTCTTCCTGGACATGGTCCGGCGCAAGCAGCGCATCCGCTTCGACTCGCTCGGCGACGACGCGGCCGAGCGCCTGCCGAGCCGTGAGCCGTCCCCGCAGCAGGTCTTCAACGACACCCACTTCGACGCCGACGTGCAGCAGGCGCTGGACACCCTCGCGCCCGAATTCCGTGCGGCCGTGGTCCTCTGCGACATCGAGGGCCTCAGCTACGAGGAGATCGCCGCGACCCTCGGGGTGAAGCTCGGCACCGTCCGCAGCCGTATCCACCGCGGTCGCTCCCACCTGCGCAAGGCGCTCAAGCACCGTTCGCCCGAGGCCCGCGCCGAGCAGCGCTCCCTGGCGGACGCGGTCCTGGCAGGGGAGGGCGGAACGGCGTGAGCGGCACAGGACCCACCCCCGCGGAAGCGCATCTGGGGGACCGCCTCGCCGCGCTGGTCGACGGCGAGCTGAAACACGACGCCCGCGATCGGGTCCTGGCCCACCTGGCGACCTGCGCCAAGTGCAAGGCCGAAGCCGATGCCCAGCGTCGCCTCAAGAGCGCTTTCGCCATGTCCACCTCGCCCTCGCCCTCCGAGGGCTTCCTGGCCCGCCTGCAGGGCCTTCCCGGGGGTCCTGGCGGCGACGACACCGGCTCCGGCGGACCGTTCGGCGGCCGGGGGCCCTTCGCCGACGAGTTCTTCCCCGGGCTGCGGCCCTCCGGCGGCAGCACCCGCGCCGACACCGCGTCCTCCCCCCTGGACGGCTTCGGATACCTCCCCGCCACCCACGGCTCCACCGCCGTGCTGCCCGGCGGCCCCGCGTCCGGTTCGGTCTTCCGCATACACGAGGTGGCCCGCGACGCGGACCGCTCGCCCTGGCGCGGGCGGCGCTTCGCGTTCGCCGCGGCCAGCGCCGTCTCCCTCGCGGCCATCGCGCTGGGCGGCACCCTGCCGCTGGACTCCGGCCCCGAATCCTCCCTGCGCGCCGAGGGCGCCGGGAACAACGTCACCCCGCTCGACGCCGCGACCCGCGCCGAGAGCGGCGCGAAAGCGGTCAGCCGCCGGGGCGGCGGAGCCCTCGCGGTGACCGGCGACGGCCGGGCGGCCGGGCAGCCCGTGTCCGGTACGGCCCCGGCCGGAACGAACCGGGTGCCCCCGTCGCTCACCGGTGCGACACCGGTGGTTCCCGTCGTCACCCCTCCGGTGAACCGGCAGGGGCCGCCGACCGCGCCGCCGCTGTTCGGTGTCCAGACCTCGGGCGGTCACCCCTTCACGCTCCCCGTGCTGAATGTGTCCGTGTCGCCGCTGATACGTCCGACGATGTCCGGCACCCCGCTGCTGGCGGCGGCGCTCGGCAGCGGTGCGGCGCCGAAGACGGTGCCCTCCTCGGTTTCCCCGGGGCCGCCCCCGGGCGCGCCGGCCAACGATCTGGCGAGCCCGCTTTCGCCCCGGCCCTGACCGGACCCTGCGCGGGGATTCGCAAACCTGGTTGAATTCCGGTGAGGGACGCCTCGGTGGGGCGTACAGAGGCCAGTTGCGGGGAGAGCATGGACGACGGGAAGCCCACCGGGCCGCAGGCGAAGTGGTGGAGCCGCCCCACGGCGGGGCGTGCCGACCGCACGGAGCCGGACAGCGGGCCGGCCCCGTCGGACGCTCCGGCGGCCGAGGACCGCGAGCCGGCAGCCCCGGACGCGGCTCCGGCACCGGCTTCGCCCCCGGCCCCGGACACAACCCCGGCCCCGGACACCACCCCGGTTCCGCCCTCCGACGCCTCCGTCCGGCCGGAGGAACACGGCGGCCAGGAGGTTCCGCGCCCCCGCCCGTCCGGGTCCCCGCTGCACGAGCCCGACGAGTACAGCACCCCGCCCTACGGCGGCCCCGGCCCCTGGGCGCCCGCCCCGCCGGTGCAGCGGCCCACCCCGGCCCACGGCACCGTCGTACCGCCGGGGGCCGGAGGCCCGTCCCAGCAGTACGCCGCGACGAACGGCGCCGGGATCCCGGCCCCCGCGTCGCCGCCCGCCCCTTCCCCGGCACCGCGGTCCGCGCCCGCCGACGGCTTCACGGCCCCGCACGCCCAGCCCGCCGACGGCTTCACGCCGCCGGGGCCCCACGCACAGCCCCAGGCGCCCGCCCAGCACACGACGGCCCCCGGGGCCCACCCGGCGCATGCCGCCCACGCACCGCAGCCGCCGCAGGGAGCCCCCGGGCAGCCGCAGGCAGCCCCCGGGCACCAGACGCAGCACCCCGCCCCCGCCCCGCACCCGGCGCCGCAACCGCACGCACAGCAGCACACCCAGTGGCTCCAGTACGACCCGTGGGGCGCTCCGGGACAGCCGCTGACCCGGCCGGGACCCCCCGAGGGCACCGACCCCGGCCGCAGGAAGAAGCGCCGGGGCGGGGCGTTCATGGGGGTGCTCCTGCTGACCCTGGTCGCCAGTGGCATCGGCGGCGGGGTCGGCGCGTACATCGAGCGCAACGGCGGGCTGACCACCGTCGAGCTGCCGCAGGCGGACCGCGACAACGGCGACCGGGCCCCCGAGAGCGTCGCGGGCATCGCCGCCAGCGCCCTGCCCAGCGTGGTCACCCTGCACGTCAGCGGCACCGCCGAGTCCGGCACGGGCACCGGCTTCGTCCTCGACGGCCAGGGCCACATCCTCACCAACAACCACGTCGTCGCCCCGGCCGGGTCCAGCGGGGACATCACCGTGACGTTCAGCAGCGGCGAGACGGCGTCCGCCGAGCTCGTCGGCAAGGACAGCGGCTACGACCTCGCGGTCGTCAAGGTCCGCGGAGTCTCCGGGCTCAAGCCCCTGCCGCTCGGCAACTCCGACAACGTCCAGGTCGGCGACCCGGTGGTGGCCATCGGCGCCCCCTTCGACCTGTCCAACACGGTGACCTCGGGCATCATCAGCGCCAAGCAGCGGCCGATCACCGCGGGCGGCGAGAAGGGCGACGGCAGCGACATCAGCTACGTCGACGCCCTCCAGACCGACGCCCCGATCAACCCGGGCAACTCCGGCGGACCACTGGTCGACACCCAGGCCCATGTCATCGGCATCAACAGCGCCATCCGCGCGGCCGACAGCGCCCGGGGCCCCGAGGCGGGCGGCCAGTCCGGCTCCATCGGGCTCGGCTTCGCGATACCCATCAACCAGGGCAAGCGCGTCGCCGAGGAGTTGATCAGCACCGGCAAGGCCACCCACCCGGTGATCGGCGTCACGCTGGACATGAAGTACACCGGTGACGGGGCCAAGGTCGGCACGAAGGGCGCCGACGGCGCGCCCGCCGTCGCGAAGGACGGACCCGCGGCCAAGGCGGGCATCAAGTCCGGTGACGTCATCACCCACGTCAAGGGCCAGCGCGTGCACAGCGGCGAGGAGCTGATCGTGAAGATCCGAGCCCACCGGCCCGGCGACGACCTCGACCTCAAGCTGACCCGCGGCGGCGAGGAGCGGACGGTGACCCTGACGCTCGGCTCGGCGAGCGGCACGTGACGGCCACCGCGAGGTACCGCCCGGACACCTTCGACAGGTACCTTTGAGCGGTCCGGGCAGCTGGGAGACCCGGGCCGCGATCGCACGGAGAACACGCGGAGAACACGAGGAGCAGCAAGGTGTTCAATGACATAGGCGCACTGGAGCTGTTGACGCTCGGGGTGCTGGCCGTGCTGGTCTTCGGCCCCGACAAGCTGCCCAAGCTGATCCAGGACGTCACGCGCACCATCCGTAAGATCCGCGAGTTCTCGGACAGCGCCAAGGAAGACATCCGCTCGGAGCTGGGCCCGCAGTTCAAGGACTTCGAGTTCGAGGACCTCAACCCCAAGACGTTCGTCCGCAAGCAGCTCATGGACGGCAACGACGACCTGGGGCTGAAGGAGATCCGCGAGAGCTTCGACCTGCGCAAGGACCTGTCGGACGTCACCGACGCGGTCAACGGGCGCACCCCGGCCGCGGCCGATACCGCCAACAGTGCGGCGAACGGCTCGGCGGGCGCGTCGGCGGAAGGCTCGGCGCCCAGCCTCACCAAGACCGGCGACACCGCTCCTGACCTGCTGAAGAAGACCCCGCAGCAGACGCAGCCCGAGCGCCCGCCGTTCGACGCAGACGCCACCTGACCCCGGTCAATCCCGACTCGCCCGGACGGTATGGCTATTCTCCATCTGTCCGGTTGCGAGGATGCCCAAGCCCGCGGGGGGCGGGCCGCTCCGGATCATGACTGATCGAGGAGGCGGCCGCGCAGATGGAGACGACGAGTCGGATTGATACGGACGGTGTCCCGGGCACGGCCACGGCGGAGGCGGTGCCGGCGAAGCGGCGTACCGTCGACGGTTACCTGGGAGCGACCTTCCCCTGGTACGGGCTGGACGAGGCCTTCACCGGCCCGCGCTGGCTGATGCAGGTCGGTACCGCGGCGGACGGCACGGTGCAGCACGGCGCGACGGGGCACGGCGACGAGCCATCGGTGAAGTCGGACGGCTCCGCCGACAAGGAGCGGTTCGCGGCGGTGATCACCGTGGCCGCGAGCCCGGTGAGACGCAGTGGCGACGGCACGGGCGTGCTGGACGCCACCACGGTGTCCTCGGCCGCCTGGCTCGCGGGCTCCGGCCTGCTGGCGTACACCTGGCCGCCGCAGATGGACCACACCCTGCGCGACGACTGGCTGGACCAGCAGACCGAGACGGCGTTCACCCTCGCCGACGACCTCGGCAGCGCGCCCTGGTCGACGCTTTCCCTCCCGGTGGACGGGGTGCCGGTGGAGTTCCACTACCGCGAGTCCGAGTTCGGCTGGGTCCTCGCCGGATCCGCCCACGAGGGCGTGCACATCGGGGCGTACGGGCGGGGCATGAGCGCGTACGGTCTCGGCTTCGCGGCCATCAAGGACATCGAGACGTACGCGTAGCAACGCGACAGGGCGGGCCGGATGACCACCGGCCCGCCCTGTGTCGCTCCGAGGCGCGTCAGAACTTGTTGCGCGGGGTGATGCCCAACGACATGCCCGACAGGCCGCGCTGACGGCCGCCCAGCTTCTGTGCGATCGAGCGCAGCGCGCTGCCGGCCGGGGAGTCGGGGTCGGACAGGACGACCGGCTTGCCCTCGTCGCCGCCCTCGCGCAGCCGTACGTCGATCGGGATCGAGCCGAGCACCGGCACCTCGGCGCCGACCGTGCGGGTCAGCCCCTCGGCGACCCGTGCGCCGCCGCCCGAGCCGAACACGTCGACCATCTCGTCGCAGTGCGGGCACGGCATGCCCGACATGTTCTCCACCACGCCGACGATCTTCTGGTGGGTCTGCACGGCGATCGATCCGGCCCGCTCGGCCACCTCGGCCGCCGCCTGCTGCGGGGTCGTGACGACCAGGATCTCCGCGTTCGGCACGAGCTGCGCCACCGAGATCGCGATGTCGCCGGTGCCCGGCGGCAGGTCCAGCAGCAGGACGTCCAGGTCGCCCCAGTACACATCGGCGAGGAACTGCTGGAGCGCCCGGTGCAGCATCGGGCCGCGCCAGACCACGGGCGCGTTGCCCGGGGTGAACATGCCGATGGAGATGACCTTCACGCCGTGCGCGGACGGCGGCATGATCATGTTCTCGACCTGGGTGGGCTTGCCGTCCGCACCGAGCATCCGGGGCACGCTGTGCCCGTAGATGTCCGCGTCCACGACGCCGACCTTCAGACCGTCGGCCGCCATCGCCGCGGCGAGGTTCACCGTCACCGAGGACTTGCCGACGCCGCCCTTGCCGGAGGCGACCGCGTACACCCGGGTCAGCGAGCCGGGCTGGGCGAAGGGCACCTCCCGCTCGGCGGTGCCGCCGCGCAGCGAGCTCGCCAGGTCCTTGCGCTGTTCGTCGCTCATGACGTCGAGGGTCACCTCGACCCGCGAGACGCCCTCGACCCGGGCGACCGCCTCGGTCACGTTCCGGGTGATCGTCTCGCGCATCGGACAGCCGGAGACCGTGAGATACACCGTGACAGCGACTACACCGTCAGGATCGATCTCGACCGATTTCACCATGCCCAGCTCGGTGATCGGGCGGTGGATCTCCGGGTCGTTCACTGTCGACAGTGCCTCAAGCACCGCGTCTTCCGTAGCCATACAGACGATGTTACGGCGCGGAGCACTACGGGCGGGTAGCTCTTCAGCGGTCGCCTTCGTCACTCTCGGCCGGGAACAGCACCTGCCGGTCCTCCATGTCCCTCACCATGTCCTGGAGTTCCGAGCGGATCCAGTCCCGGGTGGCGACCTCGCCCAGGCCCATGCGCAGGGCCGCGATCTCCCGCGTCAGGTATTCGGTGTCGGCGATGGAGCGCTCGTTCTGCTTGCGGTCCTGCTCGTGCGTGACCCGGTCGCGGTCGTCCTGCCGGTTCTGCGCGAGGAGGATCAGCGGCGCGGCGTAGGAGGCCTGGAGCGACAGCATCAGCGTCAGGAAGATGAACGGGTACTGGTCGAAGCGCAGATCCTTGGGCGCGAAGATGTTCCACAGCACCCAGATGATGATGATCAGCGTCATCCAGACGATGAACCGCCCGGTCCCCAGGAAGCGCGCGATCCGCTCCGAGAACCGGCCGAACGCCTCCGGGTCGTACTCCGGCAGCAGCCGCCGGCGCGGGTCCTTCGGCTGGTCCAGCCGGGTGCGCGGGGGCCGCACCAGGCCCGAGGAACCGGTCGACGCCGCCTTCGCCCGCTCATCGCCCGCCATGACCGATCCCCTCCTCCCCGTGCAGATCCGTCTCGCGCCAGTCGTCCGGCAGCAGGTGGTCCAGGACGTCGTCCACGGTCACCGCGCCCAGCAGCGAACCGGTCTCGTCCACGACGGGCACCGAGACCATGTTGTACGCGGCCAGATAGCTGGTGACCGTCGGCAGCGGGGTGTCCGGCGACAGCGGCACCAGGTCGCTGTCGACGATCGAGCTGACCAGGGTGAACGGCGGATCGCGCAGCAGCCGCTGGAAGTGCACCGTGCCCAGGTACTTCCCGGTCGGCGTGTCGTCGGGGGAGCGGCACACGTACACCTGTGCGGCGAGCGCGGGGGACAGGTCCGCCTGCCGCACCCGGGCCAGCGCGTCGGCCACCGTCGCGTCGGGCAGCAGCACGATCGGCTCGGTCGTCATCAGACCGCCCGCCGTCCGCTCCTCGTACGACATCAGGCGCCGGACGTCGGCGGCGTCGTCCGGCCGCATCAGCGCCAGCAGCCGTTCCTTGTCCTCCTCCGGCAGCTCGGAGAGCAGGTCGGCCGCGTCGTCGGGGTCCATCGCCTCCAGGACGTCGGCGGCCCGCTCCTCGGCGAGCTTGCCGATGATCTCCACCTGGTCGTCCTCGGGCAGCTCCTCCAGGACGTCGGCGAGCCGGTCGTCGTCCAGGGCGGCGGCGACCTCCGCCCGGCGTTTCGGCGAGAGGTGGTGCAGGGCGTTCGCCACATCGGTGGGCCGCAGCCGCTCGAACGTGGCGACCAGGCTCTCCGCACCCTGGCCGTGCTCGTCCAGCGAGAAGCCGCTGACCGCCGACCACTCCACCGTCAGGGTCTCGCCCTTGCGGCGCAGCGCCCCGCCGCGCCCCTTGCGGACGAAGTACTTGTCGATCTCCCAGTCGCGACGGGCCGGCAGCTGCTGGATGGCCACGTCCAGGACGGTGACCTCCTCACCGTCCTCGCCGGGGCCGTCCACCAGCCGCACCCGCCGGTCCAGGAACTCGCCGAGGACGAGACGTTCGGTGGGCCGCTGCTCGAAGCGCCGCATGTTGACGACTCCGGTGGTGATGACCTGGCCGGACTCGACGCCCGTCACCCGGGTCATCGGCAGGAAGATCCGCCGGCGGCTGATCACCTCGACCACCAGGCCCAGGATGCGCGGCGGCCGTCCGCCGACCCGCAGCATCGCCACCAGATCGCGGACCCGGCCGACCTGGTCCCCGTTCGGGTCGAAAACGGGTACGCCGGACAGGTGCGAGACGAAGACCCGGGGGGTGACTGCCGCCATCCTCGACCTCCTTCGTCCGTCCGTGTCCACCGTGTCCGTACGCTCCGCCCGACCTCCCGGACCGACGCCGCCGACCAGCGGATTTCGACGGGTACGCCGGGATCAGGCTAGCCCGTACCGCCGCACCGCGCCCCGGCGGACCCGTCCGTACGGCTGGCTGCCGGACGGTGCGCGCCTCCCGGGTACGCTGCCGTCTGCCACCCCCGATCGCAGTTGAGAGGCAGTGCGCCCGTGACCTCTTTCGCCCCGGCCGTGCGGAACCATCGCCGGACCGCCCTCGCTCTCGTGCTGTGCGGAGGGCTCACCGCGGCCCTGGCCGCCTGCGGCACGGAGGAGGACCCGGACAAGGGGACCAACGGCGTCGCCAAACTCTCCGCGGCCGAGATCGACGAGAAGGCCAGAGCGGCGGCCGACGCGGCGAGTGCCGTACGCCTGTCGGGCACGCTCGTCAGCAAGGGCGGCACCTACCGGCTGGAGATGAAGCTCAACGCGGAGGGCGGCATGGGCTCGGTGACCTCCAAGAAGCAGAGCTTCGCCCTGCTGCGGGTCGACGACGAGCTCTATCTGAAGGCGCCCGCCGAGTTCTGGACCCACGAGGAGAGCGGCGGCGGCGCGGACGGGTCCTCCGACGTGGCGGCCGCCGACAAGCTCGGCGGCAAGTACGTGAAGGTCCCCGAGGGCGACCCCAGCTACCGCCAGCTGCGCGGCTTCACCGACAAGAAGGTCCTGCTCGACGGGCTGCTCGCGCTGAACGGAAAGGTCAACAAGGGCGGCCGGGACACGGTCGCCGGGCACCGCACCATCCAGATCCTGGGCGGCAAGGGCGAGGGAGGGGCGTTCGACGTCTCCCTGGAGGACCAGCCGTATCCGGTCCGGGTGGCCCGGGGCGGCGGCGGGGGCACGGTCACGCTGGCCGACTGGGGGCAGGCCTTCCCCCTGGAGGCGCCCGAGGAGGACGACACCGTCGACTACGGCGGCCAGCTCCCCAAGTCCTCCGGCTGAGCCGGGCCGGGCCCCGCTCATCTCACGGGGCCCGGCTCAGCGCTTCCCGCGACGCTTCAGCAGCAGCCGGGGGAGCGCCGCCGGAGCGGGTTTCCGGGTGGTCGCCCCGGTCGGCAGCGGGACGGCCGCCAGCGAGGTGTCCGGCAGCGCGGTGCTGACGGTCTCGGGCGTCAGCCGCACCACGGTGCACTCGCGCGCCCACCGCTCCGTCATCGACTCGGCGTCCGGCGCGTTCAGCCGCTTGCCCTTCAGCTCGGCGACGGCCGCCTCCCACTCCTCGGAGTGCGGCGGAAGGAAACGGGACACCGCACTCCAGGCGACGATACGGCCGCCCTTGTCCTTGCTGCGTACGGTCACCTCGGCGCGGCCGCCGTCGGCCAGGCCCTCGGGCAGCGGCTGCTCGCCGGGCCCGCCGCCGACCAGATGCGCCGCGCCGTCGTGCCAGACGTGCCAGACGGCACGGGCCGGCCCGTCGCCCCGTACCCAGACGAGACCGGACTTCTTCGTGGCCTCCTCGACGAGGGCCCTCTCCAGCAGGTCGGCGGCGGCATCGGGCGCGGCGGCGTCAGTCATGGGCGCGAGCCTAGACCCACCGGCACCGCTCAGAGCCAGCCGTTGCGCTTGAGGATGCGGTGGATGGAGAAACAGACCGCCCCGATGACGCCCAGCACCAGCGGATAGCCGTACTTCCACTCCAGCTCGGGCATGTAGTCGAAGTTCATGCCGTAGACGCCGCAGATCATCGTCGGCACGGCGATGATCGCCGCCCAGGAGGTGATCTTGCGCATGTCCTCGTTCTGCGTGACGGTCGCCTGCGCCAGATTCGCCTGGAGGATCGAGTTCAGCAGTTCGTCGAAGCCGAGGACCTCTTCCTGGACCCGGGCGAGGTGGTCGGCGACGTCGCGGAAGTACTTCTGGATGTCGGGGTCGATCAGCCGCATCGGCCGCTCGCTCAGCAGCTGCATGGGCCGCAGCAGCGGCGAGACGGCCCGCTTGAACTCCAGCACCTCACGCTTGAGCTGGTAGATCCGGCCCGCGTCCGAACCGCGCGGGCTGCCCTTGGCCGGGGTGGAGAAGACATCGATCTCCACCTCGTCGATGTCGTCCTGCACCGCCTCGGCCACCGCGATGTACCCGTCGACCACATGGTCGGCGATGGCGTGCAGGACGGCGGAGGGGCCCTTGGCGAGCAGCTCCGGATCGTCCTGGAGGCGGTGGCGCAGCGCGCGCAGGGAGCCCTGGCCGCCGTGCCGGACGGTGATGACGAAGTCCCGGCCGGTGAAACACATCACCTCGCCGGTCTCCACGACCTCGCTGGTCGCGGTCAGTTCGGCGTGCTCCACGTAGTGGATCGTCTTGAAGACGGTGAACAGCGTGTCGTCGTAGCGCTCCAGCTTGGGCCGCTGGTGGGCGTGGACGGCGTCCTCGACGGCCAGCGGGTGCAGCCCGAACTCCCGCGCGATGCCCGCGAATTCGGCCTCGGTCGGCTCGTGCAGACCGATCCACGCGAAGCCGCCCTCCTCCCGCACCTGGAGCATCGCCTCGTGCGGTGTCGGGGTCGCGGGCGTCGCCAGCCGGCGGCCGTCGCGGTAGACGGCGCAGTCGACGACGGCGCTGGACGCGGACGGGTCGCGGGTGGGGTCGTACGCGCTGTAGGGGGCGCTGTTCTTACGGAGGGACGGGCGCAGGGACGGGCGCACGGCGGCGCGCAGGTCACGGATCATCGACATGGCTGGCTCCTTCACGGAGGGCCGTCGGCGAGGGCGTGGAACAGCCCGGAATGGGGACGTGCGCTCACGTCCGCAAAGCGGGCGGCACCGCGCGGGCGCGATGACGGCGTTCGCTACAGACAGGCAAAAACGAAGGGCTCTTCCGTCGCGCGAACTGCTGTCGAGGAGTCATCCGGACACGACGGCGATGTCGGCACCGGGCGACCGACGAGGCGTCGGATCAACGGGAAATACGAGGCGCGGAAGAGCGGTTGGTACTGCACGGTCGACTTGGATCCATAGCAGTCCCCACCTCCTCCGGCCGGTCCCCCGTGGGGGACGACGTGTCGTCGGGACGAAGAAGAGCAACGCTTCTGCGTGCTGTCCCGACCGGCGGCCAGGCTATCAGCCGCCCCAGGCCCAATCCCGTACTTTGCCCATTCCCTACGCGATCTATGCTCGCGGCATGGCAGAAATTCTCGCTCTGGTCGAGGCCCGGCTCCGTTCCGCCCTGGGGGAACCGGACGCCCGCGCCGATGTGACGTTCCTGGGCACCGACCGCATCGAGGTGCTGCGCTTCCTCGACGGGGACGTGGTGCGCTACGCGACGCTCGGCATGTCCGGTCAGCCGATGGCCGACCCCACCTCTCCGCTCGCCGACCCGGTGAAGGGCCCCCGCGCCGAGCTGATCCTGTCCGTACGGGGCGGGCTCGCCGACACCGACCAGGTGCTGCGCCCGCTCGCCGTGCTGGCCGCGTCCCCGCAGGTCGAGGGGTTGATCGTGGCCGCCGGCGCCTCGCTGGACCTGGGGGAGCCGCTGTGGACCGGGGCGCCGTTCACCTCGGTGCTGGTCGCCGAGTCCGGCGGTCTGGTGGAGGACCTGGAGCTGGACGAGCCGATGGACCCGGTGCGCTTCCTGCCGCTGCTGCCGATGACGCACAACGAGGCCGCCTGGAAGCGGGTGCGCGGCGCGCAGGAGCTCCAGGATCGGTGGCTGACGCACGGTACGGACCTGCGCGACCCGCTGCGCACGTCCGTACCGCTGGACTGACCGGCCCGGGAGGTCAGTCGGCGAAGACCGCCACACCGTCCTCCAGCGCGTGGGCCGGCTCCCGTTCCTCGGCCTCGTGGTTCAGCGCCGTACGCCGTACGCCCACGACGGCCGCTCCGACGAGGGCGGCGAGCGCGGCCACCACGAACGGGATGTGGACGTCGGTCCACTCCTCGATCTTCGGGGCGAGGAAGGGGGCGGCCGCCGCGGCGAACCAGCGGACGAAGTTGTATCCGGCGCTCGCCACCGGGCGCGGCGCGTCCGAGACCCCGAGGGCCAGTTCGGTGAAGACGGTGTTGTTCATGCCGATGAACGCGCCGGAGACGATCGTGGCGACGACGGCCGTGCCGTGGCTGCCGTACCCGAGGACCAGCAGGTCGACGGCGAGCAGCACCAGGGAGGCCCCGAGCACCTTCAGCGAGCCGAAGCGGCGCTGGAGGCGCGGGGCGACCAGCACGGAGAAGACGGCCAGCAGCAGGCCCCAGGCGAAGAAGACCGCGCCGGACTTGTACGGGGTCATGTTCAGCACGAACGGCGTGAAGGCCAGGATCGTGAAGAACGCGTAGTTGTAGAAGAACGCCGAGGCCGCCACCGAGGCGAGCCCGCCGTGTCCGAGCGCCTTCACGGGATCGAGCAGTGACGTCCTGCGGGCGGGCTTCGGCTGCTCCTTGAGGAACGCGGCGATGCAGAGGAAGCCGATCGCCATCAGCGCGGCCGTGCCGAAGAACGGGTAGCGCCAGCTGGCGTCCCCGAGCACCGCGCCGAGCAGCGGCCCGCACGCCATGCCGAGGCCGAGCGCCGACTCGTACAGCAGGATCGCCGCCGCGCTGCCGCCCGCCGCCGCCCCGACGATCACCGCGAGGGCGGTGGAGACGAACAGGGCGTTGCCCAGGCCCCAGCCGGCCCGGAACCCGACCAGTTCGGCGACGGAGGACGAGGTGCCGGAGAGCGCGGCGAAGACGATGACGAGCGCGAGGCCGGCCAGCAGGGTCCTGCGGCCGCCGATGCGGCTGGAGACGAAGCCGGTGACCAGCATCGCGAAGGCGGTGATCAGGAAGTACGAGGTGAACAGCAGCGACACCTGGCTCGCCGAGGCGTCCAGTCCCTGGGCGATGGACGGCAGGATCGGGTCCACCAGGCCGATGCCCATGAAAGCCACCACGGAGGCGCCCGCCGTGGCCCAGACGGCCTTCGGCTGCCGCAGGATGCTGCCTCCCGTCGCTCCTTCGTCGAACGGATCCTCTCCCTGCATGGGTTCTCTCCTTCTCCTCCGGCGTCTCCGGAGGTCTTCGGCTCCGGATCGATGCGTTATGCACAGAATAAGTTAGGCAAGCTAATAAGTGCAAGCTACATCTATCTTTCCCGGTCAGGGCCACGCTGCGGACGGGTGATCGTCCTTGACGCGAGGACCGGCGGGGAGGACGGTTGGTCCCTATGAGGGGCGAACCCAGTTGCCCGAAGTGCGGTGGCCGGGTCAGGGCGCCCGGTCTCTTCGCCGACGCCTGGCAGTGCTCCGTGCACGGCCAGGTCCACCCGATGCAGCCGGTCATCCCGCCGAGCGTCGAAGGTCTCGGCGTCGTGGTGCACCGCGCCCAGGTCCCCGTCTGGATGCCCTGGCCGCTCCCCGTGGGCTGGCTGTTCACCGGGGTCGCCAGCGCGGGCGACGACCGCAGCGGCGGACGCGCCAGCGCCGTGGCCTGCTCCGGACCCGGCCCGCTGGGCGGAATGGGCGAGCTGCTGCTGGTCGCCGAGGAGCTCGGCGTCGGGCTCGGCGCCCGGTACGCCGGGATCGAGGGCCCGGACCCCGGCCTCCATCTCGACGTCGACTCCGCCCCCGACGCCAAGGTGCACGCCGCCGGCCGCCCCACCCCCCTCTGGCACGTGAAGAACGCTCCGTCGGACCGCGCCGTCTTCGCGGGCGAGGCGCGGGGGCTGTGGCTCTGGGCGATCCTGTGGCCCGAGCAGTCGGGACTGCTGATGTACGACGAACTGGTGCTCACCGACCTGCGGGACGCCGGGGGAGAGGTGGACCTCGTCCCCTGCGGCGCGCTCACCCCCCGCCTGCTCACCGCCCCCGAGGCGCCGCCCCGGCAGGCGACGGGCGAGCGGTAGGGGCCCTGAGCGCGGCCGGACGCCCGGCGTGCGGCGGTTATCCTTGAGCGGTCCCCCGTCCGCCCGCGAGCCCCGGAGTCAAGCGTCGTGCGCATCGATCTGCACACCCACTCCACCGCGTCGGACGGCACGGACACCCCCGCCGAGCTGGTCGCGAACGCCGCCGCAGCGGGCCTGGACGTCGTCGCGCTCACCGACCACGACACCGTGGGCGGCCACAAGCAGGCCATCGACGCGCTGCCCGACGGGCTCACCCTCGTCACCGGCGCCGAACTCTCCTGCCGCGTCGACGGTGTGGGCATGCACCTGCTGGCCTACCTCTTCGACCCCGCCGACGCCGAGCTGGAGCGCGCCCGGGAACTCGTGCGCGACGACCGGGTGCCGCGCGCCCAGGAGATGGTCCGCAAGCTGCGCGCCCTCGACGTCCCCATCACCTGGGAGCAGGTCGCCCGGATCGCCGGGGACGGCTCGGTCGGCCGGCCGCACGTCGCCGCCGCCCTCGTCGAACTCGGCGTCGTCCCCACCGTCTCCGACGCCTTCACGTCCGACTGGCTGGGCAACGGCGGCCGGGCGTACGCCGAGAAGCACGAGTTCGACCCCTTCGAGGCGGTCCGCCTGGTGAAGGCCGCGGGCGGGGTCACCGTCTTCGCCCACCCGGCCGCCGTGAAACGCGGCGCGGTGGTACCCGAGTCCACGATCGCCGCGCTCGCCGACGCCGGCCTCGACGGCGTCGAGGTCGACCACATGGACCACGACGAGCCCACCCGGGCCCGGCTCCGCGGCCTCGCCCGCGAACTGGGCCTGCTCACGACCGGCTCCAGCGACTACCACGGCACCCGGAAATTCGTCGAGCTCGGCGCGTGCACCACCGACCCCGAGATCTACGGCGAGATCACCCGGCGTGCCACGGGAGCCTTCCCCGTTCCGGGCGCCGGCGGAGCCGGTCCCCGCTAGCGGGTGTCCGGCGGATCACGGCCGGACAGCCCCCGGGCCCCCTCTTCCACCGCACCACGTCTCCAACTCCCCGCGCGCCCCTGTGCGTACCGCCGCGTGCCCGCCACGGCGGCGGCCGCCGCCCGGACCCCGCGCCCCCTCCGTAACGCCCGCTCTTCTCTCGCAAGGCTCACTGTGTTCGACGTCGCTGTCTTCGGATCCCTTTTTCTCACCCTATTTGTGATCATGGACCCGCCCGGGATCACGCCGATCTTCCTCGCCCTCACCGCGGGCCGCCCCGCCAAGGTGCAGCGCAAGATGGCGCTCCAGGCGGTCATGGTCGCGTTCGGCGTGATCGCCGTCTTCGGTCTGCTCGGTCAGCAGATCCTCGACTATCTGCATGTCTCCGTGCCCGCGCTGATGATCGCGGGCGGCCTCCTGTTGCTGCTCATCGCGCTCGACCTGCTGACCGGCAAGACGGACGAGCCGACGCAGACCAAGGACGTCAACGTGGCGCTCGTACCGCTGGGCATGCCGCTGCTGGCCGGGCCCGGCGCGATCGTCTCGGTCATCCTCGCGGTGCAGCACGCCGACGGTGTGGGCGGCCAGCTCTCGGTGTGGTCCGCGATCGTCGCCATGCACGTGGTGCTCTGGCTGACCATGCGCTACTCGCTGGTCATCATCCGCGTGATCAAGGACGGCGGTGTGGTGCTGGTGACCCGGCTCGCCGGCATGATGCTCTCCGCCATCGCCGTCCAGCAGATCATCAACGGCGTCACCCAGGTCATCCAGAACTCCTGAACCCGCCCCACGCACCACTGCGCCCCCGCACGGACGTTCCGTGCGGGGGCGCTTCGTCTTCAGCGGCGCAATGCGGTGAGGCGCGGGGCCTCGGCAGGCGTCATGAGCCCATGAGCGTTACGAAGCCGAGCTGTCGGCCGGACGGATGTAGATGCGCTGGCCCATCGCTGCGGCCTGCTGCACGATCCGGTTGACGGAGGCGGCGTCCACGACGGTGCTGTCCACGGCGGTACCGTCGACGTCGTCGAGTCGCATGATCTCGAAGCGCATAGGGCTTCCCTTCGTCTGATCCTCCTGCTGGAGAACTGCTGGCGCCGGTGGGGCGTCCCACCGGCAAGACTAGGAACGCGAGGCTTCCCTCGCGTTCCACGTGGGTTACAACGGCTTGCCCCCTGCAAACATTCCCTACGCTAAGGAAATTTTTTGGATGTCTAAGTACCCGTCGGTAGTCACGTCACCACAGACCATGAGGTTCGCATGAACGAGGCGGACCCGCAGTCCATCGGCGGAGCCGGCCTCGGCGCCCGCCTGGACCGCACCAACGAGCTGCTCCAGCGGATGCTCATCGAGGTCTCCAAGACCCCGTCGACGCACGCGATCTTCGTGGACGCCGGCTATGTGTACGCCGCGGCCGGGCTGCTCGTCACCGGCACCGAGGACCGGCGCTCCTTCGACCTCGACGCCGAAGGGCTGATCGAGGCCTTCATCGACAAGGCCCGCACGATCTTCGCGGACAGCAGGCTGCTGCGCGTCTACTGGTACGACGGGGCCCGCCGCCGCATCCACACCACCGAGCAGCAGGCCATCGCCGAACTCCCCGACGTCAAGGTGCGGCTCGGCAATCTCAACGCCAACAACCAGCAGAAGGGCGTCGACTCGCTCATCCGCACCGACCTCGAATCCCTCGCCCGGCACCGCGCCATCAGCGACGCGGCGCTCGTCGGCGGCGACGAGGACCTGGTCTCGGCGGTCGAGGCGGCCCAGGGCTACGGGGCACGCGTGCACCTCTGGGGCATCGAAGCCGCCGAAGGCCGCAACCAGGCCGAACCGCTGCTGTGGGAGGTCGACAGCCAGCGCACCTTCGAGCTCGACTTCTGCCGCCCCTACGTCACGCGGCGGCCCGTCACCACGTACGAGGACGACAGCCCGGCCCCCTCCCGGGAGGACGTCCGCTTCGTCGGCGCGCAGATCGCGGCCGCCTGGCTCGCCGCACGCGGCCGGGAGTCCCTCGCCGACCTGCTGCCCGGCCACCCCTATCTGCCGGGCTCCGTCGACCAGGACCTGCTGGTGGAGGCGGAACGCCTGCTCCAGCACTCGCTGCGCGGCCACGCCCACCTGCGGCGGGCGCTCCGCGACGGCTTCTGGCAGCACCTGCAGTCGCAGTACTGACGGCCGCGGGGCCGGTGGCGGCGCGTCAGGCGGCCGGCAGGCCGTCCCAGAACGCGGCCAGTGCCTTCGCGGTCTCCTGCGGGCGGGCGGTGTTGGGGGAGTGCTCGGCGCCGGCGATCGTGGTGCGGCGGGCGCCGAGACGCCGCGCCATGGAGTCGAACAGCTCCACCGGCCAGACGTCGTCGCGCTCCCCGGACAGGACGTGGACGGGCAGCCCGACGGCGGCCAGCTCGTCCACCCGGTCCGGTTCGGCGGCCAGCTGGGCCCCGGTCGCGATCAACTGGGCCGGGTGGTGGGCGAGCCAGCGGTGGCGCATGTCCGCACCGTCGCCGGTGTCCGCGTCCTGCGGGGGGTCCAGCGCCCGCATCGCCTGCCAGACCTCGTCCATGGACAGCACGGACAGCGCTTCGCTCAGCATCCTCACCTTGTCCCGCTGGGCCGCGACGACCTCCGCCGGACCCGAGGACATCAGCGTCAGGGAGCGGAACGGGGCGGCGTCCAGCAGGACGGCGGCGCGGGCGATCTGACCGCCGAGCGAGTGCCCGAGCAGATGCAGCCCGCCGTCCCCGCCGCCCAGGGCAGCCGCCTGGGCCAGCACGTCGCGCGCCAACTCTCCCTGGGCGTAACTCTCCTGGCGGTCCGTCCCCTTCGACTCGTACTGCCCCCGGCCGTCCACGGCGACCACCCGGTAGCCCGCCGCGCACAGCGGTTCCAGCAGCGCGATGAAGTCCTCCTTGCTGCCGGTGTATCCGGGCAGCAACAGGGCGGTGGCCCGTGCCGGGGTACGCGGTACGGCGTCCAGGACGGCGAAGTCGCCGCGCTCGGTGCCAAGGACACGGGCGCGGGCACAGGGAGGCGGGGCGAAGGTGGGCGGGCGGCTCATACGGCGAGGCTATCCCCGTCGCACCCGTCCCCGCCTCACCGGGAGGCGTCACCGGCCCCGCTGCCGCGCTACTTCCAGCGCGCGAGCTGTGCCCCGGGAACCGGGCTCCGGGAACTGTGCCCACCGGAGCCGGTCCCCGCGCCGAACGCGCTCGCCGCCGCCCGTCCCGCCCGTGGGCACGATCATTCGGTGCCGTGCCGATGGAACCCCGGTCTTCTTTACCCTGTCATTACACAGGGGGTCCTCAGCGCGCTGTCCATCGGCGCCGCTCCCTCATGGCTCCGCGCCGGGATCCTCGCATCCGGTTGCTCTTCCGCTCACCCAGGAGATACCTCATGTCCGTCCCCACCCCGGACGCCCCTTACGGCTTCGACCCACAGGGCCGCCCGTACTCCGACAAGTCGAAGGTCATCGCCGGTGTCCTCCAGATACTTCTCGGAGGTCTCGGCATCGGACGCTTCTACGTCGGGTCCATCGGTGTGGGTATCGCCCAGCTCCTCACCTTCGGCGGTCTCGGCGTCTGGGCGCTGATCGACGGCATCCTCTACCTCACCAGCAATGACCGCACCGACAAGCAGGGCCGCGTCCTCCGCAACTGATCCGGCACCGCCCGCGCGGACACCGGACGGACCCCGTCGGCCCCGGGGAACGACTCCGCCCCGTCGATCATCGGATCGACGGGGCGGAGCGCTGCGTGTGGTGCGGTGTGGCCGGAAGCGTCAGCTCTCGGTCGTCGTCGCCGACGCCTTGCCCGCCGGGCGGGTGGCGCGACGGCGGCGCGGCTTCGTCTCGGCGGCGGCCTCGCTCACCACGGCCTCGGCCTCGGAGACCACGGCGGCCTCCTGGGTCGCGGTCGAGGTGACGCTGCGGGTGGCGCGGCGGCGGCGCGGCTTGGCGTCCGCCTCGACGGCCGGGGCCTCGACGGCGGGCTGCTCGGCGGCGACCGCCTTCGCGGTGGCCTTCTTCGCCGTGGCCTTCGAGGCGACCTTCGCGGTGACCTTCTCCGTGGTCTCCGGAGTCTCCGCCGTCTCCGCCTTTGCCCGGGACTTCGTCGTCCTGGTCGCCCGGGCCTTCGGCTCGGCCGACGTGGCCGCGGCCTTCGGCTCCGCCTTGGCCTTCGTCGTGGCGCGGGCCGGACGACGACGCGTCTTCGCCTCGGGCTCCGGCTCGGCGGCCGGGGCGATCTGGAAGTCGACCTCGTCGGCCGGCTTCACGATCCGGGTGCGGCGGCGCGGCTTGACGGCCTTCGGCTCGGCGACCGGCTCCGCCACGCCCGCGGCGACGGCCACGGTCTGGAAGTCGACCGGGGCCGGTGCGGCCGGAGCCGCGGCGACGGGCGAAGCCGTCTCCTCGGCCACCGGCTTCACGGTGGCACGGCTGCGCCGACGCCGCGGCTTGGTCTCCGGCGCGGCCTCCGCGACCGGCTCGGCCACGGGAGCGGCCTCGATCACGGGAGCGGCCTCGGCCACCGGAGCGGGCACCACCGGGGCCTCGGCGACCGCCACGGCCGCCTCGGCGACGGCCTCGGCGGCGCTGACGCGGGTACGGCGGCGACGGCGCGGCGTACGCGGCGCGTCGTCGGACGCGGCGTCACCGGCCGGTGCGACCGAGGCGACCGGGGAGGTCTCCTTGGCGGGTGCGGGCACCGTCGCGGCGCCCTCCTCCGCGACGGAACCGCCACGGGTGCGGCGACGCTGACGCGGCGTACGGGTGCGGGGCTCGCGCTCCTCACGGGCGGGGGCCGGCGCGGCGGCCTTGCGGCCCCGTCCGCCGGTCTCGCCGAGGTCCTCGACCTCCTCCGCGCGCAGACCGGCACGGGTCCGCTCGGCACGCGGCAGCACACCCTTGGTGCCCGCCGGGATGCCGAGCTCCTCGAAGAGGTGCGGCGAGGTGGAGTACGTCTCGGGCGGGTCCGGGAACTTCAGGTCCAGGGCCTTGTTGATCAGCTGCCAGCGCGGGATGTCGTCCCAGTCGACCAGCGTGATCGCGATGCCCTTGGCGCCCGCGCGGCCGGTGCGGCCGATGCGGTGGAGGTAGGTCTTCTCGTCCTCCGGCGACTGGTAGTTGATGACGTGGGTCACACCCTCGACATCGATACCGCGCGCGGCGACGTCGGTGCAGACCAGGACGTCGACCTTGCCGTTGCGGAAGGCGCGCAGCGCCTGCTCGCGGGCGCCCTGGCCGAGGTCGCCGTGGACCGCGCCGGAGGCGAAGCCACGCTTCTCCAGCTGTTCGGCGATGTCGGCGGCCGTGCGCTTCGTGCGGCAGAAGATCATCGCGAGCCCGCGGCCGTCGGCCTGGAGGATGCGGGAGAGCATCTCCGGCTTGTCCATGTTGTGGGCGCGGTAGACGTGCTGGACCGTGTTCTTGACGGTCGTGCCCTCGTCGTCGGGCGACGTGGCGTTGATGTGCGTCGGCTGCGACATGTAGCGGCGCGCGAGGCTGATGACGGCGCCGGGCATGGTGGCCGAGAACAGCATCGTCTGGCGCTTGGGCGGCAGCATCGTGATGATGCGCTCGACGTCGGGCAGGAAGCCCAGGTCCAGCATCTCGTCGGCCTCGTCGAGGACGAGCCCGCGGATGTGGGAGAGGTCGAGCTTGCGCTGGCCCGCCAGGTCCAGAAGACGGCCCGGGGTGCCGACGATCACGTCGACGCCCTTCTTGAGGGCCTCGACCTGGGGCTCGTACGCCCGGCCGCCGTAGATCGCGAGAACGCGGACGTTACGGACCTTGCCGGCCGTGAGCAGGTCGTTGGTGACCTGCTGGCACAGCTCGCGGGTGGGGACGACGACGAGCGCCTGCGGCGCGTCGGTCAGCTGCTCGGGCTTCGCGCGGCCCGCCTCGACGTCGGCGGGAACGGTCACGCGCTCCAGGAGCGGGAGTCCGAAGCCGAGCGTCTTGCCGGTGCCGGTCTTGGCCTGGCCGATGACGTCGGAGCCGGAGAGCGCTACGGGGAGCGTCATCTCCTGGATGGGGAAGGGGGACGTGATGCCGACAGCCTCAAGGGCTTCGGCCGTCTCGGAAAGAATGCCGAGGTCGCGGAACGTAGTCAGGGTGCTGCCTCTTCTGTGAGACGCGGTCCGAGGCGAACGCTGGGGGTCGTACCGTGCCGGGGTTGGTCATCCGGCCGTGGATGGGCCGGGTGGCGCGGGACCACTGCCGTCGCTCGAGCGCTCGTGCCGCTGAGGGGGCCCCTCATCTGCAGTCGTACGTGTCGTACGCACCGCGTGGAGGGCTGTCGGGTCGGAGCCGATCGGGCCACCGACCGGGCATCCTCATTCAAGGGCGCGCCCCTGGCACAGCACAGTGCTCAGTAAGCGCAATACCACTGTACCCCGGATTCGCGCATGTGTGTTGGACGAATTCATCGGAACGGTATGAGGCCCCCGGCTGACCAGGCCCTTCCGCCCTGCGCGGAGCGGGCTATCGTTCCGTTCATGGAGACGCCTGACCACGCCACTGAGACCCCCGCCGAAGCTTCCGCAGCCACCGGGATCGCCGCCCAGGACTGGGCCACCGCGGCCGCCGACCCGCAGTACCGCGCCGCGGTCGTGGACCTGCTCGGCGCCCTCGCCTACGGAGAGCTGGCGGCCTTCGAGCGGCTGGCCGAGGACGCGAAGCTCGCGCCGACGCTCGGCGACAAGGCGGAGCTGGCGAAGATGGCCGCCGCTGAGTTCCACCACTTCGAGCAGCTCAACCAGCGGCTCACCGCCGTGGACGAGGACCCCACCGCCGCGATGGAGCCGTTCGCCAAGGCCCTCGACGACTTCCACCGGCAGACGGCGCCGTCCGACTGGCTGGAGGGCCTGGTCAAGGCGTACGTCGGCGACTCGATCGCGAGCGACTTCTACCGCGAGGTCGCGGCCCGGCTGGACACCGACACCCGGTCCCTGGTCCTGTCCGTGCTCGACGACACGGGTCACGGGAACTTCGCCGTGGAGAAGGTGCGCGCCGCGATCGAGGCCGACCCGCGACTCGGCGGCCGGCTCGCGCTGTGGGCGCGACGTCTGATGGGCGAGGCGCTGTCGCAGGCCCAGCGGGTGGTCGCCGACCGCGACGCCCTCTCGACGATGCTGGTGGGCGGCGTCGCCGACGGCTTCGACCTGGCGGAGGTGGGCCGGATGTTCTCGCGGATCACCGAGGCCCACACCAAGCGGATGGCCGCACTGGGACTGGCCGCCTAACACCCCGCTCCCTGATCCGGCCTGATCCAAACGAAAGACCCTAGGCCGCCGCCGACCGGGCGAGGCGGCGGCCGCGTGGTCGGATCAGGAGCGACAGCGTCACCGCCCCGACGGACACGGCTCCGATCAGCGTCGCCAGGACGTGGTCGGTACCCAGCGCGGCATGCGTCAGATACGCGCCGAACAGGGCGCCGAGCGTGCCGGTGAGATATACCGCACGGCCGGACGGCAGGCGGTCGGCCAGTGATCGGAGCGCCACCCAGGACAGGGCGAGTCCGAGGACGGCGGCGCCGAAGGATTCCCAGATCACGGAAGATCACCTCGCGGGGGTGTGCGGGGCGGGCAAAACGGTCGTAGGCGGTACTACCCCCGGCCTGTGGAGGGCAACCCTCCAACGACCCGTTACGACCCGTACGGGAGACCCGCCCCGGACAGAACGCAGGAGCGGCCCTGCGGGGAAAACCCCGCCGGGCCGCTCCTGTGATCAACGCGTCCGGTGGACTACAGCGTCCCGAACCCCACCCGGCGGGTGGTCGGCTCACCGATCTCCACATACGCGATCCGGTCGGCCGGCACCAGGACCTTGCGGCCCTTGTCGTCCGTGAGGCTGAGCAGCTCCGCCTTGCCGCCCAGTGCCGCGGCGACCGCGCTCTCGACGTCCTCGGCGGAAAGCCCGCTCTCCAGAACGATCTCGCGGGGCGTGTGCTGCACCCCGATCTTGACCTCCACGGCTATGTCCCTCCGACGGTCAGTCCTTGCGCGGCGAACCGCGCCGTACGCAGCCACATTAGCCCGGCGGGGGCGGCGCTCAGGGCCCGACCGGCAACGCCCGCAGCGAACACGGCGTCAGGCGTCGTCCGCCGGAGGGCTCAGGGCTGCTCGACGCCGTGCAGCGGGAAGCCCGCGATACCTCGCCAGGCCAGCGAGGTGAGGAGCTGGACGGCCGTGTCACGGGGGATGGCGGACCGGCTGGAGAGCCAGTAGCGCGCCACCACCTGGGAGACGCCGCCGAGGCCCACGGCCAGCAGCATGGACTCCTCCTTGGACAGGCCGGTGTCCCCGGCGATCACGTCGGAGATGGCCTCGGCGCACTGGAGGGACACCCGGTCGACCCGCTCGCGCACGGCGGGCTCGTTGGTCAGGTCGGACTCGAAGACCAGCCGGAACGCGCCGCCCTCGTCCTCCACGTACGCGAAGTAGGCGTCCATCGTCGCCTCGACGCGCAGTTTGTTGTCCGTCGTCGAGGCGAGCGCCGTGCGCACGGCCTGGAGCAGCGACTCGCAGTGCTGGTCGAGGAGGGCCAGGTAGAGCTCCAGCTTTCCGGGGAAGTGCTGGTAGAGCACAGGCTTGCTGACTCCGGCCCGCTCGGCGATGTCGTCCATCGCGGCGGAGTGGTAGCCCTGCGCGACGAAGACCTCCTGTGCGGCGCCCAGCAGCTGATTGCGTCGGGCGCGGCGGGGAAGGCGTGTACCCCGCGGGCGCGCCGCCTCTGTCTGCTCGATGGCTGTCACGCCGCCTCCCAAATATGTGTTCCAGCACAGCCGGTCCGTGCACGCTGCGCCGTACAGCCATCGTACTTTTGGGTAACCCGGGTATGCGCGGCGCGGACGCAGAATTTCATGGACCGGACGGCTGTGGAAGCCACAGTTCTTCCTGGTCGCGAGCAAACCGGGGCGTATTACCGGTAATCGTCCTCATCCAAGGGAATCACCCTGCGCTGTTCCGCCACATCGGCCTCATTGGCGGTGTCCGGGTCGATACTCTCCGCCCGTTCGTCGTCCTCGGGCCGGACATCCGCCCGCTGCTCGGCGGCGTCCGCCTCCGGGGCCTCGGGCCCCGGCCGTTCCGGCTCGGCGTTCTCGAAGGTGTCCGGGTCGCTCGGGTCGACCGTCATGTGCAGCTCCCTTCCTTCCCCTGAAGAGTAGGAGCTACCCGTCCACCCCGCGATGCGGCCTGTGACGGCGAACACATGAATGAGGGCGTGATCGTCTCGTAACATTGCCGCATGTCTTCGACCGAGCTGCCGGGTGTCCAGGCCGCCGCAGCCGCGGTGGCCCCCACGGTCAGTGCCGTCCGGGTCGCCGACGGCGAACGGCTGCGCTCCGTGTCGCTGCCGGGGATCGGGCTGAACGTCCGCTGCCGGCCGGGCGACCGGACCGGACTGCCCCCCGCGCTGTACGTGCACGGGCTCGGCGGCTCGTCGCAGAACTGGTCCGCGCTGATGCCGCTGCTGTCCGACGTGGTCGACGGCGAGGCCGTCGACCTGCCCGGATTCGGGGACTCGCCGCCGCCGGACGACGGCAACTACTCGGTGACCGGACACGCCCGTGCGGTGATCCGGCTGCTGGACGCGGAGGAGCGGGGGCCTGTTCACCTGTTCGGCAATTCGCTGGGCGGCGCCGTCGCCACCCGGGTCGCCGCCGTCCGCCCCGACCTGGTGCGCACCCTCACCCTGATCTCGCCCGCCCTGCCGGAGTGGCGGGTGCAGCGACCCGCCGTCCCGACCGGTCTGCTGGCGGTGCCGGGAGTCGCATCCCTGTTCGCCCGGCTCACGAAGGGCTGGACGGCGGAGCAGCGGACGCGCGGAGTCATGGCACTCTGTTACGGCGATCCGGCACGGGTCTCCGACGAAGCCTTCCGCAACGCGGTGGCCGAGATGGAGCGACGGCTGGAGCTGCCGTACTTCTGGGACGCGATGACGCGTTCGGCCCGGGGCATCGTCGATGCGTACACCCTGGGCGGCCAGCACGGACTGTGGCGCCAGGCCGAGCGGGTGCTCGCACCGACCCAGCTCGTGTACGGCGGACGGGACCAGCTCGTCTCGTACCGGATGGCACGCAGGGCGTCCGCGGCATTCCGCGACGCCCGGCTGCTGACGCTGCCCGACGCGGGGCACGTGGCGATGATGGAGTACCCGGAGGCGGTCGCCCAGGCGTTCCGGGAACTGCTGGACGATTGCGGCGGGAGCTGATCCGGGGCGTGGGACGACACAGTCGAAAGGGCTCCGGGGCGATCCGCCCGGACGCGGCGGCAACGGAACCGGGCGGCGAGCGCGCCGCGGCGAGGCCCGCGCCCGGCGGCGGGCGGCGCAGACGGACCGCTCCCACGCCGACCGGTGACGGGCGGGGCCCGTTCTCCCCCGACGCCCCGCAGGTGCGCGGCGGCCACCCCGAACAGCGTGAGCAGGGCGGCGGCTGGGGCACCGGTCCCGTGCCCCGCTACGGCCAGGGACCCGGCGCCCCCGCGCCCCGCAACGCCCCCCACCCGCACTCCGGCCCGTACCCGGGCCAACGCCCCGGTCCGGACAGCCGTCCCGCCGACGCCCGGCCCTACCCCGCCGGACCCCAGGACGCCGCCGCCCGGCAGCAGGCCGTGGCCCGCCAGGTGTCCGCCCAGCGCGCGGCCCAGCGCGCCGCGGACGGCCGGGCGGCACAGCAGTCGGCGCCCCCCGGCGCCCCGGTGCCGGGCCCGCGCCGGGAGTTCGTGGACGCCTTCGACGCCGACGCCCCGTCCGGCGCGCCCGCCGAGCCGCCGGCGCGGACCCCGGACGGCGTGGACGACACCGAGACCGGGGAGCCGGACGAACGCGCCGCGCCCCGGGGCTCCAAGGGGCGGACCTTCACCGGGATCGCCGCCGCCGCGGTGACCACGGTGCTCGCGGTCGTGGTGGCCGGACAGGTCGCCGAGGACTCCGGCGACCGTGCGGCCGCCGCGCGCGCCGCCGATGTGGAGCGGCAGGAACTGGGCGAGGAGGCCTCCCGCTCCGACGCCCGCCCGACCCCGGAGCAGTCCTCGGCCAAGCCCGAGGTCAAGCCCCTCTCGTACGCGGACAAGATGGCGCAGCCGTTCCCGCTCGCCGCGGACCTGAAGGCGAGCGGCACGTTCGAGGCGGTGCCCGGTCTGGCGAAGGCCCCCGGAAAGGGGCAGAAGCACCGCTACCGGATCGATGTGGAGAAGGGTCTCGGCCTCGACGCCGGCCTTTTCGCCGAAGCCGTGCAGAAGACGCTCAACGACGACCGGAGTTGGGCGCACAACGGTGCGATGACCTTCGAGCGCATCTCCTCGGGGACCCCGGACTTCGTGATCACGCTCGCCAGTCCCGGGACCACCGGCGACTGGTGTGCCAAATCCGGTCTGGACACCACGATCGACAACGTCTCCTGCGATTCCGCCGCGACCGACCGCGTGATGATCAACGCCTATCGCTGGGCGCAGGGCGCCGCCACCTTCGGTCCGAAGGAATTGCTGCCCTACCGCCAGATGCTCATCAATCACGAGGTCGGCCACCGGCTGGGCCACAACCATGTGAGCTGCCGCACTCCCGGCGCCCTGGCTCCGGTCATGCAGCAGCAGACCAAGACCCTTGAGCTCGAAGGCATCAAGTGCAGGGCCAACCCCTGGGTGCACCCCGAGAGTTGACCTCGACACGTCCGCATCGTGAGACGGCCGTCTTGATCCGCTTTGACAGCGGTCAAGGCGGTCGTTCATATTTCTCGGCATGTCGCGCAGCCCCGCACCTTCCGAGATCGCCGCTCTTGAGCTGGCGCTTCTCGGCGTGACCGGGCACTGCGTAGCCGACGTTCTCTGTCGCTGACGCCTGTCCGAGCGCGCGTCGGCCCTTTTTTCTTTCTCTTTCCCCGTGAGCCCTTTTCGGCTCCGGCGGGCCCCCATGACTGCCGCGCCCGGACGTATTCCGTCCGCAGGCGCGGCCTTTTCCTTTTCGTTCCCCGACAACGGGGTCCGTACGTCCTTCTCGTCGTCGCCTGCGCGGATGCCGCCCTTTTTCGCTTCCTCCGCTTCATTCGCTCGCAGCACTCCGAGAGGTCATCTTCCGATGCGTCAACCGTCCGTCATATCCCGCCGCGTGGCAGCGTCCACCGCGGTTCTCGTCCTGGCCGCGGGCGTCGCGGCCTGCGGCCCCGAGGACAGCAAGGGCGCGGCCGGCACCTCCGGGGCCGAGGGCAAGCCGCAGAAGGGCGGCACCCTCACCGTCCTGAACAGCAACCCGCAGCAGGACTTCGACCCCGCCCGGCTCTACACCTCCGGCGGCGGCAACGTCCCCTCCCTCGTCTTCCGCACCCTCACCACCCGCAACCGCGAGGACGGGGCCGAGGGCGCGAAGGTCGTCCCCGACCTGGCCACCGACCTGGGCACGCCCAGCAAGGACGCCACGGTGTGGACGTACACCCTCAAGGACGGCCTGAAGTACGAGGACGGCACCGCGATCACCTCCGCCGACATCAAGTACGGCATCGAGCGCTCCTTCGCCGCCGAACTCTCCGGCGGCGCCCCCTACCTGCGGGACTGGCTGATCGGCGGGGCCGACTACCAGGGCCCGTACAAGGACAAGAAGGGCCTCGACTCCATCGAGGTGCCCGACGAGAAGACGATCGTCTTCCACCTCAACAAGCCCGAGGGCGAGTTCCCCTTCCTCGCCACCCAGACGCAGACCACCCCGGTGCCGCAGGCCAAGGACACCGGCACCAAGTACGAGGAGCACCCCGTCTCCTCGGGCCCGTACAAGGTCGTCACCAACGAGAACGACGGTGAGCGGATCGTCCTGGAGCGCAACCCGCACTGGTCGGCGGAGACCGACGAGGAGCGCAAGGCCTACCCCGACCGGATCGACGTCCGCTCCGGGCTCGACTCCGCCGTCATCAACCAGCGGCTCTCCGCCTCCCAGGGCGCGGACGCCGCCGCCGTTACCACCGACACCAACCTCGGCCCGGCCGAACTCGCCAAGGTCGGCAGCGACAAGAAGCTCGCCGCCCGCGTCGGCACCGGCCACTTCGGCTACACCAACTACATCGCCTTCAACCCGAAGGTGAAGCCCTTCGACGACCCGAAGGTACGCCAGGCGATCTCGTACGCCGTCGACCGCACCTCGATCGTCAACGCGGCGGGCGGCTCCTCGCTCGCCGAACCCGCGACCACCTTCCTGCCCGAGCGGGACTCCTTCGGCCACACGCCCTACGACCACTTCCCGGCCGGGAAGACGGGCGACGCGGCCAAGGCCAAGGAGCTGCTGAAGGAGGCCGGGCACGCCGACGGCCTGACCATCACCCTCACCCACTCCAACGACAAGGACTTCGAGACCAGCCCCGAGATCGCCACCGCGATCCAGGCCGCGCTCAAGAAGGCCGGGATCACCGTGAAGCTCCAGGGCCTGGAGAGCAACGACTACTCCGACACCATCCACAGCGCGAAGAAGGAGCCCGGCTTCTTCCTCGCCCACTGGGGAGCCGACTGGCCCTCCGGCGGCCCCTTCCTCGCCCCGATCTTCGACGGTCGCCAGATCGTGGAGGACGGCGCCAATTTCAACACCGGCTTCCTGAACGACCCCGCGGTCAACAAGGAGATCGACGAGATCAACAAGATCACCGACCTGAAGGCCGCCGCCGCCCGCTGGGGCGCGCTCGACGAGAAGATCGGCGAGCAGGCCCTGACGGTGCCGCTGTTCCACCCGGTCTACAAGCGGCTGTACGGCGAGGACGTCAAGAACATCGTCATCAGCGACTGGACCGGCGTCCTCGACGTCTCCCAGGTCGCGGTCAAGTAGCCATGTCCGAAGCACTTCTGGTCCAGGAGGCGGGAGCGGCGCCGGCCGTCGCCCCCGCCTCCGGGGCCCGGCTGTTCCTCCGGCGGCTGCGCGCCCAGCGCGCCGCCTCCGCCGCGGCCCTCGTCGTCCTCCTGCTCGTCCTGGTCGCGCTCGCCGCACCGCTGCTCACCGCACTGGCGGGCCAGGACCCCAACGCCTACCACCCCGACCTCGTCGACTCGGCGGCCGGCGGCGTCCCCATCGGCTCCTTCGGCGGCATCAGCGGCGAGCACTGGCTCGGCGTCGAACCGGGCACCGGCCGCGACCTGTTCGCCCGGATCGTGTACGGGGCCCGGGTCTCGCTCGGCGTCGCCCTCGTCGCCACCGTCCTGCAGATCGCCCTCGGCCTGGTCATCGGGCTCGCCGCCGCCCTCGGCAGCCGCGGGGTCGACCAGGTCCTCGGCCGGATCACCGACATCAACGTGGCCCTGCCGGTCATGGTGATCGCCCTGGCGCTCCTGGCGATCGTGCCCGAGTCCTTCCCCCGCCCGGTCCTGATCGCCCTCGTCATCGGGGGGATCGGCTGGTCCGGTACGTCGAAGATCGTGCGGGCCCAGGCGCTCGCCCTGAAGTCCCTCGACTTCGTCGCGGCGGCCCGGCTCAGCGGGCGGGGGAAGTGGTCCATCGCCCGCCGTGAACTGCTGCCCTCGCTCGCCGCGCCCGTCATCACGTACGCGGCCCTGGCCTTCCCCACCAACATCATCGTCGAGGCGGCCCTGTCCTTCCTCGGCGTCGGCATCAAACCGCCGACCCCGTCCTGGGGGCAGATGCTCACCGAGGCCGACACCTGGTACCAGGCGGCGCCGACGTACCTGCTGATCCCCGCCGGACTCCTCTTCGTCACCGTCCTCGCGCTCACCGTCCTCGGCGAGGGTGTGCGCACCGCACTCGACCCGCGCGCC
This sequence comes from Streptomyces anulatus, assembly GCF_014650675.1. Lineage (GTDB taxonomy): Bacteria > Actinomycetota > Actinomycetes > Streptomycetales > Streptomycetaceae > Streptomyces > Streptomyces anulatus. The sequence goes on along the minus strand of NZ_BMVK01000002.1, from coordinate 489,420 downwards.
GCCTCCCGCCTGGGCGTCGGCACCGGTACGGCCAAGGAGGGCGCGGCATGACCGGCTTTCTGCTCCGGCGGCTCGGCGGGGCGGCCCTCGTCCTGCTGGCCCTGACCGCACTCCTCTACGCGATCTTCTACGTGGCCCCCGGCGACGTCGCCCAGATCGCCTGCGGCCCCCGCTGCTCGCCCGCCCAGGTCGCCCAGGTCACCGAGCAACTGCGGCTGGACGACCCGGTCTACGTGCAGTACGCCCACTTCCTCCAGGGCATCGTCGCCGGGCGCGACTTCTCCACCGGGACCGGCACCGAGCACTGCGCGATGCCCTGCCTCGGCGTCTCCTACCAGTCCGACCAGCAGGTCACCCAGCTGATCCTGGCGAAGCTCCCGGTCACCGGCTCCCTGGTGATCGGCGCGTTCGCCGGCTGGCTGCTCCTCGGCGTCGGCACCGGCGTGCTCTCCGCCTGGCGGCGCGGCCGGCTCACCGAACGGGTGCTGACCTGGCTGACCCTGGCCGGCTCCGCCACCCCCGTCTTCGTCATCGGGCTGCTGCTCATCATCGTGTTCTGCTCCACCCTGCAGTGGCTGCCCGCACCCTCCTACGTACCGTTCACCGAGAACCCCGAACAGTGGGCCTGGGGACTGCTGCTGCCCTGGACGTCACTGGCGCTCATCGAGTCCGCCAAGTACGCCCGCCTCACCCGCAGCGCCATGCTGGAGACGCTCGCCGAGGACCATGTGCGGACCTTTCGCGCGTACGGGGTCGGCGAGCGGGCCATCATCGGCCGGCACGCGCTCCGGGGCGCGGTCGCCCCCGTCATCGCCCTGAGCGCGCTGGACTTCGGCTCGATGTTCGGCGGCGCGGTGCTCACCGAGTCCCTCTTCGGCATCCCCGGCATCGGGCGCGAGCTGGTCCACGCGGTCAAGGTCGTCGACCTGCCCGTCGTGGTCGGCATGGTGCTGGTGACCGGGTTCTTCGTCGTCCTCGCCAACGCCGTCGCGGACCTGCTGTACGCGCTGGCCGACCGACGGGTGGTCCTGTCATGACAACGCGCGATCCCCTGGTCGAGGTCTCCGGCCTCACCGTCGACTTCGGCCCCGTCCGGGCCGTTGACGGGCTCTCCTTCACCCTGGAGGCGGGCGGCGCGCTCGGCGTGGTGGGGGAGTCGGGCTCCGGCAAGAGCGCCTCCGCCTACGCCCTGCTCGGCCTCCACCGGGGAACGGGCGCCCGGGTCGGCGGGAGCGTCCGCGTCGCCGGTACGGACGTGAACACGGCCGACGACCGTGAACTGCGGGCGCTGCGGGGCGCGGGGGCCGCCATGGTCTTCCAGGACCCGCTGTCCTCGCTCGACCCCTACTACCCGGTCGGCGACCAGATCGCCGAGGTGTACCGGGTCCACCGCCCCGTCTCCCGCAAGGCCGCCCGCGCCCGCGCCGTCGAGGTGCTCGACCGGGTCGGCATCCCGGACGCGGCCCGCCGCTCACGGCTGCGCCCGCACGAGTTCTCCGGCGGCATGCGGCAACGGGCCCTCATCGCGATGGCGCTCGCCTGCGAACCGGGCCTGCTGATCGCGGACGAGCCGACCACCGCCCTCGACGTCACCGTGCAGGCCCAGATCCTGGACCTGCTGCACGATCTGCGCCACGAGACGGGCATGGGGCTCCTGCTGGTCACCCACGACGTGGGCGTGGCGGCGGAGAGCGTGGACGAGGTGCTGGTGATGCGGCACGGCAAGGAGGTGGAACGCGGCCCGGTCGCCCGGGTCCTCGGCGCACCGCGCGAGCCGTACACCAAGGAGCTGCTGGCCGCCGTGCCGCGCGTGGAGACCCGCAGGGTCGTACCGGTGCCTCCGCAGCGTGTCGCGGAGGATGAGGCGCCGCTTCTCGAAGCCGTCGGTCTGCGGCGCGAGTTCGGCCGGGGGAGCGGGCGGGTCGCCGCCGTGGACGGGGTCTCGCTCACCGTGCACGCCGGGCGCACGCTCGGCATTGTCGGCGAGAGCGGCAGCGGCAAGACCACCCTGGGCCGGATGCTGGTCCGCCTGCTCGACCCGACGGCGGGCCGCCTCCGTTACGGGGGCCGGGAGATCGGCTCGCTGCCCGAGAAGGAGCTGCGGTCCTTCCGCCGCGACCTCCAGATGGTCTTCCAGGACCCCGTCGCCTCCCTCAACCCCCGCCGCTCGGTCGGGGAGTCCGTCGCCGACCCGCTGCGGGCCGCGGGGGAGAGCGACGAGGGCCGGATCCGGGACCGGGTCGGCGAACTGCTGGAGCGCGTCGGACTCGACCCCGGCCGCTACGAGCGCTACCCGCACGAGTTCAGCGGCGGACAGCGCCAGCGCGTCGGGATCGCCCGCGCGCTGGCCGCCGGACCGAAGCTGATCGTCTGCGACGAACCCGTCTCCGCGCTGGACGTCACCACCCAGGCCCAGGTCGTCGAGCTGCTCTCGGAGCTCCAGCGGGAGCTGGGCATCGGCCTGGTCTTCATCGCCCACGACCTCGCCGTGGTCCGGCAGGTCAGCGACGAGGTCGCGGTGATGCGCCGGGGCGTGATCGTCGAGCAGGGCAGCGCCGACGCGGTGTACGCGGACCCGCAGGACCCGTACACACGCCAACTGCTGGCGGCCGTGCCCGCCCTCGATCCCGGGCTCGCGGCGGCCCGCCGGACGGCCCGCAAGGAGCTGGCCCGGGCCTGACCCTCCGTAACAACCGACCGCCGTATCGCGACGGAACGCGACCGGGGCGGGAAAGTTACGACGGTTCACCCCTTTCGGTGGCGCGACGGACAACCGTCCGTCGCGCCACCGGCGTATCCGCTTACGGTCGTCCCGCTGCGAGTCGCCATTTCAACGGCGGCCGCCCACAAGGGAGATCGGGGGTGTATTCGTGCGGATCGGACTGCTCACCGACGGTGGTTATCCGTATGCGACCGGTGAGTCCAGACTCTGGTGCGACCGACTGGTGCGCGGGCTGCCGCAGCACGAGTTCGACCTGTTCGCCCTGAGCCGCTCCGCCCACCAGGAGGACCAGGGCTGGGTCCGGCTGCCGCCGCAGGTCAGCCGGGTGCGCACCGCGCCGCTGTGGACCCCCGAGGACGGCACCCTGCGCGGCAGCGGTGAACGCGGCCTGCTGGCCCGGCTGGTGACCGGGGGCGAACAGTCCTACGGCCGGCGCGACCGCAGGCGCTTCACCGAGCACCTCACCGCCCTCGCCGGCGCGATCTGCACCCCCGACGAGGCCGGTACGGAAGCGGGCGAGGGCCCCGGCGCGGAGCTGTTCACCGAAGGGCTCTACGGCCTCGCCGAGCTGGCCCGCGAACGCGGCGGACTCCATCTCGCCCTGCGCTCCGAGGCCACCGTCCGGATCCTGGAGACCGCCTCCCGCGCCCGCGGCACCGGCCGCACCGTGCAGAACGCCACCGTCCCCGACCACCTCGCCTTCGCCGCCGAGCTGGAGCGCGCGCTGCGCCCGCTCTCGCTGGACTGGTACGACCAGGAGAGCCTCGGCGCGGTCGACCTCTGCCATGCCGCCTCCGGCGGGGCGGCCGCCCTCCCCGGGCTCCTGGCCAAACGCTTCTTCGGGGTGCCGCTGCTGGTCACCGAGCACGGCGTCCCGCTGCGCGCGCACTACCTGGCCGCCTCCGGCACCCCGTACGGAACCCCCGTGCGCGCCCTCCTCGCCGGATTCCACGGCCGCCTCACCACCGAGGTCTACCGGCAGGCCGCGATCGTCACCCCCGGCAACACCCATGTCCGCCGCTGGCAGCAGCGCTGCGGAGCGGACCCGGCCAAGCAGCGCACGGTCTACCCGGGCATGGCGGCCGAGCGGTTCGGCCAGGTCGGCGAGGACGCCGAACGCTTCGGCGCGGCCGGCGGGAGCGACGACGCGGGCGGCCCCGGCACGCTGGTCTGGGTCGGCCGGATCGAGCCCGCCAAGGACCTGATCGCCCTCCTCCACGCCTTCGCCGAGGTCCGCCGCGCCGAGCCCGGCGCCCGGCTGCGCGTCTTCGGTGCCCCGGCGGAAGGCGACGAGGCCACCACGTACCTCGCCCACTGCGAGGCCCTGGCCGCCCAGCTGTTCCCGGACGAGGCCACCGGCGCGCACACCGAGGGCGTCAGCCCGGTCACCTTCGAGGAGATCGGCGGCCCCGAGGTCCCCGACCTCGTCGAGGCCTACGGCGCGGGCGGCGTGATCGTGCTGTCCAGCGTCGTCGAGGGCTTCCCGGTCAGCCTCGTCGAAGCCATGTTCTGCGGCCGGGCCACCGTCTCCACCGACGTGGGCGCCGTCGTCGAAGTCATCGGCGGCACCGGCCTGGTGGTGCCCCCGCGCAATCCCAAGGCGCTCGCCGACGCCTGCGTCGCGCTGCTGCGCGACCCCGAGCGTCGAGCACGCCTGGGGGCCGCCGCAAGGGCCCGCGCGCTCGAACTCTTCACCGTCGAACAGAACCTCGCGGCATTTCGCGGCATTTACCTGGAGCTGATGTCGCACACCCCGGTGCGTCGCGAGGCCGACACGGTGGACGCCCACGGCGACCCGCTGCCCTTCGCCACCCCGCCGGAAGCCCGCCTCCTCGGCCACTGGACCCAGCCCGGGCCGCACCTCCGGCCGCAGCCGGACCCGGAGCCGGACCCGTCCGCCGCCGTGCCGCATTGGGCCGCGCCCGGGGCCCGGCTGCCGGACCGGCCGGGCGAACCCGAGCCGCAGCACACGCGGGAGCCGGAGCCCGAGGGCGTCTGCGCGGTCGCGGCCGGACCGGCGGGGGACGGCGATGCGTGACCACCTGGCCCTCCATGCCCCGGCGCTTGGTGACCCGGCCTTCCACGATCCGGCGCTCGGTGACCCGGTCCTTCACGATCCGGCCCTCCATGCCCCGGCCCTCCATGCCCCGGCCCTTCACGAACCGGCCCTTCACGAACCGGCCCTTCACGAACCGGCCCTTCACGAACCGGCCCTTCACGAACCGGCCCTTCACGATCCGAGCCTCCACCACCACGGAGACCACTCCGGCCCCGGAGGCCGACCCGACCACGGAGACTCCCCGATGACCCGTCCGGACGACCCGGCGACCCCCGCGGCCACCCCGGAACGCCCCGCATCCGCCCCGGAACGCCCCGCGGAGATCCGGCCCCGCACCACGGCGCGCCGGGCGCCGGGCGCCGCCGCCCGCCGGGGCCCGGCCGACCCGGTGAAGTCCCTCCTCCACCACCACCGCGACCTGTGCGAACGGGCCGTGGACCCCCTGGAGATCGCCGCCGGACTGGAAGCGCACGGTCTCACCGACCGCACCGCCGCCCGCTACCGCCACCGGGACGTCTTCGCCCTCGCCGAGGAGCTGTACGCCCGCATGCCGCCCCGAACGCGGGAGCCCGCCGCCGGCCGGCCCCCCGGCCCCGGTCCCGACACCGACGCACGGGCCGCCTGGACGCTTCTCGCCCTGCTCCCCGGAGCCGCCTGCCTGGCGACCGCCGGGGTGCTCCGGGTCACCGAGGGCGTCCTCGGCGACGGGACCCGGGCCCTCGTGACCGTCGTCGGCGCGCTCCTGGCCTGCCTGGCGCTCCGGGCGTGCCTGGGCCGCGGCCCCCTGCGCGCCCCCGAAGGAGCGGGCCGCGCCGGGATGTACGGCTGCTGGCTGCTGAGCTACGCGGTGTACGGCGAGGAACTGCTCGCCCAGATCATGACCGGCGGCCCGGACGGCCCGTGGGACGGCACCCCGGCCCCGCTGCTCGGCCTCGCCGCCGCGGTCGCCCCGGCCGCCTGGTGCGCCCACCTCTTCACCGTCCACGCCCACCGCAAACTGACCGGCAGCCGCGCCCTGGAGGAATTCGGCGCGGGCGTGCGCCCCCTGCTCCTGGCGGCCGTCACCCTCTTCCTCGGCGCGCTGCTGCCCCTGCTGTACCTGGCCGACCTCGGCCTCGGCGGAGGCGGCACGCCCGTCGCGGCCGTCGCCCTCGGGGTCCTGTTCTTCGTGGCCCGGCTGCTCGCCGCACACGGGCTGCCCGAGCCGGGCACCGTCGCGCTCGCCGCCGCCTGCGCCGTCGAGGCCGGGGCCCCGGCCCTCGTCCTCTCCGCCCGGCTCCCCGGACTCGAACCCCTGGCCCAGCCCGTGAACGCCCTCGTCTCGGCGGGCGGGACAGGAGCCGTGTCCGCCCTCGCCTGCGGCGGGGCCGCCGTCGGCCTGCTCCTGCACGCGGCCTTCGCGCTCTCCCGGGCCTCCGCCCACACCCGGACCTGAGCCCGCCCCACCGACGTACCACCCCGCACCACCCGCCGACGTACCACCGCACCACCCACTCCGACCGTTCCACCGCTTCACCGACCCACTCCCGCGGAGCCGACGCCGCGGGCTCGTCCAGCACCGCACGACCGACTCGATGACCTAGGAGAAACCCGCCATGACCCCCCAGTCCCCCGCACCGGCAGTGAGCCGTCGGCACCGAGGCGGTGCGCGATGAGGGTGCTGCTGCTCGGAGCCAACGGATTCCTCGGCCGCTTCGTCGCCGACCGTCTCCTCGCCGACCCGGCCGTCCACCTCACGGCGCTCGGCCGCGGCGACGACGCCGACGTCCGGTTCGACCTCGCGGGCGGCAGCCCCGGGGCGCTCACCCGCTTCCTCGACGCCGTCCACCCCGGAGTCGTCGTCAACTGCGCGGGCGCCACGCGCGGCGGGGCCCGGGATCTCACCCGTCACAACACCGTCGCCGTCGCCACCGTCTGCGAGGCGCTGCGCCGCAGCGGCTGCGGGGCGCGGCTCGTCCAGGTCGGCTGCGCCTCGGAGTACGGGCCCTCGCAGCCCGGGTCCTCCACCGCCGAGGACGCGGTCCCGCGCCCCGGCGGCCCGTACGGCGTCAGCAAGCTCGCCGCCACCGAACTGGTCCTCGGCTCCGGCCTCGACGCCGTCGTCCTGCGGGTCTTCTCGCCCGTCGGGCCCGGCACCCCGGCCGGCTCCCCGCTCGGCCGGCTCGCCGAGGCGATGCGCCGGGCCATGCAGTCCGGCGACGGCGAGCTGAAGCTCAGCGGCCTCGGCGTGCAGCGGGACTTCGTCGACGTACGGGACGTGGCGCGGGCTGTTCACGCCGCCTCGCTCTCCGCCGCCCAGGGCGTCGTCAACATCGGCACCGGGCGGGCCGTCCGCCTGCGCGACGCCGCCGCCGTCCTGGCGAGAGTCGCCGGGTACGCGGGTGCGCTCCACGAGCTGGACTCGCCGCCCCCGCGCCTGCCCATCGGGGCCCCGCGCACCTCTGCCGAGTCCGTCATGGAACACCTCTCCGCCACCCCGTCCCCGTACCCCGACGGCTGCGGGGTCTGGCAGCAGGCCGACGTCCGCACCGCGCGGGACCGGCTCGGCTGGCGGCCCCGGATCAACCTGGAGGAGTCCCTCGCGGACATCTGGATGGAGGCGGCGTGCCGCATCTGACCGCGCCCGCCGACGCCCGCCGCACCGCGGGCGGCGAACAGCTCGGCTTCGGCGTCCCCGGCTACGCCCACCCGCTGCTCGCCCCCGCCGAATGGGCCGGGCTGGCCCGTCCCGGCACCCCGCTGCACTGGGCCGTCCTCAACATCGCGGACGGCCCCGGCTCCCGGCCCGACCCGCACTGCCTGGAGGCGGCGGGCCGACTGCACAACGCCCGTGAACGCGCCCTGCACGGCGGCTCCCCGGACGACACCGTCCGGGCCTCCGGCGGCAGGCTGCTCGGCCACCTCGACCTCGCCCACGGCGAGCGGCCGTTCGAGGAGCTGATCGCGGACGCCCGGTCCTTCATCGACTGGTACCGCATCGGCGGCTTCTACCTCGCCCGGTGCCCCACCGAGCGGGCCGGCCTGCCCGCGGTCCGCCGCCTCACCGGTACGCTCCACGCCCTGCTGGCGGAGAGCGACAGCGCGGACGGCGGGGGCCGCCTGGTGCTGGGCCACGGCACGCACCCGTATCCCGGGTACGCGGAGGCGGCCGACCAGCTGGTCACCTTCCAGGGCCCCTGGACCGACTACCGCTGGTCCCAGGTGGCCGAGTGGACGGCCGACTATCCACCGGAGCGGTTCGCCCACTTCGTCCACGGGGTTCCCCGCACCCATCTGGAGGAGGCCATGCGCATCGCCCGCTGGCAGGGCGCCGGGACGATCTTCTTCACCGACCGGGACGGCCGAAGCGGACAAAGTGACCCATTCGCGACGCTGCCCAGGTACTGGGACGAAATCGTCTCGCGGATCGGACCGGGTATCTCGGAATGAGAAGGGGCGTGGCAGTGTTACGGGGAGAACAACCGTACGTAGTCGACCGTAAGAAGTCGGTCTACGTAGAATCCGACCACCTGCATTGTTGAGGTTCCTGTGTCGCTGCCACCCCTGGTCGAGCCAGCTGCTGAGCTCACCGTCGACGAGGTCCGCAGGTACTCCCGCCACCTGATCATCCCGGATGTCGGGATGGACGGACAGAAGCGCCTGAAGAACGCCAAGGTGCTGTGTGTCGGCGCCGGTGGCCTCGGCTCGCCGGCCCTGATGTACCTGGCCGCGGCCGGTGTCGGCACGCTCGGCATCGTGGAGTTCGACGAGGTCGACGAGTCGAACCTGCAGCGCCAGATCATCCACAGCCAGGCCGACATCGGCCGGTCCAAGGCGGAGTCCGCCAAGGACTCGGTGCTGGGCATCAACCCGTACGTCAACGTGATCCTTCACGAAGAGCGGCTCGAAGCCGAGAACGTGATGGAGATCTTCGCGCAGTACGACCTGATCGTGGACGGCACGGACAACTTCGCCACCCGCTATCTCGTCAACGACGCCGCGGTGCTGCTGAACAAGCCGTACGTCTGGGGCTCGATCTACCGCTTCGACGGCCAGGCCTCCGTGTTCTGGTCCGAGCACGGGCCCTGCTACCGCTGCCTCTACCCGGAGCCCCCGCCGCCGGGCATGGTCCCCTCCTGCGCCGAGGGCGGCGTGCTGGGCGTGCTCTGCGCGTCCGTCGGCTCCATCCAGGTCACCGAGGCCATCAAGCTGCTCGCCGGGGTCGGCGACCCGCTGGTCGGCCGGCTGATGATCTACGACGCCCTGGAGATGCAGTACCGCCAGGTCAAGGTCCGCAAGGACCCCGACTGCGCGGTCTGCGGCGAGAACCCCACCGTCACCGAGCTCATCGACTACGAGGCCTTCTGCGGCGTCGTCTCCGAGGAGGCGCAGGAGGCGGCGCTCGGCGCGACGATCACTCCCAAGCAGCTCAAGGAGTGGATCGACGGCGACGAGAAGATCGAGATCATCGACGTCCGCGAGAAGAACGAGTACGAGATCGTCTCGATCCCCGGCGCGAAACTGATCCCGAAGGGCGAGTTCCTCATGGGCACCGCCCTCCAGGACCTCCCGCAGGACAGGCGCATCGTCCTGCACTGCAAGACGGGCGTCCGCAGCGCCGAGGTCCTCGCGGTCCTCAAGTCCGCGGGCTTCGCCGACGCGGTGCACGTCGGTGGCGGCGTGATCGGCTGGGTCAACCAGATCGAGCCCGAGAAGCCGGTGTACTAGAGCGTTCCGTACGGCATTCGTACGAGGGAGGGGCCGGTCCGCGCACACGCGCGGACCGGCCCCTCCCTCTGTGCCCGGCCTCCCGGGCCCCCGGCTACGAACAGGTCGTGCCGTCCTCCGGGACCTTCCCGTCCAGGAAGTAGTCGTCGATCGTCGAGGTCACACAGTCGTTGCCGCCGTAGGCCCCGTGACCCTCGCCCTTGTTGGTCAGCAGCACACCGACGCCCTTGCCCAGCTCGTCCGCCATCCGCCGTGCCCCCTCGTACGGGGTCGCCGGGTCGCCGGTCGTCCCCACGACCAGGATCGGACCCGCGCCCGGCGCACTGGTCTCCGGCGTCTCGTTCTCCCCCTCGACCGGCCACTGGGCGCACCAGCCCGCGGTGTCCCAGGCCAGGAACGGGCCGAAGACCGGTGACAGCTTCCGGAACTCCGGCAGCAGCGCACGGGCCTCGTCCACGGTGGGGCGGGACGTCGAGTCGGCGCAGGAGATCGCCCGCTGGGAGTGGTTCTGGGTGTCGTAGCGTCCCTGCTCGTCACGTCCGTTGTACGAGTCGGCGAGCCGGAGCAGGCCGTTGCCCGTACCGTTGTTCTCCGCCTCGTCGAGCGCGGCCGTCAGGGCGGGCCAGCCCGACTCGGAGTACAGCGGGGTAACGATGCCGGTGATGGCGAGCGACTCGCTTAGCTCACGGCCCGAGTCGGTCGGCAGCGGGCTCCGGTCGATGCGGGCCAGCAGCCGGGCGATGCGCTCGGAGCCCGTCTTCGGGTCCTGGTCGCGGTCCTTGAGGTAGTTCTCCAGCGCGCGCTGGAAGCCCGTGGTCTGGTTCCGGGCGTGCCCGGTCCCGTCCGCCGTCGGGTCGACGACCGCGTCCAGCACGGTGCGTCCCACCTTGTGCGGGAAGATGTGCGCGTACGTTCCGCCCAGCTCCGTACCGTAGGAGAAGCCGAAGTAGGACAGCTTCTCGTCGCCCAGCACCTCGCGGATCAGGTCCAGGTCGCGGGCGGCGTTGACCGTGCCGACGTGCGGCAGGACCGCGCCCGAGCGGCGCTCGCAGCCGGCGCCGAAGTCCGCGGCGTCCTCGATGAACGCCTTCTCCTCGGCCGCCGTGTCCGGAGTCAGGTCGACGCTCCGGTGGGCCTGCTCCTGCTCCTTGTCGGTGCGGCAGCGCACCCCGGAGCTGGCCGCGACCCCGCGCGGATCGAAACTCACCAGGTCGTAGCGGGAGTTCAGCTTCGCGTACGCGTCGGCCGAGCGCGGCAGCGTCCCGACGCCGGATCCGCCGGGGCCGCCGAAGTTGAACAGCAGCGAGCCGAGCCGCCGCCCCTTGTCGCGGGCCTGCTTGCGGACCAGCGCGATGGAGAGCGTCTCCCCCGACGGTTCCGTGTAGTCCAGCGGTACGTCCACGCTCGCGCAACGCCAGGCGGAACCGGGGGCCTCGCCACCCTGCGGTGCCGGGCACCGCTGCCAGTCGAGGCGCTGCGCGGTGAGGGCGGACGGCAGCTCCGGCGTCTTGGGGGAGTCCTCGAGGTCCGTCGGCGTGGGTGCGGCGGAGGCGTCGCCGGGGCGGCCGTCGGCCGGTTCGCTCGCCTCCGGCTCCGACCGCAACAGGCCGCAGCCGGCGAGCAGTCCGGCCGCGAGGAGAGCCGCTCCCGTCCTGACGGCGGCCCGATGGACACGACGGTGCGCACGCATGATCCGGCTTCCCTCCCCTAGGGGGGTGTCCTGTCGGTCAGGGCAGACACCCCCTGGCCCGAAGCCGGTGGCGACGCGACGGGCGGCTGTGATGTGCGGCCATGCTAACCGCCGTGCACGGCCCGGGAGTCGGGGGTCGGGTCACCCGCAGACGGTGCCGGACTTCGGCACCGTACCGTTCAACAGATAGCCGTCCACCGTTCGTTGCACACACGCGTCCTTGCTGTTGTATGCCCCGTGCCCCTCGCCCTTGTAGGTCAGCTCGACGCCGACGCCCTTGCCGAGCTGCTGCACCATCGCCTTCGCGCCCGCGTACGGGGTCGCCGGGTCGCCGGTGTTGCCGATGACCAGGATCGGGGCGGAGCCCGGGGCGCTGACGTCCGGGGTCTTCCAGGCGCCCGCCACCGGCCAGCCGGTACAGCTCATCAGGCCCCAGCCCAGGTAGTCCCCGAACAGCGGGGACGCCTTGCGGAACGCGGGCAGCGCCGCCTTCGTCTGCTCCAGGGAGAACCGCTGCTCGCTGTCCGCACAGTTGATGGAGATGTTGGCGGCGTTGGAGTTGTCGTACCTCCCGTCCTCCGAGCGGCCGTTCAGGGAATCGGCCAGGGCGAGCAGCAGCCCGCCGTTCCCGCCGCCCGCCTCGTCCAGGCCCTGCTCCAGCAGCGGCCAGGTCTCCTGGGAGTACAGCGCGGACGCGATGCCGGTGGTGGCCAGCGTCTGGGTCAGCGCCCGGTCGCCGAGCCCGTCGATGGGCTCCTCCTCCAGCTCGCCCAGCAGGTCGGCGATGCCCTGCTCGACCTCCTGCCGGGTGGCCCCGGGCAGCGCGCAGTCGTCGCGTTCCGCGCAGTCCTTCGTGAAGTTGTCCAGGGCGAGCTGGAAGCCCTGGGCCTGGCCGATGGAGGACTGCTCGGCGTCCTTCGTGGGGTCGACCACCGCGTCGAAGACCGCCCGGCCGACCTTGTCCGGGAAGAGGTGGGCGTAGACGCCGCCGAGCTCCGTGCCGTACGAGATGCCGAAGTAGTGCAGCTTGTCGTCGCCCAGCACCGTGCGCATCAGGTCCATGTCGCGGGCGGCGTTCGTCGTGCCCACGAAGGGGAGTTCGGAGCCGGAGTTCTCCTCGCAGTCCGCGATGAAGTCCTCCTGCCCCTGGACGAACTGCTTCTCCTCGGCCGCGTCGTCCGGGGTGGAGTCCTCCTGGTAGAAGGCGTCGAGCTGGGCGTCGTCCGCGCACTGGACGCCCTCGCTGCGGCCGACCCCGCGCGGGTCGAAGCTCACCAGGTCGTACCGGGTGCGGAGCTTGTCGTACTCGGTGCCGAACGCGGGCAGCGTCGCGACGCCGGACGCGCCGGGTCCGCCGAAGTTGAACACCAGCGAGCCGATCCGCCGCTTCTGGTCCTTGGCCTTCGCCCGCACCAGCGCCAGTTCGATCGTGCGGCCGTCCGGCTCCGCGTAGTCGAGGGGCACGTCCATGAAGGAGCACTCCCACACCACGCCGCCGGGCAGCGGGGACGGCGACTCGCCGCCGCCCTGGGCCGAGTTCGGGGGTGGACACGGGGACCATTCGAGCTGCTGCGACGCCAGGTCCTCGGGGGTGGAGGACGGCGAGGCGGTCGAGGCCCCGGTGGGCGTCGAGGACCCGTCCCCGTCGCCGCCGTCCGAACAGGCGGCCAGCGGCAGCAGCACGGTGGCGGTGGCGGCGAGGGCGGCGGCACGCAGAGCGGGGGAAGTCCTCATGACCCCATCGTGCGGCGGGGCGCCGGGGAGCGCGGCCGGGCGCGGTCCATGCGGGTGGCGGCGGGTCCGCCCGCCCTGCCCGGGCCGGGCGGGACCGCCCGCACCGCCCGGGCCTCAGGCCCCGGCCCGCCTCGCGGGTCGGCCGGCGACCGGACCTCCGGCTACAGCTCGCCCTTGCGGGTCAGCTGGTTGAAGGCGATCCACCCCGGCAGCACCGGCAGCCACAGCGTCATCACGCGGTACAGCAGCACCGCGGGCGCCGCGACCTCCTTCGGCAGCCCGACCGCGATCAGGCCCAGCGTCAGGGCCCCCTCGACCGCGCCCATGCCGCCCGGCGTCGGGGCGGCCGAGCCGAGCGCGTTCCCGGCCAGGAAGACCACCGCGATGCTCGCGTAGCTCAGCTGGGGGACGTCCGGGCCGCTGAACGCCCGGATCGAGGCGTCCAGGCAGAGCACGAACAGGCCGGTCAGCAGCAGCATGCCGCCGATGCCCGTGAGCAGCTTCTGCGGCCGCTGCACCACGTCCAGCATGCGCGGCACGACCCCGGCGAACAGCGAGCGCACCCGGGTCACCACGAACTTCCGCAGGAACGGGATCGCCGTCACCACCAGCACCAGCACCGCGACCGTGAGCAGACCGGCGATCACCGTCCGGGACGGGGTCAGCGAGTCCGGGGTCCTCTCCGTACCGGTGAGATACCCGAACAGCGCCAGCAGCATGATGTGGGCGCCGAGCCCGAAGAGCTGGGAGGCCCCGACGCTCGCCACCGCGAGACCGGGGCGCACCCCGGCCCGCTGGAGGAAGCGGGTGTTCAGCGCCACGCCCCCGACCGCGGCGGGCGCCACGATCTTCACGAAGGAGCCGGCCACCTGCGCCTGCACCGTCTTCAGGAACGGCACCCGCTCCGGCACGAAGCCCAGCAGGCTCATCGCCGCCGCCACGTAGCTCAGCGCCGAGAAGCCGAGGGCGGCCGCCACCCAGCCCCACTCCGCCTGCTCCACGACCGCACCGAAGTCGGCCTGGGTGACCTGGGAGATCAGGAAGTACGCGGCGATGGCCCCGGCGATGAAGCTGAACAGGGTGCGCGGCTTGATGCGCTCCAGACGGACCGGTTCGACCGGGGCCTGCGGGCGGATCAGCAGCACCTGACGGCGGATCTGGGCGAGCAGATCCTCCTCGCGGGCCTCCTCCAGCGCGTCGTCGATGGCGCGCTTCTCGGCCTGCTTCTCGGTGCGCAGCGTCTTGCGCTCCGCCTTGAGATCCGCTTTGGGATCCGTCCTCTGTTCGGCCTTCCGGTCCGCGCCGTGATCCGGGTGCGGCCCCTCGGCGGATTCCGCGGCGGCCTGCGCCTTCGCCTGCTTGGCCGCCTGCGAGGCCTCCACCACCGCTTCCCGCTCGCGCTGCGAACGCTCGCGGGCGATCCGGCGCAGCGTCGCCCGGGTGGAGCGGCTCAGCGCGATCGGCTGGAGCAGCGGCAGACAGTCCGCCACCGCGTCCGGGCCGAGCACGGCCAGCGCCCCGGCGACCGACCGCTCGGCCCCCACCCGCAGCCCCAGCGTGGTCAGCAGCTGGGCCACGTCCATCCGCAGCACCAGGTCACCGGCGGCGATCTCGCCACCGCGCAGGTCCGTCACGAACGCCCTGCCGGAACGATCCACCAGGAGCGCGTCACCGGTCAGTCTGCGGTGCGCGATCCGCCGTGACTGGAGGGCCTTCACCTGACGCCAGGCGCCGCGCACCAGATCGTCGGTGATCTCCTCGTCCTCCATCGAGTCCAGCGTCCGCCCGCCGATGTGCTCGTAGACGAGCATCACCGCGTCGGGGCCCAGCTCCGAGGTGGCGATCAGCTTGGGCGCGTTCGCCCCGGCGGCGATGGCCGCGTACGCGAGCAGCGCCTCCTGCTCCAGCGCCTGGCGCAACGACTGGATCGAGCGCCGCTGGGTGATCCCGCGCAGCGTGAGCCGCCGCCAGGCCCGGTAGAAGAACCCCTGGGCCTGCTGTTCCCGGTCGACGACGGTGACGTCCAGCGGGGGGCCGTCCTCCAGGGTGACCAGATAACGCCGCCCCCGGTCGTTCTGGTCGGCGTGGTCCGGGGCGTCCTCGGTGCGCATCGCCGCGACCGGGCGGAAGCCCACGTGCCGCAGCCCCGCCATCAGGTGCTGGCCGGTGGGGCGGACGTTCGGCGAGCCGACCGCGTACAGCGTCCCGTACGCCACGGTCCAGCCGATCAGCACGGTGAGGATGATCGAGAACGGGGTGGTGTACCCGCCCACCAGCATCGCGAACGCGTCGAGCAGCAGCACCACCCACAGCACCACGCGCCAGCGCGGCCGCCGTGCCATCCCGACCGCCGTCATGTACGCGATGACCGGCGCGAGATAGCCGTGCACCGGGTCGGTGAGCCCGCCGGACGTCTGCGGCTGGGTCAGCGCGTCCTGGATGGTGCCGGGCGCGGACCGCGAGACCCAGAGGTCGGTGGCGAGCGTCACCCCGTGGGCGAGCACGGCCGCGAGCACACCGTCCGCGATGCGCAGACCGTCGCGTTTGATGAGGCGTTCGATGGCGAAGGCGACGGGCACCAGCAGCACGGCGATGCTGGAGACCAGACCGGCGATCTTGATCAGCAGATCGGGCGCCTGCTCGGTGCCCTTGGAGATGTCGTCCTCAAGACCGGTGGTGGTGCCCTGGGCGAACGCGGCGATCGAGAACAGGACCGCGATCGCGAGCACCCCGATGAGCAGCCGCATCAGGTCGGAGGGGCGGTGCACCCGGGCGGGGAGCAGCGGCTCGTCGCCGGAGACGCGGTCGGTCAGGGCGGCTTCGGCCGAGGCCAGCGTCGAGCCGGCCAGATGTCCGGTGGTGGACGTCGTGGGGCCGTCGGCACGGGGCGTTCCGGAGGACTCGGAATCACCCTGCGGGCGCTCCCCGGCATCGGAGGCGTCCGCCGCCTTCGGTGGCTGCACGCCCTGCTCCTTCGTCGCCTCTGGTTCGTCTTCGTGTTCTGGTATCACCGGTCACCGCCCGCATGATGGTGGCACGGCCCGTAGACAGAGGAGGGCATCAGGGTGCATTGCACGGGCGCGGGAAGCGCAACATACGCTCCTTTCCACCCGTGTGCACGCGGTGTGCCCGGACGGATACCGTTTCGGCCGGGCTGTCGGTGGCGTACGGCAGGATGGGACGGATGAGCCAGGACCAGACGGACGGGGGCGGGTCCGGCACCGCCCCGACCGGCGCCGAACTGCCGGAGTACGCGGAGCGCGTCCTCGATGTGGCCGATCTGATCCCGCCCGGCCGGGTGATGACGTACGGCGACATCGCGGAGTGGCTGGGCGAGGGGGGACCCCGCCAGGTCGGCCGGGTCATGGCGCTGTACGGATCGGCCGTGCCGTGGTGGCGCGTCGTCCGCTCCGACGGGACGCTGCTCCCCGCCCACGAGCTGCGGGCGCTGGACCACTACCGGGCCGAGGGCACCCCCCTGCGTGAGGCGTCGCACCGGGCGGAGGGGCACATCCCGCGCATCGACATGCGGCGCGCCCGCTGGGACGGCGGCGGGCAGGCGGATGCCGCACCCGACGAAGGGCGCGGTCCGGGCGATCAGGACGGACCGGGCGAACCGGGCGGTCCGGGCGGTCCGGGCGGTCCGGGCGAGAAAGCTCACACCTGACAGCATCCGCCATCGGCCTCCGGCGGATACGGCCCGACGCGGCAGCGCACGTGACGAGGGACGCAGCGCGGCCGCCGCCTCCCACGCCGCCGCTGGCGTAGCGTCGTCATCGCGCGGCACGCTCCGCCCGCCCCCTTCCTCCTGCTCGACTGCACCGACCCGTCCCTCAACACCAGCACACCCGCGTACACCCACCAGGACCGGCGATCCACGTGAGTTCCTCCTCCACCCGGCACAGTCCGCACCGTGAGTCACGGCCGCGGACCACGGGCGCGTACCGCCTGGTGCGCACTCCGCCGGGTTCCGTGGATCCCCCTCTCCTGGACGCAGGCCAGCGCGCGGTGGTTGATCACCCCGGCGGCCCGCTGCTGGTCCTCGCCGGGCCCGGCACCGGGAAGACCACCACCCTCGTCGAATCCGTCGCCGCGCGGGTGAACCGGGGCGCCGACCCCGCCCGCATCCTCGTCCTCACCTTCAGCCGCAAGGCCGCCGTCGAGCTGCGCGACCGGATGGCCGCCCGCCTCGGGGCGGCCCGGGGCCCGCAGGCCACGACGTTCCACTCGTACTGCTACGCCCTGGTCCGGGCCCACCAGGACGCCGATCTGTTCGCCGATCCGCTGCGCCTGCTGTCCGGACCCGAGCAGGACGTCACCGTTCGCGAGCTGCTCGCGGGCCAGCTCGACCTGGAGAAGGAGGGCCTGGCCCACGTCCGCTGGCCGGACGAGCTGCGGTCCTGCCTGACCACCCGAGGCTTCGCCGACGAGGTGCGCGCGGTGCTGGCCCGCAGCCGTGAACTGGGTCTCGGCCCGGACGCGCTGGCCGCCTTCGCCCGCCGCACCGGCCGCCCGGACTGGACGGCGGCGGCCCAGTTCCTCGCCGAGTACCTCGACATCCTCGACGCCCAGGGCGTCCTGGACTACGCCGAGCTGGTCCACCGCGCGGTCCTGCTCGCCGAGCGCCCCGAGGTGGCGGAGCGGCTGGCCGGGAGCTACGACGCGGTGTACGTCGACGAGTACCAGGACACCGACCCGGCCCAGGTGCGTCTGCTGCACGCGCTGGCGGGCAACCGGGGGCGCGCGCCGGGGCACGACCGGGAGCGCGGTGCGGATGCGCGCGGTGGACGGACGCTGATCGCCTTCGGCGACCCCGACCAGTCGATCTACACGTTCCGGGGCGCCGACGTGAACGGCATCCTCGACTTCCCCGACACCTTCCGCCGGGCGGACGGGGGCCCCGCGCCCGTGGGCGTCCTCACCACCTCCCGCCGCTCCGGGGCCGGACTGCTCGCGGCGACCCGGCTGCTCACCCGCCGGATGCCCCTGACCCGGCTGCCCGCCGACACGGTCCGCGTCCACCGGGACCCGGCCGCCGTCCGGGACGGCGGCCTCGTCGAGACGTACACCTACCCGACCGCGTCCACGGAGCTGGAGAACATCGCGGACCTGCTGCGCCGCGCCCATCTGGAGGACGGGGTGCCGTGGCAGGAGATGGCCGTGCTGGTACGGGCCGGAGGCCGCTCGCTGCCCGCCGTCCGCCGCGCCCTCACCTCCGCCGGCGTCCCCCTGGAGGTCGACGGCGACGACCTGCCGCTGCGCCACGAACCGGCCGTCGCCCCCCTGCTGACGGCGCTGCGGACGGTGGCCACCGCGGCGCTGCACCACCGCCCCGCTGAAGCAGAAGCCGAAGCAGAAGCCGAAGCAGAAGCCGAAGCAGAAGCCGAAGCGGAAGCCGAAGCGGAGGATCAGCCGGAGGAAGCGGCAGCGGAAGGGCCGGAGGGGGGTCCCGAGGAGAGTCCCGAGGAGGGGCCCGCACCCTGGCTCGACACCGAAACCGCCCTCACCCTCCTCACCTCCCCGCTCGGCTCCATGGACGCCGCCGACCTGCGCCGCCTCGGCCGGGCCCTGCGCGACGAGGAGCGCGCCGCCGGGATCCGGGTCCCCGCACCTTCCGACGCACTGCTGGCCCGCGCCCTGGCCGAGCCCGAACGGCTCGTCACGCACGACCCGGCGTACGCCCACGGAGCGCAGCGCCTCGGCGCGCTCCTGCGCAAGGCCCGCGAACTCCTCGAAGGCGGCGGCACCGCCGAGGAGGCCCTGTGGACCCTGTGGAACGGCACCCCCTGGCCCGGCAGGCTGGAGCGGGCCGCACTGCGCGGCGGGGCGGGCGGGCGCAACGCCGACCGCGATCTCGACGCGGTGTGCGCCCTGTTCGAGACGGCGGCGCGCGCCGAGGAGCGCACCGGCGGGCGCGGGGCCCTCAACTTCCTCGAAGAGGTCGACGCCCAGGACATCGCCGCGGACACCCTCACGCGGCGGACCGCCCGCCCCGACGCCGTACGCCTGATGACCGCTCACCGCTCCAAGGGCCTGGAGTGGCGGCTCGTCGTCGTCGCCGGGGTCCAGGAGGGCGTCTGGCCCGACCTGCGCCGCCGGGGCTCCCTCCTGGAGGCCGACCGGATCGGCCGCGACGGACTCGCCGAACCCCTCACGCCCGGGGCCCTCCTCGCCGAGGAGCGCCGGCTCTTCTACGTCGCCGCCACCCGCGCCCGTGACCGCCTCGTCGTCACTGCCGTGAAGGCCCCCGCCGACGACGGCGACCAGCCCTCCCGCTTCCTGACCGAGCTGGGCGTCGAACCCCGCGACGTCACCGGCCGCCCGCGCCGCCCCCTCGCCGTCGCCGCGCTCGTCGCCGAACTGCGCGCCACCACGGTCGACCCGGCCGCCTCCGACGCGCTGCGCGAGGCCGCCGCCCACCGCCTCGCCCGGCTCGCCGCGCTCACCGACGACGAGGGGCAGCCGCTGGTGCCCGCGGCCCACCCGTACCGCTGGTGGGGCCTGGAGGAGCCGACCCGCTCAGCCGTCCCGCTGCGCGACCGCGACCAGCCCGTCACCCTCTCCGGCAGCGCGCTGGACCAGCTCGCCAACACCTGCGCCCTCCAGTGGTTCCTGGGCCGCGAGGTGAAGGCCGACGCCCCGGCCACCGCCGCCCAGGGGTTCGGCAACGTCGTCCACGTACTCGCCGACGAGGTCGCCTCCAGCCGTACGCCCGCCGACCTCGACGTCCTCATGGAACGCCTGGACTCCGTGTGGAACGGCCTCGCCTTCGACGCCCCCTGGAAGTCCGAGCAGGAGAAGGACCACGCCCGTGCCGCCCTGGAACGCTTCCTGCACTGGCACGTCCTGGACCGGGGCGGCCGCACCCCCGCCGCGAGCGAGCACGACTTCGACGTGACCCTGGAGGCGGGCGAGTACGCCGTACGCATCCGGGGCTCGATGGACCGGGTCGAACAGGACGCCGAAGGCCGGGCGTACGTCGTCGACTTCAAGACCGGCAAGGGCGCGCCCACCAAGGACGAGGTCGCCGCCCACCCCCAGCTCGCCGTCTACCAGCTCGCCGTCCGCGAGGGCGCGGTCGACGAGGTCTTCGACGGCAAACGCCCCGAGCCGGGCGGGGCCGAGCTGGTCCAGCTCCGCCAGCCCGCCCCCAAGAAGGAGGGCGGCGACGCCTTCCCCAAGGTCCAGGCCCAGGAACCACTGGCCGGGGAATGGGTCTCCGGGCTGCTCGCCACCGCCGCCGGAAAGGTCCTGGACGAACGCTTCACGCCCACCACCGGCACCCACTGCTCCCACTGCGCCTTCCGTGCCTCGTGCAGCGCCCAGCCGGAGGGGCGGCAGGTGGTCGAGTAGCCGCCGCATCCGGGTCGCCGGGTGGTGGAGCGGGGAATCCGGTTCGTGCCGGGTTGTCGGTGGGCCCGGTTACCGTTGTCCGGGTGTCCCCACGTCTCACCGATCCCGAGCAGCTCAAGGAGCTCCTCGGGATTCCGTTCACCCCGGAGCAGACGGCCTGCATCACCGCGCCGCCCGCCCCGCAGGTGATCGTGGCCGGAGCCGGGTCGGGCAAGACCACGGTGATGGCCGCCCGCGTGGTCTGGCTGGTGGGCACCGGACAGGTCGCGCCGGAGCAGGTCCTCGGCCTCACCTTCACCAACAAGGCGGCGGGCGAGCTGGCCGAGCGCGTCCGCAGGGCGCTGATCGCCGCCGGGGTCACCGACCCCGACGTGATCGACCCGGACAACCCCCCGGGCGAACCCACCATCTCCACCTACCACGCCTTCGCCGGCCGCCTCCTCACCGAGCACGGCCTGCGCATCGGCCTGGAGCCGACCACCCGCCTCCTCGCCGACGCCACCCGCTACCAGCTCGCCGCGAAGGTGCTGCGCGAGGCCCCGGGCCCCTATCCGGCGCTCACCCGGTCCTTCCCCACTCTGGTCAGCGATCTCCTGGCGCTCGACGGGGAGCTGTCCGAACACCTCGTACGGCCCGGCGCGCTCGATACGTACGACACCGAGCTGCTGAGCGCCCTGGAGCACGCCAGGCTCAGCAACGCCGATCTGCGCAAGATCCCCGAGACCGCCGAGGCCCGCCGCTCCCTCCTCGGCCTCACCGAGCGCTACCGGGCCGCCAAGCGCAGCCGGGACCTGCTGGACTTCGGCGACCAGATCGCCCTCTCCGCCGAGCTGGCCCTGACCCGGCCCGAGGTCGGGAAGATCCTGCGCGAGGAGTTCCGGGTGGTTCTCCTCGACGAGTACCAGGACACGTCGGTGGCCCAGCGACTGCTGCTCTCCGCGCTGTTCGGTGCCGGTACGGAGTCCGGGGAGGGCAGCCACACGCCCACCGGCCACGCGGTGACCGCCGTGGGCGACCCCTGTCAGGCGATCTACGGCTGGCGCGGCGCGTCCGTCGCCAACCTCGACGACTTCCCCGAGCACTTTCCGCATGCCGACGGCGCCCCCGCCACCCGCTACAGCCTCAGCGAGAACCGGCGCAGCGGCGGCCGTCTCCTCCAGCTCGCCAACGGCCTCGCCGAGCCCCTGCGGGCGATGCACGAGGGCGTCGAGGCGCTGCGCCCCGCCCCCGGCGCCGAGCGGGACGGCATGGTCCGCTGCGCGCTGCTGACCACGCACACCGAGGAGATCGACTGGCTCGCCGACTCCCTCGCCCACCTCGTGCGCACCGGCACCCCGCCGGGCGAGATCGCCGTCCTGTGCCGCACCGCCGGGGACTTCCCCGAGATCCAGGCCGCGCTGGTCGCCCGGGACATCCCGGTCGAGGTCGTCGGTCTCGCCGGGCTGCTGCACCTGCCCGAGGTGGCGGACCTGGTCGCCGTCTGCGAGGTCCTCCAGGACCCGGGGGCCAACGCCTCCCTGGTCCGCCTCCTCACCGGACCGCGGTGGCGCATCGGCCCCCGTGACCTCGCGCTCCTGGGCCGCCGCGCCCGCCTCCTCGTGCACCGGGCCGGCCACGCGGACGACGCCGACGCGGACCAACGGCTCGCGGACGCGGTCGAGGGCACGGACCCGGCCGAGGTGATATCGCTCGCGGACGCGCTGGACACCTTCCTGGTCGTGGGGGACGCGGCCGACGACGGGCTGCCGTTCTCCGCCGAGGCCCGCGTCCGTTTCGCCCGCCTCGCCCGGGAGCTGCGTGACCTGCGCCGCTCGCTCGCCGACCCCCTGATGGACGTCCTGCACCGGGTCCTGGCCACCACCGGACTGGAGGTCGAGCTGTCCGCGTCCCCGCAGGCGCTGGCCGCCCGCCGCCGCGAGACCCTCGCCAACTTCCTGGACACCGCGGCCCGGTTCGCCTCCCTGGACGGCGAGGCGACCCTGCTCGCCTTCCTCGGCTTCCTGCGGACCGCCGCACAGTACGAGAAGGGCCTCGACAACGCGCTGCCCGGTGGCGAGAACACCGTCAAGGTGCTGACCGCGCACAAGTCCAAGGGCCTGGAGTGGGACGTCGTCGCCGTGCCGGGACTGGTCACGGGCCAGTTCCCGAGCGACCGGGCCCGGGAGGCGTGGACCGCCCAGGCCCAGGTGCTCCCGCACGCCCTGCGCGGCGACGCGGAGACGCTCCCGGCCCTGGACACGCACGACGGCCTCGACGCCAAGGGGATCAAGGCGTTCAAGGCGGAGATGAAGGAGCACCAGCACACGGAGGAGCTGCGCCTCGGGTACGTCACGTTCACCCGCCCCCGCTCCCTGCTCCTCGGCTCCGGCCACTGGTGGGGCCCGTCGCAGAAGAGGACCCGCGGCCCGTCCGCCTTCCTCGACGCGCTGTACGAGCACTGCGCCGCGGGCCACGGCGAGATCGAGGCCTGGGCGGACGAGCCCGCGGAGGACGAGGAGAACCCGGCCCTCGCGGAACGGGACGCCGACCTGGCCTGGCCGCTCCCGCTCGACGCCGACGCCCTGGCCCGCCGCCGCGCCGCCCGGGACACGGTGCTGGCCCACCTGGAGCGCCTGGCCGTCCACGGGGACGAGGAGGCGCCGGCGTACGGGCCCGGGCCCGATGACGTACCGGCCGACGAGGCACTGTTCGACGAGGCACTGTTCGAGGAGGAGCCGTTCGACGAGGAGCCGGTCGACGAGGACTGGGACTGGGACGCGCTCCCCACGGAACGCCCCCCGGGCGCACCGGACACGGCACCGGGAACCGCACCGGACACGGCACCGGGAACCGCACCGGACACGGCCCCGGACACCGTGCCGGACACGGCACCGGACACCGCACCGCCCCCGTCCCCGCACATCCCGGCCGCACGTCAGCCGGAGGAGGAACCGGCCGCACGTCACCCGCAGGAGGACCAGGCCGACCAGGCCGCCCGTCCTCCGCGGGAAGACCCGGCGGAAAGGCTGACCCCCGAGGAGGCCCGCACCCTCGCCTCCTGGGACCGGGACCTGGACTCCCTGGCCGGGGAGCTGCGGCGTGCCCGTGCCACCGTGCGCGAGGTCCTCGTGCCCGCCGCGCTCTCCGCCACCCAGCTGCTGCGCCTGGCCGAGGACCCCGACGCCTTCGCCCGGGAGCTGGCCCGGCCCATGCCCCGCCCGCCCCAGCCCGCCGCCCGCCGGGGCACCCGGTTCCACGCCTGGGTGGAGTCGCGGTACGAGGAACTGCCGCTGCCCATGCTCGGCCCCGACGAACTGCCCGGGGGAGACGGGAGCGACGCGGAGATCGCCGACGAGCGGGACCTCGCCGAACTGAAGGAGGCGTTCGAGCGCACCGCGTACGCCCGGCGCACGCCGTACCGGGTGGAGACCCCGTTCCAGATCACCCTGGCGGGCCGGGTGATCCGGGGACGTATCGACGCCGTCTACCGCACCGGCGACCGGTACGAGATCGTCGACTGGAAGACCACCCGCCACCGCACCGCCGACCCGCTCCAGCTCGCCGTCTACCGGCTGGCCTGGGCCGAACTGCACGATCTGCCGCCCGAAGAGGTCACCGCCACCTTCCTCTACGTACGCAGCGGGGAGACCGTCCAACCGCGGGGACTGCCCGGCCGGGCCGAGCTGGAGCGGATCCTGCTGGACGAGCCGGCCCCCGAGGACGGATAGGCTCAAGAGCATGAGCGAGACCCCGGACAGCGCCGTCCGTACGTACACCGAACAGCACCGCGCAGCCTTCCTCGACGACCTCGCGGAGTGGCTGCGCATCCCGTCCGTGTCCGCGCAGCCGGAGCACGACGGGGACGTACGGCGCAGCGCGGAGTGGCTGAGCGCCAAGCTCGGGGAGACCGGGTTCCCGGTCACCGAGGTCTGGGAGACCCCCGGAGCCCCGGCGGTGTTCGCCGAGTGGCCCAGCGAGGACCCGGACGCCCCGACGGTCCTGGTCTACGGCCACCACGACGTGCAGCCCGCCGCCCGCGAGGACGGCTGGGCGACCGACCCGTTCGAGCCGGTGATCCGGGACGGCCGGATGTACGGCCGCGGCGCGGCCGACGACAAGGGCCAGGTGTTCTTCCACACCCTCGGGGTCCGCGCCCACCTCGCCGCGACCGGCCGCACCACCCCCGCCGTCCACCTCAAACTGCTGATCGAGGGCGAGGAGGAGTCGGGCTCCCCGAACTTCCGCGCCCTCGCCGAGAAGCACGCGGACCGGCTCGCCGCCGACGCGGTGATCGTCTCGGACACCGGCATGTGGGACGAGGACACCCCGACCGTCTGCACCGGCATGCGCGGCCTCGCGGAGTGCGAGATCGAGCTGTACGGCCCCGCCCAGGACATCCACTCCGGATCGTTCGGCGGTGCCGTCCCCAACCCGGCCACCGAGATCGCCCGCCTCGTCGCCGCCCTCCACGACGAGGACGGCCGGGTCGCGATCCCCGGCTTCTACGACGGGGTCACCGACCTCACCGACACCGAGCGGGCCCTCTTCGCCGAGCTGCCCTTCGACGAGGCCACCTGGCTGCGCACCGCGAAGTCGGGGGCCGCCACCGGAGAGACCGGGTACTCCACGCTGGAGCGCGTCTGGGCCCGCCCCACCGCCGAGGTCAACGGCATCGGCGGCGGCTACCAGGGCGCCGGCAGCAAGACGATCATCCCCTCCTCCGCCCTGGTGAAGATCAGCTTCCGGCTGGTCGACGGCCAGGACCCCGACCGCGTGCAGCAGGCCGTTCAGGCCTGGGCCGAGTCCCGCGTACCGGCGGGCGTCCGTCACCGGATCGCCTTCCAGCCCGCCACCCGCCCCTGTCTGACCCCGCTGGACCACCCCGCCCTCCAGGCGGTGGCCCGCGCGATGGGCCGGGCCTTCGGAAGGAAGATCCTCTTCACCCGGGAAGGAGGCTCGGGCCCCGCCGCCGACCTCAGGGACGTGCTCGGCGCCCCCGTCCTCTTCCTCGGCATCTCCGTACCCTCCGACGGCTGGCACGCCCCCGACGAGAAGGTCGAGCTGGACCTGCTGCTCAAGGGCGTGGAGACGACCGCCCACCTGTGGGGCGAGCTGGCCACGGCACTCCGCTGAACGCCCACCACTCCGCTGAGCGCCCGGACTCCGCTGAATCCTCTGCGCACTTCCACGTACCTGTGCACACCCGATCCACCCAGGGGGAGTAGGAAGCACCTGTGAGCACCTTCGACAACGCCACCGCAGACCGCCCGATCGGCCTCACCGCGCCGAGCGGCATCGACCGCGCGGCACACCACCGCCTCGACGAGGCCTGGCTGGCCGTGGCGTGGAGCCACCCGACGACCCGCGTCTTCGTCGTCTCCGGCGGGCAGGTGCTGATCGACGACACCCCCGACGGGGGCACCGAGATCGTCATGACCCAGGCCTTCGAGGCCCCGGTCACCGAGACCCACCGGTATTTCCTCGGCACCGACGAGGACGGCGTCAGCTACTTCGCGCTCCAGAAGGACTCGCTGCCCGGCCGCATGGACCAGTCGGCCCGGCCCGCGGGACTCCGCGAAGCGGGGCTCCTCCTCGGCCCCCGCGACGCGGGTCTGATGGTGCACGCGGTCGCCCTGGAGAACTGGCAGCGGCTGCACCGCTTCTGCTCCCGCTGCGGCGAGCGCACCGTCATCGCGGCGGCCGGCCACATCCGCCGCTGCCAGGCCTGCGGCGCCGAGCACTACCCGCGTACCGACCCTGCGGTCATCATGCTGGTCACCGACGACCAGGACCGGGCCCTGCTGGGCCGCCAGGTGCACTGGCCGGAGGGCCGCTTCTCCACGCTCGCCGGGTTCGTCGAGCCGGGGGAGTCGATCGAGCAGTCCGTGGCCCGAGAGGTCTACGAGGAGGCCGGGGTCACCGTCGGCGAGGTCGAGTACATCGCCAGCCAGCCCTGGCCGTTCCCCTCCAGCCTGATGCTCGGCTTCATGGCGCGGGCGACCTCCTTCGACATCAACGTCGACGGCGAGGAGATCGAGGAGGCCCGCTGGTTCTCCCGCGAGGACCTCACCGCCGCCTTCGAGTCCGGCGAGGTCATGCCCCCGTTCGGCATCTCGATCGCGGCCCGTCTGATCGAACTCTGGTACGGCAAGCCGCTCCCGAAGCCGGGCGCCGTGAAGCGGACCGGCTGACGTCTGCCCCGGACAGACGACTGCCCCCGGCGGTGCCGGGGGCAGTGGTACGCGCGACGGGCAGTGGTACGCACAACGGGCAAGCAGTACGCACGACGGGCAGTCGTCGATCGGCCGGATCAGGCGGCGAGCGCCTGCTTCACCTGGGCGAGAGACGGGTTCGTCATGACCGACTCGGTGCCCGAGGGGGCCACGATCAGCAGGGTGGGGACCGTCTGGTTTCCGCCATTCGCCTTCTCGACGAACGCGGCCGACTCCGGGTCGTGCTCGATGTTGACCTCGTTGTACGCGATGCCCTCGCGGTCCATCTGGCTCTTCAGCCGACGGCAGTAGCCGCACCAGGTGGTGCTGTACATCGTCACAGTGCCCGCCATGTCGCTGGCGCTCCTTCGTCTCGTCCGAACGCTGCGCGGCCGGCAGCGTCACTCGCGGTCCGGCCGCTGTCCGCGGCCGTCCCACAATCTTGAGGAACGTACGGGACACGGTCACCATTCCCACCACGCCCCGTGTACCCGGCCCGACCACGCCCCGTACCTAGTCCCGCACCGGTCCCGCGCCGCACGGGCCGGTACGACGAATACCTCACCCCTGTGGACAACCGCCGCATCCGCCCCTTGGGACCTGGCAGCATGGCGGGGTGACAGCAGCAACGCACTCCACCCTCTTCCCCCAGGTTCCCGAGACCCCGGACGCCGTGCTCGACGGGCTCGACCCCGAGCAGCGCGAGGTGGCTCTGGCCCTGCACGGACCGGTGTGCGTGCTGGCCGGAGCCGGTACGGGCAAGACCCGCGCGATCACCCACCGCATCGCGTACGGGGTGCGGGCGGGCATCCTCCAGCCGGCCACCGTGCTCGCCGTCACCTTCACCAACCGGGCCGCCGGAGAGATGCGCGGCCGCCTGAGGCAGCTCGGCGCGACCGGCGTCCAGGCGCGGACCTTCCACTCCGCCGCCCTCCGACAGCTCCAGTACTTCTGGCCGAAAGCAGTCGGTGGCGAGCTGCCCCGGCTGCTGGAGCGGAAGGTGCAGCTGGTCGCCGAGGCCGCCGCCCGCTGCGAGCTCCGGCTCGACCGCAACGAGCTGCGGGACGTCACCAGCGAGATCGAGTGGGCCAAGGTCACCCAGACCGTCCCCGCCGACTACCCGGCCGCCGTCGCCAAGACCCAGCGGGACGCCCCCCGCGATCCGGCGGTCCTCTCCCAGATCTACTCCACGTACGAACAGCTCAAGCGCGACCGCTCGGTGATCGACTTCGAGGACGTCCTGCTGCTCACGGTCGGCATCCTCCAGGACCGGAGCGACATCGCGGAGCACGTGCGCGGCCAGTACCAGCACTTCGTCGTCGACGAGTACCAGGACGTGAGCCCGCTCCAGCAGCGGCTGCTCGACCTCTGGGTCGGGGACCGGGACGATCTCTGCGTCGTCGGCGACGCCAGCCAGACGATCTACTCCTTCACCGGGGCCACCCCCGACCATCTGCTGAACTTCCGCACCCGCCACCCCGGGGCGACCGTGGTCAAGCTGGTGCGGGACTACCGCTCCACCCCCCAGGTCGTCCACCTCGCCAACGGCCTGCTGAGCCAGGCCCACGGCAAGGCCGCCGACCACCGGCTGGAGCTGGTCTCGCAGCGCGAGAAGGGCCCCGAGCCGGTCTACACGGAGTATTCCGACGAGCCCACCGAGGCCGAGTCCACCGCCCGGCGCATCCGCGATCTCATCGCCGCCGGCGTGCCGGCCGGCGAGATCGCCGTGCTCTACCGCGTCAACTCCCAGTCCGAGGTCTACGAGCAGGCCCTCGCGGACGCCGGGGTGCCCTACCAGCTGCGCGGCGCCGAGCGGTTCTTCGAGCGGGCCGAGGTCCGCGAGGCGGGCACCGCCCTGCGCGGCGCGGCCCGCGCCGGGCGCAACGACTCCCTGCTCGACGAGGCGGAGGGGCTGCCGTCCCAGGTGAGGGCGGTGCTCTCCACCAAGGGCTGGACCAGCAGGCCGCCCGCCGGGTCGGGGGCCGTGCGCGACCGCTGGGAGTCGCTGGCCGCGCTGGTGCGCCTCGCGGAGGACTTCGAGACGGCGAAACCCGGGGCGACCCTGACCGACCTGGTCCGCGAGCTGGACGAGCGGGCGGCCGCCCAGCACGCCCCGACGGTCCAGGGGGTGACGCTGGCCTCGCTGCACTCGGCGAAGGGCCTGGAATGGGACGCCGTGTTCCTGGTCGGCCTGACCGAGGGCATGATGCCGATCGCCTACGCCAAGACCGACGAGCAGGTCGAGGAGGAGAGGCGCCTGATGTACGTCGGGATCACCCGCGCCCGCGTCCACCTCTCGCTCTCCTGGGCCCTGTCCCGGTCGCCGGGCGGCCGGGCGAGCCGGAGGCCGACCCGCTTCCTGAACGGGCTGCGGCCGGGCTCGGCGTCCTCGGGCGCGCGGAGCGGGGCCGGCGGCGGCGGAGGCATCGACCGGGGCACCGGCCGGGCAGCGGCGGCGAGCCGGACCCCGGCGGTCGAGCGGAAGCACCGGGGACCGGTGCGGTGCCGGGTCTGCGGACGCACGCTCACCGACGCGGGCGAGATGAAGCTGATGCGCTGCGAGGAGTGCCCCTCGGACATGGACGAGGCGCTGTACGGGCGGCTGTACGACTGGCGTGCCGCCCAGGCGACGCTGCTGGGCCAGCCGGACTTCTGCGTGTTCACCGAGAAGACCCTCATGGCGATCGCCGAGGCCGTGCCGTCGACCGAGGGCGAGCTGGTTGTCATCGCCGGCGTCGGCAACCGGAAGTTGAGCCGCTTCGGCACCGATGTTCTGGCTATCTGCGCAGGTGAGGCCGTTGATGGCGAGCCCGAGGGCGGCGTCGACGAGACCTGAGGAAAACTCGTCCAGAAAATAGTTTGCGCCCGCCCCAGTCGTCACCATAGGTTCTTAACCACGGGAACAGCGACTTCTCTGAAGCCCTGATTCCGTGCTGTACTTATCCGAATACGCAGGATCGGCCCCGGCCGGTCCCCCTGAGACGCCGAGAGGAGGCGATTGAAGTGATCAGCATCATCGAAACCCAGAAAATGACCGATCTCTCGGTCGTCTCCGCCTGCTCGCTCGGCCTCACCCGCTCCTCGGTTGCCTCGCTTCGCGCCACCGGTCTGTCCGGCATCTCTGCCGTCCGTCCGCTGTCCCTGGTGAGCCTCCCCGTGACGCGGGAGCGCAATGAGCGACCGATCGAGGCACCGGCAGCAGCAGTAGCGAAGGCAGCACAGGCTCAGGCCTATGCCTTTGCGGCAGCCGGTGCCGGAGCCAAGAAGCAGACGCAGCAGCACCACACGATGTGGGCCTTCCGTGGGCCTGAACCCTGGAGCGATCCAGCCTGATCCAGCATCAGGCCGGCGCCTTCAGGGCCGCGGAACCCCACTCGGGATCCGCGGCCCTTTTGTTTTGTCCGAACGGACGAGACGGAACGAAGGAGCCTCGGGACAAGCAGGACCTGGTACCAGCAGCCGCCAACCGGCCAACAGGCCGGCACGACCAGACGAGGACACCACCCACCGTGCACATCGAAACGCACGCCCCGTCAGTACCGCTTTCCACCCCGATCTCGCCGCCCGGCTCCACGGAGGACTCCGCCTTGACCCCGCTCACCACGCTCACCGCGCTCGACGACGCCATCGAGAACCTCGGCGTACCCGTCCCCTGCCGTTCCTACGACCCGGAGGTCTTCTTCGCCGAGTCGCCCGCCGACGTCGAGTACGCCAAGTCCCTCTGCCGCACCTGCCCGCTCGTCGAGGCCTGCCTCGCCGGCGCGAAGGACCGCCGCGAGCCGTGGGGTGTCTGGGGCGGCGAGCTCTTCGTCCAGGGCGTCGTCGTGGCCCGCAAGCGTCCGCGTGGCCGTCCGCGCAAGAACCCGGTCGCAGCGTGACCGCGACCTGTGGGGTCCCCGCCCCCACACGCAGGCTCCGCCTCGGAACGATCGACCGTCCCCAGACCCATGACCCCCGGAATCAGGCACCAATGATCACCCCCACGAAGGAGCCCGTCGGCTCCGCCACCCCCGACGTCACCATCATCGGCGCGAACGACTCGCGTCAGAACAGGACCCGCGAAATGCAACTCATCCCAGAAGCCCTGGCGCGTGCGCATATGCACGACCGCCTGCGGGAGGCCCAGGAGGACCGACAGTCGGCCCGCCTGATCACCGCCCGCCGGATGCAGCGCCGAGCGGAGCGCGCCTCGCTGCGCGCCCGCCGCGCGCTGGCCATGGCGGTCATGCACTGACCGTGCACCCATCACCTCACCGCGGGGCCGTCCGGACACGGACGGCCCCGCGGTGCGTTGTGCCGTCGGCCGTCCGGTCACGGGGATATCGTCAGGAGGTGGACGAGGAGACCCATTCCCCCGAGCAGTCCGCCGACGGAAGCGTGGTGTGCGCCCGCTGCGGCACCGCCGCCGAAGGCGGGACAGCCCCTCCGACCTGGCTCTGCTCCGTGGAGGACGGGCGCCGTCTCCTGTTCTGCGAGAGCTGCGCCCGCCTCCATATCCGCGCGATCGAGAGCCGCCTCGACTCACTCTGGTGGTGACCGCGGCCCCGGGTCCTTCCTACGCCTGGACGGGCTCCCCTTCCGGCTCGCCCTCCTCCTCGGCGTACTCCGTGCCCTCGGCTTCCGCGTCCACCGTCTCCGTGTCCTCCGTCTCCGGGTCCTCCGCGAGGAACCCCGGCAGCCACGCTTCCAACTCGTCGCGCAGCCGGACCGTCGCGCCGAGCTGGCACAACACCCCGATGGTGCTGAGCGTGACCCGGTGTATCAGGACGTAGGACGGGGGGAGATTCAGCTGCCTGCCGAGCTGATGGGCGGGGGAACGCGGATCGGCTATCCGGGCCGCCTGTTCACGGATCCAGCCCCGGCTGAAGGTGAACTCCTCCACCTGGGTGGGCTCGATGATCGGGAGCAGGTAGTCGAGCACCGCGTCCGGGTCCAGATCTATCGACTCCTTCACGAAGCCCTCTTCGCGCAGCAGCCCGTACACCCCCGCCGCGTCGCCCTCCAGCGCCAGCCGCAGCGAGTCGCCGATGTTCCGCGGCAGCCCGCCCGGGAGCCGGTCGACCGTGCCGAAGTCCAACACCCCCAGCCGCCACGACCCGACCGGACCGCCGTCCTCCTCCGTCTGCCCCGCCTCCTTCTCCGCCGCCGCCGGGGGCAGCAGCCGGAAGTTGCCCGGATGCGGGTCGGCGTGCAGCAGGCCGGTGCGCGCCGGACCGGAGAAGAGGAAGCGGGCCAGCAACTGCCCCGCACGGTCCCGCTGCTCCGCCGTCCCCTCCGCGATGACCTCGGACAGCGGGATCCCGTCGATCCACTCCGTCACCAGCACCTGGTCGGACTGGTGCACCACCTGAGGGATCACCACATCCGGGTCGTCCTCGAACTCCGCCGCGTGCTCCTGTTGCGCCTGCGCCTCCAGCTCGTAGTCCAGCTCCTCCGAGACCCGGTCCCGCAACTCCTTGATCAGCGGCTTGATGTCCATCCCCGGAACCAGCGGGCCGAGCAGCCGCGCGAAACGGCTGAGCTGGGCGAGGTCGGAGAGCAGCGCCTCGCCCGCCCCGGGATACTGCACCTTCACGGCGACCTCGCGGCCGTCGTGCCACACCGCGCGGTGCACCTGCCCGATCGAGGCGGCAGCCGCCGGCGTGTCCTCGAACTCCAGGAAATACTCCCGCCAGTCCTCCCCGATGCGTTCGGTGAGGACCCCGTGGACCGTGCGCGCGGGCAGCGGCGGCGCGGCCTCCTGGAGCTTGGTCAGCGCGGCCCGATAGGGGCCGGCGATCTCCTCGGGCAGCGCCGACTCGAAGACCGAGAGGGCCTGGCCCAGCTTCATGGCCCCGCCCTTCAGCTCGCCCAGGGTCTTGAACAACTGGTCCGCCGTGCGCTGCTGCACCTCACGGGCGACCAGCTCGGCCGACTTTCCGCCGATCCGCTTGCCCAGACCCCATGTGGCACGGCCGGCGAAGCCGAGCGGAAGCGCGGCCAGCTTGGCCGTACGCGTAACCGCCTTCCGGGGAAGATCAGACATGTGCCCCTCCAGTTCCCAGACTGCCGTGCCGCTCGTGCCTCCGGTGTCTCTCCGGCGTCGGCGGTCACCCCGCCATTGTGTCCTGCGCCGGAAGACCACCGGAGGCCCGATCCCTCATAGCGCCCCCGGCCGCCCCGCAGGAGCAGTCCGCATGCGGGCCGATCGGCTCGGAACGCCAGTCCAGCAACGGGAGAGCGGCCTCCCAGCGAGCTCCGGTACAGGCAGGGAGGTCCCCGTCCAGGAACGCCAGGGCATGCGCCGAGGCGAGACCGGCGACCGCCGTCGCGAGCCCCAGGTCGCAGGCGGGCACCGCTCCCCGCCGCCCGGAACGCCACTGCGCCAGCATCCGGGGCCACTGCGGATCCTGGTCCGCACGGTGCAGTTCCAGGCAGCCCGCACAGCCGGTGCCCCCGGGCAGGACGAGAGGCCCGACCACCCCTGTGGCCTCGATCACTCCCGCATAGAGATGAGGAGTGCCCGACGCGATCCAGGGACCGGCCGTGTCCGCGACGGGTGCGTACACCGCGAGGCCGTCCCGGGGAGCGACGACGATCAGGGACAGGCCGGGTTGTCCGGCGCTCCCCGGCAGGTCGGCCCCGGCTCCGTCCGTCCTCGCCCGCCGGGGAGCGGGCCCGGGTGCGGACCGGCGGACGAGCCGGCGGGCCGCCACGTCGCGCCGTTCCCCGACGGATGCCGGGGCGAGACCCGCGGGCGCCACGTCCCAGGGCTCGACCCGGCCCCCGTCGAGCACTTCCACATGCCCCACCCCCGCACCCGACAGCACCGAGGCGATGGACGCCCCGACCCTGCCCGCTCCCCGCACCTGGACCCGCATCGCTCGCCGGGCCGCCATCCGCCGCGTACTGCCGCCCGGCTCGGGACGGACGACCGACAGGGATGCCACATCGGGACGCTGGCGGTCCATCATCTCGGCCCGGCGGCACAGGACATCGGCTCCCGGACCCGCCGACCTCGGGTCGTCCAGGAGCCCGGCCTCCGCCAACCGTGCCAGAAGGGTGTCCACATGACGTTCCGACAGGTCCAGAGCGCGTGCCTCCTCGTGCAGGAGCGGCAGCCCGCGCGTGCCGTCGAGCAGCTCCAGGAAGCTCCCCGTGGCGAGGTCCACAGGTCCGAGCGTCACGGCATGAGCGGGTGTCACACCGAATTGCACGGTGTTCCGGCCGCGCCATGCGCGACGCAGTGCGGGCTTCAGCATCGGATGCATGATTTCTCCCCCCGAGCGGTGTCGCGGGCACGGGTGTGCTCGCAGACCGGTGGATCCACGGGTCTTTCCGCAGGACCTCCGCCAGAATGCGGGCCCGCGCCGAACCGTGCGCGGAGTTGTCCACAGGCACGGGGTATTAGTCGTTCAAGCCCTTAGTCGTTCAAATGGTGCACGCGGTGGCGCGGATCGCCGCGGAACCGTTCCCGGGGCGGGACTTCCCCCACGGACAGCGGGTAACGTCGTGGCGTGCCCGCCGACCCGTCGTCCGGCTTCGCCGGGGAGACCCCCGCGCCCAGCGCCGGAAGCCATCAGCGCAGCGCGGCAGCCCATCCGGCCCGCGCTTCGGCGACGAGCGCGGTCGAGGTCCGCAGGAGCACCCGGCGCAGGAGAACGGTCTCCGCCTACCGCGAGGGCGACCGCACGATCGTGCTCATCCCCGCCCGGATGTCGGAGGCGGAGGAGCGGCGCTGGGTGGGCGTGATGCTGGACAAGCTCGCCGCCCAGGAGAACAAGCGCGTCCTGGGCGACACCGAACTCGCTGAGCGTGCCGTGCGGCTGTCCGCCCAGTATTTCGACGGTCGCGCCAGGCCCGTCTCGGTGCGCTGGGTGACCAACCAGAACACCCGCTGGGGCTCGTGCACCCCTGCCGAGGGCAGCATCAGGCTCTCGCACCGCCTGCAGGGCATGCCGGAGTACGTGGTCGACTACGTACTCCTCCACGAGCTGGCACATCTGCTCGTTCCCGGACACGGTCCGGGGTTCTGGCGGCTGCTGGAGGCCTACCCCCGCACCGAGCGCGCCCGTGGGTATCTGGAGGGCGTGGTGGCGGCCGACCGGCTGCCCCACCTGCCCGCCGCCCGCGAGGAGTGACCGGGGCCGGTCACGTTCGCCGATTCTGTACCGGGTCTGTACCGGCTTGGTCCGATGTCGTCGTTTGCGGTTAGCCTGACGCGACGCATTTACCTTCTGGATGGGGGACGGTCGTTACGCATGGCCAGGGAATTCCAACGCGGCCACAAGGCCAAGATCAGTGATCTCACGCCAGGGACGGATCTGTACGTAGGCGTGCAGATCGCGGCCCCGGGGCTGACTTTCGACATCAGCTGCTTCGGTCTCGACGCCCATGAGCAGCTCTCCGACGACCGGTACTTCATCTTCTTCAATCAGCCGAAATCGCCCGAGGAGTCCATTCAGCTCCTCGGCGCGCAGTCCGGTGACACCGAGTCCTTCCGCGTCACGCTCGACCGCATTCCGGCAGCCATCCAGAAGCTCTCCTTCACCGCGACGCTCGACGGTTCCGGGCAGATGTCCCAGATCGGTCCGGGGTACATCCGGATCGTCGCGGGCGGCGAGGAAGTGGTGCGGTACGCCTTCACCGGATCGGAGTTCACCACCGAGCGCGCGGTGATGCTCGGCGACTTCTATCTGAAGGACGTCTGGCGCTTCGCCGCCGTCGGCCAGGGTTTCGACGGCGGTCTCGACGCGCTTCTGAAGAACTTCGGCGGCGAGGTCGCCGAGGAGGAGGCGCCTCCCGCAGCCGCACCGGCCGCCGCCCCGGGCTTCGCCCCGCTGGCCCAGGCAGCCGCGCCCCCCGCCTTCGGCGCCCCGCCCGCAGCCCAGGCCCCGCAGCCCGCACCGTCCTTCGGAGCCCCGCCCGCGCCCACGCCGTCGCCCGCACCGCAGCAGCCGATGCACGCGGCGCCGACGATCGCGGCCCCGCTGGCTCCCCAGACGCCGCAGGCGCCCCAGGCTCCGTCCCCGTACGGCCAGCCCCAGCAGCCCCAGTTCGGCCAGGTCCCGGGCCAGGGCGCTCCGCCCGCCCCTCCCTTCGGCCAGCAGGCGCCCGCTCCCTACGGTCAGCCCGTGCCGGCCCCGTACGGTCAGCAGCCCCCCATGGGCATGCCGCCGGGTGTCCCGCAGGGCATGCCCCAGGGAGTGCCTCAAGGAGTGCCGGCCACCGGCGCGGGTCTCCAGGCGGCCCTGCAGCCGTACAAGGAGACCGCCACCGGACAGCGCTGGACCCCGCAGAACCAGCAGCTCATGCGGGTCGACCTGACCATGGGCGGATCCGGGGTCCTGGCCCGCCAGGGCAGCATGGTGATGTATCAGGGCAAGGTGGACTTCGGCTACAAGAGTGCCGGGTTCGTCGGCCGTGCCGTGGGCAACGCCACCGGCCAGGAGATGCAGCTGATGCGCTGTACCGGCCGCGGCCAGGTCTTCCTCGCCGAGGAGGGCTCGCATCTGCACCCGATCGAACTGCAGGGCGACGCCATCTGCGTCTCCGCCGAGAGCGTCCTCGCCTTCGACGAGTCCCTCCAGTACGAGGTCCGCAGGGTCGAAGGGCACGGCATCCCCGGCGGCGCACTGTTCACCATGCAGTTCCAGGGCACCGGCACCGTGATCGTGAAGACCCACGGCACCCCGGTCGTCCTGCCGGTCACGCCCACCACGTTCGCCGACTGCAACGCCGTCGTCGCCTGGTCGGCCGCCTCCCAGGTGATCGTCTCCACCCAGGTCCGGCTGCGCCGCAACGCGTACCCCGGACACAGCGGAGAGACCGTGAACCTCCAGTTCCGGGGCGCCCCCGGCAACTTCATCGTCGTCCAGCCCTACGAGGTCTGAGGGAGCCCGTCATGAACCAGCAACTCGCGGGCTTCGCCCCGACCCCTGTCACGGCCCGTATGGAGAACCACGGCAAGACCATGCTCAAGGTCGCCATGGCCTCCGGGCAGGACCTCTTCGCGCGCACCGGCTCGATGGTGGCGTACGAGGGCTTCATCCAGTACGAGCCCAACCCGCCCGCGGTCCGGCAGATCGCCTCCCAGTGGATCACCGGCGAGGGCGCACCCGTCATGAAGTGCTCCGGCGACGGACTGCTCTACCTCGCCGACTACGGCGCCGACGTGGTCGTCATCAACCTCAACAACGACTCCATCTCGGTCAACGGCACCAACCTCCTCGCCTTCGACGCCCACCTCACCTGGGGCGTCGAGAAGGTCAAGGGGCTTGCCAAGTTCGCCGGACAGGGTCTGTGGAACGTCGTCGTCCAGGGCACCGGATGGGTCGCCATCACCTCGCGGGGCACCCCGATCGTCGTCGACTGCGGACGCGGCGAGGACGAGACGTACGTCGACCCGGACGCACTCGTCGCCTGGTCCCCGAACCTCAAGGTGAAGGGCAAGCGGAGCTTCAAGGCCGGCTCGCTGATCGGACGGGGCAGCGGCGAGGCGTACCAGATGGGCTTCTCCGGCCAGGGCATCGTCGTCGTCCAGCCCAGCGAGGACAGCACGGACCGTCTGCGGATCCGGAACTGACGGGGAGGGAGAACACATCATGCAGAGTCCGCTTTTCAGCCACACCGAGCAGCAGACCCAGGACCGCTACGCGATCCAGAACCCGCAGCTCCTGCGGGTCTCGCTGACCGGCCACGACGACATCCTCGCCCGCAAGGGCGCCATGGTCGCCTACCAGGGCCTGATGGACTTCGACGGGGAGTACCAGTCCCAGGGCCAGCGCCGCGCCCGCGCGAACACCGGGGAGGGCCTCGACCTGATGCGCGTGTCCGGCCAGGGCACCGTCTACCTCGCCAACCTCGCGCAGTACATCCACGTCGTGGACGTCGACCGCGAGGGGATGACCGTGGACAGCGCCTACGTCCTCGCGCTCGACTCCTCGCTGCACACCGAGGTCATCGCGGTGGACAGCCAGTACGGGATCTCCGGCAGCGGCAAGTACCAGCTCAACATCTCCGGCTCGGGCAAGGTCGCCCTCATGACCTCGGGCCAGCCCCTGATGATGCAGGTCACGCCCGAGAAGTACGTCAACGCCGACGCCGACGCGATCGTCGCCTGGTCCAGCTCCCTGCGTGTGCAGATGCAGGCCCAGACACACTCCTCGGGTGTCTTCAGGCGCCGCGGCAACACCGGGGAGGGCTGGGAGCTGAGCTTCCTCGGCCAGGGCTTCGCGCTGGTCCAGCCGAGCGAGGTCATGCCTCCGCAGAACGCCCAGATCGGCCAGGGCGCCCGCGCCCAGTTCGGCATGGGCCAGCAGGGCTCCCACGGCCAGAACCAGAACAACGCCTGGAACTGACCGGCGCCCGCAGGGCACAGCGGTAAGGGGCGGCTCCCGGGAGGCCGCCCCTTACGCATATCCGATGCCGCCCGCCGCTACAGCCGGGACCGCGTCGCCTCCAGCAGCCGGACGACGGAAGCGTCGGCCACACCGGGCACGTCCTCGTAACCGAACCAGCGCAGCTCCAGGGACTCCTCGCTGATCCGCTCCGCCGCTCCGGCCGGGGCCAGCGCGGCGTACTGCACATCGAGGTGCCAGTTGCAGGGAGACGGGATCGGGTGCCGGTCCAGCCGGACCGGTCCGCCGGGCAGCAGGGTGAGCCCCGTGATGCCGGACTCCTCCGTCGCCTCACGGAGCGCCGCCGCCTCCAGGCCGACGTCCTGCGGTTCGCAGTGGCCGCCCATCTGGAGCCACATCCGGAGCTTCCGGTGCAGAGTCAGCAGCACCTTCCCGCGCTCCGGGTCGATCACCAGGGCGCTGGCCGTCACATGCCCGGCGCCGCACGCCTTCCACATGCCGTCGTCGTGGCGTGCCAGGTGGTCCAGGTAGGCCTGACGCAGCTCGGCCTGGTCACCGTGCGCGGCCTCGGGGGCGTACCCCTTCAGTACGAGAACGGCGTCGTCGTGCAGGCTCACTGCTCGGGGCCGCCCTTGCCGTCTTCCTTGCCCTCATCGCTCTCGGAGGGCTTCTGCGGGCCCTTCGCCGCCTCGCCGAGCATCTTGTCCAGCTCGGAGAAGTCGGCCTGCTCGTGGTGCACGAAGCCGTCCGGGTCGTCCAGGTCGTGGGCCGTCGGCAGCATGTCCGGGTGGGCCCAGAGCGCGTCCCGGCCCTCCAGACCCCGGGCGTCCGTGAGCGAGGCCCACAGGCGCGAGGCGTCCCTGAGCCGGCGCGGGCGCAGCTGGAGACCGATGAGCGTGGCGAACGTCTGCTCGGCCGGTCCACCGGAGGCACGGCGCCTGCGCATCGTCTCGCGCAGCGCGTCGGACGAGGTCAGCCGGGACTTCGCGGCCTCGTGGACCACCGCGTCCACCCAGCCCTCCACCAGCGCGAGAGCCGTCTCCAGACGGGCCAGGGACGCCTTCTGCTCGGGCGTGTCCTCCGGCTGGAACATGCCCTGCTGAAGGGCGTCCTGCAGCTGCTCCGGCTGTGAGGGGTCGAACTGGCCGACGACGTCCTCCAGCTTGCTGGTGTCGACCTTGATGCCGCGGGCATACGCCTCGACAGCACCGAACAGATGCGACCGCAGCCACGGCACATGGGCGAAGAGCCGCTGGTGAGCGGCCTCGCGCAGAGCCAGATACAGCCGGACCTCGTCCTGCGGGACGCTGAGGTCCTTGCCGAACCTCTCCACGTTCAGCGGGAGCAGCGCGGCCTTGCCCGCCGGGCCCAGCGGCAGCCCGATGTCGGTGGAACCGACCACCTCACCGGCCAGCACGCCCACGGCCTGTCCGATCTGCTGGCCGAACATGGCGCCGCCCATCGACCGCATCATGCCGATCAGCGGGCCCGCCATGGCCTGCATCTCCTCGGGCAGCACATCGCCCATCGCCAGGCCCACCCGCTCGGCCACCGGGTCGACCAGCTGCTGCCAGG
Source organism: Streptomyces anulatus (assembly GCF_014650675.1). Classification (GTDB taxonomy): domain Bacteria; phylum Actinomycetota; class Actinomycetes; order Streptomycetales; family Streptomycetaceae; genus Streptomyces; species Streptomyces anulatus. Next base: position 450,050 of record NZ_BMVK01000002.1, on the reverse strand, counting down.
CCGGCAGCGAGGCCTCAACCCACTCCGCGCGGCTCCACGCCACGGTGGAGACCGAACCGGACGGCATCGACGTCACACCGTCCAGCCAGAGGTCCGCCAGCCGCAGCGCCTCGTCGACCGCCGTGCGCTCGGACGGGCCGACGCTGGCGTCCTTGGAGCCGTCCGGGGCGCCCTGCGAGACCGTCTGGCGGGCGATCTGCTTGGCCATGTCCCAGTTCACGGGACCGCCCTCGTAGCTCAGCATCTGACCGAGCTGCTGGAAGGCCGCGCCGAGATCGTTCGGATTCATCGAGCCGAACATTGCGGCGAACGGGTTGTCCCCGCCCGCCCCCGGCCCGAATCCGAACGGGCCTCCGGGCCCGCCCGCGCTCTGCCCACCTTCGGTGGGGTCCTTCTTCTTGCCCTCGTCGCCGTTCTCCGGCTCCTCCGGCGGAAGGCCGAATCCGAATGGGGTGTCACTCACGGGTTTCCTCGGCTCGTAGGGCCGCCGGCTCGAACCGACGGCGACTGCCCGACATCACCATCCAGCGTAGACACCACGCCCGCTTCGGGCCTCAGTGCTCCGCCGACTCCCGGCCTGCGGCAGGATGGACGCCACCTGGTACGTACGCGTCATTCGGGTACGTACTGAAGACAACCGCTGGAGACGCCCGGTGAGTTCCCCAGATCCGCAGGTTCGCGCAGCGCGAAACCTGACCGACCCCTCGCCCGAGAGCACACCCGAAACGAAACGCCCCAGGACCCCCAGAAACCGGGGCCCCGTCGTCGCGGTCACCGGCGCCGCCACCGGCATCGGCGAACTGCTGACCGCCCACCTTGCCGCATCCGACGCGATCAAGCAGGTCATCGCGATCGACGAGCGCCGGGGAGAGGTCTCCGAGGCGACCTGGCACATCCTGGACGTACGGGATCCGGCGATCGCCGAGAAGCTGCGCGGCGCGGACGTCGTCGTCCACCTGGCCCTCGATCTCGACCTGGAGACCGACCCCGCCGCACGCACCGCGTACAACGTACGCGGCACCCAGACCGTGCTCACCGCCGCGGCCGCCGTAGGGGTCCACCGCGTCGTGCTCTGCACCTCGGCGATGGTCTACGGGGCGCTCGCCGACAACGATGTGCCGCTCTCCGAGGACGCCGAACTGCGCGCCACCGCCGAGGCCACCGGCGTCGGCGACCTCCTGGAGATCGAGCGGCTGGGCCGCCGGGCCCCGCGCGCCCACCCCGGACTCAACGTCACCGTCGTACGCCCCACCGTCCTGGTCGGCGGCACCGACACCGCCCTGACCCGCTATTTCGAGTCCCCGCGCCTCCTGGTCGTCGCCGGATCGCGTCCCACCTGGCAGTTCTGCCACGTCGAGGACCTGGTGACGGCGCTGGAGTACGCCGCCCTGGAGAAGATCGACGGAGAGTTCGCGGTCGGCTGCGACGGCTGGCTGGAGCAGGAGGAGGTCGAGGAGCTCAGCGGCGTACGCCGGATGGAGCTGCCCTCCGCCGTCGCGCTCGGGGCCGCCGCCCGGCTGCACCGGATCGGCCTCACCCCGTCCCCGGCGGGCGACCTGGCGTACACGATGCACCCCTGGGTGGTCAGCGTCAGCCGGCTGCACGATGTGGGATGGCGGCCGAAGTGGACGAACGAGGAGGTTCTCGGAGCCCTCCTCGAAGAAGTCGAGGGCCGCCACACGCTCGCCGGACGTCGCCTCGGCCGCAAGGACGCCACCGCCGCCGGAGCCGCCGGAGCGACGGTCGCCCTGCTCGGCGCGGCCGCCGTGGTGCGCCGCGCCCGCAAGGCCCGCCGCCGCATCTGACCGCCGACCGCGCCCAGCCCCTGTAGGAGGCTCCAAACCGGCCGGCCGGCCGCCGGAAGATCAGGCAATTCCGGGATGTCGGAGCCGTACGGCACGATGGGAGCATGGCACCCACCCACGACCATCCCGGCGAGCACGCGGCGGCCGACCCCATCCGGCTGCTGGCGATCCGGGACGCCCCGCTCTCCGTCGACGAGGTCTTCCGCGCCGTCGGCGACGACGCGGCGGGCGGTATCGCGCTCTTCGTCGGCACCGTGCGTAACCACGACGCGGGACAGGACGTCGGCGCGCTCGGCTATTCCTGTCACCCCTCGGCCGAGGACGAGCTGCGCCGAGTGGCGGAGAAGGTCGTCGCCGACTTCCCGGTCCGCGCACTGGCGGCCGTCCACCGAGTGGGTGAACTGGAGGTGGGCGATCTGGCCGTGGTCGTCGCCGTCGCCTGTCCGCACCGCGCCGAGGCGTTCGAGGCCTGCCGCAAGCTCATCGACGACCTCAAGCACGAGGTTCCGATCTGGAAACACCAGCGCTTCTCGGACGGCACGGAGGAGTGGGTCGGAGCCTGCTGAGCGCAAACCGGACCGGGGCGCATCAGCCCCGATTTGCGTAACCGCACCCCCGCCACGAGCGTTGGTCTTCCGGATCGTTAATCTGCTGATCGGGCATCCGGTCGCTCATGGGGTAGGGAGGTCGTGATGGCGGCACTCGCTTGGCTGTTGATTCCACTTTTCGCTGCTGTCGGTGGTGCGATATGGGCGAGCTGGGCTGCCCGCAATCGCACGACCGGCGATGTCACCGAACTCGCCGGCTACGCCAGGTTCCGTGACGCGATGGAGAAATCGCACTCCGGTTCCGGGGCTCTCTGAAGACCGACGCACGCCGCGTGACCACCTTCCGCCGCGTTCCGGCCTCCTCGTACGGACCGGCCCCGGCGGTGCACTGACAGGCCCTTCCCGTACTGTCGTTCCATGCCACGCCGCACCGCGACGATGCTCGCCTCCGCCCTCGTCCTCATCGCGCTGCTCTGCGCAGGCGTGCTGATCAAAGTGCCGTACTCGGAGATGTCCCCCGGGCCGACGGTGAACACGCTGGGTGACGCGCGTGGCGAGCCCGTCCTGCAGATCTCCGGTCGCAAGACGTACCCGGCATCCGGCCATCTCAACATGACGACGGTCCGCGTCACCGGTGCGGACTACCGGATGAACATCGCCGAGGCCGTCTACGGCTGGCTGGCCCACGACAGCGTCGTGGTGCCGCACGACACGCTCTACCCGGACGGCAAGACCGAGGAGCAGTCCACCCAGGAGAACGCCGAGGAGTTCAGCCAGTCCCAGGAGAGCGCCAAGGTGGCCGCCCTGAAGGAGCTGGACATCCCGGTCGCCACGCAGGTCGTGGTCTCCACGGTGGTCAAGGGCAGCCCCTCCGAGGGCAAGCTGCACGCGGGCGACGTGATCAAGGCCGTCGACGGCACCGTGGTCAAGGAGCCCGGCGACGTGGCGAAGCTCGTCACCAAGCACCAGCCGGGCGAGGACGTCACCTTCACCATCGTCCCGGCGAAGACCGCCGCCGCGGCCGAGAAGGCCGGGCGTGCCCCCGAGGGCGGCGAGAAGATCACCATCACGACCGCGAAGGCTCCCGCCGCCGAGGGTGACGGCGAGGAGGGCGGGAAGGACCGGGCGATCGTCGGGATCAGGGCCGGGACGGACCACACGTTCCCGTTCGAGATCGACATCAAGCTCGCGGACGTCGGCGGGCCGAGCGCCGGCCTGATGTTCTCCCTCGGCATCATCGACAAGCTCACCCCGGGTGACCTGACCGGCGGCAAGTTCGTCGCGGGCACCGGCACCATCGACGACGCGGGCAAGGTCGGCCCGATCGGCGGCATCAACATGAAGCTGGTCGGCGCCCGGGACGCGGGCGCCCGCTACTTCCTCACGCCCGACGACAACTGCGCGTCGGCCGCTGCCGACACGCCGGACGGGCTCACCCTGGTGCGGGTCAAGACCATCGAGGACGCCACGAAGTCGATGGAGCAGATCCGTACGGGGAAGACCGCCGGCCTGCCGAGCTGCTCGACCGGCTGACGGCCGCGCCGCCCGGGAACCGTACGACGGCCCCGGGCAGCGGCCGGATCAGGACTCGAACGTCGCCGCGAGCGCCTCGGCGAGGCCGGGCACCAGACCGGCGCCGGTCAGCACCTCGGTGGGGGAGTCCTTCTCGCGCAGCCGTACGGCGGACTCGCGGGCCCCGTCCCGCAGGACGGCCACGGTCATCCGCACCTCCTGCCGGTCGGGGTGCTTGGCGACCCACTGGGTCAGCTGCTTGTCGTTCAGACCGTCCGGCACGGACGCCTCGGCGGACGGCGGCAGCATCAGCCGCTCCACCGTCATGGCGCAGCCGACCACGGCGTCGGGCCAGGCGATCGTGCCGAGGAAGTCGTCGAGCGCGGTGCCCGGGGGAAGTTCGTCCTGCTCGATCGGGGTGAGCGCGGCGACCGAGGAGCTGGGGTCCTCAAGGCCCAGCTGAGCGGCGAGACCGGGCTCCTGGACCCGCAGCTGTGCGGTGTCGACCAGGGCGAACAGCCGGGCGGGCTGGTCCCAGCCGAGGTTGGAGGCATAGGCGTCGATTTCGAGGACGGCGACGGTGAGCGGACTCGCGGCCATCGGAGGTCCTGCGGGGGAAACGTTGGGCATGGGCAATATCCTGCCTCCTTCCGCCCCGGGAACGGGAACTAGGTAAAGCCTCAGTAAGTTGCATAGGTGGGCTCTAGGATCGCTGGGCCTGTTCACACGACCGCGAACTACGAGGTGCGCACGTTGGCTTTCCAGATGCCGGACCGCGGCGGAGGCCCGACCGGGCCACGGATCAGAGTCGGCCGCCCGTCCCGGCGCGCCCGTACCCTGCTCATGACTTTGGGTGTCCTGGCGGTTCTCGCCATGGCCTTCGTCATGTTCGCCGGGTTCTGGACGGACTGGCTCTGGTACAGGTCGGTCGCGTATTCATCCGTCTTCACCACCACCCTGTGGACCAAGATCGGGCTGTTCCTCGTCTTCGGACTGCTGATGGCGATCGCCATCGGTGTGAACATCTGGCTCGCGCACCGGCTCAGGCCGCCGCTGAGCGCGATGTCGCTGGAGCAGCAGAGCCTGGACCGCTACCGGATGAGCATCGCCCCCTACAAGAAGTGGGTGCTGCTCGCCGTCACGGCTCTCGTCGCACTGATCGGCGGAGCTTCCGCCTCCGGCCAGTGGCGCACATGGCTGCTGTACGTCAACGGCGTGCCGTTCGGCCAGAAGGACCCCCAGTTCCAGCTGGACGTCGCCTTCTTCGCCTTCGACCTGCCGTGGTACCGCTTCCTGCTGGGCTTCGGCTTCGCGGCGACCGTGCTCTCGCTGATCGCCGCCGCGCTGACCCACTATCTGTACGGCGGGCTGCGCATCACCAGCCCCGGCGCCCGTGCCACCGGGGCGGCCACCGGCCACCTCTCGGTGCTGCTCGGCATCTTCGTCTCCCTGAAGGCCGTGGCGTACTGGCTCGACCGGTACGGGCTGGCGGTGAAGTCCAGTGACTTCAAGGCCGCGGACAACTGGACGGGCCTGCGGTACGTCGACGCCAACGCCTACCTCCCGGCGAAGACGATCCTGTTCTGCATCGCGGCCATCTGCGCCGTGCTGTTCTTCGCGACGCTGTGGCGCCGCACCTGGCAGCTCCCGGTCATCGGCTTCGGCCTGATGGTGCTCTCGGCGATCCTGATCGGCGGGCTCTACCCGGCGATCGTGCAGAAGTTCCAGGTCCAGCCGAACGAGCAGGCCAAGGAAGCCGAGTTCATCCAGAAGAACATCAATGCCACGCGCGACGCGTACGACATCGATGACGCCCAGGTGGACGACTACGAGGGCCAGGCGACGACGGAGGACGACAGCAAGCTGCGGGCGGCGGCCAACACGGCCGCCAGTTACCGGGTGATGGACCCCAACGTCGTCTCCCCGGCCTTCCAGCAGCTCCAGCAGCGGAGGAACTACTACCAGTTCCCCAAGACGCTGGACGTCGACCGCTACAAGGACGAGGACGGCAAGGAGCAGGACACCGTCATCGGTCTGCGTGAGCTGAACATCCAGGGCCTGCCCAAGCGGAACTGGATCAACGACCACTTCACGTACACCCACGGCTACGGCGCCATCGCGGCCCGGGGCACGACCACCGGGACGAACCCGACGGGGTCCCCGGACTTCACCGAGTCGGGGCTGCCCTCCACCGGTGAGTTCGGCAAGTACGAGCAGCGGATCTACTACGGCGAGAAGACCGAGCAGTACTCCATCGTCGGCGGGCCCCAGAAGGAGCTCGACTACGAGGAGGACGGCGAGAAGACCACCAGCTACAAGGGCGACAGCGGGGTCAGTCTCTCCAACACCTTCAACCGTGCCGCGTACGCGGTCTCCTTCAGCGAGCCGCAGATCATGTACTCGGGAGCCATCGGTGAGGGCTCGCGGATCCTGTACAACCGCACGCCCAAGGAGCGCGTCGAGGCGGTCGCCCCGTGGCTGACCATCGACGGCGACGCCTACCCGGCGGTCGTCGACGGCCGGATCCAGTGGATCGTCGACGCGTACACCACGAGCAACGGCTACCCGTACGCGTCCCGGACCACGCTCGGTGACACCACGGCCGACTCGCTGACCACCAACCAGCGCGCGGTCGTCGCCCAGCAGAACCAGGTCAACTACATCCGCAACTCGGTGAAGGCCACCGTCGACGCCTATGACGGCAAGGTCAAGCTCTACGAGTGGGACACCAAGGACCCGGTCCTCAAGACCTGGCGCAAGGCGTTCCCGGGGACGGTCGAGTCCCGCGGTGAGATCCCGCAGGAGCTCATGGACCACCTGCGGTATCCGCAGGACCTCTTCAAGGTCCAGCGCGAGCTGCTCACCCGCTATCACGTCGAGGACCCCGCGCAGTTCTACAGCGGCAGTGACGCGTGGCAGGTGCCGGACGACCCGACCAACAAGGAGCCGGGTTCCGTTCCGCCGTACTACCTGAGCATGAAGATGCCGGGCCAGGAAGCGCAGCAGTTCTCGCTGACCACCACGTTCACTCCCAGAGGACGCCCCAACCTGGGTGCCTTCATGGCGGTGAACGCGGACGCGGCCAGCAAGGACTACGGCGAGATGCGGCTGTTGCGGGTCACCTCCACGGTGAAGGGCCCCGGCCAGGTACAGAGTGAGCTCAACGGCAACGACGACGTCGCCGAGTTCGTGAGAAACCTCAAGGGCACCGACTCGGACATCGAGTACGGAAACCTGCTGACGGTTCCGCTGGAGGGCGGCTTCCTCTACATCGAGCCGGTCTACACACGCGGTGGCAACCAGAACTACCCGCTGCTGCGCAAGGTGGCCGCTTCGTACGGTTCGAAGATCGTCTTCGAGAACAGCCTCGGGGAGGCGCTCAACGCCGTCTTCGGGGTCGAGGACGACGGGGCCACGACGCCGCCCGATCCCAGTGAGCCGCCGGGCGAGACCGATGAGCCCCCGGCCACCGGCAGCGCAGCGCTCAAGAAGGCCATCGCGGACGCCCAGAAGGCGTACTCCGACGGTGAGAAGGCGCTGCAGGAGCAGGACTGGCCGGCCTACGGCAAGGCCCAGGAGGCTCTTCAGGACGCTCTGGAGCGAGCCGCCGCCGCGCAGCCCAAGGCGGGCAGCGAGGGGGACAAGGCCGACGGAGCCGAGAAGCCGGCGGGCGACGCCAAGCCGGACAGCTCGGCCGAGCCCGCGAGCGCCGACAAACCGGCGGACGCGGACAAGGCGGATCCGGCGAGGAAGCCGGATGCGGCCGAAGGGGCCGAGAAGGGCTCCGACCAGGGCAGCTGAGAAGAGTCCACCCCGCGTCGTGGTACGGTTTGAACACAACGACGCGGGGTGGAGCAGCTCGGTAGCTCGCTGGGCTCATAACCCAGAGGTCGCAGGTTCAAATCCTGTCCCCGCTACTGAAAAGACGAAGGCCCGGATCCCAAGGGATCCGGGCCTTCGTCGTGCCTGTTGGCGTGCAGGCCGTGTCGGTCCCAAGCTGTGGGCGTGAAGTGCGGTTCGCTGGGCAGCAGTTGCTTCCGGACGTGTTTGACTTGTCTCCCTGTGGGCATGTCGACAAAACGCTGTAGTGACCTCACTGGCCGCGATATACCAGGTGTACGCGGGTTACAGGTGGTGCGACGATGGTATTTATGGGGGACAGGGCAACTCTGTTGGAGACAGGGCGGTTTGTGCAGCAGCGCGGCCAAGATGCTGAAAGCGCGGTAGACGCGGCTTTCGCCGCTGCCATCGCCGGGACGGGCGCACCGGTCCAGCGGACCGGCGCCATCGACGCGAGCGCCGCGGTGAGCACGTCCGACGAGGACACCACGGACGCGGTCGACGCCGCGGACAGCGCCGAGAGCGAGGCGCGTCACCGGCGCGCCGCCGACGCGGGGGACACCGCGTCCATGAGCGTCCTGGGCGCGCTGCTGCTGCGCCGGGGGGAGCTGGACGGCGCCGAGCGGTATCTGCGCGCCGCCACCGCCGACGGGGACCGGGCCGCCGCGAACAACCTGGGCGTCCTGCTGCACCAGCGCGGCTACCCGGACGAGGCCGCCGGCTGGTGGCGCATCGCCGCCGTGGCCGGCTCCGCCGCCGCCGCGCACGCGCTCGGCCGGCACTTCCGCGAGCGCGGCGACGAGCCCGGCGCGGAGTACTGGCTGCGCCAGTCCGCCGAGCAGGGCCACGCGCTGGGCGCGTACGCGCTGGCCGACCTGCTGGAGCACCGCAGCGACGTCGGCGCCGAGCGCTGGCTGCGCGCCGCCGCCGAACAGGGGCACCGTGAGGCCGCCTACCGGCTGGCCCGCGCCCTGGAGCGGAAGACCGTCGAGGACCCGCACGACGCCTTCGGCCTGGGCCGGGGCGCCGGTTCCGGGCGAACCGGAACGGGCCTCGGCCTTCCCGGCGGCCCGCCCGCACCCGCCCAGGACGTACGCGCGACGGGTCCCGCGGGAGCCAGGAGCGCGGCCGACGGCGACAGCCCCGTGGCGGGACCCGCCGCCGGCCGGGTCGGCGAGGCCGAGCAGTGGTACCGCCAGGCCGCCGCCCGGGGCCACCGGCGTGCCGCCCTGCACCTCGGCGCGATCCTGGAGCAGCGCGGCGAGCTCAAGGAGGCCGGACGCTGGTACCTCACGTCCGCCAAGGACGGCGAGCCGCGCGCCGCCTGCGCGCTGGGCTTCCTGCTGCGCGACGCGGGCGACGAGGAGAGCGCCGCCGTGTGGTGGCTGCGCGCCGCCCAGGACGGCGACGGCAACGCCGCCAACGCGCTCGGCGCGCTGCATGCCGCACGCGGTGAGCAGCAGACCGCCGAGCGCTGGTACCGGGCCGCCATGGACGCGGGCGACGTCAACGGGGCGTACAACCTCGGGCTGCTCTGCGCCGCCCAGGACCGCACTCCGCAGGCCGAGCAGTGGTACCGCCGCGCCGCGTACGCCGGACACCGCGAGGCCGCCAACGCGCTCGCGGTGCTGCTCCTCCAGGCGGGCGACCACACCGGGGCCGAGCCCTGGTTCTCCAAGGCCGCCGAGGCGGGCAGCGTCGACGCGGCCTTCAACCTCGGCATCCTGCACGCCGGACGCGACGAGGACCGTACGGCGCTGGGCTGGTACGAGCGCGCCGCGGCGGCCGGGCACACCGACGCCGCGCTCCAGGTCGGCATGGCCCTGCTGCGCGACGGCGAGGACCGGGAGGCCGAGCGGCACCTGCGCTGCGCCGCGGGCGGCGGCAGCGCCGAGGCCGCGTTCCGGCTGGCCGGGGTGCTGGACGCACGCCAGCCGCCGCCGGGACCGCCCGCGCTGGGCGAGCCGATGCCGGAGAAGACCGAGTGCGAGGAGTGGTACGAGCGGGCCGCCCAGCAGGGCCACCGCCGCGCCCAGGTCCGGGTCGGCATGCTCGCCGCCGCCCGCGGGGACGTGGAGAGCGCCGCCCACTGGTACCGGGAGGCCGCCGAGGCGGGCAGCCGCAACGGGGCCTTCAACCTCGGGCTGCTGCTGGCCCGCGAGGGCAGCGAGCGCGAGGCCGCCCTGTGGTGGAGCCGTGCGGCCGCCGCCGGACACGGCCGTGCCGCACTGCGCCTGGCGCTCCTCGCCGCGCGTCGGGGCGAGCTGACCGAGGGGCAGCGCTGGTGCGCGCGAGCGGTGGAGCTGGGCCCGGCCGAGGTGGCCGAGCGGGCTGCGCGGCTGCGCGAGGCGCTGCACCAGGAGCTGACCGCGTAACCCTGCCGGGCCCACGGGCGGCGTGAATGAATTTGCGCCGCCCGACCCGCTGACGTAATGTTGCATTCACCGACGCGGGGTGGAGCAGCTCGGTAGCTCGCTGGGCTCATAACCCAGAGGTCGCAGGTTCAAATCCTGTCCCCGCTACTGAAAAGACGAAGGCCCGGATCCCTTGGGATCCGGGCCTTCGTCATGTCCGCGGACGCGACGGCCGCGAGCCCGCCCGGAGGCGGGCCCGACGTGGCCGGGTCAGGCGGTGGCGGCGCAGTTCGGGCAGATGCCCCGGTACGTCACCTCGACGCCGGAGACCATGAAGCCGTAGCGCTCGTCCGCCGGCAGGTCCGCCAGCGGGTTGCCCGCGGGATGCACGTCCCTGATGGCACCGCACCGGGCGCACACCAGGTGGTGGTGCGGGTGGTGCGCGTTCGGGTCGTAGCGCTTGGCCCGGCGGTCGGTGGAGACCTCCAGCACCTCACCGAGGGACACCATCTCGCCGAGGGTGTTGTAGACGGTGGCGCGCGAGATCTCGGGCAGCCGGGAAACGGCCCTCGCGTGGACCTCGTCCGCCGTCAGGTGTACGTGGTCCCCGTCGAGGACCTCGGCCACGACACGCCGCTGCGCCGTCATGCGCCAGCCGCGTCCACGAAGTCGTTCCAGCAGGTCGCTCATGAAGCCCAGCCTAACAGTGGGGGAACCGAGTCCCGATCGGGTGTGACTTTGGATGCTCAGTGACTTTGGATGCCTGCTTGACTTGGACAATGTCCATTGTAGGATCGAGACCGGCATACGCCAAGGGACAGGCTGTGCGGAACATCGGACCGGCGACCGAAGCCGGCCGATCACCGAAGTGCAGGACATGACGCAGGAGGCGCACGTGACGCAGGGACCGCTCACCACGGAGGCCGGCGCGCCGGCCGCCGACAACCAGAACAGCGAGACCGCTGGCGTCGGCGGTCCGGTTCTCGTCCAGGACCAGGCGCTGCTGGAGAAGCTCGCCCACTTCAACCGCGAGCGCATCCCGGAGCGGATCGTGCACGCCCGCGGCGCCGGTGCGTACGGCACCTTCACGCTGACCCGCGACGTCTCGCAGTGGACCCGGGCGAAGTTCCTCTCCGAGGTCGGCAAGCAGACCGAGACCTTCCTGCGCTTCTCCACCGTCGCGGGCAACCTCGGCTCCGCCGACGCCGTGCGCGACCCCCGCGGCTTCGCGCTGAAGTTCTACACCGAAGAGGGCAACTACGACCTCGTCGGCAACAACACCCCGGTGTTCTTCATCAAGGACGCCATCAAGTTCCCCGACTTCATCCACACCCAGAAGCGCGACCCGTACACCGGCTCGCAGGAGGCGGACAACGTCTGGGACTTCTGGGGTCTGTCGCCCGAGTCGACGCACCAGGTGACCTGGCTCTTCGGCGACCGCGGTATTCCGGCCACGCTGCGCCACATGAACGGGTACGGCTCGCACACCTACCAGTGGAACAACGAGGCCGGCGAGGTCTTCTGGGTCAAGTACCACTTCAAGACCGACCAGGGCATCAAGAACCTCACCCAGGACGAGGCCAACAAGCTCGCCGGTGAGGACCCCGACAGCCACCAGCGCGATCTGCGCGAGTCGATCGAGCGCGGCGACTTCCCGTCCTGGACGGTGCAGGTCCAGATCATGCCCGCGGCGGACGCGGCCGGCTACCGCTTCAACCCGTTCGACCTCACCAAGGTGTGGCCGCACGCGGACTACCCGCCGATCGAGATCGGCAAGCTGGAGCTCAACCGCAACCCGGAGAACATCTTCGCCGAGGTCGAGCAGTCGATCTTCAGCCCCGCGCACTTCGTGCCGGGCATCGGCCCGTCCCCGGACAAGATGCTCCAGGGCCGCCTCTTCGCGTACGGCGACGCCCACCGCTACCGCGTCGGCATCAACGCCGACCACCTGCCGGTGAACCGCCCGCACGCCACCGAGGCGCGGACCAACAGCCGGGACGGCTTCCTCTACGACGGTCGTCACAAGGGCGCCAAGAACTACGAGCCGAACAGCTTCGGCGGCCCGTTCCAGACGGACCGCCCGCTGTGGCAGCCCCTGCCCGTCACCGGCCCCACCGGGAACCACGAGGCCCCCGGCCACGCCGAGGACAGCGACTTCGTGCAGGCGGGCGACCTCTACCGGCTCTTCTCCGAGGACGAGAAGGTCCGGCTGATCGAGAATCTCGCCGGGTTCATCGCCAAGGTCTCGCGCGACGACATCGCCGAGCGCGCGATCAACAACTTCCGCCAGGCGGACGGCGACTTCGGCAAGCGGCTGGAAGCCGCGGTCCAGGCCCTTCGCGGCTGACCGGACGCCTGCCGTCGACGGTGGGCCGGATCCCCTCGCGGGGTCCGGCCCATCGGTCTGTCCGGCGTCCGCCGGGCGTCAGCCGGCGGCCGCGACTGTACGCCGTGCGGGTGCCCAGCAACGGATGATGTCGCGCACTGACACGATGCCCACCGGGCCGTCGCCGTCCAGCACGATCAGATGCCGGAACCCTCCGTGCGTCATGGCTTCCGCGGCCTCCTCCAGGGTCCAGACCGGAGCGGCGAACACCACGTCGGTGGTGGTGTGGGCGGACGCGGTCTCCCGGTCGGGGTCGAGCCCCGATCCGACCGCGTCCAGGATGTCGCGCTCGGTGATGATGCCGAGCCCGCAGGTGTCCGGATCATGGACGACAGCTGCCCCGATACGGCGGGCCGACATCAGTCGGGCCGCCTGGCGGAGCGTATGGGTGGGGCCGATGGTGAGGACCACCGTGCTCATGGCGTCACGGACGAGCATGAAACGAGCCACCTCCTCGGCGAGCCGACTCTGTGAGTCGATTCACAAGTTCACAAGTGGGGGGACTCTCAGAGTTGCACCCTTGGGGCGGGTCGACAAGGGGTGGGTGAAGCGCGCCGGAGGGCGCGCGAAAAGCACACAACACGCCCCCGGCACGCCTCGCGGACCGTACGGTTTCGGACAGGCCCGCCAGGGGAGGGTCAGTAGCGCTGGTTGAGATAGCCCAGCAGCTCGTCGTGGAGCGGCCCGTTGGAGGCCGCCGCGTTTCCGCCGCCCGGACCGTCCACCCCGTCCAGCGAGGTGAACCGGCCGCCCGCCTCCTGCACGATGATCGCGGTCGCCGCCATGTCCCACAGCGACAGCTCCGGCTCCGCGCAGATGTCCACGGAACCCTCGGCGACCATCATGTACGGCCAGAAATCCCCGTACCCCCGCGTCCGCCAGCAGGCCCGGGTGAGGTCCAGGAGGCCGTCGAGTCGGCCCTGCTCCTCCCAGCCGGACAGCGAGGAGAACGCGAACGAAGCGTCGGCGATCCGCTCCACCTTGGACACGTGCATCCGGGTCGCGGAGGTGAGGCTGCGGCCGGTGAACGCGCCCGCGCCCTTCGCCGCCCACCAGCGCCGGTTCAGCGCGGGCGCGGAGACCACGCCCATCACCGGCTGGAAGCCGTCCTCCCCGGCCTCCATCAGCGAGATCAGCGTGGCCCACACGGGCACGCCACGCACATAGTTCTTGGTGCCGTCGATCGGGTCGATCACCCAGCGCCTCGGTCCGCTGCCCTCGATCCCGTACTCCTCGCCCAGGATCGCGTCCCTCGGGCGGGCCCGCTGCAGGTGGCCCCGGATCAGCTCCTCGGCGGCCTTGTCGGCCTCGCTCACCGGTGTCATGTCCGGCTTGGTCTCCACCTTCAGGTCGAGAGCCTTGAACCGGTCCATCGTCACCGCGTCGGCGGCGTCCGCCAGTACGTGGGCCAGGCGCAGATCATCGTGGTAGTCGGGCATGCCGTCACAGTATCCAGCGCCGCCGGGCCCGGGCTACAGCGCCCCCGCGCCGCCCGGAACCCTTGACAGCCCCCGGGAGCACGTCAACTCTGAACCGCAGGGACCGGGGCGGGGGAGGCGACGATGCCGACAGCGCGGCAGGCACTGCTGGACGCCGCCCTCCGGGCACTGGACGACGGGCCCTGGCGCACGGTGCGCATGGTCGACGTCGCGACCCTGGCCGGCGTCTCGCGGCAGACCCTCTACAACGAGTTCGGTACCAAGGGCGGACTGGCCGGGGCCCTGCTGCGACGGGCCGCCGACGGCTATCTCGCCGGGGTGGACCGTGCGCTGTCCGCCCCCGCGCCCGACCGCCCGGCCGCCGTCGCGCTCTGGACCGTGCGGGCCGCCCGCCAGGACGCTCTGGTCAAGGCGCTGCTCACGGGGCACTGGGCGGAGGGGCTGCCCCGTCCGGACCGTCGGCCGGACTCCCGGGGGCGTACGGGCGGGAGACCGCCGCCGGCCCCCGGGGAACTGCTCGCTCTCGTACGGGACCGGATGGCGGCCGTGTCGCCCGAGGAGACCGCCGGGCGCTGCGAGATCGCGTTACGCCTCGCGCTGTCCTGTGTGATCGTTCCGGTGCCGGGCGACGACGCCACGGACAGCCGTGCGCTTCACCTCGTCCGGGAGGCGTCACGGACGGCGGGTACGCGACAGGCGGGTGCGGGACAGGCGGGTACGGGGCGGGCGGGTCTCAGTGGGCCGAGCCGGACAGCTGGAGGCCGATCACCCCGATGATCACCAGCGAGATCGACACCAGCTTCAGCGTGGAGACCACGTCACCGAGGAAGATCATGCCGTAGATCGCCGTTCCGGCCGCCCCGATCCCGGTCCACACCGCGTACGCCGGACCGACGTCCAGTTTCCGCAGCGCCAGGGTCAGCAGACCGAAGCTGCCGAGCGCGAACGCTGCGAACGCGATCGTCGGCCAGAGCCGGGTGAATCCGTGCGAGAGCTTCAGACACACGGCGAAGCCGGTCTCCAGCAGTCCTGCGACCACGACCAGCAGCCACGCCATCGTCAGTTGCCTCCCGCATAGGTGACGGCTTCGTCCCGCTCGGTGCGATTATGCCTTTACCAGTCGTTGAAGCCCGCAAACATGCCCGCGCCGCCCCGGCCGATTCCGGCCGGATCCGCCGTCAGTCGCCCTCGCGCCGTTCCCGGGTCGCGAGCAGTCGGTGCAGGGAGTCCAGCCGTGCCGGGTCGGCGTGTCCCTCCGCCACCCAGGCGTTCAGCGCGCACTCGGGCTGGTTCGCGTCGTGGGTGCAGCCGCGCGGGCAGTTCTCGGTGCCCGGCTCCAGGTCCGGGAAGGCGTGGATGACGCGCGACGGGTCGACGTGGTGCAGACCGAAGGACCGCACGCCCGGGGTGTCGACCACCCAGCCCCGGTCGCCGGGCAGCGGCAGCGCGAGGGCCGAGGTGGTGGTGTGCCGCCCCCGGCCGGTGACCGCGTTGACGATGCCCGTGGTCCGCCGTCTGTCCTTCGGCACCAGGGCGTTGACCAGCGTCGTCTTGCCGACCCCGGAGTGCCCGACGAAGGCGGTGACCCGGTCGTTGAGGAACGCGCGCACCCGGTCCGCCGCGTCCCCGCTCTCCAGCTCCTCACGGCTGGTCACGATGTACGGGACGCCGAGCGGGGTGTACGCCTCCAGTAGCTTGTCCGCGGACGCGAGGTCGGACTTGGTCAGCACCAGGAGCGGGGTGAGCCCGCCGTCGTACGCCGCCACCAGACAGCGGTCGATCATGCGCGGGCGGGGCTCCGGGTCGGCCAGGGCGGTGACGATCGCCAGCTGGTCCGCGTTGGCCACGACCACGCGCTCGTACGGGTCGTCGTCGTCCGCCGTACGGCGCAGCACCGTGCGGCGCGGGGCGATGCGCACGATCCGGGCCAGGGTGTCCTTCTCGCCGGAGAGATCGCCGACGATGGAGACGGTGTCGCCCACCACGGCGGCCTTGCGGCCCAGCTCGCGGGCCTTCATCGCCACCACGGTCCGGCCCTCGACGAGGCAGGTGAGCCGGCCCCGGTCGACGGTGAGGACCATGCCGTCCTCGGCGTCCTCGTGCTTGGGCCGGATGTGCGTACGCGGCCGGTTGCCCTTGCGGTTGGGGCGGACGCGGATGTCGTCCTCGTCGGGGTTCTTCCCGTAACGGCGCATCGTCTAGGCCCCGAGCATTCCGGTCCACATGTCCGGGAAGTCCGGCAGGGTCTTGGCGGTCGTGCCCACGTTCTCGATCTCCACGCCCTTCACCGCCAGGCCGATGATCGCCCCGGCGGTGGCCATGCGGTGGTCGTCGTACGTGTGGAAGACGCCGCCGTGCAGCGGGCGCGGGCGGATGTGCAGCCCGTCGGCCGTCTCGGTGACATCGCCGCCCAGTTCGTTGATCTCCTTGGTCAGCGCGGCCAGCCGGTCCGTCTCGTGCAGCCGCAGATGGGCGACGCCGCTCAGCGTGGAGGGGGAGTCGGCCAGCGCCGCGACCGCCGCGATGCCCGGGGTCAGCTCGCCGACCTCGCCGAGGTCCACGTCGATGCCGTGGACACGTCCCGTGCCGGTGAAGGTCAGCCCGCGCTCGGTCAGCTCGCAGCTGCCGCCCATCGCGGTGAAGATCTCGCGCAGCGCGTCGCCCGGCTGGGTGGTGCGCTCGGGCCAGTCGGGGATCGTGACCCGGCCGCCGGTCACCAGGGCGGCGGCCAGGAACGGCTGGGCGTTGGACAGGTCCGGCTCGATCGTCAGGTCCCGGCCGAGCAGGGCGGAGGGGGAGACCCGCCAGACGTTCCGCTCGCCGCCCGTCTCCGGCTCGTCCACCTGGGCGCCGACGGCCCGCAGCATGTCGACGGTCATCCGGATGTGCGGCATCGAGGGGAGCGTGGACCCGGTGTGCCGGACCTCCACGCCCTGGTTGAACCGCGGTCCCGACAGCAGCAGCGCCGAGACGAACTGCGAGGAGGACGAGGCGTCGATCGCCACCGGTCCGCCCTCCAGCGCCCCGCCGCCGTGCACGGTCAGCGGCAGCGCCCCGCGCCCGTCGTCGTCGATCCGTGCGCCGAGCGCCCGCAGCCCCTCGATCACGCCGGTCAGTGGGCGCTCGTAGGAGCGGGGGTCGCCGTCGAAGCGGATCGGGCCGTCGGCGAGCGTGGCGACGGGCGGCAGGAAGCGCATGACCGTGCCGGCGTTGCCGACGTCGACCGAGGCCGGGCCGTGGAGCCCCGCCGGGATGACCCGCCATGCCTCGCCCGAGCTGTCCGGGGAGGCCGCGGCGGACGGGCTGGTGGCGGACGAGGAGGAGACGGTCTCCTCGATCCGGACGCCCATGGCGCGCAGCGCGTCGGCCATGAGCAGGGTGTCGCGGGAGCGCAGCGGGCGGCGCAGCCAGCCCGGCTCGGCGGCCAGCGAGGCCAGCACGAGCGCGCGGTTGGTGACCGATTTGGATCCGGGCACGGTGACGGTCGCGTCGACGGCGCCGCTCGCGTGGGGGGCGGGCCAGAGGGCGGGGTGCACGGAACTCTCGGTCATGGCCCTTACTTTAGTGGCTCCACGCCGACCCGGATCCTGATCAAAAGGGCGGAAACCGGACCGTAGTGAAGGAGTGGCACGGACCGCGGCGGTCCGACCCGCCCTCACCACCCCAGCAGCCACCGCCCGCCGCCGATCAGCGAGCACAGCGACACCGCGTGGAAGAGGAACAGCCACAGCACCGCCGGGGCGTGGGTCAGCCGGGCCAGCTGGTCCGCGTCGGAGTCCGGGGCGCCTCCGTAGCGCCGCTTGGACTGGAGCTCGAACGGCGGCCGCACCCCGCCCAGCAGCAGGAACCACACCACCGCGTACGCGAACGCCGCCTGGACGTCCGAGGAGGCCAGCCAGGACACCAGCAGGAAGGCGGTGCCGGTCAGGATGACGGTGAGGGCACCGTACACATTGCGGATCATCACCAGCATCACCGCGAGCAGGGCCGTCGCCACCCACAGGAGGAGGGTGATCCTGCCGTTGGTCAGGAGCCAGGCGCCGCCCAGGCCCAGCAGCGAGGGGGCCGTGTAGCCCGCCGCCGCCGTGAGGATCATGCCGATCCCCGTCGGCTTGCCGCGGCTCACGGTCAGGCCGCTGGTGTCCGAGTGCAGCCGGATGCCGGAGAGCTGTCGCCCGGTGAGCAGCGCCACCAGGCCGTGGCCGCCCTCGTGCGCGATGGTGATGGTGTTGCGCGCGAGCCGCCATATCGGATTGGGCACGACGGCGATGAGCGCCAGGGTGGCCGTCACCACCACCAGCCACTGCTCGGGAGCGGACTGGGTTCCGGTGACGCGATCCCACAGATCGCCCAATTCGGTGCTGTTCATCGGCCGGGCGACTCCTTGCGGTCGGGGCGGGCGGTCGTGGCAGTCTGGCACTTATGTGCGGACGGTTTGCAGCGAGTCGGAAGCCCGAGGACCTGACCGGACTCTTCGGCGTCGAGAAGTGGGAACCCACCGAGGCCCTGGAGCCGGACTGGAACGTGGCGCCGACCAAAGAGGTCTACGCGATTCTGGAGCGTCCTGTTAAGGACGCCGACGACCGGCGTCCGGTTCGCCAGCTGCGTGCCCTGAAGTGGGGACTCGTACCGTCCTGGTCGAAGACGCCCGAGGGCGCCGCCCGGATGATCAACGCCCGCGCGGAGACCGTGCACGAGAAGCCCTCCTTCCGCCGCGCCTTCGCCCAGCGCCGTTGCATCCTGCCCGCCGACGGCTACTACGAGTGGGTCACCGGCTCGGAGGAACGGCAGCTGGAGGAGAAGAAGGGCAAGAAGCGGGCCCGCAAGCAGCCGTACTTCGTGACCCCCGCCGACGGGTCGGTCTTCGCGATGGCCGGACTGTACGAGTTCTGGCGCGACGCGACACTGCCCGGCGACCACGAGAACGCCTGGTGGGTGACGTGCTCGGTGATCACCACCGAAGCGGAGACCACCCCGCTGGCCGTCGCCCCCGCCGAGGGGCCCGGCGCGCTCGCCGACATCCACCCCCGGATGCCGCTGATGCTCACCCCCGACCGCTGGGACACCTGGCTGGACCCCACGCACACGGGCCTCGACGAGCTCCGCGCGCTGCTGGAGCCGCCGCCCGGCGGGCTGATGCGCGCCTACCCGGTCGCCACCGCCGTCAGCAACGTCCGCAACAACGGTCCCGAACTGCTGGAGGAGCTGGCCGCGCCGGAGGAGTCCACGCTGTTCTGAGCGGCGCACGGGATCCGGGCGGCGCGCGGGGGAGGATGGAGCGGTGAGCCGTCAACCACGTACGCAGAACGTCACCACCGACGCCGGTGAGGCCAGGATCACCTGGGTCGCCTCGCCCGCGCCCCGCCTCGTGCTGGCCGTCGGCCACGGAGCGGGCGGCGGCATCGAGGCCCGCGATCTGAAGGCCCTGGCCGCGGCCCTGCCCGGACACGGCGTCACCGTCGCCCTGGTGGAGCAGCCCTGGCGGGTGGCCGGAAAGAAGGTCGCCCCCGCCCCGAAGACCCTGGACACCGGCTGGCGCGGGCTGTGGCCCGCCCTGGCCGCCCCCGGGCTTCCCGTCGTCTCCGGGGGCCGCAGCGCCGGGGCCCGGGTCGCCTGCCGTACGGCGACGGAGCTGGGCGCGGCCGCCGTCCTCGCGCTCAGCTTCCCGCTGCACCCGCCGGGCAAGCCCGAGAAGTCCCGCGCCGGTGAACTGCTCGGCGCCGGGGTGCCCACCCTGGTGGTGCAGGGCGGCAACGACCCCTTCGGCCGGCCCGACGAGTTTCCGCCCGGTCCGTACGCGCTGGCTGAAGTGCCCCACGGCGACCACGGGTTCGCGGTGCCGAAGAGGTCCGGGGCGACCGAGGAGCAGACGATGCGCGTCGTCACCGACGCGGTGGCCGGGTGGATCGCGTCACTCGGATGACCGGATCCGCCTCGGGGTGACCCGGGCCTCACGCCCGTGGCACAGGCCACGGGAATGCTCCGCCCGGGGGCGCTGTTGTTCGGGACGTCGGTACAGACACGTGGTACCCGGAACAACGTCGAGAGGGAGTCCGTCGCATGGGTTCGACCATCTGCCCCAGCCGCTCGAACGCCGCTGACCTGGAGTGGACCGTGCTGCCTGCGGCGAGGACCAGCCACGAGCGGCCGCAGGGCGGTGCTGATCGACAGCCCGTCTCGAAGCAAGGTCGACTATTCTCCGATGCGAGCGGGTCCGGTTTCGGCTCCGCCACATCGTTGGAGGAGGTGGGTCCGGTCACTGGGACCGACACAGGGACCGACGACGGCCGTGCACCGGAGACGTCCGCCGAGCGCAACGCGCGCTTCGAGCGGGACGCCCTCGGCTTTCTCGACCAGATGTACTCGGCCGCGCTGCGCATGACGCGTAACCCGGCCGATGCCGAGGACCTGGTCCAGGAGACCTACGCCAAGGCGTACGGCTCCTTCCACCAGTTCCGTGAGGGCACCAACCTCAAGGCGTGGATGTACCGCATTCTCACCAACACCTTCATCAACTCGTACCGCAAGAAGCAGCGGGAGCCCCAGCGCAGCGCCGCCGAGGAGATCGAGGACTGGCAGCTGGCACGGGCCGAGTCGCACATGTCGACCGGTCTGCGCTCGGCGGAGTCCCAGGCGCTCGACCATCTCCCGGACTCCGACGTGAAGTCGGCGCTCCAGGCGATTCCCGAGGAGTTCCGCATCGCCGTGTATCTCGCCGATGTCGAGGGCTTTGCCTACAAGGAGATCGCGGACATCATGGGGACTCCCATCGGTACGGTGATGTCCCGGCTGCACCGCGGCCGCCGCCAGCTGCGCGGAATGCTGGAGGACTACGCCCGTGAGCGCGGGCTCGTCGCGGCCGGCGCCGGTGACTCGGACGATCGGAAGGGCTCGGCCTCATGAGCTGCGGAGAGCCGCACGAGACGGATTGCTCGGAGGTCCTCGACCATCTCTACGAGTTTCTCGACCGGGAGATGCCCGAGGGCGACTGCACCAAGTTCGAGGTGCACTTCGAGGAGTGCTCCCCGTGCCTGGAGAAGTACGGCCTCGAACAGGCCGTGAAGAAACTGGTCAAGCGCTGCTGCGGACAGGACGACGTCCCGACCGACCTGCGCTCCAAGGTGATGGGCCGGATCGACCTGATCCGGGCCGGCGAGGCCGTGCCCGAGCAGGATCTGACCGTGCAGGACACCGACCGGTCGGCGACCGCCGCCGAATAGTCACCCGCAGATGCTCTGTCGGATCCCTGGGATCCGGTGGGACGGCCGCTGTGCCCCGATCGACCGGGCGCAGCGGCCCACGCATGTCGGGGGCGCGCTGGAGCCGCACGGGCCCGGCACCGGTCGGGGCCACCGGCCACCGGGGGTGGCGGCGCTGGGACGCGTCCTCGCGCGGGGCGGTCTGACCCCGGCCGGAGCTGGGTAACCCATGGGTAATGAGCGGGCGTCCGGCCGGGCATGGTTGGATGCGAAAGCAGAGCGGATGACGAGGGTGTCCAGTCGGGACAGGCGGGAATCGTGAGGATCTTCGGGAAGGTACGGCATCGGCCGTCCGCCTCTTGGCGGCAGGCCACGGACCGCGCGTTCACGCTGATCGGCGACGGCCGGTACGAGGACGCGGGGGCGCTGCTGACGCGCGCGGCGGATCTGGAGCCCTGGCTCTCGGAGTCCTGGTTCAATCTGGCGCTGCTGCACAAGTTCCGGCACGACTGGGAGCAGGCGAGGGCGGCGGGCCTGCGGGCCGTCGCGCTGCTCGACCGGGAGTCGGGCGCCCCGGACTGGTGGAATGTCGGGATCGCGGCCACCGCCCTCCAGGACTGGCCGCTGGCGCGGCGGGCCTGGCAGGCGTACGGACTGAAGGTTCCCGGCGGCGGGCAGCACAGCGCGGCCACCACCGAGCCGACCGGTATGGAGCTGGGCAGCGCAGCCGTGCGGCTCTCGCCGGAGGGCGAGGCCGAGGTGGTCTGGGGCCGTCGGCTCGACCCGGCCCGGATCGAGGTGCTCTCGATCCCGCTGCCGTCCTCCGGGCGGCGCTGGGGCGAGGTCGTGCTGCACGACGGGGTGCCCAACGGCGAGCGGGTCACCGCGGCCGGGCCCTCGTATCCGGTGTTCGACGAGATCGAGCTGTGGGCCCCCTCGCCGGTGCCGACCTGGGTGGTGCTGCTGGAGGCGGCGACCGAGGACGACCGGGACGCGCTGGAGAAGCTGGCATCGGACGCCGGGTTCGCGGCCGAGGACTGGTCCTCCTCCGTACGGCTGCTGTGCCGGGCGTGCTCGGAGAGCCGGATGGAGAGCGACGAGGGCGACGGGGAGCACCTGGACCCGCACGATCACAGTGAGCCGGGCCACCCCGGGCCGCTGGGCCACCGCACCGCGGGCGCCGGGGACCTGTGGGTCCCGGAGCGCGAATGCGGTCTCGCGGCCCCCGCCGGACTGGTGCGCGGGCTGCTGGACGGCTGGGTCGCCGACAGTCCCGACAGCCGCGAGTGGCGGGATCTCGAAGAAGTCTGCTGACCTGTGCCCGTAGGCTGTACGCGCACCGATCGCGGTGCTGTTCTTCCGAGCGCCCGGGCACCGGGGGCTCTCGGGTCACCGAGTCTGAGGTTTTGCAGGAAGGCGTACGGCGGACATGTCGCAGCAGGAGACGGACGGGCGGATCGGCGTGGACGACGAGGGGTTCCTCGTCGACACGGAGGACTGCGAGGAGCGTGAGGCGGCCTACCGCGAGCGCGGCACCTCCCGTCCGATCACGGTCGTGGGCAACCCGGTGCTGCACAAGGAGTGCAAGGACGTCACCGCGTTCGACGACGAGCTGGCACGGCTGATCGACGACATGTTCGCCAGCCAGAAGACGGCCGAGGGCGTCGGCCTGGCCGCCAACCAGATCGGCGTGGACCTGAAGGTCTTCGTCTACGACTGCCCCGACGACGACGGGGTGCGCCACACCGGCGTCATCTGCAACCCGGTCCTGGAGGAGCTGGCCCCCGAGGCGCGGGTGCTGGACGACTCCAACGAGGGCTGCCTCTCGGTCCCGACCGCGTACGCCTCGCTCGCCCGCCCCGACTACGCGGTGGTGCGCGGGCAGGACGCGCAGGGCAATCCGGTAAAGGTGCGGGGCAGCGGCTACTTCGCGCGGTGCCTCCAGCACGAGACGGACCACCTGTACGGCTACCTGTACATCGACCGGCTCTCCAAGCGGGAGCGCAAGGACGCGCTGCGGCAGATGGACGAGGGCACTCCGCGCTACGAGGTCGTCCCGAACGCCTGAGGACGCCGCCGCAGGGACCCGGTACCGGTTCGCCGGTGTCGGGTCCCTGCCGGTTTTCGCTCCGCCCCTGGCAGATAACTGCAGTTTCCCCAGGGGTAGTTGACGCGCGTAGCTGACTCGGCCAGGCTCGCGAGCACATCGACCGTGACGTTCAGAGGGAGGCCCCTGTGCTGAGACGCACCGCACGCGTTCTGCTCGGACTTGTCATGACCATTTCGTTCGCTTGGGGTGGTGCGGTGCTGACCGCCGGCACCGCGCAGGCGGACGGCTGCTACACCTGGACCCGTACCCTGAAGGCCGGCGCCACCGGCAACGATGTCACCCAGCTCCAGATCCGGGTTGCCGGATACCCGGGCTACAACGCGGTGCTCGCCATCGACGGCTCCTACGGCCCCGCCACCACCGCCGCCGTCAAGCGGTTCCAGGCGGCCTACGGCCTGGCCGCCGACGGGGTCGCCGGCCCCGCCACCCAGTCCAAGCTCTACGCGCTCCAGGACAACGACTGCACCCCGGCCCACTTCACGTACCCCGAGCTGAACAAGTGCAACAGCACCTGGGCCGGCGGGAAGGTCGCGGCGGGCACGGCCAAGGCCAGCGCGCTGAGCAGCATGTGGAAGCTGGAGGCGCTGCGCCACGCGCTGGGCGACCAGTCCATCCGCGTCACCAGCGGCTTCCGCTCCGTCTCCTGCAACGCGGCCGTGGGCGGAGCCTCCAACAGCCGCCATATGTACGGCGACGCGGTCGACCTCGGCGCCTCCCCGCACTCGCTGTGCACGCTGGCCAAGCAGGCCCGCTACCACGGCTTCCGGGGAATCCTCGGCCCCGGCTATGCCGGCCACAACGACCACGTGCACGTCAACCAGGGCCCCAGCCGCTTCTGGTCGGCGCCCAGCTGCGGTATCTGACCTCCCCGCGCCTTCCGTACCTCCCGCACCTTCCTTACCTCCCGTACCTCTCCGTAGAACCCCCGTGCCCGGCGGCGCTCAGGCGACGTCGGGCACGGCCGTGGCCGCCGGGCCCCGGAAGGTGCGGCGGTAGGCGTTCGGCGTGGTGCCCAGTGACCGCACGAACTGGTGTCGCAGGGTCGCCGCCGTACCGAAGCCCGTCCGCCCCGCGATCGTGTCGACCGTCAGATCGGACGTCTCCAGCAGATGCTGGGCCAGCAGCACCCGCTGCCGCAGCAGCCAGCGGTAGGGCGTGGTCCCGGTCTCCTGCTGGAACCGCCGGGCGAAGGTGCGCGGCGACATGTGCGCCAGCGCCGCCAGCTGCTCCACGCTCATCTCCTCGTCGAGGTGCTGCTCCATCCAGGCCAGGGTCGAGCCGACCGTGTCGCAGGAGTCCCGGGGCAGCGGGCGGCTGATGTACTGCGCCTGCCCGCCGTCCCGGTGCGGCGGCACCACCATGCGCCGGGCGAGGGTGTTGGCCGCCTCCTGGCCGTACTCCTGCCGGATCAGATGCAGACACGCGTCGATCCCGGCGGCGGTGCCCGCCGAACTGATGACCGCGCCCTCGTCCACGTACAGCACGTCCGGCTCGACGATCGCCTCGGGGAAGCGCCGGGACAGCTCCTCCGCGTGCCGCCAGTGCGTGGTGCAGCGGCGGCCGTCCAGCAGCCCGGCCGCGCCCAGGACGTACGCTCCCGAGCAGACGCTCAGCACCCGTGAGCCGCGCGCGACGGCCCGGCGCAGGGCGTCGAGGACCTCCTCGGGATACTCCCGCCGCATGAAGTGGCTGCCCGCCGGCACGGCGATGAGGTCGGCCTCCTCCAGCCGCTCCAGGCCGTGCGGCGTGGAGATGGTGAAGCCCGCGTGGGTGTTCAGGACGGGGCCCTCGGCGGAGACCACCGCGAAATCGTGCACCGGCAGGCCCTCGTCACTGCGGTCCAGGCCGAACACCTCGCACAGGACACCGAGTTCGAAGGGGTGGACCTCGTCGAGGAGGAGGGCGGCGACATTGGTCAGCATGCGTCGAGTGTGGCAGCTATTTGATGTCTCATGGCAGTCCTGCCACTGATGATTTTCGTTCCGGCGGTCCAGAGTAGAGGCATGAACACATTCCTGAACTACCTGGTCGTAGCAGCACTTTTCGCCCTCGTCCTCGCGCCCGTGGCCCTCGGCCTCGCCCGCGAACGCCGTATAGACCGCCAGCTCCGGGAGGCGGAACGCGGGCGGCGGGCGGCCGGACCCCCGGAAACGCGGAGCGCCGCTCAGCCGGTGACGGCTGAGCGGCGCCCCTACCTCAGAAGCTGGGCGAGGGTCTGAGAGACCCCTCGGGCCCGGAGGGTCTAGAAGTCGTCGTCGAACCCGACCGAGCCCTCCACGGCCACCTGGTAGGCGGACGGGCGGCGCTCGAAGAAGTTCGTCAGCTCCTGGACGCCCTGCAGCTCCATGAAGGAGAACGGGTTCTCCGAGCCGTACACCGTCGGGAAGCCGAGGCGGGCGAGCCGCTGGTCGGCGACGCACTCCAGGTACTGGCGCATCGACTCGGTGTTCATGCCCGGCAGGCCCTCGCCGCACAGGTCGCGGCCGAACTGCAACTCCGCCTCGACCGCTTCCCTCAGCATGTCGGTGACCTGCTGCTCCAGCGCGTCGTCGAAGAGCTCCGGCTCCTCCTTGCGGACGGTGTCCACGACCTCGAACGCGAAGTTCATGTGCATCGTCTCGTCACGGAACACCCAGTTGGTGCCCGTGGCGAGACCGTGCAGCAGACCGCGCGAGCGGAACCAGTACACGTACGCGAAGGCGCCGTAGAAGAACAGCCCCTCGATGCAGGCCGCGAAGCAGATCAGGTTCAGCAGGAAACGGCGGCGGTCGGCCTTCGTCTCCAGCCGGTCGATCTTCTCGACCGAGTCCATCCACTTGAAGCAGAACTGGGCCTTCTCGCGGATCGAGGGGATCTCCTCGACCGCGTCGAACGCCGCCGCCCGGTCGTCCGGGTCGGGCAGATAGGTGTCCAGCAGCGTCAGATAGAACTGGACGTGCACGGCCTCCTCGAACAGCTGCCGCGACAGGTACAGCCGCGCCTCGGGGGAGTTGATGTGCTTGTACAGCGTCAGCACGAGGTTGTTGGAGACGATCGAGTCACCGGTCGCGAAGAACGCCACCAGCCGGCCGATCATGTGCTGCTCACCCGGCGACAGCTTGGCGAGGTCGGAGACGTCCGAGTGGAGGTCGACCTCCTCGACGGTCCAGGTGTTCTTGATCGCGTCCCGGTAGCGCTCGTAGAAGTCCGGGTAGCGCATGGGACGCAGGGTCAGCTCGAAGCCCGGGTCGAGCAGATTCTTGTCGTCGTTCGTGCTCATTACTGGCAGGCCTCGCAGGACTCGGGGTTTTCGAGGGAGCAGGCGATGGCGTCCGCGTCGGGAGCCGACGCCTGCTGTACGGGAATGGGGGCGGCGGCCGACGCCTGGCCGGACGCGGCACGGGCGATCCGGGTCGCCGGGCGCGAACGCAGGTAGTACGTCGTCTTCAGCCCCTGCTTCCAGGCGTACGCGTACATCGAGGAGAGCTTGCCGATCGTCGGCGTCTCCAGGAACAGGTTGAGCGACTGGCTCTGGTCGAGGAACGGCGTACGGGCCGCCGCCATGTCGATCAGGCCGCGCTGCGGGATCTCCCACGCGGTGCGGTACAGCGCCCGCACGTCCTCGGGGATCCAGGCGAAGCCCTGCACGGAGCCGCTCGCCTCGCGCAGCGCCTCACGGGTGCGGGCGTCCCACACGCCGAGCTGCTTCAGTTCGTCCACCAGATAGGCGTTGACCTGGAGGAACTCACCGCTGAGCGTCTCGCGCTTGAACAGGTTGGAGACCTGCGGCTCGATGCACTCGTACACCCCGGCGATCGAGGCGATCGTGGCGGTCGGCGCGATGGCCAGCAGCAGCGAGTTGCGCATCCCGGTCTTCGCGATCCGGGCGCGCAGGGCGTCCCAGCGCTCCGGCCAGTTCAGCTCGGTGGCGTAGTGGTCGGGGTGCAGCACCCCGCGCGCCGCCCGGGTCTCGGACCAGGCGGGCAGCGGACCCGAGCGCTCGGCGAGGTCGCAGGACGCCTCGTACGCGGCGAGCATGATCCGCTCGGAGATCCGCGTGGAGAGCGCGCGGGCCTCGGGGGAGTCGAAGGGCAGCCGCAGCTGGAAGAAGACGTCCTGGAGGCCCATCGCGCCCAGGCCCACCGGCCGCCAGCGGGAGTTGGAGCGCCCGGCCTGCTCGGTCGGGTAGAAGTTGATGTCGACGACCCGGTCCAGGAAGGTCACGGCGGTCCGCACGGTGGCGTCCAGCCGGTCCCAGTCGATCGAGCCGTCCGCCACGAACGCGCCGAGGTTGACCGAGCCCAGGTTGCAGACGGCCGTCTCGCCGTCGTCGGTGACTTCGAGGATCTCGGTGCACAGGTTCGAGGAGTGCACGACCCGGCCCGGCTCGGCGGTCTGGTTCGCGGTCCGGTTGGAGGCGTCCTTGAACGTCATCCAGCCCTGGCCGGTCTGCGCGAGGGTCCGCATCATCCGGCCGTACAGCTCACGCGCCGGAATCGTCCTGCGGGCCAGCCCCTTGGCCTCGGCCGCCCGGTAGGCCGCGTCGAACGCGTCGCCCCACAGGTCGACCAGCTCGGGCACGTCGGCGGGGGAGAACAGCGACCACTCGGTGTCCGCGTCGACCCGGCGCATGAACTCGTCCGGGATCCAGTGCGCCAGGTTCAGGTTGTGCGTACGCCGCTGGTCCTCGCCCGTGTTGTCGCGGAGCTCCAGGAACTCCTCGATGTCCGCGTGCCAGGTCTCCAGGTAGACCGCCGCCGCGCCCTTGCGCCGGCCTCCCTGGTTCACCGCCGCGACGGAGGCGTCCAGCGTCTTCAGGAACGGCACGATGCCGTTGGAGTGCCCGTTGGTGCCCCGGATCAGCGAACCCCGGGCGCGGATGCGGGAGTACGACAGACCGATGCCGCCCGCGTGCTTGGAGAGCCGCGCCACCTGGTGGTAGCGGTCGTAGATCGAGTCCAGCTCGTCCTTCGGCGAGTCCAGCAGATAGCAGGAGGACATCTGCGGGTGCCGGGTGCCGGAGTTGAAGAGCGTGGGGGAGGAGGGGAGGTAGTCCAGCCGGCTCATCAGCCCGTACAGCGCGGCGACCTCGTCCAGCGCCCGCACCGACTCGTCCTCGGCGAGGCCCGCGGCCACGCGCAGCATGAAGTGCTGCGGGGTCTCGATGACCTGCCGGGTGAGCGGGTGGCGCAGCAGGTAGCGGCTGTGCAGCGTACGCAGACCGAAGTAGCCGAAGCGGTCGTCGGCGCCGTCCGCCATGGCCTGCTCGACGAGCCGGTCGAGCGCGGCCGAGTGGAGCGTGACGAACGCGGCGGTGCGGTCGGCGATCAGACCCTCGCGGTGGCCCACGGCGACCGAGGCGGAGAAGGACGTCGCGCCCTGGCCCGCGGCCTCGTCCGCGATCGTGCGGGTCAGCAGCCGGGCGGCCAGCCGGGAGTACGCCGGGTCCTCGGAGATGAGCCCCGCGGCGGCCTCGGTGGCCAGCGAGCGCAACTCGGCCTCGTCGGAGCGGGCGTTGCGTCCGCGCAGCGCGGCGGCGGCGACCCGTCCGGGGTCGGTGTCGGGAAGATCGACGGTGAGGTCGGTCAGGGTCCGCAGCAAAGCGGTCCCGGGTCCGTCGTTCGTGCCTGCTCCGGACGTGGTGGAGGCAGCGGATTCGGTGGCTGAAACCGGATCGGCGGGCGCGATGGTCACTGGGCTTTCCCTCGCTCGGCAGGGGCCGGCGGAAGGCGGGGAAGCCGGGCAGCGCGAAACCCGGGGCAGGGCAGCACAGCTGACGGCGTCCACCGGCCTATCCGCGAGGCCCGGACGTCTGGCGTCCGGTTCGGTCGAGCCGGACGCGCTGTCGACAGGTCTTCGGACTTGCGGGTGTGCAAAAGCACACTGATCACACCGTTGCGGGACAGTTCCGGATTCGCACCGGATTCCCCTGCGGCGACAGCGAGGTCGAGCATACATGTGGGGGCCGCTGGATGAAGCGGCCCCCACATGTTGTGTCGCGACGATTTAACACGCCTCTCAGGAGGGCGCCCCCAGCTCCAGCCGGAAGGTCATGAGCCGTAGTCCCGGCACCGGTTCCCAGTCGCGTTCGGGGGTCCGCAGAAAGCCGAGCCGACGGTAGATCCTATGGGCTGCGAGCATGGCCGGCTGCGTCGACAGCACCAGCGCCCGCACGCCGTCGGCGGACCGGGCGCGCTCGACGCACGCCCGCACGAGGGCCTCTCCCACACCCCGTCCGCGCCCCTCGCGGGCCACGGCCAGCATCCGGAATTCGGCCTCGTCCGGACCGGCGATGTCGCGCCACGGGGTGCCGGGTGCGGCATACGTCACACCGCCGAGCACCGCCCCGTGCGCGTCGAGCGCGACGAGGACCTCGGCCTCGGCCGCGCGCTGTCCGACCGCCCGGAGCTTGAGCAGATACGGGTCCTGCGGGCCGTCCAGCAGACTCTCGCCGAGATACGCCTCGGCGATGATCTCGCCGAGGACGGCGTACTCGCCGGGCTCCGCCGCCCTGATCGTCAGATCCATCAGCCACTCGCTCCCACATCGTTGTTCGGGGCGCCGTCGCCCACCGGCGGCAGGTCCCCCCGCTCGACCGGCTGCCTACCGGAGGCCTCGCCGGCCGGCGGCAGCACCCGGTCCAGCTCGTGGTCGTCGGCGCGGTGGGCGGCCCGCGCCGCCGCCCGCAGGGCCGCCCGGCCCACCTCTTCGCGCGCCCCGCTCACGGTGACCACGAGGTCTCCTTGCTCCTGGGCGTACGCGTGGCCCGACTCCGTGGCCCGGTACCACTGTTCGCCGTCCCGCTCGCACGTCACCACGGGATCCTGGGCGCTGCCGGCCGCGGGCCCGTCCGTACAGTCGGCGTCGGCATGGGGGAGGCGCTCCACCCGCAGCTGGATCTGCCCGCCCTCGGACGTGGTGTAGACGCTGCCGAACCCGTCGTCGCCGACCACTCCGACCGACTGGCGGGCCAGGGTGTACCCCGGGGCCTCGGTCACCCACACATGCTCCGCGACGGTCTGCACGGCCCGCGCCCGCGCCTCCAGCTCCGCCCGGTCGGGCGCCGGCGCGGCCGACGTGCTCCGCGCCGCCTCCGCGTCGGACGCCACCTCGGTGCCGCAGCCCGTGGCCGCCGCCAGGGTCAGCGTCAGCGCCAAGGCGGTGAGTACGGGCCGGAGTCGGCGCGGCCGACTATGCGATGTCATGGGCACATCCTTTCGTACGGTGAGGTCGCCGCGCACCGGGAAATCGAACGGTTCCCGGACCCGTGCGAGGGCGCGAGAAGGGGCCGCCGCGTCCCCCTGGAAGGGGTGCGGCGGCCCCGATCGGCCGGTGGTGGTGCTCAGCAGCAGCGGAAACCCTCGCGGGGGTCCGCCTCGCGGGCGTCCATGCGGCTGCGTTCGAAGGCGCGGCGGGTCATGACGGGCGTGTCCGGATCGTGGGCCCGGGCGTGCGCCACGTACCGCTCGTACACCGATTCGCCGGTCAGCTCACGCACGTACCAGCGGATCCGTCCCGCCACCCGCCGGACGTCCGCGACCGTCATGTCCGGACCTCCGTCTCCGCCGCCTCCTTGCGGATGCCGCCCTCGGGGCCGACGCCGGCGGCGACCAGTTCGGCCTTCTCCTCCTTGGTCGCGATGAGCGAGGCCGGGGCCACGAGCTTGGACTCGACGTACGGCGTCTCGTGGAGCTTCACGCTCTCCGGGTCGCGGATGGCCTTGTAGCAGACCCGGCCGGCGTCCACGAGCACCACGATGATGAGGAGCGCGAAGAGCGCGCTCAGCACCCCGTCGACGGTGGAGTTGGTGACGACGGTCCGCATGTCGTCCATGCTCTTCGCGGGCGCCAGCACCTCGCCCGCGTCGATGCCCGCCTGGTACTTGTCGCGCTGGGCGAAGAAGCCGACCTTCACGTCCTCGGAGAAGATCTTCTGCCAGCTCGCGGTGAGCGTGACCGCCACGTCCCACGCGAGCGGGACCGCGGTGACCCACGCCCACTTCAGACGGCCGGACTTGACGAGCAGGGTGGTGCAGACGGCCAGCGCGACCGCTGCCAGCAACTGGTTGGCGATGCCGAAGAGCGGGAAGAGCTGGTTGATGCCGCCCAGCGGGTCGTGCACGCCGACCCAGAGGAAGTAGCCCCAGCCGCCGACGACGACGGCGCTGGCGAACCAGACGCCCGGCTTCCAGCTGACCTCGCGGAACGGCTTGTAGGCGTTGCCCAGCATGTCCTGGAGCATGAAGCGCCCGACCCGGGTGCCGGCGTCCACGGTGGTGAGGATGAAGAGCGCCTCGAACATGATGGCGAAGTGGTACCAGAACGCCTTCATCGCGGTCCCGCCGACCACCGCGGAGAAGATCTCCGCCATGCCGAGCGCGAACGTGGGCGCGCCACCGGTCCGTGAGAGCAGGCTCGCCTCCTCGACGTCCTTGGCGGCCTGGGCCAGGGCGTCCGGGCTGATGGTGAAGCCGAAGTTGGCCACGGCCTGGGAGGCGGACTGGACGCTGTCGCCGATCACGCCGACGGGCGCGTTGATGGCGAAGTAGAGGCCGGGGTCGATGATGCAGGCGGCGATCATCGCCATGATCGCCACGAACGACTCGACCAGCATGGCGCCGTAGCCGATCACCCGGATCTGCGTCTCCTTCTGGACCATCTTCGGCGTGGTGCCGGAGGAGACCAGGGAGTGGAAGCCGGAGAGCGCGCCGCAGGCGATGGTGATGAAGACGAACGGGAACATCGAGCCGGCGAAGACCGGGCCCGAGCCGCTGGAGGCGAAGTCGGTGACCGCGGGCATCTTCAGGGTCGGCAGGGCGACGACCACGCCCAGGGCCAGGAGCCCGATCGTGCCGACCTTCATGAAGGTGGAGAGGTAGTCGCGCGGGGCCAGCAGCAGCCACACGGGGAGCACGGAGGCGAAGAACCCGTACACGATCATCCAGATGACCAGCGTGCCCGGCTCCAGCGTGAAGAAGTCCGCCCACGACGATTCGGCGACCCAGCCGCCCGAGACGATCGCGAGGAGCAGCAGCGCGACGCCTATGAGGGAGACCTCACTGACCTTGCCGGGCCGCAGGGTGCGCAGATAGACGCCCATGAAGAGGGCGATCGGGATGGTCATGCCGATGGAGAAGACACCCCACGGCGAGTGCGCGAGCGCGTTCACGATGACCAGCGCGAGGACCGCGAGCAGGATGATCATGATGATGAAGACCGCGACCAGGGCGGCGATCCCGCCGACCGGGCCTATCTCGTCGCGCGCCATCTGGCCGAGCGAGCGGCCGTTGCGGCGGGTGGAGAAGAACAGCGTCACCATGTCCT
Organism: Streptomyces anulatus; assembly: GCF_014650675.1. Lineage (GTDB taxonomy): Bacteria > Actinomycetota > Actinomycetes > Streptomycetales > Streptomycetaceae > Streptomyces > Streptomyces anulatus. The sequence goes on along the minus strand of NZ_BMVK01000002.1, from coordinate 417,555 downwards.
GGACGGCACCGGCGAAGATGACGCCGACGACGAGCCAGATCGTGCCCGGCAGGTATCCCATCTGCGCCGCGAGCACGGGCCCGACCAGGGGTCCCGCCCCCGCGATGGCGGCGAAGTGGTGGCCGAACAGGACGCGGCGGTCGGTGGGATGGAAGTCGACGCCGTTGTCGAGCCGTTCGGCGGGGGTGGCGCGGTTCTTGTCGGCCTTCAGAACCCGGTTCGCGATGAACCGGGAGTAGAAGCGGTACGCGATGGCGTACGAGCCGAGGGCCGCCGCGAGCATCCAGGCGGCGGACACCTCCTCACCACGCGAGAGCGCGAGGGTGGCCCAGCCGATGGCGCCGGCCAGGGCGACCAGGCTCCAGACCACGATGGATTTGGGGGTCATGCCCCGTTTCCCCGGCGCCTGCGGTGCCGATGGTGCTGGTGCGGGCGTTTCCGCCATGTGGTGACTCCGTCCCCTCGCTGATCACCGGTGCAATGGGCAGGAAATCTAGGGGACGCGTCCGCCCAGCGTCACCCCCTGTCCGCATTGCGGTCCGGCAACGGTGATGTTTCGCAACGGGACACGGGCACGGCGCCGATTCGGTTCATCCGGTACGGACCGGACCCGCGGCCGGTCGGACCAGGCGGTACGGGACGCTCCTGCGGCCGGTCGGATCAGCCGGTAGGGGGCGCTCCCGCGCCCGGTCAGATCCAGCCCCGGCGTGCCGCCTCGGCGCCCGCCTGGAACCTGCTGCGGGCCTGCATCCGGGCCGTCAGTTCCGCGTTCATCCGACGCACCGTGCGCAGGGACACCCCCAGCCGGCGGGCGGCGGTCGCATCGGTGTGCCCCTTCGCCAGCAGGGACAGCAACTCGTCCTCCTGCGGGGTCAGCCCGTTGCCGTCGCGCCGGGGTGCGGAGCCGAGCGGGGTGGCGGCGGCCCACAGCTGCTCGAACAGGAGCCGGGCCACCGCGACGGCCCCCTTGCTGCGCAGCTCCAGCGCGCCCGCCCGGCCGTCGTCGGGGTCCAGCGGCACCAGGGCCACCTCCCCGTCGACCACGACCATGACCAGTGGCAGCGTGGGCAGCGTACGGCTCTCCGCGCCGAGCACGCCCAGCCGGTTCACATAGCGCAGGGTCGACGGATCGTTGCGGAAGCTGTCCTGATAGATGCTGCGGATCCGCACCCCGCGCTCCAACGCCCGCCGGTCCAAAGGCCCGCTGGCCTCCAGCGTGTCCGGGGACTGCGCGCCGCCGGGCAGCAGCGAGAGGCACTCCGTCCTGGCCAGCTCGGCCAGTTCGGTCAGCCGCTCGCGCACCGCGTCGAGCCCCTCCAGCCGCTTGATGACGTCGAAGCCCCCGCCCGCCCGCCGCCCCCGGTCCGTCGTGAGGGCCGACATCGCGTCCCGCGCGACCTCAAGTCCACGCTGCTGCCTGGCCAGTTCGGCTTCCCGGCGGGAGAGGAGGAACGGCAGGCTGGCGGCCGGGTCCAGCGCGCGGAAGACCGGCGGGCCCTGCTCCGTACCGCGAGGGCCGTCGTCCAGCAGACACAGCTCGGCCAACTGGTCCAGAGCGCGGCGCACATCCTCCTCGCTCCGGCCGAGCCGCGCCACGATCTCGTCCAGCCGCAGCTCCGGCTCCTCCAGAACGAGCCGGTACACCAGCTCCGTCCGCGCGTCCAGCCCCAGTACCTCTAACATCTCTGGCTCCCCCGCAGATGTCACGCCGTCCCCGCACGCCAGTACGGGACGCCACTTGAGCACCGGGCGCGAGTGTAGGGCGACGAGGTTGTGAAGGTATAGACCAGGTCCACGGGATGGATGGGCCCCGCGAGGCCGCGCATGGCCAAAAAGGCCGAGGCGGGCGGCGGCCGGGACGGACACCCGACGGTGGCACGGATGGCCGCAAGGTGTCTGGCAGTTGCCTGCCACCCCCGCATCGTCCCAGGCCGTGGCCCCGTACAGCCGCCCCCGAGGCTGGCACCCTGCTGCCCCGCAACTCCCGGCCACCCGGAGACCGTGGCCCCCGGGACGGCGATGGCGACAGGATCAGGCCGTCACACGGCATTCACACACCGCTACGTTCCGAGGAGTTCCGCATGCGGGCGTTCCGTATTCCTGCCCTTCGCCTCTCGCCGGCCGTCGCCGTAGCCACGGGGACGGCGACCGCGTTCGCCGCCTCGGGCCGGGACGGCTTCTCCTGGGGGTGACCCGGGGCGACGGGACGCCTCCGTGTTCCTGGTGACCGCGCTCCTCGTGCGCACCGAACCCCCGCGCCCCGGCCGGTGGACAGCCCGGGAGCTGGCCCGGTCGCTGCGCTCCCGCCACGTCCGCGCGGGCCCCCGGAGCGCCGGCCCGCACCCCCAGGGCCCGGTCCATGTGTACGTCGCCGAGAGCCCGGACGGCTCGGTCCGCGCCGCGCTCTACATGGAGAGCCCCGATCTCGTGCACGCCGAACTGGCCGCGCTGGACTACCTCCTGGCCACCCTGAGCGCCGCCCGGCCCGCCTCGCTCGACTGGCGGCCGGCGGCGCTGGGGGGCGTCTCGGGCCGCCCCGAACAGCACCGACCACCCGAACCGAAAGGACCGGACCCGCCATGCCACGGGAGCGCCCCACCGTGTCAGTGATCATCCCCAACCACAACTACGAGAAGACCCTGCGGGCCTGCCTGGAATCCGTCTACGCCCAGACCCTGCGCCCGCTGGACGTGGTCGTCGTGGACGACGCCAGCACCGACCGCTCGCGCGACATCGCCCGCGCGTTCCCCTGCGTACTCGTCGCCCGCCCGGACAACGGAGGCGTCTCCGCCGCCCGCAACCTCGGCGTCGCCGCGTCCGCGGGACAGGTGCTGTTCTTCCTCGACTCCGACATCGCGCTGGCTCCCGACGCGATCGAGAACGCCGTCGACCTGCTCATGGACGACCCGGAGACCGGCTGCGTCCACGGCGTCCTGGACCCCGAACCGCTCTACGACGACGGCCCGGTGGAGGTCTACCACTGCCTGCACGCGCACTTCTGGCGACACCGCAGCGCCGGAATCGTCGGCACCGCCTTCTTCGCCCTGGCCGCGATCGAGCGCCACGTCTTCGAGGCGACCGGGCCCTTCGACGAGAACCTCCGCGACTCCGAGGACGTCGAGTACAGCGACCGCCTCGCCGCCACCCACCGCATCCGCCTCAGCGAGCGGGTGACCGGCCGTCACGACGACGTGGACCGGCTGCTGCCGATGCTCACCGAGCAGTACCGCCGCTCCCAACTGCTCGTCCCCGTCGCCGCCGTCGAGCGCCGTCGCGGTGGCGGACTGCGCGCCAACCGCACCGGCGGCGTCCTGGCCGCCGGCCTGGTCCCGCTCACCCTCCCGCTCGCGCTGCTCACCCCCTGGCTGCTCGCCGCGCCCCTGGCCTGCGCCCTCGCCTTCGCGCTGGCCGACCCGGGCCTGAGCCGCTTCGTGGCCCGCCGCAAGGGGCGGCTCTTCCTGCTCCGCTTCACCGCGCTGCACTTCGCGGTGCACCTGGCTCTCGTCCTCGGCGCGGTGACGGGCGGCGTGCGCTGGCTGGTGGACCCCCGCTTCGGCCCCTCGGTCCGGGGCCGCCGCGACCGGCCGGCCCCGGTGGCCGCCCCGTGAGCGCCGACGTGGACCAGGAGCGCGAGACCGCCGGGCCGGGAGAGGCGGCGGAGGCGGCGGCGGACGCGCGTCGTGGCCGCGGCGCGCAACCGGAAGCCGGGCCGGGGACATCCGAGGCCGGACCCGTGGCGCCCGAGGCCGGGCCCGGTACCTCCGAAGCCGGGCCCGCGACGCCCGCAGCCGGCCCCGGGACGCCGGAGGCTGGACCCGTGGCGCCCGAAGCCGACGCACGCCCCTCCCGGCGGGCCCGGCTGCTGCGCACGGCCGCCGCCCTCGTGCTCATCGCGGCCACCTGCTTCGCCGTGGGCGGTTCGCTGCGCGGCGCCGGTACGGAGATGGCCGAGGCCGCCGGCCGGCCCGGGGGAGTGCTCCTGCTGATCGCCGCCCTCCTCGCCAACGCGGCCGGACTGGTCCTGTCGATGCTGTCCTGGCGGGTCCTCGTCGTGGACGGCGGCTCCACCGCCCGCACCAGCGACACCGCCCGGATCTTCTTCATCGGCGTCATCAGCAAATTCGTCCCCGGCCGCATCTGGGGCGTCCTCGCCCACATCCAGCTCGGCAAGGCCGTCGGCATCGCCCCCGAGCGGATGATCGCCGCCTTCGGCCTCGGCCTCGTCATCGGGATGACCACCGGGGCCGCCGCCGGACTCCTCGTCGCACCGGCCGTGTTCGGTGCGGGCGCCTGGGTCTTCGCCCCGCTCGTGCTGCTCGCCGCCGCCGCCGTGGCCCGGCCCGGCTGGGTGGGCCGCCTCGTCGCCTGGACGATGCGGCTGGCCCGCCGCCCCGACGGGGCCGCCGAGGGTTCGCCCCGGGCCCTGCGGCTCTCCATCGGCTGGGCCTGCGCCTCCTGGGCGGTCTCCGGACTCCACCTGTGGGCGATCGTCGTGCTCCTCGGCGCCCCGCCGCTGCTCTCCCTGCCGGTCTGCGTCGGCGGCTTCGCCCTGGCGACCGTCGCCGGAAGCCTCGCCTTCGTCCTGCCCGACGGCTGGGGCGCCCGCGAACTCGTCCTCCTCGCGCCCCTCGGCGCGGTCATGCCGCTGTCCGCAGCCACCGCGGCCGTCATCGCCAGCCGGCTGGTCTGCGTGCTCAGCGAGGTGGCCGCCACCGGCGCCGCACTCGCGTGGGCCCGCGCCGCCGGACCCCTGCCCACCCCCCGACCCGCGCTCCAGGAAGGAGCCGCATGACCTCCGACGCCACCCCCCTGCTCACCGTGGACGACTGCGAACAACTGTCGACGAGCCAGGTGCACGAGCTGTACCGGTCCCACGTCAACAAGAGCCAGGTCTCCCTGATGACCTCCTTCGGCTTCGGCCGGGAACTCGTCGACCACGCCGAGGGGTCCTGGATCCACACCCGCGACGGCCGCCGCATCCTCGACTTCACCGGCGGCGTCGGCGTCCTCAACCACGGCCACAACCACCCGCGGATCCTCGCCGCCCGCCGCCGCTTCCAGGAACAGCGCCGGATGGAGGTCCACAAGACCTACTTCTCGCCCTACGTCGCCGCCCTCGGCCACAACCTCGCCCAGCTCCTCCCCGGCGACCTGAACCTGTCGTTCTTCCCCAACTCGGGGGCCGAGGCCGTCGAGGGCGCGGTGAAACTCGCGTACAAGTACCACGGCGGCCGCCGGCAGCAGATCCTGCACGCCGACATCAGCTTCCACGGCAAGCTGCTGGGCTCCGGCAGCCTCACCGGCAGCGCCCAGAACGCCTTCGCCTTCCCCGGCATCCCCGGCGTCTCCGCCTTCCGCTACGGCGACCTCGACTCCGTGCGGGAAGCGGTCGCCGGAGCCCGGGACGCCAAGGGCCGCTGCGACGTCTACGCGATCCTCATCGAGCCCTTCTCCGCCTCCACGATGACGGAGTGCTCCGAGGAATTCCTGCGCGGCCTGCGGGAGTTGTGCACCGAGGAGAAGATCGTGCTGATCTTCGACGAGATCTACACCGGCTGGGGCAAGACCGGCAGCCTCTTCCACTTCATGCGCTACCCCGGACTCGTCCCGGACGTGGTGACCACCTCGAAGTCCTTCGGCGGCGGCAAGTCCTCGGTCTCCGCCTTCGTCGCCCGCGAACCCGTCTTCCGCAAGGCCTACGACAGCCTCGGCGACGCCATGCTCCAGTCCACCAGCACCACCTACTACGGCTTCGGCGAGGAGACCGCCACCGCGCTGGAGGCCGTCAACATCGCGGTCGAGGACGACTATCCGGCCCGCGCCCGCGCCATCGAACGCGTCCTCGCCCCGGGCCTGGAGCGGCTGCGCAAGCAGTACCCCGACATCATCGCGGACGTCCGGGGAGCCGGAGCGCTGTACGGGATCTTCCTCGACGGCGGCCCCCGCATCCTCGACCTCGCCGCGAAGATCGCCCCCGGCGGACTGGCCCGTGACCCGCTGCTGCGCACCAAGGTGATCACCTGCGCGGTCGTCAACGCGATGTACCACGACCACGACGTGTACATGTACTACACGCTCAACGGCCGCAGCCCCCTGGTGGCCGCCCCCTCGCTGGTCGCCGGACCCGACGAGGTGGAGATCTTCCTCGACGCCTTCGACCGGACCCTGGCCAAGGGCATGAACCGGCTCCTCACCGCCTTCTTCAAGGACAAGGCGGTGTCGCGATGGGCGGCCTGACCATCGCCGTGACCGGCGCCGCCGGGATGCTCGGCTCCCACCTGGTGGCCCGGCTCGCCGCCGACGGCCACGACGTCGTCGGCGTCGACCTGCGCGACGACCCCCACCCGCCCGCCGGCGCCCGGCACATCGTCGCCGACATCCGCGACGGGGCGGCGCTGGCCCGCGCCTTCGACGGGGCCCACGCCCTGGTGCACTGCGCGGCCGCCCTGCCCAGCTACCCCGTCGACCAGATCCGCTCCATCACCGTCGACGGCACCCGCACCGTCCTGACCGCCGCGCACCGGGCCCGCGTCGAGCGGGTCGTGCACATCTCCTCCACCGCCGTCTACGGACTGCCCGAGCGGGTGCCGACCCCGGAGGAGCACCCCCGCGAGCCCGTCGACCCGTACAGCAGGGCCAAGGCGGAGGCCGAGGAGGTCTGCGAGGAGTTCCGGGCGCGCGGGATGTGCCTGCCGGTGCTGCGCCCCAAGACGTTCCTCGGGCCCGGCCGGATGGGCCTCTTCTCGATGCTCTTCGAATGGGCCGAGGAGCGCCGCAACTTCCCCGTCCTCGGCCGGGGCGACGTCCGCATCCAGATGTTCGGCATGGCCGACCTCGTCGACGCCGTGGTGCTCGCCCTCAACGCCCCGCCCGAGATCGCGAACGACGTCTACAACCTGGGCGCCGCCGAATTCGGCACCCTGCGCGAGGACTTCCAGGCCGTGCTGGACGCGGCCGGACACGGCAAACGCGTGGTCCCGCTGCCGGCAGCACCGGCACTCGCGGTCCTGCGCCTGCTGGAGAGCACCAAGCTCTCCCCGGTCTACGGGCGGCTGCTCTTCAAGCTCCTCGACGACAGTTACGTGGACATCGGCCGGGCCACCGAACGGCTCGGCTTCCGTCCCGCGCTCTCCAACCGGGACGCCATCCTCGGCACCTACGCGTGGTGGCGCACCCAGCGGGGGGCCGGCACACCCGCTCCCGGAGCCGGCCGGACCAGCCGGGACCCGTGGCGCCAAGGGGCGCTCGGCCTGGCCAAGGTCTTCTTCTGATCCCCTGGAGCCCTGCCGTGGACATCACCCGGTCCTCACCCGCGCCCGTGCGCGTGGTGGCAGTCCCGCCGGAACCCGAACCCGCCGACCTCACCGCCCTGCCCGAACCCATCGCCGTAGAGCCACTTCAACCACTTCAACCACTTCCGGCCACGGCCACGGCCACGACCGCAACCACGAGCGCGATCACCACGGCCGCAACCACGAGCGCGATCACCACCACCACCGCGACCACGAGCACGACCGCGACCGATGTACGGGGCCGGCGCGGCCGCCCCCGGCCCCGCGACCTCCTCGCGCTCCTGCGTCCCGGCCAGTGGGTGAAGAACCTGGCCGTCGTCCCGCTCGCCCTGCTCGACACCCACCCCTGGGGGGCCGCCGCTTTTCTGCGCACCGGCTGGGCCGTCCTCGGCTTCACCCTCGCCTCCGCGCTCGTCTACGTCGTCAACGACCTCGCCGACCGGGAGCGGGACCGGCTGCACCCGGTCAAACGCCACCGCCCGATCGCCTCGGGCCGGGTCTCCACCTTCGCCGCCTTCGTCCTGACCGGTGCTCTCGCCCTGGCGCTGACCGGCTGGGCGGTGGCCGGGCCCGCCTGGCAGTGGTGGCCGACCGCCCTCTACCTGGCGCTGAGCCTCGCCTACTCCCAGGGGCTCAAACACGTACCGCTGGTGGACGCGTTCATCGTGGCGACCGGCTTCGTGCTGCGGCTCGTCCAGGGGGCGCTGCTCATCGGCGCCCAGATGTCCGAGTGGCTGGCGCTGTGCGTCTTCTCGCTCTGCCTGATGCTGGCGCTCGGCAAACGACGGCACGAGATGACGGCGGCGGGCCGCGCCCACCGCCCGGCCCTGCGCGGTTACACGCTCGCCTTCCTCGACCATCTCGTCGTCCTGGTCGCCGTGCTGACCGCCGTCAGTTACGTGCTCTACCTGCGCGACGACGCGTCCCTCGCCGCCGGGGCCTCCCTCGTCACCCTGCTCTCCGCCCCCTGCGCCGTCTTCGGCCTCGCCCGCTACCTCCAGCTCCTCCTCGTCGAGGAGGGCGGCGGCAACCCCGTCCACGTCCTCTTCCGGGACCGCGCCACGCTCGTCAACGCGGCGCTGTGGGCGGTGCTCGTCGCCCTCGCCCTCCTCCTCCCGCAATCGCCCGCATGACCCTCCGACCGCCCGAAGGCGCCCCATGAACCGGAAGCAACCCCTCGTCTCCGTCGTCATCCCCAACTACAACTACGGCCGCGCCCTGGAGCTCTGCCTGCGCGCCGCACTCGCCCAGACCTACGAGCCCCTGGAGGTGCTGCTGATCGACGACTGCTCCACCGACGACTCGGTCGCCGTCGCCGAGGCCTGCGGCGTCCGGGTGATCAGCACCGGCGTCAACAGCGGGGTGGCCACCACCCGCAACACCGGGGCCGCCCACGCCCGGGGCGAGATCATCGTGTTCGTCGACTCCGACGTCGCGATGGAACAGGACGCCATCGCCAACGCCGTCGCCCTGCTCGACTCCGACCCCCGCATCGGCGCGGTCTGCGGCACCTACGACGCCGAACCCCTCATCCGGGACAGCCTGATCGAGGAGTACCGCTGCCTCCACCAGTTCTACTGGCTCGCCGAGACCGAGGGCCGCATCGGCACCCTGCACACCGCGATCTGCGCCATGCCCGCCCGGATCTTCGCCGAGATCGGCCCGTTCAACCCCCGGCTGCGGCACACCGAGGACGGCGACTACGCGGCCCGGATCTGCCGGAGTTACGAGGTCCACAGCTCCACCACCGTCCGGGGCCGGCACGACCACGACGACACCTGGCGGGTCGTGCTGCGCAAGGTCTTCCACCGCACCCGGCTGCACATCCCGCTCTACGTCCGCCGCGGCGACCTCCCCGGCGGCATCGCCACCGGGCCGCGTGCCGGAGCCAGCGTCGCGGCCCTGCTCGCCCTGCTGACCCTGCCGCTCGGCCTGATCGCCCTGCCCTGGCTGCTCGCCCCGGCCGCCCTGCTGGCCTTCACCCTGCTCGCGGACACCGCCCTCCACCGGTTCGTCCTGCGCCGACGGGGCCCCCTGTTCGCCGCCTACTTCGCCTTCGTCCACACCGTGGTCAACGCGGTCATCGCGGCGGGCGCGGGCGTCGGCGTCCTCCAGTGGCTGACCTCCCGCCGCTTCCGCCGGCTGTACGAGCCGGGGGAGCACCTCGCGCCGGTGCGGGCCGCCACATGACCGGGACCCTGACGGCGGGCGGCTCGGCGGACCGCCCCGGCGCCGTGGACCCGGACGTCCCCGACGCCGTACCGGACCCAGCCGCGGGGACACCGGAGGAGACCGCGGGGCCGTCCCGCCGGTGGCCCGGCCGGCTGCTGCTCGCCGTCGCCGTCCTGTGGGCCCTGTTCGTCGCCGCCCGCGCCCTTCTCAGCGGCCGGTGGTGGGCGTGGAACGGCCTCGGCCTCGCCCCGCCCGTCCTCCATCTGCTGGTCCCGCTCGCCCTGTTGATCCCGGCCGCCCTGATCCGGCACGGCAGGCGGGCGGCGGTCGGCGTCGTCCTGCTCGCGCTGCTGCTCGGCTCCTGGCAGACCGGACTGCACCCCGGGGCGCTCCTGCGCGGGCGGCCCGCCGTGCCCGCCGACGCCCTGAAGGTGGTCAGCTGGAACACCTTCTTCTGGGACCAGGACAGCGACACCGACGCGTTCTACGCCTATCTCAGGTCCCGCTCCGCCGACGTCTACCTCCTCCAGGAGTACCAGAACGCCCGGGGCGACGAGCCCGCGCCGATCGACGACCTCGCCCGGCTCCGCAAGGAGTTCCCCGGCTTCCACATCGCCACCGAGGGCGAGTTCCTCACCCTGTCCCGCTTCCCCATCACCTCGGTGCGGGCGCTGCGCCCGGACGGCCTCGCCCCGCCCGACACCTCCTGGGCCGACTACTGGAACATCCGCGTCCTGCGCACCGACATCGACGTCGACGGCCGGACCCTGTCCCTCTACAACACCCACCTGCCCGACCTGCTGAACGTCGACCGCAATCCGCTGACCCCCGCCTACCACCGCTCCGTACGGCAGCTGTCCGAGCGCCGCGACAGGCACTTCGAGGCGCTGCGCGAGGACCTCGACGCCAACGGCCACCCGGTGGTGCTCGCCGGTGACCTCAACGTGCTGCCGGGCACCGGGGACCTGCGCTGGTTCGACGGACTGAGGGACGCCGCCGACGCGGGGGACTCGGTGTACCCGGCGACCTTCCCGGTGAGCGGCCCGGCGCTCTGGCGGCTCGACTGGGCGTTCGTCTCGCCCCGGATCGACCTGCACCGGCAGTCCGTCCAGGACCCGCCCGCCGCGCTCTCCACCCACCGGCTGATCGATCTGCGCCTCTCCCTGCCCGCCCCCGGGGCGTCCGCCCCGGCCACCGAGAAGGACCGGTCATGACCCGGCGCTCCGCGCGCTCGCCGCGTTTCGACGTGACGATCGTGCTCACCTACTACCTCCCGTACACCAGCGGGCTCACCGAAGTGGCCCGTACGGTCGCCGAGGGGCTGGCCGCACGGGGCCGCCGGGTCGCCGTCGTCGCCTGCCGGCACGATCCGGACCGCCCCGCACGGGAGACCGTGAACGGCGTCGAGGTGTTCCGGGCCCCGGTCGCCGCCCGGCTCGGGCGCGGGGTGATCAGCCCCGGGTTCGCCCCGCTCGCCGGGCGGATCGCCCGCTCCTCCCGGGTCGTCAACATCCATCTGCCGATGCTGGAGGCGGGGCTCGTCGCCCGCCTCGCCGGGGACACCCCGGTGGTCGCCACCCACCACGACGACGTCTGGCTCGCCGGGGGCGCGCTCGCCCCGCTCCAGGTGAAGGTCGTCGACGCCTCGGTGGCCGGGGCCCTGCGCCGCTCGGCCGCCGTGGTCGTCAACAACGTGGACCACGCGGAGCATTCGCGCCACTGGCCCCTGATGCGCGGGCGCCGGCTGCTGGCCATCGCCCCGCCCTGCCGCGAACGCGAGCCCGCCCCCGCCGCCTTCCGCGAGACGGCGGGCCCGCACATCGGCTTCCTCGGCCGGATCGCCCCGGAGAAGGGGCTGCACCACCTGGTCGACGCCTTCCGGACGATCCCGGACCCCGAGGCCCGGCTGCTGATCGCCGGCGACTACTCCAAGGTCGCGGGCGGCAGCGTCGTCGGGGCCCTGCGCGCACGGGCCGGGGACGACACCCGTATCCGGTTCACCGGCTTCCTCGCCGACGACCGGGTGGCGGGCTTCTACGCCTCGCTGGACGCCTTCGCCCTGCCGTCCGTCGCCGAGGAGTCCTTCGGCATCTCCCAGGCCGAGGCGATGATGCTCGGCGTCCCCTCGGTCGCGAGCGACGCGCCGGGCATGCGCGTGCCGGTGTCCGAGACCGGCTTCGGCCGCCTCTTCCCGCCCGGCGACGTCCGCGCCCTGGCCGGGGCCCTCCTGGAGGTGGCCGCCTACACCCCGGAGCGCCGTGCCGAGGGAGGCCGCGACGCCCGCGCCCGGTACGGGACGGACAGCTGCCTGGACGCCTACGACGCGCTGTTCCAGGAGGCCGGGGCCGTACAGGGAGCCCCCGCGTGACGACGGCCGGAGCACTGGGTGACGTCCTGGCGTCGGCCGGCGTCCTGGCGGCGGGCGACGGGGCGAACGCCGCCTGGCCGGGCGGCGGATGGGCGCTGTGGGCGGCCGGGGCCTGGGCGGTGTTCCTGGCCGCACACCTCGTCCTCAACGGCCGCTGGTGGTTCTGGCTGCTGCCCTCGCTGCTGCCGCCGCCGGTGTTCGCCGCCCTGCCGGCCCTGCTCCTGGTGCTCTCCTGCGCGACGGGGGACCTCACGGCCGCAGTCGTGGCGGGCGCGGCCCTGCTGACCGGGGCCCGGCAGTCCGGCCTCGTGCCCGGCGCGCTCGTACGGAGGAAGCGCCTCCCGCCGCCGCCGGACGGGGCCGTGCGCATCGTGTCCTGGAACACCCAGCACTGGTGCCAGTCCACCGACCCCGAGCCCTTCTACGCCTTTCTGCGCGGGCTCGACGCCGACGTCTACCTCCTCCAGGAGTACCACCACGACGAGTTCGACGGCACCTACCGCCTCATCGACGACGAGCGGCGGCTGCGCGCCACCTTCCCCGGCCACCGCGCCGTCATCGCCCGGGGCCTGATCACCCTGTCCCGGCTGCCGGTCGCCGCGACCGTCGAGACGGCCGCCCGCCGGACCCTGCGGGTGGACCTGGAGATGCCGGGCGACGGTCGGATTCTCGCCACCTTCAACGTCCACATCCCGGTACAGCTGCGACTCGTCAGCCCGTTGCGCGCAGACTTCTACCGCGCGGTCCGCACCCGGGCCGCCGACCGGGCACGGGAGTACCGGGGACTCCTCGGGGACGTCGCCGGCTGCCCCCATCCGGCCCTGATCGCCGGGGACTTCAACACCACCGCCGCGATCGGGGACGCCCGCCGCATCGCCCGCCTGGGCGCCGACGCGGTAGCCCTGTCCGGACGCCTCTGCCCCACCTCGTGGCAGGCCCGTCCGGGCCTGCGCTGGTGGCGGCTGGACTGGGTGCTCACCACACCGGGCGCCCGGGTCCACAGCTACCGCTTCCGCGATCCGCGCGGCCTGTCCGACCACAGCGTCCAGGAGGTGTCCGTGTCGCTCGCCGAACCGGACCGCCCGGCGACCGCCGGCCTCCGTATCCGACACCACGACGAAGGAACTCGCCATGCGTTACCGCTACCTGGGAAAGACCGGCCTGAGGGTCAGTGAACTCTGCCTCGGCGCCATGACGTTCGGCCGCGAGGCCGACGAGACCACCAGCCACGTCCTGCTGGACCGCTTCACCGAGGCGGGCGGCACCTTCGTGGACACCGCCGACATCTACTCCGCCGGAGCCTCCGAGGAGATCCTCGGCCGCTGGCTGAAGAGACAGCGCCGCGACGACGTGGTGATCGCCACCAAGGTGCGGTACGGCACCGGGGAGGGCCCCAACGACCGGGGCCTGGGCCGCAACCACCTGATCGCCGGGGTCGAGTCGAGCCTGCGCCGGCTGGGCACCGACCACATCGACCTCTACCAGGTGCACGCCTGGGACCCGGGCACCCCGCTGGAGGAGACCCTCGCCACCCTGGACACGCTGGTCACCTCCGGCAAGGTGCGCTACATCGGGGCCAGCAACTTCTCCGGCTGGCAGCTCCAGAAGGCGATCGACCTGAGCCGGGGACACGGCTGGGAGCCCTTCACCGCCCTCCAGCCGCTCTACAACCTGCTGGACCGGTCCGCCGAGTGGGAGCTGATGGAGGTCAGCCGCAACGAGGGCCTGGGCGTCATCCCGTGGAGCCCGCTGCGCGGCGGCTGGCTGAGCGGCGCGATCCGGCGCGGTGCCCAGAGGCCGCCCACGGGCACCCGGGTGGAGACCGCCGAGAAGCTCGGCTGGGGCGAGTCGTGGAGCGCGTACGAGGGGGACGAGCGCACCTGGCGGGTGCTGGACGCCCTGCACGAGGTCGCCGGACGCACCGGCCTCGCGGTGCCGGTGCTGGCCCTCGCCTGGCTGCTCGGCCGGCCCGGGGTCACCGCTCCCATCGTGGGCGCCCGCACCCTTGAGCAGCTGGAGACCAACCTGGGCGCGGCGGACCTGGACCTCGACCCGGCCGACGCCGCCCTGCTGACCGCGGCGAGCGACCAGGCGCTCCCGTACCCGTACAGCGTCATCGAGACCGACCCCGAACTGCGCTGACGCACCCCGCGTGACCGAAAACGGGCGGTGGCCCGGGGATCTCGTCCCCGGGCCACCGCCCTGTGCGTACCGCGTCGTCCGTGGTGGTGATCAGTCCGTGGGCCGCTTCAGGCGGGCCACGAACTTGTAGCGGTCGCCCCGGTACACCGAGCGCACCCACTCCACCGGTTCGCCCTGGCCGTCCACCGAATGGCGGGACAGCATGAGCATCGGCAGCCCCACGTCGGTGCCCAGCAGCCCCGCCTCGCGCGGGGTGGCGAGCGAGGTCTCGATGGTCTCCTCCGCCTCGGCGAGGCGCACGTCGTACACCTCGGCGAGCGCGGTGTAGAGCGAGGTGTACTTCACCAGCGAACGGCGCAGCGCCGGGAAGCGTTTGGCCGAAAGATGCGTGGTCTCGATCGCCATCGGCTCCCCGCTGGCGAGCCGCAGCCGCTCGATGCGCAGCACCCGGCCGCCCGTCGAGATGTCCAGCAGACCGGCGAGCGTGTCGTCCGCCGTCACATAACCGATGTCCAGTAGTTGGGACGTCGGCTCCAGTCCCTGGGCACGCATGTCCTCGGTGTACGAGGTGAGCTGGAGGGCCTGGGAGACCTTCGGCTTGGCTACGAAGGTCCCCTTGCCCTGGATGCGCTCCAGCCGGCCCTCGACGACCAGCTCCTGGAGCGCCTGGCGCACGGTGGTGCGCGAGGTGTCGAATTCGGCCGCCAGGGTGCGTTCGGGCGGCACCGGGGTACCGGGCGGCAGGGTGTCCGTCATGTCGAGGAGATGCCGCTTGAGCCGGTAGTACTTCGGTACGCGCGCTGTGCGCGTACCGGCACCGGTCTCGCTCCCCGTACTGCCCCCGTCGGCGCCCATGGCCCGCCTTCCCGACTGCTGCGTTGCTGCCGTCACCGGCTCCTCCGTCTGTCGCGGCTCACATGGTGGCACGGTCCGGTCACGGGTCGTCGCCCTCCCTTAGGTGTCGGTCCTATAACGGACGCGAGTGCACTTCTTATACACCCTTGACACCCCTAAAGGTCTAGGCCAAGCTCCCGGTACTGGTCTAAACCATTAAAGACCAGGTCCAGCCCCAGCAGAACTCGTCGAATGACTTCGCGGTGGGTGGGGTTGCAGCATCCCTGAGGAGGGTTTGACGTGAAGCGCAAGCTCATCGCGGCTATTGGTGTCGCGGGCATGTTGGTTTCGATCGCGGCGTGTGGTTCGGGTGACAAGGAGTCGTCCGCGGACCCGAAGGACCGCAAGGAAGACCTGACCGTCTGGCTCATGGGTGAGGCCCAGTCCACCTGGCCGGAGCTGGTCAAGGACGTCAACGCCGAGTTCAACAAGAAGTACCCGGGCGTCAAGGTCAAGGTTCAGTACCAGCAGTGGGCCGACAAGGTCAAGAAGCTGGACACCTCCCTCGGTGGCGATAAATTCCCGGACGTCGTGGAACTCGGCAATACCGAGACCATGCAGTACATCCTCAATGGTGCGCTCGGAGAAATCGACCCCAAGAAGTACGAGAACTCGGACACCTGGATCAAGGGTCTGAAGGACACGTGCTCCTTCGAGGGCAAGACCTACTGCGTTCCTTACTACGCCAGCGCCCGCCTGGCCGTGTACAACAAGGACATGCTGAAGGCCGGCACCGGCAGCGACGCCCTCCCGCAGACCGAGACCGAGTTCCTCGCCGCGATGGACAAGGTCTCCGCCGAGCTGGGCAAGAAGGACAAGCGCGCCTCCTCCCTCTACTTCCCCGGCCGCTACTGGTACGCCGCGATGTCCTACGTCGCCGCCTACGGTGGCCAGATAGCCACGTACGACGAGGGCAGCAAGGAGTGGAAGGCCTCCCTGTCCACCCCGGAGGCCCAGAAGGGCATCCAGCACTTCGTCGACCTGGTCAAGAAGTACAACAAGGCCGACGTGACGAAGGACGAGCAGGACCACGCCAACGTCATGGCCAACGAGAAGGCCGCGGTCATCTACGGCCAGGCCTGGGAGGCCGGCAGCGTCACCACCGGCGAGAACGGCAACCCGAAGCTCGAGGGCAAGATCGCCACGGCCGGTATGCCCGGCCCCGAGGGCAAGGCCCTCCCGTCCTTCATCGGCGGCTCGGACCTCGCCACGATCTCCAAGTCCAAGGTCCAGGACCTCGGCGAGGAGTGGATCTCCCTCTTCACCAACGCGAAGTCCATGGAGGTCCTCGCGTCGAAGAACATCCTCCCCAACAACGAGAAGCAGCTCGAGCCGCTGAAGGCGAAGCCGGAGACCGCCGCCATCGCCAACGCGGTGCCGGACGCCTGGTTCACGCCGATCGCGCCGGGCTGGGCCTCCGTGGAGAAGGAAGAGATCCTCCAGAACATGCTCCTGGAGATCGTCAAGGGCGCCTCCGTCGCCGACGCCTCGAAGAAGGCCGACGACAAGATCAACGCTCTGATCAACAAGGAATCCTGACCTTCCGATCGCCAGGCAGGGGCCCGGCGCCAGCGCCGGGCCCCCGCTCCTTTCCCGCAAGTGAACGCCGTGAATTCCGGGGCCCGCCCCGGACCCGCGATGGAAGGTCAGCCACGTGTCTGCCGCTGATACCAAGGCCGCCGGGCCGCCGGTCCCCGTACCACCCGACCCGCAGGCGACCGGGAAGTCGTCCTCCCACGACGATGCGCCCCGGGTGCAGAAGAGGAAGCGGAAGAAGGGGGAACTGCTCCCCTATCTCCTGATCCTCCCGGCGATCGTGGCGATCGCCGCCGTCTACCTCTACCCGCTCGGCAAGACGGTCATCATGTCCTTCCAGGACATGGGCCGTCGTGAACTGTGGTCCGGAGAACCGGCGCCATGGGTCGGCCTCGAGCAGTTCACCAACATCCTCGGCGACTCCGAGTTCTGGTGGGTCACCTTCCGCACCGTCGTCTTCATGGTCATCTGCGTGACGCTGACCATGGGGCTCGGGCTGCTGGTCGCCCTGCTGATGCGCAAGCTCTCCACCTGGGTCCGGCTGGTGCTCACCGCCTGCCTCATCGCCGCCTGGTCGATGCCGCTGATGGTCGCCGCGTCGATCTTCCGGTTCATGGCCGACTCCGACTACGGCCTGATCAACACCCTGATCGCCAAGGTCGTCGGCGAGGACTGGCTCGGACACAACTGGTACCTCGACCCGATCCAGGGCTTCGGCATCATCACCCTGCTGGTCGTCTGGGGCGCCATCCCGTTCGTCGTCGTCACCCTGTACGCCGCCCTCACCCAGGTCCCCCAGGAACTGGAGGAGGCCGCCGCCCTCGACGGCGCCAGCGCCTACGGCATCTACAAGTTCGTCACCTGGCCGGTCATCAAGCCGGTCTTCACCATGGTCGCCACTCTCTCGGTGATCTGGGACTTCAACGTCTTCGGCCAGATCTGGCTGCTGCGCGGCAACAAGCCCGAGCCGGAGTACGAGACCCTCGGCCTCTACTCCTACTCCAAGGCGTTCGAGTCCACCTCCTTCAGCCAGGGCACCGCGATCGCCCTGATCACGGTGCTGCTGCTGTCCGGCGTGGCCGTGTACTACCTGCGCCAGCTCATGAAGACGGGAGAGGTCGAATGAGCAGCTCGACCCAAACACAGGTGCTGCGCCCCGACCGCAAGAAGAGCCGGCTGCACTTCGACCTCATCGGCCTCGGCATCGCCCTGGTCATGGTCTTCCCGGTCTACTGGCTGGTCATCAGCGCCCTGCGGCCCAACCGGGAGATCCGCAGCTACGACCAGACCCTGTGGCCCACGTCGATCACCTTCGACAACTTCGTCCGGGCCACCGAGCAGCCGAACTTCGGCACCGCCATCCAGTCCAGCCTGATCGTCGCGGTCACCGCGGTGGTCGGCGGCATGATCATCGCGACCCTGGCGGCCCTGGCGATCGGCCGGTTCCGGTTCTTCGGCCGCAAGGCCCTGGTCCTGATCATGATCCTGGTCCAGATGCTGCCGCCGACGGCGATGCTCATCCCGATCTACGCCCAGCTCAACGCGATGGGCGGGATCGACGAGTACTGGGGCCTGATCGTCGTCTACCTGGTCTCCACGCTGCCCTTCGCCACCATCATGATCCGCGGCTTCGTCGTGAACATCCCGGTGGAGCTGGAGGAGTCCGCGATGGTGGACGGGTGCACCCGCTTCCAGGCCTTCCGCCGGGTGATCTTCCCGCTGCTCGCCCCCGGGCTCGCCGCCGCGTCGATCTTCGCCCTGGTGAACGCGTGGAACGAATACCTCTTCGCGTACATCCTGATCAACGACAACTCCAAGTACACGCTGAACGTATGGCTGATGACGTTCACGACCGAGCGCGGAACGGACTACGGCGCCCTCATGGCGGCGTCGACCATGATCGCCATCCCCGTCGTCGTGTTCTTCATGATCATCCAGAAGAAGATGGCCGCAGGCCTCACTTCCGGCGCTGTGAAGGGATAGTGCGGGCCCATGACCACGCTCGTTTCCACCACGGACACCCTGACGCGTGACGCGCTCGCGGTGCTCCAGCCCGGGTTTACCGGCACCACCGCGCCGGACTGGCTGCTGCGCCGCGTCGGCGAGGGCCTCGCCTCCGTGGGGCTGTTCGGCCGCAACATCACCTCGCCGGAACAGCTCTCCGCCCTCACCGAGCGGCTGCGCTCCGAGCGGGAGGACGTCCTCGTCGCCATCGACGAGGAGGGCGGCGACGTGACCCGCCTGGAGGTCACGCACGGCTCTTCCTTCCCCGGCAACTTCGCCCTCGGCTCGGTGGACGACGTCCACCTCACCCGGGCGGTCGCCCAGGAGCTCGGCCGCCGGCTCGCCGAGTGCGGCGTCAACCTCAACTGGGCGCCGTCCGCCGACGTCAACAGCAACCCGGGCAACCCGGTCATCGGCGTGCGCTCCTTCGGCGCCGACACCCGCCTGGCCGCCCGGCACACCGCCGCGTACATCGAGGGGCTCCAGGCCGCCGGCGTCGCCGCCTGCACCAAGCACTTCCCCGGGCACGGCGACACCGCGGTCGACTCCCACCTGGCGCTGCCCCGTATCGACGTGGACCTCGACACCCTGCACGCCCGTGAACTGGTGCCCTTCCGGGCGGCCATCGCCGCGGGTTCCAAATCGGTGATGAGCGCGCATATCCTGCTTCCCGCACTCGACCCGGACCGCCCGGCGACCCTGAGCCCGCAGATTCTCACCGGTCTGCTGCGCCAGGAACTGGGCTACGACGGCCTGATCGTCACCGACGCCGTGGAGATGGACGCCATCGCCGGTACGTACGGCATCGAGCGCGGGTCCGTCCTCGCCCTCGCGGCGGGCGCCGACGCCATCTGTGTGGGCGGCGGCCTGGCCGACGAGGAGACGGTGCTGCGGCTGCGCGACGCCCTCGTCGCGGCCGTGCGCAGCGGGGAACTGACCGAGGAGCGGCTCGCCGACGCGGCCGCCCGTGTACGAGCCCTGGCGTCCTGGACGCAGAGGGCCCGGGGGGATGTCCCGGAGCCGGGCGCGGCAGTGCAGGAGGGGACCGCGCCCGGCACCGGAGTCAGCTCCGACATCGGCCTGGTCGCCGCCCGCCGCGCGGTCCGGGTGACCGGCTCCGGCGACCCGCTGACCGGGGCGGCGTACGTCGCCTCGTTCAGCGCGGTGGCGAACATCGCGGTCGGCGACGAGACCCCGTGGGGCATCGCCGCCGAGCTGGACAGGATCCTGCCCGGCACCGGCACGGACACCTACACGGACGGGACCGCCGCTCCGGCGGACGCGATCCTGACGGCGGCGGGGGAGCGGCGCATCGTCGCCGTGGTCCGCGACGAGCACCGGCACGCCTGGATGGGCGCCGCGCTCGACGCGCTGCTGGCGGCCCGCCCGGACACGATCGTGGTCGAGATGGGCCTGCCCCAGTCGGACCCGCGCGGCTCCCTGTACATCGCCACCCACGGCGCGGCCCGCGTCTGCGGCCTGGCAGCAGCGGAAGCGATCACCGGCACCACCGCCTGACACACAACAGGAGCCACTTCAGCCCGTCCGGCCCGCAGCTCAGGCCTCGGGCCGGCCATATCAAGCCCGTCCGGCGTTTGAGGACAAAGCCTCGCGCCGGACGGGCCCGCAGCTCAGGCCTCGGGCCGGCCACATCAAGCCCGTCCGGCGTTTGAGGACAATGCCTGACGCCGGACGGGCCCGCAGCTTAAGCCTCGGGCCGGCCACATCCATCAAGCCCGTCCGGCGTTTGAGGACAATGCCTGACGCCGGACGGGCCCGCAGCTTAAGCCTCGGGCCGGCCACATCCATCAAGCCCGTCCGGCGATTGAGGACAAAGCCTCGCGCCGGACGGACGGCAACCGAACACGCACGGCAAAGGGCCGGGACACCGACAGGCGTCCCGGCCCTCAGCCGTGCAAGGGGCGAGCCCTACAGCCCCTGCCACCCCGGCTTCGCCGCATACGTGGCACGGAAGTAGTCCGCCAGCTTCAGCTTCGACGCGGCCGCCTCGTCCACGACCACCGTCGCGTGCGGATGCAGCTGGAGCGCCGAGGCCGGCACGATCGAGGCGACGGGCCCCTCCACCGTCTGGGCGACGGCCTCCGCCTTGCCCTCACCGGTGGCCAGCAGGATCGGGTGCCGGGAGTCCAGGATCGTCCCGATGCCCTGCGTGATCACGTGGTGCGGCACCTGCTCGATGTCGTCGTCGAAGAAGCGCGCGTTGTCGACCCGGGTCTGCTGCGTCAGCGTCTTGATCCGGGTGCGCGAGGCGAGCGAGGAGCACGGCTCGTTGAAGCCGATGTGCCCGTCCGTGCCGATGCCCAGGAGCTGGAGGTCGACGCCGCCGGCCTCGGCCAGCGCCCGGTCGTACGCCTCGCAGGCCGCCTGGACGTCCTCGGCCGACCCGTCGGGGCCCATGAAGGAGGCCTCGGAGAGCCCGAGCGGCTCGATGACCTCGCGCAGCACCACGGACCGGTACGACTCCGGATGGCCCGCGGGCAGCCCGACGTACTCGTCGAGCTGGCAGATCCGGGCGCGCGACGCGTCGACCGCGCCGGAGGCGACCTTCGCCGCGAGCGCGCGGTAGATGGGCAGCGGGGTCGAGCCGGTGGCAACGCCGAGCAGGGCGTCGGGCTTGCGGGCGATCAGCGCGGCGATGGCCTCCGCGATCAGTTCGCCGCCTGCCGCGGCGTCCGGGACGATGACAACTTCCACGCTGTGCCTGCCGATCTGACTAGGGGAGCCGGTGGTATAGACCAATCAAGTTCCCAATTTAGCAGAATCGAGCAGCCGTACGGTGAACAGTCCGCCCATCGGCACGCACGCCCCGGCCCGCTGGCGGCCCGGGGCATTGCCTGCTCGACTGGGGGAGCCCGAACGGCGCGGATCGCGCACCCCCCGCGCACGCGCCGTCCCGTACGCCGACAGCGCAGGAGGCCCCCACATGTCCGCGACCCCTCCGGCCGACCCGGGCGGCCAGGGCGACGAGCCCGGCCGCATCATGTCCGGCGAGATGGCCGAGCAGCCCGCGATGCTGCGCCGCATCCTCGAAGAGGGCGCGCCCCGCATCCGTGAGGTCGCCGCCGAGATCGCCGCCCGGAAGCCCCGGTTCGTGCTGCTCACCGCCCGGGGTACGTCGGACAACGCGGCGCTGTACGCGAAGTACCTGCTGGAGATCCGCCTCGGACTGCCCTGCGGACTGGCCTCGATGTCCACCACGACGGCCTACGGCGCCCGGCCGGACCTGCGGGACGTCCTGGTGGTCACCGTCAGCCAGTCGGGCGGCTCGCCGGACCTGGTGGCCTCCACGAGGGCCGCCCGGGAGGCCGGGGCCGTCACCCTCGCCGTCACCAACAACCCGGACTCCGCGCTGGCGGCGGTCTCCGAGTACCACATCGACATCCTGGCGGGCCCGGAGAAGGCGCTCCCGGCCACCAAGACGTACACCGCCTCCCTCCTCTCCCTCTACCTCTTCGTGGAGGGGCTGGGAGGCACCGACGGGACGGCGGCCGCCGCCGGTCTGCCCGACCTCGCGGGCGCGATCCTGGGCCGCCGGGCCGAGGTCAGGGCGCTGGCCTCGCGCTACCGCTTCGCCGAGCGCATGGTGATCACCTCGCGCGGCTACGGCTACCCGACGGCCAAGGAGGCGGCCCTGAAGCTGATGGAGACCAGCTACATCCCGGCCCTCTCCTACTCCGGCGCCGATCTGCTGCACGGGCCGCTGGCGATGGTCGACAACATCTCCCCGGTGATCGCCGTGGTCACCGACGGCCGGGGCGGCGAGGCCCTCCAGCCGGTGCTGGACCGGCTGCGCGGACGCGGCGCGGATCTCTTCGTGGTCGGCCCCAAGGCCCAGGTGGAGGCGGCCTCGGCCGGCTTCTCGCTGCCCACGGCGGGCGTCCCGGAGGAGCTGCAGCCGATCCTGGAGATCCTGCCGCTGCAGATGCTGGCGTACGAGGTGACGATCGCCCGGGGACAGGACCCGGACGCGCCCCGCGCCCTGGCCAAGGTCACCGAGACCCGCTGAGGCCCCGGAGGCGGCGGTACGGCCCCCGGAAACACCCGCGGGCCGCGGCGCCAGAGCGGGACCCTCAGCCCACCCGGCACCGCAGCCCGGAGCTACCTGGCCGGCGGTGTGCGGTGCCCCCGGCCACTGGAGGCACCGGCGCAGTCAGGGCAGAGAGTGCCGGAGCCTCGGTCCGCTCTCCTGTGCGGGGAGAGCGGAGGTCGTGATGAACTCATTGTGGACTAGACCAATTGCCTGTGTCCATCCATGTGCACGACATTCTCCGGCCGGGCGCCTGCCCCGTCCACCGGTATGCGGCACCCGCGTGCTCTCCCATCAGCACGGCCCGGCGGGCCGATCGGTTCGAACGCCTCCAGTAACCCCAGGTACGCTCCACACGTGCCCTCCATGAACGACCTCGTCCACCAGCACACCGCTCTGAGCGACACCGACCTCGAGTGGCTCCATCTGCTGGTCTCGGAGTGGCAACTGCTCTCCGACCTGTCCTTCGCCGACCTCGTGCTGTGGGTCCCCACCCGCGACGGCACGCGGTACGTCTCCGTCGCCCAGATGCGCCCCAACACCGGGCCCACGTCCTACCAGGACGACATGGTCGGCCACCTGGTGCCGCGTGGCCGCCGCCCGCTGCTGGACGCGGCCCTGGACGAGGGCCGGATCGTGCGCGAGGGCGACCCGGAGTGGCGCGAGGAGGTGCCCGTACGGGTCGAGTCCATCCCCGTACGCCGCGAGGGCCGGGTGCTCGGCGTCATCGCCCGCAACACCAACCTGCTCACCGTGCGCACCCCCTCCCGGCTGGAGCTCACCTACCTCCAGTCCGCCTCCGACCTGGCCCAGATGATCGCCGCCGGGTCGTTCCCCTTCCCCGGCCAGCAGGTCGACATGGACGCCTCCCCGCGCGTGGGTGACGGCCTGATCCGGCTCGACGCCGACGGAGTCGTCCAGTACGCCAGCCCCAACGGCCTCTCCGCCTACCACCGCCTCGGCCTCGCCTCCGACCTGGTCGGCCACCACCTCGGCACCACCACCGCCGAACTGGCCCCGTCCAGGGGGCCGGTGGACGAGGCACTGGTCAAGGTGGCCAGCGGTTACGCGCCCCGCGAGTTCGAGGTCGAGTGCGCGGGCGGGGTGATCCAGCTGCGGGCGATCCCGCTCAAGCCCAAGGGTGTCCGCATCGGCTCCCTGGTCCTGCTCCGGGACGTCACCGAACTGCGCCGCCGCGAACGCGAGTTGATCACCAAGGACGCGACCATCCGGGAGATCCACCACCGGGTGAAGAACAACCTCCAGACGGTAGCGGCCCTGTTGCGCCTCCAGGCCCGCCGGATGGACTCCGAGCAGGGCCGCGAGGCGCTCAACGAGGCGGTCCGGCGCGTCGGTTCGATCGCCATCGTCCATGAGACGCTGTCCCAGAATCTGGACGAGCGGGTCGAGTTCGACGAGATCGCCGACCGGGTCATCGCGATGGTCTCGGAGATCTCCCCGGGCAAGGTGACCTGCCGGCGCACCGGACGTTTCGGCATCCTGGACGCCGAGGTCGCCACCCCGCTCTCCATGGTGCTGACCGAGGTTCTGCAGAACGCCCTGGAGCACGCCTTCGCCGTGGCCGACCGCGGGACGGTGGAGGTCTCCGCCGTGCGCGGCGGATCGCCCACCGACGGGCGGCTGCTGATCACCGTCACCGACGACGGGCGCGGTCTGCCCGAGGGGTTCGACCCGAAGCGGGCGGGCAACCTCGGGCTCCAGATCGTACGGACCCTGGTGGAGGGGGAGTTGGGCGGCACGTTCGGCATGGTCCCGGCGCCCGAACGCGGCACCCAGGTGGTGCTGGACCTCCCGGTCCGCGCCGACAAGTAAGAAGAACGGCGGCACACAGCAGAGTGGGCCCGGACCGTGGTAACGGTCCGGGCCCACTCCGTGATGCTCACGTTGCGATGCGCTTCGGGGTACTGCGCGCTGCGACTCGAAGGCGGGGCTGTGCGTACGCTCTGTACGCGCCGCCGGGCTGAGGCTTGGTGCGGTTCTCGCTCAGGCGCTTGCGTTGCGCGCCCGGTTGCGAGCGGCGCGGCGCTTCATCGCGCGGCGCTCGTCCTCGCTGAGGCCACCCCAGACGCCGGAGTCCTGGCCGGACTCGAGCGCCCACTGCAGGCACTGCTCCATGACGGGGCAGCGGCGGCAGACAGCCTTGGCTTCCTCGATCTGCAGCAGCGCAGGACCGGTGTTGCCGATGGGGAAGAAAAGCTCCGGGTCTTCCTCACGACAAACGGCGTTGTGACGCCAGTCCATGGCTGCTACCTCTCCTTGGTATTACACGCTTGTTGCTTGTGAATGTGAACGCTTTCACGAATCCCCCCGCAGATGACGGGCCGACTCCCAGATGTGCTGGGTGTGGTCTGTGTGGTGAGGAGGGGTTCTGGCTCTCAGTGGAGGCCGGTGTTGCGGGCCGTCCCGATCGCCATGTAGAGATTCGCAAACCTCGGCGGCGGATACAACCCCTTCTGGAAAGTTTTTTTTGATTCCTCGGTGTCGACTAGGTCACAGCCGCACTTCTTAGGGGTGGGGGCCAGTCCAAACGTTCGAGTTAAAGGACTTTGGGCCCTTCCACTCACACAATCACACGCAGTGCACGGCGTACGCCTGTGAACGTCACGCTCGTACGCAGTCCCAGGTGGTCGCCGTCCATCTGGAAGGGCAGTGGAACCTTTGAATGCAAGGTGAAGTCCGTGAGGTCATGCCGTGAAACGGCGTGCTTGCCGCGCGGCCCCTTCTCGGGGCTCGAAGTGAGCAGCTGGGTGCCGTAGAGGGCCACCGCCGGGGTGGACAGACGCTTCAGTCCGAGGACGTCCAGCGCGGTGTCGAAGGAGGCCTTCGGTGAGGCGTAGACCGGGCGATTGCCCAGGTAGGTCCAGGGGGCGGTGTTGCAGATTATGGAGAGCGCGAGGTCGGTCACCGGGTCCTGGCCGGGCACGTCGAGCGTGATCTGCCCGTGTCTGCGGTTGGCCTCGTTGAGGAACTGCCGCACCACCTGGCGCACATACAGGGCATGGGTCGAACGCTTCCCGTGCTCGCGTTTCTGTTCGACCCGGCCGACGACTCCGGCGTCGAATCCGAGACCGGCGCAGAAAGTGAACCAGCGTTCGGGGACGGATTCGTCCTCGGTCCCTGGGGTGCCGGCCGCCAGGCCGAGCCCGACCGTGCGTTCGGTCCGGTTCTCCAGCGCGTCCAAAATCGCGCCGGTCGCCTCCACCGCGTCGTTCGGCAGCCCCAGGGCGCGCGCGAAGACATTGGTGGACCCGCCGGGGACCACGGCGAGCTTCGGGAGGCCGTCCACGTCCGGGCCCCGGTGCAGCAGCCCGTTCACGACCTCGTTCACCGTGCCGTCGCCGCCGAGGGCGACCACCAGATCGATGTCGTCGCTGTCCGCGGCCCGCCGTCCCAGGTCCCGTGCGTGCCCCCGGTACTCGGTGGTCACCGCCTCCAGCTTCATCTCGCTGGCCAGCGCGTGGATGAGCACGTCACGGGTGCGGGCACTGGTGGTGGTAGCAGCTGGGTTGACCACGAGGAGTGCGCGCATGACGGCCAGCCTACCTACCGGGCGGTTCGGTGCTGTAGTCCCGGTTCGCTCCGCTCGGACCCGGTGACGGAGCGTGATGGCCGGTCCCGCCCTCCGCCGAACGGGGGAGGCTCCCGCGCACCCCGGCTTCACTTCCGGGCCCCGGGGATGCCAACCTGAAGGGCGTGAGTACTCAAGCGACCCCCTCCACGCCGTCGCCCTCCGCCGCGGAGCGCCCGGCCAGGATCACCGTCCTCGCCGGGGTCAACGCCCTCGAAGGCCTGGCGCTCGCCCTCGGCGGGATCTACATGCTGGTCATGGGGCTGCTCGGAAAGCTGGAGAGCACACAGCAGGCGGAGACGGTCGGGATCACGCTGGTCGCGCTCGGCGCGATCCCGCTGATCGCCGCCCGCGGACTGCTGCTGCTGCGCAGCTGGAGCCGGGGACCCGCGCTGATCACGCAGATCATGGCGCTGCCGGTGGCCTGGACGCTGCTGCGCTCGCAGGGTGCGCTGATCCCCGCCGGGATCGTGCTGGCGGCGGTCGCCGTCACCGGTCTCGTGCTCGTCCTCAAGCCGGCGACCACCCAGGACCTGGGCATCCGCCGGGGGCCGAGGACGACCCCCGAAGCCTGAGAGGCTGTCGGGCGACCTCGGCCCGGGCGGCCCTGCCCTCCTCGGCTACTCCTCGACGAGCAGCCGCTCGCGCAGCTGCGCCAGGGTGCGGGCCAGCAGCCGGGAGACGTGCATCTGCGAGATGCCGACCTCCTGGGCGATCTGCGACTGGGTCATGTTCCCGAAGAAGCGCAGCAGCAGAATGCGCTTCTCGCGCGGCGGCAGGTCCTCCAGGAGCGGCTTGAGCGACTCCCGGTACTCCACGCCCTCCAGCGCCTCGTCCTCCGAGCCCAGCGTGTCCGCGACCGCCGGCGACTCGTCGTCGGTGTCCGGCACGTCCAGCGAGAGCGTGCTGTAGGCATTGGCCGACTCCAGGCCCTCCAGCACCTCCTCCTCGGAGATGCCCAGCCGCTCGGCCAGCTCGTGCACCGTCGGCGAGCGGCCGTGCTGCTGGGAGAGCTCCGCGGTGGCCGTGGTCAGCGACAGGCGCAGTTCCTGGAGGCGGCGCGGCACCCGCACCGCCCAGCCCTTGTCCCGGAAGTGGCGCTTGATCTCGCCGACCACCGTGGGGGTGGCGTACGTCGAGAACTCCACGCCCCGGTCCGGGTCGAACCGGTCCACGGACTTGATCAGCCCGATCGTGGCCACCTGGGTCAGGTCGTCCAGCGGCTCCCCGCGGTTGCGGAAGCGGCGGGCCAGGTGCTCCACCAGTGGCAGATGCATCCGCACCAGCCTGTTGCGCAGCTCGGCCTTCTCCGCCGAACCGTCGGGCAGCTCCCGCAGCTCGAAGAACAGGGCCCGGGCCCCGCTGCGGTCATGTGGATCGTGGTGCCCGTGCTCGCTCATCTGGCCCGCCCGCCCTGCCTGCGACTGCTGCTCCACCGCGACGTCGATGCTCTCGGGCCCGTCCGCTCCGTCCACCGGATGCGGCCGGGCCTGTTGCTCCGGGATGCCTGCCGGCCGCACCACCCCGGATCGGATCGTCTCGTCCCGCACAGGACCGTCCCCGTTCCCGTCGCTCACGCCGGCCCGGGGCCCGCGCCGCGCTGTTTGTAGAGGCTGATGCTGACCGTACGGTCGTCGGCGACCGTGGAGTCGACCTTGCCGGCCAGTGCGGAGAGCACCGTCCAGGCGAAGGTGTCGCGCTCGGGCGCCCGGCCGTCCGTGGTGGGCGCCGACACCGTCACTTCGAGGGAGTCGTCGACGAGACGGAACACGCAGCTGAGGACGGAGCCCGGCACGGCCTGCTGAAGCAGGATCGCGCAGGCCTCGTCGACCGCGATGCGAAGATCCTCGATCTCGTCGAGAGTGAAGTCCAAACGCGCTGCGAGACCGGCCGTGGCCGTTCGCAGCACCGACAGGTAGGCACCCGCAGCGGGCAGCCGGACTTCTACGAAGTCCTGATTCCCGGGCTCGCCTGCGATCTGGGACACCCTCACCTCCAAGGTGGCACAAACTCTTTCGAGGCTCCGGGAAGGGTGGCCCGGGGCCATGCGGTCCGTCGACGGTTCTTCGGCTCGGCGACGTTATCGGATCCATGATGCCGTGTCGTACGGACCCCATACCCCGACCATCACTCATGGTAAGCCCACGCGTACGCACAGTGGCTAGGGGTCTGCGGCGTCCAATTGCGAAGAACCAGCGCCGCATTGACGTACCCAGGCGTCAGACGATCGAACCGTCCTCGAAGCACCAGCGCCAGCTCTCGCCCGCCTCGAAGCTCCGCATCACGGGGTGACCGGTCGCCCGGAAGTGTCCGGTGGCGTGCCGCAGCGGCGACGAATCGCAGCAGCCGACGTGCCCGCAGGTCAGGCAGAGCCGCAGCTGCACGGGGTGGCTGCCCGCCTCCAGGCACTCGGGGCACGTCTCGCCGAGCGGCACCGGCTCGGGGCGTGGCAGTTCGGCTACATGCGCACACTCGCTCATGATGGGCAGGTTACGACGGATCCGAGGACGGTGGGATGGACGCGCTGCCGCTGATTGCCCTGGTCGCGGTCAGTGCGGCGGTCGCCGGCGCGGCCCGCCGCACACCGGTGCCCGCCCCGCTCGTCCTGGTGGCCGTGGGGCTCGTGGCCGGCTATCTGCCGGGCGTCCCGACGTACCACCTGGACGCGCACGTGGTGCTCCCGCTGCTGCTTCCGCCGCTGCTCCACACGGCGGCCGTGGACAGCTCCTACCTGGATCTGCGGGCCAACATCCGGCCGGTCGCCCTGCTCTCCGTGGGGTACACCCTCTTCGCGACCGTCGCCGTGGGCTGGCTGGCCCACCTGATCATCCCGGACCTGCCGCTGACCGCCGCGCTGGTCCTGGGGGCGGTCATCGCCCCGCCGGACGCCGTGACGGCCGCCGCCATCGCCCGCCGCGTCGGGCTGCCCTCCCGGGTGACCACGATCCTCCAGGGCGAGTCCCTGGTGAACGACGCCACGGCGATCACCGCCTTCAAGGTGGCGCTGGCCGCCGCGGTGGGGGAGGGGATGAGCTGGGGCGCCGGGATCGGCGAGTTCCTGCTGGCCGCGGTCGGCGGGGTCGGCGTCGGGCTCCTGCTGATGGTGCCGCTCCACTGGCTGCGCACGCACCTGAAGGAAGCCCTCCTCCAGAACACGCTCTCCCTCCTGATCCCCTTCGTGGCGTACGCGGCGGCCGAACGGGTGCACGCCTCCGGCGTGCTCGCCGTGGTCGTCGTCGCCCTCTATCTGGGCCACCGCTCCTGGCAGGTCGACTTCGCCACCCGTCTCCAGGAGGCGGCCGTCTGGAAGATGGTGGCCTTCATCCTGGAGTCCTCGGTGTTCGCCCTGATCGGGCTCCAGCTGCCGTTCGTCCTGAAGGGGCTCGGCTCGTTCGGCGTGTGGGAGGCGCTCGGTTACGCGGCCATCGTGTTCCTGGCCGTCGTCGTGGTCCGCTTCGTCTGGGTCTATCCGGCCACCTATCTGCCCCGGTGGCTCTCGCGCCGTGTCCGGGAACGCGAACCGGGCACCGACTGGACCGCGCCGCTGATCGTGGGCTGGGCCGGGATGCGCGGGGTCGTCTCGCTCGCCGTCGCGTTCTCCATTCCGTTGGTCATGCACGACGGCGAACCCTTCCCGGCCCGCAGTCTGGTGCTGTTCCTGACCTTCACCACCGTCATCGGGACGCTGGTGATCCAGGGCCTGACGCTGCCCGTCCTCGTCCGCGTACTGAAGCTGCCGGGCCCCGACCCGCAGACCGTCACGCTCGTCGAGGCGCAGGCCCAGAGCGAGGCGTCCGAGGCGGCCGAGGCCCGCCTGGACCGGCTGCTCGCCGACCCGCACAGCAGCCTGCCGCCACCGCTGGCGGACCGGCTGCGCAGTGTGCTGGAACGCCGCCGCAACGCCGTGTGGGAGCGCCTGGGCGCCGCCGACCCGGTCACCGGGGAGTCGGCGGACGACACCTACCGAAGGCTGGCGAGGGAGATGATCGAGGCCGAGCGCGAGGTCTTCGTCCGGCTTCGGGACGAGCGGCGGATCGACGACGAGATGATGCGCACCCTGCTGCGCCGGCTGGACCTGGAGGAGGCGGCGGCCTACCGGGAGACGGACGAATCCTGAAGGGGCGGTGCGTCGGGGGTGCCGGTGACCACGGCGCTCACCCGGGCGCCCGGCGCGAACGCCCCCTCCTCGGCCAGCGCGGTCAGCGCGAACAGCAGCTTGGCGACGTACACGCGTTCCACGGGCAGCCCGTGCCGGTCCTCGAAGTCCGCGGCGAAGGCCTCCAGCTCCGGGGTGGAGCGGGCGTAGCCGCCGAAGGTGAAGCGCTCGTCCAGCGACCAGTTCCCGGACGGGCCGCCGAACGCCTCGCGCTGGAGCCGCTCCACGGCCGGTCCGAGGAAGCCGCCGCGCAGCACCGGGACGCCCAGCGCCCGCTGCCCGGGGCTCAGGCCGGCGGCGAGTCCCGCCAGGGTGCCGCCGGTCCCGCAGGCCACGGCCGCCACGTCGCACGCTCCGGCCAGCTCGCGCCCCAGCGCCGTACAGCCCTGTGCGGCCAGCGCGTTGCTGCCGCCCTCCGGTATGACCTCCACCTCCCCGAACAGGCTCAGCAGCCCCTCCAGGACCTCGGAGGAGGCCTTCGCCCGGTACGTCGTACGGTCCACGAAATGCAGGCGCATGCCGTCGGCCGCGCACCGGGCGAGCGACGGGTTGAGCGGCCGGTGCGCCAGTTCGTCGCCGCGGACCACGCCGACGGTGGGAAAACCCAGCAGCCGTCCGGCCGCCGCGGTGGCCCGGAGGTGGTTGGAGTACGCGCCGCCGAACGTCAGCACGGTGCGCCCGGCGGCGGCCTCCAGGTTGAGGGCGAGCTTGCGCCACTTGTTGCCCGGCAGGTCGGGATGGATCAGATCGTCCCGTTTGAGGAGCAGCCTCACGCCGTGGCGCGCGAAGCGTTCGTCGTGGACCTCCCGCAGCGGGGAGGGCACCCGGGGCCGCAGGAGGGCGTCGAGGCGGGGCGGGCTGTTCACCCGCCCATTGTCGCCTCTCCGGCGATTCAGGAAGAGGCCAGCCAGAGGTCCGGGCCGAACACCTCGTAGTGGACGTCGGCCGGCCGGACCCCCGCCTCCAGCAACTGGGCCCTGACGGCCCGCATGAAGGGGAGCGGGCCGCACAGATAGGCGTGCGTCCCCGGTCGTACGGTGATGCCGTCCAGGTCGACGAGGCCGGTGCGGTTCGCCGGCTGCCCGGCCTCCGGGGCCTCGTACCAGAAGTGCGCCTCGGCGTCCGGGAGCTTCTCCGTCAGCCGGACGTGGTCGGTGCGCAGGGCGTGGTCGGCCGGGGAGCGGTCGCCGTGCACGACGGTGACCGGGCCTCGGTGGCCCTCCTGGGCGAGGTGTTCCAGCATCGACAGCATGGGGGTGCAGCCGATGCCCGCCGAGGCCAGCAGCAGCGGCGCGTCCGGGTGGTCGAGCACCAGGTCCCCGTAGGGGACGGAGACGCGCAGCAGGTCGCCGGCGCGGGTGTGCTCGTGCAGGTGCCGGGAGACCTCGCCGTCGGGTGTGCCCTGGCCGCGCACGCGCTTCACGGTGATCGACCGCAGCCGGGAGCCGGGGGCGCTGGAGAGGCTGTACTGGCGTATCTGGCGGGCCCCGTCGGGGAGTTCGACCTGGACGGAGACGTACTGGCCGGGCCGGAAGGCGGGCGGGGGCGTGTCCTCGGCGGGGCGCAGCAGGAAGGTGGCGACGTCCTCGGTCTCCTCGACCCGGGCGGTCACCTCCCAGGTGTGCCACACATCGCCCGCCAGGACGCCCTGCTGTGCGTAGAGGCGCTCCTCGACGGCGATCAGGGAGCCCGCCATCAGCCAGTAGACCTCGTCCCAGGCGGCGGCGACCTCCGGGGTGACCGCGTCGCCCAGGACGTCGGCGATGGCCGCGAACAGATGGGTGTGCACCACCTCGTACTGCTCCGGGGTCACCCCGAGGGAGGCGTGTTTGTGGGCGATCCGGTCCAGCATCACGTCGGGCCGGGTGCCGGGCCGCTCGACCAGCTGGGTCGCGAAGGCCGCGATGGAGCCCGCGAGCGCCCGCCGCTGGTCGCCGGAGGCCTGGTTGCCCCGGTTGAACAGGTCCCGCAGCAGCTCGGGGTGGGCGGCGAAGAGCTTCTCGTAGAAGAGGTCGGCGATGTCCCCGATGGCCGCGCCGACGGCGGGAAGGGTGGCGCGGACAGTGGCGGTGGACCGGTCGGAGAGCATGACGGAGCTCCTTATTGGAGTGTGAGATGCATATTTATTGGCAGAGGGTGGCCCCGTCCGCGCGTGGGTTCGTTCGCGCGTGCGGGGCGGGGTTCAGTCGGGCGGGGGGCGGCTGCCGATGCCCAGTAGCAGCGGGCCGGTGGGGGAGGTGACGAGGTCGGTGACGGTGATCGGGTCCAGCGTGGCGTAGAAGGCGTTCTGGGCCTCGCGCAGGGCGCCCCGCAGCCGGCAGGCGGAGCGGAGCGGGCAGGGGGTGTCGCCCTCGCACTCGACGACCTCCTCCGGGCCCTCCAGCTCCCGCACCAGCGAGCCGATCGACGCGGAGCGGCCGGCCGGGGTCAGGGTGAGCCCGCCGCCCCGGCCGCGACGGGCGTCGAGGAGGCCGAGGTGCTGAAGCCTGGCGACGACCTTCGCGGTGTGCGTGTACGGGACCCGCATGGTGGCCGCCACCTCGCGGGTGGTCGGCGGCTCCCGGTCCTCGGCGACCGCCAGTCGCATGAGGACGCGGAGTGCCACGTCGGTGAATCTCGTCAACCGCATGGGTCAACCGTAGATAAGTTGCATGAGGGATGCAAGTTAAGCGGTCCGCCGGGCGACGAGGGGCAACGTGCCCCGACCGAAGGCGGATTAGTCGCACTCTTTTGTGTAATGGCGACCCGGTCCTCCTGCTGAAAGGCTTTTGCACGCAGGTCAGCCCAAGATCGAAAGGACGTCAGATGTCCGTTGGTGAAGAGGTTCGCGACACGCAGGCGCCGCCGCAGCAGAGTCTGGGGACGGCAGCTGCGCGGAACCTCGCGACGACCACCAAATCCGCGCCGCAGATGCAGGAGATCACCTCGCGGTGGCTGCTGAAGATGCTGCCGTGGGTGCAGGTACAGGGCGGTACGTACCGGGTGAACCGTCGGCTCAGCTATGCGGTCGGCGACGGCCGGGTGACCTTCGTCCAGACCGGGGACCGGGTGTCCGTGATCCCCGCGGAGCTGGGGGAGCTGCCCGCCCTGCGGGAGTTCGGGGACGAGGAGGTGCTCGCCGAGCTCGCCCGCAGGTGCGAGCAGCGGGACGTGGCCGCGGGGGAGGTGCTCGCCGCCTCGGGGGAAGCGGCGGACCGGGTCTTCCTGCTGGCGCACGGCAAGGTGGCGAAGATCGGATCGGGCCCCTACGGGGACGAGACGGAGCTCGGGGTCCTCGCCGACGGCGCGTACTTCGGCGACCGGAGCCTGATCGACGGCGACGCCGTCTGGGAGTACACCGCCCGCGCGGTCACCTCGTGCACGCTGCTCACCCTGAGCCGCGCCGACGTGTACAACCTCGCGGAGCGCGCCGCTCCCCTGCAGGACCATCTCGCCGGTCTGCTCTCCATCCCGCAACAGCGGACCAACCGCTACGGCGAGGCGGCGATCGACCTCTCCGCCGGCCACGTGGGGGAGGCGGTCGTCCCGCACACCTTCGTCGACTACGACGCGGCGCCGCGCGAATACGAACTGAGCGTCGCCCAGACGGTGCTGAAGGTGCACAGCAGGGTCGCCGATCTCTACAACCAGCCGATGAACCAGACCGAGCAGCAGTTGCGGCTCACGGTCGAGGCGCTGCGCGAGCGCCAGGAGCACGAGCTGATCAACAACAGGGAGTTCGGGCTGCTCAACAACTGCGACTACGGGCAGCGGCTCCAGCCGCACGACGGGGCGCCCGGCCCGGACGACATGGACGAGCTGCTCTCGCGCCGCCG
This sequence comes from Streptomyces anulatus, assembly GCF_014650675.1. GTDB lineage: Bacteria > Actinomycetota > Actinomycetes > Streptomycetales > Streptomycetaceae > Streptomyces > Streptomyces anulatus. The sequence goes on along the minus strand of NZ_BMVK01000002.1, from coordinate 383,539 downwards.
CGGATCCAAACTCTTCCTCGCCCACCCGAAGGCCATCGCCGCCTTCGGCCGCGAGTGCAGCAGGCGCGGACTCGTCCCGGAGAGCGTCGACATCGGCGGCCACCACGTGCCCTCCTGGCGGGGAGTGCCGATCTTCCCGTCCAACAAGATCCCCGTCTCCGACGCCCGCACCACCTCCATCATCTGCATGAGGACCGGCGAGGCGGAGCAGGGCGTCATCGGCCTCCAGCAGACCGGAATCCCCGACGAGATCGAGCCGAGCCTCTCGGTCCGCTTCATGGGGATCGACGAGAAGGCGATCATCTCCTACCTCGTGACGGCGTACTACTCCGCCGCCATCCTGGTGCCGGACGCCCTCGGGGTGCTGGAGAACGTCGAGGTCGGCCGCTGGCACTGACCCCGGTTCACCCCGGGGGCCCGGGCGGCAGCCGCCGCCCGGGCCCCCGCATTCCGCACCCATCGCCTCGCCCCAGGGAGTGACCGTGACCATGACCAGTACGGACGCAGCGACGGAAGGGCACGAGGCGGCCGCGCTCCTGGAGCGCACCCGTGCCGTCGTCGACCCGCATCTGCGATCGGCCGTGGAGTCGCTGCCCGGCGGCATACGCCGCGTCGCGATGTACCACTTCGGCTGGGAGAACGCCGACGGAACCCCTGCCACCGGCCAGGCGGGCAAGGCCATCAGGCCGGCCCTCGTGCTGGCCGCCGCCCGTGCGCTGGGCGGCGATCCGGAACGCGCCGTCAGGGCCGCCGTCGCCGTCGAACTCGCCCACAACTTCACCCTGCTCCACGACGACGTCATCGACGAGGACACCACCCGGAGGCACCGGCCCACCGCCTGGGCGGTCTTCGGCATCCCGGACGCCGTCATCACCGGCGACGCCATGCTCGCCCTGGCCCAACGGCTGCTGGCCGAGGACGCCCACCCGGCCGCCGCGCCCGCCGTCGCCCGTCTCTCCTCCTGCATCATCGAGCTGTGCGCGGGCCAGCAGGCGGACTGCGCCTTCGAGGAGCGCGGCCCCGACGAGGTCACGCTCGACGAGTGCCTCGCCATGGCCACCGCCAAGACCGGCGCGCTGCTCGGCTGCGCCTGTGCCCTCGGGGCGCTCTACGCCGGGGCGGAGGACCGGGCGGTGCGCGCGATGGACGGGTTCGGGCGGGAGGCGGGCCTCTCGTTCCAGCTCATCGACGACCTGATCGGCATCTGGGGCGACCCGGACCGCACCGGCAAGCCGGTCGGGGCCGACCTGTCCGCCCACAAGAAGTCCCTGCCCGTGGTCGCCGCCCTCACCTCGGGCACCCCGGCCGCCGCCGAGCTCGCCGCGCTCTACCGGGGGCCCATGACCACCTCCGGCGAGGTGAACCGGGCGGCCGACGCGGTGGACCGGGCCGGCGGCCGGGACTGGGCCCAGGTCTGCGCGGCCGACCGGATGGCCCGTGCGGTCCACCACCTCTCCCGGGCGGTCCCCGACCCGGGCGCGGCCGGAGACCTGCTGGCGTTGGCCGAATTCGTCACCCGCAGGACCAGCTGAACCACCTCGTGTGACCGGCACCGCCCCATCAACTCTAGGATTCCGGAGGTTGGTTGAGCGAAAGCAGCGCGGAAGGGCGGCAGCCGGTCATGGGCATACGGATTCAGCAGGCGGAGCAGCGCGACCGGGAGCTGGTCGTCGCGGTCATGGAAGAGGCGTTCCACCACGACCCGGTCAGCAGCTGGGTGTTCCCCGACGAGGCGCACCGGCGCGCGGTCCACGGCAGGTTCCTCGGCGTCTTCGTCGACGTCGCCCTCGCCGAGGGACGTATCGACATCGCCGAGGACGGGGCCGCGGTGGCCCTCTGGCTGCCGGTGCCCGCCGGGGCCCCCGAGGAGGAGGACCCCACGCCCGCCCTGATGCGACGGACCGCCGACCCCGACAACGAGCGCTGCGAACTGGTGGGCAGGCTCACCGGGGCCGTGCACCCGCACGACCGTGCGCACGCCTATCTGCTGATGATCGGCGTCTCCCCCGGCCGTCAGGGAGAGGGCATCGGGGCGGAGCTGATCGGAGCGGAGCTGGAGCGCTGCGACCGGGAGGGGCTGCCGGCCTATCTGGAGGCGAGCAGCGCCCGGAGCCGGGTGCTGTACGAGCGGCTCGGATTCCGCTTCCTCGGCCGCGCCGTCGAGTTGCCGGACGGCCCGCTGATGTACCCCATGTGGCGGGAACCCCAAGCAGGTTGAATTCCCATGGAGGGTGGTACGGAAGCCGTCCGGGGCAGGGGCTACAGTCCCTGCTCATGACAGATGAGTCGTGGGCCGGCTGGTACCGGGACACCAAGGGTTCCGACGCCGTCGTTCTCACCACGGACGGGCGGCAGCTCCGGATCCGGATCAGAGGGGTCGACTTCGAGGGCGAGAGCTTCGACGACCTGGGGCCGGTCGCCGGCCTGCCGCCGGAGAGCGGGATGTTCGCTCTCGCGGACGGCGCGCTCACCGACTGCGTACTGGAGTGGGATCTGCCGCTGCCCGTCCTCGTCGCGGGCACGCTCCGCCACGCCACGCTCAGTTGCCTGCTCTCCCTGCGCCGGGTCGACCCGGATCTCCACCTCGCCCTCCACCTGGACGGCGCGGTGTACGAATCGGCCCGCGCCGAGCGCGACTTCAACGCCGCCCTGGCCGCCGTCCAGCGGATCCTCCCCGACGGCGTCCGGATCCAGACCTGTATCGCCTGCGCCTTCTCCGACTACTTCCCGGCCCCCGGCCGGGGCCTCTCCGGCGGTCTTGCCTGCTTCCGGGGGGCCAAGGACGCCTACCGGGGCTCGGCGGGCGAGGACGACGTGCTGGATCTGTGGGACCAGAGGTCCGGGTTCGTCCAGGAGGTCTGGAGCTGCCGCGAGTTCGAGGTGCGCCCGGCCGACGGCGCGGGCACCGGCCATCGGGGAGCCTTCCCGCTGGAACTCGCCTGACCCGACCCCGGGGGCGCCCCCCGCCGAGATCGCCCGCCGCCAACAGGATCACCCGCGTCCGCCCCGTACCGCGTCCCGGTACGGGGCGGACGCGCGTCATGCCGTTGCCCCGGCCTCATTGTTCTACTAGCATGCGAACAACGGAGGTTTTCCATGACAAGTAAGAACCTTGGCCGCGCAACGCTCGCAGCCCTGCCCTTTGTGCTCGCTCTCCTCGTCGACCTCGTCCTCCACCTCACCGTCAAGGACCGTCTGCCCGCCAGGCTGGCCGTCCACTTCGACGCCGGCGGCTCCGCCGACGGCTACATGGGCATCACCGCCCACCTCCTCTACACGGTCACGTCGCTGCTCGTGCTCGGCGCGCTGTGGGCCTTCATCGCGGCCGACGGCAAGCTCTACGGCCGTGCCCACCGGTGGTTCATCGGCGGAGGCTTCGCCGTCGCGGCGTTCCTCGGATACCTGATGATCGCCGTCCTGTTCGTCAACGTGGACGCTCCCGAGAGCGGCCCGGACGGCGGCTTCCCGCTCCGGCACATCGCCGTGGCCCTCGGGGCGGCCGTCCTCGCCGGGGTCCTCGGCCTGCTGTGCTCCCGGCTCGTCCCGGCGGTCGAGGACCCCCGCGACGCGGATCCGGCGAACCGGGAGAGGATCGCGCTCGCCGACGGCGAAGTGGCCGGCTGGGCGCGCGGGATCGGCGTGTGGTGGGCGCCGGTCGCCGTGCTGGTGCTCCTGGCGACCGGTGTCACCGTCGGCCTGGAGGTGAACTGGTTCATCGGGGCGCCGCTGTTCGTCCTCGCCCTGGTGGTGGCCACCTTCTGCCGCCCCCACGTCACCGTGGACCGGCGGGGCCTCACCGTCTCCGGTCTGCTGCCCCGGCCCCGGGTGCGGGTGCCGCTGGAGCGGATGGCGGGGGCCGACAGTCGTCGCGTCAACGCACTCGCGGAGTACGGCGGTTGGGGCTACCGCATCCGTCCCGAGCGCAGCGGGGTCATCACCCGCTCGGGCGAGGCCATCGTCGTCAGCCTGTCGAGCGGTCGCGAGTTCGCCGTCACCGTCGACGACTCGGCCACCGGTGCGGCCCTGCTCAACACGCTGCTCGACCGGCAGCGGACGGGGCGCTGACCATGCTCTTCCGGGTCGATCCGACCTCCACCGTCCCGCTCGGCGACCAGATCGCCGCCTCGGTCCGGCGTGCGGTCGCCGAGGGTGCGGTGGTCCCGGGCGAGCGGCTGCCCGCCGCCCGGGTGCTCGCCGAATCCCTCGGCGTGAACGTCCACACGGTGCTGCGCGGCTACCAGCGGCTGCGCGAGGAAGGGCTCATCGAGCTGCGCCGCGGCCGGGGCGCGGCGATCACCGCAGGCGCGTCGCCGCAGCGGGCCCGGCTGCTGGAGCGGGTCCGCGAAGCCGTCGCGGACGCCCGGGACCTCGGGATGACCGAGGACGAGCTGCTGGCCCTCGTCCGCAGCGAGCTCGACGCCTGACCGGCACCTGCGCGCACCGCGCAGAGGACCGTTCCGCGAGCGGAACGGTCCTCTGTCGTGTGGGGGGTTCCGGCCGGTCCCGGGACACGGGACCGGCCGTCCTCCGCCTGACCGCCGGTGTGTCCCGGTGTCAGGAAGCGGAGCGGGCGAGCGCGGCCAGGCCGTTCTGCCACAGCTGGTTCACCCGGGCCCGCTCGTTGGCGTCCGGGTTGGCGTTGGTGCAGGACGGGCCGGGGCCGCCGCCGGACATCAACTGGCTGCACGGACCGGAGTAGGTGTCCGGCAGGCCGAGGACGTGCCCGGTCTCGTGCGTGGTGACGCGGGTCGAGTCGTACTGCTGGTTCTGGGCGTAGTCCAGGAAGATGTACCCGCGACCGTGCCCGTCGGTGCTCGCGTAGGAGCCCCGGGGGTCGTTGCCCTCGCGGTAGGTGAAGTCCGCGTTGGAGCCTTCCTGCAGCCGGACGTTGGAGACCGAGCTGTTCCAGATCTGCGTGCTGTTGGCTATCTCGCCGCGGAAGGACGGCGCGCTCGACGCGTTGTAGGTGACCGTGACGGCCTTGATGCCCGGGTTGGCGGCACGCTTCTCGGCGACGGACTTCATGACGGCGTCGAGGAAGGCGCGGTTGGCGGCGGCGTTCTCGCCCGAGCCGTTGTACGCGGCGATGGTGGTGGAGGAGGGAGCGGCCGGGGCCGGAGCGGCGGCGACGACGGGTGCGGTGCCCAGCGCGGCGACGAGGCCGAGCCCGGCGGCGGCGGTGGCGACGGCAGTCCTGAGGTGTCTCATGGGGGGATTTCTCCTACCTGTCCGATCGAACCCGCGCCGTGGGGGTGTCCGCTGGGCGGACAAGGCGTGGGGCGGTACGGGGAAGAGTGTGGGGCAGCACACAGTCGCCGGGGATGATGCCGAACGGTGATAGCACCGCCCTATCGCCATCCCGGCCCCCTGTCCGTGCACGTCAGCCGCCCACGGACATGCCGTGCTCACGTCACGCGCACGGCATCGTCACATGTCCCGGGGCCCAACACTCCCTGAATTGCCGTCGTTTGGTGGGGTTGCGACGTCTGGTGCGCGGCGTGCGGCGGTCATAGTCTCCGCTGCATGGAGCTGGAGGTGAGGCACCTCAGGGCGCTGTGCGCCATCGCCGACGCGGGCAGTCTGCATCAGGCGGCCCGACGCCTCGGCGTGAGCCAGCCCTCCCTGACCACCCAGCTGCGGCGGATCGAGAACGTGCTCGGCGCCGAGCTGTTCCGCCGCGAACGGACCGGCTGCCGGCCGACCTCCCTGGGGCGGGCCGTCCTGAGCCGGGCCCGGCCCCTGGTGGACGGCATGAGCGACCTGGTCGCCGAGGCGCTGGCGGAGGCCGAGGCCGCCCGGCCGCGTGGATCCCGGCTGCGTATCGGCTCCACCGCGAGCCGGGTCATCGGCGGCTGGCTGCGCCGGCTGCGGGTCGCCCTGCCCGGCACCGACATCTCGCTGCGGGTCGACGTCTCCGCCCACGCGCTGCTGCGCTCGGTCGAGGAGGGCCGCCTGGACGTCGCCTTCGTTCACGAGGTGGAGGGCTCCCCGCTCGCCGTGCCGGAGGGCCTGGAGCAGCGCGTGCTCGTGGACCGGGAGCCGCAGTTCATCTCGCTCTCCCGCGACCACCCCGCCGCCCGCCGCCGCGTGGTGGAGCTCGGGGACCTGGCGGGCGACCCGTGGATGGTCGACCCGACGGTGGACGGCGAGTGGGACGGGGTGCGCCGGGTGCTCGGCGCCGCCGGGCTCAACCCGCCTGTCCTGCACGGCGACTACCTCACCGCCGCCTCCCTCGTCGTGCTCGGCGAGGCGGTCGCCCCCTGCCAGCCGACGTCGGGCCCGCGCGACGACATGGTGATCCGCCCGCTGCTGGGCGACCCCCTCGCGGTACGGCTCCTCCTGGTCTCCCGGCCCGGGACGGACATCGCGGTGGTGTACGCGCAGTTGGAGGACGCCTACCGGGACGCGGCGCGACGGGCGAGCGGCTACCACGAGTGGCTGCTGCGCCACCGCTCCCCGCTGGCCTGCGCGCCCTGACCCTCCGCCGTTCCGCTCGCGCCACGGAGGTCTCCGCCCCCGCGACGCCGGGTTCCCCGTTCTGCTGACAGCGTGCACGGGTTCCCCCGCCGCCCTCCGGTGGGCAGAGTCGTCCCATGAGGCTTCTGATGCTGGGCGGTACGGAGTTCGTCGGACGGGCCGTCACCGACGCCGCGCTGGAGCGGGACTGGGACGTCACGGTGTTCCACCGGGGCCGCCACGCGCCCCCGCCCGGCGTGCGCGCGCTGACCGGGGACCGGACCGCGGGCCCGCACGGACTCGCGGCCCTGGCGGAGAGCGGGCAGGACTGGGACCTGGTCGTCGACACCTGGAGCGGCGCGCCCGCCGCCGTCCGCGACGCCGCCCGTCTGCTGTCCGGCCGGGCCGGGCACTTCGCTTACGTCTCCAGCCGCTCGGTGTACGCACACCCGGCCGCCCCGGGACTCGACGAGAACGGCCCGCTGGTGGCCGGGGCATCGCCCGACGACGGCGGGGACGTGCCGTACGACCGGGCCAAGCGCGGCGGTGAGCTGGCCGCCCTCGACGCCTTCGGCGACCGGGCCCTGCTGGCGAGGGCCGGGCTGATCATCGGCCCCGGGGAGAACATCGGACGGCTGCCCTGGTGGCTGACGCGGATCGCGCGGGGCGGCCCGGTGATCGCCCCCGGCCGGCCCGGGGCGGAGCTCCAGTACATCGACGCCCGGGACCTGGCGGACTGGATCCTGGACGCGGCGGCGGGCGGGCTGCACGGCGCGTACAACACCGTCAGCCGCCCCGGCCACACGACCATGGGCGAGCTGCTGGAGGCCTGCGTGCGCGTCACCGGGTCCGACGCAGAGCTGCGCTGGACCGATCCGGAGGTCCTGCTGGCCGCCGGGGTCGAGCCCTGGAGCGACCTGCCGATCTGGCTGCCGCCGGGCGAGCTGTACGACACGCTGCACCGGGGCGACCACACCAGGGCGTACGCCGCCGGGCTGCGCTGCCGCCCGGTCGAGGAGACCGTCGCGGACACCTGGACCTGGCTGCGCGCCCTCGGCGGCGCGGCGCCCCAGCGCCCCGACCGCCCGGCCGTCGGCCTCGACCCCCTGCTGGAGGCGAAGCTGCTGGCTCTCTGACGGGCCGCCTTGGTGTGCGTGTCGCAGCGAAGAAACCTCCTATAGGCCTACACAAAGGGGCAAGAGCGGCGTGTCATACAAAATGACTAAGTGTTAACCATGCATATTGCGCGGCATGGAACAGAAGGCGCGCAGGCGCGGCAACGCAATCCGGGCAGCAGTGACAGTGGCCACGGCCGCGGCGATGGTGGGCGTGCTGGCCCCGGCGGCGGGTGCCGATCCGCTGCCGGGCGGACTGGGACCCTGCCTCGGCAGCTCCTGCCCGCCCAGCTGGAACGACCCCAACAACGGCCCGGTCGAGTACTTCGACAGCAATATCAATGTCTACGTCGGCGGTGACTTCCTGGTCCGGGAGGCGGCGGCCGAGGCGGAGGGGAAGGTCGTCACCCTCGGCCGGTTCGACATGGACAAGCGGGACGGGGTCTCGCAGATCTACAACGTCGGCATCGCGGGCGTCGGTTCGCGGGTGCCGCCGCCGGACGGCTCCGACTATCTGACGGCGGGCGGGGACGTGACCATCGCCGACGGCGAGCGCCTGCTCGCCGAGGAGGGCACGCACTCCGGCCGTGTCGCGTACGCGGGTGACCTCACCGGCACGGTGAACCCCACCACCGCCCCGCGCTTCGACGAGGACGCGGCCGCCCCGTACACCGGGCTGCGCCCGCAGCTCACCGAGGCGAGCCGCTGCTACGCGTACGACGGCGACGAGCACCGCGAGGCGACGGGCACGTGGGTGAAGACCGGTGACCTCATGACGTTCACCGGTGACGGCTCGTCCGCGATCCAGATCTTCGACGTGGACGCGGACCTGGAGTCGGAGGCGGGCGGCAACACGGGGTTCGTGTTCAACGGCATCCCCGAGGGCGCGACGGTCCTGGTCAACGTCTACGGCTCCACCCGCAGCGTCGCCACGTTCATGGGCTCGTTCCCCAACGAGGGCCTCCGCGAGAACCTGCTGTGGAACTTCCCGGACGCCACCGACCTGTCCATGAGCGGCCCGGCCCAGTTCGAGGGCAGCGTGCTGGTGGGCCAGCCGACGAGCACCACCGTGCTCAGCATGAGCGGCACCAACGGCCGTTTCTACACAGCGGGTTCGCTCACCCACACCTCTTCGGGCACGTCGGGCGGCCAGGAGATCCACGCGTACCCCTTCGACGGCGACCTGCCGACCTGCACGCCCGACCCGACGCCCACGCCGACGGATCCGACGCCGACCCCGACGGACCCGACGCCCACGCCGACGGATCCGACGCCGACGCCGACGGACCCGACGCCGACGCCGACGGACCCGACGCCGACGCCGACGGATCCCACGCCGACTCCGACGGACCCGACGCCCACGCCGACGGACCCGACGCCGACTCCGACGGACCCGACGCCCACGCCGACGGACCCGACGCCGAGCCCCACGGATCCCACCCCGACGCCCACGGACCCGACGCCGAGCCCCACCGAGCCCACGCCCACCCCCACCGACCCCACCCCGACCCCGACCCAGCCCACCCCCACGCCCACCGGCCACACGCCGCACCCCACGCACTCGCCGAGCCACCCGGGTGAGCTGCCCGACACCGGCTCCCGGGGCGGTGAATGGATCATCGGGTCCATCGCGGCAGCGCTGGTCGCCGCCGGCGGCACGGTTCTCGTGGCCACGCGCAGGGCGCGTCGCCGCACCTTCTAGCAGGCCCCCGGGCGAGGAGAGTTAGCGTGGTCCGATGGCCGAACCGCTGCTCCACCTCGCCGAAGCACCTCTGTGGGAGGCGGCCCGCGGGACAGGGACGTACGAGATGTCCACCCGCGGCCGCACCCTCCAGGAGGAGGGCTTCATCCACCTCTCGCTGCCCCACCAACTCCCCGGTGTGGCCCGGATGCTGTACGGGGACGACGACCGGGACCTCGTGGTCCTGGTAGTCGACCCCACCCGCCTCGCCGACCCCGTCCGGTACGAGGCGATGAAGCCAGGCGGCGAGGAGTTCCCGCACCTGTACGGACCGCTCCCGGTGGGCGCGGTCGTGGAGGTGCGGCCCTGGGACGGAGGACGACGAGAGGAAGACGAACCCCAGTGATCGGCCCCCTCATCGCGGTGACCGGAGTGACCGGAGCGGTCGGCGGCCGGGTCGCCCGACGACTGGCCCGGACCGGCGTGCCCGTACGGCTCCTCGGCCGCGACCCCGCCCGGCTGCCCGACCTGCCCGGCGCCGACCACGCGCCGGCCGCCCGTTACGGCGACGCGGAGGCCATGCGCCGGGCCCTCGACGGGGCCCACACCCTGTTCCTGGTCTCCGCCCACGAAAGCCCCTACCGGGTCCGCGAGCACACCACGGCGATCGACGCCGCCGTGGCGGTGGGCGTGGAGCGGATCGTGTACGTGTCCTTCCAAGGGGCCGCGCCCGACGCCACGTTCACCTTCGCCCGTGACCACTGGGACACCGAGGCCCACATCCGTACGGCCGAGATCCGCCACACGTTCCTGCGGGACAACTGGTATCTGGCGGGGCTGCCCGCGATGACCGGGACCGACGGGGTGCTGCGCGGGCCGGGCGGCGACGGACGGGTGGCGGCCGTCGCCCACGAGGACATCGCCGACGCGGCGGCGGCCGTGCTGCTGGACGAGGGCACGGACCACGACGACCGGGTCTACGACCTCACCGGACCCGAGGCGTTCACCCTCGCCGAGGCGGCCGGTGAACTGAGCCGGGTCACCGGGCGTCCCGTCGTCTACGTCCCCGAGACCCGCGAGGAGGCCTACGCCTCCCGGGCCGGCTACGGGGCGGAGGACTGGGAGGTGGCCGGCTGGGTCACCTCGTACGAGGCCATCGCGGGCGGGGAGCTGGCCGCCGTCTCCGACGCGGTGCCCATGCTCACCGGGCACCCGGCCAAGAGCTTCGCGCAGTTCCTGGTGGAGAACCCGGACAGCTACCGGCACCTGCTGCCGGGCGGCTGACCGGCGGCAGGCCCCCGCGGGTCACGTCGCGCTCAGCGCCACGGGATATGACGCCACGGACTGCCCTCGCTCTCCGCCAGCAGACGGTGGGCGAGGACGTTCTTCTCGTAGAACGGCCCGTACTCCTCCTCGTCGAACCGCAGCACCCGCCCCAGCGAGTAGCCCGCCGAGAACTCCTCCCAGGAGCGGTGGGCCGACTTGCTCAGCGCCCCGGCGTAGACGATCGCCTGCTCCGCGTCGGCCGGGGCGCAGTAACGCGCCGCCAGCCCCCAGCGCGCCAGGTTCACCGCCCGCCCGTAGTCGTACGCCACCGTCGTGCGGACCCGGCCGTCCGGCGGCAGCAGCCCGTCCGCGCGGAACCGGGCCTCGTAGCGCATGATCCGGCGCACCAGCTCCTCGATGCCCTTCACCGTGCCGGAGTCCGCCCCCAGGTCCTGGGCGTGGCCCGCCGCGGTCTCCCGCCACAGGTCGGCCGAGGGCAACTCGCCCAGCGCGGACGCCAGCTGGTCGCGGGTGCGCAGCACGAAGTCCGGTTCCGGCGGGCTGTTGCGGGCCTCCAGCAGGACGTCCAGCTGCTTGCGCCACTCCGCGTGGCCGGTGATGCCCCAGGACTCGCGGAGCAGATCGCGCTCGGTGGTGTACTCGCGGTAGACCGTGCCGACCTCGTTCCACGGCACCGCGTTCCCGATCGCCAGATGCGCCCCGCAGGCCAGCCCGTACGCCAGCGGCCCGTGCAGCGCGCCGTGGCGCAGCGCGAGCAGCCGGTTCTCCGGGAGGCGGTCGTTCTCCGCGTAGGCGCGCTGCCACAGCGCCAGGTCCATCGGGCCGGTGGGCAGCAGCAACTGCCCGGGCGTCCCCACGTTCACGCCGAGGAACACGTGCGGGTCGGACCAGCCGAACTCGGCGGCCCAGCGCAGCGTGACCCCGTGGAAGACCCAGTCCGGATGCCAGGCCGGCAGCATGCCCCGGGTGAGCACCGGCCGGCAGACGAAGCCGGCCGGGTCGTGGTGCGCGCGCCAGGTGATGGTGTCCGGCTTCGCGTCCACCTCGGCGCGCGGGGCCGGGATGTACAGCTCGGCCCCGGCGAGCGCCGCCAGTTGGGCCCGGGCATCGCCGCGCAGCGCCGCATCGTGGAGGAGCTGCTCGGTCTCGGACGGCGGGACCCAGGCGGCGGGCGGCCAGGGGGCCGGGGGCGAGGTGGGGGGATTCGGGTTCATGACCAGGGGATGTTCCGGTAGGGGCTGGTGGGGTCCTGGGTCAGAAGGCGGTGTTCGGTGAGCGACTGCCGGTACGTGGGCTCCGCCGCCTCCGGGCCGTCGTCCTCGGCCCGGTGGACCACCCGGGCCATGAGGTAGCCGAGGGAGAAGTCCGCCCATGAGGAGTAGGCCGCCCGGGCGAGTCCGCCGACCCGCAGCACGTCCTGCTCGGCCTCGTGCGGATCGCCGTACCGGGCGCCGAGCGCGAGCCGTACGACGTTGACCGCCCGGCCGAGGTCGAAGGCGGCCAGGGTGTCGACGCGACCCTCCGGGGCGAGCACGCCGTCGGCCCGGAACCTCTCCTCGTACAGGGTGACGTGACGCAGCGCGCGGTCCGCGACCGCCCGGTCGTCGGCGTCGCGCGCGGCGAAGGCACGGGCCACCGCATCGGACCACTCCTCGCGCGTCGGCGTGCGCCCCAGCCGGTGCGCCAGGGTGTGCCGGGTCCGCAGGACGCCTTCCTGGACGCGTCCGACCAGCTGGTTCTTCATCAGGGACGCGAGGCGGTCGCGGTACTCGGCGCGGTGCGGGATGCCCCACGGGCTCCGCAGCCGGGCCCGGTCGCTCGCGTAGTTCTCGTAGGCTGCGCCGAGCCTGTTCCAGATCAGGCCGTTGGTGACGGCCAGATGGGCGCCGAGCGCCAGCCCGTGGGCGAGCGGCCCGTGCAGCGGACCGCCGGCGTCGGTGAGCAGGACGCCCTGCTGCGCCCCGCCGGAAAGTTCGTCGGCCCGAACCCAGGCCTTCAGACGCTTGGGCCGGGCGTCGACCATCGCCGCGTACGGGGTGCCGTGGTTCACCGCGAGCCGGCGCACGTCGTACGGCCAGATCCGGGCCAGCTCACCGATGCTCACCTCGCGGAAGACCCACTCCGGGTGCCAGGGCGGCAGCATCCCCTGGGTCAGGACCGGGACGCACGTCCGCCCGGAGACCTCGTCGCGGATCGCGGGCAGGGGGGCCGTCCAGCCGGGGATGTCCGCGTGCAGCCGGGCGACGAGCACGTACAGCCGGGTGCGCGCGAGCAGTTCCACGACCGCGTCGGCGCCGCCGCCCGCGACGGCCGCGGACAGTGCGCGCTCGATCTCGGTGGGCGCCGCCGCTGTGCCGCCCGCTGTTCCCGCCCCGTTCCCCGTTCTCACGGAGCCGATCCTACGAAACGGGCCCCGCGCCGGGCGCGGGAGGTCAGAGCCCGGCCGGGCGCACCAGCCCCGACTCGTACGCGAACACCGCCGCCTGGGTCCGGTCGCGTACGCCCAACTTGACCAGGATCCGGCCCACATGGGTCTTCACCGTCTGCTCCGCCACGATGAGCTGCCGGGAGATCTCCGCGTTCGACAGACCGCCCGCGATCAGCGTCAGCACCTCCGTCTCGCGCTCCGTCAGATCCCCGACCCGCGCCTTGAGCGGCGGGCGCGGGGCCCCGGCCGTCCGGGAGAACTCCACGATCAGCCGCTTGGTGATGTTCGGGGAGAGCAGCGCGTCGCCCGCCGCCACCACCCGTACCGCGTGGGCGAGTTCATCGGCGGACGCGTCCTTCAGCAGGAAGCCCGAGGCGCCCGCCCGCAGCGCCTCGTAGACGTACTCGTCGAGATCGAAGGTGGTCAGCACGAGCACCTTCACCGTCGAGCCCTCGGGGGACGTGATCCGCCGGGTCGCCTCGATGCCGCCCAGCTCCGGCATCCGGATGTCCATCAGGACGACGTCCGGGGCCAGTTCGGCGACCTTGGCGACCGCGTCGAGCCCGTTGACGGCCTGCCCGACGACCTCGATGTCCGGCTCGGCGTTCAGCAGGACCGTGAAGCCCTGCCGGACCATCATCTGGTCGTCGGCGATCACGGCGCGGATGGGCGGTGTCATGGGGCTTCCTCGGTCGTCTCGGTGCCGGTGGGCAGGATCGCGGTGACTTCCCAGCCGCCGTCGGGCGTGGGCCCGGTGGCGAGTTCGCCGCCGAGCATCGCGGTGCGTTCACGCATCCCGAGCAGACCGTGACGCGCCCCGGGGGAGGGGACGGCCGGCCGGTCCGGCGGGGAGTTGACGACCCGGACGGTCACCCCGGAGGGCCGGTGGCCGATCGTCACCCCGGCGCTCGCACCGGGCGCGTGGCGCATCACATTGCTCAGCGCCTCCTGCACGATGCGGTACGCCGACAGCTCGACGCCCGGCGACAGCGGGCGGGGTGCGCCGGTGGTGGAGACGGTGACGGCGAGACCGGCGGAGCGCACGGTGGCGACCAGCTCGTCGAGCCGGTCGAGGCCGGGCTGCGGGGCATGCCGCGCACTCTGCGCGGGGGCGTCCTCCGAGCGCAGGACGCCCAGCACCCTGCGCAGCTCGGCGAGGGCTTCCAGGGCGTTCTCGCGGATGCCGGTCAGATTCTCCCGCAGCTCCTCGGTGGGGTGCTCCACCAGATGCGGGGCGACCTGGGCCTGGATGGAGATCACCGACATGTGATGGGCGACCACGTCGTGCAACTCGCGGGCGATCCGGCCGCGTTCCTCCAGCAGGGTGCGCCGGGCCCGCTCCTCGGCCGTCAGCTCCGCCTGGACGACGAGGTCTTTACGGGCCAGGCGCAGGCTGCGCAGCGCGGCGCCCAGGGCCAGCGCGGTGACGAGCACGAGTACCGCCACGGCCGGGCTCACATGCGGCAGCGGCGGCGTGCGCAGGGCGACGAACAGCGCCGGCGCCATCGAGACCGCCAGCGCGGCCACCGCGCGGCGCGGCCGGACCCGCAGCGCCAGCAGGAACAACGCACCGCCCTGCAGCGCCACCCCCGCGAAGGGGGTGGGATACGCGGCCACCGGGCCCGGGTACGTGGGGTGGACCGGGGGAACGGAGGCCACGGTGACGAGCGCAGCGATGAACGCCAGCACGGTCGCCGCCCACCAGGCGCCCACCGGACGGATCATCCCGGCCACCAGCGCCGCGGACTGCGCGACGGCCACCAGCACCGCCAAGCCGCTGACCGCGGCGCCGTACGGGGTGAGTTCGACGGTACGGATCACCGTGACGCCGACCGCGACGAGCACCAGCAGCACCAGGAACACCGGGCGCCACACCGGCGCGTTCGGCTCTCCCATGCGGGGCACCCGGTCGACCGGCGCCGCCCACAACTCCTCGTACAACGCACGCGGCGCACGGCGCACCGCCGCCCGCAGACGTACCGCCCTCGACGTCACCGCCCCCACCGCCCCCTCGGCTCCACTCCTGCTCAGACTAGGCACGACGCGCGTGTCCCTTCCGCTCGGGGGAGGACTCCCGTACGACGAGGGAGCCCCCGTCCGGACTCCGCCCGCCCTGCTCGTAACCCCGGAACGCGGCCCAGCACACCAGCAGGGCCAGCGCGAACACCGGTAGCCAGAGCAGCCTGGCGAGCACCCAGCCGACCCCGTCGGGCACGGTGTGCAGCCCCGGCAGCGGGCCGTCCGCGATCAGCGACGCACTCGTCGTGACGATGATCATCGCGGTCTGGTGCCACAGGAACACGGTCATCGCCGACAGGTTCACCACCGCCACCACCGCCCAGACCGCAGGCCTCCGCAGCACCCGGCGCAGGGGCCCGAGCAGCAGCAGCGCCGCCCCGCACTGCGCCAGGCCGAACGCCACGGCGGCCAGGCTCGGCGGATCCAGATTGGAGATCCGGCCGCCCGGGATGCCGACCATGGCGGCCGGATAACCGGCCCACAGCACGAGCGCGACGGCCGCCGAGGCCCCGCCGAGCAGCAGCGCCCAGCGGCCCGTCCGGCCGCGCATCCCGCCCCGGGCCACCAGCGCCCCCAGGCAGTAGGGCACCAGCCAGCCCGCGACCACGTTGATCCATCCCAGCTCGCGAGGACCGCCGAGCCCCAGGCGTACGAGGTCGACGTGCAGCACCACCACGAGCGGCCACAGCGGGTGCAGCCGTGCCACCAGCGGAGTCAGCGCGGTCAGCGCGGCGAAGACCAGCAGGAACCACAGCGGGGACCAGACCAGCTTGACCAGCGCACGGACCGTGGACTCGCCCACCCCGGCCACCAGCATCGCGGCCGCCGCGAGCGCCCACACCACGAGCACCGCCGCCACCGGCCGGAACAGGCGCCCCAGTCGGCCGCCCACCCACCGCCCGTACGGCACGCCGCGCTGCCGGGCCGAGGCCCAGCTCCCCGCCGCCACCTGCCCGCCCACCAGGAAGAACACCGCGAGGGTCTGGAACACCCAGGAGGCCGGTTCGAGTCGCGGCAGATACGTCAGCGGGCTCGCCCCGCGCACCGTGCCGCTGTCGGTGACCAGCGCGGTCACCAGCCAGTGCCCGCCCACCACGCCGAGGATCGCCAGGGCCCGCAGGGCGTCGACGGCCCGGTCCCGGCCGGGCGGGGTGGCGGCCTCGATCCGTGCGACGAGACCGGTCATCGGGTGGCTCCCAGGGGTTCGGCGCCCGCCGCGATCCGGGCCAGGTTCGTCAAGGAACGCGAACCGGGCAGCAGATAGTCGCTGTGGCCGCCGTCGCCCGCGTCGAACACCTCGGCCCCGAACCGGTCCGCCACCGGATCGGTCCCGAAGCCGACCGTCGCGACGAACGGCACGCGCACCCGGACATGGGGCACCCGGGCGATCCAGTCCCCGCCGCTCCGGGCCGCCCACACCCGGGCCCCGGTGCGCAGCGCGGCGGCGTCCGGGACTCCGGCCCCGGGGCTGCCGTAGAGGACGAGGGCATCGGCCGTCGTGCCCGGCGCGGACCGGGCGCAGATCACCGAACCGTAGGAGTGGCAGAGCAGACTGATCCGGGCGGCGGGGAGCACCGCGCGCAGCCCGTCCACCAGCGTGCGCAGCTCCGGCGCGGCCCCGTCGGCCCGCCCGGTGGTCAGCACGGCCGGACTCACGGTGGCGGGCGTGCGGTAGCCGAGCCAGGCGACGACGGCCGCGCCCTCGCCCAACTCCCGGTGCAGGGACCTGGCATCACGCCGCAGCCGCCAGTACGTGTCCAGGCCGACGCCCGCCCCGGGCACCAGCACCGCGATCCGCCGGGCCGTGGACAGCTCTCCGACGACCTCCGTGCTCCGGCCCCCGTCCCGCCCGTCGAACGCGAGGAACTGCCGCCCGGGCCCGGCCATCCCGCGCAGCGAGTCCGCCCGCCGGAGGTCCCCGTGCTCCGCCGCCGCCCGCGCGGCCGCCCGGATGTCGTGCCGGCTCACCGCGTACCGCCGGGCGAGCGCCGCCTGCCCCGCGTCCCGCAGCGGCCCGAGAGCGGTCGGCGCGGGTGCGGGTACGGCGGCGGGCCGGGCCGCCCCGGACACCGGCACGGCCACCGCGAAGGTGACGAGCGCGGCGAGCAGGGCGCGGCGCAGACGGGGTCTGCGCGGGCGGTCGGGCATGGGGTGAGGTCCTTCCGTACCAGGGGCTTCGTGTGCTTCCGGTACAGAAGTTATGGACGGGGCGCGGTAGTCGGCGTCCCGCTGGAGGGGGCACCTGCGGGGTGGCTCTCAGGTATGACGCGGGGGACGAGGGCGGGTGGCAGGCTCCGGCCGCGTGAGGAACGTGTCCGCAGCCGCAGCCGCAGCCGCAGCCGCAGCCGGTCCGGCACGGCGTCAGACTCGGCCCGTGTGCTCCAGGATCGCGGCGGCGAGCGGGGCGTGGACCTCGCGGGGGAGGGCGTGGCCCATGCCGGGGATCTCGACGAGCCGCGCGCCGCGGATCGCCTGGGCGAGGTGCTCGGAGTGCGGGGGCGGGAAGACGGGTTCGGCGAGGGCGGAGACGATCAGGGAGGGCACGAGGGTCCCCGCGAGCTGCTCGGTGCGGTCCATGCCGGAGTAGTCGGCGCGGGCGTGCGCGGAGCCGGGGTCGTGGTGCCCGGTGTGCTCGATGATCCGGCGCTCCAGGGCGCGGGTGCGGTCGGCGTCGAAGGGGATCACTCCGCCGCCGAGCGCCCGCCAGTGCTCCACGCGCCGCTCCAACTCGGCCTCGGGTCCCCGGTCCTCGACCGGCCGGGACCACATCTCCAGCAGGGCGGGCGCGACGCCGGGAAGTTGCTCGGGCGGGATGCGGGCGCCGTCCGGGGCGGTGTACGGGACGGAGCTGAGCGCCCTCGTCCCGAACACCGTGGCGCTCAGCAGCCGTTCGGGGTGGTCGGCGATCAGCAACTGGGTGAGCATGCCGCCCAGCGACATCCCCACGACGTGCGCGCGCTCCACGCCGAACGCGTCGAGCACGGCCACGGCGTCCTCGGCCAGCGCGGTGAGCGGGTAGGGCCGCTCGTCGAAGGCCCAGGTGGACCGGCCGGTGTCCCGGTGGTCGTAGCGGATCACGCGATGCCGGGCGGCGAGCAGCTCCACCAGCTCGTCGGGCCAGGCGAGCCCGGACGCCTGCGCGCCCATGACCAGCAGCAGGGCGGGGGCGTCGGGAGCGCCGTGGTCCTCCGCCCAAAGGTGTACGTCGGGGGCGACTTCGACGAAGCGTTCCATGGTGGACCTCGCAGATCTGGGGAGTCAGCAAGTGAGACGAGACGGATCGTCTCGCTCTGAGACTAGCGCATCGCTGAGGGCGGGGCCAGTGAGTTCGGGGGCGGTTCCGGTCCGCGCTTTCAGCGAGGACGCGCAAGCCCGCATCGTCGATGGGGCATGGCGGACGGCCGCAGGTGGCGCTCGCGGTGGGTGTGCAGGCGCTGCGGGTGATCACCGGAGGGTGGCCGATATATGTCGTAGCTCGATATATGCTCGATGTATGACACGTCGGAACTCGTCCTTGACGGAACCGCAGTACTTCATCCTCGCCGCGCTCATGGATGGGCCGTTGCACGGTTACGGCATCATCAAGGCTGCCGAGCAGGCCACCGACGGGCGGCTCCGGATCGCTGTCGGCACGCTCTACGGCGCGCTGGAACGGTTGGAGCGGGCCGGGCTGACGGTGGCCGACCATGAGGAGATCGTGGACGGACGGGCGCGACGCTACTACCGGCTCACCGAGGACGGCACCGAGGCGCTGAGCCGCGAGGCGCTGCGGATGCAGCAGGCGGCGGCCGTCGTCATCGGAGGCTCGCGGAATGCCGGAGCGGCCCCGGCATGAACCGTCTGCTGCTTGCGGCCTATCCCGAGCCCTACCGTTCCCGGCAGGGGGATGAGTTGCTGGCCTGCCTGGCCGAGGCGTATCCCGGCCGATCCTGGCCCCCGCCGAGGGAGGCTGCGGCCCTGGTGCGTGCCGGAGTGCAGGCCCGCGCCCGTGCTGTCGTCGACGACACGGGCCGGCCGTGGTGGCTGGACGGCATCCATCTGGCCGCCCTGGCCCTCGCCGCACTGGCGCTCGTTCCGTACCTGCAGGACATCTGGCACTGGGCACTGCGCATCGACCCCGGACAGCACGCCATCGCCTTCCGCTTCTCCGGCTGGTACCCGTGGGCCGAAGGGCCCACACAGATACGGCTGCTGCCCTACGGGCTGCTCCCGCTGGGCTGCCTGATCGCTTTGCTGCGTGGCAGACCGTGGATCGCGCTGCCGGCCGCGGCAGCCATGATCTGGGCCGGCGCCACGTCCCACGGCCGCATCCTCTTCGGCGACGAGGGCAAGGCGGGTCTGAGCTATTACGGGCTGGGGGCCCCGATCACGGCCCGTGATCTGGTGCTCTCGGGGACACTGTGCGCTGCGTGCGCCGTGCTGGCGCTCTGCCGCCCCAGCCGCCTGCGACGCCGCTCCTACGGCTGGCTGGCCCCCGTTGTGCTCGCCATGTTCATGGCCGGGAGCCTGCACATCATCTCCGTCAGTCCGGCTTTCCAGCGCGGCTTGTTCGTCCTCGAAGTCACCGCGCTGCTCGGCGCGTGGGTTGCGACGGCGGCCACCGGCGACCACCGGTGGCTGATCCCCGTCGCGGCGGTCGCGATCGTCCGCCCGCAGGCGATCGTCGTCCAGCCGGAAGGGTTCATGCGGTCCTTCCCGGACCTGGTCGTCCTCCTCCTGCTGATCGCACCCCTCCCCGCCCTGGCGTTGACCGCCCAGCGCCGACAGGGTCAGGCACTCGCCGAATAGGCGCGGACCCCCGCTGGGCCCGGCCGATCGCGGCGGCCCGCGCCGTGCCACCAGGCGTGCGTGGCCCCGAACCACCCCCGACAGAAGAAACAGAGCGATGACTCAGCACGATTCCCCGCCCCTGCCCACGCACCATCCGGGGGCCTCAGGACAGGCCCCCGAGAGCCCCGACAACCCCGGCCCGTCGCGTACGGGGCGGCCGTGGATGCCGGCTCTGCTGTACGGCCTGGGGTTCCTGACGGTCTATCTGCTCGCCATCTGCACCCCATGGGGGCAACGAGTCGAGAACGCCCTGTTCGACCTCGGTACGGACAACCGCGAAGAGGCATGGATCTACCCCCTGTCAGGAGCGGCCTACGGCTCGACGCCCCTGCCGCCGATGGAGTTGAGCGCCAAGCCCACCCTGATGGTGGGCCTGGCCGTCATCGTGGTCCTCACCCTGGTGCGGCGGTGCTGGTGGCAGGGGTGCGCGGCGCTCGGGGTCGTCATTCTCACCACAGGGGGCAAGGTCGTGCTCAATTCGACGCTGCCCCGCCCCGATCTGGTGGGCGCACCCGAGAATCTCCTTGATCAGGGTTTTCCCAGCGGGCACACGGCCATCCCCGCCGCGCTGACCCTCGCCGCCGTCCTCGTGGTCTCCCCCCGCATCCGGCCCTACGCCGTCACGGCCGGTGTGCTGTGGCTCGCCTGCATCGCCGCGTACAGCGCGACCATGGGCGGCCACCGGCCCAGCGAAGTGCTGGGGGCCGCACTGTTGGCCTGTGCCTGCTACCGCCTCGCGACCTGGCTGTCGCCGGCCGCCGCGCCGGACGCCACGCGGAGCCCCCGGGCGCTGCCCGTCATCACCCTGACGCTGGCACTGGCCGTCGCCCTCGCTTCCGCCGCACGGAACGACACCCTCACCGGGTCACTGGTCTCCGCGGCGGCGGCCTTCATGTGTGCGGCCCTGGTCTGGCACGCGGCAGTCGGGCGGCCGGCACACGCCGCACCGGGCTGACCATCAGTCGGGCTTCCCCGGCCACGCGTCCGCCGTCATCACTCTGCGGACTGCGGATCTACGGGCATCTGTGGCCGGGAGAACAAGACCGCACCCGGTCCGTCAGGGACGCCGTTATCGGCGGCCTGCGGGCCGGGTGCGGACCGGTAGGGAGTCTGACCAGCGAAACCGCAGGTCAGACCGCCCAGCCGGAGATCAGGCCTTCTTGGTCTCCCAGAAGATCCGGTCGACCTCGGCGATGAGGTCCAGAGCCTTCTGGCCCGTCTTCGGGTCGTTCGAGCCCTTGGCCGCGGAGAGCGCCTTCAGGGTGTCGTTGACCAGCTGGTGCAGCTCCGGGTACTTCTCGAAGTGCGGGGGCTTGAAGTAGTCGCTCCAGAGCACCGAGATGTGGTGCTTCGCGAGCTCGGCGCGCTGTTCCTTGATCAGGACGGCGCGGGTGCGGAAGTCCGCGTCCTCGTTGGCCTGGTACTTCTCCTGGACGGCCTTGACCGACTCGGCCTCGATGCGGGCCTGGGCCGGGTCGTACACGCCGCAGGGCAGGTCGCAGTGGGCGCTGACCTTCACCTTGGGGGCAAACAGGCGGGAAAGCATGGAGCTGTCCTCCTCGTGATCGTCTTCTCAGGTGGGACATTACTCCGTGGAGCGCCGCTTTCCGTGGCTGCCCCAGGGGCTTAGGTCAAAAGTCCGGTGTGAGAATCGGGCCGTCGGCCGAATGTACGGAGCGGTGCACGGGCGATGTACTGACGATGTGCTGGAGGATGGACCGGGAGGTGCCGGAGATGCCGGAGCGGCGACAGGTGTCCGGAGGCGGGCGGGTGACGCGGCGTCCGTTGCGGGTGGTGGAGGTGACGGGTCCCTCGATGGTGCCCACGCTCTACCACGGCGACCTGCTGCTCGTGCAGTACGGGGCGCCCGTGAGCCCCGGTGACGTGGTGATCCTGCGGCACCCCTTCCAGCAGGACCTGCTGGTGGTCAAACGGGCCACCGAGCGGCGGCCCGGCGGCTGGTGGGTGCGGGGCGACAACACCTTCGCGGGCGGGGACAGCACCGACTACGGGACCGTGCCGGAGGAGTTGGTGCTGGCCCGGGTGCGGGCCCGCTACCGGCCCCTGGCGAAGGGTCAGAGGTCGGTGACGGCGGTGCTGGGCTGGGCGGTCTCCGCGCTGCGGCCGGTGCGCTCGGCCTCCTCGCGCTTGCGGGCCCGGTAGGCGGCCACGTTCGCGCGGGTCGCGCAGCGGTCCGAGCAGTAGCGCCTGGAGCGGTTGGTGGAGGTGTCCAGGTAGGCGTTGCGGCACGGCGCCGCCTCGCACAGGCCGAGGCGGTCCACGCCGTGCTCGGTGAGGTGGAAGGCCAGGCCCATCGCCGCGATGGCCGCGTAGCCGGCGGTCGCGTTCGACGGGTGGTCGGCCAGGTGCATGTGCCAGTCCGGCCTGCCGTCCTGGTCGCGTACGTCGTGCCCCGAGATCTGCGGGCTCACCGGGAACTCCAGCAGCAGCGAGTTCAGCAGGTCGACCGCGAGCGTCTCGTCGTCGCCGTCCGCCGCGTCGAAGACCGCGCGCAGCCGTGCCCGTACGGAACGGAACCGGGTCACGTCCGCGTCCGTCGTCCGCCGCGCCGCCTGCTGATTCGCTCCGAACAGCTCCCGGACCGCCTCGACCGAGGTGAGGGCGTCCTTGTTGCGGGCCGGCTCCTCGGTGTTGACCAGGCGCACGGCGTAGTCCGAGTAATAGGCCAGTTCCACTTGTAGTCCTTACGGTGTCGGTCTAGAGTCGGGGCGTCGGCCAGTGTAATGGTCGATTGTCGTAAACGGGCATTACGTGGAGGTTGGCGTGACGGAGACGGCTACGGGTACCGACTGGCAGTCCTGGCAGGAGAGCTGGGACCGGCAGCAGGAGTGGTACATGCCCGACCGCGAGGAGCGGTTCCGGGTGATGCTGGACATGGTCGAGGCGGTCGTCGGACCGGAACCGCGGGTGCTCGACCTCGCGTGCGGTACGGGAAGTATTACGGACCGGCTCCTCAAGCGGTTCCCGAACGCCACGAGCACCGGGGTCGACCTCGACCCCGCGCTCCTGGCCATCGCCCGCGGCACCTTCGACGGCGACGACCGGGTCACCTTCGTCACCGCCGACCTGAAGGACCCCGACTGGACCGCCCGGCTGCCCCACACCTCGTACGACGCCGTCCTCACCGCCACCGCCCTGCACTGGCTGCACCGCGATCCGCTCACCACGCTCTACGGGCAGCTCGGCGGCCTCGTCCGGGACGGCGGGGTGTTCATGAACGCCGACCGCACGATCGACACGGGCACGCCCCGCATCAACGCCGCCGAACGCGCCCACCGGCACGCCGCGATGGACCGGGCCAAGGCCGCCGGGGCGCTGGACTGGGCGGACTGGTGGGCCGTCGCCGCGAAGGACCCGGTCCTTGCCGCGCCCACGGCCGAGCGGTTCGCGATCTACGGCGAGCACGCGGACGGCGACATGCCCTCCGCCGACTGGCACGCCCGCACCCTGCTGGCCTCCGGGTTCGGCGAGGCCCGCGCGGTCTGGGCGTCCCCCTCGGACACCTTGGTCCTCGCCGTGAAGTAACCGCCCGCGAAGGGCGGCAGCCGTACAGCGCCGAGAGGGGCGGTACGGGCGTGGAGCCCGTACCGCCCCTCTTTTTTCTGTCGCCGCCCGCAACCTGCCCCGGGCCCCGGCGCACTGGAAGGGTGAGACGGTCCGCCTCCGCGGGCCGGGGAGCGGGAAGAGGAGGGGGCGGGGCATGCGAATTCCGGAGAGGGGCCCGAATGCGGGCCGATGACGACGCGGCGCTGCACGACTTCGTGGAGGGCAGACGCACCGCGCTGTTCCGCAGCGCCTATCTGCTCTGCGGCGACCGGCACGAGGCCGAGGACCTCGTCCAGAGCACCCTGGTCAAGGTCGTCCTCGGTGGCCGGCGCCACGGGCGGCTCGACAACATCGAGGCGTACGCCCGTAAGACGCTGGTCAACACGTTCATCGCGAGCCGTCGGCGGTTCTGGCGGCGGGAGCGGGCCTACGGCGAACTGCCCGACCGCCCCGGGAACACGGCCGACACGGACACCGGCCTGGTCGTCAGGGAGGCGCTCGCCCGGCTCACGGCCAGGCAGCGGGCGGTGCTGGTGCTCCGCTACTGGGAGGACCTGAGCGTGGAGGCCACGGCCGAGGCGCTCGGGATGCGGACGAACACGGTCAAGAGCCACACGGCTCGGGGCCTGGCGGCGCTGCGCGCCGGGATGGCGGAGGAATTGGTATGAACGACGTCCGTGAACTGCTCGGCCGCGCCGTCGAGGGAGCGGGGAAGCCCGCGTTCTCCGCCGGGGCCGTGTACGCGAAGGCCGCCCGGATCCGCAGGCGCCGCCGGGTCGCCGCCTCCGCCGCCGTCCTCGTGGTGGTCGCCGCCGGGGCGTTCACCCTGCCCCGGACGGGCGGCGACGAGGACCCGGCACACACCTCGGTGGCGTCGGCAGGGCCGTCCGCCTCTCCGACCACATCGGCGCCCGCCCCCGCGTCGGCCAAGGCCGAACGGCTGGCCGCGCTGCTGCCGGCGGACGTGGGGGAGATCGAGGAGGTCTCGCTCCTCGCGCTCATCAAGAACGCGACCCCCGAACAGGCGCGAACCACCTACCTCGGTCCGCTGGACGGGCAGTACGCGTTCCGCAAGGACGGCGGCGTCGGCTACCTGCTGCTGACCCTGATGGACCGGGAGGCGTTGGAGAGGAAGATGGGCCGCCCGGCCGATCCGGCCGAGGACCTCTGCGCTCGCATCGGCCAGGAACCGGCCCGTGACGACTGCGTGCGTGAGGTGCTGCCCGACGGCCGCACGCTGACGACGTGGCACGACTCGATGGACTACTCGGGCGACGACAACGTCGGCTGGGGGCCCGAACTGGTCGGCCGGCTCGCGCAGTCGGACGGCTCGCAGTTCCTCGTACGCTCCAGTACCGGTTTCGAGGGCTCCGGCACCCTGGGGCCGCTGCTGCCGGAGCCCCCGCTCTCCCGGCAGCAGCTGAAGAAGCTGCTCACCGGCCCGGAGGTGCTGCCGAAGGGCTGAGGGCGCGGCCCGACGCGCGGGAGGGCGGTGCGGACCGTGGTCCGTACCGCCCTCCCGTATGCGACGGGGCCCTGCCCTACAAGCCCTACAGCACCTTCGACAGGAACGACTTCGTCCGGTCGTGCTGAGGGTTGGTCAGCACGTCGCGCGGGTGGCCCGACTCGACCACCACGCCGTCGTCCATGAAGACCAGCGCGTCGCCCACCTCGCGGGCGAAGCCCATCTCGTGGGTGACGACGATCATCGTCATGCCGTCCTCGGCCAGGCCGCGCATGACGTCCAGGACGTCGCCGACCAGCTCCGGGTCGAGCGCGGAGGTCGGCTCGTCGAAGAGCATCAGCTTCGGCTCCATCGCCAGCGCACGGGCGATGGCGACGCGCTGCTGCTGCCCACCGGAGAGCTGGGTGGGGTAGTTCCCGGCCTTGTCGGAGAGGCCCACCCGGTCCAGCAGCCTCTCGGCGCGGGCCCGGGCCACGGCCTTGGACTCGCCCTTGACCTGGACCGGGGCCTCCATGACGTTCTCGATGGCCGTCATGTGCGGGAACAGGTTGAAGCGCTGGAAGACCATGCCGATGTCGCGGCGCTGGAGGGCGACCTCGCTGTCCCTCAGCTCGTAGAGCTTGTCGCCCTTCTGCCGGTAGCCCACCAGCTGGCCGTCGACCGAGAGCCGGCCGGCGTTGACCTTCTCCAGGTGGTTGATGCACCGCAGGAAGGTCGACTTGCCGGAGCCGGACGGGCCGATCAGGCAGAACACCTCACGCGGGGCGACCTCCAGGTCGATGCCCTTGAGGATGTGGGCTGCGCCGAAGGACTTGTGGACGCCCTCGGCCTTCACCATGGGGATGGTCATGCGGAGACACCTCCGGAGGGCCGGTTGCTGAACGCGGCGAGGTTGACCTTGACGCGCTGCAGCGGAGTGAGCGGCAGCGACCGCAGCGAGCCGCGGGCGTAGCGGCGCTCCAGGTAGTACTGGCCGACGCTGAACACGCTGGTCATCACGATGTACCAGATGGACGCCACGAACAGCATCTCCATCACCGCGTACGACGTGGAGCCGATCTGCGAGGTGGAGCGGAGCAGTTCGTTGTACGTGACCGCGTACACCAGCGAGGAGGTCTTCAGCATGTTGATGAACTCGTTGCCGGTCGGCGGGATGATCACCCGCAGCGCCTGCGGGAGGACCACGCGGCGCATGGTCTTGCCCTGGGTCATGCCCAGCGCGTGCGAGGCCTCGGTCTGGCCCTCGTCGACCGACTGGATGCCGGCCCGGCAGATCTCCGCCATGTAGGCGGCCTCGTTCAGTGCGAGCCCCAGCAGGGCGCACATGAACGGGGTCATGACGTCCGTCATCTCGTCCTTGTAGATGAACGGGATGTTCAGGACCGGGAAGATCAGCGCCAGGTTGAACCAGAGCAGCAGCTGTACGTAGACCGGGGTGCCCCGGAAGAACCAGATGTACAGCCAGGCGACCCAGCTGGTGACCGGGTTCTTCGACAGGCGCATCACGGCCAGCACGACGCCGAGGATGACGCCGAGCACCATCGCGAGGACGCTGATCAGCAGGGTGCGGCCCGCACCGGCGACGACCGTGCTGTCGAACAGCTTGTCGCCCACGGCGTGCCACTGGATGTTGCCCTGCGAGAAGGCGTACCCGAGGGCGATGAGGAGGCCGATGACCACGACGCCGCTGATCCAGCGGCCGACATGGCGGACCGGGATGGCCTTGATGTTCTCCGGGGCCGGGGTGGCGCCCTTGGAGACGGACACCTGGCCGGCCGGTGAACCGGCGGGTGTCTTGTCGAACTTGTCAGTCATGGTGACTGCCCTTCAGTGGAGCGTCCGGTCACTTGCCGCCGTTGACGGCGGCCTTGTCGATCGCTCCCGTACCGGCGCCCCACTTGTCGAGCACCTTCTGGTACGAACCGTCGGCGATGATCGCGTCGACAGCCTCCTTCAGGGCGTCGCGCAGCCCCGTGTTGTCCTTCTTGACGGCGATGCCGAACGGGCCGGCGTCGATCTGCTCGCCCACGACCTCGAACGCCTTGCCGCCGTCGGCCTTGCGGGCCAGGTCGACCGCGACCGGGTAGTCGTTGACGCCCGCGACCGCACCGCCGGACTTGACGCGCGTCTGCGCCTCGGTGTCGTTCTCGAACGACTCGATCTTGACGGCCTTCTCGCCACCGTCCGTACAGGCCTTCGACTGCGCCTTGAGTGCCTTCTCGTACGTGGTGCCGCGCTGCACGGCCGCGGCCTTCCCGCAGAGGTCCTCGATGGACTTGATGTTCTGCGGGTTGCCCTTCTTCGTGTACACGGCGGTGCCGGCGAGGAAGTAGTCGACGAAGTCGACGCCCTCGCCCAGCTTCTTGCCCGACTCGTCCAGGCCCTCCTGGCGCTGCTTGTTGTCCGTGATCGACGACATCGCGATGTCGTGACGCCCGCTGTTCAGGGCGGTGATCAGACCGTCGAAGGAACCCGAGGTGAACTCGAACTTCACACCGAGCTGCTTGCCGAGAGCCTCGGCCAGATCGGGATCGACGCCCACGATCTTTCCGTTCTCGACGGACTCCATCGGGGCGTATTCGGCATTTGTGCCGACCTTGATCACACCGGACTTCTGGTACTTCTCCGGCAGCTTCGAGAAGAGCGGAGCACCGCTCTTGGTCTCCTTGCCGCTGCCTCCCTCCTGGGAGGAGCTGTCTGTCTGGTCACCACAGGCGGTGAGCAGCAGGGAGGCGGCGACCGCGATGGCGCCGATCGCCGCAATTCGGGACTTCGCGGTTGTGCGACGCGTGGTGCTTGCGGTCATGTCGGGATCCTCCGGCAGGTGAGGGTGGTGCTGGTGGGCGGCTTGGCACGCACCTTCGAGTGTCGCCACCATGTGTGATGACGGCATCCTGCCATTCGGACTGACCCATTCAGGGGTCTTGGCATGTCAAAATCGGATAACGGGCGACCCCCGATCATCAACGGCCGGTACACGAGGACCGGACCATCTGTGGGGATTCATTCCCCCCGCCGGAGAATCTTCGGCATGTCTTGACTGGTGGACGGCATTTATGCTGGTTTGCCGACTTGTCCAGATATTCGACTATGAGTCACGTCACCGCGTCGATATGGACTCGTCCGTAACCCCGTTCGTCCGGTAAGAAAGACGTTTACACCCCTCATCCGGGGCTCAGGGCGCGTGTGCGGCGCGCCCGCGCGTATGTACCTCAATCCCTGCCGGGGCGGGCCAACCGCCCGGTGCGGGGCACGTACGCGGTGCCCGCCCACCCCTCCTCAACCAGGAGTGGCCACCCTCAAACGATGAAGACTTAAGGGGTCAACACCATGGCAGCGGAGATCGTCAATCCTCGCAGCGACAGCACTACCGACAGCGGCATCCAGCGCACGAGCGCAGCGGACACCGGGGCCGACGAGCCCTTCGATCCGGCCTTCGCCCTCCACCGGGGCGGGAAGATGGCCGTGCAGGCCACCGTCCCGATCCGGGACAAGGACGACCTTTCCCTGGCGTACACGCCCGGTGTGGCGAAAGTGTGCAGCGCCATCGCCGACAACCCCGAGCTCGTCCACGACTACACCTGGAAGTCCCAGGTCGTGGCCGTCGTGACGGACGGCACCGCCGTGCTCGGCCTCGGCGACATCGGGCCCGAGGCGTCCCTCCCCGTCATGGAGGGCAAGGCCATCCTCTTCAAGCAGTTCGGCGGCGTCGACGCGGTGCCGATCGCGCTCGCGACCACCGACGCCGACGAGATCGTCGAGACCGTCGTCCGGCTCGCCCCCTCGTTCGGCGGGGTGAACCTGGAGGACATCTCGGCGCCCCGGTGCTTCGAGATCGAGCGCAAGCTCCAGGAACGCCTGGACATCCCGGTCTTCCACGACGACCAGCACGGCACCGCGGTCGTCACCCTCGCCGCCCTGCGCAACGCCGCGAAGCTCTCCGGGCGGACGCTCGGCGATCTGCGCGGCGTCATCTCCGGCGCCGGCGCAGCGGGCGTGGCCATCGCCAAGTTCCTGCTGGAGGCGGGGATCGGCGACATCGCGGTGGCCGACCGCAAGGGCATCGTCAGCCGCGACCGCGACGACCTCACCGAGGTCAAGCGCGAGCTGGCCGAACTGACCAACCGGGCCGGCCTCTCCGGTTCGCTGGAGCAGGCGCTCGCCGGTGCGGACGTCTTCATCGGTGTCTCCGGCGGTACGGTCCCGGAGGCGGCGGTGGCCTCGATGGCGCCCGGCGCGTACGTCTTCGCGATGGCCAACCCGAATCCGGAGGTCCACCCGGATGTCGCGCACAAGTACGCGGCGGTCGTGGCGACCGGGCGGTCCGACTTCCCGAACCAGATCAACAACGTGCTGGCGTTCCCGGGCATCTTCGCGGGCGCGCTCCAGGTCCGGGCCTCCCGGATCACCGAGGGCATGAAGATCGCCGCGGCCAACGCGTTGGCCGACGTGGTCGGCGACGAGCTGGCGGCGGACTACGTGATCCCGTCGCCGTTCGACGAGCGGGTCGCCCCGGCGGTCACCGCGGCGGTGGCCGCGGCGGCCCGTGCGGAGGGTGTGGCTCGGCGCTGAGGTCTTGAGCGGTTGTGCGGTGGGCGGGGCCCGTGGATCGGGCCCCGCCCACTTGCGTTTCCGCCCTCGCGGCGACTGAAGCGGCGCCCCCACCCCAGCCCCTCCGGGGCTTGAGTCGGTCACCCTCAGCCACTCCGGCGGGTGAGTCGGTCACTATTCCGCCTCTTTTGCGAGTGAGGCGCCCCACCCCAGCCTCTCCGGCGTTTGAGGAGCGGGGTCCGGGGCAGCGCCCCGGGAGCT
>NZ_BMVK01000002.1:0-353862 GCF_014650675.1 Streptomyces anulatus | reverse complement strand
GCCCCCAGACCCCCGCTCCTCAAACGCCGGAGGGGCTGGGTGTGCGACCTCCGCTCCTCAAACGCCGGAGGGGCTGGGTGTGCGACCTCCGCTCCTCAGTCGCCGGAGGGGCTGGGCGGGTGTGCGACCCCCGTTCCTCAAACGCCGGAGAGGCTGGGGTGGGGCGGAGAGGTGGAGTGGGGCGGAGAGGTTGGGCGTGCGAGCCCCGCTCCTCTAACGCCGGAGGGGCTGGGTGCGCGGGCCCACCCGGTTGGCGTGCGTCACACGCGTAGGCGGTTACGAAGGCCGCCCCGCCCGCCTATCGTCGAGCCATGTTCGCCGCCTACGCAGCCCGCATCGACCCCGACCGGCCCCTCGACGGCCTGGAGCTGGGTGACCGTCCGGCCCCCGAGGCGCGTCCCGGGTGGACCACCGTCACCGTTCGGGCCGCCTCCCTCAACCACCACGACCTCTGGTCCCTGCGGGGCGTGGGCCTCCCGCAGGACCGGCTGCCGATGATCCTCGGCTGCGACGCGGCCGGCGTCGACCAGGACGGCAACGAGGTCGTCCTGCACTCCGTCATCGGGCAGTCGGGGCACGGCGTCGGGCCGGATGAGCCGCGCTCCATCCTCACCGAGCGCTACCAGGGCACCTTCGCCGAGCAGGTCACCGTCCCCACCTGGAACGTCCTGCCCAAGCCGAAGGAGCTCAGCTTCGAGGAGGCCGCCTGCCTGCCGACCGCCTGGCTCACCGCGTACCGGATGCTGTTCACCAACGCCGGGGTGCGGCCCGGCGATTCCGTGCTCGTCCAGGGCGCCGGCGGCGGGGTCGCCACCGCCGCGATCGTGCTCGGGAAGGCCGCCGGGCTGCGGGTCTTCGCCACCAGCCGGGACAAGGCCAAGCGCGAGCGGGCGGTCGAACTCGGCGCGCTGGAGGCGTACGAGCCCGGCGCCCGGCTGCCGCAGCGGGTGGACGCCGTCATCGAGACCGTGGGGGCCGCCACCTGGTCCCACTCCGTGAAGTCGCTGCGCCCCGGCGGCACCCTCGTCATCTCCGGGGCCACCAGCGGCGACCGGCCCGCGCACGCCGAGCTGACCCGGATCTTCTTCCTGGAGCTGAAGGTCGTCGGCTCCACCATGGGGTCCAAGGACGAGCTGGAGGACCTGCTCGCCTTCTGCGCGACCACCGGCGTACGGCCCGTCATCGACGAGGTGCTGCCGCTGGACCGGGCCCGGGAGGGGTTCCGGCGGCTGGAGTCGGGCGACCTCTTCGGGAAGATCGTGCTCACGCCGACCTCCTAGCTCCGCCAAGAACTCGTCGGTAACGCATACTTGAACAAGTGTCAGCTTTGCTGATGGGATGCCGCCCATGCGAATGGGCAGAGCACTCATGGCAGTTGTCGTCGCGTCCGTGCTCGCGGCGGGGGCCCTCGCCCCCGCCGCCTCGGCGCGCCCCGTATCCGCACCCGTACCGGCGTCCGAGTCCCGCGAACGTGCTGTCCCGCCACTGACCGACGACCGGGGCCGCGCCCTCACCCTGCGTGGCTGGAACGTCGAGGACAAGGCGAACCGCGGCGAGGCCGCCCTCACCGCCATCACCGAACGGCACTTCCGCGACCTGCGCGCGAACGGCTTCAACTTCGCCCGGCTGCTGGTCTTCTGGGACGACCTGGAGCCCACCCGCGGCCAGTACAGCGAGCGCTACCTCCGGCGCGTCGAACGCATCCTGGACTGGGCGCGCAAGCACCGTGTCCATGTCCTCATCGACGCCCATCAGGACGTCTTCGGGCCCGCGTTCGGGCACCGGGGCATCCCCGCCTGGGCCACCAGGACCGACGGGCTCCCGTTCACCCCCAACCCCGACGACTGGTTCTCCGAGTACTTCCAGCCCGCCGTCCAGCGGGCCTTCACCCACCTCTACGAGGACCCCGACCTCCAGCGAGCCCAGGCCGCCATGTGGCAGGTCCTCGCGGCACGGTTCCGCGACCACCCGGCCGTGATCGGCTACGACCTGATCAACGAACCGATGGGGGAGCTGCGCGAGGGCGAGGACCTGCCGACCGCCGCCCGCCGGATCGAGGCCCAGCACCTCACCCCGATGTACAACCGGCTCGCCCGCGCCGTCCGGGCGAAGGACCGCGACACCTGGCTCTTCGTCGAGCCGACGCCCATCGTGGGCGAGGGCGTTCCCACCGGGCTCGGCCGGATCGAGGACCGCCGGACCGTGTACGCCCCGCACTTCTACAACACCGCCATGGAGGCGGGCGCGGACTACGACCCGTCGGCCGGCTGGATCGAGGCGTACGAGGCCGCCGTCACCGCGTACCCGGCCCGCCACCGGATGCCGGTCGTCGTGGGCGAATGGGGGCCGCTGAACAACGCCCTGCCGAACATGGGCCGCTTCTACCGCGAGGCCGTCGACTCCCTGAACCGCTACAGCTCCGGCTGGGCGGGGTACGTCTGGTGCTACGGCGGCGGCTACTGCGCGGTCGACGAGCAGGGCCGCTTCCGTACGAACAAGGAGCGGACGGCCACGCCGTACGCCCCGGCCGTCGCGGGGACCGTCCGCTCGGAGGCGTACGACGCGGACACCCGCTCCTACCGCCTCGCCTACCGTGCCGCCGCCCGCCCCGGGGTGACGGAGCTGTCCCTCCCGCCCTCGCCCCGGGGGTGGCGCGTCTCCGTCACCGGCCCGGGAGTGGTCGTCGGCGGCCCCGGCAAGCCGTCACGCGGGGGGTGGCCGGCCGTCCTGGCGTGGCCCGGGGCCGAGGTGGTGGTGACCGTGCGGGAGGCTGGCCCGCATGGACGAACTGACCACCCCTGAAGGGTTTCTGCTGCGCCCCTGGGAGCCCGCCGACGCCTCGGCGGTGCTCCGCGCCTTCGCCCCGGCCGAGATGGACCGCCAGACCGACCGGCCCGTGTTCGACCGGCCCGGGGCGCTGACCTGGATCGCGGACCGTACGCGCGAACGGGGAGCGCGCACCGGCTACTCCTGGGCCGTCGTGGGGGAGGCGGGCGAGGCTCTCGGCTGTGTCGCCGTCGGCGCCGTCAACCGGGCCCATGACACCGGCTGGGTCTCCTACTGGACCACGGAGGAGGCGCGCGGCCGGGGCGTCGCCCCGGCCGGCGTGCGGGCGCTGGCGCGCTGGGCGTTCGACGAACTCGGGCTGTACCGGCTGGAGCTGGGCCACCGCACCGACAACCCGGCCTCCTGTCGGGTCGCGACCCGGTCCGGGTTCGCGCCCGAGGGCATCGAGCGGGCCAGGCTGCGCTACGGCGACGTCCGGTACGACGTCGAGCGGCATGCCCGACTGGCCGACGATGATGTCAACTTTGATTGACGGCAGCGTGGTGTCAATGTAGGTTGACACCATGACCGAAGCAACGGATCTGGCCGCACGTGCCGGTGACCGCGACCCGCGCGTCGGGTTGCGGTCGGTGGCGGCGCTGCGGCGGCTGCTGGAGCAGCTCGAAGCCGTACAGGTGAGAAGTGCCCGCGTCCAGGGCTGGTCGTGGCAGGAGATCGCCGCCGAGCTGGGCGTCAGCCGGCAGGCCGTGCACAAGAAGTACGGGAGGCGTTGATGTTCGAGCGATTCACCCGAGGGGCCCGCGCCGCGGTGAAGGGCGCTGTGGCGCAGGCCGAGCGTGCCGGGGCCGACTCGGTCACCGAGGAACACCTGCTGCTCGCGCTGCTGGAGCAGGAGGGCGGCCGGACCTCGTTCGCCGTCACCGCACTCGGCCTCCACGACCGCCGCGCCTCCCTGGACGCCGCCTTCGCCGAGGCCCGCCGGCGCGGCGGCCTGACCAGGGCCGACACCGACGCCCTCGCCGACATCGGGATCGACATCGGCGCGATCGTCTCCCGGGTCGAAGGGGCCCACGGCGAGGGAGCCCTGGCGGCCGGCCGGACAGGCCGCCGGTGGTGGTCGGGGCACCGCCCCTTCACCCCGGGCGCGAAGACCGTCCTGGAGAACTCGCTACGGGTCGCCCTGGGGCGCGGCGACCGCTTCATCGGCGAGGAACACCTGCTCCTGGCCCTCACGGCGAAGCCCGGAGTCGTCGCCGACGTCCTCGCCGAGCACGGCGCGACCTACGCGACCGTGCAGCGCGCGCTGTACGGCTCCGACGCCGACGGGGGTCAGGGGCACGCCAAGGCCGGGTGAGACGGACCGAAGGGGACGGGCCGCGCCGGGCAGGAAGGCAACGGGCCGCGGCGGGCGGGAAGGGGACGGGCCGCGCCGGACGGAAAGGGAAAGGTGCGAGGGCGGACGGGAACGGCGCGGTACGGGGGCGGGCGGGAACGGTCCTGGGGCGGGGGAAAACGGGGCGGGGCGGGTGTCCGGCGTTCCGGACACCCGCCCCCGCACCTCCTGGGCCGCGTCGGCTCAGGCCTCCCCCTCGTCCTCCGTCGTCAGCAGCGCCTCGATCCGCGCCGTCGCCGCGCCCAGGTGGCGGCGGGCCTCCGCGAGCTGGGTCTCCGTCACCCCGTGATCGCGGGCCGCGTCCCGGATGCCGTCGCGGAAATGGTCCAGCAGGCGGTCCAGGTCGCGTACCGGGTCGCCCGTGACCGGCGCGTCCTCGCCCCAGCCGGGGGCTTCCTCGGGGGCCGGGGCGGCCGGGGCGTCGTCCGGCTCGGGTCTGCCGAACGGGGGCCAGGCGCCGGACCGTGCGAAGCCGCCGAGCTGGCCGGTGATCTCCGCGAGGCCTTCCCGTACGCCGGAGGGCCAGTCGCCCCGCGCGAAGTGCTCCTGCACCTGGCGGGCGGCGGTCTGCACCTGCTCGCGCGCCTTCTCCTGGGCCTCCTTGGCCTGGCGGCGGGCCTGCTGCGCGTCCTCGCGGGCGCGCCGGGACTCGTCCTTCGCCCGGCGTGCCTGCTCCTTCCACTCCTGCTTGGCCCGGCGCAGCTCCTCCTTCGCCGTGCGCCACGCCTCGCTGTCGCCGAGGTCGCCCAGGCTGCCGAAGTCGCCGAACGGGGAAGAGGATTCACCCTTCCCCTTGCCGCTGCCGGCCTCCGTCTTCGTACTGCCGTGCCGGGACTCCGACGCCGCCGCCCGCATGTCGCTGCGGAGCCGGCCCGCCGCGCCCCGTACGTCGTCGCGTATCTCGGCGGCCAGCTCGGAGACCGAGTCGCGGATCTCCAGCTCCAGGTCGGCCAGTTCGCCGCTGCGGCCCGCCAGCTCCTCGCGGCCCGCGTCGGTGATCGAGTAGACCTTGCGGCCGCCCTCGGTGGCGTGGGTGACCAGGCCCTCGGCCTCCAGCTTGGCCAGCCGGGGGTAGACCGTGCCGGCCGACGGGGCGTACAGGCCCTGGAAGCGTTCCTCCAGCAGGCGGATGACCTCGTAGCCGTGGCGAGGAGCCTCGTCCAGGAGCTTGAGGAGGTACAGCCGCAGGCGGCCGTGGGCGAATACGGGAGGCATGTCAGAGAACCTTTCCGGTCGGCTCGGCGGCGTACGCGTCGTCCTCGGCGGGCGGCCTGCGCAACAGGGCGATCGAACCGGACACGGTCGTCGCCCGCAGGGTCCCCGTCCCGGCGCCCAGCGTGCCGGTGATCTTCTTCGATCCCCACTGCCCGCGGACCCGCAGGTCCTCGAAGGCGTTGGAGACGGACCCGCTCGCGGTGTTCGCCTCGACCCTGGCGTCGGCGGGGTGCGGCAGCCGGATCGCGATCTCGCCGGACACCGTGGCCAGCCGGATGTCCGTGGGCTTCCCGGACGGGTCGACGTCCAGCACCATGGCGCCGCTGACCGACTCGGCGCGGACCGAGGCCCCCGCCCCGTCGACGACCGTCAGGTCGCCGAACACCGAGTGGAAGCGCAGGTCCCCCGTGACGCCCTGGGCCTCCAGGCTGCCCGACAAGGACTCCCCGCGCACCGCGCCGGTCAGTCCGACGAGCGTGGAGTCACCTGAGATGCCGCGGACCTCGGTGCGGCCACTGATGCCGGAGACGACGGCCCCGGCGCCGATCGCGCCGACCTCGACCGAGGCGGCGGCCGGCACGACGAGCGTGACCACGGCGCTGCGGTGGCGGACCTCGGGGTCGAACCATCCCAGGAAGTGCGGCCAGGGCAGGTCCTCGTAGGCCACGGTGAGCCGGCCGTCCTCCTGGGTCACGACCAGCGGCGGGCCATCGATCGCGGAGACCTCCAGCCGGGCGTCCGGCTCGTCGGTCCCGACCACATTGACCGTGCCGTCGACGATGCGCACGTGGAGCGCCGTCACCGGATCCTCGAAGGCGAGCTTCCGAGGCTCGGCGATGGTCCATCTCGACACAGGCATGGATGTGACCTCCCGGAAAGCGTGGCAACGCAACATATCGCGTCTTGTTCAGAACACGATATATCGCGGATGGGGGAAGTCAAGGAAAGTCAGGAGGAGCCCGGGGAAGGGTGGGTGAGGCCAGGAGGGGGCGGTGCGGGGTGAATCGCCCGCAACAGCATCGAACAGGGGCGAATTGCCCTAGCGTGTGAGCCATGAACGCGACATCCACCGGGGCCCTCCTGCTGTGCCGGGCCGACCCCGAGACCGTACGGCCGCTCGCCCACCTGCTGCGCGAGCAGATGCTGCTGGCCCGCGCGGGCGAGGAGTGGAGCGTGCTCGTCCCGGAGGGGAAGCCCTGGCAGAGCGGGGGCGCGGAGCAGGACGCCGAGCCGGTCGACCGGGTCCTCGGCGGCTGGGCCACCGCGCTCGCCGTCGGCTCCACCTGGCCGGTGCTCGCCCTGTGGTGGGACGCCGACCGGGCCGGATTCACCCTCGCCGCCGGATTCCGCCGGCCCGTGGGCTACATCTGGCTGACCGACGGCACCCCGGTGGGCGAGGACGAGGCCATGCGCACCTTCGCGGTCCGGCTCGGCCTCGACCCGGTGCTGGACGTGCAGGCGCTGGAGGAGCTGACCCGCCCCGATCCGGACGCGGACGCGGACGCCCGGCTGCGCGGACTGCTCGCCGTACTCACCCGCACCGGGCTGACCCTGCCCGCCGGACTCTCACCGGGCGAGAGCGCGGACCGGCTGCGCAGCGTCGCGGCGGTGCAGCGCGGGGCGGAACGCGTCGAGTGGGCCGGCTGGCGCGATGCCGTACGCGTCGAACTGGACGCGGTCGAGAGCAGCAGGATCGGCCCGTGGGTACGCGGCCCCCGCGCCCGTGCCGTCGCCGCCGTCCAGCTCGCGGCCGGACTCCCGCTCCTGCTCTGGGGCGCCCGCCGCCGCAGCGGCGGCTGGGCGGCGGCCGGAGCGGTGCTGCTGGCGCAGGGCGCGCTGGGCCTCGCGTACGAGCGGGCCAGGGCGGGCGCGGACGCCTCCTAGGACGTGCGGGTCACGCGTCCTCGTCGTCCTCGTCGTCCAGTCGTGCCAGCCAGGTCGCGAGGCGCTCGACCGGCACCTCGAAGTCGGGGTTGAGATCGACGAACGTCCGCAGCTGCTCGGCGAGCCACTCGAAGGTGACCTCCTCCTCGCCGCGCCGCTTCTCCAGTTCCTCGATGCCACGGTCCGTGAAGTACATGCGCACAGGATATCGAGGCGCGGACGCCCACCGGAACGCCGGATACGCCAGGGGCCCGGCTTCGCGACAAGCGCGGAACCGGGCCCCGGTGACGTACGGACAGCTCGTACGGCTGGGTGGTCCTAGGCCTCGAAGACCTCGTTGACCAGCTGCGTCTGCTCCGCCTGGTGACGCTTGGCCGAGCCGACCGCCGGGGACGAGCCGTGCGGCCGCGAGATGCGGCGCAGGCGCTCGCCGTGCGGCACGTCCGAGCCGACCGCGAGGTCCAGGTGGTCGATCAGGTTGAGCGCGATGAACGGCCACGCACCCTGGTTCGCCGGCTCCTCCTGGGCCCACAGGTACTTCTCGGCGTTCGGGTACTTCGCGATCTCGGCCTGGATCTCCGCACCCGGCAGCGGGTACAGGCGCTCCAGCCGGATGATCGCCGTCTCCGTGTCGCCGCGCTTCTCCCGCTCGGCGTCCAGGTCGTAGTACAGCTTGCCCGCGCAGAAGACGACCTTGCGGACGCTCGAAGGCTTGACCGACGCGTCGCCGATCACCGGACGGAAGCCGCCGGTGGTGAACTCCTCGATGGACGAGGCCGCGGCCTTCAGACGCAGCATCGACTTCGGGGTGAAGACGATCAGCGGCTTGTGGTGCGGGTTGTGCACCTGCCAGCGCAGCAGGTGGAAGTAGTTCGACGGGAGGGTCGGCATCGCGACCGTCATGTTGTCCTGCGCGCACATCTGGAGGAAGCGCTCGGGGCGGGCGGAGCTGTGGTCCGGGCCCTGGCCCTCGTAACCGTGCGGCAGCAGCAGCGTGACGCCGGAGGTCTGGCCCCACTTCTGCTCGGCCGAGGAGATGAACTCGTCCACGACGGTCTGCGCGCCGTTGACGAAGTCACCGAACTGGGCCTCCCAGATGACCAGCGACTCCGGACGGGCCAGCGAGTAGCCGTACTCGAAGCCCATCGCCGCGTACTCCGAGAGCAGCGAGTCGTAGACGTTGTACCGGGCCTGGTCGTCGGCCAGGTACAGCAGCGGGGTGTAGTCCTCGCCGGTGACCTGGTCGACCAGGACCGCGTGGCGCTGGCCGAACGTGCCGCGGCGGGTGTCCTGGCCGGCGAGCCGGACCGGGGTGCCCTCCATCAGCAGCGAACCGATGGCCAGCGTCTCGCCCATGCCCCAGTCGATGGTGGCGTTGTCCACCGAGGCCGCGCGACGCTGCATCTGCGGCATCAGGCGGGGGTGGACGGTGATCGAGTCGGGGATGTTGACCTGCGACTCGGCGATCCGCTTGACGACCTCGGCGGAGACGGCCGTCTCCACGGTCACCGGGAACGCGGCCTGCGGCTCCGGGACGTGCGGGGCGGCGGGCTGCGAGGTGGCCTCGCGGACCTCGGCGAACACCTTCTCCAGCTGACCCTGGAAGTCCTGGAGCGCCTGCTCCGCCTCTTCCAGCGTGATGTCGCCGCGACCGATGAGGGACTCGGTGTACAGCTTGCGCACCGAGCGCTTCTTGTCGACCAGGGTGTACATCTGCGGGTTGGTGAACTCCGGGTTGTCGGTCTCGTTGTGACCGCGGCGCCGGTAGCAGATGAGGTCGATCACGACGTCCTTGTTGAACGCCTGCCGGAACTCGAAGGCGAGCCGCGCGACGCGGACCACGGCCTCCGGGTCGTCGCCGTTCACGTGGATGATCGGCGCCTCGATCATGCGCGCCACGTCGGTGGCGTACATCGAGGAGCGCGAGGACTCCGGGGCGGCGGTGAAGCCGACCTGGTTGTTGATCACCACGTGCACGGTGCCGCCGGTGCGGTAGCCGCGCAGCTGCGACATGTTGAGCGTCTCGGCGACGACGCCCTGGCCCGCGAAGGCCGCGTCGCCGTGGAGCGCGACCGGCAGGACCGTGAAGTCCGTGCCGCCCTTGTTGATGATGTCCTGCTTGGCGCGGGCGATGCCCTCCAGGACCGGGTCCACCGCCTCCAGGTGCGAGGGGTTGGCGGCCAGCGAGACCTTGATCTGCTCGCCGTCCAGACCGGTGAAGGTGCCCTCGGCGCCCAGGTGGTACTTGACGTCGCCGGAGCCGTGCATCGAGCGCGGGTCGAGGTTGCCCTCGAACTCGCGGAAGATCTGCGCGTACGGCTTGCCGACGATGTTCGCCAGCACGTTCAGCCGGCCGCGGTGGGCCATGCCGATGACGACCTCGTCGAGGCGGGCCTCGGCGGCGGAGTCGATGACCGCGTCGAGCAGCGGGATGACGGACTCGCCGCCCTCCAGGGAGAACCGCTTCTGACCGACGTACTTCGTCTGCAGGAACGTCTCGAACGCCTCGGCCGCGTTCAGCCGGCGCAGGATGCGCAGCTGCTCCTCGCGCTCGGGCTTCGGACGCGCGCGCTCGACCCGGTCCTGGAGCCACTTGCGCTGACTCGGGTCCTGGATGTGCATGAACTCGATGCCGGTGGTGCGGCAGTACGACTCACGCAGCACGCCGAGGATGTCGCGGAGCTTCATCATCGTCTTGCCGGCGAACCCGCCGACCGCGAAGTCCCGCTCCAGGTCCCACAGGGTGAGGCCGTGCTCGGTGATGTCCAGGTCGGGGTGCTTGCGCTGGTGGTACTCCAGCGGGTCGGTGTCGGCCATGACGTGGCCGCGGACCCGGTAGGAGTGGATCAGCTCGAAGACCCGCGCGGCCTTGGTGACGTCGTCGTCGTGCGAGGCGTCGATGTCCTTGAGCCAGCGGACCGGCTCGTAGGGGATCCGCAGCGCCTTGAAGATCTCGTCGTAGAACTCGTTCTCGCCGAGCAGCAGCTGGGACAGGACCCGCAGGAACTCGCCGGAGGCGGCGCCCTGGATGACCCGGTGGTCGTACGTCGAGGTCAGCGTCATGACCTTCGAGATACCGAGCTTGTTCAGGGTGTCCTGCGACGTGCCCTGGAACTCCGCCGGGTAGTCCATCGCGCCGACGCCCATGATGAGGCCCTGACCGGGCATCAGGCGGGGCACCGAGTGGACGGTGCCGATGCCGCCGGGGTTGGTCAGCGAGGCCGTGACGCCGGTGAAGTCGTCCATGCCGAGCTTGCCGATGCGGGCACGCCGGACGATGTCCTCGTACGCCTGCCAGAACTCGAAGAAGTTGAGCGTCTCGGCCTTCTTGATGGCCGCGACGACCAGCTGGCGGTCGCCGTTCGGCTTCACCAGGTCGATGGCCAGACCCAGGTTGACGTGCTCCGGCTTGACCAGGGTCGGCTTGCCGTCCTTCTCCGCGAAGGAGTAGTTCATCGACGGCATGGCCTTGAGGGCCTGCACCATCGCGTACCCGATGAGGTGCGTGAAGGAGATCTTCCCGCCGCGGGCGCGCTTGAGGTGGTTGTTGATGACGATGCGGTTGTCGAAGAGCAGCTTCACCGGGACCGCGCGGACGGATGTGGCCGTCGGCAGCTCCAGCGAGGCGTTCATGTTCTTCGCGACAGCGGCCGAGGGGCCGCGCAGCGTCACGTACTCCGGGCCGGCCGGGGCCTCGGTGGAGGCGTCCGCCTTGGCCTTGGCGGGCGCGGCGGCGGGCTTCGCCGCCGCGGGCTTCGCCGGGGCCGGGGCGGCCTTGACCGGGGCCGGCTGCGCGGGAGCCGCCGGAGCGGCTGCGGGCGCGGCCTTCACCGGGGCCGGAGCGGCTGCCGGAGCAGGCGCGGCCGGGGCGGCGGGCGCCTCGGTCACCGGTGCGACGCCGGGAACGGGCTTGTCCGCCGTGCCGGAGGCACCCGGCTTGTAGTCGGCGAAGAAGTCCCACCAGGCGCGATCGACCGAACTGGGATCCTGGAGGTACTGCTGGTAGATCTCGTCGACGAGCCATTCATTGGCGCCGAACGCGGCGGCCGGGTTCGTACCCGGGCCGGCTTGATCGGTCGAGATGCTCGAGTTACTGGGGGACTGAGACGACACGGCGGCAACCGCCCTCTTCCGCTTCACAAGGTGATGGACAGCGGAAATCAAGGCTACGCCCCCCGAACCGTTCCTTGCAGGCCGGGCCGGTGCTTCGTCGTGCACATCACATCGGAAGGCGGGTTTCGGCGCAGGAAATGGCGGGAAACAAGCGAGGTTCCACTGCACTTCGGGTACGCAGGACCGTGGATACGGTCGTCCGACCGTATCCCTTTGAGGCCCCTTGCTGGCAGGACACGGATGAACGTGCCCTTCCGGTTCGACCCTATGTCAACCGCACCGTCAACTGCGCGGCTCGGGGATTCCCGGGAGGGTGACCTGGATGCGGCAGCCCTTCGCGGATTCGGCCACGCCGATCCGACCGCCGTGCAGATCGACCGCCCAGCGGGCGATGGCCAGCCCCAGCCCCGTACCGCCGTCGCTTCCCGGACCGTGCGGGGAGGGCGCCTGGCCCCGGTTGAAGCGCTCGAAGACCCGGTGGCGCTCCGCCTCCGGGATGCCGGGCCCCTCGTCGACGACCTCCAGCTCCAGCGACTCGGGGTGGGCCCCGCGCCGCGCGAGCACCGTCACACGGCCGTGCGGCGGGCTGTGCTTGACCGCGTTGTCGATGAGGTTGGCGACCACCTGGTGCAGCCGCTCGGCGTCCGCGTGCGCGGTGAGCTCCGGCGGCGAGACGTCCAGATGCAGATGGACGTCCGTACGGGAGTGATTGCCCGAACCCGACGACAGGCGTCGGTGGGAGGCGGCGAGATTGGCCTCTTTCAGTACGCCGGACAGATACGGCCAGACCTCGAAACGGCGGGCCTTGAGCGCCACCACCCCGTTGTCCAGCCGCGACAGGTCCAGCAGCGTCTCGACCAGCCGGCCGAGCCGCTCCGTCTGTTTCAGCGCCGTGCGCATCGTCTCCGGATCGGCGGCGGACACCCCGTCCACCACGTTCTCCAGCACGGCTCTCAGCGCCGCGATGGGGGTGCGCAACTCATGGCTGACATTGGCGACCAGCTCTTTTCGATGCCGGTCCTCCGCCTCCAGATCGTCCGCCATGCGATTGATCGTCTGCGCCAGGTCGCCCAGCTCGTCCCGGCGCCCGGCACCGCTCACCCGGCGGGTGTAGTCGCCGTGCGAGATCGACCGGGCCACCGCTCTCATCTCGTCCAGCGGCGCGGTCAGACCGTGCGCCACGAACTGGGTGATCAGCAGCGTGGCGATCACCGAGAACACCGTGATGAAGCGGAACTCCGTACGGGTCCGCAGCGCGACGATCAGCAGCCCCGTGGTGATGAACACCGAGACCACGACGAGCGTGCCGAGCTTGGCCTTGATCGAGAAGGGCCGCAGTCCGGACCCTGGCCGCGTCATGGCGCGGGAGTCTCCAGGGCGTAGCCCACGCCGTGCACGGTACGGATCCGCTCCGCGCCGATCTTCCGGCGCAGCGCCTTGATGTGGCTGTCGACCGTGCGGGTGCCCGAGGCGTCCGCCCAGTCCCACACCTCGGCCAGCAGCTGCTCCCGGGAGAGCACCGCGCGCGGGGTGTTGGCGAGGCAGACCAGCAGGTCGAACTCGGTCGGCGTGAGGTGGACGTCCTCGGCGCGCACCCGGACCCGGCGCTGCGCGTGGTCGATCTCCAGCTCACCCAGACGCAGTATCCCGCTCCGCGGGGTGACGGCGGCCAGCGCGGCCCGCTCCACCCGGCGCAGCAGCACGTGCACCCGGGCGGCCAGCTCCCGCATGGAGAACGGCTTGGTCATGTAGTCGTCGGCGCCGACCCCGAGCCCGACCAGCATGTCGGTCTCGTCGTCGCGTGCCGTGAGCATCAGCACCGGTACCGGGCGCTGCGCCTGCACCCGGCGGCAGACCTCCAGGCCGTCGAAGCCGGGAAGCATGATGTCGAGCACCATCAGGTCGGGCTGCCATGCCTCGGCCGCGTCCACGGCCGCAGGGCCGTCCAGCGCGGTCTGCACCAGGAAGCCCTCCGCCCGCAGCCGGGCGGAAATGGCGTCGACGATCGTGGCGTCGTCCTCGACCACCAGCACCCGGCGCTGAGCCCCCGGGGTGGCTGCGACGCCGTTGTGGGTGGTGTGTGTCTGTTCCATCGCCCCGCCCCTGCCCGTTCTCGCGGGAGCCATTCCCCCGGAGGCACGGTTTTCGCTCGTGGATTTCGTGGGTGATCCGTGTGCCGGTCAGCAGCGTAAAGGCAGCGGAGGGCTCCCGGCTACGCAGGGTGTTGCCCCGGAGGAGCGAGTTCACGCCGACCGGGGGGCCGGATCGTCGGCCTTGTGCCGGTTGGCCCGTGCCACCGCCGGTCCGCGCATACCGGGAGGGGGGTTCAGGCCGCCCGCAGTGCGAGATGGACCACGTCGGGCACACCTCGGGCAACGGCCACCTCTTCCGTCCTAACCCCGCTGAACCCGGCATTCCGCAACGCTTGTTCGAAGGCCGGAGACGGCTGCGCGGACCAGACGGCGAGCACTCCGCCCGGGGTCAGCCGGTCGTGGCAGTGCGCCAGGCCGGCGGGGGAGTAGAGGCTTCCGTTGTCCTCCGTGACGGTCCAGTCCGGCCCGTTGTCGATGTCCAGGCACAGGGCGTCGTAACGCTCCGTGGCGGTACGGAGGTGGGCGACGAGGTCCGTGTGCAGGATCCCGGTCCGGGGGTCGGCCAGCGCCGGCCCGGAGATCCGGTCCAGCGGCCCGGCCAGGTGCCAGTCCACGATCGCCTGCTCCCGCTCCACGACCACGATCCGCCCCCAGCGCCGCTCCTCGGCGGCCCGCACCAGGGAGAACCCGACGCCCAGGCCGCCGATGAGCACCGAGGGGCCGCTCCGCCCGGCGGGCAGGGCGGCCAGCGCGGCGTCGATCAGCAGCCGCTCGGAGCGCCCGTCCGAGGTGTCCATCAGGAAGCAGCCGTTGGCGATGATCTCGAAGTGCTCCCCGCGCTCCCGCAGCACGACTTCGCCGAACGGTCCCTCGCGGCGGTCGAGGACGACGGGGGTATCGGCGGAACGCGT
The DNA here is from genome assembly GCF_014650675.1 of Streptomyces anulatus. GTDB lineage: Bacteria > Actinomycetota > Actinomycetes > Streptomycetales > Streptomycetaceae > Streptomyces > Streptomyces anulatus. The sequence continues at coordinate 339,466 of NZ_BMVK01000002.1, read as the reverse complement.
CGGCATCGGGTCAGGGGCGGGCGTCGCGGGCATCGTGTGGCTCTCCGGTCTCCGGTCGTAGCGGTCGGTGTCCGTCATCCTGTCCCGCTCCCGGGGGCGAAGGCCAGCGAGTTCCCTTCCGGAGGCGGGGAACAACGGCCCGCCCCGCAGCGCTCCCGTAGAGACGATCCGAGGCCGGAAAGCTTCTGATCGCTCAGAGCGAACAAGTCATGGGGAACATTCGGCGGCTCAGGAGCATTGAGTCGACATAGCTCAACTTGCCTGCCGAAGGGGAGATCATGACTAACGAGTCCGAGGCGTTCACACCGATCGATCTGCCCGTGCTGCCGCTCGACGACGAGGTCGTCCTGCCCGGCATGGTGGTGCCGCTCGACCTGTCCGACACCGAGGTGCGCGCCGCCGTCGAGGCCGCGCAGGCCGCCGTCCGCCCCGGTGGCGGCAAGCCCGAGGTGCTGTTGGTCCCGCGGATCGACGGCACCTACACGGGGACCGGTGTCCTCGGCACCGTCGAGCAGGTCGGACGCCTGTCGGACGGTGACCCGGGCGCACTCATCCGGGCCCGCGACCGGGTCCGGATCGGCGCCGGGACCAGTGGTCCCGGCCGGGCGCTCTGGGTCGAGGGGACCGTGCTCGAAACCGCCGCCCCCGACCCCCTGCCCGGATCCGCCGCCGAGCTGGTCAAGGAGTACAAGGCACTCGCCACCAGCTGGCTGAAGAAGCGCGGCGCGTGGCAGGTCGTGGACCGGGTCCAGCAGATCGACGACATCTCCGCGCTCGCCGACAACTCCGGATACTCGCCGTTCCTCACCACCGCCCAGAAGGTCCAGCTCCTGGAGACCGCGGACCCGATCGCCCGGCTGAAGCTCGCCATCCAGTGGCTGAGCGAGCACCTCGCCGAGCAGGACGTGGCCGAATCCATCGCCAAGGACGTCCAGGACGGCGTCGACAAGCAGCAGCGCGAATTCCTGCTGCGCCGCCAGCTCGACGCCGTGCGCAAGGAACTCTCCGAGCTCAACGGCGACCCGGAGGACGAGTCCGACGACTACCGGGCCCGCGTCGAGGCCGCCGAACTCCCCGAGCACGTCCGCGAGGCCGCGCTCAAGGAGGTCGAGAAGCTGGAGCGGTCCAGCGACCAGTCGCCCGAGGGCTCCTGGATCCGCACCTGGCTGGATACCGTCCTCGAACTGCCCTGGACCGAGCGGACCGAGGACGCCTACGACATCCGCGGCGCCCAGGAGATCCTGGACGCCGAGCACGCCGGCCTCGCCGACGTGAAGGAACGCATCACCGAGTACCTCGCCGTGCGCAAGCGCCGTGCCGACCGGGGTCTCGGTGTGGTGGGCGGCCGCCGCGGCGGCGCGGTGCTGGCCCTCGTCGGCCCGCCCGGCGTCGGCAAGACCTCCCTCGGCGAATCCGTCGCGCACGCCATGGGCCGCAAGTTCGTCCGCGTCGCGCTCGGCGGTGTCCGGGACGAGGCGGAGATCCGCGGCCACCGGCGTACGTACGTGGGTGCGCTCCCCGGCCGTATCGTGCGGGCCATCAAGGAGGCCGGTTCGATGAACCCGGTCGTCCTGCTCGACGAGATCGACAAGGTCGGCTCCGACTTCCGGGGCGACCCGGCCGCCGCCCTCCTCGAAGTCCTCGACCCGGCGCAGAACCACACCTTCCGCGACCACTACCTGGAGGTCGAGCTCGACCTCAGCGACGTCGTCTTCCTCGCCACCGCCAACGTGCTCGACGCCATCCCGGAGGCCCTGCTCGACCGCATGGAGCTGGTCCGCCTCGACGGCTACACCGAGGACGAGAAGGTCGTCATCGCCCGGGACCACCTGCTCCCGCGCCAGCTGGAGCGGGCCGGTCTGGAGAAGGACGAGGTCGCCCTGGAGGAGTCGGCGCTGCGCAAGCTGGCCGGCGAGTACACCCGCGAGGCGGGCGTACGGAATCTGGAGCGGGCGGTGGCCCGGCTGCTCCGCAAGGTCGCGGCCCAGCACGAACTGGGCGACCGCGAGCTGCCGTTCGCGGTGACCGACGCGGACCTGCGCGGCCTCATCGGCCGTCCGCACCATGTGCCCGAGTCCGCCCAGGACCCGGCCGAGCGCCGCACCGCGGTGCCCGGCGTGGCCACCGGGCTCGCGGTGACCGGGGCGGGCGGTGACGTCCTCTTCGTCGAGGCGTCGCTCGCCGACCCGGAGACCGGGGCGTCCGGACTGACCCTGACCGGTCAGCTCGGGGACGTCATGAAGGAGTCGGCGCAGATCGCGCTGAGCTTCCTGCGGTCGCACGGAGCGGAGCTGGAGCTGCCGGTCGCGGACCTCAAGGACCGGGGTGTGCACATCCACTTCCCGGCGGGCGCGGTCCCCAAGGACGGCCCGAGCGCCGGCATCACCCTGACGACCGCGCTGGCCTCGCTGCTCTCCGGACGGCTGGTCCGCACGGATGTGGCGATGACCGGTGAGGTGTCGCTGACCGGACGGGTGCTGCCGATCGGCGGCCTCAAGCAGAAGCTGCTGGCCGCGCACCGGGCGGGCATCACCACCGTGGTGATCCCCCAGCGCAACGAGGCCGATCTGGACGACGTCCCGGCCGAGGTGCTGGAGAAGCTGGACGTCCACCCGGTCACCGACGTCCGCCAGGTGCTGGAGATCGCGCTCGCCCCGGCGTCGGCCCGGACGGAGCGGAGGGTCCCGGCCGCGGCCTGACCGCCACGCGGTGACGGGCGCGACGGCAGGTGCGCGACCGGTACGGACGGCCCGCTTCCCGAGTCGACGGGAGGCGGGCCGTTCCGCGTTGTCACGGGGGAGGGCTCAGGGGCGGTAGATGGTGCCCGGCTCCGGTACCGCCGGGGCCATCAGCTCGGGGACGGTCACGAAGGTGTAGCCGTCCTTCTGGAGCGCGTCGATGATCCCGGGCACGGCGGGGACGGTGCCCTTGTAGATGTCGTGCAGCAGGATGATGCCGTCCTTGCTCGCCTGGTCCAGGATCCGCTTCTTGATCAGCGCGGAGTCGTTCGTCGAGTAGTCCTTGGCGGTGGCGCTCCACAGCACCTGGGAGAGCCCCAGGTCCTTGCTGATCTCCGAGACCGTGTCGTCGGTGCGGCCCTGCGGCGGGCGCATCAGCCGGGGCTTCTTGCCGGTGATCTTCTCGATGGCCAGCTGCGTCTTCTCCAGCTCGGCGCGTATCTCGTCCGGCTTCCGGTCGGTCAGGATCTTGTGCGTCCAGGTGTGGTTGGCGACCTCGTGGCCCTCGTCCTCGATGCGCCGCACCGTGTCGGGGTGCTTGATGACGTGGTGCTTGCCCAGCAGGAAGAAGGTGGCGTGCACCTTCTTCTCCTTGAGGATGTCCAGCAGCCTCGGGGTGTCCTTGCCCGGACCCGCGTCGAAGGTCAGGGCGATGCACTTGGCCTTGCGGCAGTCCACCGGCCCGAACGAACCCTTGGCGTCGGAGGCCGCCTCGCCGCGTGCCGAGCCCGGCGCCGTGGTGTCCATGGAGCAGCCGCTCAACGTCAGTGTGAGCGCCGTCACCAGCGCCGCGGTCAACCCCATCGTGGACAACGGCATCTTTCTGGGCACGACACATCACTCCTCTGTGCGGGGAAATCCCGCACAGGTGTGCGGTACGCCGAGGACTATACATAGTGCGTATACATGCGGTGCATAGCGGGGGCTCGGGGTCGCGAAAGGCCCCGGTGACCTGGGGTGAGGCCGCCGGGGCGGGTCGAGCGGTCGATCGGCGCGGGGTCAGCCGTTGGCCAGCGCCTGTACGCGGTCGAGGGCGCCGTTGAAGCGGTTGTGGTCGCCGACCGTCGGGCCGGTCGAGGTGTACTGCCACATCGTGTGGAAGCCCCAGCCGGCGGGCAGCTCACCGACCGTCGTGTTGTACCGGGCCACCCACAGCGGGTTGGTGGCGCCGAAGCCCGCGTTGTTGCCGGTGCAGTCCTTCCACCAGCTGGTCGCGGTGTAGATCACCGCGTCCCGGCCGGTGCGCGCCCGGTAGGTGTTCGTGAAGTCGCGGATCCAGTTGACCATCGCCGCCTGGCTGAGCCCGTAGCACTGGGCGCCGTACGGATTCCACTCGATGTCCAGCACGCCCGGCAGGGTCCTCCCGTCCCGTGACCAGCCGCCCCCGTTGTCCACGAAGTAGTTCGCCTGTGCGGCGCCGCTCGTCGTGTTCGGGGTGGCGAAGTGGTACGCGCCGCGGATCATGCCGATGCCGTACGAGCCGTTGTACTGCTGCGCGAAGTAGGGGTTCTTGTAGTACGTCCCCTCGGTGGCCTTCACGTAGGCCCACTTCACGCCGCTGTTCCACAGGGTCCCCCAGTCCGCGTTGCCCTGGTGGCTGCTGACGTCGACCCCCTCGGTCTGGGCGGCCCGGGAGTCGCGCGGCAGGCCGCCCTGTCCGTCGTGCTCGATGACGCCCTGGCCCAGCCTGGCGGTGCCGCGCGCGGGGCTGTCGTCGGCCGGGGCGGCGGCGGTGGCCGCGCCGGGCAGGGTCAGGAGGAGGGCGAGGGCAGCCAGGAGCGTTCCCGCGGCGGCGAGGCGCGGACGGCGGGACGTGCGGGACGTACCGGATCTGTGCACAGGCATGAGCGTGCCTCCGAGGTGGGGTGGGGACCGGGAGGGGCGTGGGGTGCGGGTGCGGGGGGTGCGCCGGACCCATGGCATGGTGTGTGCATGTCATGAACCTGGTCGTCGTCGACGCTACGCACGTAGACCCGGGGTGCGGAAGAGGGCCAGGCTGCCGCCGTTGGTCTACTCCTGCGAAATACTGGCCGAACTGCGGCGTTGACCTGCCGCGGAAGAAACTTTCATCGGCAGGAAACCGTACGAGGGGTACTGACGTGCGCGGGAACGACAGCGAGCCGGAGCCGGGCGCGACGGACGGGAGTGGTGTGGACCACGAATTTCTGGCGCTGGAGCGTGAGTTGGCCGTGTTTCTGCGCCGGGCGCGCGCCACCTCGGGCGATATGGCCCGGGAGGTCCACCCCGAACTGGAGCCCGCCGCCTACGGTCTGCTCGTCCGCCTGGAGGCGGCGGGACGGCAGCGGGCCACCGAGCTGGCCGCCTACTTCGGCGTCGGCAAGGCCACCATGAGCCGCCAGCTGCGCTCCCTGGAGGACCTCGGGCTGGTGGCCCGCGAACCCGACCCGGCCGACGGGCGGGCCTGGCTCGTCCATCTCACCGACGACGGACTGGCCCGCTTCCGCAGCGTCCGGGACGCCCGCCGGGGGCGCTACGTGCGCAAGCTGGCCGACTGGGACCGGGCCGAGGTGGCCGAGCTGGCCCGGCTCCTGCACCAGCTGAACGCCCGCGCCGAGAGCTGAGCCGCCCGCCGCCCGTCGCGCTCAGTCCAGCTCCACCAGGAGCGCGGTGGCGTCGTCGTGCGTCTTGCCGCGCCGCAGCCGTACGCGCCCGGCCTCCACGTCGGCGTCCTCCAGCTCCCGCACCCGGTCGATCAGCCCCTGCGGCCCCGCCTTCCGCAGCAGCCCCAGCGCGCCCGCCCAGTCGCCCTCGCCGAACACCTCCGTCCAGCGGGCCGCGCCGTCCGTGAGCGCGGCGAGGGCCCGGACGCCGGCCACCGGGGTGCTGCCCGTCACCGCGCGCGCCGCCACCGACGGATCGGCGGCGGCGGTGAAGAAGCCGCCCTCCTTGTTGCGCACCGTGGCGTCGGCGATCTCGTTCGAGGCGAGCGAGCCCGGCGGCAGCCGGTCCAGCCGGTCGTCGAGGACCGCCCGGACCGTGCCGTCGGAGGACTCCAGCAACAGGACCGAGTCGGAGAGCACCAGGTGCTCGATCACGCGTTCGCCCCAACGTGCCACGGCCACGGTCGCCTGAGGCGTACGTACGTGAGAAAGGTCACAGGTGGCTCGATGTGTGTCGGCTGTACGGGAGATGGCCTCGGCCAGGACCTCGGCCAGGGGCAGGTCGGGGCGGGAACCGGACAGTTCCACCAGTGCGCCGCCCAGCCGTGCGGTGAACCACGGGACCGAGTGCACACAACCGTCGTCCCCCCGAGGCGGAGTGACGCCGTCGAGGAGGACCAGCACACCGCCCTGGCCGGACGCGGGAAGAGCCCCGGAGACCCAGTCCTCGTTGGGGCGTTCGGGGCTGCCGGGCGCGGTGGCGAGTTCGATACGCATGCCGCCAGTCTGCACGAGCCCTTCACCATCTCGTCACGCGACCGGAAATGGCCTGTACCAGCAGGTCAACGCGGGCGCGCGGGGCGGAAGGGGCGGCTCCGGACCGATGCGGGCGGGCATCCTGCCAAAGGCGGAGCGGAAGTTCCACCCCATGGCCCACGCATGGTCAGGGGCGCACCAGGGGAGACTTGTTCGCCAACTCAAGAGTGATGTTCACTCCTTCGAGTGGCGGAGCGGTTGATGCGCGCCCCCCTCTCAAAAGCGCTGGAATGGTCAGAAGCCGTACCAGGAGCGGGGCGCCCTTCCATGTGACCGTGCGTCACCTCTGCTTCAAGGGTGGACGAGTCAAGATTGCGAGCACCGGTGCAGAAGAAGCGGCCGCGGAGCAAGGGCACGACGCGCGACGGTTCCGGGGCGACGCCTCCGGAGCCCGGCGCGGACAAGCGGACCGTGCGGGTGCGCAGCCGACTGGTCGCCGGTGTCGCGGTCGTCGGCGTCATCGTCATAGCGGCGGGCGCCCCCGCCGTGCTCGGGGCCTCCACCGATCTGACCGAGTCCCAGCGGCTGGTCACCCTCGCGCAGCTGAACCAGCAGGCGGTCACCCTCGCGCACTCCCTCGCCGACGAGCGTGACGCCATCACCGCGTACATCGCCGACGGCCGGGACGAGAAGGCCGACGACAGCGCCGGCGCGAAGAACCGCACCGCCCGCACCACCCGGGTCGACCAGCAGATCGACGAGATCCACGAGGCGGCCTCCGCGGCCCTGCGCCGCGACCTCTCGACGGTTCCCTCGCTGCGCCGTGACGCGCTGACCGGCAAGGGCTCGGCTCTGGAGGCGCACCAGGCGTACTCCGACGTCATCGCCAAGCTGCACGGCATCGCCGCCGAACTGGCGGAGAAGACCCCGCCGCGCGCCGCCGACGCCACCCGGGCCCCGCTCACCCTCGGCGGCGCGTCCGAACAGGCCTCCGCCACCCGCGGGCTCCTCCTCGCCGCGCTCGCCGTGCCGAGCCCCGAGCCGCAGACCCGGACGGACCCCTTCACCGGGCTGCCCGTGGCGACCCAGGACGAGGGCGACACCCGGGCCGGCCGCGAACGCGACGAACTGAGCGCCGCCGCCCAGCAGGCCCGCGTCCGGGAGCTGGCCGCACTGGCCGACTTCGACCAGGCGGCGAACCCGGAGGCCCGCGACAAGCTCTCCGCCACCGTCACCGGATCCGAGGTCAACGACGCGGAGAAGTACCTCACCCGCCTCACCGACCGCCCCGAGCTCTCGGAGGCGGAGCGCAGGATCAGCCCCAAGAAGCTGGAGGCCGCGCTCTCCGCCCGCGTCGACCGGCTGCGCAGCGTCGAGTCCGCCCTGACCACCGGCCAGGTCCAGGACCTGGAGGGCCTCCGCGACGACGACGTCACCGCCCTCGAACTGAGCATCGCCCTGCTCGGCGGCTGCTTCCTGCTCGCCGTCGGCGTCTCCACCGCCGTCGCCCGCACCCTCACCCAGCCGCTCGCCGTCCTGCGCATCGGCGCCGCACGCCTCGCCGAGGACCCCGAGAGCGCCGAACCGGTCCGCTACACCGGCCGCAACGACGAGTTCGCCCAGGTCGTACGGTCGATGAACTCCCTGCACGGCAGGCTCACCACCCTGCACCAGGACGTCACCGGACGCGTCGAGAGCCTTACCGGGGAGCGCACCAAGCTGATCGAGGGCCGGGAGACCCTCGTCGCCCAGCGGGCCGAACTCCAGACGCGGACCACCGAGCTGGCCACGCAGCTGGAGCAGCTGAGGAATACGGTCAACCACACCTTCGTCAACCTCTCCCTGCGCACCCTCGGACTGGTCGAGCGGCAGCTCGGCGTCATCGAGGGCCTGGAGGAGCGCGAGCAGGACCCGGAGCGCCTGGCCACCCTGTTCAAGCTGGACCACATGGCCACGGTCATGCGCCGCCACAGCGAGAACATGCTCGTCCTCGCGGGCGCCGAGCACGGCCACGGCCACGCCGGGCCGATCCCGCTGGTCGACGTGGCGCGCGCGGCCGTCAGCGAGATCGAGCGGTACGAGCGGGTCACCATCCAGTCCCTGCCGCCGCACGCCCAGATCGCCGGGTTCGCCGCCGACGACCTCAGCCACCTCCTCGCCGAGCTCCTGGAGAACGCGACCTCCTTCTCGCCGCCCGACTCCCATGTCGAGCTGTCCGGCTGGCTGCTGGAGAGCGGTGAGGTGATGCTCTCCGTGTCGGACGCGGGCATCGGCATGTCGACGGTCCGGATGGGCGAACTCAATGCCAGGCTGGCCGACCCGGCCTCGTTCGAGCCGGGGGAGCGGCACATCGACATGACCGGGGCCGGACTCGGCCTCCAGGTCACGTCGTTGCTGGCCGCCCGGCACGGAGTGCGGGTCCAGCTGCGCGAGCAGAAGGGGAGTGGTGTGACGGCCGTCGTCGTCCTGCCGAGCGCCCTGCTGCCCAACTCCCTGCCCGCGTCCTCGCCGCCCGCCGTGCAGCTGCCCGGTGACGCGCCCACGCTCAACCTGCCGGGCTCGGTGGCGGAGGCGAACTCCAACGCCCTGCCCAGCCGTTCACCGCTCCCGCCCTCGGCCCCCGGTCCCGGGACGCCCGCCGAGGCGCAGCCGGCCCCGGCCCCGGAGCCCGAGGCGGAGAGCGCCCCCGAGGCGGCCGTCGAGCCCGTGCCCGCCGTCGACCCCCTGATCGTCGCCGCCGAGCGGACGATCCGCGAGAACGCGGCGGCCGAGGAGGCTGCGGCCGAGAACGCCGAGGCCGACGAGGACCCGGAAGCCACCGCCGTACCGCCGCGGGAGCAGGACGCGCGACAGCCGGTCGCGGAAGCCGAAGCCGAGGGCGGGACCGAAGCCGAAGCCGAAGCCGAAGCCGGACCCGAATCCGGAGCCGAGTCGGACTCCGAGATCACCCTTCAGGTCCGCCTCCCGAAGCCTCCTCCGGCCGACCCGAAGGTCCCGGCCGCCCCGAAGGTCCCGGCCGACCCGATGGCCCCGACCGACCCGACGGTCCCCGCGACCCCCGGCGTCCCGGCGGCGGTGGACACCCCGGCCGTGCCGGGCACCGCCGACCCGTACGCGATCGGCCCCGACCGCCATGAGCGCCCGGCCGAGACCGGCCCGGCGGAGCAGGACCCGGACGGGCCCGCGTTCCGCCCCGCGCCCCATGCCGAAGCGGCCGGCGCCCCCGCCGAGACCGTCCCCGGCCCCCGCCGCCCCGAGGCCGGACGGATCACCGACAAGGGGCTGCCGAAGCGCACCCCCAAGGTGGTCCGGCCCGACTCGACCCCCGCCCCCGGGCGTACCGGCAGCCTCGACCGGGACGCCCTGCGCCGCCGGCTCGGCAGCTTCCACCAGGCGGCGAAGGAGGGCCGGCGCGACGTCGAGGCGGAGATCGCCGAGACCGGCGGCGTCACCGTCGCCGACCCCGGGGGCGTACCCGCCGGGCGTACGGGGCACGAGAGCACCACCGCACACGCCACAGGCGCCGCACAGGACGCACGTAACGCAAGGACCGCACGGACCGCTGAGACCGGCGGCCGGGCGGACGGCCGGAACGAAGAGACGGGGGACACAGTCGAGGAGGCACGCAGTTGACTGCGCCCAGCACATTCGGGCTGAGTACCGAAGCCCGGAACCTTCACTGGTTGCTGAGCAATCTCGTGGAGGAGGTGCCAGGGGTCCACTCGGTCACCGTCGTCTCGTCCGACGGCCTGATGCTGCTCTCCTCCGACCCCGGCCATCTGACCGCGAAGGCGGCCGGACCGGCCGCCGGGATGTCGGACGGGCCCAAGGGATCCAGCGCCGACCTGGCGACGATCGTCTCCGGCATCGGTTCGCTGACGGTCGGAGCCGCGAAGCTGATGGACGGCGGCGGCGTCAAACAGACGATGGTCGCCATGGACGAGGGCAGCGTCTTCGTCATGTCGATCAGCGACGGCTCCCTCCTCGGCGTCCACGCCACCCCGGACTGCGACATGAGCGTCGTCGCCTACCACATGGCCCTCTTCGTCGGCCGGGCCGGACACGTACTCACCCCCGAACTCCGCAGTGAGCTGCGCAAATCGATGGAGAGCGCCCTGTGACCACCGCCGCCGCAGAACCCGGCCCCCGGCTCCCCGTCCGAGGGGCGGACAAACGCCCGGCCCGGGTCCGCCCGTACTCCCTCACCGGCGGTCGCACCCGGTTCGGGCACGTCCTGCTGGTCGAGACGTTCGTCGCGGCCCTCGAAGCACCCGACGAGCGCCGCGAACTCACCAACGGCAACCTCGCCTCGCGGGTCATGCCGGAGCTCCGGGCCATCGTCGAACTCTGCCGCCGGATGCGTACGGTCGCGGAGATCTCGGCCCTGTTGAAGATGCCGCTCGGAGTCGTCCGGGTGCTGCTCAGCGACTTGGCCGACCAGGGAAAGATCCGCGTGTACGGAACCGGCCACGGCGCCGGCCAGCCCGACCGCGCACTGCTCGAAAGGGTGCTCAATGGACTCCGCCGTCTCTGAGGCGCCGCTCTTCGCCCCGCGCCAGCCGGGGCCCCGGGAACAGGCCGAGGAATCACTCCAGGCCTGGCAGCTCGACCACACCCGCGCGCCCACCGCCACCAAGATCGTGGTGGCGGGCGGATTCGGCGTCGGCAAGACGACGTTCGTCGGCTCGGTCTCCGAGATCACGCCGCTGCAGACCGAAGCGCTGATGACCCAGGCCAGCGAGGAGACCGACGACCTCTCCGCGACGCCCGAGAAGACCACCACCACGGTGGCCATGGACTTCGGCCGGCTCACGCTGGAGGACGATCTCGTCCTGTACGTCTTCGGCACCCCGGGCCAGCAGCGCTTCTGGTTCATGTGGGACGACCTGGTGCGCGGGGCGATCGGCGCGGTCGTCCTCGCCGACACCCGGCGGCTGGAGGACTGCTTCCCCGCACTCGACTACTTCGAGAGCTGCGGACTGCCGTACATCGTGGCCGTCAACCACTTCGAGGGGACGCCCGGTTACGAGGCGGAGGACGTCAGGGAGGCCCTGACCGTACCCCCGCAGGTCCCGATAGTGATCATGGACGCTCGTAACAGGATCACGGTCGTCGAGTCGCTCCTGGCCCTCGTGGGCCATGCTCTCGACGCCACCCCCGCATAGCTCGGCGGCTCCGCACGGAGCGGCGGAGCGCTGGATCACACACAACGGAGAGCCGCGATGCGGAAGATACTCATAGTCGGAGCCGGCCAGTCCGGGCTCCAGCTGGCCCTGGGGCTGCAGTCCCAAGGCTACGAAGTCACCCTGATGTCCAACCGCACAGCCGACGAGATCCGCACCGGCCGGGTCATGTCGACGCAGTGCATGTTCCACACCGCGCTCCAGCACGAGCGGGACTACCAGCTGAACTTCTGGGAGTCCCAGGCCCCGAGGATCGAGGGCCTCGGCGTCTCCGTCGCCGCCCCCGACTCCTCGCGCGCCATCGACTGGGTCGGCAAGCTCGACGGGTTCGCCCAGTCCGTCGACCAGCGCGTGAAGATGGCCGGCTGGATGGAGACCTTCGCCCAGCGCGGCGGCCAGCTCGTCATCCACGGGGCGGCCGTCTCCGACCTGGACTACTTCTCCCGCACCTACGACCTGGTGATGGTCTCGGCCGGCAAGGGCGAGCTGGTCTCCATGTTCGGCCGGGACGCGGCCCGTTCGCCGTTCGACGCCCCGCAGCGGGCGCTGGCCGTCGCCTACGTCCACGGCATGGGCCCGCGCCCCGAGCACCCGGAGTTCGACGCGGTCCGCTGCAACCTGGTGCCGGGCGTCGGCGAGCTGTTCGTGATGCCGACGCTCACCACCTCCGGCCGCGCCGACATCCTCTTCTGGGAGGGCATCCCGGGCGGACCGCTCGACGCCTTCCAGGGCATCAAGGACCCCTCCGAGCACCTGGCGAAGACGCTGGAGCTCATGGAGAAGTTCACGCCCTGGGAGTACGCCCGCGCCACCAAGGTCGAGCTGACCGACGCCAACGGCACCCTCGCCGGCCGCTACGCCCCCACGGTCCGCAAGCCGATCGGGCGGCTGCCCGGCGGCGGCCTGGTCCTCGGCGTCGCGGACGTCGTCGTGGCCAACGACCCGATCACCGGCCAGGGGTCCAACTCCGCCTCCAAGTGCGCGAACGCGTACCTGGACTCGATCATCGAGCACGGTGGGAAGGAGTTCGACGCGGCGTGGATGCAGTCCACGTTCGACCGTTACTGGGAGACCGCGCAGCACGTCACGAAGTGGACCAACGCGATGCTCGGCGTCCCGCCGGAGCACGTGCTGAACCTGATCGGCGCCGCCGGCCAGCTCCAGCCCGCCGCGGACCGCTTCGCCAACGGCTTCAACAACCCGGCGGACTTCGAGAACTTCTTCTACGAGCCCGAGAAGACGAACGCCTACCTGGCCTCGCTCACCGGAGCCTGAGCGCCCCCCCAACGCTTCGGCGGCCGGACCCGCACCGCCGGTCCGGCCGCCGAGGTCTGTCCGCGACACGCTTGAGGAACGTCCGGCGGCTAGGGGGTGTCCGGCGCCGCGTCCGTGCCGTACCCGGTGTCCGCGCCGTCGCGTGCGCCCTCGGGCAGTTCCGGGGGCGTGTACGTGGACAGCGGGGCGCCGCCGGGGTCGGGCCGGACGGCGCCCAGCAGCGGGTTCGACGCCAGCGGTGAGACCTTGACCTTCGTGCCGGGGCGGGGCGCCTGCACCACCAGGCCGTTGCCGATGTACAGCGCCACGTGGGTCGCCTTCGGGAAGTAGATCACCAGGTCTCCGGGGCGCAGCGCGGAGACCGGCACCTTCGGGAGCTGCTTCCACTGTTCCTGCGAGGTGCGCGGGATCGTCCGCCCCGCCGCCGACCAGGCCTGGGACGTGAGCCCGGAGCAGTCGAAGGAAGCGGGGCCCTCGGCCCCCCACACGTACGGCTTGCCGATCTGCCGGACCGCGTACGCGACGGCGTCGCCGCCCTGGCGGGTGGGCGGCCGGGTGGAGCTGAGCGCCCCGGAGGCCACCAGGTCGCGCTGTGCCTTGTCCACGCCCCGCTGTTCGAGACCGGCGAGCTGGGTCATCTGCTCCTCGGAGAGCGTGGCCAGCAGCCCCTCGACCTCCTTGAGCTTCCCGCGCACGGTGTCGCGCTGCTTCTTCTGCCGGTCGGCCAGCTTCTTCTGCTGGTCCAGCGCCTTGCGGGAGGCGGCGGCCAGGGTGTCGGCCCGCCGGGCGTCGTCGGTCAGCCGGTCCACCGTCGCGGCCCGGTTCGCGGCCAGCCGCCCCACCACATGGGTCTGGTCCAGGGCCCGCAGGGGATCCCGGGACAGCAGCAGCCGGAGGTACGCGGAGAACTCGGTACGCCCCTGGTACTGCTCCCGGGCCAGCCGCCCGGCGTCCCCGCGGCTGAGCTCCAGCGCGGCCCGCGCCTTCGCCAGGTCCGCGTTCACCTTCTTCACCTGCGCGGTCCGCTGCTTCAGCTTCTCCGCGGTGGCGTTGTAGGTCTCGCTCGCCTCCTCCGCCGACCGGTAGCGGGTCTGCAGCTCGCGCAGCAGGGCGGTGATGCTCCTGGGCGCATCGGGCGCGCCGAGGGCGGTCTCGGCGTCGACCTCCGCCGCGTCCGGATCGGTTGTGCCGGGGGAATCCTCCTCAGCGTCCGTAGCGTCTTCTGCGTCCGCAGTGTCCGCAGCGTCTTCCGTGTCCGTGGAGGCCGTCCCCGCGGTCTCCTCGGTGAGCGGCGCGGATTCCTCGGACGGTACGGGGCCCGGCTCGGCCGACGCGGCGGTGGCGGGGGAGACCGTGAGCGCCGCGCACAGCGCGGTCGTGCAGACCACGCGCAGGAGCCTGCCTGACACGACATCACCTCCGTGACGGAGACGTAGCCCGGCTACGGGCTCGTCCATAAATGGGCGAATCCGATAATCCGGTCACGTGATGTCAGGTGGCGCAAGCACCGGGCGGCGCGCCGTCCGGGGGGTCCCCCGGACGGCGGCGGTGGTGATGATGGTGAAAGGAGGGGCCGGACCTCAGGCGACCGGGAAGGCGTAGAAGGCCCGGTCCCGCTGGACCACGACGGTCTCCCCGGCGGCGAGCGCCCGGTACTGCGCGCTCACCGTCGCCCCCTTCGGGTCGGCCGACCCGATGTCCTGGAACTTCCACAGCCGTTCGCCGTCGGCCGCCGAGAACGCCGTGACCTGGACGGCGTCGGCGGCGACCAGGGTCTTCTCGCTGCCGCTGAGCGTGAGCGACGGGGCGTTGCCGGTGCCCGGCACCTCCGTGGACCGCCGCCACACGAGCCTGCCGCTCTCCCGCTCCACCGCGCCGACCAGCTGGCTGCGCTCGGTGGTGTGGATCAGGGGCCCGGCGACCAGCGGGGTACCGAACACCGAGCCGTCGCTGCCCTCGACGCGCCACAGCGGCTTCGTCGTGTCCGTCTCGAAGGCCTGGAGGTCCTTGCCGACCGCCGCGTACAGCGTCCCGTCCTCGTCGCCCCCGGTGGCCGCCTCGGGGGAGACCGCGGCGTACTGCTTGGTCCACAGCAGCTTGCCGGTCTTCTGGTCGAACGAGCGGATGGATCCCTTCCCCTTGGCCGCCTTGACCTCGGCCGCCGTCAGGCTGACCGCGTCCTGCCGTACGAGGACGTCGGCGGAGCGGTCCACGACCACCCGGTAGGCAGGGGTGCCCGGGGCGCGCCCCGCGGGCACGGGGGTCCGCCACAGCTCCTTGCGCTGCACGATGTCGTACGCGAAGAAGTGGGCCTGGACGACCTCCTTGTCCTTGCCCTTCTTCTTGCCCTTCTTCGGCTTCGGGGCCTTCACGGTGACCGTGTGCGAACCGGTGAACCAGACGACCGGCCCGGAGTTCCCGGCCAGTGGCCCGACGGCGAGGCCCGGCAGGTCGGCGAAGGCGTCCGTGTAGCGCACGCGGTGCACGACCTTGCCGTTCTTCGGCGACAGCCACAGGAACTCCGACGGGCTCGCCACGAAGACCAGATCGGCGCCCGCCGCCAGCGCGGCCTGCCCCTTCGCGCCGTCCGCGCGCTGCCACAGCCGCTTGCCGGTGCGCAGGTCCACGGCGCTGGCCTGGCTCTCGCTGGTCACCAGGAGGAGCTTGTCCCGCCAGACGGCGGTCGTGAGCGGGGACGACTCGGAGGCCGGGTGCGTGTAGATCCAGCGCGGCTCGGGGGGCTGCCCGGGAAGTGTGCGGCGGGGCTTCGGCGCGGGCTTGTCGTCCGTCGCCACCGCGGTGTCCCCGGAGCCGAGAGCGGCGACCGAACCGCCGCCCACGATCAGCCCGCCGACGGCGGCCGCCGCGATGGTCAGCAGGGTCCGACGGCTCGCGGCGGGGTCGGGTACGGGGGCCGGCGCGGGAGGCAGCGGCAACGACACCATCGGGCCCCCGCCGGCGCCGCCGGAACCGGCGGGCCCGGCCGGGAGCGCCGCCGCGGGGTACGGGGCGGGCCCGCCGTGCGTCGGGCCCGGATGCTGCGGGGCGACGGGAGCGACGGGCAGGGCGGGCGGTATCGGCTGTGCCACCGGGGCGGGGGCGGTCCCCGGGGGTGCGACGAGTTCGGCGGGGAGGGAGAGCTGCGTCGTCGGACGGTCGTTCTGCGGCGGCCTCGGCCCGGTGTTGAGGAACCGCGTGGTGCCCCGGTCCTCCCCGATGTCCCCGTCGCCCCCGGCCGCCGACGCGGCGGGCTCCCGGGGTGCGGGCGCGTCCACCGGCCGGGCATCCTCCGGTTCCGCGGTCGCGGGGCTTCCTGCGGGCGCCGGGGCCACGGAGGTCTCCACCGGCGAGGCGGGCGCGTCCACCGGCGCCGCGTCCTCGGGCCGCGCGTCCTCGGGCTGCGCGTCCTCCGACTGCGGGGCCGTGGTGCCCTCTGCGGGCTCCGGGGCCGCCGTGTCCTTCACGGGCTCCGGGGCCTCCGCCGAGACAGGAGCCGGGGCCTTCTCCGGTGTCTCCGGGTTCTCCTCCGGCGCCTCCAGGGCCAGGACCCGCGCCTCTTGGTCCGCGACCGCCGCCGCGAGCCGCTCGGGGAGCCAGCCGCCCCGGGCGAGGCCCGCCGCGCCTTCCAGGGCCAGTTCGGCGGCGACCGTGCCGGCCGTGGGCCGCGCGGCCGGGTCCTTCGCCAGGCAGTTCGTGATCAGTTCGCGCAACGCCTCCGGTACGGCGTCGAGTTCGGGCTCGTCCCCGGCGATCCGGCGGGCGGCCTCCTCGGCCGGGCCCTCCGTGAACGGGGTCGTCCCGGTCGCCGCGTACGCCAGCAGCAACCCCAGCACGAACAGGTCGGAGGCGGCGGAGACCTCCTTGCCCTCGATCTGCTCGGGCGTCAGATAACCGAGCCGCACCGAGAGCTGGCCGCCAGGACGGGCCTCCGCCGAGGCCGCCGCGCCCAGCGGGCCGAAGGCGGTGAGGCGCGGTCCGTCGGCGGCCAGCAGCACCGTGCCGGGAGCCAGCCCCTGGAGCACGGCCCCGGCGGCATGCACCCGGGAGAGGATCTCGGCGATGCCCGCGCCCAGTATCCGCAGGGCCCGCTCGTCCAGCGGACCGGCGATCCCGATCGCCTCGGCCAGCGGCAGCGCGGGGACGTAACCCGCCGCCGTCCACAGGGGTTCCGGCCCGTCGCCCGGGGTCTCCGGCTCCTCGCCGGTGTCCAGGGACGGGGCCACCCAGCCGCCCGCGAGGCGTTCGGCGGTGCGCGCCTCGGCCTGGAAGCGGCGACGGTACGCCGGTACGGCGGCCAACTCGGGGCGCGCGGCGGTGATGAGGGCCACCTCGCCGGATGCGGTGTCCCGCGCCACGTACCGCACGGCGCTCGCGCCTTCGTGGAAGCGGGCCAACGCGGTGAAGCGGCCGAAGCGGCGTGGATCGTCCTGACGCAGCGCCTCCATGGCGCACCCCCCTAGTGACCGTCTTCCGGCGACCGAGTGAGCCGTCCTTCGGCGCCTGACCGTCGATCTTAGGGCCTGTGGTCCACGGGCGGTCGCCCGCCGCTCAGTCGCGGCCCGGGGAGCTCGGGGGAGTCCTGGACCAGGGCCACTTGAGGGCGCGCTGCTCGCGGCCCCCGGGGGCGTACTCGTACACCCAGCCGCGCTGGAGCCCGAGCCGCTTGGTGTAGCCGGCCGGAACCCGCTGGTAGGCGTACACGGTGGCGGGGCCGCCGTCGGGGGAGGGCACCGGGACCTCGTACCACTTCGGCGGATGGCCGGTCGGGCCGAGCAGGATCGGCAGGACCCGGCCGTCCAGGGGCCCGCCTCGGAAAGGGGTGTTCTCGCTCTTCACCCGGTCAGTCTGACGCAGCGGCGGCGGGCAGCAGGTGCGCCGCCTCCGCGACGATCGGAATCACCCGTTCCGCCAACTGTCCGGCCGGGCCGTCGGAGGTCTCCAGGGCCAGCAGGTCGTTCACCACCGCCGCGGTCTCCGGGTCGGTGGCGGCGGTCGCGGCGAGCAGGGCGATCAGGTGGTCGACCAGCCAGCCGCGCAGCTCGGAAGCGGCCGGCCGCTTCCCGTCGTCCAGCCAGATCAGCGAGGCGGCCTCGACGGCGGCGATCCAGCTGCGCACCATCATCCGGAGTCTCGGCCCGGCGGGCTGCTCCCCGCCCATCCGCCCGAGGTGGCGCAGGATCTCGTCGGCCGCCGCCCTTCGCACCCCGTCCACGATCGTCGTCGTACGGGAGGTCTCCACGACGCTGCCGCCGCGCAGCAGGGCGCTGAATCCGGTGTCGTGCTCGTCGACGAAGCGCAGATAGCGGTCCAGTACCCGGGCGACCCGCTCGGTGGGCGGGCCCACCGGCGGCTCGGTGAAGCACAGCGTCAGCTCGTCGGCCGCCGAGCCGAGCGCCGCCTCGTACAGTTGCTGCCGCCCGCCCGGGAAGTAGCGGTAGACGAGCGGCCGGGACACCCCGGCCGCCACCGCCACCTCGTCGAGCGAGACCTCGTCGGGCGCCCGGTGGGCGAAGAGGCCGAGCGCGGCGAGCAGCAGCTGGGCGCGGCGCTCCTCGACGCTGAGCCTGCGGTACGTCGCCCGGGGCGGCGGGACTGCGGCGGTGGAGGTCATGCCACCGACCCTAAGGCCACCGGGGACCGCGCCTCCCGTCCGCACGGGTTTCAGGCCAGCAGGCCGGAGCTGCGCCACAGCCGGCGGCCGACGCCGTTCAGCAGGCCGATGTCGTCGAAGAAGTCGGTGAGCCGTTTCGCGCCGGACCGCATCACCTCCGCGCGGTGGCCGCTGGCCTTCACCTGGGCGACGGCCTCGCGGCGGTCCAGGCCGACGTTCTCGTACACCTGCGGGTTCACGAAGCAGACGGAGAAGACCCGGGCCGCCTCGCCGCAGCTGACCTTGGTGAGTTCTCGCTCCCAGCGCGGGGCGGTCACCAGCTGGCGGCGCAGCTCCTCCCGGGCGTAACGGACGTGCCGGGCCTCCTCGATCACATGGATCCGGGTCACACCGCGCACCAGGGTCTGCACGCGGTCGTCCGGGAAGGTCAGGCGCTGCATCCAGTCGAGGATCTCCTCGCCGAGCAGGGTCGCGGCGAACGAACCGGGGGTCGTGGAGACGGTCTTCAGGACCCGCGCCAGATTGTGGTAGACGCGCGGCACCTGGTACGTCGGCGATCCGCCCCAGTCGATCATGCGGCCGAACATCATCGAGTGCCGGCACTCGTCGGCTATCTCCGTGAGCGCGTAGCGGACGTGGTTGCTGGTCACCGGCTTGTCGTAGACGTGCCGGACCAGCAGCTGCATCAGGATGATCTCGAACCAGATGCCGAGCGAGGCCAGCGCGGCAGCCTCGTGCCGGGAGAGGTCCAGGCGCTGTTCCTCGGACATGCGCTCCCACATCGGGGTCCCGTACAGCGAGATCAGCTCCGGCGGCCAGAACCACTTGCCCTGCTCGACGGCCGCGTCCCAGTCGAGTTCGGTGTCGGGGTCGAAGGAGTGCTTGGCCGAGGATTCGAGCAGTCGCAGGGCGACCTGCTCGCGGTCGCGGAGCGGGCCGAGTGCGTCGCGGAGCACGGCGACATCGCGAGCGGTGACGGGCGTCATGACGGGAGCACCTCACACGGGGGTTGCCGGGAACAGGAGTTACCGGCGGTTACTTCTTATGAGACTGCCCGTCAGCAAGGCCGTCAATCCCTTGGGTGCGACTCGGTACGACTTGTTGACCCGCTGTCTACCAACGTGTGAACCTGCCAGGGAGGCGGCCGACGAGCGCGCTCAACTGCCCTCGGCGTCACGGAACTTGTCGATCAAGTCGAGCCATGCGAGGCAAAGGAGCCGTCCGTGTCCACCCATGACCTCTACACCACCCCGCCCGCCGAGCCGATCTGGCAGGTCCCCGCCACCGGTGCCGCCCGGTTCAGCTGGGACTACGACGACGGCCGCGAACGCCTCCTCGCCCTCTACCAGAAGGGCAAGGACAAGCAGTGGGACGGCAACAAGCGCATCGACTGGTCGCTGGAGGTCGACCCCACCGACCCGCTCGGCACCCCCGACGAGGCGCTCACCCTGTACGGCACCCCGCACTGGACGAAGATGACGGAAAAGGACCGGGGCGAGCTGCGCAAGCACTACACCTCCTGGCAGTTCAGCCAGTTCCTGCACGGCGAGCAGGGCGCGATGGTGTGCGCGGCGCGCATCGTGGAGTCCGTCCCCGACCTGGACGCCAAGTTCTACTCCGCCACGCAGACCATGGACGAGGCCCGGCACGCCGAGATCTACGGCCGCTTCCTGCACGAGAAGATCGGCATGCTCTACCCGGTCAACGACAACCTCCAGGGGCTGCTGGGCGACACCCTGCGCGACTCCCGCTGGGACATGCCCTACCTCGGGATGCAGGTCCTCATAGAAGGCCTGGCGCTGGCCGCCTTCGGGATGATCCGCGACACCACGACCAAGCCCCTGCCCAAGCAGATCCTGGCGTACGTCATGCAGGACGAGGCCCGGCACGTCGCCTTCGGGCGGATGGCGCTGCGCGACTACTACAAGCAGCTGAGCGACGCCGAACTCCGCGAGCGCGAGGAGTTCGTCATCGAGGGCTGCTACCTGATGCGCGACCGGCTCAGCGGCGTCGAGGTCCTGGAGAACTTCGGCATCGGCAAGCAGGAGGCGAAGGACCTCTCGGAGCACTCCGAGTTCCTCCAGCTCTTCCGCAAGCTCCTGTTCAGCCGGATCGTCCCGTGCGTCAAGGACATCGGCCTGTGGGGCCCGCGGCTCCAGAAGGCGTACGTCGACATGGGCGTCCTCGAACTCGGCGACTCCAACCTCGACCTGTTGATGTCCCAGGACGAGGAGATAGCCGAGGAACTGGACCGCGAACGCTTCGCCGTCGAGGAGGAGGCCCGGGTGGCGGAGGTCGCGGAGGCGATCGGGGAGGGCGCGGCCGCCGCCTGACGGGGCGCGGGGCGGTACGGCGGGGGCCGGGGCGCGGTCCCGGCCCCCGCTTCACCCCCCGCCGGCCGACCGGGCGAGGAAGTCCCCGACCAGCGAAGCCACCCGCTCCGGGGCCTGGAGGAGCATCGCGTGGGTGGCCGCGACGCCCTCGACCACGACCCGGGGTTCCCGGGCCGCCAGCGCGGCCAGATCCCGGTCCAGGCCCCGCCCGTACGCGACCAGGAGATCGTCCATCCACTCCGGACCGTGCGGCATCGGGGGCAGGTCCAGCGCCCGGACCAGCAGCAGCGGACAGCTCACGCGCCGGAACACCGCGAACAGGTCCAGCCCGTCCATCGCGTCCAGCATCTCCACGGCGCCCGGCCGCTCGGGCAGCAACTGCCACTCACCACGCGGAAGTTCACGGACGCTCGCCCGGCAGGTCTCCTCCGCCGGCCCCCGGGGGATGCCGAGGCCGGCGCTGTACGCCACCTGGTCCGCCACGTACCCGGCGGGCATCCGGGCCCCGGCCGCCGCCCGGGACATCGCCCCGATCTCCGCCAGCCGCCGGGCGGCCTCCTCCTCGGGCACCCCGGGGTACTGATCGGGCCGGCCCCATCCGAAGCCGTCCAGATCGACCGAGGCGGCCACCCGGTCCGGACGCGTCGCCGCGTACACCGAGGCCACCATGCCGCCCAGCGAGTGACCCGCCACCGCCACCCGGCCGGCGGACCCGGCCGCCGCCAGGGTGTCGTCCAGGTCGGCGCAGACCTCGGCGAAGTCCCAGGAGCCGACCGGTGCGCTGCGGCCGTGGCCGGGCAGGTCCACCGCGAGCACCCGGTGCCGTCCGGTCAGTCGCGGCGCGGCGGCGGACCAGTCGGCCGACGACCGGCCCGCGCCGTGCAGCAGAAGGAGAAGCGGCCCGTCGCCGCCGTGGTCGCGGGAGTGCAGAACTGTCATACGGGCCACCGTAGGCCGCCGGAAGTCCCACAAGATCATCTGCCGGAACGATGTGCGCGGGGGGCCCGAGGGCCGATAATGGATGTACGCCACCGGGTCCCGGCGGTCACGATGCGGGCATGACGACGAACCCGCCCGCAGCCACCGACGCCGGTCGCGCCGCCGCCCGCCGCAGCCTCGAAGCCCTCGCGCTCGGCGACGCGTTCGGGGAGCGCTGGTTCCCGCTCTTCCGCGAGCCCCGGCAGTCCGTGAACGAGATCCGCGCCCGCCGCACCCCGCCCGAGCCCCGCTGGCACTGGACCGACGACACGGCCCTGGCCCTCGCGCTGAACCGCTCCCTCGACGAGCACGGCCACGTCGACCAGGACCACCTGGCGCTCAGCTACGCCCTGGCCTTCGACGCCGACCAGGCGCGCGGCTACGGCCACGGCATGCACCTCCTGCTGCCCCGGCTGCTGGAGGCCCCGGCCGACTGGCGCACGCTGGCCCCCGAACTCTTCGACGGCGGCAGCCTCGGCAACGGCGCGGCCATGCGGGTCGCGCCGCTCGGGGCCCGGTTCCACGAAGACCTGGACCATGTCGCGGCGCAGGCCGCGCTGTCGGCGGAGGTCACCCACGCCCACCCGGACGGCATCGCGGGCGCGGTGGCCGTCGCGGTGGCGGCGGCGCTCTCGGCGCGCGGCGAACTGACGCTGGACGCGGTCGCGGACCGGACGCCCGAAGGGCCGGTACGCGACGGAGTGCGGCGCGCCGCGCGGACGCCGTTCACCACGGAACCGTGGAAGGCCGCGGACCTCCTCGGCAACGGACAGCGCATCAGGGCCGACGACACCGTGCCCTTCGCGCTGTGGACCGCGACCCGCCACGGGGACGACCTGGAGGCGGCGCTCTGGGCGACGGCCGAGGGCCTCGGCGACGTCGACACCACGTGCGCCATCACCGGGGGCGTGGTCGGGGCGGCGACCGGGACGGCCGGGGCGCCGGAGGGCTGGCTGCGCAGGCGCGAGCCGTTGGGCTGAGGCGACGGCGGGCCGCGACGGGCCGAGGCGCCGGCCGCGGCGGTGGGGTGGTGGAGTCGGGGCGATGGGGCCCGGACGACAGGGCCGGGTCGACAGGGCCGGGTCGACAGGGCGCGGGGCGATGGGCGGGCCGGTCGATCGGGGCCGATGCTCTCGACCTGATACCGATATCGGACGCATCGAAATTCCGTTCGCAAACGTGTCGTACCGTGAGCGCATGACCACCCCGCCGCACCCGCCGCAGGGCCCGTACGGGCCGCCGCCCCCGCAGAACCCCTACGGCCAGAACCCCTACGGCGCGCCGCCGGCCGCGCCGGGGGCCGTGCCGCAGCAGCCCTACGGCTACCCGCAACAGCCCCCGCCGCCGCCCCAGCAGGGCGGCTGGGGCCAGCCCGGCATACCCGGCGGAGGCGGCCCGGGCGCGGGCGGCGGCTGGCCGCCCCTGGGCCCGCAGCCGCCGCGGAGGAAGCGGACCGGGCTCATCGTCGGGATCGCGGTCGGCGCGGTGGTGGTGGCGGGCGGGATCGTCTTCGGCGTCACCCAGCTCGCCGACAAGGGCACCGACCTGGCGTACCCGAAGGCGGAGTACGAGCTCCTCGTGCAGCAGAAGCTCCTGGACGGCGAGTTCAGCCTGGGCCAGGACCTGTCGGAGACCGAGGGCAAGGAGATCGAGGACACCCCCGACCCCAGCATCCGGGACGGCGAGGCGGTCGTCGCGCACTACACGTCGGCCAAGGGCGGAGCCCTGGTGCTCTCGGGGATGTACGGGCGGCTGGCCAGCCCCGACTTCATGCGCGGCAAGATCATGGAGGGGGCGGCGGAGGCCGACGGCGCGAAGCTCGTCGTGCCCGCCAAGAAGTTCACGCCCGAGGGGTACGGCATCACGATCGAGTGCCAGGTCGTGCAGTCGAACGAGGGCGGCGGCGTCGCGAACATCCCCATGTGCGCCTGGGGCGACGACAACACCGCCGCGATGATCGCGGTGATCCGCCCGGAGAGCGTGCTCAAGGACGCCAAGTCCATCGACCTGGCGGCGGTCGCGGCGGAGACGGCCAAGGTCCGCGAGGAGGCCCGCAAGCCGATCGGCTGACCGGAGCCCGGAACCGGAGGCCCCCTGCCGGTCAGCGCCCCGCCGCCGCCCGCCCGGCGGCGGGCGGCACGGGCGCGGCGGGCAGGGCGTCCTCCACCGCGCGGGCTGCGGCGAGCAGCCGGACGTCCGCGCCGCGCGCCGCCGCCAACTGGAGCCCCACCGGGCAGCCGTCCCCGGTGAATCCCGCGGGCAGGCTCGCCGCCGGATGTCCGCTCAAGTTGAACGCCCAGGTCAACGCGGTGGAGTAGAGGTCCCCCGGGCCCTCGTGGCCGTGCGGCCGGTTCGGGGTGGCCGGGGTCAGGAGGACGGCCCCACCGGCGAGAAGCGCGTCCAGCCGATCGTCGTTCGTCCGCCGCACCCGCACCGCCTCCGGGTCGTCCGGCGACCCGCCCCGTATCGCGGTCCAGGCCCTCACCGGGTCGAGCAGCGCGGCGTCACGCCCCAGCAGGCGTACGGTCCCCGCCGCGACGAGCCGGTCCATCGCCGCCCGGACGACGGCCGCCACCTCCGGGTCCACCTCCGCGAACCCGAGGTCCTCGCTGTACACAGCGGGCAGGGGCAGTTGCAGGGGCAGTGGCAGTGCGGGGGCGGCGTCCGGCCCTCCACCGCCCAGCACATGGCGCAGATACGGTTCCGCCGCCGCCGCGGACCGGGCCAGCACCCCGGCCGAGGCCAGCCCCGACCGGTCGGGGGAGGGGAGCAGCCCGTTCGTCGTCTTCAGCCCGAACACCGCGCACCAGGCGGCCGGGATGCGGACCGACCCGGCCCCGTCGCTGCCCGTCGCCAGCTCCGCCATCCCCGTCGCCACCGCGACCGCCGACCCGGCCGACGATCCGCCCGGAGTACGGTCCGCCCGCCACGGGTTGACCGTACGGCCGTGCGCGCCCAGGCCCCAGGTCTGCCAGTGGGTGCCGGGTCCCGGCACCGAGGTCGCGCCCACCGGGGAGCCGCCCGCCGCGATCAGCCGACGGGCCGCGAAGGACCGGATCCCGGAGGGGCCCTTCACCGCGAACGGCAGCCCGCCCAGGGGGAGTCGCCGCGCCGCGGCCTCCCGTTCGCGGGCGAGCGCCTCGTCCGGCCAGACCTCGACGAACGCGTGCAGCGCCGGGTCCAGCCGGCCGATCCGCTCCAGGGCCCGCGCCACCGCGGAGGTCGTCCGTGTCATGGGCCCAGTCTGCCGGTGCGCCCCTCCGGGCGCCCCGGTTACTCCTCCAACGCCGCTTCCATCACGGCCCGGGCGATCGGGGCCGCGCTGCCGCCGCCGCTGATGTCGTCCCGGTCGGCGGCGGCGTCCTCCACGACCACCGCCACCGCGACGGCCGGGCGGCCGGAGTCGGGTGCCTGGGCCCAGGAGATGAACCAGGCGTACGGCAGACCGGAGTTGTCGACGCCGTGCTGGGCGGTACCGGTCTTGCCGCCGACCGTCACCCCGTCGATCGCCGCGTTCGACCCGGTGCCGTCCTCCACCACGTCGACCATCATCCGCTGGAGCTGCACGGCCGTGGACGGGCTCATCGCCCGTTCGTACGGCTCCGACCGCTCCTGCCGGACCGTGTCCCCGTCGTTCGTGGTGATCCGGTCGACCAGATGCGGGCGGCGCAGGTCCCCGCCGTTGGCCACCGCCGAGGCGACCATCGCCATCTGGAGCGGGGTCGCGGTCGTGTTGAACTGCCCGATCGAGGACAGGGCCAGCTGGTCCTCGCTCATGTCCGTGTCGAAGTTGCTCCTCGCCACCCCGGACGGAATGCGCAGCCCGGCGTCGTTGAAGCCGAACTTCTCCGCCGTCTCCACCATCCCGTCCAGGCCGACCTCGACCCCCAGATGGGCCATCACCGTGTTGCAGGAGACCCGGATCGCGTCCGCCAGCGACGCGTTCTCGCAGCCTCTCGCCTCGTTCGGCAGGGTCGTGCGCGTCCCCGGCAGGACGTACGGCGACGGCGTGTCCGTAGCCGCGTCGGCGTCCGTCACCACCCGCTCGTCCAGGGCCGCCGCCGCCGTCACGATCTTGAAGGTGGAGCCCGGCGGATAGGTCTGCCGGATGGCCCGGTTGAGCATCGGCATGCTCCTGGCCGCGTTCAGCCGGGCCCACGCGTCGGTCACCGCGGAACCGGTCCCGGACAGCCGCTCGGGGTCGTACGACGGGGTCGAGACGAGCGCCAGGATCTCGCCGGTCGACGGATCCAGCGCCGCGACCGCCCCCCGCCGCCCGCTCAGCCCGTCGTACGCGGCCTGCTGCATCGACGCCCTGATGGTGGTGACGACGTTCCCGCCCGGCTGCCGGCCCCGCGTGAACTCGTTCCAGAAGGGCAGCGGCGCCAGCAGGGAGTCCGTACCGGACAGGACGGCGTCCTCGGCGTTCTCGATGAGTGTCGTGCCGTACGTCTGCGAGGCGTATCCGGTCACCGGGGCGTACAGCGGGCCGTGCAGATAGGTGCGCTCGAAGCTCAGCAGTTCGCCGGTCTCCTTGCTGCCGGTCACGGGCCGGTCGCCGACCACGATGTTGCCGCGCGGCTGGTCGTAACGGGCGATGGTGTTGCGGCGGTTGGCCGGATTGGCGTCCAGTTCGTCGGCCTCGAAGACCTGGATCCGGGCCGCGTTGACGAGCAGCGCCACCAGCAGCAGCAGACAGAAGGCGGCGGCCCACCGGATGTAGCGGATCACCGGTCCTCCTCCACGGCCGCCGCGATGACCCCGGTCTCGGCCTGTTCCGGGTGGGGTCTGCGCGAGACGTCGCTGACCCGGATCAGCAGCGCCACGATGATCCAGTTGGTGACGACCGACGAGCCGCCCTGCGCGAGGAACGGCATCGCCATCCCGGTCAGCGGGATCAGCCCCATCACCCCGCCCGCGATCACGAACACCTGGAGCGCCAGGATCGACGCCAGACCGATCGCGAGCAGCCGTCCGAACGGATCGCGCAGGGCGAGCCCCGCCCGGTAGCCGCGCGCCACGAGCAGCGCGTAGAGCAGGAAGATCGCCGTCAGCCCGCTCAGCCCCAGCTCCTCGCCCGCGGTCGCCAGGATGAAGTCGGACTTGGCGGCGAAGCCGATCAGGATGGAGTGGCCCGCGCCGAGCCCGGTCCCGAGCATCCCGCCCGCGGCGAAGGCGAACAGCGACTGGGCGAGCTGGCCCGGCCCCTGCCCCGCGTCGATCGAGGCGAACGGGTCCAGCCAGTCCTGCACCCGGCTGTGGACGTGCGGTTCGAAGGAGCCGACGACGAAGGCCCCGACGGCTGCCAGGAGCAGGCCGACCGCGATCCAGCCGGTCCGGCCGGTCGCCACGTACAGCATGATGACGAAGAGCCCGAAGAACAGCAGCGAGGTGCCCAGATCGCGCTCCAGCACCAGCACCCCGACGCTCAGCAGCCAGATCGCCACGATCGGCCCGAGCACCCGGCCGGAGGGCAGTTGCAGCTTCCAGAAGGTGCGGCCGGTGTACGCGAGCGCGTTGCGGTTGGCGGCCAGATAGGCGGCGAAGAACACCGCGAGCAGGATCTTGGCGAACTCGCCGGGCTGGAAGGAGAGTCCGCCGATCCGGATCCAGATCTTCGCCCCGTTCACCGCCGGGAAGAAGATCGGCACGATCAGCAGCGCGAGCGCCGAGGCCACCGAGAGATACGCGTACCGCTGGAGTACCCGGTGGTCGCGCAGCAGCACCACTACGGCGGCGAACAGCGCGACGCCGAGCGTGGACCAGACGAGCTGGGTGGGCGCGGCCTGGTCCTTCGGGGTCTCCAGGTCGAGCCGGTAGATCAGCACCAGGCCGAGCCCGTTGAGCAGGACGGCGATCGGCAGCAGCAGCGGATCGGCGTACGGGGCCCGGAAGCGGACCGCGACATGGGCGAGCAGGGCGAGCGTGCCGAGCCCGGCCCCGTACCCGGCGACGTCGGGAGGCACGGCGCCGTCGTGGGCGAGGCCGACCGCCGCGTAGCCGAAGACGGAGATCAGGACGCCCCCGACGAGGAGGGCGAGCTCCACCCCGCGCCGCTTGGGCAGGCGTAGCTCGGGCGGGGGAGCGTCCGCCGTCGTTGCGGTCATGCCCCGCAACGTAGCAAGAGGTGCGCGGTATTTCCCTTATGTCACACCTTTGCCCATGTCAGTGCCCACCGGAGACGCCGTCAGCGCCCACCGGAATGCCGTCGGCGCCCACCGGACATACGCCCGCCCGCGGAGCCGACGGCGACACGGCCGGGCTCCACGGGCGGGCGGA
The DNA here is from genome assembly GCF_014650675.1 of Streptomyces anulatus. Classification (GTDB taxonomy): domain Bacteria; phylum Actinomycetota; class Actinomycetes; order Streptomycetales; family Streptomycetaceae; genus Streptomyces; species Streptomyces anulatus. The sequence continues at coordinate 311,692 of NZ_BMVK01000002.1, read as the reverse complement.
TGTGCGGGTGACGTGAGGTCAGCACCACTTCGGCGCGGAGCCGATGTTCTCGATGTAGCGGGCCGAACCCCAGGCCCACGTGCCGTTGGTCAGCAGGTACCAGCGGTTGTTGCCGTCGACGTTGTCGCCCTTGGTCTTGCAGAAGATGTGGACGATCTCGCCGTACTCGACCGAGCCGACGATGCGGCTGCTGCGGGTCGGCTTGTCACGGAGCAGCAGGTACGGCTTGGCGATGACGCGTCCCTTGTAGGTCCGCTTCGGCGCCTGGGGGCGCGCCTGGCCCTGCTTCTGTGCCTCCTCGCGGGCCTGCTTCTGCTGCGCCTCGTGCTCGCGCTGCAGCGCCGAGGCGGAGAGCTCGTCGGACGTCGGGTCCGGAGCGGCGGCCTCCGCGCGCTGGCCGACGGGCTGGGGGTCGGCCGCCATCGCGGCGGGAGCGGCGGCGGTGAGCGCCGCGAGCGTGCCGGTGGCGACGCAGAGACCGAGCCGGCGGAGCCGCGAGGGGCGGGACAGGGGGGACATGCTGCCTCCATGCGATGAGGAAGGGACCGTGGGGGACACGAGCTGGGCTCGTGCTCGTCACGCTAGGTTCGCCACTCACGGTCGGCAACGCGTCACGGTCCGTGAGGTGCGCTCCCTGTTGAGCCGTCCGGGTCGTCCCGGCCCTCCGGACCCCCGTCACCACCGGGATTCCGGTCGCATTCCCCGTCATCCAGGCGTACGTACTCCGGCAGGGTCAACCGGGCGAGCGCCCCGCCGTCCGGCGGATTGCCGAAGTCCAGCCGGGCGCCGATGACCTCGGCCTGGCCGAGGGCGATGGTCAGCCCGAGCCCGTGCCCCTTGCCCGCACCGTCCGTCCGGAACCGCTGCGGCCCGCCGTCCAGCAGATACGCCGGGAATCCCGGGCCGCGGTCGGTCACGGAGACCACCGCGCCGTCCACGCTCAGCACCACCGGAGGGCGCCCGTGCCGATGGGCGTTGGTCACCAGATTGCCGATCACCCGCTCCAGGCGCCGCCGGTCCGTCTCCACCCGGGCCGCGCCCGTCACCCGCACCTCGGTGTCGGTGCCCGACGCCCGGACGACCCGCTCCGCCACGGGGGCGAGCTCGTGCACGGCGAGGTCGACCTGCTCGGTGCGGGCGTCGAGGCGGGAGATCTCCAGCAGGTCCTCCGTCAGCGCCCGCATGGCCCGCACCCGGTCGCGCACCAGCTCCGCCGGGCGGCCCGGCGGCAGCAGTTCGGCGGCGGCCGACAGGCCGGTCAGCGGGGTGCGCAGCTCGTGCGCCACGTCGGCGGTGAACCGCTGCTCGGTCTGGAGCTTGCGCTGGAGGGTCGAGGCCATGGTGTCGAGCGCGCCCGCCACGATCGCCACCTCGTCCTGGGCCCGGACCGGGCGCGCGGTCCGGGGGTCGCGCACCCGGGCGTCGAGATCGCCCGCGCTGATCCGGCGGGCCACCCGGGCGCTCTGGTGGAGCCTGCGGGTCACCCGGCCGACGGCGAACAGGCCGACGAGCAGGGTGGCGGCGATGGCCAGCAGCGAGGAGCCGATGATCGCCCGGTCGAGGCCGCCGATGGTGCGGGCGCTGTGGCTGTAGTCCGTCCAGGTGGCGAGCGCCCGCCCGTCCGCCGGGCCCGCCGCCCACATGGCGGGTCCGCTCCGCCCGTCCGGGTCGCCCGGCCGGTGCGGTCCGTCCGCGACGAGGGTGCCCCGTTCGCCGCCCGAGGCCAGGGCGCGCAGCGAGGCGGGCAGGCCCGGCGGGTCGATGCCGGACCCCGGGGGCAGCGGCTCCCCGGCCTCGTACGCGTCGGTGACCACCTCCAGCCGGCTCAGCGTCTTGTCCCGGGCCTGTTCGACCGTCTGCCGGGTGACCGCCGTGTGCACCAGGAAGCCGAGGAGGGCGGCCAGGGTGCAGCACATGACGGTCAGGAAGACCGCGGACTTCCAGGTGAGGCTCGCGGTCCAGGAGGGCGAGCGGAGGACGCGCCGCCTCATCGCGTCCCCGCGGAGGACGCGGTGGACTCCGGGGAGGGTTTCGGGGCCTTCCGGTGCTCGGGCGTCCGCAGGATCTCGTCCCGGGTGGGCAGCATCGCGCGCTGCCGGTCGTCCCAGGACCACGCCGTGCGGTACTCGTACCCCGGGATCACCGAGGGCGCCCGCATGATCAGGTCCCGGCCCGCCAGCTCCACGCTGATGACGGCGTCGTAGGTGGACATGATCCGGGTCAGCCGGCCCTCGTCCGGCATGTAGACGCGCACGGCGAGCTGCCGGTCGGGCATCCGGATACCGAGCACCAGTTCGTCCCTGCCGTCGCCGGTCAGGTCGCGGTAGTACGGCGGGAGGACCGGGCAGTCGTCCGGGGCGGTCCGGCACGCCTCGATCTGCTTCACCGTCTCGTCCGGCAGCTCGTCCAGGCCGCTGTCCCGGTCCGTCTTCGCCTTCAGCCCGGCCTGCGCCACGGTCACCGGATCCAGCCGCCGCACATCGCCGCCGGCCACCCGGATCCCCGGGATGCGCGCGGTCTCGCCCTCGCCGTAGTCGTACGGGGCGGAGGAGGCGGGCGGCAGCTCCGGCCAGAGGCTCTTGGGCTCGACGGCCGACGGCGCGTCCCCCGCGCTCTTCAGCCCGCCCGCCGCGCCGCAGCCGGTCAGCAGGGCGAGCCCGGCGAGGGCGAACACGGCGGTACGGGTCGCCGCCGGGACGCGGTGCGGGCGCAAGGCTCGCCTCCTCTTCGACGACGACAGCGGTCTCACACCCTAATCGGACGACCGCACGCAATGCCGACTTCGTACCCCTGTGTGACGTTACGCGGCCCCGCGGTCGCGGGACCACGGGGCCGGGGCGGTCAGGAGGGCCGCCGGGTCAGCGCTGGTACGGGTTCTGCCCGGGAGGTGTGAAACCGGGCTGCGGGGCCTGCCCATGGGCGTTGCCGTCCTGCCCGGCCGAGGCCTGCGCGAGCAGCCGGTCCGCCTCCTCCTGGGGTATCTGCCGCTCCCCGCCGCAGAACGTGCACTGCGTGGCGTACTTCGTCGAGAACGGGAACAGCGGCACGAAGAACAGCGTGAACTTCGTGACCCGCTTGCGCAGGGTGTGCGCCGCCGGATTGCCGCACCAGCCGCACACCATCGTCAGGACGGCCAGCTGGTAGAGGTAGCCCTTGGTACCGAAAATGATCATGCCGTGGTTCCTTTCCCCGTCCCCCGGAGTGCCTGTCGGCACAGCGCCAGGAGCTTCTCGTCCTCGTGGATGTCATGACTGCCGTACCCGCCGTCCATCGCGTTGTGACGGCGTACGGAGGCGAGCTCGCTCCGCAGGACGTGTGCTGCGGCCGACCCCTCCGGGACCGGCCCCATCCGTGCCACGCATTCTGCCACCCGGACCCGCACATGACGGCTCCGCTCCCAGCCGGCGAGCAGTGCCTCGACGGTCTCCTGCGACCTGCCGGACACCTCCCACAGCGCGATCGCCGCGTCGACCCGCAGCCACAGCTCCTCGTGCGCCAGCAGCCCGCGCAGCCGGGGCGCGACCACCGCGGCGCGCGTCCCGAGGGCCCCCAGCGCCACCGCCGCCGCCCGCCGGTCGTGGACATGGTGCGACTGGAGGCCCTCGATCAGCACCGGCAGCACCGCGTCGGCGTCCCCGGAGATCGCCCACAGCGCCTCGGCCGCCTCCGTCGCGGAGGCCGTCCCCGGGCTGCGGATCAGCGCCCGCAGCTCCGGGACGGCCTCCCGGGCCGCGGGCCCGAACGAACCCAGCGCCCGCAGCGCCGCCGTACGCAGCCACTCGCCCCGGTAGTCCGGCGCCCCGCGCAGCACCCGCAGCACCTCGGGGGTCGCCTCGCCCGCCCGCAGCCCGGTCAGCCCGGCCAGTAGCGGGCTCGCCCGGTCGTAGGCCCCCTCGTCCAGCTCCACCTCCGCGAGCCTGCCCCGCAGCGCCCCGGCGAGGGGCTCCGCCGCCGCCCCCAGGTGGCCCACCGCGAACCCCACGTCGTGCGCCACCTGCGGCAGCTCCAGCGCCGCCGCCAGCGCCGGCAGCGCCCGGGCGTCCCCGAGGCGTGCCAGGGCCTTCACGGTGGAGCCGAGCCCGGGCGGACCACTGGGCCAGGACTTCACCCAGTCCCCGGGGCGGTCGGCCAGCCGGGCGGCCAGGGCGTCCGCGGCGGGCGCGGCCAGGCCGAACAACTCCTCCAGGACATGGGACGCGGCCTCGGCCAGCCGGGGCTCGGGGTCGGACAGCTGATCGCCGACGAGCGCCACCAGCTCCTCGTAGGGGCCGCGCCAGGCCCGTATCAGCCCGCCGCTCATCCGCACGGCGTCGATGCGCTGCCGGCGGTCGGGGCTGCGCAACTGGTCGGCGAGCAGCGCCGTACGGTCGCCCACCCGGTCGTCGAGGCCGACGTGCAGGGTGCGCAGCAGATCCGCGGCCCAGGGGGCGCCGCGCCCGGCGTTCTCCTGCGCGGACAGCGACCGCAGCTGCCCCACGAGCGTCGGCGTCGCGACCTGCTCGCCCCGACAGGTCTCCGCGGCGGCCACCGGCTCCGGGTCCACCGGCTCCGCGTCCGGGTCCGCCGGCTCGTCCCCCTCCTGCGCGGACTCCTCCGGCGGGGAACGCATCTCGCGCAGCAGCCCCGAGACCACCGGCACCACATCGCCGGGCAGCCCGTCGGGCGAACAGCGCGCCAGCTGGGCCAGGGCCGCCAGCCGCAGCCCCGGGGAGTGCGCCCGGGACGCCAGCCGGCCCAGCCACTCCGCGACCCGCCCCGCCAACGGCCGGTGCCGCAGCGCGACCCGCCCGGCCGCCTCCACGAGGGCGAGCCGCACCTCCTCGTCGGGCTCCACCGGCAGCCGCTCCCGCAGCAGCGCGAGCACCCGCACGGGGTGGCGGTGCAGTGTGGCGAGCGCCAGCGGGGCCGCGAGCCGCACGCCGGGGTCCTCGTCGGCGATCAGCTCGAAGAAGACCCCCGCGCCCGCGGTGACCGCCGCCGCCGCCATCGCGTAGTTCGCGGCGCCCTCGATCTCGTCCTCGTCGATCTCCGCCTCGTCGTCCTCGTCGAGGTCGAAGCCGCCGATGCTGGTGAGCAGTTCGACCACGCTGCCGCGGTCCTGCACCCCCGGGTCGACGGCCAGCTCGAACAGGAACGGGATGCACGCGAGCGTGCACGCGTACACATCGCCCTGGTGGTGCACCGCGCCGTACATGCCGTCGAGCGCCGCCTCGCGCTCCGCCGGATCGTCGGACGCGAGCCCCCGAAGAAGCTCCGGCACATCGTCGGCAGGCCCGTAGGCATGCTCCATCGAGGCCCAGTCGACCTCGTCGATCCCCGAGAACACGCCATCCCCTCCCCACGATCACGACAGCGCCCGGACCGGCGCGCCCCGTGGCGCGCCCTGTCCGTCACACCCCTCCCGGCGCGCCCTGGAGAAAGCGCCTGCGCAGAGTGTGCACCACGGGTCCGACAATCCACCCGCCACTTGTGGCCTTTCCTCAGGCCGTAACCAGGTCATGACCCGGTCAAGACGATCCGGCTGTGGATTCCTGTGAACCGGGGGCGTGTCACGCAGGAAGCGGACGAGCCTGTTCCGGGTCGTTCAGCGGGGCGAGCAGATCGCCGTGCCGGTCCAGCCGGGCGGCCAGGTCCCCGGCACGGAACACCAGCGCGCCCGCCTCCCGGCACCCCGCGATCTCGTCCCAGGTGACCGGGGCCGACACGGTGGGCTCGGGCCGGGCGCGCAGGGTGTAGGGCGTGGCGGTCGTCTTCGACGCGGCGTTCTGGCTGAAGTCGACGAAGACCTTGCCCGGCCGCAGGGAGCGCTTCATCCGGTGCAGGGCCAGCCCCGGAAGGGCCGCCTCCGCCTCCACGGCCAGCCGTTTCGCGTACGCGGACACCTCGCCGGACGGGGTGGGCTCCAGCGGGACCAGCAGATGCATCCCCTTGGACCCGGACGTCTTCCCGTACGCGGCCAGCCCGTCGGCCGCGAGACGATCCCGCAGCCAGAGCGCCACCGCGCAGCACTCCACGACGGTCGCGGGGGAGCCGGGGTCCAGGTCGAAGACCATCCGGTCGGCGATCTCCGGTGCGTCGTCACGCCACTGCGGGGTGTGGAACTCCACCACCAGGTTGGCCGCCCACATCAGGGAGGCCAGATCCCGCACGACCACCTGCCGGGCGCCCGGGTCCTCGCTCCGGGGGACTGCGGTGGTCTCCACCCAGGCGGGCGTACCGGGCGGCGGATTCTTGGTGAAGAAGAGCTGCCCGTCCGGCCCGTCCGGGTAGCGCAGGAAGGACACGGGGCGTTCGCGCAGATGGGGCAGGATCACGCCGCCGACGGTGGCCGCGTAGTAGTGCAGGACCTCGCCCTTGGTCGTCCCGGTGGCCTGATACAGGACCTTGTCGAGATTGCTGAGCGAGACCCGTCGCCCCTCCACCTCGGTGATCGGCGTCATACGATAAGAGTCACACGAAACCATGCCAAAGCGTCTCCGACGCCTCAAGGGTGCTCAACGGTCGGCAAGGGGTGAACGGTGAGGTCCATATGGAACGGCGCGATCTCCTTCGGGCTGGTCAGCATCCCCATCAAGCTGGTCAACGCCACCGAGAACCACTCGATCAGCTTCCGGCAGATCCACCTCGCCGACGGTGGCCGGATCCGGTACCGCAAGGTCTGTGAACTGGACGAGGAGGAGGTCTCCGGCGGCGAGATCGGCAAGGCCTACGAGGACGCCGACGGCACGATGATCCCGATCACCGACGAGGACCTGGCCCAGCTCCCGCTGCCCACGGCGAAGACCATCGAGATCGTCGCCTTCGTGCCCGCCGACCGGATCGACCCGCTCCAGATGGACGCGGCGTACTACCTCTCCGCCAACGGAGTCCCGGCCGCCAAGCCGTACACCCTGCTCCGCGAGGCCCTCAAACGCAGCAACAGGGTCGCCGTCGCCAAGTACGCCCTGCGCGGCCGCGAACGGCTCGGCATGCTCCGCGTGGTGGACGACGTGATCGCCATGCACGGCCTTCTCTGGCCCGACGAGATCCGCGCGCCGCAGGACGCCGCGCCGGAGGGCGACATCACGGTCCGCGACGCCGAACTCGACCTGGCGGACGCCCTGATGGACACCCTCGGCGAGGTCGACATGGACAGCCTCCACGATGACTACCGGGAGGCGGTGGAGGAACTCGTCGCCGCGAAGGCCGCCGGCGAGACCGTGCTCCCGGCCGAGCCCGAGGACACCGGCGACGGCAAGGTCATCGACCTGATCGCGGCCCTGGAGAACAGCGTGCGGGCGGCCAGGAAATCCCGGAACGTCGAGGGTGCGGGCGACGGCGACGGCGGCATGGCGGACGTCCACCCCATCAAGAAGACGTCGTCGAAGACCTCCGGGAAGACCGCGCGGACCACCGAGGCCGAGCAGACGACCAAGGCCGAGCAGACCACCGGGACGGCGAAGAAGACCACGCACCGCACCCCGACCGGCAAGACGGTCACCCGCTCCGGAAGCTCCACGGCCAAGAAGTCCGCCCCCAAGTCCACCGGCGCGAAGAAGTCCACGTCGACGGCGAAGAAGTCCGCCGGGAGCGCCGGGAGCCGGACGACCGCGAAGAAGTCCACGACGAAGACCGCGACGAAGACCGCGACGAAGAAGCGGACGTCGTCGTCGAGCAGCGGCACAACGGCGAAGAAGACGGCGCCCTCCCGCAAACGCACCTCGGCCTGACGGAGGCGCGGCCTGACGGAGAGGCGGACGGAGGGGCAAGCCCCGAGGGGGAGGCGGACAGGGGCAAGTCCCGGGGGAGGCGCGGCCCGTGGGAGGCGCGCGGCGGACCACGGCCGATGGCGTGTTGCGTTTCGGCCGTCCGTACGGCCCTGTCTCCCCGCTGTCGTACGCCCCCCGTACGCTACGGCCCATGAGCGCAGAGGCCCCCTCGGGACGGGTGATCGACGGCCGCTTCACGCTGGTGGAGCGGCTCGGCAGCGGTGGCATGGGCATGGTCTGGCGGGCCCGCGACGAGGCGCTGCACCGTGATGTCGCCCTCAAGGAGGTACGGCCCCCGGACCCGGCGCTCGCGGAGTACGACCCCGAAGGCGCCCGCACCCTGCGTGCCCGGGTGCTGCGCGAGGCCCGTGCCCTGGCCCGGGTCGACCATCCCAACGTGGTCACCGTCCACCACATCGTCGACCCCGGCGAGGACGGCTACCCGTGGATCGTGATGGAGCTGGTGGCCGGCTCCTCCCTGCACGACCGGCTCGCCGCCGGCCCCATGGAGCCCGCCGAGGCAGCCGAGTTGGGACGCGGCATCCTCTCCGCCCTCCGCGCCGCCCACGCCTCCGGCATCCAGCACCGCGACGTCAAGCCCGCCAACGTGCTGCTGCGTGCCGACGGCCGGCCCGTCCTCACGGACTTCGGCATCGCCGCCATCCGCGAGTCGACCAGCCTCACCATGACGGGCGCCCTCATCGGCTCGCCCGACTACATAGCCCCCGAGCGGATCCGGGGCACCGAGGGCGACCCGTCCTCCGACCTCTGGTCGCTCGGCATGATGCTGTACGTCGCCGTCGAGGGCCGCCACCCGCTGCGCCGGGCCACCACCCTGGCCACGCTGGCCGCCGTGCTCGACGAGGAGATCCCGCCGCCGGTACGGGCCGGGTCCCTCACCCCGGTGCTGAACGCGCTCCTCACCAGGGACATCCCGGCCCGCCCGGACGCCGAGGCCCTCGACCGCCTGCTGGCCGAGGCCGCGCGCACGGGCGGGAGCCCCGCCCCGACGCCCACGGAGCCCGTACGGGAACGGCCCGCGTCCGGCCCCGGGTCGGTGCACGCCACGCCCACGCAGACGGCCGCCACGCCGCCGCCCCGGCCGGGACCCGCGTCCGAGTCCGTGCCGCCCCCGTCACCCGTGTCCGACCGCAAGCCCCCGGCGTCCGCCCGGCCCGGCGGATCCTCCGCCGCGCCCTCCTCCGCCGCGTCCTCCTCGGCCGCGGGCCCGGAGGACCGTATCCCGACGGGCTACGGCTTCCCGCCGCCCGCTTCCGCCTCCACGCCCGCATCCGGCGGCAACCCGTACCAGCAGCCCGCCACCGACCCCTACGACGCCCTGCACGAGCGCGGCCGCCGCGTCGAGCGCCGGGTCTGGCGGATCAGCGCCGCATCGTCCGTCGTCTCGGCCGTGGTGATCGCGGGCGCCATCATCTGGACGGCCGACCCGTTCTCGTCCAGGGGCTCCGACAGCGACGACCGCCCGCGCGACCGGGCGAGCGCCCCTCAGGCCTCCGTTCCGGCGCCGGACCCGGTGGCCGACGACTCCGACGGGTCCGGAGACACCGGCGGTTCCGAGGAGGAGGTACCGGAGGCCGAGGACCTGCTGACCCCGGAAGGGGCGCGGGCCGCGATCAAGGCGATGAAGCCGGTCATGGGCGGGACGAAGGTCACCGACTTCACCCTCTACGGCGACCACGCCTCCGCCGACGCGCCGCTGAAGTCCAACGCCGCGCTGTACGACAGCTTCAGCTACCGCGACGGCCGGGCGAAGAACGACGACAGGGGCGGCACCCTGACGTCCGGGTCCACGACGATCGACCTGAACTCCGTCGACTGGGACGTGCTGCCCGCCCTGCTGAAGACGGCGGAGAAGACGCTCAACGTCGACGAACCGGAGAGCCGTTACGTGATCGTGGACCCCTCGTCGCCCTTCCACGAGGACCGCCCGGTGCTGCGCGTCTACGTCTCCGACTCGCACGGCGGCGCCTTCCTCACCGCCGGGCTGGACGGCCGGGTCATCGATAAGAACCCGCGACCCAAGGGCTGAGCACCGGCTTCACCGGGTCCGGGATCAGGGGCAGGTCCAGCCCGAAGGGATTCCGCTCGATGACGTAGGTGCAGCTGGTGTAGGTGTAGCCAGGCTGGACCTTCGTCCCCGAGGAGTAGCTGTCCACCCCGGCGGTCGCGCCCGTGCCGTGCTTGTAGAGGAAGTGGTACTCGCCGGAGGGAAGCCGAAGCCGCGCCTTCGGGTAGCTCCTGCCGCTCGCCTTGCACGCCTGCCGCGCTCCGGCGGAGGCGCTGTAACGCTCGCAGCCCGCGCAGGCCTTCAGGGTGACGGTCCCGGTGACCGGCCCGGTGTAGAGCACCTCGACCGAGTTCGGCGCGTCATTGCTGATGACCAGCTCCATGCGGGACCCGCCGGGCCGCTTCGACGGCGGCAGCCGCTTGCCCGCCGCCGGCCGGTCGTCGGCGATCTCCGCGGCTATGGCGATGTTCCGCGCCTGCCGCACCCGGCCGTCGCTCTTGTACGTCCGCGCGAAATCGGTCAGCGTCGTGCGCGCGTCGCCGAACTTCCCGTCCTCGAACTGGTCAACCCCGCAGGCGTACACCCCGTCCACGACACCCCGGTCGGCATCGGCGCGCAGCGCCTTCACACCCTCGGCGGGGAGTTCGGACGCGGTGGCGCCGAGGCCCCGCAGCACCTCGGTGGCCGCACACGGCTCGGCCCCCTTCAACGCCGCGACCTGGTCCTTGATCCGCTTCCCGATCGCGGGCCCCACCTGCTGCGCGGAGGCGGAATCGGGGAACGTGCGCAACAGCTCCCCCAACTCCGTGCCGCCGCCGCCCGGTCCACCCAGACGCGACACACCGCACCCGTACAACGACGTGGCCAGCGGTTCGTCGGGCCATGCGGCGAGCGCGCCCAGCAGCTTCCCGTCCACCGAGTCCGGAAGCGTCCGCAGATAGGTCAACGGCGCGACGGCTTCACAGTGCCGCTTCTCGGCGTACGGGGCGGAGACGGCGTCGTAGTAGGTCTTCAGGCGGTCCGGGACGAGCTTCGCCGCCCGGGAGCCGGGATGGTCCTCGCCGAGCGCGCGGTAGACGTCGAGCGCCCCCGCGTACTCGCCCTTCACCGAGCCGAACGGCTGCCCCGAGGCCGCCCGGACCCGTTCGTCCCCGGCCGCCAGCCGGTCCAGCAGCATCTGCTCCCGCGCCTCGTCCCGCGCGGAGCCGTACACCGCGGCGCCGCCCGCCGGCACGGCCAGCAGCACCACGCCGAGCCCGACCGCCAGGACGGGCCGCCACGCCCCGCCCAGCGCCGAACGCCGGGCGATCCGGGCCCCGTCGGCGGCGGCGAGCACCAGCACGAGCAGATACCCGACGAGGACGCCCCCGGGCACCCCGTCCGGATCGGCCGGCAACGCCGCCCACAGCAGCACCGCCGTGGCCGCCCAGCACACAGCGGCCCGCGCCCAGCGCCCCAACAGGGCGTAACCGAGCCCGAGTCCGGTCAGATTGAGCAGCGCCGCGCCGACCGCACGCAGGGGCGCACCGGGCGGCGGCGGCCCCACGTCCGGCGCGCGGGAGGGCGGCGGAGGCACAGCCCCACCGAACCCGGCCCCGTCGAACCCGGCCCCGTCGTCTCTCTGCCCCGCGGCCCCGTACCGATCGTCGGACTCCATAACGGTCCCCCCACCGTCGAGCCGAAAAGTCACCATGACTCTGCCCGGTTCGGCCCCGCTCCACGCACGGCGTCACCGGAGTTCGCCGTGCGGTCGGCTCGAAGGTCGGCCCGGCCCGCTCGGCAGGCTTATGGAGCCTTGCTCACGGGAGGCTCCATGGATGGTTCGATGGTCGACCGGACGTAGATCCGCGTGGTGCCCGCTTCGCGTTCATGGGTGAAGAGATCGACGCACCGCTGGAGGTACGTGCCCTCCGGAGTGGTGAGGTCGTCGAGGCAGAGACGGATCTTCCGCACGCCCTGTACGAGCGTCTCCGGCTCGGGAAGTCCGAGGTGGCCGAAGGCAGCCGCGGGCCGATAGCCCTTCTCCTCGGGATGAGAGTTCCCGATCATCTCGGTGCCTTTCCGGATGAGCCGGCCGGTGTAGCGCTCTGCTTCCTCGCTCGGCAGGACGAAATGGGAGGTGTCCATCAGTGATCCTCTGTCGCGCTTCCTGTTGCTCACGACCGGATCCGTCCGGTCGCCCTCGCGCCCTGGTTCGTCCGGCTGCGGCAGAGGATCCTGGTTCGGGGCGGGTCCGCCCGGATCGTAGTGCCAGACGGAGCTGCTGCCCGCCATGTCGAACTCCTGGGCGACGCCCGTTGTGTGGAGGCGGGCGACCTGTGGCACGTGGCCCAGTTCACCCGACCGAGTGCCGTGGGCCGACCCCGCGGTGTCCCCGACACGGTGGGGCCGCCCCGGAAACGCGGCGCGCATGTGGCGCTCCGTGCGCCATCTTCACTCGTTCTCCGCCCTCCGCCTCGCGCGCTGTGGCACCGTGGGTCAACTGACGACTCGGATGTCGGGGCGTCCGCGTAGGGGGATCTTCATGCGATTTCGCACCGTCGCGGTCTCGGCCGCACTCGTCCTGTGCGCCACGGCGGGCGGAGCCGCCTGGTCGTCCTCGTCGGACACCGCCGACGCCACCCGGCCCGAAGGTCCCGCCGCCTCCACGACGGCTGTTCCCGTGGACGGCATGGCGGGCCACATCGAGACGGGCGAGCGTCGCGCCGGTCCGCCCGAGACGGACGGACGGGTCGGGGCGGGCCCCGCGGAGTGCGAGACCTCCGCCGCCGCGATCCCTGCGGAGTGCGCCCTCGATCTCTCGTTCCACGACATCGCCGAGGGGGAACCGGCCGCAGGGCCTCCCGCGCGGTGACTTCGGTACGAAGGAGGGGCGGGCGCACGCAGGTGTGCCCGCCCCTCCTGCTGTGCCCGCGGCGTGCCCGCCGCGTGTGCATCATCCGCACCATGGAGCCCCTGCGTCACAGAAGCCCCTTCCATCCGTCACGGCGATCTCTTAGTCTCACACTCTGTTCACATATTGATATTTGATGATCTTGCAACAGAGGTCAGGCGCGGGGGTAGTGAAGCATGCGTGAAAACTGGCGCTCGAAGTTGAGCGTTCTCGCCGGTGCGTCAGCACTTGCGCTCTCGGCGGTCACCGCGACGCCGGCGCTGGCCGACGACGCGCCGGTGAGCCCCCAGGAAGTGCAGATGCCGGCGGACGTGAAGATCGTCGAGGGCGGGGCCACGGACCCCGGGGCGGCAGTTCTCTTCCCGGCGGACCAGGAGGACCAGGCGGGACCGGTGGAGTCCGTGGATCCGGCGGGACCGGTGGGAACCCCGGTACCGGGCGGCCAAGTGGAAGCCGTCGGAGCGGCCAAGGCATCTCCGTCGTCGAGCACATGCCTCGGTTCGACCGCCGCCTACGGCGTCAGCGGGTGCTTCCAGCACAACGGCGACATCGTCTGGGCGGGCGACACGAAGAAGGACGGCATGTCCGCGGCCGTCGGGGTCTACACCGACTACGGGCGCGCCGAGGAGGTCTGCGTCAACAAGCTCGGCGCGGACACCTGGGCGACGTGCAACAAGGACTACCGCGAGGGCGGGGACGTACGCCTCCGCGTCCTGCGCTACGACGGCGACACCGGCAAGTTCTACCAGCCCGAGACCTGGTCCGGCTGGATCCCGGTCGACGGGAAGTACTGAGTCGACGGCAGGTACTGAGTCGACGGGAAGTGCTGACCCGCCACCTCGTGGGGCGAGCCGGACCACGCTCCGCTCGTCCCCGCGAGGGCGCGGCGTACCCGCAACACGCACGAAAAAACCGGACCAGCCTCTGCTGGTCCGGTTCTTCAATCCGGAAGTGCCCCCGGCAGGATTCGAACCTGCGCACCCGGCTCCGGAGGCCGATGCTCTATCCCCTGAGCTACGGGGGCGTATCGCGGTGCTGCTCTGCGACGGGTGAAACACTACCAGCTCCCACGGGGTGTCCGTGAACAGGTATTCCGCCGTGCCTCCGTGCCTCTTCCTCCCGGCCGGGAGGCCCGTGCATGCGGTGGCCACCCGTCCGGGGCGGAAGTGGACAAAACCCGGACGCCGCCCCTCCGGCCGACCTACTCTCGAAGAGTGTCAGGGGCGTACGGCCGCGTGCTTGTTGTCGACGACAACAAGGTCATCCGGCAGCTGATCAGGGTCAATCTCGAGCTGGAGGGCTTCGAGGTCGTGACCGCGGCCGATGGTGTCGAGTGCCTGGACCTGGTCGAGCGGGTCCGCCCCGACGCGATCACCCTCGACGTGGTGATGCCCCGGCTGGACGGTCTGGAGACCGCCACCCGCCTGCGCTCCGACCCCCGGACCCGCCGTCTCCCCATCGCCGTCATCAGCGCCTGTACGCCCTACGAGGTCGACGCGGGCGTGGCGGCCGGGGTCGACGCGTTCCTGGCGAAGCCGTTCGAGCCGAGCGAGCTGGTGCGGATCATGCGCCGGCTGGTGACGGGGGAGGAAGAGCCCTCGGTGGACGGCCGGCGCGGTGCCGGGCGGGCGGGGAGCGCCACCGGCTGACCCGGGCGGCGAACCGGGTCCGGCTGACCGGATGGCGAAACCGGGTCGCGGAGTGCCCCCCTCTCTCACCTACGCTTGACCCGTGACCCCCGCCGACCTCTCCCGGACCGTGCTGCACGCCGTGCGCCGCGCGGTCGACGAGGATGCGTTGCGCGCACCCGTGCCCGCGCGCGTGCGGGTGGAGAGGACCCGGCCCGGCGGCAGCGGGGACTACGCCTGCGCCGTCGCACTCCAGCTCGCCGGGCCCGCCGCGCTGCCCGCCCTGGAGATCGCGGCCATCCTGCGGGAACGCGTCGCCGCCGAGCCCGGCGTCGGGCGGGTCGAGATCACCGGACCGGGGTTCCTGAGCTTCACCCTCGACGCCCCGGACGCGGGCGACCGGGCCGTGCTCGACGCCGTACGGGAACAGGGGCTCGCGTACGGACACGGGGACGCGCTCCGGGAGGAGATCCTCCAGTTCCACCACGCGCGGGAGGTCCGCGCCGCCGTCACCGCCCATGCCGTGCGCCGGCTCGTCGTCGCCCAGGGCGCCCGGGTCCGGGTCAGCTGCGAGGAGGCGTCCGATCCGGACTGGGCGCGCCTCGGCGTCACCGTCGACGCGCACGGGACGCCCCCCGTACCGCTCACCGGGATCCGGCCCGTCCCCGCCGGGGTCACCGCGGGGGAGCTGCTGGAGCGGCTCGGGCCCGACGCGGCCCGCTGGGGGCTCCTGCGGCCCGCCGGGCACGACCGCGCCGCCCTCGGCCCCGCACTGCTCGTCCAGGGCGAGGCCAACCCGCTCTTCCGGGTCCGTTACGCCCACGCCAGGGCCCGTGCCCTCACCCGCGGGGCCGCCCTCCTCGGCTTCACCGCAGGGCACGCCCCGTACGCCGGACCCGGCCCGGACAGCGAGAGCCACGCCGGGACCGCCCAGGGCGCCGGGCACACCCAGCACACCCCGGGCGCCCCGCACGCTCCGTACGGCGAAGACTCCTTCCCGTACGACGGTGCGGCCCGTCCCCTCCTCGACCTCATCGCCGACCACCCCGGCGTCCTGCTCGCCGGGGCCCGTCACCGCGCGCCCGACCGGGTCGCCCGGCAGTTGGAAGCCGTCGCGCACGCGTTCTTCGACTTCCACGACTCCTGCCCGCCCCTGCCCGCCGGTGACGAGAAACCCTCGGCCGCCCACCGTGCCCGGCTGGCTCTCGCCGAAGCCGCCGGGACGGTGCTGGCAGGCGGCCTGTCCCTGCTCGGCATCCGCGCGCCCGAACACCTCTGACGCGATCAGAACAGACCCGAGAGAACATCACGATGAGCCGCTCCGCACACCCCGCAGGACCCCGTCACGCCGACGTCCTCACCGAGGGGCACTACTCCGCGCCCGCCGCCGACCTCAACGTCCTCGACGAGAAGGTCTGGTCGCGCACCGTCACCCGCGACGCGGACGGCGCCCTCACCGTCGGCGGGATCACCGTCGCCCGGCTCGCGGAGGAGTTCGGCACCCCCGCCTACTTCCTCGACGAGAGCGACTTCCGGGCCCGTTGCCGCGCCTGGTCCGAGGCCTTCGGCCCGGACGCCGACGTCTTCTACGCCGGGAAGGCCTTCCTCTCCCGCGCCGTCGTGCGCTGGCTGAAGGAGGAGGGGCTGAACCTCGACGTCTGCTCCGGCGGTGAGCTGACCACCGCGCTGGACGCCGGAATGCCCGCCGAACGCATCGCCTTCCACGGCAACAACAAGACCGTCGCCGAGATCGAGCGGGCCGTCGAGGCGGGCATCGGGCGGATCGTGCTCGACTCCTTCCAGGAGATCGTCCGCGTCGCCCACATCGCCCAGCGGCACGGCGTCCGCCAGCGGGTGCAGATCCGCGTCACCGTCGGCGTCGAGGCCCACACCCACGAGTTCATCGCCACCGCGCACGAGGACCAGAAGTTCGGGATCGCGCTCGCCGACGGGCAGGCCGCCGAGGCGGTGCGCCGTGCCCTCTCCCTCGACGGCCTCGACCTCATCGGCGTCCACTCGCACATCGGCTCGCAGATCTTCGACATGGCCGGATTCGAGGTCTCCGCCCGGCGCGTGGTGCAGCTGCTCGCCGAGATCCGCGACGAGCACGGCGTCGAACTGCCCGAGATCGACCTCGGCGGCGGCCTCGGTATCGCGTACACCTCCGAGGACGACCCCCGCGAGCCGCACGAGATCGCCAAGGCGCTCAGCGACATCGTCACCCGCGAGTGCGAGTCCGCGAAGCTGCGCACCCCCCGCATCTCCGTGGAGCCGGGCCGCGCCATCGTCGGACCGACCGCGTTCACGCTGTACGAGGTCGGCACGATCAAGCCCCTGGAGGGGCTGCGGACGTACGTCAGCGTCGACGGCGGCATGTCGGACAACATCCGCACCGCGCTGTACGACGCCGAGTACAGCGTCGCGCTCGTCTCCCGCACCTCGGACGCCGAACCCATGCTGGTCCGGGTCGTCGGCAAGCACTGCGAGAGCGGCGACATCGTGGTCAAGGACGCGTTCCTCCCCGCCGACCTGGCCCCCGGCGACCTGATCGCCGTCCCCGCCACCGGCGCGTACTGCCGTTCCATGGCGAGCAACTACAACCACGCGCTGCGCCCGCCGGTCGTCGCGGTCCGCGACGGAGAGGCACGCGTCATCGTCCGGCGCGAGACGGAGGAAGATCTCCTGCGTCTCGATGTCGGCTGATGAAATAGTCATCTCAGGATCCGGACGAGGGTCAGAAACCCCCGTCCGGTGAGTGAGACTGGTCCCCAATGAGCATGACCCTCCGGCGATTGGGGGGTGGGAGAAGGAGCGGTTCTGGGTGCGTGCAGCTGCAAGGCGGAGGATTGAGGCATGGCGGAGCCATGGTGATTGACGACAACGCCGCAGATGCGCGTGCCCGGAGCCGCGACGCCGCCCCCCAATCTCCGGAGGGTCTAGGTATGAGAAACGAGGTCGGATGATGCGTACGCGTCCGCTGAAGGTGGCGCTGCTGGGCTGTGGAGTGGTCGGCTCAGAGGTGGCGCGCATCATGACGACGCACGCCGACGACCTCGCGGCGCGCATCGGCGCGCCCGTCGAGCTCGTCGGCGTGGCCGTCCGCCGGCCCTCGAAGGTGCGTGAGGGCATCGACCCCGCACTGATCACCACCGACGCGACCGCGCTCGTACAGCGCGGCGACATCGACGTCGTCATCGAGGTCATCGGCGGTATCGAGCCGGCCCGGACGCTCATCACCACCGCCTTCGAGAACGGCGCGAGCGTCGTCTCCGCCAACAAGGCGCTGCTCGCCGAGGACGGCGCGGCCCTGCACGCCGCCGCCGAGAAGTACGGCCGCGATCTGTATTACGAGGCCGCCGTCGCCGGGGCCATCCCGCTGGTGCGGCCGCTGCGCGAGTCGCTCGCCGGGGACAAGGTCAACCGGGTGCTCGGCATCGTGAACGGCACGACCAACTTCATCCTCGACAAGATGGACACCAGCGGCGCCGGCTACTCCGAGGCGCTCGACGAGGCCACCGCCCTCGGGTACGCGGAGGCCGACCCGACCGCCGACGTCGAGGGCTTCGACGCCGCCGCGAAGGCCGCGATCCTCGCCGGGATCGCCTTCCACACCCGCGTGAAGATCGGCGACGTGCACCGCGAGGGCATCACCGAGGTCACCGCCGCCGACATCGCCTCCGCCCGCCGGATGGGCTGCACGGTCAAGCTGCTGGCCATCTGCGAGCGTGCCGCCGACGGGGCCTCCGTCACCGCCCGCGTCCACCCCGCGATGATCCCGCTCAGCCACCCGCTGGCCTCGGTCCGCGAGGCGTACAACGCGGTCTTCATCGAGGCCGACGCGGCCGGGCAGCTCATGTTCTACGGTCCCGGCGCCGGCGGCTCGCCGACCGCCTCCGCGGTCCTCGGCGACCTCGTCGCGGTCTGCCGCAACAAACTGGGCGAGGCCACCGGTCCCGGTGAGTCCGCCTACACGCGCCTGCCGGTCAGCCCCATGGGCGAGGTCGTCACGCGCTACCACATCAGCCTCGACGTGGCCGACAAGCCGGGCGTGCTCGCCCAGGTCGCGACGGTCTTCGCCGAGCAGGGCGTATCGATCGACACCGTCCGCCAGCAAGGACGTCCAGACGGAGGCGGCGAGGCGTCCCTCGTCGTCGTCACCCACCGCGCGCCCGACGCCGCCCTCTCCGGGACCGTCGAAGCGCTGCGCAAGCTCGACACCGTGCGCGGTGTCGCCAGCATCATGCGTGTTGAAGGGGAGTAAAGGACCCATGACCAGCAAGGGCACCCACCAGTGGCGCGGCATCATCGAGGAGTACCGGGACCGGCTTCCGGTCACGGCCACGACGCCGGTCGTCACACTTCGTGAGGGCGGTACGCCGCTCGTTCCGGCGCAGGTCCTCTCCGAGCGCACGGGCTGCGAGGTGCACCTCAAGGTCGAGGGCGCCAACCCCACCGGTTCGTTCAAGGACCGCGGCATGACCATGGCCATCACCCGGGCCAAGGAGGAGGGGGCGAAGGCCGTCATCTGCGCCTCCACCGGCAACACCTCGGCCTCCGCCGCGGCGTACGCCGTGCGCGCGGGGATGGTCTGCGCCGTCCTCGTACCGCAGGGCAAGATCGCGCTCGGCAAGATGGGCCAGGCGCTCGTGCACGGCGCCAAGATCCTCCAGGTCGACGGCAACTTCGACGACTGCCTGACCCTGGC
This sequence comes from Streptomyces anulatus, assembly GCF_014650675.1. Classification (GTDB taxonomy): domain Bacteria; phylum Actinomycetota; class Actinomycetes; order Streptomycetales; family Streptomycetaceae; genus Streptomyces; species Streptomyces anulatus. The sequence continues at coordinate 292,689 of NZ_BMVK01000002.1, read as the reverse complement.
CCGCTCGCTCTCGGACAACTACCCCGTGGCGCTGGTCAATTCGGTCAACCCGGTTCGTATCGAGGGCCAGAAGACCGCCGCGTTCGAGATCGTCGACGCGCTCGGCGACGCCCCCGACATCCACGTCCTGCCGGTCGGCAACGCGGGCAACATCACCGCGTACTGGAAGGGGTACACCGAGTACGCCGGTGACGGCGTCTCGACCCGCTCCCCGCGCATGTGGGGCTTCCAGGCCTCCGGCTCCGCGCCCATCGTGCGCGGCGAGATCGTCAAGGACCCGTCCACCATCGCCACCGCGATCCGGATCGGTAACCCGGCCTCCTGGAACTACGCGCTGGCCGCACGCGACGAGTCGGGCGGCTTCATCGACGAGGTGACGGACCGGCAGATCCTGTCCGCGTACCGGCTGTTGGCCTCCCAGGAGGGCGTCTTCGTGGAGCCCGCGTCGGCCGCGTCCGTCGCCGGCCTGCTCAAGGCCGCCGAAGAGGGCAAGGTCGACCCCGGCCAGCGCATCGTCTGCACGGTCACCGGAAACGGCCTCAAGGACCCCGACTGGGCCGTCGCGGGCGCACCGCAGCCGGTCACGGTCCCGGTCGACGCGGCCACCGCCGCGGAGAAGCTCGGACTCGTCTGATCCGGTCCCGGGCCGGGCGCCGGCAGGCGCCGCGGCCGGCCCGGGCAACCGCGACAACCCGCTCAACCAGCCCCTTTCCGGGGCGGAGAGCGCATGGGAGGCGGGCGACACGCATCGTGCGCCTCCTGTGCGCCCTATGTCGCCACAGAACCTTCCTTCGATAAGCTGTACCCCATCCGCCCGGCATCCGCCCGCCGGACCGCCACGCCTGCGGTCCCCGTCGTGGCCGTCGGGCCGGCCGCCGGATTCCCGCACCGCTTCGGAGCCCTCCGCACAGCCGCGACCCCCACCGCCATGACCCCCGCCGTTCGTCCCGCCGCCGCAGAGCCACCCGCACTGCATCCCCGCCGCCTTACAAGGAGTGGTCCGACCGATGGCCGGTCCCGCGTTCCGAGCCGCCGCCGTCAGGGTGCGCGTCCCCGCAACCAGCGCCAACCTGGGTCCGGGCTTCGACGCCCTGGGCCTCTCGCTGGGGCTGTACGACGACGTCGTCGTCCGGGTCGCCGACTCCGGGCTGCACATCGACATCGCAGGTGAGGGCAGTGAGACGCTGCCCCGCGACGAGAGCCACCTGCTCGTGCGCTCCCTGCGCACCGCGTTCGACCTGCTCGGCGGCCAGCCCCGCGGGCTGGAGATCGTCTGCGCCAACCGCATCCCGCACGGCCGCGGCCTCGGCTCCTCCTCCGCCGCCATCTGCGCCGGAATCGTCGCCGCCCGCGCCGTGACGACGGGCGGCGACGCCCGCCTCGACGACGCGGCCCTGCTGGAGCTGGCGACCGAGATCGAGGGACACCCCGACAACGTCGCGGCCTGTCTGCTCGGCGGCTTCACGCTCGCCTGGATGGACGGCGGCGCGGCCCGGGCGATCAGGATGAACCCCGCCGAATCCGTCGTCCCGGTGGTCTTCGTCCCCGGGCGCCCGGTGCTCACCGAGACGGCGCGCGGCCTGCTCCCGCGCACCGTCCCGCACGTCGACGCGGCTCTCAACGCCGGCCGGGCGGCCCTGCTCGTCGAGGCCCTGACCCGCCGCCCCGAGCTGCTGCTCGCCGCGACCGAGGACCGGATCCACCAGGAATACCGGGGCCCCGCCATGCCGGAGAGCGTGGAACTGGTCAACCGCCTGCGCGCCGACGGCGTGCCCGCGGTCATCTCCGGTGCGGGGCCCACGGTCCTCGCGCTGACGGAGGAAGGCTCGGCCGACAAGGTCGCCCGACTGGCGGGGGAGGGCTGGGCGGCGAACCGGCTGGCCCTCGACGCGACGGGCGCCAGTGTGCTGCCGCTGGCCGCGTAACCGCATGTGATTACCGGTGAGCGAGAGGGGGAATGTTTGTTGGAGCCGGTAGTGTTAACCTCAAGTCTGCAACCGACGTCTTTGAGGCGCGTTGCTTCGTGTCCCCCTCCGGGACCACCATTCTTCCGGGAGCCTCCCCAACTGCCTGAGCAGCCTGCCTGAGCAGTTTCGAGCACGCTCCGGAACCGGCACGACACCCCTCGCTCGTCCAGGAGTGGGCCGAGCAGGGGGATCTCGCGCCGGACCCCGCACGTTCATCTCTCCGCCGTACACCCGGCGGACCACCGCCCCGGCAAGGTCCGCGATCCAGCAAGATCAACAGACCGCAGTCGGACAGCACAACCGGTCGCCGAGCCAGAAGGCCGACGTCCGCTCCAGGGAAGGACCCTTCGTGAGCGACACCACCGATCTGATGGGCGTGACTGCCGACAAGAGCGTCGACAGCGCCGCGCCCGCCGAAGGTGCTGCCACTGGCACCACCGCACGGCGCCGCCGCTCCGGCACCGGCCTCGAGGGCATGGTCCTGGCCGAGCTGCAGCAGGTCGCGTCCGGCCTCGGCATCAGGGGCACTGCGCGGATGCGCAAGAGCCAGCTGATCGAGGTCATCAAGGAGGCGCAGGCGGGTGGCGGATCCGCCGCCCCCAAGGCCTCCTCCAAGTCCGCAGAGGCCCCCGCCGAGGCGGAGACCAAGCCGAAGCGCCGCGCGACCTCGAAGGCGCGCACCGGGGACGAGGCAGCCGCTGCCGCCGCCGAGAAGGACACGGCGCAGCAGCAGATCGACATCCCCGGTCAGCCGGCCAGCGACGACCAGCCCGCGGGCGAGCGTCGTCGTCGCCGTGCGACCGCGCAGGCGGGCAGCCCGGACACCAAGACCGAGGCGAAGACCGAGGTCAAGGCCAAGGCGGAGCCCCAGGCCGAGCAGAAGACCGAGGAGCGGGGCGAGCCGAAGGGCGACGCCAAGGCCGAGGCCGCCGCCGACACGGCCGAGGGCCGTCGCGGAGACCGTCGCGACCGCGGTGAGCGGGGCGACCGGGGTGAGCGCGGCGAGCGCCGCGAGCGTCAGCGCGACCGCCGGGGCAAGGGCGACGACCAGGGCCAGCAGGGCGGCGGCGGGCAGCGCCCGCAGCGCCAGGGTCAGGGGCAGAGCCAGGGCCAGGGCCAGCAGAACCGCGACAACGGTCCGCAGGACGACTTCGACGACGAGGCGGGCGGCCGTCGCGGCCGTCGCGGCCGCTACCGCGACCGCCGTGGCCGCCGTGGCCGCGACGACTTCGCCAGCGATGTGCAGGTGGCCGACGACGACGTCCTGATCCCCGTCGCGGGCATCCTGGACATCCTCGACAACTACGCGTTCATCCGGACCTCCGGCTACCTGCCGGGCCCGAACGACGTGTACGTCTCGCTCGCCCAGGTCCGCAAGAACGGCCTGCGCAAGGGCGACCACGTCACCGGCGCGGTGCGCCAGCCCAAGGACGGCGAGCGGCGCGAGAAGTTCAACGCGCTGGTCCGCCTCGACTCGGTCAACGGCATGGCCCCGGAGTCGGGCCGTGGCCGCCCCGAGTTCCAGAAGCTGACCCCGCTCTACCCGCAGGACCGGCTCCGTCTGGAGACCGACTCCAACATCCTGACGACGCGGATCATCGACCTGGTGGCCCCGATCGGCAAGGGTCAGCGCGGGCTCATCGTGGCCCCGCCGAAGACCGGCAAGACCATGATCCTGCAGGCCATCGCCAACGCGATCACGGTCAACAGCCCCGAGTGCCACCTGATGGTCGTCCTGGTCGACGAGCGTCCGGAAGAGGTCACCGACATGCAGCGGTCGGTGAAGGGCGAGGTCATCTCCTCGACCTTCGACCGTCCCGCCGAGGACCACACCACCGTCGCCGAGCTGGCCATCGAGCGCGCCAAGCGCCTCGTCGAGCTGGGTCACGACGTGGTCGTCCTGCTCGACTCGATCACCCGCCTGGGCCGCGCGTACAACCTCGCGGCGCCGGCCTCCGGCCGCATCCTGTCCGGTGGTGTCGACTCGACCGCGCTCTACCCGCCGAAGCGCTTCTTCGGCGCCGCGCGCAACATCGAGGACGGCGGCTCGCTGACCATCCTGGCCACCGCGCTCGTCGAGACCGGCTCGCGCATGGACGAGGTGATCTTCGAGGAGTTCAAGGGCACCGGCAACATGGAGCTCAAGCTCGACCGGAAGCTCTCGGACAAGCGCATCTTCCCGGCGGTGGACGTCGACGCGTCCTCCACCCGTAAGGAAGAGATCCTGCTCGGCACCGACGAGCTGGCGGTCGTCTGGAAGCTGCGCCGGGTGCTGCACGCGCTCGACCAGCAGCAGGCGATCGAGCTCCTCCTGGACCGGATGAAGAAGACCCAGTCCAACGCGGAGTTCCTGCTCCAGATCCAGAAGACGACGCCGGGCAGCGGAAACGGCAACGACTGACCGACCGGACACCGGCACAGTCCGTTTCCAAGGCTCCGCCCCCTCACTTCGGTGAGGGGGCGGAGCCCTTTTCCGTCCCCGGGGTTCCCTTTTCCTCTCCTTTTCCTTCTCCACACATTCCTCTTCCGTTGTCGCTCACGTAATATCTGGGCCAGTTGAGGTGGGGGGCCATCGAGGCGGAACGGCAGAGGCGTGAGCCCTGCGGCGATCCGCCCTGCGCTGCGGGCAGTTCGCGCGCACCCCCCCGCCGTTTCCCGACCGGCGGGGCTCTCGTGCGCCACCGGTTCCTATCCGAAGGATCACGCGTGCACATACGCACCACGGGGGGCCGGCACGCGCGCCGGCTCAGACTCGCCGTTCCGGCGGCGGCCGTCACCGTCCTCGCCCTCGTCGGCACCGCGCTGACGATGTCCGCGTCGCAGGCCGGCGAACCGGCGCCCTCCTTGCCGACGGCCGCACCCGAACGGCCCGTCGCCCCGGCGGAGTCGGAGCTGCGCGAGCGCGTGGCCGACTCGGCGGTGGCGGACCGCGAGGCCCTCCCGCCCGCCAAGTTCGCCGGCGACGAGCCGGGCACCGCGGCCCCGATGGTCATCGGCGGCACGCAGACCTCCATCGCCGGCGCCCCGTGGATGGCGCAGCTCTGGTACCACGACGACCGGGGCACCCCGGGCGACGAGACCGACGACACCGGCTTCTTCTGCGGCGGTGTCGTCATCGCGCCCACGAAGATCGCCACGGCCGCGCACTGCGTCAAGGGCTTCGACTGGAACGCGAACGGGGTGGTCGTCACCGGCAGCACCTCCACCGAGCCGAACAGCAGCGGCACCGTCTCCTGGCCCTACCGTCAGTGGAACAGCCCGCTCTACAAGGACGTGCAGGGAGCGGCCGACAACGACGTCGCGGTGCTCACCCTCTTCGACCCGGTCGCGGCCAAGCCCCTCCCGGTGATGGCGAACACGGACACGGGCCTCTACGCGCCGGGCACCCAGGCCAAGGTCTACGGCTGGGGCCGCACCACGTCCACCAACGACGACATCTCCACGACCCTGCGTTCGGCGACGCTCCCGATCGTCTCCGACGCGACGTGCCGGGGTTCGTACGGAAGCTCCTTCGTTCCGGGCCACATGGTCTGCGCGGGCAAGACCGGCGCGACCGACGCGGAGACCGTCGGGGCCTGCAACGGTGACTCCGGCGGCCCGCTGGTGATCGGCGGCAAGCTGGCCGGCATCGTGTCGTGGGGCGTCCTGGACTGTGTCGGGGAGGGCGCGTACAGCGTCTTCGCCAAGGTGAGCACCTATGTGCCCGCCATCAAGGCGCGGGCCTACGACACCAACATGAACTGGGACCACCGCGCGGACCTGATGGCCCGCAACGCGTCCAACAAGACGATGTACCAGTTCAATTCGACCGGCACCGGCATGTCGAAGGCCACGTACAGCAGCGGCTGGGGCGACATCAACGTCCTCCTGCAGACGGACCTGAACCGGGACGACAACCAGGACCTGCTCGTCCGAGGCACGGACGGCAACCTGTACTGGCAGTGGTACAGCTCGGCGGCCGAGGCGTGGCAGACCAAGCGCCTGGCCACCGGCTGGGGCACCCGCAAGCAGATCCTGGCCCCCGGCGACCTGACGAGCGACGGCCACCCCGACATTCTCTCGACCGACTCCTCCGGCGGCTTCTGGCTGTACCCGGGCAAGGGCGACGGCAACTTCGCCGCCCGGACCAGGATCGGCGGCGGTGGCCTCAACTTCAGCATGGTCCGGGGCAGCGGCGACTTCACCAACGACGGCAAGGCCGACATCATCGCCCGGGGCAGCGGCGGCAAGCTGTACCTCTTCAAGGGCACCGGCAAGGCGAGCGCCCCGTTCGCGGCCAAGGTCCTCGTCCGGACCTGGGACGTGGCCACGGCCCTGGTCACCACCGGCGACTTCACCGGCGACGGCCACGCGGACATCGTCGTCCGGGTGAAGAGCGGAGAGCTGTACCTCTACCCGGGCACCGGCAGGTCCGACAGCGGCATCTTCGGCGCCCGCAAGCGGCTGGGCACCGGAGCCAACAACTACAACCTCTTCGGCTGACCCCGGCCGGCCCCGGCCGACCCGAGACCTTGGCCACACCGGCCCCGGTCCCCGAACCGTCCGCCATATCGCTGTACCGAGCACGAAACCCCAGGTGAACGCAGCCTCACGGCCAGCTCGCCCGGACGCCCTGTGGCCCCCGTCCCCCGACGGGGGCCACAGGCGCGTGTGCAACCCTTCTTGCTGCTTCGGCCGTCCCTCCAGGAGAGGCCGACCGCGCGTGGAACACCACGGCAGGGGGCAAGACGGGCCACAGGAGTGACGAGGAGACGCGTGAGCGAGCAGAGCAGGAGCACCGGCCGCATACGCGGCACCGGCAGCCGGCGGAGGAAGCCGTCCCGCAGGCACCGTGCCAAGGTCGTCGCGGCCTGGACGGTCGCGGGTGTCGTGGTCGTCGGCGGGGCCGGACTCGGATACGCGTACCTGGCGCTCGACGGCAACCTCTCCAGCATCGACATCGACGCCAAGCTCGGCACCGACCGTCCCGACGACGTGGACGACGGCTCGCAGGACATCCTGGTGCTGGGCTCCGACTCGCGCTCCGGCGACAACGGGAAGTACGGCGAGGACGAGGGCGCGGCCCGCTCCGACACGGCGATGGTCATGCACATCGACAAGGGCCACAAGTCCGCGAGCGTCGTCTCGATACCCCGCGACACCCTGATAGAGCGCCCCGCCTGCGAGAGCGACACCACCGGCGACCAGGTCCCCGCCGAGCACCGGGCGATGTTCAACACCGCGTACGAGGTCGGCGGGCCCGCCTGCGCGGTGAAGACGGTCGAGTCGATGTCCGGCATCCGCATGGACCACTACCTGGAAGTCGACTTCACCGGCTTCACCAAGCTCATCGACGAGCTCGGCGGCGTCGAGATCACCACGAAGACCGCGATCGACGACTCCAAGAGCCACCTCGACCTGGAGCCGGGCACCCACACGCTGAACGGCGAGCAGTCCCTCGGCCTCGTCCGTACGCGCAAGAGCGTCGGCGACGGCAGCGACCTCGGACGCATCCAGCTCCAGCAGGCGTTCATCAAGGCGCTGATGGACCAGACGAAGAGCGTCGGGGTGTTCACCAGCCCCACCAAGCTCTACGGCCTCGCGGACGCCGCCACCAAGGCCGTCACCACCGACTCCGGGCTCGGCTCCGTCAAGAAGCTCACCGGTTTCGCCAACGGACTCAAGGGACTGAGCGCCGAGAACGTCCACATGGTGACCCTGCCCGTGGAGTACGACCCGGCCGACCCGAACCGGGTCCTGCCGCAGGAGAAGGCTGGCCGGCAGGTCTGGGCCGCCCTCAAGAACGACCGGCCGATCCCCGCCTCCGCCACCGAGAAGTCGGCCGGCGACAAGGGCGACGCCGACGCGGTCGTCGAGTAGCCACCCACCCGTCACGCTCCGTCGGGGAATACCTGCGCTCCGCCCCCGGTTTTGGGAGATACGGCCGGTCCTGGCAGACTGGTACGTCGGCCCCGGTTCACGGCCGCGCAATCCGCGCGGACGACCCGGCGCCCTCCCGAAACTAGGAGACACCTTGAAGCGCGACATTCACCCCGAGTACGTCGAGACGCAGGTCAGCTGCACCTGCGGTGCGTCGTTCACCACCCGGAGCACCATCGACAACGGCACCATCCGTGCCGACGTCTGCTCCGAGTGCCACCCGTTCTACACGGGCAAGCAGAAGATCCTCGACACCGGCGGCCGCGTGGCCCGCTTCGAGGCCCGCTTCGGCAAGGCTGCCGGCTCCGCCAGCAAGTAGCGAGCCACTGCGCCGGTTCTCGGCGCCCTCTTCCCGGGGGCGTCGGAACCGGCGTTTTTTCCGGTCGGGTGTACGGGGGAACCCCCCGCCGTACACCCCACCGGGCAGTACGCCCCCAAGCAGGCCCGCAGACGCACAACCAACCAGGAGCCCCCGAATGTTCGAGGCGGTCGAGGAACTGATCGGTGAACACACCGGTCTTGAGAAGAAGCTCGCCGACCCGTCGGTTCACGCCGACCAGGCCAACGCGCGGAAGCTGAACAAGCGCTACGCGGAGCTGACCCCGATCGTCTCCACGTACCGGACCTGGAAGCAGACCGGTGAGGACATCGGGACCGCCCGCGAGTTCGCCGCGGACGACCCGGACTTCGCCGCCGAGGTCAAGGACCTGGAGAAGCAGCGCGAAGAGCTCACCGAGAAGCTCCGCCTCCTCCTCGTCCCGCGCGACCCCAGCGACGACAAGGACGTGCTCCTGGAGATCAAGGCGGGCGCCGGCGGCGACGAGTCCGCCCTGTTCGCGGGCGACCTGCTGCGCATGTACCTGCGCTACGCCGAGCGCGTCGGCTGGAAGACCGAGATCATCGACTCCACCGAGTCCGAGCTCGGCGGCTACAAGGACGTCCAGGTCGCCGTGAAGACCAAGGGCGGCAACGGCGCCACCGAGCCCGGCCAGGGCGTCTGGGCCCGGATGAAGTACGAGGGCGGCGTGCACCGCGTGCAGCGCGTGCCCTCCACCGAGTCCCAGGGCCGCATCCACACCTCCGCCGCGGGCGTGCTCGTCACCCCCGAGGCCGAGGAGGTCGACGTCGAGATCCACGCCAACGACCTGCGCATCGACGTCTACCGCTCCTCGGGCCCCGGCGGCCAGTCCGTCAACACGACCGACTCCGCCGTCCGCATCACGCACCTGCCCACCGGCGTCGTCGCCTCCTGCCAGAACGAGAAGAGCCAGCTCCAGAACAAGGAGCAGGCCATGCGCATCCTGCGCTCCCGGCTCCTGGCCGCCGCCCAGGAGGCCGCCGAGCAGGAGGCCTCCGACGTACGCCGCAGCCAGGTCCGCACCGTCGACCGCTCCGAGAAGATCCGGACGTACAACTTCCCGGAAAACCGCATCTCGGACCACCGCGTCGGCTTCAAGGCGTACAACTTGGACCAGGTGCTCGACGGAGAGCTGGACGCCGTCATCCAGGCATGCGTCGACGCCGACTCCGCCGCCAAGCTCGCCAACGCGTAAGCGACCCGCCCGCCCCGCACACCCGTAACCCGTACGGAGAACCGCGATGAACCTGCTGCTCGCCGAGGTGGCCCAGGCCACCCAGCGGCTGGCCGACGCCGGTGTCCCCTCACCGCGATTCGACGCCGAGGAACTCGCGGCCTTCGTCCACGGGGTGAAGCGGGGCGCGCTGCACACGGTGCCCGACACGGACTTCGACGCCCGGTACTGGGAGACCATCGCCCGCCGCGAGGCCCGCGAACCGCTCCAGCACATCACCGGCCGGGCCTTCTTCCGCTACCTGGAGCTCCAGGTCGGACCCGGCGTCTTCGTGCCCCGCCCGGAGACCGAGTCCGTCGTCGGCTGGGCCATAGACGCGGTGCGCGCGATGGACGTCGTCGAGCCCGTCGTCGTCGACCTGTGCACCGGTTCGGGCGCCATCGCGCTCGCCATGGCGCAGGAGGTCCCCCGCTCCAAGGTGCACGCCGTGGAGCTGTCCGAGGACGCCCTCAGGTGGACCCGGAAGAACGCCGAGGGGTCCAGGGTCACCGTCCACCGCGGAGACGCCCTGAGCGCCCTTCCGGAGCTCGACGGCCAGGTCGACCTGGTCATCTCCAACCCGCCGTACATCCCGCTCACCGAGTGGGAGTACGTCGCCCCCGAGGCCCGCGACCACGACCCGGAGATGGCCCTGTTCTCCGGCGAGGACGGCCTCGACACCATCCGCGGCATCGAACGCACCGCCCACCGCCTGCTGCGCCCCGGCGGCCTCGTCGTCATCGAGCACGCCGACACCCAGGGCGGCCAGGTGCCGTGGATCTTCACCGAGGAGCGGGGCTGGGCGGATGCCGCCGACCACCCCGACCTGAACAAGCGACCCCGGTTCGCCACCGCCCGCAAGGCCATGCCGTGACCGGCCCCCGGCACCACCACCCCTACCCGTACCCGCTCCAGGAGGCCGGCTGATGGCTCGGCGATACGACTGCAACGACGCCACCGACCGGACCACGGGCCTGCGCGAGGCCGCATCGGCCGTCCGCCGGGGCGAACTGGTCGTGCTGCCCACCGACACCGTGTACGGGATCGGTGCGGACGCCTTCACCTCGGAGGCCGTCGCGGACCTGCTGGACGCCAAGGGCCGGGGCCGCAACATGCCCACCCCCGTCCTCATCGGCTCGCCGAACACGCTGCACGGCCTGGTCACCGACTTCTCCGAGGAGGCCTGGGAGCTCGTCGACGCCTTCTGGCCCGGCGCCCTCACCCTCGTCGCCCGGCACCAGCCCTCCCTCCAGTGGGACCTCGGCGACACCCGGGGCACCGTCGCCATCCGGATGCCCCTGCACCCCGTCGCCATCGAGCTGCTGACCGAGGTCGGCCCGATGGCCGTCTCCAGCGCCAACCTCACCGGACACCCCTCGCCGGAGGACTGCGACGCCGCCCAGGGCATGCTCGGCGACTCCGTCTCCGTCTACCTCGACGGCGGCCCGACGCCCGGCATCGTGCCGTCCTCGATCGTCGACGTCACCGGCGCCACCCCGGTCCTGCTGCGCGCCGGCGCCCTCTCCGCGGAGGAGCTGCGCAAGGTGGTCCCCGACCTCGAGGTGGCCAATTGACCGCCCCCGAGGGGCGTGGCATAGCGGGGCGGACCGACACCTTCCGCATCCTCCACGTCAGCACCGGCAACGTCTGCCGCTCACCGATCACCGAGCGGCTGACCCGCCATGCCCTGGTGGACCGGCTCGGCGACCCGCTCAGCGGCGGCCTCATCGTGGAGAGCGCGGGCACCTGGGGCCACGAGGGCGCGCCCATGGAGGCCAACGCCGAGGTCGTCCTCGCCGACTTCGGCGCGGACGCCACCGGCTTCGTCGGCCGCGAGCTGCTGGACGAGCACGTGATCCGCGCCGACCTGGTCCTCACCGCCACCCGCGACCACCGCGCCCAGGTCATCTCCATGGGCCACTCCGCGGGCCTGCGCACCTTCACGCTCAAGGAGTTCACCCGGCTGGTGCGGGCCATAGACCCGGCCACCCTGCCCGACCCGCGCGACGAGGGCGTCGTCGAGCGCGCCCGCGCCCTGGTGCGCGCCGCCGCCGCGCTGCGCGGCTGGCTGCTGGCCCCGACCGCCGAGGCGGACGAGGTCTACGACCCCTACGGCGCCCCCATCACCTTCTTCCGCTCCATCGGCGACGAGATCAACCAGGCGCTCGACCCCGTCGTCACCGCGCTCACCGGCGTACGCGCCCCGCACTGACGGGACGTATCCGCGCTCCGACGGGGGCGGGTGCGCCGACCGGCGTACGGCACCCCGCGACAGCGGGCACGGCGCCCGGCCCCGGCCTACATTGGAGCTGACACCGGCACCCCTCGCCGGCGCACCCACCTCCAGGCCCGGAGCCGTCCCATGCCGGTCACCTCTCCCGCCGCACCCGCAGCCGTGTCGCCCGCGCCCGACGCCCTGCCCCAGGACTTCGGCGCCCTGCTCCGTCAGGACCCCGAGATCGCCGGGGTCCTCCTCGCGGAGAGCGACCGGCAGGCGAACACCCTCCAGCTGATCGCCGCCGAGAACTTCACCTCGCCCGCGGTCCTCGCGGCCCTCGGCTCCCCGCTCGCCAACAAGTACGCCGAGGGATACCCGGGCGCCCGTCACCACGGCGGCTGCGAGCACGCGGACGCCGCCGAACGCATCGCGGTCCGCCGGGCCACCGCCCTCTTCGGCGCCGAACACGCCAACGTCCAGCCGCACTCCGGCTCCTCGGCCGTCCTCGCCGCCTACGCCGCGCTGCTGCGGCCGGGTGACACGGTGCTCGCGATGGGACTCCCGTACGGGGGACACCTCACCCACGGGGCGCCGGGCAACTTCTCCGGCCGCTGGTTCGACTTCGTCGGCTACGGGGTGGACCCGGACACCGGGCTGATCGACTACACCCGGCTCCGCGCCCTGGCCCGCGCCCGCCGCCCCAAGGCGATCGTCTGCGGCTCGATCTCCTACCCCCGCCACCCCGACTACGAGCTGTTCCGGGAGATCGCCGACGAGGCCGGGGCGTATCTGATCGTGGACGCCGCCCACCCGATGGGGCTGATCGCCGGGGGAGCGGCGCCAAGCCCGGTCCCGTACGCCGACGTGGTCTGCGCCACCACCCACAAGGTGCTGCGCGGGCCGCGCGGCGGCATGATCCTCTGCGGCGCGGAGCTGGCCGAGCGGATCGACCGGGCGGTGTTCCCGTTCACCCAGGGTGGCGCGCAGATGCACACGGTGGCGGCGAAGGCCGTCGCGTTCGGGGAGGCGGCCACCCCCGCGTACACCCTCTACGCCCACCAGGTCGTCGCCCACGCCCGGGTGCTCGCCGCCGGCCTGGAGGCGGAGGGCTTCGAGGTGACCACGGGCGGCACGGACACCCACATCGTCGTCGCGGACCCGGCCCCGCTCGGCGTCGACGGCCGCACGGCCCGGGAGCGGCTGGCGGCGGCCGGTGTGGTCCTGGACACCTGCGCACTGCCGTACGGGGACGCCCGGGGCATCCGGCTGGGCACCGCCGCCGTCACCACCCAGGGGATGGACGACGGGGACATGGCCCGGATCGCGGCCCTGTTCGGAGCGGCCGTACGGGAGCCGGGCGATGTGAGCCCGATCGCGGCGGAGGTCCGTGAACTGGCCGCGCGCAATCCGCCGTATCCGGGGTAGTGGACTCCGCCCTGTCCGGGGCACACGAACCCTGTGCAACCATCACCCGTACCGTGGAGTCCTTGTTTCAGAGACTAGGGTGTGGTTTTTGGATGGCCGGCGAGTTCTGTGGGGCAGCCCGTGCGTGATTACCTGCTGACGCTCTGTGTCACGGCAGCGGTGACCTATCTGCTGACCGGACCGGTGCGTAAGTTCGCCATCGCGGTCGGGGCGATGCCCGCGATCCGTGCGCGCGACGTCCACCGCGAGCCGACACCCCGGCTCGGTGGGATCGCCATGTTCGGCGGACTGTGTGCGGGACTGATCGTCGCCGACCACCTCTTCAATCTGAAGGGCGTCTTCGAACTCTCCAACGAGCCGCGGGCGTTGCTCTCCGGCGCCGCCCTGATCTGGTTGATCGGCGTGCTCGACGACAAGTTCGAGATCGACGCCCTGATCAAGCTCGGCGGTCAGATGATCGCCGCCGCCGTCATGGTCATCCAGGGGCTCACGATCCTGTGGCTGCCGATCCCCGGCGTCGGCACGGTCGCCCTCACCCAGTGGCAGGGCACGCTGCTCACGGTGGCGCTGGTCGTCATCACGATCAACGCGGTCAACTTCGTCGACGGCCTGGACGGGCTCGCGGCGGGCATGGTGTGCATCGCGTCGGCGGCGTTCTTCCTGTACGCGTACCGCCTCTGGATGGGGTACGGGATCGAGGCGGCGGCCCCCGCGACGCTGTTCGCGGCGATCCTGATGGGCATGTGCCTCGGCTTCATGCCGCACAACATGCATCCGGCGCGGATCTTCATGGGCGACTCGGGCTCGATGCTGATCGGGCTGGTGCTGGCGGCGGGCGCGATCTCGATCACGGGCCAGGTCGACCCGGACCTCATGCAGATCTTCGAGGGCAGTGAGCGCGGGGCCACCCACGCGATGCTCCCGGTCTTCATCCCGCTGGTGCTGCCGCTGACGATCATCGCGATCCCGGCCGCCGACCTGGTCCTCGCCATCGTCCGGCGCACCTGGAACGGCCAGTCGCCGTTCGCCGCCGACCGGGGGCACCTGCACCACCGGCTGCTGGAGATCGGCCACTCGCACAGCCGGGCCGTGCTGATCATGTACTTCTGGTCGGCCCTCATCGCCTTCGGCGCCGTCGGCTACTCGGTGCACTCGGCGTCCTCGTGGATCGTGTTCGTCATCATCGCGGCGAGCGCGGTGGGCCTCGTCCTGCTGCTGATGCCGCGCTTCACCCCGCGCGCCCCGCACTGGGCCAACCGCTTCGTGCCGCCGCGCTACCGCCACCGTGGAGCGGAGCCGGAGTCCGCTCCCTCGTCCTCCTACGGCGAGAAGCCGGTGCCCGTGGCCTCCGGGGCCCAACAGGGCCCGTCAGACGCTCAGATGGGCGAGGAGGCCGTCGAACGGGCTCCCGTGGCGGTCGGAGTGTCCGGCGTCAACGGCGCTACCGCGATCGGCGCCCGTTCTCGGTTCCCGGATCGCCGCTCGATCGATTCCTCGCGTTGACGATTCGGAACTCGCGGTGCATTACCAGACATTACGCCGTCTTGTCGTGCACACACGCGCGGATTAACTCTCATGTGTGACAGTTGGCACACCTTTGAGGTAAAGACCTCATCAAATAGTTTGTGATACCGTTCACGAGACCCGGTGACGGAGCCGAAGGACCCTTGTAGGACGGTCCATTGGCCCGAAAATCCGCCTCGCGGACCGGGCCTACGCTCGTCCATGACGACGCCCCATTCCTCCCCTCAGACCAGTGGAGCTGCCGCCATGCAGTCCGACATGCGCGAACTACTGCGCATCGCCACCCCCACCGCCGCAGTGGGAGCCATCGCCACGCTTGTCGGCGGTCTGCTCGCCGGCGGCGAGGGGGCGATCGGTGCCGCGGTGGGCTGCGTGGTCGTGATCGTCTTCATGGCGCTCGGACTGCTGGCGCTCAACTGGGTCGGCAAGACCATGCCTCACCTGTTCCAGGGCATGGGGCTGATGATTTACTCGGCTCAGCTCGTGCTCCTGCTCATTTTCATCCTGAGCATCAGGAACACCTCGCTCTTCGATCTTCAGGTCTTCGCCCTCTCGCTGGTCGCGGCCGTCATTACGTGGATCACCACGCAGGCCGTACTGCACTCCCGGAGCAAGACCCTTTACGTCGACCCCGACGCGGACACCCGGAAGCGTCCGGGCGGCCCTGGGGGAGATCGTGATGAGTAGGGGCGGAATAAAGCCATGTTCGACGTGCTGCTATCGTCCGGTCTCGGTTGCGGTAGTGCGAGCGCGGGCAACAAGGCGGTCGCTTGATTCATCGCGAGGCTTCGGGCCCGGCCGCCGCCTCCTCACCGTAAGAACCAGTCCGGTGCCGACCTGCGGCCACCCGCCGCTCCGACACAACGAGGTAGCCGCATCCATGCGCCATGCAGAAGGAGCTCTTGGTGACTGACGCCCAGACGCTCGCCTTCGAGACGAACTGCCACCTGTTCAAGGACTGCGGGTTCCAAGCTCCCAGTGTGTGGTCGTTCATCTTCGACCCGCTCTTCACTGTCGGGTCTGTCGAGTTCAACAAGCCCATGTTGCTCGCGATCATCGGAACCTTCGCGATCCTGGCCTTCTTCTGGGCCGGTTTCTCGAAGCCGAAGGTCGTCCCGGGCAAGCTGCAGATGGTCGCCGAGGCGCTGTACGACTTCGTCCACCGAGGTATCGCCAAGGAGGTCATCGGCAAGAAGGGCGAGCCCTTCGTCCCGCTGCTGGTCTCCCTGTTCTTCTTCGTCTGGATCCTGAACCTCTGGGCCCTCATCCCGCTCGCCCAGTTCCCGGTCAGCTCCGTCATCGCCTACCCCGTCGGCCTCGCGCTGGTGGTCTGGGTCACGTACATGACGGTGACGTTCCGGTCGAACGGATTCGTCGGGGGTATCCGCAACCTCTGCGTCCCGAGCGGTCTGCCCAAGCCGATCTACGTGCTGCTGACGCCGCTGGAGTTCATCTCCAACGTCATCGTCCGCCCGTTCACGCTGGCTGTCCGACTCTTCGCGAACATGTTCGCGGGCCACATCCTGATCCTGATCTTCACGATCGCCACCTGGTACATGCTCGGAACGGTCCTGGGCACGGTCTACGCCGGCGCGTCGTTCATCATGACGCTGGTCATCACCGTGTTCGAGATGTTCATCCAGGCCCTTCAGGCCTACGTGTTCACCGTGCTGACCGCCACGTACCTCTCCCAGGCGCTCGAAGAAGCCCACTGAGGACCTGCCGGCCCCCGGCTCCCGCCCTCAGATCCCCAGTCGCCCGGTGCGAAGACCATTTCCACCGGACCCACCAAGAGAAGGAACCACAGACATGTCTGCTGCTTTCGAGACCCTCGCGGCCGTGAACGGCAACGTCGGCACCATCGGCTACGGCCTCGCCGCGATCGGCCCCGGCATCGGCATCGGCATCATCTTCGGTAACGGTGTGCAGGCCATCGCCCGCCAGCCCGAGGCTGCCGGCCTCATCCGCCAGAACATGCTGCTCGGCTTCGCCGTCGTCGAGGCCCTGGCCCTGATCGGCTTCGTCGTTCCGTTCATCGTCAAGTGACGTTGTGGCTGTAGCCCCATTCGACGAAAGGTCCACCATGATGTACCTGGCAGCCGAGGAACCGCAGATGCCTCTGCTCCCGGTCTGGCCTGAAGTCGTCATCGGCTTGATCTGCTTCGGCATCGTCTTCTTCGTCTTCTCGAAGAAGCTGCTTCCGGTGATCAACAAGACCCTGGAAGAGCGCCGCGAGGCGATCGAGGGTGGCATCGAGAAGGCCGAATCGGCTCAGATCGAGGCCCAGAGCGTTCTTGAGCAGTACAAGGCTCAGCTCGCCGAGGCCCGCCACGAGGCCGCCCGTCTGCGCCAGGAGGCGCAGGAGCAGGGTGCCGTCATCATCCAGGAGATGAAGGCGGAAGGTCAGCGGCAGCGCGAAGAGATCATCGCCGCCGGCCACACCCAGATCGAGGCCGACCGCAAGGCCGCTGCCTCGGCGCTGCGTCAGGACGTGGGCAAGCTCGCCACCGACCTGGCCGGCAAGCTCGTCGGCGAGTCCCTCCAGGACCACGCCCGGCAGAGCGGCACCGTCGACCGTTTCCTCGACGAGCTCGAGGCGAAGGCCGAGGCAGCCCGATGAACGGCGCGAGCCGCGAAGCACTGGCTGCCGCACGCGAGCGTCTCGACGCGCTGACCGACAACACGTCGGTCGACGCGGCGAAGCTCGCCGAGGAGCTGGCATCGGTCACCGCGCTGCTCGACCGCGAAGTATCCCTGCGCCGGGTCCTCACCGACCCGGCCCAGAGCGGCGAGAGCAAGGCCGAGCTGGTCGCGCGCCTGCTCGGCGGGCAGGTGGGCGGCGAGACCGTCGACCTGGTCTCCGGACTGGTCCGGTCCCGCTGGTCGCAGTCGCGTGACCTGGTGGACTCGGTCGAGGAGCTGGCGAACACCGCAGACCTCACCGCGGCCCAGCGTGGCGGCAGCCTCGACGACGTCGAGGACGAGCTGTTCCGGTTCGGCCGGATCGTCGGCTCCGACAAGGAGCTGCGCTCCGCGCTCACCAGCCGTACGGCCACGGCGTCCGCCAAGGGCGAGCTGCTCCGCAGCCTGCTCGGCGGCAAGGCGCAGCCGGTCACCGAGCGGATCATCGTCCGCCTGGTCACCCAGCCCCGTGGACGTAGCCTGGAAGCAGGGCTGGACTCGCTGTCCAAGCTCGCCGCGGAGCGCCGGGACCGCATGGTCGCCGTCGTCACCTCGGCGGTGCCGCTCAGCGACCGGCAGAAGCAGCGCCTCGGCGACGCACTGGCGAAGCTCTACGGCCGGCAGATGCACCTGAACCTGGACGTGGACCCCGCGGTCCTCGGCGGGATCTCGGTGCGCGTCGGTGACGAGATCATCAACGGCACCGTCGCGGAACGCCTCGAAGAGGCGACCCGACGCATGGCCGGCTGACACAGAGCAAGAACAAGCAAGACCAGCGGCCCGGTTGGGCCGTGCAGAAATTGCAGAAGATTCCTGGGGGTCGGCCCCCAGACCCCCTTAAGAAACTTCGGGCCCAACAAGGAGAGCAGGGAACCCAGATGGCGGAGCTCACGATCCGGCCGGAGGAGATCCGGGACGCACTGGATAACTTTGTCCAGTCGTACCAGCCGGACGCGGCCTCGCGCGAGGAGGTCGGTACGGTCAGCGTTGCCGGCGACGGCATCGCGAAGGTGGAGGGTCTTCCCTCCGCCATGGCGAACGAGCTGCTGAAGTTCGAGGACGGCACCCTCGGTCTCGCCCTCAACCTCGAGGAGCGCGAGATCGGTGCGATCGTCCTCGGCGAGTTCAGCGGCATCGAGGAGGGCCAGCCGGTGCAGCGCACCGGTGAGGTGCTCTCCGTCGGCGTCGGCGAGGGTTACCTCGGCCGCGTCGTCGACCCGCTCGGCAACCCGATCGACGGTCTCGGCGAGATCGCGACCGACAGCCGCCGCGCCCTCGAGCTGCAGGCCCCTGGCGTCATGGTCCGCAAGTCGGTGCACGAGCCGATGCAGACCGGCTACAAGGCCGTCGACGCCATGGTGCCGATCGGCCGCGGCCAGCGTCAGCTGATCATCGGCGACCGTCAGACGGGTAAGACCGCTCTGGCCGTCGACACGATCATCAACCAGCGCGACAACTGGCGCTCGGGCGACGTGAACAAGCAGGTGCGCTGCATCTATGTCGCCATCGGTCAGAAGGGTTCCACCATCGCCTCCGTGCGTGGTGCGCTCGAAGAGGCCGGTGCGCTGGAGTACACGACCATCGTCGCCGCCCCGGCGTCCGACCCGGCCGGCTTCAAGTACCTGGCGCCGTACACCGGTTCGGCCATCGGCCAGCACTGGATGTACGACGGCAAGCACGTCCTGATCATCTTCGACGACCTCTCGAAGCAGGCCGACGCCTACCGCGCCGTGTCCCTGCTGCTGCGCCGCCCGCCGGGCCGCGAGGCCTACCCGGGTGACGTCTTCTACCTGCACTCGCGTCTGCTGGAGCGCTGCGCCAAGCTCTCCGACGAGATGGGCGCCGGTTCGATGACGGGCCTCCCGATCGTCGAGACCAAGGCGAACGACGTGTCGGCGTTCATTCCGACCAACGTCATCTCCATCACCGACGGCCAGTGCTTCCTGGAGTCCGACCTGTTCAACGCGGGTCAGCGTCCGGCGCTCAACGTCGGTATCTCGGTCTCCCGAGTCGGTGGCTCCGCCCAGCACAAGGCCATGAAGCAGGTCTCCGGCCGGCTTCGCGTGGACCTCGCCCAGTACCGCGAGCTGGAGGCCTTCGCCGCCTTCGGTTCCGACCTGGACGCGGCCTCGAAGGCCTCGCTGGAGCGCGGTAAGCGCATGGTCGAGCTGCTGAAGCAGCCGCAGTACGCCCCGTTCCCGATGGAGGAGCAGGTCGTCTCGGTCTGGGCCGGCACCACGGGCAAGATGGACGACGTCCCGGTCGAGGACATCCGTCGCTTCGAGGCCGAGCTGCTGGAGTACCTGCGCCGTGAGCGCAAGGACCTCCTGACCAGCATCGCCGAGGGCGGCAAGATGTCCGACGACACGCTGCAGTCGATCGCCGACGCGATCGCCGCCTTCAAGCAGCAGTTCGAGACCTCGGACGGCAAGCTCCTGGGCGAGGGCTGATCGATGGGCGCTCAGCTTCGCGTTTACAAGCGCCGCATCCAAGCCGTCACCGCGACCAAGAAGATCACCAAGGCGATGGAGATGATCGCCGCCTCGCGCATTGTCAAGGCACAGCGCAAGGTGGCGGCGTCCAAGCCGTACGCGACCGAGCTCACCCGTGCGGTGACCGCGGTGGCGACCGGCTCCAACGCCAAGCACCCGCTCACCACCGAGGTCGAAGCCCCGACCCGGGCCGCGGTCCTGCTCGTCACGAGCGACCGCGGTCTGGCCGGCGGCTACTCCTCCAACGCCATCAAGGCCGCGGAGCGACTGCGGGAGCGCCTTGCCTCCGAGGGCAAGGAGGTCGACACGTACATCGTCGGCCGTAAGGGTGTCGCGTACTACGGCTTCCGCGAGCGCAAGGTCGAGGACTCCTGGACCGGCTTCACCGACAACCCGGCGTACAGCGATGCCAAGAGCGTCGCCGCCCCGTTGATCGAGGCCATCCAGAAGGAAACGGCCGAGGGCGGCGTCGACGAGCTGCACATCGTCTTCACGGAATTCGTGTCGATGATGACGCAGAACGCGGTCGACGACCGGATGCTGCCGCTTTCGCTCGACGAGGTGGCGGAGGAGAGCACCCGCAAGGGCGAGATCCTTCCGCTGTTCGACTTCGAGCCGTCGGCCGAGGACGTCCTCGACGCCCTTCTGCCGCGCTACGTCGAGAGCCGCATCTACAACGCACTGCTGCAGGCAGCCGCTTCCGAGCACGCTGCCCGCCGCCGCGCGATGAAGTCGGCCACCGACAACGCCGGGGACCTCATCAAGAGCCTGTCCCGGCTTGCCAACGCGGCCCGACAGGCCGAAATCACCCAGGAAATCAGCGAGATCGTCGGCGGTGCCAGTGCTCTGGCCGACGCGACCGCGGGGAGTGACAAGTAATGACGACGACAGTTGAGACGGCCGCTGCCACGGGCCGCGTCGCCCGGGTCATCGGCCCGGTCGTCGACGTGGAGTTCCCCGTCGACGCGATGCCGGAGATCTACAACGCCCTCCACGTCGAGGTCGCCGACCCGGCCGAGGACGGCGCCCGCAAGACGCTGACCCTCGAGGTCGCCCAGCACCTGGGTGACGGCGTGGTCCGCGCGATCTCGATGCAGCCCACCGACGGCCTGGTCCGCCAGGCCGCGGTGACCGACACGGGTGCGGGCATCACCGTCCCCGTCGGTGACATCACCAAGGGCAAGGTGTTCAACACCCTCGGTCAGATCCTGAACGAGCCGGAGGCCGAGGCGCAGATCACCGAGCGCTGGCCGATCCACCGCAAGGCCCCGGCCTTCGACCAGCTCGAGTCGAAGACCGAGATGTTCGAGACCGGCCTGAAGGTCGTCGACCTGCTGACCCCGTACGTCAAGGGCGGCAAGATCGGTCTGTTCGGTGGTGCGGGCGTCGGCAAGACGGTCCTCATCCAGGAAATGATCATGCGTGTGGCGAAGCTGCACGACGGTGTGTCGGTGTTCGCCGGTGTCGGCGAGCGCACCCGTGAGGGCAACGACCTCATCGACGAGATGACCGAGTCGGGCGTTCTGGAGAAGACCGCGCTCGTCTTCGGCCAGATGGACGAGCCGCCGGGGACGCGTCTGCGCGTGGCCCTGTCCGCCCTGACCATGGCGGAGTACTTCCGCGATGTGCAGAAGCAGGACGTGCTGCTCTTCATCGACAACATCTTCCGCTTCACGCAGGCCGGCTCCGAGGTCTCCACGCTGCTCGGCCGCATGCCGTCCGCGGTGGGTTACCAGCCGACCCTGGCCGACGAGATGGGTGTGCTCCAGGAGCGCATCACCTCGACGCGTGGTCACTCGATCACCTCGATGCAGGCGATCTACGTCCCCGCGGACGACCTGACCGACCCGGCCCCGGCCACCACGTTCGCCCACCTCGACGCGACGACGGTTCTCTCCCGTCCGATCTCCGAGAAGGGCATCTACCCGGCCGTGGACCCGCTGGACTCCACGTCCCGCATCCTGGACCCGCGTTACATCTCGCAGGACCACTACGCCGCGGCCAGCCGCGTCAAGGGAATCCTGCAGAAGTACAAGGACCTCCAGGACATCATCGCGATCCTCGGTATCGACGAGCTGGGCGAGGAGGACAAGCTCGTTGTCCACCGTGCCCGTCGCGTCGAGCGCTTCCTGTCGCAGAACACCCACGCCGCCAAGCAGTTCACCGGCCTGGACGGTTCGGACGTTCCGCTCGACGAGTCGATCTCCGCGTTCAACGCGATCTGCGACGGGGACTACGACCACTTCCCCGAGCAGGCGTTCTTCATGTGCGGTGGCCTGGACGACCTCAAGTCCAAGGCCAAGGAGCTCGGCGTCTCCTGAGCCTCCGGCTCACCGAGGGGGGTGGGTGTGTCCCGCCCCCCTCACCACGCCCCGTAGAATTGAACCGACACCCGGCCGGGCGGCCGGGTGGTGACCCGAGGAGCCACCCTTGGCTGCTGAGCTGCATGTCGAGCTGGTCGCCGCCGACCGAAGTGTCTGGTCCGGCGAGGCCACCCTGGTCGTCGCGCGCACCACGTCCGGCGACATCGGCGTCATGCCCGGTCACCAGCCGCTTCTCGGTGTGCTGGAATCGGGCCCGGTGACGATCCGCACGAGTGAGGGCGGCACCGTCATCGCCGCTGTGCACGGTGGATTCATCTCGTTCGCGGACGACAAGCTGTCGCTGCTGGCCGAGATCGCCGAGCTGGCCGACGAGATCGATGTCGAGCGCGCCGAGCGGGCGCTGGAACTCGCGAAGTCGGACGCGGACGCCGCTGCCCAGCGGCGCGCCGACGTACGACTGCGCGCGGTGGCGGTGCGCTAGCACCCCCACTGACAGATGTCTTTACTCAGCCGCGGCCCGAGCTGGAGCAATCCAGCCGTGTCGCGGCTGAGGCGATGCAGGTGCAATACGGTTTCGGTGTACGTAACTCGACGATGCGAGGAGGTCGGTGGAGATGGTCCTCGCGTTGTGGGTGGGCGCGTCCGTCATCGTCACGGTCCTGTTGGGACTGTTCGTCTTCGGCCTGCGCCGGAGGCTGATCCAGCGGTCCGGAGGGACCTTCGACTGCAGCCTGCGCTGGGACGTGTCGGAGGAACCCGATGCGCTCGGCAAGGGCTGGGTGTACGGGGTCGCCCGCTACAGCGGTGACCGCGTCGACTGGTTCCGGGTCTTCTCCTACGCTCCTCGCCCCCGCCGGGGCCTGGAGCGTTCTGCGATCGAGGTGATCGCCCGCCGGCTGCCGGAGGGCGAGGAGGAGCTCGCGCTCCTGTCCGACTCCGTCGTGCTCGGCTGTCTCCATCGGGGGACGCGCCTGGAGCTGGCGATGAGCGAGGACGCCCTGACCGGCTTCCTCGCCTGGCTGGAGGCGGCGCCGCCCGGCCAGCGGGTCAACGTGGCCTGATAAGCGGCCCCGCTGGAAGGGGGTCCCCCCGGACGAAGTCCGGGGGCGGGTCAACGTGGCCTGACGGCGTCGCGTCATCGCACGTACACAGCGAAAAACCGGGGAGACGGGGGGCGGACCCGTCTCCCCGGTGCTTTTCCGGGGTGGTGCTTGCCGTTACGGCGTGGGGAGCACCGCGGTGCTTACTGGAGGCCGGTCTTGATCGCGTTCACCAGTTCACCGTTGCTGGTGTCACCGGAGAACTCCCAGAAGAACGCGCCACCGAGGCCCTGGTTCTTCGCCCAGGTCATCTTGGTGCCGATGGTCGCCGGGGTGTCGTAGCTCCACCAGTTGGTGCCGCAGTGCGCGTAGGCCGTACCGGCGATGGTGCCGGTGGACGGGCAGGTGTTCTTCAGGACCTTGTAGTCCTCGTTGCCCGCCTCGTACGTGCCCGGGGCCGCACCGGTCGCCGTGCCGCCGGGGGCGGACTGGGTGACGCCGGTCCAGCCTCGGCCGTAGAAGCCGATGCCGAGGAGCAGCTTCTTGGCCGGGACGCCCTTGGCCTTCAGCTTGGCGATGGCCTCGGAGGAGGAGAAGCCGGCCTGCGGGATGCCGGTGTACGGGGTCAGCGGCGAGTGCGGGGCCGTCGGGCCCTTGGCCGCCCAGGCGCCGAAGAAGTCGTACGTCATCACGTTGTACCAGTCGAAGGACTGGGAGGCGCCGCCGTAGTCGGCCGCGTCGATCTTGCCGCCGTTGGAGCCGTCCGCGGTGATGGCGGCGGTGACCAGGTTCTTCGTGCCGAACTTCGCCCGCATGGCGTCGGCCATGGTCTTGAGCGCGGCCGGACCGCTGGTGTCACAGGTCAGACCACAGGCGTTGGGGTACTCCCAGTCGAGGTCGATGCCGTCGAAGACATCGGCCCAGCGGGGGTCCTCGACCAGGTCGTAGCAGGACTGGGCGAAGGCGGCGGGGTTCTGCACGGCCTGGCCGAAGCCGCCGGACCAGGTCCAGCCGCCGAACGACCAGAGGATCTTGATGTGCGGGTACTTGGCCTTCAGCTTGCGCAGCTGGTTGAAGTTGCCGCGCAGGGGCTGGTCCCAGGTGTCGGCGACGCCGTCGACGGACTGGTCGGCGGTGTACGCCTTGTCGTAGTCGGCGTACGAGTCGCCGATGGTGCACTTGCCGTTCTGCACGTTGCCGAAGGCGTAGTTGATGTGCGTGATCTTCGCGGCCGAGCCGGACGTCACCAGGTTCTTGACGTGGTAGTTGCGCCCGTAGACGCCCCAGTTGGTGAAGTAGCCCAGGTTGACCTTGTCGCCGCCGGGCTGCTCGCCACCGCCGCCGGTGGTGCGCACGGAGACGGCGCCGGAGACCGGGCCGGTCTGGTCGGCGGTGTCCCGGGCCTGCACGGCGTAGGAGTAGTCGGTGCCCGCGGTCAGGCCGGTGTTGGTGTACGTGGTGCCGGTGACCGTGGCGACCTTCGCGCCGTCCCGCAGGACGTCGTAGTTCTTGACGCCCTTGTCGTCGGTCGCCGCGCTCCAGCTGAGCTTGACCGACGTGTCGGTGACGTCGCTGGTGGTCGGGGCGCCGGGGGCCGTGGGCGGGTTGTCACCGGGGACGGTGGGGCCGCCGTCGCAGGAGGCGCCGTTCAGCTTGCAGCCCGTGGGGGAGCCGGAGCCGGTGCCGTTGAAGCCGAAGCTGATGCTGGCGCCGGGCGCCACGGACCCGTTCCAGGAAAGGTTCTTGGCGGTGTAGTGGCCGCCGCTGCTGGTGAGGGTGGCGTCCCAGGCGGAGCCGGCCGTGGTGCCCGAGGGGAAGTCCCACTCGATCGTCCAGGAGGAGAGCGCGGTGGTGCCGGTGTTCTTCACCGTCCACTGGCCCTCGAAGCCGCTGCCCCAGTCCGACTTCTTGGTGTACGTGGCGGTGGCCGACGCGGCTGCCGAGGCCGGGGCGGCGAGCCCCACCATCGCGGCCAGCGGCACGACCAGCGCGGTCAGGCCCGCGACGACCTTGGACCGGCCGCTCCGGACGGGGATCCATCTGAATCTGGATCGGCGTTGGGGGGTATCAGTGCTCAACGGTGCTCCTCGGGTGAGGTCCAACAAACGGGGGTGATTCGTGGACTGCAAACCCTGCGCCGCCCTGAGTACGGGTGCTCTCGTACTCACCGCAGTGTGTGACGGTGACAGTAGGAAGGTCTGGACCAATCGTCAAGAGGTCTGGACCAAAGATCAGGAGGTGGCTCGAATCCCCAACTCCTGCGCCAGGACGGCCGCCTGAACGCGGCTCCGCAGCTCCAGCTTGCCCAGCAGCCTGCTGACGTGGGTCTTCACCGTGGCCTCGGCCATCGCGAGGCGCAGCGCGATCTCCGCGTTCGACAGGCCCTCGCCCAGGCACCCCAGCACCTCGCGCTCGCGCCGGGTGAGCACGTCCAGCACCGCCGGATCGGCCGTCCCCCGGCCGCGTAGGGCCGTCGCCCCGGCGAACTCCGCGATCAGCCGACGGGTCACGGCCGGGGCGATCAGCCCCTCGCCGCGCGCCACCGTCCGTACCGCCTCCAGCAGATCGCGGGCGTCGGTGTTCTTCAGCAGGAAGCCGGAGGCCCCCGCGCGCAGCGCCCCGAAGACGTACTCGTCCAGATCGAACGTGGTCAGCACCAGGACGTCCGCGAGCTCCTCCTCGACCACCTGCCGTGTCGCCGCCACCCCGTCGAGGCGCGGCATCTGCACATCCATCAGCACCAGGTCCGGGCGGAGTTCACGTGCCAGGCGCACCGCCGCCTCGCCGTCCCCCGCCTCTCCGACGACCTCGATGTCCGGCGCGCTGGAGAGGATCAGCACCAGCCCCGCGCGCACCGCCGACTGGTCCTCCGCGACCAGTACCCGGATCGTCATTCCCGCATCGTCCCTTCCGTCACGGGCAGTTGAGCCCGCACCCGCCAGATCTTGGCTCCGTCGCCGTCGCCGGCGTCTCCCGGCTCGGCCTCGGCGTCGAACATCCCGCCGAGCAGCGTCACCCGCTCCCGCATGCCCACCAGGCCCGCCCCCGAACCGGGCGCCGTGGGGCCGGGGCGGCTGCCGAACACACTGGTCACCTCGACCGTCAGCAGCTCCCCGGTCCGGCCGATCCGCACCACCACAGGGCCGGGCGCGGCGTGCTTGAGGGCGTTGGTCAGGGACTCCTGGACGATCCGGTACGCGGCCAGCTCGACCGGCGTCGGCAGCGCCCCGGCCGTCTCCTCCCGGGTGTCCTCCAGGGTGCAGACCAGCCCGCCGGACGCCCCGTTGACGTTTGTCTGCTCGATCAGGCTGTCCAGGGCGGCGAGCGTCGGGGCCGCGGCCGGGGTCTGGTCCTCGCCGCCCTCCCGCAGCAGCCCGATCAGTCGGCGCATCTCCGACAGCCCTTCGACGCTGTTCTCGCGGATCACCTTCAGGGCGTTCCGGGAGGTGTCCGGGTCGTCGATGGACAGGGCGGCGGTGGAATGGATCGCCACGGCGGAGAGGTGGTTGGCCACCATGTCGTGCAGCTCCCGCGCCATCCGCGCGCGCTCGGCGACCACCGCCTGCGTCCGGTCCATCTCGGCGAGCCGCGCCGTCTGCGCGGCGGCCAGCCGGGCGGCTTCGGCGGAGGTGCGGTGGGTGCGCACGCTGACGCCGGTGAGGGCGGGGATGAAGGAGACCAGCCCGATGACCAGGCCGATCAGCAGCGCCTCGGGCTTACGGAACCAGGCCAGGAAGCCGATCGTGGACGCGACGGTGACCAGCAGCGTGGCCACCGGGAGGCGGCGGGCGGCGGCCGGGGTCCCGTACAGCACGGCCGCGTACATGACGTCCGTGAACATCAGGATGGTGGCGAGGTTGCCCCAGGTGAACTGGTCCGCCACCAGCGCGAGAGTGCCGACCGTCAGTGCCGTGGCCGGGGCGGTGCGGCGCAGCAGTTCGGCCGCGGCCATGGCGGTCAGCGGTACGAGGGTGACCCAGGCCGCGGAGAAGGACTGGCCGCCCTGGGTGTGGAGGCCCAGCAGCCACAGCAGCAGCCCGCCGAGCAGCCCGGAGACGGCGAGGGACACCGCGTCGCGGTCGGGGCGGATCGAGGTGAGCACCCCTCCATCCAACACGCACCGCCGTCCCCGGACCTCCCTTCGCGGGCCGATCCGCGACTACATCGAAGGATGCAGTCCCGTTTCGTCACTGCCGACGACGTGTCCGCGCCCGGCGGCGGGGAGGCTGGAGGGGAACGGGAGGAGAGAGTCGTGATCGCCCTACTGGTCGTGGCCTGCGAGGTCGCATTCTGGGTTCTGCTGGCCGCCGGACTCGCCCTGCGGTACGTCGCGAGGAAGCCGAGGCTCGGCGCGGCCCTGCTGCTGTGCGAGCCGCTGCTGGAGGTCGTGCTGCTGGTGGTGACGGCCATCGACCTGAAGAACGGGGCCGAGCCGGACTGGAAGCACGGCCTGGCCGCCGTCTACATCGGCTTCACGGTCGGCCTCGGCCACCACACCATCAAGAAGGTGGACGCCTGGGTCGCCCACCGCTGGTTCGGCGGCCCGCCGCCGGTGAAGCCGCCGAAGTACGGCATGGCACGCGCCGTCCACGAGTGGCGCACCGCCGCCCGCTGGATCCTGGCCGCGGTGGTCGCGGCGGGACTGCTCCAGGCGGCGATCTGGTACGTCGGCTCCGGCGGGGAGACCGACTCGCTGCGGAACTGGCAGCAGAAGATGGGCTGGGTGATCGGCATCAACCTGATCATCGCGGGCGGCTACACGGTGTGGCCGAAGCAGGCCCCGAAGGACGCGGTGACGGACCGCGAGCCGGCCGACCGCTAGGCGGCCGACCGCTTCTGGGGCCTAGCGCTCGCCGCCCGGCACCCACAGCACGTCCCCGACCTCCTTGTTCGCGCTCCGCGCCAGGATGAACAGGAGGTCGGAGAGGCGGTTGAGGTAGGTGGCGGTCAGGGTGTTCATCGCATCCCCGTGCACCTCCAGCGCCGCCCAGGTGGACCGCTCGGCACGCCGGACCACGGTGCACGCCTGGTGCAGCAGGGCCGCGCCGGGCGTACCGCCGGGGAGGATGAAACTGCGCAGCTTCTCCAGCTCCTCCAGGAAGGTGTCGCAGTCCGCCTCCAGCTTGTCGATGTAGGACTGCTCGACCCGCAGGGGCGGGTACTTCGGGTCCTCGACCACCGGGGTGCACAGGTCCGCGCCCACGTCGAAGAGATCGTTCTGGACACGTACGAGGACCTTCACCAGCTCCTCGGGAAGCTGCCCCAGCGCGATGGCCGCGCCGATCGCCGCGTTGGCCTCGTTGGCGTCCGCGTACGCCGAGATCCGCAGATCGGTCTTGGCGGTGCGGCTCATGTCGCCGAGGGCCGTGGTGCCCTGGTCGCCGGTCCGGGTGTAGATGCGCGTCAGATTGACCATGGCCCCAGCGTAGTTACGCTCCGGCCCGCCGGAAGACCCGTGTGCCCACTGTCACGGCCGCGGCGGCGAGGCCCACGGCGACGAGGACCCCGTAGAGCATGTGCGCGGTGGCGTACGAGCCGGCGTAGGCGTCCCGTACCGCGTCCACCAGATAGCGGAACGGGGTGAAGTGCGAGACGACGTCCAGCCAGCCCGGGCCCAGGGTGATGGGCAGCATCAGGCCGGAGAGCAGCATGGCCGGCATCGTCACCGCGTTGATCACCGGACCGAACTCCTGCGGGGTGGTGACCCGCATGGCCAGGGCGTACGAGAGGGAGGCGAGCGAGAGCGCCAGCACCCCGGTGAACGCGAAGCCGATGAGGATGCCCGCCAGCGGGGCGCGCAGGCCCATGAGCAGCGCGGCGAGCACCAGCAGGACGGCCTGGAAGGTGAACAGCAGGGCGTCGCGCAGCACCCGCCCCAGCAGCAGGGCCAACCGGCTGACCGGGGTCACCCGCATCCGCTCCACCACGCCCGTGGACTTCTCGACGATGATCGCGAAGCCGGCGAAGGACGCGCCGAACAGGCTGAGTTGGAGAAGCAGGCCGGGCACGAGGATCTGCCAGGAGTCGGCGGGGGAGCCGAGCGGCAGGTCCCGCAGCAGTGGGCCGAAGAAGAGGAGGTAGAGCAGCGGCATCAGCATCCCGAAGAAGATCTGGAAGCGTGAGCGCAGGGTCTGCCGGGCGTACCGCCCGAAGATGATCGCGGTGTCGTGGAAGAGCACGGGAGGGGTCCTATACGGCTGCGGGGGCGGAGTCGGCGGGGGTGACGGGCCGGCCGGTGGCGGCCAGGAACGCGTCCTGGAGGGAGGCGTCGGGGGAGCCGGCGTACCGGGCCTTCAGCTCGGCGGGGGTGCCTTCCGCGACCACCGTGCCGCCGTCGACGAGGATCAGCCGGTCCGCCAGCGCGTCGGCCTCGTCGAGGTAGTGCGTGGTCAGGACGACGGTGGTGCCGTGGTCGTCGCGCAGGCTCCGCACCAGGTCCCACAGGTCGGCCCGGCTGCCGGGGTCCAGGCCCGTGGTGGGCTCGTCCAGGAAGAGCACGGCCGGTCGGTGGGTGAGGCCCATGGCGATGTCGAGCCGCCGGCGTCGGCCCCCGGAGAGGCTCACCGCCTTCCGGTCGAGCAGCCCGTCGAGGCCCAGCCCGGCGGCCAGTTCCTCGGCGCGCGCGGCTGCCTCCGCCCGGCTCAGCCGGTACAGCCTGCCCTGGGTGACGAGCTCCTCCCGGACGGTCAGATACGGGTCGACGCCGCCGGACTGGGCGACGTACCCGCAGACCGCGCGGACGGCCGTGGGGTCGGTGAGCAGGTCGTGGCCGGCCACGGTGGCCGCGCCGCCGGTCGGGGCGAGGAGCGTGGTGAGCATGCGCAGGGTCGTCGTCTTGCCCGCGCCGTTGGGTCCGAGGAGGCCGACGATCTCCCCGGCGCGGATGGTCAGGTCGATGGAACGGACGGCTTCCACCGGGCCGCTCGGCGTCGTGAAGGTCCGGGTCAGCCCGGAGGTGCTGATGACGGTCATGGGGTCAGAAAAACAGAGTGAGCCTAAAATTGCAATGACACCAAAAACCAATCGACACCATGATCGTTGGGGTCGTCCTACGATGGGGGCATGGCTGAGGGACTCAGGGAACGCAAGAAGCGCCAGGCCAAGCAGCGCATCTCGGACATGGCGACCGGGCTGTTCCTCCAGCACGGCTTCGTCACGGTGACCGTCGCCGAGATCGCCGACCTGGCCGACGTCTCCGTGAACACCGTCTACAACTACTTCCCGGCCAAGGAGGACCTCTTCCTCGACCGGATGAAGGGCGTCACCCAGCGCGTCGCCCGGTACGTCCGCGCCCGCGACCCGGGGGAGTCGGCCGCCGAGGCCGTCCTGCGCGAGGTGCGGGCCGCCGTCGTCGCCGTCTCCCCGGAGTTCGGACTGATGGACGGCTTCGCCGACTTCATGCGCGTCATCGAGGACGCCCCCACCCTCAAGGCCCGCCTCTGGTACCTCCAGCAGGAGGTGCTCCAGTCCGTCGTCGCCACCCTGCGCGAGGACACCGGCGCGAGCGGGGACGACCCGCTGCCGCTCCTCGTCGGCGGCCAGATCGCCTGGATCGAGAGCGCCCTCGTCGGCTACGTCAGCCAGGAGATGATGAAGGGCCGCAAGGCCGTCGAGGTCTCCCACGACGCCCTCGGCGTCCTCGACGACATCGAGGGGCTGCTCGGCGACCAGGTCCTCAACTACGCGCGGCGCGGAGCCGAATGACGCGTCCCGGTGTGATGTCCGTCATCTGAGACGTGACGCGCATCTCTTCACCGCCCCAGCACGCCCGACGGGTACTAACCTCCGCCGGAGAGTATGTGAACCGCCGTGAACAGAAGCGCACGGGCGAACAGAAACCAAGGGGTGCGAACGTGGCCAGGAAGCTCGCCGTCATCGGGGCCGGACTCATGGGATCCGGAATCGCACAGGTCTCCGCGCAGGCGGGCTGGGACGTCGTGCTGCGGGACGTCACCGACGCCGCGCTGACCCGGGGCCGTGACGGCATCAAGGCCTCGTACGACAAGTTCGTCTCCAAGGGCAAGCTGGACGCGGCCGACGCCGAGGCCGCGCTCGCCCGCATCACCACGACCACCGACCTCGACGCCGTGGCCGACGCGGACATCGTCGTGGAAGCCGTCTTCGAGAAGCTGGAAGTCAAGCACGAGATCTTCCGGGCCCTGGACAAGGTCGTCGGCGAGAACACCGTCCTCGCGTCCAACACCTCCGCCATCCCGATCACCAAGATCGCGGCCGTGACGGAGCGTCCGGAGCGCGTCGTCGGCGTGCACTTCTTCTCGCCGGTCCCGATGATGCAGCTCTGCGAGCTGGTGCGCGGCTACAAGACCAGCGACGAAACCCTCGCCGCCGCCCGGGAGTTCGCCGAGTCGGTCGGCAAGACCTGCATCGTCGTCAACCGCGACGTGGCGGGCTTCGTCACCACCCGGCTGATCTCGGCGCTCGTCGTCGAGGCCGCCAAGCTGTACGAGTCGGGCGTCGCGTCGGCCGAGGACATCGACATCGCCTGCAAGCTGGGCTTCGGCCACGCCATGGGCCCGCTCGCCACCGCGGACCTGACCGGCGTCGACATCCTCCTGCACGCCACCGGCAACATCTACACCGAGTCGCAGGACGAGAAGTTCGCCGCCCCGGAGCTGATGCGCCGGATGGTCGACGCAGGTGACATCGGGCGCAAGAGCGGGCAGGGCTTCTACACGTACTGACCGGACCCGCCTCCTCCGGCCCGTCGGCCCGCCGTCGTCCGGGCCGGAGGAGCCGGGGATTTTACCCGGCAGGGACCGGATTCCGACGAACCGGAGTCACTCCACCGAGTGAATTCGGTATCGGTTCGCTTACAGACGGCAACTTCCCTGTCGTCGCGACAGTCAGTGGTGGCAGAGACCCGGCCACTCGTGGGCGGAGACAGGGCCGACGGCGGAGCCGACGACAGAACAGACAGACGGACTTTCTACGGAGCATGACCGGGGAGCGCATATGCACATCAGGGGCGACCACGCCGAGCTGGTCGTCGGGGGCCGCCTCGACGTCCGAAGCGCGGCGGACGCCCGTACGGTCCTGCACTCGGCCGTGGACGACGGAGTCGGCGACCTCGTGCTGGACCTGACCGAGCTGGATTCCTGGGACGCCACCGGACTCGGCGTCATCATGGGGGCCCACCGCAGGGCCGGACGGGCCGGACGCCGCCTGGTGCTGCGCGGCGTGCCGCCGCAGATGCAGCGCCTCCTGGTGGCCACCCGGCTGCACCGCATCCTGGCCATCGAGGGCGGCATCGCCGCGGAGTCGCTGCCGCGCGTCTGACGGACGTGCGCGCGGCCGCCTCCCGCCGGGACGCGGCCGGCCGGACGGACGGACCGCGCCCGGCGGTAGAAGTCACGCAATCCTCACCGGAACGTGACGTCCTGGACGGCGTGGCACCCCGGCGGTTCATGAATACTGTGCCAAGGTCTAGGGTTCGGCCGTCCGCCGAATGACAACGAACCCATGGGCGGACACCGGACCGGAAGCGACAGCGGGGCGCGAGTGAGGCCGGGAGGGGCAACCGCGCACGACGCGTCTGGGGGACTTTGCGATGGACCCGACACACCGGGCATCCGATGAGTACGGGCAGGGCCACGACCGCTCCGGCGGTGAGCCCGGCCACCGGCGGCCGTCCCGCGAGTCCGGCGGCGCCGACTTCGGCCCGGGGACACCGCAGCAGGTCCGCGTCGTCCAGCTGACCGCGGGCGACCTGCTGCTCACGGTCAACCCCGTCGACGGCAGCGAGGTCGAGGCCTGCCCGCCCGGCTCGGGCCCCGACGCCCCGGTCCGCCGCACCCCCGCCGAACGCGCCGACCACGAACGCGCCGGAGCGCCCCCGGTGCCCGCAGGACCGCCCGCCCCGCAACTGCCGCTCCTGGAGCGCCAGGAGGAGCGCGAGCGCCTGGTCGGCCTGCTGGCGCGCGGCCGCAGCGTCCGCCTCACCGGCCAGGCAGGCTCCGGCCGCACCGCGGTGCTGGACGCCGTCGCCGCCGACTGCGCGGACCTGGCCCCCGACGGGGTCGTCCGCCTCAACGGCCGGGGCCGCACCGGCGCCGACCTGCTGCACGCCCTCTTCGACACCGTGTACAAGGCCCCGAGCCACCGCCCCGACCGCGACGAACTGCTCGCGCTCGTCCGTTCCATCGGCGCCGTCGTCACCGTCGACGACCTGGAGATCGGCGGAGCGGCCCTCGACGAACTGCTCGCCGCCACCCCCGAGTGCGCCTTCCTGCTCGCCGCCACCCCCGACGTCACCACCCCCGGCGTCGACGCCCACCTGGAGGAGGTGCTCCTCGCCGGACTCGGCCGCGGCGCCTCGCTGGCCCTGCTGGAGAAGGTCGTCGAGCGCTCCCTCACGGAGGAGGAGCGGAACTGGGCGGGCGACCTCTGGTTCGAGTCCGAGGGCCTGCCGCTCCGCTTCGTCCAGGCCGGATCGCTCCTCGTGCAGCGCGACCGGCTGCGCGCCGGCCCCGAAGCCTTCGACGAGTACGACTACTTCGAGCCACGCGCGGACGGCGCGCCGCAGGCCCCCGCTCCACCCGCCGCCGAAGCCCTCGACGTCCCCCTGCCGAGCCTCGGCGAGGGCGCCGCGCCCGCCGTGCTGCTCGCCTCCCGGCTCAGCGAGGCGGCCCGCGCCACCCTGCGCTTCGCCGTCGCCCTCGGCGGCGAGGTGCCCCACCAGGCCCATCTGCCGGCCCTCGTGGGCGACACCCACGCGGACGCCGCGCTCGGCGAGCTCGCGGGCTGCGGCCTGCTCTCCCCGGCCGGCCCCCGCTACCGCCTCGCCGCCGGAGTCCTCGCCCAGCTCGCCGCGGCGGGCTACGAGGACGACGCCGCCGCCCAGGCCCGTACCGCCGCCCAGCACTACGCCTGGTGGGCCTCGCACCCCTCGGTCACCCCGGAGCGGGCCGTCGCCGAGGCCGACGCGATCGTCGCCTCCCTGACCCGGCTGGTCCCGGGCGACGAGGCGGGAGCGGCCAGCGCGGCCGTCCTGCTGGCCCGCAGCGCCTCCCCGGCCTTCGCGGCGGGCCTGGGCTGGGGAGCCTGGGAGCGGGCCCTCAGGATCGGCCAGGAGGCCGCCAGGATCGCCGGTGAGGTCGCCGAGGAGGCGTACTTCCACCACGAGTTGGGCGTCCTCGCGCTCTGCACCGGCAATCCGGACCGGGCCAGGACCGAGCTGGAGACCTCGATCGGGATGCGCGGCGCGCTCGCCGACAAGTCCGGGGCCGTGGCCGGACGCCGCGCGCTCGCCCTGGTCGCGGACCGCTCCGGCGACTTCGCCCCCATCGGCCGCACCTCGTCGGGCGACGAGGTGCCCATGGTGCGCCAGGACGCTCCGGGCACGCCGCCCGGCGGGTTCCCGGCCGCGCCTGTGTTCCTGCGGCAGCCGGCCGAGGAGGAGCCCACGGTCGTCTCCTCGCTGCCCGCCGGCCCCGCCGCGCGCAAGGGCCCCGGCCGCGCCGTCCTGGGCGGCGCCCGGCGCAACCTGGCCGCCGCGGGCGCGGGCGCCGTGCTGATCGCGGTGCTCGGCACCGTCGTCACGCTCGGCGTCACCTCGGGCGACGGCGACGAGCCGGGCAGCCGCAACGTCACCACCGAGCAGACGGCCACCGACGACCCGGCCGACGACGGCCTGCCCGCGGACGACCCCGCGGACGGCTCCGCCCCGGCGGGGGAGACGACCCCCGGCGCGACGCCCACGACTCCCGGCCCCTCGGATTCGGCGAGCCCGAGCACGTCCGGCTCCCCGTCCCCGAGCGCCTCCACGTCGGACGGTACGTCGCCGGGCACGGGCGACCCGACGGACGGCGGGAGCAGCTCGCCGGGCAAGCCGACGCCGACGAAGACCTCGCCCCGGCCGACGGAGACCGACAGCGAGAGCCCGAGCCCCACGCCGTCCGAGTCGGACAGCGAGTCGCCGGACCCGTCCCCGACGCCCACCGACGACACGCCCCCGCCCCCGCCCCAGGGCTCCTCCTCCGCGAGCGGCCCCGTCGAGTCGGAGAGCGCCCCGGAGTCCGGAGCGGCCACCGACCCGGCGGCCTGAGGCGTCGGGCGGCCGGACGTACGAGGGCCGGGCGGCTCACGCGGAAGCGTGAGCCGCCCGGCCCCCGTTGCACTGTTGCTGGGAACAGCCGTGCGCCGTTGCTCAGTACAGCCGCGCGCCGCTGCTCAGAACAGCCGCAGCTTGTCGTCCTCGATGCCCCGCATCGCGTCGTAGTCCAGGACCAGACAGCCGATGCCGCGGTCCGTCGCCAGCACCCGGGCCTGCGGCTTGATCTCCTGCGCGGCGAAGACGCCCCGGACCGGCGCGAGGTGCGGGTCGCGGTTCAGCAGCTCCAGATAGCGCGTCAGCTGCTCCACGCCGTCGATGTCACCACGCCGCTTCAGCTCCACGGCCACCGTCTGCCCGTTCGCGTCCCGGCACAGGATGTCCACCGGTCCGATCGCGGTGGGGTACTCACGGCGGATCAGGGTGTGACCCTCGCCGAGGATCTCGATCCGGTCCGCGAGCAGCTCCTGGAGGTGCGCTTCGACGCCGTCCTTGATGAGCCCCGGGTCGACGCCCAGCTCGTACGACGAGTCGTGGAGGACTTCCTCCATCGTGATGATCAGTTTTTCGCCCGCCTTGTTCACCACGGTCCAGACGCCTTCCTCACCGTCGGCGCCCTCCTTCAGGGTGCACGGCGGGGACATCCAGTTGAGCGGTTTGTACGCCCGGTCGTCGGCATGGATGGAGACGCTTCCGTCCGCCTTCACCAGGATCAGTCGGGGGGCGGAGGGCAGGTGGGCTGTGAGCCGGCCCGCGTAGTCCACGGAGCAACGGGCGATGACGAGACGCATGGTCGGCAACGCTACTCGACGACGGGGGCTCGACGCGATTTCCCCACCCGCCGCCCCCTGTCACTCGGTGCACACCGCAGCACGGCCGAGCGGGCTTGCCCCTCTTTGCGCCCCTTCGTTATTGGCCGGTTGTGTTCCCAATCTCCTGGTGCGGCCCCGACTGCGCGCTTACCGTGGAAGCAGGAGGTCGCCGTCCGTGCACGCTGCGTCGTCGCCGCCCCCCTTCCCTGCCCGTAAGGCCCCGGCCCTTGCCCGGGGTCGCGAGAGGAGAACCCATGTCGCTCGACGTCTCACCGGCGCTGTTGGAACAGGCCGAGCGAGGCGAGGTCGACGAAGCCGACTTCGTCGACTGCGTCCGGACCTCCCTGCCCTTCGCATGGGAGATGATCAGCTCGCTGGTGGCTCAGCTGAAGGTCGACGGTGGACAGTTCGCCGACAACCAGACGCCGCCGCCGGACGAGCAGGCACGTGGTCAGCTGCTGCGCGCGCTCGCGAGTGATGCGATACGCGGTGCGCTCCAGCGGCACTTCGGAGTGCGTATCGCATTCCAGAACTGCCACCGCGTCGCGGTGTTCCCGCTGGACGCCTCGGTCGACGACCGACTGGCCAAGTTCACCTCGGTGAGGGGCCAGTTGCTCAACCAGTCGCCCGAACTACGGGACTGCTGAACGCTTCTGCTGCCGTCCCGGG
Source organism: Streptomyces anulatus (assembly GCF_014650675.1). Classification (GTDB taxonomy): domain Bacteria; phylum Actinomycetota; class Actinomycetes; order Streptomycetales; family Streptomycetaceae; genus Streptomyces; species Streptomyces anulatus. Next base: position 255,976 of record NZ_BMVK01000002.1, on the reverse strand, counting down.
CCGCGGGAGGTGCAACTGGCTCCGGGGCGGCAGCTCCTGTACCACCGCACCACATGTCCCACCGATGTCAGATGTCTCCGAGGAAACACCGGCATGCGCAGGTCAGGTGAGCAGCGGCAGCACGTCGGCGCCCAGCCGCCGGACGTTCTCCTCGGTCGCCGCGAGATCGCCCGACCCCTCCACCAGGAGGGCGAAGCGCGTGATTCCGGTGCGCTCGGCCGTGGCTGCCAGCCGGTCGGCCGCCAGCCGCGGCGGGCCCACCGGGTGCAGCCCGCACAGCAGTTCCGTGTACGCGACGGGGTCCCGCATCACGCGGTGCCTGCCGTCGACCGTGACATGCGCGTCGAGTCCCTGGCGCAGCCAGCCGGGCATCGCTTTCACCAGCAGCTCCGTGGCCTCCCCGGCGCCGTCCTCGATCTGGGCCACCCCGGCGGACACATGTGCGGCCCCCTCCACCACCTCGGGCGGATGGCCGGCCTCCCTGGCGGCCGTACGCCACAGGGCGACCATCTCCGCCTTCTCCTCGTCCCCGCAGTGCATGCCCAGCAGCATCGGGAGCGCCCGCCCGGCCGCGAGCCGCACGCTCTTCGGCGAGGTGCACGCCACGACGACCTCGGGCCCCGCCGCGCCCGGCCCCGCGCCCGCCGGGCCCTCCAGCAGCTCGTCCGCGCGCGGCACCACCGCCACCTCGCGGAAGCCGAACCGCTCGCCGCGCCCCGCGACGCGCGGCTCCCGCAGCCAGTCGAGCACCAGGCCGAGCGCCTCGGGGAAGCCGTTCTCGTACGCGTCGAGACCGCCGCCGAACACTTCCAGGTCCACCCACGGACCGCCCCGGCCCACCCCGAGCGAGAAGCGCCCGCCGCTGGTCAGATGCAGCAGCGCGGCCTGCTCGGCGAGCGCGACCGGGTGGTGGTTGGGCAGCACGCTGACCGCCGTGCCGACCCGGATTCTGCTGGTGCGGCCCAGCAGCAGCGCGGCCAGCGTGGTCGCCGACGGGCAGACCCCGTACGGCACGAAGTGGTGCTCGGCCAGCCATACCGAGTCGAGACCGCTCTCCTCCGCTGCCTCGGTGGACCGGACGGCCCGGTGCAGGGCCTCACCCGGCCCCTGTCCCGGGAACTGGGCTGCCAGAACGAACGTTCCGATGCGCATCGCCTATTGCCTCCTTGCGGCCGACGCGTTTCTCCCCCACCGGCAACAACGTCTGACACGTGCCAAAGGCACGGTCCCGGAGGAAGTTGTTGCGATTTTCCGCTAACTCACCCCACTGCCGGACCGGACCGCCCGGCCGCCCGACGGCTGCCCCCCCACGCCAGGCTCTAGGCTTGGGCGAACCGTGTCCGATCCGCCCCGTGAGGTGTCCTGTGTCCCCGCGCCGTAACCGCCCCCGTGGCGGCGAGAGTCACGACGAACGCCCCGGCCCGGCGTCCGGCAGGTACGGCGGGGGAGGGGACACCGAGAGCTGGCAGGGCGAGGAGTGGTCGGTGCGTCCGGTCAGCGGCGCGAGTGCCCAGGGCAAGCGGTACCGCTGCCCCGGCTGCGACCAGGAGATCCCCTCCGGGGTCCCGCACCTCGTGACCTGGCCCGAGTTCAGCGGCATCGACGACCGCAGGCACTGGCACAAGGCGTGCTGGAACGCGAAGGACCGCCGCACCACCAGGGTGCAGCGGTCCCGCAACGCTCCGCGCCACTGAGGGCGCGCGGCCCCCGGGCGTACGAGGTCCCCCGGACGTCGCCCGGCCCCCGGAGGTCACCCGGCCCCGGACGTCGCCCGGCCCCTCAGACGTCGCGCCGGTTCAGTATCGCGACCGCCCCGCCCAGCGCCGCGGCGGCCACGCACAGCATCAGCAGCAGCGGCTCCCAGCCGGACGGGCCGGTACTGGTCATCGTCGTGCCGTACAGCCCGCCGATCTGGTTCGGGATCGAGTAGTCGATCAGGAAGCGCTGAACGCCCCGCAGGCTGTCGGCGAACATGAACAGCGCGAGGACCAGGGGCAGCAGCACCACGCCGATCATGATGGTGATCGCGCCCGCCGAATGCCGCACGATCGCGCCGATTCCGAGCGCCAGCAGGCCGAGGGCCGCGATGTAGAGCCCGATCCCGACCGTGCCGCGCAGCCAGTCGTCGGCCGACGCGGGAGCACCGTCCAGGATCAGGTTCTGGAGCCCCGCCACGACCGTGGCGGTCACCGTCGTGACGGTGAAGGCCAGCGAGGAGAAGACGATGGCCTTCGCCGCGAGCACCCGGCCCCGGCTCGGGCACGCTGTCAGCGTCGTACGGATCATGCCGGTGCTGTACTCGGATCCGATGGTCAGCACACCGAGCGTGATCACACAGATCGAGCCCAGCAGCACTCCGAAGAAGCCGAGGCCCAGAACCGGATCGTTCGCCAGAGTGCCGCCGTCCGTCGCGACCAGCAGCGCGGTGCCGAGCCCGATCGTCAGCATCAGCACGACCATCACGCCGAGCGTCCAGATCGTGGCGCGCACGGAACGGATCTTGGTCCACTCCGAGGCGACCGCGTCGCCGAGGGTCGCGGGCCGGATCGGGATCGGCGACTCGTAGGGACCCGGCGGACCGGCGTCCGGCGCCTGCTGGTGGGCCTGCGGGGTGGCCGGCGTCGTCATCGGAGGTCCTTGCTCGTCTGCTCTCCGGCCGGAGCGGCGGAAGAGGGCTCGGCTGCGGGAGCGGGGGAGGGCAGGGCGGCGGGAGCCGGGCTCCGGCCCGGAACGGGCGCGGGCGGGGCGTACCAGCCCTCCTGCGGCACCTCCACCGGCTCGGGGTGCGCATAGCCGTCGGTGCTCCCGTACGCGTCCTGGGGCGGCGGCTCCACGAGGCCCGCCTTGGCGTCCTCCGTCGAGCGGTAGTCCACCAGGCCCTGCGTCAGCCGCATGTACGCCTCCTCCAGGGAGGCCTGGTGCGGCGAGAGCTCCCAGAGCCGTACGTCGCACCCGTGGGCCAGCTCGCTGATCCGCGGCAGCGGCAGCCCGGTGACCCGCAGGGCCCCGCCCGGCTCCGTCATGACCCGGCCGCCCGCCTCGATGAGCGAGGCCGTCAGCTTCTGCCGTTCCTCGGGGCGGTCGTCCGGCACCCGGACCCGGGCGAAGTCGGCGGAGTTGGCGGAGATGAAGTCCGTGACGCTCATGTCGGAGAGCAGCCGGCCGCGCCCGATCACGATCAGATGGTCGGCGGTGAGGGCCATCTCGCTCATCAGGTGGGACGAGACGAAGACCGTGCGCCCTTCGGCGGCGAGCGCCTTCATCAGATTGCGGACCCAGTGGATGCCCTCCGGGTCGAGACCGTTGACCGGCTCGTCGAACAGCAGCACCTGCGGATCGCCGAGCAGCGCCGCCGCGATCCCGAGCCGCTGCCCCATGCCGAGCGAGAAGCCCCTGGAGCGCTGCTTGGCGACGTCCTGGAGGCCGACGACGCCCAGCACCTCATCGACCCGGGCCGCCGGGATGCCGGCCAGCTGCGCGAGGGACAGCAGGTGGTTGCGGGCGGTGCGTCCGCCGTGCACGCCCTTGGCGTCCAGCAGCGCGCCCACCTGGCGCGGGGCGTTCGGCAGGTCGCGGTAGGGGTGGCCGCCGATCGTGACGTGACCTGCGGTGGGGCGGTCCAGGCCGAGGATCATGCGCATGGTCGTGGACTTGCCCGACCCGTTGGGACCGAGGAAGCCGGTGACGGCCCCCGGCCGAACCTGGAAGGAAAGGTCGTCCACGGCCGTCTTCACGCCGTAGCGCTTGGTCAGGCCGACTGCCTCGATCATTCTCCAGCCCCATCGACTCACTCTGTCGTTCGGGGCTCGGGCCACCCGGCCGCGCACCCCCGTAAGAGTTAGGAGGATAACCAGGCACTGACGGTTCCGGCCAAGTTGCGCACAGCCCGCTACCGCGCCGTCACACGGATCAGGACACGGGTCGGGACCCGTGCCGGGGCGCCTCTACGCGTCCCGGTTCTTCAGGACCAGGAAGCCGCCGAGCACCGCCGCCAGCACCCAGAGCACCATGATCCCGAGCCCCGCCCAGGGGCCGTACGGGGCCGGATCGCTGTTCATCGCGTCCGGGACCACCTGCATGATCTTCGAACCGGCCTGGTCGGGGAAGTACCGGGCGACGCTCTTGGCGCCCGGCACCGCCGCGAGGATCTGCGAGACCAGGAAGAAGAACGGCATCAGGATGCCGAGCGACAGCATGGAGCTGCGGAGCATCGCCGCCACCCCCATGGAGAAGATCGCGATCAGCCCCATGTAGAGCCCGCCGCCGACCACCGCGCGCAGCACGTTCTCCGCACCGAGGTCGGTGCCCCGGTCGCCGAGCATGGCCTGGCCGAGGAAGAACGAGACGAAGCTGGTGAGCAGCCCCACGAAGAGGGCCAGCGCACCGGCCACCGTGATCTTGCTGAGGAGGAACGTCGCACGCTGGGGCACCGCCGCCAGCGAGGTGCGGATCATGCCGGAGCTGTACTCCGTGCCGACGACGAGCACCCCGAACACGACCATCGCGAGCTGGCCGAGAATGGTCCCGGAGAAGCTGACGAAGGTCGGGTCGAACGTCGCCTGCTCGGCCTCGGAGAGGTCGTCGAACTGCGCGTTCAGCAGGGCGGCGAGCGCCGCGCCCATCACGACCGTGACGGCGAACGCGGAGATGAGGGTCCAGGTGGTCGAGGAGACCGACCGGATCTTGGTCCATTCCGAGGTGAGAACCGCGGGTACCGATGCCATGGTCGTCACGCCCCCTTGCCGTCGGTGCGGTCGGTGCCCTCGGGCTTGTTCCAGCTCTCGCCCCAGCCCGCTCCCACCACGGGTGGTTCGGCCGCCGGGTCCCGTTCCGAATGGGCGTGGTACTCCACCGAACCGGCGGTCATCTGCATGAACGCCTCCTCCAGGGAGGCCCGCTGGGAACTCAGCTCGTGCAGCACCAGTTGGTGCCGGGCGGCCAGTTCACCCAGCTCCTCGGTGGTGGCGCCGTCGATCTCCAGGACGCCGCCCGCCGTCTCGACCACGGTGAAGCCCTCCTGGTGCAGCACGTCGCGCAGCCGCTCCTGCTGCGGGGAGCGCAGCCGCGCGTAACTGCGGGAGTTCTCCTGGATGAAGTCCGCCATCGAGGTGTCGGCGAGCAGCTTGCCCTGGCCGATCACGATCAAATGGTCGGCGGTCAGCGCCATTTCGCTCATCAGGTGGGACGAGACGAAGATCGTCCGGCCCTCCGAGGCGAGCGCCTTCATCAGATTGCGGATCCAGTGGATGCCCTCGGGGTCCAGTCCGTTGACCGGCTCGTCGAACATCAGGATCTCGGGATCGCCCAGCAGCGCGGACGCGATGCCGAGCCGCTGGCCCATGCCGAGGGAGAACCCCTTGGACTTCTTCTTCGCCACCGCGCTCAGACCGACCATGTCGAGGACCTCGTCGACCCGGCTGCTCGGGATGCGGTTGCTCTGCGCCAGGCACAGCAGGTTGTTGTACGCGCTGCGGCCGCCGTGCATCGCCTTGGCGTCCAGGAGCGCCCCGATGTACTTCAGCGGTTCCTGGAGTTCGCGGTAGTGCTTGCCGTCGATGCGCACCGTACCGCTGGTCGGGTTGTCGAGATCGAGCATCATCCGCATGGTGGTGGACTTGCCCGCCCCGTTCGGGCCGAGGAAGCCCGTCACGATGCCCGGCCTGACCTGACACGACAAATGATCGACGGCGATCTTGCTGCCGAACCGTTTGGTGAGTCCCTCGAGCTCGATCATGCGTTCACGCTAGAACGCCCGAGCGCCCGGCGCCACCACAAAGGCGGAACCGGGCGCACACGGGGGTATTACACGCGCCGGAGGTCAGCGGGTCTGCTGGGCCGGGACACCGCGGGTGGCGGGCTCGTCCTCCACCGGGGAGCCGGCGGCGGCCACGGCGGCGCCGGTCAGCGTCGCCAGCATCTCGCGGACGTTGGTCAGCTGCGCGTTGATCGAGTCGCGGCGGTTGGTGAGCGCCGCCAGCTCGCGCTCCGACTCGCTGCGGATCCGGTCGGCCTTGGCGTTGGCGTCGGCGACGATGTCCTCGGCCTGGCGCTGGGCGGTCTCCACCGTCTGGCGGGCCCGGCGCTCGGCGTCCGTGCGGAGCTTCTCGGCCTCCAGGCGGAGCTGCTCGGCGCGGTGCTCGATCTCGGCGAGACGCTTCTCGGCCTTGGCCTGACGGGACGCGAGGTCGCGCTCCGACTGCTCGCGGCGCTTGGCGAGGTTGGTCTCGAAGTCGGCCGCGGCCTGGGCGGCCTTGGCGCGGGTCTCCTCGAAGAGGGCGTCGGCCTCCTCGCGCTTCTGCTGGGCGTCCTTCTGGGCGTCGGTGCGCAGCGTGTTCGCCTCGCCCTGGGCCTTCTCGACGATCCGGACGCCCTCGTCCTCGGCCTTCGCCTTGCGCTCGGAGGCGAACGACTCGGCGTCGTTGCGCACCTGCTGGGCCGCCGACTCGGCGAGCTCCCGGTGCTGCTCGGCCGCGCGACGGGCCTCCTCGCGCAGGTCCTTGGCCTCCTCCTCGGCGAGGCGGAGAATCTTCTCGACACGGGCGCCGAGACCGGCGTACGACGGCTCGGCGTCGTTTACCTGGGCCTGGGCGTTCTGCGTCTCGAGGTGCAGCTCCTCGATGCGCTTTTCCAGAGAGGTGATTCGGGCCAGGGCACTGTCACGGTCGGCGACGAGCTTGGTGATGCGGTCGTCCACCTGACCGCGGTCGTAGCCTCGTCGCACGAGCTCGAAGCCGAAGGGGGAGGAAGGGTCACTCATGAGGTTCCTGTCGAATGAGACCGGTGAGGTGATAGGGGGAATCCTAGGGGCCATGGCGGCGTGTCAGCGTGAAGATGCCGGTTTGATCTGGAGAATGACACCCCTTTTGAGTGGCTGACCCCCGGAGTGCTTGCCACTCGAAGGCTTGAATGTCCATGACGAAGCACGGCGCACCGCGGATCGGCTACCGCTCGGACGACTTGCCCCCCGATCGAGTGCCCGCCGCCGCCGGGGCCTTGGCGCCGGCCGCGGAACCGCCGGCCGGTTTCCCGCCCCCGGTCGGAGCCTCGAAAGACTCCAACGCTTCGAGCACGTCCTGGACACGGGAGATCTCCGCATTGATGTCCTCGCGCCTGCGCACCAGGACGTCCAGCTCGCGCTTGCCCTCGTCGACCGTCTGCTTGGCCTCGGCCTCGGCGTCGGCGCGCAGCTTCTCCGCCTCGCGGATCAGCCCGGCCTTCTTGGTCTCGGCCTCCTTCAGCAGCGACTCGGCCCGTTTCACCGCGGCGATACGGACCTTGCTCGCCTCCGAATTGGCCTCCGCCATCAGTTCCTTGGCCTTCGCCTCGGCCTCGTCGCGCTGCTCGGTCGCCGCCTTCATCAGGTTGTCGACACGCTCGCCGGCGGTCTTCATCTGCTCGGACGTCTCCCGGCGGGCCCGCTCGTGCAGCTCCTCGATCTCGCTCTCCAGCCGGGCCCGCAGCTCCTCGGCCCGCTCCCGGATCGCCGTCGCGTCGCGCCGGGCGCCGACCAGCAGTTCATCGGCGTCGGCACGGGCGCGCTCGACCAGGGTGTTGCCCTCGACGGTCGCCTCCGAGGTGATGCGCACGGCCTCCTTGCGGGCCGCGCCGACCATCGTGTCGGACTGCCCCTCGGCCTCGGTGGCCGTACGCAGCGCCTCTTCCCGCGCCTTGTTGATGAGCTGGTCCGCCTGCTCGGCCGCGTCCGCCCGGCGCTTGGCCGCCGCCTCGCGGGCCTCGTCCAGCAGCCGGTCCGCCTCCTGGCGGGCCTCCGAGCGCATCTCCTCGGCCGCCGACTCCGCCTCCGCGCGCAGCCGTGTGGCCTCCTCGCGGGTGCGGACGGCGTGCTCCTGCGCGGAGCCGAGCCGCTCGGCCGCCTCCGCGCGCATCCGCTCGGACTCGCCGGTCGCCTCGGCCAGCATCCGGTCCGCCTGCTCGGTGGACTCGGACCGGCGGCGGTTGGCCTCCGTGGTGGCCTCGACGACGAGCTGCTCGGAGGCCTGGGCCGCCTCGTTGCGGATGCGTTCGCTCTCGTTGGCCGCCTCGGCCATCAGCCGGTCCGACTGGGCCGCCGCCTCCGAACGGATCCGGTTGGCGTCCTGCCGGGCCTCGGCACGGGCCTTCGACGCGTCCTGCTCCGCCGACGCCAGCGCGTCGGACGCCTCGGTGCGCATCCGCTGGCTGTACTCGGAGGTGTCCGCGCGCAGCCGTTCCGACTCGCCGATCGCGTCGGAGACGGTCCGCTCGGCCAGCGCCTTCGCGGCGGCGGTCTCCTCCTCGGCCTCCCGCCGGAGACGGGCCGCCTCCTCGTTCGCCTCGCGGCGCAGGCGGATCGCGTCCTCGGAGGCCCGCTCCCGCTCCGCGTGCGCGTCGGCGCGGACCCGGTCCGCCTCCTCCTGCGCCTCGCCCCGGGTGCGCTCCGCGACATGCTCCGCCGTCGAGCGCAGCCCGGCGATCTCCTCCTCGGCCTGCTCCTGCAGACCGGCGACGGAGTCCCGTACCTGCTGGGCCGTCTGCTCGGCCGCCGAGACCAGCTCGGTCGCCCGGGCGTCCGCCTCCTCGACGAGCCGGCGCGCCTCGGCCTCCGCGTCCTCGACCCGCTTGCGGGCGGAGGCGAGCAGCTCCTCGCTCTGCTCGCGGGCCCGCTCGCGCTCCTGCTCCGCCTCGGTCCGGGCGGCGCCGAGGATCTCCTCGGCCTCCCGGCGGCGGCGCGTGGCCTCCTCCTGGGCGGCGTTCAGCGCCTCGGCGGCCTCGGCGGCGACCCGCTCGGCGGCGGCCGCGGCCTCCGCGCGCACCCGGTCGGCGCTCTCCTGCGCCTCGGACTTGAGCCGCTCCGCCTCGGCGGCGGCCTCACCGCGCAGCCGTACGGCGACGCTCTCGCCCTCCGCACGGGACTGGGCGGCGTCGGCGGCGGCCTCGTCGCGCAGCCGTTCGGCCTCCGTCCCGGCCTGCTCGGTCAGCACCCGTACGCGCTCGGCGGCCTCGACGCGCTGCCGCTCCGACTCCTCGTTCGTCTCGCGGCGGATCCGCTCGGCCTCGGTCCGGGCCTCGCCGAGCGCCTCCTCGGCGGCGGCGAGCCGGGACTCGGCCTCGGTGTGCAGCCGGGTCAGCTCCTCGGCGGCCTCGGCCTGCCGGGCGGCGACACCGCGCTCGGTCTCCTCGCGCAGCTCGGCCGCGGCCCGCTCGGCCGCCTCCGTGACGGCCGCCGCCTGCTCCTCGGCCTCGGCCCGCAGCTTGTCGGCCTCGGTACGGGTGCGCTCCAGCGTCTCCTCGGCCTGCTTGCGCAGGGTCGCGGACCGCTCGGCGGCCTCGGTGCGGATGCGCTCGCTCTCGCCGTTGGCCTTGGTGCGCAGCTCGTCCGCGTCGGAGCGGGCCTCGGTCAGCAGCTCCTCGGCGGTGCGCGCGCCCTCCTCCAGCTGCTGGACCGCCTCGCGGCGGGCCTCGCCCCGGATCCGCTCGCCCTCGGCGACCGCCTCGGAGCGCAGCGTCTCGGCCTCGCCGCGCAGCCGGCGGGCCTCCTCCTGGAGCTCGACCGTCTTGGCCCGGTACTCCTTGGTGTCGTCCTTGGCCGCGCCCTTGAGCTCGTCGGCCTGCTCGGCCGCCTCGCCGCGCAGCCGGTCCGCCTCGGCCTCCGCCTCGCGGCGGATCCGCTCGGCCTCCTCGCTCGCGGCCTTCGTCGTCGACTTCGCGTCCTCGGAGGCCTTGGTGAGCACCTCCTCGGCGCTGCGGGCCGCCTTCGCCAGCTGGGCGGCGGCGTCCTCGGCGGCGACCGTACGGGCCTTCTCGCCCGCCTCGGCGACCAGCCGCTCCGCCTCGGCGCGCGCGTCGACGAGGGCCTGCTCGGCCTCTTCCTTCAGCGCCTCGGTGCTCTTGGTGGCCTCGCCGACCAGCCGGGCGATCTCCGACTTGGCCGTACGGGTGCGCTGTTCGTTCTGCGACTCGGCGGTGGCCAGCTGCTTGGCGGCGGCGTCCTTCGCCTCGGAGAGGAGCTTCTCCGCCTCCAGGCGGGACTCGCGCAACCGGGTCTCGGCCTCCGAGAGGCGCTGCTCGGCGGACCGGTTCAACTCGGCGGTCTGCTGGCGGGTCTGGTCGGTCTCCGCGGTCGTGCTGGAGCGCAGCTGCTCCGCGTGGCTGGTGGCCTCCTGAGCCTGGGCGGAGGCGGCCCCGAGGAGGCGCTCGGCGTCCTTGCGGGCGCGCAGCAGGATCGCTTCGGCCTCGGCCCTGGCGGACTCGGTCTCCGAGCCGGCGCGCCGACGGGTCTCCTCGGCAAGCCGGGCCGCCTCGTCGCGGGCGGCGGCCAGCGCCTGTTCGGCCTCGGCGCGGGACTCCTCCAGCAGCCGGCGGGCCTGCGACTCGGTGCGGGCGCGCAGCTGTTCGGCCCAGGCGACGTTCTCGTTGACGTGCGACTCGACGGTCTGGCGGCGTTCCGCCAGCTCCTGGTCGAGCCGCTGTCTGCGCTGGACGGCCTCGGTGTGCAACTCGGCCTGCAGGCGCGCCTGGTGCTCGGCGTGCTCCTGCAGGATCCGCTGCGTCTGGGCCCGTGCCTCGCGCAGTTCGCGTTCGGCGTCGCTGCGCATCTGCTCGGCCTGGGCCTGGGCGTTCCGCAGCATCTGCTCGGTCTGGTAGCCGATGTCCGCGCTGTCGTAGGCGGGGCGGGTCGCGAGATTGCGCCGGGCCTCGTGCAGCTTGGCACGCAAGACCTCGACCTGGTAACCGAGGTCCTCGGCGTGCTGGACGGCCTTCTCCCGGTCGGTCTTCAGCCGGTCCATCTCGGCTTCGAACCGCGAGAGATGGTCGTCTTCAGCCCGGTGGCTCTCCTGGCGTTCGTAGCCCCGCACTGCGCGGTCCCATCCTTCCCCGAGCTCTCAACATTGTTCGAGCGGGGGAGACCCCAACCCTGGTCGCGACTCCGCACGAACTGCTCGCCGGCGGGAGTCCCCCGGGGAATGGTGACAGACGAACGACGAGGACGCGGTACGGCCCCGACCCGGCCCCGGCCCGGAACCGCCCACTCTACCGGGCCGGGTATGCGGTGGTCAGTGCTCCGCCCGGCTCGTGACCAGTTCGGTCAGGACGCCGTGGCAGTCCTTGGGGTGCAGGAACGTGATCCGGGACCCCATCGACCCCGTCCTGGGCTCGTCGTACAGCACCCGGACGCCCTTCTCGCGGATGTCCGCGGCGTCCCCGTCCACGTCCTCCGTACCGAAGGCGATGTGGTGCACACCCTCCCCGTTCTTCGCCAGCCACTTGCCGACGGCCGAGTCCTCCCGGGTGGGCTCCAGCAGCTGGAGGTAGGAGGCCCCGCCGTCCGAGGTCCCGTTGATCCTGAGCATCGCCTCCCGGACGCCCTGCTCCTCGTTGATCTCGGAGTGATACACCTCGAACCCGTACGTGGCACGGTAGAACTCGACGGTCCTGTCCAGGTCGAAACAGGCGATCCCGATGTGGTCGATTCGCGTCAGCATGGATCCAGTGCAGCGCTACCGCCATGGTTACGCAACGTGCGCGCCGTCACACCGGTTGCCGGATGACGGGCGCGGTACCTCTCAGTACATTCAGGTAAACCCTCGTTCACATCCGATCCCAAGGGGCCGTGCCCATGCCAGCAACGACCGGTACCACCACCTCAGTGATCGTCGCGGGCGCCCGGACGCCCATGGGCCGTCTCCTCGGCTCCCTCAAGAGCTTCTCCGGCGCCGACCTCGGAGGCTTCGCCATCAAGGCCGCCCTGGACCGGGCCGGCATCGGCGGTGACCAGGTCCAGTACGTGATCATGGGCCAGGTGCTCACGGCCGGTGCGGGCCAGATGCCCGCCCGGCAGGCCGCGGTCAAGGCCGGCATCCCGATGAACGTCCCCGCGCTCACCGTCAACAAGGTGTGCCTGTCCGGGCTCGACGCCATCGCGCTGGCCGACCAGCTCATCCGCGCCGGGGAGTTCGACGTGGTGGTCGCCGGCGGCCAGGAGTCCATGACCAACGCCCCGCACCTGCTCCCCAAGTCCCGCGAGGGCCACAAGTACGGCGCGATCGAGATGCTGGACTCGATGGCGCACGACGGCCTCACCGACGCGTACGAGAACATCCCGATGGGAGAGTCGACCGAGAAGCACAACGGCCGCCTCGGTCTCGACCGCGCCGCCCAGGACGCGATCGGCGCGCAGTCCCACCAGCGGGCCGCCGCCGCCCAGAAGAACGGTCTCTTCGAGGCCGAGATCACCCCGGTCGAGATCCCGCAGCGCAAGGGCGACCCGGTCCTCTTCGCCAAGGACGAGGGCATCCGCGCCGAGACGACCGCGGAGACCCTCGCCAAGCTGCGCCCGGCCTTCGCCAAGGACGGCACGATCACCGCCGGCACTGCCTCGCAGATCTCCGACGGCGCCGCCGCGGTCGTGGTGATGAGCAAGGCGAAGGCGGAGGAGCTGGGCCTCGACTGGATCGCCGAGATCGGGGCCCACGGAAACGTCGCGGGCCCCGACAACTCCCTCCAGTCGCAGCCCTCCAACGCCATCCGGCACGCCCTGAAGAAGGACGGCCTCGGCGTCGAGGACCTCGACCTGATCGAGATCAACGAGGCGTTCGCGGCCGTCGCCGTCCAGTCCATGAAGGACCTGGGCGTCACCTCGGACAAGGTCAACGTCAACGGCGGCGCCATCGCGCTCGGCCACCCCATCGGGATGTCCGGCGCCCGGATCGTCCTGCACCTGGCCCTGGAGCTGAAGCGGCGCGGCGGCGGCACCGGCGCCGCGGCGCTGTGCGGCGGCGGCGGTCAGGGCGACGCGCTGATCATCCGCGTCCCGGGCAAGTAGTACCCGTACGGATTCCGGACCCGTACGGGTACCGGGGCAGAGCGAGAGATACGGAGCGGTGAACGTGGACGTGGACGTCCCCACACTGGTCGAGCAGGCGCGAGCAGGCAGGCCGCGTGCGGTGGCCCGGCTGATCTCGCTGGTGGAGGGGGCGTCCCCGCAGCTGCGGGAGGTGATGGCCGCGCTGGCGCCGCTGGCGGGCCACGCCTACGTCGTCGGGCTCACGGGCTCGCCGGGCGTCGGCAAGTCCACCTCCACCTCGGCCCTGGTCACCGCCTACCGCCGGGCGGGCAAGCGGGTCGGCGTCCTCGCCGTCGACCCGTCCTCGCCGTTCTCCGGCGGGGCGCTGCTGGGCGACCGGATCCGGATGGCGGACCACGTCTCCGACCCGGGCGTCTACATCCGCTCGATGGCGACCCGGGGCCACCTGGGCGGCCTCGCCTGGTCCGCGCCGCAGGCCATCCGGGTGCTGGACGCGGCGGGCTGCGACGTGGTCCTCGTCGAGACGGTCGGCGTCGGCCAGTCCGAGGTGGAGATCGCCTCCCAGGCGGACACCTCCGTCGTGCTGCTCGCCCCGGGCATGGGCGACGGCATCCAGGCGGCCAAGGCCGGGATCCTGGAGATCGGCGATGTGTACGTGGTCAACAAGGCGGACCGGGACGGCGCGGACGCCACCGCCCGCGAGCTGAACCACATGCTGGGCCTGGGGGAGTCCCGGGGCCCCGGCGACTGGCGCCCCCCGATCGTGAAGACGGTCGCCGCCCGGGGCCAGGGCACGGACGAGGTCGTCGAGGCCCTGGAGAAGCACCGGGCCTGGATGGAGGAGCACGGCGTCCTGGCCGAACGCCGCACCGCCCGTGCCGCGCACGAGGTCGAGACGATCGCCGTCACCGCGCTCCGCGAGCGGATCGCCGACCTGCGCGGCGACCGCCGTCTGCACGCCCTGGCCGAGCGCATCGTGGCGGGGACCCTGGACCCGTACGCGGCGGCCGACGAGCTGGTGGCGGGGCTGACGGAGGGCTCCTGAGCGACACGGCGAAGGCCCTCGGAGCGGTGTGTGCCGCTGCGAGGGCCTTCTCCTGCTCCACGGGCGTCCGCCCGGGCTTCCGTCAGCTGTCGTCGCCGTCCCGGTCGTCCCGGTCGTCGCCGCGGTCGTCGCGGTCGTCGTCACGGTCGTCCGCGCGGTCGTCCCGGTCGTCGTCACCGTCGTCGTCGTGGTCCACGGTGACCTTGCCGGTCTTCGCGTCCACGCGCAGCTCGTGCTGCTTGCCGTCCTTGCCCGTGATGTCGATGTCCCAGCGCAGGACGTTGCCCCGGCGGTCGTCGTCATCGTCGTCGTCCAGGTCGATCGACGTGATGCTGCCCGGCGCGGTCCTCAGGGCCGCGTCCGCCGCCTGGTTCAGGGTGACGGCGGAGGAGCGGGGCGCGTGGCGGTCGCGGTCGTCGTTGTCGTCGTCGCGGGTCTTCAGGACCTTGCCGTTGCCGGCGTCCACCGTCACGTCGTGCCACTTCTTGTCGGTGCCCCGGACGTCCAGCTCCCAGACCGCGCGGTCGTTGTCGTCGTCATCGTCCAGCTCGGCCTCGGTGACCGTGCCCGGGACGCTCTTCAGGGCGGCGGCGACGGCCTGGTCGAGGGTGATCCGGGTGCTCTTCGCGCCGCCGTCCGTCCGGGGGGCCTCCGCGTCGGCGTAGGACCGGTCGTCGTCGCGGTTGTCGCGGTCCGTGCCGGCCGGCTGCTGCGTGGACGTGCCGCCCCGGCGGTCACCGTCGTCCGCGAAGGCGACGGTGGCGGCGGTGGTGCCGCCGATGAGCACGGCCGCGGTGATCGCTGCGATGGTGACGTTGCGCTTCATGAGGGTTCCTCCCGAGAGCTGCTGCTGTTCGACGTGACCCACACTGCCGGGACGTTGCTGAACGCAACCTGAAGCCACCTGAAGGCGCCTTCAGGTGGAGTTTGCGAGGCTGTGCGCATGCGCCTGTTGATCGTGGAGGACGAGAAGCGCCTCGCGGTGTCCCTGGCCAGGGGACTGACCGCCGAGGGTTTCGCCGTGGATGTCGTGCACGACGGTCTCGAAGGGCTGCACCGGGCGAGTGAGGGCGCCTACGACCTGGTGATCCTCGACATCATGCTGCCCGGCATGAACGGCTACCGCGTCTGCTCGAACCTGCGCGCCGCCGGACACGAGGTGCCGATCCTCATGCTGACCGCCAAGGACGGCGAGTACGACGAGGCCGAGGGCCTGGACACCGGCGCCGACGACTATCTGACCAAGCCCTTCAGCTACGTCGTCCTCGTCGCCCGGGTCCGCGCCCTGCTGCGCCGCCGGGGAGCCGGCACCGCCGCACCCGTCCTGACCGTCGGGTCCCTGCGCATCGACACCGCCGCCCGCCGGGTGATCCGCGGCGAGGACGAGATCGCGCTCACCGCCAAGGAGTTCGCGGTGCTGGAGCAACTCGCCCTGCGCGCGGGCCAGGTGGTCAGCAAGGCGGAGATCCTCGAGCACGTCTGGGACTTCGCCTACGACGGCGATCCGAACATCGTCGAGGTCTACATCTCCACCCTGCGCCGCAAGCTCGGCGCGACCGCCATCCGTACCGTGCGCGGCGCGGGCTACCGGCTGGAGGCGAAGTGAGGTCCGTA
The DNA here is from genome assembly GCF_014650675.1 of Streptomyces anulatus. Classification (GTDB taxonomy): domain Bacteria; phylum Actinomycetota; class Actinomycetes; order Streptomycetales; family Streptomycetaceae; genus Streptomyces; species Streptomyces anulatus. The sequence continues at coordinate 240,533 of NZ_BMVK01000002.1, read as the reverse complement.
CGGGCCAGGGCCGCCATCGGGGCCACCCTGGTCGTCGCCGTCGCCCTGGTGGCGGCCGGCCTCGCCGTGCTCCTGGTCCTGCGGGCCAACCTGATCGACCAGGCGGACCTCCAGGCCGAGGTGGCGGCCCGTGAGGTGGCCGGGCAGCTGGCCACGGGCACCCCGTACGACGAACTGGAACTGGACGACGAGGAGGACCACCCGGTCCAGGTGACCGACGAGGAGGGCCGGGCCGTCGTCGTCTCCAAGGACCTGCGGGCCATCACCGGCACCGGCACGAGCGGTGTCACCCCGGCGCCCTCGGCCTCGGCGGGGGCCTCCCCGTCGCCCGGCGACGGGGACGACGACGATGCCGACGACGACGATGACGGCAGCCGCCCCGGCCGGGGCGAGGTCTCCTCCGACGACCCGGACTTCTCCGACGGCACCGCCACCGTCGACGGCACCACCGCGGACTACCGTTTCGCCGCCGTCGAGGCGACCACCCCCGACGGGGTCACGCTGACCGTGTACGCGGGCGCACCGCTCGCCGCCGAGCAGGAGGCGGTGAACACGGTGCGCGGGGCGATGCTCACCGGGCTGCCGCTGCTCCTGGTGGTCGTCGCCGGGGTGACATGGCTGGTGACCCGCCGGGCCCTGCGGCCGGTCGAGGGCATCCGCCGTGAGATGGCGGCGATCACCGCCTCCGAGGACCTGGCCCGCCGGGTGCCGGAGCCCGGTTCGCGGGACGAGATCGCGGCGCTGGCCCGGACGACGAACGAGACGCTCACGGTCCTGGAGGCGTCCGTGGAGCGCCAGCGGCGGTTCGTCGCGGACGCCTCGCACGAGCTGCGCTCCCCGATCGCCTCGCTGCGCACCCAGCTGGAGGTGGCCGAGGCCCATCCGGAGCTGCTGGACCTCCCGGGCGCGGTCGCCGACACCGTACGGCTCCAGGTGCTGGCGGCGGATCTGCTGCTGCTGGCCCGGCTGGACGCGGGGGAGAAGCCCGGCAGCGCGACGGTGGAGCTGGGCGCGCTGGTGCGGGAGGAGGTGTCGCAGCGGACCGGGGACCGGATCGCGGTGAGCGTCGAGGTGCCGCAGGGCGGTGCGTTCGAGGTGAACGGGTCGCGCGGGCAGCTGTCCCGGGTGATCGGCAATCTGCTGGACAACGCCCAGCGGCACGCCGAGGGGAGCGTCGCGGTGTCGGTGGCGGCCGACGGGCGCGGCGTGCGGGTGGAGGTCAGGGACGACGGGGCGGGCGTTCCCGAGGACGAGCGGGAGCGGATCTTCGAACGGTTCGTCCGGCTCGACGACGCCCGCAGCCGGGACGACGGCGGCGCGGGTCTGGGCCTGGCCATCGCCCGGGACGTCGCCTCGCGCCATGGCGGGACGCTGACGGTGGACCGGGCGGCCGAGGGCGGTGCGGCCTTCCGGCTCTGGCTGCCCCGCTCCGCCTGACGGCCCCGGGACCTACAGCTTGCCGCGCTTGCCGCGCAGGTGTTCCGCGATCGGGGTCAGCGCCGCGTGCAGGTCGGCGAGCGCCTCGGGGGACAGCAGGTCCATGAAGTGCTGCCGCACCGATGCGACGTGGTGCGGGGCGACCTTGCGCATGGTCTCCGCGCCGTGCTCGGTGAGGACGGCGAACAGTCCGCGCCGGTCCGACTCGCAGTGGGTGCGGCGGACCAGCCCGGCGGTCTCCATACGGGTGATCTGGTGCGAGAGCCGGCTCTTGGACTGGAGAGTGGCGGCGGCGAGGTCGCTCATCCGCATGCGCTGGTCGTCCGATTCGGAGAGGTTGACCAGGATCTCGTAGTCGTTCATGGTCAGGCCGAACGGCTGGAGGTCCTTCTCCAGTTGGTGCATCAGCAGTCTGCTGACGTCCAGGTGGGTGCGCCAGGCGCACTGCTCCGTGTCGCTCAGCCAGCGGGTGGCCGTCTCGGTCTCCATATATGGATTCTACCTAAGAAGTTGAAAGCCGGACGAAATGGGGGAGTGTGACGACCGGCACCCCCGGCCCGCGGGAGTACCGACAGGCCCCTCGGCAAGCACCGACGGCTGGGCGCAGACGTTCGACGTCACACTCCGCAGACTACCGCTCACAACCCGAAGCGACGCTGGAGGTCCCCCAGCTGGCCGGGCATGCGCGGAGCGGATCCGTGTTGACCCCCGCCGCCCGGAACGCCGGGCTCGTTCGGTACGACGCCCGCCGCCTGCTCCGCCATCAGTGCCTCGCTCGACTGGAGCAGTACCGTGCCCGCCCCGACGAACTCGAACTGGTGCTCCTCGCCCGACGTCCCGCCGATCCCGGTGAGTGACCGGATACCGCCCATCACGCCCGTCATATAGCCGTGGTCGTAGTGGTGGCACGGGGAGGGGCAGTCGGCCCAGCCCACCAGCGCCTGCGGATCCACCCGCAGCGGCGGCTCCATGAACACCACCGGGCCGTTCGACGCGGCCACGAACTTCCCCGTGCCGATCAACGTCACGAACCCCGGCACGATCGACTGCTTCAGCGCCATCGTCGGCTGGTACGCCAGCAGGTTCCCGGAGCGGATGGTGAGGTTCCCGTCCTCCAGGTCGAAGGAGTTCACATCGAACGCGCGGTCCGCCAGCAGCATCTTCCCGCTGCCCTCGGCCACCACCCAGTCGCTCGCGTGCAGCGGCGAATGGAAGCTGGAGCGCACCAGCCGCTCGAACCGGCCGTGCCCGATGCCGTCGAACTGGATCTGCCCGTAGTAGGCGATCATCTTGCCCTTCTGCAGGAACCACCGGCTCCCCTTGAGCTCCACGCAGAAGGTGTACGCGTTGACGTTGTCGTCCGACGGCAGCGTCATCGGGTCGAGGACCACGGGCGTGCTCACAGCTTCTCCTCCGACGCCTGGACGTACACCGCACCACTGCCGCTCAGCTCCAGCTGGAACGCCTCGCCGGAGCCCCGCCCCACCATGTCCCGCCAGCCGACCGCCGTGGACAGCTTGTTCCGGACCTCGCCGTGGTGGGCGACGTAGGCCTGCGGGTCCACATGGACGTCCCGGCCCGGCGTGATCGGCAGTTCGATGACCCCGCCGTGCGCCATCACCGCGACCGCGCCGTGCCCCTTGAGGGTGGTGGTGAACAGGCCCTGGCCGGTCACCTGGCCGCGCACCATGCCCATCACCCCGCCCTGCGAGCCCATGAACATCGTGCCCTGCTGGAGCGTCCCGTCGAACGCGAGCAGCCGGTCGGCCTCCACGTACAGGGTGTCGCCCGCCAGCTCGATCACCTGGATGTGGTGGCCGCCGTGGCCGAACATCACCGTGCCCGAGCCCTCGACCGTCATCAGCGGCGTCGACTCGCCCGCCACCCGGCGGCCGATCATCGACGCGACGCCGCCCTGGCCGCCCTGGATGTTCGGGGTGAAGGACACCTCGCCCCGGTACGCCAGCATCGCGCCGCGCTGGCTGAACAGCTTCTGGCCCGGGGCCAGGGTGGCCTCGACCATCTTGGAGTTGATCTCCCGGAACGGCATCAGACATCGCCCCCGACGGTGTTGCGCTCGCTCGGCTGCACATAGACCAGGCCGTCGCCCTCGAAGCGGATCTGGAACGCCTCGCCGGAGCCCTCGCCCATCAGCGTCCGGAAGTTCACCCCCGCCTGGAAGTTCTGCTGCAGCCTGCCCTGGTGGGCGATGTACGCCCCGGGGTCGACCATCAGCGGATACTGCGGGGACACCCGCAGCAGGACCGCCGTGCCGTCCGACAGGATCGCCGCCTGCCCGGTGCCCTCCACCGTGGTGGTGAACAGGCCGTTGCCGCTCGCCCCGCCGCGCAGCCCCGTGAACGTGGTGCCCGTGCGCAGCCCGGCGTCGGTGGCCAGCAGATTGCTCGCCTCCACATAGAGGGTGTCGCCGTGCAGCGAGACCAGGTTGATCTCGCTCGCCCGGTCGGCGAAGTAGCAGGTGCCCTGCCCGGACACCTCCATCACCGTCATCTGCTCACCGGCCAGCCGGCGGGTCACCATGCCGCGCAGGCCCTCGCCGCCGCCGGACATCTTCTTGAAGGTCATCCGGCCGTCGTACGCGACCATCGAGCCGTTCTTCGCCTTGACGGCATCGCCCGTCAGATCGACGGCGAGCGTCTTGCTGCCTTGGAGTCGGAACATCGCCACGCGACGAAGGTAGCCGTCCGCGCCGCGCCCCGGCCAGAGGCTCCGGAACCGTTACGTCCCTGATGCGCACGCGGACCGGCCCTGATATGCGGCGATACGCGCACCGGCGGACGGGGCGGCCCCCGCCGCCGGGCGCGCCCCGGCGCGATGCCACAATGGGGGCGGCTTGTGCCTCGGTTCACAAGCCCTCGCGACCCTCCCACCGAAGGTGCCCCTGTGGACATCAAGACCGCTTCCGCCCTGCACCGGCTGCGCCTCATCTCGATTCCCGAGGCGCTGTCCTTCCCCGCCCTGATCCTCTTCGGCTCGGTCCTCAGCCGCGTCTCGGACATCGACTTCCTGATGATGCCGCTCGGCATGATCCACGGCGTGCTCTTCGTGATCTACGCCGTGTTCCTGCTCGACGTGTGGATGAAGGCCAAGTGGCCGCTCAAGCGCGTCGCCCTCTTCTTCGTCCTGTCCCTGATCCCCTTCGGCGGGCTCTACGGCGACAAGCTCCTCAAGCAGTACGAGGCCGACGGCGTCATCGCCGCCCGCGCCCGCCGCGAGGGCACGGTCAGCGCATGATCGTCGCGTTCTCCGTCTCCCCGCTCGGTGTCGGCGAGGACGTCGGGGAGTACGTCGCCGACGCCGTGAGGGTCGTCCGCGCGTCCGGTCTCCCCAACCGCACCGACGCCATGTTCACCTCCATCGAGGGGGAGTGGGACGAGGTCATGGACGTCGTCAAGCGTGCCGTGGCCGCCGTCGAGGCCCGCGCCGGCCGCGTCTCCCTGGTGCTGAAGGCCGACATCCGGCCCGGTGTCACCGACGGCCTGACCTCCAAGGTCGAGACCGTGGAGCGGCACCTCGGGGGCGCCTGACCTCCTGACGCACCGTCCGCACAGGACGTCCCGCGTTCACCGCGTTCACCCGAAAAGCCCCCGCCGCCACACGGCCGGGGGCTTTTCCGGTTCCGGATCCAAAACCGCTCACTCGGACCTGCCAAGTCGACACACCGTTAGCCGTCCCCTTCTGTGGGGATATCAACCCGTTCGACAGTGGGAGGCACGGTGCGGTCGGAGGGCTACGACTACGACACCTACAGCCGGCTCGCGGGTCCGCTCACGGAGCCGGAACCGACGGGGTACCGGGTGCGGTACAAGAGCCTGCTCTCGACGGAGAAGCACCGAATAAGAGCCGTCCTGCTGATGACCCTGGCCCCGGTGCTCACCGGGATCCTCCTGCTGTACCTGGTCTGGCCCACGCACTGGACCGAGCGGGAGAACGGGGAGCGCTGGCTGGTCGTCGCCGACACCGTGATGCTGGTGTCGATCGCCCTGATCGAGCTGTTCATGCTGGTCAACGTGGTCTCCATCGCGCACGCCACGCTCGTCGCGCGGGACCCGGTCCCCGTGACGCCCGAGCCCGGCACCAAGGTCGCCTTCCTGACCACGTACGTCCCCGGCAAGGAACCGCTCTCCATGGTCCGCGCCACCCTCAAGGGCGCCGTACGCCTGAAGCACTCCGGCCCGCTGGACGTCTGGCTGCTCGACGAGGGCGACGACCCCGGGGCCCGGATGCTCTGCGCCGAGCTGGGCGTCCACCACTTCACCCGGCGCGGGGTCCCCGAGTGGAACCGTGACAAGGGCGTCCACAAGGCGAAGACGAAGCACGGCAACTACAACGCCTGGATCGCCCTGCACGGCGGCGACTACGACTTCTTCGCCTCCGTCGACACCGACCACGTGCCCATGCCCAACTTCCTGGAGCGGATGATGGGCTACTTCCGCGACCCGGACGTCGCCTTCGTCGTCGGACCGCAGGTCTACGGGAACTACGACTCGGCCGTCACCAAGGCCGCCGAGTCGCAGCAGTTCCTCTTCCACGCCCTGATCCAGCGCGCGGGCAACCGCTACGGCGCCCCGATGTTCGTCGGCACCAACAACGTCGTGCGCATCGCCGCGCTGCGGCAGGTCGGCGGCCTGTACGACTCGATCACCGAGGACATGGCCACCGGCTTCGAGATCCACCGCCGCCGCAACCCGCGCACCGGACACTACTGGCGCTCCGTCTACACCCCCGACGTGCTGGCCGTGGGCGAGGGCCCCGCCTCCTGGACGGACTTCTTCACCCAGCAGCTGCGCTGGTCCCGGGGAACGTACGAGACGCTGTTCAAGCAGTACGGCAAGGCGCTGTTCCGGGTGCCCCCCGGCCGCCTCCTCAGCTACACGCTGATGCTCGTCTACTACCCGATGACCGCGGTCAACTGGCTGCTCGGCGTCCTCAGCTGTGTGCTGTTCCTCTGGTTCGGGGCGTCCGGCACCCAGGTCGCCGCCTCCATCTGGCTGATGCTCTACAGCGACGCCGCCGCCCTCCAGATCGGGCTCTACCTCTGGAACCGCCGGCACAACGTCTCCCCGCACGAGCCCGAGGGTTCCGGTGGCCTCGCCGGCATGGCCATGTCCGCGCTCTCCGCCCCGATCTACCTGAAGTCGCTGGGCTCGGCCGTGCTGCGCACCGACGGCCGGTTCGTCGTCACGCCCAAGGGCGGCCAGGCCTCCCCGGACCGGCTGCTCACCTTTCGTATCCACCTCTCCTGGGCGGCGGTCCTGCTCTCCTCGCTCGCCGCGTCGGTGTACCTGGACCACACCCATGTGGCGATGCGGACCTGGGCGGCGCTGGGTCTGGCGATATCCCTCTCCCCGGTCGCCGTCTGGGCCTGGACCGTCCGGCAGGACAAGCGCGCCGAGACCGCGCGCGCCGTCCCCGTCCCGTCGCCCCCGCCGCCCGAGCCGGTCTACGCCACCGGCCCCACCCCGTCGGCGACCACCGCGGCGAGCGCCGGCACCACCGCCACCACCACCGCAGGAGGGAACTGACCCATGGCCTACCGGCCCTCGAAGCAGATGAGGAAGACGCTCCTGGGAGGCGGCGCGGTGGTGCTGCTCGCCGGGCTGAACGCTCCAGCGGCCCTGTCCTTCGCCGAGGACAGGTACCACGCGTACAAGATCGACCAGCCGGAGTACAAGGCGGAGTACGGCTCCTGGGAGCGCGTGAACATTCCGAAGGAGTACCGGACCAACGCGATCCACGCGGCGCTCCTGCACACCGGGAAGGTGCTGATCGTCGCGGGCTCCGGCAACGACGAGAAGAACTTCGACGCGGGCACCTTCGACACGGTCCTGTGGGACCCGGCCGAGAACACCTTCCAGAAGATCCCCACCCCCGAGGACTTCTTCTGCGGCGGCCACGCCCAGCTCCCCGACGGCCGCCTCCTGATCGCGGGCGGCACCGCCCGCTACGAGGTGCTCGACGACAAGGTGAAGCGGGCCGGCGGCGGTATGCGGGTCAAGAACGAGAACCCCGACAAACCGCTGAAGCTCAAGAAGGGCACGGTCTTCCGCTCGCCCTCCGGAGTCGAGTACGTGGCCAAGTTCGACGTCACCGTCCCCAAGGCCAAGCGCGAGTTCGAGGTCGACTACTTCAAGAGCGGCCAGATGAAGCCGTGGAAGACCAAGGTGACCGCCGCCGAGCAGCGGGTCTTCGTCGAGGCGGCGGACGACGGCCCCGAGGCGGTGGCGACGGACGCCGCCCAGTACGAGATCGTCGGGCTGAAGGGCAAGGAAGCCGACAACTCCTACGGCCTCGCCGAGAAGATCACCATGGACAAGCAGGACTTCCAGGGGATCCGCGCCGCCTACGAGTTCGACCCGACGGCGGAGAAGTACATCAAGGTCGACCCGATGAAGGAGGCCCGCTGGTATCCGACGCTCGTCGGTCTGGAGGACGGCAGGGTGCTCGCCGTCTCCGGCCTCGACGACGTCGGCGCGATCCTCCCGGGAGACAACGAGATCTACGACCCGAAGACGAAGAAGTGGACCAAGGGCCCCTTCCACTACTTCCCGACCTACCCGGCGCTCTTCCTGACCAAGGGCGGCAAGCTCTTCTACCCCGGCGCCAACGCCGGTTACGGCCCGGCGGACAAGGGGCGCGAGCCCGGGATCTGGGACATCAAGAAGAACACCTTCACCAAGGTGCCCGGACTGACCGACACCGACGAGCTGGAGACGGCGGCCTCGCTGCTGCTGCCGCCCGTGCAGGACCAGAAGGTGATGGTGCTCGGCGGCGGCGGGGTCGGCGAGTCCAAGAAGTCCACCGCCCGCACGGCGGTCATCGACCTCAAGCAGGACAGCCCGGCCTTCGAGCCCGGCCCCGACCTGCCGCAGGGCACCCGCTATCTGAACAGCGTGATCATGCCCGACGACACCGTCTTCACCAGCGGCGGATCCGAGGACTACCGGGGCCGCGGGGCCAGCAACATCCTGAAGGCGCAGTCCTACGACCCGAAGACCAACACGTTCAAGGAGGCGGCCGAGCCGACGGTGGGGCGCAACTACCACTCCGAGGCGCTGCTGCTGCCCGACGGGCGGGTGGCGACCTTCGGCTCCGACTCGCTCTACGGCGACAAGGACAACACCAAGCTCGGCAAGTTCGAGCAGCGGATGGAGGTCTACACCCCGCCCGCCCTGCACCGCGGCAAGGACGAGCGCCCGGTGATCGGGAACGGCCCCGAGGCCGCCGAGCGCGGCACGACGGTCACGTACGAGAGCGCCGACGCGGACCGGATCGCCACCGCCCGGCTGATGCGGCCGAGCGCCGTCACCCACACCACCGACGTGGAGCAGCGCTCCATCGAACTGGGCCTGAAGAAGGGGGACGGCAAGCTGAGCGTGACCGTGCCGGACGACCCCACGCTGGTGCCGCCCGGCTGGTACATGCTCTTCGTCACGGACGCCGACGGCATCCCCTCCGAGGCGAAGTGGGTCAAGGTCGCCTGACCCCGAAAGCGCCCCGGGACCGCTTCAGGAAGCGGCGCGCCTCGCCAGGCCGAGCGCGTACTCCGGCCACCAGTCGCCGGCCGGCGGGCCGCCCCGGCAGGTGCCGTCGGAGTCGCCCGGCCGCTTGATCCACAGATACGCGTCGAGCCGGTCGTCGCCGGTGTCGGTGGTCGGCGGAGTGCCGAGCCCCCGGCCCGGCGGATTGCACCAGGCCTCCTCACGGCCCCCGGACAGGGGGCCGTTGCCGTTGCGGCTGGTGTCGATCACGAAGTGCGAGCCGCCCACGGCGTCGGAGAGCCGGCCGGCGTACGCCTTCACGCTCTCGTTCGACTGGAAGTTGGACACGTTCAGCGAGAAGCCGTCGGCCCGGTCGATGCCGGCCTGTCGCAGCGGCTGCGCCATCTTGGACGGCTCGTCGATCCAGTCCGGGTTGCCCGCGTCCAGGTAGACCTGGGTCTTCGGCAGGGCCTTGAGCGTGTCCACCGCCTCGGAGAGGAGCTGGTAGCGCTCGGCGTGGTGCTCGGGCGGGGTGCAGCCGTCCGTGATGTGGGGGAGGGCGTCCGGCTCCAGGATCACGGTCGCGGGCGCGTCCCCGATGGCGTCGGCGAACTCCCCGATCCAGGAACGGTAGGAGTCCGCGTCCTTCGCGCCGCCCGCGGAGTAGAGCCCGCAGTCGCGGTGCGGGATGTTGTACGCCACCAGCAGGATGGTCTTCTTCGTGCGGGCGGCGGACCTCGCCGCGGCCCGGATCCCCGGGGCCGGGTCGTCCCACGCGGGCCAGTCGGCCACCGGCCGCCCGGAGATCCGCCGCAGGATCTTCGCCTCCGTCTCGCGCCCCTGCTTCTCCCAGGTGCGCACCTGGCGGGCGGCGTCGCTGTTCGGGTCGACCCAGTACGGGGATGCCGCGCTCGGGGCGGGTTCGCCCCGGACGAGGTCGTCCGCCGCCTCGGCGGTCCGGGTGACGTGCGGTTCCGGTGTCGAGCAGCCCGTGGTGAGGACGGTCGCCAGGGTGAGGGCGGCCAGGACGGGGACGGTACGGGGGAGAGCGCGGGGGACGATTCTGCGGCCGGACATCCAGACCCCTCGGACGGCGGTGACTCACGGATACGGAGCACAGGGAAACGTGAGCAATCGTGACATGACGGTCACCGAGAGTGGCGGCGCGACACCGTCCGTGACCCTTATGCCGCTAGGGCCTGGGCCAGGCGCGCGTCACTCCGAGGCGGCCAGCGCGATCCCCAGCGGCGTGCGCTCGTACAGCACCTGGTGTCCGTAGCGCCGCGAGGCCAGCAGCCCCGCCCCGCGCAGCACGGACAGATGGGCCGACACGGACGAGGGGGCGAGGCCCAGCCGGTGTGCCAGGGCGCTCGTCCCGGCCGGTTCGTCCAGCGCGCACAGCACATCGGCCCGGACCCGGCCGAGCAGCCGGGCGAGGGTCCCCGGGGTCCGGTCGCCGGACTCGCTCCACAGCCCGCCGATACCGCGCGCCGGGTAGATCAGCCCCGGCTGCCAGGGCTCCTCGTGGCCGCCCACCACCTCCGGCCAGACGAATACGCTCGGCATCAGCACCAGGCCCTGCCCGCCCAGCACCCGCTGGTGATCGCCCCGGGTCCCGGTCACGGTGAGCGTCGAGCCGTTCCAGCTCAGCCGAGGACTCACCTCGCCCAGCACCTGTTCGAGCCCGCTGTCCGCGAGCCGCCTCGAGTGGTAGGCGATGTCCGCCTCCAGCAGCGCCCGCAGCCGGGGCCAGTACGGCTCGATCAGCGTCTGCCAGGCCCGCTCCAGCAGATCGGCGAGCTCGTGCACGGCCCGCGCCGGATCGGCCAGCAGCCGCCGCCCGGTCGCCGATTCGGGACCGCCCGGCCGGTCGCCCAGCGCCAGCGCCATGTCGGCCCGCGCCACCTCCGGATCGACGGCCCGCACCGCCGCGATCTCCTCCTCGAAGGTGGCCAGCGGTCCTATCGGCGGAGGGCAGATGAAGTCCGGGTTGTGGCCGCTGTCCGGCATCAGCAGCCACAACGGCTCCAGGTCCAGCGTCACGGCCGCCTCCCGGATCCGGCGGAGCCAGGGCAGGTGGTAGCCGTGGCGGTAGGGGCGCGACAGGGTGCGCACCGCCTCCTGGGTCTCGAACAGCGGTGACAGCGCGAACCGGCAGCGCAGCAGATCGCTCTCGCCGAAGTGCAGCTGGAACGGCATGTCTCCCCCTCGCTCGCGGCCGCGAACATTCGGCTCCAGCCGAAAGTCTAGGGCCGGCCGCGCCCCGGCCCCAGGCTCGTCCCATGCCGACCGAAAGCCCCGCCCCGGCGGACACACCCCGTACACCGCCCGCCCCGGCGACACCGGTCCCGGCTCCGCCCCCGGAGCGTGCCGCCCACCCTGACCCGGGCCCCGGGCCCACGCTCCGGGAGCCCGCCGCCCCCGCCCCCGGTGCCCCGGCGCCCGCCGCCCCGCGCGGCTACCGGGCCGTCTTCGCCGTCACCGAGTTCCGGGCCGTCTTCGCCGCGCATCTGCTCTCGCTGCTCGGCGTCGTGGTCAGTGAACTGGCGCTCACCGTGCTCGTCTACGACCTCACCGGCTCCCCGCTGCTCAGCGCGCTGACCTTCGCGCTGGGGCTGCTTCCGTACATGATCGGCGGCACCCTGTTCGCGGGGGTCGCCGACCGCTACCCGGCCCGCCGCGTCCTGGTCGTCTGCGATCTGCTCTGCGCCGCCTGCGTCGCCGTGATGCTGGTGCCCGCCACCCCGGTCGCCGGGCTGCTCGCCCTGCGCTGCCTGGTCGCCGCCATCGCGCCCGTCTTCACCGGGACCCGGATGGCGGCGCTCACCGACATCCTCGGCGAGGGCGACCTCTACGTGCTGGGCCGCTCCTTGCTGCGGATCGTCTCGCAGAGCGCGATGCTCATCGGGTTCGGCGCGGGAGGAGTGCTGCTCACCGTGCTGTCCCCGCGCGGCGCGATCACCGTCACCGTGGTGACCTTCCTGTGCTCGGCCGCCCTGCTCCGCTTCGGCACCCGCGACCGCCCCGCCCGCTCGGTCACCGGCGACGGCGGCGGGACGCTGCTGAAGGAGTCGCTCTCCGGGGCCCGTCTGGTGCTGGGAGACCGCCGCATCCGGGCGCTGATGCTGCTGTTCTGGCTGCCCGCGATGTTCGTGGTGGCCCCGGAGGCGCTCGCCGCCCCGTACGCCGACGCGATCGGGGCCTCGCCCGCCGCGCTCGGGCTGCTGCTCTGCGCGATGGCCGTCGGGCACATCGGGGCCGAGCTGTTCGTGGGCTCCGCGCTCAGCCCCCGTAACCGCTCCCGGATCGTCCTGCCGGTCGCCGCCGCCGGCCTGCTCCCGCTCCTCGTGTACGTGGTCCGCCCCGGGCTGCCGCTCGCCCTGGCGGCCCTCGCCCTGGCCGGCGCCGGCGCCGCGTACGTGATCGGGCTCGACCAGTGGTTCGTCGACGCCGTGCCCCCGGAGCTGCGCGGCCGGGCCATGACGCTGCTCACCGCCGGGCTGATGACCGTCCAGGGCCTAGGGATGGGGCTGGCGGGGCTCGCGGCCGAGTTCTTCCCCGTGCACCAGGTGGTCGCCGGATCCGGAATCATCGGTACCGTCAGCACGCTCCTGCTCGTCGCCGAGGTCCGCAGGACAGCCCCCGGACGGATGTCCGATACCGAAGGACGAGACAGGGCTGACCGGCATATGACCAGTCGGTAAGGTCGATGCCGTGCCGAAGCCGCTCAGTCTTCCCTTCGATCCCATCGCCCGCGCCGACGAGCTCTGGCAGCAGCGCTGGGGACCCGTGCCCTCGATGGGGGCGATCACGTCGATCATGCGGGCCCAGCAGATCCTGCTCGCCGAGGTCGACGCCGTCGTCAAGCCGTACGGGCTGACCTTCGCCCGGTACGAGGCGCTGGTGCTGCTCGCCTTCTCCAAGGCCGGTGAGCTGCCGATGTCCAAGATCGGGGAGCGGCTGATGGTGCATCCCACCTCGGTCACCAACACCGTGGACCGGCTGGTCAGGTCCGGTCTCGTGGGGAAGCGGCCGAACCCCAACGACGGCCGCGGAACGCTGGCGTCCATCACCGACAAGGGCCGCGACGTCGTCGAGGCGGCCACCCGGGACCTGGTCGCGATCGACTTCGGGCTCGGGGTGTACGACTCCGAGGAGTGCGCCGAGATCTTCGCCATGCTGCGTCCGCTCCGGGTGGCGGCCCAGGACTTCGAGGAGAAGTGAACGCGGCCTTCCGGTGAGGCCGGGGTCGCGCGAAGATCGCCCCGGTCGTCCCGTTACGCTCGTAGCCATGAAACAGAACGTGCTCACCCGCTACCGGGTGATGGCCTACGTCACCGCCATCTGGCTGCTCGTCTTCACCGTGGCGATCATCGCGAAGTACGGCTTCGAGACCGGCGACACCATGCTGATCTCGCAGATCCACGGCGTGCTGTTCATCGTCTACGTCGTCTTCGCGTTCGATCTCGGCTCCAAGGCGAAGTGGCCCTTCGGCAAGCTCCTGTGGGTGCTGGCCGCGGGCTGCATCCCCTTCGCCTCGTTCTTCGTCGAACCCAAGGTCAGCCGCGAGGCCCGCGCCCTGGTCACCGACCCCGCACCGGTGACCGCCAAGGCCTGAGCCACAGGGCTCCGGACCACCCCGAACCGCCCCGCGCGAAAAGCGCCGGGCGGTTTGCCATCGACATTTACTAGGACGTCCTAGTAAATTCGAGGTATGGACGCTGACGCGATCGAGGAAGGCCGCCTCCGCTGGCAGGCCCGTTACGACAAGGCCCGCAAGCGTGACGCGGACTTCACCACGCTCTCCGGCGACCCGGTCGAGCCCGCGTACGGGCCGCGCCCCGGTGACACGTACGAGGGATTCGAGCGGATCGGCTGGCCGGGGGAGTACCCCTTCACCCGCGGGCTGCACCCCACCGGCTACCGGGGCCGCACCTGGACGATCCGCCAGTTCGCCGGCTTCGGCAACGCCCAGCAGACCAACGAGCGCTACAAGATGATCCTCGCGGCGGGCGGCGGCGGCCTCAGCGTCGCCTTCGACATGCCGACGCTGATGGGCCGGGACTCCGACGACCCGCGCGCGCTCGGCGAGGTCGGCCACTGCGGGGTCGCCATCGACTCCGCCGCCGACATGGAGATCCTCTTCGGGGACATCCCCCTCGGCGACGTCACCACCTCGATGACGATCAGCGGCCCGGCCGTGCCCGTCTTCTGCATGTACCTGGTCGCCGCCGAGCGCCAGGGCGTCGACCCGGGCGTGCTCAACGGCACGCTCCAGACCGACATCTTCAAGGAGTACATCGCGCAGAAGGAGTGGCTCTTCCAGCCCGAGCCCCACCTGCGCCTCATCGGCGACCTGATGGAGCACTGCGCCCGCGACATCCCCGCCTACAAGCCGCTCTCCGTCTCCGGCTACCACATCCGCGAGGCCGGGGCGACGGCCGCGCAGGAGCTGGCCTACACCCTCGCGGACGGCTTCGGCTACGTGGAACTGGGCCTCTCGCGCGGCCTGGACGTCGACACCTTCGCCCCCGGGCTCTCCTTCTTCTTCGACGCGCACCTGGACTTCTTCGAGGAGATCGCCAAGTTCCGCGCCGCCCGCCGCATCTGGGCCCGCTGGATGAAGGAGACGTACGGCGCGCAGACCGACAAGGCGCAGTGGCTGCGCTTCCACACCCAGACCGCCGGTGTCTCGCTCACCGCGCAGCAGCCGTACAACAACGTGGTGCGCACCGCCGTCGAGGCGCTCTCCGCCGTGCTCGGCGGCACCAACTCGCTGCACACCAACGCCCTCGACGAGACCCTCGCGCTCCCCTCCGAGCAGGCCGCCGAGATCGCCCTGCGCACCCAGCAGGTGCTGATGGAGGAGACCGGCGTCGCCAACGTGGCCGACCCGCTGGGCGGTTCCTGGTACGTCGAGCAGCTCACCGACCGGATCGAGGCCGAGGCCGAGAAGATCTTCGACCAGATCAAGGAGCGCGGCACCCGGGCCCACCCCGACGGGCAGCACCCCATCGGGCCGATGACCTCCGGCATCCTGCGCGGCATCGAGGACGGCTGGTTCACCGGCGAGATCGCCGAGTCCGCGTTCCAGTACCAGCGAGCCCTGGAGAAGGGCGACAAGCGGGTCGTCGGCGTCAACGTCCACCACGGCTCGGTCACCGGCGACCTGGAGATCCTCCGGGTCAGCCACGAGGTCGAGCGCGACCAGGTCAGCCAGCTCGCGGACCGCAAGGCCGCCCGCGACGACGCCAAGGTGACCGCCGCCCTCGACGCGATGCTCGCCTCCGCCCGCGACGGCTCGAACATGATCGCGCCGATGCTGGACGCCGTGCGGGCCGAGGCCACGCTCGGCGAGATCTGCGGGGTGCTGCGCGAGGAGTGGGGCACCTACACGGAGCCGCCGGGCTTCTGAGTTCCCGTCATCCCCCGGTGACCCGGTGACTTTCCCGCCGGGTCACCGGGGCGCCGTGGGCAACCGGGCCAGGGCCCGGTCGTCCCGCCGCCCCGCTATCCGGCCTGCGCGCCCGCCAGCCCCAGCAGCAGCAGCGAGGTGAAACCGCTCGCCCACTCGGAGTCCACCGGCTCCGCGCTCACCAGGGTGCGGTGCACCACGGCTCCGGCGATCACGTCGAAGATCAGGTCCGCGTTGCGGGCAGCCGTCGAGGCGTCGTCCTCGTACCGCAGCTCGCCGCGGGCCTGGGCGCGTTGCCGGCCCAGGAGCACCAGCCGCTTCTGCCGGTCCACGATGGCCGAGCGGATCCGGAGGCGCAGCGAGTCGTCGCGGGTGGACTCGGCGACCACCGCCATCAGCGCCGTACGGGCCTCCGGCCGCTCCAGCAGGGCGGCGAACTGGAGCACGACGCCCTGCACATCGGCGGCCAGACTGCCCCGGTCGGGCAGCTCCAGCTCGTCGAAGAGGACGGCGACCGCGTCCACGACCAGCTCGTTCTTGCCCGCCCAGCGCCGGTAGAGGGTCGTCTTGGCGACACCGGCCCGGGTCGCCACATCCCCCATCGTCAGCTTCGACCAGCCGAGATCGACCAGGGACGCCCGCGTCGCTTCGAGGATCGCGGCATCGGCCGCGGTGCTCCGCGGACGTCCTGTTCGGGTGGCTTTGGGGTCGCTGTCGTTCATGATGCGGCGACCATACCGGCCGGTAGGGGAAACGGTTGTGCTCCGGTGCCCGTGAGACAGATCACCGGGATCATCTGTCCGGGCGGGGTGATCCGCAGTTACGCTACGGGTCGTAGCGTAAGGAAGGCGGCCGGATCGCCCCCGAGCGCCACGGAACGAACGAGCGACAGCCACCGGGGTCTCCACGGAGATCCCAGGCGCCGGGTGGGGACCCGGGGCCGCACGGACCGGCCGGATGGGGATCCGGAAGGTCCACCCGGGCCTTCGGGCCCGGTCAGTTCCAGCCAGGGTCTTTCAGGGGCCCGACCGGTTCCACCGGGCCTTTCGGGGCCTCCGGGGAGCCGGGACCGCCTCGGCCCGTCCGCCCCCGCACACCGGTGGGGGCGCCCGGGCCGGTCCGGTTCTCGCACTCGCTTTCCGGAACGGTGTGCTCAGGGGGGAGGATGTACGTATGCAGCCTAGGAACATGTCCATGAGCGGCGTTGTCGACCTCGCCGCCGTCAAGGCGGCCGGCGAGGCCAAGGCCAGGGCGGAGCAGGCCCGCGCGGAGGCCTCCCGTACCGGGGGCGCCGGCGCCGTCGCGCCCGCCGCCCTGGTGATCGACGTCGATGAAGCCGGCTTCGAGCGCGACGTCCTCCAGCGCTCCGCCGAGGTCCCCGTCGTCATCGACTTCTGGGCCGAGTGGTGCGAGCCGTGCAAGCAGCTGGGCCCTCTGCTGGAGCGCCTGGCCGTCGAGTACAACGGCCGCTTCCTGCTGGCCAAGGTCGATGTCGACGCGAACCAGATGCTGATGCAGCAGTTCGGCATCCAGGGCATTCCGGCCGTCTTCGCCGTCGTCGCCGGGCAGGCCCTCCCGCTCTTCCAGGGCGCGGCCCCCGAGGCTCAGATCCGCGAGACGCTGGACCAGCTGATCCAGGTCGGCGAGGAGCGCTTCGGGCTGACCGGGATCGCCGTCGACCCGGACGCCGCCCCGGCGGACGCCGTCCCGGCCGAGGCTCCCGCCGGCCCGTACGACGCCGTGCTGGAGGCCGCCGCGTCCGCTCTCGACGCCAATGACTTCGGCGGAGCGGTCCAGGCGTACAAGAACGTCCTCGCGGACGACCCGGGCAACCCGGAGGCCAAGCTCGGCCTGGCCCAGGCGGAGTTGCTCGGCCGCGTCCAGAGCATGGACCCGCAGGCGGTCCGCAAGGAGGCCGCGGACAACCCGGGCGATGTGAACGCCCAGCTCGCCGCCGCCGATCTCGACCTGGTCGGCGGACATGTCGAGGACGCCTTCGGCCGGCTCGTCGAAGCGGTCCGCCGCACCGCGGGCGACGACCGCGACGCCGCCCGGCTGCGACTGCTGGAGCTGTTCGAGGTGATCGGTCCGGAGGACCCCAGGGTCACCGCCGCGCGCACCTCGCTGGCCCGCGTCCTGTTCTGACACGGTCCGCCGTCCGCTCCGGACGAGCTCGATTGTTCCGATGTGACAAGTCGGCCGCGCTGCCCCCCGGGCAGCGCGGCCGTTTTGCCGTTCCGACGCCAAAGAAGACCGCGAGAAGCCTTCGCTTTACCAAATCTTGACAAAGATGCAAGCTGTTACTCGCAGTAAGGCGGGTCGGTGATTCTGTCCTGTTTCCATGAAGTTTCCCGCCATTCCGATGTCCCTTTCGTGCCACCCTGCGTCGCCGTGTGATGCCGCCCTGTCGCCCTGTGGTTATCGGGCCGTTACTAGCCAGTAACGATCCCCCTTGTGTCGCGGCCGTGAATGCACCACGATCGGCCACGCTCGGTCCAATACCTTCAGCCCGGTCTCCAGCCGGTGCCTGAGGGGCTGTTGGGTCCCCACCGAGTGGTCGGCGGCAGAGGCGCCGACCGCGGACAGGGGGGTTCCCGCCCACGGGTGGGGCCTGTCCGACCGGCTGTGCGGAAAGCGCGGCCAGTGGTTGTCGCTCGGGGGTGAACGCCGGTGGATCGGATGCGGGACACGTCTCCGATACGGGCGCTCTCCTTCCCGAGGACGTAGCACTTCTCCCATCCCAGGACGGGCACGATGCCCGGCCGGAGATGTACGTCCGAGAAGAAGGAGCAAGTATGAGTTCCCAGGTTCGCGGTGGGACGAGATGGAAGCGGTTCGCTCTGGTCATGGTGCCGAGCGTCGTCGCCACGGCGGCGGTGGGCGTCGGCCTCGCACAGGGCGCGCTCGCCGCGTCGTTCAGTGTGTCGGGGCAGAGCTTCAAGGTCAGCACCGACAAGCTGGACGGTCACGACTTCGTCCAGTACGGCAGTGTCGCGGTCGGTAAGGACCTCGAAGGCAAGGAAGCCGCGCACCCGGTCGCGGTGTCGGGCTTCAGCAGTGCCACGATCACCAACATGTGCCAGTCGGTGGTCACGCCGAAGGTCCCCTTCATCGGCAAGAGCGTCAGTCTTGAGCTGAGGGCCGGTACCGACCCGGACCGGCCGGTCGAGGCCACCAACCTCTACCTGGACGTCGCACAGCTGGACGCCGACGCCGACTTCGAGAACATCGACATCGGTGTCGCGGCCGGTTCGCTGAAGAAGAAGGACAGGCCGAACGGGATAGGCATCCAGCCCGGCACCAAGGCGAACGAGGCCGGCTTCGCGCAGCGTGCCGACCGTGCCGTTCTGACCAAGGTGAAGCAGACGGCGTGGGCGACCACCGCCGGTACCTTCAAGCTCAGCGACCTGAAGCTGAAGCTGCACACGGGCGTCAAGGAGTGCTTCTAGCCTCCGGCTCGGGTGGCCGGAAAGTCCCCTCAGGGCTTTCCGGCCGCCCACCCTCCCCTTCTCACGGCAGTACCGGTTCCAGGGAGCTGTTTTCCATGAGCCCCGAGTCCACAGGGCAGAACGAGCACTACATCCGCGTCCTTCGGCGACGCTTCCGCGCCTGGCGGGGTCACCGGCCGTTCTGGGCCGGACTGTTCACCATGGTCGGTGGGATTCCCATCGCCTACTTCCCGTACGCGAGCATGACGCTCGGCAACATGACGCTGGCCATGTCCACCACGGCCGGCGCCGGATCCCTGATCATCGGGGTCCTGCTGATCACGCTCGGCCTGACGATGTGGTACCACAGCATCGTGCGGGTCTTCGCCGGTGTCGCGGCCATCCTGCTCGCGCTGATCTCCATCCCCGTCGCCAACATCGGCGGCTTCGTCGTCGGATTCGCCCTCGCCCTCGTCGGCGGAGCCCTGTCCATTTCCTGGGCCCCGGGCAAGCCCGAGAGCGCCGACGGGACCCCGCTCGCCGAGCACCCGGACGAGGAGCGGTCGAAGGATGAGCTCCACGCCGCGGCCGTGCCGCAGCAGCAGGGCTCCGGGTACGACCTGGCAGTCGACACCGACGGCGGGGGGCACCGTGCGGGGTGACGACGGACAGCAGACGAACGCCTACCCCGGCGACGACCTCCGCGAGCGCAGGGGCCCCCGTCACGCGGCCCCCAGGAAGTCGCTGCTGACCAAACTCCACCTGCCCAGCGGCAAGAAGGCGCTGGCGCTCGCGGCGATGCCGACGGCGGTCTTCGTCGGCATGGGGCTGACGCCCAAGCTGGCCCTGGCCGACGACCGTGCCGACATCCCGTTCGCGCCCGGACCGTGCGTCACCCGGTCCGACGAGCCGAGCGAGTCCGATTCGCCGAAGGCCACCCCGTCCCCGTCGGCCACGGCGAAGGACGAGCAGGACGACGCGTCCGGCAAGGACGACGCCGCGACCCCGAAGCCCTCGGCGAGCGGTTCCGCCTCCGACCCGGACAAGGACCCCGCGCCCGGCACGGACGCGGACAAGTCGGCGCGGTCCGCCGGGGAGACGCCCGCCGAGGCGCCCTCCGCGACCCCGACGCCCACGAAGTCGAAGAACCCGCTCGACCCGCTCGGGGTCGGCGACGCGCTCAAGGACCTCTTCGACGGGCCCGACGACGAGGCCACCGAGGAGCCGGCGAGCCCGTCCCCGAGCCCCACGACCGAGGCCCCGAAGCCGTCCGACGAGGCGAAGGACCCGGCCAAGGACGCGGCGGACAAGGCGAAGGAGACGTCCGACAGGACGGCCGACGCCATCCGCGAGGCGGCCGAGAAGGCGGGCAAGGACGTCGAGGAACTCGACGAGGACGCCAAGGGACTCGACCCCAAGAAGGACGAGGACATCCCCGACGGCGCCAAGCCCCGCTTCCCGTGCCCCGAGGCCGACCCGGACGCACTCGCCGCGGCCGAACTGGAGCCCGGCATCCCGCTGCTCCCGTCCGACCCGTGGACCCTGGAGTCGACGCTGCTCACCCTCAACGGCCTGGACTACCACGGCATCGTCGAGGTGAAGAAGGCGGACGGCAGCATCAAGAAGGTGCTGAAGTTCACCGCCAGTTCCATCGACATCAAGGACCTGCACCAGCTGACCGTCGGCCCCGCGGGCACGACCGGTCATGTGAAGTCGCGGCCCGGATCCACCTCGACGATCCGCAACGGCGAGGTGACGATGTACACGGAGGAGCTGAAGGGCAACCTCTTCGGTCTCATCCCGATCACCTTCAGCCCGGAGACCCCGCCGCCGCTGAACGTCCCCTTCGCCTTCTTCACCAAGGTGAAGGTGGTTCAGGCCGGCCAGTTCGGCGGCACGCTCACCGTTCCGGGACTGCAGAACTTCCTCGACGGCGGCAACGGCTGACAGCCGTCCGCCCCCCGAACCCGTCCGGGAGCCGCACAACGCCGTGGGCCGTACTCCTCACCAGGAGTACGGCCCACGGCTCTGCGGTGCGGGGTGCGGTCAGTCCCGCTCGCCGCCGCCCAGGTGGTGCACCCGGACCATGTTGGTGGTGCCGGGGATGCCGGGGGGCGAGCCGGCGGTGATGACCATCGTGTCGCCGTCGTTGTAGCGGTTCAGCTTCAGCAGCTCAGCGTCGACCAGGTCGACCATCGCGTCGGTGTTGTCCGCATGCGGGACGACGTGCGACTCGACGCCCCAGCTCAGGGCGAGCTGGTTGCGGGTGGACTCGTCCGTGGTGAAGGCCAGGATCGGCTGGGCGGTGCGGTAGCGGGAGAGACGGCGGGCGGTGTCGCCGGACTGGGTGAAGGCGACCAGGGCCTTGCCGTCGAGGAAGTCCGCGATCTCGCAGGCCGCGCGGGCCACCGAACCGCCCTGCGTACGGGGCTTCTTGCCGGGGACCAGCGGCTGGAGGCCCTTGGAGAGCAGCTCCTCCTCGGCGGCGACGACGATCTTCGCCATCGTCTTGACCGTCTCGATCGGGTACGCGCCCACCGAGGACTCGGCGGACAGCATGACCGCGTCCGCGCCGTCCAGGATCGCGTTGGCGACGTCGGACGCCTCGGCGCGGGTCGGACGCGAGTTGGTGATCATCGACTCCATCATCTGGGTCGCCACGATCACCGGCTTGGCGTTCCGCCGGCACAGCTCCACCAGGCGCTTCTGCACCATCGGGACCTTCTCCAGCGGGTACTCGACGGCCAGGTCGCCGCGGGCCACCATCACACCGTCGAACGCCGCGACGACGCCCTCCATGTGCTCGACCGCCTGCGGCTTCTCCACCTTGGCGATGACGGGGACCCGGCGGCCCTCCTCGTCCATCACCTTGTGGACGTCCTTGACGTCGTCGGCGTCCCGGACGAAGGAGAGGGCGACCAGGTCGCAGCCCATCCGCAGCGCGAAGCGCAGGTCCTCGACGTCCTTCCCGGACAGGGCCGGGACGTTGACCGCCGCGCCGGGCAGGTTGATGCCCTTGTGGTCGGAGATGACACCGCCCTCGATGACGATGGTCCTCACCCGGGGGCCCTCGACCGCCACGACCTTCAGCTCGACGTTGCCGTCGTTGATCAGGATCGGGTCGCCCTTGGCGACGTCGCCGGGCAGACCCTTGTAGGTCGTGCCGCAGATCGACTTGTCGCCGGGGACGTCCTCGGAGGTGATGGTGAACTCGTCCCCGCGGACCAGTTCGACCGGGCCCTCGGCGAACTTCGCCAGCCGGATCTTCGGGCCCTGGAGGTCGGCGAGCACGCCCACCGCGCGGCCGGTCTCGGCGGCCGCCTTGCGGACACGGTCGTAACGGCCCTGGTGTTCCTCGTGGGTGCCGTGACTGAAGTTGAAACGGGCCACGCTCATGCCGGCCTCGATCAGAGCGACGAGCTGCTCATGGGAGTCGACGGCGGGACCGAGGGTGCAGACGATTTTGGAACGGCGCATGAGGCGGATCCTATCGGTTTGTTTCGCTGCGGAATATTCCGTCTGGTGGAAGATACAAAGGGGCGCGGGGGTGCTCAGTTGTCGACCTGTCCGAGGCCCCGGATCAGGGCGAACCGGGCCCCTCGACGAGCGCGAACGTCTGGTCGGCGATCTCCAGCTCCTCGTCCGTCGGCACCACGGCGACCGCCACCCGGGCGTACTCCGGCGAGATCAGCCGCGGCTCCGCGGACCGTACGGCGTTGAGCGAGGCGTCCACCGCCATGCCCAGCTCCTCCAGGCCCGCGATGGCAGCTTCCCGCACCGGAGCCGCGTTCTCCCCGACCCCCGCCGTGAACGCCACCGCGTCCACCCGGCCGAGGACCGCCGTATAGGCGCCGATGTACTTCTTCAGCCGGTGGATGTAGATGTCGAAGGCCAGTGCCGCCCGCTCGTCGCCCTCGTCGATCCGGCGGCGGATCACCCGCATGTCGTTGTCGCCGCACAGGCCGACCAGCCCGCTCTTCTTGTTCAGCAGGACGTCGATGTCGTCGGCCGACATGCCCGCCACCCGCTTCAGGTGGAAGGTGACCGCCGGGTCGATGTCCCCGGAGCGCGTACCCATCACGAGCCCCTCCAGGGGTGTCAGGCCCATGGAGGTGTCCACGCACCGCCCGCCCGCGACCGCCGATGCGGACGCCCCGTTGCCCAGGTGCAGCACGATGACGTTCACGTCCTCGGGGGCCCTGCCCAGCAGCTCGGCCGTCTTCCGGGAGACGTACGCGTGCGAGGTGCCGTGGAAGCCGTAGCGGCGGATGCGGTGCGCGTCGGCGGTCTCCACGTCGATCGCGTACCGCGCGGCCGCCTCCGGCATCGTCGTGTGGAACGCCGTGTCGAATACCGCGACCTGCGGCAGGTCCGGCCGCAGCGCCCGCGCCGTGAGGATGCCCGTGATGTTCGCCGGGTTGTGCAGCGGCGCGACCGGGACGAGGCGCTCGATCTCCCGCAGCACCTCGTCGGTGATCACGGTCGGCGCGCTGAACCTCAGCCCGCCGTGCACCACCCGGTGCCCGATCGCGGCGAGTTCGGGGGAGTCGAGGCCGAGGCCGTCCGCCGCCAGCTCCTCGGCCGCCGCCTTGAGCGCCGCGTCGTGGTCGGCGATCCGGCCCGTACGCTCACGGGGCTCGGCGCCGTCGCCGGTCAGCGGCGTGTGCACCAGGCGCGAGGTCTCCTCGCCGATCCGCTCGACCAGGCCCGAGGCGAGCCGTGAGCGGTCGCGCATGTCGAGGAGCTGGTACTTCACCGACGAGGAGCCGGAGTTGAGGACGAGGACACGATGCGGTTCCACAGGGGCTGCCGTGCTTTCGTTTCCGGAGGGAGTGGCCGGGGGAGTGGGCGCCGTCATGCGGGGCGCTCCTCGCCCTGCGCCTGGATCGCCGTGATCGCCACGGTGTTGACGATGTCCTGGACGAGCGCGCCGCGCGACAGGTCGTTGACCGGCTTGCGCAGACCCTGGAGCACCGGGCCGACCGCCACCGCGCCCGCCGAGCGCTGCACGGCCTTGTAGGTGTTGTTGCCGGTGTTCAGGTCCGGGAAGATCAGCACGGTCGCCTGGCCCGCCACCTCGGAGCCGGGCAGCTTCGTCGCCGCGACGGACGGCTCGACCGCCGCGTCGTACTGGATCGGCCCCTCCACCCGCAGCTCGGGCCGCTCCGCCCGCACCCGCTCGGTGGCCTCGCGCACCTTGTCGACGTCCGCGCCGGAGCCGGAGGTCCCGGTGGAGTACGACAGCATCGCGATCCGGGGTTCCACGCCGAACCGGGCCGCCGTCACCGCCGACTGCACCGCGATGTCCGCGAGCTGCTCCGCGTTCGGGTCCGGGTTGACGGCGCAGTCGCCGTACACGAGGACCTTGTCGGCCAGGCACATGAAGAAGACGGACGACACGATCCTGGCGTCGGGCTTCGTCTTGATGATCTCGAAGGCTGGGCGGATCGTGGCCGCCGTGGAGTGCACCGACCCGGACACCATCCCGTCGGCGAGACCCTCCTGCACCATCAGCGTGCCGAAGTAGTTCACGTCCGCCACCACGTCGTGCGCCAGTTCCACCGTCACCCCGCGGTGCGCGCGGAGTTCGGCGTACCGCTCGGCGAAGGCCCCCCGCAGCTCCGAGGTGTGCGGGTCGATCAGCTGGGTGTCCGCGAGGTCGATGCCGAGGTCGGCGGCCTTCTTGCGGATCACGTCCACGTCGCCGAGCAGCGTGAGGTCGCAGACGTCCCGGCGCAGCAGTACGTCGGCGGCGCGCAGCACCCGCTCCTCGGTGCCCTCCGGCAGCACCACGCGCTTGCGGTCGGAGCGGGCCTGCTCCAGCAGCTCGTGCTCGAACATCATCGGCGTGACGCGTCCGCTGCGGGCCACCGAGATCCGGTCGAGGAGGGCGCCGGTGTCGACGTGGCGCTCGAACAGGCCGAGGGCGGTCTCCGCCTTGCGGGGCGTCGCCGCGTTCAACTTCCCTTCGAGGGCGAAGAGTTCGCCGGCCGTGGGGAAGGATCCGCCGGCCACCGACACGACCGGGGTCCCCGGTGCGAGCCGGGCGGCCAGCGTGAGTATCTCCTCGCCGGGGCGCTCGTTCAGGGTCAGCAGCACGCCCGCGATGGGCGGGGTGCCCGCGCTGTGCGCGGCCAGCGAACCCACCACCAGGTCCGCCCGGTCCCCTGGGGTGACCACCAGGCAGCCGGGCGTCAGCGCGTTCAGCAGGTTCGGCAGCATGGCCCCGCCGAACACGAAGTCCAGCGCGTCGCGCGCGAGCCCCGCGTCGTCGCCGAGCAGCACCGTGCCGTCCAGCGCCGCGGTGATCTGGGCGACCGTGGGCGCCGAGAGCGCCGGGTCGTCCGGCAGGACGGAGACGGGCACCGGCAGCCGGGCCGCGAGCCGCTCCGCGATCGCCGCGCGGTCCTCGGCGGCGACCCGGTTCACCACCATGGCCAGCACATCGCAGCCGAGGCCCGCGTAGGCGCGGTAGGCGTTACGGGTCTCGGCGCGGACGGACTCCGCGTTCTGCCCCTTGCCGCCGACCACCGCGATCACCGACGCCCCGAACTCGTTGGCGAGCCGGGCGTTCAGCGCCAGCTCGTCGGGGAGCTGCGTGGCGGCGAAGTCGCTGCCCAGGACCAGGACCACCTCGTACGCGCGGGCGACCTGGTGGAAGCGCTCGACGAGCCGGGAGACCAGCTCGTCCGTGCCCTTCTCCGCCTGCACGGCGGAGGCCTCGTGGTAGTCCAGGCCGTAGACGGAGGCCGGGCTCTGGGAGAGCCGGTAGCGGGCCCGGAGCAGCTCGTAGAGCCGGTCGGGTCCGTCATGGACCAGCGGACGGAACACACCGACCCGGTCCACCTGACGCGTCAGAAGCTCCATGACTCCCAGCTCGACGACCTGCCGGCCGTCCCCCCGGTCGATCCCGGTCACGTACACGCTGCGCGCCACGCGTGCTCTCCCGTCCTTGTGTTCGGTGCCGCGACCCGTGGGCGTCCGGACGTGCGGTGATGCCCCCGTGCCCGCCCGGTGATCCGCCGGGTGCGGCAGTGGCCTGCATTGCCTCTTGACGATACCTGCGGGGGCCGCTATGCCGCCCGCCGGAGGCCCCGCTCCGGCAGGGACGCACGTCCCCTGCCGGAGAGGGCCTCCTACCCCCTGGACCCGGCCGAAAGCGCGGGGTCCGTGCCGGGCGTGGGACAATCGTCCTGGTTCAGGGCACGGAGGCCGCCACGGTCGGTCTCCCGGAAAAGCGCGACTAGCGAGCAGGAGACACACCTCGATGCGCATCGGAATTCTCACCGCGGGCGGCGACTGCCCCGGCCTGAACGCAGTGATCCGGTCGGTCGTCCACCGGGCCGTGGTCGGCCACGGCGACGAGGTCATCGGCTTCGAGGACGGCTTCAAGGGGCTGCTCGACGGCCACTTCCGCCCCCTCGACCTCAACGCGGTCAGCGGCATCCTCGCCCGCGGCGGCACCATCCTCGGCTCGGCCCGCCTGGAGCGCGACCGGCTGCGCGAGGCCGCCGAGAACTGCGAGGAGCTGTCCCGCCGTTACGGCATCGACGCGCTCATCCCGATCGGCGGCGAGGGCACGCTCACCGCGGCCCGCATGCTCTCCGACGCGGGCATGCCGGTCGTCGGCGTCCCGAAGACCATCGACAACGACATCTCCTCCACCGACCGGACCTTCGGGTTCGACACGGCGGTGGGCGTCGCGACCGAGGCCATAGACCGTCTCAAGACCACCGCCGAGTCCCACCAGCGGGTGATGGTCGTCGAGGTCATGGGCCGGCACGCGGGCTGGATCGCGCTGGAGTCCGGGATGGCCGGCGGCGCCCACGGCATCTGCCTGCCCGAGCGCCCCTTCCAGGTCGACGACCTGGTCAAGATGGTCGAGGAGCGGTTCGCGCGCGGCAAGAAGTTCGCCGTCATCTGCGTCGCCGAGGGCGCGCACCCGGCGGAGGGCTCCATGCCGTACGCCAAGGGCGAGATCGACCAGTACGGCCACGAGCGCTTCCAGGGCATCGGCAACCGCCTGGCCATCGAGCTGGAGACCCGGCTCGGCAAGGAGGCCCGGCCGGTCATTCTCGGCCATGTCCAGCGCGGCGGCACGCCGACCGCGTACGACCGGGTGCTCGCCACCCGCTTCGGCTGGAACGCCGTGGAGGCCGTGCACCGCGGCGACTTCGGCCGGATGACCGCCCTGCGCGGCAACGACATCGCCATGGTCCCGCTCGCCGACGCCGTCACCCAGCTGAAGAGGGTCCCCGCCGAGCGGATGTACGAAGCCGAGTCGGTCTTCTAGCCGTCCCTCCGGCCGACCCTCCGGAACCGCACGGGCCGCACGGGCGGCCCGTGCGGGGTCACACCCCGGCGGTCCGCCAGAACTGGTCCACCACCCGGGACAGGAACGCCCGCCCCGCGTCGCCCGTCGACCCGGCGCGTTCCTGCCCCGTGCTGCTCCAGCTCAGCGTGGAGACCATCAGGGCCTGGTAGTCGGCGTGCAGTTGTTCCAGCACGTCCTGGATCAGCGCCCGGTCCAGCGGGACGACCTTGGCCACCGGGCGGACGTACGCCTGCCAGCGCGTGGTGACCGCGCTGCTCAGCAGCTCCGCCAGCTCCTCGTCGCGGCCCGTCGCCGTCAGGAACTGCGCCGCCGTCAGATCCAGCGCCCGGCACAGCGCCGCCGACTGCTTCTCGTTGCCCCGCCAGCGCCCCGACTCCTCCATCCGCAGGTACGAGGCGCCGGTCATTCCCAACTGGCGGGCCAGGTCGTCCACGCTCAGATCCCGGGTCATACGGTGCTCGCGCAGGGTGGCGGCGGCCGCCAGCAGCTCTCCGGGGGCGCACCACAGAACGCCGGCGAGGGCGGTCAGCTCGCGTTCCCCGGGCGTCGCGAGGCCGCGCTCCCAGGCGATGACGGTCTCTGCGCTGATCCGGAGTCCGTACTGGGCGGCGAGCCCGTAGGCGACATGGCCGGGAGCCATCCCCAGTGCCTCGCGGAGACGGCGCGCGGCGGGGGCGTTGAATGGCGGGGTGGGGTGCACGGGCCCACCGTAGAAGTCCATTTCCGCCCTGGCTACGGTACGTTCCCCACAGATCACGCTTCGTAGGAACCTCCAGCCGCGAACCGGGCGGACGGTACGCGAATGCCGCCCCACCAGCGCTTTCTTTTGATCATCCGTAGCAGCCCGCCAAGGCCGTGAAACCGACCGGCAAGCGCTTGTCGGCCATTTCCGCGACGGCCGGTCAGCGCCCTGCGGCCAGCCAGCGGTAGTGCAGCTCAGGTCGGCCGACCTGCCCATAATGCGGACGCCTCGCGGCGCTGCCGACGGTCACCAGGTGCTCCAGGTACCGGCGGGCCGTGATCCGCGAGATGCCCAGCCGCTCCCCGGCGGCAGCCGCCGTCACCCCCTCCGGCGACTCCTTCAGCACCCGGGTCACCGCCTCCAGCGTCGGGCCGCTGAGTCCCTTGGGCAGCGCGGCCGGATGGGCGACCCGCAGCGCGCCCAGCGCCCGGTCCACCTCCTCCTGCCCGCTCGCCTCCCCGGCGACGCCTCGGAACTCCGCGTACCGCACCAGCCGGTCCCGCAGCGTGGGGTACGTGAACGGCTTCAGCACGTACTGCACGACGCCGAGCGACACCCCCTCCCGGACCACCGCGAGATCCCTCGCCGAGGTCACCGCGATCACGTCCGCCCCGTGGCCGGAGGCCCGCAGTGAGCGCAGCAGCCCGAGCCCGTGCCCGTCCGGCAGATAGAGGTCGAGCAGCAGGAGATCCACCGGCGTCCGCTCCAGCGCCCGCACCGCCGCCGCCCGGGTGTGCGCCACCGCCGTCACCGTGAAGCCCTCCACCCGCTCCACGTACATCTGGTGGGCGGCGGCGGCCACCGGATCGTCCTCCACCACCAGGACCCGGATCATGTCGTGACCTCCTCGGACGCGGACGTGGACGCGGGCGTGGTTCCGGGCGTGGACGGGGACGTGGACTCGGCCCCGGACCCGGGTCGCGAACCTGTCGACCGGGCCCGAAGCGGCAGCCGTACGGTGAACCGCGCGCCGCCGTCCGGACCTGGATCCAGCTCCACCGTGCCCCCGTTGCGGTACGCCGCCTGCCGCACCAGCGCCAGGCCGAGCCCGCGCCCCGCCCCGTGCGTCGACCAGCCGCGCCGGAACACCTCGTCCGCCTCCTCCGGGCCGATACCCGCTCCCGTGTCCGCGACCCGCAGCAGCAGCTCCCGCTCGTCCGCGAGCGCGGTCACGGTGACCCGGGCCCGCCCCGCCGGGCCCCCGGGCGCCCGGGGCGACGGCACCGCCCCGGAGCCGTCGTCGGTGCCGTCCGAAGCCGCTTCCACCGCGTTGTCGATCAGATTCCCCAGGATCGTCACCAGATCGCGCTGGGCCAGCGAGGGCGGCAGCGCCCCGTCGTCGATCAGGCTGTCCTCCGCGAGCACCAGCTCCACGCCCCGCTCGTTCGCCTGGGCCGCCTTGCCGAGCAGCAGAGCCGCCAGCACCGGCTCCTCCACCGCCCCCACCACCCGGTCGGTCAGCACCTGGGCCAGCTCCAGCTCCGCCGTCGCGAAGTCCACCGCCTCCTCCACCCGGCCCAGCTCGATCAGCGACACCACGGTGTGCAGCCGGTTCGCCGCCTCGTGGGCCTGGGAGCGCAGCGCCTGCGTGAAACCGCGCTCGGAGTCCAGCTCACCGGAGAGCGCCTGCAACTCGGTGTGGTCGCGCAGGGTCACCACCGTGCCGCGCCGCTCACCGCCCACCACCGGACGGGTGTTGACCACGACGACCCGCTCCGCCGTCAGGTGCAGCTCGTCCACCCGCGCCTCCGACGCCAGCAGCGCCCCGGTCAGCGGCGCGGGCAGGGCCAGCTCGTCGACCGTACGGCCGACCGCCTCCGCGTCCGGCTCCAGGCCCAGCAGCTCCCGCCCGGCGTCGTTGATCAGCGCGATCCGCCGCCGCCCGTCCAGCATCAGCAGCCCCTCGCGCACCGCGTGCAGGGTGGCCTGGTGGTAGTCGTGCAGCCGGCTCAGCTCGGCCGCGTTCATCCCGTGGGTGTGCCGCCGCAGCCGCGCGTTGACCACGTACGTGCCGATCCCGCCGAGCGCCAGCGCCCCGCCCGCCGCGAGCGCGAGCGCGCCGAGCTGGTCCCGTACCTGCGAGGAGACCCGGTCCACGGTGATGCCCGCGCTGACCAGGCCGACGATCCGCCCGTTGTCGCGGATCGGGGTCACCACCCGGATCGAGGGGCCCAGCGTGCCGGTGTACGTCTCGGTGAAGGTCTGCCCGCGCAGGGCCTTCGCGGTGTTCCCGAGGAAGGTGTCCCCGATCTGCGCCGTGTCCGGATGCGTCCAGCGCACCCGCTCCGTGTCCATGATCGTGATGAAGGCGATCCCGGTGTCCTCGCGCACCCGCTCCGCGTACGGCTGGAGCGCGGCGGACGGGTCCGGGGTACGGATGGCCTCCCGTACGGAAGGGGAATCGGCCACCGCCAGCGCCGCCACCCGCACCTGCCGGGCGGCCGTCTCCTCGGCCTGCGCGCTGCCCGAGACGTACGCGAAGACGGCGCACCCCGCCACCACCGCGGCGATCAGTACGACCTGCATGGCGAAGAGCTGGCCCGCCAGGGATCGGGGGCGGGTACGGGGGAGGCGCATACCCCACAGTCTGCCTGGCCCCGCCGGACCTGCTCCGGGTGGCCGGAAAGTGCCTGTGAACGATATGAACGCAAGGGTGACCGGGGTCACAGGGCGGTGGATAGTCGCCGGAGCCCCCAGGGACGGGGGCGTCGTGACCGAGCCGAGGAGCCCCACCATGGCTGTGGCAGCCAAACAACGGGACCGCACCCACTACCTGTACATCGCCGTGATCGCCGCCGTGGCGCTCGGCATCCTGGTGGGCTTCGCGGCCCCCGGGGTGGCCGTCGAGCTGAAGCCCATCGGCGCCGGCTTCGTGAACCTGATCAAGATGATGATCTCGCCGATCATCTTCTGCACGATCGTGCTGGGCGTCGGCTCGGTCCGCAAGGCCGCCAAGGTCGGCGCGGTCGGCGGTCTGGCGCTGGGCTACTTCCTGGTCATGTCGACCGTGGCCCTCGCCATCGGCCTGCTCGTCGGCAACGTCCTGGAGCCCGGCTCCACCCTCCACATCACCGAGCAGGCGCGGGCCGCCGGCGAGGCACAGGCGTCCGGCGCGAGCGAGTCCACCGTGGACTTCCTGCTCGGCATCATCCCGACGACGATCGTCTCCGCCTTCACCGCGGGCGAGGTCCTCCAGACCCTGCTCGTCGCGCTGCTCGCGGGCTTCGCGCTCCAGGCGATGGGCTCGACCGGCGAGCCGATCATCCGCGGCATCACCCACATCCAGCGCCTCGTCTTCCGCATTCTCGCCATGATCATGTGGGCCGCCCCGGTCGGCGCGTTCGGCGCGATCGCCGCGGTGGTCGGCGAGACCGGCCTCGACGCCCTGAAGTCCCTGGCGATCATCATGATCGGCTTCTACGTCACCTGCGCGCTGTTCGTCTTCGTGGTGCTCGGCGCGATCCTGCGCCTGGTCGCCGGGGTGAACCTGTTCTCGCTGCTGAAGTACCTGGGCCGCGAGTTCCTGCTCATCCTGTCCACCTCCTCCTCGGAGTCGGCCCTGCCGCGGCTGATCGCGAAGATGGAGCACCTGGGCGTCAGCAAGCCCGTCGTCGGCATCACCGTGCCGACCGGCTACTCCTTCAACCTCGACGGCACCGCGATCTACCTCACGATGTCCTCGCTGTTCATCGCCAACGCGAT
This sequence comes from Streptomyces anulatus, assembly GCF_014650675.1. Classification (GTDB taxonomy): domain Bacteria; phylum Actinomycetota; class Actinomycetes; order Streptomycetales; family Streptomycetaceae; genus Streptomyces; species Streptomyces anulatus. Next base: position 208,972 of record NZ_BMVK01000002.1, on the reverse strand, counting down.
GGGCGACCCGCTGAGCGCGAGCGAGCAGATCTCGCTGCTGGTCTTCATGGTCATCGCCTCGAAGGGCGCGGCGGGCGTGACCGGCGCGGGTCTGGCGACCCTGGCCGGCGGACTCCAGTCGCACCGCCCCGAACTCGTCGACGGCGTCGGCCTGATCGTCGGCATCGACCGCTTCATGAGCGAGGCCCGCGCGCTGACGAACTTCGCGGGCAACGCGGTCGCCACGGTGCTGGTCGGCCACTGGACCAAGGAGATCGACAAGGACCGGGTAAACGAGGTGCTGGCCGGCCGGGTCCCGTTCGACGAGAAGACCCTCGTCGACGACCACGCCCCGGCAGGCGGCTCCGGAGAGGTCCCCGAGCAGCGGGACACCCCCGGGCAGCCCGTCAAGGTCTGACCCCGCGGCTTCCTCGCATCGCCCCACAGCCACTGCGGCACCCCCCCCACCCGAGGACACCCGTACCCCCGGTACGGGTGTCCTCGGTCCGTGTCCGGTACTGGTGCCTTGTGTCCGTGTTCTGTCACGACCGCTCAGGTCGGCACAACCCTCCTCGTCCGGCACCGGTCTTGAGAGGTGAAGGACCGCAGTCAGCCCGCGAGCCCCCACGACCGAAGGATTTCCATGCGCATCCCCCCTTCCCGCAGCCGTACCCTGCGCGGCGGGACCGCCGCCGTAGCCGCCGCAGCGCTGGTGGCGCTGGGCGCCGTGCCGGCGCTCGCCGCCGAGGCGGAGCCGGATCTCGGCGTCGGAACGATCGCGCCGGTCGAGGGGGTTCAGCCCGGAAGCTCGTTCTCCACCCCGCTCACCTTCCTCAACAAGGGGACGGAGGAGGTGCCCTCGGCCTGGGTGACGTACGCCGTGTCGCCGGGCCTCAAGGCGGACGAGACGCACAAGAACTGCACGTACTACACGATCAACTCCTACGACGAGATGCCCGAGTCGAACGTCGCCTCCTGCAAGATCGACCAGCCGCTGAAGCCCGGCGTCGTCTACGGCACGGCGAAGCCCGTCTCGGTCAAGGCGCTCGGCTCCGCGTTCCGCGACGACCTGCGGGTGACGATCGGCGTCCACGAGCCCGGCCCGGACGACGGCGGCTCCTCCGAGCCGGTGCCCGGCACCGGCGACCCGCTCACGCTCGTGGAGAAGGGCCCGGCCACCGACGCCGACCGGAAGAACCACCCCGAGTCCTTCGCCCGGGCCGGTGTCACCGCCGCCAACACCGCCGACTTCGCCCTGACCGGCGCGGAGCTGAAGGGGAAGGTCGGCGAGAAGGTCACCGCGACGGTGAAGTTCGCCAACAAGGGACCCGCTCGTGTGCAGGGCGCCCTCGACGAGAGCGTCACCACGGTCGACATCCGCATCCCGAAGGGCACGTCCGTGGTCAAGCCCCACGGCTACTGCGAGGCCGTCACCAAGACCCACTACCGCTGCGGCACCTCGCAGTCCTGGGTCGACGTGAACCGCGGCGAGAGCTACCCCTTCGTCCTGCGCATCGACAAGGCGGTCGGCCGTACCACCGGCGAGGTCTCCTTCAGCGGACAGGAGCGCCCCTTCGACCGGAACGCCGAGAACGACACCGCGCAGATCGTGGTCGACACGGGCAAGGACGAGGGCACGGCAGGCTCCTCGGGCTCCAACGGTTCCTCCGGCTCCACCGGAGGCTCCTCGTCCACTGGCGGCTCCGGCTCCACCGGCTCCACGAGCACCACCGGCGGGACCGGCACCACCGGCGGCTCCGCCGACACGGGCGGCTCGACGACCGGCGGCGCGACCCCGCAGACGACCGGCGGCGGCAACCTCGCCGCGACCGGCTCGGACTCCACCGCGCCGCTCGCCGGCATGGCGGCCGCGGCGGTCGCCGCGGGCGGCGGCATCATCTGGGCCGTACGCCGACGGTCGGCGGCCCGCGCCAACTGACGGCGCTGCACTCCGCCCGGCCCGGGGCAGACGCCCCGGCCCGAGGCGGACAACCTGATCTGACGCCGACGCCGACGCCCTTGCGTTGACGTCGGCGTCAAGGAATACGTTCGTCCCATGCGAATCGGGGAGCTGGCCGAGCAGGCCGGGACGACGACGCGGACGCTCCGCTACTACGAGTCGCGCGGGCTGCTGCCCGCGCGGCGAGCGGAGAACGGCTACCGCAGCTACGACGAGGGCGACCTGCGCCTCCTCCAGCAGATCCGGACCCTGCAGGACTTCGGGTTCGACCTGGAGGAGACCAGGCCCTTCGTCGACTGCCTGCGCGCCGGCCACCCGGCCGGGGACACCTGTCCCGCCTCGCTCGCCGTCTACCGGAGCAAGCTCGACGAGCTGGACGCGCTGATCGGCCGGCTCGCGTCGGTGCGCGCCGAGGTCGGCGCACAGCTCGCCCGAGCCGAACTGGAGGCGTCGGCCGACCTGCCCGGTGGACCGGCGCCCCGCTGCGAACTGGGAGGACACCCATGATCAGGACCGAAGGCGTCACCGACGTCACCGAGGAGACCTTCGCGGCGGAGGTGCTGGAATCCGCACTGCCCGTGCTGGTCCAGTTCACCGCCGACTGGTGCGGCCCCTGCCGCCAACTCGCTCCGGTGCTGGGCGAGATCGCCCGTGAGGAGGCCGACCGGATCAGGATCGTCCAGCTCGACGTCGACCGCGAGACCGCGGTCTCCGTACGGTACGGCGTGCTGGCGACACCGACCCTCATGGTCTTCCGGGCGGGCGAGCCGGTGCGGTCGATCGTCGGCGCCCGGCCGAAGCGGAGGCTGCTCCAGGAGCTGGAGGACGTCCTCGCCCCGGTCGGCTCCACCGACCCGGACCGCACCGACCTGGATGCTTTCCCGGAAGTGCGTATCTGACAGTCAAGTGGGTTCTGGTCAGACCCTGTTCGCCCGCCCAGCATGGTTCCCATGACGCAAGCGAACACGACCACCGAACCCACCCCCGTCACCGTCCTCGGCCTCGGCGACATGGGCCGCGCCCTGGCCGGCGCCTTCCTGGCCGCCGGTCACCCCACCACCGTCTGGAACCGTTCCCCCGGAAAGGGCGAGGACCTCGTGGAGCGGGGCGCGGTCCGGGCCGCCTCCGCCGAGGAGGCCGTACGGGCGAGCGGACTCGTCGTGGTCTGCCTCGTCGACTACGACGCCTCCGACGCGGTCCTGGAACCGCTGGCCGGGGCACTGGCGGGGCGCGTCCTGGTCAACCTCACCTCGGACACCCCGGCCCGTTCGCGGCAGGCCGCCGCCTGGGCCGAGAAGCACTCCCTGGCCTACCTCGACGGGGCGATCATGGTGCCGGTCGACGTGGTCGGCTCGGCGGAGGCGCTGGTGTTCCACTCCGGCGACCGGGCCGCGTTCGAGGCGCACGAGTCCACCCTCAAGGCGCTCGGCGCGCCCGCCACCTTCCTCGGCGAGGACCACGGGCTCGCCGCCGCCTACGACATGGCGATGCTGGACTTCTTCTACGGGGCCATGGGCGGTCTCGTCCACGCCTTCGCGCTGGCCCGTGCGGAGGGCATCGACGGCGCGTCGCTCGCCCCGTACCTCAACACGATCGCGGGCATCCTGCCGCCGATCGCCGCGTACACGGCGAAGGACATCGACACGCGTACGTACGCGGGCGAGGGCGCCAACCTCGCCATGATGGCGGCCAGCGTCGACCACATCCTGCACACCGCGAAGGACCGCGGCCTGGACGTCTCGCAGCTCGCCGCTCTCAAGGGCGTCACCGACCGGGCGATCGCCCGGGGCCACGGCTCCGAGTCCTGGTCGAGCATCGTCGAGGTGATGGCCGCCGATCACTGACCCGCCGTCGACGGGGGAGGGGCCCGCACCACGTCGTCATCGACGCGGTACGGGCCCCGGGGCCGTTCACACCGGGCGGCTACGCCGGGCGGAACCACACCGTCGCCAGCGGCGGCAGCGTCAGCGAGATGCTGCACGGGCGGCCGTGCGCGGGCACCGCCTCCGCCTTCAGCGGCTCCTCGTTGCGCACGTCGCCGCCGCCGTAACGGGCCGCGTCGGTGTTCAAGACCTCCACCCAGCCCTCCGCGCCGGTCTCCGGCACCCCGAGGCGGTAGTCGCTCCGGACCGCCGGGGAGAAGTGGGAGACCGCGAGCAGCGGGGAGCCGTCCGCGTCGTACCGCAGGAAAGCGAACACGTTGTCCTCGGCCGCGCCGCCGTCCACCCAGCTGAACCCCTCCGGCACCGTGTCGCGCTGCCACAGCGCGGGCACCGCCCCGTACACCGCGTTCAGGTCGCCGACCAGGGTCCGCACCCCGCGGTGGTCGCCGGACGCCCCGTACGACGGATCCAGCAGCCACCAGTCCGGCCCGTGTCCCTCCGACCACTCCGCCCCCTGGGCGAACTCCTGCCCCATGAACAGGAGTTGCTTACCGGGGTGGGCCCACATGAAGCCCAGGTAGGCGCGGTGGTTGGCGCGCTGCTGCCACCAGTCGCCCGGCATCTTGGTCACCAGCGCCTGCTTGCCGTGCACCACCTCGTCGTGCGAGATCGGCAGCACGTAGTTCTCGCTGTACGCGTACACCATCGAGAACGTCATCTCGTTGTGGTGGTACTTGCGGTGGATCGGCTCCTTGGCGACGTACTGGAGCGAGTCGTGCATCCAGCCCATGTTCCACTTCAGCCCGAAGCCCAGCCCCCCGCCGTCGGTGGGCCGGGTGACGCCGTCCCAGGCGGTGGACTCCTCGGCGATGGTGACGACACCGGGGTTGCGGCGGTAGACCGTCGCGTTCATCTCCTGGAGGAAGGAGACCGCGTCCAGGTTCTCCCGGCCGCCGAACTCGTTGGGCGACCACTGGCCGTCCTCGCGGGAGTAGTCGAGGTAGAGCATCGAGGCCACCGCGTCGACCCGGAGCCCGTCGATGTGGAACTCCTCGCACCAGTACGTGGCGTTGGCGACCAGGAAGTTGCGGACCTCCGTGCGGCCGTAGTCGAACTCCAGCGTCCCCCAGTCCGGGTGCGCCGCGCGCTGCGGGTCGGAGTGCTCGTACAGCGGGCGCCCGTCGAACTCGGCCAGCGCCCAGTCGTCGCGCGGGAAGTGCGCCGGAACCCAGTCCATGATCACGCCGATGCCCGCCCGGTGCAGGGCGTCCACCAGGAAGCGGAAGTCGTCCGGGGTCCCCATCCGCGAGGTCGGCGCGTAGAACCCGGTGACCTGATAGCCCCAGGAGCCGCCAAAGGGATGCTCGGAGACCGGCATCAGCTCCACGTGCGTGAAACCCAGGTCCTTGACGTACGCCGGGAGCTGTTCGGCGAGCTGGCGATACGTCAACCCGGGTCGCCAGGAGGCGAGATGGACCTCGTACACCGAGAACGGGGCCTCGTGGACGGGCCGGTCGCCCCGGTGGGCCATCCAGTCCGAGTCCTGCCACTCGTGGTGCGACGCGGTGACGATCGAGGCGGTCGCGGGCGGCACCTCGGTGCGCCGGGCCATCGGGTCCGCCCGCACCGTGTGCGAACCGTCCGGGCGGCAGATGTCGTACTTGTACAGCGTGCCCTCGCCGACCCCGGGCAGGAACAGCTCCCACACCCCGGTCGAGCCGAGCGAACGCATCGGGAAGCCGGTGCCGTCCCAGTAGTTGAAGTCACCGGTGATCCGCACGCCGCGCGCGTTCGGAGCCCAGAGGGTGAACCGGGTCCCGGCCACCCCCTGGTGCTCCATCGGCTCCGCGCCGAGCGCCCGCCACAGCTCCTCGTGGCGGCCCTCGCCGATCAGGTGCAGATCGAGTTCGCCGATCGCGGGCCAGAAGCGGTACGGGTCCCCCACCTCGATGGTGTTGTCGTCGTACGCCACTTCGAGGCGGTACGCGGGGGCCTCCGGCACCGGCAGCACACCGGAGAAGAAGCCGTCGCCGTCGTCGTGCAGTTCGGCCCGCAGTCCGGTCGCCAGCACCGTGACGGACCGCGCGAACGGCCGGAGCGCCCGCACCAGCACCCCGCCGGGGATCGGGTGCGCGCCGAGCACGTCGTGCGGCGCGTGGTGGTCGCCGGCCAGCAGCCGGCCGCGGTCCGCGCCGTCCAGGGCCGGTGCGGGGCGGGCGCCCTGGCCGTCCCCGGCCTGCCGGGGACGCGGCGGGCCCGCGTCGGCGCGCCGGGGCCGGACGCGCCCGGCGGGCGGCGCGGCAGCGGTGCCGGAGGCGCGCGCCGGCGTGGCCACCACGTCCACGGAGGCTTCGACAGCGGCTTCGACAGCGGCGTCGACGGGGGCTTCGACCGGCGCCTCGGCCGGGACCTCGACGGGAACTTCGGCGGTCTTGCGGGATGCCTTGCGGGACGGTTTGCGGGCGGTCACAGGGACTGCCTCCTCGGAGGTGAAGGGGGGAGAAGCAAGGGGGAAGAGGGAGAAGAGGGGAGAAGCGGGGAGAAGCGGGGTGGACGGGAGTGCCGGGGAGAGGACGGTGGCCGCCGGGGGCGGGAGGAGTCCGGATCAGGCCGCGGCGGACCGGGCCAGCCGCTGGATGGCCGCCATCGGAACCGGCAGCCAGTCGGGGCGGTGCCGGGCCTCGTACAGCACCTCGTACACGGCCTTGTCGGTCTCATGGGCGCGCAGCAGCTCCGGTTCGCCGCGCGGGTCCCGGCCCGACGCCTGCGCGTAGCCCTCGCAGTAGGCGGCACGGCAGCGGGCCGCCCACTCCGGGTTCCACGGGCGGTGCGAGCGGGCCGCGTAGTCGAAGGACCGCAGCATGCCCGCGACATCGCGGACCGGTGGCGCGGGCATGCGGCGCTCGGGCAGCGGGCGGGCCGGTTCGCCCTCGAAGTCGATCAGCGACCAGAAGCCGTCGGCGGAGCGCAGCGTCTGCCCGAGGTGGAGGTCGCCGTGCACCCGCTGCTGGGCCCAGCCGCTGCCCCGGACGCCGAGGTCCGTCACCGCCTCGAACGCGGCGCGCAGTCCGGGGACGTGCGGCACGAGCGCCGGGACCGCCTGGGCGGCCGCCTCCAGCCGCCGGGTCATCTCCGCGACGAGCTGCCGGGTCTGGGTGCCGCGCAGCGCCGGGGTCGGCAGCGCGGCGGCGAGCGCGGTGTGCACCTCGGCGGTGGCCCGGCCCAGCGCCCGCGCCTCGGGCAGGAAGTCGCGGCCCGCGGCGAGCGCGGCCAGCGCGAGCTGCCAGCCGTCGCGCGCGCCGTGCAGGAAGGGCTGGAGGACGCCGAGGGTGAGCGGTTCGGGGCCGGGCGCCTCGAACCAGGCGACCGGGGCCGGTACCCGCTCGCACCCCTCGCCGCCGAGGGCCAGAGGCAGTTCCAGGTCCGGGTTGGTGCCCGGGAAGACGCGCCGGAAGATCTTGAGGATGAACGCGTCCCCGTAGACGAGCGAGGAGTTGGACTGTTCGGCGTCCAGCACCCGGGGCGTGAGACCGGCCGGGATCGCGGCGGTCCGCTCGAAGCGCAGTGAGCCGAGGCTCCCGGGGCGGCGGAAGCGTTCCAGCAGCACATCGGCCAGCCGGGGGTCGTGCAGCGCGTCGTAGACGACCCGTCCGGCGAGCGGGCCCCGTTCCACCCGGCCGATCAGCGCGCCCGCGAGCAGCGGTGGAAGTGACGTTCTTGCGCCGAGCAGCAGTTGGTAGCAGTCATCGGCGGGGCGGTCCTGCTGGGAGGGCTGCTCGACCCGCAGCAGCAGGTGCAGGAGTCCCGGGCCCGCCGCGCCGTCCAGCGGCAGCATCTCGGTGGCCGAGACCAGGGAGAAGCCGGTGACCGGCCGGCCCTTGCCGGCGAACCACCGCTGCCGGGGCAGCCAGGCGTGGAGCAGCGGGGCGAGGGACGGGAGCAGGGTCCCGTCCTGTGTACTGCTGGGAGTTGCGCTGTTCCTCGTGCTCTTCGCCAGGGCGACGTGAGTGGATGCAGCCTCCGACATGGCATCGCGTCCTTTCCCCGGGCACACCACAGGATGCGAAGAGTGTCCCGGATTGCGGCAATGGCTGTCCGGCTGTGCGGGACGTGTCGGGAGAGGAGAGTCCTTACGGACTCGAACGGCGGAACGGTGAAGGCCGGAGAAGGCGCTGGAACCGTGAAGGCCCGAGGCCTTTTCCTGGGGTCAGGGTGCCCCGTGCGGGTCGGTGGAAACCGTCCCGCACGGGGCGGGTGGACCTCAGGCCGGCGGCGCGTCCTTGCGCAGCCGGAACCAGTAGAAGCCGTGTCCCGCAAGGGTCAGCAGGTAGGGCCACTGGCCGATGGCCGGGAAGCGTACGCCACCGATCAGTTCCACCGGATGACGTCCGTCGAACGATCGCAGGTCCAGTTCCGTCGGCTGCGCGAACCGCGAGAAGTTGTGCACGCACAGGACGAGATCGTCCTTGTACTCGCGGGTGAACGCCAGCACCGCCGGGTTGGACGAGGGCAGTTCGGTGTACTCGCCGAGACCGAAGGCCGGATTCTGCTTCCGGATCTCGATCATCCGGCGGGTCCAGTGCAGCAGCGAGGACGGCGAGGCCATCGACGCCTCGACGTTGGTGACCTGGTAGCCGTAGACCGGGTCCATGATCGTGGGGAGGTAGAGCCGGCCCGGATCACTGGAGGAGAACCCGGCGTTGCGGTCGGGCGTCCACTGCATCGGGGTGCGCACCGCGTCCCGGTCGCCCAGCCAGATGTTGTCGCCCATCCCGATCTCGTCCCCGTAGTAGAGGATCGGGGAGCCGGGCAGCGACAGCAGCAGCGCGGTGAACAGCTCGATCTGGTTGCGGTCGTTGTCCAGCAGTGGGGCCAGGCGCCGCCGGATGCCGATGTTGGCGCGCATCCGCGGGTCCTTGGCGTACTCCGCGTACATGTAGTCGCGTTCTTCGTCCGTGACCATTTCGAGGGTCAGCTCGTCGTGGTTGCGCAGGAAGATGCCCCACTGGCAGTTCTTCGGGATCTCCGGGGTCTTGGCCAGGATCTCGGAGACCGGGTAGCGGCTCTCGCGGCGGACCGCCATGAAGATCCGCGGCATCACGGGGAAGTGGAACGCCATGTGGCACTCGTCGCCGCCCTGCTCGTAGTCGCCGAAGTAGTCGACGACGTCCTCCGGCCACTGGTTGGCCTCGGCGAGGAGCACGGTGTCCGGGTAGTTGGCGTCGATCTCCTTGCGGACCCGCTTGAGGAAGTGGTGGGTCTCGGGGAGGTTCTCGCAGTTGGTGCCCTCGCGCTGGTAGAGGTAGGGCACCGCGTCGACCCGGAAGCCGTCGATGCCCAGGTCCAGCCAGAAGCGCAGGGCCGCCAGGATCTCCTCCTGGACCGCCGGGTTCTCGTAGTTGAGGTCCGGCTGGTGGGAGAAGAAGCGGTGCCAGTAGTACTGCTTGCGCACCGGGTCGAAGGTCCAGTTGGACGTCTCGGTGTCGACGAAGATGATCCGGGCGTCCTGGAACTGCTTGTCGTCGTCCGCCCAGACGTAGTAGTCGCCGTACGGCCCGTCCGGGTCGGTGCGGGACTGCTGGAACCACTCGTGCTGATCGCTCGTGTGGTTCATGACGAAGTCGATGATGACGCGCATGCCCCGCTGGTGCGAGGCGTCCACGAACTCCACGAAGTCGGCGAGATCGCCGAACTCCGGCAGGACGGCGGTGTAGTCGGAGACGTCGTAGCCCCCGTCGCGCAGCGGCGACTTGAAGAACGGCGGCAGCCAGAGGCAGTCGACACCGAGCCACTGGAGATAGTCCAGTTTGGCGGTGATGCCCTTGAGGTCGCCGATTCCGTCGCCGTTGGAGTCCTGGAAGGACCGGACGAGCACCTCGTAGAAGACGGCGCGCTTGAACCAGTCGGGATCGCGGTCCTTGGCGGGAGTGTCCTCGAACGTGTCGTGGACAGGCTCATTGACGATCATGGTGTGGGTGACCCTCCGGTCGGCGGGGACGGTCGCAGGACGGCGATGTGCGCGGGCGTGATGCCCGGCTCTAGGCGCACATAGAAGGTCCTGCCCCAGTGGTAGGTATCGCCGGTGAGCTCGTCGCGCACCGGTACGCGCTCGTGCCATGAGAGGCCGAGCCGCTCCATGTCCAACGAGACCGTGGCCTCCTGGGTGTGGTGCGGGTCGAGGTTCACGACCACCAGAACGGTGTTCGCTCCGGAGCGCTTGCTGTAGGCGATCAGCGCTTCGTTGTCGGTGTGGTGGAAGTGGACGTCGCGCAGCTGCCGCAGAGCGGGGTTACGCCGGCGGATCCGGTTCAGCGAGGTGATCAGGGGGGTCAGCGTGCGGCCCTCGCGTTCCGCCGACTCCCAGTCCCTCGGGCGCAGTTCGTACTTCTCCGAGTGCAGGTACTCCTCGCTCCCCGGCTTGGCCGGAGTGTTCTCGCACAGCTCGAATCCCGCGTACACGCCCCAGGAAGGGGCCAGCGTCGCGGCCAGGACCGCCCGTGCCTCGAAGGCCGGGCGGCCGCCCTCCTGGAGGTAGCCGGGAAGGATGTCGGGGGTGTTCACGAAGAAGTTGGGCCGCATGTACGACGCGGCCTCGCCGGACAGCTCCGTGACGTACTCCGTGAGCTCCTGCTTGGTGTTGCGCCAGGTGAAGTAGGTGTACGACTGCTGGAAGCCGACCGCGCCCAGGGTGTGCATCATCGCCGGGCGGGTGAAGGCCTCCGCCAGGAAGACCACATCGGGGTCGGCGCCGTTGATCTCCTCGATGACCTTCTCCCAGAAGACCACCGGCTTGGTGTGCGGGTTGTCGACCCGGAAGATCCGCACGCCGCGGTCCATCCAGAAACGCAGGATGCGGACCGTCTCCGCCACCAGACCGCGCATGTCCTTGTCGAAGGCGATCGGATAGATGTCCTGGTACTTCTTCGGCGGGTTCTCGGCGTACGCGATCGAACCGTCGGGGCGGTGGTGGAACCAGTCCGGGTGCTCCTTGACCCACGGGTGGTCCGGCGAGCACTGGAGCGCGAAGTCCAGCGCGATCTCCATCCGCAGATTGCGGGCCACGGAGACGAAGTGGTCGAAGTCCTCCAGCGTGCCCAGCTCCGGGTGGACCGCGTCGTGCCCGCCGTCGGCCGAACCGATCGCCCACGGCACGCCCGGATCGTGCTCCCCGGGCGTCAGGCTGTTGTTCGGACCCTTGCGGTGGGCGGTCCCGATCGGATGGATCGGGGGCAGGTACACGACGTCGAACCCCATCGCGGCGACCGCCGGCAGCCGCTCGGCGGCCGTCCGGAAGGTGCCGCTCACCAGGCGGGTCTCCGCGTCCGGCGAGGTGTCCGCCGGGTCCACCGGCACCCGCTTCGCGCCCTCCGAGCGCGGGAACAGCTCGTACCACGACCCGAACAGCGCCCGCTCGCGCTCCACCCGCACCGCCAGCGGCTTGGAACGGGTGACCAGTTCGCGCAGCGGATACCGGGCCAGGACCGCGTCGGCGGCCGGGGTGAGGGCGGCGGCCAGCCGGGCGGCCGGCGGGTGGGCCGGGTCGCGCAGCGCGTCCACCGCGGCCAGCACCGCCTCCCGGCCGTGCTTCTTCGGCACGCCCGCCGCGGCCCGCTCCAGCAGCGCCGCGCCCTCCGCCAGCACCAGGTCCGTGTCGATGCCCGCCGGGATCTTGATCGCGGCGTGGTGCCGCCAGGTGGTGACCGGATCGCTCCAGGCCTCCACCGTGTACGTCCAGCGGCCCTCGGATCCCGGGGTGACGTCCGCCCCCCACCGGTCCGTCCCCGGCGCCAGCTCGCGCATCGGGGTCCACGGCCCGACCCGTCCGCTCGGATCGCGCAGCACGACGTTGGCGGCCACCGCGTCATGGCCTTCGCGGAAGACGGTGGCGCTGACCTGGAAGGTCTCACCGGCGACGGCCTTCGCCGCCCGTCTGCCGCAGTCGACGAGAGGACGGACGTCCAGGACGGGAATACGACCGATCATGGAATCACCTGAGGGCTGGAGGAGCTCGGCGTGCACGGGGGACGGCACGGGCGCGGAGGACCGACCGCGTGTGCCGCGAAGACGGGGATCTGTCCTTTGTAGCTGCTCAGCTGTCTGCTGACGGGCTGTGGGCATGGCCGCTCCTGTCCGCGTTCACTCGAATGGCACTCGAATGGGTGGGTCGCGGGGGTTTCGTGCATGTTTCCGGATGCACGGAGAACGTCTGCGGGCCGGGTCGTGCCGCGTACCGGGGAAGCCTTCCCCGCGTCCGAGGGTGGGAAATCCGGCGCTGTGTTAACTACTCGGTCGTAGCCGACCGCCCGGGCCCCGCCGCACGCGGCGCGCACGCCCCCGGTGGGCGAGGGGAGCCCGAGGCGCCTCCACGGGTTCCGGATACCCGCTCTGCGGCGACACACGGCAGCCTTCCCTGTGACAGGGAGGTCCACAAGGCTGCGTACGGGGGTGAAATCGGCCAAACCCCCAGGTGAGCGGAGTGACGGGGGAGCACGGGCGAGGTGGTTGGGGCGTCCGGGGGGAGGCGCGCGGCGGCCGGCCCCGGACCCAGTGAGCCGTCCGCGCGCCGTGGCAGGCGGCCACGGACGGCCGCTACCTTCAGGGGTGACGGAAGGGACGCACACCGTGGTGCGTCCGCCCGGATGCGCAAGTCCCCTGTAAAGGTGGAGCAGTGAAGGCCATTCGTCGATTCACCGTGCGTCCTGTCCTCCCCGAACCCCTCCGACCTCTCCACGACCTCGCGCTGAACCTGCGCTGGTCGTGGCACACCGAGACCCGTGAGCTCTTCCGGTCCGCCGACCCCGAGGGCTGGCGGCCCGCGGACGCCGACCCCGTACACCTGCTCGGCTCGCTGTCCGCCGGGCGGCTCGCCGAACTGGCCGGGGACGAGGAGTACCTCGGCCGCCTCGCCGGGGCCTCCGCCGACCTGGCCGAGTATCTGGAAGGCCCCCGCTGGTACCAGGAGCAGCGGGCCGCCGGAGCGGAACTCCCCTCCGCCGTCGCCTACTTCTCACCCGAATTCGGCGTCACCGCGGCGCTGCCCCAGTACAGCGGCGGCCTCGGCATCCTGGCGGGCGACCACCTCAAGGCCGCCAGCGACCTCGGCGTCCCGCTCATCGGCGTCGGTCTGCTCTACCGGCACGGCTACTTCCGCCAGACCCTCTCGCGTGAGGGCTGGCAGCAGGAGCACTATCCCGTCCTCGACCCCAACGAACTCCCGCTCGACCTGGTCCGCGAGGCCGACGGCGCCCCCGCCCGGGTGGTGCTCGCCCTGCCCGGCGGACGTTCGCTGCACGCCTGTATCTGGCTGGCCCGGGTCGGTCGTGTGCCGCTGCTCCTGCTCGACTCCGACGTCGAGGAGAACGCCCCCGGCGAACGCGACGTCACCGACCGGCTGTACGGCGGCGGCAGCGACCACCGCCTGCTCCAGGAGATGCTGCTCGGCATCGGCGGGGTGCGCGCGGTGCGCACCTGGTGCCGGCTGACCGGCACGCCGGAGCCCGAGGTGTTCCACACCAACGAGGGCCACGCCGGCTTCCTCGGTCTGGAGCGCATCCGCGAACTGGCCGCCACAGGGCTCGACTTCGACGCCGCCCTCGAAGTGGTCCGGGCCGGGACCGTGTTCACCACCCACACGCCGGTGCCCGCCGGGATAGACCGTTTCGACCGGGGGCTCGTCGCCCGCCACTTCGGCGACGACGGCGAGCTGGCCGGCGTCGGCGTCGAGAAGATCCTGCGGCTCGGCACCGAGACGTACCCCGGCGGCGAGCCGGAGCTGTTCAACATGGCGGTGATGGGACTCCGGCTCGCCCAGCGCGCCAACGGCGTCTCCACCCTGCACGGAGCCGTCAGCCGGGAGATGTTCTCCGGGCTCTGGCCGGGCTTCGACCCCGCCGAGGTGCCGATCACCTCCGTCACCAACGGGGTCCACGCACCGACCTGGGTCGCCCCCGAGGTGTTCCGGCTCGGCGCGGGCCAGGTCGGCGAGGGCCGCGCCCACCAGGTGCTGGCGGGCGGCCCGGTGGCCGACGAGGCGGACGGGACCACCGGCACGCCCCGCCGCTGGGACGCGGTGACCGGCATCGGCGACCAGGAGATCTGGGACCTGCGCCGTGAGCTGCGCGGCCAGTTGGTCACCGAGGTCCGCCGCAGGCTCTACGCCTCCTGGCGCCGGCGCGGCGCGGGCACCGCCGAGCTGGGCTGGATCGACGGCGTCCTCGACCCGGACGTCCTGACGATCGGCTTCGCCCGGCGCGTCCCCTCGTACAAGCGGCTCACGCTGATGCTGCGCGACCGCGACCGGCTGCGGTCGCTGCTGCTGCATCCGACCCGCCCGATCCAGATCGTCGTCGCGGGCAAGGCCCACCCCGCCGACGACGGCGGCAAGCGGCTGGTGCAGGAGCTGGTGCGGTTCGCGGACGACGCGGGGGTCCGCCACCGCATCGTCTTCCTCCCGGACTACGGGATGGGTATGGCGCAGAAGCTCTACCCGGGCTGCGACGTCTGGCTCAACAATCCGCTGCGTCCGCTGGAGGCGTGCGGCACGAGCGGGATGAAGGCGGCGCTGAACGGCTGCCTCAACCTGTCCGTGCGCGACGGCTGGTGGGACGAGTGGTTCGACCCTGACTTCGGCTGGGAGATCCCCACCGCCGACGGCTCGGCGATCGACGAGGACCGCCGCGACGAGCTGGAGTCGAACGCCCTGTACGCCCTGATCGAGGACCGCGTCGCCCCGCGCTTCTACGACCGGGGGGCCGGGGGGCTGCCCGACCGCTGGATCGAGATGGTCCGCTCCACCCTGGTCAACCTGGGGCCGCGGGTGCTCGCGGGGCGGATGGTGCGCGAGTACGTGGAGCGCCTGTACGCCCCCGCCGCGCAGTCCCGGCGGGCCCTGGATTCCGGGGCGGCGCGGGACCTTGCCCAGTGGAAGGCCAGGGTCCGGGCGGCCTGGCGCGGGGTCTCCGTCGACCATGTGGAGTCGGTGACCGACACCGCGGCGGGCGGCTCGGCGGAGCTCGGCGCCACCTTGGCGCTGCGGGTACGGATCGCGCTCGGCGGCCTGGACCCGGACGACGTGGAGGTCCAGGTGGTCGCGGGCCGGGTCGACGCGGGCGACGCCATCGCGGACGCCCAGGTCTTCCCGCTGAAGCCGGCGGGCGGTCAGGACCTGGAGGACCGCTGGCTGTACGAGGGGCCGCTCGCGCTGGACCGGACGGGACCGTACGGCTACACCGTGCGCATTCTGCCCGCCCACCCGCTGCTGGCCACCAGCGCCGAACTGGGCCTGGTCGCGCTGCCGGCCGAGGCAGCGGGGGAGGGCGCGGGCGTGCTGCTGCGCTGAGCGTGCGCCACGGCGGACCCGAGGGACCCGGCACCCGTGCGGTGCCGGGTCCCTGCGCGTGTGCCGGTGGGGCCGGGGCCCGTTCGTGCAATGAACACAGAACCTTGACGTGTCCATGGAATGGCTTTACGTTCCTGACTCATCACAGGGTTCATCATGCGGCCCATTGTTCACACCCATGAACTTGGTTGCCGGGTCGGGCTATTGAACCGCCACCGCACCGGAAGGCACCCCCACATGCGCACCGGCACCATTCCCCGCGTTCTCGGCACCGCCGCCGCCCTGGCCGCGCTGCTCACCACGGCGCTCGCCGCACCCGCCCTGGCGGAGCGGCCCCCGGCCCCCGCCCCGGCCCCCGGCCGAGCCGCCGCCCCGGCGGACTTCACCCACCCCGGGGTGCTCGTCAGCCGCCCCCAACTGGACTTCGTCCGGGGCCGGGTGCAGGCGGGCGCACAGCCCTGGAAGAGCGCCTTCGACCAGATGGCGGGAAGCAGGTACGCCTCCCTGACCCGTACCCCCAAGCCGCGCGCCGTCGTCGAGTGCGGCTCCTACTCCAACCCCAACAACGGCTGCACGGACGAGCGCGAGGACGCCATCGCCGCGTACACGCTCTCGCTGGCCTGGTACATCACCCAGGACAGCCGGTACGCGCAGAAGGCCATCCAGATCATGGACGCCTGGTCGGCCGTCATCAGGGACCACACCAACAGCAACGCGCCGCTCCAGACCGGCTGGGCCGGCTCCTCCTGGCCCCGCGCCGCCGAGATCATCAAGTACACCTACAGCGGCTGGCCGAACTCCGGCCGCTTCGGCACGATGCTGCGGGACGTCTACCTCCCCGAAGTCACCAACGGCTCCCACTCCAACGGGAACTGGGAGCTGTCCATGACCGAGGCGGCGATCGGGATCGCGGTCTTCCTGGAGGACCGCGCCGCCTACGACAAGGCCGTCGGCAAGTTCCGCGGACGTGTCCCCGCGTACATCTATGTGACCGCCGACGGTTCGCTGCCCAAGGTCGCCCCCGGCAGCGGGCTCGACACCCGGGCGAAAGTCGTCAACTACTGGCAGGGGCAGTCCACCTTCATGGACGGCCTCTCCCAGGAGACCTGCCGCGATCTGACCCACACCGGCTACGGCCTCTCCGCCATCTCCCACATCGCCGAGACCAGCCGGATCCAGGGCCAGGACCTCTACCCGGAGGTCGCCGACCGGCTGCGGCACGCGATGGGGCTGCACGCCAAGTACCAGCTGGGCGCGGCCGTGCCGTCCTCGCTCTGCGGCGGCTCGCTCAAGGACGACCTCGGGCCGGTCACCGAGGTCGGCTACAACGCCCTCGCCAACCGCCTCGGTCACGCGATGACCAACACGCGGACGCTGACCGAGCGGCAGCGGCCGGCCGGGTCCAACAACCTGTTCGTCGCCTGGGAGACCCTGACCCACGCGAACAACCCCGCCTGACGCGGGGCCCGCACACGCCACGGCGAACGGCCCGGGAGGGGGCGAACCCCTCCCGGGCCGTTTCGTGTGTGCTCCCTCCGGGCCGGTGGGCCCGGCGGGATCAGAAGGTGAGCTTGAAGCTGTTGATCCGCCCGGTGTCCTGGCGTGCGACGTCCTGGACCTTCAGCTTCCAGACCCCGTTGGCCACCTCGGACGAGGCGTTGACCGTGTAGGTCTCCACCACGTTGTCCGCGGAGTCGCCGGAGGAGGAGTTCTTCAGCCGGTAGGCGGTGCCGTCCGGGGCCACCAGGTCGACGACCAGGTCACCGCGCCAGGTGTGCGTGATGTTCACGTCCGCCTTGAGGGTGCTCGGCGCGTTGCCGGTCACACCGGAGACGGTGACCGAGCTGGTGACGGCCGCACCGGCGTCCGGGATGGTCACCGCGGTGGTGTTCTCGAACACCTTGCCGCCCGGGTCGGGGTTGCCGCCGCCGGGGCGGGCGCCCACGTTGATGCCGGCCCAGGCGTGGGCCACGGCCGCGTACTCGGGGCTGGTGGCCCCGTACAGCTCACTGGCGACCGCGAGCGTGCCGGTGCGGGCAGCGGCGTAGTTGGTCGTCGAGGTGAACTTGGTGGTGAGCGCCTTGAACCAGATCTGCAGCGCCTTGTCCCGGCCGATGCCGGTCACCGGGAGCCCGTCGGAGGTCGGCGAGTCGTAGTTGACGCCGTTGACGGTCTTGGCGCCGCTGCCCTCGGAGAGCAGGTAGAACCAGTGGTTCGCCGGGCCCGAGGAGTAGTGGACGTCGACGTTGCCGATGCCCGAGTACCAGGCGTCCTTGGACGCGCCGTCCTTGGAGGGCTTGTCCATGTAGCGCAGCGGGGTGCCGTCGCCGTTGATGTCGATCTTCTCGCCGACCATGTAGTCGCCCGGGTCCTGGGCGGTGTTGGAGTAGAACTCCACACCCGCGGCGAAGATGTCGGAGGTGGCCTCGTTGAGGCCGCCGGACTCGCCGCTGTAGACCAGCTTGGCCGTGACCGAGGTCAGGCCGTGTGTCATCTCGTGGGCGGCCACGTCCAGGGAGGTCAGCGGCTTGACGTTGCCGCTGCCGTCGCCGTACGTCATGCAGAAGCAGCTGTCCTGCCAGAACGCGTTGACGTAGTTGTTGCCGTAGTGGACGCGGGAGTACGCGCCGACGCCGTCACCGCGGATGCCGGAGCGGCCGTGCACGTTCTTGTAGTAGTCCCACGTCTCGGCCGCGCCGTAGTGGGCGTCCGCGCCGGCCGTCTCGGCGTTCTGCGGAGTGCCGTCGCCCCAGATGTCGTCCGGGCCGGAGAACAGCGTGCCGGTGCCGGAGCTGCCCCGGTTCAGGTTGTACGTCTTGTGGTTGCCGCGCGTGGTGTCGGTCAGGGTGTACGAGGGCGCGGTGCCCAGGGTGACCTGGCCGTTGTACTGCGTGTTGCCCGTGCCGTTGTGGACGGCCTGCCACTCGTAGAGCTTCTCGCCGGAGGCGGCGTCGGTGACGACGTGCAGCTCGTTCGGGGTGCCGTCGTGCTGGAGTCCGCCGACCACGGTCTCGTACGCGAGCTGCGGGGAGCCGCTGCCCAGCCACACCACCTTGCGCGGGGCCTCGCTGGCCTTCTTCGCCTTCGAGCCCTCGGCCTTCGCCCGGCCGAGCGCCTGCTGCTCGGCCGCTGCCGGGGCCACGTCGGCGGTGAGGCCGACGGCCTTCAGCTGCGCGCTGGTCGCCTTCGACGCCTTGCTGACGCCCTCGGTCGCTCCGGCCGGGGACGCCTTGACCACGAGGTCGCCGCCGAGGACGGGAAGCCCGCCCAGGGTGCGCTCGTAGCGGGTGTGCGTCGTGCCGTCGCGGTCCTGGGCGACGTCACGGACCACGAGCTTCTCCGTGGACCCGAGGCCGAGTTCCTTGGCGGTGGCCGCCTTGGTGGCGTTCGCCTCGCTGAGCAGCTCGGCGCGCTGGGCGGGGGAGAGCTTGGCGGGCAGGGCGCCCGGGTCGGCCTTCGTGCCGGCGGTGATGCCGCCGAGCGGGGCCGAGGAGGGTGCGGAGGTGGCGGTCGCGGCGCCGGACGGAATGGCGACGGCTATGAGGGCTGCTGCGGCTATCAGAGCGCCGGTCGCGGTGGCGCGACGGCTGGGCGTGGATCTCACGCGGACTCCTTCTGCGAGGGGGGTACCGGCGGCGCTGGACGAGCCGTCCGGACGGTGCAGGCGGTGCGCAGAACGGGGTGAAGAGTGTCAGCAGATGACCGCACCTGTCAGGACCGCGTCAATAAGTTGGCCGGTTTTCGTTCGTTGCAGGAAAGGTCATGTTCGTTAAGCGGACGTTTCGCCGATCATTGCCGCAGTGTTACCGGGCGTTGTGGAGCCCGGTATTCACAGGGTGGTCACAGGTTTCGTGCGCGAAGGGCACCGCGGCGTCGCGGGCGGGAAGGGGTGTGATGACCGCCTGATGAGACAGCGTCGGGTTCTGGCCAGATTCACACGCCGGAATGCGCCGATCCGTCAGGATGCGGCGCGGGGGCGGCGCGGGGGCGGTCATGGCGCGAGGCGCTCCGGGCGGCCGCGGGTGCGGCGCCGGCCCGGCCGCGGCGCTCAGTCGCCCGCGTCCGTCGGATACACCGCGTCCAGGAGGTCGCGCACGAAGCGGTCCACGTCGTCCAGTCCTGCCGCCGCGAGCGTGTCGGGGCCGTTCGTCAGCAGATGCGGGATCGCCGCGTGCAGCGCGAGGGTGACGACGGCGGCCCGCTGCGGGGTGACGGGCAGTCCGGCGGAGCGCTGGGCCAGCTCGAAGCCCGCGAAGTCCCCGCTCGCCATCGGATCGAGGATGCCGGACAGCCAGGGTCGCCGGGTCGCCTCGGCCTGGAGCTCCAGCACCGCCAGCAGCCGGGAGCGGCCCGGCCCCGCGACGTTCTCCAGGAGGGAGCGGAAGAGGACCGTCAGGCCCTCGCGGTCCATCGGCCCCCGGGTCGCGGCCAGCTGTCCGGTGAGCGCGAGGTACTGCTCCAGGCAGCGCTCCGCCACCGCGCGGAGCACCGCGTCCCTGGTCGGGAAGTAGTTCTTGGCGGTGCCCGGCGGCACCTCGGCGGCCCGGTCCACGGCCCGGTGGGTCAGTCCGCGCCCGCCGTCCCGGGCCAGCACCTCGACGGCCGCGTCCCGCAGCCGGTCCCGCCGGTCCGGATTCACGCGCGCTCCCTCACTCCCGTACGGCCGCCCTCTTCCGGCCCTTCTGTTGCCGATGCTACCCCAGCCGTGGTACCACAGTTGTGGTGGTTCTCTTGCAGGGTCCGAACGAGCTCGGGAGCGCGACATGACAGGAACGGCGACCGTGGTCGGCGCGGGAATAGGCGGTCTGGCGACCGCGATCGGACTCCGCCGCGCGGGCTGGACGGTCACGGTGCTGGAACGGCGCACCGAATTGGAGCGGTACGGAGCGGCCTTCGGCATTCACCCCACCGCGCAGGCCGCGCTCGACCGGCTCGGCGTGGGCGACGCGCTGCGCGACCACGCCGTGCCCTACCGCGACGCGCACATCCGCACCCCGGACGGCAGGCCCATGGCCCGCCTCCCGCTGGAACGCATCGAAAGCAAGGCGGGCCGCCCCGAACTCCTCATCTCCCGGCCCTACTTGCTGGACGCCCTGCTGGCGGGCCTGGACGCCTTCGGGGACGTACCGATCAAGCTCGGCGAGCGGGTCACCGACGTGGACGCCCTCGCCGCGGGGCAGGACCTGGTGATCGGCGCCGACGGCATCCGCAGCGCCGTGCGCACCGCCCGCTTCGGCGACCGCAGCGGCCCGCGCCGGGTCGGCACCGTCGCCTGGATCGGCATCGCCGACTTCGAGAGCCCGGTGCACGGCGAGACCTGGGGCAGCGGCCGGTTCTTCGGGCTGACCCCGGTCGAGCCGGGCCGCACCAACTGGTACGCCACCGTGCCCGAGGCCACCACCGCCGAGGAACTGCGCGCCTCCTTCGCCGGCTGGCACGACCCGATCCCGCGGATCCTGGACGCCACCGACCCGGCCACCTGGATCCGCTACGAGATGCGGCACCTCTACCCGGCGCTGCCCTCCTTCGTCTCCGCCGACGCCCGGCCCGCCTCCCGTGTCCCCACCGGCGCCCGGCCGGCCCCCGTCGCCCTGGTCGGCGACGCGGCCCACGCCATGACGCCCAACCTCGGCCAGGGCGCCTGCACCGCGATCCTGGACGCGGACGCCCTGACCCGTGCACTCGCCGCCGCACCCCCGGGCCCGGCGGGCATCGCCGGGGCCCTGCGCGCCTACGACGCCGAACGCCGCCGCAGCGCCCAGCGGACGGCCCTCGGCTCGCGGACCCTGCACCGCTTCATGAGCACGGAACGCACCCGGCTGCGGGACGCGGCGGTGCGCCTGCTGCCGGGGTGAGGGCGGTCGATCCCGTCGCCCCGGAGGCGGCCGCCACCCTACGATCGGCGGACCGGGACCGCGCGGTCCCGCAGGGTGCGGTGCCGTGGCCGAGCGGCCCAAGGCGATCGGCGCGGGGGAGACTCCCTCCGCGCCGACCGATGAGGCGGGGGCGGGTCTGCCCCGGCCCGTCCGCGGGTTCGAATCCCGTCGGCATCGCACCCGGCCGTCAAGGCGGAGTGACCGGACGCCGACGATCGGCTTCCGGACAGGACGGGGCCTTGCGGGCGACAGGTCCCGCCCGCGCCGCTACAACGGAGCTTCCCCACCCAGGAAGGCTTCGCCATGCAGCTCGGGACGATCGGTATCTGGAGCCTGGCGTTCACGCACGGGGACCGCGCCGAGGCGCGGGACGCCGCGACCGAGCTGGAAGAGCTCGGGTACGGCGCCATCTGGCTCGGCGGCAGCCCGGGCGGCAACCCGCGCGCGGACCTGCTCACGGCTTCGGCGGTCCTGTCGGCGACGAGCCGGATCACCGTCGCGACCGGGTGCGTGTCCATCTGGGACAGGCCACCCGGCCGACTCGCCGCCGCCTACCACGCTTTGCCGGAACGGCAACGGAACCGGCTCTTGGTGGGCCTGGGCGTCAGCCATGCCGAGATCGCCGGCCGGTACCACGAGCCGTACCACGCGCTGCGCTCCTACCTGGAGGCACTGGACGCGGCGGATCCGCCACTGCCGTCGACCGCCCGCATCATCGGTGCGCACGGGCCGCAGATGACCCGGCTGGCAGCAGCCAGGACCACGGGAGTGCACCCCTACCTCGTCGGCCCCGCCCATACCGCCTGGGCCAGGTCGATGCTGGGCGAAGGGCCCTTGCTGGCGCTGGAACAGACCGTCATCCCGCACACCGACGCCGGGAAGGCCCGCGCCACGGCCCGGGCCATGCTCGCTCCCTACCTCGGGCTGCGCAACTACCGGTCGGCGTGGCTGCGCGGGGGGTTCGCGGTCGAGGACCTGTCCGGCGGCGGCAGCGACCGGCTGATCGACGAGCTGTTCGCCTGGGGCGAACCGGACGAGATCGCCGCCCGGCTCACCGAGCACCACCGGGCCGGAGCCGACCACATCGCCGTCCAGGTGGTCACCGACAGCTTCGACACCTTCGCCCGCCAGGCATGGCGCGACCTCGCCCCGGAACTGCTCGCCGCATAGGCGGCCCCGGCCGGAACCGCTCAGGCCAGGCTGTCCTTCCACGTCCGGTGCAGCCCCGCGAACCGCCCCGTCCCGCCGATCAGTTCGGCGGGCGCGCCGTCCTCCACGATGCGGCCGTGCTCCATCACCAGCACCCGGTCCGCGATCTCCACCGTGGAGAGCCGGTGGGCGATCACCACCGCCGTGCGGCCGTGCAGCACCGTGTCCATGGCCCGCTGCACGGCCCGCTCGCCGGGGACGTCCAGGGAGCTGGTCGCCTCGTCCAGGATCAGCACCGCCGGGTTCGCCAGCAGGGCCCGGGCGAACGCCACCAACTGCCGCTGGCCCGCCGAGATGCGCCCGCCCCGCTTGCGTACGTCCGTGTCGTAGCCGTCCGGCAGGGCGGCGATGAAGTCGTGCGCGCCGATCGCCTTCGCGGCGTGCTCGATCTCCTCGCGGGTGGCGTCCGGGCGGCCGATCGCGATGTTCTCCGCGACGGTCCCGGAGAACAGGAACGCCTCCTGCGTCACCATCACCACGCCCCGGCGCAGCTCGGCGGTGTCCAGGTCGCGCAGGTCGGTGCCGTCCAGCAGCACCCGGCCTTCGGTCGGGTCGTAGAAGCGGGCCAGCAGCTTGGCCAGCGTCGACTTGCCCGCGCCCGTCGACCCGACGACCGCCACCGTCCGGCCCGCCGGGATCTGCAGGTCGAACGTGGGCAGCACCTCGCCGCCCGTACGGTAGGCGAACCGCACCCCGTCGAACGTGACCTCCCGGCCCGGGAGTTCGCCCGAGCGCGGCGGCAGTTCCTTCGGCCGGTCGGTCTCCGGGACGTTCGGCGTCTGGGCCAGCAGTCCGGCGATCTTCGTCAGCGAAGCGGCCGCCGACTCGTAGGAGTTGAGGAACATCCCCAGCCGGTCGATCGGGTCGTACAGCCGGCGCAGATACAGCACCGCCGCCGCCAGCACCCCGAGCGCCAGCGTCCCGTCCGCCACCCGGTAGGCGCCCCACAGCACCATCCCGGCCACCGCCGTGTTCGCGATCAGCCGTGAACCGATGACATAGCGGGCCATCTCCAGGATCGCGTCGCCGTTCGCCCGCTCGTGGCGGGTGTTCAGCGTGGTGAAGACGGTGTCGTTGCTCCGCTCGCGGCGGAACGCCTGGACCGGACGGATGCCGTTCATCGTCTCCGCGAACTTCACGATCACCGCCGCGATCGCCGTCGACCGCGCCGTGAACGCGACGGACGCCCGCCGCCGGTACGTCCGGACCATCAGATACAGCGGTACGAAGGAGAGCGTGGCGATCGCGCCGATCCCCAGGTCCAGCCAGAGCAGCACCAACGCGATCGACACGAACGACAGGACCACGCCGATCAGTTCCTGGAGCCCCTCGCTCAGCAGCTCCCGCAACGACTCCACATCCGTCGTGGAACGCGAGATCAGCCGGCCCGAGGTGTAGCGCTCGTGGAAGTCGACGCTGAGCGCCTGCGCGTGCCGGAAGATCCGGCCGCGCAGATCGAGCAGCACGTCCTGGTTGATCCGCGCGGCGGCCCGGATGAAGGCGTACTGGAGGACGCCCGCGCCGACGGAACACACCGCGTAGCCGATCGCGACCGCCATCAGCGGCCCGTAGTCGTGGTCGCGGAACGCCGGGACCCCGCTGTCGATCGCGTACGCCACCAGCAGCGGGCCCGCCTGCATCGCGACCTGCTGGACCAGCAGCAGCAGGGCCGACACCGCGACCCGGCCGCGCATCGGGGCCAGCAGCGAGAACAGCAGTGCCCTGGTCGCCCCGGGCGGCGCGGGCAGGTCGTCCCGGTCGAACGGGTCGTCGGCGCGCCCGGGGGCGGGCGCGGTCCGGCTCTTCGGCGGGCCATCGTCGTCGGCGGCCGGGAGCGACGCGTCATCGGTGGTCGTGGTCATCGGGCACTGCCCTCCTCGGCGGGGACCTGCTGTACGGGGGTGCTCACCGAAGTGGCGGGGTGCGGCCCGGCGGGCTCGCCCACCGGCGTGGAGAGTTCGCCCACCGGCCCGGCGGGAGGCGGCGTGGCGGGCTCGCCCACCGGTGCGGCGGACGCGTCCACCGGCCCGGCGGGCTCGTTCCCGGCGCCCGACATCAGCCAGGCGTACTCCGCGTTGTCGCGCAGCAGCTCCTGATGGGTGCCGACCGCGGCGATCCGGCCCCCGGACAGCAGCGCCACCCGGTCGGCCAGCATCACCGTGGAGGGGCGGTGCGCCACGACCACCGCGGTCGTCCGCTCCAGGACCTGCCGCAGCGCGGCCTCCACCAGCGTCTCCGTGTGCACGTCCAGCGCGGAGAGCGGGTCGTCCAGCACCAGGAAGCGCGGCTCCCCGACCACGGCGCGGGCCAGCGCGAGGCGCTGACGCTGGCCGCCGGACAGGCTCAGGCCCTGCTCGCCGACCTCGGTGTCCAGCCCCCGGGGCAGCCGGTGCACGAAGTCGGCCTGGGCCACCGACAGCGCCCGGCGCACCTGCTGCTCGTCCGCGTCCGCCGCGCCCATCGTCACGTTCTCGCCGACCGTCGCGGAGAACAGCGTCGGCTCCTCGAACGCCACCGAGACCAGCTCCCGCAGCCGGGAGCGCTCCATCGTGGCGATGTCCTCGCCGTCCAGCGTGATCCGCCCGCCGGTCACCTCGTGCAGCCGGGGCACCAGAGCGGTGAGCGTCGTCTTGCCCGACCCCGTACCCCCGACCAGGGCCAGCGTCTCACCGGGCCGGATGTGCAGATCGATCCCGGCGAGGACCGGCGGCGAGCCCGGATCCGCGTCCGGGTAGCGGAACTCGACGCCCTCGAACACCATCCCCGGACCGGTGGCCGGAGCGCCCTCGCGGACCGGCGCGGCCCCGGGCTCCTCCGCCACGTCCATCACCTCGAAATACCGGTCGGTCGCGGTCGCCGACTCCTGGCTCATCGCCAGCAGGAAGCCGATCGACTCCACCGGCCAGCGCAGGGCGAGCGCCGTGGACAGGAACGCCACCAGCGTGCCCGCGGACAGCGTGCCGTCCGCCACCTGGATCGTGCCCAGCACCAGCGCCGCGCCGATCGCCAGCTCCGGGATCGCGGTGATCAGCGCCCAGATCCCGGCGAGCAGCCGGGCCTTGCCCAGCTCCGTGGTGCGCAGCCGGTGCGACAGCGCCCGGAACGCCTGCGCCTGACTGCGGTGCCGGCCGAAGCCCTTGACGATGCGGATGCCCAGCACACTCTCCTCGACGACCGTGGTGAGGTCGCCGACCTGGTCCTGGGCCCGGCGCGCGACCACCGAGTACTTCGTCTCGAACAGCGAGCACAGGATCATCAGCGGCACCGCGGGCGCCAGCAGCACCAGACCGAGCGTCCAGTCCTGGGCGAACAGGATGACGAACCCGACCAGGATCGTGGCCGTGTTGACGACCAGGAAGGTCAGCGGGAACGCCAGGAACATCCGCAGCAGCATCAGGTCCGTCGTCCCGCGCGACAGCAGCTGACCCGAGGCCCAGCGGTCGTGGAACGCGACCGGCAGCCGTTGCAGATGGCGGTAGAGATCCGCCCGCATCGACGCCTCGACCCCGGCCAGCGGACGCGCCACCAGCCAGCGCCGGAGCCCGAACAGCAGCGCCTCCGCGATGCCGAGCAGCAGCAGATACAGCGCCCCCAGCCACACTCCGCCCGGATCGCGGTCGGCCACGGGACCGTCCACCATCCACTTCAGGACCAGGGGGATCACCAGCCCCAGGCAGGACGCCAGGATCGCCACGAAGGCGGCCGTGAACAGGCGCACCCGTACGGGTCGGACATAGGGCCACAGGCGCAGGAGGGAGCGCACGGCGGACCGGTCCGTGCGCTCTGCAGGCTTTTTGGGCATCAGGGGCGACCTTACGTTTCACCACTGACATCGGTCCTGCCAATTTCCGCCGGGCCGGACCTCCGCCGGCGACGGTCGTACCCCGGGTCAACCGATCGGCCGATGCGCCGTCGAGCGTGACGGCGGATACCGCCCGCGCCCGCCCGCCGGAACCCTGGTGGACATGGCAATCATCGAAGTCAACGGGGTACGCAAGACCTACGCGGGCCGTGCCGTGGTCGACGGCGTCTCCTTCTCCGTGGACGAGGGCGAGATCTTCGGCATCCTCGGCCCCAACGGGGCGGGCAAGACCACCACCGTCGAATGCGTGGAGGGTCTGCGCATCCCCGACGCGGGCACCATCAGGGTCGCCGGGCTCGACCCCGTCGCCGACCACGACCGGGTGACGCACCTGCTCGGCGCCCAGCTCCAGGAGAGCGAACTCCAGGCCAAACTGACCGTACGGGAGGCCCTGGAGCTGTACAGCGCGTTCTACCCGACCCCGGCCGACTGGCGTCCGCTCGCCGCCCGGCTCGGCCTCGACGAGAAGCTCGACACGCGCTTCGCCAAGCTCTCCGGCGGCCAGAAGCAGCGCCTGTTCATCGCGCTCGCCCTGATCGGCAACCCGAAGGTGGTCGTCCTCGACGAACTGACCACCGGCCTCGACCCGCGCGCCCGCCGCGACACCTGGAAGCTCATCGAGGAGATCCGCGACGGCGGGGTGACCGTCCTCCTCGTCACCCACTTCATGGAGGAGGCCCAGCGCCTCTGCGACCGGATCGCCGTCATCGACCGGGGCAAGGTCGTCGCCCTGGACACCCCGGCGGGGCTGATCCGGCGGGCCACGGGCTCCACCGTCGTCTCCTTCGTGCCCTCCCGGGCGCTCACCGGCCCCGACCTCACCCGGCTCGCCGCGCTTCCCGGCGTCGAGACCGTGACCCCGCCCGACCGCGAGGGGGCGCTCACGCTGCACGGCACCGACGAGACCGTCACCCCGTTCGTCGCCCTGCTCGCCGAACTCGGCGTCACCGCCCAGCGGCTGCGCATCACCGAGACCAGCCTCGACGAAGCCTTCCTCGACCTCACCGGACAGGACCTCTGACATGCCGACCGAGACCACCACCGCACCCACCGCCCCCGGGTCCCGCGTCGCCCGGCGACGCGGTCCCGCGGCCGCCGTCCTGATCGCCGAGACCCGGCTCTTCCTCCGCGAACCGGGCAACCTGTTCTGGATCTTCGTCTTCCCCTCCGTTCTCCTGGTGATCCTCGGCTTCATCCCCGCCTTCAAGGAGACGCAGGACGACCTCGGCGGACGGCGCGTCATCGACCTGTACGTCCCCATCTCGATCCTGCTCGCCATGATCACGGCGGGGATCCAGGCGATGCCGCCGGTCCTCACCGCCTACCGCGAGCGCGGAATCCTGCGCCGGATGTCCGCCACCCCGGTGCGGCCCTCCGCCCTGCTCGGCGCCCAGATCCTGCTGCACGGCGCGGCCTGCCTCGCCTCCGCGCTCCTCGTCACCGCCGTCGGCCGGATCGCCTACGGGGTCGCGCTGCCCGAACAGCTCCCCGGCTACCTGCTGGCGCTGCTGCTCGCCGTCGCCGCCGTACTGACGCTGGGCTCCATGATCTGCGCCCTGTCCCGGACCACGAAGGCGGCCACCGCGATCGGCACGGGCGCCTACCTCGTGATGATGTTCAGCGCCGGCGTGTGGCTGCCCGTCCAGACGATGCCCGACGCCCTGCGCCGCATCGTGGAGATCACCCCGTTGGGGGCCGCCTCCCAGGCGCTGGAGCAGGCCGCCTCCGGGAGCTGGCCGGGCTGGATCCACCTCCTGGTCCTCGCCCTGTGGACCGCGGCCCTGGGCACCGCGGCCGCTCGACTCTTCCGGTGGCAGTGACGGAGACTGCCGGAATGACGTTGCCGCCCCGCTCCTCGTACCTGTCGGGTGCGACAGGGCCCCGCACCATCGAGGACCGCTGGGAGCAGTTCTACCGGTACGGTCCCTACGCCGTCCTCACCCTGTCCGTCCTCGTCGGGGGTGTCGCCGCCGACCTGATCATGACCCGTACCGAGATGTACGTCGCCGGGGCCCTCGTCGCGGCGGCGTACGGGCTCCAGCTCTGGTGGGGCCGGGCCCGCCCGCGTACCGCTCCGGGCGCCCCGGCCGGGGTGACCTACTACGCCGCCCGGACCGTCCTGGCCTTCGCGCTGTCCTGGCTCAACCCGTTCTTCGCGATCTACGCGGCGCTCAGCTACTTCGACGTCGAGCCCCTGCTGCCCAAGCGCTTCGTCCGCGCCGGGCTGCTCACCACCGCCGTCACCCTGGCCGGTTCGCAGAGCGGAGGCCTGCCGCCCGCCTCGTTGATGAACTGGGTCGCCTTCTGCGTGCTCTACATCGTCAACGCCACCCTCGCCCTCTTCTTCTGGCACGTCGGCATGCGGGAGGAGGAGAAGGCCCGCATCCAGGCCGAGACCATCGCCGAACTGGAGCGCACCAACCTCCGGCTGGAGGAGGCCATGGCGGAGAACGCGGCCCTGCACGCCCAACTCCTCGTCCAGGCCCGTGAGGCCGGGGTCGACGACGAGCGGCGGCGGCTCGCCGCCGAGATCCACGACACCCTCGCCCAGGGCCTCACCGGGATCATCGCCCAGCTCCAGGTCGTCACCTCCGTCTCGGACCGCGATCCGGTGACCGCCCGCCTCCATCTGGAGCGGGCCGCCGCGCTCGCCCGCCACAGCCTCGGGGAGGCCCGCCGCTCCGTGCACAACCTGGCCCCCGTCGCCCTGGAGCACGACGAACTGGCCGGGGCGCTGGGGAAGACGGTCGCCGGCTGGGCCGAACAGCACCGCGTCCGGGCCGACTTCACCGTCACCGGAACCGTCGAACCGGTCCACGACGAGATCGCCGCGACCCTGCTGCGCATCGCGGGCGAGGCCCTCGCCAACGCAGGGCGGCACTCCGGGGCCTCACGGGTCGGGGTGACGCTGTCCTTCATGGACGACGAACTGACCCTGGACGTACGGGACGACGGGCGAGGCTTCGACCCCACGACCGCGACCCCGGCCGGCCGCACCGGAGGCTTCGGCCTCGGCGGTATGCGGGCCCGCGCGGAGCGCATCGCGGGCGCGGTCGAGGTGGAGTCGGAACCGGGCGGCGGCACGGCGGTATCGGCCAGGGTCCCCCTGGTCAGGTACCCCGTGAACAGCACCGCGGTGGCCCCTGGTCAGGCTGCCCCGAGCCGCCGTACGGTGCCGTCATGACCGAGACCGCCGCCCGCGCCATCAGCCTCGTCGTCGTCGACGACCACCCGGTCGTCCGGGACGGACTGCGGGGCATGTTCGCCGCCGCCCCCGGATTCGACGTCCTCGGCGAGGCGTCGAACGGCGTGGACGCCCTCACGGCCGTCGAACGCCTCGACCCCGACGTCGTCCTGATGGACCTGAGGATGCCCGGCGGCGGGGGAGTGGCGGCCATCGCGGAGCTGACCCGGCGCGGCGCGCGCTCGAAGGTGCTGGTGCTGACCACGTACGACACCGACTCCGACACCCTGCCCGCGATCGAGGCGGGCGCGACCGGCTACCTCCTCAAGGACGCCCCGCGCGAGGAGCTGTTCGCGGCCGTCCGGGCCGCCGCCGACGGGCGCAGTGTCCTGTCGCCCGCGGTCGCCTCCCGGCTGATGACCCGGGTCCGCACCCCCGCCGCCGACCCCACCGAGACCGCCCTGTCGGCCCGCGAGCGCGAGGTGCTGGTCCTGGTGGCGCGGGGCACCACCAACCGGGAGATCGCCGCCGAACTCTTCATCAGCGAGGCGACCGTGAAGACCCACCTCACCCATGTCTTCGCCAAGCTGGGCGCCAAGGACCGGGCCGCGGCCGTCGCCGTCGGCTACGACCGGGGCATCCTCGGCTGATCCGTACGTCCCCCGCTCAGTCCGCCACCCGCAGCAGCAGCACCGAGCGGGCCGGCACCGTCATCTCCGTACCGCCGTCCAGGACGGTGCCGGGAGCCTCGGTCTGCTCCTCCCGGGAGGTGTCCAGGACCAGTTCGTAGCGGGCCGCCCACGGTGCTCCCGGCAGGGCGAAGACCGTCGGCTCCGCGCCTGCGTGCAGGACCGCCAGGAAGCTGTCGTCGGTGACCGGCTCGCCCCGCGCGTCCCGCCCCGGGATGTCCCGCCCGGAGAGGTAGAGGCCGAGCGTGGCGGCGGGGGCGTACCAGTCGCCCTCCGTCATCTCCCGGCCGTCCCGGGCGAACCACGCCAGGTCCCGCAGCCCGTCCGGGGCCTGCGCGCGGCCGGAGAAGAACGCGCGGCGCCGCAGCACCGGATGGGTCCGGCGCAGCGTCAGCACCCGGGCCGTCAGCTCGGTCAGCTCCCGCCACTGCGGCTGTTCCAGCAGTGACCAGTCCAGCCAGCCGGTCGCGTTGTCCTGGCAGTAGGCGTTGTTGTTGCCGCCCTGCGTCCGGCCCATCTCGTCGCCCGCCACCAGCATCGGCACCCCGGTGGACAGCAGCAGGGTGGTCAGCAGATTACGGAGCTGGCGGCGGCGCAGCGCGTTGATCCCCGGGTCGTCGCTCTCGCCCTCCGCCCCGCAGTTCCACGCCCGGTTGTCGCTCGTCCCGTCCCGGTTGCCCTCCCCGTTGGCCTCGTTGTGCTTCTGCTCGTAGCTCACCAGGTCGCGCAGGGTGAAGCCGTCGTGCGCGGTGACGAAGTTGACCGAGGCGTACGGGCGGCGGCCGCCCCAGGCGTACAGGTCGCTGGAGCCGGTCAGCCGGTAGCCGAGATCCCGTACGTCGGGGAGCGCGCCGCGCCAGAAGTCGCGCACCGCGTCGCGGTAGCGGTCGTTCCACTCGGTCCACAGGGGAGGGAAGGCTCCGACCTGGTAGCCGCCGTTGCCCACGTCCCACGGCTCGGCGATGAGCTTGACCCGGCGCAGCACCGGGTCCTGGCCGATCACCGCGAGGAACGGGGAGAGCATGTCGACGTCGTGCATCGAGCGGGCCAGCGCCGCCGCCAGGTCGAAGCGGAAGCCGTCGACGCCCATCTCGGTGACCCAGTAGCGCAGCGAGTCGGTGATGAGCCGCAGCACCTGGGGCTGCACCACGTGCAGGGTGTTGCCGCAGCCCGTGTAGTCGGCGTAGCGGCGCGGGTCGTCCCTCAGGCGGTAGTAGCCCCGGTTGTCGATGCCGCGCAGCGACAGCATCGGTCCCAGCTCGCCCGCCTCCGCGGTGTGGTTGTAGACGACGTCGAGGATCACCTCGATCCCGGCCTCGTGCAGCGCGTGAACCATCCGCTTGAACTCGCCGACCTGCTGGCCCGCCGTCCCGGAGGCGGAGTAGCCGGCGTGCGGGGCGAAGTAGCCGATGGAGTTGTAGCCCCAGTGGTTGCGCAGCCCGCGCCGCAGCAGATGGTCCTCGTGGGCGAACTGGTGCACCGGGAGCAGTTCGACGGCGGTCACCCCGAGCCGCGTCAGGTGCTCGATCGCGGCCGGGTGCGCGAGCCCCGCGTACGTGCCGCGCAGCTCGGGCGGGATGTCCGGGTGCAGCTTGGTGAAGCCCCGCACGTGCAGTTCGTAGATCACGGAGTCGGCCCACGGGGTCTTGGGGCGGCGGTCCTCCACCCAGTCGTCGTCGTCGCGCACGACCACGCCCTTGGGCACGAAGGGCGCCGAGTCCCGGTCGTCCCGCACGGTGTCGGCCACATGCTGGTCCGGCCAGTCCCGTACGTGCCCGTAGACCTCGGGCGGCAGGGCGAAAGTCCCGTCGACCGCACGGGCGTACGGGTCCAGCAGCAGCTTCGCCGCGTTCCAGCGGGCCCCCGTCCACGGGTCCCAGCGGCCGTGCACCCGGTAGCCGTAGCGCTGACCGGGCCGCACCCCGGGCACGAAGCCGTGCCAGATCTCATGGGTCAGCTCGGTCAGCGGGCAGCGGGTCTCCATGCCCCGCTCGTCGAACAGGCACAGCTCGACCGCCTCGGCCCCGCCCGCCCACAGGGCGAAATTGGTCCCCGCCACCCCGTCCGGGCCGACCCGGAAGCGGGCCCCCAGCGGCATCGGCGCCCCGGGCCAGACGGCGGGGGCCGACGCCCCCGCCCGGGCGGCGTCGGCGCGGTGGGCCTCCGCGATCTCCGCCCGGGCCCCGGCCACCGCTTCCGGATCCCGTACTGCCTCCTGCTCGGCTGCGCTGGACACCGTGTCGCCTCCCGCGGCTCGTGGGACGGGCACCTACGAGGGGGGCGCGCGGCGTCCCGGCGGCGGCCCCCTTCAGGTAGTCCTCCCCTCTGTTCTGCCCACCGGGCGGCCCGCACTCACGTTTCCCCCGACCGGCCCTGGTCGTTGGGGGAGCGTGAACCACACAGCGAAGAGCGCACGGGCCGGCTCGGCCGCCGTGCTGACATGGGCAGGACTGCTGACCGTGCTGGCCCTTCTGACCGGCTGCACCGACACCCGCGAGGCTTTGTTCAACGGCAAGGCGGGCTCCTCCGACGACGCGATCAGCGTCTTCCCCGCGGACGGCGCCGAGGACGTCGACGAGGAGACCCGCATCGCGGTGAAGGTCCCCGACGGGCGGCTGGAGAGCGTGAAGGTCATGCGGATCGAGGACGCGCAGCGGCAGACGGTGGCCGGGCGCATCGCCGATGACGGGAGGTCCTGGAAGCCGGAGCCCGCCGCGGGGCGGCTCGCCCTCGCCGCGAAGTACAGCATCGACGCGGTGGCCGTGGACGGAGCGGGCCGCCGTTCCGCCCGGCACTCCACGTTCACCACACTCGTGCCCGAGCACCGCTTCATCGGGTACTTCAAACCGGAGAACCGGTCCACCGTGGGCACCGGCATGATCGTCTCCTTCTCCTTCAACCGCCCGATCGCCGACCGGGCCGCGGTGGAGAAGGCCATCCGGGTGACGTCCGATCCGGTGGTGGAGGTCTCCGGCCACTGGTTCGGCAAGGACCGGCTCGACTTCCGCCCGAAGGCGTACTGGAAGCCGGGCACCGAGGTCACCGTCGACGTCGGGCTGCGCGACGTCGAGGGCGCCCCGGGGGTCTACGGCAGCCAGGACAAGACCGTCGTCTTCACGGTCGGCCGCTCCCAGGTCTCCCTGGTCGACGCGGAGGAGAAGACCATGGAGGTGCGCCGGGACGGCGAACTCGTGGATACGGTCCCGATCACCGCAGGAGCCCCGAAGACGACCACGTACAACGGGAAGATGGTGGTCACCGAGATGCACGAGGTGACCCGGATGAACGGGGCCACGGTCGGCTTCACGGACAAGAAGGGCAAGGGCGAGTACGACATCAAGGACGTGCCGCACGCGATCCGGCTCACCGAGTCCGGCACCTTCCTGCACGGCAACTACTGGGCCGACGAGTCCGTCTTCGGCGAGGAGAACGTCAGCCACGGCTGCGTCGGGCTGCGCGACGCCAAGGGCGGCAGCGGCTCCACCCCCGGCGGCTGGTTCTTCGACCGGACCCTGATCGGCGACGTCGTCGAGGTGGTCAACTCCCGGGACAAGAAGGTCGCACCGGACAACGGGCTCAGCGGCTGGAACCTCGGCTGGAAGAAGTGGAAGGCGGGCTCCGCCCTGCGCTGACGCCCCGGGCCCGCCCGCGTTTGGCCCGCACCCCGCCGCTGCGCCCCGGCACCCCGCGCCACCTGCACAGCTCCCCGGACCACTGGTACGGAACGGTGACATTCCGGAGGGAGTTCACCCCGCACGCGATGTGATTATCTTGCGGCGGGCGCGCATGTTCGGCGCGCGGGGGTGCGGGCCACGGCGGGAGCCGGGCCCTGCGAGGGGAGACGACCACAGTGAACGGGCAGCCGATATCGGGGGCATCGGCCGGGGCGAGCGGGAAGCGGCGCGGCGGAACGGGGCTACTGGCCCTGGTTCTGGGCGCACTGCTGTTGCTGGTGACGGCCTGCGGCGGCGGCAGCGCCGACGCGGGGGACGAGAAGGGGCCGGCGGGCAGCGCGAAGAAGGAGGACACGACCGCCTCGCAGGCGGTGGTGACCATCGCGCCCAAGGACGGCGCGGAGTCCGTGGCGACCAGCGGTGCGCTGAAGATCGGCGCCACGCAGGGCAAGCTGACCACGGTGAAGGTCTCCGACCCCAAGGGCAACGAGGTCGAGGGCGAGATCGCGGCCGACGGCGCGAGCTGGACGCCCGAGCGGCATCTCGCCGCCTCCACGAAGTACGCGGTGCACGCGGTGGCGAAGGACGCCGAAGGGCGCGAGTCGGCGAAGGACACCACCTTCACCACGCTCGTCCCGGCGAACACCTTCATCGGGCAGTACACACCGGAGGACGGTTCCACCGTCGGGGTCGGCATGCCGGTCTCCATCAACTTCACCCGGGGCATCACCGACCCCGACGCGGTGGAGCGGGCGATCAAGGTGACGGCCGAGCCGGCCGTCGAGATCGAGGGCCACTGGTTCGGGAACGACCGTCTCGACTTCCGCCCGGAGAAGTACTGGGCGGCGGGCACCAAGGTGACCGTCGACCTCAACCTCGACGGCGTCGAGGGCCGGCCGGGCGTCTACGGCAAGCAGGCCAAGAAGGTGTCGTTCACCATCGGCCGCAGCCAGGTCTCCACCGTCGACGCGAGCGCGAAGCGGATGAAGGTGGTCCGTGACGGCAAGCAGATCAAGGACATCCCGATCTCCGCGGGCGCCCCGGCGACGACCACGTACAACGGTCAGATGGTCATCAGCGAGAAGCTCAAGGTGACCCGGATGAACGGTGACACCGTCGGCTTCGGCGGCGAGTACGACATCAAGGACGTGCCGCACGCCATGCGGCTGTCCACCTCGGGCACCTTCCTGCACGGCAACTACTGGGGCGCGTCCTCCATCTTCGGCAGCACCAACACCAGCCACGGCTGCGTCGGTCTGCGGGATGTGCGCGGCGGCTACGACAACCAGACGCCGGCGGCCTGGTTCTACAACAAGTCGCTGATCGGCGACGTGGTCATCGTGAAGAACTCGCACGACAAGACGATCCAGCCGGACAACGGCCTCAACGGCTGGAACATGGACTGGGAGGAGTGGAAGAAGTAGGACTTCCTTCCGCTCCCCGATCGACCCGGCGGGCCCGGTGCTGTGACCAACGGCACCGGGCCCGCCGGCGTTAGCGTTGGTTAACCTGCCTCCATGACTGTGACCCTCGAAGTACGCGACGGTGTCGGCACGATCCTCCTGGACCGGCCGCCCATGAACGCCCTGGACGTGGCGATCCAGGACCGGCTGCGGGAGCTGGCCGAGGAGGCGACCCGGCGCGAGGACGTGCGGTCGGTGATCCTCTACGGCGGCGAGAAGGTGTTCGCGGCGGGCGCGGACATCAAGGAGATGCAGGCGATGGACCACACGGCGATGGTCCTGAGGTCCAAGGGCCTCCAGGACGCCTTCACCGCCGTCGCCCGCATCCCCAAGCCGGTCGTCGCCGCCGTCACCGGCTACGCGCTCGGCGGCGGCTGCGAGCTGGCGCTCTGCGCCGACTTCCGGATCGCCGCGGACAACGCCAAGCTCGGCCAGCCGGAGATCCTCCTCGGACTGATCCCGGGCGCGGGCGGCACCCAGCGGCTCGCCCGGCTGATCGGCCCCTCCCGCGCCAAGGACCTCATCTTCACCGGCCGCATGGTCAAGGCGGAGGAGGCCCTGACGCTGGGACTGGTCGACCGGGTGGTCCCGGCCGCCGAGGTCTACGAGCAGGCGCACGCCTGGGCCGCCAAGCTGGCCAAGGGGCCCGCGCTGGCGCTGCGCGCGGCCAAGGAATCGGTGGACGCCGGGCTGGAGACGGACATCGACACCGGGCTCACCATCGAACGGAACTGGTTCTCCGGCCTGTTCGCCACCGAGGACCGCGAGCGGGGCATGCGCAGCTTCGTCGAGGAGGGTCCGGGCAAGGCCACCTTCCGCTGACCCGTAGTCAGAACGGATGGCCCGGTAGTCGGGTCGGACGGTCCCGCGCGGGGAGTTCATCCGTCAGAGCGGATTATCCGGGCCTTAAGGCAACCTTAAGGCCCGGAGCCGCCCCCGGCCGGGCCTTCCTCGTCGGGCCGGTCATCGTCGCAGCTCAGCGAGGTCGTTCGGGGAACTGTTCTGCCAGAGGCATATGCCAAAAGCCTTCCGTGAGAGGGGTTGTTCCGGGGTGCCGATTCCCCCGGAACGGCCCCGGAGGGCGATCCGTGCGGCCATGATGGTGGGCATGGCGGGCCTGGAGGGTGTGGATCAGCCGCGACCGCGCAGCAGCGCGACCGCGGCACGCTGGACGTCGACGATGGATGACGAACAGGCGTTCAAGGCGCTGGAGTTGTTCGGAAATCCGACCGAGGGGGAAGTCCGGCTGCCGTCCCGCCCGGAGTCGGCGGCGACGGCGCGGCGCATCACTTCCTGCGTCGTGCTCCGCCAGTGGGCCCTCTCGCCCCAGACCGCCGAGTACGCGGTACTCCTCGTCTCCGAGCTCGTGGGGAACGCGGTACGCCACACCGGGGCCCGGGTCTTCGGGTTACGAATGGTCCGCCGCCGGGGCTGGATCCGCATCGAGGTGCGCGACCCCTCGCGCGGGCTGCCCTGTCTGATGCCGGTGCGCGAGATGGACGTCAGCGGCCGGGGCCTCTTCCTCGTCGACAAGCTCTCCGACCGGTGGGGTGTGGATCTGCTGCCGCGCGGCAAGACCACCTGGTTCGAGATGCGCATCTCCGACCGCTGACCTGCTGAAACGCAGAAACCCCCGGTCGGCCGTGGTGCGGCGCTGCGAGGGTTTCTGGCGGGGGCCGTGACATGGGGGGTGTGTTCACGGCCGCTCAGGACGACCTTGGCCCGGGTCGATGGGGGTCGTGGATCCGACTATGGCAGATGGGCGACCCCGGTGCCAAAGCGACTTGTCGGAATATTTAAGGAACAAACGGGCAACTCTTGGTTGAATCGCAGGTGTGCTCGGTCACTCGCCTGGTTTTCCATGCATTTTTATGGCAGCGCTTGAATGATTCATTGATCATCTGCCGATCTACATAATCAGCACATTTCGCCCAATGCGCCCCTACTGTGTCCCGGGAATCGGTGGAACCCGTGGAGCGTGAGGTGGTCGGGCATGGATGGACGCAGGGCTCCGATGGGCCGCCGTGACGCACTGGGCGCGGGGGCCGGGGTGCTGGCCGCCGCCCTCGCCGCCGGATGCGCCCGGAGCGACCGGGCGGCGGGCGGAGCCGCCGGCCCCGCCGTGCTGCCGGAAGCGGCTCCGGCCGCCGCCCCCGCCCCGCAACGCTTCCCCGGGCTGCCCTTCCGGATCGCGCACGGTCCCCGCGACCGGCCCCGTGTCGCCCTCACCTTCGACGGACGGGGCGACCCGGACCTCGCCCGCGCCGCACTCGCCCGGTGCGAACAGGCCGGGGCGCGCGTCACGGTGCTCGCGGTCGGCACCTGGCTCGCCGAACACCCGGGCCTGGCCCGCCGGATCCTCGACGGGGGCCACGAGATCGGCAACCACACCGAGCACCACATCGACCTCGCGTCCCTGGACGAGCACGCGGCGTACGAGGAGATCGCCGCGTGCGCCCGGCGGCTGCGCCGGCTCACCGGGTCCATCGGCACCTGGTTCCGCCCCTCGCCCACCGGGTACGCGTCCCCGCTCCTCCGGCGCCTCACCCAGCGGGCCGGCTACCCCCACGTCCTCGGCTGCGACGTGGAGTCGCTCGACCACGCGGCCACCCGCGTCGCCGCCGTCACCCGGAAGGTCGCGGGGGAGCTGCGCAACGGATCCGTGGTGGAGCTGAGCCTCGGCCGCCCGGTCACCGTCGACGCGCTGCCGCTGCTTCTCGCCGAGATCGGCCGCCGCGGGCTGCACGCGGTGACGGCCACGGAGCTGCTGGGCCGACCGGCCGCCGAAGCCACCCGGACGGCCCGATAATCTGACCCCTGACATTCGGCATCACGAAGGGGCGGAACAGTGGCGGACATCGAGTCGGCGCGGACGGCATTCGAGCGGTTCGACAAGAACGGCGACGGGCTCATCACGGCCAACGAGTACAAGAGCGCGATGGCCCAGCTGGGCGACCCCTTCGTCACCGAGACGGTGGCGCAGGCGATCATCAACGCCCACGACGCCAACGGTGACGGCCTGCTCACCTTCGACGAGTTCTGGGCCTCGCAGAACAAGGCCTGATCCGCCTCGGCGGCCGGTCCCGCGCCGTCGGGGCCCGGCCGCCGCCGGGTACGTCCGGAGGGGCCCCTTACGGCGCCTTCCGGCCGTCCCGCCCGCCGTGCGCGGCTTGCTGTGTCTTTGTCCACCGGCGAGGATCGGGCCGTGATGTTCTCCGGACCCCCCGCCGACCCGGCCGCGCCGACCGGGCCCGGCCTGCCCGCCGCCGCGGCCGTACCGGCTCCGACGGGCGACGTGCCGCGCGCCGGCGAGATACCCGGGGGAGCGTCCGGGCCGCGGGCCGGACGCTCCTGGACCGCTCCCCTCCTGCTCTGCGCCGCAGGCGTCCTCGCGCTCCTCGTGGCGCTGCTCGGCCCCGGCCTCGTGGCACGCGGCACCGGGGAGCTCCGGATACCCGGCGCCGGACTCACCACCGTGCTCCGCACCGTCCTGTTCGCCGCGCTCGCCCTCCACCTCGGCGAAATCATCGCCCCGCAGCTCGTCCGGCCCGTCCGGGGCCGCCCCCGTACCGCCGTGCGGAGCTGGGCGGTGTACGCCTCGCTCGCCGGGGCGGCCGCCGCGGCCGGGCAGATCGTCCGGCTCGCCGCCGTCAGCGATCTCGGGATCACCGAGACCTACGGCACCCGCGAGGGCGGTCTGCTCCTCCTCATCGCCAACGGCCTGGTCCTCGCCGCCTTCTGCGCCGCGAGCAGGCGCCCGGCCCTCGCGCTCGCCCCGCTCGCCCTCGTCATCGGCGCGGAGGCCCTGCGCGCGCATCCGGAGGCGTACAGCCCGGAGTTCGGCGCCGCCCTCACCGTCGTCCATCTGACCGCCGCGTCGCTGTGGACCGGCGGTCTGCTGTACGTCCTGCGCACCATGTGGCTCTGGCGCGACTCACCCGTCGCGGCCCGCGCACTGCTCGGCCGGTACGCGCGCCTGGCGATCTGGCTGTACGTCGCCCTCGCCGCCACCGGCACCGCCTCGACCCTGCGCCGGCTGCCGCTGGACGTGGTGTTCACCTCCGCCTACGGGCGCACCCTGCTGGTCAAGCTGGCGCTGATGGCCGTGGTCAGCGTGCTGGCGGTGGCGGCCCGGCGGCGGATGCTCCGGGACGCCGACCCGTCGGTCGCCCACCGGCTGGCCCGCCGCGAACAGGCCGTGCTGGGCCTGGTGGTGGTGGTCTCGGCGATCCTCACCGTGGTCCCCGACCCGCACTGGATCTCGCTGCGGCCCTAGGTCGTGTCCGCGACCTGGCTCCGGTACGGCTTCCAGCCGCGCAACTCGTCGTCGCGCGGGGCCAGGACCAGTTCCGGGGCGCCCGGTCCGAAGACCGTCACGGGGCGCCGCGCGTCCCAGGACGGCCACCCCGGGTCCCCGCCCGTCGCGAAGTCCACCCACGCCCGGTGCATCGCGTCCGCCAGCTCCTGCGGGGCGTCCGGGCCGGTCAGGGCCATCGTGTCGGGGTGGGCGAGCGTGTCGAAGACGAAGCCCAGCTCCAGCGCGTGACAGGCGCCGAGCCGCTGTACGGGGGTGGGCCAGCCGAACTCGTACACGTACGTGGCGCCCGGCGCGTGCGTCCGGGCGTCGGCCAGCCGGTTGAGCGGCACCCGCAGCAGCAGGTCCGTCGCGAGCGCGCCGAGGATCTCACCGGGGGTGGCGTCCGGGCGGTTGGCGCGGTAGGCGCGGGCGGTGGCGTTCGGCACCCGGAACTTCAGCAGGGCGAGGCGGAGCCGCAGCGCGCCGATCTTCTCGGTGAGGCCGCCGGGCACGAACCAGAGCCGGTACTCCTCGGTGTTCGTCCCCAGCAGCAGGTCGATCCCGGCGGACGCGCCCGCGTGCAGCGCCTCCACCGGGTTGTGGGGCAGCAGTTCGCCGTCCACGACCGGCTGGAAGGAGTTGCGGCCGGTCAGCGGGTTCCCGCCGCTGGTCACCTCGGTCTGCGCGGTCAGCAGCGCCTCCGGGTCCACGGCGGCCAGCGCGGCGGCCGTCGCGGGCACCCCGAGCCGCTTCGCGATCAGCTCGGTCGTCCCGCGCGCGGCGGCGGGCGGCAGCGCGGCGGGCGCCCCGCTCTGGAGCACCGCCCGCCGCAGCAGTCCCGCGGACCGGGGTGCGGTCAGCAGGGCGGCGATGCTGACCGCACCCGCCGACTCCCCGGCCACGGTCACCCGGTCCGGGTCGCCGCCGAACGCCGCGATGTTGTCGCGCACCCACTCCAGGGCGGCCAGCTGGTCCAGGAGCCCTCGGTTGGCGGGCGCGTCCGGGAAGACGCCGAAGCCCTCGACGCCCAGGCGGTAGTTGACCGAGACGAGGACCACCCCGTCCCGGGCGAACGCGGACCCGTCGTACACCGGCACCGCCGAGGAGCCGTGCGTCAGCGAACCCCCGTGGATCCACACGAGCACCGGCAGCCCGGCCGCACCCGGCTCCGGCGAGGGCGTCCACACGTTGAGGTTCAGACAGCCGTCGCCCGGCACCGCCGGATCCGGCAGCAGCCGGTCCAGCGGCGGGGCGTAGGGCCGCTTGGGGGCCGTCGGGCCGTACGCCACGGCCTCGCGCACCCCCGTCCACGGCTCGGGGGGCCCGGGGGCGCGGAACCTGCGCGCCCCCACCGGCGGAGCCGCGTACGGGATGCCGCGGAAGACCGCGACGCCCCGCTCCACCGCACCGCGCACGGTGCCGTGCACGGTCCTCACCTGTGGGGGAGCCCCCGCCTCGATGTCGGACATGTGCCAACCCCTCTCGCGGTGCGGTGGTCCGGGCGGCTACTTCAGGTAGACCAGCCCGTCCGTGGTCAGGGCCGGGCGGCCCGTCGTGCCGACGACCACGATCTTGACCGTGTGCTTGGCGCTGGAGGACCAGGACTTCGTCCAGATCGCCTGCCGGTACTTCGTGGTCGACGACTTCAGGTCCACCGTGGCGGCCTTCTTCCCGTCGACATACACGTATGCCTGCCCCGAAGTGGTGGCCCGCGACACCACCCAGGCGGCTGACCGGCCGGTGAACGTCCAGGTCAGACTGGCGCCCTTGGTGCTGCTGGAGTACGACCTGCCGCCCAGGTAGCTGCTGGAGGACTTCGTGGTCCACTTACCGCTCTTGGTGGCGGCGGACTCCTGGAGGATCACCGGGGTGCCGGTGACCGAGGCGGCGGCCCTGTTGCCCGCGCGGTCGTACGCCGTCATCTTCCAGGCGGTCGCCGTGGCGGGCTTCGCGGTGTGCGAGGCGCTGCCCGTGGTCGGGCCGTAGGTCTTCGCGACGGGGGCGGTGAGCCGGACCTCCTTGAGGGAGGCGGCGTCGGTGGCCTTCCACTTCAGGGTGAGCGGGA
Source organism: Streptomyces anulatus (assembly GCF_014650675.1). GTDB lineage: Bacteria > Actinomycetota > Actinomycetes > Streptomycetales > Streptomycetaceae > Streptomyces > Streptomyces anulatus. The sequence continues at coordinate 167,493 of NZ_BMVK01000002.1, read as the reverse complement.
CGGCGGTGGAGTTCACCGTGCCGGTGCGCAGGGTGAGGGCCGGCTTGGTGGAGAAGACCGGCGGTGCGGTGTCGGCGACCACGGTCGCGACCGGGGACAGGGAGGTCTTCCCCGACTGGTGGGTGGCGCGGACCTGCACGGAGTGCTTGCCGGCGACGAGGGTGGCAGGGGCCGAGGTGACGTTGCCCTTGACGGTGGCCACCGGCTTTCCGCCGACGAGCAGTTCGTAGCTCTTGACGAAGGCGGCGGGGGTGGTCGCCTTCCAGCCGACGGTGATCTTCGACCGGGTGTAGTACGTGGAGCCGGAGGCGTTCGCCCCGGTCACCGAGGCGATGGTGAGACCGGTGACGGGTCCGGCGGCCAGGGAGCGGATGGCGGGGAGCTGGCGGTAGAGGGAGAGGCCGGGGCACTCGGTGGCGAACCCGTCCCGGTGCCCGGAGATCCGCGGGAAGGCGTACTGGCTTCCGGCGACGAACTGCTTGTGGTCCATGTTGTTGCCGTTCGCCCCGGCGGTGAGCTGGACCGAACCGCCCGGGTCGGCCTTGTACTGGCCGAGCTTCCACGCGGCGACGCGGGCGACGGAGGTGGTCGCGGCGGTCGCGGCGCTGGTGTCGGTGTACATGCCGATCACGGCGATACCGGTGGTGTCCCGGTTGAACCCGTAGGTGTGCGCTCCCATCACGGGCCGGTCCACACCGCCCTTGCGGCCCTCGAAGACCGTGCCGCACTTGTCGACGATGAAGTTGTAGCCGAGGTCCTTCCAGCCGTTCGACTTCACGTGGTACGTGTGCAGACCGCGCACGATGGCCGCCGAGTCGGCGCAGGAGTACGCGTTCGTCTGCGCCGTGTGGTGGACGAAGACGGCCTTGACCTGGTCCAGGTAGTCGGGCGCCTCGGTGCTGAGCGACTCGTCGGCCTTCCAGGCCGCCCGGGAGACGATCGGCGGCTGCGGAACGGTGGACGGCGGGGCGGGCGGGAGCGTCGGCGACGGTGAGGTGGTGGGCGTCGTCGGCGACGCGGACGGCGTCGGGGGCTCGGTGCTCGGCGTGGGGCTCGGCGGCGCCGGGGTCTCGGTGGTCGGGGTGGGCGACGGCTCGTCCGTGGGCTCCTCGACCGGCTCCTGCGAAGGCGGGGTGACCGGCGGCTCCTCGCCGGGCGTGGGCTCCTCGGAGGGGGTCTCCTCGATGCTGAACGCGGCCGGTTCGGCGGCGAGCGGGGTGGTGTCGCCGCCCGGGTCGACGGTGTCGAGCCGCAGCCCTGCGGGCAGCCCGGCGCGGGCGCCGTCCCCGGCCAGGACGCGGACCTCGACGCCGTCGGAGGGGCCGACCCAGCGGGGTTCGGTGGTGCCGCGGACCCCGGACCGGCCGGTCTCGGTGCGCCCGTCGATCTCGGTGTCCAGGGGCAGCCAGCCGGTCCAGTCGCCGGTCGCGGAGGACCGGGTACGGGCCTCGACGCTTCCCGTCACCCGAGCGGCGGGATCGGTCCAGGTGACGCCGAGCAGGCTGAACGGTTCGGTGTCGCGCCGCGCGAGCGACGCGGAGTCGCCGTCGGGCGAGGTCTTCAGCGCGGTCCTGTGCACATCGGGCTTCACCGGGGCGGACTTGGCGTCCGCCGCCTGCCCGTCGCGGTCGGGGCCGGAGGTGCCGGTCACGCCCTGGAACACCAGGACACCCGCCACGGCCGCCGTGGTGACGGCGGCCGTGGTCCACATTCTTCGCTGTGCTCTCACGTGTGATTCCCCGGGGACGACGTTGGCTGGAAGGCAGGGCATTCCGGCCGGTCAGTCGCTGACCGGGGGCACGACGTCTCCGTCGGCCCGGCCGGTGGGGGCGACCCGGGACATGCTTGCGGGCCCCAGTCTTCCATGCGGTCGGACCGGACCTCGCCCCCACCCTGCCCGGGCCCGGCGGGAAACGGCCGGGGGGCACGGCGGCCCGGGGATCGCCTCCCGGCGCGGGGTCCGGGAGACGATCCCGGGGCCCCGCGCAGGGTTGAGGAGTTCTTCGCCGGGCGGGTCGTTCAGGCGGCGAAGTACTGGGACAGCGAGTCCCGTTCGTCCAGCTCCACCAGATCCGGGCGGGTGTAGCGCTCGGCGCGCGCGTGGTAGTCGAAGTCGCCCCGTACGAGTCCCCGGTAGTCCTCCACGCACCGCTCCAGGGCCACCCGGGTGGGGCCGCCGATGCCCGCCGCCTCGATTTCGTCGATCAGTTCCTTTTCCGCCCGCTGCACCCGCTCGGCAATCCGGGCCAGTTGGATACCGGCCTCGTCGACCGCTTCCTGGAGGGTGCAACCCCGGTCGCGCTGAATCAGCCGTACGGCGTTGTGCTCGTACCCGAGAGCGGCTTCCTTCTCGAAGGAGCAGATGTCGTTGCAGAGCCCGGAATGATCGGTGACCGCGTTCCGCAGGGCGATATACGCGGGCAGGCTCCGGGCGGAATCCGGGAGGTCGATTCCGGCGGTGATCTCGTGCAGGCAGAGAAAGGGCTGCATGGCGACCGAATCCCGCCGGTGCTTGGCGAATTCTGCACGGCTCGGCACCTGTCCGGCGGCGCGCTCGACGGCCTCGGCGTAGTACGTCCACAGCCAGGCCGCCGTGTCCCGCCGGAACTGCCGGTTCCACTGCGGCGACCGCCCGCGGCAGGTGCGGTCCCGCAGCCCGGCGAGCGCCCGCTCCATCGGCCCGTTCGGCGCGGCCCCGTCGAAGACGTCCACCAGGCGGGTGATCGCCGTCTCGCACATCAGCGGATCGCGTCCGGCCGGGCCGTCGTCGAACTCGTCGTCCACCAGGAAGGCCCAGAAGAGCCATTGACAGAAGAGGTCGAGATGCTCCTGCGTGGCCTGCGGGAAGATGAGGGAAATCCATAGTTCCGGACGGGTCCGGATCATTTTCTTCCGGGCCGGTACGGACAGATCCAGCCCTTCGGATTCGGCCCATTCCCAGGCCGCCTCGCGGGTTTCCGTCAGGCCTGGATGACATCCAGCACTCTGGAACGGCATGTGAAACGCCGGTAACGTGATCTGGCTCATTGCTGCCCCTCGTCTGATGAATGCAGGCGGACGATATGAACGACGCATTCCGGGTGATCGGGCAAGGGACGGGCCCGCCGGGAGGCGGCGGCCGACAGCCCGGAGGCCGGGCGACGGGGCGACATGCGAGGTGGGAGGGCCATCACTGTCCTCCTTCCTCCGCCGGGAGCCGGGGCCGCCGGGGCAGAGTCGACGAGCCGGTGGGCGGGCGCGTCACCATGGGTAAGGCCCAGTCAACCCCGGGTGGGGGCGCGGAGGGAAGCCATTTGTGACCGAAATTGTTTGATCGTCAAGAACTCTCTGATCGTTACTGGGTAGTTGGTGAACTCATGGGGCCCTCGGCGTGGCGGTGACAGGTGTGCGGCCGGGAGCGTCGAGTGAACGGCGGAGTGGCGGCTTCCGGCTCAGGTGCGCTTGAAGAACTCGATCTCGCCGACCGCGATCGGCCGGCCCTCGCCCTGGCCTGCCGCCTCCCGCAGCACCAGTTGGACGGAGACGACATCGCTGATGCCCAACCGTGTCTCCTGCTTGCCGGGCTTGTCGTTGAGGGTCACCGTCTTCTTGTGCACCTTGTCGTCCTTCGTGGTGACGAGCAGCTCCGCCCGGGTCGGCCGCGCGCCCTGCCGGAATTCCTGCGGTTCCTTCGACACACCGCTGTACACCACGACGCCGACCAGCCGGAACGGCGTCTCGAACGAGGCGGTCAGCGACGCGCCGAGCGCGGGAGCGCCCCAGTACTTGTTCGTCAGGCCGTCGGTCGCCGCAGTCGCCGGGTGGCCGGGAGCCGAGGCACTGGCGGTCACCCCGGTGGGGCTGATCTCCCGCGTGCCGCCGAGCTTGTCCCGGACGTCCTCGAAGACGTAGCGCCCGAGCGGGAAGAGCAGGAAGCCCGCGACCAGCAGTCCGGCCACGACCAGGACCAGCAGCGTCCGCCGCAGCGCCCGGCCCGAACCGCCGCGCACCCGGCGGCGGAACGGCCACACCGTGCGCCACCACGGCAGCGCGGCGGGCTGTTCCCGGGCCCGGAGCGGAGCGGCGCACCGCCGGCAGAACTGCCGCCCCGGGAGGTTCGGCGTGCCGCAGGCCGGGCAGGGCGGACCGTCCGGCGTCTCGTCCGTCGCCACCGGCCGCACGACCGGCCGCCGGGCCACGGGCTTGGCCGGCCGCACCGCCCCGATCGGCTCGTCCTCCTCGTCCCCCTCGGACGCACTCCTGGAGGCCGGTGCGGATGCCGGGATTCCGGGACGTACGGGAGCGGGGGCGGGCCGCACCGGAGGCACGGACGGCGTCGCCGGTACGGGACTCTCCGGGGGTGCGGTGGGCTGCGGCGGTACGGGGGCGGGCGCGGGCCGAGCGGGCGGCTCGGGGCGTTGCGACTGTTCGGGCCGCTCCGGGGCTTCGGGGGCGGACCGCGCCGGTGGGCCGGATCGCTCCGAAGACGAAGACGAAGACGAAGGTGAAGGCGAAGACGAAGGTGCGGGTGCGGGGGCAGGCGTGGGCGCGGGCCGCGCCGGACGTGGGGGAGGGCCCGAGTCCGGTACGGGCGTCGTCGTCGTCGGCGGCGGCCCGGCCGGTTCCGGGGCCGGGTCGGGCTCCGGCTTCCGCACGGGCTCGGCCTCCGCCACCGGCTCCGGCCCAGCCACGGGCTCCGGCTCCGGAGCCGGCGTTCGCGTCGGCCGCGCGGGCTGGGAGGACCAGCCCAGGTAGCCGCCGCAGTTGCCGCAGAAGTCGTCACTCTCGCCGTTGGCCGTACCGCATGCCGGGCACGAACGCATCACGTCAGCTTCCTGTCTGTTCGGGTTCTCCGGGCGGGCCCGGCAGGACCTCCACCCGGCAGATGAGGTGGACGGGGCACGAGGCGGTGGCGACGTCCAGAACGCGGCGGGCGTCCACCGCGACGCCCTCGCGCACCGGCCAGACCCGCACGAGCAGTTCACCGGTCGGCGGCGGCGGGAGGGCGGCGCCCGGCTCGGCCGACCAGGTGGCGCCCCCGCCGTCCCGGACGTCCGCGTGCACACCGCAGCAGAGCCGAAGCCGCTCGACGAGCCCCCGCCGGGTGCCGCGCCACCGGTGCAGCTCGACGGCGCGCGCGACGACCGCCCGGCGCAGCTCGACCGGCCACGCCGGATCGGCCTCGACGCCCACCCAGGACGCCAGCCAGGGCAGGAAGTCGGCCGGGGCCAACGACGGGTCGAAGTAGGCGGGCAGGTTGTCCAGGGTGGACAGGACCGGGGCCAGCACCGTGTCCAGGCCCGCCGTGAACCGCTGGGCCAGGTCGTCGTCCGCGTACAGGGCGGGCAGCAGTTCGCCGATCGGGTACCGGCTGGGCAGCCCGGGTATCGCGGCCCGCGTCATGCGCCCTCACCGGCCCCGTTCGCGGTGACCACCACCTGGTGCTGGTGCGAGAAGACCAGGGCCCCCGGCGCCACGTCGACACGGTCCACCGCCGCCCCGCGCCGCCCGGTGATCGGGTCCGCCGGGAACAGCCGGACGTCCTCCACCAGACCGGCCCCCTCCACACCCTGGAGCACGGCGAAGACCTCCCCGTACTGCACGGGCCTGCCGAACGGCCACCCCCGGCCGTCCGCCCCGCCCCGCAACGGGTCGATGTGCCGGAACAGCGCCTCCAGCGCCTCCGCCCGGACCCGGTCCACATCGCCGGGCGCGGCCACCAGCCGGGCGACGACCGTGACGCCCTGGTAGGCGGGCGGCTCCACGACCAGCCGGGTGCCGACAAGACGCCGTTCGTCGAGCCGCTCGGTGACCGCCGCGAGCACCGGGTCCGAGGGGATCAGCTGCTCGAACCGCAGCCGGCCGTCCTCGTCGGCGGTCGCGTCGGGCACCACCAGCACCCGTACCGCACCGGCCTCGCCCGCCACGGCCGGCAGACAACGCACCCGGCGCAGCGACGGCGCGGCCTCCCGGGCGATGACCTCGTAGTCCTCGGCCGTCACCGCCCGCTCCTGCACCCGCAGGATGTTGGGCGCGCGCACCTTCGCGTTCTCCACGGTCTCCCCGTCGACCCCGCCGGTCGCCGCCTCACGGTTGTTCACGCCCGCGACGTACGGCACCGAACTGCGCAGCACGGAGATCGCGCCCCGGGCGACGTTCCCCGCCGCGCCGCCGCCCGTCCGGTAGCGCGGGACGCGGAGCTGGGCGCCCTTCTCCGGCACCGCGCCGTACGCGCGCATCGTGCCGTCCTGCTCCCGCACCTCCGGCGGGAACGCGAACTCCCCGGCGACGGCGTCGATCCGGACGTGCCGGTCACCGGGCCGGGACGCGCCGAAGTGCTCGACGGGGGTCCACACCTGCCAGCCCTCGTCGGTCGAGACCTGGACGACCGGCGGCTCCCCGTCCAGCAGCAGCGGAGCCCGGCTCACCGAGAAACGCTGCCCGGCGACGCCCTCGGACACCCCGAGGGGCACGTCGAGGACGGTCTCCGCGTGCTCCGCGGCCGCCGTGCCGCCGACCGTGAACACCTCGGCCTCCCGGATCGTCGGCGACTCCGAGTAGAACGGCTGGCCCGGCTCCGGAGCGGTGACCCGGCAGCGCAGCCACCCCGCCCGGGTCCCCGCCACGACGGACGCGGTGTGCCCGGCCGGGACGAACACGACGACCTCGCCCGGCCTGTTCAGCCCGCCGGTGCTGTCGGTGCCGGTCGCGCACGTCACCCAGCGGGCCCCGTCCCACGCCTCCCACACCAGCGGCGGCTGACGCGGGTCGACGCCCACGCCCTCCACCCGGCTGTCGAGGCGGACGGCGACGATGCACCGGGGCACGGCCGTCGGCAACCCGAACAGCAGGGCGTCACCGGGCTCCGGCCGGGACTGGAAGCACGGGATGTCCTTGCCCGCGCCGAGCGGTCCCGTCCGGTCCGTCTGCTCGCCCGACACCGGCGCGGTGACCAGCCGGACCAGCGAACTCGGCACGATCGGCAGGTCGTCGGAGGTGGAGAACACCACCGGCTCCTCGGCCTCCCCGCGCGCGGTGGCGACCTCGGTGCCCGCGAGGAGGTGCACGGTCTCCGGCTGAGGCGCGGACAGCCAGAAGTCGATCTCGGCCCGCGCAACGGCCGGCGGGAACAGGGTCACGCCCAGCAGATCGAGGAAGGCCGCGTAGTTCTTGTCCGGCACCCGGTTCAGCCGGTACAGCAACTGGTCGACCAGGTACGCGAACGTCTCGATCAGCGTGACCCCGGGGTCCGACACATTGTGGTCGGTCCACTCGGGGGAGCGCTGCTGGACGTACCGCTTGGCCTCGTCGACGAGCTGCTGGAAACGCCGGTCGTCCAGATTGGGCGAAGGCAGGGCCATCAGCGCACTCCCGCTTCCCGAGCACTCCCGGACGGGCTCTCGGAAGAGCCCTCCGACGACGGGATCGTGTAGAAGGGAAAGACGAGGTTGCGCAGGTCGTTGGTGGCCCGCACGGTGTAGTGCACGTCGATGTAGAGCGTGCCCTCCTCGATGGCGTCGAACGCGATCACCACGTCCGTCACCTCGATGCGCGGCTCCCACCGCTCCAGCGAGGTGCGGACCTCCTGCGCGATCCGCCCGGCCGTCGCCCCGTCGCCGGGCGCGAAGACGTACTCGTGGATGCCGCAGCCGAACTCCGGGCGCATCGGCCGCTCGCCGGGAGCGGTGCCGAGGATCAGGCCGATCGCCTCCTCGATCTCCCGGTCCCGCTCGACCAGCGCGATTCCGCCGGTCGGCCCCACCCGCAGCGGGAAGCCCCAGCCGCGCCCGATGAATCCGCCGCCGCTCACATCGGGCCCCCGATCAGGACGTTCAGCGCACCGCTGATGATGGGCGCGCCGCAGCTGGTGTTGTCCCGCATCCGGGCGGCGGGCAGCCCGCCGATCAGCACCTGGCCGGTGAGTGCGGCGGCCGGGTTGGGCATGATCACGTTGCCTGGCCCGAGCGCGGCGTGCGGAGGGACGACGCACACATGGAGGCTCCCGGTGACGGCCGCGGGCCGACCGCCGATGAGCACGGTGGCCACGGCCACCGCACCCGGGGGCGGGGTGCCGATGAGACCGCCGTGGGCGGTGCTGTCGCCCGTGCGGGCTGCGGGGGGCATGGCCGGGTTTCTCCTTGCTGTGAAAGGGACTTCGGGGCTGTCGGGCTTCGTCGCGGACGGACGGACGGATGGGCGGACGGATGGGGATACGGGCGGGCGGGCGGTCAGTTGATCCTGATGAGCTTGGCCTTGAGGACCGCGAGCAGTCCGCCGTCGACCGTGACCCCTGTCTTGCCGTTGACGGTCACCGAGCGGCCCTTGATGTTCACGTCGCCCGTAGCCCCCGCGTCGAGCGTGATGCCCGAAGCGGACAGCGTCACCGAGCTGAGTTCCCGGGTGCCGCCCCGGGCCTTCACCGTCAGCGTGATCTCGCCCTTCTTCTCGTCGAGCATCACATCGAGCCGCTTGTCACCGCTGGCGATGCGTACCCCGGACGGGCCGCGCGGAGCGTCGAGCAGCTCCAGCCGGTTGCCCGAACGGGACACCAGGGAGCGGCGGTTGACCTTCCCGCTCGTCGGATCGACCAGCGGGACGTCGTGCGGCGAGGGCTTGTCGACCCCGTTGTACAGACCGCCGAGCACGTACGGGCTGTCCAGCAGCCCCTGCTCGAACCCGACCAGCACCTCGTCGTTGACCTCGGGGCTGAACACCCCGCCGCCGCCCTGGCCGCCCCACTGCACCGTACGGACCCAGTCGGTGACGTACGTGTCGTCGAGCCACGGGAACTTCAGCCGCACCCAGCCGCGTTGGCCCCTGCCCTCCTCGCGGATGTCGGTGACCACCCCGATCGCCAGGCCCGGCATGCGGGGGCCGCGCGAGGGGGCGTTCCCGCCGGAGGCCAGCCCCGAGAGCGACCGGTCCGGCGAGGCGCTGACGATCACCGTCGTGCGGTAGCCGGTGTCCGGTTCGAGGACGTGGTGCGCGGCGGTCGCGGTGTAGCGGCCGGAGAAGGCGGGCCCCACGTTGCCGAGGGCCACCGGCATACCCGCCCGCAGCCGGGGGTTCCCGTAGGCGACCGCCTCGACCTCCCCGAAGCCGGCGCTGACCGATGCGGCGAGCGCACCGGCCACGGCCCGGGTCTCCGCCTGGGTGCGGTACGGGGTGTCGGCGATCGTCGTCCGGGAGCCCGGGCCGAACATCTTGGCCGCCGTCGACGGACTCATCCCCGGGGTGACGGTGTCGCTGCGGACGGACTGCTGCCGGGCCACCAGCCGGGTCTTGGTCTCGACGTTCCAGCCGCGCACCTCGACGCTGTCCGCCCCGTCCGCACCCGTCAGCACCGCACGCAGGGCCAGCAGGTTGTTCCCGTACTCCAGGACCATCGGGTTGCGCGTGGCGGAGGTCGTCGGCGAGGGGGCCGAGGAGGCGGGGTCCGGCTTGGTGAACTGCAGCCGTCCCTTGTCGTCCACCCGCACGGTGGCCCCGCTCTCGGCCGCGAGGTGCTGGAGGAACTCCCAGTCCGACACGTTCGGCTGGGTCACCTGCTTGTACGTGACCGGCGCGGCCTCGATCCGCCCGCAGGCCAGGCCCGCGCCGGCGGCGACCTTGCGGACGATGTCCGCCGTCTTCATGTTCCGGTACGCCATGACCTTCCGGCCGCGCTGGAGCCGGTGCGCCTTGGAGAACGCCCGCACGACGGTGAACGATCCGGTGGTGTCGGTGTCCAGCTCGACCGCGGTGACCTCCCCGGTGAACAGCCGCTCGCGCGCCCGGTCCTGCACGGTGACCACCGAGATCTTCAGCGGGGTGCCCATGCCGATGCCGGTCTTGGCGAGGAACGTGTGGTCGGGGTCCCGGTACATCAGTACGGCGGTGTCCGGCAGGCCCACGTTCTCGTCGACCACACAGCTCACCAGCTGGGTGGCCCAGGCGGCGGGCAGCTCCGCGGGCGCCTCGACGATCGGGTCGGCGGCGAAGGAACGGCCGGGGGCTTCCTTCCCGCTCATCGGTTCTCCTCCGCCAGGTGGTCTTCCCGCCCGGGCACGAGGAGCTCCCGGCCGGGCGTCAACTGCATGGGGTCGTCGATGTCGTTGGCGTGCGCGATGGTCCGCCACGCGGTGGCGTCGCCGTACTCCCGCCAGGCCAGCAGCGGCAGGCTGTCCCCGGCCACGACCCGGTGGGTGCGCCGCGCGTCCTTCGAACCCGACGTCGGGTTCTGTCCGGCCGGGTCGACGCTCGCCTCCTCGATCGACAGGGAGCAGGTGGCGCGCAGCGGCTTCCCGTCGACGTCGAACAGGGTGTAGGAGACCGAGAGGTTGGAGAGCACCCCGTCGAACGAGGTCGTCTTGGACGTCCCCCAGTCGAAGCGCACCCAGGGGCTGGCGGGCGTCTTGCGGGCCAGGCTCTTGGGAGTGGGGACACACGCGGTCATCAACTGTTCCACCGCTTTCTCCACGGAGTTGTCGTGCGTGGCGGTGGCGTCCAGGAAGACCTCCAGCGACAGGGCACGGGGCCCGCTGCCGACGAACTCGGGCAGCGCGGACTGCCCGGCCATCCGGGACGGGGTGCGCCGCCACTCGGTGCTCTTGCTCAGCGAGAGCTTCGCGGGGTTGAACTGCAACGTGAGGCGGGCGAGCGTCCCGCCGGGCTTGGCGCCGACGGTCGACGGCGGTTCCATGATGGTCAGCTGGGCGCGAGCGCGGCTCGCGCGGAGAGCGGGTGACATTGCGTTCCTCCTTCCTTCGTCCGGTTCCTGTCGGATGCGTCGGCCCCGGTCAGGAAGGCTCCAGCCCCTCGTGCGCGATCTCCAGCGTCTCGATCGCCGCCTGGGAGTTGGCCGGATCGAAGGACGGCCCCTGCCAGCGCACCGGCACGATGCCGTGCACCTGCCAGCTGATGATCCGGCTGAGGTCGGGGCGCAGCGCCACGATCTCGCCGTCCTTGGGCTCGACCCGCTGGATCGTCTCGTTCAGCCAGCGCGCGATCTTGAGGGTGTCGGCGGTCACCGGTCGGGTCAGCGTGATGTTCGTCCAGGTGATCCGCCCCGGCAGCTGCCAGGTAAAACCGTTGTTGCCGCCCTCGGCGTACGTCTCCATCTCCACCTCGGCGCCCAGGCCGGAGCAGGTGTGGAACGCGCCCAGGTCGCTGCCGCCGATCGCGAGCTTGAAGAACACGCTCGTCGCGAAGATGTTGTCCGTCATGCGTCTCTCGTCTTCTCTGCTGTCTCTCGTACGGGTCGTGCGGGGGTGGGCCGGGGCGGTCGTGCCGTCAGCGGCGGCCGTCGTGGAGCCGCCCGCTGCGTTCCCGGCCCCGGCGCAGATCGGCGCGGATGAGCCGGCTCACCGGGTCGAGGAGCCGACGGGCCAGCTCCTCGATCTCCGTACCGCTCAGCCGGTTCGCCGGAGGAGCGTCGGAAGCGTCGTCGGAGCCGGTGGCCTCCCGCGTCGCCCCGGCCGCGGGCTTAAGCGGGGCGGCCTGCACGGGAACCCCGGTGATCCCGGCGTTCGCCGCCGCACGCTGGACCGCCTGCGCCCTGCTCTCCGGGCGACCGCCTCCGGCGGCCTGTGCGGGCGCGCGGGGCGGCACCCGTACGTCGAGACCGGGCGGCCCACCGGGAGCACCGCCGCCCACGGGGGCCGGTCCGGTGAGCGGAGGACCGGCGCTCTCGGCCGCCACGGGCATCGGCAGCCGCTGTACGGGTACGGCGGCTTCCGGATGTGCCGCCGCGGGCGGATGCGGCCGGACGACGGGAACAGGACGCGTGCCGGGGGCGGTTGCGGACGCGGAAACCATCGACGGCGCTGACGGCGCTGACGGCACCGACGGCCCTGGCTGCATCCCCGGCCGGGCGGGCAGGGCGTGCGGGAGCGGCACCGCGCGTTGAACAACAGGGACCGGGACCCGGATCGGTGCAGGTGCAGGTGCAGGGGCGGAGGCAGCGGCATTGGCCTGGCCGGAGACCGGGGCGGCGTGCCGCGCGGAACCCTTCTGCTGAGCCTGGCGGGCCGCCCCCGGCCCGGAAGCCTGCTGCTGCGGCGGCGTGCCGGGCGGCGTGGGCGGGGGAGTCGTGGCCCGCCCGGACCGCCGTACGAGTCGCTGGAGTACGCCACCGGCGGACGGACCGCGCCCCGTGGGGGCTGCCGTGCTCCCCGGGACGCGCCCCGGTTCGCTTCCGACCCGCCGGCCGGTGGGTCCGGCGGTCCGGGTCTCGGTGCCTGGAGCCGGGTCCGTGAAGGCGGTGCCGCCCCGGTGCGCGGGGGACGCGGTCGCCGAGCGCTGGACCGTGGCCCCCGGAGCCGTACCGGAGGACGCCGGCCGCCGGGGACCGGCGCTCGGCCCGCCCCCGGTGCTCCCGCCGGCAGGGCCCGGCGACGGAGCGCCGGCGTCCGGCTGACGCACGTCGCGCCGCCAGGTGGCCGCCACGACCGGGCGCGCGGTGCTGCCGCCCGCTGTCGTCGTCGGAGGTGCCGAAAACCCTTCGGCGGAACCGGTGTTCACCGTCAGGGCGCGGCCGGAGAGCAGAGTCCGTGACCGCTGGACCGAGGGCGACGGCGTCGCACCGCTCAAGCCCTGCGACGCCGTACGGCCCCGAGCGACCGGCCGGACGCGTACCGGCTGCGGGGGAGCGGCGGCGGCCTGAGCGGTCCGGGTACGGGCGGGGTCCGCCGCGCGCTGGACGGCCGGGGTTCCGGGCGACGACGCGGCGGGCGTTGCGGACGCCGAGGGCACGGAGGACGCCGAGGGCCCTGCGGGTGCGACCGGGGCCGACCGCACCGGCATTGCGGAGGGAGCGTCCGGCGGCGCCGGAACGTGAGCCGGAACAGCGCGCCCGGGGCCCCGGGCGCGCCCCGGATCCGGCCGCGTTCCGGTGGACTCGTGGCCGCCGAGCAGCGGCGCGTCGCCGCCGAGCCGGGCGGTGGGCGGCAGCGAGGGAAGCGGCGTGCCGATCCCGCCCCGCGCACGGGCCCGTGTGCTGCCGGAGGCGTCGGGCCGCGGCGCCCGCTGCACCGAAGGGGAGGACCCCGACGGCGTCGGCGAACCGGAGGGCCGGGCGCTCGGGGACGACTGGGACGGCTGGGACGGCTGAGGTGCAGGGGATCGGGTGTCAGGCGACGACGACGGTGACGGCTGCTGCCGTGCCGACGCAGAAGCCGACGCCTTCGTCGGGCCGGCCGAACGGGAGGCGGGCGTCGAGGGAGTCATGGCAGCCGGAAGGCTCGGCGGGTCCGATGCCTGGCGCTGGAGCACCGGCATCTCGGCCGCCGGGTGGGCCGTGGCCGGGGCGGACGGTACGACGCCCGCCGGTCCGTCGGGGCCGGCCGTCCTGGCTCCGGCGGGCATCTCGCGCAGGGGCCTGCCCAGCGCGGGGCGGACCACATCGGCGGCGGGCCGGCCGGAGACACGGTCAGGAGACGGGGCGTCGCCCTCCGGAACCGTACGGTCCGGACCGCTCCGCCGCTCGGACGCGGACCCCTGGACGGCGGGGGCGGCAGCCGGCCCGGACGGCGCGGCCGATGACGAAGGAGCGGAGGCGGGGGAGACGGCGGGGGCGGCGGGCACGAGTCCGGCTATCTGCCGCAACGGCATCGCCGGACGCCGGGCGACGATCAGCGGCGGCGCGATCCGCTGCGGACGTACGGCGGCGGGAGTGCGCGCACCGGGCACCACGGCCGACCGGGCCGGGGCGGACGCACCCGACGCACCCGACGGCGACCGGTTCGCGTCGGCCGGGGCCGCACCACGCGCCGCGCCCGACCGCTGGACAGACGGCGGCGATCCGGGGCTCGGCTTCCCCGTCCCCGTCCCCGTCCCCGTACCGCCGTTCGTCCCGCTGCCCCTGCCCGTCGCCCGGGTCGTCACCGAGGTGGACGGCAGGTCCGTCGTGGGACCTGCGGGTTCGTCGGCGCCCGGGGGCCGGACCGCGCGCAGCAGCAGCGGTCCACCGGGGGAGGCGGACCGTGCCGCACCGGGGCGGGCGACACCGTGGATGAGGCCGACGGGGGCCGACGGCAGGACGGAGTGGCCGAGTTCGCCGCCGAGGGCCGGGTTCTGCCAGGAGGCCAGCCGTGACCGGAACCGCAGCCCGTCGCTCACGCCGATCGAGGACCGGGCGACGGTCACCGACGGCGGGGCCACCCGCCGCCAGCCGCCGTCCCAGCCACCGCCGTCAGCGCCGGAAGCCGCCGAGGCACCGGAACCGGAGTCGGAACCGGAACCTGAGTCGGAACCCTGACCGGGACCGGCAGCAGGGCCGGAGTCCGGGACGGGAGCGGGTACGGCGGACACGTCGGCGTGCCCGCCGCCCTCTCGCGAGGGTGCGCCGGAGCGCTGCCGGTCCGCCCGGCGCAGCCAGTCCCCGAGCCCCACACGATCACCCGCCTTCGTTGACGCGGGTGTTGATCCGCGCTATCTCCCGCACCCACTGCTGACGCTCGCCGTGGGTGAGGTCGAGAATGTCCTCACGCTGCCAATGGAAGTGGTAGGCGACGTACGCGATCTCCTCCCGCAGCCGGGGAAGCGCGTACGTCACGATTCCCCCAGGCGCCCACCCGAGAGGTCCACCTCGAACGACCCGTGGCACAGCGGGCAGGTCACCGCGGCATGCGTGTGGCCCTCGCTGTTGATCCGGCGGTAGAAGTCCTGGAGGAACGCCACGTCGGTCGCGTACATCCGCTCGACGATCCCGGCGTGCACATCGGTGACCGTGCCGAGCTGAGTGATCACCTGGCTCAGCAGCACCACGGACAGATACGCCGGGTTCTCCTTCACCCGCAGATCGATCTGCGGGCGCAGCTCGTCCCGGGCCGTCGCGAGCCGCATGGTGCCGCTGCGGTGCACATGGCCCTCGTCGTCGACGTACCCGCGCGGCAGCTCGAAGGCGAACTCCGTCTGCAGCGTCTCCCGTTCCCGGGGGCGGGCGGGAGCGGGCGCGGAGGCCTCCTCGCGCGCGGCGGGCGCCGTGGCGAGGTTGTCCAGGACTTCTTCGAGGCCGCTGCCCGGCGTAACGGTCCGGCGCCTCATTCGACCACGATCTCCTCGAAGGTGATGGTCACCGTCTCGGTCGCCGCGCTGGACTCGCCGGCCTTGAGGGAGGGGCCCTCCCACTTGGAGGCCCAGCCCTGCATCAGCTGGATGCGGCGGACGGTCTCACCGGTCGAGTCCTTGATCTCGATCGTGAGGTTCTGCCGCGCGGTGTCGACGGCCCCGTTGTTGAGGGTCTCCTTGATCCAGGTGGTGAACTCGCTGCTCTTGTCGAGCCCGCGGGTGATCGTCACCTCGCCCGCCTGCCGGGCGCCCGGCTGCTTGCGGATGATCTGCTTGCCCTCGGCGGTCACCTGACGGACCTCGACGACTTCTTCCTCGACGGTCATGCCGCTGATCTCCTGGATGGACTCCACGAGATAGCCGCCGAGCTGAACGCCGAAGACGTGGGTGGAAAGAGCGTCGCCCTCTGCCATGACTGTGTGTCACCTGTTCTGATCGGGAAAGGAAGTGAAGGGGTGGGGGAGGACCGCGAAGGTCACTCGTCGACGAGGCTGGTGCTGTCCGAGAACTGCGAGAGACGGAAGATCACGAACTCCGCGGGCTTCACCGGGGCCACCCCGATCTCGCAGACGACCTGACCGAGGTCGATCGACTCCTGCGGGTTGTTGCTCCGGTCGCACCGGACGTAGAACGCCTCCTCGGCCGTGCGGCCGAACAGCGCGCCCCGGCGCCACTCCTCGGTGAGGAAGGCGGTGACGTTGCGCCGGATGCTCGACCAGAGACGGTCGTCGTTCGGCTCGAACACCACCCACTGGGTGCCCAGGAGGATCGACTCCTCCAGGTAGTTGAAGAGGCGGCGCACGTTGAGGTAGCGCCAGGCCGGGTCGGACGAGAGGGTGCGCGCGCCCCAGATGCGGATGCCGCGGCCCGGGAAGGCGCGTACGCAGTTCACGCCGATCGGGTTGAGGAGGTCCTGCTCGCCCTTGCTGAGGCGGATCTCCAGGTCCACCGCGCCCCGGATGACCTCGTTGGCGGGGGCCTTGTGGACGCCGCGCTCGTTGTCGCTGCGCGCCCAGACGCCGGCCACGTGACCGCTCGGCGGGACCAGGGAGTTACGGCCGCTCGCCGGGTCGAAGACCTTGACCCACGGGTAGTAGAGAGCCGCGTAGCGCGAGTCGTAGCCGGCGTCCTCGTTGCGCCAGGTGCGCACCCGCTGGGCGTTCATGCCCGGCGGGGTGTCGAGGACGGCGACCCGGTCGCCCATCTGCTCGCAGTGCGAGATGACCGCCAGCTGCACGGTCTTGACGCCCTCGGCGTCGATGTCGCCGCGCTGGAAGGCGCTCATCAGGTCCGGGACGGCGACCATCGTGATCTCGTCGATCGCTTCGAGGCCGGAGAACCCGGTACGCGCGGAGGCGTCGCCCACGTACTCCGAGGCGTCGAGCCGTGCCACACCGGAGCCGGGGGCGCCCGCTGCTGCGGGGGCAAGGGCGACGGTCTGCTTCTCGGGGCGGCTCTGCGCCGTGCCGGGCTGCTCGGTGACCTGGATCAGCTTGGAGTCGCGGGCCTGGGTGACCAGGTAGCCCTTGACGTTCTTGCGGGTGGAGACGTCGTACGTCTCCACGGCCTTGCCGGCCTGGCGCACCAGCAGCCGGAAGCGGTCCTCCGGAGGGTTCTCGCCCTCGGCGTCGGCGATCTCCACGGAGAGGTCGGCGCCCGTGCCGGGCTTGGCGGAGACGAGGAACCCGCCGAGCGCGACGGGAGCGGGGGCCTGGGAGACCGCACCCTGCGCCGCACCCTCCGCGGGGCCGCCGATACGCACGATGTAGGCCGCGCCGCCGCCATTGGCGAAGAAGCCGTAGACGGCGTGGGCCAGATAGGTGTCAGCGGTGAAGGCGCCGAACGTCTGCACGTACTGGTCCCAGTTGGTCACCAGCGTCGGCTGATGGAAAGGGCCCGTCCCGGCGAAGCCGACGAAGGCTGCGACCGCGGTGCCGACTCCTTCGATGGGCCGTGCTCCGGACTGCACCTCCTCCACGTAAACACCGGGGGTGAGGTACGACGGCATGCTCGCTCCTTCTGGACGGTCACTCGATCACTGGCCAGTCTTGACCGTCCGGCCGGGCGGGGAGTAGGCCCCAGGGTCCTGGGCGCGGGGCAAGGAGACTGCCTTTCCGGGCCCCCGTACGCCGGGTAACACTGCCCTTGGCGGGCCGGGCGGAACACTCGCCCGTATTCGCGGGGGCCTGCCCGCATTCCACGGGCGACGTGAAGAGAACGAGAACAACGTGTTACGGAACAGTCCGCTGGAGCCGCCCCGCCCGGGGATTGGGCGAAAGGGCGGACGCCGCGCCAGGGACCTGATGTGTTTGGTATCTCTTTTTCCCGGTAAACCCCGGCAGGTCGATCGCCGTCAGGGGCCACGGGGGAAACGCTCCGAGGTGACGCGATTCGGCCAGAATGCGCCGAGAAGGCGTACGGATTCGGCCGGGTACGGAAGGCGGAAGCGGGCACGAGGACGCTCCGAACGGGCATCCGCCCACCGCCCTCGAACCGTCAGGACCGTTTCTGAGCAGGCCTGTTCGTGCCCGCGGTCATCGGGAGCGGATATTCTTCCGATGCTGTCGCCGCCGCGGGCGACCGATCCGGTCGAGACTTCTGGTGTATCCGGGAGGGCGAATCCGCCACCGCCCGGCACGCCGGGTTTCCTCTCGACCGGGTTTCTGCTGTTGTCTCGTCGGCAGGCGAAGCAGAACGCTCGGCGTCGCTGTTTCTATCGTGCGAGATCGCTCAGTACACCGCTGACATTCAGAACCTGATGGCACCCGGAAGCCTGCGCACCGGTAGCCGGTGTGCCGGGCTTGGCACAGGTGACGGATGCGGTGACGGTGGCGTTCTCAGGAACCTGAATGGGGGTGACCCAGTGATAGTCCTGGTTGCGGAAGGTTTCCAGCGCGATGGTCGTGATCTTGCGCTCGCCGAAGGAGATCGTCACGATGCCCTCGTCACCCTGGAAGTTCGCCACCACGATGTCGGTGACGCCGAACACCTTCCCGGCCGGAACCTTGTAGGAGCCCTCCTCCGAGGCCCCCGCGCGGGCCTGCACATCGATGGTCTCGGACGTCTGCTGGCCGCCCCCGACCCCGCCGTTGCCTCCGCCTCCGCCGGAGCCGCCCGGGCCGGAACCGCCCGTACCGGGGCCCGATCCGTCCGGACCGGTTCCCTCTCCCTGACCGCCTGCCGGGTTGTCCGCGCCGCCGGGCGGGGCCGACCCCTGCTCCTTGCCGCGTTCGGTCTCCTCCTGCGCCGCCTTCGTCCCGGCCTGCTTGGCTGTGCTCTGCACCGCGGGCCGCACCAGGGCGAACCACGCGAGCAGCAGGGCCAGCAGCGCCGCCAGCACGATCAGCAGCCACTTGGGCAGCACCGGTATCTGGGCGAACTCGCCGGGCAGCGGCTCGGGTCCACCGGGCTGCTCGTCCTCGGCCTCCCCCTCGGCGCCCTCGGTCGCCCGGACCTCGAACGGCCAGGTGACCGGCTCGCCGAACCAGATCAGCTTCCGGGCCCGGACCTTCAGCCCGAACTCCGCCGACTCACCCGGCTCCAGCCGCTTCTTGTCCGGCGTGAAGGCGAGCCGCAGATCCTCCCCGTCCTGCTTGGCCGCGAGGGCCACGTCGACCGGGGTGTTCCCCTTGTTCTGCACGGCGGTACGGAAGCGGGCGCCCAACCAGCCCCGGCGGCGGCGCGGTTCCAGCTCCGTGCGGAGCTCGTGGAAGGGCTCCACGGTCACCGTGCCCTCGGGGACCACCACCGACTCGGGCCGCTCCGCGGGCAGGACCCGTACGGCCAGGGGGGTTTCGCCCGCCCGGACCTCGTGGGAACGGGGCGGGGCGAAGGTCAGGGTCACCGTCTCGGAGGTGCCCGGGTACAGCGACACACGCGCCGGCTCGACGGTACTCCAGGCGGCACAGTCGCCGACCACTTCGAGTGTGTAGGCCTCGACGATGTCGCCGTCGTTGCGGACGGTCAGGGTGGTCGTCGCGGTACCGCCAGGCGACACCGTCACCGTGGGGCTTTCGAGTTCGGCAGATGTGGTCACTCTGCGACGGTAGGCCGCCCGCACCCCCCGGCAGCAGAGACGCGAGGGCAACGAGCGGGCAGGGGTGATGCCCCGAGGGCCCCCCGGCACGGTGTCCCCGCGCCCCCCGCGCGGGCCCGCGCGCCATGCCCCGGCCGGCGGGGGCGGCACGAGCACCAGCAGGCATATCGGGCTGAAGTACCTGAGGAAGACGGGCACGGAACGATGACGACGATCACGGACACGACGAACAGCACGACGAGCGGCACGGTGAACGGCACGGCGAGCCGCACGGCGACGCGCGGGCAGTACCGCAGGCCCGACGCGGCGCAGCGCCGCACGGCCGGCTCCGGGGGAGCGCCCGGGGGCAGGGTCTCCGTCGCGGTGTACGCGGAGGACCTGATCCTGCAGACCGGCATGATCCACCAGCTGCGCGTGCGACCCGAGATAGAACTGCTGCCGGAGGCCGAGGCGGACCGGGCGCAGGTCTCCCTGGTCGTGGTGGACATGGTGGACGAACCCACCGTCCAGCTCCTGCACCGTCTCCAGCGCAACACCTCCACCCGCACCGGACTGGTCGTGGGGTTCTTCGAGTCGGGCGCCCTCCAGACCATGATCGAGTGCGGGGTCGCCGCCGTCCTCCGCCGCGGCGAGGCCGACCAGGACCGGCTCGTCCACCTGGTGCGGGCGATGGCCAACGGCGAAGGCGTCCTGCCGGGCGATCTGCTCGGCAAGCTCCTCGACCACGTCAGCTCCCTCCAGCGGACGGTCCTCGACCCCCGCGGGCTCACGCTCTCCACCCTCACCGCGCGTGAGGCGGAGATGATCCGGCTGGTCTCGGAGGGCTGCGACACCGCGGAGATCGCGCAGAAGACCTCGTACTCCGAACGCACCGTCAAGAACGTGCTGCACGAGGTCGCGACCCGGCTCGAACTGCGCAACCGGGCCCACGCGGTGGGCTACGCGATGCGGCACGGGCTGATCTGAGGATCCGCCGCAAAGGGCAGCGATCCCTTCCCCCGTCCCGGGTACTCGCGGCCTGTCCTTCGCCCCCGCGCGGGGGCGAAGCTGGCCGGTGGAGAGTCATCGACAGACTGTGAGGTGGGCCGTGACCGGCACTGCTGGCCCGGCAAAGCATTCCCGGCTGGGCCGACTGACCGGCGCGGTGGTGCTGTTGGCACCGCTGCTGCTGGTCGGCTCGGCCGCCGCCCCGCACGGGGCCGCCGAGGCCGTCGCCGCCGTGGCGGACGCGGAACCGCTCCAGGCGGGGCGCGTCGCCTTCGCCGGCACCGAACACCGCAGCCTGGGGCGGGCCAACGACAAGGACACCACCGACCCGCTGTTCGGCGACGGCCCTGCCCACTACGACCAGGACCCCTCCGCCCGCGGGGACGTCCTGGTCTTCACCAGCCTGCGTGACAGCGCCCGGCCTCAGGTGTACGTGCGCGGCGCGGACGGCTCGGTGCGCCGGCTCACCACCGACCGGGACGCGGCCCACCCCGAACTCTCCCCGGACGGCAGGACCGTCGTCTTCGACTCGGCGGAGCCCGGACCCGGCGGCACGGTCCAGCGCGACCTGTGGTCGGTCGGCGTCGACGGCTCGGGCCTGCGCCGGCTCAGCGACACCCCGGACAACGAGGAGTCCCCGACCTGGTCCCCGGACGGCACGAGGATCGCGTACGCCTGCGACGGCATCGAACTCCGGGGATGGCAGATATTCGAGCAGGCCGTCGCCGGCGGCCCCCGCACCCGGATCAGCGACGGACCGGCGGGCGACGCCACCGAGCCGTCCTGGAACCCGGTGGAGGACGACGCCCGCCGGGGCCTCGTCGCGTACACCCTCACCACGAACCCCGACCCGGACGTCGACGACGGCACCGAACTGCGGGCCACCCAGGGCATCGGGAAGGACCGGCCGCTGCTGGCCGGCGCGCACGCCGAGTGGGGCACCCGCTCGGCCTCCTGGCTGCCCGACGGCGAGGACATCGTCTTCCTCAGCCCGTACCACACCTGCGGCTGCGACGACTTCGACCACGTCTACCGGGTGACCGCGTTCCAGGACGAGGCGCCGGACCAACTGGTCAACGAGAACCGCCAGGTGGGACCGCCCACCTGGTTCGCTCCGGCCGGGACCGTCGTCATTCCCCGGATCACCCCGGACCCCGAGGCCGTCAAGAAGCCGGACGAGCTGCTGGCCGCCGCGCAGATCGTGACGCTCCAGGACGTCCGGCAGGACGGCTCCGACCCCCGCGACCTGGGGCTCACCATCCTGAAGGAGGACCCGGCGGCCCGCACGAACACGGACCACGCCAAGAACCCCCTGTTCCGGCCGGGTCCCGGGTACGACCCGTGGCACGAGCGGCAGAACTACACGCCCGACGGGCGGCGCATCGTCGTCACCCGCTTCGAGGACGGCGACGCCGGGCGGATCGAGCGGATCTGGATGACCGACGCCGACGGACGGAACGCGGCGCCGCTGCCGCTCGACGGCCGCGAACCCGGCGACTGGGACACCGACCCCACCTTCTCGCCCGACGGCACCAAGCTCGCGTTCACGCGGACCTCGCCCGGCGGCGTCGGGGACGAGGCGGGCCCGAGCCGCATCCTCATCGCCGACGTCGCCAGCGGGGCGATCCTCGACGAGATCCAGCCCCCCGAGGGCCAGGCGGCGGGCGACGACGCCCAGCCGACCTGGTCGTCCGACGGCATCAACCTCGCCTTCACCCGCAGCCAGGTCATCAACGGCAACGGCGCCAACAAGCGCATCTGGGTCGTGCCGCTGGCCGACCTCGACCGGCAGCGGGACCTGAGCGCCACCATCTGCCCCGGCGACTGCGAAGTCATCGACGACAGCCCCGCGTTCTCCCCGGACGGCCTGAAGGTCGCCTTCAACCGCAAGGACGGCGGCGGCCGGGTCAACCACCAGGCCGGAGTGCTCATCAAGCCCCTGCGCGGCGGCGGCTGCCGGGTCGTGCTGCCCTCCGTCCAGAAGGACGACCCCGACGGCTGCGACCTGCCGATCCCCGACACCTCCGTGACCGGCCCCCACCAGCCGCGTGACGTGGCCTGGTCGCCCGACGGCAGCAAGCTCCTGTTCACCTCGCGCCGGGAGTTCCCGGCGAACTCCATGGAGCAGCTCTCCGTACTCGACATCGCCTCCGGCGATGTGGCCCCCCTCGACAACACGCACGACGGCCGGCAGAAGGAGCCCTCCTTCCAGCAGTCCGTCGACCTGTCGCTGACCGCACCGCCCACCGGGGACCCGGTGGAGGTCGGCTCGTCCACCGAGGTGGAGATCACCGTCACCAACCGGGGCCCCTCGCCCTCGCCCGGCACCCTCCTCACCGTCGACGCCCCGCCCGGCGTCCGGCTGGAGGAGCTGACCACCGACGCCGGGACCTGCGCCGCCGGTACGCCCCAGTGCGACCTCGGCATCGTCCCGCCCGGCACCGACGTGACGATCACGGCCCGGCTGACCGGCGTGACCATCGGCGACCAGCGGATCAACTGGTCCGTCACCGGCGCCGTCCTGGACCCCAACCCCACGGACAACGCCACCGGAACGATCGTCCCGGTCGAGGACGTGCCGCCGCCGACCCCGACCCCGACCCCGACAACGCAGCCCCCGACCCCGACCCCGACGACGCCCGCCCCCACCCCGCCGCCGACGACCACGCCGCCCCCGCCGCCGGCCCCCGCACCGCCGCCGCCCGCGCCCGAGGCCGGACCCGGCGTCACCGTGCGGGCCCAGCCCAGCCCCGGCTACGTCGGCGGCAAGGTCGTGGTGACGTACACCGTGCGCAACGGCAGGAACGCGCTCGCCACCGGACTCCGGCTGAAGCCCGGACTGCCCGCGGGCATCCCCGCCGGAGCGCTCCCCGCGGGCTGCACCGGCGGCACGTGCACGCTCCCCGACCTCGCACCCGGCGCGTCCACGGTCCTCACCGTCGTCCTGTCGCCCGACAAGGCCCTGCGGACGACGATCACCGCACAGCTCACCACCACGGGCACCGACGCCAGCCTCCGCGACAACGTCTCCCGGATCCCGCTGCGCATCCTCCAGCCCCGCATCGTCGCGGTGCCCGCCGTCGGCAAGCCCGGCTTCGTCACCTCCGTACGGGGCAAGGACTTCCCGCCCGGCGCGCCCGTCACCCTCAGCTGGAAGCCCGGGATCACCGCCGCGGCGGCTCCGACCCGGCCGCAGGGCGACGGCTCGTTCATCGCCCAGCTCCTCATCGTGGCCAAGGACCGGACCGGGCCGCGCACGATCACCGCGAAGGGCCCCGGCTTCAGCCCCGTGAAGACGGACTTCCTCGTGGTGCTCGGCACCATCACCCCGCCGGACGAGGTGATCCGCCGATGATCCACGAAGTCGACGAGGGGCTGCGGCTGCTGCTGGCCGAGGCCGGACTGGAGGACAGCGGTGTCGACCTGGTCTTCGACGCCCCGACGAAGGACTGGTCCGCCCGCCGCAACGCCCCGACCATCAGCGTCTTCCTGCACGGCATCCGCGAGGACGCGGGCAGACGGCGCACCGGCACGGCCGAGACGCACGACGAGGAGGGCGTGGTCACCGGCTGGCGGACCCCGCCGCGCTGGTTCGAGCTGACCTATCTGGTCACCGCCTGGACCAACCGCCCGCAGGACGAACACCGCCTGCTCTCCGAGGTGTTGCGCGCCCTCGTCCGCTCCGACGTACTGCCCGCCCGGATGCACACCGGAAGCCTCGCCGAACTCGGCCTGACCGTGGAGCTGGAAGCGGCGGGGCCGGGAGCCGGCGGACCGTCCGCCTCGGACGTCTGGTCCGCGCTCGGCGGCGAGCTGAAGGCCGCGATCGACCTCCGGGTCGTCGCACCGCTGGCCGGCGAACGCACCCCCGCGGGCCCGCCCGTCACCGAAGGACTCGTGATGAAGGCCGCACCTCACCTGGACGGCGACGACGGCGGCCCCGGCCGCCGCCTGCGTTACGACGGAGCGTCCGACCCGGGCGGGCAGGGCTTCGCCGCGCCCCGTGAACGGCAGTTGCCGCCCGGCCGGCGCAAGCGGGGGAACGCCGCACGATGACCCTGGCACCACAACAGCTCCACGGCCACGGCCCGATGACCGGCGTCGAGGAGATCTGGGAGCGGCTCGGCCGCGTCGAGCAGCGGGTCCGGGAAGCGGTCGCGGCACGCCGGGCCGTCGACCCGGACCCCGACGACCCCTACCGGGGGCAGTACCTCACCCCGGAGGGCGCGGCACGGATCCTGGAGACCCGCGACGCGTTCACACCCGTACCGGCGTACGAGGACGGGGCCGAGCCGGACACCCCCGCCGGGAGCCGGCTCGGCCGGCTGGCGGAGCACTTCGGCCTCGCCCCGCCGGACGTCGAACTCCTGCTGGTCGCCATGGCCCCGGACATCGACACCCGGTTCGAGCGGCTGTACGGCTATCTCAACGACGACCTCACCCGCCGCCGGCCCACCATCGGCCTGGCCCTGGAACTCTGCGGGCTGCCCGCCGCCGGCTCCGGGCGCTTCCGCTTCGCGCCGTCCGCCCCGCTCGTCGCGGGCGGGCTGCTGGAGATCGCGGACGGCGAGCGCCCGCTGCTCTCCCGCACCCTGCGCGTACCGGACCGGGTCACCGCGCACCTCCTCGGCGACGACCGGACCGACGGCCGGCTGGGCGGGCTCGTCCAGGAGGCCGCGCACCCCCGGGAGCCGGAGGAGCGGCCCGAGGTCCCCCGGATCGCGGCGGCCCTCGGCACGGGCAGCGGACTGGTGCACCTGCTCGACCGGGGCGGCGACCCGCGCGGCCTCGCGGTCGAGGCGCTGGCCGCCGCCGGACGGCGCCCGCTGGTCGTCGACGTCGCGGCGCTCGCCACCGCCCCCGAACCGGCCCCGCTCGTACGGGCCCTGGCGACCGAGGCCCGCCTCGGCCGCGCCGGGGTGGTCCTCGGCCCGCTCGAAACGCTCGCCCCCGAACGCCCCGAGGGGGCCCGGGTGCTCGGCTCCCTGTGCGCGGCGCTCGGATCCACGCCCCTGATCGCGTACGGGAAGAAGAACTGGGACCCGCTGTGGACGGCGGAGAGCCCGGTGCCCTTCACCGTCCGGCCCCCAGGTCCCGACGGCACCGCGCGGCAGTGGCGGCGCGCGCTCGCCGACGCGGGCCGGACGGTCGGCCTGTCCGCCGCGCACGCGTCCCCCGACGACGCGCTCATCGAGTCCGCCGCCGCCTACCGGCTCGACTCCGGCCAACTGCGCAGGGCGGCGACCGTCGCCTCCCGGCTGGCCGTCCTCGGGCAGCGGCCGGTCACCCCGGAGGATCTGCGGACGGCGGTCCGCGCCCAGAACGGTGCGGGCCTGGAACGGCTCGCCCGCCGCATCGAGCCCGCGGTCGGCTGGGACGACCTGGTGCTGCCCCCGGCGACCCGCACGCAACTGTCCGAACTCGCCCTGCGCGCCCGCCACCGCGAGACGGTGCTCGGGCAGTGGCGGATGCGGCCGGGCGGCGGCCGGGGGAGAGGCGTCATCGCCCTGTTCGCCGGCGAGTCCGGCACCGGCAAGACCATGTCCGCCGAGGTGATCGCCGCCGAACTGGGCATGGAGCTCTACGTCGTCGACCTGTCCACGGTGGTGGACAAGTACATCGGGGAGACCGAGAAGAACCTGGAGCGGATCTTCGTCGAGGCGTCCGACGTCAACGGCATCCTCCTGTTCGACGAGGCCGACGCGATCTTCGGCAAGCGTTCCCAGGTCAAGGACTCCCACGACAAGCACGCCAACATGGAGTCGGCCTACCTCCTCCAGCGCATGGAGTCCTTCGACGGCATCGCCGTGCTCACCACCAACCTGCGGGCCAACCTCGACGAGGCGTTCACCCGCCGCCTCGACGTGATCGCCGAGTTCCCGATGCCCGACGCCCGCCAGCGCCTGGCCCTGTGGGACCGCTGTCTGGGCCCGGCGATCCCGCGCGACTCCGCGCTCGACCTGGAGTTCTGCGCGGACCGCTTCGAGCTGGCCGGCGGATCGATCCGGGCCTGCGCGGTGACCGCCGCCTACCTCGCGGCCGCTTCGGGGGCGCCGCTGCACATGGACCAGCTCGTCACGTCGGTGCTCCAGGAGTACCGCAAGCTCGGACGGCTGGTGCTGGAGAGCGAGTTCGGGCCGTGGCTGGCGAAGGAGCGGAGGCGCGGCGGGCGGTAGCGGGCGCCCCGGCCACGGTGGGTGCCGGTCTGTTCCCCCTTCCGTTCCCCCTTCTGTTCCTGCGTCAGCGGCTGCACCTGTGTCCCTGTCTGTGTCTGCGTCAGCGTCCGCGCCCCGGTCCGACGCGGCGTAGGGCGGCCCGGTCCCAGGCGGCCTCGCGCAGCAGGCGGAGGCCGTTGAGGCCGACGATGACGGTGGAGCCCTCGTGCCCGGCGACGCCGAGCGGCAGGGGGAGGGTGCCGATCAGGCCCCAGGCGACCAGTACGGCGATGAAGGTCCCGGCGATGACCAGGTTCTGGACGACCAGGCGGCGGGCGGTCCGGGAGAGGGCCACGACGGCGGGGACGGTGGCGAGTTCGTCGCGGACGACGACGGCGTCGGCGGTTTCCAGCGCGAGGTCGGATCCGGCCCGGCCCATCGCGATGCCGGTGTGCGCGGCGGCCAGGGCGGGCGCGTCGTTGACACCGTCGCCGACGACCAGGACCCGCAGACCCTCGGCCTCCCATGCCCGTACGGCGGCGACCTTGTCCTGCGGGAGCAGCCCGGCCCGCACATCGCCGATCCCGACCTCGGCGGCCAGCCGGCGGGCGGCGCGCTCGTTGTCACCGGTGAGCAACACCGGGGTGCGGCCGGTCAGTTCGGTGAGCGCGGCCACTGTCGCCCGCGCGTCCGGGCGCAGCCGGTCCGCGATGCCCAGCACGCCGACCGGGGCGCCGTCACGGAGGACGAGGACGGCGGTGCGGCCCCCGTCCTCCAGCGACCGGACCGCCTCGTCGGGGCCGGGGCCACCGGCGGCGATGCGGGCCGGGGACCCGACCCGGACGGTGCGGCCGTCGACGGTCGCGGTGACGCCGGCCCCGGGGGAGGAGACGAACCCGGTCGCCTCGGCGAGGACGAGGCCGCGCGCCCGGGCGGCCCGGACGACGGCGCGGGCGAGGGGATGCTCGCTGGGGTGCTCGGCCGCCCCCGCCAGGGCCAGCAGCCGGTCCTCGTCCAGACCCGATCCGGGCAGGGGGAGGACGTCGGTGACGCGTGGGGTGCCCTCGGTCAGGGTGCCGGTCTTGTCCAGCGCCACCGTGTCGACCTGGCCCAGGCGCTCCATCACGACCGCGGACTTCGCGAGCACGCCGTGGCGGCCCGCGTTGGCGATCGCGGACAGCAGCGGCGGCATGGTCGACAGGACCACCGCGCACGGCGAGGCGACGATCATGAACGTCATCGCGCGCAGCAGTGCCGACGTGAGGGTGTCGCCGAAGGCGAGCGGGACGCAGAAGACGGCCAGGGTGGCGATGACCATGCCGATCGAGTACCGCTGCTCGATCTTCTCGATGAACAACTGGGTCGGCGCCTTGGTCTCGGAGGCCTCCTCGACCATCTTCACGATCCGGGCGATCACCGAGTCCGCCGGATCCCGCTCGACGCGCACCCGCAGAGCGCCGGTCCCGTTCACCGTGCCGGCGAACACCTCGTCCCCCGCCTGCTTGGCCACCGGCAACGGCTCACCGGTGATCGTGGCCTGATCGACGTCGCTCGCCCCGTCCAGAACGTGCCCGTCCGCGCCGACCCGCTCTCCGGGGCGCACCAGGATGACGTCCCCCACCGCCAGGCGTTCGGCGTCCACGGTCTCCTCGGCGCCGTCCGCACGAACCCGGGTCGCGACCTCGGGGGCGAGGTCGAGCAGGCCGCGTACGGAATCCGCGGTGCGGGCGGTCGCGACCGCCTCCAGGGCGCCGGAGGTGGCGAAGATGACGATCAGCAGAGCGCCGTCCAGGACCTGCCCGATCGTGGCTGCGCCGAGTGCCGCCACGACCATCAGCAGGTCCACGTCCAGCGTCTTGTCCCGCAGGGCCTTGAGGCCCTCCCACCCCGGCTCCCAGCCGCCGGTGACGTAGCTGGCGGCGAACAACGGGCCCCACGCCCACGCCGGAGCATCCAGCAGATACACGGGGAGCGCCAGCAGGAACAGCAGCAGGGAAGCCAGCGCCCACCGGGCCTCCGGCAGGGCGAGGAGGCGTGTACGTCCTCTCGGCGGCACCGGGCGCGGAGCCCCGGCGGTCATCGGCTCGGGCCGTTGATCCACGACAGAAGACATGACAAAGCAACCCTTCACGGGTGGACGACGGGCAACGCGCTCACCATACAGGAACACCTGAACAGGTCTTCATGTGTCACGCGTATGATGACGGTATGGGCCACGGAGCAGACGCCAGGAGCAGCGCCACCACCCGCGAACGCCTCGACGCGGTCGGTGCCGCCGACGTCGCCGCCACCCTCCAGGCCCTCGCCACGCCCTCTCGGCTGCACATCCTCGCCCGGCTCCAGGAGGGCCCCTGCTCGGTGGGCGACCTCGCCGACGCCGTGGGGATGGAAGCCTCGGCCTGCTCCCACCAGTTGCGCCTGCTGCGCAATCTCGGCCTCGTCACCGGCGAACGCCACGGCCGCTCGATCATCTACGCCCTCTACGACAACCACGTCGCCGAACTCCTCGACCAGGCCCTCTTCCACGTCGAGCACCTGCGCCTGGGCGTCCGCGACCTCCCGGTCGAGGCACCCGAACTCGCGGTCGCCGACTGACCCCGTCGCGGGCGCTGCGTGGACTTTCGGACAATCCCGGCCGATCTTCTGTCCCTGCCTGTCGGGCCCGCTCCTCTCTCCTATGCTCTACATGTCTGTAGAGATGGACGGGCCGGTGCGGAAGTCCGCGCGGCTCCCGCAGTACGCGCGCGCTTCGTGGGGAGCGCGGCACGAGAAGGGGACGAACGTGGCTTCGATCGATCTGGGCAAGGTGCTGGACAAGGCGTGGGCCGACAAGAGCGTGCCCGAGGTGCTGGCGGCGCCGGTGTCGGCGCTCAAGGGGGTCTCGGACCGCCAGGGTGACCTCCTCGAGGAGGCGTTCGGCATCAAGACCGTGGCCGACCTCGCGGACCTGAAGTACGTCGGCTGGGCGCAGGCACTGGCCGCGCTGGACGCGGCGAAGTAACGCCCCTGCGGGCGGGCGGTGCCGCGGACGCGCCGGTCCCGTGGCACCGCGCTCACGGGGAGCCCTGACAGCACGGAAAGGCAGAAGAATCGCCGGTCAGGGCCTACCCGGTCTCCGTCAGCACTCGATGATGTTCACCGCGAGCCCGCCCCGCGCCGTCTCCTTGTACTTGACGCTCATGTCGGCCCCGGTCTCCTTCATGGTCTTGATGACCTTGTCGAGGGAGACCTTGTGGCTGCCGTCCCCGCGCAGCGCCATCTTCGCGGCCGTCACCGCCTTCACCGCCGCCATGCCGTTGCGCTCGATGCAGGGGATCTGGACGAGCCCGCCGACCGGGTCGCAGGTCAGGCCCAGGTTGTGCTCCATGCCGATCTCGGCGGCGTTCTCCACCTGCTCGGGGGAGCCGCCGAGGACCTCGGCCAGGGCTCCGGCCGCCATCGAGCAGGCCGAGCCGACCTCGCCCTGGCAGCCGACCTCGGCGCCGGAGATCGAGGCGTTCTCCTTGAACAGCAGGCCGATCGCACCGGCCGCGAGGAGGAAGCGGACGACGCTGTCCTCCTTCTCGGACTCGGTGCAGCCACCGGCCGCGAAGTTCATGTAGTAGTGCAGAACGGCGGGGATGATGCCCGCCGCGCCGTTGGTGGGGGCGGTGACGACGCGGCCGCCCGCCGCGTTCTCCTCGTTGACCGCCATCGCGTACAGAGTGATCCACTCCATCGCGTGGGCCTGCGGGTCGCCCTCGGCGCGCAGCTGGCGGGCCGAGTTCGCGGCACGGCGGCGGACCTTGAGGCCGCCGGGGAGGATGCCCTCGCGGGACATGCCGCGGGAGACGCAGGCCTGCATGACACGCCAGATGTCCAGCAGCCCGGAGCGGATCTCCGCCTCGGTGCGCCAGGCCAGCTCGTTCTCCAGCATCATCGAGGAGATCGAGAGACCGGTCTCCCGGGAGAGCCTCAGCAGTTCGTCGCCGGTGCGGAACGGGTGCTTCAGCACGGTGTCGTCCGGGACGATCGGGTTCTCCCCGGCCACCGCGTCCTCGTCGACGACGAAGCCGCCGCCGACCGAGTAGTACGTCTTCTCCAGGACCGGGGCGCCCTCGGTGTCGTACGCGAGGATCGTCATGCCGTTGGCGTGGTACGGGAGCGCCTTGCGGCGGTGCAGGACCAGGTCCTTGTCGAAGTCGAACGGGATCTCGTGCATGCCCAGCAGATTGATCCTGCCGCTGCCGCGGATCTCCTCGACCCGGCCGTCGGCGGACTCCACGTCCACGGTCTGGGGCGACTCGCCCTCCAGGCCGAGCAGGACCGCCTTGGGCGTGCCGTGCCCGTGGCCGGTCGCGCCGAGGGAACCGTACAGCTCGGCCCGTATCGAGGCGGTGTGCGCGAGCAGGCCCTCGTTCTTCAGGCGGCGCGCGAACATCCGGGCGGCGCGCATCGGGCCCACCGTGTGGGAGCTGGACGGGCCGATGCCGACCGAGAAGAGGTCGAAGACCGAGATGGCCACGGGGGTACTCCTTGGGTTGGGAAGACGCCGTTGTCTGCCTGGGTGGTGCCGGAAAACGGGCCAGGTGGTACGGGAACGAGCCGGGTGGTGCGGAACGGGCCGGGGTGGGGCCCACGGGGCACAGGGGGCATAGGGGGCGAAGTGTGGAGCGGGTGACACAGGTCGGGGCACCGCGCTCACACTGTTCAGTGTGCGCGGTGCCCCGCCCGAACGTGCAGAACCGCAGGCCAGGTGTTACTTCAGGCCGGGGTACAGCGGGAACCTCTCGGCCAGCGCGACCACGCGGGCCTTGAGGTCGTCAGCGTCGTAGGACGGCTTGAGGGCGGCGGCGATGATCTCCGCGACCTCGGTGAAGTCCTCGGCGCCGAAGCCGCGGGTGGCCAGCGCCGGGGTGCCGATCCGCAGGCCCGAGGTGACCATCGGGGGACGCGGGTCGTTCGGGATGGCGTTCCGGTTGACCGTGATGCCCAGCTCGTGGAGCCGGTCCTCGGCCTGCTGGCCGTCCAGCTCCGAGTTGCGCAGGTCGACCAGGACCAGGTGCACGTCGGTGCCGCCGGAGAGGACGGATACGCCCACCTCGGTGACGTCCGGCTGGATCAGGCGCTCGGCCAGGATCCGCGCGCCGTCCAGGGTGCGCTGCTGGCGCTCCTTGAACTCCTCGCCCGCCGCGATCTTGAACGAGACCGCCTTGGCCGCGATCACGTGCTCCAGCGGGCCGCCCTGCTGACCCGGGAAGACCGCGGAGTTGATCTTCTTGGCGAGCTCCTGGGTGGAGAGGATCACGCCGCCGCGCGGACCGCCGAGGGTCTTGTGCGTGGTGGTGGTGACGACGTGGGCGTGCGGCACCGGGTTGGGGTGCAGACCGGCCGCTACCAGGCCCGCGAAGTGCGCCATGTCGACCATCAGGTACGCGCCGACCTCGTCCGCGATGCGGCGGAAGGCGGCGAAGTCCAGCTGGCGCGGGTAGGCGGACCAGCCGGCCACGATCAGCTTCGGCTGGGACTCCTTGGCGAGGCGCTCGACCTCCTCCATGTCCACGATGCCGCTCTCGTCGACGTGGTACGGGACCACGTTGTAGAGCTTGCCGGAGAAGTTGATCTTCATGCCGTGGGTCAGGTGACCGCCGTGGGCCAGGTTCAGGCCCATGATCGTGTCGCCCGGCTTCAGCAGCGCGAACATCGCGGCGGCGTTCGCCTGCGCGCCGGAGTGCGGCTGCACGTTCGCGGCCTCGGCGCCGAACAGGGCCTTGATCCGGTCGATCGCGATCTGCTCGACGACGTCGACGTGCTCACAGCCGCCGTAGTAGCGGCGGCCCGGGTAGCCCTCGGCGTACTTGTTGGTGAGGACGGAGCCCTGCGCCTCCATGACGGCGACCGGAGCGAAGTTCTCCGAGGCGATCATTTCGAGGGTGGACTGCTGACGGTGGAGCTCGGCGTCGACGGCGGCGGCGACGTCCGGGTCCAGCTCGTGGAGGGAGGAGTTCAGAAGCGACATCAGGGGGTCCCTTAAGGTCTCAGTTGCCGGAGAACGCGGTGTACTCGTCGGCGGAGAGCAGGTCGGCCGGCTCCTCCGCGACGCGCACCTTGAACAGCCAGCCGCCCTCGAAGGGAGCGGAGTTCACCAGCGAGGGGTCGTCCACGACGTCCTGGTTGGCCGCCGTCACCTCACCGGTCACCGGCGAGTACAGATCGCTGACGGACTTGGTCGACTCCAGTTCGCCGCAGGTCTCGCCCGCGGTCACCGTGTCGCCGACCTCCGGGAGCTGGGCGTAGACGACGTCACCGAGCGCGTTGGCCGCGTACTCCGTGATGCCGATGGTGGCCACGCCGTCCTCGAGGGCCGACAGCCACTCGTGCTCCTTGCTGTACCGCAGCTGCTGGGGGTTGCTCATGACCTGAATTCTCCTGTACGCGGGGGAGTGCTGATGAACGGTGGTCTTACGGTGTGAGACGGAGGTACGTCACTTCCGTGACGCCTGCGCGTGCGAGAAGGCCCGGGTTCTCCCGGGATGTCACTTCTGGCGCTTGTAGAACGGCAGCGCGACGACCTCGTACGGCTCGTGCGTGCCGCGGATGTCCACGCCCACGCCCTCGGTGCCCGGCGCGGCGAAGGCCGCGTCCACGTAGGCCATGGCGATCGGCTTGCCCAGGGTCGGGGACGGGGCGCCGGAGGTGACCTCGCCGATCACCTTGCCGTCGGCGACGACGGGGAAGCCCGCGCGCGGGACCCGGCGGCCCTCGGCGATCAGGCCCACCAGCTTGCGCGGCGGGGCGCTCTCGGCGCGCTCGGCGGCGGCGGTCAGGGCCTCGCGCCCGACGAAGTCGCCCTCCTTCTCGAACTTCACGACCCGGCCCAGGCCCGCGTCGAACGGGGTGAGCGCGGTCGTCAGCTCGTGCCCGTACAGCGGCATGCCCGCCTCCAGGCGCAGCGTGTCCCGGCAGGAGAGCCCGCAGGGGATCAGGCCGTGCGGGGCGCCGGCCTCGGTCAGCGCGCGCCACAGCTGCTCGGCGTGCTCGGGCGCGACGAACAGCTCGAAGCCGTCCTCGCCGGTGTAGCCGGTACGGGCGATGAGCGCGGGAACCCCGGCGACCGTGCCCGGCAGGCCCGCGTAGTACTTCAGCCCGTCCAGGTCGGCGTCGGTGACCGCCTTCATGATGGCGGGCGACTCGGGGCCCTGGACCGCGAGCAGCGCGTAGGCGTCCCGGTCGTCGCGCACCTCGGCGTCGAAGCCCCCGACCCGGGCGGTCAGCGCGTCCAGCACGATCTGCGCGTTGCCCGCGTTGGCGACCACCAGATACTCGGGGGCCTCTGTCTCTCCCAAGCGGTAGACGATCAGGTCGTCCACGATCCCGCCGTCCTCCTGGACGATCATCGTGTAGCGGGCCCGGCCGTTGCCGACGGTGGCGATGTTGCCCACCAGCGCGTAGCTCAGGAAGGCGGCGGCCTCGGGCCCGGTGACGGTGATCTCGCCCATGTGCGACAGGTCGAAGAGGCCGGCCCGGGTGCGTACGGCGTTGTGCTCGTCGCGCTCACTGGCGTACCGCAGGGGCATGTCCCAGCCCGCGAAGTCGGTCATGGTGGCACCGAGTGAGCGGTGCAGCGCGTCGAGGGCGGTAAGACGGGGGGCAGTGCTCATGGATACGGCTCCAGGGCATGACGACGTCAGGACGAATCCTCCCCATCTGTCATCGGAACCTGAGAGGTTCGCCGATAGCCCCTGACGGGGTATGCCCTGGAGGGCGCCCCGGATCAGGGGGCTCGGCTTGCACCTTGGGTGGAGCCGCGGAACGGCTCGCTTTTCAGATCTGCCTCATCCACGCGGTACGGGGCCTGAGAGATTCAAGGGAGGATCTTGCTCCTTCGGCGCCCGGCTCACACTGTGGCCGGAACTCTCCCGCGCGGATTCGAACGGCCGGTATGCAGTTGGCGGGGTCATCATCGCATGCATTGGGGGAGAGTGGGGGGCCCGGTCCCCGCGCAGGTGAAGACGGCGAGGCCGGTTGTGCCTCATTGCCTTTTCTTTACACTTCAGGGGCAGGCGTGGGGGACACGACGGCAGGGGGATGGGCGATGACGTTGCAGTGGTCGGCACCGACCGCGGGGGTCGCGCACGGCGCGATGCCCGCACAGCCCGGCGCTCCCGTACGGGAGCGGCTGACCGAGGACGCGCCGGTGGTACGCGACCTGCGCGGGCGCACCGGCTGTGGCCCGTACAGCCTCGATCTCACCGCCGGTGACGTCGTCGTGGTCTCCGGGCTCCCCGGCAGCGGGAAGTCGACTCTCATCCGGCGGGCCGTGCAGGGCCGCGCCATCGACTCCCAGAACACCCGCGACAGCTGGGCCGCCGCCCTGCCCGGTTTACTGCCCTACGCCCTCTACCGCCCCCTGGTCCGCGCCGCGCACTACCTCGGCCTCTGGAACGCCCTGCGCTCCGGTGAATCCGTCGTCGTGCACGACTGCGGCACCCAGACCTGGGTACGCCGCTGGCTCGCCCGGCACGCCGTGAGCCGGGGCCGCACGCTCCACCTGATCCTGCTCGACGTGACGCCCGAGGTGGCGCGGCAGGGGCAGCGCGAGCGTGGGCGCGGGGTCTCCGGCTACGCCTTCGCCCGCCACCGGCACGCGGTCGCCCGGCTGCTCCGCGACACCGAACAGGGGCTGCTCCCCGCCGGCTGCACCTCCGCGGTGCTGCTGGACCGTGAGGCCGCGGGGGCGCTCGCCCGGATCTCCTTCACGGCCGCCGAGGCTTCCACCGCCCGCTGACGGTTAAGGTGCTGGCCGGAGCAGAGGGCCGCCGAGGCGCGGCCGAGGCGGTGGAGAGAGGGCACAGAGGCAGTGGACATTCCGGCACCCGCACCGGCGCACCCCCAGCAGGGGTGGCCCGCCAACGAACTCGAAGAGGTGCTGACGGCCTCGCTCGGCGTCCCCGACGCGGGCGGCCGCCTCGTCGAGGTGCTCGGCCGCAGCTCCGTCTGGGTGCCGCTGCCGAACGGCGGCACCCCCGCGAGCGCGGACCTCGACCTGCCGATGATGGAGATCGACGGCGCGGCCTTCGTCCCCGTCTTCAGCTCCGAGTCCCAGTTCCTCAGCTGCGTCGGCAGCCACATGTCCTTCACCGTCGCGCCCGCCCGCGATTTCGCCCGGGGCCTGCCCCCGCAGGTCGGCATCGCCGTGAACCCGGGCGGCGCGGTCGGCATACCGCTTCCGCCGCCCGCCGTCGCCGAGCTCTGCCGGGCCGGGCGCACCGCTCTGGACGGGCCGGCCACCGGCGGCCGGGTCCGGCTGTTCGAGCCGGACTGGCAGCACGACCCGGTCGACTTCCTCACCGCCGTGTCCGAGGAGTTCGAGGCCACCGGAGTGGTGAGCACCGCCCGCCGGGCCCTGGCGAGCATCGAGGGCGGCGACCCGGTCCTCTTCGTCGGCGTCGAGTTCGCCACCTGGGACGGCGCGGGACAGAGCGCACCCATGGACGCCATCGGCCGCGCGCTCGGCCGGGTCCAGGTGCCCTGGCCGGTCAACCTGGTCCTGCTGGACGTGGCGGAGGACCTCGTCGGCGACTGGATGCGGGAGAAGGTCCGCCCGTTCTACCGGCGCGAGGGCCACTGACGGCGGCGGGACCGGGTCCCGCCGGACCGTGGCGTCAAGTCGGTGTCAGAAGTGGCGCATAAGCTGGTTTGATGGCGTGGTCGCTCCCGTGTGCCCGGGAGCGGTGGCGCGAACGCGACAGATCGACGAGGGGCGGAATCCAGGGTGAGTGCGTCAGGCACCGCGGCGGCCGGGAAAGTCGAGCACATGCTGCGCCAGGTGACCCCCGGGCGTTACGACGCCTACGAGGCGCTGCTCGCCTCCGTCGCCGAGGGCCGGATCTGGATGCTGCTCTGGCACGGCACGGCCGGCTCCCCGGACGCCCAGTACGGGAACATGGAGATCGACGGCCTGGGCTACGCCCCCTGTGTCACCTCCGCCCAGGAGCTCTCCGCCAGCGGCTGGAACCGGGCCCACGAGCTGGTCACCGGACGCGACATCGCCCGCTCCCTGTTCCCCGACCGCTGGGGTATCTGGCTCAATCCGCACGCCCCCGGCGGCGGCGTCGGCATCCCCTGGCTCGACCTGCGGCGCATCGCCACGGGCCTGGACCGGCTGCCCGCCGGACCGCTCCGGCTCTCCGACCCCGCGATCGAACTCCCGCAGTTCTACGCCCTGCTCACGCAGAACGCCCACCGCACCCCCGCGATCCGCTCCCTGCGCCGCGCCTGGGTGCACCCCGCGGTCGGCGTCCCGTACCTCGCGATCGGCCTCGACCTCTACGACACCGGCCGCGCCTCCGTCGAATCGGTGCGCGAGATGATGCGGCAGTCGGTCGGCGCGGTCCCCGAGGGGCTGCCCGTCTCCACCGTCGCCATGTCCGACGAGTACGACCCGGTCGGCATGTGGCTGCGCGCGAACGCCCGCCCGTTCTACGACCGCGAGGCGCACGCCCCCGCCGGCCCGCCGCCCCTCGCCGCCCCCGGCTACGGATACCCGCCCCAGCCCCGCTGAGCTGCGGCGAGCGGGACCCGGGGCCTTTCGTCCGGATCGTGCCGGGCTCGCGGGCCCCGGTCCCTGAACCGGCCGATCCGAACGACGGGTTCCGGTCACCCTCCGTCGAACACCCCTCGATGTCCGGCTTGTTAACTTCCCCCGGGAGGATGTCCCGGAACTGGACGGTTTGTTAACTGTCCGGGTCTCGACTAGGTCTCACCGCTATCCGGACTGTTCTCTTGCGGCAGGCACCGTCTGTAGTGTGCGGCCATCAAACCTCACCACATGGCGAACCAGGGGTGGACCCATGCGAATATTCAAGTCCCGGGCTGTCCGGGCGATCACGACAGCGGTCGCTGTCGGTCTGATCGCCACGGGCTGTTCCAGCGAGCGGGACGAGGGCGGCTCCAAGGGGGGCGACAAGGACACCTTCGTCTTCGCCGGAGCCGGTGACCCCGGTTCCCTCGACCCGGCCCTCGCGAGCGACGGCGAGACGTTCCGCGTCACCCGTCAGGCCTTCGAGGCGCTCCTGGAGCACGAGCCCGGTGGAAGCAAGCTCGTCGGCGGTCTCGCCGAGAAGTGGTCGAGCGACCCGGCCGGCAAGGTCTGGACGTTCAACCTGCGCCAGGGCGTGAAGTTCCACGACGGCGAGGCGCTCAACGCCGCCGCGGTCTGCGCGAACTACGACCACTGGTTCAACTGGAAGGGCACGTACCAGTCCAGCGCGGTCTCCTACTACTGGCAGACCATCATGGGCGGGTTCGCGAAGAACGAGGACGCCGAGGCGCCCAAGCCCAACTACAAGTCCTGCACCGCCAAGGACGACAACACGGCCGTCATCGAGGTGAACGAGCCCTCGGCGAACCTGCCGGGCGGGTTCTCCCTCCAGGCGCTGGCGATCCACTCGCCGAAGGCCATCAAGGAGTACGAGAAGCAGGACGCGACCGCCAAGGGCGACGCGATCACGTACCCCAAGTACAGCCAGGAGGCCGGCACGGTCGCCGGCACCGGCCCGTACAAGATCACGAAGTGGAACAAGGGCAACAAGGAAGTCTCCCTCACGCGCTTCGACGGCTACTGGGGCGACAAGGCCAAGGTGAAGAACCTGGTCTTCCGCACCATCTCCACCGAGGAGACCCGCCGCCAGGCGCTCCAGGCGGGTGACATCGACGGCTACGACCTGGTCGCGCCGGCCGATGTGACGACCCTGGAGAAGGAGGGTTACGAGGTCCCGACCCGTGACGTCTTCAACATCTTCTACCTCGGCATGAGCCAGTCGGCGAACCCGGCGCTGAAGAAGCCCGAGGTCCGTCAGGCGATCACGCACGCCATCGACCGCGAGAACCTCGTCAACACCCAGCTGCCCGAGGGCGGCAAGGTCGCGACCCAGTTCATGCCCGACACGGTCGCCGGCTACTCGGACAAGGTAAAGACGTACCCGTTCGACACCGCCAAGGCGAAGGACCTCCTCAAGCAGGCCGGTGCGGAGAAGCTGACCATCGACTTCTGCTACCCGACCGAGGTCACCCGCCCGTACATGCCTGCCCCGCAGGACATGTTCGAGCTGATGAAGGCCGACCTGGAGAAGGCCGGCATCACCGTCAAGCCGAAGGCCATGAAGTGGGCCCCGGACTACCTGGACGCCACCGAGGCGGGCTCCTGCGCCCTGCACATGCTCGGCTGGACCGGTGACTTCAACGACGGCTACAACTTCATCGGCACCTGGTTCGCCGGGCCCGACAAGCAGTGGGGCTTCAAGGACCAGAAGGTCTTCGACGCCGTGAACGCCGCTTCCAAGGTCACCGACCCGGCCGCCCGCACCGAGGCGTACCAGAAGGCCAACGAGGCGATCGCGGAGTACGTCCCGGGCGTGCCGATCTCGTCGTCGCCGCCGGCCATCGCGTTCGCCAAGAACGTCAACCCGCCGAAGGTCTCCCCGCTGACGCAGGAGAACTTCGCCGAGGTCTCCTTCAAGTAATCGCACACCAGCGGGTCCGCCCGGCCACAGCAACCAGGTGGCCGGGCGGACCCGCATCGACGCACGTGAGAAAGGGGCATGCGGGGTGCTGCGACTCGTCGTAAGAAGACTTCTCCAGCTCATTCCCACCCTGCTCGGCCTGTCGGTCCTGCTGTTCCTCTGGCTGAACCGACTGCCCGGCGGACCCGCCTCAGCGATCCTGGGCGAGCGGGCCACCGAAGCCGAAGTAGCGAGAATCAACAGGGCACTCGGGCTCGACGAGCCGGTCCACGTCCAGTACTGGCGGTTCCTCAAGCGCATCTTCGAGCTCGACCTCGGAACCTCCACCCAGACCGGCCAGCCGGTGTGGGACGAATTCACCCTCCGCTTCCCGGCCACCGTGGAGCTCAGCGTCGCCGCGATCCTCATCGCCGTGGTCGTGGGCATCCCGATGGGCTACCTCGCGGCCAAGCACCGCGGCGGCTGGCTGGACGTCGCCTCCGTCTCCGGATCGCTGCTCGGCATCTGCATCCCGGTCTTCTTCCTGGCCATGCTGCTGCGCGGGATCTTCTCCGTGGAGCTGGGCTGGTTCCCGAGCCAGGGCCGGCTCACCACCGGACTCAACGCCACCGACATCACCGGATTCGCCGTCCTGGACGGCTTGTTGACCGGTGAGTTCGACGCGAGCTGGGACGCGATCATGCACTTGATCCTGCCCGCCGTCGCGCTGGCCTCGATCCCGCTCGCCGTC
Source organism: Streptomyces anulatus (assembly GCF_014650675.1). Lineage (GTDB taxonomy): Bacteria > Actinomycetota > Actinomycetes > Streptomycetales > Streptomycetaceae > Streptomyces > Streptomyces anulatus. Next base: position 128,055 of record NZ_BMVK01000002.1, on the reverse strand, counting down.
ATCGTCCGGATGACCCGCGCCAGCGTCCTGGAGGTGCTCGGCGAGGACTACATCCGTACCGCCGAGTCCAAGGGCCTGGACAAGCGCGTCGTGCGCGGCCGCCATGTGCTGCGCAACGCCCTGCTGCCCGTGATCACCGCGGTCGGCCTGCTGACCGGCAGCCTGCTGTCCGGGGCGGTGCTCACCGAGTCCGTCTTCGACTTCGGCGGCATCGGCTCCTTCATCCGCACCGCGATCGACGGCCGCGACTACCCGGTCCTCGTCGGGTTCATTCTCTTCATCGCGATGGTGTACGTGCTGATCAACCTGCTGGTCGACCTCGCGTACAGCATCATCGACCCGAGAGTGCGGGTGCACTGACGTGACGATCCTGACCAACAAAGCAGACAAGATCGACCGTCTCGCCGAGCTGACACAGAGCTCCGAGACCGTCACCGGCAGCAGCCTGTGGCGCGAGGCGTTCCGCCGGATGCGGTCCAGCAAGATGGCGATCATCGGCGCGGCGATCATCGCCGCGTTCGTCCTCGTCGCGATCGTCGGCCCCTGGCTCGCACCGCACGGGCCCACCGCGCAGAACTGGCGCAGCGAAGTCTTCCCCAACCAGGGCAAGTTCGTCGGCATGCGCGGCGAGAACTGGTTCGGCCTGGACCACCTGGGCCGCGACATGTTCTCCCGCTGGCTCGTCGGGGCCCGGCAGACGCTGCTCGTCGGTGTCGTCTCCATGCTCATCGGCCTGATCGTCGGCGCGCTGGTCGGTGTGCTCTCCGGAGCCGCCGCCACCCTCGGCGGCAAGGTCGGCCAGCGCGTCGACACCGTGATCATGCGCTTCACCGACATCATGCTGTCGCTGCCCTCGCTGCTGCTCGCGGTCTCCATCGCCGCGGTCCTCGGCCAGTCGCTGACCACCGTGATGATCGCCGTGGGTGTCGTCCAGATCCCCATCTTCGCCCGCCTGCTGCGCGGTTCGATGCTGGTCCAGGGCGGCGCGGACTATGTGCTCGCCGCGAAGGCGGTCGGCATCCGGCGCAAGCGGATCGTGCTCACGCAGATCCTGCCGAACTCGCTGAGCCCGGTGATCGTCCAGGCCACGCTGAGCCTGGCCACCGCGATCATCGAGGCCGCGGCCCTGTCCTACCTGGGTCTCGGCAACCCCGACCCGGCCGTTCCCGAGTGGGGCGTGATGCTCTCCCAGGCACAGCGCTTCTTCGACAACGAGCCGATGATGGCCGCCTATCCGGCCGTCGGGATCATCATCACCGCCCTCGGCTTCACCCTGCTCGGCGAGGCCATGCGCGAAGCCCTCGACCCGAAGTTGCGAGGCTGAAGTCCTATGTCACTGCTCTCCGTTGAGGAACTCAGCGTCACCTTCACCGCCCGCGGCCGCAAGGACGCCACGGCCGTGGACGGTGTCTCCTTCGAGGTCGACCAGGGCCAGGTCGTGGGCCTGGTCGGCGAGTCGGGCTGCGGCAAGTCCGTCACTTCGCTCGCCCTGATGGGCCTGCTGCCCCGCAAGGGCGTGCGCGTCGGCGGCCGTGCCGAGTTCGACGGCCAGAACCTGCTGACCATGAACGAGCGCAAGCTGCGCGACCTGCGCGGCAGCCAGCTCGCGATGATCTTCCAGGACCCTCTCTCCTCGCTGAACCCGGTCGTCCCCATCGGGATCCAGGTCACCGAGATCCTCCAGCGCCACCGCGGCCTGAAGGGCGAGAAGGCCCGCAAGGAAGCCGCGTCCCTGCTCGACCGGGTCGGCATCCCCGACCCGGACCGGCGGCTCAAGGAGTACCCGCACCAGCTCTCCGGCGGTATGCGCCAGCGGGCGCTGATCGCCATGGCGGTCGCCTGCGCCCCCCGGCTGCTCATCGCCGACGAGCCGACGACCGCCCTGGACGTGACCATCCAGGCCCAGATCCTGGAGCTCCTGAAGGAACTGGTCGACCAGGAGGGCACCGCCCTGCTGATGATCACGCACGACCTCGGCGTCGTCGCCGGCCTCTGCGACGAGGTCAACGTCCTGTACGCGGGACGGGCGGTGGAATCGGCGGGCCGGCGCGAGCTGTTCGCCCACCCCACCCACCCGTACGCGCACGGGCTGCTCGGTTCCATCCCGCGGCTGGACGCGCCGCGCGGCGAGCCGTTGCACCCGATCCGGGGGTCCATCAACGACAAGATCGCCTGGGCCGACGGCTGCGCGTTCGCACCCCGGTGCGACCACTACACGATGGAGTGCCTCACCGGCACTCCCGAACTGACCGAACCACGCACGGCCGGACACCAGGTGCGCTGCGTCAACCCGGTCCTGCCCAAGGCGGAGGTCCCGGCATGAGCCTTCTCGAACTGGACGGCGTCAAAGTCCACTTCCCGGTCAAGAAGGGCCTCCTCTTCGACCGTACGGTGGGCCACGTCTACGCGGTCGACGGCGTCTCGCTGAGCGTCGAGGCCGGTCAGACGTACGGGCTGGTCGGCGAGTCGGGCTGCGGCAAGACGACGCTCGGCCGCGCGGTCCTGCGGCTGAACGACATCACCGAGGGCGGCGTCGTCTTCGACGGCACCGACCTGGCGAAGCTGCCCTCCGAGGAGATGCGGGCCTTCCGCCGCCGCCTCCAGATGGTCTTCCAGGACCCGCTGGGCAGCCTCAACCCCCGGCAGAACATCGAGTCCATCCTCGCCGAGGGCATGGCCGCCCACGGCATCGGGAAGGACGCGGCGGAGCGCCGGAAGAAGATCGAGGACATCCTCGCCAAGGTCGGCCTGCCGTCCAACGCGATGTCCCGCTACCCGCACGAGTTCTCCGGCGGCCAGCGCCAGCGCATCGGCATCGCCCGCGCGCTGGTGCTGGAGCCGGACGTGATCATCTGCGACGAGCCGGTGTCCGCGCTGGACGTCTCGGTCCAGGCGCAGGTGATCAACCTGCTGGAGGAGCTCCAGGAGTCCCTCGGCCTGACCTACCTGGTCATCGCGCACGACCTCGCCGTGGTCCGGCACATCTCGGACGTCATCGGGGTGATGTACCTCGGCGGTCTCGTCGAGGAGGCCCCGAGCGACGCGCTGTACGCGGGGCCCCGGCACCCGTACACCAAGGCGCTGATGTCGGCGGTCCCGGTGCCCGACCCCGAGGTCGAGGACCGCCGCGAGCGGATCCTGCTCCACGGCGACCTGCCCTCCCCGGCGAACCCGCCGGCCGGCTGCCGGTTCCACACCCGCTGCCCGTGGGTGCAGGAGACCAAGTGCGCCACGGAGCGCCCGCCGCTGCTGGACACCGGCGACGGGCACAAGGTGGCCTGCCACTTCACGGCCGAGATCGAGGCCGGGACGGTGAAGCAGACCCTGGCCACGGGCATCGAGGCGGTCATCGGCACGGAGACGGTGGCGGCCGAAGCGGTGGAGACCGCGGAGGCCGAGGCCCCCGCGGAGAAGCCGGCGGAGGACGAGGCCCCCGCCGAGGAGCCCGCGAAGGCCGAGGCCCCTGCCGAGGAGCCCGCGACCGTACCGGCCCAGGCCGACGCGGACGCCACCGAACAGACGGAGGACAGCCCCAAGGCGTAGGACCGGCACAATTGCCCGGTGCTCACCGAACTGTTCACGCCCTCCGTCCAGCATGCGCTCGATCTCGTCGGGATCTTCGTCTTCGCGATCTCGGGCGCCCTGCTCGCCGTCCGCAAGAACTTCGATGTCTTCGGCATCGCGGTCCTCGCGGAGGTGACAGCGCTGGGCGGAGGGCTGTTCCGTGACGTGATGATCGGCGCGATCCCGCCCGCCGCCTTCACCGACCTCGGCTACTTCACCACCCCGCTGTTCGCCGCCGTCCTGGTCTTCTTCCTCCACCCGCACGTGGAGCGCATCCAGGTCGGCGTCAACGTCTTCGACGCGGCGGGGCTCGGCCTGTTCTGCGTGACCGGCACGGTCAAGGCGTACGAGTACGGCCTCGGGCTCACCGCGTCGGCGGCGCTGGGCCTGGCCACCGCGGTCGGCGGCGGTGTGCTGCGCGACGTGCTGGCCAACGAGGTGCCCTCGCTGCTGCGCTGGGACCGCGACCTGTACGCGGTGCCCGCGATCGTCGGCGCGACCATGGTCGTCCTGTGCATCCGCTTCGACACCCTCAACGCCCTGACCAGCGGGTTGGCGGTGATCGCCGCGTTCGTGCTGCGGCTGCTGGCGCTGCGCTTCCACTGGCGCGCGCCCCGCGCGTACAACCGCTCCTCCGCACGCGCCGAGGGGGGCTCGGCGGCCACCTAGGGCTTCTCGCGCGGTGATCCGGCACCCAAAAAGCTACCGCTCAGTAGGGAGGTCGATGTACCGTGCATGCCATGGCACAGGCAGCGACTGACGCGGCGCAGACCGCACGGGCAACCATCGGCGACAGCGAGTTCGACCGGGACACCGCGGTCACCCTGCGCGAGGACGGCGTCTACGACGCCGAGCTCTCCGCGGGCTGGACCATCATCCACGCAGTCAACGGCGGCTATCTGCTGGCCCTGCTCGGCCGGGCCCTGGGCGAGGCGCTGCCGCACGCGGACCCGTTCTCCGTCTCGGCGCACTACCTCACCGCCTCCGCGCCCGGCCCCGCCGTGGTCCGCACCCAGGTCGTCCGCACCGGCCGCACCCTCTCCACGGGCCAGGCCTCCCTCTTCCAGTACGCCGAGGACGGCAGCGAGATCGAGCGCATCCGGGTCCTGGCCACCTACGGCGACCTGGACGCACTCCCCGACGACGTCCGCACGACGGCCCTGCCGCCGGCCATGCCGGACCGGGACCACTGCCTCGGCCCGAGCGACGGCGCGCCCAGGATCCCCGGCAGCTCCGCCATCACCGACCGCCTGGACATCAAGCTCGACCCGGCGACCGTCGGCTGGGCCGTCGGAGCCCCGTCGGGCAAGGGCGAGATGCGCGGCTGGTTCGGCCTGGCCGACGGCCGCGACCCGGACCCGCTGTCGCTGCTGCTCACCGTGGACGCCCTGCCGCCGACCTCGTTCGAGCTGGGCCTGGCGGGCTGGACCCCCACCGTCGAGCTGACCGCCCACATCCGCTGCCGCCCCGCCCCGGGCCCGCTGCGCGTCTCCATCACCACGCGCAACCTCGCGGGCGGCTTCCTGGAGGAGGACGCCGAGGTCTGGGACAGCGCCGACCGCCTCGTCGCCCAGTCCCGCCAGCTGGCCAAGGCCCCGCGCACCGCCTAGCCGGCCGTTCACTCCCAGACCGCGGACTCCGGATCGACGCCGTGGGCCCGGGCGTTCGCGGCGATCGCCTCGCACAGCCAGCCGCCGAGTCCCGGCGCGATCGCGTCGTAGTGCGCGACGTAGCCGGGATCGGTGACATACGTCCGGCCGATGCAGACCTGCATGGCGTGCGTGCAGTCGAAGTACGTCGAGATCTGCGCGCGGTGCCGCTCCGCGAGGGCGTCCGCGACCTCCGACCCGGGAGCGGCTCCCGTGCGGTACGCGGTGGCGAGGTCGGCGGACAGGGCCTCGGCTGCCGCCGCCACGTCCTTCCAGTCCTCGCGGCTCATCCCGGCCGCCCGCTCCGCGTACTGCGCCCACTGGTCCGTGCCGCCCCAGCGCTCCTCGGCCTCCTCGGTCCGGGCGGGATCCCAGTCGTCCCCGAAGATCTCCACCTGTTCCTCGGGCGTCAGTCGGATCCCCGGCTTCGACTCCAGCAGCATGCGGTCCACCGCACCCACCATCCGCTCCAGCCGGGAGATCCGCTCCGCGAGCTGTCCCCGCTGCCGGTGCAGATGTTCGCGCGCGTCGACCTCCGGATCGTCCAGGAGCCGCCCGATCGCGGCGAGCGGGATGCCGATCTCCCGGTAGACGAGGACCCGGTGGAGCCGGGCGACGTCGTCGTCCCCGTACACCCGGTACCCGGCCCGCGTACGCCCGCCCGGCCGCACCAGGCCGATCGTGTCCCAGTGGTGCAGCGTCTTCACGCTGACCCCGACGAGCCCGGCCGTCCGGCCGACGGTCAGGCCGTCGGCGGTCGGCTCCTCGGGGTGCCGGTCCTCGCTCCTCATCGGTCCAGTCTCCCGCAGCCGGGGGAGCGGTTCCCCCGGGCCGGGGTGACGGGTCCGGGGCCGGGCGTACGGGCGCGGACCCGGCTGTACGGATCCCGGGGCCGGGTCATACGGCGGTCGGCACGCCCGCGTTCCCGAGGACCTCGCGCGCGGGCAGGGCGACGCTCGCGGCGGCGGTCAGCCCGGAGGCCGCGAGGTGGGCGTCCGCGAAGCGCAGCCCGGCCGCGTAGCCGGCGAAGTCCGGCAGCCCGACCGGCTCCTGCCCCAGTCGGAGGGCGGTGCGGTCGCCGAACACGTACGGGGACAGGTTCCGCATGCCCGCGACGTCGATCCCGGCCGCTATCTTCGCGCAGGCGGCGTCCAGCTCCGCGCCGGACAGCGACGTCGCCCAGGGGCCCATGGCGTCCTCGCCCGCCAGTTCCCGTACGAAGGCCTCGGCCAGCCCCTCGGCCACGACCTGCTCGCCGACCGTGACCGCCATCGGGTCCCAGTCCACGTTGGCGTAGCGGACGTTGTGGTGCAGCTCGTGGGCGGCGGCGTGCCCGATCTTGGCGAGGCTGGTCGCGGTGGGCCACATCATCAGCAGGATCGCGCCCGGGATGCCGCCGAGGCCGAAGTAGCCCTGGTTGAGGCTCATCATCGGGTCGTCCGGGTCGCCGAGCACCAGAACCACGTGCACGGTGCCGGCGGTCCGCGCACCGGGCGCCGCCGTGCTCAGCCGCTCCCGCGCGGCGGCGAGGGACTCCTCGACCCGCTCCCACACCCGGGCCTCCCGCATCCGCTCCAGGGCCTCCGGCAGGCGCGGGTCCTCCCGGTCGAGCGGGAAGCCGCTGCCCGCGCGGTGCGTCTCGACCAGGTCCCCGACACCCACCCGCGACATCACCTCCTGCAACGGGGCGAGCATCTCCCGCAGGGCGTCGGGCCGTCGGGCCGGAGGGAGGCGCAGGAGGGCCAGCTGGGCGGAGGCGGTGTCATGGACGACGATCTTCATACCCGGGGACCGTAGGGCCTCCTGTTACCGGAGGGTCAAGCGGCGGCCTCTCGTCGAGCCAGTGCGTGCGGCCGATCGAGACCAGCCGCAGCCTTCGCCGGGCCACCCGGACGACCTCCCGCTCACCCGCCGGACCCGCCTCCAGCAGGGCCGACGCGGTGATCACCATGTGGTCCACATAGAGGCCGCCCAGCATCAGCAGGTCCTCCGTGCTCCACCCGGCCGACCCCGGCTCCTCGCGCAGGGCGAGCGCCACCTCCTCCGCGAACCGCAGCAGTTGGGCGGCGATGGCCACGCGCACCGGGCCCACGCCGCCGTGCTGCTCGCGGGCGATGAACCGGAAGTGGGCGGGCTGCGCGCCGACATGACGCGCTATCACCTCCACGCTGCGGTCCAGCCGTTCCTCGCTGTCGCCCGTCTCCGCGAGCACCGCGCCGATCAGCCCGTGCAGGCTGCCCAGGGTCTCCTCGACCAGGGCGACCCCTAGTGCGGCGGTGTCCTCGAAGTGCCGGTAGAAGGCCGTCGGGGTGACCCCGGCGGCCCGGGTGACCTCCCGTAGGCCCAGGCTGCTCAGGCTCTGGTGCTCCAGCAGGGCGAGCGCCGCGTCCAGGAGGGCCTGGCGCGTCCTGAGCTTCTGGGTCTGGCGGACTCCGGCGGGGGTGTGACTCATGCCATTCAGTAAACAACCGTTCTCCGAGTCGAGGAAGAGGTCCGGGGTTTAGACTCGCTAGTCAGTGAACACTCGTACTCCGAACGGCTGTCCTGTGGCCGCCGAACGGTGTCCGTCGTCGCACAGAGAGGTTCCGCCGTGCTCGTCCTCGTCGCCGCGCTGCTTCTGCTGGGGATCGTCCTCGGGACGGTCGCCCACATCCCGCTGCCGCTGACCCTGGCCGCCGCGACCGTGATCGGCTGCTGGCTGCTGATCTTCGCCGTACGCGAGCGCACGTCGCGCCGCACCCGCTGACCCGCCCCGCCCGCCGCACCCGCACCCGCACCCGCCGAGCCTGCCGTGTCCCGGATCGATCCGAAGGAGCTCGCACCATGACCCTCACCGACTTCGCCCGCCGCGTGACCGACTCCGGCACCTGCACCGTTACGGGTTCCGGGGCCGCCGGTCCCGACGCCGGCGCCGCTCCCGGAGCCACCGGCCAGGCCCCCGCCCCCGCCCCCGTCGTGGGCGCGGATGCCGCGGTCTCCCGGGCCGTGGGCCGGGAGGCGGACGGTCTGGCCGTCGCCTCCTTCGTCCTCGGCCTCGTCGGGCTGCTGGTCTTCAACGTCCTGCTCGGGCCCACCGCGATCGTGATGGCCCTGCTGGCCCTGGCCCGCCGCACCCGCCGCCGGGGACGTGCCCTGCTGGGCCTCGCCCTGGGCGTCGCCGACCTCGTCGTGCTCGCCGTCCTCGTCACCGGCAACGGCGCGGTCGCCTGGAACTTCGGCGGCTGACGCACACCCCCCACGCAGCCCGCGAGCCGCTCTCCCCGTTCCGGATCGGGCTCCGGACCGGGCTGAGAAACGGGCTCCGAACCGGATTCGGGCCGGGAGTCACGGGCCTCCGACCGGCCTCCGAGCCGGTCCGCCGCACCTCGCGCGGGCGTGCGCGGGGACCGGGCCGTGACGCGCCCGGCATGCGCCCCACCCCGGGCTCGTAGAATCGGCCCCACCATGGCTTACCTCGACCACGCCGCGACCACCCCGATGCTTCCCGAAGCGATCGGGGCGATGACCGCCCAGCTCTCCGCCACCGGCAACGCGTCCTCACTGCACGCCGCCGGACGCCGGGCCCGCCGTACCGTCGAGGAGTCCAGAGAAGCCCTCGCCGACGCCCTCGGCGCACGCCCCAGCGAGGTGGTGTTCACCTCCGGCGGCACGGAGGCCGACAACCTCGCCGTGAAGGGCCTCTACTGGTCCCGCCGCGACGCGGACCCCCGCCGCACCCGGGTCCTCGCCGGCCCCGTCGAGCACCACGCCGTCCTGGACGCCGTCGACTGGCTCGCCGAGCACGAGGGCGCGACCGTCGACTACCTCCCGGTCGACCGCCACGGCCGCGTCCACCCGGAAGACCTGCGCGAGGCGATCCTCCGCAACCCCGACGACGTCGCGATGATCACCGTGATGTGGGCCAACAACGAGATCGGCACCATCATGCCGGTCCGTGAACTGGCGGCGGTGGCGGCGGAGTTCTCCATCCCCATGCACGCCGACGCGGTCCAGGCGTTCGGTCAGCTGGAGGTCGACTTCGCCCGCTCCGGACTGGCCGCCATGACGGTCAGCGGGCACAAGATCGGCGGACCGTTCGGGATCGGCGCGCTGCTGCTCGGCCGCGACCACACCCCCGTACCCGTACTGCACGGCGGCGGCCAGGAGCGGCATGTGCGCTCCGGCACCCTGGACGTGCCCGCCATCGCCTCCTTCGCGGTCGCCGGACGGCTGGCGGCCGAGCGGCGCGAGCAGTTCGCCCGGCGCGTGGGCTCCCTGCGCGACGACCTCGTGGCCGCCGTACGCCGGGCCGTGCCGGACGCCGTGCTCGGCGGCGACCCGGATCCGGCCGGACGCCTCCCGGCCAACGCCCACTTCAGCTTCCCGGGCTGCGAGGGCGACTCCCTCCTCCTGCTGCTGGACGCCCAGGGCATCGAATGCCCCACCGGCTCCGCATGCACCGCCGGGATCGCCCAGCCCAGCCACGTCCTGCTCGCCACCGGCACCGATCCTGACCTGGCCCGGGGCACCCTGCGCTTCTCGCTCGGCCACACCTCGACCGAGGACGACGTGAAGGCGCTGGCCGAGGCGATCGGCCCGGCGGTGGAGCGGGCGAGGACGGCCGGGCTCAGCTGACGGCGGGGCCGGGAGCCGGTCGGGCGCCGGCCGTCACCCGGACGCCTTCGCCGAAGGCGTGGGCGTGGGCGCCGTCGCGGCCCGGCGCACCAGCTCCATGTACCGGTCCCAGTCCCAGTGCGGCCCCGGGTCCGTGTGGTCGGTGCCCGGCACCTCCACATGCCCGATGATGTGCTCCCGGTCGACGGGTATCCCGTGCCGCGCGCAGATCGACGCCGTGAGCCGCGCCGAGGACTCGTACATCGCCTTCGTGAGGTCCTTGGGGCGGTCCACGAACCCCTCGTGCTCGATGCCGACGCCGCGCTCGTTGTACGAGCGGTTGCCCGCCTGGTACGCCACGTCCAGCTCGCGGATCATCTGCACCACCCGCCCGTCCTGCCCCACGATGTAGTGCGTCGCGGCCTGGTGGGCGGGGTCCTGGAACACCTTCACCGCGCTGGCGAAACTGCCCTGGGTGACATGGATGATCACCCGGTCGACGGGGAAGTCGTCGGGACGGTCCGCGCGCCGCCAGTTCGCCTCCGATGCGGCCACCCAGGTCGCCCCCGCGTAGTCCAGCTCGCCCGGCTTCCGGGGCTTCTCGACCCCGGGCACCTGCCACCACAGGCGCTTCACCTGGTCGCGCGCGAGCACGGCGGCGGTACCGGCCGCCGCCACCGCACCGCCGCCGATCAGCAGCGCGCGCCGGCTGACGCCGTCCGCCGGCTTCTTCCGCGAGGCCGAGCCCGCGGACTTTCCCGAAGGCTTTCGCGCACCCCGGGTGCTCCCGTTGTTCCCCATGTGATCGTCAACGCATATCCGCGAGCGTTCGGTTCCCGGCGACCCGTACCCTGGAGGAGCTATGACTCAGACTTCCCAGCGCCCCCTGCGTGTCCTCGCCGCGATGTCGGGCGGCGTGGACTCCGCCGTCGCCGCGGCCCGCGCCGCCGAGGCGGGCCACGACGTGACCGGTGTCCACCTCGCCCTGTCCGCGAATCCCCAGTCCTTCCGGACCGGGGCGCGCGGGTGTTGCACCATCGAGGACTCCCGGGACGCCCGCCGCGCGGCCGACGTCATCGGTATCCCGTTCTACGTCTGGGACCTGGCGGAACGCTTCCGCGAGGACGTCGTCGACGACTTCGTCGCGGAGTACGAGGCCGGGCGCACGCCCAACCCCTGCCTGCGCTGCAACGAGAAGATCAAGTTCGCCGCGCTGCTCGACAAGGCCCTCGCCCTCGGCTTCGACGCCGTGTGCACCGGCCACTACGCCACCGTCGTGCTCACCGATGACGGCAGCCGGGAGCTGCACCGCGCCTCCGACATGGCCAAGGACCAGAGCTATGTGCTCGGCGTCCTGGACGAGAAGCAGCTCGCCCACGCCATGTTCCCGCTCGGCGACACCCTCACCACCAAGGACGAGATCCGCGCCGAGGCCGAGCGCCGGGGCCTGGCCGTCGCCAAGAAGCCCGACAGCCACGACATCTGCTTCATCGCCGACGGCGACACCCAGGGCTTCCTGGCGAGCCGCCTCGGCGGCCCGGCCGAGGGCGACATCCTCGACGAGTCCGGTGCGAAGCTGGGCACCCACGAGGGCGCGTTCGGGTTCACCATCGGCCAGCGCAAGGGCCTGAAGATCGGCCACCCGGCCCCCGACGGCAAGCCGCGCTACGTCCTCGACATCTCCCCGGTGAACAACACCGTCATCGTCGGCCCCGTCGAGGCCCTCGACGTGACCTCGCTGACCGCCATCAAGCCGCGCTGGTGCGGAACGCCCCCGTCCGGCCCGGGTACGTACACCGCCCAGCTCCGCGCCCACGGCGGCGAGACCGAGGTCACGGCCGAGCTCGTCGACGGCTCCGAACTGAACGTCACCTTCACCGAGCCGGTCCGGGGCGTGGCCCCCGGCCAGGCGGTCGTCCTGTACGACGGCACGCGCGTGGTCGGCTCGGCCACCATCGCCACGACATCCCGCCGCGAGCGGGCGGCGACGGGCGGCTGAGGCTCACGACGCCTGCCCGTAGGCGTACACGTCCTTGGCGAAGAAGTCCGCCAGCACCGGGGCGATCACCTGGGGCGCCACCTCGCGCATCTGGCCGGTCAGCGTCCGGTGCCGGCCGCGCGGCAGGGCCTCGGCCAGGGTCCGGGTCGCCGCGCGCGCCGGGGCGCTGCTGAAGCCGCCGCAGATCACCAGCGTCCGGGCGGCGACGGCCGCGAACCGCTCGACCGGGACCGCCCCGTCGCCCAGCAGGGCGTCGTCGTACGCCAGCGTGTGCGCCATCGCCTCCAGCTCCGCCCACATCGGGGTGCGCCGCATACGGGCGGCCGTCTCCTCCGCGACGCCCGTCATGGACAGGAACAGCTCCACCGCCCCGCCCCGGTCCCCGGCCGCCAGCAGCCGGTGCAGCCGGGCCGTGCAGCGGGCCTTGAACAGCAGCCCCGACGCGCCCGGCGTATAGGGCGGCTCGTACACGGCGAGCAGCTCCACCGACAGCCCGGCGGCGACCGCCTCCAGGGCCAGCGCCCCGCCCGACGACATCCCGAAGACCGACGCGCCCGGCCCGGCGGCCCCGACGACGGCGGCCAGATCCTCGGCCTCCCGTGCCACGGAGCAGCGCCCGACGTCACCGCTGGCGCCCCGGCCCCGGCGGTCGTAGGTGAGCACCGTGAAGCGCGGCGCGAGCAGGGCGGCCAGCGGCGCGTCGGCCGCCGAGTTGCTCAGCGCCCCGCCGACCAGCACCAGAGGCGGGCCGTCGCCCTGGCGTCGGTAGGCGATCGGTGTGCCGTCGGCGGAGAGAATCCTGTCCATGGGAGGGAAGACCGGTGCGGTCCGGAAAACTCATCGCTGCGGTGAGAAGAAGTTGGGCGGGAGGGACCCGGGTGAGAGGGACCCGGGCCGTACCGGTCACTTCTTCGCGGGCTTGTGGGGGTTGTACAGCCCCTTCGGCAGGAAGGTGGACGTGGGCACCTTCTGTACCTCGCAGAACTCCTTGAGCGACTGACGCCTCCCGGCCTGCTTCCCTTCCTTCGGGGGAGGGGTCTCCCGCGTCGTGTACGGGATGTAGACGAAGTCGCCCCTGGCCTGGGCGTCTGACAAGGGCATTCCGTAGTACGCGAACCCGCCACCGGGGGCCGGTGTGAAGTCGTGGTACTTGCCGCCCCTGACATCGGAGGCCGACAGCTTGAAGAAGGTGTACTTCGTGATGTGCGCCCGGCTCAACTTCGCGTCCGCGGCCAGTTCGTCCACCGTCGCCCCGTCTTCGACCTCGGTCCATTGGGCGGGGTCGAAGTCGGCGACTTTCTGGTCCTTGGTGAGACGCAGGATCTTCTTCAGCGTTTCGGTCCGCTCGGGGTTCTCCATATCGGGCTTCTTCAGGTCCGCACCCAGCGAGGTGAGCCGGCCGAACTCCTTGTCGCCGAGCGAGGTGAAGTACTTGCCGTCGGTGTCGATGTCGTCGCCGTTCGCCGACGGCTCCGCCCGGATCGAGGTGTTGGGGCCGACGAACTGATTGCCCGCCTGCCACTCGAAGAAGGAGTAACGAATGTCCTGGAAGGAGATTCCGTACACGGACTCGGTGTTCTGAACGGTGCCGTCGGCGAGCCGTGCCCTCAAGTCTGCCCGGAAGCTGGGGGTGTTCTCGGCCTCCGGTGGCTTCACCTTGAGATTGGCCAGCATCTTCTCGGTGATCACCTTGGGAATCGCGGCGGTGAGGACGTCCATCTTCTCCCCCTCGCTCAGCCTGTCGAGGGCGGTGGTCAGCGTGGAGTGGGCCACGATGTGGTGCGCGGTCGTCGTCCACCCGTCGCTGTCGGTGGCCTTGGCGTACGGGTTGTCCCCGCGCCGCTGCACGGCGGGCGACGCCGGGGCCGGCGCGGCAGTGGACCGCTGGGCAGCCACCGGGCCGTCCGGTACGGGCCCCGAGAGCACCCGTGCCGCGTTGGCCTCCGCCTCGCGTTCGAAGCGGTCCGACGGGTCGGACACCTTCAGGCCGGAGCCGTTGTCCGTGCCCGCGACCGGGCCCTGGCGCTGCTGTATGACATGGGTCAGCTCATGGGCGAGGGTGTGCTTGTCGCCGCCGCCCGCACCGATGACGACATGGTTGCCGGAGGTGTAGGCGCGGGCTCCGACCTCCGCCGCCGAGGCCCTGGCGCCGCTGTTGTCGTGGATCCGCACGTCGGTGAAATCGGCGCCGAGCCGTGCCTCCATCTCACCGCGCGTCGCCTCGTCGAGGGGCCGGCCGGCGGAGCGCAGGGTGTCACGGACCGCGGAGCGCTGCACCTGTGGCTGCTCGGCCCGCTGATGGCCGCACCCGGCGTCGTGCTGGTGCCGCTCCCGCACTCCGCTCTCCACACCGGGGTGTCCGGCCGCGTGGAGCATCTGCAGCACGGCGGCATTGCCCACACTGCTCTGCTGCGCGAGGAGAGCGGCCTGTGCTGTCCTGGCGTCGCCGACCGGACCGGTCGGCGGCAGACGGCCCGGTGCACGGGTCTCCTTCTCGGACGCCGATTGCTGGCCGTGGCCCTGAGCGCGCATGGATCTTCTTCCGCAGAGAACGAGGTTCCTTCCTGGATACCGGGTTCGCGCGCGGCAAGACATGGCCGGGAGGGCAGCGTTCGACGTCTGCGAAGGCACCACAGGCAGGGCCTGCCGGACGCCGGTCGTGCGGCGGTGCTTCCTCGGGCCTTCCTCGGGCCTTCCTCGGGCCTTCCCCGGGGCCCTCCGGGCCGGAATGGGGGATTGTCCGAGGCGGGTCGTACGGTTGGCCCATGAACATCTGCGTCTTCCTCTCCGCCGCCGACCTCGACGACCGCTACACCGTGCCCGCCCGCGAGTTCGCCGAGCTGCTCGGCAGGGGCGGGCACACCCTCGTCTGGGGCGGATCGGAGAGTGGCCTGATGAAGGTCGTCGCGGACGGCGTGCAGGCGGCGGGCGGGCGGCTCGTGGGCGTATCGGTCGACTTCCTCGCCGCGAAGGCCAGGGAGAACGCCGACGAGATGGTGATCGCCCGCGACCTCGCCGAGCGCAAGGCCCTCCTCCTGGAGAAGGCCGACGCCGTCGTGATCATGGTCGGCGGGACCGGGACGCTCGACGAGGCCACCGAGATCCTGGAGCTGAAGAAGCACGGCAAGCACACCAAGCCGGTCGTCCTGCTGAACACGGCGGGCTTCTACGACGGGCTCCGCCAGCAGTTCCAGCGCATGGAGGACGAGGGCTTCCTGCCAGTTCCCCTGACCGACCTGGTCTTCTTCGCCAAGGACGGCGTCGGCGCGCTCGCCTACCTGGAGGAGTCCGCCGGTCACCGGTGAGGAGGGCGTCCGCCGGACCCGGTGATCACGGCTCCGCCTAGGATCGCCCCATGGCTACCCACCTCATCACCGGCGCCGGTTCCGGCATCGGGGCCGCTGTCGCCCGCCGTCTCCAGGAGCGCGGCGACGACGTCGTCCTGCTCGCCCGCGACGCCGGCCGCGCCAAGGAGTTCGCCGACCGCTACCCGGGCGCGCGCACCCTCGTCGGCGACCTCGGCAACCCCGACCGGCTGTCCTGGGCGTTCGGCCAGCAGTCCATGCCCGAGCGGATCGACACCCTGCTGCACATCGCGGGCGTCGTCGAGCTCGGCGAAGTCGGCGAGCTCACCCCCAAGGCCTGGCACTTCCAGCTCAACGCCAACCTGATCGCCCCCGCCGAGATCACCCGTCTCCTGCTCCCGCAGCTCCGCGTCTCCCAGGGCCAGGTCCTGTTCGTGAACTCCGGGGCAGGACTGGCCGCCCACGCCGGGTGGAGCGCGTACGCCGCGAGCAAGCACGGCCTCAAGGCGCTCGCCGACTCGCTGCGCCACGAGGAGCACGGCAACGGGGTGCGCGTCACCACCGTCTACCCCGGCCGCACGGCCAGCCCCATGCAGGCCAAGGTGCACCAGCAGGAGGGCAAGGAGTACGACGCGGCCCGCTGGATCGACCCCGAGTCGGTGGCCACCACGATCCTGATGGCGATCGACCTGCCGCGCGACGCCGAGGTCAACGACCTCACCGTCCGCCCCGGCCGCTGACGTCCCGGGGCGCAGGCCGCCCGCCCCGGACCGTAGGCTTCCCGCGTGAGCGAGAAGAGCAAGTTCAGCGGGTGTCCGGCGACCGGCATCGGGTCGATGCCCGGGGGAGACGCGAGGGAGGCGGCGAAGACCGTCACCGGCTCCTTCGCCGACGGCCAGGGCATGCCGTACCTGGCGGAACTGCCCGCGCGCGGGCCGGGCGCGGACATGATCGGCCGGACCATCGGCATGCTCGTCGAGATGTACGGGCACGTCGAGCCGAGCGGCTGGCGGATCAGCGACCGGCCCGGCCGTGACACCCGCCGCGCCCGCTCCTGGCTGGGGGAGGACCTGGACGCCCTGGAGGAGTTCACCCAGGGGTACGAGGGCCTGCTCAAGGTCCAGGCCGTCGGCCCCTGGACGTTGGCCGGGAGCCTGGAACTGCGCGGCGGCGAAGCCATGCTGGCCGACCCCGGCGCCTGCCGCGACCTGGCCGGATCCCTGGCCGAGGGGCTCCGCGCCCACCTCGCGGAGGTCCGCCGCCGGATGCCCGGGGCCGAGGTCGTCCTCCAGCTGGACGAACCCTCCCTGACCGCCGTCCTGCTGGGCCGGGTCCGCTCCGCCAGCGGCTACCGCACCTACCGCGCCGTCGACCGCCAGGTCGTCGAGGCGACCCTGCGCGACGTCCTCGCCGCGGCGGGCGAGGACGGGACGACGCTCGTCCACTCCTGCGCCCCCGAGGTGCCGTTCGCGCTGCTGCGCCGGGCCGGGGCCGACGGCATCGCGTTCGACTTCTCCTTGCTCACCGAGCGTGAGGAGGAAGCGATCGGGGAAGCCGTCGAGGGCGGCACCCAGCTCTTCCTCGGCGTGGTGCCCTCCACGGACGCGGCTTCGGAGGGATTGTCGGACCCGGGCGGTAGCGTCATGGGGGTCAGGACGCTGTGGAGCAGGCTGGGGCTGAATCCGGGGACTCTCGCCGAGTCCGTCGCGATCACCCCGTCGTGCGGTCTCGCGGGTGCGTCGCCCGCGTACGCCCGCGCCGCGCTCGCCCACAGCGCCCGGGCGGCGAGGTCGCTCGCGGACAACCCTGAGTGACGGGGACGACGGGTACACAGGAGGACGGGACGATGGCGGGCGAAGAGCGGGTGGAGCAGGAGAGTTCGGTTCCGGCGGACGCGCGGGAGAAGCACGCGCTGCTGGCCGAGCAGATCGAGGAGCACCGCTTCCGCTACTACGTGAAGGACCAGCCGGTCGTCAGCGACGGCGAGTTCGACCGGCAGCTGCGCTCCCTGGAGGCCCTGGAGGAGGAGCACCCGGCGCTGCGCACCCCGGACTCCCCGACCCAGAAGGTCGCGGGCCCCTACCGCACGGAGTTCACCTCCGTGGAGCACCGCGAGCGCATGCTCTCCCTGGACAACGCCTTCGACGACGAGGAGCTGGCCGCCTGGGCGGACCGGGTCGCCAAGGACGTCGGCACGCCCGACCACCACTTCCTGTGCGAGCTCAAGGTCGACGGCCTCGCGGTCAACCTCACCTACGAGCAGGGCCGCCTGACCCGGGCGGCGACCCGCGGCGACGGCCGCACCGGCGAGGACATCACGCCCAACGTCCGTACGATCGCGGAGATCCCGCACCGGCTGAAGGGCGAGAACATTCCCGCCCTCGTCGAGATCCGCGGCGAGGTCTTCTTCCCCATGGAGGACTTCGAGGAGTTGAACGCCCGGCTGGTCGCCGCCGACGACAAGCCCTTCGCCAACCCGCGCAACGCGGCGGCCGGATCGCTGCGCCAGAAGGACCCCAAGGTCACCGCCACCCGCCCGCTGCACATGGTGGTGCACGGCATCGGCGCCCACGAGGGCCTGAGCATCGACCGCCTCTCCGCGGCCTACGAACTGCTCCACGCCTGGGGCCTGCCCACCGCCCAGCACAACAAGGTCGTCGACTCCCTCGCCGGCGTACGGGAGTTCATCGCGTACTACGGCGAGAACCGGCACTCCGTGGAGCACGAGATCGACGGCGTCGTCGTCAAGCTCGACGAGATCCCGCTCCAGGGACGGCTGGGCTCCACCTCGCGCGCCCCGCGCTGGGCCATCGCCTGGAAGTACGCCCCCGAAGAGGTCAACACCAAGCTGGTCAACATCCGCGTCGGCGTCGGACGCACCGGCCGCGTCACTCCGTACGCCCAGGTCGAGCCGGTCGAAGTGGCCGGTTCCGAGGTCGAGTTCGCCACCCTCCACAACCAGAACGTGGTCAAGGCCAAGGGCGTCCTCATCGGCGACACCGTGGTCATCCGCAAGGCGGGCGAGGTCATCCCCGAGATCCTCGGGCCCGTCGTCGACCTGCGCGACGGCACCGAGAAGGCCTTCGAGATGCCGACCCACTGCCCCGAGTGCGGGACGGAACTGCGCCCGATGAAGGAGGCCGACATCGACCTCCGCTGCCCCAACGCCCGTACCTGCCCCGCGCAGTTGCGCGAACGCGTCTTCTACCTCGCCGGACGCAAGAGCCTGGACATCGACCACTTCGGCTATGTGGCCGCCGCCGCCCTGACCCGCCCCCTGGAGCCCGCCGAGCCCGTCCTGCGCGACGAGAGCGATCTGTTCTCCCTCACCGTCGACCAACTGCTGCCGATCCGGGCGTACGTCCTGGACCAGGACAGCGGGCTGCCCAAGCGCGACCCGAAGACCGGCGAGGAGAAGATCGCGACGGTCTTCGCCAACCAGCAGGGTGAGCCGAAGAAGAACGCGGTGGCCATGCTGGAAGGCATCGCCGCCGCCAAGGAAGCCCCGCTCGCCCGGGTCCTCACCGGGCTCTCCATCCGGCACGTGGGACCGGTCGCCGCCCAGGAGCTGGCCCGTCAGTTCCGTTCCATCGACCGGATCGACGAGGCGAGCGAGGAGGAGCTGGCCGCCGCCGACGGGGTGGGGCCGACCATCGCCGCCTCGGTCAAGCAGTGGTTCGCCGAGGACTGGCACCGCGAGATCGTGCGCAAGTGGCGCGAGGCCGGGGTGCGGATGGCGGACGAGGGCTCAGACGAGGACGAGGGCCCCCGCCCCCTCGAAGGACTGACCGTCGTCGTCACCGGCACCCTCACGGGTCACACCCGCGACGGTGCGAAGGAGGCGCTCCAGGCGCTGGGCGCGAAGGTCGCCGGATCGGTGTCGAAGAAGACCGCGTTCGTGGTCGTCGGCGACAACCCCGGCTCCAAGTACGACAAGGCGATGCAGTTGAAGGTGCCCGTGCTGGACGAGGACGGATTCGCGATCCTGCTCGAACAGGGACCCGAACGTGCGAAGGAGGCGGCCCTGCCCGCCCCGGAAACCACGCCCGGACCCGCCCCGGAGAACAACGGGGAGTAACCGCCCGCCGGACCTCCGTTCGCTCGCTGTTCTCCGGATCGAGACGCCTTCGAGACGCTGTCCCGGCGTGGCGCAGCCCGTACGGGGAAGGAAACGGGGCAGAGGGGTGAAGAAGGGGCCGCCGTTCCCCGAATGGCCCTGCCGCGCCACCCGTTCGGGTCAATAGCAGATGGTGACGGGTGGTCGGTTCGCATTCGGGCAAGAGCTGTAGAGCGCTGCCCCTGGAAGCCTTTCGCGGCCTACTGTTGAGAGGTGCGCCCGCCGTGCACGGCTGCTCGACCGGGCCGTGGTGGCACGGGAGCGGGCGCCACCGAGGGACATCGGCACCGCCGGCTGTGAGAGGGACGGAATGAAACCGACCGAGAGCGCCGCCCCGGTGTCGCGGCTGCAAGGTTTCGTCGGCCTCACGCCCCCCGTGGGCGCCGCCGTCGTGGGCATCGCCGCGGTGCTGCTGGCGGTCGGGTCCTACCGGACCGTTCAACAGGGACACGCGCTCTTCCCGGACGGCGCGGTGGGCTGGTCCCTCGCCGTGCTCACCGGGATCATCGTCGGCCATCTGGTGGCGCTCGGCCGCGACCGGTGGTGGGGCGGCACCGGCTCCGGGGCCGCCCTCACCCTCGCGGTGCTGCTGCTGTTCGGCTGGCTCCCGGCCGTGCTGGTCAGCCTCGCCGTCGTGGTGCTCGTCGGGACCGCCCGCAGGCATCGCTGGTGGCAGGGGCTCCTGCACGGCGGGGTCGACATGCTGGGCATCGGCGCGGCGGCCCTCGTGCTGGCCGCCTTCGGCGAGGTGCCCACCGTCGAGGAGCCCTGGCGGCCACTCGACTGGGGCATCGCGGCCGTCCCGGAACTGCTCCTGACGGCATCGACGTATCTGCTCGTCACCCGGGTCCTGCTGTGGTACGCCCAGGCCCCGCACAACGGCGGGCTGCCCACCATCGCCCGTACCGCGATGCTGCGGCAAGGGCTCGTCGCCGTCGCGCTCCTCGGGCTCGCCCCGCTGATCTGCGCCGTCGCGATGTCCATGCCCGTCCTGCTGCCGCTCTTCGCGGTACCGCTGATCGCCCTCGACTCCACGCTCTGGATCGCCCGCGCCCGCGCCGAGGAGCAGCTGCGCGACCCGCTGACCGGGCTGCCCAACCGGCAGTGGCTGCTGGAGCGGACCTGGTCGGCGCTGGAGGACGCGGAGTCCATTGGCACCCGCTCCGCCCTGGTCCTCATCGACCTGGACCGCTTCCGCGCCGTCAACGACACCCTGGGCCACCTGGCCGGCGACCGGCTGCTGCTGCAGATAGCGGAGCGCCTGCGGCTCGCCCTGCCGCGCGGCGCGGAGGCCGCCCGGCTCGGCGGCGACGAGTTCGCCGTCCTGCTGCCGCACACCGACTCGACCACCAGCGCCCAGCAGGTCGCCCGCCATCTCGTCGCCGAACTGTCCTCCCCGCTCGACCTCGACGGACTGACCCTCGTCCTGGAGGCCAGCGCCGGGGTCGCCGTCTACCCCGACCACGCGCTGGACGCCGAAGGCCTGCTGCGGCGGGCGGACGTCGCGATGTACCAGGCCAAGCGGGACCGCACGGGCGTGGAGGTCTACGAGTCCAAGCGGGACAGCAACACCCCCGACCGGCTCGGACTCCTCGGCGACCTGCGCCGGGCGCTGGACGCGAGCGAGGTCGAGCTGCACTACCAGCCCAAGGTCCGCTTCGACGGGCAGGTCGCCGGCCTGGAGGCGCTGGTGCGCTGGGTGCACCCGGAGCGCGGCCGGGTCCCCCCGGACGAGTTCATCGCCATCGCCGAGTCCTCCGGTCTCATGCCGCACCTCACGGAGTACGTCCTGGAGACGGCGCTCGCCCAGGTCGCCCGCTGGCGGGCCCAGGGCCTGTTCGTGCCCGTCGCGGTCAACGTCTCCCCGCGCGACGTCCACACCCCCGGCTTCGCGGGGGGCGTCGCGGCCCGGCTCGCCCGTCACGGCGTGCCCGCGGGAGCGCTCCAACTGGAGATCACCGAGCATGTGCTGCTGGAGGACCCGCAGCGCGCCGCCGACACCCTGGCCGGGCTCACCGCGCACGGCGTGAAGATGTCCCTCGACGACTTCGGCACCGGCTACTCCTCCCTGGTCCACCTGCGCAGACTGCCGGTCAGCGAGCTGAAGATCGACCGGTCCTTCGTGGCCCGGCTGGCCGTCGACCACGAGGACGCGGAGATCGTCCGCTGCACCATCGACCTGGCCCACTCGCTCGGCCTGGTCGTCGTCGCCGAGGGCGTCGAGGACGACGAGACGTGGGAGCGGTTGCGGGACCTCAGGTGCGACGCGGTGCAGGGCTGGCTGGTGGCGGCCGCGATGCCGCCGCAGGAGACGACCGCCTGGCTGCGGGCGCGCGGCGAGCACGGCTGGCGCAGGCCCGCCGAGCTGAAGGCCCAGGCGGCGGCCGCCGCCGCCACCGGGTCGGCCACCGGCTCGATGAACGCGTCGCTGAACGGCGTGGTGAACGGCGCGGTGAACGGGACGGCGGAGACCGAGAGCTCCTGAGAGCCGCCCCTGTCGAACACCCTCCTCCGAGCCCCGGGCCGCGGCCCGGGGCTCACCCCTTTCCGGCCCCCGCCGTCCGGAAAGGCGTAGCCCGATCGGGGCGGGGCACTCGCTCCCCGGAGACCCCATAGGATTGGGCTCAAAACCACACACCAACCCCTGAGGATCGCTGCATGCCTGGCATCACGCGCGAGGAGGTCGCCCACCTCGCCCGGCTGGCGCGTCTGGAGCTGAAGGGCGAAGAGCTCGATCACTTCGCCGGTCAGCTCGACGACATCATCGGCGCGGTCGCCCGCGTCTCCGAGGTCGCCGACCAAGACGTACCGCCGACCTCCCACCCGCTGCCGCTGACCAACGTCATGCGCGCGGACGAGGTCCGTCCGTCGCTCACCCCCGCGCAGGCGCTCTCCGGCGCCCCGGCCCAGGAGCAGCAGCGTTTCAAGGTGCCGCAGATCCTGGGGGAGGACTAACCGCCATGACGGACAACAGCACCATCATCAAGCTCACCGCGGCCGAGATCGCCGGGAAGATCGCCTCCGGCGAGCTGACCGCCGTCGAGGTCACCGAGGCCCACCTGGCCCGGATCGACGCGGTCGACGAGAAGGTCCACGCCTTCCTGCACATCGACCGCGAGGGCGCGCTCGCCCAGGCCCGTGCCGTGGACGCGAAGCGGGAGGCGGGCGAGAAGCTCGGCCCGCTGGCCGGCGTCCCGCTCGCGCTGAAGGACATCTTCACCACCAAGGACATGCCGACCACCGTCGGCTCCAAGATCCTTGAGGGCTGGGTCCCGCCGTACGACGCCACGCTCACGCAGAAGCTGCGCGCCGCCGACGTCGTCATCCTCGGCAAGACCAACATGGACGAGTTCGCCATGGGGTCCTCCACCGAGAACAGCGCCTACGGCCCCACCGGCAACCCCTGGGACCTCACCCGGATCCCCGGTGGCTCCGGCGGCGGCTCCTCCGCCGCCCTCGCCTCCTACGAGGCCCCGCTCGCCATCGGCACGGACACCGGCGGCTCGATCCGCCAGCCCGCCGCCGTCACCGGCACGGTCGGCGTCAAGCCCACCTACGGCGGCGTCTCCCGCTACGGCATGGTCGCCTTCTCGTCCTCCCTCGACCAGGGCGGGCCCTGCGCCCGTACGGTCCTGGACGCGGCGCTGCTGCACGAGGCCATCGCCGGGCACGACCCGCTGGACTCGACGTCCATCGACGCGCCGGTCCCGCCGGTCGTCGAGGCCGCCCGCAACGGCTCCGTACAGGGCATGCGCGTCGGCGTCGTCAAGCAGTTCCGCGGCGAGGGCTACCAGGCCGGCGTGGTCCAGCGGTTCGACGAGTCGGTCGAGCTGCTGAAGTCGCTCGGCGCCACGATCGTGGAGCTGGACTGCCCGTCCTTCGACCTGGCGCTCTCCGCGTACTACCTGATCGCCCCGTCCGAGTGCTCCTCCAACCTGGCCCGCTTCGACGCCATGCGCTACGGCCTGCGGGTCGGCGACGACGGCACGAAGTCGGCCGAGGACGTCACCGCGCTCACCCGTGAGGCGGGCTTCGGCGACGAGGTCAAGCGCCGCATCATCCTGGGGACGTACGCGCTCAGCTCCGGCTACTACGACGCGTACTACGGTTCGGCCCAGAAGGTCCGCACCCTCATCACCCAGGACTTCGAGAAGGCCTTCGAGCAGGTCGACGTGATCGTCTCCCCGACGACGCCGACCACCGCCTTCCCGATCGGCGAGCGCGCCGACGACCCGATGGCCATGTACCTCGCGGACCTGTGCACCATCCCCACCAACCTGGCCGGCAACTCCGCCATGTCGCTGCCCTGCGGCCTGGCCCCGGAGGACGGACTGCCGGTCGGACTGCAGATCATCGCTCCCGCCATGAAGGACGACCGCCTCTACAAGGTCGGAGCGGCCGTCGAGGCCGCATTCGTGGAAAAGTGGGGGCATCCGCTGCTTGAGGAGGCTCCGTCGCTGTGAGTGCCATGGCAAAGAAGGCCAAGAACTTCAAGAAGTCCAAGACGGGCGCGTACATCGCGATCGGCAGTACCGCGTTCGGCGCGATCAGCGTCGCCAAGCAGGCGAAGCTCGCCCGTAGCGAGAACGACCTGCTGCGGCTCGTCGACGCTGCGGTCTCCGCGGCCGCCATCGTCACCGGACTCGCGATCCTCTATCGCGAACTGAAGCGTCTCGGCGACGACGACGTTCTGCTGGGCTGAGAGGGAAAGTTTCACCGTGACTGTCACTGACCTGGTGTCGTACGAGGACGCGCTCGCGTCCTACGACCCCGTCATGGGCCTCGAAGTCCATGTCGAACTCGGCACCAAGACCAAGATGTTCTGCGGCTGCTCCACGGAGCTGAAGCAGGACGCCAACTCCCAGACCTGCCCGGTCTGTCTCGGACTGCCCGGCGCGCTGCCGGTCGTCAACGAGATCGGCGTGGAGTCGGCCATCAAGATCGGTCTCGCGCTCAACTGCGAGATCGCCGAGTGGTGCCGATTCGCCCGGAAGAACTACTTCTATCCGGACATGCCGAAGAACTTCCAGACCTCCCAGTACGACGAGCCGATCGCCTTCGACGGCTATCTGGACGTCCAGCTGGAGGACGGCGAGATCTTCCGGGTGCAGATCGAGCGCGCCCACATGGAGGAGGACACCGGCAAGTCGACGCACGTCGGCGGCGCCACCGGCCGTATCCACGGCGCGTCCCACTCCCTGCTCGACTACAACCGGGCCGGCATCCCGCTCATCGAGATCGTCACCAGGCCGATCGAGGGAGCCGGCGCCCGCGCCCCCGAGGTCGCCAAGGCGTACGTCGCCGAGCTCCGCGAGCTGATCAAGGCTCTCGGGGTCTCCGACGCCCGCATGGAGATGGGCCAGATGCGCTGCGACGTCAACCTGTCGCTGCGCCCGCACGGCCGTGAGGCGTTCGGTACCCGCTCCGAGACGAAGAACGTGAACTCGCTGCGTTCCGTCGAGCGGGCCGCGCGCTTCGAGATCCAGCGGCACGCCGCCGTGCTGTCCTCGGGCGGCACGATCGTGCAGGAGACCCGGCACTTCCACGAGGAGGACGGCTCCACCACGGCCGGCCGCATCAAGGACAACGCCGAGGACTACCGCTACTTCCCCGAGCCGGACCTGGTCCCCGTCGCGCCCTCGCGCGACTGGGTCGAGGAGCTCCGCAAGGGCCTCCCCGAGCTTCCCCGGCTGCGCCGGGCGCGGCTCAAGGAGGAGTGGGGCGTCACCGAGCACGACATGCAGTCCATCCTCAACGCGGGCGCGGTCGACCTGATCGTCGCCACGACCGAGGCGGGCGCACCCTCGGACCAGGCCCGCAAGTGGTGGATGGGCGAGCTGGCCCGTAACGCCAACGAGACCGGCCGCGGTCTGGACGAGCTGCCGATCACCCCGGCGCAGGTCGCCCGGGTGGCCGCGCTCGTCGCCGCGGGCGACCTCAACGACAAGCTGGCCCGCCAGGTCATCGAGGGCGTCCTCGCGGGCGAGGGCGACCCGGACACCGTCGTCGAGAAGCGCGGCCTGAAGGTCGTCTCCGACGAGGGCGCGCTGTCCACGGCCGTGGACGAGGCCATCGCGGGCAACGCGGCCATCGCGGACAAGATCCGCGGCGGCAAGGTCGCGGCGGCGGGCGCGCTCGTCGGCGCGGTCATGAAGGCCACCCGCGGTCAGGCGGACGCGGCACGCGTGCGCGAGCTGATCCTGGAGAAGCTCGGCGCAGAGGGCTGATCACCGATCGTCCCCGAAGGGGCGGTGTACCCGTACGTTCTCATCCACGTGCGGGCACGCCGCCCCTTCAGCCGTCCTCCGCCGAACCCCGAGGGTCCCCCTGAACACCGTCCTCGCCGAGATCGTCTCTCTCGCCCTCCTCGTGGGCGTCCTCGCCTTCGCCGTCGTACGCCCCCGGGGCCTGCCGGAGGCGACCGTCGCCGTGCCCGCCGCCGCTCTCGTGGTGGCCGCGGGGGCGGTGTCCTGGCCCGAGGCCCGCGAGCAGGTCGGCGAGCTGCTGCCGGTCGTGGGGTTCCTCGCCGCGATCCTGGTGCTGGCCCGGCTCTGCGCCGACGAGGGGCTGTTCCGGGCCGCCGGTGAGCTGGTCGCCCGCGCCTGCCGGGGGCAGACCGGCCCGCTCCTCGGCGGTGTCTTCGCCGTCGCCTCGATCGTCACCGCCGTCCTCAGCCTGGACGCCACCGTCGTCCTGCTCACCCCGGTCGTGCTCGCCACCGCCGCGCGGGTCGGCGCACGGCCCCGCCCGTACGTCTACGCCTGCGCGCACCTGGCCAACTCCGCGTCCCTCCTGCTCCCCGTCTCCAACCTCACCAACCTGCTGGCGTTCACCGCGAGCGGGCTCTCCTTCACCCGGTTCGCCGCGCTGATGGCGCTGCCGTGGCTCGCCGCCATCGCCGTCGAGTACGCCGTGTTCCGCCGCGCGTTCGCCGCCGACCTGGCCGCCGGGGCGCACGCGCCGGATCCCGGGGCGGAGCGCACGCCCGTCCCCGTCTTCACGCTCGTCGTGCTGGCGCTGACGCTGGCCGGGTTCGTCGTGACCTCGTTCGCGGGGGCCGAGCCGCTGTGGGCGGCGCTGGCGGGGGCTCTGGTGCTGGCCGTCCGGGCGCTGGCCAAGCGGGAGACCACGCCGCTCGCCGTCGTCCGCTCGGCCAACCCGCTGTTCTGCCTCTTCGTCCTCGCACTCGGCGTCGTCGTCAAGGCCGTCGTCGACAACGGCCTCGGCGACGGCATCGCCGCCCTGCTGCCCGACGGCGACTCCCTGCCCGCACTGCTCGGCGTCGCCGTGGTCGCCGCGCTGCTCGCCAACCTGATCAACAACCTGCCCGCGATCCTCGCCCTGCTGCCGGTCGTCGCGGCGGCCGGGCCCGGACCGCTGCTCGCCGCCCTGATCGGGGTGAACCTCGGGCCGAACCTCACGTACGTCGGATCGCTGGCCACGCTCCTGTGGCGGCGCATCCTGCACGCCCACGGGGACGCCCCGGAGCTCGGCCACTTCACCCGGCTGGGACTCGCGACCGTACCGGCGACGATCCTGGCCTCCACGCTCGCGCTCTGGGCATCACTGCACCTCATCGGGGTGTGAGGGCGTCGACACGGAGGGTTGGACTTCCGGTCCGACCTCTTGGACGTTCACCACCGGTCCGTACGCAGTCCTTCCCGACGCCACCTGGGCTGACTAGCTTCCCGGCTGTAACCACCGGAACCAGGAGGCTCCTTTGACCACGGACATGTCACGGCGACGGCTCTTCGCGCTGGGCGGCGGCGCACTCGGCGCCGCTGCGGCCGGATCGTTCCTGCCGCCGTCGCTCCAGGCCGCCATCGCCGCGCAGCCCGCCCACGCGGGGTCCGGCGGGGGAGGCCTCGGCTCCATCAAGCATGTGGTGATCCTGATGCAGGAGAACCGTTCCTTCGACCACTACTTCGGCACCCTGCGCGGTGTACGCGGCTTCGGCGACCGCAACGCCATCGAGCTGCCCACGGGCGGGACGGTGTTCGAGCAGCCCGCCGCGGCCGGCTCCACCGTGCTGCCCTTCCCGGTGCGCGGAGCGGCCGAGGAGCAGAAGAAGGACCTCCAGTACATCGGTGCCCTCGACCACTCCTGGAACGGCGGCGCGAAGGCCTGGGGCGGCGGCTGGATGAACGGCTGGATCAGCGCGAAGACCGCGGCGACGATGGCGTACTACGACCGCCGCGACATCCCGCTCCACTACGAGCTGGCCGACACCTTCACCGTCTGCGACGCCTACCACTCCTCGATCCACACCTCCACCAGCCCCAACCGCAACCACCTCTGGAGCGGGAAGACCGGCTTCGAGCCGAACGGGAAGCGGGCCGTCGGCAACGACGCCTACAACGAGGGCACCCACCCCGGCTACGACTGGTCCACCTACGCGGAGCGGCTGGAGAAGGCCGGGCGCAGCTGGCGGACGTACACGGAGTGGGAGAACTTCACCGACAACCAGATCGAGTTCTACGCCACCTTCAAGGCGATCGCCCGCAAGGCGCTCGCCAGGACCGGCGGCCACACCTACATGGAAGCCTTCTACGCGAAGGTCCGGGGCGCGTCCGAGACCGAGCGCACCCGGCTCCTCGGGCTGCTGGAGGAGGGTGTCGCCACCCTCGACCGGCGCGAGCGCAGCCTGTTCGAGCGGGGGCTGCGCCGGGTGCCGACCGGCACGCTGGCGGACGAGTTCGCCAAGGACGTGGCGGCCGGGACGCTCCCCGCGGTCTCCTACCTGGTCCCCTCGGCGATCGACTCCGAGCACCCGAGCACCTCGTCGCCGGTGCACAGCGCCACCATCGTCTACAAGATCCTCGACGCGCTCGGCAAGCACCCCGACGTGTGGCGGCACACCGCCGTGCTCATCAACTACGACGAGAACGACGGATTCTTCGACCACGTCCCGCCGCCCGTCGCGCCCCCCGAGGTCGCCGACGAGCAGTGGGAGGGCCGGCCCACCGGCCTCGGGATCCGGGTGCCGCTGCTGGTCGTCTCGCCGTGGACCGTCGGCGGGTACGTCTGCTCCGAGGTCTTCGACCACACCTCCGTCATCCGCTTCCTGGAGCGCTGGACCGGGGTGAAGGAGCCCAACATCGGCGACTGGCGGCGGCGCGTCACCGGCGACCTCACCTCCGCCTTCGACTTCACCCGGGCCCGGCGGCAGCCCGCCGTGCAGACGCCCGGCGCGATCCCGCCGTTCGAGGGGCGCTGGCAGCCGAAGCCGCCCGCCGTCCAGCAGCTCCCCGCGCAGGAGCCCGGCGCACGCCCGGCGCGCCCGCTGCCCTACCGGCCGGACGCCCGGGCCAGGCGGTCGGGCGACACCCTGCGGGTCGAGCTCGCCAACACCGGCAGGTCCTCGGCGCACTTCGCGCTGTACCCGTACGCCGGCGAGTTCCCGGCCCCGCAGCACAAGGACGTCCGGGACACCGCGCACTGGACCGTCCCGCTGACCGGGGAGGCGTACCGCTTCACGGTCACCGGGCCGAACGGCTTCCGCCGCGAGTTCGCCGGACCGGCCGACGGGGGAGCGGAGGTCGCCACCCGCATCGACCACCGCGACCGCGACCTGCACCTCACCCTGCGCAACACCGGCCGCCGGACCCTGACCTTCCTGGTACGGCCGCTCGGCTATGTCGACGAGGACGACGTACGGGACTGGACCCGGCGCGTCACGGTCAAGCCGGGCCGCAGCCGGGCGCTCGTGCACTCGGCGGCCGACGCGCACGGCTGGTACGACCTCGCCGTCACCGTCGACGGGGAGGACGGCTTCCGGCGGCGGCTCATGGGACACATCGAGAACGGCCGCGCCAGCGTCTCCGGCTGACCCGGCCCGAGGGCCGCAGGGCTTGATCCGTTCCGTGTAGGGAACAGATCAAGCCCTGTGACCATGGCCACGAAACGGACAAAGGATCACGTTCTGCTGACAGAGTGACGGTCTCAGGTCATGAGACGTTTGCGGGCAGATCACGCTATCTGCGGGTAAAGGTCCACGAACCCGCAGGGAGCTCATCCGTTGGCTGCCATCGCCCGCTGGTGCATCAGGCACCGTCTCGTCGCCGTCCTCATCTGGCTCGCCGCCCTCGGCGGGACCGCCGCCGCGGCGGGCTTCGCGGGTTCGGCGTACTCCAACGACTACGAGGTCCCCGGCACCGAGTCCGGCCGGGCCACCGAACTCCTCTTCCGCGGCTTCACCGACCTCGGCGGCGACACCGACACCGTCGTCTGGCACACCACCGGCTCCACGGTCCGGGCCGCCGACGTCGAGCAGACCATGACCCGGACGCTCCACGCGATCGAGGAGCTGCCGGGCGTCGGCGCGGTCACCGGCCCCTACGGGGGCACCGGCCCCGGCCAGATCAGCGAGGACGGCCACACCGCGTACGCCACCGTCACCTTCGACCACCCCGCCGACGAGATCCCCGCCTCCCAGGCCCAGGCCCTCGTCGACACCGCGAAGGCCGCCGAGGCCGACGGGCTCCAGGTCGAACTGGGCGGCACCGCCGTCGCCCTCACCGAAGCGCCCTCCGTCCACCTCGCCGAGGGCGTCGGCGTCGTCGTCGCGGCCGTCGTGCTCTTCCTCGCCTTCGGCTCGCTCGCCGCCAGCCTGCTGCCCATCGCCACCGCCCTGGTCTCCGTGGGCACCGCCTACGCGGGCATCGTGCTGCTCGGCCATCTGATGACCGTGGCCGACTTCGCCCCGATGCTCGGCATGCTCATCGGGCTCGGCGTGGGCATCGACTACGCCCTGTTCATCGTCACCCGGCACCGCAGAGGGCTGCGGCGCGGCATGACCGTCGACGAAGCCGCGGAGAACGCCGTCACGACCACCGGGCGCGCCGTCGTCTTCGCCGGGGCCACCGTCTGCATCGCGCTCCTCGGCATGCTGATCCTGCGGCTGAGCTTCCTCAACGGCGTCGCCATCGCCGCCTCGCTCACCGTCGTCCTCACCGTGATGGCCTCCGTCACCCTGCTGCCCGCGCTGCTCTCCCGCATCGGGATGCGGGCGCTCAGCCGCCGCGAGCGGCGCCGGCTCGCCGAACACGGACCCCGGCCCGAACTGCCCACCGGCTTCGCCGCCCGCTGGTCCGCCTTCGTGGAACGCCACCCCAAGCTGCTCGGCTCCATCGCGGCCGTGGTCATGGTGGTCCTGGCCCTGCCCGCCCTCGGCCTCCACCTGGGCACCTCCGACCAGGGCAACAACCCGGCCACCGCCACCACCCGGCAGGCCTACGACCTGATCGCCGACGGCTTCGGGCCCGGCGTCAACGGCCCCCTCACCATCGCCGCCGAGCTCGACGGCGCGGACGACCGGCTCGCCCTGGACTCGCTGCCCGAGAAGCTGCGCACCACCGAGGGCGTCGCGTCCGTCAGCCCGGTCACCTACAACAACGCCGGCGACACCGCCTTCCTCACCGTCGTCCCCGACTCGTCCCCCCAGTCGCAGGACACCAGCGAGCTGGTCGACCGGATCCGGGGCGACGTGCTGCCGCCGGTCCAGGACAACACCTCGCTGGAGGCCCACGTCGGCGGGGTGACGGCGAGCTACGACGACTTCGCCGAGATCATCGTCGGGAAGCTGCCGCTCTTCGTCGGGGTCGTCATCGGACTCGGCTGCCTGCTCCTCCTCCTGGCCTTCCGCTCCATCGGCATCCCCCTCAAGGCCGCCGTGATGAACGTGGCCGCCGTCGCCTCCTCCTTCGGCGTCGTCGTGGCCGTCTTCCAGTGGGGCTGGGGGAGCGAGCTGCTCGGCCTCGGCAGCGCCGGACCCATCGAGCCCTTCCTCCCCGTGATCATGGTCTCGGTCCTCTTCGGCCTCTCCATGGACTACCAGGTCTTCCTGGTCGGCCGGATGTACGAGGAGTGGCTGGAGACCGGCGACAACCGGCGGGCCGTACGGGTCGGCCTCGCCGAGACCGGCCGGGTCATCAACTCCGCCGCCGTGATCATGATCTCCGTCTTCCTCGCCTTCGTGCTCAGCGGCGACCGGGTCATCGCCATGTTCGGCATCGCGCTGGCCACCGCCGTCGCCCTGGACGCCTTCGTCCTGCGCACCCTGCTCGTACCCGCCCTGATGCACATGCTCGGCGGGGCGAACTGGTGGCTGCCGGCCCGGCTGGAGAGGTGGCTGCCCCGGATCAGCATCGAGCCGCCCGACTGCGTACCGCTCCGTGCGAAGATCCCGGAGGCACGCGGCACGGGTGCCGAAGAGGGTGCCGGACCGGTGATGGTCCGGACCGCCGAGAAGGAGCACGATGTTCGCCGTATCCCTGGATGACGACAGGGCGGAGCTGCGCCCGCTGGAGGCCTGGCAGGCCGAGGAGTTCCTCGCCCACATGGACCGGGCCCGGGAGCTGGTCGACTCCTGGATCCCGCTCGCCTCGTTCGTCACCGACCCGGACTCGGCGCGCGCCTTGCTCCAGCGGTACGCGGAGAAGCAGGCGGCGGACACCGGGCGGCTGTACGGCATCCGGCTGGACGGCGTCCTCGTCGGCGGTGTCCTCTTCCGGATCTTCGACGCGGAGTCCGGCAACTGCGAGATCGGCGTCTGGCTGGAGCCCGCCGCCCAGGGCCGCGGTCTGATCACCCGCGCCGCCGAGCGCCTGATCGACTGGGCGGTGCACGAGCGCGGCATGCATCGCGTGGAGTGGATCGCCTCCGCCGCGAACACCAGGTCGATCGCGGTGGCGAAGCGGCTCGGCATGACCCGGGACGGGGTGATGCGGCAGAACTACCTCCACCGGGGCGTCCGCCACGACTCCGAGATCTGGTCCGTCCTCGCCCCGGAATGGCGGGCCCGCACCGGGCGGTGAGCCCCCTCCGGGCCCCGCGCGGCCCCGGCGTTAAGCGGGCTCTCATCCGGGCCGCCTAGCGTGCGGCGCATGAACACCACCCCCTCCAAGACGACGACCCCGTCCACGACCACCCCGCCCGCCGGGACGACCGACCCCGCCGAGGGCTCCGCCGACGCCGTCACGGAGGAGGCGACCGCGCAGGACTCCCTGGTGAAGGACCCTGCGACGGACTCCCCGGCGAAGGACCCCGCACCGAAGGACACCACCGGTACGCCGTCCGACGCCGCGGACTCCGGGACGGCCCCCGACGACCTCGCCGGGCAGTCGGACGACGATGACGATGACGCCCTGGAGCCCGACCCCTTCGACGAGGCCCGCCACGGCGTCGGCGCGGGTGCGGCGGCCGTCGTCTCCGCCGCCCTGGGCGTCGTCGCCCTGACCGGCGCCTGGACCGGCCGGGTCGCCGCCGAGCGCGAGACGCTCATCGGCCAGATCCAGACCTCCGGCGGCGGCAGCGCGGCCCAGCAGATCTCCGAGATCTACGGGGACGCCTGGCACACCACCGCCCTGGTCAACGGCGTCTTCGCCGTCCTCGCCCTGCTCGTCGGCGTCTTCGTCCTGGTCCGCCCCGCCTTCGGAGCCCCCTCCGAGCGTCCGCAGCCCACCTGGGTCCGCGCGGTCGCCCTGGCCGGTGTCGCCCTCGGCGTCCTCGGCGTGCTGATCTCCGCGGGCATGTACTTCGACCTCTTCGTCTCCCTGCCCACCGCGGGCGTCCCGGCCGGCGGCTGACCCCCTGCTCACGGTCCCGTACGGCACGGGTCTAGGGCGGACACGCCCTAAGGCGTCCGCCCCTCGGACACCCGGGGGCGGGTTCTAAGGCCCCCACCGCCGCGAACATGCGGAACTCGCCCGATGCGCCGCCCCCTCCTGGCCGACGACAGTGGACACACAGCGAACACAGGGCCCCGGCCGACCGGCCGGGCACCCCTCCGGTCCGCTGCCACGACCAGGAACCAGGGGCACACCATGTACGAGTACGAGCTCTACCGCTCCACCTCCGCCGAGCTGATCCGCCGGGCCGACGCCGAGCGCGAGCTCGGCCGGGCCCGCCTCGCCCGCCGGGCTGCCCGCCGCCCAGGACGCGGTGACCCCGAGGGGAAGGTGGTGGAGGACCGCACCCGCTTCGCTCCCGCCGCCTGACGATGTCCCGGCCCGGGAGCACCACCGCACCGGTCACCGGTCCCGCCGACGCCCCCTCCGGATCGGGCGGGGCGGGACCGGACCTTTCGGGCGGGGCGGGACCGGACCGTGCCGGGAGCATGATCACCGTCCGCGAAAAGGGTCCCGCCTCCTCGTACGCGTATGCGATGCTCGGCGGCGTGGAGACCAGGTCAGTCAGCCCCGTGTTCGTCGGGCGCGCCGAGGAGTTCGCCGCGCTCACCGAGGCGCTCGCGCGGGCCGCGTCCGGCGACCCGCAGGCGCTGCTGATCGGCGGCGAGGCAGGCGTCGGCAAGACCCGCCTGGTCGAGCAGTTCGTCACGGCGGCCGAACGACGCGACGCCGTCGTCGCCGTCGGGTCCTGCGTCGAGATCGGGGCCGACGGACTGCCGTTCGCCCCGTTCCCCACCGCCCTGCGCGCCCTGCGCCGGGCGCTGCCCGAGGAGATGGCCGCCGCCTGCGCCGGCCAGGAGGGCGAGCTGGCCCGGCTCCTGCCCGAACTGGGCGAGGCCCACCGGGACGCGACCGACGAGCACAGCATCGCCCGCCTCTTCGAACTCACCGTACGGCTGCTGGAGCGGATCTCCGCCGAACGCGTGGTCGTCCTCGTCCTGGAGGACCTGCACTGGGCGGACGCCTCCACCCGGCACCTCCTCGCCTATCTCTTCCGCACCCTGGGCAGCGGCCGCCTCATGGTCGTCGGCACCTACCGCGCCGACGACATCCACCGCCGCCACCCCCTGCGCCCGCTCCTCGCCGAGCTGGACCGGCTGCGCACCGTCACCCGCGTCGAACTCGACCGGTTCAGCCACGACGAGGTCGGCCGCCAGCTCGCCGGCATCCTCGCCGAGACCCCCGACGCCGCACTCGTCGACGAGATCTTCGACCGCTCCGACGGCAACGCCTTCTTCGTCGAGGAGCTGGCCCGCTCCCTGGAATGCTGCGGCGACAGCTCCGGCCTGACCGAATCGCTCCGCGACCTCCTGCTCGTCCGGGTGGAGGCGCTCCCCGAGCACGCCCAGCGGATCGCCCGGCTGGTCGCCGAGGGCGGCTCCTACGTCGAACACGAACTGCTGGCCGCCGTCGCCGGACTCGCCGAGGACGACCTCGACGCGGCCCTGCGCGCGGCCGTCGGCGCCAATCTGCTGCAACCCGCGCCCGACACCGACGGCTACCGCTTCCGGCACTCCCTGGTCCGCGAGGCCGTCAGCGACGACCTGCTGCCCGGTGAACGCACCCGCGTCAACCGCCGTTACGCCGAAGCCCTGGAGGCCGATCCCTCCCTCGTCCGGGACGACGAACGCGCCACCCGCCTCGCCAGCTACTGGTACGCCGCCCACGACGCCGCCAAGGCCCTGCCCGCCGTGCTCCGGGCCGCCGTCGAGGCCCGCCGCCGCTACGCCTACTCCGAGCAGCTGAGGCTCCTGGAGCGGGCGATGGAGCTCTGGGACGACGTCCCCGACGCGGTGCTCGCCACCCTGCGCCCCTTCGACTACGCGGAGGTCTACCCGGCCTCCGGCTGCGACCCGGAGAACACCCCGCTGCGCTACCTGGACGTGATGGCCGAGGCCACCGTCGCCGCCCACTTCGGCGGCGACCGCAAGCGCGCCCTGGCCATCTCCAAGAAGGCGATGCGGGTCCTGGCGTCCGAGGCCGACCCGCTGCGCGAGGCCTGGTTCTGGGTCCAGCGCGCCCGCCTGGTGCAGGGGCTCGACAAGGGGGACGGCTGGGAGGAGCTGGCCACCGCGCAGGAACTGGTGCGCGGACTGCCGCCGTCCCCCGTGCAGGCCGACGTCCTGACGAACGTGGCCAGTTGGCGGGCGCTGCACCAGCCGGGCCCGCAGGCGCTCGCCGACAGCGACCGCGCGGTGGAGTACGCCCGGCTCGTCGGCGACGAGTACATCGAGCTGCACGCCCGCCTCACCCGGGGCTGGCTCACCGCGGACGCGGGCGGCGTCGAGGACGGCCTCGCCGAGATGTACGCGGTCCGGGACCGTGCCGAGAAGCTGCACCTGATGAACCTCCTCGGCCGGGTCAGCGTCAACCTGCCCTCCTCGCTCGAAGCGATGGGCCGCTCGCTGGAGGCCGTCGCCGCCGCCGACCACGGCATCGAGATCTGCCACAGCCACGGCCTGGCCGACTCCGGGGCCTGGGTGTACGCCAACCAGTCGCAGTCCCTGTTCTCCCTCGGGCACTGGACCCAGAGCGAGGCCGCCGCCGGGTCCGCCGCCCGCCTGGCGCTGGGCGCCAGGGCGAAGGGCCTCGCCACCCTCCGCCGTACCGAACTGGCCGTCGCCCGCGGGGACTTCGCCGAGGCCGAGGAGCTGCTCGCCCTGACCCGCAAGCACTTCGGCCAGCGCGATCCGCAGCCGCAGCACCTGATCACCCCGGTCCGGCACACCATGCTGCTGGCCGCCTCGCAGGGCAGGCTCGCCGAGGCGCGGGCCGCGTTCGAGGAGTTGGCCCGGCACGGCTTCCCGCCCGGCACCCAGCGCTACGCCCTGCCGCTGCTCCAGACCGCCGCCATGATCGAGGCGGACGCCCGCGGCCTGCCCGCCGCCGAACCGGACCGCCCGGAGCTGCTCGCCCTGATCCGCCGGTGCGCGAAGAGCCTCCCGATGCTCGTTCCCGTCTGGGCGGCCCACGGCGTCTTCATCGACGCGGAGCTGGCCCGCGCGGAGGGCACGGACACCCCCGGCCACTGGGCGCGCGCCGCCGAGGCCTTCGACCCGCTGAGCCGCCCGTACGAACTGGCCCAGATCCACCGCCGCTGGGCCGAGTCCCTGCTCATCGCCCCCGGCGACCGGTCCACCGCCACGGCCCTGCTGCACCGCGCCCGGGAGGCCGCGCACCGGCTCGGCGCGCGCCCGCTCACCGAGGCGGTCGAACAGCTGGCGGCCCGGGCCCGCATCACTCTGGACGGCCCCGGCGCGGCACCCGGCCCCGACGCCGCGATCCACCCGGCCGTCCTGGCCGCCGTACCCGCCACCGGGAGCCCCGAGCATCCGTCGGCCGACGGACAGGACCCCGCCATCGCCGCCGTGGCGTCCTTCGGGCTGACCCCGCGCGAGCAGGACGTGCACCGACTGGTGGCGGCCGGGCACACCAACCGCAGGATCGCCGAGGAGCTGTTCATCTCGCCGAAGACCGCGAGCGTGCACGTCTCCAACATCCTGGCCAAGCTCGGCGTCTCCAGCCGGGGCGAGGCGGCGGCCCTCGCCCACCGCCTCCGGCTCTACCCGGCCGCGTAGGCCCTGTTACGTCCCGGGCTCGTAGGCCCCGGTCACGTCCCGGGCTCCTCGTCCGCGCGCCGCTCGGGCCCGCCCGCCGGCTTCCCGGGTCTCGGCCGGTCCAGGACGGCGTCCTGCTCGGGGGCGGCGTCCCGGGCCGCGGCGGGGGCGGTTTCCGGGGCCGGGGCACGGACGGTCACCTTGCCGGAGGTCAGGTCTATCGGCCCCCGGTCCGGATCGCCGATGCCGAGGTCCACCCGGCTCAGCTCCAGCCGCTTCTGCTCGTCGGAGACGTGTTTGCGCCCCGGGGCGAAGAGCTCCTCGAAGAAATTGAACACCGGCCGTGCTCCCTCCGACATGCCGCGCGGGCGGACGGCTACCGCACCTCCACCTGGAGGATCCTGTCGTCCCCGGGCTTCTGCGTACCCCGTCCGTCCGTGTTGCTGGTGACCAGCCACAGGCGGTCGCCCCCCGCACTCACCACAGTGCGCAGGCGGCCGTGCTTCTCGTCCAGGAACGACTGGGGGTCCGCGGAAGGTTCCTCCGCCTTCTCGCCGGACAGCGGAATGCGCCAGAGCCGCTCACCGCGCAGCCCGGCCATCCAGATCGAGCCCTCCGCGTACGCGATCCCGCTGGGGGAGGCCTCGGAGGTCTTCCACTGGGCCACCGGGTCGATGAACCCGTCCTCGCCCTCCCGGCCCTCGACCTCGGGCCAGCCGTAGTTCCCGCCGGGCTCGATCAGATTCAGCTCGTCCCAGGTGTTCTGGCCGAACTCGGCGGCCCACAGCCGCTTCTGCGCATCCCAGGCGAGCCCCTGCACATTGCGGTGCCCGTACGAATACACCACCGAGTCCGCCTCCGGATTGCCGTGCACCGGCTCGCCGTCGGGGGTCATCCGCAGGATCTTGCCCGCCAGCGACTCCTTGTCCTGGGCCAGCCCGGTGTCCCCGGTCTCGCCCGTGCCCGCGTACAGCATCTTGTCCGGGCCGAAGGCGATCCGGCCGCCGTTGTGGATGCTGCCCTTGGGGATGCCGCGCAGGATGGTGTCCGGCGCCCCCAGCTGCTGCCCCGCCGGGCGCTTCTCGTCGTAACTCATGCGGACGATCCGGTTGTCGGACGTGGTGGTGAAGTAGGCGTACACCAACTGGTCCGCGCCGAACGTGGAGGAGACGGCGAGCCCGAGCAGCCCGCCCTCGCCGGCCGGGGCCACCCCGGGCACCGAGCCCAGCAGCGTCTGCTTCCCGCTCTCGCCGTCGATCCGGTGGACCGTGCCCTCGTCGCGCGAGGACACCAGCAGGTCACCGCCCGGCAGCGCGGCCAGACCCCAGGGCGACTTCAGGCCCTCGGTCAGCGTCGAGACCACCTTCGCCGAGCCCTCCGCGGGCGGCAGACCGGCCGACCGGCTCGGGGAGGCCGGGGGAGCGGAGTCCCCCGAGGCGCTCGGGGAACCGGCGGGCTGCCCGGACGAACCCCCGTCCCCGTCGCCGGAACACGCGGCGGACAGCAGCAGGGCGGCCGACGCCAGCACGGCCACCACCCCCCTGCGCATCGCCGGGGACTGCACAGGTCCGAACAGAGCACCACGCACGGAACCGATCCTTTCGACGGTTGCCTGACTACCTGTTCCTACACCGCGGCCGGCCCAGGAGTTCCCGATGCGCCCATTCTCCCGCCGTACGGCACACGACGCCCGGCCCCGCGACCTCCGACCCCACGCGACGCCCGGCCCCGTACGTCCCCGGCCCCGCGACGCTCAGTCCCACGACTCGTGGGCGGCGGGCAGGCCGTCGATCTCCGCCAGGTCCCGGTCGTCCAGGATCACCCGCGCCGCCCCGGCGTTCTCCACCGCCCACCGCTCCCGCTTCGCCCCCGGCACCGGTACCACATGCGGACCCTGGCGCAGCACCCACGCCAGCGCCACCTGGGCCACGGTCGCCCCGCGCCGCTCCGCGATCCGCCGCAGACCGGCCACCACCGGCTGGTTCGCCGCCATCACCTCCGCCGTGAACCGGGGATGCCTGGCCCGCAGGTCCTCCGGCTCGAAACCCTGGCCCGGCTTCAGCGTCCCGGTCAGATAGCCGCTGCCCAGCGGCATCGCGGCCAGCAGCCCGACCCCGCGCGCCACGCACCACGGCATCAGCTCCGCCAGCGCCTCGCGCGACCACACCGACAGCTCCGCCTCGACGGCGCTGACCGGGAAGACCTGCTGGATCCGCTCCAGCTGCCGGATCGTTCCCTCATGCGGTCCCTCGCCCGACCGGCGCGGGGCCCGCGCCCCCACCGCGCACAGCCCTAGCGAGCGCACCTTGCCCGCGGTGACCAGCTCCGCCATCGCACCCCAGGTCTCCTCCACCGGTACTTCCGGGTCGGCCCGGTGCAGCTGGTACAGGTCGATCACATCGGTCTGGAGCCGCCGCAGCGAGGCGTCACAGGCCCGCCGGACATACCCCGGCCGGCCGTTCGCGACGATGTGCTGATCGCCCACCAGCAGCCCGCACTTGGTGGAGACGAACGCCTCCTGGCGGCGGCCCTTCAGCGCCCGCCCCACCAGCAGCTCGTTGGTGAACGGGCCGTACATGTCCGCGGTGTCGAGCAGCCGGACGCCCGCGTCCAGCGCCGCGTGCACCGTCCGCACCGAACGGTCGCCGAGCCGCTGCGACGCGCTGTATCCCCAGCTCATCGGCATGCACCCAAGACCGACCGCACCCACGGCGAGCCCCGCCGCCCCGATAGTCCTGCTCTCCAACTCCCCGAACCCTTTCCTGGACGAGCCGTTCCGCCCTCCCGTCCGCCGCGGTCAGCGGGCGGCTCTTCCGGAGACGGCGCGAGAGCGCGGTCCCGGACCCGGACGGTCACGCCCGCCCGATCCACGACGCAGGTCCCTGTCGGGGGAGTTCGGTGAGAGATTGACGGAAGCGTTTGGGCGATGTGACGATACGCCGATGCTTGGCCTACACGCACGGATGGCTGCTCGCGGTGGTGACTTCACCGCTGCCGTGGTCGCTCGCTGCGCTGCGGAGGTCCCCTTCTACGGGGAGTTGCCGCGCCGTACGCTCGACGGCGAGGTGACGCGGTCGATCACGGCCGTGCACGAACTGCTGCTGCGGGCCCTGCGCCAGGACGGCGTGATGGGTCCGGGCGACCTGACCCGGCTCATCGAGTGGTCGGGGCGCCGGGCGGAGGAGCGCGTGCCCCTGGAGGCGGTGATCGCCGCCTACCTCGTCGGCGCCGAAGTGTGGTGGCAGGTACTGGCCGAGACGGCGGAACCCGAGGAGCTGACCGGCGCCGGGGCCAAGCTGCTGGCCTGTCTGCACGCGGCGATGCCCGCCGTCGTGCTCGCCCACCGCAATGCCCAGGAGGACATCCGCAGCGAGGACAAGCGGGTGCGGCGGGCGTTGCTGACCGCGCTGCTGGCCGGCCGGCCGTACGAGGAACTGGCGGAGGCGGCGGGGGTCTCGGTGGCCGGCGGACACGAGGTGGTCGCCCTGTCCTTCGAGCCGAATCCGCCGCCCCGGCTGGTGCAGTCGTCGCTGGAGGCCCACGCGGGCGTCCCGGTGCTGATGGACCACGTCGCCGGGATCGCCCTGCTGCCGGGCGGTTACGACCTGTCCGGCCTGTGGGATGCGCTCGGGGAGGACATCGGGCACCGTGTGTTCGCGGCCGCGGCCCCGGCCGCCGGACCGGCCGCCGTTCCCGCGGCGGCCCAGGAGGCGGGCCGTGTACTCGAACTCGTCCAGCGGCTGGGCCGCCCGCCCGGGCTGTACGGGCTCGACGACGTGCTTCTGGAGTACCAGCTCGCACGCCCGGGTGACGCACTGCTGCGGCTGGCGGCCAAGCTCGACCCGCTGGAGGAGCATCCGTACCTGCTGGAGACGCTGCGCGTGTTCGTCGAGCACGGACACAACCGCAGCCGGAGCGCTTCGGAGCTGTGCGTCCACCGCAACACCCTCGACTACAGGTTGCACCGGGTGAGCACGCTCACCGGGCTGGACCTGGCCGTCCCCGCCGAGGCACGGCTGTTGCAGGCGGCGCTCGTCGCCAGGGACCTGACCTGACGGCGAACCCCGACCGCGGGCCCCGCGGTGGCGGGGAAGGCACTACAGCCAGGCCCGCAGCTCCTCCTGCCGCGGCGCGAGGACCGTGGACGTGCCGGGATGGTCGAAGACCCTGACCGGCCTGCGGGTGTCCCAGGCGGTCCAGCCGGGGTCGCCCGAGGTGGTGAAGTCGACCCAGGCCCGGTGCATGACGTCGGCCAGCGGCTGAGGGGCGTCGGGACCGGACAGCGCCTCACCGTGACGGAGGTTGTCGAAGACGAAACCGATCTCCAGCGCGTGACAGGCGCCCAGCTTCAGGACCGGCGAGCGCCAGGCGAACTCGTAGAAGAACGTCCGGGCGGGCCGGGAGTCGCCGGTCCGGGAGTCGGCGAGCCGGTTGAGCGGCCCTCGCAGCAGCAGGTCGGTGGCCATCTCACCGAGGATCACCCCCGGCCTCGCGTCCGGTCGGCCGGCCCGGTAGAGGCGCGCCACCCGGCCGGGGATCCTGAACTTCAGCAGAGCCAGCCGCAGGGTGAGCCGGCTGACGCGCTCCACCGCTCCGCTCGGTACGAACCACAACCGGTACTCCTCCCGGTTGCAGCCCAGCAGCAGGTCGACCGAGGGCGGCGGAGGATCGGCCGGCACCACGTCGTCGTCGACCACGATGTGGAAGCCCGGTCCGCCGCTGACCGGGTCGGCCCTGCCGACCAACTCGTCCTGGACGTCCAGCAGCCGTTCGCGGTCCACCCCGGCGAACCCCTCCGCCGTGGCGGGCACCCGCAGCGCCTTCGCCATCGCCCGCACGGTCCTGGCGCCCTTGTCCCGCGTCACGGTGTGCGGCGGGCCGCTCTGCAGGATCGCCCGGTGGAACAGACCGGCCGCGCGCGGGCTGGTCAGCAGGGCGGCGATGCTGATGGCTCCGGCGGACTCGCCGCACACCGTGACGCGCCCCGGGTCTCCGCCGAATCCGGCGATGTTGTCCCGCACCCAGGTCAGGGCGGCGATCTGGTCCAGCAGGCCCCGGTTGTCGGGTGCGTCGGGGAAGACGCCGAACCCCTCCACCCCGAGCCGGTAGTTGATCGAGACCAGGACCACACCGTCGCGCGCGAAGGCCCGGCCGTCGTACAGGGGCATGGCGGCGGAGCCGTTCCGCAGGGACCCTCCGTGGATCCACACCAGCACCGGCAGCGGTTCGCCGACGGTCCGGGGAGCCCAGACGTTGAGGTTGAGGCACTCCTCCCCGGGGATGTCCACATCGGGGATCAACCGGTCCAGGGGCGGCCGGTAGGGGCGTTGCGGAGCGGTCGGCCCGAACTCCAGCGCGTCGCGGATCCCCTCCCAGGGCTCGACGGGCGCCGGGGCGCGGAACCGGTGGACTCCGAAGGGCGCGGCGGCGTACGGGATCCCCAGGTAGGAGGCGATCGACCCGTCGACGCGGCCCCGTACCTTTCCGTGGCGCGTCGCAGCGATGATGTCCATGTCGGTCCTTTCACAGAAGTGCCGTCTCCCCGGTCGCGGGAGCGGCCCGGGGAGACGGCGGGGAAGGGGATCGGGACGCCGCCCGCCACGGCGCCGGCGATCGTCCGGGGCGGGTTACGGAGTGGCGGCCGGGACGTTCAGAGCCAGGCTGTTCCGGCGGACGTCGGACCAGGTGGCGGTGTCCGTGCAGATACCGCAGCCGGGGCCGAAGAACTGGGCGCCCGCCGTCCGGTCGCCCATGAGCTGGGCACGGAACCAGGCGGTGGTCGGTGCGGCGAACGGGCCGGGATCGCCGACGACCGTGAAGTGGTCCGCCCCGCGCACCTCGCCGTAGAGGGCCGGAATGTGGTCGGCGGCGTTGTAGAAGGCCTTGACCAGGGCGGGGAAGACGATGCTGTCCCGCTGACCGGCCAGCAGCAGCGCGGGTACGCGCACCGCGTTGATGTTCGCCAGCGGACCGGGCTGGATCGGCAGGATGGTGTCGATGCGGGGGTCCGAGCCGACGACGATGGCGGCCGCGCCGCCCTGGGAGTGCCCCGATGCGCCGATGTGCTCCAGGTCTACGCGGTCGAAGAAGATGCTGCCCCGGTCGGCGTTCCTGCCGGTGAGCATGTCGATGCTCGCCCGCATGGAGATCCCGAGGTTGGACATGG
Organism: Streptomyces anulatus; assembly: GCF_014650675.1. Taxonomy (GTDB): domain Bacteria; phylum Actinomycetota; class Actinomycetes; order Streptomycetales; family Streptomycetaceae; genus Streptomyces; species Streptomyces anulatus. The sequence goes on along the minus strand of NZ_BMVK01000002.1, from coordinate 85,417 downwards.
GGGTGTTCGCGGCGGCGACGACGAAGCCCTGACTGGCCCAGTGGAGCATCAGGTCCCGGTAGACGAGGGGGACTCCACCGGTGCCGTTGCCCCACACGATCACCGGGTGGCGGCGGTCGCTGTCGGCGATGTCGCGCGGGTAGTACAGGGTGGTGATCGCCCCGACCTCCACCGCCGTGGCGTACGGGCCGGGGGACCCGAAGTCATCGGCGGCCGAGGCGGCGGGCGAGGCGGCGGCGACCACGGTCGTGTCCGTGGCGGCAGCCGCCGTGCCCGCGCCCGCCGAAGCGGTCAGGGCCAGGGCGAGTGCGGCCAACGGGGCGAACAGATTCCTTCTCCACAACACGGCGACTCCTGACGTCAAGGTGAACCGAGTGATGTGGCCGGTTCACATCGGTGTTTGATCGCACATCCTGGGCGAGCGATCGCCGGAGGTCTCTGCGCAATCGCGGCAATCACCGACGGCGGAGTTTGTGCAACCTGCCCAAGGGGTCCCGCCGGGGGGTGCGGGACAGCCCTCGGGGCGGGCCCTCAGAGCCCCCCGGCCTCCGCGGCGAGTTCGCGCTTGAGGATCTTGCCGGTGGACGTCAGCGGCAGGCTGTCGCGGAACTCCACGCTGCGCGGGTACTTGTAGGCGGCCATGCGTTCGCGGCACCAGGCGATCAGCTCGTCCTCGCGCAGGTCCGCGCCGGAGACGGGGATGACGAACGCCTTGACGTCCTCCCCGTGCGTGGCGTGGGGCACGCCCACCACCGCGGCCATGCTCACGGCCGGATGCGTGATCAGGACCTCTTCGATCTCGCGCGGGTAGACGTTGAAGCCGCCGCGGATGATCAGGTCCTTGACCCGGTCCACGACGTAGTAGTAGCCGTCCTCGTCGCGGCGGGCGATGTCACCGGTGCGGAACCAGCCGTCGCGGATCGCCGAGTCCGTGTTGTGGGGCCGCCGGTAGTAGCCCTTCATGACGTTGTGGCCGCGGATCGCGATCTCGCCCGGCCCGTCGCCCGGGACCGTCCGCCAGGAGTCGTCGACGAGCTTCATCTCCACGCCCCACACCGGCCGGCCGATGGAGCCGGGCCTGGGCGGAAGTCCGGGCGGGTTGAAGCAGGCGACGGGCGAGGTCTCGGACAGGCCGTACCCCTCCTGCACTCCCACGCCGAAGGCCTCGTCGAACTGTTTGAACACCTCGACGGGCAGGGCGGCTCCGCCGGAGACGGCGGTACGCAGCCGGCCGGGCGGCGTCCGTCCGTCGAGTTCGCGCAGCAGCGCCCAGTACATCGTCGGGACCCCCGCGAAGAACGTCACCCCTTCCCGCCGCATCAGCCGGAGTGCCTCCTCGGCGTCGAAGCGGGGCTGCAGGACGAGGGTGGCGCCCCGGAGCAGGCCCATGTTCATCACCGCGCTCTGGCCGAAGGCGTGGAACAGCGGCAGAGCGGTCAGCATCACCTCGTCGTCCGCCCGCGTGAACAGCCGGTCGGCGATCAACGCGTTCATCACCATGTTGCGGTGGGTGAGTTCGGCCCCCTTGGGCCGGCCCGTCGTGCCGCTGGTGTAGAGGATCACGGCCGTGTCCTCCGGGGCCGTGGCCACCGTTTCGACCGGCGCGACAGGGGCCGGACCGTCGCTCCCGTCGCCGGACAGCAGGAGGAAGTGCTCACACTCGGGCGCCTGGTCGAAGCCGGCCTTCCCCATCTGGGCCAGCGGCAGTCCGGGGGTGTCCGCGAAGCAGAGGAAGGCTTTCGCACGGGAGTCCGCGAGGTGGTAGGCGACCTCCTGCGGCCGCAGCAGTACGTTCAGCGGCACCACGACCGCCCCGAGACGGAGTATCCCGAAGTAGGCGGCCGGGTAGTCCGGCACGTTCGGGCAGGCCAGCGCCACCTTGTCGCCGCGGCCGATACCGAGGCGCCTCAGCCGGTCCGCGACGGCCTCCGACCGCGCCCGCAGCGCGGCGTAGGTCAGGCGGGTGTCACCGAAGACCAGTGCGGTACGGTCCGGGTGCTCCTGGGCGGTGTGCTCCAGCAGGGACGACAGGTTCAGCATCAGCTCTCCTCAGCGGCTCGGGAGGAAAATGCTGCGGCACAATGCGGGCCGTAAGGAGTGGGCGGTCGACCTCGGATAGGGCGTGTGCCTTGTGCGCCCGCACAGTGGCGGCCCGCAGGATGAACCGTATGCTGGCCCGCATGTCGGACCAGCACGCCGATGGCGGCCTGATCGTTCCCCCACTGCTGGCGGTGTGCGCGGCGGAACTGCTGGAGCGGATCGACGCCCTGGCGGACGACCTGTTCCGCAAGATCACCACGGAGGTCGCGCCGTACGCGCGGTTGAGCGACGAGATCATGGCCGACGTACGCGACTTCAACGAGCGCAACCTGCGCGAGCTGCTGACCTGCATGGCACACCACCGGCCGGTGCGCACGGACAGCACCCGGCAGAGCGTGCGCCGCCGGGCCACGCAGGGGGTCCCGCTCGACGCGGTTCTGCACGCCTTCCTCATCGGCTACCGCCTGCTGGCCGACGCCCTCATCGACCGTGCCAAGCAACAGCCCGGCACGACGATGGACGACATCGCACAGGCCTCCATGGCGCTCTGGTGCCTGCTGGACGCGGCGTCCCGGACGGTGAACGACGTCTACCGGGACACGCTGGTGAGTCTGGCCCGCGCCGACGAACTGCAGCGGCTGCTGCTCCTCGACGCGCTCCTGACCGGGAAGACGGCCGACTGGGCGGCGCTCGGCGGCACCGCCGCCTCCCTCGGCCTGCCCGAGCAGGGACCGTACGTATGCGTCGTCGCCGATCACGGTGATGTCACCGCGATGGAACAGGCCATGCTGCGGGGCGGACTGCGCTCCGCCTGGCGCCCGCGTCCCGACGGCCTCGCCGGCATCGTCGCCTTGCCCGACCCCTTTCCCGCCCCCGGCTGCGCGCACGCCTCCGCACTCGCCATGGTGTTGAACGTGGTCGGCGCGGCGGTCACCGGGCGTGCGGGACTCAGCCCCGCGTACGCCCGGCTGCGGGAGAGTGCCGACGCCCTGCGGCTGGCGACACTGGCCAGGGCCTCGCTGCCCGCCGGTACGCACCGGGCGGTCACGCTCGATCATGATCCGGCCGCGGCCCTGGTCGCCGCCGGGGCCGACCTGGCGCTGCGGATGGCCCTCACCGTGCTCGACCCGGTCCTGGCCGCACCGGACCGCAAGGACTGATGGAGACGCTCACCGCCTGGCTCGACTCGGACACCGGATCCACCACCGAGATCGCCGAGATCCTCTACTGCCACCGCAACACCGTCCGCAACCGCCTCGACCGGGTCTCCCGCCTCACCGGACGCTCCCTGCACCGGCCGGCGGACGTCGCCGCCCTGTACGCCGGGGTGCGAGCCCTCGAACTGCGACCCCGCTGACCGCCCGTCGCGCGAGCGCCCGGGCACCCCTGGAGCGCTCGCACATCTGTCGCATAGCCTCCTGACCATGACTGCGACGACTGCCGACGTGTGGCTGCCCTTCCCCGCCGAGGAGATCGACGGGCTGCCCGAGGGCCTCAACTACCTCTTCTGGGACGGCGAACCGGACTACCCGGGGGACCCGGCCGACTGCGCCTACTACGTCGTTCCGTATCTGAAGGGCCCCGAGATCGCGGTGCGCCCGCTCGCCTCGATGAGCGCCGTCCGGGTGGTGCAGACGCTCTCCGCGGGCATCGACCACGTGGAGCCGGGTCTCGCCCTGCTCCACTCCGGCGTACGCCTCTGCAACGCCAAGGGGGTGCACGAGGCGTCCACCGCCGAGCTGACGCTCGCCCTGATCCTCGCGTCCCTGCGCGGGCTCCCCGGATTCGTCCACGGCCAGGACAAGGAGGAGTGGCGTTCCGGCTTCTACCCATCGCTCGCCGACAAGTCCGTCCTCATCGTGGGCTACGGATCCATCGGCTCGGCCATCGAGGACCGGCTCGCCCCGTTCGAGTGCGCGCGGGTGGCGCGCGTCGCGCGCTCCGCACGGACCACCGCGCGCGGTCCCGTACAGACGCTCGACGACCTGCCCGCTCTGCTGCCCGAGGCCGACGTCGTGATCCTGTCCACTCCGCTGAACCCGTCCACGCAGGGGCTGGTGGGCGCCGACTTCCTCGCCGCGATGCCCGACGGAGCCCTCCTCGTCAACGTCGCCCGCGGCCCGGTCGTCGACACCAAGGCCCTGTTGACCGAACTCGAATCCGGGCGACTGCGGGCCGCACTCGACGTCACCGACCCGGAACCCCTGCCCGCGGGCCATCCTCTCTGGCATGCCCCGAATGTCTTGATCACGCCTCACGTGGGCGGCAGCACCTCGGCGTTCGAACCGCGCGCCAAGCGGCTGCTGGCCGCACAGCTCACCCGGTTCGCCGCCGGAGAGCCGGTGAGCAACGTCGTGACCACCACCGGCTGACCCCGCCGCGGCGGCCACGCTACGGGGTGGTCCGGATGCACGCAGTACCGCTCACCTCGCCTTTCGTCACGGAGCGTAGAGAATCTATGGCCCTGAGTGACGGATCTGGTGTATCGTCCGATCCGGGGGGCTGCGCCGTGGAAGGGACGGCGCGGGGGGAGCACCGGAACGCGAGGGGGCGACGGGCGATGTGCTGGCCATGGAGAGACGATCCGACGCGGACGAGCGGACGGTTGCGGCCGCCCGCACCGACGGAGCACAGTGCCCGCCGATGGCCGGATCCCTGCCCCGCGCCGGCAGTGCCGAAGCGGCCGCGGCCGGGCCGGAGCGAGCGGTGCCGGAGGGGCCCGGCGAGGGGCCGGGCACCGGTGAGCACGTTCCAGGGGGGCCCGGGGCGGGGAGCCCTCCGGTGAGCGCGCTGGGGGCCCTGCTCGCCCCGCGGTCCACCACCGGCTCCACGGGGCTGCGGTCCCGGATCCTGCTCGGCGTCGTCTGCGCGGGATATTCGGTGGGCGCCGCCGTCGGCTGGGGCTCGCCGCAAGTCGCCGTCTTCATGGGGGACTTCGGTCTCGCCGCGGCGGCCCTGATCGCCGCCGTCTCCTGCTTCCTCTACGCACGGGCGGTCAGGGGCCGGCTGCGCCCCGCCTGGCTGCTGTTCTCGCTCTCCTCCGCCATGGCGGCCTGCGGAAACGCCGTCTGGGGCTGGTACGAGGTGATCCTCGGCGTCCCCGTGCCCACGCCCTCCCTCGCCGACCTCTTCTTCCTCTGCTTCGCGCCGCCCGCCATCGTCGGACTGCTCGTGCTCGCCAAACGGCCCGTCACCCGGGCCGGCTGGGTGTGCCTGGCCCTGGACGCCTGGCTGATCGGCGGCTCCCTGCTGACGCTCGCCTGGAGCCTCGCCCTCGCGCACACCACGCACCTGGCGGGGGTCCAGGACGCCAGCGTCGCGCCCGCGGCCCTCTCGCTCGCCTATCCGCTGCTCGACATCGTGCTCGTCTCGATGGTCCTCGCCCTGCACTTCCGCCGGGCCGGGGTGAACCGCTCCGCGGTGAACACCGCCATCGCCGCCCTCGCGCTCACCGTCCTGAGCGACGCGGTGTTCACCTCGCCGCTGCTGCGCTCCACCTACCACTCGGGCCAGCTCCTCGACGCCGGCTGGTTCGCCGGGTCGCTGCTCCTCGCCTACGCCCCCTGGGGCGCCCGCAGGGGGGCCCGGACATCCGCCCGCCCCGGGCCCCCGCGCGTCATCGCCAGCCGCCCGATCGCCGGCTCGCTGGCCGCCCTGACCCCGTATCTCGCCGCCGCCGTCTGCACCCTGGGCATCCTGTACAACGTGGTCGACGGCCGCCGGGTCGACCGGGTCGTCATCTTCACCGGCTGCACCGTCGTCCTGGCGCTGGTTGTCCGGCAGGGCATCATGCTCCTCGACAACATCTCCCTCACCCAGGAGCTGGCCCAGAAGGAGAATCACTTCCGCTCCCTGGTGCAGGGCTCCAGCGACGTCATCATGATCGCCGCGCCCAACGGCACCCTGCGCTACGTCAGCCCCGCCGCCGCCGGGGTCTACGGGCGCGAGGCGGAGGGACTCGTCGGATCCGAGCTGTCCTCGATCATCCACCCCGAGGATCTCGGCAGGTTCGTCCACGAGGTGCGGCGCTTCCTGGCCGCACCGCCGCACGAGGAGCCCACCACCCGCATCGAATGCCGCTTCCGCTCGGGCACGGGCGACTGGCTCAACGTCGAGTCCACCGTCAACCGCCACCAGGGCGGCCTTCTCCTCAACAGCCGGGACGTCACCGAACGGGTCAGGCTCCAGGCCCAGTTGCAGCACAACGCCGAGCACGACCCGCTCACCGACCTGCCCAACCGGGCCCTGTTCACCGCCCGGGTCCGCCAGGCGCTCGGCGGCCGTCGCTCGGGCGACCCCGGCACCGCCGTCCTCTTCATCGACCTCGACGGCTTCAAGGCGGTCAACGACACCATCGGCCACCAGGCGGGCGACGAACTGCTCGTCCAGGCCGGCCGCCGCCTCCAGGACTCCGTCCGGGCGGGCGACACCGCCGCCCGGCTCGGCGGCGACGAGTTCGCCGCGCTCATCATGGGCGACGGCACCCGCGACCAGGGCGCCCGGGAGTACCAGGTCCACGAGATCGCCGACCGGCTGCGCCTCACCCTCTCCCAGCCCTACCGGATCGGCCCCAGCGAGGTCCGGGTGGCCGCCTCCATCGGCGTGGCCTTCGCCGAGCCCGCCATCAGCCCCACCGACCTCATGCGCAACGCGGACCTCGCGATGTACCGCGCCAAGGCCGGCGGCAAGGACCGGGTCGAGCTGTACGCCCCGCAGATGCAGGCCGACGTCGTACGCCGCTCCGAGCTGGCCACCCGGCTGCGCACCGCCCTGCGCGAGGGCGAGTTCGCCCTGCTCCACCAGCCCGTCGTCCACCTCGCCAGCGGGTCCGTGGCCGCCGTCGCCGCCCAGGCCCGCTGGCGTTCCGCCCAGGGCATCCTGTTCACCCCCGCCGAGTTCCTCCGGGTCTCCGGCGACGACGACCGCACCGCCGAGCTCGGCCGCTGGCTCCTGGAGGAGGCGGTGGCCCAGGCCGCCGACCGGGCCAGGGCCGGGCATCCCGTCGCCGTCTCCGTCCGGCTCTCCGCCGCCCGGCTGCTGGACGCGGCCTCGCCCCCCGGCTCCATCGAGGCGCTGCTGACCCGCCACGGCCTGCCCTCGGGCGCCCTGATGGTCGAGGTCGCCGACAGCGACCCGCGCGTCTCCTTCGACGCCCTGGAGCAGCGACTCGTGGCCCTGCGCCGACTCGGGGTACGGATCGCGCTGGACGGCTTCGGCAGCGGCTTCGCGGCGATCAACGCCCTGCGCCGGCTCCCCATCGACGTACTGAAGCTCGACCGGAACCTGGTGGAGGGGGTGGTCGAATCGGCCAGGCTGCACAAGATCACCAGCGGTCTCCTGCGGATCGCCTGCGACCTCGGCCTCCAGTCCGTCGCCGACGGGGTCGACGTCCCCGAGCAGGTCCTCGCCCTGCGCGCCATGGGGTGCACCCACGGGCAGGGGATGGCTTTCTCCGGCCCGCTCGACGAGTACCGGCTGCGGCGCGCCCTGGTCCGGGGGGAGTTCCCCGTACCGGGCATCCCGGGCCCCCGGCCGGTGATGGCGGGCGGCTCGATTCCTCTGCTCACCGGATCACATGCTGAGACGCCCGTCCCACCCACTTGACACTTCATGCGTGCCGGAGAGAGGGTCAATGCCATGCGCACCCGAATTCTCGTACTTGGAAAGCGCGTCGGCTGAAGCAGAGTCACTCCACGACACTCTGCGGACCGCACCCGGCGCGCTCCCCTCGCTTGCCTCACGGCACGAGGGGTTTTTTGTTGCACTGACACCGCTCAAACCGCTGCAAAACACCCGCGAAAACCCTCAGCTTCGAGAAGAGAATGCCGATGACCGAGCAGGCCACCGGGGCCCACCACCCGCAGCCGCGCGCCCGTAACGGCGGACAGCCGTCCGTCACCGTTGAGCACGTCACGGGCGCGCAGTCCCTCATCCGTTCTCTCGAGGAAGTCGGCGCCGACACGGTATTCGGCATTCCCGGCGGCGCGATCCTCCCCGCCTACGACCCGATGATGGACTCCACCCGGGTCCGTCACGTCCTGGTCCGCCACGAGCAGGGCGCCGGCCACGCCGCCACCGGGTACGCGCAGGCCACCGGCAAGGTCGGCGTCTGCATGGCCACCTCGGGCCCCGGCGCCACCAACCTGGTCACCCCGATCGCCGACGCGCACATGGACTCCGTGCCGCTCGTCGCGATCACCGGCCAGGTCGCCTCCAAGGCGATCGGCACCGACGCCTTCCAGGAAGCCGACATCTGCGGCATCACGATGCCGATCACCAAGCACAACTTCCTGGTCACCAAGGCCGAGGACATCCCGCACACCATCGCCGAGGCCTTCCACATCGCCTCCACCGGCCGCCCCGGACCGGTCCTCGTCGACATCGCCAAGGACGCCCTCCAGGCGAAGACCACCTTCAGCTGGCCGCCCACCCAGGACCTGCCCGGCTACCGCCCGGTGACCAAGCCGCACGCCAAGCAGATCCGCGAGGCCGCGAAGCTGATCACCCAGGCCAAGCGACCCGTGCTGTACGTCGGCGGCGGCGTCCTGAAGGCCGGGGCCACCGCCGAGCTGAAGGTCCTCGCGGAGCTGACCGGAGCGCCCGTCACCACCACCCTGATGGCGCTCGGCGCCTTCCCCGACAGCCACCCGCTGCACGTGGGAATGCCGGGCATGCACGGTGCGGTCACCGCCGTCACCGCGCTGCAGAAGGCCGACCTGATCGTCGCCCTCGGAGCCCGCTTCGACGACCGCGTCACCGGCAAGCTGGACAGCTTCGCCCCGTACGCCAAGATCGTCCACGCCGACATCGACCCGGCCGAGATCGGCAAGAACCGCACCGCCGACGTGCCCATCGTCGGTGATGCCCGCGAGGTCCTGGCCGACCTGGTCCAGGCCGTCCAGGCCGAGCACACCGAGGGCCACACCGGCGACTACGCCGCATGGTGGAAGGACCTCAACCGCTGGCGCGAGACCTACCCGCTCGGCTACGACCTGCCCGAGGACGGCAGCCTCTCCCCGCAGCAGGTCATCCAGCGCATCGGCAAGCTCGCCCCCGAGGGCACGATCTTCGCGGCGGGCGTCGGCCAGCACCAGATGTGGGCCTCCCACTTCATCGACTACGAGCAGCCCGCCACCTGGCTCAACAGCGGCGGCGCCGGAACGATGGGCTACGCGGTCCCGGCCGCGATGGGCGCGAAGGCCGGCATGCCCGACCGCACGGTCTGGGCGATCGACGGCGACGGCTGCTTCCAGATGACCAACCAGGAACTGACCACCTGCGCGCTCAACAACATCCCGATCAAGGTCGCCGTCATCAACAACGGTGCGCTCGGGATGGTCCGCCAGTGGCAGACCCTCTTCTACAACCAGCGCTACTCCAACACCGTGCTGCACTCCGGCGCGGACACGGACGGCGTCCCGGCCAAGGGCACCCGCGTCCCGGACTTCGTCAAGCTGTCCGAGGCCATGGGCTGCTACGCCATCCGCTGCGAGGACCCGGCCGACCTGGACAAGGTCATCGAAGAGGCCAACTCCATCAACGACCGCCCCGTCGTGATCGACTTCATCGTCCACGAGGACGCCATGGTCTGGCCGATGGTCGCCGCCGGCACCTCCAACGACGAGGTCCAGGCCGCCCGCGGCGTCCGCCCCGACTTCGGCGACAACGAAGACGACTGAGAGACAGAGAGAGACCGACTCCATGTCCGAAAAGCACACGCTCTCCGTCCTGGTCGAGAACAAGCCCGGTGTCCTCGCCCGGATCACCGCGCTGTTCTCCCGGCGAGGCTTCAACATCGACTCGCTCGCGGTCGGTACCACCGAGCACCCCGACATCTCCCGCATCACCATCGTCGTGAATGTCGAGGGCCTGCCCCTGGAGCAGGTGACCAAGCAGCTCAACAAGCTGGTCAACGTCCTGAAGATCGTCGAACTCGAGCCCGCCGCTGCGATCCAGCGGGAGCTCGTCCTGGTGAAGGTCCGCGCCGACAGCGAGACCCGCTCCCAGATCGTCGAGATCGTCCAGCTGTTCCGCGCCAAGACCGTCGACGTCTCCCCGGAGGCCGTCACGATCGAGGCGACCGGAGGGGCCGACAAGCTGGAGGCGATGCTCAAGATGCTGGAGCAGTACGGCATCAAGGAGCTCGTCCAGTCCGGCACCATCGCCATAGGGCGCGGCGCGCGCTCGATCACCGACCGGTCCCTGCGCGCCCTCGACCGCTCCGCCTAGCGGCACCGGGAGCGGCGCCCGCGCCGCTCGCATGGCGAGACCCGACAACGTATACGACGCACCCCGCCGTACGGTGGGACGCAACACCTGCACACCAAGGAGAAGACCCAGTGGCCGAGCTGTTCTACGACGACGATGCCGACCTGTCCATCATCCAGGGCCGCAAGGTCGCGGTTCTCGGTTACGGCAGCCAGGGCCACGCCCACGCGCTGTCGCTCCGTGACTCCGGCGTCGACGTCCGCGTCGGTCTGCACGAGGGCTCGAAGTCCAAGGCCAAGGCCGAGGAGCAGGGCCTGCGCGTGGTGACCCCGGCCGAGGCCGCCGCCGAGGCCGACGTCATCATGATCCTCGTCCCGGACCCGATCCAGGCCCAGGTCTACGAGGAGTCCGTCAAGGACAACCTCAAGGACGGCGACGCGCTGTTCTTCGGCCACGGCCTGAACATCCGCTTCGGCTTCATCAAGCCGCCGGCCGGCGTCGACGTCTGCATGGTCGCCCCCAAGGGCCCCGGCCACCTGGTCCGCCGCCAGTACGAGGAGGGCCGCGGCGTTCCCTGCATCGTGGCCGTCGAGCAGGACGCCTCGGGCAAGGGCCTGGAGCTCGCCCTCTCGTACGCCAAGGGCATCGGCGGCACCCGCGCGGGCGTCATCAAGACGACCTTCACCGAGGAGACCGAGACCGACCTGTTCGGTGAGCAGGCCGTTCTCTGCGGTGGCACCGCCGCCCTGGTCAAGGCCGGTTTCGAGACGCTGACCGAGGCCGGCTACCAGCCCGAGATCGCGTACTTCGAGTGCCTGCACGAGCTGAAGCTCATCGTCGACCTCATGTACGAGGGCGGCCTGGAGAAGATGCGCTGGTCCATCTCGGAGACCGCCGAGTGGGGCGACTACGTCACCGGCCCGCGCATCATCACGGCCGACACCAAGGCCGAGATGAAGAAGGTCCTCACCGAGATCCAGGACGGCACCTTCGCCAACGCCTGGATGGCGGAGTACCACAACGGTCTGCCCAAGTACAACGAGTACAAGAAGGCCGACAGCGACCACCTGCTGGAGACCACCGGCCGTGAGCTGCGCAAGCTCATGAGCTGGGTGAACGACGAAGAGGCCTAGGCCTCGGGGGAGCGGGGCGGGTCCTTTTCGTGGACCCGCCCCGCTCCGCGGTAACCGGAGAAGCCGCTCCGTACGGGGGTACCGGAGGGGCAGTTCCGTACGGGTGTACACGACGTCCACCCTCGTGCGGGTGATCCTTCCACCGGGGCGCAGTACGAGGCCCGTCGCATGACTACACTTCTCCACACATACACGCGTCAGGGCCCACAGTGTCGTGCGTCTACCACGCGGCTAGCCCCTCCACCGCCTGCGGCCGTCGGGACGGCCGTCCGCACTGGACTTGTGAGGACTCACGTGAGCTCGAAACCTGTCGTACTCATCGCTGAAGAGCTGTCGCCCGCCACGGTCGACGCTCTGGGTCCGGATTTCGAGATCCGGCACTGCAACGGCGCGGACCGCGCCGAGCTACTCCCCGCGATCGCCGACGTCGACGCCATCCTGGTGCGCTCCGCCACCAAGGTCGACGCCGAGGCCATCGCCGCCGCCAAGAAGCTCCGGGTCGTGGCCCGCGCGGGCGTCGGCCTGGACAACGTCGACGTCTCCTCGGCCACCAAGGCCGGTGTGATGGTCGTCAACGCCCCGACCTCCAACATCGTCACCGCGGCCGAGCTGGCCTGCGGCCTGCTGGTGGCCACCGCGCGCAACATCCCGCAGGCCAACACCGCGCTCAAGAACGGTGAGTGGAAGCGCTCCAAGTACACCGGGGTCGAGCTCAGCGAGAAGGTCCTCGGCGTCGTCGGCCTCGGCCGCATCGGCGTCCTGGTGGCCCAGCGCATGTCGGCCTTCGGCATGAAGATCGTCGCCTACGACCCCTACGTCCAGCCGGCCCGCGCCGCGCAGATGGGCGTCAAGCTCCTCAGCCTGGACGAGCTGCTGGAGGTCGCCGACTTCATCACGGTGCACCTGCCGAAGACGCCGGAGACCCTCGGTCTCATCGGTGACGAGGCGCTGCACAAGGTGAAGCCCTCGGTGCGCATCGTCAACGCCGCGCGCGGCGGGATCGTCGACGAGGAGGCCCTGGCCTCCGCGCTCAAGGAGGGCCGCGTCGCGGGCGCCGGCCTCGATGTGTACGCGAAGGAGCCCTGCACGGACTCCCCGCTGTTCCAGTTCGACCAGGTCGTCTGCACCCCGCACCTCGGCGCCTCCACCGACGAGGCGCAGGAGAAGGCGGGCATCGCGGTCGCCAGGTCCGTCCGCCTCGCGCTGGCCGGCGAGCTGGTCCCGGACGCGGTCAACGTCCAGGGAGGCGTCATCGCCGAGGACGTACGCCCCGGTCTGCCGCTCGCCGAGAAGCTCGGCCGGATCTTCACCGCCCTCGCGGGCGAGGTCGCGGCCCGGCTCGACGTCGAGGTGTACGGCGAGATCACCCAGCACGACGTCAAGGTGCTGGAGCTCTCCGCGCTCAAGGGCGTCTTCGAGGACGTCGTCGACGAGACCGTCAGCTACGTCAACGCCCCGCTGTTCGCGCAGGAGCGCGGTGTCGAGGTCCGCCTCACCACCAGCTCCGAGTCGCCCGACCACCGCAACGTGGTCACCGTGCGCGGCACGCTCTCCGACGGCCAGGAGGTCGCGGTCTCCGGCACGCTGGCGGGCCCGAAGAACCTCCAGAAGATCGTTGCCATCGGTGAGCACGACGTCGATCTGGCGCTCGCCGACCACATGGTCGTCCTGCGCTACCAGGACCGTCCCGGTGTGGTGGGCGCGGTCGGCAAGATCCTCGGCGAGGCCGGGCTGAACATCGCGGGCATGCAGGTGTCCCGGGCCGCCGTGGGCGGCGAGGCGCTCGTCGTCCTCACCGTCGACGACACCGTCCCGCAGCCGGTGCTGACCGAGATCGCCGAGGAGATCGGCGCGTCCTCGGCCCGCTCGGTGAACCTCACCGACTGACGCCGGCCCGTCGGTGAACCCCACCGGCTGACGCAGGCGCACAGCAGTACGACCCCGCTCCGTACCCGGTAGCAGGCCCGCTCGTCCCGTACGAGCGGTCCCGCCGCCGGGTACGTTGCGTTTCCGGGCGCCGGGTGCGTTGTCGCGTCTTCCGGGCGCCGGAGCCGATCAACCCGCCGGGGTGGGCCCGGGGTTGGGTCCTGGGGCCCACGACGCGAGAGGGTCCCCGACCCTAGGGTGACCGGTTGTCATGTCACTCATGGGTGCCGGGGGTCGGTTCACGTATGTCTGCTGTCGGTGGCATACCCGTAGCGGGAGGCCCGGCTCCGGCCGTCGCCCAGTGGCGTGAACTCCCGCGCCCGCTCGTCCTGGTCCGCGTGCTGCTCCTCGTGCTGTTCGGGGCGACGGTGCTGGGGGCGATCGGGCTGTCCGGCTCGGCCCTCGCCGCGGACGCGATGGGCGCCGAGGTGCTCGGCATCCTGCTGTACGCCTCCGCGCCCGGGGTGCTCGCGGCGCTGCTGGCCCGGCATGTCAGGACCGGCGGCACGCGTGTGCGATGGGGCATCGTCGCCGTCCAGGTCTGGCTGATCCTCGGCGGTCTCGCCAACCTCGGGGACGGGTCGCCGGACGGACTGACCCAGCTGGTCCTGCCGATCCTGATCATCGTCCTGATCAGCCGCGCGGGGAGCCGGGCGTGGTTCCGTCTGCCGCCCGGCGAGCGGGGGCGGCCGCCGAAGTTCTCGCTCCCGCACATGATCACCTGGAAGCGGGACCGGGGGCAGACCGCCCTGGAGTACCTGGGCCTGGTCCTGATCGTCGTCGCGCTGATCGCGGCCATGACCGTGGGCGGCCTCGGCGGCCGGATCACCGAGGGCCTCCAGTCCGCGATCTGCTCGCTGACCGGCAGCTCCTGCCCGGTCTCCCCGGGCGGCTCCGTCGAAGCGGGCGAACGCCCGGACGGCGGCACGGACGGGGGAGCCGACGGCGGTACGACGGGAAGCGCGGACGGAGGGGCCGACGGAGGGGCCGACGGAGGCGCGGACGGCGGTTCGACGACCACGGGCGGCATCACCGGCGGCTCCACGGGCGGCGACGCCACCGGCGGTACGGGAGGCTCCGGCGGCACCGAGGGATCCGGCGGCACCGAGGGATCCGGCGGGACCGATGGCACCGGCGGTACCGAGGGATCCGGCGGTACGGCCGGGACCGGTGGCGGCGAGAGCGCGGGCTCCACCAGCACGGGCGGCGGCACCGGCGGGCCCGACGACGACGGGCGCCCCGGCACCGGCGAGGACACCTTCCCCGAGGACAACGAGGAGCCCGAGGCCGCCCACGACGTACAGGCGTCCGACGACGGTGAGGGCGAGGACGGCGGCGAGCAGGCCGAGGAGCAGGAGGACTGCGGCGGCTGGGGCTTCTTCGGCTGCGCCTGGGACCGTACGACGCAGGTCGTCAAGGGCATCGTGGTCGACGGCATCTGGGGCGACATCTCCGGGATCATCGACCTGTTCAAGCCGGAGACCTGGTCCGGGCTGGTCGACTACGGCAAGCAGCTCGGCGACCAGTGGGTGAAGGACTCCTCGGGCGCCGGTGACAAGTGGGCGGACGGCGACTACCTGGGCGCGGTCTGGGACTGGGGCAAGGCGTCCGTCGGCACGGTCGTCACGGTCGGCGACGACGTCTTCGTCGGGGACGAGGTACGCGAGCGCTGGAACAACGGCGAGAAGACCCGGGCCGTCACCGATGTGATCTGGAACGTCGGCTCGATCTTCATCCCCGGCTACAACGTCGGGAAGGTCGTCGGGAAGGTCGGAAAGCTCGGTGTGCTGGGCAAGGTCGCCGGGGCCGTGGGCCGCGCCGCCGACGACGCCGGAGCCGCCGCGCGCCGGGCCCGTAAGGCGGCGGAGGCCGGCGACCTCGACGGCGTACGGAAGGCCGCGAAGGAGGCCGACGACGCGGCGGACACCGCCGAGGACGCTGCGCGCCGGACCGGTTGCGCGATCGCGGGCGGGCCCCCTCGGGTGCCGTACGGCGGAGGTGGGAGCGGCGGCGTGCCGGGCGCGGGCACCGGTGTGCTGGCGGGCGGCCCCCAGGGCCGGGTCGTCCTCGCCGAGGGCGGCTGCGACGAGGCGGCCAAGGCCGCCGCGGCCCAGGCGCGGGCCGCCGAACGGGCCGCGCACCTGGAGCAGAAGCGTCTGGAGGAGCCCGAGCGGGCGCGCAAGGCCGAGGTGGACAAGAAGAAGTACCCGGAGGCGCAGCGCAACGACACCTCCGACCCGCGCAACTACAACCCGCCGTCCTGGGCCGACGACCTCAAGGACCGCACGCTCGGGGACGCCGATGCGGGCGACGGCTACTGGGCGAGCCGGGACCGCAACCCCGCGCCCAACTGGAAGAACGAGTCCTGGCTGCGCTACCAGGAGCAGGTGACCGGTACCAACCGGGGCCAGGAGTACGTCGTGCCGCACCCCCGGGAGGGCAAGCCGGCGGTGGAGTACGACGGCTGGGACTCCTCCCGGCAGACGTTCCTGGAGGCCAAGAACGGTTACGGCAGCTATCTGTCCAAGTCCGACAGCGGCTCCCTCACCCCGTCGGGCAAGGACAAGTTCGTCACCGAGGCCCGCGCCCAGGTGGAGGCGTCCGGCGGCCGGAGCGTGGAGTGGCACTTCTCCGACCCGGAGGTGGCCAAGGCCGCCCGCAAGGCCTTCCGGGACGAAGGGCTGCCGGTCAAGGTGGTCCACAGCCCGACGAAGCCCAACGACAGCACCAGGAAGCCGGGGGCGTTCGACGAGTAGGCACGGGGCCGCGACCACACCTCACCCGCGCAGGTGGCCCACGCTCTTGAGGAAGGACTCCGTGCTGGGGGTGAGGTAGGGGTCATCGAGGGTCCGGGCGATGTGCAGCGCGGTCCGCCAGGAGGCGGAGGAGTCCTCGGCGCGGTCGGTGTCGCGTTGTGCGAGACCCAGGACGAGGAGGGCCGCCGTGCGGCCCGGAAGATCGCCCGCCGACGCGGTGAGGGCCTCGGCTCCGAGGGCGGCGGAGAGCGCCTGGGCCGGGAGGTTCAGGCTGAAGCGGGCGTTCGCCAGGGTGGTGAGCGCCCGGCCGGCGGGCCCGGGGCGCTTCGCGGCGGTGAGGAGAGGGAAGGCGCTCTCGGCGAACCGGGCGGCCTCCTCGTGGTTCGCCATCAGCAGGTGGGCGTGCGCGGCGGCGGAGAGCGCCTCCCCCTGACCCTCCTCGTCGCCCATCGCTTCCGCGATCCCGGCCGCCGCGAGCCGGCACTTGGCGGCCAGTGGGTAGGCCCCGGACTGGAAGCTCTCCTCCGCGAGGTCGGAGTACAGGCGCACCTGGGGCGCGGCATCGTTGACGCGTCGGTAGGCCTGCACGGCGATCTCGTACGTACCCGCCACATGGGGCAGGACCCCCCAGGACCACTCCTGCTGGGCGAGCCGCCCGGCGTCGCGCGACATCGGGCCTCCCGCGAGCCGTGCCGCGGCGAAGCGCGCCAGCAGCGCGCACACCCCCCGCCAGTCATCGGCGTCCTCCGGCCGCAGGTCCTCGGGGATCAGCGACAGCGCGCGCCGGGCCGCCATCTGCGCGGGGGCGGCCCCGGCGACCGAATGGGCGACTCCGGGGGAGTGCTCCGACAGGCGCTCCAGAGCTTCCCGGGCCCAACGCGTCGCCTCCAAGGCAACGTCGGGTACCTCCTCCTCGGCGGGCGGCTCGGGCGGGCGGCGCGGTGGTCGTGGGACGGTTCCCCGGAAGTCCTCGCCCGGCACGTCCTCGGTGTCCGGCCCGGCCGGGCGACGTGGCGCTCGTGGGCCGATCTCCCGGAAGGTCTCGTCCAGGTGACGGGCGTTCGCCACCCGCGCGATGTCGGCGCGCCGTGTGTGCAGCAACCCGTCCTCCCTCCCGCCGAGCAGGCGCCCGCTCTCCGCCACCGCGGCGACGGCGTGTTGCAGGAGCCGCTGGCAGTCGAGGGGATGCTCGGCCAGGGAGGCCGCCTCGATGACTACCTGCTGAAAGCCCAGCAGCACCCCTGCCGCCTCCACCGCTTCGTCCTGGCGTCCCGCGCGTTCCAGGGCGACCATCACCTGGTGCAGTGCGCGGGATCGGCCGGGGTGGTCCTTCGCCTCCCTCGCGAAGCGCACGGCCGTCCGGGCGGCGGCCTCCCATTCGGCGGTCTGCCCGCGGTGGGCGTACACCGCGACCAGGGTCTCCTGGATGCGCAGGGCGCCGTCGTCGTCGCCGAAGGTCGCGGCCATCGAGGTCGCGGCCTGGAGGTTGGGGTGCTCACGGTCGCACCAGGCCAGCGCGGCCTCCACCGTGGGGAAGGAGGTGACGGGCCCCTCGCCGTGCAGGGCCGACATGGCGTCGGCCGCCAGGGCTATGTAGTGCTCGATGAGCCGGTTGGAGGCCGCGCCCTGGTTGTCGCCGTGGTGGCCGAGCAGTTGGATCGCGTAGGCGCGCATGAGGTCGTGCTGTCGCCAGACGCCGTTGCCCACCCGTTCGACGACATGGGCGCGGGCCAGCTCCCGGATCAGCCCGACGGCCTGGTCGTCGGCCAGGTCGACGAGGCGTGCGACGGCGTCCGTGGCGATGTGCGGCCCGGGGTTGACGGGCAGCAGGCGGAACATGCGGGCCTGCTGGGACGTCAGGCGGCGGTAGGAGAGCTCGAACGCGGCGCGCACCGCCCGTTCCCCGTCGTCGAGGACGTCCAGCTTGTGGCGTGCGCGGGCGAGTTCGTCCGCGAGGTCCGACGGCGTCAGGTCCGGATCGCGGGCGAGGAGGGCCGTGGCGATGTGCAGCGCCAACGGCAGATGGCCGCACAGGCGACAGAGGCGCTCCGTGCCCGCGGCGTCCTGTCGGGTGCGGGTCCCGCCGGGGGAGAGGAACTCAAGCTGCTCCTCGACGAGGGCCCGCGCGCCGGCGGGTGACAGGGCGCCGAGTTCGAGGGTGCGGGAGCCTCGTGTCACCAGGGTGTGCCGCGAGGTGATGAGGGTGCGGTGGGCCCTGGAGCGGGGCATGAGGTCGGAGATCTGAGCGGTGCTGGACGCGTTGTCGAGAACGAGCAGGACCGGGCGGCCCTCGGCGGCCAGGCCGGCCAGCATCCGGTGGTACTGGGCCGCCTGCCCCGCGGGGGAGTCGGCCGGACGGCCCGGGAAGCCGAGGGCGTGGAGCATGGGGGCGAAAACGTGCTCGGGCATGACCTGGTCGGCGGGGTCGCGCGCGTAGCCGTTGAGGTCGACGAACACGGCGCCGCCCGCGTACCAGCCCCGCCCCACGGCTTCGGCGGCGCAGGAGCGGGCGAGGGCGGTCTTGCCGATGCCGGCGAGCCCCGCGACGGACGAGGCGACGATCATGCCGGTGGCGCCGTGGGCCGGGTCGAGCACGGCCAGGACCTCCCGCCTCTCCGCGCCCCGGCCCACGAACACCTCGGCCGCCGCCGCGTCGGTGGGCAGCACGGGTTCGACGACGGCCAGGGGCCCGGCCGGCCTGACGTGGTGGGCCTCCGAGACATACAGGTCCCGGGCGGCCTGGTAGACCCGGCCGCCCGGCGCGAAGGCGTCCAGGCGAACGGGCCCCGGTGCCGCGGAATCCGCTCCCGCGGCCCCCGCACCCGGCCCGGCGCCCGCAGGGGGAGCCGACGGGATCGGTGGGCCCTCCGCCGCCTCCCGCCCACCCATGAGCCGCGGCCCCTCAGCTCTCGGTGATGTGCATGTCCCGCGCGGCCTGGTAGACCCGGCCGCTCTCGGACGCGTGGGCCTCCAGATGCTGACTGCCGACGACCTGGGTGTCCGGGGACGTGCCTCGTGCGGCCATCTCGTCGGCAAGGTGGGCCAGTCGGGTGGTGAGCTCCGCGGTGAGGGCCGGGTCTGCCAGGAGCAGATCGCGCAGGCGCAACTGCCACAGCTGCGTCATCGCCGCTTCGACCTCGGCGGTTCCGCGTTCCTCGACGATCGAGCGGAGCCGCGTCAACTCCTGACCGACTTCCTGGGCACGCTCGGGGTGGACGCGATGCCACAGGGCGACGACCCCGTCCCGCGTCTGCTGCCAGGCGTCGGTGGCCATGGCTCCCACCAGTGCGGTACCGGCCAGTCCTGCCACAGTGATCGGATCCATCGCGTCCCCCTCGCAGCCCGAACAACCGTCCTGGCGACGAGGATAGGACGCGGACCCATTGTCCGGCGGCTGTTTCTCGGACGCGGTGCGTCGCAGGGCGGAGGGGGATCCGCATACGGGATGTACGAGGATGTTCCGGCAACGCGGCGAGGCGCCGTAGCCGTTGTCGTGCGCCCGCCGGGAATTGTGGGACAGCCCTTAGTAGCCTGCACGCGTGGTGATCCCGGCCGCCGTCCGGCCGGGGGACCGCGTGCAGCGGGCCGGCCGACGGAGGAGAGACGAGCATGCGACGTGTAGTGCGGGGCTTCTGGGGTCCCCGGCCGGAGCCGGCCGAGGCGTTGGCCGACCGGTGGCGGCGGACCCTCGACGGGTTCGCCGAGCTGGTCCCGCAGGCGGCCGACGCCTGGAGCCAGGTCCACGGGAACGGGCCCGCCACCGCCTTCACCTCCGACGGGGACGCCCTGCTCGGCGCGGTCCGCACCGCCCAGAGCGCGGCCGACTGGTCGGACCTCACCGGCACCGGGCTGCGGCTCGTCGGCACCGGGGCGCCCGGCTGGGAGGCCGAGATCAGCGGACTGGCCGGAGGGGCGCCGGAGTTCCTGCTCCAGTCGCTCGCGATCATCCTGCACGCCCCGGACGAGGCCGTGGTCCCCGAGGAGGCGCTCCTGTCGCTCGTCGCCCGGGTGTGGGAACCGGACTTCGGCGACGTGAGCGACGACGACGTGCTGGACGCGCTGGAGGACGACGCCGGGTACTCCGTCGGCGACCCGGTCATCGGCCGGACCGGTTACCTCTCCCCCGCCCGCGCCGCGCTCGTCCCCGAAGACCTGGAAGTGGTCCGCGAACCCCTGCCCGGCGGCGGAGAGTTGCTGAGCATCGCGGCTCCGGGTGACAGTGCGAGCGTGGTGCGGGTGTACCAGCGGCTGCGTGCGGCGGGGGCGCTGGCGCCGCTGCCCCGCCCGATGGACCGGGCGGTCCTGTGACCTCCCGGGCGGGCGAGGAGTTCGACGCGGAGCGCGCCCTCGCCGAGGTGACCGGGCTCCTCGCCGCCCCCGTACCGGCCGCCGGCCCCACGGCGGCCGAGGGCGACCCGGCCACCGGCGAATGGACGGTCACGGTCGGGGAGGGCTTCCGGATCGTGCCGCTCTGGGAGGGTGACCCCCTCACCGGCGTGTACGCCCCCGAGTGGAACGACGCCGAGGAGGCCGCCGAGGGCCGTCTGGCGGAACTGGCAGGGGCGTTGGACGGCCTCTGGGGCCCGCACCGGCCGGTGCGGCTGCACGTGGCGCTGCTGCGGCGGGAGGCGGGGACGCCCGTGGAGCCGCTGTTCGAGGCGCTGTTCGCCGAGGATCTGTACGGGGACCTGGTGGTCTGGGGCCCGGTCGCCCCCGGCGGCCGGTGGATCGCCCTGACCGTGGGGCACAGCGACGGGGACGCGCCGCTGGTGCTGGCCGCCCTGGTCAGCGACCGCCCGGTCACCGAACCGGAGGGCGGGGACGGCCCGTTGTGAGGATCCGGCCGGTGGCGTCCGGGACTTCGGCCGGATCCGGCCGGTGGCGTCCGGGGCCGCCGGCGGGTCGTCCGGCACCGGCGGCCCTGTGATGGAGTGGGGTCCATGAAGCTGCTTCCCCTGTTCCTCCGACGGCCGATCGAAGCGGTGTACGAGCGCCGGCTCGCCGCGACCCTGGTGGGCCTGCCGCGCCCCCAGCACGTGGGGATCATGGTCGACGGCAACCGGCGCTGGGCCCGGAAGGCCGGGCACACGGACGTCCGCGAGGGCTACCGGGCGGGCGGCGCCAAGGTGACCACGTTCCTGGGCTGGTGCACGGCCGCCGGGATCGAGCACGTGACCCTCTTCATGCTCTCCGACGACAACCTGGGCCGCCCCGCCGAAGAGCTCGGCCCGCTGATCGAGGTCATCGAGGAGACCGTCCGGGACATCACCGCCGAGGGCCGTGACTGGGAGGTCCGGGCGATCGGCTCGCTCGACATGCTGCCCGGCGCCAGCGCCCGGGTGCTCAAGGAGGCCACCGACGCCACGGCCGGGCGCGGCGGCCTCAAGGTGGACGTGGCGGTCGGCTACGGCGGCCGGCGCGAGATCGTCGACGCCGTGAAGAGCGCCTTCGAGGAGCACATCGCGGCCGGTGGCGACCCGGCCGAACTGGTCGCCCGGTTCGGGATCGACGACATCTCCCGGCACCTCTACTCGCCCGTGGCCGACCACACCGACTTCATCATCCGCACCTCCGGGGAGCAGCGGCTGTCCGGCTTCCTCCTCTGGCAGTCCGCCTACGCCGAGATGCACTGGGTGGACTGCTACTGGCCGGCCTTCCGCCACGTGGACTTCCTGCGCGCGCTGCGCTCGTACGCGAACCGGGAACGCCGCTTCGGCAAGTGACGGGCCCGCACGGCCCCCGCACGGTCGTGCCCTACAGCCGGGCCCGTTTCACCGCCATGTGCAGCAGCAGCCGGTCCTCGCCGTCGTTCAGGTCGAGGCCGGTGATCTGCTGGATCCGGGAGAGCCGGTAGTACAGCGTCTGGCGGTGGATGCCCAGCGCGGCGGCCGTCCGGCCCGCCTGGCCCGCGCGGTCCAGGAACACCTCGGCGGTGTGTGCCAGCTCCCGGTGCGGCGAGGTCAGCAGCGGGGCGACCGCCGGGTCCCCGGGGTCGTCGCCGGTGCCCGGGAGGGCGGTCAGCAGGCGGTACGGGCCGATCGCCGACCAGCGGGCGACCGGGCCGAGGCGGGGCTCGGCCCGTGCCGCGCGGGCCGCCGCCGTGGCCTCGCGCCAGGAGACCGTCAGCTCGTCCAGGCCCCGGCGCGGCGTGGCGATCCCCCCGGTGGCGGCCGGGCCCGCGCCGGTGCGCAGCCGGTCCGCGGCGCTCAGGGCCGGGTCGAGGCGGTCCGGTGCGCGCAGCCGGACGAGCGCGGCCAGCGACAGGGGTCCGGCGGCCCCCGGCGCGGCGACCGTCGCCAGCGCGGCCGCCGAGGCCACCCCCCGTACCGAGGGCGTGTCATCCACCCACGGGGTCACGCACACCATCGTGTGCAGCCCCTCCGCGTCCTGCCCCAGAGCCTCGCCCAGCGCGGCGACGGCGGTGTCGCGCTGCCGGCCGGGGCCCGCCGTGAGCACCGCGCCGAACTCCCGCGACAGGTCGGCGCCCGCCCGCGCCTCGTCGGAGAGCAGCGCCCCGATCCGGGCGGCGACCTCCATCGCGGCGGTCAGCTGCTCGTCGGTCGGGCCGGGATCGGCGTCGAGGAGCCAGACGTAACCGAGGACGACACCCCGATGGCGTACGGGAAGGCAGATGCGGTCCCGGAACACCCCGGCCTCGGGGGCGGCGGGAATCCGGACGGGGCCGGTCGCCCGGGTGATGCCGAACCCCTCGAACCAGGCGCGCACGGCGGGCGTGGACCGCCGGGTCAGGATCGAGCGGGTGCGGACCGGGTCCATCGCGGAGTCGTCGTCGCTGTCGTGGGCTCCGAAGGCGACCAGGCCGAAATCCCGGTTCTCCAGGGTGGCCGGGGCGTCGAGGAGGGCCGAGATCTCGTCGACCAGTTCCTGGTAATCGCCTGTCACTCCGCCATTCTCGCACCCCTTCAGACAGATGTCTGAGATGGCGGCCACGGATGCGTGACAGGTGTCGATGGCACAGGATCGGAGCGGTCCCTAGATTTCACGGTGGTTATCCGTGCCGTACCGGTCCGTTCACGTTCGTACCGTTACGGCCCTTCGTCCGTACATTCGTGGAGGTGCCCCGTGCTGGGTCCCGTGATTCTCGCCGCATCGCGCAGCGACAAGATGCGCCGGTTCGTCTCGGCCGCGCCCGGCACCAAGCAGGTCGTCGACCGCTTCATCGCCGGGGAGACCGTCGACCAGGTCGTGCCGATCGTCGAGGACGCCGCGGACAAGGGTCTGGAGGTCACGCTCGACGTCGTCGGCGAGGACATCACCACCCCCGCGCAGGCCGAGGCCGCCCGCGACGCGTATCTGGAGCTCGTGGAGCGCCTGAAGGACCTCGGCCTGGGCACCCGCGCCGAGATGTCCGTGAAGCTGTCCATGTTCGGCCAGGCGCTGGAGAACGGCCACGAGCTGGCCCTCGCCAATGTGCGCCCGGTCGTCGAGGCCGCTGCCGCCATCGGCACCACGGTCACCCTGGACGCCGAGGACCACACCACCCTCGACTCGATGTTCGCCATCCACGAGGAGCTGCGGAAGGACTTCCCGGAGACCGGCTGCGTCATCCAGTCCTATCTGTTCCGCACCGAGGACGACGCCCGCAGGCTCGCCGCCGCGGGCAGCCGCGTACGCATCGTGAAGGGCGCCTACAAGGAGCCCGCCTCCGTCGCGTACCAGGACAAGGCCGAGATCGACAAGGCGTACGTCCGCATCACCAGGATCCTGATGGAGGGCGAGGGCTACCCGATGATCGGGTCCCACGATCCCCGTCTCATCGCCATCGCCCAGGAGCTGGGCCGCCAGGCCGGGCGCAAACTGGATGAGTACGAGTTCCAGATGCTGTACGGCATCCGCAGCGACGAGCACGTCCGGCTCGCGGCCGAGGGCCACCGGATGCGCGTCTACACGGCGTACGGCACCGACTGGTACGGATACTTCATGCGCCGCCTCGCGGAGAAGCCGGCCAACCTGCTGTTCTTCGGCCGCTCGATCCTCACCAAGGGCTGAGCAGCCCCCGGGCTGACCCACACCCCGCCGACACCAAGGAGACAAGGCACTCATGGACGCCGTCACCCAGGTCCCCGCGCCGGTCAACGAGCCGGTTCACTCCTACGCCCCGGGCTCCCCGGAGCGCGCCCGCCTGGAGGTGAAGCTCAAGGAGCTCGCCGACAACCCGATCGACCTGCCGATGACCATCGGCGGCGAGAAGCGGATGGGCGGCGGCGAGCGTGTGAACGTCGTGCAGCCGCACAACCACCAGGCCGTCATCGGCACCTTCGCCGGCGCCACCGAGCAGGACGCCCAGGACGCCGTCGACGCGGCCCTCGCCGCCGCTCCGGCCTGGCGCGCGATGGCCTTCGACGACCGCGCCGCGATCATCCTGCGCGCCGCTGAGCTGCTGGCCGGCCCCTGGCGCGAGACGCTGGCCGCCTCCACCATGCTCGGCCAGTCCAAGACCGCCCAGCAGGCCGAGATCGACACGCCCTGCGAGCTGATCGACTTCTGGCGCTTCAACGTGCACTACGCGCGCCAGATCCTCGCCGAGCAGCCCCCGGCGAACTCCCCGGGCGTGTGGAACCGTATGGACCACCGCCCGCTGGAGGGCTTCGTCTACGCGATCACGCCGTTCAACTTCACGGCCATCGCGGGCAACCTCCCCACCGCCCCCGCCCTCATGGGCAACGTCGTGGTGTGGAAGCCGTCCCCGACCCAGACCCACGCCGCCGTGCTGCTGATGCAGCTCCTGGAGGAGGCCGGTCTGCCCAAGGGCGTCATCAACCTGGTCACCGGCGACGGCATCGCCGTCTCCGAGGTGGCGCTGAACCACCGCGATCTGGCCGGCATCCACTTCACCGGCTCGACCCCCACCTTCCAGCACCTGTGGAAGACGGTCGGCAACAACATCGCCAACTACCGCACCTACCCGCGGCTCGTCGGCGAGACCGGCGGCAAGGACTTCGTCGTCGCGCACCCCAGCGCCGACCGCGCCATCCTGAAGACCGCGCTGACCCGCGGCTCCTTCGAGTTCCAGGGCCAGAAGTGCTCGGCGTCCTCGCGGGCGTACGTCCCGGCCTCCATCTGGAACTCCGGTTTCAAGGAGGAGTTCGCGGCCGAGGTCGACTCGATCACGATGGGCGACGTCACCGACCTGACGAACTTCATCGGGGCCGTCATCGACGAGCGCTCGTTCGCCAAGAACAAGGCCGCGATCGACCGCGCGAAGTCCGACCCGGCATGCACCGTCGTCGCGGGCGGCACCTACGACGACTCGGTGGGCTACTTCGTCCGCCCGACCGTCATCGAGTGCTCCGACGCCGAGAGCGAGGTCTTCACGACCGAGTACTTCGGCCCGATCCTCGCGATCCACGTGTACGAGGACGAGAAGTACGACGCCATGCTGGAGCAGATGGAGTCGGTCTCCGACTACGCGCTGACCGGCTCGGTCATCGCGGGCGACCGTGCGGCCGCCGCGTACACGATGGACAAGCTCCGCTACGCCGCGGGCAACTTCTACATCAACGACAAGTCGACCGGCGCCGTCGTCGGCCAGCAGCCCTTCGGCGGCGGCCGTGCCTCCGGCACCTGCGACAAGGCGGGCGCCCCGCAGAACCTCCAGCGCTGGACCCTGACCCGGGCCATCAAGGAGACGCTGGTCCCGCCGACCGAGTACACCTACCCCCACCAGGGCTGACGCCCTCCCGGGGCGCCGCAGCACGACGCCCCGGACCCGGGCCTCCATGGCGGAGGCCCCCCGAGCACCGCCCCCCGACCGGCCCCCCTGCCGGCCGGGGGGCGGTTTCCATGTGCCGTCCGGCCGGCATGGGGTGCCGGGCGGGGTTCCTCAGACCTCCACCAGCACCTGGTCCAGCGACTTGCGCACCAGGTCGGGGACCTCGCAGTCGTCGGCGGGATACCCGACGGGGATCACGGCGAAGGCCTTCTCGTTCTCGGGCCGGTCCAGGACCTCGCCGAGGAAGCGCATCGGGCTCGGCGTGTGGATCAGCGCGGCGAGACCGGACAGGTGCAGGGCGGTGAGCAGCATGCCCACCGCGATCCCGACCGACTCGTCCACGTAGTAGTGCTTGCGCTTCGTACCGTCCTCGCCGAGCCAGTAGCGCTGCTGGAACACCACGATCAGGGCGGGCGCGTCCGTCATGTGGGCCTTCACCGCGTCGGTGCCCAGCGGGCGCAGCGCGGCGAGCCACTCCTCGCCGAGCCGCCCGTCGTAACTGACCTTCTCCTCGTGCTCGGCGGCCTCCCGGATCCGGCGGCGCACCTCGGGGTCCTTGACCAGGACGAAGGTCCACGGCTGCTGATGGGCGCCGGAGGGGGCGGTGGCCGCGCACGCGACGGCGTCGCGCAGCACCTGCTCGGGGACCGGATCGGGGGAGAAGGAGCGGACGGTCCTGCGTTCGTCCATCCGCAGCCGCAGCCGGGCGGCGTGTGCCAGGGCCGTCTCGGCGGCGATCCGGGCGGGGCGGTAGGGCGCGGGACGGTACGGGTCGCCATGGGTGGGCGACCACTGCTGCGGCGAAGGCGTCGTATCGGACATGGCCGCAGTGTGCGCGGCGGGGGAGGCCCGGCGGAAGCGGGGCTTCGGACAGGCGCGGGATCCGGTCCCGGTCAGTGTCCGCTGACCGGGACCGGCTGTCCGCCCTCCGCCGCCCCCGGTCACGCGGTCTTGTGGAGTGAGTAATGAGCATGTCAAATTCCTTCTCGGTACGTCCCCACACGTCACCCCAGAAGGAGCTCCCCCATGAGACGCAACTCCCGCGCGCGCCTCGGTGTTTCCCTGCTGCTCGTCGCCGGCGCCCTCGGCCTCGGAGCCACCCCCTCCACCGCCGCCGACACCCCGGCGGCCGCCCCCTCGGCGATCCCCGCCCCGTCCGCGTACGCCCTCGACGCCGCCGTCGAACGGCAGCTCGGCGCCGCCACCGCCGGAACCTACCTCGACGCGAAGACCGGGAACCTGGTCGTCACCGTCACCACCGACCGGGCCGAGGACCAGGCCCGCGCCGCCGGGGCCACCGTCCGCCGGGTGGCCCGCAGCGCCGCCCAGCTCGACGCCGCGATGGAGACCCTGGAGGCCGAGGCCAAGATCACCGGCACCTCCTGGGGCGTCGACCCGCGCACCAACCGGGTCGCTGTCGAGGCCGACTCCTCCGTCTCCGCACGGGACATGGCCCGCCTCGAAGCCGTCGCCGAACGGCTGGACGGCGCGGTCGACATCAAGCGCGTACCGGGCGTCTTCCACCGCGAGGTGCTGGGCGGCGGAGCGATCTACGGCGGCGGCAGTCGCTGCTCGGCGGCCTTCAACGTCACCAAGGGCGGGGCCCGCTACTTCGTGACCGCCGGACACTGCACCAACATCTCCGCCAACTGGTCGGCCAGCTCCGGCGGTTCGGTCGTCGGCGTCCGGGAGGGCACCAGCTTCCCGACCAACGACTACGGCATCGTCCGCTACACGGACGGCTCATCGCCCGCCGGGACCGTCGACCTCTACAACGGCTCCACCCAGGACATCAGCTCCGCCGCCAACGCCGTCGTCGGCCAGGCGATCAAGAAGAGCGGGTCCACCACGAAGGTGACCTCCGGCACGGTCACCGCCGTCAACGTCACCGTCAACTACGGCGACGGGCCCGTCTACAACATGGTCCGCACCACCGCCTGCTCGGCCGGCGGCGACAGCGGCGGCGCCCACTTCGCCGGATCCGTCGCCCTCGGCATCCACTCCGGCAGCTCCGGCTGCTCGGGCACCGCGGGCTCGGCCATCCACCAGCCGGTCGCCGAGGCGCTCTCCGCGTACGGCGTGACGGTGTACTGAGCCGCCACCACCACCGCCACCGCCGACACGCCCGCCGGCACGCCCGCCGGCACCACCACCGGCACGCCCGCCGGCACCGCTCGCCCGGACCCCGCGCACCCCGGTCCGGGCGGGCCTGCGCACGGCGGCGAAATTCGCTGTCGGGCGGGTCGGGGGGCCTGGCAGGCTGAGTTCATGGACCGGTCTCCCGCACTGCGCATCGCCCACACCTCAGAGCTCACCGCCTCCGAACGGGGCCGGATCCGCGAGCTGCTCGACACCGCCTTCGAGGGCAACTTCGCCGAGGAGGACTGGGAGCACTCCCTCGGCGGCATCCACGCCCTGGTGTGCGACGCCGGCGGCGGCCCGATCGCCCACGGGAGCCTCGTCCAGCGCCGGGTCCTGCACGGGGACCGTTCCTACCGCGCCGGATACGTCGAGGCCGTCGCCGTCCGCGCCGACCACCGCCGCGAAGGCCACGGCCACCGCGTGATGGCCGCGCTGGAACACATCGTCGACACGGCCTACGACTTCGGCGCCCTGTCCGCCTCCGACGCCGGCGCGCCGCTCTACACGGCGCGCGGCTGGCAGGTGTGGCCGGGCCGGCTCGCCGCCCTCGGCCCGGCCGGCCCCGTCCCGCTGCCCGAGGAGGAGGGCACCACCTACGTCCGCCCCGCGGCCGGACGCCCCCTGCCCGAGCCCGGCCACCCGCTCCAGTTCGACTGGCGGGAGGGCGACCTGCTCTGACGGGGGCGGTGCGTGGCCGTGGCACCGAGAGCCCAGGTTCCGTCCTCGCAGGGCGCCCGCAATGGCCGGATGCTCTCTGAGGGCTGTCCCGCCGGGAATAGCGGGACAGCCCTCAGGGCATCGCGGCGCATGAACGCGCCGGTCGCATGCTCACCACGGTCGCCTGCCGTGCGACGACCACGCCGTCGGCCTCGGTGCGCACGGTGACCTCGCGTCGGTCAGCGCCGACCAGTTCACCGCAGACGACGCCGGTACCGGTCCGCAACTTCACCAGATGGGAGGGTCCACTGCCCGTGGTCACCCAGGCGAGGACGACCGCGCCGACGACCAGAACGACGCCCAGCACGCAGCAGCGGGTCGCCAGGACCAGGGCCCGCCGCACGCGGTAGACCTCCCGCTCGGTCCACCGGCGCAACGCCTGCCCGCCGAGCAGGATCTCTTCCTCCCGTGTTCCGTGCGCCGCCCGGACTGCCAGCAGCGTGCCGATGAGCAGGAGCACGAAGGACGACAACACCAGTCCGGTCGCTGTGTTACGGGCCCAGTCCGGCAGCGCTGTCAGGTCGTCCCTGCCTTTCAGCAGGACGAGCACCGCCAGAAGCGCCGTGAGCCCGGTCAGTCCGGTACGCCAGCCTTCGGCCTGTCTGCGGAGTTCCGGAAGGGTCGTGAACTCCAGCTCGCGGGCGAGTTCGGCCCAGCGGCGATCGGCGTGTGCGGTCACCGGCTCATCCGCCAGCTCGCCCCGCAACCGCGATACCGGGTGTCGGGCGGGCCCTGCGGGTGTGCGTGCCCGCATTCGCAGAAATGCACTTCTTCGGACAGGGGGTCGGGCTCGGTCGCCGATGCTCCTGTCGGCCGCCGGCCACGCACCAGATCCAGCAAGCCTTTGCCACCGGTCCCCGGTATGGCCCACGGGAACAGTGTCCGCGTACGGCCATGGCACCGCGGGCACGTACCGGAGACGAGCACTCCTGTGCCGTCCGGGGCGGCCCGCTGGGTGAAGGGGACGGGATCGACCTCGCCGAGGTCGTCCTCGGCGTAGGCCAGGCTGTGATCGTGCGGTCGGCTGTGTGTCATCGTCCTTCACCATCCTCATGCTCGACGGGTGTCATGGTCAGCCCGAACATGTCTGCGTACGCGTTCAGCCGCTCCCGGACCCACCCGGTGGTCTCTCCCACGGCTTCGGCGCAGGCGAGGAGGCGCTCCGGGGTCACCGGCCCCGCGATCGCCGGCAGCATTCCGTCGAAGCCCTCGGAGAGGACCGCAAGGTCCTGCCAGCGGGGGACGACATCAGCTACCCGAGTGACCGCCGGCTCCGCCTGCTCCAGCGCCAGGTACGGGGTGATGCGCTGCCAAGTGGCGCTCATCGATTCGCCCAGCCGCCCGGCGATGCTGACGAGGTCGAGGGGCACCAGAGGTGAGCCGACAGCGGAGACGCGATGGCCGGGGTCCAGCGCCGCGGCGTCGTGGGGGCTCGGCGGCGCGTCGTCGGGAAGTGCGGCCACTTCCTCGGGGGACAGCTCCGGTACGAGGGCGCCGATAGCGCGCAGTGGCGCCAGCGCCTCGAACGCGGACCGCACGCCGAGAATCCGGGCCCGGGCGTAGGCGGCGAGCTTATGAGGGGTGAGGGCGGACCAGTGGGGGCTCTCGAACCACTCCGAGTCATCGTCCTCGTCGTCGTCGGTCTCGATCAGGGCCGCGGTTTCGTGCCAGGTAGGGCTGAATTCCTTCAGCGGGTCGGGAAGCTTCGGCGCTACCAGCCCATCGCCGAGGCCCAGCTGCTGGGCCTCCCGGTGGGCGGCCTTCCACAGGTACGAGAGTTTCTGCCTCAGTTGCTGACTGGCGGTGAACAGGACGGCCGGCGTGGCGGGTACCGGGTAGTCGGCCCCTTCGAACGAGGGGTCCGTGCCGGAGAACGCGTACCTGCTGGGTATCGGCAGGTCGTCCCAGGCCCGGAGGAGGTGACCCGCATCGGCGAGATCCACACCGAGGTCGCGTAGTTCCTCGACGAGCCAGGAGAGATCCTCGCAGGACATCTTGTGCGGCCGGACGTACGCGAGGTCCCGGAGGGAGACGCCGTCCTCCAGATGCACGCCGACGCTGCGGAGCCAGCTCACCAAGTTGCCCGCGTCGGGGGAGGGGGTCTCCTGCCGGTGCGGCGAGCCCTTCTTGTACCGCCGTCGGTGGAACAGGCCGAGAGCCTGTGCTTCCCGCGCGAGGATCCGCTCGGCCTGGCGCAGGGAGATCTCCCACTGCCCCGCGAGGTCGATGGTGGCAGCCCATGGCAGCCAGGGGCCCTGGTCGCCCGCATCGACGACATAGCGCCGAAGGAGAGGGAAGAGGTCGTCGGGCACGGCTGCCCAGCGGTCCACAGCGGCGAGATCGGGAATCGGGCGCAGCCAGCCGAAGGCGGCTGTTCGGCGCAGTGCTTCACGAGGGCTGCACCCTGTGCGTGCGGCGGCCGTCCGGACATCCCAGGGCGACACCACCGGTCTCCAGGTACGGTCGTCCCCCGGGAGGTAGAGAAGCGCCAGTTCCTCCTCGGTGCAGACGTGGCGGCGATGCCGATCGGGCACGTCGAAGGGTGGGCCTGCCACGAACGGGGCGAACTTGGCACAGGCGTCCGCCAGCTTCCCCAGGCTCCAACCGTACTGGGCAGAGGTCCGTACGATGCCGCTGAGGTCCTCCGGCGGATGCCGGTAGAAGATCTCGTTCGCCGATTTCCCCTGCGACGCGGTCCGTCCGCCGACCGTGACGATGTGGGAATTCCAGGGCTCGCGGTCCGGCCCCAGAAGGCCCTCCATGATGGCCAGGTCCATCGCATCAGGCGTCCA
The DNA here is from genome assembly GCF_014650675.1 of Streptomyces anulatus. Lineage (GTDB taxonomy): Bacteria > Actinomycetota > Actinomycetes > Streptomycetales > Streptomycetaceae > Streptomyces > Streptomyces anulatus. Next base: position 53,970 of record NZ_BMVK01000002.1, on the reverse strand, counting down.
GTCCAGAGCACCGGGCCGGACCGCCGGAGCCGCGAGCCGGGGGTGGGCGATACGCATGCCGCGCGCGGCGCGCAGCACCTCGGACACGGGCATGGGCCACCGGCCGGCGACGTTCACCACATGGCGCCAGTCGCCCTTGACGTCGGCAGCGATGCTCGACCAGCCAGGCTGCGGAACCGGGTGACCCTCAAGCGACAGGGGCGCGGCTTCTCGCTGTCCGCGGTGGCTCTGCCTCAGGGCGGCGGACCGCCAGGGCCGTACCGCGGCGTGGAGCCGTCCCTCCTCGCCGTACTTGTGCTTCGTCTCGCCCACCTGCGTGTCCAGCCTGAACCAGCCGACCTCGTAGAGATCGACCGAACGGCCATATCCGTGCGATGCCCGTACGTTCTGCCCCTGCCACTCCCTCCAGAGAATCCGCGCGACTGTGGAGTTCCGCAGCTCCATGGACCAGAGCCAGCCGAGACTCAGCTTCGTCCAGTCCAGGAGAGCAGAGGCCCCCAGGCGCATCTGCTCGCGCGCCCACCGGACGTCGTAGTGCTCCAGTCTGTTCCGGTTGACGCTGAGGCGGCCCGCCTGCTCGCCGGACAGGTTGAGGACGTAGCCGAACGTACGCTTGTCAGTGGCGACGCCGTCGCAGACGATCGCCCCGTCGCCCGCGACCCACCACAGAACACCAGGCACTGCCTCGACAGCGGAGTCCGCCTCGATGGCCAACTCCCCGCCCGGCTGTAGTTGTCCGGCCTCCCACACGGTTGCCCGGCCGTCCTCACCCCCCACCTCCAGGCGAAACTCGCTGATCAGCACCAGGGACCGCAACGCCGCCCTGCAGGAGTCGCCGTTCATACCCGAGAAGTCACGGAGGTAGAGCCGTACGCGGGTCCCTCCGTCGGGCAGGACCTCGCCGTCGCGCTCGTCGGCTTCCCGTACGCGGAACAGGCTGCCGCTGACGGGGATCTCCACGCGGAGGGCCCGCTCGGCGGGACGGCCGTCGGGGCCCACCGGCCGGGTGAGGACCGTCATCTCGTCGGCGAGCATGAAGTAGCTGAACACCCCGATGCCGAAACGGCTGTTCGGGTAGAGCCGCAGTGATCTGTCCTGCCGGAGCCAGGCGGCCTGCTCACGGCGGAAGGCATGGGACTGGTCGAATCGGCGTCCGGCGCGGGTGAAGGTGTTCCTCAACTGGTCGACGGTCATGCCCACGCCGTTGTCGACACACTGGACGTAGCTGCCCCGGCCGTCCCTCCCGGTTTCGATGCGGATGCGGCCCTCCCAGGAGCGGGGCCTCTTCCCACAGGCTTGCAGGTAGCGGATGCGCATGTCCCGGTAGCGGCAGGCATCCAAGGCGTTCTGGTACATCTCCCGAAGGGCGAGATCGCTCTTGCCGTCGTACAACTGCTTACCCATCAGCAGTCGTCGGATCTCCGTCTGCGCCAGGGAGAAACGGGAGAGGGGCACGTCATAGGCATCCATGCCGCCCTGCTCGTCCGGGCGCAGCCGGTGGTCGGTCAGCCGTGCGGGCAGTCCACCCAGAAGGGCGGCCTCGTCGACCGGCAACCGCCCGGCGGCCTCCCTGAGCAGGTGACCGAGCTCGTCGGCGTCCTCGACCACCGAGGCGAGCGCGGAGTGGATCGCCGGGTGCGGGCACACGGCGTCCAGGTGCCGATAGGGAGACGTCTCAACTCTTGGATCAGGGTCCCAGAGGGCGTCCCGGAGCACGGCGATCACCTCGCCGGGCACGACCGGATCGGATACGGCCAGATGCTCGGCGACGACCTCCGGCAGCCGCCGGGCGTCAAGGGCGAGCAGTCCCGCCAGCCGCAGAAGAGCTGCCAGGGGCCTGACCCGTAGGCGTTGCGTGGTCCCTCGTACGGCATGGCGCTCGGGAAGGGTGAGGCGCTGTTCCTCGGACGGGGCGCCGAGCGTGAGGCCCGCGGCGACCGTGCGCAGTGCCGTGGCCAGTTGTCCTGCCCGGCCGGTCGGCGCCTCGCCCACGGCTGGGGGAGCGAACTCCAGCAGCCGGGTGACGAACCCGTTGACCCACGCATCGGGCACGGCTTTCTCGTCGGTGGCGAAGCGTTCGCCGATCCACCGGTGCACGAGCCACAGCATGACCGCGTTGCGGTCGTCCGACGGGCCCGTCTCCCACCAGTACCAGTCCAGGAGTTTCTCAGCGATCTGCGGGTGGTACTCCGTGATCTGCTCGTAGTGGCGGCGCTGGTCGTCCGCGTCGGCGGACCGTCGCATGAGCTGCGGGTGGATCTCGGCCGCCTGGCTCAGGCGGTCCGCCCATGCTGCCTCGTGCAGCAGGACGCCCGCGATCAGCGCCGCGACCTCCAGGGCGGACAGTTCGGTGCCCTTGGGCAGCAGCGACGGCAACAGGACGCGAACCAGGCGCACCGGATAGTCGTCATCGGCCCAGGGATCGGGCAGCCGTTCCTGCGCACGATGGACGTGGCGTGCCACGTCTGCGGCGAGCGAGCCGAGGCAGTCCTGGAGGGGGCCGATGAACTCCCGGTCATCGGGCGCGACGTGATCCCAGAGCCCCGATACGCGCACGACGTCCTGCCAGGCCTCCAGCAGCTTTCTGCCGTGGGCGACCTCCCGGGACCTGGTCGTCGCCTCCAGGTCTCCGCCGTAACGGATCAACACCTGCTGCGGCTCGGCCCTTGCCCGCCGGGCGAGGGCCCGTGTCTCCCGCTTGACCACCTGGTACACCTGATCCACCGTCGCGGCCTCGGTCAGGGGGTCGAACGCGTGAGCAAGAGCCAGCGAGAAGAAGCTGCCCGCCTCGGCGAACCCACTGCGCTCGCCAGGGGCGCACCCGGTCATCATCGCGAAACCGGCCTGCGGCGGCCCCTGGGTGATGTGACCGCCGAATGCGATGCCTTCCTCGCCCTCGTCCGCGCGACAGGCATCGATCAGCCACAGCACCGTGTCGGCACGGCAGTTGCCCAGATACCTGCTGATGTCGGCGCTCAACAGGGACTCAAGGACATGCGGTTGCTCCCAGCCGCCGCTTCCGGCCCCTTCCTCTCCCCGAGCCGGGGCGAGGGCGTCGCCCGGCACCAGGTAGTCGATGGAGCCGACACGCACGCCGTGGCCGGTGAAGTAGATGAGCAGCGTGCTCTCCGGTGCCGCCGCGCTCGACAGTGCGGTGATGCGCTCGGTGATCACGTTGCGTGTCGGATCGCGCAACGACTCCACGGTGTAGCCGCTGCCTCGTAGCGCCCCGCTCATGATCCGCAGATCAGCGTCGACGGTCGCTCCCAGTGACGGCAGGCACGCTTCGGCTCCCGGGTTGTCACCCACGCCGATCAGAAGAGCTGTGCGCTTGACGTCCTTCATTCGCCCCCCCCCCGGGTCTCTCTGAAGACTCACATGATCTCACCAGGTCGCCGCGTTCTTGATCGGCCAGCGCTCCGCTTGAGCGGGCACGATCCCTCGCCGTACGGACCCTGACCCGGGAGCTGCGAGCGGAGCACGGCAGGGAGCCGTCTCAGATAGTAGGAAGTCCGAGTAACTGTGGAGACAGGACGGCCCGACTGTCCTAACTTGGTAGGAGCCGAACGAATCGCTCGATCGAGCGACCGGCGGATGCGGGCGCACGCCCCGAAGCAGGCAACCCCTGCGGCGTACGCTCCCCGCCCCTTCCGGCACCTCGAAATCCGATCCCGACCGCTCGACACCGTGTTGTCCGCAGGCACCGGCCCGCGTCCCGATGTCGACGTCCACGCGATCTCAAGGAGTCGATCCACCATGGCCGAGACCACTGTCCGCCGCGTCCGCCACACCTCCCGCCAGGCCGACGCCGAGCGCAAGAACGCCGCCGCCGCCCTCCAGCGCGCCCTGGACCGCCGTGACAACGGCGGCTCGACCGGCCACTGAGCCGGGCCCGCCGCCGGCGCGCCGCCCGTCCGCGCACCGCTCTCCCGTACACCGAACACCCTTGCGCCCGTCCGTATCGTGGACGCCGGATGTCATGGGGTGGGACGCACCGTTAGGCTTCCGGCATGTCTCGCAGCATCGATCTCGCAGTGATCCCCGGTGACGGAATCGGCCAGGAAGTCGTGGCCCAGGGCCTCAAGGTCCTCAACGCTGTCCTCCCGCAGGATGTGAAGCTGGAGACCAAGGAGTACGACCTCGGCGCCCAGCGCTGGCACCGCACCGGCGACACCCTCCCGGACGCGGAGCTGGAAGCCCTCAAGAACCACGACGCCATCCTCCTCGGCGCGATCGGCGACCCGTCGGTGCCGTCCGGCGTCCTGGAACGCGGGCTGCTGCTGAAGCTGCGTTTCGCCTTCGACCACTTCATCAACCTGCGGCCCTCCAAGCTCTTCCCGAACACCGCGACCCCGCTCGCCGGCCGCCCCGACATCGACTTCGTCGTCGTGCGCGAGGGCACCGAGGGGCCGTACACCGGCAACGGCGGCTCGCTGCGCACCGGCACCCCCGCCGAGGTCGCCACCGAGGTCAGCCTCAACACGGCGTACGGCGTCGAGCGCGTGGTCCGGGACGCCTTCGAGCGTGCGGCGGCCCGCCCGCGCAAGAAGCTGACGCTGGTCCACAAGAACAACGTCCTCGTCTACGCCGGCCACCTCTGGAAGAACACCTTCGACCGGGTCGCCGCCGAGTATCCGCAGGTCAGCACCGACTATCTGCACGTCGACGCCGCGACGATCTTCTTCGTCACCCAGCCGGAGCGCTTCGACGTCATCGTCACCGACAACCTCTTCGGTGACATCCTCACCGACCTCGCCGCCGCCGTCTCCGGCGGCATCGGCCTGGCCGCCTCCGGCAACATCAACCCGACGGGCGCGTTCCCGTCGATGTTCGAGCCGGTCCACGGCTCGGCCCCCGACATCGCGGGGCAGGGCAAGGCCGACCCGACCGCCACGGTCCTCTCCGTCGCCCTCCTGCTGCGCCACCTCGGCTACGAGACCGAGGCCGTGCGCATCGAGGACGCCGTCTCCGCCGACCTCGCGGAGCGCGACGGTGCCGTCACGCGTACGACCGACGAGATCGGCGACGCCCTCGCGGTACGCGTAGCGGGCTGACCCGACGACTCCATGAGAAGCCGCCGGGTCAGCGAAAGCACCCGGCGGCTTCACCTGTGCGGCCCCCGGGTGCCACCATCGACCCCTGGACCGCATTCACACCATTTCGTGCACGGCCCCCCGCAAGTGATAATCGAACGCGGGGCCGTGGCTCGCGGTAAAGCTCGGACGTCCTAGGACCTGACCGAAAAGCGTCGGGCACGAACAGGCGTGAGCGCGGTCCATCACACACAAGACCGGTGAAGGACACGCACTCATGACGACGCCCACGATCGAGCTCAAGCCCTCCTCGAACCCGCTGTCCGACGCGGAGCGCGAGGCGATCCTGGCCAACCCCGGATTCGGCCGGCACTTCACCGATCACATGGTGACCATCCGCTGGACCGAGGGCCGGGGCTGGCACGACGCCCAGCTGGTTCCCTACGGCCCGCTGTCGCTGGACCCGGCCAACATGACCCTGCACTACGCGCAGGAGATCTTCGAGGGTCTCAAGGCCTACCGCCAGCCCGACGGCACGGTCGCCTCCTTCCGCCCCGACGCCAACGCCCGCCGCTTCCAGCGCTCGGCCGCGCGCCTGGCCATGCCCGAGCTGCCCGTCGAGACGTTCATCGAGGCGTGCGACGCGCTGGTGCAGCAGGACAAGGCGTGGGTCCCGGCCCACGGCGGCGAGGAGTCCCTCTACCTGCGCCCCTTCATGATCGCCACGGAGGTCGGCCTCGGCGTGAAGCCGGCCAACGAGTACCTCTTCCTGGTCATCGCCTCGCCCGCCGGCGCCTACTTCCCCGGCGGCGTGAAGCCGGTCTCCATCTGGCTCTCGGAGAACCGCGTCCGCGCCGTCCCCGGCGGTATGGGCGACGCCAAGACCGGTGGCAACTACGCCGCCTCCCTCCTCGCCCAGGCCGAGGCCGCCGCACACGGCTGCGCCCAGGTCGCCTACCTCGACGCGGTCGAGCACAAGTGGGTCGAGGAGCTCGGCGGCATGAACCTCTACTTCGTGTACGCCCAGGAGGACGGCTTGATGAAGATCGTCACCCCGTCCCTCACGGGCTCGCTGCTCGCCGGCGTCACCCGCGACTCCCTCCTCAAGGTCGCCCGCGACCTCGGCTACGGCTCCGAGGAGGGCCGGGTCTCCATCGACCAGTGGCGCGACGACACCGCGAAGGGCACCCTCGTGGAGGTCTTCGCCTGCGGTACCGCCGCCGTCATCACCCCCGTCGGCCTGGTGAAGTCCGAGGGCGGCGAGTGGACCCAGAGCGGCGGCGAGCCCGGCGAGGTCACCATGAAGCTCCGGGAGCGTCTTCTCGACATCCAGCGCGGTGTCGTCGAGGACACCCACGGCTGGATGCACCCGCTCGGCTAGGTCGTGTCCGCTCCCTAGCCCGCACGCCCCTGGATCAGGCCGCACCCGGCTTCCCGGCCGGTGCGGCCTTTTCCGTGCCCGGAGGATCGAGTGCTGCTCGAACCGGGGCCGTGATGAGCTTTTTCGCAGCAGCTCTCGCGGTTAGAGTGGCACTCTAACTGCCCGCTTCCCAGGAGCCTCCATGCCCGTCACCCCCGCCCCCTTCCGCATGCCCCCCGAGTGGGCCCCCCACGAGCGCACCTGGATGGCCTGGCCGGGGCCCAACCCCACCTTCGCCTCCGACGCCGAACTGGACGGGGCCCGCCGTGCCTGGGCCGGTGTCGCCCGTGCCGTGCGGCGCTTCGAGCCGGTGACCGTGGTCGTCGGGCCCGGCCAGGAGGAGGGGGCGGCGGCGCTGCTCGGGCCGGACGTGGAGCTGGTCGTCCAGCCGCTCGACGACGCCTGGATGCGGGACATCGGGCCCACCTTCGTCACCGACGGCCGGACGCTCGCCGCCGTCGACTGGACGTTCAACGGCTGGGGCGCCCAGGGATGGGCCCGCTGGGAGCACGACCAGCACATCGCCCGGGCCGTCGCCGAGCTGACCGGCGTCCCCGTCCACAGCTCCCCGCTCGTCAACGAGGGCGGCGCGATCCACGTGGACGGCGAAGGCACCGTCCTGCTCACCGAGACCGTCCAGCTCGGCGAGGAGCGCAACCCCGGCTGGACCCGGGAGCGGGTCGAGGCGGAGGTCCACGCCCGCCTCGGCACCGAGAAGGCCATCTGGCTGCCCCGCGGGCTGACCGGCGACTACGGGACGTACGGCACGCTCGGCCATGTCGACATCGTCGCGGCCTTCGCCCGCCCGGGCACCGTCGTCGCCCACGTCCAGCCGGACCCGGCCCACCCCGACCACGAGGTCACCCGGGAGAACCTGGCGGTCCTGCGGGCCGCCACCGACGCCCGGGGCCGAGCCCTGGAGGTCGTCGAGGTGCCCGCGCCCACCGTGCTCCGCGACGAGGACGGCGAGTGGGTCGACTACTCCTACATCAACCACTACCTCTGCAACGACGCCGTGATCCTCTGCGCCTTCGACGACCCGCGCGACGAGGAGGCCGCCGCGATCTTCCGGGGCCTGTTCCCGGACCGTACGGTGACCCTCGTCGACGCCCGTACGATCTTCGCCGGCGGTGGAGGCATCCACTGCATCACCCAGCAGCAGCCGAAGATCTGAACCGAGCCCCCACCCGAGGGCTTGAACCCGAGCCCCCGCCCGAACCGCTTCCGAAAGCCCGGTCCCATGGCCTCCGCCCCCCGCCGCACCCACCACGCCGCCCCGCCCCGCGAGGACGTCCTCGCCGCCGCCATGGCCACCATCGCCGAGCGCGGGCTCGACGGGCTGACCATGGCCGGGCTGGGGCGGGAGGTGGGGATGAGCAGCGGGCACCTCCTCTACTACTTCCGGACCAAGGACGAACTGCTCCTCCAGACCCTGGAGTGGAGCGAGCGGCGCCTCGGCGCCGAGCGCGGCCTCCTGCTCGCCCGGCCGGGGACGGCCCGCGAGCGGCTGGAGGCGTACATCGACCTCTACCTGCCCGCCGGGCACCGGGACCCGCACTGGACGCTCTGGCTGGAGGTCTGGGGCCGCTCGCAGAACGCCGACGACGACGCCCGCGCCCGGCAGGCCGCGATCGAAGGGGTCTGGCACCGCGACCTGGTGGCGCTGCTCGCCGAGGGGGTCTCGCGCGGCGAGTTCCGGCCGGTGGACGCCGACCGGTCCGCCGCCCGGCTGCGGGCGCTGCTCGACGGGTTCAGCATCCATGTGACGGTCGGGATCCCGGGGACGGGACGCGAGCAGGTGCTGGCACAGGCGGCGGAGTTCCTGGACGAGACGCTGACACCGGGCGCCCACTGAGCGGTGCGACCGGTGTCACGACCGCATCCTGAGACGCCGCCCTCCCGGGGCCGTCGCTGTGCCAGACTGCTGCTGTGTCCTCGTTCGTCATGATTATTGGCAGCAGGCGCGCCGGTCCGCAGTGACCGCCCCGTACCACCATGTACGGCGCGGCCATCGTGCCCCAGACCCGCGCGCAGACCTCTCGCACCCGCGAGGGGTTTTTTCGTTTTCCGGCCCGCACCCTGGCCGGGGCGAGGCGCGCGAGATGATGGGGGCAAGTGGAACTGGGGCCTGTTCCGGGTTCCCCGACTGCGCGGCGACGCCCAGCACGCACGCTCGCCGCACGGCGCCGCAGGACAGGTGGCTCCGCCACATGACCTGCGACACCGCACGCCGATCGCACGCACCGGACGCCGCCGCGCCCGCGCTTCGCGCGGACGACGGGGAACCCGGAACAGGCCCCAGGCCGTCCGGATCCACTCATCCGACAGGAGTCAGATCAGCATGACCACCAAGGCCACGGCCACCGACGACAGTTTCCATGTCTTCGACACCACACTGCGCGACGGTGCTCAGCGTGAGGGCATCAACCTGACGGTCGCCGACAAGCTGACCATCGCCCGTCATCTGGACACCTTCGGAGTGGGGTACATCGAGGGCGGCTGGCCGGGGGCCAACCCGCGCGACACGGAGTTCTTCGCCCGCGCACAGCAGGAGATCACCTTCGAGAACGCCCAGCTCGTGGCGTTCGGCGCGACCCGCAGGGCCGGCGGCAGCGCGGCCGAGGACCCCCAGGTGAAGGCGCTCCTGAAATCCGGCGCCCCGGTGATCACGCTGGTGGCCAAGGCGCACGACCGGCACGTCGAGCTGGCGCTGCGCACCACCCTGGAGGAGAACCTGGAGATGGTCCGCGACACCGTCTCCCACCTCCGCGAGCAGGGCCGCCGGGTCTTCGTGGACTGCGAGCACTTCTTCGACGGCTACCGCGCCAACGCCGAGTACGCCAAGTCCGTGGTCCGCACCGCGTACGAGGCGGGCGCCGAGGTCGTCATCCTCTGCGACACCAACGGCGGCATGCTCCCCGCCCAGGTCCAGGCCGTCGTCTCCACGGTCGTCGCCGACACCGGCGCCCGGCTCGGCATCCACGCCCAGGACGACACCGGCTGCGCCGTCGCCAACACCCTGGCCGCCGTGGACGCCGGCGCCACCCACGTCCAGTGCACGGCCAACGGCTACGGCGAGCGGGTCGGCAACGCCAACCTCTTCCCCGTCGTCGCCGCCCTGGAACTCAAGTACGGCATGAAGGTGCTGCCCGACGGCGCGCTCGCCGAGATGACCCGGATCTCGCACGCCATCGCCGAGGTCGTCAACCTCACCCCCTCCACCCACCAGCCGTACGTGGGCGTCTCGGCCTTCGCCCACAAGGCCGGGCTGCACGCCTCCGCGATCAAGGTCGACCCCGACCTCTACCAGCACATCGACCCCGAGCTGGTCGGCAACACCATGCGGATGCTGGTCTCCGACATGGCGGGCCGCGCCTCCATCGAGCTGAAGGGCAAGGAGCTCGGCATCGACCTCGGCGACGACCGCGCCCTGGTCGGCCGGGTCGTGGAGCGGGTCAAGGAGCGCGAACTCCAGGGCTACACCTACGAGGCCGCCGACGCCTCCTTCGAACTGCTGCTGCGCGGCGAGGTCGAGGGCAGGGCCCGGCGCTACTTCCGTACGGAGTCCTGGCGAGCGATCGTCGAGAACCGCCCCGACGGCACCCACGCCAACGAGGCCACCGTGAAGCTCTGGGCCAAGGGCGAGCGGATCGTCGCCACCGCCGAGGGCAACGGCCCGGTCAACGCGCTGGACCGGGCCCTGCGCGTCGCCCTGGAGCGGATCTACCCGCAGCTCGCCAAGCTGGAGCTGGTCGACTACAAGGTCCGCATCCTGGAGGGCCGCACGGGCACCGAGTCCACCACCCGCGTGCTCATCACCACGGGCGACGGCACCGGCGACTGGGCGACCGTGGGGGTCGCCGAGAACGTCATCGCCGCCTCCTGGCAGGCACTGGAGGACGCGTACACCTACGGGCTGCTGCGCGCGGGCATCGAGCCCACGGAGTAGCCCGACCGGACCGCATCACCCGAGAGCCGCCGCCCGTCACCGGGCGGCGGCTCTCGGCGTTCAAGAGGTGAACGAACAACTCTCCCTGCCCGGTGGGCAGATGGGTCCGGACCAATCTCGGCGTGAAGTATTGACGGCCCCGTATCGGCGCGGTTAACTCCAGCCGCAACGCCGGTACCGGTTCCGGAACCGGTACCGAACGCGTCGGCCGACATGCCCCAGGTCTGCCCGCCGCGCCGCTCCACCCTGCTCCCACCTGCTCGTTTCCCCACCCCTGCCTGGTCCCATGGAGGCCCGGATGCGTGTCACCATCGCCGATGTCGCCCGTGAGGCCGGCGTCAGCAAGACGACCGTGTCGCGGGTCATCAACACCAAGGGCGAGGTGGACCGTTCCACAGCCGCCCGCGTTCGTGAAGTGATCGCACAGCTTGGCTACGTACCCAGCTCCGGAGCCGTCGGTCTCGCCCGCGGTTCCAGCCGTACGGTCGGCATGCTCGTGCCCTCGCTGACCTGGCCGTGGATGGGCGAACTGCTCCAGGGCGTCGTCGACACCGTCGAGGCCGCCGACTACGGGCTGCTGCTCTTCACCTGCAACCGTGGGGCCGAGTCCGTCCAGCGCTTCACCAGCCAGGTGTCCGCGCGCGCCTTCGACGGGCTCGTCGTCGTGGAGCCCGAGAACACCCTCGGCCACCTCACCGAACTGCACCGCGACGGCCTGCCGATCGTGCTCATCGACGATCGCGGCCACCACCCGGCATTCCCCTCCGTCGTGACCACCAACCACGAGGGAGGCGCGTCCGCGGCCCGCCACCTGCGCGCCGCCGGACGCTCCCGGCCCCTGGTCCTGACCGGCCCCCAGCACTTCGGCTGCGTACGGGACCGGCTGGACGGATTCCGTTCGGTGCTGCCCACCGAGCTGGTCGTCGAAGGGGACTTCACTGAACGCGGCGGCAGGCTCGCCGTCGAGGAACTCCTCGCGCGCGACGTCGCGTTCGACTCCGTCTTCGCGCACAACGACATCAGCGCTGCGGGCGTGCTCCGCGCCCTGCGGGCCGCCGGACGCCGGGTCCCGGACGACATCGCCGTCGTCGGCTTCGACGACATCCCGATGGCCGAACACACCGAACCGCCCCTGACCACCGTGCGCCAGCCCACCCGCCGGATGGGCGAGACGGCGGCCCGGATGCTGCTCTCCCACCTCGGCGGCACGCCCGTACCGGACCGACCGGCCGTGCTGCCCACCGAACTGGTCGTGCGCCACTCGGCGCCGTAACGGACCCGGCCGCACGGCCGCGCCCCGCTTCGCACCCTTCCGCCCGCCGGGATCCCTCCGACCCGGCAGCCCCTTCCTGGAGTCGCCATGTCCGCACGCCGTCGCACCACCCTCAGAGCGGTCGCCGCAGCCACCGTCGTGGTGGCGCTCGCCGCCGGTTGCTCGAACGCCAACTCGGGTGCCAACAAAGGGGGCGGCGCCGCGGGCGGCGTACTGACCCTGGGCAAGCCGGACGGGCCGCAGACGAACAACAGCAACCCGTTCCTCAACACCTCGGCGGGTGCGGTACTCGGCTACCGGTACATGATCTACGAGCCGCTCGCCATGACGAACATGATCAAGCCCACCGAGAAGGCCGACCCCTGGCTCGCCACCGAATGGGCCTGGGAGGACAACTTCACCAAGGTCACCTTCACCCTGGACGCGCGGGCGAAGTGGGCCGACGGCAAGCCCCTGACGGCCGCCGACGTGGAGTACACCTTCAACCTCCTCAAGAAGCACTCGGCGCTCAACGGGAACGGCATCCCCTTCGACGGGATCGCGGTCGAGGACGGGAAGGTCGTGCTGACCTTCGAGGAGTCCCAGTTCGTCAACCAGAACAAGATCATCCAGACTTTCATCGTGCCCAAGCACATCTGGGAGAAGGTCAAGAACCCGGAGACCTGGCCCAACCGCACCCCGGTCGGCTCCGGACCGTACAAGCTCAAGACGTTCACCCCGCAGACCACCACCCTGACCGCGACGCCGAGCTACTGGAACGGCACCACGAAGGTCAAGGAGCTGCGCTACACCGCGTACAACGACAACAGCGCCGCCACCACCGCGCTGGCCACCGGCAAGGTCGAGTGGTCCTTCGTCTTCATGCCGAACCACAAGCAGCTGTTCATCGACAAGGACCCCGAGAACCACCAGCTCTGGTTCCCCTCCGGCCTCGGCATCCACGGCCTGTGGTTCAACACCGCCCGCAAGCCCTTCGACAACCCGGCGCTGCGCAGGGCGATGGCGATGGTCGTCGACCGCAAGGCCATCCACATCCAGGCCCAGGCCACGCTCTACCCGGAGATCACCAACCCGACCGGCATCCCGCTCCCCGCCGGTGAGCCCTTCCTCGCCCCCGAGTACCAGGACGCCACCACCAAGCCCGACGTCGCCGGAGCCAAGAAGGTGCTCGACGAGGCCGGGTTCACGCTCAGCGGCGGGGTGCTGAAGGACCCGTCCGGCAAGCCGGTGAAGCTGACCTTCACCGACCCGGCCGGCTGGAACGACTACATCACCGGGCTCGCGATCATCAAGGACAACATCAAGGAACTCGGCATCGACGCCAAGGTCAAGACGCAGACCGCCGAGGCCTGGGGTGCGGACGTCGCCAACGGCAACTTCGACGCCACCCTGCACTGGACCAACAGCGGCGCGACCCCCTACGACATGTACCAGAACATCATGGACGGGGCGATCCTCCAGCCCATCGGCAAGAGCTCCCAGCAGGGCAACTTCGGGCGCTTCAAGAGCCCCGAGGCCACCGCGGCGCTCAAGGAGTACGCCAACGCGTCCACGGACGCCGCCCGCACCAAGGCCCTCAACACCATCCAGAAGATCTTCGTCGAGGAGGCGCCCGTCATCCCGACGGCCGCCGCGCCCATCGGAGCCGAGTACTCCACGAAGAACTGGATCGGCTGGCCCACCGAGGCCAACCCCTACGCCCCGCCGCAGCACACCCAGCCCACCGCGCTGGAGATCGTGCTCAACCTCAAGCCCTCCTCCAAGTAGGCACGAGGAAGACGGGAAGAACCGGCCATGACCAGCGATCACCCCGAGAACGCGCCCACCGGCACCGATGTGGTGCTCGAAGCGCGCGGAGTCACCAAACACTTTCCCCTGCGACGCACCGCCCGCGACCTGTTCGCCCGCGAGCGCCGCAGCGTCCACGCCGTCGACGACGTCTCGCTCCGGCTGAGACGCGGCACCGTCACGGCCCTGGTGGGGGAGTCCGGCTCGGGCAAATCCACCGTCGCCCGCCTGCTCGCCCAGCTCCATCCGCTCACCTCGGGCGAGATACGGCTGGGCGGCGAGCCGGTGGTGGCCGGTCGCGGCCGGTCCTTCCGCCGTTACGTACGCCGGGTCCAGCTCATCTTCCAGGACCCCTTCGCCTCGCTGAACCCGGTGCACACCGTGCGCTACCACCTGACCCGCGCCCTGAAGATCCACGGCCGGGCGGGCAGCGGGGAGGCGGAGCTGGAGGAGAACCTGGCCGCCCTGCTGACCCGGGTCCAGCTGACCCCGCCCCAGCAGTTCCTGGACAAGTTCCCGCACGAGCTGTCGGGCGGGCAGCGCCAGCGCGTCGCGATCGCGCGGGCGCTCGGCGCGGACCCGCAGGTCCTCCTCGCCGACGAACCCGTCTCGATGCTCGACGTGTCGATCCGGCTCGGCGTCCTCAACCTGCTGCGCGACCTCAAGGAACGCCTCCACCTGGCGATCCTCTACATCACCCACGACATCGCCTCCGCCCGCTACTTCGCCGACACCACCCTCGTGATGTACGCGGGCCGGATCGTCGAGGGCGGCGACAGCGAGACCGTCACCCAGCACCCCGCCCACCCCTACACCCAGCTCCTCATCGCCTCCGCGCCCGACCCGGACCGGATCGTCGACGAGGAGGAACAGGAGGAGACCGGCACCGGCGAGCCGCCCTCCCTGATCACCCCGCCCGCCGGCTGCCGCTTCCATCCCCGCTGCCCCCGGGCGATGGAGCGCTGCCGCACCGAACTGCCGCCGCGCTTCGACCTGCCCGACGGACAGTGGGCGGCCTGCTGGCTGTACGACGGAGCGTCGGCCGACGGCGTGACGACGAACGGCATAGCAGCGGCCGGCGGCGTGACGGCGAAGGGCACAGCGGCGGCCGGCGGCACCGCCGCGCACGGCACGGCCGCCAAGGAGGCCACCCGGTGAAGTACATCCTCCAGCGCCTCGCCTTCTACGCCGTCACCGCGTGGGCCGCGATCACCATCAACTTCCTCATCCCCCGGCTCATGCCGGGCGACCCCGTCCAGGCCCTGCTCAGCCGCTATCAGGGGCAGCTCGACACCAAGGCCATCGACTCCCTGAAGGCCCTGTTCGGCCTCGACGAGCAGCAGTCGATGTGGCAGCAGTACACCGACTACTGGGCGCACCTCCTCGACGGCGACCTCGGCCTCTCCTTCACCTTCTTCCCCACCCCGGTCAGCGAGGTCATCGGCCAGTCCCTGCCCTGGACCCTGGCCCTGGTCGGCACGACCACGCTGATCAGCTTCGTCCTGGGCACCGGCATCGGCGTCTACAGCGGCTGGAAGCGCGGCTCCTGGCTGGACGGGCTGCTGCCCGTCACCACCTTCATCTCCTCCATCCCGTACTTCTGGCTGGGCCTCGTCGCCATCGCCCTGTTCGCGGAGAAGTGGTCGCTGTTCCCGAACTCCGGCGGCTACGACAACGCGCTCGTCCCGGCCTTCGACTGGCCGTTCATCTCCAGCGCCCTCTATCACGCGATCCTGCCCGGCGTGACGATCGTCCTCAGCGCGGTGGCCGGCTGGATCCTCGGCATGCGCAACATGATGGTCACCGTCTCCTCCGAGGACTACGTGATGGTGGCGCAGGCCAAGGGCCTGTCCGAGCGGCGGGTGATGTTCGGCTACGCGGCCCGCAACGCGGTGCTCCCCAACATCTCCGGCTTCGCCCTCTCCCTCGGCTTCATCGTCGGCGGCACCCTGCTCGTCGAGATGGTCTTCACCTATCCGGGCATCGGCTTCCAGCTGCTCCAGGCGGTCGGCGGCAAGGACTACCCCCTGATGCAGGGCGTCTTCCTGATCATCACGCTCTCCGTCCTCGCGGCGAACCTGCTGGCCGACCTCGTCTACGCCGCCCTCGACCCCCGCACCCGGAAGGAGGCGTGACCGTGCCCGACCCCGCCGTCCGCGCCGCCCGCCCCCGTATCCGGAAGGCCTGAGGCCCCATGTCCATCACCGCCACCGATGCCGTCGTCCTCGACGGCGCACCCCCGCCCGCGACGCCCGTCCGCCGGGCCCGGCTCCGGTTCCTGCGCGGCGGGAAGACCCGCACCGGCCTGATCCTGCTGGCGTTCTTCGTCCTGCTGGCCGTCGCCGGGCCGTGGCTCGCCCCGTACGACCCCGACGCGATGAGCGACCAGTTGCTCCGACCGCCCTCCGGCGACCACTGGTTCGGCACCACGCACACCGGGCAGGACGTCTTCTCGCAGATCCTCGTCGGCACCCGGGGCGTCCTCGTCGTCGGGCTGCTGGCCGCCGTCATCGCGACCGCCCTGTCCGTCCTCGTCGGGGTCAGCGCCGGATTCCTCGGCGGGGCCGTCGACGAGATCCTCTCCGCGCTCTCCAACATCTTCCTGGTGCTGCCCGGACTCCCGCTGATCATCATCGTCGCGAGCTTCGTCCCCGACACCGGGGACATCGTCATCGCCGTCGCCATCGCCCTGACCTCCTGGGCCTGGGGGGCGAGGATCCTGCGCGCCCAGACCCTGTCGCTGCGCCGCCGCGACTACGTGGAGGCCGCCCGTGCCACGGGCGAGTCGACACCGCGGATCATCCTCTTCGAGATCCTGCCGAACCTCACCGCCGTCATCGCCTCCGGGTTCGTCGGCACGGTCATCTTCGCGGTGCTCACCGAGATCACCCTCGCCTTCATCGGCGTCGCCGACATCTCCCACTGGAACTGGGGCACCGTGCTCTTCTGGGCCCAGTCCAACCAGGCACTCGCCCAGGGAGCCTGGTGGTGGTTCGTCCCGGCTGGCCTCTGCATCGCCCTGCTGGGCACCGCGCTCGCCCTCATCAACTTCGGCATCGACGAGTTCGTCAACCCCCGCCTGCGCACCGCCACCGGATCCTCCCGGAAGGTCAGGATGCGCGTCGGCTTCACCCCGGTCGTCCGCAGGTCCACCGGCGACGGACACCACGACCACAGCAGCGAGCACAGCAGCAAGGAGCCGCGCCCATGAGCGCCGAGCCGGTCCTGACCATCAGCGGACTCAACGTCGACTACGGCACCGACGCGCACGCCGTCCACGCCCTGCGCGACATCGACCTGACCCTGCACCGGGGTGAAGTCCTCGGCCTCGCGGGCGAGTCGGGCTCGGGCAAGTCCACCCTCGCCTACGCGGTGACCCGGCTGCTGTCCCCGCCCGGCGTCATCACCGGGGGAGAGGTCCACTACCACCGGCCCGGCGGCGACCGGGTCGACATCCTCTCCCTCGCCCCGCACCAGCTGCGCGCCTTCCGCTGGCAGGAGCTGTCCATCGTCTTCCAGGGGGCGATGAACTCCCTCAACCCGGTGCACACCGTCCACAGTCAGCTCACCGATGTCCTCGCCGCCCACCGGCCCGAACTGAAGAAGCGCCAACGCACGGCACGAGCACAGGAGTTGCTCAGCCTGGTCGGTATCTCCGCCGACCGGCTCGCCGCCTACCCGCACCAGCTCTCCGGCGGGATGCGCCAGCGCGTGATGATCGCCATGGCGCTCGCCCTGGAACCCGAGATCGTCATCATGGACGAGCCGACCACCGCCCTCGACGTCGTCATGCAGCGGCAGATCCTGCGACGGCTCGTCCGGTTGAGGGAACAGCTGAACTTCTCGGTCGTGTTCATCACCCACGACATCTCCCTCCTGATCGAATTCTCGGACCGGATCGCGATCATGTACGGGGGCCGCATCGTGGAGGAGGCGGGTGCGGCGGAGATCTACCGCGACCCCCGCCACCCGTACAGCGACGGGCTCCTGCACTCCTTCCCCGCGCTCCACGGCCCCCGCCGCGAACTGACCGGCATCCCCGGCTCCCCGCCCCACCTCTCCGCGATGCCCACCGGCTGCGCCTTCCACCCGCGCTGCGGCAAGGCCTTCGAGCCGTGCGCCGGGCAGGTCCCCGTGCTGACCCCGCCCACCGACGGACCCGGCCGCGCGGTCGCCTGCCACCTGCACTCCTGACCAGGTCCCTCCCCCGACTACGTACGGAGACCGATGAACCTCGCCCCCATCCCGCAGCGACTCCTCCGTCCGGCCCCGGTGCGAGGGCTCCCGGCCGGCTTCCGCTGGGGCGTCGCCACCTCCTCGTACCAGATCGAGGGAGCCGCCGCCGAGGACGGCCGCACCCCGTCCATCTGGGACACCTTCTGCCGGGTGCCCGGGGCCGTCGAGGGCGGCGAGCACGGCGATGTGGCCTGCGACCACTATCACCGGATGCCCGAGGACGTGGAGCTGATCGCGGGCCTCGGCGTCGACACGTACCGCTTCTCGCTCGCCTGGCCCCGCGTCCAGCCGGGCGGCCGGGGCCCGGCGAACGCCAAGGGCCTCGACTTCTACAAGCGCCTGGTCGACGAGCTCCTCGGGCGTGGCGTCACCCCCTGGATCACCCTGTACCACTGGGACCTGCCGCAGGAGCTGGAGGACGCGGGCGGCTGGCCCGCACGTGACACCGCCCTGCGCTTCGCGGAGTACGCCTCCCTCGCGTACGAGGCACTCGGAGACCGGGTCGAGCACTGGACCACGCTGAACGAGCCCTGGTGCTCGGCGATGCTCGGTTACGCCCACGGGGTGCACGCTCCCGGCCGCCGGGACCTCGGCGACGCCCTGGGAGCCGTCCACCATCTGCTCCTGGGCCACGGCCTCGCCGCCGGCGCACTGCGCGACGCGGCCGGGAGCAACCCCCTGGAGCTGGGCATCACCCTCAACCTGGGCACCGCCACCCCCGAGACGGGCAGCGAGGCCGACCGCGAGGCATGCCGCCGCGCCGACGGCATGGGCACCCGGCTCTACCTCGACCCGCTCGTCCACGGCCGCTACCCCGAGGACGTCGTCGCGGATCTGGCCGCCCAGCACATCGAACTCCCCGTCAGGGAAGGCGACCCGGCCGCCATCGCCGCCCCGCTCGACGTCCTCGGCGTCAACTTCTACCGGGGCATGCTGTTCTCCGGCGTCGGCGAGGACGGCTCGCCCACCGGGACCGACGGCCTGCCCGTCACCCGCGTGGTGGAGCGCGATCTGCCCCGTACCGCGATGGACTGGGAGATCACCCCGACCGAGCTGACCGACCTGCTGGTGCGGTTGCAGCGGGACTACGGACTGCCGACCGTCATCACCGAGAACGGCGCGGCCTTCGACGACACCGTCGCCGCCGACGGCTCCGTCCCCGACGCCGACCGCACCGCCTACCTCGCCGACCACATCGACGCCGTCGTCGCCGCACGTGCCCAAGGGGCCGATGTCCGGGGCTACTTCGCCTGGTCACTGATGGACAACTTCGAGTGGGCGTACGGCTACGACAAGCGGTTCGGCATCGTCCGCGTCGACTACGACACCCAGGTCCGCACACTCAAGGACAGCGCCAAGTGGTACCGCGACACGATCCGCCTCACCCGCGACGACACCGCGTAGCACGCCGACACCTCTGCCCCGCCGTACGTTCGGCAACTCCGACCCGGAAGTGAGAGCGCTCTCAGATGACTCGGACCCCACGCCGCCACCCCCGCCGGGGCAGAAGCAGACCCGCCACCGCGGCCCTCGCCGCCGCGGCCGTGCTGGCCACCCTGCTCGCCGGCTCGTCCACCGGACCCGCCGTCGCGGCGGCCGACGAACCGGCCCCCGTCCTCGTCGACCGCTTCGAGGGCGAGGTACCCCTCGGCGGTCAGCCGCCCGCCGACGCCCTCTTCACCTGGGGCGGCGACGCGGACGACCACCCGCGACTGAAGCTGGCCGAGCGCCCGGACGCACCCGAGGGCGGACACGTCCTCGAAGGCTCCTACGACATCAGCGCGTACGGCGGGTTCAGCCACGAGTTCGCCGTGGCCACCCCGCCGCGGAACTGGACCGCCCATCAGGGCATCCGCTTCTGGTGGTACGGCCAGAACACCGCACCGCTGCCGCCCGGCTCCGGCAAGAAGATCAGCTTCGAGATCAAGGACGGCGGCGCGAACGGCGGCGCGTCCGAGCTGTGGACCACCTCCTTCACCGACGACTGGGAGGGCTGGCACCTGGTCGAGATCCCGTTCGCCGACTTCGTCTACCGGGCCGACTACCAGCCCGTCGGCGGTATCGACCAGATCCTCGGCCTCGACGAGATGTGGGGCTACGCCCTCACCCTGCCCGGTGGCGGCCCCGGCACGTTCGCCCTGGACGCCGTCGAGCTGTACGGCAAGGCGGACCCGGCCCTCACCGCGAGCGTCGTCACCGACACGGTGGTCCGGCCGGTGAGGAACGGCGACAGCGCCGACATCGGCCTCTCCGTCGCCACCACCGGCTCCCTGCCCACGCAGGAGCCCGTCACCGTCACGTACGCCACGAAGGGCGGCACAGCCGAGGCGGGCAAGGACTACACCCCGGTCACCGGCAGCCACACCTTCCCCGCGGGCACCGCCTCCGGCACCACCCACCGGATCACCGTCCGCACGGCGAAGGCGTCGAAGCCCTCCGGGGCGAGGACGATCCCCCTGGAGGTGACGGTCACCGGCGCGAAGGCCCCCAAGGAGAACCCGCAGGTCGTCATCGACGCGCACGGCCTCCCGTACCAGAACGCGAAGCTGCCCGTGAAGCAGCGGGTTGCGGACCTGCTGGGGCGCATGTCGCCCGCCGAGAAGGCCGGCCAGATGACCCAGGCCGAGCGCAACGCGCTCCGCGCACCCGGCGACATCGCCGCCTACGACCTCGGCTCGCTGCTCTCCGGCGGCGGCTCGGTCCCCACCCCCAACACGGCCGCCGCCTGGGCGAAGATGACCGACGCCTACCAGCTGCGCACCCGCGCCACCCGCTTCCAGATCCCGCTGATCTACGGCGTGGACGCGGTGCACGGGCACAACAACGTCGTCGGCGCGACGATCATGCCGCACAACATCGGCATCGGCGCGGGCCGTGACCCGAGGAGCGCGGAGCGGACCGGCGCGATCACCGCGAAGGAAGTCCGCGCCACCGGCGTCCCGTGGGACTTCGCCCCCTGCGTCTGCGTCACCCGCGACGAACGCTGGGGCCGCTCCTACGAGGCGTTCGGCGAGGACCCTGCCCTGGTCGAGGCCATGGAGACGGTCATCCAGGGCATGCAGGGCAGCCCGTCCGGCAAGGACCTGCACCGCAACGACAAGGTGCTGGGCAGCGCCAAGCACTTCGTCGGCGACGGCGGCACCGCGTACGGCTCCTCCACCACCGGCTCGTACACGGTCGACCAGGGCGTCACCGAGGTCACCCGCGAGGAACTGGAAGCGGTCCACCTTTCCCCGTTCGAGGAGTCGGTCGAGCGCGGCGTCGGCACGGTCATGCCCTCGTACTCCTCGCTGGACGTCCTGGGCGACGACAAGGGTCCGGTGAAGATGCACGCCAACGCCGAGATGATCAACGGCGTCCTCAAGGACCGGATGGGCTTCGAGGGCTTCGTCATCAGCGACTGGCAGGCCATCGACCAGATCCCCGGCGACTACGCGAGCGACGTCGTCACGTCCATCAACGCCGGACTCGACATGATCATGGTCCCGACCGCGTACCAGGACTTCACGAAGACGCTGAAGGAGGAGGTCGCGGCGGGCCGGATCGCCCAGGCCCGGATCGACGACGCGGTCGCCCGCATCCTCACCCAGAAGTTCCGCCTCGGCCTCTTCGAGAAGCCGTACGCGGACACCACCCACCTGGAGGAGGTCGGCTCCGCGGAGCACCGCGCGGTGGCCCGTGAGGCGGTGGCCAAGTCCCAGGTGCTCCTGAAGAACGACGGGGCCGTCCTTCCGCTCAGGACGGACCAGAAGGTGTACGTCGCCGGGTCCAACGCCGACGACATCGGCAACCAGGCCGGCGGCTGGACCATCAGCTGGCAGGGCTCCTCCGGGAGGACCACCACCGGCACGACGATCCTTGAGGGCATGCGAAAGGCGGCGCGGACCCCCGAGTCCGTGACGTTCTCCCGGGACGCCTCCGCCGCCACGGACGGGTACGACGTCGGGGTGGTCGTCGTCGGCGAGACCCCGTACGCCGAAGGCATCGGGGACGTCGGCAACGGCCACGACCTGGAGCTGACGGCAGCCGACCGGGCAGCGGTCGACAAGGTCTGCGCCGCCATGAAGTGCGCGGTCCTCGTCGTCTCCGGCCGCCCGCAGCTCATCGGCGACCGGCTCGGGGACATGGACGCCCTGGTGGCCTCCTGGCTGCCGGGCTCCGAGGGCGACGGCGTGGCCGACGTCCTCTACGGCAGGCGCGCCTTCACCGGTCAGCTGCCGGTGACCTGGCCGAAGGCGGAGGCCCAGCTCCCGATCAACGTCGGGGACGCGGCCTACGACCCGCAGTTTCCCTACGGCTGGGGCCTGACCACCCTGAAGAAGCCCCCGGCCGGCGGCGAGCCGGCCCTCGCGGCCCTCGCCGTCGCCGCCCGGGTCGCCGAGAAGGCGCACCTGGGGAAGACCCCGGCGGGCCGGGCGATCGTGGACCGGGCCCGGCTGCTGGTCCAGCGGAAGATCGACGGGACATTCACCCAGGAGATCTCGAAGCCGTTCGCGGAGGCGGACCACCTGCTGCTCACCGGCGACCTGACCGGGGCGGTGGACCGGCTGCGCACGGCGTACCGGGCGGCGCGGTAAAGGCGCTCCCAGGCGGGCGGCGGCGTTCGTCGCCCGTCTGGAGTAGCGTGAAGTATGAGGAAAAGGCTCTTTCCCGCGCTGCTGGCGGGCCTGCTGCTCATCATCGCAGCGGCGGCTCTCGCCCTGACCTCCCCCGCGTCGGCCGCGCCCGCCGCCCCCGCCGCGACCATCCAGGACGCCGCCCAGGCCCTGCGCGACGACCCGGTCTATGTGGACCCGGGCGCTCGCGATCAGCTCTCCGTCGCTGACGAGAAGGCCCTGGAGAACAAGATCACGGACGCCGACAAGCCGGTGTTCGTGGCCGTCCTCCCCGATACCCCGGCCTTCCCCGAGGAAGGCCTCCTCCAGACCCTGCGCAGCGACACCGGCATCACCGGCGTCTACGCGATACGCCTCGGCGACGGCTTCGACGCGGGCGCCGACCCGCAGGTCATGCCCACCCGTGCCGTCGAGAACCTCACGGCCTCCGTCGAGAACCCCGCCACCGCCGGGAACGCCGACGCCCAGCTCACCGCCTTCGTCGACCGCGCCGTCGAACAGGCCCGGGGCTCCGCCCCCGCCTCCTGGTCCGCCGGAGGCGCGGCGGACGGGCCCGGGGCACCGGTCTCCGGCCTGATCACGCTCGGCGCGCTGGTCGCGGCGGGCGGCGCGGGCGCGTACGCGATCTCCCGCCGCAACAAGCGCCGCAAGGAGGAAGAGGAGCGCGCCGCGCTCGACAAGCTCCGGGTCGTCGTCGACGAGGACATCACCGCGTACGGCGAGACCCTGGAACGTCTGGACTTCCACCCCGCCGAACCGGGCGCGGACGACACCATGCGCGCCGACTACGAACGGGCCCTGGACTCCTACGAGAGCGCCAAGTCGAAGATGGACAGGGCCGGACACCCCTCGGACGTCCGGGGGGTCACCCAGTCCCTGGAGGACGGCCGCTACTCCCTCGCGGTCCTGGAGGCCCGCCGCACCGGCGCGGAGATCCCGGCCCGCCGCCCGCCGTGCTTCTTCGACCCGCGTCACGGCCCCTCGGTCGCCGACGTGCTCTGGACCCCGTCCGGCGGCACGTCCCGCGAGGTCCCGGTCTGCGGCGCGGACGAGGTCCGGCTGAGCCAGGGCGAGGACCCCATGAGCCGTACGGTCGACGTCGGCGACGGCAACCGCCGCCCGTACTGGGAAGCGGGCCCGGCCTACGGCCCCTGGGCCGGCGGCTACTTCGGCGGCGGCCTGCTCCCCGGCCTCCTGGTCGGCACCATGCTCGGCTCGATGCTCGCCACCCCGGCCTACGCCTCCGAGTACGGCGGCGGTGACTTCGGCGGCGGCGAGGGCGGCGACTGGGGCGGCGGCGACTTCTCCGGCTCCGACTTCGACTCCTCGGGCTTCGGCGGAGGCGGCTTCGGCGACGGCGGCGGCTTCGGGGGCGGCGGCTTCGACGGCGGCGGATTCTGAAGCCGGTCCGCCCCGCCCGGCATCCCTACGTCCGCCCGTCCGGGAGAGGCAGCGGGCGGTGCCCCGGTCCGCCCGGATGCTGCCCTCCCGTCCCTGGGCACCGTCCGGCGCGCCCGCCTAGCGTGACGTCATGCATACCCACGAGACCCCGGCCCAGGACCACGACCGGCAGCGGCCCGCCCCCGTGGCCCGGACGGCGGACCGGCACGACGGCCGGGGCCCTCGTACCCCCGGGAGCCTCCAGGGAACCCTGGGCAACACGGCCGTGACGCGCATGATCACGGTGTCCCGGATGATGACCGAGGACGAGTTCAAGCAGAGCTCCAAGCGCATCACGGGCAAGCGGAACACGTCGGAGATCAGCAAGGTGGACGAGGCGCTGCGGGCGTTCTACGCCCTGCCGGACACTGGTGAGGTAGCGCGGTGGTACGCCCTCAGAGACATCGTCAGGGCATGCGAGGACTATGTCTCCCACAAGCCCGAGGGAGGGAACCGCGTCGCCGGAGTGGAGCGGCTCAAGGGCGAGGCGGAGGGGACGCAGTCGGAGATCGCCGAGGCGGTCTTCCGGGGGCTGCTGACCGAGGTCGACCGGATGGTGACCGCGAACGAGGACCCGGACATGGACGTCCGGGCCCAGGCCGGCGAGGCCCAGAAGGCGTCGCAGAAGATGTCGGGGCCCGAGTTCACCGCCCTGGTGGACGGCTTGATCCGCGACCTCGGCGAACTCCGGGGGGACGAGAGGCTGCCCGCGGAGACCCGCGCGGTCATCGATGAACTGATGGCCGTGGTGGGCCTGGTGACCGTGAAGCAGTACCCGCGGGGCGGCATGCCCGGCATGAAGCTCACCAGCGCCGCCGATCAGGACCCCGCGTTCACGTTCAACGTCGACACCCAGGCCAGGGGCGGCTCCTCCTTCATGCTCGGGCACGTCGCCCACGAGCTGACCCACGTCGCGGCCCACCAGGCGTTCGGGAGCAGCCCGGTGATGGAACTGGTGCGGGCCGGCGCGACCGACGCCCAGGTCACAGCGCTGGCCGAGGAGCGCAGGGACGCACTCGCCCGCCTGCGGCGGACCCTCGAAGGGGGCGCCGGATTCAGCGACTTCCAGCAGCGGATGCTGGAGGAGAAACTGGGGTACGGCGGCGAGAGCGGCAAGCTGAAGAAGTACGCGGACTCCTTCGCCGCGGCGGGCAAGATCACCCCCGAGCAGCAGGCGCAGCTCATCGCCTGGGACGCGGCGGCGGGCCAGGCGTCCGGCACGCTGGTCGAGTACGACACCGTGATCAACCAGATGCTGGTCTATCTCCACCTGTGGGAGACGGACCAGAACCATCCCTTCTACGTGGAGCTGCGGGCGGCGGCACAGGTCGCGTTCGACCGCCGGAGCCAGGCGAGGGCCGCCACCGCGCAGGCGGCGGGAAACAACCCCTGAGGGGTTGTTTCCCGCCGTGCGGGCCGTGCTCAGCCGGTGACCCGCAACGTGCCCGAGGCCGTGGCGTCCGCGCCCGTGCCGTCCGAGGGGGCGGCGGTCAGCCTCCAGGTGTAGCCGCCGGTCGGTACGGGATCGCCGGAGGCGGACGTACCGTCCCAGCCGACGCGTACCGTGCCGCGCGTTTCCTCGCCCGTCCAGGTGCGGACGACCTCACCGGTCGAGCGCCGGGTGAGCGTGAGCCGCCAGGACGCCGCCGGCTTGGAGAGCCACCACGCGGCGCCCCACTCGCCCGCCGAGGTGGCGGGCACGGTGCTGTGGGTGACGCTCAAGGGGGAGACGGCCTGCTGCGGGGCGGTGACGTGGACGGTGTCATCGGTCCCGACCCAGGCGAGCTTGCCCGCGTCCGCGTCCAGGGTCCAGGTCGAACCGCGGCCGTCGCCGGTCGCGGCCGGCTTCACCCCCGTGACGGTGCCCAGGTCCGCGGTGGAGCCGTCGGACCCGAGGGCGGTGAGGCGCAGATCCCCGGACGCGTCGCGCGCGGCCAGGAAACGGTCGCCCAGCAGCACCCCCGACACCGGGGCGGGGTAGTCGCGGTGGCTCGCCGTGTCGTACACGCCCGCCGCGTCCTCGGAGGCGCAGCTCCAGTACAACAGGGTTCCGCTGCGCTGCAGTTCACCGGGGACGCAGTCGGAGCCGATGTCGTGGGTCCCGGTCACCGTGCCGGTGCGCGGGTTGACCACGTTCACCGTGCCGGGCTTGCTCGGGGCCGACTTGACCAGCCGGTCGCCGTCCAGCACCGCGCCCTGTGCCGGCTGGTCGCGGACGACGAGGTCGCGGGCGGTGTCGACGACGTACTGCCGGCCGCCGGCCTGGTACAGCACGAACTCCGGTGAGGCGCCGAGGATGCGTCCGCCCGTGCCGGGCAGGGGCAGACCCGGGGCCTCCTGGTCGGGGTCGTCGCCGGTCACGAGCACGTCGGCACCGGTGCCGGGATCGGTGACCAGCCGGGCCAGACCCTCGTCCGTGCCGTCGGCGAAACGGCCTGCCGCGAGACCGGGGAAGTCGGCGAGCCGTGCGCCCTCCGCCGGGTCGAGGCCGGTCCCGACGGCCTTGCCGTGCAAGGTGTCCTTCCCGACCAGCGAGTTGACGTACCGCAGCCGCCCCCGGTCGAGGCTCAGCGCCCCGATCTCGCCGTCCGCCGTCCTGACCTTCGGGACCTCACGCATCACCAGGTCGGAGATGATCCCGATGCCGTTCTGGTGGAACACGTGGATGGCCCGCTTGCCGTCGGCGTCCTTGCCGAGCGCCAGCACGTCCCCGTAGCCCTCGGCCCGGAGCTGGGTGAACTCGACCGTGGGCAGGAGCGTGCGCTCGGTGTCCGCGCCGGTGATGGGCGTGAGCCGCAGCGGGCCGCCGGCCCCCTCGTGCCAGACGATGTTGTCGTCCACCACGAACGAGGTGACCTCACTGTCCGGGGACTGTGTGGCGAGCGGAATGACCTGGGGCGTGCCCGTGCCGCTCCGCGGCATCACCCGGACCCCTTGGCCGCCGCTGCCGTTGCGCGAGAACCAGCTCACGGTCATCTGGGTGAGGCGGAAACTGCTCGCGTCCCCGGTCACGGGCAGCGGCTTCACCCGGCCGTCGTAGGCGGTCAGGATGCCGTAGCCCGGGGAGCCGTCCGCGAGGCGGTAGCCGATGAGGACCTCGCTGCCCTGTGCGCCGAGCACCACGGGCCGGGCGTCCGTGGTGGCTCCGGCGGGCAGCCGCACGACGGGGTCCGCCGACTGCGCCCCGCCCCGGGCCACCCGCATCTCGTACGTCCCGTCGCCCTTGTCGACGGTCACCACCACCCAGGCACCGGCGAAGCGAAGGTTGAGATAGCCGGCGGGCACGGTCATCGTGCTGTTGAAGGCGGGGTCCTCGATGCCGATCCGTACGACGTCCGTCCCGCCGTCCGCGCGCTGCTGGGTGTAGATGGCCCGGTTGTGCTCGTCGTGGCCGCCCACGAGCAGGTTCTCCGGCACCGACGCGAGCTCGGTGACGACCCTGGTCCGGCTGTTGTACGAGTTGGTCCAGAGGTAGTCGTCGCCCTCGCGGTGCAGTACCCCGTACCTGCCGGTCGCCAGGATCTTCTCGGGCCCCTCGCCGAAGGCGTCGGGCGCGGGTATCAGGACTTCGGCGGCCGCGGCCGCTTCTGCCGTCCCGGCCGCCTGCGCCGTGACGGGCAGTGTGGCGAGCCCCCCGGCCAGCACCACCGCGATCGCCGCCGCTCCCGCGGTCCGTCCGGTACGGCGGTTGCGGCTGCTCGTGTACAGGTGTCGGGACACCTGACCCCCCTTTGTCAGTTGACCGTTGGTGCGCATCTGCGATGCGGACGCGATCAACCTTATTCATATGTGGGGTAGTTGTGCGGGAAACATGTGCAACTGGTGACGCAGGCGGCTCCTGCCTTCAGCTCGCCCACCAGGCGGCCACCCCGCCGAGGACGATGATCACGCACATCGCCGCGTTGCTCTGCCGGTAGTCCACGAGGATCGCGGCGAACTCGCGGAGCATCGCGTTGGGCCAGAAGTACGCGGCCGTGGGGGAGCCCACCACCTGCCCCCGGATGCGGACCCGTCGGGCGATGAGGGCGGCCCGGAAGGCGTGGTAGTTGTTCGTGACGACCACGCACCGGTAGTCGGGCTTGGCCTCCTCCATGATCTTTTTGCTGAAGCGCAGATTCTCCTCGGTGTTCCGCGAGCGGTCCTCCCGTTCGATGAGGCCGGCCGGGAACCCCTCGGCCACCAGGTGGTCGGCCATCGCGTGGGACTCCGGCAGCTTCTCGTCGGGCCCCTGTCCGCCCGAGGTGATCAGCACGGGGGACCCGCCGCGCCGGGAGAGCCGCTCGTGGACCTCGCGTCCCCGCTTCAGCCGGCTCGCCAGCAGCGGGGGCACCGTGGAACCGCCGATCAGCCCCGAACCCAGCACCACCACGAAGTCGGCCTTGCGGCGCACTCGCAGCCGCCCGTACAGGAACGCGTAGCAGACGAAGCACAGGAACAGGAACGAGAAGTAGAGCGCCAGCCCACCGGCCGCCGATGCCACCCCGATCAGCACCGGAGTCCGCAGCACGGCTGCCGCGACCAGCAGGGCGACCACGCCGAGGACGGCGAACGCGGCCAGCAACGACAGCAGGTGGGAGGGGCTTCTGCCCTCCTTGCGCAGCATGCGTACGCCGTTGAGGAACAGGAAGCACACCAGCACGAGCAGGGCCACCGCCCCCAGTGCCACCAGCGCCCCGACGACGTAGGGCACCAAGGGCGATCCGGAGCCGACCAGCCGGTACAGCAAGGCCCCCAGCGCGCAGAGCACGGCGAGGCCGAGGAGGACGGCGTTGCTGAACTTGCGGCGCTCGTGCAGCACGCTCACGCAGAAGACGAGGAAGAGGAGCGCCGCCGGGGCGTAGACGAGCATGGGCACAGACTAGGCCGCGGGGTGCGGGCGGTGACCCCCGAGGTGGGACGGGCGTGCTTTCCCGGCGGCGCCGCGTCCATGGTTCCGGCGGCTGGAGAGTCGCGCCGGGCGGACCGCCGCCGCGTGGTGTCGTGACGCGCCACGGCCGGCACGCGAAAAATCTGGGGCGTGCCCTTTCCCGGCCCCGGGCCGTTGAACCGGGCATGAAGAAGCGAAGCCTACTTGCCGTCGTCACCCTCGCCACCGGAGCGGTCATCGCCGCCATCTCCCCGCCCCCGGGCGGCGGGGACACCGCTCACGCGGCCGAACCGCCCGTCTCGCTGGGGGCGCTGGACAACGTCGGCGAACTCGGCCAGCTGGTCGACGGCGCGGCGGGGGCCACCACCTCCACCGCCGGCACGGTCACCAGCACCGTGGAAGGCGCCAAGCTCAGCTGAACCGGCTGGGAACGGAAGGGTTGGGCGGCGGCCGAAGGGCCGCCGCCCAACCCTTTTTCCGTTCCCGGAGTCTCCCGGTCGTGCCCCGGCTCCTGGTCGTACCTCAGCGGCCCGGCGTACCGACTCCGTACGACCGCACGAGGCGGGCCAACTGCCGGCCCGCCGCCAGGAGGGGGTCCTCGCTCCGGTTGACCTGGGCCGTGACCTCGGCGCCCTCCATGGCGCTGATGACGGTGGTCGCCAGCTCCCGGGCGTCCTCCGCCGGGAACCCGCAGCCCAGCAACTTGTCGCGGACGAGCCGCTCCCAGCCGTTCAGCGCGTCGGCGCAGACCTGCTGGAGGTCCGATCCGGTCCCGAGCGTCTCCAGGGCCGCCGCCGTCACCGGGCAGCCGTCGACCCAGCCCGACTCCTTGAGTCCGGCGGCCAACTGGCGGGTGCAGGAGAGCACCGCCTCCGCCGGGTCGGGCTCACTGTCCAGGGCTTCCCCCAGGAGCGCCGCGAACTCCTGAGCGCTGTACCGGATCGCGGCGACGGCGACGGCCTCCTTGCCGCCCGGGAAGAAGTGGTAGATCGATCCGAGCGTGGCCTGCGACTCCGAGGCGATCTGCTTGATGCCGGTGCCGACGTAGCCCTGCCGCTGGAGAAGGCGGGCGGTCGCCACGACGATCCGGTCCCGGGTGCTGGTCTGCATGCCGTCACTGTAGCGGGCACTAAGTAGAGCGTTCGTTCTAGAGCTGTGCTAGCTTCTCGACGTGCTCTAGATAGAGCGATCGTTCTAGTCGGGGCGGGTGCCGACTCCCCGTCCTGACCAACCAGTTGGAGGCACGGCGATGAGCAGCGCGCAGCACTCGGTCACCGTCATGGGGCTGGGCCCGATGGGCCGGGCCATGGCGGCGGCGTTACTCGACCGCGGATACGCGGTCACCGTCTGGAACCGCACCGCTTCCCGCGCGGACGACCTGGTGGCCCGGGGGGCGGCCCTCGCGCCGAATCCCGCCGATGCCGTCGCGGCGAACGAGGTGGTCATCCTCAGCCTCACGGACTACGCGGCGGTCCGCGCCGTACTGGAGCCCGCCGCACCGGCCCTGGGCGGCCGGGTCCTGCTGAACCTCACCTCCGCCACACCCGAGGAGGCCCGCGCCGGGGCGCACTGGGCTGCCGGGTACGGCGCGGTACAGCTCACCGGCGGTGTCAACTCGCCTCCGTCCGGCATCGGGCAGCCCGAGTCGTCGACTTTCTACAGCGGGCCGCGCGAAGTGTTCGACCGGCACCGGGCGGTGCTCGAAGCGCTGACGGGCCGGGCCGAGCACCACGGCGAGGACCCGGGGCGTGCCGCGCTGCTCTACCAGCTTGGCGTGGGCATGTTCTGGACCGCCATGCTGGGCTACTGGCAGGCCGTCGCCCTCGCCCGCGCGAACGGCCTGACGGCGGCCGACTTCCTGCCGCACGCCGATGACACGGCGAACTCCCTCCCGCAGTTCTTCGCCTTCTACGCCGACCGCATCGACGCGGGAGTGCACGTCGGCGACGTGGACCGCCTGGCCATGGGGATGGCGAGCGTCGAGCACGTCCTGCAGACCAACGCCGACGCGGGAGTCGACACCGCCCTCCCGGCCGCCGTCGTCGACCTGTTCCGCCGGGGCATGGAGGCGGGGCACGGTGCGGACAGCTTCTCGGCCCTGGTGGAGCTGCTGGCGAAGCCCGGGAAGTAGCCCTCCGCCCGGACCGACCGATCCGGGCACGGAAGGTCGGGTCCGGCAGGATGGCCCCTTCCTACGGTGAACGAGCAAGGGAAGGAGTCAGCGGTTGCTGGAACGGCTGAACGACGCGATGGAGCACATCGAGGCACACCTCGGTGAGCGCATCGAGGCGGCGGAGCTCGCGCGGATCGCGATGACGTCGGAGTACCACTTCCGCCGGATGTTCTCCGCGCTCGCGGGCCTCCCGCTGTCGGAGTACATCCGCCGTCGCCGCATGACGGTCGCGGGAGCCGAGGTGCTCGGCGCCCCCGACCGGACGCTGCTGGACGTGGCGGTGCGGTACGGCTACGACACGGGGGAGGGCTTCGCCCGCGCCTTCCGGGCCGTGCACGGCATCGGCCCCGGCGAGGCCCGGCGAAGCGGCGCGGTTCTGCGGTCCCAGCAACGACTGACCTTCCGACTCGTCGTCGAAGGGAGTACGGCCATGCGGTACAAGCTGGTGGAGAAGGACGCATTCCGGGTGGTGGGCAGGAAGGCCCGCGTCCCGCTTATCCACGAGGGGCCGAATCCGGCCATCGCGGAGTTCATCCGGGGGATCGGCCGGGAGGAGCTGGACCGCATCGCGGCCCTCTCCGACCAGGAGCCGGCGGGGATCGTCGGGGTGAGCGACCAGCTCGACCCGAGCCGCGCGGAAGGCACCGAACTCGACTACTACCACGGGGTGGTGAGCGGGGCGGAGCCTCCGGAGGGCCTGGACGCCCTGGACGTACCGGCGGGGACCTGGGCGGTCTTCGAGAACGAGGGGGAGTTCCCGCAGGCCCTCCAGTACCTCTGGCGGGACGTCTTCACCCAGTGGTTCCCGTCGAACCCGTACGCCTCCCGGCCGGGCCCGGAGATCCTGCGGGTGCGGCTGTCGGAGGAGGGGAAGCGGGCGGAGGCGGAGCTGTGGATCCCGGTGGAGCGGACGGCCGGGGGCTGAGCGAGCCGCACGAAATATGCGGCAGGGCACAGGTTTACGGCCATGGGGCATATGCGATGCCTTATTGGTCCAGACCTATTGTGCGGGCGCGCCCGGCTCGCTAGCTTTCTCTCGGCGGCGCGCGCTGATCGGTTCGGCTCTGACCATTCACTGATGCACAGTCATGTGCGTCGACTGAAAAGGGAGTTACCGACATGCACAGACGTATTGCCGCTCTCGCGGTGACCGTGGCGACCGCCGGCGCGATGCTGCTCGGCACCGCGTCGACCGCCTCCGCGACGGGCCCCGGCTTCTTCCTCCGCAGCCACCACGGCAGCCTGGCGGAGTGCCAGGCCGTAGGGAACGCCGGCGCTGACAACGCTCTCTGGAGCCGCGTCTTCATCTGCAACCCGTTCGCGGGCAAGGCGGGCGTGTACGAGCTGTGGGTGCGTTACTGATCCCGTCCGCCCAGACGGAAACCGCCCCGCTTCCGGCCGAGTTGGTGGCCGGGGGCGGGGCGGGCCCTTTTTCGTGAACGGGTGCGGCTCAGACGGCCGCGCTGCCGTGGACGAAGGCGCTCCAGGCGGCGGGCTCGACGGTGAGGACGGGGCCGTCGGTCACCTTGGAGTCGCGGACGTGGACGGCGGAGGGGTGGGCGGCGACTTCGACGCAGGCTCCGCCGTCACCGTTGCTGTAGCTGGACTTGAACCAGTGGAGGGCTGTGGGACCGGGGTGTGCTGCGCGGGGCATGTCTCTCCAAGCAGTGCGTCAAGCAGTGCATCCAGTAGCCGGGTGCTCTCCGCGACGGTGAGCGCCTGGGAACGCAGCATCCCATACCTCTGCATAAGCGCGCTGACGTCGGCTGGCTCGTCGTACAGCTCTCCACGCAACTGGCCGTCGATGTAGGCGAGCCCGTCGTGGTCTGGTGTCTCCAGCAGGATGAGCGGCCCCGAGAGCCCGGCGTGCCGAGGGGTGCTGCGGGGCATGATTTGGATGGTGACGAATGGCAGGTCCATGCAGCGCCGCAGGTGGAGAAGCTGCTCACGCATCACTTCGGGGTCGCCCAGCTGCGTGTGCAGGATGCTCTCCTCCAGGATGAAGTGGAGGATCGGCCGGGGCTTGCGCTCCAGGATCTTCTGGCGGTCGAGACGGTCCGTAACCCGTTTCTCGATCTCCTCCTCTTCGAGCGGTGGGTAGGTGCAGCCAAAGACGAAGCGTGCGTACGACTCGGTCTGGAGCAGTCCTGGTACGAGCTGGGACTCGTACCAGAGCAGGCTCACTGCGTTCTGCTCGTACTGCACGAAGTCCTTCACCAGCGCCTGATAGCGCTCCTTGCGCGGGATCTTCTCCACCGCGACCCGCAAGGTGCCCTTGGTGTCCAGTAGTTCATCGAGCTGGATGGCCATGTCCAGCTGAAGCGCCCGTCGCCCTTGCTCGATCGAGGCGATGGTGTCCTCGCCCACCCCGGCCTGCTCAGCGAGGGCGGCCTGTGTGAGCCCGGCGAGTCTGCGGAAGTGGCGTAGCTGCGCCCCGACCAGTTGCCACGAAGTAACCCGCCTGATGCCGCTCTGCTTTCCCGGTTGCATGACCTGGCTCTCCCCGTTCCGGTCCCGCTGTCAACCCGTCAGAACCCGTACAAAACCGTTTGTACGTCTCTGGGCTCTGCTGAAGCCTAGTTACAGCGTGTGAGCGTGGAAGCATGAACGAGACAACTCAACTCCCCTACTACCGCGCCGCCTTCTACTGCCGTGAGCGCAGGTCGATCCCGGTCGTGCGCAAGTTCACCCGCAAGGCGCTGGTCGAGTGGGAGTGCGAGAAGCGCACGGACGATGTGCTGCTCTGCGTAACCGAACTGGCGACCAATGCCCTCCGCCACGGTGTTCCGCCGGGGCGCGGCTTCAAGGTCCACATCTATCTGGAGCGGATCGAGAACGCGCTCCGCGTCGAGCTGCACGACAGTGGCGGCGGCGAGGTGCGCCCGGCCGACGGGATGCCGGGGCCCGACGACGAGGGTGGGCGCGGGCTGCTGCTGGTCGCGGCGCTGTCGGACAAGTGGGGGGTGGGGGAGCGGAACCCCGGCAAGATCGTGTGGTGCGAGTTCAGCATCGCGTGAGTTGCTGTTTCGGCAAGGATGTTTGTCGTTTCGGCCTCATGGGCGCACTCTCTTCATCAACCGGAGGTGATCCGCATGGAGAGCAGGAGCGACGACATGAAGCAGCAGCGGTACGACGTGGTGATCGTGGGCGGCGGTGCGGCCGGCCTGAGCGGGGCGCTGACCCTGGCGCGGGCCCGGCGTTCGGTCCTGGTGATCGATGCGGGCGAGCCCCGTAACGCGCCCGCGTCCCATGTGCACAACTACCTGGGCCGCGAGTCGACCCCGCCCGGCGAACTGCTGGCGATCGGCCGGGGCGAGGCCGCCGGGTACGGGGCGGAGATCGTCGAGGGCCGGGTGGCCTCGGCCGAGCGGCTGCCGGGGGATCGGGGCTTCCGGGTGGCGACGGAGGACGGCCGGAGCGTCGAGGCGCGCAGGCTGCTGGTGACGACGGGGCTCGTCGACGAGCTGCCGCCCGTCCCCGGCCTGGCGGAGCGTTGGGGGCGCGAGGTGCTGCACTGCCCGTACTGCCACGGTCGCGAGGTGGCGGACCGCCCGATCGGCGTGCTCGCCACCGGGGCCCTCGCCGTGCACCAGGCGCTGATGTGGCGGCAGTGGAGCGAGGACGTCACCCTCTTCCGCCACACGGGCCCGGAGCCGACGGACGAGGAGTACGAGGAGCTGGCGGCCCGGGGCGTGGCGGTGGTGGACGGCGAGGTCACGGGCCTGGAGGTGGCGGACGACCGGTTCACCGGCGTACGGCTGGCGGGCGGCCGGGTGATCCCGCGCGAGGCGCTGGTGGTCCAGGCGCGCTTCGTCGCGCGTTCGGCCGTACTGGAATCGCTGGGGCTGGTCCCGGTCGCCCAGGAGATGGGGGGCGAGGTGATCGGCACGTACATCCCCACCGACCCGACCGGTGCGACGGAGGTCCCCGGGGTCTGGGCGGCGGGCAATGTCACCCGCCTCACCGAGCAGGTCATCGGCGCCGCAGCGGCCGGCCTCATGGCGGCATCGGCGATCAACGGCGCCCTGATCGCCGAGGACACCCGTGACGCGGTGGAGGCGCGGCGGCGCGGCTGACGGGGTGCCGTTACGAGATCAGGGCGCCGAGGAGGTCCCGCGCCCACCCGAAGAACGTGTGCACCAGCACCGCCAGCAACACCAGAATCCCGAGGATCACGGCGGTGACCCAGGAGCAACTGCCCCCGGGTCCCCCCGAGGGCTCGTCCCGTCCGCCCAGCTCCACATCGAACAGATCCACGGCTTCGTCCCCATCCCGCCCCATCACCCAAGACCGGTGACCGGAGCCCCCCGGCTCCGTGGGGTGAAGACTCGCACGGTTCGGTCCGGCGGGCGGAGTCGGTGCCGTACTCAGAGGGGAGGGGAAAAGTACTCAGTCGGCTCTGTCGGCTCTGTCGGCGCGGGTGGCGCTCGCGCGCCCTTCTCCGCTCCCGTCGGTTCCGGTCTGTTCCGTTCCGTTCCGCTCCCGTCCGGCGTAACGCGGGCAGGCGAATGGGAGAGCCCCGGGCCAGGGGCGGGTCCCTGGCGGCGTCCGGCCCGGCGGCCGATGTGTGAGCTTCCGTATCGGGGATACGCGGAGGGCTCCGGGCGCCACGAGGGTGCCGGGGCGGCGGCCCCGCCGACGCGGCGGGGAGCTCGGTCGGGAGCGGTTCCTCGACGGGTCGATTCGTCCACGTTTGCCTACATTGGCAGAGGGTCTGTAGGGCAGCCGTAGTGGGAGCCATCGCCGACACGTCTGCGGAAGACAAACAAGAGGAAACGACGACATGACCGACACCTCGCGCAAGCCGACCACCTCCGACTCCGGCGCCCCGGTGGAGAGCGACGAGCATTCGCTCACCGTCGGCCCGGGCGGGCCGATCCTGCTCCAGGACTCCTACCTGATCGAGCAGATGGCCCAGTTCAACCGCGAACGCATCCCCGAACGCCAGCCGCACGCCAAGGGAAGCGGCGCCTTCGGCACGTTCGAGGTGACCGGGGACGTCTCCCCGTACACGAAGGCCGCGCTGTTCCAGCCCGGCGCCTCGACCGACCTGGTCATCAGGTTCTCCACCGTCGCCGGGGAGCGGGGCAGCCCGGACACCTGGCGGGACCCGCGCGGCTTCGCGGTGAAGTTCTACACCAGCGAAGGCAACTACGACATGGTGGGCAACAACACCCCCGTGTTCTTCGTGAAGGACCCGATGAAGTTCCAGCACTTCATCCGGTCCCAGAAGCGCCGCGCGGACAACAACCTCCGCGACCACGACATGCAGTGGGACTTCTGGACCCTCTCGCCCGAGTCGGCCCACCAGGTCACCTGGCTGATGGGGGACCGGGGCATCCCGCGGACCTGGCGCCACATGAACGGCTACACCTCGCACACGTACATGTGGATCAACGCCGAGGGCAAGCAGTTCTGGGTGAAGTACCACTTCAAGACCGACCAGGGCGTCGAGACGTTCACGCAGCACGAGGCCGACCAGATGGCCGCCGTGGACACGGACTACCACACGCGTGATCTCTTCGAGCACATCCGCGACGGGGAGTACCCGAGCTGGACGCTGAAGGTCCAGGTCATGCCGTACGAGGACGCGAAGGACTACCGGTTCAACCCGTTCGACCTGACCAAGGTGTGGCCGCACGGCGACTACCCGCTGATCGAGGTCGGCAGGATGACGCTGAACCGCAACCCCACGGACAACCACGCCGAGATCGAGCAGGCGGCCTTCCAGCCGAACAACTTCGTCCCCGGCATCGGCCCGAGCCCGGACCGCATGCTGCTGGGCCGGCTGTTCAGCTACGCGGACGCGCACCGCCACCGCATCGGCGGCAACTATCAGCAGCTTCCCGTCAACGCCCCCGTCGCCCCCGTGAACACGTACTCCAAGGACGGGGCGATGGCGTACCGGAAGACCTCCGACCCGGTCTACGCCCCGAACTCCAAGGGCGGCCCGGCGGCCGACACGGAGCGCTACGGCACCCCGCCGAGCTGGTACGCCGACGGCGACATCACCCGGGCCGCCTACGTGGACCACGCCGAGGACGACGACTGGGGCCAGGCGGGCACGATGGTCCGCGAGGTCCTGGACGACGCGGCGCGGGACCGGCTGGTCGACAACATCGTCGGCCACCTGCTGAACGGGGTGACCGAGCCGGTGCTGAAGCGGGCGTTCCAGTACTGGACGAACGTGGACGCCACGCTCGGCAAGCGCGTCGAGGAGGGTGTGCGCGCGAAGGCGGGCGAGAAGGACCCGAAGGCGGGCGAGCAGGGCAACCCGGCGCGCTCGTCGATGCAGCACAAGGCCTGAGGCGGACCGGGCCGTACCCAGCGCGTCGTCGGTCCGGCGCGTACCCGGGGGCCCTCGCCCCGTCGACGTTTGTCGACGGGGCGAGGGCCCCGGTCGCGTGTCCGAAGGCCGCACGTCGTCCGCCCGGCCCAGACCGGCCGTGTCACGACGCCGAGACGACGAGATGCACGGCGAGTGCGGTGATCAGGCCGCCGGAGGCCAGGGCCGTGACGAGCTGCCCCCGGTCACCGGTCAGCACGCGGCCGAGGAGTGCTCCGCCGCCGACGAGCACCGACTGCCAGCTGGCGGACGCCGCGAACGCCGCGAGGACGAACACGACCCTCTCCGGGTGACCGGCTGTGGCCGCGATATCGCTGCCCAGGACGAGAGCCGTGAAGTAGACCACGGTCATAGGGTTCATGATCGTGATCCCCAGCAGCCCCGCGTAGGCACGTGCCGGAGTGAGGGCCGTCCCGTTGCCGGGTGCCGCAGCGGTCGCCGTACGTCCCCTGCGGTAGCTGCGGACGGCCGTGACGCCGGTCCAGAGGCCCAGTGCGACGAGCACCGCGGCGGAAGCCCACCGCAGAGGAAGCGCGACCGGCTCGACGAGGGGCGCGATCGTGGAGCCGCCGATCACGGCGACGAACGCGTAGAGACCGTCGGCGGTCGCGACGCCCAGGGCGGCGAACACCCCGATCCGCAGGGACGTCCGGGCGGTCAGGGACACCAGGTAGGCCGCGACGGCCCCGACCGGTACGGCAATGCCGTAGCCGGCGACGAGGCCCGCGACCAGAGCGGTGATCACGCGTGAGGGCGATAGGGCCTTCGCGGTCGGCCCGGCTGCTGCTGGACGCGCACCGGTCGGGCGGTGGGAGTCGGCAGCAGGAGGGCGGTGGTTGTCGTCATGGGCGGATGGTGTCGTGACCGACGCGGTGCAGGCAAACCGTTTTTCCCGGGAGTGAGCGACGGGGGCGAGACGCGGCGGCGACGTGTCGACCCGGAGCGAATGACGGGAGGCGACCGATGCCCCGACGGCAGCCGACCGATGCCCCGGCGGGAGGCTGCCGGTGCCCCGGCGGACAGGGCCCCGATGTGAGGCCCGTCCGGAATCAGTGCTGGATCAGGCCGCCGACCGGGACGGGGTCGACGTGCCCGGAGGGCGGGAGGGTCCGGGCCAGGGCGAGCCCGATGTCCACCAGCGACGACCGGTACAGGTGGGCGACCTCGGGCAGCGGGGTCCATACCGACTCTGCGGTGTCGCCGTTCGGCTCGGGCCGGAGTCGGCCGCCGGTGACGCGTACGCGGTAGAAGACGCCGATGTTCTGATGCTCGGGCCCATCGGGTCGCCGCCGCTCGCCGGCCGGAATCACGCGTGAGTCCACGCCGAGCAGACGCTCGACCACGGCCTCCAGGCCGGTTTCCTCGGCGACTTCCCGGATCACCGTGTCGTACGGGTCCTCCGATTGCTCGACCCCGCCGCCCGGGAGGGTCCAGGTCCTCTCGCCGTCCGGACCCACGGCAAGCGCGAGCAGCACCCGCCCGTCCTCGATGCACACCGCGTACGCGGCCAGTCGTCGATTCATGCGGGGAGGCTATCCCCGGAGTCCGGGGACGGGTGTCCGGAGGCGGGGCCGGCGTCCGAGGACCGGCGTTCGGGACCCCCCTCACCGCTCAAGATCATCGCGATGCAGAATGACCTGTATGTCGATAAAGAACACGCCGCAGGCGGCCACGCTCGACGATGCCCCGTCGATCAGCCGCACCCTGGCCCGCGCCTTCGCCGACGACCCGATGATGGGGTGGTTCTTCCCCGGAGGGGCCTCGCGCGAGCCCGACCTGGTCCGTTACTTCACCACGATCTTCACCCGGCAGTACGGCCGCCACGGGGTGTGCGAGCTCACCGGGTCGGCGGCCGCGTTCTGGGTGTCGCCGGAGGGGCAGGAGAAGGCCGTTCCCGACGCGGAGACCGTCGCGGAGCTGGAGGAGATCCTGGGCGACCGGGCACCGCTGTTCCGGGAGGCCGTCGAGGCCGCCGCCCAGCAGGGGCCCAAGGAGCCGCACTGGTACCTCGCGGTCGTCGGCGCGGACCCGGCCGCCCGGGGCCAGGGGCACGGGGCGGCGCTGCTGCGTTCCGGGCTGGCCAAGGCGGACGCGGCGGGGCTGCCGGTCTACCTGGAGTCCTCCAAGCCCGACAACCTGCCCTTCTACGAGCACTTCGGCTTCACCGTGCTCGGCGAGGCGGCACTGCCGGGCGGCGGCCCGGCGCTGTGGGTGATGCGGCGCGAGCCCGCCCCGGCCGCGCGCTAGCGGAACGACGGCGGGTGGGATCCGAGGGGCCCGCCCGCCGCGTCGAGCCCGCATCGACCACGATCGGCGCTTCGGCCTGTTCAGAGTCGCGCGGCGGGGAGGGGCTCCACGGCGAACGGGCGGGGCCCGGAGGAGTGGCCGGAGCGGGCGCGCACCAGCGGCAGCGCCTGACGGAGGCCCGCGCCGAGGTGGTGCAGCGAGTCGCCGCCACGCGACTCCCAGACGGCGAACTCCCCGTTCGCGTCGCGTGACGCGGTGTTCCACAAAAGGGAGTCGCCGTTCTCGCTCCACGCGAAGACCTCCAGGGAGGCCGCCAGGGACCAGTGGCCGTCCGGCTCGGTCATCCAGTCGAACCCCTCGGTCTCGCCCTCTCGGTAGCTCGCGCGAAAACGCGCCGTGAGCCGCTCACCCCGACCGCGCAGGCCGTCGGCGTACCCCGGCAGGACCGGTGGGTAGAACAGCCACATCCCGAAGGTGCGTCCCCACCCCGCGTGGCGCACGAACGCCCGGTAGGAATCCGGGAACCCCCCGCCGTCCGCGAAGCGGAATCGGTCGAGGACCTCGAAGTCGATGTGCTCCACCGTCGGTGCGCCCGCAAGACGCAGCCCGGCCACAGGATCGCCGATCATGCCGTGGATGCTATCGACCGGGACCGACAGAACGACCGGGGCTGCGGAATGCCCTCGACCACACGGTGGCAGGACGGTCCCAACGGCTTCGCGACGGGCCTGCTCGGTCCGGGAGTCCCGGCCCGTCCCTGGCCGGAGCCGTTCCCCCGCGCCGGTCCGTGGCCCGGGGCGGAGCCGGGGCCACGCACTTGGCCGGGTGAGGCGTACTGCTGCGTTCCGCCGTCCGGCCCTCTGCCACTGCCGTGGTGGCAACAGCGTCGCTCAGTCTTCGCTGACGAGGCCCCCCGCCCACGTCTGAGGCGCCCACACCCCCGACCGCTTCAGCGACGCCGGGCAGTGGCGGAAGATCTCGTCGATCTCGACGACCAGGGCGAGCTTCGGGCGCTGGCCCTTCACCGTCATCGCGTCGAAGAACGGGGCGTCCGTCACGATGCCGGCCCGACCGTTGATGCGCAGGACGTCCATCGCGCCGGGTATCAGGTAGAGCAGGCCCACGCGCGGGTTCGCCAGGATGTTGTGGAAGCTGTCCGCGCGGCGGTTTCCCGGGCGGTCCGGCAGGGCGATGGTGCCCGGGTCCAGGACATGGGTGAAGCCGGGGCCGTCGCCGCGCGGGGTGGCGTCGCAGTTGCCGGCCGCGTCCGACGTGGCCATGGTGCACAGCGGCGAGCGGGCCAGCAGGTCCAGGTCGTCGTCGGTGAGCCGGTCGTGGACCTTGTCGATGACGATCGGGTGCGGGGTCCCCAGGAGCTCGCGCAGTTCGGCCGCCGAGCCCAGGGGCACGGCCCCGGCCAGCGGGCCGGTGGCGGGGGCGGCGGGGTCGGCGGCGTACGACAAGGTGGTGCTCCGGAGCTCGTGGGGTGCGGCAGCGCACGGTCGAACAGGCGCTGTTAGGGTGACCTTACTTTGGGCCCCCTTGCGTTCCCCGTCCGGGGTGGACCGGGTGACGGGGTGGCCCTCGCGCAAAGGCGCACACGGGCGGGGAGTGTCCGCCGCGTGCCCGCGCCGACGACGCGGCCGACGACCAAGGGTGAGGAACGACAGTGCACCACCGCATTCCGGCCGCTCCGGTGACCGGGTCGTGAGCGGCCCGGCCCTCCTGGAGAAGGAGAAACCGGCGGCCGGCGGCCAGGAGACGCGGCGCAAGCGCGGCCGGCCCGTCCTCGCCCTCGGGCTGCTCGGGGCCCTCGCCGTGCTCTTCCTCACCGTCGTCGCCAGCCTCGCCATCGGCTCCGGCGACGTGCCCTTCCGGGACGTCGTCAACGGCGTCCTCGACCCGGACACCTCGGTCAAGGGACAGCTCATCGTCCAGGAGGTCCGCATCCCGCGCACCGTCGCCGGGCTGCTGGCGGGTGCGGCGCTCGGGCTCGCGGGCACGGTGATGCAGGGCGTCGCCCGCAACCCCCTCGCCGACCCCCAGCTCCTCGGCATCAACGCGGGCGCGTCCGTGGCCGTGGTGTGCTCGATCACCCTGTTCGGGTTCACGGTCGCCACCCAGTTCATCTGGTTCGGCTTCCTCGGCGCGCTGCTCGCCGCCCTCCTCGTGTACGGGGTCGGCTCGCTCGGGCGGGAAGGCGCCACCCCGGTCAAGCTGGCGCTGGCGGGAGCCGCGACCAGTGCCGTACTCACCTCGGTGACCAGCGCGATCCTCCTCCAGGACCGTGGCAGCTACGACCAGTTCCGGTTCTGGCAGCTCGGCGCGCTGACCGCCCGGTCCTCCGAGGTGCTGTGGCAGGTCTCGCCCTTCATCCTGACCGGCACCGTCCTCGCGCTGGCCCTCGGACCGCAGCTCAACGCCCTCGCCCTCGGCGACGACCTGGCCCGCGGCCTCGGCCAGCGGGTCGGGACCATCCGGATGGTGTCCGCCCTCGCCGTGGTGATCCTCTGCGGCGCGGCCACCGTCGTCGCCGGGCCCATCGGCTTCGTCGGGCTCGCCGTGCCGCACGCCGCACGCCTCATCACCGGACCCGACTACCGCTGGGTGCTCCCGTACAGCATGGTGCTCGCCCCGGTCATGCTCCTCGTCGCCGACATCGTCGGCCGGGTGATCGCCCGCCCCGGAGAGGTCCAGGTCGGCGTGATCACGGCCGCCATCGGCTGCATCCCGTTCATCTGGCTTGTCCGGCGCAGGAAGCTGGTGGAAATGTGAGCCGGGAGACCGTCGTCGCCGAGGACGCCGCGAACGCGGACCAGGCGCGGCTCGCCGACGCCGTACGCCAGGTGTCCGCCGTACGCGGCCGGAGCCTGCGGCGCTCGGTGCTCGTCGGCGCCGCCCTGCTGGCCGCCGTGATCGTCATGTTCGGCGTCTCGCTGAGCTTCGGCGACATGGTGATGCCGATCGGGAAGGTCGTCGCCACCCTGTTCGGCGGCGGCGACGGCGGATCACAGTTCGTCGTCCTGGAACTGCGGCTGCCCCGCGCCCTCCTCGCGATCCTCGTCGGCGCGGGATTCGGCCTCTCCGGAGCCGTCTTCCAGACGGTGCTGCGCAACCCGCTCGCCAGCCCCGACCTCATCGGCATCAGCGCCGGGGCCAGCGCGGTCGCCGTCACCGCCGCCCTGCTCTTCCAGGTCAGCGGACTCGCCCTCTCCGCGAGCGCCCTCACCGGTTCCCTGGTCGCCGGGGCCGCCATCTACCTGCTCGCCTGGCGGCAGGGCATCGTCGGCCAGCGCCTGGTCCTCGTCGGGATCGGCGTGGGCATGGGCCTTTCCAGCATCGTCTGGTACGTGATGGCCCGCTCCGAGGTCACCGACGCGCAGGAGGCGTTCCGCTGGCTCGCGGGCAGCCTCAACGGCCGTTCCTGGGGCCAGGTGTGGCCGCTGCTCATCGCCCTCGGCGTCCTCGTCCCGCTCACCGTCCTCGCCGCCCACGCGCTGCGCCCCCTCCAGCTCGGGGACGACGCCGCCGCCGGGCTCGGCGCGAAGGTCGAGGGCGGGCGGCTCGCGCTGCTGGGCTGCGCGACCGCGCTCGCCGGGGTCGCGACCGCCGCCGCGGGACCCGTCGGGTTCGTGGCGTTCGTCGCCGCCCCGATCGCCCGCCGCCTGGTCCCGGGCCGGGGCGCTGCCCTGCCGCAGGCGGCCCTGACCGGGGCGCTGCTGGTCCTGGTCGCCGACTTCGCGGCGCAGCACGCGCTGCCCTCCGTACAGCTGCCGGTGGGCGTGGTCACCAGCATCATCGGCGCCCCGTACCTGCTCCTGCTCCTGGCCCGCGCCAACCGCGTCGGCAGCGGGGGCTGACGTGACGAAGCGGACAGGGACGGAACAGACCGTTCAGAAGGACGACGAAAGGCATGGCCCTGTCGTGGCCGATCACACTCTGGAAGCCCGGGACGTCCGGCTCGGTTACGGCGAACGCGAGATCGTCCCCGGCCTGAGCGTGGCGGTGCCGCCCGGCCGGATCACCGTCATCGTCGGCCCCAACGCCTGCGGGAAGTCGACGCTGCTGCGGGCGATGGCCCGGCTGCTGACACCCTCCGCCGGGGCGGTGCTCCTGAACGGCCGGTCC
This sequence comes from Streptomyces anulatus, assembly GCF_014650675.1. GTDB lineage: Bacteria > Actinomycetota > Actinomycetes > Streptomycetales > Streptomycetaceae > Streptomyces > Streptomyces anulatus. Next base: position 10,454 of record NZ_BMVK01000002.1, on the reverse strand, counting down.
ATCCAGGAGATGCCGACCAAGGACGTGGCCGCCGTGCTCGGGATCCTGCCGCAGAGCCCCACGGCCCCGGAGGGCATCACCGTCTCCGACCTGGTCGGGCGCGGCCGTTACCCGCACCAGGGCTGGTTCCGCCGCTGGAGCGCCGAGGACGACGAGGCCGTCGCGCGGGCCCTGCTGTCGACGGACGTCCTCGAACTCGCCGACCGTTCCGTGGACGAGCTGTCGGGCGGCCAGCGCCAGCGGGTGTGGATCGCGATGGCGCTGGCCCAGCGCACGGACATCCTGCTGCTCGACGAGCCGACGACCTTCCTGGACGCCAGCCACCAGCTGGACGTGCTGGACCTGCTCACCGACCTCAACCGCGACCACGGCGTCACCATGGTGGCCGTGCTGCACGACCTGAACCTGGCCTGCCGGTACGCCGACCACATGATCGCCATGAAGGCGGGGCGGATCGTCGCGGAGGGACGGCCGGTCGACATCGTCACGGAGGAACTGGTCGGCGAGGTCTTCGGCATGCGCTGCTCGGTGATCGAGGACCCGGCGTCGGCCACCCCGATGGTCGTGCCGCTGGGCCGCCACCACGTGAAGGGCCCGCCCGCCTGAGCCTCGTACGGGACCGCAGGAGCCAACCCGATGGCACCGTTGTCATTAGGTGAGGCTAACCTAAAGGGCATGAACGCTTCCGCTTCCCGCGCCCGACGCTCCCGCCGCGCCTCAGTCCTCGCGGCCGGCGCTGTCGCCGCCCTGCTCGTCGGCCTCTCGGCCTGCGGTTCGTCGGACGACTCCGACAGCTCCGCGTCCGCCGCCTCCGAAGGGGCCTCCGCGGGTGCCTTCCCCGCCAAGGTGGCGACGAAGTTCGGCGAGGTCACCGTCGACAAGCAGCCGCGGCGGATCGTCGCGCTCGGCTGGGGCGACGCCGAGACCGTGCTCGCGCTCGGCGGCCAGCCGGTCGGGGCCAGCGACTGGCTGCCGTTCGGCGGCGAGGGCGTCGGCCCGTGGGCCAAGGGCATGTACGACAAGAAGCCGGAGCTGATCGGCACGATGGAGCCGGAGTTCGAGAAGATCGCTTCCCTCCAGCCCGATCTGATCCTGGACACCAAGTCCAGCGGTGACCAGACCCGCTACGACACCCTGAAGAAGATCGCCCCGACCGTGGGCGTGCCCAAGGGCGGCGACCAGTACAAGCTCTCGTGGGAGCAGCAGACCACGATGATCGCCGCGGCCATGGGCGTGCCGGAGAAGGGCGAGAAGCTGATCGCGGAGACCGAGAAGAAGTTCGAGGCGGCCGCGAAGGCCCACCCCGAGTTCAAGGGCAGGACGATCACCCTCGGCTCGCGTACCTCGGAGGGCTTCGGCGTCTACGTCGGCGGCACCGGGCGCGTCGACTTCGTCGAGCGGCTCGGCTTCGAGAACAACCCGAAGGCCGAGGCCCAGGCGGGCGAGGGCTTCTCCGTGTCCGTCTCCAAGGAGAACCTGGACATGCTCGACGCCGACCTCACGGTCATGGCGCCGATCGGCATCCCGGCAACCGACATCAGCGGCGACCCGCTGTACAAGGCGGTCCCGTCGGTGAAGGCGGGCAACGACATCGTCTTCGACGACAAGGACATCTCGCAGGCGTTCGCCACGGACTCGGTCCTGTCCGTCTCGTACGCGCTGGAGAAGGTCGTCCCGCTCTTCGCGGAGAAGGTCGCGAAGTAGCACCGAACGCACGGCGCGCCCCGTCCCCGGGAGAACCGGGTGCGGGGCGCTGCTGTGTGCCGGGCGTACGCGCTCGACGGAGGGTGGTCAGGCCACCGGGGCCGCGGCCTTGATCGCGGAGATGTCGAAGGTCAGCTTCACCTTGTCGCTGACCATCACGCCACCGGTCTCCAGCGCCGCGTTCCAGGTCAGGCCCCAGTCGGAGCGCAGGATGTCGGCGCTGCCCTCGAAGCCGACGCGCTCGTTGCCGTAGACGTCGGTGGCGGAGCCGTTGAACTCCAGGTCGATGGCGAGCGGGCGTGTGACGTCCTTGATGGTCAGGTCGCCGGTGATCCGGTACGCCTCGCCGCCCAGCTGCTCGGCCTTGGTCGAGCGGAACGTCATGTGGGGGAACTTCTCGGCGTCGAAGAAGTCGCCGCTGACCAGGTGGCCGTCGCGGTCGGCGATGCCGGTGTCGACGCTGGCGATCTTCACGTCGATGGAGGCGGAGGAGTTCGCCGGGTCCGTGCCGTCGACGACCAGGGTGCCCTCGTGCTCGCCGAAGGAGCCGCGCACGTTCGTGACCATCGCGTGGCGCACGGTGAAGCCGATGCTGCTGTGCGAGGGGTCAATGGTGTACGTGCCGGTCAGGGCGGCCAGCGCAGGGTCCACCGCGGGGGCCTCGGTGACGGTGGGGGCGGCGGTCGACTTGCGGGTGAACAGAGCCATGGCTCCTCCTCGGGGATGCGCTACGGGGGACGGATCGAGCGGTGCCGAAGGTGTTGTTCAACCTTCAACAAGTTCGACTGTAACCGCATCTAGTTCAAAGTTCAACATCTGGCGTCCGGGTTCCCTCGATCGAGTGCGCGGTGCGGAGTGGGTTGACGGGCCCGGAGGTGCGCCGCCCTCTGGCGGACGCGCGTAGAACTCGGGCACTATCTCCCTGCCCGGCGTGCGCGGCCCAGCGCCCGTACGCCTTCTGATTTGTCATGAGCAGGAGGAATCCCCCCATGGTGACCCGTCCACGACTCCGCTCCGCCCTCACCGCCCTGGCCCTCGTCCTCGGCGCCCTCTTCGCGCCCGGCATCGGCGCTCTCGGCAGCGGCGCCACCGAGGCGCACGCCGTGACCAAGCTGACCCACGCGCAGGCGACCTCCCGGTTCAGCTCGTCCGGGGTGACCTGGTCGTCCTCCGGCGGCTGCTCCGACCGGAACAACCCCACCTGCACGTCGTTCGACCAGCTGAACCTGGCGAGCGCCCAGGGAGCGCAGACCCTCAAGAGCGCCACCGGCTGCGCGATCAACATCACCGGCGGCACGGAGACCGGGCACGCCGGCGGCACGTACTCCCACTGGAACGGCTACAAGCTCGACTTCGCCAAGAGCACCTGCCTGAACAACTACGTCACCGGCACGTTCACCTACATCGGCCCGCGCGGCGACGGCGCGCGCCAGTACCAGTCCGGCTCCGGCAACATCTACGCGGACGAGGGCAACCACTGGGACGTGACGTACTACAACTGCGGCGGCTGCTGACGCGAGCGATGGCCCGGGGGCCGTCCCGCACCGGGACGGCCCCCGGGCTCCGCACGGCCGGGGCGCCCCGGCCTTCCGGTCCTACGGGATCGGGTCGGCGTCCGGGCCCTCCTGCTCCAGCAGGTCCCGGGCGAAGTCCTCCCACTGCGCGTACCGGTCCGGGTACGCGGACCGCTGGACCGCCTGGCACACGTCGCCGGGCTCCATCGACTCCCAGCCGTCGATCTGGAGCAGCCCCGGATTGGCGCTGGGCGAGGGCAGCCCGTAGAAGGACTTGGCCGCGGTCGGTACGTGGGTGATCTGCGCGGGCGTGCCCCAGCCCATGCTGGGGCGCTGCTGGAAGACGCCGAGCGAATCGTGGTCGACCGGGGACGTGTAGTTGACGAACTTCGACTCCTGCATGGCCGTCATCAGGGCGATGACCTGGGCCTCAGCGGAGAGCTCCGCCCCCTTCCCGACGCCGATGACCGACCGGGCGTGGCCGAGCTGCTCCGGGCCGAGGTCGGCCGGGGCGGCGAAGAACACCCGCAGCTCACTGTCCGGGGCCGACCTGAGCAGCTGCGCGGTGGCGGTGTCCACCCGGCCGGTCGGGGGCAGGCCGTAGCTCTGCTGGAAGGCGCGCAGACCGTGCGCGCCGGAGGACTGCGGGGCCGGGGACCCCGGCGGGGCGGGGTCCGCGTGGGCCGGGGTCACGGCGGTCAGCAGGAATCCGGCGGCGACCGCCGTGAGCAGCCGGTGGGGGAGTCGCTTCATTCGCATACGGCACCGTCCCGGAGAGGTGTGGCGAAGTCAAGAACACTGCATACCGTGTCAATTGGTGGGGTATCGGATGCCGGTGTGGCGGAACCCGGATGTGTGCGCGCCTCGCCGGAGAGGTGTACGCGGCAGCCGGACGCGGGCGTGCCCCCATCCGGACATGCGTGTGCCTCCGCCGGACGTGGGCGTGCCCCTCTCCCCCCGGACATGCGTGTGCCCCCGCCGTACGGGCGGGGGCACACACCTCTACCGGGCGGGCGTCAGGAGCCCACGCTCACCGTGAAGCGGCGCGGGTTCCCGTCGTGCGCCGCGCCCGAGACGTCCGGCTGGCCGTCGGGGCGGACGTCGTCGTACGGGAACGCGTAGCCGATCGGGCTGTTCGCGTGGACCACCCGGGACCAGTGGTTGGTGACCGTTCCCTTGTAGTAGTCCGCCGTGGACGTGCCGTTCGGCTGGCTCGGATGGCTCAGCATGATCGAGCGGTTGAAGCCCGCCGCCAGCCGGGCCAGGATCGCCTTCTTGTCGTCGGAGTCGCCCGGGTTGTTGGTGAACGGGCCGTGGTTGCAGGTGAAGATGTCCTTCGTCTCCGGCTTGACGAAGGTGTGGCCGCCATCGAAGGTCAGGGTGTCCCCGCTGACCCGGCCGGCCAGCGTGCCCCGGCCGCCCTGGAGGTCGATGCGCAGGTCCTCGGAGCGGTACTTCTCCCAGACCTCGTCGATCTGCGCGGTGAACAGGTCCCGGAACGGCATCTCGGCGGGCCGGTCGAAGTACGGGGCCATGATGTTCTGCGGCGAGACGACCCGCAGGACGCTGCCGTCGTCGCTCCGGGTGATCAGCTTGTCCCACGGCTGCCCGTCGGCGGCGGCCTGGGCGGCGAGGTCGTCGGCGATCCGCTGCACCGCGCCGTCCGGGAGCGGGGCCACGGTGTGCGTCGCGTCGCCCTCCAGGGTGATGCCGATCGGGAGGGCCGTCACCAGGTCGACGTAGCTGATGTTGGAGTACAGCTGCTCCGTGTTGAAGGTGAACTCGCAGAACGACCAGGTGCGCCCGTAGTTGGGGTCCGTGGGCGTCGCGAAGGCGGGCTCCACCAGCGAGGGGCCCGGGTTGAGGTAGAAGTCCAGCTTGTCGTCGCGGACGAAGTAGACCCGCGCCCCGTACATCTGCGGCAGGGTCAGCACGACCGGACCCGCGCCCGCGCCCTTGAGCGGGATCGCGCAGTCGACGGGCAGCGGGGTCTGCGGGGCGCCGGGGGAGTCGGGGCGGTAGACGCCGCCGTCCGGCTTGAGCAGCACCCAGCGGTCGGTGCCCAGCTCGTGGCCGGTCACATACGCGTGCACCGTGCCCGGCAACGACTTGTTCTCCAGTGCCAGTTCGCAGGTCGCGGGGGCCGCCGAGGCGCGGGGGCTCAGAGCCGTGCCCCAGGCGGGGTACGTGAGCGCCGCGGCCGAGGCGGCGGCGCCGGTCAGGAACATTCGGCGTGAAATCACGAAGGGACTCCCGAGGTGGTGGGGGGCCGCAGGCGAGTGGTGGGGGGTGGCGCGGGGAGGTACAGGACCGTGGGGGTGCCTGCGGTGCGCACCACTCTCGCGAGGCCCGGAACGAGCGTCAAGACTTGTGACTGAGAGCGCTCTCAAAAATTCCGAGTCTTCACAACTCGACGCCCCGAAGCGGTACTTGCCGGAACCGAGCGGGTGCGAACCGTGACCGCCCGGGGGTGCGGACGGCCAAGAGGTGAACGAGGACCCGGTCGGCTCCGCACCGCCCTGACTTGGACTAACGCACCGGGGTTGTTGGACGGAGTCGGCCCCCGGGGCCGAAGTTCGTTGACGGTGTCCGGACACGGCGACTACTCAGGGGCCATGTCGCCAAGATTCCCTCGCCCCGGCCTGGTCGCCGCGGCCTCCGCAGCCGTCCTGGCGCTCGTGGGGACCGCCCTCCCCGCCGCAGCCGCCGATCCGTCCCCCTCCCCGGCCGGGGCGGCGGAGTCCGGTGGATCCGCCGTCATCGGATCCGACCGGCTCGCCGTCGCCGTCGCCGACGACTTCCCGCGCGTCCTGTCGTACACCGACCGGGCGAGCGGCGAGCACCTGCTCGGCTCCACCCGGCCGGTCACCGCCGTCACCCTCAACGGGACCGCCCACCCGGTGAAGCTCAAGGGCTCACCGAAGGTCACCCGCTCGGCGGCCCGCTACACCCTCGCCTTCGAGGACCTCCCGGGCGTCGAGATCGACGCCTCGCTCACCGTCTCCGGGCGGGCCACCACGTTCAAGGTGACCGCCGTCCGCGACACCGCGGCGTTCCGGGTCGGGACCATCGACATACCCGGGCACGACCTGATCTCCGTCGGCTCCGGCGAGGCCGGGGCCGCCACCGCGTTCACGAAGCTCGACCCGGACTCCACCCGCACCGCCGACGTCTTCGGCAAGGTCACCGGGGAGACGAAGCCCGACACCGCTCCCGTCGGGGCCAGTTACGCGATCCTGAACAACGGCTCGCTCGCCGCCGCCGTCGAGTCCAACTCCTCCTACGACAAGCCCGCCGGGGCCACCGGCGGTGACGACGCCCGCTTCTGGCACCAGGCACGCACCGAGGAGGGCGGCGGCGTTCGGGTCGGCGTCTGGTCCGGCCAGTGGACCTACCGGGGCGAGGGCGCTCCGAAGCCCGAGAGCGGCGAGAACCTGCCCTGGGCCAAGGTCGTCGTCACCCCCGACGCCAACGGCGACAAGGCCGTCGACTGGCAGGACGGGGCCGTCGCCTTCCGCACGATCGGCGTCACCGCGCCGGGCAGCGAGGACACCGCGAAGCGGGTCGTCACCCACATCCCGTTCAACTTCGCCAGCCAGGCCACCCACCCGTTCCTGCGCACCCTCGACGACGTCAAGCGGATCTCGAAGTCCACCGACGGCCTCGGTCAGCTCGCCGTCCTCAAGGGGTACGGCTCCGAGGGCCACGACTCCGCCCACCCGGACTACGGCGGCAACTACAACAAGCGGGCCGGCGGGCTGAAGGACCTCAACACCCTGCTCAAGGACGGCGAGAAGTGGGGCGCCGACTTCGGCGTCCACGTCAACGCCACCGAGTCCTACCCGGAGGCCAACGCCTTCTCCGAGCAGCTCGTCGACAAGACCAAGCCCGGCTGGAACTGGCTCAACCAGAGCTACTACATCGACCAGCGCCGCGACATCAACAGCGGCGACCTGGAGAAGCGCTTCCAGCAACTGCGCGACGAGACCGACGAGAACCTCGACTTCCTCTACATCGACGTCTACTACAGCCACGGCTGGATCGCCGACAAGACGATCCAGGCCGTACAGAAGCAGGGCTGGACCGTCGGCACCGAATGGGCCGACAAGTTCGAGCGCGCCTCGCTCTGGTCGCACTGGGCCAACGACCTGAACTACGGCGGGGCCACCAACAAGGGCCTGAACTCGCAGATCATCCGGTTCATCCGCAACGGCGAGAAGGACATCTGGAACAACCACCCGGTGCTCGGCCAGACGGCCCTGGAGGACTTCGAGGGCTGGACCGGCGAGACCGACTGGAACGCCTTCACCGCCAACATCTGGCAGAAAAACCTGCCCGCGAAGTACCTCCAGCAGCAGCGGATCACCCGCTGGGACGGCAACGACATCACCTTCACCGGCGGGGTGCGCGGCACCGTCGAGGACGGGAAGCGGACCTTCTACGACCAGGGCCGCAAGGTGCTCAGCGGCACCGACTACCTGCTGCCGTGGGACGGCGGCAAGAAGCTCTACCACTACAGCGAGACCGGCGGATCCAGCACCTGGGAGGTGCCCGGCAAGGGCGCGTACACCCTCTACAAGCTGACCGACAACGGCCGCGAGAAGGTCACCACCGTCCGCCCCGCCGACGGGAAGGTCACGCTGACCGCCGCCGCCGGACAGGCCTACGTCCTCTACCCCGACCGGGCGCCGAAGGAGGCGTCGGCCGACTGGGGGAAGGGGACCGGGCTGAAGGACCCCGGCTTCAACGACCGTGACCTGAAGGGCTGGACGAGGACCGGCACCGCCGCCCGCGACACCGACGAGCAGGGTCGCAACAGCGCCGAACTCTCCGGCTCGGGCCCGGCCGCGCTCTCCCAGACCGTCACCGGACTCAAGCCCGGCAAGCGCTACACCGCCTCCGCCCTGATCGAGGTGGAGCCCGGCGAGAGCCGCCGTACGGTGCTGAGCGCCGGGGGTGCGTCGGTGGCCGTCGAGCGCTCCACCGCCGAGGACTTCGTCGCCGCGTCCGACTGGCACGGCACCTCCTTCCAGCGCGCCAAGGTCAACTTCACCGCCCCCGCGAACGGTCGCACCACCCTCCGCATCGAGGCGGCGGCCGGCAGCACGGCGAAGGTCCGCGCCGACGACGTACGGATCGTCGAGAACGCCCCCGCGACCCGCACCGGCACGGTGGCGTACGAGGACTTCGAGGCCGTCGACCAGGGCTGGGGCCCCTTCCTCAAGGGCGACGCGGGCGGCTCCACCGACCCCCGCACCAGCATTTCGCAGCTCCATGCCCCGTACACCCAGTCCGGCTGGAACGGGAAGCTGATCGACGACGTGCTCGGGGGCAAGGAGTCCCTGAAGGCCCACGAGGAGAACACCGGCCTCGTCTACCGCACCGCGCCCTGGACCGTCCCGATGAAGGACGGCCACCGCTACCGGGTCGACTTCGACTACCAGTCCAGCCACGCCGGGGCCTACAGCTGGGTGGAGGGCTACGACCGGGTCGCCGACGGCAAGGCCTCCTCGACCGAGACCCGGGCCACCCCGATCGGGCAGCAGCGCACCACCGGGCAGTTCAGCCGGACGCTCACCGCGGGTTGCGGCGACACCTGGACCGGGCTGCGCAAGCTGCCCGGAGCACCCGAGGGCGCGGACTTCGTGCTCGACGGCTTCACCGTGACCGACCTCGGGCCGGCCCCCGCCGGGCAGGAGGCCGTCTGCGGCACGCTCGACGTGGCCGCCGACGCCGAGACCCTGGAGTCGGGAGCCCCGAACACGGTCACGGCGACCTTCGGCAACGACGAGGCGACCGCAGCCACCGGTGTGAAGCTCGCGCTGACCGTTCCCGAGGGCTGGCAGGCCGAGCCCGTGGGCGCGGTCGCCTTCGACTCGGTCGCCCCGGGCGCGAAGGCCACCGGCAGCTGGCGGGTCACCCCGCCGGTCGACGCCCCCTACGACACGTACGCGCTGGACGCGGAGGCCACGTACAGCGTCGGGGGAGCCGCCCGGGCGCTCGGAGCGGGAACCTCCGTCCGTACGCTCCCGCCGCCGCCCACCGCGGACAGCTGGGCCGGCGACCTCGACTGGACCGCCTCCCAGAACGGCTGGGGCCCGGTCGAGCGCGACCGGTCCAACGGGGAGTCCGGGGCCGGTGACGGCGGCCCCCTGAAGATCGGGGGCGTCGCCTACGCCAAGGGCCTGGGCACGCACGCCCCGGCGAGGATCCGCTACTACCTGGGCGGGAAGTGCACCTCCTTCACCGCCGAGGTGGGTGTGGACGACGCCCAGGCCACCCGGGGGAGCGTGCGGTTCGCGGTCACCGCCGACGGCACGGAGAAGGTGGCCTCGCCCGTGCTGGGGGCGGCCGACCCCGCCTGGAAGCTCACGGCCGACGTCAGCGGCGCGAAGTACGTCGAGCTGATCGTCCAGGACGGCGGCGACGGCAACGGCAACGACCACGCCGACTGGGGCAACGCCCGCTTCCACTGCGGAAGTTGACAGAGAAGACCCGATACGGGGGAGGGGCGGCTCCGGGTGGCCGGGGCCGCCCCTCCCGTGTGGGGCGCGGGCCCTGCGGCATACTTCGGGGAGGGCCGGGGTCATCGGACGGGCTTCACGTTACGTTCCCCCGCCTGTGGCCCAGCGCACATCCTCGTCTTTGTAGAGTTCATACAGTGCGGCGCGGCGTTTCGCTGGTGGATCGCGTGCACGGTGCCGCGGTTCTGTTCACTCCCACCACGAAACCGGGCAGGAGACTGTACGGAGTCGACGGCACGATTTCTGGGTCGGTGTTCGTAGGGTCAGTACATGACCGTTGTGGACGAAACCCAGGGTGAGCAGAACGACGCCCGAGGCCGGGTGGCCGAACTGCTGGCCCTGCGCGAGCAGGCGCGGCGCGGACCGAGTGAGCGGGCGACCGAGGCGCAGCATGCCAAGGGGAAGCTGACCGCGCGGGAGCGGATCGAGCTGTTGCTGGATCCGGGTTCGTTCAAGGAGGTCGAGCAGCTGCGCCGGCACCGGGCGACGGGTTTCGGTCTGGAGGCGAAGAAGCCGTACACGGATGGTGTGATCACGGGCTGGGGGACGGTCGAGGGCCGTACGGTCTTCGTGTACGCGCACGATTTCCGGATCTTCGGCGGGGCGCTGGGCGAGGCGCACGCCACGAAGATCCACAAGATCATGGACATGGCCATCTCGGCCGGTGCTCCGCTGGTGTCGCTGAACGACGGTGCCGGGGCCCGTATCCAGG
>NZ_BMVK01000001.1 GCF_014650675.1 Streptomyces anulatus | reverse complement strand
CCACGGCGGACGCGCCCTCGACCACGGTCCCGTCCGTCGCGATCTTCTCCCCGGGACGCACGACGAAACGGTCGCCGACGACGAGCGCGCCCGCCGGGATGCGGATCTCCCGGCCGGCCCTGAGCACGGCGACGTCCTTGGCGCCCAGGTCCATCAGCGCCCGCAGCGCCGCCCCGGACCTCCGCTTGGCGCGGGCCTCCAGATAGCGGCCGAGCAGAATGAACGTGACGACCCCGGCCGCCACCTCCAGATAGATCGTCGAACCGGCGTCGGAGCGCGCGACGGTGAGATCGAAGCCGTGGCGCATGCCGGGCATGCCCGCGTCGCCGAGGAACAGGGCCCACAGCGACCAGCCGAACGCGGCGAGCGTGCCGAGCGAGACCAGCGTGTCCATCGTGGCAGCGCCGTGCCGGAGGTTGGTCCAGGCGGCACGGTGGAAGGGCAGGCCGCCCCAGACGACGACGGGCGCGGCGAGGGTGAGGCTCAGCCACTGCCAGTAGTCGAACTGGAGGGCCGGGACCATGGCGAGCAGGACGACGGGGACGGCGAGCACGGCGGAGACGACGAGGCGCCGCCGGAGCGCGCCGATGGAGGCCTCCTGCTCCGCCTCGGCCTCCCGGACGGCGAGGTCCGCGCCGAACTCCGTGGCGGGCCCAGGAGCCGGGCCCACGGCGACGGGATCGGCGCCCGGGCCCGTGGCGGTGTCCGTCGAGGTGTCCGTACGGCGGGACTCGTCGGCGTACGTGTACGCGTCCGGGGCGGCCGCCGGGGGAGCGGCGGCCCCGCCCCCGGCCGGAGCCGTCCGTTCCGGCTGGGCCACGGGGCGGGCCGTGTAGCCGGTCTTCTCGACCGTGGCGACGAGGTCACCCAGTTTCAGCCCCTCCCCGAAGGTGACGCGGGCCTTCTCGGTCGCGTAGTTCACCGTGGCGGTGACACCGTCCATCCGGTTGAGCTTCTTCTCGACGCGGGCCGCGCACGAGGCGCAGGTCATCCCGCCGATCAACAGCTCGGCCTCGGAGGCGTCGGCGGCCGGAAAATCGGCTGCTGCTGTGCTGGCCATGTCCGGAACTCCTGAGAAACGCAGATCGGGCCGTACCCCACCAGTATCGACTGGTGGGGACGGCCCGACGGCGAACGGGGTGCTGCTGCTCCGGGCAGGCCTTCAGGCGGCCGGGCCGAGGAGCTCGTACCCGGCCTCGTCGACGGCGGCACGGACGGCGTCCTCGGCCAGCGGGGCCTTGGACGTGACGGTGACCAGGCCGGTGGCGGCGACGGCCGCGACCGAGGTCACGCCCGCGATCCCGGAGATCTCCTCCGACACGGAGCCCTCGCAGTGGCCGCAGGTCATGCCCTTGACCTGGTACACGGTGGTGACCGAGTCGCTCTGCTCGATCTGCACGTCGGCCGCACCGTCGTGGCAGGAACCGGTGGGCGAGCAGCAGGAACCGGTGGACTGGGGGGTCTCTGTCTCGGCGGTCATGACGTTCTCCTCTTCGCGAACACGTTACGGCGGCGTGGCGGGGCGCAGGGGGCCGCGGAGGACTCCCCGGCGTCCCGTCACATCCATACTATACCCCTAGGGGGTATGAATGTGCCCCGGTGGCGCCCGGTGGTGCCGGGGCCGGTCCCGTGGTCGTCTACGGCGTGTGCGGGGCCCGGCGTGCGGCACGGTGCGGTGCGTCGTCGCCGACCAGCGGGTCCAGGTAGCGGAACATGATCGTCTTCAGCTCCTGGATGTAGGCCGCGCGCTCCTCGCCCTCGTGGGCCATGATCAGGTCCAGTCCGGCCTTGAAGAGCATGAAGGTCATGTCGGCGATGCGGCGGACCTGATCGGCGGGCACGTCCGGGAGGTAGCCGGCGAGCGCCGATTCGACCCGCGTCAGCATCGTGGCGTGCAGCGTGTCGTGCTCCTCGGTGATCCGGCCGGGAATCTCCGAGCCGTGCATCAGGACGGAGAAGGCCGGGTTCTCGCAGTTGAAGGCGATCAGCGGGTCGAGGATGGCGTCCAGCATCCGGTCGAGCGGCAGCTCGATATGGCTCTGCGTGAAGGCGGCGCCGTAGGTGTCCCGCCAGCGGTTGAGCAGCTGGTCGCCCAGCTCGACGGCGATGGCCTCCTTGTTCGGGAAGAACTGGTAGAGCGTGCCCGGCGACACCCCGGCCTCGCGGGCGATGGCGTTGGTGCTCGACGCGGTGTAGCCGCTGGTGCAGAAGACGCTGGCGGCGGCCCGGAGCAATTGGGCGATACGTGCCTCGCCGCGGGCCTGGCGGCGGCGCGGGCGGGCGGAGCCCGGCGTTCCGTCGGGTGTGCCGACGGTGGATCCGCCGTCCGCTCCGTCCGCTGCGGCGCCCTTGGTGGCTTTGGCCTCCGACACGGTCAATCCCCGGCTCTCATGATGCGGTTGACAAACGCGAGTGCTCGCTCGCATTCTAGTGAAACGCGAGCGACTACTCGTGTTTGCCAGGGTAAGTGGCAACGACCGACCCATGCTGCCTTGTGCTGCCCGGGTCTCGGTGAAGGGGACACCGCACCATGTCCGAAGTCAACCGTTCCGCGCCGCCTCCCGTCGGCGGCTGGACCCGGTTCGTCACCGCCCGGCCGAGGCTCGCGCTGCTGGCCGCGCTGGTGATCACCGCGCTCGCCGTGTTCGCGGGAAGCGGGGTGGCGGACCGGATGGGCAGCGGCGGCTGGCAGGCCCCCGACGCCGAGTCGACCTATGCGACCGAGGTGCTGGCGCGGGAGTTCCCCGCCTCCCAGCCCAATCTGCTCCTGCTGGTCGACAGCGGCTCCGCGACCGTCGACGACCCGGCGGTGGCCGCCGAGGCCGCCCGCCTGACCCAGCGGCTGAAGGACGAGCCGGGGATCTCGGGCGTCGGGTCCTACTGGGAGACCGCGTCACCCGCCCTGCGCTCCGAGGACGGTCGCGAGGCGGTCATCGCCGCCCGGATCGGGGGCGACGAGAAGACCGCGGGCGAGACCCTCGACCGGATGGCTCCCGCCTTCGCGGGGGAGCGGGGACCGGTGACCGTCTCCCTCGGCGGGCCCGTCGCGGTGCAGCACGAGATGCAGACGATCATCCAGGAGGATCTGCTGCGGGCCGAGCTGATCGCCCTGCCGGTGACGCTCGTCCTGCTGGTCATGGTCTTCGGCAGCGCCGTCGCCGCGATGCTGCCGCTCGGCGTCGGCATCGTCGCCATCCTCGGCACCAACGCCGTGCTGCGGGGCCTGACGGAGATCACCGACGTCTCGGTCTTCGCCATGAACCTCACCACGGCGCTCGGCCTCGGACTCGCCATCGACTACGCCCTGTTCATCGTCCGCCGCTTCCGCGAGGAGCTGGCCGGCGGGGCGGACCCCCGGGCCGCGGTGGGCACGACGCTGCGGACCGCCGGGCGTACGGTGCTGTTCTCCGCGCTGACCGTGGCGGTGTCCCTGTCGGCCATGCTCGTCTTCCCGCAGTACTTCCTGCGGTCCTTCGCCTACGCCGGGATCGCCGTGGTCCTCCTGGCCGCCGCTGCCGCACTGATCCTGCTGCCCGCGGCGCTCGTGCTGCTCGGCCACCGGATCAACGCGCTGGACCTGCGCCGGCTGTTCCGCCGCCGGAAGGAGAGCCCGGAAGGCGCGGGGGAAGAGGCCTCGCCCGGCCGGGGATGGGCGCGGCTGGCCGCGCTGGTGATGCGCAGGGCGCCCGTCTTCGCCGTCGTCACCACCGTCGGGCTCCTGCTCCTCGGACTGCCCTTCCTGGGCGTCAAGTTCGGCACGGCGGACGACCGTCAGCTTCCGGCCGGCGCGGAGTCCCGCGTCGTCCAGGAGCACATCCGCGACGGCTTCCCCGGCAGCCCGGGCGGCGGCCTGGAGGTGCTGGCCGAGGGGCAGGGTTCCCCCGCCGAGTACGCGCGGCTGAAGGACCGCATCGAGCAGCTCCCCGGCGTCCTGCGGGTCGACGGACCGGTCACCGGGGACGCCGTCGCCTACTACAGCGTGCTGCCCGAGGGCGAGGCCGTCGGCGAGGAGTCCCAGCGGCTCGTGCAGGACCTGAGGGCCGTGCCCTCGGCCTCCTCCCTCGACACCTCGGTGACGGGCGCGGCGGCGGTCCTCGTCGACTCCAAGGACGCCATAGCCGACCGGCTGCCCTGGGCGGTGGGGATCATCGTGGTGGTCACCCTGCTCCTGGTCTTCCTGCTCACCGGCAGTGTGCTCATCCCGCTCCAGGCGGTCGTGCTCAACGCCCTCAGCCTGACCGCGATGTTCGGAGCGGTGGTCTGGGTCTTCCAGGACGGGAATCTCTCCGGACTGCTCGCCTTCACCAGCACGGGCGACATCGAGACGACGCTGCCCGTCCTGATGTTCTGCGTCGCCTTCGGACTCTCCATGGACTACGGGGTCTTCCTGATATCCCGGATCAAGGAGGAGTACGACCGCACCGGCGACCACGAGCACTCCGTCACCTTCGGACTCCGGCACACCGGCGGGCTGATCACCGCGGCCGCCGTGATCCTCGCGGTCGTGATGGTGGCCATCGGCACCTCACGGGTCACCAACACCAAGATGCTGGGCCTCGGTATCGCCCTCGCCGTCCTGATGGACGCCATGGTGGTGCGCAGCCTGCTGGTCCCCGCGGTGATGAAGCTGATGGGCCGCTCCACCTGGTGGGCCCCCGCACCCCTGCGCGCCTTCCACCGCAGGTTCGGTCTCAGCGAGGGGGATGCGGTCCCGGCCGACGTCGTCGCTCCGGAGGCTCCGGGCGGCCCTGGCGGCCCCGGGGAGGCGGAGCCCGCGGCGGACGCCGCCTCCGGGGCGGACGCGACGCTCGCCGAACCGGCGAGACGCTGACGGGCGCCCCTGGGGGGCGCGGGGCGGGGAAGCCGTTCGGAAACAGCTCTCGGGGAGGCCGGGAACACGCCCGGAGCGGCCCCCGGCGGGCCCGTGCGGCACCGAACGGGTGGCGGTCGGGGGCCGGTCTCCCGGCCCGCCCCGGAAGGCGCCAGAAGCCCGCCGACGGCATCGGTAAAGGGGTGCTGACCTGGGATTTCATGCTCCGACTGCCTAGAATTGGCCCATCGGAAAAGGGGGCCCGGATGGACCGGAACGTGACCACGACGGACGATGTACTGGCGCTGATGGACGGGCTGTTCGCCCCCGCCGCGGACCGGTGGACAGCCAACGGGGCCTCCTGGTGGGACGACTTCTACGCGGACCGGTCGAAGAAGGTGCCGTTCTTCGTGGACAAGCCCGACGAGAGCCTGGACGCGTATCTCCGCCAAGGGCTGATCGCCCCGGGCCGTGCGCTCGACCTCGGCTGCGGACCCGGCCGCAACGCGCTGCACCTCTCCTCGCTCGGCTTCGACGTCGACGCGGTGGACCTCTCCCCGGAGGCGATCGCCTGGGCCCGGGAGCGGGCGGACGGGGCCGAGGCTCGTGGCGTCCGGTTCCACCGCGGTGACGCGTTCGCGCTGACGGCGGCGGGGGCCGCCCTGGCCGGGCCCTACGACCTGATCTACGACTCCGGCTGCTTCCACCACCTGCCGCCCCACCGGCGTATCAGCTATCTCGCCCTCCTGGAGCGTTGCCTCGCGCCCGGCGGTCACTTCGCGCTCACCTGCTTCGCCGCCGGGGAGGGCGGGATGGGCTCGGAGCTGCCGGACGCCGAGCTCTACCGGACGGGCGGTCTGCAGGGCGGGCTCGCCTACTCGCCCGAGGCGCTGCGCCGCGTCTTCTCCGGTCTGACGGAGATCGAGCTCCGCCGTATGAACGACGAGGGCCCCCGATCCCCGCTCTTCGGGGAGCCGTTCCTCTGGACGGCCCTCTTCCGGGCTCCCGCCGGGAGGTGACGGGCCGGGGGCGGCGTGCGGGCGGGAGGTGACGGGCGGGGGCGGCGTGCGGGCGGGGCGTCAGCGGCCCCGGTTGCGGGGGCGGGAGGCGACCCAGGCGCGGACGGTGTCTCCGTACCAGTACGGTTTCCCGTTCTTCACCTGGTCGGGCGGGGGCAGGAGCCCGTGCTTGCGGTAGGAGCGGACGGTGTCCGGCTGGACCTGGATGTGCGCGGCAATGTCCTTGTAGGACCAGAGTGTTCCGTCGGCCATCAGTGACACCTCTCAGCGCTTCTCTGCTGCGCTCCGCAGCGCAGGCTGACGATCACTCAGCCTGTGCTCGGTTGAACGACCCCGGACGGCAGGCGGCGTGGGGCTGTCGACCGGCTGTGACAGAAAACCCGCGTAACCGAGATATGTGTGCCGAAACGGTTACTGCTGTGGCAGAAGGGATGAACCGGGTCCGGTGGTGCGGGGCGCGGCCATTGTCGGACCCGGCTGCCACGATGGAGGCCATGAGCACTTCCGAACGCCCGATGCCCCCTCTGGTCGCCGACGAACGCACCTCCCTGGAGAGCTGGCTCGACTTCTACCGCGCCACCCTCGCCCAGAAGTGCGCGGACCTGCCCGAAGAGGACCTGCGCGAGGCGTCCGCGACGCCCTCGCCGATCACGCTGCTCGGACTGCTCCAGCATCTGGCGGAGGTCGAGCGGAACTGGTTCCGCCGTGTGCTCGCGCAGGAGGACGCCCCGCCGCTCTTCGCCCCTCCGGCCGGCGGCGGGGACGGGGCCGAGGGCCGTGACGGCGGCTGGGATCTCGCCGAGGACTCCACCTACGAGCAGGCGCTCGCGCAGTGGGAGGCCGAAGTGGCGAGGGCCCGGCGGAACTGCGCGGTTCGAGCGCTCGACGACACCAGCCCGTTCATGGGCGCGCAGGTCACGCTGCGGTGGATCTACACCCACATGATCGGCGAGTACGCCCGGCACTGCGGCCACGCCGACCTCGTCCGCGAACGCGTCGACGGACGCACAGGGGTCTGACCCGGGGCTGCCGGAGCCCCGAAGGCCGGGGACCCGAGGGCCCGGGGCGGACCCGAGAGCCCCGGGAGAGGACCCAAGGGCCCGGAAGGGCCCACGGGTTCAGGTCGTGGTGCCGGGCCTTCCGCAGGAGCGGAGGAACTCCCGGGTGCGGCGGGCGATCGGGAACGGCTTGTCCGGCGGGCACGGATACATGTCCTGCTCCACGATCGCGAACAGGTCGACGTCCAGGGCGCGGGCCGCGTCCAGGACCGGTTCCAGGGCGGGGACCCCGCCCGGCGGCTCGCACATCACACCCCTGGCCACCGCCGGGCCGAACGGCACCTCGTCCGCCACCACCGTCGCCAGGATCTCCGGATCGACCTGCTTGAGGTGCAGGTAGCCGATGCGTTCCCCGTACGTCTCGATGAGCTTGACGCTGTCGCCGCCGCAGTAGGCGTAGTGCCCGGTGTCCAGGCAGAGCGAGACGAGATCCGGATCGGTGGCGTCGAGGAAGCGGTTGACGTTCTCCTCGGTGTCGATGTGGGTGTCGGCGTGCGGGTGGACGACGATGCGCAGCCCGAAGCGCTCCCGGACCTCCCGGCCCAGCCGCTCCGTCTGTGCGGTCAGATCACGCCACTGCGCGGACGTGAGCACCCGGTCCTCCAGCACCTCACCCGTCTTGTCGTCGCGCCAGAAGGAGGGGATGACGACCAGATGTTCGGCTCCCATGGCCCGGGTCAGTCCGGCGATGTCCGCGACATGCGCCCACGTCCGGTCCCAGACGTCCGGGCCGTGGTGCAATCCGGTGAAAACGGTCCCGGCGGAGACCGTGAGCCCCCGGTCGCGGGTCTCGTCGGCCAGTCGGGCCGGGTCGGTGGGCAGATAGCCGTACGGGCCGAGTTCGATCCATGCGTACCCGGCCTCGGCCACCTCGTCGAGGAAGCGCTGCCACGGCACCTGCTTCGGGTCGTCGGGGAACCACACCCCCCAGGAGTCGGGGGCCGAGCCGATACGGATACGGGCCGAGGAGTGGACGGAGGGGGTCATAACGCCCAGCCTCACGGGCCGTACGGAAGAGTGTCAAGGGGTTCGTCCGAATGTCCGGACAAAGTGTTGACAGGGTTCCCGGGAGGGGACTAGACCTGGGACCAGCCGGCCACCGGTGGTCGAAGGGATGGGCATGCTTGAGCCGTACGACGTGATCACCATGGGGCGGATCGGGGTGGACCTCTACCCGCTGGAGGTCGGGGTACCGCTCGCCCGGGTCGAGACGTTCGGCAAGTTCCTCGGCGGGTCCCCGACGAACGTCGCGGTGGCGGCGGCCCGGCTGGGACGGCGGACGGCCGTGATCACCCGGACCGGACAGGACGCCTTCGGCACGTATCTCCACCAGGAACTGGAACGGTTCGGCGTGGACGCCCGGTGGGCGACGGCCGTGGAGGAGTATCCGACCCCGGTCACCTTCTGCGAGATCTTCCCGCCGGACGACTTCCCGCTCTACTTCTACCGGCAGCCCAAGGCCCCCGACCTGGAGATCCACGCGCCGGACCTCGATCTGGACGCGGTGCGCGACGCCCGGATCTTCTGGATGACGGGCACCGGCCTCAGCGCCGAGCCGAGCCGCTCCGCCACGCTGGCCGCCCTCGCGGCACGCGGTGCGAGGACGGCCGACGCCCGCCCGGCGGATGCGCCGCGTACGGCGACCGTCTTCGACCTCGACTGGCGGCCCATGTTCTGGGAAGGCGGCGACGACAGCGCCGAGGCTCCCGCGCGGTACCGCGAGGCGCTGGCCCACGCCACGGTCGCCGTCGGCAACATCGACGAGTGCGCGATCGCGACCGGCGAACGCGAACCGTACGCCGCCGCCCGCGCCCTGCTCGCGGCCGGGGTGGAGCTCGCCGTCGTCAAGCGGGGCCCGAAGGGCGTGCTCGCCGTCCACCGCGACGGCACCACCGCCGACGTGCCGCCGCTGCCGGTGGAGGTGGTCAACGGCCTCGGCGCCGGGGACGCGTTCGGGGGCGCGCTCTGCCACGGGCTGCTCGCCGGATGGCCCCTCGACCGCCTCGTGCGGTACGCGAACGCGGCCGGCGCCATCGTCGCCTCCCGGCTCGCCTGCTCGTCCGCGATGCCGTTCCCGGACGAGGTCGAGGGGGCCCTCGCGGCCGGAGCCGTCACGGCCGACCCCGGTGGAGCGGCAGGCTCGGGCGCCCGGGCGAACCCCGGTGCAGCGGCCGACCCGGCCGCTCCCGCCGACCCGACCGCCCCCATCGCTCCCGCCGACCCCGGCGCTCCGGCGAACACCCCGACCGGAGCGGGCTCATGAGGCCTCTCGCGCCCTCCCTCTCCGAACTCGTGCGGCTGCGCGCCGAGCGGCCCGAAGCCGTCGCCGAGGCCGCCGCGCGGCGGAAGCGCCGACGGCTGATCCGCCACTCCGGCGACCGGTTGATGATCATCGCGGCCGACCATCCCGCGCGCGGCGCGCTCGCCGTGGGGGACCGGTCCCTCGCCATGGCCAACCGCTTCGAGCTGCTGGAGCGGCTCTGCCTCGCCCTCTCCCGTCCCGGGGTCGACGGAGTGCTCGCCTCCGCCGACGTCCTGGACGACCTCCTCCTGCTGGGAGCCCTGGAGGACAAGGTCGTGATGGGCTCGATGAACCGGGGCGGGCTGGCCGGCGCCGCGTTCGAGCTCGACGACCGGTTCACCGGCTACCGCCCCGACGACCTGGTCCGCCACGGGTTCGACGCGGGGAAGCTGCTGCTGCGCATCGACCACGACGACCCCGGTTCGCTGGACACCCTGCACACCGCCGCCCGGACCATCGACGCGATGGCGGCGCACCGTCTGCCCGTCTTCGTCGAGCCGTTCCTCTGCCGCCGCGTCGACGGCCGCCTCCGCAACGACCTCGGCGCCGCCGCCGTGGCGACCTCCATCGCCATCGCCTCGGGCCTCGCCGGGACGTCGGCGTACACCTGGCTGAAGGTCCCCGTCACCGACGACCCCGACGCCATGGGCCGGGCGATGGAAGCCTCCACCCTGCCCGCCGTCCTGCTCGGCGGCGAGGTCGGCGACGACCAGGACGCCGCGTACGGGAAATGGCGCGACGCGCTGCGGCTGCCCACCGTGCGGGGGCTGGTCGTGGGGCGCTCGCTGCTCTACCCGGTCGACGGGGACGTGACGCGCGCCGTCGACACCGCCGTATCGCTGCTCAGCACGGGTAGGCAGGGGTCATGACGACGCATCACCCCCAGCAGGGGCAGCACCCCCACCAAGAACCTCACCCCCACCAGGGGCAGCACCGGCGCCAGGACGGGCACCGGGGCGGGCACCAGAGCGGGCGAGGCCGGCACCACCTGCCGGCCGGCAGCGCCGCGCGCGGGGCGTACGCCGTCGACATCGATCCCGAGCGGGCCGGCTGGGAACGTTCGGCCCTGCGGGTGCTGGAGCTGGAACCGGGTGGTGTTCACACGCTCGACACCGGCGGTAGTGAATGGATCGTCCTGCCGTTGGCCGGTGCCTGTACGGTGCGTACGGCAGGCGAGACCTTTGAACTGCTGGGCCGGGAGAGCGTGTTCAGCGGGGTCTCCGACTTCGCCTACGTACCGCGCGACTCCCACGCACAGATCGCCTCCGGCGCAGGTGGCCGCTTCGCCCTGGCAGGAGCGAAGTGCGAGCGACGACTCCCCGCTCGCTACGGCCCCGCGCCGGAGGTACCCGTCGAGCTGCGCGGCTCCGGCACCTGCTCGCGCCAGGTGAACAACTTCGCCGCCGCCGACACCTTCGACTGCGACCGGCTGATCGCGGTCGAGGTGCTCACCCCCGGCGGCAACTGGTCCTCGTACCCGCCCCACAAACACGACGAGCACGTGCCGGGCGAGGAGTGCGAACTGGAGGAGATCTACTACTTCGAGGTGGCGGACGGCGGGATCGGCTACCACCGGGTCTCCCCGTCGCGCGACGGCGGTACGGACGTCCTCGCCGAGGTGCGCGACGGCGACGCCGTCCTCATCCCCGACGGCTGGCACGGCCCGTCCATCGCCCCTCCCGGCCGGACGCTGTACTACCTGAACGTGATGGCCGGGCCGGGGGAGGAGCGCGCCTGGCTGATCCGCGACCATCCCGACCACCGATGGATCCGCGACACCTGGCGGGACGAGTCGATCGACGCCAGACTCCCGCTGTACACGGCGCATCGGTCGCCCGGCCCGGAGGTAACGCCTTGAGCCCGACGAGTCCCGCGAACCCCGGCTGTCCCACCCGCCGTCTGACCACCGCTCAGGCCCTGGTCGCCTTCCTGGCCCGGCAGTACACCGAGCGCGACGGCCGCCGGCAGCGGCTCATCAGCGCCACCTGGGGCATCTTCGGGCACGGCAACGTCGCGGGCATCGGTCAGGCACTTATGGAAGCGGGCGGCGGCCGAAGCGGCGGCGGCGGGAACGGCGGTGCCGGGAACGGGGCCGCACACCGCATGCCGTACCTCCAGGGCCGCAACGAACAGGCCATGGTGCACGCGGCCGTCGGATACGCCCGTCAGTCGGGGCGGCTCTCGGCGCACGCGGTGACCACGTCCATCGGACCGGGGGCCACCAACCTCGTCACCGGAGCCGCCCTCGCGACGATCAACCGCCTGCCCGTCCTCCTCCTGCCCGGCGACACCTTCGCGACCCGGCCCGCCGACCCCGTACTCCAGCAGCTCGAAGTGGAGTACGCGGGCGACGTCTCGGTCAACGACTGTCTGCGCCCGGTCTCGCGCTACTTCGACCGGATCACCCGGCCCGAGGCGCTGATCCCGGCCGCGTTGCAGGCGATGCGCGTCCTCGCCGACCCCGCCGGGACCGGGGCCGTCACGCTCGCGCTGCCGCAGGACGTGCAGGCGGAGGCGTACGACTGGCCGGAGGAGTTCTTCGCCGAGCGCGACTGGCACGTCCGCAGGCCCGCCCCCGACACGCACGAACTGGAAGCCGCGGTACGGGCGGTGCGCTCCGCCCGCCGCCCCCTGATCGTCGCGGGCGGCGGGATCCGGCACAGCGCCGCCGAGGAGACGCTCGCCGCGTTCACCGCCGCGACCCGCATCCCGGTCGCCTCCACCCAGGCGGGCAAGGGCGCGCTCCGCCACGACCACCCGGCCGACGTCGGCGGCATCGGCCACACCGGCACCGCCACCGCCGACGAACTGGCCCGCACCGCCGACCTGGTGATCGGCATCGGCACCCGTTTCTCCGACTTCACCACCGCCTCCGGCACGCTCTTCGCGAACCCGGCCGTCCGCGTCCTCCACCTCAACATCACCGGGTTCGACGCCCACAAGCTGGCCGCCCTCCCGCTGGTCGCGGACGCCCGCGCGGGGCTGGAGGCGCTCACAGCGGCGCTCGCCGGACGCGGCTACCGGGTCGACCCGGCGTACGAGACGGAGTACACCGGCGCGAAGGAAGCGTGGGAGGAACGGGTCGAGGCGTCCTTCGCCACCCCCGACCCCACCGCGCGCCCCACCCAGACCCAGGTCCTCGGCCTCCTGGACGCCCTGGTCACCGAGGACGACATCCTGATCAACGCCGCGGGCTCCCTCCCCGGCGACCTGCACAAGCTCTGGCGCACCCGCTCCCGCGACCAGTACCACGTCGAGTACGGCTACTCCTGCATGGGCTACGAGATCCCCGCCGCGATCGGCGTCCTGCTCGCCGCGGAAGGCCGCACGCCGCGACGCCCCGTCTGGGCGCTCGTCGGAGACGGCACGTATCTGATGAACCCCACCGAGATCGTCACCGCCGTCCAGGAGAACCTGCCCCTCAAGCTGGTCGTCCTCCAGAACCACGGGTACGCCTCCATCGGCGGCCTCTCCGAGTCGGTCGGCGCCGAACGCTTCGGCACCGCCTACCGCCACCGGGACGCCGACGGCGGCTTCACCGGACCGCCGCTCCCCGTCGACCTTGCCGCCAACGCGGCCTCCCTCGGCATGCGCGTCCTGCGCGCCACCACCGTCGACGACCTGCGCACCGCACTCTCCGAGGCCCGTGACGCGGGCGGTCCCACTTGTGTCTACGTCGAGACCGAAACGCCCGACACAGTGTCGGGCCCCCCTCCGGCACAGGCGTGGTGGGATGTTCCGGTAGCCGAAACCGCGAGCCGACCGGCGGCGGTCAAGGCCCGGGAGGAGTACGACCGGCAGGTCGCCGCCCGACGCCGCCATCTGTGAAGCCTGCCTGAACCCGCTCGAACCCGCTCGAACCCGCCTGAGCGGCCAGAAGCCTGAAGGAGTACGTCATGACGAAGACCGTCAACCACTGGATCGGCGGCAAGACAGTGGAGGGCACGTCGGGCCAGTACGGTCCCGTCACGGACCCGGCCACCGGCGCGGTCACCACGCAGGTCGCGCTCGCCTCCGTGGAGGAGGTCGACGCGGCCGTGGCGGCGGCGAAGGCCGCGTACGCGACGTGGGGCACCTCCTCGCTCGCCCAGCGCACCACCGTCCTCTTCCGTTACCGCGCGCTGCTCGACGCCCACCGCGACGACATCGCCGCGCTGATCACCGCCGAGCACGGCAAGGTGCACTCGGACGCGCTGGGCGAGGTCGCCCGCGGTTTGGAGATCGTCGAGCTGGCGTGCGGGATCACCACCCAGCTCAAGGGCGAGCTGTCCACCCAGGTGTCCAACCGGGTCGACGTCTCCTCGATCCGCCAGTCCCTGGGCGTCGTCGCGGGCATCACGCCGTTCAACTTCCCGGCCATGGTGCCGATGTGGATGTTCCCGCTGGCCATCGCCTGCGGCAACACGTTCGTGCTGAAGCCCAGCGAGAAGGACCCCTCGGCCGCCAACCTGCTGGCCGAGCTGGCGTCGGAGGCCGGCCTTCCGGACGGCGTCCTCAACGTCCTGCACGGCGACAAGGTCGCGGTCGACGGCCTGCTCAACCACCCCGACGTGGCCGCCGTCTCCTTCGTCGGCTCCACCCCCATCGCCCGCTACATCCACGCCACCGCCTCCGCCAACGGCAAGCGCGTACAGGCCCTCGGCGGCGCGAAGAACCACATGCTCGTCCTCCCGGACGCCGACCTGGACGCGGCCGCCGACGCGGCGGTCTCGGCGGCGTACGGCTCCGCCGGTGAGCGGTGCATGGCGATCTCCGCCGTCGTCGCGGTCGGTGCGATCGGCGACGAACTGGTCGCGAAGATCCGCGAGCGCGCCGAGAAGATCACGATCGGCCCCGGCAACGACCCCGCCTCCGAGATGGGCCCCCTGATCACCGCCGCCCACCGCGACAAGGTCGCCTCCTACGTCACGGGCGCCGCCGCCCAGGGCGCCGAGGTCGTCCTGGACGGCACGGGTCACACGGTCGAGGGCTTCGAGGACGGCCACTGGATCGGCCTGTCCCTCCTGGACAAGGTCTCCACCGACTCCGACGCGTACAAGGACGAGATCTTCGGCCCGGTGCTGTGCGTGCTCCGCGTGGACACGTACGAGGACGGCGTCGCCCTCATGAACGCCAGCCCGTTCGGCAACGGCACCGCGATCTTCACCCGCGACGGCGGCGCGGCCCGCCGCTTCCAGCTGGAGGTCGAGGCCGGCATGGTCGGCGTCAACGTCCCGATCCCGGTCCCGGTGGGCTACCACTCCTTCGGAGGCTGGAAGGACTCGCTCTTCGGCGACCACCACATCTACGGCAACGACGGCGTGCACTTCTACACGCGCGGCAAGGTCGTCACCACCCGCTGGCCCGACCCGGCCGACGCCCCGGCGGGCGTCGACCTCGGCTTCCCGCGCAACCACTGAGGGCCGCCCCGCCGCCCTCGCCGGTCCCCGCCCGCACCCCGGTGCCGGCGGGGACCGGTGCGTCGGCGGGCCCGCACCGCCCGGCGAAAAGCGGATGCCGGTCCACCGCCCCGCCCTGCATCCTGTGACCCATGAACACCCCGGCCCTCCCGCCCCGTTACGAGATCCGCGCCCTGCAGACAGCCACCACCGTCACCGTCTACCAGGCGTACCGGCCCGACATCGGCCTGCCCGCCGCACGCGACGGGCGGTTCCCCGAAGCCTGGAAGCGGGACCGGATGACCTGGATCAAGCCCAGCTTCCTGTGGATGATGTACCGCTGCGGCTGGGGCAGGAAGGAGGGGCAGGAGGTCGTGCTCGCCGTCGAGATCGACCGGAGCGGCCTGGAATGGGCCCTCGCGCACGCCGAACTCTCCTACTACGTACGCGATGTGCACCCCGACGCGAAGGCCTGGAAGCAGAGCCTGCGCGCCGCCCCCGCCCGGGTCCAGTGGGACCCCGAACGCGACCTCGACCTGAACCCGCTCCCGTACCGCTCCCTCCAGCTCGGGCTGAGCGGTGAGGCCGCCCGGCGGTACGCGGACGAGTGGACCGTTTCCGTCCGCGACGTCACCCCGCTCGCGCGCGAGGTGCACGCGGCGGTCCGCGCGGGCGAGCGGGAGAGGGCCGCGGCCCTGCTGCCCGTGGAGACACCGCTCGACCTGGCCGCGCCCCGGCCGGTGCGGGGGACCACCCCGGCGTCGGATACGTGACTTTCGGCAGTGCCGGAGGGCCCCCGGTCTCCGTAGCCTCTCCCTCGTGAACAGCCATTACCCCGTGAACAGGGCCGCGGACAGGACCGCGTGCCGGACCGCTCGTGGGCCCGGCCCCAGGTGGGCGGACCCGGGAGGGCTGCTGGTGCCCGCCGCTGCGGCGTTCGGCGCGCTGAGCCTGGTCGGCTGGTGGTGGGGCCTGCCGACCGCGATTGCCGCGTTCGTCGCGGGGCGGGGCCCCGGGCGCGGCAGGACGCTCGTCCTGGTCCTGGCCGGGGCGGTCGTGGCCGGGGCGGTGGCGGCGGCCGTGGTGCCGTCCCTGCTCACTCTCGGGACGCAGTTCGTGGCGGTGATCGTCCTCGCCGTGCTGGTGCCCTGGTTCGTGGGGCGGTTCTCACGTCAGTACCGGGAGCTGGCCCGGGCCGGCTGGGAGAGGGCCGAACAGCTGGAGCGGGAACGGCAGTTGATCGCCGAGCAGGCGAGGCTGCTGGAGCGGGCCCGGATCGCCCGGGACATGCACGACGTGCTGGGCCACGACCTCAGCCTGATCGCCCTGTCGGCCGGGGCCCTGAAGCTGGCGCCCGGTCTGGACGAGCGGCACCGACAGGCCGCCCAGGACATCCGGGGCAGGGCCGGCGCGGCGGTGGAACGCCTCGGCGAGGTGATCGGCGTCCTCCGCGAGGAGAGCGAGGACCCGCCGCAGGGGCCGGGCGGCTCCGACATCCCCCGGCTCGTCGGTGACGCGGCAGCCTCCGGGCTCGCCGTCGAACTGACGGTGGCCGGGGAGGCGGCGGGCCTTCCGCCCGCCGTCGAACGCGCCGCGCACCGGGTCGTGCAGGAAGGCCTGACCAACGCGGCCAAGCACGCGCCCGGCGAGTCCGTGAGCGTCGAGCTCTCGCACACGGCGACCGAGACCCGGGTGGTGGTCCGCAACGGAGCTCCGGCGGCGTCGGCCGGGCCCGGGGGCCGTGGTCCCGCAGGCCGCGTACTTGCCGGGCCCGGGGGCCGTGGACTCATCGGGCTGGACGAGCGCGTCCGGCTCGTCGGCGGCACCCTCGACCACGGCCCCCGGGACGGCGGCTTCACCGTCGCCGCCCGGCTGCCCCACCAGGCCCCCGTCCCCGCGCAGCCCGCGCCCCGGCCCGTCGGCGGCGGGGTGAGCCCCACACCCTCGCAGTACCGGTGGGCCCGGCGGCGTGTCCGCCGCACCCTGCTCACCGCGCTGGCGGCGCCGTTGGCCGCGGGTGCGGTGCTGCTCGCCGGGGTCGGGATGTGGGAGACGGTGGCCGCGTCCCGGTCCGTCCTCGACCCGCGCGACTACGCGCGCCTGCGGGTGGGGCAGGATCGGTCCGACATACGGAAGGTGCTGCCGGACCGGCAGTCGGTGGAGCGGCCGGCGGGCGCCGGACCGGAGGAACGAGGGGTGACGTGCGAGTTCTACGCGATGACGGCCGACCGCTTCGACGACCGGTCCGGAGACGCGTACCGGCTCTGCTTCCGGGACGGCCGGCTGGTCTCCCGCGACGCGCTGACACCGTGAGCGCCCGATGACCCGGCCGGACACGAACTGGGCGCCGCACACCACGCGGCCGGACGAGACCCCGGCGCACCCGACCCCGGCGCACACGACCCCGGCGCACACGACCCCGGCGCACACGACCCCTGCGCACACGACCCCTGCGCACCCGACCCCGGCCGGGACGACGATCAGAGTCCTGATCGCCGACGACGAGCCCATGATCCGCGCCGGCGTACGCGCCGTGCTCGCCACCGACCCGGGCATCGAGGTCGTCGCCGAGGCGGCCGACGGGCACGAGGCCGTGGAGCTGGTCCGGGCGTACCGCCCGCACGTGGCCGTCCTCGACGTGCGGATGCCGAGGACCAACGGCATCGAGGCCGCGGCCGAGATCCGTCGCGCCGTGCCCGCCACCGGCGTCGTCATGCTGACCACGTTCGGCGAGGACGACTACATCCTGCGGGCGCTCGGCTGCGGGGCCGCCGGATTCCTGATCAAGTCCGGCGAGCCCGAGGAACTCGTCGCCGGGGTGCGGGCCGTGGCCGGCGGCGCCGCCTATCTCTCACCGAAGGTCGCCGCCCGCGTGGTGGCGCACCTCGCGTCCACCGGGGCCGGGGACCTGGCCGGCCGACGGGCCGCCGCCCGGGAGCAGGTCGCCGGGCTGACGCCCAGGGAGCGCGAAGTGCTGTCGCACCTCGGCGGCGGGCTGTCCAACGGGCAGATCGCCCGGCGGCTGCACCTGGTCGAAGGCACGGTCAAGGCGCACGTCAGCTCGGTACTGGCCCGCCTCGGCGTCGACAACCGGGCCGCGGCCGCCGTCGTCGCCCACGAGGCCGGGATCCTGCCCCCACCACCGGCCGAGCAGCGCTGAGGCGAGCAGACCGGCGGGGCGGACCAGCACCAGGAGCACCGCGGTGACGACCGCCCCGCCGAGCAGGGCTCCGGCGATCACGTCGTGCGGGTAATGGACCCCCACCAGGACCCGCAGCAGTGCCGCCGCCACGGCCAACGGCAGGGTCACGGCAGCCAGTCGGGGCCGCCGCACCGCCAGCCCGACCGCGAGTGCGGCGGCCAGCGTGGCGTGGTTGCTCGGGAACGACCAGTCGCCCGGCTCGGGGCACGCGGCGACCGCCCGGGCGCCGTCCAGCGCCCGGCACGGACGCTCCTCGTCGACGACCAGTTTCAGCGCCTCGCTGACGGCGTACGCCACGACCGTCCCGACGCCGATGAGCGCGGCCCCCGCCACCGCCCCCGCGTCCCTCCGGCGCACCGCCGACCAGCAGACCCCGAGCAGCAGCAGACCGAGGACGATCAGTGTGGCCTTGGAGGACAGCTCCAGCAGGTGCCCCAGCCACTCCGGGGCGTCCCCGACCGCCCCCGTCAGCGACCGGTAGGCGGATACGGAGGCCCCCCGGGTGACCTCGGTGGGGCCGGGCCGCCCCAGGCCGCCGGGCGACAGCATCCCGATCACGGCCGCCGCCGCCGTCGCCAGCAGAGCGGCCGACCCGAACAGCCGCACGGGCCAGTGGTGTTGATGTGTGTGCTTTGCCATGCGGCGAACGTACGAAGGCACCAGGGCCCGGCGCGGGGGCCGAACGGCAGGAACGGCCCCCGACGAAGGTCAGGGTTGACGCCCGGGAGCGTCCCTTCTACCGAGCGGCACCGTCCCCGAACTCCCACGTCAGCATCGTGAACCCGCCGTCGTCCCCCGCCCCCGCCGACCGGTACGTCGCGAGCGCCGCCTCGTCGTCCCCCTCCACGCCGACCCACAGGTCGTAGCACCCCCGCTCCCGGGCGACGTCCACGAGCGCCAGCGTCAGGGCCCTGCCGATGCCCCGGCGGCGGAACGGGTCGTCGACGCCGAGTTCGTACAGGCACATCTCCGTGCCCTTGTCCGGGTGCAGCATCTCGATGCCCGAGACGAAGCCGGCCGGGACGCCGTCCACGTACGCGATCAGCAGCACGTGACCGTCCGCGGCGAGGAAGCGGGCGGCCCATTCCTCGCGGGGCGGCGCGTCGTAGAGGTGGCCGGCGGCCAGCAGCTCCGTGACGGTCGTGGCGCGGCGAATGTCCACAAGGGCCTCCCGGGGCAAGGGTTCCGAAGGCGTTCTGTACCGCGTCCGGAGTACGGCGGGGGCGTACCGTACCTCTCAGGGAGGCCGCGCACCTCACCCTGGCGGCATGCGACCGGCTTGCATCCTCCGTTTAGGGTCGAGGAATGGAGACCCCTACTGCTCGATGGCGGCGCCTGCTGCCCCGTACACCCGGCCGGTGGGCCGCGCTCGGCGCCGCGCTCGCCGTGCTCGTGGGCGGCGGCACCTGGACGGCCGTCGCCGACGACGGCACGCCCGCCGTGCAGCGCGAGGACCGGACGCTGCGCATGGACGGGGTGCCGATCGACACCTCGTACTTCCACGCCAAGGGTTCCGGTAAGCGGCCCGCCGTGCTCATCGGGCACGGCTTCGGCGGCAGCAAGAACGACGTACGGGCCCAGGCCGAGAAGCTGGCCGCCGACGGCTACGCCGTGCTGACCTGGTCGGCGCGCGGCTTCGGCAAGTCCGGCGGCACGATCTCCCTCAACGACCCGGACCACGAGGTCAGGGACGTCTCGCGGCTCATCGACTGGCTCGCGACGCGGCCCGAGGTGGAGCTCGACAAGAAGGGCGACCCCCGGGTCGGGCTCACCGGGGCCTCCTACGGCGGGGCCGTCTCCCTGCTCGCCGCCGGGCACGACGAGCGGGTCGACGCCGTCGCGCCCGTGATCACCTACTGGAACCTCGCCGACGCCCTCTTCCCCGACGGAGTCTTCAAGAAGCTCTGGGCCGGGATCTTCATCACCACCGGCGGCGGCTGCGAGAAGTTCGAGAAGCGGCTCTGCGAGATGTACGAGCGGGTCGCCGTCAGCGGCAAGCCCGACGCCGAGGCGGTCGACCTCCTCACCGAGCGTTCGCCGTCCGCCGTCGCCGACCGCATCAAGGTCCCCTCGCTCCTCCTCCAGGGGCAGTCCGACTCCCTCTTCCCGCTCGGCCAGGCCGACGCCATGCAGAAGGCCATCAGCGCCAACGGCGCCCCCGTCTCCGTCGACTGGATCGCGGGCGGGCACGACGGCGGCGACAACGAGACCGGACGCGTCGAAGGGCGCGTCGGGGACTGGTTCGACCGCTACCTCAAGGAGGACACCGGCGCCGACGCCGGGCCCGCCTTCCGCGTCACCCGCACCGGAGGCGTCGACTCCACCGACGGCGCGGCCCTCCTGCGCGGCGCGAGCGGCGACACCTACCCGGGGCTGCGCAGCGGTGGCCGGGACATCGCGCTCGGCGGCGGGACGAAGACCTTCCGCAACCCCGCGGGGTCCTCGCCGCCCGCCATCTCCGCCGTGCCCGGCGTCGGCGGCGGACTCGCCCAGCTGTCCTCCCTCGGCGTCGGGCTCTCGCTCGACTTCCCCGGACAGTTCGCCCGGTTCGAGTCCGCCCCGCTGGACACCTCCGTACGCGTCACCGGCACGCCCACCGTGAAGGTGAACGTGACGGCGAGCGGCGACCGGGACGCGGTGCTCTTCGGCAAGGTGTACGACGTGTCGCCGGACGGCAGGCAGCAGGTGCTGCCCCACCAGCTCGTCGCCCCCTACCGGATCACCCCCGACCAGCAGGGCAAGCCGGTCGAGCTGGCCCTGCCCGCCGTGGACCACGAGTTCGACGCCGGACACCGGCTGCGGCTCGTGTTCTCCGCGACCGACCTCGGCTACGCGTCCCCGGCCGAGCCCGCCACGTACACCGTCACCGCCGACGGACCGCTGACCGTCCCCACCGCGCCCGCCGTGCGGACCGCGGCGGCCACCCTCCCGTGGTGGACCTGGGGCCTCCCTGCCGCCGCCCTCGTCATCGCGGCCGGTCTGCTGCTCACCGCCCGCCGCCGGACCGCGACGCCCGCACCGGACCCCGCGCTCACCGACGTACCGCTCCAGATCACCGGTCTCTCCAAGAAGTACGCCAAGTCCGTCGACCGGTACGCCGTGCGCGAGCTGTCCTTCCGCGTCGAGAAGGGCCAGGTCCTCGGGCTCCTCGGGCCCAACGGCGCGGGCAAGACGACGACCCTGCGCATGCTCATGGGGCTCATCACCCCCGACGAGGGCGAGATCCGCGTCTTCGGGCAGGCCATCCGGCCGGGCGCGCCGGTGCTGTCCCGGGTCGGGGCGTTCGTGGAGGGCGCGGGTTTCCTGCCGCACCTGTCCGGGCGCGCCAACCTGGACCTGTACTGGCAGGCCACCGGCCGTCCCGCCGAGGACGCGCACATCGACGAGGCACTGGAGATCGCCGGCCTCGGCGACGCGCTCGCCCGTGCCGTACGCACCTACTCCCAGGGCATGCGGCAGCGGCTGGCCATCGCCCAGGCCATGCTCGGCATGCCGGACCTCCTCATCCTCGACGAGCCGACCAACGGGCTCGACCCGCCGCAGATCCGCGAGATGCGGGACGTGATGATCCGTTACGCGGCCGGTGGCCGGACCGTCATCGTCTCCAGCCACCTCCTCTCCGAGGTCGAGCAGTCCTGCACCCACCTGGTCGTCATGGACCGGGGCCGGCTTGTCCAGGCCGGACCCGTCGCCGAGATCACCGGATCCGGCGACATGATCCTGGTGACCACGGCCGAGGAGGTGTCCGAGCCGCTGGCGGAGAAGGTCGCCGCCCTGCCCGGCATAGGCTCCGCCGTCCGCACCGACGACGGGCGCGGACTCCTCGTCCGCCTCGACGGGGCCACCACCTCCCGGCTCGTCTCCGATCTCGTCCGGCTCGACGTCCCGGTCACCGGCGTCGGACCGCACCGTCGCCTGGAGGACGCCTTCCTCACCCTGATCTCCGGAGGAGCAGCATGAGCGCCCCCGTCCAGCCCCCCGAGGTCCGGGGCGACACAGCGCATCCCGAGGCCGCCGGCTACCGCGCCCGGCGCACGCTTCCCCTCCGCGTCGAGGCCATGCGGCAGTTGCGCAGACGACGCACCCTGCTGATGGGCGGGGTGCTCGCCGCCCTCCCCTTCATCCTGATCATCGCCTTCGCGATCGGCGGCACGCCGGACGGCGAGGACGGCGGTGGCGGTGGCGGGGGCGGCGGCCGGATCAACCTGATGGACGTGGCGACCGAGTCCGCCGCGAACTTCGCCGCCACCTCGCTGTTCGTCTCGGCCGGGTT
The DNA here is from genome assembly GCF_014650675.1 of Streptomyces anulatus. GTDB lineage: Bacteria > Actinomycetota > Actinomycetes > Streptomycetales > Streptomycetaceae > Streptomyces > Streptomyces anulatus. The sequence continues at coordinate 1,086,082 of NZ_BMVK01000001.1, read as the reverse complement.
CCTGCTGGTGGTGCCGGTCGCCCTGTTCTGCGGGGACACCGTCGCCTCCGAGGCGAGCTGGTCCTCGCTGCGCTATCTGCTCGCCGCGCCCGTGCCGCGCGTGCGGCTGCTGTGGTCCAAGCTCGTCGTCGCGCTCGGCTTCAGCCTGGCCGCGATGGTGCTGCTGCCGCTCGTCGCGCTGGTGGCGGGCACCGCGGCCTACGGATGGGGGCCGCTGAAACTGCCCACCGGGGGAGCGCTGTCGGCCGGGGACACGGTGCCCCGCCTCGCGATCGTCGTGGCGTTCATCTTCGTCTCCCAACTGGTCACCGCAGGCCTGGCGTTCTGGCTGTCCACGAAGACCGACGCCCCGCTCGGCGCGGTCGGCGGCGCGGTGGGCCTCACCATCGTCGGCAATGTGCTCGACGCGGTCACCGCACTCGGCTCCTGGCGCGACTTCCTGCCCGCGCACTGGCAGTTCGCCTGGGCCGACGCACTCCAGCCGCAACTGGAGTGGGGCGGCATGATCAAGGGCACGGCCGTATCAGTGACCTATGCCCTGATCCTGTTCGCGCTGGCCTTCCGCGGGTTCAGTCGTAAGGACATCGTGTCCTGAACCTGATGTTCCGCCGGTTTCCTGCCCGCTGTTGCCGCATCGAGATGGTTCCGCAACGCTTTCGTCGACTCCGGTCGGCGACCCCGTACGTCACATTCACAGATGTCGAGGACATCGTGACGACGTGGGGGGTTGCACATGCATCAGGTAAGCCGGCGACACGAGAAGCGGTCGGGGGGCCGGGCAGGGGGCCGGGCGGGAGCCGTGGCGCTCCTTCTGGCGGGCGCCATGGCCCTCACCGCGTGCGGCAGCGGCGACAGCGACTCGGGCGGCAAGCGCGACCTGAGTTCGGATACGCGTAACGGGCAGGGATCGACCGGCGGCGGACAGCCCGCACCGGACGCGGTGGCGCCCGAGAAGGGCCGGTCGGCCGCACCGACGGGAGACTCCGGCGACGAGAGCGAGCGGGACGTCGCGCCGCCCGACTACCTCTCCACCTTCGCCCTGGACGTGGACACCGCCAGCTACGGCTACGCGCGCCGCACCCTCGGCGACGGCATGCTGCCCTCGCCCGAGGACGTACGCCCCGAGGAGTTCGTCAACAGCTTCCGCCAGGGGTACGAACGGCCGAAGGGCCCCGGCTTCTCGGTGAACGTCGACGGGGCGCGCATCGGTTCCGGGAAGGGCGGGGGCGGCGGAACCGGAGCGTCCGACTGGTCGCTGCTCCGCGTCGGCCTGGCCACCGAGTCCGCCCCGTCGACCGCTGAACGGCCGCCCGCGGCCCTGACGTTCGTCGTCGACATCTCGGGGTCCATGGCCGAGACCGGCCGTCTGGACCTGGTCAGGAAGTCCCTGAACATCCTCACGGACGAACTGCGCGACGACGACTCCATCTCCCTGGTCACCTTCAGCGACGAGGCCGAGACCCGGCTGCCGATGACCCGTCTCCAGGGCAACCGGAACCGGATCAAGGACGCGGTGGAGGAGATGCAGCCGATGCAGTCCACCAACGTCGAGGCGGGTATCACCCTCGGCTACGAGGAGTCGGTCGAGGGCCACCGCAAGGGCGCCACCAACCGGGTGGTGCTCCTCTCCGACGCGCTGGCCAACACCGGCGACACCAACGCCGACGGGATTCTGGAGAAGATCGGCTCCGCCCGCCGCGAGTACGGCATCACCCTCTTCGGCGTCGGCGTCGGCAGCGAGTACGGCGACGCGTTCATGGAACAGCTCACCAACAAGGGCGACGGGAACACCACGTACGTCGGTGACGAGGAGCAGGCCCGCAAGGTCTTCGTCGACCAGCTGCCCGCCCACCTGGAGATCCGGGCCCGCGACGCCAAGGCCCAGGTGGCGTTCGACCGGAAGACCGTGAAGCAGTTCCGGCTGATCGGCTACGAGAACCGCAAGGTCGCCGACGAGGACTTCCGCGACGACAGCGTCGACGGCGGCGAGGTCGGCCCCGGCCACACGGTGACCGCTCTGTACGCCGTACGGCTGCGCGAGGGCGCGTCCGGCACCGTGGCCAAGGCGACCGTGCGCTGGCTCGACCCCAAGACCCGCGAGGCCCGGGAGGAGACCGGAACCGCGACGACCGGAGCGATCGACGGATCCCTGTGGGGCGGCGGCAGCGACCGGCTCCAAGTAGCGGCCGTGGCGGCCTACTTCGCCGACCACCTGCGGGGCGGCGACCTGCCCGGCGCACCCGGCCTCGGTGAACTCGCCTCCCGGGCCGCCGGGCTGGCGGAAACGACCGAGGACAGTTCCGTCACGAAGCTGGCCAGGGCCATCGGGCAGGCGGACCGGATCAAGGGCGGATCGGGAACGGACGACGAGCCGGAACCGGGCGAGGGCGAGATCGGCTGAGGCGGAGCGGCCCGAGCGGCCCGAGCGGCCTGGGCCGCCCGGGCCGAAACGGTTCGCACGGTCATTCGAAAATGGGCCCTGTGAACCGCCGTTCCAGGCCATGATGTCCGCCATGACCTCCCTCTTCCTGGTGCTCGCCACGATCGTCAACGGCCTCTACGCGGGGTTCATGCTGACCTTCCTGATCGCGATCATGCCCGGCCTCGCCGACCTGACGGACGAGCAGTTCACGGCGGCCATGCGCCGCTTCAACGAGAAGGTCCCCGGCCCGGTCTTCCTGGTCCTGTTCCTCGGCGTCGTCGCGCTGCCCGCCGCCGCGTTCTTCACCGGCCTCGGCGAGCACGGCGAGGCGGCGGGCCCCGCCATCCTGGGGGCGCTGATCTGCGGGGTCGCCGGTCATCTGGTGACCGTGATCGGGAACATCCCGCTCAACAACGCCCTCGCCGCATCCGAGGGCGGCGACGACAGCGCGGCCCGCGCGGCCTTCGAGTCCCGCTGGAACACCCTCCACCAGGTGCGTACCGCGTTCGCACTGGTGGCGTGCGTCCTGCTGGCCGTCGCGCTGTAGGGCGGAGCGCCCCCCTCCGTATCCGATCCGCATCCGCATCCGTACGTGGGCGGGATGCGGGGTGCTACCGGCGGCCCCCGGCCTCTGCCCGCCGCGGATGGCGGGGGCCGAGCAGCACCACGAGAGCGGCCGCACCGGGCACGGGTGCGTCGACCCGCCGCCAGCCGGTCCGCTCGTACAGGCGCAGCGCCGCCTCGGCCCGCACGGAGGTCAGCAGCCAGCAACGGCCGTCCGGGACCGGTCCCGTCACCGCGTGCAGCAGCGCCGCGCCGAGCCCCGTACCGTGCGCCTCCGGCGCCACCGCGAGCTCGTTCACCTCCAGCGCACCGCAGAGCCACGCCCGTGTCCGCCGGGGCCCGAGGGCCTCGGCGACCTGCCCGTAGCTGCGGTCGGCCGGAAAGACCTCCGGGGTGATCCAGGCCGTGGCGAAACCGGTTACCGTCCCCCCGGCCGTCGCCACCGCCGCCGTGAACCCGGGCCGGAGCACGTCCCGCGCGAGCCGCTCCGCATAGCTGTCGGCCCCGGCCGGATCCTCGTTCCACGGCGGGGCCGAGAACGCCCGCGCGTACACGTCGCGGATCCCGTCGGTGTACCGGTTCAGCTCCCCGGCCTCCACCGTTCGTACCTCGACCGTCATCGCACCGTCCCTCGGATTTCATCGGTGATCCACCGTCGGATCACCGGGGCGCCACCGGCGCAGCGAGGAAACCTTAGGGGTGAACTGCCGTACCGGGCACAACCCTTCGCCCGGCAGGCCTGTCTGTAGGGGTGCGAGTGGCCACTCGATCCGACCCATTTCCGACGCAGCCGCGCACGCCGCGGCGCCACGGGGACAGCGCTTTCCGGCCGTCCCGCGGCGCCGTCGCGGCGAACGTCCCAGCAGAAGGAGTCCCCGTGACATCCCGAGCACTCGGTACCGGTGTCGTCCTGGCCGTCACCCTGGCCGCCGCAGTCGTCGCCCTGCCCGCCGCCGCCGCCCTGCCCGCGCCGGCCCCCGACCCCCACGGCCCCCGCGCCGACTTCAACGGCGACGGCTATCCCGACCTGGCGTTCGCCGCGCCCGGTGCGACCGTCAAGGGGTTCAAGGGCGCCGGATACGTCGGCGTGGCCTACGGTTCCCGCGACGGAATCAAGGACTCCGCCAAGCGGGTGTTCACCCAGGCCTCGGCGGGAGTCCCCGGCACCCCGGAGGCCGGTGACGCCTTCGGCAGCGCGGTCGCCTCCGCCGATCTCGACCAGGACGGTTACGCGGACCTGGTCGTCGGTTCGCAGGGCGAGAAGATCGGAGCGGCCGAGAGCGCGGGCGGTGGCGTGACCGTCCTGTGGGGCGGGCCGGGCGGCCTGGCCGGCGGGGCGACCCTGCTGACCGGCGAGGAGTACGACGGCCTGGGCCGGTGGCTGGCCGTCGGCGACTTCGACGGCGACGGCGCCCCGGACGTCGTCGGCGCCGGGCACATGGCCCTGCACGCGCTCAGCGGCCCCTTCACCCGCGACGGCGTCGCGGCGGCGGCCACCGAGATCCCGAACGCCGACGACTGGCGGAACCTCGACGTGGCCGCGGGCGACCTGAACGGCGACGGCCGCGACGATCTCGCCGTCGTCGCCAACGACGGCGACGAGTACGACGCCCGGCGCATCATGATCGGTCTCGGCGGCCCGGCCGGACTCGGCCCGGACCTCACCGCCGTCAAGGGGAAAAACGGCTACAACCTGCAGGGCGGCGAGCACATCGCCGTCGGCAACGTGAACAACGACCGGTACGCCGACCTCGCCGTCGGGCGCGCCGTCGACGGGTACGACAGCGACCTGGACCTGCCGCTCGCCAAGGGCGGCATGCTCACCTACGTACCGGGCGGCGCGAGCGGCCCGCAGGGCACCAAGGCCGTCGTCCTCAACCAGGACTCGCCCGGCGTCCCCGGAGCCGCCGAGCACAGCGACAACTTCGGCGCTTCCGTGGCCATCGGGGACACCGACGGCGACGGCTACGGCGAGATCGCGGTGGGCGTCCCCGGTGAGGACCAGGGCACGGTCGCCTCGGCGGGCGGCCTCGTCGTCCTTCCCGGCACCGCTGCCGGACCCACGGGCCTGGGCAGTTACGGCTTCAACCAGGGCACGCCGGACGTCGTCGGGGCCGTGGAGAAGAACGACCGCTTCGGCGGCGCGGCGGCCCTGCGCGACCTCAACGGCGACGGCCGCACCGAACTGGCCGTGGGCGCGCCCGGCGAGAACGCGGACGAGGGCTCCCTGTGGGTGTTCCCGGCCACCGCCACCGGCCTCGTGGCCAAGGGCTCGTTCAGCTTCGGCCACGGGACGCTCGGCACGGTGGCCACGAAGGCGGAACTGGGCAGCGGCTTCAACCGCTGACCCGCGCGACCGGGCGGATCCCGTCAACCGTCCGGCACTGGTCCTGCAAGGGTCCTGCAAGGGTCCGGCTCTCCTCCCCCCTCACCTCGGTCGGGGAGGGGAGGAGCCGGATACGCGCGCCTTCGTCACACGTTGGGCACCTTGAGCCGGTCCCAACTGCTCTTGCCGGGAACGCCGTCCGCGTCGCCGCCCGTGTAGCCCAGCTTGCGCTGCCAGGCGGCGTACGACTTCCGGTCGGCCTCGGACCAGGCCGGGCCGGGACCCACCGTGTACCGGCCGCAGCCCTCGGACACCAGACGCTTGCCCATCGCCGTGACGACCGCGCTGTTGCGGCCCACCTTGAAGAACGCGGCCCCCGGGAACGGCTCGTACGTCGGCTTCGGCGGCGGATCGGAGGGCCCGTCCGGGGAGCCGCCCAGCCGCTTGCCGATCCGCGAGCGCATCGAGTTCATGGTGAACCCGCGCGGATCGACCTTGCCCGGCTGCCACTCCAGATGCCCGATCACCGACCGCTGCGACCAGCCGTGCGCCCGGCAGAGAGCGGCGGCCGCCCGCTCGATCGCCAGCAGCTGGGCCGCCGGCCAGGGGTCCTTGCCGTCACCGAGGTTGACGCATTCGAACCCGTAGAAGTGCCGGTTGCCGTCGGTGTTGGCCTCGTTGTCCGGGGGCAGCGCCTTCTCCGCGATGACGGCGCGCAGGACGTCGTCGTCGCCGAGCCCGGCATGGTTGGCCCGTCCGTTCCCCACGAGGTGGACGGACCCGTCCTTGGCGATGACCCCGTGGCAGAGCGGTCCGGGCAGGGCGGAGTGGCCGTTGTAGCAGAGTTCGACCGAGGAGGCGGTGCCCGAGGTGACGGTGTGATGGATCATCACGCCGTGTGCCGGACCCCAGGGTCCCTTGTGATTCCGGTTGTTGGTACGCCAGCTCCGGTGTTCGACGACGTGGAGGCCTTCGTCGCGGAGGGCTTTGAGCAGCCTGGCTGCAGACAGCGGCGTCGCCATCGCGGCGCTCCTTTCCCTGATGGTGCGTAGTTCACGCGGGCGCTTCGGTGTGCGGTCGGCGGGACCCGGCGGGGCGGACGGCGGCACGGAGCCGGGTGCGCCCGCCGGGTGACGGGACGGTCGGGAGCGCCCTGCGGCGGGGATTCCGCCTTCGGGCCCACCTGATCGATTTGCCCGCTCCCAGGCCCTGCCGAACGTCCTGCCGCGCGGAAGGTTGCGCCGTGCCCGAACTCCCGTCCGGGAATGTCCGAACTCCTGCCCGATGTGCACAGCCCCTAGGGCCTGTCTCCTCCGTACGGCCGGGGCGCGGGCCGGAGTACTCCCGCTGTCGTATGCGGCCGGACGTCCCGCCTCCTACCGTGAGGGAGTGATGACCTTCGACCGCCTGGCCGCCCGTGCGCGGGCTCTGCCGCCGATCGTCGCGGATCTGCTGGTGGTGGCGGTGGTGGGGGTGTTCACCACCGCCGACGCGGCCGTCAACGAGCCCGGCTACCGGCAGGCCGACGCGCTGACCTGGGCCCTCCTCGTGGTCTCGCTGGCGGCGCTCGCCTGCCGCCGCCGTTGGCCCGTTCCGGTGGTCTGCGTGACCGGGGCGGCCTGCGCCGGGTGGGCGCTGCACGGGCACATCGGCGAACTGCTGAACCTCCCGGTGATCGTGGCGCTGTACACGGTCGCGGTGCTGGGCGACCGCCGGCGCACCCTGTGGACCGGGGTGATCGCCGCGACGGTCTCGGGCGCGGTGGCGCTGAAGGTCGGCCGGGACGTGGTCAATCCGCAGGGACTGCCCGTCCTGGAGATGGTCTGGCCGCTCGTCCCGCTGCTCCTGGGCGAGGTGGTGCGTACCCGCCGGGAACTGCTGGCGGAGTACGCGGCGCGCGCCGCGCGGGCCGAGGAGGACCGCGAGCGGGAGGCCGCCCGCCGGGTCCGCCAGGAGCGGGCGCGGGTCGCCCGGGAGATCCACGACATCCTGGCGCACACGGTGAGTGCGATGACCGTGCAGGCCGGGGTCGCCCTCGACGCGCTGGACGCCGCGCCGGAGGTGTCGCGGCAGGCGATGACCCAGGTGCGCGCCTCCGGCAAGGAAGCCGTACGGGAACTGCGCGCCACGCTGTCCGTCCTGCGCGCGGCGGAGTCCACGGCTCCGGCTCCCCGCCTCGGCCAGCTGGACGAGCTGGTCGCGGGGGTCGAGGCGGGCGGCGTGCGGGTCAGCCTGCGGCGGGACACGGGGGACGCCGCCCTGCCCGCGGTCGTCGAGGCCACGGCGTACCGGATCGTGCAGGAGGCGCTGACCAACGTGGTGAAGCACTCCGCGGCGCGGCACGCCGCGGTGTCGGTGACCCGCGACGCCACCCGGCTGACCGTCGAGGTCGTGGACGACGGCCCCCCGGTCCGGCCGCCCGCCGTGCCGCCCGCCGACCGGGGCTTCGGCCTGATCGGCATGCGGGAGCGGGCGGTCGCGGTGGGCGGCGGCGTCACGTACGGTCCGGTGCCGAGCGGCGGATTCCGCGTCCGCGCCGAACTGCCGACGGAGGGAGCGCCCTCATGAACACGACGCCGTACGCAACCGGGGGAGCGACCCCGTGACCGGGCGGATGGACGGCACGACGGGGGCCGCGGCGACCGTCCGGGTGGTCCTCGCCGACGACCAGACCGTCGTACGGGCCGGATTCCGCGCCCTGCTCGACCTCACCGACGACCTGGTCGTCGTCGCGGAGGCCGCCGACGGGGCCCGCGCCGTCGAGGCGGTCCGGACGACCCGCCCGGACGTCGTGCTGATGGACATCCGGATGCCCGGCGTCGACGGTCTGGAGGCCACCCGCCGGATCGCCGAGGACCGCTCCCTCGACGGGGTCCGCGTGGTCATGCTCACCACGTACCAGGTCGACGCGTACGTCTTCGAGGCCCTCCGGCACGGCGCCGCGGGCTTTCTGCTGAAGGACATCGAGCCGGACGACCTGCGCGCCGCGATCCGCACGGTCGCGGCGGGCCGGAGTCTGCTCGCCCCCGCGGTCACCCGCCGGGTGATCGAGGAGTTCGCCCGGCTGAAGGCCCCCGAGGCGGCGGGCGCCGAACGGCTCGCCGTTCTCACCGGCCGGGAGCGTGAGGTGATGGCGCTCGTCGCCGCCGGACTGTCCAACGAGGAGATCGGCAGGGCGCTGATCATGAGCCCGCTGACCGCGAAGACCCATGTCAGCCGGACCATGACGAAGCTCGGCGCCCGCGACCGGGCCCAGCTGGTGGTCCTCGCCTACGAAACGGGCCTGGTCAGGGCGGGAGAACGCTAGAACCGGTACTCCCGGGGGAGCAGGAGGCGACTCCCGCCGGAGGATTCGGGATCGGCCCCCCGCTCGTAGCGTCGGCCGCATGATCGAAGCAACGGAACTCACCAAACGCTACGGCGGGCGAACCGCCGTCGACCGGCTGTCGTTCACGGTCCGGCCGGGCCGGGTGACCGGCTTCCTCGGCCCGAACGGCGCCGGGAAATCGACCACCATGCGCCTGATCCTGGGCCTCGACTCCCCGAGCGCCGGGCGTGTCACCGTGGGCGGCAAGGCCTACGCGGACCTGCCCGTACCGCTGCGGGCGGTCGGCTCGCTGCTCGACGCCAAGGGCGTCCACGGCGGCCGCTCCGCCTACCACCACCTGGCCGGGCTCGCCGCGAGCAACGGCATCCCGCGCCGCCGCGTGGCGGAGGTGCTGGACCTGGTCGGCCTCCCCGAGGAGACGGCCCGCAGGCGCACCAAGGGCTTCTCGCTCGGCATGGGCCAGCGGCTGGGCATCGCGGCGGCACTGATCGGGGACCCGGAGGTGCTGATCCTCGACGAACCGGTCAACGGCCTCGACACCGAGGGCATCCGCTGGATCCGCGGACTCATGAAGTCCCTGGCGGCGGAGGGCCGCACGGTCTTCCTCTCCAGTCACCTCATGAGCGAGATGGAGCTGACGGCCGACCACATCGTCGTGATCGGACAGGGCCGGCTCATCGCGGACACGGCCATGCGCGACTTCATCGAGACCAACTCCCGCGCGCACACCCTCGTCAGGTCCCCCGAACCGGAACGGCTGCGCACCCTGCTGGAAGCGGCCGGAGCACACGTGCGGCTGGACGCCCGGGGCGGCTGGCGGGTCGACGGCCCCGACGCCCCGTCCATCGGCGACCTGGCCCGCGACCACGGGGTCGCCGTCCATGAACTCACGCCCGCCCACTCCTCCTTGGAGGAGGTCTACACGACGCTGTCGCGGTCCTCGGTGGAATACCGGGCCGAGGACCGCCCCCAGGAGGCCACCACGACCAGGCAGAAGGAGACGGCCCGATGACCACGACCACGCTCCCCCTTCCCGCCACCCACACGCGACGGACCGGCTTCCGGGAGGCCCTCGCCCACGAATGGATCAAGTTCCGCAGCGTGCGCTCCACGGTGTGGACGACCGCGGCCACCGCCGTACTGCCCGTTGTCGGCGCGGTGTTCATCGCCGCCAGCGGCAGCCTGCAGCCCGACGACACCGTCCTCGGCGGCAGCCTCACGCTCACCGTCGTCGCCCAGATGCTGGCCGCGGTCGTCGGGGCGCTCGTCGCCTCGGGCGAGTACAGCAGCGGCACCATCCGTACGACGTTCGCCGCCGGCCCCCGCCGGGGCACGGTCCTCGCGGCCAAGGCGACACTGGTGGCGGGCGTGATGTACATCCTCGCCCTGGCCTCCTGCACAGCCGCCTACCTCGTCGGGGACGCGATGCTTCCGGAGGGCCGGTACGCCCAGGGCGAGCCGTTGCCCGCCCTGTTCGGCATCGCCGCGTCCTTCGCGGTGGCCGCCGTGCTCGGCCTCGCCGTCGGCTTCCTCGTACGCCACTCCGCGGGAGCGGTCACCACGGTGATCGGCCTGCTGCTCCTGCCGTCCCTGTTCGGTCCCCTCTTCGGCGACGCCGAACGCTGGGTCGCCGGACTGTCCCCGACGGCCGCCCTGGAGAAGCTCACCCAGACATCGGACGCCGCCGCCGAAGCGGTGGGCAGCCTGGGCCCCTGGCCCTCGCTGCTCCTGGTCGCCGCCTGCACGACGGCGCTCACGCTCGGGGCTCTGGTGCTGCTCAGGCGGCGGGACGCGTGAGAGGGAGGGGGCGGGTGTGGCGGGCGGGACGTATGCGGCGGGCGGCCTGCGGGGATGCACGAGGGGCTGCTTATGCCGACGTGACGCCGTGCTCGCTAACGTGCCCCTGACCGACGAAAAGGCCCTCCTGTGCGGAGGGCCTCTCGATGGTGCGGTCGGTGCGCCCCCGGCAGGACTCGAACCTGCGGCCAAGCGCTTAGAAGGCGCCTGCTCTATCCACTGAGCTACGGGGGCCGGGAGTCCTGATCGGTGGTTCCGTGGCCGTGCCGGGACAAGGATAGGGCTCCGATCCCCTGGACCCGGTTGCTTCACCTGCGTGGCACGATGTGGAGGTTCGGTGAAGCGAACCGATAATCGCAGGTAGGTGCGATTCCTGCATCGGTTTTCGCTCCCCTCGCGCCGGGTGTTGTGCACTCGTTATGCCCCCGCCCCACTCGTCCCCTCTGTCCTGACTCTGTCCAGAGGGTGGAACCGCCGCGCAGAGGGGGCTATACGCTTCAAAAAGGCTCCAAAATTGGGCATTCTTCGCATGTGGTGACCATGGACGTACGGCCTCAGCTCATCGACGCACTTTCCGCCCTGCGCGACCGTGTCGCCGCCGTGCGTCTTCCACTGCCCCTGCCGGGGGCCGAACGCGCCCGGCAGACCAGGGTCGAACTCCTCGCCCAGCTCGACGACTACCTCCTGCCACGCCTCAAGGATCCCGAGGCGCCGCTGCTCGCCGTGATCGGCGGATCCACCGGGGCCGGCAAGTCCACCCTGGTCAACTCGCTGGTGGGATGCCGGGTCAGCGAGGCCGGGGTGCTGCGGCCCACCACGCGCACCCCGGTCCTGGTCTGCCACCCGGACGACCACCACTGGTTCGCCGGGGTGCGGGTGCTGCCCCAGCTGACCCGGATCTGGCTCCCGCCGGGTCAGACGCCCGACCCGGACGGGCTGGACGACCTCGCCGCCCGGGGGGAGGACGGGGAGACCGCGCTGCGGGTGGAGACCGCCGTGAGCCTGCCCCGCGGGCTCGCCCTCCTGGACGCCCCCGACATCGACTCGCTCGTCGTCCGCAACCGGGTCCTCGCCGCCGAACTCATCTGCGCCGCCGACGTCTGGGTCATGGTCACCACCGCCTCGCGCTACGCCGACGCCGTGCCCTGGCACCTGCTGCGCACCGCGAAGGAGTACGACGCGGCACTCGTCACCGTCCTCGACCGGGTGCCCCACCAGGTGATCGCCGACGTGTCCCGGCAGTACGCGGCGCTGCTGACCCGGGCCGGACTCGGGGACGTACCCCGGTTCACCATCCCGGAGCTGCCCGAGTCCGCGGGCGGCGGCAGCGGACTGCTCCCCACCACCGCCGTCGCCCCGCTGCGCGCCTGGCTCGCCCACCGGGCCCAGGACCCCGCCGCCCGGCAGCAGGCGGTGGGGCGCACCGCCTCCGGCGTCATCCAGTCGCTCAACGTGCGAATGCCCGGACTGGCCTCCGCCGTCGCCGCCCAGTACGCCGCCTCCGTACGGCTGACCGGGGTGGTCCAGGACGCGTACGGCAAGGAGGCCGCCCGGATCCGGCGACGCCTCCAGAGCGGGGCGGTGCTCTCCGGGGACGCGCGGACCCGGTGGCGCGGCTACCCGCTCTACAGCTCGCCCGAGGAACTCCTCGAAGCCCTCGTCGACAGCCTGGTGGCGCTGCTCCAGTGCTCGGTCTCCGCCGCCGACGAACAGATCCGCACCCAGTGGCGCCGCGAGCCCGCCGGGGGCCTGTTCCGGTTCGAGGACGCCGGACGGGAAGCCGGGGGCTGGGGGCCCGTCGAGGACATCGAGGGGCGGATCGCCGTCGCCGTACGCCGGTGGCGGCGGGTCCTGGAGGAACTGGCCGAGGAGGAGGTGCGCCAGCTCGAACGCAACGTGGCGCCCGCCCCCGAGACCGTCGCCGCGCTGCTCGCGGCCGCCCTTCTCGGCGGGCGGCGCGCCCGTGCGGCGGGGGAGCAGCTCGCCGAACGCATCGGCGCCCAGGGCGCGCTGCGCCTCCGCGACAAGGGCGGCCAGCTGCTGACGACCTACCTCGACCAGGTACTCGGCGGCGAACGCGACCGCCGCCTCGCCCCGCTCGACGCGCTCGACGTCGCCCCCGAACCCCAGGCCGAACTGATCGCCGCGCTTTCCGTACTGCAGAAGGAGAGGTGGCAGCGATGACCGCCGTCACGGACCAGGACAACGGCAACGGCAACGGCGACAGCAACGGTGGCGGCAGCGGGAAGGCGGCCGGGGACACCTCGGGCAGGGGCAGGGACGGGCGCTGGGACGACGGGCTCATCGCGCGGCGCGCGGCGGCCGCCGAAGCCGACGAGGCCGGGGAAGCCGCGCCCCGAGCACCCGCCGAGGACGACGCGGAGCCGCAGGTCGAGGCGTACGTCCCCTCCGGCGGGCCGCTGCCGCCCCGGCTCGACGCCCTGCGCGAACTCGTCGGACTCTCCCGCGCCCGGCTCGACCGGGACACCCTCGCCGAGGCGGGACGCGTGCTGGACGAGGCCGCCGCCCGGCAGCGGCTCTCCTCGCGGCACACGGTCATCGCCGTCGCGGGAGCCACCGGCAGCGGGAAGTCGACCCTGTTCAACGCGCTCGCCGGGGCCCCGATCTCCGACACCGGGCTGCGCCGCCCCACCACCTCCCAGCCCATCGCGTGCAGCTGGACCGACGGGGCCGCCGGCCTGCTGGACCGCCTCGCCGTCCCCGGCCGGCTGCGCCGCAGGCCCCACCCCGGGCCCGCCGCCTTCGACGAGGCGCTCCAGGGACTCGTCCTGGTCGACCTCCCCGACCACGACTCGGCCGCCACCGAACACCGCGACCAGGTGGACCGGGTCCTGGCCCTGGTCGACGCGGTGATCTGGGTCGTCGACCCGGAGAAGTACGCCGACGCCGCCCTCCACGAGCGCTATCTGCGCCCGCTCGCCGGACACGCCGAGGTCACCTTCGTCGTCCTCAACCAGACCGACCGGCTGCCCGGCGAGGCGGCCGACCTCGTGCTCGACGACCTGCGCCGTCTCCTCGACGAGGACGGCATCGCGCTCGGCGAGCACGGCGAACCCGGTGCCACCGTCATGTCCCTGTCCGCGCTCACCGGCGACGGGGTGCCCGAACTCCGCGAGATGATCGGCCGCTTCGTCCAGGACCGCACGGCCGCCACCCGCCGCCTCTCCGCCGACATCGACGCGGCGGCGGCGCGGCTGCGCCCGGTGTACGTGGCCGAGGGGCGGCCCGGTCTCGGCGAGCGGGCCCGCGAGGAGTTCACCGACCGGCTGGCCGAGGCCGTCGGCGCGGCGGCCGCCGGACAGGCCGCCGAGCGGGAGTGGCGCAGGAACGCCGGGCGGGCCTGCGGGACGCCGTGGCTGCGGCTCTGGCGCTGGTACGAGAACCGGGGCCTGCCCGGCAGCCTGGACCGGATGGGCCAGGCGCTCACCCCGCCCGAGGAGGAACTGACGGCCCGGCAGCGGGTCGAGCAGGCGGTGCGGATCGTCGCGGACGACGCCGCGGACGGGCTGCCGGGACCCTGGGCGCAGGCGGTGCGCGAGGCCGCGTTCAACGGGGCGAAGGGGCTGCCCGAGGCGCTGGACGAACTGGCGGTCAAGGCCGGGGCCCCCGGCGCGTCCAAGCGGGGCGGTGGAACGGAGGCGGGACAGGCAGCCGCCCCGCTCGGCGCCCCGCTCGGCGGTCGTCCGGCCAAGCCGCCCCGGCCGAAGTGGTGGCCCGCCGCGGTGCTGGCCCAGGTGTCGATGACGCTCCTCCAGATCTTCGGCGGCCTGTGGCTGGTCGGCCAGATCATCGGCGTCCTGGAGCCGGGGCTCGTCACGCCCGCGCTCATCATGCTGGCCGGAGTGGTCGGCGGCCCGCTGGTGGAGTGGTCCTGCGCCGCGGCCATCCGGGGACCGGCCAGGCGGTACGGGCAGGACGCCGAGCGGCGGCTGCGCGAGGCGGCGGCCGGGTGCGGCCGGGCCAGGGTCCTGGACCCGGTCGCGGCCGAGCTGGTGCGCTACCGCGAAGTGCGCGAGCGGTACGTGACGGTGACGGAGTTCTCCACAACCGGCCGGTAGTCCACAGGCCCCGACGCGATTCCCGCCCGGCATCCACCATGGAGACCGCACCCCACCGACGTACGGAGAGGTACGAGCGGTGCGATGCGGTACGAGCGGTGCGATCCGGCATGACAAGGAAAGCGGGGGCGGGAAATGAACGAGACCTTGGTGACACTGGTGGGTAACGCCGCGACGGCGGTGGAGTTCCGTGAGACGGCCACCGGAGGAATGGCGCGATTCCGTTTCGCCGTGACTCCGCGGCGCTGGGACCGCGAGAAACAGCTCTGGGCCGACGGCCGCACCAGCTTCTACACCGTCTGGTCCTGGCGGACCCTCGCCGCGAATCTGGCCGGCTCCGTCTCGGTCGGAGAACCCCTCGTCGTGCACGGCCGATTGAAGGTCCGCGAGGAGGAACAGGCCGGTCAGCGCAGGACGTTCGTCGATGTCGAGGCCGTCGTCGTCGGCCACGACCTGAGCCGGGGAACGGCCGCCTTCCGCCGGGCGGCCAGAGCGGAACCCCTTCTGACGGAGCGTCCGGAACGCGTCACGGACGGCGATGCGCAGGAGTCACCGAAACAGCGGGAACACGACAGCGCAATGGCTGCGGTGTCCTGAAAAGGTTGGTCGGGGACGGCATCGCGCGATAACGATTCCGATTCGGAATGGTTGTGCAAGGGCAGTACGGGGGACTGCCCTTCGCCCGTTCTTTAGGATTCCCAGTGCTCACGGGTCACTTGGGTCTGCTGGCGAGGCATTCCCCACACGCGCACCATGCGCGAGGGCCTCGCCCGGAGGGGAATTCTGTGTTTTCTGCGTCTTCAGCGTCCGCTGCGCCGTCCGGCACGACAGGGGCGCCCCCCGGCCGCGGGATCCTCCGCCCGGTCGCCGCGCTGCTGCTCTCCGGTCTCGTCGCGGCGGCCGCACTCGTCGGCGCCGGACCGGCGGCGGCCGACGACCCGGGCCGGCACCACAACGGCGCGGCCGCGGTGCTCGACGGGCTGAAGACCTTCGACAGCGCCGTGCTCCGCATCGCGGGCAAGAACGGTGCTCCCGCCCGGACCCAGGAACTGCCCGCCGGACTGTTCGAGATGACCGTGGACGGCGGCGGCAAGCTCAAGACCTACTGCATCGACCTCCACAACCCCACCCAGGACCAGGCGAAGTACCTGGAGACCCCCTGGGCCGAGACCTCGCTGAGCGGCAACCGGAACGCGGGGAAGATCCGCTGGATCCTCCAGCACTCCTACCCCCAGGTCGACGACCTGGCCGCACTCGCCGACGCGGCCGGAACCGGTCCGCTGACCGAGCGGACCGCCGCCGCCGGGACCCAGGTCGCCATCTGGCGCTACTCGGACAACGCCGATGTCACCGCGTCGGACAAGCAGGCGGAGAAGCTCGCCGACTGGCTGCACCGCAACGCGCGCACGACGAAGGAGCCCCGGGCCTCGCTGACCCTGGAGCCGGCCGCCGTCTCCGGCCGGGCCGGTGAGCGGCTCGGCCCCGTGACCGTCCGCACCGACGCGGACCAGGTCTCGGTGTCGCCCCCGGTGGACGCCGCGGCCAGCGGCATCGCGGTCACGGACGAGAAGGGCGCCCCGGTCACCTCCGCGACGGACGGGGACCGGCTCTACTTCGCCGTGCCGAAGGACACCGCCGACGGCACCGCGTCCCTGGCCGTCCAGGCCACCACCTCCGTGCCGGTCGGCCGTGCCTTCGCCGGGGCCGGCCGCACCCAGACCCAGATCCTGGCCGGCTCCAGCGAGTCCACGGTCTCCGCACGGGCCGCCGCCACCTGGGCCGAGACGGGCGCCGCCCCCGCACTGACCGCACGGAAGAACTGCGCCAAGGGCGGCGTGGACATCACGGCCGCCAACCGGGGCGACCAGCCGTTCACCTTCGAACTGGCCGGCGCCGAGCACACCATCGCCGCCGGGGCGACCCGCACGGTGACGGTCCCCGTCGCCGAGGACCAGGCGTACGACTTCACCATCACCGGGCCCGCCGGATTCACCAGGACCTTCACCGGGGTGCTGGACTGCGCCACCAGCGGCAGCGTCCTGGACCGGGAGGGCGAGGGCGACGCCGGCAACGACATCGGCACGCAGAGCGCCCAGCAGTCCGTTCCGGCCACGACCGGCGCCGCCACGTCGGGACTGGAGGGCGACCTCGCCGAGACCGGTGGCTCCAGCGCCACCCCGATGCTCGCCGCCGTCGCCATCGGGCTGCTCGTCGTGGGCGGCGGCGCGGTCTTCGTCCTCCGCCGGAAGAAGCCGCACACCGACGGTGAGTGAGCTTTTGAACGCATGAGGTGACAGGTTCGGGCGCCGGTGGATGGACGGGTTTCCTTCCGGGGAGGGCCGTCAGGCAAGATGGGTGTATCTGCTCACACCTCTATTGCTGCCGGACGGTTTCTCTTGGCTGAGTTCATCTACACCATGCGCAAGACGCGCAAGGCGCACGGCGACAAGGTGATCCTTGATGACGTCACCTTGAACTTCCTGCCCGGCGCGAAGATCGGTGTCGTGGGGCCCAACGGCGCCGGTAAGTCCACGGTGCTGAAGATCATGGCGGGCCTGGAGCAGCCGTCCAACGGTGACGCGTTCCTGACGCCCGGGTTCAGCGTCGGCATCCTCATGCAGGAGCCGAAGCTGGACGAGGAGAAGACCGTCCTGGAGAACGTCCAGGACGGCGCCGCCGAGATCATGGGCAAGCTCAAGCGCTTCAACGAGGTCGCCGAGCTGATGGCGACCGACTACTCCGACGCGCTGATGGAGGAGATGGGCAAGCTCCAGGAGGACCTGGACCACGCGAACGCGTGGGACCTGGACGCCCAGCTGGAGCAGGCCATGGACGCCCTGGGCTGCCCGCCCGGCGACTGGCCCGTCACCAACCTCTCCGGTGGCGAGAAGCGCCGTGTGGCGCTCTGCAAGCTGCTCATCGAGGCCCCGGACCTGCTCCTCCTCGACGAGCCCACCAACCACCTGGACGCCGAGTCGGTGAACTGGCTGGAGCAGCACCTCTCGAAGTACGCGGGCTGCGTCATCGCCGTCACCCACGACCGGTACTTCCTGAACAACGTCGCCGAGTGGATCCTCGAACTCGACCGGGGCCGCGCGATCGCCTACGAGGGCAACTACTCCACGTACCTGGAGAAGAAGCAGACCCGTCTCAAGGTCGAGGGCCGCAAGGACGAGAAGCGCCAGAAGCGGCTCAAGGAAGAGCTGGAATGGGTCCGGTCCAACGCCAAGGGCCGCCAGACCAAGTCCAAGGCCCGTCTCGCCCGGTACGAGGAGATGGCGGCCGAGGCGGACAAGATGCGGAAGCTGGACTTCGAGGAGATCCAGATTCCGCCGGGCCCGCGGCTCGGTTCCATCGTCGTCGAGGTCGAGAACCTCTCGAAGGCCTTCGGCGACAAGGTCCTCATCGACGACCTGTCGTTCACGCTGCCCCGTAACGGCATCGTCGGCATCATCGGTCCGAACGGCGCGGGCAAGACCACGCTGTTCAAGATGATCCAGGGCCTGGAGACGCCGGACAGCGGCGCCATCAAGGTCGGCGACACGGTCAAGATCTCCTATGTCGACCAGTCCCGCGCCAACATCGACCCGAAGAAGACCCTCTGGGCCGTCGTCTCGGACGAGCTGGACTACATCAACGTCGGCCAGGTCGAGATGCCCTCGCGCGCCTACGTCTCCGCGTTCGGGTTCAAGGGCCCGGACCAGCAGAAGCCGGCCGGCGTCCTGTCCGGTGGTGAGCGCAACCGCCTCAACCTGGCGCTGACGCTCAAGGAGGGCGGCAACCTGCTGCTCCTCGACGAGCCCACCAACGACCTCGACGTCGAGACGCTCTCCTCGCTGGAGAACGCCCTCCTGGAGTTCCCGGGCGCCGCTGTGGTCATCTCCCACGACCGCTGGTTCCTGGACCGCGTCGCCACGCACATCCTCGCCTACGAGGGTGACTCCAAGTGGTACTGGTTCGAGGGCAACTTCGAGTCGTACGAGAAGAACAAGATCGAGCGGCTCGGCGCGGACGCGGCCCGCCCGCACCGTGCCACGTACAAGAAGCTCACGCGAGGCTGATCGTCTTGGCTCGTCATCTCTACAGCTGCCCCCTGCGCTGGTCGGACATGGATGCCTTCGGCCACGTCAACAACGTGGTCTTCCTCCGCTACCTGGAGGAGGCGCGCATCGACTTCATGTTCCGGCTGGCGCCCGGGGACGGTTCGCCGTCGTTCTCGGGCGGGTCCGTCGTGGCCCGTCACGAGATCGACTACGTACGGCCGCTGGTCCACCGGCACGAGCCGGTGACCGTCGAGTCGTGGGTCACGAAGATAGGCGCCGCGTCCCTGACGATCGCCTATGAGATCAAGGACCCCGACCAGGTGTACGTACGCGCCTCGACCGTCGTCGTGCCGTACGACCTGGCGGCGGAGCGGCCCCGGCGGATCTCCGCCGAGGAGAAGCTCTTCCTCCAGCAGTACCTGGCAGAGGAGCCCGCCGCGGCATGACCGTGCCCGTGCAGTCGCTGCAGTTCGCCGACGCGAGGGAGGCGGCGGATCTCGCCGCCTTCCTCGGTCGGCTGCTCCACTACGACCGGGCCGCCGCGGTCCGGCTGCAGGCGGGCGGCGGCGACGCACTGGCCGTGTTCGGTCGTCCGCCCTCCTTCGAGGTCCTCGCCATCCGCGCCGCCCGCCTGGCCCGCCCCGAGACGCTCGACATCACGGTGTCGGCCGGCGAGCTGCTGGAAACCCTCGACGTTCCGGGGCCCGGCGGCCCCACGGGTGACCCGGAGCCGGGCTCCGGCGTGCTGCCCGCTCCTGTCACGGGGCCGCCCTGGACCGGTGTCCTGCCGCCCCGGGGTCCCTGGCGGGAGCAGCCGGGGCTGCCCGGGCCGGACGCGCTGCGCACCGCGCTGGAGGCAGCCGTCACCGAGTTCCGCACCCGGGACGAGGCCCTGCCCGAGGAGCGGCGCACCCGCTCCGAGCGGGACCGTATCGGCCGGGAGATCTGGTCCCGGCCGGTCGGCGCCACGGATCTTCCGCTCCGGGCCGTCCACGCGGCCCAGTCCCTCGGCTTCCTCCGGGCCGACCCGGGGTTCCCGGTGTCGCTGCTGTCCTCGGGCACCTGGCTCCGGCTGCGGACCCCGTACGGCTCGATCGCCCTGCGCCGCGCGACGAGCGGTGAGCTCGGCGCCCTGCCCTTCACCGTCGGCCCCCGCTGACCCGAAGGTCCCGCGCCGCCCCGGACGCCGACAGCCGCCAGGGACACCGCCGACGTCACCACCGGCCCGTCACCACCGGCCCGTCAGTGCCCGGTCCACCAGCTCACGGGCGGCCCGGTCCTGGGCGTCCTGGCCCGCGCCACCCATGCGCAGCGTGAACGTTGCGCTGGTCGCGGCCCGTTCGCCATCCGGTGTCACCCCGCACTCCGAGACGAAGCCCAGATGCGTGCCCCCGTGGAACCAGACGCCCCCGCGGCTCCCCGCCACCGGCCGCCAGGCG
Organism: Streptomyces anulatus; assembly: GCF_014650675.1. Lineage (GTDB taxonomy): Bacteria > Actinomycetota > Actinomycetes > Streptomycetales > Streptomycetaceae > Streptomyces > Streptomyces anulatus. Next base: position 1,066,084 of record NZ_BMVK01000001.1, on the reverse strand, counting down.
ATCCCCAGCCCGTAACGCACCCCGGGCGCGTCGATCCAGTCGTCGGCGGCCACCGTCTCCTTCATCGCCGCCAGTTGGGCCGGGCGCAGCAGCCTGCCGCCCATCAGGGCGCGCAGGAAGCGGCCGTGGTCATGAGCGTCGCTGATCAGGCAGCCATCGGCACCGCCCCCGTACGCCAGCGTCGTGTCCGTGAAGCCGTCCTCGCCGGGAAACCTGGTGTAGGCGGTGGCGGTCGGGCCCGGGACATAGGGGGAGGTGCCCGGCGAGAAGGTGTGGCGCAGACCGAGGGGTTCGATGATCCGGTCGTGGATCTCCTGCGCCCAGGAGTGCCCCGTCACCTCCTCGATCACCAGGCCCATCAGGACGTAGTTGGTGTTCGAGTAGCCCCAACGCCGCGTGCGGTCAGGTGAGTCGGGCGGGTCCGGAAGCCACTGGGGAGGCCGGCTCAGGGCCGCCGCCACCTGCTCGCGGGGGGTCTGCGAGCGGAACCGCGATCGGTGGTAGCCCTCCGGGGTGAAAGCCTCCGCGGCGTCGGGCGACACCGCGAGGTAGTCGTTGAGCCCGCTGGTCTGGCCGAGCAGATCGCGCACGGTGATCCGGGCGCCGTCGTTGCCGTTGCCCCGCACCACTCCCGGCAGCCACCGCTCGACCGTGTCGTCCAGCGCGAGCCGGCCCTCGCCGATCAGTTGCAGGGCGAGGACGGCGGTGAAGGTCTTGGTGTCGCTCCCGATCCGGTACGAGGCGTTCGGGGGGACCGGGGTGTCCGGATCCGACAGGTCGGCCGTTCCGGAGCTCGCCGTTCTGCTGCCACGCGCACTCTGGACCTCGGCGACCACCCCGGTGGCCCCGGTCGCCACGATCGCGTCCGCGTCGATCCGCAGGCGGTGCCGCGCCGCCGGGTCCGTGGGCCGCGACGGGCGGGCTGCCGCCGGGGGTCCGGCCGCGCCTGCCAGGAGGGCCGCCGCGGTGGCCGTGAGGCCCGTACGCCTGCTGATCATCGCTCGGACCTCCCGGCCGTGGGGCAGGTGAGGTCGTGCGCGGGCAGGGGCCCGTCGCGCAGATAGTCGTTGACGGCCCGGTCGGCGCACGGCACCGGCCGCAGCCCGTCGGTTCCGCGCCCGTAGACGCCGTGCGCCCGGATGTCCGCCGTCACCAGCCGCGAACCGGTCAGCCTGCGGTGCAGGGCCAACGCCCCGTCGTACGGCACGTTGTTGTCGTGGCGGGCCTGGAGCATCAGGACGGGCACGTCGTTGCCGATCTTCGTGCCGGGCTCGGCCGGTTCGGATTCCCAGAAGGCACAGGGGGCCGTCATCCCGTTCACGAACGGACCGAAGACGGGCTGGTCCGCCCGGCTGCGCTTGGAGTTCTTCCAGTACGTCTCCGGGTCGGCCGGCCACCCGCCGGCCGGCCAGCCGCCGTCCCCGCACATGAACACCGCACCGCCCAGCATGCTGTCCGCGAGCTCGGGGGAGGCGAGCATGTCCAGCATCGCGGCCAGTTCGGGGCCGGGCTCGACCGGCTTTCCGGCAGCCGCGTCCACCAGGTCCCGTACCGTGCCGGCGAGCGCCGCGTCGTACTCCTCGTGCTGGATCAACTGCCGGAGCACGAGCCGCAGGACGGGGGCGTCGAGCCGGATCCCGGCGACCGGCACCGGGCGTCGCTCCGCTCCGTCGAGGAGCCGCTGCACACGGGCCCGCACCTCGGGGGCCGTGCGGCCCAGGGCGTAGACGCCGTGGCGCCGGGCGGTCCAGCCGGCCCAGGCGTCCAGGGCCTCTTCGAGCGGCTTCCCGGCCGACCGGAACAGCTCGTACTGGGTGGCCGTCGGGTCGGTGCTGGAGTCGATCACCATCCGGTCCGCCCGCCGAGGGAACAGCTGGGTGTAGACGGCGCCCAGATCGGCCCCGTACGAGACGCCGTAGTACGACAGCCTGCGCTCGCCCAGCGCCGCCCGGATCGCGTCCATGTCGCGGGCGACATTGCGCGAGGAGGCGTGCGGGAGCAACGCGGCGTTGTCCCCGTGCCGGCCGCAGCGCCGTGCGGTGTCACGGGCCGCACGGACCGATCTGTCGAAGTCCTGGCGCGCGGAGGTGAGGGGGCCGGGCGGCACGGCCGGTGCCGCCGGGGCGCAGCCGACCGGGGTGGAGTCGCCGAGGAAGCGGGGATCGAAGCCGATCAGGTCGTAGCGGTCCGCCACGTCCCCCAGCGCCGGTCGCAGGCGCAGGGTGTTGTCCAGCCCGGCCCCGCCCGGTCCGCCCGGGTTGGAGAGGAGGATGCCGCGACGCCGGGAGGGGTCCGCGGCCTTGATCCGGGAGATGGCGACCCGGATCGTGCGGCCGCCGGGATCGGCGTGGTCGAGGGGCACGGTGACGTCGGCGCACTGTGCGCCCGCCGCGTTCAGATCCTCGTACCGGTCCGGGCAGGGCCCCCAGTCGAGGTGGTGGCGCGCGGGGACGGGCGAGGGGGAGGCCGCGGTCGCGGGCATCGCTCCCGCGAGCAGACCGGCCAGTCCCAGGCCGACGAATGACAGGGGGGCGACGCGCATGACGCTCCTCGGAACAGGTGGAATGACCTGACCGACGCTACGAGCGCACCCGATGCCGCCACCATCCGGACAGCCCTTCGAACTGTCCTGGTGCCAGCCCTACTTGCCGTGTTCCCGGCTGCCGGTGCGCACGCCGGCGCCTGCTCCCGAGCCCCTACTCGCCCGGCTTCTCCGGGGCCGCCCCGTGCGCGTCCGGCCAGACGCCGATGTGATCCTGCTCCAGCTCCAGCAGCACCCGGTGCTCCATCCCCAGCGTCTGCGTGTAGTCCGCGGGCAACTGGAGCCGTCCCGCCCGGTCGAGCATCGCGTACTCCCGGGCCACCTGGGACTCCTGGCCCGTCGCCGCGTCCACCTCCGTGCGGCGCAGCACCTCGGAGGACGTACGGCCGTCGCGGATGGCGACCGTACGCCGCACCTCGTTCGCGACCGCCTGGTCATGGGTGACGATCACGATCGAGGTGCCCAACTCCTCGTTGGCGCGCCGGAACGCGGCGAAGACCTGCTCCCCGGTGGCCGAGTCCAGCTCTCCGGTCGGCTCGTCCGCGAGCAGCACGGACGGGGAGTTGGCCAGCGCCACCGCGATGGCCACCCGCTGCTGCTGCCCGCCGGACAACTGCTGGGGGCGGCGGTCGCGGCAGTCCGCGATGTCGAGCATGGCGAGCAACGACTCGGCGCGGGCCGCCCGTTCGCGCTTGCTGCCGCCACCGCGCAGCTGCATGGGCAGGGTGATGTTCTGGATCGCGGTGAGGTACGGGAGCAGATTGCGGGCGGTCTGCTGCCAGACGAACCCGACCACGTCCCGGCGGTAGCGCAGCCGTTCCTTCGGGCCCATCGACAGCAGATCGCACCCCGCGACCTTCGCCGATCCCGCCGTCGGCACGTCCAGGCCCGCCAGGATGTTCATCAGCGTCGACTTGCCGCTGCCCGACGCCCCCACCAGGGCCATCAACTCACCCTCGGTGACCAGCAGATCGAGGCCCTGGAGGGCCTGCACCTCCACCCCGTCCGTGGTGAAGATCCGCACCACACGGTCGCAGGCGATCAGCGCGTCGTGCCCGTAGGAAGGGCGGTCCCGGCGGGCCGCGGCCCGCTGTTCCAGCTCCGCCAGCGTCGTTTCGGCCGCGCGGGCCGTTCCTGCCGTCTCGGTGGACGAGGTCATCGGGAGTCTCCTGCCCTGAGTTCGGTGATCGATCCGCGGCGGCTCGCCCACCACGCCTGAACGCCCGCGACCGCGGCGGCGAGTGCCACCACCCCGGCGGCCGGGAGCGCCAGCGACCAGAGGTCGGTGCGCAGCAGGACGGGGCTCGTGTCCGATCCGGCGACGCCCGCGAGCGCCAGCGGGACCAGATCGATGCCGGGGGAGAGCAGGACGATGGTCGCCCAGCCGGTGAAGAGGCCGCCGCCAGCCGCCAGCAGCGCCTGCGGTGTCGCCTCGAAGGCCAGCAGCTTTCTGCCCTGCCCGGTGGTGAGCCCCATCGTCCGCAGCCGTGCCAGCAGCGTCCTGCGCTCCGGCGCGGTCTGGAGCAGTGACAGCAGTACGGCCAGCAGCGCGTATCCGGCGCCCGCGGCGACGGCCGCGAGGTAGATCCGCTCGGCCCCCGCCTGCATCGGGGTGTTCACATACCGCGCGCGCTCCTCGGAACGCAGCTGTACGGCGTACTCCTTGCCGCTTCCTTCGACCGCAGCGCGCAGTTTCCCTGGATCCGGTGCGCCGGTGAGGAGCAGCGTGGTGGGCGCCTTCTGCTCCAGGGCGGCGGAGTTCACGACCAGGAAGTCCGTGGGGGAGACCGAGGCGACACGCGTGACGGTCCCCACGATCTGGACCTTGAAGTCCCCGGACAGCGTCTCGATCGCGCGCGGCTCCTTGCCCAGGCGGGCCGCCACCGCCGGGGAGGCGATGGCCGGCAGGACCCGATCGGGGCCGGCCTCCGCGCCCTCGGGCAGGGGGGCCGAGGAGCCGGTGGCCTTCAGCCGGGCGGCCGGGAAGGCCGGCAGTCCGGTCGCGCGGGCCAGTTCGGCGTACGAGGCGGGGTCGACGCCCACCAGGGCCGCGGCCTTCGCGTCGTCCGCGCTGCCGCCGCCCGTACCGGCGCCGCCTCCGTCCGCACCGCCGTCACCGGCCACGGCCTCCGGCATGTTCACGCTGTACTCGACCCGTACCGGCGCCGCGCCGGTCACGCCGTCCAGGTCGCGCACCGTGCGGACCAGTTCGTCGGGCAGGGTCGCCCGTTCGCTCGCGCCGCTGATCCGGGCGTCCGCGCCGACGGACGCCAGCGCCGCGTCGTCCCGCGCGTCCCCGATGCCGGCGATCACCGAGCCGCCGAACGCCGCGGTGGCCAGCGCCAGCAGCAGAGCCAGCAGCGGCAGCGCCCCGCCGGCCGAGGAACGGCCGGCGCGGGCCAGCGAGAGGAAGCCGATCGCCCCGCGCAGCCGGGCCACGGGGCGCGTGGCGAGCCGCAGGGGCAGCGGGTAGAGCCGCACCAGCACCAGCGCCGCGATCAGCGCGACCAGCACGGGCGCGGCGCTGACCAGCAGGTTGGTGCCGCCCTCGGCCGACGTACCGCGACGGCGCAGCGCCGTCACCGCGCCGACCGCCAGCACGAGCAGGGTCAGTTCGGCGACGGTCCGCCGCCGCGAGGGACGGGCGCTCACCATGTCCTCGCGGGCTCCGTGCAGCGTGGGCCGGATGTGCTGGAGCGTCGTCCGCAGCGGCAGGGCGACGCACACCAGGAGGCCGACGCCGGCCGCCGCCAGCGCCCCCGGCCAGAATCGGCCCTCGCCCACGGCCAGTGTCGCGAGCAGCAGCCCGAGCGCGCTCGCGGGCAGTACGGTCACCGCGGTCTCCGCGAGCAGCCGGCTGCCGATGCCGCGCAGCGAACCGCCGCGTGAGCGCATCAGCGCCAGTTCGGCCTTGCGGCGGCCGGCGATCAGGGCCCCCGTCATCAGCAGGACGACGGCGGCCACGGAGCCGATGCCGAGGGCGGCGACCGCGATCACGGGACTGATCGCGTCGCGCATCCGGGCGTTGGCCTCCACGATGTGGCCGAGTCCGGTGGCGAACACCGCGGTGTCCCCGGCGATCTCCCGCACCTTCAGCAGCCCGGGGCCGCTCTCCAGCGAGGCGATGACGGACGTCAGCCGGGCGTCGTCGGGGCCGGTCAGCCCGGCCGGGTCGGGCGGGATCCGCCAGAAGAGTACGGGCTCGGCGGCCGTGCTCAGGAGCGCGGGACCGGAGTCCTCGGCCAGCAGCACGGTGCCGGTCCAGTAGTGCACCGGGAAGGGGCTCGTGGTGTCCAGGACCAGGGACGGGGTGCGCAGCAGCGGATCGGCCGACCAGTAGCTGCCCTGCGGATCGCGCGGGGCGACGATGCCGGTGATCGTCACGGTGATGGGTTCCTGGGCCGCGGTGAGCAGCGTGATGGTCGCGCCGGCCTTCACCTTCAGCTCGGCGGCCGTCTCCTCGGTGACCGCGCCCTGCACCTCACGGGAGTCCGACGTCACCTCCTGCGGCGTCGTCGGCCAGGCGCCCGAGGCCAGGGTGGCGTGCTCCTTGAGCCCCGACTGCGCCACGTACGAGAGCTGCGGCGGAACCGCTTCGGGCCTCGGCAGCCAGGGCTCGTTCGCGACGGCCGGCTTCGATGTGCGCACCCCGTACGCGACCGACGAGGTGTCGGCGCGCAGCGGTGCGGGCAGCGCCTTCAGGAGCCCGGCGCCGATCCGCGCCAGTTCGGGGCTCCGCGCCTCGTCGTCCCGCTGCGCCTGCGGCAGTTCCAGACCGGGCTGCGGGCGGGCGACCTCCAGCGTGCTGCGGCCCGCGTCCGCCGTCAGGATGTCGTGGCGCAGCCCCTTCGTCTCGTACGCGTCCACGGCCCGCGGGAACGCCGCGGCCAGGAAAGCCGTCACCAGCACCAGCACCGCGAGTGCCGTCGCCGCACCGGGCGCGGTACGCAGCCGGGTACGGATCCACGGGGCGGAGGCCGCCCGGTCGTTGTGCCGCATATCAGTGGTCCCCCTGGTGGCGCAGCGTGACCGCCGGGTCCCCGCGGCGGAGCGCCATCGTCGCGACGATCACGAGTGGCAGGGCGGCGACCCCGGCCAGCAGCGCCGCGACCTGCCCCGCGGGCAGCTCGACCAGCACCGGTGGAACGGGCCGGTCCGCCTGTCCGGTCAGCACGATGAGCGGGACGACGGCCCGGGTCAGCACCGTGCCGATGCCGAGCCCGATGAGCAGGGCGAGCGCGATCAGCACACCCTGCTCGGCGGCGATCATGCGGGCCAGTTGGCGGCGCGGCGCACCGAGCGCCCGCAACACGCCGAGCTCGGCGGACCGTTCGCGCCGGGACCCCGAGGCGCTGACCGCGAAGCCGACCGCCGCCAGCGCGGCGGCGACCACGGCCACGGCCGGCAGCGCCGACTGCGGCCCCGCCCCCAGCGGGTCGTCCACCAACCGCTGGGCGGCCTCCGCCCGGACCAGCACCTGGGCCGGATCGGTGTCCGGCAGGGCGCGCAGGGCCGCGGCCGCCTTCGGGGCGTCGCCCGGGGCGGTGCTCAGCCACCACTCGGTCGCCTCGATCGTGGCGGTCGGCCGGTGGGCCAGGACCTCGGTGACGGCCTTGAGGTCCAGCAGCAGCGCGCCGCCGCCCGCCACCGGGTCCGGGGCGCCGGACGACCCGGCCGTCCCGGTGGTGGGCAGCCGGCGCACCGACTCCGCCAGGGTCACCCGGACCGTGTTCCCGGCCAGGTTGACGTCGATCTCGTCGCCCAGCTTCGCGTTCGTGCTCTTCAGATAGGCGTCCGTCGCGACCGCCTTGACCGCGGCGGCCTTCGGCCGGGCGGCGGTGACCCGCAGGGTGCCGCTGGTCGGCTCCCAGTTGTCCTCGTTGTCCACGCCGGTGTCGTACGTGAAGTCCGGCAGGCCCGGGGCGCCGTTGCGCACCGGCGGCTTGCCCGGCCGGTCCTCGCCGTACTCGGTGAGCGTCATCGCCGCGTCCCAGCGCATCGACTCCGGGGCCGGCACCGGGCGTTCGGCGCCCGACCCGGCGACCACCCGCACGTCGCTCACCGAGACCCGGTGCTTCCGCGCGTAGTCGGACGGCGCGGCGCCGTCCACCTCGATGCCGGTCACGGCCAGACCGCCCGCCGCCGACACCGGGAAGGACACCGGGACCGGCCGGCCGTCCACCGGCACGGGACCGGCCAGGGCGCGGTAGGGGAGGCCGTAGCGGTCCTCCAGGAGCACGGTGACCACCGGCGGATCCGGGTCCGGGTACAGGCTGTCCCCGGAAGGCTTCGACACCGTGGTGATCCGCAGGTCCAGCTTCAGCCGGGTGCTGTCCTCGGGGAGGACGAGTCCGGGACGCGGGGCGCGCTCCGGGGCTATGGCCTCGAACAACCGGCGCGGGCTTCCGTCGGCGAGGTCGGAGCGCATCAGCATCCGCTCGTCCGCGTGGGCGGTGTCCAGGGCGAGGACCTCGGCGGTGCGCCCGCCGGAGACCTCCACGTCCGTCCGGTAGGCGGGGGCCGCCTTCCGCACCCCCGCCAGCGAGCTGTAGGCGCCGGCCGTCGCCGGACCGCTCCCGTGCCCGCCCACGAGCCGGACCGCCGCGCCGGAGCCGAAGTCGGCCTGGTCGGACTGCGAGCGGTTCCAGGAGGCGCTCTGCCCGATCGCCAGCATGCCCATCGCGACCGACAGGACCAGCAGCAGCACCGGCCCCGCGCCGCGCAACGGGCGGCGGCTGAACTGCCAGCCCGCCAGGGCCGCGGGCAGCCCCCGGCCCTTGGCCGCACGCCGTTCGGCCAGCTTCGCCGCGGGCGGCAGCAGACGCAGCGTGAGGACCGTTCCGGCGAGCAGCGCCAGCGCGGGGGCGGTGACCAGCAGGGGGTCGATCCCGAGGTTGCCCGCCTGGTCGCCGCTGAGCGCCCCGCTGCCGGACTGCCGGTCCAACTGCCAGTACGCCACCGCCGCGATCAGGAGCAGCCCGAGGTCCGCGCCCGCCCGCACCGGGCCGGGCAGCGACGCGGCCCGGGTCCTGCGCCCGCCGGCCCCGGCCGTCAGCGACGGGGCCACCACGGCCAGGGCGCAGGCCAGCGCGACGGCCGCGGAGACCAGCCACACGGTGCCGGTCGAGGCCTCCTGGACCTTCAGCCCGATCCGGGACAGGGCGCTGCGTTCGGCCAGCAGCCCGGTCAGCGGTCCCGCGAGCAGGGGGGCGACCACCGCGGCGGGCACGGCGAGCAACAGCGCCTCGATCGCGGCGAACGAGGTGATCCGGCCCCGCGAACCGCCCCGGGCCCGCAGCAGTTCGCGCTCCCCGTCACGCTCGCTGTTCAGCAGCCGGGCCACGAGCAGCAGGGCGTACGCGGCGAGCAGCACCAGCTGCACCGCGACGATCATCAGCGTGGAACGGGAGACCAGCAGCGCCCGGTCGAGCTGGTCGAGCACGGTGGGCAGAGACGTCTTCGCGGTGATCCCGGAGGCGAACACCGGGGCTGCCGCAAGGGCCTTCGGGGCGCCGGCCGACGCCTCGCGCAGCCCCTCCATGGAGCCGGTGGTCAGCTCGGCGAAGTCGGCGGACACCAGCCAGGACGTCTCGCCGCCGCCGAGCACGCCGGAGGCGAGGACCGAGGGGTCGGTGAGCAGGGGGCCGTAGGTCGTGAAGGCGAGCTTGCGCACCCCGCGCCCGCCGAGCGGGTCCAGCTGCCAGTACGGGTCGGACTGGTCGGCGGCCTCGTAGACGCCGGTGACCAGGACCCGCTGCTTCTTGTCGCGCAGCCGGTCGGTGACGGTGAGCCGCGCGCCCGGCTTCAGTTTCAGGGCCTCGGCGGCGACGACGGGCAGCGCGACCTGGACGGGGCCCGTGCCGCCGTCGGCCGAGGGAGCCCTGCCCCCGGTGATCCGCACCCGGCTCGGGTCGAGGGCGGTGAAGTGGGTGAGGTCCGGCTCCTTGCCGCGTCGGGCGGCCGGGTCCTGGAGGCTCCTGGGCAGCGCGTACGACCCCGAACTCTCCAGCTTCCCCACGGTCACGGGCAGCCCGTCGAACGCGTCGCGGGAGACCTTGCGGACGGCTTCGTCGGCCTCCGCGCGCTGCTCGTGGTCCACCGAGGCGGAGACGACGAGGGCGGCGGAGGCGGCCGATCCGTGGGTGAGTGTGTGGCGCAGGGCCGCGTCGCCCACGGATCCGGAGAACGCGGTGAGCGCCGCCAGGACGGAGGTGGTCAGCAGGACGGCGAGAACGGCCGCGGACAGCAGGAGGCGATGAGCCCTCACCCGCAGAAGGACGAAACCCGTCACCTGATCCCCCAGCCCCGGAAACACCGCGTGCGCACGCCCCCCGACGTACCGGTGATGCTTTCAGAGGCAACAGGGTTCTGGTAACCGCTTACAGGTGCACCTTGATGCGATCGTGATCGTTATGCGGAGGTGGAGTGTCGAATTCCGGAGTTACCCGGTCACGGATCGTACAGATGTGATCAGTCGACGGTGTTGATCATCGAGGCGGCGGCGTAGGTCAGGTAGTCCCACAGCTGCCGCTCGTGCTCGGGTGCGAGCCCCAGTTCGTCCAGCGCGACCCGCATATGGGCGAGCCAGGCGTCATGGGCCGCCCGGTCCACCCGGAACGGCGCGTGCCGCATCCGCAGCCGAGGGTGACCCCGGTGATCGCTGTAGGTGCGCGGGCCGCCCCAGTACTGCATCAGGAACAGCGCGAACCGCTCCTCGGCCGGCCCCAGATCCTCCTCCGGATACATCGGCCGCAGCAGCTCGTCGTCCGCCACGCCCTCGTAGAAGCGATGCACCAGGCGCCGGAAGGTCGCCTCGCCGCCGACCTGCTCGTAGAAGGTCTGCTCCTGAAACGTGTCGCGCGGAATCTCAGTCACCCGTCCATGTTCGCAGACGCACCGGCCGAGGGCGGGGGTCCTAGGACCAAGGGCCGAAAAGCCCGCTCGGCCGCTCGCCCGCGCGGCCCCGGCGCAGGACAGTGGAGACATGGGTGCACACCGGCACGGCCCCTCCCCGCCCGACGCCGAGACCGACGCGGCGCGGGAGGCCCTCGTGCGGGAGATCGCCGCGCGGGGCGCGTTCACCGACCCCGCCTGGCGTACGGCCTTCGCCGAGGTGCCCCGCCATCTGTTCGTGCCGTTCTACTACGTGCACGGAATCCGGGGCTTCGAACGCCTCTGGGGCGAGGACCCCGACCCCGAACGGCGCTCCCGCTGGCTGCGCGGGGTGTACGCGGACGGGGCGCTGGCCACCCGGCTCAAGGACGGCGAACTCGTCTCGTCCTCCAGCCAGCCGTCCCTGATGGCCCTGATGCTCGACGCCCTCGACGTACGGGACGGGCACACGGTCCTGGAGATCGGCACCGGCCCCGGCTACAACGCGGCGCTCCTCGCCCACCGGCTCGGCGACTCCGCGGTGACCAGCCTCGACCTGGACCCGGAGATCACGGAGTCGGCCCGGGGCCACCTCGCCGCGGCGGGCTACCGCCCGACGGTGGTCACCGGCGACGGGGCCCGGGGCTGCCCGCGGCGCGCCCCGTACGACCGGATCATCGCGACCTGCACCCTGCCGTCCGTGCCGGAGACCTGGCCGGAACAGTGCCGTCCGGGGGCGCGCATCCTCGCGCCGCTCGCCACCGGCCTGGTCTCGCTCCAGGTCCGCGCGACGGCGCACGGCCCGCGCGCCGAGGGGCACTTCCTGCACACCCCGGCGTACTTCGTGCCCCTGCGCGGGGCGCTCCCGGGGCCCGGCGGGCTGCCGTATCTCGGCGGGCTGCCGCGCCGGATCGCCGGGGACGACCTCTTCCGGTTCCTGCTGACCCTGACCGCGGGCACCCTCGATCCGCACGAGGCCCTCTCCCTCTGGGAGCGCGAGGAGCGCCCGCAGCGGGAGAGGTACGGCATCACGGTCGGCGAGGGCCGGCAGTGGGCCTGGCTGGATGACCCGCAGGGGCCGTACACCTGGCCGCTCGCGACCGGGTGAGCGGGTCTCAGTCCCGGCGCACCGTGATCGTCGTCCACGCCCCGACGTGCACCTGGTCGCCGTCCTGGAGCGGTACGGGGACGTAGGGCTGGATCGGGTCCTCGGCGCCGTTCAGCGTGGTGCCGTTGGTGGAGTTCTGGTCCACGACCGCCCAACTGCCGTCGGGCTGCTGCACCAGCACCGCGTGCTGGTGCGAGACGCCCGGGTCCTCCGGGGGCACCGACAGATCGACGTCGGGGGACTCGCCGGTGCTGTGCCGGCGACGCCCGATGGTGATCTGGCTCCCGGTGAGCGGAAGGCGCTGCTCCGGGGAGTACGCGGGCAGGTTCAGCCCGGTCGCCTCGGGGCCGCTGCGCTGCATCATCGCGAGGAAGTACGCGCGGTCGGGAGCGATCACGGCGGTCCAGGAGGTGGACTGCTGGGGCCGGCCCTGGCCGGGCACCCCGCCGTGCTGCTGTCCCTGGTCGTATCCCTGGTCCTGGCCGTGCTGCGGACCGTTACCCTGCTGGCCCGGTGGGCCCTGCTGGTCGTACCCCTGGCCCTGCCCCTGGTTCTGTCCGTGGCCCTGCCCCTGGTGGGGGCCCGGCTGCTGGAACGCCTGCGGCGGCTGAGACTGGGCGGCCTGCTGGGCCTGCTGGGCCTGGGAGGGCGGCGGCAGCATCCAGTCGTCCCCGCCACCGGTGTGCCCCGACGGCTGCGGCGGCCCGGGCGGTGCCGACTGCTGCTGCTGCGGCGGCGCGAAGGGCGAGGCCTGCTGGGGCTCGAACGGCGAGTGTGTCGAGGGAGCCGACTGCTGCGGTTCGAACGGCGAGGGGCCGGACTGCTGCTGCGGCGGCGGACCCTGCTGGAACGACGGCGGCGGGGGGCCCTGCTGGAACGCCTGCGGCGGAGGCCCGCCCTGACCGCCGTTCCCGTGCGGACCGCCGTTCCCGTGCGGACCGCCGTTCCCGTGCGGACCGCCGTTCCCGTGCGGGCCGTTCTGCTCGGGGGCGAGCGGCTCGGCGGGACGGTTCATCTGCGAGGGGCGCGAGCCCTGGTAGTCGAACGGGTCGCGCGGCTGGGGCGCACCGGGCGGACCGCCCTGGCCACCGGGACCGCCGGGGCCGGGCTGTCCGCCGGGGCCAGGGGGGCCGCCGGGGCCCTGCGCCTGGAAGCCGGGCGGCAGGTTGAGGCCGGGCGGAGGTCCGCCGGGCGTGCCGTGCTGCGGGGCCAGCGGCGTGTAGGAGGTCGCCGTGTTGGTGAGGAAGTTCCAGCGGCACTCCTCGCAGTACGGAGCCATCGCCTCACGCGGTGTGCGGCACTGCGGGCACAGCTCCGCCTGCATGGTGGGCTGGCCACCGCCGGAACCCTGCTGCGGGTAGCCGTAACCGGGCGCGGGCGGCGGCGGAGGAGGCGGGGGCACTGCGCCCGCGGGCGCACCGCCGGTCGCCATGCGGTGTCCGCAGACCTCGCACCAGTCCTCGGAACCCGACTGGTGTCCGTTCGGGCAGGTCGGCATGTCGGCGCTTCCCCCTCTCCTCTTCCGGCCCCGGGGGCCGTCATGCTGTCGATCGCGGGCGTCCTTGCCCAACGCATACGTAGGGTTGCTCTGTGCTCACGGCCCGGTGGTCGTCCGATGACCGTGCCGTGCTACTTCTTGACGCGAACGGTCTTGGTGGAGCGCGTTTCGAGGGTCATCTCGTCCGCTTCCGCAACCTTCGCCTTCAGTCGCACAGTACCTGTCGCGGCATCGACGACGTCGACCACCTTCGAAAGCAGTTTCGCAGTGTCCTGGTTCCCGGACGCCGACGCCAGCTGCACCGCACGGCCCAGTTTCGCCGTCGCGCCGTCGAAGTCGCCCGACTTGCGTGCGTCCAGGCCCTGCTGGATGACTTGTGCCAGTTCCGCCTGACCCGTGTAGTGCGCGACCTGCGGATTGATCGAGGTCGAGGCCACCATGTCGTCCGTCCACACGGCCCGCACGAGGCCCTGCGACAGCGTCTGCGGAGCGCCCGCACCCGAGGGGTCGGGCAGGATCAGCGACACCCTGGCGGCCAGCATCTCCTGGCCGATCCCGGCCTCCGGCACCAGGACGCACACGTGGTAGTCGCGGGACTCGTCGCCCCAGGAACCGGTCGGGTAGTCCCCGGCCCGGGGACCTGCCTCGGTCCGCCGCCCGGTCAGATCCGCGACCGTGGGCGCGACCTGCTTCACGAACCGGATCTCCACCCCCACCGGCGTCCAGAGCCGCAGAGCCACGTCCGCGACCTCCTTGCCCATGGCGTTCTCCATCATCCGCGTGAAGTCCGCGGCCAGGCCCGCCGGGTCGGCGACGATGTCGGCCGTGCCGAGGAGGGCTGCGGCGATGCCGGTGACCTCCTTCACCTCCCAGTCGGTGCCCACCCCGCGGGCGTCGCAGGTGAACCGGCCGGCACAGGAGTCCAGGGCCGCCCGCAGGTCCTCGGGCGCCTCGTGCTCGTTGCGGCCGTCGGTCAGCAGGATGCCGTGCCGGATATCCACCTCGGCCGCGCCCAGCAGCCGGTCGGCCAGCCGCAGCCAGGTGCCGATCGCGGTGCCCCCGCCCGCGCTCAGCTTCCGCAGGGCGTCCTTGGCCTGGGCCCTCGTCTGCTGGTCGGCGACCGCGAGCCGCCCGTTGCCCGGATAGACGTCCTTGGCCACATGCGTCCCGGCGACCACCGCGAACCGGGTGCCCTCGCGCAGGGCGTCGATGGCCGCCGCCGTCGCGTCGCGCGCGTTGCGCATCTTCGTCGGCGGGTAGTCCATCGAGCCGGAACAGTCGACCATCAGCACCACGGCCGCGTCGGGACCCTGCCCCGGCCCGTACGCGGGCGAGGGCGTCGAACCCGCCAGCGGTATGCCGCCGGTGGTGCCGCCGCCGGTCGAGGTCACGGTGACGATCGCGTTGACCTCACGACCGCCCTCGGGCAGGAACTCGTTCTGGTACACCTCGACGGAGAACTGCGGCACGTTCGACTTGGAGAAGTTGGCCATCTGGTCGGCTCCTTGAGGCTCCACAGGGGATCAGGTGAAGAGGGGACGCGGGCGGCTGACACGGGGTCGGGGCAAGGGCGGAAAACCGGCTCAAACGGTGTCGCAGGCCGATCCTGCCCCTTGCGGCCGTACGGCGAACGGCAGAAGCGCCACTGTTACGTTGTCGTGGCCCCCGCCGTCGAGAGCGTGTCCGACGAGCGCGCGGGCCGCGTGCAGCGGCTGTCGCTGGGCGTCGGCCGGGACGGCGGCGGCCATCTCCTCCGCGGATTCCGCGTAGTTCCACAGGCCGTCCGTGCACACGACCACCAGACCCGGCCGGTCCGGCTTGAACGCGGCGGTGTGCGGCTCCAGTTCGTACGCGTCGGCGCCGAGCCAGCCGGTGATGGCGTGGGCACGCTCGTCCGCGTACGCCTCCGCCTCGTTCATCAGGCCGGCCGCTACCATCTGCGCGGCCCAGGAGTCGTCCTCGGTGAGCCGGGCGGTCGGCTGGGTCCGGTCCTCCGGCACCCAGTAGACCCGGCTGTCGCCGACCCAGCCGACGATCAGCAGGCCGCCCGCCATGATCGCGCCGACCAGGGTGCAGGCCGGGGCGTTCTGGTGGCGGTGCGCGTCGTGCTCCCTCGCCCCGGCCGGTTCCTGCGCCAGGGCGTTGACCGCCTCGGACGCGGCGACGATCGCCTCGTGCATCGCCTGCTGCGGGTGCGCACCGCGCGGCAGGGACTCCAGCAGCGCCTCGTTGGCGGCGCTCGCGGCGGCCGCCGACGCCTCGTCGGGACGGCTCGCCGAGGAGACGCCGTCGCAGACGATCGCGACGACGGCGGGCGAGCCGTCCGGCAGCGCGGTCGAGGACACCGCGAAGGAGTCCTCGTTGCGGTGGTGGCGCAGGCCCCGGTCGCTGACGGCGGCCACCGCGTCGAGCTCCTGCTCCATGTGGTCGCGCTCACGGGGCTGGGCGTGCCCGCAGTTCTCGCAGTAGCCGTCGGCGTCCACCCGGCCGGAGCGGCAGGCCACACAGACCTTCGCCCCGGGGGCGGGGGCGGCGGCGAGCGCGGCGGCGTGCTCCGGCGCCCGGGGATCGGGGGCGGCCAGCGCGAAGTCACCGGAGGCCTCCGCACCGCCCGGGTCCGCCCGGTCGTCGTGGCGCACCCGGGCGGCCGCGGAATCCGGCCCGCCCGTCCGCACCGGCCCGGACGGCGACGCCGCGCCCCGCCCGGACTCCGCGTCCGGCGTGTCCGGCCCGGTCAGCGGCCTGCCGCCCGAGTCCGTCCCCGGCACGTCCGCCGGACGGACCACGGGCGCGGGCACGTCCGAACTGTCGGTCTCCTCGGCGATGGGCCACCGCACCGTTTCGGCCGCCGGGGCGGCCGGCGGCACGGTGATGGCCATCGTGGGCCGGTCGTCGGGGCGCGCCGGAACGGCCGAGAGGTCGTAGCCGCACGCCCCGCAGAACAGGTCGCCCGCAACCGGCGGCTCTTCGCAGCCGGGGCACTTCGACAGGGCGGGCTGCTGGTGGCTCTGTGACATCTTCACACCCACGTCCGGGGGCGGAAACGGTTGGCCCGCTCCACCAGTTCGATCCTCTCGTCGCCCCGCTGAGCGAGCCGGGCGAGCATCCGGTACGAGCGTTCCAGCCCGAACCGCAGCCCCCGCTCGTTCAGTTCGGCGCCGAGCAGCTTGCGTGCACCCGGCGAACCGGCGGCCGGTCCGGCCGGCCCCGGGACACCGGCACTACCGGAGAGTACCCAGTCGAGCGCCTTGCCCAGTACCTCGGTCGACAACTGCTCGTGACGCACCGGGTCCAGACCGAACGCGGCCAGCGCCGCCACCTGGATGCCGGCGGCCGTCAGGTCGGCCAGCAGCGGCTCCCGGTGCGAGCGCTCGCGCAGCCGCGCCCGGACGGCGGCGACCCGCGCCGCCGTGTAGTGGATCGAGGCCTCCGGCACCGACTCCAGGGTGCTCACCGCCCCGGCCCGCTCGCCGGCGGCGATCTGCACCCGCGCCAGGCCGAACGCGGCGCTGACGAATCCCGGGTCGGTCGCCCACACCAGGCGGTAGTACTCGGCGGCGTTGTCCAGCTGGCCCAGCACCTCAGCACAGATCCCCAGCGCCAGCTTGGGCGCCATCTCCCCGGGGAACGCGTCGTAGACCGCGTCGAAGGAGAGCGCCGCCGTCTCGTGGTCACCGGTCACCAGCGAGGTGACGCCGCGATACCAGACGACCCGCCAGTCGTCCGCGTGTTCACCCTCCAGGGTGGTCAGCGCACGGGCGGCCGAGTCCAGCTCCCGCAGCTCCAGCCGGGCCCGCAGCTCCCGCAGCCGGGTCTCCAGCGAGGGGGCCGGCACCGTGTGCAGGGCCGTGATCAGCTCGGCCGGGGCGGAGGCCATGAGACCGGCGAGGAAACCGGCGTTCGGGTCCATCGCGTCGACCCGGGGGACCGGCAGCGCCAGCGACGTGGCCCGCGTGTCGAACAGGGTGAGCAGGACGCCCCCGGAGGTCGACCCGAAGGGGCCGTACGGGCCGGTCGTGACATACGGCCCGACGGGCGTGCCCGGGGCCGGTTCCGCCGCCCGGGGCGCCGGGAGCGGAGCATGCGCCGGGGGAGCGTACGGGGCGACGCCCTGCGCCGAGCCGCGGACATGGGTCGGCGGCGCCGCGAGCGGAGAGGCCCCCGCCGGACCTGACGGGTGGGCCCCCGCAGGACCGGGCGGCCGGGCCCCCACCGGCAGCGCCCCGGCCACCGCGGACGTCACGGCCCCCGGCTCGACCGGAGCCGCGCCGCCATGGGGCTGCCAGGTGCCGCCCTGCGCCGGAACGCCGGACGGCGGAAGGCCGCGGCCCTTGCGGCGCCCCAGGAGCCCGCCACGCCCGGAGCCGGTTTCCCGGCCGCCCAGCCGCGAGACGTCGTCCGTCTGCCGGGCGAACAACTCCGTGTCGACCACCCGCAGTTCCGCGCCGAACAGCGTCGACAGGGCCGGGCGCGGCCGGCCCGTCTGGAGCGCCACGACCTCCCGCAGCACCCCCGTCAGCTGCTCGGCCATCTCCGCCGCGGAGGCGAACCGGCGGGCCGGGTCCGGGTCGGTGGCCCGCACCAGCAGCCGGTAGAACGACTCGTAGGTGCGGAACACCTCGATGTTGTCCGGGTCCGGCAGCGAGTCCACGAAGACGTTCGTGTACCCCTGGAAGTCGAAGGTGAGGACCGCCAGCGTCCGGGCCACCGTGTAGAGGTCGGAGGCCACCGACGGGCCCACCTCCGCGACCTCGGGGGCCTGGTAGCCGACCGTCCCGTAGATGGCCGACTCGTCGTCGTCCATCCGGCGCACCGCGCCCATGTCGATCAGCTTGAGCTGGTCCTCGGTCTGGATCGCGTTGTCGACCTTGAAGTCGCAGTAGAGGAGGTTGCGGCTGTGCAGATGGCCGAGCGCCTCCAGCGCCTCGATCCCGTACGCGCAGGCCTGTTCGACCGGCAGCGGGTCGCGCTTGCCGGCCGGGGTGCGGCGCTCGTTGGCGATCTCCTTGAGCGCCTTGCCGCCGACGTACTCCATCACGATGTAGCCGTCGAGCGAGCCGGTCCGCTGGTCCAGGTGCTCGACGAAGTTGTAGATCCGCACGATGTTGGAGTGCTCGATCTCGGCGAGGAAGCGGCGCTCGGAGATCGCGGCCGCCATCGCGTCCTGGTCGCCGGTGTCCAGCAGGCCCTTGAGGACCACCCAGCGGTCCGACACGGCCCGGTCCACCGCGAGATAGACCCAGCCGAGCCCGCCGTGCGCCAGACAGCCCACGACCTCGTACTGGCCGTGCACGATGTCGCCGCCGGTCAGCTTCGGCACGAAGGAGTACGGGTGACCGCACTTCGTGCAGAAGCCCTCGGTGCGGCCCTGCCGCTCACCGCGCGAACGGCCCACCGGCGCACCGCAGTCCGAACGGGAGCAGAACCGCTTGCGCTCGGGCACCTCCGGGTTCTCCATCACCGCCGTGCGCGGATCGGGCCGGGGCACGTCCGGGACGTCCACCAGGCCGACGCCGAGCCGCCCCCGGGCCGAGGCCGCCGACGTCGAACCCGAGGAACGCACCGATACCGAACGGGAGGTGGACGCCCCGGACAGCGAGCGCGACAGCCGGCCGGAGACCGAGCGGCGCGAGGTCGACGAACGGGACGAGGAGCGCGCGGAGGCGCGGGAGCCGGACCGGGCCGAGGAACTGTCCCGGCTGCTCGCCCGGCCGCCCCCGGCGATCCCGGTCGGCGGCGAGGAGACCATGCCCGTCGGCGAGACGACCGGCGCCAGACCGCAGGTGTCGCAGTACAGCTCACCGCCGCCCATGTCCTCGTAGTTCCCCTCGCACGCGGGGCGCTGGCACTGCGTACTCATCGTGTCTCCCCCTGCTGTTCGCCCGTGCCCGTTCCGGTGCCCGCGCCCCGCCGGTCCTGCGGTCCGTCGGGCCGGCGCGGCGTCAGCATGTCCGCGACCGCGTGCTGGTAGCGCAGAACGGCCTGCTCGGCGACCCGCAGATCGCACGGCGCGCTCCACAGCATGCGGCGCGCCGCGTCGTACCGCTCGATCAGCACCGGATCCTCCGCCAGGCCGTGCCGGGCCACCTTCGCCTTGTACGCGTCGAGCCGGCCGCGCAGCTCCGCGCGGACCGCCAGCGGAGCCGTCACCGAGGTCAGCGACTCCCGGGCGCGCAGCAGCTCGTCCTCGGCCTCCTGCTCCAGCGACTCCAGCAGCGGCGAGAGCCGGTGCCACTGGGCGTACCTGCGATGGTCCGACGCCGCCGCCAGCCGCTCCTGGAGGGCGGTCGGCGGCCCGCTGACCGCAGGCACCTCGGAGGCCGCGATCTTGGCCAGGACCTCGCCGCGCGCCGCCCTCGCCTCCGTCAGGGTGCGGTCGGCCCGCGAGAGCACGTCCCGCAGCCGCACCAGCCGCGCCTCGGCATCCTGCCGGACCGCGAGCACCGCCTCGATCTCCCGCCGTACGTCTTCCAGGGCGCGGGCCGCCCGGTCGTAGCGCGAGGTGTCGGGGCGGCCGCCGCCCGGCGCGGCGCTGCCGGGCCCCGGCAGCCAGAACGCCAGCGGGTCGGAGATCACCTGCACCCGCAGTGTGGCCAGCTCCTCGGTGATCTCCGCCAGATCGTCCCCGGCCGGATGCTCACCGGGCCGCACCCCCACGGAGTGCGCCAGCGAACGCGTCCGGTGCAGCTCGGCGGCGAGCAGATCGATCCGGGCGGGCAGCGCCGACCACACGGAGTCGGAGGAGACGACCATGTCCAGGGACCGGGCGTACAGCTCGTTCATCCGGGCGACCAGCTCCTGGAGGGAGAACCGCTCGGAGAGCCTGGCCGGACCCGCGACCGAGGGCGGCGGCACGGCACCCGGGTTGGCGACGGTGACGGCCTCGCCGCGCAGCAGGTCGGTCAGCGCGACGAGGTCCTCCCGGTTGGGGTGGCGCCGCCGCGCACGGATCTCCCGGGCCTCGGACAGGGCGCCCGCGTACGCGTCGAAATAGCCCCACAGCAGAGTGATCGACTGCTCGGTCGTGGCCCAGCGCTCCCGGGTGACGCCGGTCAGCTCGGCGCCCTCCAGGAGCCGGCGGCCGGCATGGTCCTGGAGCGCGAGGAGCGAGGTCTCGATGGCCTCGTGCTCCGCACCGAGCCGGGCCAGCGCACGGTCCGCCTCCTCCCGGTCCATGACCGGGCCGGGGGGCCTCCCCGCGAAGCTGGGGAAGGATCCCGCGACGCCCATCGATCACCTCTCCGCTCTCCCCGCCGGGCCGGTGGGCCCGGCGGGATCGGTCTGTCTCGGTCTGCTCCGGTCCGCCCGCCCCGGTCCGTGCGCCCAGGGGCGCTCCGGGTCAGTCGCCCCGGTACTTGGGGGCGGGCGGGCCCGCTATGCCGGGCAGTCCGGCCGCCAGCCACTTGCGGTAGGACGTCATCCAGGCGCTGTCCTTGCCGCCCGCCCGGTAGTCCACGAGGACCTTGTTCACCCGGGCCACCAGGTCGTCGGCGCCCTTCTTCGTCGCGACGCCGTAGTACTCCGTGGTGAACGGGGTCTTCCCCTTGAGCTCCACCGCCGGGTCCTGCGCCGCCTGGCCGGCCGCCAGGGCGTTGTCCGTGACGACCGCGTCGACCTCACCGAGCTGGAGCCGCACCAGGCAGTCCAGCTGGTTGGGCACGGTCAGCAGGTCCCGGTCGCGCTCGGTGCCCTCGAAGTCGTCCTTGTAGAGCGCCCCGAAGGACTTCCTCTCCAACGCCTCGTACGCAGTGGAGCCCTCGGCCGAGCAGACCCGCTTGCCCTTCAGCGACTCGTCGTAGCCGGTGATCGTCGACCCCTTCGGGGCGAGCACCTGCTGCCCTGCCTGGAAGTAGGCGGTGGAGAAGGAGACCTGCTCCAGCCGCTTGCAGTTGATCGTCATCGTCCGCACGACGACGTCGACCCGGTCGTTCTCCAGGGCGGCGATGCGCTGGTTGGTGGGGATCGCGCGGAAGATCACCGCGTCCGGGTCGCCCAGGACGTCCTTGGCGATGGCCCGCACCAGATCGATGTCGAACCCTTCCAGCTCCCGGGCCGCCGGATTGCGGTAGCCCCAGCGGAAGCTGTTCTGGTCGACGCCCGCGATCAGCTTGCCGCGCTCCTTGATCCTCTCGATGCTGGGCCCGTCGGCGCTCGACGCGGGCAGGCTCGCCTCCGGCTCGGTGCACTCCTCGGCCCGCGCCCGGTCGGCCGTCACCGCTCCGCCGCCCCGGAGGCCCGCTCCGGCCGCCCCGCCGCCGTGGTGGGCCAACGGCAGCAGGGTGACCGCCGCGGTGACCGCGCACGCCGCCGCCATCCCCGCCACGCCGCCCCAGCCGCGCAGGCCGCCGCGCGCGGGACGCTCCTTCGACCTGCTCATCGCTGCCCCTCTCACCGGTACTCCGAGAGCCTGCGGTTGACCCCGACGATCACGCCGGCGGCCCCCAGGACCGCCAGCGCCGCGGCGCCGATCGGCAGGCCCCGCAGGGCCCCCCGCCCGTCCTTCGCCGCCGAGGTGAACTCGCCCTGCTCATGGGCGAGCGCCTTCTCCAGCGCGGCGTCCACCTGCTGGAAGGACTGCCCGGTGGAACCCTCGGTCCCGATGATCTGCTCCAGAGCTCCGTCGTAGTCGCCGTGGTCGTCCGTGGCACGGGCCTCGCGGTGGCGGACCTGCCACTCGGCCACGCCCTGGGCCGCGGCGGCGACCGGCGCGTTCCCGCTCTCGTCGTCCGCGAGCCGATCGGCCTTCTCCAACTGGGATTTCAACGCCTTCATCCCCGTGGTGTAGTCCGCCTCGTACTGGTCGGCGGAGCCGTCGGGGGTCAGCACCGCGCCACGCGCCACCAGGGTGAGGTTCTCGTTGGCGCGCGCCTTCAGGGAGTTGATCCGCGCGTCGTTGAGCACATCCAGGGACGCCTGGCCGTGCACCATCGCCGACCGCAGCTCCGCACGGGCCACCGCGTGCCCCACGGCCAGCCAGAGCACCACCACCGAGGCGGCGGCCGTCGCCGCCAGCAGCCCGTGGTTCAGCACCCGGTTCGTCCGGCGGTAGGTGCGCCGCTGCATCCACGCCAGCGCGCCGAGCACCAGAATCCCGGCGCCGAGCGACAGGAGGGGCCACTGCCGGGCGTCGGCGGAGTCCGTCTCCAGCCGGCCCGTCTCCGCCGCGTACAGCCGCTCGGCGGCCGGCAGCATCTCGCCGGTCATCTTCTGGTTCGCGTACCGGAGATAGGCGCCGCCCAGCGGGAGTCCCTGGCGGTTGTTGGCGCGGGCGCGCTCGATCAGGCCCGTGTAGACCGGGAGCAGCTTGTTGAGGGTGGCTATCTCACGGCTGGACGCGCTGTCGGACTCGGTGCTCCCCGAGGCCTTCACCAGCAGCCGGGCCGCCTCCTCGATGTCCTTCCGATACTGCTCGTGCACGGCCTCGGGCTCCTGTGCGCCCGCGAGGAACCCACTGGCAGCCGTCGTGTCCGCGTCCGCCAGGAAGCGGTAGATGTCCGCCGCGTCGGCGCTGAGCGGCTGACTGCGGCTGACCACGTCGTCGGCGGACGAGGCCCGCGACGAGATCTCCAGGGTGGTCACCGCGCCGAACGCCACGACCAGCAGGGCCAGGACGGCCCCGATGATCTGGAGCCTGCCGGGCTCGGTCGTCGCCACGGCGCGCAGGCGCTCGGTCTGCGCGGCCCACGTGGTGCGGTGCTGTGCGTCCACGTCGACGTGCGCGGACACCGGGTCCGGCGTGCGCAGCGTCTGCGTGCCGCCGCTCGGCGGGTGTGTCACTCGACCTCCCCCTCGGTCACTGACAGCGGGTCCCGTCCTGTCCCCGTCCCGTCCCCGTCATCAGTCCCCGCATTCGATCAGGGCGGACGCGGCCGATCAAGGCAAGCAGCACAACGTGCCCGGATACATCCCCATAAGCGAACGGACTTCCCATCAGGTACACGTTCCAGAAGCCCGAACGGTTCCCTCGCGCCCCTCGTACGCCGGTCGTTCACCCGTACGGGGAACGAACGAGAAGCGTCCCCCCACGCGCATCGCGTGAGGGGACGCCCCGCCGATTCCCGACCGGTCCCGGTTCTCAGACGTACTGCGCGCGCAGCCTCCGGTGGACCTCCGGCGCCGCACCCGTACGGTCCAGGCCCAGCAACGCAGCGCCCAGCACCGGCGGCTCGGACACGACGCGCACCTCGGCCTTCGGGGCGCGTGAAGCGAGGAGTTCGGCGATCCGGTCGTTCAGCTGCGGATGGCACGCGGCCAGCACACTGCCGCCCAGCAGCACCGGAACCTCCTCCTCCAGCAGACCGAGCCGCCTCAGCGCGACCGAGGCCATCGCCACCACCTCGTCGGCCAGCCGTTCCACCAGCGCGAGGGCCACCGGGTCCCCGCCGGCGGCCGTCGCGAACAGCACCGGCGTCAGCTCGTGCCGCCGTGCCGACGGGATCCCTCCCCGGTGCAGCGCCTCGATGAGCGCGTACATCGAGTCGAGCCCGAAGTGGCCGGGCAGCGCACGGGCCAGCTCCGACGGTTCGCCGCGCCCGTCCTCGGCGCGCGCGGCGAACCACAGCGCCTCCTCCGCGAGCCCCGAACCGCCGCCCCAGTCACCGGATATCCGTCCGATCGCGGGGAAGCGGGCGGTCCGCCCGTCCGGGGTCATGCCGACGCAGTTGATCCCGGCCCCGCACACCACCGCGACGCCCCGGGGCTCGTCCACCCCGGCGCGCAGGATCGCGAAGGTGTCGTTGCGCACCTCCACCGAGGAGCCCCAGCCGCGGCTCTCCAGTGCCACGGCCAACTCGGCCTCCTCGACCGGCAGATCGGCGTTGGCCAGACAGGCGGACACATGGCCGGACCGGGTGGGCGGAGCCGGCAGCTCCGCGACCGCCCGATCCAGCGCGGCGGCCAGCACGTCGATCGCGGCCTCCACCCCGACCACGGGCGGCTGGAAGCCGCCGCCGCGCGCCGTGGACAGCACCGTGCCGTCCTCGCCGATCAGTGCCACGTCGGTCTTGCTGTTGCCCGCGTCGATGGCGACGACCGACACGTTCACGCCCACGCGAGGTGCTCCCGGTTGTGCGCGATCAGCCGGTCGGTGAGGCCCTCGGCGTACTCGTACTGGCCGATCAGCGGGTGGGCGAGGAGCGCCTTGAAGACCCGGTCCCGGCCGCCGCGCAGTGCGGCTTCCAGGGCGAGGTCCTCGTACGCCGTCACGTTGGCGATCAGACCGGCGTACAGCGGGTCCAGCGCCGGGACGGCCAACGGCGTCGCGCCGTCGTGCCCGACCCGGGCCTGGACCTCGATCACCGCGTCGTCCGGGAGGAACGGCAGGGTCCCGTTGTTGTAGGTGTTGACCACCTGGACCGGGGAGCCGCCGTTGCCCAGCAGGGAGGCCGCCAGGTCCACGGCCGCCTCGGAGTAGAACGCGCCGCCGCGCTTGGCGAGCAGCTCGGGCTTCTCGTCCAGCGTCGGGTCGCCGTACATCGCGAGCAGTTCCTTCTCCATCGCCGCGACCTCGGCGGCCCGGGACGGCTTGGTGCCGAGCTCCCTGACCACCTCGTCGTGGGAGTAGAAGTAGCGCAGGTAGTAGGAGGGGACGACGCCGAGCCGGTCGATGACCTGCCGGGGCATGCGCAGGTCGTCGGCGATGGCGTCGGCGTGCTCGGCGAGCAGCTTCGGCAGGACGTTCTCGCCGTCCGGGCCGCCCAGGCGGACGCCCAGCTCCCAGGTCAGGTGGTTGAGCCCGACGTGGTCGAGGTGCACCTCGGAGGGGTTCACGTCCAGCAGCCGGGCGAACTTCCGCTGGAAGCCGATCGCCACGTTGCACAGGCCGACGGCCTTGTGCCCGGCCTGGAGCAGGGCCCGGGTGACGATGCCGACCGGGTTGGTGAAGTCGATGATCCAGGCGTCCGGGTTGGCGCGGCGGACCCGCTCGGCGATGTCCAGGACGACCGGCACGGTGCGCAGCGCCTTGGCGAGGCCGCCGGCGCCGGTGGTCTCCTGGCCGACGCAGCCGCACTCCAGCGGCCAGGTCTCGTCCTTGTCGCGCGCGGCCTGTCCGCCGACGCGCAGCTGGAGCAGGACCGCGTCGGCGTCGGCGACGCCCGCGTCGATGTCGGTGGTGGTCGTGATCCTCCCGGCGTGGTCCTGCTTGGCGAAGATGCGCCGGGCGAGACCCCCCACCAGGTCCAGGCGGTCGGCCGCCGGATCGACGAGCACCAGCTCCTCGATCGGCAGCGTGTCCCGCAGCCGGGCGAATCCGTCGATCAGTTCGGGGGTGTAGGTGGACCCGCCACCCACTACTGCGAGCTTCATGTCAGCCCTTTACTCCGGTCAGTGTGACGCCCTCGACGAATGCCTTCTGGGCAAAGAAGAAGACGGCGATCACGGGGGCCATGACCAGAACGGTCGCGGCCATGGTCAGGTTCCAGTCGGTGTGGTGTGCGCCCTTGAAGGATTCGAGGCCGTAACTGAGCGTCCAGGCGGCCGGGTTCTCGGAGGCGTAGATCTGTGGTCCGAAGTAGTCGTTCCAGGCGGCGAAGAACTGGAAGAGGGCGATGGCCGCGATGCCGGGCCTGGCCATCGGCAGGACGACCTTCATCAGCGTGCGGAACTCACCGCAGCCGTCGACCTTGGCGGCGTCCAGGTACTCGTTCGGGATGGTCAGCAGGAACTGCCGCAGCAGGAAGATGGAGAACGCGTCGCCGAAGGCCATCGGGATGATCAGCGGCCACAAGGTGCCGGACAGGTCCATCTGCTTCGCCCAGAACAGGTACATCGGGATGATGACGACCTGCGGCGGCAGCATCATCATCGAGATGACGAGCATCAGCGACAGCTTGCGTCCCCGGAAACGGAACTTCGCCAGCGCGTACGCCACCGGGACGGACGAGACGACGGTCAGTACGGTGCCGACGCCCGCGTACAGCAGGGTGTTGCGCCACCAGGTCAGGAAGCCCGGGGTGTTGAAGACCCGCTCGTAGTTGCCCCATTCCCAGGTGTTCGGGGTGAGGTCGCGGGTCAGCGCCTGCTGGTCGCTCATCAGCGAGGTCAGCACCACGAAGACGAACGGCAGCACGAAGAAGAGCGCGGCGGCGATCCCGAGCGAGTGCACGGCGATCCAGTGCAGCAGCGCCTTGCGGCGGGCGGTGCGCGCGGCGGGGGTCCGGCCGGAGCGCTCCGGAGAGGAGGCGGTGGCGGTCTTTTCGAGGAGTTGGGTCATGGCTCAGTCACCGGCCTGGATCAGGTTGTTGCGGCCCCGCATCAGCAGCGCGGTGAAGGCCATGGCCAGGGCGAACAGAACGAGGGCGACGACACAGGCGGCGCCGTAGTCGAAGCGCTGGAAGCCCAGGTTGTAGACGAGCTGCGGGAGCGTCAGTGTCGACTTGTCGGGATAGCCGGGTTCGAAGGACTGGCCGGAGCCGCCGATGACCCCCGAGGCGACCTTTCCGGCGACGAGTGGCTGCGTGTAGTACTGCATCGCCTGGATGACGCCCGTCACCACCGCGAACAGCACGATCGGCGAGATGTTCGGCAGGGTCACGAAGCGGAACTTCTGCCAGGCGGACGCGCCGTCCAGCTCGGCCGCCTCGTACTGCTCGGTCGGCACGTCCAGCAGCGAGGCCATGAAGATGACCATCAGGTCCCCGATGCCCCACACCGCGAGCATGGTGAGCGCCGGCTTGGACCAGGAGGCGTCGTTGAACCAGCCCGGCGTCGGCAGCCCCAGGTCCCCGAGGATCGCGTTGACCGGCCCGGTGCCGGGATTGAGCAGGAAGACGAACGCGAGCGTCGCGGCGACCGGCGGGGCCAGGTAGGGGAGGTAGAACAGCGTCCGGAAGACCCCGGTCCCCGTCTTGATCCTGGTGATCAGCATCCCGATGCCGAGGCCGAAGACGACCCGGCAGGTGACCATGACGAGGACCAGCCACAGCGTGTTGCGCAGCGACGGCCAGAACATCGGGTAGTCGCTGAACACATACGTCCAGTTGGTCAGCCCGTTGAAGACCGGCGCCCCGAAACCGTCGTACTGGGTGAAGGAGAAGTAGACGGTCGAGATCATCGGGTAGACGAAGAAGACCGAGAACCCGATCAGCCACGGCGACATGAAGGCCGCCGTGCGCAGCGCCGACCTGCGGCGCTTCGAGCGGAGTGTGTGCGTCGTCATCGGGGGCTACTTGGCCTTGGCGATGTCGGTGTCGATCTGCTTCGCGGTCTTCTCCAGACCGGCCTGCAGGTCCTTCACCGCGCCCTTCTCGTACTGGTAGCCGAAGTCCTGGATCGTCTGCTGGTACGTGGAGCCGTTGACGGCCCCGTCGGGGGTGTTGGACTTCGGGTGCTGCGCGATGTCCAGGAAGGTCTTGAAACGCGGGTCGAACTTCAGGTCGGGGGACTTCAGCGCCTCGAAGGTGGAGGGCACGTTGCGGATGCCGTTGGCGAAGTCCACGACCGCCTCGGTGTCGCTGGTCATGAACTTGACCAGCTCCCACGCGGCGTTCTGCTTCGTACTGGCCGGGGCGATGCCCACGATGGTGCCGGAGAGGAAGCCCTTGCCGTAGCTGTCCGCCTCGTCGTCGGCGACGGGCATCGGCGCGACGCCGATCTCGAAGCCGGGCTTGGTGTCCTCGGCCATCCCGAGCCGCCACTCGCCGTCCAGCTGCATGGCCACCTGCCCGGTGTGGAACGGGTGCTTGGCGCCCCACTCGTCACCGAACGTGCCCCGGTACTTCTCCAGCCTGTCGTAGCCGCCGAGGTCCTCGACGAGCTTCTTCTGGTACGTGAACATCTCCGCGAACGCCGGGTCCTTGGCGATGTTGGACTTGCCGTTCTCGTCGAAGTACTTGTGGTCCCACGAGGACAGGTAGTGGTCGGCGACGGTCTCGTAGCCGTGGAAGGTCGGCATGAAGCCGAGCTGCTCGTAGCTGTCGCCCTTCTCGACCGTCAGCTTCTTGGCGACGCTCGCCAGCTCCGACATGGTCTTCGGCGGCGCGGTGATCCCGGCCTTCTCGAAGGCGTCCTTGTTGTAGTAGAGGCCGTAGGCGTCGGTGAGCAGCGGCAGGGCGCAGCGCTTGCCCTCGAACTGGGTGTAGTCGAGGAGGACCTTCGGGAAGGTCTTCTCCAGGTCGAGCTTCGACTTCTCGATGAACGGCTTCAGGTCCGCGAACGCGCCGGACGAGCAGAACTTGCCGACATTGGCGGTGGTGAAGGAGGAGACCACGTCGGGCCCGTTCGAACCGCCCGCGCGCAGCGCCTGGTTGAGCTTGTCGTCGTTGATGTTGCCGGAGACCTTCACCGTGATGTTCGGGTGGGCCTTCTCGAACCGGTCGATGTTGTCCTTGACCGCCTTCACCTCGGCGGGCGCGCTCCAGCCGTGCCAGAAGTTGATCGTGGTCTTCGCGTTCGGGTCGTCGGAGGCGCCGGCCTCGGACTGGCCCGTACACGCGGTGGCGAGTACCGATATCGCGGCGACGGCGACAGCGGTGGCGGTGAGACGGCTTGTGCGCATGACAAAACTCCCAGGGACGGGGAAGAGGCAGACGACGGGGAACGGGGGAGGAGCGTGGTTCAGCGCGAGGTGTCGAACACTTCGTCGCGGGTGTCGGCGAGCGCCCTCTCCAGGGCGCCGCGCAGTACGGGGGTGCGGTCGATCTCGCCGACCACGAGCCGGGGGCGGGAGGCGGCGAGCTCGGCCAGCTCGGACTGGATCAGGGAGCGCAGGATCTCGCCGCCCGCCGCGACCGCCTGGCCGGAGAGCACGATCAGCCCGGGGTCCAGGACGGCGGTGACGGAGGCGAGGCCGGTGGCGAGCCGCTGGGCGTACTGGCGCAGCAGCTCGGTGAGCGCCTCGTCCCGCTCGTAGGCGTCGGCCGCCCGCGCCAGCAGTTCGGCGGCGACCTTCGCGTACGGCTGCTGCGGGGTGTCGACGCCCAGCGCCTTCGCGAGCCGGGGCACCGCCTGGGCGCCCGCCAGCTCCTGGAAGCCGCCGCTGTTGGCCTTGACGACCTGGCGCACGAGCGGGGTGCCCGGCACCGGCAGGAAGCCGACCTCGCCCGCGCCGCCGGTGAAGCCGCGGTGCAGCCGGCCGTTGATGACGAGGGCGGCGCCGAGGCCCTCCTCGTTCCACAGGAGGACGAAGTCCTCGTGGCCGCGGGCGGCGCCGAGGCGCTGCTCGGCGACGGCGACCAGGTTGACGTCGTTCTCGTACTCCACCGGCATCGGCAGGAACGCGGCCAGCTCGTCCAGCAGGGTGGGGGAGTGCCAGCCGGGCAGGTGCGAGGCGTACCGCAGCCGTCCGGTGCCCGGGTCGAAGGCGCCCGGCGTGCCGATGACGAGCCGGTGGACGTCGGCGCGGGTGAGCCCGGCGTCCTTCACCGCCCCGTCCAGCGCGTCGGCGACCTGGCGCACCACGCTGTCGGCGCGCCGGCCCGGGGTCGCCAGCTCGAACTCCCCGACGGTCCGCCCGGTCACGTCCGCGACGGCGGCGACGATGCGCCGCCCGTTCACGTCGAGCCCGGCCACATGGGCGGCCCGCGCGTTCACCGTGTAGAGCTGCGCGTTGGGCCCGGGGCGCCCCTCGCTGGTCCCGGTGGCGACGACCAGACCGGCCGCCTCCAGCCGGGCCAGGAGCTGGGACGCGGTGGGCTTGGAGAGGCCCGTCAGCTTCCCGATCCGGGTCCGGGAGAGCGGCCCGTGCTCCAGCAGCAGATCGAGGGCGGCCCGGTCGTTCATGGCCCGCAGCACCCGTGGTGTGCCCGGAGTGCCGGGAGCGCCGGGAGTGGTTCCCGCCATCGTGGATGCACCGCCCTCTGTCAGGACCTCCGGAGCAGCTCCGGAGAAACTCTGTTAGGAAAGTTTCCTATTCGGTTGAGAGGACGGTAGGGCGCAGGTCACCGCACCGTCAATGGGTGGCCCCCGTCCGGCAATCAAAGTGTTACCTGACACGGCGACGCCCCCGGCCGCCGTCCTGGGGTCCAGGAGGCGGCCGGGGGCGTCGCGGAAGCGGTTACTTGCTCAGGTTCGTCGGCGGTATCGGGGTCGCCGCCAGCGACTGCGGGGAGGTCGCCGAGGCGTACGCCGACGGGGCCGCCATCGCGGCCGTCGGGTCCGCCGTGGACTCGCCCTCCACCTGGAGCGGCAGCGTGCCGACCATCCGGATGCCCGCGTCGTCCAGCGCCTGCTTGATGCGCCAGCGCAGCTCGCGCTCCACGCCGAGCGACTTGCCCGGCATCGTCTTGGCCGTCACCCGGACCGTCATCGAGTCCAGCAGGACTGCGTCCAGGCCGAGCACCTCGACCGGGCCCCACAGCCGCTCCGACCAGGGCTCTTCCTTCGCCATCGTGGCGGCGGCCGAGGTGATCGCCTCGCGGACGTGCTCCAGCTTCTCCGTCGGGCGCACCGTGACGTCGAGCCCTGCCGTGGACCAGCCCTGGCTGAGGTTGCCTATCCGCTTCACCTCGCCGTTGCGGACGTACCAGATCTCGCCGTTGTCGCCGCGCAGCTTGGTGACGCGCAGCCCCACCTCGATGACCTCGCCGGAGGCCACCCCGGCGTCGATGGTGTCCCCGACCCCGTACTGGTCCTCAAGGATCATGAAGACGCCGGAGAGGAAGTCCGTGACCAGGTTGCGGGCGCCGAAGCCGAGTGCCACACCCGCGACACCGGCGGAGGCGAGCAGGGGGGCCAGATTGATCTTGAAGGCGCCCAGGACCATCAGAGCGGCCGTTCCCATGATCACGAACGAGGCCACCGAGCGCAGCACCGAGCCGATCGCCTCCGAGCGCTGACGTCTGCGCTCGGCGTTCACCAGCAGACCGCCCAGCGCCGTGCCCTCCACCGCCTGGGCGCTGCGGTTCATCCGCTCGATCAGATTGGTCAGGGCGCGCCGGATCAGATAACGCAGCGTGATCGCGACCGCCACGATCAGCAGGATGCGCAACCCGGTGCTCAGCCAGGTGGACCAGTTCTCCTCGACCCAGCCCGCGGCGTTCCCGGCCTGTTCGGCGGCTTCGCCCAGCGAGCCGCCCGGCTCGGGAGACGGGGCTGCGGCCAAGAGGACGGACAGCGACACGACAGGGACCTCCAGGGGGACGACGGCTGGTCAACAACACTAACGAAGCCGGGGGAGTGGATCGTTGCCGTCGCGGGAGGAGAGACGGGTCTCACCGGGAACACCTCCGCTGTGGCCGATCGCACAGTGCGGACGGCCGCCCAGGTGAAACACCTGTTCGGCACCGCCGGACGGCGTGCGGAGCCCGGAGTGAGAAAAATCCTCCCGGCCCGTTACCCGTACGTGGTGGCGCTTTGACCAGGCATGAGGAGAGACTGAGATCGGATCGTCCCGGCGCGAGCCACGCGCCGCCGGCGTACAAGGAGGCATCCACCGTGCCGCACGTCCTGGTTCTCAACGCGTCGTACGAGCCGCTCGGCGTCGTACCGCTCCGCCGCGCGCTCGTCCTCGTCCTGGAGAACAAGGCCATCTGCCTTGAAGAGTCCGGCGCCTTCCTGCACAGTGCCACCCGCGCCGTGCCCGCACCCAGTGTGGTCCGGCTCAAGCGCTTCGTCCGCGTCCCCTACCGGGGCCCCGTCCCGCTGACGCGGCGGGCGCTGTTCGCCCGCGACGGCGGGCGCTGCATGTACTGCGGGGCCGCCGCGACCAGCGTCGACCACGTCATCCCGCGCAGCCGCGGCGGACAGCACGCCTGGGACAACGTGGTGGCGGCCTGCCGCCGCTGCAACCATGTCAAGGCCGACCGCCATCTGCCCGAGCTCGGCTGGCGGCTGCGCCACCAGCCCGCCCCGCCGACCGGCCTGGCCTGGCGGATCATCGGGACCGGACACCGCGACCCGCGCTGGCTGCCGTATCTGCAACCGTTCGGCGCGGACGACGTGATGGCCCGGATCGACGGCGTGTCCGCCTAGGGCGTGGTTCCGGGGCGTCGGACGGCTCAGTCGTCCGCGACCGCGTACGCCTCCACCGACCAGAGCGAGTAGCCGTACTCCGTCGCCCGGCGCTCGCCCTGCACCCGGATGAACCGGGTGTCCTTCGCGTCCATCCGGACCGACTCGCTTCCGCCCCGGCCCTCCGACACCGTCGCGGCGGTACGCCAGACACGGCCGTCGGCGGAGACCTGTATGCGGTAGCGGGAGGCGTACGCGTCCTGCCAGTTCAGCACCACCTGGCCCAGGCGCACCGGCTTCGGCAGCTCGGTCCCCCACCAGGCCCCGTCCTCCACCGGCGAGGACCACCGGGTCTCCGGATCGCCGTCGGAGGCCGCAGACGCGGGGAAGTCGGGGGTCTCGTCGCCGGACGACGAGGCCTTCGCCGTACGCGCCAGATCCGGGCCGCCCGTACGCGGGAAGGCCCGCACGGTCAGCGTGGACTCCTGGCCGCCGAAGGTCAGCGGAACCTCGTACTCCCCGGCCGGGGTGTCCGCCGGAACGGTGATGTCCACGGGCACATCGGTGCGCGAACCGCGCGGCACGGTCGTCTGCTTCGGGACCCGCACCTCGATGCCCTCGGGGGCCTTCGCGGTGAGCTTGCCCTTCACCTCGACCGGACGGCGCCCGGCCAGCCGTGCCGCGACCCGCTGGGACTCGCCGCCGATCTCCGCGTCCGTCTCCCCGTGAGTCAGGTCGAGCGTGGCGGCGGGCTCGTCGCCGAACCACGGCACCAGGGCGCGCACCTGCGGGGCCCCCGCCACAACGGCGGGGGAGGGGGGCAGGGTGGGGCTGAGGTAGGAGGGCGGGGCGGTCCGGGCGGCCTCCGGCACCGTGACCCGTACGGCGTCCGCGCGCAGCCCCTTCGCGGCGGTCTGGGTCCAGCCGCTCGGCGAGAGCCGCCCGAGGGCCCGCCACCCCTCACCGGGCACGTGCGCCTCCACGACCGCGTCGGTGAGGGCGGCTCCGGGCTCGGCGAGCGCCGTGACGGCCTCCACCGGGCGGGGCCCGGCCAGCCGGACCGTATAGCTGTGCGCGTCCTTCGTGACCCGGCCCGAGGCGCGGTCGGTGCCGTTCCACCCGGCGGACACCTTCGCCGCCCTGTCCAGGAACGGGTCCAGCACGCCCTTGCCGACCGTGGCCCGGCTCGCCCCGATCTCCTCGCGCAGCGGCTCCAGGGCCAGTTGAACGCGCCAGGCGGCGGCGCCGTCACCGGCGGCCTGGGCCTGGAGCAGGTCCACCGCGAGCTCACCGGCCCGGCCGTAGCGGGCCAGCTGCTCCGTCCAGGGGCGCACCTCTTCGGTCAGCCGGCCGTCGGCGGGGGTCTTCAGCCGCTCCGGGGCCCCTCGCATCACGGAGAAGGCCGCACGCAGCTCGGCCGCCGCCCGGTCGCGGCGGGAGGCGTCCGCGCGGGAGTTCCAGAACGCGTCGAACAGGGGCTGGAGGTAGGCGGACTCCTCCGCGCCGAGCACCGAGCCCGCACTGTTCCCGGCCAGCGCCAGCAGTGCGTCCCGGGCTCCCGCGTCCCCGCCCGCCAGATCCTCGACGGCGGCCCGCCACGACTCGTCCGGGCGGTACCCCTTCGGGTTCCAGGCGAAGTCGGCGGCGGTGAACAGCGGGATCCGCGAGGCGGACGCCTGCTCCATCGCATTGGCCAGCAGCGCCGCCGAACCGCTCGCCACCGCCGGGTCCCGGCCGGTGTACGGGCCGAGGAAGATGCGGTCCTGGGCGTAGTCGTTGACCGGGTAGTTGTCCATCGTCACCAGCGGGTGGCGGAACGCGGCGCGGGCCCCGGCCAGTTCACCACCGGTGATCTTCTTCGGCACCACCCCGACACCGGTCCAGGCCACCTGCACCCGGTCGTCCAGCTCGGCCGCCAGCGCGGTGCGGTAGTCGGTGGCCCCGTCCTGGTAGAACTCCGTCGGCAGCACCGACAGCGGGGCCGCGTCCGGGTGCCGTTCCTCCAGATGCCGGGCGAGGGCGCCCGCGACCCGGGCCTGCGCGCGGGCCGCCGCCTTCGGACCGCTGCCGAAGGTCTCCGCGTCCAGGTCGCAGTGCCACTCGCTGTAGCTGACGTCCTGGAACTGGAGCTGGAAGACCCGGATGCCCAGCGCCCACATGGCGTCGATCTTCTTCGTCAGCGCCCGGACGTCCTGGTCCGAGGCCATGCACATCGCCTGACCGGGAGAGACCGCCCAGCCGAGCGTGACGTGCTCGGCGCGCGCCCGTTCGGCCAGCGCGCGGAAGTCGGCCCGCTTGTCGGCCGGATACGGCTCGCGCCAGCGCGCCAGCCGGTAGGGGTCGTCGCCCGCCGCGTAGAGATAGCGGTTCTGCTTGGTGCGGCCCATGAAGGAGATCTGGGAGAGCCGCTCCTCGCGCGTCCAAGGCTCTCCGTAGAACCCCTCGGCCATGCCGCGTACGCCGGTTCCCGGCCAGTCCCGTACCGTCACGCCGGCCACCGAGCCGTCGACGACCAGCTGGCGCAGGGTCTGGACGGCGTGGAAGAGGCCGTCCGCGCCGAGCCCGTCCAGTGCGACGGTGGCGCGTCCGGCGACCTGGCCGACCGCGATCCGGTAGCCGCCCGAGGGCAGATCGGCCCGGTCGGGAGCGCGCAGCGCCCGCAGCGCGTCGCCGGCTCCGCTGCCGCCGACACGGACCACGGGACCGCCGCCCGGCAGGCTCTCGTGCAGGGTCCGGACGCCCGCCCCGCGCAGCAGTGAGCGCGTCTGCTCGACGGCGTACGGATCGGCGTCCGGCGCGGCGACGATCGTGGCCTCGGAGCCCAGCGGCACGGCGGGCCCGGTGGCCTTCATGCTCTGCGGACGGGGCCATACGGACGGTGTCCGCGCACTGTCGGCGCGGTCGGCGGCACCGGCGACGGGCCTGCCGGGATCGGCGGGAGCGGCCGTCGCGGCCGGAGCGACGGAGACGGATCCGAGGAGTCCGCCGATCACGGCGGCGGCCACGGCCGTCGCCTGCCTTCTGCGCCCGATCCGCACGTCGCGCTCCCCTTCGTACGTACCAACTGCCGGCGATGGACCGCCGTGCCGACCGCCTCGGACCGCAGGCGGTGGACCCCGGCGGGCTCCGAGCCCACCACCCGGGCGCGAGGGTGTCAATGCGCATGGCCGTTCTGCCGTATTTGCCGGGAATAGCGACGCCTTCGAGCCCTGTGGGGCTGGTGTGGCGGGCGGGAATGGCTGAAAACGGCCCATACTTGCCATCCGAGGGAACGGAATGTGACCCAGAGCACGTTGGGCTCGTTGTCATAACGCCTGCGTCACGTCCACGTCTGCCACGGCGAGGCCTGGGTAGGTCTGCTGTGTCCTGTTCTCCATGGCCAGGAGGCCACCATGCCCGCTGCCGCGCAGCTCCTGCTCTCCGCCCTCTCCAAACAGGTACCCACGCAGCCCGAATCCGGGCCGCTGACCAGCGAACTTCCCCTTGCCGACGTCGCCCACCTGATCAGTGGGCCGCCCCTCGCCGATGTCTCCCTGCTGCTCGGCGAATCCTCGTTCGCCGATTCCGCGCCGCTGACCAGCGAGCCTCCGCTCGCCGATGCCACCCCTCTCACGAGCGAGCCTCCGCTCGCCGCCGTCGCCCCTCTGACCAGCGAGCCGACCGCACCCGGCACCGCAGGGGGCATGGAGTTCCCAGGAGTCTGAATGGGCTTGTCCCGGCTCGCCGCACTGCACGGTGTCGCCACCTCCTACTCCCCGTCGCCGGATGTCACGGTGTCCGTCCCCGACGACACGGTCATCGCCGTGCTCGCCGCGCTGGGCGTCGACGCCGGCACTCCGGCGGACGTACGGAAGTGCCTCGTCGCCGCGGAGTCCCGCTCGCGCCTGCTGCCGCCGACCGTGGTGGTCTGGGCCGGTGAGCCCCTGCCGCCCGCCCTGTCCGGGCTGCCCCCCGGCTCGACCGTCACGGTCGAGCCGGAGCCGCCCGAGACCCCGGGACGCCCCGCGGGCCGTCCGCCCGCCCCGCTGAGCATGCGGGCACGGGCGGCGGCCCCTGCCCCGCCCGTGTCGTCTCCGGGTGCCTCCGCCGCGCCCGTGCCGGCTCCGGGCGACGCCGTCGGGGCCTCCGCGCCGCTCGCGATGCCTCCGGGAGGCGCCGCCACGGTCTCCGCCCCGCCCGTGACGCCCCCGGCGGGCGCGGCCACCGCCTTCGCGCCCGCCTCCGCCCCGCACCCGCAGCGCGCCGACGGGGAGCCCGGCGCTCCGGCGGCCGTCCCCGCCTGGTGGATCCCGCCGGCTCCCGGCGTCCACCGCGTCCACGTCCGTACGCCGGACCACCGCCGCGCCACGGCCACCCTCGTCGTCGCCCCGGCCCGCCTCCCGCAGCCGCCCGGGCGCTCCCACGGCTTCCTGGTCCAGCTCTACTCCCTGCTCTCCGCCCGCTCCTGGGGCATGGGCGACCTCGGTGACCTGGCGGACCTCGCCGCCTGGTCCGGGCGGACCATTGGCTCCGGGTTCGTCCAGGTCAACCCCCTGCACGCGGCCGTTCCCGGGCACCCCACCGACCCGTCCCCGTACCGCCCCTCCTCGCGCCGTTTCCCCGACCCGGTGCACCTGCGCATCGAGTCGATCCCCGAATACGGCCACGTCCGCGACCGGGCCGCCCTGGACGACCTCCGGCAGGACGCCGCCGCGCTCAGCGAGGCCGTGCTGAACAAGGGCGCGCTGATCGACCGGGACGCCGTCTGGGAGCTGAAGCGCCAGGCCCTGGAGCTGGTCGTCGAGGTGCCGCTCACCCCCGGCCGCCGCGCCGCCTACTGCGACTTCCTGGCCGAGCAGGGGCAGGCGCTGGAGGACCACGCCCTGTGGTGCGCGCTCGCCGAGGTGCACGGCCCCGACTGGCACGCCTGGCCCGAGGCCCTGCGCGACCCACGCTCCCCGGGAACCGCCCGCGCCCGGACCGAGCTGCTGGACCGGGTCGACTTCCACTGCCGCCTCGCCTGGCTGACCGCCACCCAGCTCGCCGCCGCCCAGCGGGCCGCCGAGGACGCCGGGATGAGCGTCGGGATCGTCCACGACCTCGCCGTCGGCGTGCACCCGGCCGGTGCCGACACCTGGGCCCAGCAGGAGGCCTTCGCCCACGGCATGTCCGTCGGCGCGCCCCCCGACGCCTTCAACGCGCGCGGCCAGGACTGGGGTCTGCCGCCCTGGCGCCCCGACGTCCTCGCCGCCACCGGCTACGCCGCCTACCGGGGCCTGCTGCGCGGCCTGCTGGCCCACGCCGGGGCCCTGCGCATCGACCACGTCATGGGCCTGTTCCGGCTCTGGTGGGTTCCCGAGGGGCGCCCGCCCACCGACGGCACGTACGTCGCCCAGGACGCCGAGGCGATGCTCGCCGTCCTCGTCCTGGAGGCCCACCGGGCCGGCACCGTCGTCGTCGGCGAGGACCTCGGCACCGTCGAGCCCGGGGTCCGCGAGGCGCTCGCCCGGCGCGGCGTGCTCGGCACCTCGGTGCTCTGGTTCGAGCGCGACTGGGACGGCGACGGACGGCCGCTCGCCCCGGAGAAATGGCGCCGGGACTGCCTGGCCACCGCCACCACCCACGATCTGCCCTCCACCGCAGCCCGGCTGACCGGCGACCATGTGACGCTGCGCCACCGCCTCGGCCTGCTCACCCGCTCCCTGGAGGAGGAGCTGACCGAGGACGCCACCGACACCGCCGAGTGGCTGGCCCTCCTGGCCCGGCTGCGGATGCTCCCCGAGGGCGACGGCGACGAGGAGGCCGCCGTCCGGGCCGTCCACCGCTTCCTGCTGCGCACCCCCGCCCGGATGACCGGCGTCTGGCTCCCCGACACCGTGGGCGACCGCCGCCCGCAGAACCTCCCCGGCACCTGGGACCAGTACCCCAACTGGCGTCTCCCGATCGCCGACGCCGAGGGGCATCCGGTCACCCTGGAGGAGATCACCGCCTCCCCCCGG
Organism: Streptomyces anulatus; assembly: GCF_014650675.1. Lineage (GTDB taxonomy): Bacteria > Actinomycetota > Actinomycetes > Streptomycetales > Streptomycetaceae > Streptomyces > Streptomyces anulatus. The sequence continues at coordinate 1,028,198 of NZ_BMVK01000001.1, read as the reverse complement.
CTGCACGCGCTGATGGACGTCCTGCGGCCCCGAAAGCCTCATACGGCACCCCCGGGCGAGCGCCGTCCCTAGGCGTTCGCTACGTTGGCACCGTGGACAAGAAGAACGCTATGCGCGCCGGCGTCGTTGCGGCCGGGACGACGCTGATGATGCTGCTCATGTCGAGCCCGGCGCTCGCGCTCACGCCCGACGACGGTGACGACCCCGCTCCGCGCCTGAGCGCGATCGAGACCATCGGTCTCTACGTCGTCGCGCCCATCGCCCTGTTCGTGGTGATCACGGGCCTGGTCATGGTCCTGGACAAGTCCAAGAAGCAGGTCTGACCCGCACACGTACGACATGCGCGAACGGTGCGCCGCCGGTGGGAACCACCGCGCGGCGCATCCGTGCGTCCGGGCCGCGTCGGGCCGGTAGGTTGCGCCCATGACCGAGTGGGACGTCAAGAAGCTCCGCATCCTGCGCACCCTGCGTGACCGGGGCACCGTGACGGCGACCGCCGAGGCGCTCCGGATGACCCCCTCCGCCGTCTCCCAACAGCTCACCAACCTGGCCAAGCAGCTCGGGGTCGACCTCCTGGAGGCCCAGGGCCGCCGGGTCCGCCTCACCGACGCCGCCCACCTCGTCCTGCGCCACGCCGAGGCGGTCTTCGCCCAACTGGAGCGGGCGGAGGCCGAACTGACCGGCTATCTGCGCGGCGAGGCGGGCGAGGTCAGGGTCGGCGCCTTCTCCACCGCCGTGCCCGCCCTCGTCGTCCCCGCCGTCCGGCTGCTGCGCGCCGAGGACCGCCCGGGGCCCGACGTACGCGTACGGGAGGCCGAGGCCGCCCAGGCCTACGAGCTCCTCACCGCGGGCGAGGTGGACCTGGCCCTGTCGCTGGCCGCCCACGCGCCCACCGCCCGAGACCCCCGCTTCAGCCTCTTCCCGCTGCTCGCCGACCCGCTGGACGTGGCGCTCCCCGCCGGCCATCCGCTGGCCGGCGCACCCGCGCTGCGACTCGCCGACCTGGCCGCCGACCGCTGGATCTTCGGCGGCTCGGGACCCTGGTCCGAGATCACCACCGCCGCCTGCGAGGCGGCGGGTTTCGTCCCCGAGCAGGCCCACAGCGCCGCCGGGTGGACCGCGATCCTCGCCCTGGTCGAGGCGGGCATGGGCGTCGCACTGGTCCCCAGGATGGCCGCCCGGGAGCCCCGCGAGGGCGTGGTGATGCGGGTGCTGGAGGCGGACCGGCCGCGCCGCCATGTGGTGGCGGCGGTCCGGCACGGGGCTTCGAGCGGACCGGCGGTGGCCCGGGTCCTCACGGCACTCACCGACGTGGCCAGATCGTTCAGCTGATCTGAAAGATATCTGCGAAAACTTTCGATGGACCTGATGGGTCCGGTGGCGCGAAGGTAGGAGCCATGACCTTCGACGCGAGCGAGACCACATTCCAGGACCCCGACACCGACCCCCACGCCAATGACGCCGCGCCCTACGGCGGCGGCGACCCGTACGCCGACTACCGCGAAGCCGGAGACCTCCCCTTCACCGAGCTGGTCGACCTCGCCGACCGCCGCCTCGGCGCGGGCGTGATCGCCGCCAACGACGAGTTCTTCGCCGAGCGCGAGAACCTCCTGATCCGCGAGCGCGCCGTCTTCGACCCCGAGCACTTCGGGCACAAGGGCAAGATCATGGACGGCTGGGAGACCCGCCGCCGCAGGGGCGCGGACGCCGAGACCCCCTTCCCGGCCCCCGAGGACCACGACTGGGCCATCGTCCGCCTCGGCGCGCCCGGCATCGTGCGCGGCCTGATCGTCGACACCGCCCACTTCCGCGGCAACTACCCGCAGCGCGTATCGGTACAGGCCACCTCCGTCGAGGGCGCCCCGAGCCCCGAGCAGCTGCTCGCCGACGACGTGAAGTGGGAGGAGATCCTCCCGCCCACCCCCGTACGCGGCCACGCCGCCAACGCCTTCGAGATCACCGGCGGCCGGCGCTACACCCACCTGCGCCTCTGCCAGCACCCCGACGGCGGCATCGCCCGCCTCCGTGTGCACGGCGAAGTCGTCCCGGACCCGGCCTGGCTCGCCGCGCTCGGCACCATCGACCTGATCTCGGTCCTCAACGGCGGTACGTACGAGGACGCATCCGACCGCTTCTACTCCTCGCCCACCCAGATCATCCTGCCGGGCACCTCCCGCAAGATGGACGACGGCTGGGAGAACCGCCGCCGCCGGGTCCGCGACACCAACGACTGGGTCCGCTTCCGCCTCCCCGCCCAGGGCGCGGTCCGCGCGATCGAGATCGACACCGCCTACCTCAAGGGCAACTCCGCCGGCTGGATCGCCCTCCAGGGCCGCAACGGCGACACCGGCGAGTGGTTCGAGATCGTCCCGCGCACCCGCCTCCAGCCCGACACCCTCCACCGCTTCGTGCTGCGCGCCCAGGCCGTCGTCACCCACGTCCGCCTCGACGCCTTCCCCGACGGCGGCGTGGCCCGGATGCGCCTGCACGGCGCCCTCACGGAGTCCGGCGCGGCCGAGCTGACCCGCCGCTACGAGGAGTCCGGCGCGTAACCCGCACCCCTTCCGCTCCACCCCTGCTCCGCCCGGCGGACGGCTGCGCTCCTGCGCCCGTCCGCCGGGCGGCTTCCAACCGGGCCGGGCGGCTCAGGCGGCGTACGCGGAGAAGCGCAGCGTCTTCGCCAGCACCTGCCAGGTCCCGAAGGCGAACACCCGGTTCACCGTGTTGCAGAAGGCCTCGCCCGTGCAGTCGGTGGGCCGGTCCTGCCAGGCCCGGACCGTCAGGGAGTGGAAGCCGAAAGTCCGCGAGAAGGCGAAGCGGATGTGCATGCCCCGGCCCAACTGGTGCCCCGGCAGCGTGTTGATCTGGAAGAAGTCGTTCCCGATGTACTCCACCTCGACCGGATTGCCGCCCAGCAGCTCGCACCGCGCCCCCGCCCGGATCCGCCCCGCACATCCGCCGCTGACCGGGAACAGCCAGAAGTGGTCGGTCAGCTGCTCCCGGATGTCGTCCGCGCCGGTGAACGGATGCAGCCCGAGGCTGTAGCCGTACGTGTAGAGGTCGTAGCAGCCCGCCGGACCCGCCCGGCAGTCCGGGCGGGCCGCCACCGGGGCGGCGGGGCCCGTCAGCAGACCGGCGCACAGCGCCAGCGCGACCGGCACCGCGGCGAAGCCGGGCATCGACCCTCCCGTGGCCTGCCTCCGAGGACTGCGACGACCCTTCGGACCGTAGGCCACGGGAGACCCCACCGCGCGCGGACGGCGGCCGAACGCGCGAGGCCGCACGGGCGGCGCCCGAGGCACGGGCTAATCTGCGGACGTTCGAATCCGATACCGCATTCCCCGGGGGGAGTCAGATGGCGGAGGCCCTGCTGTGCGACGGACTGGATCCGGACTATCCGGACGCCATGACGCTCGTCGTGGTCGTGTCGGAGGTGGCGGACCATCACGAGCGCGCCGCGGCCCGGCTCGCGTCGTACGGGTACGAGGGGGAGAACTGCCTCTACCTGGTGCAGACGGACGGCTGGGCCGAACGGCGGCTGGACGGTGAGCTGCTGACCGTGGACATCATCGCCCACCCCGCCCTGCTCAGGGGGCTGGAGGTGGACCGGGAGCGGTTCACCGCACGGTCCTCGGGCGCTCCGGCGGCGCTGCGGCTGCTGCGCGTGGAGGCGCGCGTCGACCCCGCAGCGTACGGGCGGGCCTCGGAGCTCACCCTCGTCCTGACGGTGCCCGCCGGGACCCCGGCCGAGCAGGCCGTGGCGGCGGTCCGGGCCGGCGAGGACTGGCCGCTCGTCCTGACGCCGCGGCCGGAGTAGCGGGTCGGGAACCGAAGGGGCGCCCCCTCCGCCGCGGCGAAGAGGGCGCCCCCAGGGCCGTACGTGCCGCTACGCGGTGGCCGCAGCCGCGTCCGCCGCGCGGGCCTTCAGGGCGCGCTCCACACCGGACCGCGACTCCGACATCAGCCGGCGCAGGGCCGCGCTCGGCTCGGCCGAGGCCAGCCAGGCGTCCGTGGCGTCGAGCGTCTCCTGGGAGACCTGGAGGGCCGGGTAGAGGCCCACCGCGATCTGCTGGGCCATCTCGTGGCTGCGCGAGTCCCAGACGTCCTTCACCGCGGCGAAGAACTTCTCCGTGTACGGGGCCAGCAGCTCGGGCTGGTCCGTCTGGACGAAGCCGCTGATGACCGCTTCCTGGAGCGAGTTGGGCAGCTTGTCGGACTCCACGACCGAGGCCCACGCCTCGGCCTTGGCCTCCTGCGTGGGCTGGGCCGCCCGCGCGGAGGCCGCGTGGCGCTCGCCCGCCGCCGTCCTGTCGCGCTCGTACTCCGCGGCGATCTCCTCCTCGTCCAGCAGCCCGGTGGCCGCCAGCCGCTGCACGAACGCCCACCGCAGCTCGGTGTCGACGGCCAGACCCTCGATGGTCTCGGTGCCGTCCAGCAGCGACTGGAGCAGGTCCAGCTGCTGCGGGTTGCGGGCCGTGGCCGCGAAGGCGCGGGCCCAGGCCAGCTGGTGGTCGCTGCCCGGCTCCGCCGCGTGCAGGTGGGCCAGCGTCGCGTCGGTCCACTGGATCAGCGCGGCCTCACGGGCCTCCGGCGCCGCGTACAGGTCCACCGCCAGCTTCACCTGGCGGTGCAGCGACTGCACGACGCCGATGTCCGACTCCTTGCCGATGCCGGAGAGCACCAGCGAGAGGTAGTCGCGGGTCGCCAGCTCGCCGTCGCGCGTCATGTCCCAGGCCGAGGCCCAGCTCAGGGCGCGCGGCAGCGACTCGGCGAAGTCGCCCAGGTGCTCGGTGACGACCCGCAGCGACTCCTCGTCGAGGCGGACCTTGGCGTAGGAGAGGTCGTCGTCGTTGAGCAGGATGACGGCCGGGCGTGCCTTGCCCTCCGGGAACGGCACGGTGGTGCGCTCGCCGTCGACGTCCAGCTCGATCCGGTCGGTGCGCACCAGCTTGCCGGCCGCGTCGAGGTCGTAGCAGCCAATGGCGATGCGGTGCGGGCGCAGCGTCGGCTCGCCCTTCGCGCCGGCGGGCAGCGCGGGCGCCTCCTGGAGCACGGTGAACGAGGTGACGTGACCGTCGGCGTCGGTCTCGATCTCCGGGCGCAGGATGTTGATGCCCGCGGTCTCCAGCCACGCCTTCGACCAGGTCTTCAGGTCGCGGCCGGAGGTCTTCTCCAGCGCTCCCAGCAGGTCGGAGAGGCGGGTGTTGCCGAAGGCGTGCGCCTTGAAGTAGGCCTGCACGCCCTGGAAGAACGCGTCCTTGCCGACGTACGCCACGAGCTGCTTGAGCACGGACGCGCCCTTGGCGTACGTGATCCCGTCGAAGTTGACGAGGACGTCGTCCAGGTCCTGGATGTCCGCCATGATCGGGTGCGTGGAGGGCAGCTGGTCCTGCCGGTACGCCCAGGTCTTCATGGAGTTGGCGAACGTGGTCCAGGAGTGCGGCCACTTCGACCCCGCGGCGTCCGCCTGGCAGGCGATCGAGGTGTAGGTGGCGAACGACTCGTTCAGCCAGAGGTCGTTCCACCACTCCATCGTCACGAGGTCGCCGAACCACATGTGGGCCAGCTCGTGCAGGATGGTCTCGGCCCGCACCTCGTACGCCGCGTCCGTCACCTTGGAGCGGAAGACGTACTGGTCGCGGATGGTGACCGCGCCCGCGTTCTCCATCGCGCCCGCGTTGAACTCGGGGACGAAGAGCTGGTCGTACTTGGCGAACGGGTACGCGTAGTCGAACTTCTCCTGGAACCACTCGAAGCCCTGCCGGGTGACGGCGAAGATCTCGTCCGCGTCCAGGTACTCCGCGAGGGAGGGGCGGCAGTAGATGCCGAGCGGGACGGACTGGCCGTCCTTCTCGTAGCTGCTGTGCACCGCGTGGTACGGGCCCACGATGAGGGCCGTGATGTACGTGGAGATGCGCGGCGTCGGCTCGAAGGTCCAGACGTCGTCCTTCGGCTCCGGCGTCGGGGAGTTCGAGATGACGGTCCAGCCGGACGGGGCCTTCACGGTGAACGCGAAGGTCGCCTTCAGGTCGGGCTGCTCGAACGAGGCGAAGACGCGGCGCGCGTCCGGGACCTCGAACTGCGTGTACAGATAGGCCTGTTCGTCGACCGGGTCGACGAACCGGTGCAGGCCCTCACCGGTGTTGGTGTACGAGCAGTCGGCGACGACCTTCAGCTCGTTGGCGCCCTCACGCAGATGCGGCAGGGCGATCCGCGCGTCGCGGAACACGGCGGCCACGTCCAGGTCCTTGCCGTTCAGCACCACGTCGTGGACGGCCGGGGCGACCAGGTCGATGAACGACTCCGCACCCGCCTCCGCGCAGTCGAAGCGCACGGTGGTCACGGACCTGTAGGTGCCGCCCTCCTGCGCTCCGGAGAGGTCGAGATCGATCTCGTACGCGTCCACGGTCAGCAGGCGCGCCCGCTCCTGTGCCTCTTCGCGGGTCAGATTCGTGCCAGGCACGCGGTCATCTCCTAGGTGTGCGACTTGATAAGCGACGTTTCGGCCCATCCTTCCACGCACGTGCTCCCAGCGCGATGTCCGTTTTCCGCCGGACGCGGACCGCTCACCGGGACACGCTCGGACCATGACCGGACACCAGCCACGCCCCATCGACCCCGCCGCTCTCGCCGGACTCCGCGCCACCGACGACGCGGGCCGGCCCTGCCGCCCGTACACCGCGACCGAGGGCGGCCACCCCCTGCGCTGCTGTCTGCGCGGCAGCGCACCGGGGGAGCGCATCGCCCTCGTCTCCTACGCTCCGCTGCGCCGCTGGGCCGCCGCGACCGGGGCGAGCCCGGGGGCGTACGACGAGCAGGGGCCCGTCTTCATCCACGCCGAGGCGTGCCCGGGCCCGGACCCGGAGCGGGCCGGATACCCCTTCGCGCGGGTGGGCGCGCTGCGCGCGGTGCGCCGCTACGACGCCCAGGGCCACATCGTGGGCGGCCGGCTGCTGGAGATCCCGGCCGAGACGGAGAAGGGCTTCGACGCGGCCCTCGACGAGGCGTTCGCGGACCCGGAGGTGGCGTTGGTGCACGTACGGGCCGTGGAGTACGGGTGCTTCCACTTCGAGGTGCGGCGAGGCTGAGACGGTATGACGGGTACGGGGAAGGGGAAGGGACGGCCACCGGTGTCCGGTGGCCGCCCCTTCCCCGTGCGCGTGACGCCGCGGGTCAGCCCTTCAGCTCGGCCGCCACCAGCTCCGCGATCTGCACGGCGTTCAGCGCCGCGCCCTTGCGGAGGTTGTCGTTGGAGACGAACAGCGCGAGACCGTGCTCGACCGTCTCGTCGACCCGGATACGGCCCACGAAGGAGGCGTCCTTGCCGGCCGCCTGGAGCGGGGTCGGGATCTCCGAGAGCTCGACGCCCTCGGCGTCCTTCAGCAGCTCGTAGGCGCGCTCGACACCGATCGGACGGGCGAAGCGGGCGTTGATCTGGAGCGAGTGGCCGGAGAAGACCGGGACCCGGACGCAGGTGCCGGACACCTTCAGCTCCGGGATCTCCAGGATCTTGCGGGACTCGTTGCGGAGCTTCTGCTCCTCGTCCGTCTCGAACGAGCCGTCGTCCACGATGGAGCCCGCCAGCGGCAGCACGTTGAAGGCGATCGGACGCTTGTAGACGGCCGGCTCGGGGAAGTCCACGGCCTCGCCGTCGTGGGCCAGCTTCTCGGCCTCGGCGACGACCTTGGCCGCCTGGCCGTGCAGCTCGGCGACACCGGCGACCCCGGAGCCGGACACGGCCTGGTAGGTGGCGACGGTCAGCGCTTCGAGGCCGGCCTCGTCGTGCAGCGGGCGCAGCACGGGCATCGCGGCCATCGTCGTGCAGTTCGGGTTGGCGATGATCCCCTTCGGGCGGACCCGGGCCGCGTGCGGGTTGACCTCGGAGACGACGAGCGGGACCTCGGGGTCCTTGCGCCAGGCGGAGGAGTTGTCGATCACCACGGCGCCCTGGGCGGCGACCTTCTCGGCCAGCGCCTTCGAGGTCGCGCCGCCGGCGGAGAACAGCACGATGTCCAGGCCCGTGTAGTCGGCCGAGGAGGCGTCCTCGACGGTGACGCCGGAGCCCTTGAAGTCGATCGTGGAGCCCGCGGACCGGGCGGAGGCGAACAGCCGCAGCTCGTCGACCGGGAAGTCCCGGTCGGCCAGGATCCTGAGCATGACTGTGCCGACCTGACCGGTGGCGCCGACGATTCCGACCTTCACGAGGACTCCTCTGTTCTGCACGTCCGGCGTGTGCCCGCCCGTGCGTCTGTGCGGCCCGTTTGCCGCTCCATGATGCGTATGTCCTGGCCTGCCTTGTCCAATCCATTGTCCGACCTGCGGACTCTTCGTGCGAGGACCGCAGATTCTGCAACGTCCGTGCTGACGGGGGCAAACATCTGCGGCGGGCGGCCGAGGGGTGTGACCAGGAACACGCACGGCGGGGCGGGTGCCCGTGAGAGCGCCCGCCCCGCCGTCGTCACGATGGGACCCGTTACGGTCCCGTGGAATCCGTTACGGCGTGACCTTCTCGATCACGACGCTGCCGGTGCCCGCGGCGGTGCCGCGCGCGTTGACCAGCCGGACCTCGCCGAAGAACTGACGGCCCGCGGGGGCCGCCCCGGCGACCACGACCTCGGCGCCGACCTGGGCCGACGCGCCGTTGGCCAGGTTCACCGCCTTGGTGGAGTCGACCTTGATCGTGCCGAGCGACGCCGAGTAGTACACGTCGCGGTAGTCGTACGTGGTCGACCCGGTCGGGACCGAGTAGCCGTCGATGACGACGGTGTACGTGCCCGCGGCGGGCTTCACCAGGCTGACCGCCTCCTCGGAACCGGCGGTGGTCGCGCTGCCGACCTGCGTGGCGCCCCGGAAGACGTACAGGTCGAGGTCGGCGTTGGCGTCCGAGGTGCCGCCGATGGCGATGTCGAGCTTCTCGACACCCGCACCGATGGTGACCGTGGTCTCACGGGTCTGGCCCGTCGAGATCGACGGCTTGTCGACCTTGGCCGAGCCCAGCGAACCGCCCTGGAGCTTGCCCTGGAGGTCGGCGGCGCCGTTGGTGACCGTCCAGTTCACCGCGGCGGGAGCGCCGATCTTCGCCTCGGCGATGGTCTGCACCGCCGGGTCGAAGGTCGCGCCGAGCAGCGAGACGTCCAGCTTGTACGGGTTGTCCAGCAGCGGCGACGTACGGCGCGCCTCGACCTCGATCTCCCACACGCCGGGCTGCGGGTCCTTGTAGGAACGCGCGTCCGGGCGGCAGGTGTTGGCCGGGTTCTCGTAGTTCGGGTAGCAGAAGGTCGTCGTGGTCGGGTCGACCGGCGTCCCGTACGGGTGCAGGGAGACGAACCGCGTCTGGCTGCCCGAGCGCAGGGCGCTGAGGGCGACCTCAAGGGTCTTCGCGCCTTCCGGCACGTTGACGAAGTACGACGTGGTGCCGTTGCGCTGGACCGAGCCGGACGCCTTGTAGGCGTAACCGGGCTGCTGCAGCTCGTGGGCGACGACGACCGTGGCCATGATCTGGTGGTCCACGCCGGAGGTCTTCTTGTCGTCGACCTGGAGGATGGCGCTGTGCACCCCGGCGGTCTTCGCCTTGGCCTTGACCTTGAGCTTGACCGGCGTGTCGAGCGGCAGCGAGACGTACTGGGGGCTGCTCAGCTCGAAGGTGCCGTCGTTGTTCTTCCAGGACAGCTTGTGCTGGACGTTGCGGTCCGGGCCCGTGGTGCGGGTGACGACGACGTCGTAGACCTTGGTCTCGCCGGTCTTCAGGCCGCCCTCGCGGTCGTAGAGGCCGGTGCCGAAGCCCGGGTCCTTGAGCGCGAAGTCGATCGCGGTGTCGACCGGGGCCTTCACCGAGAACTCGTGGGCGGGCTTGCCCTGCTTGGCGATCTGCTTCCACGCCTTGACGATGTTGATCAGACCGGAGCCCTGGGCGTGCGCGGGCACGTCCTTGATGTGGGTCGCGGTGCTGGTCAGCGCGGTGCGCAGGTCGGCCGGGGGAAGCTCGATGCCCTTCTGCTTCGCCGCCGACAGCAGCAGCGCGGCGGCGCCCGCCGCCTGCGGGGAGGCCATCGAGGTGCCCTGGAGCATGGAGTAGCCGGCCGGCAGGTCGTAACCCGCCTCCTTGACCGGACCGCCCGGCGCCCAGGTCTGGGTGGTGTTGATGGACGCGCCCGGCGCCGCGATGACCGGCGTGAAGCCGCCGTCCTCACGCGGACCGCGCGAGGAGAAGGGCTGCATGTCGTACTTCTTGGTGACGTTGGAGCCGTAGTTGGCCGCCCACGTCTCCTTGGAGATCGACGCGCCGACCGAGATCACGTGGTCGGCGACCGACGGGTCGCCGATGGTGTTGAGACCCGGGCCGCTGTTGCCGGCCGAGATGACCAGCTGCACGCCGTAGATGTCGATGAGCCGCTTGTACAGCTCGGCGCGCGCGTTGTTGCCGTCGTTCAGCGGCGGCAGGCCGCCGATCGACATGTTGACGATGTCGACGCCGCGGTTGACGACGAGGTCGATCATGCCCTCGGTCAGCGCGATGTTGGTGCAGCCGCCGGACCAGGTGCAGGCGCGGGAGGAGACGATCTTGGCGCCGGGGGCGGCGCCGTTCATCTCGCCGCCGAACAGCCCGTTGGCCGCGGTGATGCCCGCGACGTGCGTGCCGTGCGCGCCCTCGATGACGCCGATGTTGACGAAGTCCGCCTTCGCGCCCGAGGCGTCGAGGACCACGTTCTTACGGGTCTCGACGACGAACGGGATGCGCTCGACGACCTGGGTGCGCGGGTCGTCCTCACCGAAGTAGGAGACCTGGAACTTCTCCTTGTACGGCTTGAGGACCTTGTCGTCGGAGAAGTCCGCGTTGTTGTTCAGGTCCACCCGCGTGGTGCCGGTGACCGGGTCGTACAGCACGCCCCAGACGTCGGTGGTGTCACCGTCGCGGTTGAGGTCGCCCGCCATCTCGCCGCCGGTGGTGGCCGCCTCGGCGAACGTGGCGAACTTGTAGCTGCCCGCCGGCGCCGAGTAGGTCTTCCCGCCGGAGGTGAACGTCGGGCCGGCCACCGACTGGGACATCTCCAGCCAGGTGCCGTCGCCGTCGTTCACCGGGTCGGTCGCGGTCACCCAGTCGACGATCTTGCGCTCGCCGGTGGTGGTCTTCTTCAGGGCCGGGTGACCGAGGTCGACGCCGGAGTCCAGGACGCCGATGGTGATCCCGCGGCCGTCGGCCTCCGGGTGCTTCTCGACGAACTCGACCGCACCCGTCTCGAACGACGGGTTGTACGGGTTCTTCGCCGGCGTCTTCTTGTTCGGCGCCGCGTAACTGCCGGTGGCCTTCGGCTGCTTCGCTCCGGCGGCCCGGTCGCCCTTGGGCGTCGGGTCGTCCAGCTTGATCTCCTGCTTGAGATCGATGCCGAGGACGGAGGAGAGCTTGGAGGCCGCCTTGATGGTGGACTCGGCGCGGCTGGTCGGGACCGTCGCCCGGACGTAGCCGAGCTTGTCGTAGGTCCGGCCGAGCACGGAGCCCTCGACGGCGTCCAGCTGCTTGCTGACCTGCTCGGTCGCCCCGGGGGTGGTGGCGACCATCATGGTGACGCTCTTCTCGCCCTTGGCCTCGGCCTTCGCCAGGACATCGGCGTCGGCCTTGCCGAGCTTGTCGCCCCGGTCGCTCGTGGCGGCCGGTTTGACGGGTGCCGGTGCCGGGTCCTCGGCGGCGAACGCCGGAGCGGCGCCGGAGGCGGCGAGTGCGGCCGCCAGGCCGGCAGCGGCCGCTATACGAGCCGCGCGTCTGGCCCCGGGTATGGAGCTGGGGGATTCCTTGGTCATCAGCATCCCTGTAATTGAAAGAGAGAGTCCGGAATTCGGTACCGGATGACCGCTCAGCCTGTCGTAAATGACAGGGGTTTGTGGAGAGTTGGCGGAGGTGAGTCAGGGACATGGCATAGATCCGCCATGGGGCGCGATATGCCACGCGGGATGAATGAGGTCAAACGGTATGCCCGTGGCGCCTGGTGACGCGTGCGACGGCAGCCGTGGTCCGGACCAGCCCCAGTACCGACCCGGCCGCCCCCCGGGCCGCCGCCCGCTCAGCGCGGCAGCACCATCACGTACGCGGCCGGCTCCCGGTCGGCCGCCGCCATCAGCGCCGTCCGCACCACCGTCGCCTGCTGGTCCGCCGCCTCGCGCAGCTTCCGCGGCGAGAGATGGACGACCGTGATCCCGAGCCGCTCCAGATGCTCCCGCTTCGCGGCGTACGCGGACCACTGCGGGTCCTCCTCCGCCCGGCCCCTCCGCCCCGGCGCGTCGTACCGGGGCGCCCGCGCGTCCAGCTCCACCGCCACGGCCTGGTCCGGCCAGTAGGCGTCGACCCCGCCGAGCCGGGGCCCGCCCGGCAGCCGCAGCTCCACGTTCCACAGCGGCTCCGGCAGCCCGTGCTCGCGCACCATCGCGTACAGCCGGGCCTCCGCCACCGCCCGCCCCTCGGCCAGCAGCGCGTCGACCGCACCCACCACGGCGGGTCGCCCGAGCAGCTTCGCCTCGCTCAACTCCCGTACCACAGCGGCTGGTTCGCAGTGCCTGTCGCGTACCGCCTCGGTCAGCAGCCGCCGGACGCACGCCGCGTCCACCGTGCCCGCCACCGCATCCGCCAGGGCCCGCTCGACCGGGGCGACGGGCAGCTCGCCCACCCGCACCGCGCGCGGCATCGAGGCGGCCCGCAGCACCTCCACGAACCGGGTGGACCGCAGCCGCCGGGTGCGCGGGACCAGCACGTCGATCCGGTGCAACGCCTCCACGTCCCCGGCCGCGGCGAAGCCGTGCAGCGCGAGCGCGGCGACCCCGGTGACCATCGACTCGCCGTACCCCGCGTCCGCGGGGCCCGCCGGAGCGCGCCGAGCGGAGGCCGGCGGACGCCCCGCGTAGAGCAGCGCTCCGTGCAGCCGCTCCCGGCCGGTGGGCGGGCCTGGGTGCAGCAGATAGACCCCCGGCAGCAGGTGCTGCCACGGGCCGCCGGGCAGGCACTGGGCGGACGTCTGCGCCGCGGACACGCCCCGCGCCCTCAACTGGGCGGCGGACAGCACACGGTGCGCCACGTCCTCGGGGTGAAGGGGGAGGCGGGGGAGGCGGGGGGAGAGCGGGGTGTTCTGGGTCATGTCCCGGGGTTTCCCGCCCGTGGAGGGTGCCCTAACCCCTGTTACACGTCCGTCGACAATCCCGGACAACGCCGTCCTAAAGTACGGACGTTCGACAACCGAAAAGGGCCGTCACGCCGGGAATCGGGGGAGGGGCACCTCGGGCGGGTGTACGAGCGCCGCTTTCACGCCGCACGCACGCCCCGCCCGAGCGCCCCTCATACATCCCGGCTCGGCCCCACTGGCAACCGGTGGGCGGGGCCTATGCCGCGGCCCGGTCGCACTCCTGGCCGCGCAGCGCCCGCGCGAGGTCGTCCCGGGCCTCCAGCACCAGCCGCCGCAGCGCCGGGGCGGCGTCCTCGTGCTCGCCCAGCCAGGCGTCGGTCGCCGCGAGGGTCCCCGGGCTGTCCTGGAGCCCGGGGAACATCCCCCGCACCACGTGCATGCCGATCTGGATGGACCGCTCCGCCCAGATCCGCTCGATCACCTCGAAGTAGCGGCCCGCGTACGGGGCGAGAAGCTCCCGCTGGGAGGGCTGCCCGAAACCGGTGATCGTCGCCTCGACCAGCGCGTTCGACAGCTTGTCCGACTCCACGACCGCCGCCCAGGCCTGCGCCTTGACCGCCTCCGAGGGGCGCGAGGCCAGGCACCGCACGTGGTGGCGCTTGCCGGACGCCGTGTCGTCGCGGGCCAGTTCGGCGTCGATCGCCGCCTCGTTCGCCGCGCCGTGGGAGGCCAGCGGGGAGAGGAAGGCCCAGCGCAGCTCCTGGTCGACGTCGAGACCGTCGATCCGGGCCGTGCCCTCCAGCAGCCCGCCCAGCAGCTGGAAGTCCTCCTCGGACGAGGCCACCGCCGCGAAGAAGCGGGCCCAGGTCAGCTGGTTCTGGCTGCCCGGCTCGGCGCTCCGCAGCTCGCGCAGCGCGCCGTCGGCCAGCGCCCGGCCGCCCTCCTCGCGCCAGTCGGGGGCCGCGTAGTTGACCAGCGCGGACTGCGCCCAGGCGTGCAGCATCTGGAGGACGCCGATGTCGCTCTCCCGCCCGGCGAACGCCAGCACCATAGCGACGAAGTCGCGGGCCGGCAGAACCGCGTCCCGGGTCAGGTTCCACAGGGCCGACCAGCACAGGGCACGGGCCAGCGGGTCCGTGATCTCGCCCAGGTGGTCGCGCAGCGTGGCCAGCGACCCGGCGTCGAAGCGGACCTTGCAGTACGTGAGGTCGTCGTCGTTGACCAGGATCAGATCGGGCCGCTCGGAGCCGGCCAGGGCGTCCACCACGGTCCGCTCGCCGGCCACGTCCACCTCGGCGCGCGCGTAACGCGTCAGCTCGCCCTCCGGCGTACGCCGGTACAGGCCGACCGCGACGCGGTGCGGGCGCAGCTCCGGGTACGCGGCGGCGGCCTCCTGGACGACGGCCAGCTCGGTCAGGATGCCCGCCGCGTCGTACGTGGGCACCGGGGTGAGCACGTTGACGCCCGCCGTCTGGAGCCAGGAGCGCGACCAGGCCGTCATGTCGCGGCCGGACGTCTCGGCCAGCACCGACAGCAGGTCGCCCAGGCGCGTGTTGCCGTAGGCGTGCTGCTTGAAGTAGCGCCGGGCGCCTTCGAGGAACGCGTCCCGCCCCACGTACGCCACGAGCTGCTTGAGCACGGACGCGCCCTTGGCGTACGTGATCCCGTCGAAGTTCAGCTTGGCGTCCTCCAGGTCACGGATGTCCGCCGTGATGGGGTGCGTGGAGGGCAGCTGGTCGGCGCGGTAGGCCCACGCCTTGCGGTTGTTGGCGAAGGTGATCCAGCCGTTGGTGAAGCGGGTCGCCTCGACCATCGAGAAGGAGCCCATGAAGTCCGCGAAGGACTCCTTCAGCCACAGGTCGTCCCACCACTCCATGGTGACCAGGTCGCCGAACCACATGTGCGCCATCTCGTGCAGGATGACGTTGGCACGCCGCTCGTAGGCCGCCGAGGTGACCTTGCCCCGGTAGATGTACTCCTCGCGGAAGGTGACCATCCCCGGGTTCTCCATGGCGCCGAGGTTGTACTCGGGCACGAAGGCCTGGTCGTACTTCCCGAAGGGGTACGGGTAGTCGAAGTGGTCGTGGAAGAAGTCCAGGCCCTGCTTGGTGATCAGGAAGACGTCGTCCGCGTCGAAGTGCTTCGCGAGCCCCTTGCGGCACATCGCGCCGAGCGGGATCTCCAGCGTGGAGCCGTCGGCCAGGGCGCGGCTGTAGTGGTCGCTCACATAGTGGTACGGACCGGCGACGACGGCCGTGATGTACGTGGAGATCGGCTTCGTCTCGGCGAAGGTCCACACCCCGCCCTCCCGCGACTCCTCGGCCCCGTTGGACCAGACCCGCCAGTCGGCGGGGGCGGTCACCCGGAAGCGGTAGGGGGCCTTGAGGTCGGGCTGTTCGAAGTTGGCGAAGACGCGGCGGGCGTCGGCCGGCTCGTACTGCGTGTAGAGGTAGACCTCGCCGTCCTCCGGGTCGACGAAGCGGTGCATGCCCTCGCCGGTCCTGCTGTACGCGCAGCGGGCGTCGACCACGAGCGTGTTCTCGCCCTCGACGAGCCCGTCCAGCGCCACCCGCGTCCCGTCGAACACGACGGCCGGGTCGAGGGCCGTCCCGTTCAGCGTCACCGCGTCGACACCCGGGGCCACCAGGTCGGCGAAGGTCGAGGCGCCCGCACGGGCCGAGCGGAACCGGATCGTGGTCAGCGAACGGAAGGTCCGCGGACCGGCCTCCCCCTCGCCCCCGTCGGCCCCCTCGGGCTCGCCGACGGCGGACCGCAGGTCGAGGTCGACCTCGTATCCGTCGACGGTCAGCAGCTCGGCCCTCGTCTGGGCCTCGTCGCGGGACAGGTTTTCACCGGGCACGGGCACTCCTTCGTGACGCGCGTCATGTGTCGTGTTCGAACCCATTGATCCTTGCATGCGTCCTCGCGCGGCGGCATTCAGGGAATGGGAGCCCCTGCGGAGGCGTTCTCGCCCGCAGGTGGAACACGCCCTTCTGAGGAGAGACATGTCCGAGAACACCCCGGCCAACGGCAAGACCCCGGTCGACTTCTGGTTCGATCCGCTCTGCCCCTGGGCGTGGATGACCTCGCGGTGGATGCTGGAAGTGGAGAAGGTCCGCGACGTCGAGGTCCGCTGGCACGTGATGAGCCTGGCCGTCCTGAACGAGGACAAGCTGGACGACCTGCCCGAGGAGTACCGGGACCTCCTGGAGAACAAGGCGTGGGGCCCGGTCCGGGTCGTCGTCGCCGCCCAGCAGCTCCACGGCGACGAGGTCGTCGGCCCCCTCTACACCGCGCTCGGCACCCGCTTCCACAACAACGGCGAGGGCCCCACGCGCGAGGCGGTGGCCGCCGCGCTGAAGGACGTCGGGCTGCCCGCCGACCTCGCGGAGTACGCCGACTCCGACCGGTACGACACCGAGCTGCGCGCCTCCCACAAGGAGGGCATCGACAAGGTCGGCCAGGAGGTCGGCACCCCGGTCATCGCCGTGCCCGGCGCGGACGGCGAGCAGATCGCCTTCTTCGGCCCGGTCGTCACCCCCGCCCCCAAGGGCGAGGAGGCGGCGAAGCTCTGGGACGGCACGCTGCTGGTCGCCTCCATCCCGGGCTTCTACGAGATCAAGCGGACCCGGACGCAGGGCCCGATCTTCGACTGACGGAGCCTTATTGCATGGCCGCGCGTATCCGCACGGGGGACGATGGCCCCATGCGGATACGCGCGGGCGAGGCGGTCGAGGCCGCCGCACTGACCGAACTGGCCCTCCGGTCGAAGGGCCACTGGGAGTACGACGCGGAGTTCCTGGCCGCCTGCCGCGAGGAGCTGACCGTCCGCCCCGCGGACGTGGCGGCCCGGCGGACGGCGGTGGCCGAGGAGGACGGCCGGATCCTGGGCTTCACCACCCTGGACGGGGAGCCGCCGAGGGGCGCGCTCGGCATGATGTTCGTCGAGCCGGACGCCATCGGCAGGGGCGTCGGGCGACGGCTGTTCGCCCACACCATGGACGAGGCCCGCCGCCTGGGATTCACCCGCCTCACCATCGACGCCGACCCGAACGCGGAGCCGTTCTACCGGGCCATGGGCGCGGTCCGGATCGGCGCCACCCCGTCCGGATCCATCCCGGGCCGCGAACTCCCTCTGCTGGAGGTCGCGCTGGGCTGAGGGCGGCCGACAACGGGCCGGTCGGGCTTCCGGCCCGTTGTCAGTGGTGCGTCGTACGGTGAGGAGCATGCGTATCTCACCGGAAATGATCACGATCGACTGTGCCGACCCCCAGGGACTGGCCGCCTGGTGGGCCGAGGCGCTGGGGGTCGAGGACACACAGGACTACGACGGGTTCGTCATCCTCGCGGCGACCCCGTTGGTCCTCGGCTTCCAGCGGGTGCCCGAGCCCAAGGCGGCCAAGAACCGGGTGCACGTCGACTTCTCCTCGCCCGACCGCCCGGCCGACGTGGAGCGCCTCGCGAAGCTGGGCGCGACCGTCGTCGGCGAGCAGTCGATGGAGGGCATGTCCTGGACGGTCCTCAGGGATCCGGAGGGCAACGAGTTCTGCCTCTCCGACGCCGGAAGCCACTGACCGGAAGTCACCGGCCCGGAAGCACTGACCCGGAAGTCACCGGCCCGGGGCTCCGCTAGTTGAGGCCGAGGATCTGCTTCAGCGGGTCGATGATGAAGTAGACCAGGAAGAGCGCGGCGGTGCCCCACAGCAGCCAGTGGACTTCGCGCGCCTTGCCCAGGCACGCCTTGATGACCACGTAGGCGACGAAGCCGGCGCCGATGCCGTTGGTGATGGAGTAGGTGAACGGCATGACGACGATGGTGAGGAAGGCCGGGATGGCGACGTCGTAGCGGTCCCAGTCGATGTGCT
This sequence comes from Streptomyces anulatus, assembly GCF_014650675.1. Lineage (GTDB taxonomy): Bacteria > Actinomycetota > Actinomycetes > Streptomycetales > Streptomycetaceae > Streptomyces > Streptomyces anulatus. Next base: position 1,010,227 of record NZ_BMVK01000001.1, on the reverse strand, counting down.
TGACCTGGGTCATCATCAGGAACCCGACCACGACGAGCGCGGGCGCCGCCGCCTGGAGCGGCACGATCGTCAGGACGGGCGTGAGGAAGAGGGCGAGCGCGAACAGGCCGCCGGTCACCATGTTGGCGAAGCCGGTGCGGGCTCCCTCACCGACACCCGCCGCGGATTCGATGTAGGTGGTGGCCGACGACGAGGACGCGGCGCCACCGGCGACGGCGGCCACGCCGTCGATGAGCAGGACGCGGCCGAGACCGGGCACCTGACCCCGCTCGTCGAGGAGCCCGGCCTCCGCCGTGACGCCCACGACCGTGCCCATCGTGTCGAAGAAGTCGGACAGGATGAGGGTGAAGACGAGCAGGACGACCGTCAGAACGCTGACCTGACCGAACGAACCGAACAGGTCGAACTGGCCCAGCAGCCCGAAGTCGGGTGCGGCGACCGGGTTGTCGGGTATCGAGGGCGTGGTCAGGCCCCAGGACTTGATGCGGGCGACCTCGTTGATGACGATGGCGACGACGGTCATCAGGACGATGCTGATGAGGATCGCGCCCTTGACCTTCCTGGCGACCAGCACGATCGTCAGGAGCACGCCGAGGCAGAAGACGAGCATCGGCCAGCCGGTGAGCGTCCCGGTGCCGAGCTGGACGGGCACGGTGGAGTTCGCGGCGTCGGGGATGCGGGTGACGAAACCGGCGTCCACGAAACCGATGAAGGCGATGAACAGACCGATGCCGACGCTGATGGCCTGCTTGAGAGGCTGCGGAATGGCGTGCATGATCGCCTCGCGCAACCCGGTCATCACCAGAACGCAGATCAGCAGCCCCTCCAGCACGATGAGGCCCATCGCGTCGTCCCAGCTCATCAGGGGAGCGATCTGGTAGGCGACGACGGCGTTGATGCCCAGACCCGCCGCCAGGGCCAGCGGCAGATTGCCGCCCACACCCATGATCAGCGTCATCACCGCGGCGACCAGCGCGGTGGCGGTGACCAGCTGCACGTTGTCCAGCTGCTTGCCGAACTTGTCCTCGGCCCCGCCGAGGATGATCGGGTTGAGCACCAGGATGTATGCCATCGTGAAGAACGTGGCGAATCCACCGCGTATCTCCTGGAGATAGGTCGAACCGCGCTCGCTTATGCGGAAGAACCGGTCGACGGCGCCCCCCGATCCGTTGGGCTTCGCGTCGGGCGGCGGGCTGGTCGTACTGGGGTGCATGACGGAGTCTCCTGAGCCTGCGAACGATGGGGGAAGGGGGGTGGTGCCGGTGCTGCCGGAAGTGAGTGGCAGGCGCTGTGCGAACGCACATGCGGCACCTTGCGAGCGGATCATACGCGGCAACGACGGGATCGCAACTACCCGCGTAGAGCGTGCAGTTGGTCCCCTTTTTCCCCTGTGGCTTCCTACGGAATCAGCGGTGACCTTTGCCGCCAAACCGGCAGGCAGCCGACAGCGGGTATGGAAGTGCCGGTGACAACTCCCCTACGCTCCGTATGTGCACCCACCACTCCCTTTCAACGCGCGGGCAGCGCGCGCCTTGCGCGAGAAACTCGGGATGGCACCCGGACATGTCGCCTACGGCATGCGCGCGTCCTTCGGCACGTCACACGTCGGTCCCGAGCATGTGATCGCGTGGGAGCGCGGTACCCACGTGCCGGACGCGGCGGAATTCACCGCTCTGGCCGGCGCGTTGTGGTGTCAGCCCAGTGAACTCATGGGTCACCCGCGCACCTTGCTCGAACACCGCATCGCGCGCGGTGTCTCGGCCGAGGACGTCGCGCGCGCCACCGGCCTCACCCTCGACGCGTATCTGGCCATGGAGGAATCCGGTCAGTGGGCCGGCGACAAACGCCAGTCCGTCCATCTCGGCGAGGTCCTCAGCCTCCCCCCGCGCGACTTCATCGCCATCACCAGGCTGGAGGACGAGCTCGCCCGCCTCCTCACCGAGGCGGTCTCCACCCGCTGGCAGGCGCACATCCGCGACATCGCCAAGCTCGTCTCCATGGAGCGCCGCGACCTGAAGGGCCCCCTGTCCGCCATGCACCAGGAGTACCAGGGCCTCATGGCGGCCACCCTGAGCCGGGCCGGCGGCACCACGGCGTCCGGCGAGGACGGACGTCGCTTCATCGAGAACATCGTCGACCAGTTCTGGACCCGGCTGCCGGGGTCCTCCCGGCCGTAACCCGGCGGGCACGTGCGACCCGCCGGGTCCCGCCGCCGCTACCGCGCGTCCGGCTCCGCCGCCTTCTTGAAGACCTCGAACACCGCCAGGTAGTTCGACGCGCCGTGGCCGTCCTCGATGGCCCGCGCCGCGATCTCCCGCATCAGCCGCGGCTGCGCGGTGTGCACGCCCTGCTCCTCGCAGGTGAGGGCGATGTGCTCCAGCGCGTTCAGATTCATGTGCAGGGTGCCCAGGTCGCCCGGGTAATGACCCGCGTCGAGATCCGGCGCCTGCTCGACGAGCGTCGCGTCCACCACCGTGGGCAGGAACCAGTTCACCGCGAGATCGGCGAAGTCCGCGGCTGGTACGCCCGCCGAGCCGACCAGCGCGGTGGCGTGCAGGAAGCCGTTCATCGTCGCGTACATCAGGCCGAGCAGCGCCGCGTTGTGGAGCACCGCGAGCCCGGGGTCGGAGCCGAGGTGCCGGGGGTCGCCCAGGCTCGCCAGCGTGGCCCGGTGGGCGTCGAAGACCTCGCGCGGACCGCTGTAGAGGAAGACGGACCCGGGGTCCCCGACGAGGGGCGGCGGCACCATGACCGCGCCGTCCAGGTAGGCGACGCCCCGCTCGGCAGCCCAGGAGGCCGCCGCGTGCGCTTCTTTCGGCGTACCGGAGTTGAGGTTGACCAGGGTCCGGCCCGCCGGCGCGCCGCCGGCCGGGTCGAGCACCTCGTACAGCGTCGCGTAGTCCTTGAGGCAGACGACGGTGAGAGGGCCGGCGGCCACGGCGTCGGCCGCGGACGCCGCGAGCCGCGCGCCCCGGGCGACGAGATCGCGGGCCTTCTCGGGGGTGCGGTTCCAGACGGTGGTGGGGTGACCGTTCTTCAGGAGGGCTTCGGCGAGGGCGAGACCCATGGGGCCGAGGCCGATGACGGTAACGGGGTTGTCCTGCGGGCGTGTTGAATTCCGAAGTGTCATGCGGAATAGGCTGCTGTCTCACACCGGTGTGAGAGTCAACCGAATGTGGTGGTCGTCATATGCGCATGGGGGAGTTCTCCCGACGGACGGGCGTCAGCCAGCGGTCGCTGCGCTACTACGAGGAGCAGGGCCTGTTGCGGCCGGCCCGCCGCCCGAGTGGCTACCGCGAGTACGAGGAAGCGGATGTCGTGACCGTACGGGGCATCCGCATGCTGCTGGCCGCCGGTCTCAACACGGCGGTCATCGCCGAGCTGCTGCCCTGCATGGTCGACGAGGGCCGCATCCTGGAGCCGGCCTGCTCCAGCATGCTCCCCGACCTGCACCGCGAACGCGCCCGCATCGACGAGGCCGCCGCCGCCCTCCTGGCCGCCCGCGACCGGCTGGACGCGCTGATCGACCTGACGGCGGAGTCGGGCGTGACCGACGAGGAGGCGTGCGCGGTGGCGGCCGGGCGCGCGAGGAGACGTGATCAACCGGTCGCCGGCGGTCCGAGGTAGGCGCCCCCGGAGACGCCGACGGTCCGGCCGGTCATCCGGTCCCGGCCATGCCCGCAGGGTCGCGGTCCACGCCCGGAACGCCGGGCAGTCTCTCGCGGATCTTGCATGATGACCGGCATGAACACGGAAGCCTGCGACCCGGCCGAGTCGGCCGCCCTCCGCGAGATCTTCGCGTCCCGTCCCGATGCGGTGCCGCCGGCCGGCCCGGAAGCGGTGCGGTCCTTCGAGACCGAGCACGGCATCGTGCTCCCGGAGCCGTACCGCACCTTCGTGGCGGAGATCTGCGACGGGCTGCGCGCGGGGCCGCCCCACTACGGTCTGCTGCCCTTCGCGAAGACGCCGTCGGACTGGGGCTCGGACCGCCCCGAACGCCTGCTTGCCGAGCCTTTTCCGCTCACGGAGGCATGGCTGTGGGAGGCGGACGACGACGGGACGGCGCTGTCGGAGCAGGAGTTCGACGACCGGGTGGAGTCGGTGTTCGACCACGGCTCACTGGTGCTGGGCACCGACGGCTGCGGCATGTACTGGCACCTGATCGTCACCGGCCCGCAGCGCGGTCAGGTCTGGCTGATCGACGAGAACGGCGCGATACCTTTCGGCACCCGGTCGGCCGCCTCCCTGATGCCGGGCGTGCCCGGTTTCGCGGGGTGGGTGACCCACTGGGCCCAGGGCCGCTCCTGGTTCGCGGACGACTGAGGGCGTTCGCGGTGCCGTGTCGTGCCGGGACGCGGTCCCTCGCCGGGTCCCCCGCGCGGCGGAGGCGGATCATCACGCGGTAGGACGTGCGGGGCCGTGTCGCGCGCGAGATTCGAGGTATGACGACGACGGATCCCGCCACGCCGGAAGCCCGCGTGCCGCCACCGGCCCGGCCGCCGGTCCCACCGCCCCCGCGCTGGGCGGTCCGCGCCGCCCATGTCGCCGCGTGGTCGACGGTCCCCTCCGGGGTGTGGCGCGTCGCGCTGGTGCTCGGGGTGCCGGTCGGGGTGATGGAGCGCGAGGAGTTCCTCGCCGGGTTCCCCGACGACTCCCCGCTGCTCGCCCTGGGTTACGTCCTGCTGCTCGGCGCGGTCGCCGAGGCCGCCTCGTATCTCACACTCGGCCTGGTGCGGCCCTGGGGGGAGGTGGTGCCGCGCTGGATTCCGCTTCTCGGAGGGCGCCCGGTCGACACGGGGCTCGCGGTCATCGCCGCTTCGCTGGGAGCCCTGGCGGTCACGTTCCTGTGGTGGGTCCTCTTCTTCGGCGGACTGCTGGCCGCCGAGAGCCCCGACCCCGGCGTCTCGGCCGGTGAGGTCCTCTTCGTCGCCGCCTACGCCCCCCTCCTGCTGTGGGGCCCGCTCCTGGCGGCGGTGACCTGGTCGTACCACCGCCGCACGCACTCCGTACGGGCCGTGCCGGAGCCCCGCCGGTAGCACTCCGCCGGCGGGGCTCCGGCACGGAACCCTTCAGGCCCGGGACACCCCCGGCGCCGCCGCCTCCAGCTCCGCCACCGTGCCCGACATCACCGTACGGATGTGGCGCGTCAGGTGGTCCGCCGGCCAGTCCCACCAGGCCACCGCCAGCAGGCGCGCGACGTCCTCCTCCTCGTACCGGGTGCGGATCAGCCGGGCCGGGTTGCCGCCGACGATGCCGTAGTCGGGGACGTCCGAGACCACCACGGACCGCGAGCTGATGATCGCGCCGTGCCCGATGCGGACCCCCGGCATGATCACGGCCTCGTAGCCGATCCAGACGTCGTTGCCGATCACCGTGTCACCCCGGTTGGGCAGGCCCGTCAGCAGGTCGAAGTGGTCGGACCAGGAGCCGCCGAGCGTCGGGAACGGAAACGTGGACGGCCCGTCCATACGGTGGTTGGAGCCGTTCATGATGAACCGCACCCCGGTGCCGAACGCGCAGAACCTCCCGATCACCAGGCGCTCCGGCCCGTAGTGGTAGAGCACGTTGCGGGTCTCGAACTCCGTGGCGTGCTCGGGGTCGTCGTAGTACGAGTACTCCCCGGCCTCGATCAGCTCCGAGGTGACCAGGGGCTTCAGCTGCACCACGCGCGGCTGGCCGGGCATCGGGTGCAGGACGGTCGGGTCGGCAGGGACGGGGGCAGAAGTCATGGGGTCGCTTCCGGGGCGGGGTACGGGCGGACGGGCGTGGATCATCGTGGCATCCGGGCCCGAGGGGCCGCGGGTATTTTCCCGGCAGGCCGAGACGGCCCGCCGCCCCCTGCGAGCCCCTGCGCGGCCCCTCTACGCGGCCCCCGCCCCGCACCCCAGCCGGAACGGCTCCCCCTGCGACCAGTCCGCCGCCACGCCCCGCATCACCAGCGCACTGTCCAGCACCGCGCTGCCGGGCGGGAAGCGGTCCGGGTCCTCGAAGAACGAGGAGCGCACGGAACGGGGCCTGCCCGCCGTCACCTTCCAGGCGTCCGTGGACAGTTCGAGGACGTCCAGACGGTCCCCGCCGGCGTTGGGGGAGAGGCCCCGGCTGCCGAGGCGGAAGAATTCCGACGCCTCCGCCAGGTCCGTGAACAGCGCGCTGCCGTGCAGTTCCCCGGCGGGCTCCACGGTCGCGTCCACCTCCACCTCGCCGTCCCGGGTCGCGAAGGCCACCCGTACGGAGTCGGCGTCCTCCCGCACCGTGAAGTCCGCGCGGCCGTGCTCGCCCGGGTAGATCCGCCCGCCCGCGAAGGCGTTGAGGCGGGAGGCGGTGTCGCGGCGCGGGATGTAGACGCCACACTCGACGCCGTCCGGCCCGTCCCATTCGACGGAGATCCGGTGCGCCGCGTTCTCGCTGGTCAGCCCGGTCGCGGCGGGGGCCCAGGCGGGGCGGACGCCGCCGATCCGCAGCAGGCAGATACCGGCCACCGCCTGACCGCGCACCAGTTGGGGTCGCAGAGGTGAGGGCAGCAGGGCCGCCGCGACGGACGGGTCGACCCGGTAGTTCACCAGGAGGCGGCGTTCGATGACGCTGGAGAGCCGGGGCCGGATCATGAGGCGTCGCCTTCCGGCGCGGAGCGCCACTTGGTGTTGCGGAGCACGATCTGCTCGGGGCACACGGCGCTGAGGAAGCGCCCCACGCACATGGCGAGCCGCTCCTCGGCGAGGGAGTAGAGGATGCGGTTGGCGTCCCGGCGCTCGGTGACGAGCCCGGCCCCCTTGAGCACGCCCAGGTGGCGCGAGATGGACGGCGCGCTGATCGAGAACCGGCTCGCGATCTCTCCGGCGGCCAGCTCGCCGCCCCGCAGATCCTCCAGGATCTGGCGGCGGGTGGGATCGGCGAGCGCACGGAAGGCGCTCGCCTCTTCGTCGGCGGGTGAATCCATGTATGCATGTTTAGCACATGAGCTAAACAGCTAAACAGTCGCCATGGGAAAGCCCCCGCGAGTCATGTCCTCGCGGGGGCCCTCCGTTCATCCGCCTGCCGTGGTGAAGGTTGAGAAGACGATCACGAGGCAGGACGACTGTGGTGCGCCGGAGTCCGGGTCAGGGGGCGAGCAGCAGAACGTCCGCGCGCTCCTTGGCGGCGGCGTAACGCTTGGCGACGTCCTGCCAGTTGACGACCCGCCACATCGCCTCGATGAAGTCCACCTTCTGGTTCTTGTACTGCAGGTAGAAGGCGTGCTCCCAGGCGTCGAACACGAGGACCGGGACCGAGCCCTGGCCGACGTTGCCCTGGTGGTCGTAGACCTGCTCGACGATCAGCTTGCCGCTCACGGGCTCGTACGCGAGCACGCCCCAGCCGGAACCCTGGGTGGTGGCGGCGGCCTTCGTCAGCTGGGACTTGAAGCCCGCGTAGGAGCCGAAGGACTCGGTGATCGCGTCGGCGAGGTCGCCCACGCCGTCCGCCGCGAGGGGCTCGCCGCCGCCGTCGCCGGTCATGTTGTGCCAGTAGATCGAGTGCAGGATGTGGCCGGAGAGGTGGAACGCGAGGTTCTTCTGAAGGCCGTTGATCGCGCCCCAGGCCTCCTTGTCGCGGGCCTCTTCCAGCTGCTCCAGGGTGTCGTTCGCGCCCTTGACGTACGCGGCGTGGTGCTTGTCGTGGTGCAGCTCGATGATCTGGGGATTGATGACCGGTTCGAGCGCCGCGTAGTCGTACGGGAGTTCCGGGAGCGTGTACGTGGCCATGATGCGAGCCCTCCGACTGCTGGGAATGCCGTCCAGTTGTTATTGCAATCTATATGCAGGAGCAGGCTAACAGCAGGAGTGCTCCGAAGTGATCAGCCCTTCGGCCTAGGACCTTCGGCGCTGCCCTTCCCCCTTTTGTCCCGTAAAAGTGATGTGCTCCTTCGATCGCCCCGTCGATCAGGAGGACTTGATGGCACCCCCGAACGCCCCCGAAGCCCCGAACACCCCCGACGCCCCGAACGGATCGAACGGATCGAGCGGATCGAACGCCTCGCGGGGCGCCGGGACCGGCCCCCGCGACCCGAACCTGGCCCCGCCCCTCGCGGACGCGGCGGGCTGGGGGCCGCTCGACGTCCGCGCCGTCGACACCGTGCGGGTGCTGGCCGCCGACGCCGTGCAGAAGGCGGGCCACGGCCACCCGGGCACCGCGATGAGCCTGGCCCCGCTCGCGTACCTGCTGTTCCAACAGGTGATGCGGCACGACCCGGCCGACGACCAGTGGCTCGGCCGGGACCGCTTCGTGCTGTCCTGCGGACACTCCAGCCTCACCCTCTACATCCAGCTGTACCTGAGCGGCTACGGCATGGAGCTGGCGGATCTGGAGGCGCTGCGCACCTGGGGGTCCATCACCCCCGGCCACCCGGAGTACCGCCACACCAGGGGCGTCGAGATCACCACCGGGCCGCTGGGGCAGGGGCTGGCCTCCGCCGTCGGCATGGCCATGGCGGCCCGGCGCGAGCGGGGCCTCCTCGACCCCGAGGCGCCGGCCGGCACGAGCCCCTTCGACCACCACGTGTACGTCGTCGCCTCCGACGGCGACCTGATGGAGGGCGTGACGTCCGAGGCCAGTTCACTGGCGGGACACCAGGAGCTCGGGAACCTGATCGTCTTCTACGACTCCAACCACATCTCCATCGAGGACGACACCGACATCTCCTTCAGTGAGGACGTCACCGCCCGCTACGCCGCGTACGGCTGGCAGGTCCAGACGGTCGACTTCACCCGGACCGGCGACTACGTCGAGGACGTCGACGCCCTGCTCGCCGCCGTCGAAGCCGCGAAGGGCGAGCGCGGCCGGCCCTCCCTGATCCTGCTGCGCACGATCATCGGCTGGCCCGCGCCCACCAAACAGAACACCGGAAAGGCCCATGGCTCCGCGCTCGGCGACGAGGAGGTCGCCGCCACCAAGAAGCTGCTCGGCTTCGACCCGGACGCCGGCTTCGTCGTCGAGGACGACGTGCTGCACCACGCCCGCGCGGTCGTCGGGCGAGGCGCGGAGGCCCATCGGGCCTGGGAGCCCGGCTACCGGGAGTGGCGCTCCGCCCACCCCGAGCGCGCCGGACTCCTCGACCGGCTGCGGGAGCGGCGGCTTCCGGAGGGCTGGACCGACAGCCTGCCCGTCTTCGGCCCGGACCCCAAGGGCATCGCCACCCGCAAGGCGTCCGGCGACGTGCTCACCGCGCTGGCCCCCGTGCTGCCCGAGCTGTGGGGCGGCTCGGCCGACCTCGCGGGGAGCAACAACACCACCATGGAGGGCGAGCCGTCCTTCGTGCCGGAGAGCAAGCAGACCGGCGAGTTCCCCGGCAACCCCTACGGCCGCACGCTCCACTTCGGCATCCGTGAGCACGCCATGGGCGCGATCCTCAACGGCATCGCCCTGCAGAGCCTCACCCGCCCCTACGGCGGTACGTTCCTGATCTTCAGCGACTACATGCGCCCGGCCGTCCGGCTCGCCGCCCTGATGAAGCTCCCGGTCACCTACGTCTGGACCCATGACTCCATCGGTCTGGGCGAGGACGGCCCCACCCACCAGCCCGTCGAGCAACTCGCCGCCCTCCGCGCGATCCCCGGCCTCGACGTCGTACGGCCCGCCGACGCCAACGAGACGGCCGTCTGCTGGCGCACCGTCCTGGAGCACCACGACCGGCCCGCCGGCCTCGCCCTGACCCGGCAGCCGCTGCCCGTCCTGGAGCGGGGAGACGGCGCGTACGCCTCCGCCGAGGGGGCCGCCCGGGGCGGGTACGTACTCGCCGACTGCCGCGAGGGGACGCCGGACGTGATCCTCGTCGCGACCGGGTCGGAGGTCCATGTCGCCCTGGAAGCAAGGGAGTTGCTGGCCGCCGATGGGTGCGACGCACGCGTGGTCTCGCTGCCCTGCCGTGAGTGGTTCGCCGAGCAGCCGTACGCCTACCAGGACGCGGTGCTGCCGCCCGACGTACGGGCCCGCGTCAGCGTCGAGGCCGCCGTCGCCCAGGGCTGGCGGGACGTCGTGGGGGACGCGGGCCGCACGGTGAGCCTGGAGCACTTCGGCGCGTCCGCCGCCTACGAGCGCCTGTACCAGGAGTTCGGCATCACGCCCCGCGCGGTCGCCGACGCCGCACGGGAGAGCGTCCGCGCGGCTGCCGGACCCGTCCGGCCGGGCGGGGAGCGCCCCGGCCGGGTCCCCGGCGGGGGCGGCCCGGGGGACGTCGGCTGACCGGCGACGTCGTTCAGGGCCTGCGGCCGCGGAAGGTGCGGCGCAGGTCGCTCACCCACGCCTCGGGGTTCTCCCAGGGGATGAAGTGGCCTCCGCGGTCATGGGCGTTGACGTTGACGTGGTTGAACCAGGCGGCCTGCGGACCGCTCTCGAACGCCCGGACGCGCTCGTCGGCGGTGTGGACGCCGGGCGGGTTCTCGTACGTGACGAAGGTGAGGCCGACCGGGGCCTGCACGACCGGGGTGCGGTCGTGGGCCGGGGCCCAGGGATAGCGGTTGGCGTTGGCGTAGTAACGCATCGACGTGGCGATGGAGTTGTTCACCCAGTAGATCGTGGCGTGGGTCAGCAGGTCGTCCTTGCTGAAGACGGACGCGAGGTCGCCGCCGTTGTCGCTCCAGGCGTTCCAGCGTTCCAGCAGCCAGGCGAGCAGTCCGGCGGGGGAGTCGCTGAGCCCGTGGGCCAGGGTGGCGCCGTCGAGCATGTGCACGGCGAGGTGCGGCGCCCAGCGGCGGTCCTGCTCGACGACGCGGGCGCGGACGTCGGCGGGCTGGTCGTCGGTGAGGGGCCGGTTCCGGGCGAAGTCCCAGGCGCGGGGGCCGGTGAAGAAGTCGAGCGGGAGCCCGGAGCCGATGTGGATGCCGTACAGCTCGTCGGCGTACTTGTGGCCGAGCTGGCTGGAGACGATCCCGCCGATGTCGCAGCCCCCGGCGGCGTACTTCTCGTATCCCAGCGTCTCGGTCATCAGCGTGTGCCAGAGGTCGGCCACCTTCCAGAAGTTGACGTCCGGAAAGCCGGTGAGCGGTCCGGGGAAGCCGAAACCGGGCAGGGACGGCACGATGACGTCGAACGCGTCGGCCGGGTCACCGCCGTACGCCGCCGGGTCCGCGAGCGGACCGATCACCTTCGACCAGTGCCAGAACGTCCACGGCCAGCCGTGGGTGAGGATCAGCGGGACCGGGTGCGGGCCCCGGCCGGGCTCGCGCATGAAGTGCACGGGGACGCCGTCGACGCTCACCCGGTACTGCTCGTGGGCGTTGATGGCGGCCTCGGCCGCGCGCCAGTCGTAGCCGTCGCGCCAGTGGGCGACCAGCTCACGGAGAAAGCTGTCCGGAACGCCGTAGGACCCGTCCTCGTTCCCCTCGTCCAGCGGCGGTCGGGTCAGTGCGAGACGGGCGCGCAGGTCGTCGAGAACCTGGTCGGCCACCTGGATCGGGGTGGGCTCCAGGGGGAAGGCGTGCGGGGCGGTCATGGCGTGGTCCCTTCCGGGGAGGAGGAAGTGCTGTCGCCGGAACGCTTCCACATCCGCCCCGCCCCGCGCGGGCCGACGGCCCACCCGGGGCCGCCCGCCCCGGCGCTACCGCCGCAGGTCGTCCCTGGCCTGCACGGCGAGGTCCGGGAAGTCCGTCACCACCGCGTCCACGCCCTGCCCGTAGTGGAAGGCGTACTCGGCGAACGCGTCGCCGAAGGCGGTGGGCGCACTGCCCCGGCGGTACGCGGCCGGGAGGTACTGGTTCTCCGCCCGGAAGGTGTACGCCCCGACCTTCAGGCCCGCCGCGTGGGCGTCCGCCAGCAGCGTGCTCGGCGGGACGAGGGAGGACTTGTCCGGGCCGATCCAGTCCGCGTACGAGGCGATCTCGCGGAGCCCGGCCGGGGTCATCATGTCCCGGTAGGAGACCCCGTGCCCGTACGGGCCTCCGCTCGTGCCCAGCGCCTGCCAGAGCGGGAGTCCGAGGCGGGCCGCGGCCACCCGGCGCAGGCTCGTGGGCTCGAAGGACTGGACGACACAGTCCCGGGCGGTCAGCCGGTTCCGGCGGATCACCCGGATCAGCTCCTCCTCCAGCGGCAGCCCGATCGAGCGGAAGTACGTCGGGTGCTTCGTCTCGGGGAACACCGCGATCCGCCGGCCCGACTCCCGGGACAGCCGCCGGGCCAGGTCGATCACCTCCTGGAAGGTCATCACCGAGCCCCGCCCGTCGAAGACCGTGTTGCGGTCGCGGACCAGCGGGAGCCGTTCCACGGTGCGCAGCGTCCTCAGCTCGCGCAGGTGGAAGTCCTCGGTGAACCAGCCGGTCACCGCCTTGCCGTCGACGGTCTTCGTGGTCCGGCGGTCGGCGAACTCGGGGCGTCCGGCGACGTCCGTCGTCCCGCCGATCTCGTTCTCGTGCCGCACGACCAGGACATGGTCCTTCGTCGGCACGAGGTCCGGCTCGATCCAGTCGGCCCCGGCCCGTACGGCATAGGTGTACGCGTCGGCGGTGTGCTCGGGCCGCCAGCCCGCCGCGCCCCGATGCCCGATGACCAGGGGGCCCGACGGGCGGTGCGGGCCCCGGCCGGCGGGGGCGGCGACGGCCGGGGCGGTGGCCGCGGCGGTGACGGCGGCGGTCGCCAGGAGGATCGAACGACGTCTGGGGGCAACGGACATGACGGCTCCTCGGGTGGGTGGAGCCACCACGGAAGCGAGGGCGGATGACGGCCCGGCGTACGGTACCCGGCCCTGCGATGTCCTGTTGGCCACGGGTGCACGCCGCGCCGGAACCCCACACGGGAACGCCGGACGCCGAACGCCGGGCTCCACCCCGATCGTACGAGGAGGAGCCCGGCGTTCGTAGAGGTCGTACGGGAACCGCTGCCGCGAGGCTGCTACTGCCGCTGCGCCGGGATCCCGGCCGCGCCGTCGTTGTCGCCGTCGTTGGCCCGCCGCCGCTGACGTACGAGGCCGACGCCGATCAGCACCACGGTCAGCGCGCCCGTGGCCAGCAGCTGGTCCCGGGTGTCCGGCTGGCGCAGCATCAGCAGGAAGATGCCCACCATGGCCGCCAGGGCGACGATCGTGCCGACGGGGAAGAACCACATCCGCACGACCAGCTTCTCGGGCGCCTCCCGCTCGGTGCGGCCGCGCAGGATCAGCTGGGAGGCCGCGATGAAGATCCACACCACCAGGATCACCGCGCCGATCATGTTCAGCAGCCAGGGGAAGACGTCGTCCGGCCGCCAGTAGCTGAGCAGCACGCAGGCGAACCCGAAGACCGAGGAGAACAGCACGGCGTTGCGCGGCACCCCGGAGGAGATCTTCCCGAGCACGGCCGGGCCCTGGCCCCGGGCGACCAGCGACCGGGCCATGCGGGACGCGCCGTAGATGTTGGCGTTCATCGCGGAGAGCAGGGCGATGAGGATGACCACGTTCATGATCTGCGCGGCGGACCCGATGCCGAGGTGGTCGAGCATCGCGTAGAACGGGCCGACCTCGGCGACCTTCGGGTCGTCCCAGGGGACCAGCGTGACGATGACCGCCATCGACCCGATGTAGAACACCGCGATGCGCCACATCGCCGTACGGACCGCCTTCGCGACGCCCTGCACCGGGTTCTCCGACTCGGCCGCCGCGATGGTGACGGTCTCCAGACCGCCGTACGCGAAGACGGAGGTGAGGAGTCCGATGATGAACCCGTCCATACCCTTGGGGAGGAAGCCGCCGTCCCCCGTGAGGTTGGAGAGGCCGGGCGCCTCCGTGTCGGGCAGCACGCCGAGGATCGCCAGCAGGCCGAGCACCAGGAACAGCGTGATCGCGATGACCTTGAGCGCGGCGAACCAGAACTCGAACTCGCCGAAGTTCTTCACGGCGGCCAGGTTGGTGCCGAGGAAGATCACCATGAACAGGGCGACCCAGGCCCACTCGGGCGTCCCCGGCAGCCAGCCGCTGACGATCTGCGCGGCCCCGATGCCCTCCAGGCCCACGGCGACGCAGAGCAGGAACCAGAAGGACCAGCCCGCGGTGAACCCGGCCCACGGGCCGATCGCCCGCTCGGCGTGCACGGAGAAGGAACCGGACGCCGGATTGGCGGCCGACATCTCGCCGAGCATGCGCATCACCATCATGACGAGCAGCCCGGAGATGGCGTAGGCGACGATGATCGAGGGTCCGGCGGCGGCGATCCCGGCGCCCGAGCCGACGAACAGCCCGGCGCCGATCACCCCGCCGAGGGCGATCATCGAGAGGTGACGCTGTTTGAGGCCGTGGGTGAGCGCGGAGTCCGCCGAGGGGCCGGCGGGGGCCGCGGCGTCAGCGGTGGGGGGAGACGCGGGGGTCCGAGGCATGGACGAGCTCTGTTCGATAGCTGAGACGGGGGGACGAACCCACAGTCTGAGCACCTGTACCGCTCACACGGAACAGGTGTCCGCTATACGGTCACCAGGCTCACACAAGGTGCACACCCGCCTACCGGTCGGCAACGGCCGAGCCCCGGCGCTCCCGCCACTGCCGACCCACCGCCACCAGCAGCACCAACGCCGTCGCCCCGGCCGACCACAGCACCTGCGGGCGCGCCGCCTCGTCGGTCAGCATCAGCAGCAGCACCCCGAACAGCCCGGCCAGCGTCACCCAGGTCAGATACGGGAAGCACCACATCCGCAGCGAGAGCGCCTCGGGAGCCTCCTGCTCCAGCCGGGCGCGCAGCCGCAGCTGGGAGGCGGCGATCAGCGCCCACACGAACAGCAGCACCGCGCCGACCGAGTTGAGCATGTAGAGGAACACCGTGTCCGGCCACAGCAGGTTGAGCAGGACGGAGACGAAGCCGAAGGCCACCGAGGCCAGCACCGCCCGCCGCGGCACACCGCCCGTCGATTCCCGGGACCCCCCGCCCGAGACCTTCAGCAGCCCGCGCGGGGCCTCCCCGCGCTCCGCCAGCGAGAAGATCATGCGGGAGGAGCCGTACAGATTGGCGTTGAGCGCGGAGAGCAGCGCCACGAACACCACGATGTTCATGATCTGCCCGGCCGACGGCACCCCGATCGCGTCCAGCACCTTCACATACGGGCTCAGGCCCGCCTGCTGCGCGGTCCACGGCAGCACGGTCACGATCACCAGCATCGAGCCGACGTAGAAGAAGAGGATGCGCACCACCGCGCTGCGCACCGCACGCCCCACCGCCCGCGCCGGGTCGTCCGTCTCGGCGGCGGCGATGGTGACGACCTCCAGACCGCCGAAGGCGAAGACCACGGTCAGCACGCCGGAGACGACCCCGCCCCAGCCGTTCGGCAGGAAGCCGCCCTGGCCGGTCAGGTTGGTCATCCCGACCGGATCGGTGTCCGGGAGCCTCCCGAAGACCGCCAGCAGCCCGAGCACCAGGAAGACGACGATCGCGCCGACCTTCAAGGAGGCGAACCAGAACTCGAACTCGCCGAAGTTCTTCACCGCCGTCAGGTTCGCCGCGGTGAAGACCACCATGAACAGCAGCACCCACGCCCACGGTTCGATGCCCGGCACCCAGCCGTGGGCGATCTGCGCGGCCGCCGTCGCCTCCACGGCGAGGACCACCACCAGCAGGAACCAGTACAGCCAGCCGACGCTGAACCCGGCCCACCGCCCGAGCGCCCGCTCGGCGTGCACGGAGAACGATCCGGAGGCGGGCATCGCGGCGGACATCTCGCCCAGCATCCGCATCACCAGCATCGCGAGCGCCCCCGCGATCAGATACGAGACGACGATGGCGGGCCCCGCCACCGCGATCCCGGCGCCGGAACCCACGAACAGCCCCGCCCCGATCACCCCGCCGAGCCCCAGCATCGTCAGATGGCGCTGCTTGAGCCCGTGCGACAGCGGCTCGGCCGGAACGGCGGAGGACGAAGGGCCGGGAGCGGGAGCGGGGGTGGAGGTGGAGGTGGAGGTGGAGGTGGGGGGAGGAACCTCGTGCATGGGGGGAGGGGTCACTCTCGGATCAGCGGGTCGCGGCGGGTCGTTCGGGGCCGACCGGAGCGACCTGATCGTTTATGGGGAAGCTACAGTCTCGCCGATCGTCGCCCTCCCCGCCAAAATGCGCCGCCACCGCCCTCACCTCCGTGACGAGCGTCACGCGGGAACACGATTGCGGCGCGGGCTTTGTGCGAATCCCACCAAGCCATCAACCGCCGCTTTGTGGGCGGCTGATGGTGATCGAGCGTTAACCCGTGGGCTAACGTCGGCGGGAGCCCGACCCCACCCTGCCCGGCGGGGGCCCCACCGGCCCACCTGCCCTCACCCGCGGAGTCCCGATGAGCACTGCTGCCGCCCCCGTCCGCTCCGGAGCGGTCCTCGCCGACCTGCTGCCCGCAGCCCGCCACCGCTACGCCGTGGACGCGGCCCTCGTCCTCGGCGGCGCCGCCCTGACCGGCATCGCGGCCCAGATCGCCGTCCCGGTCCCCGGCTCCCCGGTCCCGGTCACCGGCCAGACCTTCGCCGCGCTCCTCATCGGCACCGCGATGGGCGCCCGCCGGGGCTTCCTCTCCCTCGCGCTGTACGCACTCGTCGGCATGGCCGGCATGCCGTGGTTCGCCGAGGCCTCCTCGGGCTGGTCGATGCCGTCCCTGGGCTACGTCTTCGGCATGCTCCTGGCCGCCACCGTCGTCGGCGCGCTCGCCCGGCGCGGCGGCGACCGCTCCGTGCTGCGCACCGCGGGCACGATGGTCCTCGGCTCCGCGATCATCTACGCCATCGGCGTGCCCTACCTCGCGCTGTCCACCGGGATGTCGCTGAGCGCCGCCGTCGCGGCCGGCCTCGTCCCCTTCCTGATCGGCGACGCCCTCAAGGCGGCGCTGGCCATGGGCGCGCTGCCCGCCGCCTGGAAGATCCTCGGCCGCCGAGGCTGACACTCCCTAGTAGGGGCCGCCGAAGAGGCCCGCCGGATCGAACTGGGAGACCAGACCGGCGAGCCTCTTCGCCGTTTCCGGCTCATGGAAACCGGCGGTACGGTCCCCGCCGCCGAAGGAGAAGTTCAGCGACCGCCCCCGAACGAGCGGCCCCAGCACCCCGGACACCTCCCCGTACAGCGAGCGCACCGCCGCCACGTCCGTACCGCCCAGCGGCGACAGCAGCCGCAGCAGGAAGCCCGCGTCCCGGTACGGCACCGCGTTCGCCGTGTCCGGCCGCCCGGCCAACGCCCCGCCGAGATGGTTGAGCTGCACCACCGTCATCATCGGGGCCCCGGGCCCGGTCAGCTCCAGCACCCGGGCGGACCGCCCCGCGTCCAGCTCCCGGAGCGCCAGCCCCTCCCCGTAGTACGCGTGCGGGAACGGCGGGTCGCTGTGGATGGTGGGGCTCTCGGCGTACGGCATCTCCCGCAACGAGTCCGCGAGTACGGGGCCGCTTCCCCGCAGCGGGGCCACCAGCCGCTCGCCCTCGGCCGCGTCCCCCGTGAAGGCGACCCGCACCGAGACGACGTACCGCCCGCGCAACTCCTCGGGCAGCTGCGGCATGTCCGGGTAGACGAGCGCGGCCAGCGACGACGTCAGGGACTCCGGCACGGTCCGGGTCCACTCCAGATAGCGGCCCGCCACCTCGGCCGCCCGCTCCCCGGCGAACGCGATCGAGCCCCCGTACAGCCGCTCCACCGCGACCAGGTCGATCTCCAGAGCGGTCACCACCCCCAGCCGGTGCCCGCCGCCGCGCAGCCCCCAGAAGAGCTCCGGCTCGCGCTCCGGCGTGACCCGGCGCAGAACCCCGTCGGCGGTCACCACCTCCAGCGCCCGGACCCGGTCGGCGGCGTACCCGAACTGCCGGGCCAGGATGCCCAGTCCGCCGCCCAGGGTGTACGAGACCGCGCCCACCGAGGGCGACGAGCCGTTGAGCGGGGCCAGCCCGTGCGGGATCGCCGCCGCGGTCACCGCGCCCCAGGTCGCGCCCGCGCCGATCCGGGCGGTGCGGCGGACCGGGTCGACGGCGACGGAGTCCAGGGCGCGGGTGGAGACGAGGACGCCGCCCTCGACCGCCCCGGGCAGCCCGTGCCCGGTGGCGTGGGCGGTGACCGCGAGCCCGCGCGCGGCGGCGTACGCCACGGCCTCCCGTACGTCGTCGGGGGTCGCGGCCTCGACCAGCCGGCCGGGCCGGATCGGGAAGCCGGTCTGGAAGGTGGCGGGTGCGGATCCGGTGGGTCGGTACGACACGGGGAGGCTCTCCTTCGCTCGCGTTTCGGCGGTGCGAGGAAGAGCCTCCCCGGGAAACCTGACAACCTCTGTCAGGTAATGATCGAACGGGTGCTGCTCAGCTGAGGATCACGTACGGATCACTTGGCGACGGCCTTGCGGCCGCGCATCTCCCGGAACAGCGAGATGCCCACCACCAGGGCCGCGACCAGCAACGACAGCACGACCTGCTCGCGGGCCGCGTCGTCGGTCAGCATGTAGACCAGGACGAAGGAGATCATCGCGATCGTCGCCCAGGTGAGGTACGGGAAGAGCCACATCCGTACGACCAGCTTGCCGGGGGTCTCCCGCAGGATGATGCCGCGCATCCGCAGCTGGGTGAAGCAGATGACCAGCCACACGAAGAGCGCGACCGCGCCGGAGGAGTTCAGCAGGAACTGGAACACCGTGTCGGGCCACTGGTAGTTGAAGAACACCGCCACGAAGCCGAAGACGACCGAGGACAGGATCGCCGCCTGCGGCACACCGCGCTTGTTGACCTTGGCGAAGGCCTTCGGCGCGTCGCCCCGCTCGCCGAGCGAGAACGCCATCCGGGAGGCGGTGTAGAGGCCGGAGTTGAGGCAGGACAGCACGGCCGTCAGCACGATGAAGTCCATGACCTGGCCCGCGTGCGGGATGCCGATCACGTCGAGGGCGGCGACATAGCTGCCCTTCTCGACGATCGACGGGTCGTTCCACGGCAGCAGCGTCAGCACGACGAAGATCGAACCGAGGTAGAAGACGGCGATACGCCAGATCACGCTGTTGGTGGCCTTCGAGACGGCCCGCTGCGGGTCCGACGACTCACCCGCGGCCAGCGTCACGATCTCGCTGCCCATGAACGAGAAGACGACCATCAGCACACCGGTCAGGATCGCGCCGGGCCCCTCGGGGAAGAACCCGCCGCTGTCCGTCAGATGCGCGAGACCCGACCCCGGGTTGTCCGCCCCCGGCAGGAAGCCGAAGACCGCGAGGAAGCCGATGACCACGAACGCGCCGATCGCCACGACCTTGATCCCGGCGAACCAGAACTCGAACTCGCCGTAACTGCCCACCGAGACCAGGTTGGTGGCGGTCAGCACGACCATCACGATCAGGGCCCAGGCCCACTGGGGGACCCCCGGGATCCAGCTCTCCAGGATCTTCGCGCCCGCCGTGGCCTCGACGGCGAGCACCACGACCCAGAAGAACCAGTAGAGCCAGCCGATGGAGAAACCGGCCCAGCGGCCGAGCGCCTGGTCGGCGTAGGCGGAGAAGGAACCGGAGCTCGGCCGGGCGGCGGCCATCTCGCCGAGCATCCGCATCACGAGGACGACCATCAGGCCGACCATCGCGTACGACAGCAGAATCGCCGGGCCCGCGGCCGCGATGCCCGCGCTGGAACCCACGAAGAGTCCGGCGCCGATCACACCGCCGATCGCGATCATCGAGAGGTGGCGGTTCTTCAGACCTGCCTGAAGCCCGCCCGACGAGTCCGGCCGGTCCGGCTCACCGGGCTCCTGGCCCGGCTTCGCCAGCGTCGTCTGCGACGTCATGGGGGGAATCCTTACGTTTGGTGCGTGAGGGTGTGCCCTGCTCCGCCGTGGGGTGGTGCGAAGACAAGGCCACGCATTCAAGCCCGGAAAGATACGGAAGCGGAACCCCCTCTTTCGGATCGTTTGCCGGATCGTTGCCCGAGTGGTGTCGACCACATCGAACGCGGCGGGAGGCCCCGACCCCGCTGACGGCTACCCCGCGAAGTTCGTGCCACACTTCGCACCATGCGCGTGTACCTCGGATCCGACCATGCCGGCTACGAACTCAAGAACCACCTCGTCGAGTGGCTCGGTGCCCACGGCCACGAGGCCGTCGACTGCGGCCCCCACATCTACGACGCCCAGGACGACTACCCGCCGTTCTGCCTGCGCGCCGCCGAGAAGACGGCCGCCGACCCGGACAGCCTCGGCATCGTGATCGGCGGCTCCGGCAACGGCGAGCAGATCGCCGCCAACAAGGTCAAGGGCGTCCGCGCCGCACTGGCCTGGAGCGAGCAGACCGCCGCCCTCGGCCGCGAGCACAACGACGCCAACGTCGTCGCCATCGGCGGCCGGATGCACACGGTCGAGGAGTCCACGAAGTTCGTCGAGATCTTCCTCTCCACGCCGTACTCGAACGAGGAGCGCCACACGCGCCGCATCGAGATGCTCGCGGCGTACGAGAACACCGGCGAACTCCCCCCGATCCCCGCCCACCACCCGCAGCAGGGCTGATCCGACCTTCGCTCTCCCGTGCCGCCGGGTCCCGGACCCGGCGGCACGGCCATGCCGCCCGCCCTTCCCCAGGAGCCCCGCCGTGCCCGAGGGACACACCATCCGCCGCCTCGCCGACGACCACGCCGAACGGTTCGCGGGCACGCCGGTACGGGTGAGCAGCCCGCAGGGCAAGTTCTCCGACAGCGCGGCCCTGCTCGACGGGCGGACCCTCACCGCCACCGACGCCCACGGCAAGCACCTCTTCCTCGGCTTCGGCGACACCGGCTGGGTCCACATCCACCTCGGCCTCTTCGGCAAGCTCGGCTTCGGCGCCGCCCCGCCCCCGCCGCCCACCGACACGGTCCGCCTCCGGCTGGTCAACGCCGGCCACCACGCCGATCTGCGCGGCCCCACCACCTGCGCCCTGATCACCGAGCCCGAGAAGCGCGCGATACACGAGCGCCTGGGTCCGGACCCGCTGCGCGGCGACGAGGACGGCGAGCGCGCCTGGCAGCGGATCTCCCGCAGCCGGACCACTGTCGCCGCCCTGCTGATGGACCAGAAGGTCATCGCGGGCGTCGGCAACGTGTACCGCGCCGAGGTCCTCTTCCGTCACGGCATCGACCCGTACCGCGCGGGCCGGGACCTCACCCGCGCCGAGTGGGACACGATCTGGGCGGACCTGGGGGAGCTGATGCGCGAAGGCGTGCGGAACAACCGGATCGACACCGTCCGCCCGGAACACCTCCCCGAGGCCATGGGCCGCCCGCCCCGCAAGGACGACCACGGCGGCGAGGTCTACGTCTACCGCCGCGCGAACCTGCCCTGCCACATCTGCCGTACGGAGATCCGCACCGCGGACCTGGTCTCCCGCAACCTCTTCTGGTGCCCCCGGTGCCAGCCCCCGGGACCCTCCGGCGACTAGGGCGTGTCCCTAAGGGCGTCCGACAGCCGTCCGTGACCGGGCGTCGTGCGGTCTTTGCGCAGTCCCCGCCCCCGCGAATCCGTGTCATATGCCACGCGGAATCGGCTCCCGGCGCCCGCACGACCCCATTTCGAGCGCATTGTCACCGGGGTCCCCCTGCACCGGAGGCGTTCGGGTGGATAAAGTCCCGGCAATGGCCCGTAGCGGAGGAGTAGACGACTTCGGGGCCCGGTGGCGCAGAAACCTGCACCGGGCCCGCATCGGCCTGCGCAAATCCGGGGTCGACTACTTCCGCGGCGACGGCTCCGACTGGATCGCCCTGGCCGGTCTGCTGCTGACGATCCCGGCCATCACCTTCGCCACCGTCGTCAGCCCGGTCTGGATCGACCCGGCCGCCCTCGCCCTGCCCATCGTGGCGGGCGGCCTCCTGCTGCGCCCCGCCAGCCTGCTGGGCCTCTACGCGACGGCCGCCGGCGCGCTGATCGTCGAGGCGCTCACCCTCGGCCCGTATCTGGACGGCCCCGCCCGGGTCACCCCCGGCACCGTGCTCGTGGTCGCCGCCTGCGGATTCTTCGGGCTGATCCTGGCCCAGTTCCGGGCCCGGGTCGGTGTGCCCTGGCGGCGCGGCGGCACGATGCTCTTCGACCTGCGCGAACGCATCCGGGTCCAGAGCTCCCTGCCCCGGCTGCCCCAGGGCTGGCACCGCGAGATGGCCCTGCGCCCGGCCGGCGGCCAGTCGTTCTCCGGGGACTTCGTCGTCGCGGCCCGCACCCACGGGGGCCGCACCCTGGAGGCCGTCCTCACCGACGTCTCCGGCAAGGGCATGGACGCGGGCTCCCGGGCGCTGCTGCTGTCCGGCGCCTTCGGCGGGCTGCTCGGCTCGCTGCCCGCGCACGCCTTCCTGCCCGCCGCCAACGGCTATCTGCTGCGCCAGGACTGGGACGAGGGCTTCGCCACCTCGATCCATCTGGTGCTGGACCTGGAATCGGGCGACTACGAGATCTTCTCCGCAGGCCATCCGCCCGCCCTCCAACTGCACGCGGGCAGCGGCCAGTGGGAGGAGAAGTCCGGGGACGGCCCTCTGCTCGGCGTCTACGACGGGGCCGAGTTCGACGCGGTGAAGGGGTCGCTCGCGCCCGGCGACGTACTGATGCTGTTCACCGACGGTCTGGTGGAGGCCTCCGACCGGGACATGGCCGAGGGCATCGACCGGCTGACGGGCGAGGCCGACCGCTATGTCTCCACCGGCTTCGAGGGCGCGGCCTGGCATCTGATCGAGGCCTGCGCCAAGGACGTCAACGACGACCGGGCCCTGCTGCTGCTCTCCCGCCGGGCCTGAGCGGTCTTCGGCCCGGACACCTGACGGCGAACGCTCCGGACGGCGAACGGCGGAGAGGCGCCCGTCACCCGGAGACCGGGCAGCGGGGCGCCTCTCCGCCGTTCGGTGCTGCTCAGACCGACACCGGTACCTGTTCCTGGTCCTGGTCGCCGTCCTTCTTGCGGCCGCCCGGCAGGATGCGGGCCAGCCAGTGCGAGCGTCCGGCGGCCAGCGGCGCGAGGACGGCGAGCAGGAGGACGTAGCCGGCGATGAACGGCGAGAGCCGCTCGTCCAGTCCGGCGGCCGCCGCCATCGTGGCCAGGATGAGCGCGAACTCACCGCGGGCCACCAGCGTGGTGGCGATGTTGGACGTGGCCTGCGCGCCGAAGGAGTACACCTTCGCCGCCGCGAGTCCGGCCGCGATGTTCATGGCGAGCGTCAGCACCACGGCCGCCACCACCGGCCACAGCACGCTCGGCAGGTCACCCGGGTCGATGGAGAGGCCGAAGGCGAAGAAGAAGATGGCGCCGAAAGCGTCCCGCAGCGGGTGGACCAGCTTGAGGATGCGGTCGGCGGACGAGGTGGAGCCGAGCATCAGGCCGACCATGAACGCGCCGATCGCGTCGGCGACGCCGAACATCTCCGAGACACCGGCGACGAAGACGGCCACACCCAGGAACGAGATGACGAGCAGCTCGTCGTCCTTGGTGTTCATGAGCTTGCCGATGAGCTTCGTGCCGAACCGGGCCGCCAGCGCGAGCAGCAGCAGGAAGCCGAAGGCCTTGCCGCCGTCGATCAGCGCCGCCGAGAGGCTGTCCGCACCGGACAGGATCGGCTGGAGCGCGGCGAGGTACAGGGCGAGGAAGATGTCCTCGACGACGATGATGCCGAGGATCGGACGGGTCTCCGGATTACCGATGCGCCCGAGGTCCACCAGGATCTTGGTGACGATCGCCGACGAGGAGATACCGAGGACACCGGCGAGGACCAGCGCCTCCGAGGTGCCCCAGCCCAGCGCGAAGCCGAATATGAGACCGGCGCCGACGTTCAGGACGAGATACGTCCCGCCCGCGATGGCCATCTTCCGGCCGCCCGTCTTGAGGTCGTCCATGTGGAACTCGAGCCCCAGGTAGAAGAGCAGGAGGACGAGTCCCAGCGCGGAGAGCATCTCCAGGTCGTGCGGGTTCTTCAGGAGCGTGTAGCCGGGCGTGTGCGGGCCCAGGAGGATCCCGGCCAGGATGAACAGCGGGATCGTCGGCAGCCCGATGCGGCCACCGAGGCGGGCGAGGACGGCAGCGGCCAGGAAGGCGCCGCCCATGGCGAGGAGGGTGTCTGCGTGTCCGATGAGCCTGATCCTTCGGGGTCGGTCAAGAGCTGGTCAAGGGGGCATTAAGAATCCGTCAGTAATTAGTTTACCGAACGATTGACAGTGCAACTATGGCTCCGTCAGATTGTCAGCTTTTGTCTTCTTGTTCCGCTATGGGTGTTGGGGAGATGTCGCGCCAACAGCCCTACGGGCCAAGCGAGTTCGGCTTCGGCCCCGGTCAGGCCCCCGGCTGAGGTCCCGGATGCGGCCGTAGGGTCGGCCCATGACTGGACACGATCTGAGCGTCTCCGAGGTGGAAGCCATCGCCCGCGAGGCCCATGCGCGGCAGACCGACAAGGCGGGCCGCCCGTACGTGGAACACCTGGCGGCGGTGGCGGGAGGTGTACGGGTGCGCGGCGGCGACGACGGGCAGATCGCGGCGGCCTGGCTGCACGACGCGATCGAGGACGCCGCGCTCCCGGCGGAGTGGCTGGCGGCCGCCGCCCTGCCGCAGGAGGTGAAGGACATGGTTCTGGCGGTGACCAAGCGGCCGGGCGAGGAGCTGTCCTCGTACACCGCGCGGATCCTGGCCACGCCGGGCGCGCTGCTCGTGAAGGAGGCGGACCTCGCCCACAACGCGGATCCCGCCCGCCTCGCGGTCCTGGACGCGGCGACGCGTACCCGACTGACGGCGAAGTATGCGCAGGTGCGCGAGTTGTTGGGGCTGACCGGAGGCGAATCACCCCCGGACCGAAAGAATCCGGCCAACCCGGAGACGCACTGATCCACCCGCGGCCGGGCCGGCGGGTGGATCAGGGGAAAGCGTCGGGGAGGGGCGGCGGCCGGTCCGCGAACAGCGGGTCCGCCAGGGGGCTCAGCGCCCCGCCGAGTCCTTCCGGAAGGCCCACTTCATGTCCGGCTCGGTGGCCCACTTCAGGGCGCGCCCCACCAGCGGGGTGCACATGAGGGTCACGGCCACCGCCGCCGTGAGCGAGACGACGACCAGCCCGACCGGGTCGGAGAGCCAGGTGTAGCGGTCGAACAGGCCCGCGTACTCGGCCCCCTTGATCAGAAAGCCGTGCAGCAGGTAGCCGCAGATCGTTCCGGCTCCGAGCGCCGTGAACCACCGGGCCCTGCCGGGCACCCAGGCCAGGAAGCCGATCGTCAGCGCCAGGGCGCAGCCGAACATCGCGAGCGTCATCACCGCGCCCGACCACCACGGCGCGTCCATCTCCTGCGCGCTGTTGGCGCGGTAGAGCCAGCCGAGCTGCATGCGCGGGGCGATCCAGTACGCGAAGAGCAGCGCGCCGGCGAACAGCGGCAGGGACAGCAGCCGCACCTCGCGCCGCCTGACCAGCTGGAAGTGCTCGGGCTTCATCAGCAGACCGAGCACGAAGAACGGCAGGAACTGCAGCACCCGCTGGAGGTCGAGGTCGTCGCCGATGTCGGGGGAGACGGAGGCGAGTATGGCGATGGCGAGCGCCACCGGCAGCGGATGGCGCAGCGTGCGCCAGATCGGCGTGGTCACCCGCCAGACGAACAGGGCGATCAGGAACCAGGTCAGAAAGAACGGGTCGATCAGGCTGATCGCCATGTCGGGCGCATCGTCCGCGTACCGCTTGAAGAGCGAATAGGCCGTCTCGAACAGCACGTACGGCACCGCTACCGAGGTGATCAGCCGCTTCACCTTGGGCGGCGTCATGTCGAACGAGCGCGAGAAATAGCCGGAGATGAGGATGAAGGCCGGCATGTGGAACGTGTACACGATCATGTACAGCGCCCGGGTGGCGCGGCTGCCGTCCATCACGGGTTCCCAGGCGTGCGCCACCGCGACGAGAACGATGGCCAGATACTTCACATTGTCGAAGTAGGGATCGCGTTTCTTCGCCGCCGCGGGCGCCGGAGCGGCGGCGTCCCGAGCGCTGGGCCCGGCGGCGGGCCGGGGTGCGGTGGCCGTGAGCGTCTGCTCGTGTCTGGGCTCCGACTCCCGGGTCGCCGGGGGGAGCGGGGCCCTCTGAAATACGCTCGGAGCTTGGAACATCTAAGGCACCTTAGACCGGTCGATTGCCTCGCGTAAAACTGCGGGGAGATATCGCGTGTTCCCCGCTATTCGAATGTGAAACCGTCGAACACTGCCCGCTATGACACCCTTGATCCCGCTTAAATAGGGCATATCGGCAGGGCGTTGGGCGAAGTGAATTACGTCGCATCCATGCCGTCAATTGGCTGTGAATGAAGTGTGGGGATGCGGAAACGATCACTACGGCGGATATTCGGCCGCGGGGATTTCACAGCCGGTGCACAGGAAGTGCGGGGGCGGCGCGGCTGCCGCGTGCTTCCCGGGCCCGGCGCGGGCGCTGAGCGGGGCGGTCGCCGCCCGGCGCCCCTCGCCGCGATGGGCGCCGGCCCGTGAAGGATGGCGGGATCACGTCAGTGCGTTCCGTCACCCGGCAGCAACCACGGGGGAGTTGGTGGCACGATGGGGGCGACGGGGCGCGCGGTGGTGTGCGCTTCCGGGCCGGCAAGGCGGACCGACCGAGGGTGTGATCAGACGTGGCTATTTCACTGTCTATGGTGCTGCTGTTCGCGGTCATCCTGGTGGTAATGATCCGTGGTGGCTCCATCAAGACCGGTCCTGCGATCGTCGCCGCGCTCTTCGGCTTCTTCCTGGCATCGACCGGCATGGCTCCGTCGATCAACAGGTTCATGAACTCGATAGCCGACACCATCAACCAGATCAGCTTCTGAGAGCACCGCAACGCACGAGGGCCGGGCCGGAGGATCATCCTCCGGCCCGGCCCTCGACTGCGTGGAGCGGGCGACGGGAATCGAACCCGCGTAGCTAGTTTGGAAGACTAGGGCTCTACCATTGAGCTACGCCCGCAAGCGTCGCACCGCAGGTCTGTGGACCGCGGCACGAAGAGCATCGTAGCGGGTCGGCGGCGGTGCCCGCACACCTGTTGTGCCGGCCGCCGGACCGGACCCGGTGGAGCCGCTCCGCAAAGCGGCGGATCCACTGCTCCCGTGCATGTACCCTACGTGTCGCACCGACGGGGTGTGGCGCAGCTTGGTAGCGCGTCCGCTTTGGGAGCGGAAGGTCGTCGGTTCGAATCCGGCCACCCCGACCACCGGCAAGATCGCATTGTGGGAGTCATCCCCCTTGCCGTTACTATGCAAAATGCGTGCCCGTGTGTCTGATGTACCGGGCTCGGTCCGCGAAGCCGCCACTCGGCGGCCCAGCAGAACCCCAAGAAGTCAGCCACCAAGGAGACCGAACCGTGAAGAGCGCCGTGGAGACCCTGAACCCGACCCGGGTTCGGCTCAGCATTGAGGTGCCCTTCGAGGAGCTCAAGGACAGCCTCGACGCGGCGTACAAGAAGATCAACCAGCAGGTCACGGTGAAGGGCTTCCGCAAGGGCAAGATCCCCGCCCGGGTCATCGACCAGCGGTTCGGCCGCGGTGCTGTGCTGGAGGAGGCCGTCAACGACGCCCTCCCGAAGTTCTACACCGAGGCGGTCAACGAGGGTGAGCTGAACGTCCTCGGCCAGCCCGAGGTCGACATCACCGAGCTGAAGGACGGCGAGCTGCTGGCCTTCACCGCCGAGGTTGACGTACGCCCCGAGATCGAGATCCCGGACTACTCCGGCATCGAGGTCACCGTCGACGCCCTTGAGGTCACCGACGAAGAGGTCGAGAAGGCCGTGGAGCAGCTCCGTGAGCGCTTCGCCGCCACCAACCCGGTCGAGCGCGCCGCCGCCGACGGCGACGTCGTCACGATCGACCTGGAGGCCAAGGTCGACGGCGAGGTCCTGGAGGACGGCGTGGCCGACGGTGTCTCGTACACCATCGGTTCCGGCGAGCTCCTCGACGGCATCGACGAGGCCGTGACCGGCCTGGAGGCCGGTGGCGAGGCCACCTTCACCTCCGAGCTGAAGGGCGGCTCCGCCGAGGGCAAGGCCGCGGAGGTCACCGTCAAGGTCACCGCCGTCGCCGCCCGTGAGCTCCCCGAGCTGGACGACGACTTCGCCCAGATGGCCAGCGAGTTCGACACGCTGGAGGAGCTGAAGGCCGACAGCCGCAAGCGCCTGGAGACCACCAAGCAGTACGACCAGGCCACCCAGGCCCAGGAGCGCGTCCTGGAGGAGCTGCTGAAGCTCGCCGAGGTCCCGATCCCGGAGAAGCTGCTCGCGGACGAGGTCCAGACCCGCAAGCACAACCTGGAGCACCACCAGCTCGGTCAGATGGGTCTCGACCTCGAGAAGTACCTCGAGATCCAGGGCAAGACCCTGGAGGAGTTCGAGAACGAGACCTCCGAGCAGGCCATCAAGGGCATCAAGACCCAGTTCATCCTGGACGAGCTCGTCAACAAGGAGAAGCTGAACGTCAACCAGGAGGAGCTCACCGAGCACCTCATGCGGCGCGCCGCTTCCTCCGGCATGAGCCCCGACCAGTTCGCCCAGGCCGTCGTCGAGGGTGGCCAGGTGCCGATGCTCGTCGGCGAGGTCGCCCGCGGCAAGGCGCTCGCCGTCGTCGTCGAGGCCGCCAAGGTCGTCGACACCAACGGTGAGGTCGTCGACCTCGAGGACGACGAGGACACCGCAGAGACCACCGAGGCCGCCGCCGAGGCCACGGAGACGGCCGAGGCCGCCACCGAGGACAAGGCCGAGGAAAAGAACGAGGCCTGAGCCTCGCCCCGATCCCCAGGGCGGCCTTCGGGCCGACCGGCACGACGGGCCCCGGACGCTCCACGCGTCCGGGGCCCGTCTCCGTATCGCGGCGTGGGGCGTCGTATCGCTGTGCGAGCCCCGGAACCCTTGTGCCCACTGCGGAGCTTGCGCTCCCAGCGAACAGTTGCGGAAGCGGGATGGCGTTGTCCCACCTGCGCGTTAGGGTCCATGAAGAGGAAGGGTGGGGCAGTGACTTCACCCGCCCGGTACGAAGACGCTGAGACGGCCGGAGCCGTCAGAGACGAGCAGGTGGATACGTGACGAATCTGATGCCCTACGCCGCCGGAGAGCCGTCCCTCGGTGGAGGCCTCGGTGACCAGGTCTACAGCCGACTGCTCGGCGAGCGCATCATCTTCCTCGGTCAGCAGGTCGACGATGACATCGCCAACAAGATCACCGCACAGCTTCTCCTCCTTGCCGCAGAGCCCGACAAGGACATCTACCTCTACATCAACAGCCCCGGTGGTTCGGTGACGGCCGGTATGGCGGTCTACGACACCATGCAGTACATCCCGAACGACGTCGTCACCATCGGTATGGGCATGGCCGCCTCCATGGGCCAGTTCCTGCTCACCGGCGGTGCCGCGGGCAAGCGCTTCGCGCTCCCGAACACCGACATCCTCATGCACCAGGGTTCGGCCGGCATCGGCGGCACGGCCTCGGACATCAAGATCCAGGCCCAGTACCTGCTCCGCACCAAGACGCGGATGGCGGAGATCACCGCCCGCCACTCCGGCCAGACCGTCGAGACGATCATCCGCGACGGCGACCGCGACCGCTGGTACACGGCGGAGGAGGCCAAGGACTACGGCCTCATCGACGAGATCATCACGGTCGCGTCGGGCATCCCGGGCGGCGGCGGCACCGGTGCCTGATCCGGTTCCCACCGGACCGGCCGCACCACCTCCCGCACGCCTCTCGCACGCCGAGACCTCCAGCCCACAGAACGCCACCAGGATGGTGAACACCCACATGAACAACTTCTCCGGCGCCTCCGCGAGCGGCCTCTACACCGGCCCGCAGGTGGACAACCGCTACGTCGTCCCGCGCTTCGTGGAGCGCACCTCGCAGGGTGTGCGTGAGTACGACCCGTACGCGAAGCTCTTCGAGGAGCGCGTGATCTTCCTGGGCGTCCAGATCGACGACGCCTCGGCCAACGACGTCATGGCGCAGCTGCTGTGCCTGGAGTCGATGGACCCCGACCGCGACATCTCGATCTACATCAACAGCCCCGGCGGCTCGTTCACCGCGCTCACCGCGATCTACGACACGATGCAGTTCGTGAAGCCGGACATCCAGACGGTCTGCATGGGCCAGGCGGCCTCCGCCGCCGCCGTCCTGCTCGCCGCGGGCACCCCGGGCAAGCGCATGGCGCTCCCGCACGCCCGGGTGCTCATCCACCAGCCGTCCTCGCAGACGGGCCGTGAGCAGCTCTCCGACCTGGAGATCGCGGCCAACGAGATCCTCCGGATGCGCACGCAGCTGGAGCAGATGCTGGCCCGGCACTCGACGACCCCGCTGGAGAAGATCAGCGAGGACATCGAGCGTGACAAGATCCTCACGGCCGAGGACGCCCTGGCGTACGGTCTGGTCGACCAGATCGTTTCCACCCGCAAGACCACCGCGGGCGCATCGCTCTGACGTCGGTCTTTCCCCTTGGCACATTCCGTTTGCACGACCACGGCCGTGTGAACCGTGCCAAGGGGGGCCCGAACGGGGGCCCAGGCAAGGTACCGTCGGATAGAGGCACCAGGAGCCGCTGAACCAGGCGTCTCCCAGGCGAAGGGGAAGCACCTCGTGGCACGCATCGGTGATGGCGGCGACCTGCTCAAGTGCTCGTTCTGCGGAAAGAGCCAGAAGCAGGTGAAGAAGCTCATCGCGGGACCCGGTGTGTACATCTGCGACGAGTGCATCGATCTCTGCAACGAGATCATCGAGGAGGAGCTCGCGGAGACGAGCGAGGTGCGCTGGGAAGAGCTTCCCAAGCCTCGCGAGATCTACGAGTTCCTGGAGGGGTACGTCGTCGGGCAGGAGCCCGCGAAGAAGGCCCTCTCGGTCGCGGTGTACAACCACTACAAGCGGGTCCAGGCCGGGGAGAACGGCGGCGGCGCCAATCGCGAGGACGCGATCGAGCTCGCCAAGTCGAACATCCTCCTGCTGGGCCCCACGGGTTCCGGTAAGACGCTGCTCGCGCAGACGCTGGCCCGCATGCTCAACGTCCCGTTCGCGATCGCGGACGCGACGGCGCTGACGGAGGCCGGCTATGTCGGCGAGGACGTCGAGAACATCCTGCTCAAGCTGATCCAGGCGGCCGACTACGACGTCAAGAAGGCCGAGACCGGGATCATCTACATCGACGAGATCGACAAGGTCGCCCGCAAGAGCGAGAACCCGTCGATCACCCGCGATGTCTCCGGCGAGGGCGTGCAGCAGGCCCTGCTGAAGATCCTGGAGGGCACCACCGCCTCCGTACCGCCGCAGGGCGGACGCAAGCACCCGCACCAGGAGTTCATCCAGATCGACACGACGAACGTGCTGTTCATCGTGGGCGGCGCGTTCTCCGGCCTGGAGAAGATCATCGAGTCCCGGGCCGGCGCCAAGGGCATCGGCTTCGGCGCCACGATCCGCTCCAAGCTGGAGATCCAGGCGAGCGACCAGTTCCAGGAGGTCATGCCGGAGGACCTGGTGAAGTTCGGGATGATCCCCGAGTTCATCGGCCGTCTCCCCGTGCTGACCTCGGTCCACAACCTGGACCGCGAGGCCCTGCTCCAGATCCTCATCGAGCCGCGCAACGCCCTGGTCAAGCAGTACCAGCGCCTGTTCGAACTCGACGGTGTGGAGCTGGACTTCGAGCGCGAGGCGCTGGAGGCCATCGCCGACCAGGCGATCCTGCGCCAGACCGGCGCACGCGGTCTGCGCGCGATCATGGAGGAAGTCCTCCAGTCCGTGATGTACGAGGTCCCGTCCCGCAAGGACGTCGCCCGCGTCGTCATCACTCCGGACGTCGTCCGCAACAACGTCAACCCGACACTGGTCCCGCGCGAGCCGCGCACGATCGGCAAGAACGACGGCGGCCGGCACGAGAAGTCGGCTTAGCCGCGCAGAAGACTTGGCGACGCCGAAGGGGCGCCCACCGGATGAACCGGTGGGCGCCCCTTCGGCGTTCAGCGATCGGATCGGATCAGATCTTGGTGCGGGAGGTGTTGTAGAGCTTGGCGGCGAGGTCGGCCGCTTCTTCCTGCGGCACGGACTTGCCCGTCAGCGCCGAACCGACATCGACACCGGCGACGATGCCGACCGTGCTGTAGTCCGCCCAGATGCAGACCGGCATGGTGAACTCCTTCGGCCCCTTCGCGGCGGTGCCATCGGCCTTGTCGTTGACCACCTTGAGGTCCTGGCACTTCATCAGCGCGCCGTCGAAGCCGTCCGGCTTGAACTCCTTGGGGCTGCCCACCAGGGAGACATTGTCGTTGTCGGAGTCCTTCGACATGTTCTTCTCGGCCTTGTCGAAGGCGTCGTCGAGCGTCTTCGCCGGGTCGGAGACCTCGCCCCAGAGGCCCTCGAACATGAGCATCTTCTGAGCGAGGGGATTGTCCTTCGTGCCGCTCTGGTACTGAGCGGCGGCCTTGTTGGCGTTGGTGATGCCCATGGCCTCGGCCTCGGCCTTGTCGTCGCCGGTCACCGGGCCGGCCGGCGAGGGCTTGGACGCGTCCTTCTTGTAGTCCTCCACCGACGCCGGAGGCGTCAGCTTGTACCCCTTCGTGGAGTCCGCGACGTCACCGCTGCCGCCGCCGGAGGTCAGGAAGTACACCCCGCCCGCGATGACCGCCAGGGCCACCACGGCCACGCCGACGATCAGGCCGGTCTTCTTCTTCGGCTGCTGCGGCTGGCCGTCGTACCCCGGCTGGCCGCCGTACGGAGGCGCGGGCGGCTGCTGGCCGTAGGGGCCGGGCTGCTGGGCCTGCGGGTAGCCGTAACCCTGCTGCGGCTGCTGCGGCTGGCCGTACGGGTTCGGCTGCTGCGGGGGGACGCCCTGAGGGGCCTGCTGCGGGTAGCCGTAGCCGGGCTGGCCCTGCGGGGGGCCCTGGGGCGGCGGGGCTCCGTACGGGCCCGGCTGCTGTCCGTACGGTCCGGGCTGGCCCTGCGGCGGCTGCCCGCCGTACGGGCCCGGCTGGTTGTAGCTCATTGCGGTGTCCCCTCCAGAATTCCTTATACGTTGCGAACATCCTGACGGAAGCCGCCCTGACATGGGGGATCGGGCCGGACACCGTTACTGAACTAACCCGTTTCAGTGCAGACCTGTGACGGCCCTAAACTGTCTCCCGTGACCGAGAACACTCAGCAGCCAAGCGCCAGCAACCCCGAACTGCCGACCCAGTACGCGCCGGCCGATGTAGAGGGGAAGTTGTACGAGCGCTGGGTGGAGCGCGGGTACTTCGAAGCCGACGAGCACAGCGACAAGCCGCCGTACAGCATCGTCATCCCGCCGCCGAACGTCACCGGCTCCCTCCACCTGGGCCACGCCTTCGAGCACACCCTGATCGACGCGCTCGTCCGCCGGAAGCGGATGCAGGGCTTCGAGGCGCTGTACCAGCCGGGCATGGACCACGCGGGCATCGCCACCCAGAACGTCGTCGAGCGCGAGCTCGGCAAGGAGGGCAAGTCCCGCCACGACCTGGGCCGCGAGGCCTTCGTCGAGCGCGTCTGGCAGTGGAAGAACGAGTCCGGCGGCCAGATCTCCGGCCAGATGCGCCGCCTCGGCGAGGGCGTCGCCTGGTCCCGTGAGCGCTTCACCATGGACGAGGGCCTGTCCAAGGCCGTCCAGACCGTCTTCAAGCAGATGTACGACGACGGGCTGATCTACCGCGCCGAGCGCATCATCAACTGGTGCCCGCGCTGCCTCACCGCGATCTCCGACATCGAGGTCGAGTACCAGGAGGACGACGGCGAGCTCGTCTCCATGACGTACGGGGACGGGGACGAGACCATCGTCGTCGCCACCACCCGCGCCGAGACGATGCTCGGTGACACCGCCGTCGCCGTCCACCCCGACGACGAGCGCTACAAGCACCTGGTCGGCAAGCAGATCAGCCTGCCGCTGACCGACCGCACCATCCCCGTCGTCGCCGACCACCACGTCGACCCGGAGTTCGGCACGGGCGCGGTCAAGGTGACGCCCGCGCACGACCCGAACGACTTCGAGATCGGCAAGCGCCACGACCTGCCGTTCCTCACGGTCCTGGACGAGCGCGCCGTCATCACCGTCCCCGGCCCCTTCCAGGGCCTGGACCGGCTGGAGGCCCGCTCCGCCATCGTCGCTGCCCTGCGCGCCGAGGGCCGGATCGTCGCCGAGAAGCGGCCCTACGTCCACTCCGTCGGGCACTGCTCGCGCTGCAAGACCACCATCGAGCCGCGCCTCTCCCTCCAGTGGTGGGTCAAGGTCGCCCCGCTCGCCAAGGCCGCCGGCGACGCGGTCCGCGACGGCAGCGTCAAGATCCACCCGCAGGAGATGGAGAAGCGGTACTTCGACTGGGTCGACAACCTCCACGACTGGACGATCTCGCGCCAGCTCTGGTGGGGCCACCGCATCCCCGTCTGGTACGGCCCGAACGGCGAGGTCGTCTGCGTCGGACCCGACGACGAGGCGCCCACCGGCGAGGGCTGGACCCAGGACAGCGATGTCCTGGACACCTGGTTCTCCTCCGGCCTCTGGCCGTTCTCCACCCTCGGCTGGCCCGAACGGACCGACAGCCTCGCGAAGTTCTATCCGAACTCCGTCCTGGTCACCGGCTACGACATCCTCTTCTTCTGGGTCGCCCGGATGATGATGTTCGGCCTGTACGTCAACGACGGCGTCCCGCCGTTCTCCACCATCGTCCTGCACGGCATGGTCCGCGACGAGCACGGCAAGAAGATGTCGAAGTCCTTCGGCAACGTCGTCAACCCGCTGGACTGGATGGACAAGTACGGCTCCGACGCCCTGCGCTTCACCCTCGCGCGCGGCGCCAACCCCGGCACCGACGTCCCGATCGGCGAGGAGTGGGTCCAGGGTTCGGCGAAGTTCTCCAACAAGATCTGGAACGCCACCCGCTTCGCCCTGATGAACGGCGCCACGATCGAGGGCGAGCTGCCCCCGGTCGAGGAGATGTCCGTCACCGACCGCTGGATCCTGTCCCGTCTGAACAAGACGGTCGCGGAGGTCGACGCGTTCTACGACGACTTCCAGTTCGCCAAGATCAGTGAGTCGCTGCGCCACTTCGCGTGGGACGAGGTCTTCGACTGGTACGTCGAGCTGTCCAAGACCACGTTCTTCGCGGGCGGCCGCCCGGCCGAGGTCTCGGGCCGGGTCCTCGGCGAGGTCCTGGACGTGATGCTGCGGCTGCTGCACCCGATCGTCCCGTTCGTCACGGAGGCGCTGTGGACCGCGCTCACCGGGCGCGAGTCGATCGTCATCGCCGAGTGGCCGGGCGACTCCGGCTTCCGCGACGACGCGGCCGAGAAGGAGATCGAGCTGGTCCAGCAGGTCGTCACCGAGGTCCGCCGCTTCCGCAACGACCAGGGCCTCCAGCCCGGCCAGAAGGTCCCGGCCGAGCTGACCCTGACCGGCACGGAGCTCGCCCCGCACGAGGCGGCCATCCGTCAGCTCCTGCGGCTCCAGCCCGCCGGGGACGGCTTCCAGGCCACCGCGTCGCTCCCGGTCGCCGGGGCCACCGTGGCCCTGGACCTGTCCGGCACGATCGACGTCCCCGCCGAGCGCAAGCGCCTCACGAAGGACCTGGAGGCCGCGCAGAAGGAGAAGGCCCAGGCCACCGGGAAGCTCGGCAACGAAGCCTTCCTGGCCAAGGCCCCGGACAACGTGGTCGACAAGATCCGCGGCCGGCTCTCCAAGGCCGAGGCCGACATCGAGCGGATCGGCGCCCAGCTGGCGGCCCTCCCGCAGAGCTGATGTTCTGAAGCCGAAGCCCCCGCACCCCCGACCGACCGGGGGAGCGGGGGCTTCGCCGTGCCGTCGGGCGACAGTCTGCCGGGCGCTGCGCGCGATGTCGGCGCCCATCCGTAGACTGGGCCCCGTGAGTGAGCCCCGCCCTTCAGACCGGCACGACGCGCCCGATCCCGACGACACCTTCGAGGAGATCGTCGACGAGGCGACCCAGCGCGACCCCGACCTGGCGGTGATCGAGGCCGGGAGCCGCACACTGCGCGCCCACTCGGGTCAGCCCCAGGGCGAAGCGGTCCCCGCCCGCCCGGCCGACCCCGAGACCGACAAGGCGCTGCGCGCGGTGGAGCAGGAGCTCGCCGGACGCTGGGGCGAGACCAAGCTGGAGCCGTCCGTCACGCGCATCGCCGCGCTGATGGACGTCCTGGGCGAGCCGCAGCGCGCCTACCCCTCCATCCACATCACCGGCACCAACGGCAAGACCAGCACGGCCCGCATGATCGAGGCCCTGCTCAACGCCTTCGAGCTGCGCACCGGCCGCTACACCTCCCCGCACGTCCAGTCGATCACTGAGCGGATCAGCCTGGACGGCTCCCCGATCGAGCCCGAGCGCTTCAT
Source organism: Streptomyces anulatus (assembly GCF_014650675.1). Lineage (GTDB taxonomy): Bacteria > Actinomycetota > Actinomycetes > Streptomycetales > Streptomycetaceae > Streptomyces > Streptomyces anulatus. The sequence goes on along the minus strand of NZ_BMVK01000001.1, from coordinate 974,018 downwards.
CGAGACGTACGAGGACATCAAGCCGTACGTCGAGATGGTCGACGCCCAGCAGCCCTACCGGCTCTCCTTCTTCGAGGTCCTCACCGGCATGGCGTACGCGGCCTTCGCCGACGCGCCCGTCGACGTGGCGGTCGTCGAGGTCGGCATGGGCGGCACCTGGGACGCGACGAACGTCATCGACTCCACGGTCGCCGTCGTCACCCCCATCTCGCTCGACCACACCGACCGGCTCGGCACCACGCCCGCCGAGATCGCCGGCGAGAAGTCGGGCGTCATCAAGCAGGGCGCCACGGTCATCCTGGCGCAGCAGCCGGTGGACGCCGCACAGGTGATGCTCAAGAAGGCCGTCGAGGTCGACGCCACCGTGGCCCGCGAGGGCATGGAGTTCGGCGTCACCTCCCGCGAGATCGCGGTCGGCGGACAGCTGCTGACGCTGCGCGGGCTGGGCGGTGAGTACACCGACATCTTCCTTCCGCTGTACGGGGCCCACCAGGCGCACAACGCCGCGGTGGCGCTCTCCGCCGTCGAGGCGTTCTTCGGCATCGGAGCCGAGCAGGCCCGCTCCCTCGACATCGACGCGATCCGCAAGGCGTTCGCCTCGGTGCTCTCGCCCGGCCGTCTGGAGGTCGTGCGCTCCAGCCCGACCGTCGTGCTGGACGCCGCGCACAACCCGGCGGGAGCCAAGGCGGCTGCGGACGGCATCTCCGAGGCGTTCAGCTTCTCCCGGCTGATCGGCGTGGTCGGCACGAGCGGGGACAAGGACGTCCGCGGGCTGCTGGAGGCCTTCGAGCCGATCTTCGCCGAGATCGTCGTCACGCAGAACTCCACCGCCCGCGCGATGGACGTGGACGAACTGGCCGCGATCGCCGTCGAGGTCTTCGGCGACGACCGGGTCCAGGTCGAGCCGCGGCTCGACGACGCGCTGGAGGCGGCGATCACGCTGGCCGAGGAGGAAGACGAGTACGCGGGCGCCGGGGTGCTGGTGACCGGATCCGTGATCACGGTCGGCGAAGCCCGGCTGCTGCTGGGAAGGGGCTGAGGAGAAGGATGCGGACGCTCTGCGCCTCGACGCTGATCGGTGAGTTCTTCGTGATCGGCTTCGCCGGTCTCGTCGCGATGAAGCTGGACGACGCCTCCATGGCCGTGGTCTGGACGGTGTGCGGCATCGGCATGGCCCTCTCCGTGCTGCTGTGCGGAATGATCACCCGGCCCGGCGGCGTCCAGCTGGGCTGGGCGCTCCAGGTCGCACTGGTCCTGAGCGGGTTCGTGGTCCCGATGATGTTCGTCCTGGGCCTGGCCTTCGGCGGTCTGTGGTGGGCCTCGATCCACTACGGCCGCAAGATCGACGAGGCCAAGGCCGGCTGGGCCGCCCGACAGGAAGCCGAAGAGGCCACGGCCTGAGGCCCTGAGCCGGGTCTCTCGTCCGGATGTCCGGATCGTCGGGCCCGCCCGACACGCTCGGCCCGCCCCTCCGGGCCCCGGAAATCCGGGGCCCGAAGGTGACCCTGGGTGAACCCGGGCGCAGACCCGTCCCCGAACCCCTGTAATCTCGCCCTCACCGCACCCGTATGCCTGGCCTTGCAAGGAGCCGTACATGACTCAGCGCACTCTCGTCCTGCTCAAGCCCGACGCGGTCCGCCGTGGCCTGATCGGCGAGATCGTCGGCCGCATCGAGCGCAAGGCGGACTGGCGGATCACCGCGCTGGAGCTGCGCACGCTGGACCACGGGACGCTGGAGCAGCACTACGGCGAGCACAAGGGCCGCCCGTTCTACGAGCCGCTCATGGAGTTCATGCAGTCCGGCCCCGTCGTCGCCCTGGTGGCCGAAGGTGAGCGGGTCATCGAGGGTGTCCGCACCCTGGCCGGCCCCACCGACCCGATCGCCGCCGCGCCCGGGTCCATCCGTGGTGACTTCGGCACGATCACCCGCGAGAACCTCATCCACGCCTCGGACTCGGAGGAGTCCGCAGAGCGAGAACTGAAGCTTTTCTTTCCGGGACTTTCCTGACCCGATCGGCCAAACAGCGCTGTACGCCTGGGGCGACCGAAGTAATTCGGTCGCCCCTCGGCATAGGGTTTGGGATCGCGGGAACGCATCCTTCCGACGTAACGTCACCATGGGTAGAACGGGCACCCGTTCCGCTCACAATGGCGAAGGACCCTCGCGCTGTGTCCGTGCATACGGCACTACGATGGAAGCTTCCACGCCCGCAGCGCCAACCTCGCCTACCAGAACAAGCCATCTTCGCTACCTGGGAAGGCCCGACGCATCCTCATGGGGAACAAGGGGAACTCAATGTCGTTCATCGGCCGTGACATGGCTATCGACCTCGGGACTGCCAACACGCTGGTGTACGTCAGGGGGCGCGGCATCGTCCTGAACGAGCCGTCCGTCGTGGCCATCAACACCAACACCGGCGGAATTCTGGCGGTCGGCTCCGAGGCCAAGAAGATGATCGGGCGCACGCCGGGCAACATCGTTGCCGTGCGGCCCCTGAAGGACGGCGTGATCGCCGACTTCGAGATCACCGAGCGGATGCTCCGCTACTTCATCCTCAAGATCCACAAGCGTCGCTACCTGGCCCGCCCCCGCGTCGTCGTCTGTGTGCCCTCCGGTATCACCGGGGTCGAGCGCCGCGCCGTCATCGAGGCGTCCACGCAGGCCGGCGCGCGCCAGGTGCACATCATCGAGGAGCCCATGGCCGCGGCCATCGGCTCCGGCCTGCCGGTCCACGAGGCCACCGGGAACATGGTCGTCGACATCGGTGGCGGCACCACCGAGGTCGCCGTGATCTCGCTCGGCGGAATCGTCACCGCCCAGTCGATCCGCACGGCCGGTGACGAGCTGGACAACGCGATCATCCAGCACATCAAGAAGGAGTACTCGCTCCTCCTCGGTGAGCGGACCGCCGAACAGATCAAGATCACCATCGGTTCGGCGTTCGACCTGGAGAAGGACGAGCACACCGAGATCCGCGGGCGCGACCTGGTCTCCGGACTGCCCAAGACGGTCGTCATCTCGGCCGCCGAGGTCCGCAAGGCCATCGAGGAGCCGGTCAACGCGATCGTCGACGCCGTGAAGACGACGCTCGACAAGTGCCCGCCCGAGCTGTCCGGCGACGTCATGGACCGCGGCATCGTCCTCACCGGCGGCGGCGCGCTGCTGCGCGGTCTGGACGAGCGGCTGCGCCACGAGACGGGCATGCCGATCCACATCGCCGAGGACCCGCTGGACTCGGTGGCGCTCGGCTCCGGCAAGTGCGTCGAGGAGTTCGAAGCGCTCCAGCAGGTGCTGGACGCCCAGCCCCGCCGCTAGAGCACTTCGGGAGGTGCCCCTCCGGGGACACCACCCGATCCGGCGAGCGGACGCTGACGCTCCGCCCGCCGGATCGTTGATATAGATCGTTGCTGTACGTGTACCGACGCGGAGACACCTCGACGCGGACACACGTACAGCGACGTACACACAGGCACGAACATTCCGACGAGGAAGGCACGGCCGCCGCACGTGAGGGACACACGAGAGAGCCGGCTGCTCCTGGTGCTGCTGATCGCCATCGCATTCGCCCTGATCACGGTGGATATCCGAGGCGGCGAGGAGTCACCGGTCGACGGCGCGCGGCAGGCCGCGGCCACCGTCTTCGGGCCGGTCGAGAACGGCGTGGCGGCAGCGGTCGACCCGGTGGGCAACGCCATAGGCGCGGTACGGGACTCCGGCAACCGGCACGACAAGATCTCCGCCCTGGAGCAGGAGAACGCCGCGCTGAAGGCCAAGCTCGGCAGCGACGACCGCACCAACAGCCGGGTCCGCCAGCTCGACGCCATGCTGAAGAACGCGGGCGCCGGACAGTACGGCATCAAGGGCGCCGAGGTCATCGCCATAGGAGCGGCCCAGGGCTTCTCCTGGACGGTCACCATCGACGCCGGGGCGAACGACGGCATCCGCCGCGACATGACCGTCCTCAACGGGGAGGGACTGGTCGGCCGGGTCACCACCGTCGGTCCCAACACCGCGACGGTCCTGCTCGCCAACGACCCCGACTTCACCGTCGGCACCCGGATGGAGAAGACCGACGAGCTCGGCTTCGCCACCGGCCAGGGCTCGCGCCCGCTGTCGGTGCAGTTCCTCAACGGCAAGGCCAAGGTGAAGGCCGGCGACCGGCTCGTCACCTTCGGCTCCAGCAAGGACAAGCCCTTCGTGCCCGGTGTGCCGGTCGGCGAGGTCGTCCGCGTCGACCCCTCCGGCGGCGCGCTGACCCGGACCGTCTACGTGAAGCCGTACGTCGGGTTCACCAAGCTCGACATCGTCGGCGTCGTCGTCCAGGCTCCCCGCGAGGACCCGCGCGACACGGTCCTGCCCAAGCGGCCCGTCAAGACGAAGCCGAAGCCGACCCCCACGGTCACCGTCACCGTTCAGCCCAACGGCGACCTGGTGGACGGATCCGGCAAGGTCGTCGGCAACATCAACGAGACGCCGGGCGGCGACGCCGCCGGTGACGCGGCAGGCGACCAGCAGGGCAACGCCCAACCCGACAACGCGGCCAACGACCAGGAGTAGAGCTGATCCCCATGCGCATCAACCGGACTCTGCTCTCCATCGTCCTGGTCGTCGTCGCCCTCGTCGTCCAGGTATCCGTCCTCGCCCGCCTCCAGCTCCCCGGGGCCGTCCCCGATCTGCTGCTCCTCACCGTCCTCGGGCTCGCCTTCGTGTACGGGCCGGTCAGCGGCTCCCTCATCGGCTTCGGCGCGGGCCTCCTCGCGGACCTCGCCCCGCCCGCCGACCACGCCGCCGGGCGCTACGCCCTGGTGCTCTGCGTCATCGGCTACCTCGCGGGCCTGGCCCGGCCGGAGAACGGGCAGCTGAAGTCGGCCTTCGCCCCGATGGCCGTGGTCGTCGCCGCCGCGATCGGCTCGACCCTGCTGTACGCGGGCGTCGGCGCGCTCGTCGGCGACACCGCTGCCCGCCATGTGGGCCTGGGCAGCCTGCTGTTCACGGCCGCGATCTACGACCTGCTGCTGGCGCCCTTCACGGTGCCGCTCATCATGGCGCTGGCCAGACGCACCGAGAACGATCCGCTGGCCGAGTCCTCGTCCGGCGGCAACGACGTCGCCGCCGGCTGGCTGGCCTCGGGCACCGGTCTGCGGATCGGCAACCAGCGCGGCGGCCTGCGCGTCAAGGCCGCCCGCAACCGCGCCGCCCGCGCGGGCAGGATCAAGGGGGTCAAGCGGCTGTGAGGCTGTATTTCCCGGGGGGCGACCCCCGTACCCCCAGCCGGACCATCGCCGGGGGGACCCCGTGAGCAACATTCCCGAGACCGGGCGGACCCAGCGGGTCCAGATCCGGCTCATCGTCATCCAGGTCCTCGTCTTCTCGCTGCTGCTCACCCTCGGCGGGCGGCTGTGGTACCTCCAGATCCGCAACGGCGACGAGTACACCGCCGAAGCCGCGGGCAACGGTGTGCAGCAGGTCGTCCAGCCCGCCGTGCGCGGCTCGATCCTCGACGCCCGCGGCGTGCCGCTCGCCGACAACGAGACCCGCCTCGTCGTCTCCGCGAGCCGCACCGAGCTGCTGAAGATGAAGGACGACGGCGTCGGCGTCCTCACCCGTCTCGCCGACGTCCTGGACATGAAGGCGAAGGACGTCCAGGACAAGGTCCGCCTCTGCGACTCCAAGACCCCCCAGCCCTGCTGGAACGGATCGCCCTACCAGCCGATCCCGGTCACCGACGAGGCCACCACCCAGCAGGCCCTCCAGATTCGCGAGCGCGCCGAGGACTTCCCCGGCATCACCGCCGAACCCACCGCCGTACGCCGCTACGCGGCACCCGCCAAGGCGAGGACCGCACAGGTCCTCGGCTACCTCTCGCCCGTCACCGACGACGAGATCCAGAAGGCGCAGGACGGCCCGTCGCCCTACCTCCGCTCCGACCAGGTCGGCCGGTCGGGGATCGAGCGCACCTACGACAAGGAACTGCGCGGCAAGGCGGGCGTCACCCGCTACGAGGTCGACAACCTCGGCCGCGTCATGGGCGAGGCGGAGAGCGACCCGGCGGTGGCCGGCTCCACGCTCGTCACCAGCCTCGACGCCCGCGTCCAGGCGGTCGCCGAGCACGAGCTCGCCGCCGCGATGAAGCTGGTCCGCGGCGAGACCGACAAGATCACCGGCCGTAAGTACGAGGCCGACTCCGGCGCCGTCGTCGTGATGGAGTCGAAGACGGGCCGCATCGTGTCGATGGCCTCCCAGCCCGACTACGACCCCAACGACTGGGTCGGCGGCATCTCCGGCAAGCAGTACGCCAAGCTCACGAGCAAGAAGTCCAACTACCCGCTGCTCAACCGGGGCATCCAGGGCCAGGCCCCGGCCGGCTCGATCTTCAAGGTGGTGTCGGCGAGCGCCGCCGTGCGCGCCGGTCACGACTTCAACGACCTCTACCAGTGCAGCAGCTCGTACAGCCTCGGCAACCAGACGTTCGCCAACTTCGAGTCCCAGGGGCACGGCCCCATCACCCTCGGCGACGCGCTCAAGTACTCCTGCAACACCGTCTTCTACCGTCTCGGCCACGAGGAGTGGGCGAAGGACGGCGGCATAAAGCCGAAGAAGGACGCCAAGGACTGGTTCTACCGCACCGCCCGTGACTTCGGGCTCGGCGCCGAGACCGGCATCGACCTGCCCAACGAGGTCAAGGGCCGCATCCCGGACCGCCAGTGGAAGCAGGACTTCTGGGAGGCCAACAAGGACGCCTGGTGCAAGGAGGGCAAGAAGGGCGGCACCTACGTCCAGCAGATCGCCTACGAGAGCTGCCTCGAAGGCAATCAGCTCAAGGCCTACGACAGCATCAACTACTCGATCGGCCAGGGTGACGTGCTCGTCACGCCCATCCAGATGGCCACCGCCTACGCCGCCATCAGCAACGGCGGCACCCTCCACGAGCCCACCGTCGGCAAGGCCGTGATCAGCCCCGACGGCAAGACCGTCCAGGAGATCAAGCCCAAGGTCGGCGGCAAGCTCCCGGTCAGCGCCCAGACCATCAAGGACCTCGACAAGGGGCTGCGCTCGGTGGTCGAGCCCGGCGGCACCGCCGCCTGGCGGTTCGGCGGCTGGCCGCAGGACAAGATCCCGATGCGCGCCAAGACCGGTACGGCCCAGGTGTACGGCAAGCAGACCACCGGCTGGTTCGCGACCTACACCGACGACTACACGATCGTCATGACGATCTCCCAGGGCGGCACCGGCTCCGGCTCCGCCGGACCCGCAGTCCGCAAGATCTACGACGCGCTCTACGGCCTCGACGCCGAGGGCAACCAGGACAAGAAGAGGGCCTTGCTGCCGAAGCCCCAGAAGGCGCTGCCGAAGATCCAGCCCGACGGCTCGATCTACGCGCCGAAGGTCAAGCCCTACGACCCCACTCCGGTCGAGCCCGAGGAGCAGCCGGGGGGACAGGAGCCCCAGTTGCCCCTGCCGCCCGGAGGCCAGCCCGGACTCACCGGATCACCGGCGTCGACGGGGAGGCAACCCTGATGGCAGGTGGATTCTCCGTCTCCCGGTACGGCCCCGACCAGGGCTCCTGGGCCAAGCTGACCGCCCGGGACTCCCTCCTGCGGCGGCTGGACTGGCCGCTGCTCGGAGCCGCGCTCGCGCTCTCGTTCCTCGGCGCGCTGCTCGTGTGGTCCGCGACCCGCAACCGCGACCACCTCACCCAGGGCGATCCGTACTTCTTCCTCCTGCGGCACGCCCTCAACACCGGCATCGGCCTCGCCCTGATGATCGGCACGATCTGGCTCGGCCACCGCACGCTGCGCGGGGCCGTCCCGGTCCTCTACGGCATCTCGGTGCTGCTGGTCCTGGCGGTCCTCACCCCGCTCGGCACCACGGTCAACGGCGCCCACGCGTGGATCAAGCTCCCCGCCGGCTTCTCGATCCAGCCCTCCGAGTTCACGAAGATCACCATCATCCTCGTGATGGCGATGCTGCTGGCGGCCCGCGTGGACGCGGGCGACCAGGCCCACCCCGACCACCGGACCGTCGCCAAGGCGCTGGGCCTCGCGGCCATCCCCATGGCCATCGTCATGCTCATGCCGGACCTCGGCTCGGTGATGGTCATGGCCGTCATCGTCCTCGGCATCCTGCTGGCCTCCGGCGCCTCCAACCGCTGGGTCTTCGGCCTCATCGGCGCGGGCGCGGGCGGAGCCGTCGCCGTCTGGCAGCTCGGCCTGCTCGACGACTACCAGATCGCCCGCTTCGCCGCCTTCGCCAACCCCGCGCTCGACCCGGCGGGCGTCGGCTACAACACCAACCAGGCCCGTATCGCGATCGGCTCCGGCGGGCTCACCGGCACCGGGCTCTTCGAAGGCACCCAGACCACCGGTCAGTTCGTGCCCGAGCAGCAGACCGACTTCGTCTTCACCGTCGCCGGCGAGGAGCTGGGCTTCCTCGGCGCGGGACTGATCCTCCTGCTCCTGGGCGTCATCCTGTGGCGCGCCTGCCGGATCGCCCGCGAGACCACCGAGCTGTACGGCACGGTCGTCGCCGCCGGGATCATCGCCTGGTTCGCCTTCCAGTCCTTCGAGAACATCGGCATGACGCTCGGCATCATGCCGGTCGCCGGGCTGCCGCTGCCCTTCGTCTCCTACGGCGGATCCTCGATGTTCGCCGTCTGGGTGGCGATCGGGCTGTTGCAGTCCATCAGGGTGCAACGGCCGTTGTCCGCCTGAACCCGGCCCACGCGGGTAGGTGTCCGTATATGGCGGACACCAAGCGCGAGATCGAGCGGAAGTACGAAGCCACCGACGACACCCGGCTGCCCGACCTGACCCGGGCGGCCGGGGTCGACCGGACGGTCCACCACGGCCTGACCGAGCTCGACGCCGTCTACTACGACACCGCCGACCTCCGCCTCGCCGCCGACGCCCTCACCCTGCGCCGCAGGACCGGCGGGGCGGACGAGGGCTGGCACCTGAAGTTCCCCGTCGCCACCGGCATCCGCGACGAGATCCGCGAGCCGCTCGCCGACACCCTGCCGCCCCCGCTGGCCGCCCTCCTGCGCTCCCGGGTCCGCCACGCGGAGATCACCCCCGTCGTCCGGCTGCTCTCCGCCCGTGACGTCCACCACCTGACCGCCGCCGACGGCACCCTCCTCGCCGAGGTCAGCATCGACCGGGTGCGCGCCGAGCGGCTCGCGGGGGAGGGCACCGGCACCACGGCCGTCTGGACCGAGATCGAGGTGGAGCTGGCCGACGACGGCGACCCCGCGATCCTGGACGCCGTCGAGAAGCGGCTGCGCAAGGCCGGGGTGCGCCCCGCCGGCTCCGCCTCCAAGCTCGCCCGGGCCCTGGCCGAGACGGCCCCCGAACACCGGGGGAAGCGACCGGAACCGGACGGGCCCCGGACCGCGGGCGACCACGTCCTCGCCTACGTACGCGAACAGATCCGCACGATCGTCGACCTCGACCCCGCCGTCCGCCGCGACCTGCCCGACTCCGTGCACAGAATGCGTGTCGCCACCCGCAGGCTGCGCAGCACCTTCAAGACCCACCGCAAGATCCTCGACCGCGAGGCCACCGACCCCCTCGGCGCGGAGCTCAAGTGGCTCGCCGCCGAACTGGGCCTCGACCGCGACCAGGAGGTCCTGGACGAGCGCCTCGGCTCCCGCATCGAGGCCCTGCCCGCCACCCTGACGCTCGGCCCGGTGCGCGGCCGCCTCCGCGCCTGGTCGGCCGCCCGCCGCACCGGATCGCGCCGCAGGATCATCGACGTACTGGACGGGAAGCGGTATCTGGACCTCCTGGACGCCCTCGACGCGCTGAGCGCCGACCCGCCCCTGCGCCCCGCCGCCGGCCGCGCGCCCGGCAAGGCCCTGCCCCGGGCGGTGCTCAAGGACTACGAACGCCTAGCCACCCGCGTCGGCCACGCGCTCGGACAGCCGCCCGGACCGGAGCGCGACGCGGCGCTGCACGAGGCCCGCAAGGCCGCCAAACGCGCCCGGTACGCGGGCGAGGCGGCCCGGCCGGCGCTCGGCAAGCCCGCCAAACGCTTCACCAAACGTGTGAAGGCCGTGCAGACGGTCCTCGGCGACCACCAGGACAGCGTCGTCGCCCGCGAGGCCCTGCGCATGCTCGCGATCCAGTCGCACGCGGCGGGGGAGACCGCGTTCACCTGGGGGCTCCTGTACGGACAGGAGGAGGCCGCGGCCGAGGCCCGGGAGCGCGAGCTGCCCGAGGTCTGGGCCCGCGCGAGCGCCCCCGGACTGCGCGCGGATCTGAGGGCGTGAGTACCGGGGTACGCTGGATGGTCACCCCTGCCGGCTCACGAAGGTTCGCGAGATGTCTGCCGCATCGGTCTTCCCACAGCTCGAAGCTCTGCTCCCGCATGTGCAGAAGCCCATCCAGTACGTCGGCGGTGAGCTGAACTCCACCGTCAAGGAGTGGGACAGCTGCGACGTCCGCTGGACCCTCATGTACCCCGACGCCTACGAGGTCGGACTCCCCAACCAGGGCGTCATGATCCTCTACGAGGTGCTCAACGAGCGCGAAGGCGTCCTCGCCGAGCGCACGTACAGCGTCTGGCCGGACCTCGAAGCGCTGATGCGCGAGCACAACGTGCCGCAGTTCACCGTGGACAGCCACCGCCCCGTCGGCGCGTTCGACGTCTTCGGACTGAGCTTCTCCACCGAGCTGGGCTACACCAACATGCTCACCGCCCTGGACCTCGCGGGCATCCCGCTGGAGTCCAAGGACCGTGACGTGGACCACCCGATCGTCCTCGCGGGCGGCCACGCCGCGTTCAACCCCGAGCCGATCGCGGACTTCATCGACTGCGCGGTCGTCGGCGACGGCGAGCAGGCCGTCCTGGAGATCACCGAGATCATCCGCGCCTGGAAGGCCGAGGGCCGCCCCGGCGGCCGTGACGAGGTGCTCTTCCGGCTGTCGAAGACCGGCGGGGTCTACGTCCCGCGCTTCTACGACGTCGAGTACCTCCCCGACGGCCGCATCGGCCGCGTCGTGCCCAACCGGTCCGGCGTGCCGTGGCGGGTCTCCAAGCACACGGTGATGGACCTCGACGAGTGGCCCTACCCCAAGCAGCCGCTCGTCCCGCTCGCGGAGACCGTGCACGAGCGGATGTCCGTGGAGATCTTCCGCGGCTGCACCCGCGGCTGCCGTTTCTGCCAGGCCGGCATGATCACGCGCCCCGTGCGGGAGCGAAGCATCACCGGCATCGGCGAGATGGTCGAGAAGGGCCTCAAGGCGACCGGCTTCGAGGAGGTCGGCCTGCTCTCGCTCTCCTCCGCCGACCACAGCGAGATCGGCGACATCGCCAAGGGCCTCGCCGACCGCTACACCGAGGACAAGGTCGGCCTCTCGCTGCCCTCGACCCGCGTCGACGCGTTCAACGTCGACCTGGCCAACGAGCTGACCCGCAACGGCCGCCGCTCCGGACTCACCTTCGCCCCCGAGGGCGGCTCCGAGCGCATGCGTAAGGTCATCAACAAGATGGTCTCGGAGGAGGACCTGATCCGGACGGTCGCCACCGCGTACGGCAACGGCTGGCGTCAGGTGAAGCTGTACTTCATGTGCGGCCTCCCCACCGAGACCGACGAGGACGTCCTCCAGATCGGCGACATGGCGGTCAACGTCATCGCCAAGGGCCGCGAGGTCTCCGGCCAGAACGACATCCGCGCCACGGTCTCCATCGGCGGCTTCGTCCCCAAGCCGCACACCCCCTTCCAGTGGGCCCCGCAGCTCAGCGCCGAGGACACCGACGCCCGGCTGAAGAAGCTCCGCGACAAGATCCGCGGCGACAAGAAGTACGGCCGCTCCATCGGCTTCCGCTACCACGACGGCAAGCCCGGCATCGTCGAGGGACTCCTCTCGCGCGGCGACCGGCGCGTCGGCTCCGTCATCCGCGCGGTCTACGAGTCCGGCGGCCGCTTCGACGGCTGGCGCGAGCACTTCAGCTACGACCTCTGGATGAACTGCGCCGGGAAGACGCTGCCCGAGTTCGGGGTCGACGTCGACTGGTACACCACCCGCGAGCGCACCTACGAGGAGGTCCTGCCCTGGGACCACCTCGATTCCGGCCTGGACAAGGACTGGCTCTGGGAGGACTGGCAGGACGCGCTCGACGAGACCGAGGTCGAGGACTGCCGCTGGACCCCCTGCTTCGACTGCGGCGTCTGCCCGCAGCTCGACCTGGACATCCAGATCGGCCCGACCGGCAAGAAGCTCCTGCCGCTCAGCGTCGTCAACAAGTAGTCCACGCACGGTCCGTGTGACAACACGGTGACGTCAGGCCCGGCCGGCAACCCCGGACCGGGCCTGACGCGTCCTTGACGGCATGGACTACGGCAAGCACCAGGCCCCACAGGGATACGAGCCCGGCGAAGGCATTCTGACCACGCTGATCAGGATCCCGGTGCGCATCGTGGTCGTGGTGCTCGTCCTTCCCGTCCGCATGGTCTGGGACGCGCTCACCGCCCTCTGGCGCGCCGCCGACCGTGTCCTGCTGCGCCCGCTGGGCCGTGCCCTGGCACGGCTCCTCGACACCCTCGTACTGACCCCGCTGACCTGGCTGTACACCTGGGTCCTCACCCCGCTGGGCAAGGCCGCCTCCTGGCTGGCCGTCGCTCTTCTCCTCTGGCCCTGGATCGGCCTGTGGCGGTACGTGGTCGTCCCCGTCGCCCGCTACGGGATCGCCGCGCCGGCGGTATGGCTGTACGGGACCGTCCTCACCCCGCTGGGCCACGGCCTGCGATGGATCGGCACCGCCCTGCTGGCCCCGGCGGCACGAGGTCTCGGAACCGGCCTGACCTGGCTGCTCACCACCCTGCTCGTCCTGCCGGTCGCGGCTCTGTGGCGCTATGTGATCGTCCCGGCGGTGCGCTACGGCCTGATCGTCCCGGTGGTGTGGCTGTACGGGGCCGTCCTCACCCCTCTCGGCCTCGGCACGGCCTGGGTCCTGGGCAGGCTGTGGCAGGGTACGGCCTGGGTGCTGGGCCAGGTCTGGCGGGGGATCGCGGCCACCGGACGCGGGCTGGGCATCGCCCTCGCCTGGCTGGTCATGACACTGCTCGTCGCCCCCGTCTCCTGGACGTACCGCCGGATCCTCGCCCCGATCGGCCGGGAGATCGCCGCCGCGTTCGAGGTCGCCTGGCGCGTCACCAGGTACGTCTCCCGGGCCGTCGGCCGGGCCCTCGCCACGATCGCCCGGTACTTGATCGTCGCGCCCGTCTCCTGGGCGTACCGCACCGTGTGCACGCCCATCGGCCACTTCGTGCGCGACTCCGTGTGGGCCCCGGCCCGCCGCGCCGCCGCCGAGACGGGCCGGGCCGCCCGCGCGGCCCTCGCGTCCGCCCGGGAAACCGTGCGCCAGGCGCGCCGCGACGCCTGGCGGGCGCTGGTCGGCTCCACGGACGGCGCACGGTCCCGGGAACCGCAGGGGATCCCTGCGCGTACTCTGGGTAGTACAACGACTGTCCCCAGCGCGGCGCAGGCGTCCGAGACCTCTCCGCTCGGCGAGAAATTCGTCAAGCAGGGGTGAGCCGGAGCGGCACCCGGGGGCCACCCGAATTTTGTGGGCGGCGCGCCACCGCGCCCGCCCCGCACCGAGGAGAAGAACCACTGGGCAAGCGACAGCCCGAAGGCCCGCCGCCCGCACCGGCAGTGCAGCGCATCCGCCTGCGCTACACCAAGCGCGGCCGCCTCCGGTTCACCAGCCACCGAGACTTCCAGCGGGCCTTCGAGCGGGCACTGCGCCGCTCCGAGGTGCCGATGGCGTACTCGGCGGGCTTCACCCCCCACCCCAAGGTCTCCTACGCCAATGCCGCACCCACCGGCACGGGCAGTGAGGCGGAGTTCCTGGAGATCGCCCTCACCGAGGCGCGGGACCCCGAGGTCCTGCGCGGACTGCTCGACGCGTCGATGCCGGACGGCCTCGACATCATCGACGCCGTGGAGGCCCGTACCTCGGGCCTGGCCGAGCGGCTCACCGCATCGGTCTGGGAGATGCGCCTGGACGGCGTCGACCCCGAGGACGTCCGCACCGCCGTGGCCGCCTTCAACGACGCCGAGGCCGTAGAGGTCCAGCGCAAGGCGAAGAACGGCATCCGGACGTTCGACGCCCGTGCCGCGGTCGCCGACCTGCGGGTCGTCGCCGATAGGCCGGGCGAGCGGCCCTGTGCGATACTGCGCCTGGTTGTTCGGCACGTGACACCTGCCGTGCGACCCGACGACGTCCTGTCCGGTCTCCGAGCTGTGGCCGACCTGGCGCCGCCCGTCCCCGCCGCGGTGACGAGGCTGGCGCAGGGGCTCTTCGACGAGGAGTCCGGCACGGTGACCGACCCGCTCGCGCCCGACCGCGAGGCCGCCCCGACCGCACATTCCGCGGTCGCCGGGGCAGCCGTCGCGACGGCGCCGGAAGGTGCAGGTTCCGCGTAAGGCGGTCGTTGTAGCGCAGCCCTCCGACTCGGGAGCCACCTGGGTCGGGCCGCGCACTGACCCACAAGACTTTCGCCAGGCCGTACGCACACCGCATACGGAACCGGCGAGCCAGACATCAGCTCCCGTGCGGCGCCCGCGCCCCGGACGGCGGTATCGCACCACTGCGGACCGTGCCGGACCGGAATCAGACGCGGCGCCCGGGAGCACGACGGGAGAACCGCCCGCATGCCTCAGCCGAACGAACCCGGCACGACCGGGAACAACGAAGAGAACACCCCCGGGGACAAGCTGCCGCCGCGCCGCAGGCGCCGCGCCGCTTCCCGCCCGGCGGGCCCGCCCGGCGCTGCCGTGGCCCCCGCCGAGGACGTCACGCCGGCCATACCGGCCGACGGGTCCGCCGCCCCCGCCCCGGACGACACGCCCGGGGAAACGGCCGCCGAGACCGCTCCGCCCGCCCGCACGCGCCGTCGCGCCGTGCGTAAGGCCACCGCGCCCGCCGGAGCCCCGGAGCCGGTGGAGAACGCCGAGCCCGCCCCGGTCGCCGAGGCCCCCGAGCCCGCCGCCGAGGAGGAGCCCGCCGCACCCGCGCCGCGCACCCGCCGCCGCGCGGTCCGCAAGGCGACCGCCCCGGCCGGTGCACCGGAGGCCGCCGAAGCCCCCGCCCCGGCCGTCGAGACCCCGGCCGAGCCCGTCGCCGACCTCGACCCCGAGGCCGTCGACCCCGAGGAAGAGGCCGTGGCCGCCGTGGAGATCGTCGAGGAGCCCCCGGCGCCCCGTCGCCGTCGCGCCTCCCGCAAGGCCACCGCCCCCGCGGGCGCCCCGGTGGCCGCGGAGGCCGCCGTCGTGGTCGAGCCGGCTGTCGCCGCCGAGCCCGCCGCCGTGGTCGAGGCCGCCGAGCCCGCCGCTGCCGTCGCCGAGGAGCCCGCACAGGCCCCTCGCGGCCGCACCCGCCGCCGTGCCTCGGCCCCGGCCGGTACGCCGGGTGCCACCGCGCCGGTCGCCGAGACGGTGACCGAGCCGGCCCCCGCCGCCGCCGAGGCCCCCGCGGCCGAGGCGGAGGCCGTGGAGGAGACCCCGGCCCCGCGCACCCGCCGCCGCGCGTCCCGTAAGGCGTCCGCGCCCGCCGGTTCGCCGCAGCCGGCCGTCGAGACCCCCGCGGAGCCCGTCGAGGCCGGCGAGAGCCTGCCCGCCGCCGTCGCCGAGGAGCTCGCCGCCGAGGTGGAGGAGGTCGAGGAGGCCGCCCCGCGCGGACGCCAGCGCCGCCGGGCCACCGCCGCCGCCGGTCGCCCCGAGTTCACCGCGAAGACCGACGAGCCGACCCGCAAGGGCCGGCGCGCGACGCGCCCCGCCGTCGCCGTCTTCCAGGCCCCGGTCTTCGCCGAGCCGATGTTCCAGACCCCCGAGACCGCGGCCGCCGCCGCTGCCGCGGCCGGTTCCTCCTCGCACGACGAGGCCGACGAGGTCGAGGAGCAGCAGACCGCCGAGGTCGAGCAGAGCGCTCCGCCCGCCGAGGCCGCGCCGCAGGGCGGCTCGCGCCGCCGTCGCCGCCGTCGTGGCGAGGCCGACGGGACCGAGCAGGCCGCCGAGCCCGCCGCTCCCGTGGCGGCCCCCGTCGAGCAGCCCGCCGAGGAGGCCCCCGAGGCCGAGCACGAGGCGGACGAGCACGAGGGCGAGGACACCGACGAGTACGGCGACCGCCCCTCGCGCCGTCGCCGTCGTGGCGGCCGTCGCCGCCGCCGTGGCGAGGCCAACGACACGGACGACGAGCAGCACGTCGACGACGCGCCCGCGCCGTCCCGTGCCGAGGAGTCCCGCTCCGAGGACGAGCAGGGCCGGGGTCGGGACGCCGACGAGAGCGACGAGGACGACGACTCCTCGGCCTCCGGGTCGAGCAGCAGCCGCCGTCGTCGCCGTCGCCGTCGCCGCAGCGGTGACGCCGCCGCCGAGGCCGACCACGGCACCGCCGACGACCCGGAGCGTACGGTCGTCAAGGTCCGCGAGCCCCGCAAGAAGGAGGAGCGCGAGCCGGGCACCGGCTTCGACGAGGTCCAGTCCATCAAGGGCTCGACCCGTATGGAGGCCAAGAAACAGCGCCGCCGCGAGGGCCGCGAGCAGGGCCGCCGCCGGGTTCCGATCATCACCGAGGCGGAGTTCCTCGCCCGCCGCGAGGCCGTCGAGCGGGTGATGGTCGTTCGTCAGAGCGGCGAGCGCACCCAGATCGGCGTCCTCGAGGACAACGTGCTCGTCGAGCACTACGTCAACAAGGAGCAGGCCACCAGCTACGTCGGCAACGTCTACCTGGGCAAGGTCCAGAACGTGCTGCCGTCCATGGAGGCCGCCTTCGTCGACATCGGCAAGGGCCGCAACGCCGTCCTGTACGCCGGTGAGGTCAACTTCGAGGCGCTCGGCATGGCCCACGGGCCGCGCCGCATCGAGACCGCGCTCAAGTCCGGCCAGTCGGTCCTGGTCCAGGTGACCAAGGACCCGATCGGCCACAAGGGCGCGCGTCTGACGAGCCAGGTCTCGCTGCCCGGCCGCTACCTCGTCTACGTGCCCGAGGGTTCGATGACCGGGATCAGCCGCAAGCTGCCCGACACCGAGCGCTCCCGCCTCAAGACCATCCTCAAGAAGATCGTCCCCGAGGACGCGGGCGTCATCGTGCGCACCGCAGCCGAGGGCGCGAGCGAGGACGAGCTGCGCCGTGACGTCGAGCGGCTCCAGGGGCAGTGGGAGGACATCCAGAAGAAGGCGAAGGGCACCAGCGGCTCCAACGCGCCGACGCTGCTCTACGGCGAGCCGGACATGACCGTCCGGGTCGTCCGCGACATCTTCAACGAGGACTTCTCCAAGGTCATCGTCAGCGGCGACGAGGCGTGGGAGACCATCCACGGTTACGTCTCGCACGTCGCGCCCGACCTGACGGAGCGGCTGTCGCGCTGGACCTCCGAGGTCGACGTCTTCGCGACGTACCGCATCGACGAGCAGCTGATGAAGGCGCTGGACCGCAAGGTCTACCTGCCCAGCGGCGGTTCGCTGGTGATCGACAAGACCGAGGCGATGATCGTCGTCGACGTCAACACCGGCAAGTTCACCGGCCAGGGCGGCAACCTGGAGGAGACCGTCACCAGGAACAACCTGGAGGCGGCCGAGGAGATCGTGCGCCAGCTGCGGCTGCGCGACCTCGGCGGCATCGTCGTCGTCGACTTCATCGACATGGTGCTGGAGTCCAACCGGGACCTGGTGCTGCGGCGGCTCCTGGAGTGCCTGGGCCGCGACCGCACCAAGCACCAGGTCGCCGAGGTCACCTCGCTGGGCCTGGTCCAGATGACCCGCAAGCGGGTGGGCCAGGGTCTGCTGGAGTCCTTCTCCGAGACCTGTGTCCACTGCAACGGACGCGGCGTCATCGTCCACATGGAGCAGCCGACGTCCGTCGGCGGCGGTGGCGGCGGCAAGAAGTCCAAGAAGCGCGGCCGCGGCGGCGCGGGCCAGGACCACGAGCACGGTCACGACCACGAGCACGGTCACGACGAGCACGCGGCCGAACCCGCCGAGACCGAGGCCGAGTTGGCCGCGGAGGTCGCCGCCCCGGTGGCCGTGGAGCCCGAGGTCGCAGCCGACGAGGAGTTCTACGGCAGCCCCGCCGAGGCCGAGGCGGCCGCCTCGCGCCGTGGCCGTCGCCGGGCCTCCCGCAAGGCGTCGGCCCCGGCCGGCACCCCGAGGGCCGAGGCGCCCGCCCCGGTCGTCGAGGCCCCCGTCGCCGAGACCCGGCCCGAGCCGGTCCTCGACACGCCCGCCGAGACCCCGGTCGCCGAGCCCCCCGTCGCGGAGGCCGTCGAGGCCCCCGAGGCTCCGGTCGAGGCCGCGCCCCAGGGGCGTCCGCGCCGTCGGGCCACCCGTAAGGCGACCGCCCCGGCGGGTTCGCCGAAGCAGGCCGAGGCCGCTGAGCCGGTCCGGCCGGCCGAGCCCGTCGCGGACCCGGTCGCGGTCGAGGACCCGGTCGTCGAGGCGCCCGCCGTCGAGACGCCGGCCCCCGAGGTTGCGGAGGAGAAGGCCCCCGAGGCCGAGGCCCCCGTGGCCGCCCCGCCGCGTGCCCGGCGCCGGGTGACCCGCAAGGTCACCGCTCCGGCGGGCTCGCCCACCGGGTCGGACGACGCGGAGGTCGTCGTGATCGCTTCGGCGCCCGAGGCGAAGGCCCCGGAATCCGACGGACAGGGCGCCGAGGGAGCAGCGGAATCCGGAACGTCGGAATCCGAATCCGCGGAGCCGACGCCGGCGAAGAAGACGGCTCGCAAGGCCGCGGCAAAGAAGGCCCCGGCCAAGAAGACGGCCGCCAAGAAGACCGTCGCGAAGAAGACCGCCGCCAAGAAGACGACGGCCAAGACGGCAGCGAAGAAGACGACGAAGAAGACCGTCGCCGCTGAGCAGTCGTCGCCGACCGTAACGGCTTCCGCGCCTTCCGTGGAAGGCGAGTCGTCGGCCGGCTGATGAATCCGTAACCGGTTGTTCATCTTCAGGTGTCCCGCTCCGAGCGCATCGGGGCGGGACACCTGCTTTGTTTCAGAACTGATGCAGGGGCCGGTTAACGAGCCCGAAATGGGTCAAGAAATCCCTGATAATGTGACGACGGTTGCCATGCGTGTGAGCGTTCTTCACGAAACTACGGTTGGTGACAAGGCCCGGCGAAGATAACGACCGGGCCGGATTCCTCGGCAGGGCGTCGGCATCGCGCCGGTGGGGTTACGCGCGACCTCGGTAAGACGTCCCGCACCTCGGAGCTCTGCCTGGTTACGAGCTCTTGCGGTGTTCAAGGAGGACGTTCATGACGAGCATCAACGAGCAGCCGATTCCTGCTGCCCGCCCAGTCATCGGGGAAGACGAGATCGAGGCCGCAGTACGCGTGCTGCGCAGCGGTCGCGTCGTGCAGGGACCGGAAGTCGCGGCCTTCGAAGAGGGCTTCTCCCGCCTGGTCGACGACCGGCACTGCGTCGCCGTCAACTCGGGGACCTCGGCCCTTCACCTGCTGCTGCTGGCCCTGGGCATCGGCCCGGGCGACGAGGTGATCGTCCCCTCCTTCTCCTTCGCCGCCTCCGCGAACGCGGTCCGCCTCGTCGGCGCCGACGTGGTGTTCGCCGACATCGAGCCGGGCAGCTTCGGCCTCGACCCGGCGGCGGTCGAAGCCGCGATCACGCCGCGCACCGCCGCGATCATGCCGGTGCACCTCTACGGCCACCCCGCGGCGATGGACAAGCTCATGCCCATCGCCGACAAGCACAAGCTCGCCGTCGTCGAGGACGCCTGCCAGGCCCACGCCGCGGCGCTGAACGGCACCCCCGTCGGCGCGTTCGGCGCGGGCGGCACCTTCAGCTTCTACCCGACCAAGAACATGCACTCCCTCGAGGGCGGCATGGTCACCACGGCCGACGCCGAACTGGCCCGCACCCTGCGCCTGCTGCGCAACCAGGGCATGGAGCAGCGGTACGCCAACGAGATCGTCGGCGCCAACATGCGGATGACCGACGTGTCCGCCGCCGTCGGCCGCGTACAGCTCGGCAAGGTGGAGGCGTGGACCGAGCTGCGCCGCGCCAACGCCGCGTACCTCGACGCCCACATCACCGCCCCGGCCGTCACCACGCCGCCGGTGGCCGAGGGCGCCCGGCACGTCTACCACCAGTACACCGTGCGGATCAGCGGCGACCGGGACGCCGCGATGGCGAAGCTCACCGAGGCGGGCATCGGCAACGCGGTCTACTACCCGACGCCGATCCACCGGCTGAAGCCCTACTGGGAGCCGGACCAGAAGGCCGGCCGCACCTGGGACCTGCCCGAGACCGAGCGGGCCGCCGCCGAGGTCGTCTCGCTGCCCGTCCACCCCTCGCTCACCGAGGGCGACCTGCAGCGGATCGCCGCCGCGGTGAACTCCCTGGGGGAGAACCTGTGAGCACCGTACTGAAGGCCGGACTCGTCGGCCTCGGCTCCATGGGCCGCCACCACGCCCGCGTCCTCGCGAGCCTGGAGGGCGTCGAACTGGTCGGCGTCGTCGACCCGATGGGCGACAAGAACGGCTGGGCCCAGGGCGCCCCCGTGCTGTCCACCGTCGAGGAGCTCATCGCCCTCGGCGTCGACTACGCCGTCGTGGCCTGCCCGACCGCGCTGCACG
Source organism: Streptomyces anulatus (assembly GCF_014650675.1). Taxonomy (GTDB): domain Bacteria; phylum Actinomycetota; class Actinomycetes; order Streptomycetales; family Streptomycetaceae; genus Streptomyces; species Streptomyces anulatus. Next base: position 953,428 of record NZ_BMVK01000001.1, on the reverse strand, counting down.
AGGAGGTCGGCCTGCAGCTCGCCGACGCCGGTGTCAGCGCCCTGATCGAGAAGCCGCTCGCCGACACCGTCGAGGGCGCCCGCCGCCTCGTCGACGCGTTCGAGTCACGCGGCCTGGTGGCCGGCGTCGGCCACATCGAACGCTGCAACCCGGCCCTCCTCTCGCTCCGCGCCCGCCTGGAGGCCGGCGAGCTGGGCGACGTCTACCAGGTCGTCACCCGTCGCCAGGGCCCCTTCCCGCACCGGATCGCCGACGTCGGCGTGGTCAAGGACCTGGCCACCCACGACATCGACCTGACGGGCTGGGTCACCGGTCAGACGTACACCTCGATCGCGGCCCACACCGTCTCCAAGTCCGGCCGCCCGCACGAGGACATGGTCTCCGCCGTGGGGCAGCTGTCCGACGGCACGATGGTCAACCACCTGGTCAACTGGCTGAGCCCGCTCAAGGAACGCTTCACCTCGGTCACCGGCGAGCGCGGCTGCTTCATCGCCGACACCCTCACCGCCGACCTCACCTTCCACTCCAACGCCGCGGTCACCACCGAGTGGGAGGCGCTGCGCGCCTTCCGCGGGGTCTCCGAGGGCGACATGATCCGTTACGCCATCCCCAAGCGCGAGCCGCTGCTCGTCGAGCACGAGCTGTTCCGCGACGCCGTGCAGGGCAAGCCCGCCGACATCTGCACGCTGCGCCAGGGACTCCGTACGGTCAAGGTCGCGGCCTCCGTGCTGGAATCCGCCACCAGCGGCACCACGGTGCTGATCCCGGCGGACCGGGACCAGAAGCAGGAGCCCAGAAGGTGACCACACCCGATGTCACGGTCGTCGTAGCCGTCTACAACACGATGCCGTACCTCACCGAGTGCCTGAACTCGCTGGTGGGCCAGAGCATCGGTCATGAGCGGCTCCAGGTCGTGGCGGTCGACGACGGTTCGACCGACGACAGCGGCAAGGAACTCGACCGCTTCGCGCAGCGGTACCCGGACGTCTTCACCGTCGTCCACCAGCCCAACTCGGGCGGTCCGGCCGTGCCGAGCAACCGCGCTCTCGACCTGGCGACCGGCCGTTTCGTGTACTTCATCGGCTCGGACGACCACCTCGGCGAGGAGGCGCTGGAGCGGATGGTCGCCTGCGCCGACGCCAACGGGTCCGATGTGGTCGTCGGCAAGATGGTCGGCACCAACGGGCGTTACGTCCACCAGAAGCTGTACACGGGCAACCGCGACGTCACGCTCGACGACGCCGAGCTGCCCTTCACGCTGGCCAACACCAAGCTGTTCCGCCGCGAGCTGGTCGAGAAGCACGGGCTCCGCTTCCCCGAGGACATGCCGGTCGGCAGCGACCAGCCGTTCACGATCGAGGCGTGCGTCCGGGCCCGGAAGATCTCCGTGATCTCCGACTACACCTGCTACTACGCGGTCAAGCGCGGTGACGCGAGCAACATCACCTACCGGGCGGACCACCTGGCGAGGCTCCGCTGCGTCGAACGGATCATGCAGCACACCGCCGCGCTGATCCCCGCCGGCCCGCGGCGTGACGCCGTGTTCAAGCGGCACTTCGCCTGGGAGCTGACCAAGCTCCTGCAGAAGGACTTCCCCACGCTCGACGCCGACACCCGCCGCCAGGTGTGCGAGGGCGTGGGCGCGCTGGTGGACGCCTACTTCACCGACGCCCTGCGCGACGCCACCGGCGTCAAGCGCCGGGTGCGCTTCGGCCTCGCCCGCAGCGGCGCCGTCGAGGAGCTGACCCGCGCCATCGCGGAGGAGACCGAGCACGGAGCGCCGCCGTTCCTGCTGGACGGCGACCGGGCCTTCGCCGCCTACCCGGGGCTCCGGGACGCGGCCGTCGGCCTCGACGACCGGTACTACGAGGTGCTCGGCGAGACGGTGGCGGGCCGCCTCTCCGCCGGTACGCGCCTGGAGTCGGCCGACTGGGAGCAGCACGGCACGGAGCTGTCCTGCGTCGTGAGGCTGCGCACCGGCATCACCGGTGACACGTCCTCGGCCGTCATCGCCCTCGCCCAGGGCGCCATGCCGCAGAGCGCGGACAAGCCCGGCGCGCGCAAGCTCCCGAAGGACGCCCCGCGCCCGAAGAGCAGCGGCACGCTCACCGCCGAAGCGGCGAAGGACGGCGGCACCCTGCTGACCGCCCGTATCCCGCTGGCACTCACGCGCACCAAGAGGGGCGTCCGCCTCTACGTGGACGTGGCGGGCTCCCCGTACGAGATCCCGGTCCGCACCGAAGGGCAGCCGATGCCGCTGGCGCGCCGCTGGGGGACCGCCGACCCCCACCGGGTGGCGGCGACCACCAACACCAAGGGCCGGCTCGTGATCATGACGGCCCCCCTGCGGGAACCGAAGTCCGGCGTGGGCGCACGGCTGCGCCGCACGCTGTCCAGGTCGAAGAGGAAGTAACCCGATGAATATCTGTGTAGTCGCGCTCGGCAAGATCGGACTTCCGCTCGCCGTGCAGTTCGCCGCCAAGGGCCACAAGGTCATCGGCGCGGACGTCAACGAGAAGGTCGTCGAGCTCGTCAACGCGGCCACCGAGCCGTTCCCCGGTGAGCACGACCTCGACCGTCTGCTCAAGGAGACCGTCGGCGCCGGCCTGCTCTCCGCCACGACGGACACCACGGCCGCGGTCGCCGCGTCCGACGCCGTGGTGGTCGTCGTCCCGCTCTTCGTGGACGCCGAGGGCACCCCCGACTTCGGCTGGATGGACTCCGCGACCAAGGCCATCGCGGCGGGCCTGAAGCCCGGCACCCTGGTCAGCTACGAGACCACGCTGCCGGTCGGCACCACCCGTACCCGCTGGGCGCCGATGCTGGCCGAGGGCTCGGGCCTGACCCCCGGCGAGGACTTCCACCTGGTCTTCTCCCCGGAGCGGGTGCTCACCGGCCGGGTCTTCGCCGACCTGCGCCGCTACCCCAAGCTCGTCGGCGGCATCGACGAGGCGTCCGCCGAGCGCGGCGTCGCCTTCTACGAGGCCGTCCTCGACTTCGACGAGCGCGAGGACCTGCCCCGCCCCAACGGCGTCTGGGACCTCGGCACGGCGGAGGCCTCCGAGCTGGCGAAGCTCGCCGAGACCACCTACCGCGACGTCAACATCGGCCTGGCCAACCAGTTCGCCCGGTTCGCCGACCAGAACGACATCGACGTCAAGAAGGTCATCGAGGCCTGCAACAGCCAGCCCTACAGCCACATCCACCAGCCCGGCATCGCCGTCGGCGGCCACTGCATCCCGATCTACCCGCGGATGTACCTGTGGAACGACCCGGAGGCGACCGTCGTGCGCTCGGCCCGCGAGGCCAACGCCGCGATGCCCGCGTACGCCGTCGACCTGCTGGCCGCCGCCTACGGCGACCTGGACGGCGTCGGGGTCCTGGTGCTGGGCGCGGCCTACCGCGGCGGCGTCAAGGAGACCGCGTTCTCCGGTGTCTTCGGCGTCGTCGAGGCCCTGAAGGCGCGGGGCGCGGTGCCGTTCGTCTCGGACCCGATGTACACCGCCGAGGAGCTGACCGCCCTGGGCCTCGTCCCGCACGACAGCCACCAGGCCGTCACCGCCGCGATCCTCCAGGCCGACCACGCCGAGTACCGCGAGCTGTCCGCCGCCGACCTCCCGGACGTCCGCGTCCTGGTCGACGGCCGCCGCACCACGGACCCGGCCAACTGGGCGGGCGTACGCCGCGTCGTGATCGGCGGCTGATACCGGCACATGGGACGTGGCTCTCCCGCGGGTCCCGCCGCCTCGACGGCGGGACCCGCGGGGCCGGTGGTCAGCGCTGGTGCTGCTCCAGCAGCTCGACGACCCGTACGGCCGCCTTCCCGTCGCCGTAGGGGATGCCTCGGTCGCCCCCGGGCGCGGGGCGGGTGGCCGTGCGGGCCCACTCGGCCGTCGGCAGGGTGTGCGGGTCCGGGACCAGCTGGTTCCAACCGCCCACCAGGGTCTCGACCCACTCCGTCTCCGGACGGATCGTGGTGCAGACACGGTCGAGGAGGAACGCTTCCTTCTGCAGGCCGCCCGAGTCCGTCACGACGCCCGCCGAGCCCATCACGGCAGCGACCAGACCCGCGTAGGGGAGAGGCCGTCCGACGTGGAGGGACCCCTTGTTCAGGCTGATGCCGTGCTGCTCGGCACGGGCCACCAGCCGGGGGTGCGCCAGCAGGGCCACCGGCACGGGAAGCGCGGCCAGGGCGTCGACGATGGAGGCCAGCCGCTCGGCGGAGTCCGTGTTGTCGGGGCGGTGCAGCGTCGCGAGCAGGTAGGGGGCGTTCGGGTCGATGCCGTCCGGCAGGGTCGGCGCGACGTGGTCCCCGGACAGCACGGCGTCCCTGATGCGAAGGCAGACGTCCACCATGACGTCCCCGGACAGCACGGACCGGCCCGCCAGTCCCTCCGCCGCCAGATGCCGCATGGCCTCCTCGGTGGGAGCGAGCAGGAGGTCCGCCGCGTGGTCGGTCAGAATGCGGTTGTGCTCCTCGGGCATCCGCCGGTTGAACGAGCGCAGCCCGGCCTCCAGATGCGCGACCGGGAGATGCATCTTGACGGCCGACAGGGCCCCGGCCAGTGTCGAGTTGGTGTCCCCGTACACCAGCACCCAGTCGGGGCGCTCAGCCTCCAGCACCGGGTCCATGGCCGTGAGCACCCCGCCCGTCTGGGCGCCGTGGCTCCCGGACCCGATGCCGAGGTGAACATCGGGGTCGGGAATGCCGAGACCGGAGAAGAAGACGTCGGACAGATCCGCGTCGTAGTGCTGCCCTGTGTGAACGATCACATGCTCGTGGTTCGTCTCTGCAAATGCGGCAGCGATCGGTGCGAGCTTGACCAATTGGGGACGGGCCCCGACGACGCTGAGAACCTTCACGGCTTTTTCGTGCTCCTTGAATGAGAGGGATACCCGGCAGGCTACGGGCACGGCAGGTCTGCGCCGAGGGTCCCTCCGGCAAGGAGCGACTGCTGAGCGCCAATCACTCCGATGATAAAGTGCGCCCTTGAAGACTGGCCGGGGAGGAACTCGTACATGAAAGAGGCAGCGTCTAGGGACGCGGCTATTGTCACGCCCTGGTATCCCTCACGTGAGCTGCCTTTTCGCGGCGCTTTCGTTCAGGCCATGGTCGATGCGACGGCCCCCGGTTGCGACAGTGCCGTCGTCTACCACTGTGACACCTGGGTCTCGCGGATGAACGAGCGGACCACGGAAGCGGTCGAAGCGGCCAACCGTAAGCTCGCCCCCCTGGCGGTCCGTCCCGTCCCGACCGTCGGCGGCGCGCAGTTGGTCCACCTCGCAGTGACCACCCCGCGGGCCCAGGAGTTCGGGCCGCTCGCCCGGAACCACGAGCGTCAGCTGCGGGCCGCTCTCGGGGGCCGCCCCATCGACGCGCCGGTCGTGCACGCCCATGTCGGACTGCCCGGAGGCTGGGCGGCGCTGCAGAACGCCCGGCCCGACGCCCGCGTCTTCGTGACGGAGCACGCCACCTACCTGGACCGGATCCTGGCCGAGCCGGAGGCGCGGGAGCTCTACGACGAGCTCCTCCACCGCGTCGACGGTTTCTTCGCCGTCGGCGACCCGATCAAGGACGTGCTCACCGCGGAGTTCCCGCACCATCGGGACAAGATCCAGCAGATCCCCAACCCGATCTCCTTCGGCACACAGCGGGAGCGTCCCGTCACCGGTCTCCGCCGATGGCTGTTCCTCGGTGGGCTGATCCCGCGCAAGGGCGTCGCCTGGCTCGTCGAGGCCTTCGCACAGTGCCACGCGAAGGACCCCGAGCTGACGCTCACCCTGGCAGGCGAAGGCGAGTTGCGGGCCCAACTGGTCGAGCGCGTCCGGGAGCTGGGTCTGGACGAAGCCGTGCACTTCGCCGGCGCCGTCCCTCCCGCGACGGCGCTGGAGATGATGCGCGAGCACGACCTCCTCGTCCATCCCAGCCGCTACGAGACGTTCGGCATGACCGTGGTCGAGGCTGTCGCCGCCGGCATGCCGGTCCTGGTCACCCGCTGCGGCGGCCCCGAGCAAACGCTCGCGGGCATCGAGGACGCGGCCGGTGAACTGATCGATGTCGAGGAGAACGCCGAGTCCATCAGCGACGGCTACCAGCGCCTCCGCGACCGTTTCCAGCAGGGCGGCCTCGATCTGCCCCGGGCCCAGCAGGTGCTGGCCGGCCGCTACGGGTACGAGGCCGTCGCCGAGGCTCACTACCGGCTCTGGTTCCCTGCCGCGACCGAGCACTCCGGCGAAGGTCTCGAACGGGCCGAAGCCCACGATTGATGGAGTGACATGCAGGTTCTTTTCCTGGCTCTGGGCGCCTCGCGCAAGCGGGCCGTGCTCGACGAGTCGGCTGAGCTCCGTGCGAGCGGTGCTCAGGTCATCGTGGTGGTGGACAAGAAGAAGTCGTGGCTCAACCAGGAGTTCGCGCCGGGAGTCGTCGTGACGACTCTGAAGGAGCTGGAAGCACGGCATCTGCCGAGGCGGATGGAGCACGCGCTGCTCTACCGCGTACCGAGGGCGACGGTCCGTGCCGTGGGCAGGGGCCCGCTGCGCGGTCGCGCCCGACGCGGGCTGAAGGCCTACGAGCGGGGGCTCGCGGCGAAGCTGCACCGTAAGGTCTTCGTGCCGGCGCACCGACGCCTGTGGCCCGATGCCCAGGCCCGTATGGTCCTCGCTCCCTTCGCGGCCCGCGGGGGACTGGATCTTCTGGTCGTCAGCGATGCCTTGTCCGTCCCTCGCGCCGTGCGGTTGCTGGACGCATGGGCAACCGACGGCATCAAGCCGAGAGTCTGTTACGGCTTGGACTACGACGTACCGTCCGGCACCCAGCAGGCGCGGACTGCCACCACACAGGGACAACGATGAAGAACCGTAGCGACCGCCGCCCCCGGGTGCTGTATCTGGCCTTCTACTTCCCGCCCTCCCGGGCGAGCGGCGTGTACAGGGCGCGGGCGACAGCCAACTTTCTGGCGTCCAAGGACTGGGACGTCACGGTGTGCGCCGCTCCGCTCGACTTCCTCTACGACGTCATCGGATCGGTCGACGAGGGATTGTCGGAAACCGTCGATCCGAGCATCCGGGTCGAGCGCCCGGCCCTGAACCAGTATTCCTGGCAGCAGGACCTGCGAAGCTACAGCCGACTGCGCAGAAGCTTCCCCCTCATGGCGGACCGGCTCTACGAATTCGGCCAGGAGAAGGTCTTTCCCGAGCGTTACGCCTCCTGGGCCTGGGCGTCTGTCGCGCGCGCTCTGAAGATGCACGCGCGGAAGCGGTTCGACGTCGTCGTCGCCACCGGGAACCCCTTCGCCTCCTTCGGTGCGGCCTGGCTGTTCAACCGGCTCACGGGCGTCCCGTATGTCATGGACTACCGGGACTCCTGGACGTTGGACCTGTTCAACGACGAGCCTGCCTTCCCCGAGGGCGATATCGCCTGGAGCTGGGAGAAGAAGGCTCTGGAGCGGGCTTCCGCGGCGGTCTTCGTCAACGAGGCGCTGCGGGGATGGCACGCGGAACGCTACCCGGAGGTGGCGGACCGGATGATGGTGGTCCCGAACGGCTGGGACGCGGACGTGATCCCGGAGGGATCGGGTGCCGGGGCCCAGCCCGAAACCGTCGGCCCGGACGACCCGGAGAAGCCCCTCACGTTCTCCTACCTCGGCACGCTCACCGCGAAGCAGCCCGTAGAGGAGATGGCCGAGGCGTTCAGGATCGCGCGCCGGCATCCGGAACTGGCTGGTGCGGAGCTGCAGATCCACGGCCACCTGGGATTCTTCAAGAACAGCCCGCAGTCCCTCCTGAAGCGCCTGGGACTCGACGACGCCGCGGAGGAGCGGGGCGACGAGGACACCGGTCTGCGCTACTGCGGTCCGGTGTCCAAGACCGAGGTAGGAGAGGTGTACGAGAACGCGGACGTGCTCGTCTTCCTCGCCGGCGGCGGGAAGTACGTCACCTCGGGAAAGATCTTCGAGTACATGGCGTTCGGTCACCCCATCGTCTCGGTGCACGCTCCGGGCATCGCCGCGCAGGACGTGCTCGACGGATACCCGCTCTGGTTCAACGCGAACAGCCTCGACCCCGAGGCCCTGGCGACGACCATGATCGCCGCGGGCAAGGCGGCTCGCGATCTCGACCCGGAACAGCGTGAAACAGCTCGCCGCCATGCGGATGTATATACCCGCGAAGCCGTTCTCGTGCCGTTCGAGGAACGTCTGCGGGAGATAGTCGCGAAGTCCTGAACGACGGGCGATTTCCCGTTTCGCAGGACCGAAAGGTGTGGGCCCCGACCGAAACGCGGTCGGGGCCCACACCTTTTCGTGTATCCCGTGGAATCAGCCCTCGACCGGGGCGTAGAGCTCGCGATCGAGATTGGTCGTCACGGTCAGATTCGGGTGGGCCTTCGCCCACTTCCAGCCCGTGACCGTGCTGTTGACGTCGCAGACGAAAACGTGGTCGGTCAGGTCCAGCCGAAGATCGGGGACGACGTCCCGCTTGGCGATACGGGAAAGGATCTGTGGCCGAAGCTCCGCGTATCCGCGGTTGAAGACCTTCTTGTGGAAAGCGTCGGCGGCTCTGGTGTGGGTGCGCTGCACGGCGGCCACCATGATTTCCGGTGTGACCGTGTTCCGCCGCTTCTTGGCTGCGGCCCGCGCCTTGTGCAGAACGGCACGCGGGGCTCGGTAGACCAGGAAACGTTCTCCGCGAGGCACGCGCAGCTTTTTCTCGGACTTCTCGATGCTCACCAGATGGACCCGGGAATCCAGGCGGGCCCGGCTCCACGCGGACGTCTTGGCGGTCACCACGGTGACGTGCACGCCGCGTTCCACGAGATGGTTGGCGTACGCGGCGACGCGGCGTGCCTTGGGCGGTGCGAGGGCGAGAAGTACTGCCCGGCCGACCGGCTCGCCGGGCGTCGGCCCGTCGACCGGAGACTCGGTCAGCGCTTCGGCCGTCGCTTCGGTCTCCGCCCGGACCCCGGCCTCGTCGGTCGCGTCCGCTGCTTCCGCGGCCTCCGGCGCGGGAGGCAGCGGCCGGTCCAGGTAGACGTTCATCAACTGCTCGGACACGGCAGCGCTTCCGTAACGCCGCAGGAGGCTCTCACGTGCGGCGGGAAGGTCCAGCTCACCGACCCGGGAACGCAGTTCCCAGTACGCGTCGACGATGACCTGGGGGTCGTCGTCGACATCCATCAGCGCACCCGCCTGCCGGTCGATCCCGGCAAGGGTCTCCTCGGGCCCGTGGCTGCGCGTGACCAGTACGGGCAGACCCGCGGCGACCGCCTCCACGATGGTCATGCCGAACGTCTCGATCTTGCTCGCGTGCACCAGAAGGTCATGCTGATGCATGAGGCCGTTGACCTGGTCGGGGGAGACGGGCGGTTCGATGCGGAAGCGGCCCTCGAGACCCAGCTCCTGACCGCGGGCGCGCAGCGCCCCCTCCAGCGACCCGCTGCCCACCATGGTGAGCGTCGCGGCGGGCTCCTTCTCCGCGACCGCGGCAAAGGCCTCCAGGAGCTCACTCACTCCCTTGTGCTTGACGAGTCGGCCGACGTACAGCCAGCTGAGCAGGTCGGAGGAGCGCTCGAAACTCGACGGAAAGGCGTCGAAGTCGATGACATTCGGCACGATGCGCAGCTTGTGCGCGAGTTCCGGGAATTCCGTGGCGATCTGATCGCGAAGATATGTGCTGACACAGAGAAAAGCATCGGCTCGCTGCAGTACATCGCGGTAGAGCGAGCGGGCCGCGGGCTGTGAGAACACCTTGTTCAGGAAAGTGGCGTGCTCGGTGACGACGATGCGAGCGTCGGGGCGAGCCAGCCGCATGGCCAGCACGCCGCCGTAGATACCGGCGTGCGCGTGCACGATCGGCGCCTCGATACGACCCGTGGGCAAGGCGCTCTTCAGTGCCCGCTGCTGCGTGGCGAGCCACGGCGCGTAGTTCTTGCGGTGGATCAGCGGCACGGGAACGCGGAGCAGCTGTCCCTCCGCCGTGTCCAGGACGGGAACGAGCTCCTTGCGCTCCTGAAGACGGTCCGTCGTGATCTTGATGGCGTCGTTGAGTGGAGCGTCGGCGCGGCCGGACCAGTCCTCCGTGTGCAGGATGGCCACCCGGTCGAAGTTGTCCGCGATGCTGCGGGTCGTCATCTTCACGAAGGCGCCGGCGTACGGGTTGTTGGGCGAGGGGTACCAGGGTGTGACCACGGCGAGGTCCGCGGGCTCCGGAACGCGGTCGCCGTTGTCGTAGGGCTCCATCCGCAGGGTGACCTCGGGCCTGCTCCTGGCCAGCCGCCACGCGGTCGGGATCGCCTGCGCGTCCCCGGCGACGATGGTGTCGACCGTGGCGGCGGCGCCGGATCTGCCGGACAGCAGGCGCTTGGCCGACCGCTGGACGGAGCCGTGGCCGTCCGGCGACAGGCGGATGACTGTGACGCCCTCCGCGCGGGAAAGCTCCGACAGGACGTCCGACCATTCGTCCGTGTCCGGAGCAGCCAGTACGACCTGGCTTCCCGACGTGGCCAGCCTCTTCACGTGCTCGTGTGCAGCCAGTACGCGATAACTGCCAAGAGCGAGATAGAGCACGTGGCTGTTCATCTACTTCCTTCCACTCGTTCACCTGGCTCCACGACACGGCCGTCTCCGCCAGGGCGCGCATCCTCGCGGTGCAGCGCCCATCAGACTATCGAACGCTTATGTCAGAAACGCTCATGTTCTATGCCGATCAAAGGGTGAGTGGGCATGTGGGCGCACTTCTTCCGGGATTGCCGGACGCAGGGGACGTGTCCGCCTCAGCCCTGACGCTCCGCGAGTGCCCCGTCCTTCTCCTCGTACAGCGCCCCGCTCTGCGGGCACTCCCACACCCCCGGCTCACCCTCGCGCTCGACCAGGCGGACGCCGCTGCGGCCGACCCAGCCGATCTGCCGGGCGGGCACGCCGACGACCAGGGCGTAGTCCGGGACGTCCTTGGTGACCACGGCGCCGGCCGCGACCATCGCCCACCGGCCGATCCGGACCGGCGCGACGCAGACCGAGCGGGCGCCCAGTGACGCGCCCTCGGCGACCTTCACGCCGACGGCCTCCCAGTCGCCGCCGCGCTTCTGCTTGCCGTCCGGGTCGACCGAGCGCGGGTTGTGGTCGTTGGTGAGGACGACGGCGGGGCCGACGAAGACGCCGTCCCCGAGCTCGGCGGGCTCGTACACGAGGGCGTAGTTCTGCAGTTTCACGTTGTCGCCGATGCGCACACCGGTGCCGACGTACGCGCCGCGGCCGACGACACAGCCCTCGCCGAGCCTGGCCCCCTCGCGGATCTGCGCCAGCTCCCAGACGCTGCTCCCCGCTCCGATCTCGGCGGTCTCGTCGACCTGGGCGGTGGGCTGGACCCTGTAGTTCACGGCATGCCTTTCGGAGAGCTGGTGCGCCCGGAAAGCATAAGGGCGTCCGGTCCACCGCCCCACGTACAGGACCTTCCCGTCCTGCTCGAGCGGAAGGGACCTTCCGCTCGCGCAGAACGGACCGTCCGCGTCGCCCCTACCCGGAATCAGGTCTGGCCACGAATCTCAATTCCACCCTGCGGATCCCGTGGCCCATCCGGCACCGACCGCCATCACCGTCGGGAGCACCATGAGCGCCACTCCCAGCACCGGTGGGAACGGCCCCCGGGCCCGAACCACCCGACGCGCCGCGAACGCCTTCTCCAGGGCCGCGTCCATCCGCTTGCCCGAGAAGGGGACGAGAACCCCCACCACCACGAGCCCCGTCTCGCGCCACCGCAGCCGGGTCCCGTCGGGCGGCGGAAGCGTCCACGACGACACCCACCCCCGGAACGGCGTCAACGCCAGCAGGCCTCCCCAGAGGAATCCCGCGCACACGGCGAGGACGCTCGGCCACGACGCTTCCGTGGCGACCGACAGGGTCAGCGCCACCATGATCGTCACCGGCAACGGCATCGCCGCCACCCATCGCTCCCGCTTCGACGGAAGCCAGCGCAGCAGCACGCAGGTGAGTACCAGCTCGGGGAGCAGTACCGCGATCACGGGGAGAGCAAGGGGCACTGGATCTCCTTCAGGGAACGGGAAACCGGTCGCCGCCTTTTCACAGCAGGACGGCCATGGCCATCACGACTGCCGTGAAGGTGATGAAGAAGAGAGCGGACTGCTTCCCCGTGATGGGTTCCATCGGCTTTCCCGAAAGCATCACCTCGCGCTGCCGACGCAGGTAGCGCGCGAAAATGACCCGGCAGAGGGTCAGACCCAGCATGGTGGCCGTGTACAGGACCAGGGGAGTGTCTCCCTCGTAGTCCCGCGCGGCCGAGTCGCCGATCACCGCAGCCGCTCCGGCGATCGGCAGCAGCGCGGTGAGCAGCCTGCCCTTCGGCGAGGTGGCCAGGAACTGCGCTGCCAACGCCAGGCAGATGCCGGAGGCGAATGCGGCGATCCACCAGTGCGTGGTGGTGAACGAAGACGTGATCATGGATGTTTCCTTCTCTTGCGCACAGGAGCTCCGACGCGCGCGAGCTCCGGGACACCGAGCCAGGCGTGCGGGCCCGGCCGGGTGGAGCGGGCAGCAGCCCACCCCACCCGGCCGGATCCAGGCTCTACCAGGTGAGCCAGCCGATGACAGCGGTCGCACCATCACTCACGACGCCGGAGACCTTCGCACCGATCTCCTCCGCCACGCCGAACTTGCTGAACAGCCGGCCCTTGCCGAAGAAGATCCCGCCGACCACGAACAGCCCGAGAGCCTCGTGGAAATTGCTGCTGTCCCAGCCGTAGCCCCAGCCGCTGAGACCGGCGCTGACCCCCTGGAGACCCCAGGAGATGACGCCCGCGCCGACTGCCAGCGGGCCGAGCACCGGTGCCGCGGGCGGGAAGAGCAGGGCGCCGACGCCGAGCACGACCGAGGCCGTCCCGAAGAGGGTGCTCCAGTGCCCGGTGGCCTTCGCCCAGTCCTTGGGGTCCTTCATGTCGACGGGCCACAGGTCGAGCCACTTGGTGTCGCCGTCGTCGTCGTTCTCCGGCTTGTCCGAGGGGTTGGTGCCGTTCTGCTGGTTCTGCCGTGCTTCCTCTGCCGCCTTCCTTGCCGCCGCGACGGCTTCGGCCCGCCGCTTCTGGGCCGCGATCGCGTGGGCCTGGCTCGCCGCCGCGGCTGCGGCGCGCGCGTCCTGGCCGGCCTGCTGGGCGGAGGCCGCCGCGCTGGCCGCGGAGGCCTGTGCCTCCACCGCGAACGCCACGGCCTGCTTGGCCGACGCCGAGGCCTGGCGCATCGAGTAGTTCGCCGTACGGGCAGCGCCCCGCGCGGTCGTCGCCGCGGCGCTGGCGTCCTTGGCCGACTGCGCGGCGGACGCCGCCGACTTGTCCGCGGCGTCCGCGTTCGCCTTCGCCTCGGCGGCCGAGGCCAGGGCGTCCTTGGCGTAGCCGTCCGCCTTCGCCGCCCACTCCGCCGCCTCCTGCGCGGCCTGGCGGGCTTCCGCGGCGGCCTTGGAGGCCCGTGCGGCATCCTCCAGGGCCTTCGCCGCGACCCTCGCCGCGTGCGCGAGGGTCGCTCGGATCGCGGAGATGTGGGTGGCGTGGTCGTGGTCGAGACGGGCGATGTTGAACTTGTCCCGGATCACGAAGGCGCGCCGCATCCGCGCGGACCCTTCCAGGACGATCTCGGCGGCCGAGCGCATGTAGACGCCGCCGGTCTCCAGCAGGCGGAACAGTTCGACCCGGTCGTCCTCCTTCGTCGCCTCGCTCAGCTCGACGGAGAGGAAGTGGTGCAGAGCCACCGCCGTGCCGGCGTTCAGCGCCGCCTGGGCCTTGGCCTTGACGGCCTTGCCCGGATCCTGGGAGAGGACCTGGAAGACGAGGACCCGGTTGTCCGCGGCCGCTGCCTCGATGGCCCCGGTCTCCAGGAAGACGGTGGCCGCGTTCGGGTCGCTGTCGGCCAGGGCCCGTTCGGCGGCCGCGGCGACGGCCGCCGTCGAGGACTGCGCGAGGGCGAGCACGTTCTCCCGGTCGTCCTGCTGCTGGGCCAGCAGACGGTCGGCGTCGATCCAGTTGACGACGTCGTGCTCGGAGCCGGCGAGGGCGAACTCGGCCGCGCCCCGGGTCCAGCTGCCGCTGGAGTCGAGGAGCCGCAGTGCCGCCTTGCGGCCGACCGTGACCGCGGACGCGGTGTTCCCGGCCGCGAGTGCCGCTTCGGCGGTGCTGATGAGCCCCTTGACCTCTTCGGAGGTCTGGGACGCCTGGGTGCGCTGCTTCTCCGTTCGCGCGGCGTCCTCGGTCTCGGCCTGCGCTTGCAGCCGGGCCTCGAGAACGCCGAGTTCGGTGTCCTCGGCGATCCGGTCCGTCTCGGCCTTGCGCGCCGCCGCCTCCACCTCGTTGGCTTCCCGCACCGCGTCGACCGCCGTGTTGGCCGCGTCCACCGCCTGCTTCGCATACTCCGTGGAGCGCTTCGCGTACTCGATCGCCTTGCCCGCGTTGTCAGCGGCTTCCTCCGCCGCGGCCGCCGCCTTGTCGGCATGGGCGGCCGCGCTGTTGGCCGCGTCACGGGCGACCCGGGCTGCTGCCGCGGCGCGGTTCGCCAGGGTTTGAGCAGTGCCCGCGGCCCGAGTGGCCCGCGCGGCGGCGGCGTTGGCCTCGGCCGCGGCCTGCCGTGCCTTCGCGGCCTGGGCCTGCGCGGCGCCTGCGGACGCGGCGGCGTCGGCCGAGGCCGAGGCCGCAGCGGCGGCGTTCCGGGCGGCGCTCGCCGCGGCCGAGCCGGCGGACGACGCCTGGCTGGAGGCGATGGCTGCCTGGTCGGCGGCCTTCGCCGCGGTACGCGCACGGGCGGCGGCGTTCCGGGCGCCCACAGCGGCCGTGCGGGCCGCGGACGCCTTCGAGGCGTCCTTGGACGCGCCGATCGCCGCGTGGTAGGCGCGGGCGGCCGCGTTTCCGGCCGAGGCGGCAGCGGCGGCGGCGGCCTGGGCGGCCTGCGCGGCACGACTGGACGCGGCCTGGGCCGTGCGGGAGGCGGAGATCGCCGTGTTGGCCGCCGCTGCGGCGCCGCGCGCGGCGCTCGCGGCGTTGTTCGCGGCGGTGGCCGACTTACGAACGTCCTGCTGGGCGGCCTTGGCTTCCGCCGCCGCCTCGAGCGCGGCGATCTTGGCCTTCTCGGCGGCCTCCTTGGCGCGCGTGGAGAAGGCCACGGCCTTGTCCGTCGTCAGTTGGGCCCGCTTGCCCTCCCGCTCCACGATCTCGACCAACTGCTCGATGGTCGCGGTCTCCTCGTCACGGGCACGGGCAATGTGCTGGCCGGAGGAGAGGAAGAGGCGGATCGCCGCGGGGGACCCGTCGGTCAGGGCGCGCTCGGCGTACTTCTTGACCTCGGGTGACGCGGTGCTGAGGATCGCGAAGACCGCCGCCTGCTCGTCCTCCTGCTGCGCGGTGTGCTGGGTCGTGCGGAGGAAGGTCTCCAGCGATTCCTTGGTGTTCGTGTTCAGAGCCTTGGAGGCTTCGCGCTTCATGGCGGTGCCGCCGTTGTCGAGCGCGGAGAACACCGAGACCCGCAGGTCTTCCAGGACGGGAGCGGCGAAGCCGTCGCGCAGGAAGGCGGCGACCGACTCGTCCCCGGCGGAAAGCGCCGTGCTCGCGGTCTGCTGCACGGACCGGCCCGCCCCGGAGAGGCTGGACAGAACGGCGAAGCGGTTGTCCTCGGCCCGCGCCACGGGAAGCTCGGTGGTGAGGAAGGCCGTCAGTGCCGCCGGTGTGCCGAGGAGGGCTGCTGCCGCTCCCTCGCGTACGGCACGCCCACCGGTCTTGTAGGCCCAGACCGCCCTGCCCTGGTCGGTGTCGGGCAGTCCGTTGTCCGGGGCCCCGGGGGCCGCCGGCGCGGCGTGGGCCGGGGTGGCGCTCAGTGTGAGGATCGATGGAAGCGCCGGTACCGCCGCCGCGCCGGCGACGGTGCTGAGTATCCGGCGTCTGCTCCATAACGAAGGCGACAAGACGGACTTCCCTTCCATTGAGTACACGACGGGTCAGGAGCGTTGATTCCCTCAACTGTCCGTGGTTTCCGTGCCGTTGAAGGGAAACGCCGCGTTTCCTGTGGCTCCACCGGGACATTACCTTTCCTCGCGTGTGTGTTCACGCTTTCTGTGGATCTTCTTCACGAGGCGCGGTGTCGAGGCGGCGAACGCGGGGCGGCGGCCGGGCCGGCGGTCGCGAGGGGTGAAACGCGAGGGCGCGACGCGGGCCCTGGTGATCGCTCGCGGTGGCATGGGGCTCCGCCACCCTCCCGCTCGGAGGCCCGCCCCGGCCCCTCGACCCGGTTTGACCCCCACACCCCCGCCCCGTAACCTTGACCCTCGGTGTGTTTCCTTAACACGCCTACCCCTGAGCACATCCCTCCCGGTAACGGTCGGTGTTCGCGCCGTCCGCCAGGAGAGGCCGCTCATCCTTCCGGATCGCCCCGGGCCCCGGCCCGTGCGAGCGGCTGGCATCAGGGGATCCGTTCCGAGCGAGAGAGAGATCCGCGTGTACGCCATCGTGCGCAGCGGTGGTCGCCAGCACAAGGTAGCTGTCGGCGACATCGTTGAGGTTGACAAGATTTCCACTGCCAAGGTTGGCGACACGGTCGAGCTCTCGACCCTGCTCGTTGTCGACGGTGACGCCGTCACCAGCGACCCGTGGGTGCTGGACGGCATCAAGGTCACGGCCGAGATCGTGGACCACCACAAGGGCGCGAAGATCGACATCCTTCGCTACAAGAACAAGACCGGCTACCGCCGTCGCCAGGGTCACCGCCAGCAGTACACGGCGATCAAGGTCACCGGTATCCCCGCGGCTGCGAAGTAAGGGACTGAGAACACATGGCACACAAGAAGGGCGCATCTTCCACTCGGAACGGGCGCGATTCCAATGCTCAGCGGCTCGGCGTGAAGCGCTTCGGCGGTCAGGCCGTCAACGCCGGTGAGATCCTGGTCCGCCAGCGTGGCACCCACTTCCACCCGGGCACGGGCGTCGGCCGTGGCGGCGACGACACGCTGTTCGCGCTGGCCGCCGGTGCGGTGGAGTTCGGTACGCACCGTGGCCGCAAGGTCGTGAACATCGTTCCGCTCGCCGTCTGATCCTTCTCAGCGCGCGCAGAACGACACACAGCACCTTCCGAGGGCGGATCTCAGCTTTCCCGGCGAACGGGGAAGCGGGTCCGCCCTCGGCGTGTTACGACAGAGACAATTCCGTATTTTTCTGCTGTACCTGGAGGCACCAACCATGACCACCTTCGTGGACCGCGTCGAGCTGCATGCCGCCGCGGGTAACGGAGGCCACGGCTGCGCCTCCGTCCACCGTGAGAAGTTCAAGCCGCTGGGAGGCCCCGACGGGGGCAACGGCGGACGCGGCGGCGATGTGATCCTCGTCGTCGAGCAGTCCGTGACCACGCTGCTGGACTACCACCACAGCCCCCACCGCAAGGCCACCAACGGTCAGCCCGGCGCCGGCGACAACCGCTCCGGCAAGGACGGCCAGGACATGGTCCTGCCCGTCCCCGACGGCACCGTGGTGCTCGACAAGGCCGGGAACGTGCTCGCCGACCTCGTCGGCCAGGGCACCACCTTCGTGGCCGGTCAGGGCGGCCGCGGCGGCCTCGGCAACGCGGCGCTGGCCTCGGCCCGCCGCAAGGCCCCGGGCTTCGCGCTGCTCGGCGAGCCGGGGGAGAGCCGGGACATCGTCCTGGAGCTCAAGACCGTCGCCGACGTGGCCCTCGTGGGCTACCCGAGCGCGGGCAAGTCCTCGCTGATCTCGGTGCTCTCCGCGGCCAAGCCGAAGATCGCGGACTACCCGTTCACCACCCTCGTGCCGAACCTCGGCGTCGTCACCGCCGGCTCGACCGTCTACACGATCGCGGACGTCCCCGGGCTCATCCCCGGAGCCAGCCAGGGCAAGGGCCTCGGCCTGGAGTTCCTGCGGCACGTCGAGCGCTGCTCGGTGCTCGTGCACGTCCTGGACACCGCGACCCTGGAATCCGACCGTGACCCCGTCTCCGACCTCGACATGATCGAGGAGGAGCTGCGGCTCTACGGCGGCCTGGAGAACCGGCCCCGCATCGTCGCCCTCAACAAGGTCGACATCCCGGACGGCCAGGACCTCGCCGACATGATCCGCCCCGACCTGGAGGCCCGCGGCTACCGCGTCTTCGAGGTCTCCGCGATCGCGCACAAGGGTCTCAAGGAGCTCTCCTTCGCGCTCGCCGGGATCATCGCCGAGGCGCGCGCCACGAAGCCGAAGGAGGAGGCGACCCGCATCGTCATCCGCCCCAAGGCCGTCGACGACGCGGGCTTCACGGTCACCGCCGAGGGCGAGGACCTCTACCGGGTGCGCGGCGAGAAGCCCGAGCGCTGGGTGCGCCAGACCGACTTCAACAACGACGAGGCCGTCGGCTACCTCGCCGACCGCCTCAACCGCCTCGGCGTCGAGGCCGCCCTGATGAAGGCGGGCGCCCGGGCCGGCGACGGCGTCGCGATCGGTCCCGAGGAGAACGCGGTCGTCTTCGACTGGGAGCCGACCGTGACCGCCGGCGCCGAGATGCTCGGCCGCCGGGGCGAGGACCACCGCCTGGAGGAGCCGCGCCCCGCCGCGCAGCGCCGCCGGGAGCGCGACTCCGAGCGCGACGACGCAGAGAAGGAGTACGACGAGTTCGACCCCTTCTAAAGGGCGTCTCCCGGGGGGAGCCCCCGGTTCACGGCCGACGGCCCGTCTCTCCGGAGGCGGGCCGTCCGGTAGCCTCGGGGCCGGGCGTCGGCGGTTTCCGCCGGTCACGCCGGGTGCACGTGCCGCAGATGTGCGGATTGAGCAACACATCTGTGGGGTCGGTCACCCCGGGCGACCGACCCGAAGTGCCCAACCTCCCTGGCCAGAGGGTGAACTGCGGGTATCCGCAGGACGATCGGCGGACGACGTCCACCTTGCGAGACGGTCACGGAGAGTGCGACCATCACACTGTTCCCCCGTCATAGCAAGGTAGGTCGTCTGTGTCTGTGCCGCATGAAGCCAAGCCCCGGACCACAGCGGTCGTGCTCGCCGGTGGGACCGGCCAGCGCGTGGGCCTGTCGATCCCCAAGCAGTTGCTGAAGATCGCCGGCAAGGCCGTCATCGAGCA
Organism: Streptomyces anulatus; assembly: GCF_014650675.1. Classification (GTDB taxonomy): domain Bacteria; phylum Actinomycetota; class Actinomycetes; order Streptomycetales; family Streptomycetaceae; genus Streptomyces; species Streptomyces anulatus. Next base: position 934,334 of record NZ_BMVK01000001.1, on the reverse strand, counting down.
CACGCTGACCATCTTCGAGAACGCCGAGGGCATCGACGACGTCATCGTGCTGATGGCGCCCGGTTTCGTGCCCGACGTCGAGAAGATCGTCGCGAAGGCCGGACTGACCAAGGTCACCCGGATCATCGAGGGCGGCAGCACCCGCAACGAGACCACCGAGCGTGCCATCGCGGCCCTCGGTGAGGGCCTCGCCGAGGGCGAGGACCGCAACGTCCTCTTCCATGACGCGGTGCGCCCCCTGCTGTCACAGCGTGTGATCACGGACTGTGTCGACGCGCTGGACCGCTACCAGGCCGTCGACGTCGCCATCCCGTCCGCGGACACGATCATCGTGACCCGCACGCACGGTGGGGACGGCGAGTTCATCACCGAGGTGCCCGACCGCTCCCGGCTGCGCCGCGGCCAGACGCCGCAGGCCTTCAAGCTCTCCACGATCCGCCGGGCGTACGAGGTCGCGGCGGGCGACCCCAACTTCCAGGCCACCGACGACTGTTCGGTAGTCCTCAAGTACCTCCCCGACGTGCCGATCTACGTGGTCGCGGGCGACGAGTACAACATGAAGGTGACCCAGCCGGTCGACGTCTTCATCACCGACAAGCTCTTCCAGCTGGCCTCCACCGCCGCCCCCCGCCAGGCCGACGAGGCCGCCTACCGGGAGCTCCTCACCGGCAAGACCCTCGTCGTCTTCGGCGGTTCGTACGGCATCGGCGCCGACATCGCGTCCCTGGCCGAGAGCTACGGCGCGAAGGTCTACGCCCTGGGCCGCTCCACCACCGGTACGCACGTGGAGAACCCGGAGCACGTGGACGACGCGCTCTCCAAGGCGTACGGCGAGACCGGACGTATCGACTACGTCATCAACACCGCGGGCGTGCTGCGGATCGGCAAGCTGGCCGAGACCGACAACACGACGATCCAGGAAGCCCTGAACGTCAACTACCTGGCGCCCGTCCAGATCGCCCGCGCCTCGTACAAGTACCTCGCCGAGACCCAGGGCCAGCTGCTCCTCTACACCTCCAGCAGCTACACCCGGGGCCGCGCCGAGTACAGCCTCTACTCCTCCACCAAGGCCGCCATGGTCAACCTCACCCAGGCGCTCGCCGACGAGTGGGCGGGCGAGGGCATCCGGGTCAACTGTGTGAACCCGGAGCGCACCGCGACCCCGATGCGCACCAAGGCGTTCGGCCAGGAGCCCGAGGGCTCGCTGCTCTCCTCGGAGGCCGTGGCGCGCACCTCGCTGGACGTCCTGCTCTCCGCCCTGACCGGTCACGTCATCGACGTACGGCAGCAGGACCCGACGGCGGGCGCCGCCGAGTCCTCCGGCTTCGAGCAGGCGCTGGCCTCCGTGCTGGACCGTCAAGCAGATGTGTAATAATTCTTGACAAATGTGCTTTTCCGGGCCTCTGTTGTCGCTTTGTGCGATGGCAGAGGCCCGAATGCGTGAAGCCGCACCTTCACATTTCCGCCAATACGTGAATCAACCGGCACCCCCTGGAGCAGGTTCTTCGTGATCTCGACAGCCATTCGCCTGGCCCGTGTGGGCAGCAGGTCGGAACTGGCGGCAGCGTTGTTGATGGGGCTGGGATATCCCTGCGTCATGCTTGCCGCGCTCATTCCCCACATCTGGTTCTTCGCGGCGGCCACCGCTGTCACGTATGCCGCCGACTGGTATCTGCACCAGAAGGGCAGCTATCTGGTCAACCGCCTGGGCAAGGTGCGCGCCGGGCTGTCGATCCGCTTCCTGCTGCGGCAGCTGATGGTCATCCTGCTGCTGGCCCGGCTGGATCTCGCCGAGGAGCCGCTGTTCTACTCGGCGGTGGCCTGCTTCCTGCTCTTCTACGGGCTCCAGGCGCCGCACGGCGCCCTGACGACCCTGATCCGGCTCCGCCGCACCATGCCGGTCGTCACCCGCAACGTGGACCTGCACGCGGTCCGCATCCCCGACGCCCCGCCCGGCGTGCTGCTGCGGCGCTCCGCCGAGAAGATGCTGCACCTCGACATCCCGGCCGTGGTGGGCATCCTGATCGCCGCCGGCACCGGTGAGGACGTCATCGGCTACGCGGGCATCGGCCTGACGCTTCTGCTGGCCCTGCTCTACCTCGGGGCGCTCGTCCCGTATGTGCGCCGCGGCCGGCTGGCGCCTCCGGCCCCCGCCGTGCTCAAGGCCGTCGACAGCTGGCTGCGTGAGTACCAGCCGACCGTGGTGCTCTACTTCTCCGGCTCCAACGAGTCCGCCTACCAGGGCAACATGTGGCTGGAGACCATGGCCCGGATCGAGGGCCGGCCGCTGATCATCATGCGGGAGCGCGGTCTGGTCCCGCAGCTGGCCGACACCTCCGTCCCGGTCATCTGCGTCCCGGCGGGCACCCACCTGATGAACCTGGACCTCTCGACCGTCCGGGTCTGCCTGTATCCCGCGAACGTCGGCAAGAACATCCACATCCTGCGGGTCCCGACGATGAAGCACGTCTTCATCGGCCACGGCGACAGCGACAAGCTCGCCAGCGTCAACCCGTACTCCAAGGTCTACGACGAGGTCTGGACCGCCGGCCGGGCCGGCCGCGACCGCTACGCGCTGGCCGACGTGGGCGTCCTCGACCAGGACATCGTCGAGGTCGGCCGTCCGCAGCTGGAGCCCATCAAGAGCTGGACGGGCACCGCCAAGAACCCCATCCCGACCGTGCTGTACGCGCCCACCTGGGAGGGCTGGGACGACAACCCGGGCAACACCTCCCTGCTGCTGGCGGGCGAGAACATCGTGCGCCGGCTGCTGAACGCGGCCGACCCGGTCCGGATCATCTACAAGCCGCACCCCTTCACCGGTATCCGCAGTGGCAAGGCCAAGGCCGTCAACGCCCGGATCCAGGCGATGCTGGAGAAGGCCGCGACCGAACGTGCCGCCGAGCCCCGCTGGGCGAAGGAGGCCTCGTCGGCCGCCGCCGGGCAGAGCGCCGCCAAGGCCGAGCTGGTCCGGATCGAGGCGCGGCTCGCGCAGCTGGCGGCCACCGGCCGCTCGGGCGGCGACGACGCGGAGGAGTCGCGGCTCTCGCTCGCCGACCCCGCCCGCGAGGCGGAGACCGTCCGGCTGCGGGCCGAGTGGAACGACGCCTACTGGCGCTCCTTCGGCTGGTGGGAGCACCGTACGGTGACCGGGGCGCAGCCCAAGCTGTACGACTGCTTCAACGAGTCCGACGCCATGGTTTCGGACATCTCCAGCGTGGTCTCCGACTTCATCGCGAGCGGCAAGCCGTACGCGGTCACCGACTCCGCCGCGCTCGGGGCCGAGGAGTTCAAGCGGCAGAACACCGCGGTACGCGCCGCGGTCATCCTGTCCAACGGCGCCGAGGAGCTCGACGCGCTGCTGGCCGCGGTGGCCGACCCGGCGGCGGACACGCTGGCGGACGCCCGCCGCGAGCTGAAGACCTACCTGCTGGGGCCGGACGAGCCGACCTCCATGGAGCAGTTCAACGCCGCCGTACGGGCGCTGGCCGCCAAGGCCGAGGCCCGCAACCTGGGCGTCGCCCAGCGGCTCGGCGACCAGGCCGTGGCGGTGCCGGACGAGGAGGCCGTCACCAGCGGCGTCGGAACCGGCGACCCGCAGGCGATGGCCGAGGCCGACGCCACGGCGGACCCGGACGCACCGGAGGCCGACGCGGCGGAGGCGGAGAGCGCCCTCGCCGAAGGGTCCTCGTCCGTGCGCTGAGCGACGTGCGGCCGAGTGGGCGACGTACTGCCGCTCTGCGTACATCTGATCGAACTGGCTGAAAAGCAGGCAACCCCGATCGCGACCCGTACGTCTCTCCCGAGGGAGGGATGTACGGGTCGTTCGGCATGTTGATGCGCAAAGAGTGCAGAGTCGGGCAATCTGCCTTCTTTCGTGATCAAATCGACAGGTGCACATGGCCGACATGCCCAGGAAGAACGACGAGCCCGATGTCAGTGTGATCATCGGAGCTTATGACGCGATGCCCTACCTGGTCCGGTGCCTGGAGTCCGTCGAGGCGCAGACCATCGGCGCGGACCGCATGGAGATCGTCGCGATCGACGACGGCTCCACCGATGGCACCGGCGCCTGCCTGGAGGAATTCGCCGCCCGGACCGCGATTCCCACGAGAGTCGTCCGGCAGGCGAATTCCGGTGGGCCCAGCGGCCCGCGCAATCGTGGCCTCGGTCTCGCCCGGGGCCGGTACGTCTTCTTTCTCGACGCGGACGACTATTTCGGCGAGGAAGCCCTGGAACGCATGGTCGCCATGGGGGACCGGGCGGGCACGGACGTGGTGCTCGGGAAGATCGTCGGCGTCAATCGCGGTGCCGCGAAGTCGATGTGGAAAGAGACCGTCGAGCACGCCGACCTGTATTCCTCCAACGTCAAATTCACGCTGAGTGCGCAGAAACTGTTCCGGCGCGATCTCCTCGTACGCCTCGGCATGTCCTTCGACGAGAAGCTGAAGACCGGCGAGGACGCCCTGTTCACGATGGAGGCGTATATCCGCGGCAACGGGATCTCCGTCGTCGCCGACTACACCTGCTACTACCTGGTCGGCCGCGAGGACCGCAACCAGATGACCAAGAAGGGCAGCTACCGGCGCCGCTTCGACTCGGCCCGCGCCCTCATGGGGCTCATCGCCGAGTACGTGCCCCCGGGCCCCCGGCGCGACGCCCTGATGGTGCGGCCCTTCGTCATCACGCTGCTGCCCCAGTTCGGCCCCGGACTGGTGAAGCAGAAGGCCGAGGTCCGCGAGCGGAAGATGGCGCTCGCCGCCCCCTTGATGAAGACCTACTGGACGCCGGAACTCGGCCGGAACCTCAAGGTGAACGAACGGCTGCGGCTGATGTGCCTCGCCGAGGGCCGGCTCGACCTGCTCCTGGACATCGCGGCCTTCCTGCGCGACAAGAAGGAGCCCGAACTCGTCCGCCGGGGGAACCCGCCCCGTCTCCACCTCGCCTACCCGCACTTCGGCGAGAGCTCCGTGCTCCCCGACCGGGCCTTCGAGGTGACCATCACCGAATGGGTCGGCGGACGGCGGATCGAGGCGCCGCACGGCGGGCCCCGCCTCTCCCTCGCCCGGCGCGTGGTCCGCAAGGCCCGCCGCACGGTGCTCAGCGCCCTGCGCACCCCCCGCGCCCACCGCGTCTGAACCGGGCGCCCGAGGCCCCGGCCCCCCATCTCCCCGCCCCGGCCCCCCATCTCCCCGCCCCGGCGACGACCGGGGCGGGTTCGTCCTGTGAGAGGTGTCACGTCATACTGTGGGGCAACCATGAGACGGTTGGAGACGTCTCATTAACGCCCCGTCCTCCTGGGGTTCATCATCTGCACGTCCCCCCGGAAAGGCCCTCCACCCGTGGCGTCCCTCGAAGCGATCCCCGACGAGCTCAGCCGGCTCATGAAGTACTTCCCGGAGACTCCGGTCGAGGAGCGCCCCGAATTCCACCGAGCGGCCAAGGACTTCCTGGCCCGTGCCGCCCCCAAGGTCGTGCGGCAGTTCTCCCCGATGGCCCGGGTCAAGTGGCACCTGGCGGCCAGCGGCCGCGGTGACGAGCTGGTGGACCTGCTGCACTACGAGCGCGAGAACCCGGGAGCCTTCTCCGTCCGCGGCCTGCGGCGCGCCCGCATCGAGCTGCCCGGCGTCGAGAGCTCCTCGCTCCCCTCCTCGGTGCGCAACTTCAACCGCAGCGAACTCCCCGTACGAGGCAAGCTCCTCGACCTCGGCTGGGAGGACGGCAAGCTCCTCGTCAAGGGCTACGCCTACATCCCCAACGTCCCCTCGGCCACCGGCAAGCGCTCGCTGCGCGTCGCCGTCCTCCGCCGCCAGGGCAGCCGCTCCACCCTCCCGCTGCGGATGCGCACCGTCCTGGAGCCCCGCGCCACCGCCGAGGCCAAGGGCGCCCTGCACAGCTACGACTGGTCCGGCTTCGAGATCGGCATCGACCCGTCCCGGCTGCGCGTACGCGGCCAGTGGCAGCCCGGCACCTGGCGCCTGGGCATCGGCATCCCGCGCCCCGGCGGCATGTCCGTGGGCAGCATCACCAAGAACAACGCGGGCGCGGCCGGCCACAGCTACACCCGGATCCTGGACGACGGCGTCCGCCTCGTCGCCGGCTTCGACCGCAACCGGCTCAAGCTCTCCGTGGACGTCGTCCCCGCCGAGATCATCGCCCAGGAAGCCGACGGCGAGACCCTCACCGTCACCCTGCGCTCCCGTGTCACCACCCCGGCGGGCAAGTACCCCACCGCCCTGCGCATCGACCACGAGCCGAGCGGCTTCGCCACCGACCTCCCGCTCCAGCAGGGCGAGACCGGCGCCGACGGCTGGCTCCGCCACACCGCCCGCCTGGACTTCGCGGACCTCCCCGTCGACGGCGTACGCCCCGGCAAGGCCGTCAAGTACCGCGCGCTGATCGTCTTCGCCGACGGCACCACCCGCCGTGCCACGGGCGGCGCGAAGCCCGTCACCGGAGTCCACCCGCTGCCCGAAGGACGCGAGTTCGCGATCCTCACCGACGGCGCGGGGAACTTCACGCCCCAGGTCCGCACGGTCCAGCCGCTGGTCGACAACGTCGAATGGACCGCCGAGGGCGAACTGGTCCTCTCCGGCGTCTACACCGGCCCCGCCGAGCAGATGAAGATGGTCCTGCGCCACACCGGCCGCAACGAGGACCGCCCGCTGCCCGTCGAGTTCACCGACGGCCGCTTCACCGCCCGCCTGCGCCCGGACACCATGCCCACCTACGAGGGCACCGTGCCGCTGCGCTCCGGCCGCTGGATGCCGCGTCTGCGCCTGCGCACCGAGTGGGACCACACCCGCGACCTCCCCGTCACGATCCGCCCCGACCTCGTGGACACGCTGCCGCTGGCCCACCGGGGCGAGCACCGCACGTACACCGTCGAGCGGCTCGACTTCGACCGGATCTTCGTGGAGTCCGGGCCGGTCCTCGACCCGGAGCTGCGCGGCGCCTACCGCCAGCGGCTGATGCGCGACGTCTACACCCCCGAGCAGCGCAAGCTGCCGCTGCGCGAGGCCGTGCTCTACAACAGCTTCGGCGGCAAGCAGTTCTCCGACTCGCCCCGCGCGGTCTACGAGGAGCTCAAGCGCCGCGGCACCGAGGTCGAGCACATCGCGATGGTCCACGACCAGCAGGTCGTCCTGCCGCCCGGCGTCCGAGGCGTCGAGTGGGGCAGCAAGGAGTGGTACGAGGCACTGGCCCGCAGCCGGTACGTCGTCACCAACGGCGGCATCCGCGAGTGGTTCGTCCGCCGCGAGGGCCAGGTCGTCGTCCAGACCTGGCACGGCACTCCGCTCAAGCGCATCGGCGCCGACCTGCTCGGCACCCCGAAGGCGAACCTGGCCTACATCGCGAGCCTCCCGCAGCGCTCGCGGCAGTACAGCCTGTTCATCACGCCGAACGCCTTCACCACCCCGATCATGACCAACTCCTTCCGCCTCCAGTGCGAGGTCCTGGAGGCGGGCTACCCGCGCAACGACGTCTTCCACGCCCCCGACCGCGTCAAGCGCGCCGCGGCCGTACGGGAGAAGCTCGGCATCCCCGCGGGCAAGAAGGTCGTCCTGTACGCGCCCACCTGGCGCGACGACCAGCGCTACGGCGGACGCCGCTTCAAGCTCGACAACAAGATCGACGTCGAGGCCGCCCGCAGTGAGCTCGGCGACGACCACGTGCTGCTCTACCGCAAGCACCACAAGGTCCTCGACTCCATCCCCGGCGCCGGACAGGGCTTCGTCTACGACGTCACGTACTACCCGGACATCGCCGACCTCTACCTGATCGCCGACGTGCTGATCACGGACTACTCCTCGGTGCTGTTCGACTTCGCGCACTCCGGGCGGCCGATGCTCTTCTTCACGTACGACCTGGAGCACTACCGCGACACCCTGCGCGGCTTCTACTTCGACTTCACCTCCCGCGCCCCCGGGCCGCTGATCAAGACCTCCGAGGACCTGGTCTCCGCGATCCGGAACATCGACGGGGTGAGCGAGGAGTACAAGGAGAAGTACGCCCAGTTCCGGGTCGACTTCTGCGAGCCCTCCGACGGCCGCGCCGCCGCCCGGGTCGTGGACCGGATGCTCGCCGTCAAGGACGAGCAGCAGAGCTGAGACCGTCGCGGCCGCCCCCGCCGCCCGCCCGCACCCCGCCCACCGGCCGTCCTTCGGCGTCCACCGAGCGGAACGGGCAGGCGGCGGGGGCGGCCGCTCGCGTACTGTGCTGTGCCGGGGGCGGCACAGTGGGCCCCGCGTCGGACACCGGGGCTATCCAGAGCGAGGAAGCACGTGGCAGAGCAGAGGCCGTCGGGCCGCGAGCCGGCAGTGACCGGCGCCCGCAGGGTCGTCGTCAAGGTCGGCTCCTCCTCGCTCACCACCGCGTCCGGCGGCCTCGACGCCGACCGGGTCGACGCCCTCGTCGACGTCCTGGCCAAGGTGAGGGACGGCGGTGAACGCGAGGTCGTCCTCGTCTCCAGCGGAGCCATCGCCGCCGGACTCGCCCCGCTCGGCCTCGTCCGCAGGCCCAAGGACCTGGCCCGCCAGCAGGCCGCCGCCAGCGTCGGCCAAGGCCTCCTCGTGGCCCGCTACACCGCCTCGTTCGCGCGCTACGGCGTCCGCGTCGGCCAGGTGCTCCTGACCGCCGACGACACCAGCCGTCGCGGCCACTACCGCAACGCCTACAGCACCCTGGACAAGCTCCTGGAGATGGGCGCCGTCCCCGTCGTCAACGAGAACGACACCGTCGCCACCGACGAGATCCGCTTCGGCGACAACGACCGGCTCGCCGCCCTCGTCGCCCACCTCGTCCACGCCGACCTGCTCGTCCTGCTCTCCGACGTGGACGGCCTCTACGACGGACCGCCCGACACCCCCGGCGCCGCCCGGATCGCCGAGGTCACCGGCCCCGAGGACCTGGCCGGCGTCACCATCGGCAGCGCCGGGAAGGCGGGCGTGGGCACCGGCGGCATGGTCACCAAGGTCGAGGCCGCCCGCATCGCCACCGCCGCCGGCATTCCCGTCGTCCTCACCTCCGCCAGCCGGGTCGCCGACGCGCTGTCGGGCCGCGACACCGGCACGTACTTCCACCCCACCGGACGCCGCTCCGCGGACCGGCTCCTGTGGCTGGCCCACGCCTCCACCCCGCAGGGCGCACTCACCCTCGACGACGGCGCCGTACGGGCCGTGGTGGAGCGGCGCACCTCCCTGCTGCCCGCCGGAATCTCCGCCGTCGAGGGCGAGTTCAGCGCCGGCGACCCGGTCGAACTGCGCGATCCGCACGGCACCCCGGTCGCCCGCGGACTCGTCAACTTCGACGCGAAGGAGATCCCCCAGCTGCTCGGCCGCTCCACCCGGGATCTCGCCCGCGAACTGGGGCCCGCCTACGAACGCGAGGTCGTACACAGGGACGATCTGGTCCTCCTCGCGCCGCGCCTCACCCCCTGAAACGGCTGAAAGTCCCGCCTTCCAGCGGGGACCTTCCCCAAAACCACCCCACGCCAGGCTGTGGACTGGTCCACTTTGTAGTGGGGAAACAGGGGTACCGCACAGCAACACATCACAGGAGGCCGCCGGTGAGACGAGCGCGCCCGGGGGCGCCGCCCCGAGGCACGGCCAACCGCGCCCTGACGAGCGTCGGAGCGGGGGCGGATTTCGACCGGAATCCCCTCCCGACGGACACCGTCGAACGGGAGCCGGTCACGACGGCGAAGGAGGAGTCCCCGCAGTCCAAGCTCTGGCACATCACGCTCAGCGTGTCGGGCGCCGAGACTCCGCTGGGGGAGGTCAGACGCGGCCTGGAACAGCTCGCACACGACCATCCCTTCCTGCTGACCAGCCGCTACGCAGGCGACCATGCGGAGATCCGCTACTGGGAAGAGGCCCGCGATCTGCACGACGCGGCCGCGGTCGCGCTGCGGCTGTGGGGCGAGCACCGCTCCAGCGCCCAGCTCCCGCCCTGGGAGATCGTCGGCCTCGAAGTCATCGACCGCGAGACCTACCACCTGCGGATCGCCGAGGGCTACGGGCCGCCGCCCGCGGCACCCGTGGGCGTGCACCCCTACTGACCCCGCGAGATCCGATCCGGACCGACCCCGGGATGATCCCCGGGCGATCCGGGGGCGAGGGGCGAGGGGCGATCCGGGGACGACGCGGGGCGAGATCCGGAGGCGTCCGCCCCTCGGGTCGGCCGTCTCGCATCACGGGATACGTGACGGATGCCCGCAGAGTGCGCATTACTCTGCGGGCATGACCACGCTCTCGCCCTACGACAACCTCTCCCCGGTCGCGCAGACCGCCTACCGGGCCCGTGCCGCCGCCGCCGACATCGCGCCACTTCCGCGCGCGGCCAAGGACGACGCGCTGCTGGCCATCGCCGACGCCCTCGAAGTGCGCACGAGCGAGATCGTCGAGGCCAACGCGAAGGACGTCGAGCGCGCCCGCGAGGCCGGGACGAGCGAAGGCATCATCGACCGCCTCACCCTCACCCCGGAACGCATCCGAGCCATCGCCGCCGACGTACGGGACGTCGCCGCCCTCCCCGACCCGGTCGGCGAAGTGGTGCGCGGCTCGACCCTGCCCAACGGCATCGACCTCCGGCAGGTGCGGGTCCCGCTCGGCGTGGTCGGCATCATCTACGAGGCCCGGCCCAACGTCACCGTCGACGCGGCCGCGCTCTGCCTGAAGTCCGGCAACGCGGTCCTGCTGCGCGGCTCCTCCTCCGCCTACGCCTCCAACACCGCCCTCGTCCGGGTCCTGCGCGACGCGGTCGGCGGCTCCGGCCTGCCGGCCGACGCCGTGCAGCTCGTCCCGGGCGAGAGCCGCGACTCCGTGACGGAACTGATGCGGGCCCGCGGCCTGGTCGACGTCCTCATCCCGCGCGGCGGCGCCTCACTGATCCGCACGGTCGTCGAGCAGTCCACCGTGCCCGTCATCGAGACGGGCACCGGCAACTGCCATGTCTACGTCGACGCGCAGACGGACCTGGCCATGGCGGTCGACATCCTGATCAACTCCAAGGCCCAGCGCCCCAGCGTCTGCAACGCGGCCGAGACCCTGCTCGTCCACAAGGACGTGGCGGACGTCTTCCTGCCGCTCGCCCTGGACGCGCTGGCCGAGGCCGGAGTCACCGTCCACGGCGACGAGCACGTCCTCGCCCGCGCCGAGGGATCCAAGGCCACCGTGGTCGCGGCGACGGCCGAGGACTGGGAGACCGAATACCTGTCGTACGACATCGCGGCGGCGGTCGTCGACTCCCTGGACGCGGCGGTCGCCCACATCCGGCTCTGGTCCTCCGGCCACACCGAGGCGATCGTCACCACCTCGCAGGCCGCCGCCCGCCGGTTCACCCAATTGGTCGATTCGACCACGGTCGCCGTGAACGCCTCCACCCGCTTCACGGACGGCGGGCAGTTCGGATTCGGCGCCGAGATCGGCATCTCCACGCAGAAGCTGCACGCCCGCGGTCCGATGGGCCTGCCCGAGCTGACCTCGACGAAGTACATCGTCACGGGGGACGGGCACATCCGCTAGCCCCCCTTCCCGGCCCCTCCGGCCGGCCCCTTCCGCCGGGAGGGGCCGGCCGCGTGTTCTCCGTGCCGATCCGGGGGAGTTCGCGGGGTCCCTGCCCAAAAGGTCCCGGCCGGGCTACGCTGAATCCGTGCCGGACGACGTGGGGGGCAAGCCGTTTCCTGACGGCTGGGAGCCCGACGACGACCGCGGGGGCGCGGACGAGGACTTCGCCTCCGTGGTGTTCGACGAGGACTTCGTCCGGTCGGCGCCCGTCCATGAGCCCACCGCCGTGGAGCGCCTGCTCGCCGCCGCCGAGGCCCGCGCCGAGGCCGACGCCGCCCGCAGCCGTCGAAGCCGCCGCGCCGACGAGGACGCATACGACCCCTACGGCTACCACGACCCCCAGGACCTCGACTACGACCCGCGCCACGGGATCGGGGACGACGACTTCGCCCCGGGGCCCTACGGGCGCCACGGCGGCTCCCTGCGCCCCTACCGCAACTCCGCCCGCTGGCACCGACCGGTCGCCTGGCTGCTCGCCCTGGTGATGGGCGTCGGCATGGTCTCCCTCGCCTTCACCGCGGTCTACCGGGGCGCCTCGAACAACCGACAGGACCAGGTGCCGCCCGTCACCAGCGGCGTGGACAAGCCCGGGGCCGCCCCGTCGGCCTCCGCCGACTACTCCCGCCCCACGGTCTCCGCCGAGCCCCGGGTGCCCTGAACCCACCCCCTCCGTCACCCGTTCGCCGACGGCCGCCCCGGACGCCCCCGCAGTTCCCGGCCGTCTCCGCGTTTACGCGGGCCGTAATCGACCTACCCTCAAGATGTGACCCCTCGTTCCCAGGGGGGCTTCTCGCTGCGGACGCCACCCGGCCGAAGCAGACCGTTGCGCACCGAATCGACCGGTGTGGAGATCGGGAGAGAAGTCATGACAGGCCGCTCAGAACCACCGGACGGAGCGCCCGAGAACCCCGCGGGCGGCGAGGACGAGTACCGCTCGCTCGTCTTCGACGAATCGTTCGTCCAGGCTGCGCGGATGCAGGAGTACTCGGCGCAGGAACGGATGGGCGAGCACGCCCGCGCCGTCCGGGCGCTGCCCGACGCGCAGGTCTCCGTCCGGAGCGGCGGCGGCTCCCGGGCCGCCATAGCCCTGGTCGTCCTCATCGCCCTGGCCTTCGCGGTGGCCGTCTACATCGGATTCCGGAGCCCGTACCCCCAACAGGCCACCCGACGCGCCGAACCCCTGCGGACCACCGTCGTCCCCCTGGCCCCCCGCGGCGTCGTACCGGGCGGATCACCCGAACAGCTGTACCGGGCCGAGCCGGTCGCCGGATTCCGCACGGGCGCGGCGGGCATCAACTACCCCGCCGTGGTGCGCACACAGAACTTCTCCGACAGCCAGATCACCGCCGCTCTCGCCACGGTCAAGGACTACCTGGTGGAGTCGTCCCTGAACCCGGACGTCCTCACCGGCTCCGTACGCCGGCCCGTCGAGCACCTCCTCGACCCGGACCAGCGTCCGCAGTTCGAGCGGAGCCTGAGCGACCCGGCGGACGACGGGAGCCAAGCCGCCACCGGCTGGCTGGTGCGCTTCGACCCGGAACGGGTGGAACTCGCGGATCCGCAGATCCGGGTCCAGGGCACCCTCCGCTACGAGGAGGAGGCCCCGGGCGTCCTCGACGTCCTCTCGGACCACACGTTCACCTACGCCCTGCGCCCGGCGGACGGGCCCCACCGGGACGACGGCGCCTCCCTGTTCACCGTGCGGCGTGAGCTGCACTTCCGCTTCGACCGCGAGGACCTGCGACTGCACCGCCTGGAGATGCGCACCGCTTATGTCCAGGCCGGACCGCAGTCCTGCTCGGCCGACGCGACCGGGATGCTCCGCCCGCTCCTGGCCGGGGAGCGGGCGGACGCCCGCGGTCCCGCCGCAACCGACCCGTACGCCACGGGCCGGCCCACGGCGGCGCTGTGCGGGGCCCTGGAGGCCGTCAGCTCCCCGACGACGTCCCCGGGCTCCCCTCCTCAGGGTCCTGAGGCCGACCGGACGTCTCGTCCCCGTCCGTAGCGGAACCGCCGGACGGGCCCTGCGCCCCGTCCTTCGCGCCCCCGGTTCCGGTGAACCGGTCGCGCAGCTTGCCGCCCAGGTCTCCCGCGCCGCCGGCGATGTCGCCCACGAGCTTCATCAGCGGGTCCTTGCTGGTGCGCACGGTGTCCGCGTAGTGCGAGGCGGACTCCCGGAAGGAGTCGGTCACCGAGGCGTCCTTGTCCTCGTCGCGCCGCGGGTAGTGGCCGTCCATGATCCGCTGGAAGTCGCGGGTCTCCGACCACTTCTTCAGCTCGGCGGCCCGCACGGTGGTGAACGGGTGCGTGCGGGGCAGCACATTGAGGATCTTGAGGACGGAGTCCCGGAGGTCGCCGCCCTTCTCGTACTCGTCGGCCTGGGCGAGGAAGGCGTCCACATTCATCTCGTGGAGGTGATTGCCACCCGCGATCTTCATCAGACCGCGCATGGAGGCCGTGATGTCCTGGCCGACCAGCAGCCCGGCCCGGTCCGCGGACAGCTCCGACTTGCGGAACCACTCGCGCAGCGCCGTCACTATCGCCATGATCGCCACATTGCCCAGCGGGATCCAGGCGACCTTCACGGCGAGGTTGGTCAGGAAGAGCAGTATCGTCCGGTAAACCGAGTGACCGGAGAGCGCGTGGCCCACCTCGTGGCCCACCACCGCTCGCATCTCCTCCTCGTCGAGCAGCTCGACCAGGCCGGTGGTGACCACGATGATCGGCTCGTCCAGCCCGATGCACATGGCGTTCGGCTGCGGGTCCTGCTTCACGTACATCGGCGGGACCTTCTCCAGGTCCAGGATGTAACACGCGTCCCGCAGCATGTCGTTGAGGTGGGCGAACTGAGCGTCGCTCACCCGGACGGAGTCGGAGAGGAAGAGCAGCCGCAGGCTGCGCTCCGGGAGCAGCCCGCTGAGCGCCTTGAACACGGTGTCGAACCCGGTCAGCTTGCGCAGGGCCACCAGGGCCGAGCGGTCGGCGGGGTGCTCGTAGGCCCGGGAGGAGATCCCGGGGAATCGCCGGCGCTGCCTGCTCGGCACGTTCTCGTGACTGCTGTCGGTCATGGATGGCCCCCTGTTCGTACGAGACGTTGCTCGTCCCCCGGACAAAACCCAGCGTATGCGCTGGCGCTACGGTGTGCGGGGGGCTGTGGATAACTTTGAGGAGCGCCCGAAATGCCGCACACCGCCGTACTGCTCGCCGCCGCATCCGAGGAGCAGGGACCGGGTGACACCCTCCGGATCGTGTTGCTCGTCTCGATCCTCGGAGCGGTGCTGCTCGCGTGGTTCCTGCTGCGCGGATACCGCAACGACGACAACAACGACTGAGTCGCCGTGAGCGTGCCCGGGGGTCCCGCATACGATGTGACCGACGTCTTCCTTCCGATTCACGATCGATAGGTCCTGCCGAAGATGAGCCTCACGAGCACCGCACACGAACTGGTCACCCTTGCCTCCGGGGGAGAGGGCGGCGGCAACCACGAAAGCCTCAACCCCTACTTCGTCGGCGCCGGGGCGTTCCTCGCGCTGATGTTCCTGCTGTGGATCACCACCCGCTTCAACCGCGACCGCTGAGTCGGGGGCGTACAGCTGTGCCAGTAGGCTCTGCACGCATGGGAGAGCAGGAAGTGCCTACCGGCCCCGGCAAGCGGCGCATCGGCGTGATGGGTGGGACATTCGACCCGATCCACCATGGACACCTGGTGGCGGCCAGTGAAGTGGCCGCCCAGTTCCATCTCGACGAGGTCGTCTTCGTCCCGACCGGGCAGCCGTGGCAGAAGAGCCACAAGAAGGTCTCCCCGGCCGAGGACCGCTATCTGATGACGGTCATCGCCACCGCGTCCAACCCGCAGTTCTCCGTCAGCCGCAGTGACATCGACCGTGGCGGACCGACGTACACCATCGATACGCTGCGGGATCTGCGCGAGGTCCACGGCGACGCGGACCTCTTCTTCATCACCGGCGCCGACGCGTTGTCCCAGATCCTCACCTGGCGCGACGCGGAGGAGCTGTTCTCGCTCTCCCACTTCATCGGTGTGACCCGCCCGGGTCACGTGCTCACGGACGACGGTCTGCCCGAGGGCGGCGTCTCCCTCGTGGAGGTGCCCGCGCTGGCGATCTCGTCCACGGACTGCCGTGAGAGGGTCGCACAGGGGGAGCCGGTCTGGTACCTGGTGCCGGACGGCGTGGTCCGCTACATCGACAAGCGCCAGCTGTACCGCGGCGAATGAGCCACGGAGAGGGGCACCGGTGAACGACCGACAGAACCCGTACGACCCGTACTACCAAGAGCCGCAGATCGTCGGCTACGACGCGTACGGGCAGCCGGTCTACCAGCAGCAGGGGCAGCAGCAGGGCCACCAGCAGTACGACCAGCAGGGTCAGCAGAGTCAGGGCTACGACCCCTACGCCGCCCAGTCGGGCCAGGGGCACCAGACCCAGGACGCCGGCTACGGCTACGACGCGTACGGCAACCCCCAGCAGCAGCCCGGGAGTTACGACCCCTACGCCGGCCGGCCCCCGGGACAGGCACCCCAGCCGCCCCAGCCGCAACAGGGCCAGGGGGCCGACCAGGGCTACGGCTACGGCTCCTACACGGACTACGGCTACGCCACCGGGCAGCAGCCCGCCGCGGTCGACACCGGCCAGCACTGGAGCATCCCGCAGCAGGGCGTGGCCCCCGCACCGGAACAGGCCCCGCAGCAGGCTCCCGCACAGCAGCCGCAGCAGCTGTCGGGAGCGGCGGAGGCGGAGCCCGTGCTTCCGGGACAGCGCGAGCCCGCCCCCGACTACCGCACCGAGCAGTTCTCGTTCATCGAGGAGCCCGACGAGGACTCCGAAGACGTCATCGACTGGCTGAAGTTCACCGAGAGCCGCAGCGAGCGGCGCGAGGAAGCACGGCGCAAGGGCCGCAACCGGATGGTTGCCCTGATAGTCGTCGCCGTTCTCGTCGTCGTCGGCGGGGCCGGCTATCTCTGGTCCGCCGACATGATCCCGGGCCTCTCCGGATCGGACGAGAAGAAGTCCGTCGCCGCCGGCGCCCAGCAGCGCGACATGATCGTGGTGCACCTGCACGACACGAAGAAGGGCGGCACCTCGACGGCGCTGCTCGTCGACAACGCCACCACCGAGCAGGGCACGACCGTCCTGCTGCCCAACTCCCTCGCCGTCGCGGGCGACGACGGGACCACCACCACGCTCGGCAAGTCCGTCGAGGACGACGGCAGGACCGGCACCCGGGAATCCATCGACACCCTCCTGGGCACCCGGATCACCGGCACCTGGCGGCTGGACACCCCGTACCTGGAGAACCTCGTCGAGCTGGTCGGCAACATCGAGGTCGACACCGACACCGATGTGCCCGGCGCGAAGAAGGGCGAATCACCCCTGGTGAACAAGGGCGAGGGCCAGACGCTCAGCGGTCCGATGGCCGTCGCGTACGCCACGTACCGTGCGCCGGGGGAGCCCGAGGCCAAGCAGCTGACGCGGTTCGGCGAGGTCATGCGGGCCACGCTGCGCAAGATCTCCGAGGACCCCAAGGCCGCGACCGTCACCATCGAGACCCTGCTCCAGGTGCTGGACCCGTCGCTGCCCGAGAAGGACCTCGGGGCCTCGCTCGCCAAGCTGGCCTCGCGTGCCAAGGTCGGCGACTACAAGACGGCCCTGCTGCCCGTCCAGGAGGACGGCACGCTCACCGAGGCGGACACCCGGGGCGTCGTCAAGGACGTTCTCGGCGGCACGGTGAAGGCCCCCGAGGCGGGCGCTCCGCTCCGGGTCGCCGTCCGTAACGCCACCGGGAACGAGAAGGCCGCGGAGGCCGCGCGCGTCCAGCTGGTCAACGGCGGTTACGCCTTCGTGGACAGCGGCAAGGCAGGGGCCGAGGCGTCGTCCGTCGTGCTCTACCGGTCCGCCGAGGACAAGGAGAAGGCCGCCGAGGTGGCCAAGACCCTGGGTCTTTCCGCAGGTGACGTGAAGAAGGGCGAGCCGGCTGCCAACGCCGACGTGTCCGCGGTCCTCGGTCAGGACTACAAGGTCCAGTAGCCCGCTCGGGCACACCGGCCGGCGCTCCGGCGTCGGCCGGTATCCACGCCCGAATCCCGGTCGGGAAACGCAGTAAGGCTCTGTCGGCGGTCCGTGAGACCCTAGAGGTTGCATCCGACCGCCGACGAAAGCCTGCATGTGACCGCCACGGACCGCTCCATCGAGCTCATCAACGCCGCCGCTCAGGCGGCCGCCGACCGGCTCGCGCACGACATCATCGCCTACGACGTCAGCGATGTGCTGTCGATCACCGACGCCTTCCTGCTGGCCTCGGCCCCCAACGACCGCCAGGTCAAGTCGATCGTCGACGAGATCGAGGAGCGGCTCCAGAAGGAGCTCGGCGTCAAGCCGGTGCGCCGCGAGGGCGACCGCGACGCCCGCTGGATCCTCCTCGACTACGTCGACATCGTCATCCACGTCCAGCACAGCGAGGAGCGCGTCTTCTACGCGCTGGAGCGCCTGTGGAAGGACTGCCCGGAGATCGCCCTCCCCGAGGACGCGATCAAGACCCGTGGCAAGGCCGAGGAGCACGCACAGCTCAACGGCGGCACGGAAGGTGACCAGAGCTGAACGGCAGCAGCAGCGGCACGGGCCGCAGGATCGTCCTCTGGCGGCACGGCCAGACGGCGTGGAACCTGGAGCGCCGTTTCCAGGGTTCCACGGACATCGAGCTCACCGAGGTCGGCGTCGGGCAGGCCCGCCGCGCCGCCCGGCTGCTCGCCTCGCTGAAGCCGGACGCCATCGTGGCCTCCGACCTGCGGCGGGCGGCGGCCACGGCCGCCGAGCTCTCCGCCGTCAGCGGCCTCACGGTCGCCCACGACGCCGCGCTCCGTGAGACGTACGCCGGCGCCTGGCAGGGGCTGACCCACCAGGAGATCGTCGAGCGCTTCGGCGATCAGTACGCGGCATGGAAGCGCGGAGAGCCCGTGCGCCGGGGCGGCGGCGAGCTGGAGACCGAGGTCGCCGACCGCGCGGCCCCGGTCGTTCTGGAGCACGCCGAGAAGCTTCCGGAGAACGGCACGCTCGTCGTGGTCAGCCACGGCGGCACGATCAGGACGACGATCGGCCGGTTGCTCGGCCTGGAGGCGCACCACTGGGAAGGACTCGGCGGGCTGTCCAACTGCTGCTGGTCCGTCCTCGGCGAGGGTGCGCGCGGCTGGCGTCTGTTGGAACACAACGCCGGCACGCTCCCGGAGCCGGTCCTCGGCGACGACGACTAGACGTCGTCGAGAGGCAGTTGAGAGGCCGTTCGCGGGCCGTCCTCGGGCGGCCCGGGCCGGATTTCACTTTCCGGCCGGTCCCAGGCTAAAGTTCTTCTTGTTCGCAGCGCGGAAACGCAGGGAAACAACAGCGAACAGCGGGGCTATAGCTCAGTTGGTAGAGCGCCTGCATGGCATGCAGGAGGTCAGGAGTTCAATTCTCCTTAGCTCCACAATCAGGATCCCGTCCCCACCAGGGGGCGGGATCTTCTGCATAGGGGGAACCGAGCGGGCTGACCCCCTTGCGGGGTCATGGCAGAATCGGAACGCCGGAGGGGGCGACGTACCGATCGGGAGGGAGCGCGATGTCTGCGAGTCGCGAACACGTCCCCGACCAGCCCCTTGTCGCCGCCCCGTCTCCCGGCCCCGTACCGTTCGAAGATCGATCCCGTCTCGGCTGTCCGTCCTGCGGTTCGTCCCATGTGGCCCAGGTCCTGGGTGACAACGGAGGGGTCTCCTACGTGTGCACGGCCTGCGGCCACAGCTGGAGCTGACTGATGGGTGCACACAGGCGTAAGTGCGACTGGTGCGGCAGCGGTACGCCCATCGTCAGGGACATGGACCCGGTCAACGCCGAGTACCAGTACTGGTGCGAGGAGTGCGCACGGGCGCTGATCATAAAAGGCGACCCCATCGAGACCTACCGGGAGCTGGAGGGGGAGCCGATCTACGGGCGGCTCCTGGAGGAGCACTGCACGCTGAAGCGCTTCTACTCCTTCGCGACCGCCTGACCTGCGGCTGACGATTCACCGTTCGGGATGATTCGGGCATATCGGTGCGGACCGGAAGCGATTTGGTGAAGCACCGGGGGGACCGTGTAATGTTCTCGATGTCGCCAAGGGAAACCGGGCGGCACACAGCACGGGGCTATAGCTCAGTTGGTAGAGCGCCTGCATGGCATGCAGGAGGTCAGGAGTTCAATTCTCCTTAGCTCCACAAGATCGACAGTGAAGAAGCGGGCCACCCGGATCGGGTGGCCCGCTTCTTTGTCCGGTCGGGTCTGTCCGGGACGGGGCTGTCCGGATCGGCTTCGGCCTGGATCAGCCGCGGCCACTGCCCAGCGCACGCCGGCCCGTGGCCGGCAGGGCGGGGCGCTGCTCGGCCGGCGGCTGCTCGATACGCAGAGCCAGAGCGGGACAGCGCCGTACGGCCCGCTGGGCGCGCCCGCGCAGATGCATCGGAACGGCGGCGTCCGCAAGCGCCGGATAGCCGTCAGGTCCCAGTCGGATGAGCTCGGGGACGATGTCCGCGCACAGGGCGTGGCCCTGGCAGAGCGTCCAGTCGACCGCGAGTCTCTCGCCGCTCGGAATCGACTCCTCCAGATCCTGGTAACCGGCTGCGGGCAGCGGCAGCACTCCGACCGTCTCGCGGCCGCAGCCGCCGTCCAGGACGTGTGCGGCGAGGTCGTCCGTGAACGCCGACAGGGTCGAGAGCAGGAACCGGGCGGAACCGTCCGGATGTTTGCACGCCCCGCGGCCCTTCACGGCCTGGGTGACCTCGCGCAGGGCCTCCAGGGCGGCGGGCCCGCCGCCGTTCAGCACGTCGGAGAGTCCGCCCGCGGCGGCGGGGAGCCCGAGCTTGCACGGACCGCACTGTCCGGCGGTCTCGGCGGCCAGCCAGTTGGCTATGCGGAGGGACTCGCCGAGCGGGCAGGTGTCCGGCCCGATCGGCAGGATGGCACCCGCGCCGAGCGCGCCCCCCACGGTGGCCAGGGACTCACGGGAGACCACGGCGTTGTGCGAGGAGACCGCGTCGATCCAGTTGCCGTGGTAGCCGCCGGTCAGCACGCCCTGGGGGAGCGGCGGGGCTCCGGCCAGTTGCAGGACGTACCGCAGTGGTACCCCGGTCGGCACCTCGATGACCATGGGCCTGGCCACGGCGCCGGAGACGGTGAGCAGGACGGTGCCGGGCTCGCTCGGCAGCCCGGTGTGCCCGTAGCGGCGGGGCCCGATCCGGGCGGCGACGGCGAGCTGGGCGTACGTCTCCGCGTTCGACAACAGGGTCGGGGCGCCGCCCACCCCGGTCTCCGCCGCCCGCTCGCGCCGGCCCGGCGGCAGTGCGGGCCCGCCGTTCGCCGCCCGGATAACGGAGGACGCCTCGCCCGAGACCATGCGCTCCGGGGTGCGGACCACCCGGGCGCGCAGTTGCTGGCCGCGCCGGTCGGAGAGGCCGCGTTCGGCGAGCGCCGCCCGTACGGAGATCTCCGTGGAGTTGCGGGTGACGGCGACGACCAGGGTGCGCGCGCCGAGCGCCTCCGCGGCCAGCAGCGCACCGTCCAGGATCAGGTGCGGGGCGCGGTTGAGCAGGACGGTGTCCTTGCGGCAGGCGGGCTCGCCCTCACTGCCGTTGATCACCACGACGGGCCGTACGCCGCGCCGGATGGACGCTTTCGCCACGGCCCGCAGTTTCCTGCCGAACGGGAAACCGGCGCCTCCCCTTCCGCGCAGGGAGATCGCTTCGGCCAGTTCGGCCAGCCGTTCACCGGTCATCGGCTCCAGCGGTCCGTGCACCTTGAGGTGCATGTCGAGGTCGATCCGTTCCACCAGGTCGAATCCGGTGGTCAGTTGCGGCAGCCCGACGACGCGGACCTCGGGGACATCGGGGAGGGGGACGTTCACGGTCGTTCTCCTGCGGGTGCGTGCCAGGGTTCGCCGGCCGGCGGCGCGGTGAACGGGCCGGCCCCCGGTTCGACACGGGGCGTGGCGGGGGAGGTGCTGTCGTGTTCCGGTGTGCCGTAGAAGGGCGTCGCGTACGGGTGCTCCTGTGCGGTGTGAGCGGGCGGCTCCTGCCGGGGCGGACCGTGGTGTGCCTGCGCGGGCGGCGCGGGGGACGGTGAGGGCCAGCGGCTCTCCGGCGGGAGCGACGGGCCGCCGCCGAGCGAGACGGCACGGTATCCGGCCGCTATGCCCGGTCCCGGCGACGGCACGGCCTTCTGCCGCCCTTGGTCCGACCGATCGTCCGGAGGGCCGAAGGCGATGCGGTCGGCGCTGCGGGGCGGGGGCTCGTACAGCGGGGGCCCGTACAGCGGTGGCCCGTACAGCGTTTCCGTCGGCGCCTCGTGCGGCGATCCGGGGATGGCCGAGGGCGGGTGCGCCGCCGGGGGCATGGGCGCGGAGAGGGTGCGCGGGCGCACCGGCGTGCCCCGTGGGTCGCGGTCCGGTTCGCTCCAGGCGGCCGGGTCGGACCAGGGCTCCCC
Organism: Streptomyces anulatus; assembly: GCF_014650675.1. GTDB lineage: Bacteria > Actinomycetota > Actinomycetes > Streptomycetales > Streptomycetaceae > Streptomyces > Streptomyces anulatus. The sequence continues at coordinate 912,268 of NZ_BMVK01000001.1, read as the reverse complement.
GCCGGAAGCGGAGGACTCCCGCAGGACCGGATCGGGGGTGGCCGGGGGCCCCTGGCCCAGCAGTTCGGCGATCCGGTCGGCGATCCGCCGCTTCGCCGGGCGCGGCAGCAGCCGCAGGCACAGCGCCCCGGCGACACCGGCGAGGCAGAGGCCGTACATCACGACCACCCAGGTGGCGGGCGCGCGCCCCGCGTACAGGCCGTGGATCAGCGCGGCGCACCAGGCCGGATACGCCAGCGCGTGCAGGGAACGCCACCGGCCCGCGATTCCGCCCGTGTCCCGGGGGGACCCCAGCGACTGCCCGAGCCGGGCGGCCGTGGGGGAGGGCTGTGCGAAGGCGCTGCGCAGGGCGCCGGTCGCGGCGGTGAGAACCATCAGCAGCCCGGCCAGCGCGCCGAATCCGATCAGCCCCGCCGTGCCCGTGACACCGAGGCCGAAGGGTATGAGGGCGCCGATCATGGACACATGTCCGAGGGCCACCTTCACGGTTCCGTGCAGCAGCAGGAAGCCGAGCGAGGCCACGGCGGTGGCCCGGTGGACGCCCTGGCAGACGATGCGCTGACGGGTGGAGAGGAACAGCCGGTCGGTGGCCAGCAGGCCCCAGGCGACGGCGGCGCTGAGCGACACCAGCGACAGGACGCCGGTGGTGAAATCGAGGGTGGCGCGCAAACCGTCGCTCCCCGCGACGGCGAGCAGAGGGACGAAAACCAACGCGGCGACAGTCAGGCCGCCCTGTACCGGCCGACTCATTCCGGGGCTCATGCCGGTGGATACGCGGATCTTGCGATGAGGGTTCATGGGGGGCGACTCCGAATAGTTCGGCAAAGCGGTCCCGTTGCCGCATGCTAGGACGCCCCATACCAACCAGTACGGGCTTTGCTCGGTTGCCCCGAAAGAGGTCGGTACGCGGAGTAACCCCGCTTCCCGGGCGTTCCCTCCGCCCCACGAGCCGCCCCAGGAGTCGCCCCGGAACTCCATGGAAAGCCCACCGGAAGGTTGCCGAACGCACACCGCACACCCACGGAAGCGTCGCGTATCGACTACGGAGAGCGACGATCGGTCGGCGGGGTTCCGGTTCGCGCGCACGATGTCCGCCCCCTGGTTACTCCCTGCTCCCTTCCGGGCCCGTGCGGTACCCTGACGCCATGCGTGCCGTACGCCTTCTGCTTAGCGAGCCGCGCTGAACAGTCCCGACCGGTGAGAACGCCTGGTCGGAGTCAGCGCGGCGTCCCCTCCTGTGCGAGGGGATTTTTCGTTTCCCGGCAGATGACGATCGATGGAGCTTTGAGGATCATGAGCGAGACGAATTCCGCAGCCGAGACGGCCGCGCCGCACCGCTACACGGCGGCCATGGCCGCCGACATCGAGGCACGCTGGCAGGACTTCTGGGACGCCGAGGGGACGTACGAGGCGCCGAACCCCACCGGTGACCTGGCGGGCGACCCGGAGCTGGCCGCCAAGCCGAAGAAGTTCATCATGGACATGTTCCCGTACCCCTCGGGTGCGGGCCTGCACGTCGGACACCCGCTGGGCTACATCGCCACCGATGTCTACGCCCGCCACCAGCGGATGAGCGGCCACAACGTGCTGCACACCCTGGGCTTCGACGCCTTCGGTCTGCCCGCCGAGCAGTACGCCGTCCAGACGGGCACCCACCCCCGGGTCTCCACCGAGGCCAACATGGTGAACATGAAGGCCCAGCTGCGCCGGCTGGGTCTGGGCCACGACAACCGCCGCTCCTTCGCGACGATCGAGGCCGAGTACTACAAGTGGACGCAGTGGATCTTCCTGCAGATCTTCAACTCCTGGTACGACACCGAGGCCGACCGGGCCCGCCCGATCGCCGAGCTGGTCGAGCAGTTCGAGAGCGGTATGCGCGCGACCCCCGACGGCCGTGACTGGAGCGCGCTGAGCGCCACCGAGCGCGCCGACCTGCTGAGCGAGTACCGCCTGGCGTACGCCTCCGACGCCCCGGTGAACTGGTCGCCCGGTCTGGGCACCGTCCTGGCCAACGAGGAGGTCACCGCCGACGGTCGCTCCGAGCGCGGCAACTTCCCCGTCTTCAAGGCCAAGCTGCGCCAGTGGAACATGCGCATCACCTCCTACGCCGACCGGCTGCTGAACGATCTGGACGGGCTGGACTGGCCCGAGGCCATCAAGCTGCAGCAGCGCAACTGGATCGGGCGCTCCGAGGGCGCCCGGGTCGAGTTCCCGGTGGACACCGCCGGCGGCATCACCGTCTTCACCACCCGCCAGGACACGCTGTTCGGTGCGACGTACATGGTGCTGGCGCCCGAGCACGACATGGTCGAGCGGATCATCCCGGCCGCCTGGCCCGAGGGCACCCACCCGGTGTGGACCGGCGGCCACGCGAGCCCGGCCGAGGCCGTCACCGCGTACCGCAAGCAGGCCGCCGCCAAGTCCGACGTCGAGCGGCAGGCCGAGGCCAAGGACAAGACCGGCGTCTTCACCGGCGCGTACGCGACCAACCCGGTCAGCGGCGAGAAGGTCCCGGTCTTCATCGCCGACTACGTCCTGATGGGCTACGGCACCGGCGCGATCATGGCCGTACCGGCGCACGACGCGCGCGACTTCGCATTCGCGCGCGCCTTCGAGCTGCCGATGCGCTGCGTCGTCCAGCCCTCCGACGACCGCGGAACCGACCCCTCCACGTGGGACGACGCCTTCGGCTCGTACGACGCGAAGCTGGTCAACTCCGCGAACGAGGAGATCTCGCTGGACGGCCTGGGCGTCGTCGAGGCCAAGGCGAGGATCACCGACTGGCTGAAGGAGCACGGCGTCGGCGAGGGCACCGTCAACTTCCGGCTGCGCGACTGGCTGTTCAGCCGGCAGCGCTACTGGGGCGAGCCGTTCCCGATCGTGTACGACGAGGACGGCATCGCCCACCCGCTGCCCGAGTCGATGCTGCCGCTGGAGCTGCCCGAGGTCGAGGACTACTCGCCGCGCACCTTCGACCCGGAGGACGCGACCGCCCAGCCCGAGACCCCGCTGTCGCGCAACGCCGACTGGGTCAACGTCACGCTGGACCTGGGCGACGGCACCGGTCCCCGGAAGTACCGCCGCGAGACCAACACCATGCCCAACTGGGCCGGTTCCTGCTGGTACGAGCTGCGCTACCTGGACCCGACCAACGACCGTCAGCTGGTCGACCCGGCGATCGAGCAGTACTGGATGGGCCCGCGCGAGGGGCAGCCCACCGGCGGTGTCGACCTGTACGTCGGCGGCGCCGAGCACGCCGTGCTGCACCTGCTGTACGCGCGCTTCTGGTCCAAGGTGCTGCACGACCTGGGCCACATCTCCTCCGCCGAACCGTTCCACAAGCTGTACAACCAGGGCATGATCCAGGCCTTCGTCTACCGCGACAGCCGGGGCATCGCCGTCCCCGCCGCAGAGGTGGAGGAGCGCGACGGCGCGTTCTACTACGAGGGCGAGAAGGTCAGCCGCGTCCTGGGCAAGATGGGCAAGTCCCTGAAGAACGCGGTCACGCCGGACGAGATCTGCGCCGAGTACGGTGCGGACACCCTGCGCCTGTACGAGATGGCGATGGGCCCCCTGGACGTGTCGCGCCCCTGGGACACCCGGGCCGTGGTCGGCCAGTACCGGCTGCTGCAGCGCCTGTGGCGCAATGTGGTCGACGAGGAGACCGGTGAGATCACCGTCGTCGACACGGAGCCCGGCGAGGACACGCTGCGCGCCCTGCACAAGGCCATCGACGGGGTCGGCCAGGACATGGCGGGGATGCGGTTCAACACCGCCATCGCCAAGGTCACCGAGCTGAACAACCACCTGACGAAGGCCGGCGGCCCGCTGTCGCGCTCGGTCGCCGAGCGGCTGGTCCTGCTGATCGCCCCCCTGGCCCCGCACATCGCGGAGGAGCTGTGGCGGCGGCTGGGCCACACCGAGTCGGTCGTGCACCAGGACTTCCCGGTGGCGGACCCGGCGTACGTCGTGGACGAGACCGTCACCTGCGTCGTCCAGATCAAGGGCAAGGTCCGGGCCCGCCTGGAGATCTCGCCCGCCATCACGGACGAGGAGCTGGAGGCGCTGGCCCTGGCCGACGAGGCGGTCGTCGCGGCGCTGGGCGGGGCCGGTATCCGCAAGGTGATCGTGCGCGCGCCGAAGCTGGTGAACATCGTCCCCGCGTGACGACGGCTGTGTGACGACAGCTGCTTTACGGGGCTGCGTGACGGCGGCCGCGTGAACGGCGGCCGGGCGACGGCCGCCGGGTGACGGTCCCTGTGCGTGGTGAGGGCCATCCCCTACGGGCAGGTTGGGGGTTCCGAAGGAACCCTCGGCCTGCCCGTTCCGTTTACGGTGGAGGGGGCGACCGGTATCGGCGGCCGCATCGAGATATCGAGGGGCATTCATGGAAGCCGCGATCACGATCCTGGCGTTGTTCTTGGTCGCGTTCGTCGCGCTGGGCGTCTACGCGACCGTGAAGGCCGTCGGCGCGGCCAAGCGCGGCGTGGACCGCACGATCACGCAGGCCAGGCGCACCGTGGAGGACACCACGCTCCGGGCCAAGAGCTTCGGGCAGACGGGCGTCGCCGGTGAGCTGGCCCAGCTCCGGCTCGCCCTGCGCACCTCGATGCGGGCCACGCAGGACGCCCTGCACGCCGGAGTAGCCGAGGACGCGTCCCTGGCGGAGTCGGTGGCGCTGTTCCGGAGGCTGAGCGAGCACGGCCTCGAACTGGACGACGAGCTGAAGCGGCTGGAGCGCGAGCCGGACCGGGCGACGGTCGCGGGCCTGCTGCCCAAGCTGAGGGAACGCACGCAGCGGATCACGCATTCGGCGGAGTCGCTGCGCTGGGCGGCGCGGGACCGGGCGCGGCAGTTCGCCGACGACGACCTGGACGCGCTGAACGCGCAGATCGACATCGAGGCCGGCGCGCTGCGGCACTGGACCGTCGAGGAGCCGTCGCAGGCGTCCGGCACGGGGGCCCCCGCCCCGACACCGGGCCACGGCCCCGGGACGGACTGGCCCGAGCCCGCCGCCTCGGCGGACCCCTCGGCCGGGAACAGCAGCACGGCCGACCAGGCGTGGTCCGGACCGGCCCGCGAGGAGAGCCCGCAGGCGATCACCGCCCCGGACCCGCGGCTGCGTACGACCTACCCCTGGCAGAAGTCCGGCCGGCCGGAGACGACGAACTGACGCACACCCGGTCGTCGGACCGCCCGAGCGGAAATGACCCGACCGGATACGCTCCGAAGCGGCCATGAACGATCAGTGTGCCGGGGCCGGGCTGCCGCACTCCGGCCCCGCCAGGTAACCTCCGGCTCATGTCCCGCCATGTCGCTATCGTCACCGATTCCACGGCCTACCTGCCGCGCCCGACGATGGAACGGCACGGCATCACCGCAGTGCCGCTGACCGTCGTCCTGGGCGACCGGGCGCTGGAGGAGGGCACGGAGATCTCGGCCCGCTCGCTCGCCCTGGCTCTGCAGAAACGCCACTCCGTGACCACGTCCCGCCCCAGCCCCGAGGTCTTCGCCGCGGCCTACCGGACGGCGGCCGAGGGAGGGGCGGACGCGGTGGTGTCGCTGCACCTGTCGTCGGAGTTCTCGGGCACGTACGACGCTGCGCTGCTCGCGGCGAAGGACGCCCCCGTGCCGGTACGCGTGGTGGACACGGGCATGGTCGCCATGGCCCTGGGATTCTGCGCTCTGGCGGCGGCGGAGACCGCCGAGGCGGGCGGGGGCCCGGACGAAGCGGTGTCGGCCGCGGAGAAGCGGGCCGCAGGCACCTCGGCGTACTTCTATGTCGACACTCTCGACTATCTGCGCCGCGGCGGACGCATCGGCACGGCGCAGGCCCTGCTGGGGTCCGCGCTGGCGGTGAAACCGATCCTGGAGCTCGACGCGGGCCGGATCGAGATGCTGGAGAAGGTGCGGACGGCATCGAAGGCCATTGCCCGCCTGGAGGAGATCGTCGCCGAGCGGGCGGGGACGGCCCCGGTGGACATCGCCGTCCACCACCTCGCCGCCCCGGACCGTGCGGATCGCCTGGCCGAGCGGCTGCGCGAACGCGTTCCCGGCCTGGTCGACCTTCACGTCAGCGAGGTCGGCGCGGTGATCGGGGCGCACACGGGGCCGGGGCTGCTCGGTGCGGTCATCTCGCTGCGGTGACCGTGCGCTGCGGTGACCGCGCACTGCGCTGACCTGGTTGCGGGAACGCCCATGGGTGGACGTGCGCTGCGGAGTTCACTCCGGGGAGTGGTCGAGTTGTCCACAACTGCCGGACTGTCCACAGGAATCGGCGCTGCTCAGCGGGTTCGGGCGGATGTGCCTAACGTCGTGAGGCATGGCCCTTCGATCTCCTCGGGCGTCGGCTCCCGACGCTCTGCCCACCTCTGCTCCGTCGTCCGATTCCTCGTCCACCCCTAGCTCGACCCCTACCTCTGCCCCTCCTCCTACCTCCACTTCCACGTTCCTGCCTCCGCCCGACACGTTGTCCGGGCGGATGCCCGCACGGCCCCGGCACGGATCCGGTACGCGACCGGGCGGACGGGCGGGAGCGGGCCCCGGCGCTCGTTCCGGGGCACGCCACGGTGGGCGGCGGTCCGTGCGAGGGCGTTCCGCCCTTGCGGCGGCGGCCGCGCGTCGCCGGGCGGATGCGCTGAAGGCGGGCGCCTCCGGGCCGGGGAGCGACGCCGCACCCGTACCGGCGCCTGAGCCGCCACCCGCACCCGTACCGGTGCGTGAATCGGAACCCCTACCCGTGCGTGAGCCGGAACCCGCACCCGCACCCGCGACCGTGGGGGAGGTGCCCGGTGGTACGCCGAGGGCGCGTCGTCTTGTGTCGGCCGTTCGGGAGAGGCTGCCGTTGTGGGTGCGACTCCGGTGCGGGATGGCGCCGCGCACGCCGGTGGTGCTCGGGCTGGTGCTGCTCGCCGCCGTGGGTGTCGCCGCTTTCCACTTCTGGTCCGTACGCCCCCAGGCCGTGCGTGCGCCGGAACCGGTCGCGGACGCAGCGGCGGCGACCGCGTTGCCACCGGATCCGTTACGGTCCGGCGCCCCCGACCCGGTCCCCCGACCTGCCGCGGGGGAGCCGCCGGACGCGGGTGGAAGCGGGCGTGCGAGCGGGCAGATCGTCGTCGATGTGAGCGGCAAGGTGCGCCGGCCGGGGGTCCGTCGGCTTCCGGCGGGCTCGCGGGTGGCGGACGCGCTCGACGCGGCGGGCGGTGTGCGCGCGGGAACGGATATGACGGGGCTCAATCGGGCGCGGCTCCTGATGGACGGTGAGCAGGTCGTCGTGGGCCAGCCGCCCGGCCCGCCGGTCTCCGGGGCAGCCGGTGGCGGACCGGCCGGGACCGACGGGCCGGGAGGTGCGCCGGGCGGGACCGGTCCCTCTGCGCCGCTGAGCCTGAACACGGCGACCGCGGAGCAGCTCGAAACGCTGCCGGGGGTCGGGCCCGTGCTGGCCCAGCACATGCTCGACTACCGAGCAGAGAACAACGGGTTCCGGTCCGTCGACGAGCTCCGGCAGGTCAGCGGGATCGGCGACCGCCGTTTCGCCGAACTCCAGCCGCTCGTACGGCCATGAGCGGCCGGGAGGCCCGGTTCGACTCCCGGGGCGCGGACAGGAACGTCCCCGGAAGCGTGGGCGACGGTGCGAGCGGTTCGGCGCGTGCATCGCGTGCTCCGGAAACGCCGAGTGGTTCGGGTGCGTCGGGTACGCCGCGTGATGCGGGTGGGGCCGGCTCGCGACGGGAGGGGCCCACGGATCTGCGGCTCGTGCCGCCGGCCCTGGCGGTCTGGACAGCCGCCGCTTCGACGCTGGGTCTGCCGGGGAGATGGGTGGCCGCCGTGGCCGTCGCCTGTCTGGTTCCGGCGGTCGTTCTGCTGGTGGCGGCGTCGCGCGCCTCTCGGGAGGGGAGGTCCGCCGGACGGTCCAGGGTCGTCGCCGGGGGCGCGGTCCTGTTGTGCGCGGCGGCGGGCGCGGCCGTGGCCGGACTCCACGGGGCCGATGTGCGGCGCGGTCCCGTCCCCGGGCTGGCAGAGGAGTACGCGCGGATCGACGCCGACGTACGGGTGACCTCGGATCCCCGGACGACCCGCCCGGCGGTACGGGGGAACCACAGCGCCCCGGCCCTGCTCCTGATCGACGCGGAGGTCATGGAGGTGAGGACGCCGAACGGCACGGGCACCCGGGTCCGGACACCGGTGCTGCTCATGGTCGCGGCGGGCGACCACCGGGCGGACTGGCAGAAGCTGCTGCCGTCCACCCGGCTCCGGCTCGGCGGCCGGCTCTCGCCCCCCGCGCACGAGGGCGAACGCCTGGCGGCGGTCCTGCGCGTGGACGACGAGGGGGCACCCCGGATCACCGGGCCGCCGACATGGATCCAGCGCGCGGCCGGGGAACTGCGCGCCGGGTTGCGGGAGGCGACCGACGATGTGGACGCGGATGCGCGTGCGCTGTTGCCGGGACTGGTGGTCGGAGACACCTCCAGGGTCCCATCCGACCTCCACGACGCGTTCAAGGCGACTGATCTGACACATCTTCTGAGCGTGTCCGGAGCCAATCTCTCGATTCTGCTCTTCCTCCTCGTCGGGCCGCCGGGGTCGGCGCTGAGCGCCGAACGGCGCGGTCTGGCACCCCTGTTGGGACTCTCGCTACGAGGGACCGCGCTGATCGGCGGTGTGCTGACCCTCGCCTTCATCGTCGTGTGCCGTCCGGAACCGAGCGTGCTCCGCGCGGCAGCCTGCGGTCTCATCACGCTCCTCGCGATCGGAACGGGCCGCCGGAGGTCCCTGATTCCCGCGCTGGCGGCGGCTGTCGTTCTCCTGGTTCTCTACGATCCCTGGCTCGCCCGGAGCTACGGTTTCCTGCTGTCGGTGCTGGCCACCGGTGCGCTGCTGACCCTCGCGCCACGCTGGAGCGTCGCCCTGCGGGCGCGGCGGGTACCGGGCAGGCTCGCCGAGGTACTGGCAGCGGCGGCGGCCGCGCAGGCCGTGTGCGCACCCGTCGTGGTGGTCCTGGCCTCGCGGGTCAGCCTGGTGGCGGTCCCCTGCAACCTGCTGGCGGAGTTCGCGGTGGCGCCGGCGACGGTGCTCGGGTTCGCGGCCCTCGCCGTCGCCCCGGTCGCCCCGCCAGTGGCCGAACTGCTGGCCGGGATCGCGAGTTGGCCGGTCGGGTGGATCGCCACGGTCGCCCGCACGGGGGCGGACCTTCCCGGGGCGGAGGCGCAGTGGCCCGGAGGGTGGTCCGGCGCGGCGCTGCTCGCCGGCCTCACGGTGTCGGCCGTGCTCCTAGCGCCGAGGCTGGCCCGTCGTCCCTGGATCTGCGCGGCCGCCGGGCTGCTTCTCGTGCTGGCGGTGCTGAGGCCGGTTCCGCTGACCCGGATCATGACCGGATGGCCGCCGCCCGGCTGGGCGTTCGCGCTCTGCGACGTGGGTCAGGGCGATGCGATGGTGCTCATGGCGGGGGAGGGCGCGGGCGTGGTCGTCGACGCCGGACCCGACCCCCGTGCGGTCGACCGGTGCCTGCGCGACCTCGCGGTGACCCGGGTCCCGCTCGTGGTCCTCACCCACTTCCACGCCGACCATGTGCGAGGCCTGCCGGGCGTGCTCCGGGGCAGGGCGGTGGGCGCGATCCAGACGACGAGCCTCGAAGAGCCGCCCGAACAGGCCGCGTTCGTACGGCGGACCGCGGCCGCGGCGCGGGTCCCGACGCTGCGGGCCGTGGCCGGCGAGCACCGCCGGGCGGGCCCGGTCGACTGGCGGGTCCTCTGGCCGCGCCCGGGGCCCGGGGGAGCGGGGGCGACGGTGCGGGAGCCGAACGACTCCAGCGTCACCCTGCGCGTACGGGCGGCCGGCGGGCTGACGCTGCTGCTCCTCGGCGACCTGGAACCCCTGGCCCAGCGGGAGTTGCTGCGAGGCCGGGAGGCTTCGGGCCCGGTGGACGTCCTCAAGGTGGCCCACCACGGCTCGGCGTTCCAGGATGCCGGGCTGCTCCACAGTGTGCGGCCGAGGCTGGCGCTCATCTCCTGCGGCGCGGACAACCCGTACGGTCACCCCTCGGCCCGCACGGTGGGCGCCCTCAGGGCGGCCGGGGCCCGGGTCCTGCGCACCGACACCGACGGCCCGATCGCGGTGACGGGCACGGGGAAGGAGCTGCGGGCGGTGGGCCGGTCATGACATCGCTCGGCTCAGACCAGCCACGTACCGGAGAGCATCAGATCGCGGTCGGCGAGTTCGTTCACCTCGCGCCAGGCGCGCACGGTGTGGGGGGTGATGTGCAGAAACACCCAGACGGGGATACGCGGGTTCCACCGGAGCTTCGCGACGAAGGCCTCCCGCGTCGCGGGGGGAAGGTCGGCTCCCTCCAGGACCCTCGACTCGCCCTCGATCAGCACCACATCGCGGGTGGGGCCGAGGGTGACGCGGATCGGGCCGTCGGGAGTCACGTTGACCGCGGTGGGATTGGTCCGCCGGGTGGCCATGACCAGGGTGCCCGTGTCCTCTTCCCAGAGGAACGACAGCGGCACCAGGGTGGGAACGCCGTCCGGGGAGGCGGTCGCCACCCACGCGTCGTCGTCCTGACGCAGACGGTGAAGGGTGTCCTGCTTGCGCTGCTCCCGGCTGCGCGCGGGATCGTATGCGGTCATGCCCGCCACGCTAGACCGCGATCACCGTGCCACGCCTCGGGCAAGGGTCCTCGGCCAGGAGTCCTAGGACCAGTCGTGGGACCTGTGGTCCTCGGGGCGGGGGCGGGCGCAGACTGGTCCCATGACCTCGCAGACACCCACGACGTCCGGCGCCTCCGTCCCGGGACCCGACAACGGCGACAACGGCGACGACGGCGTCACCGCCGCCGCTGTCGACGCCTATCTCGCCCGGATCGGCGCGGACCGTCCGGTGCGGGCCGACATCGATGCGCTGCGCGACCTGCAGCACCGGCATCTGCTCGCCGTTCCCTTCGAGAACCTCTCGGTTCATCTGGGCGAGGACATCGTGCTGGAGGAACGGGCGCTCATGGCCAAGGTGACCGGCGGTCGAGGCGGCTTCTGCTACGAACTGAACGGCGCGTTCGGGGCGTTGCTGCGCGCTCTCGGCTTCCGTGTGACCCTGCTCCAGGCCCGGGTCTTCGGCGACGGCGGCCGTCTGGGCATTCCGTACGACCACATGGCGCTGCGGGTGGAGACCGAGGACGGAACGGGGCCGTGGCTGGCGGACGTCGGGTTCGGCGACAACGCGCTGTGGCCGCTGGCGCTCGACGACCGGACGGAACAGGAGGACCCCCGGGGGGTGTTCCGGCTCCGCGAGGCGCCGCAGGGGGACCTGGACCTGCTGCGTGGCGGCTCACGGCAGTTCCGGCTCGACCTGAGGCTGCGGACGCTGCCGGAGTTCCTGGGCGGGGCCTGGTACCACCGCACCTCGCCGGACTCGCACTTCACCCGGTCCCTGGTGTGCTCCCGGTTCACGGAGACCGGGCGGGTGACGCTGAGCGGACGGACCCTGGTCACCACGGTCGGCGGGGAGCAGCACCGTACGGAACTGGTCACGGACGAGGAGGTGCTCGCCGCCTACCGGGATCACTTCGGGGTGCGGCTCTCCCGGGTGCCCGAGCTTCGGGCGGCGGTCGCCGTGCCGGGGCGCGACGCCGGGCGGTGACGCGCGAACGCCGCGGACGGATGATCCGCACGCGCGGAATTCGTAGTTCGTAGTTCGTAATTCGGGCCTTCGGTAACACCTGCGCACAGCTCGTCGCAGTCCGTCGCACCTCGTCATACGTCCGTACACCCCATTACACCTTGTAGCAGTTCCGTACAAGACCCTCCGAGGTTCTCGGTTTGCCTCGAACGCCGCAATAGTGATCGAATGCATGCTCGTCGGCGGGCCGCTGATCCGACAAAGACGTCCACCTGTCAGGGCCCGAAGTGCGGAGCGCCCCTGGGGGTACGTAGAGATGTTCGGCCGTTGGCTGGGAAACAGAGGCCAGGCGGGTGGGCGCGCCGGGGCCCTCGCCGGATTCCAGGTGCCCCGTACCGCGGGCGTGCTCAACTGCCGGGTGCTGGACCCGGTCAACGAACCGGTTCAGCCGGCCGAGTTCGTCGTGACCGACAGTGCGGGCCGCAAGGTGGCAGGCGGCGAGACGGACCCCTTCGGCAGTGTTCTCGCCACGGTCCCGGCCGGCGACTACCGGCTGGCGATCACGGCCGAGGGCTTCACCCCGTTCCACGGGGCGGTGACGGTGACCGAAGGGGCGCACGCCACCCTGGGCGATGTGACCCTCCAGGTGGCGCAGCCCCCGCAGCTGCCCGACCCCGGTGACTGGGACATCGAGCCGAACCACTCGCAGATCGGCTTCACCGCCCGGCACATCGGGATGGCCCGCATCCACGGCAGGTTCAACACCTTCGCCGGGGCGGTCCGGATCGCCGACCGCATGGAGGACTCCGCCATGCACGTGATCATCGACGCGGCCTCGATCGACACCAATGTGCAGATGCGCGACGATCACCTGCGCTCCAGCGACTTCCTCGACGTCGGCCGGTATCCGACGCTGGAGTTCTACAGCGAGCGCTTCGTCCACCGGGGCGGCAGCAGGTGGGGTGTCACCGGTGCGCTGACTCTGCACGGTGTCAGCCGTACCGTGACGCTGGACACCCAGTACCTCGGTATCGGCAACGGCCTGGAGGGCGAGACGCGCGCCGCCTGCCGGGCCACCACCGAACTGCACCGCGAGGACTTCACCCTCACCTGGCAGACCATGCTGGCGCGCGGGATCGCGGTGGTCGGTCCGAGCATCGTCATCGACCTGGACATCCAGATCGTTCCCAAGGGCTGAGCCGCCCGGATCGCACCTACGGATTCAGCCGCCCCGGCCGTCCCGAGGGCCGGGCCGGCCGGGCGTTACGGCTTCTCCAGCCAGCCCTCGTACTCCTCCGCGAACGCGTCGAGCGCGGCCGGGTCCAGGCGCCCGGCCGCGTCCTCCACGACCACCAGCCACTGGGCGTCCTCGGCGTCGTCCTCGCCGGCCAGCGCGTCCCGTACGAGCTGGGGCTCCTCGGCGACCCCGAAGCGGTCCGCCAGCTCCCCGGCCACCTCCTCCGCGGCGTCGCGGTCGGGCAGCACCAGTACATGTCTCACATCGCTCACCCGGTCATTCTCCGGTACGGGCATCCGTGCCCCGTGCCCCGTACCCCGTGCCCCGTACCCCGTGCCCCGTACCCCGGGGCGGGGCGGGCCGGGCCTTCGGGGCTGTCCGGGCTGTCAGTGGGGCGTGGGATGCTGGATCGCGATGGCCACCAGGAAGAATTCCACCGACGATCCGCTCGCGCCCCTCACCCTCGCCGTGGGCCAGGAGGACCTCCTCCTGGACCGTGCGGTGCAGCAGGTGGTGGCGGCCGCCCGTGCTGCCGACGCCGACACGGACGTACGTGATCTGGCGTCCGACCAGTTGCAGCCCGGCACGCTCGCCGAGCTCACCAGCCCCTCGCTCTTCGCCGAGCGCAAGGTCGTGATCGTGCGCAACGCGCAGGACCTCTCGGCCGACACGATCAAGGACGTCAAGGCGTATCTCGGCGCGCCGGTCGAGGAGATCACTCTCGTCCTGCTGCACGCGGGCGGCGCCAAGGGCAAGGGGCTGCTGGACGCGGCGCGCAAGGCCGGGGCGCGGGAGGTCGCCTGCCCGAAGACCACCAAGCCCGCCGAGCGGCTCTCCTTCGTACGGTCGGAGTTCCGGGCGCACGGGCGCTCCGCGACGCCGGAGGCCTGTCAGGCGTTGGTCGACTCCATCGGCAGCGATCTGCGGGAGCTGGCGAGTGCGGTGTCCCAGCTGATCGCGGACGTCGAGGGCACGATCGACGAGGCGGTCGTCGGGCGCTATTACACCGGGCGGGCGGAAGCCTCGTCCTTCACCGTCGCCGACCGGGCGGTCGAGGGGCGCGCGGCGGAGGCGCTGGAGGCGCTGCGGTGGTCGTTGTCGACCGGGGTCCCGCCCGTCCTGATCACCAGTGCGCTGGCGCAGGGGGTGCGGGCCATCGGGAAGCTGTCCTCGGCCCGGGGGGGCCGGCCGGCCGATCTGGCCCGGGAGCTGGGCATGCCGCCGTGGAAGATCGACCGGGTGCGCCAGCAGATGCGGGGCTGGACGCCGGACGGGGTCGCGGTGGCCCTGCGGGCGGTGGCGGCGGCGGACGCGGGGGTGAAGGGCGGGGGGGACGATCCCGAGTACGCCTTGGAGAAGGCCGTCGTCGTTGTCGCGCGGGCCGCGCGGGCGGGTCGGTAGGCGGGCCCCTGCTCGGGTCCGGGCCCGGTGGTCCCGGGTTCGTCGCCGGGCGCGGGGTCCTGTGGTGACCGGTTCCGTCCTCAAACGCCGGACGGGCTGGAACTGCCTGCGGACGGGCTGGAAGCGCCCCCGGACCGGCCGGATGTCCGGACGCGCGGAAGCCCCGGTCCTCGATCTGGGGAGATCGGAGACCGGGGCTTCCGGGTCACACTCTGGGTGCGCCGCACCCGCGTGGCGAACGCAGGTTCGGTGTGCGGCGCGGGGTGCCGGTCAGGGGCGGGAGAGAGGGCCCGTCTGGTCCGTTCCGGCGGTCACATCAGTGAGCTTCGGGAAGAAGCTCAGGCCTGCAGGGAGGCAACCTTGGACGCCAGCGCCGACTTCTTGTTGGCGGCGGCGTTCTTGTGGATGACACCCTTCGAGACAGCCTTGTCGAGCTGACGGGAAGCGTCGCGGACGGCCGTGGTGGCCTTCTCGACGTCACCGGCGGCGGCGGCCTCGCGGGCCTTGCGGATCGCGGTCTTGAGCGACGACTTGACGGCCTTGTTGCGCAGGCGCGCCTTCTCGTTGGTCTTGTTCCGCTTGATCTGGGACTTGATGTTCGCCACGAAAGAGCCTTTTCAGGTTCGTTGGATCTTCTAGGTGAGCCCCGCCGCTCGTCAGAGCCACGAGGCACAGCTGTCCACGGTAGCAGTCACCCTTCGACCGGCCCAAACCGGTCGCTGGCCCGCAGGCGTGGGACGATGGAGCCTACGTATCGATCCGACCGACCCGACATCGACCCGAGACACGGCGTTCGGCGTCTCAAGAATCAGGACCCTGCGTGCCCGCGACTCCTTCCAACGTGCCCGAGCCGAGCCGTACCGACCCGGCGCTGATCCGCAATTTCTGCATCATCGCGCACATCGACCACGGCAAGTCGACCCTCGCCGACCGGATGCTTCAGCTGACCGGAGTGGTCGACCAGCGGCAGATGCGTGCTCAGTACCTCGACCGGATGGACATCGAGCGCGAGCGCGGCATCACCATCAAGTCCCAGGCGGTCCGGCTGCCCTGGGCCCCCAACACGGGTGAGGACACGGGCACCACCCACATCCTCAACATGATCGACACCCCGGGCCACGTGGACTTCACCTACGAGGTCTCCCGTTCGCTCGCGGCCTGTGAGGGCACGGTCCTGCTGGTCGACGCCGCGCAGGGCATCGAGGCCCAGACGCTGGCCAACCTCTATCTCGCGATGGAGAACGACCTCACCATCGTCCCGGTGCTCAACAAGATCGACCTCCCGGCCGCGCAGCCGGAGAAGTTCTCCGAGGAGCTGGCCAACCTCATCGGCTGCCAGCCCGAGGACGTGCTCAAGGTCTCCGCCAAGACCGGCGTCGGCGTGGACGCGCTGCTCGACCGGGTCGTGCGGGACGTGCCGGCCCCGGTCGGCGTCGCGGACGCCCCCGCCCGCGCGATGATCTTCGACTCGGTCTACGACTCGTACCGAGGTGTCGTCACCTACGTCCGAGTCGTCGACGGCCAGCTCAACAAGCGCGAGCGCATCCGGATGATGTCGACCGGCGCCACCCACGAGCTGCTGGAGATCGGGGTGTCGTCCCCCGAGATGACCCCGGCCGACGGCATCGGCGTGGGCGAGGTCGGCTACATCATCACCGGGGTGAAGGACGTCCGGCAGTCCAAGGTCGGTGACACGATCACCTCCCTGCAGAACGGGGCGACCGAGGCGCTGGGCGGCTACAAGGACCCGAAGCCGATGGTGTTCTCGGGTCTGTATCCGCTGGACGGGTCGGACTACCCGGACCTGCGCGAGGCACTGGACAAGCTCCAGCTCAACGACGCCGCCCTGGTCTACGAGCCGGAGACCTCCGCCGCGCTCGGCTTCGGCTTCCGCGTCGGCTTCCTCGGCCTGCTCCACCTGGACGTGGTCCGCGAGCGGCTGGAGCGCGAGTTCGGCCTCGATCTGATCGCCACCGCCCCCAACGTGGTCTACCGCGTCGAGATGGAGGACGGCAGCGAGCACATCGTCACCAACCCGAGCGAGTTCCCCGAGGGCAAGATCGACAAGGTGCACGAGCCGGTCGTCCGCGCCACGGTGCTGGCCCCGAGCGAGTTCATCGGCGCGATCATGGAGCTGTGCCAGAACCGGCGCGGCACCCTGCTCGGCATGGACTACCTCTCCGAGGACCGGGTCGAGATCCGTTACACCCTGCCGCTCGCGGAGATCGTCTTCGACTTCTTCGACCAGCTGAAGTCCAAGACGCGGGGTTACGCCTCCCTCGACTACGAGCCCACCGGCGAGCAGTCGGCCCAGCTCGTCAAGGTCGACATCCTGCTGCACGGCGACAAGGTGGACGCGTTCTCCGCGGTCACCCACAAGGACAAGGCGTACGCGTACGGCGTACGGCTCGTCGCCAAGCTGCAGAAGCTCATCCCCCGGCAGAACTTCGAGGTGCCGATCCAGGCGGCCATCGGCGCGCGGGTCATCGCCCGTGAGACCGTCCGCGCCATCCGCAAGGACGTCCTCGCCAAGTGCTACGGCGGTGACATCTCCCGTAAGCGGAAGCTGCTGGAGAAGCAGAAGGAGGGCAAGAAGCGGATGAAGATGGTCGGCAACGTGGAGGTTCCGCAGGACGCCTTCATCTCCGTCCTGTCGACCGACGAGTCCGCAGGTGAGAGCAAGGGCAAGAAGTAGAGCCCCGCGCCGACGCCTGTCGATGAGCAGTCCGGAGGGCCCCCACGCCGCAGTACCGTGCGGCGTGGGGGCCCTTTCGTGTGAGCCCTTTCGTCCGGGCTCTTTCGTTATGAAGCGGCGGCCCGTTGCCTCTTACGTGGCGGACAAGTGCGCTCTACTCTGATCACGACTCGATGGTTACTGGCCAGTTAAACAAGCCGTACGAGCAGGTTGCGCAGCAGGACGAGTGCAGCAGGACGAGAGCAGTAGGCAGCAGGACGACAGCAGCAAGTCGCCGTATCTAAGAAGCCGGTCGTAGCAATGCCGCAGGCCCGGAGGACGTCGTGAGCGACACACAGACCTTGATCGATAACCGGCCGCCCTCCGTGGCGGCCCTCTTCATCGACCGCGTGGCGGCGACCCCGAACGGGGAGGCGTACCGCTATCCGGTGCCGTCGGCCTCGGGCTCGGGTCCCGACGACTGGAAGTCGCTGAGCTGGGGCCAGGCCTCGGAGCGGGTCTTCGCGATCGCCGCCGGGCTGATCGCGCTCGGCGTGCGGCCGGAGGAGCGGGTCGCGCTCTCCTCGGCCACCCGGGTGGAATGGGTCCTCATCGACCTCGGGGTGATGTGCGCGGGCGCCGCGACCACGACGATCTACCCCTCCACGAACGCCGAGGAGTCCGCCTTCATCCTGGCCGACTCCGAGAGCCGGATCCTCATCGCGGAGAACGCCGAGCAGCTGGCCAAGGCCCGGGAGACCCGCGAGGGCCTGCCGGAACTCGCCCATGTCGTGGTCATCGACCCGGCCGGCGTCGAGCCCGCCGAGGGCGACCCCGAGGGCTGGATCATCACCCTCGCCGAGCTGGAGGCCCAGGGCGCCGAGCTCCTCGCCAAGACCCCGGACGCGGTCACCGAGCGGGTCTCCGCGATCACCGCCGACCAGCTCGCCACCCTCATCTACACCTCGGGCACCACCGGCCGCCCCAAGGGCGTACGGCTGCCGCACGACAACTGGTCGTACATGGCCAAGGCCACCGTGGCGACCGGGCTGATCACGGCGGAGGACGTGCAGTACCTCTGGCTGCCGCTCGCCCATGTCTTCGGCAAGGTCCTCACCTCCGGGCAGATCGAGGTCGGCCACGTCACCGCGATCGACGGCCGCATCGACAAGATCATCGAGAACCTGCCGGTCGTCCAGCCGACCTACATGGCCGCCGTGCCCCGGATCTTCGAGAAGGTCTACAACGGGGTCGCGTCCAAGGCCCGCGCGGGCGGCGGCGCCAAGTACAAGATCTTCCAGTGGGCGGCCGGGGTCGCCCGCGAGTACGCGAAGGTCTCCCAGGACAACTTCCGCCGCACCGGCAAGGCCTCCGTCCCCTTCGCGCTCGGCGCCAAGCACAAGGTCGCCGACGCGCTCGTCTTTTCCAAGATCCGTGAGGCCTTCGGCGGCCGGCTGCGCGCCTGTATCTCCGGCTCCGCCGCCCTCGCCCCGGACATCGGCTACTTCTTCGCGGGCGCCGGCGTCCACATCCTGGAGGGCTACGGCCTCACCGAGACCAGCGCCGCCTCCTTCGTCAACCCGGGCGAGGCCTACCGCACCGGCACCGTCGGCAAGCCGCTCCCCGGCACCGAGGTGCGCATCGCCGACGACGGCGAGATCCTGCTGCGCGGCCCCGGCGTCATGCAGGGCTACCACAAGCTGCCCGACAAGACCGAAGAGGTCCTGGAGTCGGACGGCTGGATCCACACGGGGGACATCGGCGAGCTGTCGGCCGACGGATACCTGCGCATCACCGACCGCAAGAAGGACCTGATCAAGACGTCCGGCGGCAAGTACGTCGCCCCGGCGGAGGTCGAGGGCCAGTTCAAGGCGGTCTGCCCGTTCGTCTCCAACATCCTGGTGCACGGTGCGGACCGTAACTTCTGCACCGCGCTCATCGCGCTCGACGGCCCCACCCTCCTCGGCTGGGCCGCCGACAACGGCTTGGAGGGCAAGTCGTACGCGGAGGTCGTCGCCGCCCCGCAGACCGTCGAGCTGATCGACGGGTACGTCAAGCGCCTCAACGAGGGACTCCAGCGCTGGCAGACCATCAAGCAGTTCCGCCTCCTGCCGCGCGACCTGGACGTCGAGCACGGGGAGCTGACCCCCAGCCTCAAGCTGAAGCGGCCGGTCGTCGAGCGGGAGTACAAGGGGCTCATCGACGAGATGTACGCGGGCTCGCGCGAGGCCTGAGCCGAGCCACGCGGCCGGCGCGCGGCGCGGGCCTCTCGTGGTAACCATCCCGTCCGGGGGCTCGGCCCCGGGCGGGCACCGGCGGGGCGGCCGGACACCCAGGTGTCCGGTCGCCCCGTTCCGGTCGGCCCCGGCCGGCCGGGAGTGGTGCATCGCGGACGTCGGCGTGCGCGATGCACCGGTCGTTCGCCGCGTGGGCCGAGCGCAGCAGCGCCTGCTTCAGTCGCGCCGGCCCCGCAGGACCTTGGCGAGCACCACCACCAGCAGCCCGGCGCAGGGGATCACCAGCAGGCCGGTGCGCAGGCCGGCCGCGTCGGCGACGTGACCGACGACCGGCGGGGACAGCAGGAAGCCCAGGCGCATGAGCCAGGAGACGATCGTCAGACCCGATCCGGGCTTGAGGCCGGGCAGGGCGTCGGCTTCGTGCATCGCCGCGGGCACCAGGGTCGCCACCCCGAATCCGGCCAGGGCGAAGCCCAGGATGGTTCCGGGCAGCGTCGGCACCGCCAGGGCGAGACCCATGCCGGCCGCGGTGATCAGCCCGCCGGTCCGGGCCACGGCACGCTGACCGAAACGGTCGACGAGGCGGTCCCCGATGATGCGCCCGATGAACTGGGCGCCCACCAGGGCGATGAAGCCCCAGGCGGCGAGCGCCGCGGAGGTGTGCAGGGAGTCCGTCAGGTAGAGGGCGGCCCAGGAGTTTCCCGCGTCCTCGACGAGCGTGCCGGCCGTGGCGATCAGAACAAGTGCCGCCAGCACGTACCCGACGCGCGAGGCGCCGGCCGCTCCCACGGCGCTCCGCTGTTCCGGACCGGTCTCCTCCGGTTCGTTGTCCGGCCCGGGCAGGCAGAAGCGCCACGCGGTCACGGCGGCGAGGACGAGGACGATCGCCGAGATCGTGAGGTGGGCGCCGAGCGACAGGCCCAGCGACATCGCTCCGGCGGCCATCAGCCCTCCGGTGACGGCGCCGATGGACCAGATCGCGTGGAACGAGTTCAGGATGGAGCGTCCGTAGAGCCGCTGCACCCGTAGGCCGTGCGCGTTCTGCGCGACGTCCGTCAGCGCGTCCATGGCTCCGGCCAGGAACAACGCGCCCGCGAACAGCGCAGGCGACGGGGCGAGGCCGGCGGCCAGGATTCCCATCGCCGTCAGCAGGGTGCCGACGACCGCGACCTGCGCCGAGCCCACGCGGCGGATCAGCACCCCGGCCGCGAGGCCTGCCGCGATGGCGCCCGCCGGGAAGGCGGCGACCGCCAGTCCGTAGGCGCCGTTGCTGATCGCCAGATCCTCCTTGATCTGCGGATACCTCGGCAGCAGGTTGGCGAACAGGGCCCCGTTGGTGAAGAAGAGGACGGCTACGGCGGTCCGCGCGTTCCGCCCGGCGCGGAGAGGCGGTGCCTCGATGTCGACGGTCATGCGGGCGACCCTAACCCTGGAGCGTACGAACGTACACTCCTGTCGGGGATAAATTCCGACCGAGTGGTAAGTATTTCGTCCGGCGGCCGACGATCGGCGGCCACCGCCCCGCGTCCGCCGGGTGGGCGTTCGGTTAGGCTGGCCTTCCTTGGTGGGGGCCCGGGGCGTGCGGGTCCGGTCGGGCGCCGCAGGTGAAGACGCGGCGGACCGAACGGACACGGGCAGGGCGCAGGTGAGAGACGGCGAACGGACTCTCGCGTGTCGTGCGCCCGGCGGGGCGGGACCGCTTGCGCGGATGACGGAGAACGCGGGCTTCGGGCCCGCGTGCGAGGTGGGGCACTGTGGATAGGATCGCGCTCGCGGCCGGGGCCCTGTACGCCATCGTCCTGCTGCGCGCCGGAGGGACGTTCGCCGTCGGATGGCTCGCGGGAGCCGGTGCGCGGCGCGGCAGGTTCGCGGGGCTGACGTCTTCGGCGAGGTTCCGGCGTGCCGAGCGCGCCATCCAGCGGTGGGGCGCACCGGTGGTGGCCGTCTCCTTCCTGACGGTCGGGTTCCAGACCGCCGTCAACTTTCTCGCGGGCAGCATGCGCATGCCGTTGCCGCGCTACCTTCCCGCGCTGTTCGTGGGCGGAGCGGCCTGGGCGCTGATCTACGCGACCGCGGGCCTCGGTGTGCTGGAGGTCCTGGGAAGGCTCTTCGCCGAGCGGACGCTCTTCGGGGTGTCCGCCGTGGTGGTGCTCCTGCTCGCGGTGTGCGGGGTGGTGGTGTACCGCCGGAAGAGGGCGGCCCCGTCCTCCGGTGACACCGCTGTCGACGCGTCGTGAGTCCGTTCCGCACGGTCTGATTTCCCCTCGTCGTGACGGAGTGCCGTCGGCGGCCCGTGCGGCCGGCCGTGCGCGCGGTTGACGCGGGTCGTGTCGGGGGCCGGGTCCGGTCGTTGGTCGAGAGGCGGGTGCATATGCCAGGCCGGGCGGAGTCCGGCCCGAACACAGGAGTCGACCATGGGCAGGGAAACGCGGAGTGCCGGCGCGCGGGTCATGGTGCTGGGGGCGGTCGCCGGGGCGGCCCTGCTTCCCGCCGGAACTGCTGAGGCGAACGTCGTCGGCGTCGGGAACGCGGCGTTCGGCAACACGTGCGCCAACCAGGGCGGTGCGCGCGCAGAGGGCGCCACGACCGCGGGGAGCGGCCTGGGCAGCGGCAACCACGCCGGGCTGCCCCTGAGCCTGACGCGCAATCACTGCGGCAACAGCGGCATCATCTGCACCGCCGTGTTCAGGGCCGCGTACTGATGCGCACCGCCGAAGAGCCGGTGACGGTGGGCTCGGGGCGGTGACGGCAACGCGCGCGGTGCCGGCAGCGGGCGCGGCGGCGGCCGGCGCGCCGGTCGGTGACCGGGCGGTGGCGGAGTTCCTGGCCCTGAGCGGGCAGGCACTGCCCCTGCTGCGCAGGTGGGTGGGGGAGGAGCCGGGTTGTGGTCTGGCGCGGGGTCTGCTGACGCTCGCGACATCCGAGCGGATGAGCGACACGGTCCTCAAGCAGCAGCTGGTGACCGCCCACCGGGACGCGCAGGCCGCCGGTGAGCGGGAGGCGAGCCTGGTGTACGGGGTGTTCCTGCACGCCCACCGCCAGTACCGGCTGACCGCCGATCACCTGCTGGCGCACTTCGAGCGCTGGCCGGCCGACGAGGTCGCCGCGCTGATGCTCGATGCCTTCCCCGCCGGCGGGGACGCCGCCTACCGCGCCCGCGGGGACGCCCTGGTGGAACAGCAGGCGGCGCTCGCCGGGTCGGACAGCTGGGCCTGGACGAGCTGCCTCGCCTCGGTCAGGGCGGAGCAGGGCCGGGTGCGCGAAGCCCACCGGCTCGCCGAACACGCGCTGTCCTGCAACCCCCGGTCGGGGGTGGCCGTGCACGCCCTCGCCCATGCCGAGCACGAACTCGGTGCGGGTCCGGCGTCCACCCGGATGCTGGACGCGTGGCTGGCGGAGGACGCCGGGGCGGTGCAGCTGGGCCATCTGAACTGGCATGCCGCTCTGCAGTCCATCGCCTGCGGTGACTTCGCCGACGCCCGCCGCCGGGCCGATACGGCGTTGCGGCGTGAGGACGTGGGCATGCGGGCGGCGACGAACTGGCGCCTGATGCTCGTCGGCCAGGAGCCGGCCGGGCGCAGCGACCCGGATCACGTACGGGAGCTGTTGGCCGCGCCCGGAGGCATGGCGGAGGTCTTCCACACCTTCAATCTGGCTCTGGCCCTCGCGGTGGAGGCCGCGACCGAGGACCTGGAGATCCTGGCCGGCCGCGCTGCCGCCGACCCGCGCCCCGACTACCACGAGGTCCTGGCCCCCGTCCTCCGGGCCCTGGCGCATCTCACCGCCGGCCGCCCCCGCGCCGCGGCCGGCACCCTCGCCGCCCTCGGCGGGCAGGCCGAACGCGTCGGAGGCGTACGCGTGGAACGGGAGATCATCCAGGACACCCTGGCCCGCGCCCTCATCGACTCCGGCGACCCCGCCCGCGCGGCCGCTCTGCTGCACCACCGCACCACCACCCGCCACCACCACCGCTACGAGAACCTCCTCCTGGCCCCACGCTGACCACCGGCAGCGGCTTCGCCCGGCGGCCCGTGCGTTTTCCGAAGCCTTGCGTTCGAATCTGCTCGATTTTCTGCCCACTTCGGTAACTCGGTGCTTATGGATGCGGCCGGTCTGTCACTCTGTCGGTGTCGTCGGACCGTAGGAGCCGCACCGTGGCGCCCATTCCCTTGCAGCGGGACACCGTGCAGCGTCCCGGCACCACCCGTGCCGGGCACGCGCACGGCCCGCGCCTGGCCAGCCGCACCAGCCTGCCCGGCATCCCGCTCGCCCCGTCCGCAGCCCGCCGGTTCGTGCGGGCGGCGCTCGCGGAGTGGACCGGGCTCGGGGTGCCCGCCGCCGTGGGCTTCAGCGACCGGCTGGCCGACGACGCCGTGACCGTCACCAACGAGCTGGTCACCAACGCCGTGGTGCACGCCGGGACCACCGTCGACCTGGTTCTCAGGCTGGAGGAGGAAGGCGGCGACGAGCCGTCCGCCGCCCTCGTCCTGGAGGTCACCGACCACCACCCGGCCCGCCCGGTGAGCGGCGACGAGCCCGGGGCGGACCCCGGACCGGCCGGGGTGCGTCCGGGGGAGCTGCCCGACCCCGCCGAGTACGGCCGGGGCCTCCAGCTCGTCGCCACCCTCGCCGACTCCTGGGGCATCACCTACCGCACCGGCCTCAAGACCGTCTGGGCCCGCCTCCCCGTCGACGACTGGAGCGCCCCGCCCGCCCCGCCCGACGGGGAGGCCCTCAGACGCGGCCTGCGCGCCGCCGAGATCCTCGCCCCCGCGGCCAGGCGCACCGAGCGCGACGACACGGTCTGGGACAGCCGGGGCGCCCCGGCCTTCCTCGCCGAGGCCTCCGACCTGCTCGCCGGGCAGCTCGACGAGGACCTGGTGGCCGCCATAGCGGGCCAGCTCCTGGTGCCCCGGCTGGCGGACTGGTGCGCGATCTGGCTGGAGACCGAGGGCGCGGGACCGGCCGCCGAACCCCGGCTCGCCCGGGTCTGGCACAGCGAGGAGACCGGCACCGAGCCCCTGCGCGCCGCCCTGGAGAGGGAGCCCCTCCGCCTCCCGGCCGGCGTCGGCCCCGGTCCCGTGTCCGTCCCCGTGCCCTGGCCAGCCCACCCCGCCGAGGAGGACCGGGAGGACACCCCCGCACCGCCCCCGCACCCCGGCGGCCGGGACAGGGCCGCGCTCGCGTTCCGGATCACCGCGGCCGGCCGGGCGCTCGGCACCGTCCTCGTCGGCCGCGAGGGCGTCGCCCAGGTGCCGGAGGCGGTGGCGTCGCTGATCGAGGACTTCGTCCGCCGCCTCGGCCTCGCCGTCGGCGCGGCCCGCGCCTACACCCGGCAGGCCACCATCAGCCGGATCCTCCAGCGCGGCCTGCTCCCCAGCAAGGTCGCCGAGATCCCCGGCGTCACCAGTGCCCTCGTCTACGAACCGAGCGACGACGGGGTGGTCGGCGGTGACTTCTACGACATCTTCCCGTGCCCCGGCGACCGCTGGTGCTTCGTCCTCGGCGACGTCCAGGGCAGCGGCCCCGAGGCCGCCGTCGTCACCGGCCTCGCCCGCCCCTGGCTGCGGCTGCTCTCCCGGGAGGGCTTCGGCGTCGGGGAGGTCCTGGACCGGCTGAACCGGCTGCTCCTCGACGACGCCATGGAGGCCGCCGAGGCCGCCGCCCTGATGGTCGCCGCCGCCGGGGGCCAGCAGCTCCACGACGGCACCCAGTCACGGTTCCTCTCCCTGCTGTACGGGGAGGTCGTGCCGCTCCCCGACGGCGGGGTCCGCTGCACGGTGGCCAGCGCGGGGCACCCGCTGCCGCTGCTGCTGCGCCCCGACGGCTCCGTACGCCCGGCGGCCGATCCGCAGGTGCTGCTGGGGGTGGTGGAGGACGTGGCGTACGAGAGCCAGATCTTCGACCTGGCGCCCGGGGACACCCTCCTCTGCGTCACGGACGGGGTGACCGAGCGCCGGTCGGGCCCGCTGATGTTCGACGACGGGGACGGGCTGGCCCGGGTTCTCGCCGGGTGCGCCGGACTGCCCGCCGAGGCGACGGCCGAGCGGATCAGACGGGCCGTCCACGAGTTCGCCGAGCAGCCACCGGACGACGATGTGGCCCTGCTGGTCCTCCACGCGGACTGAAGCACGTCCGGAGCGAGCGACAATGGACGGTATGCCTTCCGTACTGCCCGATGGTGAGCCCGTGCCCGACGACGGGGCGCTGCCCCGCCACGCCCTGGAAGGCGCAGCCGACCGCCCGCTCGGCTTCTACCTGCACGTCCCCTACTGCGCCACCCGCTGCGGCTACTGCGACTTCAACACCTACACGGCCACCGAGCTGCGCGGCACCGGCGGGGCGCTGGCCTCCCGCGACAACTACGCCGCCCACCTGATCGAGGAGGTCCGCCAGGCCCGCAAGGTCCTCGGCGACGACCCCCGACCCGTGCGCACGGTCTTCGTCGGCGGCGGCACGCCCACCCTGCTGCCCGCCGCCGATCTCGTGCGGATGCTGGCGGCGATCAGGGAGGAGTTCGGGCTCGCGGACGACGCGGAGATCACCACCGAGGCCAACCCGGAGTCCGTCGACCCGGCCTACCTGGCCGCGCTGCGCGAGGGCGGCTTCAACCGGGTCTCCTTCGGCATGCAGAGCGCCAAGCAGCACGTCCTGAAGATCCTGGACCGCACGCACACCCCCGGCCGCCCCGAGGCCTGTGTCGCCGAGGCCCGTGCGGCGGGCTTCGACCACGTCAACCTCGACCTGATCTACGGCACCCCCGGCGAGTCCGACGACGACTGGCGGGCCACCCTGGACGCCGCGATCGGCGCGGGCCCCGACCACGTCTCCGCGTACGCCCTGATCGTCGAGGAGGGCACCCAGCTCGCCCGCCGCATCCGGCGCGGCGAGATCCCGATGACCGACGACGACGCGCACGCCGACCGCTACCTCATCGCGGACGAGGCGTTCGCCGCCGCCGGCTTCGACTGGTACGAGGTCTCCAACTGGGCCACCACCGAGGCCGGCCGCTGCCTGCACAACGAGCTGTACTGGCGCGGCGCCGACTGGTGGGGCGCGGGCCCCGGCGCCCACAGCCACGTCGGCGGGGTCCGCTGGTGGAACGTGAAGCACCCCGGCGCGTACGCCCAGGCGCTCTCCGAGGGCCGCTCGCCCGGCGCGGGCCGCGAGATCCTGGGCCAGGAGGACCGCCGGGTCGAGCGCATCCTGCTGGAGCTGCGGCTGCGCGACGGCTGCCCGCTCTCCCTCCTGAAGCCCGACGGCCTCGCCGCCTCCCGCCGCGCCCTGACGGACGGGCTGCTGGACCCGGAGCCGTACGGGAAGGGCCGTGCGGTCCTCACCCTGCGCGGGCGGCTTCTGGCCGACGCCGTCGTCCGCGACCTGGTCGACTGACCCGGGGAGCGGGCCTCACGGCCTGCAGTCCTTCGCCGTCAGCGGGGGCGAGACCCCGGCTGGCTTGCCGCACACGAGGGTCCGCTCGGCGCTCGGCCCGGGGCGGACCACCTTGACGATGTTGAGGCCGTGCACGTTGTCGGAGACCGAGGACCTCGCCCTGCTGAACGAGATCGTCCCCGTCGGCATGTTGTTGAGGTCCACCGTGTGCAGCGTCGCCCAGGTCTCCGCCGCACTCCGGCGCTTGTCGCCGCGCGCCGCCGCGTCGTACAGGGCGGCCGTCGCGCTGTAGGAGATGACGGTCTGCCCACTGGCGAACAGATCGTCCTCGTACGCCGGACGCCCCGACGCCAGCGCGGTGACCTCCCCCTCCGGGTGCAGCGCCCGCAGCGTGCGGTAGGCGTCCCCGTAGAAGCCGAGGTTCTTTCCCCGGTCCAGCGGGGCGAGCGAGCTGTGGTAGAGCGTGACGTTGGCCGCGATCGACGTGCTGTCGTCGAACGTCCCCTTCGTCAGATCGTCCCCGGTGAACACCGTCATCCGCCGGTCCGAGCACCCGGTGGTCTCCGACAGGCCACGCATCAGCGTCGGCACGTCCTCGACCCGCCCGGCGAAGTACAGCGCGTCGGGCACCCGCTCGGCCTGGCAGATGGTCGTCAGCGGGGTGTTCAGGCTCGCCCCGCCCGCGAGGTCGTACGTCACGGGCCTGCCCGGCTCGAAGCCCGCGTCCTCCAGCATCTTCCGGCCCGCGTCCCGCTGCTCGGCGGTGTACCGGTCCAGGTCCCCGTTGCGGTCCGTGCGCGACAGCACGATCGCGTGCGGGCGGTCGAGGCCCTTCGCGATCTGCCGGGCGACCAGCCCCAGCACATGCGTCTGCTCCTCGTCCGTCGCCGCGAGCCCGAAGTAGTTGGGGAACTCCCGGGGCAGGTCGCTGCTGGAGTTCGTCGTGTTCACCACCGGCAGCCCGGCCTCGCGCAGCAGCTTCGTCGCCTTCTCGCTCTCCTGGGTGTTGCGGCCGAGACCGACCACCCCGACCACCGTCGGATCCCGCCGGGCCACCTCGATGATCTTCCGCACGGCGGTGAGCTGCCGCAGCATGTCCTCGCCGCCGTTCGCGGTCAGCACCCGCAGCTTCACCGACCGGCGCACGGTCTTGTTCACCGCCCGCTGCTGCAGATAGACGCCGGTCAGCTCCTCCAGGCCCTTGCGGGTCGCCTCCGGGTCCTTGCCCGTGGCGGTGAGCGGACCGGCGTACACGACCGTCACGTACGCGTCGCCCGGCTCGATGTCGTCGTTCTCGGCCCGGATCGCCTGCTCGATCCGCTCGAAGGTGATGCCCTTCCCCGCTCCGTTCAGCTCCAGGCCGTTGCCCCGCGCGAAGAGCACCTCGGGCGCGGTCGCCACCCCCACGCACTCCCGGTCGTCCCCCTTCCCCGCCCAGATCGCGTCCGTGTTCCGGTCGGTCAGCGGCCCGTGGCAGTACGTCTCGCGCCAGTGCCCGGCCCACAGGAACGCCCCCAGCAGACTGCCCACGACGAGCACGGCGACGCTCGCCCGCGACATCACCCACCACGCCCAGGTCCGCCGCACCCGATGGGTGACGAGCTGCGCGTGCGCGTGCTCGTGGGTCAGCTTCTCGGTGGACAGCGGCAGCAGGAGCACCCACGCCAGGGTCGCCGCCGCCACCGGCGACTGGCCCAGACTCAGATCGTCCACCCAGCGCTCGTAGCGGGCCCGCGCCCCGGACGAACCGGTCGGCGCACCGGGACCCGGCCGCTCCGGGGGCAGCGGCGGGGTGTGCCGCATGATCTCGGGGGCCTGGAGCGAGGCGAGCAGCAGCAGCGGATCCACCTCGCTGCGCCGCGACCGTACGCTGTTGATCGCGTTGATCAGCAGGATGCCGCCGTTGTCCTGGGTGGCCCGGGGCAGGAACACCACCGGCGGGACCGTGCGCTTGCTGCGCCGCCAGTCCAGGGAGTGCGGGCGGTAGTTGTGCCGCAGATCCTCCAGCAGCGCCTGCACCCGCAGCTCCAGATGGAACTGGCGCGCGTACTCGTCGCCCGCCCCCGCGTCGGCCACCCGCTCCGCGACCGCCGCCGCCCGCGCCCGGATCACCCGCCACGAACCGCTCGGCGACAACCACGACCAGCCGTCCGAGGGATAGCCGGTGCTGGACGCGGCCAGGGACGAGGTGGTGGCGAACCACCGGCTGGCCCGGCGCAGCCACAGCAGCGGCGGCGCGGCCCGGCTCGCCAGGCCCACCACGGCGAGCCCGATCAGCGCGACGGCCGCCACCAGGGCGGTCAGCAGCCAGTCGATCTCCCCGAGCAGCACGCTGAGCAGGGCGATGAAGAGCGCGCCGACGAACGTCTCGGGCCGCACCGACTGCCGCAGCGAGGCCCACCGGGTGCCCCCGCGCGGCCGGCCGGACCGCCACCGCAGCCGGCTCAGCTGCTCCAGAATCCTTTCCTCGCGTATCTCGGAGGTGTTCCCGTCGGACTGCTCGACCACCGTCGCGGTGGCCTGTTCGATCGCCCCGAGCAGCCGGGAGCGGGGAAAGGAGAAGTTCTTGTACTGGGTGTTCTCGCGGGTCTCCCACGGCTTCTCGGAGAGCGTGCGCACCATGGCGAGCGCCGCCTCGTACGGGGTCGCCCCCTCGCCGTCCAGCAGCCGCACCGGAACCCGCCGCAGCTCGTTCGCCCGGTGCACCTGATGCACCAGCTGTTCCACCCGCGCGTCGATCTCCGGCCCGGCCCCGGCGTCCGCCGCCTGGACCACCACGAGCGGCATCACCGGCCGGTTGACCCGGTACCGGTCGATCAGCTGCTGCATCAGGTGGAAGACGGCCGAGGCCGCCTCGTTGTCCGCACTGTCCCGCCAGACCTCGCGCACCATCGCACCGTGCCCTTCCCCCGTGAGCCGCTCGGCTCGTGAACCGCCTGCCCGTTCTTCCCCCTCAATAACCGATGGTGCGTGTGGGACGCAGGCATTCATAGGGATCGGTACGAGATCCTCTTCGACAGTCCGGCAACCGGCCGGTATCAGGCCGGAATCAGGCCCCGGACATCAGTCCGGAAGGGTGACGAAGTCAATCAATTCCTCTACCCTGCCCAGGAGTTGGGGTTCGAGGTCCTTGTAGCTGCGGACCTTGGACAGGATGTGCTGCCAGGCCGCCCCGGTGTTCTCCGGCCACCCCAGCGCCCGGCACACGCCCGTCTTCCAGTCCTGCCCCCTCGGCACCACCGGCCAGGCGTCGATCCCCACCGAGGACGGCTTCACCGCCTCCCACACGTCGATGTACGGGTGCCCCACCACCAGCACGTGGTCACCGGTCACCTGAGCCGCGATCCGGGACTCCTTGGAGCCGGGCACCAGATGGTCCACCAGCACCCCCAGCCGGGCGTCGGGCCCCGGCGCGAACTCCCCGACGATCGCCGGAAGGTCGTCCACGCCCTCCAGGTACTCCACGACCACGCCCTCGATGCGCAGGTCGTCGCCCCACACCCGCTCTACCAGCTCCGCGTCGTGCCGGCCCTCCACGTAGATCCGCCCGGCCCGCGCCACCCGGGCCCGCGCCCCGGGCACCGCCACCGACCCGGAGGCCGTACGGGTGGGACGCACGGGACCGCCGGGACCCGGGCGCACCAGCGTGACGACCTTGCCCTCCAGCAGGAAGCCGCGCGGCTCCATCGGGAACACCCGGTGCTTGCCGAAGCGGTCCTCCAGGGTCACCGTCGGCCCCTGGGCCGTCTTCTCGCAGCGGATCACCGCCCCGCAGAAGCCGGTGGAGACCTCCTCCACGACCAGATCGGGCTCGGCGGGCACCTCGGGCACGGGGGCGGACCTCTTCCACGGCGGGGTCAGGTCCGGCTGGTAGCTGCGCATGGCACGACGATATTCGCCGTACCCGCGTCAGGGCTCATCCCACGTCGAGTCCGGCGTTGAGGTCCACGTCGAGGTCCACGCCGGGTCCCACGCCGGATCCCGCGTCGAGGTCCACGTCGAAGCGCTCCGCCAGCGACGCCCGCTGCGCCCGTACGAACGCCGCGTCCACCACCGCCCCGTGCCCCGGCACGTACCGCGCGTCCTCGCCGCCCAGCGCCAGCAGCCTCTCCAGCGCGGCCGGCCAGCGCGAGGTGATCGCGTCCCGGCCCGCCTGCGGCTCGCCCGACTCCTCGACCAGGTCGCCGCAGAACACCACCGGAGGCTCGCCGCCCGTGCCCGGCACCAGCGCCGCGAGGTCATGGCCGCTGTGCCCGGGGCCCACGTTCGCCAGCAGCACCTGACGGCCGCCGCCCAGGTCGAGCGTCCAGTCGCCGCACACCTCGTGGTGCGGGACCACCAGCGTGTCCGCCGACCGGGCCGCCTCGTCCTCCGGTACCCCGTGGCGCACCGCCGAGGCGCACAGGCCCTCCGCGCCGGCGCGCAGCAGGGCCGCGACGCCCACCGCCCCGTACACCTGGGCCCCGGCGAACGCGGCGGTGCCCAGCACATGGTCGAAGTGCGGATGGCTCAGTGCGATATGCGTCACCCTCCGCCCGAGCAGCGCCTCGGTCTGCCGCCGCAGCTCGACCCCCTCGCGCAGCGTGGCGCCGGTGTCGTACAGCAGTGCGCCCTCCGGCCCGGCGACCAGCGCGGCGGTGGCATCCCAGCCGGGGAGGCGCCGCCTGCCGATACCGTTGCCCAACCGCTCCCAGCCGAAGTCTTCCCAAGCGACGTCCATACCACGACGCTATCGGCAACGACCTGCGCAGTCTCGTGGGAGCGTGGCCGGTCGCCCTTGCCCCGGCCCCACCCCACCCCCGTACACTGACCGCGGGGATTGCTGGCACTCGAACGCACCGAGTGCCAGACAGACACCGGAGAAATACAGCTGGAGGTGTGCGCGATGCTCAGCGAACGCAGACTCGAAGTGCTGCGCGCCATCGTCCAGGACTATGTCGGCACCGAGGAGCCCGTCGGCTCCAAGGCGCTGACCGAGCGGCACCGGCTGGGAGTCTCCCCGGCCACCGTCCGCAACGACATGGCGGTGCTGGAGGACGAGGGCTTCATCGCCCAGCCGCACACGAGCGCGGGACGCATCCCGACCGACAAGGGGTACCGCCTCTTCGTCGACAAGCTCGCGGGCGTCAAGCCGCTGTCCTCGCCCGAGCGCCGGGCCATCCAGAACTTCCTCGACGGCGCGGTCGACCTCGACGACGTGGTCGGCCGGACGGTGCGGCTGCTCGCGCAGCTCACCCGGCAGGTCGCCGTCGTGCAGTACCCCTCGCTGACCCGCTCGACGGTGCGGCACGTGGAACTGCTGGCGCTCGCGCCCGCCCGGCTGATGCTCGTCCTGATCACGGACACCGGCCGGGTCGAACAGCGTATGATCGACTGCCCTGCGCCGTTCGGCGAGGCATCGCTCGCGGATCTGCGGGCCCGGCTCAACAGCCGGGTCGTCGGACGCCGCTTCGCGGATGTCCCGCAGCTGGTGCAGGAGCTGCCGGAATCCTTCGACAGCGAGGACCGGGGGACGGTTTCCACGGTCCTTTCCACCCTCCTCGAAACACTGGTCGAGGAGACGGAGGAGCGGCTGATGATCGGCGGCACCTCCAACCTCACCCGCTTCGGACACGACTTCCCGGTGATGATCCGGCCGGTGCTGGAAGCACTGGAGGAACAGGTCGTCCTGCTGAAGCTGCTCGGTGAGGCCACGGACTCCGGCATGACCGTACGGATCGGGCACGAGAACGCCCACGAGGGGCTCAACTCCACGTCCGTCGTCGCGGTCGGCTACGGTTCGGGCGACGAGGCAGTCGCCAAACTCGGCGTGGTCGGACCGACCCGCATGGACTACCCCGGAACGATGGGAGCGGTACGCGCAGTGGCACGTTACGTCGGACAGATCCTGGCGGAGTCGTAAGTGGCCACGGACTACTACGCCGTACTCGGCGTGCGCCGCGACGCATCTCAGGACGAGATCAAGAAGGCATTCCGTCGGCTCGCCCGCGAGCTGCACCCGGATGTCAACCCGGACCCGAAGACCCAGGAGCGGTTCAAGGAGATCAACGCCGCTTACGAGGTGCTCTCGGACCCGCAGAAGAAGCAGGTCTACGACCTCGGCGGTGATCCCCTCTCCGCCAGTGGCGGCGGTGGCGGCGCGGGCGGTTTCGGAGCCGGCGGCTTCGGCAACTTCTCCGACATCATGGACGCGTTCTTCGGCAACGCCGCGCAGCGCGGGCCCCGTTCGCGGACCCGGAGAGGCCAGGACGCCATGATCCGGCTGGAGATCGACCTCAACGAGGCGGCCTTCGGCACCACCAAGGACATCCAGGTCGACACGGCCGTCGTCTGCAACACCTGCAGCGGCGAGGGCGCGGCCCCCGGCACGTCCGCCCAGACCTGTGACATGTGTCGCGGTCGCGGCGAGGTCTCGCAGGTCACCCGGTCCTTCCTGGGCCAGGTCATGACCTCGCGGCCCTGCCCGCAGTGCCAGGGTTTCGGCACGGTCGTGCCCACCCCGTGCCCGGAGTGCGCCGGCGACGGCCGCATCCGCTCGCGGCGCACCCTGACCGTGAAGATCCCCGCGGGCGTCGACAACGGCACCCGTATCCAGCTCGCCGGCGAGGGCGAGGTCGGCCCCGGCGGCGGCCCGCCCGGCGATCTGTACGTGGAGATCCACGAGCTGCCGCACGCCGTGTTCCAGCGGCGCGGCGACGATCTGCACTGCACGGTCACCATCCCCATGACGGCGGCGGCCCTCGGCACGAAGTGCCCGTTGGAGACGCTGGACGGCCTGGAGGAGATCGACATCCGGCCCGGCACCCAGTCCGGCCAGTCCGTGCCCCTGCACGGGCGCGGCATCACGCATCTGCGCGGTGGCGGCCGGGGCGACCTGATCGTGCACGTCGAGGTGATGACCCCCTCCAAGCTCGACGCGGAACAGGAGCGGCTGCTGCGGGAGCTGTCCAAGCTGCGCGGCGAGGAGCGGCCCCTGGGCCAGTTTCAGCCAGGTCAGCAGGGGCTCTTCTCCCGTCTGAAGGACGCTTTCAACGGCCGCTGAACCGCTTTCCGCCTTTCACCGCACCGCCCGCCGGTTCCGAACCGGCGGGCGGTGCGGCGTACGGCGGGAGAACCGGTCAGGGCGGGCGGCTGGCTGATTCGGCCCCGTGCACGGGACGTGGCACGATGCGGTCATGTCCTCCGAGTTGACCGATCTCTGCCGGTATCCGATCGTGCAGGCCCCTATGGCGGGCGGCACGTCCGGACCCCAGCTCGCCGGGGCCGTCGCCGAAGCCGGCGGGCTCGGATTCCTGGCCGCCGGGTACAAGACGGCGGACGGGATGTACAACGAGATCAAACAGCTGCGCCGGCTCACCGGCGGACCGTTCGGCGTCAACCTCTTCATGCCGCAGCCCGCGCTCGCCGACCCCAGCGCCGTCGAGGTCTACCGCCACCAGCTCGCCGGAGAGGCCGCCTGGTACGAGACCCCGCTCGGCGACCCGGACAGCAGCGGCGACGACGGGTACGAGGCGAAGGTCGCGATCCTGCTGGAGGACCCCGTTCCGGTGGTCTCCTTCACCTTCGGCTGCCCGACCCGCGACACCCTGGACGCCTTCGCCAGGGCCGGGACGCACACCGTCGTCACGGTCACCTCGGCCGAGGAGGCGCAGAGCGCCCAGTGGGCGGGCGCCGACACCGTCTGCGTCCAGGGCGTCGAGGCGGGCGGCCACCAGTCCACCCACCGCGACGACCCGCAGGTCGACCAGACCGGCACCGGGCTGCTCTCCCTCATCACCCAGGTCCGCGAGACCGTGCAGATCCCGATCGTCGCCGCCGGCGGACTGATGCGCGGCGCGCAGATCGCCGCCGTCCTCGCGGCGGGCGCGGACGCCGCCCAGCTCGGCACCGCCTTCCTGGTCTGCCCCGAGTCCGGGGCGCACCCGCTGCACAAGCAGGCCCTGACCAACCCGCTGTTCGTCCGCACCGAGCTGACGCGCGCCTTCTCCGGACGGCCCGCCCGCGGCCTGGTCAACCGCTTCG
This sequence comes from Streptomyces anulatus, assembly GCF_014650675.1. Taxonomy (GTDB): domain Bacteria; phylum Actinomycetota; class Actinomycetes; order Streptomycetales; family Streptomycetaceae; genus Streptomyces; species Streptomyces anulatus. The sequence continues at coordinate 877,692 of NZ_BMVK01000001.1, read as the reverse complement.
TCCGCGAACACGGCCCGTACGCCCCCGCCGCCTACCCCCAGGTCCACTACGTCACCAGCGGGCTGCGCCGGGCCGCCGCCAAGGCCGGGGACGCCCAGGGCATGGCCCTGTGGGCCGGTCAGGGCCACCGGATGGCCCGCGAACTGCCCGCCGGCGAGCTGATCGAGCTGCTCGCCGCCGAACTGGAGGCCGCCCGGTCGGCCCTGAGCATGAGGAGCCCCCGGTGACCGCACCGGTCTTCGTCGTCGAACGGATGCCCGCCGGGCCGGAGTTCGTCCTGGACGGACCCGAAGGGCGGCACGCCGTCTCCGTCAAGCGGCTCCAGCCCGGCGAGGACGTCGTCCTCACCGACGGGCTCGGCCACTGGGCGGAGGGCGTCGTGCGCGCCGCCGAGGGCAAGGACCGCCTCACGGTCACCGGCCTCGACCGCATCCACGAGGAGCCCGCGCCCGCCCCGCGGATCACCGTCGTCCAGGCGCTCCCCAAGGGCGACCGGGGCGAGCTGGCGGTCGAGACGATGACCGAGACCGGCGTCGACGCGATCGTGCCCTGGCAGGCGGCCCGCTGCATCACCCAGTGGAAGGGCGAGCGTGGTGCCAAGGCCCTGTCGAAATGGCGCAGCACGGCGAGGGAGGCGGGCAAGCAGTCCCGCCGGGTCCGCTTCCCCGAGGTGGCCGAGGCCATGACGACCAAGCAGGTCGCCGCCCTGCTCGCCGCCGCCGACTTCGCCGGGGTCCTCCACGAGGACCGCGACCACGACAGCACCCCCCTCGCCACCGCCGAGCTCCCCGCCGCCGGCTCGATCGTGCTCGTCGTCGGACCGGAAGGCGGCGTCTCCCCGCAGGAGCTGGCCGCCTTCGCCGAGGCGGGCGCCCGCCCCTACCGGCTCGGCCGCAGCGTGCTGCGCACCTCCACGGCCGGGACGGCCGCGACCGCGCTGCTGCTGGGGCGTACGGGGCGCTGGGGCTGAACCCGGCCCCGGGTCCGGCGATAGCATGCCCCTGTACTGATCACCGTACTGATCACCAGAGAACGTTCCGATCACCAGCGACGAGGAGGCCCGGCCATGGCGGGAGAGCCGCAGTCCGACTGCCTGTTCTGCAAGATCGTCTCGGGAGAGATCCCGGCGACCATCGTCCGCGAGAGCGAGACCACCGTCGCCTTCCGCGACATCAACCCGCAGGCCCCGACCCACGTCCTGGTCATCCCGAAGGTCCACTACCCGGACGCGGCCACCCTTGCCGCCGCCGAACCGCTCATCGCCGCGGACGTCCTGCGCGAGGCCGGAGAGGTCGCCGCCGACGAGAAGGTCGACGGCAGCGGCTACCGGATCATCCTCAACACGGGCTCCGGCGCCGGCCAGACCGTCTTCCACGCCCACGCACACGTCCTGGGCGGCCGCGGCCTCCAGTGGCCCCCCGGATAACGGAGTCCCGCGCCATGTCCGTACGCGAGCTGGTGGTGCTCGGCACCGCCAGCCAGGTCCCCACCCGGCACCGCAACCACAACGGCTATCTGCTGCGCTGGGACGGCGAGGGCATCCTCTTCGATCCCGGCGAGGGCACCCAGCGCCAGATGCTCCGGGCCGGGGTCGCCGCGCACGACATCCACCGGATCTGCGTCACCCACTTCCACGGCGACCACTCCCTCGGGCTCGCCGGGGTGATCCAGCGGATCAACCTCGACCAGGTGCCGCACCCGGTGACCGCGCACTACCCGGCGAGCGGGCAGCACTTCTTCGACCGGCTGCGGTACGCCACCGCCTACCGCGAGACCGTCGAGCTGAACCAGGCCTCGGTCGCCGGAGCCGGCGGGGTCCTCGCCACCGCCCCGGCGTACACCCTGGACAGCAGGAAGCTCTCGCACCCCGTCGAGTCGTACGGCTACCGCCTCACCGAGCCCGACACCCGGCGCATGCTGCCCGCCCTGCTGAAGGAGCACGGCATCGCCGGACCGGACGTGGGCCGCCTCCAGCGCGAGGGCGTCCTCGGCGGCGTCACCCTGGAGCAGGTCTCCGAGGAACGGCGCGGGCAGCGGTTCGCGTTCGTCATGGACACCCGGCTCTGCGACGGGGTGTACGCCCTCGCCGAGGGCTGCGACATGCTGGTCATCGAGTCGACCTTCCTCGACGAGGACGAGAAGCTGGCCGCCGACCACGGGCACCTGACCGCCGGACAGGCCGCCCGGGTGGGGAAGGAGTCGGGCGTCCGCCACCTCGTGCTGACCCACTTCTCCCAGCGCTACGGCGACCCGGAGCTCTTCGAGACCCAGGCCCGCGCCGCCGGCTTCGACGGCGAACTCACCGTCGCCCAGGACCTGATCCGGGTCCCGGTCCCCACCCGGCACCACTGAACCGACCCCGCGTTTTCCCATCAGCACCACCGTTTGCGAGACACCGTGCACCTCCCCAAGGCAGAGCTCCACCTCCACATCGAAGGCACCCTCGAACCCGAGCTGGCCTTCGCTCTCGCGGAGCGCAACGAGGTGGCCCTGCCCTACGCCACCGCCGACGAACTGCGCGCCGCCTACCGGTTCGAGGACCTCCAGTCCTTCCTCGACCTGTACTACGCGCTGATGGCCGTCCTGCGCACCGAGGAGGACTTCGCCGAACTCGTCGACGCCTACCTCGCCCGCGCCGCCGCCCAGGGCGTCCGGCACGCCGAGATCTTCTTCGACCCGCAGGCCCACACCGCCCGGGGCGTCCCCATCGGCACCGTCATCGAGGGGATCGGCCGGGCGCTGGAGCGCAGCGAGGAGACCCACGGCGTCTCCACCCAGCTGATCATGTGCTTCCTGCGCGACCTGTCCGCCGAATCCGCCCTCGGCACCCTGGACGCGGCGAAGCCGTATCTGCACCGGATCAGCGCCATCGGCCTGGACTCCGCCGAGGTCGGCCACCCGCCCGCCAAGTTCCGCGAGGTGTACGAGGCGGCCACCGCACTCGGCCTGCGCAAGGTGGCCCACGCGGGCGAGGAGGGCCCGCCGGAGTACATCCGGGAGGCCCTGGACGTCCTCGGCGTCGAGCGCATCGACCACGGACTGCGCTGCCTGGAGGACCCGGAGCTGGTGGAGCGGCTGGTCGCCGACCGGGTGCCGCTCACGCTCTGTCCGCTGTCCAACGTCAGGCTGCGCACGGTCGACACCCTCAAGGACCACCCGCTGCCGCGGATGATGGCCGCCGGACTCCTGTGCACGGTGAACTCCGACGACCCCGCCTACTTCGGCGGGTACGCCGGGGACAACTTCGACGCCGTCCGCGACGCGCTCGCCCTGGACCGGGAGCAACTGCGCACCCTGGCCCGCAACTCTTTCGAGGCGGCCTTCCTCGACCACGACGAGGAGCGCCGGGCGCGCTACCTGTCCGAGGTCGAGGCGTACGCGTTCGACTGACCGGAACCGCCGTCCGGACCGGCCGTCCGGATCGCGCTGCGCACCAGCCGCCCGCGCCGCAGGGCGGGTACCCGCAGCTCCGTGACGGCCTGCTCCGGTGAGCCGAGCTTCGGCACCGCACCGGACAGGCTCCCGGTGGTGGCGGCGAGCAGGGCGGCCGGGGCGCCACCGCGACGGCGCACCGAACCGGGCACCAGCGGACGGCCGCCGGTGTGCAGCGCCACGGCGGTCACCGGGGCGGCGACCAGCAGGGTGGCCGCCCCCAGGACCAGCCCCATCGCCGGATAGCCGGCCTCCTCGGAGAGCACGCTGCCCAGCAGCGGACCGCAGGCCACCCCCACGGAGGAGGCGGAGCCCGCCAGCACCGCCCAGCGGCCGCGCACGTCCAGGGAGGCGGCCAGGCCGATGAGGTAGGAGAGGACCACCGGGTAGACGGTGTTCCACATGATCTCCCCGGTCGCGAACGATCCGAGATCCCGGGCCGAGGAGCTGAGCACGATGCTCGCCGCGATGACCACGGTCCCCAGCCCGATCGGCACCGCCCGGCCGAGCCGCGCCCCGAGCAGCCCGGCGCCCGTCACACCGAGCAGACCCGCGCCGAGCGCGGCGGCGAACACCGCGCCGACGGTGACCTCGGACAGTCCCGCCTGGACCACGCCGATACGGCTGCTCACGCCCCACAGCGCGTTCTGCGCCATGGACCAGACCAGCATGCCGCCCGCCAGGACGAGCCCGGAGCGGCGGTGCGGGAGCCGGCCGACGATGGGCGAGGCGGTCTCCCCGGCCGTCGTCGCCCCGCCGAGCCGGGCGGTCGCGGGCCAGACGAGCAGGGCGACCAGGGCGATCGCGGCGAACGGAAGCCGGTGGCCGCCACCCAGGTGAGGAATCGTCAGGTAGAGGACGCCCGCGGTGGCGGACACGGTGAGCAGCCCGAGCGAGGACGTCCGGTGCGGGTCGCGCCGCGCGGCGATCCCGGCCGCGGCGACCGCTGTCGCCGTGCCGGAGCCGAATCCGCCGACCACGACACCGAGCACCACCAGCGGCACGGACCCGGCGAGCGCGGCCCAGCCGTAGCCGATGGCGGCCAGCACCAGTCCGACGCGGGCGGGGGTGCGTGCCCCGTACCGCTCGACCCGGCCCGCCAGGGAGAATCCGGCGCCGGCCGAGCTGAGGAGCAGGGCGCTGCCGACCAGGCCCGCCTGGGCGGGACTCAGCCCCAGTTGGGCGCTGAGCCGGCCGACGATGGTGGGAAGCAGGTAGGAGGCGAGGTAACCGGCGGTGAACACGGCCACCAGGGGCCACGCGGCACCAGGGCGCGAGGGCATGGGCGTTCCTGAAGACATGCCTGAGCAGGCAGGGGGGGAGGGGGAGGGGTGGAGCGGGGCACAGCGGAGCGAGCGGCGCATGCGAAGGCAGGCGACGGCACGCGGGTACGACGGGGGTTTACAGCGGAATGCTGAGATATGCGGCTCTCGTCGGAGAAGGTCCCCCGAAGGTGCTCGCGGGGCAATTTGTATCAAGCGCTTCCGGCTCCCCGGAAGTCGCCCCGCTGTGATCTGGGCCACTTATGTGTTTATGCAGGCGAACCCCGGGTATTAGCGCATGTTTATGCAGGTCAGGCGTGCTGCGAACACATGGGCGTGGACACTGCGTTCGCCCGGGCGTATCGGGCAGACTGGCCGCATCTCACACGGTCCGGATCCGGCCGAGATCCGCCGCACGACACCGGGAGCGCACGGTGAGCACAGACACTCCGGGCATCGACCCGCTACAGGCGCTGCGCGCCCCCCGGGACCCCGCCTGCGACGTCTTCCTGACGGGCCCGGTCTTCCTCGACATCATCTTCACCGGCCTGGACAGCGCCCCCGTGCGCGGCACCGAGTCCTGGGCCCGGGGGATGGGTTCCAGCCCCGGCGGCGTCGCCAACATGGCCACCGCCCTCGCCCGCCTCGGCCTGCGCACCTCCCTCGCCGCCGCTTTCGGCGACGACCACTACGGGGAGTACTGCTGGGACGCCCTCGAACAGGGCGAGGGCATCGACCTGTCGATGTCGCACACCGTTCCCGGCTGGCACTCCCCGGTCACCGTCTCCATGGCGTACGAGGGCGAGCGCACGATGGTCTCGCACGGCCACGAGGCACCCGCTCCGACCGCAGCCCCCGCCGCAGCCCCCGCCGCAGCCCCCGCCCCGGCCTTCCCGCACTGCCCTCCGCGCGCCCGTGCCGCCATCGCCTCGCTCGCCCCGGGCCGGAGCGAGCCCTGGGTGGCCACCGCCGCCCGCAACGGCGCGCTGATCTTCGCCGACGTCGGCTGGGACGAGACCGGCCGCTGGGACCTGGACGCCCTGCCCGACCTGGCGCACTGCGAGGCGTTCCTGCCCAACGCCGAGGAGGCGATGCGCTACACCCGCACGGACTGCCCGCGCGCCGCCGCACACGCGCTCGCCGAACGCGTCCCGCTCGCCGTGGTCACCCTGGGCGCCGAGGGCGCGTACGCCGTCGACGGCCGCACCGGCGCCGCCGCGGCCGTGCCCGCCATCGAGGTGGAGGCGCTCGACCCCACCGGCGCCGGGGACGTCTTCGTCGCCGGCTTCGTGACCGGCACCCTCGCCGACTGGCCGCTCGCCGACCGGCTCGCCTTCGCCGGGCTCACCGCCGCCCTCTCGGTCCAGGAGTTCGGCGGCTCCCTCTCCGCCCCCGGCTGGGCCGAGGTCGCCGCCTGGTGGCAGCTGATCCGCACCTGCGCGAGCCAGGATCCCGCCGCCCTGGAGCGCTACGCCTTCCTGGACGACCTCCTGCCCACCACGGCCCGCGCCTGGCCGCTGCGGCGCGCGGTGCCCACGATCGGGTTCCGCCAATGAGCGGGCGCGGGCGCGCATCGCACACACGGGCGGTAAAAGCACTCTGCGTTGTCACCGCCAGGTCGTAGGCTTGGTAATCCGGAGGTTGTCGAGCAGCGAGAACCCTGCAACGGGAGGTATGTGCAGGCCCGAGGGCCGGCCCATGACTCAGACACCCACACAGCCGCAGGCGCGTGCCCAGATCAGGATCCCGGCCGCACACCCCATGGTGATGCTCCTGGGATCGGGTGACTCGCTGTTGCGCGTGATCGAAGAGGCTTTCCCGGCGGCCGACATCCATGTCCGGGGCAACGAGATCAGTGCCACGGGCGAGGCCGCCGATGTCGCTCTCATCCAACGCCTGTTCGACGAGATGATGCTCGTGCTCCGCACCGGAGCGCCGATGACGGAGGACGCAGTGGAACGGTCGATCGCCATGCTCAGGGCGGCCGCCGACGGGCTGGGAGACCCTCAGGGTGAGACGCCTGCCGAGGTGCTCACGCAGAACATCCTCTCCAACCGCGGTCGCACCATCCGCCCCAAGACGCTCAACCAGAAGCGGTACGTCGACGCGATCGACCAGCACACGATCGTGTTCGGCATCGGTCCCGCCGGTACGGGCAAGACCTATCTCGCCATGGCCAAGGCCGTCCAGGCGCTCCAGTCCAAGCAGGTCAGCCGGATCATCCTGACCCGGCCCGCGGTCGAGGCGGGGGAGCGGCTCGGTTTCCTGCCGGGCACCCTGTTCGACAAGATCGACCCGTATCTGCGCCCGCTCTACGACGCCCTGCACGACATGCTCGACCCCGACTCGATCCCGCGGCTGATGGCGGCGGGCACGATCGAGGTCGCGCCGCTGGCGTACATGCGTGGTCGCACGCTCAACGACGCGTTCATCATCCTCGACGAGGCGCAGAACACCAGCGCCGAGCAGATGAAGATGTTCCTCACCCGCCTCGGCTTCGACTCCAAGATCGTCATCACCGGTGACGTCACCCAGGTCGACCTGCCGAGCGGAACCAAGAGCGGGCTGCGCCAGGTCCAGGACATCCTGGAGGGCCTGGACGACGTGCACTTCTCCCGGCTCACCTCCCAGGATGTCGTCCGGCACAAGCTCGTCGGCCGTATCGTCGACGCGTACGAGAAGTACGACAGCCGAAACGGTCAGCAGGACGGTCAGGCGGAAGGCCGCGAAGACGGCCGACGCGACCGCCGTAAAGGGAAGTAGTCGCAGCGCACCATGTCGATCGACGTCAACAACGAGTCCGGAACCGAGGTCGACGAGCAGGCGATCCTCGACATCGCCCGCTACGCACTGGCCCGGATGCGGATCCACCCGCTGTCCGAGCTCTCGGTGATCGTGGTGGACACCGACGCCATGGAGCAGCTGCACATCCAGTGGATGGACCTTCCCGGTCCGACCGATGTCATGTCCTTCCCGATGGACGAGCTGCGTCCGCCGGCCAAGGACGACGAGGAGCCCCCGCAGGGGCTCCTCGGTGACATCGTGCTCTGCCCGGAGGTCGCGAAGAAGCAGGGCGAAGAGGCCCCGACGCAGCACTCCATGGACGAGGAGCTCCAGCTCCTGACCGTCCACGGAGTGCTGCACCTGCTGGGGTACGACCACGAGGAGCCGGACGAGAAGGCCGAGATGTTCGGTCTCCAGGCCGCCATCGTGGACGGCTGGCGCGGGGAGCACGGGCTCACCGGCGCGTCCCCCGCCCCCACCGTCTCGTGAGCGCGCCCCTGATCACCGGGGCCGTGCTGCTGGTCGTCGTCGGCTGGCTGGCCGCCTGCGCGGAGGCCGGTATCGCCCGCACCTCCAGCTTCCGGGCGGACGAGGCGGTCAGGTCCGGCCGGCGCGGCAGCGCGAAGCTGGCGCAGATCGCGGCCGACCCGACCCGCTATCTCAACGTCGCCCTGCTGGTGCGGGTCGCCTGCGAGATGTCGGCCGGCGTCCTCGTCACCTATGCCTGCCTCCAGGAACTGCCCGAGACCTGGGAGGCGCTGGCCGTCGCGATGGGCGTGATGGTGCTCGTCAGCTACGTCGCCATCGGCGTCTCCCCGCGCACCATCGGCCGCCAGCACCCGCTGAACACGGCCACGGCGGCGGCGTACGTCCTGCTGCCGCTGGCCAGGATCATGGGGCCGATCCCGCAGCTGCTGATCCTCGTCGGCAACGCGCTGACCCCGGGCAAGGGGTTCCGCAAGGGCCCGTTCGCCAGCGAGGCCGAGCTGCGCGCCATGGTCGACCTCGCCGAGGCGGAGTCGCTCATCGAGGACGACGAGCGCCGCATGGTGCACTCCGTCTTCGAGCTGGGCGACACGCTGGTCCGCGAGGTCATGGTGCCGCGCACCGACCTGGTCTCCATCGAGCGCTACAAGACGATCCGCCAGGCCCTCACCCTCGCCCTGCGCTCCGGCTTCTCCCGGATCCCGGTCACCGGCGAGAACGAGGACGACGTCGTCGGGATCGTCTACCTCAAGGACCTGGTCCGCAAGACGCACATCAACCGCGAGTCCGAGGCCGACCCCGTCTCCACCGCGATGCGCCCCGCCGCCTTCGTCCCCGACACCAAGAACGCCGGGGACCTGCTGCGCGAGATGCAGCAGGACCGCAGCCATGTCGCGGTCGTCATCGACGAGTACGGCGGCACCGCGGGCATCGTCACCATCGAGGACATCCTGGAGGAGATCGTCGGCGAGATCACCGACGAGTACGACCGGGAGCTGCCGCCCGTCCAGGAGCTGGAGAACGGCTGCTACCGGGTCACCGCCCGGCTCGACATCGGGGACCTCGGCGACCTCTTCGGCCTCGACGAGTACGACGACGAGGACGTGGAGACCGTCGGCGGTCTGCTCGCCAAGGCGCTCGGCCGGGTCCCGATCGCCGGTGCGTCCGCGCCCGTCGAGCTGCCCGACGGCCGTAGGCTCCGGCTCACCGCGGAATCCCCCGCGGGCCGCCGGAACAAGATCGTCACGGTGCTCGTGGAGCCGGAGCACCAGGAGACCGAGGAGAAGGAAGCGGAATGACGCCGGAGCGGCTGCGGGCCTTCTGCCTGGAGTTCAACGCGAGCGTGGAGGAGTTCCCGTTCGGCCCGGAGACCTCCGTCTTCAAGGTGCTCGGCAAGATGTTCGCCCTCACCGCCCTGGACGGACAGCCGCTCACCGTCAACCTCAAGTGCGATCCCGACGAGGCGATCCGGCTGCGCGGGACGCACCCCGCGATCGTGCCCGGCTGGCACATGAACAAGCGCCACTGGAACACGGTCACCGTCTCCGGCGTCCCGGACCGGCTGCTGCGCGAGATGGTCGAGGACTCCTACGACCTGGTGGTCGCCGGACTCCCGAAGGCGGAGCGGCTGCGGCTGGACCGCCCGTAGAAGAGCTGCGCCAGAAGAAGTGCGTACGGGAACGGGCCCGCTCCCTCCGCGGGGGCGGGCCCGTTCCCGTACGGTCAGCTCCGCCGCAGCCCCGCCGCCACCGCCGCGCCCGCCGTCAGCAGGATGGCCCCCGCGACCGCGACCACCGTCCGTACGCCGTCGAACAGGGTGTCCTGCGTCGTGGCCAGCACGCCCAGCAGCGGGATGCCGACCGTGAGGCCGACCTGCTGGGTCGTGGTGACCAGACCGGTCGCCAGGCCCTGCTCCTCGTTCGGGACGCCGGACGTCACGATCAGTCCGTACGAGATGATCGCGCCCAGGTGGAACATGCTGGACAGCGACACCGCGGCCGTCGCGAGCAACGCCCCGGTATCCGACCCCAGGCCCAGCAGCGCGCCGATGAACAGCCCCTGCCCGAGCAGCGACAGCGCCAGGGTCCGGCGGGCGCCGATCCGGCCGATCAGCTTCGGGGCGTACATCCCCGCCACCACCGACAGCACGCCCTGCACCCCGAAGACCAGACCGGTGGAGAACGGTGAGAGGTCCAGGACCTCCTGGAGGTACAGGGTCAGGACGAAGACGACGGTGCTCATCATCGAGAAGGTCACCAGACCGCCCAGGTTGCCGAACGCCACCGTCCGCCGCCGCAGCATCGGCAGCGACACCAGCGGGGCCGCCGAGCGGGACTCCACCACGACGAACGCCGAGAGCAGGGCGACGCCGAGGACCAGGGTGACCAGCACGTCCACGCCGCCGAAGCCGCGCTCCGCCGCCGTCGACAGTGCGTAGATCAGCGCCAGCAGACCGCCGGTGACGCTCACCGCGCCCGGTACGTCCAGCCGTTGCCGGTCCGTCGTGCGCGACTCGGCCAGGACCCCGGGGGCCGGCACCAGCACCACGACCGAGGCCACCGCCAGCAGGCCCATCGTGGAGCGCCAGCCCAGCGTCTCGGTCAGCACGCCGCCCGCGACCATGCCCACCGTGAAGCCGAGCGACATCAGCGTGCCGCTGATCCCGAGCGCCCGGTCGCGCAGCGGCCCCTCCGGGAACGTGGTCGTCAGCAGGGACATCCCGGTCGGCACGATGACCGCGGCGCCCAGACCCTGGAGCGCCCGTGCGGCGAGGAAGGAGGCCGGGTCCCAGGCCAGTGTCGCCAGCAGGGACGCGGCCCCGAAGAGGGTGAGCCCGATGAGGAACAGCCTGCGCCGCCCGAACAGATCGGCGATCCTCCCGAAGAGCAGCAGGAAGCCCCCGGACGGCAGCGCGAACGCGGTGACGGCCCACTGGAGGCCCGTGGTGCTCAGCCCGAGGTCCCTGCCGAGCACCGGCAGCGCCACGTTCAGCACGGAGAAGTCCAGGGCCACCATGAACTGGGCGGCGCACAGCACGAAGAGGACCAGCCGGGCCCGGCCGGTGAGCCGGGGCGGGCCGGCCCCGGGGCGCGCGGGGGACAGCGGGGTGACAGGAGGAGCGGGAGAAGCGGCAGAGGTGGAAGGGGATTCGATCGCCATGGCCCCCACCCTGCGTCGGCCGGAATAACCGTGGGGAGCGGGAACTTATCCTGTTGCCCGCACCACCAGGCAGGCGCACGCACGGACAGCAGGGGGAGTACGTGGCCACACCGGCCCAGCAGGCGACGGACGGCACGAAGGCCCACCGCCTCGCCGAACTCCGCGAGTTCCTCAGGAGCCGCCGGGCGCGCATCACCCCGGACGAGGCGGGCCTGCCCGGGGGAGCCCGCCGCCGCACCCCGGGTCTGCGCCGCGAGGAGGTCGCCGTCCTCGCCGGGGTGGGCGTCTCCTGGTACCAGTGGCTGGAGCAGGGCCGCGACATCACCGTCTCCCCGCAGGTGCTGGACTCCGTCGCCCGGGTGCTGCGCCTGAGCAGCGCCGAGCGCCGCCATCTGTACGTGCTGGCCGGGCTGAACGCGCCCCCGCCCGAGGTCGATCCGGCCGACGCCGACATGTGCGAGGGACTGACCCGGCTCATCGACGCCTGGATGCCCTACCCGGCCCACATCATGGACCGCTACTGGAACACCGTCCTGTACAACGACGCGTCCGCCGCGGTCCTCGGAATGCGTCCCGGGATCCGGCAGAACTGCCTGATCGCCTTCTTCACCGACCCGGTCTACCGCTCCCGCACCGCGCCGAGCTGGGACGCGCTGGCCCCCCGGGTGGTGGCCCAGTTCCGGGCGGCCTGCTCGGACTCCCCGGACGACGACGGATTCCGGGCCGTGATCGAGGAGGCGAAGGCGGCCAGCCGCCTCTTCTCCGAGCTGTGGGAGCGGCGCGACATCGCGCCCGCCGGCCAGAACCGCAAAGAGGTGGAGCACCCGCTCGTCGGCCGCCTGGTCCTGGAATCCACCCAGCTGCGGGTGCCCGCCCGGCCGGACCTGGCGATCGTGCTCCACACCCCGCTGCCCGGCACCGGCTGCGAGGCCAGGCTCCAGTGGCTCGCCTCGCCCGAGGGACGGCGCGGCTCGATGTACCCGGTGCCGGGGTGAGCTGTCCGGGACGGCCGGACGCTTCCGGTGCCGGGGTGACCTGCGAGGGTCCTCGCCCGCTTCGTATGCTCGTGCCATGACCGACATCACGGAGCTCGACGCCGAGGACCGCAAGATCGTCACGCTGGCGCGCAGCGCCCGTGCCCGCAACGGGGTGCCCGAGGGCGCGGCCGTACGCGACGAGACGGGACGCACGTATGTCGCGGGCACGGTGGCGCTGGAGTCGCTGAAGCTCAGCGCCCTGCAGACCGCCGTCGCCATGGCGGTGGCCAGCGGCGCGACCTCGCTGGAGGCGGCCGCGGTCGTCTCCGCCGCCGGGACGCCCTCGGACGACGACCGGGCCGCGGTGCGGGACCTCGGCGGACCGGACACCCCGGTGCTGCTCGCGGGCCCGGACGGCACGCTGCGGGTCCGCGTCACGGCGGGCTGAACCGGCCGTGCGACGGCGGGCCGGTCCGGTGTGCGACGGCGGGGCGAGCGGGGCCGTGCGACGGCCCGCCCGGGCGGAGGACTCACCGCAGGCCGATCTTGACACCATCTGATGGGCCATCAGTCACCGCATTTCGTCTGCATTGACTTCTTTTTCGCCCGGGTCATCAATGGCCCCCTGCCGGTACGGAAGAGCCGCCGTACCGCTTTCCGCAGGAGGGCACCGAATTCATGCGACCGACCATGCGAAGATCCACCGAACCGCGGCGCCGCTGGGCCGCCGCCCTGGGCATCACCGCACTCGTCGTCACCGGGGGAGGGCTGCTCGGGGGTCCGGCGCAGGCCGCCGCGACGGCCTCCGTCGCGGTGGACTTCCCCACCCACTGCATCCCGCCGCCCATCGCGGGCATCCCGCCCATCGACGGCACCACGACCGCGCAGATCACCGTCGACGACGCGACCCCGCAGGTCGGCGACACCGTCGCCGTGACCTACACCGTGGTCGTGCCCGCCGCCAGCAACCCGGTCGACCTGGCCCTGCCCGCCGACATCATGACGCCGACCGGGAAGGTCACCCTCGGCGGCGCGCAGAGCGGCGACGTCACCGTCGCGGGGCCGAAGAAGAATCCTCCGGTCCCCGGCAAGGGCGCCTTCCCGTCGTTCTCCATGACGGGCACGTTCACCGTCACCGCACCCGGCGCGATCACCCTGTCGCCCGGCGACTACAACATCCACACCAGCTACATCATGGAGCTGGACACCCCCTGCACGGTGACGGGCCCGCCCGCCCCCGTGTCGGAGACCGTCGTCGCCACCGGCGGCGGCCAGGTCAACGAACGCGCCGTCCAGCTCTCGGCCGCCTCCGGGCAGGCGGGCGACGAGGTCACCGTCACCGGCACGAAGTTCACCCCGGGCGCGGGCATCACCGTGGCGGGCCGCGACGGCGACGCGCAGACCGGTGACACCACCACGGCCACCGCCGACGGATCCGGGGCCTTCACCGCCAAGCTCGCCGTCAGCGACCCGGACACCACCGGCATCGTCGCCTACGAGGGCGGCGCCTGGGACGCCGAGAAGGGCGCGGGCCCCCTGGCGTACACCGTCACCGGGGGCGGTGAGATCCCCGACGGCAGCCAGCAGCTCACCACGACCGTCCGGGCGGGCACGCTGTCCATGACCCAGGCCGGCGACAGCGTCCAGCTGTCCGGGGTCGACTTCGGCCGGGGCGGCGCCTCCACCGGCGACCTGCGGACGGTGACCGTCGAGGACTTCCGCGGCGGCCCCGCCGGCTGGTCCCTCACCGGCAAGGTCACCGACTTCAAGGGTCCGGGCGGGGCGCGGATCAGCGCCGACGCCCTCGGCTGGACCCCGTCCTGCGCCACGAAGCCCGGCAGCCCGAGCACCTGCGCGGCGGGCAGCGCCGGAGCGGTCGGCAGCGCCGGCGCCACCCTGGCGTCGACGCCCGACGGGGCGGCCACCGGAGGGGAGTTCACCGTCGACGCGGGGCTCTCCCTGGACGTCCCGGCCTTCACCGGGGCCGGTTCCTACGCGGGAGTGCTGACCCTCACGCTCACCTGAGGCGCGGCCCGCACCCGAGGCCTCGGCCTCACCACCGTGGGCCGGGCGCGCACCCGGCCGGCCCACTCCACCCGGACGCGACCTGGGGGTCCCGTACCGTGCGCAAGCTCCCCGTACTCCTCCTGACCGCCGCCCTGCTGCTCCTCGGCACGCCCGCCGCCCACCCGGCCGACAACGGCAGCTGGTCCGTCCGGCCGGCCACCGGCCCGTCCGGCGAACGCCCCTCCCTCTACCTCTTCGCCGCCCCGGGCACCACGCTCACCGACCGGGTCACCGTCACCAACAAGACCGCGAAGCCGCTGACCCTGCGGCTGTACGCGGCCGACGCCTACAACACCCCGCGCGACGGCGGCTTCGCGGTCCGCGACCTGAACGAGAAGCAGCGCTCCATCGGCGCCTGGGCCCGCACCGACCGGGACACCGTCACCGTGGGCCCCAGGGCCTCGGTCACCGTGCCCCTCACCATCGAGGTCCCGGAGAACGCCGAGCCGGGCGACCACCCCGGCGCCCTGATCGCCCTGGACGAACGCGTCGAGGCCACCCGCCACGGCTCCCTGGCCGTAGGCGTCCGCAGAGCCGTCGGCGCCCGGATCCACCTGCGGGTGAACGGGCCCACCGTCCCCGCGCTCTCCGTCGAGGACATCCGGATCGAGCGGCACCGCCCGCTGGTCCCGGGCACCGGCGCGAGCCGCGCCGTCATCTCGTACACCCTGCACAACCGGGGGAACGTCACCCTCGCCCCCGCCGTCGCCCTGCGCGCCGAGGGCCTCTTCGGCCGGACCCTGCTGAAGCGCGGTCTGACGAAGCTGCCCGCCGAGCTGCTGCCCCGCCAGCAGGTCCGGCTGACCGAGACCTGGGAGGGCGCACCGCAGCTGGACCGGGCCGAGGTCGAACTCACCGCCACCGCGAAGGGCACCCGGGAGTCGGCGGCCGTCGCGTTCCTGGCCGTGCCGTGGCTCCTGGCCGGAGTGCTCGCCGTGCTCATCGCCGCCGGAACGGCCCTGTGGGCACGGGCCCGCCGACGCCGTACGCGTACGGCCTGAGGCGCCCGTGACGAGCCTCGCCCGGCCCACTGTGCGGCAGCGCCGCCGGGATCGGGGAGAATGGTCGCCATGAGCGCTCGACCGAACCAAGAATCCGCTGCCGCGCAAGCGGAGACCACCTCCCCCCACCGGGCCGGCTTCGCCTGCTTCGTGGGCCGCCCCAACGCGGGCAAGTCCACCCTCACGAACGCTCTCGTCGGTCAGAAGGTGGCGATCACCTCCAACCGCCCCCAGACCACCCGGCACACGGTGCGCGGCATCGTGCACCGTGACGACGCGCAGCTGATCCTGGTCGACACCCCCGGCCTCCACAAGCCGCGCACGCTCCTGGGCGAGCGGCTCAACGACGTCGTGCGGACCACCTGGGCCGAGGTCGACGTCATCGGCTTCTGCCTGCCCGCCGACCAGAAGCTCGGCCCCGGCGACAAGTACATCGTCAAGGAGCTCGCGGGGATCAAGAAGACCCCCAAGATCGCCATCATCACCAAGACCGACCTGGTCGAGTCGAAGGCGCTGGCCGAACAGCTCCTCGCCGTCTCCGCGCTGGCCGACGAACTCGGCTTCGAGTGGGCCGAGATCATCCCGGTCTCGGCGGTCAAGGACCAGCAGGTGGGCCTGCTCGCCGACCTCATCGCCCCGCTGCTCCCCGTGAGCCCGCCGCTCTACCCGGAGGGCGACCTCACCGACGAGCCGGAGATGGTCATGGTCGCGGAGCTGATCCGCGAGGCGGCGCTGGAGGGCGTACGCGACGAGCTGCCGCACTCCATCGCGGTCGTCGTCGAGGAGATGCTGCCGCGCACGGACCGTCCGGCGGACAAGCCGCTGCTCGACATCCACGCCAACGTCTACATCGAGCGCCCCAGCCAGAAGGGCATCATCATCGGCCCGAAGGGCCAGCGGCTGAAGGACGTCGGCACCAAGTCCCGCAAGCACATCGAGGCCCTGCTCGGCACGCCGGTCTTCCTGGACCTGCACGTGAAGGTCGCCAAGGACTGGCAGCGCGACCCGAAGCAGCTGCGGAAGCTCGGGTTCTAGACCCGTCCGGCAGAAGGTGCCGATCTCACGCGCCCTCCTTGAGGACGCGTGAGATCAGCGTGCGCTGCGCCCCGGTCAGATCGGGGTCAGCGCAGTACACGGTGCGGTCCCCGACGGTGATCGCGTACCGGAAGCCGTCCGGTACGCCCGTCGGCGGGGTGTCCCGCGCGGAGCGGAGCGCCTCCTCGGCGAGGGCCTGCCACTCCGCGGCGTCCGCCCTTCCCCCGGTGTCGACCTCATGGCGGCGGGCGATGCCGGCGAAGCCGCCGGTCCTGCTGACCTGGATACGCATGGGGTCCTGTCTATCGGGGGCCGCGCGGGCGCTCAACCCTGACTCCTCGGCGGGTCGGGTCACGCCTTGGTCGGTACGCCCACCTCCGACCAGGCCTTGAGGACCGCCTCCCGCTCGTCGGCCGCGCCGAAGCGGTCGCCCGCCGCCGCGACCGTCAGCCGGGCGAACTGCGCGAAGTCCGCGTTCGCCGTCAGCTCGCCGCCGGTCAGCACGTCGAACCAGATCTGCCCCGCACGCTCCCAGGAGTTGCCGCCCAGCGCGGTGGCCAGGAGGTGGAACGCGCGGTTGGGGATACCGGAGTTGAGGTGGACCCCGCCGTTGTCCTCCTCCGTCTCGATGTAGTCCGCCATGGACCCCGGCTGCGGGTCCTTGCCGAGGACGTCGTCGTCGTACGCCGTGCCCGGGGCCTTCATCGAGCGCAGCGCGTCCCCGCTGACCCGGGGCGCCAGCAGCCCGGCCCCGATCAGCCAGTCGGCCTGCTCCGCGCTCTGGCCCAGCGAGTACTGCTTCACCAGCGAGCCGAAGACGTCGGACACCGACTCGTTGAGCGCGCCCGACTGGCCCTCGTAGCGCAGGTTGGCGGTGTGCTGCGTCAGGCCGTGGGCCAGCTCGTGGGCGATCACGTCGACCGCGACGGTGAAGTCGAGGAAGATCTCGCCGTCGCCGTCCCCGAAGACCATCTGCTCGCCGTCGAAGAACGCGTTGTTGTACTCCTCGCCGTAGTGCACGGAGCCGATCAGGGGCAGCCCCTTGCCGTCGATCGAGCTGCGCCCGTACGCCGAGAGCAGCAGCTCGAAGGTGGCGCCGAGACCGGCGTACGCGCGGTTGACGCTGGCGTCCGAGGTGGGCTTGTCACCCTCGTCGCGGACCTTGCGGCCGGGCAGGGTGGTGCCGTTCCCGCAGTCGTACAGCGTGCGGTGGGGCTTGGTGGGGACCGCGCCCACGCCGGGGGTGGTCGGGACGGCGGCGAGGGCCGTCGCCCGGCGGCGGTCGCGGCGGAGGCCGTCGGCGGCCAGGGTGCGGCGGGCCGGATCCGCGAGCCGGGCGTCGGCGGACCGGGACAGGTGGTCGAGAACGTGGGGCGGAACGATGGTGCAGAAGACGGGGTGGAGATCGCCGTCGGTTCGAAGGTGCATGCAACGACTGTGGCACTCCGTCACGGCGCTGTCACTGGTTGCGACGATGATTGACGAAATGGAGTGATGAGTCACTGTTTACCCGTCATCGATGCCCGGTCCCGCATACTGATACGGACCGACACCACGGGCCACACTCGGTTACGCTCGTCGCATCATGCGTTTCGGGCTGCTTCTCCTTAGCTGCCGCGGCGAGGGCCTGTAGTCGTAGGCCGACCCCCTCCCCGCGGAGTCTGGTGCTGCAGCGACACAGTCGGCCGATCCCCGCTGGACCGAGGAGCCCTACGCCATGACCACCGTGAATCCCGCCGGTAATTCTGTCGGCCGCCCCACCCCGATCACCAACGCGACGCAGCTCCAGAAGCCGTCCGGGATGCCGGTCCACAAGTACCGCGGCTACGAGGCCGTGGACATCGCCGACCGCACCTGGCCCGACAACCGGATCACCGTCGCGCCCCGCTGGCTGTCCACCGATCTGCGCGACGGCAACCAGGCGCTGATCGACCCGATGTCCCCGGCCCGCAAGCGCGAGATGTTCGATCTGCTGGTCGCGATGGGCTACAAGGAGATCGAGGTCGGCTTCCCGTCCTCCGGCGAGACCGACTTCAACTTCGTCCGCTCCATCATCGAAGAGGGCGCGATCCCCGAGGACGTGACGATCTCCGTCCTGACGCAGGCCCGCGAGGAGCTGATCGAGCGCACCGTGGAGTCGCTGGTCGGCGCGCGCCGGGCCACCGTCCACCTGTACAACGCCACCGCCCCGACCTTCCGCCGCGTCGTCTTCCGCGGCTCGCGCGACGAGGTCAAGCAGATCGCGGTGGACGGCACCCGGCTGGTCATGGAGTACGCCGAGAAGATCCTGGGCCCGGAGACGGTCTTCGGCTACCAGTACAGCCCGGAGATCTTCACCGACACCGAGCTGGACTTCGCCCTGGAGGTCTGCGAGGCCGTCTGCGACGTCTGGCAGCCGGAGGAGGGCCGCGAGATCATCCTCAACCTGCCCGCCACCGTGGAGCGTTCGACGCCCTCCACCCACGCGGACCGCTTCGAGTGGATGTCCCGCAACCTGACCCGCCGCGAGCACGTCTGCCTGTCGGTCCACCCGCACAACGACCGGGGCACCGCCGTCGCCGCCGCCGAGCTGGCCATCATGGCCGGCGCCGACCGCATCGAGGGCTGCCTGTTCGGCCAGGGCGAGCGCACCGGCAACGTCGACCTGGTCACCCTGGGCATGAACCTCTTCTCCCAGGGTGTCGACCCGCAGATCGACTTCTCGCAGATCGACGAGATCCGTCGCACCAGCGAGTACTGCAACCAGATGGAGATCCACCCGCGCCACCCCTACGCGGGCGATCTGGTCTACACCGCCTTCTCCGGCTCCCACCAGGACGCCATCAAGAAGGGCTTCGACGCGATGGAGCGGGACGCGGCGGCCCAGGGGAAGACCGTCGACGACATCGAGTGGGCCGTGCCGTACCTGCCGATCGACCCGAAGGACGTCGGCCGCTCGTACGAGGCCGTCATCCGGGTCAACTCGCAGTCCGGCAAGGGCGGTATCGCCTACGTCCTGAAGAACGACCACAAGCTGGACCTGCCGCGCCGGATGCAGATCGAGTTCTCCCGGATCATTCAGGCCAAGACCGATGCCGAGGGCGGCGAGGTCACCCCGGCCCAGATCTGGACCACCTTCCAGGACGAGTACCTGCCGAACGCCGAGAACGCCTGGGGGCGTGTCCAGCTCCGCTCCGGCCAGACCACGACCGACACCGACGGCCGGGACACCCTGACCGTCGAGGCCACCGTCGACGGCGCGGACACCGTGCTGAGCGGCACGGGCAACGGCCCGATCTCCGCGTTCTTCGAAGCGCTGCAGGCCATCGGCATCGACGCCCGGCTGCTGGACTACACCGAGCACACGATGAGCGAGGGCGCCAGCGCCCAGGCGGCCTCGTACATCGAGTGCGCGATCGACGGCAAGGTCCTGTGGGGCATCGGCATCGACGCCAACACCACCCGCGCCTCGCTCAAGGCGGTCGTCTCCGCGGTCAACCGCGCGGCCCGCTGACCCGTCCGGCCCCTCCCGGGCCTTCGTGCCCCCCTCCTCGTACAGACGTCCGGTTCGACCCCGTACGACGGCATTGACGGACCCCGACCGCCCGCTCCGGGTGGTCGGGGTTCGGCCATATCCGAGGGTTGTGACGTCCCAGAGGCTGACGTCACATCACGCGTGTGGCTAACATCACGTCCAACACACGGCAATGTTGCCGGAGCGTTACGGAGGTGTGCGACGTGCAGTCAGCCAAAGGACAACGCGCTCTGAGGCCGGTCCTCTGCGGCGTTCGCACCATCTGGGACGCCGTCGGCGACGGCGCCTTCTTCTGCCCCGGCTGCGGGGGAGACCGCAACTACCGCCGGCTCACCGGCCGCCGCCGTCTCACCGTCCTCGGCGTCCCGCTGGTCCGCCGGGGCGAGACCGAGCCCGTCGTCGAGTGCGCCGCCTGCCTCACCCACTACGCCCCCGAGGCGCTGGACCACCCCACCACGACCCGGTTCTCGGCGATGCTCCGCGAGGCCGTCCACACCGTCACCCTGGCCGTCCTCGCCGCCGGGGGCACCACCTCCCGCACCGTCCTGGAGGCCGCCGTCGCCACCGTGCGCGACGCCGGGCTCGACGACTGCACCCAGGAGCAGCTGTTCACCGTCGTCGAGGTGCTGGCCGCCGACACCGGCCGGGGCTCCGGTTCCGACCCGGCCGCCGAGGCCTGCGGCCCGACCCTCGCCATCGAGCTGCACGAGGTGCTGGCCCCGCTCGCCCCGCACCTGGCCACCGCCGGCCGCGAGTCCGTCCTCCTCCAGGGCGCCAGGATCGCGCTGGCCGACGGACCCTACTGCGCCGCCGAGCGCCAGGTCCTGACCACGGTCGGCAGCGCCCTCCAGCTGCCCGCCGACGACACCGCCCGCCTGCTGGCGGCAGCCGCCCGCACGCCCTCGTAACGCCGCCCGCCCGTCCCCGTACGTCCGTAACCGCCCGCGGCCCCCGCCAGGGGCCCCGGGTGGGCGACAATGGGCCCATGAGCTTGTTCCGGGACGACGGCATCGTGCTGCGTACGCAGAAACTGGGCGAGGCCGACCGGATCATCACGATCCTGACCCGCGGCCACGGCCGGGTGCGGGCCGTCGCCCGCGGGGTGCGCCGCACCAAATCCAAGTTCGGCGCCCGCCTGGAGCCCTTCTCCCACGTCGACGTGCAGTTCTTCGCGCGCGGCAGCGAGCTGGTCGGCCGAGGGCTGCCGCTCTGCACCCAGAGCGAGACGATCGCCCCCTACGGCGGCGGGATCGTCGCCGACTACGCCCGCTACACGGCGGGCACCGCGATGCTGGAGACCGCCGAGCGGTTCACCGACCACGAGGGCGAACCGGCCGTCCAGCAGTATCTGCTGCTCGTCGGCGGCCTGCGCACCCTCGCCCGGGGCGAGCACGCCCCCCACCTGATCCTGGACGCGTTCCTGCTGCGCTCGCTCGCGGTCAACGGGTACGCGCCCAGCTTCGAGGACTGCGCCAAGTGCGGAATGCCCGGTCCGAACCGGTTCTTCTCCGTCGCGGCGGGGGGCGTCATATGCGGTGACTGCCGGGTCCCCGGCAGCGTCGTACCCTCGGCACAGGCCCTGGCCCTGCTGAGCGCGCTGCTCAGCGGCGACTGGGCGACGGCGGACGCGTGCGAGGCGCGTCATGTCAGGGAGGGGAGCGGACTGGTGTCCGCCTATCTGCACTGGCATCTGGAGCGCGGACTGCGCTCGCTGCGGTACGTCGAGAAGTGACGCGGTGCGTCGAGAAGTGACGCGGTACGTAGAGAAGTGACACAGGGAGACTGAGAAGCTCATGGCAGTACGCGGGATCCTCGGCGGCCGTAACCGGCGCACGTACAAGACCCCCGAGCCGCACCCCACGGGCGCGACGCCTCCGAAGATCCCCGGCGAGCTGGTGCCCCAGCACGTCGCCGTCGTGATGGACGGCAACGGCCGCTGGGCCAAGGAGCGGGGTCTGCCCCGCACCGAGGGCCACAAGGTCGGTGAGGGCGTCGTCATGGACGTTCTCAAGGGCTGTATCGAGATGGGCGTGAAGAACCTCTCGCTGTACGCCTTCTCCACGGAGAACTGGAAGCGCTCCCCGGACGAGGTGAAGTTCCTGATGAACTTCAACCGCGACGTGATCCGCCGCCGCCGCGACGAGATGGACGAGCTCGGCATCCGCATCCGCTGGGTGGGCCGCATGCCCAAGCTGTGGAAGTCCGTCGTCCAGGAGCTCCAGGTCGCCCAGGAGCAGACCAAGGACAACGACAGGATGACGCTGTACTTCTGCGTCAACTACGGCGGCCGTGCCGAGATCGCGGACGCCGCGCAGCGCATCGCCCAGGACGTGGCGGCCGGGAAGCTCGACCCGTCCAAGGTCAACGAGAAGACCTTCGCGAAGTACACCTACTACCCGGACATGCCGGACGTGGACCTCTTCGTGCGCCCCAGCGGCGAGCAGCGCACCTCGAACTACCTGATCTGGCAGAGCGCGTACGCCGAGATGGTCTTCCAGGACGTTCTCTGGCCGGATTTCGACCGTCGGGACCTGTGGCGGGCCTGTCTGGAGTACGCCCAGCGCGACCGCCGCTTCGGCGGGGCGGAGGCGGTGGAGGCGGCGAAGGCGGCCGAAGCCGCCGAGGCCGCGAAGAAGTGACGCGAAAAGTGACGTGAAAGAGGCGGGCCCGGGACGTGTACAACGTCCCGGGCCCGCCTCTTCTCGTCCGTTACGCCTTGCTCGCGGCGCACTCCGCGCACGTGCCGAAGATCTCGACGGTGTGCGCGACGTTCACATAGCCGTGCTGGGCGGCGATCATCTCGGCCCACTGCTCGACGGCCGGTCCCTCGACCTCCACCGCCTTGCCGCAGAGCCGGCACACCAGGTGGTGGTGATGATCACCGGTCGAGCACCGCCGGTAGACGGCCTCGCCCTCGGTGGTGCGCAGGACGTCGACCTCACCCGCGTCGGCGAGGGACTGCAGGGTCCGGTAGACCGTCGTCAGGCCCACGGAGTCGCCGCGGTGCTTGAGGACGTCGTGCAGCTCCTGGGCGCTGCGGAACTCGTCGACCTCGTCGAGCGCCGCCGCCACCGCCGCCCGCTGCCGGGTGGACCGGCCGCGCACCGGCGCTGCGTTCGTGCCACTGATCGGCGCCGTGGCCACAGCTGCCTCCTCGTGTCGCCCGTACATGTGTCGGGCCATTGTGCCAGCCCGGCCGGGCGCCGCCGGCGAACACGTACGGTGCGACCCGGTCACACGCACTGCTGTCACACCCGTACGTCGTCCCGCTCCCGGCGGGCCCCCGGTACCTCAAGGGTGCGCTCGGCCCCCTTCGTCTCGCTCGCCCGTGCCCGGCGTCTCGCGAGCGGAGCGGCGAGCGCGGTCAGCGCCACGAACACCGCGATGGCCAGCAGCACGATCGTCGCGCCGGGCGGAACGTCCTGGTAGTACGAGGTCACGGTGCCGGTGAGGGTCACGGCCGTGCCGATCACGACGGCCAGCACGAAGGTGACCTTGAAAGACTTGGTGATCTGCTGCGCCGCCGCCACGGGCACCACCATCAGCGCGCTGACCAGCAGCAGGCCGACGACCCGCATCGCGACGGTCACGGTCACGGCGGCGGTCACCGCGATCAGCAGGTTCAGCACCCGCACCGGCAGCCCGGACACCCGGGCGAACTCCTCGTCCTGGCTGACCGCGAACAACTGGCGCCGCAGCCCCACCGTGACCAGCACCACGAAGGCGGCCAGGACGCAGATCGCGATGACGTCCGACTCGGAGACCGTGGCCAGCGAGCCGAAGAGGTACGAGGTCAGGTTGGCGTTGGAGCCCGTGTCGGACAGGTTGATCAGCATGACGCCGCCCGCCATGCCGCCGTAGAACAGCATCGCCAGGGCGAGGTCGCCGCGGGTGTGTCCGTACCAGCGGATCAGCTCCATCACGACCGCGCCGGCCACCGCGACGGCGGTGGCCATCCAGACCGGGCTGGTGGAGAGCAGGAAGCCGAGGCCGACACCGGTCATCGCGATGTGCCCGATGCCGTCGCCCATCAGGGCCTGCCGCCGCTGCACCAGGTAGATGCCGATGGCGGGCGCGGTGATGCCGACCAGCACGGCCGCGATGAGCGCCCGCTGCATGAAGGGAGGGTTCAGGAATTCCAGCATCATCAGGTAAGCAGTCCCGTCCGGACGGGCTCGGCGGCCGCGTGGGGGTGTACATGGTCGTGGCCGGGCAGAGCGTGCTGGCCGAGCGCCTCG
The DNA here is from genome assembly GCF_014650675.1 of Streptomyces anulatus. Lineage (GTDB taxonomy): Bacteria > Actinomycetota > Actinomycetes > Streptomycetales > Streptomycetaceae > Streptomyces > Streptomyces anulatus. The sequence goes on along the minus strand of NZ_BMVK01000001.1, from coordinate 853,737 downwards.
GGCGGCGGCCCGTCGTGCGTCACGCAGCCGTCGCGCAGAACGACGGCCCGGTCGATCAGGGGCTCCAGCGGGCCCAGCTCGTGCAGCACCAGCAGCACGGAGGTGCCCAGCGCCACCTGCTCGCGCAGGGTCGAGGCGAGGATCTCCTGGCTGGCCAGGTCGACCCCGGCCATCGGCTCGTCCATGATCAGCAGCTCCGGCTCGGAGGCCAGGGCACGGGCGATGAGGACCCGCTGGTGCTGGCCCCCGGACAGCGCGCTCACGGAGTCCTTGGCGCGGTCGGCGAGGCCCACCAGCGCGATGGCCCGGTCCACGGCCGCCCGGTCCGCCTTCCCGGGCCACCGCAGCCCCGTACGGGACAGCCGGCCGGAGGCGACGACCTCGCGGATCGTGGCGGGCACACCGCCCGCGGCCGTGGTGCGCTGCGGGACGTACCCGATCCGGCCCCACCGGCGGAAGCGGCGCAGCTCGGTGCCGAACAGCTCGACGGTGCCGCCGGTCAGCGGGACCTGCCCGATGACGGACCGTACGGCGGTGGACTTGCCGGAACCGTTGGCGCCCAGCAGCGCGACGACCTCGCCGCGGTGCACGGTCAGGTCCACCCCGCGCAGCACGGGGCGTGCGCCGAGGGTGGCCGTGGCGCCGCGCAGGGCGATGACGGGCTCGTGGGTGGTGGCCACGGGCTCGTGGGTGGTGGCCACGGGCTCGTGGGTGGTGCTCTCACGCTCCGGCATGAGCGCCTCCGATCCGGGGATGCGGGTGGTACGGGTCACTTCGCGCCGAGTGCCTTCTGCAGCGCGGCGAGGTTGGACTCCATGACCTCGATGTAGTCAGCGCCCTGGGACTTCTTCGTGATTCCCTCCAGCGGGTCCAGGACGCCGGTCTTCAGCCCGGTGTCCTTCGCGAGGGTCTTCGCGGTCCTGTCGCTGGCGAGCGTCTCGAAGAAGACCGTGGTGGCCTTCTCCTTCTCCGCGATGGTGTGGATCTCCTGGATCCGGGCGGGGCTCGGCTCGGCCTCGGGGTCGATGCCCGCGATGCCCTGCTGGGTGAGCCCGTAGCGCTCGGCGAGGTAGCCGAAGGCGGAGTGCGTGGTGATGAACGTCTTGGTGGAGGTGTTCTTCAGCCCGGTCTCGTACGCCGTGTTCAGCTCGCCCAGCTCGGCGACGAGGGCGTCGGTGTTCTTCTTGTAGTCGGCGGCGTGGTCGGGGTCGGCCTTCTCCAGCGACTTGCCGACCCCCTTGGCGACCTCGGCGTACTTCACCGGGTCCAGCCAGATGTGCGGGTCGGCGCCGCCCTCCTCGCCGTGGTTGTGGCCGTCGCCCTCGGAGTGCTCCTCGTGGGCCTCTTCCTCGTGGCCGTGCTCTTCCTCGCCCTCGTGCCCGTGGTCGTGGCCGCTGACCTCGGAGCCGTGGTTCTCCAGCGTGGTGAGGGTCGCGGCGTCGACGGTGTTCTTCACACCGGACTGCTTGATGGCATCGTCCACGGCGGGCTGGATGCCCTTGAGGTACAGCACGTAGTCGGACTCGCTGATGGAGCCGATCTGGCGGGGGGTGAGCTCCAGGTCGTGCGGCTCGACGCCCGGCTTGGTGAGGCTGGTGACCGCGACGTGCTCGCCGCCGATCCTCTCGGTCAGGAACTGCATCGGGTAGAACGACGCCGTCACCTTCAGCTTGTCGCCGTTGCCCCCGTCCGCTGCGTCGGAGGTGGAGCAGGCCGAGAGAGCGGTCAGACCGAGGACGACTGCTCCGGCGACGGCGGTGGTGGGTATGAGGCGGCGTACGTTCATGACACTCATTTTCAACTAAAGTGGAAACGATTGTCAACAAGGCAGATGAGATGCCCGGAAGGTCACATAGGGACGCCGGGAAGATCCTTCACGTGCCACCGATTTGATCCCAGGGGTGCGCCCGCCGGTAATCTGGGGCATTCGCCGTTCGTCACCGTCGTAATGAAGAGAGCACCGTGGCCGCCGACAAGATCGACACCATCGTCAGCCTGAGCAAGCGCCGTGGCTTCGTCTACCCCTGCAGTGAGATCTACGGTGGCCAGCGCGCCGCCTGGGACTACGGGCCGCTGGGCGTCGAGATGAAGGAGAACCTGAAGCGTCAGTGGTGGCGCTACATGGTCACCGCGCGCGAGGACGTGGTCGGTCTCGACTCGTCGGTCATCCTGGCCTCGGACGTCTGGGTCGCCTCCGGCCACGTCGCCACCTTCTCGGACCCGCTCACCGAGTGCACCTCCTGTCACAAGCGCTACCGCGCCGACCACCTGGAGGAGGCGTACGAGGAGAAGCACGGCAAGCCGCCGGTCAACGGCCTCGCCGACCTCAACTGCCCCAACTGCGGCAACAAGGGCACCTTCACCGAGCCCAAGCAGTTCTCGGGTCTGCTCTCCACCCACCTCGGCCCGACCCAGGACTCCGGCTCGGTCGCCTACCTGCGTCCCGAGACCGCCCAGGGCATCTTCACCAACTTCGGCCAGGTGCAGCAGACTTCGCGCAAGAAGCCGCCGTTCGGCATCGCGCAGATGGGCAAGTCCTTCCGGAACGAGATCACTCCGGGCAACTTCATCTTCCGGACCCGCGAGTTCGAGCAGATGGAGATGGAGTTCTTCGTCAAGCCGGGCGAGGACGAGGAGTGGCAGCAGTACTGGATGGACCAGCGCTGGAACTGGTACACGGACCTCGGCATGCGCGAGGAGAACATGCGCTGGTTCGAGCACCCGAAGGAGAAGCTCTCCCACTACTCCAAGCGCACCGCCGACATCGAGTACCGCTTCCGCTTCGGCGGCAGCGAGTGGGGCGAGCTGGAGGGCGTGGCCAACCGCACCGACTACGACCTCAAGGCGCACTCCGAGGCGTCGGGCACCGACCTGTCGTACTTCGACCAGGAGGCCGGCGAGCGCTGGACGCCGTACGTCATCGAGCCCGCGGCCGGTGTCGGCCGCGCGATGCTGGCGTTCCTCCTGGACGCCTACGTCGAGGACGAGGCGCCCAACGCCAAGGGCGTCATGGAGAAGCGCACCGTGATGCGCCTCGACCCGCGCCTGGCGCCGGTCAAGGTCGCGGTGCTGCCCCTCTCCCGCAACCCGCAGCTCTCGCCGAAGGCCAAGGGCCTGGCGACCGATCTGCGCAAGAACTGGAACATCGAGTTCGACGACGCCGGCGCCATCGGCCGCCGCTACCGCCGTCAGGACGAGATCGGCACCCCGTTCTGCGTCACCGTCGACTTCGACACCCTCGACGACAACGCGGTGACCGTGCGCGAGCGCGACACCATGAAGCAGGAGCGCGTCTCCCTGGACCAGATCCAGGCGTACCTCGGCTCGCGTCTGCTCGGCTGCTGACACCCGCACACGTGCGTGAGGCCCCCGGTTCCGGGTACGGAACCGGGGGCTTCGTCGTACGGTCCACCGGAGCCCCCGCCGCCGTTCCGGGAGGTACGCGATGTCGTCGATCACCACCAGCAAGGTCAGCAGATGGGACCAGCACGGCCGTGAACACGTCGTGCTGGTACGGAAGTCGGGCGGGACGCGCCAGCTGTCCTGCTCCACCTGCGAGTGGCGGCGCCCGGCGCAGTTCCTGCCCTGGCTGAAGGCTGAGGAGCACCTGGCCGAGGCCCATCGGGCGACGGTCGACCCGACGGCCTGAAAACCTGGTGCGGGGCGCTTCGGGCGCGGGGTACGGTTTCCGCATGTCTTCGTTCTTCCAGATCTACGAGTGAGAGCGCGGCGGGTTGCGATCACCCGCCGCCCACCGGATCGATCTCGATCACCTGATCACTTCCTTCCTCACTTCTCACCACGAATGGGAGAACGCCGTGGCCAAGAGCCGCAACAACCTCCTCGGCGTCGGCGGACAGCGCAAGAAGCTGTCCCGCGCCGAACAGCAGGGCGCGGGTTCCGCGCGAGGCGCCGACCGCAAGGCCGCCGAGGACAAGAAGCAGGAGCTGGTGCGCAAGATGCGCGAGCGCGCCGAGGCCCAGGCGGCCACCACCGCCGCCGAGCCCGGCGAGCAGGACGCTCCCGCGCAGAGCTGACACCCGAGAGCTGCCCGAGCGGTAGCCCGTACGTCCCGTACGACCGTGGGCCCGGATCATCCGTGATCCGGGCCCACGCGTGTGTCTCCATGAGGGAAGTGGGGGAAGGTGCCGGGAGCCTCATCTGTTCCGCCCGTCACCGGCGGAACAGATGAGGGTGCCGCCGCGCCAGCTCCCGCGTGATCGCCTCGTCGGTGGGGTCCGTGACCTCCCAGTCGTGCCCCGACGGGTGCCCGGCGAACAGACCGCAGGCCGCGTCCGCGTTCCGTGGGTCGCGTACCGCGCACCAGGGGAGCGGCAGCAGCCGGACCTGCCCGGCGCGCCACCGCGCCCAGACGGCGCTTCCCGGCCGCCCGCCCTCGTCCCACAGCAGCGTCGCGTGCGCCTCGTCGTGGCCCTCCCCGAGTTCGCAGAGCAGGTGTCCGGCCTCCGGGCGGCGATCCGGGACCGACAGGGCGAGCACGTGCTCCGGGGGCGGCAGTAACGCGACGGCGGTGCACTGGTTCATGGGTACGGGCCGCCTTCGGGGGAGTCGTCCGGTACGAGCCGCTCCGCGATCAGGTCGCCGAGCGGGTCCTCCACGTCCCAGGAATGGGGCGCCTGGGCGGCGTGTTCGGTGTGCGGCCCGTCGTGCTCGCCGAGTTCGCACAGGACGTATGGCTCCGGATCGTCGGTGTCGTCCGCCCCGGGAGCGAGGAACCGCAGCACGGCATCGGGAGGGAGAAGTGTGACGGCGGTGCACTGGAGCACGGTGTTCAACTCCGGTTCGTGTGGCGGGATTAGTGGTCGGTCGGGTGGCCGCGCCACCCGGCGAGCGTCAGGCTGAGCCCGACGGCGGGGTCGAGCACGGTGAACAGCGCGGGGAACCCGGCCTCCAGGGCCCGTATCGCGTGGTCCTGGTGCGCACCGCCGGTGGCCCAGCGACGCAACTCCTCAGGTGCGTCCGAGCCGTGGAAGCGGACCGGGCGTACGTCGCGGGCCGGCAGCCGTACGGATTCGGGAGCGAGGACGAGCCCATGGCCGTCGGCCAGGCGCAGGGCCTGCCGCCGGAGCCAGAGGAGGGCGAGCCGCCGGTTCCGTACGACGACCCCGCCGAGCGAGGCGAACCGCTGCCCGTCGGACAGGGTGACCTCGGCCGCGTAGACCGCCGCGCGCGTCATGCGGGCCGCCGGGGTTCGCCGAGCGGGCGGCGCGGCGTTCACAGGACCTCGCCCCGGCTACGGGCGTTGAGGCGCGCGGTACGGGCGCGGAGCTGCTCCATCAGGACGGCGGGCCGAACATGGCGGGGCTCGACCTCCCACTCCGCGCCGCCCCCTACCGGCCGCAGCGACCAGTAGGGGCCGGCGACCCCGCGGAACTCCCCCACGCGGTCGGTGCGGCTGGTGTCGACCAGGAGGGCTCCGAGGACGGGGAGGGCAGGGGGCACCTGGCTATTCGGGCGTACGTTCTCGCCGTACATCGATCGCTCCTCTCCGTAGCCGTTCGGCTACCGGGGCGATTCAGCGTGACCTAGGGTCATGACGTCTTCAACGTGGGGATCTGGGAGGGCACGTTGGTCAACATCAAGGAACTGAACCCCGAGGCGAGTCTGCAAGCGGCCTTCGGTGCTCGTCTGCGCAGGATGCGCGAGGAGCGTGGCTGGATTCAGGACCAGGTAGCTGACATGGTCGGCTGCTCGGGCAGGCACATCTCGGCGATCGAAACTGGCCGCAAACCGGCGACTCTGCCGTTCGCGAGGAAAACGGACCGGTTATTTGATCTCATCGGTTCGAGCGAGTCGTTCGAGCGCCAGTGGCAGGAGATGAAGCACGGCAACCTGCTGGAGGGCTTCCCGGAGTATGTGGGGTACGAGGGCCGGGCGGTGGAGATCAGACTGTTTGAGGTCGGCCTCGTCCCCGGGCTGTTGCAGACGCCGGAGTATGCCCAGGCGGTGGCCTACGGCGATGTCCTGCGTGGGTCCATCACCCCCGCGCAGGCCAACGAACGGGTCTCGTTCCTTGCGGAGCGGCAATCGGCGCTCGTCCGGTCCCGACCGCCCATGGTGTTCGTCGTCATGGACGAGAGCTGCCTGTACCAAGCTGTCGGCGGCCCGGAGATCATGGATGCTCAGCTGCAACGGCTCCAGGAGATGGCCGCTCTGCCCAACTGGATCATTCAGGTGGCACCGTTCAGCCTGGGGGCGAGAAGGGCGTTCAACCTGCCGGTCAACCTGCTCACCCTTGCGGACCGTTCCATCGTCGCGTATGCCGAATCACAGGCGCAGGGGCACGTCGAGCGCGAAACGTCGTCCGTGTTGCCGATGCTCACGTCCTACCATCAACTCCAGGGCGAAGCGCTGTCGAAGGCGGCGTCTGTGGCCAAGATCAGCCAGTTGCGAAAGGGCACCCCGTGACGACCGAATCCCCCCGTTGGTTCAAGTCCTCGTACAGCTCGAACGGCGGCAACTGCATCGAGGTCGCCGCCAACCTCGCCGCCGCGCGTGGCATCGTCCCGGTCCGTGACTCCAAGGTCGTGGACGGGCCCGTGGTCGCCGTCCCCGTCACCGCCTTCGCGGCGTTCGTCGCGGGCGTGCGGGGCGGGACGTTCGACGCCGTCTGAGGAACCGAGCAACCGGATGCCCCACCGTGCGCGGCACGGTGGGGCATTGTGGCGTTGCGGCAGGGCGGGTCGGGTCAGAGACCCAGTGCCTCCGCAGCCAGGGCGGTGCCCTTGACCCGTGCGTCGATCTTGGCGAAAGCGAGGTCGCGTGAGGTGGAGGCGTCGTCGGCGAAGGGGGCGAAGCCGCAGTCGTCGCAGGTGCCCAGCCGGTCCACCGGGATGTATTGCGCGGCCAGGAGCACTCGGTCACGTACCTGCTCGGGTGTTTCGACCGAAGGGTCGATGGGGTCGGTCACCCCGATGAACACCCGGGCGGTCGGCGGCAGGTGCTCCTGGACGACGGCCAGGACCCGCTCGGGGTCCGCCTCGCTGGCCAGTTGGAGGTAGAAGTTTCCCGCCTTGAGCTGGAAGAGCTTGGGCAGCAGTTCCGCGTAGTCGATGTCGAGGCTGTGGGTGGAATCCTGGTCGCCGCCGGGGCAGGTGTGGACTCCGATACGGGCGCGTTCCTCGGGACCGAACCGTCCCAGGACCTCGTTGTTGAGGGCGATGAAGTCGTCCAGCACGGAACCACTGGGGTCGAGCTTCAGTGACAGCCTCCCTTCGGTGAAGTCGAGTTGGACGACATGCGCGCCGGCGTCCAGACACCCGCGGATGTCGGCCTCCGCCTCGTCGGCGAGATCACGCAGGAAGTCCTCGCGGGAGTATCCGTCGATGGGTGTCGCCGGGTACAGCAGGCTGAGGGCGGACGGGGCGATGACGGCCTGCTTCACCGGTTTGTCGGTGAGCTGCCGCGCGGCGCGCAAGTAGGTCTCGGCCCGTACTCGGTAGCGGAAGGGGCCTTCGGTGATGCAGGGGAGTTGGCGGGTGTGTCCGTCGGCGAACGGGATGACGGCGCCGTCCGGGGACAGCGTGCTCAGGCCGGCCAGCGGGTAGGTGGCGAAGCTGGGTTTGCCCTGTTCGCCGTCGACCAGGACGGGGCTGCCCGTCCCTTCCAACTGCGCCAGGGTGTCGGCGACGGCCTGTTCCTGCCGCTTGGCGAGGTCGCTGTCGTCTAACTGGCCGCTTGCGTGGGCGGTGAGGGCTTGGCCGAGCGCGGAGGAACGCGGAAGGCTGCCGATGGGCTCCGTGGGGATGGTCATGCTCGGTAGCGTAGGGAAGCTTTGGTTCCGATATCGGCAGAACCCTGGATGTCCGACCTCACGGGCGACTTGGGCGAAATCCGGGGTGACTGACGGAGTGTCAGAGGGTATTCGGGGGCCCCGGTGCGTCGAACCGGTCCTCGGTCCGTGCCGACCGCAGCGTGATGCGGGTGACCTGTCCGCCCGCCGTGCTGATCTCGACCGTGGCGAAGGGGTGCCCGCCCGGGGCGATGACGTACATCGGCCGGCCGTTGACGGTGAGGCGGCAGGCCGCCCGGATGCGGTCGCGGAACCGGGCGGTCTCGGCGGCGATGTCGGAGGCGCCGGTGACGGTGGTGCGGCCGCCGTGCGGCAGGAGCGCCGCCTCGGCGTCACGGACGCTGTCGGGTGCGAGGAGCTGGATCATCCTGCGCGCGTCCCCGGTCCGGGCCGCCGCCATGAAGGCGTCCACGATCTGCTGGTCCGCCCGGCCGCTCTCCTCCGCGCTCTGCCGTGCCGGGGCGAGGCGTCGGCGTGCGCGGCTGGCGTGCTGCTTGGCGCTGGGCACGGTCCCGCCCAACACCTCCGCGACCCGGTCGAACGGGGTGGAGAACAGGTCGTGCAGGACGTACGCGACCCGTTGGGGCGGGGTCAGCCGGTCCAGCAGGACCATCAGCGCCCGGGACACGTCCTCGGTGTGGAGGACCGCCTCGTCCGCGGCCAGGTCCGCGGCCGGGACGGCGTCCGCGAGCAGCGGCGCTTCGTTGCGACGGCGTCGGGCGCGCAGCTCGTCCAGGCAGACCCGTGCGGTGACGGTCGTGAGCCAGGCCGACGGGTTCTCGATCGATGCCGAGGACCGGGCGGTGGCGGCCCGTACCCATGCGGTCTGGACGGCGTCCTGGGCGTCGTGGGCCGAGCCCAGCATGCGGTGGGCGACCGACAGGAGATGCGGTCGTGCGGTCGCGAATTCCTCGACCGTGATCGGCATGGGTGTCACCTTCCGGGGCGGGCGGACGTCAGGACGGGTGGTTGAACCCATTCCCGTACGCCTTCCAGCCCGCGCCTCCCCGCGCGAGTCCCGAGGAGCTGAGCATCCCATGAGCCGACAGCCGGTGAGGACATGACCACCGTACTGCTCATCGCCACCGTGATCTGCGCCGTCGCGAACGCGTCCGACGCGGTCGCGAGCTACGCGCGTGCGCCTTTCGTACTGGCCAACTCGGCGGAGGTGCGCGTTCCGCCCCGGGCGGTGCCGCATCTGGCGACCCTCAAGCTCGCCGGTGCGGTGGGTCTGGTCGTCGGCCTGTCCGGGGCCCCCTGGCTGGGGCTGGCGGCGGGCATCGGCCTGGTCGCGTTCTTTGTCGGCGCGGTCCTGGCCCACGTCCGCGCCCGCGTCTTCCACAACATCGCCTTCCCGGCCGGCTTCCTGCTGCTCGCGGTCGCCGCCACCGTCCACTTCGCGGGCGGACGGTGACGGCGACGTGATCGTCTCCGCGCCTTGGCGACCCAGCGTGTCGGCGTCCCCGATCAGCCGTGGCGACCTGTCGCCTCACGGATCCAGCCCGCGTAGGCGGGAGCGCTGCTGTAGAGCCCCGGCCCCTCGCTGCAGGGCACACCCGGGGCGCCGGGGCCCGAGGTGACGCCTATGAGCTCCCAGCGCCCCTTCCGGTCCCGCTGGAGCTGGGGGCCGCCCGAGTCGCCGTTGCACGCCATGGCCTTGGGGGTCCGGCTGATGGTGCACAGGCGGGTGCGGTCCGCGTAGCCCGGTGCGCAGTCCGTCACCGCGCCCCGGCGGGTGTCGAGTTCCTGGAGCCGGTCGGGGAAGACCCACGGGGCGTCGGGTGCGTCGTCGGTCCTGCCGAAGCCCAGGATCCGGGTCGGGGTGCCGGGCGGCCCCGGACGGTCGGCCAAGCGGATGGGCTTCTCGGCGACCGGGCGGTCGAGACGGATCAGGGCGACGTCGTTGCGGTTGGGGCCGGTGTTCTCGCCGCTCCTGTAGCCGGGGTGGGACACCGTTTTCGCCACGGACCGGACCGTGCCCCCGGAGTCCTTCCACTCGCTGCCGATCCGGACGGTGCCGTCCAGGGTGACCAGCCCCGGGTCCACACAGTGGGCAGCCGTGAGCACCCATCGCGAGTCGATCAACGATCCCCCGCAGACACCCTTGAACGTGGGATCGTCCGCACCCGACACGGGGATCGACACCATGGACGGATAACGCTGCGTGGAATCCTTGCCGTTGACGATCGCCTCAGCGCTCCCGGTCATCGTGGCGGCACAGGCCGCTCCGGCCAGGACGACTGCTGCGGCGCGCGCCACCGTACGGCGTGAGGACTTCAAGCGGAACACTGGTTCTCCGATCGGCTGAGCATGTTCGACATGCTCAGCCTCCGCGATCAAGAGAACCTGATCCATCCGGTCAGCTGGCCTGTCCGAGGTCGGGCCAGCGGGCCCGTGCGGGGTGGGGAGACCCCCCGGACGAGGCGGGGAGCCTACGTCCGGTGTGCCGTCCTGTTCAGGTGCCGGGCGAAGAACCGGGCCCCGGTGTCCAGCTCGAACTGCGGGACGCCGGTGTGCCCGCCGAGGTTGGCGTGCAGGGTCTTCTCCGTGGATCCGAAGGCGTCGAAGAGGTCCAGGGCCGCCTGCCGGTCGTTCCCCTCGTCGTCCCACTGGAGCAGGACGTGCAGCGGAATGGTGACCCGGCGGGCCTCCTCGTACATGGCCGCGGGCACGAGACTCCCGGCGAAGAGCCCGGCGGCCACGATGCGCGGCTCCACCCTCGCGAGGCGGACGCCGATGGAGATCACCCCACCCTCGTACCCGACCGGTCCACCGATCCCGGGCAGCGCCAGGAGCGCGTCCAGGACGGCCCGCCATTCCGGGACCGCCTTGTCGACCAGCGGCAGGATGAGGGCGTCGACGATCTCGTCGCCGACCGGCCCGCCCGCCTCCATCGCCCGGCGCAGGTCGGCGCGGGCCTGCTCGGCGGCGGCCCAACGGGGCCGTTCACCGCTCCCGGGGAGCTCGATGGTGGCCGAGGCGAAGCCGTACTCCGCCGCGTAGTGACGGGCCCGCCCCGCCAGCCGGGGGTACATCCTGCGCAGCCCGAGCGGGGGGTGGCCGATCAGGATCAGCGGCGTCGGCGTGGGTGCGGACGCGGGCGTCCACAGGATGCCGGGGATGTCGCCGAAGCTGAATGCGCGTTCGAGGACACCGCCGTCGAGACGCTGTTCAGAAGTGAAATGCATGGTCGTGCCTTTCGGGAGGCTCATGAACGGCGCTCCCGGACGACCTACCGCCCGACCGTGACCCCGGAGGGGAGCACCCATGTCGATACAGCGTTCACGGGTACCACCTCCTCGTTCTCCAGCACGGCTCCCGGGAACGTAGCAGCGGTCGCGGTGGTCGGCCAAGCTGTGCTGCCGCGTGACGGGGACGGCACGTCTATCCTGCGGGCATGATCCAACCGATCGAACTCGTCATATTCGACTGCGACGGCGTGCTGGTCGACAGCGAACGCATCGCGGTGCGCGTGGACGCATTCGTCCTGGCCGAGTTGGGATGGGAACTCACCGAGGCCGAGATCATCGACCGGTTCATGGGCCGCTCCAGCCAGTCGATGACGCGGCAGGTGGAGGAGCACCTCGGGCGCAGCCTCCCGGCCGACTGGGAGGAAGAGTTCAAGCCCCTCTACCACGATGCGCTCGCCGCTGAACTCGCCCCCGTCCAGGGCATCGTCGACGCCCTCGATGCGCTCACGCACCTCCCCACCTGCGTGGCATCCAGCGGGAGCCACGACAAGATGCGCTTCACCCTGGGGATCACCGGCCTCTACCCGCGCTTCGAAGGACGCATCTTCAGCGCCACCGAGGTCGAGCACGGCAAACCGGCTCCGGATCTGTTCCTCCACGCCGCGCGACAGATGGGGGTCGCGCCCGAGGCATGCGCCGTGGTCGAGGACAGCCAGTACGGTCTCCAAGCAGCCCGAGCCGCAGGCATGCGCGCATTCGCCTACGACGGGGGAATGACTCCCGTGGACCGCCTCGAAGGACCCGGCACCGTCGTCTTCGACGACATGCGCAGACTGCCCGGCCTCCTCGCGGATCAGTGACCACCACCTGATCGCTCAAGGCCGTCATCCACAGGAACCGACCATTCCACGATCACCAACGTGCCCCGGCTCCCGGGGCGTACCGCGTGCGCAGTCCCCGCCGGCACCAGGAACAACTCGCCCGCCCCCACCGACACCGGCACGCCGTCCACCTCCAGCTCCAGCCGGCCGTCGAGGACGAGCAGAGCCTCGGCGTCCCCATGACTCTCTTCCGCGACCGGCAGCTCGTCCATGCGCAGCACTTTCACGCAGGCCGCCCCCACCATGCCCAGCACGCGCGAGCTCCACGCCTCCGGCAGACCGGCAGCCGTCTCCGCAAGGTCGACCGCACTCATGGCACGCCCCTCCCCGCGGACCCGGTCGGTGATGCCGAAACGGGCCCGCACATAAAGATCATTGGATGCCCTGAAACCTAACCGACCAGGGAAAACAAGGGGTTGACCGTTTGGCAAAGCCTGTCGCCGGGGCCAGCCACCAGGGCGTGTCCGCACCGGCGTCAGGTCCTCAACGGGATCCTGCGGAAGCTGTCCACGGGTGCCGCCTGGCGGGACCTGCCGGAACGGTACGGACCGTGGAAGACGGCCTACGAACGGTTTCGCCGCAGGTCGGCCCCCTCGCCTGCGACGGGCAGGGCCGGCCGCTCGCCTTCACGATCACGGGCGGGAACGTCAACGACTGCACGCAGTTCGAGCCGGTCATGGCCCGCATCGCCGTCAAGCGGGACGGCCCCGGCCGGTCCCGCACCCGGACCGAACGGGTGGCCGGCGACAAGGGCTACTCGTTCCGCAAGATCCGCGCCTGCCTGCGACTCTGGCTCCCCACCGACATTGCGGACACCCCCTGGTAAGGCCCCGCTCACTGCCCCTGTCAGTCCGTCAGGAAGACGCTCTACACCGTGCGTATACGCGATGTGTATACGCGCGGTGTAGAGTGCTCCGTATGTCCATCGGTCACACCCTCCCAGGGCTCCTGGAGTCCGGCCCCCGACACGGTTACGACCTGAAGCGGGCCTTCGACGAGAAGTTCGGGCACGACCGGCCGCTCCACTACGGCCAGGTCTATTCGACGATGTCCCGGCTGCTGAAGAACGGCCTGGTGGAGGTCGACGGGATAGAGGCGGGCGAAGGCCCCGAACGCAAGCGGTACGCGATCACCGAGGCGGGAGTCACCGACGTCCAGCGGTGGCTCGAACTCTCCGCTGCGCGCACCGGCAAACTCGCCGAGGCGGTGCCCCGATGACCCCCGCAGGCTCCCTGCTCGTGGCCCACGACCTGCGCAAGGCGTACGGCCCCACCAACGCCCTCGACGGCGCCGGCTTCTCCATCCACCCGGGCGAGGTCGTCGCCGTGATGGGCCCCTCGGGCTCCGGCAAGTCGACCCTCCTGCACTGCCTCGCCGGCATCGTGACGCCCGACTCGGGCTCGATCACCTACGGCGGCCGGGAGATGGCGGCCATGAACGACTCCCAGCGCAGCGCGCTGCGGCGCTCGGAGTTCGGGTTCGTCTTCCAATTCGGCCAGTTGGTGCCCGAGTTGACCTGTGTCGAGAACGTGGCCCTGCCGCTGCGGCTGAACGGCGTCCGGCGCAAGGAGGCCGAGGGCACTGCCCTGGCCTGGATGGAGCGCCTGGAGGTCGACGACCTGGCGGGCAAGCGGCCCGGCGAGGTCTCCGGAGGTCAGGGACAGCGCGTCGCCGTGGCCCGCTCCCTGGTCACCGGCCCGCGGGTGCTGTTCGCGGACGAGCCCACCGGCGCCCTCGACTCGCTCAACGGCGAGCGCGTGATGGAACTGCTCACGGACGCCGCCCGGTCCACCCGCGCGGCCGTCGTCCTCGTCACGCACGAGACCCGGGTGGCCGCGTGCTCCGACCGCGAGATCGTCGTGCGGGACGGGAAGTCCCGGGACCTGGAGCGCGTCGTATGAGTATCCCTCCATCGCCCACGGCCGCCCCGCCCGAGAATTCCTCGGAGTTGTACGCCGGAGAAGATCCCGGTGACAAGGCATCCAAGCTCCGGCAGTGGCCCGGAGACCTGGCCATGGGCCTCAAGTTCGCGTTCACCGGCGGCCGCGAGGGCTGGATACGTGCCCTGCTCACCGGTGTCGGCGTGGGGCTCGGGGTGGCGCTACTGCTGCTCACCACCGCCATCCCGAACGCGATGCAGGCGCGGGAGGACCGCGAGTACGCGCGCATGGACTTTGCGATAGGCGACGCCGAGCCGGCCAAGTCCGACAACACGGTGCTTGTCGCGCACGTCGACACCGAGTTTCGCGACCTGGAAGTACGCGGCCGCCAGCTGGAGCCCGAGGGTCCGCGGGCACCGCTGCCGCCCGGGATCAACAAGTTCCCCGCGCCCGGCGAGATGTTCGTGTCCCCCGCGCTGAAGGACCTGCTGGACTCCAAGGACGCCGGACTGCTGCGCGAACGGATCCCTTACCGCATCACCGGCAGCATCGGTGAGAGCGGTCTGATCGGCTCGGGCGAACTCGCCTACTACACGGGCGGCCGGAGCCTGGCCGAGTTCGCCGACGATTCCGCCATCTCGCGCATCGACACCTTCCAGGCGACGAAGGGGGCCTCCGGGGAGACGGACCCGGTCCTTCTCCTGCTCGTCCTCCTCGTCTTCGTGGTGCTGCTGATGCCGGTCGGCGTCTTCATCGCCGCGGGCGTGCGCGTCGGCGGCGAGCGGCGCGACCGCAGGCTCGCCGCGCTCAGACTTGTCGGCGCCGACAGTCGGATGACCCGCCGGATCGCCGCGGGCGAGGCACTCGGCGGCGCTTTCCTCGGGCTGGCCTTCGGTATCGGATTCTTCCTGATCGGTCGCCAGATCGCCGGCACCGTCGAGCTCTTCGGGGTCAGCGTCTTCCCGAGCTACCTCGACCCGGCGCCCGCGCTCGCCGTCCTGATCGCCGTCGCGGTCCCGGCGGCCGCGGTCGCGGTGACGCTGCTGGCCCTGCGCGGAGTGGTCATCGAGCCGCTCGGCGTGGTGCGCACGGCCAAGCCGGCGCGACGCCGGCTGTGGTGGCGGCTGCTGCTGCCCCTGGGCGGTCTCGGCCTGCTCGCCCCGATGATCGGCCAGGGCAGCGGCAACGGCACATTCAACGAGTACATGGTCGCCGGCGGTGTCATCCTGCTCCTCGTCGGTGTCACCGCGCTGCTGCCGTGGGTCGTGGAGAACGTCGTGGCCCGCCTGAACTCGGGCCCGGTCTCCTGGCAACTGGCCGTGCGCAGGCTCCAGCTGAGCAGCGGCACCGCGGCCCGCATGGTCAACGGCATCGCGGTGGCGGTCGCCGGAGCCATCGCTCTGCAGATGCTGTTCTCCGGCGTCCAGAGCGACTACACGGAGCCCACCGGCCAGGACGCCTCGCGCGTCCAGGTGGAAGTCTCCCTACCGGCTCCCGTCTCTCTCGCGGACGCACAGCGCAAGCTCGCCGACACCCCTGGCGTGCGCCGCACCGTCGCGGTGTCCACCACCTTGCTCGGTGTGAGCCGGAAGAACCCCGAGTCGTCCGTGGGACTCACCGTCGGCGACTGCGCCGCCCTGCGCGAGGTGGCGAAACTGCCCTCATGTCGCGAGGGAGACGCGTTCACCCTCCACGGCTCCTGGCCCGACGAGGAGACCGTGGAGCTCGCCGAACCCGGCCGGAAACTCTTCGTCAACCCGACCTTCGAGGACTCCGGGGAGCGTACCGAGGCACCATGGACGGTACCGCGGGACATCAAGAAGGCCGTCCCGTACAAGGACCCGACGGGCTGGGAGCGGAACGGCTTCCTGATGACCACCAAGGCGCTGCCCACCGCGGTCGCCTCCGACATCAGCGGAATTATCCACGCCAGACTCGACCCGTCGGTCCCGGAGGGGCTCGAGATGGTGCGCAACGCCGTCGCGGAGATCCACCCCCTCGCGATCCCCACGATGTACGCGCCGAACGAACGGTCGCAAAACTACGACATCATTCGCACCGGACTGTTCGTCGGCGCGGCTTGCGTCCTCGCACTGATCGGGGCGAGCCTGCTGGTCTCCCAGCTGGAGCAACTGCGCGAGCGGAGGAAACTGCTGTCGGCGCTGGTCGCCTTCGGCACCCGGCGCCGCACACTGAGCCTGTCGGTGCTCTGGCAGACCGCGATCCCGGTCGCCCTGGGCCTGGCCCTGGCCCTGATCGTGGGCCTCACCCTGGGCGGCGTCCTTTTGAGGATGACGGACACCGCGATCAGGGTGGACTGGGCGAGCGTGCTGGCCATGACAGGCATCGGCGCAGCAGCGGTCCTGGCCGTGACAGCTCTCAGCGTCCCCCCGCTACTCCGCCTGATGCGCCCGGACGGCCTGCGCACGGAGTAGCCCAAGCCGGGGGCGCGGAGAACGGCGGCGGCCCTTCAGGAACACGGGGAGCGGCGCGATTCCTCACTGGCCCTGAAGGTTGTTGCAGAACGCCCTGTCGCAGGCGTTCTGCAACAACCTTCAGCGCGCTTCGCCGCGGAGGTAGCGGGTCAGGATCAGCCGCAGGGTGGGGAGTTGCTCGGCGGGCTTGAACGCCGGGTCGGTGGCGGCACCTGTGTAGAGCGAGGCGATCAGGGTCACGACCCAGGAAGCCGTGGCGTCGGGGTCCAGCTCCGGATCGATCCGGCCGGCCGCCGCGGCCCTGCGGAGGAGGACGGCAACCGTCTTCTGCTCGTCGGCGGTGTCGCGGCTCAGTGCCGCCTCGACCTCCGGGTCCCGGTACGCCTGGACCATGGCCTCCATCACCAGGGGAGGGGCCAGCGGCTCCAGCGCCGGGGCCGCGAGCAGGTCGATGACCTCCAGCAGCGCGTTCCACGGGTCGTCGGCGACCTCCGCCGCCGCCATCCGTTCGGCCTTGTCGCTGTCCTCGTCCTCGAAGACGGCGAGGAAGATCGCCCGCTTGTTGGCGAAGTAGTGGAACAGGTTGCCCGCACTCATCCCGGCGGCCCTGCAGATCTCCGCCGTAGTGGTGCGCTCGAAGCCCTTCGTGGCGAACAACTGCGCCGCCGCGTCCACGATGTGCTGCCGCCGGGCTCGGTGCTTGGCCGGGTCGACCGTCCTCATGCCGTCGTCTCCTCTCCGGTGTGCCGCCATGCCCTGGTGTCCAGTCATGGTGCCTCACTCAATGATAGACCGAGCGCTCGGTTTATGATTTTATTCGTGCTCTCCTCACTGAAGGAACACCGATGACGTCTCACCAGGCGCCCATAACGGCACCTATAACGGCACCTATACCGGCGCCCCTACCGGCGCGTACCCGGATCGGAGCGGCTGTCGGGCTGCTGCTCCTGTCGCCGATCTGTGCCGAGTACCTGATCGGCTACGACCAGATCATCAGCAACCCGCTGGACATGCTGACCGGGTTGCTGGTGCTCGGTCCGCTGTACGGCACGGTCGCCGTACTGATCCGTGAGGTCGCCCGGCGGACCGGGCGCGGGTGGCCGACGATGCTGCTGCTGAGCGCGGCGTTCGGACTGATCCAGGCAGGTGTGATCGACCAGAGCCTGTTCAACCCGGACTTCGTCGACGAGGCGTCCTGGGACGACGACCGGTTGCCCACCTTCGTCGCCGGACTCGGGGTCAGCGTGAAGCACGTGGTGGGCTTCGTCGGCGGCCACGTCATCTGGAGTTTCTGCGCACCGATCGGCGTCGTGGAGTCCTGTGTCCCGCGCATCGCGGACCGGCCGTGGCTGGGACGGGTCGGGATCACCGTGATGATCGTCCTTTACGGGCTGGGCGCGCTGGTCATCTTCAAGGAGCACAGCAAGCAATTCCTGGCGACGCCCGCACAGTTCGGCACCGTCGGGTTGTTCGCCCTCGCACTGGCCGTGGCGGCCTTCGCGATACCGCGGAGGTTCCCCCGCCGAGGGGCCGACGGCCGAGGCGGCGAAGGCCGCGACGAGGGCGGTCGGGGCTCCGGCGGCAGGGTGCCGCCGGCGTGGGCGGTCGGCTGCGGGGCCGTGGTGCTCATGGGCGCGCACCAGTTGTCGTCGCCGGGCTGGGGCGGGGTCGCGCTGAATGTCGCGGCGCTGGTCCTGGCGGGCGGTGCGCTCCTGTGGTGGTCCGGGCGCCCGGACTGGGGGCCCGCGCACGTCCTCGCCGTGTGCGGTGCGGCCCTGGTGGTCAACGCCGCCCTGTCCTTCGTCGTCGAGCCGCTCGGTGACACGTCACCCGTGGTCAAGTACGGCGCCAACGGCGTGCTCATGATCGTCGTACTGCTCCTGCTCGGGTGGGCCCGGCGGAGGCTGCGGTTCACCGCCGCCGTCCCCCGGCCTCTCGAAGGGGCGCGTTCGGCCTGAGGCGGGTACGGGGTCAGACTGTGGGCGGCCCCGCTTCGGCTCCGCCCGCCGGGCCTCCTCGCTCCTCTCTCCGTCAGGAACCGCCGTGTCCCACCCCTCCGCCGCCCCTCGGGCGAACAGCGCCGCCCCACGTGCCGGCTCGCACCGCTTCAGCGCCGTCCTCAGCCGGATCGCCGAGGAGATGGCCGCACTCCCCGACCACGGCACCCCCGCCGACTACATTCCGATGCTCGCCGGCGCCGACCCCCGCCGCTTCGGCATGGCCGTCGCGGAGCCGGACGGAACCGTCTACGGCGTCGGCGACTGGCGGCAGCCGTTCTCGACGCAGTCCCTGTCCAAGGTGTTCGCCCTGGCGCTGGCGCTCTCCCTGGACGGCGAGCAGATATGGCGGGGAGTCGGCCGGGAGCCTTCGGGCAACCCGTTCAACTCCCTGGTGCAGTTGGAGTACGAGAACGGCATCCCCCGCAACCCGTTCATCAACGCCGGGGCCCTCGTGGTGACCGACCGGCTCCAGGCGCTGACCGGGGACGCCGCCGGCCAGGTGCGGGAGCTGCTGCGCTCGGAGAGCGGCAACGCCGCCATCGACTTCGTACCGGAGGTCGCCGCCTCCGAAGCGGCCTTCGGCGACCGCAACGCCGCGCTGGCCCACTTCATGGCCTCCTACGGCAACATCACGCTCCCGGTCCCCGAGCTGCTCGCCGCCTACTTCCGCCAGTGCTCGATCGAGGCGTCCTGCGCGGACCTGGCCCTCTCCGCGGGGTTTCTGGCCCGGCACGGCGTCCGGGCCGACGGTTCCGCGCTGCTGACCCGCAGCCAGGCGAAGCAGGTCAACGCGGTCATGCTCACCTGCGGGACGTACGACGCGGCCGGAGAGTTCGCCTACCGGGTGGGGCTGCCGGGCAAGAGCGGCGTCGGCGGGGGCATCATCGCGATCGTGCCCGGGGAGTGCACCCTGTGCGTATGGAGCCCGGGTCTCGACCGGCGCGGCAACTCGGTGGCGGGCGTGTCGGCCCTCGCCCGCTTCACCACGCTCACCGGGCTGTCCGTCTTCTGATGTATCTCCTGGGGAGAAGTGCCGTGCTACTGGACGGACTTGGTCCAGAACTGGCGCGGCGCGAAGCCTTCGCGCCGCAGCCAGTGCTCCGTATAGACGATCCGCTCGGCGTCGATCACGACGAGAGGGCCCGACTGGGGTTCGTCGAGAGAACGTGACCGCTCGACATGGTCGGACTGCCAGCGGAACGCCGGCCAGTAGTGCTCGAAGGCGGGGTCGTCCTCGGACAGAACGCGAGCCCGCCCGAAGAGCTGGGCTCCCCGGCTGCTGGCCTGTCCGACCAGCGGGGCGAAGATTCCCACCGACACACGGGGGTCGGCGGCGAGATTCCTCATCTTCGGGGAACCGGGCGCCGTACTGAACATCACCGCGAAGTCGAGGGGGAAGTACCGCACCGGTGTCGCGAGGGGCCCTTCCGGTCCCGCCGTCGCGAGTACACACATGTTCTGCGTCGAGAGCAGGTTGAGTATGCGTTCTTCCAGGCGCTCGCGATCGAGCCGCTTCTTGGGTGACGCGCCGGCCAGCCACGGGTTGGTCACAGGCATGGTCGAGTCTCCCATGCCTCGTCACCCGCGTCGCGGGGCTTCGGCCACTTGCTGCCGACTGCCGTCGTGGCGTCATGTCTGCAAGGGCGTCATGCCTGCAAGGCGACGAGGCGGTACAGCGGGTCCGGGCGGGGCGTGTCCTGGTCCGGCAGTGCGGCGAGCCGCCGGCACACGTCGACCACCTGGTCCCGGGGCGCGTGTGTGCACCAGGAGATGCGGCCCACCTCGATCACCTCGCGCCACCCGCGAGGGCTGCGGCCCTGTCCCGTGCCGGGGAACCAGGTCTGGCCGGCTGTCCCCAGTTCCTGTTCCGCCGCCCAACGGAGCAGCCGGGCGGACCGGTCGGGCACCTGGGGTGCGTACTGGTGGCGCAGGTCCGCCGTGGCCTCGGCGATGTCGCTGTCCTCGGCGAAGTGCGCGTCGTTCTTGTCGACGGTGGTGATCAGCACCCCGCCGGGCCGCAGCACCCGGGCCGCCTCGGCCAGCACGGGCACGGGGTCCGGCAGCAGATGCAGCAGCCAGACGATCACGACGGCGTCCACCGCGTCCGACGCGAAGGGCAGCCTCGTGGCGTCGCCCCGCACGACGCCTCCCGGCACCCGTCGCGCGGCGAGGCTCAGCATCCCGGGCGAGCGGTCGACGCCCACCACCGTCCGCCCCGGCCGCGGCAGCCGTTCGGTCACGATGCCTGTGCCGCAGGCGATGTCCAGGACGGCGCAAGGCCCTTGCGGCAGGAGCCGTTCCACCGCGTCCGCCGCCGCCCTGGCCCTCGGTTCACCACCCCGGGACGCGTCGTAGTGCCGGGCCTCGTCGTCGTAGTCGAGCATGTCCATCCCCTGTCCCCGCGCCTGCCGCCGTGCCCGGCGCACCCTACGGACCGTGACCCGCCTCGTGGTCAGACGATCACCACCCGGCGGCCCCGCGTATGCCCCGCCCGGCTGTCGATGTGCGCGGCGGCCGCCGCGGCGAGCGAGTAGGCCTTCTCCACCGGGATGTGCAGCCTGCCGCGTGAGATCAGTGCCGCCGCCTCGGCCAGCGCGTCCGGCACGCTCCCCGCCACGCCGGAGAAGCGGACGCCGAACTCCGGTGCGTCCAGGTCCGCGATGGTGACCACCTTCCGTGGGTCACCGGTCAGTTCGACCAGTTCGCCGAGCACGCCCGAGCCCGCCAGGTCGAGCGCGGCGTCGACGCGGCCGAGCAGTCGCACGCGCTCGACCCAGCCATCGCCGTACGTCGTGGCGAGCGCGCCCAGGCCGCGCAGGTAGTCCTGGTTGGCGGAGCCCGCCGTGCCGATGACCGTGATGCCCCGGTCGCGGGCGATCTGCAGCACCGCCGAACCGACCCCGCCGGACGCGCCGTTGACCAGCAGCGTCTGACCGGGACGGACCCCGACCTCGCGCAGGACGCGCAGCGCGGTCTCCACCACGGACGGGTAGCCGGCCGCCTCCTCGAACGTCAGGCCCTCGGGCATCCGGGCCCATGCCGACAGCACGGCGAACTCCGCGTACGTGTCGGAGCCCTCGCCGAACACGTGGTCGCCGACCGCCACCCCCTCGACGCCCTCGCCCACCTCGTCCACCACTCCCGCGGCGTCGAGGCCGACTCCTGACGGCAGTTCGACCGGATGGGCTCCTAGGACCTGGCCTTCGCGGATGCGCCAGTCGACGGGGTTCACCCCTGCGGCGCGTACGCGGACGCGTATCCGGCCGGGGCCCGCGTGGGGCTCATCGGCATCCATGAGGTGGAGGACATCCGGGCCGCCGAACGCGGCGAAGCTCACTTTCTTCATACGCCGAACGTAGCACTAACCGTTAGCTTTTCGCATCGGTTACGTTTTTGTATTTGCTAGTGTCAGCGCATGACCGAGCTCCCCGGGCGTCGCGAGCGCAAGAAGGCCGCGACCCGCCAGAAGATCGCCGACACCGCTCTGCGGCTCTTCCTGGAGCGCGGGTACGACGCCGTGGGCATCCGTGACGTGGCGGCCGAGGCGGACGTGGCCGTCACCACGCTCTTCTCCCACTTCGCCTCCAAGGAAGCGCTGGTCTTCGAGCAGGATCAGGGCTTCGAGCAGGGACTCGTCCGGGCGGTGGCCGGCCGGGCGGCGGACGAGCCGCTGATCCCCGTGCTGCGCCGCGAGATCCACGCCCTGGTGCGCCACTGCGCGGCGCCCGGGGCCGCCCCGGTGCGGAACATGATCGAGTCGTCGCCGTCCCTGCGGGAGCACGAGGAGTCGATGCGGCTGCGCCACGCGGAGTCGCTGGCCGCCGCCATCGCCGCCGACCTCGGCGTACCGGAGTCGTCGACGGCCTGCCGGACCATCGCGAGGTTCGCGATCGACGCCTACGCGCTGGCCCGCGAGGCAGACGATCCGCAGGGCGCGGTGGACGAGATCTTCCGGATGATCGAGGCGGCGTGGGGGGCCTCCCGCCTCGCCTGAGGAGCGTTCGGGCTCAGATGTCCGACCGGCGGAGCTCGCTGTGAGGGCCGTGCCAGTCCAGGCACAGGGCGGTGGCGTCGTCCTTCGGCGGTCGGCCGCCATAGGCGTCGGCCACCGCGGTGACCAAGGTGCGGACGACCTCGCGCGGGTGCTCGGCCGCGGTTCTCAACAGGAGACCTGGCAGGTCGACCTTCTCCGCCTCGCGTTCCTGCATTCCGTCGGTGAACAGCACAAGGCGGTCACCGGGGCGCAGATCGATGTCCTGTACCTGATAGGCGCCCTGCGGGGGGAAGCCGAAGGGCATGTTGACGGCCAGGCCCAGTTCCTCGACCGTGCCCTCGCGCAGCCGGAGCGGCCCGGGGTGGCCGGCGTTGACCAGTTGGGCGCCGCTTCCGTCAAGGGCGATGCGGAGCAACTGGCCCGTGGCGTAGGCGTGGCGCCCGTGGTCGAGGAGGGCCTGATGCATGTGGCGGGCCTGTTCGGCGAGGTCCGACCCGGCGCGGCGGGCGCCGCGGGAGGCGTTCACGACCAGGGTGGCGGTGAGGGAGGCGTCGACGTCGTGGCCCATGGCGTCGGTGACGGACAGGTGCAGGGTGTCGTGGTCGAGGCTGTAGTCGTAGGTGTCCCCGGCGATGTCGGAGGCCGGGACCAGGGCTCCGGCGAGGGCGAATTCTGCCGCCTCGCAGGAGGGGGCCGAGGGGAGGAGCTGCCGCTGGATCTCCGCCGCCAGGCTGACCGTCGTGGTGCGGTTTCCCCAGTGGTAGAGGTCGGTGAAGCGACGGTCGGTGACGATGATGTACGCCAGTGCGTGCGCGGCCTCCTCGACCTGCTCCAGCACGCTCTCGGTCACGACGTCGAGGAACAGCTCCAGCACACCGATGGTGTCACCGCGGTTGGTGACCGGCGCGAGCACGCGCTGCCCAAGCCCGTCCTCCTCCGTCAGCACCGGTTTCTGGGCGCGCAGAACCTTGTCGTAGATGCCGCTGCCGGCCAGGGGGACTCTCTCGGTCCGGTGCTCCTCGGAGACGCCGACCGTGTCGTTGACCCGCAGCAGACGGCTGCCGACCACGTCGACGAACAGGAACGACACGTACCGCGCACCGAACCGTGTGCGCAGATTGCGCGCCACGACATCGATCGAGTCCACCGGGGCCGCGTTCTCCGCCGCCGCCAGCACTTCGGCAAGTCCCATCCGGTCACACGTCATCGCAGCCTCCAAAAGTTGAGAGTGCTTCTGCCCGCTGACGCCTCTCTCATGGCCCAGGGAGAGAAATCCTGCGGTGGGGGCGGGAGGTTCCGACCGGGGCGGCCGGCCACAGGTGCGCCCGGAACGAGCCGAGTTCACCGGCGGTGTCCAGCTCCGCGAGCAGGCCCGGTGCACCACTCCGCCGGTGACGATATGGGCTGTATCGCCCCATAAAGTTGCTAGCTTTCCCTGGTTGGCCGATGACCGCATCGACAGGGGAACGCCATGACGCACGCCGGACCCGAGGCCGAGGCGCGACCGGCGGTGAAGCTGACGCTCCTGACGCTCACCGCGATGGTCGTCGGCTCGATGGTGGGCGCCGGGGTGTTCTCGCTGCCGCGGCGCTTCGCACAGGAGACCGGCGTCGCGGGAGCGCTGATCGCCTGGGCCGTCGCCGGGACCGGCATGCTGATGCTCGCCTTCGTCTTCCAGACGCTCGCCGTCCGTCGGCCGGACCTGGACGCCGGGGTCTACGCGTACGCGAAAGCGGGCTTCGGCGAGTACCTCGGCTTCTTCTCCGCCTTCGGCTACTGGGCCAGCGCCTGCGTCGGCAACGTCACCTACTGGGTGCTCATCATGTCGACCGTCGGCGCGGTGGCGCCGGCACTGGGCGACGGTGACACCGTGACGGCGGTGGTGATCTCCTCGGTCGGCCTGTGGGGGTTCTTCCTGCTGATCCGCCGGGGCGTCAAGGAAGCCGCGGCGATCAACCGGATCGTCACCGTCGCCAAGATCGTGCCCATCATCTTCTTCGTGATCCTGGCGCTGTTCTACTTCGACGCCTCGGTCTTCGCGGACAACTTCGGCGGCGCCGACTACGCGGGCTCCCTCTTCGACCAGGTCCGCGGCACGATGCTCGCGACGGTCTTCGTCTTCCTCGGCGTCGAAGGGGCCAGCGTCTACTCCCGCCACGCCAAGCGCCGCGAGGACGTGGGGCGGGCCACCGTCCTCGGATTCCTCAGCGTGTTCGCCGTCTTCGCCTCCGTCACGATCGTCAGTTACGGACTGCTGCCGATGGCCGAGATCGCCGAGCTGCGGCAGCCCTCGATGGCCGAGGTGCTGGAGTCGGCGGTCGGCACCTGGGGCAAGGTCTTCGTCAGCGTGGGCCTCATCGTCTCCGTGCTCGGCGCCTACCTCGCCTGGACGCTGATGGCCGCCGAAGTCCTGTTCGTCGCCGCGAAGGACAAGGACATGCCCCGCTTCCTGGGGCGGTCGACCGGGGCGGACGTGCCCGAGGCCGCGCTGCTCATGACCACGTGCCTGAGCCAGGTCGTGCTGGTCGTGACGCTGTTCTCCGACGACGCCTTCAACTTCGCCCTCGACCTGACCAGCGCCCTGAGCCTGATCCCCTTCCTGCTGGCCGCCGCCTTCGCGGTGCGGATCGCCCGGCGGCCCGGCCGGTCCGACGTGGTGGGACGCAGTACCCGGCGCGAGCTGGTGATCGCCGTGGTGGCCACCCTCTACACCGCGTTCCTGCTGTACGCGGCGGGGCTGAAGTTCGTCCTCGTCTCCTTCATCCTCTACGCCCCGGCCACCTTCCTCTTCGTCAAGTCCCGCAGGGAACAGGGGCGCAGGCTCTTCTCCCCGGGCGAGGCCGTCATCTGCGCGGTCTCGGTCGCCGGAGCCGCCGCCGGGGTCGTGGCACTGGCCGCGGGCTGGATCGAGCTCTGAGCCCCCCGCACCTCCTCGCTCCTGGCCACCCGCTCGGAGCGACCCCGTACGTCCCCGCTCCGAGCGACCCCGTACGTCCCCTCTGCCGTCACCGAGCGAAAGGCCCATCGTGAACAGCACCGCCCCCGCTTCCGCCCTCGGCGTCCACTCCGAGGTGGGACGTCTGCGCAAGGTCCTGGTCTGCGCCCCCGGGCTGGCCCACCGGCGGCTGACCCCGACCAACTCCGGCGACCTGCTCTTCGACGACGTGATGTGGGTGGAGAACGCCCAGCGGGACCACGCCGACTTCGTCGCCCAGCTCACCGGGCGCGGCGTGGAGGTCGTCGAACTGCACGAGCTGCTCGCCGCCACGGTGGCCGAGCCCGAGGCCCGGGCGTGGCTCCTGGACCGGAAGATCACCGCCAACGAGGTGGGCCTCGGCCTGATCGACGACACCCGTGCCTTCCTGGAGACCCTGACCCCGCAGCACCTCGCGGAGTACCTGATCGGCGGGCTCGCCACCGCCGACCTCCCCGACGCGTTCCGCTCGGGGTACGTGGCGCTCGCCCGCGAGGGGGCCGGGGCGCGGGAGTACCTGATGCCGCCGCTGCCCAACACCCTGTACACCCGTGACACCACCTGCTGGCTGTACGGCGGAGTGACGCTGAACCCGCTCTACTGGTCCGCCCGGCGCGACGAGACCCTGCTGATGAAGGCGATCTACACCTTCCACCCCGACTTCCGGGGCTCCACCGTCTGGTGGGGCGACCCCGAGAAGGACTGGGGTCAGGCGACGTTCGAGGGCGGGGACATCATGCCCGTCGGCAACGGCGTCGTCCTCATGGGCATGAGCGAACGGACCTCCCGCCAGGCCATCACCCAGGTCGCGGCCGCCCTGTTCGAGCAAGGGGCGGCCGAGCACGTGATCGTCGCCGGGATGCCGAAACTGCGCTCGGCGATGCACCTCGACACGGTGTTCACCTTCGCGGACCGGGACATCGTCACGCTGTACCCGCGCATCATGGACGGCGTCCGCGCCTTCTCGCTGCGGCCGTCCGACCTGGCGCCCGGGATCGAGATCACCGACGAGGGCAGCACCCCGTTCACCGAGGTCGTGGCCCGCGCCCTGGGCCTCCCCCAGCTGAGGGTGATCGAGACGGGGGGCGACGTCTACGCCTCGGAGCGCCAGCAGTGGGACAGCGGCAACAACGCGGTGGCCCTGGAGCCCGGCGTGGTCTTCACCTACGACCGCAACACGCAGACGAACGCGCTGCTGCGCCGGGCCGGGGTGGAGGTCATCACCATCGTCGGCGCGGAGCTGGGCCGGGGCCGGGGCGGCGGGCACTGCATGACCTGCCCGCTGATCCGTGACGCGGTGACGTTCTGATCCCGCCCGGGCCGGTTCCGGATGGCGGAGAAGCGGCATCCCGAACTTCACGGCAACGCTAAGTTGTCCGTGACGCGTACCGGAGGGCGGACCATGGATTTCATCGTTCCGCTCCCACCGACGGCTCCTGTGGCCCGACCCCGCGCCCGGAGCCGAGCGGCATGACGGACGCCGACGATCACGGGCTGCCCGTTCCGGCCGGCCCGGATGCGGCGGGAGGCAACCGGATCAGTGGAGGAGTCTTCTTCCACGCCGTCATCCAGGGCCATACGGTCGCCGTGAACCTGCCCCCCGTGGCGCCGTCGGCCCTGGCCGGTCTGCCGGCTTCCGGCCCCGCGTTCACCGGCCGGGACGTGGAACTGGACCTGTTGCTGGAGGTCCTGGACCCCGCCGCCGATGGCGGCACTCCGACAGTCTGCTCCGTGGTGGGACCGGCCGGTGTCGGCAAGACGGAGTTGGCGGTGCGGGCCGCCCGGGTCGCCCGGGAGCGCGGCTGGTTTCCGGGCGGGGTCCTCTTCGTCGACCTTCAGGGCTACGACGACCAGCGGCGGGTGGAGTCCGCGGACCTGTCGCACAGCCTTCTCCAGGCCTTCGGGGTGCACGGCGAGTACATACCGTCCCGGCCCGAGGACCGGGCGAGGCTGTACAGATCGGTCCTGGCCGCCTTCGCCGAGCAGGGGAAGCCCCTGCTCGTACTGCTGGACAACGCCGCCGGCGCCGAGCACGCGCGGCCACTGCTGCCGGCCGACCGGCGGACTCGCGTGATCCTGACATCGCGCCAGGTCATGTCGACGCTGGACTCCCGGCTGCTGGGCCTTCACGTACTCGACGAGCGGTCGGCCCTCGACCTGCTGGGCCGTCTCCTGGAGGTCGCGTACGGCTGGGACCCGCGCCTGGACCAGGAGCCACGGGCGGCTCGGGAGCTGGTGCGGCTGTGCGGGTACCTGCCGCTCGCGCTGCGGATCGTCGGTGCGCTGCTCGTCCAGGAACCGCGCAAGCCGCTGGAGGTGATGCTGGACGACCTCTCCGACGAACGAGCGCGGCTCGACGTGCTCGCCGTCGACGGTCTGGCAGTGCGCGCCGCATTCGATCTCTCGTACCAGGCCCTGAGTCCGCGGGCCGCGGCCCTGTTCCGCGTGCTGCCGCTCGGTCCCGGCCCCGAGATCTCCACCGAGGCTGCCGCCGCACTGTTCGGTGACGAGCGGCAGGCGTGCCGCCGGCTGTTGGAGTCCCTGTCCCGGGCGCATCTCGTCGAGAGCGGAACGGCGTACGGGCGGTGGCGCCTCCACGATCTGGTGCGCGTCTTCGCCATCGAGCAGCTGAACCTGCGCGTTCCGGAGCACGAGCGAGGTGCGGCTGTCGGGCGGCTGGTCGGTCACTACCTGGACACGTTCCGCGACCTGCGAACCCGCATCCGGGACACGGGGGACGACGAAGCGGCGAGCTGGTTGCGGGCGGAGGGCGGCAACGTGATCGCCACCAGCGCCTCTGCCGTGCGGGCAGGCCGGCCGGTCGACGCCGAGCGTCTCATGAACGATGCGGTATCGCTGGTCGACGACGCCTTCCGCCTCCCCGTGGACCAGCTGTACTGGCGCTGGTTCTTCTTCCGGGGGGCCAGGCGCTTCATGGAGGCGTTCGAGGCCCTGCGGCAGCATCTCCTGGTCATTCGGCCCGCCTGTTCCGTACGTCTGGAAGACGACGTCGTGGAGCGCGTCCTGGCGACCGTGGACGACGTATCGACCTCGGAGGAGGCCGTCCGGTCCCTGGAACCGGCGGCGGCAGCCCTGCGGGTGGCGGGGGAGGTCGACGCCGAGGGCCGGGTCCTTGTCGACCTCGGCCTCGCGCTCCTGCAGGAGGGGCGTGCGCGGGAGGCGTGTGACGTGCTGCGAAGGGCCCTGGACCGGTTCGGGTACGGCGGACGCGGAGGGTCGCCGGACGACGTGCACGCCCGGACGGTGCTGCACTTCGCCGAGACGGCGACGGAACCCCGTGAACACGACTGGTGGTCGCAGCGACACGCGCCGGGCCGGATACGGCGGTCGCCCCGACGGTGAAACCGTGCCGGTGGGGTTTCCGGGGACGCCGGGGCGCCGGGCACCCGGGACCGCCATCCGTCCGGAGTACGCGACAATGGAGCAATGACCACGCTCGCCCCCGCCCTCCCACAGCTCCGCATCGGCCCGCACACCGTGCAGCCGCCGGTCGTGCTGGCCCCGATGGCCGGCATCACCAACGCCCCGTTCCGGACGCTGTGCCGGGAGTTCTCCGGGGGCAAGGGGCTCTTCGTCAGCGAGATGATCACCACGCGGGCGCTGGTCGAGCGCAACGAGAAGACCATGCAGCTGATCCACTTCGACGCGACCGAGACCCCGCGCTCGATCCAGCTCTACGGAGTGGACCCGGTCACCGTCGGCAAGGCGGTCCGGATGATCGTGGACGAGGATCTGGCCGACCACATCGACCTGAACTTCGGCTGCCCGGTCCCCAAGGTCACCCGCAAGGGCGGCGGCTCCGCGCTCCCGTACAAGCGGCCCCTGCTGCGGGCCATCCTCAAGGAGGCCGTCTCGGGCGCCGGGGACCTCCCCGTCACCATCAAGATGCGCAAGGGCATCGACGACGACCACCTCACCTTCCTCGACGCCGGCCGCATCGCCGTCGAGGAGGGCGTCACCGCCGTCGCCCTGCACGGGCGCACCACCGCCCAGCACTACGGCGGCACCGCCGACTGGGACGCCATCGCCCGGCTCAAGGAGCACGTCCCGGAGATTCCCGTTCTCGGCAACGGCGACATCTGGTGTGCCGACGACGCCCTGCGGATGATGCGGGAGACCGGCTGCGACGGTGTCGTCGTCGGACGCGGCTGCCTCGGGCGGCCCTGGCTCTTCGCCGACCTCGTGAACGCCATGGAGGGGCGCGAGGCCCGGCACGCGCCCACCCTGCGGGTGGTCGCGGACGTCATGGTGCGCCACGCGACGCTGCTGGGGGAGTGGATCGGCGACGAGGCCCGCGGCGTGATCGACTTCCGTAAGCACGTGGCCTGGTATCTCAAGGGCTTCGCGGTCGGCTCCGAGATGCGCAAGAAGCTGGCGATCACCTCCTCGCTGGAGGAGCTGAGCGGCCAGCTGCACGAGCTGGAGCTCGACCAGCCCTGGCCGGACGGCGCCGACGGGCCGCGCGGCCGGACCTCGGGCAACAACCGGGTCGTCCTGCCGGACGGCTGGCTGAAGGACCCGTACGACTGCGCGGGCGTCAGCGCCGACGCGGAGCTGGACACCTCCGGCGGCTGATAACGGGAAGACGACCGCCTTTCGGTAAAAGGCCGTTGACCGGGGCATCGCTGACTAGACTTGAACTCTCGGGACACTGTGGGGGGTCTGGTGACGAGTGTTGTCTTCGTGCATGGCACCGGAGTGCGGGAGGACTCGTACCGCACGTCGTACGAGCGCGTCGCCCGCGGGCTGAAACGCACCCGGCCGGATGTCCGTCTCGTACCGTGCTACTGGGGCGACACCTGCGGGGCGCACCTGGAGCTCGGCGGAGTCTCCTTCCCCTCGCGCGACCAGGACCGCGGGTCGCCGGGGGCCGGGGAAGCCGACCCCTTGGCTCTCTGGGCCCTCCTCGAACGGAATCCGCTCGCCGAGATCGAGCTCATCGAGGACGCCGCCGGGGAGGACGAACAGGGCGGATACGTCCCCGGCCGTGTCGACCGCTGGGACGCGCTCGCGGACCGCGTGCGCGGACTCGCCGAACCCGGCCCGACGGCGGGCGGTGACAGCCCCGGACCGCTCGTCGAGGACATCGGGCCGCAGCTCGCCGCGGCCGCGGAGGAGATCGCCGCCGAGCTGTCCCTGCGGCTCACGGGAAAGGAGTACGGCCAGGACGCCGAGTCCGTGGCCGCGAGGGCCCTGGTCGCCCTCGCCGTCCGGCTGACCGAGCGGGCCCAGGACGCGGAGGAGCCGCTGCCCGTCGACGGGGCCGACCGGGACGCGCTTGTCGAGGCGCTCACCGATCGTCTCGGCGGAACGGACCGGGGCATCGTCGTGGACTCGGGCAAGTGGCTGGCCGCGCGGCTCCTCGCCGACCCGCTGCTCTGGGCGGCGTCCCCGGTGGTCCAGACGGGTCGCCGCCGGATGACCGGCTGGCTCCTGCCCGAGACCGGCGACATCCTGCGCTACCAGGCTCGCGGAGCGCTGCTGCGCGCCCGGATCGCCGAGGCCGTCGCCCTCGCGCGCGCGGCCGACGACGGCCCGGTCGTCCTGCTCGCCCACAGCCTCGGCGGAATCGCCTCCTTCGACCTGCTGGCCATGGAGCCCGCGCACGGGGTGGACCTGCTGGTCACGGTCGGTTCGCAAGCACCCTTCCTGTACGAGATCGACGCGCTCACCGGTCTGCGGCGGGGCGACGAACTGCCCGGTACGTTCCCCCGCTGGATCAATGTGTACGACCGGCGGGACCTGCTGGGCTTCGTCGGCGGGAAGCTGTTCCCCGGCCGCGTCGACGATGTCCGGGTCCATCTGCGCCAGCCCTTTCCCCGGGCGCACACCGCCTACTTCGCCCACCGGGGCCTGTACGAGCGGCTGAACGCGGAGCTGCCGTGACCACCGTGCACGACTGGCAGCGGACCCATGCGGTGATCGTCGCGGTGGAGGCCTACGCGGACCGGGCATGGAACATCTCGGGGCCCGCGAGCGACGCCGCCCGCATGATGCGCTGGCTGCGGGCGAGGGGCGTGCCGGAGAACGGCATGCACCTGCTCGCTTCGCCGCTGGAGCAGAACAAGGGCATCCTGGCCGATTTCACCGGGGTCAAGCGCAGCACGGCGGACCGGGCGCATGTGCGGCGGGTCTTCCGGGAGGAGCTGTCGAAGCTGGAGGTGGACTGGCTCTGGGTCTACTGGGCGGGCCACGGCCTCAAGGCGGGCGGCAACCGATGGAGCCTGCTCTACCCCGACACGCGGACGGGCGATCCGCTGGGGGTGGACGCCGAGAACCTGGTGTCCCTGCTCCGTACGGCGCACCTTCCCGCGTTACGGCCCGAGCGGGTGACGATGGTCATCGACGCCTGCCAGTCGACCCTCTCGGCCGGCCAGCAGGCGCGAGCACTGGCTCCCGAGACGATCGCCGCCCATCCCGAGAAGGGGTCCCGCAAGCTCTTCGTGATGCGCGCGTCCCGGCCCGGCGAGGCCGCCAAGAACCGCGACGGCGCCGGAGTTTTCACGTCGTATCTGATGGACCATCTGGAGGCCGGATCCCGGAAGGACTCCGCGGCCGCCCCGGACCTCGGCCAGGTGTGGGCCGAGATGAAGGCCACGTTCGAGCTGGCGAAGGCGACGGAGGGCGGCGGGCAGACGCCCACGGTCCACCTCCGGGACTGGAACGACAACGAGCTCGTCTACACCGGCACCACCATGGGCGCGTCGGCCCTGGGCAACCTGTCGCACCAACAGATGCTGGAGCGGAGCCAGTTGGCCATGCGGGTCGAAGCGGCCCACGCGGGCGACCCGGGCGCGGCGGCCCGACTGGCCGCCGCCGTCTCCAAGGAGACCGGGACCGCTCCGCCCTGTTCGGCGGACGAACTGACCGGGGAACTGCTCGTCGACTGGTCCCGGGGCAGGCCGCACGGCATCAGCACCCTCATCCACCTCCTCTCGGCGGAGGCGTGCGGGGTCGACGGCGACACCCTGCGCAGCCACACCCTCCATCTGACGCGCGGCCGCTGGCTGCTGTGCAGCGAGTACGACGCCCTGAGCGGGCTCCTCACCGGGATGCCGGCCGATGCCCGCCGCGCGCTGGTCGCCGCGGCGCGCGAGGAGGTCCCCGCAGCGGTGATCGACGAGATCGAACCCCTGGCGCTGATGGACCACTTGGAGGAACTCTCCGTGCCCTCTCCGGCGCTGCCCCGGCTGCCGCGGCTCATCGGGGCGGTGGAGCGCCTCGCCGCCGCCGTCGGCGGAGGGCTCGCCGAGCAGCTGCGGGAGTGGACGCTGAACTGTGCCACCCGGCTGGACCCCTTCGTGCCCCAGCTCCTCCGGTCGCGTCGTCTCGAACTGGAGGAGCGCGCCGCCCGGAGCGAGGACGACCCCACCGCTGACGACCGCATACAGATCAGGCTGTCGGCGGCCACCGGCCCGTCGCGCGATCGCACCCTCCAGGCGTGGTCGCGGGGGAGTGCGGCCGCGCAGTCGCTGGCGACGTACGACACCGAACTGCCCGAGACGGAGATCCACCGCGTGGTGGACGACCTGCTGACCCGGTACGGCCGGGCCAATGTGACGCGGGTGGAGTTCTTCCTGGACCTGACCGACCTCGAACTCGACGTCCACCGCTGGGAGATCGGAGCGAAGGAGCTCTACGGCCGCCCCTTGGGAAACGACTTCCCGGTCGTCGTCCGCTGCGCCGAACAACGGGTCCGCAGCCGGGAGCATCTGTGGCGGCAGCGGTGGAAGCGCGTCGAGAACGGGCGCACCGAGGACCTGCACTGGCTGTCCGCGGGGCCGACCACGATCGCGGCCGTGCACGGCGCCCTTGCCGAGCGGGACGACGCGCCGGGAGTGGTCGTGCGGGCCGTCGGTGAGGACCGCGCGGCCGCCTTCGGTGCCAGTGTCTTCAACGGCGTGCCCGTGATGATCTGGCGCGGCGGGCCGGAAACAGACGGCATCGAGACGGAGTTGGCCTCCTTCCTGGAGGGCGACGCCCTGTCCTCGCTGCCGGGCAAGTTGCGCAGGATCCGTGCCGGCTCCGCAGCCGACGGGCAACGCGCCGGAGGCCGGCTGGCCCTGCTGTGGGACGACCCCCAGCACCCCCTGCCCCCACGACTCGACCTGGCAGCACCATGAAAGAGGGGGAATCCATGAGTACGGACTGGCGGCTCTTCCGCGGGGACGCGGAGCCGCACCCGGTCACCGCGTGGCCGAAGCCGCCACCGTGGCGCACCTTCACCGGCGGCGGCGAGCGGCCCGAAGGCGGGGAGACCGGTACGGCGGACAGCGAGGCCGAGGACGCCCCGCGGAACTGGCGGTATGTCATCGCCGACGCGGACCGCGACATCGTCAACGCCGCGCTGCATCTGCACCGACCGCTGCTCGTCACCGGCGCGCCCGGCACCGGAAAGTCCTCCCTGGCCAGGGCCCTGGCCCGGGAGTTGGGGCTGGGGGAGGTCCTGCACTGGCCGGTCAACAGCCGTTCCACCCTCGCCGAGGGGCTGTACCGCTACGACGCCGTCGGGAGGCTGCGGGACGCCTCGCTGAGCCGCGGGCGCGATCAGGCGGCCGGGGCGGACGACGCCCCGGCGGAGCCCGACATCGGCGACTATCTGAGGCTCGGCCCGCTCGGCACGGCGTTACTGCCCCGCTCCCTGCCGCGCGTCCTGCTCATCGACGAGCTGGACAAGGGGGACGTGGACCTGCCGAACGACCTGCTCACGGTCTTCGAGGAGGGTACGTACGAGATTCCCGAACTGGCCCGGCTCAAGGACCCGCTGCCGCGCGTCCGGGTCACCGGTCCGGACGACGAGAGGGTCGGCGTTCCGAAGGGCCGGGTCACCTGCCAGGTCTTCCCGGTCGTGGTGATCACCAGCAACGGCGAGCGCGATTTCCCGCCCGCCTTCCTCCGGCGTTGTGTGCGGCTGGACCTCGCGCAGCCCGACGAGGTCCGGCTGCGCGCCATCGTCGACATGCACCTGGGCGCTGCCAAGACCGCACGGGCGGAGGGGCTGATCGCCGAGTTCCTGCGGCTCCGCGACTCCGGAACCCGTGAGCTGGCGACCGACCAGCTGCTCAACGCCGTGCACCTGCGGGTCTCCGGCGGAGTGACGGACTTCGAGCGGCTGCGGGAGACCGTCTTCCGCTCCCTGGGTGACGTCTGATGTTCGACCGGCTGACGGCCGTGCTGAGCAGCGCGGGCGTGGACGTGTCCACGGACGAACTGCTCGACGTCCTCTGGCTCGCTGTGGCGCGGGGCGCCGGTGAGCCGGAGGACGGGCCGCCGCCGGAGCGGCCGGCGGGACCGCGTCCCGCCTCCGGTCCGCTGGACGAGGCGGAGGACGCCCTCGACCTCGACGTGGACCACGGCGGGCCGGGCCCGCTGCGGGAGAGCCCCTCCGTGGAGCCGCCGCAGGGGCTGTACGCGCCCGCGGGGCCCGGCGACCGGGGGCGTCCGTCACGTTCCGTCGGAGTGCACGGAGTACGGGCCCTGCGATCCCCCCGCGCACTCGGCCGGGCGATGAGGCCGCTGCGCCGTACGGTGGACTCCCGCACGGAACTCGTCCTCGACGAGCAGGCGACGGTCGACCGGATGGCCGAGACCGGACTGCCCGAGCCCGTTCTGCGGCCCCTGCCCGAACGCTGGCTCTCGGCGGCCCTCGTCATCGACGACGGGCCGTCGATGGTGCTGTGGCGGCAGCTGGCCGACGAGGTGAAGACCCTGCTCCAGGCGCAGGGGATCTTCCGGGACATCCGTACGTACACGATGGACAGCGGCGACGGAACCGGCCCGCTGGTCCGCTCCGGAGGGAACGCAGGTGCACGCGGCGGCGCCGACGGACTGCGCCTGGACCCCACCCGCCGCACCCTTGTTCTCGTACTGTCCGACATGGTGGGGGAGCGCTGGCGCACCGGAGCCGTCCATGCCGCGCTGCGCACCTGGGCGGGCCGCGCCCCCGTCGCCGTACTCCAGCCGCTGCCGGAGCGGATGTGGCCGCAGTCGCCGGCCGGGCCGGTCGAACGGCTCCTGGTGAGCAGCCCGCACCCGGCGGCCCCCGGCCGTGCGCTGACGGTCAGCCACCCCGTGTTCCCCGACGGCATGATGCCGTACAGCGGCACCGCCATTCCGGTCCTGGAGCCGACCACCGGGCATCTGATGCCCTGGGTGTCGCTCCTCGCCACCCGGCGGAGCTGCGCCCCGCTGCCGGTCATGCTCGTTCCGGACGAGTTCCCGCCACTCCCGCCGGCCTCATCACGGCCCCCACCGCACCCCCTGTCGGCCGGGGAGCGCTTTCGCCGGTTCCGTGAAGCGGCCTCGCCGGAGAGCAGCCTGCTGGCGGGGGCACTCGCCTCGGTCGCCCCGCTCACGCTGCCCGTGATGCGGCTGGTGCACGAGGCGCACCGGGGCGACGGCGCCCGGTTCCACCCCGCGCAGCTCGCCGAGGTCTTCCTGGGCGGACTGCTGCGCCGCCGCGCCGACGCCACGGCGAAGTCGGCCGAGAACGCGGAGCACGAGTTCTACCCCGGGGTGGCGGATCTGCTGCTGGACACCGTGCGCACATCCGTCGCGCTGGACACGGCCGAGCGGGTGAGCGACTACCTGCTGCAGCGCGGCGGGGAAGGACCCGAGTTCCGTGCCCGGCTCGACGCGGAAGGGCCCGGCGCCACGTGGGACCTGCCCGAACACGCCGGACCGTTCGCCGCCGCCTCGCCGCAGCTGCTGCGCAGGCTGGGGCTGTCGGGGAGTGAGCCCCCCGAGCAGTATCCGGCGGGCCTCAAGCCGACCGGGTACTTCGCGGACGAGCCGGAGAGCCCGGCCGAGTGGTTCGTCCTCGACAGGGTCGTGCCGCCGCTGGTGTCCTTCGCCGACCGGATCCTCGCCGACCCGCTGCTCCCCGACATGGTGCGGAGACCGGCCGAACACGTCGTCGGGCTCGGCCGCGCCTGGGCGGCCGGGTTCGGCTGGCCGGGCGTGCAAGTCCTGCGCATCGTGGGGAAGGCGCTCAACGACGCCCGCATCACCGCCTATCGGGACCAGCTCGCCCAACTTCTCCAATGGTCGACGGAGCAGCTGACCGAGAGCACGGACCTGGTGACCCGTCAGATGCGGGGACTGCTCGCCATCGGGTTGAGCGAGCTGGGCATGACCGAGGCCGCCGTGCCCCATCTGAGGTCGGTGATCAGGCTGTCGGGCGTTGAGCACGGCCCGCTGCACGCCTACACCTTCGGTGCCCGTGTCCATCTTCACGAGATGCTGTACGACGCCGGTTGGCTGACGGAGGCGGAGGCCGAAGGCAGAGCCCTGCTGGCGGACTTCGACCTGGTCACGCCGGAGCAGTACGAACGGGCGACGTGGGCCCACTGCGTCCAGCACCAGGCGTTCACCCTCCACGGCCTGGGGCGGTGGCGGGAGGCGGAGGAGCTGCTGCGCACCGTGCTCGCCGCGAACGAGGAGACGGACGGCAGCCTGTTGAGGGCGGACCCCCTGAGCATCGTGGTCTGGCTCTCCGTCGTCCTCAGCGCCCAGGGGCGCTACACGGAGGCGGAACGTGAGCTGAGGACCGGCCTCCTCGCCGCGGAGGACCGACCGGCGGACGAGGAGACCGGCGGCCGGCACATGGCGCTGGACGCCCTGGCCGACCTGCTCCACGAAAGCGGCCGGAGCGAGGACGCGGAACCGCTGCGCAGAGCGGCCATCAGGGCAAGCGAGGAGTGTTACGGGGCCGATCACGAACGGACCGTGCAGGCGCGTTACGACTGGCTCGGCCACCTGCATCTGCTCGGGCGTCACACGGAGGCCCTGCGCGGGATCGCGGAGCTGGAACCGGATGCGGTGGAGGCGCTGGGAGCACAGCACACGGTGACCATCCAGGTACGTCAGCTCCACGGCCTCATCGCTGCCGAGACGCAGGAGTACGAACAGTCCCTGGCGTCGCAGCGCAGGCTGCTGGACGAGGTCACGGGCGTGCTGGGAGCCACCCACCGGACGACCATGGTCCTGCGCCACGACTACGGAACGGTCCTGCGCGATGCCGGACGCCACGGGCAGGCCGAGAAGTGGCTGGAGGCTCTGCTGAGGGACGAGGGCAAACACCTGGAACCGGGGGACAGCATGGTGGCCGCGACCACCCATTCCCTGGCGGAGGCCATCGCCTCGCAGGACCGTACGGACGAGGCTCTCGCCCTCTGCCGCGAGCTGCTGCGGACGCAGGTGCGGGACCTTCCCGAGGGCAGCCTGCGCACGGCCGCG
This sequence comes from Streptomyces anulatus, assembly GCF_014650675.1. GTDB lineage: Bacteria > Actinomycetota > Actinomycetes > Streptomycetales > Streptomycetaceae > Streptomyces > Streptomyces anulatus. The sequence continues at coordinate 816,311 of NZ_BMVK01000001.1, read as the reverse complement.
ACCCGCCGTCAGCTCGTCCGGCTGCTCGCCGGGACGGGCGCGTACGGGGAGGCCGCCGAGCAGGCGCACGTGCTCTGGTCGGTGTACCGGGGCGCGCTGGGCGAGGAGGCGCCGAAGACCTTGACGGCCGCCCACCAGTACGGGCTTCAGCTCCACCGGGCGGGCCGCCACCAGCAGGCGGTCGAGGTGCTGGAGACGGTCATCGAGGTACGGGCCCGTGTCCTCGGCCCGACGGACCGGGCGACGCTGCGGTCGAGGATGCGGTTCGGCGACGCCCTCGCCGCCCTCGCTGTCGCCGACGCGGAGGGGAGGGCGCACCGTGAGTGGACCGCGGTGCGGGAGGCGGCGGTGCGCGAGTGGGGCGAGGAGGACGAACTGGCGCAGATGGCGGCCGAGGCGCTGGGAGCCGGGACCGGAGAGCCGTAAGAGACCTGGCACGGCCCCGGCCGGGTTTCAGCCGCCCGCGCCCACGTCCGGGCCCGCGTGGCGCTCCAGCGGGGCCGCCGCCGCGGAGTTCATCACGTTGAAGACGACGCTGCCCGCCCGGTAGCGGTCGTCCGTCCACTCGATGGCGCGGCCCGCGGCCGTGTACGTCAGGTGCCGCTGCCGCAGCAGCGGGCTGGCCCGCCGCACCCCCAGCAGCCGCGCGTCCTCGCTGCCCGCCGCGACCGCGTCGATCAGGTGCTCGCCGTACTGCGCGACGATGCCGGCCCGCTCCGCGATGCCGTCCATGATCGAGACGCAGTCCTCGGGCAGCGCGCGGACCACCGGAGCCACCCAGTCCGCGTACACGGTCCGCTCGACCATCACCGGCTCCCCGTCCAGCCGGCGCAGCCGCAGCACGTACAGCACCTCGCTGCCCGGCTCGGCGTCCAGCCGGGCCGCCTCCTCGTCGGTCGCCGGGCGCGTGGTGCGGACCAGGATGCGGCTGGAGACCTCGCAGCCCATCGCCCGCGCCCACTGCGCGAAGCTGTTGAGCTGCTGGAAGCTCTGCCGCCGCTCCTGGCGCAGGACCACCCGCCGGGCGCCCTGCCGGGAGCCGATCAGGCCCTCGGACGCCAGCAGCGCCACCGCCTGGCGCACGGTGCCGCGCGACACCTCCCAGCGGGCGGCGAGGTCGCTCTCGGACGGCAGCCGTGAGCCCAGCGGATAGGCACCGCCGCGGATCGCCTGCCGCAGCGACTCGGCGATCTCCTCGTAGCGTGAACGGCCCACGCGCTCCCCGTCGGTCGGTTGAAACGGATCCCGGACTGTGTACAGGTTGAGTGCCGCGTCGCGGTCCGGCACTGCCACTCTAACGCCCCGTCGAGCCGTCGCAGCGCGTGGTTCCGTGCCTAACACAGCCCCGATATGACCGGCTTTCCTCTTCCACGGCTCTTGCGGCACCGGACATGGGACGTTCACTCCCCGGACATCTGAGGCGGGCGAACTGATGCCAGCTTGTATGAACAAGTTGCCCTCACCTCGCTTCCGGGAGAACACACCGTGCGCAGAGCCCGACCCCGCCCCCGTATCCGCGCCAACGGCCGTGCCGTTGCCGCTCTCGCCCTCTCCACCGCCGCCCTCACCGCGCTCACCGCGTGCGGCGCCGCACCCGAGGAGAAGACCGCGACCGGGGTGAACGGGGTGAAGTCCACCGAGGCCGCCTCGGTCGCCGACTTCGGCGGGCTGGAGAAGCTGGTCGCCGCCGCCGAGAAGGAGGGCGAGCTGAACGTGATCGCCCTGCCGCCGGACTGGGCGAACTACGGCGAGATCATCAAGGCCTTCGAGGCCAAGTACAAGGTCAAGATCAAGAGCGAGACCCCGGACGCCTCCAGCTCCGACGAGATAGCCGCCGTCAAGTCCCGCAAGGGCCAGAAGCGCGCCCCCGACGTCCTCGACCTCGGCATCGCCTTCGCCCGCAGCGGCGCCGCCGAGAACCTCTTCGCCCCGTACAAGGTCGCCTCCTGGGACAAGATCCCCGACAGCCAGAAGGACGCCGACGGCCGCTGGTACAACGACTACGGCGGCTACGTCTCCATCGGCTGCGACGCCGCCCGCATCACGACCTGCCCCGAGACCTTCGCGGACCTGCTGAAGCCCGCGTACAAGGGCAAGGTCGCCCTCAACGGCAACCCGACCAAGTCCGGTTCCGCCTTCGGCGGCGTGTACGCGGCCTCCCTCGCCAACAAGGGCTCGTTCGGGGACATCCAGCCCGGCATCGACTTCTTCGGCAAGCTGAAGAAGAGCGGCAACTTCATCCCCGTCGAGTCCACCCCGGCCACCGTCGAGAAGGGCGAGACGCCGATCAGCATCGACTGGGACTACCTGAACGCCGGGTACGCCGACCAGTTCAAGGGCAAGGGCGTCGACTGGAAGGTCTCCGTACCGAAGGACGGCGTGTACGCCCAGTTCTACTCGCAGGCCATCAACAAGGACGCCCCGCACCCGGCCGCCGCCCGCCTGTGGATGGAGTACCTGTACAGCGCCGAGGGCCAGAACCTCTGGCTCAAGGGCTACGCCCGCCCCGTGCTGCTGCCCGCCATGACCGAGGACGGCACCGCCGACAAGACCTTCGTCGCCAAGCTGCCCGAGGTCGCGGGCACCCCGGCCTTCCCCAGCTCCGAGGAGCTCGACCGGGCCAACGCCACGCTCGCCGAGAACTGGGACAAGGCCGTCTCCTGATGACCGTCCCCCACCCGTCCGCCGCCCCGGGACCCGGGGCGGCCGGCTCGAAGGCCGGTGGCCGCACCTCCCGCCGCCGGCCGCCCCGCGCCTGGCTCGGCGCGCTCCCGCTGCTCGTCTTCGCCGGGCTCTGCTTCGGACTGCCCGCCGGGGCCCTGCTGTACGGGGCGCTCACCCGTACCGACCCGGTCGCCGGCACCACCGAGATCACCGGCGAGCACCTGGCGCGCTCGCTCCGCGGCCCCTACCTCACCTCGCTCACCGGCAGCGTCGAACTGTCCGCGCTGACCGCCGGGCTCGCCACCGTGCTCGGGGTGCTGATCGCCCAGGCCGTCGTCACCTCCCGGCGCGGCGCCCTGCGCGGCGCGGTGCTCACCGCTTCCGGCGTGCTCGCCAACTTCGGCGGGATCCCGCTCGCCTTCGCCTTCGTCGCGACCCTCGGCATCTCCGGGGTCGTCACGGAGATCGGCCACCTGGACGCGCTCGGCTGGAACCTCTACTCCTTCACCGGGCTCACCGTCATCTACCTCTACTTCCTCATCCCGCTCATGGTGCTCGTCGTCGTCCCCGCCCTGGACGGGCTGCGCCCGCAGTGGCGGGAGGCCGCGCTCAACACCGGGGCCACCACCTGGCAGTTCTGGCGCCACGTCGGCCTGCCGGTCCTCGCGCCCTCGCTGCTCGGCGGCTTCGTCCTGCTCTTCGGCAGCGCCTTCGCCGCGCACGCCACGGCCGCCGCCCTGGTCGGCGGCTCCGTCCCGCTGGTCACCCTGAAGATCGCCGACGCGCTCTCGGGCAATGTGCTGGTCGGCCAGGAGAACGTGGCCCTCGCGCTGAGCCTCGACATGATCGTGATCGCCGGACTGGTGATGGCGGTCTACCTGCCCCTCCAGCGACGGAGTTCCCGATGGCTGCGCTGACCCCTGCTTCCACGGCCCGTGCCGTCGCCCCGGTGAAGACGGCCCGCCGCCCGCGCTACTGGCGCGGCGCCGTGCTCACCGTCGCCGGGCTGTACTTCCTCACCCCGCTGATCTCCTCGTTCGTCTTCACCGTCCAGGTGCCGAACCAGGGCCTCACCTTCGCCGCCTACAGCGGGATCCTGTCGGCCGACGGCTTCACCGAGAGCCTCTTCCTCTCGCTCTCCCTCGCCGCCGCGACGATCGTGCTGGCCCTGCTGCTCGTCGTGCCCGCCCTGGTCGCGGTGCGGCTCGGGCCGCCCCGGCTGCGCGCCGTCGTCGAGATCGTCTGCATGCTGCCGCTGGTGGTGCCGCCGATCGCGCTGGTCACCGGGATCGCCACGGTGCTGCGCTGGGGGCCCGACCACTTCTCCCGCACCCCGCTCTACCAGACCTTCCTCGCCGTGCAGAACGAGTCGTTCCCGGTGGTGCTGGTCCTCGCCTACACCGTGCTGGCCCTGCCGTTCGTGCACCGCTCGCTGGACGCCGGACTGCGCGCGGTCGACGTGCCGACGCTGGTGGAGGCGGCCCGGAACTGCGGGGCCGGCCGGCTGTACGTGATCCTCCGCGTCATCCTGCCCAACCTCCGCTCCTCGCTCGCCGGGGCCTCCTTCCTGACCCTGGCGCTGGTGCTCGGCGAATACACCGTCGCCTCGCTGCTGGGCTTCCGTCCCTTCGCGGTGTGGATCGTCTCCGTCTCCGGCGCCGAGGCCCGGATGTCGGTCGCGGTGTCCCTGCTCAGCCTGCTGATCACCTGGGCCCTGCTGCTCGTCCTCTCCCGCGCCGGAACCGGTTCGGCCGCCGCCGTGCCCGCCGCCGCCCCCACCCCCGTACCCGGCAAGGAGTAGCCACCCATGTCAGCCCTGCCCACCGCCGCCCGCCGCCCCGAGCCGTCCTGGCCGGCGTCGCCCGCCGAGGGGCGCGACGCCACCGGAGCCCGGGTGGAGTTCCGCTCGCTCCGCCGGGCGTTCGGCCCGACCGTGGCCCTCGACGGCCTCGACCTCACCGCCGAACCCGGCGAACTGCTCGCCCTCCTCGGCCCCTCCGGCTGCGGCAAGACCACCGCGCTGCGGGTGCTCGCCGGGTTCGAGCAGCCGGACTCCGGCGAGGTGCTGGTGGACGGCGAGGACATCACGCGGATCCCCGCCAACCGGCGCGACGCCGGGATGGTCTTCCAGTCCTACAGCCTCTTCCCGCACCTGAACGCCCGCGACAACGTGGCCTTCGGCCTGCGCGTACGGAAGGTGGCCGCCGCCGAGCGGCACGCTGCCGCCGCCGACCTGCTCGACCTGGTCGGGCTGCCCGACCACGGCGGACGCTTCCCGCACCAGATGTCCGGCGGTCAGCAGCAGCGGGTCGCCCTGGCCCGCGCGCTCGCGCTGCGGCCCCGGGTGCTGCTGCTCGACGAACCGCTCTCGGCACTCGATGCCAAGGTGCGGCTCACGCTCCGCGAGGAGATCCGCCGCCTTCAGCTGTCGCTCGGGATCACCACCATCTTCGTCACCCACGACCAGGAGGAGGCCCTGTCCATGGCCGACCGGGTCGCCGTCCTCAACGCGGGCCGGCTGGAACAGTGCGCGCCCCCGGCCGAGCTGTACGAACGCCCCGCCACCGCGTTCGTCGCGGAGTTCGTCGGCACCATGAACCGGCTGCCGGGCCGCCTGACCGGGACCGGTTCGGTCGAGGTCGCGGGCTCCACCCTGCCGGTCGACGGCGAGGCCCCGACGGGCGGCGGGCCCGTCGACGTGCTGATCCGGCCCGAGGGCGTCCGGGCCGAGGCCGACCCCGACGGCACGGCCACCGTCGTCTCCGCGTCGTTCCTCGGCTCGGTCACCCGGGTCCTGCTCGACCTCAGGGGCGGCGTCGCAGTCAAGGCCGACCTCCCCTCCCGGGACGCCGCCGACCTGCTGCCCGGCGTACGGGCCCGGGTCACGCCCGTGCCGCGTCCGGTGTTCGTCGTCCCCGCGGCCCCCGCACGTGAGCCGTCGGCCGGGAAGGCGGAGGCATGACGACGCCCGCCGCCGTGCTCCTCGACATGGACGGCACCCTCGTCGACACCGAGGTGCTGTGGTGGGAGACGGCCCACGAGGTCGCCGCCGGACTCGGCCACCCGCTGTCCGGCGCGGACGCGCCGGAGGTCGTCGGCCGGGCCGTCGCGGACACCGCCGCTCATCTGATCGAGGTGACGGGCGGGGCCGCCGCCGAGCTGCCCCGCGTGGCCGCCGAGCTGACCGCGTCCTTCTTCCGCAAGGTCGACGCGGGAGCCCCGCTGCGCCCCGGGGCCGCCGCGCTGCTGGCCGCACTGGAAGCGGCCCGGGTGCCGTTCGCCCTGGTCAGCGCATCGCCCCGGAGCGTGGTGGACGCGGTGGTGGCGGGGTCGCTGGCCGGGGCAGCCTTCGCCTTCACGCTGTCGGCCGACGACACCGTACGGACCAAGCCGCATCCGGACCCGTACATGGCGGCGGCGACCCGGTTCGGCGTCCCGGCCTCGGCCTGCGTCGCCGTCGAGGACTCCCCGGACGGCACCGCCTCCGCGCACGCCGCGGGCTGCGCCGTGCTGGTGGTGCCCTCGCTGCTGCCGGTGGAGCCCGCGCGGGGGCGGACCTTCGCCCGTAGCCTGGAAGAGGTGGACCTCGGGGTGCTCGGCGACTGCCTGAGGCGTCCGGATCCTGAAATCCGGGGTCCGAAACGGGCGTGATTCACGCCACCCTTGATCGGGGTTGCGCTCAGATGAGCGTTTTCCACATAGCTGCACTTCTGGAAGACGTGGCACTCAGTGCCACCCTGCTGGATTCGAGAAGTGAACTCACCTGGCGAATGACCCGCTCAGGTGAGCGGCTAGGGTCAAGTTTCGGCCATGTCGCATTCAGGAGGTGAAAGCGGAACGTCAGGTGCTTCGGCCGGGCGAGCCTTTCGATCTGCTGGCGGACGGGTGGTTGCGGCCGTATGACGACCAAGTGGACGTACCCATCCACCTTCGATCTGGGTATGTTCCTCGCCGTCAGGGCAGCCACCGCGTCCTCGAGGAGTCGAGACCCGTGTCGGAAAACAAAGATCCCCAGAAGTTCGTCTACGACTTCACCGAGGGCAACAAGGATCTGAAGGATCTTCTGGGCGGCAAGGGTGCGAACCTCGCCGAGATGACCAACCTCGGGTTGCCCGTCCCTCCGGGCTTCACGATCACCACCGAGGCCTGCAAGGTCTACCTGGACAGCGGCGACGCGCCGACCGCGCTGCGCGACGAGGTGAGTGCGCACCTCAAGGCGCTGGAAGAGCGCATGGGCAAGCAGCTCGGGCAGGCCGACGACCCGCTGCTGGTCTCCGTCCGCTCCGGCGCCAAGTTCTCCATGCCGGGCATGATGGACACGGTCCTGAACATCGGCCTCTCCGACGCCTCGGTGGCCGGTCTCGCCGCCCAGTCCGGCGACGAGCGCTTCGCCTGGGACTCCTACCGCCGCCTCATCCAGATGTTCGGCAAGACCGTCCTCGGGGTCGACGGCGACCTCTTCGAGGAGGCGCTGGAGGCGGCCAAGGACGCGAAGAAGGTCACGGTCGACACCGACCTCGCCGCGGCCGACCTCAAGAAGCTCGTCAAGCAGTTCAAGAAGATCGTCGAGTCCGAGGCCGGACGCGTGTTCCCGCAGGACGCCCGCGAGCAGATGGACCTGGCCATAAACGCGGTCTTCGACTCGTGGAACACCGACCGGGCCAAGCTCTACCGCCGCCAGGAGCGCATCCCCGGCGACCTCGGCACGGCCGTCAACGTCTGCTCGATGGTCTTCGGCAACCTGGGCCCCGACTCCGGCACGGGCGTCGCCTTCACCCGCGACCCGGCCAGCGGCCACCAGGGCGTCTACGGCGACTACCTCCAGAACGCGCAGGGCGAGGACGTCGTCGCCGGTATCCGCAACACGGTGCCGCTCGCCGACCTGGAGTCGATCGACAAGAAGTCGTACGACCAGCTCATGCAGATCATGGAGACCCTGGAGAACCACTACAAGGATCTCTGCGACATCGAGTTCACCATCGAGCGCGGCCAGCTCTGGATGCTCCAGACCCGGGTCGGCAAGCGCACCGCCGGCGCCGCCTTCCGGATCGCCACCCAGCTCGTGGACCAGGGCCTGATCGACGAGGCCGAGGCCCTCCAGCGCGTCAACGGCGCCCAGCTCGCCCAGCTGATGTTCCCGCGCTTCGACGACGAGGCGAAGACCGAGCTGCTCGGCCGGGGCATCGCCGCCTCGCCCGGTGCGGCCGTCGGCAAGGCCGTCTTCGACTCGTACACCGCGATCAAGTGGTCCCGCTCCGGCGAGAAGGTCATCCTGATCCGCCGCGAGACCAACCCCGACGACCTCGAAGGCATGATCGCCGCCGAGGGCATCCTGACCTCGCGCGGCGGCAAGACCTCGCACGCGGCGGTCGTGGCGCGCGGCATGGGCAAGACCTGTGTCTGCGGCGCCGAGGACCTGGAGGTCGACACCAAGCGGCGCCGGATGACGGTCGGCGGCACGGTGATCGAGGAGGGCGACCTCGTCTCGATCGACGGCTCCACCGGCAAGGTCTACCGGGGCGAGGTACCCGTCGTACCGTCTCCGGTCGTCGAGTACTTCGAGGGCCGGATGCACGCCGGGGCCGACGACGCCGACGAACTGGTCGCCGCCGTGCACCGGATCATGGCGTACGCGGACCGGGTGCGCCGGCTGCGGGTGCGGGCCAACGCCGACAACGCCGAGGACGCGCTGCGGGCCCGCCGCTTCGGCGCCCAGGGCATCGGCCTGTGCCGCACCGAGCACATGTTCCTCGGTGAGCGCCGCGAGATGGTCGAGAAGCTGATCCTCGCGGACACCGACGACGAGCGCGAGACCGCGCTGGCCGCTCTTCTCCCGCTCCAGAAGGCCGACTTCATCGAGCTGTTCGAGTCGATGGACGGACTGCCCGTCACCGTCCGCCTCCTCGACCCGCCGCTGCACGAGTTCCTGCCCGACATCACCGAACTGTCGGTCCGCGTCGCGCTCGCGGAGTCCCGCAAGGACGCCAACGAGAACGACCTGCGCCTGCTCCAGGCGGTGCACAAGCTGCACGAGCAGAACCCGATGCTGGGTCTGCGCGGGGTGCGCCTGGGCCTCGTCATCCCCGGTCTGTTCGCGATGCAGGTGCGGGCCATCGCCGAGGCCGCCGCCCAGCGCAAGAATGCCAAGGGCGACCCGCGCGCCGAGATCATGATTCCGCTCGTCGGCACGGTCCAGGAGCTGGAGATCGTCCGCGAGGAGGCCGACCGCGTCATCGCCGAGGTCCAGGCCGCCACCGGCACCGACCTCAAGCTGACCATCGGCACCATGATCGAGCTGCCGCGCGCCGCGCTGACGGCGGGCCAGATCGCCGAGGCCGCGCAGTTCTTCTCCTTCGGCACGAACGACCTGACCCAGACGGTGTGGGGCTTCTCCCGCGACGACGTGGAGGCCTCGTTCTTCACCGCGTACCTGGAGAAGGGCATCTTCGGGGTCTCCCCGTTCGAGACGATCGACAAGGACGGCGTCGGCGCGCTGGTCCGCAGCGCCGTCGAGGCCGGCCGGGCCACCCGCCCGGACCTCAAGCTCGGTGTCTGCGGCGAGCACGGCGGCGACCCGGAGTCGGTGCACTTCTTCCACGAGGTGGGCCTGGACTACGTGTCCTGCTCGCCGTTCCGCATCCCGGTCGCCCGCCTTGAGGCCGGCCGGGCCGCAGCCGAGTCCCGGGGCAGCGACAGCCGCTGACCCGGGCTCCGGATCCGGGCTGCACGAACAGCCCGGATCCTCATGGGCAGGGCTGCACGAACAGCCCTGCCCACCGACCAAGGCCTCGAAGGCCCACCGAGAAGCGGCGGCACCCTGTGCGGGGGTGCCGCCGCTTCGTCCTGCGCCGGCCGGCGACGGTACGGAAGTGGCGTGTGCGGAAATGACCGGTGGTACCGGGAAATCGTCAGGATCGCGCACCGAATGCCGCGCGAGGAATGTGGCGCAGGGCACATTGCTTCGTTCAATGCGCAAAGAAATTCGGGTGGCGCGCCGGGGACCGGGGTGCGGTCCATGGATCCCCACCCATGGACCGCACCCGGCTTACCCCCGTCGGGTACGGAGCCGCACCGTCGCCCACCGCCGCCGAACACACAAAGCCCCCCACGGCCTTCACGTGCTCATCCGGTGGGCACCGGATGCGTACCCGACGCCGTACAGCTTTTCGGGTGAAGCGGAACGGGGCGAGACCTTTCACTTCTGGCCGAAACCCCGTGGTGACCTCCTGTGACGGCCCGCATACCCTTTGGTGGGGGCAATTGCGGATGCAACAGGTGGGGGAGCGGTGCTGCGTATCCATGTGTCCAGGCTGGACCTTTCGCGGGTGCGGATGGCCACGAGGCCGGACGCACTGTGGGAAACCATTCTCAGTTTTCACCGGATCAGGGACCGGCGTGCTTCGACGGTGTTCGGGAAATGGCGTTCGGAATCCCGGGCGCGGTTGAATGGTGAAGCACAGCTGCTGGCGGCGGTCGTCCCGCCCCGCGGCTATTTCCCGGATTTTCTGACGCCCTCCCAGGAGGGCGCCGAGCCTTTCGGGCTCGACGTCGGAATAGAGGCGTTGCGCGACACCCCGGCCGACCGCGTCCACGCGGAGCTGGAGCTGCTGGCCGCCGGGCGGATACGGCAGCGGGCCGGCCTGTCCGCCGGCCCGCGTCAACAGGACCCCGGAGCGGGGAGAGCGAGCGCGGCGCTGCCCGCCGCACTCATGGAGGGCCGTGCCGAGCCGCTCGCCCGGCTCATCGGGGCCCTCCGCAGCTACCACCACGCGGCCGTGGAGCCCTACTGGCCACACATCCGGGCCAGCGTCGAGGCGGACCGGGCCGTCCGCGGCCGGGCCCTGCTGGACGGCGGAGCGGACGGGCTCCTGGCCACGCTGCCGCCGATGATCCGGTGGCGTTCGCCCGTGCTGGAGGCGGACTACCCGTTCGACCGCGATCTGCACCTGGACGGGCGCGGGCTGCTGCTCCAGCCGTCCTTCTTCTGCCGGGGCACGCCCGTGGTCTACCGCGACCCGTCGCTCCCGCCGGTGCTCGTCTACCCGGTGGCCAACCCCGGAGCCCCGGTCTTCGCCGAGCCGGGCCCCTGGCTCGGCCGGCTCGTCGGACACACCCGCTCGGCCGTCCTCTCCTCCATCGGCAACGGCTGCACCACCAGCGAACTCGCCCGCCGGGCCGGGGTGTCGCTGGCCTCCGCGAGCCAGCACGCCTCCGTGCTGCGCGAGGCGGGCCTGGTCCTGACGCTGCGGCACGGCAGCTCGGTCCTGCACACGCTGACCCCGCTCGGCGGCTCCCTGCTGCGCGGCGGAGCCCCGCTCGCCCTGCCCTGAGGGCAGTCCCGGGCCGTTGTCAGTGGGCCGTGCAAATCTTCTGCCGTGCGCCGATGAGTTCGGCGCGGCCCCGCCGTCTAACCATCGAAAGCGCCGGACGGACCACCGCGGGCGCCACGGGACAGAGGAAGAGGAAACGACCATGGCTCAGATGATCTTCGTGAACCTGCCGGTGAAGGACCTGGAGACCACCAAGGGCTTCTTCGAGAAGCTGGGCTACGGCTTCAACCCGGCGTTCAGTGACGACAAGACCGCCTGTCTGGTCATCAGCGACACCATCTTCGCCATGCTGATGACCGAGCCACGCTTCAAGGACTTCACCAAGAAGGACGTCGCCGACGCCTCGAAGACCACCGAGGTCATCCTCGCGCTGAGCTGCGACAGCCGCGAGGAGGTCGACCGTCTCGCGGACGCCGCCCTGGCCTCCGGCGGCTCCCCGGCGGGCGAGACGCAGGACATGGGCTTCATGTACGGCCGCTCGTTCCAGGACCCTGACCACCACATCTGGGAGGTCATCTGGATGGACCCGGCCGCCGCCGAAGGCCAGGCCTGAGCCGGCGGACGGGCACGGCGGGCACGCCGGGCCGGCGCGGCGCCCCGCGCCGGCCGGCCCGCCGCCCGATCGGTGAGGCGGCTCCCGTCAGCTGCGGAAGGGCCCCTTCACCTCGTACGTGATGCCGCCGGACGAGCTTCCGCTCGTCCCCCGCTGCGAGGAGAAGTAGAGCCGGCCGCCGTCCGGCGAGAACGCGGGCCCGGTGATCTCCGACCCGGACTGGCCGGTGATCCGCAGGAACGGGGCCACCGTGTCGTCCGGCGTGATCAGGCAGATCTCCATGTTCCCGCCGTCCTCCGCGATGTAGAGGTCCCCGGATCCGGACCGGGTGACGTTGTCCACGCCGGTCAGCGGGGCGGAGCCGCCCGTCACCAGTGAGTCGTCGTACGCGAGCGAGATCGACGAGGTGTTCGCGTCGTACGCCCACACCCGGTTGTCGCCCTTGGTGGTGAACCAGCAGGTGCCCGCCGCGTAGAAGCAGCCCTCACCGCCGTTGAAGACCTTCGCCCCGGACACCTGGTGCCGGGTCTGGGTGGAGGAGCCGGCCGGGTCCGGCACGTTCGCCCAGGTCACCGGAGTGGAGGTGGCCGTGCCCGCGACCAGCACCTGAAGGGTGCCGCTCGACAGGTTCCCCCAGGTCGTGGGCCGGAAGCGGTAGAAGCGGCCGTCGCTCTCGTCCTCGGTGAGGTAGACGTACCCGTGGTCCGGGTCGGCGGCGGCGGCCTCGTGCTTGAAGCGGCCCATCGCCGGACGCCGCACCGCCGCGTTCACACCCCAGGGGTCGGTCTCGTACACATACCCGCGGGTGACCTCCTCGCAGGACAGCCAGGTCTTCCACGGGGTGGCGCCGCCCGCGCAGTTGTTGTTCGTATCGGCCAGGATCCGGTACGCGGACGTCACCGTTCCCGAGGAGTCGAACTTCACCGCGCTCGCCCCGCCCCCGCTGCTCGGGGACACCTCGGCGTTGGAGACGTAGATCCAGCCCGAGCCGTCGGCGTACGTCGCCCCGCCGTCGGGCGCGCTGTGCCAGCGGTAGGAGGTGCCGGGCACGGTCTGCCCGGAGCGGGCGACGACACGGCTGGTGAAGCCGCTCGGCAGCTGGATCCCGTCGCCGTTGGCGGCCTGGAGCGCGCCGTACGGGCCGGGGGCCGGCTGGGCCGGGTCGGCGAAGGCGGCGCCCCGCCACAGCGTGCCGCCGAAGGCGGCCGCCGAGCCGCCGATCACCGCGGTGCGCAAGAAGGTCCGACGTTCCACGATCACTCCACGGATGAGTGTGGGCCCGCCGCTCCGGACGGGCCGGCGGGTCGCGCGTCAGGACTGTAGGAGAGCAGAGTTGACGGAGCGTCGAGAGCAGGTGAACGGGCGGCGGAGGAGTTGCACAGGCCGCGTTCCGCGACCCGGCCGCCCCCGGAGCCGGTCAGTCCGTCCGTACGGTGAAGACCGGCACCGCCGCCCCCTCGTCGTCCAGGCACGCGCCCGTCGCCAGGTCGAAGCGCTGCTTCAGCAGCGGGGAGGCCACGAACGGCCGCCCGCCCGCGGAGCCGAGCAGGCCGCGCGAGAGGACGTACGCCCCGGTGAACGGGTCCCGGTTGCCGATCGCGTACACCTGACCGGCCCGGTCCATGAAGACGGCCGCCTGGTCCCCGTCCGGCAGCAGCACCGCCACGCCCCGCCCAGGGGTCAGCAGGGCCCGGTCGCAGACCGTCAGCCAGTCCGTTCCGTGGGCGAGCCGGACGAATCCGGTGCCCTGTGCCGTCGTGATCGTCGCGGTGGTCATCAGGATGCGGTCCCTTCGAGGGTGCGGACGGCGAGCACGGGTCCCGCGAGCAGTTCCAGATCCGGCTTGATCTGGTCCCTTTCCGGAACGAACTTCACCGAGGGGTCGGGGGCGTGGGGGGCGTTGACGAAGGTGACGAAGCGCCGCAGCCGTTCCGGGTCGTTGATGGTCTCGGCCCACTCGTCGCGGTATCCGGCGACATGGTCGGTCATCATCCGCTCCAGCTCCTCGCAGAGCCCCAGCGAGTCGTGGACGACCACGTCCCGGACGTGGTCCAGGCCGCCGTCGATCCGCTCCAGCCAGGCGGAGGTGCGCTCCAGGCGGTCGGCGGTACGGATGTAGAACATCAGGAACCGGTCGATCAGCCGCACCAGTTCGGCGTCCGAGAGATCCTGGGCCAGCAGGTCCGCGTGGCGCGGGGTGGCCCCGCCGTTGCCGCCGACGTACAGATTCCAGCCCTGGGCGGTGGCGATGATCCCGAAGTCCTTGCCCCGGGCCTCCGCGCACTCGCGGGCGCAGCCGGAGACCGCCGACTTCAGCTTGTGGGGGGAGCGCAGGCCCCGGTAGCGCAGCTCCAGGTCGATCGCCATCCGCACGGAGTCCTGCACGCCGTAGCGGCACCAGGTCTGCCCCACACAGGACTTGACCGTCCGCAGCGACTTCCCGTACGCGTGCCCGGACTCGAACCCCGCGTCCACCAGCCGGGTCCAGATTTGGGGCAGCTGGTCGACCCGGGCGCCGAAGAGGTCGATGCGCTGGCCGCCGGTGATCTTCGTGTAGAGGCCGAAGTCGCGCGCCACCTCGCCGATGACGATGAGCTTCTCCGGGGTGATCTCGCCGCCGGGGATGCGCGGCACGATCGAATACGACCCGTTGCGCTGGAGGTTGGCCAGAAAGTGGTCGTTGGTGTCCTGGAGCGCCGCCTGCTCGCCGTCCAGCACATAGCCGCTCGCGCCCACGGTCGGTGCGAGCGAGGCGATGACCGAGCCGACCGTCGGCTTGCAGACCTCGCAGCCGTCCCCGCCGCGCGCCTCCTCGCGGCCGTGCGAGTCGAGCAGCTCCGCGAACGAGGTGACCTCCAGGGTGCGGACGATCTCGTACAACTCGCTGCGGCTGTACGGGAAGCAGCCGCACAGCCCCGCGTCCTCGGGCGGCGGCATCAGCTGACCGATCACCTTCAGGCAACTGCCGCAGCCCGTACCGGCCTTGGTGCACTTCTTCACCTCGGGCAGCGTGGTGTGCTCGCAGATCGCGCCCTTGGTCACGTTGTGGCAGGAGCAGATCACCGCCTCGTCCGGCAGCGCGGAGGGGCCGAGCGCCACCGGGCCGCCCGCCCCGGCCGGCAGCACCAACTGCTCGGGGGCGACCGGCAGCACCGTGCCCGTCATCGGCCGCAGCGTGCCGTACTGGTCCGCGTCCCCGACCAGCACCCCGCCCAGCAGCGTCCCGTCCCGCCCGATCACCAGCTTCTTGTAGACCCCCGCCCTGGCGTCGGAGTAGACGACGTCGAGCGCCCCCTCGGCCGCCCCGTGCGCGTCGCCGAACGAGGCCACGTCCACGCCGAGCAGCTTCAGCTTCGTCGACAGGTCCGCCCCCGTGAACGCCGACCGGCCGCCCGCGATCACCTCGGCCGCCGCCTGCGCCATCTCGTAGCCCGGCGCCACCAGCCCGTACACCCGGCCGTCGGCGGCCAGCGCGCACTCGCCGATCGCGAACACCGCCGGGTCCGACGTCCGGCACTCCTCGTCCACGACGATCCCGCCGCGCTCCCCGACGGCCAGGCCGCACTCCCGGGCCAGCTGGTCCCGGGGCCGCACGCCCGCCGAGAAGACCACCAGATCGACCGCGAGCGAGGAGCCGTCGGAGAGGGCCATCCCGGTCACCGCGCCGTCCGCGCCCGCCAGCACCTCCTGCGTACCGACCCCTGTGTGCACCGCGAGGCCCATGTCCTCGATCGTGCGCAGCAGCGCCGCGCCGCCGCCCTCGTCCACCTGGACGGGCATCAGCCGGGGCGCGAACTCCACCACATGGGTGGACAGCCCGAGCCCCTTCAGCGCCCCGGCCGCCTCCAGACCGAGCAGCCCGCCGCCCACCACCGCCCCGGTGGCCGCGCCCTTCGCGTACTCCTCGATCGCGAGCAGGTCCTCGATGGTCCGGTACACGAAGCAGCCCCGGGCGTCCTTCCCCGGCACCGGCGGCACGAAGGGGTACGAGCCCGTCGCCAGCACCAGCGTGTCGTACGGGAACACCGCCCCGGACCGTGCGGTCACCGTCCGCCCCGCCCGGTCGACGCCCGTCGCCGGGTCGCCGACGTACAACTCGAAGCCGTGCCGTTCCATGAAGTCCCGCTCCACCAGGGAGAGGTCCTCGGGGCTCCGCCCGTCGAAGTACGAGGTGAGGCGCACCCGGTCGTAGGCGGGCCGGGGCTCCTCGCAGAGCACGACGACCCGGGCGGCGCCGGCCGCCGGGGTCAGCCCCCGGTCGGCGAGGGCCTCCAGGAACCGCTGGCCGACCATGCCGTGCCCGACGACCACGATCGTCGGAGCGGCGGTGTGCGCCAGGGCGTTCGGGGTGGTGGGCTCCGGCATCTCAGTGGCCTCCGTCGGTTGTCCTCATGCCATGAGCGTGGGCGGCAGGTGTTACCCGGCCGCATCCCGCCTGTTTCCCGGGCGGAACCTTGCGCTCAGCGACGGCGCCGGGGCTCTGTGAGGGGCCTCGGGCCTCCCGTTCGGATCAGGCCGGATCCGAACGGGAGGCCCTTGGGGAAGAGCCCCGGCGACAGGCGTCTAATGTCGGGTCGTGCCTGACATAACACTGACCACGCTGGTGCTCCTCTGCCTCGCCGCGGCCGCCGCGGGCTGGATCGACGCGGTGGTGGGCGGCGGCGGCCTGCTGCTCCTGCCCGCGCTGCTGCTCGGCCTGCCGAACGTCCCGGCGGCCCATGTGCTCGGCACCAACAAGGCCGTCGCGATCGTGGGCACCTCGGGCGCCGCGGTCACCTTCCTGCGCAAAGCCCCGGTAAGGGTCGGGCTGGCGGTGCGGGTCGGGCTGATGGCGCTCGCCGGCTCGATGACCGGGGCGTTCTTCGCCGCCGGGATCAGCAGCGAGGTGCTCCGCCCGGTGATCATGGTCGTGCTGCTGGGGGTCGCGGCCTTCGTGCTGCTGCGCCCGTCCTTCGGGGCGCCCACCGAGGGCGACGGCGCGGACCGGCCGGTCACCCGGGCCCGGATCGTCACGGCGATCGTGCTCGTCGGCGGCGGTATCGGCTTCTACGACGGGCTGTTCGGGCCCGGCACCGGCACCTTCCTGGTGCTGGCCCTGAGCGCCGTGCTCCACCTGGACCTGGTGACCGCGTCGGCCACCGCGAAGATCGTCAACGTGTGCACCAACGCCGGGGCGCTGGCGATGTTCGCGTACCAGGGAACCGTGCTGTGGCAGCTCGCGGCCGTGATGGCGCTCTTCAACCTGGCGGGCGGGATGATCGGTGCCCGGATGGCGCTGAGCCGGGGCAGCGGCTTCGTCCGGGCGGTGCTGCTGACCGTGGTGTTCTCGCTGGTCGCCAAGCTGGGCTTCGACCAGTGGAACGCGTGACGGTCACGGGCCGTCGTTTCGGCGCACCTCGGTGAGGTGCGCGTACGCCACCACGTTGCCCTGGTAGCCGGTCTCCTTCGAGAAGCCGCCGCCGCAGGTGATCAGCCGGAGCGACGCGTGCGGGGAGTCGCCGTAGACGCGCTGGTCGGGGAAGTCGTCGTTGTCGTAGACCTCGATGGCGTCGATCGAGAACACGGCCGTGCGCCCGTCCTTGCGGTCGACCTCGACCGAGGTCCCCTTGGTCAGGGCCCCCAGGGCGTAGAAGACGGACGGGCCGTCCGCGTTGTCCACGTGCCCCGCGACGATCGCGGTGCCCCGCGCGCCGGGCGGGACGCCGTCCTCGTACCAGCCCGCGAGGTTGCGGTCCTCGTCGGGCGGTACGTCGAGGCTGCCGTCGGCGGCCAGCCCCAGCCGGGTCATCGGCGCGTCCACCTCGATGCTCGGGATGCGGATGCGGACCGGCTCGGAGGGGTTCAGCGGTTCGGCGACCGGGGAGCCGGGCTGGAGCTGGGGGCCGGCGGCGAAGGCCTGGGCGCTGGAGGGCTGCGGCGGGATCAGCTGGCCGCCGGGGCCGTTCTGGATGAGCCAGATGCCGCACAGCACGGCGATGCCCACCAGCCAGCCATTGGCCTTCTGCGCGCTTGCGGACACGGCGTCGTCCTCGGTCGGTGGTCCGGGCGGACGGGGCGCGCTCGGGGACGCGCCCCGCCCGGTCAGGGGGAAGCGGCGGTTCAGCTTCCTTCGGCGCCCTCGGAGCGACGGCGCAGCAGCCACAGCCCGCCGACGGCGGCCAGGCCGATCACGCCGACGCCGAGGGCGACCTGCGTGGAGTTCGGTTCGACGCTGCCGCCGACCCCGGTCCGCACATGGCCGGACGGGCGGTCGTGGATGGGCTTCTCGTGCTTGCCGCCGCCGATCACTTCCAGATCGCCGACCGCGTCCTTGCCGTTGTCGCAGGAGACGATGATCTCGTAGGTGCCGGGCCGGGTGTCGTGCGGCACGGTGAACTTGCCGACCACGACCTCCTTGTGGGTGCCGGGGCGTACCTCGAAGTCCCCGGCGTCCAGGGAGTTCGCGTCGCCGATGCCCGAGCCCTTCTTGCCGCAGGCGGTGGTGTTCACGGTGACGGTGGCACCGGGGGCCGCGGTCGACGGGGTGATCTCCAGACGGCCGAATTCGCCCGCGTACGCGGACGGAGCGGCGGCGGTGAGACCGAACGCGATGACGGTGAACGCGGCACCGACGGTGCCGGTCACGAGGCGGGCAGGACTGCGCATGGGGATCCTCCGGGCAGACGGCGCGAGCGGGTGTGTCCTGTCCCCGAGCCAACGGGGGCCGGGCCCGGCACGCCTTCTGACGTGGGGTCAGCTTTCACCCGTACGGACCGGCGCGGCACCCTTGCCGGAAGAGATCGCCGCAGGTCGTGGCGGTGCGGCTGGGCCGTTCGGTCCGTGCTGCCGGTGCGGGTGCCGATCGGGTGAGGCGCCCGCGCGGAGTGTGACGCAGGTCACATGAATGACCTCGCGGGCCCCGGGCACACGCAAGACACCCCCCACGGGACGGATCCCCCCGCCCCCCACGGCACCCGCCCCCTCCGGTCCACTCCCCCCTGGACCGGAGGGGGCGGTGTCGTATCCGCCCCCGGCCGCGACCACCCTCGGCCGCGACCGCCCCGGCCGCTTCCGCCCTCGGCTCCTCAGGCTCCGTCCGCCCCGTCCGCGGCGCTCCAGACGATCTGCGGCGGACGCACCCGGGCGCACAGCGGCTGCCCCTTGGCGTCGGTGAGCCCGAGCCGCCCGGTGAGACGTCCGGAGCGTGCGGCGGCCTCGAGGACGTCCGGATCGATGTCGGCGAACATCAGCTTGGCGCGCCGGAACATGGTGAAGACCCCGGCGTCGTCCACTGTGCCCCACGACAGATAGACGAACCGCCCGCCCAGCCGGTTCTGGACGTAGGGCCCCGTCACCTCGATCCCGTCCGCCGTCGCGGTGGCCGTGCAGTCGAGCACCCACGAGGCGGAGGGGGCGTCCCCGGGGTGCAGGCCGAGCAGCTCGTCCGGCCGGTCCTTGCGCTGGACGCCGACGTGGATGTTCGCGTACCCGGGGAAGTCGCTGTCCGGGCCGCAGCTGCGTCCGGGGAGGGCTGAGGCCTCGATATGGATCTGCATGCCCCCATGGTCCGGCACGGCCGAAGCGGACGGCCCCCGCCCTCCCGGGCGGGGCGTCTCGCATGGCCCGCGCCGGGCGTCGCTCCGCCCTCCCGCGCGGGGTGTCTCACACGGCGTCCTCCGGGGTGTCGTCGTACATCGCGCCCAGCTTTCCCATCAGCTTCTCGTCGACCGCGAACGCGGTGCGGTCGATCCGCCGCACCGGCGCGATGCCCTGCGAGTTGCAGACGAAGGCGGCCCGATAGCGTTCCACCCCGTCCGGGCCCTCCAGCGTCACCGGGCGGCGCACCGACGGCAGTCCGGCCCGCTCCAGCCCCTGCTCCAGCAGGGTCATCGTGATGCCGGCCAGCGCCGGGGCGCCGGGCCACACCACGGAACTCCCGTCCCAGAAACCGATGTTGGTGATCGCTCCCTCGGTCACCACACCGCCCGGCGCGGTCAGCAGCGCCTCGTCGAACCCCGCCCGCCCCGCCCGGCTTCCGTAGTACGTCTGCCCGAACTCGCCCGGCCGCTTGATGTGCGGGACCGTGCGCACGTACGGCACCGACATCAGGCTCCGCGCCTCGACCGACATGACGGCGGGCTCCCGGACCGTCACCATCAGGGTCGTGCGCGTCGCGCCGGGCGGCAGGTAGCCGTTCACCCGCACCGAGGCGTCCCGGAGCCCCGCGCCGTCCAGGGCGTGCCGGATCAGCTCCCGCACCCGGTCGCCGTCCACCGGCAGATCGAACAGCTCCCGGTTCGCGGCGTCCAGCCGGGCCAGGTGCAGCCCGAGGCCCCGCACCCTGCCGTCCCGCACCTGCATGGCGGTGAAGTGGCCGTAGCCGTACAGCACGGGGATCCGCAGGTCCTCCTCGGTGGCCGGGCGGCCGTCGAACTCGATGTGGGGCAGGGGCGTGTCCGGCCGGTGCGTCGTCATGCGGCCACCGTAGGCGGGCCGTCCGGACCCGGATCGGGCAGGCTCCGGACGGACACGCTTGACCTCAACCATGGTTGAGGGGGAAAGGTCGAAGCCATGGACATCACAGCCGTATCCACGTCATCCACCGTGCCCGTCAACGAGCCCGCCCCCCTCAAGGTGGCCGTCATCCTCGGCAGCAACCGCGACGGCCGCTTCGGTCCCGTCGTCGCCGACTGGTTCCTGGCCCGCGCGGCGAGCCACCCCGGCGTCGAGACCGACCTGGTCGACGTCGCCGAGGCCGACCTCCCCACCGCGATCACCTTCAGCCCCGGACCCGAGGAGGCGGCGCGGCTCGGCGCGGTCTCCTCGCGCCTCGCGGCGGCCGACGCCTTCGTCGTCCTCACCCCCGAGTACAACCACTCGTTCCCCGCACCACTGAAAACGCTCATCGACTGGCACAGCGCGGAATGGCAGGCCAAACCCGTCGCCTTCGTCAGCTACGGCGGCATCTCCGGCGGGCTGCGGGCCGTCGAACAGCTCCGGCAGGTCTTCGCCGAACTGCACACCGTCACCGTCCGCGACACCGTGTCCTTCCACAACGCCGGCGCCCTCTTCGACGACGAGGGACGCCATCTGGACCCGGAGCCCGCCGACGCGGCGGCCAAGTCGCTGCTGGACCAGCTGGTGTGGTGGGGCACCGCCCTGCGCGACGCCCGCAAGCTCCGTCCGTACGGCGCCTGACCCGCTGGGGGCCGACAATCGCATCGAAGGCCCACGGGCAAGGAGCCCGCCGTACTGTGAGGAGACCGACGATGACAGCGCCGCCGGCATGGCTGACCGTACTGACCACGACCGACAGCGAGGACAAGGCCGACGCCCTGGCCCGGTCGGCGGTGGAGGCCAGGCTGGCGGCCTGCGCGCAGATCTCCGCCCCCGTCACCTCCGTCTACCGGTGGCAGAACGCCATCGAGACGACCGAGGAGTGGCAGGTGCTCTTCAAGACGACGGCGGAACGCTACGACGAACTGGAAGAACACCTCCAGCGGGAGCACGACTACGAGACGCCGGAGATCATCGCCCTGCCGGTGGTCCGCGGCAGCGCCCGCTACCTCGGCTGGGTGACGGCGGAGACGGCGCCCCCGGCAGCCCTGTGACGGCGGCCGTGACCACGACCGCCCCCGGCGGCCCCGTCTCCGCCGAGCTGCCCTTCTTCGTGTACGGGACGCTGCTGCCGGGCGAACCCAACCACGACCTGTTCCTCCGGGGCCGCACGGCGGGGGAGCGGCCGGCCGTGCTGCCCCGGGCCCTGCTCTACGACGGCCCCGGCTACCCGTACGCGATCGAGGGCCACGGCCGCGTCCACGGCACGCTGCTCGTCGCCGCGCCCGGGATCTACGGGGAGCTGCTCGGGCTGCTGGACCACCTGGAGGAGTTCCTCGGCCCCGGCCACCCGCGCAACCTGTACGAACGCGTCGTCCGCGAGGTCGAGCTGCCGGCGCAGGGGGCCCCGGACGGCGGGGAGTCCGTGCGGGCCTGGGTCTACCTCGCCGCGGCCGCCGTCACCCGCTCGCTGCGGACCGGCGGCGTCCTCATCCCCGAGGGGCGGTGGACCCGTTCACGCCCGTCCGGCGGTTGAGGACGAATTTTGGTGGTGGGGAGCGGTGACCTCTCCCGCGGCGGGGAGCGCTGGTGCCGGGTTCGTCCCGAGCGACGGTTCCGTGCTTCGGGCGGGCCCGTTCAGCGCGCCCCGGTGGCCAGCGCCTCCGTCACACCCTGCTCCTCCGGCCCCAGGAAACGCGGGTCGGGCCGGAGCAGGGCGTCCAGCGCGGCCTTGCCCGAGGCCGCCAGCTCCCGGGCGCCGCCGTAGTACCAGGTGGTGTCCCGCGGCTCGTCGACCCCGACGCCGTACGCGTCGATCCCGGCGGACCGGCACAGGGTGACCGCCCGGTGGATGTGGAAGCCCTGGCTCACCAGCACCGCCCGGTCGACCCCGAAGATCTTCTTGGCCCGGACGCAGGAGTCCCAGGAGTCGAACCCGGCGTAGTCGCTCACGATCCGCTCGTCGGGCACCCCGCGCCCGGTGAGATACGTGCGCATCGCGTCCGGCTCGTCGTACTCCACCCGGCTGTTGTCCCCGGTGACCAGGACGACCTTCACCTTCCCGGTGCGGTACAGCTCGGCCGCCGCGTCCAGCCGGTGCGCCAGGTACGGGGTCGGCCGGCCGTTCCACAGCCCGGCGCCGAACACCACGGCGACCTCCCGCGCCGGAGCCTCGGCCGTCGTGCCCACCCGGTCGCCGGACTCCAGCCGCATCCAGGTCGCGGGCACCAGGGCCAGCACACAGGCGGCCATCAGCCCCTGCACCAGCCGCCGTTGCACCCGCCGCGTGCGCGGCAGCCGCAGCACCGGCCACGACGTCGGCCGGGACCGGGCGGACAGCCGCAGCCCGGCCCGCAGCCGGGACACGGAACGGGCCGGCCACCGGTGCTCCGTCAGCCACCGCCCCAGCGCCTTCCGTCTCTCCCCGGCCTTCCCGCTCTTCCCACGCACCAGAACCCCCACCCGTCGTCAGTCCGTCCGCCCGCCGCGCCAGGTGCGCGCGGGCCGTGTGCCCCCACCCCACCTGACGACCGGGATGCCGCAAAGGTTCGCCGGCCGCCCCGGTTGTGGCGTCCGACACCGGCGGGGGAGCGGACCGCGCGGGCGTACGCACACCGTCCCCGACCCCACCGTGAGGCGGCGGAAAACCCCTGTGACCCTCGCGCAACGGCCCGGCAACCTTCGCCCGGCACCATCGGTGCATGACGGAGCAGGCCCCCGAACAGCCTCACCGGTCGCCCCCGATGACCGACAGCACCGCGCAACTCCTCACCCGCATCACCGACCGGCTCGGCGCCCAGCTCAGCCTCGTCTCCCGGAACGGAACCCCCAGACCCATGCACCGCACCCGGCAGCCCGACCGCCCCGCCGAGGACGGCGGCCCGTCCGCCCCGTCCCTGGTCGCCGTGGCACACGGCAGCCGCGACCCGGAGGCCCTGCGCACCGCGCTGGCCCTCCTGGACCTGGTGCGCGACCTGCGCCCCGGCCTCGACGTCCGGCTCGGCCACATCGAGCTGAACCGGCCGCTGCTCCCGGACACCCTGGACGGCCTGCGCGGGGCCGACGCCGTCCTCGTACCGCTGCTCCTGGGACGCGGCCACCACGTCAAGCGCGACCTTCCCGCCAGGGCGGCCGCCGCCCCCGACGTACGCACCCGGATCGCCGCGCCCCTCGGCCCCCACCCCCTGCTCGTCGAGGCGCTGTACGGGCGGCTCGCCGAAGCCGGCTGGGACCCCGCCGACGAGGGCGGCCGGCGCGCCGCCGTGGTCCTCGCCGCCGCCGGATCCCGCGACCCCGACTCCGCCCAGGACACCCGGCGCACCGCCGGCATGCTCGCGACGCGCCTCGGCGTGCCCGTCGTCCCCGCGTACGCCTCCGCCGCCACGCCCACCGTCCCGGCCGCGCTGCGCGCGCTGGCCGCCCGGGGCCGCCACCGGGCCTTCGTCGCCTCGTACTTCACCGCCCCCGGCCGCTTCGCGAGCGCCTGCGCCGACGCCGTACCGCACCGGGCCGCCGCCCCGCTCGGCGCCCACCCGGCGATGGCCCGCCTCGTACTGCACCGCTACGACCAGGCACGGTCCGCCCCGGAGGGGGCCCCAGGGGGTGGCTTGCCGATCATGCCGGGCTCGCGGGGTCCGGCACCGCACCTCGCCGCGTTGTCGTCACTCGCCATGGCTCCGCCATTACTCCCTTCTCCGCCTTGCGATGCACGGCACCGGACCCCGCTCCCTGATCCGGCCTGATCGACAAGCCACCCCCTAGCCCCGGCCGACGCGGTGAGCTTGCTCGCTTCCGCCTGACATCCGGGCCCGCTCACGCCACGTTGTCCGTCCCGGTCGCTACTGTCGGAACCATGGACGGCACACAGGGCGCACACGGGGCAGACCGGACACACGGCGCACAGAGCGCACCGAGCGGACGGGGGGCGAGCCCCTACAGGTCCGCCGACACCGAGCGCTTCGACACCGAGGAGGACAAGCGCCCCGGCCGCACCGCCTTCCAGCGCGACCGCGCCCGGGTCCTGCACTCGGCCGCCCTGCGCCGGCTCGCCGGGAAGACCCAGGTCGTGACGCCCGGCACCCGCTCCCTCGTCTGGGACGCCAGCCCCCGCACCCGGCTCACCCACTCCCTGGAGTGCGCCCAGGTCGGCCGCGAGCTGGGCGCGGTCCTCGGCTGCGACCCGGACCTGGTGGAGACGGCGTGCCTGGCCCACGACATGGGCCACCCGCCGTTCGGCCACAACGGCGAACAGGCGCTCAACGACTTCGCCTCCGACTGCGGCGGCTTCGAGGGCAACGCCCAGTCCCTGCGCCTGCTGACCCGCCTGGAGCCCAAGCGCTTCGTCCGCGACCCGCACACCGGCGACCTGGTCAGCGTCGGCCTCAACCTGACCCGGGCCGCCCTGGACGCCGCCACCAAGTACCCCTGGCCGCGCGGCGCGCACCCCACCGACCCGCACTCCGCCAAGTTCGGGGTGTACGCCGACGACGTCCCGGTCTTCGCGTGGGCCCGCGAGGGCGCCCCCGAGGACCGCACCTGCTTCGAGGCCCAGGTCATGGACTGGTCCGACGACGTGGCGTACAGCGTGCACGACTTCGAGGACGGGCTGCACGCCGGGCACATCGACCCCAACTGCCTCTACGCCGAGCCGGAGCGCGAGGAGATCTGGGCGGTCGCCATCGGCCGCTACGTCCCGGCCGGCACCGACCCGCAGGAGCTGTCGGAGGCCCTGGACCGGTTGATCGACCAGGACTGGTGGCCGCACGGCTACGACGGCTCCGCCGTGGCCCAGGCCCGGCTGAAGGACGCCACCAGCCAGCTCATCGGCCGCTTCTGCACGGAGGCCGAGACCGCCACCCGCGCGGTGTACGGACCCGGCCGCCTCGGCCGGTACGGCGCCGAGCTGGTCGTCCCGCGCGCGGTGCGCCACGAGTGCGCGGTGCTCAAGGCGGTCGCCGACCGGTACGTCATGCAGCGCGCCGAGCAGGAGGCCATCCGCGCCGACCAGCGCATCGTGATTGCCGAGCTGGCCGCCGCCCTCACCGCCCGCGCCCCCGAAGGCCTGGAACCGCACTTCCGGGCCCTGTTCGACCAGGCGCCCGACGACCACGCCCGCAAGCGGGTCCTCGTCGACCAGATCGCGGCGCTCACGGACGCCTCCGCGCGATCCCTGCACGCCGCGCTGACCGCCCGTCGCGGCTGACGGCAGACTGGAACCTGACCACTGGGGGTGACCTGTCCCGGGCACTCCCTCTTTCGCCATCACGCTGCGTGCGGGACGCTCGCAGCTGGGGGCGCCGCGCAGCACAGCACTGAGGAGGCATCAAGTGGTCGACGCACACCAGACGTTCGTCATCGTCGGAGCAGGACTCGCAGGGGCGAAGGCGGCCGAAACACTGCGCGCCGAAGGGTTCACCGGCCGGGTGATCCTCATCGGCGACGAGCGCGACCACCCCTACGAACGGCCGCCGCTCTCCAAGGGCTACCTGGACGGCAAGGCCGAACGCGACAGCGTCTTCACCCACGAACGCGCCTGGTACGCGGGCGCCGACATCGAACTGCACCTCGGCCAGCCGGTCACCGCGCTCGACCGGTACGCGAAGACCGTGCAGCTCGGCGACAACACCGTCATCCACTACGACAAGCTGCTGCTGGCCACCGGCTCCGAACCGCGCCGCCTCGACGTCCCCGGCACCGAACTGGCCGGCGTCCACCACCTGCGCCGCCTCGCCCACGCCGACCGGCTGCGCAACGTGCTCGCCGCCCTCGGCCGCGACAACGGCCACCTGGTCATCGCCGGGGCCGGCTGGATCGGCCTGGAGGTCGCCGCCGCCGCCCGCGGCTACGGGGCCGAGGTCACCGTCGTCGAAGCCGAGCCCACCCCGCTGCACCAGGTCATCGGCCCCGAGCTGGGCCAGATCTTCACCGAACTGCACAGCGCGCACGGCGTCCGCTTCCACTTCGGGGCCCGCCTCACCGAGATCATCGGCCAGGACGGCATGGTGCTCGCCGCCCGCACCGACGACGGCGAGGAGCACCCCGCCCACGACGTGCTCGCCGCGATCGGCGCCGCCCCGCGCTCCGCCCTCGCCGAGGCCGCGGGACTGGAGATGGCCGACCGCGCCCACGGCGGCGGCATCGCCGTGGACGCCTCCCTGCGCACCTCCGACCCGCACATCTACGCCGCCGGGGACGTCGCCGCCGCCGCCCACCCGCTGCTCGGCACCCGGCTGCGCGTCGAGCACTGGGCGAACGCCCTGAACGGCGGACCGGCCGCCGCCCGCGCCATGCTCGGCCAGGACGTGAGTTACGACCGCGTCCCGTACTTCTTCTCCGACCAGTACGACCTGGGCCTCGAATACTCCGGCTGGGCCCCGCCCGGCTCCTACGACGAGGTGATCATCCGGGGCGACGCCGGGAAGCGGGAGTTCATCGCGTTCTGGCTGAAGGACCGCCGCGTCCTCGCCGGGATGAACGTCAACGTGTGGGATGTCACCGAAACGATCCAGGAGATCGTCCGGGCCCGCCAGCAGCACGACCCGGAAGCCCTCGCCGACCCGTCGGTTCCGCTGGACTCCCTGCTCTGAGGATCCTCTCCGGGGTGCGGGCGGGCACCGCCCGCGCACCGGAGAGGCTCCTGCCGGGCGTCCGACTGTCCGCGCCCACCCGTAGACTTCACACGTGGCTGGCAGGATCAACGACGACGACGTGAAGGCGGTACGGGACGCGGTCCCGATCGACTCCGTCGTGTCCGAATACCTCCAGCTGCGCAACGCGGGCGGCGGAAACCTCAAGGGTCTCTGCCCCTTCCACGACGAGAAGTCCCCCTCCTTCCAGGTCAGCCCCGGCAAGGGCCTGTTCCACTGCTTCGGCTGCCAGGAGGGCGGCGACACGATCGCCTTCGTGATGAAGATCGACCACCTCTCCTTCTCGGAGACGGTCGAGCGCCTCGCCGCCAAGGCGGGCATCACCCTGCGCTACGAGGAGGGCGGCTACAACCCCTCCCACCAGCGCGGCGAACGCATCCGGCTGATCGAGGCCCACCAGGCCGCCGCCGAGTTCTACGTCCGCGCACTGGAGAGCCCCGAGGCCGAGATCGGCCGGAAGTTCCTCGCCGAGCGCGGCTTCGACCAGGACGCCGCCACCCACTTCCGCGTCGGCTACAGCCCGGCCGGCTGGGACCACCTCACCCGCTATCTGCGCGGCAAGGGCTTCAGCGACAAGGAACTGATCACCTCCGGCCTCTCCCAGGACGGCCGCCGCGGCCCCATCGACCGCTTCCGCGGCCGGCTGATGTGGCCCATCAGCGACACCGCCGGGGAGATCGTCGGCTTCGGCGCCCGCAAGCTGCGCGACGACGACAACGGCCCGAAGTACCTCAACACCCCCGAGACCCCGATCTACAAGAAGTCCCAGGTGCTGTACGGCATCGACCTGGCGAAGAAGGACATCGCCAAGGCCAGCCGCGCCGTCGTCGTCGAGGGCTACACCGACGTCATGGCCTGCCACCTCGCCGGGGTCACCACCGCCATCGCCACCTGCGGCACCGCCTTCGGCAACGACCACATCAAGATCCTGCGCCGCCTCCTCATGGACAACGGCAGCGCCCGCGTCATCTTCACCTTCGACGGCGACTCGGCAGGGCAGAAGGCCGCCCTGCGCGCCTTCGAGGACGACCAGAAGTTCGCCGCCGAGACGTACATCGCCATCGCCCCGGACGGCATGGACCCCTGCGACCTGCGGCTCGCCAAGGGTGACGACTCCGTACGCGACCTGGTCGAGCCGCGCACCCCGCTCTTCGAGTTCGCCCTGCGCCAGATCGTCGGCCGGTACGACCTGGAGACCCCGGCCGGCCGCGCCGCCGCCCTCGACGAGGCCGCCGCCGTCGTCGCCAAGATCAAGACGAGCAGCGTGCAGCGCGAGGTCGCCGTCCAGCTCGCCGGGTTCGTCGGCATCCTCGACCAGGAGTTCGTCGTCCACCGCGTCGCCCAGCTCGCCCGCTGGGCCCGGGACAAGGGCGGCGACAACGCGGAGCGCGGCGCCCGTCGCGGCGGCCCCCAGGCCCCGCGGGGCGCAGCCCCGCAGCAGACCGCCCCCGGCTTCTCCGGACCGGCGCTCAACCTCCGCAGCCCCGCCCACCGCACCGAACGCGAGCTGCTCAAGCTCGCCCTCCAGAAGCCCGCCCTGGTCTCCCCGGCCTTCGACGCGTACGGCGTGGACGAGTTCACCGCCCCGCCCTATGCCGCCGTGCGCCGCTGCATCGAGGAGGCGGGTGGCGCCGAACAGGGCCTCGCCGACAACCGCGAGTATCTGGTCGCCGTCATGGACGCTGCCCCCGACAACACCGTCCGCAGCCTCGTCACCGAGCTCGCCGTCGAGGTCTTCATCGGCAAGACCATCGACGAGACGTACGCGGGCATGCAGCTCGTCCACGTCCGGCTGCGCGCCGTGGACCGCCGCATCAACGACGTCCAGGGCAGCCTCGCCCGCCTCGGCAGCCATGTGGCGCCCCAGGACCTGGCCGCCGCGCAGAACGAGGTCTGGGTGCTCCAGCAGTACGCCCAGTCCCTGCGCGCCCACGGCGCCGCCGCGCTCTGAG
This sequence comes from Streptomyces anulatus, assembly GCF_014650675.1. Lineage (GTDB taxonomy): Bacteria > Actinomycetota > Actinomycetes > Streptomycetales > Streptomycetaceae > Streptomyces > Streptomyces anulatus. The sequence goes on along the minus strand of NZ_BMVK01000001.1, from coordinate 787,630 downwards.
CCCACCCGTCACCCGGCCGCGGTAATCGGCCGGTGACGGACCGGAACCAGAAAGTCCCCGCACGCCCCTCGTGACAGTCGTGTGTCGTACCCCACACTGGGGAATGTCTGAGTCATCGGAGCACGCCGGTCCGCAGGGGAGCATCTCGGGGCCGGACCGACCTCCACCCCCCCGTCATCCGGCAGCGATCACCTGGAGGTCGCCCCCGTGCAGACCCGGACCGTGACGACCACGACCGAGCCCATCGCGGCCATCCCGGCGCAGAACAGGTCGCTGCACCACCCGGAGACCACAGCCGGCCCGCCCGGATACGCACCCGAGGCAGTCATGGTGGAAGCGACGCACCTCCCCGACCCTCCGGAGCCGAGGAACCGGGCCGACTCCGGCGGCCCCACCTCCGACCTGTTCCGGCAGTATCTGCGCGAGATCGGCCGCATCACGCTGCTCACCGCCGCCGAGGAGGTCGAACTCGCCCGCCGCGTCGAGGCCGGGCTCTTCGCCGAGGAACGCCTCGCGGGCACCCCCGACCTAGACTCCCGCCTCGCCGGGGACCTGGACCGGCTGGTGGTGATGGGCCGTACGGCCAAACGCCGCCTCATCGAGGCCAACCTCCGCCTCGTCGTCTCCGTCGCCAAGCGCTACGTGGGCCGCGGGCTGACCATGCTCGACCTGGTCCAGGAGGGGAACCTCGGACTGATCCGGGCCGTGGAGAAGTTCGACTACGCCCGGGGCTACAAGTTCTCCACGTACGCGACCTGGTGGATCCGGCAGGCCATGTCCCGCGCGCTGGCCGACCAGGCCCGCACCATCCGCGTCCCGGTCCATGTCGTGGAACTGATCAACCGCGTGGTGCGGGTCCAGCGCCGGATGCTCCAGGAACGCGGCGTCGAGCCCAGCCCCGAGGACGTCGCCGGCGAGCTCGACCTGACGCCCGAGCGGGTCACCGAAGTCCTCCGCCTGGCCCAGGAGCCCGTCTCCCTGCACGCCCCCGTCGGCGAGGAGGACGACGTCTCCTTCGGCGACCTCATCGAGGACGGCGACGCCGCGTCGCCCGTCGAGTCCGCAGCCTTCCTCCTGCTGCGCGAACACCTGGAGGCGGTGCTCTCCACCCTCGGCGAGCGCGAACGCAAGGTCGTCCAACTGCGGTACGGCCTGGAGGACGGGCGGCCCCGCACCCTGGAGGAGATAGGCCGGATCTTCGGCGTGACGCGCGAACGCATCCGCCAGATCGAGTCCAAGACCCTCAGCAGGCTGCGGGACCACGCCTTCGCCGACCAACTCCGCGGCTACCTCGACTGATCCACCCGGTCCGCTCAGTCCACCTCGGCCAGCGCCTGGGCGAACTGGGCCGCGTACAGCCGCGCATAGGCGCCCTTGGCCGCCAACAGCGCCTCGTGCGTGCCCTGCTCGACGATCGAGCCGTTCTCCATCACCAGGATCACGTCCGCGTCCCGGATCGTGGAGAGCCGGTGCGCGATCACGAACGACGTACGCCCGTGGGCCAGGCGCGCCATCGCCTTCTGGATCAGCACCTCGGTCCGGGTGTCCACCGAGCTGGTCGCCTCGTCGAGGACCAGGATCACCGGGTCGGACAGGAAGGCCCGCGCGATGGTGATCAGCTGCTTCTCGCCCGCGCTGACCCCGGCGCCGTCGTCGTCGATCACCGAGTCGTACCCGTCGGGCAGCGTCCGGACGAACCGGTCCGCGTGCGCCGCCCGGGCCGCCTCCTCGATCTCCTCCCGGGTGACCTCGCGCGAAGCGCCGTACGCGATGTTCTCCGCGATCGTCCCGCCGAACAGCCAGGTGTCCTGGAGCACCATGCCTATGGAGGACCGCAGATCGTCCCGGGACATCTTCGCCACGTCGACCCCGTCGAGCGCGATCCGCCCGCCGGTCACCTCGTAGAACCGCATCAGGAGATTGACCAGCGTCGTCTTGCCTGCGCCGGTCGGACCGACGATCGCGACGGTCTGCCCCGGCTCCACACTCAGCGACAGATCCTCGATCAGCGGCTTCTCCGGGTCGTAGCGGAAGGCCACCTTCTCCAGCGAGACCCGGCCCTCCAACCGCTCCGGGCGCTCGCCGTGCTCCGGGTCCGCGTCCTGCTCCTCGGCGTCCAGCAGCTCGAAGACCCGCTCCGCCGAAGCGATGCCGGACTGCACCAGGTTCGCCATCGAGGCGACCTGCGTCAGCGGCATCGAGAACTGCCGCGAGTACTGGATGAACGCCTGCACATCACCGATCGACAGCGTGCCCGAGGCGACCCGGAGCCCGCCCACCACCGCGACCAGCACATAGTTGATGTTCGAGATGAAGAACATCAGCGGCTGCATGACCCCGCTGGCGAACTGGGCCTTGAACCCCGCCTCGTACAGTGCGTCGTTCTGCTCGGCGAAGTCCCGCGCGGACTCCTCCTGCCGGCCGAAGACCTTCACCAGGGTGTGCCCGGTGTACATCTCCTCGATGTGGGCGTTGAGCTTCCCCGTCACCCGCCACTGCTGTACGAACTGCGGCTGCGACCTCTTGCCGACCTGCGTCGCCACGACCACCGACAGCGGCACCGTCACCAGCGCGACCAGGGCCAGCAGCGGCGAGATCCAGAACATCACGACCAGCACGCCGACGATCGTCAGCAGGGAGTTGATCAACTGCCCCAACGTCTGCTGGAGCGTCTGCGAGATGTTGTCGATGTCGTTCGTCGCCCGGCTCAGCACCTCACCGCGCTTGGCCCGGTCGAAGTACGACAGCGGCAGCCGCGCCAGCTTCGTCTGGAGGTCCTCGCGCAACTGGAACACGATCCGGTTGATCACCCGGATCGACAGCCGCGTCGCCGCCAGCAGCAGCAGCCCGGCCCCGGCGTAGACCGCCAGGGCCACCAGCAGGACGTTCCCCACCGCCCCGAAGTCGATGCCCTCGCCCGGGGTGAAGTTCACCCCCGAGAGCATGTCGGCCATGGAGCCGCTGCCCTTCTCACGCAGCCCCTCGATCGCCTGCGCCTTCGTCGTGCCGTCGGGCATTCCGCGCCCGACCACACCCGCGAAGATCAGGTCGGTCGCCTTCCCGAGGATCTTCGGACCGGCCACCGAGAAGGCGACGCTCGCCGTCACCGCTGCCAGCATCAGATACAGCGAGGACTTCTCCCGGCCGAACCGCTTCAGCAGCCGCTTGCTCGACCCCTTGAAATCCATCGACCGGTCGGTGGGCGCGCCGCCGGCCATCATCCGTCCGCCCGGACCGGCCATTACGCGGCCTCCGCTTCCGTCAGCTGGGAGAGCACGATCTCCCGGTATGTTTCATTGCCGTCCATCAGCTCGTGATGGGTGCCGGTCCCCACGACCCGGCCCTCGTCCAGCACCAGGATCCGGTCCGCGTCACGGATGGTGGACACCCGCTGCGCCACGATCACCACGGTCGCCCCGGCCGTCTCCCGCCCCAGCGCCGCCCGCAGCGCGGCGTCGGTCGCGTAGTCCAGCGCGGAGAACGAGTCGTCGAACAGATAGATCTCCGGGCGCTGCACCAGCGTCCGGGCGATGGCGAGCCGCTGCCGCTGACCGCCGGACACATTGGTGCCGCCCTGCGCGATCGGCGCGTCGAGCCCGTGTTCCAGCGCCTCGACGAACTCCTTGGCCTGCGCCACCTCCAGCGCGTGCCACAGCTCCTCGTCGGTGGCGTCCGGATTCCCGTACCGCAGGTTCGTCGCCACCGTCCCCGAGAAGAGGTACGGCTTCTGCGGCACCAGCGACACCGTCTTCGCCAGCAGCGCGGGATCCAGCGTCCGCACGTCCTCGCCGTCGACCAGCACCTCGCCGTCCGTCACATCGAACAGCCGGGGTACGAGCCCGAGCAGCGTGGACTTCCCGCTGCCCGTCGACCCGATGACCGCGGTGGTCTCCCCGGGCCGGGCCACCAGCTCCACGGCCCGCAGCACCGGCTCCTCCGCGCCCGGGTAGCGGAACTCGGCGCCCCGCACCTCCAGATGCCCGTGCCGCCGCAACTCGGTCACCGGCGCGACGGGCGGCACGACACTCGAATCGGTCCCGAGCACCTCCTCGATGCGCTCGGCGCACACCTCGGCGCGCGGCACCATCATGAACATGAAGGTGGCCATCATCACGGCCATCACGATCTGCATCAGATAGGCGAGGAACGCCGTCAGCGCGCCGATCTGCATCCCGCCGCTGTCGATACGGTGCGCGCCGAACCACACCACCGCGACCGACGACAGATTGACCACCGTCATCACGGTCGGGAACATCAGCGCCATCAGCCGCCCGGTCGCCACCGACACATCGGTCAGCTCGGTGTTCGCACCCCGGAAGCGCTCCTCCTCGTACCCGTCGCGGACGAAGGCGCGGATGACCCGGTTGCCGGTGATCTGCTCGCGCAGCACCCGGTTCACCCCGTCCAGCCGCTCCTGCATGGTGCGGAACAGCGGCCGCATCCTCTTCACGATGAGTCCGACCGAGACACCGAGCACCGGCACGACCGCCAGCAGCACCGCGGAGAGCGGCACGTCCTGGCCGAGCGCCATGATGATGCCGCCGACGCACATGATCGGGGCCGACACCATCAGGGTGAACGCCAGCAGCACCAGCATCTGGATCTGCTGGACGTCGTTGGTGGTCCGGGTGATCAGCGAGGGCGCCCCGAAACGCCCCAGCTCACGGGCCGAGAAGGACTGCACCCGGTCGAAGACGGCGGCCCGCACATCGCGCCCGAGGGCGGAGGCGGTCCGGGCCCCGTAGTACACGGCACCCACGTTGCAGAGCACCTGAACGACACTGACGGCGATCATGAGACCGCCGAACTCCAGGATGTAGCCGGTGTCGCCCGAGACGACACCGTTGTCGATGATGTCGGCGTTCAGGCTGGGCAGATACAGCGTGGCGCAGGTCTGGAGCAGCTGGAGGAACACCAGCAGCACGATGGGTTTCTTGTACGGGCCCAGATGGGCCCGCAGGAGTTTTATGAGCACGCGGGTCTCTCGGAATCGGCGGGAGGCAGAGGCCGCCCCAGTTTCGCGTACGCCGTACTCCGAGGGCGAACCTTTTTCGCCAAGCCCAGGTCAAACCTGGAGCGCGCGGGGAAGCCCCACGCGCTCCGGCGTCACGGACCCGCGCCCCCGCCCGGGCTCACTCCGGGTGTGCTCCACCGAAGGCCCCGGGGTGAATCTGGTCCCGGGTCGCCGCGTACTGCTGACGCACCGCACCGCCGACCGCCAGCTCGTCGCCGGGCTCCAGCACCTGGGCCGCCGCGCCCTGCCAGGCCGGGGGAGTGCGCGGGTCGAGGGAGCCCTGCGAGACCCCGAGCGCCCAGGCCGCCTGCCGGGCCGCGCCGATCGCCGCGTACTGGGCGGGCTGCGGCACCACGACCTGGGTGCCGAACACCGCCGGAGCCAGGGCCTGTACGGCGGGCAGCTCGGCGGCGGCGCCGAGCAGGAAGACGCGCCGCACCTCCACCCCCCGCCCACGCAGTACGTCGAGGGCGTCGGCCAGCGAGCACAGCATCCCCTCGAACGCGGCCCGCGCCAGATGCTCCGGCTTCATCGACTCGCGCCGCAGCCCGCTCAGGGTGCCCGCGGTGTGCGGGAGCTGCGGGGTGCGCTCGCCCTCCAGATACGGCAGCAGCACCAGGCCGGAGGCTCCGGGCGTCGACTTCAGCGCCAGGGCCGAAAGCTCTTCGATCCCCTCCACGCCCAGCATCTCGGCGGTCCCGCGCAGCGCACGCACGGCATTGGAGAGGTGCACCACCGGCAGATGCATCCCGGTGGCGTCGGCGAACGAGGTGATCATCCCGCTCGGGTCGGCGAGCGCCTCGTGGTGCACCGCCATCACGGACCCGGAGGCCCCCAGCGACACCACCGCGTCGCCCACCGCGACCCCGAGCCCGAAGGCCGCGGCCATGGTCTCGCCGGTGCCCGCGGAGATCAGCAGCCCTTCGGGCGTCATCCCGGCCGAGTCGGCGGGGCCGAGCACCTCGGGCAGCCCGGCGGAGTGGCCGAGGGCCAGCTCGACCAGGTCGGGCCGGTACGAAGCGGACCCGGCCGACCAGTACCCGGTGCCCGAGGCCGCGCCCCGGTCCGTGGTCCGCCGGGCGGGCCGGCCCAGCAACTGCCACACGAGCCAGTCGTGCGGCTGGAGGACGGCGGCCACCCGCTGGGCGTTCTCCGGCTCGGTCCGCGCCAGCCAGCGCAGCTTCGCCACCGGCTGCGCGGCCCCCGGAACAGCCCCGACGGCTTCCGCCCAGGCCCCCCGCCCGCCCAGCGCGTCGACGAGATCGGCCGCGGCCACCTGGGCCCGCCGGTCATTGCCGAGCAGGGCCGGGCGCACGAGGTTGCCCTGCTGGTCCAGCGGCACCAGTCCGTGCTGCTGCGCCGAGACCCCGATGGCCTGCACGCCTTCGAGCAGCCCGCCGGAGGCCGCCTTGCCGAGCGAGAGCAGCCAGGCCTGCGGATCGACCTCGGTGGCCTTGGCCTCGACCGGATGAGCGGCGTACCCCTCCCGGAGCACGGCGCCCGATTCCGTGTCACAGACGACGATGTGAGTGAAGGCGGAAGAACTGTCCAACCCCGCGACTATGCCCATGGGGAGATTCTGCCGCACCCCGCGACTTACCGGTAACCGCCGCCGTACGCGGCAGGACCCCGGGTCCTAGGTGTTGGTGGTCCCCCAGTCGTCCTCGAAGCCGTTCTGGCTGCTGCGGTCCCGCAGCGACCGGACCCGCTCGGCGACGGAGGCGGGCACCTTGTCCCCGACCTTCTCGCTGACCGAGTGGTACGCCTTGCCCGCGAAGTCCCGTCCGCTGTGCGCGGCACTCTCGGCGGCGTTGCGCACGGCGGGGTTCTCCGTGAACTGCCGGGCCGACTTCTTCAACTGCTCGTAACGCTCGCGCCCGGCTCGCGTGCCGAGCACGTAACCGAGGGCCACTCCGGCGATGAACGTGAGCCGGTACCGCATGGCTGCCACCCTTCCTACGCTTGGTGCGACGTGTGCAGCCCGCCTACCCGCGAGCACCCGAGATCACCCCGGGCGATACCGATTGGCGGAGCACCCCCCTGCTTGCGCTAATGTATGTGTCGCAGCGAACGCGCGCCGCCCGGCAGCCGCCAGGCAGGTAAGATTTCGCAGCGACGCAGCAATCCCCTGTAGCTCAATTGGCAGAGCAGCCGGCTGTTAACCGGCAGGTTACTGGTTCGAGTCCAGTCGGGGGAGCGCGATCCCCTGTAGCTCAATTGGCAGAGCATTCGGCTGTTAACCGGAGGGTTACTGGTTCGAGTCCAGTCGGGGGAGCGGAACGGAAGAGGGCCCTTCGGGGTCCTCTTTCGCGTGCCCGGCCGAGGTCTTCCCGGGGCGCCCGAGGGCCCTCCGAGTGACTCTTTCGGGTCTCCTTGATCTCGCCTGCAACCGGGCAGCACGCAGCGCCGTCCTCAAGATCAGGTGAAGCCGGCCATCCGAAGCGAGAGATCGTATGACCGGCTATGCTGCGGCAGACGGTGCGCACACTTGTACGCGCCACGCCGAAACGGGGCGGTAGCTCAGCCGGTTAGAGCAGCGGACTCATAATCCGTCGGCCGTGGGTTCGAGTCCCACCCGCCCCACCGAGCGTCCCCAGGCAGAATCGTTCTGGCCTGCCGAAACGCGGAGAGGCCCCCATGCAGGTGGGGGCCTCTCCGCGTTTTCGGCAAGCGCCTCGTGCCGGTCATGGCCGGGTCTTCGGTTCCGTGCGCCGATCGAGTGGCTCGTGGTCACAAGCGGTAGGGCGATCGTCGCACGGACAGGATGGCCACGTCATCGTGCCGGTCCTCCTTCCCGGCGAACGTGCGCGCGTCGTCATAGAGAGCCCGCGGCAGGTCGGTGGGAGCGAGCGAGACGCGCTGGGCGAGGCTTTCTGCGACGGGGTAGAACGCGCCGTCGGCAGCCCGCGTCTCGGTGAGCCCGTCCGTGGTCAGCAGGAGCGTCGCGCCGGGCGGGAAGGCGAACCAGTCCACGGTGGCGGGTTCGGCGGCGAGTTCGGCGAGGCCGAGGGGTACGCCGGAGGTGAGCGCCGGCGTGATGACGCCGGAGTCCCTGAGTACCTGCGGCAGAACGTGTCCGCAGTTGATGGCCTGAACCTCCTCGTGCGCGTCGACGTTGACGATGAGCGCGGTGACGAAACGTTCGTCGTCGCCGGTCTGTGCCGCGTAGGAGTTGTGCCGTACGACAGAGGCGTCCAGGGCATCGACCAGCGCGGTCAGGGTGGGCTCCCGGTGGGCCGTCGCGCGGAAGGCGCCGATGACGGCGAAGGCGGCGCCGACCGCCGGCAGGCCCTTGCCCTGGACATCGCCGATCAGTACCCGTGTTCCCCAGGGAGACGTGACGACGTCGTAGATGTCGCCGCCGACGAGCCGGTCCTCCTGCACGGGCTCGTACACGCCGTCGACCAGGACGTCGTCGGTGAGCATGGGGAGGGGGCGCAGGATGTGGCGCTGCATGGCGGCGGCGGTGGAACGAATCCGCAGCATCTCCTGCTCACGGCCGATCCGACGGTGGCACCCGTAGACGGAGGCCGCACCCAGGGCGAGGGTGAGGAGCATCATGAGGATCCTGTCGAGCCACGGCAGTCCGTCACCGTCGCGGAGAACCACGGTGACGATGACCACGGCCACGGTCCAGGCGGACACGAACGTCGTCTGGCGCACGGTGCACAGGGCGGACGCCGCCCCCGGCAGGAACACGAGGAGCCCGAGAAGCCACACCAGGGACTCCGACAGGGCTCCGAGGGCCAGCACCAGGACGGTCACCACCGCTACGGCGATCACGACCTCGGTGTCGCGCGGCGGTTCGATGGCCTCGCCGGGACGAGCGAGCTTCATCAGATGTTTACGGGGCACGGAACCTCCCGGGCAGACAGTGCGCTGCCTCGTACGTTAGGCACGCTCGACCGTGCGGCCGCCGCGCCCCGCCGGTCGCTGCGGCCCGCCCCGGAGGCGACATCACGGGTGGACGGCTCTCGTCGGAGGACGGCCCTCGGAGAGGCACGGCATCGCTTTCGTTTATTGAATGCAATTCCTTCGGCCGGGCCGTTTCCCTCTACGCTGAGGCCCCATCTGTCCTACCCCTGACGAGCTGTCGACGGGTATCCGGAGAAAGAGGCGTGATCATGACGACTGCCGTGCTGGACAAGGAAGATCTCCGCGGAACTCTTGCCCGGGCCATGGACGTCGAGCCGTCGGCGGTCACCGACGACGCCGACTTCGTGCGGCACCTCAAGGTCGACTCGTTGCTGGCCCTGGAGATCGTGATCGTCCTGGAGAAGAAGTACGGCGTGAAGCTGCACGAGTCCGAGTTCGGGCAGCTCACCTGCCTGCGCGGCACCTACGACCTGCTGTCGGCGAAGCTTGCCTGAGGGCGGCTCCCCACGGCTGAGCTGACTGCGGTACCGCTCGCTCCAGAGCGAATTCCTTGATGTTGTTCCATGGAAAGTCACCCGGATCGTCCTCATTTAACGGATGCGGGTCGGCGTTCCGTTCTGGCCGGCGATTCCCGTCGGCCTGGTGGAACGTCCGGGGCGGCCGGCGCCGGTGGCCGCCCCGAATGTGTTCCGGGTTCCGTTTCCCGGCTTTCAGGCCGCGGGCTCGCCGGGCCGGTCCGTGGCCGTAGTGGCTGCCGGGGCCGTCGGGCCGGACTGCCGGAGCACGTCATCGGGCCTGTAGGCCATCGTCAGCTGCCCGATCGACGCCACGGCCTCGCCGTCCACCAGGATCTCTCCCTCGAAGCCCACGAGTTCCCTGACGATCCGCACGAGTCTCACCCGATGCTTCAGCAGCACGCCGGGCAGGACCGGGCGGTGGAACTCCACGTCGGCCGCGCCGGCGAGCAGCAGCACCCCCTTGGGACCCTCGTGGCTCAGGTCGGCCAGGATCCCGGCGGCCTGTCCCCATGACTCGATCAACAGGGTGGGCGGATAAGCGAGTTGTCCGGCGGGAGTGTCCTCGGGCATCCGCGCATACCACGGCTCGTTGCCGGTGACGGCCTTCACCGCGACGATCCGCTCGCCCGGCACGACCTCCAGCACCCGGTCCACGAGGGTCATCGGCCGGCGGGGCGCGAGCAGCCGGCGTACCCCGTCCAGCTCGATCACCGGCCGGCCTCCCCGACGTAGCGCAGGCGGGCGGACGACGCCTTCCCCCGGACGGTGCTCACGACGGCCACGCAGGCCCACTCGTCCTCACCCACCGGCGTCCACTCCAGTTCGACGGTCAGCTCCTCCCCGGGAAACGCCACGCCGGTGAACCGCACCCGGTCCACCGCACGGAGCCGCAGGCCCTCGGCGGGCAGATGCGCTTCGGCCGTCGTGCGGGCGTACTCCAGCACGCTGACCCCGGGCAGCAGGGGGAAGTCGGCACAGTCGTCGGCGAACAGGGGCTCCAGGCTCGCCCGGTGCGTGACCGCGACGGATGCTGCAGATGCAGCGGTCATGGCTCTCCTCTCGTTGATCGTTCCGCGCGGGACGCGACGTCCGGAGGCGCGGTGCGGGGGTCGGGTCAGGACTGCCACTCGTTCTCGATCATGTCGATCTCGTACGGGTCGAGGACGCACAGGGCGTGGTCGGACAAGGGGTCGGACGAGGAGGCTCCGTCCGTCGGGGACTCCCGTGTGCCGGAGTCGTCGAGCACCTCGGCGGCGGATGCCAGACCGGCCACCGTCCTGTGCTCGAACACGTCCGTGACGCTGAACACCACACCGGCCGCACGGGCACGACTGACCAGCTGGATCGAGATGATGCTGTCGCCGCCCAGTTCGAAGAAGCTGTCGTCGATACCGACCGAGGGCAACCGCAGCACCCCGGCGACGATCGCGCACAGGTCCTTCTCCAGCGGTGTGCGCGGCTCCCGGGCGCCGACGAGTTCGGAGAAGTCGGGGGCGGGAAGCCGGGTGCGGTCGACCTTGCCGTTGGGGGTCAGGGGGAGGGCGTCGAGGGTGACGAACGCGGCGGGGACCATGTAGTCGGGCAGGTCGCGTGCCAGGTGCCGGCGTAGTTCCGCCGGGCCGGGGGCGTGTTGTCCGGGTGTGGTGACGGAGTAGGCCACCAGGCGTGTGGTGCCGTCGTCGTCGGCGCGGGCGACGACGGTGGCCCGGGTCAGCGCGGGGTGGGTGGCCAGCGTGGTCTCGATCTCGCCGAGTTCGATGCGGAACCCGCGGACCTTGACCTGGTCGTCGGCCCGTCCGACGAACTCCAGCTCGCCCGAGGTGTTCCAGCGGGCGATGTCACCGGTGCGGTACATGCGGGTGCCGGGCGGGCCGAAGGGGTCGGCGACGAACCGCTCACCGGTCAGGTCGGCGCGGTGGTGGTAGCCGCGGACGACGCCGTGGCCGGCGAGGTGGAGCTCGCCCGTGACGCCGGCCGGTACCGGCGCCAGGCGGTCGTCCAGGACATACGCCCGGGTGTTCGCGATCGGCCGGCCGATGGGAGGGGTGCCGCGGCGGTCGTCCAGTTCGGCGGTGGTGGACCAGATGGTGGTCTCGGTGGGGCCGTACATGTTGCGTACCGACGCGGCGTGTTCGCGCAGGCGGGTGGCGAGTGCTGTGGGCAGGGCTTCCCCGCCCACCAGGACGCGCAGTCCGGTGACGGCGTCGGGGTGTTCGGAGAGGAGGGCCTGCCACAGGGTGGGGGTGGCCTGCATGAGGGTGGTGCCGGTGTCGGTGATCAGCGCGGCCAGCCGGTCCATGTCGCGTATCTGGTCGGCGGCGGCGAGGACCAGCCGGGCCCCGGCCGTCAGGGGTACGTACATTTCGAGGCCGGCGATGTCGAAGGCGACGGTGGTGGCGGCGAGCAGGTTGTCCGTCGTGGTGACCGGCAGCCTGTGGCGCATGTCGGTGATGAAGTTGTCGAGGTTGGCCCGGGTGACGGCCACGCCCTTGGGGCGCCCGGTGGAGCCGGAGGTGTAGATCACGTAGGCCGGGTTGTCGCCGTGCGCGGTGCTGGGCGCGTCGGTGCCGGGCAGGGCGGTCAGGTGTGCGTGCAGGGCCGGGTCGTCCACCGTGATGAGGTCCGCGCCCGCCGGTGCGGGCAGCGTGAGGGCCAGTCCGGTGGTGGTGAGGATCAGGGCGGGTGCGCCGTCGGTGAGGATGTGGCGTACGCGTTCGGCCGGGTAGGCGGGGTCGAGGGGGATGTAGGCGGCGCCGGACTTCAGCACCGCCAGGAGTGCCACCACCAGGTCCGGCCCGCGGGGCAGGCTCACCGCGACACGGACTTCGGGCCCGGCGCCACGACCGGCCAGGTACCGCGCCAACCGGTTCGCCCGGGCGTTCAGTTCCGCGTACGTCATGGCCTCCCCGTCGAAGACCACGGCCGTCGCCCCGGGTGCCAGGGCCGCCCGTGCCTCGACGGACCCGGTGAGAGTGGTCGGCGGGAGAGGGACCGCGGTGTCGTTGAACCCGTGGAGCACGCGGTCACGCTCGGCCCGGGAGAGCACGTCGATCTCGCCCACCCGCAGCCCGGGGTCACCGGTCACCGTCTCCAGTACCCGCACCAATCGTCGCACCAGCGTCTCGACACTGCTGCGGTCGAACAGATCGGTGCTGTACTCGACCACTCCGGGCAGGCCGCCGGGCTCGCCCGGTCCGTCCGGCTGCTCGCCGAAGGCGAAGTTCAGGTCGTACTTGGCGATGCCGAGGTCGACCGGTTCGGGGCGCAGGGCGAGATCACCCAGCGTGGTCCCGGTCGCCGGGGTGTTCTGGACCGTCAGCATGACCTGGAACAGTGGCTGCCTGGCCCGGGAGCGCTCCGGGTTGATCGCGTCGACCAGGCGCTCGAAGGGGATGTCCTGATGGGCGTAGGCGTCCAGGGCCGTCCGGCGGACCCGGTCCAGCAGTGCGCCGAAGGCCGGATCGCCCGAGGTGTCGATGCGCAGCACCAGCGTGTTCAGGAACAGCCCGACGAGGTCCTCCAGCTCCTCGTCGCCGCGCCCCGCGATCGGGCTGCCGAGCGGGATGTCGTCGCCCGCGCCCAGCTTGGTCAGCAGCACGGCCAGCGCCGCCTGGAGGACCATGAACATGCTCACGCCGTGGGAGCGGGCCAGCTCCGTGAGCGCGCGGTGCAGTTCGGGACCCAGCGAGCAGTCCATGGTGCGGCCCCGGTAGCTCGCGACGGCCGGCCGGGGCCGGTCCACCGGCAGGTTCAGCTCGTCGGGCAGTCCGGCGAGGGTGTCGCGCCAGTAGGCGAGCTGCCGTGCGGCCACGCTCTCCGGATCGTCCTCGTCGCCGAGGTACTCGCGCTGCCAGAGGGCGTAGTCGACGTACTGCAGCGGCAGCGGATCCCAGCCGGGTGCGGCGTCGGCGCACCGCGCGGCGTAGGCGGTCGACAGGTCCCGCACCAGCGCCGTCCTGGACCAGCCGTCGGTGGCGATGTGGTGCACCACCAGGGCCAGTACGTGCTCGGTCGCGCCGAGCGCGTACAGGGTGGGACGGAGCGGCGGTTGGTCGGCCAGGTCGAATCCGCGGGTGGCGACCGCCACGAGCTGGTCCGGCAGCCGCTCCTCGGTGGTCTCCACCACGGTCAGGGAGAAGGGCGTCGTCGTGCCTGCGTCGCGTACGTGCTGCCGGGGCACTCCGCTCTCCTCGGGGAAGACCGTGCGCAGGGTCTCGTGTCTGCCGACCAGATCGGCCAGCGCCCCGGCCAGCGCCGACCGGTCCAGCGCGCCGGACAGGCGCAGCACGAGCGGCGCGTTGTACGTCGCGCTCGGCCCCTCCATCCGGTTGAGGAACCACAGCCTGCGCTGGGCGGAGGACAGCGGGATCCGTTCCGGGCGCCCGGCCGGGCGCAGCGGCGGCCGGGCGCCGGCCGCCCGATGCAGCGTGCCCGCGAGTGCCGCCACGGTGGGTGTCTCGAACAGGGCCCTGATCGGAACCTCGCTGTCGAGGGCCGAGCGGATACGGCTGACGAGTCGGGTGGCGAGGAGGGAGTGGCCGCCGAGGGCGAAGAAGTCGTCGTCGACGCCGACTTCGCCCACGCCCAGGATCTCCGCGAAGAGCCCGCACAGGATCTCCTCCTGCGGGGTGCGCGGGCCGCGGCCGGGGACGGCGACGGCGGGGTGGTCCGGGACCGGCAGGGCCCGGCGGTCGACCTTGCCGTGGGGGCTCAGCGGCAGCTCGTCCAGCACCACGTAGGCCGACGGCACCATGTAATCGGGCAGTTCCGCCGCCGTCCGCCCCGCCAGCGCCACCGTGTCCAGAGGCCCTTCGGGCACCAGGTAGGCGACCAGCCGCTGGTCACCGGGGGCGTCCTCACGCAGCACCACCGCCGCCCCGGCCACGTGTCGCTGCCGCAGCAACGCGTTCTCGATCTCACCGATCTCGACCCGGAACCCCCGGATCTTGACCTGGTCGTCGACGCGCCGCAGGAAGTACAGCTCACCCGTCGAGTTCCACTTCACGATGTCGCCCGTACGGTACATACGCGTACCCGACGGGCCGAACGGGTCGGACACGAACCGCTCCGCGGTCGACGCCGGCCGGTGCACATACCCGCGGGCGACACCCTCGCCGGCGACGTACAACTCACCGGCCACACCCACCGGCACCGGCCGCAACCACTCATCCAGCACGTAAAGCCGCGTGTTCGGCATCGCACGACCGATCGGCAGCGGACCACTGCCCACCGGCTCACCTGCCGCGATCACATGCTGCGTGCAGGTGACCGTGGTCTCCGTCGGCCCGTACCCGTTGTAGACGCGCACGTCCGGATGACGAGCACGCCACTCACCCAGCGCCTCGCCCAGCAGCGTCTCCCCGCCCAGCATCAACTCCCGGCTCGGCGAGAAGGAATCGTCCAGCGCCTCCAGCAACGGCAGATGGCTGGGCGTGACCTTCAGGAACGTGCACGGAGCGTCCTTCAACGCGGCCGGTGTGCGCGGGTCCCCGTCGTCCAACGCGGCCAGCACCACCCGGCCCCCCACCGACAGCGGTGTGTACAACGCCGTCACCGTCAGATCGAACGAGATCGGACTGTGCAGGACCGCCGTACCCGCCGCGCCGGGATAGACGGACGTACTGCAGGACAGGTAGTCACTCATGGAGTGCTGTTCGGTCCACACACCCTTGGGCCGCCCCGTGGACCCCGACGTGTGGATCACGTACACCGGATGGTGCGGATGCACCGGGAAGCGTCTGTCGGCATCCGTCGGATCGGACACCCGGCGAGCCGCGACCTCCTCCGCGGTGGCCGCGTCGTCCAGCAGCAACCGAGGCAGTCCCGCCGCGTCCGGAACGCGCTCGCCGACCGTTCCGTCGGTCAGCAGCAGCACCGCCCGGGCGTCCTCGACCGTGTACGCGATCCGCTCGGCCGGATGGTCCGGATCGATCGGCAGATACGCGGCACCGGCCTTGAGGATCGCCAGCAACGCCACCACCAGCTCCGGCGTCCGGGGCAGGGCCATCGCGACGATGTCCTCGGCCCCCACCCCCCGCGCGATCAGATGGTGCGCCAACCGGTTGGCCCGCTCGTTCAGCTCGGCATAGGCCACCTCCTCGCCCCGGCACTCCAACGCCACCGCGTCCGGCCGCGACGCCGCCTGCGCCTGGAACCGCTCCACGAACGTCGGCGCCGCCTCCTCGCGCACCTCGCCCACGCCCAGCGCGAGAACCCGGCGGCGACCCTCCTCACCCAGCAGATCCAGCGCACCGACCCGCTGCGCCGGATCTGCGGCGACCGACTCCAGAAGGCGGGCGAAACGAGCGGAGACGTCCTGCGCTGTGCTCCGGTCGTACAGGTCACCGCAGTAGGTGAGCCGGCCACTGATCCCGGCCGGCCTGCCGTCCTCGGTGTACGTCTCACCCACGGAGAACGACAGGTCGAACTTGGCCACCCCGACGTCCACCGGATGCGGCCGGGCCCGCACGCCGGGGAAGTCCAGCCGCATCTCGGGAGTGTTCTCGAAGTTCAGCAGCACCTGGAACAACGGGTGCCGCGACAGCGAGCGCTCCGGCTTCAGCGTCTCCACCAGCACCTCGAACGGCACATCCTGATGGGCGTACGCGGACAGGTCCGCCTCCCGCACCCGCCCCAGCAACTGCTGGAACGTCGGATCACCGGCCACGTCGTTGCGCAGCACCAGCGTGTTGACGAACAGACCGACGCTGTCCGTCAGGGCCATGTCGTTGCGCCCCGCGACGGCGGTGCCCAGGGGGATGTCGGTGTTTCCCGACAGGCGCGACAGCAGCGCGGCGAGGCCGGCCTGCATCAGCATGAACAGGCTGGCGCCACCGGCGCGGGCGATCTCCAGCAGCCGGGCGTGGACCTCCTCACCGATGCTGATCGGCACGGAGCCGCCCTCGTGGCCGATGACCGCCGGCCGGGGCCGGTCGGTCAGCAGGTCCAGCTGCTCCGGCAGGCCGGCCAACGTGGACTTCCAGTAGGCGATCTGACGGCTGAGCCTGCTGTCCGGATCGGCGGCCGTGCCCAGCTGCTCCCGCTGCCACAGGGTGAAGTCCCCGTACTGCACGGGCAGGGGTTCCCAGCCGGGCGGGTCGCCCGCGCACCGCGCGGTGTAGGCGGCGGCGAGGTCGCCGACGAGCGAGGCCAGTGACCAGCCGTCGGCCACGATGTGGTGCACCTGGATCAGGAACACCTGCTCGGTGGGGCTCAGCACGAACAGCTCCGCCCGCACCGGCAGGTCCCTCACCAGGTCGAAGCCGCGCCGGCCCGCCTCGGTCAACGCCCGTTCCAGAGCGGTCTCGTCCGTCTCCGAGACCGGGATCCCGACCCACGCGTGCCCGGCCGCGACGACACGCTGGAACGGCACGCCGTCGCGCTCCGGGAACACGGTGCGCAGGCTCTCGTGCCGGACCATCACGTCGTGCAGCGCTCCGTGCAGCGCGGCACGGTCGACCCGGCCGGTGAGACGCAGGGACACGCCCATGTTGTAGGTCGGCCGTGAGACGTCCATCTGGTTGAGGAACCACAGACCGCGCTGGGGGAACGACAACGGCAGCTCGTCCGGACGCGCCGAGGGCACCAGCGGCGCCCGGGTCCCGGCCGCCCGGTCGACGAGCCGGGCCAGCTGAGCCACGGTGGGCGCCTCGAACAGGTCGCGCACCGTCACGTCGGCGCTGAGCACGGCCTGGACGCGCAGTACCAGGCGGTTGGCGAGGAGGGAGTGGCCGCCGAGGTCGAAGAAGTTGTCGTCGACGGTGACCGAGGACCGTTCGAGGGTCTCGGCGAACAGGCCGCACAGCACCTGCTCCTCGGGGGTTGCCGGTGGGCGGCCGAGTCCTTCGCCCGCCATGTCGGGTTCGGGCAGGGCCGCGCGGTCGAGCTTGCCGTTGGGGGTGAGAGGCAGCGCGTCGAGGCGGACGACGGCGGAGGGCACCAGGTAGTCCGGCAGCTCCTCGCCCAGCCGGGTGCGCAGTGCGGCGGGGGCGCACTCCTGACCGTCCACCGGTACGACGTAGGCGACCAGCCGTTTGTCGCCGGGCCGGTCCTCCCGCACGACGACGGCCGCCTGCGCGACATCCGGGTGGCGGGCCACGGCCGCCTCGACCTCGCCGGGCTCGATCCTGAAGCCGCGGATCTTGACCTGGTCGTCCGCCCGCCCCGCGAACACCAGGGCACCGTCGTCGCTCCAGCGGGCGAGGTCGCCCACCCGGTACATCCGGCTGCCCGGCGGGCCGAACGGATCGGCCACGAAGCGTTCGGCGGTCGGCGCCGACGCCCGCCAGTATCCGCGGGCCAGCCCCTCTCCTGCGATGTACAGCTCGCCGACGACGCCCGGTGGCACCCGGCGCAGTCCCGCGTCGAGGACGTACACACGCATGTTGTCCAGCGGGCGGCCGATCGGCACCGCCTCCGGGACCGCACCCGCGGACGTGACCTGGAAGAAGGTGGCGAACGAGGTCGTCTCCGTCGGGCCGTAGGTGTCCTTGAACACCAGCCCGGGGAACCGTTCGAGGAGCTTGCGCACCGAGGCGCCCGGCACCACGTCACCGCCCGCCAGCACCTCGCGCACGCCCGCGAGACAGCCGACGTCACCGTCGACCACCACCCGGAACAGCCCGGCGGTCAGGTGCAGACCGGTGACGGCGTGCTCGCGGAGCATCCGCCGCAGGGTGGTGACGTCCATGTCGTGCGGCGGGGCGAGAACCACCTGCCCGCCGGACAGCAACGGAACCCACAGCTCGTAGTTGACGGCGTCGAAGGCGTGCGGCGCGTGCAGCAGCACCCGGCGGTGCGCGTCGGCGGCGAAGCAGCCGTCGAGCGCGAACGCGAGCAGGTCCCGGTGGGTGATCGCGACACCCTTGGGCCGGCCGGTCGAGCCGGACGTGAACATGATGTACGCCAGCTGTTCGGGATGTCCGGCGGCGGCCGGCGCGGTCGGGGGACACCCGGCGAGCCCGGGGTCGTCATCGACCGCGATCACCCTCGCACCGTGCTCGAACCCGACCGGGGACTGCGCCCGGTCGACGAGCAGCACCGACGCCCCGGTCTGCGCGAGGATCGACGCCCAACGGCCGTGCGGGGCACGCGGGTCCAGCGGCACATACGTCCCGCCGGCCTTGAGCACCGCGAGCAGCGACACCACCAGATCCACCGACCGCTGCTGGAGCACGGCCACCCGTGACTCCGGGCGCAGACCCTCGGCCAGCAGCCGGTGCGCCAGCCTGTTCGCCCGCCGGTCCAGCTCCCGGTACGAGACCTCGCCGCCGTCGGCGGCGATCAGCGCGGTCGCCTCCGGGGCGGCCGCGACCTGCTCGCCGAACCGCTGGTGCACCGTACCCGCGAGCGCGGGGACCGTGCGGCGGGTGCCGGACCACTCCACGTCCAGCCGCCTGGTCTCCTCCTCCCGCAGGAGATCGATCTCGCCGATGGCTCCCTGCGGCCGTGCGGCGACCGACTCCAGCACGCGGAGCAGCCGCCCCACCATCCCGCGCGCCGTTTCGGCCTCGAACAGGTCGGTGCTGTACAGCAGTTGCCCGTCGAGGCCCCCGGCCGCGCCGTCCGCGGCATGCCGCTCATGGAAGTCGAACTGGAGGTCGAACTTGGCGGCGACCAGGTCACCGGGCGCCACCGTGACCTCCAGGCCGGGCAGGTCCAGCGACCGGTCGGGGTGCTCCTGCATGCTCAGCGAGACCTGGAACAACGGGTGCCGGGCCAGCGAACGCTCCGGATTGAGCACCTCGACCAGCCGCTCGAACGGCACGTCCTGATGCGCGTAGGCAGCCAGGGCGGTCTGCCGGATCCGCTCCACGAGCTCGGTGAAGGAGGGCCGGCCGGAGACATCGGTGCGCAGCACCAGCGTGTTGACGAAGATCCCCACCGACTCGTCGAGTGCCTCGTCGGTGCGGCCGGCGACCGGACTGCCGATCGGGATGTCCTCCCCGGCGCCCAGCCGGTGCAGCAGCACGGCCAGCGCCGCCTGGAGGACCATGAACGTGCTCGCCCCGCAGGAGCGGGCCACCGCGGCCAGCTCCCGGTGCAGGTCGGCGCCCAGCTCGAAGTCCACCACCTCGCCCCGGCGGCCGGCCACCCCGGGCCGGGGCCGGTCGGCGGGCAGCTCCAACTCGACCGGCAGGCCCGCCAGGGCATGCTCCCAGTAGGACAGCTGCCGCGCCGAGAGACTGTCCGCCCGTCTCTCGTCACCGAGCAGCGCGCGCTGCCAGAGCGTGTAGTCCGCGTACTGCACCGGCAACGGCTCCCACTCCGGGGCCCCACCGGCACACCGCGCCGTGTAGGCGGTCGCGAGGTCACGGACCAGCGGTCCCAGCGACCAGCCGTCGGCGGCGATGTGATGCACCACGACGGACAGCACGTGCTCGCCACCGCCGGGACGAAGCAGCTCAGCCCGGACCGGCAGGTCCTCACCCAGTGCGAAGCCGCGGCTCTCCGCAGCGGCCAGCCGGGCGGGCACCTCCT
Organism: Streptomyces anulatus; assembly: GCF_014650675.1. Lineage (GTDB taxonomy): Bacteria > Actinomycetota > Actinomycetes > Streptomycetales > Streptomycetaceae > Streptomyces > Streptomyces anulatus. The sequence continues at coordinate 767,743 of NZ_BMVK01000001.1, read as the reverse complement.
CCGGGGCGACCTCGACGACGCGGAGCACCGACGGCAGCTCCCGCACGGCGACGACCTGCTGTCGCGGAACACCCGCTGTCTCCGGGAACACCGTGCGCAGGCTCTCGTGCCGTGCCACCACATCCCGCAACGCGGCATCCAGCGCGGAGACGTCCACCTCGCCGCGCATGCGCAGCACGAACGGGATGTTGTACGCCGCACCGCCGCCGTCGAGCCGGTCGAGGAACCACAACCGCTGCTGGGCAGGGGACAGCGGCATCACGTCGGGCCGGCGGACCGAGGGTGCCAGCGCGGGCCGGGCCGCCACCGCGGTGTCGAGCCGCGCGGCGAGGGCGGCCACGGTGGGCCGTTCGAAGACGTCGGCGACGGCCAGTTCGACACCGAGGACCCCGCGGGCCCGGCCGACCAGCCTGGTGGCGGCCAGCGAATGGCCGCCGAGCGCGAAGAAGTTGTCGTCCACGCCGGCCTCGGCCACCCCCAGCACCGCACCGAACAGCGCGGCGAGCACCTGCTCGTGGGGCGTTCGGGCGGAACGGCCGCCCGCACCGGTCGTCCGAGGCTCCGGCAGCGCACGCTCGTCGAGCTTCCCGCTGGGTGTCCGGGGAAGCCGGTCCAGCGGGACGAACGCGGCCGGCAGCATGTGGTCGGGCAGCGACGCGCCGAGCCGCTCCCGCAGCAGCCCGGCCCGAGGTATGTCGGCGGGGTCCTCCGGTACCAGGTAGGCCACCAGCACCGGCTCGCCCCGGTGGTCGTCCCGGACGAGGACGGCGCAGTCGGCCACCCCCGGGCACGCCGACAGCGCCGCCGCGACCTCGCCGGTCTCGATCCGGAACCCGCGGATCTTCACCTGGTGGTCGGCGCGGCCCAGGTACTCCAGCACACCGTCGTGCCAGCGGGCGAGGTCGCCGGTGCGGTACATGCGGGCGCCGTCTCCCGCTCCCGCGAAGGGGTCGGCAACGAACCGCTCCGCGGTCAGGGCGGGCCGGTTGAGGTAGTGCTGCGCGACACCGTCGCCGGCCACGTACATCTCGCCGGCCACCCCGGGGGGCGCCGGTCGCAGCGCGCCGTCGAGCAGATAGATCCGCAGGTCCGGGATACCGCGGCCGATCAGGCTCCCGGAGCCGGACGCCGCGAGGTCGCGGTCCAGCGGCAGGTGGCTGACGTGCACCGTGGTCTCGGTGATGCCGTACATGTTGACCAGCTGCGGCGCACAGGGGTGGCCCGTGTCGTGCCGGTCGTACCAGTCGGACAGCCGCCGCAGGTCGAGCGCCTCACCGCCGAAGACGACACGGCGCAGCGCCAGCCGGTCGCCCGTCCGAGGGTTCTCCCGGTCGGCCCGCATGAGCTGGTAGAACGCGGAGGGCGTCTGGTTGAGCACGGTGACCTGCTCGTCGGCCAGCAGCCGCAGGAAGCCCTCCGGCGAGCGGGAGACCTCGTGCGGCACGACGACGAGCCTGCCGCCGTGCAGCAGCGCCCCCCACAGCTCCCAGACCGAGAAGTCGAAGGCGTAGGAGTGGAACAGCGTCCATACGTCGTCGGGGCCGAAGCGGAACCAGTGCTCGGTGGCGTCGAACAGGCGGACCACGTTCCGGTGGGAGACCACCACGCCCTTGGGGCGGCCGGTGGAGCCCGAGGTGTAGATGACGTACGCGGGCGAGGCGGGAACAAGGGGGGAGAGGCGATCGGCGTCCGTGAGATCGGTGCCCGGCAGGCGGGCGAGGCGCGCGGTCACCGCGTCGTCGCCCAGCACGACGCGCCGCACCTCGTCCGGCAGCGGCACGTCCGTCCGCTGCCCGGTGACGACCAGGGCCGGCCGCACGTCGGAGACGGTGTGGGCGATGCGGTCGGCGGGGTAGGCCGGGTCGATCGGCACGTACGCGGCACCGGACTTGACGACGGCGAGCAGCGCCACCACCAGGTCGAGCGAACGGGGCAGGATCAGGCCGACGAACCGGCCGGGACCGGCGCCGCTGTCGACCAGCAGCCGGGCCAGGGAGTTGGCGCGTTCGTTGAGTTCCGCGTAGGTCAGCGACGCCCCGCCGAGGGACACCGCACGGGCCTCGGGGCGGGCCGCGGCGCGTGCCTCGAACAGCTCGGGCAGGAGCGCGCCGCCGGACACGCGTCCGTTCCCGTCGAGGAGTACCCGCCTTCGCTCCCGCGCGGTGGCGATGTCCAGCCGCCCGATCACCCGGTCCGGCTCGCCGGTGGCGATGGCGCGGATCAGGCCCGTGAGCCGCTCGCGGTGCTGGGCGACCTCGGCGGTGGAGTACAGGTCGGGGTTGGCACTGATCTCCACCCGCAGCCCGCCGTCGTCCGTCCGGGCGTCGACGAAGACGGTCAGGTCGTCGTCGTGGCCGATGACCAGGTTCCGCGCCGTGCCCCTGCGGCCGCCGAAGTCCAGGTCGTAGTCGAACGTGATGAGGTTGATACGCGGGCCGACCAGGCGCGTGCCGTCGGCCAGCGCGCCGGTGCCGCGACGCAGATCCTCGTACCGGTAGCGCTGGTGCCGCACGGCGCCGCGGATCTGCCGGGAGACGTGCCGCAGCAGTTCGGCGACGGTCGCACCGGGCCGCACCGACAGCCGCAGCGGCACGACGTTCGACACCATGCCGGGCACATCGGCCGCCGCGCCCTCGGGCCTGGCCCGGACCGGGAACGCGAGCACCACGTCGCGGCGGCCGGTCATCCGGTGCACGTACAGGGCCTGGGCGGCGACGGGCACCGTCAGCCAGACGGTGTCGGCCTCCCGGGCGATCGACTTCATCGCCTCGACGACGCCGGGCTCGATCCGCTCCACCGCGCGCAGCAGCGGAGCATCCGGGTAACGGGTCGGCCGTGCGGCGAGGCCGGAGACCTCGGGCCGGTCGGCCAACTGCTCGGTCCAGAAGCGCCGGTCGTCCTCGAACTCCTCGGACCCGTGGTACGCGGCGTCCGCGTCGACGAGGTCGCGCAGGCTGCCGAGGGACACCGGCGGGCACGGTTCGCCCGCCACGCTCGCGGAGTAGATCTCGGCGACCCGGTGCGTGACCCTGCCGACGCTCAGGCCGTCCAGCACGATGTGGTGGTGCCGCTGGTACCAGACGTGTCTGCCGTCGGCGACGCGGAAGAGGGCGAAGCCGAACGGCAGCCCCTCGGCGAGATCGACCGGTCGGCGGAGGTCGGCCGAGATCCACTCCCGCACGGCGGCTTCCGGGTCGGCCTCGCCGGAGACGTCGAGAACGGGGAACGGCCAGTCCACTCCGGGCAGCACGACCTGGTAGGGGCCTTCGTCGTCCTCGGCGAAGCGCACCCGCAGGGCCTCGGTCTCGGCGACCACCTGCCGCAGGGCGGCCTCGAACAGCTCCGCGTCGACCGGACCGGCGATGTCCACGTGCTCCGCCGCGCTGAAGACCGGATTGGTCGGATCGCCCTGCAACGCGTACCAGATGCCCCGCTGTCCGGCGGTCAGGGAAAGACGAACACCCCGCGGGTCAGACATGCACTCACTCCACACTCGATCGTCGGCCCCGAGGGCAGGCGCAGGAAAGGAGACCGTCGGCTACACATACATCGCCGCCCGCAGCCTGCCCGACCGACTCCGGGGGTGACAACGACAGTGCAAAGAATTGAGTACGCCCCTGCGGGCCTGTGGAAATACCCCTCGAAGAAGAGGTGGCCGCCCTGCGGCGGAAGGAAATGGATGCGTGAATTCCGTATAAGGGGCCCGGTGTCGGAAAGAGCCGAACGGCCACAGAAGTACGCCAGTAGGCTGGGCGGCGGCCGATCTCGAGAACTGAGCGGTCGACAGGGGGCAGCAATCCGCGATCACATGGAGCAACCGTTGTCAGATATGCGTGAGACGCCCGCGGCGGCCGAAGCCGAGGAATCCCGCGACCCGGATGCGCCCCCCGCCGGCCGGAACCAGGTCCGGAACTGGTCGGCCGCGGGCGGCTGGGGCTTCGCGCTGGGGGTCGGCTACGCCGTTCTGGTCCGCTTCTACCACGCGGCGGGCGGTGAGATCGGTGTGGCGGGAAAGGTCTCCGAACAGTACGTCGCCACACTCCAGATGGTGAGCTACCTCACCGGTCTGGTCATTCTGGTGGGCGCCGGCGCCTGTCTGGTGCTCGCCCATCGGCAGTTCCGCGTCTTTCCCCGCTGGGTTCCGCGGGTCGGCGGAACCGAGGCGCCCCACGGACTGGTCAGGGCGGTGGTGCTGGCCCCCGCGCTCTTCGGCGGAACGTACGCGATCGGCCACTGGATGACCGGGACGCTGACCAAGATCCTCGACCTGACGGGCGTCATCACCGTCGAGATCTCCGAGGCCTGGGTCACCCGCGACCGGGTCGCGGGCGACCTGTGGGAGATCTTCTTCTACGAACCGTGGTTCCTGGCGATGGGTGCGTGCCTGGTGCTGTCGGGTCTTCAGTACGCCCGCGACAGCGGGGTCTCGCGGCGTGCCGTACGGATCGTGGGCACGGTGATGCTGGTCTCCGCGCTCGCGCTGTTCCTCTACGGAACCCTGCTCATCGTGATGGGATGGGAATTCGCGGTGATCTGACGGAACAGCAGGGATTTCACCCTGTGTCCCGGTTCGTCCCTGATCGGGGAATTGAAATCAAAATAATTCGATAAGGCGTTGACAGGAGGTTCCCGCAGTCCCGGTGGGCACACGTCGGCGCCGGACGACCGGGGGTAAACGGGGCGTATCCCACACAGGGAAATCACACCCATGGTGTTGTGCCGCCTGTATCGCCCGCAGAACGACACAGAGCCACGGACGGAATCACGAAATCTCTCGATGGGTTTCTGCGGCCATCCGGCCCGAGCGCGTACGGTCGGGCCGTCATCGATACCGCGTCCATCGAACGGGGATCAGCGTGAACGCGCACGACGTCGAATATATTGAGCTTTATGCAAGTGACCGTGAACAGACAACGGATCACTTCGTAACGTCGTGGGGATTCCGGGAGACGGCACACGCGGCCACGGACACCATGGAATCGGTGGTGCTGCGCCAGGGAAACGTGCAGCTCGTGGTCACCTCGGGCCCGGTCACCAGGGACTTCCTCGCCGCGCACGGCGACGGTATCGCCGACATCGCGTTCGCTTGCGCCGACCCGGCCGCCGCCGCGGAGAGCGCCCGGGCGGCCGGCGCCCGCGCCTGCCCTCCGGGCGACCCCGGGGGCCCGGCGGTCCACGGCTTCGGGGACGTCCGCCACACGCTCCTCCAGCGGGACGCGGGCAGCCCCCCGGGTCTGCCCTGCGGACGCGGCTGGACTCCGGCGGGCCCGGCACCCGAGGGCGCGGACTCCCGGGACCCGGCGCCCGAGCTGCGCCGCCTGGACCACATCGCGGTGTGCCTGGAGGCCGGTTCCCTGCACGACGTCGCCCGCTTCTACCAGGAGGCCTTCGGCCACCAGCAGGTGTCCACCGAGTACGTCGAGGTCGGCGGGCAGGCGATGGACTCCATCGCGACGCGCAGCCCGTCGGGCGGGATCACTTTCACCTTCCTCGAACCGGACACCGCCAAACAGCCCGGACAGATCAACGAGTTCCTGGCGCGCAACGGGGGAGCGGGCGTGCAGCACCTGGCGTTCCTCCTGGACGAGATCGTCCCCTCGGTGCTGGAGTTCGAGGCCCGGGGCGTGGAGTTCCTCCGGACCCCGGACACGTACTACGACGCGCTCGCGGAGCGGATACCGGGTCTCGGGCAGGAGGTCGCCGATCTGCGCAAGACCAGCGTCCTCGCCGACCGGGACGAGTGGGGCCACCTGCTCCAGCTCTTCGCCCGCTCGCCCTTCGAGCAGCGCACCCTGTTCTTCGAACTCATCCAGCGGCAAGGGGCCCGGGGGTTCGGCAGCGCCAACATCCGGGCCCTGTACGAGGCCGTGCAACGCTCCCAGCAGCACTCCTCGTGACCGGACCCGGCCACCCGGACGGCGCCGGGCGCCCCCTCCGAATCGCGGACTGGGCCGCACCGGCCCGCGCCGGCATGGACGCGCACGCCTGGGACTTCATCGAAGGCGGCGCGGGTGAGGAACGCACGCTCACCGAGAACCTCCGGGCCTTCGACCGGGTGCGGTTGCTCACCCGCGTCCTGTCCGGGGGCGGCCACTGCGACACCTCCGTCACCGTCCTCGGGCGCCGGTGGGCGTCGCCGGTGGCCGTGGCGCCGCTCGCCTACCACACCCTGGTGCACCCCGAAGGGGAGGTCGCCACGGTGCGCGGCGCGGCCGCGGCGGGCGTCCCGGTCGTGGTGAGCACCTTCGCGGGCCGGGCCTTCGAGGATCTCGCCGCGTCCGCCGCCACCCCGCTGTGGCTCCAGGTCTACTGCTTCCGCGACCGCGCCACGACCCGCCGGCTGGTCGAGCGCGCGGAACGCGCCGGCTTCGAGGCCCTGGTGCTCACCGTCGACACCCCGCACCTGGGCCGCCGCCTGCGGGACCTGCGCAACGGCTTCCGGCTGCCGGCCCACGTCACCCCGGCCAACCTCCCCCGGCCCGGCGCCGACTACGCGTCCCCGGCCGACCACGGGCGCACCGAACTCGATCCGGCCCTGAACTGGTCGGTGGTGGACTGGCTGCGATCGATCAGCACACTGCCCGTCCTGGTCAAGGGGATCATGTCGGACGCGGACGCGGAACGAGCGGTCGCCGCGGGCGTGGACGGCATCGTGGTCTCCAACCACGGCGGCCGGCAACTGGACCGCGTCCCGGCGACGTTGGATGTGCTCGCCGGGATCACCGCCGCGGTGGCGGGCCGCTGCCCGGTGCTGCTGGACGGTGGGGTGCGGCGCGGTACGGACGTGCTCGCGGCGCTCGCCCTGGGTGCCGACGCGGTGCTGCTGGGCCGCCCGGTGCTGCACGCCCTGGCCGTCGGCGGCCACCAGGGGGTCACCGACGTCCTGGACACGCTCACCGACGAACTGGCCGACGCCATGCTGCTGACGGGCACCGCCACGGTGGCGGACGCGGACGCGGACCTGCTGGCGGCGCCCGCGCCGGAACCCGCGGCCCGTACGCACCCGGCGCCGTCCCGGCCCGTGACGGCCGCGACCCCCGGCACCGCACTGCGCAGGGAAGACCTGCACGGGAGCGTGTCCGATCCGGTGCTCGAAACGATGAACTTCCTCAACGAGATCACCTCTCGGTTTCCCGAGGCCGTCTCCTTCGCGCCCGGCCGCCCGTACGAAGGGTTCTTCGAGACCGAGGAGATCTTCGGGCACATCCGCCGCTACCTCGACCATCTGGCGGGCCAGGGGAATGACCCGGACACCATCCGCACCGCCGTCTACCAGTACGGACCGACCGCCGGGCACATCCGGGAGCTGATCGCCGACTCGCTCCGCAAGGACGAGGGCATCGACGTGCCGCCCGAGTCCATCGTGGTCACGGTCGGCGCGCAGGAGGCCATGCTGCTCACGTTGCGCGCGCTCTTCGCGGACCCGGCGGACGTCCTGCTGGTCGCCAGCCCCTGCTACGTGGGCATCACCGGAGCGGCCCGGCTGCTGGACATCCCGGTCACCGCCGTCGAGGAGCGGGACGACGGCGTCGCCGCGGCCGACCTCGACGCCGCCGTCCGCGCCGAGCGGGCCCGCGGACGGCGGCCCCGGGCCTTCTACCTGGTGCCCGACCACTCGAACCCGTCGGGCAGCACGATGTCCGAGCGGGCCCGGGCCGAGGTGCTTGAGCTGGCCGCCCGCCACGACCTGATCGTTCTTGAGGACAGCCCGTACCGGTTGGTCAGCCCGGGGCCGCAGCTCCCCACCCTCAAGTCGCTCGACCACGACCGCCGGGTGGTGCACCTCGGCTCCTACGCCAAGTCGGTCTTCCCCGGCGCCCGGATCGGATACGCCGTCGCGGACCAGCACGTCAGGGACGCGTCGGGGGCCACCAGCCTGCTCGCCGACGAACTCGCCAGGATCAAGAGCATGGTGACGGTGAACACCCCGGCGCTCAGCCAGGCAGCGGTCGCCGGAGCGCTCCTGGCCGCCGACGGCCGGCTCGCCGAGCTGAACACCCTGCCCGCCCAGCACTACGGCGAGGCCCTGAGGGTGACCCTGGAACAGCTCGGGCGGCACTTCCCCCCGGCCCGCCGCCATGACCTGGGCGTCACCTGGAACGAGCCCGGCGGCGGCTTCTTCCTCACCGTCCGCGTGCCGTTCACCGCGGACAACGCGGCGCTGCGCCGTTCCGCCGAGGAGCACGGAGTGCTCTGGACGCCGATGTCGTACTTCTATCCCCGGTCGGGCGGCGAGCGGGCCATGCGGCTGTCGTTCAGCTATCTGGCGCACGACCGGATCGAGGAGGGCATCGCCCGGCTCGCGGGCTTCATCGAGGCCGAGGCGGCGCGCTCCGGCCGGGCGCCCGCACCGGGAGGTGAGGTCAGCCGCAGGCCGCCGACCCCTCGACCGCCCTGGTGAAGGCGATGAGCAGCTTCTCGATGGCGGCCGGGTCGTCGACGCCCGTGTCGCGGGTCTCGACCACCGTGTAGAGGTCCTGCTCCGGATGTTCCGACACCTTGCAGGAGGACACGGTCCTGCCGACGCCCGCCTTCTCGGTGTGGACGAAGCGCTCGTCCTCCGACAACACCCCGTCGTCCGTGTTGGAGTATCCCTGCGAGACCGTCGCCGTGGTCTGCCCCTGGGACCACCAGGCCCGGGCGAGGCTGAGGGCCTCCTTGCCGTCGACGGACAGGTTGCAGCGGACCGTTCCGCCGTTCGGCTTCACGGTGGCGGTGGAGAGGGTGTCACCGCCGGGCAGGGCGGCCTTCACCAGCGCGGGGTCCACCGGGATCCCGCACGGCGACGCGGGCACGGTGTACGCCTTCTCGGGCGGGTCGTCGCCGGAGCACGCCGACAGGGTGGCGGCGAGGGCGACGGCGGCCGTCAGGGAGAGGGCCGTGCCGATGAACCGGTGACGCGGGAGAGATCCGCGGACAGACAACGCGAGAAGCCTTTCGAGGCGGGGGCGGGGGCGGGGGCGGGGAGGACGCGGAGGGCGTCGACTTCAGCTGTTTCCACTCGTCCTACGTCATGGACAACCCATCTCCTCGGCTTCGAAGGTGCGCAGCAGATCGGCGGCGACGCTCACGGCGATGGTCGCAGGGGCCTTGCCGGTGATGTCGGCCAGCCCGATCGGGGTCGTGATCCGGTCGATGGCGGCCTCGTCGTGACCCCCCTCCGTGAGGAGGCGTTTGCGGAACCGGACCCACTTGGCCGCCGACCCGATCAGCCCGATGGAGCCGAGGTGGGCCGTCCGCAGGGCGGCGTCGCACAGGGCGGCGTCCTCGGCGTGGTCATGGGTCATGATCAGGACGTGGGTGCCGCGCGGCAACTCGTCGAGGACCTCCTCGGGCAGCAGCGGAGTGTGGTGTACCCGCACTCCCGCCACCGCGTCCGCGAGAACGGCGAGCCGCTCCTCGGCGAGGATGTCCGAGCGGCTGTCGATCAGATGGAGGTCGAGGTCCTGACGTGCCAGGACGCGGGCCAGCTCCATCCCGACGTGTCCGACGCCGAAGATCGCCACCGCCCGTACCACCGGGAGCGGTTCGAGCAGCACCGAGACCGTGCCGCCGCAGCACTGGACGCCGTGCCGGTTGGTCACCTTGTCGTTCAGGGCGAAGTCCATCAGCTCCGGTTCGGCGGTGGACGCGGCGATCATCTCCCGGGCCCGGTCGATCGTGACCGCCTCGACGTTGCCGCCGCCGATCGAGCCCCACGTACCGGCCCGCCCGACGACGAGTTTCGCTCCGGCGTTGCGAGGGGCGTGGCCGCGCACGGTCGCGACGGTCACCAGCACGCCGGCCTCCCGGCGGGCTCGCAGCCGGGCGACCGCGGCGAACCAGGTCATGTCAGGCACCGCTCAACGCTGCTGCCCCGGTTCGCGTCCCGGCCCCGGTGGCGGACCCGTCGCCTGGGTGACCGTCGGGGGAGTCGGCGGCCCGACGACTCGCCTCGATCGCCCAGTACACCGCCTCCGGTGTGGCGGGCGAGGCGAGTTCCACGCTCACTCCGGCGGGCCCGAACGCCGCGGCGGCCTGCCGCAGCGCCTCCCGTACCGAGAACGCCAGCATCAGCGGAGGCTCACCCACGGCCTTGGACCCGTAGACCGCGCCTTCCTCGGTGGCGTTCTCCAGCAGCCGGACGTGGAACTCCTGCGGCATCTCCGAGAAGCTGGGCAGCTTGTACGTACTCGCCGCCTGGGTCAGCAGCCGGCCGCGGCCGGGCCCGTCACCGGTGTCCCAGCGCATGTCCTCCAGCGTCAGCCATCCCGCGCCCTGCACGAAACCGCCCTCCACCTGACCGATGTCGATCATCGGGGAGAGGCTGTCGCCGACGTCGTGCACGATGTCCACCCGCCGGATGCGGTACGCGCCGGTGAAGCCGTCCACCTCCACCTCGGTCGCGGCGGCACCGTAGGAGAAGTACTTGAACGGCGACCCCCGGAACGCCTTCGCGTCCCAGTGCAGCCCCTCGGTCCGGTAGAAGCCCGCCGCCGACAGCTGCACGCGCTGGAGGTACGCGGTGCGCACCAGGTCGTCCCAGGCCAGCTCCTCGTCGCTGCCGAGGGCACGCGCGACGCCCTCGACGATGCGTACGTCCGAGGCGTTCGTCCCCAACCGGCCGCCGGCCACCTGGAGCAGCCGCTCGCGGAGTTGCTCGCAGGCGTTCTTCACCGCCGCGCCGTTGAGGTCCGCCCCGGCGCTGGCCGCGGTGGCGGAGGTGTTGGGCACCTTGTCGGTCCGCGTCGGGGCCAGCCGTACCTTGTGCAGGGGGATGCCCAGCGTCGTCGCGGCCACCTGCAGCATCTTGGTGTGCAGGCCCTGGCCCATCTCGGTGCCGCCGTGGTTGATCAGGACCGAGCCGTCCTTGTAGATCAGAACCAGTGCGCCGCCCTGGTTGAAAGCGGTGAGGTTGAACGAGATGCCGAACTTGATCCCGGTGACCGCGAGTCCCCGCTTGGTGTTCGGGTGCGCGGCGTTGAACGCCGCGATCTCCCGCCGCCGATCGGCGACACGACCGTCGGCGCAGACCTGCTGCCAGACGGTGGAGATCCGTTCGGAGTGCGTGACCGGCTGCCCGTACGGCGTCGACTGGCCCTGCCCCGGCCGGTAGAAGTTCCGCTCCCGCAGCTCCATCGGGTCCAGGCCGAGCAGCGGCGCGCACCTGCCCATGATGTCCTCGATCACCAGCATGCCCTGCGGTCCGCCGAAGCCGCGGAAGGCGGTGTTGGAGACCTTGTTGGTCTTGGCGATCCGGCCCGCGACGCGTGCGTTGGGGATCCAGTAGGTGTTGTCGATGTGGCACAGCGCACGGGCGACCACCGGCTCGGACAGGTCCAGGCTCCAGCCGCCGTCCGCGGTCAGGGTGGCGTCCAGTGCCTGGATACGGCCTTCGGCGTCGAAGCCGATCCTCCACTGGGCGTGGAACCCGTGGCGCTTGCCCGACATGGTCAGGTCCTGGGTGCGGTTGAGCCGGACCCGGACCGGCCGGCCGGTCAGCCGGGCGCCGAGCGCGGCGACGGCCGCGAAGCCGTGCGGCTGCATCTCCTTGCCGCCGAAGCCGCCGCCCATCCGCAGGCACTGCACCGTCACCTCGTGACTGTGCAGGCCGAGCACGTGCGCGACGATCTCCTGTGTCTCGGAGGGGTGTTGGGTGCTGCTCTGGACGAACACCTGCCCGCTCTCGTCGACCAGGGCCAGCGCCGCGTGCGTCTCCAGATAGAAGTGCTCCTGGTCGGAGAACTGGAACTCGCCCGAGAACACGTGCGCGGAGTCGGCGAAGCCGGCGTCGACGTCGCCGGTGAGCATCACGGGCCGGGCGCCGTGGAAGCTCTGCGCCGCGATGGCGTCCCGCAGCGCGATCAGTGAGGGCTGCTCGTCGAGGTCCACCTCGACGGCCGCCGCTCCGAGCCGGGCCGCCTCCAGGCTCTCGCCGAGCACCCAGGCGACCGCGTGACCGTGGAACATGACCGTGTCGGGGAACAGCGGTTCGTCGTGCTTCATGCCGGCATCGTTGACGCCGGGCACATCGGCACCGGTCAGCACGCGGACCACACCGGGCACGGCGAGCGCGGGCCCGGTGTCCAGCCGGCTGATCCTGCCGTGGGCCTTCATGACCTGGACCGGGTAGGCGTGCAGAACGTCCTTGGTGCGATGGACCAGGTCGTCGGTGTAGAGCGCGGCGCCGGTGACGTGCTGGGCGGCACTCTCGTGCGGCATCGACACGCCGACGACCGGCTTCTCGGGGCGCTGGGACAACTGGCTCATGAGGAAACCGCCTCGGTGGTCTGCGCGTACAGCTTCAACAGGCTCTGGCCCAGCATCGCGGAGCGGTAGGCGGCGCTCGCGCGCTGATCGTTCAACGGCGTGCCCTCCGCCCGCAGTACCCGCGCCGCGGCGTCGACGGTCTCCGCCGTCCACGGCCTGCCCTCCAGGGCCTCCTCGGTGGTCAGGGCCCGGATCGGGGTGGCGGCGACTCCGCCCAGACCGATGCGGGCCTTCCGGACGATCCCGTCCTCGACGTCGAGCGCGAAGGCGACCGCGACGCTGGAGATGTCGTCGAAGCGCCGCTTGGCGATCTTGTGGAACGCCACGACCGGGGACAGCGGCAGCGGGAGGCGTACCGCGCGGATCAGCTCGCCGGGACGGCGCACGCTCTGCCGGTAACCGGTGAAGTACTCCGCGAGCGGAACCTGTCGTTCGCCGTCGGCGTCGGCGAGGACCACCGACGCCTCCAGGGCGAGCAGCACCGGCGGGCTGTCGCCGATGGGGGAGCCGGTCCCCAGATTGCCGCCGAGCGTCGCGCCGTTGCGGATGAGCCGCGACGCGAACTGCGGGAACAGCTCCGCCAGCAGCGGGACCCGGCCGTCGAGGCGGCGTTCGATCTCGGTGAGCGTCAGCGCCGCCCCGATCTCGACGGCGTCGGATCCGACGCGCAGCTCCCGCAGTTCGGGCAGCCGGTCGACGGCGATCACGCAATCCGCCCTGCGGGAGCGGATGTTCACCTCCACACCCCAGTCGGTGGAGCCGGCGACCACCACCGCGTCGGGCCGCTCGCGCAGCAACCGCAGGGTCTCGCCCAGGGTGTTCCTCCGCAGGAACGCGCTGCCGTCCCGGACGTACTCGGTGGCGACGGGCGCGGGCGGGGACTGCGCGCGACGCCGTGCGAGCGGGTCCTCGTCGGCGGGCGCGCCGACGGCGAACGCGGCATCGCGGATCGGACGGTATCCGGTGCAGCGGCACAGGTTGCCGCTCAGCGCGTGCAGGTCGAAGCCGTTCGGCCCGTGCTCGGGGTCGGTGCCCTCGGCCGGGTCCGGGTGGGCGCAGCGGTCGGGCCGGTAGTACTCGGCGGCCATGCTGCAGACGAACCCCGGTGTGCAGTAACCGCATTGGGAGCCGCCGCGGACCGCCATCTCCTCCTGGACGGGGTGAAGGGTGCCGGGCGTGCCGGGCGTGCCGGCGGTGGCGAGCCCCTCGGAGGTGACGACCTCCTGTCCGTCGAGTGTCGCGGCCGGGAGCAGGCAGGCGTTGACCGCCACCCAGTCGGTGGGCTCGTTCGTCCCGGGACGGGCTACCAGGACCGCGCAGGCGCCGCACTCACCCTCGGCGCAGCCCTCCTTGGTGCCGGTGAGGCCACGCTCGCGCAGAAAGTCCAGCACCGTGGTGTGGGGCGCGGCCGGTGAGATCGGTGCTTCGGTCCCGTTGACCGTGATGCGTGGCGCCGTCACGACAGGCCTTCGTTCCGGTGCGCGCTCGGTCGGTTCATCATTTTCGTCAAGGTCGGACAGCTCTCTTGATTCATACGCACCACGTGGGAAGAGCGGGCGCGAAACGGCGCGCGACAGCGGGGTGCCGCGAAGAACGACGGAGGAAAAGGGAGAGGCGGGGAAGCCGAGAAGTGCCGGGGAGGGCACAGGGGAAGGGGCGGCCTCAGCAGCCGTGCGCGATGCGCCCCGGGACCCAGGCGGTGCACTCGGCGAGGCGACCGAGGTCGGAGTAGGTGAACATCAGCTGGTCGCCTCCTTTCGAGGGCCGGGGTCGGCGTTCTCGGCAAATTAGTGGCTGCCGCCATGGAGGTCAAGAGGCCGTCCGGCGCCGCACCTCGCACGGGCGCCTTCCGCGACCGCCGTCGCTCCATCGTCTGCCGCACGTCTGTCGCCCGGCCTGCGGACGCCCCGCGCCCGGAGGCCGTATCCGGGGGGTCGCCGCTCTTGACGACGGTCGCGGGGCCTCCCCATACTGACGGCCAAATCGATTTGGCCAAATCGATTTGGCCCTCCGTTCGGGGCCGGATCGCGGCTGATGCCCGAGCGTTCCTCACGCCCGAATGGAGCTCCGACGTGTCCCGTCATCGCCAGCCCGCACCCGGATCCGGACAACCACCGACGCCGGAGCCGGTCACGCACGAAACCGGGCAACTCGCCCCGCAGAACGCCCCGCACGACACCGAGCACGTCGCCGCCCCGGAGGCCCCGCAGGACGCCGCGCAGGACGCCGCGCAGGACGCCCCGTCCACAGCTGTGCACCCCGTCGACGAGTCGCGCCCCGTCGGGCGGATCATCCTCTTCGGGATTCAGCACGTCCTCGTCATGGCGGCCACCCCCATCTCGGCGATCTTCCTGATGAGCGCCACCCTCCGGCTCGACGCCGGCCTGACCGTCAACCTGCTCTCCGCGGCGTTCGTGCTCTCCGGCGTCGGGTCGCTGATCCAGTCGCTCGGGCCGTGGAAGTTCGGTCCCCGGCTGCCGTTCGTGATGCTCCCCGGCGGCGCGCCGCTCATCCTGTTCATCGCCATCGCCGAGCAGCACGGTCTGCGTACCGCCACCGGCGCGGTCGTTCTCACCGCGGCCTTCTCCTTCGTCGTCCTGCCGGTCTTCTCGCGGCTGCTCAGGTTCTTCCCGGCCCTGGTCATCGGCACCATGATCGTCATCGTCGGGGTCAACCTGGTGAAGGTCGGCGCGGTCCTCGTCACCGGCCGGCCCGGCGAGCCCGGATTCGCGGACCCGACGAACCTCGCGCTCGGCATGGCGACGATCGGATTCACCGTCGTCTTCTACCTGCTGTTCACCGGAATCCTGCGGCAACTCGCCGTCATGCTCGGCCTGGTCGCCGGCACGGTGCTGGCCGGATTCCTCGGCGGCATCGACCTCTCGCGCGCCGCCGAAGGCGCTCTGGTCAGCGTGCCGGAGCTGATGCCGTTCGGCTCGCCCCAGTTCAGCCTGGTCGCCGCGCTGCCGCTGATGCTCTACAGCCTCGCCTCCATGGCGGAGGCCACCGGTCAGACGGTCATCAACGCCGAGGCCGTCGGCAAGGAGATCGACACCCGCACCGACGTCCCCAAGACCGTCCGCGGTGACGCGCTGACCTCGCTCTTCGGCGGGTTCTTCGGACTGCCGCTGATGGTGACCAGCGGCGAGAACATCGGGATCGTCCGGGTCACCGGCGTCCGCAGCCGCTACGTCACCGCCGCCGCCGGTGTGGTCCTCGTCGTCATCGGGTTCCTCGCGCCGGTGACCCGCGCGATCAGCGTCGTCCCGTCCGCAGTGGTCGGCGGCACGGCCATGGTCGTCTTCGCGGTGATCACCGTGCTCGGCATACAGATGCTCGGCCGTTCCGACCTCGACCGGCACACCTCCACGTTCATCTGCGCCGTCGCCCTGGCGCTGGGCCTGCTGCCGATCCTCATCCCCGGCGTGTACGCGGGCTTCCCGCCGAACGTCCGCATCCTCCTCGAAAGCGGCGTCGCCGTCGGCGCGTTCGTCGCCGCCGTACTCAACATCCTGTTCCACCACGTCCGGCCGCGCCTAGGGGGCGTCTGACCATTGCGCGCGGGCGGGCGGGTCAGACACCCCCAGCCGCCCGGCTGACCACCACCTCACGCACGGAAAGCGACCGATGAACCAGCTCACCCGCGACCTCCTCGACTCACCCGGCCCGCTCCTCCTCGTACCCGATGCCGTGCTGCTGCCGGAAGGGCCCGCCGACGGATACGCGGTCGTCGTCGCCGACGGCTCCTTCCGCGCCGTCGGACCTGCCGGGGAACTGGCACGTACGCACCCGGGGCTCGACGCCGTGACGCTGCCCGGCCACCTCCTGATGCCCGGCTTCGTCGACGCCCACCACCATCTGACCCAGAGCTTCGGCTCCGCGCTCGCCTTCGGGGAGCCCTCGGAGATCTTCCGCAGGGTCTGGGTTCCGCTGGAAGGAGCGCTGGACGAGGAATCGGCCCATGCCGCGGCCAAACTGGCGGCGCTGGAGGCCCTGCGCGGCGGCTTCACCACCGTCACCGACGCCGGTACGCGCGCCGATGTGGACGTCGACATCGTCGCGTCCGCCGCCCGTGACGCCGGAATCCGCTGCGTACTCGGCCTCGTGTGCAACGACGTCGCCGGCGACGCCGCGACCGCCGCCGAGGACTCCACCGCCGCCGTCCTCGAAAGCGCCGAGAAGCACCTCGCCCGGTACGACGGCGATCCGCTGATCCACGCCTCCCTCGCCGTCTCGATCCCCGAGGCGGCCACCTCGACGACCCTGCACCGCACCGCACGTCTCGCCGAGGAAGCCGGCGCGGTCGTGCAGATCCACGTCAACGAGCACCTGGCCGGGGTCGAACGCTCCCTCGTACGGCACGGCCTGCGCCCGCTCGAACACCTGCACAGCATCGGCGCGCTCGGCCCCCAACTGCTCGCCGCCCACGCCACGTTGCTCACCCCGCGCGAACTGACCCTGCTCGCCGACACCGGGACCGCCGTCAGCTACAACCCGGTGGCCAGCGCCTGGAAGGGCAACGCCGTCGCGCCCGCGACCGCCATGGCCGAGCGCGGCATCCGCTTCGGCCTCGGCACCGACGGCACCCGCGGCGACGGATTCCGGCTCGCGGACGCGGCCGAGTTCGCCCAGCGGATCGCCTACGGGCTGGCCACCGGGGACTCGTCGTGCGGCGCCGGCTGGACCTGGCTCGAACACGCCACCGCCGGCGGCGCCGACGCGGTCGGCCTCGGTGCCCGCACCGGCACCGTCGCCGAGGGGCTGGCCGCCGACTTCCTCCTCGTCGACATCACCACCCCCGAGCTCGCCCTCTCCCGGGACGTGCCGTGGGAGCTGGTACGCCGGGGCAACCGCGACCAGATCACCGCCGTGTTCGTCGCCGGAGAGCTACGGCTGTGGCGCGGCCTGCCCACCGGCTGGGACGGCCCGGCCCTCGTGCGGCAGGCGGCCCAACTGGCCCGTGCCGCCGTCGAAAGGGCGCCCATCACCCGCGTACACCCCACCTCCGCGGCGGCACGGCAGCGGAGCACCGCACGGTGAGTACGGAAGCACTCGTGGTCCTCGCCGTCACGGTGGCCGTCGCCGCGTTCGTCCAGGGCAGCAGTGGTCTCGGCTTCGCCCTGATCGTCGCGCCCGTGGCCGGGATGCTCGACCCCGGTCTGCTCCCGGTGTTCGTCCTGGCGGCCATGATCCCGCTCAACCTGTACGTCGCCTGGCGCGAACGCGCCTCGATCGACCTGCGCGGCGCGGGCTGGATCACCGGGGCCCGGCTGGCCGCCACGCCCGCCGGACTCGCCCTGCTCTGGCTGATCCCGGACCGCAGCATCGGCCTGTTCGTGGGCATCGCCACCGTGCTGGCCGCGGTCGTGAGCCTGGTCGCACCCGCCTTCACCCCCGGCCGGGCGGCCTACCTCGGAGCGGGCGTGGTGACCGGACTCACCGAGACCGCGACCGGCGTCGGCGGCCCCCCGCTCGCGCTCGTCTACCAGCACCGGCCGCCCGCGGAACTGCGCTCGACCGTCGCCGCCTGCTTCCTCGTCGGGGAAGTGGCCTCACTGGGACTGCTGTTCGCGACGGGGGAGGGCGAGACCGGACACCTGGGTCTCGCGGTGGCGCTGCTGCCGGTGATCGCCGCGGGCGCGTGGCTGAGCCGGCTGGTGCACCACCGGCTGGACGCGCGCCGCATGCGGCTGTGCGTCCTCGTCTTCGCCCTGGTCTCCGGTCTGGTGCTCATGCTCGGGCTGTGACCCGCAGCGACGAGGCACGCGGAACGACCTGCGGCTCGGGCGCCGTCGCCACCGAGGCGGCGGCGCCCTCGCCGCGCAGCCGGCCGAGCAGCAGCTCCACCGCGGCGGCCGCCGCACGGTCCAGATGAAGGTCCACGGCGGTCAGCGGCGGCTCGCAGGTGCGCGCACGCAGCCCGTCGTACCGGGTGACGACCATGACGTCGCCCGGTACGGACCGCCCGCTGTCCCGGACCGCCCGCACCGCGCCCACCGCGAACGCGTCCACCAGCGCGCAGACCGCGTCGGTTTCGGGGTGCTCGGCCAGCAGGGCGGCACAGCTCTCGTACCCGGCCTGCTCGCCGCCCGCCTCCGGGGCGCTCGCCACGACGGGCTCCCAGCCGTACCGCTCGGCGACCCGCTCGTACGCGGCGAGCGCGTCGACCGACGAGTGGCGTGATCCGGAGCCGACGATCAGCGCGGGCCGCCGGGCGCCCTGTTCGCGCAGATGCGCGAACAGCAACTCGGCGACCGCCCCGCCGCGCAGATCGACGTACGGCGACGTGTCGTCCGGCGACACCGGCCGGCCGAGCGACACATAGGGCAGCCCCCGCTCCCTCAACTGCGCCGCGGCGGCGTCGTTCACGTCCGGCTCGACGACGATGGCGCCGTCGATGTCGACGGAGTACAGCGCGGACCCCGACTGCACGGGCGGTACGAGCACCAGCGCGTAGCCGTGCAGCAACGCGCTCTCCGCGGCGGCGGCGGCGATCTCCATGTAGAACCCGAGCCGCGACGGCCCACCGGCCACCGCGAACGGCATCGAGGAGGCGAGCGCGATGGCCTTCGCCTCGCCCCGGCGCAGCCGCTGGGCCCGCAGATTGGGCCGGTACCCGAGCTCGGCGGCGACCTGCTTGATGCGTTCCCTGGTCCGGGGATCGACCTTGCCGATCCCGTTGAGGGCGTGGGAGACCGTCGTACGCGACACCTCGGCGAGCCGCGCGACATCGGCGATCGTCGGTGGCCGCGAGCCGGGACCGGATGTTCGCATCGACGGGCACTCCTTGCGGGCTGGGGACGGGGCACCCCATCTTCGCCCACCGCCCTCCCCGGGGCGTCTTCCCGCGGTGCCCTCACGGGAGGAAGGCCTCGTGGACCCCGGGGCCGCACGAATCACGCGAACGCGTGATGGCAGCCCGCGGCCGCTCCAGGATGCTCGGTCCGCAAGCTGACCGGATGCTGCGGCAGGAGGCGTGACGTGACCTTTTCTGTGCCCACGAACCCCCGGACCTGGAGCCTGAACCATGGGTGAACACCGGCGTGACATCGATATCGCGGTCATCGGGGCGGGCGTGCTCGGGCTCGCCACCACGGACAGTCTGGTGCGCCGGGGCGCCGACGTCGTCTGCTTCGACGGTCGGGTTCCCGGCAGTGGACTGTCCGGCGGCCTGACCCGGACGTTCCGGCACCGGCACGACGACGAGCGGCACGTCGCGCTCGCCGTGGACGGGCGCGCCGGGTTCGCCGAGTGGGAGCGGCGCAGCGGGAAGGTGCTGATCGGCGACGAGGGCGCCGTCTACGCCGGGATGGGACCCGCCGATGTGAAGGGGCTGGCCCTGCACGGGGTGGCGCACCACTTCGTCGAGGCGGCCGGGCAGGACTCCGTCTTCCCCGGGCTCGCCCCGGTGGACGGTCCGCTGCTCGTCGACCCCGGGGCGGGAGCGATACGGGCCAAGCACACCATCGACGCGCTCGTCGGATGGGTGGGCGACCGGATCGTCAACGCCCACATCCACAGCGTCACCGTGCCCTCGGACGGGGACGGCGTGGAGATCCAGACCACCGAGGCCATCTACCGGGCCCGGCACGTCGTGATCGCGGCGGGCACCGCCGCCCCCGGCCTGGCCCGCGGGGCCGGGATCGACATCCCGCTGGAGTCGCGGCTGCACGTGCGCCCGCACTTCCGGGTCCGCGGGCACGAGCCCGGCCGCACCCGGGCACTGCCGTGCTGGGTGGACCGCGCCGGGATCTGGGGCGAGACCGTGTACGGGTCGCCGATCGGCGACACCGGCCGGTACGTGATCGGGCTCATCGGCGCCGAGGTCGACATCCCGTTCGGCCCGGACGGCGCCCTGCCCGAGGGCAGCACCACCCTGGACGACGCCCGGCGGGTCGTCGACTACGTCGAGCGGGCGCTGCCCGGACTCGATCCCGAACCCGTGGGCGTACGGGTCTGTGTGATGACCAAGCTGCCGGCCGGGAGCGACGCGCTGCGGGCCTGGCACACCCCCGGGGTCACGGCCGTCGCGGGGCACAACCTCTTCAAGATGGCGCCCGTTCTCGGCGAACTGCTCGCCGACACGGCCCTGGAGGACCGGCTGCCCGACCGGCTGGCGGACGCCGGGGCCGGGGCTCTGGTCGCGCCGTGACGGCCGCTCCCACCGGCCGGATCACGGTGACCGGCGCCACCGGAACCCTCGGCACCGCTCTCGTACGGGAGCTGGCGGGGCGCGGTCACCGGCCCCTCGCGCTCGTCCGGCCGGGCCGGGGCGGGGCGGTGGCGGGGCCGGCCGATCCGGTCGAGGCGGATCTGGGCGACGGCGGACCGGAGGCCGTACGACGGCTGGCCGGGGCGCTGGCCGGCACCCGGGCCCTGTTCCTGCTGACCCCGTTCCACCCCCGGCAGGACCTGCTCCAGCGGACCGTCATCGAGGCGGCGGCGGCCGCCGGGGTCGCCCATGTGGTCAAGCTGTCGGCCCTGGGCGCGGACCCGGACTCACCGGTGCTCGTCCACCGCCAGCACGGCCTGGCCGAACGGGCCCTGGCCGACCGGTGTCCCGGCCACACCGTCTTGCGCCCCAACGCGTTCACGCAGAACGCCGCCCAGTGGCTCGGCACCATCGCGTCCCGGGGGGCCGTGCTGCTCCCCGTCGGGCGGGCCCGGGTGAGCATGGTCGACGTACGGGACATCGCGGCGGCCGCGGCGACCCTGCTCACCGGCCCGCCGGGCCGCGGCGAGGTGCACGAGCTGACCGGGCCCCGGGCGCTCGGGTACGCGGAGGCCGCCGAGGAGTTGACGGCGGCCTCCGGGCGGGAGATCCGCTACCTGGACGTCTCCGAGGACGAGGCGCGCCGGGCGATGCTCGGGGCGGGCGTCCCGGCCTGGGCGGTGGCCGCCCGGCTCCAGCTGTACGCGACCTACGCGGCCGGGGAGGCCGAGACGGTCACCGGCGCCCTGCGGGAACTGACCGGGCGTCCGCCCCGGCCGTTCGGGGACTTCGCGCGTTCCCTCGCGGAGCGGATCAGGGCCCTGCCGGCCCCCGGCGCGGCGGAGGCGCCCCGATGAGCCTCCACGTGGCCCCCGGCACCCTGGTCGTCCACGCCGACATCGGGTGCCCCTGGGCCCACCTCGCCGTGTACCGGCTGCACACCGTCAGGGCGGCCCTCGGGCTCGGGGAGCGGGTGCGCTTCGACATCCGGGCGTTCCCGCTGGAACTGATCAACGAGATGTCCACGCCCAAGCTGATCCTGGAGGCGGAGACCCCGGTCGTCGGCGCGCTGGAGCCGGAGGCAGGCTGGCAGCTGTGGCAACGCCCCGACCACACCTACCCGGTGAGCACCCTGCTGGCGATGGAGGCCGTCGAGGCGGCCAAGGAGCAGGGGCTCGCGGCGAGCGAGACGCTCGACCGGGCGCTGCGGGTGGCGCTGTTCGGGCAGAGCCGCACGATCACGATGCGCCACGAGATCCTCGCCGTCGCCCGGGAGTGCGGGGTGGACGCCGAGGAGCTCAAGCGGGCCCTGGTGCGGGGGAGCGCGCGGGCGGCTGTCGAGGAGCAGTTGGCCGTCTCGCTGAGCGACGCCGTGCAGGGCAGTCCCCACGTCTTCGCCCCGGGCGGGCTCGACGCCCACAACCCGGGCGTCGAGCGCCACTGGCTCGGCGAGATGGGGACCGGCTTCCCCGTCGTGGACCGGGATGAGCCCGGCCCCGTCTACGAGGCGCTGCTGAAGCGGGCCGCGCAGGGCTGAGCAGCCCGCGGACACAGCGGCGGGAGGCCGCCCACCGGTTTCTTCACGGTGGGCGGCCTCCCGCCGCTGGTGCGGTGTTCCTGTCGCGGTGGCCCCTCGCCGGCCACCGCGACAGGAGGCTCACTCCGGGACGATGATCATGCCGAAGTCCTCGGCCCGTTGCACCACGAGCTGTTCGTAGCCGACCGGCTCGTCCGGACGGTCCTTGCCCGGGACGACCGGCGATCCGATCTCCATGAAGAAGTTCTCGAAACCGGCCGGAGCGAGCACGAAGAGCAGCTTCGTGATTTTGCTGGAGTCGTTGCGGAATTTGTGCTTGGCGCCCCGCGGAATGAAAATGAACGCCCCGCTCTCCGCCTTGATGACTTCTTCACCCGACGCCACGGTGAGTTCGCCGTCGAGAAGATAGAAGATCTCGTCCGCGTCGTTGTGGATGTGCATCGGCGGACCGTTGTCCGGGGCTATCTCCCCTTCGAGCAGGGTGAATCCCGGGCCGGTGGTGCCCTTTCCCGCCTTCACCGTGTACTTGTCACCCTGAAGGGCCCAGACGCTGGGCCCTTCGCCGGGAGCCACGTACGTAATCGATTCCGATCCTGTTCCAGCGCCCTGCGGGCCCCACGGGATACTCATCGGCTTCCTCACGGTCGTCACGGTCGTCGCGTCGTTGCCGTGCTCAAGTCAACCGGGGAGCCGGGCGCCGGGCATCACGTGATCACGTGATGTGGCGGTGTGCGCCGCGATGACATCTTCCCCGGAACAGGCACCCGGCACTCGCCGGGCATCGTCGACAACGGAGGAAGAACCATGACCCCGGTATCGCGCAGACGACTTCTCACCGGCACCGCGGCAGCGGTGGGGGCCACGGCGCTGGTCGGGCCGGCCGAGGCGGTGGCGTCCGGGAGTCCCGCTCGTACGCGCCAGATCCGTGCGCTGACGGTGGCCCCGACGGACGTCCGGTACTCGGGGCTGACCAGCGGTCAGAACCAGCTGTTCAGCAGCAGGCCCGAGGCCATCCGGCTGCCGAACAGCACCGCCCAGGTGGTCGCCGCGGTGCAGGAGGCCGTGACGGCGGGCAAGCGGATCAGCGTCCGGGGCGGGGGCCACTGCTACGAGAACTTCGTCGACCACCCGGACGTGAAGGTGATCATCGACATGTCCGCCATGCGCGCGGTCGCCCACGACGCGCGGATGCGGGCCTTCTCGGTGGAGGGCGGCGCCACGCTCGGCGAGATGTACCAGGTGATGTTCCGGCAGTGGGGCGTCACCCTGCCCGGCGGGGCCTGCTACTCGGTCGGGGTCGGCGGCCATGTCACCGGCGGCGGTTACGGCAATCTGAGCCGGCTCCACGGGCTGGTCGTCGACTACCTGTACGCCGTCGAGGTCGTCGTGGTCGACCCCGACGGACGGGCCCGGTCCGTCATCGCCACCCGGGAGGCCGACGACCCCAACCGGGACCTGTGGTGGGCCCACACCGGCGGCGGTGGCGGCACCTTCGGCGTCGTGACCCGCTACTGGTTCCGCTCGCCCACCGCGACCGGGACCGACCCCTCGACCCTGCTGCCCGCCCCGCCCTCCGACGTCCTGGTGACCTGGCTCCAGTGGCCCTGGAGCAGGCTGAACGAGGCCGCCTTCACCCGGCTGATACACAACTACGGCCTCTGGAACGAGCAGAACAGCTCGCCCACCTCCCCGTACACCGGGCTGACCGCGCGTCTGGAGCCGGGGCCGAAGACGGCCGGCAGCGTCCTGCTCGCCGTGCAGATGGACACCGCCGTGCCGAACGCCCCCGGCTCCTCGCCGACTTCCTGGCCGCCGTCAACGACGGCGTGGGGGTGACGCCCGTGCAGTACCAGGAGCTGCACCGGCTGCCCTGGTTCCAGGCCACCGGCTGGCCCGGGTTCTGGATGAGCAACCCCACCGACCGCTACAAGTACAAGTCCAGCTACCACCGCAAGGGGCTCACCGGCGAGCAGACGGCCGGCCTCTACCGGGTGCTCACGGACTCCGCCTACGACCACCCGGCCTTCGTCGTCTCCATCGCCGCGCACGGCGGCCGGGTCAACGCGGTGTCGCCGACCGCGACGGCCCAGCCGCACCGCGACAGCGTGCTGAAGCTGCTCTGGGGCACGGCGTGGGGCAACCCCAGCGACGACGCGAAGCACTTCGCGTACATCCGGCGGGCCTACTCCACCGTCTACGCCTCGACCGGCGGTGTGCCCGTCCTCAACGACGTCACGGACGGCTGCTACATCAACTACCCCGACGCCGACCTCACCGACCGGGTGCGGCACAACCGCTCGGGCACCGCCTGGCACGACCTTTACTGGAAGCAGAACTACCCCGCGCTCCAGCGCGCCAAGACACGCTGGGACCAGCGGAACGTCTTCCGCCACGCGCAGTCCGTCAGGCCGGTCGGGTCCTGACCGCGCGGCCGGCGGGGCGCCCGGATCCCCGCATCCGGTGACGGGCGCCCCGGACCGGACACCCGCCGTACGGCGGGTGCCCCGGGTCAACGGGCCGTGTGCCGGGCCAGGACGCGGTCCGCCAGAATCCCGGCGGCGCCCAGATAGCCCGAGGGCTCCAGCAGGTCCTTCGGCGCCCCGGGACCGGTGAACAGCCCGGCGGCCTCCGGTACGGCGGCCAGCCGCTCGGCGAACGGAGTGCCGGGGCCGTCCTCCGCCGCAGCCGCAGCCGCAGCCGCAGCCGCAGCCGCCTCCGCCGACAGCCGGGCCAGCAGCTTCTTGGCCGCCGCCTTGCCCAGGGCCGGGGCGAGCAGGGCGTTGAGCCGCTCCGCGACGAGCTCGCCCTCGCCCGGCTCCAGGTTGGCGCGCATCCGGTCCGGGAACACCACGAGCCCGGCGGCCAGTTCGGCCGCGCTGTCGGCGGCGCCCGCGGTCAGCCGCAGACACTCCCGCAGCGGCTGCCACTCGGCGTGCCAGCCGCCCGCCGAGCGCTCGTCCTCGGACACCAGCGCCTGGGTGAGCACCAGCGCGAGCGGCGGCACCTGGCGGGCGGCCGAGGCGATCAGGGTGGCGAGGACCGGGTTGCGCTTCTGCGGCATGGCCGAGGAGGCGCCCCGGCCCTCGCCGGACGGCTCGGCCACCTCCGCCACCTCCGTACGGGCCATCCCCTGTACGTCGACGGCGAGTTTGCCCAGCGCGCCCGAGGTGAAGGAGAGCACCGCGCCCAGGTCGGCGAACGGCGTGCGCAGCGCGTGCCAGGGCACCGAGGGGGCGGTCAGACCGAGCCGCCGGGCGAACGGCCCGACCAGCTCGGTGCCCCGGCCGGGCAGCCCGCCCTCGCCCGCCGACGGGGCGCCGACGGCGTACTCGTTGTAGGCGGCCAGGGTGCCCGCCGCCCCGCCGAGCTGGGCGGGCAGGCCGGTCGCCAGCACCGCCCGGATCCGGTCCGACGCGTCCAGCACCAGACTCAGCCAGCCCGCCGCCTTGAGGCCGAAGGTGACCGGCACGGCATGCTGCGTCAGCGTCCGGCCGGCCATCGGGGTGTCGCGGTGGAGCGCCACCAGCAGCGCCAGCGCGTCCGCCGTCCTGACCAGGGCGTCGTCCGTGTACCGCAGCGCCCGGGCGGCCACCAGGACGGTCGCCGTGTCCAGCACGTCCTGACTGGTGCAGCCGTGGTGCACATGCTCCGCCGCCTCGGGCGACAGCTCCGCCACCGCCCCGGTCAGCGCCCCGACGAGGCCGACGACGGGGTTCGCCGCACGGCGCGAACCGTGGGCGAGCGCCACCGGATCGATGCGGCCCGAGCGGGCGGCCGCCCTGATCGGACCGACCGAGGAGGCGGGGATGATCCCCAGCCCGGCCTGCGTCTCGGCCAGCGCGACCTCCACCTCCAGCATGGCCTCCAGATAGGCGCGGTCGGACACCAGCGGCTCCACGCCGCCCCCCGCCCAGACCGGGGAGAGCAGACCCACGTCGTGCCGGTCGCCGGTCATGAGGCTCCTTGGGCGGTGGGAGTGGGGACGGCCGCCGGCGGGCAGCTGGTGGGCAGCCAGGGCAGCGGGATGTGGCGGCGCAGCGGGACGTCACGGCGGGCGGGGGCGCCGGCGGCGGAACGGTCCGCCGCCGCCAGGCAGCGGCGTGCGATGGCGTCGCTGTCACTGAGGATGACCGAGTTGACGCCCGGCCGGACGCCCGCCGCCGTCACCCAGTGCACGGCCTCCGTGGGCACGCCGAAGGCGAACCTGCGCGGATGCGCGCGGTGGGCGTGGTCGAGCAGGTGGTACGGCCTGCGGGAGACGGCCACCCCGCCGGTCTCGTGGAACCCGCCGTCGCCGTCCGGGATGCGGTACGGCGCACACTGCCCCGCGCGCAGCAGCCCGCGCAGCAGCGGGTCGGTGGTGGTGCGCACGTCGGGTTCGCTCAGCCGCGCCTCGATCAGCGCCGAGACCCGTATCCCGGAGGCGGGACCCCCGGCCGACCGGAGGACGAACCCGTCGCTCTCCGGCTCCGGTTCGGCCCGCAGCCCGGGCAGGCACATCCGTACGACGCCGGCCTCGACGAGGGCGATCAGCTCCTCGATGCGCCGGGCCGGCGGACCGATCGAGAGGTACGCGTTGAGGGGCGTGTACCAGGCCCGGAGCTCGTCACGGTACGAACGGCCGCTGATGCCGCCGTGGTCGACCACCAGCCGGATCTCGTTCCGCAGATCGCGCAGCACGTCCAGGGCCGCCTTCAGCGGACTGCTCACATTGCCCTTCAGCGCCTCGGACACATCGTCCCGCAGATGGCCGAGCAGCCACCCCTGGAAGACCCACCGGTCGGTGAACTTCCGGTCGCCGTACGGTCGTTCGATCAGCGGCCAGCTCCAGCGCCGCTCCGCCGGGACGCCGTAACGGTCCAGCAGGGCGGACTCCTCGGCCCCCTCGGGGCCGCCCCGGGCCACGAACTCCGCGCAGAACACCGCCCCGGCCGCCGCGTCGCCCCCCTCGGCGAGGAGGGCCCGGTAGTACACCGCGCGCACCTCCCGCGACACCAGCGGCCAGACGTGGTCGAGGAAGGACAGGGTCCCGGTGGTCCGGTGCCGTTCGCGCAGCTCCTCGATGGCCGCCGGGGTCAGGAAGAGCGGCTCGTGCCGCCCGGAGACGCCCTTCTCGTTCTCCCCGCGCGCGTGGTACGGAATGCCGCGCCGCGACCCCGCGTACAGCACCGGCTCCTGCCCCGACGGGCGGTACACCAGGGACCGGCCGTCCCGCTCGAACACCCCTCCGCGCCCGCTGGTCAGCAGCGCGACGATGTCGAAGAAGGTCAGCCCCATCCCCAGCAGCCCGGTCGGCCGGCCCGCCCCGATACCGGCGAAGTCGACGTCGGCCGGGTTGGCCGGCGGGAAGTAGAGGAGCCCGTGGCGCCGCGCGTACCGGCCGAACTCCCGCTCGCGCGGCGTGTGTTCCACCGGTACGTGGCCCTGGGCCAGGACCACCGCGTCCAGCTCGGCGATCTCGCCGCCCCGGTCCAGCGTGACCACCTGCGAACTCCGGCCGCCCGGTGCGTCGCGCAACGCCACGGCCGTGGCGTGATGCACCGTGATGGTGAGGTTGGGCGGAGCCCCGTCGATCAGCCGGTCGAGGACCCACATCAGGTAGTGCCCGTACAGGCGGCGCGTGGGATAGGCGTCGGGGCCCAGCGCCGCCGCCTCCCGGCGCACATCGGCCGGGAGACCGCCCGATCCCAGCTCCTCCAGCAGGGTCGCCCACTGGTGCAGGCTGGGTCCGGGCACGACCGGCCCCGCGCACACGACGGACTCGTCGCAGAACAGCGTGATCTGCGACGCCACCGTGTTCATCAGCAGCTCGGCCCGCTGGCCGGTGCGCCACACCTGCCCGCCGCTCGGGAACGGATCGATCAGATGCACGGCGTACCGGCGCTCCCGCAGGTACGGCAGCCCGGCGTTGGCACAGAGCCGCTCCACCACCGAGATGCCACGGGGACCCGCGCCGATCACACAGATGCGGGTGACACCCTCCTCGGCCGGCGTCCGGGCCGGCGCCGGACTCCCGGACCTCCGGCCCTTGTCCACGCCATGGCCGGTGAACGGCCTTCCGCTGTCATTCGCCATGACACTCCTCGGGCCCCGGGCCGTACACGGAGAACAATCGGACTACCCGCGGACGCTATGCGTATCGGGACCGCGCCGCATCACGCCAACGCGGGATATCGGCGACCCGCGGGCCGACTTCGGGCGTCCGGGAATTCTCGGAACGCCGACGCCCTACATCACGTGTATCCGTGATCCGGTACGCATCGCCGATGTGTAGAAATGAATTCGCGCAACGTCATGTGCCCCGATCATCCGGTGCGAGGACATATGCCAGCAGCGATCCAGAAGTTCGGCGGGAGTTCCTTGGCGACTCCCGAGAAGATCCGCCAGGTCGCGGAGGTCGTCGCCCGTTCCCATTCCGCGGAGCGGGGTTCGGTGGTCGTCGTCTCCGCCCGTGGCGAGGAGACCGACGTCCTGCTGTCGGCGGCCGCGGAGCTCGGTGCCGCGCCGCCGCCCCGGGAGCTCGACCAACTGCTCGCCACGGGGGAGAACGCCGCAGCCGCGCTGCTCGCCGTCGCCCTGCACGACCGGGGGCTGCCCGCCGTCTCCCTGACCGGGCCGCAGGCGGGCATCCGCGTGAGCGGTACGCACGGCGCGGGGATGATCTCCGCGATCGACACGAGCCGCCTGCGCGCCGAACTGGGGCGCGGACGGATCGTCGTGGTCTCCGGCTTCCAGGGCGGCGACGGGAGAGGAGAGGTGATCACACTCGGCCGCGGCGGTTCGGACACCACCGCGGTGGCGCTGGCCGCCGTGCTCGGGGCCCGCGCCTGCGAGATCCACACGGACGTTCCGGGGATCTACACCGCCGACCCCCGGGTCGTACCCGAAGCCCGTGTGCTGCCCACCGTCGACGCGGCGGTCATGGCCGAAATGGCCTTCGCCGGCGCACGGGTGATGCATTCGCGTGCGGTGGAACTGGCCGCGTCCCATGACCTGGACGTGGTGGTACGCGGCACGTTCTCGGCAGAACCCGGAACCACCATCCTCGGACGGAGCGCCGACATGCTCGAAACACAGGGACCCGTCACCGCCGTCGCGCACGACATGAACATCGCGATGGCCCTCACCCGCTCGGACCACGCACGCGACGGTCTCGCGGCGGACATCCTCACCGAACTGGCACGGTCCGCCGTACCCATCGACCTGCTCTCCTTCGGCGCCCCGGACGGTCCCGGCTTCCGCATGGGCTTCGCCCTGCCCGGAAGCCGGCTGCCCGCCGCGCGGGAGGCCCTCGACCGGATCAGCGCCCGACTGGGCTGTGCGACGGAGGTGGACGAGAAGGTCGGCAAGGTCTCGCTGGTGGGGGTGGGCCTGCTGAACCGGCCCGACTGCACCGCCCGGCTCCTCGCCGTCCTGGCCCGGCTGGGCACCACCGCGAGCTGGGTCTCCTCGACCAACCTGCGGGTCTCGGTGATCATCCCCCTGGACCGGGTGCCGGACGCGGTCAACGCGCTGCACCAGGAGTTCGGCCTCGGCCGCGACGACCTCGAAGCGCAGACGCTGGTCACGGCATGACCGGGGACGAGCGCAGAAGGAGCACCCCCATGACGCTCAACGGCTCGTTCGGCGCGCGCCTGCGCGCCCGCAAGCTCTACCGCAACTCACCCGACCGTCTGCTGGTGGTTCCGCTGGACCACTCCGTCACCGACGGGCCCATCGCCACCGCGGCGGGCCTGAACCACCTGGTGGGGCGGCTCTCCGACAACGGGGTCGACGCGATCGTGCTGCACAAGGGCACCCTGCGCCGGCTCGACCCGGAGCCCTTCACCCGGACCTCGCTGATCGTGCACCTCAGCGTGAGCACCATGCACGCGCCCGACCCCGACGCCAAGTACCTGGTCAGCGACGTCGAGAACGCCCTGCGCCTGGGTGCCGACGCCGTCAGCGTCCATGTGAACGTGGGCTCCGCCGGCGAGGCCGCCCAGGTGGCCGACATGGCCGCCGTCGCCGACGCCTGCGACCGGTGGAACATCCCGCTGCTGGCGATGATGTACCCGCGCGGCCCCGAGATCAGCGACCCCCGGGACCTCGTGCTCGTCAAGCACGTCGCCACCCTCGCCGCCGACCTGGGCGCGGACCTGGTCAAGGTGCCCTGCCCCCGTACGGTGACCGACCTGGCCGACGTCGTGAGCGCCTGCCCGGTGCCCGTCCTGGTGGCCGGCGGACAGGTCGCCGGCACCACCGAGGAACTCCTCGACGCGGTGGGCGGCATCCTCGACACCGGCGTCGGCGGGCTCGCCATGGGACGCAACATCTTCCAGGCCGACGACCCGGGCAAACGCGCCCGTCAGGTGGCCGACCTGGTCCACGCCCCACCGCTCCGGTACGGCCCGGCCGGCACTCCCGGCCCCGCCCCGCACCGGCTGCCCTGAGCCGGGGCCCGGTGCGCCGGGCCCACCCCGACCACCGCGTCACCACCCGACCACCGCGTCACCACCCGACCACCGCGTCACCACCTCGCTCCAACCGGATCCCATCGAGGAAGAGGACCATGAAGCTCTGCTGGCTCGATCTGCGCAAGAAGAACGACCTCACCCCCGCCGTCCTGGAGGAGGCGGTGCACCAGCGGCTGGACGGCGTGGTGGCGTCCTCCGTCGCGGACCTGGCGGACCTCCCGCCGACCGTGAAGAAGGTGCTCTTCCCCGACGGCCCGGAACTCCCCGAGGACTTCGGCCAGGCCGACATCGTGATCGTCACGCCGGAGAAGCACGGCGAGCCCGCGGTCCTGGCCGCGCGCCACCCCGGTGTGGAGTTCGGCCGGTACGTGGAGATCGTGGACGCCGCGACCCTGGAGGTGGCCTGCCAGGCCGCCGCCACGGAGCGCTGGAGCCTCCTGTGGTTCCGCGACCCCACGAAGATCCCGCTGGAGATCGTCATCGCGGCGGGGAAGGCCGCCAAGGGCACCGGCAGCCTCATCACCGTCGCCCAGGACGTCGAGGAGGCCGAGATCATCTTCGGGGTGCTGGAACTCGGCTCCGACGGAGTGATGCTGGCCCCGGCGAAGGTCGGCGACGCGACCGCCCTCAAGGCCTCGGCCGTCTCCCGCACCCCCGACCTCGACATGGTCGAGCTCACCATCACGGCCACCTCGCACATCGGCATGGGGGAGCGGGCCTGCGTCGACACCGTCACGCACTTCCGCCAGGACGAGGGCATCCTGGTGGGCTCGCACTCCAAGGGCATGATCCTCTGCGTCAGCGAGACCCACCCGCTGCCCTACATGCCCACCCGGCCCTTCCGCGTCAACGCCGGGGCCATCCACTCCTACACGCTGTCCAAGAACTCCCGCACCCACTACCTCAGCGAACTCACCGCCGGCAGCAAGGTGCTCGCCGTCGACGTCAAGGGTCAGACCCGGGTCGTCGCCGTCGGCCGCGTCAAGATCGAGAGCCGCCCGCTGCTCTCGGTCGACGCGGTGGCGGCCGACGGGACCACGGTCAACCTGATCCTCCAGGACGACTGGCACGTCCGGGTGCTGGGCCCCGGCGGCGTCGTGCACAACAGCACCGAACTGAAGCCCGGCGACGTCGTCCTCGGCTACCTGCCCACCGCCGACCGGCACGTCGGCTACCCGATCGACGAGTTCTGCCTGGAGAAGTAGTCCCGGCCGACCGCGGAAGGCCCGGTGCCCGGGGAACCGATCGGTTCCCCGGGCACCGGGCCTTCGTCGTGGACGCGTCCGCTACATGGGCACGGCCACGATCACGCTCGTGGGCGCCCGGGTCGGCCGGGTCTCCTTGTGCCGGAACCCGGACCGCTCGAACAGATCGACGTACTCCGCCTCGGTCCGCACGTGCCCGGTCAGCAGCGTCAGCATCACGATGTCCTCGAACTTGCCGAAGTGCGGGGTGTCGCCCTCCGGCGGCACCTCGTCGATGATGATCAGCTGACCCGAATCACCCATCGCCCGGCGGATGTTGCGCAGGATGCGGACGGCGTCGTCGTCGTCCCAGTCATGGATCGTCCAGGACAGCACATAGGTGTCGCCGCCCTCCGGGACCGACTCCAGGAAGTTCCCGCCGACACACTCCGCCCGGTCCGAGACCCCGAGCCCCGCGAGGACCGCCTCCGCGTCCGGCACCACCCTCGGCAGGTCGTGGACGACCGCCGTCATCTCCGGGTAGCGCTGGAGCAGCGAGCCCACCAGCCGCCCGTGCCCGCCGCCGACGTCCACCAGCCGGCGTACGTCCGACAGGTCGTAGGCGTCCAGCGTGCTGGAGTTGACCATCACCGACATGCTGCTCATCGCACTGTTGAACAGCGAGGCCAGCTCCGGGTGCTGGGAGAAGTACGTCCACCAGTCCATGCCGTGCAGGTGGTTGAAGGCGGGCTTGCCGGTGCGCAGGCTGTGCCCCAGCGCGCCGAAGGAGTTCTGCCGCATCGGCAGCCCCACGTACCGCGCCAGGTCCCGCATCGAGCCCGGTACGTCGCTGCGCAGGGTGGCCGCCAGCGGGGTGAGGGCGAAGGAGCGCGGCTCCACCTCCGTGAAGACCCCGACGCTCGCCAGCGCCCGCAGCCCCCGGTAGAGCGCGCCCGGGTGGGCGCCGGTCCGCTCCGCGATGTCGTCGACATGGCGCACCTCGTCACCGATGGCGTCGGCGACCCCCAGATCCGCCACGGCGATGATCAGCTGGCTCACCAGGGAGCTGTAGAGCATCTCGTACATGCGGACCGGCGGCGGGACGTCTCCGGCGGGCTCCGGGCTGAACTCGTAAAGGGTCATGTGCTGCTCTCCTCGGCGCCCGGCGCGGGCCGGACGAGTACGTCGGCGAAGTGTTCGCGCAGGCTGCGCTTGAGGACCTTGCCCGTGGCCCCGGTCGGGAAGTGCTCCGGCTCGGTGGCGACGACCGCCGCGCTCAGGGCGGTGAGCCCCCGGGCGCGCAGGACGTCGTTGAGCGAGCCCAGGAGGTCGGCCGGAGCCTTCGCCCCGGGCTTCAGCAGGACCGTGGCGAACGGGACCTGCTTGCCGAGCGGCGGGGGCGCGTCGACCGCGACGACCGCGCAGTCGGCCACCTCGGGGCGGCCCAGCAGGATCGCCTCCTCGATCGGCAGGCTGTAGACCGGCCCTTCGGCGGTGTCGATGACGTCGGGCACCCGGTCCAGATGGAAGAACCGGCCGCGCCGGTCCCGGTAGACGACGTCCCCGGTCAGCCAGAAGCCCGAGACGGACGACTTTCCCGTCAGCTCGGTGTTGCCCCAGTAACCCGGCGTGCGGGTCGGCGAGATGACGCCGAGCCGGCCCGCCCGGCCGGGGCCCAGCTGCCGGCCGTCCGCGTCGAGCACGGTGGCGCGTTCCACCACCTTGACCGGCTTGCCGACGCACCGGTCGTAGTCCTGCCGCTCCGGCTCGCTGACCTTGCGGAACAGCGCCATGCCCATCTCGGAGGAGCCGAGCCCGTCGATGAACCGGGAGCCGGCGCGCGAGGTGCCCCGCCGGCCGGGCCGTCTGCCGTGCCGGATGAGGGCCTTGATGTGCGCCTCGTGCGCGGAGTCGCCCGTGTTGATCCAGGTGTGGACGGCCCCGACCGCCGACGGCGACAGGTCGAGCCCGGCCAGTTCCGCGTACGTCTGGGGGAAGGCGACCACCAGGGTCGGCCGGAACCACCCGGCCGCGTCGTGCACCGCCTCGCCCGAGGAGTCCGCC
Organism: Streptomyces anulatus; assembly: GCF_014650675.1. Lineage (GTDB taxonomy): Bacteria > Actinomycetota > Actinomycetes > Streptomycetales > Streptomycetaceae > Streptomyces > Streptomyces anulatus. The sequence continues at coordinate 734,041 of NZ_BMVK01000001.1, read as the reverse complement.
ATGACCAGGGTCGGCAGCCCCAGCAGGGTGGCCGTCATCAGATAGCTGATGCCCGCCGAGTGGGTCTGCGGCAGGGCGGACAGCATCCTGTTGGCGCCCGCGTCCGGGAAGCTCACCAGACGGTGCCGCTTGCCCCGGAAGAACTGCCGGTGGCCGAAGGTGACGGCCTTCGGCGGCCCGGTCGTGCCGGAGGTGTGGCACAGCATCACGAGGTCGTCCTCGCCGTGCCGGTAGGGGAAGACGCCGGGCAGCGAGGGCCGGGCGGTCCGGCTGCGGGGGAAGGAGCGGAGGTCCTTCTCGAAGGCCAGGTTCTTCGGCAGTCCGCCCGACTCGCGGAGCCGGTCGATCCCCCCGGCCGTGCCGACCAGGCCGTAGACCCCGATCCGGCCCAGGTACTCGGCGGCCACGGCCGGCTTCATCCGGCCGTTGACCAGTGCGGCGATGGCGCCCAGCGAGCTCAGCGCCAGGAAGTGCAGAAAGGCGTCGATGCCCTCGCCGGCGTAGACGCCGACCGGGTCGCCCTTGCGTACGCCGGCCTCGTGGTACCAGGAGGCGTACGCATCACGTATCTCCGTCAGCCGGTCGAGACTCAGACGCTCCAGACCGTCCTCCTCCGTTCCCTCCGCGTGCTGCGCGAGGAGGAAGGGGGCCGATGGGTCGGGGCTGACGGCACGGGCATGATCGAGGAAGCTGCCCACCCCGAGGGTGGGTTCGGCCAGGAGCCGGAGCCTGGCACGCAGCGGCATCCGTGCCGCCGGCGCGAGGCCCATGCTGATGACGCCGGAATTCTGGCGCATGCGTTCCTTCCTGGGAGAAGGTGCGATGGAGCCTGGAAGAGGTGCGGGGGAGCCCCGGAGCAGTGCCGGGGAGCCCGGGAGCCGTGCGGGGGCCCGGGAGCGGGGCGAGGTGTCCCCGCCCGCCGCCGCCCGCGCGAAGGCGCGCGACGGCGGGCGGAGCGGCCGGATCAGCCCTCGTAGACCGTCAGCTCGTAACCGTCGGGGTCCTTGAACTGGAACTCCCGGCCGCAGAATCCGTCGCACGGCGGCTTCGTGATGGTCACGCCGTGGTCCGCCACCGTCTTGGCCAGACCGTCCGGGTCCTTCGCCTTGATCCACAGGACGACGCCCCAGCCGAGCTCCGTCACGGAGTCCAGGTCCACGGTGGCCTGGCGCAGGGCGATCTTGATGGGCTCCGTCTCCAGCACGGCGGCGGTGGGGACCTTGGACTCCGTCTCCTTGAAGCCGACCACCTCCGTGTAGAAGCGCCGGGCCCGTTCGACGTCACGGACCTGAAGGGTGAGGAAGTTGGGTCCGATCGCGTTCGTCATGAAGTGCCTCTCTGCCGTTGCTTCACCAACCCTTGGACGGCTCAAGTGTGTTGGGGCACGGGATACGCGGCATCACGTGTTCTCGTGAACTCCGCGGAGGCCATCGGATCAGCCGGATCCGGCCGGCGGGATCTCCTCGTGGGTCAGCACCTGCCGGGTCAGCTCGACCCGGCTGGTCACGCCGAGCTTGGTGAAGCTGTGCCGCAGATGGCTGTCCACGGTGTGCGGCGAGAGGAACAGCTTCTCCGCCACCTCCCGGTTGGTCAGCCCCTGCGCCACCAGCCGCACGACGCGCAGCTCGGACGGGGTCAGCTGGTCCCACCGGGCCCGGGGCCCCTCGACCGGGTCCAGGTCCCGGTCCCGCCCCCGGGTCCGGCGCCGCACGGCCAGGGAGCGCAGGGTCTTGCGTACGCGCAGGGCGTCGCCGCGGGCGCCGTGGTTCGTGTAGCGCGTCAGCGCCTCGTCGAGCAGACCGATCGCCGTGCTCCGGGCGCCCGCGTCGTTCTCCGCCAGCGCCAGGTCTTCGGTGGCCGCGGCGAGCGAGAGCGGCCGGGGCCCGGACCGGTACGCCGACACGGCGGCGCGCAGCCGGTCCACGTCGTTGCACAGGACGCCCTCGGCGTGCGCGGCGGCGGCGACCGCCGAGGCCACCGTGGGATTGCGGGTGGCGACCAGGCGGGCCGCCTCGGCGACGGCCGTGGCGCGTTCGGAGTCCCCGGCGCTCATCGCCGTACGGACCAGGCAGGCGCCCGCGTGCGGTTCCCGGGTCAGCAGCAGGGGCCGCTTCGGGACACCGGAGTAGACGCGGGAGAGGGTGTCGAGTGCGGATTCCCGGTCGTTCTCCGCGCTGTGCAGCAGAGCCGTCACCCAGGACAGCTCCTCCAGCGCCGCACCGCTCGCGGCCGCCGACAGCCGGGACGCGTGGTCGACATGGCGGTTGGCCTCGGTCAGCTCGTTGCGGTGGACCGCCACCCGGATGCGCAGCGCGAGCGGTCCGACGGCGAGGGACGGGGCGGCGAGCCGCTCGCAGATGCGCACCGCCTCGACGGCGTCCTCGTCGGCGTCGTCGAGCCGCCCGGCCGCCAGCTTCAACTGCGCGCGGTGGTAGTGCCACATGGGCCGCACCCAGGGCAGCGCCACATGGTCGGAGGGATCGCACCGCTCGGCGAGGATCTCCCCGGCCTGGTCGAACTCGTCCGAGGCGGTCAGCGCGATCGCCAGCCACAGTTGGTGGTGGGCCCGGTTCGTCCGGTCTCCGTGGTCGCGGGCGATCCGTAGCGCCGCACGGGCGTGCGCGACCATCTGCCCGTGGAGGCCCTGCACCTGGGCGGCCGAGTACCGCAGCGTCGTCCGGTACATCAGCTCCGCGTACGGGGCGGACGGGGCGGACGGGGCGGACGGCGGCGCGGTGGAAGCGGCGGTCCTCCTGGCGGCCAGGGCGAGCTGCCCGGCCGGCGGCACGAACCGGGCCTCCTGGTGCGGGGCGGCCGGGGTGAGGCCGTCGCCGTCGCCCCGCCGGCCGAGCATCAGGTGTTCGAGGAAGGTGGGCGCCGACCGGCCCTCACGCCACAGGGTGGCGGCGGCCTCCCGGTGCAGGGCGGTCCGGGTGGGCTCGGAGAGCCGGTCGTACAGGGTCTCGCGGACGAGCGGGTGACGGAAGGAGAGGCAGGGCCCCTCGTCCTCCAGTACCGATGCGGCGATCAGCTCGCCGATCAGCGGCAGCAGTTCCACCGGATTGCGGCCCAGCAGCCCGGCCGCCTCGTGGATGGAGAACCGCGGCCCCAGCACGGCCACGGCATCCAGAATGCGCAGGCATTCGTGGGAGAGCCCACGCAGGTGATGGACGACGGCCTGACGGAATGCGGGTGCGGGCTCGGCGTCGAGGAGCACGGCGACACCGTCCTGAACGCAAATTCTCCCGTCGGACAGTGATGTGACGAGAAGTTCGTTGAGGAGAAAGGGATTTCCATTGACGCGCGCCACCAACGCGAGAACATCGTCGTCGGGGCAGGCGCCGAGCAGTTCCGCGGTGATTTCCGCGACGGCTTCGGGAGAGAGCGATTCCAACCGGTGGCGTGCGGCCCCTTCCCGGATGAGCCAGTCGATGGTCTCCTGGGCATGACCGGGTGTACGTGACGCGCCGCGGGCGAGTATCCACAGGACCGGCAGCGAGGCCGAGGCGTCGATCAGATTCCGCAGGGCGTCCGCGGTGAGATCGTCCACGAGATGTGCGTCGTCCAGGGCGACGAGCAGCGGCCGGAGCCGGGTGGTGCGCCGGAGGTATTCGACGATGCGGTCGACCGGAGCGAGCGGGTCGAAGGTCTGACGGTCGGTGAGGAGGGCGTAGTCCCGCGCGGGGAGATTCTCCCGGAGCACGCGGCGCAGTGTGCTGAACGGGGCTCCTGTGTCCAGTGGTACCGCCGTGCCGGCGACGAGGCCGAAGCCCGAGGCCTCCCCGTGCATCCCGGCCAGGCGCAGCAGTTCGCTCTTCCCGGTCCCTGCGGCGCCTTCGACGACGAGGCAACTGCCGCCCCCGGGCGCCGTTCGCCCGAGGGCCTGCCGTATCTCGTAGAGGATGATCTCTCTGCCCGGAAACGCGGGCGCGGTGGATTTCACATCGTTGCCCATCAACATCCGTAACCTCAACAGATCAAGTCACTGAATTACTTCCGGCCTCCTGTCCGAGACGGCTCGGTGGCAGGTCCCACGTGCGGCTGGGCGGCTGGGCGGGAAGAGTGTGATTGGTGCGGTGCGAATTGCTGGAAGTGAGTTTGCCCGGGGAGCTGGGGGGATCTACCCCATGCGCGGATTCCCAATCTGGCTGAAATGTTCTTGTCACGAGTCAGTGGCCTGTTGTCGGGATACCGGTGTGTGGTTGTCGCAATTTCGCTTCTCGCACGTCTGTATCCAGGCCCCCGCGTTGGGGCGGGGGCCTGGATGGGCGGCTGCGATGACCGCGGCGGGCGGGCTCAGGCTTCCAGGAGCCTCAGCCCCACCACTCCGGCGATGATCGCCACGACGCAGGCCAGTCGGGCCGCGGACGCGGCCTCGCCCTGGACGATGCCGGCGGTGACGACCCCCGCCGCACCGATGCCGACCCAGACCGCGTAGCCCGTGCCGACCGGCACTTCACGCAGGGCGAAGGTCAGCAGCACGAAGCTCAGCATGGAGAAGGAGACGCCGATGACGCTGGGCCAGAGCTTGGTGAAGCCGTTCGATTCCTTCAGGGCCAGGGCCCATACGATCTCCAGGAGACCGGCCGCCGTCAGGATCACCCACGCCATCGCTCCTCCCCTCGTCCGTGTCGCCGGTTCGTCGGCGGTCATGGCGACGCACCGTCGCTTCCTCTTCGTCGCCGTCCGGCGACCCGGTCACGGTCAGGCGGTGTAGCCACCGTCGACCGCCAGTGAGGTGCCGGTGATCCACTGAGCGTCCGGGCCGGCGAGGAAGGCCACGGCCTTCGCGGTGTCGGCCCCCGCGCCCAGAACCTTCGCCGCGGTCCTCAGGCGCTCCTCCTCGGCCTCGTCCGTACCGTCCGGGTTCATGTCGGTGACGGTGGGCCCGGGGTCCACGATGTTCGCGGTGATCCCCTTGGACGCCACGTCGTGCGCCAGGCCCTTGGTGAAGCCGATCAGCGCCGACTTGCTCATGGCGTACAGCGTCACGTCCGGCACCGGCACGCGGTTGGCCCAGCAGCTGCCGATGCTGATGATGCGGCCGCCGTGTCCCAGGTGAGGGATGGCCGCCTGGGTGGCCAGGAAGACGGCGCGCACGTGGACGGCCAGCGTGCGGTCGATCTCCTCCAGCGTCACGCCCTCGATCGGGCCGTAGGGGAAGATCCCGGCGTTGTTCACCAGGATGTCGAGCCGGCCGAGCTCCGCCGCGGCCTGCTCGACGGACCGGACGACGGCCGTCGGGTCCGCGCTGTCGGCCTGGATGGCCAGGCCCTTGCGTCCGAGCGCCTCGATCGCCTTGACGACTTCCTGGGCCTTGTCGGCCGCGCTCACATACGTCAGGGCGACGTCCGCGCCCTCCTCCGCCAGTCGGAGGGCGGTCGCGGCACCGATGCCGCGACTTCCTCCGGTCACCAGTGCCACCTTGCCCGCAAGCTGAGGCATCTCGCTCCATTCACGCTAAGGTATATATCTAGGTCGGACGATCCAGAAATACTAAACAGGCAGGATGGTCGGGGGTCAACCCTTGTCCGAGGAGGCAGACATGGCCGAAAGAGGCCGACCGCGCGCGTTCGACCGCGCCGCAGCGCTGCGACGCGCGATGGAGACGTTCTGGGAGTTCGGGTACGAGGGCACGAAGCTCACGGATCTGACCGCCGCCATGGGCATCAACTCCGCCAGCCTGTACAACACATTTGGCTCGAAAGAGCAGTTGTTCCGTGAGGCCGTCTCGCTCTACGACCGCACCGCGGGCTCGGCGACCAACCGCGCACTGCGCGAGGCGCCGACGGCGCGGGCCGCGGTGGAGGCCATGCTGCGCGGCAACATCGACACCTTCACCGACCCGGGAACGCCCAGCGGCTGCATGATCGTGCTGTCGGCCACGAACTGTTCGCACCAGAACAGGAAGGTCGCCGAGCACCTTGCCTGGTGGCGGCGGACCTCGGTCTCGGAGCTGGAGAAGCGGCTGGAGCGGGCCGTCGAGGAGGGGGAGTTGGCACCGGGGACGGACGTCCGCTCGATCGCAGCCTTCTACGCGACCATCCTGCACGGGCTGTCGATAGAGGCCCGGGACGGCGTGTCCCTGGAACGGCTCCGCTCCACGGTGGACCACGCCGTGACCCTGTGGGACTCCCTGGTACGACAGCCGGCCGGACAGCACTGAGGGGGCGCCCGGCGGACATCAGGGCCGGGCGCCCCCTGCGCGTCGAGAGGGGTCACTTGCAGGCGGCTGACCCCTCGACCGCCTTGGTGAAGGCGACGAGCAGTTTCTCGATGGCGTCCGGGTCGTCGACGCCGGTGTCGCGAGTCTCGACCACCGCGTAGAGGTCCTGTTCCGGGTGTTCCGACACCTTGCAGGCGGAATCGGTCTTGCCGACGCCGGCTCTCCCGGTGTGGACGAAGCGGAGGTCGTCCGACAACACTCCGTCGTTCGTGTGGGAGTACCCCTGCGCGACCCCTGCCGCGTTGTCTCCGTCTCCCCACCAGGCCTGGGCGAGGCTCAGGGCCTCCTTGCCGTCCACGGACAGGTTGCAGCGGACCGTTCCGCCGTTCGGTTTCGTGGTGGCCATGGTGAGGGAGTCGCCGCCGGGCAGCGCGGCCTTCACCAGTACGGGGTCCATGGTGATCCCGCACAGGGAAGTGGGCACGGTGTACGCCTTCTTGGGCGGTTCGTCGCCGGAGCATCCCGCCAGGGTGGAGGCGAGGGCGACGGCGGCCGACAGGGAGACGACCGCGCCGACGAATCGGTGACGCCGGAGAGATCCATGGGCAGACAACGCGAGAAGCCTTTCGAGGTAGAAGCGGGGGAGAGCGCGGCGCGCGCTGTCCCCAGCCATGCGATCAGATGTCCGTTTTCATGTGAGGGGACATGTGCAGGGTGTTCACGCCCGCGGCGCGGAACCCGGCCTGGGCCGCCACACGCGCCTTCTCGTCGATGCTGGCGTCCATCAGGTCGTCACGGCCGTGTGCCTTCGCCGCAGCCTCGACCGCCATCTCGGTGTACTCCGAATTCTTCTCGTTGCCGCTCTCCCAGAGCTCGCCCATGACGGGGCCGGCGTCGTCCTTGGCCTTCCCCTCGGCGTCCTTGAAGAGGGATTCGAGGATCATGCTGCTTGCCGTCGACGCCGCGCCGCCGGCCACCGCGCCGCCTACCGGGCTGGCGATGAAGGATGTGCCGACGCCGATACCCGTACCGATGCCCCCGGAGACGGCGTTCTTCCACTGACCCACGGACTGCTCGTACTTCTTGTCCTTTTCCTCGGCCTCGCCGGCGACCGCTTCCTGGCGACCGATGGCCAAGGTGCCGGACACCTCGCCCGACCCTTGGGCGATCTGCTCGACGGTGAACTGCAGGTCCTTCGAATAGACCTTGTCCGCCGGCAGGTCCGGGTTCAGGTGGTAGTCCATGAGGTTCGCCATGTACTGCTTGTTGGCCACCTCCACGGCCGCGTACCCCTCGGGGTTCTGTCCCACAGTCAGCAACAGGGCGTTCACATCACGGTGGTTGAGCGTGGCGGAGCTTCCGGCGACGGGGAACAGGTTGTCCGTCTCCTCATCGGAGTCGTTCGTCATGGCCCGGTTGATGTCCGGCAGGTACTCCGAGGTGATCTGCCCGATGCTGTCGGTCATGTAGTTGTGCTTGGTGAGCCGTTCGTTGTCGTCCGCGACGGAGGACACGAGCGACTCGAAAAGCTTGGTCTGCCCCTCGTTGTGGGCCGGAGTGTCCACTGTCGGCAACTCGCCCGCCGGGTGCCCGGTCGTGGCGGCTTCCAAGGCGAGGGCGAGAGTGTTGCGGCCGGTGTTGTCGTCGTCGCCCTTGAAGTTGGTCTCCTGCGGCCACTCCCGCTCCTCGAAGAGGTACTGGAAGTTGGAGAGCGGGATCTGCCCGTTCTTGCCGTTGCCGTCCGTATCGCGCTCGAAGGGGGAGTCCTCCTTCGAGACGTACTCCTGGTTGAAGAAGTCGGTGGCCGCGTCCGGGCTGTTGGACAGCCCCTTGAGGTATCCGGTCAGCGGGTCGTCGCCGCTGTCCTCGCCGATCCGGTTGAGCCACGGGTCCGGCCCCAGGTGCTGCCACGCCATGTTCTCGTGCTCGCCGTTGCCGGTGAGCTTGCGTTCCGTCTCCATGAGCTTGTTGCCGTAGCTCTTGAGGAACTGGTCGTCGTAGTCGCCGGTCCGCATCAGGTTGCTCATGACCTGGAAGCCCATGGGGCCGCCGCCGTCCCGGCCGATGGGCTGCTCGCCCAGCTTGATCATGTTGCCCTTCCAGCTCGTCATGTCGGCGGAGTCGCTCTGGGTGGCGGCGGCGAGCGTGAGGCCGAGATTACGCTGGAGGTCGTCGAGCTTGTCGAGCCGTTCGCTGCCCACGTGCGGGTTCACAGCCGGGTCGTTGATGCCCTGCCAGAACTCGAGGGTCTTCTTGGGCCCGAGCTGCGTGGCGAACCGCTCGGCGAACAGCGGATCGTTCTTGTACTTGTCCAGACCGTTATTGATCTTGTCGAAGTCGGCGGGCGTGAGGTCCTCGGGGTTCTTCGCCGCGATCTTGGCGAGGTCCTCGGCCGCCTGGACGGCCTCGACCGCGGAGTCACGGTCCTTGTAGGAGGCGTCCGAGAAGCCCATCGTGGACTGGTTGGCAATCGCGGTCAGTACCTTGCTCGCCGAGGTGTCGCTCTCGGTGGCCTTCTTGAGAATCCCCTGTACTTCGTCGCGCAGCGCGGTGACATCGCTCTGGTCGTGCTCCGGGACGGAGGTGCCCTTCGCCGCTCGATCCGGGTGGATGTTCATCGTGACGGTGAAACCACCGCCGCCGTTGTCGACGACGGTCAGATTCTTCTTGGCTCCGCGGCTGATGGCCTCCTCGACGTCCTTCTTGTGCTGCCGCAGCTCGTCGCGGGTGTCGGTGAGGATCTTGCTGATGGTGTTGGCCTGGGTGTGGGCGTCGGCGAACTCACCGGCGGTCTTGCCGACGAACTCCTTGGTGACCTGGGCGTTCAGGCCGGCCCAGTCGGCCGAGTTGGCGGCCTTGCGCAACCCGTCCTCGGCCTGTTTCTTCAGTTGCGCGAGGTTGCGTACGAGCAGGCCCCAGTCGGAGACGGCTTCGTCGAGCGTCGCGAAGTTGCCGAAGCGCAGCGCGTCGAGATCCATGAGTGGTCGATTCTCCCTGTACGTCTTGGTCGCGCTGCTACTTCTTCTGCTCGTACGCCGGGTTCTTCTGCCCCGGCTCGCCGACCCGCTCGTCGAATCCGGCGTCCAGGGCGTCGATGCTGCTCATCTGCCGCTGGATGTAGTGGTCGTCGCCGGCGTGCACCTTCTTGGTGACCTGCATGTGGTTGGCGATATGGGCACACGCGTCCATGAGCGACTTCAGCTGCTCGTCCCACCGCTTCGACACGTGCTTGAGCCCGCCGCCCAGCGCGAAGCCCTGGCCGCTCAGGTCGCCGGCCGCTTTGTCGCTGCTGGGAACGGCTACCCGGGCCTTGCCCCACAGCTCGTCGTAGAGTCCGTGTGCCTGGCTGCCGATCTTCACCAGATCGCCGTTGGTCACCTTGAGGTCACCGGTTTGCCCGGGCAGGGCCGCCGAGCCGCCGCCCCCGGGGTCGAGCTGGTTCAACTGCATCCCGGCGGGTTGCCGATGGACGGCGTCCGTCTTCAGCTGTTCCCACTCGTCCCATGCCATGGAAAACCCTTCCCCCGTGCGGCCGCTGCTTTTCGTCGCGGCTGATGAGCGCCTTTGCTTCAGGCCAAGCTAGCAACTCGACCAGGTGTTCAAACGGGGCGGAGCTCGATCCTCGGACAGTGGTTGTGACCATCTGGTGGAGACTTCGGGACCGGCGCCGTCCGATGTCCCGGGATCAAGTGGTTGGTCTGCTTTCGCGCTCTGCGGGGCCCGCCGGTACGCCCCCGGCGGGCCCCGCGAGCGGCCCGGGGGACTTCAGGCGGCCGGGTGCCGTGCCTCCGGCCGTCCGCCGAGCGGTGCCACGACGTCCGGCCGCTCGGGCGCGGGCCGTACCCGCGACCGGGGGCAGACGTGGAGCGCGGCCTCCTTGTGCGGCAGCCGCACCGTTCTCACCCAGGACATCCCGGCCCGCTCCATCACCCTGCGGCAGGCCAGATTGCGCACGTCGGGCTCGGCGGCGACGCGTTCCGCCCCGGGCGAGCACCGGAACAGCGTCCGCACCAGGTCCGACACGAACGCCGTGCCCAGCCCGCGCCCGGTCAACGCCCGGTCGACGATCGCCAGGTGGAAGCCCAGGTCGTGCCGGCTCCAGGGCTGGAAGGCGGCGATGTTGGAGTGCAGCGGCCGGTAGACCTCGACATAGGCGAACCGCCTGCCCTCGTACGTGATCAGGAACGGCCCGCCCTCCCGGCTCTCGTGCAGCCGGCGCAGCTCGTCGCTCCAGCGCTCCGGGGGCCAGGCCTGGTGCCAGGTCTCCGCCAGATACTCCTGGCCCATCCAGCGGGACAGCAGGCGGCCTTCCTCGGCGGTGCCGCTGAGCGGACGGGCGGCCCAGGGTGTGGGCAGATCCAGTCGGTCGGCGATCACATGTTTCCTCTCTCCTGAACGTGTGCGCGCTCCCTCGGCCTCCGTGCCGACCAGCCTTGATCAAGCGGAAGGACGCCGTCAAGAAAGCGGCCGAATCAGGTGCATAGGGGGGCGGAAAGCCGTCCGTGCGGCGATTTTCCCCGCGCGTTTCCGGCCGTACCGCGAGAGGAGGGCGGGGGCGGTCCCGGGGCGGCGGCAGTCGCGCGGCGGGCGCGGCTACCATCCCGTGTGACCGAAAAGACCGAACCGCCAGGCCGCCGCACCCCCATATTCGCCGACCTCACCCCGCTGCGGCTCTCGCCCGACTACCGGCGGCTCTGGTTCGGGAACACCGTCTCCTGGATCGGCCAGGGCATGACGTCGCTGGCGGTCTCGCTCCAGGTCTACGACATCACCGGGTCCGCGTTCTCCGTGGGGCTCATCGGGTTCTGCTCACTCGTGCCGCTGGTCGTCTTCGGGCTCTACGGCGGGGCCGTCGCGGACACCGTCGACCGGCGCAAGCTCGGCCTGTTCAGCGCCGCCGGGTCCTTTGTCCTGTCCGTCGTCCTGGTGGCTGCGACGGTCGCGGGCATCGAACGGGTCGGGCTGCTGTACGCGGTCGTCGCCCTCCAGGCCGTCTGCTTCGCCCTCAACGCACCGGCCCGCTCCTCGATGATCGCCCGGCTGCTGCCGGCCGAGCAACTGCCCGCCGCCAACGCGCTGAACTCCATCACCAGCACGACGGGCATGCTCGTCGGGCCGATGCTGGGCGGTCTGATCGTCGGCTGGTGGGGCTACCGCTCCGCGTACACCGTGGACGCCGTCTGCTTCACCGCCTCCCTGTACGCCATGTGGCGGCTGCCCTCGATGCTGCCCGACCGGCAGGACGGCGCCACGGACAAGCGGGCCTCCGTCCTGGACGGGCTGCGCTTCCTCGGGACCCGGCCGAACCTGCGGATGACCTTCTTCACCGACCTGTGCGCGATGGTCCTCGCTCATCCCCGCGCCCTCTTCCCGGTCATCGCCGTCCTCTGGTACGGGGGCGACGCGCGGACCACCGGCATGCTCGTCGCCGCCCCGGCCCTCGGCGCGCTGCTCGGCGGAGTGTTCTCCGGCTGGCTCGGCCGGATCCGGCGGCACGGGCTCGCGATCCTGCTGGCCGTCGGCTCCTGGGGCGTCGCCATCGCCGTCTTCGGGCTCACCCGCAACCTCTGGCTCGGACTGCTGTTCCTGGCGATCGCCGGCTGCGCGGACACCATCTCCATGGTCTTCCGCAACACGATGCTCCAGGCGGCCGTGCCCGACGAGATGCGCGGCCGGCTCCAGGGCGTCTTCATCGTCGTCGTGGCGGGCGGCCCCCGCCTCGGGGACTTCCTGGCGGGCTCGGTGGCCGACCTCGCCACCCCCGCCGTCGCCGTCACCGGCGGCGGCGTCCTCTGCGTGACCGGTGTGGCCCTGCTCGCGCTGAAGTGGCGCGCCTTCGCCCGCTACGACGCCCACGACCCGCAGCCGTAGCCCGAGCCCGTAACCCGAGCCCGAGCCCGAGCCCGAGCCCGAGCCCGAGCCCGAGCCCGAGCCCGAGCCCGAGCCCGAGCCCGAGCCCGAGCCCGTAACCCTGACCGGGTCCGCCCGCCGCCCGCTCAGCTCACGATCGAGCGGGCGAACCCGAGCTCCAGGAGGTCCTGCGGGCGCAGCCGCAACTGGTCGGCGGTGGCGCCGGTCTCCGACGGTGGCCGCTTGAGGATCGCGGCGGCCAGTTCCGGGGCGATGACGGAGAAGTAACTGTCCGCCGTGACATGGGTGTTGTCCGGCGCCGCCAGAGCCAGCGCCCCGCCCGAGCCGCCCTCGCCGATCACCAGCGTCGTCACCGGCACCCGGGCCTCCGCGACGGCCGCGAAGGCGTCCGCGATGGCCGCGCCCGCGCCCGCCCGTTCCGCCTCGGCGTCGTTGGCCGCGCCCGGGGTGTCGACGAGCGTGAGGACGGGGACGCCGAGCCGGTCCGCCAGCCGGATCGTCCGGGCCGCCGCGCGGTACCCGGCCGGGCGGGTCGGCGTCCCGCACTGGGCGACGTACGCCACGGGCAGCCCGTCCGCGCGCAGCCCGAAGCCGCACAGCAGCCCCGGGTCCGCTCCGCCGCACCGGTCCCCGTGGAGGGGGAGCCGGACGCCGAAGTAGTCGGCCAGATACGCCTCCGCGCGGGGCCGCCGGGGATCGCGGGCCGCCGCCACCGCCTCCCGCCCGGTCTCCGGAAGCCGGGCCGCCGACCGTGCGCGGGGCAACGGGGCGGCGGGGAGCGCGCCGTGCGGGCCGAGCGCGCGCAGCCAGTGCGTCAGCGCCCGGGCCAGCTCGCCGGGCGGGACGACCGCGTCCACCTGGCCCGCCGCGAACTGCCCCTCGGCGCTGTACGCGTGAGGATCCGCGTCCGCCGGCCGCACCCGGGACCCGGCGAAGCCGACCTGCGCGCCCGGCAGCGCCAGCACCACATCGGCGCCCGCCCCCACGGTGGCCCAGCCGCCGCCGGTCGTCGGGTCGCGGACCACCGCGATCTGCGGGAGCCCGGCCGCGCGCAGCCGGGTGGAGGCGGCCGCCACCCGCTGGAGCTGGGTGAGCGCGACCATGCCCTCCTGCATGCGGCTGCCGCCGGTGGCGACGAGCGCGAGCAGGGGCAGCCGCCGGGTCAGGGCCAGCTCGTATGCGGCCGCCAGCCGGTCACCCGTCAGCCGTCCCAACGAGCCGCCCAGGAAACCGAATTCGAAGGCGAGCAGCACGCACGCGCGGTCGCCGACGACCCCGGTGCCGTACACCACGGACTCCTCCTCGCCGGTCCGGGTCCCGGCCCGCTCCCGCGCCGCGTCGTAACCGGCCCAGCCGAGCGGTCCGTCCGGTGGCAGGGGGTGCGACGGCGGGCGGTGCTCGGTGAAGCCCGCCGCGCCGGTGAGCAGCGCGATCGTCTCCCGGGCCGTCGCCCGGGCGGGGGAGTCAGCGGGCATGGAGCGACCTCTTCATGATCTTGCCCAGGTCGTTGCGGGGCAGGGCGTCCAGGTAGTGCACGGTGCGCGGGCGCTTGTGCGGGGCCAGTTGGGCCGCCACATGGTCCGCCAGCTCCTCGGCGGAGGGCGGCGAGCCGGGGTCGGCCGCCACCACCCAGGCCACGACCCGTTCGCCCAGGTCCGGGTCCTCCTCGCCGGTCACGGCCGCTTCCCGGACCCCGGGGTGGGCGAGCAGCACGTTCTCGATCTCGCCCGCGCCGATCTTGTAACCGCCGCTCTTGATCAGGTCGGTGGCCTTGCGCCCGACGATCGTCACGTAGCCGTCCTCGTCCACCGAGCCGACGTCCCCCGTACGGAACCAGCCGTCCGCCGTGTGCGCGGCGGCGGTGGCGTCGGGCCGGTTGAGGTAGCCGGTGAACAGGTTCGGGCCCCGGACCTGGATCTCGCCGATCGCCCCGGGTTCGCCGAGCACCGTGCCGTCCTCCTCCGCCAGGCGCAGCTCCACCCCGGCGAGCGGCGGGCCCACCGTGCCGGGGCGCGGGACGCCGTCCGCCCGGATCCCCGTGTTCATCAGGGTCTCCGTCATCCCGTACCGCTCGATCACCCGCCGCCCGGTCGCCGCCGCGATGCGTTCGTGGTCGTGCACGGGCAGTGCCGCCGAGCCGGAGACCAGCAGCCGGGCCCCGGCCAGCGCCCCGGCCAGCGCGTCCCGCCCGGTGCCCGCCGGGGAGCCGCCCCCGGCTGCCGGGGAGCCGGGTCCGCTCCCGTCCGCCGGGCCGTCCAGCACCTCCGCCAGCCGGTGGTACATCGTCGGCACCCCGAACAGCATGGTGCCGCCGGAGGCCAGCTCACGGGCCACGCCATCGGGCGAGAACCTCCCCAGGTGGCGTACGGAGCCGCCGCGCCGCAGCGGGCCGAGGACGCCCAGGATCAGCCCGTGCACATGGAACAGCGGCAGCGCGTGGACCAGGACGTCGTCGCCGGTCCACCCCCAGGCGTCCTCCAGCGCGTCCAGGGACGCGGCGACGGCCCGCCGGGGCAGGACGGCTCCCTTGGGCGGGCCGGTGGTGCCGGAGGTGTAGACGATCAGGGCGGGGGACCCGGGGTCCTCCTCGGCCGGAAGGGTCCCGCCCGCCGTGTCCTCCGGGTGAGCGCCTGCTGCCCGCGCGTCCACGGTCACGCGCCGCAGCTTCTTTAGCGCGGGCGGCAGCACGTCGTCCGGTCCCGCGAGCACGGCCGTGGGCTTGCTGTCGGCCAGGATGTGCGCCAACTCGCGCTCTCCGGTACGGGGGTTGAGCGGCACGGCCGGGACCCCGGCCCGCAGTGCCGCCACCATCGCGATCACGGTCTCCGGCGTCGGGGTGGCCCAGACGGCGACCCGGCCCGCGTCCGCGATGCGGGCGGCGAGCGCGTCGGCGGCCCCGGCGAGCCGGCCGTAGCTCAGGGAGAGGTCGCCGAAGCGGACGGCCTCCCGGGAGGCCGCCTGGCCGGTGGGGGACTGGAGCGCGGGAAGAAGGAGGGTCACGCCCGGAAGCCTAGGGCTTCCGCCCGGCCCCCGCCCGGACCCGGATGCCGATGAGGGCAGCGTCACCCGGGGTCTCCGGAGGGCGCGCCCGGCCCGTCGCATCGCTGCACGGAGCACCCAATCGCAATTTTGACACGACCTTGACAAATTAATTTTGCGTTGCCAGCATGCAAAAAGCCTCCCCGTTGGGGGAGTTGGAGCGCTCTCTCCAAGAAAAAAGCTGCCTGCGCCCGTGCACCGGCGCAGTCGTCGCACGCCTGCACACCGCACGCCGTACGCCCCGCGCGCCGGGACCCGTACGTCGCAAAGCGCGACAGCGCCTTGCCTGAGGGACCCCACGTACCGTCAGGAAGGAACGACCATGTCACCCGCACCCCCACGGTGGTCCGGATACGCCACCACGCTCGCCGCACTGCTCGCGGCCACGCTCGCCGTTCCCGCCGCAGCACCGGCCGTCGCCGCCGACCCCGAGGCCCGCGCCCCGCGCAGCGCGGCCGACATCCCCGCCGCCGACTACCAGCAGGTCCAACTCGCCCTCGGCGCGGCCGAACTGGGCGAGGCCATGTCGCTGGCCGTGCTGCCGGACCGGTCAGTGCTGCACACCGCCCGCGACGGCACGGTCCGGCTGACCGACGCCGCCGGGGCGACGAAGACCGCAGGGAAGCTCGACGTCTACACCCACGACGAGGAGGGCCTCCAGGGCATCGCCGTCGACCCGGGCTTCTCGACGAACCGCTTCGTCTACCTCTACTACTCGCCGCTCCTGAACACCCCGCCCGGCGACGCCCCCACCACCGGCTCCGCCGCCGACTTCGAGGCGTGGAAAGGGCATCTGAACCTCTCCCGCTTCGTCCTCAAGACCGACGGCACCCTCGACACCGCCAGCGAGAAGGTCGTCCTGGAAGTCGCGAGCGACCGGGGCCAGTGCTGCCACGTCGGCGGCGACATCGACTTCGACGCCGCCGGGAACCTCTACCTCACCACCGGCGACGACACCAACCCCTTCGAGTCGGCCGGCTACGCCCCCATCGACGAACGCACCAACCGCAACCCGCAGTTCGACGCCCAGCGATCCTCCGGCAACACCAACGACCTGCGCGGCAAGCTGCTGCGGATCAAGCCCACGGCCGACGGCGGCTACACCGTCCCGGCAGGCAACCTCTTCGCCCCCGGCACCGCGAACACCCGCCCCGAGATCTACGCGATGGGCTTCCGCAACCCGTTCCGGATGTCCGTCGACAAGAAGTCCGGAGCCGTCTACATCGGCGACTACGGCCCCGACGCGGGCGGCACCGACCCGGCCCGGGGCCCCAGCGGCCAGGTCGAGTTCAACCGCGTCACCCGGCCCGGCAACTTCGGCTGGCCGTACTGCACGGGCACCAACACGCCCACGGAGACGTACGGCGAGTACACCTTCCCCAGCGGCCCGTCCGCCGGGAAGTACGACTGCGCCTCCGGCCCGGCCAACAACTCCTTCCGCAACACCGGCCAGGCCACCCTGCCCCCGGCCCAGCCCGCCTGGATCCGGTACGCAGGCGACGCGGGCTCCCCGCCGGAGTTCGGCGGCGGCTCCGAGTCCCCGATGGCCGGACCCGTGTACAACTTCGACGCGAACCTCGACTCCACCGTGAAGTTCCCGGCCTCCCTCGACGGCCGCTTCTTCGCCACCGAGTACGGCCGCAAGTGGATCAAGCCGGTCGAGGTGAAGGCCGACGGATCACCCGGGACCATCGACACCTTCCCGTGGACCGGCACCCAGGTGATGGACTCCGCGTTCGGACCCGACGGCGCGCTGTACGTCCTCGACTACGGCACCGGCGCGAACAACCAGGCCCTCTACCGCGTCGAACACCTCGCGGGCAGCAACCGCTCCCCGGTCGCCAAGGCCGCCGCCGACCGGACCTCCGGACCCACCCCGCTCGCGGTCTCCTTCTCCTCCGCCGGCAGCGCCGACCCCGAGGGCGGAAACCTCAGCTACGCCTGGGACTTCGGCGACGGAGCCACCTCCACCGCCGCCAATCCCAGCCACACCTACACCACCGCCGGGACCTTCAACCCGACCCTGACCGTCACCGACCCCGAAGGGCTCACCGGCTCCGCGAGCCTGGTCGTGACCGCGGGCAACAGCGCTCCCACCGTCACGCTCAACACCCCGGCGGACGGTTCGCTGTTCTCCTTCGGCGACTCCGTCCCCTTCACCGTGAGCGTCAGCGACCCCGAGGACGGCACGATCGACTGCTCCAAGGTCAAGGTCACCTATCTCCTCGGCCACGACAGCCACCGCCACCAGATCACCTCGAAGAACGGCTGCTCCGGCACCATCGACGTCCCCGTCGACGGGGAGCACGACACCGCCGCCAACATCTACGGGGTCTTCGACGCCGAGTACACCGACGCGGGCGGGCTCACCACGCACAGCGACTCCGTCCTCCAGCCCCGCCACCGCCAGGGCGAGCACTTCGCCGCCCAGAACGGCGTCCAGGTCGCCCCGCACGGCCCCGCCGAGGGCGGCGCGACCGTCGGCTACACGGACAACGGCGACTGGGTCTCCTTCACGCCGTACGTTCTGTCCAACGCCACCTCCCTCACCGCACGGGTCGCCTCCGGCGGCGCGGGCGGCACCCTGGAGGTGCGGGCCGGCTCCGCCACCGGCACGCTGCTGTCCACGCTCACCGTCGCCCCGACGGGCGGCTGGGAGAACTTCGTGGACGTCACGGCGGACGTGAACAACGCCCCCGCCGGATCCACCGAGCTCTTCTTCGTCTTCAAGGGCCCGACGGGCCAGGGCAGCCTCTTCGACCTGGACGCCTTCACGTTCGACACACAGGGAGCGCAGGTGGACCACCGATGAGACGATCCCGTATCCGCCGCGTCGCCTGCGCCGTGGCCCTCACCCTCGGGGCGGCCTTCCTGAGCCCCGGAGTGCAGAGCGCGGCGGCCGCCGACCCGTACCAGGTCCTGGTCTTCTCCAAGACCGCCGGATTCCGCCACGACTCCATCCCGGCGGGCATCACCGCCCTCCAACAGATCGGCGCGGCCAACGAGTTCACCGTCACCGCCACCGAGGACGCGACCGCCTTCACTCCCGCGAACCTCGCCACGTACGAGGCCGTCGTCTTCCTCTCCACCACCGGCGACGTCCTGAACGACACCCAGCAGAGCGCCCTGAAGGGGTACGTGGACGGCGGCGGCGGATTCGTCGGCGTGCACGCGGCGGCCGACACCGAATACGACTGGCCGGAGTACGAGGACCTGGTCGGGGCGTGGTTCCAGAGCCACCCCGCGATCCAGGAGGCCCGCCTCACCACCGAGGACCACGTCCACCCGGCGACCGCGCACCTGGACGACACCTGGACGCGGACCGACGAGTGGTACAACTACCGCTCCAACCCCCGCTCGGACGTCCACGTACTCCAGTCGCTGGACGAATCCAGCTACAGCGGCGGCGAGATGGGCGGAGACCACCCCATCACCTGGTGCCACCCGCAGCAGGAGGGCCGCTCCTTCTACACCGGACTCGGCCACACCATCGAGTCCTTCGCCGACCCGGACTTCCGCCAACTCCTCCTCGGGGGCGTCCAGTACGCGGCCGGAGCCGTCGAGGCCGACTGCGGCGCGGGCGGCCCGGGACCGGACCCGGGCGGCGACAGCGCGGAGGCGGAGGCGTACACCTCCTCCTCCGGCGTCCAGAGCGCCGCCCACGGCTCGGCGAGCGGGGGAGCCACCCTCGGCTACATCGACCACGGCGACTGGGCGGGCTACTCCTCCCTCGACACCGCCGGGGCCACCGCCCTCACCGCCCGGGTCTCCTCGGCCGGCGCGGGCGGCACCATCGAGGTCCGCTCCGGCTCCGCCACCGGGCCGCTCCTCGGCTCCGCGGACGTCGCCCCGACCGGCGGCTGGGAGACCTTCACCGAGGTCACCACCGCCCTCACCGCCGGGACGGGCCCGCTGTTCCTGCGGTTCACCGGGGGAGCGGGCGCCCTCTTCGACGTCGACCGCATCACCCTGACCCGCGCCCCGGCCACCGAGGACGAGGGCTCGTCCAACGTGCACCTCTTCTACTACCCCTGGTACGGCACCCCCGACGGCTCGGGCAGTTGGCGGCACTGGCAGCAGGGCGGCCACACCCCGCCCGACTCCATCGGCGCCGACCTCTACCCGAAGCTCGGCCCGTACGACTCCGGGGACATCGCCGGAGCCGTCGACCAGCACATGAAGTGGGTCCAGCGGTCCGGCGCGGGCGTCATCGTCTACAGCTGGTGGGGGCAAGGGGGCTACGAGGACTCCCTCGCCGGCGACGTCATGGACGCCGCAGCCCGCCACGGCATCGAGGTCGCCTGGCACATCGAGCCGTACGGGGGCCGCACCGCCGAGTCGGTCGTCGACGACATCGCCTATCTGGAAGGGAAGTTCGGCGACCACCCCGCGTTCTACCGGGACGCGGCAAACGGCGACCGCAACGCCTACTACATCTTCGAGAGCCTGAGAATCCAGGACTGGTCCGCGCTGGACGCGGTCGAGGACACCGCCATCGTCCTCGCCCAGACCACCGACACCAGCAAGGTCGACCACTTCGGCGGGATCTACACCTACGACGGCATCGCCGGGGCCACCGCACCCGGCTGGAAGAACGCGGGCGACTACGCCAAGGCCAACGGCCTGGTGTGGGCCCCCTCGGTCGCCCCCGGCTACCTCGACGACCGGGCCGTCCCCGGCAACACCACCCCCACCCTGGGCCGCGAGGACGGCGCGTCCTACGACCTGGAGTGGAACAACGCCCTTGACCCGGCCATCGGCGGCGACCCCACCTGGGTCTCCGTCACCTCGTTCAACGAGTGGCACGAGGGCAGCTCCATCGAACCGGCCTCCTCCAGCCCGCCCCCGGGCCACGGCTACGAGACCTTCGAGGGGGCCTACGGCAGGACCGGGGAGGCCGCCGAGACGGCCTACCTCGACCGGACCGCGTACTGGGCGGACCGGTTCGAGCAGCAGCTCCGGCAGCGCGGGTAGCCGCACCGGACCACCACACGGACGGCCGCGTTCCGGCGGGAGCGCGGCCGTTCCTCCGTACCCGGAGACCTCACTCGTCCCGCTGGATGGCCCGCATCCGCCCGTACGCGTACACACACCCCGCCAGCGCCAGATCGGACAGCAGCATGAAGCCGATCGCGTAACTGTTCTTCGCGCTGTAGATCGCGCCCATCACCAGCGGCGGCACGAAACCGCCCAGCCCGCCCATCGCCCCGACGATGCCCGTCACACTGCCCACCTTCGGCTGCGGCGTCACCTGCGAGACCAGGGCGAACACACTGCCGCTCGCGGTGCCGAGCCCGGCCGCCATGGCCAGCAGCGCGATCGTGCCCACCGGGTTCAGCGGCGGCTCGAAGGCCTGCACGATCGCCATCAGCGCTGCCAGCAGCAGGGCCGCCGAGGTCACCAGCGCCGGGTGCGCCCGGTCCGAGAGCCAGCCGCCGATCGGCCGGAAGACCACCGTGACCAGGGCGAACCCGGCCGCCTTGGTGCCCGCCTCGGTCGGCGACATCTCGTACCAGGTCTTCAGGTACGTCGGCAGATACACCCCGAACGCCACGATGCCGCCGAAGCCGATCGCGTACAGCGCCGACAGCTCCCAGGTCACCCGCAGCTTCCCGGCCTCGCCGAGCCGGTGCGCCAGCGTGTCCGTGGGGATCTTCCGGCCGGGATGGTCGCTGACCAGGACGGCCGCCACCAGCGCGTAGACCACCAGCGCCCCCGCGACCACGAGGAACGGCAGGTTGTCGCCGTGCTTCGCGATGCGCGGGGTGAAGTAGCCCGACAGCGCCACCCCGCCCATGCCCATCCCGAACACGCCCAGGGCGAAGCCCCGTTTGGCGGGCGGGAACCACGAGTTGACCAGCGGAACGCCGATCGCGAAGGTCGTCCCGCCGAGCCCCAGCAGGAAGCCGACCGCGAGCATCGCCCCGTAGGAGTTCTTCGCCGGGATCAGCAGCAGCACCGGCACGATCGTCAGCGCCGACACGAGCGGGAACATCAGCTTCGCGCCGTACTTGTCCGTCAGCGCCCCCACCGGGATCCGGCCGAGCGACCCGACGAGGACCGGCACGGCCACCAGGAAGGACTGCTGGAACGAGCTGAGCCCCAGCCGGTCCTTGTAGTCCCCGGACATCGGTGCGATCAGGTTCCACGCCCAGAAGGTCAGCGCGAAGCCGACCGTGGCCAGGAGGAGGTTGCGGTACGCGGCCGCGGGCGGTGCGGCTGCCGCCGGGGCGGGCGGCTCGGGGGACTGCTTGACGGAGGTGTCCACACCAGCCAGTCAAGGGCGCGGGATACCGCACGGCCCGCCGGACTGCGCCGACCGGGCGACAGCGGGCGCCCTCGGCCTCCCTTCAGCCGATATCGCCACGAGCTGGGACAATCGCGGTATGGATCGGCTGGACAGGGAAATCCTCGGCATTCTCCAGGAGGACGCCCGGATCTCGTACCGGGATCTGGGCGTACGCGTGGGGCTCAGCGCCAACGCGGCGGGCGACCGGGTCCGCCGGATGCGCCGTGACGGGGTCATCCGGGGCTTCACCGTCATCGTGGACCCGGCCGCCGACACCCGTTCGGGCCTGGTCGTCTTCATCGATGTGACCCTGCGCCTCGACACGACGAACGAGGAGTTCGAACGCTCGGTGCTGATGCTGCCCGGAATCACGGAGGTGGTGCACGTGACGGGCGGCCACGACTACCTCGTACGGGCCACCGCCGCCGACCCCGGAGCGCTGGACACCCTGCTGCGCCGGCTGAAACGGGAGGCGGGCATCGCCCACTCCAACACCCGGATCGCCCTGCGGGCGGCCCCGAAGCACTGAGCCGGGCGGCCCGAGAACCCTGAACGCTGAGCCGGGGCGGCCCGAGAACACCGTGCCGGGACGCCCCGAGAACCCTGAGCCGGGCGGCCCCGTGGCGCTGCGCGCCGCCCCGCCGGGGCCCCGGGGCAGACCGGGGCCCGCGCCGCCCCGCCGGTGGCCCCGGGTCAGACCGGGGCCTGCCAGGTCACCGTCGTCGGACGGCCGTCCTCGCCGCGCCCGTCGTCCGCGACCACCAGCCGCACCCCGCTCCGCCCGTCCGGCAGCCGGACCGTGGCGTCCACCTCCACCTCGATGGCCGACACCCCGGGCCTGCGGTGTGCGGCGGCCAGCGCCCCGCGCAGGGCGGCCAGCAGCTCCCGCCCCGTCTCCTCGCCCACCAGCGCGTCCACCGCCCCGGCGAACCGCACCGACGGCGGAAAGCCCAGCAGGGCCGCCGCGCCCCCGGTCTCCCGCAGCACCCGGCCCCGGAAGGTGCTCGGGGCCCCGGCCGGCGGCTGCTGGAGCGCGAAGATCGCGGTGCGGACCTCCTGGATGGTGGAGTCCAGCTCGTCCACGGCCCGCCCCAGCAGCTCACCGGCCTCCGTCTTTCCGTCGCCGCCGGTCTCCTCCGACGCGGCCCGGCGGCGGGTCGACTCCAGCATCATCTCGGTGGCGAAAAGCCGCTGCACCACCAGATCGTGCAGGTCACGGGCGATCCGGTCGCGGTCCTCGTACACCGCGAGCTGCTCCCGGTCGGCCTGCGCGTCCGCCAGCACCAGGGCCAGCGCCGCCTGCGAGGCGAACTGGGTCGCCAGCAGCTTGTCCATCTCCGTGTAGGGCCGCTCACCGCGCCGCCGGGGCAGGGCGAGGGTGCCGATGAGCCGCCCGCCGCTCTGCAGCGGCAGCATCATGCTCGGCCCGAAGCGGGAGCGTACGCCGGTGGTCATCCGGGGATCGGTGGCCGAGTCCTCGACGAAGACCGGTTCGCCGCCGAGCAGCTGCACCAGCACCGGGGAACCGGGCTCGATCACCGTGCCGACGATGCCCGCCGGATCGTCCGGCGTGGACGCGGTGACGATCTCCATCCCGCCCTCCTCCGTCGGCTGGAGGATCACCCCGGCCGACGCGCCCGCCAGCACCCGGGCCCGCTCGGCCACCGTCATCAGCGCGTCGGCCGCGTCGGTACCGGTCAGCAGGGCCGTGGTGACGGCCGCCGCGCCCGCGATCCAGCGCTCGCGCTGCCGGGCCGTCCCGTACAGCCGGGCGTTGCCGATCGCGATGCCCGCCTGGGCGGCGAGGACCCGCAGCAGGGCCAGATCCGTGTCGTCGAACGGCCCCGACGGCTTCTCGGCGACGCAGAGATGCCCGAAGACCTCGGTATGGACCGGGATCGGCGCCCGGAGGAAGCTCCGCGCCGGAGGACGGCCGGGCGGACGGGCCTGCCGGTCCTCCTCGATCAGGGCGGCCGGCCCCCCGCAGGAGTCGTCGGGGAAGAGGTCGAGATGACGCCGCTCCGCCTCCGTCATCCCGGCGGTGTACAGCTCCTCGACCCGGTCCCGGTCCGGGTCGAGCACCCCGAGCGCACCGTGGCGGGCCCCGGTGAGGGCGGTGGAGGCGTCCACGATCTGCTGGAGGGTGGAGCCCAGCTCCAGGTCGCTGCCGACGTTGAGGACCGCCTCCAGGAGGACCGGCAGCCGCCCGACGGCGGACGGGCCTGGCTCCACGGGCCCCTTCACCCGCGCCGTCCGCGCAGGCCGCTCCACCGCCCGGTCCGTGCCGACGCGCTCACCCCGCCAGCGGGTTGAGGACCATCGGCTGGATCTTGCCGTCCAGCATCGCGCCGAGGCCGAGCACCGAGCAGACGTCGGGGCGCTCGGCGATGTGCACCGGCATCCCGGTCGCGTCGCGCAGCATCTGGTCGAGGCCCGGGAGCAGCGCGCTGCCGCCGACCATCATGATTCCCCGGTCCGCGAGATCGGCCACCAGGTCCGGCGGGCAGTCGCGGAGCACCTTGCCCACCCCGTCGAGCACCGCGGTGAGCGGGGTGTGGATGGCCTGCCGTACGGCGGCGGTGTCGACCTGCACCGAGCGGGCCAGACCGGTCGCCACGTCACGGCCGTGGATCTCGGTGAGGGCAGGGCCGGTCAGCTGGAGACCGTTGCCGTGCAGCGCCAGCTGGAGCGGGCGTACGGACTGGCTCGGGAGCAGCAGCTCGTGGTGCTGGCGCAGATGCTGGATGATCGCCTCGTCGATCGCGTTGCCGCCCACCGGGATCCGGACGGCGGTCACGATCGAGCCGAGCGAGAGCACCGCGATCTGCGTGGTGGCGGCCCCGCACACCATGATCATGGTGGCGGTCGGCTGCTCGACCGGCAGCCCGCAGCCCACGGCCGCCGCGATCAGGGTGTCCACCAGCTCGACCCGGCGGGCGCCGAGCCCGACCAGGGTCTCCACCGTCGCGCGCTGGGCCAGCGGATCGGCGTCGTGCGGGGTGCAGGCGGCGGCGCGCAGCCGGGGCTTGCGGCGCAACTGGCGGCGGAGCTTGTCGCCCAGCAGGTGGCGCAGCATCCGCTGGGCCATCTCGATGTCGACGACGGTGCCGCCGGAGACCGGACGGGCCACCCGGATGTACGCGGGGGTGCGGCCGGTCATCTGCTCGGCGAGCGCGCCGACGGCGATGAGGGAGCCGGTACGGGTGTTGACGGCGGCGACGCTCGGTTCGTCGACGACGAGCCCGAGCCCCTTGACGTACACCCGGGTCCTCGCGGCCCCGAGATCGACGGCGACATGGCAACGCTGCAACTGCTCAAGGCTGACGGTCACGGCGAGTTCTCCCGAGAGCGCGGATGGGGGGCACCGGCGGCAGCCGGTCTCTCCTTGCATGGTCGCGCTCTCCCTCCCGTCGCGCGCGCTGAGATGCGCCGTAAGGGGGCCGGAGCTGACGGTTCCTCAGGTCGGCGTGCCCGGAAGCAGCCGCTGGAACAGGCCCCAGGCGAACTCCGCGACCCGCTCCCGGCCGGTGACCGGGTCGGTGACGGCCAGCGACCACCGGGTCGGGGCGCTGCCCTCCATCGGCCGGGCCGGGGGAAAGGCGCGGGCCGCCTCGTCCACGGTGCACGACCACGGGCGCAGTGCGTCGGGGGAGGTCAGCTCCGGTCCGGGCGCGCCCGGGGCCCGCACCAGCCACTCGTTCCACACGGCCCCGCCGGGCCCGGCCATCACCTCGAACCGCAGGTCGGGCCAGAGCGGCACCGGCCACAGCAGCGCCTCGCACTCCAGGTCCCCGACCCGGCGCGGCAGGGCCGCCTCCGGTTCGCCGAGCACGGACCGGTAGCGCCGCAGCGATCCCCGCCCCCGGGGCGCGCGCACCATGGCCTGCCAGCGCCGGTTGGCCTCCCGCATATCGGCGAGGGAGGCGCTCAGCTCGTGCCGGGCCTCCTCGACCAGGCCGGGCTGATGGTCGGCCATCCGGCGCAGCAGGACGAGCTGGAACTGGAGGGGGCCGAAGGGGGCGGGAGCGGTCATGCCGCCCATCCTCCCGCGTGTCAGGCGTATCGGACCGGCTGTCACCGGAATCCGATCTCAGACCGACCGGCAATCGGGGGGCGGCGTCGCGGGGCTGGGCACGCGCATCTGCGGCGTTGTCGTCAATCATCAACGCTCCGCGTTGACTCAATCCTCCGCCTTGCAGCTACACGCACCCAGCCCCGCTCCTTCCCCCACCCCCCGATTGCCGGTCGGTCTTCCTCACAGGATCCTCACCTGTGCGGCTTCCCTGGTTGTTCCGCGCGCGCCTAACCTGCGGGCGCCATGGATTACTGCCACCCGTGCCGACGGCATCTCAACGGAGCTCTGGCCTGCGCCGGGTGCGGTACGCCCGCCGAGGCGCTGGGCCCCTATGCCGTGCCCGCGCCCGCCGGCCCCGCACCGGGTGCGCGTGACGCGCCGGACGGTACGGCCGCGCCCTCCGGCGCGGGCGGCGCCCGACGTGGCACCCGGCGTGATGCCCGGCTCGACGCCCGACGTGATGCCCGCCGCGGCGCCGGGGGCCGGCCCGACGCCCGCCCCGGTTCGCGCCGGCGGGCCCGGGGCGGCCATCGCCGGCGCGGCCGGACCGTCCTGCTCGGAGCCCTCGGGCTGCTCCTCGCGGCGGGTGCGCTGAGCCTCGCGGAGCTGGCCATGGAGCCCGGGCGGGACGACACCGCCGCCGACTTCGTACGCGAGTCGCCGTCCGAGCCGTCCGGGGTCCCGTCGGAGGAGGAGTCCGCCGACGAGCCCCGCGATCCCGGCCCGGTCGCCTCCCGGACCGGGGCGACCGCGGGCCCCGCGACGGACGCCTCACCGGTCGGCACGCGCGGGGGGAGCCCCTCCGGTGCGCCGAGCACCGTGGCCTCCGACCCGGACGAGCCCACCGCCTCCCCGGACCCCGACGACACGGCCCCGTCCGACGCCACCGACAGCCCGCCCGCCGATCCGCCGGAGCCGGACGACCCCCGGGAGCCGACGACCGCGCCCGCACCCCCGCCGCCCCCGGCGGAGCCGACGCCCACCCCCACGCCGTCGCCGACCTGCACCCGCTTCCTGTGGTGGTGCACGTAGGTACAGCGGTCAGTCGGCCTCGCCCAGCATCCGGCGCAGCAGGTCCCGCAGGACCGTGCGCTCGGCGTCGGAGAGGCCGGCCAGCGGCTCCCGGGCGAAGTCCAGCGCGTCCCGCAGCTCACGGGCGGTGCGCCTGCCCTTCTCCGTCGCGGCGGCCAGCTTGATCCGCCGGTCGGACGGATCGGGCCTGCGTTCGACCAGCTCGCGGGTCTCCAGCCGGTCGATGATCCCGGTGACGTTGGACGGCTCGCACTTCAGCCTGAGGGCGATCTTCCGCATCGGCAGGGGCTCCAGCGAGAGCAGCCCGAGGACCCGTGCCTGCGCCCCGGTGAGGGAGTGCTCGGCGGCGGCCCGGTCGTACTCCTCGTGGTAGCGCGCCACGACGGATCCGATGAGCTCGACGACCTCGAGGGTCAGGGGGTCTGTGCGAGTGGTCATGGATCACAGCGTACCGATTTACTTGACATCATGAAATATTCAGGAGCATGGTTGTTTCATGTCATGAAGCTTTTCGCGCCATCGGGCGCGGAAGCGCACCCCTCGTATGACATTGAGGAGAACCCGAGCCCATGTCTGCAGCACTTCCCACGTCCAGCCGTGAATGGCACCTGGTCGCCCGCCCGCACGGCTGGCCCAAGGCCGAGGACTTCGCGCTGCGCGAGGCCGAGGTCGCCGCTCCGGCCGAGGGCCGCGTCCTCGTCCGCAACAAGTACTTCTCGGTCGACCCGTACATGCGCGGCCGGATGAACGACGTGAAGTCCTACACCCCGCCGTTCAAGCTCGACCACCCCATGGACGGCGGCGCGGTCGGCGAGGTCATCGCCTCGAACGCCGAGGGCTTCGCCGTCGGCGACCACGTCCTGCACGGCCTCGGCTGGCGCGAGATCGCCGACGTGCCCGCGAAGCACGCGGTCAAGGTCGACCCCGACCTCGCCCCGCTCTCCGCCTACCTCGGCGTGCTCGGCATGACCGGGCTCACCGCCTACGCGGGCCTGTTCGACGTCGCCTCCTTCAAGGAGGGCGACGCGGTCTTCGTCTCCGGCGCGGCCGGCGCCGTCGGCAGCCAGGTCGGCCAGATGGCGAAGCTCAAGGGCGCCTCCCGGGTCATCGGCTCCGCCGGTTCCGACGAGAAGGTCAAGCTCCTCGTCGAGGAGTACGGCTTCGACGCCGCGTTCAACTACAAGAACGGGCCCGTCCGCGACCAGCTCAGGGAAGCCGCCCCCGACGGCATCGACGTCTACTTCGACAACGTCGGCGGCGAGCACCTCGAAGCCGCGATCTCCTCGTTCAACGTGCACGGCCGCGCCACCATCTGCGGAATGATCGCCCAGTACAACGCGACCGAGCCGACCCCCGGCCCGAGCAACATGGCGCTGATCATCGGCAAGCGGCTGCGCCTCCAGGGCATGCTCGTCAGCGACCACTCCGACCTCCAGCCGCAGTTCGTCCAGGAGGTCGCCGGCTGGCTGGCCTCGGGCGAGCTGAAGTACCGGGAGACGACGGTCGAGGGCATCGAGCAGGGCTACGACGCCTTCGTGGGACTGCTGCGCGGCGAGAACACCGGCAAGATGATCGTTTCCCTGGTCTGACCCGCTCCCTGCCGGTCACGGTCACGCGTTAGGCTCGTCCGCAGGCCGTCGCGATCCGTGGGCGCGAGTCGCGGCGCACCAACCGGAGGAATCCTCACATCATGACCATCCAGAAGATCGACGTCGCCTACACCGCCGTCGCCACCGCCGAGAACGGCCGCGACGGGCGGGTCTCCTCCGACGACGGTCAGCTCGACGTCGTCGTCAACCCGCCGAAGGCCATGGGCGGCAGCGGCGCGGGCACCAACCCCGAGCAGCTCTTCGCGGCCGGCTACAGCGCCTGCTTCCAGGGCGCGCTGGGCGTCGTCGCCCGCCAGGAGAAGGCCGACATCTCCGGCTCGACCGTGACCGCCTCGGTCTCGATCGGCAAGACGGAGGCCGGCGGCTTCGGCCTGGAGGTCGCGATCAGCGCCTCCATCCCGAACGTCGACGCCGCCACCGCGCAGGCGCTCATCGAGAAGGCCCACCAGGTCTGCCCGTACTCGAGCGCCACCCGCGGCAACATCAACGTCGCGCTCTCGGTCGCCTGACCACAGAGCTGCTGACGACAGCGCCGCTGACCACAGCGCCGTGTCGAGGACCGCACCCCACTCCGGGGTGCGGTCCCAGGGGGGCGCCTTGGCGATCAGGCCGGGCTCGCGGGGTCTGGTGCCGCACCTCGCGGCGTTGTCGTCGGTCGCCATGGCTCCGCCATGACTCCCTCCTCCGCCTTGCGATGTACGGCACCAGACCCCGCTCCCTGATCCGGCCTGATCGCCAAGGCGCCCCCCTACCGCTTTCCGCACGCCAGTACGCTGACGCCCATGAGTGATCTCGGGGCGGGTTTCGGCTACTTGATGAAGGGGCAACGCTGGGTTGCCCAACACGGACGATGGTTCGGATTCGGGCTGCTGCCCGGACTCGTCACCCTCGTCGTCTACGCCGGAGCGCTGATCGGACTCGGCTACGGGGCCGACGACTTCGTCGGCTGGGCGACTCCGTTCGCCGACGACTGGTCCTCGCCCTGGCAGGGAATCCTGCGCACCGGGCTGACCGCTCTCGTCTTCGTCTTCGGCCTGTTCCTCGCGGTCATCACCTTCACCGCCGTCACCCTCCTGGTCGGCCAGCCCTTCTACGAGTCGCTCTCCGAAGAGGTCGACCGCAGCGAGGGCGGCGACGTCCCCGAGTCCGGGCTGCCGCTCTGGCGGGAACTGTGGATCTCCGCGCGCGACTCCCTGCGCATCCTGCTGCGCGTCGCCCTCTACGGGATCATCCTCTTCGCCTGCGGTTTCATCCCCGTCATCGGGCAGACCGTCGTCCCCGCGATCGGCTTCTGCGTATCCGGCTACTTCCTGGCCGAGGAGCTGACCGCCGTCGCCCTCCAGCGCCGGGGCATGATCCTCAAGGACCGCCTCGTCCTGCTGCGCGGACGCCGGATGCTGGTGCTCGGCTTCGGCGTCCCGCTGACCCTGGCCTTCCTCGTCCCGTTCGTCGCGGTGTTCCTGATGCCGGGAGCCGTCGCCGGGGCCACCCTCCTCGCCCGCGACCTGGTGGACCCGGACGCGGCGCCGGACCCGGGCCCCGGGCCCGGCACCGCCGACAGCGGTGACGCACCGGCCCCCCGGGCGTGGTCCGCATGACCGAACTGCTGGCGGTCGCCGCCATCACCGTCCTCGCGGTCATCTCGCCGGGCGCCGACTTCGCGATGGTCGTGCGCAACAGCTATCTGTACGGGCGCACCACCGGCGTCCTCGCGGCCACCGGCGTCGCGGCGGGCGTCCTGGTCCACGTCACGTACACGATGCTCGGCGTCGGGCTGCTCATCGCCTCCTCCACCGCCCTGTTCACCGCGGTCAAACTGGCGGGCGCCGCCTATCTGATCTACATCGGGGTGCGCACCTTCCTGGCCCGCGCCGACCTCGACGTCGACCTGACGGACCGGCCGGGGCTCTCCCCGTTCGGGGCGCTGCGCAGCGGCTTCCTCACCAACGCCCTCAACCCGAAGACGACGCTGTTCGTCGTCGCGACCTTCACCCAGGTCGTCGGGCCCGACACCGCCCTGTGGCAGCAGGCGGGCTACGGCCTGTTCATGTCGGCCGCCCACCTCGGCTGGTTCGCCCTCGTCGCGCTGTTCTTCTCGCACTCCAAGCTGCGCGGTGCGATGCTGCGCCGCCAGAAGGCCCTGAACCGTTCGATCGGCTCGGTCCTGGTAGGCCTCGGCGTCACCCTGGGCCTGGCCCGCTGAGCGGAGTGCCGAAGGAGGAGGTCTCAGCGCACCGAGAACGCGTACTCGGTGCGCGAGGTGAACTCCTCGCCCGGCCGGAGCACCGTGGACGGGAACTCCGGCCGGTTCGGCGAGTCGGGGAAATGCTGGGTCTCCAGCGCGATCCCGGCACACGGCCCGAACGGCTGACCGTCGAAGTGGTCGGCCGTGTACAGCTGGAGCCCCGGCTCGGTCGTCCGCACCGTCAGCACCCGCCCGGACGCCGCGTCGTACAGCTCGGCGGCGACGGCGTCCGCGGCCGCCGTCCCCTCCTCCAGCACGAAGTTCTGGTCATAGCCCGCGCCCACCGCCCGCATCCCCCGGAAGTCGAACCGGGTCCCGGCCACCGGCAGCAGCTCACCGGTCGGCACCGACGCCGCGTCCACCGGGGTCACCTCACGCGCCGCGATCCGCAGCTGCTGCCCGAGCGCGCTCCCGCTGTCGGCGCCCGCCAGGTTCCAGTACAGATGGCTGGTCGGGTTCAGCACGGTCGGCGCGTCCGTCACCGCCCGGTAGTCGAGCCGCAGCGTCCCGCCGGGCTCCAGGGTGTACGTCACCGAGAAGTCCAGCCGCCCCGGATACCCCTCGTCCCCGTCCGCCGAGACCAGGGACAGCCGCACTCCGTCCGGGACCGCCACCGCGTCCCACACCCGCTTGTCGAAGCCCCTGGCCCCGCCGTGCAGATGGGTGCCGCCCTCATTGGGCGTCAGGCGGTGCGTGCGCCCGTCCAGGACGAACGACGCGCCCCCGATCCGGTTCGCGTACCGCCCGACCACCGCACCGAAGTAGGGGGCCGGGAACTTCTCGTAGCCCGCGACGTCCGGCAGCCCGAGCGCCACCGCGGCACGGGAGCCGTCCCGGCCCGGGGCCCGGACCGACTGCACGATCGCGCCGTAGGTCAGGACCCGCACCCGGACCCCGTCCCGCTCCAGCGTCCACCGGCGGACCGGCGACCCGTCCGCGAGAGCGCCGAAATCTTCCGTGTACGTCGCCGTGCCCGTGCTGGTGGTCATGGTCACCGACCCTACGCGGGCGGCTGAGGGTCCGTGATGTTGCGGTAGGCGATCTCCGCCAGCCGGGCCTGGCCGTCGCGGCTCGGATGGAACCAGTCCCACTTGCTGAGCTGCGTCCCGGTGAAGCGGAAGTCGAACACCGCGCCGCCGTCGTACCTGCAGTACCGGTCCTTCGCGCACACGTCCCGCAGCACCCCGTTGTACGCGACGACCCGCTCCCGCACCGCGTCCCGCCGGGCCACGGCCGCCGGCCCCAGATCGTCCGCGTCGGCCAGCATCGACTGGCAGATCCCGAGCTGCCAGATCTTCTTGCCCAGCTCGTTCACCCGCCCCGTCGACCAGAGCCGCTTGAGGTCCGGCACGCTGGAGACGTACACCTGCGCCTTCGGGGCCCCGGCCCGCAACTGCCGCATCGACGCCTCGAACGACGCCCGGAAGTCCGCCACCGGCGTCATCAGCCGCACCGAGTCCCGGCACGCGTCGTTCGCACCCGTCATCACCGTCACCAGCTCCGGCCGCTCCTTCGCCGCCAGCGCCATCTGCTCGGGCAACTGCACCATCCGGGACCCCGACACCGCGTGGTTCCAGCTGCGGTCCGCCGCCTTCGACGGGCCGAGCAGCCGGACCGCGAGACTGCGCACCGCGTCGTCCGACCCGGTCGCCCACGACACCTCGGGACAGTCGGCCAGCACCGAACACGCGTCGAAGCCCCGGGTGATCGAGTCCCCGACCGCCGCGACCGACCCGGGCCGAGGGTTCCAGTCCGGGGTGGGGGAGGGGGAGGGCGAGGCGCCGCGCGTGGCCGCGGGCGCGTTCCGCGACACGCCGCCCTCCGCGCCGTCGGAGCTGCATCCGGCCAGTGCGGCGACGCCGACGCACGAGAGTGCCGTCAGCGCGGCGGCAGTGGTACGCATTCGTGGGCGTGTCGCACGCTCCGGCATCGGTCGGATCCCCTCCGGTCAACCCTTGGCTTATGCCTCTGGACATGCCCCCGGCAAGCACACGATCCCCAGGTCGGGGCTCTGCGCGCCCTGCCGGGTGAAAGCCGGCGAATCAGGGGCCCGAGACCGACGGTACGTCACACGGACGGCCCCGGCGCACGGTAGCTTTTCCCCGTCGGACCAGTGGCGTCCCGCCCGCCCGCGTACACACGGGCGGCTCCGGTACATTACGTCACGTCACATACTGTCCCTTTTCAGGAGATTAACTCCCGATGCTGTTTACTGATGACAACCTCGGGAGCCGGCCGGATAAAGGCGGTACGGGCGCGAGGCCGCTGGGGAAGGCGTACCTCGTCCCACACGGGAGGTTCCGGTGACGACACGTGGAGTCCTGTACGTTCACTCCGCACCGCGCGCGCTGTGCCCACATGTCGAGTGGGCAGTGGCGGGCGTTCTCGGTGTGCGGGTCCAGCTGGACTGGATCAGACAGCCGGCCGCCCCCGGCACCTGGCGGTCCGAGTTCTCCTGGAAGGGCCGCGCCGGCATCGCCTCGCAGCTCGCCTCCGCCCTGCGCGGCTGGGACCTGCTGCGCTTCGAGGTGACCGCCGAGCCGTGCCCCACCGCCGAGGGCGAGCGCTACAGCTCCACCCCCGGCCTCGGCATCTTCCACGCCGTCACCGGCATGCACGGCGACATCCTGGTCCCCGAGGACCGGCTGCGGGCCGCGCTGGCCCGGTCGGTGCGCGGCGAGAGCGACCTGGAGACCGAGATCGCCTCGCTCCTCGGCAAGCCGTGGGACGACGAGCTGGAGTCCTTCCGCCACGCGGGCGAGGGTGCGCCTGTTCGCTGGCTGCACCAGGTCGTCTAGCTGCCGGGGCGCAAGCTCAAGCCCCTCCGGCGATTGAGGAGCGGGGTCCGGGGCAGAGCCCCGAAGAACGACGAAGCCCGCCTCCCGGACCCCGGGAAGCGGGCTTCACTGCGCAAAGCGTCACACGGACCGGAACGCCAGCACCACGTTGTGCCCACCGAATCCGAACGAGTTGTTGATCGCCGCGATCGGCCCCTCGGGCAGCACCCGAGGCTCGCCGCGCACGATGTCCGCGTCGATCGCCTCGTCGAGCTCGTCGATGTTGATGGTCGGCGGAGCGATGCGGTGGTGCAGCGCCAGGACCGTCGCCACGGTCTCGATGCCGCCCGCGCCACCCAGCAGATGACCCGTCATCGACTTCGTCGCGGAGATCGCGACGTGGTCGAGGTCGTCGCCCAGCACCTTGCGCAGCGCCTTGATCTCGGCGAGGTCGCCCTGCGGCGTCGACGTGGCGTGCGCGTTGAGGTGGACCACCTCGGACGGCTTGAGGTCGCTGGAGTCCAGCAGGTTCTGCATCGCGGCGGCGATGCCCCGCCCGGTGGGCTCGGGCTGCGCGATGTGGTGGGCGTCGGCCGACAGGCCCTGGCCCAGCACCTCGCAGTAGACCTTCGCGCCGCGCGCGGCGGCGTGCTCGGCCGACTCCAGGATGACGACGCCCGCACCCTCGCCGAGGACGAAGCCGTCCCGGCCGGTGTCGTACGGACGCGAGGCCTTCTCGGGCTCGTCGTTGCTCTTGGACATCGCCATCATGTTGGCGAACGCGGCGATCGGCAGCGGGTGGATCGCCGCCTCGGTGCCGCCGGCGACGACCACGTCGGCGCGGCCGGTACGGATCATCTCGACGGCGTACCCGATCGCCTCGGCGCCCGAGGCGCAGGCGGAGACGGGCGTGTGGACACCGGCCTGGGCGTTGACCTCCAGGCCGACGTTGGCCGCCGGGCCGTTGGGCATGAGCATGGGAACGGTGTGCGGGGAGACGCGGCGTACGCCCTTCTCCTTCAGCACGTCGTACTGGTCGAGCAGGGTGATCACGCCGCCGATGCCGGAGGCGATGACCGAGCCGAGGCGCTCGGGCGCGATGCTCTCGTCCTCGCCGGCCTTGGCGGTGAAGCCCGCGTCCGCCCAGGCCTCGCGGGCCGCGATCAGCGCGAACTGCGCCGAGCGGTCCAGCTTGCGGGCCAGCGGGCGGGGAAGGACGTCGCCCGGGTCGACGGCCGCGAGGGCGGCGATCCGGACGGGCAGATCGGCGAAGCGCTCGCCTTCGAGAGGCTTGACGCCGGACCGGCCGGCCATCAGACCTTCCCAGGTCGATGCGGAGTCGCCACCCAGCGGAGTGGTTGCGCCGATACCGGTGACGACCACGGTGCGATTGGTCGAGTTCACTGGAAAATCTTCTCCACGTGTAGAGGGTCGTGAATCAGCGGCGCCACCGCCGGGTGGCGACACAGCCGGGCTGGGATCAGCCCTGGTGCTTCAGGATGTAGTTGGCGGCGTCGCCGACCGTCTTGAGGTTCTTGACGTCCTCGTCGGGGATCTTGACGTCGAAGCGCTCTTCGGCGGCGACGACGACCTCGACCATGGACAGCGAGTCGACGTCCAGGTCGTCGGTGAAGGACTTGTCCAGCTGGACGTCCTCGACCGGGATACCGGCGATCTCGTTGACGATCTCGGCGAGACCGGTGACGATCTCTTCCTGCGTGGCGGCCATCTTGGCGCTCCTTCGGTGGGTTTCTTCAGGGTTCGTACGTACGGACCAAAAGGTCCGGTGTGCCTAGGGGAGGGTAACGACCGTCGCGGCGTAGACGAGACCCGCCCCGAAGCCGATGACGAGCGCGGTGTCGCCGCTCTTCGCCTGACCGGTCGCCAGGAGCCGCTCCATCGCGAGCGGAATCGAGGCGGCGGACGTGTTGCCGGTGGACTCGATGTCACGGGCGACCGTGACGTGCTCCGGCAGCTTCAGGGTCTTCACCATCGAGTCGATGATCCGCATGTTGGCCTGGTGCGGAATGAAGACGTCCAGGTCTTCCGGAGCGATCCCGGCCGCGTCCAGTGCCTGCTGGGCGACCTTCGCCATCTCGAAGACGGCCCAGCGGAAGACCGCCTGGCCCTCCTGCGTGATGGCCGGGAACTTGATCTCGCCCTTCGAGTCGAGCGGCAGCTTGGAGACGTCGCCGACGTGCAGGTCGTTCCAGGCCACCGTCTGCTTGATGGTCTCGGACTTGTCGCCCTCGGAGCCCCACACGGTCGGGCCGATGGCCGGCTCCTGGGAGGGGCCGACGACGACCGCGCCCGCACCGTCGCCGAACAGGAAGGCCGTCGCGCGGTCCTCCAGGTCGGTCAGGTCGCTGAGCCGCTCCACGCCGATCACGAGGACGTACTCCGCGGAGCCCTCGACGACCATGCCCTTGGCGAGGGTGAGGCCGTAACCGAAGCCCGCGCAGCCGGCCGAGATGTCGAAGGCGGCGGGCTTGCCCGCACCGATCTTGTGGGCGATCTCGGTGGCGACGGCCGGGGTCTGCTTGAAGTGCGAGACGGTCGAGACGACGACCGCGCCGATCTGCTCGGGGTCGATGCCCGCGTCGGCGATGGCCTTGCCGGACGCCTCGATCGACATCGCGGCCACGGTCTCCTCCTCGGAGGCCCAGTGGCGGGTGACGATGCCGGAGCGGGAGCGGATCCACTCGTCGGACGAGTCGATCGTCTCGAGGATCACCTCGTTCGGCACGACCCGGGTCGGGCGGTAGCCACCGACCCCGAGGATCCGTGCGTACGGGGCGCCCTTGCTGGGCTTGATCTTCGACATGCTCGCTCCTTAGGCGCCTGCGTGCTCGGAAATGAGCGCGCGGGCCGTGTCGAGGTCGTCGGGGGTCTTGAGCGCGAGCGTCTTCACACCGGGCAGCGCGCGCTTGGCGAGCCCGGTCAGCGTGCCGCCGGGGCTCAGCTCGACGAGTGCGGTGACGCCCAGCGACTGGAAGGTCTCCATGCACAGGTCCCAGCGGACCGGGTTGGCGACCTGCCCGACCAGCCGGGCGATGACCTCGGTGCCGGTGGCCACGGTGTGGCCGTCGGCGTTGGAAACGTAGCGCACGGTCGGGTCGGAGACCGTGAGGTCGCCGACCGCCGCGCGCAGCTTCTCCACGGCCGGAGCCATGTGGTGCGTGTGGAACGCGCCGGCCACCTTCAGCGCGACGACCCGGCGCACGCCCTCGGGCTTGTCGGCCTCCAGGGCGGCGATCTGGGCGGCGGTGCCCGCGGCGACGATCTGGCCGCCGCCGTTGACGTTGGCCGCGGTCAGACCGAGCTTCTCCAGGTGCGGGATCGTTACGTCGGGGTCGCCGCCGAGGAGGGCCGCCATGCCGGTCTCGGTGACCGCGGCGGCCTCGGCCATGCCGAGCCCCCGGGTGCGGACGAAGCGCAGCGCGGCCTCGTCGTCGATGACGCCCGCGAGCGCGGCGGCGGTGATCTCACCGACGCTGTGGCCCGCGACGACGGACGGCGAGGCGTCCAGGGCGGCTGCCGAGAGCAGTCCGGCGGCGACCAGGAGCGGCTGTGCCACGGCGGTGTCGCGGATCTCGTCCGCGTCGGCGCGCGTGCCGTAGTGGGCAAGGTCGAGCCCGATGGCATCGGACCAGGCCGCGATGCGGTCGGCGGCACCGGGGAGGTCGAGCCAGGGAGTCAGGAAGCCGGGCGTCTGAGCGCCTTGGCCGGGAGCGACGAGTACGAGCACCCTCACACTCTCTCTTGTGGACGGCTTCGGACGCCCGTGGGGACAGGGACGAAGAACCGTCGGGGGAATTGTTGGAGTCCAACAAAAGTCTAGGACTGAGGATCCGCTGCGGCCAAGCGCCCCAGGATCAGGGCGATCCTCAGCGTGAACGCGGAGCGCACATCGGAGGGTGACCACCCGGTGACGTCGGTCACACGTCGTAGCCGGTAGCGCACGGTGTTGGGGTGCACGAAAAGCATCCGGGCGGCGCCTTCCAGGCTGCTCGCCTGCTCCAGATAGACACTCAGCGTTTCCAGCAGCGCCGAGCCCGCCTCTTCCAGCGGTCTGTAGATCTCCTCCACCAACTGGTCCCGCGCGGCCGGGTCTCCGGCCATCGCCCGCTCCGGGAGGAGATCGTCCGCCAGGACCGGTCGCGGAGCGTCCTGCCACGCCAGGCACGCCTTCAGCCCGGCCGCCGCGGCCTGCGCGGACCGGGTGGCCGCCAGCAGGTCCGGAACCACGGGCCCGGCCACGACCGGACCGGCGGCGTACGGCCCGATCAGGCCCTTCGCGACCTGGAGCGGGTTGTCGCTGCCGCCCGCGATGACGACGAGGCGGTTGCCCAGGACGCCGGTGAGGACCTGGAGCTTGGCGTGCCGGGCGGCGCGCCGGATGGCCTCCACGGTCAGCTCGCTGTCCCCGTCGGGCGCGGTGCCGAGGATGACGCACACATGCTCGGGGGAGTTCCAGCCGAGCGCGGCGGCCCGGGACACGGCCCCCTCGTCGGCCTCGCCGGAGAGCACCGCGTTCACCACGAGGGATTCCAGCCGGGCGTCCCAGGCGCCCCGGGCCTCGGCGGCCTGGGCGTACACCTGAGCGGTGGCGAAGGCGATCTCGCGCGCGTAGACGAGGAGCGCCTCCCGCAGCAGCGACTCGTCTCCCGGGGCGGCCACCTCCTCGATCGCGGCCTCCATGACCTCGATCGTGGTGCGCACCATCTCCACGGTCTGCCGCAGGGTGATGGCCCGGGTCAGTTCGCGCGGCGCGGTGCCGAACACATCGGTCGAGATGGCCTGCGGGGTCTCGGGATGCCGGAACCACTCGGTGAACGCGGCGATACCGGCCTGGGCGACCAGGCCGATCCAGGACCGGTTCTCCGGAGGCATCGCCCGGTACCACGGCAGCGATTCGTCCATGCGGGCAATCGCGTTCGCGGCCAGCCGGCCGGAGGACTGCTCCAGCCGTTTCAGGGTCGCGGCGTGCAGGTGGGCGTCGTGGGCGGGGGGCTGCTCAGGATCGGGTCGGGGCACGAGGACAAGACTGCCTTATCGGGCCGGTGGATCGGTGGGCCGGGGCGACGGTGCCCCGTACCGGCGGGTAGGCGAACACCTGACGCGGACCGTGCCGCTCCCGCGACCGTACGGCGGGCGCCCCCGGGCTACCGTGGCCGGGTGATTTCCGTGCACCGGTCCGATGACCGCTACCGGGGCGGGGACGAGGCCGCCGGGATCGTCACCCGGCACGCCCTCTCCTTCGGCCCCTTCTACGACCCGGACAACCTCCGCTTCGGCCCGGTCCTGGCCTGCAACGAGGAACGCCTCGCCCCGGGCGCGGGCTTCGAGGAGCACCCGCACAGCCATACGGAGATCGTCACCTGGGTCGTCGAGGGGGAGCTGACCCACCGCGACTCGGCCGGCCACGCCTCCGTCGTCCGCGCCGGGGACGTGGCCCACCTGAGCGCCGCCTCCGGGGTCCGTCACGTCGAACGCAACGACGGCACGGCCCCGTTGACCTTCCTCCAGATGTGGCTGGCCCCCCTGGAGCCGGGCGGCGAACCCTCGTACACGGTCGTCCCCGGCATCGCCGACTCCACCCCGTACGCCCTGCCCGGCGCGGGCGCGATGCTTCATGCCCGCCGCCTGAGCGGGGGCGAGCGCACGGCGGTCCCGGACGCGGCGCGCGCCTACGTCCACGTGGTGCGGGGGCGGGTCGCCCTGGACGACGAGGAGCTGGGCCCCGGCGACGCCGCCCGGATCACCGGCGCGGAGGGCCTGGAAGCGGTCGCGGTGGCGGGGCCGGCGGAGCTGCTGGTGTGGGAGCTGGCGGGTTGAGGCCCCGCGCCGCACCGCCGCAGGGCGGGGACGCGGGGCCTCATGGATTCCGGTCGGTCAGCTGATGGACTTGATGGAGCCCCAGCCGCCCGTGCCGACCTCGACGCTCGACCCGTCGATCGGGCCGTGGATCGAGCTGCCGCCCTTGTAGAACTTCAGGGTGCCGTCGCCCGCGGTGGTCCACATGTCGGCGACGCCGTTGCGGTCGGCGTCGGCCGCGCCCGCGATCAGGGGGCGGTTGGTGACGGTGTACCCGTGGCCGTACTCGGTCCGGTCGCCGAACAGGTTGTTCGCCAGGCCGAGGTAGATGTACAGGATGCCGTCGCGGGTGTCCCGGGCCAGCAGGTCGACCCGGCCGTCCTTGTCGGCGTCGCCGGGAGCCGACAGGTTCATGACGTCCCAGCCGCTGGTGCCGACGACCACCGGGGCGGCGACGGTCGGGGTGGGCGCGGACTTACCCGCGTACATGTACAGCTTGTTGCTGTGCTGGACGAGGAGGTCGGGGTGGCCGTCCCGGTTGACGTCCCCGGCGTTCACCAGCTTCGAGTCGGTGGGCAGCCCGGTCAGGATCTTGATCGCGGAGCCCAGCGTGCCGGTGCCGAGGTTGGGGTAGACGCGCAGCTCGCCCGCGACGATGGCGACGACGTCCTCCATGGCGTCCCCGGTCCAGTCGCCCCGGTGCGTCACCGCGGCGCCGGCCCAGCCGCCGGTGCCGATGAGGGTCCGCGAGCCGAGGGCGCCGGTGCCGGTGCCCGGGTAGACGTACAGCTTGCCGGTGTCGTCGACCGCGACCAGGTCGGGCTTGTTGTCGCCGGTCAGGTCGCCCGGGACAGGGGTCGCGGTGTTCGTGATCCAGGTGCGTACGTCGTCCACGCGCGTCGCGACGGCTCCCGTACGGGTCTCGGTGGCCGGCGTGCCGACGCAGCCGCCCATCCACGACCTGCTGGTGACGGCGAGCAGCTCCTGCTTGCCGCCGGTCTCGCGCAGGATCGGGCCGCCGGAGTCCCCGTGGCAGATCACCGCGTCGCCGACGGCCGTCAGCGAGACGTTCGCCGAGGCGTCGCCGGTGGCGGTGAACGACGCGGTGTGCAGCCGGTCGGGCACCCAGGTCGTCTTCGTCCGGCCGAACCCGGCCGCGGTCACGTTCTCGTCGGCCGTGGCCGGGGCGGTGGCCAGGGCGACCGGCTTCACGTTCGCGATGCCGACGCCGAGCTTCACCATGACCAGGTCCCGGTCGGGGTGCGGAACGAGTTCCACGGCCGTCCGGACGGCCCCGCCCGTGGTCTGGGTCAGATCGGTGCGGCCGACCGTGACGGTGGTCGTGACCTTGGGCTTGCCGGGCTGGACGACGCCCGTGGCGTCCGCGAAACAGCTGGCGGCGGAGAGAACCCACCGCGGGTTCACGAGCGTTCCCGTGCAGGAGCGCTCGGAAGCGCCGACGACGATCCTCGCGGTGTGGCCGAAGGACGCCGCATCGGCGGGAGCCCCCTGCAGGGCCATGGCGGGAGCGGCGACGAAGCTCCCCGCCAGGGTTGCGGCGACGGCGATGCCGCCTGTCCAGAATCTACGACTGTGCATATGCGACACGACGATTTCCCCCACTGGTATGCGTCGGTAATGAGCCGTACGGAAAGAGCGAAACTTTCCGCCTTCCGAACTCCGCCCCGCAAGGCGAAAGTTCACAAGTGTGGGGATTCAAACACGACTTGATCACATACGCCTCGACGAGATCGGGCACAATGCGCAAACTCGACGACGGGGCGCTGTGGTTTATGTCACTACAACCATTGGGCCCTGACCGGATTCCGCCCGGCTATGCGGAGAGGCGGGCCCGCCAGAGGTCGCGGAGCAGTGCGATCTCGGCCATGTGGTGGATGAGTTCCAGGTTGGCGTTGGCCAGAACGCCGATGTACGCGTCGTCGGGGTCGGAGCCGTACGGATACTGCGAGAGGCCGACCGTGTCGAGCTGCTCGTCGGTCAGCGTGGCGATGCTCGCGCGATGGCGGTCGAGCGTCTCCCAGAAGCGGTCCAGCGCCGACGAGGCGGACGGTGTGAAGTCGACCAGGAGATGCGGGTCCTGCCGTCGCTCGCCGAAGGTCCACTCCCACCGGCCCGCGAAGTCGGAGTGCAGATGACCCAGCCGCCAGGCGATGGTGGTGATCGGCACGACGTCGGGCTCCGGCTCACCGGTGAACGCGAGGACCTCCTCGACCCGTTCGGCGCTCACGCTCCAGTCCTCGGCGATCTTCGCCACGGACATCCCGCCCGCCGCCTGCCGCGCGACCTCCGCGTACTCGCTCGCCGGGATCTCCGGCGCCCCCTTGTCGATGACCCACGCGCCGGGCCCGTACGCCCGCGGCGTCACCGCCTCGTCCCGGCGCCGGATCGACCAGCTGCCGGGGGCCGGCTCCCACAGGTACTCCGCGTCCCCGAGGCCCTTCAGCCGGACCTGGGCCATTTCCCGCGCCTGGTCGAACTGCTCGATCAGAATGCTCAGCCGGTCGGTCCGCGGATCCTGGCCGCTCATACGTGGCTCCCTCGTCGTCGCGCCACGCGATCCACGGCGCACGGAGGGAAGTTAACGGCTCGCCTCCCGGGGCGCGACCGAATTCCCGGGCAGGCGCGACCGGCCGGGAGAACGGTCAGGCCCCGGCGTGCTTCTCCCGCTTCTCCCGCTGGTCCGCGATCCGGTCCAGCTCGCGCATCGCCTGGGAGTGCCCGCTCATCCGCCGGCTCACCTGGCCGGTCGTGAACAGCGCGGTCCCCACGAGCGACACGGGGAGGGACAGCCCCAGGACGAGCAGCGCCTCGGGCCAGTCGCGTTCGTCCTGGCAGTAATCGCCCTTCCACAGACCCTCGTTGGCCGTGCCGCCCTCAGTGAGCAGACGCGCCTCGCACTCGGCGGTGCGGCCGCTGCGTGTCTCGACCGTGTAATCCGTGAGCAGCAGAATCGCGCACCAGCCCCACAACAGGGCCGACAGGAGCAGCAGACCCGCTCCCCAGTTACGTATACGGGTGGACTGCTGCCGGAATTCGAGGTCGTACTCGCGTGAACGCATGGCGGGAGAATCTAGCAGCGCGCGACGGGCCGCCGATCCGCCTCACGGCAACGTGCGGGTGAGCCACACCACTTCGCCGTTCTCCTCCATGGAAACGTGGTCCCGCTCGAACGCGAGCTTCTCCAGGACCCGGAACGACGCGGTGTTCCACGTGGCGACGGTCGACCAGAGCCGCTTCCGCCCGGTCGCGACGGCGGCTTCGAGCACCGCACCGGCCGCCTCGGTGGCATAGCCGTGCCCGTGGGCGCGCTGGAACAGCTCGTACGCGATCTCGGGCTCCTCCAGGGTGGAGCGGCCGATGATCAACCCGCAGTAGCCGATGAAGTCGCCCTCCTCACGGCGCTGGATGGGCAGCAGGGCGATCCCCGTGGTCTCCGTCGCCGCGAGCAACTCCCCTATGGACGTCCGGATGCGCTCGACCGGAGGCTTCCCCTTGCCGCGTTCGGCGAGCAGATCGCTGAACTCGGCGGCGTCCGACTCGGCCCACGGCCGCAGGATCAGCCGCTCGGTCTCCAGGTGGAAGGGCATGGTCTCGTAGGTGGACATGGCCCCACTCTGCCATTCCGCCCCACCGTCACCCGGGTATGTCCTTGCGTGCGCGGACGGCCAGGACGGCGACCAGCAGCGTCGGTACGAGCAGGAGCGAGAAGGCGATCGCGTAGCCGCCGAGCCGGCTCGTCCCGGCGGCCAGCCCGGCGTTGAGCACGGCGGTGGCGAACGCCAGGACGACGACCTGCCCGAGATTCATGTTGGTCTGCATCGCGCTGGTGGTGTGGCCCAGCCGGTCCGGCGCGCTGTGGGCGAGCGACAGCACCGTGACGCACGGATCGAGCATCCCCATCCCGACCGCCGCCAGCGGCATGGCCGCCATCGCGAGCAGCGGGGAGACACCGGAGAAGCTGCCCACCACGGCGAAGGCGACGGACGCCGCCATGATCAGGGCACCGACCGTGACGAGCCGGTGCCGGGCGACGTCCTGGAGCAGCTTGCCCTGCACCCACGACGCGACCGCCCACAGCACGGCGGACGCCGTGAACGCCACGCCGACCGTCACCGCAGCCACCCGCCGCTCCGTGATCAGCATCAGCGGCACCAG
Source organism: Streptomyces anulatus (assembly GCF_014650675.1). GTDB lineage: Bacteria > Actinomycetota > Actinomycetes > Streptomycetales > Streptomycetaceae > Streptomyces > Streptomyces anulatus. The sequence goes on along the minus strand of NZ_BMVK01000001.1, from coordinate 690,944 downwards.
CGCCTCGACGGTGAAGTACGTACCGGAGGTCAGCCCGCGCAGCAGCACCGCGGTCGGCAGCCCCCGGGCACTGCGCCAGGTGCCCTCCGGCAGCAGACGGGGTGCGAAGACCACCAGGAGCGCGACGCCGGCGGCGACGAACAGCAGGTGGCGCGCGTCCCATCCCGAGACGCCGTACTGGCCGAGCGCCGCGCCCAGGCTGAGCATCCCCGCGACCACCAGCGGCGGCCGGGAGGCGCGTTCCTCGGCGGGCGGGAGGTCGGCGGGCGCAGCCTGGTCGCTCTCCCCGGAGGGGGCTTTCCTCAACACCGCGACCAGGGCGATCGCGGGCAGCGCGGTCAGCACGGCCAGGCCGTAGAAGACCGTCCGCCACAACCACACCTCGGCGACCACTCCGGCGACCGGCGGCCCGACCAGCGACGGGATGATCCAGCTCGCGCTCATCATCGCGAGCATCCGGGGCCGCAGATACTCCGGATACGACTGGCCGATTGCGGTCGTCACGGACACCGCGACCATCCCGGCTGCCAGACCGTCGACGAAGCGGCCGATCACCAACTGCCAGATCGAGACGCTGGACGCCGACACCAGCAGCGTCACCACGGAGAGGATCATGCCCAGGGCCAGCGGACGCCGAGCGCCCGAGCGGTCCGCCCAGTGCCCGCCCAGCACACCGCCGAGCAGGCTGGCCGCCACGAAGCTGCCCGCCACCAGGGGGAACAGCGACACCCCGTTCAGGTCCTCGGCCGCCGTCGGCAGCGTCGGCACCACGGCCAGCGCGGCGAAGCCGGTCAGGAACATCACCGTGGCGAAGGTCAGCGTGGCCGCCGCGTACTGCCGGGAGAAGATGCCCGGACGAGTGTCGCTCGGTGAGGGTCGGAGGGCCTGTTTCGAGGTCATGGATGTCCCGTTGACGTGGCTCGACACCCCGAGGCTTGGTCTGGACCACCCGGAGCCAGCGAGAAGCTATGCCAGGGGCCGAAGCGCGGGCAACCGAATTTGGCGCGGGTGCGACGTGAAGCAGGGCGGCACGGGGGCCAGTTGCCCGTACCGCCCTGTTCCCGATGACGGCCGTGTCAGCGCAGCCCGTCCACGAACGCCTGCCAGGCGTGCGCCCCGAGGACGATCGCGGGGCCCGTGGGGTTCTTGCTGTCGCGGACGGGGACAGAGCCGCAGGGGGAGCCGACGGCGGTCTCGACGCAGCAGCCGCCGGTGCTGCCGCTGTACGAGGAGGTCCGCCAGGCCGCGCCGCCGGTCACGGTGCACTCGACGCAGTCGCCGCCGGTGTTTCCGCTGTAGCTGGACTTGCGCCAGTCCGCGCTGGTCAGGTCAGGGCCGTACTCCATAACGCTCCTCCATCACGCGGCTGATCCGCGCCACCGATTCCTCGACGGAGAGTGCGGTGGCCTGGAGGTGAGCGTATCGGAGCGAGGCCTCCCTGACCGTCTCCGGGTTGGCCGTCATATGGCCGGAGATGACGTCCTCGGTGTAGACGACCTCCGGGTCGTCGTCGAAGCGCAACTGGTTGAACGAGCCTGCCAAGCTCGCGTGTTCACCTGCCTCAAAGGGCAGCACCTGGATCCGCATCCAACGGTGCGCCGCGCAGTCCAACAGCTTCTGCAGTTGGGCCCTCATCACCTCGTGGCCGCCGATCGGCCGGTACAGCACGGCCTCGTCCAGGATCGCCCAGGCCAGCGGCGGCTTGTCCCGCTCCAGGATCCGTTGGCGCTCCATGCGGGCGGCGAGCAGACCCTCCAGGTCGTCCGGCATGCCGGTGGCCAGGACCGCCCGCGCGTACTCCTCCGTCTGCAACAGCCCGTAGACCACCTGCGCCTGGTACGTCGAGATGTACGCGGCCTTCGCCTCCATGTCCGCGTACGGCTGGAACCACGTGGGCAGTTGGCTCCGCAGCACCAGTCCCACCAGCCGTGAGAACGTCCCGTCCGTGCCCAGCGCCGCGTCCACGCGCTCAGAGAAGTCCCGGGTGGGGATCTTCTTCGTCGTCTCGATCTGGCCGACCAGCGAGCCCGTGCAGAAGATGATGGTGCCCAACTGAGGCTGCGTCAGGCCTTGGGCTTCACGTTGGCGGCGCAACTCCCCGCCGTAGTAGGCGAGCGGGGAGGCGTCGGGATCGAGCGTCTGGATGTTGGCCACGGATGGACCTCCGGGTGCAACGCCTCGCGGCGTTCGTTTCGGTACGTAGCCGAGCGTAGCCATCGCGTCGCAGCCTGGTGACATGAATCACGTACTCATCCCCCGAAGGGATCCCGGGGAGCCCGTCTACCACGCCGACTTCGCCCTCGGTGAGCACTCCGCCCGGCATCTGCGCCGCATCCTGCGGCTCTACCTCAAGGCGTGGGAGCTGATGTTCCTCGCCGACGCGGCGGAGCTGGCGCTCACCGAGCTGGTCGCCAACGTCGTGCGGCACGTGCCCGACCGGCGCGGCCAGACCTTCATCTTCCGGCTGCCGCGCGGCGAGGGCGTCCGCGTCGAGGTCGCGGACAGCAGTACCGTCATGCCCCTCGCCATCACGGGTGACCCGCTGGACGACGGGGGCCGGGGACTCGTCCTCGTCAACGCCGTCACCGACGCGTGGGGCATCATCAAGCAGTGGGACGGCAGCGGGAAGACCGTCTGGTTCGAGTGCCTGACGCCACCGGAGAAGGGCGGCAGCCGGTTCAGGACAGCTCGGCCAGAACCGCGTCCGTGAACGGCGTCCACGCCTCCGCGGCCCACGGGCCGAACGCCCGGTCCGTCAGCGCCACGCAGGCGACGCTCGCCACCGGGTCGATCCAGAGGAACGTGCCCGACTGGCCGAAGTGGCCGAAGGTGGCAGGGGAGGACGTGTTCCCCGTCCAGTGCGGGGACTTGGAGTCGCGGATCTCGAAACCGAGGCCCCAGTCGTTCGGGCTCTGGTGGCCGTAGCCCGGCAGGACGCCCTTGAGGCCCGGGTGGACGACGGTCTGGGCCTCCAGGACCGTACGCGGGTCGAGGAGGCGGGGGGCCTGCACCTCGGCCGCGAAGCGGACCAGGTCGGCGAGGGTGGAGACGCCGTCGCGGGCGGGGGAGCCGTCCAGTGTGGTCGAGGTCATGGCCAGCGGTTCCAGGACGGCCTGGCGCAGGTACTCCGCGAACGGGATGCCGGACGCTTTCGCGATGTGGTCGCCCAGCACCTCGAAGCCCGCGTTGGAGTACAGGCGGCGGTTGCCGGGCGGGGCCGTCACCCGGTGCTCGTCGAAGGCGAGGCCGCTGGTGTGGGCGAGGAGGTGGCGCACCGTGGAGCCCTCGGGCCCGGCCGGCTCGTCCAGCTCGACCGCCCCCTCCTCGTACGCCACCAGCGCCGCGTAGGCCGCGAGCGGCTTGGTGACCGAGGCGAGGGGGAAGCGGTGGTCGGCCGGCCCGTGCGTGCCGAGGACCGTGCCGTCCGACCGTACGACGGCGGCCGCCGCCGTCGTGACCGGCCAGGTGTCGATGATGCGCAGGCTCTCCATGGCTCCGAGCCTAACCGCCGCGCGTGCCGACGGGTCCCGGGCCCCGGGGGAGCCCGGGACGGAGGCGTGCGCGTCAGGCTGCGGCCAGCGGGGCGAGCCGGGTGCCGAGCGCCATGATCCGCATCGCGCGCTCCGTGGCGTCGGCCAGGAACTCGTCGCTCCGGTCGATCGCCTCCACCAGCGTCATCGGCGCGGGCAGGATCGCGCTGTACGCGTCCACGCCCACCGCCCGCACGTCCTGCGCGCCCGGCCCGATCGTCCCGGCCAGCACCAGGACCGGCACCCCGGAGGCATGCGCCCGCCGGGCGACCTCCGCCGGGATCTTCCCGCGTACGGTCTGGTGGTCCAGCGCCCCCTCGGCCGTGATCACGAAGTCGGCGCGGGCCAGGCGCGCGTCCAGGTCGAGGCCGTCGAGGAGGACGTCGTAGCGGGGGAGGAGCCGGGCTCCCACGGCGGCCAGCCCTGCTCCGAGGCCGCCGGACGCGCCCGTGCCGGGAGCGGTGCGCAGGTCGATGGCCGGGGCCCCGGACGTCGGGGCGAAGGCCGGGGCGAGGTCCCGGGTGAGGACGTCGGCCAGCCGCTCCAGGCCCGCCGAGAGCAGCTCCACCTCCGCCGGGGTCGCCCCCTTCTGCGGCCCGAACACCCGGGCCACTCCGCGCTTCCCGCACAGCACGTTGTACGGGTTGCAGGCCACGAGCAGCTCCGTGCGGGCCAGCCTCGGGTCGAGGCCGGACGGGTCGACGCGCTCCAGCTCGTGCAACGCGCCGCCGCCCCGGCGCAGTTCACGGCCATGGCGGTCAGTCAGCCGGGCCCCGAGTGCCTGGAGGGCGCCCGCGCCCCCGTCCGACGTACCGGAGTCGCCGCAGCCGATGAGGATGCGCCGGGCCCCCGCGTCCAGGGCGGCCCGGATCAGCTCGCCGACGCCGTACGTGGTGGTCGCGCCCGGGTGGCGCAGGCCCGGCGGCACCAGGGCGAGGCCCGCGACGGCGGCCATCTCCACGACGGCGGTCAGCGGCCCCGGTCCGCCCAGGAGCGCGAAGTGCGAGGCGACCGGCTCGCCCACCGGGCCCGTGGCGGTGACCGGGACCAGCCGGCCGCCGCCCGCCAGGGCCAGCGCCTCCGCCGTGCCCTCGCCGCCGTCCACCAGCGGGATGAGGTCGAGGTCGGCGTCGGGGATCACACGCCGTACGCCGACGGCGATGGCCTCGGCCACCCGGGCGGCCGAGAGGGACTCCTTGAAACCGCTGGGGGCGATGGCGATGCGGTGGGTGCGGTGAGCGTGACGGGTCATGGCTGGGTCTCCAGAAGGACGGGCACGCCGAGCAACGGCCAGACGGCGAGGGCGAAGACGAGGACGAGGGCCGCGGTGAGCGGGGCGAGGAAAGCGGACAGCCGCAGCAGGTCGCGCGGGGTGTAGGTCGGGGTGCCGGGCACGTCCGCGAAGAGCGCGACCGGCTTGGCCGAGGAGGGCAGCGTGTGGCAGAAGCCGGCCGCGGCCGTGGACGCCAGCGCCGCCGTGACCGGGTTGACCCCGGCCCCGACCGCCGCCGCGACCACCAGCGGGACCAGCACGGAGGACCGGGCGGAGCGCGACTGGAGCGCCAGGTGGGCGGCCGTACTGACGACGACCACTCCGGTCAGGAAGACCCACGGGGGCGTGGACGCCCCCAGGGGTATCCAGCCCACCAGCCAGTCGGCCGCGCCCGAGTCGGAGAGGGCGACGCCCATCGCCATGGTGGCGGCCATGAACAGCAGCAGCGGCCAGGGCACCGTCCGCAGACCGTCCTTGAAGCGGACCGTCCCCAGCGCGGGCGAGGTCGCCACCAGCGCGCCGATAAGCGCGACCACGGCGGGCGACACCCCGTGCAGGGGCTCGCTGCACCACAGCAGGACGACCGTCGCCAGCAGGAGCAGGCAGCGGGACTCCGCCGGGGTGAACGGCCCCTCGACGGCCGTCTCGGAGTGCTCCTGGATCTGCGCCGCCGTGATCGTCACCGGGCCCTTGCGGTCGGCGCGCCGGGTCGTCGTCAACAGCACCAGCTCGGCGGCCAGATGGGAGGAGACGACCGCCAACGGCATCCCCACCACCAGCCACTGCACGAAACTCAGCTGCTCGCCGGTCTGCTCCCACAGCACCCCGACGGTGATCAGGTGCGCCCCGGCGCCGATCAGGGTCGCGACGGCCGACAGCAGGATGACCGTGGGGAAGAGCAGCGCGAGCATCACCACCAGACGGCCGCGCTCGCGCAGGGCGGCGGCCAGTGCCAGGAACACCGGGAGCGCGAGGGCGGCGCGCCCCGAAGTGGCCGGCACGGCGAACGCGGTGACGACCAGTCCGGCCGTGGTCAGGTGCACCAGCTGGCGCACGGTCCTGGCCCCGCCGACCAGGAAGACGGCGGCCCGGCCGGCCAGACCGGTCCGGGTCACGGCCGCCGCCAGGACGAAGGCGCAGATCAGCAGCCACACCGTCTCGTCGCCCAGGGTGGCGAACAGGGTCTCACTGCTGATCACCCCCGTGACGGTCAGCGCCAGGCCCGCGCCGAGGGCGATGTAGGCGTCGTCCACCGGAGTGGCGATCCAGGCGGCGGTGGCCAGGGCGAAGACGGCGAGGGAGAGTCGCCCGTCGACGCTGAGGCCGGGGGCGGCGCCGGGGACGGCGAGGAGAGCGCAGAGGCCGAGGACGGCGCAGAGGCCGACGGTCTGCCGGAGTGGTAGAGGCACGCTGTAAAGCCTCTGAAGGCGGGGTGAGTACGTGATGAGCGTCCGGTGAAGGCCTTTTCATCAAGTGGTCCGCACCCCACGGCCGGGATCGGGCCCGGGCCGGGGCTCAGGGCAGGCGATAGCCCTCAGGGCAGGCGGTAGCCCATGCCCCGGATCGTCTCCAGCCGCTCCGCGCCCAGCTTCCGGCGCAGCGCGCGCACATAGACGTCCACGATGTTGGACCCGGGGTCGAAGTCGTACCCCCAGACATGGGACAGGATCTGCTCGCGCGACAGCACCTGGCCGGGGTGGCGCAGGAACATCTCCAGCAGCACGAACTCGCGCGCTGTCAGATCCACCGTCCGGTCGCCCGCGCGGGCCCGGCGCGTCCGCAGATCCAGGGCGAGGCTGCCGCTGCGCAACATGGTGACCTCGGGCGCGCGGGCGGCGGTGCGCTGCCGCAGCCGTACCCGGGCGAGCAGCTCCTCGAAGCGGAACGGCTTCGTCATCCAGTCGTCGGCCCCGCCCTCCAGCCCGGCCACCGTGTCCCGCACGGAGTCGCGGGCGGTGAGCACGATGACCGGCAGCGTGACGCGGGCCTCGCGCATCTCCCGCAGCACGGTGAAACCGTCCCGGCCCGGCAGGCCGATGTCGAGCACCATCAGGTCGAACCCGCCGGACAGCGCGTGGCCCAGCGCCAGGTCCCCGTCCTCGGCGACGACCGTGGTGAAGCCGTTGGCGCGCAGCCCCTTCTGGACGAACGAGGCGATGCGCTCCTCGTCCTCGGCGATCAGGATGCGATTCATGTGTGGGTCTCCAGCGTGAGTACGAAGGTGGCGCCGCCGCCTTCGGTCCGGCGTAGTTCGACGCGGCCGTGGTGGCCCTCCGCGATGGCCTTGACGATGGCGAGGCCGAGCCCCGCGCCGCTGGTGCGGGTCCCGCGCCGGGACGTCCCCCGGCGGAACCTCTCGAAGATCACCTCGGCGTCCTCCGGCGGAATCCCGGGCCCGTGGTCGGCGACGTACAGCTCGACGCGGCCCGCCTCGGCCCGCGAGCCGATCCGGATGCGCTGGCCGGGCACGGTGTGCTGGACGGCGTTCTGCGCGAGCTGCACCATCGCCTGCGTCATCCGCTGTTCGTCCAGGCGCACTTCGAGGTCCGCGACGCCGTCGAGCTGCCACTCCCGGTCGCCGAGGGTCCGCACCTTCACGAACACGTCGGCGGTCAGCTCCGCGAGCTGGACGGGTTCGGGGCGCACGAAGTCGGGGCGCTCGGCCCCCGCGAGCAGGAGCAGGTCCTCGACGATGCGGCTCATCCGGTCCAGCTCGTCCGTGACCAGCCGCACCGTCTCCTCCCGGTCCGCCGGATCGTCGCCCATCAGCTCCAGGTGGCCCCGGACGATGGTGATGGGGGTGCGCAGCTCGTGCCCGGCGTCGTCGACGAAGACCCGCTGCGCGGCGAACGCCCGCTCCAGCCGGTCGAGCATCGCGTTGAACGTCTCCGCTAGGGCCGCGATGTCGTCGCGGCCCTCCACGGGGATGCGCCGGGTGAGGTCCTGCTCGGTCAGTTCCGCCGCCGTCGTCCGGACGAGACGGACGGGCGCGAGGATGCGACCGGCGACGGCCCAGCCGATCCCGGTCGTCATCAGCAGCGCCACACCGGACAGGGCGAGCAGCGTCCAGAACGTCTTGTCGGCCACGGCCCGTTCGCGCTCCGGGTGGAAGGCGACGACGAACGCGCCAGGCTCCCCGCCCGTGGAAGGCCCGATGTCGACCTTGGCCCAGCGCAGTTCGCCCTGCGGGCGGTCCAGGGTCCCGAAGGAGTCCTTGGAGGCGTGGATCCGGGCGAGCGAGGCGTCGTCCTGCCACAGGGCGATGTCCTGCGGCAGTTCGCGGCGCTGCCGGATGACGCCGGGCTTGTCGCCGGGTCGGCCGGTCAGGCCCAGCAACTCCTCGTCGGGGTCCGCGTACTGCCGTTGCAGGTAGATGCGGAGCAGCCGGTCCGCGGTGTCGAACCGGCCGCCGGTGTCCGGGTCCACGCCCTGCGGCACGAAGTTCGCGAACTCACCGGTCTCCTGGGTGAGCAGCTGGCTGATGCGGTGGTCCACGTCCCGCTGGAGGATCGAACGCACGGTGACGGCGACCGCGCCCAGCGCGACCGCCATCACGACCAGCAACCACAGCAGGATCCGTACCCGGGCGGAAATCCTCGGAAGGCTAACCGTCATCACCGAAGTCGTCGTCATCGTCGTCGTCGGCCGCCGAGGGGCCCGGGACGACGGAGCTGTCCGGTGTACGGGTCGGGGAGGAGGAGCCGCTCGGAGTCGGGGTGTCGGTCGGCGACGTGACACCGCTCGGCGGCGGTGTGCCGCGCGGGCTCTCCTCCAGCTGGACGGTGGGAGGCACCTTCGGCGCTTCCGAGGTGTCGGTCATGGCATAGCTGGTGGCCGCTATGCCGAGGGGCACGGCGACGACGGCTGCCAGGGCCGCCAGACGAGGTGAGAAAGCCATGTATTCACCCTGACTGTCCCGGGCGGTCCGAACATGAAGCGAAGATGAACAATCCTTCATCTTCGATGTGCTCCCCGTCCATCTGTGGGAGTGCCCGGCCCGACGGTGGGAGTGCCCGGCCCGCCCGTGGGAGTGCCCGGCCCGAGAAGACCTGCCTTTCCCGCTTGCTTCGAGTGCACTCCAAGGATTTAGCGTGGGGGCATGACGGTGATCGACGGAACCTCCCGGAGCACTCCCGCGACAATCGCACACCCACGACCCTCGCCGGCGGTGGACGTCTGCGCGGCCGCCCCGAAGCCGCACCCCCGCCCCGCGGGCAAGGACAGCTACACGATCAGCGAGGTCGTCGCCTTCACCGGGCTCACCGCGCACACCCTGCGCTGGTACGAGCGCATCGGGCTCATGCCCCACGTCGACCGCTCGCACACCGGCCAGCGCCGCTTCAGCAACCGCGACCTCGACTGGCTGGCGTTCGTCGGCAAGCTGCGGCTGACGGGGATGCCGGTCGCCGACATGGTGCGGTACGCGGAGCTGCTGCGCGAGGGCGCGTCCACCTTCGAGGAACGGCAGGAACTGCTGGAGGCGACCCGCCGCGATGTGATCACGCGGATCGCGGAGCTCCATGACACCCTCGCCGTGCTCGACCACAAGATCGAGTTCTACGCGGGCGCCCGCAGGGTGCCGGAAAGGCACAGCGCCTGATGACCGACAACGACAGGAACACGATCGCCACCGTCGGAATGGGCGGCGACGACGGACCGCGGGTCGGCGTCCAGGGCCTCGGCTGCATGGGTATGAGCGAGTTCTACGGCGAAACCGACGAGGCCGCCGCCCGGGACACGCTGGACGCGGCCCTGGAAGCCGGCGTCACGCTCTTCGACACCGCCGATGTCTACGGGCGCGGGGCCAACGAGGAGTTCCTCGCACCGTTCGTCGGGGCCCACCGGGACGAGATCACCCTCGCCACCAAGTTCGCGCTGGTGCGCTCCGACAACCCCGGGTACCGGGGCGTGAGCAACGACCCCGCGTACATCCGCACCGCCGTCGAAGCGAGCCTCCGCCGGCTGAACACGGACGTCATCGACCTCTACTACATGCACCGCCACGACCCGGCCGTCCCGTTCGCCGAATCGATCGGCGCGATGGCGGAGCTGGTCCGGCAGGGCAAGATCAAGCAGATCGGACTGAGCGAGGTCACCGGCCCCGAGCTGCGCGAGGCGCACGCGGTGCACCCGATCGCCGCCCTCCAGTCGGAGTGGTCCCTCTTCAGCCGGGACGTGGAGAAGAGCGCGCTCGGTGCGGCGGTGGAGCTGGGCGTCACCCTCGTGCCGTACTCGCCGCTCGGCCGGGGCTTCCTCACCGGGGCCTTCACCGACGCGGGCAAGGACCTGGGCGAGGGCGATTTCCGCAAGCAGCAGCCGCGCTTCACCGGCGACAACGCCCGTGCCAACGCGGCCCTCCTGGAGCCCGTCCACCGGATCGCCGCCGCGCACGGGGCCACCGCCGCACAGGTGGCCCTCGCCTGGGTCCAGCAGCGGGCCCGGGTGCACGGGCTGACCGTGGTCCCGATCCCCGGGACCCGTAAGCGGAGCCGCCTGCTGGAGAACGTGGCCGCGACCGGGCTGACGCTGACGGCCGGGGAGCTGGCCCTGCTGGAGCCGATCGCGGGCCGGGTGGCGGGGGACCGGTACCCGGACATGAGCCTGACGTCGGAGGCCCGGGAGTAGCCGGGAGGCGTACCCGGTCATCGCTCGGTCCGTGACGTCCATGCACGTCACGCCGACCGGGCCGCGCCCCCGGAAGGCCCCTCACGCCAGCCCCAGCGCGAACACCGCGAACCCCGCCGCGAGCAGCCCCGCCAGCGCACGGCGGGCGTTCGCGGCGCGGGTGCCCGCCTGCCACGGAGCCTCGAAGCGGCGCGCGTACCGGGCGATCAGCACCAGCAGCCCCGCGAACACCGGCAGCCAGGCGATCCGGGCGAGGATCCAGCCCACCGTGTCCGGCGCGGTCGTCAGCCCCGCCACCGCCGTGCCCGCGGCCCCGGCGAGCGAGGCCGGTACGGCGGCGGCCAGCATCGCGGTCTGGTGCCAGCACAGGATCGTCATCGCGGACAGGTTGATCACCACGACCGGCGCCCAGAGCAGCGGCTTGCGCAACAGCCGTCCGAGCCGGTCGCGCAGCAGGATCGCCGCCCCGCTCTGCGCCGCCGCCAGCGCCACCACCAGCAGCGACGGCGGATGCGAGTTCGTCCGCGCCTCGCCCGGAACCCCGACCATCGACGCCGGGTAGTGGAAGGCGAGCAGCAGCGCGGCGAACAGCACCCCACCGCCGATCAGCAGCAGCCGGGCCCCGCGCTTCCCGATCCGCCCCTCGCCCCAGGACACGCCCAGCTGATACGCGAAGAGCCAGCCGGGCAGGATGTTGAGCACGCTCAGCCAGGACGGCATCGCCTCCGCGAAGGGCCCGTAGCGCAGGAAGTCCACCACCGCGACCGAGGCCAGCAGCGGCAGCGCCGCCCATCCGCCGAGCTTCCGCGCCAGCGTGACGCAGACCGGGGTGAGTGCGGTGACCACGGTGTACACCCCGACGAACCAGAGCGGCTGGATCACCAGCGTCGACCCCGTACGCAGGGTGTCGCCGGGCACGCCCAGCGCGGACAGCACCGCCAGCAGCACCGCCCACACGGCGGTCACCCCGAGCACCGGCCGGCCGAGGCGGGCCAGCCGGCCGCCCAGCCAGGCGGCCGTCGTCGAGGCCCGGCGGCGGTAGGAGAACACCGAGGCGTACCCCCCGACGAGGAAGAAGATCCCCAGCATCTGGAGCACCCAGCTCGCGGGCGCGAGCCCGGCGAACGTCGAGAGCGGGCTCGCGTTGTGCAGGCCGTCGGCGTCCAGCCGGAACCCGCCGAGCATCCAGTGACCGAGCGGCACGGCGAGCAGCGCCAGCGCCCGCAGGCCGTCGATCGCCCGGTCGCGATGGGCGGGGGTGGACGCGTCGATACGGGCCGCGAGCCGCCGGCCGTCCTTCAGCAGGGCGTTCATCGGGCCGCGCCTTCCAGGGCCGGGGCTGCTTCCGCGTCCGTGGTGGTCCCCGGGTCCGGGGCGGGCTCCGCCGCGTCGCCGCGCGCGATGGCGGCGAAGGCCCGCAGCGAATCCGTACCGGGCTCGAAGTAACCGGCGTGCCCCCGGGCCTCGTCCGCCGGTACCCGGCGGGCGCCGAACGCCGGATCGGTCGGGTCCGCCCCGTGGCCGAGGCCCGCGAAGCGCACGTTCGGCACGTCGTCGATCCAGTCGGTCGGGTCCTTCGCCGCCCACACCCGGGCCCCCGTCCGCAGCGCGTCCACGTCGTCGGCGCGCATACCGGGGGAACCGAGGACCACCAGGTCGGTGGCGGGGAGGCGGTGGGCGGCCAGGCCGCAGACCACCGAGCCGTAGCTGTGGCAGAACACGGCGGGCGCGGGCAGCCCGTCCGCCGCCAGGCCCTCCGTGAACCGGGTCAGCCGCCCGGCCCCCGCCTCCGCGAGGGAGCCGGTGGCCGCGTCGAGGCCGACGCCCACCGGGGTGGTGTACCCGACCCAGGCGATGACGGCGGTCCCCGGACCGGCCGCCGTGCGCAGGGTCCTGGCCATGCCGGCCGGGGCCCCGTGGCCGACGACCTTCCGGTCGAAGGTCCCGGCGTCGTTGTCGGACCCGGGCACCAGCACCGAGACCCGCTGCGCCGTGCGCAGGTCCCCGAAGACCTCGGCGACCTGGCCGCGTCCGCGCGGGTCGAACGCGAGGATCCGGCGGCCGGGGGCGGCGAGCGAACGGTAGCGGGGGTCGTCCTCGGCGGCCAGCGCGAGGGAGTTGGCGCGGTAACGCAGTTCGAGGGGCGCCCCGTCGAGATTCCCGACGACGGACGGATGGCGTACGAGCAGGAGTTGCCGCTCGTCGGCGCTCAACCCCGCGAAGAACGAAGCGATTTCGGCGGGCGTGGCACGCTCCGGATCCGGCAGCCCCGTCCCCAGCGCCCGGTCCGCCCGCCACTGCGCACTGCCCGGCGGCGGCCCGGTCAGCGCCTGCTGCGCATCCGTCGAAACCCAGCCCGCGGTTCCCGTCACCACGCTGGTAGCCAGTGCGAACGCGACCAGGGTCCTCGCGTATCGGCGCATCGTGCCCTCCCTCTCCGGATCCGCACCGATCGGTGCGACCGGGAGGAAGGTAGGAAGAGGACGGGTGAGGGGGCGTCACACCGGGGAGCCAACCGAGGGATGCTACCGGGGTAGGGGGTGGACGAGGCGTACGCCCGGACCGGGGCCGGCGCGTCCACGAAGTCCCGTACGGAGAGGGTGGCTCACCCGCGTGCGGAGCGCCGTACGGCGAAGCCTCCTACGCGCCCGCGTCCCCCGGCGTCACCAGCCCCGACTCGTACGCGAAGATCACCGCCTGTGCCCGGTCCCGCAGGTCCAGCTTGGCCAGCACCCGCCCGATGTGCGTCTTGACGGTCTGCTCGGCCAGCACCAGCCGCCCCGCGATCTCCTGGTTCGACAGCCCCCGGGCGATCAGCTCCAGCACCTCGCTCTCGCGCGGGGTGAGCCCGTTGAGCCGGAGCGCCTGGCCGCCGCGCGTCGCCCCGGAGGGCCGTTGCGCCGCGAAGTCCGCGATCAGACGGCGGGTCACCGAGGGCGCGAGCAGCGCGTCCCCGGCCGCCACCACCCGTACCGCCGCGATCAGATCGGCGGGCGGGGCGTCCTTCAGCAGGAACCCGGACGCGCCGGCGCGCAGCGCCTCGTACACGTAGTCGTCCACGTCGAACGTGGTGAGCATCAGGACCTTCGGCCGGTGCACCACCCCCACCGGCGGATTCAACAGCTCGCGCGCGGCGGCCAGTCCGTCCATCTCCGGCATCCGGACGTCCATCAGGACGACGTCGGGGTGCTGGTTGCGGCTGACGTCGACGCCCTGGCGGCCGTCCGCCGCCTCGCCCACCACGTCGATGTCGCTCTGCGCCGCCAGCAGCGCCGCGAATCCGGCCCGCACCATGGCCTGGTCGTCGACGATGATCACGCGGATGGTCACAGGTCCTCCGAAGGGGGTGGGGCGGACGGCGACACGGCCGGAGGCAGCGGCATCCGGGCGGCCACCCGGAACCCGCCGTCGGGCAGCGGCCCGGTGTCCAGCGTGCCGCCGGTCAACCGTACGCGCTCCCGCATCCCCACCAGCCCGTGCCCGGTCCCGGCGCTCTCCAGCGGTGCGGCGGGCTTCGGCGCCGGGCCGTTGACGACCAGTACGTTCAGATGGCCCGCGGCGGCCCGGACCGAGACCTGGGTGCGCGCCCCGGGCGCGTGCCGCACCACATTGGCCAGCGCCTCCTGCACGATCCGGTACGCCGACAGATCCACCGCCGGCGGCACCTCGCCCAGCTCCGCGGCGAGCGACAGCTCCGCCGGCAGCCCGGCCCGTACCGTCGCCTCCACCAACTGCTGGAGCCTGTCCAGTCCCGGCTGCGGCGCCCGGTCGCCCTCGGTGCCGTCGCTGCGCAGCACGGACAGCAGCCGCCGCATCTCGCCGAGGGACTCCCGCGCGGCCGCCGCGATCGAGGCGAACTCCTCCTGCGCGGGCTCCGAGAGCCCAGAGATCCGGTACGGCGCGGAGTCTGCCTGCACGGTGATCACCGACATGTGGTGCGCGACCACGTCGTGCAGCTCACGGGCGATCCGCGTCCGTTCCTCCAGCAGCGTGCGCTGCGCCCGCTCCGCCTCGCTGATCGTCTCCTGTTCGGCCAGCCGCCGTGTCGCCTCGCCCCGCTCCCGTACCGCCGCGCCGATGACCAGGACGACCGCGCCGAGGATCGACAGCAGCAGGGCGCTGTCCGCCGCGCGGTCCGGCGCGACCAGATGCAGCGCCGCCCCGGCCGCGGCCGTCACCACCCAGACGCCGACGACGGTGCGCCGGGTCTCGCGCAGACCGAGGGCCAGCAGCAGGAAGAGGTACGCGATCAGGGCCGGCGCGGTCCACGGCCAGAGGGCGTCCGGCCCGGTGGACCGGGCCAGGACCACCAGCGCGCCCGCGATGTCGGCGGGGAAGATGATCCACCACGCCTGGAGGGGCCGGTGGGCCAGCATCAGCAGGGGGGCGGCCTGGGCCACTCCGAGCGCCCCGGCCAGTGCGCCCGGCACGTCGTACTGCGTGGTCAGGACGTTGATGGTGACCGGGATGAAGGTCGCGGTCAGGGCGAGCACCACGACGTAGGGCAGCATGCGCTGCCACGGCTTCGGCGCGCCCGCCAGCAGCGGGGTGGACGGATGGGACGCGTGGGACAGCCCGTGGGCGAGCTCGCGCAGATTGCGGCGGGCGGCGCTCACCAGGCCGTCGGCGGGCGGCGGGGGCCCGGCGGGGGAAGTGGACATGGCCCGGTCAGCCTAGGCAGGCCGGGGGCCCGGGGGCGTCATACCGGGGTCGCGACCCTCGGCGGCTTCGTCTCATACCCCGGTACGGGGTCACGGCCCGGGCGATGGCGCGGGGCCGCAGCCCGACGGGGTGACCGGGTCACAGCTCGGCGAGCAGCTGGGCCTTCTTCGCGCTGTACTCGGCGTCCGTCACCAGTCCGGCCCGGTGCAGCTCGCCGAGGTGATGTATCCGCTCGGCGATGTCCGCCGGATCGCGCCGCCCGGCGTTCACCAGGACCGGGGCGGAGGCGGCGGGCGCGTGGGTCCGGCGTACGGATTCCAGGACGGCGGCGGCGAAGGGCAGCGACTCGTGCACCGGCCCGTAGCCCAGGCCGAACAGCACGGCCGCCGGATCCTGGTCCGCGGTGGCCGACGGAGGCTCGGCCGGCACGCCCACGGGCGTCCCGTGGTCCGCGTCCCCGGAGCCGCCGGGACCGTGCAGATCGCCCAGGCTGCCGCCGGTGCGGTGGTCGACCGGGGCCGCCGCGCGGGGCACCAGACGCAGATAGCCGTCCAGCGCCTCGGGGGAGCGCCACACGATTCCAGCCAGTTCGCTCACACGGAAGGTCTGGTCGCCGGCCTTCCATTTGGCGCTGGAGGCCCCTGTCCAGGACCACCGGAAGGAGATCCGCTCGCCGTCGAAGCTGGCCCGGCCGTCATACGCCTTGAAGTTCATCGGGGCCTCGGGGGCCGCCACCAGGAAGCGGTCGGCGCTCTCGCCGGACGCCGGGTCCAGCAGGGCCCGCAACTCGTCCGCGTAGTACTCGGCGAGCACCTCCCGCTCCGCCGGAAGCACCAGGCGATAGGGGTCGCACCCCTCCTTGAGCTGCCCGGAGGCAGCCTCCACCAGGGGGTCGGCACCCGCTCTCGGCACGGCACGCAGAACCACCGTGCCCCGCTTGCCGGGGGTCAGCGTCACCGACGACAACGCCGCATACGGGATGCGGCGTTCCCGCAGGCTCTGGAAGAGCTTCGGTGTGCGGATGCCCCGTTCGAAGCGGATGAGCACGGAGTCGGTGTCGAACTCCCAGGTGGCATGAATTCCGGCCAGCACATCACCCATGTGCCTCATCGTATGCGGCACAGTCCCCAACGTCCCCCCTTGGAGCAAGTCCCAATTAATCCGCCCGACACCGACCTCTACGCGCGTCAGCCGTCTTGTTGGCCGGTAATACCGTCATGGCACGCGCTGTCGGCACGCGCGCAGCTGACCGCCCCGTACGCTCCGACGCCGATCGCGGCGAAGTTGTCCAGGCTCTCGGTGCCCGGTTCGAAGTAGCCGCTGTGCCCGGCGGCGCCGGCCGCCGAGACGATCCGCGCGCCGAAGGCCGGGTCGACCGGGTCGGCCCCGTGACCGATCCCGCCGAACTCCAGATGGGGGACGTCCCCGATCCAGTCGTCCCCGTCCCGCGTCGCCCAGATCCGGGCGCCGGTCTCCAGCTGCCCGGCGTTGGCGGCCCGCATGCCGGGGCTGCCCGCGACCGCGATGTCGGCCACCCGGTCGTGGGCCCGGTGCGCGGCCACCCCGCACACCACGGAGCCGTAGCTGTGGCAGAACAGCGAGACCTTCGAGGCGCCGGGCAGCGCGCCGACCATCGCGTTCAGCCGGACCGCGCCGTTCGCCGCGAGCCCGCCCAGCGCCGCGTCCATGCCGAGGCCGGCCGGAGCGGTGTAGTCGGCCCACGCGATGACGGCCGTACGGGTGCCCGGGGAGGCCGAGCGCTCCGCCTTGTACAGGGACTTGGCCATGCCGACGGGGGCCCTGTACGCGCGTGTGCTGCGCTCCAGGGTCAGCAGATGGGTGTCGACGCCCGGGACGACGACGGAGACCCGGGCGGCCCGGTCGAGATTCCCGAACACCTCGGCGGCACGGCCCCTCCCGGAGGGATCGAATGCCAGGATCTGGCGTTTGCCCGTGAGCATCGACCGGAACCGGTCGAGACGGGCCTCCGCCTCACCGCGCCCGTCCGGCGAGAGCTTCTCGTCGTGCGCCCGCACCTTCTCCACGGCCATGGCCTGTCTGAGGGCGACCCGGTTGGCGTGGTAGCGCAGGGTGATCGGAGCGCCGTTCAGATTCCCCACCACCGACGGGTACTTTCCCGCGAGGGCGATCTGCTGCCCCGAGGTGAGGGTGGCGAAGAAGTGGGCCAGACGGTAGGCGGGAGCGTCGGTATCCGGCAGCGAGTGGCCGGCTATCCGGTCCCGCGCCCAGGAGGCGAGCGCGAGCTCGCGTGGCCCGTCGGAGTGCTGATCGCGGACGGCGCTCCAGCCCGTCGTCGCCAGCATCACGAACACCACCGCGACGGCGAGCAGAGCGCGCCATGCGGTCAACGTGGGTGAGGTGTCGAAGGAAGTCACTGCGCCACACCCTAGGAGACGTGCGCCGACCACCGTGATTCGGGTGAGGTACATCACCCGTCCGCGAAGGATTCATCATGGATTTCTCACACAGGGTCACCGTCGTCCCGGCGTCGCGCTACTCCCGACCCCGGTACTCCAGGCCCGGGGTCGCGCTACTCCCGACGCCAGTTCCGGGCGAGGGCCGGGACGAGCTGGTCGAGATATTCCTCGGTCAGATCGCGCAGCGCCTCCACGCTCGGATCGAGCCCCCGGCCCCACAGCTGGCCGGTCACCCGCATCACCGCGGAGAACGCGGCGACGGCCACCCGCGGGCGGGGGTCCCGCTCCACGTCCAGCCCCTCGCGCTCCGCGATCAGCAGGGCGACCTGGTTCTCCAGGGCGACCCCGCGCCGCATGTGGGCGGCGAGCAGCGTGGGTGTCGACTCGATCATCTGGTAGGTCCGCATATGGAGATCGACGGTGACGACCTCCTCGATCGCCTCGCCGATGCTGTTCCACGCGCACAGCACCGCCCGGCGCATCGCCTCGAAGGGGGCCTCGTCGGCGGGGCGCCGGCGCAGCTCCTCGATGAAGCGGGACTCGACCATCTCCTGCACGGCGAAGGTGGCGTCCTCCTTGCTCGCGAAGTAGCGGAAGAAGGTGCGCTGGGAGACCTCCACGGCGTCGACGATCTCGTCGACGGTGGTGCGTTCGTACCCCTGGGTGGTGAACAGTTCGAGGGAGGCGCGTACCAGGGCGTCCCGGGTGCGCTGTTTCTTGCGTTCACGCAGTCCGGCTCGGGGCTCGACTGTCTGCCCGTCGGTCACGTACCGGTTCCTCTTTTCCCGTGTTTGTCCAGCTCAGCATACCTGTGAGCTACGTGTGAGCTACGTGACAGTTACTGACTTGTGAATTGGTTTGTCAACTGTCAGCGGCTGTCACTAGTCTCGCCGTATGACTAGTCAGACCACCGTCGAGAAGGCGCCGCGGGAGCCGGAAGACAACGCAGTACCCGCCCCGGTCAAGGGGCTTCGCGGCCACCCCTGGCTGACCCTCTTCGCCGTCGCCATCGGCGTGATGATGGTCGCCCTCGACGGCACCATCGTCGCCATCGCGAACCCCGCGATCCAAAGGGACCTCGGCGCCTCGCTCGCCGACGTCCAGTGGATCACCAACGGCTATCTGCTCGCCCTCGCCGTCGCCCTGATCACCGCGGGCAAGCTGGGCGACCGCTTCGGCCACCGTCAGACCTTCCTCATCGGCATCGCGGGCTTCGCCCTCGCCTCCGGTGCGATCGGTCTCTCCAGCGAGATCTCGCTGGTCATCCTCTTCCGTGTGCTCCAGGGCCTCTTCGGCGCCCTGCTGATGCCGGCCGCGCTCGGCCTGCTGCGCGCCACCTTCCCCGCCGAGAAGCTGAACATGGCGATCGGCATCTGGGGCATGGTCATCGGAGCGTCCACCGCGGGCGGTCCGATCGTCGGCGGTCTGCTCGTCGAGCACGTCAGCTGGCAGTCGGTCTTCTTCATCAACGTGCCGGTCGGCGTCGTCGCGCTCGTCTTCGGCCTGGTGATCCTCAAGGACCACCGCGCCGCCAACGCGCCGCGCTCCTTCGACGTCCTCGGCATCGCGCTGCTCTCGGGCGCGATGTTCTCCCTCATCTGGGGCATCATCAAGGCCGGTGAGTCCTGGGGCTGGGGCGACGGCCGGACCTGGGCGTGGCTCGGTCTCGCGATCCTGCTCTTCCTCGCCTTCGGTCTCTGGGAGACCAAGGTCAAGGAGCCGCTCGTTCCGCTGGGGATGTTCCGTTCCGTCCCGTTGACGGCCGGCGTCGTCCTCATGATGCTGATGGCCTTCGCCTTCATGGGCGGCCTCTTCTTCGTGACGTTCTTCCTCCAGGGCGTCCACGGCCTCAGCCCGGTCGACAGCGGTCTGCACCTGCTGCCGCTGACCGCGATGATGATCGTCTCCTCGCCGGTCGCCGGACTGCTGATCACCAAGTTCGGCCCCCGCGTCCCGCTGGTCGGCGGCATGGTCTGCACGGCCACCGCGATGTTCGGCATGACCACGCTCAGCGACTCCACCGGCACCTTCGCGATGTCCCTCTGGTTCGCCCTGCTCGGCTGCGGGCTCGCCCCGGTCATGGTCGGCGCCACTGAGGTCATCGTCGGCAACGCGCCCATGGAGCTGTCCGGCGTGGCCGGTGGCCTCCAGCAGGCCGCCATGCAGGTCGGCGGCGCGCTCGGCACCGCCGTCCTCGGAGCGGTGATGTCCTCCAAGGTCAGCTCCGAGTTCGCGGACAACTGGGCGGGCGCGGGCCTGCCCGGCGCACCCGACCCGAAGCTGGAGGAGGCCGCCGAGTTCGGCATGGTCCCGGCCGAGCAACTCGCTAAGGCTCCCGGTATGACGCCGGACGTCATCGACCGCATCGGCGGGGTCATCCACGACACGTTCATGTCCGGCATGGGCCTGGCCTTCACGGTCGCGGGCGTCGTCGCCGTGGTCGCCGCCTTCGTCGCCACCCTCACCAAGCGCGGTGCGAACGCCGAGGCGGGCGCCGGGGTCGGCCACATCTGAGCCCTGCCCGACCTCCCCCGCGCGAGGGGAACCTGCCCCTCCCACAGGGGAGACCGCGTCAACACAGCGCAGGTCAGAGCCCCGCCGAATCCTTTCGGCGGGGCTCTCGCCTATCAGGGTGGAGCCCCCGGCCTCCTCTTCCCCCACCTCGCCGAGCGCCTCAAGGTGAGCGGGAGAAGAACGGCACCACGCCGAACGGCACCACGCCGCACAGCACCACCACGGGGGTTGATCCATCATGCGTACGACCGTCCTCGCGGCGGCCGCCCTGGCCGTCACCGCACTCGTTCCCCAGGCCCTGGCCCACGACCGGGCGGCGGCGACTCCCGAGCGGGCCCCGGGCGTCGGCCTCGGGGCCTGCGAAGCGGGCAGCCTCTGCCTCTGGAAGAAGCCCGACTTCACCGGGACCCGCCACGCCTACGAGCTCTCCGGCGTGGACATCGAGAGCTGCACCCCGCTGCCGAAGGGCGGCGACGCCCAGTCCCTCGCCAACCGCACCGGGCGGCCCGTCACCACCTACCAGTCCGCCGAGTGCGCGGAGACGGGGGAGTTCGAGACGTACCCCGGCGGCGGCACCTGGACGCCCCGGTCCCCGTACCGGGTGCGCGCCTTCAAGATCTGGGAGAACTGAGCCCCGGCACGCCTCAGGGGCGGCGACGCTCCCGCGCCACCGCCCCTGAGGGCCTTCCGTACCGCGACCGCCGCTACGCGTCGCCGCCCGCCGCGCCCGGATCGGCCGCGGCCACGTCCAGGAGCTCGTAGCGGTCCACCGCCGTCTTCAGGGCCGACCGGTCGATCTTGCCCTCCTTGGCGAGCTCGGTGAGCACCGCCAGCACGATCGACTGCGCGTCGATGTGGAAGAACCGGCGGGCCGCACCCCGGGTGTCCGCGAAGCCGAAGCCGTCCGCGCCCAGCGACTGGTAGGCGCCCGGCACCCAGCGCGCGATCTGGTCCGGAACCGAACGCATCCAGTCCGAGACCGCCACGAACGGGCCCTGGGCCGCTTCGAGCTTCCTCGTCACGTACGGGACGCGCTGCTCCTCCTCCGGGTGCAGGAGGTTGTAGCGCTCCACGTCCACCGCCTCGCGGCGCAGCTCGTTCCAGGAGGTCGCCGACCAGACGTCCGCCTTGACGTTCCACTCGTCCGCGAGGATCTTCTGCGCCTCCAGGGCCCAGGGGACCGCCACACCGGACGCCATGATCTGGGCCGGGATCTCGCCCTTCTCGCCGGTGGAGAAGCGGTGGATGCCCTTGAGGATGCCCTCGACGTCCACGTCCTCCGGCTCGGCCGGGTGCTGGATCGGCTCGTTGTAGACGGTGAGGTAGTAGAAGACGTCCTCGTTCGCCTCGCCGTACATCCGGCGCAGCCCGTCCTTCATGATGTGCGCGATCTCGAACCCGTACGCCGGGTCGTACGCGACACAGCCCGGGTTCGTCGAGGCGAGCAGCTGCGAATGGCCGTCCGCGTGCTGGAGCCCCTCGCCGGTCAGCGTCGTACGGCCGGCGGTCGCGCCGAGCACGAAGCCGCGCGCGAGCTGGTCGGCCATCTGCCAGAACTGGTCGCCGGTGCGCTGGAACCCGAACATCGAGTAGAAGACGTACACCGGGATCAGCGGCTCGCCGTGCGTGGCGTACGCCGAACCGGCCGCGATCAGCGAGGCCGTACAGCCCGCCTCGGAGATGCCGTCGTGCAGCATCTGCCCCGTGGGGGACTCCTTGTACGCGAGCAGCAGATCGCGGTCGACCGCCTCGTACTGCTGGCCGAGCGGGTTGTAGATCTTCGCACTCGGGAAGAACGCGTCCATGCCGAAGGTGCGGTACTCATCGGGGGCGATCAGCACGAAACGCTTGCCGATCTCCTTGTCCCGCATGAGGTCCTTCAGGATGCGGACGAACGCCATGGTGGTGGCGATCGACTGCGTACCCGAACCCTTCTTCGCGGCCGCGTACGTCTTCTCCTCAGGCTGCGGAAGCGGCTTCGCACGCACCACACGGGTCGGGACGTAACCGCCCAGACCCTGGCGGCGGTCGTGCATGTACTGGATCTCCTCCGAGTCGCGGCCCGGGTGGTAGTAGGGCGGGTAACCCTCGTCCAGCTGCTTGTCCGTGATCGGGATGTGCAGCCGGTCCCGGAAGCGCTTGAGGTCCTCGACCGTGAGCTTCTTCATCTGGTGGGTCGCGTTGCGGCCCTCGAAGTTCGGCCCCAGCGTCCAGCCCTTGACCGTCTGCGCCAGGATGACCGTCGGCTGCCCCTTGTGCGCCTTGGCCGCCGCGTAGGCCGCGTAGACCTTGCGGTGGTCGTGGCCGCCGCGGCCCAGGTGCAGGATCTGCTGGTCGGTCATGTCCTTGACCATGTCCCGCAGCCGGGGGTCGTCGCCGAAGAAGTGCTCGCGGATGTACTCACCGGTCTCGGTGGCGTACGTCTGGAACTGGCCGTCCGGCGTGGTGTTCAGCTTGTTGACCAGGATGCCCGTGCGGTCCTGCGCCAGCAGCGGGTCCCAGGAGCGGTCCCAGACCAGCTTGATGACGTTCCAGCCGGCGCCGCGGAACTGCGACTCCAGCTCCTGGATGATCTTGCCGTTGCCGCGTACCGGGCCGTCGAGCCGCTGGAGGTTGCAGTTGACCACGAAGGTCAGGTTGTCCAGGCCCTCACGGGCCGCGATGGACAGCTGGCCCAGGGACTCCGGCTCGTCCATCTCGCCGTCGCCCAGATAGGC
This sequence comes from Streptomyces anulatus, assembly GCF_014650675.1. GTDB lineage: Bacteria > Actinomycetota > Actinomycetes > Streptomycetales > Streptomycetaceae > Streptomyces > Streptomyces anulatus. The sequence goes on along the minus strand of NZ_BMVK01000001.1, from coordinate 668,185 downwards.
CCACACGTGCGACTTGGAGGTGTCGGCGATGCCGCGCGCCTCCATGTAGCGGTTCATCCGCGCCTGGTAGATCGCGCCGAGCGGGCCGAGGCCCATCGAGACGGTCGGGAACTCCCAGAAGTCCGGCATCAGCCGCGGGTGCGGGTAGCTGGACAGCCCGTTCGGGGCCTTCGACTTCTCCTGGCGGAACGCGTCGAGCTGCGCCTCGCTCAGCCGGTCCAGCAGGAACGCGCGGGCGTAGATCCCCGGGGACGCGTGTCCCTGGAAGAAGATCTGGTCGCCGCCGTCGCCCTGGTCCTTGCCCCGGAAGAAGTGGTTGAAGCCCACGTCGTACAGCGAGGCGGAGGAGGCGAACGTGGCGATGTGGCCGCCGACGCCGATCCCGGGACGCTGGGCCCGCGAGACCATCACCGCGGCGTTCCAGCGGGTCGCGTTGAGGACCTTGCGTTCGATCTCCTCGTCGCCGGGGAAGAACGGCTCGTCCTTCGTGGCGATCGTGTTCACGTAGTCCGTGCTGCGCATCTCCGGCACGGCGACGCGCTTCTCCCGCGCGCGCTCGATGAGCCGGAGCATCAGGTAGCGGGCCCGCTCACGGCCGCGCTCGTCGACGGCGGCGTCGAGGGAGTCGAGCCATTCCCGGGTCTCTTCAGGATCGAAATCCGGGACCTGGCTCGGAAGGCCGCCAATGATGATCGGGTTGCGATCGGATCCGGAAGCCACACTGTTCCTTCGCTGTTCGGTGGTGCTCTACGGGGCCTGCTACGGGAACACGCCCCCGGGGACAACTCTGGGTGCGCCGTCTCCATCGTGCTACCGCGAGGGCCCGAACGTCATCTCTACTGTGGGGTAACCCCGAGGTTCCGAAAGGCGTCCGCGGGGCACGAGTGTGGGCAGTGCGCGGCTGGGTACGGGCAAACCGCAACCTTACGCCCAAGACGTCCAAGTGTTCCCAAAGGCTGTTCGACTCCGATTGGCGGATCGAAACCGCATAAGCTGAGGAAGGACGTAAACGGATGGAGCGACCCGGGGGAGCCCCCGGGAAGCCGCCGGAGAGACATGCCTGAACTTGCGGCGACGTGGCAGGGAACGTCACCGTATAGGCGGTCTCGCACGCTGGGTACTTGCGCGATTCGCCGAGCCCGTGTGGACTACGGCCAACGCCCCGCGCACGCGCGTGGCTGCAGCATTTTCCGAAGACATGATCAGGAGGCAACCCGTGAGCGCGACCGCGGACCACGCGGAGGAGCGAACCAACCCGGCAGCACGCCTGGGGTTCGAGCCCGGACAAGTGGTCCAGGAGATCGGCTACGACGACGACGTCGAGCTGGAGCTCCGTGAGGGCATTGAGGCCACTACCGGCCAGGAACTCGTCGACGAGGAGTACGACGACGTCGCAGACGTCGTCCTGCTCTGGTTCCGTGACGAGGACGGCGACCTTACGGACGCGCTGGTGGATGCCATTGGTCTGATCGAGGACGGCGGTACGGTCTGGCTGATGACGCCGAAGACTGGCCGTGACGGATACGTCGAACCGAGCGACATCAATGAGGCTGCCCAGACAGCCGGTCTCGCCCAGACCAAGAGCATCAGCGCGGGCAAGGACTGGACGGGCAGCCGTCTGGTCACCCCCAAGGGGGCCAAGGCCAAGCGCTGAACCACTCTCTGTACCACCCGAGGCCCTCACGGGCGCACACCGTGCCCGTGAGGGCCTTCGTACGCCCGCGACCGGTCTGCGTAGGGTGGTGTCACCCGGACGGACCCGGCCCGGGATGCGGCGAAGCGGCGATAAGGATGCGTGTTCCATGACGATCGAGGTCGGCAGTCAGGCCCCGGACTTCCAGCTCAAGGACAACCACGGCCGGACCGTGCGGCTGTCGGAGTTCCGCGGTGAGAAGAACGTGGTGCTGGTGTTCTATCCGTTCGCCTTCACCGGCGTCTGCACCGGCGAGCTGTGCGCGCTCCGCGACGAGCTGCCCCGCTTCGAGAACGAGGGCACCCAGCTCCTCGCCGTCTCCAACGACTCCATCCACACCCTGCGCGTCTTCGCCGAGCAGGAGGGCCTGGAGTACCCGCTGCTGTCCGACTTCTGGCCGCACGGGGAGACCTCGCGGGCGTACGGCGTCTTCGACGAGGACAAGGGCTGCGCGGTGCGCGGCACCTTCGTCATCGACAAGGCGGGCGTCGTCCGCTGGAGCGTCGTGAACGGGCTCCCGGACGCCCGCGACCTGAACGACTACGTCAAGGCGCTCGAAGCGCTCTGAGACGATCTCCTGGCGACGCCCGGTCAAAAGCCTGTTTTGGCCGGGAACCGGTCACTAGGATCCACTCGTTGATCCGATGCCACTGAACGACGGGGACGCCGGTGTCTGCCGGCCCCTGAGAAAACTACTGGAGGACTCGTGGGAGTCAGCCTCAGCAAGGGCGGCAACGTCTCGCTGACCAAGGCCGCGCCCAACCTGACCGCGGTCATCGTCGGTCTGGGCTGGGACGCCCGCACCACCACCGGGGGTGACTTCGACCTCGACGCCAGCGCGCTGCTGACGAACCCCGAGGGCAAGGTCGGCGCCGACGGCAATTTCGTCTTCTTCAACAACCTGAAGAGCCCCGACGGCTCCGTCGAGCACACCGGTGACAACACCACCGGTGAGGGCGAGGGCGACGACGAGGTCATCAAGGTGAACCTGGCCGGCGTGCCGGCCGACGTCGACAAGATCGTCTTCCCGGTCTCGATCTACGAGGCCGAGAGCCGCCAGCAGAGCTTCGGCCAGGTCCGCAACGCGTACATCCGCGTGGTCAACCAGGCCGACAACACCGAGCTCGCCCGCTACGACCTGAGCGAGGACGCCTCGACGGAGACCGCGATGGTCTTCGGCGAGCTCTACCGCAACGGCGCGGAGTGGAAGTTCCGCGCCATCGGCCAGGGGTACGCCTCCGGCCTGCGCGGCATCGCCCAGGACTTCGGCGTCAACGTCTGACGTCTCTGGGCCCCAGGAGGTGTCCGGCCGATGTGCCGGACACCTCCTGACCGGGCGCTTTCGACGCCCGGCCTCGGGCGTCGAAAGCGCCCGGCAGCGTTTTACACGACTCGGGGAGGACACACATGGGCGTCACGCTCGCCAAGGGAGGCAATGTCTCCCTCTCCAAGGTCGCACCCAACCTCACCCAGGTGCTGGTCGGGCTCGGCTGGGACGCACGCTCCACCACAGGAGCCGATTTCGACCTCGACGCCAGCGCACTGCTGTGCCAGTCCGGCCGCGTGCTCGGCGACGAGTGGTTCGTCTTCTACAACAACCTCACGAGCCCCGACGGCTCCGTCGAGCACACCGGTGACAACCTCACGGGGGAGGGCGACGGCGACGACGAGTCCGTCATCGTCCGTCTCGACCAGGTTCCGGCCCACTGCGACAAGATCATCTTTCCGGTCTCGATCCATGACGCGGACAACCGGGGCCAGGCGTTCGGCCAGGTCAGCAACGCCTTCATCCGTGTGGTCAACCAGGCCGACGGCCAGGAACTGGCTCGATACGACCTCAGTGAGGACGCCTCGACGGAGACCGCGATGATCTTCGGCGAGCTCTACCGGTACAACGGCGAGTGGAAATTCCGTGCAGTCGGCCAGGGGTACGCGTCTGGCCTGCGAGGCATCGCTCTAGACTTCGGCGTCAACGTTTCATAACGCCGTGCTCGGGCCGAAAGGCCCCAGGCGCGGGGGAGCCCCGACACACCGGGGGAGACCCTTTACCAACACGATGGGGTAGCCAGTGGTACTGAAAACCTTCGGCTGGTCGTTCGCGGTCACCGCGCTCGGCCTGGTCGCAGCGATTTTCTACGGGGGGTGGCAGGCATTCGGCATCGTCGCGATCCTGTCCGTCCTGGAGATTTCGCTGTCCTTCGACAACGCGGTGATCAACGCCGGAATCCTGAAGAAGATGAATGCCTTCTGGCAGAAGATCTTCCTCACCATCGGCATCCTCATCGCCGTCTTCGGTATGCGACTGGTGTTCCCCGTCGTGATCGTGGCCGTGAGCGCCCAGCTCGGGCCGATCGAGGCCATCGATCTTTCCTTCAACGACCCGGACAGGTACAAGGAACTGGTCACGGACGCCCATCCGTCGATCGCCGCCTTCGGTGGCATGTTCCTGTTGATGATCTTCCTCGACTTCATCTTCGACGAGGACCGTGACATCCACTGGCTGCGCTGGATCGAGCGTCCGCTCGCCAAGCTCGGCAAGGTCGACATGCTGTCGGTCTGCGTCGCGCTGATCATCCTGCTCATCACCGCCATGACCTTCGCGACCCAGGCCCACCAGCACGGTGGCGGGCACGTGGACAAGGCGGCGACGGTCATGCTCTCCGGCATCGCCGGTCTGATCACCTACCTCGTCGTCGGCGGGCTCTCCGGATTCTTCGAGGGCAAGCTCGAAGAGGAGGAGGAGCGCGAGCACGAGGCCGAGGAAGAGGCCAAGGAGAAGGGCAAGCCCGTCACCGGGGTCGCCCTCGCCGGGAAGGCCGCGTTCTTCCTCTTCCTCTACCTGGAAGTCCTGGACGCCTCGTTCTCCTTCGACGGCGTCATCGGCGCCTTCGCGATCACCAACGAGATCGTGCTGATGGCCCTCGGCCTCGGCATCGGCGCCATGTACGTCCGGTCGCTCACCGTCTACCTGGTGCGCGAGGGCACGCTCGACGACTACGTCTACCTGGAGCACGGCGCGCACTACGCGATCGGCGCGCTCTCGATCATCCTGCTGATCACCATCCAGTACGAGATCAACGAGTTCATCACCGGCTCGGTCGGCGTGATCCTGATCGCCCTCTCCTTCTGGTCCTCGGTCCGGCGCAACCGCGCGCTCGCCGCGGAATCCGGCGGGGACGGCGGCTCGGGAAGCAAGTCCGAAGTGTCCTCCGGGGTGTGACCCGGTAAGGATTGAGGAACGCTCTCTGCGGGGCGGCCCACACGGCGACGGCTCTCCGGGATCTCCCGGACCCGGCCCGGTGGCCGCCCCGCAGTGATGTCCGGGCGCGCGAACAGGTGGGGGTTGGTATGGGATTCTTCGACGGCCTGTGGCAGGGGCGCGCGGCGCAGTTCGACTCGGGCAACTCGACGTCGAGCGCGATCGTGCTGTCCAAACGGAACGCCACGATCTCGCTCAACAAACAGGGAGCCCTGTCGGGCAACCTCCGGGTCAACCTGTCCTGGCGGATGCGGACCTCGGACATCGAGGGCCGGTCCCGCCAGAGCGGCAGACTGCGGCGCCCCCTCAAGCTCTTCCAGCCCGAAGTGGTCCAGGCGCACACCCAGGGCGTCGTCAACGTCGACCTGGACCTCGGCTGCATGTACGAGCTGACGGACGGCACCAAGGGCGTCGTGCAGCCGCTGGGCAGCCTGATCGGCGACCTCAACGGCCCGCCCTACGTCCGGCTCAGCGGCGACGACCGGTTCGGCGCGCCCTCGGGGGAGACGGTCTACGTCAACCTCGACCAGCGCGACCAGATCAAGCGGTTGCTGTTCTTCGTCTACATCTACGACCGGACACCCGCGTTCGACCGTACGCACGCCAAGGTCACGCTCTACCCGGGCAACGGCCCGCGCATCGAGATCGAGCTGGACGAGCGCGCACCGCAGGCCCGCTCCTGCGCGGTGTTCACCGTGGAGAACATCAAGGACGAGCTGATCGTGCGCCGTGAGGTGAAGTTCGTGTACGGCTTCCAGTCGGAGCTGGACCGGCTGTACGGCTACGGCATGCAATGGGGGCGCGGCTACAAGTCCCGGACCTGAGCCCGGGCAGCCATGGAGGCCGGAGGACGGACACGGGGATCAGAGCGGGGCGGCTCAGGACCGGACGAACTGCGGACCTTGTGGAGGCAGCGCGAAATGGGGGTCGGGCGCGTGCGCGGCGGCCGCCGCGGGCTGCGGATAGCCGTACGCGGGCGGCTCGGCGGCAGGCTGCGGATAGCCGTACGCCGGCTGGTGGGCCACGGCGGCGGCAGCGGGGTGCGCGACCGGCGGCGGATAGCCGTAGGAGGGCTGCTGGTGCTGGACCGTGGCCTGGGAGTCCGGCGTGGGCCCCGGCGGGACGGCCGGCGGCGGGGGCACGGCGGCCGGGAGGGGCCCCGCACCCGTCGGAGCGGCCGGGTCCTGCGGCCCGCTGACCGCCTGCGCCCCGTTCACGGCCTCCGACTCGTCCACCGAGATGCCGAAGGCGGTGGCCAGGCCGATCAGGCCGGTGGGATAGCCCTGGCCGACCGCGCGGAACTTCCACCCCTCGCCGCGACGGTAGAGCTCGCCGCAGATGATCGCGGTCTCTTCCCCGGTCTCCGGCCGGACATCGAACACCGCCAGCGGCTCGCCCTCGGCGAACGCGGCGTCGAACAGGAGTATCCGCAGATCCAGGACCTGCTCGAAGGCGGCTCCGTCGGACGAGGCCGCGATGACCACCTGGTCCACCGACGCGTCGAGCGCCCCGAGGTCCGCCTCGACCGTGTCCGTCAGCCCTTCCGGGACGCTGCGCTTCGGCAGCCGCCGGACCAGACCGGAGGGATGCCGGGGCTGGTTGTAGAAGACGAAGTCCTCGTCGGACCGCACCCGGCCGGACGCACCGAGGAGCAGGGCGGAGGCGTCCACGTCGGGAACCCCGGCGCCCGGGGTCCAGCGCAGCACGGCCCGGACGGCCGCAGCATCGACGGGGACGTTCGAGCCCTTCAGCATCGTGTGCGTCATGACCGTCATCCTGCCTGCTGGGGGCCCGTGCGGACAACGCGGGGGGCGGCACGACCGTGCCCGGCGGCGGTACGGGCAGGGCGCGACGATACCCCGAGAGGGGGTCGGACAAGGCGCGGGTAACCGGAAATTCATGTACATGGGGAACTGTTGACACCCGTCCGTACGTACTATTACCGGCCATACATTGTTCGGCCGGTCAGGCAGTTCGGGGGAAAATCATGCGTCACTTCGGGCACATATCGCCCACTGCCCGCGAGGGTCTGTTCTTCAGGGAGCCCAGCACCTTCACCGCGGACTCCCCGGCACGGATGCTCTCCGTCGCCCTGGGAGCCACGCTCTACTCCCCGGCCACCCGGCCGTCGCTCGCCGACGACGTGCTCAAGCAGGCCGCGCGCGGCGTCGTCTCCATGGTGCTGTGCCTGGAGGACTCCATCGACGACGCCGAGGTCACCGACGCCGAAGCCAATCTGATCAGGCAGTTTGCCGCGCTGGCCGCCCGCGACGCGGCATCGGGGAACGCCGTGCGGAGTCCGGAGGACGCCACGGGCACGGCGGGCGCGGTGGACGCCGACGCACCGCTGCTCTTCATCCGCGTACGTGAGCCGGCTCAGATCACCGACCTGGTGCGGCGCCTCGGCGACTCGGTCCGGATGTTGTCCGGTTTCGTACTTCCCAAATTCACCGAAGATCGTGGCCGACAGTTTCTGGAGGCGCTCGCCGAGGCCGAGACGGCGTGCGGACGACGACTCTTCGCCATGCCGGTACTCGAATCCCCCGAACTGCTCCATCTGGAGACGCGCGGCGAAATCCTCCAGGGCATCGCCCGCAGCGTCGAAAAGCACCGGGACCGGGTGCTCGCCCTCCGGCTCGGCGTCACCGACTTCTGCTCGGCCTACGGACTGCGCCGCGCGCCCGACATGACGGCGTACGACGTCCATATCGTCGCCTCCGTGATCGCCGACGTGGTCAACGTGCTCGGCCGGGCCGACGGCACCGGCTTCACGATCACCGGCCCGGTCTGGGAGTACTTCCGACGCCAGGAGCGCATGTTCAAACCCCAGCTGCGCCGCAGCCCCTTCCTGGAGGGCCGGGCCGAGGAACTGCGTACGGCCCTCATCGAGCACGACCTCGACGGACTGCTCCGGGAGATCGAGCTCGACCGTGCCAACGGGCTGCTCGGCAAGACCTGCATCCACCCGTCGCACGTGGCGCCGGTCCACGCACTGTCCGTGGTCAGCCACGAGGAGTTCACCGACGCCCAGGACATCCTGAGCCCCGAGCGCGGGGGCGGCGGGGTGCTGCGCTCGGCGTACACGAACAAGATGAACGAAGTGAAGCCCCACCGGGCCTGGGCCGAGCGGACGCTCCAGCGGGCCGAGGTCTTCGGGGTGGCGAAGGAAGACGTCGGCTTCGTGGACCTGCTGGCCGCCGGCCTGACGAACTGAGCGCGCATCGATGAGCGAGCGCGCGACGAGAGAAGAGACCGTGGACGTGGTGTGGTCGGGCAGCTGGGTGGCGGAGCGGCTGGGAGTCGCTCTCGAAGGCGACGGAGAACTCCAGGAACTGCTGGGCCTGGCCCTGCGCCGCAACCCCAAGCGGGCGCATCTGCTGGTCTCCAACGTGCTGGGCAAGCATGTGCCCCAGCGGCCCTCCGTCGTCCACGGGGCCGGATTCGAGCTGGGTGAGCGGGTGCGGGCGCTGCTCGGCGCCCAGGAGGCCCGCCGCGCGGTGGTCCTCGGGTACGCGGAGACGGCCACCGGCCTCGGCCACGCCGTCGCGGACGGCCTGCGGGACGCCCCGTACCTGCACTCCACCCGCCGCCCGGTGGCCGGCGTCGAGCAGGCGGGCGGCTTCGAGGAGTCGCACTCGCACGCCACCTCGCACCTGCTGCTGCCGGAGGACCGCGACCTGCTGGCGAGCGGCGGGACGGGGGCCGACGCCTCCGTGCTGGTGCTGGTCGACGACGAGTTCTCCACCGGCAACACGGTCCTGAACACCATCCGCGCGCTGCACGCCCTGCACCCGCGCGAGCGGTACGTCATCGTCGCCCTGGTCGACATGCGCTCGGCCGGCGACCGCGACCGGCTGACCGTCTTCGCCGCCGAGATCGGCGCCCGCGTCGACCTCGTGACGCGCAGCACCGGAACGGTCGCCCTGCCGGACGGCGTGCTGGAACGCGGCCAGGCCCTGGTCGCTGCACAGGAGGCGGAACAGGCGGGTCGGGCCGAAGAGGCCGCAGGGGCCGTCGAGGACGTGGACTCCGCCCCCGTGACCCGGGTCCACCTCGACTGGCCGGCAGGCGTCCCCGACGGAGGCCGGCACGGCTTCACCCCCGCCCACCGGGCCGTCCTCGAAGCGGCTCTCCCGGCCATGGCGGACCGGATCGCGGCCGAACTGGGCGACGCGGCCGGCCCCGCTCCCCGCCACGTCCTCGTCCTCGGCTTCGAGGAGCTGATGTACGCCCCGCTGCGCCTCGGCACCGCCCTCGAAGCCGCGCTGGGAGCCGACGCCGAGGTCCGCTACTCCACCACCACCCGCTCACCCGTCCTGGCCGTCGACGACCCCGGCTACGCGATACGCACCCGCCTCGTCTTCCCGGCCCACGACGACCCGGCCGACGGCCCCGGCGACCGGTACGCGTACAACGTCGCGGGCGCCGGCTTCGACGCGGTGGTCGCCGTCGTCGACTCCACCGCGGACACCCCCGAACTGCACGCCCCCGACGGACTGCTGGCCCGGCTCGCCGAGCACACCGGCCACGTCCTCCTCGCCGTCCTCCCCTCGTACGTCCCGGCCACGGCCGCCCCCAGCGGCGTACCCGGCACCCCCACACCCGCCCCCGAACGGCAGGAGCCCGCCGTGCTGCCCGAGCCCCTCCGAGGCCCCGACTTCTCCAGTTACGCGCCACAGGACGTCGGCTGGCTGCTCCAGGACCTCTCGGACACCGAGCTGGAAGCGCCCACCGAGGAGCGCGAGGAGGCCATCCAGAGCGGCGGCGCGCACTACGCGGAGTCGCTGCCCGTCGAGTACCAGCCGAGCGCCGAGTACCAGGCCCTGTTCACCGCCGCCCTGGAGGCCTCCGCCGCGCGCATCGCCCGCGCGGTCGGCACCGTCACCGAGACGGTCCTCGCCGAACGCGGCCCCCGCCCCGTGCTCGTCTCGCTCGCCCGCGCCGGAACCCCGGTCGGCGTGCTGATGCGCCGCTGGGCCCAGCACCGGCACGGCCTGGACCTGCCGCACTACGCCATCTCCATCGTCCGGGGCCGAGGCATCGACGCCACCGCCCTGCGCTGGCTGGCCGCCCATCACGACCCGGCCGACGTGGTGTTCGTCGACGGCTGGACGGGGAAGGGCGCGATCACCCGCGAACTGGCCGCTGCCATAACCGAGTTCGAGGCATCGGGAGGACCCGCCGGCTTCGACCCGGAGATCTCGGTGCTGGCGGACCCGGGCGGCTGCGTCCGGACGTACGGCACCCGCGAGGACTTCCTCATCCCCTCGGCCTGCCTCAACTCCACGGTGTCCGGCCTCATTTCCCGTACGGTGCTCCGCGCAGACCTGGTCGGCCCCGACGACTTCCACGGCGGAAAGTTCTACCGGGAGCTGGCGGACTCCGACGTCTCGGGCCTCTTCCTGGACACGATCGCTGCCCGCTTCGACGAGGTGGCGGGCCAGGTCGAGGCAGCGGCCAAGGAGCTCCTCGCCGCCGACCGCGCCCCGACCTGGGAGGGCTGGGCCGCCGTGGAGCGGATCAGCGAGGAGTACGGCATCCACGACGTCAACCTGGTCAAGCCGGGCGTCGGCGAGACCACCCGGGTCCTGCTCCGCCGGGTCCCCTGGAAGATCCTCGCCAAGCGCGGCGCGGGCGCGGACCTGGAACACATACGGCTGCTGGCCGAGCAGCGCGGCGTCCCGGTCGAGGAGGTCGACGACCTCCCGTACAGCTGTGTCGGTCTGATCCACCCCCGGTTCACACGCGGCGCGACGGGCGCGGACGGCAAGGCGGTGCAGGGCGCATGAGCACGACCTCACCGGCCACCCTGGTGGCCAGCGACCTCGACCGTACGCTGATCTACTCGGCGGCCTCGCTCGACCTGTCGATGCCGGACGCGGAGGCGCCCCGGCTGCTGTGCGTGGAGGTGTACGGCCACAAGCCCCTCTCGTACATGACCGAGACGGCCGCCGCCCTCCTCACCGAGGTGGCGACCACCACCGTCTTCGTCCCGACGACGACCCGCACCCGCGAGCAGTACCGGCGCATCCACCTTCCCGGCCCCGCCCCCCGGTACGCGATCTGCGCCAACGGCGGCCACATCCTGGTCGACGGGGTCTCCGACCGCGACTGGCAGAAGCGGGTGGAGGCCCGCATCGCGGAGGAGTGCGCCCCGCTCACCGAGATTCGCGCCCACCTCGCCACCACCGCCGACCCGGCCTGGCTGCTCAAGGAACGGGTCGCCGAGGACCTCTTCGCCTACCTCGTCGTCGAACGCTCCCTGCTGCCCGAGGAATGGGTGAAGGAACTGGCCGCCTGGGCCGGGCCGCGCGGCTGGACGGTCTCCCTCCAGGGCCGCAAGATCTACGCGGTCCCGGCGCCGCTCACCAAGAGCGCGGCGATGCACGAGGTCGCCCGCCGCATCGGCGCCACGCGCACGCTCGCCGCCGGGGACTCCCTCCTCGACGCGGACCTGCTGCTCGCCGCCGACCTCGGCTGGCGCCCCGGCCACGGCGAACTGGCCGACGAGGGCTGGCGGGCCCCGCACGTGGTGGCCCTGGAGGAGCGGGGCGGAGCGGCGGGGGAGGAGATCCTGCGCCGGTTCCTGGCGGCTTCCGCTGCGTGAGGGCGCGGCTTGCGCGAGGCTGGGGGCATGACCAAGGGCAACGACACCACGATCACGGACGAGCTGTACGCGTACATGCTGGCCCACAACCCGCCGCTGGACCCGGTCCAGCGGGAGCTGGTGGACACCACGTACGCACGGTTCCCCGATCACGCGGGCATGCAGTCGGCCGAGGAACAGGCCCCGCTGCTCGCCTTCCTCGTCCGGCTGGTCGGCGCCCGGCACGTGGTGGAGGTCGGCACGTTCACCGGCTTCAGCGCCCTCGCGATGGCCCAGGCGCTGCCCGCCGACGGCACGCTGATCGCCTGCGACATCTCGGAGGAGTGGACGGCGTACGGCCGGGAGGCCTGGGCGAAGGCGGGCGTCGCGGACCGGATCGACCTGCGCATCGCCCCGGCCCTGGACACCCTGCGCGCGATGCCCGCCGAGCCGCACATCGACTTCGCCTACCTGGACGCGGACAAGGGCGGCTACATCGCGTACTGGGAGGAGCTGGTGCCCCGGATGCGGCAGGGCGGGGTCATCGCCACGGACAACGTGCTCTTCCACGGCGGGGTCACGGACCCCGGGGCGACCGGTCCGACGGCGGCGATCAAGGAGTTCAACGACCACGTGAGCGCCGACGACCGGATGGACAGCGTCCTGCTGACGGTATCGGACGGCCTGACGCTGTCCCGCAAGAAGTAAGGCCCCCGGCCGTCGCGGGGGCCCCTCCCGGCCGGGCTCAGCCGCAGCACCCGCCCCCGCAGCAGCCTCCGCCCCCACCGCCGCCGGACGGCGCGGGAGCGGACCCGGCTCCACCGCCCACGGCCACGGCGGACAGCAGCTTGACGGTGTCGTCGTGGCCTGCGGGGCAGGAGGCGGGGTCCGAGGACTGGGCCATGGGACGGCTGACTTCGAACGTGTCTCCGCAGGTGCGGCAGCGGAATTCATAGCGAGGCATGGGCTCAGGCTAGAGCCATCGCCGGCAGGGGGCCACGCCCCCCTGCCGGTCGCCTCAGGAGCCGGGCGGCCGGAATGCTGGGCGGCCGGACCGCCGGACCGCCGGGCGGCTGGACCGCCGGACCGCCGGGCGGCTGGACCGCCGGACCGCCGGGCGGCTGGACCGCCGGGCCGCTCGCCTCAGGAACCGGAACCGGAGCCGGTACCGCGTTCCTCGCGGATGTCGGAGACCACCCGGGCGGCGGTCTGCCGCACGGCCTCGGTCTCGGTCAGGAAGTGCCAGTAGTCGGGGTGGCGCCCCTCCAGGCCGGCGATGGCGCGTTCCAGCCGGGCCACGGAGTCGTCCAGGGGCCGGGCGTGCCGGGGGTCGGGCGTGTGCCGGCCGGTCATGGCGAGGCGCTGGGCGTCCCGCACCGCGAACCGGGTCCGCTCGATCTCCTGCTGCGGGTCCTTCGCCACGGCGTTCAGCTGCTGCAACCGGTCCCCGGCGGCGGAGACCGCCTCGTCCGTGGCGTTGAGCAGGGCACGGACCGTGGACAGCCGGGACGTGGCGTCCGCCCAGCGCTGCTCGTCGCGCGCCTTCGCCGCCTCCGCGAGCTTGTCCTCGGCCTGCCGGATGTTGAGGGCGGCCTGCTCCGGGACGGGCTGGAGGTCCTGCCAGCAGGCGGCCGAGAAGCGTCGCCGCAACTCGCTGAGCACCGGCTCCACCGAGCCCGCCCGGGTCGTCAGGGCCTGGGCGCGGGTCCGCAGGGACACCAGCCGCCGGTCGATCTCGGCGGCCCGCTCGGGCAGCCGCTCCGCCTCGGTACGCACGGCCTCGGCATCGCGCAACACCGCATCGGCCCGCTGAAGGGTCTCCGCGACGCCGTGCTTTCCCGCGCCCTGGTTCAGCTTGGTCAGCTCCGGGGCGAGCGCGGCGAGCCGGGCGGCCAGCTCATCGGCCCGCAGCCCCGCGGCCCGGGCGCCGTCGAGGGCGTTGCTCGCTCCCAGGAGCGCCTGCCGGGCCCGCTCGACGGCGGGGGCGAGCCGGGCGAGCTGCGTCTCCGCGCTGCCCAGCAGGGGCCCGAGCCCCTGGGCGAAGCGGTCCAGCTCGCCCTTGACCCGTACGAGGTCGTCCTTGGCCCGGTTCAGCTCGGTGCGGGCCCGGGAGGCGACGGCGGGCTCCAGATCGTCCCGGTCCAGGTCGTGGCTGTCGACGGCGGTGATGTAGGTGTGGCTGACCTCGTCGATGCGCCGGCCGAGGGCGGCGAAGTCATCGGAGGCCTTGCGGCCGCGCGAGGAACTGTCCACGGCGTTGATGGTCTCGATGGAGATCCTGAGATCACGCTGGGCGCTGTCCAGCTCGTAGAAGGCCTCGGCGGCGGCGTCCTTCGCGGCCTGCGCCTCGGCCCGCTCGTTCTCCCCGCGCCCGCCGAACCACCGGCGCGTACCGCCACCGGCGAAGGCGGCGGGCACCGCGGCGAGCACGAGGGGCACGGGCAGGAGCATCAGCACCAGCAGATCCCGGGCCCCGGAACCGCGTCCGCCCGGCCTCCGCGACCTCCCGGGGGCGTCCTGCCCCGACAGGCCCTGACCACTCTGGACGGCGGAACTTCCACCCGCTCCTGCCTCCGGCCGCGCGTGTGTCGCCGTCACATCCCTCTCCCGTGCCGATTCGCCCTGCCCGGTACATTCTCCCACCAGGTAAGGACGAACACACGGGTCGGTTAGTTCGCGCTTCGCACAGTGACTTGGCCGTTGTCGCTGCGGGCCTTCACCACATGGGCGCTGTCGTCGCCGCGCGGCACCCCGATCGAGACGTCCCCGTTGTCGGCGGAAGCGTTCACCGCGTACTTCTGGCCGCCCGGCGGCAGGTCGATGGTGATGCCCCCGTTGTCGCTCACGGTGTCCACGAGGTCGGGCACGGTGCTGAAGTCCAGCCGGATCTCCCCGTTGTCGGCGCGGGCCACCACGGAGGAGGCGGATATCCGGTCCGCCCGGATCTCCCCGTTGTCGCTCTTCAGCTTCAGCGCGCCGCGGGTGTCCCGGACGTCGATCTCCCCGTTGTCCGACGAGAGGTCCAGTGCGCGGTCGAAGCCGGTGGCGCTGATCGTCCCGTTGTCCGACGAGGCCGTCACAGCGACCCCACGCGGCACCTTCACCCGGTGCCGGGCCTCGCAGTTGTTGATCAGCGCGTCGCACTTAACCCGGAGCGTGAGAGTGTCGCCCTCCATGTTCCAGACGGGGTCGGGCCCACTGCCCAGCACCACCCACCCGTCGACCTGCCGCTCCACCTCGACCTGCTTCACGTCGGCCGGCACGAGATCCACGGTGGCGTTCTCGGAGTCGATGGTCAGGGTCTTCCCCTCCAGGGCGAACGATTTGCGCTCCACGGGGGCACCGTCGACATCCGTACCCCCGCACCCGGTGAGAGCCAGGGCCAGCAATGCGACCCCGCCCCCCAGAGCGAGGGCCCTCCCGGTTGTCCCACGGAGCGTGCGGGTCGCTGCGCTCGTCACGATGTCCACGGTGATCGGTCCCCCAGTGCGTGCTGCCGGACGGTGCCACCGGACGTCGTTGCCGGTGCACTCAAACCGTATGCACCGACGCCCCCCGACGGGATCCGGACGGCTACCGTCTCGTGGTGGGGTTATCCCCCGCACCCGGCCCCGACGAGCGGCCAGGAAGGACGGCCCGGCCCCGCCCGGGAACGGTTTATGAGCAGGGGCCCGGGTCCATGTACGCTGTTGCCTCATCCACGGGTGCGTAGCTCAGGGGTAGAGCGCTGCTCTTACAAAGCAGATGTCGGCGGTTCGAAACCGTCCGCGCCCACCAGTACGAAGACCCCCAGTCGATCATGGCTGGGGGTCTTTGACATCCACCTCTGACATCAACGGGCGCGGTCACCCACGGTCGGGCCGCTGCCGCTAGGGCGGACCTTTCCTGTATGGCCGCCCGTGCTCCAGCCAGGTGCATCAGACAAGAACCAAGCTCGCAGGTTCACGATGATGACTTCGACGTAGGTGCTCAGACCCAGGGATGGGTTGGCGATGGCGATTACCTGACTGGCTGTCAGTGGTGGACCTTAGGCTTTCACCATGCGCAAAGGTGCGATCAGTCGAGACGGTGTCTTCAAAGCTCTGACGGAGTATGACGAGCTGGGTCAGGACGGGTTTCTGTCCAAGTACGGGTACAAGCCGGCAACCGGGTATTTCCTCCTGCACGAGGAACGAACATACGACTCCAAGGCCATCGCTGGTGTGGCTCACAAGTTCGATCAAGGTCGAGCGTTGAAGCCGGACGAGCTGAGCGGCGGGAGGTCACACGCAGCCAGGTGGCTGGCCCGACTCGGCTTCACGATCCGTTCGTCCCGTAGCCCCGACTGGACCCGTGACGAGATCATCCTTGCTTGCGACCTGGCCATGGCCAACGGTTGGAAGCGACTGGAGTTCGACGACCCACGTGTGATCGAGCTGTCTGCGTTGCTCCAGGCCATGCCGATCCATCCTGAGGAGCTACGTAACGAGCTGTTCCGAAACCCCAACGGCGTAGCGCGTAAGACGGTTGACATCACATGTCGGCATCCCGACTACAGGGGCAAGCCCACGAACGGGAACGTCCTGGATGTCGAAGTCATGAATGACTTCCTCGCCCGGCCGACTGAGATGGCGAAGGTAGCCCTGCGTATCCGGCAAGGCCTTGTCGCAGGGGAGTTCCAGGAGCTATCACCCGAGGCCGAGGAGGAAGACGACTTCAGTGCGCCCGAGGGTAGGTTGCTGCTTGGTCGCCACCGGAGCCGTGAGCGGAACAAGGCCTTGCGCAAGAGGAAAATCGATGCGGTAGTGGGCGAGGGCCGACAGCTCGCTTGCGAGTCATGCGGCTTCGATTTTGAGCAGATCTATGGTGACCGCGGAAGGGGGTACATCGAGTGCCACCATGTTGTTCCGCTGCACGAGGCCGGCGAAGGGCGCACCAGGCTCAGCGATCTCGCACTCATCTGTGCCAACTGCCATCGCATGATCCACCGGCGCGCGCCATGGCCGACGCCCGGAGAACTGCGAGCCTCCATAGAGCAGAAGCATGCAGACGACAGGCGGGCTGCGGCAGTCCTGGCGCGACCGCGCAGGGCAGCCGACGAGCAGATGCCGAACCTGTGAACCGACATCCGCTGCTGACGTCGACAGTGGCGCACAACAGCAGTCGGGGAAGCTTTTGATGGCAGCCGCGGCCGTGCCAGCCAGAGTGCTTGACCACCTCCGGCCGAAATTTCCCAGCAGATGTCGGCGGTTCGAAACCGTCCGCGCCCACCAGTACGAAGGCCCCCGACCGGTCATGGTCGGGGGCCTTCGGCGTTCCTCGCGCGCTCGTGGTCAACGCGTGCGGTCACTCACCGCCTCCGCGATCGACAGGCTGTTCTCGTAGAGGTGGTGCCGGGTGATCCGGCCGTCCTCGACGGTGAGGCGCAGTGCGAACGGGCCCTCGAAGGATCTGCCCGTCGCACGTACGGTGCCCGACAGGTGTCCCGTCAGGACGGCGTCGGCGCCGTCCACGAGGAAGGCGTCGATGGAGGCGCGGGCGTCCTCGGGCACGGTGTGCTCCATCAACTCCGCTGACTGGGCGGCGCATTCGGCGGCCGTGGACCGGGGGCGGATCCACGGTACGGCCGGGTTCTCGGCGAGCAGCCAGTCGACCTCGTCGGCGAAGAGTGCCGTGAGCCGCGCCGTGTCCCCGGCCAGCCGGGCGGCGAGGAAGTCCTGGATTACGGCCCGGGTCGTAGCGGCGGGGGAAGGTGCGGCGCCGGCCGAGCTTGCCGTGAGGGTGGGGGGTGTGACGGACATGGCGCTCTCCTCGCTGCTGGGGCGGGGCCCGTCAGGGCTTCCCGTCGATGGGTTCGATCCTGCCGGGGCGCGTGCACGCGGTCGATTACGCCTGAGGTAATGCCGGAGGTGCTGAGGGAGGGGATGAGGGGGGCTTCCTTGGGGTGCGCGTACCGGTGCGCCTGCCGTGCGACGGACCGGCCTAACCTGAGCCGGTGTGCTGCGAGAGGGGCGTATGAACGTTTTGGCGTCCATCACCCCGTGCGGTGACGCGGCGGCTGCGGCGATACGGCGGCCGGACCGAACGACGAGGTACGAGGGGGCACTTCATGGGGCAGACGCTGGCGGAGATCCTGGACGAGGCGGCGTGCGGGCGGTTTCCGGAGACCGACGGGGGGACGACCGTGGTCGCCGCGCCGAACGGTCGCGACACGGGGGTGATCGCCTTCACCGCGCACTCGGTCGTGTTCACCGATGAGGACCCCGAGTGGGTCCACGCGACGCTGGCCGCCCTGGAATGCGATGCGCTGGCCGCCACGATGCACCCCCGCTTCCTGACGGCCTTCCTGGACCGCACCGGGCGGGTCACCGACACGATCGACCTCCTGACCGTGGCGGCCTCGTTGCCCGGCGAGCCGGGGCTGGAGCTGCGGGAGGTCACCGATCCCGTGCACCCACGGGTGATGAGTGCCCGCCGGCGCCGGGACGGGGTGCGGATGTGGGAGGTCGACGGGGGAGTGCTCGTGCTCGGGCGGGGAGTGGCGGGGCGGTGGGAGGTGGCCGTCGAGCTGGACGAGGATGCCCGGCACCGGGGCCTCGGCCGTGCCCTCGCCACCGCCGCACGGCACCTCGTGCCCCCGGGCGAACCGCTCTGGTCGCAGCAGGCCGCGGGCAACGCGCGCAGCATCCGGGCGTTCCAGGCCGCCGGGTTCCGGCCGGTCGGCTCGGAGGCGCTGCTGCTCGGCCGCAGTCCGGGGCAGGACGCCGGAGGAGCGTGACGGCTGTGCCGGGTTCCCCGTACGGCGGTGATGGTCTCCCGGCTACTCTGCTCGCCATGATCGACTCACCCGCGAGCCCGACGGACACCGAGGTGGCGGCAGCCGCGGCGCTGGCCGGGGCGGAGATCGTGCGCGCCCGGTACGGCCGGCTGCACTCCCGTATCGACAAAGGCGCCGGGGACTTCGCCACCGACGTCGATGTGGCGGCGGAGGAAGCGATCCTCGACGTCATCCGTGGTGCCCGGCCCGGGGACGCGGTGCACGGCGAGGAGGGCGGCCGGCGAGGCGCGGTCGACGCGGTGCGCGAGTGGTTGGTGGACCCCTTGTGCGGGACGCTCAACTACGCCACCGGCTCCCACCTGGTCGCCGTCAACGTGGCGCTGCGCAACGGCCCGGCCGCGGTGGCCGATCCGTTCAGCGGCGAGGTCTTCCTGACTGATGGCGTGACCGCATGGGCCCAGTACGACGGGGACGGGGACGGGTACGGGAAGGGGCGGACCGGCGTTCGGGGCCGGCGCGTTGCGGACGGGCACGTCTCCGGTCCCGTCGCGCGTCGACGACCGGTCGGCGAGGAGCGGTTGGCGCCGACGGGCGACACCCGGCTGGTGGACGTGAATCTCGATCCGCCCTTCCCCGGCGCGCCCGCTTTCCGGGCCGTCGACCTGCTCGCCCACCCCGGGTTCGTCGAACGCTTCCGCCCGCGCGTCGTCTCCACCACGCTCGCCCTGGCCTGGGTCGCGGCCGGCAGGAGGGCCGCCTATGTCACCGACGGCGGCGACCTGAGCGGGAGCGTGCACTTCGCCGCCGGGATCGCCCTGTGCCGGGCCGCCGGCTGTGTCGTCACCGGGGTCGACGGCGGTCCGGTCGGGCCGGAGGGCCGTGGTCTCGTCGTGGCCGCGGACGCCGAAACGCACGGGCTGCTGATGTCGTTGATCCGCGGTTGCGGGCGGAGCGTCTGAGCCACCGCGCCACCGCGCCACCGCGCCGCCCGTGCCGCGCGGGCTCCCTCAGACGTGCAGCTCGGGCGGGAGGCCGGTCCAGCGGAGTTCGGCGGGCAGGTGGCCGGTGTCGTTGAACAGGAGGAGGGCCGGGGGGCGTCCGGGCGCGTAACGGATGACAGTCAGTGCGGCGTTGGCGTGGTTGATGCCCAGCCACCGCCAGTCCGGGGCGTCCAGCGCGCCCCGGACGAGCCAGCCGGCCAGGAAGTTGTGCGTCACGAGGAGTTCGTGGCGGGGCTCGTCGCCCTCGACCGTACCCGTGAACCGTGCGACAGCCTCCCGGGCCAGCCCGGGGCCCTGCTCGCGCTCCGCCGCCGGGAACCCGGCCAGCCGGGCGAGCGTCTCGTCGGCCGACTCCGCCGGCAGCTCCTCCCGTCGCGGCAGGTACGGGATGTAGTCGCCGGCCGGTTCGGACCGCAGCAGAGGAACTCCCGCCAGCCGCTCGCCGACCAGCCGCGCCGTCTGCTCGGCGCGCGGGAGCGGGCCGTGGTGGATCGCCGTGATCGGGATCTCGCGGAGCCGCTCCCCGAGCAGGGCGGCCTGGCGCCGGCCGTCGTCGGTCAGCGTGGTCTCGTCGGCGGAGGCCTGGCCGTGCCGGGTGAGGTACAGGTAGCGGGCAGCCGTTGCCGTCATGGGCGGGTCCTCCGTCGCGGTTCATGATCGTACGAACGTCCGGGGGGACGCCGGGCCGCGCTCGGCCGGTTCCACCGAGGAGAGCGGGCCCGCCTCCCGGGATGCGCGGGGGCAGTGCTCGGGGCACCGTGGAGGCATGGCCGAGCACCCGCCCGTGATCGTCTACCCGCCTTCCGCGACCGGAGGGCGGCGGGTCACCGTGCACGGGCAGATCGTGGGCCTGGCGCACGGACGGGGCGAGGTGGCCGCGCTGCTGCGGGCCGCGGGGTTCGCCCCGGGGCCCGACAAGGTCGTCGAGCTGGACCGGCCCGGGCTGATCGAATGGCGCGGCGGCGACCTCGACACCTGGGAGTGATCCCGTGAGACGTCGTCGAGCGGTACGGGAGAGCGCCTCGATCGAGCCGCCGCCCGGCTATTACGTCGCCGGGGGCGAGCCCCCCGACGCGGCGCAGCGCGCACTGATCCTGGACTGGATCGTGAGCCGGCGCATCGCGAGCGGCTGGCGCGTCGAGTCGCGTTCCGGGAGCCAGGTGGTGCTGGTGCGCGGGCAGCCGGTGAACCATGTGCTGCACGCCTTCCTCACCGTCTTCTCGTGCCTGGCGTGGGGGATCGTGTGGGCCGTCGTCGCCCTCGTCAACCGCGTCGAGCGGGTGGCGCTCACCGTCGACGCCCAGGGGCGCGTCGTCACGGTCAGCGCGCCGTGACACGTCACCCGAACGGGCGCGTCCGGGTGGCTCTGCCCAGCGGCCGGGAGGAGCGTCGGAGCTGATCTGCCGCGCACTACCAGGGCAGGTCAGGACAGCAGGCGCCCTGCGCCTCGTTCCGGCCAAGGAGTCGTCATGTCACAGCCCAGCACCCCCGCACCCGGCGCCTCGCGCCCCGCCGATCCCCGTCCGGGCGGCAACTCCGGCAGCCCGTGGGCGGCCGGGGGCACGGTGTTCGCCGGTGTCCTGCTCTTCGTGGACGGCATCCTCGGCGTACTGAAGGGCATCGCGGGGATCGCCTCGAACGACGTCTACACGCGCATCAACGACTACGTCTTCAAGTTCAGCGTGACCTCGTGGGGCTGGATCCACCTGATCCTCGGCGTGATCCTCATCCTCGTGGGCCTGGGCATCCTCAAGGGCGCGACCTGGGCCCGCGGCGCGGGTGTCGTTCTCGCCTCCCTGAACCTCATCGCCAACTTCATGTGGCTGCCGTACACCCCGGTCTGGGCCATCGTCACCATCGCGATCGACGTCTTCGTCATCTGGGCCCTGTGCACCGATCGGTCGAACCCGAGCGACCTGGTGCGGAGCAGCTGAGCGAGGAGCGGTCGCGCGGGCGATCCGGCCTTGCGGCGGGGCGGGCGGCGGCGACGGGTGTCCGTTGTCAGTGGGGCGGTACACACTGGAGTCATGTGCCGCAGCATCAAGACGCTTCGCCCGCCCGCCCTCCCCGAAGAGGCCACCGAGGAGGACATGCGGGCCGCCGCCCTTCAGTACGTACGCAAGGTCTCCGGGTTCCGCGCGCCCGCCGCGCACAACCGGGAGGTCTTCGACCGGGCCGTCGACGAGATCACCGCAGCCACGATGAAGCTCCTCGACGGCCTGGAGATACGGGGCGCGGCCCGGGGCTGAGTCCCGCCGCCCGCACGTCGGCCCCTCCGGTCAGTTCTTCCGGTCAGTTCTTCCGGTCAGGGGGCGGCCGGTGCGGGCGCCGACACCGGTCCCGATGTGCCGAGGGGGGCCGACCCGCCCGGGGAACTGGCGCCGGAGGCAGACGTCGGCGCGGGCACGGACACGAGCGGGGGCGTCTTCGGTGCCACGGCCAAGGCCGCGGATGCGGATCCGGATGCGTACCCGGACATGGCTCCGGCTCCGGCTCCTGCTCCGGATACCGGGGAGTCCGTCGCTGTTGCCGTCGGCGCCGTCTCCGCTGCCTCGGCCTTGCCTTCGGCCGTCGTCGCCGTCCGCGTCGCCGGGCGCTTCACCACGAACGCGGCCAGCGCGCCCGCCACGAACAGGGCCAGCACGGAGACGGCCGTGCCGAACCACGTCGAGCCCAGCCACCGGCCGCCGAAGTAGCCGAGCCCCACGCTGTAACCCGCCCAGGCCAGGCCCGCCAGTGCGGACCAGGGAAGGAAGTCCCGCTTCCTGCGGTGGGCGGCCCCCGCGCCGAGGGAGACCACGGAACGGCCCGCGGGTGCGAACCGGGCGATGATCACCAGTGCGCCGCCGCCCCGGCTCAGCGCCGCGCCGAGACGTTCCTGCGCGGAGGTGAGACGCCGGGAGCGTGCGATGGCCCGGTCCAGCCGGTCGCCCCCGCGCCAGGCGAGCCGGTACGCGACGAGGTCGCCGAGCACCGAGGCGGAGGCCGCGCACAGGATCAGCACGACGAGCGAGGGAACCTGCCCGCCGGTGCCTTCGCCGGCGCCGCTGACGGTGGTGGTGCCCGCCGCCGCCGCGGTGGCGGCCGTGATGACGAGAACGCCGCTGGGCAGCAGGGGCAGAAAGACGTCCAGCAGAACGGAGAGGGCGACCACCGCGTAGATCCATGGGCTGCTGGTCAGCGCGCCCACACTCTCTAGCACCGTCTACTACTCCCCGATCGTGTCAACGCCGCGACGTCGCAGGGGAGCGGCATGGGCGGCAGGTTCAGCTGTACAGCGTACGCGTGAGGGTCAGCCGGACACCGCGCAGGGCGGGTGATGTTGTGCAGGTCACGTACACCTGGAGGCCTTGTGCCCGTTAGGCGGGGAGAACGACCGGCACGAGCAAGGAGCAGCGCATGACGGCATGGATGGTACGGACGGGACACGGTCCGGCGCACCCGAATTCGGGGCGGCGGGGGACGGCGGGACGTGAGGACGACGCGATGTCGCGGGGCCGGGGGGTCTCGCGGGTGCCGGGCCTGCTG
Source organism: Streptomyces anulatus (assembly GCF_014650675.1). GTDB lineage: Bacteria > Actinomycetota > Actinomycetes > Streptomycetales > Streptomycetaceae > Streptomyces > Streptomyces anulatus. Next base: position 645,361 of record NZ_BMVK01000001.1, on the reverse strand, counting down.
GCGGGCACGGCGGCCCTGCTGACGCTGGCCTGTGGCGTCGGGGTCGCCCACGGAGCGGACGGCGGCGCGTCCGACGCCGCTGGCGGCCACGGCGCGCACGGGGCGCCGGCGGCGGGGGGCCCGGCACAGGAGCCGGGCGGCGGTGGAGACCCGAGCCGCACGGATGACGTCGCCGCGGCGGGCGGCAGTTCGTGGATGCGGGCCGCGGGGGTGTTCTCCCCGCCCGGCTCCTTCGTCCCGTCCGACGCGCTGACGTACGACACCCGGCTGGTGCCGGCGGGCGCGCGGATCGAGGTCACCCAGTTCGCGGACCCGTCCGGCACCCGGGTCGGGGCCCGGCTGCGGGGGCTGGTGCCCGGCCGTACGTACGGGATGCACGTGCACACCTCGCCCTGCGGCGCCGATCCCGCCGCCGCGGGGCCCCACTACCAGCACCGTCCGGCGGCGACGGCGGACCCGGTCAACGAGGTGTGGCTGGACTTCCGGACGGACGAGGAGGGCGACGGCCGGGCGGAGGCACTGCACGGCTGGGGCTTCCGGGAGGACGGGGCGCGGTCGGTGATCATCCATGACCGGCAGGGCGGCGCGGGGGAGCGGGCGGCCTGCTTCACGGTGCCGTTCGGGCCCCACGGGCAGGACTGACGGGGTTCCGCGTCCTCGGGCGGACGACGGCGTACGGCGGTGTCCCGCTCCTCCGCGCAACTGGGGGATCGGGGCACCGCCGTACGTCCCCGCCACCCGTGCGAGGGGGCTGCGGGACAACGCCGGGACGGCCGGTCGGGCCGGGACGAACCGTCGGTCCGAGACAGCCGGTCGGTCCGAGACAGCCGGTCGGTCCGAGACAGCCGGTCAGACCGAGACGGCCGGTCAGACCGAGACGGCCGGTCAGACCGAGACGGCCGGTCAGACCGAGACGGCCGGTCAGACCGAGACGGCCGGGGTCTTGTCGCGCCGGGGCGTGTCCTCGGCGGTGGTGGCCTCGGTGTTCCGCGATCCGAAGAAGCGGTCCAGAGCGACGGTCCCCGGGCCGGTGAAGACCAGCAGCAGGAACGCCCAGCAGAACATCGCCGCGCTCTCGCCGCCGTTCTGGAGCGGCAGGAACGCCTCGGGCTGGTGCACCTTGAAGTACGCGTAGGCCATCGACCCCGAGGCGAGGAAGGCCGCGGCGCGGGTGCCGAGACCGAGGGCGACCAGGGACCCGCAGACCAGCTGGATCAGGGCGGCGTACCAGCCGGGCCAGGCGCCGGTCTCCGCCTGGTTGCCGCCGATCACTCCGAAGAGCGTGGCGGCTCCGTGGAAGGCGAAGAGCAGGCCGACGACGAAGCGGAAGAGGCTGAGCACGTAGGGCTGGGCCTGGTTCAAGCGGATGAGCATGGGGGGGGCTCCTTCGGTTGTGGTGGGGACGTGAACCGATCGGGCGCCTCAGGTTAGGGAGACCTCACCAATGCTTGCAACTTCAACATTCTGTCGAGTGGCCGAAAATCGCCTCACTCTCAGGGGTGAGTGAACGCTCAAGAACCGCTTCGAGCTGGGCCCCCTGCTTGCTCGCCTTGGCCTGGACCAATGTCAGCGCAGACTTCCGGCCATGCAACGTGAGCGTCATGAGCTGGTTACCGAACCAGGGGCCGCCCGCCCTGTGCCAGGTCACCGGCGACGCTCCCGTACGGCCGTGGCGGCTCAGCAGCCGGCCGATCCGCCGGCCCGCCCGGCTCCAGCCGAAACGGAAACCCGTCCGGATCGACCGGGGGATCGAGTTGTGCACGGGTGAGCAGGTCAGCTGGAGGATGCGGGAGGCCGGGGCGCCTCCGGGGGCGGGACCGGAATCGGTCCCGGGGGCGGAGCCGAGTCCGGGATCGGACTTCGGCCACCGTGGCTCGGCGATATAGGCGTGGTGCACATCGCCCGAGAGCACGCATACCGTCGCCGGGGCGTCCGGGCCGCTCCCCGCTTCCCGCAACAGCTCCGTGAACCGGTCGAAGGATTCCGGGAAGGCGGCCCAATGCTCCAGGTCGGACGCGCGGCGCAGCTTCTCGCCGAAGCGTGCCCAGCGTTGCCCGCGTACGCCCGCGCACAGTGCGGCGTTCCAGCGCTCCGCGTCGTGGACGAGCGGGGGCAGCAGCCACGGCAGGGAGCTGCCGATGAGGAGATGATCGTATGAAGAGGGGTCGTCCAGGACCGTATCCCGCAGCCAGTCGGCCTCCTCGGCGTCGAGCATCGCCCGCTCTCCCTCGGCCAGGACGCGGGCCGCGCGGGTGTCGACCATCACCAGCCGTACTCGGCCGAAAACACGCTGGTAGCTCCACCGGGTACGGGCGGGATCCGCGTCGGTCTCGGCGGCGAAGCGGCGCAGCTCCTCGGTGCCGTCGGGCGAGGCTCTGACCGCCGCGTACACCGGGTCGGCGGCCAGCTCGGCGGGGGAGAGATTGCCCAGGTGCTGATGGACCCAGTACGACATCAGCCCGCTGACGATCCGTTCGTGCCACCAGGGCGTGGCGCGCATGTCCCGCTGCCAGGCGGCGCTGGTGTTCCAGTCGTCGATGACGTCGTGATCGTCGAAGATCATGCAACTGGGGACCGTGGAGAGCAGCCAGCGGACCTCCGGATCGCGCCACGACTCGTCGTAGAGGTAGGTGTACTCCTCGTAATCCGCGATCTCCGTGCCCGGCGGCTCGCTCAGGTCCCGGCGGGCGGCGAGTCTGCGCCGGGTCGCCCCGGAGGTCTCGTCCGCGTACACCTGGTCGCCGAGGAGCAGCAGGACGTCGGGCCGCTCGGCCGCGGGGTCCGCGGCGAGACGAGCGGCCAGGGTCACCAGGGCGTCCGGCCCGACGGGGTCGTGCCCGCCGCCGGGGGCGGAGGCCCACCGGCAGGACCCGAACGAGATCCGCACCCCGTCCGGAGTCGCCCCGGGGCTCTCCGGGGCCGCCGCCGAAGGTGTCGTGATGGTGCTCGGCGGGAGGCGGGCGTCGTCGGGCGGCCAGACGCGCCGGGACCCGATCAGCACCTCGTACGCCGTGGTGGAACCGGGGGTCAGGCCCGTCACGACGACCAGGGCGTAGTGGTGACCGGCCACCGAGAAGGTGGGCGACGCCCCCGAGGCGCCGTCCGCGCACCGGACCTCCACGGTGCACGGACGGCTCGCCTCGACCCAGACGGTCGCAGTGGACCCGGACTCCCAGTCGACGTACCGCAGCAGTGGTCCCAGGCGCAGCCCGGCCATGTGATGTCTCCTCGCGACGCCGTCACGGATGGGGTCCGTAACGTACAGAACGAAGGAGACGTGCGCACAGGTTCCGGTGGGCCGGCGGCCGTGCGGGGGGAGTCGGGAGTCGGGGAGTCAGCGGCCGTGCGTGGTGGTCAGCAGCCGTTCAGGGCGGACTGCAGGGCGCTCTTCTCGGCGGAGTCCACGGTCAGGTTGTAGTGCTTCTTGACGTGGACCCAGGCGCGGACGTAGGTGCACTTGTACGAGGAGGTCGGCGGCATCCACTCGGCCGGGTCCTTGTCGCCCTTGGACTGGTTCACGTTGTCGGTGACCGCGATGAGCTGGGGGCGCGTCAGGTCGTTGGCGAACGACTGTCGCTGGGCGGTCGTCCAGCTGCTCGCGCCGGAGCGCCAGGCCTCGGCGAGCGGGACCATGTGGTCGATGTCCACGTCGGAAGCGGCGCTCCAGGTGGCGCCGTCGTAGGGCGAGAACCAACTGCCGCTGACCGCGGCGCAGGAGGAGTCCTGCTGGACGTTCGTGCCGTCGCGCTTGAGGACGACCTCACGGGTGTTGCAGGCTCCCGACTGGGTGATCCAGTGCGGGAACTTGTCGCGGCTGTAGCCGCTGGACGAGCCCTCCGCGCCGACGGTGAGCTGGCCGAGGTAGGTGCGTGCGGTCGCCGCGCTGACCGGGGTGGGCATGGCGGCCTGCGCACTCGGGGCGGTGAACAGGGCGGACGTGGCGGCGAGCGCGGCGGTTGCTGCGACGACGGAGAGGCGACGCGCGTAGACACCGGACATGCTGACTCCCTTGATGTGGGGGGTGCTTGGGCGGGCATGAGTGAGCCCGGCCATCGTGACGACGCCAGGTTTCTGTGGGGTGGGCGTCAGGTAACAGAGTGGCGACATGTGCACGTCACATCAAGGGGTGTGCAAGGGGAGTGACGGATCGCGGGAGCGCGCGGAACCGTCACGGAGGGTTTGTCCGGGTGGTGTTGGGCTCTGTCGCGGGGCTCGGGGGCGCTCGGGTTCCCGGTCACGCCCCCTGAACGGCCCCTGAACGGCGACGGGGCGGGAGGGGTCGGGCGGGGAGGGCGGGGCGGCGGTGCGGCGGTGGCCGAAGGCGTGTGGCAGGGCCGGGCGGCTGGGGTGCGGCCCTATCGTTGCCGCGTGCTGCTTCCGGTCTCCGTCACCCTCGGCGTCGTCCTCGCCGTCCTGTTGGTCCTCGCCGCCGCCGTCGCCGCGTGGGCCTCGCTGGGGCGGTCGCGCGAGATCCTCGTCGCCGGGGTGCGGGCGGCGGTCCAACTCGCCGCCGTCTCCCTGCTCATCGGCTGGGTGGTCCGCTCCCTGGCGCCGCTGCTCGGGTTCGTGGCGCTGATGTTCGCCGTGGCGGTGTGGACCGCGGGGCGCCGGGTCACCGGTAACCGCACCTGGCGCTGGGCGGCCGTGCCGATCGGGGCGGGCGTGCTGCCCGTGGTGGGGGCGCTGCTGCTCACGGGGCTCGTGCCGGTCCGGGGCCTGGCGCTCATCCCGGTGGCGGGCATCCTCATCGGCGGTGCGCTCACCGCGACCGTGCTCGGCGGGCGGCGCGCCCTGGACGAACTCGCCGGCCGGCGCGGGGAGGTGGAGGCGGGCATGGCCCTCGGGATGCTCGACCGGGACGCCCGGCTGGAGATCGTGCGGCCGGCGGCGTCGGACGCCTTGCTGCCCGGGCTCGATCAGACCCGGACGGTCGGACTCGTCACCTTGCCGGGGGCGTTCGTGGGCATGCTGCTGGGCGGCGCCTCACCTGTGGAGGCGGGCGCCGTGCAGCTGTTCGTCCTGGTGGCGCTGATGGCGGTCCAGGTGGTGGCCGTCGCGACGGTCCTGGAGCTGGTCGCGCGCGGGCTGTTGCACCGGGATTGAGCACCGGGGCGTTGCGCCGGGGCCCAGCCCCGGGGGCGCCGCGCCGGGGCCGAGTCCCGGGGCTGAGCCCCGGGAGCCGGGCCGGGGGCGGGCCTGTCTCAGGCCTCGTTGATGTGCAGGCGGATCGAGCCGTCCCCGGCCGCCTCCACGCGTACCCGCGTCAGATCCTCGACATGGGCGTCCGGCGCGAGGGCCGCGGCGCGCGGGCCGACGCCCACGACGCGCATGCCCGCCGCCCGGCCCGCCGCGATGCCCGCCTCGGAGTCCTCGAACACGATGCAGTCCGCCGCGTCGAAGCCCAGTTCCGCCGCGCCCTTGAGGAAGCCCTCGGGGTCCGGCTTGCTGGCGCCGACCTGCTCGGCGGTGACGCGGACGGCGGGCATCGGCAGCGCGGCCGCACCCATCCGGGCCGTCGCGAGCGCGGTGTCGGCGGAGGTCACCAGTGCGTGCGGCAGCTCGGCGATCGCGGCCATGAACGCGGGCGCCCCGCCGATCGGCACGACGCCCTCGACGTCGGCGGTCTCCTCGGCCAGCATCACCCGGTTGTCCGCGTAGTTCTCCTCCACGGGGCGGTCCGGGAGCAGAACGGCCATCGTGGCGTACCCCTGGCGGCCGTGGACCACCTTGAGCGCCGCCTCGGGGTCCAGTCCGTGCTCGATCGCCCAGCGCCGCCAGCAGCGCTCCACCACCGCGTCGGAGTTCACGAGGGTGCCGTCCATGTCCAGCAGGAGGGCTTGTGCGGTGAGGACGGTGGGCGGCATCGGCTGCTCCAGAACGCGGGGAGGTGTGCGAACAGCCCGGGTGCGCGTGCCGCGGGGCATGGCGTACACGGGCTGCGAAGGGTGTGCCGTACACGGTGTGCGCTACCGCGTGCGGTGGACCAGAGCAACCCCCGCCCGCCGGTCAGGGAGTGCGGGCGGGAGCTACTTTGTTCCATCACGATACAAAAACCGGGGCCGGAACGCCAATCCCCTGCTCGGCGGCCGGGCTCAGTGGCGCCCGCGCCCGTTCGTCTCCGCCTCCAGCGCGCGCCGGGTGTTCGGCCCGTACACGCCCGCAGGGTCGCCCTGGATCGCCTTGTACGACTGGTAGACCGCCACGGAGTACGCCACCTGGTCGCTGTAGGAGCTCCCGTCGACCGGCCCCGAGTAGAGCCATTCCCCGACCGTCCGGAGCCGGATCTGCAACTCGGCGACCTCCGGACCGCGGTCGCCGGGCCGCAGCGAACCGCCGGTCACTCCCGCGGGCGGGGCGGCCGACGGTGCGGCCGGCGGGGCGCCGCCGTCCGGGGCGGGCGAGGCGCTCGCCGTCGGCGACGCGGACGCGGCCGTGGTGGCGGTCGGCGAGGGCTCGCGGCTCTTCGTCGGCGAGGCGGACGCGGACGGCGATGCGGACGGTGTGGCCGATGGAGACTGCGTACGGGGCGGAGCGGTCGACGCGGAGGGGGACGGGGCCACCGACGCGGCCGGTTCGTCCTCGGTGTCCGGGGCGCTCGTGGTGGCCTCCGGCAGCGCCTCGTCCGTGCTGTCGTCACCGCCGAACAGTCCGCCGGCGAAAGCCGCCGTGCCGACCACGGCGGCCACGGCCGCCCCCACGGCGAGCGCCCCGAAGGGGCGCCTGCGGCGCGGCCGCACGGGGTCGGGGTCGAAGACGGGGCCCGCGGTCGCGGTGCGCCTCCGGCTCCCGTCCGGCACGGGATACGTCGCCCCGCCGGGGCTGCCCACGCCCGGGTTCGCGTCCGGGCCGTCGCCACCCAGGAACAGCGGCATCGTGGTCGCCGCCGCCCCCGGATCGATCGCGGCCCCCGCAGCTCCCGCGGCTCCAGCAGCCCCCACGGCTCCTGCGGGGCCTGCTGCGTCGGGCTCCGGCGTGCCGGTCCAGGAAGCTGCGCCCTCCCGCGTACCGGAAGCCGCGCCCTCCCACGTACCGGAGAACCCGGACCGAGGCCCCCCGGCCCCGTCCGCAGCCCCGTCCCCGGCCACCCCGGTGTGGTCGGTCAGCGTCACGTACGGCCGGATGCGCAGCGGGTCGAAGTCCTCGGCCGCGGCGATCTCCGCCGTACGGGCGGCGCGCTGTTCGTCCTCCGTGAGCCGCGCCGAAGGCGCGTCGGCGCCGCACCGGCACGGCACCCGGTGTTCCGTGCCGGGCTCCCCGGCCGTCCGTCTCCCGCACTCCGGGCATGCGTGTCCGGTCATCGTGGGTCCCCTCCCCTTGAGCTGCCTGCGATTATGCAGCCCGCTCCGGGGAAGCCCAACGGCCTGCTGGGGCTCGGCCCGCCCCCGGCAGGCCGTATTGGGGCAAAACGTCCAGGATGGGGGTGTAGTGGATCAGCGGACCCATGGATCAGTGGACCGGCGGATCAGTGGATCAGTGGATTTCAGCGGATCGAGGAGACGCCCATGGCCCAGCAGCTGAGCCCGTCCCCCCCGGCGCCCGGTGAGGGACAGTCCCACCGGAGCGTCCTGGTGGCGATCGGGGCGCTGCTCCTCGGCATGCTGCTCGCGGCACTCGATCAGACCATCGTCTCCACGGCGCTCCCGACGATCGTCAGCGAACTCGGCGGCCTCGACCACCTGTCCTGGGTGGTGACCGCCTACCTGCTGGCGGCCACCGCGGCGACCCCGCTGTGGGGCAAGCTCGGCGACCAGTACGGCCGCAAGAAGCTCTTCCAGACCGCGATCGTGATCTTCCTGATCGGCTCCGCGCTCTGCGGAGTCGCCCAGAACATGCCCCAGCTGATCGGCTTCCGCGCCCTCCAGGGACTCGGCGGCGGCGGGCTCATGGTGCTGTCGATGGCCATCGTCGGCGACCTCGTCACACCGCGCGAACGCGGCAAGTACCAGGGGCTCTTCGGTGCGGTCTTCGGCGTGACGAGCGTCCTCGGGCCGCTCCTCGGCGGCTTCTTCACCGAACACCTCAGCTGGCGCTGGGTCTTCTACATCAACCTGCCGATCGGCGTCGTCGCGCTGGTCGTCATCGCGGCCGTCCTGCACATCCCGGTCCGCCGCGAGAAGCACACCATCGACTACCTCGGCACCTTCCTCATCGCGTCCGTCGCCACCGCCCTGGTGCTCGTCGCCTCCCTCGGCGGTACGACCTGGGCCTGGAGCTCCCCGCAGATCATCGGGCTCGCGGTGCTCGCCGTCGTGCTGCTCGTGGCCTTCATCGCCGTCGAGCGGCGCGCGGTCGAGCCCGTGCTGCCGCTGAAACTGTTCCGGATGAGGACCTTCGCTCTCGTCGCCGTGATCAGCTTCGTCATCGGCTTCGCCATGTTCGGCGCGATGACCTACCTGCCGACGTTCCTCCAGGTGGTCCACGACATCACCCCGACGATGTCCGGCGTGCACATGCTGCCCATGGTGTTCGGCCTGCTGATCACCTCGACCGGGTCCGGCCAGATCGTCAGCCGGACCGGCCGCTGGAAGGTCTTCCCCATCCTGGGCACGGCCATCACCGCCGTCGGGCTGCTGCTGCTCCACCAGCTCGACGAGAACAGCTCCACCTGGCTGATGAGCGCCTACTTCTTCGTCTTCGGCGCCGGTCTCGGCCTGGTGATGCAGGTCCTCGTCCTGGTCGCCCAGAACTCCGTCTCTTACCAGGACCTCGGTGTCGCCACCTCCGGTGTGACGTTCTTCCGGTCCATCGGCTCCGCGTTCGGCGTGGCCATCTTCGGGACCATCTTCGCCAACCGGCTGACCGGGCAGCTCACGGACGCGCTCGCCGGGCAGTCGCTGCCGACGGGTGTCGACGCGGGGCGGCTGGCCGCCGACCCCCGGGCCATCGGGCAACTCCCGGCCGACCTGCGGCCCTCCGTCCTCGGCGCGTACTCCACGTCCATCACGGACGTCTTCCTGTACGCCGTCCCGGTGGTCCTCCTGGCCTTCGTCCTCGCCTGGTTCCTCCGTGAGGACAAGCTCCGGGGCTCGGTGACCGCCCCCGACACCAGTCAGACACTCGCCTCCAACCCCGTCGAGCGCTCCTCGTACGACGAGTGCGCCCGCGCGCTTTCGGTGCTCGCCACCCGGGAGGGCCGCCGCGAGATCTACGAGAAGATCACCGCGCGGGCGGGGTACGACCTGCTGCCCGCCGCCAGCTGGCTGCTCCTGCGGATCAAGCGGCACGGCACCGTCGAACCCGCCCGGCTCGCCGAGACGGCACCCGTACCGCTGCACGTGATCACCGATGCGGCCCGGCAGGTCGAGGAACGCGGACTGGCCCGCCGGGAGGGACTGCAGATGATCCTCACCGACACCGGGGCCGAGGCCGTCGTCCGGCTCTCGCAGGCCCGCGAGGACTCCCTCGCCGAACTCCTCGGCGACTGGTGGGGCCCCGAGCGCCCCACCGACCTGGTCAAACTCGTCAGCGAACTGACCGCCGAGGTCAGCGGCTCGACCAGGGAGCGCCCCCACTTCCCGCAGCCACCCCGCGACCACGAGGCCCATCTGCGCCACGACGAACGCGAGGCCCTTGAACGGCGCTTCGACGAGCGTGATGGCCTCGGTCGGCGCCTCGACGGCCGCGAGAGCCACGACCGGCGCTCCGACGACGGCGACGATCACGGCCGCCGGCACCCGCCCCCCTGAGCACCCGCCTGCCAGAACGCCCGCCCGCGTGAGCGCCCGCCCGCGTGAGCGCCGGGCGCGTCCCCGGGCCCGGGCGCCGCCGTCACAGCTCCTTGGCGAACCAGTGCTCCGCGTACGGGTTGCGCCGGTGGAACGCCGGCACCTCCCGGTACCCGTGCTTCGTGTACAGCCCGCGCGCCTCGACCAGGTCGTTGCGGGTGTCCAGGCGCAGCAGCCGTACGCCGTACGCCCTCGCCGCCTCCTCCACCGCGGCCAGCAGCAGCCCGCCGCCGCCCGTGCCCCGGAACGCCGGGCGTACGTACACCCGGGTCAGCTCCGCCGTGCCCGGCCCGGCGGACTCCGTCAGCACCAGCCCGGCGCAGCTCGCGGCGCTGCTCCCGTACCGGCCGACGACGAACTGCCCGGTCGGCGGTGCGAGCAGGTCGGCTCCGTCGCCGTGGAGCCCGTCGTCGATCTCCCCAGCGGTCGCGGGCCGCTGCCAGTAACGGCTCGCGACCTCGTCGTAGTAGTCCCGGCGCAGTGCGTTCGCGTCGGGGGAGTCGAATCGTTCGGCGGCCACGGTCCAGGTCATGTGGGGCATTCTTGCTGCCGCACGGCCGAACGACGACGCAATTTACCTGTAGGGGGCAGCAGTGACTGATGTGTCCGTGACCGCGACCGACGCCACGACCACGACCGGAGCCGTCCAGCGCCTCGCCGAGCGCTGGATACGGGACGGCATGGCAGCGGGAGAGGGCCGGGGCGGTACGGGGACGGGCACCGGCTTCGTGTGCTCGCCCGCCGGGCTCTGGCTCGCCCTGGCCGCCGTGGCCGCCGGTGCACGCGGCGCGACCGCGGCCGAGCTGCGGGCCCTCCTCGGCACCGCGGACCGGGAGGCAGCGCCCGTCGTCACGGCGCTGGCCCGCGAGCTGGCCGGGACCGGGGCGCTGGGCGTGGCCACCCGGGTCTGGAGCCGGGTGCCCGTCCTCCCCGCGTTCCAGGAGGCGCTGCCGGACGTCCGCTTCGACCCGATGGACCCGGCGGCAGCCGACGCCTGGGTCCGCGAGGCCACCGGGGGGCTGATCGAGCGGCTGCCGCTGGAGATCACCGACGAGACCCTGCTCGCGCTGGCGAACGTCCTGGCGCTGAAGGCCCGCTGGGAGAAGCCGTTCGAGGCCTGGCGGACCCACGACCTGCCGTTCACCGATGCGGCGGGGACAGTCGCACCGGTGCCGACCATGGTCAAGGACGTGCCGCCGGCCGACGCCTGGACGGCCGGCGGGGCGTACGTCGTCGAGCTGCGCTGCGCGACGGAACCGGGCGGCGGCCCCGGGGCCCGGGTCCGCCTCGTCCTGGGGGAGCCGGGGGCCGGGGCCGCCCGGGTGCTGCCCGTGGGCTGGGCGCCGAGGGCCGGGGGCGTCCCGCTGGACACCGACCGGGTGACCATCGGGCTGCCCCGGCTCACCCTGCGGACGCGGGTACCCGTCACCGGGCAGCTCGCCTCCCTCGGCGTCCGGCTGGCCCTGACGGACGCCGCGGACTTCTCCGGTCTCTCGCTCGAACCCCTCGCCATCTCCGACGTGGTCCAGGAGGCCGTGCTGAAGATCGCCGAGGAGGGCGTGGAGGCCGCGGCCGTGACGGTGGTCGCGATGCGGGCGGGCTCCGCCCCCCGGCCGCAGCGGGTGCACCACATCGCCTTCGACCGCCCCTTCGGCGTCGTCGTGCTGGCCGGGACCGAGGACACCCCGCTGTTCACCGCCTGGCAGGCGGAGGCCCCTGACGACCCGAACGCCTGAGGCCCGGGTTTCCTCGGGCCCCCGGGGGGCCCGAGGCCGGGTCAGGGCCCCTGTCATCCCGACGGACGACTTCTTCCGGACCGAAGCAGGATGACAGTCAGGCAAAGAGGGGGTTGATTGTGTCTACCTCGTAGGGCAATGCGAGGCTTCATCCGGCATGGCCCCACTCGAAGGGGCGATGCATGGAACGGTGGGAGGGTCGGCGCAGCGTGGTGAATGCGGATCACAGTGTGCGCGGTGACGCGGCGGCGGACACGGGAGCGGGGACCGGGCTGACCCGGGCCCTGCTCTGGCTGGTCGTGGCCGTGCTGGCGGTACGGCAGGTGGCGGTGGTGCTCCGGCAGCCACCGGGGGAACGGCTCCTCGATCTGGAGACCTGGACCGGGGAGAACGGCGTCCTGCACGTGGCGGGCTCGCTGTACGACAGCGGCCGGTTCACCGGCACGCCCTTCGCCGGGCTGGTCCTGAAACCTCTCACCGCTTCGGCCCAGGAAGGCCTGGGCGTCGCGTGGACGTTCGGGTCCCTGCTGCTCGTCGTCGCCCTCGGCCTCGTCGTCGCCCGGGCGCTGCCCTCGCCGGTGGGCCGCCGGACGGCCCTGTTCGCGGCCCCCGTCGCGATCAGCCTGCTCATGCTGTCGCTGCCGGTCCGCAACGCCCTGCACCTGGGCCAGACCAGCATCCTGCCCGTCCTGCTGGTGCTCCTGGCCTGGTTCGTCGTCCGGGAGCACCGGGCGGCGGGCGTTCTCGTCGGCCTCGCCGCCGCCTTCCAGCCGGTGCTGCTGCTCTTCGCCGCCCTGCTCTGGCTGACCGGGAGGCGGCAGGCCTCGCTGAGCGCGGGCGTGACCTTCGCCCTCGCCACGGTCGCCGCCTGGGCCGCGTCGCCGCAGGACTCGTGGACGTACTGGGTGCACCATCTCGCGGGTGTCGGACTGGGGGAGCGGCCGGACAGCCTCGCCAACCAGTCCCTGCACGGGGCGCTGCTCAGGCTCGGCCTCGAAGGCCCTGTGGAGATCGCCCTGTTCCTGGTGCTCTCCGCCGCCGTCGTGGTCGTCGGTCTGCGGCGCGCGGTGCGGTACGCGCAGGACGGGCAGCTGCTCCTCGCGGTGGCCGTGACCGGCTGCGTCGTGGTCGCCGTCTCGCCGACCGCCTGGCAGCACCAGCTGCTCTGGGTGCTCCTCGCGGTCGTCGGCAAGGTCGGCAAGCGGGCCTCCGACCGGCTGGTCTGGCCGTCCGTGGTGCTGCTGGTCGTCACCCTGCCGGGAACGATGCTGCTGCCGAACATCGAGGCGCTCTTCCCGGTCCGCGACAACGTGCTGCTCCTCGTGGCGCTCGGCGCGGCGTGCCTCGCCCCGTTCGTGCCCCGCACCTCGTCGTACTGGCAGCACCCGGTCCCCACCGACTACGCGAAGCCGGTCGCGGCGCGCTGGAGACGCGTGCCGCTCCTGCCGTTCTGGCGCCGGGTCCTCACCCGCCCCAACCTGCTGCTGGAACTCCTGCTCATCCGGGTCGTCTACGACGCCTACGCCCAGGTCCGTCTCGCCGCCAGGGCGGGCCGCCCGCTCGCCGAGGAGCACGGCCGGCAGATCCACGCCATCGAGCAGTGGCTGCACATCGACATCGAGCACTGGGTCAACCACACGGTCGTGCAGATCACCTGGCTGCGTGAGTTCTTCGACTACTACTACTCCACGTTCCACTTCATCGTCCCGCTGACGATCCTCGGCGTGCTCTACGCGCGCCGCCCCGCCGACTACCGCTGGGTCCGCTCGTCCATCGGCTTCGCCACCCTGCTGGCGCTCGTCGGCTTCTGGCTCTACCCCCTGGCCCCGCCCCGGCTCATGCCCGGCCTCGGCTTCATCGACACCGTCCACGGGGTGCAGGACTTCGCGAAGCCCGACTACGGGACGCTGACCACCGTCACCAACCAGTACGCGGCGATGCCGTCGCTGCACTTCGGCTGGTCGCTGTGGTGCGGTGTGGTGATCGTGATGCTGGCCCCGAAGCTGTGGATGAAGGCGCTGGGCCTGCTGCACCCGCTCTTCACGATCGCCGCGATCGTGGCCACCGCCAACCACTGGGTGCTCGACGCGGCCGGCGGCGCGCTCGTCGTGGCGATGGGCTTCGGGCTGACGTATCTGCTGTCGGGGCCGAGGAAGCTTCTGACCGGCGAGGAGCGGACGGCGGAACCCGCGCGGACGACGTCACAGCCCGCCGACCCCGAATCCGTCCCCGGCCCCGGCCCTGAATCCGTCCTTGAGTCCGTCCCCGACGACCCCGAACCTGCCGCCGTGCCCGAGCGCGGCGCGGTCGCCGAGGTGAGCGACGCGGACGCCGAAGTGGCCGAGAAGGTCGGCGGCAAGTAGCGGCAGCAGATCCCGGCCGCGCCGGGCGGAACGGGCCGAAGGGGTGCCGGGACGGCTGGAAGACCGTCCCGGCACCCCTTCGGCATGGATCGCCGCGTCCTTCCATGGTCCGCCGGGCCGGTGCCGCCCGCCACTCGGGCCGGTGTCACCCGCCACCGTGCGGACCGCACCGGACCGCACCGGACCGCACCGCACGGACCGCACCGGACAGCCGGTGTGTCAGGTGGCCGGGACCGTGGTCACCTGGAGCTGCTTGATCCCGTTGAGCCAGGCCGAACGCAGCCGCCGCGGGTCCTCCAGGAGTCGCAGGTCCGGCAGCACGTCCGCGATGGCGTTGAAGATCAGGTCGATCTCCATGACGGCCAGCGACTTGCCCAGGCAGAAGTGCGGGCCGCCGCCCCCGAACCCGAGGTGCGGGTTGGGGTCGCGGGTGATGTCGAAGGCCTCCGGGGCGTCGAACACCTCGGGGTCGTTGTTGGCCGAGGAGTAGAACAGCCCCACCCGCTCGCCCTTCCTGATCCGCTGACCGCCCAGCTCCAGGTCCTGGGTGGCGGTCCGCTGGAAGGAGACGACCGGGGTCGCCCAGCGCACGATCTCCTCGGCCGTGGTCTTCGGGCGCTCCCGCTTGTAGAGCTCCCACTGTTCGGGGTGGGTGAGGAAGGCGTGCATGCCGTGACTGATCGCGTTACGGGTCGTCTCGTTCCCGGCCACCGCGAGCAGGATCACGAAGAACCCGAACTCGTCCGAGGACAGGTTCCCCTGGCCCTCCGCCGCGACGAGCTGGCTCACGATGTCCTGGGCCGGGCACTCCTTGCGGGCCGCCGCCAGGTTCATCGAGTACGCCACGATCTCCATCGCCGCCTCGGCGCCGACCTCCTCGGTGATCGCGTACTCCGGATCGTCGTACGCGGCCATCTTGTTGGACCAGTCGAAGATCTTGGAGCGGTCCTCCTGCGGTACGCCGATGAGTTCGGCGATGGCCTGGAGCGGGAGTTCCACCGCGATGTCGGTCACGAAGTCGAAGGAGCCGTCGGTGTCGGCGGACGCCAGGGCGGTCTCGACGATGGAGCGGGCCCTGGAGCGCAGGGCCGCCTCCAGCGAGCGCACCGCGCGCGGGGTGAAGCCGCGCTGGACGATCTGGCGGACCCGGGTGTGCTCCGGCGGATCCATGTTCAGCATGATCAGCTTCTGGACGTCGATCTGGTCGCGGCTGATCGTCTCGTTGAAGCGGATGACGGCGGTGTTGGTGTTCGAGGAGAACAACTCGGGGTGTGTGGAGACGTACTTGACGTCCGCGTGACGGGTGACGGCCCAGTAGCCCTCGTCGCCGAACCCGGAGATGTTGTGGGGCTGGGTGCACCACCAGACCGGCGCGGTCTCCCGCATCAGGGCGAACTCCGGGTGCGGCACGCGGGCCTGGAGGAGGTCGGGGTCGGTGAAGTCGAACCCGTCGGGCAGATGGGGGCAGCGCATGGGCACCTCTCCACTCCGGAACTGTTGGCGAACCGTCCGACGGCTGCGACTGTCCGGCGGCCGCTACTGTCTGACGCTCCATCAGAAGTTGCCCGAAAGGTAGTAACGAGTTCTACAAGTGGCAAGAGCCGTGGCCGGATCTGTTTCCTCCGGACCGGCGGGGGTTCGCCGCGCCACCGGAGGGGCGTACGCGCAGTGCGTGCACGCCCCTTGCGCAGCCGGGTCGCCGTCACGAGACTGCTAGCAGAACTAGAACGCGTACTAGTTCCTTCCGCGGGCGCCGGGACGCCCCCTGCGGAAGCGCGAGGAGAGGACGAGCTCATGGCCGCGGAACCCGTCATCGTCGAAGCCGTACGCACTCCCATCGGCAGGCGCGGAGGCGCGCTCGCCAATCTGCACCCCGCCTATCTGCTGGGCGAGACCTACCGTGAACTTCTCGGCCGCACCGGCATCCAGGCCGACTGCGTCGAACAGATCGTCGGCGGCACCGTCACCCACGCCGGCGAGCAGTCCATGAACCCGGCCCGCAACGCCTGGCTGACGGTGGGGCTGCCGTACGAGACCGCCGCCACCACCGTCGACTGCCAGTGCGGCTCCTCGCAGCAGGCGTCCCACATGGTCGCCAACATGGTCGCCGCCGGGGTCATCGACGTGGGCATCAGCTGCGGCGTCGAGGCGATGTCCCGGGTGCCGCTCGGCAGCGGCTCCAAGCACGGCCCGGGAAAGCCCTGGCCCGACGAGTGGAACATCGACCTGCCCAACCAGTTCGAGGCCGCCGAGCGCATCGCCCGCAAGCGCGGCCTGACCCGGGAGCGGGTCGACGCGTTGGGCCTGCTCTCCCAGCAGCGCGCCGCCGCCGCCTGGGCGGAGGAGCGCTTCAAACGCGAGACGTACGCCGTCCAGGTGCCGACCACCGAGGAGGAGCAGGCGGCCGGCCAGGGCATGTGGCGGCTCGTGGACCGGGACGAGGGGCTGCGCGACACCTCGATGGAGGCGCTCGCCGGGCTGAAGGCCGTCATGCCCAGCGCGATCCACACCGCCGGGAACTCCTCGCAGATATCGGACGGCGCCTGCGCGATCATGTGGTCCTCCAAGCGCATGGCACGGGCCCTCAAGCTCAAGCCCCGGGCCCGGATCGTGGCCCAGGCCCTGGTCGGATCCGACCCGCACTTCCACCTGGACGGCCCGATCGACGCGACCCGGGCGGTGCTCGGCAAGGCGGGCATGACGCTGCGGGACATCGACCTCGTCGAGATCAACGAGGCGTTCGCGTCGGTGGTGCTGAGCTGGGCGCAGGAGTTCGAGGCGGACCTCGACGGCCTGGAGAAGGTCAACGTCAACGGCGGCGCGATAGCGCTGGGCCACCCGGTCGGCGCGACCGGCGCCCGGCTGATCACCACGGCCCTGCACGAACTGGAACGCCGCGACAAGGAGTTCGCGCTCATCACGATGTGCGCGGGAGGCGCCCTGGCGACGGGCACGATCATCCAGCGGCTGTGACCCCGTAACGGCACTTCACGGTGGGCCCGGGGCCGTCCCCCCGGGCTGCCTCCCCGGCTCCTCCGGCTCCCCGAACACGGCGCGCGCGTCGAAGGCGGCACGGCGGGTGGCCCGGCGCAGCGCCCTCAGCAGCGTCGGGCCGAGCGTGAGGGTCAGGACCACGGTCAGCGCCGCCCGCCCCAGGTCCCAGCCCAGCGAGGTCGCCGCACAGTAGGCGAGGAAGCGCACCAGGTTCTCGTGCAGCGGGTCGCCCGCGACGAACGAGATCCCCGAACCCAGCCCGGCGATGAGCGGCCAGCCCTGCAGATTCATCACCGTGCCGTACGCGGACGCCGCCACGCAGCCGTACGCCGCCAGCATCGCCGACTCGGCCCGCCCGCGCAGCCGGTCCGCCCCCGGCAGCAGCCCCGCGCCCATGGCGAACCAGCCCATCGACAGCATCTGGAACGGCATCCAGGGCCCGACCCCGCCGGTCAGCAGCGCCGAGGCGAACATGGTCACCGAACCGAGCACGAACCCGAACCCGGGCCCCAGCACCCGGCCGCTCAGCACCATCAGGAAGAACATCGGCTCCAGCCCTGCCGTGCCGGCCCCGAGCGGGCGCAACGCCGCGCCCACCGCGGCCAGCACGCCGAGCATCGCGACGGCCTTCGCGTCCATCCCGGACTCGGAGATCGTCGCCACGACCACCGCGACCAGCAGCGGCAGCAGCGCCGCGAACAGCCAGGGCGCGTCCTTCGCGTGCGCCAGCCCGGACCCGGCGTCCGCCAGCAGCGGCCACCCGAAGGCGACCACGCCGACGGCCCCGGTCAGCAGCAGCACGGCCACCGACTTCGGCCCGAGCCGCACGGGCCGGGGAGCCCGCTCCCGTATCTCCGTCGCCGTCCCCTTCACGCTCCCGCCTCCAGCGCCGCGCGTACCTGGGACACGGTCAGCCACTCCTGCGGGGCCAGGATCTTCGCCGTCTGCGGGGCGAACGCGGGGGAGGAGACCACCACCCGCCCGGTCGGGCCGTCCGCGACGACCTCCCCGTCGGCGAGGATCACCACCCGGTGCGCCAGTTCGGCCGCCAGCTCCACGTCGTGCGTCGCCAGGACGATCGCGTGCCCCTCGGCCGCCAGACCGCGCAGCACGCCGACGAGCCGGGCCTTCGCCGCGTAGTCCAGACCACGCGTCGGCTCGTCCAGCAGCAACAGCGGTGGCCGGCCCGTCAGTACCAGTGCCAGTGCCAGGGCGAGCCGCTGGCCCTCGGAGAGGTCCCGGGGGTGGGTGTCGTCCCCGACGCCCGGCAGCAGCTCCGACACCAGCGCCCGGCAGGTGCCCTCCGCCGCGCCCGCGTCCCGGTCGGCGGCGGCGCACTCGGCGGCCACCGTGTCCGCGTACAGCAGATCGCGCGGCTCCTGCGGTACGAGGCCGACCCGGCGCACCATCGCCCGGGGGTCCGTCCGGGCCGGGGCCAGGCCGCCGACGCGCACGGTGCCCGAGGTGGGCTCGATCATGCCGACGAGCGCGCCGAGCAGCGTGGACTTGCCGGCACCGTTGCGGCCCATCAGGGCCACCGTCTCACCCGGGGCCACGGTGAGCGTCACCCGCCGCAGCGCCTCGACCCGGCCGCGCCGCACCCCGAGCCCGTCGACCCGGGTGACCGGATCGGCGACCGGGGCGGCCGGGGCGCCGGCCCCGCGCCCCAGGAGCCGGGCGAACCGGCCGGTCCGTTGCCGCTCGGCAGCGACCGGAACGGCCGCCCCCGGCATCCCCGGCTTCCCAGGCTCCCCCGGCGCCTCCGGGGGCGCGGGCGGCTCCGGGACCGACGCGGTCTCCGGCGGCGACGCGTCCGCCAGCCGCTCCCGCAGCCCGCCCGCCCCGCGCCGGGCGTCCCGCACCGACAGGGGCAGCGGGTCCCAGCCCGCGAGCAGTCCCAGCTCGGCCACCGGCGGCCGAACCGGCGACACCTTCATGATCTCGGCGGGCGGCCCCATCACGGGGGCGGCGCCCGGGGCGGGCAGCAGGACGACCTGGTCCGCGTACTGCACCACGCGCTCCAGCCGGTGCTCGGCCATCAGCACGGTCGTGCCCAGGTCGTGCACCAGCCGCTGGAGCACCGCGAGGACCTCCTCGGCAGCCGCCGGGTCCAGCGCGGAGGTCGGCTCGTCCAGCACCAGCACCCTCGGGTGCGGGGTGAGCACCGAACCGATCGCCACCCGCTGCTGCTGGCCGCCCGACAGGGTCGCGATCGGCCGGTCGCGCAGCTCGGCCAGCCCCAGCAGATCGAGCGTCTCCTCGACCCGGCGGCGCATCACGTCGGGGGCGAGACCCAGCGACTCCATGCCGTACGCCAGCTCGTCCTCGACGGTGTCCGTGACGAAGTGCGCCAACGGGTCCTGGCCCACCGTGCCGACCAGATCGGCCAGTTCGCGGGGCTTGTGCGTACGGGTGTCGCGGCCGCCCACCGTGACCCGGCCCGAGAGCAGCCCGCCCGTGAAGTGCGGGACGAGCCCGGAGACCGTACCCAGCAGAGTCGACTTGCCGACACCGGAGGGGCCGACGAGCAGGACGAGTTCGCCCTCGGGGACCGTGAGATCGACACCGGACAGCGTGGGGCGCTCCGTGCCCTCGTACCGCACGGAGACCCGCTCGAACCTGATCACGCCTGCTCCTTGCCGATACGAGCCTGTTTCCCGGTCCCGTGCGCGGACGGCTTCCCGGCTCCGTACGAGGACGGCTTCCCGGTCCCGTACGAGGACGGCGGTACGGGGGCGACCAGCGCGGGCAGCAGCCCGACCAGCACCGCAGCGGCGGGCCACAGCGGCAGCACCGGCGCGGTCAGCGGTACGACACCGGGGCGCATCGCGTCCGGATCCACCGCGCCCGCCCAGATCATCGCCGCCGCGACCACCGCACCCGAGCACGCCACCAGCCAGGCCCGCACACCCCACCGGTCGGGCCGGTACCGGGTGCGCACCGAGCGCCGCCCGCCGAGCCGCAGCCCGGCCATTGCCGTGACCAGACCGGCCAGCAGCAACGGCAGCCCGTACACCGCCCCCTGCGCGGCCAGCAGCCCGTACGTGCCGGCGCACACCCCGAGCAGCCCGCCCAGGGTGAGGACGTTCGTGGTGTGCCGGACGGCGGCCGGGACCTGCGCCGTACGCCCGTACCCGCGCGCGTCCATCGATGCGGCCACCGCCACCGACCGCTCCAGCGCACCCTCCAGCACCGGCAGCCCGATCTGCGCCACGGCCCGCACACCGCCGGTCGGCCGCCCCCGCAGCCGGCGCGCGGTGCGCAGCCGGACCACGTCGGCCACCATGTTCGGCGCGAACGTCATCGCGACCACGACGGCGACCCCCGCCTCGTACAGCGCACCCGGCAGCGACTTCAGCAGCCGTGCCGGGTTGGCCAGCGCGTTCGCCGCGCCGACGCAGATCAGCAGAGCGGCCAGCTTCATCCCCTCGTACAGCGAGAAGACCAGTTGCTCGGCGGTGACCCGGCCACCGATCCGCACGCCCTGCGCCCAGTCGGGCAGCGGCAGTTCGGGGAGGACGAACACCGTGTGGGAGCCGGGGATCGACGAACCGAGAAAGACGGAGAACAGCAGCCGCAGCGCCACGACGAACAGCCCGAGTTTGACGAACGCACCGTACGAACGGGCCCACGGCGCGTCCGTCCGCCGCGCCGCCACCACGTACCCCGCCACCCCGACCAACAGCCCGAGCAGCAGTGGGTTCGTCGTCCGGGACGCGGCGGTGGCCAGACCCAGCGCCCACAGCCACCACGCCCCGGCGGGCAGCGCGTTGCCGCGGTCCGCCTCGGGGGCGTGCAGGGCACGGCGCAGCAGCCGGGCCGACGCCGGGGCGGGGGAGGCGGTCACCGGCGGCGGCGGGCCTGGACCACGGCGGCGACACCCAGCAGAAGGACGGCGCCGATACCGACGAGGAGCCCGACGGACGGACCGCCGCCACCGTCTCCACTGTCGTCGTCGGCCTCGTCCGCAGTCCTGCCCGATGCGGTGGTGGAGGGTGTCGGCTTCGCGCTGCCGTCCTCGCCGGACACCTGCTCGCCGCAGCCCGACTTCGGGTAGCCCGAGATCGCGCAGAGCATGGCGCTGCTGTCGTACCGCAGCGGCTTCGCCACCGCCGCGAGCGCCTCCGCGCTGCTGGCGTCCGGCGCGACCTGCGCGCACGCCGTGCGCGGCGCGGGCGGCTTCTCCCCGTCAGGGGCGTCCGCCGCCGTACCGGGGTCGATCACCAGCGCCACCCGCTTCTGCCCGTCCTTCGCCGGGGTGTCCGCGCAGATCGCCCCGAAGTCGGGGGCGCGGCGCGGCTGGGCGGCATCGCCCGAGTCCTCGCTCACGGCGAACCGGAAACCCTGGACCGCACCGTCGTCCGGGCGCAGCAGCGACGGCCCCTGGGTGGCGTACTCCCAGTTCTTGCCGTTGCCGTCCCAGAAGGACCAGTAGCGGTATCCGGCGGCCTCCGCGCTGCCCGCGCCGAGCAGGACGGCCGAGGCGGCGACGAGGGCGGCCAGCAGCGCGACAACGGGATTCCGCAGTCGCGCCGGGACCGGCGTACGGCTCACGGCTGCTGCTTCTTCCGGCGCATGCTGAGCAGGAAGCCGATGCCCGCCCCGGCGGCGAGACCGATGCCGATCAGCCACCCCAGGCTCAGCCCGCTGTCGTCGCTGTCGGTGCCGCTGGAGGGCTGCGGACCGGTCGGCGTGGGCGAGGGGAGGGCGGTGGCGGCCGGGGAGGGTCCCATCGTGTTGAGCTGCTTGACGAGGTCGACCCCGCCGAAGCTGCGGGCGTCCGCGCCGGTGGCGTGTGCCGCGAGGATCAGCTGCGCGGTGGCGGCCGGACCGCCCTGCTTCGCCCAGCCCGTGGCGTTCTTCTGCAGCCAGGCGACGGAGGCCTCGGCCTTGTCCGTGTGCCCGGAGGCGGCGAGCGCGACGACCGCGTCCGCGGTGTTGCCGTAGTCGGGCTGCGGCTCGGTGTCCTCGGCGCCCGGCATCGGTGCCTGCTCCAGGTACGGCGACTTCTTCAGGGTGTCCGCGAGGAAGAAGGAGCCGTTCTGGGCGGTCTGCTCCGGGCTGAGGTCGTCGCCCTTCGTGCAGGAGGGGTCCTTGACCGCGTTGGACGTGCCGGAGGCGATGCCCTTGCCCATCAGGCCGAGCACCGAGGCCGCGGTGGCGTCCAGGTTGGCGGTCAGCTCGCCCTTCTTGCCCGGCTGGTAGGCGAACGCGCCGCCGTCCTCGTCCCCGCAGGGGATGGCCAGGGACTGGAGGGCGGTGTACGGGGTGCTGCCGTCGGCGGTGGTGAGCTCGTTGACCGGGACACCGGTCCGGGCGAGCGCGCCGATGACGATGGACGTGGAGTTCGCGTCGCTCGGGCTGCCGGGGTTGTAGCCCCAGCCGCCGTCCTCGTTCTGCACGGACTTCAGCCAGTCGGCCCCGTTGTTGGCGTCGTCGCGGCGCTGGTTGATCTCGACGAGGGCCTGGACGGCGACGGCGGTGGCGTTGGTGTCCATCACCGTGGACGCGTCGCAGGGCTTGGAGGCGTCGGCCCGGTACGAGGTGAACGCCCCGCTGTCGCACTGCTGGCCCGCCAGCCACTCCACCGCCTGCGTCGACGGCGTGACGTACTCGATCTTCTGCGCGAGGAAGGCCAGCGACTGCCGCCACACCCCGTCGTACGTGGGGTCCGTGGTGCCGTAGAGCCCGGCCGGCAGCTCCGCCGACGGGGAGGGACTCGGCGCGGCGACCGCTACAGGTGCGGCCGCGCCCAGGAGCACGGCGGTGGTCGCGAGCGCGGCTGCGCTGCGGCGTACGGTCATGGCTGGCTGGGCCTCTCCTGCGAGGGCCGGACTCCCCGGGGCGCACGAGAGCCCCGGGCTCCGGCCCCGTATGCCTCGACGGTGCCGGCCACCGGGGTTCCGGTGGCCCGAGCCGGTCACGCTCCGCGGAGGGCGGTCCGGCTGCCGTCGGGCGGACGGTTCACGGCTGGGGCGCTGCGCCGGATTCGCACCGGCTTCCCCCTGTACGGGCATGATGACGACCTGCCCACTCTACCGGTCCGTAGGAGAGGGGCCGGGAGCTGCACGTCGCCAGGTACGTCACTGGGGGCGCGGGCCACGACGGGGCCGGACGTCAGACCGCGATGTACGTCACCGGGGGCCCGCCCGGCACGGCCTCCGCGCGGCCGAGCTTCACGAGCCGCCGCAGATGGGACTCGGCCTCGGAGACGGCGATGGACCGCGAGCCGTGCGGGATCTGCTCCCAGGGCCGGTTCCACTCCATCCGCTCCGCGAGCTGCCACGGGGTGAGGGGCGTGGCGAGCAGCGCGAGGAGCCCGGTCAGCCGCTCCTCGTGGTGGTCCAGCAGCTCCCGCACCCGTCCGCCCGCATCGGTGAACGCGTGCTGGTGGGCGGGCAGTACCTCGGCGACCCCGAGCCGGCCGATCCGCTCCAGCGAGGCGAGGTAGTCGCCGAGGGGATCGGTGACCGTCGTGTCGTCGGGGTCCTCGTACAGCCCGATGTGCGGACTGATCCCCGGCAGCAGATGGTCCCCGGAGAACAGCCGCCCGTACCCCGCCAGGCCCGCCGGGTGCCGCTCCTCCAGGTGGAGGCAGACATGCCCCGGGGTGTGCCCGGGGGTCCAGACGGCCCGCAGCCGTCGCCCGGCGAGGTCGAGCAGCTCGCCGGGGACGATCTCCCGGTCGGGCAGGGCGGCGCGCAGACCCGGCAGGGTCCGCAGCCGGCCTCCGCTGCGGGCGGCGCGCAACGGGGCGAGGTGGTCCTCCGGCGCGCCGACGGCGGCGAGCTTGCGGGTGAGGTAGTCGAGCCAGGTGCCGGGCTCGGACTCCCGGGTGCGCCGGACGATCGCGGTGTCGGCCTCGTGCATCGCGATCCAGGCCCCGGACGCCTCGCGGACCTGGCCGGAGAGCCCGTGGTGGTCGGGGTGGTGGTGGGTGATGACGACGCCGTGGATGTCGGCGACGGCGGTGCCGAGTGCGGTCAGCCCGGCGACCAGGGTGTCCCAGGAGGCCGGGTCGTCCCAGCCGGTGTCGATGAGGACGGGCCCCCGGTCGGTGTCGACAAGGTGGACCAGGGTGTGGCCGAGCGGGTTGTCGGGGATGGGGACCTTGATGCTGTGGACGCCTCCGCCGTGGTCGGTCACCTGCGTCACCTGCGTCATGGGCTCCCCCTCTGCAGTTCGGCCTCCACTGTAACGAGAACTCGTTCCAGTGGTAGCCCAGGTCTACTACATATTCGCGCACCGGGAGCCGTCCACGCCGTGGACTCCTGCAACAGGAACTGGTATCAGTTCTGACGAACAGTCAGTTTCGGGTGCGCGGGTACACGGGTTCGCGGGAGGCAACAGCCATGACGGAACGTACGGAGCTTGTGGAGCACGGACAACTGTTCATCGGCGGGGAGTTCACCGATCCGCTGGGAACCGAGGTCATCGAGGTGATCTCCCCGCACACCGAACAGGTCATCGGCCGCGTGCCGCACGCCTCCGAGGGCGATGTGGACCGGGCGGTCGCCGCCGCCCGCCGCGCCTTCGACGAGGGCCCCTGGCCGAGGATGGGCCTGGACGAGCGGATCGCGGTGATCACCCGGATCAAGGACGCCTTCGCCGTACGCCACGAGGAGTTCGCGCGCCTCATCAGCGCCCAGAACGGCACTCCGTACAGTTCGAGCGTCATGGTGCAGGCGCTCGCCGCGATGATGGTCTGGGACTCGGCGATCACGGTGGCGCGCGACTTCCCGTACGAGGAACGACGCGACGGCGTCCTCGGCCCCCTCCTGGTCCGCCGCGAACCGGTCGGCGTGGTCGCCGCGGTCGTCCCGTGGAACGTCCCGCAGTTCACGGCCGCCGCCAAGCTGGCCCCGGCGCTGCTCGCGGGCTGCACGGCGGTCCTGAAGGTCTCACCGGAAACCCCCCTGGACGCCTACGTACTGGCGGAGATCGCGGAGGAGGCCGGCCTGCCGCCCGGAGTCCTCTCCATCCTCCCGGCCGACCGTGAGGTCAGCGAATACCTGGTGGGCCACCGGGACGTGGACAAGGTCTCCTTCACCGGCTCGGTGGCGGCCGGCCGCCGCGTGATGGAGGTGGCCTCCCGCAACCTGACCCGCGTCACCCTGGAGTTGGGCGGCAAGTCGGCGGCGATCATCCTCCCCGACGCCGACCTGGAGGCGGCGGTGGCGGGCATCGTCCCCTTCGCCTGGATGATCAACGGCCAGGCCTGCGTGGCGCAGACGCGCATCCTGGCCCCGAACTCCCGCTACGACGAGATGGCGGAAGCCTTCGCGGCGGCGGCCGGCGCCCTGCGCGTAGGAGACCCCCTGGACCCCACCACCGAACTGGGCCCCTTGGTGGCCCGACGCCAGCAACAACGCTCCCTGGACTACATAAAATTGGGCCAGGAGGAGGGCGCCAAGATCCTCACCGGCGGCAACCGCCCCCCTTCCCAGGAGCGGGGCTGGTACGTCGAACCCACCCTCTTCGGCTCGGTGGACAACTCCATGCGCATCGCCCGCGAGGAGATCTTCGGCCCGGTGATCTGCCTGATCCCGTACGAGGACGAGGCCGAGGCCGTCCGGATCGCCGACGACTCCCCGTACGGCCTCAGCGGCAGCGTCTGGACGGCCGACACGGAACGCGGCATCGACGTGGCCCGCCGCGTCCGCACGGGCACGTACAGCGTGAACACCTTCAGCCTCGACATGCTCGGCCCCTTCGGCGGCTACAAGAACTCCGGCCTGGGCCGCGAGTTCGGCCCCGAGGGCTACGGCGAGTTCTTCGAGCACAAGATGATCCACCTGCCCGCCGGCTACCGGGAGGCGTGATGGGCGACCGCTGGCACGTGGAGGTCGACCGCTCGGTCTGCATCGGCTCCGGCATGTGCGTCAACCACGCCCCGGACGGCTTCCGCCTGGACTCGGCCCGCCAGTCCCACCCGACGGACGAGGACCACGACGCGAACGAACACCTCCTCGCGGCGGCGGAGGGCTGCCCGGTGGAGGCGATCACGCTGACGCTGGCGGGGTCGGGGGAGATGGTGTTTCCGCCGGAGGAGTGAGGGGCGCCGTCCGGGGCCTTTCGGGCATGCGCCGGCCTTGGAGCCCCGGGCGGAGGTGCGGCGGACGCGGTGGATCCGAGTGCGCCGTACCCCGGAGGAAAGAGTCAGACCGCCGGTTCCCCCTCCACCTTCCGGAGCAGCCCCTCCGGCGCCCGTCGCAGCGCGCGGATCGCCGGGACGCTGAGCATCACGGCCAGCAGGACGAACGACATGACCGACGAGAAGATCAGCACCTCGTTCGCGCCGAACGCGTCCGCCGCCGGGCCCGCCAGGGCGCGGCCGAGCGGGATGACCATGATGGAGCCGGCGACGTCGTACGCGGAGACGCGGCTCAGGACCGTCAGCGGGATGTGCGACTGGACGCTGGTCGCCCACATCACCCCCCAGAACGCGAAGCCGTAGCCCGCGATGACGTGGGCGATCGCCGTGGCCGCGAAGGACCATTCCAGGGCCGGTGCCAGGGGGTTGAGTGCGAAGCAGAGCATGGCCAGGGCGCCCGCCACCAGCGGGCGCCTCGGGCGGACCCGCATGCCGATCAGGCCGCCGATGATCGTGCCCGCGCCGTCCGCCGAGGCGATCCAGCCGTAGCCGCTCGCCCCGTGCTGCTCGATCATCAGCGCCGCGCCCAGCGGCAGCGCGGGGCCGAACACGAACAGGCCGTAGACCGACCAGACCGCGATGACGCCCCACAGCCACTGGCGGGACCGGAACTCCTGCCAGCCCGTCGCCAGCCTGCGCCACATCGGGGCGTCGCCCTCGTCGCGTTCCGTGTGCAGCTTCCGCAGGGGGAGCAGGACCAGCGCGCTGAGCGCGTACGCCGCCGCGATGACCAGGTACGAGCCCGACACCTGCCAGTACGCGACCAGGATGCCCGCCAGGCCGGGGCCCAGCAGGGTGCTCAGGGCCTCGGATATGCGCAGCAGCGCGTTGGCCTTCTGGATGTCCTCGGCGACCCGGGGGACCATGCTCGCCATGCCGGGCTGGAACATCGCCGTCGCGGCCCCGCTGAGCGCCATCAGCCCCATGATCTGCCACAGCGGGACGCTGTCGGAGGAGAAGAGCAGAGCGGCCAGCGTCAGCATGGCCAGCATCCGCACCACGTCGGCGCAGATCATCATCAGCTGCGGGGTGAACCGGTCGGCCAGCACCCCGCCGAACAGCACCAGCAGGACGATCGGGGTCATCCACGCGGCCAGCGCGTAGCCGACGCCGGTCGCCCCGTGGCCCGCTCCCAGTACGGCCGTGGTGAGGGAGACCATCAGCATGCCGTCGGCCAGCAGCGACGCGCTGCGGGCCGTGAAGAACAGCCGGAACCGGCCCGACCGCCAGGGGCTGGGCAGTGATTCCCGCTTCTGCGGGAGGGTCGTGTCGTCAATGCTCATGTCGTACCTGCCGGCTTCTGCCGGTCCCTTCCTCGATGATCTGCAGTCCACGCCATGCGGCACTCCGGTCCGCTTCGGCCGGCGGGCTCTCCACGAGCACGTAGCGGCGGGGGGCGATGACGCCGGTACCGCCGTGGGCGGGGACCTCGGCCATCAGCGCCTCGTGGGCCCCGTCCGGGGTCAGTGAGGTGTCGCCGCCCCGCGCCATGTACGCCGTGAGGCCCGCTTCCCGGTCCGTGTCGATGTGCACCGGCAGGCCGCCCAACGCCCCGGACAGCGCCTCCCGTACGGCCGACGGTGAGACCCAACAGCCGTCCACACGCACCCAGTCGGGGCCGCGCTCGGCCGGCCGGACACCCGTCACCCCGGACAGCGAGTCCAGGGCCACGTCCCCGGCGGCGGCAGCCTCCAGCAGCCGCACCAGACCGGTCAGGAAGCCCTCCGCCTCGCCCGGGGTGAACAGGGCGGGGTCGGCCCACAGCGAGATGTGGAGCTGGGGCGTCGTCTCGTACGTGAAGGCCAGCATGCGGGTCGGCAGCGCCTGCAACGGGCCCCAGGTCAGATCCAGTTCGGCGCCCACGTGTTCCTGCGGAACGGTGGAGAGCAGCGTCGCGGGCAGCACGCTGACGTCGTTGAAGACCACGTCCCGCGCGAAGTGGCTGCCGCGTTCCCCGGTGACTCCGTCGATCATCTCCCACAGACGCACGGAGTCGAACTGGCTGTGCTTGTAGGCGTTGAGCGCCGCGCCCCAGGTCTTGCGGACCAGGGTGTCGAAGGACGGGACCCGGACATCGAGGCAGAGCAGCGCGTCCTGGGACAGGGTGTTCACCGAGCGGGCACTCCGGGCGTGGAACCGGTTGGAGGTCGGCACGGCGGTGACGCAGGAGTCCTGGCCCGCCCGGTGGGCCACCAGCGCGCACCAGGCCGCCAGCAGCACCGTGGCCTCCGGGTTCCCGGTGCGCCCGGCCGCTGCGGCCAGGGCCCGCGCGCCCCGCCCGGAGCGGAGCGTGAGCTGCCGGGCCCGGCCGTCCGCGCCCGCCGCGCGCGGCTCGGCGAACATCTCCTGCGGTTCGGTGCGGATGATCCGCTCCCAGTACCGCAGCGACGCCTCCGACTTCCGCTTCCCGGTGGGGGAGGCCTCCTCGGCGGCCAGGTCGAGCGGGGCGAAGGAGGCCGGTGCGGGCAGTTCCTCCCCTGCCAGCAGAGCGAGGAACTCCTCCCGCAGGACGGCCAGCGCGCTGCCGTCCGTCACCGCGTGGCTGGACGCCAGGGCGGCGTGGACGGGTACGCCCCGAAGGGTGAGCAGGGAGATCCGCAGGGGGAACTCCCGGTCCAGGGCGAAGCGGCCGGCGCGGGCCGCCCGCGCCACCGACTCGGCGTACCGCGCGGGCTCCTCGGGGAACTCCGTGTGGTCGAGGACCGTCACCGTGAACGTGCCCTCCGCCGCCACGACCTGCTCGACGGGCGCGGACCCGGGGGCGTGCGGAAACGTGGTGCGCAGTCCTTCGTGGCGCAGGGCCAGGGCGCGCAGGGCGTCCACGACGTCGTCCGGGCCGACGCCCGGGGGGATGGCCCACACGTCGTGGTTGTTGATGTGCTCGGGGTCGTCCCGCAGGATGCAGCGGACCATGTTGGCCTGGCCCATGGTCAGGGGGCCTCGGCGCTCGTCACCGCCCGCGTAGGCGACGGTGACCGTGGTCGTGGTGGTGTGCGGGAGGTTCGGGCGCATGGTGTCCTTGCCGGCTGCGGAGTTCATCGGGTCCCGGCCAGGCCTGTTTCGGCGCTCGCACGAGTCAACGCCTCCCAGCGGTCGATCAGGAGCGCGAAGTCGGCCATGTCGTCGCGGGCCTCGTCCAAAAGCCGGGAGCGGCGTTCGACGAGGATGTCGGCGACCGTCTTGTAGCGGTCGCCGAGCCGCCGGTAGGCGTCGTCGAGGACGTCCAGGCGGTGGACGCCCGACGCCCGGTCGAGGCCGGTGCTGTCCCGGACGAATCCGGCGATCTCGCCCGCCCGGATGTGGCCTTCGGCGTCGAGCAGCGCGTCACCCGCCGCCGCCGTCCTCGCGTACACGGCGTTGAGATACGCCTTGGACAGCAGGAACTTCACGAAGCGCAGCTGGTAGGCGACGAACCCGTCGTCCGTACGCCGTTCCGCCGTGTGGAAGTTGACGATGTGCCGGTTGTGCTGGACGCCGGGCATCCTGGCGTCGTGGAGGAGGTGGATCAGGAAGTAGTCGCTGCCGATGGTGTCGGTGGCGGGCGGCAGCGGGACCCGGCGGTAGACCTCGTGGTCGAGCGCGATGTTGCACATGTCCACGCGCATCGGGCTGACGGGGGCGAGCGTGGTGCGGTCGCCGTCGAACGCGGTGTCCCCGGCGCCCCGGAAGGACTCGTCGATCAGATGTCCGCGCCAGATCTCCGGGTATCCGTCGGGTATCGACAGGCCGATCAGTTCGCGGTACGTGTCCGGGTCGAGGTCACGGATCTCCGCGACGTCCACCGACATCTCCCCCACGAAGGAGCCGCCGGCCATCGTCACCCGACGTTCCCCGGCCCCCGGCGGCAGCTTGCTCCGGGTCGCCGACTCGCGTACGGCATCGGCGCGTCGGCCGAGGTAGGTGAGCTCCTGGTGGAGGGGGAAGACCGGTTCGCCGTCGAGGTGCTGGTAGCGGCTGTCGGAGTCCCGGCGGTGGACGGACGTGCAGCCGAGGGCCTGGGCGATGAGGAACGCCCGGTTGGTGCAGGCGCCGTAGGAGACGCGGGACGGCAGCATCAGTTCCAGCAGCCGGTCCGGCGGAGCGCCGCCGGACCGGCCGATCACCTCGTGCAGGAAGGCGCGTTGCTCGTCCTCGTCGAGATGGTGGACGGTCACGCCGGGGGACGGGGGCAGCGCGGCCACCGCTCTCCGGTGCTCGGCGAGCACCGGAGCGGGGGAGGAGTCCAGGATCAGGAGGTGCACCTCGACGCCGAACTGCCGTGCTCCGTACGCCGCTTCCTCGCCGGTCGCCGCGATGGTGCCGGTGCAGGCCCGGTGGGTGGGCAGGGTCAGACAGACGCGGCGCACGAGGGCTCCCCGCTCTGCGCGGCGGGTGCGGTGTCCTCGACCGGGTCCTGCCACGAGGCGAGCCCCAGCAGCCGGCTGCCCAGCGGGTTCAGCTCGGCCGTGGCGTAGCGCTGGGACTCGGGCCGTACCGGGTCGCCGACGAGGGTGCGGTTCCAGCGCGGGGTGCGCAGGTGGCGCCAGGACTCCACGCGGGATTTGCGCAGCCGCTCGTGCTCCTCCAGCGCGGGCATCATCGACAGGTACTGCACGGCCCGCACCCCGCTCTCGGAGAGGTTGCGCGCCACTCCGTGGGCGAGCAGACCGTTCCAGATGAGCAGGTCGCCGGGGCGCAGATCCGGTCGTACGACGGGGAGTTCGTCCCGGTCGATGGTGGGACGCAGGGGGTCCCGGTCCCCGGGCTGGCCGGTCTTCCAGGTGTCGAACTGCCGGAACAGCTCCGGGCAGCACTGGAAGCCGCCCGTCTCCGGCCGGGTGTCGTTGAGGGCGATGATGCCCTGCACCCGCTGCGGCGGGACGGCGAGCGTGGTGTCGATGTCCCAGTGGAGCTCGATGTCGAAGCCCCGGTCCGTCGGCTCGATCAGGGCGCGGTCACGGTTGCCCCGGTTGGGCGGGTTGAGGTTGAGCCGGTCGAGGGTGACCCACAGCTCCTCGCAGTCCCATACGTCGACGAAGGCGTCGTACACCCGCTGCGACTGCCGGTTGTCCCAGAGGAGCTGGTGGTGGTACGCCTCCACGAAGCCGTAGATGTGCAGTTGCTGGTCCAGCTCGGAGCGCAGTGGCCGCTCCTCGTACCAGCTCTCCGGCCGTTCGGGGTCCAGGCCCTGGAAGTCCCAGGTGAAGTCCAGCAGTCGACGTGCCACCGGGGCCGGGACAGCTTCCCGGACGATGACGTAGCCGTACGTCTGCCAGTGGGCGAAGTCCTCCTCGGACAGGACGCGCAGCGGACGCGACTTGTCGAGCTCCCGCAGGGCGGTCTGCGCGAGGTAGGCCTCGCCGTCCGCGCTGAAGTACGGGATGTCCGACGCCGCGCGGTGCAGGCGGGGCCGACGGCGAGGGGCGGGTGTCGTCATGAGGTTGATGGCAGGTCCTTCTCCTCGGCCGGCCGTGCGGCGACCCCGGGGGAGCGGGGTCGCCGCGGACGGCGGGACGGATGGCAGTGCCGTGGCGGGAGGAGCCGTGACCACGTCGGTCAGCAGGATTGGTCCAGACCGCCCGGGCTGTCAAGTGTCTGCCACATATGGGGATATGGGATGCCGTCCTGTACTCGGCGGCCACGGAATCGATACCTGCCGTTCGGTATTTTTGGTCTAGACAACAGGTGAGCGACGGGCCTAGTGTCCAAGGGCGCGGTCGGGTTCGTGACGGGGCGTCATCCCGTTTGCCTACCCGTACTCCGGTCGGTCACGGGCCTGTTCGGGCCCGCCGACGCCACGGCGATGTGGTCCGTACGCCCGAGGGGCGTCCCGTTTGCCGGCCCACACCGAGAAGGACGCGGTTTCATGAACACATCCAGCATCACGGCCCTGCCGGGTATCACGCTGAAGAGCCCCGGTGCCGGGCTGATCACGCTGGACCCGGTCCGCACCGCCCTGCTGCGGGGCCTGGACGAACTGCTGACCGGCCTCGCCGCGCGGCTCGCCGCCCCCGAGGTCGTGGGACCGCCCCTGCTGTCCGTCGACGGGCTGGCGCGACTCGACTTCTTCCGCAACTTCCCCCATATCGGCGTCTCCGCAGGGCGGTTCGGCCCGGAGACGCTCGACGGTCTGGCCTCCGGCGGCTCGCCCCGGGACCTGCCGCTGCAGCCGACCGGCCATGTGCTGCCGTCCGCGACCTGCTACGGGCTGCTGCTCTCCCTGGAGGGCGAGGACGTCGGCGAGGACGGACTGCGGCTCTCCGCGGTCGGCCGCTGCTTCCGCAACGAGACCCACTACGACGGCCTGCGCCGCCTCTGGGGGTTCCACATGCGTGAGGTGGTCTATCTCGGCACCAAGGACGGAGCCGCCGAACACCAGGAACGCGGCGGGGAGTTCATCCAGGAGGTGGCCGGACGGCTCGGCCTGACCCTGACCCGGGCCGCGGCCGACGACCCGTTCTACGACAACGGGGGGTCGCGGGCCCGCCTGATGGCGCTGGACCCGGTGAAGTACGAGTACAGCGCCCCCGACGGCACGGCCATCGCCTCCGTCAACCGGCACCGCAACTTCTTCGGCGAGCGGCTCGGCATCCGGGCCGGGTCCCACGGCCCCGCGTACAGCTCCTGCGTCGCCTTCGGGATGGAGCGCTGGGTGCACGCGATGATCCTCGCGCACGGCACCGCCGAGCAGGCCCTGGAGCGGCTCCGCTCCGCCGGTTCCTGAGCGGCCGCGCGCCGCCGGTTCCTGACCCGATCTTCACTCCTGGCCGACCGGCCGACCTGCCGTCATCCGAACGGCAACAGCCGGCCGGCCGCCATCCGAACAGAGACAAGAGGAGCGATTTCTCCCATGGAACGTGTCGTAGCGTGGCTCAACGAGAAGAATCCCGGCCTCGACGGCCCGATCGGCGTCGAGGAGGACCTCATCGAGGCCCGCCTCATCGACTCGATGGACTTCCTGGAGTTCATCGACCTGTTGGAGGAGATCTCGGGCAGCAGCATCGATCTGCAGGAGGTCACCATCGACGACTTCCGCACCCTCGCCCGCGTCAAGGAGCGCTTCCTCGCCTCCGCCGACCTGGCGGAGGCGCCGGCCGGGTGAGCCCTGGCCGGTGACCCCTCTCCCGCCGGCCCCCGGGCAGGGCCCGGCCACCGTGGCGCTGGTGGCCACCACCGCTGAGGTGCTGGCGCACCCGGAGCTCGACGAGCGCCTGCTCGCCCCGTGGGAGCGGCGGCGGCTCGCGGGGATCCGGGTGCCGGGCCGGCGTGACGACGTGGTGGCGGCCCGGCTGCTGCTGCGGCTGTGCGCCTCCCGGGTCACCGGGCTGCCGCCGGACGCGGTGGAGCCGGCCCAGCGCTGCCCCGGATGCGGGCGGGACGGGCACGGCCGGCCGTATCTCCCGGACCACCCCGAGCTGGGCGTCAGCTACAGCCACGCCGACGGCCTCGCCGCGGCGGCGGTCGGGCCGGGCCCGGTCGGTATCGACGTGGAGCCCCTGACGCGCCGGCCCGGTCCCCTGGCCGTGCTGCGGCGGGTGCTGCCGGAGGACGAGGTGGACGCCGCCCGCGCCGGGCCGGACCCCGGCCCGGCGCTGCTGCGGTTGTGGGTCCGGCGGGAGGCGCTGTTCAAGGCCGGGTTCGAGGCCGGGCGGGACGACGTCCGGCTGACCGCGTGGACGGACCACCGCCGTGCGGCCGTGGTGGCACTCGCCGGAGCCGACGGCGCCCCCGCGCCGCTCCTCAGTTCCGGCCCGGCTCCGCCGTCAGGTCGATGAGACGGCAGACCGTCTCGATGTCTATCTTCACCTGGGCGATCGAAGCCCGGCCCGACAGCCAGGTGATCAGTGCCGAGTGCCAGGTGTGCTCGATGACCCGGACCGCGGAGAGCTGCTCCGGGGTCGGGTGTTCCAGGCCCATCGCGTCCAGGATGATCGCCGTGGTGAGCCGGGAGACGGTGTCCACCTCGGGGCTCACGCTGCGGTCCGCGAAGGTGAGGGCGCGGACCATGGCGTCCGCGAGGTGCGGTTCGCGCTGCAGGGCGCGGAAGGCGCGCATCAGCGTCTCGGCCACCCGCTGGGCCGCGTCGTCGCCGGCCGGCGGGCGTTTGCGGAGCGTCGTGTGCATGTGCTGCAGCTGGTCCTGCATGGTCGCGACCAGCAGATGGATCTTGGACGGGAAGTAGCGGTACAGGGTGCCCAGTGCGACCCCGGCGGCCTCGGCCACCTCCCGCATCTGCACCGCCTCGAACCCGCCCCGGCTGGCCAGCTGGGCGCTGGCGTGCAGGATGCGGCGGCGACGGGCCTCCTGGCGTTCGGTCAGCGGAGGCGCTGCCGGTCTGGCGTCCGCGGTCATGCTGTCCCCGATCCACGATCCGTGATCCATGGCTTGATTCCGCACCCGGACGGACGAAGCGGCCCGGCCGGGCGCGCACAGCATGCCAGGGCGTCCGTCGTGGCGCGAATCACCTGTTCCGGCCGTCACGCCGACGCTACCTGCCGGTAGATTCGATGCACGTCGAACGATCAAGTATGAAACTTGTTCTAGCAAGTCTGAAACTTGTTCTAGATTAGCGCGACCGGTTACGCTCCGGCGAACACGCAGTCAGAAGGGGGCCGAGTGTGACCGCTGAGGCCATAGAGACAGGCCCCCGCACGGGCGACGGCACCTCCGCCGGGACCGGCGACCGGCCGTTGCGCATCGCACTCCTCACGTACAAGGGCAATCCGTTCTGCGGCGGCCAGGGCGTGTACGTCCGCCACCTCGGCCGGGAGCTGGCCCGCCTCGGCCACCGCGTCGAGGTGATCGGCGCGCAGCCCTACCCGGTGCTCGACGAGGGCGTTCCGCTCACCGAGCTGCCCAGCCTCGACCTCTACCGCCAGCCCGACCCCTTCCGCACCCCGAAGCGCGGCGAGTACCGCGACTGGATCGACCTGGCCGAGGTCGCCACCATGTGGAC
Organism: Streptomyces anulatus; assembly: GCF_014650675.1. Taxonomy (GTDB): domain Bacteria; phylum Actinomycetota; class Actinomycetes; order Streptomycetales; family Streptomycetaceae; genus Streptomyces; species Streptomyces anulatus. The sequence continues at coordinate 610,454 of NZ_BMVK01000001.1, read as the reverse complement.
CGGCGGATTCCCGGAACCGCTCACCTTCAGCCTGCGCGCCCGCCGCCATCTGCTGGCCCGGCGCGGCGAGTTCGACGTCGTCCACGACAACCAGACCCTCGGATACGGGCTCCTCGGCGACCTCGGGGCCCCGCTCGTGACGACGATCCACCACCCCATCACCGTGGACCGCAGGCTCGACCTGGAGGCCGCCGCCAACCGCCGCCGCCGCGCCTCCGTACGCCGCTGGTACGCCTTCACCCGGATGCAGAAGCGGGTCGCCCGCAAGCTCGACACCGTCCTCACCGTCTCCGGCTCCTCCCGCGACGAGATCGTCGAGGACCTCGGAGTGAACGCGGACCGGATCAGCGTCGTCCACATCGGCGCCGACACCGACCTGTGGTCCCCCGACCCCTCGGTCCCCGAGGTGCCCGGCCGCATCGTCACCACCTCCAGCGCCGACGTCCCGCTCAAGGGCCTCGTCCACCTCGTCGACGCCCTCGCCAAGCTCCGCACCGAGAACCCGGCCGCCCACCTCGTCGTCGTCGGCAAGCGCGCCGAGAACGGCCCGGTCGCCCGCGCGATCGAGCGGCACGGGCTCGCGGACGCCGTCGAGTTCGTCAAGGGCATAAGCGACGCCGAGCTGGTCGACCTCGTGCGCAGCGCCCAGGTCTCCTGCGTGCCCTCGCTGTACGAGGGGTTCTCGCTGCCCGCCGCCGAGGCCATGGCCACCGGCACCCCGCTGGTCGCGACCACCGGCGGCGCGATCCCCGAGGTCTCCGGCCGCGACGGGGAGACCTGCCTCGCCGTGCCGCCCGGCGACGCGGACGCGCTGGCCGGGGCGCTGGCCCGGCTGCTGGACAGCCCCGAGCTGCGCGCCCGGCTCGGCGCGGCAGGCCGCGAGCGGGTGCTGGCCAATTTCACCTGGGCCAGGGCGGCAGCCGGAACGGCCGAGCTGTACCGTCAGGCGATCATCGCCCGCGGAGTCCGCAGGTGACCGCGCGCCCCCGGGCGACCGCGGACCCGATCGTCGCAACCCGTACCTCCGACCTCGAAGGCAGGCCCTCGTGCTGACCGTCGACTTCACCCGCTTCCCGCTCGCCGCCGGCGACCGAGTGCTCGACCTGGGCTGCGGTGCCGGCCGGCATGCCTTCGAGTGCTACCGGCGCGGCGCACAGGTCGTCGCGCTCGACCGGAACGGCGAGGAGATCCGCGAGGTCGCCAAGTGGTTCGCCGCGATGAAGGAGGCCGGGGAGGCCCCCGAGGGCGCCACCGCCACCGCGATGGAGGGCGACGCCCTCAACCTGCCCTTCCCCGACGACTCCTTCGACGTCGTGATCATCTCCGAGGTCATGGAGCACATCCCGGACGACAAGGGCGTCCTCGCCGAGATGGTCCGGGTGCTCAGGCCGGGCGGCCGGATAGCCATCACCGTTCCGCGTTACGGCCCCGAGAAGGTCTGCTGGACCCTCTCCGACGCCTATCACGAGGTCGAGGGCGGTCACATCCGCATCTACAAGGCCGACCAGCTCCTCGCCCGGATCCGCGAGGCCGGCCTCAAGCCGTACGGCACCCACCACGCGCATGCCCTGCACTCGCCGTACTGGTGGCTCAAGTGCGCCTTCGGCGTGGACAACGACAAGGCGCTGCCGGTGCGGGCGTACCACAAGCTGCTGGTCTGGGACATCATGAAGAAGCCCCTCGCCACCCGGGTCGCCGAGCAGCTCCTCAACCCGGTCGTCGGCAAGAGCTTCGTCGCCTACGCCACCAAGCCGCACCTTCCGAAGGCCGAGGCGTGAGCACCCCCGAACGGACCGAACACCTTGTCCTGCCGGGCGTCCTGACGGCGGCTCAGGCCACCGAGACGGTCGCCGCGCTCGCCGCCGTACAGCGGGAGGACGGGGCGCTGCCCTGGTTCCGGGGCCATCACCTCGACCCGTGGGACCACACCGAGGCCGCGATGGCCCTGGACGCGGCCGGCGAGCACGAGGCGGCGGCCCGCGCCTACGACTGGCTCGCCCGCAACCAGAACGGCGACGGCTCCTGGTACGCCGCCTACCACGACGGCGATCCGCAGCAGCCGACCGACCTGGGTCTGGAGAGCAACTTCTGCGCGTACGTGGCCGTCGGCGTCTGGCACCACTACCTGGCCACCGGCGACGACGCGTTCGTCGACCGGATGTGGCCCACGGTCTTCGCGGCCGTCGAATTCGTCCTCGGGCTCCAGCAGCCCGGCGGGCAGATCGGCTGGAAGCGGGAGCCCGACGGGACGCCCGTGAACGACGCGCTGCTGACCGGATCCTCCTCGATCCACCAGGCGCTGCGCTGTGCGCTGGCCATCGCCGAACGCCGTGAGGAGCCGCAGCCCGACTGGGAGTTGGCGACCGGGGCGCTGGCCCACGCGATCCGCAGCCACCCCGAGCGCTTCCTCGACAAGAACCGCTACTCGATGGACTGGTACTACCCGGTCCTCGGCGGCGCGGTCACCGGGGCCGAGGCCACCGCCCGCATCCAGGAGGGCTGGGACCGCTTCGTCGTCCCCGGCCTCGGGGTGCGCTGCGTACTGCCCAACCCCTGGGTGACCGGCGGCGAGAGCTGCGAACTCGCCCTGGCCCTCTGGGTGACGGGGGAGTCGGACCGGGCGCTGGAGATCCTCCAGTCCGTCCAGCACCTGCGCACCGAGGGCGGGCTGTACTGGACGGGCTACGTCTTCGAGGGCAACCGGGCCTTCTGGCCCGAGGAGCTCACCACCTGGACGGCGGGCTCCCTGCTGCTCGCGGTGGCCGCGCTCGGAGGGGACGAGGCGACCACCGCTGTCTTCGGCGGCGAGCGGCTGCCGGTCGGCCTGGAGCCGGACTGCTGCCGCTGAACGCGCCCTGGGGCGGGCCCTGTTCAGCCGCGGCGGAGCCGGCCCGCCACCGCGTGCCCGATGAAGAGGTAGACCACGGCCGCGAGGCCGTATCCGGTGACGACGTTCGCCCACGCCTTGTCGAACGTGAACAGGTCGTACGACCAGCCCGCCAGCCAGCGGGCCGAGTCGTGCACCCACTGCACGAAGTCGTTGCCGCGGTTGGCGTCCAGCAGGTACATCAGAATCCAGAGGATGATGACGAAGGCCAGAATGTCGGCCACGACGGCTATGACACGAGCCGCTGAACTGCTTCCTGAACGGGTTCTGGGAGACATGGAACTCTGGTTGCCGCTTTACGCAGGGTGAAACCCGTACGGCCCGCACCGGGTGGCGGCCGTCGGGGGAGCGGGCGAGGCTGAGGGGGAGTGCCGAGATGCGTCACTCGCTGTGACATGCCCGGATGGTCCGGCCCGGTTCGGCCGGTCCGGCCGGTCCGGTCAGGAGGCCCCGCCGTGCCCCGTTCCGTACCGCTCCGCCGAACCCTGGCGGCGCTGCTGCTGTCCTGCGCCCTGCTGGCGGGCACGACGGCGTGCGGCGACTCCGGCGACGCCGCCAGCGGCAACACGACGAGCGCGTCGCCCGCGGCGGACCGCTCGGCGGCCTCCCCTTCGGCCTCCGCCGAGAGGCAGCGGCTCGCCAAGGCCCGGTTCGTCGCCAACGCGGGGCTCGCGGCGGGGGCGACGTACCAGTGGATCGTGAAGCCGTACCGCGCAGGGACGTTCAAGAAGGGCGCGGAGGGGCGGCGCTTCGCCCTCGTCAAGGCGGGTCTGGCGGGCGGGTTCGCCTACAACCGGCTCAAGGCCGCGGCGGAGAACGCCAAGGGCGACCCGCTGCTGTCGAAGGCCGTCGCCCCGCTCACCGCCGGGATCGCATCGCTCAAGGGGCTGGGGACGAAGCTCCGCGAGGGCGAGGCGGGGGAGGGCGAGGTGGGCGCGTTCGAGAGCGTCATCGACAGCATCAAGAACGCCGGCAAGGACGCGGGCGCCGAGGTGAAGGACAAGGTTCCCTCCACCTCCCAGCTGACCGGATAGGCGACCGGATGGGCGACCGGGAAAGGGCCGCCGCCCCACGTGGGACGGCGGCCCCTTCGCGCGTCGTGCGGGGTCAGAGCAGGTCTTCACCCGTGTCGTCGTAGTCCGCCTGCTCGCCCTCGGGGTTCAGAGGGTCCGCGCCGGTCAGGGCGAGGACCAGGTAGGCGCCGTAGGGCGAGCCGTCCTGCTCGTCCTTGACGTCCAGCGCTCCGCCGAGGCCGTCCTCGTCCACCTCGAACGCCGCCGGGTCCAGGCCCAGCCGCCGGGCGAGCCCGCCCACCGGGGTGAGCAGCCGGTCGCGCGCGGTCCCGGCCACCGCGGTCCCGTCCTCCGCGGTCCCGCCCTCCTGCGGAGGGAACACCACGAGGAGATCGGCGAGGTAGCCCCGGCGCAGTCCGTCGGGACCGGCCTCCTCGAACTGCGCCGAGACCGGCCGGAGCTCGGAGACCAGCGGCAGCCAGGCACGCAGCGCCTCCTCCGCGGTGCGCACCCACCCCAGGTTCAGTGCGACGCGGCAGACCACGTCGTCGGGGGAGAACCGCATCAGTGGGTCACGTATCCCTTCTTGGAGATGTTGGCGTGGGAGTAGTCCTTCCCCTGATTCTTGCTGCCCGCGAACGTCTCGAAGCCCTTGCCCTTCGGGATCTGGACGTCCCACTCGTCCTTGCCGTCCTTGGCCCGGGTCCAGATGTTGCCGTACTTGTCCGGGAAACCACCGCCCCGCACCTGGGGCCGCTTGGGATCCCAGCCCTTCGGCGGGACGTACGGGATCGGGCCGTCGGTGGGCAGGTCGTACTTCTTGGCGGTGGCGAGCCAGTTCTTGTTCTTGTAGGCCTTGCCCGAGTCGCCGGCCAGCTTGTTCATCTTCGCGAGCGCCTCGCCGTACTGACTGGGCGAGAGGTGCTTCACGCTCTTGATCGCGTTGCCGACCCAGTCCAGGTCGTCGACGTACTTGGCGAGGTGCTCGAACTCGTCGAGGTACTTCGCGAACTTCGCCGGCTTGGCGAGCGCGTCGCCCACGTAGGGGATGAACGCGGCCAGCGAGAGGCCCGCACCGGCGAAGTCGCCCTGGAAGAGGCTGATCAGCCCGGACGACCCGTCGCTGACGGGTGTCGGGTCGAACATGCCGGTGATGTCGAGGACCAGCTTGGCCTTGTCGGCGGCCGACAGACCGCCCTCGCCCTCCAGATCCTCGTCCGGCGCCGGATAGTCCTTCTGGCCGTCGCCCTCGACGGGGCTCGGCTCCTCGCCCTGCTCCTTCAGCTCCTCGATGAGCTTGTCCAGGGCGGACTTCAGGGCCTCGCCCGCCGCCTTGGCGGCCTCGGCCGCGCTCTTGCCCGCCGCGACCGCCGAGGCCGCGGCTGCGGCGGCCTGACCGTAGGCGTAGTCGGCGGAAGCCGCGGCGCGGGACGCCGAGGCGGCGGCCTGGTGTGCGGACTCGCCCGCCGCTGCCGCCGCCTGGTTCGCGGTCGCCGCGGCGGACTTGGCCCGGTCGGCGGAGGCGCGGGCCCGCTGGGCCGAGGCCTCCGCGTCGTCGGCCGACTTGGCGGCGTCCGAGGCGAAACCGGCGGCCTTGGCGGCGGAGTCCTTGGCGTCCTGGGCGTGACCGGCGGCTTCGACGGCCGCGTTACGGGCCTTGGCCGCGGCCTCGGCCGCCCTGGAGGCGTCCTGGTTGGCGAGGGCCGCCGCCCGGGCGCCCTCGGCGATCAGCTTGCGCACCCCGGCCACGTGGGCGGCCTGCTCGGAGTCCTGCTGCGCCGTCCGGTACTGGACGGCGCCCACGAAGTCGCGCAGCATCCGGGCCGGACCGGCGAGGGCCACCTGAGCGGCCGCCCTGGTCTGCGGTCCGCCGGTCTGGAGGATCTTCAGGGCCTCCACCCGGTCGTCCTCCTCCCGGGCGGTGTACTGGCCCTTCTCCAGGAACGCCAGCAGGGCGGCGGTGGTGCCCGCGTCGATGGCGTCGCCGGCGGCCCGCTTGACCCCGGTGCCGCCGGTCCTGGACATCTCCAGGACCTTGACCCGGTAGTCGTCGGCCTGGACGGTGTGCTGCCCCGTCTCCAGGAACGCCACGACCTCGGCGTGCGTCCCGGCCAGCGCCTGTTCGGCAGCGGCCTTGAGCGCGGCCGAGCCGTTCTCCTTCAGGTGCTGGACCCGGGCCCGGTCGTCCTGTTCGACGGCGGTGGCGTATCCGGTGCGGATCCACTCCTGGACGTCGGCGTCGGTGCCGGTCAGCGCCGCCTCGGCGGCCTGCTGGGACCAGGGGCCCCCGTCGGTCACGATGTGGAACGCGGCGACCCGGCCCTTGGCCGCGACGACCGCGGGCTCGGCGCCCTCGGCTCCGGCGGCGGCGAGCAGTTCCTTGGTCTCGGTGGTGCGGCGGTCGGCCTCGGCCACCGCGTCCGATTCCTTGGCCGCGGCGGCGTCCTCGCGCTTCTTGATCTCCCCGGCGACCTGGACGGAGTTGTCGAGGTCGTTCCGCAGCCGGACGGCCTCCGCCTCGCGGGCGGTCTCTTCCACCGTGCGGGCCTTGGCGACCGCGTCGGTGGCCACCTTGGCGGCGGCGATCGCCGCGTTCGCGTGCTTGGTGGACTGGTTGGCGTAATCCTTCGACTGGCCCGCGTACTTCACGGCCTCGTCGGCCGCCTTGGCCGCCGCGTCCGCGTGGGCGGCCGCGTCATTGGCAGCCGTACGGGACTCGCGCGCGGCGGCGGCAGCCTTGTTGGCCAGGGCTTCCGCGTTGTTGGCCGCGCTCGTCGAGATCGCCGCCGCCCGCCGGGCGCGGGCCGCGGCGTCGGCCGCGCGCCGGGACTCGGCCGCCGCGACGTTCGACTGGGCCCCGGCCTCGGCGGCCGCGGTGGCCGCGGCCGCGGCGTTCCGTCCGGCGCTGGCGGCGGCCTGCGCGGAGTTGATCGACTCGACCACGGCGGTCAGCGCCTGGAGCACGGCGTCGGCGGCGGTACGGGCGTCGGCCGCCGCGTTGCGGGCGGTCTTGGCCGCGGCGCTCGCGGCCGCCGCCTGCCCGGCGTCCTTGGACGCGGCTGTGGCGGAGTGGTAGGCGTTCGCGGCGGCCCGGCCGGCTGCCGCTGCCGCCGCGGCAGCGGCGGACGCGGCGTTGGAGGCGGTGCGGGCGGCACTGGTGGCCTCGTTGGAGGCGCGGATCGCGGTGCTCGCCGCCGATGCCGCGGCGTCGGCGGCGTCGGCGGCACGGCCGGCGGCCTTGGACGCGCGGGCGGCGTCCGCCTGAGCGGCGGCCGTCTCCCTGGCGGCCTTCTCGGCCGCTTCCTTGGCGTGCGCGGCGGCGGCGACGGCCTTCGCCGAGGTCTCCTTGGCCTTCGCCGTCTCCGCCCTGGATTTCTGACCGGCACGCTTGGCCAGTTCGGCCAGCGCCTTGACGGTCATCGTCTCCTGGTCGCGGGCGCGGGCGGTGTGCTGGCCGTTCTCGATGAACTCGTGGACATCGAGGGCCGATCCGTTCATCGCGCTCTGGCCGGCGGCCTTCACCTGCGGTCCGCCGAGCTGTACGACGGTGAGGAGCTGGACCCGCTCGTCCTCTTCCCGGGCGGTGTACCGGCCCTCGGTGAGGAAATCGGTCAGGGCCTGTTCGGTATCGGCGTTGAGCGCGTTCTGGCCGGCGGTTCGGACCGCGCGGTCACCTTCGTTCATCACCCGCAGTACTTCGACGCGCTGATCGTCCGTATAGGGCGCTTTCCAGCCATTGGCAAGAAACATGCTGAGATCGTCGGGCGTTCCGGACAGCGCCTGCTGCGCCGCTCCACGGACTCCCGGGCCGGCATTCCCGAGCATTTTGAGAACGGCGACCCGGCCGTCCTCTTCGACCAAGGGACCCAGTTCGGATGTGAGGAAGGTGTGGATCTGCGCGTCCGTGCCGATGAGCGCCTTCGCCGCGGCTTCCTTGGTCGAATCGCCGCCCGACTTCCAGGCGTTCAGTACCTGGACGCGTTCGTTCCGCGCAGCCTCCGCACTGCGCGGAGCGACGCCCGCGGCGGCCGCGGCGGTGCCGAAGGCGCCGGCCACCAGGGCCAGGGCGGTGGCGCCCACCACCGCGGCCCGCGTGATCGGACCGTCGGGGGACAGGGCCCGTCTCGCCCGGCCCGCCCATGTGTCCACATACATGTCGTCTCCTGATCGCATGGCCGGGCATTTCGCCGGCGTAGGGGTGCGGTGCGTCCTGAGTTTGTGCGAGAACGGATGGAAACAACACATCCGCCATCTCGCACCGGATGTGACGCCCCGCCTCGAACCGGGCCTTCTGTCCTGCCTTCGGGCGGGATGGGGTAATAGCCCGATGATTCACGGGTGCTGTCACTCGGTCTCGGTTCGTGGAAGTCGGCCACCTCTTGAGCGGTGGTGTCGGACGCCATACGTCCGAAGATCAATCGGCCCGGTAAAGACCCGCGGCCTTGAGCGTGGGGATGATATGAATATTCGGCTCGACATGTGAAGTTGACGTGCCGAGTGGACGCTGCGTACCGAGGGGGGCCTCGATTCAGTCGAGCGGTGCACCAACGCTCCTTCTCGTACGTGCCGTGTCTGTGGTCCGACTACGAGAGGCTGATGAAACAGTGCGAGCCCGTTCTTTCCTTTCCTGCGCACTTGCGGCGAGCGCCGTCACCGGGGTCTTCCTGATGGGCGCTCCGTCCGCCGGGGCCGAGCCCGTCGCTCAGGTCGTCCCGGCCGCCGCGGCCGACGAGTTGCCGCCCGTGGCCGTGGAGGACTTCGCCTACCCGAACGCGGACAAGATCTTCGCCGAGCAGGGCATCCGCCTCAAGCGCGGCGATGGGCACATCGTGCTCGCGGACTGCGCGTCCGCCACCGGACTGGTCGAGGTCTGGTCCCGTGACAAGGGCAAGTTCTGCTTCAAGGTCACCGGCGCCAGCGGCTTCCTGTCGCTCGAACTCCCGCAGGTCTACGGGGTCAAGGGCAACGACTACACGCTCCGCGTCGACATGGAGGTCGCGGGCACGGGCACGGAGGCGTCCTTCGACGTCGCCAAGAACGCCTGGACCCCGGTCGGTGAGAGCGCCGACCCCGAGAACCGCGACCACACGCTTCTTGAGCTCCACGCCACCAAGTAGCAGTCGGCCCGACTCATCCGGAACGAGCAAGGGATCCTTGTGTCTTTGAGATCTTCCCGCCGTGTGCGGGGTACGGCACTGTTCGCGGTGGTCGCCGCGGCCGGTGCGCTGACGGTCACCTCCCCGGCGCAGGCCGTGGTCGGTGACGCGGTCGCCGACGGTTCGTACGCCTTCACCGCGAAGCTCGACATCGGTGAGGGTGAAGCCAAGCGTGCCTGCACCGGTTCGCTGGTCGACGCCCAGTGGATCCTCACCGCGAGCAGTTGCTTCGCGGCGGCGGGACAGCCGGCCTTCCCGCTTCCCGCCGGGGCCCCGGCGCTGAAGACCACGGCGACGATCGGGCGCACGGACCTGACCGGGACCGGCGGGAAGGTCGTCGAGGTGACCGAGCTGGTCTCCCGCACCGACCGCGATCTGGTGATGGCCAAGTTGGCCCAGCCGGTCACGGACATCGCCCCGCTGCTGCTCGCGGACTCCGCCCCGGTGGCGGGCGAGAGCCTGCGGGCGCTCGGCTACGGGCGTACCGCGACGTCCTGGGTGCCCGACCGGCTGCACGCCGGCACGGTCGCCGTGACCGCGTCCGATGCGACCACGGTGGCCGTCACCCGGGACGGCGGTGCGATCTGCAAGGGCGACGCGGGCGGTCCCGCGCTGCGCGAGCAGGACGGCAAGGTCCTGCTCGCCGCCGTCCACAGCGCCTCCTGGCAGGCCGGCTGCTTCGGCTCCGACGAGACCCGTCCCGGTGCGGTGGAGACCCGCACCGACGACCTCGTCGACTGGGTCACCCAGGTCCGCGGACTGCCCGGGGAGTCCCAGGCCGCCTCCGGCGACTTCAACGGCGACGGCAAGGAGGACATCGCCGCGTTCTACGACAACGGCCCCTCCACGACGGGCAGTAACAGGTCCTCGCTCTTCGCCTTCTACAGCAACGGCACCGGCTTCGCCGAGCCCAAGAGGGTCTGGAGCACCCCGGGCGGCTTCACCTGGAGCAAGAGCCAGCTGACCGCCGGCGACTTCACCGGCGACGGCAAGGACGACCTCGCGGTCCTCTACGACTCCGGCGCCTCCGAAACCGGCGCCATCACCTCGCTGTACACCTTCACCAGCACCGGCACCGGCTTCAGCTCGCCCAAGCAGACCTGGACCACCCCCGGTGGCTTCACCTGGAGCAAGAGCAAGGTCACCTCGGGCGACTACAACGGGGACGGCAAGGACGACGTCGCCGTCTTCTACGACTCCGGCTCCTCCGACACGGGCCAGGTGTCCTCCCTCTACACGTTCAACAGCACCGGGACCGGCTTCGCCAACCCGCGCAAGACCTGGACCACCACCGGAGGCTTCACCTGGTCGGCCGGCCAGGTGACCTCGGGCGACTACGACAAGGACGGCAAGGACGACATCGCCGTCTTCTACAACGGCGGCAAGTCCGCCGACGGCAAGTTCGTCTCGTCGCTGTACACCTTCAGCAGCAACGGAACGGCCTTCGACAACCCGCGCAAGACCTGGACCAGCAGCGGCTCCTTCAACTGGAACGCCTCCAAGCTGACTTCCGGGGACTACAGCGGCGACGGCCGGGACGACATCGCCGTCCTCTACAACCGCGGCACCACGGAGGCGGGCGTGCACCAGTCCGCGCTCTTCACTTTCGCGAGCACCGGCACGGACTTCGCCGCACCCCGCGAGGTATGGGCCAGCACGGGATCCTTCTCCTGGGCCGCGAGCCAGCCCGTGTCCGGTGACTTCAACAACGACGGCAAGGCCGACGTCGGTGTCCTCTACCGGTCCGGGACGTCCGCCGACGGCCGGCGCATCGACAGCCTGTTCTCGTTCACGAGCACCGGAACCGGCGTCAAGGCCCCGGTCAAGAACTGGACCGGCAGCGTCGTCTGACCCTCTGGATCGGCCGGTGGGCGAGACGGCCGGCCGATCCTCCTCGCACCGACCACGACCGGCGGATATCCGGGTGATCAACCCGGGTTCCGCCGGTTAGGGTGCGCCGCATGACCCTTCTCTCCCACGACCGTTACTGCGACGAGATCCTGGCCCAGACCGACGCCCTGCGCGCGGTGCTGACCGGCGCGGACCTCACCGCGACCGTCCCCACCTGCCCCGACTGGACCCTGCGCGAACTCGCCGTCCACGTCGGCGGCGCGCACCGCTGGGTCGGCGAGATCGTTCGCACCCGCGCCGCCGAGGAGGTCCCGGAGGACAAGGTGCCCGGCTTCGAAGGCCCGGTCGGCGACGACCCGGCCGCGCTGGACGCCTGGCTCGCCGAAGGTGCGGCCGCCACCGTCGAGGCCCTGCGGGAAGCCGGGCCGGACGCCGAGGTGTGGACCTGGGTGACGGAGCAGCGAACGGCCTTCTGGGCGCGGCGCATGACGCACGAGACAGCGGTGCACCGGGCCGACGCGGCACTCGCCGCCCGCGCCCCGTACGAGGTCGACGCCGAGGTGGCCGCCGACACCATCGAGGAATGGCTGCGCATCGTCTCCCTGGCCCAGGAAGAGGGCGATCCGGAGGCGGCGGAACTGCGGGGCGGCGGGCGCTCGTTGCACCTGCACGCCACCGATGTTCCCGGTGCGGAGTGGCTGATCGAGTTCGGCGACGACCGCTTCACCTGGCGGCACGCGCACGAGAAGGCCACCGTCGCGCTGCGCGGAACGCTCACCGATCTGATGCTCGTCTTCAACCGCCGCCTGGAGCCGACGAGTCCGCGGGTCGAGGTGCTCGGTGACGCCGCGCTGCTGGACTTCTGGCTGGACCGGTCGTCGTTCGGCTGAGCCGCCGGGAAGCGCGGGACGTCCCCTAGCCGTTCAGCTCCGCCAGGACCCGCAGCGTGTGCGGGTCCGGGGCGGTGACCAGCAGATCCGTCACCGGGCCCGTGCGCCACAGCTCCAGCCGCTCCGCGATGCGGGCGCGCGGCCCGATCAGGGAGATCTCGTCGGCGAACGCGTCGGGCACCGCCCGTACCGCCTCCTCCTTGCGGCCCTGGAGGAACAGCTCCTGGATCCGCCGGGCCTCCTCCTCGAACCCCATACGGGCCATCAGATCGGCGTGGAAGTTGCGGGCCGCGTGCCCCATCCCGCCGATGTAGAAGCCGAGCATCGCCTTCACCGGCCACAGGCCCTCGGCCACGTCGTCGCAGACGTGCGCGCGGGCCATCGGCGCGATCATGAAGCCGTCCCGGAGCCCGGCGAGCGAGGCCCCGTAGACGTCCGTGCGCAGCGGCGACCAGTACAGCGGCAGCCAGCCGTCCGCGATCTCCACCGTCTGCGCGATGTTCTTCGGGCCCTCCGCGCCCAGCAGGACGGGGAGCGAGGCCCGCAGTGGATGCGTGATCGGCTTCAGCGGCTTGCCGAGCCCGGTGGCGTCCGGGCCGTCGTACGGATGGGAGTGGAAGCGGCCCGCCAGCTCGACCGGAGCCTGCCGCGCCAGCACCTGCCGGATCACCTCGACGTACTCGCGGGTCGCGGTCAGCGGGCTCCTGGGGAACGGCCGCCCGTACCACCCCTCCACCACCTGCGGTCCGGACAGGCCGAGTCCGAGCAGCATCCGGCCGCCGGAGAGATGATCCAGGGTCAGCGCGTGCATGGCCGTCGCGGTGGGTGTGCGGGCCGCCATCTGGACGATGCCGGTGCCCAGCCGGATCCGTGAGGTGTGGGCGGCGATCCAGGTCAGCGGCGTGAAGGCGTCCGACCCCCAGGCCTCGGCCGTCCACACCGAGTCGTAGCCGAGCCGCTCGGCCTCCTGGACCAGGGCGAGTTGGCCGGGGTCCGGGCCGCGGCCCCAGTATCCGAGCGCGAGTCCGAGCCGCATTCCGCTCCCTCCCAACGTAACTGACGAAGTGTCAGACCGAGGTGACCGGGTTGGACTGTACGACAACGGCCCCCCGCCCGGAAGGGCGAGGGGCCGTGACGTGTGCTGTGGCGTACGGATCAGCCGCGCTGGATGCCCGTGGTGTCCTGGAGGACGCCACGACGGCCGTCCTGCGTCTGGGCGATGAGGCTCTGGCCGCGCTGCTCCACCGCGAGGTACCAGGTGCCCGGCGCCAGCTCGGCGATCGGGTTCGGCGAACCGTCCTCGCCGTACAGCGGACGGGCCACCGGAACGGCGAACCAGAACGCGGTGAACTCGCCCGCCGGGGCCGCGCCGCCCTGCGCGGGCTGCTGGGCCTGGGCCTGCTGCGCCTGCGCCGGGTCGCCCTGGGCGGGCTGACCCTGCTGGGGGGCTCCGGGGTAGCCGTAACCCTGGCTCGGCTGGGCGCCGTACGGCTGCTGCTGGCCGGCCGGGAAGCCGTAGCCCTGGCCGGGGCCGGCGCCGTACGGGGCCTGCCCGGCCCCGACGCCCTGCGCCGGGGAGGCCGGGCTGAGGAGCGGGGCCTTGAACGCGGGGATCAGCGGACCGGCGACCGTGCCGGCGACGAGCACGATGGCGGCCAGCAGGCCCAGGATCAGCCCGGCGCCCGCGTTGTTGACGTCGAGGATCGTCCAGAAGGCGGTCCACAGCGCGAAGACGGTGAGTGCGGTCCCGAACTGGCCGAGGTCGAGCCCGACGACCTTGCGGCCCGGCATGGCCCGGCTGACGATGACCAGCGCCGCGCCGATGACCCCGGCGAGGAAGACGCTCATCAGGAGCCCGAGCGAGTCCCAGGCGTTCGGGCTGTCGTACCGGGAGCAGTCGACGCCCTGCGGGCAGTCGTAGCTGGAGAAGTCGAGGAAAGAGGCGATGAACAGCACGACCGCTGCTCCGATCACCACGCCGTCGCCTCGAGTGAGGGATCGGATATTCACGTGAAGGTCCTTAGTCGGTCGTCTCGTCGGGGCGGTCGTCGCTGCCGCCGGTGCGGCTCGAAGCTCGGGAGCGGCTCCCCATCGTACGGATGAATCTATCGTCTGCCCGGGCGGGTTGCGTCCGTGCCCGGATCATGAGCGGCTATCCCCCCAATATCACCGCAGAACTACCCCTTCAGGTAGCTGGTAATGCCGTCGGCCAGTCCCTGGGCCGCCTTCTGCCGCCAACTCGCGCTGGTGAGCAGGGCCGCGTCCTTCGGGTCACGCATATTGCCGCATTCGACGAACACCTTGGGCACGGTCGACAGATTCAGTCCGCCGAGATCATTACGCGTGTCCAGACCGGTATTTCCGCCGACGTAATTGGAAGGCGCGCTTCCGGTCGTACGGACGAAGTGTCCGGCGATCCTCGCGCCGAGATCGGCCGAACTCTTCACGATCTTCGAGGTGTCGGCCCCGCCGCCCTTCACCCCGGCGGGCAGGATCACGTGGAAGCCCCGGTTGCCCACGGCGGATCCGTCGGCGTGCACCGAGACCACCGCGTCGGCCTTCGCCTCGTTCCCGATCCGGGCCCGCTCGTCGATGCACGGCCCGAACGGCCGGTCCGCGTCGTGCGTCAGCCGGACCCGGGCGCCCTCGGCCTCCAGCAGCGTGCGCAGCCGGTGGGACACGTCGAGGGTGAACCGGGCCTCCGCGTAGCCGTCATCGGTGGACGTACCGGTGGTGTCGCACTCCTTGCGGCCGGTGCCGATGTCGACCTTCTCGTTGATCTCCCGGGTGTGGTCGCGGTTGCGCGGATTGTGTCCCGGGTCGATCACCACGGTCCGGCCGGTCAGCGGGCCCTTCGGCAGCGGCTTCGCGGACCCGGACCCGGAGTCGGAGGGGGAAGCCGTTCCGGACGGCTCCGGCTGCTGCCCGGTCGGCGTCGGAGCCGTCGAGGAGGCGGCGTCCGCGCCGGGCCTGGGCGAGGCCGCACCGGCCCCGTCGGCTTCCGGACCGCCACCGCATCCGGCGGCGGTCAGGCATACGGCGGCCAGCGCGGCGGCCACGGAGAGGGGCCGGGCGCGGCGGGTGGGGGGAGGGCTGTCGTCGTACGGCACGCGGCGATGCTACCCACCCGTGCCGTCCGGGCGGCTCAGATCCCGGCCCCCGTGCGGCGCAGCACCCGCAGCGAGTCCGTCGCCGACACCTCGGTGAACGCCCCGGAGGCCAGCGCCCGGAGGTAGATCCGGTAGGGGGCCTGCCCGCCGTCGGCCGGGTCGGGGAACACGTCGTGGATCACCAGCAGCCCGTCCATGACGATGTGCGGGGCCCAGCCCTCGTAGTCGGCGTTCGCGTGCTCGTCGGTGTGCCCGCCGTCGATGAAGACGAGCCCGAGCGGTCCGGCCCACACGGCGGCGACCTGCGGGGAGCGCCCGACGAGCGCCACCACGTGGTCCTCCAGGCCGGCCCGGCGCAGGGTGCGGCGGAACGTCGGCAGGGTGTCCATCAGCCCGACCTCCGGGTCCACCACGCTCGGGTCGTGGTACTCCCAGCCGGGCTGCTGCTCCTCGCTGCCCCGGTGGTGGTCGACGGTGAGCGCGCTCACCCCGGCGCCCCGCGCCGCGTCCGCGAGCAGGATGGCGGACCGTCCGCAGTACGTGCCCACTTCCAGCAGCGGCAGCCCGAGCGCACCGGCCCCGGTGGCGGCGGCGTACAGGGCGAGGCCCTCGTGGACCGGCATGAAGCCCTTGGCGGCCTCGAACGCGGCGAGGATCTCCGGCTCGGGCCCTGCTGCGGACGCGACGGTCACGGGGTTCCTCCAGGTGGGGCGGGGTGAGTGCGGAACGGCGCCCCATCGTGCCGTACGCCCCCGCCGAAGGGATCGGCGGGGGCGTACGTGGGGTGAGCCCGGGTCGGGCGGCCCCCGGCGGAACCGTGCGCTCGTGTCAGCAGCTCTGCCAGAGTCGGGTCATGACGCGGACGCCGAAGCGCAGGCCCTCCAGCGGGACGCGCTCGTCCACACCGTGGAAGAGGCGGCCGTAGTCCAGGTCGTGCGGGAGCTTCAGGCCCTTGAAGCCGAAGCAGCGGATGCCCAGGTGGGTGAAGGCCTTGGCGTCGGTGCCACCCGGGTTGCAGTACGGGACGGGGTGGCCGTCCGGGTCCTCGGCGCGGACGGCGTCGCACATCGCGTCGACGAGCGGGCCGTCGAACGTCGTCTCCATCGCGATGTCGTGGTTGACCCACTCACGGCTGACGGAGGGGAGCAGGAGCCGGTCGATCGTGTCGATCAGTTCCTGCTCGTGCCCGGGGAGGAAACGTCCGTCGACGCGGGCGGTGGCCTTCCCGGGGATGACGTTGGTCTGGTAGCCGGCGGTGAACATGGTGGGGTTCGCCGAGTTGCGGAGCACCACCTGCATGAAGTCCGCGACCGGGCCGAGACGGGCGAGGCTCGACTCGATGTCGTTCTCGTCGAATTCGACGCCGTAGAGCCGGGCGGCCTCCTCCAGCAGGGCGCGGACCGGTTCGATCAGCCGGATCGGGAAGGTCTCGCGGCCGATCCGGGTGAGGGACTCGGCGAGGTCGGTGACCGCGTTCTCGTCGTTGGGCGACGAGCCGTGGCCGGCCCGGCCGTTCGCGGTGAGCTCCATCCAGGCCATGCCGCGCTGGGCGTTCTCGATCGGGTACAGCCGGCGCGTGTCGTCGAGGGCGAAGGAGAAGCCGCCGCCCTCGCCGATCGCCTCGGTGACCCCGGAGAAGAGGTCCGGCCGGTGCTCGACCAGCCAGTGGGCGCCGAACTTGCCGCCCGCCTCCTCGTCGGCGAGGAAGGCGAGCACCACGTCGCGGGCCGGCTTCGTGCCGGTGCGGGCGAAGTGCCGGGCGGTGGCGAGCATGACCGCCACCGTGTCCTTCATGTCGATCGCGCCCCGGCCCCAGAGGTAGCCGTCGCGGATCTCGCCCGAGAACGGCGGCACCTGCCACTCGGCGGCGTCGGCGGGTACGACGTCCAGGTGGCCGTGGACCAGCAGGGCGCCGCGCTCGGTGTCGTCCCCGGCGATCCGGGCGATGACGCTGGCCCGGCCCGGGGCGGACTCGACCAGTTCGGAGGCGATGCCCACCTCGGCGAGGCGGTCCACCACCCAGTCGGCGGCGGCGCGCTCGTCGCTGGTCGGGTTGGAGGTGTCGAACCGGATCAGCTCGGCGCAGAGGTCCACGACCTCGGTCTGGGCCTGCTCGGAGGCGGCGGTGAGGGTCATGCTGCTCCTGCCGGAGTGGTCGCGCGGGCGGCGGGGGCGGGGCTGCTGCCGTCCTCGTCGTCCAGGGTGGAGGTGCCGTACGGCTTGACCCAGCCCAGCAGGCCGAGGGCGCAGTACAGCAGGAAGGCGGTGGCCAGTGAGTTGAGGGCCGGGATGCCGCCGTCGTAGAACTTGCCGACGCAGAACGCCACGACCCAGATGACCAGGGACATCGGCACCCAGGTGGGCGAGGTCAGCGGCAGGGTCTCCGCCTCCCGGGTGTCGTCCAGCGGCTTGCGCATCTTCTTCACGACCCAGTACTCGGCGACGATGATGCCGCCGATCGGCGGGATCATCACGCCCAGCAGGGAGAGGAACTCCGTGAAGTGGGTCATGATGCCGACCGCGGACAGGAGCGTGCCGGCGATGCCGAGGACGACGGTGACCACACCGCGGTGCAGCCGCTTGCGGAAGACGACCTGGAAGAAGTTGACGACGCCGAGCGAGGAGCCGTACAGGTTCCAGTCGTTGATCTTCGCGGTGGACATCAGGACCACCATCACACCGAACGCGCCCGAGGTGGAGAGCACGATGTGGGAGACGTCGCTCGACTTCACCAGGTGGCCGAGCAGTACGCCGACCATGCCGACGATGTACTCGGAGAGGATCATCGAGGAGGCGCTCTGCACGAAGACGTGCGAGCCCTTCTTGTTGTAGCGGGTCATCTCCGGGGAGACGATCGCGCCGGTCATGTAACCGCCCGCGATGGCGGTGGCGGCGACGGCCAGCGGGATCGCCTCGCCGGGCGGCGGCGAGCTGATCAGCTCACTGATCGAGTGGTCGTTGAGCGTCGTGATGATCGACCAGGCGACCATGCCGAAGAACAGCGGGGTGACGATCTTGGCGAACAGGGCCATGTACTTGAAGCCGAAGATCACCAGGCCCGTGATGGCGATGCCCGCGATCACGCACCACATCCAGGACGGTCCGCCGACCAGCGCCGAGACGCTGTTGCCGAAGATCGTGTTCTGGACGCCGAACCAGCCGACCAGGCTGACCGCGATGACGAAGCTGACCAGTGCCGAACCGTTGCGGCCGAAGCCCGTCCAGCGGGTGAGCATCGGGGTCGCCAGACCCTCGCGCATACCGGCCAGACCGATCGCGAAGATCACGATCTCCAGGATCACCGCACCGAGCGTGAAGGCGAGGAAGGCGTCCCCGAAGGTCATGCCGACGCCGATGGTGGCGCCCAGCGTGAACTGGGAGATCGAGCCGGACTGGGCCAGCCACTGCAGGAGCATGGACCAGAAGCCGAAGCGCTTGTCGCGCGGGACCCGCGAGAGCGAGTAGTCGTCGCTGCCGATGCTCTTGGCTTCGGGGGCCGTGGCGTCGGCCTGGGGGGCGGATGCCATCAGGACTCCTGGGTGGTGCGGCCGAGGGTCTGCAGGTGAGCCAGCGACCCGTAGCGGTTGACGAGGTTGTCGAACTCCACCGCGTCGTGGAAGTCCAGGTTCCCGGCGCCGAAGGCCTTGGCGACCTCCACGGCGTAGCGGGCGGCGGACGCGATGTCGCTCTCGTGGCTCGCGCCCGTCTGGCAGCCCGGTACCGCGGCGGCCGAGGTGACCGCGAGACCGACGACCGGAGCGGCGGTCGCGGTGGCGGGCTGGAGGATCGAATTGATGTGGTGTGCACCGTTACCGTACGGCGTGATGTCCTGGGTGGTCACCGGGTATGTGACCAACGGCTCACCGGTCACCACGGCCAGCAGCTCGCCGAGCTGTTCGCCGACCCGGAGCACCCAGCCCTCCTTGACGGTGGGCGACAGGGCCAGGCCCTTGTGGTTGATGATCCGGTTGCCCTTGGTGGTGTCGATGGAGAGCACGGCCTCCATGTCGGCGGTCACCTCGTGCCGGTTCATCGTGGCGATGTCCACGGGCGAGCCCATGAACGGCACCGGGTCGTGCGGCTCGGTCGGCGCGTTCGGGCAGATGTGCGTGGCGACGACGACGTCACCGGGCAGCACATCGCCGCGACGGTGCATGTCGAGCAGCTTGGCCGCCGTGGCGATGGCGGCGGCCGCGCCGTCGGCGTCGGAGACCAGACCGGTCACCTCGGGCCGGGCGCCGATACCGCCGAGCCGGCCCACCACACCGAGGGTGCGGGCGCTGCCGCCCGACGTCCGGCCGCGGGATCCGGGGATGCGGACGAGCACGAAGTCCGTCGAGCCCTGATCACCCGTGACGGTGGTGACCTGCGCGGACGAGCCCTCGGCCCCCGCTGCGGCGTCGAGGTACTCGACGACCGTCTTGCCATTGACCTGGGGATCGTCCAGAAGCTCGACGATGTCCAGTACGTACTTCAACATGGGGGCTTTTCTCCTGATCCTGACACCCGCCCGGCGCTCGACGGGGAGAGCGCGGGGCGGGGTGCTGAGGCAACATTCGGGATCGGATAGCGTTGAGCGCAACTGTTTCCCGCTATTAGCAATTCTGGTCTGAATGGTGAGATGACGATGGCCGAGTTCGATCTGGACCGACGTACGCCCGCCGGGGCGCTGCAGACCGTCGACCGGGCACTCCTGGTGCTGCTCGCCTTCGAGCGCACCCGGCCCGACTGGGGCGTCACCGAGGTCGCCGAGGAGTTCGGCTGGGACACCTCCGTCGCCCAGCGGCTGCTCGCCACCCTGGCCGGCCGGGGCTTCCTGGTCTCCGACCCGGCCACCCGCCGCTACCGCATCGGCCCCGCCGTGCTGCGCCTCGGCCGGCTCTGGGAGCGCTCGGGCTCACTGGAGCTGCTGGCCGGTCCGGTCCTGGAGGAGCTGCGCCGGACCACCGGCGACACGGTCCTGTTCTGCCTTCCGGACAGCTTCCACATGCGCTGCGTGGCCGCCGAGGAGGGCGAGACCGGACCGCTGCGCTACTACCCGCTGGTCGGTGAGCTCTACCCGGCGCACGCGGGCGCGACCAGTAAGTCGTACTACGCCTATCTGCCCGACGAGCAGCGCCACCGGCTCTTCCGGGGCCGCCCCATGGCGCGCTTCACGGATCGCACCGTCACCGAACCGGACCTGCTGGAACAGGAGTTCATGAAGATCCGGGCCCAGGGCTACGCCTGGACGGTCGGCGAGTACGACACCGGGATCGCCACCGTCGCCGTACCGGTGTTCCTGGGGCGCGAGCCGTACGGAAGTCTCAGCCTCGGTGGCGGGGAGGACCGGTTCCAGGGGGCGCCCGAGGACCGGCTCGACGCGCTGCGCCACGCGGCCCAGTTGCTGGAGCAGCGCCTCACCCACCCGCCGCAGCGGCCGAAGTCCCGCGCCCGGCGGCCCCGCACCACTTGACCGACCCGATCCGCCCGACGTACCCGAGGAACCCCGTGAATCTGCTTCTTCTCTCCAACTCCACCCAGTACGGATGCGGTTACCTGGAACACGCCCTGGACATCGTCACCGCGTTCCTCCCCACGAACGCCCGACTGGCCTTCGTCCCGTACGCGCTCGCCGATCACACCGCGTACACCGCCCGGGTCCGCGAGGCCCTGGAGCCGTCCGGCGTCACCGTGCGCGGCGTCCACGAGAACGCCGACCCGGTCGCCGAACTCGCCGCGTCCGACGCCGTGTTCATCGGCGGCGGCAACTCCTTCCGGCTGCTCGACGCCCTCTACAGCACCGGTCTGCGCGAGGCCGTGCGCGACGCGGTACGGGGCGGGCTGCCCTACATGGGGGCGAGCGCGGGGACCAACATGGCCGCCCCGACCCTGCGCACGTCCAACGACATGCCCATCGTGCAGCCGCCGTCCTTCGAGACGCTGGGCCTCGTCCCGTTCCAGATCAACCCGCACTATCTGGACCCGGACCCGGCCAGCACCCACAAGGGCGAGACCCGCGAGGAGCGGCTCACCGAGTTCCTGGAGGAGAACGACGTACCGGTGCTCGGGCTGCGCGAAGGCTCCTGGCTCCGTGTCGACGGGGACCGGGCCCATGTCCAGGGCGCCCGCCCCGCCCGGCTGTTCTCCCGCGCGGCCGGGCCTCAGGAGCTCCTGCCGGGGTCCGACGTGTCCCGGCTGCTCACGACCGTGCCCCGGTTCGACGCTCCGGTGCGCTGACCGCGCTCAGCCGCCCGCACCGGTGACGTGCACCGGGGCCGGGCCGGGAGTCGGGGCCGGCCCGGGGGCCGGAGCCTGTCCGGCTCCCGCTCCGGCCCGGGCGGCCCGCGCGTCGTCCGCGCTGCTCGCCAGGAGCACCGGGTGCGCGGAGGGCCGCCGGGAGGGCAGGAACGCCGCCAGCACCAGGCCGACCAGCACCGCGCCCATGGCGATCAGGAACGAGATCCGGAAGCCCTCCATGGACGGCACCTGGGCCGAGCCCGTCGTCACGGAGGTGTTGGCCAGCACCATGCCGATGACGGCGCTCGACACCGAGGTGCCGATGGACCGCATCAGGGTGTTGAGGCCGTTGGCCGCGCCGGTCTCCGACGGGTCGACGGCCCCGATGATCAGGGCGGGCAGCGAGGAGTAGGCGAGGCCGATCCCGGCGCCGAGCACCACCGCGATCAGCACGGTCTGCCAGGCGGCGCTGAGCAGCCCGAGCCCGGCCCCGTAACCGATCGCGATGACCAGCATGCCGAGCATCAGCGTGACCTTGGGGCCTCGGCGGGCCGAGATCCGGGCGTAGAGCGGGGCGACGAACATCATCGTCACGCCGAGCGGGGCCACGCAGAGCCCGGCGACCACCATGGACTGCCCGAGGCCGTAGCCGGTGGACGTGGGCAGCTGGAGCAGTTGCGGCAGGACCAGGGAGACCGCGTAGAAGGCGACCCCGACCATGATCGAGGCGAGGTTGGTGAGCAGCACCTCGCGGCGGGCGGTGGTGCGCAGATCGACGAGCGGCGCCGGGGTGCGCAGTTCGAACAGGCCCCACAGCACCAGGGTGGCGACGGACGCGGCGAGCAGCCCGAGGGTCGGGGCCGAGGTCCAGCCCCAGTCGCTGCCCTTGGTGACCGGCAGCAGAAGAAGGACCAGGCCGAGCGAGAGTCCGAGGGCGCCGACGACGTCGAAGGTGCCGGGCGCGCGCAGCGGCGGCTCGGGGACGAGTGCGTACGTGAGCGCCATCGCGAGCAGTCCGAGCCCGGCCGAGCCGAGGAACAGCGCGTGCCAGTCGGCGTGCTGGGCGACCAGTGCGGCGGCGGGCAGCGCGAGACCGCCGCCCACCCCGATCGACGAGCTCATCAGGGCCATCGCCGAGCCGAGCTTCTCGCGCGGCAGCTCGTCGCGCATGATGCCGATGCCGAGCGGGATGGCGCCCATGGCGAAGCCCTGGAGCGCGCGGCCGGTGATCATCACGACCAGGTCGTCGGTGGACGCGCAGATCAGCGAGCCGACCACCATGACGGCGAGGGAGAGGAGCAGCATCCGCCGCTTGCCGTACAGGTCGCCGAGCCGCCCCATGATCGGGGTCGAGACGGCGCCCGCGAGCAGGGTGGCGGTCATCACCCAGGTGGCGTTGGCCGGGTCGGTGCTCAGCAGGACCGGCAGGTCCTTGATGACCGGGACGAGCAGGGTCTGCATGACCGCGACGGTGATGCCCGCGAAGGCGAGGACGGGCACGATGGGGCCGGAGCGCGCTTGTCGCGGCTCGGAGAGCTCCCCGGTGTGCCGTATCTGTTTCGTCCGTCGCATACGTGGGGCCTCCGGGCAGCGTCGATCACCCGGGCTCCCCCCAAGTGCGTGCATGGTGAACGCTTCCCGGCGGCGCTCTATTCCGGTCCGGATCCGACAGCCCCCTGACCTTCCGTCAGATTGAAACGTGTTCTACTCTTGCGCCGTTCCAGTGGCCCCGACCGGCGAGGACTCGCATGGGCATCGGCACAGGTATCGGTACCGGCATCGGGATCACCGAGGAGCACCGCGCGCTGGCGCACTCCGTACGGGCCTGGCTGGCCCGCGCCGTACCCCCCGGCGACGTGCGCAAGCTCCTCGACGCGGAGAGCCCGGCCGTCCCCGGCGTACGCCCGGCCCATTGGGAGGCGCTCGCGGCGCAGGGGCTCACCGGCATCCATCTGCCCGAGGCGTACGGCGGTGGCGGCGGGGGCCTCCTCGACCTCGCCGTCGTCCTGGAGGAGGCCGCTTACGCCTCGCTCCCCGGCCCCTACCTCGCGACCGCGCTCACCTCCGCCGTGCTGCGCCACGCGGCGGCCGCCGGGGCCGGGGCGCTGGGCGGCCCGCTCCGGGAGCTCGCCGGGGGAGAGCGCACCGCCGCCCTCGCCCTCGCGCCCGGCACCCTCACCGCGACCCCGGCCGATGGCGGTCACCGGCTCGACGGCACTGCCCCGCCCGCCCTGACCGCCGGGGCGGCCGACCTGCTCCTGCTGCCCGCCGCCACGGCCGACGGCGAGCGCTGGTTCCTCGTGGACGCCGGGGCCGAGGGGATCGCCGTGCGCCCGCACCGCAGCGTCGACCCGACCCGGCCCACCGCCGAGGTGCGCGCCGACGCCGTCCACGTACCGGCACACCGGGTGCTGCCCCTGGACTCCGCGCTCGTCGCCGACCTGGCCGCCGTCCTCCTCGCCGCCGACGCCTGCGGGAGCGCCGCCCGGAGCCTGGACACCGCCGTCGAACACGCCACCGTCCGCGAGCAGTTCGGGCGGCCCATCGGGGCATTCCAGGCCGTCAAGCACCTCTGCGCCGACATGCTCGTCCGCCTCGAACAGGCCCGCGCCCTCACCTGGGACGCGGCGCGCGCCGCCGACGAGGCCGCCCGCGCCGCCGACGAGGCCGGGGCTGCGGGTTCCGGCGGCGGACCCGCCCGGCCCGACGTCGCGGGACCCGGCGTGCGCGGGCTCGCCGCCGCGCTCGCCGCCGCCACCGCACCCGAGGCCGCGTACACCTGCGCCAAGGACGCCATCCAGATCCTCGGCGGCATCGGCTTCACCTGGGAGCACGACGCCCACCTCCAGCTGCGCCGGGCCGTCCTCGCCCGCCAGCTCCTCGGCACCGCCGACACGCACCGGCTGCGCGCCGCCCGCCTGGCCGAGGCCGGAGCCCGCCGCGAACTCGCCCTGGAACTCCCCGCCGAGGCCGCCGGCCACCGCGCCGAAGCCCGCCCCCACCTCGCCGCCGCCCGGGGCCTCACACCGGCCGGGGCCCGCCGCGCCCTCGCCGGCACCGGCTACGCGGCCCCGCACCTCCCCGCCCCGTACGGCCTGGACGCCGGGCCCGTACGACAACTGGCGATCCAGCAGGAGTCGCGGGAACAGGGCATCCGCCTCAGCGACCTGTCCATCGCCACCTGGGTGGTGCCGTCCCTCATCGCGTACGGAACCGAGGAGCAGCGGGAGCGCTATCTGCCGGCCACCCTGCGCGGCGACCTCCAGTGGTGCCAGCTCTTCTCGGAACCCGACGCCGGATCCGACCTCGCCGCGCTGCGCACCCGCGCGGTACGGACCGACGAGGGGTGGCGGATCACCGGGCAGAAGGTCTGGACGAGCGCCGCCCGCACCGCCGACCACGGCATCCTGCTGGCCCGCACCGACCCGGACGCCCCCAAGCACCGCGGACTCACCTACTTCCTGGTCGACATGAAGAACACCGAAGGCATCGACATCCGCCCGCTCAAGGAGATCACCGGCGAGGCCCTCTTCAACGAGGTGTACTTCGACGACGTCCTGCTCCCCGCCGACGCCGTCGTCGGCGAGGTCGGCGGCGGCTGGCGGGTCGCCCGCAACACCCTGGGCAACGAACGCGTCCACATGGCCGACCAGATGACCTTCGACAGCGGGCTCGAAGCCCTGATCGCCCGTTCGGCCGGGCTGGACGAGGCGACCCGCACCCGGATCGGCGCGCTCGCCGCCGAGGCCCACGCGCTCGCCTGCGTCGGACTGCGCACCACCCTCCAGCAGGTCTCCGGCCGTGAACCGGGCGCCGGGGCCTCGGTCCGCAAACTCGTCCAGACCCTCCACCAGCAGAAGGTCGCCGAACTCACCCTCGAACTCCTCGGCCCCGACGGCGCGGTGGACGAACCGGCGGCGGGTCAGCGGGCCCTCCACGGCTTCCTGATGTCCCGCTGCCTGACCATCGCGGGCGGCACCACCCAGATCCAGCTCAACGTCGTCGCCGAACGGATCCTCGGCCTCCCCAGGGACTGACCGCACCGGACAAGAAGGAGTCGCACCATGAAGGCCTACATCGTCGGCGTCGGCATGACGAAGTTCGAGAAGCCCGAGACCCGCGACTGGCAGTACTGGGACATGGTCCGCGAGGCGGGCGCCGCCGCCCTGGAGGACGCGGGCGTCCGCTACGACCAGGTCGAACAGGTCCCCGTCGGCTACTGCTTCCAGGCCTCCACCGCCGGACAACGGGCCGTCTACGAACTGGGGCTGACCGGTGTCCCCGTCTACAACGTCAACAACAACTGCGCCACCGGCTCCACCGCCCTGATGCTGGCCCGGCAGTTCGTCGAGGGCGGCGGCAGCGAGTGCGTCCTCGCCGTCGGCTTCGAGAAGATGGCCCGCGGCTCGCTGGGCAGCGGCGCGGACGGCGGCGGCGACTTCGCGACCTCGCCCGTCGCCCGGCACTACGGGATCATGGTAGCCGCCCACGGCTTCGAGATGTCCCCGCCCACCGCCCAGATCTTCGGCAACGCGGCCCGCGAACACATGGAGCGGTACGGGACGACGCCCGCACAGCTCGCCGCGGTCGGGGCCAAGAACCACCGGCACTCGGTGAACAACCCCTACGCCCAGTTCCAGGACCCGTACACGGTCGAGGAGATCCTCGCCGCCCGCACCGTCCACCGGCCCCTCACCAAACTCCAGTGCTCGCCCACCTCCGACGGGGCGGCGGCGGCCGTCGTCGTCTCCGAGCGCTTCGTCGAGCGGCACGACCTGGGGGAGCGGGCGGTGGAGATCGCCGCCCAGGCCATGACCACCGACACCGAGGCCTCCTTCGCCTCCGGCAGCTGCATCGACGCGGTCGGGGCCCCGATGTCCCGGGCCGCCGCCCAGCAGGTCTACACGGCCACCGGCCTGGGCCCGGACGATCTCGACGTCATCGAGCTGCACGACTGCTTCTCCGTCAACGAACTCCTCACCTACGAGGCGCTGGGCCTGTGCGGCGAGGGGGAGTCCGGCAAGCTCGTCGAGTCCGGGGCGACCACCTACGGCGGGCGGTGGGTGGTGAACCCGTCCGGCGGGCTGATCTCCAAGGGCCATCCGCTGGGCGCCACCGGCATCGCCCAGGCCGCCGAGCTGACCTGGCACCTGCGCGGCGAGGCCGGCGCCCGTCAGGTCCCCGGCGCACGGACCGCCCTCGCCCACAACATCGGCCTCGGCGGAGCGGCGGTGGTCACGCTGCTGCGGCGCGGCTGAGCCTTCGGGGGTGCGTCGCGCGGGCCGTCAGCCCTCCGCGTCCCGGTCGTCCTCGGTGGTCTTGCGGGCCGCGGCCGCCCGGCGCAGATGGCGGTGGCGGGCCCCCGGTTGGTTGTCCAGCTCCTCGCCGACCATGACGCGCACCGCGTCGCGCATCCCGTGGAGGCCCTCGCTGCGCCCCGGGCCGGCCCCGGGATCCGTGCGCAGCTCCCGCAGCAGGGACCAGCAGAGGAAGAGCATCACCACGACGAAGGGCAGGGCCACCAGGATCGTCGCGCTCTGGAGGGACTCCAGGCCGCCGGCGACCAGCAGGGCCGCCGCGACCGCCGCCATGAGGAGGCCCCAGGTGACGACGAGCCAGCGCCGCGGGTGCAGGGCGCCCCGGCTGGTCAGCGACCCCATGACCAGCGAGGCGGAGTCCGCGCTCGTGACGAAGTACATCATGATCAGGATCATCGCGACCCAGGCCGTCACCGCGCTGACCGGCAGGGCGTCGAGCATGGCGAACAGGGTCGCCTCCGTCCCCTCCTTCGCCTTCTCGGCCATGTCCACGACGCCTGTCTCGGCGAGGCGGATGCCGGTTCCGCCGAGCACCACGAACCACAGCGCGGTCGCCCCGCTCGGCACCAGCAGCACGGCGAGGAGGAACTCGCGGATCGTGCGGCCCTTGGAGATGCGGGCGATGAAGGTCCCGACGAAGGGGGCCCAGGAGAGCCACCAGGCCCAGTAGAAGATCGTCCAGGCGCCCAGCCAGCTCTCGTCACCGAAGGCGCCGGTGCGGGAGGCCATGGGGATGAGCTGGTCCAGGTAGCCGCCGACCGACGAGGGCAGCACGTCCAGGAGGTAGACGGTCGGGCCCGCGGCGAAGACGAAGACCATGAGGGCCGCGGCGACGACGAGGTTGATCGAGCTCAGCCATTTCACCCCGCCGTGCAGGCCGGTGAAGGCGGAGACCACGAAAGCCGCGCTGAGCACGGCGATGACCACCAGTTCGACTCCGGTGCTCTGGTCGAGGCCCGCCGTCAGATCGAGCCCGATGGCGATCTGCAGCGCGCCGAGCCCCAGGCTCGTCGCGGTGCCGAAGACCGTGGCGAAGACGGCGAGCAGGTCCAGCACCTTGCCGAAGACGCCGTTCGCCTGGCGGTCGCCGATGAGGGGGACGAACACGGCGCTCAACCGGTTGCCCCGCCCCTTGCGGAAGCTCGCGTAGCCCAGCGCCAGGCCGACGATCCCGTAGATCGCCCACGGCGTCAGCGTCCAGTGGAAGAAGGAGTACTCCATGGCGGCGCTCGCGGCGGCGTGCGACTGCGGCTCGGCCCCGCTGGAGGGCGGCGGGCTCAGATAGTGCGAGACGGGCTCCCCGACACCGTAGAAGATCAGGCCGATGCCCATGACGGCGCTGAACATCATCGCGATCCACGAGAAGTTCGAGAACTCCGGCGGGGAATCGTCCCTGCTGAGCCGGATACGGCCGTAGCGGCTGAAGGCGATCATGAGGCACAGGACCAGGAAGACGTCGGCGGCGATGACGAACAGCCACGCGAAGTTGCCGAGCACCCAGGGCAGGGCCGCGTCCGACGCGCTCTCGAAGGTGTCCTTCCCGAAGGCCGCCCACAGGACGACCCCGATGACGCCCACCGCCCCGACGGTCACCACCACCCGGTCGGGCGAGCTGTCCGCGGGGGGACCCGAACCGGAATCCTCGGGGCCGGAGGGGGGCCGGCCGGGGGGCGCCTGGGCGTTCTCCGTACTCATAGCGCCTCACTATGGTGGCGTAAGAGGCGATATGAGGCATGTGCCACGCCGGTGACCGGCGCTCCGGACACGCATCCCGATACCCGATGTACGGGCCGCTCGCCGCCTGGGACCATGACCTTCATGCCTGATGTCTCCGCGCCCGTCTCCACCCCGCCGACCACGTCCCGAATACGGCCCAGCACCTGGGCGGTCGTGCTCGCCGCCTGCACCGGCCAGTTCCTCGTCGTCCTCGACGTCTCCGTCGTCAACGTGGCCCTGCCCTCCATGCGGGCCGACCTGGGGCTGAGCGCGGGCGGCCTCCAGTGGGTCGTCAACGCCTACTCGATCGCGTTCGCCGGCTTCATGCTCCTGGGCGGACGGGCCGCCGACATCTACGGGCGCAAGCTGATGTTCCTCGTCGGGCTCGGCGTCTTCACCGCCGCCTCCCTCGCCGGCGGCCTCGCCCAGGAGGGCTGGCAGCTCCTCGCCGCCCGCGCCGCACAGGGTCTCGGGGCCGCCGTCCTGGCTCCCGCCACCCTCACCATCCTCACGGCGGCGGTGCCCGAAGGGCCGGCCCGGACGAAGGCGATCGGCACCTGGATGGCGGTCGGCGCGGGCGGCGGCGCGGCCGGCGGGCTCATCGGCGGGGTCCTCACCGACACCCTCTCCTGGCGCTGGGTCCTCCTGATCAACGTGCCCATCGGCGCACTCGTCCTGGTCGCCGCCGCCCTGCGGATCACCGAGGGCCGCGCGGGCGACCGCCGCCGCATCGACTTCCTGGGCGCGGTCCTCGTCACCGCGGGCCTCGCCGCCGTCGCGTACGGCATCGTCCAGACCGAGGCCGAGGGGTGGGCGGCCGCCGCCACCCTCGTGCCGCTGCTCTCCGGAGTCGTGCTGCTGGCCGCCTTCGTGCTGGTCGAGGCGCGGACCGCCGTCCCGCTGATCCCGCTGCGCGTGTTCTCCGTACGGGCCGTGTCCTCGGCCAACGTGTCGATGATGCTCATGGGGTCGGCGACCTTCTCCATGTGGTACTTCATGACCGTGTACGCCCAGAACGTCCTGGGCTACACGCCGTTGCAGGCCGGTCTCGCGCTGATGCCGACCTCGGCCGCCGTCATCATCGGCTCCAAGCTGGCCCCCCGCCTCATGGTCCGCGCCGGGGCGAAGAGCCTCGCCGTCGCCGGGGTCCTGATCACCGCCGCGGGCTTCGGCTGGCAGTCCACGATGGGCGTGGGGGGCTCGTATCTCACCGCGATCTGTCTGCCCGGCGTCCTGATGATGGCCGGGGCCGGTCTCGCCTCCACGCCGCTCGCCACCCTCGCCACCTCCGGGGCGGACCCGGGCGACGCCGGACTCGTCTCCGGCCTGATCAACACCTCCCGCACCATGGGCGGCGCGCTGGGTCTCTCGGTGCTCTCCACCGTCGCCGCGGCGCGCACCGCGGGTTCCGGCGACGCGGCCGAGGTCACCGCCGGATACGCGCTGGCCTTCCGCACGGCGACCGGGGTCCTGCTGACCGGGGTGGTCGTGATGCTGATCTGGCTGCCGAACCACCGCAGGCCCCGCCCTCCGGCGGACCTCCCGGTCGAGGCCCCGACCGCGGGGTGACACCCGGGCCCCACGCAATGATCTGACGACACGTCAGCAGTCTTCCCAACTTCCGTGGCCTGCGTTATACATGGGCCATCGGCTAGAACGCGTTCTAGAAGGGGCGTGCCCTGCCGGTCACCGCACGACCTCGGTGCGGCCGGCGGTGCGGACGGCCGTGCCGAGGTCTTCCCACCATCGAGGACCATCGAGCAAGGACCATCAAGGAGCTGCTCCGTCATGCCCATTGATGCCCGGGCGGCACTCGCCGCCGAACCCCGCCGAGCCGAGATCGGCTGGGGCCACAAGGACGTTCAGCTCTATCACCTGGGTCTCGGCGCGGGCAGCCCCGCCACCGACCCCGACGAACTGCGCTACACCCTGGAGTCCCGGCTCCAGGTCCTGCCGAGCTTTGCCACCGTCGCGGGCGCGGGCACGGCCGCCTTCGGCGGTATGGGGGCGCAGGGCATCGACGTGGACCTCGCCGCTGTCCTGCACGGCGGACAGTCCGTACGCGTCCACCGCCCGATCCCGGTGACCGGCAGCGCCGTGCAGACCTCGAAGGTCGCGGCGGTGTACGACAAGGGCAAGGCCGCCGTCATCGTGCTGCGTACCGAGGCGAGCGACGGCGACGGCCCGCTGTGGACCAACGACGCCCAGATCTTCGTCCGGGGGGAGGGCGGCTTCGGCGGCGAGCGCGGCCCCTCCGACCGGCTCGCCCCGCCGGAGCGGGCCCCCGACCGCACCGTCGAGCGGTCCGTCCGCGAGGACCAGGCGCTGCTCTACCGGCTCTCGGGGGACTGGAACCCGCTCCACGCCGACCCCGCCTTCGCGAAGCTGGCCGGCTTCGACCGGCCGATCCTGCACGGGCTGTGCACGTACGGCATGACGCTGAAGGCCGTCGCCGACACCCTGCTGGACGGCGACGTCTCCCGGATCACCGCCTACCGCACCCGTTTCGCCGGAGTGGTCTTCCCCGGCGAGACCCTCCGTATCCGGATGTGGACCGGGGACGGCCGCGTCCAGGTGACGGTCGCCGCCGCCGAGCGGGACGACGCGCCGGTCCTCGCCGACACGCTCGTCGAACACTCCTGAGCACAGCAGAACCCTGATGTAGATGACGATGTGAGGGGAGCCGTACCCATGCGCGCAGCCGTACTGCACGAGATAGGCCAGGAGAAGCTCGAAGTCCTCGACGACGTGGAGGCGGTGGGCTTCGGCCCCGGAAAGGTCAAGCTCCGCATCCGCGCCACCGGCCTCTGCCACTCCGACGTCTCCGCGATGAGCGGCGTCCTTCCGCAGCCCGCCCCCTTCATCCCCGGGCACGAGGGCGCGGGCGAGGTCGTCGACGTCGGGGACGGGGTGACCGGGCTGAACGCAGGCGACCGGGTCCTCGTCTGCTGGCTGCCCGCCTGCGGGGACTGTCCGTCCTGCAAGCGCGGCCAGACCCAGCTGTGCCTCGCCGGTTTCATGAACGCGGGCACCCCGAACTTCAAGCGCCCCGGCGGCGATGTCTTCGGCTTCGCGGGCACCGGAACCTTCACCGAGGAGGTCGTCGTCGGCGCGGGCTGCGCGGTGCCGATCCCCGACGACGTACCGTTCGAGATCGCCGCCCTGATCGGCTGCGGGGTCACCACCGGCCTCGGCGCGGCCATCAACACGGCGAAGGTGGAAGCCGGTTCGTCGGTCGCGGTGATCGGCTGCGGCGGCGTCGGCATCTCCACGATCCAGGGCGCGCGGGTCCAGGGCGCGGCGCAGATCATCGCCGTCGACCCGGTCGCCTCCCGCCGCGAGGCCGCCCTCGGCTTCGGCGCCACGGAGGCCGTCGCCCCCGACGGGCTGGCCGACGCCAAGCAGCGGATCACCGGCGGCGAGGGCTTCGACTACGTCTTCGAGGTCGTCGGCAAGTCCGCCACCGCCCGCACCGCCTACGAGAACACCCGCCGGGGCGGCACCCTGTGCGTCGTCGGGGCCGGAGCCATGGACGACAACTTCCAGGTCAACATGTTCGAGCTGTTCTTCGACGAGAAGCGCATCCTGCCCTCCATGTACGGCGGCGGGGACGTCCTGCGCTCCTACGAACGGGCCATCGCGCTCTGGCGGGCGGGCCGCATCGACCTGGAGTCGATGATCACCCACCGGGTCCGGCTGGACGGGATCAACGACGCCCTGGACCAGATGCGTACGGGCGAGTCGCTGCGTACCTGCATCGAGCTGTGAACCCGGCACCCGACCAACGACGTTGAGGAATCCGATGTCACTTCCCCTCCCGCTGGACGGACTGTCCGCGATCGTCACCGGCGCGGGCCGCGGCCTCGGCCGGGCCGAGGCACTCGAACTGGCCCGCCTCGGCGCGGCCGTCGTCGTCAACGACTACGGGCAGCCCGGCCGCGACGGCTCCGGCGAGGCGTCCGCCGCCCCCGCCGAGGAGGTCGCCGCCGAGATCCGCGCGGCCGGCGGACAGGCCGTCGCCCACCTCGGTGACGTCTCCGACCACGAACAGGCCCGCGCGCTGGTCGACCTGGCCGTCAGCACCTACGGCAGGCTCGACGTCCTGGTCAACAACGCGGGCATCCTGCGCGACCGGATGGTCTTCTCGATGACCGAGGAGGAATGGGACTCGGTCGTCCGCGTCCACCTCAAGGGCCACTTCAACACCACGCACTTCGCCGCCGCCCACTGGCGCGCCCGCTCCAAGGAGACCGGCGGACCGGTCTACGGGCGGATCGTCAACACCTCGTCGGAGGCGTTCCTCGCGGGCTCGGCGGGCCAGCCCAACTACGCGGCGGCCAAGGGCGGCATCGTCGGCCTCACCACCTCCACCGCACTTGCCCTCGCCAAGTACGGCGTCACCGCCAACGCCATCTGCCCGCGCGCCCGGACCCGGATGACCGAGGACGTGTTCGCGGGCTTCCAGGAACCGGCGGACGGCACCCTCGACCCGCTGGCGCCCGAGCATGTGTCCCCGCTCGTCGGCTATCTCGCCTCACCGGCGGCGGCCGGGGTCAACGGGCAACTGCTCGTCGTCCACGGAGGCATGGTCGCCGTCGTCGAACGGCCGCGGGTGGCCGCCCAGTTCGACGCGGTGAAGGAGACCTTTACCTTCGCGGAGCTGGACGGGCTGCTCACCCCGTACTACGCGGACCGGCCGCCGAACGAGACCTTCGCCGCCGCCGAAGTCCTCGGACTGAAGCGGCAGTAGCGGGGGAGCGCCGCACGCCGAAGGGCCCGGCCGGCTGTCCGCCGGTCCGGGCCCTCCTTCGCACATCTGCCGAGCGGCTCTCAGGCCGCCCTGGATTCCTCCTCGGCGGGCCGGCGGTGGCGACCGTGCGGCTGCACCGACGTGTTCTCCGCCGACGCACCCCCTCGGTGCTTTCCGGAACCTCCGGTTCCGCCCCCCTCGTCCGCCCCCGTCGGGCGCTGCTGGGTCGTGTCGGTCCGTGCTTCGGACATGTGGGAAGTCACCCCGTTGTGATCGCTTGATTGTGTCGCGCCTACATGTGTCGCAAGCCCCGCCGCCATCCGACGTGGTCACCGTCGGTCCCCGCCCGATACGGCCGCGCAGCCCAGGGTCCCGATCCTAGGCCCACCGGCGATCGGGGGGCGGCGTCGCGGGGCTGGGGGCGCACATCTGCGGCGTTGTCGTCAATCACCATGGCTCCGCCATGCCTCAATCCTCCGCCTTGCAGCTGCACGCCCCCAGCCCCGCTCCTTCTCCCACCCCCCGATCGCCGGTGGGCCTCAGTCAGATCGAGCGGCCCGGTGCAGAGGCGCCTGCCCCAACGGAACGGGCCTACACACGACAGGAGCGGAGACGGCGGCGGACGGTTGCGTTCCGCCCTCCGCGTCACCCGGACGGCCGGTCACGGAAGAGGGTTCCACGTCCTGCGGCGCGGCCAGCAGCGCCACGCCGCAGGAGGTCGCCCCGTTCGTGTACGGGAGACGCAGCACCCCGTCCCGGCTCCAGTACCCGGTCCCTGGCGCCCAGCCCAGCGGGGCCGCGAACTGGTGCAGCCGGCGGCCCGCCGGACGCCAGACCCCCACCCAGCTGCCCGCCGCCCCGTCGATCCGCAGCGCCACCGCGCAGCTCTCCGGCATCAGCATCTGGCCCGGCTGCACCGCGAACGGCGTCACCGTCGCGTCCGCGAGGCGCAGGCACTCCGGGAACCTGACCGGCAGACAGCTCCCCAGCACGCCCCAGCCGAGCCGGTCGTGGCCCGGGGCGTCCGAGCGGATCAGCAGCAGCCCGCTGTCGGCGTCCGCGAGCAGCAGCCGGTCGTCGCTGCCCGGCGCGATCTGGAGCAGCGGCGTCACCTCGGCCCCCCGCCCCAGGTCGACGGCGACCGCCTTGACCGGGCCGCCGCCCGGCGCCCGCCGGTCCAGCGCCAGCATCCGGCCCGCCCGGTCCAGCCAGGCCCCGCCCGAACAGCGCCCGGGAATCCGCGCGACCTCCTCGGGCCCGAACGCTCCGCCCGCCACCAGCCAGAGCGACGAGCTGTGCTCGCCGGCCGACAGGGCGTAGATGCACCGGCCGTCCGGCGACGGTGGCAACAGGGTCATCTCCGCGCAC
Source organism: Streptomyces anulatus (assembly GCF_014650675.1). Lineage (GTDB taxonomy): Bacteria > Actinomycetota > Actinomycetes > Streptomycetales > Streptomycetaceae > Streptomyces > Streptomyces anulatus. The sequence goes on along the minus strand of NZ_BMVK01000001.1, from coordinate 576,176 downwards.
TCGACCGCGCCCAGCAGGAGTTCGCCGGTCCCGGGTCCTGTCGGATAGAGCAGCGAGAACATCTGCCGGTCCGCCACCCGCCGCCGGATCAGCACCCGCCCGTCGGCGAGCGGCGCCACCTGGGCGTCCGGCTCCTCCGGCTGACCGAGGGGGAGGGGCACCGCATACGGCTCGGGCCCGTCCAGCGTCCACCGCTCCGGATACCAGGCGCGCTCGCCCGGCGGGCCGGGGGCCGCGGTGAGCCGGGCGGCATAGGCCCCGTCCGCGGTGAGCGTGAAGCCGCCGGGAAGCGGCCCGCCGCCGGCCGGCGCCGCAGGGCCGCCCACAGCGGACGACGCCTCCGGACCGTCCTCGTCCGCGGCGGATCCGGGCAGGCCGGGAGCGTCCGCCCCGGCGGGCTTCCCGGGGTCGCCGGACCCCTCCGGTTCCGGTTCCGCTCCGTAGTCTTCCGGGCCGGATACCGCTCCGGGCTCCTTCGGGTCGGGTTCCGTTCTGGATTCCGCTTCGGGTTCCGCCGTCGCGGCGGCCCCGGCGGATCCACCCTCGATGGCACAGGCAGTCATGGACTCGTCACCTCCGGCTACGAAAGCTAGTTTTCGCACTTCCAGCCGAACAACACGAGCCACCTCACTTCACACATAAGGGTGGTGATGCCCGGATTCTCCTGAGGTGGAGGGGGTGGGTGTGCTGTCGAAGGTGGGCGTGTCTATGGTGAGGCAGCCCTTACCAAGGGCCCGTGCCCCATGCACGTACACGGACCATCTGGAGCAAGTGATGTCCCTTCGACCCCGCGGTACCGCCGCAGTCGCCCTGGCCGTGGCGGCCGCCCTTTCCCTGTCGGCCTGCGGGGGCGGTGGCGGCGAGGACGGCGACGCGGCGAAGTCCGAGGCGGGCGGCGGCAAGAAGGCCGCCGTCGCCACCGGAGGCAAGGACTTCGCGGACGCGGCGAAGAAGACCGCGGCGTACGGCACCGACGCCGGGGCCAGCGAGTTCCCCCGCACGGTCACCCACGCCATGGGGAAGACCGAGATCAAGGCCGCTCCCGAGCGCGTGGTCGTGCTGGACGTCGGCGAGTTCGACAACGTGGTGTCCCTGGGCCTGAAGCCGGTCGGCTACGCCCCCAGCGAGGGCGACGCGGCCATCCCCTCCTACCTGGAGAAGGGCGCGGGCGCGCCGAAGAGCGTCGGCACGATCAACAGCCTCAACCTCGAAGCCATCGCGGGCCTCCAGCCCGACCTGATCCTCGGCAGCCAGCTCCGCGCCGCGGACAAGTACGACGAGCTGTCCAAGATCGCCCCCACCGTGTTCTCCATCCGTCCGGGCTTCACCTGGAAGGAGAACTACCTCCTCAACGCCCAGGCACTGGACCGCACGAAGCAGGCCGAGTCCGCGCTCGCCGCGTACGAGGACAAGGCGAAGAAGCTCGGCGACGACATCGGCGCCGACAAGCCGACCGTCTCGATGGTCCGCTACATGCCCGACCGTCTCCGGCTCTACGCCAAGGCCTCGTTCATCGGCACGATCCTCGAGGACGTCGGCCTGCCGCGTCCGAAGAACCAGCAGATCAACGACCTCGCCGCCGAGATCAGCCCGGAGCGGATCGACGAGGCGGACGCCGACTGGATCTTCACCGGCGTCTACGGCGACCCGAAGGCCACCCAGCGCGACACCGCCCGGTCCAACCCGCTGTGGAAGAACCTGAAGGCCGTCAAGGAGGGCCGGGCCAAGGACGTCTCCGACGAGACCTGGTACCTGGGCCTCGGCGTCACCTCGGCCGGCCTGGTCCTCGACGACCTCCGCGCCGACCTGGTGAAGTGACCGCCTCCTCGGTACGGGAGCGTCGCGGCGCCCCGGTGAAGTAACGATTCGTGTCCGGCCGCCGGTCCTGGTGCACAGGTCCGGCGGCCAGGGGCGACGGACCACCCCGGACAGGTAGCCTTTCCCCCGTGCCCCGTCTGTCTGAAGTCATCGCCGCCCTCGACGCCCTCTGGCCCCCCGAGCGGGCCGAGGGATGGGACGCGGTCGGGACGGTCTGCGGCGATCCGGACACGGAGGTCGACCGGGTGCTGTTCGCCGTCGATCCGGTCCGCGAGATCGCCGACGAGGCCCTGGAGCTCGGCGCCCAGCTGATCGTCACCCACCACCCGCTCTATCTGCGCGGGACGACGACGGTCGCCGCCGACACCTTCAAGGGCCGGGTCGTCCACACCCTCATCAAGCACGACATCGCGCTCCACGTCGCGCACACCAACGCCGACACCGCGGACCCCGGCGTCTCCGACGCCCTGGCCGGCGCCCTCGACCTGCGGATCACCGGGCCCCTGGTCCCCGACCCCACCGACCCCGAGGGCCGGCGCGGACTCGGCCGGATCTGCGAACTGGACCACCCCGAGACCCTGGCCGCCTTCGCCGCCCGGGCCGCCGCCCGGCTCCCCGCCACCGCGCAGGGCATCCGGCTGGCCGGCGACCCGGAGGCGCTCGTGCGCACCGTCGCCGTCAGCGGCGGCTCCGGCGACAGCCTCTTCGACGCCGTGCGCGCCGCGGGCGTCGACGCCTTCCTCACCGCCGACCTGCGCCACCACCCGGCGTCCGAGGCCGTGCAGCACTCGCCGCTCGGCCTTGTCGACGCCGCCCACTGGGCCACCGAATGGCCCTGGTGCGAGCAGGCGGCCGCCCAGCTCGACGCGCTTTCCGACCGCCACGGATGGGACCTGCGGGTCCATGTCTCGAAGCAGGTCACCGACCCCTGGACCACCCACCATTCCTCTGGAGCCCCCAACTGAACGCCGCGCCCGCCGACCAGATCCGACTTCTCGACGTCCAGGCCCTCGACCTCCGTCTCGCCCAGCTCTCCCACAAGCGCACCTCGCTGCCGGAACACGCCGAGATCGAGCAGCTCAGCAGCGACCTCGCCCAGCTGCGTGACCTGCTGGTCGCCTCCACCACCGAGGAGAGCGACACCACCCGCGAGCAGACCAAGGCCGAGCAGGACGTCGACCAGGTGCGCCAGCGTGCCGTCCGCGACCAGCAGCGCCTCGACTCCGGCGCGGTCTCCTCGCCCAAGGACCTGGAGAGCCTCCAGCGCGAGATCGTCTCGCTCGCCAAGCGCCAGGGAGACCTGGAGGACGTGGTCCTGGAGATCATGGAGCGCCGTGAGGGCGCCCAGGAGCGGGTCGCCGAGCTGACCGAGCGGGTCGCCGCCGTCCAGGCGAAGGTCGACGACGCCACCGCCCGCCGCGACGCCGCGACCGCCGAGCTGGACGCCGAGGCCGCCACGGTGACCAAGGACCGCCAGGTCGTCGCCGAGGTCATCCCCGCCGACCTGCTGAAGCTGTACGACAAGCTCCGCGCCCAGCAGGGCGGGGTCGGCGCCGCCCGGCTCTACCAGCGCCGCTGCGAGGGCTGCCGGCTGGAGCTGAACATGGCCGAGGTGGGCGACGTGCGCGCCGCGTCCCCCGACACGGTCCTGCGCTGCGAGAACTGCCACCGGATCCTGGTCCGCACCTCGGAGTCGGGCCTGTAATGAGCGCCGCGCGCCAGGTGGTGGTCGAGGCCGACGGCGGATCCCGGGGCAACCCGGGGCCCGCCGGTTACGGTGCGGTCGTCATCGACCCGGCCACCGGCGAACCCCTCGCCGAGACCGCCGAGTACATCGGCGTCGCGACGAACAACGTCGCCGAGTACCGGGGCCTGATCGCCGGTCTGACCGCCGCGAAGGCGCTGTTCCCGGACGCGGGGGACGCGCTGCGGGTCCACGTCCGGATGGACTCCAAGCTGGTCGTCGAGCAGATGTCGGGGCGCTGGAAGATCAAGCACCCCGACATGAAGCCGCTGGCGGCCCGCGCCGCCGCGGTCCTGCCGCCGTCCTCGGTGACGTACGAGTGGATCCCGCGCGCGCAGAACAAGCACGCGGACCGGCTCGCCAACGAGGCGATGGACGCGGGCCGCGACGGCAGGCAGTGGGAGGCGTCCGCCTCGACGGCTGTCCTGGACGCCCCGGCACGCACCCCGAGCACCCTGCCGCCCGTCCAGGGCCCGCCCGGCGACCAGGTCGCGGGCGCGGCCAAGGCCCGTGCGGCCCTCGCCGCCGCACGCGGCGCAGCCGACACCCTCTTCCCGGTGCCGGAGCCCGGGGTGCCGGACACCGCGGTCCCCGCGGCGCCGGTCTCCGCACCGGCCCCCGGGCAGCCTGCCGGAACCGCGTCGGAGAAGGCCGGAGCCCCGCAGCAGAAGGCCGGAGTCCCGCAGACCGGCTGGGGTTCGGCCCCCGACCTGGGCGCGCCCGCCACGCTCGTCCTGCTCCGGCACGGCGAGACCGCCCTCACGCCCGAGAAGCGGTTCTCCGGCAGCGGCGGCACCGACCCCGAACTCTCCGCCACCGGCCGGGGCCAGGCCGAGCGGGCCGCCGGGCACTTCGCCGCCCTGGGCACCGTCCAGGAGATCGTCAGCTCCCCGCTGCGCCGTTGCCGCGAGACCGCCGCGGCCGTCGCCGACCGCCTCGGCCTCGACGTACGGATCGACGAGGGCCTGCGCGAGACGGACTTCGGCGCGTGGGAGGGCCTGACCTTCGGGGAGGTACGGGAGCGGTACGCCGACGACCTGACCGCCTGGCTGGCCTCCCCGGACACCGCCCCGACCGGCGGCGGCGAGAGCTTCGCGGAGGTCGCCGAGCGGGTCGCGGCCGCCCGGGACCGGATCGTCGCCCGCTCCGCGGGCCGCACGGTCCTGCTCGTCACCCATGTGACCCCGATCAAGACGCTCGTCCGGCTCGCCCTGGGAGCCCCGCCCGAGGCGCTGTTCAGGATGGAGCTGTCGGCCGCCTCGATCTCCACGGTCGCCTACTACGCGGACGGCAACGCCTCCGTACGCCTGCTCAACGACACGTCCCACCTGCGCTAGCGGGAGCACGGGCCCCATGACTTGGTCGACCGGGCTGCTCGGGTTCGCCGCCGGGATGCTGATCTCCGTGGCCACCGCGCCGGTGGGCGTCTCCGGCGCGGTGTTCCTGCTGCCGGTCCAGATCAGCGTGCTCGGGGTGCCCAGCCCGGCGGTCACCCCCACCAACCTGCTCTACAACGTGGTGGCGGGCCCCGGGGCCCTGCTGCGGCACCACAGGGCCGGCACCCTGCGGGGACCGCTGACCAGGCTGCTCGTCCTGGGCACCGTTCCCGGCGTCGTCGTCGGCGCGGTGATCCGGGTGTTCGCGGTGCCGGGCCCGACGGTGTTCCGGCTGCTCATCGCCGTCCTGCTGCTGCCGCTGGGAAGCTGGCTCTGCCTGCGCACCCTGCGCCGCGCCACCCGCACGGCCCCCGAGCGGGAGCCCTCGGCCCGCGCCGTCACCCGGCTGGCCATGGCGGTCGGTGTGGCCGGAGGGATCTACGGGATCGGCGGCGGATCGCTCCTCGGCCCGATCCTGGTGGGGCGCGGCATGCCGGTGGCGAAGGTCGCCCCGGCCGCGCTCGCCGCCACCTTCGTGACCTCGGCCGTCGGCGCGGGGACGTACGCGCTGCTGTCCCTGACCGCCACCGGTGACATCGCGCCGTACTGGTCCCTCGGCCTGGCCTGCGGACTCGGCGGGCTGTGCGGGGGCTACCTCGGGGCCCGCCTCCAGCCCCGCCTCCCCGAGACGGCGCTGCGGCTGCTGCTGGGGGTGCTGGCCCTCGGTGTCGGCGGGCTCTACGCCGTACAGATCCTGCGCTGAGGGCCTCGCCCGCGCGGGACTGCTGAGGGCCCCGCCCGCGCAGGGCCACGGGGCGAGCGCCGCCCGCGGGGGCGGCGAGGGCGCCTTCGCGGCTACGCGCCGAGCGCCGCCGCCTCGGCCGCCAGGCGGGCCACCCGGTCCCAGTCCTTCGCCGCCACCGCATCGCCCGGCACCATCCAACTGCCGCCCACGCAGCCGACGTTGGGCAGCGCGAGATACGACGGCGCGGAGGCGAGCGAGATGCCGCCGGTCGGGCAGAACCGGGCCTGGGGGAGCGGTGCGGACAGGGCCTTGAGGTAGGCCGTGCCACCCGCCGCCTCGGCCGGGAAGAACTTCATCTCCCGTACCCCGCGCTCCAGCAGGGCCACCACCTCGGAGGTGGTCGAGACACCGGGGAGGAACGGCACCCCGGACGCCTTCATCGCCTCCAGCAGCGCGTCCGTCCACCCCGGGCTGACCAGGAACCGGGCCCCGGCGTCGACGGTGTCGCGTACGTGCTCCGGCGAGATCACCGTGCCCGCGCCGACCACCGCGCCCGGGACCTCGGCGGCCATGGCCCGGATCGACTCCAGCGCGGCGGGCGTCCGCAGGGTCACCTCGATCGCCGGGAGCCCGCCCGCCACCAGCGCCCGCGCCAACGGCACCGCGTCGGCCGCGTCGTGCAGGACGACGACGGGGACGACGGGCGCGAGATCCAGCACGGAGGCGTCGGACGGGGCGGAGGGCGCGGCAGAGGAGGTCATGGGGTCATCCTGCCGCGCCCAAGGCACTATCTGCAACGAGCGTTGCGCAGTGCGCAACGGTGCTCGTCGGGGGTGGTCAGTGGATGTCCGTCACCACCACGTCCAGCGACCACGGACGCCCGGCCCGCGCGGGGGCCTCGGCCTCCACCACGTACCCGAGGTCCCGCAGCACCTCCACCAACTGCGCCGGGCCCTTGGGCCGCGCACCCGCCACCAGCAGATCGCGCACCAGCCGGCCCTTGGTCGCCTTGTTGAAGTGGCTCACCACGGACCGCTTCTCCACCCCGCCCACCAGCTGGGAGTGCAGCACCCGCACGCTCGCCGTGCGCGAGGCCACCTCGCCCGCCGGCTTCCACGCCGCCGCGTACGCCGAGGACCGCAGGTCCAGGACGAGCCCGTTCCCGGCGGCGTCGGGCAGCACGGTCTCCATCGGGGTGCGCCAGTGCGCGCCGAGCGCACCGAGACCGGGCAGCTTCACCCCCATCGAGCAGCGGTACGGCGGAATCCGGTCGCCGATCCGGACCGCGCCCCACAGCCCCGAGAAGACCAGCAGCGACTTCGCCGCCCGCCGCCGCGCGTCCGCCTCCAGCGAGGCCAGGTCGAGGGCGTCGTACAGCACGCCGGTGTACAGCTCCCCGGCCGGACGGGTCCCGGCGGTGCGCAGCTCGGTGTTCTTGCCGACCTCGCCCCGCAGCCCCACGCTCAGGCCCAGCACCTCACGGGCCTTCTCCTCGTCCGCCTGGCACAGCTCGACCAGCTCGTCCAGCACCGCCGCACGGGCCGGGGCGAGCCCCGGCAGCGACAGCGACTCCGGCTTCAGCGAAGCCCCGCGCCCCGAGGCGGCCTTTCCTTCGGAGGGCGGCAACAGCACGAGCACGGCGGTTCTCCTTCGTACGTACGGCGCAAGCGCGGACCCGGTCGGCGTGCGGGCTCTCCGGGTCCCCGGCAAGGGTACGGGGACGGGGCGCCGGCCCCCGTACGGCGAGGACCGCGCCCCCGGTCCGCGCTCCACCGCGAGCGCCCCGGATGCCGCCCGTCCCCGCTCGGCCTACGCTCGGGCCATGCCCCGCCGCCACCTGCGTATGACCGGTGCAGCCGACTGCTCGCTCGGGGCCGCCCTGCGGGCGCTGCGCACCGAGCTCGACCTGCCCGGAGCCTTCCCGCCCGAGGTGCTCGCGGAAGCGGCGGAAGCGGCGCGCGCCCCGGACCTGTCGGCCCACGAGGACGCCACGGACCTGCCCTTCCTCACCATCGACCCGCCCGGCTCCACGGACCTCGACCAGGCGATGCACCTGGAGCGCCGCCGGGACGGGCGCGGCTACCGGGTGCACTACGCCATCGCGGACGTCGCCGCGTTTCTCCGGCCGGGCGGCGCGCTCGACGCCGAGGCCCACCGCCGGGTCACCACCCTCTACTTCCCCGACGACCGGATCCCCCTCCACCCACCGGTCCTCTCCGAGGGCGCCGCCAGCCTCCTCCCCGGCGAGACCCGCCCGGCCGCGCTGTGGCGGATCGACCTGGACGGCGACGGGCGGGCCGTCCACGCCGACGTGACCCGGGCCCTGGTCCGCAGCCGCGCGAAGCTCGACTACGCGGGCGTCCAGCGGCAGCTCGACACGGGCGCCGCCGAGGAACCCCTCGCCCTGCTGCGGGACATCGGACGGCTGCGCGAGGAACAGGAGGTGGCCCGGGGCGGCATCTCGCTGAACGTCCCCGAACAGGAGATCGTCCAACGGGGCGGCTCCTACGGCCTGGCCTACCGCGCCGCACTCCCCGCCGAGGGATGGAACGCCCAGATCTCCCTGCTCACCGGCATGGCCGCCGCCCGCCTCATGGCCGACACGGGCACCGGCATCCTGCGTACCCTGCCGATCGCCCCGGACGGAGCCGTCGCCCGGCTGCGGCGCTCCGCCCACGCCCTGCGCGTCGACTGGCCGCACCACGTCCCGTACGCCGAGGTCGTCCGCTCCCTCGACCCGACGAGGAGCAACCACGCGGCGTTCCTCCAGGAGTGCACCACCCTGCTGCGCGGCGCGGGCTACACCGCCTTCGACGACGGCGAACTCCCCGACCCCGCCGTGCACGCGGCGGTCGCCGACCTCTACACGCACTGCACCGCGCCGCTGCGCCGCCTCGTCGACCGGTACGCCTCCGAACTCTGCCTCGCCGCGACTGCGGGGAAAGAACCTCCCGCGTGGGTACGGGAGGCCCTCCCCGCCCTCCCGAAGGAGATGGCCGAGGGGACGCGCCGTGCCAACACCGTGGAGCGGGCCTGCGTCGACCTGGTCGAGGCGGCGTTGCTGGAGGGGCGCGTGGGCGAGCTCTTCGACGCGTACGTCGTCGACGTCCAGGAACGCGACCCCGCCGCCGGCACGGTCCACCTCCGGGACCCGGCGATCGTCGGCCGGATCGAGGGCGGCACGGCCCCGCTCCCGCTGGGGGAGCGGCTGCGGGTCCGGCTCACGCAGGCGGGTCCGGCGTCGAGGACGGTGCTGTTCGCTCCGGCGTGAGCGGGGGAGTGGGCGCGGGCATGGGCGGGGCCGTGGGCGTGGGCTTCACGAGAGCCGCGGCGGCTGCCCGGGGATCATCCGCGTTGAACCGGAGCGTCCGGGCGCTGCCGCGCCGGCCGAGCGGCCGCACGAACTCCACCGGCTCCGTCAGCTCCACGGTCACCGTCGTCTGGCTCCCCACCGCCAGATCGAGCGTCCCGTCCCCGTCCACCCGGACCAGCCCGCCGCCCGGGAAGCGCCGGTCCACCCGGGCGGCGGCGATCACGGCGGCGGGCACCCGGAGGTCGAACAGGGCGCCGTAGCGCAGCCGCAGCGAACCGTCCGCCTCCACGAGATGCGGCCGGGTCACGCAGGCCGCCTGCAGGGCGAGGACGATGACGATCCCGTACACGTCCACCACGAGCAGGATCGCGTGGACCAGCGGCCAGGGGATCACCAGGGCCAGCACCACGGTCTCCACGACGGAGACGAAGACGAACGTCCACATGATCCCGGTCTGCGGTTCGGTGTACGAGAACGGCCGGGCCCCCTCCGGAATCCGGTGGCGGCGGCGCAGGACCCACAGCCCGAGACTGTGCAGCGCCCGGAACTCGTGCACCAGCAGCCGCCGCACGGCCACCGGCACCACGGCACGCACCGCGGAGAGTGCGGCCTCCCGGCGCCGGTCCCCGGCCCGCCGCCGTGCCGCGTACAGCGGCCACATGACGCACACCTCCAGCGCGAGCACCCCCACGACCAGCGCCTCGGCCCCCAGCAGAACGGCATCGGGTATCCGGACCCCGGCCACCAGACATACCGCCAGCGCGAGCTCCCCGGGCAGCACCGCCCACATCGCGACCCGCGCGGCCCGCAGGCCCGCCGCCTTCCCGGTACTCACGCGTTCCTCCCCCGCACCCGCTCGGCCAGCGCCTCCATCACCCGGCTCACCACCGCGCGCTGCGCGGGCGGGTAGTCGTCGAGCAGCACCCGCCCGAGCCCCGTCGTCGACGGCTCACCCTCAGGGATCATCGCCAGGACCTCGTCCGGCACGGCGGCGACCAGCTCGGCCGCCAGCGGCGCGATGCGCGGGTCGTCCACCCCGGCCCCGGCCAGCTCGTCGAGCCGCTCGTACAGCACGAGCACCCCCGGGGCCTCGGCCAACGGCCGCAGCGCGGCGAGCAACTCGGCCCCGGCGCCGTCGCCCGCCGCGTCCAGCAACGACAGATGCTCGCGGTCCTTCGCGGCGGCCGGGGACGTGGTGGCGGGCGCGTGCTCCAACAGCGCGGCGAGGGCGGGGGAGAGCGGCCCGTCCGAGGTGAGCGGCGCCTCCAGGAGCACGGCCAGCACCTGCCGCCGCTCGTGGATCTCCCGCTCCTGCCGCGCCAGATCGGCGTCCAGCTCCCCGAGCACCTCGGCCAGCTCCCGCCCCGCGTCGTCGGCGAGCACGTCCCGCACCTCGTCCAGGGAGAGCCCGATCTCCGACAGCCGCCTGATCCTGGCCAGCAGCACGGCGTCGCGGACGGTGTACGCCCGATAGCCGTTGGCCTGCCGGGCGGGCTCGGGCAGGAGGCCGATGTGGTGGTAGTGCCGGACGGCCCGGGAAGTGACTCCCACGAGCGCGGCGATCTCTCCGATACGCATACGGCCAGTAGAAACGTTGACGCTGCGACAAGGTCAAGCACCGGCCCTTCCCACAGTGGGCCCTGCCACGATCGGGCGAAGAGGACCCGATCTCGCGGACCACCAGCCTTCCTCTGTCACATGCTGGTGGGCGACCGAGGAAGGGGAGTGGCATGGCTGCCGGGACATACGACCAGGCCACGCAGGCAGGGATCCTGCTGGAGGGGTTCCTGCTTTTGGGGATGCCGGAAGGCTTCCGGGCGGAACTGATCGAGGGGAAGATCGTGGTAAGGCCGCTGCCGGACGGGGACCACGAGGACTGCATCAACGTGGTCCTGAAACAGGTGCTGAGGAAGTCCCGCACCGACATGGACTTCTCCGGAAACAAAGGACTGGAGCTCCCGACGAGCCAAGGCCGCCCCAGCAACCACGCCGTCCCCGACGGCACGTTCGCTCCCACGGGACTTCGCATCTTCCGCGGCGCCGACCCCTGGATGCCCTGTGAAGGCGTAGCCCTGGTGGTGGAGGTGACCTCCACCAAGCCGCAGGCCGACCGTGAGGCCAAGCGTCGCTGCTACGCCCGCGGTGGCATCCCGCTCTACCTGCTGATCGACCGGGACGACAGCTCGGTGACGCTGTTCAGCGATCCGGAGAACGACGACTACCGCCAGCTCCTCACGATCCCGTACGGGAAACCGCTCCCGCTGCCCGAGCCCTTCGCCTTCGACCTGGAGACCGGTGACTTCGGCTGAGGGACGTCGTCGGGGCCACCTCCAACAGCCCGGTAGGATGGCGATCACGGCAGACGAGCCGGGCGGACGGCCGCGTGAGGCTCCTTCGGGACCTCCCGAGGAACGTCCGGGCTCCACAGGGCAGGGTGGTGGCTAACGGCCACCCGGGGTGACCCGCGGGACAGTGCCACAGAAAACAGACCGCCCGGGACCTCGGTCCCGGGTAAGGGTGAAACGGTGGTGTAAGAGACCACCAGCGCCTGAGGTGACTCAGGCGGCTAGGTAAACCCCACCCGGAGCAAGGTCAAGAGGGGGCGCCCCGGAAACGGGACGGCCCTGCGTGAACGTTCGAGGGCTGCTCGCCCGAGTTCACGGGTAGACCGCACGAGGCCGGCAGCAATGCCGGCCCTAGATGGATGGCCGTCTCCCCGGCCGCCGCGAGGCGACCGGGAGACAGAACCCGGCGTACAGCCCGACTCGTCTGCCGCCTCACCCGGCCCCGGCCGCCGCGCGCCCCACCGGGCGGCTCGGCCCCCGTGCACGGCTTCGGCGCGTTGTTCCCCCGGTCAGATGACCGGCGGCCGGCCCAGCCGTGTCATCTGCCACACCGTGGACCAGCGCATCGGGCGCCGCTCGCCGCACGGGGTGCGGACGCCCTCGGCGAAGCCGCCCGCCCAGGCGCGCAGGCCCTTCGGGTCGCGGGTGCGGGCGAGGGTGAGCAGGGTCCAGGTGCCGAGGTAGGCGGGGACCAGGGGGAGGGGGAGGTTGCGGCGGGCCAGCCAGACGCGGTTGCGGGCCGTCATGCGGTAGTAGACCGCGTGCCGGGCCGGGGACGTCTTGGGGTGCTGGAGCAGCAGCTCGGGCTCGTACAGCACCTTCCAGCCCGCGTCGAGCGCACGCCAGGCGAGGTCGGTCTCCTCGTGGGTGAAGAAGAACTCGGCGGGCCACGGGCCGGTCTGCTCCAGCATCTTCATGGAGAACGCGTGGCCGCCCCCGAGGAAGGCCGTGACCGGGCCGCCGCGCATCGGGTCGCCCGCCCGCAGCCGGGGCACGTGGCGCCGCTGGGTCTCGCCGTGCTCGTCGGCGATCCGGAAGCCGACGATGCCGAGCCGGTCGTCGGCCGCGAAGTGGTCCTGAACCCGGCGGAAGACGTCCTTCTCGACCAGCAGCCCGTCGTCGTCCAGCTCGATCACCACGTCCACGTCGCCGATCTCGGCGAGCCGGCGCAGTCCGGCGTTCCGGCCGCCCGGGCAGCCGAGGTTCTCCGGCAGCTCGATGGTGGTCACCCCGCCGTCGAGGTCCTCCAGGCCGGGGAACGCGGTGAAGTCCGGGAGGGCCGTCCCGTTGCCGATGATCACGAGCCGGGTGGGCCGGACGTCCTGCATGGCGACCGACGCCAGCAGCGCCTCGACCGCCTGCGGGCGGTCCCCCATGGTCACGATGGATACGCCGATGCGTGGTGCGGACAAGTTCGGTACTCCTGGGCTCGGCTGCCGTGCGGCTGCTGGTCGGCTGCGGTGCCCGCGATCGTAACGCCTCGGTGTTCAGTGTGCGGTTACCGCCCGGCCATCCACGGGCTTGTCGGTGTTCAGCAGGGCGTACACGGCCATGTCCCGCCGCCGGTCGCCCACCTGCTGCCAGCCGCGCAGCAGCCCCTCCCGCCGGAAGCCGACGTCCTCGGCGATCCGGGCGGACGCGGTGTTCCACGGCTCGATGAAGAGCTGGAGGCGGTGGACGCCGACGTCGCGCAGGGCCCACCCCGTCACCGTACGCAGCGCGGCGCGGGCGACGCCCTGGCCGCGGGCCGGTGCGGTGAGCCAGTAGCCGAGCGAGGCGCGGCCCTCGGGCAGGTCGCGGAGCCAGAGCCCGATCGCGCCGACCGGGCGCCGGTCCCGGGAGCGGACGATGGCGAACGGGTACCCGGCGCCCGTGGCCGCGCGCTCCCACTGCCTGCGCACGAACGCCTCGGCGGCCGCGTCCGAGTAGCGGGACGGGATCGTGGTGATGAGCGGGATGTACGGGTCGAGCGAGGCCTCGCGTACCAGGGGGAGGTCGCTCATCTCCCAGGGGCGCAGGACGAAGTCCGGTCCCGCGGACATGCTCGGAACGGTCAGCGGCTCGGGCTCGGGCATGTCCGTATCCTCCCGCTGCCGATGCTGTTCCGCCCCCGGGGGCCGGTGCCGGCCCCCGGGGGCGGGACTGTGGGGCCTCTGGGGTGGGACGGTGCGGCCCTGGGGCGGTCCCGCTCCGGTCACCCCTCCGCCGCTGCCGTCCGGTTCCTCTCGGTCAGGAAGTACCCGGCGAGCAGGGCGCCGACGAGGACCAGCGCGGAGTTCACGAGGATGGCGGTGGAGACGCCGGACAGCACGGCCTCCGGCCCCGTCGAGGCCCCCGTCCGGGCGGTGACGATCGCGCTCATCACCGGGATGCCGAGGGTGATGCCGACCTGCTGGGTCATCGTCGCCAGTCCGGTGGCCCGCCCCTGCTCCTCGTCGGGCAGGCCCGAGGTGGCCGTGACCATGAAGCCGACGATCATCAGCATGTTGCCCACACCGCCGACGAAGGTGGCCGCCAGCAGGAGCCAGATCCAGGCGCCGGAGGTGCCGAGCGCGACGAGCGAGAGCGTGGCGACGGCCTGGACGGCCCCGCCCAGCACGATGGCGCGCCGGTTGCCGAACCGGCCCACCGCCCGTCCGCCGAGCATTCCGCCGACGACCGTGCCGACGCCCAGCACACCGAACGCGAGGCCGGTGGCCAGCGCGGAGTAGCCGAGGACCTCCTGGAGGTACAGGGTGAGCAGGAACACCAGCGAGGTCTCGGTGACGAAGGCGATCAGCCCGGCGGCGTTGCCCCAGACGACGCTCCGCCGCTTCAGGATGTGCATCGGGACGAGCGGTGCGGTGGCCCGCTGCTCGATGCGGACGAACGCGATCAGGAGGGCGACGCCGGCGGCCAGGGAGGCCAGTGTGGTGGGGGCGGTCCAGCCGGTCTCGCCGGCCTGGGTGAGGCCGAGGACGAGCAGCAGCAGCCCGCCGGTGACGGTGACCGCGCCGGGCACGTCCAGCCGGGGCCGCCGCTCCGGCCGGGAGTCGGTGATCACGGACGGGGCCAGGATCACGACGAGGGCCGCGACCGGTACGTTGATGAAGAAGGCCCAGCGCCAGGAGAGCAGGTCGGTCAGGAGGCCGCCGAGGATCGCTCCGGCGGTGAATCCGGCCGACATCAGGGCGCCGTTGAGCCCCAGCGCCCGTTCGCGCAGCGGCCCCTCCTTGAACGCGGTGGTCAGCAGCGCGAGTCCGGCGGGGGTGACGGCCGCGGTGGCCAGCCCCTGGAGCACGCGGGCGACGATGAGGACCTCGGGCGAGGTGGCGAGGCCGCCGAGCGCGGAGGAGAGGCCGAGGACGACCATGCCGCCGATGAACAGGTTCTTGCGGCCGACGAGGTCGGCGACGCGTCCGAAGAGCAGCGTGAATCCGGCGGCGGCGAGCGCGAAGGACGTGGCGATCCACTGGAGGTGGGCGAGGGAGAAGCCGAGTCCTTCCCCGACGACGGGCAGCGCCACGTTCAGGATCGAGAAGTCCACCGCGATCATGAACTGGGAGCCGAGCAGCAGGGCCAGCACGAGCTTCTGGCGTCTCGTCATGCGTGGACCGGCGGCGCGGGGGACGCTCGCCGGTCCGGTGGGTGCGGGAGAGGGAGCGGGTGCGGTACGGGACATGGCGGGCGCCTTCCTGAGCACGGAATCCTGAGCACGGAATGGCTTAACGGTCCTGTGGTTCCGTTAAGGTGGTGTCACCGTAACAGGGGAAGCGTTATTAATGGAACTGGAGACCCGTTATGACTTCTGAAGGTTCTGCGGGCGTCGACGCCGACGGTGGGGAGCCGGGCACCGTGCGCCCCGGTGGCCGCACCGCCCGGGTGCGGGAGGCGGTGCTGCGGGCCGCCGGGGACGCGCTGGTCGAGCACGGCTTCGACGGGCTCGACCTGGCCGATGTCGCCCGGCGGGCCGAGGTCGGCAAGACGACCGTCTACCGGCGCTGGTCCGCGCCCGCCGGTCTGGTGGCCGATCTGCTCTCGGACATGGCGGAGCAGTCGCTGCCGCGCGCGGACACCGGATCGCTGGCCGGGGACCTCAGGGCCAACGCCCGACTCGTCGTCCGCACCCTGACCGACCCCCGGCAGGGGCCCCTCTTCGTGGCCGTCATCGCCGCCGCCACCTGCGACCCGCGGGCCGCCGACGCCCTGCACCGCTTCTACGCGGTGCGGATCGGGGAGTGGTCCGGCTGCGTCGAGGCGGCGGTCGGCCGCGGCGAACTGCCCGCCGGTACGGACCCGGGCGAGGTGATCGCGGCGGTGTCGGCGCCCCTGTACTACCGGCTGCTGGCCAGCGGGGCGCCGCTGGACGAGGAGGCGGCGGACCGGGCCGCCGCCGCCGCGGTCGCCGCCGCGCGGGACGGGGTGTACGTACGGTGAGAGGCGGGGGGCGCCCTTGACGGCGACCGGCCTCACGGCTCTCGGACGCATGTCGATAAAGTGCCGGAATGATATTCGGTAAAGCCGGTTTCGGGGGAGCGGTCGCCGACTTCGAGGCGGCGGTGACCGCGCAGGACGCCAAGCGCTCCGGCAAGGCGTTCGTCCGGCTGCAGGAGACCTTCGGGCAGGCCAGGGAGCCGGAGCTGCTGGACGGCGGGCCGCGGCTCGCCGCCGTGCTGGAGCAGGTGCCGCCCGGCCCCCGTGCCGTCGTCGCCGTGCTCGTCGGGGCCTGCGTCGAGCGCGGTGCGGACGCCGAGCGCTGCGCACCGGGGGTGCTGGCCGGGCTGCGGTGGGCCCTGGAGCAGGCCCTGGTGTTCTCCGACGCCTGGGTCGCGACCGGTGGCGGCGCGTTTCCCGTCCCGGACGGCGGCGAGCCGGGCCCGGAGCCCGTGGAGCGGGCCGGCTTCGACGCGGCCGTCGGCTGGTGGACCCTTCCCCAGTGGGAGATGGCCGCCGTCGCGATGCTGAACCACCCCGGCGTGCGGCGGGCGGCCGGCTTCCGGGGCGAGGCCCTGCGGCTGCTCGGGGCGGTGGAGCGGGCCTCCGGCACGGAGTTGAAGTCCCTCGCCTACGCCCTCCTCGTGCTGGACGACGAACCGCTCGTCGCCCTCCACCGGGCGAGCGGCACCGGCTACCTCCTGCGGTTCTCCGGCATCGGGGACAACTTCCAGCTGCACACCCTGCTCGCCGACGCGCTCATCGGCGGCGGTCATGTGGAGGGCCACGCGCCGTCGTCGCAGGAGGCGGCCGTCTGCCGGGAGACCCCCGGTCAGGTGGACACCGTGGGCTCCTTCGACCTGGTGGCCCCGGACGGCGGAATCATCTGGAACGAGGGCGCCCCCGCCGACATCCCCGTCGTCGACGGCGTCCGGCTGCTGGTCCTGGACGAGCCGTCCTACCGGCGGTCCTGGCCCGCGGGCCGCTTCTTCCCCGGTATGCGCGGCGACGCCCTGCTGGAGCGCCCCCTCGACCCGGAGGAGACGGAACGCTGGTACGCCCACGTCTCCCCGGCCAAGGACGCCACCGGCTGAACCGACGCCCCGGGAGGCGGGTCAGCCGATCCGGGCGCCCGTCCCGCTGACCCGGATCCGGGCGTCGCCCGTGCGCAGTTCGACGGTGAGCGTGCCGGGGCGGCCCATGTCCGTCCCCTGGTGCAGCGTCAGCACGGCCGCGTCCGGCACGAGCCCCAGCTCCCGGGCGTACGCGCCGAAGGCCGCCGCCGCGGCGCCCGTCGCCGGGTCCTCGACGACCCCGCCCACCGGGAACGGGTTCCGGACGTGGAAGACCTCGGGCCCCTCGCGCCACACCAGTTGCAGCGTGGTCAGGTCGAGCCGGTGCATCAGCGCTTCGAGGCGCGCGAAGTCGTAGTCCAGGTCCGCCAGCCGCTGCCGGGTGGCGGCGGCCAGCACCAGGTGCCGGGCCCCCGCGTAGGCGATCCGGGGCGGCAGGGCCGGGTCGAGATCGGCGGCCGCCCAGTCCAGGGCCGCCAGCGCCTCCGTCAGGTCGGCCGCGGCGATCTCCTCGACGCGCGGGGTCACGCTGGTGAGGGTGGCACGGAGTTCGCCGCCCTCCCGTACGACGGTCACCGGCACCGGCCCCGCGGCCGTGGCGAACGCCAGCTCGCCCGGCCCGTCCCGTTCGGCCAGGGCGAGCGCCGTGGCGACCGTGGCGTGGCCGCAGAAGGGCACCTCGGCCTTCGGGCTGAAGTAGCGGATCGTGTACGCGCCTTCGCCGGTCCGCTCCGTCAGGAACGCCGACTCGCTGTATCCCAGCTCCGCCGCCACGGCGAGCATCGCTTCCTCGTCCAGCCCGGAGGCGTCCAGGACGACACCGGCGGGGTTCCCGCCCCCGGGGTCGGCGGAGAAGGCGGTGTAGCGCAGGACTTCGGGCGCGGGATCAGGTGTCATGCAGGGGTCCAACCGTGCCGCCGCTCCCGGCATTCCCGATTCCCGGTGCGGCGACAGAGCGGCAGGGCGACAGGGCGGTGCGGCGTGCGGGAGGGGCGGCGTGCGGGAGGGGCGGTCGCGGCCCCCCGTACCGCGACCGGCCCTCCCGGGGCGTGTCAGTGGCAGTTCTTGGCGCCCTTGTTCGCCTTGGTGGACTTCTTCCAGGAGCAGGAGTCCTGGAGCTTTCCGTTCGGCTTGATCAGCCGCGCCGTGTCGCCGGTGTTGTTCCAGACGTACGAGCCCCGGTTCCAGTGCACGGTGCCCGAGACGTTCTTGCCCTTGCCGGTGCGGAGCTTGACGGTCTTGCCCGCGCCGATCGTGTAGCTGCCGAAGGTGTAGGTGTAGCCGGTCTTGTCCTTCACCTTGAAGCCCTTGAGCTGGACCTTCTTCTTGCCGTTGTTGTGGATGTTCACCCACTCGGCGTTCAGCGACTTCGTCGACCGGTTGTCCTTGCCGGGGCCGTCGTACTGCACGAACCCGAAGTGCAGCCCGCCCTGGTGGGCGGCCGCCGAGGCCGGTGCCGCCGTGGCGAGGAGCGAGCCGGCCAGTGCGGTGGCGGCGGCCAGGGCGATCGGCGTAGCGGTGCGTATGCGCATGCGGTGTTCCTTCTGTGTCGTTCTGGTGAAGGCGTAACAGGATGCGATCATACGGACAGCACGCGCTTGCTCGGCCGAGTGCGGAGAAATCGGCAAATTCGGTCACCCAATGGCTAGTTCGTGCACATTCGATCGTGTGCGATCACGCGTGGGCTCGGGGTGGGGCTCAGCCTCGTCCGATGTACGGCATGTTCGTCGCCAGGACCGTGGCGAACTGGACGTTCGCCTCCAGCGGCAGCTCCGCCATGTGCACCACCGTCCGCGCCACGTCGGACGCCGCCATCACCGGCTCCGCCGCCAGTTCCCCGTTGGCCTGGAGGATCCCGGTCGACATCCGCTCGGTCATCTCCGTCGCCGCGTTGCCGATGTCGATCTGCCCGCAGGCGATCCGGTACGGGCGGCCGTCCAGCGACAGGGACTTCGTCAGCCCGGTCATCGCGTGCTTGGTCGCGGTGTACGCGACCGACTGCGGGCGCGGCGCGTGGGCGGAGATCGAGCCGTTGTTGATGATCCGGCCGCCCTGCGGGTCCTGTTCCTTCATCAGCCGGTACGCCGCCTGCGCGCACAGGAACGCGCCCGTCAGGTTCACCTCGACGACCGCCCGCCAGTCCTCGACGGCGAGGTCCTCCAGCGGTACGCCGCCGGGGCCGAACGTGCCCGCGTTGTTGAACAGGAGGTCCAGCCGGCCGAACCGCTCCCGAACGGCGGTGAAGAGTGCGGCGACCTCGTCGGCGTCGGTCACGTCCGTGGTGACGCACAGCGCCTCGGTGTCCCCGGCGGCGGCCGCCGTCTCCGCCAGCGGCTCGGCCCGCCGGCCGGCGAGCGCGAGCGACCAGCCCGCGCTCGCGAGGGCGAGCGCGACGGCCCGCCCGATCCCTGATCCCGCACCCGTGACGACGGCGACTTTCCGGCCGGTCTGCTCAGTGTTCATGGCCCGGCAGCGTACGGGACGGATCGGTGCACGGGGCACGCGGTGCTCATCGACCCGCCATGCGGATGTTGTGCACGCGACAACGGTGCGTCGTCGCGTGCGGCTGCCATGAAGCCCGACAGCATCCGGGCTGAGGAGGGGCATATGACAGCCGCACAGACCATCATGACGCCCGATCAGAGCACACGGGCAACCGAACTCCGCGCCGCCGCACGGCTGCTCGAACCGGGCGTTGGGCGCCGGCGCTTCCTGACCGCCACCGGAGCCGCCGCCGCGCTCGCCTTCGCCGTGAACCTGCCCGCCGCCGGCACGGCGAGCGCCGCCGAACTCGACGCCCGCCGGATCACCGAGGACCCCTTCGCCCTCGGCGTCGCCTCCGGCGACCCGCACCCGGCGTCCGTCCTCATCTGGACCCGGCTCGCCCCCCGCCCCTACGAGCCGGGCGGCGGACTGCCTCGCGGCCGGGTCGAGGTGCGCTGGGAGGTGGCCCGCGACGAGAGCTTCCGCCGCGTCGAGCGGCGAGGCTCCGTCACCGCCCACCCCGAGTTCGCCCACAGCGTCCGCGCCGAGGTCCGGGGCCTCGACTCCGGGCGGGTCTACTACTACCGCTTCCGCACCGGCAGCTGGACCAGCCCGGTCGGCCGCACCCGCACCGCCCCGGCCCCCGGAGCCCGCAACAGCTCCCTGGCCCTGGCCGCCATCTCCTGCCAGGCATACCACGACGGGTACTTCACCGCCCACCGCCACCTCGCCGCCGAGGACGTCGACGTGGTCTTCCACCTCGGCGACTACCTCTACGAGTACGCCGTCACCGCCACCGGCGGCGCCCGCAACTACACCGACCGCAGACTTCCCGCGCACTTCAACCGCGAGACGGTCACCCTGGAGGACTACCGGCTGCGCTACGCCCTCTACAAGTCCGACCCGGACCTGCGCGCCGCCCACGCCGCCCACCCCTTCGTCGTCACCTGGGACGACCACGAGACCGAGAACAACTACGCGGGCGGCACCCCCGAGAACGACGTACCGCCCGAGGAGTTCCTGCTGCGCCGGGCCGCCGCGTACCGCGCGTACTGGGAGAACCAGCCGCTGCGCACCCCGCAGCGCCCCACCGGACCCGACATGCGGCTCTACCGCCGCCTGAAGTTCGGGCGGCTCGCCCAGTTCGACATCCTCGACACCCGCCAGTACCGCAGCGACCAGGCGTACGGCGACGGCTGGCGCACCCCGGGGCCCGAGTCCGAGGACCCCGCGCGCACCATGACCGGGGCCGCCCAGGAACGCTGGCTGACCGACGGCTGGCGGGCCTCGAACGCCACCTGGAACGTCGTCCCGCAGCAGGTGACCTTCGCGCAGCGCCGCGACGTGCCCACCGACGCCTTCAAGCTGTCCATGGACTCCTGGGACGGCTACCCGGCCTCCCGGCAGCGGGT
This sequence comes from Streptomyces anulatus, assembly GCF_014650675.1. Classification (GTDB taxonomy): domain Bacteria; phylum Actinomycetota; class Actinomycetes; order Streptomycetales; family Streptomycetaceae; genus Streptomyces; species Streptomyces anulatus. The sequence goes on along the minus strand of NZ_BMVK01000001.1, from coordinate 555,453 downwards.
GCTCGCCGGGGCCGAGGCCGCCGGGGTGGAGAACCTGATGGTCCTCACCGGCGACGTCCACGTCTCCTACGCCTTCGACCTGAAGAAGGACTTCGACGACCCCGCGTCGCGCACCGTCGGCACGGAGATCGTCACCACATCCATCAGCAGCGGCAAGGACGGCGCGGACCGGCCCGCCAACTGGGAGAACCAGACCCGCGCCAACCCGCACCTGAAGCACTACAACGGGCGGCGCGGCTACGCGCTCGTCACCCTGGGGACGAAGGAAGCCCGCGCCGACTTCCGTACGGTGGCGGCGGTCACGACCCCCGGCGCACCCGTCGCCACAGCGGCCTCCTTCGTCACCGAGGCCGGGAACCCGGGGCTCACCCCCGCGTAACGGCACGCGCCCGCGCAACCGGGCTCAGCGGTCCGCCGGGTAGCGGACGCCGATACGGTCCCGTACCGCGTCGAGCGTCCGCATCACCGCCAGCGAACCCTCCAGCGGAACGAGCGGGGACTCGCTCTCGCCCGCCCGCACCGCCCGTGCCACCTCGACGGCCTCGTACTGCATGCCCGAGAGCCCCTGCGGCCCAGGACCCGAGGTGATCGTCTCCGGCTCCGCGCCCGCCCGCCGCAGGACGAAGTGGTCCGGGTGGAAGAAGTCGCGCGGGATGTCGATCCGCCCGGCCGTGCCGATGACGGTCGCCGCCGTCGGGTGGTGGCCGACGATCGAGCACGAGAGCAGCGCGTTCGCGCCGGAGTCCCAGCCGAGCAGCATCCCGGTGTTCAGGTCGACGCCCTCCGGGGACAGCAGCGCGTCGGCCGCCACCCGGTCCGGCTCGCCCAGCAGCAGATGCGCGAACGACACCGGGTAGACCCCGAGGTCCAGCAGCGCCCCGCCGCCCAGGCCCGGATCGCGCAGCCGGTGCCCGGCGGCGAAGTCGCCCGCGAAGCCGAAGTCCGCCTGTACGGTGCGGATCTCGCCGATCGCCCCGTCCCGGACCAGCTCGGTGAGCCGGCGGACCACCGGGTTGAGATAGGTCCACATGGCCTCCATCAGGAAGAGGCCGCGGTCCCGCGCGAGCGCCACCAGCTCCTTGGCCTCCCGGCTGTTGAGCGTGAACGCCTTCTCGCACAGCACATGCTTCCCGGCCCGCAGCGCGAGCGAGGCCGCCGCGTGGTGCGCCGAGTGCGGGGTGGCCACGTACACCACGTCCACCTCGTCGTCGGCGACCAGCTCCGCCCAGCTGCCGTAGGCCCGGGCGATCCCGTGCCGCTCGGCGAATCCCCGCGCCGAGGCCTCCGTGCGCGAGGCCACCGCCACCACCTCGGCGTCGGGGAGCCCCTGCACGTCCGCCGTGAACCTCGCGGCTATGCCGCCCGTCGCCAGAACACCCCAGCGCACCGTCCCACCCATGCCCACCACCCCAGCCCGCCCGAAAAAGGTATCGACCACTCCGGCCGAGCTGAGAGCATAGATGCGGATTCAACGATGTGGAGATGAGAATGCCGGACAGCGGCGGTAGCCGGGCCCAGCGAGCGCACATACCCACCACCGGGACCGGGGCCGACGACCGGCCGGTCCCGCACGGGGACGCCGGAGCGCTCTCCGTCGACCCGGCCGCCCCGCAGGTCACCGCCCCGGCCGGACTCCCGGAAACCGCCGGCCTTTCCGGCCCGGCGGCGAGGACCGCCCGGCGCACCGGCCTCCTGGTCACCATGGTCCTCGGCGGACTCACCGCACTGCCGCCGCTGTCCATGGACATGTACCTCCCGGCGCTCCCCGCGGTCACCGACTCCCTGAGCGCCCCCGCCGCCACCATCCAGCTCACCCTGACCGCGTGCCTGGCCGGAATGGCACTCGGCCAGCTCGTCGTCGGACCGATGAGTGACCGCTGGGGCCGCCGGAAGCCGCTGCTCCTCGGCATGGTCGTCTACGTCCTCGCCACCGCGATCTGCGCCCTGGCACCCACCGCCGAACTCCTCATCGGCTTCCGCCTCCTCCAGGGGCTCGCGGGCGCGGCCGGCATCGTCATCGCGCGGGCCGTGGTGCGCGACCTCTACGACGGCGTGGAGATGGCCCGGTTCTTCTCCACCCTGATGCTGATCTCCGGCGTCGCCCCGGTCATCGCCCCGGTGATCGGCGGGCAGGTCCTGCGGATCACCGACTGGCGGGGCATCTTCGTCGTGCTGACCGTCGTCGGCATCGTGCTCACCCTGGTCGTCTGGAAGTGGCTGCACGAGACGCTGCCGCCCGCCGACCGCCACACCGGCGGGGTCGCCGACGCCCTGCGCACCATGCGCGGGCTGCTCGCCGACCGGGTCTTCACCGGCTACATGGTCGCGGGCGGGCTCGCCTTCGCCGTCCTGTTCGCGTACATCGCCGCCTCCCCGTTCGTCGTGCAGGAGATCTACGGTGCCTCGCCGCAGACCTTCAGCCTGCTCTTCGGGCTCAACTCGATCGGCCTGATCACCGTCGGCCAGATCAACGGCAAGCTGCTCGTGGGCCGGATCAGCCTCGACAAGGTGCTCGGCTTCGGCCTCGCGGTGATCGTGCTGGCCGCCGTCGCGCTGCTCCTCATGACGACCGGCGTCTTCGGCGAGGTCGGCCTCGTACCGGTCGCGGCCGGGCTCTTCGTGCTGATGTCGGCGATGGGGCTCGCGATGCCGAACACCAACGCCCAGGCCCTGATGCGCACCAAGCACGCGGCGGGCTCCGCCTCCGCGCTGCTCGGCACGTCCTCGTTCCTCATCGGCGCCGTCGCCTCCCCGCTGGTCGGCATCGCGGGGGAGGACACGGCCGTCCCGATGGCCCTCGTCCAGGTCGTGTGCGCGGTGGCGGCGGTGGCCTGCTTCCTGCTCCTGTGCCGACCCTGGCAGCGCGCGGGCCGCGAGGCCGGCGGTCTCTGACACAGGCCCCGCCGGCCGCCGCGACACGGGCCCGCCGGCCGTCCCGGCTTCAGCCGGTGCGGGGGTAGCCGATCAGATGCGTGCGGTCCTGCCGGTCGGTCCAGCGGAACACCCCGACCCCCGTCGTCTCCGTCCCCGGCAGCCGCGCGTTGCGCGACAGCCGGTCGGTGCTCCAGGTGGCGAAGTCCATCGCGACCGGGAGCCCGCCGCCGGACAGGGCCTCCGAGGCGTCGCGCGCGTTCTCGGCCCCGTACGCGATGCCGTCGTCCGTCACCGTGGCCAGCGTCAGATGGGCGGCGCCGCCCTCGTCCTCGAAGCAGCGGCCCTGCTTCGCCTTCAGGTCGAAGGCCAGGTTCCCGGCGATCAGGTAGTCGCCCGAGGGGGAGAGGACCGCCTGCGGGAAGCGCCCCGGCTTTATGGCGGGCTTGTGGCACTCCACCGAGGTGAGGACCTCGCCGGTCGCCGCGTCGTGCACCGCCCACAGCTCGTGGGTCGCCGCCCGCTTGGTCTTCTTCGCGGGCGCCCACTTCGCCAGCACCTGGTCCGGGGTCACCGACGTCACCACACCGCTGCCCTTGTCGGTGCCCTTGGGCGCGACCTTCCGGCTGAACCAGCCGCCGCGCACCCAGAACTCCCGGGCGCCGCCCAGCAGCAGGCCCCCGGCGGTCTGACCGTGCACCTCGGTGAGCTGCTTGCACGCCGTGCAGCCCTTGGGGTACTTCAGCTCGTCCGCGCTCAGTTCGGACACCTCACCGGTGACCGGGTCGACCAGGGTGCTGTTCGCCTTCCCGTCGCTGACCACGATGTCCGGTCCGGTCGTGCTGACGTTCGGGGCCCCGGACCAGGGCACCTCGACACGCTGCCGGTTCCCGTTCGTGACGTCGTACAGATCGAGCGCGAGGAACGTGCTCGCGGGTGACAGCCCGTCGCCGACCTTCCCGTAGGACCAGGTCACGAAGAACTGCCGGTCACCCTTGGCCACCGTGGCGAGCTTGGGGAAGTGCAGCGGGTCCGGCTGCCGCCAGGCCTTGCCGCGCCAGCCCAGCTCACCGGTGGCCGTGTCGACGGTGCGCAGCCGGTAGCGGTTGTCCTTCGACCGCTCCAGATAGGCCAGCAGCCCCGTCGCGTGGGAGACGGTGACGTCGGGGGAGGAGCCGATGATCTCCCAGCCCCGGTCCGTCGTGTACTGCGGCGGAACGGTCAGCCGGGTCACCGGACCCGCGCTCGGCAGCACCGGCTTCGCCGTCGCGGCAGCCGCGCCGTCCTTCTCGTCCTTGTCGCCGGCGCTGCCGCCGCAGGTGGCCAGCAGCAGGAGCAGGGCGAGGAAGACCACCCCGCCGACCAGGACCAGCCGCACGATCTTCTGTCTCATGGATCCCTCGCTGGACCTTGGTGATCTGGTGCCGCTCACGCGCGGGCCAGCGTAGCAACAGGCTTCCGGCGGCGTGGAGTTCGCAGGATTCCTGTTCCGTACCGATTACGTGGAGCCCTTGTGTGGGGTCCGCCCGCCCGCGCAGTACCCCCGTACCCCTTCCGGCCGGGGCGAAGCGGAATGCGTCCGCCGGGCCTCCTCCGCCTACAATTCGGCGGTGAACGTCACCCTCCCCACCGCACAGTCCCTGCGCGCGGCGCTGGCCGGGCTGCTCGACGGGCTGCCGCCCAAGCAGGCCGCGCAGGCCGTCGACCGGCTGATCGCCAGCTACCGGGGGGAGACCCCGACGAACGCCCCGATCCTGCGGGACCGCTCCGACGTCGCCGCGTACGCCGCGTACCGGATGCCCGCCACCTTCGAAGCCGTACGGTCCGCCCTCGACGCCCTGGCCGAGGCCGCGCCCGACTGGACGCCCGCCACCCACACCGACGTCGGGGGCGGCACGGGCGCGGCGACCTGGGCGGTGGCCGGGGTCTGGGAGGGCCCGGCCACGACCGTCCTGGACTGGGCCGAACCGGCCCTCGCGCTCGGCCGTGAACTGGCCGAGGCGTCCGGGGTCCCGGGGCTCCGCGACGCGCGCTGGGAGAAGGCCCGGATCGGAGCGGCGCTGGAGCTGGCCCCGGTGGACCTGGTCACCGTCAGCTATGTGCTCAAGGAGCTGACCGCCGGGGCCAGGACCGAACTGGTCGACGCGGCGGCGGCGGCCGGGCAGGCGGTGGTGATCGTGGAGCCCGGCACCCCCGACGGATACGCCCGGATCATCGAGGCCCGCGACCGGCTGATCGCCGCCGGGCTGAGTGTCGCGGCCCCCTGCCCGCACAGCGACGCGTGCCCGATCACCCCCGGGGCCGACTGGTGCCACTTCTCGGCCCGGGTCAGCCGCTCCTCGCTGCACCGGCAGGTCAAGGGCGGCTCGCTGAGCCACGAGGACGAGAAGTTCAGCTACGTCGTCGCCACCCGCTTCCCCACCGCCCCGGCGCCCGCCCGAATCACCCGCAGGCCGCAGATCCGCAAGGGCCAGGTGCTGCTGGAGCTGTGCACCCGCGACGACGGCCTGGCCCGCACCACGGTGACCAAGCGCCACGGCGAGCTGTACCGGGCGGCCAGGGACGTCGCCTGGGGCGCGCCCTGGCCGCCGGAGAGCACGGACTGACGACCGTCTCTAGACCCGCAGCTCCTGGGTGCAGCACTTCACGCTGCCGCCGCCCTTGAGCAGCTCGCCCAGGTCCATCGGAATCGGCTCGAACCCCCGGTCCCGCAGCGGGTCCAGGAGCCCCGTCGCCGCCTGCGGCAGCAGGACGTGACGCCCGTCGCCGACCGAGTTGAGGCCGAACGCCGCCGCGTCCGCCTCCCGGGCGAGCAGCGCGTCCGGGAACAGCCGGCGCAGCACCGCCCGGCTGCCGGGGGAGAAGGCGTCCGGGTAGTACATGATCTCGTCGGCCGCCGCGTCCAGCACGCACAGCGCGGTGTCCAGGTGGTAGTAGCGCGGATCCACCAGATCGAGCCCGATGACCGGCAGCCCGAAGAACTCCTGGGCCTCCATGTGCGAGAGCGGACTGGAGCGGAAGCCGCGCCCGGCCAGCAGGTACGAGGCGGTGACGGCGAAGTCCCCCTCGCCCTCGTTGACGTGCTCCGGCTCGTGGACCTCGGTGAAGCCGTGCTCCCGGAACCAGTCCCGGTGGGCCCCGGCCTCCTCGTACCGCTCCCGGTACGCGAACAGCGCGCCGAGCACCCGGCCGCCGATCACCGTGGCGCCGTTGGCGGCGAAGACCATGTCGGGCAGGTCGGGACGGGGGGTGAGCAGTTCGACGGTGTGGCCGAGGGCGCGGTAGCGGTCGCGCAGGTCCTCCCACTGGGTCTGGGCCAGCGGCAGGTCGACGGGTTTGGACGGGTCCATCCACGGGTTGATGGAGTAGGTGACCCGGAAGTGCGCCGGGGCGCACATCAGGTAGCGACGAGGGGTGGCGTCACGGTTCAACTCTGGCTCCTCGCGAACGGCGGCCGGGGCCGCGGAACGGTGGGATGCGCACGGTCTGTGCGTGAGCCCATGGTGCGCCGTGCGCGCCGGATCCGCAGTGATCCGATCGGGTGGTTCACCGGACCGCCCCGTCCCGGCCACCGTCCGGATGCCCCGCCCCCTTGATAGCGCTGCAAGACGATACGTATCGGCTTGTCCGGCGTAGATTGGGCGTATGGCATCCACCAAGGCACCCGACTCCAGCCGCCGCAGCGACCGCTCCCGCCGCGCGATCCACGACGCCGCCCTCGCCCTCGTCGGAGAGGTGGGCTACCGGCGCACGACGATCGAGGGTATCGCCGCCCGCGCCGGGGTCGGCAAGCAGACCATCTACCGCTGGTGGCCCTCCAAGGCCGCCGTGCTGATGGAGGCCTTCCTCGACCTGGCGGGCCGGGCCGCCGAGGAGGCCGGACCGCAGTCCGGCGACACCGCGCAGGGCATCCCTGACACCGGCGACCTGACCGCCGACCTCAAGCTCGTCCTGCGGGCCACCGTCGACGAGCTGAACGACCCGGCGCTGGCGGTCCCCACCCGCGCGCTGACCGCCGAGGGCATCGTCGACGCGAAGCTGGGCGCCGAATTCGTCACGAAGCTGCTCGAACCGCAGCTCGCGTTGTACGTCACACGCCTGCGGGCCGCCCAGGAGGCCGGGGACCTGCGCGCCGACGCCGACCCCCGGATCGCCCTGGAGCTGCTCATCGGCCCGCTGATGCACCGCTGGCTGCTGCGGACCCTGCCGCTCACCCATGCGTACGCCGACGCGATCGTCGACTACGCCCTCGGCGGGCTCACCCCGCGACCCTGACCCGAGAGCCCGGCGGCGGACCTCGGGTCCCCACCGGCAATGGGCTGAGACGTCCGGTATGGGGTGACATCGGGCGTGATGGTGCTCACTCGGTGCAGTGGTACACGGCCCCGCTGGTGAACTCTGGCCACCCGAACCGCAGGATGGTGCGACGATGGACAGGCAACGCTGAGGTGAACTGCTGAGGTGAGGGGATAGATGGGCGCCGATTCCGGCCGTTTCCGCGGCACAGAGAGCAGGATCTCCCAGTGGCTGCGGCGACGTCCCAAAGCACCGGGGGCCGAGGCCGACGAGTCGGCCAGGGTCGCGCTGCTCCTGGCGGTCGCCGACGCGGGCATGCCCATCGCCCCCGCCGCCCACCCCCTCGGATACCGATGTTCGTGCGAACGCATCGGCTGTCCCACCCCCGCCCGGCATCCCATCTCCTTCGCCTGGCAGACGCAGTCGACCACGGACCGCGCCCAGATCGAGCGCTGGGCCGGCAGCCAGCCGCTGGCCAACTTCATCACCGCGACCGGCATGATCCACGACGTGCTGGACGTCCCGCTCACCGCGGGCCGCAGCGCCCTGGAGCGTCTTCTCGACGCGGGTATCGACGTCGGCCCGGTCGCCCAGTCCGGCGAGGACCGGATGCTCTTCTTCACCGCCACCCGCGGCACCCCCGAGGACGAGGACGAGTGGTGGCCCTGCGAGCTGGACTGCCACCCCGAGACCATGGACGCCCACCCGGGCCTGCGCTGGCACTGCCGGGGCAGCTACGTCCTCCTGCCGCCCGCCCGGCTCCCCGGTGAGCTCGACGTCCACTGGGTACGCGGCCCCGAGCACGAGCTGCCCGACCCGCTGACCCTGCTGGAGACGCTCACCGACGCCTGCGCCCGGTACGCGGGCAGTGCCGAGCAGAGCGAACTGGATCACGACTCGATCGCCTGGCCGCTGAGCCGCTGAGCCGTCGTCCGGTTGTCCGACGACGCCCGGCCGGGCGTCGTCGGACAACCGGTGGCGCGGCGCCCCGCGCCGCTACTCGCCCTTCGCCGCGACCAGGCCGGGCAGCCGGTTCAGCATCCGCACCTTGCCGCCGGATCCGGAGCCCGACTCGGAGCCGGCCGCCGCCTCGCGCGGCGGAACGTGCACCAGCTGGCTGGAGACCCGCTCCTTGGTGAGGCTGCTGTTCACCTCGCCGGTGAGCAGCGCCTTCACGTCCGCGTTGACCTCGGGCCGCAGCCCCTTCGCCGCGGTCTGCCGCTCGAAGTGCTTGCTGCTGAAGAAGACCAGCGCCCCGCCGTCCTCGGTGCGCAGTCCGAGCGGTGCGAACGCCGCACTCGTCAGCGGCTGGTCGACGTACTGGTACGAGAACCCCGCCCGCCGGGTGGTGCGGCGCGTCTCGCGCCAGCCCGAAGTCGCCGTGGAGGGCGTGAACACATCCGGGGCGCCGCTCTGCAGATAGCCGGCGTACGAGGCGCTCAGCTCCGCGGGCGCCACGGCCAGGCTGTCGTCCCCGGGCTTCACCGGGGTGGCGAACCCGTCCTCGTCCAGGGTGAACTCCGGTACCTGGGACGGCGGGACGACCGCGAGATACGACGCCTTCCACAGGGCGTCGGGGCCCGACCGTACGAACACCACCAGCCAGCGGGTGTCCAGCTTCCCGCCGTCCTGGTCACGGTTGGAGTCGGTGTCCGCGAGGAACCAGCGCGGCCAGCCCGCCTTCTTGGGGATGATGTACGTCGCGTCGTCCAGCACCAGCGGCTTGTGCGCCTTGTTGCCTTCGGGGTTGTACGTCTGCCGCGCCTTCAGCCCGGCCTGGTTGATCGCGCCGAGCGAACCCGTCACCCGGTCCGCGTCCAGCGCCGGATCGAACGCCTTGTCCGCCGCGTTGTAGGCGTCGGTGAAGTCCTTGAGCGCCTGCGCGGCCTCCGGCTTCTTCGCCCCGGGCAGCACTTCCAGCTCCCCGTGCACCGTCACACAGCCGCTCGCCGTCACGCACAGCACCGTCGCCGTCGCGAGCCCCGCCGTCAGCCGGCCCAGCCCAGGGTGTCTCGTCATCCGTTGCTTCTGCGCCTTCTGAATCCGTCGCCCGCACTGACCGTCGAAACCCTACCGGGGCGGCGGACGGCGTGCGGGCGGGGACCGGATACAGCGTCCACACCGTGACCTGGCGGCGGAAGCCGCCTCAGGCCCGGCGCACCGGCACGATCAGCGGCCTGCCCGTACGGGGATGGGGGAAGACCTCCACCGGCTGCCGGTAGACCTCACCGAGCAGCTCGCCGCTGAACACCTCGTCCGGCGGACCCAGTTCCGCGATCCGCCCCTCGTGCAGGACGGCCGCCCGGTCCGCGTACGCCGCGGCGAGGCCGAGGTCGTGCAGCACGACCACCACCGCGTCCCCGGCGGCGGCACGGTCCCGGCAGATCCGCAGCACCAGCTCCTGGTGGCGCAGGTCCAGCGCGGCGGTCGGCTCGTCGAGCAGCATCAGCGGCGCCCGCTGCGCCAGTACCCGGGCCAGCGCCACCCGGGCCTTCTCGCCGCCCGACAACGCCGAGAACGGCCGGCCCGCGAACCGGGTCACCTCGGTCGCCGCCATCGCCGCGGCCACCGCCGCGTCGTCCTCGTCCTCCCGCTCCGTACCGGCCCAGGGCGCCCGCCCCATCCGTACGACGTCCTCCACCGGGAACGGGAAGGACAGCGCGGCGGACTGCGGCAGCACCGAGCGGCGCAGCGCCAGTTCGGGCGCGGACCACGCGGCGGCCGGACGCCCGTCGATCCGCACCTCGCCGCTCCCGGCGGGCAGATCGGCGGCCAGCGCCGCCAGCAGCGTCGACTTGCCCGCGCCGTTCGGCCCGACCAGCGCGACCACCTCGCCCGCGTGCGCGGTCAGACCGACGGAGTCCAGAACCTGCCGCTGCCCGAGCCGGACCGAAAGGCCGACCGCCTCGACGGCGGGGGACCCGGGGGCGACGGGCGACGGCAGCTCCCGGGTGCGTACCGCGAACAGGTCTCTCAGCGTCCTCATGCCCAACCACCTTGCTTACGACGGGTCCTGCGCAGCAGCCAGAAGAAGAACGGGCTGCCGAAGAGCGCGGTCAGCACCCCGAGCGGCAGCTCGGCGGGGGCCGCCACCGTACGGGCCGCGAGGTCGCCCGCCACCAGGACCAGGGCGCCGCCGAGCGCGGAGCCCGGGACGAGGAAACGGTGGCCGGGGCCGTTCGCCATCCGCAGCAGATGCGGCACGAGCAGCCCGACGAAGGAGATGATCCCGGCGACGGCGACCGCGGCGGCCGTCAGCAGCGCCACCACCAGCACCAGCACGATCCGCAGCCGCTCCACGTCCACGCCCAGGTGCCGGGCGGGCCGCTCGCCGAGGGCCAGCAGGTCCAGCTTGCGGGCGTAGAACGGGGCGATGAGGAGACCCGCGAGCGCGCACGGCAGCACGGCGAGCACCTTGGGCCAGGTCGCCTGGGAGAGCGAACCGAGCTGCCAGAAGGTGATCTGGGTGATCTGAGCGTTGTCCGCGAAGAAGATGAAGAGTCCGATCAGCGCGCCCGCGAACGCGTTGACGGCGATACCGGTGAGGATCAGCGTCACCACTTCGGTCCGGCCGCCGGACCGCGAGAGCGTGTAGACGAGCAGCACCGTGACCAGGCCCGCGACGAACGCGCAGACGGTGATGGTCCAGTTGCCGAAGAAGCTCAGGCCGAGCGCGATCGAGGCGACCGCGCCCACGGCCGCGCCCGCCGAGATGCCGATCACGCCGGGCTCGGCGAGCGGGTTCCCGAACACGCCCTGCATCAGGGCGCCCGCACAGCCGAGGGAGGCCCCGACGAGCAGGGCGAGGACGACCCGGGGGAGCCGCACGTTCCACAGGACGCTCTCACCCACCCGGTCCAACTCCTGGCCGCCGAGCCCGATCCGGTGCTGCACGGAGGACAGGACGTCGCCGAGCGGGATGGAGTACGCGCCGATCGCCGCGGACAGCAGACAGCCGACGAGCAGAGCGAGGGAGAGCGCCGCGGTGAGCACGAACGCCCTGCTCCGGGGGGACCGGGGAGCGACCGCGTCCGCTTCTTCGCCCGGGGACTTCTCCACGGTCCCGGTGCGTTCCTCGTACGAGGTGGTCACTGGCCCGTGCCGCCCTTCGCGTACAGCTGCTCGACGATCTCGGTGAGCACCCGGTCGGTGCGCGGCCCGTAGTTGAGCAGCACCCCGTCGTCGATCGAGACGACCCGGCGGTCCATCCCGGCCGGGGTCTCCGCGATGCCGGGGATCTTCACCAGGCCGTCCATGCCGTCCACCGACGCGAGCCCCTTGCTCATCACGAGGATCGCGTCCGGCGCGGCCTTGGCGAGGGCCTCGCTGGTGATGGCGGTGAAGTCCTTGTCCAGGCCCGACTCCTTGCCCGCGTCGACCGCGCCCGCCGCCTCCAGCAGCGAACTGGCCCCGGACTCCGCGCCGCCCAGCAGATAGACGGAGGCCGAGCCGCGCAGGTAGAGGAAGGCGACCCGGGGCTTCTCGCCGTCCGCGTGGTCCGGGATCGACTTCTGGACGGCGGCGATCCGGGACTCCGTGCGCTCCTTGAGCTCCGTTCCGGCGGACGGTACGCCGAGGGCCTCGGCGACGGTGTCGATACGGCGGCCGACGTCGGCGAGCTCCTTGGCGGGCTCGACGACGAGCAGCGGGATGCCCGCGTCGCGGATCTGGTCGATCGCCTCGGCCGGCCCGGTGGTGGTGTCGGCGAGGACGATCGTCGGCTTCAGCGAGAGCACGCTCTCCGCCGATACGTCGTGGGCACGGGTCACCACCGGGAGCTTCTCGGCCTGTTCGAAGGTGGCGGTGATGTCCCGGGCGACCACCTGCTTCCCGAAGCCGAGGGTGAAGACGATCTCGCTCAGCGACCCGGTCAGCGGCACGATCCGGTCGGTGGAGTCGATGGTGACCTTCGCGCCGTCCGCCGAGTCGACCGTCACCGGCAGCTTCGGCGCGGGCGGGGCGGCCAGCGGCTCGACCCGGTCGGCGTCGGCGGCGCTCCCGGCGGACTTCGGCGCGGAGCCGCCGCCTCCGCCCCCGCCGCAGCCGGTCAGGACCAGGGCGAAGGCCACGGCGGCGGTGAGGGCGGCGGCCGCCCTGCCCCTGGCCGGACGGCGGGCACGCATCCGTCCGGCGTCCGGGCCCTCGAAGCCCTCGGGGCTCCTCGTGGCGAAGGCCTGCGAGATGTGCACGGGGCACCGTCCTGTCGTTCTGCGGCGTGCGGTCGGCCGTTCGCCGGTAGCGGCGTGACCGGAGGGGGTTCCGGCCAGGGCTGGGAATACCTTAGGTTAGCCTTACCTGAGTATCCAGTCCTCGGAGGGGCCCCATGCTGTCGTCCAGATCCGCCCGCGCGCTCGCCGTCGCGCTCCTCGCGGTACTGCTGGGGGCCCTGCTCCCCGCCGCCACCGCGCAAGCGGCAAGCCGTACGGTGCAGGGCGGCCGACTGGACTGGGGCATCAAGTCCTCCTTCCAGAGCTACGTCACCGGCCCCATCGCGAGCGGCAGTTGGAGCCTCACCGGCGGCGCGGCCACGGTCGGCGGCAGCCAGTTCCGCTTCCACTCGGCGACCGGCTCCTACGACCCGGACACCGGAGCGTTCAACTCCGGCTTCTCCGGCGGCGTGCACTTCACCGGCCATCGGAAGCCCGACGGCAGCAACGAACTGGACCTCACGATCAGCCGCCCCACCGTCCGGATCAGCGGCGGCAGCGGCACGCTCTACGCGGACATGGTCAGCAAGGAGCGGGGGACCGGGAAGGTCTCCAACCGCTCCCAGGTGCCGCTGGCCTCGCTCGGCCTCGGCGGGATCGACATGAAGGGCGGTTCCACCCCCATCGCCCTCACCGACGTCCCCGCGACGCTGACCTCCCAGGGCGCCTCCGCCTTCGCCGGCTACTACACCGCGGGCACCCCGCTCGACCCGATCAGCCTCTCCGTCGACACCCGGGGCGCGGCCGCCGAGCCGAAGCCGTCCGCCCCGGACGAGAAGAAGGACGAGGGCGGGAAGAAGGACGAGGAGAAGGCGGCGAAGAAGGAGAAGGCGGGCCGCTTCGAGGACGCCGCCGTCGACTGGGGCGTACGCCGCACCTTCCGCGAGTACGTCACCGGCTCCATCGGCCAGGGCAAGTGGACGCTCGCCGACGGCGCCCAGGACGGCGGAGCGCTGTTCCGCTTCCCGCAGGGCAAGGGGACGTACGACGCGAAGAAGCAGACGCTGGACGCGGACTTCAGCGGCAGCATCCGCTTCACCGGCGCCCACGACCTCGACCTGAAGTTCGCCGGCGTCACCGTCGCCGTCGCCAAGGGCGAGGGCACCCTGTCGGCGGACGTCACGAGCGAGGGCGCCACCCGCGAGGACGTGCCCCTCATCACCTTCCCCGCGAAGGACCTCGCGCCGAAGGAGGGTCTCGCCGTCCTCACCGAGGTCCCCGCCACCCTCACCGCCGACGGCGCCAAGGCGTTCGGCTCCATGTACAAGGCGGGTACCGCGATGGACCCGGTCTCGCTCGCCGTGGCCGTCGACGAGAAGGCCCGACTGCCCGCGCTGCCGGACCTCGGCAGCGAGCCGACAGCGGCCGCCGAGCCCACGAAGAAGGCAGTCGAGGAGCCCTCCGCCGCACCGGCGGCCGCCTCCTCCGACTCCGGCCCGGGCGCCGGCACCTGGGCGGCCGTCGGCGGCGGAGTGCTGCTGCTCGTCGCGGCCGGGGCCTTCTTCGGTCTGCGCCGTCGCGGGGCCCCACAGGGTGCCGACGCCACCACGGGCTCCGACGCCCCCAAGACCTCCTGACCCGGCACCCATGAGCGCCTTATGGGTCGTCACCCCCTCCCCCCGCGCCTCTCTTCCCCCTCCCCCCGTTCCGCAAGGAGACCCACCGACATGGCAGCAAACCGCCGCCCCATAACTCTCGCCGCGGCCGTCGCCACGGCCGCCGTCCTGGGCGCGACCTTCGCCCTTCCAGCCCTCGCCGCCGACGACTCCTCCGAGGCCGCGCCCGCCGCGGCCCCGAAGCTGGAACTGGTGGACGGCACGTTGGACTGGGGCATTCACGCGAACTTCCGCAAGTACGTGATCGGTCCCATCGCCCACGGCAAGATCACGGTCACGGACGGCGCCCAGCAGGCCGCCGGCAACGGTGTGTTCACCTTCACCGGCGGCACGGGCACCTACGACACCGGGACGCACGAATCACGGACCGCCTTCAAGGGCGGCGTCCGGTTCGAGGGCCACGAGGGCGTCCTCGACGTCAAGCTGAGCGACATCAAGACCGGCACGGGCCGTCAGACCGGCACCATCACCGCCGACTTCACCAGCAAGAAGATGGACGGCACCGTCGTCACCAAGAACGACGCCCCGATCGCCGATCTGGACATGACCAAGGCCGAGCGGGGCGGCGGCGCGGGCGGCGCGATGGTCTTCTCCGACATCCCCGCCAAGCTGACCGCCGACGGCGTGGACGCCTTCGGCGGCTTCTACGCGGAGGGCTCCGCGCTCGACGCGGCGACCCTGACGGTCAAGACCGCCGCGCCCGACCCGGACCCGTCGAAGGACCCGAGCAAGGACCCGAGCGACGACCCGTCCAAGGAGCCCTCCAAGGACCCGAGCAAGGAGCCTTCCAAGGACCCGAGCAAGGAGCCCTCCGAGGAGCCGACGACCGGCCCGACGCCGTCCGCCTCCGAGACCGCCGCGCCCGTCAGCGGCCCGGTCGTCGACGGCACCCTGAACTGGGGCGTCAAGGAGAAGTTCCGCTCCTACGTCGTCGGTCCGATCGCGCGCGGAAAGGTCGAGACGAGCGGCGGCGCGACCACCGCAGGCGACGTCTACCGCTTCAGCAGGGCCACCGGTCATCTCGACGCCGACAAGAACACGCTGAACGCCGCGTTCCAGGGCCAGGTGCGCTTCCTCGGCCACGAGAAGGACGGCGCGTACGAGCTCGACCTCTCCCTCAGCAACCTGAAGGTCGACGTCAAGGGCACCTCCGGCAAGCTCGTCGCCGACGTCTCCACCAAGGCGCTCCCGACCGGGACGAACCCGAACCCGAAGGTCGACAAGTTGACCGGCGTGGACCTCGCCGACCTGAAGGTGCCCGCGGGCGCGCTCGCCGCCAAGGGCGGCATCGTGAACCTCAAGGACATCCCGGTGACGCTCACCGAGGGCGGCGCCAAGGCGTTCGGCGGCTTCTACAAGAAGGGCGAGCAGCTCGACGCCCTCAACGCCGTGGTCTCCCTCGACAAGGACGCCCAGCTTCCGGGCGGCTCCACCGGTGGCTCCGGTTCCACCGGCGGTTCGGGCTCCACCGGCGGTTCCACGGCGGGCGGTTCGACCACCGGCGGCGGTGGCACGGTCGGCGGCGGCTCCACCGGCGGCACGGTCGGCGGCTCCGGCGCCCTGGCCGCCACCGGCTCCGACGTCCCGACCGGCGCCCTGATCGCCGCCTCCGGTGTCGTCGTCGCGGCCGGCGCGGGCGTCGTGATCGCGGCGCGCCGCCGTCGCGACGCCACCGCCTGATCCACCCCGCACCACCCGCACTGCCCGGGGCCGTACCGGAAGCTCACCACTTCCCGGTACGGCCCCGCTGCCGTACCCCGCCGGTTCCCGTCCCGCCGCCCGGCAGTGCTTGAATGCCCACGTGAGCGACTACGACGTACCCCGGGGCATCGACGTCCTGCGGGTGTTCTGCGGACCCGACGGCCGGCACGGCAACGCGCTGGGCGTCGTACGCGACGGAAGCAGCCACCCCGACGAGGCCTCCCGGCAACTGCTGGCCCGGCGTCTCGGCTTCAGCGAGACCGTGTTCGTCGACGATCCGGAGCGCGGGCGGGTGGACATCCACACCCCGGGGCTCCGGCTGCCGTTCGCCGGACACCCGCTCGTGGGCACCGCCTGGCTGCTGGACCTGGAGGTCCTGGAACTGGCGGTCGGGGACGTGTTCGCGCGCCAGGACGGGGAGTTCACCTGGATCACCGCCCGCCCCGAGTGGGTCCCGCCGCGCACGCTCCAGCAGTACGCGAGCGCCGCCGAGGTCGAGGCGCTGGAGGGCCCACCGCCCGGTGAGGGGTGGCTCTACGTCTGGGCCTGGGAGGACGAGGCGGCCGGGCGGGTGCGCGCACGGGCCTTCCCGAGGCGCGGGGACGCGATCGTCGAGGACGAGGCGACGGGCGCGGCGGCCCTGCTGCTCAGCGCGCGGCTCGGCCGGGCCCTGAACATCACGCAGGGACGCGGCTCCCAGATCCTCACCGCACCCGCGCCGGACGGCACGGTGGAGGTCGGGGGCCGCGTCCTGATGGCCGTCCGGGGCTGACCCCGGACGGCCCGTCCGCATCTCCTGGGCTACTG
Organism: Streptomyces anulatus; assembly: GCF_014650675.1. Taxonomy (GTDB): domain Bacteria; phylum Actinomycetota; class Actinomycetes; order Streptomycetales; family Streptomycetaceae; genus Streptomyces; species Streptomyces anulatus. Next base: position 538,955 of record NZ_BMVK01000001.1, on the reverse strand, counting down.
GATCGCGGCGCCGAACGCCTTGCCGACGGCCGGGAGGCCGTCCTTGCCCGGCTCATAGCTGGTCACGGGCGCGACCGCGCCGCCGGTGACGTTGGACCACGGCATCAGGTGCGCGGCGCCACGGGCGCCGGGACCGTTGGGCGTGCCGATGTACAGGTGCGTGGCGGTGGCGGTGATGCTGGTGCCGAGCAGCTGGTTGGCGCCCGGGACACCCGGCAGGCCGGGAGCGGCGCCGGGAACGATCCAGCGGTCGGTGAGACCCGGAGCACCGAGCAGCGAGAACGTCTGGACGGCGCCGGAGTCCACGACCGTGCCCTCGTTCTCCCCCGGGATACCGACGGCCAGCAGCATGGACGTGGTCGAACCGACGTTCCGGGGGGAGGTGTTGACGACGGTGACCTGCTCGCCGAACCGGTCGCCCGCCTCGGCTGCCCCGGTGACGTCGGTCTTCTCCTGCTGGATGTCCTGGAGTTCGCTGACCGCACCGCCCGCGGTGACGCGCAGGGTGACCACGCGGCCCGCGGCCGTCTTGTCGACGCCCTCGACCTCGATGCCCTCGCCCGGCGAACCGACGGCGATGATCGAGTCGCCGTCCGTTGCGGCGCCCGCGGGCCGGTAGGAGGCCATGGACAGCGCCTTGCCGAAGAGGTCGCCCGCCTCGGACCCACCGCTGATGCCGTCGGTGTCCTGGTGGAGCGACTTCACCGGCGTCGGGACCTTGTTGGCGTTCAGGTCGTGCTTGAGGATCTGCATGCCGCCGGTGTCCGCGACGGTTCCGATGGCCTCGTTCGGGATGCCGATCGCGAGGTGGTTCGGCGAACCCGCGACGGAGTAGCCGAACTGGTCACCGGCCTCCGCCTCGCCGCCGATGTCGTCCTTGCCCTGGTTGACCGAGACGCTGGTGGTGCCCCGTACGTAGAACGCGTTGCCCGCGTCCACGATGGGTTCCAGGTCCTCGCCGGGCGCACCGATCAGGATGTACGGGTCACCGGCGGCGGTGTTCCCGGCAGCGAGCGAGAAGCCCAGGTAGTCCTTGGCCTCGGAGGCCGAGGAGGCGAACGCACCGGTGCCGGCGCCCTGCTCGAACGTCGTTCCGCCGCGGCCCTTGCCCAGGCCCGCGGGGGAGCCGTACACGACCTGGACCAGGCCCGCGTCGGCGACGTTGCCGATGTCCTCGTTGGGCGTGCCGACCACCAGGTCGGTGTAGCCGTCGGCGTTGAAGTCGACCGGAGCCAGCGCGGCGCCGAAGCCGTCCTTGGCCTCCGGCCCGCCGCCGACGCCCGGTCCGCCCTGGATCACCTCGGACGGGGCGACCCCGTTGCCGTATACGACACGGACGAGACCGGCCTCGGCCGCGGTGCCCACCGCCGCCTTCGGGTCGGCGACGGCGACGTCGCGGTGGCCGTCGCCGTTGTAGTCGACGAACTCCGGCGCGGTCACGGTCTCCGTGAGCCACCCCTGGAGGTCGTCCACACGGCTCTCCACCGCGCCGGTACGGGTCTCCGCGGCGTCGGTGCCGAAGCAACCACCCTGCCAGGAGCGGCTGTTCACACCGACGAGGGCGACGGAGCCGCCCTGCTCGCGGAAGACGGAGCCGCCGGTGTCGCCGGCGCACACGGCCGCGCCGTCCACCCCGGTGATGTTCACGGTGGTGGCGTCCGACCCGTCGACCGTGAAGCGGCCCTGGTGCATCTTGATCGGGGCCCACTCGTCGGCGGTCCGGCCGAAGCCGGTGCCGGTGAGGGTCTCGCCCGGGGCGGGCGCGGTCGTGGCGAGGGCGGCCGGGGCGATGGTGGTGACCGGCTTGGACAGCCGGGCCAGCACCAGGTCACGGTCGGCGCGGGGCACGAGCCGGACCACCGTGCGGACCTGTCCCGCGGTGGTGGTGCTGTCGGTACGGCCGATGACGGCCGTGGTGGCGTCCTTCGGCGCGCCCGGCAGGAGCTGCTGGGGGGCGGCCGGGTTGTCCGCGAAGCAACTGGCCGCCGTCAGCAGCCAGTCACGGTCGACGAGCGTGGCGGAGCACGCGCGCTTTCCGTCGCCTATGTCGAGCCGCGCGGTGAACGCGTAGGCGTTGTCGGCGGAGGGGGTTCCCACCACGGCGTGTGCCGCGGGAGCCAGAAAGGTGCCTGAGACGAGGGCGGCTGCCAGCAGCCCGCTCGTCACAGCCGCACGGGGGCGGAGGTGAAGCACGGTGGATTTCCTGTCGGTAGACGGATATGAACCGGCGGAGGGAAATCCCTTTCAGGCATGACATCCGTACATATCCGGGCCCCCCGCCCGAATGTCATGTGAATATGCGGTGAAGACGCCTCCGGAATCTACCCGCAGGTTGTTGGAGCGTCAAACACCTTGTGTCGAACCGGCATTCCTCATTTCGTGCGCGAAGAAGAGGAAGAGGAAAAAGCGTGCGGCTCCACCGGAATCCGGTGGAGCCGCACGCTTACGGGCGCATTCGCCCGCGCTCGGTCACGCGCTGAGCGGGAAGACCTCGCCCAGTTCGCGGAAGACCGCGGTATTCAGTGCGAAGGCCCGCTTGCACTCCTCGATGATGCGCTGCTTCTCCAGGTCGTCCGCGTTCACCGCGTCCAGCAGCTCGCGGTAACCCCGCTTGAACGCGGCCGGGTTGGTGATCTCCTCGAAGACGTAGAAGCGCACGCCGTCGCCCTTGCGCTCGAAGCCCCAGGTCTTCTCCGCCTTGTCGCGGATGATCTGACCGCCCGAGAGGTCGCCGAGGTAGCGCGTGTAGTGGTGGGCGATGTAGCCGGCGGGCCAGGTGCGTGCGCACTCCGCGACCCGGGCCGCGTACGCGGCGGTGGCGGGCAGCGGCTCGACGCCCTCGCGCCAGTCGGCCCCGCGCAGGTGCGCCAGGTCGCGCTCCAGCTCGGTGGAGCGCATCAGCTCCGGCTGTATGAACGGGCCGGCGACCGGGTCGTCGCGCAGGGCCTCCGCGCCCTCCTCCAGCGCCCGGTACACGAACCACAGTTGCTCGGTGTAGCGCGTGTAGGCGTCCACTCCCAGCCGCCCGCCGAGCAGGTCACTCATGAAGGTCGAGGTCTCGGCCTCGGTGTGCTGCTCGTGCGACGCGGTGCGGATGAGCGTCGAGAAGGGAGTGACGGTGGCGGTTGCGTCCAAGGCGGGCCTCCGGGGACCGAGGGGACGGGAAGTCCAGAAAGAGACGGATATATCGGCAGTGACCGCCGCAACGGTGCGGCGGCGCGTGCCGATACGCCCGATCCTCCTACTTAGGTTTACCTAAGTCAACTGGTTCCCGACTGCCTGTCGGTAAAAGACTACGCTCAGGGGGAGTGAAGGGTGCTGTTATGTGAGCTTTGGGGTGATTTACGGGAGGGTGAGGATCTCCGCTCCGGTCTCCGTGACCACCAGCGTGTGCTCGAACTGGGCCGTCCGCTTCCGGTCCTTCGTCACCACGGTCCAGCCGTCCTCCCACAGGTCGTACTCGTGGGTGCCCAGCGTCAGCATCGGCTCGATGGTGAACGTCATCCCCGGCTGCATCACCGTGGTGGCGTGCGGGCTGTCGTAGTGCGGGATGATCAGGCCGGAGTGGAACGAGGAGTTGATCCCGTGCCCGGTGAAGTCGCGGACGACCCCGTAGCCGAACCGCTTCGCGTACGACTCGATGACCCGGCCGATCACATTGATCTGGCGCCCGGGCCTGACCGCCTTGATGGCGCGGTTCAGCGACTCCCGGGTGCGCTCGACCAGCAGCCGCGACTCCTCGTCCACGTCGCCGCAGAGGTAGGTGGCGTTGTTGTCGCCGTGCACCCCGTTGATGTACGCGGTGACGTCCAGGTTCACGATGTCGCCGTCGCGCAGCACGGTGGAGTCGGGGATGCCGTGGCAGATGACCTCGTTGAGCGAGGTGCACAGCGATTTCGGGAAGCCCCGGTAGCCGAGCGTGGAGGGGTACGCGCCGTGATCGACCATGAAGTCGTGGGCGACCCGGTCGAGCTCGTCCGTGGTGACCCCCGGGGCGATGTGCTTGGCGGCCTCCTCCATCGCCTGCGCGGCGATGCGGCCCGCGATGCGCATCCGCTCCACGGTGTCGGAGTCCTGGACCTCCGGGCCGGTGTACGGCGTCGGGGCCGGCTTCCCCACGTACTCGGGACGCCGGATGTTTCCGGGTACGGAACGGACGGGAGTGATCTCCCCTGGTACGAGAAGCGACTGGCCAGACATGCCAGCGAGTCTAACCAGCGGCCCCGGGGCACCATGGCGATAAGGAAAGGAGCCGTCGATGGCCCTGTTCAAGAAGCGCACGGTAGGCAAACCGGGCGAATGGTACTACTGCCTGGAGCACAAGAAGGTCGAGGAGGGCCCGGAGTGCCCGGCGCAGAACCGGTTCGGCCCCTACACCTCCCGCGAGGCGGCACAGCACGCGATGGACACGGCGCGCGACCGGAACCTGGAGTGGGACACCGACCCCAAATGGCACGACGAGGACAAGGGCAAGGGCAACCCCGGCCCGTCCGGGGGCAACCCGAGCCCGTCCGGCGATTGAGGACGGTCTTTCCCCGCGGGACCCGCCCGGGGGCACATCAAGCCCGTCCGGCGATTGAGGACATCTTTTCCAGCCCCTCCGGCGCTTGAGGAGCGGGGACGGGGGCGGAGCCCCGGGAGCCCGGCACCGGCCGGGCGCACGGCTCACGCCTCCGCCCGCGCCTCCCGCCTCCGCACCGCGTCCTCATCCGTCTCGGAGTCGTACCGCACCAGCTTCGGCAGCGCGGCGGTCAACAGCACCACCGACGCCACGCACGCCACCCCGCCCGTCCAGATCGCCGACCGGGTCCCCGTCCAGCCCGCCATCGCCCCGGCCCGCACCTGGCCCAGCTGCGGACCGACGCTGTACGAGAGCACCTCGATGCCCGCCAGCCGGCCCCGCAGCTCCTCCGGGATCGTCTGGTTCCAGATGGTCGCGCGCCCCAGCCCGCTCAGCATGTCGCCCGCCCCCGCCACGGCCAGACAGACCAGCACCACCCACACGCTGGAGAACCAGCCCGCCGCGGCGATGGCAAGCCCCCACGCCGCCGCGCCGAACACCACGAACAGCCCGTGTCTGCGCACCCGGCTCGTCCAGCCGCTGGTCAGCCCCAGTGCCAGCGAGCCGACCGAGCCCGCCGCGTACATCAGGCCCAGCGACCACTCCGCGTCCAGGTCGTCCGCCAGGAACGGGAAGATCGTGTTCGGGAAGGCGAAGAACATCGCCGCCAGGTCGATCGCGTACGTCCCCAACAGCACCGGCCGGCTCCAGGCGTACCGCGCCCCCTCGACGATCCCGCGCAGCGACGGCTTCTGCGCGTCCCGCGCCGGCGGTGCGGGGGAGAGCCGCAGACAGAGCACGACGGAGGCGGCGAACGTGCACACCGTCACCCCGTACGCCGTGCCGTGACCGGCGTACGCCACCACCAGACCGGCCAGCGCCGGGCCCGCGATGGCCCCGATCTGCCAGCGCAGCGAGTTCAGCGCGGCCGCCGCCGTCTGCTGGGCGTGCGGCACGATCCGGGCCATCAGGGAGTCCAGCGCGGGCCGCTGGAGCCCGGCGAGCGCGGACACCCCGCCGGCCACCACGTACAGCGGCCACAGCAGCGGCTCCGGGAGCAGGGCGTTCACCAGCAGGATCGCGGCGAGCACCCCGAGCCCCGCCTCGGTGAGCAGGATGACCCGGCGGCGGTCCACCGAGTCCGCGAGCGCCCCGCCGTACAGCCCGAAGACCACCAGCGGCACCAGCTCCACCGCGCCCATCGCCCCGACCGCGAGCGGGGAGCCCGTGAGGTCCTTGATCTGGAGCGGCAGCGCGATGAGCGCCATGAAGCTGCCGAAGTACGTGATCAGGCCCTGGACCCACAGCAGCCGGAAGTCCGCCGAGGAACGCCACGGCGAGAGGTCCGGCAGCAGGGCGCGGAACCGGGCCGACAGCGGTGAGGAGGGTGCGGGGGAGGGCGGGGGCGAGGGAGGCGCTGAGGTCACGAAGGGCCATGATCCGTACTGCCGGGCGTTTCGGGCAAGCCGATATTCCGTGACGCCCGCCGGGCCGGGCGAACGGGTCCGCCGACGTCCGCCGGCCGCCCCCTCCTCACTCGAACGGCGGGCCGAGCGGTGACCGTGTGACGGCTGCTCGGCGAGCGGGACCGGAGGCCCGCCGGGGCGGGTTCCCGAGGGCTACCTGGCAGTAGGGTCGGGCCCATGACTACACAGGACAGCGGCAGCGCGCCCAAGCCCCCCGCCAAGGACCCCTGGGACCTTCCCGACGTCTCCGGCCTGAGCGTCGGCGTGCTCGGCGGGACCGGCCCGCAGGGGCGCGGCCTCGCCTACCGGCTCGCCCGCGCCGGACAGAAGGTCACCCTCGGCTCCCGGGACGCGGCCCGCGCCGAGCAGGCCGCGGCCGAGCTGGGCCTCGGCGTCGAGGGCGCGGACAACGCGGAGTGCGCCCGGCGCAGCGACATCGTGATCGTCGCCGTGCCGTGGGACGGCCACGCCAGGACGCTTCAGTCCCTGCGCGAGGAACTCGCGGGCAAGCTCGTGATCGACTGCGTCAACCCCCTCGGCTTCGACAAGAAGGGCGCCTACGCCCTCAAGCCGGAGGAGGGCAGCGCCGCCGAACAGGCCGCCGCCCTGCTGCCGGACGCCCGGGTCACCGCGGCCTTCCACCACCTCTCGGCCGTACTGCTCCAGGACGAGTCCATCGAGGAGATCGACACCGACGTGCTGGTCCTGGGCGAGGCGCGGGCCGACACGGACCTCGTGCAGGCGCTGGCCGGCCGGATCCCCGGCATGCGGGGCATCTTCGCCGGCCGGCTGCGCAACGCCCACCAGGTCGAGTCGCTGGTCGCCAACCTGATCTCGGTCAACCGCCGCTACAAGGCCCACGCCGGACTGCGCACCACCGACGTCTGACCGGCCCCGCCGGGCCCGGTCAGGGCACAACGGGGCATGGGGGACACTGGACGGGACCGCGACCCGTTCCCGACAGGAGTCGACCCCCATGCCCCGCATCGCTCTCTACGCCCTCGTCGTCTGCGTCCTCGCCGTCGTGGCCGCCGTGGTCTCCTTCGCGCAGGGCAGCCTGCTCGGGATCGTCTGGGTGCTCGTCGCGGGGCTCTCGTCGAACATGACCTGGTTCTACATCCGCAGGCACCGGCTGGCCGTCGCCGCCGACGCGGGCTGACCTGGGGCCTTTCGTCTGGATCAGGCCGGGCTCGCGACCTGATCCAGACGAAAGGCCCGAACCGCCGCGCGGTCAGCCCACCGCGCAGCCCGGGTCCTGCTCGTCGAAGAGGCCCCGCCAGAAGCGGTACAGGTCGTAGCCGCAGTACCGCTGGAACTCCTCGACGCCCAGCCCGCGCAGCAGCGCGTGGATCGCGTCGAAGAACGCGATGTTCACCTCGGGGATCCACAGGATCGCGAACACCGCGATCAGCCCGAACGGTGCGATCGGCTCGACCTGGCGGCGGATCCGGTACGAGAGCCACGGCTCGATCACCCCGTACCCGTCCAGCCCCGGGATCGGCAGGGAGTTCAGGATCGCCGCCGTCACCTGGAGCATCGCCAGGAACGCCAGCGCGTACCGGAAGGCGAGCGGCACCCCGTCGAGCGCGTCCAGCCAGAACGGGGCCGTGCACACCACCGCGAACGCCACGTTCGTCAGCGGGCCCGCCGCCGAGATCAGGCTGTGCTTCCAGCGGCCGTGGATCCGGCCGCGCTCGATGTACACCGCGCCGCCGGGCAGCCCGATCCCGCCCATGATCACGAAGAGCACCGGCAGCACGATGCTGAGCAGCGCGTGCGTGTACTTCAGCGGATTGAGCGTCAGATAGCCCTTCGACCCGACCGAGAGGTCCCCGCTGTGCAGGGCGGTACGGGCGTGCGCGTACTCGTGCAGACAGAGCGAGACGATCCACGCCCCGGTGACGAACAGGAACACCGCGAAGCCGGTGGCGTCCGCGAAACCCGTCCACACCGCCCAGCCCGCGACCGCGGTGACGGCGGCGATGCCGAGGAAGACCGGGCTGATGCGCCGGTCGCCGCGGGTGGCTGCGGTGGTCATCGGCACTCGGCTCCTGGGGTGAGGGGGTGGGGAGGGTGAGGAATGGTACGGCGTGGAGCGCGGCCGGGGGACAGGGGGGCGCGCGAGGAGGGATGCGGGAAGGGGGGAAGGGGGATCCGGGAAAGGGGGGATCGTACGGTCCGACAGGGCTGGAACGTCGGAGACCGCTTGTGGAGTTCCACCCGGTCAACGCCGCGCCCCCCTCCGTCACGGACAATGGGCCCGTGCGCTACTGCATCCTCGGTACCACCCGGGCACTCCGCGACGACGGCACGGCCGTCCCCCTCGGCGGGGCGCGGCTGCGCGCCCTGCTCACCGTGCTCGCGCTGCGCCCCGGCCGGACCGTCCCGGCCGGGGTCCTCGTCGACGAGGTGTGGGACGGCGACCCGCCCGCCGACGCGGCCGGCGCCCTCCAGGCCCTGGTCGGGAGGGCACGGCGGGCCCTGGGCCGGAGCGCCGTCGAGTCCGTGGAGGGCGGCTACCGGCTCGCCGCCCCGCCGGACGCCGTGGACCTGCACCGTTTCGAACGCCTCGCGGGGGAGGGGAACCGGGCCCTGGAGGAGGGCGACGCGGCGCATGCCCTCGCCCTCCTGGAGGATGCCCTCGCCCTGTGGCACGGGCCCGCCCTCGCCGATCTGCCCGACCGCGCGGCGACGGCGTCCCGCTGGGAGGCCCGCAGACTCGACGCGCGGCGCGCCGGGCTCGGGGCCCTCCTCGCCCTGGGGAGAGCGGGGGAGGCACTGCCGGAGCTGGCCGTTCTCTGCGACGCCCACCCGCTCGACGAACCGCTCCAGGTCCTGCGCATCACGGCCCTGCGGGACGCCGGACGCCCCGCCGAGGCGCTGGCCGCGTACGAGGAGGTCCGCACCCTGCTCGACGACCGCCTGGGCACCGCCCCGGGACCGGCCCTGCGCGCCCTGCACACCGAACTGCTCCACCAGGAACCGGCCACACCGCCCGCACCGGGGTCCGAGCACCGCCCCGCCCCGGGCCGTCCGCCCGCCGTGGGCGCGGGCCTCCCCCCGGCGGCCCCCACCCCGGCCCCGCCGGGGAACCTCCGGGCCCGGCTCACCAGCTTCGTCGGGCGCGACAGCGACATAGCCGCGCTCCGCGACGACCTCGGCCGGAGCCGGCTGGTCACCCTGCTCGGCCCCGGCGGCGCGGGCAAGACCCGGCTGTCCCAGGAGACCGCGGAGGCCGCCGCCGAGGGCTGGCCCGACGGTGTCTGGCTCGCCGAGCTGGCGCCCGTCGACGACCCGGACAGCGTCCCCGAAGCCGTCCTGTCCGCGCTCGGAGCCCGCGAGACGGTGCTGCGCGGGGCCGGGGCCGAGGAGCTGCGGGCCACCGACCGCACCGGCGCCGACCCCCTCGTACGCCTCACCGAGTACTGCGCCCCGCGCCGGATGCTGCTCCTCCTGGACAACTGCGAGCACGTCATCGGGGCGGCCGCCGCCCTCGCCGACCGGCTGCTGGCCCACTGCCCGCAGCTCACCGTCCTCGCCACCAGCCGCGAACCCCTCGGCGTGCCGGGCGAGTTCGTCCGCCCCGTCGACCCGCTGCCGGACCCGATGGCGCTGCGTCTGCTCGCCGAGCGCGGGGCGGCGGCCCGCCCCGGCTTCCGTACCGACGCGGACGAGGCGACGGCGGCCGCCTGCGCCGAGATCTGCCGCCGCCTGGACGGGCTGCCGCTCGCCATCGAACTGGCCGCCGCCCGGCTGCGGATGCTCACCCCGCGCCAGATCGCCGACCGGCTCGACGACCGCTTCCGCCTCCTCACCAGCGGCAGCCGGACCGTACTGCCCCGCCAGCAGACCCTGCGCGCCGTCGTCGACTGGTCCTGGGACCTGCTCGACGCCGCCGAACGGGCCGTGCTGCGACGCCTCTCCGTCTTCGCCGGAGGCTGCTCCCTCGCCGCCGCCGAGGAGGTCTGCGCACTCCCCGCCCCCGACGACGGCGTCGCCGTCGACCCCCTGGACGTCGCCGCCCTGCTCGGGTCCCTGGTCGACAAGTCCCTCGTCGTCGCCGCGCCCGGTGACGACGAGGAGATGCGCTACCGGCTGCTGGAGACCGTCGGCGAGTACGCCGCCGAACGCCTGGACGAGGCGGGCGAGCGGGACGCCGTCGAGCGGCGCCACCTGGTCCACTACCGGGAACTGGCCCGGATCACCGGACCGCGGATGCGCGGCGTCGGACAGCGGGAGGCCATCGCGGTCTTCCAGCGCGAGTACGAGAACATCCGCACGGCGCTCCGCCACGCCGTCGCCGCCCGGGAGGAGCACGAGGCCCTCTGCATCGTGCTGTCGATGGCCTGGTACTGGATGTTGCGGGACCTGCGCTCGGACGCCCGCCAGTGGAGCGAGCTCGCCGCCTCGCTCGGCCCCGACCCCTTCGCCCCGCCCGGTGTCCGGGCTCCGGTGCTCGTGGAAGGGGCCACCGACCGGCCGCCGCCGATGGACGACGAACAGCTCGCGGAGGCGCGGCGCGGGGTGGCGCTGATCCAGCTGTCCGGTGTGGACAACGCGATCAGCGAATGGTCGACTCCCGAAGGCAAGGCGCGCCTGAGGATCATCACGGACACCTACCGGCCGGGCATGCCGCAGACCTGCCGCATGCCCGGAACGTTCTGGCTGTTCGCGGTCATGCTCACCAGCGACATGGACCGGCTGTTCGCGGTGCTCGACGAGACGGTCCGGGCCTCCCGCGTCCATGGCGGCGAGTGGGAGCTGGGCTCCGCGCTCCACACCCGCGCCAACCTCCTGTCCAACAGGCCCGAGCGGGTGGCGGACGCGCGCGCCGACGCCGAGGAGAGCCTGGAGATCTACACCCGGCTGGGCGACGACTGGGGCGCTGCCGAGGCTCTTTCCGCGCGGGGGGAGGCCAACGAGCGCGCCGGGGATTTCCTGGCGGCCCTGGACGACTACCGGGCCGCCGTGGAGTACGCGCAGAAGATCGGCGCCCAGAGCCAGGCGGCGCTGCTGCGTGCCCGGTACGCCGGAGTCCTCATCGAGCTCGAACGCCTCCCGGAGGCCGAGGCGATCCTGCGTGACGTGACCGAGAACGGCCGGCAGTCCGGTCACGAGGCGACGCCGATGGCCCGCATGCACCTGGGGTTCGTCCTCGGGCTCCAGGGGCGGGTCGACGAGGCCCGTCGGGAGGCGCATCTGGTCCGCGAGGACTTCAAGTCCCGTGATGTCGCCATCTTCGGTGGATTCGTCCATGGCGTACTGGCCTGGCTCGACAACCTCGACGGCGCCCACGTCTCCGCCCTCGACAACGCGCTGATCGCGCTGAAGGGCGCGCTGGAGCCGCTGTCGATGATGGTGGCACCGCAGATGCCTTCGTCCCATCTGACGGCCATGGCCCACGCGCTCGCCGGATTCGGCGACGCCGGGGCGGCGATGGACGCCGCCCGGCTGCTGGCGTTCCAGGCGACTCTCCTGCCCAAGGGGCACGTGCCGAGCGTGATGGAGCACCGCAGCCTGGTCCTCGCCGAGCAGGCCGCCCGCGCGCGGGTCGACGACGACGCGGTGTACGCGGCGGCGTACGCGGAGGGCGGTGGCCTCACTCTCGATGAGGCCACCGCCCTGGCGGAGGCGTACCGGCAGACTCCTCCGGCCTGACTCAGGCCTTCTTGCGGAACTTGGCCACCGCCAGCGGAGCCATCACCAGCGTGATCCCGGCGGCCCAGGCGAGCGTCCACCAGACCGAGTTGCCGACCGGGTCGCCCTGCATGAGTGCCCGTGCCGCGTCCGCGAGGTTGGAGAGCGGGTTGTAGTCGGTGAAGGTCTGGAGCCAGCCCGGCATGGTCTGGGTCGGCACGAAGATCGAGGAACCGAACTGCAGCGGCATCAGCACGATCATCGCCATCCCCTGGACAGCCTGGGCCGTCTTCATGGACAGCCCGAGCAGAATGAAGATCCACATGATGGAGGCGCCGAACACCGCCGACAGCGCGACCGCCCCGAGGAGCCCGAACACCGAGCCGTGCAGCTCCATGCCGACGACGAACCCCATGCCGAGCAGGATGAGCATGGCGACCATCAGCCGGCCCAGCTCGACCACGATCTTGGCGATGAGCACCGAGGACCGGGCGATCGGCATCGTCCGGAACCGGTCCATGACCCCCTTGCGGAAGTCGTCGTTGACGCCGGTCCCGACGGCCATGGCGATGTTCAGCCCCATCATCGCCATCAGCCCCGGCACCAGGTAGTTCACGTACTCCTGGCGGTTCCCGCCGAGGCTGGCGCCGACCGAGCCGCCGAAGACGTACACGAACAGCAGGATGAAGATGATCGGCATCAGAAGGACGTCGAACATCGACTCCGGGTCCTTCTTGATCTGGAGCAGATTGCGCCGCGCCAGGGCCCCGATGTGCCGCAGATTGGCCCGCAGGCCGATGCCGCCCTCGTCGGCCACCGCCGGCTTCGACGGTGCGGTGCCCGCGGACCCGGCGGGGGCGGGGGTCAGAGTCGTGGTGCTCATGCGGCGACCTCCTGGGGAGCCTGGTCGGAGAGGGGCGCGGCCTTGTCGCCGGTGATCGCGAGGAACACCTCGTCGAGGCTGGGCAGAGCGGTGGAGACATGGGCGAGGGAGAACCCCCGGACGCCCAGCAGCCCGATGACGGCGGTCAGCTGCTCGTCGCTGAGGATCGGCACGTACAGCAGGCCCTCGTCCGGTACCGCCTGCGCACCGGCGACGCCGTCGAGCCCCGCCTCCCGGATCGCCTGCGCCATCGCGGCCAGCTCCGCCGGGTCCGAGGGCCGGATCTGGAGGGTGCGTCCGCCGACCTTCGCCTTTAGCTCGTCGACCCCGCCCCGGGCGATGATCTTCCCCTTGTCGATCACGGTCAGCTCCTTGGCGAGCTGCTCCGCCTCCTCCATGTACTGCGTGGTCAGCAGGACGGTCGCGCCCTCGGCGACCATCCGCTGCACCTCGTCCCAGACCTCGTTACGGGTCCGGGGGTCGAGCCCCGTCGTCGGCTCGTCCAGGTAGAGCACGGACGGACTGCCGATCATCGAGGCGGCCAGGTCGAGCCGGCGGCGCATCCCGCCGGAGTACTCCATGCAGGCCCGCTTGCCGGCCTCGGTGAGCGAGAACCGCTCCAGCAGCTCGTCGGCGCGGGCCCGTGCCCGCTTGCGGGGCAGATCGAGCAGCCGCCCGATCATGTAGAGGTTCTCCCAGCCGGAGAGCTTCTCGTCGACCGAGGCGTACTGCCCGGTGAGGCCGATGGTGCGGCGGAGCTGCCGGGGCTGCTTGACCACGTCGTAGCCCGCGACGACCGCGTGGCCGGCGTCGGGGGTGATCAGGGTGGAGAGGCAGCGTACGAGGGTGGTCTTGCCCGCGCCGTTGGGGCCGAGCACACCGAGGACGGTTCCTTCGCGGACGTCGAGGTCCACGCCGTCCAGTGCTTTGGTCTCGCCGTAGTGCTTGACCAGCCCCCGCACCTCGACGGCGTTCCGGCCGTTGCCGGGGTTCTTGTCGATTCGTTCCATGTCCACCAGCAGACCAGCGCCCACCGACAGCTCGCCGACAGGCCGCCGACACGGCCCGGCGCCGGGCCCCGGACGGGCGACAGCCCGCCGATGGGGGATGTCGGCGGGCTGTCGGTGGTGCGGGAAATGGCTGGCGGCGCGCGCCGAAGGCACCTCGGAAGGGGCCGTACGGTCAGTGCGCGGGCATCAGTGGAAGGTGTGCTCCGGCGCCGGGAACGTGGAGCTGACGACCTCGTCCGCGAACTCCTTCGCCGCGTCGCCGAGCACCTGACGCAGGTTCGCGTACTGCTTGGTGAAGCGCGGCACCTTGCCGCCGGTCAGCCCGACCATGTCCGTGTAGACGAGCACCTGGGCGTCGGTCGCGGAACCGGCGCCGATGCCTACGGTCGGGATGTGCAGCGTACGGGTGACCTCGGCGGCCAGCTCGGCGGGCACCAGCTCCAGCACGACGGCGAACGCGCCCGCGTCCTGCACGGCCTTGGCATCGCGCAGCAACTGCTGGGCGGCCTCCTCGCCGCGCCCCTGGACCCGGTAGCCCATCGCGTTGACGGACTGCGGGGTCAGGCCGATGTGGCCCATGACCGGGATGCCGGCCTCGACCAGCAGCCGGATCTGCTCGTGGGACCGCTCGCCGCCCTCCAGCTTGACCGCGCCGACGCCCGACTCCTTGACCAGCCGGGTGGCGTTGCGCAGCGCCTGGACGGGACCCTCCTGGTACGAGCCGAAGGGCAGGTCCCCGACGATGAGGGCGCGCTTGGTGCCCCGGACGACGGCGGCGGACAGCATGGCGATCTCGTCCATCGTGACGGGCACGGTGGTCTCGTAGCCGAGGTGGCAGTTGCCCATGGAGTCCCCGACGAGCATGACCGGGATCCCGGCCTCGTCGAAGACGGACGCGGTCATCGCGTCGTAGGCGGTGAGCATCGGCCACTTCTCGCCGCGCTCCGTGGCGGCGGCGATGTCGTGGACGGTGATGCGGCGGGTGGACTTCCCTCCGTACAGCGCTTTGCTGCTGTCGGCGGACGCACCTGCGGGGGAGGACTGATTCTGTGCAGCCTGAAGCGACATGGCCGGTGGCTCCTTCGTCATCTCGAGGCGCCCTGACGGCGTCCCCGGATCCCTTCCATGGTGGCATCCCGCCCCACCACTCGGGAAGTGGGCCCGCACGCGTGTCCGAACGGTGGCCGGTGGGGAAACTTTTAACAATACGAGACGGTCTCGTATCGAAATGGGGCTAGGATCGCCCCCATGCCCATACCGTCCGGCGCTCCCGCCGCCGTGCCCCGTGTTCCCGAGGCGATCCACCGCCGCCGCTGGTGGATTCTCTCCGTCCTCATGTTCAGCCTGCTCATCGTGGTGCTGGACAACTCGATCCTGAACGTCGCGGTCAAGACGATCGCGAGCCCCGCACCCACCGGCATCGGCGCCACCCAGAGCGAGCTGGAGTGGGCGATCAACTCCTACACGCTCGTCTTCGCCGGGCTGCTGTTCACCGCGGGCCTCCTCGGCGACCGGATCGGCCGCAAGAAGGTCCTCCTCGCCGGCATCCTGGTCTTCGGCATCGGCTCCGCGCTGGCCGCCTTCTCCGCCTCGCCCGGTGAGCTCATCAGCTGGCGGGCGCTGATGGGCTTCGGCGCGGCCTTCGTGATGCCCGCCACCCTCGCCGTCCTGATGAACGTCTTCGAGCGCGACGAGCAGCCCAAGGCCATCGGCATCTGGGCGGGCAGCGTCGGGCTCGGCATCGCCATCGGCCCGATCACCGGCGGTCTGCTCCTGGAGCACTTCTGGTGGGGCTCGATCTTCCTGGTGAACGTCCCGGTGGTCGTGATCGCCCTCGTCGCCATGGCCGTCCTGGTCCCCGACTCCCGCGACCCGAAGCCCGGCAAGGTCGACCCCGTGGGCGTCGCGCTGTCCATCGTCGGCCTGGTCCTGCTCGTGTACGGGATCATCCGGGGCGGTGAACTGGCCGACTTCACCGACACCACCGTCCTTCTCGCCATCGTCGGCGGACTGCTGGTGCTGGCCGGATTCGTCTGGCACGAGAAGCGCAGCAGCCACCCGGCCATCGACATCACGTACTTCCGCAAGCCCGCCTTCTCCGCCGCCGTCGCCGCCATCGCGCTGGTCTTCTTCGCGCTCATGGGCGTGACCTTCTTCTCCGCCTTCTACCTCCAGAGCGTGCGCGGCTACACCGCCCTGGAGTCGGGCCTGCTGATCGTTCCGCTCGCCGCCGCCCAGATGATCTTCGCGCCCCGGGCCCGGCTGGTCGTCGACCGCTTCGGGGCCCGCGCGGTCTGCACGGTCGGCATGCTGCTCGTCGCCGCAGGACTCGCGTCGTTCGCCCTGTTCGACACCGGTACGCCGGTCTGGGTGATGTGCCTCGTCTTCTTCGTCCAGGGCACCGGGATGGCGCACATCATGCCGCCCGTCACCGTCGCCGTGATGCAGGCGCTGCCCCGTGAGAAGGCCGGTTCCGGATCCGCCATCAACAACACCTTCCGCCAGGTCGGCGGGGCGCTCGGCATCGCGGTCCTCGGCTCGGTGCTCTCCACCGTCTACCGGGGGGACATCGAGGGGCACCTCGGCGCCGTCCCGGCCGACGTCAGGGACGTGGCGGGCGAGTCCATCGAAGCCACGCTCGGCGTCGCCGAGAAGCTCGGCCCGGTGGCCGGAAAGCCGCTGGTCGCCGCCGCCAACGACGCGTTCGTCAGCGCCATGCACGTGACCGCGCTCGGCTCGGCGGCCGTCGCCCTGATCGGCGCCGTCGTCGTCGGCCTGTTCCTGCCCGGCCGGACCCCGGCGGCGACCGGGGCCCCCGCGGAAGCCGCGCCCGAGAAGGAGAAGCTGGCCCGGTGAACCGGGGCGGCCCCGGTTCACCGGTGCGCGCCCGGTGAACCGCGGCCGGCCCGGTGAGGCCCGTCGCTCCGTGCCTCCCGGGTCGGCGAGAATCGGGGCGACGTGCGTACCGGTGCGACAGGCGGACGTACGAGGGACGACAGCGCGGCGAGAGGCGGCTTCAGGTGCAAGGCCAGGACGGCGAGCGGGACCGGTGCGCGGCACGTGACGGGGGCGAGCCGCCGGCCGGGGCGGCGGATCCGGAGCCCCGCCGCGGGCGTCCCCGCTCCGCCGCGGCGGAGCGGGCGATCCTGGACGCCGTCATCGCCCTCCTGGAGGCGGGCGAGCCGCTGGCGGGCCTCTCCATTGAGCGCATCGCGCGCACGGCGGGCGTCGGCAAGGCCACCATCTACCGGCGCTGGAGCGGAAAGGAGGAGCTCTTCGTCGACGTCGTACGCGACATGGAGCCCACCGACCCGCCCGTCTCCGGCACCGCCGGACTCGCCGACCTGCGCGTGATGCTGGAATCGATGCGCACCCGGGGCCTCGCCCAGCGTTCCTCGGTGCTCCTGGTCAACATCTTCGCCCAGATGAAGAGCCACCCGAAGCTGTGGCAGGAGTACTCCGGCACGGTGATCGCCCCCCGGCGCGTCGCCATGCTGGAGGCGGTGCGGCGCGCCGTCGCCGCCGGGGAACTGCGCGACGACCTCGACGTGGAGCTGATCGACGACCTCTTCGTCGGCCCCATGCTCGTCCGCACGGTGCACCGCCCCGACGCGCCGCTCCCCGACGACCTCGTGGACCGGGTCATCGCCGCCCTGCTGGGAGGGCTCGCCCCCGTACGAGTGTGAGCGTTCTGTCACAAGGCCCCCGGCCTGCCCCCGCACCGGAACCCGTCGTCCCGCCTCCGTCGTCCTGCTTCCGTACGGGCACTCCGTACGGTCGTGGGACGTCGGGCGGGTCTTCGGGCCGACGGCCGGAAAGACGCCGCTCATCGCCTAGGGTCGAGGGCGCGGCGATGTGCAGGGCAAGGCAGTGAGGACACGCGATGGTGCAGGCGTACGGAGCGGACACGGACAACGGCAGCGCGGAGCGGCCGGAGGCCGGCGTGTCCCGCTTCCGGGGCCTGTGGGACACGCTGAGGTCCGACCGGGGCGTCTGGCGGCGCGGGATCGTGCTGGCCCTCTGCTCGGTGCTGCTGACCCTGCTGATGGTCGTCCACGCGCAGATCCCCAACCGGCTCGGCAACCTCGGCAGTCTCGTCGAGACGTTCCTGCCGTGGGTCGCGCTCTTCATCCCGGTGCTGCTGATCCTGGGTCTGGTGCGGCGCTCCGCGACCGCCGTGATCGCGCTGCTGCTGCCCGCCGTGGTCTGGCTGAACGTCTTCGGGGGCCTGCTCACCGACAAGTCCGGCGGCGGCGGCGACCTCACCGTCGCCACCCACAACGTCAACGCGGGCAACCCCGACCCCGACGGCACCGCCCAGCAGGTCGCCGGTTCCGGGGCGGACGTCGTGGCCCTCCAGGAACTCCCGGGCAGGCAGGTCTCCACGTACGAGAAGTCGCTGGCCGACCGCTACCCGTACCACTCGGTCCAGGGCACCGTGGGCCTGTGGAGCAAGTACCCGCTGGCCGACACCAGGCCCGTCGACATCAAGATGGGCTGGACCCGGGCGATGCGCTCGACGGTGAGGACCCCGCAGGGCGAGGTCGCGGTGTACGTGGCCCACCTGCCGTCCGTCCGCGTGAAGCTGCACGCCGGGTTCACCGCCAACCAGCGCGACAACAGCGCCGACGCGCTCGGCGAGGCCATCGCCGACGAACGGGTGGAGCGCGTCGTCCTGCTCGGCGACCTGAACGGCACGATGAACGACCGCTCGCTGAACGCGGTCACCGCGCAGATGCGCTCCACCCAGGGTGCGGCGGGCGACGGCTTCGGATTCAGCTGGCCCGCCTCGTTCCCGATGGCCCGGATCGACCAGATCATGGTCAAGGGCGTCGAGCCGATGGCCTCCTGGACCCTCGCGGCGACCGACAGCGACCACCTCCCGATCGCGGCCCGCGTGGAGCTGTGACGTGTCCGGCGGGCGCAACGAGCCGTTCACCTGCCGGTAGGCGTCCCGGCACAAACATCTGCGAGAATTTGTTCCGGTAACTTACATATGGCGTGAGCCGTTGTCCGGCACCCCGTGTGCCCCGGCAACGGCTTCCTGCTGTTTCCGGCTGAGCGTTTCCATGAAAGGTCCCCTCCCATGCCCCTGGCTCTCCTCGCCCTGGCCGTGAGCGCCTTCGGCATAGGCACGACGGAGTTCGTCATGATGGGGCTGCTGCCCAACGTGGCGGACGACCTCGGCACGTCCGTGCCCACCGCCGGATACCTCGTGTCGGCGTACGCGATCGGCGTCGTCCTGGGTGCGCCCCTGCTCACCGGCCTCGGCTCGCGGGTCCCGCGCAAGCGGATGCTCCTGCTGCTGATGGCGCTGTTCACCGTCGGCAACCTCGCCTCCGCGCTCGCCCCGGACTTCGGCTGGCTGATCGCGGGCCGCTTCCTCGCCGGTCTCCCGCACGGCGCGTTCTTCGGCGTCGGCGCGGTCGTCGCCACCCGGCTGGTCTCCGAGGGCCGCCAGGCGCGCGCCGTCGCGACGATGTTCCTCGGCCTGACCGTCGCCAACATCGTCGGCGTCCCCGCGGCGACCCTGCTCGGCCAGCACCTCGGCTGGCGGGCCACCTTCCTCGTGGTCGCGGCGATCGGCCTCGCCGCGATGGCGGCCCTCGCCCGTCTGGTGCCCCGCATCCCCGTCGAGGCGCACCAGGACGTCCGCCGCGAGCTGCGCGCCCTCGGCAACCGTCAGGTGATCCTCGGCCTGCTCACCGCCGTCTTCGGCTTCGCCGGGGTCTTCGCGGTGTACTCGTACCTCTCGGCCATGACCACGAAGGCGATGGGCTTCGGCGAATCCTCGGTCACCCTGGTCCTGGCCCTCTTCGGCATCGGGATGACCCTGGGCGCCCTGGCCGCCGGCCCCCTCACGGACCGGGCGCTGCGCCCGACCCTGTACGGATCGCTCGGCGCGCTCGCGGTGGTCCTGGTGGTCTTCCCGTTCACGGTGCACGTCCCGTGGGCGGCGCTGGTGATGGTGGTGCTGCTGGGCGGCGTGGGGTTCATGACGACGACGCCGCTCCAGATGCTGGTGATGAACAAGGCGAAGGACGCCCCGACGCTGGCCTCCGCCTCCAACCACTCCGCGTTCAACCTGGCCAACGCGGGCGGCGCGTGGCTGGGCGGCGTGGCCATCGCGGCGGGCTGGGGCTGGACGTCCCCGGCCCTGGTCGGCGCGGTCCTCGCGGTGGCGGGCCTGGCAGTGGCGGTGACAGCGGGCTACCTGGACCGGGACCCGTCACCGAAATCCCGCGTGGTGGCAGGAGGCCCCCGCACCTCGCCCCGCGCACCGACGGCAACAAGCCCGTCGAGCCCCCACTCCGACACCCACTCCAGCCCGTCCGGCGCTTGAGGACGGAACCGTTGCGCGGGGCGCCCCGGCAGCCACGTCGGGCCTGCACACTTCAGCCCGTCCGGCGTTTGAGGACGGAACCGTTGCGCGGGGCGCCCCGGCAGCCACGTCGGGCCGGCATCTCCAGCCCGTCCGGCGCTTGAGGACAGAACGAAGCGCCGGACGGCCCGGCACACTCAGCCCGTCCGGCGCTTGAGGACGAAGGCGGCCACCGGACGCCCCCGGTAACCGCCCACCCGCTACGACGACTCGCGCCAGCGGTTCGTGATCGGCAGCCGCCGGTCCTTCCCGAACCCCTTGGGCGAGATCTTCGTCCCCGGCGGATACTGCCGCCGCTTGTACTCGGCCGCGTCCACCATCCGCAGCGTCTTCGCCACCAGCTCCGCGTCGAACCCGGCCGCCACGATGGCGTCAAGACCCTGGTCCCGGTCGACGTACATCTCCAGGATCGCGTCCAGGACGTCGTAGTCCGGCAGCGAGTCCGTGTCGACCTGCCCCGGCCGCAGCTCCGCGCTCGGCGGCTTCGTGATCGAGGCCTCCGGGATCGGCGGAGTCTGCCCCCGCTCCTCGGCGGCCCGGTTGCGCCACTTCGCCAGCCGGAAGACCGACGACTTGTAGACGTCCTTGATCGGCCCGTACGCCCCGACCGCGTCCCCGTACAGCGTGGAGTAGCCGACCGCCAGCTCGGACTTGTTGCCCGGCGCCAGCACGATCTGCCCCTCCTGGTTGGACAGGGCCATCAGCATCGTGCCGCGCAGCCGCGCCTGGAGGTTCTCCTCGGCGAGGCCGGTGAGCTGGAGCGACCCCATATAGGCGTCGAACATCGGCTCGATCGGCACGGTGCGGAAGTTCAGCCCGGTCCGCCGCGCCAGCTCGGCGGCGTCGCCCTTGGAGTGGTCCGAGGAGTACTTCGACGGCATCGAGACGCCGTACACCTGCTGAGCGCCGAGCGCGTCGCAGGCGATGGCCGCGCAGATCGCCGAGTCGATGCCGCCGGAGAGCCCGATCAGCACACTGCTGAAACCGTTCTTCGCGGCGTACGCGCGCAGCCCGACGACCAGCGCGGAGTAGATCTCCTCCTCGTCCCCCAGCCGCTCCGCGTACCCGCCCGCCAGCTCCGGCTCGTACGCGTCCAGGGGCCGGTCGGACAGCACCACATGGTCGATGCGCAGCCCGTCGTCCACCACACCGGAGGGCGCCACGGCCCCGGCGGCGGGCAGCTCCAGATCGAGGATGACGCTGCCCTCGGAGAACTGCGGGGCACGGGCGATGACCTCGCCCTCCTTGTCGACGACGATCGAGTCGCCGTCGAAGACCAGCTCGTCCTGACCGCCGATCATCGCCAGGTAGGCCGTCGTGCAGCCGGCCTCCTGGGCCCGCTTGCGGACCAGCTCCAGCCGGGTGTCGTCCTTGTCCCGCTCGTACGGCGAGGCGTTGATCGACAGCAGCAGCCCGGCGCCGGCGGACCGGGCGGCCGGGACACGCCCACCGTCCTGCCACAGGTCCTCGCAGATCGCGAGGGCCACGTCGATGCCGTGGATCCGGACGACGGGCATCGAGTCGCCCGGCACGAAGTACCGGAACTCGTCGAACACCCCGTAGTTCGGCAGGTGGTGCTTGGCGAAGTTGAGCGCGATCCCGCCGCGGTGCAGCACGGCGGCGGCGTTGCGCGGGGAGCCGGCCGGCTGCCCGTAGCGTGCCGCGGCGTGCTCGGAGCGGTCCAGATAGCCGACGACGACCGGCAGTTCGCCGAAGCCCTCCGCGTCGAGCCGGGCGGCCAGCGCACGCAGCGCCTGACGCGAGGCCTCGACGAAGGACGACCGCAGGGCCAGGTCCTCGACGGGGTATCCGGTCAGCACCATCTCGGGGAACGCCACCAGGTGGGCGCCCTGCTCGGCGGCGTGCCGGGTCCAGTGGACGATCGCCTCCGCGTTGCCGGCGAGGTCGCCGACGGTGGAGTCGATCTGATTCAGTGCGAGGCGTAGTTGAGGCACGGAGCCCAGTGTAATCGTCTTTCTGACGCGATGTCCCGGCGGGCCGGGCAAAATCTGCTCCGGCCCACCGAAACCGCAGGTCGAAGCGGCTGTCCGCACCGACCTACCGGGGATCGCGGGGTCAGCCCCGGTAGCCGAGGACCGTCATCATCCCCGCCTCCGCGTGGTAGACGTTGTGGCAGTGGACCATCCACAGCCCCGGGTTGTCCGCGTCGAACTCCACGGTCAGCGACCGGTGCGGCAGCACGATCGCGGTGTCCTTACGGGCCCCGGCGGCGTTCCCGCCGAGCGCGAAGGTGTGCCCGTGCAGATGCAGCGGGTGCCACATGGCCGTCCCGTTGTCGAAGACCAGCCGCACCCGCTCGCCCGCCTCCACCGGCCGCCGGTGCTTCGCGCTGTACGGCTTCCCGTCGAAGGCCCAGTCGTACTTCGCCATCCCCCCGGTGAGCCGCATCCGGATCGTCCGGTCCGGCGCGCGGGCGGGCAGCGCCACCGACGGGTCCGGCGCCAGCCGCCCCGCCTCCACCAGCTTCCCGTCCAGCTCCTTCGGCCGTACGGAGGCGGCGGGCGCGGCCCCGCTCCCGGTCCGCAGCACGGCCAGCGCGGACTCCTTCTTCCCCTCGGCCAGCGCGGTCAGCGGGAAGACCCCGTCGCCCGCGGTGACGAGCACGTCGTACCGCTCGCCCATCCCCAGCAGCAGCGCGTCACCCGTGGTGTGCCGGACCGGGAACCCGTCGGTGTGCGTCACGGTCATCCGGTGCCCGCCGAGCGCGACCCGGAAGGCGGTGTCGCCACCGGCGTTGATGATCCGCAGCCGGATACGGTCGCCGGGCCGCGCGGAGAAGGAGGCCGGGTCCTGCGGCACCCGCCCGTTGACCAGGTAGTGCGGGTAGGCCACATCGCCGGCGTCCCCGCCGAGCAGCTCGCTGGTGGCCCCCATCATCATCCGCGAGGGCCCCTCGCCCTCCGCGTCCTTCTCGCCCGACATGGTGTGCGCGCCGTGGTCCATCCCGCCGCCCATGCCCCCGGACAGCTCCTTGAGGACGGCGTCCGGAGTGGACCCGTCCACCCCGTCGACCCAGTCGTCGAGGACGACGACCCACTCCTTGTCGTACGCCAACGGCTCCTTCGGGTCCTCGACGATCAGCGGCGCGTACAGCCCCCGGTCCTGCTGGACGCCGGAGTGCGGGTGGAACCAGTACGTCCCCGGGTGCGGCACGGCGAACCGGTAGGCGAAGTCGGCGCCCGGTGCGATGTCCCGCTGGGTCAGGCCGGGGACCCCGTCCATGTCGTTGCGCAGCGCGAGGCCGTGCCAGTGCAGGGAGGTGGGCTCCGGCAGATGGTTGGCGAGGGTGAGGGCGAGCGTGTCGCCCGCCGTCACCCGCACCTCGCGCCCGGGCAGCCGGTCCCCGTACGCCCAGGAGGCGACGGTCCGTCCGCCGCCGAGGTCGAGCCGGGCACGGGTCGCGGTGAGGGAGACCTTGCGCACGGGTCCGGAACCGCGCGCCGCCTCGGCCGCCTCGACCTCCTTGCCGCCGGGCGAGACGTACGTGTCGGAGTTCTGCGCTCCGCCGGGGGAGTGGCCCCCGCCATGATCGCCGCCGCCACCGTCGGAACAGGCGGCGAGGGCTCCCGTGCCGGCGACGGCGAGAGCGGCGCCGAGCACGGCGCGTCGTGTGGGTTGCGTGGGCATGCCGAATACACCTCTGAAGAACTGAAGAACTGAAGGGCTGTTGTTGCCCGGAGTGAGGGCGGAGGTGAAACGCCCACTCCTAAATACGCAGCACCGAAACGCTGGCGAGCACCGATATCCGGGGCGGCGGAATCGGCCGCAGCACCCGCAGCAGCCCCGCACCCACCGGCGTACCGAGGGGCCGCCCGTCGGCGCGCAGCCCGAGCAGCCAGGAGCCGACGAGAGCGAGGCCCCAGACGCCGAGCACGGCGAGGCAGACGGAGAGCGGATCCATACCGCTCATGGGGGCGCCGGAACCGGGGGAGTCGTGCGGCGGCGACTGCTGGGCGTCGACGACGCCCGGAGCCGGGACGGGACCCGGGGCCTGATCCTGGCCGGGGGCCTGGGCCATGTGCCCGGTCACGGCGGGGGGCGACACCGACGAACCGCCGTGCTCCGCCGGATGCCCGACCGTATGCATGGTGACGATGCCGAACAGCAGAGCGGCGAACAGCATCAGCTGCCCGTACGTCACGCTCCTGCTCCGCGTCCTGCCCGCCATGCGGGCCACCCTACCCCTGGCGGGTATACGACCGGGGCGGGGGGCGGCCCGGCGCTTCCAGCACTCCGCCGGAGCGGGGACGGGCGCCGGGCCACCGTCGTACAGGCGCTCAGCTGCGGGAGTAGACCTTCTCCGCCCAGCCCGCGATCTGCTCCTCGGTGAGGTGCTGCGCCAGGTCGGCCTCGCTGATCATGCCGACCAGCTTCTTGTTCTCGACGACGGGCAGCCGGCGGATGCGGTGGGTCTGCATCTCCTCCAGGACCGCGTTCACATCGGCCTCCGCCTCGATCCAGCGGGGCGTGCCCTGGGCGAGATCGCCCGCCGTGACCTTCGCCGGGTCGTGCCCCTTGGCCACACAGCCGACGACGATGTCGCGGTCGGTGATGATGCCGACCATCCGGTCGGAGTCACCGTTGGCGGATACCGGCAGCGCGCCCACGTTGTGCTCGCGCATCAACTGCGCCGCACGGTCGAGCGTCTCGTGGGCCGGGATCCAGCGGGCCCCGCTGTGCATGATGTCTTTGGCGGTCGTCATGGGGGATTTCCTCCTGCGTGCCGATGGCACTGCCGTACGGCCCCGAGCGCAACCCATCGTCACCGGCCCTCCGGGGCCGCGCGACCGCAATCACCCGTTCGGGTGCGCCGGCACAAGGACGAAAGCTGACGCACCCGTCGTCAGGGCTCAGGCCCGAAGACATGGCTCAGGGCCGAAGGCATGGATCCGGGCCGAAGGCATGACTCAGGGGCGAGGCTCGGCTTCCCGTTCGGCCAGCATGTCCCGCATCAGCCCCAGCTCGGACTGCTGACCCTCGACCATGCCCCGGGCGAGCCGCTGCTCGGCCGGAACCGAGCACAGGGACGCACAGGCCTCGGCCATCGCGACGCCGCCCTTGTGGTGGTCCGTCATCAACTGGAGGAAGAACACCTCGGCCCGCTCACCGTCGAGGCGGTTGAGTCGCGCCAGCTCGGAGCGGCTCGCCATGCCCGCCATGAGCACCCCGTCCGCACCGGAACCCGCCTCCGAGCCGCCCGAGCCGTGCCCACCGTGCCCGGTCCCGCCCGTATCGGTCCCACCGTGCTCGTGCCCGCCCGTATCGGCCATCCACGCCATGGGCTGCTCCCCGCCCGGGGCGACCTTCGGCAGCTCCCACAGGCCGAGCCAGCCCAGCAGCATGCCGCGCTGGTTGGCCTGGGTGTTGGCGATGTCGTAGGCGAGACGGCGTACGTCCTCGTCGTCCGTGCGGTCGCGGACGATGAACGACATCTCGACGGCCTGCTGATGGTGGACGGCCATGTCCCGGGCGAACCCGGCGTCGGCGGACGAGGCCCCCGGAACACGGGCGTCCCCCGCTCCCGCCCCGTCCCCGTCGCCCCGCGCGGAGGCGACGGTGGCCGCCCCCGCGAAGAGCAGGGCGAGGGCCACGGCGGCACCGGCAGCCCGGCGGACACGCCGGGTCTTCCGCCGCTCCACGAGCGCGTGAGGATCCTCGTCCCCGACCGTGCGCCCACCGGCCGTGCGCTCCCCGGCCGTCACTGCGGCACCGTCGCCAGCCCGCCGGTGCAGGGCGCGCCGGGCTCGGGGGTCTGCGTGCCCTGGACGTACTGGGCGAAGAACTGGTCCACCCGCTTGTCGTCGGCCGAGTCGACGGCGACCTGCTTGCCCCAGGCGCTGAGCATGATCGCGCCCTCCTGACCGGTGTACGGGCTCATCAGCGTGAACGGGGTCTTCTCGACCCGTGCGGCCAGCTCGGCGACATCGGCGTCGGCGGCCTTTCCGTTGTAGGTGACCCAGACCGCGCCGTGCTCCAGGGAGTGCACGGCGTTCACGTCCGGGAGGGCCTTTTCGTATACGTCGCCGTCGCAGTTCATCCAGGACTGGTTGTGGTCGCCGCCGACCGGAGGCTTCATCGGATAGTCCACCGAGCCCGCGACGTGGTTGCGGCCGAGCTTCGCCGCGTCCCAGGACTTCAGCCCCTCGATGGCCCCGCCCGAGGCGTCGCCATGGGAGTCGCCGTGCCCGCCCGGGTGCTTGCCGTCCTGGGCCGCCGAGGCCTCGTCGGACTTCTCGTTCGCCTCGGAGTTCTCCAGCAGCAGGTAGGAGCCGAAGGCGACGAGACCGGCCACGACGGCAGCGCTCAGCCCTATGGCGATGGCCCGGTTACGGGTGGCGTGGGCGCGCGGGTCGGGGGCCTGCGGCTGGGGGTACCGGGGGTCGAAGCTCATGTCGTCGAGTCCTTCTGCGAAGGGGCCGGGAGGAGGGAGGACGGTCCGTGAACCGATGCGCGCGGACGGGCGGAAAGCCGGTCGGGAGGCCGGGCGGAAAGCCGGCCACCGCTCGGCCGCTGCCCCCGTGCGCCACGGTCGCCGATCGTAGTGGGTGGCCGAGTGCTCTCTCTCACACCGTGTGCGTAATCTGGGGGAAATCCCGGGTCGCGATACTGAAGTGTCCCCCTACCCCGGGCGGTGGTGCACGGACCGTCTGAACTGCAAGGATGTGGCAATGGACAAGCAGCAGGAATTCGTCCTCAGGACCCTTGAGGAGCGCGACATCCGCTTCGTGCGGCTGTGGTTCACCGACGTCCTCGGGTTCCTCAAGTCCGTCGCCGTGGCTCCGGCCGAGCTGGAGCAGGCCTTCGACGAGGGCATCGGCTTCGACGGCTCGGCGATCGAGGGCTTCGCCCGAGTGTACGAATCGGACATGATCGCCAAGCCGGACCCGGGCACCTTCCAGATCCTGCCCTGGCGCGCGGAGGCCCCCGGCACCGCGCGGATGTTCTGCGACATCCTGATGCCGGACGGCTCCCCGTCCTTCGCCGACCCCCGCTACGTACTGAAGCGGATCCTCGCGAAGACGTCCGACCTCGGCTTCACCTTCTACACCCACCCCGAGATCGAGTTCTTCCTGCTGAAGAACAAGCCGGTCGACGGCACGCGCCCGACCCCGGCGGACAGCTCGGGCTACTTCGACCACACGCCGCAGAACGTCGGCATGGACTTCCGCCGCCAGGCGATCACCATGCTCGAATCGATGGGCATCTCGGTCGAGTTCAGCCACCACGAGGGCGCCCCCGGCCAGCAGGAGATCGACCTGCGGTACGCGGACGCGCTCTCCACGGCGGACAACATCATGACGTTCCGTCTGGTGATGAAGCAGGTGGCGCTGGAGCAGGGCGTGCAGGCCACGTTCATGCCGAAGCCGTTCTCGGAGTACCCGGGTTCGGGCATGCACACCCACCTCTCCCTCTTCGAGGGCGACCGCAACGCCTTCTACGAGTCGGGCGCGGAGTACCAGCTCTCCAAGGTCGGCCGCTCCTTCATCGCGGGCCTGCTGACGCACGCGGCGGAGATCTCCGCCGTCACCAACCAGTGGGTCAACTCCTACAAGCGCATCTGGGGCGGCTCCTCCCGCGCGGCCGGCGCGGGCGGCGAGGCCCCCTCGTACATCTGCTGGGGCCACAACAACCGCTCCGCCCTCATCCGCGTCCCGATGTACAAGCCCGGCAAGACCGGCTCGGCCCGCGTCGAGGTCCGCTCCATCGACTCCGGCGCCAACCCCTACCTCACCTACGCGGTCCTGCTCGCCGCGGGCCTCAAGGGCATCGAGGAGGGCTACGAACTCCCGGCCGGCGCGGACGACGACGTCTGGGCCCTCTCCGACGCCGAACGCCGCGCGATGGGCATCGAGCCGCTCCCGCAGAACCTGGGCGAGGCGATCTCGCTGATGGAGAAGAGCGAACTGGTCGCCGAGACGCTGGGCGAGCACGTCTTCGACTTCTTCCTCCGCAACAAGAAGCAGGAGTGGGAGGAGTACCGCAGCGAGGTCACGGCCTTCGAGCTGAAGAACCTGCTGCCGGTGCTGTAACCGCAGACGGGCGGTTCAGGAAACGCACTGCGGGCGGGTCGTCCCGGTTCAACCGGGCGGCCCGCCCGCAGCCATGACCAACGCTGGGCCCTCCAGGGGCCGTGAGGCCCCGACGGGCGGCCCCCGTACATGGAGGATGAGGGGGGCGGGGATCCACGGCTTGCGACATAGTCCCGAGGTGGCTCCCGGGGACCTTTATGCCCGCCCCCCTTGACCGCGGACCTCGAAGGTTCTCTGACCGGTCTCTATCCACCGCGCAACTTATCAAGTGGCACTGACAACGGTCCTTGGTCCAGGAGGAGCGACGGTATCCCTGTAAGGTCTGGGGCCGCGTCCGCAGGACGTGCGGAGAAGCGGGTTCGCTGAGTGGACGGGGTGGGCGCATAGAGCGCATCGGTGGATTGTTGACGGGCTGCGGGCCCTCGGTGCTGGAAGCGCTCGGGGCTGCGGGGTGGAGTGCGGGACGGCGGGTCGACACCGGGACCTGGACGCGGAAACTCGTGGCGGCGGGGTTCGAGTTCAACGACGTGGCGACAGCGGCCTGGGCGGAGTTCGGCGAGCTGACGATCAAGAGTTCTCCGGCTCGTGTCCCTTCCTCGTCGCTGCGTCTGGATCCCGTTGACGCCTGTATCGACGCGTCCGAGGAGGCTCGGAAGCTGATGTGCCGATACGGGGAGAACTACAGCCCTCTGGGCATGTGGTCGATCCAGTACAGGTCATACGTGGCGGCGAGCGGGCGTGTCATCGCCGTGGGAGCGGGCTTCATGTGGCAGCTGGGCACCAGCTTCGCAGAAGCACTGACCTACGTGGTGGAGGGCGATGGCGGTGCCGACCGTACCGAGCGGGCGGCCTGGCTGTGACTCCTTCACCTGCCCTCGCGGGATCTTGCGAGGGCAGGTGTGATCACGGTGCCGGAGTCCCGGCGCCATCAGGGTGTTGCGGCCCAGACGTAGAGGGGACCGCTGACCGAGACGTCGTCCACCGCGTCGCCTGAGATGTGCTCGATCACCGCCATGGCCACGGTGCCCTTGTCCGTGACGGAGCACAGCGCGGCGCCCTCGACGAATCCGCGGTCCTCGCGGTCATTGCGCTCCGACAGCGCCAGCGCGCCGAAGCCGGTGCCCGCTGCGGCCCGGCAGGAATCGAACGACTTCGGGGCGTCGACCCGGAGGAGTCCGACCCGGGTGTTGGGCAGCGCACGCAGTTGGTAGTCGCCCAGGCCGGTGCAGGTATCGGGCCAGTACAACAGCTCAGCCCCGCCGGGCTCCTGGACCGCGCCGTTGTTCTCGTCCTCGGTCCGGCTGGTGCCGTCGTCGAGGTCGATGAGCTGCTGTTCGTGCTGCGTGCACGGGACAGGTGCGAGGCCCCACATCGTGCTGAGGGCCTTCGCGTATCCGTCCGGCGCGGTGAGATCGGCTGCCGGCGAAGCGGATGCGGATGCGGATGCGGACGGTGCCTCGTCCGACGGGGCGGGCGGTTCCGGCTCCGGTTCCTTGGACGAAGGCATGCCGGACGGGCTGGGGGAGGCGGGCTGCGTGGCGCTGTCGACGGTGCCCGGGGCGGGCGCGGCGACAGGTCCGGAGTCCTTGCCCCCGAAAGCGACGGTCACCAGGATTCCGACCAGAGGGATGGCGATGCCTCCGACCCACCAGGCCCAGCGCGGAGGGTCGGTGCGCGGGGGCGAGGGAGGGTACGGCGGTGGTGGAGGTGGCGTCCCCGGACCTGCTGGTGTACTCATGTCCCCCTCCGATGAACCGACTTCGCGCTGCGTTTCAGCCTATCGATCACGCGGGTCGCCGCACTCGGGTTTTGTACCGTCGCCGGCCTCGAACGTTCGGAGGCGGAGGCCGGTTCAGTAGCGGTGGCCCGGCCAGTGCGGGTCCTCCCAGCGGGCCGGGCCGGTGAGGCCGATCAGGCGTACGCGGTGCAGCAGTGTCGCGGAGCCCTTCCGGAGGTGCAGCCGCCTCGGCACGTGGCGGACCAGCCAGGCGGTCAGCTCGCCGCGCATGCCGCTCTCGTCGTCGTAGTCCTGGGCGTCCCAGGGGAGTTGGTCGCCCAGGAGGTCGTACTCCCACGCGGCGGCCGCTTCGGCCAGGTGACGGTCGGACATCTCGTGGTCGAGGGCCTCCCAGACGGTGAGCCACGGGCCGAGCGTGGTGGAGGCCTCGCCGCAGAGGGCCAGGATCTCGTGGACGGGCACGGCGGGGGCCGGGTCCACGAGGCTCCGGGCCCACCAGGCGTGCAGGAACTCCCACACCGCCGAGCTCTGGTGCGCGGGCCACTGCTGCCAGTGCCCGCGGGCGAACGAGCGCCCGACCTCGTACATCCCGAACATGGGCTCCACGCGGCCACCCACCAGCGCCCGGGCGAACTGGGGCAGGATCCGGCGCAACACCGCGCCGTGGTCGGCCCAGTCGGGGGCGTCCCAGGTCCGCCGGAGGAGGTCCGGGGAGAGGCCGACGTCCGGGGTCTTCAGCAGCGCCAGCTCCTCCGGGCTGCCCCAGTGGCAGTCGCACTGGACCTCGTCGGCGCGCGCGGTCATACCGCGGAAGGTGTCGTCCAGGCCGTCCAGGGCGCGGTCGAGCCGGAGCCGGGCGGGGGTGGTGGGATTCATCGTGATCGGCACAGCCTCAGGGACTCCAGCAGATCTCCGCCTGCCGAAGATCGCCACCTTACGCAGTGGGGCCGGCCGTGTCGCCAGGATTGTCACGAGCGGCCCGCGACCCGGCCCCACCCGTACGCCTCGTACGGCTCCGTACGCGAGCGACGGGCAGGGGCCAGGCCGTGACCGGACACGGGCTGGCTACACCGGCGGCGTCCCCGGCGGTGACGGTGCGGGGGGCGGGTTGGGCAGCGGAGGGCCCGGGTCGGGCGGGGATTTCGGGGGGCCGCTGCCGTGTCTGCCGTCGTTCCGGACCTTGCGGGTCGTCAGGCCGTAGACGCCGAACGGCGGGAAGAGGTCGACGCGGCGCGGGTAGTCGCCCTCCGTGCACTCCTCGCAGAGCAGGTCACGGCCGGCGGGGGTATGGCGGGCGGCGGTGACCGGGGCGTTCCAGCACGCCTCGCAGACGCGGACGTCCGTCGCGGAGAGGGCGATCATCCGGGCCTCCCCGGTGGTGCCGGCAAGGCGCGGTGGGTGCTGCGCATCAGGTGCCTCCGTCGCTGGTTGGTGGGTGGCGACCCGGCCCGGCCGCTGTCCTGCCGAGGAATCGGCGGCCGGGGCGGGAGTTCAGGGGGCGTCAGGCCGTACGCCGTCGGGTCGCCGCGGCCGCCGCCTCCAGGAGTGCGGACACCCCGCACCGCGCCTCATCGGCGGGTCTCCCGCCAGACGCGGACGAGCTTCGTGGCGTCGGGGCAGATCGCGCCGGTCCGGCAGGCGGTGCACGTCATCGTGTGGCCGAGCAGGGCGCGGTACGCCGCGTCGGGGGAGTCGGTCGTGGTCACGTTCGCCTCTCTGCTGATCTCGGCCCAGACGAATTCGGAGGTGCGGTTGAGCGTGTGTCCGTAGAGGTCCGCCGTGGCCAGGGCGGCGAGGACGGCCGAGTGCGCGGTGGCGCTCAGCCCGGCGGGGAGATCGGCCTCGACGCGGAAGACGTCCGGGCCGGTGGTCATACGCGGTTCGGTGCCTGTGGCGGCGGCGAGCATGCCGGTCAGCGCCGCGACCCGCGCTTGTGCAGAGCGCACACTTCTCCCCTGGTCACCAAATGTCACTCCAAGTAATGCTGAGTACTCAGCTTCAACCTGATGGGTTAGCTTTGTCAACAGCGACGCCCATATCGACGCCGAACACACGGAGCTGCTCAAATGCCACGCGATACGCCGTACTTGCAGGTGGCGGATGCGCTGCGGGCTCGCGTGCGGGCCGGTGAATGGGCGGTCGGGGACAAGCTGCCGTCCCGGGCGCGGTTTGCCGAGGAGTACGGCGTCGGCCAGTCCGTGGCGCAGCGGGCCATGGAGCGCCTGATCATCGAGGGCATCCTCGAAGGCCGGGCCGGCTCCGGCACCTACGTCCGCCGGGCCCGCGAGCGTCGGCGCATGGTCCGCTCACGCCACCGGGAGCAGCGCAACAACAGCCCGTTCGCCTCGGACATGAGCGAGCTGGACCACGAGGCCGACTGGGAATGCACCAGCACGGCGCGGGTCCCCGCGCCGGAGGGCATCGCCGAACGGCTGGCGATCGAGCCCGGCGACCTCTGCGTCGTGACGGACTACGAGTTCCTCGCCGACGGCTTGCCCGTACAGCTCGCCAAGAGCTGGGAGCCGATGGCCATCACCGACGGGACGCCGGTCCTCCTTCCGGAGATGGGCCCGCACGGCAGGATCGGCGTCGTCGAGCGCATGCGGTCCATCGGCGTGCACATCGCCACCGGCCTCGAACTGCCCCGCCCGGCCCGCGCGACGCGGGAGCAGGCGAATCTGCTCGGGATCTCCGTCGGTGACCTGGTCATCGAAGTGGAGCGCACGTACTTCGACCGTGACGGCCGCCCCGTGGAGACGGCCGACATCGTCGTGCCGGACATCCGCTGGGAGATCGCCTACGAGATCCGCGTCGACCAGCCGGATTCCTGAGCGGAGGGGTCGGGGCTGGGGGTGGTGGGTCGGGGCTGAGGTCCGGGCGCCCGGGTGGCTTCCTGCGCGAGGCGTCGGTGAGCCGCTGAGCCCCCGTTGAGCTGTGGGGGAGGGGCGAGGCCCTCGTTCACGCGAACCCGCGCCCCATCTCGTCCAGGATCTCGTCGATCACCGCCGCAGGCTCGCGGGTCAGGTCCTCCTCGATCCACATGCGCATCGCGATCCGGAGCGAGGAGAGGAAGCCCGCCGCCAGGACGATCGGGCGGACCGGGGCCGAGGCCGGGCCGGGGCGGGCGGCCACCGCTTCGGCCAGGTCGCGTTCCAGGGTGGCGTGGTTGGCCAACTGGCGTGCCAGCAGCGACGGGTGACGCATCGCCAGGCGGGTGCGAACCGCCCACTCGCGCTCCGGTGGCGCCACCCGTTCCGCGAACTGGGCCACCGCCGCGCGCAGGGCCGGCCAGGCGGGTTCGTCGGCGGGGCGGTCCCTCACTGTCCGGACCAGGGCCCTGATCTGCTGCTCCTCGCCGTAGAGGAGGGCGTCCTCCTTGTTGGTGAAGTAGTTGGAGAACGTCCTGCGGGAGATTCCGGCCGCGTCCGCCACCGCCTCGACCGTCACCTGGTCGAAGCCGTGCTCCACCGTCAGGCGCAGGGTCGCCTCGTGCACGGCCTGCCGGGTGGCTTCCTTCTTGCGTTCCCGGAGTCCCGGTCCCGCGGTGCTGCTTTCCATGGGGGCATTATCCCCCGGGCGCGAGATTGTTGCGCAGTGGGCAAAATTGCCCAGTGTGCATGTATGGTGAAGTCTTCTCCCTCCCGTACCCGGCGCGCGCGGAAACCGTGACGACCGCCCCGTACGGGCTCTCGTACGAACTTTCCGGAGGTTGCGCGTGAGCGCAGCAGACACCGCCACCGCCCCGGCCGGGGCCCCCGCCGCCGCACCCATGGACCACCGGCACGTCCTGCGGGCCCTGAGCGGACTGCTCATCGTGCTGTTCGTGGCGATGATCAGCAGCACCGTGGTCTCGGTCGCGCTCCCGCAGATCATCGGGTCCCTCGACGGCACGCAGTCGCAGTACACCTGGGTCGTCACCGCGACCCTGCTCGCCTCCACGGCCTCCACCCCGATCTGGGGCAAGCTCGCCGATCTGTTCAGCAAGAAGCTGCTGCTCCAGATAGCCATCGGGCTCTTCGTCGTCTCGTCGATCGCCTGCGGATTCGCCCAGTCCACCGAGCAGTTGATCGCCTTCCGCGCCGTCCAGGGGCTCGGCATGGGCGCGCTCCAGGTGCTCGTCCAGGTGATCATCGCCGCGATGATCAGCCCGAAGGAGCGCGGCCGCTACAACGGCTACCTCGGCGGCGTCATGGCCGTCGCCACCGTCGGCGGGCCGCTGCTCGGCGGGTTCATCACCGACGCCTCCTGGCTCGGCTGGCGCTGGTGCTTCTTCATCGCCGTGCCCTTCACGCTGCTCGCCTCCGTGATCCTCGCCCGCACCCTGCACCTCGCCGAGGTCCGCAGGCCCGACACCAAGGTCGACTACCTCGGGGCCTCGCTGATCGCCGCCGGGGTCAGCCTTCTGCTCCTCTGGGTCACCTTCGTCGGCACCGACTTTGACTGGATCTCCTGGCAGAGCGGCCTCATGGTCGGCGGAAGCGTGCTCATCCTCGGCGCTGCCGTTCTCGTCGAGACCCGGGTCAAGGAGCCCGTCGTCCCGATGCACGTCGTCCGCCGCCGGGACCCCGCCCTCGCCATCGTCGCCAGCCTCGCGGTCGGCATGGCCATGTTCGGCGGCGCGGTCTTCCTCGGCCAGTACTTCCAGATCGGCCGGGGCTACTCGCCCACCGAGGCCGGACTGCTCACCATCCCGCTGATGGCGGGCGTACTCGTCTCCTCGACCGTCGCCGGACGCCTCGTGTCGAAGACCGGCAAGGTCAAGCCGTTCATCGTCGCGGGCGTGATCGTTCTCGCCCTCGGCTTCCTCGGACTGTCCTTCATCGACCACCGGACCTCGCTCGTCCTGGTGTCGCTGGGGATGCTGGGCGTGGGCGTCGGGGTCGGCATGTCGATGCAGAACCTGGTGCTCGTCCTCCAGAACACCGTCCCGCTCAGCGAGATCGGCGCGGCCAGCGGGGCGATCACCTTCTTCCGCTCCCTCGGCGGCACCATGGGCGTCTCGGTGCTCGGCGCGGTCCTCGCCCACCAGGTCGCCACCAGGATCACCGACGGGCTGACGAAGCTCGGCATCGACCCGGCCGCGTCCGGCTCCAGCGGCTCCACCCTCAACGTCGCCGCCATGCCGCCCCAGGTCCAGGACATCGTCCGGGGCGCGTACGGGGAGGCGACCGGCCACATCTTCCTCATCTCGGCCGGTATCGCCGTGATCGGTGTGATCGCCTCCCTGTTCCTGACGCCCACCAAGCTGCGGGACAGCGTCGATCTGTAGGCGGCCGTTGCCTGATGCGGCTGAGTGGGCGAGTGGTGCCCGTTCCGGTCGAGTGGGCGAGCGACGCCCGATGCAGTAGAAAGCAGCCCGTTTCCACGCCCCGCACGGGCGCGGGAACGGGCTGTTGTAGGGTTACGACCCCCGTACGCCACGGGACCGACGAGATCGACCGAGGAGGTGAGACCCATTACCGCTGGATCAGGCTGGGTGCTCACCCCGCGCGATCGCGTCGTACGACCGGCAGTAGCCGACCGGACGGCATAGGACGATCGCGGAGCGCCCATCGGTTTTCCCGAAAGGCTTCGCTCGTATGCCGGTTCACCCCTTCAGTTCCTTCTCCACCTCCTCCGGGTCGCTCTCCTCCACCGTCGTCGCCCTCCGCCGCGCCGGCTGTGTCTTCGCCGAGGACGAGGCCCGTCTCCTCCACGAGGCCGCCGCCTCCGCCGACGAACTGTCCCTTCTCGTTGAGCGCCGCGCCGCCGGACTGCCGCTCGAACACGTCCTGGGCTGGGCGGACTTCCACGGTCGCCGCTTCGCCGTGGACGCGGGCGTCTTCGTGCCCCGCCGCCGTACGGAGTTCCTGGTCGCGCAAGCCGCGGCCCTCGCACCCCGCCGGGCCGTCGTCGTCGACCTCTGCTGCGGCTCCGGCGCGCTCGGCGTCGCCCTCGCCGCCGCGTCGGACGCGGCCGAACTGCACGCCTGCGACGTCGAACCCGCCGCCGTGCGCTGCGCCCGGCGCAACGTCGGCGACCTGGGGCAGGTCTACGAGGGCGACCTGTTCGCCCCGCTGCCCGCCGCCCTGCGCGGCCGGGTCGACGTGCTGCTCGCCAACGTCCCCTACGTCCCCACCGGCGACGTCGAACTGCTGCCCGCCGAGGCCCGCATCCACGAACCCCGCGTCGCCCTGGACGGGGGCGGCGACGGGCTCGACGTCATGCGCCGGGTCGCCGCCGAAGCGCCCCAGTGGCTCGCGCCCGGCGGCAGCCTGCTCGTGGAGGCGAGCGAGCGGCAGCGGGACGCGGCGGTCGAGGTCCTGCGCGCCGCCGGGCTGAGCCCCCGGGTCCTGGTCTCCGAGGAGTTGTACGCCACCGTCCTCGTCGGGACGGCCCCCGCCGGAGCAGCGCAACACCTGGGGTTCTCTCTGTGGGGGGACCCGGTCACCGCCCCGGATCCGGCTCCACGCGACTAGGCTCGAAGGGTCCCGGGGCGGCGACGGAGCCGCACCGGGGCGACGCACGGGGACACGGTTCGGTTCGGCTGGCGGGAGAGCACGGAATGACGACGGTGCCGGGGCGCAGAAGCAGTACGTTCACCAGGCTGCTGCGGCACGGATTCATCGACCCGTCCGCCGCGGAGCAGCTCCTCGACCTGAACGCTCTCGCCTCCGTACGGTCCGATCCCGTCCTCCTGGAGGCGCTCGGGGCCACCGCCGACCCGGATCTGGCCCTGCGCGGCCTGGTCCGGATCGTCGAGGCCGAGGCGGAGGGCGAGCGCCAGGTGCTGCTCGACACCCTCGTCACCGCCAAACCCCTGCGCGACCGGCTCCTCGGGGTCCTCGGCGCCTCGGAGGCGCTCGGGGACCACCTGGCCCGGCACCCGCGCGACTGGCAGGCGCTCGTCACGTACGAGGCGGTCGACCTGCACCCCGGGGTCGCCGAGTTCGAGCGCGGGCTCGCCGAGGCCGTCGACCCGGACTCGCTGCGGGTCGCCTACCGCAGGTGTCTGCTCACCCTCGCGGCCCGGGACGTGTGCGGGACGACCGACCTCGCGCAGACCGCCGCCGAACTGGCTGACCTCGCCACCGCCACCCTGCGCGCCGCTCTCGCCATCGCCCGGACGGCCGCACCCGAGGACGCGGCGCAGTGCCGGCTCGCCGTCGTCGCGATGGGCAAGTGCGGCGGGCGGGAGCTGAACTACGTCTCCGACGTCGACGTGATCTTCGTCGGGGAGGCGCGCGACGGGGTCGACGAGACCAAGGCCATGCAGGCCGCCACCCGGCTGGCCGCACACATGATGAGGATCTGCTCCGAGAACACCGTCGAGGGCACCATCTGGGAGGTCGACGCCAACCTCCGCCCCGAGGGCCGCAACGGGCCGCTGGTGCGCACCCTCAGCTCCCACCTCGCCTACTACCAGCGCTGGGCCAAGACCTGGGAGTTCCAGGCCCTGCTGAAGGCCCGCGCGGTGGCCGGCGACCCCGAGCTGGGCGCGGAGTACGTCGAGGCGGTGTCGCCGCTCGTCTGGGGGGCCGCCGACCGGGAGAACTTCGTCCCCGACGTGCAGAAGATGCGCCGCCGGGTCGTCGACAACATCCCCGCCGACCGGATCGAGCGGGAGCTGAAACTCGGCCCCGGCGGACTGCGGGACGTCGAATTCGCGGTGCAGCTCCTCCAGTTGGTGCACGGACGCAGCGACGCCTCCCTGCACAGCGGCTCCACCCTCAAGGCACTGCGGGCGCTCGCCGAGGGCGGGTACGTGGGGCGCGCGGACGCCGCCCAGCTCGACGAGGCGTACCGCTTCCTGCGCTCCATGGAGCACCGCATCCAGCTGTACCGGCTGCGCCGCACCCACCTCGTCCCCGAGGACGAGGCGGACCTGCGGCGGCTCGGCCGGTCGCTCGGGATGCGCACCGATCCGGTGACCGAGCTGAACAAGGCCTGGAAGCGGCACGCCTCCGTCGTACGGCGGCTGCACGAGAAGATCTTCTACCGGCCGCTGCTGGACGCCGTCGCCCAGCTGGCCCCCGCCGAGTCCCGGCTCAGCGCGAAGGCCGCCGCGATCCGCCTGGAGGCCCTCGGGTACGCCGACCCGGCGGCCGCCCTGCGGCACCTGGAGGCCCTCTCCTCCGGGGTGACCCGCAAGGCCGCCATCCAGCGCACCCTGCTGCCGGTGCTGCTCGGCTGGTTCGCGGACTCCGCCGACCCGGACGCCGGGCTCCTCGGCTTCCGCAAGGTGTCCGACGCGCTCGGCAAGACCCCGTGGTACCTGCGGCTCCTGCGCGACGAGGGCGCCGCCGCGGAGAACCTCGCCCGGGTCCTCTCCGCCGGCCGCCTCGCCCCGGACCTGCTGATGAGGGCCCCGGAGGCGGTGACGATCCTCGGCGATCCGGAGGGGCTCACGCCCCGCACCCGGGCCCACCTGGAGCAGGAGATACTGGCC
The DNA here is from genome assembly GCF_014650675.1 of Streptomyces anulatus. Classification (GTDB taxonomy): domain Bacteria; phylum Actinomycetota; class Actinomycetes; order Streptomycetales; family Streptomycetaceae; genus Streptomyces; species Streptomyces anulatus. The sequence continues at coordinate 500,799 of NZ_BMVK01000001.1, read as the reverse complement.
GCGGTGGGGCGTGCCGGGGACGCGGAGTCGGCCGTCGCGGTGGTGCGCGGGGTGCGCCGCCGCGAGCTGTTCCGCACGACGGCCGCCGACCTCATCGACTCGTACGGCACCGAGGACAACCCCGCCGAACAGGATCACGGGGCCCTCGTCGACCGTGTGGGCTCGGCCGTCAGCGACCTCAACGCCGCCACCGTCGCGGGCGCGCTGCGGGCCGCCGTCCGCGCGCGGTGGGGCGACACCCTGCCGACCCGGTTCGCCGTCATCGGCATGGGCCGGTTCGGTGGGCACGAGCTGGGCTACGGCTCCGACGCCGACGTCCTCTTCGTCCACCGGCCGCGCGAGGGCGTGAGCGACGAGGAGGCGGCCAGGGCCGCCGGCACGGTCGTCGGAGAGATGCGGCGGCTGCTTCAGCTGCCGACCGCCGATCCGCCGCTGCTGATCGACGCCGACCTGCGCCCGGAGGGCAAGAGCGGGCCGCTGGTCCGCACGCTGAGGTCGTACGAGGCCTACTACCGGCGCTGGTCGCTGGTCTGGGAGAGCCAGGCGCTGCTGCGGGCCGAACCGGTCGCCGGCGACGAGGATCTGGGGCGCGACTTCATCGAGCTGATCGATCCGCTGCGGTATCCGATGGAAGGGCTCGGCGAGGACGCCGTACGGGAGATCCGCCGGCTCAAGGCGCGGATGGAGTCCGAGCGGATGCCGCGCGGCGCGGACCCCACGCTCCACACGAAGCTGGGGCGGGGCGGGCTGAGCGATGTCGAGTGGACCGTGCAGCTGATGCAGATGCAGCACGGGTGGGCGGAGCCGGGGCTGCGTACGACGCGTACGCGCGAGGCGCTGGCCGCCGCGTGTGCGGCGGGGCTGATTCCGGCGGAGGACGCGCAGACGCTGGACGAGGCGTGGGTCCTGGCGACGCGGGTCCGCAACGCGGTGATGCTGGTTCGGGGGCGGCCTGGCGACACGTTTCCGTCCGACCCGCGCGAGGTGGCGGCGGTCGGGCGGTATCTGGGGTACGAGCCGGGGCATGTCGGGGACATGCTGGACGACTACCGGCGGATCACGCGGCGGGCGCGGGCGGTGGTGGAGGAGCGGTTCTACGGGGCGGCGTCCTAGAGACGTGCTCCCGGGGCCCGGCCCCGGGCCCCCTCGGGGCTCCGCCCCGGACCCCGCTCCTCAAGCGCCGGAGGGGCTGGATTCGGGGCTCTGCCCCGGCCCCGCTCCTCAAGCGCCGGAGGGGCTGGAAAGACGTCCTCAAGCGCCGGACGGGCTGGGTTCGGCGAGGGAAAGCTGGAAAGACGTCCTCAAGCGCCGGACGGGCTAGGTTCGGGGAGGGGCTGGGAAGACGTCCTCATAGCGCCGGACGGGATGGGTTCGGGGACGGGCTGGAAGTGGTGCGGTGGTGCTACGGCCTCCGTGACCCCGCGGACTCGGGGTCCGGGTCCCGCTGCGGGTCCGGCTCCGGTGCCGGGCGTGGCAGCCGGGTGGCTCGTAGGCCGGTCAGTCGTCCTCGGCGGTCCGGTACCCACTTCGGCAGCCGGTGCGGGAGCGAGCCGTACCAGACGCGGGAGACCGCGTAGCCGAACGCGAGGCAGGCCATGCCGCCCACCGCGTCCAGCCAGAAGTGGTTGGCGGTGGCCACGATGACGACCAGGGTGAGCGTCGGGTAGAGCAGACCCAGGATGCGGGCCCAGGGCGCCGAGGCCAGGGCGAAGATCGTCAGGCCGCACCAGAGCGACCAGCCGATGTGCATCGACGGCATCGCCGCGTACTGGTTCGACATGTTCTTGAAGTTGCCCGAGGCCATCGAGCCCCACGTCTCGTGCAGGAGCACGGTGTCGATGAAGTTCGCGCCGTTCATCAGACGGGGTGGCGCCAGCGGGTAGAGGTAGTAGCCGAGCAGGGCCACGGCCGTCGTCGCGAAGAGCACCAGCCGTGTCGCCGCGTAACGGCCCGGGTGGCGGCGGAACAGCCAGACGAGGACGCCGATGGTCACGACGAAGTGCAGCGTCGCGTAGTAGTAGTTCATCGACACGATCAGCCATGTCACGGAATTGACCGCGTGATTGACCGTTTCCTCGAAGGCCAGGCCCAGGGACTTCTCCGCCGACCAGATCCAGTCCGCGTTGCGCAGCGCCTGGGCCTTCTGCTCCGGGACGGCATTGCGCACGAGCGAATACAGCCAGTAACTGACCGCGATGAGCAGGATCTCGAACCAGAGCCGGGGGCGGCGGGGCACCCGCAGGGAGCGGAGCCGGGCCAGTCGGCCGGTCTTCCCGGAAGCCGGGGGAGTGGTGGGCGCGGTGGCGGCTTCGGGGGCCGCCTGGGCCGCGATGGGTGAAGGATCGGCCGTCGACCGGCCTTCGTGCGTCGTCACCTGTGTTTCACCCATAGGCAGAGAGTCTTCCATAGTGGTTCCCCTGCCCCCGATCATCCTCCGGTCGGGTTCCGGTCGCACATTCTGCGTCTCAAGGACGAGGGGGCGACCCTGAGCCGCCTGCGGGGCCCGAGGCCGTCGAGCCGCGAACCACCAGCTCAGGCATGAAGACGAACTCACTGTGCGGGGCCGGGGTTCCGCCGATCTCCTCCAGGAGCGTGCGGACGGCGGCCTGGCCCATCGCCGTCACCGGCTGCCGGATCGTCGTCAGCGGCGGGTCCGTGAACGCTATGAGCGGCGAGTCGTCGTAGCCCACGACCGAGAGATCGCGCGGCACGTCCTTCGACATCCGGCGGGCCGCCCGGATCGCTCCGAGCGCCATCATGTCGCTCGCGCACACGACCGCCGTGCAGCCGCGCTCCATCAGGGCGGAGGCGGCGGCCTGACCGCCCTCCAGGGTGTACAGGGAGTGCTGGATCAACTCCTCCACCTCGTCCGGTGCGAGGCCCAGCTGCTCCCGCATCGTCGCGTGGAAGCCCTCGATCTTGCGGAGCACCGGCACGAAGCGCTTGGGGCCGACCGCGAGACCGATACGGGTGTGGCCCAGCGCCACCAGGTGCGTCACCGCGAGGCGCATCGCCGCCCGGTCGTCCGGCGAGATGAACGGCGCCTGCACCTTGGCGGAGAAGCCGTTCACCAGGACGAAGGGGACGCCCTGCCCGCGCAGTTGCTCGTAGCGCTGCATGTCGGCCGAGGTGTCCGCGTGCAGCCCGGAGACGAAGATGATGCCGGAAACGCCCCGGTCCACCAGCATTTCGGTGAGTTCGTCCTCGGTGGAGCCGCCGGGCGTCTGGGTCGCCAGCACCGGGGTGTAGCCCTGCCGGGTCAGCGCCTGGCCGATGACCTGCGCCAATGCCGGAAAGATCGGGTTCTCCAGCTCCGGGGTGATCAGGCCGACCAGTCCCGCGCTGCGCCTGCGCAGCCGTACCGGGCGTTCGTACCCCAGTACGTCGAGCGCCGCGAGGACGGATTCGCGGGTGGTCGCCGCGACTCCGGGCTTGCCGTTCAGGACCCGGCTGACCGTTGCTTCGCTGACCCCCGCCTGAGTTGCGATATCGGCAAGCCGTGCGGTCATGGGATGGGACTGTACCGGGCCGGTGTCGGATTGCCCACCGTGTGCGGGGTGGCGCGGGGGAGGGTGCCGGAGGGCTTTCCGGCAACACCTTGCAAGGACTTGCGGGCCCGGATCGCGGACTGCGGTCGGATCGTCGCACTGCGGATATGCCGTGTCCCGCCTGCCCCTGCCAGGGATGGGGGACTGTCGTCAAGGGGCTTGACGGCAACCTTGAGGACACGCGAATGTAACGATCACCAAGGCTTGCAGAAATCTTCCGCAAGGTCTTTCGGTCGTCTTTCATCCTTGTTACGTTCACGTCGACCCGGCGCCGCGACGGAGCGGTACGGCAGTTGAAGGAGTTCAGATGCGACGTGGCATAACGGCCACCGCCCTGGTCGCGGCCCTGGCGCTCGCGGCGACCGCCTGCGGCAGCGACGACGAGTCCGGCGGCGGCAAGAGCTCGGGCGAGCTCTCCGGCACGGTGACCTGGTGGGACACCTCCAGCGTCGGCAGCGAGGACAAGGTCTTCAAGAAGCTGGCCGAGGGCTTCGAGAAGAAGCACCCGAAGGTCGACGTCAAGTACGTCAACGTGCCCTTCGGTGACGCGCAGAACAAGTTCAAGAACGCCGCCCAGGCCGGCGACGGCGCCCCCGACGTGATCCGCTCCGAGGTCGCCTGGACGCCGGACTTCGCGAACCTCGGCTACCTGGCCCCGCTGGACGGCACCCCCGCCCTGAAGAACCAGGACGACTTCCTCAAGCAGGCCGTCGCGTCCACCAAGTACGAGGACAAGACCTACGCGGTCCCGCAGGTCATCGACTCCATGGGCATCTTCTACAACAAGAAGCTGCTCAAGGAGGCCGGCGTCGAGGCGCCCGCCAACCTGGACGACCTCAAGACCGCCGCGAAGAAGATCAAGGACAAGACCGGCAAGACCGGCCTCTACCTGCGCGGCGACGACCCGTACTACTTCCTCTCCTTCCTGTACGGAGAGGGCGGCGACCTCGTCGACGCCGGCTCCAAGTCCATCACCGTGGACCAGCCCGAGGGCGTCAAGGCGTTCAAGGCGGTCAAGGCCCTGGTCGACGACGGCACCGCGAAGACGGACGCCTCGGACGGCTGGGAGAACATGATGCAGTCGTTCAAGGGCGGCGACGTCGCGATGATGATCAACGGCCCCTGGGCCGTCGCCGACACCCTGACCGGCAAGGAGTTCACGGACAAGGACAACCTGGGCATCGCCCCGGTCCCGGCCGGCTCCGCCGCCCAGGGCGCCCCGCAGGGCGGCCACAACCTCGCCGTCTACGCGGGCTCCAAGAACCTCGACGCCTCCTACGCCTTCGTCGAGTACATGACCTCCGTGGACAGCCAGGCCACCGCCGCCGGCGAGCTGAACCTGCTGCCCACCCGCACCTCCGCGTACGCCAAGCAGGAGGCCGTGGACAGCGAGATCGTCGGCTTCTTCAAGCCGGTCGTCGAGACCGCCGTCGAGCGCCCCTGGATCCCCGAGGGCGGCAGCCTCTTCGCCCCGCTCGGCATCGAGTACACCAAGGTCCTCACCGGCCAGACGACACCGGAGAAGGCTGCCAAGGCCACCGGCGACGAGTACCGCAAGCTCCTGAAGGACTGGAAGTAACAGGAAGGTTGGCCGACTGATGGCTGTCCACACCAGCCAGTCGGTGGTGAAGGCCGCGGGCGAGAACACCGCCCGCGGCCGGAGCCGCGGTACTGGCACCCCACCACCGAAGCCCGGCCGGATCCGGCGGGCGCTGTCGGTCCACTGGTACGCCTGGGCCATGGTCGCCCCGGTCGTCGTCGTGATCGGCGTGATCATCGGCTACCCGCTGTTCCGAGGCATCTACCTCTCGATGACCGACGCGGACGAGCGCAACGTCGCACGCTCCATCGGGGTCAACGAGATCCCCGCCACCTACGAGTTCGTCGGCGCGGACAACTACATCGACGCGCTGACCGGCTCGCAGTTCCTCGACACGCTCGGCTGGACGCTGGTGTGGACCGTCTCCTGCGTGAGCGTCACGTTCGTCCTCGGCATGGCCCTGGCGAACATCCTCAACCGCCGCATCGCCGGACGCTCCGCCTACCGCATGGCCCTCATCCTGCCCTGGGCCATCCCCGGCTTCGTCTCCGTCTTCGCCTGGCGCTTCCTCTACAACGAGGACCGCGGGCTGCTCAACAAGATCCTGACCGGATCGGGCATGGACGGCATCCCGTGGTTGAACGACCCCACCTGGGCGAAGTTCTCCGTGATCGCCGTCAACGTCTGGCTCGGCATCCCGTTCATGATGGTCGCCCTCCTCGGCGGACTCCAGTCCATCCCCTCCGAGCAGTACGAGGCGGCCGAGATGGACGGCGCCACCGCCTGGCAGCGCTTCCGCCACATCACGCTGCCCGGACTGCGCCCGGTCTCCACCACGGTGGTCCTGCTCTCCACCATCTGGACCTTCAACATGTTCCCGGTGATCTTCCTGCTGACCCGCGGCGGACCCGGCGAGGCCACCCAGATCCTCGTGACCCAGGCGTACAAGTTCTCCTTCGAGATCAGCCCGCGCGACTACGCGCAGTCCTCCACCTGGGGCGTGCTGATCCTCGTACTCCTGATGCTCTTCGCCGTCGTCTACCGGCGGGTCCTGCGCTCCCAGGGAGACAACTGGTGACCACCGCGACCGACACCCCCGCCCGGCACGCCGTCCGCAAGGTCCGCCTGCGCGGCGAGCGCTCCCCGCTCGCCTCCGTCGCCCTGCACCTCACCCTGATCATCGCCTCGGTGATCGCGGTCTTCCCGGTGCTGTGGGTCCTGCTGACCTCGCTCAAGCCCGCCAAGTTCGCGACCACCACGGACTTCTTCCGCGAGACGACGTTCGTCAACTACACGAACCTGATCCGCGACACGGAGTTCCTCAACTGGTTCGCCAACTCCGTGATCATCTCCGCGCTCTCCACGGTGATCGGCGTCTTCGTCGCCGCCACCACCGGATACGCGGTGAGCCGCTTCCGCTTCCCCGGCAAGCGCGGGCTGATGTGGACGCTGCTGATCACCCAGATGTTCCCGGTCGCCGTCCTCATCGTGCCGATCTACAACATCATGTCGAGCCTGGGGCTGCTCAACCAGCCGGCCGGACTCGTCATCACCTACCTCACCATCTCGGTGCCGTTCTGCGCCTGGATGATGAAGGGCTTCTTCGACACCATCCCGCGCGAGATCGACGAGTCGGGCGAGGTCGACGGCCTCACCCCGTTCGGCACCTTCTTCCGGCTCATCCTGCCGCTGGCCAAGCCGGGCCTCGCGGTCACCGCGTTCTACTCCTTCATCACCGCCTGGGGCGAAGTGGCGTACGCCTCCGCCTTCCTGGTCGGCGACGAGAACCTCACGCTGGCCGGCGGACTCCAGAAGTTCGTCAACCAGTACGGAGCCCAGTGGGGCCCCATGACGGCGGCCTCCGTGCTCATCGCCATCCCGGCCGCCCTGGTGTTCCTCTTCGCCCAGAAGCACCTGGTCACCGGCATGTCCGCCGGAGCCGTCAAGGGCTGAGAGACCCCTGGCCACCCGCACCAGCACCCGCACCACCGCACCCGTCACGGCGGCGCCGGAAACCCCGACCCGGTCCCCGGCGCCGCTCCCCACCCAGACACCCCAGGGACGACATGACCCAGCACCTCGCTGCCCCCTCCACCGGCACGTCCGACGACGCCCCGGGCCACCGCACCGGCTGGTGGCAGGACGCGGTGATCTACCAGGTCTATCCGCGGAGCTTCGCCGACGGCAACGGCGACGGCATGGGCGACCTCGCCGGCGTCACCGCCCGCCTGCCCCACCTGAAGGATCTGGGCGTCGACGCGGTCTGGCTCAGCCCCTTCTACGCCTCCCCGCAGGCGGACGCGGGCTACGACGTCGCCGACTACCGGGCCATCGACCCGATGTTCGGCAACCTGCTGGACGCCGACGCGCTGATCCGCGAGGCGCACGGCCTGGGCCTGCGCGTCATCGTCGACCTGGTCCCCAACCACTCCTCCGACCAGCACGAGTGGTTCAAGCGCGCCCTGGCCGAGGGCCCCGGCTCCGCCCTGCGCGAGCGCTACCACTTCCGCCCCGGAAAGGGCACCGACGGCGAACTCCCGCCCAACGACTGGGAGTCCATTTTCGGCGGCCCCGCCTGGACCCGTACGGCGAACCCGGACGGCACCCCCGGCGACTGGTACCTCCACCTCTTCGCCCCCGAACAGCCCGACTTCAACTGGGAGCACCCGGCCGTCGCCGACGAGTTCCGCTCCATCCTGCGCTTCTGGCTCGACATGGGCGTCGACGGCTTCCGGGTCGACGTCGCCCACGGCCTCGTCAAGGCCGAGGGACTGCCCGACCTCGGCTCCCACGACCAGCTCAAGCTGCTCGGCAACGACGTCATGCCGTTCTTCGACCAGGACGGCGTGCACGCGATCTACCGCAGCTGGCGCACCATCCTCGACGAGTACCCGGGCGACCGGATCGCCGTCGCCGAGGCCTGGACCCCGACCGTCGAGCGCACCGCCAACTACGTGCGCCCCGACGAGATGCACCAGGCCTTCAACTTCCAGTACCTGGCCACCGCCTGGGACGCCGCCGAGCTGCGCAAGGTCATCGACACCTCGCTCGCCGCGATGCGCCCGGTCGGCGCGCCCACCACCTGGGTGCTCTCCAACCACGACGTCACCCGGCACGCCACCCGCTTCGCCAACCCGGCGGGCCTCGGCACCCAGATCCGCACCCCCGGCGACCGCGAGCTGGGTCTGCGCCGGGCCCGCGCCGCCTCCCTGCTGATGCTCGCCCTGCCCGGCTCCGCCTACGTCTACCAGGGCGAGGAGCTCGGCCTGCCCGACGTCACCGACCTGCCCGACGAGGCCCGCCAGGACCCCTCGTTCTTCCGCGCCGAGGGCCAGGACGGCTTCCGCGACGGCTGCCGCGTCCCGATCCCGTGGACCCGCGAGGGCAGTTCGTACGGCTTCGGCGACGGCGGCAGCTGGCTCCCGCAGCCCGCCGGCTGGGGCGAGCTGTCCGTCGAGGCGCAGACCGGCGTGGAGGGCTCCACCCTGGAGCTGTACCGGGCCGCCATCGCGGCCCGCAGGGAGCACCCGGGCCTCGGCGCGGGCACGGACGTCGAGTGGCTGGACGGCCCCGAAGGCGTCCTCGTCCTCGCCCGCCCCGGCTTCGTCTGCACCGTCAACACCACCGGCGCCCCCGTCCGCATCGCCGCCCGCGGCCGGGTGCTGCTCGCCAGCTCCCCGGTCACCGTGGACGGCGCCGAGGCCGAGCTGCCCGCCGACACCACGGTGTGGTGGACGGTGTGACACTGCCCGCGCCCAGGACCACGGCGGCGCCCCGCCTCTCCGACATCGCCGCACAGGCGGCGGTCAGCGAGGCGACGGTCAGCCGGGTCCTGAACGGGAAGCAGGGCGTCGTGGACTCCACGCGTCAGCGGGTGCTCGCGGCGCTCGACATCCTGGGCTACGAGCGGCCCGTACGGCTGCGGCAGCGCAGCGCCGGACTGATCGGCCTGGTGACGCCCGAACTCACCAACCCGATCTTCCCGGCGTTCGCGCAGTCCGTCGAACAGGTGCTGGCCGGGCACGGCTACACCCCCGTGCTCTGCACCCAACTGCCGGGCGGTGCGACGGAGGACGAACTCGTCGAGCAGCTCGTGGAGCGCGGTGTCGGCGGCATCGTCTTCCTGTCCGGGCTGCACGCGGACACCTCCGCAGACCCGGGCCGGTACGCCGCGCTCACCGAGCGCGGCGTGCCGTTCGTCCTGATCAACGGCTACAACGAGCGCATCAGCGCCCCGTTCGTCTCGCCCGACGACAACGCCGCCGTACGGATGGCCCTGGGGCACCTCGCCGACCTCGGCCACCGCCGGATCGGCCTGGCCATAGGCCCGCAGCGCTACGTCCCCTCCCGCCGCAAGCGCGACGGGTTCGTGGAGGCGGCCGTCTCGGTGCTCGGCATGGACCGGTCCGAGGCCGAACTGCTCGTCTGCTCCACGCTGTTCAGCGTCGAGGGCGGTCAGGTGGCGGCGGGCGCCCTGCTGGACGCGGGCTGCACGGGCATCGTCTGCGGCAGCGACCTGATGGCCCTCGGCGTGGTCCGCGCCGCCCGGGGGAGGGGCCTCGACGTGCCCCGCGACGTCTCGGTCGTCGGCTTCGACGACTCGCAGCTCATCGCGTTCACCGACCCGCCGCTGACCACGGTGCGGCAGCCCGTGCAGGCGATGGCGGCGGCCGCCGTGGGCGCGCTGCTGGAGGAGATCGGCGGGAGCCCGGTGCAGCGCACCGAGTACGTCTTCCAGCCGGAGCTGGTGGTACGGGGCTCGACGGCGGCGCTGCGCAACGGCTGAACCGCGGAGAGCGGCAGCGGGCCCGTGCGGGAACGGGCACGTACAGGAGAGGCACCAGGAGTCGGCCCAGGAAGGGCCGGCGGGGAGTTGTAGCGACTCCGGGTGCCTCTCTTGTCGTGACCGGCCCGGCCGGCCGGGCGCGTGGGGTCCGACGACGTGATGCGGCGCCGGAACCCCCGGCCGACCGGACCGGAGTCGGGATGAAACGTAACAGCCCCGCAATATCTTGCGAAAGACCTTGCAGCAAGAAATCGGGAAGAGGTCAGGAAGAAATCTCTGCTGTTACGCGGATGTGAGCGGGGGATGTCCAAAGGGTTGACCGGTGGCGGGAGGGCTCGTACGGTCTGCTCCGCGGCAAGGTTTGCATTCTTGCAGCAAGAACCTTCAGGAGCCTTGAGGGCACGGCGCGTTGCCGACTGAGGCTGCATCGTCATCCCCGCTTCCCCCACCCGCAGGAGGAAAGACATGGCACGCAGACCCCTGTCTGCCGCGCTCGCCCTCGTGGCCGGCGCCGCCGCCCTCGTCATCCCCACCGGATTCGGCGCCGCCGGCACCGCACAGGCCGCCGCCCCGGGCGACAAGGACGTCACCGCCGTGATGTTCGAGTGGAAGTTCGCCTCCATAGCCAAGGCCTGCACGGACACCCTCGGTCCGGCGGGCTACGGCTACGTCCAGGTCTCACCGCCCCAGGAGCACATCCAGGGCGGCCAGTGGTGGACGTCCTACCAGCCCGTCAGCTACAGGATCGCCGGCCGGCTCGGCGACCGGGCCGCCTTCTCCGCCATGGTGAACACGTGTCACTCGGCCGGGGTCAAGGTCATCGCCGACTCGGTCATCAACCACATGTCGGCGGGCAGCGGCACCGGCACCGGAGGCTCCACGTACACCAAGTACGAATACCCGGGCCTCTACTCCGGTGCCGACATGGACGACTGCCGGGCCCAGATCAGCAACTACAACGACCGGGGCAACGTCCAGAACTGCGAGCTGGTCGGCCTCGCCGACCTGGACACCGGCGAGGACTACGTACGCGGGAAGATCGCCGGCTATCTCAACGACCTGCTCTCGCTCGGCGTCGACGGCTTCCGGATCGACGCGGCCAAGCACATGCCCGCCGGTGACCTCGCCAACATCAAGTCCCGGCTGAGCAACCCGAACGTCTACTGGAAGCACGAGGCGATCTTCGGGGCCGGTGAGGCCGTCTCGCCCTCCGAGTACCTGGGCAGCGGAGACGTCCAGGAGTTCCGGTACGGGCGGAGCCTCAAGCAGGTCTTCCTCAACGAGAACCTCGCCCACCTGAAGAACTTCGGCGAGGGCTGGGGCTTCATGGAGTCCGGGAAGTCCGCCGTCTTCGTCGACAACCACGACACCGAGCGCGGCGGCGACACCCTCAACTACAGATACGGCTCCGCCTACACCCTGGCCAGTGTCTTCATGCTGGCCTGGCCCTACGGCTCCCCGGACGTCCACTCCGGCTACGAGTTCAGCGACCACGACGCCGGACCGCCGAACGGCGGCCAGGTGAACGCCTGCTACAGCGACGGCTGGAAGTGCCAGCACGCCTGGCGTGAGATCTCCTCCATGGTCGGCCTCCGCAACACCGCGCGCGGCCAGGCCGTCACCAACTGGTGGGACAACGGCGGGGACCAGATCGCCTTCGGCCGGGGCGCCAAGGCGTACGTGGCCATCAACCACGAGGGCTCCGCGCTCACCCGGACCTTCCAGACCTCGCTGCCCGCCGGCGACTACTGCGACGTCCAGTCCGGCAAGGGCGTCCATGTCAACGGCTCCGGCCAGTTCACCGCCACCGTCCCGGCCGGCACCGCCGTCGCCCTGCACGCCGGCGCCCGGACGTGCGGGGGCGGCGGCACGAACCCCGACCCGGACCCCGGCAACGGCACCTCCGGCGCCTCCTTCGGCGTCAACGCCACCACCCAGCCCGGCCAGAACATCCACGTCACCGGCGACCAGGCCGCCCTCGGCAACTGGAACCCGGCGAACGCGCCGAAGCTCGACCCGGCCGCGTACCCCGTCTGGAAGCTGGACGTGAACCTGCCCGCCGGGACCACGTTCGCGTACAAGTACGTCCGCAAGGACGGATCCGGCAACGTCACCTGGGAGAGCGGCGCGAACCGCACCGCCACCGTCCCGGCCTCCGGGAAGGTCACGCTGACCGCCGACGCCTGGCGTAGCTGAGCCGTACCTCTCGCCGGCGGGCCGGTGGCATCGCCACCGGCCCGCTTCCCCGCTGATCGACCCACCGCTCGACCGACCGATCAAGCCCCAAGGAGCACCCTCCGTGTCCCGAACCATCCTCGGACGATGGACGGTGGCCGCCCTGTGCGCGGCGCTGCTGCCCGTCGTCCCGGCGGCCACCGCCGCCGCGTCGCCCCGGCCGCCGGCCCCGCCGTCGGACGCCAAGCTGGCCCGTGAGGCGGACCGGCACGACCTCACGCGCGAGCAGTTCTACTTCGTGCTGCCCGACCGGTTCGCCAACGGCGACGCCTCCAACGACCGGGGCGGGCTGACCGGTTCGCGGCTGGAACACGGCTACGACCCCACCGACAAGGGGTTCTACCAGGGCGGCGACCTCAAGGGCCTGACCGGGAAGCTCGACTACATCAAGGGCCTCGGCACCACCGCCATCTGGATGGCGCCGATCTTCAAGAACCGGCCCGTGCAGGGGACCGGCAAGGACGCATCGGCGGGCTACCACGGTTACTGGATCACCGACTTCACCCAGGTCGACCCGCACTTCGGCACCAACGCCGACCTGGAGAAGCTGATCGACAAGGCCCACGCCAAGGGCATGAAGGTCTTCTTCGACGTCATCACCAACCACACCGCCGACACCGTCGACTACGCGGAGAAGGCCTACGGCTACAAGCCCAAGGGCGCCTTCCCCTACCTCGACGAGGACGGCCGGCCCTTCGACGACCGGTACGGCGTGGAGAAGGTGGACCGGGACTCCTTCCCGTACACCCCGGTCCAGGCCCCCGGCACCGGCGAGAAGGTCCCGTCCTGGCTCAACGACCCCACGATGTACCACAACCGGGGCGACTCGACGTGGGCCGGCGAGTCCAACGAGTACGGCGACTTCTCCGGGCTCGACGACCTCTGGACCGAACGTCCCGAGGTCGTGAAGGGCATGGCGAAGATCTACGAGAAGTGGGTCCGCGACTTCGACATCGACGGCTTCCGCATCGACACCGTCAAACACGTCGACCTGGACTTCTGGACCCAGTGGGCCACCGCGCTCGACGCGTACGCCGCGAAGCGCGGCCGGGACGACTTCTTCATGTTCGGCGAGGTGTACTCCGCCGACACCGAGGTGACCTCCCCCTACGTCACCCGGGGCCGCCTGGACTCGACCCTGGACTTCCCGTTCCAGGACGCGGCCCGGCAGTTCGCCTCCCAGGGCGCGCCCGCCGACAAGCTCGCCTCGGTGTACGGCAACGACTACCGCTACACCACCGACAAGGCGAACGCCTACGAGCAGGTCACCTTCCTCGGCAACCACGACATGGGCCGCATCGGGACCTTCCTGAAGCAGGACAACCCGAAGGCCGACGACGCCGAACTGCTGAAGCGGGCCCGGCTCGCCAACGAGCTGATGTTCCTCGGCCGGGGCAACCCGGTGATCTACTACGGCGACGAGCAGGGCTTCACCGGAGCCGGCGGCGACAAGGACTCCCGCCAGACGCTCTTCGCCTCGAAGACCGCCGACTACCTCGACGACGACCAGCTCGGCACCGACCGGACGCACGCCTCGGACGCGTACGACACGAAGCACCCGGTCTACCGCTCCGTCGCCGCGCTCTCCGAGCTCACCGAGGCTCACCCGGCGCTGCGCGACGGCACCCAGATCGAGCGGTTCGCGGAAGGCTCGGTGTACGCCACCTCCCGCATCGCGACCGAGCGCCCCTACGAATACCTCGTCGCCTCCAACAACGGCACGAGCCCGAGGGAAGTCCAGCTCGCCACCGAGTCGGCCGACATGAACTTCCGTACCCTGTACGGCGGTTCCGGCGCGGTCCGCAGCGGCAAGGACAAGAAGGTCACCGTCACCGTGCCCGCCCTCTCCAGCCTCGTGCTGAAGGCGGACCGGACCGTCGCCGCCCCCGCCGCCAAGCCCGCGATCTCGCTCAAGGCCCCGGCCGCCGGAGCCACCGGCACCGTCGAGATCACCGCCGACGTGGACGGCGGACAGCTCAACCGGGTCGTCTTCGCCGCCCAGGTGGGCAACGGCAAGTGGAAGACGCTCGGTTCGGCCGACCACGCCCCGTTCAAGGTCACCCAGTACCTCGACGAGACGGTGAAGGCCGGCACCCCGCTGCGCTACAAGGCCGTCGTCGTCGACCGGACCGGCCGCACCGCCGGCGCCCTCGCCTCGACGACGGCCGGGCAGACCCCGCCGAAGCCGAAGCCCGTCGCCGTCGAGCGCGACCGGGCGGTCGTCCACTACCAGCGCCCCGACGGCGACTACGAGGGCTGGCAGCTGAAGTCCGGCGAGAGGACCGCCGAGTTCATCGGGCGCGACGCCTACGGGGCGTTCGCCTGGATCGACCTGGAGAAGGGCGCCGAATCCGTCCCGTACACCGTCGAGAAGGACGGCACGGCCGACGGCCCGCAGCGGACGATCGACCTCGGTGCGACCGGTCAGGTCTGGATCGAGCAGGGCAAGGACGGGCAGACGGCCGAAGCCCCCGAGACCCCGCCGCAGGACACCACGAAGGCCGTCCTCAACTACCACCGCCCGGACGGGAACTACGACGGCTGGGGCCTGCACACCTGGGCCGGGGCCAAGGAGCCCACCGACTGGTCGAAGCCGCTGGCGCCCACGAAGAAGGACGCCTACGGAGTCACCTTCGAGGTACCGCTCGTCGACGGCGCCACCTCGCTCAGCTACATCCTGCACAAGGGCGACGAGAAGGACCTGCCCACCGACCAGTCCCTCGACCTCGCCACGTACGGCCACGAGGTCTGGATGCTCGGCGGCAAGCCCGGCTACCTGCTCCCGCAGACGGGCGGCGGCGTGGCCCCCGACCTCGGGAAGGCCGAGGCGCAGTGGCTCGACGCGGACACCGTCGTCTGGAAGGTGAGGGCCACCGACGCCACCAGCCAGCAGCTCGTGTACGCGGAGAACGGCGGCATCTCCGTCGTCGACGGCGCGCTCTCCGACGAGGGCCGGTGGCTGCGGCTCACCCCGGCCGCGCTCAGTGACGCGCAGAAGGCGAAGTACCCGCACCTCGAGGACTACCCGGCGTTCACCGTCGACGCCCGTGACCGGGACCGGGTCCGCGAGTCCCTGCGCGGCCAGATCATCGCCACCCAGCGCGCCGCCAACGGCGCTCTGCTCGCCGCCACCGGCGTACAGACCGCGGGCATCCTGGACGACCTGTACGGGAAGAAGGCGGCATCCGCCGAACTCGGCCCGGTCTTCCGCAAGTCGACGCCCACGCTCTCCGTGTGGGCCCCCACCGCCCGGACCGTCTCGCTCGAACTCGACGGCCGCACCCACCCGATGAAGCGCGACGATCGCACCGGCGTCTGGTCGGTCACCGGCAAGAAGAACTGGCGGGGCAAGCCCTACCGGTACGCCGTGACCGTCTGGGCCCCCACCGTCCAGAAGCTGGTCACCAACAAGGTCACCGACCCCTACTCCACCGCCCTGACCGCCGACTCCGCCCGCAGCCTCGTCGTCGACCTCACCGACCCGGAGCTGGCGCCGCGCGGCTGGTCCGGTCTGAAGAAGCCCGCCGCGACCCCGCTGCGGGACGCCCAGATCCAGGAACTGCACGTCCGCGACTTCTCCGTCACGGACCGCACGGCGAAACACCCCGGTGAGTACCTCGCCTTCACCGACACCCGCTCGAAGGGCATGAAGCACCTGGAGAAGCTCGCCGACTCCGGCACCAGCTACGTGCACCTGCTGCCCGTCTTCGACATCGGGACGGTCCCGGAGAAGAAGAAGGACCAGCAGAAGCCCGCCTGCGACCTGTCCGTCTACGCCCCCGACTCCGAGGAGCAGCAGGCCTGCGTGAGCAAGGCCGCCGCCGAGGACGGCTTCAACTGGGGCTACGACCCGCTGCACTACACCGTCCCCGAGGGCTCCTACGCCTCCGACCCGGACGGCACCCGGCGCACGGTCGAGTTCCGGCAGATGGTCCAGGGCCTCAACCGGGCCGGGCTGCGCACGGTCATGGACGTCGTCTACAACCACACCGTCGTCTCCGGCCAGGACGACAAGTCGGTCCTGGACCGCATCGTCCCCGGCTACTACCAGCGGCTCCTGGAGGACGGCGCCGTCGCCACCTCCACCTGCTGCGCCAACACCGCCCCCGAGAACACCATGATGGGCAAGCTCGTCGTCGACTCCATCGTCACCTGGGCGAAGGAGTACAAGGTCGACGGGTTCCGCTTCGACCTGATGGGCCACCACCCCAAGGACAACATCCTGGAGGTCCGCAAGGCGCTGGACCGGCTCACCCTCGCCAAGGACGGCGTCGACGGCAAGAAGATCATCCTGTACGGGGAGGGCTGGAACTTCGGCGAGATCGCGGACGACGCCCGCTTCGTCCAGGCCACCCAGAAGAACATGGCCGGCACCGGCATCGCCACCTTCTCCGACCGGGCCCGCGACGCCGTGCGCGGCGGCGGCCCCTTCGACGAGGACCCCGGCGTCCAGGGCTTCGCCACCGGCCTCTACACCGACCCCAACTCCTCCCCGGCCAACGGCACCCGCGCCGAGCAGAAGGCCCGGCTGCTGCACTACCAGGACCTGATCAAGGTCGGGCTCACCGGCAACCTCGCCGACTACACCTTCACCGACACCTCCGGCCGTACGGTCAAGGGCTCCGAGGTCGACTACAACGGGGCGCCCGCCGGATACGCGGCCGCACCCGGCGACGCGCTCGCCTACTCCGACGCCCACGACAACGAGACCCTCTTCGACACCCTCGCCTTCAAGCTCCCGGCCGACACCACGGCTGCCGAACGGGCCAGGGCCCAGGTGGTGGCCATGGCGGCCTCCGTCCTCTCCCAGGGCCCCTCGCTCTCCCAGGCGGGCACCGACCTGCTGCGCTCCAAGTCCCTGGACCGCAACTCCTACGACAGCGGCGACTGGTTCAACGCCCTGCACTGGGACTGCCGCGACGGCAACGGCTTCGGCCGGGGCCTGCCGCCCGCCGCCGACAACCAGGACAAGTGGGCGTATGCGAAGCCGCTCCTGGCCGCCACCGGCACCATCGCGCCGGACTGCGCGCAGATCGACGGGGCCTCGGCCGCCTACCGCGACCTGCTCACCATCCGTACCACCGAGAAGGAGTTCTCCCTCAGCACCGCCGACCAGGTGCGGTCCACCCTGTCCTTCCCGCTCTCCGGCACGGCCGAGACCCCCGGCGTGATCACCATGCGCCTCGGCGACCTGGTCGTCGTTCTCAACGCCGCGCCGACCACCGCCGACCAGCGGCTCGCCGCGCCGGCGGGGAAGACGTACGCACTGCACCCCGTCCAGGCCAAGGGTGCAGACCTTACTGTCAAACGAGCCAGGTACGACGGGGAATCGGCCACTTTCACCGTACCGGGACGCACGGTGGCCGTCTTCACTCTGCGCTGACCTCCGGCAGCACTACGGTGACGGCAGACGTCGGCAACGGAGCCGCGACAGCCGTCCTGGTTCACCCGGGCCGGTCCCGCTCTCCCCTCCCGGGGAGGCGGGGCCGGCCCGGTGCGTGCGGCAGGAGCCCCGCCCGGGGCGGTCGGCTCGCCGGCGCACCCTGCCCCAGCGTGCGGACGGTGATGATGACCAAGGTGGGATACCTTCCCGACGAGACGAGCAGCTTCGTCGGGAGGCGGGCCGAACTGGCCCGGCTGCACACCGCGTTGACCACCCGGCGGATGACCACCCTGATCGGCCCCGGCGGCGTCGGCAAGACCCGGCTCGCCGTCCGGGCCGCCCGCGCGGCCGCCGACCGCTACACGGACGGCGCCTGGTGGGCCGACCTCTCCCCGCTCCCCGACGACGGGCTGCTGCTCCCCACCGTCTCGGACGCGGTCGGACTCGCCGACCACACCCTGCGGATGCCCGTCGAGGCGCTCTGCGAATGGCTCGGCGACAAACACCTCCTGCTGGTCCTCGACTCCGCCGAACACCTCCGGGGCCCCTGCTCCCATCTGCTGGCCGAGATCCTGACCACCTCGACGGGCCTGACCGTCCTGGTCACCAGCAGGCAGCCGCTCGGCACCCGGGGCGAGTACGTCGTCGAGGTGCCGCCGCTCCCGGTCGACGGCGCGCCCGACGCCCTCCAGCTCTTCGCCGACCGGCTGCGCGCGGCCGACCCCCGGGCCGGTCTCGACGCCCCCGGCGACGAGGCGGCCGCCGCCGAGATCTGCCGCCGCCTCGAAGGCATCCCCCTCGCCATCGAACTGGCCGCCGCGGGCATCGGCCGGCACAGCGTGGCCCAGCTCGCCGCCCGGATCGGCACCCGCTTCGACGCCCGCGGCGCCGGCCTCGGAGCACCGGGCCGGAGCGGCGTCCTCGCCCTCGCCCCCGGCTTCGGGGCCCCCGGTCCCGGCGCACCCGGCGGGGACGGTACGGACGGAGAGGACGGGGACCCGGGCACGGCCCGCCTCGACCTCCTCGCCGACGCTACGGTGTGGCCCCGCCGCCACCGCACCCTGCGCACCGCCATCGGCTGGTCCCACGAGCTGTGCACCCCGCTGGAACGCCTCCTGTGGGCCCGCCTCACCCCGCTGCGGACCGACTTCGACGAGGAGGTCGCCCGCGAGGTCTGCGCGGGCGGCCCGCTCACCCCGGACGAGGTGGACCGGGCGCTCCAGGGCCTCGTCGCCCAGTCCGTCGTCCAGCGCGACGGCGACCGCTACCGGATGCTCGACACCCTCCGCGAGTACGGCCGGATGTGGCTCACCGAGCTGGGCGAGACCCGCGCCGCCGCCGACCGGCACGCGAGGAGCTTCCTCGACCTCGCCCGCCGCGCCCACGACGGCTGGACCGGACCGGACCAGGTGTCCTGGTACCACAAGGTGTCCGACACCCACCTCGACCTGTGCGCCGCCCTGGAACACCTGCTCGCCCACGACATCGACGGGGCCCAGGAGATGGCGGGCCGCGTCGGCTTCTTCTGGGCCTGCTGCGGCCACCTCTCCGAGGCCCGGAGCTATGCCCAGCGGGCCCTGGACGCGGGCCCCGTCGACGGCCCCCACCGCACCAGGCTGCAGTGGGTCCTCGGCGTCGCGGCCCTGCTCCAGGGCGACTTCGCGACCGCGGAGAAGCACGGCGCGCTCTGCACGGCCGGCGCCCTGTACGACCGGGACGACGAGGGCATGCTCGGCGCGGCCTATCTCTCCGGCCTCACCCAGCTGATGACCGGGGAGCCCGAGGCGGCGCTGGAAGCGTCCGGGCGGGTGCTGCGGATGACCGAGGGCGTCCCGGTGGACTCGGCCCACCGGCTGCGTTGCCACCTCATCACCGTCTTCGCGCTCACCGCGCTCGGCCGGCTCACCGAGTCCGAGGCGGCGGCCACCACGCTGCGCCGCGCCTGCGAACGCGGCGGCGAGTACTGGACCCGCTCCTACGCGGACTACCAGCTCGCCCTGATCGCCCTGTTCCAGGGCCGTCCGGCGGCCTCCGCGGCGCACGCCCGGTCGATGCTCGCGGGCAAGCACCGGCTCCGCGACAGCTTCGGCATCGCGCTGGGCCTGGACATCCTGGCCGCCGCCATCGCCGCCCAGGGCGCGGGCGCGCAGGCCGCCCGGGTCTACGGCACCGGACACGCGTACTGGCGCATGGTCGGCCATCCCCAGCGCGGCACGCCCGAGCTGGGGCCGGTCCGCGAGAGGTGCGAGCTCCAGGCGCGGGCGGCCGTCGGCGACGAGGCCTACCAGCGCGCCTTCGAGCGCGGCCAGTCGGACAACGCCGAGGTCGGTCTCGCCGCCGCACTGCGTACCGAGCTGCAGCTCTGACCGGGCGGGAGCGGGGACCGGCGCACGGGTGGAGTCCCCGGACTACCCACACCCCGGACCATGTGAGTAAGGTTAGGCATACCTAAGTAGCCACTTGGGTTCCGCTGACCTTCCTGGAGAACTCGGATGCGCCTTTCCCGCCCCCGCGCCACGCAGCCGACCCGCGCCGAGCGCGTCCGGTCGATCCTGACCGTCGCCCACTCCATGACCGTGGTCAGCGACGGCCTGCACACCGAAGTCCGCCGCCTCGACGGCACGGGCGCGATGGGCCACATCCACCTGCACGCCCCGAACGACGGCGGTCACGCGCCGAGCGCCGAACGCGTCCCGGCCCGCCTGGAGTTCACCGACATCGCCCCCACCCCCGTCCGCGACCGGCTGCGCGCCCGCGTCACGGTCACCGGGCTGCTGGCCGACCCGTACAGCACCGACATCGAGCAGAGCACCTGCATGGAGTTCGGGCAGGCCGTCCTGGAGGACGCCGAGGGACGCACCTTCGTCACCCTGGAGGAGCTGGAGGAGGCGGAGACCGACCCGATCGCCGCGTGCGAGGCGGGCATGCTCACCCATCTGGTGGACGACCACGCCGAACTCGTCCCGCTGCTCCTGCGCCTCGTCCACCCCCGCCCGGAGCGCGGCATGACCCGGGCCGTGCCACTGGCGATGGACCGCTTCGGGGTGACCCTCCGGCTCGAATACCCCACCACCCACGAGGACGTCAGGCTGCCGTTCCCCCGCCCGGTCACCGAGATCGACCAGGCGGGCCCGCAGATCCACGCCCTGCTGGCCGCCGCCCGCCGGGTCTCCCACCGCAACGGCCTGCCGGCCTGAGGGCCGTCCCGCAGTCGATATCGGGGATCAGCGCGGCGGCAGGCGCTGCGCGGGCACGGCGGGCACGTCCGGGGCGAACGCGGAGAGCCGGGCGAGCAGTTCCCCGAACGGCCCGTCCGCCGGCTCCTGGGTGAGCACCCGCAGCACGATGCCCGCCATCTCCTGGTCGTACGCGGCGCTGACCGCGGCGAGCGCCGCGAAGTCGTGCACCAGCTGCATCTCCAGCTCGGCGCGCGGGATGCGCCGCCCGTCCAGCCAGATCAGCGCCGTCGACTCGGCGAGCGAGACCCAGGAACGGACCACCAGCTCCAGCCGGGCCGGCGGTTCGGCCACCCCGAGGTGCGTGATGATCTGCTCGTACGCGGCCTGCCGCACCCCGTCGATCATGGCGTTCGCCGTCGAGGAACCGACCGCGGGACCGCCCCGCATCAGCGCCGAGAAACCGGGGCCGTGCTCGTCGACGAAGTCGAAGAACCGCCCCATCACCCGCAGCAGCCGCGCCCCCAGGGGTCCTTCGAGGGGCTCCAGGAAGCGCGCCGCCAGCTCGTCCGCGGCCCGCCGCAGCGCCGCCTCGTACAGGCTCTGCTTCCCGGGGAAGTAGTGGTACACCAGCGGACGGGAGATGCCCGCGGCCGCGGCGATCTCATCGATCGACACATCCTCGGGCGAGCGACGGCTGAACAAGTCCAGCGCGACGCCGATCAGTTGCTGTCTGCGCTCGTCGACGCCCATCCTGCGCCGCACCCCGGTCGTCATACGGACAGCCTATCCGGGGTGCGGTCCGGGCGTCGCGCGGCGGACGCCCGTCCGGCGAGGGGCCCTACAGATCCAGAACAAGACGTCCGCCGCGGCAGCGCGAGACGCAGATCAGCATCGATTCGCCCCGCTCGTCGTCGGTCAGCAGATCGTCCCGGTGATCGATCTCGCCCTCCAGGACCCGCTGTTGGCAGGTCCCGCAGAACCCCTGCTCGCAGGAGTACGCGACATGGGGCGCCGCCGCACGGACGGCGGCGAGCACCGACTGCCCGGCCGCGACCGGCACCGTGCGCCCGCTGCGCCGCAACTCCACCTCGAACGCCCCGGAACCGGGCCCCGCCGCGTCCCCCGTCGCGGCCGAGAACCGCTCCAGATGCAGGGGGTGCCCCTCCGGGAGCGCGGCGGCGACCGCGTCCATCAGCGGCTCGGGGCCGCAGCAGTAGACCGCCGTGCCCGGGGCGAGACCGGTCAGCGCCGCCGCGACGTCCGGGTGACCCGCCTCGTCCTGGGCGACGACCGTGACCCGGTCCCCGTCCGCGCCGAGCTTCTCGATCTCCTCCAGGAACGGCATCGATCCCCGCGACCGGCCCCCGTACAGCAGCCGCCAGTCGGCACCCGACGCGGCCAGCGAGCGCAGCATCGGCAGGACCGGGGTGATCCCGATGCCGCCGACGACGAAGACGTAACCCGGGGCGCCGGTCAGGGGGAACCGGTTGCGCGGCCCGCGCACCTCGACCTCCAGGCCCTCCTGGAGCTGTTCGTGCACCTCCCGTGAACCGCCCCGGCCGTCCTCCACCAGCCGGGTCGCCACGGTGTACGCACCGGAGTCCTCCGGGTCGCCGCACAGCGAGTACTGCCGGACCAGACCGGACGGCAGCACCAGGTCCAGATGGGCCCCCGGCTCCCAGCGCGGCAGGCCGGCGCCCTCCAGCCGGAGCTGGACGACACCGTCGGCGACCTCGCTCCGCCCGGTGATCAGCAACCGGCGGGCCGAGGTCGCGCGCCGCTTCGAGTGGCCCGATACCGGCTCGGGCAGGGCGGGCAGCGGCCACAGCGGTGACCGGGCGATCCGGCGCCTGAGGGCGCGCCGGGTGAGCAGGGCGGCGCCGGAGACGAGCACGACGGTACGCAGACGGGGCAGGGCCATGGTTCAGGACCTTCCCGTCGTGGCGGTCCCGGGGGTCTCGGCGGCGAGCGCGGCGGGGGAGTGGGCTAGGTAGTCGACGGCCTGGGCCGTACTGCCCTCCTGCGACGGGTGGTACGACCGGCTGAGATAGCTCGGCACGGACCGCAGGATCGCGCCGGTGCTGGGCAGCGTGCCCTGCTTCCCGCTCGCGTGGAACGCCTTGAAGGAGGCCTTGCCGCCCAGCAGCGTGGGGTCGTTCTCCATGAAGAAGCGGGTGCCGCGCTGCCAGAGGAATATCAGCGCGGAGAACGCCGCCGCCCAGGTGCGCACCCGCCGCCGGTAGCCGCCGTCCACGTGCATGAAGACGTCGAAGGCCACCGACCGGTGCTCGACCTCCTCCGCCCCGTGCCAGCGCAGCAGATCGAGCATCGTCGGATCCGCGCCCCGGCGGTCCAGTGCGTCGGCGTTGAGGATCCAGTCGCCGAGGAACGCGGTGTAGTGCTCGATCGCCGCGATCGTCGCCACCCGCTCCATCAGCCACCACTTCGAGGCCCGCCCCGGCGGCAGCGTCCGGTCCCCGAGCAGCTTCTCGAAGAACCAGTCGACCTGCGCGGTGTACGGGGTCGGGTCGAGGCCCAACTCCCGCAGATGCGGCAGCACATCGTCGTGCGCCTGCGAGTGCACGGCCTCCTGGCCGATGAACCCGATGACGTCCTCGCGCAGCTGGTCGTCGTGGATGTACGGGAGTATCTGCCGGTACACATGGATGAACCAGCGTTCCCCGGCGGGGAGCAGCAGGTGGAGCACATTGATGGTGTGCGTCGTGAACGGGTCGCCCGGCACCCAGTGCAGGGGCGTCTTCTCCCAGGCGAAGGACACCTTGCGGGCCTTGAGGGGCGTCCGCTCCGACGCGACCGCCGCTGGCTGCGTGTTAGACATGGTGTCAATGTACTGACGGGTATGCGGGGGGACCAGAGGCGTGCAGAGATTTCCGTGCCGTTCCCGAAGGCCCCGCGCGATGATTGCTTGTATGACGAAACCTGTGCAGGCCCGGTCCTTCGACGCCATCGCCGCCGACTACGACGCGCACCGACCCTCCTATCCGCCCGCCCTGTTCGACGCCGTCGAGGAGCTGGCCGGAGTGCCGCTCGCCGGAGCCCGGGTCGCGGACGTCGGAGCGGGTACGGGGCTCGGCACGGCACGGCTGCACGAGCGCGGGGCCCGGGTCACGGCGGTGGAGCCGGGCGACGGGATGGCCGAGCAGTTCCGAAGGAGCCTGCCGGACGTCTCCCTGGTCCGGGGCGACGGGAACAACCTGCCGCTGCAGACCGGCTCCATGGACCTCATCACGTACGCCCAGGCCTGGCACTGGACCGACCCCGCCCGCTCTATCCCCGAGGCCCGCCGGGTGCTGCGGCCGGGCGGCGCGCTGGCGCTGTGGTGGAACGACGGCGACCCGTCCGTGGAGTGGCTCGTCGACCAGGAGAACCGTATGCGGGTCTTCTTCGGGGTGGAGATCCCCGCCGTCCCGTCCCACCGGGCCCGCTTCCGGGCCGAACTGCCCGACGGTCTCGACTTCCGCACCCGGCAGGTCGCCTGGAGCCGCCGCGTGCCGATCGACGCCCATGTCGCCAACCTGGCCACCCACTCCGACTTCCTGATCGGCGACCCGGCGGCGGTCCGCGACTACTTCGACCGCGAACGGGCCCTGCTGACGGCCCTGTTCCCGGACGGCGAGGTCGAGGAGGCCTATCTCGTGAGTCTTGCCGTAGCCCACCCCTGAGCCCGGATCCGGGTGCAGGATGGGCCGATGGCGATACAACCGGAATGCCGAGGCGTGCGGAACGGCGGGGCCGGCGCGCTTGCCCTGGCGGGCCTTCTGCTCCTGGCCGGGTGCAACACGGAACCGGCCGACGGCGGCGGCGACGGGGAGCGGCCCACGCCGAAGCCGGCCGCGACGGGCACGTTGGAACAGCTCGCGAGGAAGGCGGGCTGCGACCCGAACGTGCAGACCGACGCGGCCGAGCTGCGGCAGGCCAACTGCACCACGGACGACGGACGTTACGTGCTGACCACCTTCGCCTCCGACCGGGGCCTGCGCGAGTGGATCAACGAGGCCAAGGACTACGGCGGCTCGTACCTCGTCGGACGGCAGTGGGTGGCCGTCGGCGATCCGGACGTGGTCGCGGCGCTGCGCGGCCGGCTCGGGGGGACGGTGGAGACCGCCTCGCCGCACCACTCGGGGGACAGTGGTGGAGGGGGGAGCGAGGACGGGCACTCCGGTCACCGCAAGAGCTGACCGCACAGGTTCACGGGGCCGCGCGCGCCGCGTCAGCGGCAGCGGCGGCCGTCGTTGATGCACCGCACCATGTTCCTCATCAGCCGTTCGTCGAAGACGTTGATGAAGTCACCGTGGTCGGTGACCGGCTTGTGCAGCTGCTCGGGGAAGGAGTCGACGGCGAAGCCCGGCCCCGGCGGAACGTCGTAGACGATGCGCTGCACCAGCTGCGGCACCGCCCGGAACCCGCTCGGGCACCGCCCGTCGTCCCGGGCGAACGCCACATGGGTGCGGTGGTTGGCGCTGTCGGTGTTCTGCCCGTCCCAGCAGTTCTGGAAGGCGAACGTACGCACCACCTGACTGCCCTCGGGACAGATCGGGTACTTGTCCTTCACCTGCCGGTCCTCGAAGCCGGTGCAGCTCCACGAGGCGTTGGCGTTGGCGTCGCCGTTGGTGAACGCCTTCGCGTCCCCGGTGATGATCCGCAGGAAACGCGGCATCGCGGTGACCCTGCCGACGGGCGAGCCGACGAATTTCAACGTCACCCGGGACGGGGTCTGGATCTCCCCGGTGTTCTGGTCCCGGCCGCCGCCGTCGGCGTCCACGTCGTCCTCGTCCTGCCCGTTCTGCAGGCGCAGGACGGGCCAGTAGTAGGTCGACCGGTCGCCCTGGTTGCGGCAGGTGGTCGCGCCGTCCGCCAGGTCGTCGTCGCTCGCGAAGGCGTCGTTGGCCTGGTTGCCGACGTAATCGTGCATATGGTGCGCGCCGTTGCTCACGCCGGGCGCGACGATGACGTTGTCCGGGTTGAACTTCCCGTTCTCGTTGCGGCCGCAGTCGGTGGTGAAGCTGCCCCGGGACGCGCCGCGGCGCTTGCGGGGCCGGTCGGCGTCGGGCCGGACGGACCGGATGTCGACGAAGTCGGCGGCCTCGGGCCCGTTGCCGCCCCGACCCTGACCGGGATCTTCGCCCTGGCCGGGGTCCTGCCCGCCCGGGTCCTGATCGCCCGGGTCCTGGCCAGGGTCTTCCTCCTGGCCGGGGTCCTGATCGCCGGGGTCCTGGCCCTGTCCTGCGTTCTGGCCCTGGTCGTCGTCGGCGCGCAGGCTGCACCCGGCGAGGCTCTCCAGTCCTTCCGGCCGTTCCGCCACGCGCCCGATCGCGATGCCGATGCGGTCGAGACTCGCGGCCCGCTTGCCGCGCAACGGGCCCAGGACGGCGTTCTCCGCCAGCCCGGGGTCCCGGGCTATCTGCTCCTTCCGGTCCGCGAACTGCCGGTAGGCGTCGGTGATCTGGGTATCCATCGCCGCGAGCTCGCGGTCGACCTCCCCGCGTGCCTGATCCGGCACCTCGGGCAGTCCGTTGACGGCTTCGGGGCAGTCGATGGTGGACAACTGGCGGCCGGCGTTCTGCGTCCGGGTGGGCGGAGAACCGGATGGTCCTTCTCCCGCGGAGGCGTAGACGTTGACCGCGACCAGCCCGCCCCCTCCCAGGATCAGGGCCGCGGAGGCGGCGATGGCCCGGTCGGCGAGCGTGGAACGTTTCTTGCGCGATGTGCGTCGCATGGGACTCCTCTGCTTCGAGGGAGAAGCGTGACGTCCCATACGGGAGGGCGGCGCGGCCCGTTCAGCCTCCCGGCCGATTCGTGGGAAGCCCGGCCGGAAAGCGGCCCTCCCCCCGACTATCAGGCGAAGGCGGCCAAGGGGGCGTCCACCGGGGCCCCGGTGAGCCGGTTGGCCAGGGTCGACAGGGTGTACGCGCCGATCCCCAGGACCACTTCGAGGGCGTTCTGCTCGGTGTAGCCGTACGCCTGGAAGTCCCGCAGGGCCGCGTCGTCCACCGCGCCCGCCGAGGCGAGCACCGCAAGGGTGAACCGCCGTACGGCTTCGAGGCGTTCGTCCGGGAGCGCGGCTCCGGAACGGTCGCGCAGGGCGGCGACGAGCGCCGGATCGGCGTCCAGGGCGGTCAGCTTCGCGGTGTGCATCGCGACGCAGAGGTGACAGTCGTTGCGGGTGGCCATCGTCATGATCAGGACCTCGCGGGAGAGCGGGTCCAGGGTGCAGGACTCGAAGATCGCGCTGATCTTCAGGAAGCCGTCCAGGGCATGGGGCGAGGCGGCGAGCCGGGCGATGGCGGCGGGCCGGTAGCCCAGCCGCTCGGTCACCGCCTCCATGGCGCGTCGTGAACCGGGCGGGGCGGTCTCGGGGGTGTGGTCGGGGAAGGGCATGGCGGACCTCTCGGAGCGGCTAGGGTCGACAATATGGTTGACGAAAAAAAGGTAAACCAGGTTGTCGAGTCCCGCAACGGCTTTGAGCTGCCGCTGCTCCTCTTCGCCGGCTTCCGCTCGATCATCGACGCCCTGCACCGGGACCTGGCCGAGCACGGACACCCCCGGGCCCGGCCCGCGTACGGCTTCGCCCTCCAGGCCGTGGGACGCGACGGCGCGGCCATCAGTGAGATCGGGCGGCGGCTCGGGGTCTCCAAGCAGGCCGCCGGAAAGACGGTCGAGAAGCTGGAGGCGCTCGGCTACGTGGAGCGCGCCCCGGACCCCGCCGACGGCCGGCGCACCCTGATCCGCCTCACCCCGCATGGCGAGGACCTGCTGACCCGGTCGGCCGAGGGCTTCGACCGGCTGCGGGCGGAATGGGCCCGGACGCTCGGCGAGGAGCGGCTGACCGCCCTGGAGCGGGACCTGCGCACGATGGCTCCCGGAGGCGCGTTCCGGCTCGACGCGGCGGGCTGGTTCACGGGCTGAAAAGAAGGTGAACCGGCTCAGCCCCGGTCCAGATACGCCAGCACCGCCAGCACCCGGCGGTTGTCGTCGTCCGACGGGGGCAGATCGAGCTTGCCGAAGATGTTCGAGGTGTGCTTGGCCACCGCCCGCTCCGTGATCACCAGCTGCGAGGCGATGGCGGCGTTGGAGCGGCCCTGGGCCACCAGCTCCATCACCTCCCGCTCGCGCGGGGTGAGGCCGCCCATCGGCTTGTCCTGCGAACGGCGCGACAGGAGCTGGGAGATGACCTGCGGGTCCATCGCCGTGCCGCCCGCCGCCACCCGCCGTACCGCGTCGATGAACTGGTCCGCGTCGAAGACCCGGTCCTTCAGCAGGTAGCCGATGCCGCCGTTGCCGTCCGCCAGCAACTCCCGTGCGTACAACTGTTCCACGTGCTGCGAGAGCACCAGCACCGGAAGCCCCGGCCGCGCCCGGCGGGCGACCAGGGCGCACTGGAGGCCCTCGTCCGTGTGGGACGGCGGGAGCCGGACGTCGACGACGGCGACGTCCGGCTCCAACTCGGCCAGGGCCTTGGTCAGTTCGGGCCCGGTCTCCACAGCCGCGGCGATCTCGAAGTCGTACGCCTCCAGCATGCGCACCAGGCCGTCGCGCAACAGGAAGAGATCTTCGGCTAGGACAACTCGCAAGGAATCTCCATGGTCACCATGGTGGGACCGCCCGCGGGACTGCTGACGGCCAGGACGCCGTCGAATGTACCCAGTCGCCGTTCTATTCCGCTCAGACCCGAGCCCGATCCGACGGCCGCACCGCCCTTGCCGTCGTCCGTCACGGAGATCCGGAGCATCCCCTCCGAGTGGTGCAGGTCCACGTAGATCCGCTCCGCCTCCGCGTGCTTCACCGTGTTCGTCAGGGCCTCGCTGACCGCGAAGTACGCCGCCGACTCCACCGGCGCCTCCGCCCGCCCCGGCAGCTCCACCGTCACCTCGGAGGCGACCGGCAGCCGCAGGGCCAGCGCCCGGACCGCGTCGCCGAGGCCCCGCTCCGCGAGGACCGGCGGGTGGATGCCCCGGACCAGGTCCCGCAGTTCGGTCAGCGCCTCCGCCGACGACTCCCGGGCCATCGCCAGCATCTTCTTCGCCTGCGCCGGATCCTTCTCGATCAGCGCCTCGATCGTGCCCAGGTTCATGCCCATCGCGACCAGCCGGGCCTGCGCCCCGTCGTGCAGATCCCGCTCGATGCGGCGCAGCTCGGAGGCGGCGGTGTCCACGGCCTCGTGCCGGGTCTCGGTGAGCCGCTCGATGCGCTGCTCCAGCTCCTGGTCCTGGGTGGGCGCCAGCACCGTACGGGCGAGCACGAAGTGCAGGCGCAACAGCGGCCGGCTCGCCCACAGTCCGGCGTGGAAGAGCACGATCCCCAGCGCCAGGGCCGCGAACCCCGTCGCCTGGCTGTCCACCGGCACGAACCCGTACCAGTACGGATCGTCGCGGAACACCCGCCACAGGCCCGCCGCCAGAACCAGCCCCTCGACGGGGTAGATCATCAGGGCCGCCGCCAGGACCGCCACCACCGTGCCCGCCGTCATGTCGACCAGCAGCCACTGGAGGTCCCGCCAGGTCGCCGGGTCCTTCAGCATCAGCGTGGTGCGCTCGACCTGGCCGGTGACACCCGTCCGCAGATCCTTGGGGAAGCGCCGGTACGGGACCGGAATCCGTACGTCCGACCAGGTCACCGCCCACAGCCGCCGCTGGTTGGCGTGCTTGCGGACCGCCTCCAGCACCACCGGCGTGGTGAACACCCCGATGCCCAGCAGGATGAAGGAGATCGAGACCACCGCGAGCACGAACAGGGTGATGGACACCGCCAGTCCGACCACGGACAGGAACAGCCCCCGCCCCGCCGCCACCATCGACGGCCGCAGCCGTCCCGAGAACACCTTCATCGCGGTCTCTCCCCCTCACCGGAGCCGGGCAGGTCCCGTTCCGGGTGCCAGTCTCACCCGGCCCCGCCCCGCCGCGTCAGCCGGTCCGCCACCCGGAGGGGGTGTACCTGGCACCACCCCCGGACCCGCCCCCTACGCCTCCGCGACCGGGGGCTCCGACGGCTGGGGCGGACCGCGGCCGATTCCTAGATTCGAAGCGTCCCGATCACTTACCTGACGCTTACCTCCGGGGGAGAAACGCATGAGGCGCAATCTCGCCGCACGCATCGGCGTGTGGAGCACCCACCATCGCAAGACGGCCGTTCTCGGCTGGCTGCTCTTCGTCGTGCTCGCCACGGGCATCGGCGGGGCCACCGGCATGGTCGAGATGACCAACGCGGAGAACGGCGCGGGCGAGTCCGCCCGAGCCGAGCAGATCCTCCTCGACACCGGACTCGACAAGCCCGCGGGCGAACTCGTCATGGTCTCCGCCCCCGCCGCGGGGGACTGGAAGCCGGCCGCCGAAGCCCTCGCCGACGCCGTACGGAAGACCGGCGAAGCACAGAACATCGCCCCGCCCGTCGCCTCCGAGGACGGCAGGGACGCCCTGATCGCCTTCGAGATGAAGGGCGAGGCCGCCACCTCCTCCGACCGGATCCAACCCGTCCTGGACGCGGTCGCCGCTGTGGGCGAAGACCACCCGGACACCGAGATCCACCAGTTCGGCGAGGCCAGCGCGGGCAAGTGGCTCGGCGACCTGCTGGCCGAGGACTTCAAGAAGGCCGAGTTCACCGCCGTACCCCTGGCCCTCGGCATCCTCCTCGTCGCCTTCGGCGCGGTGGTCGCCGCCCTGCTCCCGGTCGGGCTCGCCCTCACCGCGTGCATGGCCGCCTTCGGCCTCCTGTCGATCGCCAGCCACCAACTGCACCTGTTCCAGACCACCTACTCGGTGATGTTCCTGATGGGCTTCGCCGTCGGCGTCGACTACTGCCTCTTCTACCTGCGCCGCGAACGCGACGAACGCGCCGCCGGACGGGACGCCGAGACCGCCCTGCGCATCGCGGCCGCCACCAGCGGCCGCGCGGTACTCGTCTCCGGCCTCACCGTGATGGTCGCGATGGGCGGCATGTTCCTCTCCGGGCTCCTGCTGTTCAAGGGCTTCGCGCTCGCCACGATCATCGTCGTGTTCATCGCGATGCTCGGCTCGGTCACCGTCCTGCCCGCCCTGCTCTCCTGGCTCGGCGACCGGATCGACGCCGGCCGCATCCCGCTGCTGAACCGCCGCGCCAAGCACGGCCACTCCGGCAGCGGCCGCATCGTCGGCCGGGTCCTCGGCCCCGTCCTCGCCCGGCCCCGCGCCTTCGCCGTCGCCGCCGTCGTCCTGCTGCTCGCCCTCGCCGCGCCCGCCCTCGGCATGAAGACCGAATCCCTCGGCCTGGAGAAGCAGTTCGGCTCCGACTCGCAGCTCTCCATCGCCCACAGCAGGATCACCGAGAGCTTCCCCGGCGGCCCCGCCCCCGCCCTCGTCGTCGTCACCGCACCCGACATCACCGCCCCGGAGGTCGGCAAGGCCCTCGACGGATTCGAGGACGTCACCGTCCACCGGGACCAGGACGTCGCCGAGATCGAGATCCCCCTCCCGGGCGGCACGGCCGACCTCACCGAACTCCGGGAGAAGCGCCTGCCCGCCGCGTTCGACGGCACCGGGGCGAAGACCCACGTCACGGGGGATACCGCCGGATCGGTCGACTTCAACGACCAGCTCCGACGCGGCATCGTCCCGGTCTTCGCCTTCATCACGGCGGTCACCTTCCTGCTGATGCTGTTCTGCTTCCGCAGCTACGTCATCGCGGTGACGTCCATCGCCCTCAACCTGCTCTCGGTGGCCGCCTCCTACGGCGTGATGACCGCCGTCTTCCAGCACGGCTGGGGCGCGTCGCTCATCGGCTCGGAGGGGGTCGGCGCGATCGAGGCGTGGATGCCGCTGTTCGTCCTCGTCGTCCTGTTCGGCCTGTCCATGGACTACCACGTGTTCGTCGTCTCCCGGATCCGGGAGGCACGCGGCGGCGGCCTGGACAACCGTGCGGCGATCGAGACCGGCATCCGCCGCACGGCCGGGGCGGTCACCGGGGCCGCGGCCATCATGGTGGCGGTGTTCGCGGTGTTCGGCACCCTGTCCATGCAGGACATGCAGCAGATGGGCGTCGGCCTCGCCGTCGCGGTGCTGCTGGACGCCACCGTCGTACGGATGGTGCTGCTGCCCTCCGTGATGCTGCTCCTGGGCGAGCGCAACTGGCGTACTCCGCGCGGCCTTTCACGCCTGCCGAGCCTGGAGGACGAGCGTCACGACGAGTACGGCGAGCCGGCCGGGCCGGTGGACGCGCCGGCTCCGGCGGCCCAGCAGGTCTGAGACGCCCGGACGGCCCCGGACCACGGTGAGGAGGAACCGTGGTCCGGGGCCGCCGGACGTACGCGGCGGACCGGGCGGGTCAGGGCGTGTACTTGTACCCCACCCGCCGGACCGTCTGGATCGAACGGCGGTACTCCGCACCGAGCTTGCGGCGCAGCCGGGCGACATGGACGTCGACGGTGCGCCCGTCGCCCACGTGCCCGTAACCCCACACCGTGGTCACCAGCTGGTCGCGGGTGTGCACCCGGTGCGGGTACGCCACCAGATGGGACAGCAGCTCGAACTCCAGGTACGTGAGGTCGAGGACGACGCCGTCGACCGAAGCCGTACGCCGGGTGGCGTCGATCCGGACCGGGCCCGCGGACGCTCCCGCGTCGGCGGCCGGGGCGGGCGTCGCGTCGGGCGCCGGCTGCTGGGGGAACGGCGAGCCGCCCGACTGGAGCCGGGAGGCGGCGGCGACGGCCCCCGCGAGCGCCGGCTGCTGGTCGGCCGGCACCAGCACCAGGTAGCCGATCATCGGCGGCTGGCCGGGCAGGGTGGGCAGCGTGTGCTGCGGGGCGGGGAGCCAGGTGGCCCCGGGCGGGAGGAAGTCCGTCACGTCGGCCGGCCCGGCGACCTCGTCGCTGTCGACCGCGCGCAGCCGGTGCCGGTTCGGGTGGGCGGGGAGGGAGCGGGAGGTGGGACGGGCCGCAGCGGGCGCCGGGGACGCCGCGGTGGCGGCGGACGCGGCGGAGAAAGTACGAGTGTTCGCCATGAGGGTCAGCTCTTTCGCGCGAGGAGTCGTCAGGGACGGACTTACGTCGTACGCGCGGACCGAAGGCCGGGGTGAGCGGCTTTAGTGGGCCTGCGCGTTCCACGCGCGGCAACACACCCGGTCGAAATCATGGTGCTGACGGGAAGGCCAGAACGGTTCGAGGTCACTGCGACCCGACGCGATGTGCTGGTAGCTGGCCATGTGCTCCATTGAAGCAGAAATCGCGGCGGCGCATCAGACTCCTCTCGCCCGTCGATACGGACCCTTGGCGTTACGTTCCTCACGCCCGGCCGTCACCGCCCACGCAGGAGGGGCCCGCCGGCGAACCGGCGGGCCCCTCCTGCGTGACGGGCGGCGGGATCAGACCTGGCCGGCCTTCTCCAGCGCGGTGCAGCACGTGTCGACGATCAGCCGTGTGACGACGTACGGGTCGACGTTGGCGTTGGGGCGGCGGTCCTCGATGTAACCCTTCTGGTCCTGCTCGACCTGCCACGGGATGCGGACCGAGGCGCCGCGGTTGGAGACGCCGTAGCTGTACTCGTTCCACGGGGCGGTCTCGTGCAGGCCGGTGAGCCGGTCGTCGATGCCCGCGCCGTAGTTCTTCACGTGGTCCATCGGCTTGGAGCCCTCTCCCAGCGACTCGCACGCGGTGATGATCGCGTCGTAGCCCTCGCGCATCGCCCGGGTGGAGAAGTTGGTGTGCGCGCCCGCACCGTTCCAGTCGCCCTTGACCGGCTTCGGGTCGAGGGTGGCGGAGACGTTGAAGTCCTCGGCGGTGCGGTAGAGCAGCCAACGGGCCACCCACAGCTGGTCGGAGACCTCCAGCGGGGACAGCGGGCCCACCTGGAACTCCCACTGGCCGGGCATGACCTCGGCGTTGATGCCGGAGATGCCGAGCCCCGCCGTCAGGCAGTTGTCGAGGTGCTTCTCCACGATGTCGCGGCCGAAGATCTCGTCCGCGCCGACACCGCAGTAGTAGCCGCCCTGCGCGGCCGGGAAGCCGCCCTCGGGGAAGCCGAGCGGCCGGTGGCCGTCGAAGAAGGTGTACTCCTGCTCGATGCCGAAGATCGGGGCCTGGCCCGCGAACTGCTCGGCGAGCGGACGCAGCGCGGCACGGGTGTTGGACTCGTGCGGCGTCATGTCGATGTTGAAGACCTCGCACAGGACGAGGATGTCCGCGCCGCCGCGGATCGGGTCCGGACAGGTGAAGACGGGCTTCAGCACCCGGTCGGACGCGTGGCCCTCGGCCTGGTTGGTGCTGGAGCCGTCGAATCCCCAGATGGGCAGATCCGCCACGTCACCCGACGGCGCGCCGTCCATGATCTTCGTCTTGGAACGAAGCTTGGCGGTCGGCTCGGTGCCGTCTATCCAGATGTACTCAGCCTTGAACGTCACGGACGCCATCCTTTGCGGGTGCAGCGGTCTATGCGTCGCAGCTTGGCAAGACGCGATTTCCCGTCCGTTGCCCGGATGTGAACCCCGTGTTACCGAGGTTTCCTGCGTTACGGGAGGCCCGCATCCGGACCGCTCACCCGTTGCCCGGGGGCTTCGGGGAGGTCATCAGGCACCGCCCTTGAGCAGGGCCGAGAACCCGGCCGCCCGCAGCCGGCGGATCAGCTCCTCCCGGCTCGACCCCAGCGCGGCGGCCGCCCGGTCCAGCTCCCAGTCAGCCCCGGCCAGGGTCCGCAGGAGATGTCCCCGGCGGATCTGGGGGTCGGAGAGCCGGAACGTCTTGAGGTAGGCGACCTGCCCCCGGTGATCGGTGATCGTCTCCCCGATGTGCTGCCCGCCCCGGTCCCGGACGAACGGCGGCAGGAACCGCCACAGGGTGAAGGACTTCATCCGGTACACCCGGTCGGGCGGCCGACGGACCGCCGAAGTGCAGTGCGAGATAGCCCTCCAGCGCCAGGTGCAACGGCAGGAACCGCAGCCGGTCGCCGGGCGGCCGCTTGGCCAGCCCGTGATGCGGCAGCGGCGGCAGCGGGACGGCCCGAGGCGCGCCGCCCCCGCTGCCGGCCACCGCACGCCGAAACCCTGCGCGTCGTATACGGGGTTGACGTGCGCCACGGTCGTCCGCCGCTCCGAATCCAGCCGGCGCCGCCACACCCGCAACACCTCGCCCGCCCGCCCCGCGTTGCCGTGGCGATGGGAACGTATGCACCCATGATCGCTGGTCGGGGTGGCGCTTGCGGCATGGAGGTGTTCTTGTGCTGCTGTCGTACGTATGGTTTCCCCGGGCCTTCGGGGCAGCGTGGTGTCCGGCCGGGCTACGAAGAGGGGCGAGATGGCGCAGGTGGCGCGGGCTGCTGAAGCCGGGCACGTCCGTTACACGTACCGGCTGCGTGTGTCGTCCACCGCCGGCACCTTGCTGGGGGCGGAGTGGGACCGGTGCCGCTGGGTGTGGAACGAGTGTGTCGCCAAGTCCAGGGCCGTACATCTGCACAGCAAGTCCGCGGGTGAGAAGGCCACGTGTGGCCCGGCTCAGCTCGACAGGATGCTGACCGAGGCGCGTGCCCGTTCGCCGTGGCTGCGTGAGGGGTCTTCGGTTGCCCAGCAGCAGGTCATCCGCGACTTCGGCCGTTCCCGCGCAAAGGCGCAGAGGGACATCACCGAGCGCTTGCCTGTTGGACGCCGGGCCGGGATGCCGAAGTGGAAGACGAAACGCGAGACGCTGCCGACTCTGAGCTACACGATGCGTGGGTTCCGGCTGAAGGACGGTCGCCTGCACTTGGCGGGCGGCATCGTCGTTACCGTGGTGTGGTCGCGGCAACTGCCGCACGAGCCGTCGTCGGTGCGCGTGTACCAGGACAGCCTTGAGCACTGGTACTGCTCCTTCGTTGTTCCCGCTCAGGTCGAGCCCTTGCCGGAGACCGGCCGCGTGCTCGGTGTCGACTGGGGTGTGAAAGCGACCGCGACCACGACGTCCGACGCGCACGACCTTCAGCATGCCGAGCACGGTGGCAAGGCCCGGGAGAAGGTGGCCCGGTACGACCGGATGATGGCTCGCCGGAGGCCGAAGAAGGGCCGCCCCGGATCCAAGGGCTACCGCAAGGCGATGAAGCTGCGTGCGAAGGAGTGCAAAAAGGTCGCTAGGCAGCGCGAGGACACCGGACGCAAATGGGCCAAGAAGGTCGTCCGCGACCATGACGCCATTGCTGTCGAGGACTTCCGCCCCAAGTTCCTCGCCAGGACCACCATGGCCCGCAAGGCCGCTGATGCTGCCATCGGCGCCACCAAAACCGTCCTGATGGAGATGGGACGTAAGCATGGGCGGGACATCCGTCTGGTGCATCCCGCGTACACCACGATGGACTGCGGTCGCTGCGATGCGAGAGCCAAACACGCGCTGCCGCTGGGTGAACGTACCTACACCTGTACCGCGTGCGGAGCCGTGTCCCCTCGGGACAAGAACTCCGCACGCGTGATGCTCGTCCGGGCTGGTCTCACCCCGGCTGGTACCGATGGCAGAAGACCTCCTGGAGCGCTGCTCCAGGAGGCAGCCTGAGCCAGGAATCCCCTCCCTGAAGGGTGGGGAGGATTCAAAGGCAAGTCTCGGAAGTCGCGCCCGCGCCGGAGTCCCGCATTCGGCGGCCCGGCGACGTCCCGCGCGAAGAGCGGCTCCCCGTGCAGGGGGGGCGACGGGCGTCCCGGTCCACTGCACGGGCGGCGGACGCCCGGCCCCCTGCACAACCGGTCGGCGCACCCGGCACACTGGCCCCATGGACTCAGCTGCCGGCACCACCGCCCCCCTGCGCATCGGCCTCCTCGGCACCGGCCCCTGGGCACGCAACACCCAGGCCCCCGCGCTCGCCGCCCATCCCGGCGTCGAACTCAGCGGGGTGTGGGGCCGCCGGGCCGAGGCGGCCGGCGCCCTCGCCGCCGCCCACGGCACCCGCGCGTACACGGGTGAGGAGGGCATCGTCGCACTCCTGGAGACGAGCGACGCGGTGGCCTTCGCGCTGCCGCCGGACGTCCAGGCCCCACTCGCGGTCCGGGCCGCGGAGGCGGGCTGCCACATCCTGATGGACAAGCCGGTCGCCACGACGGTGGAGGGGGCCCGCGCGGTCGCCGACGCCGCGGAGCGGGCCGGGGTGGCGTCGGTCGTCTTCTGCACGCTCCGGTTCGCGCCCGAGACCTCCGCGTGGATCGCCGAACAGGCCGCGGTGGACGGCTGGTTCACGGCTCGCGCCCAGTGGCTGGGCTCGCTCTACGCCGAGGGCTCGACCAGCGAGTACGCGGACTCCCCGTGGCGGCGCGAGAAGGGCGGCCTGTGGGACGTGGGCCCGCACGCGCTCTCCGTGCTGATTCCGGTCCTGGGCGACGTCGAGCACCTGACCGCCGCCCGGGGGCCGTCCGACACCACGCACCTCATCCTGCGCCACACCTCCGGCGCGTCCAGCACGGTGACGCTCGGGCTGAGCGCCCCGCCCGGCGCGGCAGGCGTCGAGATCGAGTTCCGGGGTGAGCGGGGCACGGCGTCGATCCCCGGCTGGGACGGCGCGGAGACCGCGTTCCGGGGCGCGGTGGACGCCCTGGCCGAAGCGGTACGCACAGGGGTTCCGCACGCCTGCGACGCGCGCTTCGGCCTCCACCTCACGGAGCTGCTGGTGGCGGCGGAGACGCAGGCGCAGGCGGACTGACCGGCGGGCGGGAGCGGCACAGGACGGCTACCGACTCCACCGATTCCAGGGCCTCCGGGCAGGCGGGCCCCGCGGCTCCCCGCCGGCTCATCCCGGCGGCAAGGCCCGGCACAGGGCCTCCAACGCCTCCGGGTAGGCGGATTCGGCGGGTGTCGCGTACCCGACGACGAGCCCGTCCCGCGGGGCGTCCGCCTGCCCCGCACCCTCCGACCCCGGGTGCAGGTAGTCGGCGAGGCACTCCACCGCCAGCCCCTGCCAGGCTGCCGCCCGGACCGCCGAACGCTCGGTGCCGGGCGGCAGTTCCAGCACCGCGTGCAGACCGGCCGCGATCCCGGTGACCCGGATGTGCGGGGCCCGCCGCTCCAGGGCCGCCACCAACTGGTCCCGGCGGCGGCGGTGGCGCTGCCGCATCCGCCGGACCTGCCGGTCGTACGCGCCCGACCCGACGAAGTCCGCGAGCGTCAACTGCTCGGTGGCGCTGGAGAACTGCTCGCGCTCGCCCTTCGCCGTGACGACGGGGCCCACGAGCCGCTGGGGCAGCACCATCCACCCGATCCGCAGGGTGGGGGAGAGACTCTTGCTCACCGACCCCAACAGCACCACATGCTCGGGATCGAGCCCTTGAACAGCACCGACGGGCTGCCGGTCGTAGCGGAACTCCCCGTCGTAGTCGTCCTCGACGACGAGCCCGCCGGTGGCCCGGGCCCAGTCGACGACGGCCGCCCGGCGCCCCGGGTGCAGCGGCCCGCCGGTGGGGAACTGGTGGGCGGGCGTGAGGAGTACGGCACGGTCGCGACGGGTGAGCCCGTCGACCCGGGCGCCGTCCGCGTCCACGCCGAGCGGCCGGGTGCCGACCCCGTGGGAGGCGAGCAGCGCGCGGTGGAAGGGCAGGCCGTACTCCTCCGCCGCCCAGGGGCCGCCCACCACCTCCGCCAACAGCCGCAGCCCGTGCGCGGCCCCCGAGCACAGCACGATCCGCTCCGGCGCGGCCCGCACCCCGCGCACCCGGGCCAGATAGCCGGCCAGGGCCCGCCGCAGCTCGGGCCGCCCGTGCGGATCGCCGGGCCCGAACGCGTCGTCGGGGGCGGCGGCGAGCGCACGCCGCGCCGAGGCCAGCCAGGCGGTGCGCGGGAAGACCGAGGGGTCCGGCTGCCCCTGGACCAGGTCATGGACCGGGCGGGCGGCGCGCTCGGGGGTGCGCGGCCGGTGCACGGGGGTGACCGGGACGGCCCGCTCGGCGACCCGGGTCCCCGAGCCCTGGCGGGCGGCGAGCCATCCTTCCGCGACCAGCTCGGCGTACGCGTCGGCGACGGTGTTGCGGGCGAGGCCGAGATCGGCGGCGAGGGAACGGTAGGGCGGCAGCCGGGTGCCGGGCGCGAGCCGCCCGCTGCGCACGGCCTCGCGCAGCGCGTCCATCAGCAGGGCCCGGCGGTTACCGGTCCCGGAGAGCTCCAGCGGCAGATCGCTGCCCAGGATCTCCGCCGAATTGACCCATGAATTCATCACAGAAATGCACCCCACGCCCAGTCGCTTGTCGCCCTAGATTCGTACCCATGACGACGACGGAGATCAAGACGAACGACCGCAGGACCGCCCCCGCCACCACCGTCCGGAGCAACACGACCACCTCCCGGCTGGACTTCGCGAAGACCGCTCCGAAGGTCTTCCGGGCCGTGATCGGCCTGGACGCGGCGGCCCGCGCGGGCCTGGACCCGACGCTGGTCGAACTGGTCCAGATCCGCGCCTCGCACCTGAACCGGTGCGCGTACTGCCTGCACATGCACACCACGGACGCACGGAAGGCGGGCGAGAGCGAGGACCGCCTGCACATGGTCGCGGTGTGGCAGGAGGCGGAGCACTTCTTCACGGAGCGGGAACAGGCCGCCCTGGCCCTCACGGACGCGGTCACCCGGATCGGGGACGCCGGCGTACCGGACGGGGTCTACGACCGGGCGGCGGCCCACTTCGACGAGGAGGAGCTGGCCCATCTGCTGGCCCTGATCCTCACGATCAACACCTGGAACCGCATAGCGCTGTCCACCGCCAAGCGCGCGGGCACGGACGAACGCTGACGACCCCGCCCGGCCGCTCCCCCCGCCCACCCACCGGCCCGTCCCATTCGGTCCGGGCCGGGTGTGGGGGGCCACTACCGCCCCAACGCGTCCCGTACCGCTTCCTCGCTCCGCGCCACCACGGCCGTACCGTCCTCGGCGGTGATGATCGGCCGCTGGATCAGCTTCGGGTGCTCGGACAGGGCGGCGATCCACCGCTCCCGGGAACCGGCCTCCCGCGGCCACTCCTTCAGCCCGAGCTCCTTCGCCGCCGCCTCCTGCGTCCGCGTGATGTCCCACGGCTCCAGCCCGAGCCGGTCCAGCACGGCCCGGATCTCCTCGGGCGAGGGCACGTCCTCCAGGTAGCGGCGGACGGTGTAGTCGGCCCCTTCCGCGTCGAGCAGGGTGAGCGCGCTGCGGCACTTCGAACAGGCCGGATTGATCCAGATCTCCATGGGGCCAAGGTTACGCGAGGGACTGCCGAAATGGCCTCTGGCCAGGGGCGATTGTCAGTGGGGGGCAGTAAAATGGAGGGAGTTCGTGAGGGTTCCACCACGCTGCCAGGAGGATGCCGAATGGCTGTTGCCACAGTCACGACCGAGCCGCTCGACCGACAGCTCCCGATGCCCTTCAACCCGCCGCTTCCCACCCCCCTGCCGAAGAAGCGACTGCCCGCGGGCCGCCCCCGCGAGTGGTACGTCTCCCACAACCGCCGCCTCAAGGCCATGCGCCTGGCCATCGCCCTGCTCGACAGCGGGGTCTACCAGCCCTCCAGCGCCGGCAACCACCGGATACGGATCACCGCCGAGCGCCTGGGCATCCACCCGCCGTCCGACACCACCTGCCGCATGGTCCGCGCCCTGATCCGCTACGGCCGCTGACGTGAACTGACCCGACCCGACTGCCGATCGCCCTGTGCCCCCTGCCGTTCCGTCCGGCCGGGGGCACCGGGCTGCCCGGCAAGCCCCTGCGGGACCATGGACCCGACCGCACACGGATACGGGTGAAAGGGCGTCACCATGGCAGCCGATCTGTGGACTTCGGCCGTTTCGCTCGCCGGAGTCGCGCTGGGAGGCGGCCTGACGGCTCTCGCCCAGCGCGCCACCCAGCGCTCGGCGGAACGCGTCGAGGAACGCCGCCAGGCCGTGGCCACCACGGAGAGCCGCAGGGCCGAACAGATCGAGGTGCTCAAGGAGTTCGTCGCCTGCACCCTGGCAGCGGAACGGGCCGCCTACAGCCGACCCGATCCGTGGGGCGACGACGAGGACGGCTGGATGACGCGGACGGGCCCGGTCATGACCGCGCTGTGGACCGCGTCCGGCAATGTCACGCTCCTGTGCGACGAGGCCTTGCGCGAGCCCGTGACGACGTACGGCCACGCCCTCAACGCGGCGGTGTGGCGTGACATCGGGGGCATCGAGGTCAACGAGCACCTGGAGGCGGCCAAGACCGCGTTCATGGACGCGGCACGGGGGAGTCTCGCCGGCTCCTGACCGGCCGCGCGTACGCGAGGTAGGCTCCGGACCCCATGAAGCTACTGATCTCGGTCGACATGGAAGGCGTCTCGGGAATCGTCCACTCCTCCGAGACGAACCCCGAGCGTTACGACTACCAGCGCGGCCGGGAGCTGATGACGGCCGACGCGAACGCGGTGATCGCGGGCGTCCTGGACGCCGACCCCACGGCCGAGGTGCTGGTCGCCGACGCGCACGGCACCTTCCGGAACCTCCTGCCGGAACAGCTGGACCGCCGGGCCCGCCTCGTCCGGGGCAAGCCGCGCTCGCTGAACATGCTCGCCGGGCTCGACGAGGAGACCGATGCCGCGCTGTTCGTCGGCTACCACGTCCGCGCGGGCGAGGGGCCGGGCGTGCTGGCGCACACCATGAACGGCGAGATCCTCGACGTACGGGTGGCCGGCCGTTCCCTGGGCGAGATCGGGCTCAACGCGGCCATGGCCGGCCACCTCGGCGTACCGGTCGTCCTGCTCAGCGGCGACGACGCGGCCTGCGCCGAGCTGAACGACCTGGTCCCCGCGGCGGTCACCGTCCCGGTCAAGGAGGCCCTGGGCATGGCGGCCGCCGTGACCCTCCACCCGGAGGAAGCCCGGGACCGGCTGCGCCGGGCGGCGGCGGACGCGGTCACCCGCCGCGCGGAGATCCAGCCCCTGGCTCTTACGGGGACGTTGAACGTGGAGGTCGACCTCGCGAGCCCGCACACCATC
Source organism: Streptomyces anulatus (assembly GCF_014650675.1). Classification (GTDB taxonomy): domain Bacteria; phylum Actinomycetota; class Actinomycetes; order Streptomycetales; family Streptomycetaceae; genus Streptomyces; species Streptomyces anulatus. Next base: position 459,228 of record NZ_BMVK01000001.1, on the reverse strand, counting down.
GACCTGGCGACCCTCGTTCCGGGCGTCTCACGCACCGGGGGTGCCCGTACGGTCGCCTTCACGTCCCCCGACTACGCGACGGCGTACCGGTTGATCCTGCTCCTCGCGCAACTGGCCAGGATCAAGCCCACCTGAGGGGTGTCCCGTAATAGCGTCGAACACCGTACCGGTTCCCTCTACTGTGACCGGGTGACAATCCAGGTGATCGTGCTGAACGGCGGGTCCAGCTCCGGCAAGTCCGGCATCGTCCGCTGCCTCCAGGCGGAACTGCCGGAACCGTGGCTCGCCGCCGCGATCGACACCTTCGTCGATGCGCTGCCCGCATCCCTGAGATCGGCCGGTGAGGGCATCGAGTTCGCGGAGGACGGCGGCGTGGCCGTCGGACCGGAGTTCCGCAGGCTGGAGGCGGCCTGGCGCGAGGGCGTCGCGGCGATGGTCCGCGCAGGCGCCAAGGTGATCGTCGACGACGTGTTCCTCGGCGGCCCCGCCTCCCAGGAACCGTGGCAGAAGGCTCTGACCGGACTGAACGTGCTGTGGGTGGGGGTCCGTTGCGAGGGCGCGGTCGCGGAGGCCCGCGAGATCGCCCGGGGTGACCGCCCGAGGGGCATGGCCGCGGCACAGGCGGAGACGGTCCACCGGGGCGTGACGTACGACCTGGAGGTGGACACCACGCACGCGGAGTCCCTGACCTGCGCGAGAACCATCGCCGCCAGGCTCACGTAACCGTCCCGGACCGCCCGAGCAACGGGCCGGCCCCAACCGCCCCGCCCCCCAGCACCGCACCACACCCGTACACATCACACCCGTACACACCGGCCCCGCACGGGCCGCCCGAACAGTGGAGAGCGATGACCGACCTGTGGACCGGCGAGAGGATACGCCTGCGGGGCGTCGAACCGCAGGACTGGGAGGGCTTCCGGGCCCTGGCCCTGCACACCGTGGACGCCCGCAACGCCGACGTGGTGGAGCCGCCCCGCTCGGACGAGAGCTTCCGCGCCTGGGCCACCGAGCGCGCCGGCCGCACCCCGAACCCGGCCGCGTACCAACTGGTCATCGAGACCCGCTTCGAGCATGCCTTCGTCGGCGCGGTGTCGGTCGGCGAGACGGACGCCCGGGCAGGCCGCTTCCGTACGGGCATCGAGGTCACCCGGGAACACCGCCGCCAGGGCTACGCGGCCGAGGCCTCCGAGCTGGTCCTCACCTACATGTTCGCCGAACAGCGCTGCCACAAGTGCGAGGTGGAGGTCTACGCCTTCAACGACGCCTCCCTGGCCCTCTACCGCAAACTCGGCTTCGTGGAGGAGGGCCGCCTGCGCCAGCACGAGTTCTTCGCGGGCGCGTACCACGACGTGGTCCTGCTGGGCATCACGGCGGACGAGTACTGGGCGGGACGGGCCCGGCCTTCGCTGCGGTGACGACACCGGTCGTCAGTTCCCGTCCGTCGACGAGCGAGGGCCGCCACCTCCCGGAGGAGATGGCGGCCCTCGGCCTCCCGGGCGCGGGTGAGCCGGCCCGTGGTGTTCCTAGATGTCGAAGTACAGCTCGAACTCGTGCGGGTGCGGCCGCAGCTGGATCGGGGCGATCTCGTTCGTGCGCTTGTAGTCGATCCACGTCTCGATCAGGTCCGACGTGAAGACGCCGCCCGCCTGGAGGTACTCGTTGTCCGCCTCCAGGGCGTCGAGCACGGCCGGGAGGGACGTCGGGACCTGCTGGACGTTGGCGTGCTCCTCGGGAGCCAGCTCGTAGAGGTCCTTGTCGATCGGCTCGGCCGGCTCGATCTTGTTCTTCACGCCGTCCAGGCCCGCCATCAGCAGTGCCGAGAACGCGAGGTACGGGTTCGAGGACGGGTCCGGGGCGCGGAACTCGACGCGCTTGGCCTTCGGGTTCGAGCCGGTGATCGGGATGCGCATCGCGGCGGAGCGGTTGCGCTGCGAGTACACCATGTTGACCGGGGCCTCGAAGCCGGGGACCAGGCGGTGGTAGGAGTTCACCGTCGGGTTGGTGAAGGCCAGCAGCGACGGGGCGTGCTTCAGGATGCCGCCGATGTAGTAGCGGGCCATGTCCGAGAGGCCGGCGTAACCCTGCTCGTCGTAGAAGAGCGGGACGCCGCCCTGCCACAGCGACTGGTGCACGTGCATGCCCGAGCCGTTGTCGCCGAAGATCGGCTTCGGCATGAAGGTCGCGGTCTTGCCGTTGCGCCAGGCGACGTTCTTCACGATGTACTTGAAGAGCATCAGGTCGTCGGCCGCGGCGAGCAGCGTGTTGAACTTGTAGTTGATCTCGGCCTGGCCGGCCGTGCCGACCTCGTGGTGCTGGCGCTCGACCTGAAGGCCGTTCTTGTCCAGCTCCAGGGAGATCTCGGCACGCAGGTCGGCGAAGTGGTCGACCGGCGGGGTCGGGAAGTAGCCGCCCTTGTAGCGGACCTTGTAGCCGCGGTTGTTCTCCTCCGACCCGGTGTTCCAGGCGCCGGCCTCGGAGTCGATGTGGTAGAAGCTCTCGTTCGCCGACGTCTGGAAGCGGACGTTGTCGAAGACGTAGAACTCGGCCTCCGGGCCGAAGTACGCGGTGTCCGCGAAGCCGGTCGAGGCGAGGTAGGCCTCGGCCTTCTTGGCGATGTTGCGCGGGTCACGGCTGTACTGCTCGCCCGTGATCGGGTCGTGGATGAAGAAGTTGATGTTGACGGTCTTGTCACGGCGGAAGGGGTCCACCCGAGCCGTCGACAGGTCCGCGCGCAGCGCCATGTCCGACTCGTGGATGGCCTGGAAGCCGCGGATCGACGAACCGTCGAAGGCCAGTTCCTCGGCCGGGTCGAAGGTCGCTGCCGGGATCGTGAAGTGCTGCATCACCCCGGGCAGGTCGCAGAACCGGACATCGATGAACTTGACGTCGTTGTCCGCTACGTACTTCTGCACTTCGTCGGCGTTCTGGAACATCCAACTCCTCCTACTCCCGGCCCGGGAGGGACGGGGTTGTAGCTCGTGGTGCGGCCAGTGCGGTGGCACACGCTGGACCCGACCATAGGCAGGCGTGATTTCTCAAGCGTGACCCATTTGTTTCGCCCAAGTTAACCGGGGCGGTGGCGGGCGGCATCTCCGCGACTGTTTCCGGTGCCCCGCCCGCCCGGGGGCAAACATGGGCGCAGTACCGTGGACGGGTGGACAACAGGCAAGCAATCGGATCGTGGCTCTCGGGGCCCCGCGCGGCCGCCGAGGAGATGGGCGCCGACTTCGGCTACCGGGGCAAGGGGCTCGGGCTGCCCGAGGAGGGGCCCGGCTCGGTCGCTCCGCTCGGACGGCGCTTCGGGGCCCTCTTCATCGACTGGTCGCTCTGCATGGTGATCGCATACGGGCTGCTCGCTCGTGGTGACCAGCAGGCGGCGGGGAACTGGGCGCTCGGGGTCTTCCTCGTGATGAGCCTGCTGACCGTCGGCACCATCGGCTGCACGCCCGGGAAGCGCATCCTGGGCGTCCGGGTGGTCGCCGACGACGGTGGGCGGCTCGGGTTCGTGCGGGTCGTCGTGCGGACCGTGCTGCTCCTGCTCCTCATCCCCGCGCTGGTCTGGGACCGCGACGGGCGCGGACTGCACGACCGGCTGTCCCGCGCCGTGCAGGTCCGGATGTGACCTCCGCGTACGCGAGGTGAGGGATGCGGCCTCCCCCTACGTGACATGAGAAACGGGGCGGCCCCGGGACCGTTATCGGTCCGGGGCCGCCCCGTTTCACGTATGTCCCGGTCAGCGCATCTTTCCGCCGCGCGGCATCCGCATGCCCTTGGGCATCGGGCCCTTCGGCAGCGGCATGTTGCTCATCAGGTCGCCCATCGCGCGCAGGCGGTCGTTGGTGGAGGTGACCTGCGGGCCGGTCAGGACGCGGGGGAGCTTCAGCATCTTGGTGCGGACCTTCTTCAGGGGCACCTGGCCCTCGTCGTTGCCGACGATGATGTCGTGCACCGGCACGTCCACCACGATGCGGGCCATCTTCTTCTTCTCGGCCGCCAGCAGGCTCTTCACCCGGTTCGGGTTGCCCTCGGCCACCAGGACGATGCCGGCCTTGCCGACCGCCCGGTGGACGACGTCCTGGCTGCGGTTCATCGCCACCGCGGGGGTGGTGGTCCAGCCGCGTCCGATCCGGTCCAGGACGGCGGCCGCCGCTCCGGGCTGGCCCTCCATCTGTCCGAAGGCCGCCCGCTCGGCGCGCCGGCCGAAGACGATCGCCATCGCGAGGACGGCCAGGACGAAGCCCAGGATGCCCAGATAGACGGGGTGACCGATCGCGAAGCCGATGCCGAGGAGGACACCGAACGTGACGATTCCGACACCCGCGACGACAAGACCGATCTTGCTGTCGGTCCGCCTGGTCATCTTGTAGGTCAGGGCGATCTGCTTGAGCCGCCCTGCGTTCTCGGCGCTGTCCGCGCCTTCAGTTTTTGCCTTCCTCGCCATGTTCTGAAGTTTACGTGGCGGGGGAGCGACCTAGGAACGTGGGAGTGACCCGGGAACGGGGGAGCGACCTAGGAACGGTGGTCGGCCACGGCGTCCAGCACGTGCTGGGCCTCCACCCGGTCCTTGGCGCGGCGGCGGTCCTCCAGGACGGCCGTCCAGGCGTTGCGGCGGGCGGTGCGCTGGCCGCTGCTCAGCAGCAGCGACTCGACGGCGCGCAGGGCGGTGGTGACGGACGGAAGGGCGTGGGCGCGGACCGGTGCGGCCTGCATCGTGGTGTTCCCCCTCGGAATGGATGCGCCTGCGGGGCGCGGATGAGTGTGGGAAGCCGTGACGGCGGTGGCTGCTGGAGTCGCTGCCGTACGTGTACCCAGGGTCACTGCTCGGTGTTACCAGCGCATGACCGGGCGGTCAAACACCAATGAAGCCTTGATTCCGGTGCCGCGCACGCCGAGGCGGTCCGTACGCGTCCCCGACCTGCGGGGAGCGTCCGGACCGCCTCGGTGATGCGGTTACTGCTCGGTAATGATTCGTGAGCGGATTCACACGGCCTGTGCGGCCTGGGTGCTCCCGGCGGCGGCGACGCCGCGCGCCTCCATCGCCTGCTGGAAGAGGCGCCCCGCGCGGTACGAAGACCGCACCAGCGGGCCCGACATCACGCCGGAGTAGCCGATCGCGTCGGCCTCGTCCTTCAGCTCGACGAACTCGTGCGGCTTCACCCAGCGCTCGACCGGGTGGTGCCGTACGGAGGGGCGCAGGTACTGCGTAATCGTGATGAGCTCGCAACCTGCGTCGTACAGGTCCTGGAGCGCCTCGCTGACTTCCTCGCGGGTCTCGCCCATGCCGAGGATCAGGTTCGACTTGGTGATCAGACCGGCCTCGCGGGCCCGCGTGATGACCTCCAGGGAACGCTCGTAACGGAAGCCGGGGCGGATCCGCTTGAAGATCCGCGGCACCGTCTCCACGTTGTGCGCGAGCACCTCGGGGCGCGAGGAGAAGACCTCGGCGAGCTGCTCGGGCTCGGCGTTGAAGTCGGGGATCAGCAGCTCGACCTTGGTCGCGCCCGCCTCCCGCTCCGCGGTGAGCGTGTGGATCTGGCGGACGGTCTCGGCGTACAGCCAGGCGCCGCCGTCCTCCAGGTCGTCGCGGGCGACGCCGGTGATGGTGGCGTAGTTCAGGTCCATCGTGACGACCGACTCGCCGACGCGGCGGGGCTCGTCGCGGTCCAGCGCCTGCGGCTTGCCCGTGTCGATCTGGCAGAAGTCGCAGCGCCGGGTGCACTGGTCGCCGCCGATGAGGAAGGTGGCCTCGCGGTCCTCCCAGCATTCGAAGATGTTGGGGCAGCCCGCCTCCTGGCAGACCGTGTGCAGCCCTTCGCCCTTCACCAGCTGCTGCAGCTGCTTGTACTCGGGGCCCATCTTCGCCCGCGTTTTGATCCACTCGGGCTTGCGCTCGATGGGGGTCTGGCTGTTCCGGACCTCCAGGCGCAGCATCTTGCGCCCGTCGGGTGCGACAGCGGACACTCCGGCTCCCCTTTGCTCTCTGCTGCGTTGGATTCGCGTCGGGTTCGCGTGGGATGCGCGAGCGTTTCGCGAGGGACTCGCTTTGGATTCTTTGGCGAACACCAGGGTACGCCCGTACATCAAACGGCCTTACGCCTGCCCAACCTGCGGCCGACGGGGCCTATTCCCCGGCCGATGGCGGCGGTCGGGCTACTGGTCGGTACGGCCGTGCGGCCGGTTCGGCGGGTAGGGCAGGTTCGGACCCCTAGGCCGGGGCCGGGGCCGGGGCCGGGGCGGCCGCGGCCTTCGGCTGCTCGACCGCGCGCGGCGCGAGCTCCGCGTTCTCCAGGATGTCCCGCAGGTGCCTCTCGGCGACCGGCAGCACCTCCTCGATGGTGATCTCCCGGCCCAGCTCGTTGGAGAGGGACGTGACACCCGCGTCGCGGATGCCGCACGGCACGATCCGGTCGAACCAGGTGTTGTCCGGGTTCACGTTGAGTGCGAAGCCGTGCATCGTGACGCCCTTGGCGACCCGGATCCCGATCGCGGCCAGCTTGCGGTCCTCGCGGCGCTGGCCGGCGTTGGACGGGGCGTACTCGGGGCCGTTCAGCCGAGGGTCGAACTCCTCGTCCTGGAGCCTCGGGTCGAAGTCCAGCGAGAGCCCGCCCAGCGCCTGGCGCTGCTCGACCGGGTCGCCGAGCACCCAGACGCCGCTGCGGCCCTCGACCCGGGAGGTCTCCACGCCGAAGTCGGCGGCCGTGCGGATCAGCGCGTCCTCCAGCCGGCGGACGTGCGCGACGACGTCGACCGGGCGCGGCAGCTTCTGGATCGGGTAGCCCACGAGCTGCCCGGGGCCGTGCCAGGTGATCTTCCCGCCTCGGTCCACATCGATGACCGGGGTGCCGTCCAGCGGGCGCTCGCTCTCCGCCGTGCGGCGCCCCGCGGTGTAGACGGGCGGGTGCTCCAGGAGCAGACAGGTGTCCGGGACCCGGTCCTCGAACCGGTCCGCGTGCACCTCGCGCTGCTTCTGCCAAGCCTCCGTGTATTCGACGGCCTGTTCGCCGAAGCCCAGACGGACGAACCGCAGTTCGCTCACCGATGCCTCCCTACGTGGGCCCCGCGTGCCCGGAGGGGTGTCCCCGGGGTGACGGAACCCTGCACTGATCGCGCCCGCATCCACTGTACGACCGTCGCCCGAACAGGCCCCCGGCAGGTGCGGGCGCCGGTCCCGGGCCCGTCCGCGGCCCGGGACCGGACCGTCCACAGGTCGGGCGTTTCCGTCAGCTCTGTCCGGAATCCTCACACGATCGGATGAACGTGGAGCAAAGGTGGACTGAGACGGCTCCGGTGGCCGCTAAATTCGCGCCGTTCCCATGAGGGCTGCCCGTCCGGCCCCGAAGGCAGGAGACCGTACAGCTGATGTCGGAACGACCCCCGCAGCGCACCCCCAACCGTCGACTCGCCTCACTCATCGCGGAAGCCGGCTTCTCGCACGCCGGCCTGGCCCGCCGGGTCGATCAGCTCGGCCTCGAACACGGCCTCGACCTGCGGTACGACAAGACCTCGGTCACCCGCTGGCTGCGGGGGCAGCAGCCGCGCGGCACCACGCCCGCGCTGATCGCCGAGGTCTTCACCCGGCGGCTGGGGCGGCGGCTCTCCGCGCAGGACCTCGGGCTCGACGCCTGCGCACCCGTCTACGCGGGCCTGGAGTTCGCGGCCACCCCCGCCGAGGCGGTCGACATCGTCAGCGGACTCTGGCGCAAGGACTCCGGCACCCACGTCGAGCTGCGCAAGATCGCCTTCACCCCGGCCGGACTCGTCGTCCCCAGCCGGGACTGGCTGATCGGCCGGGCCGACGAATGGGTGGCCCGGGACGGCGCCGCCGCCCGCCGGGCCGGGGGAGAGGCCGGGTCCCCCTCGCCCGGCCGCCCGGACGGGGCGCCGCGCACCGAGGTCCGGGGACTGCCGCGCCCGGCCGCCGGACCGCTGCGGCCCACGCCCCCGGGCCCGGCCGCCACGCACCCCGCCGCCACGCATCCGCCCGCCGGGGCGCCGCCCGGGACCGGGGCGCTGCCCGTGGTCCCGCGCCAGCGCCAGACGGACCGCGGGCCCGGCCAGCGGGTCGGCGGCGGGGACGTCGCCGCCCTGCGTTCGGTCGGCGAGCTGTTCCGCACCCTCGACCACGCCTACGGCGGCGGCCACGCCCGGCAGGCCCTCGTGCGGTATCTGGAGCACGAGGCCGAACCGATGCTCCGGGGCACGTACGGCGAGGCCACCGGACGCCGGCTGTTCGCCGCGGTCGCCGACCTGACCCGGCTGGCCGGCTGGACCTCGTACGACATCGCCGCCCACGGCCTGGCCCAGCGGTACTTCGTCCAGGCGCTGCGGCTCGCCCAGGCCGCCGGGGATCGCGGGTACGGCGCCTACGTGCTGATCACGATGAGCCGTCAGGCGGTCTACCTCGGGCACGGCAGGGAGGCCGTCCAGCTCGCCCGCGTGGCCCAGCAGGGCGTCGGCTCGGCCGCCCCGCCCCTCGTCCAGGCGCTGCTGCACGCGGTCGAGGCGCGCGGGCACGGCGTGCTCGGCGAGGCACGCTCCTGCACCGCCGCCCTGACCCGGGCCGAACACGCCCTGGAGACCGCACGTCCCGGCGACGAGGTGCCGCACTGGGCCCGCACCTTCGACGAGGCGCAGCTCGCCGACGAGCTGGGCCACTGCCACCGGGACCTCCAGCAGTACCGGGCCGCCGCCCAGCACGCCGAGCGGTCGCTCCAGCTGCGCGCACCGGCGTACGCCCGCAGCAGGCTGTTCTGCCGGGTGGTCCTCGCCTCGGCCCGGCTGGGCCTGGGCGAGTTGGACCAGGCCTGCCTGCTGGGCGCGGAGGCGGCCCAGCAGGCGGCCGAGATGCGCTCGGTGCGCGCCACGGAGTACGTACGCGCCTTCGAGCGCAGCCTGGAGCCCTACCGGGACGCGGTCGCCGTACGCGGCTACCGCGACCGGGTCGCCGCCCTCGGCTGACCTCCGCAGACACGGGGCCGGCCCCTGCGGGACCCGGGCCGGGGCTCACGCCGCCTCCGGCAGCCGCGGACTCCCCTCGTGGGTGCCCGGGACGGCGAGGTCGGTGAGGATCGCCTCCGCCGCCCGCCGGCCCGACTGCAGCGCGCCCTGGACCGTGCTCGTGTCGCGGTGGTCGCCGCACACGTACAGCCCGGCCAGCACCCGCACCGGGCGGCGCGGATCGTGCGGGGCCTCCATCGCGGGCACCGCCTCCGGGTCGTGATGGGTCGCCAGCAGCTCCCAGCCGTCCGTCGGCACGCCGTACAGCGCCGCCAGATGCGCCCGCACCGAGCGGTCCAGGTCCGGCGGCGGGGCCCCGAGCACCGTCGAGGTGATCAGCGTCCGGCCCTCCGGCGCCCGCGAGGGGTCGACCTCGCTCATCACCGCGGTGTACGCCACCGGGCCCGACCGGTCGCCGTCCAGCACCAGCGACCTGCCCGTCGGCGGCGGGGCGGGCGCGGTGTGGTGAAGGACCGTCACCGGGTGGAAGGACGGCACCCGCAGACCGGGCAGCAGCTCGGCCGCGGCCCCCGCTCCGGTCGCCAGCAGCAGGGAGCGGCACCCCAGTTCACCGTGCTCCTTGGTGCGTACGGAGGTGATGTCGGCGGCCGTCACATGCACCCCGGTCCGGACCGTGCCCGGCGGCAGCGAGGCCGCCAGCAGCTCCGGCAGCGCGGACGACCCGCCCGCCGGTACGCACAGGCCGCCGCGCGCGTAGTCCCGCAGGGCGAGATCGGCGCACCGGCTCGACGTGGTGAGGGCGGGGTCGCTGAGCAGGGCCGTGAGCAGGGGGCGCAGGACGCCGTCCACCGTACGGCCGGGCAGGCCGACGCCGGGCAGGGAGCCGACGACGGTCCGCTCCGGGCGGGCCAGGAGCCGGGCCTGCGGGGTGGCCGCCAGCCGGGACAGCGCAGCGCCCAGCCGGGCCCGGTCGATCGCCCCGGTCACCACGCCGCCCCGGCCGCCCCCGCGCGCCGGGGCGCCGTGCTCGTGCCCGTACGCGCTCTGCGCCGCCCGGGGAGCGCGGGGAGCCCAGGGAGCTCGGGGGGCGCTCGATCGGGTGCGTACTGCCTTGAGTGCGCCCCTCGCGCTCCGTATGTCGCCGGTGAGATGGCGGCGGCCCTCGCTGTGGACCAGGACGCCCGGCGCGAACTCCCGCAGTTCCGGAGCGCCGAGCCCCGGGGTGCCGGTCAGCTCGGGCCAGGACGTGCAGAGGAGCGGGCCGAGCCGGTCGAGCCGGAAGCCGTCCACCTCGTCGGTGGCGAGCCGGCCGCCCACCCGGGGCTCGGCCTCCAGGACACTGACGCCGAGCCCCGCCCCGATGAGCAGGTGGGCCGCTGACAGGCCGGCGATTCCGGCCCCGATGATGACCACGTCTGCGTGGTGTGCCGTGCTGCGCACGTGCCCCTCCCCGAGTCGGTGCGACTGGTGGGAGGCTCATGCCCCCAACAGGCCCCCGGAATGCCGGAGTTCGCAACGAGGCTAGGAGGATGGCTGATACTGCGTCAGACGCGCGCGCCGGGGAGCACCGGGGCACGGGGTCGCACACGCGGCCCCGGCGCGACCGGTCGGGTCTCGCGGGGGACCGGCGGGCCCCGCGCGGGCGGCTCAGCGCAGCGCGGCGCGGATCGCCCCGTCGATGCCGGGGAAGGCGAACGAGAAGCCGGAGTCCAGCAGCTTCGCCGGGATCACCCGCTGGCTGCCCAGCACATCCTCAGCGAACTCCCCGAGCGCGATCCGCAACGCGGGCGCCGGCGCGGGGAACAGCGTCGGGCGGCGCAGCACCCGGCCCATCGCGGCGGTCACCTCGGCGTTGGTGACCGGCTTCGGACCGGTCAGGTTCACCGGCCCGGTCAACGACTCGGTGTCCAGGATGTGGCGCAGCGCCGCGACATGGTCGTGCAGCGCGATGAAGCTCCAGTACTGGCGGCCGTTGCCCAGCCGCCCGCCCAGCCCCGCCTTGAACAGCGGGAAGAGCCGCCCCCACGCCCCACCCTCGCGGCCGACGACCAGCCCGGTCCGCGCGTGCACCGTGCGGATGCCCGCTTCCTCGGCGGCGGCGGTGGCCGCCTCCCACTCCTCGCAGACCGAGGGCAGGAACCCGTCCCCGGGCGGCGCGCTCTCGTCCACCGGGCGGTCCCCGGTGTCGCCGTAGAAGCCGATGGCGGACCCGGCGAGCAGCACGCGGGGCGGGGCGTCGAGCGAGGCGACGGCCTCGGCGACGGCGGCGGTCCCCAGGACCCGGCTGTCCCGGATCTCCCGCTTGTAGGCGTCGGTCCAGCGATGGTCGCCCACCCCGGCACCGGCCAGGTGCACGACGGCGTCGCAGCCGACGAGGCCGGCCACGTCCACGTAACCGCGCTGGGGGTCCCACTCGACCTCGTCGCCGGTTCTGGCGGGGCGGCGCACCAGGCGGGCCACCTCGTGCCCGTCGGCGCGCAGCGAGCGCACCAGCGCCGCTCCGATGAGTCCGGACGATCCGCTGACGGCGATACGGGAGCTCGGCATGGGCCCATCCTGCCCCATGAAACGCCTCGAACACCGGGAGCACCGCGTGACAAAGTGGCCCCATGGCCGCACTCACCCTCCGCCCCGTCCGCACCGCCGTGCAAGCCGACGACGACCGGCTCGCCGAGCTCGACCGGTCCACCTGGTCGACGCTGCACGCGGTCCTGCCGAAGCCCGTGCCCCCGTTCGACCCCTTCTTCGGGGAGCGGTATCCCCCGCAGGACGTCCTCGTGGTGGAGGCGGACGCGGAGACGGAGGGCGGCGCGGCCCGGATCGCCGGGTACATACGTCTCGTCCCGCCCACCCCGCTCGCCGCCAACGCCCATGTCCGCCAGATACGGGGCCTCGCCGTGGCGAACTGGGCGCGCGGGGCCGGCGTGGGACGGATCCTGGTGCGGGCCTCGTTGGCCGAGGCCCGCCGCCAGGGCGCCAACCGGATCACGCTGCGGGTGCTCGCGCACAACGACCCCGCCCGCGCCCTGTACGCCTCCGAGGGCTTCGCCGTCGAAGGGGTGTTTCCCGGGGAGTTCTTCCTGAACGGGCGTTACGTCGACGACGTCTGCATGGGACGCTCGCTCGGCCCCGCCTGAGCGCCGGGGGTCACCGGGGCCCGAAGCGGTCCCACAGCTCGGGGAAGCGGGCGGCGAGCGCCTCGTCGTCCTCGAAGTCGACCGGGGAGCCCAGCGGCTCCCCGGCCTGCGGCGGCAGCCCCAGGTCCGGCGCGACCACGCCGGTGAGCTGCTCGTACGCCTCGTCGGCCGCGTAGCCCAGCTCCTCGCCGTCCCCGTCGATCCGCTCGTCGAAGTCCTCCAGCAGTTCCGCCAGGCCGTCCGGATCGTGCAGCGCCCCCTCGAAGACCTCCCGGCCCTGGCCGATCAGCCAGCAGCGGAAGTAGTCGAACGCGTCGTCGCTCGCCCCGCCCAGCAGCACGGTGGCCGCACCCCACAGATCCCAGTGGTAGGCGCGGTTGTAGCGGGCCTCGAAGTGCCGGGCGAAGTCCAGCACGGAATCGGGATCGAGCTGCACCAGCCGTTCCACCAGCAGGTCGGCGTGGTCCTCGGGGTCGCCCTCGGCGGCCTCGCGGGTGCTGTCGATGATCTCCCAGAATTCCGTTTCGTCCATCACGGGTCCAGCATCCAGCCTGCCGGGGGCTCCCGCACGCGCAGACACCGAATTGAAGCCTTTCAGCGATACATCTCGCGCAGGCGTTCGGCGGCGTCCGCGAACCGGATCCGCAGCGACTCGGGCGCCAGGACCTCCAACTCGGGCCCCAGCGCCAGCAGCTGGCCGTAGGCCACGTCCAGCGATTCCACCGGCAGCGTGAGGGTGCGCAGGCCGTCCGGACCCGGCTCGGGGGCCTCCGCGAGCGCGGTGGCGGCCGCCGCCCGGTCACCGGTGTACGCCAGCATCCGCGCCCCGCGCCCGGACACCCGTACGGTCACCTCGGTACGCAGCAGGGACCGGGCGAACCCGGCGGCCCGCTCCTCCCAGAACCCGGGCAGGTCGAAGCTCTCGTCCCGGTCGAAGCGTGTCTCGGCGGGCTCCACGGCGGTGAAGCGGTCGATCCGGTAGACCCGGAAGTCCTCTCCCGCCCTGGCGCAGAGGTACCAGACCCCGGCCTTGAGGACGAGACCGTACGGAGCCAGCTCCCGCGCCACCTCCGTCCCCTCCTGCTCGCGGCCCCCGCCCCTGCGGTAGCGGGCCCGCAGCAGCCGGTCGTCCCAGACCGCGTCGGCGATCACGGGCAGCAGCTCGGGGGTCTCCGGCTCGTGGTACCAGGAGGGCGCGTCCAGGTGGAAGCGCCGGGCGGCGGAGGAGGAGGCGTCGCGCAGGGAGGGCAGCAGCGCCGCCGACACCTTGAGGCGGGCGGCCGACGCCGCGTCCTCCAGGCCCATCTCGCGCAGCGCGGCGGGCAGACCGGAGAGGAACAGCGCCTCCGCCTCGTCCCGGGCGAGGCCGGTCAGCCGGGTGCGGTAGCCGCCGACGAGCCGGTAGCCGCCGGCCCGGCCGCGCTCCGCGTACACCGGGACGCCCGCGTCGGAGAGCGCCTGCGCGTCCCGGGTGACCGTACGCTCCGACACCTCCAGCTCGGCCGCCAGCTCCGCGGCGGTCATCGCGGGGCGGGACTGCAGGAGCAGCACCATCTTGATCAGCCGGGCAGCGCGCATGGGCCCATTGTGGCGGCACCGGCACGGTGGACCACGCCGGAACCCCCGGCCGCCGTCCGCCCGCGCCACGCAGGAACCCCCGGCCGCCGGGGCGGGCGCGTTGTCGGACGCGTCCGCTCCGGTGACCGGGGGTTTCGGCTCTGTACGGGAGTGGGCTCAGAGCCCGTAGCGCTCCCGGGCCTCCTTGACCGCGGAGGCCGGGACCTCGCCGCGCCTGGCGAGCTGGGCCAGCGAGGCCACCACGATCGACTGGGCGTCGACGCCGAAGTGGCGGCGGGCCGCGGCGCGGGTGTCGGAGAGACCGAAGCCGTCCGTGCCGAGCGAGGACCAGTCCTGCTCCACCCACTGGCTGATCTGGTCCGGGACCTGGCGCATCCAGTCGCTGACCGCGAGCACCGGGCCCGGCGCACCGGAGAGCGCCTGCGTCACGTACGGGACCTGCTGCTCACCGCGGAGCAGCGCCTCGTCGGCCTCCAGCGCGTCGCGGCGCAGCTCGCCCCACGAGGTGGCGGACCAGACGTCGGCCGTGACACCCCAGTCGGCGGCCAGCAACTCCTGGGCCTCCAGGGCCCAGTGGATCGCCGTACCGGAGGCCAGCAGCTGCAGGCGCGGCGCGTCCGCCTTCGCGGGCGTGCCCTCCTTGAAGCGGTACAGGCCCTTGACGATGCCCTCCTCGACGCCCTCGGGCATCGCGGGCTGGGGCTTCGGCTCGTTGTAGACCGTCAGGTAGTAGAAGACGTTCTCGGCCTCGGGGCCGTACATCCGGCGCAGACCGTCCTTGACGATCACCGCGACCTCGTACGCGAACGCCGGGTCGTAGTTGAGCGAGGCCGGGTTGGTGGCCGCGATCAGGTGCGAGTGGCCGTCCGCGTGCTGGAGGCCCTCACCCGTCAGGGTCGTACGGCCCGCCGTGGCGCCGACGATGAAGCCCTTGCCGAGCTGGTCGGCGAGCTGCCACATCTGGTCGCCGGTCCGCTGCCAGCCGAACATCGAGTAGAAGATGTAGAACGGGATCATCGTCTCGCCGTGCGTCGCGTACGACGTCGAGGCGGCGATGAAGTCGGCCATGGCCCCGGCCTCGGTGATCCCCTCGTTGAGGATCTGGCCGTCCTTGGCTTCCTTGTAGTACATCAGCTGGTCGCGGTCGACCGGATCGTACGTCTGGCCCAGCGGCGAGTAGATGCCGGCGGACGGGAAGAGGGACTCCATACCGAAGGTACGGGCCTCGTCCGGGACGATCGGCACCCAGCGCTTGCCGGTCTCCTTGTCCCGCATCAGGTCCTTCACCAGGCGGACGAACGCCATGGTGGTGGCCATCTCCTGCTTGCCGGACCCCTTGTAGAGGGCCTTGAACGCGCGCTCCTCCGGCTGCGGAAGCGCCACCGCGTGCACCCGGCGGGCGGGGGCGGGGCCGCCGAGGGCGGCACGGCGCTCCTGGAGGTAGCGGACCTCGGGGGAGTCGGCGCCGGGGTGGCCGTAGGGGACGAGACCGTCCTCGAAGGCGCTGTCGGGGATCGGGAGGCCGAGCAGCTCGCGCATGCCCTTGAACTCGTCGATCGACAGCTTCTTCATCTGGTGGTTGGCGTTCTTGGACTCGAAGCCCTTGCCGAGCGTGTAGCCCTTGACCGTCTGGGCCAGGATCACGGTCGGCGCGCCCTTGTGCTCGACGGCCGCCTTGTACGCCGCGTACACCTTGCGGGCCTCGTGGCCGCCGCGCGAGGTGTAGAAACACTCGCCGATCTTCGCGTCGGTGAGCAGCTTCGCCAGCTCGGCGAGCGCGGGCTCGGCGCCGAAGAAGTGCTCGCGGATGTAGGCGACGTCGCGGGTGGCGTACGTCTGGAACTGCGCGTCCGGGACCTCGCGCAGGCGGCGCAGCAGCGCGCCCGTGGTGTCCAGCTGGAACAGCTCGTCCCAGGCGTTGCCCCAGAGCGTCTTGACGACGTTCCAGCCGGCCCCGCGGAACTGCGCCTCCAGCTCCTGGACCACGCGGAAGTTGGCGCGGACCGGGCCGTCGAGGCGCTGCAGGTTGCAGTTGATGACGAAGGTCAGGTTGTCGAGCTGCTCACGGGAGGCCAGCGCGAGGGCCGCGGTCGACTCGGGCTCGTCCATCTCGCCGTCGCCCAGGAAGGCCCAGACGTGCGAGTTGGCCGTGTCCTTGATGTTGCGGTTGGCCAGATAGCGGTTGAAGCGCGCCTGGTAGATGGCCGAGAGCGGGCCGAGGCCCATCGACACGGTGGGGAACTCCCACAGCCAGGGCAGCCGCCGGGGGTGCGGGTAGGAGGGCAGACCCTCGCCGCCCGCCTCCTGGCGGAAGTTGTCGAGCTGCTGCTCGCTGAGCCGGCCGTCGAGGAAGGCGCGGGCGTAGATGCCGGGGGAGGCGTGGCCCTGGATGTAGAGCTGGTCGCCGGAGCCGTCCCCCTCCTTGCCGCGGAAGAAGTGGTTGAAGCCGGTCTCGTAGAGCCAGGCCGCCGAGGCGAAGGTGGCGATGTGGCCGCCGACCCCGTACCGGGCGCCCCGGGTGACCATCGCGGCCGCGTTCCAGCGGTTCCACGCGGTGATCCTCGACTCCATCTCCAGGTCGCCGTCGAACGCGGGCTCGGCGGCGGTCGGGATGGAGTTGACGTAATCGGTCTCCAGCAGCTTGGGCAGCGCGAGACCGGCGCCCTCGGCGTGCTGCAGCGAGCGGCGCATCAGGTACGCGGCACGGTGCGGGCCGGCGGCCTGGGTGACGGCGTCCAGGGAGGCCGCCCATTCGGCGGTCTCCTCGGGGTCACGGTCCGGGAGCTGGTCGAGCTCGCTCGGAAGCTTTCCTACGGGGTCGGTCATGATCGCCGCCTTCCGGAGAGGAGGGGGGTGGAGAAGGCTCTATCTGGCAGGACAGAGCGATGGGGCCGGTGGGCCCGCGAGATGAACTGTAAGGCGCTGATCGATGATCGATCAAAGGATTGAAGGCAAAACTTCTCGATACGAAGAAAAGTGGCATGGGGTGCCTCGAAATGGGGCACGGAGTGACGCGAAATAGCGCACAAAATGGGCGCTGACCTGCACGGAAGAGCAGACGGGGCGCCAGATGATCGGGTCCGGGGGACGCCTACGCGCGGGGTGCGCAGCCCAGCACGTGCGCCTTCACCAGGGCCCCGATCCCCGGGTCCTCGGCGAGGAACGCGTCGATGAGCGCCTGGTGCTCCTCCGCGTACGACTTCTGCACCGTGCCCAGCCAGCGGATCGACAGAGCCGTGAACACCTCGATGCCCAGCCCCTCCCAGGTGTGCAGCAGCACCGCGTTCCCGGCCGCCCGCACCATCTCCCGGTGGAAGCCGACCGTGTGCCGCACCTGCGCCTCGCCGTCGGCCAGCCGGTCCGCCTCGTACAGCGCCGCCACGTGCGGCTCCAGCGCCGAGCAGTCCCGGCCCAGCCGGGGGGCCGCCAGCTCCGCGGCGATCTGCTCCAGCCCGGCCCGGACCGGGTAGCTCTCCTCCAGATCGGCCGCCGTGAGGTTGCGGACCCGGACGCCCTTGTTGGGGGCCGACTCGATCAGCCGCAGCGTCTCCAGCTCGCGCAGCGCCTCGCGCACGGGCGTCTGGCTGGCCTCCAGCTCGGTGGCGATGCGGCGCTCCACGATCCGCTCACCCGGCTTCCAGCGCCCGCTGACGATCCCCTCCACGATGTGCTCGCGGATCTGTTCGCGCAGCGAGTGGACGACGGGCGGGGTCATGGAGGGCTCCTTCAGGGCAGACCGGTGCTGCCTACATCATCACGGTGGCGGTAGGTCTCCCGTGGTGCTTAGACAATACGGCGGCGCCCCCGCCCGGATGAGTTCCGGACGGGGGCGCCGCTGGTGAGGCTGGTTACAGCAGGGGTGTTCAGAGGCCGAGCTCGACCTCGAACTCACCGGCCTCCAGGATCGCCTTGACCGACGTCAGGTAGCGGGCGGCGTCCGCGCCGTCCACCAGACGGTGGTCGTAGGAGAGCGAGAGGTACGTCATGTCGCGCACCGCGATGGTCTCGCCGAGGTCCGGGTGGTCGATGACCACCGGGCGGCGGACCGTGGCGCCGATGCCCAGGATGGCGGCCTGGTTCGGCGGCACGATGACCGTGTCGAACAGGGCGCCGCGCGAACCGGTGTTGCTGATGGTGAAGGTGGCGCCGGACATGTCGTCCGGCGTCAGGCCGCCACCGCGCGCCTTGCCCGCGAGCTCCGCGGTCTTCTTGGAGATGCCGGCGATGTTCAGGTCGCCCGCACCCTTGATGACCGGGGTCATCAGACCCTTCTCGGCGTCCACGGCGATGCCGATGTTCTCCGAGTCGAAGTACGTGATGGTGCCCTCGTCCTCGTTGATCCGGGCGTTGACGACCGGGTGGGCCTTCAGTGCCTGGGCCGCCGCCTTCACGAAGAACGGCATCGGGGACAGCTTGACGCCCTCACGGGCGGCGAAGGCGGCCTTCGCCTGGTTGCGCAGCTTCATCAGCTTGGTGATGTCGACCTCGAGGACCGAGGTCAGCTGGGCCTGCGAGTGCAGCGCCTTCATCATGTTCTCGCCGATGACCTTGCGCATGCGGGTCATCTTGACCGTCTGACCGCGCAGCGGGGACGCCTCCAGCTTCGGCGCCTTGGCGGCTGCCTGGGCAGCTGCCGGGGCCGGAGCGGCTGCGGCGGCCTTGGCGGCCTCCGCGGCGGCGACGACGTCCTGCTTGCGGATCCGGCCACCGACGCCGGTGCCCTTGACCGCGCTCAGGTCCACGTTGTTCTCGGACGCGAGCTTGCGGACCAGCGGCGTGACGTACGCGCCGTCGTCACCGGAGGGCGCGGCCGGGGCGGCCGGCGCCTGGGCGACGGGGGCGGGCTGCGCCGGAGCGGGGGCCGGGGCGGCGGGAGCCGCCGGGGCCTGGACCGGAGCCGGAGCCGCGGGGGCGGCCGGAGCGGCGGGGGCCGGGGCGGCGGGGGCCGGGGCGGGAGCCGCGGGGGCCTCCTGCTTCGGGGCCTCCTGGGCCGGGGCGGCGGGCTGCGCCGGAGCGGCGGCCGGGGCCGCGCCCGGGGCGCCGATGACGGCGAGCTTCGCGCCGACCTCGGCGGTCTCGTCCTCGCCGACCACGATCTCCAGCAGCACACCGGCGACCGGGGCGGGGATCTCGGTGTCGACCTTGTCCGTGGAGACCTCCAGCAGCGGCTCGTCCTCGGCCACCTCCTCGCCGACCTCCTTGAGCCAGCGGGTGACGGTGCCCTCGGTGACGCTCTCGCCGAGCGCCGGAAGGGTGACGTCGGTGCCGGACGCGCCACCGGCGGGGGCGGCGGCCGGAGCCGCCGCCTCGGGAGCCGGAGCGGCGGCGGGGGCCTCGGCGACCGGGGCCGGAGCCTCGGCCGGGGCGGCGGGGGCCTCGGCGGCGGGGGCCGCGGCCTCGGCCGGCGCGCCCGAGCCGTCGTCGATGACGGCCAGCTCGGCGCCGACCTCGACGGTCTCGTCCTCGGCGACCTTGATGGAGGCCAGAACACCGGACGCGGGGGCCGGGATCTCGGTGTCGACCTTGTCGGTCGAGACCTCGAGCAACGGCTCGTCGGCCTCGACGCGCTCGCCCTCGGCCTTCAGCCAACGGGTGACAGTGCCCTCGGTGACGCTCTCGCCGAGCGCCGGAAGGGTTACGGAAACCGACATGGTTTCAGTTGCTCCTTACGAAATTGCGGAAGTGGTCGGTCGTCGCGCCCGGGACCGGGGGATCAGTCGTGGGCGTGGAGAGGCTTGCCGGCCAGCGCCAGGTGAGCCTCGCCCATCGCCTCGTTCTGCGTCGGGTGTGCGTGGATGAGCTGGGCGACCTCGGAGGGCAGCGCCTCCCAGTTGTAGATCAGCTGGGCTTCGCCGACCTGCTCGCCCATACGGTCGCCGACCATGTGGACGCCGACCACGGCACCGTCCTTGACCTGGACGAGCTTGATCTCGCCCGCGGTCTTGAGGATCTTGCTCTTGCCGTTGCCCGCGAGGTTGTACTTGAGGGCGACGACCTTGTCCGCGCCGTAGATCTCCTTGGCCTTGGCCTCGGTGATGCCGACGGAGGCGACCTCGGGGTGGCAGTACGTCACCTTGGGAACGCCGTCGTAGTCGATCGGAACGGTCTTCAGACCGGCCAGACGCTCCGCGACCAGGATGCCCTCGGCGAAGCCGACGTGGGCGAGCTGGAGGGTCGGGACGAGGTCGCCCACGGCCGAGATCGTCGGGACGTTGGTCTGCATGTACTCGTCGACCAGGACATAGCCGCGGTCCATCGCGACGCCCTGCTCCTCGTAGCCCAGGCCCTGCGAGACCGGGCCGCGGCCGATGGCGACGAGCAGCAGCTCCGCCTCGAAGGTCTTGCCGTCGGCGAGCGTCACGCGGACGCCGTCCTCGGTGTACTCGGCCTTGTCGAAGAAGGTGCCGAGGTTGAACTTGATGCCGCGCTTGCGGAACGCGCGCTCAAGAAGCTTGGAGCTGTTCTCGTCCTCGACCGGGACGAGGTGCTTGAGGCCCTCGACGATGGTGATCTCGGTGCCGAAGGACTTCCACGCCGAGGCGAACTCGACGCCGATGACGCCGCCGCCCAGCACGATCGCCGACTTCGGGACGCGGTCCATCTTCAGCGCGTGGTCCGAGGAGATGATCCGGTTGCCGTCGATCTCCAGGCCGGGCAGCGACTTCGGCACGGAGCCGGTCGCCAGCAGCACGTGGCGGCCCTGGATGCGCTGGCCGTTCACGTCCACGGAGGTGGGGGAGGAGAGCTTGCCCTCACCCTCGATGTAGTGGACCTTGCGCGAGGCGATGAGTCCCTGGAGACCCTTGTACAGGCCCGAGATCACCTCGTCCTTGTACTTGTTGACGGCCTCCATGTCGATGCCCTCGAAGGTCGCCTTCACGCCGAACTGGGCCGACTCGCGGGCCTGGTCCGCGATCTCGCCCGCGTGCAGCAGTGCCTTCGTGGGAATGCAGCCGTTGTGCAGGCAGGTGCCGCCGACCTTGCCCTTCTCGATCAGGGCGACGTCCAGGCCCAGCTGCGCTCCGCGCAGGGCCGCGGCGTAACCGCCACTGCCACCGCCGAGGATCACTAGGTCGAAAACGGTGCTGGCGTCGTTCGCCACGTCACGTCCTCCATGCATGTGCGCCGTACGCCGGGCCCCGTCGCTGGGGTGTGACCGGCCGGTCGGCTGGTGTGCGGCCGCTTTTGTCTTCGGCCCTGTGGTGGGGGCCCTGTCCTGCCGAGAACCCATCTTCGCACTTGTCGACGGTGGGCGGGACGCGGGGCCCGGGTCCGGGACGGATGATCGTCCGTTCCGGAGGGTTACTGCTGCGTAGATACCTACGGATTCGGCCGGTGTTCGTCGAGAGCGAAACCCGTTCGCCCTCCGTCGCCCATCCGTCCTCCGCCGCTCATCCTTGCCGCTTCCGTTCCGAGAACACGTACGGCCCCGGACCTATGCCCGGGGCCGTACGCGACGGAAGGCGGGAACTCAGCCGAGGTCGCCGGCCGCGGTGCGCTCGGCGAGCCGCACCAGGGTGCGGACCGCGGAGCCGGTGCCGCCCTTGGGCGTGTAGCCGTACGGCGCGCCCTCGTGGAAGGCCGGGCCCGCGATGTCCAGGTGCGCCCAGGCGATGCCCTCGCCCACGAACTCCTTCAGGAACAGGCCGGCCACCAGGCCGCCGCCCATCCGCTCGCCCATGTTGGCGATGTCGGCGGTGGGGGAGTCCATGCCCTTGCGCAGGTCGGCCGGGAGCGGCATCGGCCAGGACGGCTCGCCGACCTCCTCGGCGATCTCGTGGATCGACGTGCGGAAGGCGTCGTCGTTGGCCATCACACCGAAGGTGCGGTTGCCGAGCGCCAGCACCATCGCGCCGGTCAGGGTCGCCACGTCGACGATCGCGTCCGGCTTCTCCTCCGAGGCGCGGGTCAGCGCGTCGGCCAGGACGAGCCGGCCCTCGGCGTCGGTGTTGAGGACCTCGACGGTCTTGCCGCTGTACATGCGCAGCACGTCACCGGGGCGGGTGGCGTTGCCGGAGGGCATGTTCTCGGCCAGCGCCAGCCAGCCGGTGACGTTGACCTTCAGGCCCAGGCGGGCGGCCGAGACGACGGCGGCGAACACGGCGGCGGCGCCGGCCATGTCGCACTTCATCGTCTCGTTGTGGCCGGCCGGCTTGAGCGAGATGCCGCCCGAGTCGTAGGTGATGCCCTTGCCGACAAGGGCCAGGGTCTTATCCGCCTTCGGGTGCGTGTAGGCGAGCTTCACCAGGCGCGGGCCGCGCTCGGCGCCCTGGCCGACGCCGAGGATGCCGCCGAAGCCGCCCTTGACGAGGGCCTTCTCGTCCAGGACCTGGACCTTGATGCCGTGCTCCTTGCCCGCGGCGGTGGCCACGGCGGCGAAGGACTCCGGGTACAGGTCGTTCGGCGGGGTGTTGATCAGGTCGCGGGCGCGGTTGATCTCCTCGACCAGGGCCAGGGCGCGCTCGACGGCCGCCTTGTAGGCCTTGTCGCGCGGCTTGGCGCCGAGCAGGGCCACCTCGGCGAGCGGCAGCTTCGGGCCGTTGTCCTTGGACTTCGCGTCCTTGGGGGCCAGCTTGTTCTCGCCGCCCTGGTAGGCGGTGAAGGCGTACGCGCCCAGGAGCGCACCCTCGGCGACGGCGGCCGCGTCCTCGACGGAAGCGGCGGGCAGCGCGAAGCCGGCCTTCTTGGAGCCGTGCAGCGCACGGGCCGCGGTGCCCGCCGCGCGGCGCAGCGCCTCGGCGTCGTAGGCGTCCTCCTTGTCCGGGACCGGACCGAGGCCGACCGCGACGACGACCGGGGCCTTGAGGCCGGACGCGGCGGGCAGCTTGGTCAGTTCGCCCTCGGCACCGGTGGCGCCCAGGGTCGCGAGGACGGCGGCGAGCTTTCCGTCGAACGCCTTGTCCACGGCCTCGGCGCCGGGCGCGAGGACCGGGCCCTTGACGCCCTTGGCGACGCCGACGACGAGTGCGTCGGCGCGCAGCGTCGCCGCACCGGCAGTGCTGAGAGTGAGAGCAGTCACGGTGGTGAAATCTCGCTTCCGTTGAGTTCGAGTTCGGTCGAGGGGTGGGCCGACCGTGCCCGGCGCATCGTAGACGCCCCGACGATGTGCCGGGAATGAGCCTACGCGCGCGGTTCCTGCTCCATGACGGCGGCGGGCCGTTCCCGACTGTTACGGCGGTCTGTTCCGGCCGGTGCGACGGGCTGTCGGGCGGCCGTCGCGGCGGTCGCCCCGATGTGCCGCGCCGTCAGGTCCCGAGCGCCAGCACCACCAGGGCAGCTGTCGCCGCCGTCTCCTCGACGCCCCCGAAGACGTCCCCGGTCACCCCGCCGAACCGCCGTACGCAGTGCCGCAGCAGCAGTTCGGCGGCGGCGAGCGCGCCGAGTACCGCGAGCGCGTGGTGCAGCGCCCCGTACGGGCCGAGCAGTGCGCCCGCCGCCGCGCACAGCGCCACCGTCACCACCGCCGCGAGCAGCGCCCGCCCGCCCGGGACCGTGGACGCCACCACCGCGCCGAGCCCCTCCGGCCGGGCCGCCGGGACGCCCTGACGGGACGCCAGGGTCAGCGCGAGACGGGCGGCGGCGCCCGCGACGACGGCCCCGAGAGCCCCGTGCGCCCAGCCCTCCCCGTACAGCTCGAAGAGGACCGCGACCTGGGCCAGCAGGACCAGGAGCAGCGTGATGACACCGAACGGCCCAATGTCGGACTGCTTCATGATCCGCAGCGCGTCCTCCGCCGGTTTCCCGCTGCCGAGACCGTCGGCCGTGTCTGCCAGGCCGTCCAGGTGCAGCCCCCGGGTGAGGGCGGCGGGCACCGCGACGGAGGCGACCGCCGCGAGCAGCGGCCCCGAGCCGGCCAGCAGCGACAGTGAGCCGAGGGCCCCGGCGAGCAGTCCCACGACGAGCCCGGCGAGCGGGGCGCAGAGCATTCCTGAGCGGGCGGTCGCGCGGTCCCAGCGGGTCACGCGGACGGGCAGCACGGTCAGGGTGCCGAAGGCGAAACGTATGCCGTGGCTGTTCAGGGAGGTCACCGCGCGCAGGCTAGCCGCTGGGCCCCACCGATAGATTGGGCAAAACGCGCCAATCGCCGCGAAACCTGACGTAACGGGAGTGGGTGGCATGGGTCACTGGTGGCACGACAACATCACGGAGCCGGGCAAGCTGCCGCTGCTCCTCGCGCTGGCCGCGTTCGTCCTGACCTTCGCGATCACCCGCACCATCACCCGCATGATCCGGGCAGGGAAGGGCCCGTTCCGCAACATCACCCCGGGCGGGGTGCACATCCACCATGTGGTGCCCGGGGTCGTGCTGTCGGTGATCGGCGGATTCGGCGCGGTGGCCAGCGGGCGGCACGGCGTGACCGCCGGGATCTGCGCGGTGATCTTCGGAGTGGGGGCCGGTCTGGTGCTGGACGAGTTCGCCCTGATCCTGCATCTGGACGACGTGTACTGGACCGAGGAGGGCCGCCAGAGCGTGGAGGTGGTCGTGCTGACCGTCTCGCTGGTGGTGCTGGTTCTGGCGGGCTTCTCGCCGCTCGGCGTCGACGACGTCACCGACGAGGAGCAGCAGGGGAGACTCGGCGTCATCACGACGTACGTGATCAACTTCTGCTTCGTCCTGATCGCCCTGTTCAAGGGCAAGGCGCGGATGGCGGTGCTCGGCACTCTCGTCCCCTTCGTCGCGCTGGTCGGCGCGATCCGACTGGCCCGCCCCACCTCACCCTGGGCCAGGCGCTTCTACCGCAACCGCCACCGGGCCCGCTCCAGGGCACTGTTGCGGGCCTACCACCACGACGTGCGCTGGGCCGGGCCGCGCCGGAAGTTCCAGGACCTCATCGGCGGCGCCCCGGACCGCGTCCCGCCGCCGCCCGCGCCCAGGTCCTGAACGCGCCGCCGCCCGCGCCACTCCCGTACGCGGCACACCACCAGGACGGCGGCGACGGCGGCCAGATGCTCGCGGCCCGCCAGGTTGTCCTTGACGAGGACCTCCACCACCATCGCGAGGACCACCAGCGCCCCGGTCAACCGGGCCCGCCGCTGACGGCAGACGTACACCGCGAGTCCCACGACGGCCGCCGAAGGGCCGGTGTCCACCACCTGCGCGTCGGAGGCGGGCAGCCCGAGGAGGACCTCCGGCCCGAGCGCGATGCCGATCCGCGCGTACAGCGTCCCGGCCAGCGTCGCCAGATACGCCACCGCGAGCGTGCGCCACCGCCCCAGACACAGCTCCGCGAGGCCGAACACCAGCAGGATCTGGGCCAGCGCACCCCACACCGGCAGATCGAGCGCGGGCACGAACAGGGACAGCGGCGTACGCAGGAGGGCGAGCCAGAGCGGGTCCTCGGCCCGTACGGCTCCGAGGTTCTGCACCGGCCGGTAGCCCCACGCCTGGTTCTGCGTCAGCTGAACGGTCGCGGTCAGCGCCACCGCGCCCGCCGTCAGCGCGAGCGCCCGCACCCCGCGTCCGGCGAGCCCCCGCCGTACGGCCGCGACCAGCGGGCCCCACTCCCGTACCGCCGCCCGGCGCAGGGCCGGAAGACGGCTCATCCGCTCTTCTCGAACAGCATGGAACGGGCCCCCGGGTCGATCTGACGGACGGTACGCGGTATCGGCGAGGACGCACGCCGGCGCCGCGATCCCCTCTCGAAGACGGACCGGGACATGGCGAAGTTGAGCGACACCCGAGTGATGCCGATCTCGTCCGCGCGATGGGGAGCCGGGGCCTCAGGCTCCGTCGAGGGCCGCTCCCGCCGACTCCGACTCCAGCGCCGACTCCGCGTCCTCGTCGTCCACGGCCTTCTCCGGTTCACGCTCCGGCAGTTCGGCGGCCAGCGCCGCCGCCGCCTGCACCAGCGGCAGGGCCAGCAGCGCGCCGCTGCCCTCGCCCACCGTCACACCGTGGTCCAGCAGCGGGGTCAGCGCCATCCGGTCCAGCGCCTTCGTCTGCGCGGGCTCCCCGCTGACCTGCCCGGCCAGCCACCAGTCCGGCGCCCGGAAGGCCGCCCGCTGCGCCACCAGCGCGCAGGCCGCCGAGACGACCCCGTCCAGGATCACCGGCATCCGGCGCACCGCGCTCTGCAACAGGAAGCCCGTCATCGCCGCCAGATCCGCGCCGCCCGACGTGGCCAGCAGCTCCAGCTGGTCGCCGAGCACCGGCCGGGCCCGGCGCAGCGCGTCCCGGACCGCCGCGCACTTGACCATCCACGCCAGGTCGTCGATGCCCGCACCGCCGCGCCCGGTCACCACGGAGGCGTCCGTCCCGCAGAGCGCCGCGACGAGGGTGGCCGCGGCGGTGGTCCCGCCCACGCTGAGGTCGCCGAGCACCACCAGATCGGTGCCGGAGTCCGCCTCCTCGTCGGCGATGGCCATGCCCAGACGGACCGCCTGCTCGGCCTCCTCCGCGCTGATCGCGTCCTCGACGTCGATCCGCCCCGAACCCCGACGCACCCGGTGGCGCACCACGGACTCGGGCAGCAGCTCCGGATCGCAGTCCAGGGAGACGTCCACGATCCGCATCGGCACCGAGAAGCGCCGGGCCAGCACCGAGACCGGGCTCGCCCCGTCGAGGGCGGCCCGCACCAGCTCGTGCGCGCTTCCCGCCGGTCGGCCCGAGACACCCAGCTCCGCCACCCCGTGGTCACCGGCGAAGAGGACCAGGCGCGGTTGCTCGACGGCCCTGACCGGCACGGACTGCTGCGCGGCGCTGAGCCATTCGCCCAGCTCGTCGAGGCGTCCGAGCGCCCCCGGGGGGACGGTCAGCCGCTCGCGCCGCTCCTCGGCGTCGCGCCGCACACCCCCGTCGGGGCGTTGGATCAGGTCGGAGAAATCGTCCAGGTTCACGGAGGTCTGCCTCGCGGGTCGTCACGTCGGGTCCGGTCCGGGAACCCGACGGCGGGCCCCTGCCGGAACAGTACCGGTCGGCCTGCCCCGGGAACCGTGCCGTAACCGTGAGAGGGGGCGGGAGGCCGGCGGCCCGCGGCGGCCCCCGGCGGAGGCCTCACCCCCGCAGCACCAGCACCTGCCCCGCGACCACCAGCAGCACCTGCTCGCACTCGGCCGCCACCGCCGCGTTCAGCCGCCCCAGCTCGTCCCGGAACCGCCGCCCCGCCGACGTCGCCGGCACCACCCCCGACCCCACCTCGTTGGTCACCAGGACCACCTGCCGCCGGGTCCCGCGCACGGCGGCGACCAGCTCCACGACCCGCTCCCGCAACGCCGCCTCGCCGCCGCCGTGCCAGCGCTCGTCCTCCCAGGCGTCCACCCGGTCCATCGCATCGGTCAGCCACAGCGACAGGCAGTCGATCAGCAGCGGCGGCCCGTCCGCCCCCAGCAGCTCCGCGATCCGACAGGTCTCCTCGGTCCGCCAGGCGCCGGGCCTGCGCTCCCGGTGCAGTCCGATCCGGGCCGCCCACTCGGGGTCCCCGTCGCGGCGGCCGCCGGTCGCCACGTACACCACCTCCGGGAACGTCTCCATGCGCTGCTCCGCCTCCAGGGACTTCCCCGACCGCGCGCCCCCCGTCACCAGCACCCGGCGCGGTACGTCCGGCACCGCGTGGTACTCGCCCACCACCAGCGTCGTCCCGTCCGGCACCGCCCGCGCACCGGCCGCCGCCAGCCGCCGGTCCAGCGCCGGGCCCGGCGGGGCGTCGTGGTCCAGGTGGACCGCGATCACCTCGGTGGCCGGCCCGACCGCTCCGGCCGACCGTAGCCGGGCCACCGCGTCGGGCCGCCCGATCACATCGCAGACGACCATGTCCAGGGGCCGGTCCAGCTGTTCGGGCAGGCCGGAGGGGGCGGCCCCCGGCGGCAGGTACAGCAGCCGCTCGCCCTCCGGGCCGGTCACCTCGTACCCGGTCCCCGGGGCGTCCATCGCCATCGCCCGCACCCGGTGCCCGCTGATCAGCGTCAGGACCTGGCCGTCCGGCACCCGGCCCGCCGGGGGCAGCAGGGCGGGCAGTTCGACGGCGGGCCCGTCGTGCGGGTGCGTCAGCAGCACCTGCCGGACCGCGCCCAGCGAATGCCCCGCGCGGGCGGCGGCGAACTCCGCCCCGGGGGTGAGGTCCAGCAGCAGCGCGTCGTCGACCAGCAGCGCCGTCGCGGCCCGCGCCCACGGGCCGCGGGCCGAGGCGCAGGCCGCGCAGGGACAGGAGGGGCGCGGCAGCCCGTCGGGGGCTCCGGTGCCGAGCAGAGTCAGTTCCACACCTTGATCCTCCCGTGTCCCCGCGCGAGGTGCGCGTCCGGCTACGCTTCGGGAAGCAACGTGACCCAGGAGGCTGGCATGGCGTGGACGTGGCGGTTCGAGAAGTCCGACGGTACGGAGACGGAGCCGGCGCTGCAGCCGGAGGAGTTCACCACCCAGGGCGACGCGGAGTCCTGGATCGGTGAGTACTGGAAAGAGCTCCTGGAGGGCGGCGCCGCACAGGTGACGCTCTTCGAGGACACCACCAAGATCTACGGCCCGATGAGCCTGCAGGCCGACAGCGCCTGAGGTTCGGCCGACACGGAAAGGGCGGTACGGGAGACCCGTACCGCCCTTTCCACTGTCGGAGGAGGCTCAGATCTCCCCGAGCGTGACCTCCGCCGTCCGGCTGTCGCCGTCGCGCGTGTACGTGACGGTCACCTTCTGGCCCGGCTTGTCGCCGGCCAGCGCCTCGGAGAGCGAGGTGATCGTGGTGACCTCGCTGTCCCCGATCTTCGTGATGGTGTCCCCGGGCTTCAGCCCCGCGTCGTCCGCCGCGCCGCCCCGGTCCACGCTGACCAGCGCCACCCCGGCGGGGCGGTAGTTGTCGTCGACGACCGTGCGGCCCGTGATGTTCAGCGCGGCCCGGCCCGAATCGGTGACCTTGCCGTCCTTGATGATCTGGTCGGCGACCGTCTTCACCATCGAGACGGGGATCGCGAAGCCGATGCCCGGCGCCGCGCTGTCGCCCATCTGCGGGTCGGTCGCCGCGAGGGTCGGAATGCCGATCACCTGGCTGTCGAGGTTGACCAGCGCCCCGCCGCTGTTGCCCGGGTTGATCGCCGCGGACGTCTGCACCATGTTGGCGATCGTCGCCCCCGTGCCGCCGCCCGCCCTGCTCTCGCTCACGGTCCGGCCGAGCGCCGAGACGATGCCCTGGGTGACGCTGCTGGACAGGCCGAGCGGCGAGCCCATCGCCAGCACGATCTGCCCCACCTCGACCTTCTCCGCGTCGCCGAACTCCGCGGGCTTCAGCCCGTCCGGCACCTCGTCGAGCTTGATGACGGCCAGGTCCTGCTCCGGGTAGGAGGAGACCAGCGAGGCGCTCAGCACCGCTTCCCCGGTGGCGACGCTGACCTTGAACGTCTTCTCGTCGCCGACCACATGGGCGTTGGTGACGATGTGCCCCTTGTCGTCGTAGACGATCCCGGAACCGAGGCCCTCCGAGGCGTCGATCTGCACCACCGACGGCAGTACGTCGTTGATGACGGCCTGGTAGGCGTTCTCCAGGTCGTCGGGGGCGCGTTTCACCGAACCCTGCGCCGTACCGGACGCACTGGCCTCGGGGGCCGGAGCCGCCGGACCCGTACCGGAGCAGCCACCCGCCAGGGCGATGGCGCAGACGGCGGCGGACAGGGGGAGCAGCAGCCTGCGCGCGCGGCTGCGGGAGGGGGATACGTCCATATCCGGAGTCTGGGGTCCGCCCCGTTCGGGTGCCCGAACTGATGGGCCGAACGGGCCCGCTCCCCGTGACGCCCGTACTAGCCGCGCACGCCGCACAGATGCAGCAGCGCCGCCACACCCCGGTAGGGGTCGGTCCGCCCGGCCCGGTCCTCCAGGGTCAGGACCCGCTCCAGCTCCTCGGCCGGCAGCTCCGTCCCGTCCGCCACGTTGTCCGTGAAGACCCGCACCCCGTACCAGGCGTGCAGCGGCGCGGCGATCCCCGCGAGGGTGGCCCGCAGCGCGTCGAGCCGGTCGGCCCGCACGGTGAGGCCGAGGCGGTTGGTGTACGTGGCGGTGTCGAAGGCGGTCAGGGCCGCGCCGAAGTCACCGGCGAGCCCCGGGCGCATCGCGAGCGCGTCCGCGTTCCGTACGAGCAGGGAGAGCAGCCCGCCGGGCGCCAGCATCCGGGCGAGCCCGGCCAGCATCGGGTCCGGCTCCTCGACGTACATCAGGACGCCGTGGCACAGCACCACGTCGAAACTGCCGGGCAGGAAGTGCACGCCGGTGTCCCGGCCGTCGCCCTCGATGAGCCTGACCCGCTCCCGGATGCCCTCGGGCTCGGTCGCCAGCGACTCACGGGCCGCCGTCAGCATCTCGGCGTCCGACTCCAGGCCGGTCACCGAGTGACCGGCCCGCGCCAGCCGCAGCGCCTGGGTGCCCTGGCCCATGCCGACGTCCAGGACGCGCAGCCGCTGCCCCACCGGGAACCGCCCGGCTATCTGCTCGTCCAGCTGCCGCGCGACGAGCTCCTGGCGGACCCTGTTGCGTACGCCGCCGAGACCTGCCAGCCACGCCGAGGAGACCCCGGTGAAGCCGGAGGCCTCCGTGCTCAGGGCCGCTCTCCGCGCTTGACCTGCGGCTTCGGAAGCCGCAGTCGACGCATCTGGAGCGTGCGCATCAGGCCGTACGCCACGGCTCCGCGCTTCGGCGTGTCCGGGAAGCGCTCACGCAGCTGCTTCTTCAGGCGCATCGACAGACCGATCGAGTCGATCACGATCAGGATGATCACGCCGAGCCAGAGCAGCAGGGAGATGCTCTGGATGTTCTGCACCTGGATCACGCTGAGGATCAGGATGATCACGGCGAGCGGCAGGAACCACTCGGCGATGCAGAAGCGCGAGTCCACGTAATCGCGGACGAAGCGCCTGACCGGGCCCTTGTCGCGGACCGGGAGGTAGCGCTCGTCGCCCGACGCGAGCGCCTCACGCTGCCTGGCCAGGTCGGTGCGGCGTGCTTCGCGCTGGCGCTTCATGGCCGCTTTGCGGTCGGTCGGCGCGCTGGACGCGGCACGGCGGCGCTGCGTCTGGGCCTCGCTGCGCTTGGGGGTGGGGCGACCCTTGGGAGCCTGCGGGTCGCGGGGCTGCTGGGAGAGGTCCGCCGTCACCTTGTCGGTGGGGGCCTTCTCTGTCTTGGCACGGCTACGGAACACAAAACCCAAGGGTACGGGGTCGGCGCGCGGACCCGGAGACCCGGGCGGGAACGATCCGGCAACGGACGGCGTCCCCACATGTGTCCCGACGGGGCGATACGGGTGTCAACCGCCCGTTCCCGTGCCCGTCACAAGAATGTTCCGGGGCCTCACCTACACCCTGGGCGGGAGTGTTCCCGGGGTGCAGTCGTCCTTGGGGAGGAGCACATCGACGTCCGAACAGTGCGGTAATAGAGACAGGGCCCGTACTGTGGGTTCTATCGGGAGTGCTGGAGCTCAGTCCGTCAGAAGGGGGCGCGCGAAGCCCATGAGCGGTGTCATGAAGCGTATGGGGATGATCTTCCGCGCGAAGGCAAACAAGGCCCTTGACCGGGCCGAGGATCCGCGCGAGACCCTCGATTACTCGTACCAGAAGCAGCTGGAGCTGCTTCAGAAGGTGCGCCGCGGCGTCGCCGACGTGGCGACGTCCCGCAAGCGCCTGGAGCTGCAACTGAACCAGCTGCAGGGCCAGTCGTCCAAGCTGGAGGACCAGGGCCGCAAGGCGCTGGCGCTGGGCCGCGAGGACCTGGCGCGCGAAGCGCTGTCCCGGCGCGCCGCCCTCCAGCAGCAGGTCACCGACCTGGAGACGCAGCACACGACGCTGCAGGGCGAGGAGGAGAAGCTCACCCTCGCGGCCCAGCGGCTGCAGGCCAAGGTCGACGCCTTCCGCACGAAGAAGGAGACCATCAAGGCCACCTACACGGCGGCCCAGGCCCAGACCCGGATCGGCGAGGCCTTCTCCGGCATCTCCGAGGAGATGGGCGATGTCGGCCTCGCGATCCAGCGGGCCGAGGACAAGACGCAGCAGCTCCAGGCGCGGGCCGGCGCCATCGACGAGCTGCTCGCATCCGGCGCCCTGGACGACCCGACCGGCACGGCGAAGGACGACATCGCCGCCGAGCTGGACCGGATCTCCGGCGGCACCGATGTGGAGCTGGAGCTGCAGCGCATGAAGGCCGAGCTGGCCGGCGGCTCCTCGTCCTCGCAGCAGGCCATCGAGGGCGGCGCGCAGGATGGTGCGTCGCCGTCGCAGCAGTCGTCCCCGCACAAGTTCGACAAGCAGTAAGGCAGCGTCATGATCGTACGGATCATGGGGGAGGGCCAGGTCAAGCTGGCCGACAGTCACGTCGTCGAACTGAACGAGCTCGACGACGTCCTGCTCAAGGAGATGGAGAGCGGCGACGGCCCCGGCTTTCGCACGACCCTCCACGCGCTCCTGGACAAGGTGCGCGAGCTCGGCACTCCGCTGCCGGACGACTCCCTGGAGCCGTCCGAGCTGATCCTGCCGGCGCCCGACGCCACCCTCGAGGACGTACGGGCCATGCTCAGCGACGGCGGGCTCATCCCCAACTGAATCCACGGGCCGGCCCCGGCGGGCCCGTGGATCGCCGCACCAGCATCCCGAGCACCCCTGCCCCGCGCCCGGTCCGCCGGACGCGGGGCAGGGCTGCTCCCGGCCCTCCCCGGGGAAGAGGTACGCCCGCGAGGACCTGCCGCGTACCGTAGCTGGACGTGACCACCCTCTCGTCCGGCTTCGCGCGCGCCCGCCGCTGGCTCCGGGACCATCCCCTCGCGTTCGACGCGGCCCTCGCCCTCGGCTCCCTCGTCGCGATGATCTGCGGCTCGTTCGCGGACCCGGGCACCGGACACGGGCCGACCTTCGGCACCCGCACCCCCGAGCCGTTCAGCGTGCTCCTTATGGTCCTCGCCTCCGTGGCCCTGGTCCTGCGGCGACGGCGTCCGATGGCGGTGCTCGCCGCCACCGGGGCCCTCTCGGCCACCGAGTACATCCTGATGGACCCGCCCGCCCCGGTCGTCATGGGCACGGTCATCGCCCTCTACACCGTCGCCTCGCGCACCGACCGTCCCACCACCTGGCGGGTCGGGCTGCTGACGATGGGGGCGCTCACGGCGGCCTCCATGTTCTTCGGCTCGACCCCCTGGTACAGCCAGGAGAACCTCGGCGTGTTCGCCTGGACCGGGATGGCCGGGGCCGCCGGGGACGCCGTACGCAGCAGACGCGCGTTCGTCG
Organism: Streptomyces anulatus; assembly: GCF_014650675.1. GTDB lineage: Bacteria > Actinomycetota > Actinomycetes > Streptomycetales > Streptomycetaceae > Streptomyces > Streptomyces anulatus. The sequence goes on along the minus strand of NZ_BMVK01000001.1, from coordinate 426,377 downwards.
ACGCCATCCGGGAACGCGCCGAGCGTGCCGAGCGCACCCGCGAGGAGGAGGCCCGCCGCCGGGTCGCCGAGGAGCGGCTGCGGATCGCCCGGGACCTCCACGACGTCGTCGCCCACCACATCGCCCTGGTCAACGTCCAGGCCGGGGTCGCCGCCCACGTCATGGACAAGCGCCCGGACCAGGCCAAGGAGGCGCTCGGCCACGTCCGCGACGCCAGCCGCTCCGCGCTCAACGAACTCCGGGTCACCGTCGGTCTCCTGCGTCAGCAGGGCGACCCCGAGGCGCCCACCGAGCCGGCCCCCGGGCTCGCCGTGCTCGGCGAGCTGGTCGGCACCTTCCGCAACGCCGGGCTCCCCGTCGAGGTGGCCTGCTCCGACCACGGGAACCGGCTGCCCGCCGCCGTCGACCTGGCCGCGTACCGGGTCATCCAGGAGGCCCTGACCAACGTCCGCAAGCACGCGGGCGCCGGGGCCAAGGCCGAGGTGAGCGTCGTACGGGTGGGCGCCACCGCCGAGGTCACCGTGCTCGACAACGGCCGGGGGAGCACCGGCCGGCGCCCCGGCTCCGCGGCCGACGAGGACCTGGACAGCGGAGGCCACGGCCTGGTCGGCATGCGCGAACGCGTCACCGCCCTCGGCGGCGCCCTCACCGCGGGGCCTCGGTACGGCGGCGGATTCCGGGTCCATGCGATCCTTCCCGTCGAGGCCCGCACGGGTGAACCGGAGCGGCCGGGCACAGCGGGCGGGACGGGGCTCCGCCGATGACCCAGCCGACACCGAAGCCCGCACCGCAGGAGGCGCCGGCGCAGGCGTCCGTGCCGCAGCCGACGCCCCGGGCGCCGATCAAGGTGCTGCTCGCCGACGACCAGGCGCTGCTGCGCAGCGCGTTCCGGGTGCTGGTGGACTCCGAGCCCGACATGGAAGTGGTCGGCGAGGCCGCGGACGGGGCCCAGGCCGTCGAGCTGGCCCGTGCCACGGGCGCGGACGTGGTGCTCATGGACATCCGGATGCCGGGCACCGACGGACTCGCCGCCACCCGCATGATCAGCGCCGACCCGGAGCTGTCCGCGGTGCGGGTGGTCATGCTCACCACCTTCGAGGTCGACGAGTACGTGGTCCAGTCGCTGCGCGCCGGGGCCTCCGGCTTCCTCGGCAAGGGTGCGGAGCCGGAGGAACTCCTCAACGCCGTCCGGATCGCCGCGGCCGGCGAGGCGCTGCTCTCCCCGGCGGCGACCAAGGGGCTCATCGCCACGTTCCTGGCCCAGGGCGGCAGCTCGGGGGAAGGGCCGGACAGCGCGGAGTACGCGGAGCGGCTGGCGGCGCTCACCGGCCGCGAACGCGAGGTGCTGGTGCTGGTCGCGGGCGGCCACTCCAACGACCAGATCGCCGAGCGGCTCGCGGTCAGCCCGCTCACCGTCAAGACCCATGTGAACCGGGCGATGGCCAAGCTGGGAGCCCGGGACCGGGCCCAATTGGTGGTAATCGCCTACGAATCGGGCCTGGTGCGTCCCCGGGCGGACTGACCGGATGGCGTTCCGGCGTACTGCGGCGTACTCCACCTGCGGTATGCGCGGCATAAGAAAGCAGCCCGGGGGGCGACGTTTCGGCGGCGCGGAGCGGAGATCGTAGGACTGGGCTGGAGGTGTAGGTCCCTGACGTTTTCCCCCTCCCCGCCCCCTGCCGCGTACGCCACAGAAGAGAGACCCACCCATGTCCTGGCTGTCCAGATTCAGCCTCGCGCAAAGGGCCCTGATCGGGCTGATCTCGATTGTCGCGCTGGTCTTCGGCGCGATAGCGATCCCGCAGCTCAAACAGCAGCTGCTGCCCACCATCGAACTGCCGATGGTCTCGGTGCTGGCGCCCTACCAGGGTGCGTCTCCCGATGTGGTCGAGAAGCAGGTCGTCGAGCCGCTGGAGAACTCCCTCAAGGCCGTCGACGGCGTCGAGGGCATCACCTCCACCGCCAGTGAGGGCAACGCCCTCATCATGGCGACCTTCGACTTCGGCGACGAGGGCACCAAGCAGCTCGTCGCCGACATCCAGCAGGCGGTGAACCGGGCCCGCGCCCAGCTGCCCGACGGCGTCGACCCGCAGGTCGTCGCCGGTTCCACGGACGACATCCCGACCGTGGTCCTCGCCGTCACCTCCGACAAGGACCAGCAGGTCCTGGCCGACCAGCTCGACCGCACGGTCGTCCCGGCCCTCCAGGACATCGAAGGCGTCGGCCAGGTCACGGTGGACGGCGTGCGGGACCTCCAGGTCTCCGTCGTCCCCGACGACAAGAAGCTCGCCGCGGCCGGCCTGAACGCGGGCACGCTCGCCCAGGCCCTCCAGGCGGGCGGCGCCACCGTGCCGGCCGGTTCCTTCTCCGAGTCCGGCAAGAGCCGCACCATCCAGGTCGGCGGCGCCTACACCTCGCTGAAGCAGATCGAGGACCTCCAGGTCGTCGCCAAGGACCCGGCGGGCGGTGCGCCCGGAAAGCCGGTGCGCCTCGGCGACGTCGCCGAGGTGAAGCAGGAGCCGTCCACGGCGGTCTCCATCACCCGCACCAACGGCAAGCCGAGCCTCGCCGTGATGGCGACGATGGACAAGGACGGCAGCGCCGTCACCATCTCGGACGCCGTCAAGGACAAGCTCCCCGACCTCCGCAAGGACCTCGGCGAGGGCGCGGAGGTGACGGTCGTCTCCGACCAGGGCCCCGCCGTCTCCAAGTCGATCTCGGGCCTGACCACGGAGGGCGCGCTCGGCCTGGTCTTCGCGGTCGTCGTGATCCTGGTCTTCCTGGCCTCGATCCGTTCGACGCTGGTCACCGCGGTCTCCATCCCGCTCTCGATCGTCCTCGCGCTGATCGTGCTCTGGACCCGCGACCTGTCGCTCAACATGCTCACGCTCGGCGCGCTCACCATCGCCATCGGCCGGGTCGTCGACGACTCGATCGTGGTCCTGGAGAACATCAAGCGTCACCTCGGCTACGGCGAGGAGCGCCACGCGGCGATCATCACCGCGGTCAAGGAGGTCGCCGGAGCGGTCACCTCCGCCACCCTCACCACCGTCGCCGTCTTCCTGCCCATCGGTCTGGTCGGCGGCATGGTCGGCCAGCTCTTCGGCTCGTTCTCGCTGACCATCACCGCGGCGCTGCTGGCCTCACTGCTGGTCTCGCTCACCGTGGTGCCGGTGCTGTCGTACTGGTTCCTGCGCGCCCCCAAGGGCACCCCCGAGGACGCGGCGGAGGCCCGCCGCCTCGCGGAGGAGAAGGAGGAGGCCAGCAAGCTCCAGCGGATCTACGTCCCGGTCCTGCGCTTCGCGACCCGCCGCCGGGTCACCAGCCTCGTCATCGCCGTCGCCGTGCTCCTCGGCACCTTCGGGATGGTCCCGCTGCTGAAGACGAACTTCTTCGACGCCGGTGAGCAGGAGGTCCTGACCGTCAAGCAGGAGCTCACCCCCGGCACCAGCCTGGAAGCCGCCGACGAGGCGGCCCGCAAGGTCGAGAAGGTCATCGAGCAGGACAAGGGCGTCAAGGACTACCAGGTCACCGTCGGCTCCTCCGGCTTCATGGCCGCCTTCGGCGGCGGCACGGGCGCCAACCAGGCCTCCTACCAGGTCACCCTGAAGGACGCCGCGGACTACGAGGACGCCCAGGACCGCATCGACGAGGCCCTCGGCAAGCTCGACGGCATCGGTGACACCACCATCGCCGCGGGCGACGGCTTCGGCTCCCAGGACCTGAGCGTCGTGGTCAAGGCCGCCGACGGCGACATCCTGAAGAAGGCGGCCGAGGCGGTCCGCACCGAGGTCGCCACCATCAAGGACGTCACCGACGTCCAGAGCGACCTGGCGCAGAGCGTCCCGCGCATCTCGGTCACCGCCAACGACAAGGCGGCAGCCGCCGGATTCGACTCCGCCGCCCTCGGCGGGATCGTCGCCGGAGCCGTACGCGGCACCCCGGCCGGCACGGCGACGCTGGACGACACCGAGCGCGACGTCGTCATCCGCTCGTCCACCCCGGCCGCCACCGTGGCCGAGCTGAAGGCCCTGCCGCTCGGCCCGGTCAAGCTCGGCGACATCGCCGACGTGAAGGTGGTCCCCGGCCCGGTCTCGATGACCCGGATCGACGGACAGCGTTCGGCGACGATCACCGCCAAGCCCGTCGGCGACAACACCGGCGCGGTCAGCACCGATCTCGCCACGAAGATCGACGCCCTGGACCTCCCGGAGGGCGCCACCGCCACCATCGGCGGCGTCACCGAGGACCAGAACGAAGCGTTCGCGCAGCTCGGCCTCGCCATGCTGGCGGCCATCGCGATCGTCTTCATGCTGCTGGTGGCCACGTTCCGGTCGCTCGTCCAGCCGCTGATCCTGCTGGTCTCCGTCCCGTTCGCGGCGACCGGCGCCCTGGCCCTCCTGCTCATCACGGGCACCCCGCTGGGCGTTCCCGCGATGATCGGCATGCTGATGCTCATCGGCATCGTGGTCACCAACGCGATCGTGCTGATCGACCTGATCAACCAGTACCGCGCCCAGGGCCTCGGCATCGTGGAAGCCGTCATCGAGGGCGGCCGCCACCGCTTCCGCCCGATCCTGATGACGGCGCTCGCGACCATCTTCGCCCTGCTCCCGATGGCGCTCGGCGTCACCGGCGAGGGCGGCTTCATCTCGCAGCCGCTGGGCGTCGTGGTGATCGGCGGTCTGATCAGCTCCACGCTGCTGACCCTGCTGCTGGTGCCGACGCTGTACGCGATGGTCGAGCTCCGCAAGGAGCGCCGCGCCAAGAAGAAGGCGGCCAAGCGCGCCGCGAAGGCGGGCGTCCCGGACCGGCCGGAGCCGGAGGAGGCCCGCGAGGCCGAACCCGCGCAGGCCTGACCCGCAAGCCGAAGGGGCCTGTCCCACGCATCCGCGTGGGGCAGGCCCCTTCCGGTTTCCCCGCGCGGTTCTCAGCCGTCCCCGCCGAGCGCCCGGACGATCCGCAGCCATGTCTCCCCGTGCGGCTCGGGACGGCGGACGCTCAGGGCGACCGTTTCCCGCACCAGCCGGGCACGGGTCTCCTCGGGGGCCCTGTGCAGGAGCGCGGTCAGGTCGTCCGGGTCGAAGCCCTCGGTGGCCCCCGCGAGCACCAGGGCCACCTGCGCGTGGGTGAGCGAGGAGAGGCGGTCGCCGAAGACCTGGCCCTCGATGCCCCCGCCGTGCATCAGCGCTGTGCCGTCCCCGTCCGCCAACGCCCGGTCCACGTACGCCTGGAGGGCCTCGCGGTCCTCGACGAGGCGGTACGCGGCGTCCAGGCCCTCGGTGCGGCCGATGTCCAGCATCGCGACGTGGGCCAGCGGGGTGGCGTCGGGCGGCCGCACGGTCAGGAGGCGCGGGTGCTCCTCCAGATAGGCCCGCGACTCCTTCCAGTCCACGCACTCCAGCCACTGGGCCAACTGCTCCCGCAGGATCAGCGGATCGTAGGCGGCGGTCACCCCGTGGGCGAGGACGGCCTCCCGGAGCAGGGCGTGCCGCTGCGCACCGCCCGGGTCCAGGACCGCCAGCTCATCGAGGGCCGACGCCGCACCCACGCTGCCGAGGACATCGGCGTTGCGGGACCAGAAGTCGCGTGACCGGGGCCAGTCGGGCGCGAACATCCAGGCGCTGACGAGCTCCAGCGTCTCCGGCGCCAGGGCGAGCCAGTCCGGCACGGACGTGAAGGTCTCCTCCTCCCAGGCCGTGTGCACCGCCGCGATGTCCCCGTACGTGCGCAGCGCCTGCCGGGCCCGTACGGTCACGGTGTCCGGGCTGCCGGTCCTCTCCGCGTCCTCGTCGAGCCAGTTCACCAGCTCGGCCACCCCGGTCGCGGGCAGGGGGGCCGGGCAGCGGAGCAGGAAGGCGCTCCGCTCCACGCCCAGCCGCCGGGCGGTCGCCTGGTCCACCCCGGCGAACTCCTCGACGGTCCCGTCGAACTCCTCGATCGCCGCCGCGTGTTCGCCGGTACGGGCGAGCGCCCGGGCCAGGCCGTCCAGGGCGGAGACCAGGGGGGCGTCGGGAGCGCCGGGGGCCTCCAGCGCCAGGGACCGGTGGAGGGCCACCGCTTCCCGGAAGGCCTCCACCGCCCCCTCGGCGTCCCCGTTCAGCTCCACGTACGTGCCGAGCACCTGGAGGGAGTCGGCCAGATCGGCCAGGACCGCGTCCCCCTCCTCGCGCAGGAGGCCGACGGCCTCCCGCGCCGGGGCCAGTGCCTCCTGCGGGTCGCCGGTGCCGGCCAGACTCCGGGCGAGGGTGCGCAGCGCGGCGGCGAGGCCGGTGCGGAAGGCCTCGGGGCGCTGCGCGGCCGACTCCCGGCACAGGGCGACGGCTTCCTCCGCCGCCCGGAGCCCCGCCCCCGCGTCACCGGCCTTGTCGAGGTGACCGGCCAGGCCGTCGAGCGCCGCGGCCGACTCCGGGCGGAAGGCGTCCGGCCGCTGTGCGGCGAGCGCGCGGAAGCGGCCGCACGCCTCCTGGGCCGCTTCGATCGCCCCGGAGGTGTCGCTCACGGCCGCGCGGTGGTTCCCGAGGGCGTGAAGAGCCGAGGCGATCCGGGGGAGGAAGACCTCCGGATCCTCCTCGGCGAGGCCCCGGAGGAGGCCGACCGCCTCCTCCGCACGGGGCACGGCCTCCACGGCCTCCCCGGCGCCCGCCAGGCGCGTGGCGTAGTTCAGGAGGTACGCGGCGAGCGCCGGGACGGACGCGCCCGGCCGCTCCTCCTCGACCAGCTCGCGCTGGAGCCGCACGGACTGCTTCGCGAACGGCACGGCGGCCGCCCGGTCCCCGGTGCCGGCGACGCGGTCGCCCAGAGCGCCCATGGCCAGAGCCAGCTCCGCCTGGAAGGCCCCGGGGTGCTGCATGCCGAGTTCGGCGTAGATCCGCGCGGCCTCCTTCGCCGGGGGCAGCGCGCCGGTGCGGTCCCCGGCGGCGGAGAGCAGGTTCGACAGCCGGTGCAGGGCTCCGGCCAGCGCGGGCAGACCGGTGTCGGGGTCCTGCTCGGCGGCGGCCCGCAGCCTGCCCGCCTCTTCCTCCGCACGGGCCAGCTCCGCACGCCCCGACGCGTCGGCGGCGGCATCCCCCTGCCGCACGTCGTCCCCCGCGCCCGCTCCCCGCGCCTCGTCGCCGGCGCCCGTCCCACGGTCCTCGTAACCCATGCCCGCCCCACCGTTCTCGCCGTACGTTCCGCTCAGCTCATCGGGCCTCGGCGGGCCCGCCCGCGCGAGGGTTCACTGCGGTGAGTAGCAGCCTAGTTACGCGGTGGTGTCATCGGTCGGCGTATGCGAGAACCGGCCCGACCGGAACGTTCCTGCATCCCCGGCGTACGCGGAAGCCCCGGTACGCCGACCTGCGGCATACCGGGGCTTCCGGGGGCTTCCGGGATCTGTGCGGCCTACGGCAGCGCCAGCATCCGCTCCAGCGCGAGCTTCGCGTACTTCTCCGTCTCCGGGTCGACCTCGATCCGGTTGACCAGCTTGCCCTCGGCCAGCGACTCCAGGGTCCAGACCAGGTGCGGCAGGTCGATGCGGTTCATCGTCGAGCAGAAGCAGACCGTCTTGTCGAGGAAGACGATCTCCTTGTCCTCCGCGGCGAAACGGTTCGCCAGACGGCGGACCAGGTTCAGCTCCGTGCCGATGGCCCACTTCGAGCCGGCCGGGGCCGCTTCCAGGGCCTTGATGATGTACTCCGTCGAGCCCACGTAGTCCGCTGCGGCGACGACCTCGTGCTTGCACTCCGGGTGCACCAGCACGTTGACCCCGGGCATCCGCGCCCGGACGTCCTCGACCGACTCGACCGAGAAGCGGCCGTGGACCGAGCAGTGCCCCCGCCACAGGATCATCTTCGCGTCGCGCAGCTGCTCGGCGGTGAGGCCGCCGCCCGGCTTGTGCGGGTTGTAGAGGACGCAGTCCTCCAGGCTCAGCCCCATGTCCCGCACGGCCGTGTTGCGGCCCAGGTGCTGGTCGGGGAGGAAGAGGATCTTCTCGCCCTGCTCGAAGGCCCACTCCAGGGCCCGCTTCGCGTTCGAGGACGTACAGATCGTGCCGCCGTGCTTGCCGGTGAAGGCCTTGATGTCGGCGGAGGAGTTCATGTACGAGACGGGCACCACCTGGTCGGCGACCCCGGCCTCCGTCAGCACGTCCCAGCACTCGGCGACCTGCTCGGCGGTGGCCATGTCGGCCATCGAGCAGCCGGCCGCCAGGTCGGGCAGCACGACCGCCTGGGCGTCCGTGGTCAGGATGTCCGCGGACTCCGCCATGAAGTGGACGCCGCAGAAGACGATGTACTCGGCCTCCGGACGCGCGGCCGCGTCGCGGGCCAGCTTGAACGAGTCGCCGGTGACGTCCGCGAACTGGATGACCTCGTCGCGCTGGTAGTGGTGGCCGAGGACGAACACCTTGTCCCCGAGCTTCTCCTTCGCGGCGCGGGCGCGCTCCACCAGGTCCGGGTCGGACGGGGAGGGCAGGTCGCCGGGGCATTCGACGCCGCGCTCGCTCCTCGGGTCGGCCTCGCGGCCGAGCAGCAGCAGCGCGAGCGGGGTCGGCTGTACGTCCAGGGGCTGGGCCGTGGTCACGTCACGCACCCTTTCTAGTCTGCGAACTCTGTGAACCCCGCGAGCTTCCGCGGGGAACTTCGGCGTACTCGCCTTTTCGTCTATTTGACGCTATCTATCATAGCCGCTTCGTGTCACGTTGACGATGCCGATAGCGTCGATGTGACGCATCCCCCGGGCGGCCCGGTGTGCGAGCATGAAAAGGAACAGACAAGCGCTTGGCCCGGAATGTTTCCGAGGCTGAGACGGTTGAACCGTCGGCAAGCAGTCCGTACAACCCGGGAGAGAAGCAGATGTCCGTATCGGACGAGACCACCACCGTGAGCGACGGCATCCTCCTGTCCGACGCCGCCGCCGCCAAGGTCAAGGGCCTGCTGGAGCAGGAAGGCCGCGAGGACCTGGCGCTGCGCGTCGCCGTTCAGCCCGGCGGCTGCTCGGGCCTGCGCTACCAGCTCTTCTTCGACGAGCGTTCGCTCGACGGTGATGTCGTGAAGGACTTCGACGGTGTCAAGGTCGTCACCGACCGGATGAGCGCCCCGTACCTGGGCGGCGCCTCCATCGACTTCGTCGACACCATCGAGAAGCAGGGCTTCACGATCGACAACCCGAACGCCAGCGGCTCCTGCGCCTGCGGCGACTCGTTCAGCTAAGCGCCGCGCGTACGGCACACGGAGGCGGCCCCGGGATCAGTCCCGGGGCCGCCTCCCTGCGTCTGCCGTCGGCGCTCGCGCCTCCGCCGTCAGGTGCGCGGCACCGCACCGCCCGACGCCGCGTCGATCACCGTACGGTCGCCCAGCGGCTTCTCCAGCGTCACCGTCCGCGTCAGCTCCTTGGCGATCATGATGCAGGCCTTCTTGCCCTCCTGGGGCTTCTCCGTGACCGTGATCCGCACCTGGCCCGCGCTCTCCTTCGCGCTCGCCGTGTACGTACTGCACACGCCGCCCCAGAACGTCACCTCAAGGGTCCGTCCGTCCGCGCCGTACGACGTCACCTTCCGGTCCCCGGAGGGCGTCGGCGCATCCGGCTTCTCGATGAACTTCGGGTCCACCGCGACCTGCGTGACGGTGTGCTCCGGGCCGCCCGGGGCCTGGCGGACCGTGAACAGCCAGGACGGCACCAGCGTCTGCCGGCCGTCCACGTAGTTCAGCGCGAGACCGAACACCGCGTCCTCGACCGTCTGCTCCACCGGCGCCCGCTTGCCGTTCGACGGCACGCACTGCGGGTCCGATGGCTTCGGCTCGCCCTCCAGCGGTACGGGAGTGGCGCAGCCGCCGATGTCCCGGTCGGCGTCGCCCTTGCCCCTGCTCTCCGCGTTCAACTGCTTCAGCGCCTCGTCCGCGCCGACCGCCGGGTACGTGTCGCCCTTCTCCAGCGCCTTCAGGTGTCCGCTGCCGCCGGTCACCTCGCCGTCCGGGCCCACCTGGACACCGGTCGACCAGCCGTACGTCGGGAGCCCGTCGATCTTCGGGTCGGCGTTCACCACGCGGACGTCGCCCATCAACTGGCCCGCGTTCAGGGCCGCGTCGTCCTGCCCGGCAGCCTTGAGCACCGGGACCGCGGCCGCCTTCGCCGCCTTCTCGCTCACCGGGTCGCCGCCCGGCTCCGAGGCCCCGTTCGCGCACATCGTCCCCGGCTCGCAGGGCTTGGGCGGGGTGGTGCGGGCGAACGTCCAGGTGCCCGGTGCCTGCTTCGTCACCTTCAGGAGCGCGCCGGGGCCGTCGTCGTCGCCGACCACCCAGGACGTGCCCTCGGTGCGCGGCGTGCCCGGGATGCCCAGCGCCTTCGCCAGCCGGGCGACGTCGGCCGACGCGACCGTGCCCCTCGCGTGGTGGACCGCCGCCTCGTCCGGGCCGTCCGGGAGTTCGCCCGAGGCCCGGTAGATCACGGGCGGACCGCCCGGGTCCGGTTCGCCCGGTGCGATGCCGGGGGGAGGGGAGTCCGGGGACGTACGGGAGTCCGGGGACGTACCGCCCGGGCTGTCCGCCGAGGCGTCCAGGGCCAGCAGGGGTGCCGACTTCTCGGCCGCCCCGCTGTCCGCCGCGCCGCCGTCGCCCGCGGCGGTCGAGGCCCAGTACGCCCCGCCGCCCCCGGCCAGCAGCACGGCCGCGGCCACCGAGGCCACCGCGAGCGGCGGACGCCGCCGCCGGGGGCCGGTCACGTCGTTGTCGGGTCGCTCGGTGCTCACCGGATCGCTCCTTCGACTGCGTTGCCGTCGCGGTGCCTACCGCGTGTCCCCGGACGGGGACACCGGTGGGACGGAGCGGAGGAGCGTGCGGTTCCCGCGACCGGGGCCGACCGGACACGGGCGCCGTACGATTCCCGCCGGAACCCGCACGGAAAAGGCCGAAACGCGGTGCCGTCCGGCCCGGTCCGCCGGTTCCTCAGTCGCCGTACTCGGACATCGCGTCGATCAGCCGCGCCGACGAGGGCGGGACCGTCACCCCGTTGATCAGGGACGGCTTCACCGGGACCGGGTCGCTCTTCACGGACGCCGTCCAGTGCGGCGCCATCCGCGCGCAGTCACCGCGCAGTGCGGCCAGGCTCAATTCCGACTCGGGCAATGCGGTGTGCTTCGACATATCCGCACCGTAACCACGGTCGAGCTCAGGTAGAAAGCCCTACTATCGGGTAGTTTTCCCTTTTCCTGGCCGTCGACTCACCCGGTAGCGTGAACTGTCACGTCGTCCCGGAGGGCGCACTCACGGCCCTTCGCCTTCCGCAGGAGAAACCTCCCCGTGCGTATTGCAGTCACCGGCTCGATCGCCACTGACCACCTCATGACCTTCCCCGGCCGCTTCGCCGACCAGCTGGTCGCGGATCAGCTGCACACGGTCTCCCTGTCCTTCCTGGTCGACAACCTCGATGTGCGCCGGGGCGGTGTCGCCGCCAACATCTGCTTCGGGATGGGCCTGCTCGGCACCAAGCCGATCCTGGTCGGCGCCGCCGGGGCGGACTTCGACGAGTACCGCGCCTGGCTCGACCGGCACGGCGTCGAGACCGGATCGGTCCGCATCTCCGAGGTACTGCACACCGCCCGCTTCGTCTGCACCACCGACGCCGACCACAACCAGATCGGCTCCTTCTACACGGGCGCGATGAGCGAGGCCCGCCTCATCGAGCTGAAGAACGTCGCCGACCGCGTCGGCGGCCTCGATCTCGTCTCCATCGGAGCCGACGACCCCGAGGCGATGCTCCGCCACACGGAGGAGTGCCGCTCCCGGAACATCCCGTTCGCCGCGGACTTCTCGCAGCAGATCGCGCGGATGGACGGCGAGGAGATCCGCATCCTCCTCGACGGCGCCACCTACCTCTTCTCCAACGAGTACGAGAAGGGGCTCATCGAGTCCAAGACCGGCTGGAGCGACGAGGAGATCCTCGCCAAGGTCGGCCACCGCGTCACCACCCTCGGCGCCCGCGGTGTCCGGATCGAGCGGGTCGGCGAGCCGGTCATCGAGGTCGGCTGCCCCGAGGAGGACACCAAGGCCGACCCCACCGGCGTCGGCGACGCCTTCCGGGCCGGCTTCCTCTCCGGCCTCGCCTGGGGCGTCGGCCTGGAGCGCGCCGCCCAGGTCGGCTGCATGCTCGCCACCCTGGTCATCGAGACGGTCGGCACCCAGGAGTACACCCTGCGCCGCACCCACTTCATGGACCGCTTCACCAAGGCGTACGGCCACGAGGCCGCCGCCGAGGTCCGCCAGCACCTGGCCTGATCAGCTGAGCCGGCGGACCACATAGGCCGAGCCGAGGTCCGCCGGCTCCTCGCCCACGTACTCCTGGCCCCGCATCTCGCACCAGGCCGGGATGTCCAGGCGCGCCGCCTCGTCGTCGGCGAGCACCGTCACCGTGGCGCCCACCGCTACCTCCCCGATCACCTTTGCGAGCTCGATCACCGGGATCGGGCAGCGGCGGCCCAGCGCGTCCACCACCAGGGAGGCGGCGGGCCCGGGGGAGCGGGGCGCCGAGAGGGGGGCGACCGGGGCGCCGAGCCGCTCGCGCACCTCGGCGACGACCCCGGGCAGGACCTCCAGGAAGCGGTCCACGTCCGCCCCGGCCGTGCCCGTGGGCAGTGACACCCGCACGTTCCCCTCCGAGAGCACCCCCATCGCCTTGAGCACATGGCTCGGAATCAGGGTGCTGCTCGTGCAGGACGAGCCGGACGACACGGAGAATTCCCTCCGGTCCAGCTCGTGCAGCAGGGTCTCCCCGTCGACATAGAGACAGGAGAAGGTGACCAGATGCGGCAACCGCCGCTCCGGATCGCCCACCACCTCGACATCGGGCACCCGCTCGGCCACCACGGTCCGGATCCGGTCCACCAGGGCCCGCAGCCGCGCCGACTCCGCCGCCGCCTCGCTCCGCACCGCGCGCAACGAGGCCGCCGCCGCCACGATCGCCGGCAGGTTCTCGAACCCCGCCGCCCGCCCCGACTCCCGCTCCCCGGCCGGGCCTTGGGGCGCGAAGCGCACCCCCTTGCGGACCGCGAGCAGCCCGACCCCGGCCGGTCCGCCCCACTTGTGCGCGCTCGCCGTCAGCAGCGACCAGCGCCCCGGGACCGGCCCCCAGCCGAGCGACTGGGCCGCGTCCACCAGCAGCGGCACCCCGGCCTCCGCGCAGAGCGCGGCGACCTCCGCCACCGGCTGCTCGGTGCCCACCTCGTGGTTGGCCGACTGGAGACAGGCGAGCGCGGTGTCCGCCCGCAGCGCCCCGCCGTACCCCGCCGGATCCACCGCCCCCGTGCGGTCCACCGGGACCTCGGTGAACGAGCCGCCCGCCGCCTCGTGGGCCGCCGCCGAATGGAGCACCGACGAGTGTTCGACCGCCGACAGGGCCAGATGGCGGCCGACACGCCGACGCCCCGAAAGAGCCCCGGCAATTCCCGCGTGCACCGCCGTCGTCCCGGACGACGTGAAGACCAGCTCGTCGGGGCGGCATCCGACGGCCTCCGCGGCGGCCTCCCGGGCCGCGTCCAGGAGCAGCCGGGCCCGCCGCCCCTCCCGGTACAGGCGGGCGGGATCGGCCCAGCCCTCGTCCAGCGCGGCAAGCAGGGCCTGACGTGCGACGGGGTGCAGGGGGGCGGCGGAGGCGGCATCGAAGTAGGGCACCCCGCCACGCTAGCCCGCACCCGGCCCCACCTCGCCGGGGGCCGTTCCTCCCGGCCGGGCGAGTGGGCGTCAGATGGGGTCCGGAGGCCCGGATTCCACCCCATGGGCGTGTCGGGCGGCGCGTTGGGCACCCTCCCCGCGCGACCCCAAATAGCGTCCAGTAGGGTTTGGTCCGCATAAACATCCAAACCCCTGCCCGCGTCAGGGCCGGCGACCGACCAGAGACATACGGGCGCGCCGACCGTGCGGGCGAGACTCTCGGGAAGGCGCTACGTGAGTCCCAACGGCTCCGACCGCTCGTCGCGGCGCCCGATGCGGCGGAAGCTGCCGCAGGTGCTGACTGCGGGCCTGGTCCTGGCGACGGCCTCCGGTTGTTCATACAACTGGGAGGATTTCCCCCGCCTCGGAATGCCCACTCCGGTTACGGAAGAGGCCCCTCGGATCCTCTCCCTCTGGCAAGGCTCGTGGGCGGCAGCGCTCGTCACGGGTGTCCTTGTCTGGGGGCTGATCCTCTGGAGCGTCTTCTTCCACCGGCGTAGCCGGACCAAGGTGGAGGTACCTCCGCAGACCAGGTACAACATGCCCATCGAGGCGTTGTACACAGTGGTTCCCCTCATCATCGTCTCGGTGCTCTTCTACTTCACCGCGCGAGATGAGTCGAAGCTCCTCGAGCTCTCCGAAAAGCCCGCCCACACCATCAACGTGGTCGGCTTCCAGTGGAGCTGGGGCTTCAACTACATCGAGAAGGTGGATGGCCAGCCCGCTGCGGGCCCCGAGATCCCCAAGGAACTCGACGCCATCCCCGACCGGTTCCGCGAGGACTTCCCCGAGGGCGCCGGCGGCGTCTACGACGTGGGCATCCCCGGGACCCGCAACCCGCAGAACGGCAACCCGGGTCCCACCCTGTGGCTGCCGAAGGGTGAGAAGGTCCGCTTCGTCCTCACTTCGCGTGACGTCATCCACTCCTTCTGGGTGGTGCCGTTCCTCATGAAGCAGGACGTCATCCCGGGCCACACCAACGCGTTCGAGGTCACTCCCAACCGGGAGGGCACCTTCATGGGCAAGTGCGCCGAGCTCTGTGGCGCCGACCACTCCCGGATGCTCTTCAACGTCAAGGTCGTCTCCCCGGAGCGTTACCAGCAGCACCTCAAGGAGCTGGCTGAGAAGGGTCAGACGGGCTACGTGCCGGCAGGGATCGCGCAGACGGACCCGGCCAGGAATGCGGAGAAGAACCAACTGTGAGCATCCTCAACGAACCTCAGGGTGCCGCTCCGGCAGACGACTCGTACGAGGACGAGCTGCCCGTGCGGCGCAAGCAGCCGGGAAACATCGTCGTGAAGTGGTTGACCACCACTGACCACAAGACGATCGGTACGCTCTACCTGGTCACGTCGTTCGTGTTCTTCTGCATCGGCGGACTCATGGCGCTCTTCATGCGCGCCGAGCTGGCCCGTCCGGGCACGCAGATCATGTCGAACGAGCAGTTCAACCAGGCGTTCACGATGCACGGCACGATCATGCTGCTGATGTTCGCGACGCCGCTGTTCGCCGGATTCGCGAACTGGATCATGCCGCTGCAGATCGGCGCGCCCGACGTGGCGTTCCCGCGGCTGAACATGTTCGCGTACTGGCTGTACCTCTTCGGCTCGCTCATCGCGGTGGCCGGCTTCCTCACCCCGCAGGGTGCGGCCGACTTCGGCTGGTTCGCCTACTCCCCGCTGTCGGACGCGGTCCGTTCGCCGGGCGTCGGCGCCGACATGTGGATCATGGGTCTGGCCTTCTCCGGCTTCGGCACCATCCTCGGATCGGTCAACTTCATCACCACGATCATCTGCATGCGCGCACCCGGCATGACGATGTTCCGCATGCCGATCTTCACCTGGAACGTCCTGCTGACCGGTGTTCTGGTCCTGCTGGCCTTCCCGGTCCTCGCCGCCGCGCTCTTCGCGCTGGAGGCGGACCGAAAATTCGGTGCGCATATCTTCGACGCGGCCAATGGCGGCGCATTGCTCTGGCAACACCTCTTCTGGTTCTTCGGCCATCCAGAGGTGTACATCATCGCGTTGCCATTCTTCGGAATCATTTCCGAGGTCATCCCGGTCTTCAGCCGCAAGCCGATGTTCGGCTACATCGGTCTGATCTCCGCGACGATCGCCATCGCCGGCCTTTCCGTGACGGTGTGGGCGCACCACATGTACGTCACGGGCGGTGTGCTGTTGCCGTTCTTCTCCTTCATGACGTTCCTCATCGCCGTGCCAACAGGCGTGAAGTTCTTCAACTGGATCGGCACGATGTGGAAGGGGTCGTTGTCCTTCGAGACACCGATGCTCTGGGCCGTCGGCTTCCTGATCACCTTCACCTTCGGTGGTCTGACCGGCGTCATCCTCGCCTCGCCCCCGATGGACTTCCACGTCTCGGACTCGTACTTCGTCGTCGCGCACTTCCACTACGTCATCTTCGGCACCGTGGTCTTCGCGATGTTCTCCGGATTCCACTTCTGGTGGCCGAAGTTCACCGGCAAGATGCTGGACGAGCGGCTCGGCAAGATCACGTTCTGGACGCTGTTCGTGGGCTTCCACGGCACGTTCCTGGTGCAGCACTGGCTCGGTGCCGAGGGCATGCCGCGTCGTTACGCGGACTATCTCGACGCCGACGGCTTCACCGCGCTGAACACGATCTCGACGATCTCCTCGTTCCTGCTCGGCCTGTCGATGCTCCCGTTCTTCTACAACGTCTGGAAGACCGCGAAGTACGGCAAGAAGATCGAGGTCGACGACCCGTGGGGTTACGGCCGTTCGCTGGAGTGGGCGACCTCCTGCCCGCCGCCGCGGCACAACTTCCTCACCCTGCCGCGGATCCGTTCCGAATCCCCGGCGTTCGACCTGCACCACCCGGAGATCACGGCGCTCGAACAGCTCGATCACCTCTCCGAGTCGGACAAGGCCCTCGCCGGCGGCAAGGAGGCAGGCAAGTGAAGATCCAGGGACAGATGTTCATCTGGCTGAGCGTCTTCATCCTCGCCATGGCCGTCGTGTACGGCGTGTGGTCGAAGGAGCCGGTCGGCACCACGGCCCTCTTCCTGGCCTTCGGGCTGTCCATCATGATCGGCTTCTACCTGGCCTTCACGGCCAACCGGGTCGACGCCATGGCCCAGGACAACAAGGAAGCGGACGTCGCCGACGAGGCGGGCGAGCTGGGGTTCTTCTCCCCGCACAGCTGGCAGCCGCTCTCCCTGGCGGTCGGCGGGGCCTTCGCCTTCATGGGCGTCGTCTTCGGCTGGTGGCTGCTGTACTTCTCCGCCCCCCTGCTCCTGATCGGCCTCTTCGGCTGGGTCTTCGAGTACTACCGGGGCGAGAACCGCACCCAGTGACACCGCACACCGTGACACCGCACCGCCGGTGACACGCGCTACACCACGAAGGGCCCGCATCGCCGACAGCGACGCGGGCCCTTCGCTCGTTTGCAGTCATTGAACGCGCTGGAACGGATGAATCTTCTTAGCGTGGACGGCATGAACCACACGCCGCGCATCCGCACCGTAGTGAGCTGCACCCTGCTGGTCGTGACCCTCGCCGCGGGTGCGACCGCCTGTGGCTCGCCCGACGGCCACCCGCTCTCCACGAAGCCTTACGACGCGGGCGACCAGGTCTCCTTCAACGGTCCCTCCAAGAAGGAGAAGGCCGACCCCGACAAGCCCCTGGAAGTCACCGTCAAGGGCGACGACGGGCGCATCACCGACGTCAGCGCCGTGGACACCGGCGGCCGTCACCTCGCCGGAGAGCTCTCCGCCGACGGGAAGCGCTGGCGTTCCACCGCCCCGCTCGCGGCCGGCACCGGATACACCGTCAGGGTCGCCACGGAGAACAGCGACGGCGCCCCAGGCGTCCGTACGCTCTCCTTCGACACCTCATCGCCCAAGAGGTTGCTGAAGGTCGCCTTCGGCCCGGAGGCGGGCACCTACGGCGTCGGACAGCCCATCACGGCGGAACTCAGCGCTCCGATCACCGACAAGGCGGCCAGGGCCACCGTCGAGCGCGCCCTGAAGGTCCGCTCCACCCCGGCGGTCACCGGCTCCTGGTACTGGGTCGACGACAAGAAGCTGCACTACCGCCCGAAGGAGTACTGGCCCGCGAACGCCACCATCGAGGTCCGTTCCAACCTGTCGGGCATCAAGGTGACCAACGCGCTCTACGGAGCCGAGGCCAAGCCCCTGAAGCTCGCCACCGGCGACCGGATCGAGGCCGTCACCGACGCCTCGGACCACTCCATGACGGTGCTCCGCAACGGAGAAGTGATCAATACCATTCCGGTCACCACCGGCAAGCCCGGCTTCTCCACCCGCAACGGGGTCAAGGTGGTGCTCGCCAAGGAGCAGTTCGTCCGGATGCGCGGGGAGAGCATCGGCATCGCCGCCGGCTCCTCGGAGTCGTACGACCTGCCGGTCTACTGGGCCACCCGGGTGACCTGGAGCGGCGAGTACGTCCACGCCGCCCCCTGGTCCACCGGCTCCCAGGGCAACGCCAACGTCAGCCACGGCTGCACCGGCATGAGCACCGGCAACGCCGAGTGGTTCTTCGACACGGTGCGCGAGGGCGACATCGTCAGGGTCGTCGGCAGCGAGGGCGAGGACATGGACCCGTTCGGCAACGGGTTCGGCGACTGGAACCTCTCCTGGGAGAAGTGGCAGAAGGGCAGCGCCCTCCACGAGGGGGCGCCGGACAGCCCACAGACGCTCCAGGCCGCCCGGCTGCGTCCCCACGTCTGACCCCGGGCCAGGAGTGCCCGGGCGCGCGGAACGCCCCTCAGCGGGCCACAGGGGCCCCTCAGGCCTCCACGGCGAGCCGGCGGCGCAGCAGCGCCGCCAGCGCGTCGGCGAACTCCACCGGGTCGACCGGGAGCGTCACGGCGGCCTCCGCCCGGCTCCAGGTGGCCAGCCACGCGTCCTGCGGGCGGCCGATCAGCAGGAGCACCGGCGGACAGCGGAAGATCTCGTCCTTGATCTGGCGGCAGACGCCCATGCCGCCGACGGGAGCCGTCTCCCCGTCCAGCACACAGACGTCGACGCCGCCGTCGTCCAGCGCCTTGAGGACGGCCGGGAGCGTCGCGCACTCCAGGAACTCCACCGGTGGGACGTCCGCGGCAGGCCTGCGACCGGCTGCCAGCCTCACCTGCTCGCGGATGTTGGCGTCGTCGCTGTAGACCAGGACCGTGGCGGTCGCCTGCATTGTTCCTCCGTGACATCGACGTCGTCGGGGCTCTCGGGGCATGAACCGATGCGCGGATCGTACTCCGCCCGACCGGCCGTCAGCACCGGTAATGACGACGTTCCGATGGGCCGTTCGGCGCAGGGTGCGACCCCTGCAGACGGTACGGACACACCGAACGGCACCCCCCGGGGTGAGGGCGGGATAAGCGACCGACATAATGTCGGTCGTGGCGACAGCAACGACAGTAGAAACCGGGCACGCGCACCCGTCGGTCAATCGGCCGAACCTCACCAGCGTCGGAACCATCATCTGGTTGAGTTCCGAGCTGATGTTCTTCGCGGCCCTCTTCGCGATGTACTTCACCCTGCGATCGGTGATGGGACCCGATTACTGGAAGGAGATGTCCGATCATCTGAACTTCCCGTTCTCGGCGACGAACACCACGATCCTGGTGCTCTCCTCACTCACCTGCCAGCTCGGCGTCTTCGCCGCCGAGCGGGGCGATGTGAAGAAGCTCCGCACCTGGTTCATCATCACGTTCGTGATGGGTGCGATCTTCATCGGCGGCCAGGTCCTGGAGTACACCGAGCTGGTCAAGGACGCGGGGCTCTCCCTGTCGTCCGACCCGTACGGCTCGGTGTTCTACCTGACCACCGGCTTCCACGGTCTGCACGTGACAGGCGGTCTCATCGCCTTCCTGCTGGTCCTCGGCAGAACGTACGCGGCCAAGAGGTTCACCCACGATCAGGCCACCGCCGCCATCGTCGTGTCCTACTACTGGCACTTCGTCGATGTCGTATGGATCGGCCTGTTCGCAACGATCTACATGATCAAGTAACCGGGCTCGCACCCGCCCACCATCGACGCAGAAGATCCTGACACCGGGGTAATCCGTGAAAAAGCTCTCCGCACGACGACGCCATCCGCTGGCGGCGGTCGTCGTACTACTCCTCGCGCTGGCGGCTACCGGGGGGCTGTACGCCGCGTTTGCGCCTGCGGGCAAGGCGCAGGCCGATGAAACCGCCCAGTCCCTCGCCATCGAAGAGGGCAAGAAGCTCTACTCCGTAGGCTGCGCCAGCTGCCACGGAACCGGCGGTCAGGGCACCACCGACGGGCCGTCCCTCGTGGGCGTGGGCTCCGCCGCCGTCGACTTCCAGGTCGGTACGGGCCGTATGCCCGCGCAGCAGCCGGGCGCCCAGGTACCGAAGAAGAAGGTCATCTACACCCAGGCGGAGATCGACCAGCTCGCGGCGTACGTCGCGTCGCTCGGCGCCGGTCCCATCACGCCGACCGACAAGCAGGTCGACCCCGCGGGCGCGGACGTCGCCAACGGCGGCGAACTGTTCCGCACCAACTGCGCCCAGTGCCACAACTTCACCGGTAAGGGCGGAGCCCTGACGGAGGGCAAGTACGCCCCCGACCTCGAAGGCGTGAGCCCGAAGCACATCTACGAGGCCATGCAGACCGGCCCGCAGAGCATGCCCTCCTTCCCCGACACGACGATGCCGGAGCAGGAGAAGAAGGACATCATCGCGTACATCGAGACCGTGAACGGTGACGAGTCGGAGAGCCCCGGCGGCCTGGCCCTCGGCGGTCTCGGCCCGGTCAGCGAAGGTCTGTTCGCGTGGATCTTCGGACTCGGCGCGCTCGTCGCAGTCGCCGTTTGGGTCGCGGCCCACACCGCTAAGGCCAAGAAGTCATGAGTAGCCAACAGATTCCAGAAGACAACCTGCCCGTGGTGCAGGAGACCGCGCAGGGCGCGGTGGAGCGTCACGACGACCCGTTCGCCGACCCGGGACTGCCGGCCCACAAGCCGCGCATCCAGGACCTCGACGAGCGCGCCGCGAACCGCTCGGAACGCGCCGTCGCGTTCATGTTCACCCTCTCGATGCTGGCGACGGTGGGCTTCATCGCCTCCTACGTCATCTTCCCGGTGGACAAGATCGTCTACATCTGGCCCTTCGGCCATGTGAGCGCGCTCAACTTCTCCCTGGGTCTCACCCTGGGCGCGGCGCTCTTCTTCATCGGCGCGGGAGCCGTCCACTGGGCGCGCACCCTGATGTCCGACGTCGAGGTCGCCGCCGACCGCCACCCGATCGAGGCCCCGCCCGAGGTCAAGGCGCAGGTCCTGGCCGACTTCAAGGCCGGTGCCGAGGAGTCCGCGATCGGTCGGCGCAAGCTGATCCGCAACACCATGTTCGGTGCGCTGGCCCTGGTGCCGCTCTCCGGAGTGGTCCTGCTGCGCGACCTCGGTCCGCTGCCGGAGAAGAAGCTCCGGACCACCCTGTGGGCGGAGGGCAAGCAGCTCATCAACATGAACACGATGACGCCGCTGCGCCCCGAGCACATCACCGTCGGGTCGCTGGCCTTCGCCATGCCCGAGGGGCTCGACCCGGAGTCGCACGACTTCCAGACGCAGATGGGCAAGGCCGCCCTGATGATCGTCCGCATCGAGCCGGACGACATCAAGGACAAGCGCCAGCGTGACTGGGCCCACGAGGGCATCGTCGCGTTCTCCAAGATCTGCACCCACGTCGGCTGCCCGATCAGCCTGTACGAGCAGCAGACGCACCACGTGCTCTGCCCGTGCCACCAGTCCACCTTCGACCTCTCCGACGGCGCTCGCGTCATCTTCGGTCCGGCCGGCCACCCGCTTCCGCAGCTGCGGATCGGTGTCAACAGCGAGGGCAACCTCGAGGCGCTCGGCGACTTCGACGAGCCCGTCGGTGCTGCCTTCTGGGAGCGCGGATGAGTACTGCGACAAAGAACCCCTCCGCCGCCGGACCGGCGAGCGGGCGCAAGGCTCCGGCCGGCGAGCGGGTGGCCGACTGGGCGGACGGCCGGCTGGGCATCTACGGCCTCGCCAAGGCCAACATGCGCAAGATCTTCCCGGACCACTGGTCCTTCATGCTCGGTGAGGTCGCGCTCTACAGCTTCATCATCATCATCCTCACGGGTGTGTATCTGACGCTGTTCTTCCAGCCGAGCATGGGCGAGATCGTTTACCACGGTCCGTACGAGCCCATGCAGGGCATCCGGATGTCCGAGGCCTACGCCTCGACGCTGAAGATCAGCTTCGAGGTCCGCGGTGGTCTGCTCGTGCGGCAGATCCACCACTGGGCCGCGCTGATCTTCCTGGCCGCCATGTTCGTGCACATGATGCGCGTCTTCTTCACGGGCGCGTTCCGCAAGCCGCGCGAGATCAACTGGCTCTTCGGCTTCCTGCTGTTCGTGCTCGGCATGTTCACCGGGTTCACCGGCTACTCCCTCCCGGACGACCTGCTCTCCGGTACGGGTGTCCGCTTCACCCAGGGCGCGATCCTGTCCGTGCCGATCGTCGGCACGTACATCTCGATGTTCCTGTTCGGCGGCGAGTTCCCCGGTCACGACTTCGTGGCCCGGTTCTACTCGATCCACATCCTGCTGCTGCCGGGCATCATGCTCGGCCTGCTGGTGGCGCACCTGATCCTGGTCTTCTACCACAAGCACACGCAGTTCGCGGGCCCCGGCCGGACCAACAAGAACGTCGTCGGCATGCCGCTGCTGCCCGTGTACATGGCGAAGGCCGGAGGGTTCTTCTTCCTCGTCTTCGGCGTCATCGCGGCCATCTCGGCCATCGCCACGATCAACCCGATCTGGGCCATCGGCCCGTACCGGGTCGACCAGGTGTCCACCGGCGCCCAGCCCGACTGGTACATGGGCTTCGCCGAGGGTCTGGTGCGTGTGATGCCGGGCTGGGAGATCAACCTGTGGGGCCACACGCTCGCCCTGGGCGTGTTCATCCCGCTGGTCGGCTTCGGCGTGGTTCTCACCGCGATCGCGGTGTACCCCTTCATCGAGTCCTGGGGCACCGGCGACAAGCGCGAGCACCACATCCTGGACCGCCCGCGCAACGTCCCGACCCGTACGGGCTTCGGCGTCGCCTGGATCACGGCGTACTTCATCGGCCTCGTCGGCGGTGGAAACGACCTGTGGGCCACGCACTTCCACCTGTCGATCAACTCGATCACCTGGTTCGTCCGGATCTTCTTCTTCGTCGGACCGGTCATCGCGTTCATCGTCACCAAGCGGATCTGCCTCGGCCTCCAGCGCCGCGACCGGGAGAAGGTGCTGCACGGTCGCGAGACCGGCATCATCAAGCGCCTGCCGCACGGTGAGTTCGTCGAGATCCACGAGCCGCTCAGCCCCGAGCAGCTGCACACGCTCACGGCGCACGAGCAGTACAAGCCGCTCGAACTCGGCCCCGAGGTCGACGAGAACGGCGTCAAGCGCAGGATCTCCCCGGTACAGAAGCTGCGCGCCAAGCTCAGCAAGGGGTACTTCGCCGACGGGAACCAGATCCCCAAGGCCACCCCCGAGGAGTACAAGGAGATCAGCGAGGGCCACGGCCACCACTGATCACCTGAACTGATCGCCACCGTGAGAGCCCCGTCCATTCGATGGACGGGGCTCTTCGCGGTCCCCCCGGCTGGATAGGGTGGAGCCATCTTTCCTGACCGGCTGTGGACCCTGGAGCGGACCATGAACGTTGTGACCCCGAACGGCGGCGACAGCGTGGCGGACCGTTCCTGGCCCGGCCTCCTGAACCCCCTCCTGCGTGGCGAGAACCTCAGCTCCGACGAGACCGCCTGGGCCATGGACCGCATCATGAGCGGCGAGGCCACCGACGCGCAGATCGCCGGGTTCGCCGTCGCGCTGCGGGCCAAGGGCGAGACCGTCGACGAGGTCACCGGACTGGTCCGCGCGATGTACGCCCACGCCAACACCATCCAGGTGCCGGGCCGGACCGTCGACATCGTCGGCACCGGCGGCGACCTCGCCAAGACGGTCAACATCTCGACCATGTCCGCGATCGTCATCGCCGGCACCGGCGCCAAGGTCGTCAAGCACGGCAACCGGGCCGCCTCGTCCGCCAGCGGCTCCTCCGACGTACTGGAGAAGCTCGGCGTCAACCTGGAACTGACCCCGCAGCGGGTCGTCGAGGTCGCCGAACAGGCGGGCATCACCTTCTGCTTCGCCGTGAAGTTCCACCCCGCCCTGCGGTACGCCGCCAAGGCCCGCAAGGAACTCGGCGCGCAGACCACGTTCAACATCCTGGGCCCCCTCACGAACCCGGCCCAGGTCCGCGCCCAGGCGGTCGGCGTCGCCGACGCCCGGATGGCGCCCATCGTCGCGGGCGTGCTGGCCGACCGGGGCAACTCGGCCCTGGTCTTCCGCGGTGACGACGGCCTCGACGAGCTGACCACCACCGCCACCTCCCGGGTCTGGGTGGTGCGCGACGGCGCGGTCCGCGAGGAGGCCTTCGACCCGCGCGACGTCGGGCTGCCCATCGTCCCCGTCGAGGCGCTGCGCGGCGCCGACGCCTCGTACAACGCCGATGTGGCCCGCCGGCTGCTGGACGGCGAGGGCGGCGCGGTACGGGAGGCGGTGCTGCTCAACTCGGCGGCGGCCCTGGTCGCGCTGGACCCGGGCCCCGGCACGCTGACCGAACAGCTCGCGGCGAAGATGCTCGTCGCGGCCGGGGCCATCGACTCCGGGGCCGCCAAGCGGGCCCTGGAGCGCTGGGTGGCGGCCAGCAACGCCTGAGCGCGCCCCGGAGCCACCTCCGGGGCACACGGTGTGACACAGGGCGCAGTCCGGATGCCGGACTGCGCCCTTGCGCGTGTACACACGTATGGCAAGATGCTGCGCAGGTCATGAGTGACAGCGACTACGGCCCCGGCCCGCTGTCCGGCAACCCTCCGTCCGTGGCGGGGTGCCCCGGGTGAAGACCAGGCCGCAGGCAGCGAGGTCTGCGGCAAGCGCGGGCCCCTCGGCATCCAGCGGATGCCAGCCCCCGGGGTCCTGGTCCCTAGGGAGTCTTCTGTGAGCAAGCGAATGCGCTAGGGCTTATCGCCCTCTTTCCGCGCACCCTTTTCTCTTCCCCCTCCCTGCGCTGCCGCGTACTGCCGGCGCATGGATTTCGCCTGCCTGTTACGGGAGTTCGCCATGTCTGTCCCCACCGCTGCCCTCGAATCGTCGATTTGTGACCCGCTGCCCGTTCTGGGGCAGAACGTCACGGTCCCGCTCGTCACCGGCGGTGAGGTCGTCTACGCCGCGCTCGACTACGCCGCGAGCGCCCCGGCCCTCCAGCGCGTCTGGGACGACGTCGCCGCGTACGCCCCGTACTACGGCAGCGTCCACCGCGGCGCCGGCTACCTCTCGCAGCTCTCCACCGACCTCTTCGAGAACAGCCGTCGCACGGTCGCGGAGTTCCTCGGCTGCCGCGCGGACGACCAGGTGGTCTTCACCCGCTCCACGACCGACTCCCTCAACCTGCTGGCCGCGGCGATCCCCGCCGACTGCCAGGTGTTCGTGTACGAGACCGAGCACCACGCGTCCCTGCTGCCCTGGCGCGACGCCCAGGTCACCTACCTCAACGCGCCCCGCACCCCCGCCCAGGCGGTCGAGAGCCTGGAGCGCGCGCTCGCCGACCGCGACCCCTACGGCCCCGCCCTGGTCTGCGTCACCGGCGCGTCCAACGTGACCGGCGAGCTGTGGCCGGTGAAGGAACTGGCCGCCGCCGCCCACGCGCACGGCGCCCGCATCGTCCTCGACGCCGCCCAGCTGGCCCCGCACCACCCCGTGGACATCGCCGAACTGGACGTCGACTGGGTCGCGTTCTCGGGCCACAAGCTGTACGCGCCCTTCGGCTCCGGGGTCCTGGCCGGCCGCGCCGACTGGCTCCAGGCAGCCGAGCCGTACCTCGCGGGCGGCGGCGCCTCCCGCAAGGTCGCCCGGCGCGCCGACGGCGGCGTGGACGTCGACTGGCACACCACGGCCGCCCGCCACGAGGCCGGTTCGCCCAACGTCATCGGCGTCTACTCCATCGCCTCCGCCTGCAAGGCCCTGACCGAGGCGGGCTTCGACGGCCTGGTCGCCCGGGAGCAGGAGCTCGTGGGCCGGGTCCGCGAGGGTCTCGCCGAGGTGCCCGAGGTGCAGGTGCTCTCGCTGTTCGGCGACGACGCCCCCCGGGTCGGCGTCATCTCCTTCGTGGTGCGCGGCTGGAACAGCTCGCACTTCGCCGCCGCCCTCTCCGCCGAGTACGGCATCGGCGTGCGCGACGGCCTCTTCTGCGCCCACCCGCTGGTGCGCACCCTGCTCGGCAGCGACCCGCAGGACCCGGGCGAGTGCGGCGCGCCGGAGGCCGAGCCGGGCGAGCGCTCGCTCAACGCGATCCGCGTCAGCTTCGGCGCCGGTACGCCCGACGAGCACATCGACCGGTTCCTGCGCGCGGTCTCCGAGCTGGTCCGCGAGGGCGCCCGGTGGAACTACCGCACCGAGGACGGCCGCTGCGTCCCGGACCGCGGCGAGGCCGCCCGGATCTGAGACACGTTCTGATGAAACACCTCGGCCGGGGACGGGCAGCGCTGCCCGTCCCCGGCCGAGGTGCGTCGCCGGTGTGTCCCTGGCCCGTTGCCAGGCCCTACGCGTCGAGGCCGATGGCGAAGGCCGCTTCCAGGTCGTGCTGGGAGTACGTACGGAACGCCACGTGGGTGTCGGTGCCCTCGACGCCCGGGATCTTGCTGATCCGGCCGGGGATGACATCGGCGAGGTCGTCGTGCTTGGCGACCCGGACCATGGCGATCAGGTCGTAGGTGCCGGTGACGGAGAAGACCTCGCTGACGCTGTCCAGCGCGGCGATGGCCTCGGCGATCTCCGGAATCCGGTCCACGCTGGTCTTGATGAGCACGATCGCGGTGATCACGGCTGGCTGTCTCCCTCGGTGGCTGGAACCTTCACTCTAGTCCTACGCCCATGGAGCACCCAGGCGCAGAGGAACCCGGCCGCGAAGCCCGCCACATGCGCCAGGTACGCCACTCCCGGGCCGCTGCCCGCCCCCTGCGCCGCCGCCCACTGGAGCCCGAACCAGAAGACCAGCACCATCCAGGCGGGGAAGCGCAGCGGCAGGAAGAAGAGAAACGGGAACAGGCTGGTCACCCGGGTCCTGGGGAACAGGTAGAGGAACGCGCCGAGTACCGCGGAGATCGCCCCCGACGCCCCGACCAGCGTCTGCCCGGAGTCCGCGTGCGCCGCCGCGTAGCAGACCAGGGCCGCATAGCCGCAGCCCACGTAGAACAGGGCGAACCGCACCCGGCCCATGCGCTCCTCGGCCATCGCGCCGAACACGTACAGGAACAACAGGTTCCCCAGCAGGTGCAGCCAGCTGCCGTGCACGAACAGCGCGGTGAACGGCGTGGTCAGCGCATGCGCCGACCCCTCCCACAGCTCGGCGGGGATCACCCCCCACCGCTCGAAGTACCGCGCCTGCGCGGCGAGCAGTTCGTCCTCGCTCCCGTAGGCCGCGCCGCCGAACCCGGAGAGCGGGCTGATCAGGAAGATCACCCCGCAGACGGCGATCAGTCCGTACGTGACCGGAGCGCCGCTGGATGCCGCCGCGTCCCGGATCCGCCCGGCCGTGGTCCGCCAGTCGGCCTGCCGCCAATCGATCATGTACAGAGCATGACGTACCGGCGGAGAACGGGACGGAGCGCCTCGCCGTGCCGATGCCTATACGCGAGGCCGTAGGGTTACGCCAGGACTTCCGCAGTTCGACGGCGCACCGCGAGATCCTTGACGTAGACAGGTGGAGTCGCGGCGGCGCGCCCGGCGCGGGCTCCTGGAAACGACGAAAGAGGACGCAAACGATGACGACGGTTCCCCTGCCGACCGACTCGACCCGCTGGCGCTGCACCCTGTGCGGCAACCTCACGCGCTTCGACGTGACCCGTTCCTCCAAGGTCGTGGAGTACGTGCACCTCGACCTGGCCGGTGAGTCGAGTGTCGAGGAGCGGGAGGTCGTCAGTGAGACCATCGAGTCGGTCCGCTGTCGTTGGTGCAACGCGGTGGACCAGATCGAACTGGTGGACAGGCCGGGTGCCGCTTCCTGAGGGAGCGCACCCATCACACATCTATGGGGTGACGGACGGTGGATCAGCCGACCAGCGGCGCCGGACCGGCCGATGAGGCCGACGGCGGTGCGGAGGTGCTCGGCCGTCCGCTGCCCGAGGGTGTCCGGCGGCGGGTGATCGCGCTGGTCTCGGACGCCTTCGGTGGCCTGACCGTCTCCGAACTGCCCGCCCAGCTACGGCAGTACGCCCGGTTCACCCCGACCCGGCGGGCGAAGTTCGCGGGGAACGCGATGGCCGCCGCGCTGGAGAGCGACGCCCTCTTCCGGCAGCGCATCGGAGAGCGGCTCGGCCAGTCCCAGCCCGAGCTGACCGGCGCGCTGGAGGCGGGTTCGCCGCCCGCCGCCGCCGATCCCCTCGATGTGGCCGCGGCCGCCTATGTGCTGCGCCCGGTCGGCTGGGTCAAGCTGGTCGAGTCGGCCGGCGAGGAGGTCCAGCGCGCCGACGCGGAACGGGCCGACGAGGAGACCCGGCGCGAACTGGAGCACCTGCGCGAGGAGCTGGAGCGGGCCCGCGCCCATACCCGCGCCGAGACCGAGCGGCTGCGCACCGAGCTGGAGGCGGCCCGCAAGGAGGCCGAGTCGCTGCACCGCAAGCTGCGCAGCGCCCTGAGCGAGGTGAAGCGCGGCGAGGCCGCCCTGCGCCGCGGCGCCGCCGAGGCCGACGCCGTACGCGCCGAGTCGGCCGCCCAGCTCTCCGCCGCGGAGAGCGAGTCGCGCCGTCTCAAGGGGCGGCTGGGGGAGGCCGAGGCGGCCCTGGAGGCGAGCCGCCGGGCCGCCCGCGAGGGCCGGTCGGTGGAGGACATGCGGCTGAGGCTGCTGCTGGACACCGTGCTGGACGCGGCCTCGGGGCTGCGGCGGGAGCTGGCGCTCCCCCCGGCGACGACGCACCCCGCCGACACCGTGGACGCGGTGGAGCCCGGCCGGATGTCGCCCAAGGACATTGCCGCCAGGGCCCTTTCGGAGACCGATCCGGCGCTGCTCGACCAGCTGCTGGCGCTGCCGCAGGCCCACCTCATCGTGGACGGCTACAACGTCACCAAGACCGGCTATCCCCAGATGCCGCTGGAGAAGCAGCGGTTGAGGCTGCTGGGCGGGCTCTCGGTGCTCGCGGCGCAGACCGGCGCCGAGATGACCTGTGTCTTCGACGGGGCCGAGCTGGCCGCCCCGGTGCTGCTGGCCCCGCCGCGGGGCGTACGGGTGCTGTTCAGCAAGGCCGGGGTCACGGCGGACGAGCTGATCCGTCAACTGGCCCGCGCGGAACCGCCGGGGCGGCCCGTGGTGGTCGTCTCGACCGACCGGGAGGTGGCGGACGGCGTGGCCAAGGCCGGTGCGCGACCGGTCGCGTCCGTCTTGCTCCTCAAGCGCCTTTCGCGCGTCTAGCGGGATATGCGCGACATGTGTGGCATGCCGGATTTCTGGGAACGTACCGTCAAGTCGCCGCTACACGCGGTGGGGTGAGAGTAAAGAAGTGCCTGGTGTGACGAGAAAAATCCTGTGAGGATTTGAACTGATCACAAGATGGTCACTAGGGTCAGGCCTCGAACCTTCGCACGGTTGATCACCCATTGGGGGTGACGGCGAAGGAACCGCCGAGTCCGTCATGTGCACGGAGCCGGGGAATCTTTCCCCCACAGCCCGGTAGGCGGCTCTGAGGAAGAAGGAGCTCGCCTTCGTGGCGTCCCACCGTCGTCCCAAGCAGCCGAGCCGCACCCGCGTGACCGTGCTCACCGCGACCGCCGCCGCGGCCGTGGCCCTGACCTCCCAGGCCGCTCACGCCGACCCCAAGCCGAGCAAGAGCGAAGTCAAGGCGAAGGTCGACAAGCTCTACCACGAGGCCGAGGCCGCCACCGAGAAGTACAACGGGGCCAAGGAGCAGCAGGACAACCTGAAGAAGGAAGTCGACGCGCTCCAGGACAAGGTCGCCCGCGGTCAGGCCGAGCTCAACACGCTGCGCACCGAACTCGGTTCGATCGCCACCGCGCAGTACCGCTCCGGTGGCATCGACCCCTCCGTGGCCCTCTTCCTCGCCTCGGACCCGGACAGCTTCCTCGACCAGGCCTCCGCGCTCGACCAGCTGACGGTCAAGCAGACGGAGTCGCTGCAGAAGATCCAGTCCAAGCAGCGCACCCTCGCCCAGCAGCGCAAGGAAGCCCAGGACAAGCTCGGCGACCTCGCCGACGTCCGCAAGGCGCTCGGCGAGAACAAGAAGAAGTACCAGGGCAAACTGGCCGACGCCCAGCAGCTGCTCAACACGCTGACCCAGGCCGAGCGCGCCAAGATGCAGCAGGACGAGCAGCGTGCCAGCCGCGCAGCCAGCGACCGGGTCGAACTCGGCAACGAGGCCCCCGCGTCCGGCCGCGGAGCCGCCGCCCTGGCCGCCGCCGCCACGCAGATCGGCAAGCCGTACGTCTCCGGCGGCTCGGGCCCCAACTCCTACGACTGCTCCGGGCTGACCCAGTGGGCGTTCGCCCAGGCCGGCGTCTCCATCACCAGGACCACGTTCACCCAGCACAACGACGGCACGAAGATCGGCCGCAGCCAGCTCAAGCCGGGCGACCTGGTCTTCTTCAACAACCTGGCGCACGTCGGCTTCTACGCCGGCAACAACCAGATCCTGCACGCCCCGAAGCCGGGCACCGTCGTCCGCTACGAGTCGATGGACTACATGGGCACCTTCCAGTTCGGCGTCCGTATCTGACGTCACGGCATGCCCGCGGCACACCCGAACGAGGGAATCGCCGCGCACCACACTGACGCCCCGCCCCGCCGGAGACCAAGGTCACCGGCGGGGCGGCGGCGTTGGACCCCTCCGCCGCCACCGGCGCGGTCTTTTGCCGGTGCGTAGTCGCCCGATTACTGTCTGGCTGCCGCGCAGCTCCCGGTCTCCGTCCGCCCGTCCCGGGCGGCAGGGGCTGCGCACTACCGCGTCAGCGGAAGGGAGTGCGGCTACCTGTGGTGTCCCATCGCCGTTCCACACAGTCCGGCTTCACCAGAGGCGTCCGGGTCACGGTCATCTCGGCGGCCGCCGCCACCGCGGCCGCGACGCTGGCCGGAGCCCCGGCGAGCGCCGACCCGAAGGACACCCGGGAGAGCGCCAAGGCCGCCGTCGACCGCCTCTACGGAGAGGCCGAGCAGGCCACCGAGCGCTTCAACGAGGCCGGGGAGCACGTGGACCGGCTGCGCGGCGAGGTGGGCCGCTCCCAGGACGCCACGGCCCGGGGCCAGGAGCGCGTCAACCGGATGCGCGACGCGCTCGGCGCGATGGCGGGCGCGCAGTACCGTACCGGCGCCATCGACCCGGCGCTCGCCCTGCTGCTCTCCGCCGACCCGGACACCTACCTGGAGCGGGCCGCCGCCCTCGACCGGGCCGGCGCCCGTCAGGCGATGACCCTGGACAAGCTGCGGCACGCCCAGCGCAAGCTCGCCCAGACCCGCGCGGAGACCACCCGCGCCCTCACCGAGCTGGAGCGCAACCGGGACGCCGTCACCCGCCACAAGCGTGCCGTCGAGGGAAAGCTCCGCGAGGCCCGCCGGCTGCTGGACTCGCTGCCGCCCGAGGAACGCGCCGGCTTCGACCGGGCCTCCCGCTCCGGCCGCGAAGGACTGCCCGACCTCTCCGGGGTCGCCCCCGGCTCGGCCCGCGCGATGTCCGCCGTGGCCGCCGCCCACCAGGCGCTCGGGAGACCCTACGTCTGGGGCGCCAACGGGCCCTCCGGATTCGACTGTTCCGGCCTGATGCAGTGGGCCTACGCCCAGGCCGGGGTGAGCCTGCCCCGCACCTCCCAGGCCCAGCGCTACGCGGGCCGCATGGTGCCCCTCTCCCAGGCCCGGCCCGGTGACCTGGTCGCCTACCGGGCGGACGCCAGCCACATCGGCATGTACGTCGGCAACGGCCAGGTCATCCACGCCCCCTACCCCGGCGCCCCGGTCCGCTACGATCCGGTCGGCATGATGCCCGTCTCCTCCGTCACCCGGATCTGACCGTACGATCGGCAGGGTGGCCGTACGAGGACGTGAAGCGCGCGGGGGAGGCCCCCGGGGACGGCGGCGTGCGGCGGGCGTGCTGCTCGCCGCGCTCCTGACCGCGTCCGCCTGCACGGCCCCCGCCGACCCGGACACCTTCCTCACCACCGGCGCCCTCGACGCCGCCCTGGAGCGCCGCGCGGCGGCCGTCCTCGCCCACGACCCGGCGGGCTACCTCGACGGCCTCGCGCCGGACGCCGCGAAGCTGCGGGCCGCCCAGCGCACCGAGCTGGACCGGCTCGCCGACGTGCCCCTGAAGTCCTGGACCTACGACGTCAAGGACATCACCGAGCAGGACGGGCAGTGGGCCACCGCCGACGTGGAGCTGCGCTACCGCATCGCCGGGTACGACACCGCCCCGGTCGCCACCCGCCGCGTCCTGGAGCTGATGCGCGACGGCGAGCGCTGGTACATCACAGAGGACCGGCCCGCCAAGGGCTCCTCCGGGCAGCTGTGGCAGCAGGGGGACGTCGAGGTCGTCGAGGGCGAGCACAGCATCGTCCTGGGCGTCGGACGGTCGAAGAACGAGCTGCGCCAGGTCGCCGACACGGTGGACCTCGCCGTACCGGCTGTCTCGGACGCCTGGCCGAGGCCCTGGAACCGCCGGGTGGTGGTCCTCGTCCCGGACTCCGTCGAGGACATGGCGGGGCTGCTGGGCTCGCCGGAGGCCAGCTACCGGGGCATCGCCGCCGTCACCACCGGCGAGGTCGGCGGCACCGGAAAGAGCCCGGCCATCGCCGACCGGGTGATCGTCAACCCGCAGGCGTACGCCACCCTGGGCAGCTTCGGACAGCGGATCGTCCTGACCCATGAGACGACCCATGTCGCCACCCGGACCAGCACCTCCACGGCCACCCCGGTCTGGCTCTCCGAGGGCTTCGCCGACTGGACCGCCTACCGGGGCGAGGACCGGGCCGCCGACACGATCGCCCCCGAGCTGGCCGAGGCCGTCCGCACCGGCATGACCCCCGCCGAACTCCCCGCCGACCCGGACTTCGGCTTCGACGGCGACCCCGCGAAGCTCGCGGGGGCCTACGAGGGCGGCTGGCTGGCCTGCGAGCTGATCGCGGAGCGCTGGGGCAAGGAGAAGCTGATCGCCTTCTACGAGGCCGTGGGCGCGCACGACGGACGGGACGGGGCGGTGGAGCAGGCGATGGACGCGGTGCTCGACACCACCCCCGAGCAGTTCACCGCCGACTGGCGCGACTACCTCGCCACCCGGCTCGGCTGACCCGCACCCGCCAGGAGCGCCCGGTCCCCGGCCGGCGCCCCGCCCCGCGCCCCCGGCACCGTCGACCGCCACAGCCGCCGCGCCGCGATCAGCGAGGCCGCCACCAGCAGCCCGTTCCGTACGAGAAGGAGCGTCACGCCCCACGCGTCGCTCGCCACCACATGGCCGAAGCCGACCGGGAACTCCAGCAGCGTCACCCCCGCCGCCACCAGCACCAGCACGGCCGGAAGCGTCATCGCCGCCCCGCGGAACACCAGGCACACCGCCGCGAGCCCGACCAGCCACACCACGTACTGCGGGCTGATCACCCGACTGGTGACCGTGAACAGCAGCACCGCCGTGAACGCCGCCTCGGCCGGGGAGTGCGCGGCGAACGTCCGGGCCCGCAGCCGCCACAGCAGCAGCCAGCCCAGCGCCAGGACGCCGAGCCCCAGCGCCAGCGTCGACACCAGCCCCACGTGCGGGCCGAGGAACTCCAGCGAGCCGTAGCGCAGCTCCACCCGCCCCTCCCAGCCGAACTGCCGCGCCACGTGGAAGACCAGCGCCCCCAGCGACTCGACCTCGGTGCCCCGGTCCCGCTGGAAGGCCAGGAACGCGAACGCCCCCGGCATCCACAGCGCGAACGCCGCCGCGAGCCCCGCCCCCGTCAGCGCCGCCGACGCCCACGCGGCCCGCGTCGGACGCCCCTTGCGCACCCCGACCAGCAGCAGCGCGGGCCACCCCTTCAGCAGCGCCCCGCAGCCCGCCAGCGCCCCCAGCGCACGAGGCCGGCGCACCCCCGCCAGCAGCGCGGCCACCGCGACCGCCGTCACCATCAGGTCGTAGCGGGCGTAGACCGTCGGACCCAGCAGCGGCACCCCCGCGATCCACACCCACGCACCCGCTGCCCTTATCCCCGGCCACCGCCCCGCGAACAGCAGCAGCCCCAGCACCAGCGCGTCGCAGAGCAGCACCAGCACGAAGAACGCGGTCGCGTACTCCAGGAACGGCAGCAGGGCGGGGGAGAGGATCGCCAGCGCCGCCCCGGGCGGGTACTGCCAGGTGACGTCGTCCAGCGGATACGTGCCGGTCAGCAGCGTCTCGTACCAGCTCCGGTAGATCACCGACACGTCCACGGTGACGTCCGGGCCGGGCACCGTGAACACCTTGAACACACAGGCCAGCAGCCATGCCCGGGTCAGCGCCCACAGGGCGTACGGCCACGGCCCCGCTCCGGTGGGTGTTCGTCCCGTCATCGCCGTCCTCGTCGTCGCTCGTATCCGGCCGGGTTCCAGGCGGCTCATGATGCCGCCGGGAGAGCGCGTCAGCGGTGAAGCGCGGCCGTTCGGTACTGTCGGCGGCGATGGACAAGACCTTGATCGTGACCAACGACTTCCCGCCCCGCCCCGGTGGCATCCAGGCGTTCCTGCACAACATGGCGCTGCGCCTGGATCCCGACCGGGTCGTCGTCTACGCCTCCACCTGGAAGCGCGGCGAGGAGGGCGCGGCGGCCACCGCCGCCTTCGACGCCGAGCAGCCGTTCCCCGTGGTCCGCGACCGGACGACGATGCTGCTGCCGACCCCGAGCGTCACCCGCCGGGCCACCGGTCTGCTGCGCGAACACGGCTGCACCTCCGTCTGGTTCGGCGCCGCCGCCCCGCTCGGCCTGATGGCCCCCGCGCTGCGCCGCGCGGGCGCCCGGCGGCTCGTCGCCACCACCCACGGCCACGAGGCCGGCTGGGCGCAACTGCCCGCCTCCCGACAGCTGCTGCGCCGGATCGGCGACGGCACGGACACGATCACCTATCTCGGTGAGTACACCCGCTCCCGGATCGCCGGGGCCCTCACCCCCGAGGCCGCCGGGCGCATGGTCCAACTGCCGCCCGGCGTCGACGAGAAGACCTTCCACCCGGCGTCCGGCGGGGACCGGGTCCGGGCCCGCCTCGGGCTCTCCGACCGCCCGGTGGTCGTCTGCGTCTCCCGGCTGGTGCCGCGCAAGGGCCAGGACACGCTGATCCTGGCCATGCCCGCGATCCTCGCCCAGATCCCGGACGCGGTGCTGCTGATCGTCGGCGGCGGGCCGTACGCCAAGGACCTGGAGCGGCTCGCGGCGGAGACCGGGGTCCAGGACTCGGTGCGCTTCACCGGTCCGGTGCCCTGGGCCGAGCTGCCCGCGCACTACGGGGCCGGGGACGTCTTCGCGATGCCCTGCCGCACCCGGCGGCGCGGGCTCGACGTGGAGGGCCTCGGGATCGTCTACCTGGAGGCGTCCGCGACCGGGCTGCCCGTGGTGGCCGGCGACTCGGGCGGTGCCCCGGACGCGGTGCTCGACGGCGAGACTGGGTGGGTGGTGCGCGGCGGCAGCGCCGAGGAGTCGGCGGACCGGATCGTGACGCTGCTCGGGGACCCGGAGCTGCGGCAGCGGATGGGGGAGCGCGGCCGGGCCTGGGTCGAGGAGAAGTGGCGCTGGGACCTGCTGGCGGAGAAGCTCAAGACCCTGCTGTGAACACGCCGTACGACGGAGGGGCCCGCACCGGGAATCGGTGCGGGCCCCTCCACGTAACAGCGCTCAGGCGCGGTAGATCGACTCCACCTCGTCCGCGAAGTCCTTCGCCACCACGTTCCGCTTCAGCTTCAGCGACGGCGTGATGTGGCCCGCCTCCTCGGTGAACTGGGCGGGCAGGATACGGAACTTGCGCACCGACTCGGCCTTGGAGACCGCCGCGTTGCCGTCGTCCACCGCCCGCTGCACCTCGGCCAGCAGCTCCGCGTCCTCGCGCAGCGACAGGGCCGTAGAGCCGGCCGGCTTGCCGTGCTCCTCGGCCCAGCGGCTCAGGAACTCCTCGTCCAGCGTGACCAGCGCGCCGACGAACGGGCGGCCGTCGCCGACCACCATGCACTCCGCGACCAGGGCGTGCGCGCGGATGCGGTCCTCGATCACCGCCGGGGCGACGTTCTTGCCGCCCGCCGTCACGATGATCTCCTTCTTGCGGCCGGTGATCGCGAGGTAGCCGTCCTCGTCGAGCGTGCCGATGTCCCCGGTGTGGAACCAGCCGTCGGCCAGCGCCTCGGCCGAGGCCGACTCGTTCTTCCAGTAACCGGTGAACAGGTGCTCGCCGTGCAGCAGCACCTCGCCGTCGTCCGCGATCCGCACGACCGAACCGGGCAGCGGCTGGCCGACCGTGCCGATCTTCTGCCGGTCCCACGGGTTGAACGCGGTGGCCGCGCACGTCTCGGTCAGGCCGTAGCCCTCCAGGACCGTGAAGCCGATGCCCCTGTAGAAGTGGCCGAGCCGCTCGCCCAGCGGAGCGCCGCCGGAGATCGCGAACTCGCCCCGGCCGCCGAGCACCGCGCGCAGCTTCCCGAAGACCAGCTTGTCGAAGAGCTTGTGCTTGAGCCTCAGCCCCAGCGAGGGACCTCCCGGGGCGCTCAGCGCCCGGCTGTAGGCGATCGCCGTGTCGGCGGCCCGGTCGAAGATCTTGCCCTTGCCGTCCGCCTGCGCCTTGGCGCGGGCCGCGTTGTAGACCTTCTCGAAGACCCGGGGCACGCCCAGGATCAGCGTCGGCCGGAACGAGGCCAGCTCGTCGGTGAGGTTCTTGATGTCGGGGACGCAGCCGAGCTTGATCGGGGCCATCACCGAGGCCACCTCGACCAGCCGGCCGAAGACGTGCGCGGCGGGCAGGAACAGCAGCACCGAGCACTCGCCGGTACGGAAGAGGGGCTTCAGCCGCTCCACCACGTTGCCGCACTCCGCGAAGAAGCTGCGGTGGGTCAGCACACAGCCCTTGGGGCGGCCCGTGGTGCCCGAGGTGTAGACGATCGTCGCCGGGTCGTCCGCCTTGGCGCTGTGCGTCCGCAGGTCCATGGTCTCGTCCGAGACCTCGGCCCCGGCCTCGCCCAGTGCCTCCACCGCGCCCGCGTCGATCTGCCAGACATGCGCGAGATCCGGCAGCGCGTCCCGTACGGAGGCCACGGACGCGGCGTGCGCGTCGCTCTCCACGAGCACCGCCACCGCCCCGGAGTCGCCGAGGATCCACTGCACCTGCTCGGCGGAGCTGGTCTCGTACACCGGCACGGTCACCGCGCCCGCGCTCCAGATCGCGAAGTCCAGCAGCACCCACTCGAAACGGGTGCGCGACATCAGGGCGACCCGGTCACCGGGCTGCACGCCCGAGGCGATCAGACCTTTGGCGGCGGCTCTCACCTCGGCCAGGAACTGCGTGGCGCTGACGTCCGTCCAGACGCCGGCCACCTTGCGGCTCATCACCGCGACGTCGGGATGCTGAGCGGCATTGCGGCGGATGAGATCCGTCAGGTTGCCGTCCGTCGGGACCTCGTACAGGGCCGGAAGGCTGAACTCGCGCAAGACTGCTGCTCCTCATCGGGCTCCGGTGCCACGGCTCTGTGTGACGCACCGGCTGCGGTCCAAGAATGGCGGGTGCTCAGTGGGGTGAGCACGACTGGACTGCCCGGACGTTACCCACCGGTACTCGGTTCCGGATAGGGGGTTCCGGCCAGATGTCTTATGCATCACACATATAAATGGCCCTTTCGCGCACAGTAGTCCACTGCCGTCCCGACGTGGAAGTAACCGCAGGTCCGGACGGTCTACCCAGCGACGGAAGCGGCACCCTAGGGTGTTCCCATGCGAGTCAGCGAACCGGACAGCCGGGCCCGGGCCGGGGGATCGACCCGGATCCACGTGGTCAGCGACGTGCACGGCAACACCGAGGCCCTGGCCCGCGCGGGGAACGGCGCCGACGCCCTGATCTGCCTCGGTGACCTGGTGCTCTTCCTCGACTACGCCGACCACTCGCGCGGCATCTTCCCCGACCTGTTCGGCAAGGAGAACGCCGACCGCATCGTCGCCCTGCGCACCGCCCGCCGCTACGACGAGGCCCGCGCCTTCGGCCGCGAGCTGTGGGCGGGCCGCGACCGCAACACGGAGATCCTCGGCGCGGTGCGCAAGCAGTACGCCGAACTCTTCGCGGCCTTCCCCACCCCGACGTACGCCACCTACGGCAACGTCGACGTCCCCGACCTCTGGCCCGAGTACGCCCGCCCCGGCACCACCGTGCTCGACGGCGAACGCGTCGAGATCGGCGGCCGGGTCTTCGGCTTCGTCGGCGGCGGCCTCAAGACCCCGATGAACACCCCGTACGAGATCAGCGACGAGGAGTACGCCGCCAAGGTCGAGGCGCTCGGCCCGGTCGACGTCCTCTGCTCGCACATCCCGCCCGAGGTCCCCGAGCTGACGTACGACACCGTCGCCCGCCGCTTCGAACGAGGCAGCCGCGCCCTGCTGGAGGCGATCCGCGCCACCCGCCCCCGGTACGCGCTTTTCGGCCATGTTCACCAGCCGTTGGTCCGCCGGATGCGCATCGGGACCACCGAGTGCGTCAACGTCGGCCACTTCGCGTCGACCGGAACGCCCTGGGCGCTGAGCTGGTGACCCGGGCGGCCGGGGCGTGGACCGGAGCGCCCCGGGCACGCGATAGCCTGCACAGCGGCAGGCTCCTGCCGAACGCGACCGGTTACACCGCACTGGAGGGCCACGGCGATGGCTGAACACACCAGCTCGAGCATCACGATCGAGGCGGCGCCGGCCGACGTCATGGGCGTGATCGCCGACTTCGCCCGCTACCCGGAGTGGACCGGCGAGGTCAAGGAGGCCGAGGTCCTCTCCACCGACGACCAGGGCCGCGCCGAGCAGGTCCGCCTCGTCCTGGACGCCGGAGCGATCAAGGACGACCATGTCCTCTCCTACACCTGGACCGGCGAGAACGAGGTCAGCTGGAGCCTCGTCAAGTCCCAGATGCTGCGCTCCCTCGACGGCACGTACGCCCTCGCCCCGCTCGGCGGCGGCGAGCGCACCGAGGTCACCTACCGGCTCGCCGTCGACGTCAAGATCCCGCTGCTCGGCATGATCAAGCGCAAGGCCGAGAAGGTCATCATCGACCGCGCCCTCGCCGGTCTGAAGAAGCGCGTCGAGTCCGCACCGGGGAACTGAGGGCCGTGCGTACGGTCCTGGTCACCGGCCTCGGCGGCGCGGGCCGCAGCACCGTCGCCGCGGCCACCGCACTGGCCTCGGCCGCGAGCGGCAGCCGTACGCTGCTGGTCTCCGCCGAGGCCGTACCCGGCTTCCCGGCCGCCCCGGAACCGACCCGGGTCGCCGACGGCCTCGACCACGCCCGCATCGACTCCGGCGAGCACTTCCGCGCCGAACTCACCGAGCTCCAGAAGCGCGCCTCCGGCGTCCTGGACCTGCTCGGCGCGGGCCGGCTCGACGGCGAGGAGCTCACCGAACTCCCCGGCTCCCCGCAGCTCGCCCTCCTGCACACCCTGCGCCGGGCCGCCGAGGGCGACTGGTCCGGCTACGACACGCTCGTCGTCGACCTGCCGCCGCTCACCGAGGCCCTGGCCCTGCTCGCCCTGCCGGAACAGCTGCGCCGCTACCTGCGCCGGCTGCTCCCCGCCGAACGCCAGGCCGCCCGCGCCCTGCGTCCGGTCCTCGCCCAGCTCGCCGGGGTCCCGATGCCCGCGCAGTGGCTGTACGAGGCCGCCGCCCGCAAGGACGCCGAGCTGGCCGCCGTCCAGGCCCTGATCGAGGACGAGGCCACCACGCTCCGCCTGGTCGCGGAGCCGGGCCCCGCCGCCGAGGACGCCCTGCGCGCCGGCCGCACCGGCCTCGCCCTGCACGGACTCAGCGCCGACCTGCTGGTCGCCTCCCGCGTGCTGCCCCGGCACTCCTGCGACCCCTGGTTCGCCGCGCTCGCCGCCCAGCAGGAGAAGTGCCTGGACCACTGGCGCCAGGACGTGGCCGGGGACGTCCCCGTGCATGAGGCCGCCCACCTGGGCCGCGACCCGCAGGGCCCCGACGACCTGGCCGCGCTGGAGATACCCGCCCCCGACGACCGGACGCCCGGCCGGGCCGGCGACCCCTGGTGGACCGAGGAGGACCCGGACGCCGAGGACGGGACCCTCACGTTCACCTGGTGCCTGCCGCTGCCCGGGGCCGCCAAGGAGGACCTGCGCCTGGTCCGCCGGGGCGACGAACTGCTCCTGACCGTCGGCCCCTTCCACCGGATCGTGCGGATCGCCTCCGCGCTGCGCCGCTGCACCGTCTCCGGCGCGGCCCTGGCCGACGGGGTGCTGCGGGTGCGGTTCACACCGGATCCGGCCCTGTGGCCGCGCACCTCCTGAACGGGCTGCGGCCATTCGGGTAACGTCGGTAGTACGTGTACCGCAGGCCGACCGTCGGCCGCCCCGCGTCGCAGGAGTCCGCCATGAGTGAAGCCACCGATCGTCCCGTCGACGGCGACCCGTGGGCCGACGCCTGCGCGGAGGACCTCGCGGCCGAGAAGGCCCGTCGCCGGGCGCAGCACGGCCCCCAGCCCGGATCCGCCGCCGAGGAACTGCGCAAGCTGGTCGACGCCGTCGCCGACAAGGTCTCCTCACTCCAGTCCCCGCTGCTGGGCGTCGCCGCCCAGGGCGCGGTCCAGCAGGCCATCCGCCAGGCGAAGTCCGCCGTCGAACCGGTCATCGAACGCAACCCGCAGTTCTTCGACCACCTCGCCGCCGCGGGCAATGAACTGCTGGCCGCCTATCGCTCCGCGGTCGAGGGCCAGGAGAGCCGCTGGACCCGCACCACCGAGGGCGCGTCGGGCGGCGCGAGTCCCGCCGACCCCACGGAGAAGGTCGCCGACGACCCGTCCGACCCCCGGGACGAGGGCCCCTCCGGGACCGAACGCATCGACCTGGACTGACCGGACGACCGGCCGGTACCCGCCGGACACATCGGCCGGGACCGACCGGCCCCGGCCGGGCCGGGCCACGCCTCGGGTACGGTTGCCCCTAGCGGGGCTCGACCGAAACTGAGGGATTCATGGGACTCACCATCGGCGTCGATATCGGCGGCACGAAGATCGCGGCTGGAGTGGTCGACGAAGAGGGCCGGATCCTCTCGACGTTCAAGGTGGCGACCCCGCCGACGGCCGAAGGCATCGTCGACGCGATCTGCGCGGCCGTGTCCGGCGCGAGCGAGGGACACGAGGTGGAGGCCGTCGGCATCGGCGCCGCCGGTTACGTCGACGACAAGCGCGCCACCGTGCTGTTCGCACCGAACATCAACTGGCGTCACGAGCCGCTCAAGGACAAGGTCGAGCAGCGCGTCGGCCTGCCCGTCGTCGTCGAGAACGACGCCAACGCCGCGGCCTGGGGCGAGTATCGCTTCGGGGCCGGCCAGGGGCACGACGACGTCATCTGCATCACGCTCGGCACCGGCCTCGGCGGCGGCATCATCATCGGCAACAAGCTGCGGCGCGGACGCTTCGGCGTGGCCGCCGAGTTCGGCCACATCCGGGTCGTCCCGGACGGTCTGCTGTGCGGCTGCGGCAGCCAGGGCTGCTGGGAGCAGTACGCCTCCGGCCGCGCGCTCGTCCGGTACGCGAAGCAGCGTGCCAACGCCACCCCCGAGAACGCCGCCGTACTGCTCGGCCTCGGCGACGGCTCGGTGGACGGCATCGAGGGCAAGCACATCAGCGAGGCCGCCCGCCAGGGCGACCCGGTGGCCGTCGACTCGTTCCGCGAGCTGGCCCGCTGGGCAGGCGCCGGACTGGCCGACCTCGCCTCGCTGTTCGACCCGTCCGCGTTCATCGTCGGCGGCGGCGTGTCGGACGAGGGCGAGCTCGTCCTCGACCCGATCCGCAAGTCGTTCCGGCGCTGGCTGA
Organism: Streptomyces anulatus; assembly: GCF_014650675.1. Lineage (GTDB taxonomy): Bacteria > Actinomycetota > Actinomycetes > Streptomycetales > Streptomycetaceae > Streptomyces > Streptomyces anulatus. The sequence continues at coordinate 384,615 of NZ_BMVK01000001.1, read as the reverse complement.
TCGGCGGCGAATGGCGCCCGCACGCCCAGGTGCTGGCCGCCCAACTCGGCGGCAAGGCCGGGCTCGTGGGAGCGGCCGACCTGGCCCGCCAGGGCTGAGTACCGCTTCGTACGACGCACGGACGCCCGCCGTCGCCCTCCGGGGCCGCGGCGGGCGTCCGTCGTATCGTGGCCCGCATGGTCCTGACGCCACTGCCCGTCTCCCGTACCGAGCCGGACGGTTCAGCCGTCATCAGAGTGCTGAGCTACAACGTCCGGTCGATGCACGACGACACCGCCGCGCTGGCCCGCGTCATCCGCGCCTGCGCGCCCGACCTGGTCCTCGTCCAGGAGGCCCCGCGCTTCTTCCGCTGGCGCAAGGCCGCGGCCAGGCTCGCGAAGAGCAGCAACCTGGTGGTGCTGAGCGGCGGGGCCACCGCCGCCGGACCGCTGCTGCTGTGCTCGCTGCGGGTGACCGTCGAGCGCACCGAGGACATCCTGCTGCCGCTCACCCCCGGCCTGCACCGCAGGGGCTTCGCCACCGCCGTGGTGCGGATCGCCGGGGCCAGGATCGGGGTGCTGAGCTGCCATCTGAGCCTTCAGCGCGACGAGCGCCTCGCCCAGGCGGATCTGCTGCTGGAGCGGCTGGCGGCGATGGGCGTCGAGCACGCCGTGGCGGGCGGCGACCTCAACGACGTACCGACCGGGAAGGCGTTCCGGCACCTGGCCGGGACCCTCCAGGACTGCCGGGCCGTCGCTCCGTGGGGCGGCGAGCTGACGTTCCCCCCGGACGAACCGCGCAAGCGCATCGACGCGGTCTTCGCGACCCCCGGCGTCGAGGTGCTCGGCTGCGGCGTCCCGACCGGTCTTGACGGTGTGAGCGAGGAAGACCTGAGGGCGGCCACGGACCATCTGCCGGTCCTGGCCGCCCTCAGAATCCCCGCGGGCCGAGGGCTGTCCCGCCGGGAACAGCGGGACAGCCCTTACACGACCGCGCCGCGCCCCGGGTCGCCGTAGGTGTCGTCATCGTCGTCGTGCGGCATCCGGGCCACCAGGGTGGCGAAGCCGCCGATGAAGCCGCCGACGCAGAGCGTGGTGAGCCACCACGTCATCTCCCACTGGAGCAGCACCGCGAGGAGCATCAGGACCGGCCCGCCGATCACCGCGAGCCAGGCGAACTTCGCCGTGACGTCGGCCTCCGGCAGCGGCGGCGGCTCCGGGGGCACGAAATGGCCCTCGTCCCCGTCGTCCGGCTCGCCCTCGCCGTCGTCCTTGGACTCGGGCAGCTCGTAGTCGCGCGGGCCGGCGACGCCGGGCGCGAAGACCACGGAGCTGCCGAGCGGCTTCTTCTCCGGCGGCTTCGGGGGTGTCTTGCCGGACCCCTTGTCCGCCGGATCACCGGCGGAGCCGTCCTTTGGCCCCACCACATTGCGCTGGTCGTCCTCCAGCAGGGCCAGGTCCTCGATCGCCTTGAATGGCTTGGCTCCCGGCGGGTCCGGCGGCTCCTCCCCGTACCCCTCGACGATCGCGGCCCACGCCGCCTCCTCGTCGATCGCCCGCTCCTGCTCCGCTCCCTCCGTCCCCGTCGGCTTCGTCCCCTCCGGGACGGCCGCGGGCTCCGTGGGGCGCGGTTCGCGCTCCTCGTCGCTGCCTGTGCGTTCCGCGTCGTGCTCAGCCACCGGACGTGCTCCCCTTCATCCCGACGCTCGGTGCGAGACGGCCGATGAACCGGTAGCTCTCATCGAAGATCCGCTCCGCATCATGGTCCAACGTCGCCACGTGGTAGCTCTGTTCCAACAGGATCTCCGAGACGTCCGTGGAGGAGATCCGGCTCAGGATCCGCGCGCTGTCCGCGGGCGGCACGACATGGTCCTGCGGGCTGTGCAGCAGGACCACCGGCTGGGTCACCTGGGGCAGCTCCCCGTCGACCAGCCGGAAGAACTTCCGCACCGAGTGCGCGGCGTGCAGCGGCACCTTGTCGTAGCCGACCTCGTGCGAACCCGGGAGCGCGATGTCGTCGGCCAGGCCCTTGGTCGTCCGCACCAGATGACGGGCCACCGGCAGCGCGTACGCGGAGAGGCCGTGCACCTTGTTGGCCGGGTTGACCAGCACCAGGCCACTGATCGCGTCCCCGTGCTTGGCCGCGAGCCGCAGGCTCAGCGCTCCGCCCATGGACAGACCGAAGACGAAGACCTGCCCGCACTTCTCCCGCAGGACCCGCAGCTCCCGGTCCACCTCCGCGTACCAGTCCTGCCAGCCGGTGACCGCCATGTCCTCCCAGCGCGTGCCGTGGCCCGGCAGCAGCGGCAGCGAGACCGTCAGCCCGCGCTCGGCGAGATAGTCCGCCCAGGGGCGCAGCGACTGCGGCGATCCGGTGAAGCCATGACAGAGGAGGACGCCGACCTCTCCGCCCTCGTGGCGGAACGGCTCGGCTCCAGGGAGGACCGGCACCAGGGTCTCCTGTTCGTGGGACGGGGCGGGCGGGCACCTGGGGGAGTGCTTGACGGATGACTTCACCGTACGCGACCGGACCGACACCGACCAGGGCCGTCACGCCCCCCGGGGCCGCCCCGCACGGCCCGCCCGGGGAGCCGGTCCTCCCATGCCGGGCAAAGGCCGCGACGACCTCACAGGTTAAGGTCTCCACCACAGCACACAGGAGGCACAAGAGTTGATCTACGGCGCAATGAAGTTCTCCATCGGCGGGTCCCTGAAGCTCGCCTTCCGGCCGTGGGTGGAGGGCCTGGAGAACATCCCCGAGCGCGGTCCGGCGATCCTCGCGAGCAACCACCTGTCGTTCTCCGACTCGTTCTTCCTGCCGGCCGTGCTGGACCGCAAGGTCACGTTCATCGCCAAGGCCGAGTACTTCACCGCCCCCGGGGTCAAGGGCAAGCTCACCGCCGCCTTCTTCAAGGGCGTCGGCCAGCTCCCCGTCGACCGCTCCGGAGCCCGCGGCGCGGGCGAGGCGGCGATCAAGGCGGGCATCCAGGTCGTCGAGAGCGGCGGCCTCTTCGGCATCTACCCCGAGGGCACCCGCTCGCCCGACGGCCGGCTCTACCGGGGCAAGCCCGGCGGTCTGGCCCGGGTCGCGCTGGCCACCGGAGCACCCGTGATCCCGGTCGCCATGATCGACACCGAGAAGATCCAGCCGCCCGGCAAGGTGGTGCCCAAGCTGATGCGCCCCGGCATCCGGATCGGCAAGCCGCTGGACTTCAGCCGCTACCAGGGCATGGACGGCGACCGCTTCATCCTGCGCTCGGTGACCGACGAGGTCATGTACGAGATCATGAAGCTCTCCGGCCAGGAGTACGTGGACGTCTACGCCACCGCCGCCAAGCGCCAGATCGCCGACGAGGCGAAGGCCAGGGCGGAGGAGGCCAAGCGTGACCGGAAGCAGGCCGCCGCGGGCGACGAGAACGGAACGGAACGGTCCGACGCGTAACCGCGTCGTTCACCGTCCGGGGGGTGTGGGGCCATGGCCAAGCGTGAACGGGTCGTACGGATGTCGGTCGAGCTGCCGCTGTGGCGTGCGCTGACGGGTTACCGCGTCCTGACGATGATCTACGCGGTGCTGCTCGCGATCTTCGGGAAGGACAACGTCGGCCAGCAGAGGTTCGAGCGGCCCTGGGTGGCCGTCGCCTATCTGGCGTTCCTCTTCGTCTGGACGCTCGCCACGCTGCCGAAGGTCCGCTCGGCGGCGAGCTGCACCAAACGCTTCCTCGTTGCGGACCTGGTCGTCGCACTGACCGGCATCCTGCTCACCCCGCTCGCCGACTTCGACTCGCAGTCGTTCGACGGCCCGACGCTGCCGTCGATCTGGACGGCCGGATCGGTCCTCGCCTTCGCGATCAAGGGCGGCTGGCGGTGGGCGGCCTTCGCCTCCACCTTCGTCGCCGTCGCCAACATCATCCAGCGCGGCGAGCCCAGCCGGGACACCTACCACAACGTCCTGCTGGTCTGGGTCGCCTCCATCGCCATCGGGTACGTCGTCGAGGTCGCCCGCGCCAGTGAACGCACCCTGGCCCGCGCCCTGGAGATCGAGGCCACCACCCGCGAACGCGAACGGCTCGCCCGCGACATCCACGACAGCGTGCTCCAGGTCCTCGCCATGGTCCAGCGCCGGGGCACCGCGATCGGCGGCGAGGCAGCCGAGCTGGGCCGGATGGCCGGGGAGCAGGAAGTCGCCCTGCGCACCCTGGTCTCCAGCGGCCTGGTCCCACCGACCCGGGTCTCCGAGGACGCCGCCGAAGGAGCCGTGGTCCGCACGGTCGACGTGGACGACGACGAGGGCCCCGGCGACGGGGCCGCCTGCGACCTGCGCGCCCTGCTCGCCCCGCACGCCGGATCCCGCACGAGCTTCGCGGAGCCGGGCGCCCCGGTGCTGCTCCCCGCCGAGTCGGCCCGGGAGCTGGCCGCCGCCGTCAGCGCCGCCCTGGACAACGTACGGGTGCACGCGGGCCCGGACGCCCAGGCGTGGATCCTGGTCGAGGACGAGCCGGACGAGGTGATCGTCACCGTCCGGGACGACGGCCCCGGCATCCCGGAAGGACGGCTCGCCCAGGCCGAGGGGGAGGGGCGGCTCGGGGTCGCGCTGTCCATCCGGGGCCGGCTGCGCGACCTGGGCGGCACGGCAGAGCTGATCTCGGTGCCCGGACAGGGCTGCGAGGTCGAGTTGAAGGTTCCGAAAGCACCGAAGGTTTCCCGGGGGAAGGCAGGATCGGCCCGATGAGTACGCAGAACGCAGCACAGGACGAGCAGGGGGCCTCAGGCCGGCCCATCAGGGTCATGGTCGTCGACGACCACCCCATGTGGCGCGACGCGGTCGCCCGCGACCTGGCCGAATCCGGCTTCGACGTCGTCGCGACCGCGGGGGACGGCCCGCAGGCGGTCCGCCGGGCCAAGGCCGTGACCCCGGACGTCCTGGTCCTCGACCTGAACCTCCCCGGCATGCCCGGCGTCCAGGTCTGCAAGGAGCTCGTCGGCTCCCACCCGGGCCTGCGGGTCCTCGTCCTCTCCGCGAGCGGCGAGCACGCGGACGTCCTGGAGGCGGTGAAGTCCGGGGCCACCGGCTATCTGCTGAAGTCGGCCTCCACCCAGGAGCTGACCGACGCCGTCCGCTCCACCGCGGCCGGCGACCCGGTCTTCACCCCGGGCCTCGCGGGGCTGGTCCTCGGCGAGTACCGCAGGCTCGCCTCCGACCCCGTACCCGTGGCGTCGAACGAGCCCAAGGCCCCGCAGCTCACCGACCGGGAGACCGAGGTGCTGCGGCTGGTCGCCAAGGGACTCTCGTACAAGCAGATCGCCGAGCGCCTGGTCATCTCGCACCGCACCGTGCAGAACCATGTGCAGAACACCCTCGGCAAGCTGCAGTTGCACAACCGCGTGGAGCTCGTGCGGTACGCCATCGAACGGGGCCTCGACGACGTCTGACCGGCGAGTCCGGGGGCGGAGCCGTATATTCGCGATATCCGGCCCCGCCCGCGGAAACAGATCGGGAGTACCCGTGGAAATCCTGGCCTTCGGTGTGCAGTCCGACGAGAAGCCCCTGATCGAGAAGGCCTTCGAGGGGCTGCACGAGGTCCGCTGCCTGGACGTCTTCCTGAACCGGGACACCGCCCCCATCGCGGCCGGCTACGAGATCGTCTCCACCAGCGTCAACGCCGACCTCGGCTCCCAGGTGCTTCAGACGCTCGCCGCCGGCGGCACACAGATGATCGCCCAGCGCTCCACCGGCTTCAACAACATCGACCTGGAGGTCGCCGAGCGCCTCGCCCTGCGCGTCGCCCGGGTCTCGTACTACTCCCCGTACTCGGTCGCCGAATTCGCCTGGACGCTCGCCATGGCCGTCAACCGGCGCATCATCCGCGCCGCGAGCCGCACCCGGGACTTCGACTTCCGTCTGGACGGGCTGCTGGGCCGGGACATGCGCGGCCGGACCGTCGGGGTGCTCGGCACCGGGAAGATCGGCGAGGCGTTCACCCGGATCGCCCACGGCTTCGGCATGAAACTGCTCGGCTGGGACGTGGCGGAGAACCCGGCCTGCGTCGAGCTGGGCATGGAGTACGTCGACAAGGAGCGGCTGTTCGCCGAGGCCGACCTGATCAGCCTCCATGTGCCGCTGCTGCCCAGCACCCACCACATCATCGACGAGGCCGCCCTCAAGGCGATGAAGGACGACGCGATCCTCGTCAACTCCAGCCGGGGCGGCCTCATCGACACCGCCGCCCTGGTCACCGAGTTGCGCGCGGGCCGCTTCCTCGGCGTCGGACTCGACGTGTACGAGGCGGAGGCCGGGCTGTTCTTCCTCGACAAGTCCCTGGAGGGCATCGACGACGACACCCTCGCCCGTCTGGTGACCTTCCCCAACGTCGTCGTCACCTCCCACCAGGCGTACTACACCGAGGACGCGGTGGGCCAGATCATCGACGCGACCGTCAAGAACGTCACCGACTACCTGGCCCGCCGCCCCAGCGAGAACGTGCTCGTGCCGAGGACGTGAGGCCGCCCCCTCAGCTCGGCACCACCGGCAGCCCCGCCAGCAGCTCCGTCACGATCACCGAGCCCCGCACCGTCAGCACCGACTCCGGGTGGAACTGCACCGAGGCGAAACCGGGACCGCGCAGCGCGTGCAGCTCGTCGCTGTCCTCGTCGCGGCTCACCTCGATCCCGTGCGCGGCCAGCTCGACGGCGGCCGGACCGTCGCACCGCCCGGTGAAGCTGTTGTAGAAGCCCACCGTCTCCGGCCGCCCGAACAGCTCGATCCGGGTCTGCGCCCCCTGGTACGGCACGGCCTTGCGCACGATTTCGAGGCCCAGCTCCGCCGCGATCAGCTCGTGCCCGAGGCAGACCCCCAGCAGCCCGTGCCGGTGGTCCCGCACCAGCTCGGCGGTGATCTCACGGAGCAGCCGCATCTTCGGATCGGTGAGATCGCCAGGATCGCCCGGACCGGGACCCAGCACCACGGGCCCCCGGTGCGCCCGGACCACCTCGCGCAGCCCCGGCTCGTCGAAACGGTGCACCGAGACCTCCAGCCCCGACGCCCGCAGCAGATGGGCCAGCATCGCGGTGAACGTGTCCTCGCCGTCCACCACCAGCGCATGCCCCGAAAGATCCCGGGTGCGCTCCTGCATCCGCAGCCAGAACGGCGCGAGTCCGCCGCGCCGGTCGTCCAGCGCCGCCTGCACCCGGGGGTCCGACGCCAGCCGGGGGCGGTCCGCCTCCGCCCCGGGCCGGCCCGGCCGCACCCCCAGCGCGGCCAGCACCCCGGCCGCCTTGGCATGCGTCTCGGCGACCTCGCTCTCCGGGTCCGAGTGGCGTACGAGGGTGGCCCCGACGGGCACCTTCAACGAGCCGTCCGGGGCGATGTCGGCCGTACGGATCAGGATCGGCGAGTCCAGGGTCTGCGCCCCGTTCGCGTCCCGGCCCAGCAGGGCCAGCGCGCCCGCGTAGTATCCGCGGCCCCCGGACTCGTACCGCTCGATGACCCGGCACGCGTTCTGCACCGGGGAGCCCGTCACCGTCGCCGCGAACATCGTCTCGCGCAGCACCTCGCGCACATCCAGCGAGGACCGGCCGCGCAGCTCGTACTCGGTGTGCGCGAGGTGCGCCATCTCCTTGAGCCGGGGCCCGACCACCACCCCGCCCATGTCGCCCACCGTGCACATCATCTTCAGCTCCTCGTCGACCACCATGGACAGCTCCTCGCTCTCCTTGCGGTCCCCGAGGAACGCCAGCAGGCCTGTCGCGGTGGGCCCCTCGGCCGGGTAGCGGTACGTCCCGCTGATCGGGTTCATCACGACCGTCCCGCCGGACATCCGTACGTGCACCTCCGGGCTCGCCCCCACCAAGGTCCGGTCCCCGGTATGCACCACGAACGTCCAGTACGCGCCCCGCTCGCCCGCCAGCAGCCGCCGGAACAGCGCCAGCGCGTCCGCCCGCCCGAACCCGGGGATCTCGCCCCGGAACGTCCGCCGGATCACGAAGTTCGCGCCCTCGCCCTGCCCGATCTCGTCGCGGATCACCCGCCGCACGATGTCCGCGTACTCCCCGTCCGGCACGTCGAAGCCGCGGTCCTCCACCCGCACGTCATGGGCGGGCAGCGCCGCCAGCAGCTCCGCGAGCTCCAGCTCGTGCGTCTCGTCGGCGACCAGCACGCTCAGCGGGGTGCCGTCGTCGCGCACGTCGAAGCCGCGCTCGGCGATCTGCCGGAACGGCACCAGGGCCAGCGCCGGCGCCGCGCCCACCGGCAGGTCGGCCAGCCGGTCCACCTCCCGCACCCCGCCGATCAGCAGTTCGACGTGATCGTGGTCACGGCCGGGCGTGCGCCGGCGCAGCAGGGCGAACGGCGGGGCGTCGTCGGCCAGCAGCCGGCGGACGAGACCGGAGGCGGAGCGGGATGCGGTCTGCGACATGGGAGCAGGTTCCTTCCAAACGGTCCGTACGGGAATCCGTACGGGTTCACAGGGGGAGGAACGGCTCCGCAACGCAGAAAGGCCGCCCCTCGGGCGGCCTTCGCGAAGTGTCAGCGCGATGAATCAGCGGGCCGCCGGATGAGCGGTCCACCACCAGTTCTGGATCGAGATCTCGATCAGTCGCGTCGACATGCTCCGACCCTAGCGGACCGGTCAGGGCATCGGAGCGCGTGTCTCATCTGTTGAGCGCACGGCTGGACGCCCCTTCCGACCCCGTAATGTTGTGCTCGTGACCGTGAACGCCAATACCTCCGTCGCCGGTGGCAACACCTGGCGAGACCTTCCCGCGGCGCAGCAGCCCGAGTACCCCGACTCCGAGGCCCTGCGCGATGTACTCGCGGACCTCGCGTCGTATCCGCCGCTCGTCTTCGCCGGCGAGTGCGACCAGCTGCGCGCCCGCCTGGGAGCCGTCGCCAAGGGCGAGGCGTTCCTGCTGCAGGGCGGCGACTGCGCCGAGGCCTTCGACGCCGTGTCCGCCGACCACATCCGGGCCAAGCTGAAGACGCTGCTCCAGATGAGCGCCGTCCTGACCTACGCGGCCTCCGTGCCCGTGGTGAAGGTCGGCCGCATCGCGGGCCAGTACTCCAAGCCGCGCTCCAAGTCGACCGAGACCCGCGACGGCGTGACCCTGCCGACCTACCGCGGCGACTCGGTGAACGGCTTCGCCTTCACCGAGGAGGCCCGGATCCCGGACCCCGCGCGGCTGAAGCAGATGTATCACGCGTCCTCCTCCACGCTGAACCTGGTGCGCGCCTTCACCACCGGCGGTTACGCCGACCTGCGCCAGGTCCACGCCTGGAACCAGGACTTCGTGAAGTCGTCCCCCTCCGGGCAGCGCTACGAGGCGCTGGCCCGCGAGATCGACAACGCGCTGAACTTCATGAAGGCGTGCGGCACCGACCCGGCCGAGTTCAAGGCGGTCGAGTTCTACGCCTCGCACGAGGCGCTGCTGCTGGACTACGAGTCGGCGCTGACCCGTACGGACTCGCGCACCGGCGAGCTGTACGACACCTCCGCCCACATGGTCTGGATCGGTGAGCGCACCCGCCAGATGGACGGCGCGCACATCGAGTTCGCCGCCAGGATCCGCAACCCGATCGGCATCAAGCTCGGCCCGACGACCACCGTCGACGAGGCGCTCGGCTACATCGACCGCCTCGACCCCGAGCGCGAGCCGGGCCGGCTGACCTTCGTCGTCCGGATGGGCGCCGACAAGGTCCGCGACAAGCTCCCCGAGCTGGTCGAGAAGGTCACCGCGTCGGGCGCGACCGTCGCCTGGGTGACCGACCCGATGCACGGCAACACCTTCGAGGCCGCCTCCGGCCACAAGACGCGCCGCTTCGACGACGTCCTGGACGAGGTCAAGGGCTTCTTCGAGGTCCACAAGGGCCTCGGCACCCACCCGGGCGGCATCCACGTGGAGCTGACCGGCGACGACGTCACCGAGTGCGTGGGCGGCGGCCACGAGATCTTCGTGGACGACCTGCACCAGCGCTACGAGACGGCCTGCGACCCCCGGCTCAACCGCAGCCAGTCCCTCGACCTGGCCTTCCTCGTCGCCGAGATGTACCGCGACCAGTAGTCCGGCAGCCCGGGAGAATTCCCGGCAGTCGCACCTGTGGGGCACGGATCCATGTGATCCGTGCCCCACAGTCGTATCCGGGCTTTTACGCCGACCGGGCGGCGGGTAAGGTTAGGTTAGCCTCACCGTGGAAATCGGAGCGGCGACCGTGACCGACCCGCAGGGAGGTGAACCGCATGTACGTCTGTTCCTGCTTCGGCATCACGGAAGCCCAGGTCAAGAAGCATGCGGACGCCGGAGCCTGCACACCCCGGCAGATCGCGTCGGCCTGCAAGGCCGGGACGGACTGCGGCGGATGTGTGCGCCGCATCCAGGCTCTGCTGGGCCGGGGCGACTGCCCCCGCCGCGAGCTGCTCGACCAGCGGCAGGAGCCCGCGACCGCCTCCCTCACGCACCCGGCCGCCGCGACCGTCGCGGCCTCTGCCGCGGCGGCGGCCGCCCTCGGAGCGATCCGGGACGTGACGCTCTCCGACGCCGCCTGACCGGCCCGCGATCCCCGGGAACAGTCCCGGCCCCCGCGAACAGCCCCGGTCAGCTCTCCGGCTGCTCGATCAGCTGGGCGATGTAGAGCGGCTCACCGAGCTTCTCGACCAGCTCCAGCTGGGTGTCGAGATAGTCGATGTGGTGCTCCTCGTCCTCCAGGATGGACTCGAAGATGTTCGCGGACGTGATGTCGCCCTTGCCGCGCATCACCTCGATGCCGCGCTTGAGGCGGTCGATCGCCTCCACCTCCACCTGGCGGTCCGCCTGGAACATCTCGGTGACCGTCTGGCCCACCCGCACATGGAAGAGCCGCTGGTAGTTCGGCAGCCCGTCGAGGAACAGGATCCGGTCGGTGAGGATCTCGGCGTGCTTCATCTCGTCGAAGGACTCGGCCCGGGTGTACTTGGCGAGCTTCGTCCACCCGAAGTTGTCCTGCATCTTGGCGTGCAGGAAGTACTGATTGATGGCAGTCAGTTCGGCGGTCAGCTGCTCATTGAGAAACTCAAGGACCTCGGGGTCGCCCTGCATGGCAAAGGCTCCTTCCAACCGGTGATCGATCTGGCGAGTTGGCCAGATCCTCGCACCGCGCCCAGCGGCCGTCCAGTAAGTGCACGCTTAGTACGAGTTGCCCGGATGGGATCCTTCCCTGGTCATGACCACCCCTGCCTGTCTGTCACCATGGAGGCATGGGTCAGCCGGAAAGCCGGGAAAACCGCGAGACAGAGCAGTCCGAGCTTCCGCCGGGACAGCGACTGCAGCGCGGATGGCCGGTCACCCATTACGGGCCCGTTCCCAAGTTCAAGCCCGACCGCTGGGAGTTCCGGGTCTTCGGGGCCACCGCCGACGGCGACAAGCACTGCTGGAACCACCAGGACTTCTCGGCGCTGCCGTTCTCCTCGGTCGTCGCCGATCTGCACTGCGTGACGAAGTTCAGCATGATCGGCGCCGAATGGGGCGGGATCCCCGCCCGTACGGTCCTCGAACTGGCGCCGCCCGCACCCGACGCCACCCATGTGATGGTCTGGGCCGAATACGGCTTCTCGTCGAACCTGCGCCTCGACGACTTCGCCTCCGAGCGCACCCTCTTCGCCACCCACAAGGACGGCGAACTGCTCACCGCCGAGCACGGCTTCCCGCTCCGCCTCGTCGTCCCGCACCTGTACGCCTGGAAGGGCCCGAAATGGGTCCGGGGCATCGAGTACATGACGGCGGACCGGCGCGGCTTCTGGGAGGAGCGGGGCTACCACAACATCGGCGACCCCTGGGGCGAGCAGCGCTACTCCTACCAGGAGGAGCCCGGCGACGGCCCCGAGCTCTAGGGCCTAGGTCGTCTCCCGCGAAGAGCCTTCAGCCGGGCCACGTCCGCCGCGTGCCCCTCCTTGCCGCCGGGCGTCTCGATGATCAGCGGCACGCCTTCGGTCGCCGGATGCGTGAACAGCTCCCGGAAGGGCTCCGCCCCGATGTGACCGGCGCCGATGTTCTCGTGCCGGTCCTTGTGGGCGCCGACGACGTCCTTGGAGTCATTGGCGTGGATCAGCTTGAGCCGCCCCGCGCCGACCGTGTCCACCAGCAGGTCGAGCGTCTGCCGCATCCCCGAGGGGCCGGTCAGATCGTGCCCTGCGGCGTAGATGTGGCACGTGTCCAGGCAGATGCCCAGCTTCGGGTGGGAGTCCAGCGCCTCGAAGTACGGACCGAAGTCCCAGGTCCGCGAGCAGAGCGAGAAGCCCTGGCCGGCCGTCGACTCCAGCAGCAGATCCGGGGAGTCGTCGTGGGTCAGCTCGTCCAGCAGCGGGCGCATGTGCTCGCGCACCTGGGCCAGCGCCTCGGCGCGCGGCCGGCCGCCGGTCGCCGAACCGGTGTGCACCACCACGCCCAGCGCGCCGATCTCCCGGGCCCTCCGCAGCGAGTGGCGCAGTGACTCCACGGACTTCTCGACCGTCGCTTCGGTGTGCGAGCCGAAGTTGATCAGATACGGGGCGTGCACGTACGCCGGGATCGAGGCGGCCTCGCACGCGGCGCGGAACAGCTCGTCCTGGGCCGGATTCCCGGTCGGCGTCGCCCAGCCGCGTGGGTTGGCCACGAAGACCTGCACGGTCTCCGCCGCCAGCTCACGGGCGTACTCCAGGCCGACCTTGGCGAGACCGCCGGCCACCGGGACGTGTCCGCCCACGGGGTTGCGCAGGGAGTGCATCCGGTTCTAGAGCCCCTTTGTCCTGATAGTGATCGTGGACCCCTCCGGGGCCCGTTCGGAGCCGTCCACGGACTGGCTCGCGATCGTGTCGCTGAAGGAGAGGAACGGCCGGTCCACCTTCACGGTGAAGCCCGCCTCCTCCAGGGTGCTGCGGGCCTCGTCCACGTCCCGGCCGGTGACGTCCGGGACGACCAGCATCCGGGGGCCCTTGGAGACGGTCAGCTCGACCGTGTCGCCCTCGGCGGCCTCGACGCCCTCGCCGGGCGACTGCTCGGCGACGTCGCCCTGGGCCTCGGGGGAGTTGATCCGCGCGAGCAGCACGTCGGCCTTCAGCCCCTGGGCCTCCAGCTCGGCGGTGGCGGCCTCGATCGAGAGCCCGGTGACGTCCGGGACGTCGACGGGCGCGCCCTTGCTGACGACGAGCGCCACGGCCGTGTCCGGGTTGCGGTCGGCGCCCGCGCGGGGATCCGTGCGGATCACCTCGCCGCGGGCGACGTCCTCGCTGAACTCCCTGGTCACCATCCCGGGGACCAGGCCCACCTTCTTCAGGGCGCGCCGGGCGTCCGCGAGGGAACCCTCCGCGACATCGGGCACCCGCACGATCTCCGGACCCCGCGAGACGACGAGCTTCACCGAGCCGTTGCCCCGGATCCGGTCGCCCGATGCGGGGTCGCTGTTCACGACCGAGCCCCGCTCGACGGTGTCGCTGAAGACCCGCTCCACACCCTTGAGCCCGAGCCCCTTGTCGGAGAGCCGCTTCTCGGCGGCCTGCTGGGTCTGGCCCAGCAGCGAGGGGACCTGGGTGAACTGCCCGGAGTTGATGTACCAGACGCCCGTCCCTATGCCCAGCGTCAGCAGTACGGCGGTGAGCACCATGACCAGCTTGCGGTGCGGCCCGCCGAACGGACCGCGACGAACGGTCCCGCGCCGGGGAGCGGCGGGCCCTTCGGGCGGCATCTCCAGCCGGCTGGTGCGGTGCACGCCGTCGCCGTCGACCGGGAGGGCCCGCGGGATCACACTCGTACGGTCGTCCGTGCCGTCGTGGGCGTCCGACAGCGCCCCCGGCGGTACGGCGTCGAGCTCGGCGTCGGTCAGCGCGGCACGGGCCTCACGGGACTCGGCCAGCAGCAGCACCGCGTCGTGCGGGCGCACCTCGGGATTGCGGGCGGTCGCGCTCGCCACCAGGCTGTCCAGCGCGACCGGGAGCCCCGGCACGACGGCGGACGGGGCCGGGACGTCGGAGTTGAGATGCCGGTAGATGACCTGGGCGGCGTTCTCGCCGGTGTGGGGCTTGGCGCCGGTCAGCATCTCGTAGAGCACGACCCCGCACGCGTACACGTCGCTGCGGGTGTCGGCGGTGCCGTGCTCGATCTGCTCGGGGGCCAGATACGACACGGTGCCCAGCAGGGAGCCGGTGGTGTCGGTGGCCGTGCCGACCGCTCTGACCAGGCCGAAGTCGGCGACCTTCACCCGGCCGTCGTCCCCTATCAGGACGTTTTCCGGCTTCATGTCGCGGTGCACGAACCCCGCGCGGTGCGCGGCGCCGAGCGCGGCGAGGACCGGCTCCAGGATGTCCAGCGCCGCCCGGGGCTGCAGAGCCCCGCGCTCGCGCAGCACGTCGCGCAGGGTGCAGCCCGCCACGTACTCCATCGCGAGATAGACATACGCGCCCTGGGCGCCCTGGTCGAAGACCGCGACGACATTGGGGTGCGCCAGGCGGGCCACCGACTTGGCCTCACGGATGAAGCGCTCGACGAACGAGACGTCGGTGGCGAGCGCCGGGTGCATCACCTTGAGGGCGAGCACCCGGTCCAGGCGGGTGTCCACGGCCCGGTAGACCGTGGCCATCCCGCCGACGGCGATGCGCGCCTCAATGCGATACCGGCCGTCGAGCAGCTGCCCGACGAGAGGGTCCTGGAGGGTCATGTCCACCCCGAGAGTCTACGAGCCGTGACCGACACCCCGGACGGGCCCGGGTCCTCCCGGGGCCGTTCTGCAGCCGATCCGTGACAGGGACACGCACTGCGGCCGCGTGCCCGGCCCGCCCGGGGCAGTTCAAGCCCCGCCGGCGACCAGTTCAAGCCCCTCCGGCGATTGAGGAGCGGGGTTCGGGGCGGCGCCCCGATCGCGTACGGCCCTCAGAACGCGGGCCGCTCCGGATCCAGCGCCGCCCGCCCTTCCACAGGCGAGGACGCCTCGGCGAAGTGGCGGCGCGGAATCCGGCCCGCCCGGTACGCGAGCCGCCCGCCCTCCACCGCATGACGCATCGCCCCGGCCATCAGCTCCGGCTCCTGGGCCCGGGTCACCGCCGAGGCGAGCATCACGGCGGCGCATCCCAGCTCCATCGCCTGCGCCGCGTCCGAGGCGGTCCCGGCCCCCGCGTCGAGGATCACCGGCACCCCGGCCCGCTCGACGATCAGCTCGAAGTTGTGCGGGTTGCGGATGCCGAGCCCGGAGCCGATGGGGGAGCCGAGCGGCATGATCGCCGCGCACCCCACGTCCTCCAGCTTCCGGGCCAGGACCGGGTCGTCGTTGGTGTAGGGCAGCACGGTGAACCCGTCGTCGACCAGGACCTCCGCCGCGTCCAGCAGCTCGATCGGATCGGGCAGCAGGGTCCGCTCGTCGGCCACCACCTCCAGCTTCACCCAGTCGGTGCCGAGCGCTTCCCTGGCCAGCCGGGCGGTCAGCACCGCCTCGCCCGCGGTGAAGCAGCCCGCCGTGTTCGGCAGGACCTGGATGGAGAGCCGCTCCAGCACCGAGAGCACCGAGCCCCGCACGGTCGGGTCCAGCCGGCGCATCGCGACCGTGGTCAGCTCGGTGCCGGAGGCGATCAGCGAGCGCTCCAGCACCTCCAGGCTCGGGGCTCCGCCGGTGCCCATGATCAGCCGGGAGCCGAAGGTGGCGGGTCCCAGCGTGAAGACGTCGTCCGACATGGTCAGCCTCCCTGGACGGCGGTCAGGACCTCGACGCGGTCGCCCTCGCCGAGTGTGGTGGCGGCCCACTGGCCGCGTGGTACGACGCTCTCGTTGACGGCGGCGGCGACCCCGGAGCGGGCCGGGGTCAGCGTGGCGACGAGGGCGTCCAGGCCCGTCCCGGCGGGAACGGCACGGACTTCCCCGTTCACCGAGACGGAGACGGTGGCGGCGGATTCCGGTACGGCGGGCTGCTGGGTCATACGGGCTGCTCCTGGAGTACGGGGGCGGCGGGTTCGAAACGGCCGGGGGCGAAGGGGCGGGCCGTCTCGGGCAGCTCGCCGGTGGTCAGGGCGTCGGCCATCGCGTCCCCGGTGACGGGCGTCAGCAGGACGCCGTTGCGGTGGTGGCCGGTGGCGAGCAGCAGACCGGGCAGAGCGGTCGGGCCGAGCAGCGGGGCGTTGTCGGGCGACGCGGGACGCAGGCCGGCCCGGGTCTCGGTGAGGGGCAGCTCGGTGATGCCGGGCACCAGCTCGTGGGCGTCGCGCAGCAGCTCGTACACCCCGCCTGCGGTGACCGTGGTGTCCCAGCCCATCTCCTCGCTGGTGGCGCCGACGACCAGCTCGCCGTTCTCGCGCGGCACGAGGTAGAGGTGGCCGCCCCGGACCACGGCGCGCACGGTGCGGCTGAGGAAGGGGGCGTACGCCCGGGGCACGGTGAGCCGGAGGACCTGGCCCTTGACCGGGCGGACCGGCGGTACGAGCTCCGGCGGGAGCCCGGCGAGCCGGCCGCTGAGACTGCCCGCCGCGAGCACGACCTGATCGGCCGCGAACTCCGTACCGTCGCCGAGCAACGCCCCGGCGGCCCGGCCCCCGGCGACGGTGAGCCGCTCGGCCGTCGTCCGGCGGAACGCGACCCCGGCCCGTTCGCACGCGGTCAGCAGCGCGGCGGCGAGGCGTCGGGGATCCACCTGGTGGTCGCCGTCGACCCGGAGGCCGCCCCGGACGCCCGGGGCCAGCATCGGCTCCAGGCGGCGGCACTCACGGCCGCTCAGCCAGACCGACTCCAGGCCCGAACGCTCCTGGAGGGCGTGCAGTTCGCGCAGATGCGCGCGGTCGTCGGAGTCCAGCGCGACGGCGAGCGTGCCGCAGGCGCGGAAGCCGGTGTCCCGGCCGCTCGCCTCCTCCAGTTCGGCCACGAACGAGGGATAGCGGGCGGCGGAGGCGAGGTTGAGCCCGAGCAGCATCTGCTCGCCGTAGTGCAGTTCGGTGACGGCGGCCAGCATGCCCGCCGCGACCTGAGCGGCGCCGCCGCCCGGTTCGGGGTCGGCGACCGTGACGCGCAGCCCCCGCTGGGCGGCCCGCCACGCCGTGACCAGGCCGATGATTCCGCCCCCGATGACGAGGACGTCGGATCCGGAGGTGTTCCCCGAGACGCGCATGAGTGTCCAGCCCCTCCCTTCGCCGGCATGACCCGGAGCAGGTTCGTACGGTCGGAGGCCGTCCAGCCTCCCTCTCAGCCCGGTGCGTCCGGGCTCCCGCGAGTGTTCTACCTTGGCCAGCCTAGACCCCCTCGCCCGCGGCCAGTAAGGGAGCGCCCACCATGGCCCGTTCGCTCGACGGACTCGTCCTGTCGCCCGTCGCCGACCAGGCCCCCGGCCAGGTGGGCACCCGCACCCGCTTCACGTACCACGAGCTGGACGGCCGGATCTGGGCCGAGTACGCGGGCGGCGACGTGGTCCGCGGCCATCTCGTCGGCACCCGCGACGGGGACGCGCTGGACTTCCGTTACGTGCAGCTCAAGCTGGACGGAACGACCTCGTCCGGGCACTGCCTCTCCACGGTCGTCGACCTCGCCGACGGCCGGGTGCGGCTGGAGGAGCGGTGGTCCTGGGAGTCCCAGGAGGGCAGCGGCACCAGCGTGGTGGAAGAGCTCCCCTCGTGAGCTTCTTTCCCGCACCCCCCTGTCTGACGACCCGTCAGTTGATTAAGGTGGACGGGTGAGCGAGCAGACGGAACAGCGGGCGGCGCGGACACGGCACGTCGTGGTCGTCGGAGCGGGTATGGCGGGCGTGCAGAGCGCCGTGGCCCTGCGCGAGGCGGGCTTCACCGGGCCCGTCACCCTCATCGGCGCCGAACCCCACCAGCCCTACGACCGTCCGCCGTTGTCCAAGGCCGTACTGCTGGGCAAGGCCGAGGACTCCGCCTTCGACATCGACTTCGAGGCGCTGGACATCACCCTGCGCCTCGGCCTGGACGTCACCGCCCTGCGCGCCGCCGACCATGTGCTGGGCACCGCCGACGGGCCGGTCCCCTACGACGCCCTGGTCCTCGCGACCGGTGCGGAGCCCATGACCCTGCCCGGCGCCGAGGGCGTGCCCGGCGTCCATCTGCTGCGCACCCTCGACGACGCCGCCCGGCTGCGGCCCGTCCTGGACCGGCAGCACGACGTGGTCGTCGTCGGGGCGGGCTGGATCGGCGCGGAGTTCGCCACCGCCGCCCGCGCCGCGGGATGCGCGGTCACCGTCGTCGAGGCCGCCGCCCGTCCGCTCGCGGGCGCCCTGCCCGCGGAGGTGGCCGCCCCGATGGCCGCCTGGTACGCCGACAGCGGCGCCGAACTCCTCACCGGGGCCCGGGTCGACCACGTCGAGGAGGGGGCCGTCGTCCTCGCGGACGGCCGGGTGCTGCCCGCCGGGGCCGTGGTCGTCGGCATCGGCGCGCGCCCCGCCACCCGCTGGCTGGCCGGCTCCGGGGTCGCGCTCGGCCCGGACGGCTCGGTCACCGCCGACAGCGCGCTGCGCACCTCGCTGCCCGACGTGTACGCGGTCGGGGACTGCGCCTCCTTCCCCTCGGCCCGCTACGGGACACGCCTGCTGGTCCACCACTGGGACAACGCCCTCCAGGGCCCGCGCACGGCCGCCGCCGCGATCATGGCCGCCCTGGACGGGGGGCCGCTCCCCGTCTACGACCCCGTCCCGTACTTCTGGTCCGAGCAGTTCGGCCGCTTCGTGCAGTACGCCGGCCACCACGCGGGCGCCGACACCCTGGTGTGGCGCGGCGACGGGGCGGACGCGGCCTGGTCGGTGTGCTGGCTGCGCGACGGCGCCCTGGTGGCCGTGCTCGCCGTGGGCCGCCCGCGGGACCTCGCCCAGGGCCGCAGGCTCATCGAGTCGGGGGCCGTCCTCGACCCGGAGAAGGTGGCCGACCCCGGCGTACCGCTGAAGTCCGCCGCCCTGTGACGGGCCCGGGACCCGCCGGGCCGACCCCCGTACGGTCGGGCCCGGCTACCGGCTGTCGGTCCTGGATGGCACGCTTGTCCCTGTGACCGAGATTGACGCAAAGACCGATGCTCTCGTCCCCGCCTGGCTCCACCTTCCCGACATCGCGGAAATGCTCGATGTCCAGGTGACGCGCGTACGGCAGCTGGTCAGGGATGGCCAGCTCATCGCCGTACGCCGTGGTGAGAACCGGGCTCTCCAGGTGCCCGCCGCCTTCATCGACGGCGACAAGGTGGTCAAGGGCCTCTCCGGCACCCTGACCCTCCTGAGGGACGACGGCTATTCCGACGAAGAGATGCTGGAGTGGCTCTTCACTCCCGACCCGACCCTGCCCGGCACCCCCGCGCAGGCGCTGAGCGAGAATCGCGGTACGGAGGTGAAGCGCCGAGCCCAGGCGCTCGCCGTCTGACCGACACGACAGGAAGCGGAGCACGGGCCGCCCGGCGCGGCCCGTGCACCGTCACGACCACGGGGGAGTCCGCCCATGTCCACGCCTCGCGAGCAGCTGTCCGACGCCCGGCTCTACCTGTGCACGGACGCCCGCAAGCTCCAGGGTGACCTCCCCGCCTTCCTGGACGCCGTGCTCGCCGCCGGCGTCGACATCGTCCAGCTCCGGGACAAGGGCATGGAGGCCGCCGAGGAGCTGGAGCATCTCGCCGTCCTCGCCGACGCCTGCCGCCGGCACGGCAAGCTCCTCGCGGTGAACGACCGCGCCGACGTCGCCCACGCCGCCGGCGCCGACGTACTCCATCTCGGACAGGGCGACCTGCCGGTCCCCGCCGCCCGGGCGATCATCGGCGCCGACCGGCTGATCGGCCGCTCCACGCACGCCGAGGCCGAGGTCGACGCGGCCGTCGCCCAGGACGGTGTGGACTACTTCTGCACCGGCCCCTGCTGGCCCACCCCCACCAAGCCCGGCCGCCACGCCCCCGGCCTCGACCTCGTGCGCTACGCCGCCTCCCTCGGCACGGCACGGCCCTGGTTCGCGATCGGCGGGATCGACGCGGGCAATCTGGACCAGGTGCTGGACGCCGGAGCGCGCCGTGCCGTCGTCGTCCGGGCCATCACCGAGGCCGACGACCCGGCCGCCGCCACCGCCGATCTGGCCCGCCGCGTCCGGGCGCGCGCGCTCTGATTCATCCCGCGTGCCGATGTGGGACATTTCGGGTACGTGTCCGAGGGATGGACAACAGTCCGGCAAAACGAGACAAAATCAGCCGCTCTGGTTGGGGGAGCGTCCACCCCCTGGTTAACCTCCCCTTATGGCCCTTGGCACACCCTCCACCAGGACGGATCACGCGCGTACCGTGCGTGACCTGCTAGCGACCGGCAAGACGTCGTACTCCTTCGAGTTCTGGGCGCCCAAGACGGAAAAAGGTGAGCGGAACCTCTGGAACGCGCTCCGTCGCGTCGAGGCGGTCCGTCCGAGCTTCGTCTCCGTGACGTACGGCGCCGGCGGCTCCACCCGTGCCGGGACGGTCCGGGCCACCCAGCAGATCGCCGCCGACTCCACCCTCACCCCGGTCGCCCACCTGACCGCGGTGAACCACTCCGTCGCCGAGCTCCGCAATATGGTCGGGCAGTACGCCGACGCGGGCATCAGGAACATTCTCGCGGTCCGCGGCGACCCGCCGGGCGACCCGATGGGCGAGTGGGTGGAGCACCCGCAGGGGGTGAAGTACGCCGCCGACCTCGTCCGTCTCATCAAGGAATCGGGCGACTTCTGCGTCGGTGTGGCGGCATTTCCCGAAATGCACCCCCGGTCGTCCGACTGGGAGACGGACATCGGTCATTTCGTGGACAAGTGCCGGGCGGGCGCGGATTATGCGATCACCCAGATGTTCTTCCGCCCGGAGGACTATCTCCGGATGCGTGACCGTGTGGTCGCCGCGGGTTGCGAAACGCCGGTGATCCCCGAGGTCATGCCCCTTACCAGCGTCAAGCAACTGGAAAAGTTCTCCCAGCTCAGCAACGCGACCGTGCCCGCGTCGTTGAAAGAGCGCATCCTCGCAGCCAAGGACGATCCGGCCGCTGTACGCTCCATTGGCATCGAGTTCGCAACGGAGTTCTGCGCGGAGCTGCTGTCCGAGGGTGTGCCCGGACTGCACTTCATCACGCTCAACAACTCGACGGCTACGCTCGAAATCTACGAAAAACTCGGACTGCACAAGCAGTCGTGACCGGTCGTACCCGCCGCCGACGCGGCTACGGCCGAAGGAGGGGGCGGGCGTGGGCTGGACGGTCCTCTACATCGCTTTCGGTCTGGTGGCCCTGTGGCTGCTCGGCGAGGTGCTGCTGCAGTACAAGGCACGACTGCGCTGGCGGCTCCTCGCCTTCGCCGGCTTCCTCGGCGTGGTGGTCGGGGTGCTGCTGGCCTCCGTTCCGGTCATCGTCGTCGGGACGATCGCCTTCGCCACCGGCCAGACCTTCGTGACGCTGTCCTTCCGGCGCGGCTTCTCCACCGGCTGGGCCATAGGCGGCAGCCCGGGGGAGAGTCGCCGGCGCAGGGGCGGCGGCGAGGGCGCCGCCGTGAAGCAACCCACGCTGGAGGTCTCGGACCTGGAGGTCGCCGCCCCCGGGTACGACCAGCCCCCGGCCGCCCCGCCCGCGCAGCCGGTCTACGAACCGCAGCCCCTGCCCGACGACACCGGCCAGTACGGCGTGTACGGGAACACGGGCTACGACGCGAACGGCAACGCCCGCCAGGACCACGGCCACGAGGCCGACCCCTCGGCCCAGCCGCAGTACGCCGCGTACGACCCGTACACCGGCTACGAACAGCCCCCGGCCCAGGACCCCTACGCCGGTACGTACGACTACGGCACCGACCGGCAGAGCTACGCCGCCTACTCCGACCCTTACATCGGCACCACCAACGGAGCCCCCTCCTACGGCGGTTACGACGCCTACGGCCAGGGCGGCGGTGACGGCTACGACAGCCAGGGCGGGCAGCAGAGCTACCCCGACCCCCACGCCCAGGGCTATGTCGCGGACACCCCGCCCGGCGGCGTCTGGGTCCCGCAACAGCGCGACACCGAGCAGTACCCCCCGATGGAGCCGGAGCAGCCCGCGGCGCCCGCCCCGTACGCCAACGGCAACGGCTACGACACCGGCCAGAACGAGCAGTACCGCTACTGAGGCCGCGCCGCTGCCGGGGGAAGGGCCCGTCGGCAGCGGCACACGCCCAGGCCCCTCCCGCTCAGCGGGAGCCGCGGAAGTTGTCGCCCTCCACGACGAGCCCGGCCACCAGCGTCCCCGACATCCCGGCGTGCGCCAGCCCGCCGCCCGGGTGCGACCAGCCGCCCGCGAGATACAGCCCCGGCAGCCGCGTGAGGTTGCCCGGGTGCAGATACGCGCCGCCGGCCCCGGCCAGCGCGGGCGGCGGCACCGCACCGCCCTCGGCCCCCGTTTCGGCCTCGGTCTCCGCGGGCGTGCGGACCTCGGTGTGCAGGATCCGCTCCCGCAGCCCGGGAACGGCCGCCGCCGCCCGCTCCACCAGGACGTCGGCGAACCGCTGCCGCACCCCGGCGTCCCGCCAGTCGACCGGCCCCTGCGGAGCCACCGTCGCGGTCAGCGTCACCGCCTCGTGCTCCGCGTCCGGGCGGGTCGCCGGATCGTCGGGGCGCAGCACCGTGACCGTGGGGCCCGCGGCGACCCGGCCCCCGAACACCGCCTCCTGCTCAGCCGCCCCGTCGGCGCCGTGGACCACCGTCCGGTGCACCGCGTCCGTATCCCGGGCCCCGCGCAGCGACAGCAGCACCGTGAACCGGCCCGCCGCGCCCGCGCCGGAGCCCGGCCGGACCCTCACATCGCCCCCGCCCCCCACCTGCTGACCCGGCACCAGACCCGGGCGCGGCCGGATGCCGAGCACCACCCGGTCGGCCTCGGCCACCTCACCGTCCGCCAGCTCCACGCCCGCCGCCCGGCCGTCCTTCTCGACGACCCGGACCACCTCGGCCCCGAAGACGAACGTCACCCTGCGGGCCACGCACCGCTCGTACACCGCCCGCGCCAGCTCGCGCATCCCGCCCATCACGTACCAGCTGCCGAAGGTCTGCTCCATGTACGGCAGCAGCGCGGCGCTCGCGGGGGCGGTGCGCGGGTCGAGGCCGTGGGACAGCGCGTACCCGTCGAGCAGGGCGGCGAGCCGTGTGTCCGCCAGCTCCCACGCGCCGATCTCCGCGACCGTTCCCGCCTGCCGGGAGCCGCGCAGCAGCCGTCGCTGCCGCACCGCCGGATACGGATCGCGCCCCAGCACCTGGTGGTCCGCCCGCAGGGGTTCCTCCAGGAGAGGCCGCCGCGACCGGTCCCAGGCGTCCCGGGCGCGGTCCATGAAGTCGCTCCAGCGAGCCCCGGCGCCCGTGCCGAGTGCGTCGTCCAGAGCGGTGGCCACCCCGGCCCGGGAGGCGTTGGGCAGGGACACGGCCGTGCCGTCCGCGAAGAGATGGCGGCTCGCCGGATCGACCTGGGTCAGCGTCACCGACCGCTCCAGCGACTCCTTGCCGGTCTTCACGAAGAGGTCCCGCTGGACGGCGGGGAGGTGCAGCAGCCCGGGCCCGGTGTCGAAGACGAAGCCCTCGTGCTCATGACGGCCGACCGAGCCGCCGTAGCTCGCGGACCGCTCGTAGACCGTCACCTTCTCGCCCGCCACGGCGAGCCGGGCGGCCGCCGCCATCGCGCCCGTCCCGGCGCCGATCACTGCAATTCGTGCCATGCCGGTGACTTTATCGACCGGCGCCGAAAGATCAGCCGGGAGGCCAGGGCCCGCCCGTTCCCGCCAGGCGTTTCTCCTCGCGGCGCTGGGCCCGGCGGCGCAGGAAGCGGCGGATCCGCGAGGCGAGGAAGAGCACGGTGACGATGCCGAGCACCAGCAGCACGGCCGCGATCACGGCGGCCGCCACCGGGTTGAATATGGCGAAGGTGATGACTCCGGCGACCCCGAGGTCCTCGGCGACGCTCATCCCGATGTTGCTGAAGGGCTCCGGGGAGGTGTTGACGGCCATCCGCGTGCCCGCCTTCACCAGATGGCTCATCAGCGCCGTGGACCCGCCGATCGCGCCGGCCGCCAGCTCCGGCAGCGAACCGCTCTCCCCGGCCAGCAGCGCGGCCACCACGGCCCCGGCGACGGGCCGGATCACGGTGTGCGCCGTGTCCCAGACCGAGTCGACGTAGGGGATCTTGTCCGCCACCGCCTCGCAGAGGAACAGGACTCCGGCCACGATCAGGACGTCGGTGCGCTGCAGGGCGGCGGGCACCTCGTCGGACACGCCGGTCGCGCCGAACAGTCCGAGCAGCAGGACCACCGCATACGCGTTGATTCCGCTTGCCCAGCCGCTTGTGAACACCAGGGGGATTACCGACACGCAGGCGATCGTAACGACCCCGCGCCGGACCCGGGTGGGGTGCGGCGCGGAGCCCTGAGTATCCGTACTCAGGGACGTAGATGAGTAGCAGCGCGGATAGGCCCCCACCTGCGAGGACGGCAGAGTGATGACCACGGAAGGGGCGCTGGGCCAGGACCGCCGGCACGGGGCGGCGGAACGGTGCGGTTCCCCCGACGCAACGGGGGTGCACGACGGAGGCCCGGGGACCACGGGGGACATACGGGGTCACGGGGAACGGGTTTCCGGAAGCACGGAAGACGCCGGTCCGGTGAGGTTCGCGGGGGATGCGAACTCCAGCGGCCGGCGTCTTCGGCTTTCCCGGTACATCTCCGGACCGGGACCGGTACGTCCCCGGACCCGGACCCGGACCCGTCCCCGGACCCGGAGTGCCCGGCGGGTCTCAGTGCCCGCTGACCCGCCCGTGCAGCAGCAGGGACAGCGCCGAGTGGACCTCGTCGATCGAGCGCTCCGGCTGGAACGCCTGCCAGTCCAGTGCCGCCACCAGCACCATCCCGACCAGCGCGGCGGCCGTCAGCGGGATGTCGATCTCCTCGCTCAGCTCACCGCTGTCCACCGCCTCCCGCAGCACGTCCTCGACGACCGCGACGGCCTCCTGACGTACCACCAGCAGCGTGGACTGCCAGGCGCGGTTGGTGCGCCACAGCTCGGCCACGTACAGCTGGGTGAAGGCCGGGTAGCGGTCGATGAAGGCGAGACCGGCCCGGATCATCGCGTCCAGCGCCTCGACCCGGGTGCCACCACGTTCCGCGGACTCCTCGGCGGCGGCCCGCAGCGAGGCCGTGAGCAGCCCCACACCGTGCCGGAGCAGCTCCTCGAACAGCTCGGTCTTGCTCTTGAAGTTGTAATAGACCGTGCCCTTGGCGACCCCGGCCCGCTCGGCGATCTCGTCGACGGTGGTCGCCGAGAAGCCCTTCTCGGCGATGAGCGTCACCGCCGCCTCGTAGAGCTTCTGCCGGGTGGCCTGGCGGCGCGTGGTGCCACTGCTTTCCATGGGGCCGATTCTTCCAGGCCCCGCCGCGCTCGCGGGCGCGGCTCCGGGCGCGCTCACAGGCTCAGCTCCGGGTGCAGCCGGCTCAGGCTCCACACCTGCTTGCGGCGGGCGGTGAACGCGGTCAGGGCCAGCGCGCCGACGGTGAACGCCCCCAGCACCGCGCAGCCCAGCCACACCGGGCCGAGGGGGCCGCCCGTGATCAGCCTGCGCAGCCCCTCGACGACGTACGTCATGGGGAGGTACGGGTGGATCGCGCCGAAGAAGCCGGGGCTGGTCTGGACGGGGTACGTGCCCCCGGCCGAGGTCAGCTGGAGCATCAGCACCACCAGCACCAGGATTCGCCCGGCCGCCCCGAAGCAGGCGTTCAGCCACTGCACGATCGCGGCGAAGCAGCAGGTCACCAGGGCCAGGAAGCCGATCGTTCCGGCGGCGTGGGTCATCTGGAGGCCGAGGCCCCAGTGCAGGACGGCCATCAGGGCGCCGACCTGGAGCGTGCCGATGGCGGCGACCGGGAGCCAGCCGGCGAGCGCGATCCGCCAGGAGGAGGCCCCGGCGGCGAGCGCCCGCTTGTTGAGCGGCTGGATCAGCATGTACGCCACCATCGCGCCGACCCACAGGGACAGCGGGATGAAGTACGGGGCGAATCCGGTGCCGTAGTTGGGGGCCTCGTGCAGCGACTTGGAGGCCAGCTGGACGGGGTCGGCCATGACGTCGGTCCGCGCGTCGCGGTCCTTCTTGCCGTAGTCCGGGATCCTGTCGACGCCGTCGTTGAGGCCCTGGGCCAGCTCGGCCGAGCCGTCGCCGAGCCGGAAGAGCCCGCCGTCCAGGTTCTCCGCGCCGGTCTTCAGCTTGCCGACGCCGGTGTCCAGGTCGCCGGCGCCGGTCTGCGCGCCGCCGAGTCCGGTGTGCAGCGACTGCGCGCCCTTGGCGACCTTGTGGGCGCCGGTGTTCAGTTCGTTGACCTTGGCCACGGCCGATGCCAGGTCGTCGTCCAGCGTCGGCGCGCGCTTCGCGAGGTCGTCGGCCTGCTTCTGGAAGGCGGTCAGCTGGGTGCTCAGCTTCTTCAGGTCGCCGTTCTGGTTCGTGACCAGGGTGTTCACATCGGCGGCGATCTTCGCGACGTCGACGGCGGCGACCTTCGCGCGCTCCAGCGGGGGGCAGACAGCGGCGTCGGGCTCCTCGGCCTCCTCGCACCGGGTGCGGTGGATCCCGGTCAGCTCGTCGGCCGCCTCCTTGGCGCCGACGGCGGCGCTGGGCGCGCTCTTCACCAACAGGTCGAGGTTGTGCCGTACGGCCCCGGAGGTGTCGGCGACCAGGCGGGCCGTGTCGCGGATGGACTTCCCGTTGTCCTGGAAGAAGGGGCGTACGTCACCGGCGATCCCGTTGACCTTGTCGGCCAGGACCTGGGTGCCGCCGGCGACCTGGGCGGAGCCCGTGGCGAGATCGCGCGAGCCCTGGTTCAGCTTCACGATGCCGTCGGAGAGCTTCTTGCTGCCCGCCTTGGAGTCCTTGAGACCGTCCGCGAGGTCCTTGGAACCCTTCTTCGCCTTCGAGATGCCGCCCTTGAGGTCGTCGGCGCCCTTGGCCGCATCGGCGGTCTTGTCGTGCAGATCGGAGAAGTTGATGAAGATGCGGTCCAGGAAGGACCGGGAGGCGTTCGTGGAGGCGGCGTTGCGCACCTCTCCGAAGACCGTCCTGGAGATCTGCCCGACGATGTAGTTGTTCGCGTCGTTCGTCCGCACCTGGAGCGCGCCGGTCTCGGGGGAGTCCCCGCCGCTGGACGCGATCTTCCTGCTGAAGTCCGACGGCATCGTCAGCGAGAGGTAGTACGTACCCTCCTCGACGCCCTTCTCGGCCTCGGCGGAGCTCACCTCGTGCCAGTCGAACACCTTGGAGTCGAGCAGCTTCTCGCTGATCTCGTCCCCGGCCGCGACGCGCTTCCCGTCGCTGGTGGCCCCCTTGTCGTCGTTGACCAGGGCGACGGGCAGCTTGTCGAGCTTCCCGTACGGGTCCCAGAAGGAGCACAGGTACAGGGCGCCGTAGAGCAGGGGCAGGAGCAGCAGGGCCACCAGCGCGGCGGCCGGCAGCTTCCCCCGCCCGAACCGCTTCAGCTCAAGCGCGGCCAGCTTCGGCGAACGCATCGGCCGTCTCCTCATCGGTGGTGGTTGCGGGGGCGGTGCGAACGACCAGGGTGTCCTCGGGGGCCTCGCTGCACACGGCGAGCACGGTCGTCCCCGCGTCGGCCACGGAGCGCAGCAGCGCCCAGGCCCGGTCGCGTTCGGCGTCCGAGAGCTTGAGGTCGGTGTCGTCGACGGCGAGCAGCCGCGGCTCGCCGATCAGCGCCAGCGCGACGGACAGCCGCAGCGCCTCCAGCCGCTCCAGGTCCCTTACGGAGGTGCGCCCCGACTTGGGCAGCGTGGCGAGGTCGAGGCCGGCGGTCTCCAGAGCCTTGTCGATCCGGGCCCCGGCGGCGGCCCGGCGTTCGGCGCGCGGACGCAGGAGGGTGCGCAGCGAGGCGCCGTAGCGGCCCTGGAGGAGGGCGCGCTCGTTCAGGTGCTCGGCGACCGTGAAGGCCGGGTCCAGCTCACTGACCCCCGGGACGGGCCCCAGGGCGGCGATCCCGCGGACGGCGGCGGCCTGCTTGGGCAGCCGCAGACCACCGGTCCGCGCGTGGCCCCCGGTGGTGCGCATCCGGCCGGTCAGGGCGAGCAGCAGGCAGGTGCGGCCCGATCCCGACGGTCCCTCGATGGCCACCAGCGCGCCTGGCTCGGCACTGAACGTCACGTTCCGGAAGACCCGGCCGCGCGGTCCTTCCAGTCCCAAGTCCTCGGCGGCGACAGCCGCGCCGTGCGGGCTCTCCACAGACCCTCCCCTTATGTACTGACCAGTCAGTGCAAAAAGGTAGTCCGAACTCGCGCTCGAAGCAAAACGGCAGGTCAGGGCCGCATCGAGACCGATTGTCAGTGGGGCCCGCCACCATGGACACAGGCGGCCACGAAGCCGTCACACGACGACAGGAGGTTCGTCATGGCCAGCTCGTCCGCAGCCGCCGCCCCGCGGCGCCGCGCAGGCAGCCCTGCCCCCTCACTGACCGGTCCGGCCGGCGATGTCCACCCCGTGCTGCGCCGCAGCACGGCGCCGCCCGCCGCTCTCGAACTGCTCGCCAAGGCCCGCTCCGGCCTGGACGAGGCCGCCGTGCTCCACGAGCCGAACGAGCGGTACGCCACCGCACACCTCGCCGCCCTGCGCACCGCGGCGGCCGTGCTGGCCGCCCGGGGCCGCCCCGAGACGAACAAGCGCCGCCGCGAACGCATCCGCAGTGCCTGGGAGGTCCTCCCGGAGATAGCACCGGAACTGACCGAATGGAGCGCCCTCTTCGCCGCGGGCGCCCTGCGCCGGGCCCGTGCGGAGGCCGGCATGCCGGGGGCCGCCAGCGGGCGCGACGCCGACGACCTGCTGCGCGACGCGGCCATGTTCCTGCGCCTGGTGGAACGGCTCCTGGTCCTCCAGCCGGTGCTGCCACAACCACGCCCGGAGCGGCCGGGCGGCGGGTGACCCGAGGCCGGGCGCCGGACCGGCGCACGACGGGCGACCGCGCCGGTCCGACGCCGGGCCCGGGACGGCGGTGCGAGGCAATAGGGTGGTGACCGCTCACATCACCACCGCACTGTTCACGCTCCGCCGTCCCCGGCGGCACGTTGCCGAGGAGTCATCTGCCGTGTCGGACCAGCTGCGCCCCCGCGCCTCCCTCCGTACCGCCGTGGTCTGGGAGGTCCTCAAGGACGCTCTGGACCGTCAGGTCAAGGCGACCGGCAAGGACGCCCTGGATGTTCTGGACACCGGTGGCGGCACCGGCAACTTCGCGGTGCCCGCGGCCCGGCTCGGCCACCGGGTCACCGTCGTCGACCCCAGCCCCAACGCGCTCTTCGCGCTGGAGCGCCGCGCGGCCGAAGCCGGGGTCGCCGACCGGGTCCGGGGGGTCCAGGGCGACATCCTCGGCCTGTTCGACGTCGTGGAGCGCGACGGCTTCGACGCGGTGCTCTGCCACGGCGTCCTGGAATACGTCGACGAGCCCGCCGAGGGCGTGCGCAACGCGGTCGAGGCGCTGCGGCCCTCCGGCGCGCTCAGCCTGCTGGCCGCCGGCCTGGGCGGAGCCGTCCTGGCCCGCGCGCTCGCCGGCCACTTCACCGAGGCCCGGCAGGCGCTCACCGACCCGGCCGGCCGCTGGGGCGAGGGCGACCCGGTGCCCCGCAGGTTCACCGCCGAGCAGCTCTCCGACCTGGTCTCCGCGGCCGGTCTGGAGATCGCCGCGGTGCACGGAGTCCGGGTCTTCGCCGACCTTGTGCCGGGCGCCCTGGTGGACACCGAGCCCGGCGCCATGGAGGCGCTCCTCAAGCTCGAAGCGGCCGTCGCCGAGCAGCCCGCTTTCCACTCCGTCGCCACCCAGCTCCACGTTCTGGGCGAGAAGCGCCGCTGATCAGCAACGCAGCTGCGGACCGAGTGGGACTCAGGACCCCCGTACGGGGCGTACGCCCCGTATGATCGGGTGACACCATCCGGCATGGCGGATCGGTCGTCGGGGAATCTACGCCTCAACAACCGAGCCGACATAGCGGTCCGGACTGGCTGAGCGCTAGAGGGCGGGTTTCACGGGGGCGAATCCCTGCCTATCCTGGAAGGGCCGCATACCGGTCGCCCCCGCGGCCGACGACGAGGAGGATCCCGTGCCGCTCTCGGAGCACGAGCAGCGCATGCTCGAGCAGATGGAGCGAGCGCTGTACGCCGAAGATCCCAAGTTCGCGACAGCGCTCGAGGGAAGCGGACTGCGTACGTATACCCGGAAAAGGGTCTATCAGGCGGTCGCTGGCTTCCTGGTGGGTATCGCGCTCCTCATGGCCGGAATGGTCGCCCAGCAGATCTGGATCAGCGTGGTGGGGTTCCTCGTCATGCTCGGCTGTGCCGTGCTCGCGGTCACCGGATGGCGCAAGGCGCCCAAGCCCGGTGAACAACAGCCGGCTGCCGCAGGCAGCGGGGACAGCGGCGCGAGCCGCCGACCGAGACAACGCCGGTCGATGATGAACCGCATCGAGCAGCGGTGGCAGCGCCGCCGCGACGAACAGGGCCAGTAGACGCCTCGGCCCTGGTCTTCCGCACAGGGCCGGTCACTGGCACGACGTATGACACCGATGGGTGAGGGGCGGCCGCATTTCTGCGGCCGCCCCTCAGCCGTTGCCCGGCGTTGCCCATGGCCCGACCGCGACGCCGTCGGCCGTAACGCCGATGCCCGACAGCGCCGAGCCTCCGGTCCCGACCCCTTCCCGGGGTCCGGACCGGAGGCTCTGTCGTGCGTCGCCCCCCGACCGCCTCAGCTGTGCTGACGCGTCAGGCGGCGCAGCCGGGCCGTCCAGCGACCGGCTCCCGGGCGGCCCGCCCACCGCTCCGCCAGTGCCGTCCGGCGCTCCGCGACGGCCCACACCACCCGGACGGACGATCGGGGCAGGAGCGTTGCCCGCAGTCGGGCGCCCCGGCCGGCCGATGCCCGCAGACCCGCCCGTACCGTCAGCGCGTCCTCGGCCAGCCCGGCCGAGGGACGCGGCTCGGGGGCGTACAGCACCTGCTCCACCGAGCCCGCGATCCGGTGCACGGCCTCGGCCGCCGTGGTGTCGAGCCGGCCCAGCCGCACGATCCTGGCCGCCGCCTTCCGTGGCGTCAGCGACTCGTCCGGAGCGATGCCGTGGTCCCAGGCCTCGTCGGAGATCTCCCGCCAGGCCGCCAGCGTCCGCGCGGCGGCGTCCGCCGGCGCCCGGCCCCCGGAGCCCAGCCGGCGGTTCCGCGCCCGGGTCCGCCACAACAGCGGCGACAACGGCAGGACCAGCACCAGGACCGCCGCGAGGACCACCAGCAGCACCGTCCCGGCCGGGGTGCCCCGGTCGGTCGGCAGCGCCGCTCCCGGCTCCTGCGAGGGACCGCACCCGCCTTCCTGGCGCAACTGCGGCGGGCAGCTGTCCTCGGCGGAGGGCGCCGCGGACGGTTCGGCGGAGGTGTCCGCGGAGGGCTGGGCCACGTCGCTCGCGCTGTCCGTGGGAACCTCGGGCCGGGTCCACGAGGGAGTGCTGCCCCGGCTGGGGGTGGGCTCGAAGCGGGTCCACCCGACCCCCTCGAAATACAGCTCGGGCCAGGCGTGCGCGTCGCGCAGCCCGACCGAGATCGCCCCGTCCGCCTTCATGGTGCCCGGGGTGAAGCCCACCGCTACCCGGGCCGGGATGCCCAGCGTCCGGGCCATCGCTGCCATCGAGAAGGAGAAGTGGATGCAGAAGCCCTCCCGGTCGCGGAGGAACCGGGCGATGGCGGACGATCCCGTCCCCGAGGTGACCGTCGTGTCGTACGTGAAGCCGCCGTCGGACGCGAACCAGTCCTGGAGCTTCACGGCCTGCTCGTAGGCGTTGGACGCGCCTTCGGTGACCTGCTCGGCGGTCTCGGCGACCACGCCCGGCAGCGAGCCGGGAACCTGGGTGTACTCGCGGACCAGCTCCTCCGGCGGCGGCCCTGCGGCCGCGAGCTGGGCCGCCGTGGGCTCGACGACCAGACTGCCGACCTCGTACTGCGCGCCGCGCGTGGTCTGCCCGTCGTCGCCGACCAGGGTGCGGCCCTCGGGCTCGTACCGCCAGCGGCCGCCGACGCGGACCTCGCTGGCCGGGTAGGGGAGCGGCAGGTAGGTCTGCTGGTAGGAGCGCGATGCGGAGATGTTCGTCCGGACCTCGGTCACGGAGACGTCCCGGCCCAGCCCGGTGGGCTGGGGGAGGCGGTCGGGAACGTCCGTCAGCCGGCGGGTGGAGGATCGCCACTCGCTGCCGTTGAACTCGTCCAGGGCCAGGATCCGGAGATAGAGGCTCTGCGGGTTCTCGATGTTGCTGCGGTACGTCATCACCTCCCGGTTGTCCGGCTGGTTGAGGTTGTTCTGGAGCGAGACCAGCGGGTTCACCGCGGAGATGGTGCCGCCGCCGCTGCCCCTGCCGTTCCCCGGACCCTTGCCCCCCAGCAGGCCGCTGTCCAGGGCGGGCAGGGCCAGCGGGGCCACCAGGGCGATGCCGAGCGCCAGCACACCGATCCGCCGCCCGGTGCGGACGGGGGAGGAGCCGCCGCCCACACCGGCAAGACCGTCGGCCAGACCGCCCGAATTCCGCGCGGCGCCGCCGAAGACGCGGCCCCACTGGGAGAGCCGGTCCCGGCCCTCCGCCAGCAGGAGCAGCAGATAGCCGGAGGCCGCCAGCAGGAACCACAGCCAGCTCGCCCCGCCGTCGGAGAGACCGGCCGCGACCGAATACAGGGCGAGGAGGGGCAGTCCGGCCGGGGCCGCGCTGCGGAAGGTCACCGCCAGGGCGTCCACCGCAAGACCGATCAGGACCACCCCGCCGACCACCATCAGCTTGATGCCGTCGGTCATCGGTGCCGGGATGGCGTACGTGCCGACGTCCTCCCCGCCCGCCACCAGCAGCTCGCCGAGCCGCATGAGGGCCTCCGGTCCGGGCAGCACCCCGAACAGGGCGTGGTCCCGGACGAACACCAGCGTCAGCAGCAGCAGAGTGACCAGCGTCTGGACGCCGATGGTCAGCGTCCTGGCCAGCGGCACCCGGCGCGCGAGGGCGCCCACCCCGCTCTGGACGCCGAGCAGCACCGCCGCCTGCACCAGCCACCCGACCCCGTCCACCAGCGGGATCAGCGCCCCCGCCGCCAGCAGTGTCGCCGCATAGGCGCACAGCGCCAGCCTGGCCCGCCCGCTCATGACCATCCCCCCGTGAAACCTGTCGCGCCGCCGCTCGGGGCCGACGGCGAATCCGTGCGCATCCCGCCCGCCAGCTGCCACAGCGCGGGCAGTTCGGCACCCGGCTCCACGGGCACCGCGATCCAGCCCGACTCGCGCAGCCGTCGCAGCCGCTCCTCGGCCCGTCCCGCCTCGTCCTCGTCGCCGGCCCAGGCGGCGCTGTCCAGGACGAAGGCGACCCCGGCCCCGGCCCGCTGCCGCATCCGGGCCGCGACCGCGGCCTGTTCCTCGTCCAGATCGCCGAAGAAGGCGATGAGCAGTCCATCGTTGCCGCCGCGCAGCACGTCATGGGCGCGCGAGAGGCCCCCGCCGTCGGAATGGCCGACGACCGCGAGCGTGTCGAGCATCAGACCGGCCGAGTCCGCGGACTCCTGGGTCGAGCCCGCGAAACCGCCCGACCCCTCGCCGGGCACCGCGTTCCCGTCGTCCGTGAGCAGCCGTACGGCGAAGCCGCGCTCCAGCATGTGCACGAGCGCGGAGGCCGCCCCGGAGACCGCCCATTCGAACGCCGAGTCGGGCCCGGCGCCCTGGTAACCGATGTCCCGGGTGTCCAGCAGGACCGTGCATCTGGCCCGTTGCGGCTGCTCCTCACGGCGCACCATCAGCTCGCCGTGGCGTGCGGTGGAGCGCCAGTGGACCCGGCGCAGGTCGTCGCCGTGCCGGTAGCCGCGCGGAATGATGTCGTCCTCACCGGCCAGCGCGAGGGACCGCTGCCGCCCGTCGCCGTACCCGGAGGCCTCGCCCGCCAGCCGCAGCACCGGCAGCGGCACCGTGCGCGGGACGACGACGAGGGTGTCGTAAGCGCTGAAGGAGCGGGACAGCTCGCACATCCCGAACGGGTCGCTGAGCCGCAGCTGCAGCGGGCCCAGCGGATAGCGGCCGCGCAGGTCGGAGCGGACCCGGTAGGACACCTCGCGCCGGCCGCCCGCCTCCACCCGGTCCAGGACGAAGCGGGGGCGCGGGCCGAGGACGTACGGGACGCGGTCCTGGAGCATCAGCAGACCGGTGGGCAGCCGGGAGACGTTCTCCATCCGCAGGTGCACCCGGGCCTCCGCGCCGGCGGGCACGCGGGACGGCGAGAGCCGTCGGGTGCCCGTCACCCGGTAACGGGTGCGGTAGAGGACGGTCACGCAGACCAGGGGCAGCACGGCCAGCAGCAGCCCGACCCGCAGCAGATCGCCCTGGCCCAGGACGTACGCGCAGACGGCGGCGGCAAGACCGGCGGCCAGGAACGAGCGTCCCCGGGTGGTCAGCCCGCCCAGGGCCGCCCGGAGGCCGCCCTTCCTGTCGCCGTCCTCCACGGCGCCGGGCTCGCCGGCCGCCATCACAGCCGCCGTGCCCCGGGCTGCTGCTGGTGGTACAGCGGGCGGCCCGGCTCCTGCCCGCCCGGTGCGGGCGGCGCGGTGCCGCCGGCCGAGGTCGGTACGGGGGTGCGCTGGATGATCTCCAGGACCACCTGCTCCGCCGTGCGGCGGTTCAGCTGGGCCTGGGCGGTGGGCAGCAGCCGGTGCGCGAGCACCGGCGTGGCCAGCGCCTGGACGTCGTCCGGCAGGGCGTAGTCCCGCCCGCTGAGCGCGGCGGACGCCTTCGCGGCGCGCAGCAGGTGCAGCGTCGCGCGCGGGGAGGCGCCGAGCCTGAGGTCGGGGTGGCTCCGGGTGGCCCCGACGAGCTCCACGGCGTAGCGCCGCACGGCGTCGGCGACATGCACCGTACGGACGGCGTCGATCAGTTTCACGATGTCGTGGGCGTGGGCCACCGGCTGGAGGTCGTCCAGCGGGGAGAGGCCCCCGTGCACGTCGAGCATCTGGAGCTCGGCCTCCGGGCTGGGGTAGCCGATGGAGACCCGGGCCATGAAGCGGTCGCGCTGGGCCTCGGGCAGCGGGTAGGTGCCCTCCATCTCGACCGGATTCTGGGTGGCCACCACCATGAACGGGTCGGGCAGCTCGTACGAGTGCCCGTCGATGGTGACCTGGCGCTCCTCCATCGACTCCAGCAGCGCCGACTGCGTCTTCGGAGAGGCGCGGTTGATCTCGTCGCCGATCACGATCTGGGCGAAGATCGCGCCCGGCTTGAACTCGAAGTCCCGCCGCTGCTGGTCGAAGATCGACACACCGGTGATGTCCGAGGGCAGCAGGTCCGGCGTGAACTGGATCCGTCGCACCGAACAGTCGATGGACCGCGCCAGCGCCTTGGCCAGCATGGTCTTGCCGACACCGGGGACGTCCTCGATGAGGAGATGCCCCTCGGCGAGGAGCACGGTCAGTGATAGCCGTACGACCTCGGGCTTGCCCTCGATCACACCCTCCACCGACCTGCGCACCCGCTCTGCGGTGGTGGTCAGATCCGTGAGGCTCGCTCGATCGTCATAGGTCGTCACCCGGCCCTCCTCGGCCCTTTTTGTGCAGGGGCCGTCGCGCGTACCCACGCGGCCCACCCCGAAAAATCGGACACTCCGCCGGAGGACCCGGGGATGTCACACCCGCATTCTTGTTGCCGTTACCGCTTCGTGTCACTCGCCTGTGGATAAGTGGGTGTGAAAAGTCAGCGTCTGTCGCGATTTCGGCACCGCGGGGCGCGGTGATGCGTGCGTGAGGTGCGGCGGAGGGCCGGGAAACGAGGTGAATGCGTTCAGGAAGCGGAGTGGATCTCGCGCAGCAGACCGGTGGTGACGTCGAAGACGAACCCGCGCACGTCGTCGGTGTGCAGGAGGAACGGCGAGGTGCGCACCCGCTGCATCGACTGGCGCACGTCCTGGTCGGC
The DNA here is from genome assembly GCF_014650675.1 of Streptomyces anulatus. Lineage (GTDB taxonomy): Bacteria > Actinomycetota > Actinomycetes > Streptomycetales > Streptomycetaceae > Streptomyces > Streptomyces anulatus. The sequence continues at coordinate 348,743 of NZ_BMVK01000001.1, read as the reverse complement.
GTCCGTATAGGCCTCAACCGCCCAGACCGGACGCTGGCCCACCTCGCGCTCCAGCTCCTGGCGGAAGTCCTCGGTGAGGGACTCCAGGCCGCAGTTGGTGTGGTGGATGAGGACCACGCTGCGGGTGCCGAGCGCCCGCTGGCTGATGGTCAGCGAGCGGATCACGTCGTCGGTGACCACGCCGCCCGCGTTACGGATGGTGTGGCAGTCGCCGAGTTCCAGGCCGAGCGCCGCGTGCAGGTCGAGACGGGCGTCCATGCAGGCGACCACGGCCACCTGGAGGACGGGGCGCGCGTCCATGCCCGGATCGCGGAAGTCCTTGGCGTACCCGGCGTTCAGTTCGACGAGCCGGTCGGTGACCTGGCCCCCCTCGTGGACCGCCGCGGCGGTGGACGTCATGGACTCGGCGGGGGAGTGAGCGGAAGTCGACATGGATACGACGTTAGCCTTCCCACCTGGCCCGAGCGTGCTGTGAGGGCGGACAAAAAACGTCAACTCGGCTTGTTGTGAGCTAACCCACAGGACTCACAGGGATGCACCCATTCGGGTGGGTTGGCCGCATCCGGACGGGTGGCGCGACTCGCTGCCCGGTTCGTTGATCGCGAATCGATCGAATGGCAGGGTGGACTAAAGTAACGCGAAGTCACCACCCACCTCCGTACCCACTGCCCCATCGCACCCCCCGTACCTCCTGCATATTCCGTATTTCCCCCGTGATGTGCGGCGTACGTGCGACCCGGCCCTCTCCCGCTCTCGGTCGGCCGACGCCTCTTCCCCGGCGCCGGCGGACCTCCCCTTCAGAGCGGGCGGGGACCAGGACGTACGTGCCGGCCGCGCGGGACAGAGCCTGAGAGGGCGCATTGAGCCAGACCCGACACGTCCCGGTGATGCTCCAGAGGTGTCTGGACCTGTTGGCCCCGGCTCTCCAGGACCCGGCCCACCCGGAGCCCGTGGTCGTCGACTGCACCCTCGGCCTCGGCGGCCACAGCGAGGCGCTGCTCGCCTCCTTCCCCACCGCCCGGCTGATCGCCCTGGACCGCGACAAGGAGGCGCTCCGCCTCTCCGGCGAACGGCTCGCCCCCTACGGCGACCGCGCCACCCTCGTCCACGCCGTCTACGACGAGCTCCCCGAGGTCCTCGCGCGGCTCGGGATCCCCAAGGTCCAGGGCGTGCTGTTCGACCTCGGCGTCTCCTCCATGCAACTGGACGAGGCCGACCGCGGATTCGCGTACGCCCAGGACGCCCCGCTCGACATGCGGATGGACCAGAGCACCGGCATGGGCGCCGCCGAGGTGCTCAACACCTATCCGCCCGGCGAACTGGTCCGGATCCTGCGCGCGTACGGCGAGGAGAAGCAGGCCAAGCGGATCGTCTCCGCCGTCGTGCGCGAGCGCGAGAAGGAGCCGTTCAGCAACAGCGCCCGGCTCGTCGAGCTGATCCGCGACGCGCTGCCGCAGGCCGCCAAGCGCACCGGCGGCAACCCCGCGAAGCGGACCTTCCAGGCCCTGCGCATCGAGGTCAACGGCGAGCTGAGCGTCCTGGAGCGGGCCATTCCGGCCGCCGTCCAGTGCCTCGACGTCGGCGGCCGCATCGCCGTGCTGTCCTACCACTCGCTGGAGGACCGGCTGGTCAAGCAGGTCTTCGCGGCCGGCGCCGCCAACACCGCGCCCCCCGGACTGCCCGTCGTCCCCGAGCGCTACCAGCCCCGGCTGAAGCAGCTCACCCGGGGCGCCGAGCTGCCCACCGAGGAGGAGGTCGCCGAGAACCGGCGCGCCGCCCCCGCCCGGCTGCGCGGCGCCCAGCGCATCCGCGCGGAGGAGCGATGAGCGCCCGGCGTCGCCCGACGCGAAGCGGTCGCCCGACGCCGGGCGGCAGGGGAGCCGTGCGGTGAGCAAACCGGCCGCACCGCTGAAGGGGCGGGCCGCGCGGCTCGCCCGGCTGATGCCGTCCACCGGGCCCAGCACCGCGGCCCGCACCCCCTTCGTGCTGCTGGTGGTCCTGCTCCTGGGCGGCGGGCTCATCACCCTGCTCCTGCTGAACTCCGCGCTCAACGAGGGATCGTTCAGGCTCAGCGAGCTGAAGCGGGACACCACCGAGCTCACCGACGAGCAGCAGGCCCTCCAGCGCGACGTCGACAGCCGTTCCCAGCCCGACGCCCTGGAACGCCGGGCCCGGGAGCTGGGCATGGTCCCCGGCGGCAGCCCCGCCTTCCTGGACCCGGACGGCACGGTCCGCGGCAACCCCACCGAGGCCACCGCCCCGCCGCCGAGCCCGAGCCCCACACCGAGCCCCCGCGCCTCGGCAGGCGCCGCACCGGACCCCGACGCCACCGCCACCGGGGCCTCCGGCTCCGCTTCGCCCTCCGGATCCGCACCCGCGGCCGAATCCGACTCCGCGACCGCCCCCGCGGCGGAGAGCACCCCGCCCCCGACGAGCCCCGGCAGGTGACGCAGTGCCGCCCAAGGAACCGCCGCGCCGCCGCGTACCCGGACCGGCCCGCCCCCGTAGCGGGGGATCGGGATCCGGCCGCTCCGGCGCACGCCCACCCACCCGCCGCCCCCGTCCCGCAGCGGGGCGCACCACCGCGCGCGGAGGCACACCGCGCTCCCTGCGGCTCGGCAGCCCCCGCCCCCGGCTGCGGCTCGTCAGCCTCGGGCTGACGCTGGTCATGCTGGCCTTCGTGGCCCGTCTGCTCCAGGTCCAGGCCGTCGACGCCAGCGCGTACGCGGCCAAGGCCGAGAAGAACCGCTACCTGGAGTACACGGTCGCCGCCGAGCGCGGCGAGATCACCGACCGCAAGGGCGTCGCACTCGCCACCAGCGTGGACGCGCACAACATCACGGCCGACCCGAAGATGTTCACGCCCGAAGACAGCAAGGCCCCCGATGCGCCCCAGCAGGCCGCGGCCCTGCTCGCCCCGATCCTCGGCAAGGACGTCGACGAGCTCGTCGAGAAGCTCTCCGAGCCGGGGGCCCGCTACACCGTCCTCGCCTACCGGCAGACCCCCCAGGTCTGGAAGCAGATCAAGGACCTCAAGTCCGTCTTCGCCGAGAAGGCGTACGAGGACAAGCTGAAGGGCGGCCCGGGAGCCAACGTCCTGGCCGGCGTCCTCCAGGTGCCGACCACCAAGCGCGTCTACCCCAACGGGGACCTCGCCGCCGGGATACTGGGATTCGTCAGCGCCGACGGCAAGGGCGGCGGCGGCCTCGAATCGCAGCTGAACAAGGAACTCGCGGGCGAGGACGGCAAGATCCGCTACGCCCAGGCCGGCGGCCGTCGGGTTCCCACCGCGGGCGGCAGCGAGATCCCGGCCGTGCCCGGCTCCGACATCGAGCTGACCATCGACCGCGACATCCAGTGGGCCGCCCAGAAGGCCATCAGCGACCAGGTCGAGAAGTCCAAGGCCGACCGCGGCTACGTCATCGTGCAGAACACGCGGACCGGCGAGCTGCTGGCCATGGCCAACGCCCCCGGCTACGACCCCAACGACCTCTCCCAGGTGACCTCCGCCTCCCTCGGCAACGCCGCCCTCCAGGACGTGTACGAGCCCGGCTCCACCAGCAAGGTCATGTCCATGGCCGCCGTACTGGAGGAGAAGGCCGCCACGCCCGGCACCCACGTCACCGTCCCCAACCGGCTGCACCGCGGCGACCGGCTCTTCAAGGACGACGTGGACCACCCCACCTGGTACCTCACGCTCAACGGGGTCCTCGCCAAGTCCAGCAACATCGGCACCATCCTGGCGACCGGTCAGCTCGGCAAGACCCAGGCGGAGTCCAACCAGGTCCTCTACTCCTACCTGCGCAAGTTCGGCCTCGGCTCCAAGACCGGGCTCGGCTACCCCGGGGAGTCGCCGGGCCTGCTGGCCCACCCCAAGGACTGGTCGACCTCGCAGCAGTACACGATTCCGTTCGGTCAGGGCCTCTCGCTCAACGCCGTCCAGGCCGCCTCGGTCTACTCCACCATCGCCAACGGGGGCGTACGGATCGCCCCCACCCTCGTCCGCGGCGCCAAGGGCTCCGACGGGCGCTTCGCCCCGGCCGAGGCCCCCGAGGAGAACCGGGTGGTCAGCGAGAAGACCGCCAAGACCCTGGCGACGATGCTGGAGTCCGTCGTCGACGACCGGGAAGGGACCGGCACCAAGGCCGCCATCCCCGGCTACCGGGTCGCGGGCAAGACCGGCACCGCCAACCGCGTCGACCCCGTCCGCGGCGTCTACAAGGGCTACACCGCCTCCTTCGCGGGCTTCGCCCCCGCCGACAACCCGCAGATCACCGTCTACTGCGCGATCCAGAACCCCACCAAGGGCAGTTACTTCGGCGGCCAGATCTGCGGCCCGATCTACAAGCAGGTCATGGAGTTCGCGCTCAAGACGCTCCAGACCCCACCGTCCGGCAGCGAGCCGCCCCGGCTGCCGGTGTCCTTCAAGCCCGGCGAGTGAACACGGGGATGCGCGAGCATCCCCTTCAAGGGAACCCTCAGTGACAACCATCACCCCCGATCCCGGGAACCGGAACGAGAACCGCCGGAACCAGGGTCCCTCGCTTCGCGAGACTCCGCACCGGCCCGGTACGCTCACCGCCGTGCCCCACGCTGATCAGTCCCAAACCTCTCAGAAGGACGCGCCTGTGACCTACCCGGGAGCGCCCCGACCGGACCGGCTCCGGCCCACCCCGCTCGGCGAGCTGGCAGACCGGCTCGGCGTCGAAGCGGCCGGGTCCGGTGAGATCACCGGCATCACGCACGACTCGCGGGCCGTGCGCCCGGGCGACGTGTACGCGGCCCTGCCCGGCGCCCGTTTCCACGGCGCCGACTTCGCGGCCCAGGCCGCGGGCCTCGGCGCCGCCGCCGTCCTCACCGACCCCGCCGGCGCCGAACGCGCCGCCGCCACCGGCCTGCCGGTGCTGGTCATCGAGGACCCGCGCGCCGTCATGGGCGAGCTGGCCGCCGACATCTACGGGCGGCCCGGCATCGGCCTTCTCCAGCTCGGCATCACCGGAACCTCCGGCAAGACCACCACCGCGTACCTCGTCGAGGGCGGACTGCGCGCCGCCGGACGCCCCACCGGGCTGATCGGCACCGTCGAGATGCGGATCGGCGACGAACGCATCAAGTCCGAGCGCACCACCCCCGAAGCCACCGACCTCCAGGCCCTGTTCGCCGTCATGCGCGAACGCGGCGTCGAGGCCGTCGCGATGGAGGTCTCCAGCCACGCCCTGGTGCTCGGCCGCGTCGACGGCTGCGTCTTCGACGTCGCCGTCTTCAACAACCTCAGCCCGGAGCACATGGAGTTCCACTCCGGCATGGAGGACTACTTCCAGGCCAAGGCCCAGCTGTTCACCCCCGAGCGCAGCCACCGCGGCGTCGTGAACTACGACGACGAGTACGGCCGCAGGCTCCTGACCGAGTCCGGGGTGCCGGTCACCAGCTTCTCCGCCGAGGGCCACCCGGACGCCGACTGGCACGCCGAGGACGTCGAGGTCGGCCCGCAGGACAGCACCTTCACCGCCGTCGGCCCGAAGGGCGAGCGGATCACCGCCCGCGCCCCGCTGCCCGGCCCGTTCAACGTCGCCAACACCCTCGCCGCGATCGTCACGCTGGCCGTCGCGGGCGTCGACCCGCAGACCGCCGCCGACGGCATCGCGGCCGTCCCCGGGGTCCCCGGCCGACTGGAGCGGGTGGACGCCGGACAGCCCTACCTCGCCGTCGTCGACTACGCGCACAAGACCGACGCCGTCGAGTCCGTACTGCGTTCCCTGCGCAAGGTCACCGAGGGCAAGGTGCACATCGTCCTCGGCTGCGGCGGCGACCGCGACACCACCAAGCGCGGCCCGATGGGCGCGGCAGCCGCCCGGCTCGCCGACACCGCCGTGCTGACCTCCGACAACCCCCGCTCCGAGGACCCCCTCGCGATCCTCGCCGCGATGCTCTCCGGCGCCGCCGAAGTGCCCGTCCACGAGCGCGGCGACGTGCTGGTCGACGCCGACCGCGCCTCCGCCATCGCCGCAGCCGTCGCCCGGGCGGAGGCGGGCGACACCGTCCTCGTCGCGGGCAAGGGGCACGAACAGGGCCAGGACATCCACGGGGTGGTACGCGCCTTCGACGACCGCAAGGTCCTGCACGCAGCCATCGAGCGGTCCCTGGCGCGCCCCGGCGCCGCGGACCGTGCCCCTCACCTCGAGAACAACAGTCAGGGATGACCAAGTGATCACCCTTTCCCTCGCCGAGATCGCCGAAATCGTCGGCGGGCAGTCGTACGACATACCGGATCCGGCAGTCACCGTGACCGGACCCGTCGTCATCGACTCCCGCGAGGTCGCGCCAGGCAGCCTGTTCGCCGCGTTCGCCGGCGAACGGGTCGACGGCCACGACTACGCCGTGCGCGCCGTCGAGGCGGGCGCGGCAGCCGTACTGGCGGCCCGCCCCGTCGGCGTTCCGGCGATCGTCGTGGACGACGTCGTCGGCGCGCTCGGAGCCCTCGCCCGTGCCGTGGTCGAACGCCTCGGCACCACCGTCGTCGGACTCACCGGATCCGCCGGCAAGACGTCCACCAAGGACCTGATCGCCCAGCTCCTCCAGCGCAAGGGCCCGACCGTCTGGACGCCCGGCTCCCTCAACAACGAGATCGGCCTGCCGGTCACGGCGCTGACCGCCACCGCCGAGACCGAGCACCTGGTCCTGGAGATGGGGGCCCGCGGCGTCGGCCACATCCACTACCTGGCCAACCTCACGCCACCCCGGATCGGCCTGGTCCTCAACGTCGGCTCCGCGCACCTCGGCGAGTTCGGCAGCCGGGAGGCCATCGCCCAGGCCAAGGGCGAGCTGGTCGAGGTCCTGCCCGAGGACGGCTGCGCCGTGCTCAACGCGGACGACCCGCTCGTCCGCGCCATGGCCTCGCGCACCAAGGCCCGCGTCCTGCTCTTCGGAGAAGCCCCGGAAGCGGACGTACGGGGCGAGAAGGTCAGGATGACCGCCGACGGGCGGCCCGCCTTCGAGCTCCACACACCCACCGGGTGCAGCGACGTGACCATGCGCCTGTACGGTGAGCACCACGTGTCGAACGCGCTCGCCGCGGCCGCCGTCGCCCATGAGTTGGGCATGTCCGTGACCGAGATCGCCGAGGCGCTCTCGGAGGCGGGCACCCTCTCCCGCTGGCGCATGGAGGTCACCGAGCGTCCGGACGGTGTGACGGTCGTCAACGACGCCTACAACGCGAACCCCGAATCCATGAGAGCCGCACTGCGTGCGCTGGCTGCCATGGGCCAGGCCCGAGGGGCCGACGGGGGGCGCACCTGGGCGGTGCTCGGTCAGATGGCCGAGCTCGGTGACGCGTCGCTCGCCGAGCACGACGCGGTCGGACGGCTAGCCGTCCGGCTCAACGTCAGCAAGCTCGTCGCTGTCGGGGGGAGAGAAGCCTCCTGGCTGCAACTGGGCGCATATAACGAGGGTTCGTGGGGTGAGGAGTCGGTGCACGTGTCCGACGCACAGGCGGCCGTCGACCTGTTGCGCAGTGAACTGCGCCCGGGAGACGTCGTGCTGGTGAAGGCGTCCCGGTCGGTCGGCCTGGAGAAGGTCGCCCTGGCACTGCTGGAGAACTCGACCGAGGGCGAGGTCGCCGGCCGATGAGGCAGATCCTCTTCGCGGGGGCCATCGGGCTCTTTCTGACCCTGGTCGGTACTCCGCTGCTGATCAAGCTGCTGGCCCGCAAGGGATACGGGCAGTTCATCCGGGACGACGGCCCGCGCACGCACGGCAGCAAGAAGGGCACGCCCACGATGGGCGGCATCGCCTTCATCCTGGCGACGATCATCGCGTACCTCCTCGCGAAGGTCATCACGGGTGAGGACATCCGCTACTCCGGCGTCCTCGTGCTGTTCCTCATGACCGGGATGGGGCTCGTCGGCTTCCTCGACGACTACATCAAGATCGTCAAGCAGCGTTCGCTCGGTCTGCGGGCCAAGGCGAAGATGGCCGGACAGCTGATCGTCGGCATCGCCTTCGCGGTGCTCTCGCTCCAGTTCCCCAACTCCGCGGGCAACACCCCGGCCTCCGACCGGCTCTCGTTCGTCGAGGACTTCGGCTGGTCGATCGGCCCGGTGCTGTTCTGCGTCTGGGCGCTGTTCATGATCCTCGCCATGTCCAACGGCGTGAACCTCACGGACGGCCTCGACGGTCTGGCCACCGGCGCCTCGGTGATGGTCTTCGGGGCCTACACCTTCATCGGTCTCTGGCAGTTCCAGGAGTCCTGCGCCAACGCGGACAACCTGACCAACCCCGGCGCCTGTTTCGAGGTACGCGACCCGCTCGACCTCGCCGTCGTCGCCGCCGCGCTGATGGGCGCCTGTTTCGGCTTCCTGTGGTGGAACACCTCGCCCGCCAAGATCTTCATGGGCGATACCGGCTCGCTCGCCCTCGGCGGCGCCCTCGCGGGCCTCGCGATCCTGTCCCGCACCGAGTTCCTCCTCGCCATCCTCGGCGGCCTCTTCGTGATGATCACCATGTCCGTGGTCATCCAGGTCGGTTCGTTCAAGATGACCGGCAAGCGGGTCTTCCGGATGGCACCGCTCCAGCACCACTTCGAACTCAAGGGGTGGTCCGAAGTCCTTGTCGTGGTCCGCTTCTGGATCATCCAGGGCATGTGCGTGATCGTCGGCCTCGGCCTCTTCTACGCGGGATGGGCAGCCAAGAAGTGAGCAGCACCGTGGACTGGCAGGGCAAGCACGTCACCGTCGCCGGGCTCGGCGTCAGCGGGATCCCCGCGGCCCGCGCCCTGCACGAGCGCGGCGCGCTCGTCACCGTCGTCAACGACGGCGACGACGAGCGCGCCCGCGCGCAGGCGGTCGAACTGGAGGCGCTCGGCATCACCGTGCGCCTCGGCGACGGCGCGACCCTGCCGCCGTCCACGGAACTCGTCGTCACCGCCCCCGGCTGGCAGCCGGACAAGCCGCTCTTCCTGGCTGCCGCCGAGGCGGGCGTCCCGGTCTGGGGCGACGTCGAACTGGCCTGGCGACTGCGCGGCGACAACGGCAGGAAGCCCGCCCCCTGGCTCGCGGTCACCGGCACCAACGGCAAGACCACGACCGTACGGATGCTGGCCTCGATCCTGGAGGCGGCGGGCCTGCGCACCGCGGCCGTCGGCAACATCGGCGTATCGCTGCTGGACGCGGTGCTCGGCGAGACCGAGTACGACGTCCTCGCCGTCGAACTCTCCAGCTACCAGCTGCACTGGGCGCCCTCCCTGCGCGCCCACTCCGCCGCCGTCCTCAACCTGGCGCCGGACCACCTCGACTGGCACGGCTCGATGGCGGCGTACGCCGCCGACAAGGGCCGCGTCTACGAGGGCAACACGGTCGCCTGCGTCTACAACGCGGCCGACCCGGCCACCGAGGACCTGGTGCGCGAGGCGGACGTCGAAGAGGGCTGCCGGGCCATCGGGTTCACCCTCGGCGCCCCCGGCCCCTCGCAGCTCGGCGTGGTCGACGGCATCCTCGTCGACCGGGCGTTCGTCGCCAACCGGCAGAAGCAGGCCCAGGAACTGGCCGAGGTCACCGACGTCAACCCGCCGGCCCCGCACAACATCGCCAACGCCCTCGCCGCCGCGGCCCTCGCCCGCGCCTTCGGCGTGGAACCGGCCGCCGTCCGCGACGGGCTGCGCGCCTTCCGGCCGGACGCCCACCGCATCGAACACGTCGCGGACATCGACGAAGTCCGTTACGTGGACGACTCCAAGGCCACCAACACCCATGCCACCGAGGCCTCCCTCGCCGCCTACGACTCCATCGTCTGGATCGCGGGCGGACTGGCCAAGGGCGCCACGTTCGACGAGCTGGTCACCGGCGCGGCGAAGCGCCTGCGCGGGGTCGTGCTGATCGGCGCCGACCGGGCGCTGATCCGCGAAGCCCTGACGCGACACGCCCCCGAAGTCCCGGTGGTCGACCTCGACCGGACCGACACTGGGGCGATGTCCGAAGCGGTCGCGCGGGCGGCCGAGCTCGCCCGGCCGGGCGATACGGTACTGCTGGCCCCGGCCTGTGCCTCGATGGACATGTTCACCAACTACAACAAGCGGGGCGAGGCGTTCGCGGACGCGGTCCGCGCACGCGCCGACGAGAGCGCCTGACCGACCGGGCCTCCGCGCCCGGGGTCACGGGCCCCGGGCACGAGCAGTGGAGGGGACAGCGACAATGCCGGCCGACGAGAGATTCGCCGTACGGCGGGACCGCGCACGGGCCTCGGTTCCCCGCCCCCTCGCCGCGGCGCCCGCACCCTCCGGAGTACCGCTGCCCGACGGGCTCGCCCTGCGCGGGCGTCTCGCCACGGGCGCCCGCCGCCCCGAGACGCCCCGCGGCTCCGGACGCGGCGGCCCGGGCTCCCGCACCCCGCGCACCGGGCGCGGCGGCGGACCGCGCCGCGCCTACGAACGGGCACGGCGGGCCTGGGACCGGCCCCTGACCGCCTACTACGTGATCCTCGGCTCCAGCCTCCTGATCACCGTGCTGGGCCTGGTGATGGTCTACTCCGCCTCGATGATCAAGGCGCTGGACATCAGCAAGCCCTCGACGTACTTCTTCGGAAAGCAGTTCCTCGCCGCCGTCATCGGGGGCGCTCTGATGCTGCTCGCCGCCCGGATGCCCGTGAAGCTCCACCGGGCGCTGGCCTACCCGATACTGATGGTCACCGTCTTCCTGATGGTCCTGGTCCAGGTGCCCGGGATAGGGATGTCGGTCAACGGCAACCAGAACTGGCTCTACCTGGGCGGCCCGTTCCAGCTCCAGCCCAGCGAGTTCGGCAAGCTGGCCCTCATCCTGTGGGGGGCCGACCTGCTGGCCCGCAAGCAGGACAAGCGGTTGCTGACGCAGTGGAAGCACATGCTCGTGCCGCTCGTGCCGGTCGCCTTCATGCTGCTCGGACTGATCATGCTCGGCGGCGACATGGGAACCGCGATCATTCTCACGGCGATCCTGTTCGGACTGCTCTGGCTGGCCGGCGCCCCCACCCGGCTGTTCGCCGGGGTCCTCGGCGCCGCCGCCGCCATCGCGTTCCTCCTGATCAGGACCAGCCCCAACCGGATGTCCCGGCTCGCCTGCATGGGCGTGAGCGAGCCCGACCCGGAGGGCGGCTGCTGGCAGGCCGCACACGGGATCTATGCTCTGGCGTCCGGCGGATGGTTCGGTTCCGGACTGGGTGCGAGTGTGGAAAAATGGGGTCAACTCCCGGAACCCCACACCGACTTCATCTTCGCCATCACCGGTGAGGAGCTGGGTCTGGCGGGGACGCTGTCCGTGCTCGCCCTGTTCGCGGCTCTAGGCTATGCGGGTATCCGCGTGGCCGGACGCACGGAGGACCCCTTCGTGAGGTTTGCCGCGGGAGGCGTGACCACGTGGATCACGGCCCAGGCCGTGATCAACATCGGTGCGGTGCTCGGCCTGTTGCCGATCGCCGGGGTTCCGCTCCCGCTGTTCTCCTACGGGGGGTCGGCCCTGCTGCCGACGATGTTCGCGGTCGGGCTGATGATCGCCTTCGCAAGGGAGGACCCAGCCGCCAAGGCGGCCCTGGCCATGCGGAAGCCCGGGGTGAGATGGAAGACGATGAGACGGCGCGTCAAGAAGCGTCCGTCCGGAGAGCGGTGAATTTCGGTGCATGTCGTACTCGCCGGCGGGGGGACCGCCGGACACATCGAGCCCGCGCTTGCCCTCGCAGACGCCCTGCGCAGGCAGGACCCGACCGTGGGAATCACTGCCCTCGGCACGGAACGCGGACTGGAGACCAGGCTCGTGCCCGAGCGGGGGTACGAGCTGGCGCTCATTCCCGCCGTGCCGCTGCCCCGTAAGCCCACGCCCGAACTGATCACCGTCCCGGGCCGGCTGCGCGGCACCATCAAGGCCGCCGAGCAGATCCTGGAGCGCACCAAGGCGGACTGCGTGGTCGGCTTCGGCGGCTACGTCGCACTGCCCGGCTATCTGGCCGCCAAGCGGGCCGGTGTGCCGATCGTGGTCCACGAGGCCAACGCCCGCCCGGGCCTGGCCAACAAGATCGGTTCGCGGTACGCCCACGGGGTCGCCGTCTCCACGCCCGACAGCAAGCTGCGCGGGGCCCGTTACATCGGCATCCCGCTGCGCCGCACCATCGCCACCCTGGACCGCGCCCGGGTCCGCCCCGAGGCCCGCGCTTCCTTCGGCCTCGACCCCAACCTGCCCACGCTGCTGGTCTCCGGCGGTTCGCAGGGCGCGCGCCACCTCAACGAGGTGGTCCAGCGGGTCGCGCCGCTGCTGCAGCGCTCCGGGATCCAGATCCTCCATGTGGTCGGCCCGAAGAACGAATTGCCGCGGATCGACAACATGCCCGGGATGCCGCCCTACATCCCGGTACCGTACGTGGACCGGATGGACCTCGCGTACGCCGCGGCCGACATGATGCTCTGCCGCGCGGGCGCGATGACCGTCGCCGAACTCTCCGCCGTCGGGCTCCCCGCCGCCTACGTCCCGCTGCCCATCGGCAACGGCGAACAGCGGCTCAACGCCCAGCCGGTGGTCAACGCCGGCGGCGGCCTGCTGGTGGACGACGCGGCGCTCACCCCGGAGTGGGTGCAGGGCAACGTCCTGCCGGTACTGTCGGACCCCCACCGGCTGTACGAAATGTCCCGCGCCGCGGCCGAGTTCGGCCGGCGCGACGCCGACGACCTGCTCGTCGGCATGGTGTACGAAGCGATTGCCGCGCGCCGCTAGGCGCCCGGCGCGATGCGGTGCGGACCCGGGGCGGGCGTCCCGGGTCCGGCGAAGGAGCGAGCGTGGCCGGACAGACGACCGCCCAGCGCGGCGCACCCGGGCGGGCGGACACCACCGCCCGCCCGCCGCACAGCGGCCCCGAGAGGCCCCGGATCGGGCGTCGCACCCTGCTGATCCTCATCGGTGTCGCGGTCGCCGTGCTCACCGCGTTCGTGATCTGGGTGCTCTACGGCTCCTCCTGGCTCCGCGTCGAGAAGGTCAGCACGAGCGGCGTCGAGGTCCTGACCCGCGAAGAAGTGGAAGCGGTTGCCGCCACACCGATCGGCGCCCCGCTGGTCTCCGTGGACACCGATGCCATGGAACGCCGGTTGCGCCAGAAGTTGCCTCGTATCGACACAGTTGATGTCGTTCGGTCCTGGCCGGACGGCATCGGCCTTAAGGTGACCGAGCGGAAGCCGGTCCTGCTGGTCGAAAAGGGCGGCGCATTCGTGGAAGTGGACGCCGAGGGCGTGCGCTTCGCCACCGTGGACGAGGCGCCGAAGGGCGTGCCCCTGCTGGAGCTGACTCCCGAACCGTCCGCGAGCCTTCGCCGCTTCGGCGGTGACGGTCTGTTGCGGGAAGCGGTCCGGGTCGCCGGCGACCTTCCGGCGGGTGTGGCCAAGGACACCGAGGTCGTACGGGTCACCTCGTACGACGCGATCTCCTTGCGGCTCACCCGGGATCGTGTGGTGACCTGGGGGAGCGGGGAGGACGGGCCGGTGAAGGCGCGCGTTCTCACCGCACTCATGAAAGCCGCCCCCAAAGCGGGACAGTTCGACGTAAGCGCCCCCACCGCCCCGGCGGTATCGGCGAGTTGACGGGTATTTGTGCTGGCCAGCACCCTGGTTGGTCAGCGCTACGGGTGATCACATAGGGTGAAAAGAAAAACGGGAGGTTCGGCGTGTTCGTTGAACGTGCGCCACTTGTCGACTTAGTGTCCTGTTCGGAAGAGTCCAGGAAGCAGACACACTGGTAACCCTAAACTTCAACGTTAGGGTTTGGGTCGGCGTTCGGACCGTCCCCATCGACATCAGTCGTCGCCGCGGGGTTACCGCAGAGCGACGACACGTAACTCGAGGCGAGAGGCCTTCGACGTGGCAGCACCGCAGAACTACCTCGCAGTCATCAAGGTCATCGGTGTCGGCGGCGGTGGTGTCAATGCCATCAACCGAATGATCGAGGTCGGTCTCAAGGGCGTCGAGTTCATCGCGATCAACACGGACGCACAAGCCCTGTTGATGAGCGACGCCGACGTCAAGCTCGACGTCGGCCGCGAACTCACCCGGGGCCTCGGCGCCGGGGCGAACCCGGCCGTCGGTCGTAAGGCGGCAGAGGACCACCGTGAGGAGATCGAGGAGGTCCTCAAGGGGGCCGACATGGTCTTCGTCACCGCCGGAGAAGGCGGCGGCACCGGCACCGGCGGCGCACCCGTCGTCGCCAACATCGCACGCTCGCTCGGCGCCCTGACGATCGGCGTGGTCACCCGCCCGTTCACCTTCGAGGGCCGGCGACGCGCGAACCAGGCGGAGGACGGCATCGCCGAACTCCGCGAAGAGGTCGACACCCTCATCGTCATTCCCAACGACCGCCTGCTGTCCATCTCGGACCGCCAGGTCAGCGTGCTCGACGCGTTCAAGTCGGCCGACCAGGTGCTGCTCTCGGGTGTCCAGGGCATCACCGACCTCATCACCACCCCGGGTCTGATCAACCTCGACTTCGCCGACGTCAAGTCGGTCATGTCCGAGGCCGGATCGGCGCTCATGGGCATCGGCTCGGCGCGCGGCGACGACCGCGCGGTGGCGGCGGCGGAGATGGCGATCTCCTCGCCCCTCCTGGAAGCCTCCATCGACGGCGCCCGCGGTGTCCTCCTCTCCATCTCCGGCGGCAGCGACCTCGGTCTCTTCGAGATCAACGAGGCCGCCCAGCTGGTGAGCGAGGCCGCGCACCCCGAGGCCAACATCATCTTCGGCGCTGTCATCGACGACGCCCTGGGCGACGAGGTGCGGGTCACCGTGATCGCGGCGGGCTTCGACGGCGGTCAGCCGCCCGCCCGCCGGGAGAATGTCCTCGGCGCGAACAGCAACAAGCGCGAGGAGCCGGCCGCCCCGGTCAGGTCCTCCGCCGAGTCCACGCGCTCGACGGGCGGACTCGGTTCCGTACCTCTGCGCGAGGAGAGCCCGGCTCCGGCCGAGCCCGCCCCCGCGTCCGCTTCGAGTGAGAGCGCGCTTCCGCCGGTCTCTCCGCCGCACGTCCCGCCGGCCCGTCCCTACCAGGACACCCAGGCCGAAGAGCTGGACGTTCCGGACTTCTTGAAGTGATAGCTCAGCACCGGGCGGAACCCGTCACGGGCAGCGCTCATTTCGCCTTCACCGACCGGTGGGGCGGAGTGAGCGCCGCTCCGTACGGTGAGCTCAACCTCGGCGGCGCGGTCGGCGACGACCCCGCCGCCGTCGGCGCGAACCGGGAGCGTGCGGCCCGTCGCCTCGGTCTCGACCCGGCCCGCGTCGTCTGGATGAACCAGGTGCACGGCCGGGACGTCGCGGTGGTGGACGGACCCTGGGGTGCGGACGCGGAGATTCCGGCTGTGGACGCGGTGGTGACCGCCCGGCGCGGACTGCCGCTCGCGGTGCTCACCGCCGACTGCACTCCCGTTCTTCTCGCCGACCCGGTGGCCGGTGTCGTCGGGGCGGCGCACGCCGGGCGGCCGGGACTGGTCGCCGGAGTCGTTCCGGCGGCGGTCGAGGCCATGGTCGCGCTCGGCGCACACCCCTCCCGGATCACCGCGCACACCGGGCCGGCCGTCTGCGGACGGTGCTACGAAGTGCCGGAGGCGATGCGGGCCGAGGTTGCCGAGGCCATCCCCGGCACCTGGTCCGAGACCAGCTGGGGAACCCCGGCGGTCGACGTCACCGGCGGAGTCCACGCCCAGCTCGCCGCACTCGGTGTGGCGGACCGGCACTCCTCGTCGTCCTGCACCCTGGAATCGGGCGACCACTTCTCGTACCGCCGCGACCGCACCACCGGGCGGCTCGCCGGATATGTCTGGTTGGACTGATAGGGCATGACGGACCGTAAGGCTCAACTCGCCGCGAATCTGGCACAGGTGGAGGAAAGGATCGCCTCCTCGTGCGCCGCGGCCGGTCGCAAGCGCGAAGAGGTGACCCTGATCGTGGTCACCAAGACCTACCCCGCGAGCGATGTGCGGATCCTGCATGAACTCGGTGTGCGCCATGTCGCGGAGAATCGTGACCAGGACGCAGCCCCCAAAGCCACCGCTTGTGCGGATCTTTCGCTGACATGGCACTTTGTCGGACAACTGCAGACGAACAAGGTTCGTTCTGTGACCAGTTATGCCGATATCGTGCAGTCGGTGGACCGCACCAAGCTGGTCACCGCCCTCTCCGCCGCCGCGGTGCGCGGGGAGCGCGAACTCGGCTGTCTGATCCAGGTGGCCCTGGACGCGGAGAGCGGCGAGCGCGGTGAGCGCGGCGGCGTCGCGCCGGACGGGGTCGAGGAGTTGGCGGCCGCGATCGGTGCGGCTCCCGGGCTCCGGCTCGACGGACTGATGACCGTGGCGCCGCTGGCCGGGGAGTACGCCGGCCGGCAACGGGCCGCATTCGACCGGCTGATGGAAATCTCATCCCGCCTGCGCGCCGGTCATCCGGCTGCGAACATGGTCTCCGCAGGTATGAGCGGGGACCTGGAGGACGCGGTGGCGGCCGGAGCGACACATGTACGCGTCGGTACGGCGGTACTCGGAGTCCGACCCCGGCTCGGGTAACGTCGCGAAGCAAGTCGGACCACAGCAGAAAATATGGTCATTGCCGCTCACAGCGGGCAGGCCACCGTGGATCGCGGGCACTTGGTGACGAATGCCGATCCACCACAGAGCGGAGGACTCGGAGCATGGCCGGCGCGATGCGCAAGATGGCGGTCTACCTCGGCCTCGTGGAGGACGATGGGTACGACGGTCCGGGGTTCGACCCCGATGACGAATTCGAACCTGAGCCGGAACCCGAGCGCGACCGGCGGCGGCATCAGCCCCCGCACCAGGTGGAGCGGGAACGCGAGCGCGATCGTGAGCGCGAGCGCGAAAGGGACGAACCGGTACGAGTGGTGCAACCACCCGCCCAGCGCGAGCCGGTTCAGCTCCCGGCGGAAAGCGGGCGACCCGCCCGAATCGCACCCGTGGCATCCATCACACCTGAACGCCCGAACATGGAGAAGAACGCACCGGTGATCATGCCCAAGGTCGTGTCCGAGCGGGAGCCGTACCGCATCACCACGCTGCACCCCAGGACCTACAACGAGGCCCGTACCATCGGGGAACACTTCCGTGAGGGCACTCCGGTGATCATGAATCTCACGGAGATGGACGACACGGACGCGAAGCGACTTGTCGACTTTGCCGCGGGACTCGTCTTCGGTCTCCATGGCAGCATTGAACGCGTGACGCAGAAGGTGTTCCTGTTGTCGCCTGCTAACGTCGATGTCACGGCGGAGGACAAGGCCCGCATCGCAGAGGGCGGATTCTTCAACCAGAGCTGAGAACACGACACCGGGAACAACCCGGCCGAGAGGCCGGTGCCGGCCACGAGGCCGGAGCTGACGAGAGCCAGGGGAGAGGGAACCGCGGGACATGGGCGTCGCACTGGATGTGGTCTATATCGCGCTGATGTGTTTCCTCATCGTGCTGATCTTCCGGCTGGTCATGGACTATGTCTTCCAGTTCGCACGTTCATGGCAACCCGGCAAGGCGATGGTGGTGGTACTTGAGGCCACTTACACTGTCACCGATCCACCGCTCAAGCTTCTGCGGCGGTTCATTCCGCCGCTGCGTCTCGGGGGCGTGGCACTCGACCTGTCCTTCTTCGTTCTGATGATCATCGTCTACATCCTGATCAGCGTTGTGGTCAGGTTGTGAGCGATACGGTCTTGCCGACTGCCGACGACTACGTAGAGGTGAAGAAGAGATGCCGTTGACCCCCGAGGACGTGCGGAACAAGCAGTTCACGACCGTCCGCCTCCGAGAAGGCTATGACGAGGACGAGGTCGATGCCTTTCTCGACGAGGTCGAATCGGAGCTGACCCGTCTGCTCCGTGAGAACGAGGACCTGCGCGCCAAGCTGGCCGCCGCGACGCGTGCCGCCGCGCAGAACCAGCAGCAGCAACAGCAGCAGGGTATGCGCAAGCCCCCGGAGCAGCAGGATCGCCCGGGTGCGCCCGTTCCCGCCGCCATATCGGGACCGCCGCAGCAGCAGCAGCCTCCGCAGATGGGTCCGCCCCAGCTGCCCGGTGGCGCGCCGCAGCTGCCCGCAGGTCCCAGTGGCCACGGCCCCCAGGGCGGCCACGGCCCCGGTCCGCAGGGCCCGCACGGCCCCGGCCCGATGCAGGGCGGTCCCATGGGTGGCCCGATGGGCGGCCCCATGGGTCAGCACCCCCAGCAGCAGCAGATGCAGCAGATGCAGCCGCCGCAGATGCAGCAGCAGGGGCAGGGCCCCGGCGGCGACAGCGCCGCCCGTGTTCTCTCGCTCGCACAGCAGACCGCCGACCAGGCGATCGCGGAGGCCCGTTCCGAGGCCAACAAGATCGTCGGCGAGGCGCGCAGCCGTGCCGAGGGCCTGGAGCGCGACGCGCGTGCCAAGGCCGACGCCCTGGAGCGGGACGCGCAGGAGAAGCACCGCGTGGCGATGGGCTCGCTGGAGTCGGCCCGCGCGACGCTGGAGCGCAAGGTCGAGGACCTGCGTGGCTTCGAGCGCGAGTACCGCACGCGGCTGAAGTCCTACCTGGAGAGCCAGCTGCGTCAGCTGGAGACCCAGGCGGACGACTCGCTCGCCCCGCCGCGGACTCCGGCAGCGGCTTCGCTGCCGCCGTCCCCCTCGCTGGCCCCGGCCGGTGCGGGTGCGATGGGTCACTCCATGGGCGGCTCCAACCACGGTGGCCACGGCGGCCAGCAGATGGGTGGCGGCCCGTCCACCATGGGCGGCGCGCCGTCCTACGGCGGCCAGCAGCAGATGTCGCCCGCGATGACGCAGCCGATGGCGCCGGTGCGGCCGCAGGCGCCGCAGCCGAT
Organism: Streptomyces anulatus; assembly: GCF_014650675.1. GTDB lineage: Bacteria > Actinomycetota > Actinomycetes > Streptomycetales > Streptomycetaceae > Streptomyces > Streptomyces anulatus. The sequence continues at coordinate 329,906 of NZ_BMVK01000001.1, read as the reverse complement.
GCAGCAGGCTCCTTCGCCGATGCGTGGGTTCCTGATCGACGAGGACGACAACTGAGCGGTTCGCGCTCGCTGAGCGCGTAGCCGTCGGCAGGCAAAGGGCCGGGCCCCGGGATTTCCCGGGGCCCGGCCCTTTGCCGTGGGCTCGGCCGTGTTCGCCTGTGCGGGTGGGGCGCCTGCGGCGGGCTGTTCCCCTACCCGCCCCTTCCCGAAACCGGGGCGCTGCCCCGGGCCCCATTGCCCTCAAGCGCCGGGCGGGCTGCTTTTCGGGGCTCTGCCCCGGACCCCGCTCTTCAAGCGCCGGAGGGGCTGAGGGTAGGACTCCGCCCCGGACCCCGCTCCTCAATCGCCGGAGGGGCTATAGGTAGCCTCGCCGGCGATTGAGGCGCGGGGGTTCGGGGGCGGAGCCCCTGAGGGGGTACGCCGAAGGGCCCGGCCGGAAACTTCCCGGCCGGGCCCTGTGGGTGTGCGGGCTACTGCTTGCGCAGGCGGAACGACAGGGCCAGGCCCTCGTCCTCGAACACCTCGCCGTAGCTCTCGTCCGCCTCGCCCTCCGCGTAGTCCAGGGCGAGCACCTCCTCGGAGATCAGCGGCGTGTGCTCGGTGAGGGCCTCCACCGTTGCCGGGGACGTCGAGGTCCAGCGGACGGCGATGCGGTCCGCGACGTCCAGGCCGCTGTTCTTGCGGGCCTCCTGGATCAGGCGGATCGCGTCACGGGCCAGGCCCGCGCGGCGCAGTTCCGGGGTGATCTCCAGGTCCAGGGCGACGGTCGCGCCCGAGTCGGATGCGACCGACCAGCCCTCGCGCGGGGTCTCCGTGATGATGACCTCGTCGGGGGAGAGGGTGATCTGCTCGCCGTCGACCTCCAGCGATGCCGTGCCCTCGCGCAGGGCCAGGGACAGGGCCGCAGCGTCCGTGTCCGCCACCGCCTTGGCCACCGCCTGGACGCCCTTGCCGAACCGCTTGCCCAGGGCGCGGAAGTTGGCCTTCGCCGTCGTGTCGACCAGGGAGCCGCCCACCTCCGAGAGCGAGGCCAGCGACGTGACGTTCAGCTCCTCCGTGATCTGGGCGCGCAGCTCGGGGGAGAGCGCCTCGAAGCCCGTCGCCGCCATCAGCGCGCGGGACAGCGGCTGACGGGTCTTCACACCCGACTCGGCACGCGTGGCCCGGCCCAGCTCCACCAGGCGGCGCACCAGCGCCATCTGGGAGGAGAGCGTCGGGTCGATCGCCGTCAGGTCCGGCTTCGGCCAGGAGGACAGGTGGACCGACTCCGGGGCGTCCGGGGTCACCGGCGCGACCATGTCCTGCCAGACCCGCTCCGTGATGAACGGGACCAGCGGGGCCATCAGCCGGGTCACCGTCTCGACGACCTCGTGCAGCGTGCGCAGCGCCGCCTTGTCGCCCTGCCAGAAGCGGCGGCGCGAGCGGCGTACGTACCAGTTGGAGAGGTCGTCCACGAACGCCGAGAGCAGCTTGCCGGCGCGCTGGGTGTCGTAGCCCTCCATCGCCACGGTCATCTGGTCGACCAGCGCGTTCAGTTCGCTCAGCAGCCAGCGGTCCAGGACCGTGCGGTCCGCCGGAGCCGGGTCGGCCGCCGACGGGGCCCAGCCCGACGTGCGCGCGTACAGGGCCTGGAAGGCGACCGTGTTCCAGTAGGTGAGGAGCGTCTTGCGGACGACCTCCTGGATCGTGCCGTGGCCCACGCGCCGTGCCGCCCACGGGGAGCCGCCCGCCGCCATGAACCACCGCACCGCGTCCGCCCCGTGCTGGTCCATCAGCGGGATCGGCTGGAGGATGTTCCCCAGGTGCTTGGACATCTTGCGGCCGTCCTCGGCGAGGATGTGGCCCAGGCAGACGACGTTCTCGTAACTCGACTTGTCGAAGACCAGGGTGCCTACCGCCATCAGCGTGTAGAACCAGCCGCGGGTCTGGTCGATGGCCTCCGAGATGAACTGCGCCGGGTAGCGGCTCTCGAAGACTTCCTTGTTCTTGTACGGGTAGCCCCACTGCGCGAACGGCATCGAACCCGAGTCGTACCAGGCGTCGATGACCTCCGGGACGCGGTACGCCTCCAGCTGGCAGTTCTCGTGCGTGCAGGTGAAGGTGATCTCGTCGATGAAGGGGCGGTGCGGGTCCAGCCTCGACTGGTCGGTGCCCGTGAGCTCCGTCAGTTCCGCGCGTGAGCCCACGCACGTCAGGTGGTTGTCCTCGCAGCGCCAGATCGGCAGCGGCGTGCCCCAGTAGCGGTTACGGGAGAGCGCCCAGTCGACGTTGTTGTTGAGCCAGTCGCCGAAGCGGCCGTTCTTGACCGAGTCCGGGAACCAGTTGGTCTTCTCGTTCTCCTGGAGGAGCCGGTCCTTGATCGCCGTCGTGCGGATGTACCAGGACGGCTGCGCGTAGTAGAGCAGCGCCGTGTGGCAGCGCCAGCAGTGCGGGTAGCTGTGCTCGTACGGGACGTGGCGGAAGAGCTTGCCCCGCGCGTCCAGGTCGGCGGTGAGCGCCTCGTCGGCCTTCTTGAAGAAGACGCCGCCGACCAGCGGGAGACCTTCCTCGAACGTGCCGTCGGGGCGGACCGGGTTGACCACCGGCAGGCCGTAGGAGCGGCAGACCACGAGGTCGTCGGCGCCGAAGGCGGGCGACTGGTGGACCAGACCCGTACCGTCCTCGGTCGTGACGTATTCGGCGTTGACCACGTAGTGCGCTTCGGCCGGGAAGTCGACCAGGGTGAAGGGGCGCTCGTAGCTCCAGCGCTCCATCTCGGCGCCTGTGAACGACTGGCCGGTGGCCTCCCAGCCCTCGCCCAGCGCCTTCTCCAGCAGCGGCTCGGCGACGACGAGCTTCTCCTCGCCGTTCGTCGCGACGACGTAGCGGACCTCGGGGTGGGCGGCGACCGCCGTGTTGGAGACCAGGGTCCAGGGGGTGGTCGTCCAGACCAGGAGGGCCGCCTCGCCGGCCAGCGGGCCGGAGGTGAGCGGGAAGCGGACGAAGACCGAGGGGTCGACGACCGTCTCGTAGCCCTGGGCCAGCTCGTGGTCGGACAGGCCGGTGCCGCAGCGCGGGCACCAGGGGGCGACGCGATGGTCCTGGACCAGCAGGTCCTTGTTGAAGATCTCCTTCAGCGACCACCACACGGAGTCCACGTACTCCGGGTCCATCGTGCGGTACGCGTCGTCCAGGTCGACCCAGTAGCCCATGCGGGTCGTCAGCTCGGCGAACGCGTCGGTGTGCCGGGTCACCGACTCACGGCACTTGGCGTTGAACTCGGCGATGCCGAACGCCTCGATGTCCTTCTTGCCGTTGAAGCCCAGCTCCTTCTCGACCGCGAGCTCGACCGGCAGGCCGTGGCAGTCCCAGCCGGCCTTGCGGCCGACGTGGTAGCCCTGCATCGTGCGGAAGCGGGGGAAGACGTCCTTGAAGACGCGGGCCTCGATGTGGTGGGCGCCCGGCATGCCGTTGGCGGTGGGCGGGCCCTCGTAGAAGACCCACTCGGGGCGGCCCTCGGACTGGTCGAGGCTCTTGGCGAAGACCTTGCTCTCGCGCCAGAAGTCGAGCACGGCGTGCTCGAGCGCGGGCAGGTCGACCTGGGCGGGTACCTGGCGGTACTGCGGCGATGTCATGTGCGGCTTCCTCCGGCGGACGTCTTCCACTTCCGTCGGAGGGACGAGAGCGTCTCGGCTCCCGCGGTACCACCCTCCTTGGCCCGGGGCACAGGCCCGAGGCCCCCTCATTGGGGTCGCGATGCCGAGTCTAGTTGCCTTGCGCCGGTGGGCGGAGCCCCCTGCTCAAAGCGTTCTTCCGGCGGCTCCGGGGTGATCTTCACGACGCGCTCGCCCCCGGGCTCCCACCGTCCCCGGGTCGCTACTGGCTGCGTACGGCGCTACTCGTCCCATCCAAGCCTCTCGCTGGGCCCAGTGTACGGGCCCGTACGGGCGACGGCCGACCGGTTATCGGCGGCGCGCGGGCGTGACCCGAGTGGCGGGACGGGGTAGAAGGACTTCCCGGCGGGGCCCGGGGGCCGGATTACCGGACGGGGAGCTGGGAACAACGGAGGCAGGCGCGCCACGACCGGATACGGGGGAGGGCGAGAAGGCGGCGTGCCCCGTTGCCGCGGGGCTGGAGTCGATTTATCGTCCCAGCACGATTCGCGAGCAAGATCACAATATGTGAAGGGGCCGCGGCCATGGTGGCGAAGAAGACGGCGGAAGAGACCGCGGCCGAGCACGACGGCGCTCACGAGTCACCGGCCGAGCAGGCGCCCTCGACCGCGAAGGGGACGGCGAAGAAGGCCGCCGCCAGGAAGACGGCGGCCAAGAAGGCGACGGCGAAGAAGGCCGCCGCCAAGAAGACAGCTGCGCAGCAGGCGGCGGTCGGCGAGAAGCCCGCCGCCAAGAAGAGCACCGCCAAGAAGAGCGCGGCAAAGAAGGCGTCGAAAAAGGCCGCAGCGACGGCCACGGAGGCGGCCCGGGCCGCCGAGCAGACGGGAGCCCACACGGTGGTAGCCAAGAAGAGCGCGAGTCGTCACGCAGCAGGCGCACAGGCCACGGCCCCCGTGCCGCCGGCCCGCGCCGCCGCCCCCGACGAGCTGGCCGTCCGGCCCGGGGAGGACCCCTGGACGCCCGAGGAGGTCACCGAGGCGCGCACCCTGCTGACGAGCGAGACGCTGCGGCTCCGCAGCGAACTGGAGGCCTCCGGCGCGGCGCTCGCCGGGCTGATGCGGGACTCCGGCGACGGCGCGGGGGACGACGAGGCCGACACCGGCACCAAGAACATCACCCGCGAGCACGAGCTGTCGCTGGCCGCCAACGCCCAGGAGATGCTGGAGCAGACCGAGCGGGCGCTCGCCCGGCTGGAGGCGGGGACGTACGGGCTCTGCGAGGTCTGCGGGAAACCGATCGGCAAGGCGCGCATGCAGGCCTTCCCCCGGGCCACCCTGTGCGTCGAGGACAAGCAGAAGCAGGAGCGGCGCGGCTGATCCGCACAGGTGTGTCGTACCCTCATCCTCAGGCAGGCACCTAGGTTGAGGGACTCACGTGGCAGAGGCGGAGCGCATCATCGGTACGCCGGACATTCCCGATGCCGAGGGCACGGACGAAGGCGGCAGTACGGCCGCCGACGCGGCCGTGAACGCGGGCCGGGGCAAGCGGAAGGTCCTCGTTCTCTTGAGCGTGGCCGTCGTGGCCTATCTGCTGGACCTGGCCACCAAGATGATCGTGGTCGCGAAGCTGGAGCACCAGCCGCCGATCGACATCGTCGGCGACTGGCTCCAGTTCCGTGCGATCCGGAACGCGGGCGCCGCGTTCGGGATCGGCGAGGCGTTCACGGTGATCTTCACCATCATCGCCTCCGGAGTGATCGTGGTGATCATCCGGCTGGCCCGCAAGCTCTACAGCCTGCCGTGGGCCATCGCCCTGGGCCTCCTCCTGGGCGGTGCGCTCGGCAACCTCACCGACCGGCTCTTCCGGGCGCCCGGCGCGTTCGAGGGCGCGGTGGTGGACTTCATCGCCCCCAAGAACTTCGCCGTCTTCAACCTCGCCGACTCCGCCATCGTGTGCGGCGGCATCCTCATCGTGATCCTCTCCTTCAAGGGCCTGGACCCCGACGGGACCGTGCACAAGGACTAGGCGTCCGGCGCGGGGAGCGGCGGGGGCAAGGCATACTCGACAGGTGAGTACGCACCCCGAGATCCGCACCCTGCCCGTACCGGACGGCCTGGAGGGCGAGCGCGTCGACGCCGCCATCTCCCGGATGTTCGGTTTCTCCCGCACCAAGGCCGCCGAGCTGGCCGCAGCCGGGAAGGTCCAGGTGGACGGTTCGGTGGCCGGTAAGTCCGAGCGGGTCCACGGGGGCGCCTGGCTGGAAGTGGAGATGCCGCAGGCGGCCGCTCCCGTCCAGATCGTCGCCGAGCCCGTCGAAGGCATGGAGATCGTCCATGACGACGACGACATCGTCGTCATCATGAAGCCGGTCGGCGTCGCCGCCCACCCCAGCCCCGGCTGGACCGGCACCACCGTCATCGGCGGCCTCGCCGCCGCCGGCTACCGGATCTCGACGTCCGGCGCCGCCGAGCGCCAGGGCATCGTGCACCGCCTCGACGTCGGCACCTCCGGCCTGATGGTCGTCGCCAAGTCCGAGCGCGCCTACACCCTGCTCAAGGCCCAGTTCCGCGACCGGATCGTCGACAAGAAGTACCACGCGCTCGTCCAGGGCCACCCGGACCCGATGAGCGGCACCATCGACGCCCCCATCGGGCGCCACCCCAACCACGACTACAAGTGGGCGGTCACCGCGGAGGGCAAGCCGTCGGTGACCCACTACGACCTGATCGAGGCCTACCGCGCCGCCAGCCTCCTCGACATCAAGCTGGAGACCGGCCGTACCCACCAGATCCGGGTCCACATGTCCGCCCACCGCCACCCCTGCGTCGGCGACCTGACGTACGGCGCGGACCCGACCCTGGCCAAGCGCCTCGGGCTGACCCGGCAGTGGCTGCACGCCGTGCGCCTGGGCTTCGAGCACCCGAGCGACGGCAGCTGGGTGGAGTTCTCCAGCACCTACCCGGCCGACCTCCAGCACGCGCTGGACACCATCTCCGCGGAGAGTCAGTGACCTCCGCCCCCTCCCCGTACAGCACCCGCAGGGCCGTCGAGGAGAGCGACCTCCAAGCCTGCTTCCAGGTGCGCAAGGAGGTCTTCGTCGGCGAGCAGAACGTGCCCGAGGAGCTGGAGTACGACGCCCACGACGCGACCGCAGTGCATGTCCTGGCCGTCACGGCGGACGGCGCCGCGCTCGGCACGGGCCGGCTGCTGCACGGCGCGGACGCGGCCGGGAAGACCGGCGGCGACCCCGCCGTCGGCTCGCTGGGACGGCTCGCCGTGAACCGGGAGGCCCGCGGCCTCGGGGTCGGCGCGGCCCTCGTTCGGGCCATCGAGGACGAGGCGCGGGCGCTGGGTCTGGCCGCCGTCGACCTGCACGCCCAGACCCACGCCCTCGGCTTCTACGAGCGGCTCGGATACGTCGCGTACGGCCCCGAGTTCCCCGACGCGGGCATGCCGCACCGGGCGATGCGGCGGGAGATCCACCCGGCCTGAGCGCCGGTAGCGGGGGGTATCAGCCGAATCGCGCACCCCGCGTGGCAGGGTGGGAGCCCTGTTCGGCCGCTCGTGGTGTGCCGGACCCGCATGCTCCGGAAGGCACCTCGTGGAACAGATGTCCCTGCTGCTCCTGCTGCTGCTCGGAGCCGTGGTCACGGTGCCGCTCGGCGACCGGCTGGGGCTGCCCGCGCCGGTCCTGATGACCCTCATCGGCATCGCGATGGCGTTCATGCCGTTCGTGCCGAACGTCGACATCCCGCCGGAGATCATCCTCCCCGCACTGCTTCCGCCGCTGCTCTACGCCACCGTGCAGCGCACCTCCTGGCGGCAGTTCGCCGCCAACAGACGCCCGATCTTCCTGCTGGCCGTGGCCCTCGTCTTCGTCACCACCGCCGCCGTCGCCGCGGTCGCCAACTCGATCGTGCCGGGGCTGCCCATCGCCGCCGCCGTCGCCCTCGGCGCGCTCGTCGCCCCGCCCGACCCGGTCGCGGCGACGGCCGTGGCGGGCTCCGTGGGACTGCCGCGCCGGCTGGTGTCGATCCTGGAGGGCGAGGGGCTCTTCAACGACGTGACCGCCATCGTGCTCTACCACGTGGCCATCGCCGCCGCCGTCAGCGGCACCTTCTCGCTCCCCGAGGCCTTCGGGCTGCTGGCACTCTCCGCCGTCGTCGCGGTCGCCGTCGGCCTCGCGCTCGGCTGGCTCACCATCAAGCTGATGAACCTGCTGGGCGACGCCACCCTCCAGGTCGGGCTGACCCTGCTGGTGCCGTTCGTCGCCTACGTCCTCGCGGAGGAGCTGATGGGCTCCGGCGTGCTGGCCGTCCTGACCGTCGCGCTGTTCCTCGCCGAGCACACCGCCGACGCCGACGACGTGCTGGGCCGGCTCACCGGACGTACCTTCTGGGACATCGTCGACACCCTGGTCACCGGCGTCGCCTTCGGACTCATCGGCCTGGAGCTGCACAGCGTGTTCGGCACCGCCGACGGGCACGCCCTGGAGATGGTGGGCTGGGGGCTCGCGATCGTCGCGGTCGTCGTCGGCGTACGGCTGCTGTGGCTGCTGCCCGCGACCTGGCTGGCCAAGCGGCTCCACACCCGCCGCGACGTCAGCGAGGAGATCCCCACCAGCTGGCGGGAGACCGTCGTGATGTGGTGGGCCGGGATGCGCGGGGTGGCCTCGGTCGCCCTGGCGCTGGCGATCCCGCTGGAGACGGACGACGGGCAGCCCTTTCCCGGGCGCGACGAGATCATCTTCATCGCGTTCGCCGTGATCATGGCCACTCTGGTCTTCCAGGGGCTCACCCTGCCCTGGCTGGTGCGCAAGCTGAGGGTCCGAGCCGACACCGACGCCGAAGAGGCGCTGGAGCGGGACCTCGCCGTCCGGGCCGCCAAGGCCGCCAAGTACCGCCTCAAGGAGATCCAGGAGGTCGAGGAGTTCCCCGAGGAGGTCGTGGAGCGGCTCCAGCGCGCCGCGTACGACATCGGCGCCCGGATCAGCCCGGACATGGTCGACGAGGAGCGGCGCGAGGCCTACGCCCGGCGCGCGGAGCGCTTCAAGGCGATCAGCCGCGTCCAGCGCGAGATGATGTCGGCCGCCCGCCACGAGGTGCTCTCCGCGCGCAGCGAGCCCGGCTCCGACCCGGAGGTCGTGGACCGGGTGCTGCGCTATCTGGACTTCCGCTCACTGCGCTGAGGACCCTCGCGGGCAGCCTCAGCCCCGGCCCGTGCGCGGGGCCTTGGAGTCGTCCCGGTCGGCGGGCACCGCCTTCTCGCGGCCGGCCCGGGGCCCGGCGTCCGTCAGCTCCGCCCACTGCTCGCCCGGCGGCAGCACGGCGGGGGAGGTGGCGACCCGCGGGAGCGCGTACGGGTGGTGGTCGCGCAGCCAGCCGATCAGCTGCTCGCGCACCGCGCAGCGCGCCGTCCAGATGTCGTCCGCGTCCTTCGCCGTGACCACCGCCCGCACCTCGATCGTGGTCGGCGTGGTGTCGGTGACCGCCAGCGACCAGTCCCGGCCGTCCCAGGCGGCGATGTCCCCGAGGAGCTCCCGCAGCTTCGTCCGCATCGCCGCGACGGGAGCGGAGTGGTCGAGGTGGAAGTAGACCGTGCCGGTCATCTGCACCCCGCCGCGCGACCAGTTCTCGAACGGCTGGCTGGTGAAGTACGAGACCGGCATCGTGATCCGCCGGTCGTCCCAGGTCCGTACCGCCAGGAACGTCAGGGTGATCTCGTCGATCGTGCCCCACTCGCCGTCCACCACCACGGTGTCGCCGAGCCGCACCATGTCGCCGAACGCGATCTGGAATCCGGCGAAGAGGTTGCCGAGCGTCGACTGGGCGGCGACACCCGCGACGATGCCGAGCAGACCGGCCGAGGCGAGCATCGACGTGCCGACCGCCCGCATCGGCGGGAAGGTCAGCAGCATCGCCGCGATGGCGACCACCGTCACCACCGCGATGACCACCCGCTGGATCAGCGTCACCTGCGTACGGACCCGGCGGACCCGGGCCGGGTCGCGGCCGGCCGTCGCGTAGCGGGCGTACGTGGCCTCCACGACCGTCACCGCGATCCGTACCACCAGCCAGGCGGACGCGCCGATCAGCACCAGGGTCAGCACCTGGCCGATCCCCGCCCGGTGGTCCCAGACCCAGGAGACGCCCATCTGGCGGTAGCTGCCGCGCAGCAGCGCCGTGATGATCACCACCTGGAGCGGAGGCCGGCAGCGCCGCAACAGCCCCCACAGCGGAGTCTCGTGGTGACGGCTGTCGGCCCGCCGCAGCAGCAGGTCGACCAGCCAGCCGACCAGCAGGGTGATCACCACGGAACCGCCGATGACGATCAGCGGGCGCAGCACGCTCTCCATTCCCTCGTCCTCCAAGCTGTAGGGCGGCCCCCGGGGCACAAATGGCACCATGGGCCTCATGAACATCATGCTTTTCCACTCGACGTACGGGCTCAGGCCCGCCGTGCACGCCGCGGCCGCGCGCCTCAGGGACGCCGGCCACGAGGTGCGCGTGCCCGATCTGTTCGAGGGGCACACCTTTGACACGGTGGAAGAGGGCATGGCCTACAAGGAGGAGATCGGCAAGGAGGAGCTGCTGAAGCGCGCCGTGCTGTCCGCCGCGCCCTACTCCGACCAGGGGCTCGTCTACGCCGGCTTCTCCCTCGGGGCGGCGACCGCGCAGACCCTGGCGCTCGGCGACGCGAAGGCCCGAGGGCTGCTGTTGTTCCACGGCACCTCGGACATCGCCGAGAACGCCTCGGTGGACGAGCTCCCCGTCCAGCTGCACGTCGCGGACCCGGACCCCTTCGAGTCCCACGACTGGCTGAACAGCTGGTACCTCCAGATGCAGCGGACCGGCGCGGACGTCGAGGTCTACCGCTACCCGGGGGCCGGGCACCTGTTCACCGACCCCGATCTCCACGACTACGACCAGGCGGCCGCCGAGCAGACCTGGAAGGTCGCGCTCGGCTTCCTGGCCACTCTGTAGGAACGCGCGACGCCCGGCGCGGAAACGCGCGACACCCGGCGCACCGGGCGGTCGGCCCGCCTGGTGCGCCGGGTGTCACGGAAGACGAACGGCGTTACGCCTTGAGCGCCTTGTCGATGGCCTTCGTGAACTCGTCGGCCGTCATCGGGGCGTTCTCGCTGCCCTCGGCCGTGATCTTCTTGTCGTCCATCTTCAGCGTCGGCGTGCCCTGCACACCGCTCTTGTCGAACGACTTGGACATCTTCATGGCCCAGGCGTCGTAGGTGCCGTCCTCGACGTCCTTCTGGAAGTCCTTGTTCCCCTTCAGCGCGTCGACCGAGTCCGCGACCTCGATGAGGAAGCTGTCCTTGGCGAACTTGTCGTCGCTCTCCTCGGGGTGGAACTTCGCCGAGTACAGCGCGGCCTTGTACTCCATGAACGCCTCGGGGCTCACGTCCAGCGCCGCGCCGAGCGCGCTCAGGGCGTTCTTGGAGCCCTCGCCGTTGTCGGTGTTGTCGATGAAGGTCGCGCCGACGTACTTGACCTTGTACTTGCCGGCCTCGACGTCCTTCGAGACGGTCTCGCCGACGCCCTGCTCGAACGTGGCGCAGACCGGGCAGCGCGAGTCCTCGTACAGCTCCAGGGTCTTCTTCGCGCTCGACTCGCCGATCACCACGGTGGTGCCGTCGTCGCCCGAGGTGTTCTTCGGCGCGGTGACGTTCTTCGCGTCCGCGGCCGCCTCCCAGGCGTCCGGCTTGTTCAGCTGCATCACGCCGTAGCTGATGCCGCCGACGACGGCGAGGGCCGCGACGACCGAGACGGCCACGACGAGCTGCTTGCGGGTCTTGTCCTTCTTGGCCTGGGCCTCGCGCTCGGCGCGCAGCCGCTCGCGGGCCGCTGCCTTGTTCGCCTGGGTGTTGCGCTTGCTCATGATCGTTCTCCGTGAGTACGTGTGTGGGGAGTGGGCGGCTGCCGTCGTCGCGTCGCCGTGCCCTCAGGCAGCGGCGTACGTCACGGGCGGCGGGCCTCGGCGCCCCACACAGTGCACGAGGAAACGGGCGGTCAGCGGCGGGTGCGGACGCCCGGCGGGCCGGGAGCGGCGGACCGCGGCCCGGGCGCCCGCGCGCACCACGGCGACCGCTACCAGCAGCGGCCGGAACGCCAGCAGGGCCGTCGCCCGCAGCAGCCCGGCCAGTGCCGCCTCACCGCGCCGCAGCCAGGCCGCGGCGAGCAGCCCGACCGCCACATGGGCGACGAGCAGCAGCCACGGCACGGCCGGCCCCGGCTGCGCCAGCAGCGCCGCCGCGCGGTCGCCCGCACCGGCCACATCCGCCAGCGGGGTGCCCACCGCGCCGACGCCCGCGATCCGGGCCCCGCCCGTGCCGACCTCGCCGCCGCACAGGACGTCGAAGCCCACCGCGCGGAGCGTGCCCGCGACCGGGCCGCCGGCCGCCCCGTAACAGAGGTGCTGGCCCGTCGTGAAGAGCGTGTCGGCGGCCAGCTCCAGCGGGACCAGCAGGCCCGCGATGGCCCCGAAGCCGCGCTCCCGGCCGGCCAGCGCGTACGCCACGGCGAAGACCGCGGCGGCGAGCAGCGCGACGGCGGCCAGCGGCAGCGGCACCCGGGAGAGCAGCACATGGGACGCCGTGGACAGGGTGACGACGAGCGCGGTGAAGACCGCCGCGCGCGCGACCCTGAGCTGCGTCCCTGAGATGTCCATCGCCGGAAAGTGTGTCATGGGCCGAGGTAAGCGGACCTTAAAAGAGGCTGAGAGTCCCCCCGGGGGGGGACCCTCAGCCCCTGGGGCCCTACAGCCCCGGGATCCGGCCGTTGCGGAAGAGGTCCACGAAGATCTGGTGGTCCGCGCGGGCCCTCGCCCCGTAGCTGTGGGCGAAGTCGACCAGCATCGGCGCGAAGCTCTCCTCGTCGGCCGCGATGGCCGCGTCGATCGCCCGCTCGGTGGAGAACGGCACCAGCGAGTGCCCGCTCTCGTCGTCGGCGGCCGAGTGCATCGTGGCCGTCGCCCGGCCCAGATCCGCGACGACCGCCGCGATCTCGTCCACCTCGTCTATGTCGGTCCAGTCGAGGTCGACCGCGTACGGCGAGACCTCGGCGACCAGCTGACCCGAGCCGTCCAGCTCGGTCCAGCCCAGCCACGGGTCCGCGTGCGCCTGCAGGGCGCGCTGCGAGATCACCGTGCGGTGACCCTCGTGCTGGAAGTACTCCCGCACGGCCGCGTCCGTGATGTGCCGGGAGACCGCCGGGGTCTGCGCCTGCTTGAGGTAGATCACCACATCGTTCTCCAGGGCGTCGCTGTTGCCCTCCAGAAGGATGTTGTACGAGGGCAGCCCCGCGGACCCGATGCCGATGCCCCGGCGGCCCACCACGTCCTTGACCCGGTAGGAGTCGGGGCGGGTCAGGCTCGACTCCGGCAGCGTCTCCAGATAGCCGTCGAACGCGGCCAGCACCTTGTAGCGCGTCGCGGCGTCCAGGTCGATCGAGCCGCCGCCGTCCGCGAACCGGCGCTCGAAGTCACGGATCACCGTCATCGAGTCCAGCAGCGAGAAACGGGTGCGCGACCGGGCGGCGCGCAGCGCGCCCAGCAGCGGGCCGTCCGCGGTGTCCAGCGTGAAGGGCGGCACCTCGTCGTTCTTCGCGCCCGTCGCCAGCGCGCGGATCCGCTCGCGGTAGGAGTCGGCGAAGATCGTCACCAGCTCGCTGATCTGCTCGTCGGCCAGCGCCTTCGCGTAACCGATCAGCGCCACGGAGGCGGCGAAGCGCTTCAGGTCCCAGGTGAAGGGGCCCACGTACGCCTCGTCGAAGTCGTTGACGTTGAAGACGAGGCGGCCGTTGGCGTCCATGTACGTGCCGAAATTCTCCGCGTGCAGATCGCCGTGGATCCACACCCGGCCGGTGCGCTCGTCCAGGAACGGGCCGCCGTGCCGCTCCCGCTCCAGATCGCCGTAGAACAGGCAGGCCGTGCCCCGGTAGAAGGCGAAGGCCGAGCCCGCCATCTTGCGGAACTTGACCCGGAAGGCGGCCGGATCGGCGGCCAGCAGCTCCCCGAAGGCGGTGTCGAAAACGGCGAGAATCTGCTCCCCGCGCCGCGCTGCGCCGGTCTGCGTTTCCGACATTTCTTGCTGCCTCCTGCTGTAGCGGCCTGTCTGGCCGAACCGTGGGCCCGCATGATCGAGCCATGACTGAGTGCATGACAAAACGGACACGTGTTCTGCCCTCTCCAACGCTCGGCGGAAGCCGGGAGTGCCCGTCGTTCGACTCCGTCACGTCGTAGACTTCCACGCTGTCCCCCCGTCCGTCATCGCCCGACATCCCGGAGGCCCGACGCCGTGACCAAGCCGCCCTTCACGCACCTGCACGTTCACACCCAGTACTCGCTGCTGGACGGTGCGGCGCGGCTCAAGGACATGTTCGAGGCCTGCAACGAGATGGGCATGTCGCACATCGCGATGACCGACCACGGCAACCTCCACGGCGCCTACGACTTCTTCCACTCGGCGACGAAGGCGGGCGTCACGCCGATCATCGGCATCGAGGCGTATGTCGCCCCGGAGTCGCGCAAACACAAGCGCAAGGTGCAGTGGGGACAGCCGCACCAGAAGCGCGACGATGTGTCCGGATCCGGTGGTTACACCCACAAGACGATCTGGGCCTCCAACAAGACCGGGCTGCACAACCTCTTCCGGCTCTCCTCCGACGCGTACGCCGAGGGCTGGCTCCAGAAGTGGCCCCGGATGGACAAGGAGACCATCTCCCAGTGGTCCGAAGGTCTCATCGCGTCCACCGGCTGCCCCTCGGGCGAGGTGCAGACCCGGCTGCGGCTCGGCCAGTTCGACGAGGCGGTCCAGGCGGCCTCCGACTACAAGGACATCTTCGGGGCGGACAAGTACTTCCTGGAGCTGATGGACCACGGCATCGAGATCGAGCGCCGGGTCCGTGACGGGCTGCTGGAGATCGGCAAGAAGCTCGACATCCCGCCGCTCGTGACGAACGACTCCCACTACACGTACGCCCACGAGGCCACCGCCCACGACGCCCTGCTCTGCATCCAGACCGGCAAGAACCTCTCGGACCCCGACCGCTTCCGCTTCGACGGCACGGGCTACTACCTCAAGACGACGGACGAGATGTACGCCGTCGACTCCTCCGACGCCTGGCAGCAGGGCTGCGCCAACACGCTCCTGGTCGCCCAGCAGATCGACACCACCGGCATGTTCGAGGCGAAGAACCTCATGCCGAAGTTCGAGATCCCGGACGGCTTCACGGAGATCACCTGGTTCCAGGAGGAGGTCCGGGTCGGCATGGGCCGCCGCTTCCCGAACGGCGTCCCCGACGACCGGCAGAAGCAGGTCGAGTACGAGATGGACATCATCATCCAGATGGGGTTCCCGGGGTACTTCCTGGTCGTCGCCGACTTCATCATGTGGGCCAAGAACAACGGCATCGCGGTGGGCCCCGGCCGTGGTTCCGCCGCCGGGTCGATCGTCTCGTACGCGATGGGCATCACCGACCTCGACCCGATCGAGCACGGGCTGATCTTCGAGCGGTTCCTCAACCCCGAGCGCGTCTCCATGCCCGACGTCGACATCGACTTCGACGAGCGCAGGCGCGTCGAGGTGATCCGGTACGTGACCGAGAAGTACGGCGCCGACAAGGTCGCCATGATCGGCACCTACGGCAAGATCAAGGCCAAGAACGCCATCAAGGACTCCGCCCGCGTCCTCGGCTACCCGTACGCGATGGGCGACCGGCTCACCAAGGCCATGCCCGCCGACGTCCTCGGCAAGGGCATCGACCTCAACGGCATCACCGACCCCAAGCACCCGCGCTACAGCGAGGCGGGCGAGATCCGGGGGATGTACGAGAGCGAACCGGACGTCAAGAAGGTCATCGACACGGCCAAGGGCGTCGAGGGCCTGGTACGGCAGATGGGCGTGCACGCCGCAGGCGTCATCATGTCCAGCGAGCCGATCGTCGACCACGCCCCCGTCTGGGTCCGGCACACCGACGGCGTCACCATCACGCAGTGGGACTACCCGCAGTGCGAGTCGCTCGGCCTGCTGAAGATGGACTTCCTCGGCCTGCGCAACCTGACGATCATGGACGACGCCATCAAGATGGTGAAGTCCAACAAGGGCGTCGACCTGGAGATGCTCTCCCTCCCGCTGGACGACCCCAAGACGTACGAACTGCTCTGCCGCGGCGACACGCTCGGCGTCTTCCAGTTCGACGGCGGGCCGATGCGCTCCCTGCTGCGCCAGATGCAGCCCGACAACTTCGAGGACATCTCCGCCGTCTCGGCCCTCTACCGGCCGGGCCCGATGGGCATGAACTCGCACACGAACTACGCGGAGCGCAAGAACGGCCGCCAGGAGATCACCCCGATCCACCCGGAGCTGGAGGAGCCCCTCAAGGAGGTCCTCGGCCTCACCTACGGCCTGATCGTCTACCAGGAGCAGGTCCAGAAGGCCGCCCAGATCGTCGCCGGGTACTCCCTGGGCGAGGCCGACATCCTGCGCCGCGTGATGGGCAAGAAGAAGCCCGAGGAGCTGGCGAAGAACTTCGTCCTCTTCGAGGCCGGCGCCAAGAAGAACGGCTTCTCCGACGCCGCGATCAAGGCGCTGTGGGACGTGCTGGTCCCGTTCGCCGGGTACGCCTTCAACAAGGCGCACTCCTCCGCGTACGGGCTGGTCACCTACTGGACCGGCTACCTCAAGGCGAACTACCCCGCCGAGTACATGGCCGCGCTGCTGACCTCGGTCAAGGACGACAAGGACAAGTCCGCGGTCTACCTCAACGAGTGCCGCCGCATGGGCATCAAGGTGCTCCCGCCCAACGTCAACGAGTCGCTGTCCAACTTCGCCGCCCAGGGCGACGACGTGATCCTCTTCGGCCTGACCGCCATCCGCAACGTCGGCCAGAACGTCGTCGACTCGATCATCCGGTCCCGCAAGGCGAAGGGGAAGTACAGCACCTTCCCCGACTTCCTGGACAAGGTCGAGGCGGTCGTCTGCAACAAGCGCACCGTGGAATCGCTCATCAAGGCCGGCGCGTTCGACGAGATGGGCCACACCCGCAAGGGCCTCGTCGCCCACCACGAGCCGATGATCGACAACGTGGTGCAGGTCAAGCGCAAGGAGGCCGAGGGGCAGTTCGACCTCTTCGGGGGCGGCGAGGAGGAGAGCGGCGAGCCGGGCTTCGGGCTCGACGTGGAGTTCTCCGACATCGAGTGGGAGAAGGCCTACCTGCTCGCCCAGGAGCGGGAGATGCTCGGCCTGTACGTCTCCGACCACCCGCTGTTCGGCCTGGAGCACGTGCTGTCCGACAAGGCCGACTCCTCGATCTCCCAGCTCATGGGCGGGGACTACGGCGACGGCGCCATCGTCACCGTCGGCGGCATCATCTCCGGCCTCCAGCGCAAGATGACCAAGCAGGGCAACGCCTGGGCCATCGCCACCGTGGAGGACCTGGCGGGCTCCATCGAGTGCATGTTCTTCCCCGCCACCTACCAGCTGGTCTCCACCCAGCTCGTCGAGGACACCGTCGTCTTCGTGAAGGGACGCCTGGACAAGCGCGAGGACGTGCCCCGGCTGGTCGCCATGGAGATGCAGGTCCCCGACATCTCCAACGCCGGGACCAACGCGCCCGTCGTCCTCACCATCCCCACCGTGAAGATCACCCCGCCCATGGTCACCCGGCTCGGCGAGGTGCTCAGCCACCACCGGGGCGACACCGAGGTGCGCATCAAGCTCCAGGGCCCCCGCAAGACCACGGTGCTCCGGCTCGACCGGCACCGGGTGAAGGCCGATTCGGCGCTCTTCGGCGACCTGAAGGTGCTGCTCGGCCCGGCCTGCCTGGCCGGCTGAGCACGCGGCGGCCGACCGAACCGCGGCGCCGACGACGAGAACGGCAGGAGGGGCGTCCCGCAGATGCGGGACGCCCCTCTCGCTTCTTCAACGCCTGTCACTACCGCAAGCGGCCGACGGGTCAGTTGTGGCCGAAGCGTCGCTGATGCTTGCGCGCCACGTCTGACGGGCTGCCCTGGGCCTGCGCCTGCGGCTGGTTCTGCGACTCGTACGCCGTCGACTTGGCCTCCTCCGCGCTACGCTCCGACGCGGACGCGCGGTCGTGCTGGCTGCCCTGCTTGCGGTTCTTGTTCTTGGCCATGGTGAATGCCTCCTGTGGGGAATCCTGGGGGCCAGGATCGCTGTCAGATTCACATAGCGCCGCAAACACCGCATGTTGGATCATTACCCTGCGTAGTGGTTTCCGCAGTGAGGTCCCGTTCCGCCGCCTTCGCCCGGCCCTTCGCGCCTTCTCCCTCCGCTTCTCCCTTCCCTCACCTCTTCCTTTCCGGATCCGCCACGCCGATGATCCAGTTCCGGCCGTTAACCCCTGCGCGGTCGGGCAGACTCGAAGGAAACCCTGGGTAAGCGGACCCGGTCATCGAGGAGCGGGCCGCTGAACCGTTCCCGAATTCGGAAGAGGGTGGAACGCGTGGACCGTTGCGTCGTCCTGGTGGACGCCGGCTACTTGCTGGGCGCAGCCGCGAGTCTGCTGGCCGGAGAGCCCGCCCGTTCCCGCATCACCGTCGACCACGCCGCCCTCATCCAGGGGCTGCGCGAGCGCGCCGAGGCCGACACCCAACAGCCCCTGCTGCGCATCTACTGGTTCGACGGCGCCCCCGACCGGGTGCCCCAGCCCGAGCACCGCCGGCTCCGCGTGATGCCCCGCGTGACCGTCCGGCTCGGCGCCCTGACCCGCAGCGACGGACGCTGGGCGCAGAAGGGCGTCGACGCCGCCATGCACGCCGAACTCACCGAACTGGCCAGGAACCGGGCCTGCTCGGACGTGGTCCTGGTGACCGGAGACGGCGATCTGCTGCCCGGCCTGATGTCCGCCAAGGAACACGGGGTCGCCGTCCACCTCTGGGCCGTGCAGGCCGCGGACGGCGACTACAACCAGTCCGAGGACCTCGTCGCCGAGGCCGACGAACGGCGCGTCCTCGACCGGGCCTGGATCACCAAGGCCGTACGCGCCAAGGACCTCGGCGGCACCTGCGCCCCGCCGCCCGTCCCGCGCCCCGAGATCGCCGCGATCCTCTCCGCACCGCTGCCGGAGGCGGCCCTCGCCGCCTCCGCCGAACGCGCCTCCGAGGCCCAGGCCGCCGCAGCCCGGAGCGGCGCCGCCGCCCCCGCCGACAACGCCTCCGCCACCCCGTCCGACACCCACTCCGCCCCCGGCCACAAGGGCGTTCCCACCCCCAAGGACCTGGCCGCGCTGCGCGCCCACGCCACCCACCCGGACCGCCAGCACCCGCCCCAGCCCGCCAACGCCACGCTGCGCTGGTCCTCCGACAAGGGCTGGGTGGAGCGCGGCGGCCCCCTCGGCGAGCCGGCGGAGACCGCGTCCCTGCCGACCCTCGCCCAGGTCACCAGCGCCGAACAGCGCTGGGCGGACCGGGAGGAGGACATCACCACCGTCGGCGGAGACCCCTTCGAAGTGGGCCAGGTCTTCGCCCGCCGCTGGATGGAGCGCCTGCCGGAAACCGTCCACCTGCAGAAACTCTCCACCATGTACCCGCGCATCCCGCACCGGATCGACGGCGAGCTGCTGCGGTACGCGGCCCGCTTCGGGCTCCTCGCCCACAAGGACGACCAGATCGACGAGCACGACCGCTACGCGATCCGGGCCGGCTTCTGGCGGGAGATCGACGTGCGGGCCGCCGCCGAGCACGTACCGGCGGGGGAGTAGCCGGGCCATCGCCCGGCGGCGCGGGGTGGCCCCGGACGCGAACCGGGGCATGTGACCCCGTACCCTCGTACCTCGTGAGTACGGGCACAGCACAGGAGCAGAGGGACACCGGCACCGTGTGCGCGGTGCGCGATCTGGTCAAGACCTATCCCGCCGTCCGGGGCCGCCGGGGCGCCCCCGCGACACCCGAGATCCGCGCCACGGACAGCATCAGTCTGGACGTCGAACGCGGCGAGATCTTCGGACTGCTCGGCCCCAACGGCGCCGGCAAATCCACGCTGGTCCGCCAGCTCACCGGGCTGATGCGGCCCGACTCCGGCAGCGTCGAGGTGCTGGGCCACGACCTCGTACGCCACCCCGAGCGGGCCTCCCGGCTGATCGGCTACCTCGGGCAGGAATCCACCGCCCTCGACGAACTGACCGTCTCGCTCGCCGCCGAGACCACCGGACGGCTGCGCGGTCTCGCCGTACGCGACGCCCGCGCCGAGCGCGACGCGGTCCTGGAGGAGCTGGGCCTCACCGCCATCGCCGGGCGGCCCCTGAAGAAGCTCTCCGGCGGTCAGCGCCGGCTCGCCTGCTTCGCCGCCACCCTGGTCGGCGACCGGCCCGTCCTCGTCCTCGACGAACCGACCACCGGAATGGACCCGGTCGCCCGCCGCGCCGTCTGGGCCGCCGTCGACCGCCGCCGGGCGGAGCGCGGGGCCACGGTCCTGCTGGTCACCCACAACGTGATCGAGGCCGAGACCGTCCTCGACCGGGTCGCCGTCCTCGAACGCGGCCGGGTCATCGCCTGCGACACCCCCGCCGGGCTCAAGGAAAAGGTCGCCGGGGAGGTGCGCGTCGAGCTCGTGTGGCGCGAGCGGGCGCCGCTGGACGTCCCCGAGGTGGCGGCGCTGCGGCCGTCCGCCCAGGAGTCCGGGCGGCGCTGGGTGCTGCGTCTGGGGCCGGACGAGGCGCGGGCCGCGGTCGCCGCGGTGACCGGCGGCGCGGCCTTCGCCGCGCTCGACGATTTCACCCTGGCCACGCCCAGCCTGGAGGATGTCTATCTCGCGCTCGGGGGAGACGCGGCCAATGCGACCAAGGGGCTGGTGAAGGCGTGACAGACGTGAGAGGCGTGGGGAGCGTGAACGCGGTGAACGCGGCGGACGTACGCGGCAGGTTGGACGTGTTGGACGTGTCTCAGGGGAGCGGCCGCAGGTGACGAGCATCATTCCGGCCAGGACCGCACCGCCGCGCGTCCGGCCCGCGTCCGGCTCCTCAGGTACGGGCCCCGCCCGTACCGTCGCCGCGCCCCTCGCACCGCGCGCCCGGCTGCTGCCCTCGCTGGCCGCCGTCTACCGCGCCCAGCTCTCCCGGGCGCGGGTCGCCCGGATCCCGCTGCTCTTCGTGGCGACCTTCCAGTCCGTCGGGATCATGGTCCTGATGCGGGGGGTCGTGGACGGCGGCTCGGAGGCCCGCGCGGTGGTCGCGGGATCCAGCGTCCTGGTCGTCGCGTTCGTCGCGCTCAACCTGCTCGCCCAGTACTTCGGGCAGCTGCGGGCGGGCGGCGGGCTCGACCACTACGCCACCCTGCCCGTGCCGCCCGCCGCGGTGGTGCTCGGCGCGGCCGCCGCCTACGCCTCGTTCACCGTGCCCGGCACGGTCTTCACCGCGATCACCGGAAGCGTGCTGTTCCAGCTGCCGATGACCCATCTGTGGGTCCTGGTGGCCGTCGTGCCGCTCTCCGGCGCGGCCCTGGCCGGTCTCGGCGCGGCCCTCGGGCTGCTCGCCCCGCGCCCGGAGCTGGCGACCCTGCTGGGCCAGCTGGGGATGTCCGCCGCCCTGCTGCTCGGGGTGCTGCCGGCCGACCGGCTGCCGGAGCCGGTGGGGTGGGCGCGCGACCTGCTGCCCTCGACGTACGGGGTCGAGGCGCTGGCCCGGTCCTTCGACGCCCGCCCGGACTGGGGGCTCATCGCCTTCTTCCTCGCGATCTGCGCGGCGGTGGGCGTTCTCTCGCTAGCCGTGGCGACGTGGGCGTACCGGCGGGCCGCCGTACGGTAACGGCCCAGGCCGACGGGCGTACGGGCACGGGTGCGGCCGGGTGCGGCATCCGGTGAGGCGCCTCACAGGGTGGCCTGGCACGATGGCACGGTGACCGCACCTCTGACGCCGCCCCACCAGCCCGGCCCCCACGACCCGTGGCAGGCCCCGCCCTCGGGCTCCCATCCCGCGCCCCAGGGCGATCCGGACGACCCGGACACGGCCACGGAGCTCCGTCAGGCCGCCGTCGTCCTGGTCCTGGTAGCGCTCGCGGGCATCGCGCTCGGGCTGTTGTGGCTGTGGCTCGCGCCGCGCGTTCCGCTGATCTCCGACGACACGGCGGTCTTCCTGGAGAACAGTGAGGGCGAGGAGGCGATCGGGGCGGACGGAACGTTCGTCCTGCTGGCCATCGGCTTCGGCGCGCTCTCGGCCGCCGCCGTCTTCTGGCGGCTGCGCCGCGGGGGCGTGTTCGTGGTCGTGGGTCTTGCGCTGGGCGGATTGCTCGCCTCGCTGCTGGCGTGGCGGATCGGCATCTGGCTGGGGCCGTCCTCCGACGTGGTGGGGCGGGCCCGGGAGGCCGGCCAGGGCGTGACGTTCGACGCTCCGCTGGAACTGCACGCGGTGTGGGCGGCGGTGCTGGCGTGGCCGTTCGCGGCGATGGGGATCCATCTGCTGCTCACCGCGGCGTTCGGGCCGCGGGATGTGGAGCCGGACTGGTCGGGGTACGCGGAGTATTACGGGGGGCCGGTGCAGGGGCCCCTGGCGGGGCCGTCGGCCGGGCCGTCTGCTGGGCCGGGTGCGGGCGGTGGGGCGGCCTAGGGTCGCCTGCGGCGGGCTTGTTCCCCTACCCGCCCCTTCCCGAAACCGGGGCTCTGCCCCGGACCCCGCTCCTCAATCGCCGGAGGGGCTGGAAACCAGCCCCAACCCCGAAAGGGTGCTCAGGCGTTCCGTGCGATCTCCGCGAACGTCGCCCCCGTCAGCTCCGCCAGGTCCGTCGCCGCCAGTTCGACCTCCAGGCCGCGGCGGCCCGCCGACACGCAGATCGTGGCGTGGGCGCGCGCCGACGCGTCCAGGACCGTGCGCAGGCGTTTGCGCTGGCCCAGGGGGGAGATGCCGCCGCGTACGTAGCCCGTGGTGCGTTCCGCGGCGGCCGGGTCCGCCATCGCGGCGCGTTTGCCGCCCACCGCGGAGGCCAGGGCCTTGAGGTCCAGGGAGCCGGCCACCGGGACCACCGCGACCGTCAGGGCGCCGTCCACGTCCGCCACCAGGGTCTTGAAGACCCGGTCGGGGGAGACGCCCAGGGCCTCGGCGGCTTCCTCCCCGTAGGACGGGGAGGAAGGGTCGTGGTCGTAGGCGTGGACCGTGAAGGCGGTGCCTGCCGCGGTCAGGGCGACCGTGGCCGGGGTGCCGCCCGGCTGCTGCTTCTTGGGTTTCTTCGCCACCGGGGGCCGGTCCTCGTCAGTTGGGGTGGGTGGGGGCCCGTGTCAGGTCGGTCGCGGGCAGCGAGGGCAGGTGCCGGATGACCGCGGTCTCCTTGCGGAGCAGCGTCAGCTCCTCGCGCAGCCGGGTCGCCGTGTCCGGGGCCTGGAGCAGGCGCTGCTTGGTGGGGACGTCCAGGACCGTGGCCGCCGCGACCAGGTAGGAGATCACGGACGGGTCGTCGGGGAGGTCGGCGCCGGTCGCCAGCGACCGTTCGCTCGCCCCGGCCAGCCGCTTCTGGTAGGCGCGGAAGGCCCGCAGGACGCCCTCGGCGAGCGCTCCCGCCTCGTCGCCCTCGTCCTCGCCGGGCGGTTCCTCGTCCAGCTCCTCGACCTCGGCGGTCAGATACGGGCCGCTCGCCTCGACGGACAGCAGCCTGACCCGGGTGGTGCCGGTGGCCAGGACCTCGAAGCTGCCGTCGGCGCGCTCGCGGATCGTCGCCGCGTCGGCGACGCAGCCGACCCGGTGGAAGGTCTGGATCGGATCGGGGCCGAAGCCCTCCGCCGGGGCACGCTCGGGGGGAGGGGCGGCCGCGACGGTGTCCGGCATGCCGGTGGCCGTCGGGGCGATCTCGCGGCCGTCGCGGATCGCGACCACGACGAAGCGGCGAGGTTCGTCCTCGTCGCTCTTCAGCAGCTCCCGCATCATGGCGCGATATCGCTCTTCGAAGACGTTGAGCGGCAGCACCAGGCCGGGGAACAGCACCGCGTTGAGCGGGAAAAGGGGAAGGCGGGCGGTGGTCACAACGCTCAAGCGTAATGGCCCCGGGGGCGGCCGTGGTCGGCCCGGTTGCGCAACGGGGTCAGGGAGGCCGCCTGGAGCCGTGCGCCGTCCCGCGCGTCCAGGAACCGGCCGAGCGCGTCCTCGGACACCGACGACCACGGGAACGACGTCGCGTGCAGGCCGATCAGGTTGAACTGGTGCAGCGCCTCCGCCCAGCGGCCCCGGGCGAGCAGGACGTACGCGAGGAGGTTGCGGACCTCGGCCGGCCACGGATCGCCGGGCCGGTAGGCGGCGGAGAGCCTGATCGCCAGGTCGGCCGCCGTGTCGATCCGCTCCTCCAGTACGGAGGTGGTCCGGCCCGCCGCCTGGGTGTCCAGGAGCAGCGCGAAGGCAGCCCGGACCGGCAGTGCCTGCACCAGGGAGTCGGGCAGCGCGTCCTCGGCGGCCTGCTCCGCGAAGTCGAAGCATTCGCGGTGCGAGCCGTACCAGGCGGCGGAGAGGTAGCGCAGCGCCGCCACATGGCAGCCGTAGTGGTGCGCGGAGCGCCGTACGGCCTGTTCCCACAGCGACTCGAAGGCGGTGTGCGTGGCGTGGGTGCCGCGTGCGTGGTCCAGGGCGAGCCGCCACGGCACGGGGTCGCGTGGGTCCGCCTCCGCGGCGGCGGTGATCAGCGGGCCGACCTCGCGGAGCCGTTCCGCGCGGGCGGGCGACTCCCAGGCCCGGCGGACCGACAGCTCCGCCTTGACCAGCAGTGCGTCCGGATCGCGCGGGGCGGCGGCGAGCCAGTCGACGAGCCAGCCGTCCCGGCTGCGGGCGAAGGCGACGAGCCGGCCGAGGTAGCGGTCCCGGTTCTCCCAGTCGGCGGCGTCCCGGGTGGTGGCGAGCAGTTTGGCCGCCGGTTCGTAGTCCCCCAGGGCAGCGGCCACCAGCGCGGGAGAGAGCCGCTCGTCGGGGGCGTCGAGCAGCACCGCGTCATCCGCGGGCAGTCCGGCGGACAGCGGAGGGCTGTGCCGGATCATGCGCGCGGTACTGAGCAGAGCGCGAAGGAATGCCATGGTGCAGACCATTGAAAAGCGCTGGTGAGGGCCGCGCCAGAGGTGTGCTGTGAAGCTTCTGTGCCGAGTGAATGGGTTGTATCGGACCGGGTCAAGAAAGGGCAAAGGAAATGTCCTTCGCTGGCTTGATCGCACCCTCCCGTGACGCTCGTCCGTCCCTCCGGTCACGCGGTGCGGGCGGCCGGATTCCCGGCCCCGGCCGCCCTCGGCCGCATGAACACCTCTCGGAGGTCAGCCCCTGCGCAGCATCCGGGACGCCCCCGCCGCCACGGTGGTGGCCAGAACCCACCCCACCAGCACCAGCCCGGCCGCGGTCCACTGCCAGGCGTCCTCCATCCGCCAGTAGCCGTCCTGCCCGAGGTTGATCACCGGGATCAGCAGATCCAGCGCGTACAGCGCGGGATTCCACTGCGGATGCTCCTCGCCCTTGATGGAGGGCGGCACGTGCTGCGCGAACGCCGCCGTGCCCGCCGCCCACAGCACCGCCATCCACACCGCGGCCCGCCCCGGCCGGTAGCCGTACGCCACCGTCCAGTCCTGGAGATAGCCCCACGCCTTCGCGGCGGGCGGCAGCGTCTCGCGGCGGCGGCGCTGCTTGGCCAGCAGCACCTCGCGCGCGTCCGCGTCCTCGCCGCAACTGCGCATCACCGTGGCCAGCCGCTCGTACGGCTCGGGGACGTACTCCGGGGTCGCGGCGAGCACCCACTCCAGCCGACGGGAGAGCGGGAAGTGGCCGTAGGGGACGAGGTTCTCGTAGACGAAGCCGCCCATCGCCAGACCGCCCGGGCCCGGCCAGCTCGTCGACAGGTCGATCAGGGTCACCACCTTCGCGCCGTTCAGGACGACCCGTCCCTCCTCCGGGCGCTCCGCGTTGAACCGCAGTTCCGGCGTCACGATCCGGCGCAGCGACAACTCCTCCTGGCGGGTCATGGTGAACCGGGCCTTGTGCAGGTCCACCGCGTCCCCGAACCGCCCGTCGTCCAGGCGCACCCCGCCCCGGCACTCGAAGATCTGCGAGCGGGTGCCGCGCGCCGGCGTCGGGGCGTAGACCACGCCGTACGGGGGAGTGGTGCCCTGGTTCCCCGTGTCGACGCTCACCCACGCCTCGGTCATGTAGAGCGTGCGCTCCACCGTCAGCTGCGGGGCGTTCAGCGCGCGACGGTCCTCCGCCGCGCGCAGCCGGCTGCCGCGCAGGCTCAGCGAACCGCCCACCTTCGCCCCGCGCAGGCTCAGTTCGCCGACCGTCTCGATCATCTCGGCCTGGAGGTCCTGGGCGACCGCCATGCCGTCCCCGACGATGGCCCGCCCGTGCCGGTCCGGGCCGACGCTGAGCTGGTTGATCAGCAGATCGGTGCCGATCTGGGCGTCGGTCAGCCGGATCCCCCGGTCGATGCGGCAGCGCGGCAGATGCAGATCGCCCTCCGTGTGGAGCCGTGCGGCCTCCAGCCGGGGCAGCGCGCACCCCACCAGCCGCAGGGTCGTGAAGTGGCACTCGGGGAGCACCACCTCCTGCTCGAAACGGCAGCCGGTCAGCTCCACGTACGGAGCCACCCGGCCGCCCGCCAGATCCAGCTTCCCGGTGATCCGCACCCCCCGGAGCTTCAGTGCCGCCACCCGGCCCGGCCGGGCCGGCGGGCCGCTCAGCAGCAGCCGCGCCACCGTGCGCGCGCCGACGCTCCGCTCGGGCCCCCACACCTGCGGGGCGAACGGGTCGTTGTGGGTCGGGTCGTAGCTGCGTAAGTCGTAGGTGGTGCCGTTGCGGAAGGACTGCCACATGCCCAGCTCCGCTGCGCTGAGTCCGTCCGGGATATCGCCTTCGTGCGGCTCGGTCACGGCCGCTCCCTCCGTGCGCACATGCTGTAGTGCTGTTCTTCCCTCTGTGTGACGCCATGAAAGCTAGCGGTCAGCAGTGACAGCCGGACATGGCCGAGACGCGTATCGGCCAGTGGTACGGGCGACCGATATCAGCCAGTGATACGGGCGACCGGCCGCTCCGACCGGTCTGAGAGAATTGCCGTGTGATCTCTCGAATCGATCTGCGCGGTGACGCCCTCCCCGAGGGTGCTGCCCTGCGCGACCTGCTGCCCCGTGCCGAGTTCGACGTGGAAGCCGCCCTGGAGACGGTGCGGCCCATCTGCGAGGACGTGCGCCATCGTGGCTCAGCGGCAGTCATCGAGTGGGGGGAGAAGTTCGACGGTGTCCGGATCGAGTCGGTCCGGGTGCCCGCCGACGCCATCTCCCGCGCCCTCCAGGAGCTGGACCCGGCCGTCCGGGCCGCCCTGGAGGAGTCGATCCGCCGCGCCCGGCTCGTCCACCGCGAGCAGCGACGCACCACGCACACCACCCAGGTCGTCCCCGGCGGCACCGTCACCGAGAAGTGGGTGCCCGTCGAGCGCGTCGGGCTCTACGTCCCCGGCGGCCGCTCGGTCTACCCGTCCTCCGTCGTGATGAACGTCGTCCCGGCCCAGGAGGCGGGCGTCGAGGGCGTCGCCGTCGCCTCCCCGCCGCAGAAGGACTTCGGCGGACTCCCGCACCCCACGATCCTCGCCGCCTGCGCCCTGCTCGGCGTCGACGAGGTGTACGCGGCGGGCGGCTCGCAGGCCGTCGCGATGTTCGCGTACGGCACCGAGGACTGCCCCCCGGTCAACCTGGTCACCGGCCCCGGCAACATCTACGTCGCCGCCGCCAAGCGCCTCCTCAAGGGCCGCATCGGTATCGACGCCGAGGCCGGGCCCACCGAGATCGCGATCCTCGCCGACGCCACCGCCGACCCGGCGCACGTGGCCGCCGACCTGATCAGCCAGGCCGAGCACGACCCCATGGCCGCCGCCGTCCTGGTCACCGACTCCGAGGAGCTGGCCGCCGCCACCGAGGCCGAGCTGGCCCCCCAGGTCGCCGCCACCAAGCACATCAAGGACCGCATCGAGCCCGCCCTCGCCGGCCGCCAGTCCGCGATCGTCCTGGTCTCCTCCATCGCGGACGGCCTCAAGGTCGTCGACGCGTACGGCGCCGAGCACCTGGAGATCCAGACCGCCGACGCGGCCGCCGTCGCCGACCGGGTCCGCAACGCCGGAGCGATCTTCGTCGGCCCCTGGTCGCCCGTCTCGCTCGGCGACTACTGCGCCGGCTCCAACCACGTCCTGCCCACCGGCGGCTGCGCCTGCCACTCCTCGGGCCTGTCCGTGCAGTCCTTCCTGCGCGGCATCCACATCGTCGACTACAGCCGCGACGCGCTCGCCGAGGTCACCCACCACGTCGTGACCCTCGCCGAGGCGGAGGACCTCCCCGCCCACGGCGCCGCACTGAAGGCACGTTTTGCCGAAGGCGAACTCGACGAACACAGTGGCTGGAAGGTTCCGCAGCAGTGACGAACGACCCCGCGCCCGGCAATCCCTGGGACGAGCTCCCCATCCGCGACGAACTGCGCGGCCAGTCCCCGTACGGAGCCCCCCAGCTCGACGTTCCCGTACGCCTCAACACCAACGAGAACCCCTACCCGCTCCCCGAAGCCCTGGTCGACCGGATCGCCGAGCGGGTCCGCGAGGCCGCCCGCGGCCTCAACCGCTACCCCGACCGGGACGCCGTCGAGCTCCGCACCGAGCTGGCCCGCTACCTCACCCGCACCGCCGGGCACGAGGTCGGCACGGCCAACGTGTGGGCCGCCAACGGCTCCAACGAGGTCCTCCAGCAGCTGCTCCAGACCTTCGGCGGGCCCGGCCGCACCGCGATCGGCTTCGAACCCTCGTACTCCATGCACGCCCTGATCTCCCGGGGCACCGGCACCGGCTGGATCTCCGGGCCGCGCAACGACGACTTCACCATCGACGTGGACGCCGCCCGCGCCGCCATCGCCGAGCACCGGCCCGAGGTCGTCTTCATCACCTCGCCCAACAACCCCACCGGCACCGCCGTCGACGCGGAGACCGTCCTCGCCCTGTACGAGGCCGCACAGGCCGCCCGGCCCTCGATGGTCGTCGTCGACGAGGCCTACGGCGAGTTCAGCCACCACCCCTCGCTGCTCCCGCTGATCGAGGGCCGCCGCAACCTGGTCCTCTCACGGACCATGTCCAAGGCGTTCGGCGCGGCGGGACTGCGCCTCGGCTACCTCGCCGCCGACCCGGCCGTGGTCGACGCGGTCCAGCTGGTGCGGCTGCCGTACCACCTGTCCTCCGTCACCCAGGCCACCGCGCTCGCCGCCCTGGAGCACACCGATACCCTGCTGGGATACGTCGCGCAGCTCAAGAGCGAGCGCGACCGGCTGGTGGCCGAGCTGCGCGCCACCGGCTACGAGGTCACCGACTCGGACGCCAACTTCGTCCAGTTCGGCCGCTTCGACGACAGCCACGCCGTCTGGCAGCAGATCCTCGACCGGGGCGTCCTGGTCCGGGACAACGGCGTACCGGGATGGCTGCGGGTCTCCGCGGGAACCCCGGCAGAGAACGACGCGTTCCTCGATGCGGTACGCGAACTGAAGAAGGAGCACGACGCATGAGCCCCCGCGTAGGCCGCGTGGAACGCACCACGAAGGAAACGTCCGTGCTCGTCGAGATCAACCTCGACGGCACCGGCAAGGTCGATGTCGCCACCGGGGTCGGCTTCTACGACCACATGCTCGACCAGCTCGGCCGCCACGGCCTCTTCGACCTCACGGTCAAGACCGAGGGCGACCTGCACATCGACAGCCACCACACCATCGAGGACACCGCGCTCGCGCTCGGCGCCGCCTTCAAGCAGGCCCTCGGCGACAAGGTCGGCATCTACCGCTTCGGCAACTGCACCGTCCCGCTGGACGAGTCGCTCGCCCAGGTCACCGTCGACCTCTCCGGCCGCCCCTACCTCGTGCACACCGAGCCCGAGAAGATGGCGCCGATGATCGGCGAGTACGACACGACGATGACCCGGCACATCCTGGAGTCCTTCGTCGCCCAGGCGCAGATCGCCCTCCACGTCCACGTGCCGTACGGGCGCAACGCCCACCACATCGTCGAGTGCCAGTTCAAGGCGCTCGCCCGCGCCCTGCGGTACGCCAGCGAGCACGACCCCCGCGCCGCCGGCATCCTGCCTTCCACGAAGGGCGCCCTGTGACCGGCCTCAACACCATCCTGATCGTCGTCGGCCTCTTCCTGGCCGGCGGCGTCTACTCCTTCGCCAAGCAGGGGATGCCCAAGGGCGTCATCGTGCTGCTGTCGATCGGCTCCGTGATGTGCCTGGTGGCGGGCATCCTGCGGATCCAGGGACTGTGGGACTGAGAGGCACGCTGTGACTGACACCAAGAAGGTCGTCGTCTTCGACTACGGCTTCGGCAACGTCCGTTCCGCCGAGCGGGCCCTCGCCCATGTCGGCGCGGACGTCGAGATCACCCGGGACTACGACCGCGCGATGAACGCCGACGGGCTCCTCGTCCCCGGCGTCGGCGCGTTCTCCGCCTGCATGGACGGGCTCAAGCGGGCCCGCGGCGACTGGGTCGTCGGCCGCAGGCTCTCCGGCGGCCGCCCCGTCATGGGCATCTGCGTCGGGATGCAGATCCTGTTCGAGCGCGGCATCGAGCACGGCGTGGAGACCGAGGGCCTGGACGAATGGCCCGGCACGGTCGGACCCCTGAAGGCCGACGTCGTCCCGCACATGGGGTGGAACACCGTCGAGGCCCCCGAGGACTCCCAGCTCTTCGCCGGCCTGGACGCCGACGCCCGGTACTACTTCGTGCACTCCTACGCGGCGCACGACTGGTCCCTCGAAGTGACCAACGCCAAGATCCGTGTCCCCAAGGTCACCTGGGCCACGCACGGCGAACGGTTCGTGGCCGCCGTGGAGAACGGCGCGCTGTGGGCCACCCAGTTCCACCCCGAGAAGTCCGGCGATGCCGGCGCCCAGCTGCTGACCAACTGGATCGAGACGCTGTAATGCCGAAGCTTGAACTGCTCCCCGCCGTCGACGTCCGCGACGGCCAGGCCGTCCGCCTCGTGCACGGCGAGTCCGGCTCCGAGACCTCCTACGGCTCCCCGCTGGAGGCCGCCCTCGCCTGGCAGAGCGCCGGCGCCGAGTGGCTGCACCTCGTCGACCTGGACGCCGCCTTCGGCACCGGCGACAACCGCGCCCTGATCGCCGAGGTCGCCGGGGCCATGGACATCAAGGTCGAGCTGTCCGGCGGCATCCGCGACGACGCCTCGCTCGCCGCCGCCCTCGCCACCGGCTGCCGCCGGGTCAACCTCGGCACCGCCGCCCTGGAGACCCCCGAGTGGGTCGCCAAGGTCATCGCCGAGCACGGCGACAAGATCGCCGTCGGCCTCGACGTCCGCGGCACCACCCTGCGCGGCCGGGGCTGGACCCGAGACGGCGGCGACCTCTACGAGACCCTCGCCCGCCTCGACGCCGAGGGCTGCGCCCGCTACGTCGTCACCGACATCGCCAAGGACGGCACCCTGGAAGGCCCCAACCTGGGCCTGCTGCGGGACGTCTGCGCCGCCACCGACCGCCCGGTCGTCGCCTCCGGCGGGGTCTCCTCGCTCGACGACCTCCGCGCGATCTCCCTCCTCGTCCCCGAGGGCGTCGAGGGCGCGATCGTCGGCAAGGCGCTGTACGCGAAGGCGTTCACGCTGGAAGAGGCACTCAAGGCGGTCGCCGCATGACCGATTCTTCTGAGTCGACCGCCGCTTCCTCCGTACGCCGGATCTCCACCGGCGCACCCTGGGAGGAGAAGTTCGGCTACTCGCGCGCGGTCGAGCTCCCCAACGGGCTCGTCCTGGTCGCCGGCTGCACCTCCGTGGTCAACGGCCAGATCTCCGCGGGCTCCCCGTACGAGCAGGCGGTCACCGCCTTCGGCGTCGCCTTCGCCGCGCTGGAGCAGGCGGGCCTCACCCGCGAGGACGTCGTCCGCACCCGGATGTACCTCACGCACGCCCGGGACGTGGAGGACATCGGCCGCGCCCACAAGGAGCTGTTCGACGCCGTGCGCCCCGCCGCCTCCATGATCATCGTGTCCGGCTTCGTGGACCCGAGCCTGGTCGTCGAGGTCGAGGTCGAGGCCTACCGGGGAGGCGCGAAGTGAGCCTCGCCGTACGCGTCATCCCCTGCCTGGACGTCGACAACGGCCGGGTCGTCAAGGGCGTCAACTTCCAGAACCTGCGCGACGCGGGCGACCCCGTCGAGATGGCCAAGCTGTACGACGCCGAGGGCGCCGACGAGCTGACCTTCCTCGACATCACCGCCTCCAGCGGCGACCGCGAGACGACGTACGACGTGGTCCGCCGCACCGCCGAGCAGGTCTTCATCCCGCTCACCGTCGGCGGCGGCGTCCGCACCCCGGACGACGTCGACAAGCTGCTGCGCGCCGGGGCCGACAAGGTCGGCGTCAACACCGCGGCCATCGCCCGCCCCGACCTCGTCCGCGAGATCGCCGAACGCTTCGGACGCCAGGTCCTGGTGCTCTCCGTCGACGCCCGCCGCACCCCGGAGGGCACGTTCGAGGTCACCACGCACGGCGGCCGCAGGGGCACCGGCATCGACGCCGTCGAGTGGGCCCACCGGGCCGCCGAACTGGGCGCGGGCGAGATCCTGCTCAACTCGATGGACGCCGACGGCACGAAGGACGGCTACGACACCGAGATGATCGAGGCGGTGCGGAAGCACGTCACCGTCCCCGTCATCGCCTCCGGCGGCGCCGGCCGGCTCGCCGACTTCGCCCCGGCGATCGAGGCGGGAGCCGACGCGGTGCTCGCCGCGTCCGTGTTCCACTTCGGCGACCTGCGGATCTCCGAGGTCAAGGGCGCCCTGCGGGAAGCGGGACACCCGGTCCGCTGAGCACCTGACACGCACCGGTGGTATCACCGGCCCACCCGAGGCCGGTGATACCGCCGATGCGCGTCCACGGGACGCGGCGTGAGAGTGGCGACCGCCGGCGAACGACGCCGGCAGCCACGCGGCGCCACCCCGAAGGTCCCGGACGACGGCCGACGGTCCCCGCGTGGTGAGGTTCCGCCACCACCGAGAGGATCCCCCCGTGCAGCACCTCCCCTCCGGCACCATCCCCCCGCACCTTCCCCGCCCGGGCCGCTCCCGTAC
Organism: Streptomyces anulatus; assembly: GCF_014650675.1. Classification (GTDB taxonomy): domain Bacteria; phylum Actinomycetota; class Actinomycetes; order Streptomycetales; family Streptomycetaceae; genus Streptomyces; species Streptomyces anulatus. The sequence continues at coordinate 297,245 of NZ_BMVK01000001.1, read as the reverse complement.
GTTCACGGGCCGCTCCCGTACGCTCACGAGTCTGCTGACCGCCGCCGCGGCCACCGCCGGTCTCCTGATGACCGCTCTGGTCCCGGGCGCCCAGGCCGCCGACAACCCCTACGAGCGCGGCCCCGCCCCCACCAACGCCTCCATCGAGGCGAGCCGCGGCTCGTACGCCACCTCGCAGACCTCCGTCTCCTCGCTCTCCGTGACCGGGTTCGGCGGCGGCACCATCCACTACCCGACGTCCACCGCCGACGGCACCTTCGGCGCGGTCGTCATCTCGCCCGGCTTCACCGCCTACGAGTCCTCCATCGCCTGGCTCGGCCCGCGCCTGGCCTCCCAGGGCTTCGTCGTCTTCACCATCGACACCAACACCACGCTCGACCAGCCCGACAGCCGCGGCCGCCAACTCCTCGCCGCTCTCGATTACCTGACCCAGCGCAGCTCGGTGCGGACCCGGGTCGACGCCTCCCGGCTCGGGGTGATGGGGCACTCGATGGGCGGCGGCGGCAGCCTGGAGGCCGCCAAGAGCCGCACCTCGCTGAAGGCGGCGATCCCGCTGACCGGCTGGAACACCGACAAGACCTGGCCCGAACTGCGCACGCCCACCCTCGTGGTGGGGGCGGACGGTGACACCGTCGCCCCCGTCGCCACGCACTCCGAGCCGTTCTACGAGTCGCTGCCCGGCTCCCTGGACAAGGCGTACCTGGAACTGCGCGGCGCCTCGCACTTCACGCCGAACAGCTCCAACACGACGATCGCTAAGTACAGCATTTCCTGGCTGAAGCGATTCATCGACAACGACACCCGCTACGAGCAGTTCCTCTGCCCGCTCCCGCAGCCGAGCCTGGCCATCGCGGAGTACCGGGGCAACTGCCCGCACACCGCGTAACCCCGCGCCGCTCGACGAGACGCCCCCCTCCTGGCCCTGCCGCACTGTGCTCCGGCACAGTGGGGCAGGGCTCCGGCTGGGAGCACGCACCGCACCGGGCCGTCCCCGCCCGGGACCCGGACGCGGCGCTTCCACCCTCGCCGACGCGAACGTACGGTGCCGATGTGACCCCATCGACGACCGTGCGCAGTCCGCTCCGGCTGTACGGCCGGGACGATGAACTCGCCACTCTGGAAAGCCTGTTGGCGCGCCTGTGGCGCGGCGACGGAGGTGCGCTCGTGCTGGTCGCGCCACCCGGTCTCGGCCGTACGGCGCTGCTGCGCGCCGCCGTCGACGCGCACCGCGACCGGGGCCCCGTGCTGTACGCCACCGCCACCCCCGCGCTGCGTGCCGTGCCCTGCGGCGCCCTGCACGCCCTGCTCGGCTCGGCCCACACCTCCGTCGGCCCTCCGCCCGCCGCCCCGCCCCCCGTCATCGCGCCCGACGCGCTGGCCGGCCGGCTGCGGGAACTCGGCGCCGGGCGGCCCCTGCTGGTCTGCGCCGACGACGCGCACACCTGGGACCCGGCGTCCCGGACCGCCCTCGCCTTCGCGGCCCGAGGACTGGGCGCGGGCAGCCGGATCGCCGTCCTCCTCTCGGCCGCCGACGCCACCGCCTTCGCCGGACTGCCCACGCTCCACCTCGCGCCCCTGGACGAGGGCGCGGCCTCGGCGCTCCTGGACCGGCTGACCTCCGGCACGGCTTCCGGCGCGGATCCTGGTACGGGCCTCGGTGCGACCTTTGGTGCCGTCCTCGGTGCCGCCCCTGGTTCGACCCACGGCACGGCCCTCGGTGCGGCCCTTGGTTCGACCCCCGGTACGGCCCTCGGTGCGGTTCTCGGTCCGACCCCCGGAGCGGCCCTTGGTGCGGCCTCCGGCGCGGCTCTCGGTTCGCCCCCCGGCGCGACCCCCGGCACGGAGGGGGTCGACCCGGTCGTGCGTGCCGAGCTCCTCCGTGAGGCCGCCGGAAACCCCCGCCTGCTCGCCGGGCTCGCCGGCCGCCTCACCCCGGACCAGCTCGCCGGCCGCACCCCGCTGCCCTTCCCCCTGCCCGGCGGCGAAGCGGTGCTCGCCGCCCACGCCGAACGCCTCGACGGCCTCCCGGACCGGACCCGGGCCCTGCTCCTGCTCGCCGCCGCGGCCCAGGAGCACGAGCCGGACGGGGCCGGGGCGGACGCCCTGCTCCTGCTGCGCGCGGGCACCCGAGGCGGACTGCCCCGGGCTTTCCTGGACCGGGCCCTGTTCGGCGGTACCGTCACCGACGGCCTTCTCCAACGGGCGGGCAGCCGGGTCCACTTCGCCCACCGTCTCGTCGCCCGCGCCGTACTCCACCACGCCCCCTGGGCCCAGCGCCGCGCCGCGCACGAACTGCTCGCCACCCTGCTGACGGAGACCGGCGACCGGACCCGGGCCGCGCGGGCGGACGGCGTCCCGGCGGCGGCGGGCGAGGCCTCTCCGGACGCCGCTCCCGCGTCGCCTTCGCCCACCCCGCCTCCCGCACCCCCGCCCGTCCCGCTCGCCGCCCTCGTCCAGTGGGCCTGTGCCGCGTCCGGGCCGGATGCCGTGCTGGCCGCCCGGCTCGACGCCGGCGCCGACGGCCCGTTCCCGCACGCCGAACGCTCCGCCGCCCTGGTCCGGTCCGCGCTGCTCTCCACCGAACCGGCGCTGCGGGCGGCCCGGTTCGCCGCGGCGGCCGAGCAGGCGGGGCTGGCGGGCGACCCGGCCCTGGCCCGGGCCCTGCTGGCCAGGACCGGGCCCCGGGCGCCCGGCGCGGCGGGGGCGCCCGGCGAGGTCGCGCGAGGCCTCGCCCCCTACGTCCACGGCATGCTGGCCCTGCGCTCCGGACCCGCGGCCGACGCCCACGAAGCGCTGCTCGCCGCGGCCGCGCTGCTCGGCCCGCACGATCCCCGCCGGGCCCTCGACGCCCTCCTCGGCGCGGCCGAGGCCGCCTGGGCGGCGGGGGACGCGCTCGGCTACCTCGACGCCATGAACCGCCTCGCCCGCACCCCGCTGGAGGCGGGCCTGGAGCACTACCGGGCGGGCATGTGCGCCGTGCTCGAAGGCCGTGCCGCCGAGGGCCACGCCCTGCTCCGCCACTGCCTCGAACCCGCCGGGGACCCGTGCGCCCCGGCCGCGCTGCTCCGGGCCGGGGTCGCGGCCCTGGTCCTCGGGGACGTCGCCGCCGCCTGCCGCGCGGGGGCCCGCGCGCTCGCCGCCGTACGGACCGGGGGACCCGACGCGCTGCTGCCCCAGGCCCTCGAACACCTCGCCTACGCCGAACTGCGGGCCGGGCGGCACGCCGGTGCGCGGGCCCACGCGCTGGAGGGGCTGCACGCCGCCCGCCGTACGGGGCAGCCCAACAGCTCCGCCCATCTGCACGCCGTGCTCGCCCTCGCCGCTTCCGTGGAGGGACCCGCCGAGGCGTGCGCCGCGCACGGAGACGCCGCGCTGGCCGGGGCGGGGCCGCACGGCCTGGCCCAGGCCGTCACCCTCGCCACCTGGGCACGGGCCCGCGCGGACCTGGCCTCCGGGCGGCCCGGCGAGGCGGCCGCCCGGCTGGCCCCCCTCGTCGGGACCGGACCCGCGCGGGGGCATTTCGCCGCCCGGATGCTCGCCGTGCCCTGCTGGGTCGAGGCCGCCGTCCTGGGCGGCCGGCTGCCCGAGGAGTCCCGCGAACTCCAGGCCGCCGTCGACGAGTTCGCCTCCTGGGCCGCCCGGACCGCAGATCCGGGCGCGCCCGCCCAACTGGCCCGCTGCCGGGCCCTGCTGGCCCCCGCCGACGAGGCCGACGCCCGTTACGCCGAGGCCCTGGCCCACCACGGCCGGGCGGGCGGCGACTTCGAACGGGCCCGCACCCAGCTGCTGTACGGGCAGTGGCTGCGCCGCCGCCGGCGCACCCGTGAGGCCCGCGGCCCGCTGCGCGACGCCCTGGTCGCCTTCCAGCGCTGCTCGGCCCGCGCCTGGGCGGACCGGGCGGCCGGGGAGCTGCGGGCGGCGGGGGAGCCGGCCGGGGCCTCGCGGAGCGCGGCGGACGGACCGCTGGCGGCGCTCACCCCCCAGCAGCTGCGCATCGCCCGCTGCGTCGCCGAGGGGGCCACCAACCGGGAAGTGGCACTGCGGCTGTCGCTCAGCCCCCGCACGGTCGACCACCACCTCCGCAACGTCTTCGCCGCCCTCGGCATCCGCTCCCGCACCGAACTGACCCGGCTGCTCGCCGGATGAGGGCCCTCCGGGAGTACCGGAGGTTGCGAGACCGTGATGACGAGTTCCGCGCAGACCCCTAGGTACCGACTGGGCGGTATGTCATTCTGCGGGCGTCAGGATCGTGTCGTCGCGCTCGTGCCCCGTCCGGGCCGGGTGCGCCAAGCCCGCCGCTCGCGCGGCCGGCCGATTCCCGGTGGAGGCCGCCATGCCACAGGTCGTACGTTCGCGGATCGGGGCGCTCCACGGCCCGTCCCCGGCAACGCCGTTGCCGCACCGCTTCCGGTCCCTGGCCGACCGCGAGGCCGTCGAGGTGCTGCACCGGGCCGCCCGGGTCCTCGTCGCCTCGCTGCCGGCCCTCACCGACCGGCTCGTCGAGGCCCTGTACGCCCAGGAGCCCGGCTACCGGGCGGCCATCGACGCCGGCCGGGCCGAGGTCTGGCAGGAGGTCCACCACTCGCTGCGGCACAACGTCGGCTCCCTGATCCAGCCCCGGGAGTTCCGGGAGTCCGCCCACCGCACCTCCCGCTGGATCGGTGAGATCCGCGCCGAGCAGGGCGTGCCGCTCGACGCCGTCCTGCACGCCTTCCGGATGGGCGGCGCGATGGTCTGGCAGGACCTCGTGGACGAGACCGCCCGGCGCGACCCCGACGACGTACGGCTGCTCGTCCATGTCGCCGCCGATGTGTGGAACTTCGTCGACGAGCACTGCGGGATCGTCGCGGACGCCTACCGGCAGGCCGAGCGGCGGCAGTCCTGGCGGCGGGAGAACCGGCAGCGGCTGATGGTCGCCGCCCTGCTTGACGGGACCGCCCGGATCGCGGACCTCGCCGAGGCGGCGGCGATGCTGGGGCTGCCGGAGCAGGGCCGGTACGCCGTGCTCGCGGTGGCCGGGGCCCCGCGCGGGCCGGGGGCCGCCGACCGCCCGCCGCTGGCACTGCCCGCCGCCCCGGGCGCCCCGGTGCTCTGGCACCCGGGCCCGGACGCCGAGTTCGCGATCCTGCCACTGGCGGGCCCGCCCGGCGAGCTGAGCGCGCTGGCCGCCGCGCTGGACGTGCCGGCCGGCACCCGGGCCGGGATCGGTTCCGCCGTCGAGGGCCTGGCCGCCCTCGGCGACGCCCGGCGGCTGGCGGAGACCGCGCTGCGCGCCTGCCCCGCCGCCGGGGGCACGGTCCTGCTCGACGAGCACCTCCCGGACGCCCTGGTCGTGTCCTCGCCGGCGCTCGCCGAAGCGCTCGCGGACCGGGTGCTGGGGCCGCTGGACCGGCTGGACCCCGCCGACCGCGACGTCATCGTGGAGACCCTCACCGCCTGGCTGGACGCGGACGGCTCGGCACAACGGGCGGGCGCGCGGCTGTACTGCCACCGCAACACCGTCCTCAACCGCCTCCGCCGCTTCGAACAGCTCACCGGTCGCTGCCTCACCCGCCCCCGGGACGCGGTCGAGGTCTCCCTCGCCCTCGCGGCGCGGCGGCTGCTCGGCACCTGACGCGGCCCGCGACGACAGAAGAGATCCGCAACAAAGGTCCGCAACAAATATTGCGCAATTCTTCTTGCGCAACTTTTCCTGCGCATCTACGGTCGTGTCATGCCCAGTGAAGAACGACGCCGCGTCTCCGACCTCGACACCCTCAAGGCGATCGGCCACCCCCTGCGCCTGAAGCTCTACCGAGCCCTGCACATCAAGCGCACCGCCACCGCCTCCCAGCTCGCCGACCAGGTCGACGAGGCGGTCTCCCTCGTCAGCTACCACCTGCGCAAGCTCGCCGACCACGGACTGATCGAACCGGCCGAGGGCCAGGGCACCGACGGCCGGGAACGCTGGTGGCAGCCGTCCTCCCGAGGGCTGACCTTCAGCGACGAGGACTTCGACGACGCGCCCGACAAGGCGGCCGTCTACGCCGCCGCCGGCCGGATGTCCTTCGACCAGCACGTCGAGCTCTACCGGGCCCACCAGGACGCACGGCACACCTGGGACACGGAATGGCGCAGCGCCTCCTGGAGCGCGGAGAACCTCCTGCGCCTCACCGCGGAGGAACTGGCCGCCCTCGGCCGGGAGATGGGCGCGCTGATCGACCGCTACGAGGAAGCGGGCCGCGCCCGCGAGGAAGCGGGCGACACGGCGGGCCGCGAGAGCGTCGCCCTGCACACGTACGGATTCCCCTTCCGACCCTGAGCCCGCCGCCGAGCCCGACGCTCCTCCCGGAAGGACGAACCCATGACCGTCACCGCCGTGGAAGCCCCCGAACGCCCCGCGCACCGCGACCCCAACGTGCTGCGCTGGCTCGGCGCGTACACCGCGTCGATGGTCGGCGACAGCATCTACTTCATGGCCCTCGCCTGGGCCGCCGCCCGCACCGGCAGCGCCTCCGGCACCGGCCTGGTCCTCGCCGCCGGCTCGATACCCCGGGCGCTCCTGATGCTCGGCGGGGGAGTGCTCGCCGACCGGCTCGGGCCCCGCCGCGTCGTCATCGGCAGCGACGCCGCCCGCGCGGTCCTGGTCCTCGGACTCGCCGCCACCCTGGTCCTCACCGCGCCCACCGTGGGCGTCCTGGTGGCCGTCGCCCTGCTCTTCGGCGCGGTCGACGCCCTGTTCCTGCCCGCCGTCGGAGCCCTGCCGCCCCGGATCAGCCCTCCGGGCCAGCTCGCCCGGATCCAGGGCCTGCGCGGACTGGCCGCACGCGGCGCGTCGATCGTCGGCGCGCCGCTGGGCGGGGTCGCCGTCGCCACGGGCGGCCCCACGCTCGCCTTCGCCACCGCCGGAGCGCTCTTCGCCCTCTCCCTGCCCCTGCTTCTGGGTCTGCGGATCAGACCGCTGCCCGAGCCGGTGAAGCACGGCGGGACGGTTGCCTGCGACCATGAGGAGCGGACAGTCACCGAGGAGAGGCCGACAGTCACCGAGGAGAAGCCGACCGCCCGGCAGGACCTCGTCGACGGGCTTCGGTACATCCGCCGCCACCCCCTGCTCGGGCCGCTGATGATCGTCATCGGCCTCAGCGAGCTCGGCTTCGTCGGACCGCTCAACCTCGGGCTGATCCTGCTGTCCGAGCAGCGCGGCTGGGGCGCGGCAGGCATGGGCTGGATCGTCGCCGGATTCGCCTCCGGCGCCGCCGGGGCCGCTCTCCTCATCGCCGTCCGGGGCAGGGTGCCGCGCGCCGGGCTCGTGATGTGCCTGACGGTCCTCGTGGGCGCGACGGGCATCGCCGCTGTGGCGCAGATCCCCTCGGTGCCCCTGGCCGCCGCGACCGCCGCGGTCGTCGGCCTCTTCATCGGGCTGGCCGGGGCCCTGTGCGGAGCCCTCGTCCAGACCGTGGCCGACCCGGCGTACCTGGGCCGGGTCACCTCCGTGTCGACGCTCTTCACCTACGCGCTCATCCCGCTGAGCTACCCCGCCACCGGGGCCGCCATCGCCCTCTGGGGCACCGGGCCGGTCTACGCCGTCAGCGCGGCGGTGTGCGCGGCCGGCGGCGCGGTGGGCCTGACCTTCACCGCACTCCGCCGCGCCGAACTGCCCCGCTGACCCGCCGCGCCGAACTGCCCCGCTGACCGGGGACGCGCGCGTCCGCCGGGCCTACATCCCCAGCTCGGCCGCCCGCAGCCGGTCCACCGCCGCCCGGTCGCCCTCCACCTCGACGTCCGCCGAGTCCTGCCGGCCGAAGGCGTACAGCAGCAGCTCGGCGGGCTCCCCGGTCACCGTCACCACCGGGGTCCCCTTGTGGGCCACCGCCGTCTGGCCGTCCGGGCGGCGCAGCACCAGACCCACCGGGGACCTGCGGCCCAGCAGGCGGGCCGTCCGCTCGGTGCGCCTCCACAGCACATCGGAGAAGACCGGGTCCAGCTCGCGGCGCGACCAGTCGGGCTGGGCCCGGCGCACGTCCTCCGCGTGGACGAAGAACTCGACGGTGTTCGCCGCCTCGTCGATCTGCTTGAGGGACATCGGGGAGAACCGGGGCGGACCGGTGCGGATCAGCTGGATCAGTTCCTCGTACGGCTTCGCCGCGAACTCCGCCTGCACCCGCTCCAGCCGGGTCTTCAGCGCGCTCACCAGCAGCCCGCCCGCCGCGTCCGCGCGGCGTTCGCGGACCACCACATGGGCGGCCAGGTCGCGGGTCTTCCAGCCGTCGCAGAGCGTCAGGGCCTCGGGACCGGCCGCTTCCAACAGATCGGCGAGCAGAAGACGTTCACGCTTCGCATGGGTCGACATGCCCGCCAGCGTACGACCGTCGCCCCGGGTCCGCCCAGTGGACGTCCGCCCGGAAAGCCTCCGCGGCCACGGCACAATGGGCCCATGACGAGCACGCCCGGCGCCACGCCGCCCGCCAGCAGCCTCGACCCGGCCATCGCCGCCCGCCTCAAGCGCGGCGCCGACGGTCTGGTCCCGGCGATCGCCCAGCAGTACGACACCGGCGAGGTGCTGATGCTCGGCTGGATGGACGACGAGGCGCTGCACCGCACCCTCACCACGGGCCGCTGCACCTACTGGTCGCGCAGCCGCCAGGAGTACTGGGTCAAGGGCGACACCTCCGGTCACGTCCAGCACGTGAAGTCCGTCGCCCTGGACTGCGACGCCGACACCGTCCTCGTCAAGGTCGACCAGACCGGCGCCGCCTGCCACACCGGTGACCGCACCTGTTTCGACGCCGACGCCCTGCCTCTCGGAAAGTAAGGTCACCGGCCATGGATCTCGACACCTTCCGCAAACTGGCCGTCGACCGGCGCGTCGTCCCCGTCAGCCGCCGCCTCCTCGCGGACGGCGACACCCCGGTCGGTCTGTACCGCAAGCTCGCCGCCGAACGCACCGGCACCTTCCTCCTGGAATCCGCCGAGAACGGCCGGACCTGGTCGCGCTACTCCTTCATCGGGGTCCGCAGCGACGCGACCCTCACCGCCCGCGACGGCGAGGCCCACTGGCTCGGCACCCCGCCCGTGGGCGTCCCGGCGGGCGGCGACCCGCTGGACGCGCTGCGCGCCACCGTCGAGACCCTGCACACCCCCCGCGACCTGGTGAGCGACCTGGGCCTGCCGCCCTTCACCGGCGGCATGGTCGGCTACCTCGGCTACGACGTCGTACGCCGCCTGGAGAAGATCGGCGAGCACGGCGGCGACGACCTGAAGCTGCCCGAGCTGACCATGCTCCTCACCTCGGACCTCGCCGTCCTCGACCACCAGAACGGCACCGTCCTCCTGATCGCCAACGCGATCAACCACAACGACCTCGACACCGGCGTCGACGAGGCCCACGCGGACGCCGTCGCCCGCCTCGACGCGATGGAGCGCGACCTGCGCCGCCCGGTCGAGAACGCCCCGGCCGTCCTGCCCCCGTCCGAACTGCCGCCGTACACCGCGCTGTGGGGCGGCGAGGCCTACCAGGACGCCGTCGCGGACATCAAGGAGCGGATCCGGGCGGGCGAGGCCTTCCAGGTCGTCCCCTCCCAGCGCTTCGAGACCCCCTGCACCGCGAGCGCCCTGGACGTCTACCGGGTGCTGCGGGCCACCAACCCGTCCCCGTACATGTACCTCTTCCGCTTCGACGGGTTCGACGTCGTCGGCTCCAGCCCCGAAGCCCTGGTCAAGGTCGAGGACGGCCGGGCCATGGTCCACCCGATCGCCGGGACCCGGCACCGGGGCGCCACCCCGCAGGAGGACCAGGCGCTCGCCGACGAACTCCTCGCCGACCCCAAGGAGCGCGCCGAGCACCTGATGCTCGTCGACCTCGGCCGCAACGACCTGGGGCGGGTCTGCGAACCCGGCAGCGTCGAGGTCGTCGACTTCATGTCGATCGAGCGCTACTCCCACGTGATGCACATCGTCTCCACCGTCACCGGCCGCGTCACCGAGAACCGCACGGCCTTCGACGTCCTCACCGCCTGCTTCCCGGCCGGCACCCTCTCCGGCGCCCCCAAGCCCCGCGCCATGCAGATCATCGAGGAGCTGGAGCCGAGCCGCCGCGGACTGTACGGGGGCTGCGTCGGCTACCTCGACTTCGCCGGGGACTCCGACACCGCGATCGCCATCCGGACCGCCCTGCTCCGTGACGGCACCGCGTACGTCCAGGCCGGGGCCGGGGTCGTCGCCGATTCCGACCCGGTCGCCGAGGACACCGAGTGCCGCAACAAGGCGGCTGCCGTGCTCCGCGCCGTCCATACGGCCAACCGGCTCCACGACCGCTGAACCGGTAGGGGATAGTGGAGGGCGTGAGTGCTGTCCCCGTACCCCAGCCCCGTGCCCGAACCGCCGCCTCCGCGTCCGGCGCCGCGCCCGACTCCGCAGGGAGCCGCCGCAGTCTCGCGGCCGGTCTGCTCCTCGGCGCGGCCGGTGCGACCGTCGTCCTCCTCGCCTCCGGGCAGACCTGGGCCGAGGGCGACGCGGCCACCGGCGGCGGCGCGCTTCCGCTGACCGTCGACGGCCAGGACGTCACCGGCGTCCCGGCCGCCCTGGCCGTCGTCGGTCTCGCCGCGCTCGTCGCCGTCTTCGCCGTACGCGGCGCCGGCCGCCGGATCGTCGCCGCCCTCCTGGCCCTCAGCGGCCTCGGAGCCACCCTCAGCGCCTGGGCCGGCGGGTCCGACAGCACGGCCCTCGACGAGGAGGCCGCCAGAACCACCGGCGACGCGGCGGCCACCATCCACGCGCTCAGCCACACCGCCTGGCCCTACGTCACCGCCGCCGGCGGCCTGCTGATCCTGCTGGCCGGGCTCCTCGCACTGCGCTACGGCAGCCGCTGGCCCGCCATGTCCGGAAAGTACGAGCGCGACGGCACCCCCCGCCCCGGCAAGGCGCCCCGCACCGCCTCCGACCCGGACCGGCCCGAGGACCTCTGGAAGGCCCTGGACCGCGGCGAGGACCCGACGCGCGAGGCGTGACCCCACGCTCACCTCCTGATGTCCCGTACGGGACAATGGACCCGAGCCGTCCCCGGGCGGCGGCCACACGTACAGCGCCACCCACGGCGCAACACCAACGAGGAGCAACTCATGGCGGGCACGAGCCACGGACACACCCCGGCCGCCTGGACCGGTGTCATCATTGCTTTCATCGGCTTCTGCGTCGCAGGCGTCTTCATGGTCGCGGCCAACCCGCTCGGCTTCTGGGCCGGTATCGCCGTCATCTTCGCCGGCGGTCTCGTGGGCCTCGCCATGAAGGTGGCCGGCCTCGGCATGCCGAAGGAGTCGGCCGAGCTGATCGAGGCCAGGGAGCGCGCCGGACGGGCGCAGATCTCCCACTGACCCGGACGCCGGCCCGTCCCGGCGACCGACACGCCGACAGGCGCAGCCCCCACCCGGGGCTGCGCCTTTTCGCGTCGGCGGGGGACAATCAGCGGGTGGACGCCTCGCCTAACCCCGCCGCAGCCCAGCCCCCGGACCCGGAAACGGCCCCTCAGCAGGGCCCTGGCCCAGGCCCCGGCCCGGCAGGCCCGGAAGCCGCGCCGCAGGGCGTCGGCCCCTGGAACCTGCCGCTGACCGTCTGCCCGACCCCCGACATGGCCCGGCCCAGCCCAACCGACCCGTCGCTCGATGACGGGTCCCGTGCCACCCCGGCCTGCCCGTCGATCGAGGACGGGCCCCGTGCCACTCCAGCCCGTCCGGCGTTTGAGGACGGAACCCTCGCCGGGGTGGGCCCGGAGGCCACAGGGCCCTCGGGCGAAGGGACCTCACAGGTGCACGAGCTCCACGGCCCCGGTTCCGTCCTCAAACGCCGGACGGGCTGGGTAGGCACCCTCGAACGTCGGAAAGACCAGGTAGGTCGGACGGGCTGGGTGGGCACCCTCGAACGTCGGAAAGACCAGGTAGGCCGGACGGGCCGGGTGGGCCGCCCGACAGGCCGGGTGCGCCGCCTCGCCACCCCCATCGGCATCCTCGCCGCCGTCGCGGGCGCCTTCGCGTACGTCGGCAGCGTCGACCCCAACGAGCCCGGCCACTACCCGGTCTGCCCGCTGCTCAAGCTGACCGGCGTCCTCTGCCCCGGCTGCGGCGGACTGCGCAGCGCCCACGCCTTCATCCACGGCGACCTCGGCGCGGCGCTCGAAGCCAACGCGATCGCCACCGTCGGCTACTTCCTCTTCGCCGCGGTCTGGGGCCTCTGGCTGGTCCGGGCCTGGCGCGGACAGCCCCTGCGCATCGGTCTTGCGCCCGTCTGGTGGTGGGGCGTCGGCACCGTCCTGCTGATCTTCACCGTGGTCCGGAATCTGCCGTTCGGCTCGGCGCTCGCCCCCTGAACGACCGGGTCGGCCCACTGATTGACCAGGAAGTGGGACGCGACGTGGCCGGATGCGAGCCCCGGGGCATCCTGCGGATACCATCGGTATGGCTGATCCTGTTCACCGTCAACCGTTCGGAAGGGGGCCGCTCGCGTGAGTGTGCTCGACGAGATCATCGACGGCGTTCGCGCCGACCTCGCGGAGCGGCAGGCGCGCGTCAGCCTCGACGAGCTGAAGGAGCGCGCGGCCCGCGCTCCCCAGGCCAAGGACGGAGTCGCCGCCCTGCGCGGCGAGGGCGTGACCGTCATCTGCGAGGTCAAGCGCTCGTCCCCCTCCAAGGGGGCCCTTGCCGCCATCGCCGACCCGGCCGCGCTCGCCGCGGACTACGAGGCGGGCGGCGCGTCCGTCATCTCGGTCCTCACGGAGGAGCGCCGCTTCGGCGGATCGCTCGCCGACCTGGAGGCCGTCCGCGCCAAGGTCGACACCCCGATCCTGCGCAAGGACTTCATCGTCACCTCGTACCAGCTGTGGGAGGCCCGCGCCTACGGCGCCGACCTCGCCCTGCTGATCGTCGCCGCCCTCGACCAGGAGGCCCTGGTCTCCCTCATCGAGCGCGCCGAGTCGATCGGGCTCACCCCGCTCGTCGAGGCGCACGACGAGGAGGAGGCGGAGCGCGCCGTGGACGCCGGAGCCAAGATCATCGGCGTCAACGCGCGTAACCTGAAGGACCTCAAGGTCGACCGCTCCACCTTCGAGCGCGTCGCCCCCGAGATCCCCGACCACATCGTCAAGGTCGCCGAGTCCGGCGTCCGGGGCCCGCACGACCTGATCGCGTACGCCAACGCGGGCGCCGACGCCGTCCTGGTCGGCGAGTCGCTGGTCACCGGCCGCGACCCGCGTGCCGCCGTCGCCGACCTCGTCGCCGCGGGCGCCCACCCGGCGCTCCGCCACGGCCGCGGCTGACACGGGGCGAAGCGACCATGACCGGACGTCCCGCGCCCCGCACCCGGCCGGGCCTCGGCCCCGCCGGGGCTTCGGCCCGGGACCCGCACGCCCCGCTGGCGCGCGGCTGCCGCCCCCGCGGCTGCCGCGCCCCCGCCCGGCGTGTGCACGGTCGGCGCGTCCGGTATGTCATCGGCGACGAGCCCGGCCAGGTGAACGGCATGCGATGGCGCGCGGGGTCCGCGCTGTAGGCGAGCCCCGGCCGACGTACCGCACGACACACCGCTCTTCTCGTACGTACGACCGCACCGCCGTGACCGCATGCCGGTCGCGGCGGCGCTCGCCGCTCCGCGCATACGGTGCATCCATCCGTTGCCATGCCAAGGAGCACGTCGCATGTCGTCCGACTTCTTCATTCCGGACCCCGAGGGTCTGATCCCCAGCGCCGAGGGCTATTTCGGCGCGTACGGCGGCAAGTTCATCCCGGAGGCGCTCGTCGCCGCCGTGGACGAGGTCGCCGTCGAGTACGACAAGGCCAAGGCCGACCCCGCCTTCGCCGCCGAGCTCAACGAGCTCATGGTCGACTACACGGGGCGGCCCAGCGCCCTGACCGAGGTCCCGCGCTTCGCCGAGCACGCCGGCGGCGCCCGGATCTTCCTCAAGCGCGAGGACCTGAACCACACCGGCTCGCACAAGATCAACAACGTGCTGGGTCAGGCCCTCCTCACCAAGCGCATGGGCAAGACCCGCGTCATCGCCGAGACCGGAGCCGGCCAGCACGGTGTCGCCACCGCGACCGCCTGCGCCCTCTTCGGCCTCGAATGCACCATCTACATGGGCGAGATCGACACCGAGCGTCAGGCACTGAACGTGGCCCGGATGCGGATGCTCGGCGCCGAGGTCGTCGCCGTGAAGTCCGGCTCGCGGACGCTGAAGGACGCCATCAACGAGGCGTTCCGCGACTGGGTCGCCAACGTGGACCGCACGCACTACCTCTTCGGCACGGTCGCGGGCCCGCACCCCTTCCCGGCGATGGTCCGCGACTTCCACCGCGTCATCGGCGTCGAGGCCCGCCGCCAGATCCTGGAGCGCGCGGGACGCCTCCCGGACGCGGCGGTCGCCTGCGTCGGCGGCGGCTCCAACGCCATCGGCCTCTTCCACGCCTTCATCCCCGACGCCGACGTCCGCCTGGTGGGCTGCGAGCCCGCCGGGCACGGGGTGGAGACCGGCGAGCACGCGGCGACCCTCACCGCGGGGGAGCCCGGCATCCTGCACGGCTCGCGCTCCTACGTCCTCCAGGACGACGAGGGCCAGATCACCGAGCCGTACTCCATCTCGGCGGGACTGGACTACCCCGGCATCGGCCCGGAGCACGCGTACCTCAAGGACGTCGGGCGCGGCGAGTACCGCGCGGTCACCGATGACGCGGCCATGCAGGCCCTGCGCCTGCTGTCCCGCACGGAGGGGATCATCCCGGCGATCGAGAGCGCCCACGCGCTCGCCGGAGCCCTGGACCTCGGCAAGGAGCTCGGCAAGGACGGGCTGATCCTCATCAACCTGTCCGGCCGAGGCGACAAGGACATGGACACCGCCGCCCGCTACTTCGGGCTCTACGACACCGACGCCGCCGTCGAGGCGGACGCCGACAGCGACCGCGCCGAGATCGAGGGGGACGCCAAGTGAGCGGCAACATCGAGCTGTTGAACACCACCCTGGCCGCCACCAGGGCCGCGGACCGGGCGGCGCTCATCGCCTACCTCCCGGCGGGCTTCCCGACCGTCGACGGCGGCATCGAGGCGGTCAAGGCCGTCATCGCGGGCGGCGCGGACATCGTCGAGATCGGGCTCCCGCACAGCGACCCGGTCCTGGACGGGCCGGTCATCCAGACCGCCGACGACATCGCCCTGCGCGGCGGCGTCCGGATCGCCGACGTGATGCGCACGGTCCGCGAGGCGCACGAGGCCACCGGCGTCCCGATCCTGGTCATGACGTACTGGAACCCCATCGACCGCTACGGCGTCGAGCGCTTCACCGCCGAGCTGGCCGAGGCGGGCGGCGCCGGGTGCATCCTGCCCGACCTGCCGGTCCAGGAGTCCGCGCTGTGGCGCGAGCACGCCGACAAGCACGGCCTCGCCACCGTGTTCGTCGTCGCCCCCAGCAGCCAGGACGCCCGCCTCGCCACCATCACGGCGGCCGGGAGCGGCTTCGTCTACGCGGCGTCCCTGATGGGCGTCACCGGCACCCGCGCCTCCGTCGGCGCCCAGGCCCAGGACCTGGTGGGACGCACCCGCGCCACCACCGACCTGCCGGTCTGCGTCGGCCTCGGCGTCTCCAACGCGGCGCAGGCCGCCGAGGTCGCCGGGTTCGCGGACGGCGTGATCGTCGGTTCCGCCTTCGTCAAGGCCATGCTGGACGCCCCCGGCGAGGCCGCCGGCCTCGCCGCCGTCCGCTCCCTGGCGGGCGAACTGGCCGAGGGCGTTCGAAAGCGCTGAGCCCTTGAATCACCCGAATGGGTGGATTGTGGACCGGGGAGGCGCGGAGGCGCCTCCCCGGTTCGTTCCCCGGGTGTGAGCGACAAGATCCCTGAGGGAAACAGAAGCGCGCGTGAGCGCCTGGCCCAGCAGCGCGAGCGGGAGAAGGGGCGCGAGAAGCGCCGCCGGACGCTGATCGTCGCCTCGGCGGTGGTCGGGGTGCTCGCCCTGGCCGCCGTGGTCGGCCTGATCGCGGCCAACGCGGGCAAGGACGACGGCGGTGACACCGCCTCCGGCCCCGCGGTCGCCCCGTCCGGCGCGATCGGCGAGGACGCCCTGACGCTGCCGGTCGGCGCCGCCGACGCCCCGTCCACCCTCACGATCTGGGAGGACTTCCGCTGCCCCGTCTGCGCCCAGTTCGAGACCGCCTTCAAGGACACCATCACGGAGCTGGCGGACGACGGCCAGGTCAAGGTGGAGTACCACCTGGCCACGATCATCGACGGCAATCTCGGCGGCACCGGGTCGCTGCGCGCGGCCAACGCCGCCGCCTGCGCCCAGGACGCCGGCAAGTTCGCGGCGTACCACGACGTGCTCTTCGCCAACCAGCCGCCGGAGCCGGACGACGCCTACGGCAAGAACAGCCGGCTGATCGAGCTGGCCGGTGAGGTCGAGGGGCTCGACACACCGGGCTTCCGCAGCTGTGTGGAGGACGGCGAGCACGACAGCTGGGTGAAGAAGTCCGACACGGCGTTCCGCGAGGGCGGCTTCCAGGGCACGCCGACGGTGCTGCTCAACGGGGAGTCCGTCTTCCCGAGCAAGGGCGGCGAGCAGATCTCCCCGGAGAACCTGAAGAAGTGGGTCGCCGCGGCCAACAAGGGCAAGAAGCCGGGCACCGCCACCCCGTCCGCCCCGGCCGACGGGTCCTCCGCCCCGGCCGACCCGTCGTCGGCACCCGCCTCCTGACCGCCTCCCGGAGCCGCCCGTGACGCGGTCCTCGTTACCCAGACGTTGCCGGGTGGCTTGCCGTACCCACCGCCCGGCAAGGTAGCGTCGACCTCGCCATGAATCTTGCCTTCATTCCCAGCCCGTCGACCGGCGTGATCGAGCTCGGCCCGATCCCGCTCCGCGGCTACGCGTTCTGCATCATCATCGGTGTCTTCGTCGCCGTCTGGTTCGGCAACAAGCGCTGGGTAGCCCGGGGCGGCAAAGCCGGCACCGTGGCCGACGTCGCCGTCTGGGCCGTGCCCTTCGGCCTCGTCGGCGGCCGGCTCTACCACGTGATCACCGACTACCAGCTGTACTTCAGCGACGGTGAGAACTGGGTCGACGCCTTCAAGATCTGGGAGGGCGGCCTCGGCATCTGGGGCGCCATCGCGTTCGGCGCCGTCGGAGCCTGGATCGCCTGCCGCCGCCGGGGCATCCCGCTGCCCGCCTGGGCCGACGCACTCGCCCCGGGCATCGCCATCGCCCAGGCCATCGGCCGCTGGGGCAACTGGTTCAACCAGGAGCTGTACGGCAAGCCCACCGACCTTCCCTGGGCGCTGGAGATCAGCGAGGGCCCGAACCGGGTCGCCGGGACGTACCACCCGACCTTCCTGTACGAGTCGCTGTGGTGCATCGGCGTCGCGCTCCTGGTCATCTGGGCCGACCGCCGCTTCCGGCTCGGCCACGGACGGGCGTTCGCGCTGTACGTCGCCGCCTACTGCGCGGGTCGCGGCTGGATCGAGTACATGCGGGTCGACGAGGCCCACCACGTCCTCGGTCTCCGCCTGAACGTGTGGACCGCGATCATCGTCTTCGTCCTCGCCGTCGTCTACATCGTGATCTCCGCGAAGATCCGTCCGGGCCGCGAGGAGATCGTCGAGCCCGACCGGGACGCCGCCCCCGCGCAGAAGGACGGACCCGCCGACGAGAGCGGCTCCGACGAGAACAGCTCCGACGAGGACGGCTCCGCGAAGGCGGACGCCGCCGAGAAGGACCCGTTCACGAAGGACGAGCCGCGCGAGCCCGGCAAGGGCGCCACCGCCGAGAGCGCCGAAGCAGCCGAGAAGAGCTGACCGCCGCGCCCCCTCGGGGCACCCCCGCACTCCTCCCGCTCGCCGGGCGGGCCCGCAGTCTCAGGCCCGCCCGGCGAGCGCGATCGTCCGGCGGGCGGACGCCACCACCGCCGCGTCCACGAACCTCCCGTCCGGCAGGGCCAGCGCCCCCGCCTCCACCGCCGAGGCCGCGACGATCTCCTCGGCCGCCTCGATCTCCTCGGCCGTCGGCCGGAACGCCCGCTCGATCACCGGCAGCTGGCGCGGGTGGATCGCCGCCCGGCCCAGCATCCCGAGCGCCCGCCCCCGCCCGCACGACGTCCACAGCCCGTCCAGGTCCCGGACGTCCGGGAACACCGACTGGGCGGGCGGCGGAAGGGCCGCCGCCCTGGCCGCCACCACGACACGGCTGCGCGGCCAGTCGAGCCCGGCGTCCTCCCGTACGCCCAGGTCCGCCCGCAGGTCCGCCTCGCCCAGGGCGATGCCGCGTACGGCGTGATGGGCCGAGGCGATCGAGTACGCGTGCTCGATCGCGAGCGCCGACTCCAGCAGCGGATACAGCGCCACACCCGGGGCCACGGCCGCCACATGGTGCACCGAGACCGCATGGGTGATCTTCGGCAGCCGGAACGCGGTCAGACCCGGCAGATCCGCCAGCGCCCGGATGTCGTCCTCGCCGTGCACCCGGACATGGACCGGCACCGCGTCCGGGGCCGCCGTGACCTGGTCGCCGAGAAGTTCGGCGGTGGCGGAACGCGCGTACTCCTTACGGTCCTGGGCGACGGCGTCCTCCAGGTCGACGATCACCACGTCCGCCCCGCTGCCCAGCGCCTTGGCCACCACCTCCGGCCGGTCCCCGGGCACGTACAGCCAGGTCAGCGGCGGCCGGCCGACGGGCGGAGGCGGGCCCTCCGGCAGCGGCGGGGCCGGGATCGGGCGGCCGGTCACAGCGCCCCCTGGTCCCGCAGCGCCGCGATCCGCGTCTCCGAGAGGCCGAGCCCGGCCAGGATCTCCTCGGTGTCCGCGCCGTGCGGGCGGCCCGCCCACCGGATTCCGCCGGGGGTCTCCGAGAGCCGGAAGAGGACGTTCTGCATCCGCAGCGGTCCCAGCTCCGGGTCGTCGATCTCGGCGATGGCGCCCAGCGCCCGGTACTGCGGGTCCTCCATCACCTCCCGCACGTCGTGGATCGGCGCGACCGCCGCCTCCGCCTTCTCGAAGCCGTTGAGCACTTCCTCGCGGCTGTGGCGGGAGATCCAGTGGCCCACGGCCCCGTCCAGCTCCTCGGTGTGCTCGGCCCGGGTGGTGCCCGCGCCGAACCAGGGCTCGTCGATCAGCTCCGGGCGGCCGACCAGCCGCATCACCCGCTCGGCGACGGACTGGGCGGAGGTGGAGACCGCGACCCAGTGGCCGTCGGCGGTGCGGTAGGTGTTGCGCGGGGCGTTGTTGCGGGAGCGGTTGCCGGTGCGCGGCTGGACGTAGCCGAGCTGGTCGTACCAGAGCGGCTGCGGGCCCAGCACGGTGAGGATCGGCTCGATGATCGCCAGGTCCACCACCTGGCCCTCGCCGGTCTTCTCCCGTCCCGCGAGGGCGGCCATCACCGCGTACGCCGTGGCCAGCGCCGCGATGGAGTCGGCGAGCCCGAACGGCGGCAGCGTCGGCGGCCCGTCCGGCTCCCCGGTGATCGCCGCGAAGCCGCTCATCGCCTCGGCGAGCGTGCCGAAGCCGGGGCGGTGGGCGTACGGCCCGAACTGGCCGAAGCCGGTGACCCGGGCCAGCACCAGACGCGGGTTGACGGCGTGCAGTTCCTCGGGGCCCAGGCCCCAGCGCTCCAGGGTCCCGGGCCGGAAGTTCTCGATGATCACATCGGTCTCGGCGGCCAGCCGCAGCAGCACGTCCCGGCCGCCGGGCGCGGACAGGTCGAGGGTCAGGGTGCGCTTGTTGCGGCCGAGCAGCTTCCACCACAGGCCGACCCCGTCCTTGGCGGGTCCGTGCCCGCGTGAGGGGTCCGGCTTGCGGGGATGCTCGACCTTGATCACATCGGCGCCGAAGTCCCCGAGCATGGTGGCCGCGAGCGGTCCGGCGAAGAGGGTGGCCAGGTCGATGACCTTCAGCCCGGTCAGGGGTCCTGCTGCGGTGGTGCTCATGAGGCCTCGATCTCGCTGCGGTAGGGCATGGACGTGGAAGCGCCGGGCTTCTGGACGCAGAGCGCGGCGGCCGACGAGGCGAACGCCACGGCCTCGGCCACCGGCCGCCCCTCGCCGAGCGCCACGGCCAGCGACCCGACGAAGGTGTCCCCGGCGCCGGTGGTGTCGACGGCGTTCACCGAGGGGGCCTCGAAGAGCACCGGCTCACCGCCCCGGGCCGCGTACAGGCAGCCCTTCGCGCCGAGCGTGATGACGACCTCGGGCACCCGGCGCAGCAGGATCTGCGCGGCGGCGTGCGGCTCGGCCTGCCCGGACAGCTCGGCGGCCTCGTGCTCGTTGGGCACCAACAGGTCGATGTGATCGAGGAGTTCGTCGGGCAGGGGCTGGGCGGGGGAGGGGGTGAGGATGGTCCGTACGCCCTGGCTCCGGGCCGCCCGGGCCCCCTCGACGACGGTGGACAGGGGGAGTTCGAGCTGCATCAGCAGCAGATCGGCGGCGGCGATCGCCGCGATCTCCCCGGGGCCGAGCGCGGTGACGACGCCGTTCGCGCCGGGGATCACCACGATCGCGTTGGCCCCGGTGTCGTCCACCACGATGTGCGCGGTGCCGCTGGGGCCCTCGGCGGTGTGCAGGAGGTCGGTGTCGACCCCCGCGTGTTCGAGGCCGTCGCGCAGCAGGGTGCCGTAGGCGTCGTCGCCGACCGCGCCGATCATCGCCACCTCCCCGCCCGCGCGGGCGGCGGCGACGGCCTGGTTGGCGCCCTTGCCGCCGGGGACCGTCCGGAACTCCCGGCCGGTGACGGTCTCGCCGCGGCCGGGGGCGCGGGCCGTGTAGGCGACGAGGTCCATATTGGTGCTGCCGAGCACCGCGATGCGGGTCATGGGCGCAGAGCCTCCTGATGGGTCAGTGCGGCGAGGGTGTCGAACCCGGCCCGGTCGAAGCCGGGTACGGAGGTGGCGAGCCGGTTCTTCAGCGGAGCCGTCCAGTGCTCGGGCAGGGCGCCCGGCCCACCCGCGAGAAGACCGGCCAGCGATCCGGCGGTCGCCCCGTTGGAGTCGGTGTCCCAGCCGCCGGAGACCGCGAGGCCGATCGACCGGGTGAAGTCGCCGTCGGCGTGGGTGAGCGCGGCGGCCAGCAGCGCGGCGTTGGGCAGCACGTGCACCCAGTGGTGGGTGTCCCCGTAGACGGCGTGCAGCCGGTCCACGACGGCGTCGAACTCCCCTTCCGTACGGGCCGTTTCGATGCCGAGGCGGACCGCGCGGGCGTACCGCGAGTGCGGCGGCACCACCCGCAGCCCGGCGGCCAGACAGCCGTGCACATCGCTCTCGCCGCCGGCCGCGACGGCGAGCGCCGCGGCGGTGAACATCGCTCCGTACACCCCGTTGCCGGTGTGGGTGAGGACCGCGTCGCGGTGGGCCTGGGCGGCGGCCCCGGCCGGGTCGCCGGGGTGCGTCCAGCCGTGCACGTCGGCCCGGATCTGCGCGCCGATCCACTCCCGGAACGGGTTGCGGCGGCGGGCGGTCTCCGGGGGCTCGACGCCCGCCAGGAGGTTGCCGTACGCGATGCGCTCGGCGGTGAACGTACGGCCCGCGGGGAGTTCGTCCAGCCACAGCCGGGCCAGGTCGTCGGTGGTGAAGCAGCGGCCGTGCCGCTGGAGCAACAGCAGGGTGAGAAGCGGGTAGTTGAGGTCGTCGTCCTCCGGCATGCCGTCGATGTTCTCGGCCAGGGAGGTGGCGGCCGAGCGGCGGTTCCAGGGGTGCGCGGCCAGCAGTCCGGCGGGTACCCCGCGTGCGGTGAACCAGGTGGTCGGGGGCCAGTCGCCGGTGGCGCGGGCCAGGGCGCGGATGCCTTCCAGCGGCAGCTTCTCGACCGGCTTGCCGAGCAGGCAGCCCGCCGCCCGGCCGAGCCACGCCGCGTGCAGCCGGTCCCGGCCCACCGCGCGGCCGGAGTCCGCAGGGCCCGGCCAGTGCGGGCAGGCGGCCACGATCTCGTCCAGCCCGGTCGGCTCATCGGCCGCCAACGGGGATTCCAGCAGGGCGAGTTCGTCGAGGAGGCGGCCGGCCAGTGCGCGCAGGCGCGGCGGTGCGGGCGGCTCGGAGGCGCCCGCCCGGTCCGGCGCGGGGGCGCCCCCGGCCGCGTACCACCGCTCCTCGATCTCCCGGGCGTCCCGGCCGTCCTGCGCGGCCTGCCGCAGCTCGTGGCCGATCAGATCCTCGGGCTGCGCCCAGGTGAGGCGGACGTTCACCGCTCACCGGCCAGCGCGCGGAACGCCTGCTCATGGGCCCGGCGGCGCTCCAGGTCCCGGGCGAAGACCTCCCGGGCCACCTGCGCCAGCACCCCCGCCGGGGCGTCCAGGTCCAGCCGGCTCGCCTCCGCGACCGCGGCGGCCCAGTCGGCGGGGGTCTCGCCTCCCAGGGCGCCCACGATCGCCCCGCTCATCGTCGCGATGGAGTCGCAGTCCCGCCCGTAGTTCACCGAACCGAGCACCGTATGCCGGTAGTCACCGCCCCCGACCAGCAACATCCCCAGGGCGATGGGCAGTTCCTCAATGGCGTGCAGCCGGGAGGGGCGGCGTGCGCCGAGCGAGGGGCTCCGGTAGTCGGGCCCCACCGTGTCGAAGGGCTCCACCGCCGCCCGCAGCGGGGCGAGCGCGGACTCGAAGTCGTCGTGCCGCACGGCGACTTCGCAGACCGCCTCGATCGCGGACCGGGTGCCGTCCTTCGCCAGGGCGAGGACGGCGTCGATCACCGTGCCGGGGGTGGCGGCCGGGCGGCAGGCGGCGGCGACGGCGGCCGCGAAGACCCCGGCGGCCTCCCGCCCGTAGGAGGACTGGTGGGGAGCCGCGACCTCCAGCGCCTCGGCGTACGCGGCCTCCGGGTGGCCGGCGTTGACCAGCCCGACCGGGGCCATGTACATCGCCGCCCCGCAGTTGACGATGTTGCCCGCACCGGCCTCGCGCGGGTCCATGTGCCCGTAGTGCAGCCGGGCCACGATCCACTTCTCCGCCAGGAAGATCCGCTGGAGGGGGAGGGCCTCCGCCTCCAGCTCCGGGATCCAGCGGGGCGACAGCAGGTCCGGGACGAGGTGGTCCGCGACGGCGTAGGCGTCGAGGTGGTCGCGGACCCGGTCGTAGACCCGGATCAGCGCATGGGTCATCAGGGTGTCGTCGGTGACGTGCCCGTCGCCCTTGTGGTACGGCGCGATGGGGCGCGCGGTGCGCCAGTCCTCGCCGTACCAGGGGCCGACGATCCCGGTCACCCGGCCGCCGTGGCGCTCGGCGATCTGCTCGGGGGTCCAGCCCTCGACCGGGCCGCCGAGGGCGTCGCCGACGGCGGCTCCGACGAGGGCCCGGGTGATGCGTTCATCGAGTCCGGGCGTGGTGGGGGAGGAGTGCGGGGCCGAGGGGGCGGCTTCCATGGCCGTTGTGGGCGTCATGCCGGAATTGTCCACCCGGGACGGCCGGTTCCGTGGCTGCCAGCAGCCCGGCGAGTTCGATCAGGTCCGTGCCCGCGAGTCGGGGCAGCGCACAGCCCGCCAGTGTCCGGCACGCCTCGCGCCAGCCCGCCGGCACGGCGGTGACCGAGCCGATCGCCCCGGTCAGCGCCCCGGCCAGGGCGGGCGCGGAGTCCGCGACCCGGGACAGACAGGCGGCGGCCGGGATCGCCTGGGCGATCTCGCCCCGGGCCGCGGTGGTGAGGGCCAGGGCGACCGGCACGGTCTCGGCCGCCGCGATCCCGTAGCTGTAGACGTGGTCCACGATCTGGTGCTCCAGCACCGGGACCAGGGCGAACGCCCCGGCCGGCTCGCCCGCGAACTCCCGGGCCAGGCGGACCGCGTGCGCGGCGTTGCGGGCGATCTCGGTGCCCTCGGGGAGCTGGGCGATGGCCGCGTTCACCACCGTGTCGACGTCCGCCCCGGCCAGCGCCACGGCGATCGCGGCGGCCACGGCCCGCGCCCCGTGCACCCCGTCGCCGTCCTGGGTGTAGCGGGCGTCGAACTCGGCGAGCGCGGCGGCCTCCTCCGGGTCGCCCGGGTGGACCACGGCGAGCACGGCGGCCCGCACGCAGGCGGCGTCGTCGAAGTAGTGCGGGTTGTCGTGCCCGGTGGCGGGCGGCCGCAGCCCGGCGGCCAGGTTGCCGAGCCCGGCCCGCACCGAGATACGGGCCCGCAGCGGGAGCACCGCCGCCTCGACCTCGGGGGCCCGGGCGCTGGCGGCGGCGACGGTGGCGGCCAGCGCGTTCCAGGCCCGGTCGACCGCGTCCCGCATCCGGCGGCCGGAGGAGAGGTCCGCCGCGTCGTCGGCCGCCGCCGCCAGCACCGTACGGGCGGCGAACGCGGCCCATTCGGCGTCGTCGGACGGGCCGAGCCGCAGCGGCTCGGGCGGCTGGTTGAGGGCGATGGGCACCGGGAGCGTGGTGGTTGCGTTCTGCTCGGCGAAGGTGTCCAGCTCCCGGGTGAGCCGCCGGGTCCACTCGGGCATCCGGGCCGCCCGGTGCCGGGCGGCGGGCCAGCCGGCGGCGTCGCCCGCCGCGAGCCCGAGCAGCAGCCCTTCGATCCGGGCCCGGCGGGAGGGGGCGGGGCCGCCGGGAGAGGCCGCCGCCCCGGCCGCGTCGCGTGCCGTCTCCGCCACCGGGCCCGCTCCTGCCGCGCCGCGGGGCGTGGTCATGCCCGGCACGCCCCCGGTCGCGTCCCCTGCCGTCGTCATCGCCGGTCCTCCCGTACGGGTGCGAAGGAGGCCGCCGCGGACGCCATGTCCCGTACGGGCTCGAAGGGAGCCGCCACCGACGCCATGTCCCGTACGGCCGACGGCTCGCGACCGCCGCCCCGCTCCGGTGGGGCCTCTGCCGGTCCGGCCCCGTCCGGGTCCTCCGGGGTCAGCAGCTCCGCGATGTCCAGCACGTGGTAGCCGCGCATCGAGGGCAGGCAGCTGCCCCGGACCGGACCGATCGCGCCCGCCCAGTCCGGCGGGATGGCGCTCTCCCCGTTCAGCGCCCCGGCCAGGGCGCCCGCCACCGCCGCCGTCGTGTCCGCGTCGCGGCCCATGTTGACGGCCGTGAGCACCGCCGTCCGGAAGTCCCCGCGCGCCGCCGTGAACGCCCCGAACGCCAGGCCCACCGCCTCCGGCGCGAGGTCGGTCCACGGGTAGCCCGCGATCACCACCGCCGAACGCACCGCCCGCTCCATCGTGAGCCGGTCGGGGTGGGGCCGCTGGGCCGCCGCCACCGCCCGGCGCAGGGACCGGGCCGTCCAGGAGTCCATCGGGACCACCGAGAGCGCGGCCGCGATCACCGAGGCGAGGCCCGAGCCGACCATGGCCGCCGCCACCCCGGCCGCCACCGCCTGGCCCCCGTAGATCCCCTCGCCCTCGTGGCTGACCCGGCCGTCCACCGCGACCAGCCGGGCCGCCTCGGCGGGGCGGCCCGCCGCGAAGACCCCGAAGGGCGCCGCCCGCATCGCGAGCCCGTCGCTCCAGGCGTGCCGGTGCTGGGCCGAGATCGGCGCGGCCAGGCCCCGGCGCAGGTTCTCCAGCGTGCCGCGCTCGCTGAACCCGGCCCCCCGGAACGGGCCCTCGTCCAGGTCGGCGATCCAGTGGTGCCACGCCCGCTCCACATGGGAGACGTCGAGCGCCGAGCCGTGCCGGGCCAGCAGCAGCCCGGAGAAGATGGCGTACTCCGTGTCGTCGGTGCCCGCCGGGTCATCGCTCACGAACCCCTCGATCCGCCCCCAGCGGCGGCGGATCTCGGAGGGCCGCAGGTTCTCCGCCGGGGCGCCGAGCGCGTCCCCGACCGCCAGTCCCAGCAGCGCACCCCTGGCCCGGTCATTGCCGACGGCCGTGTCCATCGCGTCGCCCTTCGCTCGTCCGGCGGTGGGAATCCCCATCCGAGTCCGAATCCGAATCCGAGTCCGAATCCGATTCCGTTTCCGGGCCCTGTCCGCATCTGTGCCACGCGGCGGGCGAGGAGAGGCGGAAAACAGCGGGAAAGGGGCCAGGCGGATGACGGCCCGGATAGCTAAGGCTGGCCTTTCTTCGCAGGTCAGAGGGGTGGTAAGCCAGGCCTGGCTTGCTGGCGGAGGTCGCCCGGACGGCGTAGTTTGGACTCTGTCGAAAGTTGTATTCAGTGGGGAACGGCGGGGTGACGGCCCGCCGGAGCAAAGGGGAGAAGCACGCCGTGGCCATCATCGAGACCGAAGCCGTCCTGCACGAGGCGCACCGGGACAACCACACCCACCGGGATGTGAACGGCGGCTGGCTGCGCCCCGCCGTCTTCGGCGCGATGGACGGTCTGGTCTCCAACCTCGCCCTGATGACCGGGGTCGCGGGCGGCGCGGTCTCCCAGCAGACCATCGTGATCACCGGCCTGGCGGGGCTCGCGGCCGGGGCCTTCTCCATGGCGGCGGGTGAATACACCTCCGTCGCCTCGCAGCGCGAGCTGGTCGAGGCCGAGCTCGACGTCGAGCGCCGCGAGCTCCGTAAGCACCCCAAGGACGAGATGGCCGAGCTGGCCGCCCTCTACGAGTCCCGGGGGGTGGACGCCCCGCTGGCCCACGAGGTCGCCCGGCAGCTGTCGCGCGACCCGGAGCAGGCGCTGGAGATCCACGCCCGCGAGGAGCTCGGCATCGACCCGGGCGACCTGCCCTCGCCGCTGGTGGCCGCCGTCTCGTCGTTCGGCGCGTTCGCGCTCGGCGCCCTGCTGCCGGTTCTGCCCTACCTCCTCGGCGCGAGCGCCCTGTGGCCCGCGGTGCTCCTCGCGCTGATCGGGCTCTTCGCCTGCGGTGCGGTGGTGGCCCGGGTGACCGCCCGCAGCTGGTGGTTCAGCGGACTGCGCCAGCTCGCCCTGGGTGGTGCGGCGGCGGCGATGACGTACGGACTCGGCACCCTGTTCGGCGTCGCCGTCGGATGACGCGGGTGACGCGGGCGCGTGGGCGGGCGGCGTAACCGGGCCGCCCGAACGGCGCAACGACGCGGCAACCCGTGTGACGTACGTCTTGGCGCCGCCCACTGGGCGGGACGGGTCCCGCGGCCGTAAAATGAGACTCTATGCAGGGCTACACATAAGTAGCCGTTACTCGGTGGTTTCGTTTCCGTCGCCACCGGGCATGAGCCGTAGGCACCGCAGGCAACGACGCCTGCTCTCTGCGACTCCCCGGGCGCCGATCTTTCCGACAGCGACCCACCCCCTGGTCGGTCCGGTCACCTCTGGTCACCCAGTCACTTCCGGTCACCACGGTGTCCGCATGTTGGAACACGCCTTCCGCTTCTTGAGAAGCGCCCCATCATGTAACCTGCACGAAATTTCGCAGAGGGCCAACGTCGTCCCTCGGCACCGCAAATGCCACGACGACGACGGGAGAGCCGATGCGTATCGACGCCTGGTCGCCCATGGACGGTCGCCCCGCCCAGCAGGGGATGTACGACCCCCGTAACGAACACGACGCCTGTGGTGTCGGGTTCGTGGCCACTCTGACCGGTGTGGCCAGCCATGAGCTGGTCGAGCAGGCGCTGACCGTACTGCGCAACCTCGAACACCGCGGCGCCACCGGCTCCGAGCCCGACTCCGGCGACGGCGCCGGCATTCTCTGCCAGGTCCCCGACGCCTTCCTCCGCGCCGAGACCCCTTTCGAACTCCCCGAGGCCGGCTCGTATGCCGTGGGCATCGCCTTCCTCCCCTCGGACGACTCCACCGAAGCCGTCCGGACGATCGAGGAGATCGCCGCCCAGGAGGGCCTGAAGGTCCTCGGCTGGCGCGACGTCCCGGTCACCCCCGCGCTTCTCGGCAACGGCGCCCGCGCCACCATGCCCGAATTCCGCCAGGTCTTCGTCGCCGACGGCGAGAGCACCGGCATCGTCCTGGACCGCAAGGCCTTCGTCCTGCGCAAGCGTGCCGAGCGTGAGGCCGGGGTGTACTTCCCCTCGCTCTCCGCCCGCACCATCGTCTACAAGGGCATGCTCACCACCGGGCAGCTGGAGCCGTTCTTCCCGGACCTCTCCGACCGCCGCTTCGCCTCCACGGTCGCGCTGGTCCACTCCCGCTTCTCCACCAACACCTTCCCCAGCTGGCCGCTGGCCCACCCGTACCGCTTCGTCGCGCACAACGGCGAGATCAACACGGTCAAGGGCAACCGCAACTGGATGAAGGCCCGCGAGTCCCAGCTCGCCTCCGAACTCTTCGGCCAGGCGCAGCTCGACCGGATCTTCCCCGTCTGCACCCCGGACGCCTCCGACTCGGCCTCCTTCGACGAGGTCCTGGAGCTGCTCCACCTCGGCGGGCGCTCGCTGCCGCACTCGGTGCTGATGATGGTCCCCGAGGCGTGGGAGAACCACGACTCGATGGACCCGGCCCGGCGCGCGTTCTACCAGTACCACGCCACGATGATGGAGCCCTGGGACGGCCCGGCCTGCGTCACCTTCACCGACGGCGTCCAGGTCGGCGCGGTCCTCGACCGCAACGGTCTGCGCCCCGGCCGCTACTGGGTCACCGACGACGGCCTCGTCGTGCTCTCCTCCGAGGTCGGCGTCCTGGACATCGACCCGGCGAAGGTCGTCCGCAAGGGCCGCCTCCAGCCCGGCAAGATGTTCCTCGTCGACACCGCCGAGCACCGCATCATCGAGGACGACGAGATCAAGGCGTCCCTCGCCGCCGAGCAGCCCTACCAGGAGTGGCTGGAGACCGGCGAGATCGAGCTGAGCGACCTGCCCGAGCGTGAGCACATCGTGCACACCCACGCCTCGGTCACCCGCCGCCAGCAGACCTTCGGCTACACCGAGGAAGAGCTCCGCGTCATCCTCGCGCCGATGGCCCGCACCGCCGGCGAACCGCTCGGCTCCATGGGCACCGACTCGCCGATCGCCGCGCTGTCCGAGCGCCCCCGGCTGCTCTTCGACTACTTCACCCAGCTCTTCGCCCAGGTCACCAACCCGCCGCTGGACGCCATCCGCGAGGAGCTCGTCACCTCGCTGCGCTCCTCGCTGGGCCCCCAGGGCAACATCCTGGAGCCGACCGCCGCCGCGTGCCGCAGCGTCACGCTGCCCTTCCCGGTGATCGACAACGACGAGCTCGCCAAGCTGATACACATCAACGCCGACGGCGACATGCCGGGCATGAAGGCCGCCACCCTCTCCGGTCTCTACCGGGTCGGAGGCGGCGGCGAGGCGCTGGCCGCGCGGATCGAGCAGATCTGCGCCGAGGTCGACGCCGCCATAGAGGACGGCGCCCGCCTGGTCGTCCTCTCCGACCGGCACTCCGACGCCGAGCACGCGCCGATCCCCTCCCTGCTGCTCACCTCCGCCGTCCACCACCACCTCATCCGCACCAAGCAGCGCACCCAGGTGGGCCTGCTGGTCGAGGCCGGGGACGTCCGCGAGGTCCACCACGTCGCGCTGCTCATCGGCTACGGCGCCGCCGCGGTCAACCCGTACCTCGCCATGGAGTCCGTCGAGGACCTGGTCCGCGCCGGCACCTTCATCGAGAACATCGAGGCCGAGCAGGCCATCCGGAACCTGATCTACGCGCTCGGCAAGGGCGTCCTGAAGGTCATGTCCAAGATGGGCATCTCCACCGTCGCCTCCTACCGGGGCGCGCAGGTCTTCGAGGCCGTCGGCCTCGACGAGGCCTTCGTCGCGACGTACTTCAACGGCACCGCCACCAAGATCGGCGGCGCCGGTCTGGACGTCGTCGCCAAGGAGGTCGCCGCCCGGCACACCAAGGCGTACCCCGCCTCCGGCATCGCGGCCTCGCACCGCGCGCTGGAGATCGGCGGCGAGTACCAGTGGCGGCGCGAGGGCGAACCGCACCTGTTCGACCCGGAGACGGTCTTCCGCCTCCAGCACGCCACCCGCAACCGGCGCTACGACATCTTCAAGCAGTACACGGACCGGGTGAACGAGCAGTCCGAGCGCCTCATGACGCTCCGCGGCCTCTTCGGCTTCGACTCCGGCCGCGAGCCGATCTCCCTCGACGAGGTCGAGCCCGCCTCCGAGATCTTCAAGCGTTTCTCCACCGGCGCCATGTCGTACGGCTCCATCTCCCGCGAGGCGCACGAGACGCTCGCCATCGCGATGAACCAGCTCGGCGGCAAGTCCAACACCGGCGAGGGCGGCGAGGACTCCGAGCGCCTGTACGACCCGGCGCGCCGCTCCTCCATCAAGCAGGTCGCCTCCGGCCGCTTCGGTGTGACCAGCGAATACCTGGTCAACGCGGACGACATCCAGATCAAGATGGCCCAGGGCGCCAAGCCCGGCGAGGGCGGCCAGCTGCCCGGCCACAAGGTCTACCCGTGGGTCGCCAAGACGCGTCACTCGACGCCCGGCGTCGGCCTCATCTCGCCGCCGCCCCACCACGACATCTACTCCATCGAAGACCTCGCCCAGCTGATCCACGACCTGAAGAACGCGAACCCGCAGGCGCGGATCCACGTGAAGCTGGTCTCCGAGGTCGGCGTCGGCACGGTCGCCGCAGGTGTCTCCAAGGCCCACGCGGACGTCGTCCTCATCTCCGGCCACGACGGCGGAACGGGCGCCTCCCCGCTCACCTCGCTCAAGCACGCGGGCGGCCCCTGGGAGCTCGGCCTCGCCGAGACCCAGCAGACCCTGCTGCTCAACGGTCTGCGCGACCGCATCGTCGTGCAGACCGACGGCCAGCTCAAGACCGGCCGCGACGTCGTCATCGCCGCACTGCTGGGCGCCGAGGAGTTCGGTTTCGCGACCGCGCCGCTCGTCGTCTCCGGCTGCGTCATGATGCGCGTCTGCCACCTGGACACCTGCCCGGTCGGCATCGCCACCCAGAACCCGGTGCTCCGCGACCGGTTCTCCGGCAAGGCCGAATACATCGTCAACTTCTTCGAGTTCATCGCCGAAGAGGTCCGCGAGATCCTCGCCGAGCTGGGCTTCCGCACCATCGAGGAGGCCGTCGGCCACGCCGAACTCCTCGACACCGACCGGGCGATCACCCACTGGAAGGCGCAGGGCCTGGACCTGGCTCCGCTCTTCCACGTCCCCGAACTGCCCGAGGGCGCGGTCCGCCACCGCATCGTCGAGCAGGACCACGGTCTGACGAAGGCCCTCGACAACCAGCTGATCAAGCTGGCCGCCGACGCGCTCGGAGCGACGAGCCCCGAGGCCGCCCAGCCGGTCCGCGCCCAGGTCGCGATCCGCAACATCAACCGGACCGTCGGCACCATGCTCGGCCACGAGGTGACCAAGAAGTTCGGTGGTCCGGGCCTGCCCGAGAACACCATCGACATCACCTTCACCGGCTCGGCCGGCCAGTCCTTCGGCGCGTTCCTGCCGCGCGGCGTGACCCTGCGCCTGGAGGGCGACGCCAACGACTACGTCGGCAAGGGCCTCTCCGGCGGCCGGGTCGTCGTCCGCCCGGACCGGGGCGCCGACCACCTCGCCGAGTACTCCACCATCGCCGGCAACACCATCGGCTACGGCGCGACCGGCGGCGAGATCTTCCTGCGCGGCCGCACCGGCGAACGCTTCTGCGTCCGCAACTCCGGTGCGCTCGTCGTCTCCGAAGGCGTCGGCGACCACGGCTGCGAGTACATGACCGGCGGCCAGGCCGTCGTCCTCGGCGAGACCGGCCGCAACTTCGCCGCCGGTATGTCGGGCGGCGTCGCGTACGTCATCGACCTGAACCGCGACAACGTCAACGTCGGCAACCTCGGCGCGGTCGAGGAACCGGACGACACCGACAGGCAGTGGCTGCACGACGTCGTGCGCCGCCACCAGGAGGAGACCGGCTCCACCGTCGCCGAGAAGCTCCTCGCCGAGTGGGACACCGCCGTGACCCGCTTCAGCAAGATCATCCCGTCCACGTACAAGGCAGTGCTCGCCGCCAAGGACGCCGCTGAGCTCGCCGGTCTCTCCGAGCAGGAGACCACCGAGAAGATGATGGAGGCGGCGACCCATGGCTGACCCCAAGGGCTTCCTGACCACCGGACGCGAGGTCGCCCAGACCCGCCCCGTTGCCGAGCGCGTCAAGGACTGGAACGAGGTCTACGTTCCGGGCTCGCTGCTCCCGATCATCAGCAAGCAGGCCGGCCGCTGCATGGACTGCGGCATCCCGTTCTGCCACAACGGCTGCCCCCTCGGAAACCTCATCCCCGAGTGGAACGACTACGCCTACCGCGAGGACTGGACCGCCGCCTCCGAGCGGCTGCATGCCACGAACAACTTCCCGGAGTTCACCGGGCGGCTGTGCCCGGCCCCCTGCGAGTCGGCGTGCGTGCTCGGCATCAACCAGCCCGCCGTCACCATCAAGAACGTCGAAGTCTCCATCATCGACAAGGCGTGGGACAGCGGCGACGTCACCCCGCAGCCGCCGGAGCGCCTCTCCGGCAAGACCGTCGCGGTCATCGGCTCGGGCCCGGCGGGACTCGCCGCCGCCCAGCAGCTGACCCGGGCCGGCCACACCGTCGCCGTCTACGAGCGCGCGGACCGCATCGGGGGCCTCCTCCGCTACGGCATCCCCGAGTTCAAGATGGAGAAGTCGCACATCAACCGCCGCATCGAGCAGATGCGCCTGGAAGGCACCAAGTTCCGTACGGAGGTGGAGATCGGCAAGGACATCGACGCCGCGAAGCTCCGCCGCCGCTACGACGCGGTCGTCATCGCGGCCGGCGCCACCGTCTCCCGCGACCTGCCCGTCCCCGGCCGTGAGCTGGGCGGCATCCACTTCGCGATGGAGTACCTGCCGCTCGCCAACAAGGTGCAGGAGGGCGACCTGACCGTCGCCCCGATCCACGCCGGCGGCAAGCACGTCGTCGTCATCGGCGGCGGCGACACCGGAGCCGACTGCGTCGGCACCGCCCACCGCCAGGGCGCGGCCTCCGTCACCCAGCTGGAGATCATGCCGAAGCCGGGCGAGGACCGGAACGCGGGCCAGCCGTGGCCGACCTTCCCGATGCTCTACAAGGTCACCTCCGCGCACGAGGAGGGCGGCGAGCGGGTCTACTCCGTCTCCACGACCCACTTCGAGGGCGACGAGGACGGAAACGTCGCGGCCCTCCACCTGGTGGAGGTCGAGTTCAAGGACGGTAAGCTGGAGCAGAAGCCCGGCACGGAGCGGCGCATCCCCGCGCAGCTCGTCACCCTCGCCATGGGCTTCACCGGAACCGACCAGTCCAACGGTCTGGTCCAGCAGTTCGGCCTGGAGCTCGACCAGCGCGGCAACGTCGCCCGCGACGAGCACTACGCGACCAACGTCGACGGCGTCTACGTCGCCGGTGACGCGGGACGCGGCCAGTCGCTGATCGTCTGGGCGATCGCCGAGGGCCGCTCCGCCGCTCGCGGAGTGGACCGCTTCCTGACCGGGACCAGCGCCCTGCCGGCGCCGATCCGCCCGACGGACCGCTCACTGCTGGTCTGAGCACCACCCGGGTTCCCCCTGGGCCACGCGGCCCGGGGGAGCCCCCACAAGACGTCCCGTACAACGGCGTACGGAACTGAACGCGGCGCCTGCCTGTCCCCGACCGGACTCCAGCGGGCGCCGTGGCGCGTCCGGGGCCGGGTTCCTTCCGAGGCGCCCGGCCTCAGCGCCGCCCGGGCTCGGCGCCGTCCGCCTCAGCCGCCCGTCAGCGCCGAGGTCTTCAGCACCACCGCCACCGCGAACAGGCCCGCCAGCACCAGCCCGCCCGCGAGCTGGACCGGCCACACCCGCAGCTTCGCCGGCGCGAAGGCGAGCCCGTACGTCACCAGCGCCCCGGTCAGCAGCCCGCCCAGGTGCCCCTGCCACGAGGTGAACGCGGCCGAGATCAGCATCCAGAGCAGGAATCCGGCCATGAAGCGGTTGACCGCCGCCATGTCACGGCCGAGCCGCCGGTGGATGACCCAGTACGCGGCCGCCAGCCCGAAGACCGCGCCGGAGGCGCCGACCGTCGAGGTGTCCGGGGCCACCAGGTACACCAGGACCGAACCGCCCACCGCCGACAGCAGATACAGCGCCAGATAGCGGGCCCGCCCCAGCTGGCCCTCCACCGCCCGGCCGATGTTCCACAGCGCGAACATGTTGAACACCAGGTGCATCACCCCGAACGAGGCGTCCGGAGGAAGGTGCAGGAACGCCCCGGTCACCAGCCGGTACCACTCCCCGTCCGCGATGCCCGTCAGCTCGTACCCGGCGTACGTGTCACCCCGGTAGTAGTACTGCTCGCCGTCCGGCCCGGTGAGCACCGCCCCGAGCACCGCGAACCGGTCCACGATTTCCGGCCTGACCACCTCGCCGATGTAGACCAGGACGTTGAGCGCCATCAGGACGTACGTCACGATCGGCGCCGTCGCCCGGGACACCGCACCGCCGAAGACCGTACGGGCCTGGCGCACCGAGCGCTGCCCCTCCTTCACGCACTCCACGCAGTGGTGCCCGACAGCGGCCTCCCGCATGCAGTCCGGGCAGATGTAGCGGTCGCAACGGGTGCAGCGGACATACGTCTCGTAGGACGGATGGCGGTAACACGCGGTGGCGGCGGCCTCCATGGCCGGCTCCTTCACTGGGAATGTGCAACGGGGCCGGTGGGGGCGGCGGCGATCAAGATAGCGAACCGGTGTGACCGGCCCTAAGCCCGGGGCCGGTCGTGGCCTACGCTCGAGGTCCGCGGAGCACAGAACAGGGGGGCCGTCATGAACAGTGCGAACACGGCCGTGGGCACCGGCCCGGCCATCAGCCTCACCAAGGTGCGGGAGACGGCTCCGGCCCTGGTCAGCCACTACAGAAGTGCCGGGATCTCGCTGGAGAAGCATGGGCTGGGCGGTCACCGCGCGGCCGTCTACCTCGTCCTCGACCACTCCGGCTCGATGAAGCCCTACTACAACGACGGCAGCGTCCAGGCGCTGGCCGACCGGGTGCTGGGCCTGTCGGCCAACCTCGACGACGACGGCACTTTGCCGGTCGTCTTCTTCTCCACCGACGTCGACGCGGTCACCGACATCGCCCTGGACAACCACCACGGCCGGATCGACGAGATCTGGGCGGGCCTCGGGCACATGGGGAAGACCAGCTACCACCTGGCGATGGACGCGGTCATCGACCACTACCTCGACAGCGGCTCCACCGACCCCGCCCTGGTCGTCTTCCAGACGGACGGCGGGCCGATCAACAAGCTCGCCGCCGAGCGCTACCTGTGCAAGGCCGCGAAGCTGCCCCTGTTCTGGCAGTTCGTCGGCTTCGGCAACACCCGCAGCAGCCAGTTCGACTTCCTGCGCAAGCTCGACGAGCTGGCCGTCCCCGCCAAGCGGACGGTCGACAACGCCGGATACTTCCACGCCGGCGAGGACCCCCGGAAGGTCCCGGACCCCGAGCTGTACGACCGGCTCGTCGCCGAGTTCCCGCTCTGGCTGGCAGCCGCCCGGGAACAGGGGATCGTCCGATGACGGTACGGATCCTGCGCGCCGCCGACCGCGCGCCCGTCCCCTGGAAGAACGGCGGCGGGACCGTCCGCGAGATCGCCACCGGCCCCGGGGGCGCGGGGACGGACGCCTTCGACTGGCGGGTGAGCCTGGCGGACGTCACCGCCGACGGGCCGTTCTCCGCCTTCCCCGGTGTGGAGCGCGTCCTGACCGTGGTCGAGGGCGCGGGCATGGACCTCGTCGTCGGCGGCGAGCACCACATCGTCGACGAGCCGCTGTGGCCGCACGGCTTCCCCGGCGACCTGCCCACCGAGGGCTTTCTGCTGGCCGGCCCCGTCGTCAATCTCAACGTCATGTACCGCAGGGCCCGTACGCGGGCGGAGACCGCCGTCGTCTGCGGCACGGTCCGTCTGCTGCCACCGGAGGGCGGCGCGGTGCTGGCCGTCTCCCTGGACGACGGCGCGGAGCTGGAGGGCGGGGGCGTCCGACTGGACCGCTACGACGCGGTGCTGGCGGCCGGGGCGTCGCCCGGGGTCCTGCGGACGATGGGCCAGGCGGTGCTGATCACGTTCTCGGACGTGTGACCGACCGCCCCCACCGGCGGGCGGGCCCCGGCGGGCGGGAAACTCGACTGCCGATCCCACCGCCGCGGGATACGGTCGCACGCATGCCCGAAAATGTATCCGGAAGCACCGTGATCCGCCGCTATGCCGCCGCTGACGAGAACGCGGCGGTGGACGTCTGGTCCCGTGCCGGCACTGCGGCCCACCCCTTCATCCCCGGCGAGGGCGAGGGCGAGCGCGCCCGCAAGATGCGCGAGGTCTATCTCGTCCACGCGGAGAACTGGGTCGCCGAGACGGACGGCCGTGTGGTGGCCCTCCTCGGCCTCCTGGACGCCGAGATCGGCGGCCTCTTCGTGGCTCCGGAGGCACAGGGCACCGGGGTGGGCCGGCGGCTGGTCGAACACGCTGCGGCGCTGCACGGCTCCCTGACCCTGGAGGTGTACGAGAAGAACACGGGGGCCCGGGGCTTCTACGCCCGGCTGGGCTTCGTGGAGGAGAGCCGCCGTGTCGACGAGGAGTACGACGAGGTCATGCTGAGGCTCACCCGGCCGGCTCCGGGGAACCGCGCCTGAGGCGGTGACGGCGGTGCGGGGGTGACCGTGTCCGGCTCGGCGGAACTCGCCCGCCTGTCGCGCGCAAATACCGACAGGAGATGTCGGGTATCGGGTGTTCCATGGCTCCCATGACGTCTTCATCGCCTTCGCACGCGCCCGTGTCCTGGGACGGCTTCGCCACCGCCGAGCCCGCATTCGCCGACACCGTGCGAGCCCGCTTCCGCCTCTACAAGCACCACGTCCTGGCCACCCTGCGGAAGGACGGCTCGCCCCGGGTCACCGGCCTGGAGGCCGACTTCCGCTTCGGCGAGCTGCTGCTCGGCATGATGCCGAACTCCCGCAAGGCCCTGGACCTGCGGCGCGATCCGCGTTTCGCGCTCCAGGCCAACCCCGGGCCCGACGCCGAGCTGAACGACGGGGACGTCCGTGTCAGCGGCCGGGCCGTGGAGATCACGGACCCGGAGGTGATCGCCCGCTTCATCGAGGAGGCGAGCCCCCCGGAGCCCTTCCACCTCTTCCGGGCCGAGCTGACCGAGGTGGTCCGCATCGGGCTCGACGGCGAGGCGCTGGTCATCCGGTCCTGGCGCCCCGGGCAGCCGCTGCGCACCGTGCGCCGCACCGGCGACGACACCCCGCCGACCGAGGTGTCCTGAACCGGGTCCGCGCGCCCGGCTCTCAGCCCGCCAGCACCCGGGCCCGGCAGGCGGACGGCGTCCCCCAGGCGTCCCGCAGCGGCCGGGCCCGGCGCAGCCACCACGCGAGGTCCAGCTCCTCGGTGTAGCCGACCGCGCCGTGCGACTGGAGCGCGGTGCGGGCCGCCGCGTACGCCGCCTCGCCCGCCGCCGCCTTCGCCGCCGCGACCGCCGCCCCCGCCCCGGCCGTTCCCCCGGCCAGCTCCACCGCCGCCCCGTACAGCAGCGGGCGTGCGAACTCCAGCCCGATCAGGGTGTCCGCGAGCCGGTGCTTGACCGCCTGGAACGACCCGACGGGCACCCCGAACTGGGTGCGCTGCTTCACGTACGCCACGGTCGCCCGCAGCAGCTCCTCCCCGCATCCCAGCGCCAGGGCCGCCGTGGCGAACCCCGCCAGATCGCCCGCCGCCCGCGCCGCCCCGCGCACCCCGGGACCGGCCGCCGCCACCGCGCCGCCCGCCTCCGGCCGGAACAGCCGCCGCGCCGGATCCGCCGACGCCGACGGCTCCCCGGGCCCCGGCGCGATCCGCAGTTCGTCGCCGTCCACCGTGAACACCGCGTCCGCCGCGTCCGCGTCCAGGGCGTACGGCCCGTGCCCCGCCAGCCGCAGCGAGACCACCGCGCCGCCGGAGGCGATCCGGGGCAGCCACTCCTCGGCCGCCGGCCCGCCCGCCCCGC
Source organism: Streptomyces anulatus (assembly GCF_014650675.1). Classification (GTDB taxonomy): domain Bacteria; phylum Actinomycetota; class Actinomycetes; order Streptomycetales; family Streptomycetaceae; genus Streptomyces; species Streptomyces anulatus. The sequence goes on along the minus strand of NZ_BMVK01000001.1, from coordinate 259,497 downwards.
TCAGCAGCACCCCGGCCGCCAGGGTCTCCGCCACCGGTCCGGGCACCGCGTGCCGCCCCAGCTCGACGCAGGCGACGGCCAGCTCCACGGGGAGCGGCCCGAGACCCCCGTACGCCTCCGGGACCGCGAGCGCGAACACCCCCGCGTCCGCGAGCCGCCCCCACAGGGCCCGCCCCGGCCCGCGATCCCCGGCGGCCCACGCCCGCAGGACCGACGGCGTGCCGGCCGCCGTCAGCATCGCGTCCAGCGAGCGGGCGAACTCCCGCTGCTCGTCGTCGAGGAGGAAACGCATCAGTGCCGTCCCTTCGGCAGGCCGAGCAGCCGCTCGGCGATGATGTCCCGCTGGATCTCGTTCGTCCCGGCGTACACGGGGCCCGCGAGCGCGAAGACGTACCCCTCCGCCCACGCCGTGTCCGCCAGCTCCGCGTCCGGGCCCAGCAGATCGAGCGCCGTCTCGTGCAGCGCTATGTCGTAACCCGACCAGAACACCTTGTTCAGACTGGACTCGGGCCCCAGCGACGCCCCCGCCGCGAAGCGGGACGCGGAGGCGGCCGTGAACAGCTGATACGCCCGCGCCCCGATCACCGCGTCCGCCACCCGGTCCCGCAGCGCCGTGTCCGCAGGGTCGCCCGTCCTCCGCCACAGGTCCTTCAGCCGGTCGGCGGCGGCCAGGAAACGGCCGGGGGAGCGGAGGGTCAGGCCGCGCTCGTCGCCGGTGGCCGACATGGCGATGCGCCAGCCCTGCCCCGGCTCCCCGATGACGTCCCCGTCCGGTACGAAGACCTCGTCGAGGAAGATCTCGGCGAACGCGGGCTTCCCGTCCAGCCGCCCGATGGGGCGCACGGTGACCCCCGGCTCCGACAGCCCGAACATCAGATACGTGAGCCCGTGATGCGGCTTCGAAGCCCCGGGGTCCGTACGGAAGATGCCGAAGGCCCGGTCCGCGAACGCCGCCCGCGAGGACCAGGTCTTCTGCCCCGACAACAGCCAGCCGCCGTCCGTGCGCACCGCCCGCGACCGCAGCGCCGCCAGGTCCGACCCGGCCTCCGGCTCCGACCAGGCCTGCGCCCAGATCTCCTCGCCGCTCGCCATCGGGGGCAGCACCCGGGCCCGCTGCTCGGCCGTGCCGTGGGCGAGGAGGGTCGGGGCGAGGAGGCTGATCCCGTTCTGCGAGACCCGGCCCGGTGCGCCCGCCGCCCAGTACTCCTCCTCGAACGCCAGCCAGCCGAAGAGGTCCGCGCCCCGGCCCCCGTACTCCTCCGGCCAGGAGACCGCCGACCACCGGCCGGTGTGCAGCAGGGCTTCCCACTTCCGGTGCGCGGCGAACCCCTCCTCGGTCTCCAGGGAGGGCAGCGGCCGGGCCGGTACGTGCTCCCGGAGCCAGCCCCGGGCCTCGGAGCGCAGGGCTTCTGTCCGTGCCGTGTGCGCCAGATCCATGAAGCGCCCGCCTTCCGTCCGGTCGGCCCGTCGCCGAGGGCGTTCCCTAACAAGTGTTTGGTAGGTTAACGTACGACCCACAGACCGTCGAGAAGCCGGGGGACCGGGCCATGGACACACCGCCGTACGTGCCGGGACACGGACTGCTGGCCGGCCGCACCGCCGTCGTCACCGCCGCCGCCGGAGCCGGGATCGGCGGCGCGACCGCCCGCCGCTTCCTGGAGGAGGGCGCCCGCGTCGTGATCGGCGACGCCCACGCCCGCCGGCTGAAGGAGAGCGCACACGCCCTCGCCGACGCGTTCGGACCCGACCGCGTCACCCACCTGACCTGCGACGTCACCGACGAGGATCAGGTCGGGGCCCTCTTCGCACACGCCGAACGCGTCCACGGCGGCCTGGACATCGTCGTCAACAACGCGGGCCTCGGCGGCACCGCCGAACTCACCGAGATGACCGACGACCAGTGGACGAGGATCCTCGACGTCACCCTCAACGGCACCTTCCGCTGCACCCGCGCCGCCCTGCGCTCCCTCAAGGCCGCCGGAACCGGGGGAGTCCTCGTCAACAACGCCTCCGTCGTCGGCTGGCGCGCCCAGCGCGGCCAGGCCCACTACGCCGCCGCCAAGGCCGGCGTCATGGCCCTCACCCGCTGCGCCGCCGTCGAGGCCGCCGACTACGGCGTACGCGTCAACGCCGTCGCCCCCAGCCTCGCCATGCACCCGCACCTGGCCAAGGTCACCTCCGCCGAACTGCTCGCCGAACTCACCGAGAAGGAGGCCTTCGGTCGGTACGCCGAACCCTGGGAGGTCGCCAACGTGATCGTCTTCCTCGCCAGCGGCTACTCCTCGTACATGACCGGCGAGGTCGTCCCCGTCAGCAGCCAGCATGCGTGAACACACGGGCCGCGGGCGGACAATGGCCGGGTGCCTACCAAGAAGAAGCCCCAGGTGACCCCCACGCCGGAGCGACGCGGAGAACTGCTCGCCACCGCCGCCGAGGTCTTCGCCGCCCAGGGATACAACGCCACCACCGTCCGCCGGATCGCGGACGAGGCCGGGATGCTCGCGGGCAGCCTCTACTACCACTTCGATTCCAAGGAATCGATGATCGACGAGATCCTCTCCACCTTCCTCGACGAGCTCTGGCAGGGCTACGACGCGGTCCTGGAAGCCGGTCTCGGCCCCCGCGAGACCATCGAGGCCCTGGTCACCGAGTCCTTCCGGGAGATCGACCGGCACCGCCCCGCCGTCGCGATCTACCAGAAGGAGTCCAAGCACCTCGCCACCCAGCCGCGCTTCGCCTACCTCGTCGACTCGCAGACGAAGTTCGAGAAGGCCTGGCTCGGCACCCTGGAACGCGGCGTCGCCGAAGGCGTCTTCCGCGACGACCTCGACATCCGCCTCACCTACCGCTTCGTCCGCGACACCGTCTGGGTCGCGGCCTCCTGGTACCGGCCCGGCGGACACCACAGCCCCGAAGAGATCGCCCGTCAGTACCTCTCGATGGTGCTCGACGGAATCGCCCTGCGTACGTAACCGGAAACGGTCCATCCCGAGCGCACCGAGGAGCAGCAGCCATGGCCGAGGCCTACATCGTCGAAGCGGTACGCACCCCCGTCGGGCGGCGCAGGGGCGGCCTCGGGGCCGCCCACCCCGCCGACCTCGGCGCGCACGTGCTGAAAGAGCTGATCGCCCGCTCCGGCGTCGACCCGGCGGCCGTCGAGGACGTCGTCTTCGGCTGCCTCGACACCGTCGGACCGCAGGCCGGCGACATCGCCCGTACGTCATGGCTGGCCGCCGGACTCCCCGAGGAGGTTCCCGGCGTCACCATCGACCGGCAGTGCGGCTCCTCCCAGCAGGCCCTCCACTTCGCGGCCCAGGGCGTCCTCTCCGGCACCCAGGACCTCGTCGTCGCGGGCGGCACCCAGAACATGACCCAGATCCCGATCGCGTTCGCCTCCCGGCAGGCCGCCGAACCCCTCGGCCTCACCCAGGGGCCGTACGCGGGCAGCGAGGGCTGGCGCGCCCGCTACGGCGACGCCCCCGTCAACCAGTTCCACGGCGCCCAGCTGATCGCCGAGAAGTGGGACATCGGCCGCCGGGACATGGAGGAGTTCGCCCTCACCTCCCACCAGCGGGCGATCCGCGCCATCGACGAGGGCCGCTTCGCCCGCGAGACCGTCGCGTACGGGGACGTCACCGTGGACGAGGGGCCGCGCCGCGACACCACCCTGGAGAAAATGGCCGGTCTGAGCCCTGTCGTGGAGGGCGGCAGCATCACCGCGGCCTGCTCGTCCCAGGTGTCCGACGGGGCCGCCGCCCTGCTCATCGCCTCGGAGCGGGCCGTCGCCGAACACGGGCTCACCCCGCGGGCCCGCGTCCACCACCTGTCCGTACGGGGCGAGGACCCGATCCGGATGCTCTCGGCCCCGATCCCGGCCACCGCTTACGCCCTGAAGAAGACCGGCCTCACCATCGACGCCATCGACCTCGTCGAGATCAACGAGGCGTTCGCCCCGGTCGTCCTCGCCTGGCTGAAAGAGACCGGTGCGGACCCCGGGCGGGTCAACGTCAACGGCGGAGCCATCGCGCTGGGCCACCCGCTCGGCGCGACCGGGGCCCGGCTCATGACGACCCTGCTGCACGAACTGGAACGCACCGGCGGCCGCTACGGGCTCCAGACGATGTGCGAGGGCGGCGGACAGGCCAACGTCACCATCGTCGAGCGACTCTGAGAGCCGGGCCCCGGCCCGCCCCCGCCCCCGGCGGGCCCCGCCCGTACACCCTCTGGTCAGCCAAGTTTTCCCTCCGGCGGTGTGGCGTGATCCGCCGCCGGAGGAGAGGACGTGCTAGGGTGTTTCCCGTTGCAGTTTTGGTACCCATGAACTTTATGTGCGCCTGACGGGAATGCTTCCTCAGGCGCTTTATTGTTTTCCGGCTTTCTCCGGGTGGGGCTCAATGCGGCGACTTGGAATCCGTAAAGTGCGGGTTCTCGGCACTGCACCTCTTTTAGGAGAATGACATGGCTACTGGAACCGTGAAGTGGTTCAACTCGGAAAAGGGCTTCGGCTTCATCGAGCAGGACGGCGGCGGCGCCGACGTCTTCGCCCACTACTCCAACATCGCCACCTCGGGCTTCCGTGAGCTCCAGGAGGGCCAGAAGGTCTCCTTCGACGTCACGCAGGGCCAGAAGGGCCCGCAGGCGGAGAACATCGTCCCGGCCTAATTGCCGGACGCGTACCTCGCTGACCGGGGCCCGCACCGTGAAGGTGCGGGCCCCGGTTTGTGCTGTCCGAGAAAAAACCCGTTTCGTGCGCACATCCTGGGGGCGCATCACAGACGGTCGGGCCGGCACATCGCAGTAAACCCACTCGGCAGTTGCCCAGGAATCCCCCAGGAGGGCAATTCCGTATGACCAGCTCCGAACGCCAGGACCGCACCCCCCGCTCGCGACCGGCCCGTGGCCGAGGCCGCGGCCAGGGCGCCGGCACCCAGGCTCCCGCGAACGGCCGGGGCGGCGCACCCCGCTCCAGGGCCCAGGGCGGCTCCAAGCCCCCGGCCCGTCGTCGCGCCACCCCGCCGCAGGGCGAGTTCGCCCTGCCGGAGACCGTGACCCCCGCGCTGCCCGCCGTCGACGCCTTCGCCGACCTGGACATGCCCGCCGGGCTGCTGAAGACCCTCACCGCGCAGGGCGTCACCGAGCCGTTCCCGATCCAGGGCGCGACCCTGCCGAACTCGCTGGCCGGCCGCGACATCCTCGGCCGAGGACGCACCGGCTCCGGCAAGACGCTCGCCTTCGGCCTGGCGCTGCTGGCCCGCACCGCCGGACGCCGCAGCGAGCCGCGCGCCCCGCTCGCCATGGTCCTCGTGCCCACCCGCGAGCTGGCCCAGCAGGTCACCGACGCGCTGACCCCGTACGCGACCGCCGTGAACCTGCGGATGGCCACCGTCGTCGGCGGCATGTCGATCACCAAGCAGTCCGCCACCCTGCGGCGCGGCGCCGAAGTGCTCGTCGCCACCCCCGGCCGGCTCAAGGACCTCATCGAGCGCGGCGACTGCCGCCTGGACGAGGTCTCCATCACCGTCCTCGACGAGGCCGACCAGATGGCCGACATGGGCTTCATGCCGCAGGTCGTCGCCCTGCTCAAGCAGGTCGAGGCGGACGGTCAGCGGATGCTGTTCTCCGCGACCCTCGACAAGAACATCGACCGGCTCGTGAAGATGTTCCTCACCGACCCGGTCGTGCACTCCGTCGACCCGTCCGCCGGTGCGGTCACCACGATGGAGCACCACGTGCTCCACGTCCTGGACGAGACCGACAAGAAGGCCGTCGCCACGAAGATCGCCGCCCGCGAGGGCCGGGTGATCATGTTCGTCGACACCAAGCGCGCCGCCGACCGATTCGCCAAGCGGCTGCTCGCCAGCGGTGTACGGGCTGCCGCCCTGCACGGCGGGCGCTCGCAGCCGCAGCGCAACCGGACGCTCGACCAGTTCAAGAACGGTCAGGTCACCGCGCTCGTCGCGACGAACGTCGCGGCCCGAGGCATCCACGTCGACGACCTCGATCTGGTCGTCAACGTGGACCCGCCGACCGACCACAAGGACTACCTCCACCGCGGCGGGCGCACGGCGCGCGCCGGGGAGTCCGGCAGCGTCGTCACGCTGGTGCTGCCCGAGGAGAAGCGCGAGATGACCCGGCTGATGCAGGACGCCGGCATCGCGCCGCGCACCACGCGGGTCACCTCCAGCGACGCGGAACTGGGCCGGATCACCGGAGCCCGCGAGCCCTCGGGCGTCGCGATCGTGATCGAGGTGCCGCAGCCGACGCCGCCGAAGCAGCGGACCCGGTCGGGCGGTTCGGCGGGCTCCGGCTCCGGCGGGGGCACGGTGCGGTCCGGCAGCCGGGGACGTGGACGGCGCGGGGCCGGCACGGGTGCCGGTGCCGCCGGTGCCGGTGGCGGCGCGGGACGCTCCGGCGGGGCCGCGCGCTCCGGTGGCGGGGCGCGATCGGGCGGCGAGTCCCGTGGCACGGGGCGCTCCGGCGCGCCTGCGCGGGGGCGCCGGGCCGCGTAGCGCCGCGTAGGGCCCACCCCTGGCCGGCTCGGCGGCGGAGGGCCGGGCCACCTCTAGCCGTTCGGCGGCGAGGACCGGCCTACCTCTAGCCGTTCCGGCGTTTGAGGACCGGGCCACCTCTAGCCGTTCCGGCGTTTGAGGACCGGGCCACCTCTAGCCGTTCCGGCGTTTGAGGACCGGGCCACCTCTAGCCGTTCCGGCGTTTGAGGACCGGGCCACCTCAAGCCGTCCGGCGATTGAGGACCGGGGCCCGGGGCAGAGCCCCGAAAGCCCCGGGCCGGGGCTTTGTCCTCAAGCGCCGGACGGGCTGGGTGTGGCGGTCCGGTCGTCCAGCCTCGGGCCGACGTCGGCCGGGGTCTTGTCCTCAAGCGCCGGACGGGCTGGATTGGGCTGCCCGGCTGTTGGCATCGGCCCAACGCCCGGCCTCGGGCCGACGTCGGCCGGGGTCTTGTCCTCAAGCGCCGGACGGGCTGGGTGTGGCCGCCCGGTCGTCCGGCCCGGGCCGATGTGGGCTCGGGGCGGTTTTCACCTGCCGGGTGGGCCGGATTCGGCGGCCAGGGTCGTGAGCGTCGTCTCCGCCTCGGACAGGATCCGGGCCACCAGCTCCGCCACGCTCGGCAGATCCTCGATCAGGGCCGCCACCTGGCCCGAGGCCATGATGCCGAGGTCCGTGCGGCCGTCGACCATGGACGCCCTCAGCAGCATCGGGGTGTTCGCCGCCAGCAGCACCTGGCTCCAGCTCAGGTCCTTGCCGTGCCGCATCGCCAGGCCGTCGCGGACCATGGCCGGCCAGCTCAGGCCGGAGATCCGGCGGAAGCCGGACGCCCGGCGCAGCGCCCGGTACAGGGAGCGCAGCCGGCCCGCACCCTCCAGTTCCGCCACCATCTCCGTACGGAGCATCCGGTGCGGGAGTCCGTCCACCGCCCTCGTCAGGATGATGTCCTTGGCGGTCGCCGCCAGATAGCGGGCCTTCACCGCGTCCGGGACCGTCGAGTCCGAGGTCAGCAGGAACCGGGTTCCCATGGCGACGCCCGCCGCCCCGTACGCCAGCGCCGCCACCAGGCCCCGGCCGTCGTGGAAGCCGCCCGCCGCGACCACCGGGATGTCCACCGCGTCCACGACCTGCGGCAGCAGCACCGTGGTGGCGACCTCGCCGGTGTGGCCGCCGCCCTCGCCGCCCTGCACGATCACCGCGTCCGCGCCCCACGCCGCGACCTTCTCCGCGTGCCGTCGGGCCCCCACCGACGGGACGACGACGACGCCCGCGTCCTTCAGCTCCGCGATCAGCTCCTTCGACGGGGCGAGCGCGAACGACGCCACCCGCACGCCCTCCTCGACGATGATCCGGACCCGCTCCGGGGCGTCTCCCGCATCCGCCCGCAGATTCACCCCGAACGGCGCGTCCGTCCGGGACTTCACCTCCCGTACGGCGGACCGCAGTTGATCCGGCGTCATGGTCGCCGAGGCCAGGATGCCGAGCGCCCCGGCCCGCGCAGTCGCGGTGACCAGGCGGGGGCCCGCCACCCAGCCCATCCCGGTCTGCACGATCGGGTGCCGGACGCCGACGAGGTCGGTCAGAGCGGTGCGCATCAGGACCGGACCTCCCGGTCCCGGGCGCGGGCCGGGTCGACGACCTCGCGGATCAGCGCGAGTTCGGCGGGGGAGGGGTCGCGGGTGTACGGGACGTCGGCGGGGACCGTGAGCGCGAAGCCCGTCGCCTCGCGGACCTGGTCCACCGTGACGCCGGGGTGGACCGAGGCCAGGCGCATCGAACGGTCGGGCGTCGCGAAGTCGAAGACCCCGAGATCGCTGACGACCCGCGGGATGCGGTGGAAGCGGGTGGCCGACGGGCCCGCCGCCCGCGCGCTGTCGTGGCCGACCCCGCAGATCATGTCGACGCGGCTGACGAAGACCCGGGGGGAGTGCCGGGGGATCCAGTAACTCACCGGATTGTTCAGAGTGTTGACCGGCGCTCCGCGTACGCCCAGCAGTTGCCGCGAGGGCTGCTCCCAGTCGCCGATGCAGGAGATGTTCTGGTTGCCGAAGCGGTCGATCTGGCTCGCGCCCATCATCACGTGCCGCCGCCCGCCGGTCACCAGGGCCAGATGCCTGCGGTAGGGGAGCCAGCCCTCCGCCTCGCCGTCCGGGCCGACGAGCGTCGCCTCCCCGTCCGTGAGCAGCAGGTCGGGGGCGAAGGTCAGCCGGGCCAGCCGTGCACCGGCCGACGGCACCGCGCCCATCGGGCTGGCCAGGATCTCGCCGTCGCCCCGCCACGCCTCCGCGCACGCGATCACGCAGTACTCGGCACGGGTGATGCCTCCGGTCGCCGACGCGTTCATTTCTGCTCCTCGTGCCAGGTGCGGACGGCCTGCTGGTAGCCCTTCTCGTCGCCGTCCGGCGGCAGGAATCGGGCCGCGAACTCCGCCCAGGCGGCCGGGTCCGCCGCCGCGGCCGCGTACGCCTTCTGGAACGGCTCGTCGCGCGGGTGGTCGGGTACGCAGGAGGTGAAGTGCGCCCCGCCCGGCGTCTCCACGACACCGGTGACGGAGTGCCGCTGCACGAGGAGGGTCTGCGGGGCGGCGGAGTTCCCGGTCAGTTCCCGGGTCTCCACGATGCGTTCGCAGGAGACGTAGGCCGCGTCGGCCGCCTCGCAGAACAGGTCGTCGAAGTACGGGTCGGGGCCCAGGTACTGGCCGTTGCCGAGCCGGTCCGCCCGGTTGAGGTGGACCAGCGCCGCGTCCATCCGCAGGGCCGGCATCGCGACGAACTCCTCGCCGTCCTCGTACGGTGACGTCACCGTGCGCAGCTCGGGGTTGACCCGCATCACGTCCGATCCGATGCCCGCGCGAACCGGCAGGAACGGCAGCCGGTTCGCCGCCGCGTGCAGCCCCCACATGAACATCGCCTCGTCGATCTCCGTCAGTGCGAACGCCCCGCGCTGCCGGGCCGCTCGGTAGTGCGGCTCCAGCGGGATGGAGTCGAGCGTCACGAACGCGGTGACCAGGCGGCGGATCCGGCCCGCCGCGGCCAGCAGCCCCACGTCCGGGCCGCCGTAGGAGATCACCGTGAGATCGGTGACGGGCGACCTGAGCACGGCCCTGACCAGGGCCATCGGCTTGCGGCGCGACCCCCAGCCGCCGATGCCGATCGTCATGCCGCTGCTCAGCCGGTCGACGACCTCCTCGGGCGTCATCGTCTTGTCGCGCACGTGAGGGGGAGTGCTCATGGTTCAGGCCTCCTTGCCGAAGGTGTCGCGGACCCGGTCGGCGGTCCCGGCGAGGTTCGCCTCGAAGGTGAACCCCTGCTCGAAGCGGTAGCTGCGCCGGACGTCGACGGGGTCGATGCCGTTCAGGGCGGCCTTCGCGAGCCGCAGCAGATGGCCGTCCTTGGCGGCGATCTCCTCCGCCAACTCCAGCGCGGTGTGCATCAGTTCGGGGTGCGGGACCACTCGCCAGACCGATCCGTGGGCGAGCAGTTCCGCCGCGGTGACCGTGCGGGAGGTGTAGTACAGCGTGCGCATCAGGTGCTGCGGGACCAGCCGGGCCAGGTGGGTCGCGGCGCCGAGCGCGCCCCGGTCCAGCTCCGGCAGGCCGAAGACCGCGTCCTCGCTCGCGACGATCGCGTCGGCGTTCCCGACGAGTCCGACCCCGCCGCCCAGGCAGAAGCCCTGCACCGCCGCGACGACCGGGACCTCGCACGTGTACACCGCGGCGAACGCCTCGGCGCAGCCCCGGTTGGCGCCGATCAGGGCCTCGTGCCCCGTATCGCGCTGCAACTCCTTGATGTCGACGCCCGCGTTGAAGCCGCGCCCGGCGGCGGCCAGGACGACGCAGCGGACCTCGGGATCGCGGCCCGCCGTCCGGACGGCGTCCGCCAGGTCGTACCAGCCCTGTACGGGAAGCGCGTTGACGGGGGGACGGTCCACGGTGACGACGCGGACGCCGTCCGAGGGGCGGGCGGTGGAGACAGTCATCGGAGGATCAGCTACCTTTCCACCAAACATTTGTTAGGTGGACGGTAGCAGTAGCGCCCCCGGCCGCCAACCGGCCGTCAGCCGTCAGCCGGCCGTCAACAAGCCGTCGATCATGGGGAGATGAGATGACCGCACCCACCGCACGCCGCGCCGGACTCTGCGCGGACCGGGTCGTCGCCGTCACGGGCGCCGGACGGGGACTCGGCCGGGCCCACGCCCTGGCCTTCGCCGCCGAAGGGGCGCGGGTCGTCGTCAACGACCTCGGCGTCGGGCCCGACGGGGACGGGGGTTCCGCCGGCCCGGCCCGGGAGGTCGTCGACGAGATCGTGGCGGCGGGCGGCGAAGCCGTCGTCCACGGCGGCGACATCGCCACGGCCGGAGGCGCGGCCTCCCTGGTCGCCACCGCCGTGGAGGCCTTCGGCCGCCTCGACACCCTGGTCAACAACGCGGGCTTCCTGCGCGACCGGATGCTCGTCAACCTGGACGAGGACGACTGGGACGCGGTGATGCGGGTCCACCTCAGAGGCCATTTCCTGCCCCTGAAGCACGCCGCCGCCCACTGGCGGGCCGAGGCGAAGGCGGGCCGCCCGCCGGCCGCCCGGGTGATCAACACCAGCTCCGGCGCGGGACTCCTCGGCAGCGTCGGCCAGGGCAACTACGCGGCGGCCAAGGCCGGAATCGTCGCCCTGACCCTGGTCGCGGCCGCCGAGCTGGGCCGGTACGGGGTCCACGTCAACGCCCTCGCCCCGGCAGCCCGGACCCGGATGACCGAGCTGACCTTCGCCGAGACGATGGCGGCCCCGGGGGAGGGGGAGTTCGACGCCATGGCCCCCGCGAACGTCTCGCCCCTCGTCGTCTGGCTCGGCTCCGCCGCGAGCGACGGGGTGACGGGCCGCGTCTTCGAGGCCGAGGCGGGCCGCATCACCGTCATGGAGGGCTGGCGCCCCGGCCCCACCGACGACCGGGGCGCGCGCAGGTCCCCGGCCGAGGCGGGCGAAACGGTGCGCCGGCTGCTGGCGGACGCGGAGGAGCCGGGGCGGGTCTACGGGGCGCCCTAGGACTGCCGTCGAACCGCCGCCTGCCGGGCGAGGCCTGGCCTCGGGGGAGGTCTGGCCGATCCTGCCGGTCTCCCGTGCCGCGTGCCGCGTGCCCCGTGCCCCGTGCCGCGTGCCGCGTGCCGCGTGCCGCGTGCCCCGTGCCCCGTGCCGCGTGCCGCGTGCCGCGTGGCCCGTGCCTCGTGCCCTGGCCCCGTGCCCCGGCACCGCGCCCCGCCCATCCCGTACGGCGCGGGAAACCCGCTTGCGCACCCGTGCGGGCGCCCGGTATCCAGCGGAGGACACCTGAGGAGCGCACGATGACGAGGCACGGCCCGATGAACGAGTTCTGCTGGATGGACCTCAAGACCCGCGACCCGTCCGGCACCGCCGCCTTCTTCTCCTCGGTGCTGGGCTGGGACTTCGCCGTGGACGAGGAGGACTGGCGGCGGGCCGTCAAGATCTCCGCCGGGGCCGACCGGATCGGCGGGGTGAGCGACCTGGCCCAGCCGGTCTACCCGCCCGGTACGCCGCCCCACATCGCCTACTACCTCGCGGTCGACGACGTGGACCACCGTACGGATCTGGCGGTGGCGAACGGGGCGCGGGTCGTCGTCGCGCCGTTCGACGCGGGGGACCAGGGCCGGATCGCCACGCTGATCGACCCGGTGGGCGCCGTCCTCTCCCTCTGGCGGCCGCGGGGATTCGCCGGGTGGCCGGTGTCGGCCACCGCGGAGGGCACGCCCCACCACGCGGTTCTGGCCTGCGAAGACCCCGAGCGGGCCCGGGAGTTCTATGCCAGGACGACGGGGACGCCCCTCGGCCGGGCCGCCTTCCGGGAAGCCGGCCCCGCTCCGGGCGGCACAGGTGCGGGCCCCGCCGCCGGCTCCGCACCGCAGTGGGAACTGGCCCTCGCCGTGGACGATCCGGACGCCGTGATCCGCCGGGCCCGCGCCCACGGTCCGGATCTCGTCACCCTCGCCGGGGAGGGCCGTCGCCGCGTCGTGCGGCTGCGCAGCCCGGAAGGGCTGACGTTCCTGATCCAGGCCCGGGACCAGGGCTCGGGTGCGGACCGCTGACGCCCGCCCGAATCGGGTGGCGCGACCCGGCCGCCGACCGTGAGGATCACCGTATGCGCACCTTCCTGGAGACCGACCGGCTCGTCCTGCGCCCGGTCACGGACGCCGACGCCCCCGACCTGCTCGCGCTCGACAACGACCCCGCCGTCATGCGGTACATCAACGGCGGCCGGCCGACGAGCCCCGAGGACATCCGGGACCGGACCCTGCCGAGGCTCCTCCACGACCATCCGTGCACCGGAACCCGCGGCTTCTGGGCCGCGCGGGAGAAGGACACCGGGGCCTTTCTGGGCTGGTTCGAGCTCCGGCCGCTGGACGACCACGATCCCGCCGTCGCCGAGCTCGGCTACCGGCTGAACCGGGCCGCCTGGGGCCGCGGTTACGCCACCGAGGGCGCGCGGGCCCTGGTCGACAAGGGGTTCACCGACCTCGGTACCCAGCGGGTCACCGCCAACACCATGGCGGTCAACACGGGATCCCGGCGCGTGATGGAGAAGACGGGGCTGACCTTCCTGCGGGCCTACACCGAGGACTGGCCGGAGGCCATCGAGGGCTCCGAGCACGGCGAGGTCGAGTACGTACTCACCCGTGAGGCCTGGGAGCGCGACCGGCGAGGAGCCCGGTAGCGACTACGACGGCCCACCCAGCAGGACCGCGATCTCCCCGTGCCCCGTGTGCTGGTCCGTGCCCGCCGACGGCACCCCGTCCCGGAGCAGCTCCACGGCCATCGTCTCCTCGCCGTCCCTGCGGTCGTGGAGCGTCACCGTCTCGATGCCGGAGCCGTACGACTCCTCCAGCCGCCGCCGCAACTCCCGTTCCGGATCGAGGGCGGCGATGCGCCGCGCCTCGGCCAGCGCGAGGGCGACCACGGGCTCCTGCCCCGCCGCCCCCGCGCCGTGCGCGAGCAGCGCCCGTACCGTCCGCAGGGATCCGCGCTGCGCCGCCAGTACCAGCATCGCCTCGCCCTGGGGACCCGGCAGCAGCGGGTCCGCGCCATGGGCGAGGAGCGCTTCCACCGTCGGGGCCTGCCCCAGGCCGACCGCCCACCGCAGCGCGGTGAAACCGAACTCCTCGCGCAGATCCGGCCGGGCCCCGGCGGACAGCAGCGCCTCCACCACCTCGGTGTGCCCGCCGCACGCCGCCCCGCACAGCGGCAGATCGCTCGCCCCCGGGCCGCTCGCCCGGTTCGGGTCGGCCCCGGCGACGAGCAGCAGGCGCACCGCCTCCAGCCGGTCCTGCACCGACGCCAGATAGAGCGCCGTCGTGCCCTCCTCGTCGCTCGACTCGGCCAGGGCGCCCGAGCGCAGCGCCCGCACGACCGCGTTCTCGTCCTCGTACAGCGCGTCGAACAGGCGTAGTTCATCCCTGATCGGCTCGTTCGTCATGCTTCGATCCTACGGTGGCCGAAACGGTGCTCAGGTGTCGCATTCCAGGGCGGTCCGGCACAGCCCGCAGCGCGCGGTGAACCGGCCCCGTACGGGGACCCGGATGCGCTGGTGGCAGGTGGGGCAGGGGAAGGAGACGCGCAGTCCCCGATCGCCGGTCTCGAAGGCGTACGGGACGTTGGGGTCCGGGCTCGTGCCGGGGTGGTCCTGGGCGTACCGCCGGTCCTTGGCGTAGCGGCGGCGGCCCGCCCAGCCCGCTGCGGTCAGCGGGGGTCTGCGCAGATCGTGCAGCGCCCGCTCCCGCCCCTTGGTGTACGCGGTGTACGCCTGGGGGCTGGTGAACCACGGGGAGGGGTCCTCGCCGAAGGCGAACGCCCGCTTGGCCAGGACGTATCCGAACTCCTCCGGGGTGAGGTAGCCGAGCTTCTGACGGGACGTGGCGTCCTCCCGGAACGCGTCCAGCAGCAGCCAGCCCGCGCCGAGGTAGGCCGTCGTCGTGTCGGTCAGGATCTCGTTGGCGCGGGTGCCGGGGAACTCCAGGCCGAGCCGGTGCAGCAGCACATGGGTGACCTCGTGCGCGAGCGCCGCCCCGATGTCCCTGCGGTGGGTGCGGAAGCGGTCGTTGAGCTCGATGAAGTACTCGGGGCCGGCGGTCAGTTCCACGCTCGCCGCGTGCTCCATCGCCCGGAAGCCGACGATCATGCGGGCCTCGGGCAGATGGAGGTGCTGGACCAGGGAGCGCGCCACCCGCTGGGCTCCCAGGTGCAGATCGTCCTGGTCCGCGAACGCGGCGTCGGCGGGCGGGAGGCTGGTGGCATAGGCGTGGACGCCGTCCGCGGAGAGCCGCCGGTAGAGCGCGGTGATGGCGGAGCGGACCGTGTCCAGATGCGGAAAGCCGTGGACGACGGGTGCGCCCGGGGGGCCGTTCGCCACGTCGGAACCCCCCTCCGTGACGGTCGACGGACCTCCACTGTATGCCGGGCCGGGGAGGGGGTCCCGGAAGCGGCTTGATGATCTTGGCTGAAAAGTGCACCTTGTGGCAGCGGTCACTCGGCACCGATAATCGGATCGTTCTTGTCGGGTACATGACTAATTCGGCTTCGGTGCCGGCGGTCGTCACCCGGCCGGGACACGCGTGCCGGACCGCGCGACCCACAGCACTTCCGTACTTCCGTACGCCCGCACTTCCGCAGAACCCCACGCGGCGCCGCTGTGCGGGAACCACCGCCCAGCGCTTCGTACCGGGACTCCTGCACCGCAACGCAGCACGGCAACCTCCCACAGCAACCCCCCACACGAAATCCCCCCACGAAAGTAGGCCTCCGTGAAGCTTCTGAGCGCGCTGAAAAGGTGTTCCGTCGCCATAGCCGCCGTCGCCCTCGCGACCGTCAGCCTCCAGCCCGCCTCCGCGGCCCCCCAGCCGATCGTCGGCGGCGAACGCGCCGAACAGGGCGAGTTCCCCTTCATGGTCCGGCTCTCCATGGGCTGCGGCGGTGCGCTCTACGCCCAGGACATCGTCCTCACCGCCGCCCACTGCGTGGACGGTTCGGGCAACGACACCTCGATCACCGTCACCGGCGGCGTCGCCGACCTGCAGTCGCCCGACGCCGTCGAGGTCCAGTCCACCAAGGTCCTCCAGGCCCCCGGCTACAACGGCACCGGCAAGGACTGGGCGCTGATCAAGCTCGCCCAGCCGATCGACCAGCCCACCCTGAAGATCGCCACCGACAGCACCTACGACGAGGGCACCTTCACCGTCGCGGGCTGGGGCGCCGACCGTGAGGGCGGCAGCCAGCAGCGCCACCTGCTCAAGGCCGACGTCCCGTTCGTCTCCGACGCCGACTGCCAGAGCGCCTACAGCGAGCTCGTCCCCGGTGAGGAGCTGTGCGCCGGCCTCCTCGACACCGGCGGCGTCGACAGCTGCCAGGGCGACTCCGGCGGCCCGATGTTCCGCAAGGACGACGCCGACGAGTGGGTCCAGGTCGGCATCGTCAGCTGGGGCCAGGGCTGTGCCCGCCCGAACTACCCGGGCGTCTACACCGAGGTCTCGCACTTCGCGGGCGACATCGCCTCCGCGGCCGACTCGCTCTGATCCCGGCCCCCGCCCGGACCCCGGTCCGGGCGGGCCACCGGATCACCGCACGTCCGGCCGGTGATCACGGCTGAACCACCCCGGGGGCGTCCGTTTCGACGGGCGCCCCCGGACCCAGCTCCACCTGCGGCTCGCCCGCGTCCTCCAGCTCCAGCACCCACACCTCGTTGACGCCCTCGCGGAGCACCGGACCCGGTACGTACAGGGTCCGCTGCGGGCCCACCGACCAGTACCGGCCCAGGCAGAAGCCGTTCACCCAGACGAACCCGCGGGTCCAGCCCGGCAGTTCGAGCCCGGCGTGATCGACGCCGGGAACGCCGGGAGCACCGGAAGCACCGGAAGCGCTGGATGCGGCTGAAGCGCCCGTGGTCCCCTCGATGCCCTCGATGGTGAACGTCCCCCGGAACAGGCCCGTCCGCCCCGCGTCACCCGCCCCGGCGGCGGCCTCCACCGGCCCGAACGGGACGGCGGCCACCGCGCCCGCCGCGTCGAACGCCCCCAGCCGCAGCCCCCGGGCCCGTACCCCGTGCAGATACTGCCGCTCGTGCAGCACCCCGCCCGTGACGCCCTTCGGCTCGCCGAGGCGCGGCCCGTAGTTGACCCGGCCCAGCGACTCCACCCACAGCTCGACCTCCGCCGGACCCGCCACCGGCTCCGGCAGCGTCCCGGACTCCTCGGTCAGCACCCCGGCCCGGACCCCGTCCACGGACACCACCGCCCGGTCCCGCAGCCCCGAGGCCCCCAGCGGATACGCCTGGCGCGGCCCCGGCACCGCCACCCGGTAGCGCACGAGCCCCCGGTCCACACCCAGCTCCTCGAACGTCGGCGGCACCCCCGACTCCGTCTCCGGATCGCCCAGCGCCTCCAGGACATCCCCGAGCCCGGCCCACTCCGCCAGCTCCACCCGCACCGGCCCGGCCAGCCCGACCGGCTCCGGCGGCAGCGCGGGCAACGGCCCCTCGGCGTAAGCCTCCAGGACCTCCCGGAACAGCCGGAACTTCTCCGTGGCCCGCCCGTACTCGTCCACCGGCGCGTCGTAGTCGTACGACGTCACCGTCGGCTGGAACGACTCGTCCTGATGCGGGCCGGACCGGTTCGCCCCCGCCCAGCCCCCGAAGTTCGTCCCCCCGTGCGCCATGTAGATGTTCACCGACGCCCCGCACTCCAGGATCTCCCGCAGCGCCCCGGCCGCCTGCTCCGGATCCCGCAGCACCGGTGCGGCCCCCCAGTGGTCGAACCAGCCGCACCAGAACTCCATGCACATCAGCGGGCCCCTCGGCTGATGCCGGCGCAGCACCTCGAACCCCTCCCGCGCCCCCGAACCGAAGTTCGCCGTCGCGAGAAGCCCCGGCACCGAACCACCGGTCAGCATGTGGTCCTCCGGGCCGTCCGACGTGAACAGGGGAACCGTCACCCCGCACTGCCGCAGCAGCCCCGCCAGCCACTCCAGATACACCGCGTCGCTGCCGTAACTCCCGTACTCGTTCTCCGCCTGCACGAGGATCACCGGACCGCCCCGGGACACCTGCCGCTGCACCACCTGCGGCAGCAGCTCCCGGAACCACCGCTCCACCACCGCCCGGTACTCCGCGTCCCGGGTACGCACCCGCCGCCCGAACCGGCCCGTCACCCACACCGGAAGACCGCCGTTCTCCCACTCTGCGCAGATGTACGGACCCGGCCGCACGATCGCCCACAGCCCCGCCCGCCCCGCCGCGTCCAGGAACCGGCCGAGCGCCCCCACATCCCGGACCTCGCCCTCCCGGGGCTCGTGCAGATTCCACGGCACGTACGTCTCGACGCAGTTCAGCCCCATCGCGGCGAGCATCGCCAGCCGGTGCTCCCACTGCGCCTCGTGCACCCGGAAGTAGTGCAGGGCGCCCGACAGCAGGCGTACGGGCTTCCCGTCGAGCCGGAAGCAGTCGTCCCCCACGGTGAAGTCGGTCATGGTGCTCGTACGCTCCTGTACTCGGCCGCACCCGGCGGCCCCCGGGTCGATTGGTCCGACCACCTTCACCTCTGGCGTCGCACCCGGTCCATGGACAAAGATCGCTGTTGATTGGACACAGCTGTTGACCGGACGCAACGGACCAGCAGGGAGAGGAAGGACCGCGATGTATCACACCTGGATGCGCTTCTTCACCCCGAGCCCGCTCCACCACCGCCTGGGCCTCGTCTGCCTCGGCGTCGGCCTCCAGCACGGGGCGCTGCCCACCGTCGGACCCCGCACCCTCGACCACCACGTCGCGGTGATCGTCAACTCCGGCACCGGCTGGTTCAAGGGCCCCGACGGCCGCCGCACCCCCGTCACCGGCCCCAGCCTCATCTGGCTGACCCCCGGCACCCCGCACCACTACGGCGCCGACCCCGGCACCGGCTGGGACGAGAGCTTCGTCGACTTCACCGGCCCCGCCACCACCACGTACACCGAACTCGGCTACATCGAGCCCGACCGCCCCCTCGTCCCCCTCTCCGACACCGCCGCCCCCCGCGCGGCCGTCGGACGCATCGTGCGGGCCGCCCGGCGCGGCAACCCCCTTCTGGAGGTGGAGACCGGGGCCGCCGTCCATGAACTCCTGGTCACCCTGCGCCGCGCCCGCGCCGACATCGGCCCCGACGGCGACCCGGTGCTCCAGGCGCTGGCCCGCGACGCGTACCAGCCGCTCACCGTCGCCGAGCACGCCGCCCGGCACGGCATGACCCCCGCCGAACTGCGCACCGCCGTACGACGCGGCGCCGGCTGCAGCCCCAAGGACTATCTGCTGGGCATCCGCCTGGGCCGGGCCAAGGAACTCCTCGCCGCCACCGACCTCCCGGTCGCCGCCGTGGCCCGCCGCGTCGGCTACGACGACCCCGCCTACTTCTCCCGGCTCTTCGCCCGCCGCGTCGGCACCGCCCCCGTCCGCTTCCGCGAACAGCAGGGCCGCAGCGTGCCCGGCGGCTGGAGCGACCGGGTACCCGACCCCGACGACCCGCCCACGATCACCACCTGAGCGCGGCGGCCCAGGACCCACCGGCGCCGGGGGGGCGGCGTCGCCGGTGGGTCTAAGCTCGCTGACCATGAGTACGAGCGAGATCGACGCGTCCGTCCAGGCCGAGCTGAACCGGCTGCGCGAGAGCATCGACAACATCGACGCCGCCGTCGTCCACATGCTGGCCGAGCGCTTCAAGGCCACCCAGCAGGTCGGCCGCCTCAAGGCGGACCACAGGCTGCCGCCCGCCGACCCCGCCCGCGAGACCCGCCAGATCGCCCGGCTCCGGCAGCTCGCGCAGAGCGCCAACCTGGACCCGGCGTTCGCCGAGAAGCTGCTGAACTTCATCATCGCCGAGGTGATCCGCCACCACGAGCGCATCGCCGACGAAGCGGGGAACGGCGACACCGGCCGGACCGGGGGCACGGCGGGCGCCGTCACCGGAGCCTGACCGGCCGGGCGCGGGGACACGTTTCCGCGAAGCCCGCCCGGCGGGGCCCGGCCCGCGACGCCCGTGCGGAGAGACCGGCACGGCAGGCGAGGCCGGCCCGCGTCGCTCGGCCGGCGGGACCTGCTTGGCGTGGCGAGACCCGCCCCGCGTGGCCCGCCCGCTACGGGGGACCCGCCCTGCGAGACCCGCCCTGCGCGCGCCCGCCCTGCGAGACCCGCCCCGCGCGCGCCCGCCCGGACCGTCCCGTCCGCCCAGGGAGAACCCCGCTGCGCCCGCCGTCCCCCATACGGCAGCATGGGGCCATGTCCGTACTGACGCGCGACGAAGCGCAGACCCGAGCCCAGATCCTCGACGTGGAGCGGTACACGATCGCCCTCGACCTCACCACCGGCGAGGAGACCTTCGACTCCCGCACCGTCATCCGGTTCACCGCCCGCGCGGCCGGAGACACCTTCGTCGAGGTCAAGCCCGCCACCCTGCGCTCGATCAGTCTCGACGGACAACCCCTGGACCCCGCCCTCCTCGACGGCAACCGCTACCCCCTCACCGCACTCGCCGCCGGCCCCCACGAGCTGCACATCGACGCCGCGATGCGCTACTCCCGCACCGGCGAGGGCATGCACCGCTTCACCGACCCCACCGACGGCGAGACCTACGTCTACACCCAGTTGTTCATGGAGGACGTCCAGCGCGTCTTCGCCGCCTTCGACCAGCCCGACCTCAAGTCCGTCTTCTCCATCGACGTCACCGCCCCCGAAGGCTGGACCGTCCTCGGCAACGGGGTCGCCGAACACGCGGGGGAGGGGCGCTGGACCATCGCCGCCACGCCCCTCGTCTCCACCTATCTCGTCGCGGTCGCCGCAGGACCCTGGCACTCGGTCACCACCGAGCACGCCGGACTGCCCTTCGGCATCCACTGCCGCCGCTCCCTCGCCCCGTACCTGGACGCCGACGCCGACGAGATCCTCGACATCACCCGCGCCCTGTACGACCGCTACCACGAGAAGTTCGACGAGCCCTACCCGTTCGACTCCTACGACCAGGCCTTCGTCCCCGAGTTCAACGCGGGCGCCATGGAGAACCCCGGACTCGTCACCTTCCGCGACGAGTTCGTCTACCGCTCCGCCGTCACCGACACCGAGCGGCAGACCCGCGCCATGGTCATCGCCCACGAGATGGCCCACATGTGGTTCGGCGACCTCGTCACCCTGACCTGGTGGGACGACATCTGGCTCAACGAGTCCTTCGCCGAGTACATGGGCTACCAGACGCTCACCGAGGTCACACTTCCCCGAGCTCTCCACTCCGTCTCCGCGGGGGAGTCCCCGTTCCCCGACACCTGGGTCGACTTCGGCGTCGCCCGTAAGGGCTGGGGCTACGACGCCGACCAGCGCCCCTCCACCCACCCCGTCGCCCCGGACCCGGACGCCGTCCCCGACACCGCGTCCGCCCTCCTCAACTTCGACGGCATCAGCTATGCCAAGGGCGCCTCCGCACTGCGCCAACTCGTCGCCTGGCTCGGCGAGAAGGACTTCCTGGCCGGCATCAACACCCACTTCGCCCGCCACAAGTTCGCCAACGCCACCCTCGCCGACTTCATCGACAACCTGGCCTCCGCCACCGACCGCGACGTCCACGCCTGGGCCGAGCAGTGGCTGCGCACCACCGGCGTCGACACCCTCACCGCCGAGATCGCCGCCCCCGAGCCCGCCGAGCCCGCGCCGAACGGCAACGGCAACGGGCAGTCCTGGGCCCTCGCCGTCACCCGCGACGGCTCCCGCCCCCACCGCATCTCCGTCGGCACCTACGACCACGCGCTGGGCGCCCAGGGCGGCCCCGGCCACCTCGCCCTGCGCGACCGCTTCGAACTCGACGTACCCGGCGACGGGACGCCCACGATCCGCCCCGGCCGCCGCCCCGCCCTCGTCGTCCTCAACGACGGCGACCTCACCTACGCCAAGGTCCGGCTGGACACCGCCTCCTGGGACACCGTCCTGACCGGCCTCTCCGGCATCCCCGACGCCCTCACCCGGGCCGTCGTCTGGAACACCGCCCGCGACATGGTCCGCGACGCGCAGCTCCCTCCCGCCACCTATCTCGCGGCCGCCCGCACGCACCTCCCGCACGAGACCGACCTCGCGCTCGTCCAGGGCGTCCTGTCCTTCGCCGCCGGCCAGGTCGTCGACCGCTACACCATCCCCGAGGACCTGCCCGCCGCCCGCGCCATCCTCACCGACCTCTGCCGCGACCTCATCCGCCGCACCGAGGACGGTTCACGGCCGGGTCTGCGCCTCATCGCCGTACGTCACTTCATCGACGCCGCCACCCAGCCCGACACGCTCCGGACCTGGCTCGACGAAGGCACCGTCCACGGCGGACCCGAGCTCGACCCGGAGCTGCGCTGGCGCATCCTCACCCGGCTCGCCGTCCTCGGCGCCACCGACGAGGCCGCCATCGCCACGGCGCTGGCGGCGGACCCGAGCGCCACCGGCCGCGAAGGCGCCGCCCGCTGCCGAGCGGCGCTGCCCACCGCCGAGGCCAAGGCCGCCGCCTGGGACGCGCTGTTCACCGACGACACCCTGTCCAACTACCTCTTCACCGCCACCGCCCAGGGCTTCTGGCAGCCCGGACAGGAGGAGCTGACCGGCGCCTACGTGGCCCGCTTCTACCCGGACGCCATCGCGCTCGCAGCCCGCCGGGGCCCCGCCATCGCCGAGGCCGCCGGACGTTACGCCTTCCCCGCGTACGCCGTCGACCCTGTGAGTCTCGGCACCGGCACCCGCGCCCTGGAGGACCCGGACCTCATCCCGGCCCTGCGCCGCAAGCTCGTCGACCAGCTCGACGACCTCCGCCGCGCCCTCGCCGTACGGTCGGCCGTCGCCCTCGCCGACTGACCCGACGCGCACGGCCGCGGGACGGGAACCGCTTCCCGCCCCGCGGCCGTGACGGGATCACCGGACGGTACGGAGGATCAGCCGCCGCTTCCGCCGTCGTTCTTGTCCCCGGCCTCGTTTGCGGCCTAGTTCTCGGCCTAGTCCCCGGCGTCGTTCGCGGCATCGTCCGGAGCCTCGACGGAGGCGTCGTCCCCGGAGCCGCCCGCCGCCGCAGATCGGCCAGCAGCTCCGCCTGGCCCGCCAGCACCCCGGTCAGGATCGTCCGCGCCACGCGCAGCAGCTCCGCCACCCCCGGGTCGGCCAGCGTGTAGTGGACGGTCGAGCCCTCCCGCCGGGCCGTCACGAGACCGGCACGGCGCAACACGGCCAGCTGCTGCGAGAGATGGGCGGCCTCGACCCCCACCTCGTTCAGCATCTCCGATACCGCGTGGTCGCGTTCACTGAGCAGTTCGAGCACCCTGATCCGGACCGGGTGCCCCAGCGTCTTGAAGAACTCCGCCTTCAATCGGTACAGCGGTGTGCTCACCGGCGCGGCCCCGTTCCGCACGCCGGGAACCCGCCGCACCACACCTGACCAGAACTCTTCTCCATGGGTTCATCCTCGCGCCTTCGCGCCGCGAGGATGAACCCGGGGACCGGCCGGGTCAGGCCTTCTTCAGGAACCCGCTCCTCAGCGCGAGCCCCTTGACCTTCACCTCTTGACCGTCGTCACGGAGTCACCGTCCGCTCCGCCGCAGCGGAAGCGTGATCCAGATGCTCTTGCCGCCCTCGTCGGCATCGCCACGCACCACCGCGCTGCCGCCCAGACCATGGGTCAGCTCCATCACGGTGGCGAGACCCCGCCCGGGAGCCGTCCCGGCGGAGGCGAACAGGGCAGGCCGGTACGGATGTCGGTCGTGCACGCCGAACGCGAACGTGTCGGGACCGCCCGCGAACGCCACCGTCACGTTGGGCGAGAGCGCCGCCGCGTGCCGCACGCTGTTGGCCACCAGCTCACTGAGGATCAGCAGCGCCGGATCCCGGCACGGAACCCGCGGCCCCACCCCCCACTCCGTCAGCACCTGTTCGGCGGTCTCCCGGGCGATGCGTACGGCCGAACCCATCGCGGGCAGCGTCAGTACATGCCGGTACGGCAACGTGTCCGGTGGCGTGATCATCGGACGGGCAGGGGGACCGGCACGGCGGCACCTCTCCTCGGCGGTACGTCACCGCCGCGGGCCGGAGTGCCGCGCGGGGGCCGTGGCCCGCGGACGGCTGCGGAACGGCCCATACAGCATGTAGTGAATTGCAGAAATTCGCAATTCACTCATTGAGTAAGGGTAGGCGGGTCTGCTCAGGCAGTCCCGGCCCGGCCACCCCGTCCGCTCGGCCCCGGGTGCGCGCCCCGGCCCCCGCGGACACGCACACCCATCCCACAACCGAACGCCTCTACCACCCCGCCCCTCCCCGACCGGGCCACACGGACCAGCAGTACCCCTTTCGAGTTCAGATCGTTGGGCTCTTCGGCCGCGCCACCCGAAACCCGGGACAAGCTGGCACGCCCACCCCCGCGCACCCGAAGGACCACCCCACCCATGCCCACCCCGCCCCTCGCCGGAGGCCTCGCAGGCCCCGCCGCACTGCGCCCCCTCATCGACACCGTCCTCACCGCACTCCACGACGGCGCGACCCTCCGCGGCGGCCCCCTCCCCGCCGGCGGACCCGACACCGTCACCCCCCGCACCCGCACCGCCACCCACCCCCTCATCCCCGACCACGGCACCGGCCCCCACCACGCCCTGCGCAACCTCGTCACCGCCCTCGCCGCAGGCGCCGCGGACCCCGCCCACCCCCACTGCGCAGCCCACCTCCACACCCCGCCCCTCGCCCTGGCCGCCGCCGCCGACCTCGCCGCCAGCGCCCTCAACCCCTCCATGGACTCCTGGGACCAGGCCCCCGCCGCCTCCGCCCTCGAAGCCGACCTCACCACCGCACTCGCCGCCGAGATCTACCCCCACACCCCCTCACCCGACGCCGTCATCACCACCGGCGGCACCGAGGCCAACCAACTCGCCCTCCTCCTCGCCCGCGAACGCCACGGCCCCGTACAGACCATCTGCGGCGCCAACGCCCACCACAGCGTCGCCCGCGCCGCCTGGCTCCTCGGCCTCCCCGAACCCGTCGCCGTCCCCGCCCCCACCGGCACCCTCGACCTCGCCGCCCTCGACGAAGCCCTCACCGAACTCCACCGCCCCCTCCTCGTCGTCGCCACCGCCGGCACCACCGACACCGGCGAGATCGACCCCCTCGACGCCATCGCCGACCTCTGCGCCGCCCACGGCGCCGAACTCCACATCGACGCCGCCTACGGCGGGCCCCTCCTCTTCAGCCCCACCCACCGCACCCTCCTCCACGGCCTCGACCGCGCCCACAGCGTCACCCTCGACCTGCACAAACTCGGCTGGCAGCCCGCCTCCGCCGGCCTCCTCGCCGTACCCGAACGCCACCACCTCACCCCCCTCCACCACCACGCCCCCTACCTCAACGCCGACGACGACACCGAAGCCGGACTCCCCGACCTCCTCGGCCGCTCCCTCCGCACCACCCGCCGCCCCGACGCCCTCAAGATCGCCGTCACCCTCCAGGCACTCGGCCGCACCGGACTCGCCGACCTCATCGACCGCACCCTCGCCACCGCCCACCACCTCGCCGACCTCGTCACCAAGAACCCCGCCCTCGACCTCTACGACCGCCCCACCATCAGCACCGTCCTCCTCCGCCCCGCCGGCGCCGACGACCACACCGTCGCCACCGTCCGCCGCACCCTCCTCCAACGCGGCCACGCCGTCCTCGGCCGCGCCCACGCCGAAGGCCGCCTCTGGCTCAAGGCGACCCTCCTCAACCCCCACACCACCCCCCAGGACCTCCAAGCACTCCTGGACCTCATCACCGACACCACCACCGACCTCCTCACCCACCCGCCCGTCACCCCCACCGCGACCCACCCCACCGCGACCCACCCCACCCCTCACCCCACGGAAAGCGACACCCCGCGATGACCGCCCGGCCCGCCCCCGCACCCGACCAGCCACACGACCTCGTCGGCATCGGCATCGGCCCCTTCAACCTCTCCCTCGCCGCACTCGCCCACAACATCCCCGCGAGCACCGACGACCCCCGCCCCCTCGCCGCGACCTTCTACGAACAACGCCCCGCCTTCCACTGGCACCCCGGCCTCCTCCTCGACGGCGCCAGCCTCCAAGTCCCCTTCCTCGCCGACCTCGTCACCCTCGCCGACCCCGCCAGCCCCTGGAGCTTCCTCAACTACCTCCGCACCCGCGACCGGCTCTTCCCCTTCTACTTCGCCGAGCGCTTCCACATCCAACGAGCCGAATACGACGCCTACTGCCGCTGGGTCAGCGAACAACTCCCCGGCCTCCACTTCGGCCACCAGGTCGACGCCGTCCGCTGGAACACCGACCGCGCCCTCTTCGAGGTCGACTTCACCCAACTCGACCGCGACGGCGAAGCCGAAGCCCTCGGCCGCGCCTACGCCCGCCACATCGCCCTCGGCATCGGCACCGAACCCTTCGTCCCCGAACCCCTCAAACCCCTCGCCGAAGCCGAGACCGTCCCCGTACTCCACTCCGCCGACTACCTCCGCCACCGCGAGCGGCTCCTCGCAGCCGAACACATCACCGTCATCGGATCAGGACAGTCCGGCGCCGAGATCTTCCTCGACCTCCTGCGCGCCCGCCCCGAAGGCGCCGAGAAGATCCACTGGCTCGCCCGCACCCAGGCCTTCGCCCCCATGGAGTACTCCAAACTCGGCCTCGAACACTTCACCCCCGACTACAGCCGCTACTTCCACGCCCTCCCCGAATCCGCCCGCGACGAACTCGTCCCCCGCCAGTGGCAGCTCCACAAGGGCATCGACGCCGACACCATCAACGCCATCCACGACGAGCTCTACCGCCGCACCCTCCACGGCGGCTGGCCCGACGCCACCCTCACCCCCGGCGTGCACGTCCGCACCGCCGGACGCGTCGCCAACACCCGCGTCGAACTCCACCTCGAACACACCCAGCAAGGCACCCGCTCCCGCCTCACCACCGACGCCGTCATCCTCGCCACCGGCTACCGCGAACGCCCCCTCGACGCCGTCCTCGGCAGTCTCGGCCCCTACCTCAGCCGCGACGCCTCCCACCGCCCCCGCATCGACGACCAGTACCGCCTCGTCCTCGACCCCGCCGTCACCGGACACGTCTACGTACAGAACGCCGAACGCCACACCCACGGAGTCGGCGCCCCCGACCTCGGACTCGCCGCCTGGCGCAGCGCCACCATCCTCAACAACCTCACCCGCGCCAACCCCTACCCCCTCCCCGACCGCACCGCCTTCACCACCTTCGGCCTCGCCCCCCACCCCCCGAGAATCCCCGCCCAGGGACCCGCCCTCGTCCCCCTGACCCAATCCGTATAGCTCCGCACGACGAACGGCCCGGGCCCCCCACCGAAGGAGACCCGGGCCGAACGGACAACACACCTCACACAGTGCTACGGGAACACCGGCGCCCCGTCACGCGTCAGCCGCCACCCGACCGAAGCGAACACGGCCGGGTCCACCGACCCCTTCTCCCGCACCCACCCGATGATCGTGTTCCGGATCTCGTCCGAATCCGCCCACAACTGCTGCGCACCCGGCACGTGCGGGAAGTTCCCCCCACCACTCGCCCGGTAGTTGTTCACCGCGAACACGAACCGCGCCGCCGGATCGATCGCCTTCCCCTCGAAGGACAACCCGACGATCCGCGAACCCACCGGCTGCGCGATGTCGATGTCGTACGTCACCCCCGACACCGCGTCGTAGTTGTAGTCCGGAATCCCGTCCGCATTCGTCAACTTCGCCGTGTCCACCGGACCACCCGCAGCCGTCCGGACGAAGTACCGCGCCGAATACTCCAGGTACTCCTTCAGCTGCGCCCCCGTGAGCAGCCGTGCCTCCAGCGTGTTCTCGAACGGGTACAGCCCCGCCGCATCCTTGATCGTCACCTCACCGGCCGGAATCCCCGCCGTACGCGAGAAGCACGAAGCCTGCGACAACACGGGCAACGCCGCGTACTCCCCACCCGCCAGCGCCGCCTTCACCGTCTCCGCCTGCACCTGGTTGATCAGGTCGATGATCGGCTCGTCCTTCCACGGCGCGTCCGCCGTCGACATCGCCACCACCGACGTACCGATGACCTGGTTGACGTACTCCACCACCTTGCGGTGCTCCGACCGCAGCAGCGACGTCACCTTCCGGTCCTCCGGCACCGTGTTGGAGTTCAGCACCCGCGAACCGGCCTTCTCCACCGACCAGCGGCCCTTCTCCCACACCAGATCGAAGTCGAACAGCGTCAGCCGCTGACCCCACTTCGCCGGCTCCGAGAGCACGACCCGCTTCCCGGTCTCCTTGTTCGTCACGAAGTGCTCGGCGATCTCCACATGCGCGTGCCCCACCAGAATCGCGTCGATCCCCGGCACCTGCTCCGCGACCAGCGCCGCCGCGTTCTCCACGTACGGCAACTGATCACCCCACGACGATGTCCCCGACGAACCCGAGTGCGCCGAGACCAGCACCACGTCCGCACCCATGGACCGCAGCTTCGGCACCCACTTCGCCGCCTGCTCCTCCAGGCCCGGGAACACCATCTTCCCGCCCACGTTCGCCTTGTCCCAGATCGCGATACCCGGATTCGTCAGCCCCAGCACCGCCACCCGCACATCACGCCCGTACGGCGTGCGCATCCGCTTGATGACATACGGGGCGAACGCCGGCCGCAACGTCTTCGCATCCAGCGCATTCGCCCCGAGCAACGGGAAGTCGCACTGCTCCTCGAATTTCCGCAGCACCGGAATGCCGTAATTGAACTCGTGGTTCCCGAGCGCCGCCGCATCGTAACCGATCGCGTTCATCGCCTGCGCCATCGGATGCACCGGACCACGCCGCGCCGTGATCGGATCGACCTTCGCGTAGTAGTACGACAACTGCGTGCCCTGGATCGTGTCACCCGCGTCGATCAGCAACGTGTTCCGGCGGCCCTTCTCCCGGCGCACCTGGTCCACCAGCGTCGAGATCTTCGCCAGACCGACGTCGTTGTGCGCGGAGTCGTCGTACTCCTTGTCCGTGAAGTAGTCCCAGTTGAAGACGTTCCCGTGCAGGTCGGTCGTGCCCATCACCGTGAACGAGTACCGCTTCGCCGGACGCCCGTGGCCGTGACCGTGCCCCTTCGCCTCCGCGGCGCCGGCCGAGCCCACGACCGCACCGCCCGCCATCGCCACACCCGCACCGGCGGCAGCCGAACGGCCCAGAAACGTCCTACGGTTCAACGGCATCTCTTCACTCCTCGTTCAGAAGGGCAACGCGCGTAGATTCTGGCCCAGGGGTCACCACGCACAACACCCCAAGCAGGTTTCGATCTGATGACCACGCGACACACACCACGACACACCCCCCCCCGTGCCACAGTGAACGCATGACCGAAACCCCCACCCCCACGCCCGCGCCCCACCACCCCTACGGCACCCCCACCACCCCCCACGTCACCGTCCGAGGCGAAGCCCACCTCGAAGTCGACCCCGAAATCGCCCGCATCACCGTCACCCTCACCGCCCGGGGCACCGACCGCCGCACCACCCTCGACGGCCTCACCCACCGCAACAGCACCACCCTCGACCTCATCAAGACCTACGGCGACGCCATCGAGAAGCTGGAGACCGGCACCCTCACCATCAACCCCGAACTCACCCGCCACGGCCGCGCCGAACGCATCCGCGCCTACCACGGCAACATCCAACTCACCGTCACACTCGGCGACTTCACCGCCCTCGGCGAACTCGTCACCCGCCTCGCCGACCACGACCTCACCCGCATCGACGGCCCCTGGTGGGGACTGCGCCCCGCATCCCCCCACCACGCGGCCGCCCGCCGCCAGGCCGTCCAAGGGGCCCTCCAGCGCGCCCGCGAGTACGCCGAAGCCCTCGACACCCGACTCGGCGCCCTCCTCGAACTCAGCGACACCGGTGTCCACGGCGGCCCCCACATGGCTCCCGTCGGCTTCTCCGCCCAGGCCAGGTCCTACGGAGGAGCCGCGGAATCCGCTGTCGACGCCGCACCCGTCGACCTCGAACCCGTACGCCAGACCGTCGACGCCCAGGTCGAAGCGTCCTTCACGCTCATTCCGCCGAACCTCGGATAAACGCTCATCAGAGCACCCCGCTGCACAGTTAAACAGTTGTCAACAACCCTTCATATGAAGGTTGTTGAGGTGTCACTCGCAGCCAAATACCTACCCGTAGGTAAGGTTTAGTCTCGAACCATGCGCCGAGCGAAAATCGTTTGTACCCTGGGACCCGCAACCGACACATACGACCAGATCAAAGCCCTGGTCGAAGCGGGAATGGACATCGCCCGCTTCAATCTCAGCCACGGCAGCTACGCCGAACACGAAGAGCGCTACCACCACGTCCGCAAGGCATCCGAGGAAACCGGCCGCAACGTCGGCATCCTCGCCGACCTTCAAGGCCCGAAGATCCGCCTCGGACGCTTCCGCGAGGGCCCCGTACTCCTTGAACGCGGCGACACCTTCACCATCACCGTCGAACCCCTCGAAGGACTGGGCACCGGCGACATCTGCGGCACCACCTACGACGGACTCGCCGCCGACGTCACCACCGGCGAACGCATCCTCGTCGACGACGGCCGCGTCACCCTCGAAGTCACCGGCGTCGAAGGCCCCCGCGTCCACACCACCGTCATCGAGGGCGGCATGGTCTCCGACAACAAGGGGCTCAACCTCCCCGGCGTCGCCGTCTCCGTCCCCGCCCTCTCCGAAAAGGACATCGACGACCTCCGCTGGGCCCTGCGCACCGGCGCCGACATCATCGCCCTGTCCTTCGTCCGCACCGGACGCGACATCGACGACGTCCACCGCGTCATGGACGAGGAGAACCGCCGCCTCCCCGTCATCGCCAAGGTCGAGAAGCCTCAGGCCGTCGACAACATCGACGACATCGTCGCCGCCTTCGACGGCATCATGGTCGCCCGCGGCGACCTCGGCGTCGAAATGCCCCTGGAGCAGGTCCCGATCGTCCAGAAGCGCGCGATCAAGCTCGCCCGGCGCAACGCCAAACCGGTCATCGTCGCCACCCAGATGCTCGACTCGATGATCGACAACTCCCGCCCCACCCGCGCCGAGGCCTCCGACGTCGCCAACGCCATCATCGACGGCACCGACGCGGTGATGCTCTCCGGCGAGACCAGCGTCGGCAAGTACCCCATCGAGACCGTCCGCACCATGTCCCGCATCGTCGAGGCCGCCGAGGAAGACCTCCTCGCCAAGGGCCTCCCGCCCCTCACCGAGCGCAACAAGCCCCGCACCCAGGGCGGCGCCGTCGCGAGGGCCGCCGCCGAGATGGGCGACTTCCTCGGCGCGAAGTTCCTCGTCGCCTTCACCCAGAGCGGCGACACGGTCAAGCGCCTCTCCCGCTACCGCTCACCCATCCCGCTCCTCGCCTTCACCCCCGACGAGGCCACCCGCGCCCAGCTCAACCTGACGTGGGGCGTCGAGACCTTCCTCGGCCCGCACGTCGACTCCACGGACGCGATGGTCGCCCAGGTCGACGAGGAGCTGCTGCGCATCGGCCGCTGCAAGAAGGGCGACGTCGTGGTCATCACCGCCGGCTCCCCTCCCGGCGTCGCGGGCTCCACGAACCTGGTCCGCGTCCACCACATCGGTGAGGACGACAGCCCGAAGTAGGGCGGCTCGGGATCAGCTCAGTATTTCGGCCCGACGTGCGCATCCATGAGGGCTACGGATGCCCGTCGGGCTACGGAGATGTTCAGCGGCTTGTCGCCGCGAGCGAGGGTGGTCCACTCGACACCTACGGCGGTGAGGGTGTCGCTGAAGAGCTTGCGGATGTCGTCGGACCTGTTGGTGAAGAAGTACCGGGGGTACTCGTAACGCTTGCGTTCGCCGCGGACGAGGCGTGTGGTCCAGTTGATGATCCGGCACCCGTCAGAGTGGATGAGGCCGCGGATGAATGCCCAGGGGTGGGCGTCCACGATCTGCTGTTGCCACGGTTCCAGGACAATCCGACGGTCGTGCTTCTTGCCGGGGCCGTGTTGAGGGAAAAGGCAGGGCCAGTGCTTGCTGAAGGAAGTGACGTACTGGCAGCCCGCGCTCGCCACCCGGCCGACCTTGTTGTGCGGTCGCGCGACCTGCAGGGCTTCGGCGCAGGCGTCGATCAAGCCGGGCCAAGCGTCCGCGCACGCAATGCGGAGCGAGTACACGCCTCGCTTGGTCGCGCTGATGCAGCCGTCCCCCAGATAGAGCCCCAGTAAGTAGGCGTACGAAGCGGGAGCCTCGATCGCTGTGGGCGCTTCGGAGCACCTCGGGCAGGGCGTACCTCGATCGAGCGGTTCAAGGCGCGTCTGCCACGAACGAATAGCGGCGCGCGATATGCCAGTCTGCTTGCTCACGGAATTGAGGCTGCGACCCTGCGAGACCAAGGCCAGAGCTCGCTCGCGGGTTCCCACGTCGTACATGCTGCCGAGTTTCGTCGCGTGCGAGACGGTCCGGCGCGGAATGGCGCACGCGTACTCAGATCAAGTGAAGTTGACCGAATCGTTTTGCGCCTTGGAATCCAAGGAAAAGTGCCCCAGGTGGGATTCGAACCCACACTGTCCGCTGTTTGAGAGCGGCCTCTCTAACCAGTTGGAGTACTGGGGCCTTAGAAAGGAAGGGCCATTGCTGCCCTGCGCGTCACTACCTTACAGGAGCTAGGTAGGCTCGTGGCAGCAGTATCTGCCCCATATCAAGGAGCCCCGTGACCACCCCCGAGTCGCCCCAGCCCGTAGACGCCGTCGACGACGACAAGTCGCACGTCCCGCCGCTGACGACCCGCGTCGTCATCGCCGAGGACGAGGCCCTCATCCGCCTCGACCTCAAGGAGATGCTGGAGGAGGAGGGTTACTCCGTCGTCGGTGAGGCGGGCGACGGGCAGCAGGCCGTCGAGCTGGCCCGGGAGCACAAGCCGGACCTGGTCATCCTGGACGTGAAGATGCCGGTCCTCGACGGGATCTCCGCCGCCGAGAAGATCGCCGAGGAGTCCATCGCCCCCGTCCTGATGCTCACCGCCTTCTCGCAGCGCGACCTCGTCGAGCGGGCCCGCGACGCCGGGGCCATGGCGTATCTGGTGAAGCCGTTCAGCAAGAGCGACGTGGTGCCGGCCATCGAGATGGCTGTCTCGCGGTTCGCGGAGCTGAAGGCGCTGGAGAGCGAGATCGCGGACCTGTCCCAGCGGCTGGAGACCCGGAAGCTGGTGGACCGGGCCAAGAGCATCCTGCAGACGGATTACGGGCTCTCCGAGCCGGCCGCGTTCCGGTGGATCCAGAAGACGTCGATGGACCGCCGGATGTCGATGCAGCAGCTGGCGGAGGCGCTGATCGAGGACGCCGAGGAGAAGAAGAAGTCGGCCGAGTAGCCGCGTACACGTAACGAAGACGAGAGGCCCGCACCCCGGAAGATCGGGGTGCGGGCCTCTCGCGTACGGCAGGGGTGTCAGTCCTCGCCGAGGTAGGCCTTGCGGACCGACTCGTCGTGGAGCAGGTCCGAGCCCGCGCCGGAAAGGACGATCTTGCCGACCTCCATGACGTGGCCCTGGTCCGCGAGGGACAGGGCCGCCTGGGCGTTCTGCTCGACGAGCAGGATCGTGGTGCCCGACGCCTTGAGCTCGACGATGGTCTCCATGATCTTCTGCATCATGATCGGGGAGAGGCCCATGGAGGGCTCGTCGAGCATGAGCAGCTTGGGCTGGGACATCATGGCGCGTCCCATGGCGAGCATCTGCTGCTCCCCGCCCGAGAGGGTGCCCGCGGCCTGCTTCCGGCGTTCCCCGAGGATGGGGAAGAGGTCGTAGGCGCGCTGGACGTCCTTCTCGATGCCTGCCTTGTCGTTGCGGAGGTAGGCGCCGAGGAGGAGGTTCTCGGTGATCGTCAGCCGGGGGAAGATGTGGCGTCCCTCGGGGGAGTGGGCGATGCCCAGGGAGACGATCTTGTGGGCGGGGATGTTGGCCAGCGGCTTGCCCTCGAAGAGGATGCGGCCGCTGAGCGGCTTGAGCAGTCCGGAGAGGGTGCGCAGGGTGGTGGTCTTGCCCGCGCCGTTGGTGCCGATGAGGGTGACGACCTGGCCGGCCTCGACGGTGAAGGAGATGCCCTTGACCGCTTCGATCTTGCCGTAGGCGACCCGGAGGTCTTCGACCTCTAGCAGTGCGGTCATCGGGTGCCCTCCTCATCGGTGCTGGTGGTGTCGGGCGTGGTGTCCTTCGCCGGGGCGGCGGTACCGGTGGTCCCGGCGTGGGCCTCGGCCGCTTCGACCTCGGCGACTTCTTCGGCGCCGGGGGCGCCTTCGAAGGGGGTGCCGAGGTAGGCGGCGACGACGCGTTCGTCGGCCTGGACGTCGCCGGGGGTGCCCTCGACGAGTTTCTCGCCCTGGACGAGGCAGGCGACGCGGTCGCAGAGGTTGAAGATGAACCGCATGTCGTGCTCGATGACGAGGACGGCGATGCCCTGGTCCCGGATGGCGAAGATGAGTTCTTCGGTGACGCGGGTTTCCTGGGGGTTCATGCCTGCGGTGGGCTCGTCCAGGAGGAGGAGTCCGGGGTCGCTGGCCAGGGCGCGGGCGATCTCCAGCTTGCGCTGGTCTCCGTAGGGGAGGTTGCGCGCGAGGTGGTCGGCCTTGTCCTGGAGGCCGATGAACTCCAGGAGTTCCATGGCGCGTTCGCGGCTGGCGTCTTCTGCCTTGTGGTAGCCGGGGAGGCGCAGGAGGGCCGACCAGAGGCCTTCCTTGGTCCGGGTGTGGCGTCCGACGAGGACGTTCTCCAGGACGGTCATGTTGGAGAAGAGCCGGATGTTCTGGAAGGTGCGGGCGATGCCGGCCTTGGTGACGAGGTGGGGCTTGGGCGGCAGGACGGTGCCCTTGTAGCTGACCTTGCCCTCGGTGGGGATGTAGAGGCCGGTGAGGCAGTTGAAGAAGGTGGTCTTTCCGGCGCCGTTGGGGCCGATGAGACCGACGATCTCGCCGCTGTTGACGGTGAGGTCGACGCCGCGTACGGCGGTGAGTCCGCCGAAGCGCATGGTGACGCCGCTGGCGTCGAGCACCGTGGTGGTGGCCGGGGTGGTCGTGGTGGTGGTCATGTGATCACGCCCCCGCCTTCGTGGTGCCGGCGGCCTGGTCGGTGAGTGGGACGTCCGGTGGGACGTCGAGTTGGCCGGTCTCGTGGAATTCGAGCTGCTTCCTGCGGTCCGCGACGAGTCCTTCGGGGCGGAAGCGCATCAGGAGGATGAGCGCGATGCCGAAGAGGAAGAGCTGGTAGTCCTGCATGAACTGCAGCTTGGCCGGGATGAGGTAGAGCAGTGCCGCGCCGACGAGGGGTCCGCTGAGGGTTCCCATGCCGCCGAGGATGACGGCGGCGAGCAGGAAGGCGGAGTTCGGGGGCACGGAGCCGGCGAACTGGTACTGCTCGGGCGTCACGGTGTAGGAGACGTGGGCCTGGACGGTACCGGCGAGTCCGGCGAGGGTGGCGCCGAGGGCGAAGGCGAGCAGCTTGAGCCGGAAGGCGTTGATGCCCATGGCGGTGGCCGCGGTCTCGTCCTCGCGGATGGCGACCCAGGCGCGGCCGATGCGGGATTCTCCGGAGCGTCGGAAGACCAGGACGACGACGGCGGTGAAGACGAGCATCAGCAGGTAGTAGTTGGCCGACCTGCCGAGGGTGAATCCGGCGATGGTGTGGCTGACGCCGAAGTCGAAGCCGAAGAGGTTGAGGTCGGGGATGCTCGGGATGCCCTGGGAGCCGTTGGTGAGGTCCGGGCCGCTGACGCCGTTGAGGGCGTTGACGGTGAGCCGGAAGATCTCGCCGAATCCGAGGGTCACGATGGCGAGGTAGTCGCCGCGCAGCCGCAGGGTCGGGGCGCCGATGACGACGCCGAAGACCAGTGAGGCCGCGGCGCCCGTGAGGACGGCGGCCCAGAAGGGGAACTGGACGCCGACCGGGGAGAGCGGGGAGCCGGAGACCAGGGCGGCGGCGTAGGCGCCGACGCCGAGGAAGGCGACGTATCCGAGGTCGAGGAGGCCGGCGAGGCCGACGACGACGTTGAGGCCGAGCGCGACGGTCGCGAAGATGAGGATGTTCGCGCCGATGAGTGCGTACTGCTCGTTCTGCTGGGTGAAGGGGAAGCAGAACGCCGCGATGAGTGCGGCGGCGAGCGTGACGTTGCGGTGCTTGGTGGTCAGCCGGGTGATCCGGGCGATGAGCCCGGCCCGGGTGAGGGCCGTGAAGCCGAACGCGACGCTGATGATGTAGCCGATGAAGAGTTCGGCGTACTCGGTGTCGATGCCGTACGTGAAGACGTGCAGGGCGACGCCGAAGGCTCCGGCGATGATGAGGATCTCGGCCCAGTTGGGGAGGTCCTTGGCGCGCGTGGGAGCGGGGGCCCGGAGGCTGTTGACGAAGCGGTTGAGCGGGGTGGGGCGGGTGGTGTCGTCGAGTTCCTGGTCGGCGGGGAGGCCGAGGGCGGCGACGGTGGCGATGATCGCGCCGACGAGGCTGACCCAGGCTCCGGGTTCCAGGTTGACGACGCCGCCGAGCTTGACGGCGATGGCGCCGACGGTGAAGCCGGTGGTGCCGAGGACGCCGAGTGCGGCGAGTCGGACGGGGCTGTTGGCGCCGCCCGGGGTGAGCCAGCGGAGTCCCTTGATCCCGTAGCCGGAGAGGGCGAACAGGAGGGTGAGGACGGCGCCGACGAGGGTGAGGACCTGGAGGCCGCCGGGGTAGCCGGTGACGGTGAGGTCGCCGGGGAATTCGGAGGTCCAGGTCCAGGCGAGGAAGGTGCCGATGAGGGCGATGGCCGCGCCGGCGGTGGTGAGGTGGCGGGCTGCGGGCAGCGCGAAGAGGGCGCTGCCGGCGGGTGTGGTCTTGGTCGTCATGGTCATCACGCCCGATCCGCGACGCGTTCGCCGAGCAGGCCCTGGGGGCGTACGAGGAGGACGATGATGAGGAGCGCGAAGGCCCATACGTCCTTCCAGGCGCCGCCGCCGAAGAGTTCCATGCCGGGGACTTCGCTCATGTAGCCGGTGGCGAGGGCTTCGGCGACGCCGAGGACGATGCCGCCGAGCATGGCGCCGTAGATGTTGCCGATGCCGCCGAGCACGGCCGCGGTGAAGGCCTTGAGGCCCATGATGAAGCCCATGCGGAAGCCGATCTGGCCGTTCTTGAGCCCGTAGGCGACGGCGGCGACGGCGGCGAACGCGGCACCGATGGCGAAGGCCATGACGATGATGCGGTCGGTGTTGATGCCCATGAGCTTGGCGGTGTCGGGGTCCTGCGAGGTGGCCTGCATGCCGCGGCCGGCCCGGGTCTTGGAGACGAAGAAGCCGAGGGCGAGCATGCACAGCGGGGCCACGATGAGGACGAAGACGTCACCGCGCTGGATGGTGGCGCCGAGGATGTCGAAGGCTTCGCCCTCGAACTGGGGGAAGGAACGGTCCTTCGTGGCGTTGGGGTACCACATCCACACCGCTTGCTGGAGGGCGAGGGAGAGCCCGATGGCGGTGATGAGTGGTGCCAGGCGTGGACCGCCGCGCAGGGGCCGGTAGGCGAAGCGTTCGGCGGCCATGCTGATGGCGACGGCGGCTATGACACCGCCGACGATCATGAGGGGTATCGCGGCTATGAGGGAGAATCCGGACGGAAGCCCGAGGTAGACCGTGAGGGCTCCGAAGCCCCCGATCATGAAGATCTCGCCGTGCGCGAAGTTGATGAGCTGGATGATTCCGTAGACCATCGTGTAACCGATCGCGATGAGACCGTACATCGCGCCGAGGATGAGTCCATTGGCCAGCTGTTGC
The DNA here is from genome assembly GCF_014650675.1 of Streptomyces anulatus. Taxonomy (GTDB): domain Bacteria; phylum Actinomycetota; class Actinomycetes; order Streptomycetales; family Streptomycetaceae; genus Streptomyces; species Streptomyces anulatus. The sequence goes on along the minus strand of NZ_BMVK01000001.1, from coordinate 222,181 downwards.
GGCAGTTCGTTCACCGCAGGGCCTCCGTGGAGTGGTTCGGATATGGCACCGCGCGGGAGGGCTCGTAGCGCTCCCGCGCGGTCTGGTTGCTTTGTGTGACGGTGGCGGGGCCGTGGCCCGGCCGGTGATTACTCGACGGTGCCGCTGACCTTGGAGACCCACTTGCCGCCGGTGACCTGGTAGGCGGTCATCAGGGTGTTGGTGGTGTCGCCGAACTCGTCGAAGGAGACGGGGCCGGTGACGCCCTCGAACTTGACCTTGTCCATGGCCGCGAGGACCTTGGCGCGGCCGTCCTCAGCGGGGATCTTGCCGTCGTTCTCGGCGGCGACGATCTTGACGGCCTCGATGATGGACCACGTGGCGTCGTAGGTGCCGCCGCCGTAGGCCTCGTAGGCGTCCTTGTAGCCGGCCGTCTTGTAGTCCGCGATGAACTTCTTGGCGGACTCCAGCTCCTCGACGGGCTTGCCGACGGAGGTGGCGATGTCGCCTTCCGCCTTCTTGTTGAGGGAGATGAAGTCGGCGCTGTACATGCCGTCGCCGCCCATGAAGGGGATCTTGACGCTGTCCTTGATCTGCTGGCTCAGCGGGGCGCCGGCGGGGTACTCGCCGCCGTAGTAGACGGCCTTGGCCTTGGAGCTCTTGACCTTGGTGGCGACGGAGTTGAAGTCGCGGTCCTCGGGGTTCACGTGGTCGGTGCCGACGATCTTGCCGCCGAGCTCGGTGAACGTCGCCTTGAAGGAGGCGGCGAGACCGGCGCCGTAGGGCTTCTGGTCGTCGATGAGGTAGACGTCCTTGATCTTCGCGGTCTCGAAGAGGTACTTGGCCGCGAAGGCGCCCTGGATCTGGTCCGTGGTGGCGGTGCGGAAGTAGGACGCGAAGGGGCGCTTCTTGTCGCCGGTCTTCCAGTTGTTGCCCTGGGTCAGCTCGGTGCCGGTGTTGGCCGGGGAGACCTGGGTCAGCTTGGCGTCGTTGAGCGGCTTCTGCATCGACTGGGCGACGCCGGAGTTCAGCGGGCCGACGACACCGAGGACCTCTTTGGTGCCGATGAGCTTGACGGCGTTCTGCTGGCCGACGGAGGGCTGGGCCTGGTCGTCGAGCGCCTCCAGCTTGAAGGTGACGCCGGGGACGGTCTTTTCCTTGTTCGCCGTCTTGACGGCGAGGTCGGCGGAGTTCTTGATGCCGAGGCCGAGGGCGGACAGGTCGCCGGTGAGCGGGGCGTCGAGGCCGATGACGACCGTCTGGTTGCCTCCGTCGCCGCCGCTGCTCTTGCTGTCGTCGCGCGAACCGCAGGCGGTGAGGGTGAGTGCTCCGGTGGTGAGCACTGCGGTGAGTATGAGCAAAGAACGGTGTCGCACGAAAAGTCCTTTCCCTGGCGCGGCCTCCTCTGCTTGAGGTGCCGTGACGATCGCCGGGCCGTACTGGGTTGGTACAGGGCCGTGCAGCAGACGCGCCCGGCGGCGCGGTGACTGGCGGTGACTCTAAGCGCAGCCGGGGGCCACCGGGACCGGTCGGCGGCGGATGTGACTCTCTTGTTATGCCCTTGAGCAAGGCTTGAGGTTCCTGTGAGGACATGTGGCGGTTTCGCCTGGAGTGCGGAATGACCACATGGTGAGAACGCGCAGCTCTGCTAAGGGGCTTGGGGTGATCTTGGTGCTGACGCGGTTCGATGATCGGGGCGGGCGCGACGAAGTTCCCCGGGTGGTCGAGGCCGGGGCGCGCGGCTGGATTCCGCATTGCCTGCACGTTACGCAGCGTTACATCGGTGCTCGGGTCCCCGTGGTCGCGGGTGCTGATGTGGCTGCTGAGTGGCTCATGGAACGCGCTGTGACGTCAAGGAAGTTGACCGAGTGTGTTGGCCAACTGTCGTTCTTTGATGGGGATATGACACTGCCCGGCCGGAATGCACAGGGTGCGATTCTGGCCGGGCAGGTGGGGTTCCGCCGTGCGGGGCGAAGGGGCTGGTCCGTGGTGGCGGTCAGCCCGCTTCGGGCCGGGGGGCGTCGCGGAGCAGGCAGGTGAGGCGTGCGGTGCAGACCCGCTTGTCCTGTTCGTCGGTGATGACGATCTCGTACGTGGCGGTGGAGCGCCCCCGGTGCACGGGGGTGGCGACGCCGGTGACGAGGCCGTTGCGGACGCCCCGGTGGTGGGTGCAGTTGAGGTCGACGCCGACCGCGAGCTTGGAGGCTCCGCCGTGGAGCATGGAGCCGATGGACCCGAGGGTCTCGGCGAGGACGGCGGAGGCGCCGCCGTGCAGGAGACCGTAGGGCTGGGTGTTGCCCTCGACGGGCATGGTGCCGACGACGCGGTCGGCGGAAGCCTCGACGATGGTCACGCCCATGCGCTCGCCGAGGTGGCCGGCGGAGAAGAGGGCGGGCAGGTCGACGCCGAGTGCCGCGTACTCGTCGATGACTTCCTGCGGGAAGAGGGGTGCGGTGTGCTCGCCCATGGGTCCGGCTCCGTTTCGGTGCGCTCGTTCGTTGCTGTCTGCACTGTTCTTATCAGACGGCTGAGCGAACGCTTAGAACTCCTGGCGAAACGGTCCTGGGGAACGCTGGGGGGCTTGCCGATCAGGCCGGACCAGGGAGCGGGGTCCGGCGCCGATGCTCTGGTCGGCGGAGGCGGAGCTGCCGTGCGGGAGAGCCGGAGCGGGTGCGGCTGTGGTTCCGGCGGACCTGCTGATGCCCGTCGTACGGTCGAACTAGGCTGGGGTTCCTTATCCGCTGGATGTCTGGATGTGGGGGATGCCATGTTGGTCGAGGGACTGGTCGCTGTCGCGGCTGCCGGGGGTACCGCGGTGGTGCAGGCAGCGGGTACGGACGCGTGGAACGGAGTCCGGGGAGGCTTCGCCCGCCTCTTCGGCCGCGGAGAGCCCGGACGCGAGCAGGCCGAACTGGAACGCCTGGACCGGACCAGGTCGGTGATCGAGGCGGCCGGCGACGGTGAGGAGGCGCAGCAGGTGCAGATCGCGCAGGTCGCGCGGTGGCAGACGCGCATCGAGACGCTTCTGGAGGAATTGCCTGCCGCGGAGCAGCAGTTGGTGGTGGCCGAGTTGCGGGCGCTGGTCGCGCAGGCCGAAGCCGCCGGGCCGGTGCAGCGGGTGCACAACGACTTCGGCCGGGCTTCGTTCACGAACAGTCAGGTGTTGGGCAGCGGGAACATGACGGTCACGAACAACTACGACAAGTAGGGCTCGGTTGTGGGGGGCAAGAACAACGGCGCCAAGCGCAAGGGCAAGAAGAGCGGGAAGCCTCAGCGGGGCCAGGCGCGGGCGGGCGGCGCGGGCGGGAACGATTTCCGCGGTGCCGGTTTCACGGGCAGCCAGGTGCTGGGGTACGGGACCATGACCGCGAACACGTACGTGCAGCAGTACGCGCCCGTGCCCACGGCGCTGGACGCGTTGCCGCAGCCGCCCGCGGGGTTCACCGGGCGTGAGGACGACCTCGCGCACATCCTCGGTGTGCTGGACCCCGATCGTTCCGGCGCGGGGCCCGCCGTGGCCGTGCTCTCGGGCTGGGGCGGCGTCGGGAAGACCACGCTCGCCTGTGCCTCGGGGCACGCCGCGCAGGAGCGGGGCTGGTTCACCGGTGTGCTGCTGGTCGATCTCCGCGGTTACGATCCGCAGCCGGCGCAGGCTGAGGAGGCTCTGGAGGCGCTCCTGCGATCGCTCGGAGTGCCGCACGAGCACCTCCCTCCGCCGGGGGCGGGGCGGGAGGCGCTGTACCGGTCCCAGCTCAATGTGCGGCAGGAGAAGGGGGAGCGGCTGCTGGTGGTGGCCGACAACGCGTCGGCCGTCGCGCAGGTGCAGCCGCTGATGCCACCTGGGCATCACGGCATGCTCATCACGTCCCGGCACCGGCTCACCGGGCTCGGCCGGATGCGGACGGTCAACAGTCTCCAGCCGGCGGACGCGGTGGCCCTGCTCGATGCGGCTCTGAAGAACAACGATCCGGACGACCCCCGGGTCGGGGAGGATCCGGAAGCCGCCGAGCGGCTGGCGTCAGCGTGCGGCTTTCTCCCGCTGGCCCTGCAGATCACGGCTGCTCTGCTGGCCCAGGACCCGGAGCAGCCGCTGTCCGAACGTGCCGATGCCCTGGGCGGTACGGAAGGCGTTCTGGACGGCCTGGACGACGGTGAACGCAGTCTGCGGACCATGTTCGACCAGTCCCTGGAGCGCCTGGCCGTGCAGGAGCAGGAACTGTTCCGCCTGCTGGCCCTCAACCTTGGCCCCGACATCTCCACCTCGGCTGCGGCTGTCCTGGCCGACCAGTCTGAACCGGCCACCGAGCGCCTCCTCGCGCGGCTCGCCGCCAGCCACCTCATCGAACGCACCCCGGCGGCCCGTGGCCGGTGGCAGATGCACGACCTGCTGCGCGCCTACGCCCACGAGCAGGCGGCCGCGGTCATGGACCGCGGCCGCGCGCCGCGGCGCCGCTACGACCAGGCCCGGGACCGGCTCATCCACCACTACCTGGAGCACGCTCGAGCAGCCAACACCCATCTCGCCCCTCCCGGCACTGTTGTCTCTGCCCGGTTCACCGATCGGGACCAGGCGCTCGCCTGGTTCGACGCCGAACGCGAAAACCTCATGGCCACCGCCCACACCACCCCCCAAGCCGGCCTGGACTTGAGCTTCGCACTCGGCCCCTACCTGAAATGGCGACACCGTCTTCAAGACCACGTCGTGATCCGCGCCCTCGCGCTCGACGCCTGCACCAAGCTCAAGGACACCCAGAACAAAGCCTCGGTCTGGAACAACCTCGGTGGCGCGCTCCAGGAACTGCGCCGCTTCGACGACGCCCTCCACGCTCTCGAAACCGCCCGCGACCTCTACCACCAGACCGGCAACACCAACGGCGAAGCCTCCGCCTGGAACAACCTCGGTGGAACGCTTCAGGAACTGCGCCGCTTCGACGACGGCCTCCACGCTCTCGAAACCGCCCGCGACCTCCACCAACGGACCGGCAACACCAACGGCGAAGCTGATGCGTGGAACAACCTGGGTCTCGCGCTGATAGAGCGGCGCCGCTTGGACGATGCCCTCCGCGCTCTCGAAACCGCCCACGACCTCTATCAGCAGACCAGCGACACCAACGGCGAAGCCTCCGCCTGGAACAACCTCGGCACCACGCTCCGGGAACTGCGCCGCTTCGACGAAGCCCTCCACGCCCACCAGACCGCCCGCGACCTCCACCAGCAGACCGGCAACACCAACGGCGAAGCTGATGCGTGGAACAACCTCGGTGGAACGCTCCGGGAACTGCGCCGCTTCGACGAAGCCCTCCACGCCCACCAGACCGCCCGCGACCTCCACCAGCAGACCGGCGACACCCACGGCGAAGCCGGTGCCTGGAACAACCTCGGCAACGCCTACCGGGGCCTGCGCCACTTCGATGACGCCCTCCATACAAAACAAACCGCGCGCGACCTCTACCAGCAGACCGGCGACACCCACGGCCATGCCTCCGCGTGGAACAACCTGGGGACGGCTCTCCAGGATCTGCGCCGCTTCGAGGAGGCCCTTCAGGCCCACGAGACCGCGCGCGACCTCTACCGGCAGACCGGCGACACCCACGGCCATGCCTCCGCGTGGAACAACCTCGGGACCTCTCTCAAGGAGTTGCGCCGCTTCGAGGAGGCCCTTCAGGCCTACGAGACCGCCCGCGACCTCTACCGGCAGACCGGAGGCACCCACGGCCAGGCCGTGGTCTGGAACAACCTCGGCAACGCGTTCCAGGACCTGCGCCGCTTCGAGGACGCTCTCCATGCCCACGAGACCGCCCGCGACTTCCACGAGCAGACCGGCGACGCCCACGGCCAGGCCGTGGCCTGGAACAACCTCGGCACCGCGTACCGGGGCCTGGACCGCGCTGATGAGGCTGTCGTGGCGGGGGAGCGGGCTGCCGCGATGCTGGCCGCGACAAAGGACTGGTTCAACACGGGCGAGGCGTGGGGCGAGCTGGCAACCACGCTGACCGCCGCCGGCGCGGATTCGGCCCGGGTGCGTGAGGCGTGGGAACAGTCCGCCGACGCGTATGCCCGGGCAGGCGCCCGGGAGGAAGCGGATGCTTCCCGGGAGCGCGCCGGCAGTACGGAGCCCGCGGGAGTCCGGCCCCTCGCAGCCGCGGACCGTCCGGAGAGGGACGGGCCCGCGGAGTCCGGTTGAACCGCCGGGCCGGCCCTCGACGGGCAGGCGCCCGGGGCAGGTTCGGGTCAGTGGGTGTTCTCGAAGCGGACGACGACCGATTTGCTGGCCGGGGTGTTGCTGGTGTCCGCCGTGGAGTCCAGGGGGACCAGGACGTTGGTCTCGGGGTAGTAGGCGGCGGCGCAGCCCCGGGCGGTGGGGTAGTGGACGACGCGGAAGCCCTCCGCGCGGCGCTCGACGCCGTCCTTCCACTCGCTGACGAGGTCGGTGTACGCGCCGTCGGGGAGGCCGAGAGCGGCGGCGTCCTCGGGGTTGACCATGACGATGCGGCGGCCGCCCTTGATGCCCCGGTAGCGGTCGTCGAGGCCGTAGATGGTGGTGTTGTACTGGTCGTGGGAGCGCAGCGTCTGCAACAGGAGCCTGCCGTCGGGGAGTTCGGGGTACTCGACGGGGGCGGCGGTGAAGTTGGCGCGGCCGGTGGCGGTGGGGAAGCGGCGCTCGTCGCGGGGGGCGTGGGGGAGGGTGAAGCCGCCGGGGCGGGCGACGCGGGTGTTGAAGTCCTCGAAGCCGGGGACGACGCGCGAGATGCGGTCGCGGATGGTGGCGTAGTCCCGTTCGAAGGCCTCCCAGTCCGTACGGGAGCCGGCGCCGAGGACGGCGCGGGCGAGGCGGGCGACGATGGCCGGTTCGGAGAGCAGGTGGGGGCCGGCGGGGGTGAGGTTGCCGCGTGAGGCGTGGACCATGCCCATGGAGTCCTCGACGGTGACGAACTGTTTGCCGCCCGCCTGGACGTCCTTGTCGGTCCTGCCGAGCGTGGGCAGGATCAGGGCGTGGGTCCCGGTCACGGCGTGGGAGCGGTTGAGCTTGGTCGAGACGTGGACGGTGAGGCGGGCGCGGCGCATGGCGGCCTCGGTGACGGCGGTGTCGGGCGTGGCCGCGACGAAGTTGCCGCCCATCGCGAAGAAGACCTTCGCGTCGCCGTCGCGCAGGGCCTGGATGGAGCGCACCACGTCCAGCCCGTGGTGGCGCGGCGAGGTGATGCCGAACTCCTTGTCGAGGGCGTCGAGGAAGGCCGGTGCGGGCCGCTCGAAGATGCCCATGGTTCGGTCGCCCTGGACGTTGGAGTGGCCGCGCACCGGGCAGACGCCGGCGCCGGGGCGGCCGATGTTTCCGCGCAGGAGAAGGAAGTTGACGACTTCGCGGATGGTGGGCACGGAGTGCTTGTGCTGGGTGAGGCCCATCGCCCAGCAGACGATGGTGCGCTTCGAGGCGAGGACGAGGGCGAGGGCCTGCTCGATCTCGGCGCGGGTGAGGCCGGTCGCGGTGAGGGTCTCGTCCCAGTCGGCTGCTTCGGCGGCCTTGGCGAACTCCTCGTAGCCGTGGGTGTGTTCGGTGACGAACGCGGTGTCGACGGCGCCGTCGGCGGCGAGGATCAGCTTGTTGAGGAGGCGGAAGAGGGCCTGGTCGCCGCCGATGCGGATCTGCAGGAAGAGGTCGTTGAGGGCGGTGCCCCGGATCATGCCCTGCGGGGTCTGGGGATTCTTGAACCGCTCCATGCCGGCTTCGGGCAGCGGGTTCACCGAGATGATCTTCGCTCCGGAGGTCTTGGCCTTCTCCAGGGCGGACAGCATCCGGGGGTGGTTCGTACCGGGGTTCTGCCCGGCGACGATGATCAGGTCGGCCCGGTGGAGGTCCTCCAGGGAGACGCTGCCCTTGCCGACGCCGATGGTCTCGGTGAGCGCCGAGCCGGACGACTCGTGGCACATGTTGGAGCAGTCCGGCAGGTTGTTGGTGCCGAACTCGCGGGCGAAGAGCTGGAGCAGGAACGCGGCCTCGTTGCTCGTGCGGCCGGAGGTGTAGAAGAGGGCCTCGTCGGGGGAGTCGAGGGCGGTCAGTTCCTCGGCGATGATCGCGAACGCCCGCTCCCAGGTCACCGCCTCGTACCGGTCGGCGCCCTCGGGGAGGTACACCGGCTGGGTGATCCTGCCCTGCTGGCCCAGCCAGTATCCGCTGCGTTCGGCGAGGTCGGCCAGCGGGTGGGCGGCGAAGAAGTCGGGGGTGACGCGGCGCAGCGTCGCCTCCTCGGCGACGGCCTTGGCGCCGTTCTCGCAGAATTCGGCGGTGTGCCGCTTGTCGCCCTCGGGCCAGGCGCAGCCGGGGCAGTCGAAGCCGTTCTTCTGGTTGACCTTGAGGAGGGTCTGCGCGGTGCGGCGCACCCCCATCTGCTGCTGGGCGATGCGCAGGGAGTGGGCGACGGCGGGCAGCCCGGCGGCGGCGTGCGGGGCCGCTTCGACCTGCGGGGCGTCCTGGACCGGGTCTCCGGTCGGCGGCTTGGTGGCCATGATGCTGCTCCCCTTCGAGCGCTTCTTCCACGTCCGTACGTCCTCCGTACGTCCTCACCGTCGATCCTGTCACGGCCCCCCGGATGTCGTGCCGGTCCGGATTGTCAGTGGGCCGTGGCAGGATCGGGGGCGTGGCTGAGACGGCATCGAAGAAGACGGCAGACAACCGACCGCGCCTGCTCCTCATGGACGGGCACTCCCTGGCGTACCGGGCGTTCTTCGCCCTGCCCGCGGAGAATTTCACGACGGCGGTGGGGCAGCCGACGAATGCCGTGTACGGCTTCATGTCGATGCTGGCGAACACCCTGCGTGATGAGGCGCCCACGCACTTCGCGGTGGCGTTCGACGTGTCCCGCAAGACCTGGCGGGCGCAGGAGTTCCCGGAGTACAAGGCGAACCGCTCCAAGACCCCCGACGAGTTCAAGGGGCAGGTCGAGCTGATCGGCGAGCTGCTGGACGCGATGCACGCGGACCGGTTCGCGGTGGACGGTTTCGAGGCGGACGACGTCATCGCGACGCTGGCGACCCAGGCCGAGGCGGCCGGGTTCGAGGTGCTGATCGTCACCGGCGACCGGGACTCATTCCAGCTGATCACGGAGAACGTGACCGTGCTGTACCCCACGAAGGGGGTCTCCGAGCTGACCCGGTTCACCCCGGAGAAGGTCGTCGAGAAGTACGGGCTCACCCCGCAGCAGTATCCGGACTTCGCCGCCCTGCGCGGCGACCCGTCGGACAACCTCCCCGGCATTCCGGGCGTGGGGGAGAAGACGGCCGCGAAGTGGATCAACCAGTTCGGCTCCTTCGCCGAGCTGGTCGAGCGGGCGGAGGAGGTCAAGGGCAAGGCCGGGCAGAATTTCCGCGACCACCTGGACGCGGTGAAGATGAACCGGGTGCTGACCGAGATGGTCCGGGACGTGGAGCTGCCGAAGACCCCGGCCGAGCTGGAGCGCGCCCCGTACGACCGGACGGCGGTCACCGGTGTCCTGGACATACTGGAGATCCGCAACCCGAGCCTGCGCGAGCGCCTCCTCGCCGTCGACCCGGGGGCGGCGGAGGCCGAGCCGCCCGCGCCCGCCGCCGGCATCGAGCTGGACGGGGCCGTGCTCGGCTCCGGCGAGGTCGCCCCGTGGCTGGAGGCGCACGGCGGGCAGCCGCTCGGCGTCATGACGGTGGACACCTGGTCGCTGGGCGCCGGCGCGGTCACCGAGGTCGCGCTCGCCGCCGCCGACGGGGCCGCCGCGTGGCTGGACCCGACGCAGCTGGAGGAGGCCGACGAGCGGGCGTTCGCCGCCTGGGTGTCGGACCCGGCCCGGCCGAAGGTCCTGCACAACGCGAAGAACGTGATGCGGGTCCTGCCCGAGCACGGCTGGCGGCTCGAAGGCGTCACGATGGACACCGCGCTCGCCGCGTATCTGGTGAAGCCGGGCCGCCGGTCCTTCGCCCTGGACGCGCTGGCCGTGGAGTATCTGGGCCGGGAGCTGGCCCCGGCCGCCGCCGCCGACGGGCAGCTGGCCTTCGGCGCGGACGACCGGGCCGAGGCGGACGCCCTGATGGCGCAGGCCCGTGCCGTGCTCGACCTGGGCGACGCGTTCACCACCCGCCTCAAGGAGGTGGGCGCGGCGGAGCTGCTGCACGACATGGAGCTGCCGACCTCGATCCTCCTGGCCCGTCTGGAGCGGCACGGGATCGCCGCGGACCGGGCCCATCTGGAGGGTATGGAGCAGCAGTTCGCCGGGACCGTGCAGCAGGCGGTCAAGGAGGCGCACGCGGCGGTGGGCCGTGAGTTCAACCTCGGATCGCCCAAGCAGCTCCAGGAGATCCTCTTCGGCGAGCTGGGCCTGCCGAAGACGAAGAAGACCAAGACGGGATACACGACGGACGCGGACGCGCTGGCCTGGCTGGCGGCGCAGACCGAGCACGAGCTGCCGGTCCTGATGCTGCGCCACCGCGAGCAGGCCAAGCTGCGGGTCACCGTCGAGGGCCTGATCAAGACGATCGCGGCCGACGACCGGATCCACACCACGTTCAACCAGACGGTGGCGGCGACCGGCCGGCTCTCCTCCACCGACCCCAACCTGCAGAACATCCCCGTCCGCACGGACGAGGGCCGGGCGATCCGCCGGGGCTTCGTCGTCGGCGAGGGTTTCGAGACGCTGATGACGGCGGACTACAGCCAGATCGAGCTGCGGGTGATGGCGCACCTCTCCGAGGACGCCGGACTCATCGAGGCGTTCGCCTCCGGCGAGGACCTGCACACCACGGTCGCCTCGCAGGTCTTCGGCGTCGAGAAGGACGCGGTCGACGCGGAGATGCGCCGCAAGATCAAGGCCATGTCCTACGGCCTGGCCTACGGTCTCTCCGCGTTCGGCCTCTCCCAGCAGCTGAACATCGACCCCGCCGAGGCGCGGGTGCTGATGGACACCTACTTCGAGCGGTTCGGCGGGGTACGGGACTATCTCCACCGGGTCGTCGAGGAGGCCAGGGCCACCGGATACACGGAGACGATCCTCGGCCGGCGCCGTTATCTCCCCGACCTGAACAGCGACAACCGCCAGCGCCGTGAGGCCGCCGAGCGGATGGCGCTCAACGCCCCGATCCAGGGCACGGCCGCGGACATCGTGAAGGTGGCGATGCTGCGGGTGGACAAGGCGCTCACCGAGGCGGAGCTGAGCTCGCGGATGCTGCTCCAGGTCCACGACGAAATCGTCCTGGAGATCGCGAAGGGCGAGCGGAAGCGGGTGGAGGAGATCCTGCGCCACGAGATGGCCCACGCGGTCGAGCTGCGCGCCCCGCTCGACGTCTCCGTCGGCGTCGGCAAGGACTGGGAGTCGGCCGCGCACTGAGCCGCGGGGAAGCCCGACATGGGAGGGGCCCGCGACCGCGCCGCGGTCGCGGGCCCCTCCCATGTCGCTACTTCCCGGCGGCGGACACCTCCGTACGGGACGCCTCCGGCACGGACGCGGTCCCACCCGGACCCGGCGTCCCGCGTCGCCCGCGCGGCAGGCGCATCCACACCCCGAACAGCAGCAGCCCGGCCGCCAGGCCGGCGCCCGCGCCGAAGCAGGCCGTGGGGATGATGTCGAGCGGGCTCTCCACCCGGCCGAAGTGGGTGTACCAGCGGGCGCACCGGTGGACGACACCGAGCAGCACGCACAGGCCCAGCAGGCCGAGAGCGCCCCACCGTTCGCGGCGGCCGAGTACCGGCACCTCCTCGGGCGCGGGGGCCGCCGGGGTCAGCCGGAGCCCGGTGACGGCGAACCAGCCGATGACCACCAGAGCCAGGGCCGAACTGCCGTACTGGACGAACTGGAACACCGGGAAGCCGCCGACGCTGCGACTGAGCACCGGCAGCAGCTCCGTCCCCCACCGGCTGTGGTGGGTGAACGCGTCCCACACCACATGGGTGGCCGCGCCCAGCGCGCCGGAGACCGCGAACCACAGCCAGGCGGACGGCCCGAAGGAGGCCCGCGTCCACCGCTGCCCCCGGACGAAGGCGTGGACGCGGCCCCGTACGCGTACCGGCAACAGCGCCGCCAACGGCTCCCGCAGCAGGACCCACACCGTCACCAGCACCGCGGCGATGGCCACGTTCACCGTGACCACCCCGAGGAAGGTGTGCGTGAACGACCCGAACTCCATCGCCCCGGGGATCACCGTGTCCGCGAAGTAGGTGATGTCGGGTGCGAACGAACCGGCGACCAGAGCCGAGGGGAACAGCGGCCACCGGGCCGTCCCGTTCCGGCGGATCGCCGGGAGCACGGCGGCGGCATGACTGAGCGTGAACGGCATGGCGGCAAGTATGCGGGACCGTTCGGGCACCCTTCCGTGGCCGGCAGGACAACATGCGCCCGCGAACGTGAAAAAACAGTAAGAAGCGGTCAGGGCTCGGTGCCCGGGCGACACAAGTTGCCGTAGGGTCGCTGGAGTCCTTGCGCTGGGGAGCGCGAGCAGCCTTCGAGGGGGAGGGACCGGAACGTATGGCAGCGCACATTCGCCGACGTCTGCGCAAGGGGGCCACGACCACCGCGGTGGCGGCTGCCGCTGTGGCGGCACTCGCGGCCTCGCAGGCGCCCGCAGCGACCCTGGCCGACGGTCCCGCCGGCGGCGGTGACCCGAAGGCGGCCGGCGAGGACACCGCGAGCGCCGAGGACGACGGCGCGGCGACCGGCAACTCGCCCTACTACACGGACCTCCCGCCCCTGGTCACGCCCGACAAGCCCGGATCCTCCAGCAATCTGCCGGTGACCGGAAGTGCGGAAGCGGGTATTCCGGCGTCGATCCTGGCCGCGTACAAGCAGGCCGAACAGACCGTCGCGACCACCGACCCCGCCTGCCGGCTGCCCTGGCAACTCCTCGCGGCGATCGGCAAGGTCGAGTCCGGCCAGGCCCGCGGCGGACGCGTCGACACCAACGGCACCACCACCTCCCCGATCCTCGGCCCGGCCCTCAACGGCCAGGGCTTCGCCCTGATCAAGGACACCGACGGCGGGGCCTACGACAGCGACGCGGTCCACGACCGCGCGGTCGGCCCGATGCAGTTCATCCCGTCGACCTGGGCCTCCTGGGGCCAGGACGCGAACGGCGACGGCCGCAAGGACCCCAACAACATCTACGACGCGGCGCTCGCCGCCGGCCGCTACCTCTGCGCCAACGACCGGGATCTGGCCATCGCCGCCGACCTCGACAAGGCCGTGCTGAGCTACAACCGGTCGACGGAGTACCTGCGCACCGTCCGCTCCTGGTTCTCGTACTACCAGCGCGGTACGCACGAGATCCCCGACGGCACCGGAAGGCTGCCCACCGCCCCGAGCACCCCCTCCCCGAGCCCGAACCCGGGAACCCCGAGCTCCGGCACCACCCCGGCCCCCAAGCCCTCTCCGTCCCCGCCTGGCGGAAAGCCGACCCCGGGCCCCTCGAAGCCCGGCGACGGCTCCACCAGCCCGAAGCCGAAGCCGCCCACCTCCAAGCCGACGCCGGCCGAGACCTTCGGCTCGCTGGAGAACGCGGGCACCGGCCCGCTGCGCGCCACCGCGGGCCAGGCGTTCGACGAGCGGGTCGCCGTCCTCGCCCGCAACGCGCTCGGCGCCCCGCTCGGCAAGGTGTCCGTCACGTTCACCGTCACCGGGAACACCGGCACGCTCTTCGCCGGCGGCAAGAAGACCGTCACGGTGCGGACCGGGGCCGACGGCACCGCCACCGCGCCGGAGCTCCGGGCGGGCGAGAAGGCCGGGGAGTTCACGGTGACCGCCGTCGCGGGCACCGGCCGGCCGCGCACCCTGACCTACGCGGCGACCGTCACCGCCCGCCAGGCCGACACGATCGCCCGGACCGACGAGAAGGCGCTCGTCGCCGCACCCGGCGGGAAGTTCGCGGACGCCGTCACCGTCAAGGCCACGTACAAGGACGCCGCGGCGGGCGGAGTCGCCGTCACCGCCACCATGGTCAAGGACCCCCTGGGGCTCTTCGACAACGACAAGGGCCCGTACTTCAAGGACGCGGCCGGCAAGCCGGTGCGCACCCTCACCACGCTGACGACGGACGCCGAGGGCAAGCTCCGGCTCCCGGAGATCTTCGCGGACGGCACCGAGGGTACCTATCTGCTGCGCCTCACCACCGAGGGCGGCGCCTCGGTCGTCATCGAACTCACCGTTCAGGCCCCGGAGGAGACCGCCCCGGAGGGAACGACCCCCGAGGAGACCGCTCCGAAGGAGACGGAAACCCCCGAAGCCTGACCCCGCCGCACCGCACAGCTGCCGCACAGCCCCTCAGGTCATCCGGCCGAGGGGCTGTCCGCTGTGTTCTCATCTCGCGCCCCGGTTGCTACGGTGCCCCAGCCCTGACGACCCATCAGGTCGCCGTCATCGGATCACCGCCCCGGGAGGCCGAGCATGCGTGCCCTCGTCGCCGCCGCCATCGGACTGGCCGCCGCCCTCGTGCTCGTGTTCACCATCTCCGCCGTCGGCTCCCCGGCAGGGGAGACCTCGCCGAAACCCCTGCTGACCACCGTCCCGGGACCGAAGAGATAGCCGCCGCAGAGGGAGAGGTCACCACCATGCGCCGCCGAGCCGGTCTCGTACTCCTGGCCTTCGCCGTGTTCTTCGCCGCCCTGTCACCGCTGCTGCGCTGGTACGCCTTCCCGCGCCTGGCCAAGGTCCCGCCGAACCAGTACCAGGAAGTCGTCCTGGAGGCGTCCCCCGCGACCCTCCTCGACTACTCCACCCTCAAGGCCAGGAAGGTCGAGAAGGTCACCATCGTCCAGACGCTCAAGGGCAACGTGGAGGAGTCCGAGAAGATCGAACGCAGCGCCGGACGCGACGTCGTCGTCTGGGACGCCCTCTCCTACATCCAGGGACCCGACGGCAAGATGGTCTCCGAGATCCCCGAGCGCTACATCTTCGACGCCCACACCCAGGCCCCCGTCAACGCCACCGGCGAGATGGTCGACGGCGACCCGGTCCGGCGCGAGGGCATCGAGTACAAGTGGCCCTTCCTCACCGAGAAGCGGGACTACGAGTACTTCGACGCCCAGAGCCGCACCACCGCCCCCATCCACTACAAGGGCACCCGCACCTTCCGCGGCCTGGAGGTCTACTACTTCGAGCAGACCATCCCGTGGACCGAGGTCCCGATGCCCAAGAAGATGCCCATCGAGGGCATCACCGCCGAACAGATCGCGCAGACCGGCATGACCCGCTGGTACACCACGAAGCGCATGTTCTGGGTCGACCCCGTCACCGGAGCCCCCGTCAACGGCGAGGAGATCCACAAGGAAGAGCTGCGCAACGCCAAGAAGATGGGCATGTCCGAGGACACCGTCACCGCCTTCTCCGGCCATGTGAAGATGCGCGAGGACTACATCGTGGACACCGTCGACCTGGTGAAGTCCCAGCGCGTCCTGGTCCTCCTCCTCACCTCGTACCTGCCCTGGGGCTTCCTCGGCCTCGGCATCGGCCTGCTCGCGCTCGCCCTCTGGCTGGAGGCCCGGGCCCGAACTCCGAGGCAGGGTCCTACGACCGCTTGAGCCGCGCCGAGGTGAACCGCGTCGCCGGTACGGTCGCGGGGTCCTCCGGCCACGGATGCTTCGGGTAGCGGCCGCGCAGCTCCGCCCGCACCGCCCGGTAACCCTCCTGCCAGAACGACGCCAGGTCCGCCGTGACGGCCGCGGGCCGCCCGGCGGGGGAGAGCAGATGCACCAGGACCGGCACCCCGGCCACCCGGGGCGTCTCGCCCATCCCGAACAACTCCTGGAGCTTCACCGCCAGGACGGGCTGCTCGCCGCCGTACTCGACCCTGATACGGGAACCGCTCGGCACCTCGATCCGCTCCGGCGCCAGCTCGTCCAGCCGGACGGCCTCCCCGGTCGCCCAGGGCAGCAGCCGCCGCAACGCCTGGCCCGCGTCGATCCGGCCCAGGTCTGCGCGCCGCCGTGCCCGCGACAGCTCCGGCTCCAGCCACGCCCCGGTCTCCGCGAGCAGCGCCCCGTCCGAGACGTCCGGCCACGGCGGGCCCAGCACCCGGTGCAGGAACGCCAGGCGCAGCCGCAACTGCTCACTGTCCCGGGTCCACCGCAGCAGCCCCAGCCCCTCCCGCCGCAGCCCCTCCACCAGGGCCCCGCGCACCAGCTCCGGGTCGGGCTGCTTCAGCGGCCGTACCGCCAGCTCCACCGCCCCCAGCCGGTCCACGGCCCTGGCCACCACCTCGCCGTCCACCCAGCGGACCTCCTCGCCCCGCACCCGCAGATGCCCGGAGGCCAGCAGCGCGGTGGACTCGTCGATCACGGCCGCCAGCCGCACCCGCGCCGACGCCGCGTGGGAGGGCCGGTCCGCGACCGCCACGGCCAGCCAGGGCGCGCTGCGCAGCCGCGAGGAGTCCCGCAGCTCCGCGCCCGTGCCCGACGCCATCAGGAAGGCCCCGTCGCCCCGGGCCCGCGCCACCCGCTCCGGAAACGCCAGCGCGGCGACGAGGCCGACGGCGGCGTCGTCCGAGCCGCCCTTCCCGGTACCGTCCGAGCCGCTGCCCAGCGACGACGACAGCCGGCGCACCTCCTGCTTCCAGCGCGCCGCGTATCCGTCCTGGCCCCTGCGGGCGGTCCGCAGCGCCGCCGCGAGATCGTCCCCGTACTCCCTCGGCGGCTCCTCGCTCAGCAGCGCCACCACCTCCGCGGCCCGCCGCGCCCCGACCTCCCGGGCGCCGTCCAGCAGCGCCCGCGCCAGCCGGGGATGCAGCCCGAGCCGGGACATCCGTACGCCGCGCTCGGTGACCCGGCCCCCGCCGTCCACCGCGCCGATCGCCTCCAGCACCTCCCGGGCGGCGCCCATCGCCCCGGCGGGCGGCGGGTCCAGCAGCGCGAGCGAGGAGGCGTCGGGATCGCCCCAGCACGCCGCCTGGAGCGCGAAGGCGGCGAGGTCGGCCACCTTGATCTCGGGCGAGGGGAAGCGCGCGAGCCGCCCGTCCTCGGCCTGGTCCCAGCACCGGTACACCGCCCCCGGGGCCTCCCGCCCCGCCCGCCCGGCGCGCTGCCGCCCGGCGGCCTGGGAGGCCCGTACGGTCGTCAGGGCGCTCAGGCCCCGGGCGTGGTCGGTACGGGGCTCCCGCGCGAGACCCGAGTCGACGACGACCCGCACCCCCGGCACCGTCAGCGACGACTCCGCCACCGAGGTCGCCAGGACCACCCGCCGCCCCCCGGAGGACCCGGCCAGCACCGCGTCCTGCACGGCGGCAGGAGCCCGCCCGTGCACTTGGAGCACCTCCGCATCCACCCCCGCGAGCTGCCCGGCCACCCGCCCGATCTCCCCGACGCCGGGCAGGAAGCAGAGCACGTCCCCCTCCCGCTCACCGAGCGCCCGCCGGACGGTCGCCGCCACATGTGTCAGCAGGGCCGGGTCCACCCTCATCCCGTGCGGCGGCTTCACCGGACGGGCGGGCGGCGCCCAGAGGACCTCCACCGGATGCGATACGCCCTGCGCCTCGACCACCGGGGCGTCGCCGAGCAACCGCGCCCAGCCCTCCGCGTCCGTCGTCGCGGACGCCGCCACCAGCCGCAGATCGGGCCGGATCGCCTCCCGCACGTCCAGGAGGAACGCGGCGACCGTGTCGGCGTCCAGGTGCCGCTCGTGGCACTCGTCGATGATCACCGCGTCGACCCCGGCCAGCTCCTGGTCCCGCTGGAGCCGCTGGAGCAGCACCCCGGTGGTCACGACCTCCACCACCGTGTCCCGCCCCACCACGCGCTCCCCGCGCACCGTGAAGCCGATCCGGCCGCCCGGCTGCTCGCCGAGCAGCCAGGCCATCCGTCGCGCGGCCGCCCGGGCGGCGATCCGGCGCGGCTCGGCGACCACGACCCGGCGCACCGGGCCCTCACCGGTCAGCCCGGCCAGCACCAGTGGGACGAGCGTCGTCTTTCCGGTGCCGGGCGGGGCGCACAGGACGGCGACGCCCCGGTCGTCGAGCGCGCGCCGCAGGGCGGGCACGGCGGTGCGGACGGGCAAACGGTCCAGGGCTTCGGTGCGGATCACGCCCCCAGTGTCGTACGGGAGGGATGCCAGGGGTTCCGCGCGCCCCCGCCGGTCCGCGGGTCAGCCCCGCTCGCAGACGAAGATCGCCGTGCCCGGGATCAGGTTGCCGCGCAGCGGGGACCAGCCGCCCCACTCCTGGTTGTTCCAGGCGGGCCATTCCGGTTCCACCAGGTCGACCAGCCGGAAACCGCCCGCCACCACGTCCCGGACCCGGTCGCCCAGCGTGCGGTGGTGTTCCACATAGACGGCGTCGCCGCCCTCGTCCTGCTCCACATAGGGGACGCGGTCGAAGTAGGAGGCGGCGACGGACAGCCCCTCCGGTCCGGGCTCGTCCGGGAAAGCCCAGCGGATCGGGTGCGTCACGGAGAACACCCAGCGCCCGCCGGGCCGCAGCACCCGGTGGACCTCGCGGAAGACCCGCACCGGGTCGGCGACGAACGGCACCGCCCCGTAAGCGGAGCAGGCCAGGTCGAAGGACCCGTCCCGGAACGGGAGCCGGCCCGCGTCCGCCTCGACCAGCGGGACGTCCCCGCCGATCCGCAGGGCGTGCTGGAGCTGGCGGTGGGAGAGGTCGAGCGCGACCGGGCGGGCGCCCTGTCCGGCCAGCCAGCGCGAGCACTGGGCGGCTCCGGCGCCGATCTCCAGGACATCGAGGCCCTTCAGGGAGGCGGCCGGCCCCAGCAGGGCGGCGTCCGCCTCGTCCAGCCCTTCCGGACCCCAGACGAAACGGTCGTCCCCCAGGAAGCCGCCGTGATCGCTCTGGTACTCGTCGGCGTTCCGGTCCCACCAGCCGCGGCTGGCCCGGCTGCTCTCCGCCTCGTCCGCCGTGCGGCGCGTTGCTTCCGGCTCGGAGGGTCCCGCGAGTTCTGCGGAGTAGGTCCCGTGGATCTCTTGGCTCATCGTGCCCGTCGTTGTAGTTTGCCTTCACCCGCCGCGCGCGGTACGTACCAGGGGGCGCACCCCGGGGGTACGGACGCGCGTCCGCGGCGCCGTGCCGTATTGTTCTCGGGCCGATACGGCCTCGGAGAACACGAGTTGTGCCGGGATTGGGGCGATGTGCCCCGGGTGTGCGCCTTCGCGCATTGACCCTGTCCGGCTGCCCCCGTATGCTACAAGTTGCGCTGCGAGCCTGCGCGCCTCAGACCTAGCAGGCCGCGCTCGCGTCTGTTGCATGTCCCCTCGGTTGTCGAGGCGTCTCTCCGGAAACGGATTGCGCGCTTTCCAGGCTGTCCGGCTTCTGCAGAGGCGATACGGGCTTTCGGCGTAGCAGTACCTACGACTCTCTGTCCGTACCGGAGCCCTTTCCCACATGACGAGCAGCACCGAGACCACCGCCACCACTCCGCAGGTTGCGGTCAACGACATCGGCGACGCGGACGCGTTCCTCGCGGCGATCGACGAGACGATCAAGTACTTCAACGACGGCGACATCGTTGACGGTGTCATCGTCAAGGTTGACCGGGACGAAGTTCTTCTCGACATCGGTTACAAGACCGAAGGTGTCATCCCGAGCCGCGAGCTCTCGATCAAGCACGACGTCGACCCGAACGAGGTCGTCAAGGTCGGCGACGAGATCGAGGCCCTGGTTCTCCAGAAGGAGGACAAGGAAGGCCGCCTGATTCTCTCGAAGAAGCGCGCTCAGTACGAGCGTGCTTGGGGCACCATCGAGAAGATCAAGGAAGAGGACGGCATCGTCACCGGTACCGTCATCGAGGTCGTCAAGGGTGGTCTCATCCTCGACATCGGCCTCCGTGGCTTCCTGCCGGCGTCGCTCGTCGAGATGCGTCGCGTCCGCGACCTCCAGCCCTACGTGGGCAAGGAGCTCGAGGCCAAGATCATCGAGCTGGACAAGAACCGCAACAACGTGGTCCTGTCCCGCCGTGCCTGGCTCGAGCAGACCCAGTCCGAGGTTCGCCAGACGTTCCTCACCACCCTGCAGAAGGGTCAGGTCCGCTCCGGCGTCGTCTCCTCGATCGTCAACTTCGGTGCCTTCGTGGACCTGGGTGGCGTCGACGGTCTCGTGCACGTCTCCGAGCTGTCCTGGAAGCACATCGACCACCCCTCCGAGGTTGTCGAGGTCGGCCAGGAAGTCACCGTCGAGGTCCTCGACGTCGACATGGACCGCGAGCGCGTCTCCCTGTCGCTCAAGGCGACGCAGGAAGACCCGTGGCAGCAGTTCGCCCGGACGCACCAGATCGGTCAGGTCGTCCCGGGTAAGGTCACCAAGCTCGTTCCGTTCGGTGCGTTCGTCCGCGTCGACGAGGGCATCGAGGGTCTGGTCCACATCTCCGAGCTGGCCGAGCGCCACGTGGAGATCCCGGAGCAGGTCGTCCAGGTCAACGACGAGATCTTCGTCAAGGTCATCGACATCGACCTCGAGCGTCGTCGCATCAGCCTCTCGCTGAAGCAGGCCAACGAGTCCTTCGGTGGCGACCCGGCCTCGGTCGAGTTCGACCCGACGCTGTACGGCATGGCCGCGTCGTACGACGACCAGGGCAACTACATCTACCCCGAGGGCTTCGACCCCGAGACCAACGACTGGCTCGAGGGCTTCGAGGCGCAGCGCGAGGTCTGGGAGACCCAGTACGCCGAGGCGCAGCAGCGCTTCGAGCAGCACCAGGCCCAGGTCATCAAGTCCCGCGAGGCCGACGAGGCTGCTGCGGCCGAGGGCGCTGCTGCCCCGGCCGGCGCTGCTCCGGCCGCCTCCGGTGGCAGCGGTGGCGGTGGCGGCGGCTCCTACTCCTCGGAGTCGGCGGACAACTCCGGCGCCCTGGCGTCGGACGAGGCCCTTGCCGCGCTGCGCGAGAAGCTCGCGGGCGGCCAGAGCTGACGCTCTGACCCCGGCGGCTCATCGGCTGCGGTAGCTGTACAGCGGTAAGTGAGGCCCGTCCCCTTCGGGGGGCGGGCCTCACTCGCGTCTACGGGGGGCGAGGGCCGGGCGGTTACGGGGTGACGGCGATGTTGGTCAGACCCTTGCCGCCGGTGACCGTGTTGCTCGCGTACACGGTGGTGCGGCAACCGGAGCCGTTGTTGGTGACGTTGATGGCGAGTTGCTTGTCGCCGGTGGCCCCGGAGAGGTTCGAGGTGTTGTCGCGGAAGACGGTGCCGCAGCCCCAGCCGCTCTGCTGGGTGTGGGTCTCGTAGCCGTTGTTGGTGGTGCGCGAGCCCTTGTTGCCCTCGACCAGGACGTTGTTGCCCTTCACGTCGACCCAGGAGTCGTCGTAGTTGGCGCCGGTCAGCCCGTCGCCGTCGAAGGTGTTGCCGATGATCCTCGCGCCGGTCGTGCCCTCCTTGATGTCGATGCTCTCGCCGCCGACATCGGGGCCGATGGTGTTGTTGAGGATCTGCGCGTTGTCGCTGCGGTCGGAGAGACCGCCCGCCGAACCGACGTAGACGCCCTCGCCCATGCCGCGTCCGTTCTGCCCGGTGTCGTAGATCCGGGAGTTCTTCAGAACGCCGTCCTTGCTGGACGTGCGGAAGTGGACGCCCTCCATGTCGAGGTCGTGCACGGTCACCGAGTCGATCACGACGCTGTTCGCCGCGTCGGTCATGATGCCCTTCTGGCCGCCCTTGATCGTGACGCCCTGGACGGTCCAGTACGAGGCGCCGTTCAGGTGCAGGCCGTAGCCGCCGCCCGCGGTCAGGACCGCCCTGCTGGAGCCGGTGAGGGTGATCCGCGCCCCGGAGGATCCGGGCCGGGTGGCCTTGAAGTTCCCGGTGTACGTGCCGTCGGCGAGCCGGATCGTGTCCCCGGGGGAGACCGTGGTGAGCGCCGACTTGAGCTGGGCCGCGGTGCTGACGTCGATGACCGCGGCGTTCGCGGTCCCGGCGCCGGCCAGGGTGAGACCGCCGGCGGCCAGGGCGGCGGCGAGCAGGACGGTGAGGGGGGAGCGGGTGCGCATGGGGGTGCCTTCCCGTCGGAGGGGTCCGGATGTTCTCGCGCGGACAGCGGTTACGCTCTCGCGCGGTTCTTGTACATGAACGTGGGACGCGTGTCTGAACGTGTTGCCCAGTGACGGTAGGGACGGCGGCGGGGCGCGTCAAGGTCTGGACCAGGATCGGCGGGTGACGTCGGAGAGGCCGAACCGCTCGTGGGGCATGGGCGACTGACGCGCCGTGACCCACCCTCACCGGGGAAAGGCCCGGGCGCGGGGAATGCGCGTGCCGCCCTTCGTGTTCTTCCCTAGGAACACGAGGAGGAGCGGTAACCGTGCCTGATCCGCAGAGTTTGTACGAATGGGAGCCGAAGGGCCTGGCCGTCGTCGACATGGCGCTGGCGCAGGAGTCGGCCGGCCTGGTCATGCTCTACCACTTCGACGGCTACATCGACGCGGGCGAGACCGGCGAGCAGATCGTCGACGGGCTGCTCGAAACGCTGCCGCACCAGGTCGTCGCACGCTTCGACCACGACCGGCTCGTCGACTACCGCGCACGGCGTCCCCTGCTCACCTTCCGGCGCGACCGCTGGACGTCCTTCGAGGCCCCGACCCTGGAGGTGCGGGTGGTCCAGGACGCCACCGGAGCGCCCTTCCTGCTGCTGTCGGGCCCGGAGCCGGACGTGGAGTGGGAGCGGTTCGCCGCCGCCGTCGAGCAGATCGTCGAACGCCTCGGCGTCCGGCTCGCGGTGAACTTCCACGGCATCCCGATGGGCGTCCCGCACACCCGCCCCGTCGGCATCACCCCGCACGGCAACCGCACCGACCTGATGCCCGGCCACCGCAGCCCCTTCGACGAGGCCCAGGTGCCCGGTTCGGCCGAGGCGCTCGTCGAGTACCGGCTGATGGAGTCCGGCCACGACGTCCTCGGGGTCGCCACCCACGTCCCGCACTACGTCGCCAGGTCCTCCTACCCGGACGCGGCGCTGACCGCGCTGGAGGCGATCACCGCGGCGACCGGCCTCGTGCTGCCCGCGCTCGCGCACTCCCTGCGCACCGAGGCGCACCGCACGCAGACCGAGATCGACCGGCAGATCGGCCAGGGCGACGAGGAGCTGGTCTCCCTCGTCGAGGGCCTGGAGCACCAGTACGACGCCGTCGCCGGTTCCGAGACGCGTGGCAACCTCGTCGCCGAGCCGGTCGACCTGCCGTCCGCCGACGAGATCGGCCGCGAGTTCGAGCGCTTCCTCGCCGAGCGGGAGGGCGAGAGCTGAGCGCCGCCGCCCGGCCCGTAGGCTGCGGCCCATGCTGAAAGTGGGCCTGACCGGCGGCATCGGCGCCGGCAAGAGCGAAGTGTCGCGGCTGCTCGTGAAGTACGGCGCCGTCCTGATCGACTCCGACCGGATCGCCCGTGAGGTCGTCGAGCCCGGGACTCCCGGACTCGCGGCCGTCGTCGAGGAGTTCGGGCCGGGCGTGCTGACGGCCGAAGGCACCCTGGACCGCCCGGCGCTCGGAGCACTCGTCTTCGCCGACGCCGGGCGGCTGGCCGCGCTCAACGCGATCGTGCACCCCCTGGTCGGCGCCCGCGCGGCCGAACTGGAACGGGCGGCCCCCGAGGACGCCGTGGTCGTCCACGACGTCCCGCTCCTCACGGAGAACGGGCTCGCCCCCTTCTACGACCTGGTCGTGGTCGTCGACGCCACCGCCGAGACCCAGCTCGAACGGCTCGTCACGCTGCGCGGAATGACGGAGTCCGACGCCCGTGCCAGGATGGCCGCACAGGCGACCCGCGACCGGCGCCGGGCCGTCGCCGACCTGATCGTGGACAACGACGGGCCGCTGGAGGCCCTGGAACCGCAGGTCCGCACGGTCTGGGACGAGTTGGTCCGCAGGGCCGCCGCCCGCTGAGTCCGCGTACGGGACGCCCCGGCCGGACGTACCGGAATACCGGCTCCGGGGCGGACGTTGGAAAGCCGCGAGGGAAGGGAAGGATGCGACCGTGCCCGAGAGCAATCCGCAGACCCACGTGATCGACTTCCGTGCGGCCGAGCAACTGCTCGACGCCCGGGACCCCCGGGGTGCCGTCAAGCTCCTCGACTCGGTGATCGCCGCGCATCCGGAGAACACCGCCGCCCGGCTGCTCCGGGCCCGCGCCTTCTTCGCCGCCGCCCAACTGCGCCCCGCCGAGCTGGAATTCGAGCTGGTGCTGGAGCGCGAGCCGGACAACGCGTTCGCCCACTTCGCGCTGGCCCGCACCTTCGAGCGGGCCGGCCGCCCCGAGCAGGCGACCCGGCACTTCCGCCTGGCGGCGGCGCTCGACCCGAAGCCGGAGTACCTCCGCGCCGCGAAGTTCGACGAGCGGGCCTGACCGACCGGGCCGACGACGGCCGGACACCCGCTAGGGGCGTCCGGAAGAAGGACCTGCCCACCCTCCGTTCCTCCCGCGGCCTTCCGCGCCGGGCCCCGGGCGCGGACGGCCGTCGCCGTGGTCCGGCTCGTACGGCGGGATGTCACGGCCCGGCTGGTAGTGCGGGCCCTGGCGCATCCGGTACGTGATCACGCAGAGGTCCAGGATCGCGAGCAGCAGGACCACCGCGCAGGCCGCCGCCCAGCCCGGTCGCCCGGTCAGGGAGAACGCCACCAGGCCGAAGAGGGCCCAGAGCATGCCCCACAGGCTCAGCCAGAGCCGCATCCGGAGCGGACTGCGAGCGGTCGCGGGTTCACTGCCGGTACGCATGGCGATCACCTCACTCCACCAGCATGGACCCGTCCGGCGGCGTACGGAACAGAACGCGGCGCACGGGGGAGGGACAGGAGTACGGCCGGGGAGGGTCGCTACGCTGCGGGCCCCGACGCTGACCCGGTGTGACGGTCGGGGAACCTCGCTCGGTGACGGCTCGTTCGTCCTTCATGAGCGAATCACTGGTACGCGAGGGGTACGAGGGGACCGGTCCCGGAGCCATCACGCCGGACGGGTGCGCGGTCGAGCTGTATCGCAGACTGTCCGTCGGCGACGAGCCGGACGTGATCGCGGGCGTGGCCCCCGCCGGGGCGAGCATTCTCGAACTGGGCTGCGGGGCGGGCCGGGTGACGCACCCGCTGGTGCGGCGCGGGTTCAGCGTGACGGCGGTGGACGAGTCGCCGGAGATGCTGGAGGAGATCGTCGGGGCGCGCAGGGTGCGCAGCCCCATCGAGTCGCTGGACCTGGGCGGCGAGCGGTTCGACGTGGTGCTGCTCGGTTCCTTCCTGGTCCACGCGGGCGAGCACCGGGTGCGCGACGGGATGCTGCGCGTCTGCCGCGACCATGTGCGGGACGACGGGATCGTCCTCGTCCAGCGCGAGGGAACGGCCCACCGCTCGGAGCTGCCGTGGGAGCGGACCGATCCGTCCGGCGGTCTGATCCGGATCGTCTCCGCGGATCCGGTGGGCGACGGCGTGCGCTCGGTGCGCGCGGAGTATCACTTCGACGACGCGCGGTGGACGCAGACCTTCCTGTCGCGGGAGCTGTCCGACGAGGACATCGCCCGGCATCTGGCGACGGCCGGACTCGCATGGGACCGCACCCTCACCGACGACGGCACCTGGCTGCTGGCCCGCCCCGTGCTCTGACCGGTCGTGGCCGGCCGGCTCCCGC
Organism: Streptomyces anulatus; assembly: GCF_014650675.1. Taxonomy (GTDB): domain Bacteria; phylum Actinomycetota; class Actinomycetes; order Streptomycetales; family Streptomycetaceae; genus Streptomyces; species Streptomyces anulatus. The sequence goes on along the minus strand of NZ_BMVK01000001.1, from coordinate 196,673 downwards.
CGCGCCCGCCCTGTCGCTCAGTGCACGAAGCTGTAGCTGCGCCACGGCCCGCTGCCCGGCGCCGTCACATCGCTGAACCTGGTCGGTACGTACGTCGTCCTGCCGCCCGTGCAGTCACGTGTGCGGTACAGGATGACGTCGACCAGCGTCCCGTTCTCCACCTCGTGGGCTCCCGCCGGGGCGATCCGGTGGCAGCCGCGTACCGACGGGCTGTTCACCTGCAGCACCGCTTCCCGCCCCGTCGTGTACGTCACCGGGCCCACCGCGGTGCGGCCGAGCCCGGAACAGCCCGAGACGGCGAGGGCGAGGAGCGAGGCTCCGGCGGCGATCCCGAGACGGCGTCGGCGGCGGGGAACGGTGGCGGTCACGGACATGGGCGGGTCCTCGTCTGCTCGTCCGGTGCTCGTCCGGCGATTCGGTACGTCGGGAAGACGTGCTGGCGCTGGCCACCCTGCCCGCCCGGGGCCGCCCCGGCATCCGGTGCGCGGCCGACCGGGCGAGCCGCGGTGCGACGGAGGTTCGCCATACCCCCAAATAGGGCATAAATCCATAAAGAGTGCTATGCCGTAATGGGTGTTCCGCGGTCACGCAGGTGTCCGCTCCCCTTCCTTCCAGGGGGCCGTCATGGTTCAGGAACTAGTGATCGCCTTGGTGGCGGTGCTCTGCGCCGGAGCGCTGTACGTGGCCTCGGCGGCGCGGGTGATCCGGCAGTACGAGCGCGGTGTGGTGCTGCGGCTCGGCAGGCTTCGGGAGAACGTGCGGCTTCCGGGCTTCACGATGGTCGTGCCGGGGATCGACCGGCTGCGCAAGGTCAACATGCAGATCGTCACCATGCCGGTGCCCGCCCAGGACGGCATCACCCGGGACAACGTCACCGTCCGCGTGGACGCCGTCATCTACTTCAAGGTGGTCGACCCGACGAACGCCGTCATCGCGGTGGAGGACTACCGGTTCGCCGTCTCGCAGATGGCCCAGACCTCCCTCCGGTCGATCATCGGCAAGAGCGACCTGGACGATCTGCTGTCCAACCGCGAGAAGCTGAACCAGGGCCTGGAGGTCATGATCGACAGCCCGGCGGTCAGCTGGGGCGTGCAGATCGACCGGGTGGAGATCAAGGACGTCTCGCTCCCGGAGACCATGAAGCGGTCCATGGCCCGCCAGGCCGAGGCCGACCGGGAGCGGCGCGCCAGGGTGATCAACGCCGACGCGGAGCTCCAGGCCTCGAAGAAGCTGGCACAGGCGGCCGGCGAGATGTCCGCCCAGCCCGCGGCGCTCCAGCTGAGGCTGCTGCAGACCGTGGTCGCCGTCGCGGCGGAGAAGAACTCCACGCTGGTGCTGCCCTTCCCGGTGGAGCTGCTCCGGTTCCTGGAACGCGCGCAGCAGCAGCCGGCGGTGGAGGGGGCGGACACCGGACGGACAGGGCGGCAGGCGTCGGTGAACGGCGCCACCGCGCAGCCCCCGTCGTCCTCGGGGAACGGATCACCGCTCCCGGAGGCGGAGGCGCCGCTTCCCGGAACGCGGACCTCCGAGGAACCGGCCGTACCGCCCGCCCCGACGCCCCCGGCGGCCCCGTCCCCGGCGGAGCAGCCGTTCGCCCATCACTGAGCGTGGCGGTCCACTCGCGGAGCAGGACGCGCGCCCGCTCGATTCCGACGCCGCTGACCTGGGGTGATGCGGTAGGCGTCCGCAGTGTCAGACCTCCCGCCTAGACTCGCGGAGTCAGCACATTCCGTGCCGACGGAGACCGTGGATCAGGTGGGAGGGGGTGGCGGACATGACGGCACGGACCCGCGAGGGCGAGCCGTGGGACACCGAGGACACGTCCCGGACCGCCGACGCCGGACGCCTGCTGCGCTGCGCGGCGGTCTTCCTGCCCGGTCCGGTTCCCAGGGACGGCCGCATCGCCTTCTGGGACCCGCTCGCGGACGTCGGCCCGTGGCACGACGACGCCGCGCAGGGGCGGAGCGGGACGCCCTTCGGGTACGCGGAGACCCCCGGTCGTCCCGACTCCGTCCCGTACACCACCGCCCGGCTCACCGTCGTCCGGCCGGACCCGGCGGCGGGCCCCGGGAGCGTCCGCGCCGTCGCGACGCCCGCGGCGCTGTTGTCCGTGGCCGACGCGCTCCCCCTGCTCGTCCGGGCACGTCATCAGGGCTCCGCCCACCCCGCCACCCGCTGCTGGGGCGCGGCCGCTCTGCACGCCCTTCAGCTCGTCGCCCGAGGCAGGCTCCTCCCCGGACTCACGGCGGACGGTCACGACGCCTGGCGGGCGGGCCCGAGGGACGCCGAGGACGTCGCGCACCTCCGGGCGGTCGCCGCTGCCCTGCCTCCCGAGGGCCACGCGGCGCCGGTCCCCGGTTCCGAGCCGCCCCGGCTCCCCGACCCCGAGGCCCTGATCGGGTCGTTCCTGGACGCCGTCGCCGACACACTGCCGCGCACACCCGCCGCCGCGTTCGCGATGGGCGCGCCGTTCGCCGCCCGCGAGGCCCAGCATCTGCCCCATGCCGCGGCCTGGGCCGTGGAGGTCGCCTCGGGGCTGGACGCGGGCGTGCGGGTCTCGCTGCGCCTGGACCTCTCCGCGTACGAGCTGTTCGACAGCGCCGACACCTACGCGGTCACGGCCGCCCGCGAGGAGGCGGAGACCGACGGGGAATCCGCGCCGCCGGAGCACCCGGACGACCCGGCGGCCCGGCACGCCGCCGCTGCCGTCGTCCAGGTCCACAGCCTCGCCGACCCGACCTACGTCGTGGACGCCGTCGCCCTGTGGAACGGCGGGGCGGGCGAGCCGTTCGGCCCGCGTGCCCGGGTCGACGCGGTGCTGGCGCTCCGCCGCGCCGCCCGCGTCTGGGCCCCGCTGGAACGACTGCTGGGGCAGCCCGTGCCCGATGTGCTCGCGATCACCGAGGACGAGCTGTACGAGCTGCTGAGCGACGCGGGATCCCGGCTGGCCGCCGCCGGGGTCGAGGTGCACTGGCCACGCGAGCTGGCCCGTTCCCTCACCGCGGCCGCCGTCGTGCGGCCCGCGCCCGGATCGGCCACCGACGGCACGTCCTTCTTCGACGCCGAGCACCTCTTCGCCTTCGACTGGCAGCTGTCCCTGGGGGAGGAGCGGCTGACCGAGGCCGAGATGGACACCCTGGCCGAGGCCCACCGCCCGGTGGTGCGGCTGCGCGACCAGTGGGTGGTCGTCGACCCCGCTCTCGTACGCAAGGCGCGCAAGCGGGAGCTGGGGCTCCTGGATCCGGTGGACGCGCTCGCCGTCGCCCTCACCGGCAGCGCGGAGGTGGACGGCGAGCGGGTGGACGCCGTCCCCGCCGGGGCGCTGGCCGCCCTCCGTACGCGGATCCTCAGCCAGGACGCCACGATCGCGGCCCCGCCCGGCCTCGACGCGACCCTGCGCGACTACCAACTGCGCGGCCTGGCCTGGCTGGACCGGATGACCTCGCTCGGGCTCGGCGGCTGCCTCGCCGACGACATGGGCCTCGGCAAGACGATCACCCTCATCGCCCTCCATCTGCACCGGGCGCACCCCTCGCCCACCCTGGTGGTCTGCCCCGCCTCCCTCCTCGGCAACTGGCACCGCGAGATCAACCGCTTCGCCCCCGGCGTCCCCGTGCGCCGCTTCCACGGCACGGACCGGACCCTGAGCGACCCGGACGGCGGCTTCGTCCTCACCACCTACGGGACCATGCGCTCCAGCGCGGCCCGGCTCGCCGAGCAGAGCTGGGGACTGGTCGTCGCCGACGAGGCGCAGCACGTCAAGAATCCGCACTCCTCCACGGCCAAGGCCCTGCGCACCATCCCCGCGCCGGCCCGGGTCGCCCTCACCGGCACCCCCGTCGAGAACAACCTCTCCGAGCTCTGGGCGCTCCTCGACTGGACCACTCCCGGACTGCTCGGCCCGCTCAAGGCGTTCCGGGCCCGGCACGCCCGGATCGTGGAGAACACCGGCACCGCCGCGGGCCTGGGCAACGAGGAGGCGGTGGAGCGGCTGTCCCGGCTGGTCCGGCCCTTCCTCCTGCGACGCAAGAAGTCCGACCCCGGCATCGCCCCCGAGCTGCCGCCCAAGACGGAGACCGACCACCCCGTCTCCCTCACCCGTGAGCAGGCCACGCTCTACGAGGCGGCCGTCCGCGAGACGATGGCGCAGATCGAGGCGGCGGAGGGCATCGCCCGCCGGGGACTCGTCATGAAGCTGCTGACCTCGCTCAAGCAGATCTGCAACCACCCGGCCCAGTATCTGAAGGAGGAGCCCACGCGGCTCACGGGCCGCTCCGGCAAGCTCGCCCTCCTCGACGAGCTCCTCGACACGATCCTGTCCGAGGACGGCTCCGTCCTGATCTTCACCCAGTACGTGACGATGGCGAAGCTCCTCTCCGCGCACCTCGCCTCCCGCGCGATCCCCTCCCAACTCCTCCACGGCGGAACGCCGGTGGCCGAGCGGGAGCGGATGGTGGACCGCTTCCAGTCCGCCGAGGTCCCCGTCTTCCTGCTCTCCCTCAAGGCGGCCGGCACCGGGCTGAACCTGACCCGCGCAGCCCATGTCGTCCACTTCGACCGCTGGTGGAACCCCGCCGTGGAGGAGCAGGCCACCGACCGGGCGTACCGGATCGGCCAGACCCAGCCCGTGCAGGTCCACCGGATCATCGCGGAGGGCACGGTGGAGGACCGGATCGCCGAGCTGCTGGAGTCCAAGCGGGTCCTGGCCGACGCGGTGCTCGGCAGCGGCGAGAGCGCCCTGACCGAGCTGAGCGACCGTGACTTGGCGGACCTCGTATCGCTGCGGAGGCCCGCGTGAGCCCGCGCCCGACCACCGGTCCGGCCGCCCGGAGAGCGGCGCCCCGCGCCCGGCCCGGCCCGGACGATCTGCGGCGCACCTTCGAGGCGGTGCCCGCCCGCACCTCCGCCGAGGGCGAGCCCTTCGCGGCCAGCTGGTGGGGCCGGGCCTGGGTGGACGCGCTGGAGTCGCTGTCGATGGACGAGGCCCGCCTCGCCCGCGGCCGTGCGTACGCCGACGACGGCCAGGTCGCCGCGATCACCGTCACCCCCGGCCGGATCGTCGCCTATGTGCACGGCAGCCGGGCCCGCCCCTACCGCGCCGAGCTGCGGCTGCGCACCTTCAGCGACCCCGGCTGGGACACCCTGCTCGACGCGGTCGCCGCCCACCCCGGCCATCTGTCCGCGCTGCTGGCCAAGGAGATGCCGCACTCCCTGGCCCACACCGCCGAGGAGGCCGGGGTCCGGCTGCTGCCCGCCGCCGACGACCTCGACCCCAGCTGCACCTGCCCCGACCACGGGCGGCCCTGCAAGCACGTCGCCGCCCTCTGCTTCCAGACGGCCCTGCTGCTCGACAGCGACCCGTTCGTCCTGCTGCTGATGCGGGGCAGGGGCGAGCGCGAGCTGCTGGACGAGCTGGGCCGGCGCAATGCCGAGCACTCCGCCCGCGAGCGCCCCGCCGCCCCCGCCGTCCCGTCGGTCGGGGCCCGGGAGGCATTCGCCGCCCGCTTCCTGCCCCCGCTCCCGGCGCCCCTTCCCGTACCGCCGCATCCCGGCCAGCCACCGTCGTATCCGGATCTGCCCGGGGCCCGCGACCCGTTGGGCCTGGACCACCTCGCCACCGACGGCGCCGCCCGCGCCCACGCCCTGCTGACCACGGGCCGTGACCCGCTGGCCGGGCTCACCCCGTGGCAGGACGCGGTCCGCCTCGCCGCCGCACGGCCGACCGCCGGGCTCACCGCCACCACCCGCGCGCTCTACCGGGAGCTGGCCTACGCCACCGGCCGCACCACCACCGACCTCGCCCGTGCCGTCGCCGCCTGGCGGCAGGGCGATGCCGAGGGTCTCGCGGTCCTGGAGACGCCCTGGGACCCGCCGGCCGGTCCCTTCGACCGGGCCAGGCCCGCGCTCGCCGCCGCCGACTTCCCGCGCTTCGCACCCTGGCGCAACCACCTCACCCACCCGGACGGTTCGCTACAGCTCCGCTTCGGCCGCGACCACCGGTGGTACGGCTACGAATCCGATCCCGGAGCCGACGACTGGTGGCCGCGCGCCGCCCCGGACCCCGACCCGGTGTCCGCCCTCGAAGCCCTGCTGGCCGGCGACTCCGTCCCGGACACCTCCGGGACCGATCCTCTGTACGTACGGTAAAACCCTTGGCCAGAGGGGAGTTGCCCCTGTTAGCGTCCTCGACGTGGCGAAACTCAATCAGATCATCGCAGTGGAGAAGGGCGTCAAGTCCAAGGCACACCAGGACCTGACGGCGGCTCATCACGGCCTCCAGAAGACCGGACTGCTGGCCGGGATCTCCCGGACCTACCAGCCCAAGGACGAGGAGGGCGAACAGCTCCCGCCCGAGTCGACGCTCGTCCAGGTCAAGGCCGAGGACGTGCTGCGGGACACTGCGGTCACGCTGACCCGGCTCTTCGATGTGACCGCCACGAAGGACTGGGCGAACTGCACGGCCAGGGCCGATGTGAAGGTCGACGGCCGGGTGCTGGTGAGCGAGGTGCCGGTGTCGTATCTGCTCTTCCTGGAGAAGCAGCTGACCGACCTCAACACCTTCGTCCGCAAGCTGCCCGTGCTGGACGCGGCCGAGGCCTGGGTGCAGGATCCCTCGACCGACTCCTGGAAGACCGAGCCGGTCCGCACGGTCCGCACGAAGAAGGTGCCCCGCAACCACGTGAAGGCGGAGGCCACCGAGAAGCACCCGGCGCAGGTCGAGGTGTACTACGAGGACATCCCGATCGGGTACTGGACGACGGTCAAGTTCTCCGGGGCGCTCCCGGCGCGACGCGTCAACGAACTGCTGGACCGGATCGAGAAGCTCCAGCAGGCCGTGAAGTTCGCCCGCGAGGAGGCCAACGGCGCGGAGGTCACCGACGAGCGGGTGGGTGATGCGGTATTCGGTTACCTCTTCGGGTGACCGACCATGGATTCCCCGGCCGCCGTCTCCGGTGGCCGGGGTGCGCGAGGAGCGCAAGCTGAAACTGAGGCTTGTCGTGAAGGCGCGGTTCCAGTGGAGGTTCGACTCCTCCCTCCGGCACGGGCCGGAGTAGCCCAAGCAGGCAGAGGCAGACCGCCGTCAATCTCAGACTATTGCTCCAGACTCAGCATTCGCCGCCGATCGCCGGATCGAACGGGCCCGGGCCCGCGCGCGTCGAAATGCCGGTTCAAGTCCGGCCCGCAGAGCTTCGATCTGCGGTGGTCCAAAGGCAGGACGCGACGACATCAGACTGACCCGGATCCTTAAACGTGCCGGCGTGCCCGATGGGCGGCACACTCAGGGCCCGGAGGCCGGCTACGCCTCCGGGCCCGCTCCCGTCCCCGGGACGGGCGGGGACCCGGAGCCTCCCTGCGGGGGCACCGGACCCGCAGGGCACAATGCGGGACGTGCTAGGTACAGACGTGCAAGGTGCAGGGGACGCGCAGTCCACAGCCGCCCGGCTGCGGAAGATCTGTGACGAGGTGTCGGACCGCTTCTACGAGCGGGCAGACGTGGTGCGCACCCTCGTGGTGGCGCTGCTGGCCGGACAGCACTCGCTGGTGCTCGGCCCGCCCGGAACGGCGAAGTCCGAGATCGCCCGGGAGCTCACCGGCAGGGTCGACGGGGCCGCCTACTGGGAGATCCTCCTGTCGAAGTTCACCGCGCCGACGAGGATGTTCGGCCCCGTCGACGTCGCCGCGCTGACCCGCGGCGAGTACCGCCAGGTCTACGAGGGCCGCGCCACGACCGCGCACGTCGCGTTCATCGACGAGATCTTCAAGTGCTCGACGGCGGCGCTGAACGAGACCCTCGGCTACCTCAACGAACGGATCTACCACCCCGAGAGCGGCGGGGAGCCGATTCGCTGCCCGCTGATCGGCGCCATCACGGCGAGCAACGAACTGCCCACCGGGGAGGACACGGCCGCGATCTACGACCGGCTGCTGGTGCGGATCGAGGTCGGATACCTGGCGGACCCGTCGAACTTCGCCGCGCTGGTCCGCTCCGCCGTCGGCCGACCGACGGCCCCCGTCCGTACCACCGTCGAACTGGTCGCGTTGCAGGAAGCGGTGACCCGGACCGTCCCGGCCGTGGCCGTCCCCGACGCTGTCGTGGACGCGGTGTGTGCGCTGCGCGCGGCCCTGCGCCGCAAGGAACTCGTCGCCTCCGACCGCCGCTGGCGGCAGGCGGTGGGGCTGCTCCAGGCGTCCGCGTACCTCGACGGACGCCCGGCGGTCGCCGAGACCGACCTGACCGTGCTCACGCACGTGCTGTGGGACTCCCCGGCCCAGCGCCCCACCGTCGAGCGCGAGGTGCTGCACCTGGTCAACCCCGACGCCAAGGAGGCGCTCGACCTGGCCGACGCCCTCGACGAGCTGGAGGCCCAGCTCGACGCCATGGCAGGACAGTCCCGCGAGGCGCTCAGCGACTGGGTCATCAAGAAGGCCCACAACAAGCTCGCCACGGCCGGCAAGCGGCTGGAGCACCTGCGTGCCGAGGCGGCCGGCGCCGGCCGCTCCACCGCCGCCATCGACCGGGTCACCGGCCGCCAGCGCGCCGTCCGCGCCCGTGTTCTCACCGAGGCGCTCGGCATGGACGCGAGCATGGTCCAGGACCGGCTCTGACCGCCGGGAGGGACAGCGGCACGGGCACGGACCCGGCCGCCCTCGACGCACTGGCGGGCCGGGCCCGGACGTGGCTGGGGCACTCCACTGCCGAGCGGTGCACAGGGGTCGTCCTCGCGGACCGGTTCGAACGGCTCACCTGGCGCGACACCTGCGAACAGTCCGAAGGGCTGCGCGAGCTGGCCCGGGAGCTGGGCGAGCGTCACGACCACGCCGCCGATCTCCTGGCCGATGTGTTCCTGGCCGCCTACAAGGTCGGCCTCCGACTGCGCGAGCGTACGGAGATGGATGCCTCGCGGCTGGTCAACCACCAGGTCATCTCCGCACTGGTGGAGTCACCGGGCTTTGCCGCGCTGCGCCGGGAGACCGTCGGTGACCCCTACGCGGCAGCCCTGGCCGTCCTCGCCCAGGCCGGCGCCCTGCGCAGGATGCTGGAGCGTTCCCAGGACGCCCAGGGGCGGGCCGAGCAGGCGGCGAGGACCCGCCAGGACGCCGAAAGAGCGGCGACCGCCGTGGCCGAGGCGCTCGGGCGGGCCGCCGAAGAGGCCGATGAGGACGGTGGCGTACCGGCAGCGACCGCCGACGCCCTCCGACGGGCGATCCAGACGGCCGAGGCGATCGGGGCGGCCGCGCGGCTCGCCGCCCAGGACGCCGCGCAGGGCGCCGCCGCCGTCCCCGGCCTCCGGGGAGCCGCGCACCGGGCGGCGGGCGAGGCCGCCGAGGCCGTTCGGGAGGAAGCCGTGCTGATGCGGGCCTGGGGCGTGGGCTCCGGCGAGCTGGAGCGGATGCCGTACGCGCGGCGCGCCCGTCTCGCCGAGCGGCTGCGGGCCGGCCGTCTCGCCCGCTGGGCCGAACTGATCGGCCGCTTTCGGCAGATGGCCGACGGGGAGCGGGCCCGCAAGGTGGAGAGCGCCACCGGGGAGCTCGTCGGCGTCACGCTCGGCGACGATCTCTCCCGCCTGATCCCCTCCGAACTGGCCAACCTCGGCCTGCCCGAGCTGCGCGCCGTCTTCGCCGCGCGGTACGCCGCCGGGCAACTGATGCTCTACGACAGCCGGGGAGAGCAGCCGACGGGGCGGGGTGCCGTCATCGCGTGCGTGGACACCTCCCACTCGATGTACGCGGCAGGGCCCGGCGGGGTCACGCGGGAGGCGTGGTCCAAGGCGTGCGCCCTGGCGCTGCTGGACCAGGCCCGCCACGCCGGGCGCGACTTCGTCGGCATCCTGTTCTCCGCCGAGGACAGGATCCAGGTCTTCCGCTTCCCGGCCGGCCGGTCCGCCGGCATCGAGCAGGTGCTCGACTTCGCGGAGACCTTTCTCGGCGGCGGCACCAGCTACCAGGCGCCCCTGACCGTGGCCCGCGAACTGCTGGAGGAGGAGTTCGACGACGCCACCAGCACACGCGGTGACATCGTGATGATCACCGACGACGAGTGCGGCGTCACCGAGGAATGGATGCGTGGCTGGAACGACGCCAGGCGGGTGCTGGGCTTCCGTCTCTTCGGGCTCGCCGTCGGCGCCCCGGGTGCGGCCGAGGCGGGCTCGGTCCTGGACGCACTGTGCGACAACCTCCGCTCCATCGAGGACCTCACCGACGTCCACGCCGCCGCCGACCTGTTCCGCCTCATCTGACCCCGGCCGGACCGGGCGCGCGGCTCACTGGCGGTATCCGTTCAGGAAGCGGCCGATACGGCTGATCGCCGCGTCGAGGTCGTCGGCGTACGGGAGGGTCAGGATGCGGAAGTGGTCCGGGCGCGGCCAGCTGAAGCCGGTGCCCTGCACCACCTGGATCTTCTCCCGCAGCAGCAGGTCCAGCACGAACTTCTCGTCGTCGACGATGGGGTGAACCTTGGGGTCGATGCGCGGGAAGGCGTACAGCGCGCCCTTCGGCTTCACGCACGAGACGCCGGGAATCTCGTTCAGCCGCTCCCAGGCCCGGTCGCGCTGTTCGTGCAGCCTCCCGCCCGGCGCGACCAGCTCCCGGATGGACTGCCGCCCGCCGAGCGCGGCCTGAATGGCGTACTGGGCCGGGGCGTTGGGGCACAGCCGCATGGAGGCCAGCATGGTGAGGCCCTCCAGATAGTTGCGGGCGTGCTGCCGCGGACCGGACACCACCATCCAGCCGGACCGGAAGCCGGCCACCCGGTACGTCTTCGACAGACCGCTGAAGGTGAGGCAGACCAGGTCGGGGGCGAGGACCGCCGCGCTGTGGTGCTCGGCCCCGTCGTACAGGATCTGGTCGTAGATCTCGTCGGCGAACACCATCAGTCCGTGCCGTCTGGCCAGATCGAGGATGCCTTCGAGGATCTCGCGCGGGTAGACCGCGCCGGTGGGGTTGTTCGGGTTGATGATCACGACGGCCCTGGTCCGGTCGGTGATCTTCGCGGCCATGTCGGCGAGATCCGGATTCCAGTCGGACTCCTCGTCGCAGACGTAGTGCACCGCCTTGCCGCCCGCGAGCGTGGTCACCGCCGTCCACAGCGGGAAGTCCGGGGCCGGGATCAGCACCTCGTCGCCGTCCTCCAGCAGCGCCTGCACCGCCATGGAGATCAGCTCGGACACCCCGTTGCCGAGGAACACGTCGTCCACGCCGACCTCGGTCAGGCCCATGGCCTGGTAGCGCTGGACCACTGCCCGCCGGGCCGAGAGGATGCCGCGCGAATCGGTGTAGCCGTGCGCCTGCGGCAGCATCCGGATCATGTCCTGGACGATCTCCTCGGGAGCCTCGAAGCCGAAGAGCGCCGGATTGCCCGTGTTGAGCCGGAGCACGCTGTGGCCCGCCTCCTCCAGGGCGTTGGCGTGCTCGATGACCGGGCCCCGGATCTCGTAGCAGACCTCGTTGAGCTTGCTGGACTGCCGGAACTCCATGCGCTGCCTCCCGAGCCGAATTGCGATACTTGGTTTTACCAAGCTTCAGCTTGGAAAGTCCAACAACATGTCTAGACTGCGTCGCATGCCACGTCAGCAGCAGCCAGCAGCACGCCCCGTCCGTCGCCGGAGCTACGACCAGTTCGACGCCACCGCCCGCGCCCTCGACTCCGTCGGCGACCGGTGGACGCTGCTGATCGTCCGTGAACTGCTGGGCGGGCCGCGCCGGTACACGGACCTGCACGCCGACCTGCCCGGCGTCAGCACGGACGTGCTGGCCTCCCGGCTCAAGGACATGGAACAGACCGGGCTGGCCCTGCGCCGCAAGCTGCCGCCCCCGTCGGCCGCATCGGTCTACGAACTGACCGCGCGCGGCCGCGCCCTGCTGCCCGTCCTCGCCGCCCTCGCCGAGTGGGGAGCGCCCGCGCTCGCCGAGCGCCGCCCCACCGACGCGGTGCGCGCCCACTGGTTCGCCCTGCCCCTGCTCGGCGCCCTGGCCGGGCTCACCCGGGAGGGCGTCCTCGAAGTCCGGCTGGAGGAGGGCGAGTTCCACCTCCATGTCGGTGGGGGAGCGGGGGCCGTGCTCGCGGGCGCCGCAGCGGGCTCCGAGGTGTACGGATACGGTCCCGCCGACCGCCCCGACGCCCGGATCGTCCTCGACGCCGGGGTGTGCCTGGAGCTCGCGGAGGGCCGGGCGACCTTCGCGGAGGCGGTGAAGGACGGCCGCGTCGAGGTGTTCGGCGAAGGCCCGCTCGCCGCCGAACTGCGAGGCGCCTGAACCTCCCGCACGGAAGCGCCCCTCCGCCGGTCCGGCGATGATGGAGCCGTGCGACTCGAAGCGATCACCTGGGAACGGCTGGCCGGCGAGCTGGCCCGGTACGGCGACGGCCTCTCCGCCGCCGACGGCGGGCCCTGGCTCGCGCTCGGCATCGACGGCGCTCCGGCCGCCCGCACCGGCGAGAGCGCCGAGCGCCTCGCGCAGGAACTGCGGCTGCTCGGCCGCGCGGTGCTCGTCATCTCCACCGAGGGCTTCCTGCGCCCGGCGAGCCTGCGCTTCGAGTACGGGAAGCGGGACCCGGACGCGTACGTCGACAGCTGGTACGACACCGGGGCGCTGTGGCGGGAGGTGTTCGGGCCGCTGGAGGCGGGCGGTTTCGGCCGTGTGCTGCCCGATCTGTGGGACCCCGTGACCGACCGGGCCACCCGTACCCCGTACCACTCCCTGCCCGAGGGCGGGGTGGTCGTCGTGCACGGCCCGTTCCTGCTGGGGCACTGGTTCCCGTTCGCGCTCAGCGTCCATCTGCGGCTGTCCCCGGGGGCGCTGCGGCGACGTACGGCGGAGTCGGAGCGCTGGACCCTGCCCGCCTTCGCCCGGTACGAGGACGAGGTGGCGCCCACGGAGCGCGCGGACGTGGTGGTCCGGGCGGACGACCCGTCGCACCCCGCCTGGTCGGGGCTGCCCGGGAGCGGGTGAACCCGCGCACGGCGTGAAACGGACACCACCGGACGGGCGGCGGCCGCTTCCGGACGGCGGCGTCCGCCGCTACCGGACCGGTGGTGGCCGGCCGCCCACCACGGCCACGGCCGCCGCCCCCGCCCGGCAGCCCTCGGCCGCCGCGGCCAGGTCCTCGGCCCCGGCCAGCAGAGCCGCGAGGTACCCGCCGGTGAACGCGTCGCCCGCCCCCGTCGAGTCGACCGGCTCGCGCACCGGCGGGGCGGGGACGCGGCCGACGACCTCGCCCCCGGCGGCCACCACGGCTCCCCGCGCGCCCAGGGTGACGACGACGCGCGGGAACCACCGGCTCAACTCGGCCGCCGCGGACTCCGGCCCGGACAGCCCGGTGAGCAGGCGCGCCTCGTCCGCGTTCGGCAGCAGCAGCTCCGCCCCCTCCGCGAACTCCAGGAACCGCTGGGGCCCCAGCTCGCCGAGGAACCCGGCCGACGCCGGGTCCACGCTCACCGGAACGCCCCGCTCCACGGCGGTGCGCAGGGCGAGGAGGGCGGCGGCCCGGCTCGTCTCGGCGAACAGGAGATAGCCGGAGAGATGCAGCCTCCCGACGCCGTCGAGCATCGTGGGCGCGAAGTCCTCGACGGCGAGCCGCAGCACCGCCCCGCCATCGGTCAGGAACGTCCGCTCCGCCGCCGCGTCGACCAGGGCGATGACGGTCGCCGTCGGGAACGCGTCGTCCACCGCCAGGAACGGCCGCACCCCCGCCCGCTCCAGCTCCTCCCGGTGCCAGCCGGCCGACTCCGCCCCCGCCCTGGCCAGCAGCCGGACCTCCGGACAGCCCGAACGCACGGCCCAGCAGGCGACGTTGGCCCCCGCGCCGCCCGGCAGCGTACGGATCCGGGCCGCCGTGTCCGTACCGTGGGCGAGCACCGATCCGTACCGCGCCACCACGTCCGTGACCACGTCCCCCACCACCAGCAGCCCGCCGCCCGCCGCCGGACGGTTCACCGGGCGACCGCCGCCGCGACGGCGATCCGCGCCGCGAGAGCCACGTTTCCGCGGACGGCCGCCAGATTCGCCTCCAGCGAAGCGCCCCCGGTCCGCCGCATCAGCTGGTCCAGCAGGAACGGAGTGACACCCTGCCCCGAGATGCCCCGCTCCCGGCACGCGTCCAGCGCCTCCGCCAGCACCCGGTCGTGCAGCGCCGGATCCAACTGGTCCTGCGCCGCCACGGGGTTGGCGACGATCAGCGCGGCCGGCGGGCCGCCCAGCGCCTCCTTCGCCCGGATCACCTCCACCACCTCCTCGGGGCTGCGCACCGTCCAGTCGACGGGCTCGCCGGAGCTGCTCAGGTAGAAGCCGGGGAAGTGCCCGGTGCCGTAGCCGACGATGCCGACGCCGAGGGTCTCCAGCCGCTGGAGGGTCGCCGGGACGTCGAGGATCGACTTCACCCCCGCGCAGACCACGGTGATCCCGGTGCGGGCGAGCAGCCGCAGATCGGCCGACTCGTCCTGGTTCTCGGACCACTCCCGGTGTACGCCGCCGAGCCCGCCCGTCGCGAAGACGCCGATCCCCGCCCGCGCCGCCAGGAACGCCGTCGCGGACACCGTCGTCGCCCCGCTCGCCCCGGCGGCGAGCGCCGGGGCGAGATCGCGGTGCCCCAGCTTGCGCACCCCGGGATCTCCGGCGATCCGCTCCAACTGGTCCTCGCTCAGACCGACATGGGCCCGCCCGTCCAGGACGGCGACGGTGGCGGGGACGGCGCCGGCGGACCGGACGATTCCCTCCAGCTCCCGGGCCACGGACAGGTTGCGGGGGCGCGGCAGACCGTGCGCGATGATCGTCGACTCCAGTGCCACGACGGGCGGACCGGCGCTCAGGGCGGCGCGCACCTCCGCCGAGAGCACGGGTTCGTAGGCGTTCGTCTCAGGGGTCTTCGTATCCGCGGGACGTTGGTCCGGTGGGTTCTGAGGCATGCCCCATCCCTGTCGCGGCCGGGAGGGGCGCAAACCACGGGCGGACGTGCTGTGGCGGGTCCTGGCCGCCGGGTGGCCGGAAGCGATCGCTAAGGTGACCGGCCATGACGACATATGACCAGGTACCCGCCTCCTTCGCCGTGCACATCCCGGACGCCGAACTCGTTCCGGAACCTCTCGATCCGGCGCAGATCGTCTCGGGCGACCCCGTGGTGACGGGCAAGGTGCTGTGGGAATCGGCCGACGGCAAGCAGATCCGGGGAATCTGGCAGATCACGCCCGGCGTGGTCACCGACACCGAGGTGAACGAATTGTTCGTGGTCGTGAGCGGCCGGGCGACGGTCGCGGTCGAGGGCGGGGCGACGCTGGAGATCGGCGCGGGGGACGCCTGCGTCCTGCGCGAGGGCGACCGGACGACCTGGACCGTTCACGAGACGCTCCGCAAGGCGTACCACATCAGCCTCTGACGGCTGGAGGCTGAGCTGTAGCTGTAGCTGTAGCTGTAGCTGTAGCTGTAGCTGTGTCTGAGGCGGTGGGGGCGGTTGCCGGCGGTTGCGGCCGGGGTGCGGTCCGGCGGCGTGTCAGCCGCTGACCGCTCCCGGCCGTCGCAGGCTCCGGCGCAGGGCGAGCGCGGCGACCGGCAGCAGCAGCGCGGCGCCGATCGCGTTGAGGGGGCCGTATCCCCACTGGGCGACGATCACCCCGGCCGCCGCCCCGCCGACGGCCGCCGCCGCGTTCATGGTCAGGTCCGACAGCCCCTGCACCGCGGCTTGGGCGGACCGGGGGACCGCGTCGGTGAGCAGCGCCGAACCGGCGATCATCCCCGCCGACCAGCCGAGGCCCAGCAGGAACAGGCCCGCGGCGGTCTGCCCGTGCCGGGGCCCGGCGGTGCCCGCGAGCAGCGCCGCGCAGCTCAGCAGTCCGACGGCCAGCCCGATCACGGCCAGTCGGCCGAACCGGTCGGCCAGCCACCCCATCACCGGGGAGAACGCGTACATGCCCGCGATGTGCCCGCTGATGACGAGCCCGATGAGCTGGAGACCGGCGCCGTGCCGCCCCAGGTCGACCGGGGTCATCACCATGATCGACACCATGGCGGTGTGCGACACGGTGACCGTCAGCAGGGCGAGCCGCGCCATCGGTGACTCCCGGACGGCCTCGACCCCGGCGCGCAGTGAGCGCTTCGGGGGCGCCGTCGGGCCCTCCGGGGCCAGGGCGCGGGCGGTGAGGAGCGGATCCGGGCGCAGCGCGAGCGACACGACCAGTCCGGCGACGAGGAACACGGCGGCCGAGCACAGATACGGCCCGGCGGCCTCGGGCACCGGCGTACCGCGGAACAGCCGGCTCGCCGGGGCCGAGATGTTGGGGCCCACGACCGAGCCGATCGTGGTGGCCCAGACGACGGTGGAGATCGCCCGCCCCCGCCGCTCCGGCCCCACCAGGTCGGCCGCCGCGAACCGGGCCTGGAGACCGGCCAGGGACCCGGCGCCGAACGCGGCCATGCCGAGCAGCAGCAGCGGGAAGCTGGGCAGCATCGTGGCCAGGACCACCAGACCACCGCCCAGCGCACCGATCACATAGGCGAGCGTCAGGCCGGACCGGCGGCCCCGGGCGGTCATCAGGGCGGCCAGCGGCAGCGACAGCAGCGCCGTGCCGACGACGGACGCGGTCGGCGCCAGCCCGGACAGCGCCTCCGATCCGCTCACCTCGGCGGCAAGCATCGGGGCCAGGGCGATGCCGATGGCCACGCCGAGGCCGCCGAGTATCTGGCTGATGATGAGCACGGCCGACGTCCGGCGCTGGAGAGCGGGCAGGCCGGCAGCCGTGACCTGGGGGAGGGAGAGGGGTCGCGTCACCGGCGCAGTGTGTCACCGCCCGGCCGCCGCCGTGCACCCGGGCGGGTGAACGGACCCTGTTCTGGAGCAGCGTTCGCCGAGCGGGCGGAACTTTCAGAACACGCCTTAGAACAGCGGCTGCGGCAGGAACCCCTCCAGCGCCAGCAGCTGCCGCTTGGTCTCCAGACCGCCGCCGAACCCGCCCAGGCCGCCGTCGCTCTCCACCACCCGGTGACACGGCACCACCACCGGCAGCGGGTTGGCCCCCATGGCCGCGCCCACCGCCTGCGCCCCCTCGGGCCGGCCGACCCGCGCGGCCAGTTCCCCGTACCCGACGACCGTCCCGTAGGGCACCCCGGAGGCCAGCTCGCGGAGCACCTCACGGTGGAACCCGGAGGTCAGCGACCAGTCCAGATCGAGGTCGAATTCCTGCTGCTCGCCCGCGAAATACGCCGCGAGCCCGCGTATCGGCCCGGCGAGCCGCGCGGAGCCGGGCGCCTCCACCGGATCCGCGCCGAACCGGGTCCGCAACCGGTCGAGGACCGCGTCCCGCACGGCGGGGCGGGCGTGGAAGGACACACTCACCAGACCGGCCCCGGTCGCGGCCAGCAGCAGCGGGCCGATGGCGCTGTCCACGACGGTCCACTCGACGGCCGGCTCGGCACCGGTCCCGTAGCTGTTCATGCCGACCACCGTACGACCCGCCACTGACAGCGGCGGGCCCGTCGGTGGAGAACCGGCGGGCCCGCCGGCGGGAAAACGACGGGCCCATCGGCGGAAGCCGACGGGCCCGCCCCTGCCGCGTCAGCTCGTCGCGTCGCGCACCACGTCGGGGAAGTTGGTGATGATGCCGTCGACCCCGTAGTCACGGGCCTTCACCGCGTCCGCCGCCTTGTTGACCGTCCACGTGTTCACCCGCAGACGCTTGCCGTGCGGGCCCTTGAGCCGCTGGACGGCCGCCACGTAGTCCGCGCCGATCGTCGCGTACGAGGGGTTGATCTGATCGGTGAACGCCGCGTACGCGGGCAGGTCGGCCACCGCCGGGGTGCCCAGGAAGCCGGTCGTGATGTCGGGGCGCAGGCTGTGCACCTTCTTCACGCTGTCGGCGCCGAAGCTCTGGATGACCAGCCGGCTCCGTACGTGGGAGCGGTCCAGCCACCCCGACCGTCCCAGGACCTGGATGATGTCCCGCTCGATGCCCGGGTAGGTCGCCGGGCTCTTGATCTCCAGGAGCAGCTTCTGCCGGTTGTGCTCCACACGGTGCAGGAACTGGGTGAGCGTCGGCACCCGGGCCCCGGTGAACTGCGTTCCGAACCAGCTGCCCGCGTCGAGCTTCGTCAGCTCCGCCGCGGTGAAGTCCTTGACCGCCCACGGCGCCCGGTCGGGGAAGACCTGCTCGACGTCCGTCGTGCGCTTCAGGTCGGTGTCGTGCAGGACGACGAGCACGCCGTCACGGGTGCGGTGGACGTCGTTCTCGACCCAGTCGATGCCTAGCGCGTCCGCGGCGTCGACGGCGGCGAGGGTGTTCTCCGGCGCGTAGCCCGATGCCCCCCGGTGGGCCACGACGACCGGGGCGTCCTGCCGCTCCGGAGCCTCGGGCCGGTCGGCGGGCAGCAGCAGGGCGCCGGCGCCGAGCAGGGCGGCGGCCGTGGTGGAGGCGGTTGCGGTGCGGACGAACACGGTGACTCCTCACGTCGGGAGTGTGCGGACACGCAGAGAGTGACAGCGGCCCGCCAACGCCCGGCGGGGCGGCGATGGCCGCGAAATGAACGGAACCTTCGGTCCCGGGGCCACCGCCGGAGCAGGGCACGAGGACGTGCCGATAAAATGGGCCTTCTTTGTCTGCCTGCCGGGACTCGCCTCTTGGGGACTCTCCTCGACCCCGGGCTTTCTCGAAGGGCGTACGCGCATGCAAGGAACAGTCGACGGTTTCACCTACGGCCTGGTGACTCCGGTCGCGGCGTTCCTCATGGCCGCCCTGGGAGCCGCCCTCGGGCTCCGCTGCACCACCCGGTCCCTTCACGCCTCACGCTCCTGGCGGGCCGGCTGGCTGGCGCTGGGTTCGCTGTCCATCGGCTCCGGGGTGTGGACCATGCACTTCGTCGCGATGACGGGCTTCACCGTCCAGGAGGCTCCGATCTCCTACGACAAACCCCTCACCTTCGCGGGCCTGGCCGTGGCCGTGGTGATGATCGGCATCGGCATTTTCATTGTCGGGTACCGGGGCGCGACCCGCATGGCGTTGATCACGGGAGGCACCATCACCGGCCTCGGCATCGCCTCGATGCACTATCTCGGCATGGCGGGCATGCGCATGGACGCACAGTTCGCGTACGACACCCCCCTCGTCGTCCTCTCGGTGCTGATCGCCGGGTGCGCCGCCACCGGAGCCCTGTGGGCGGCCGTCACCCTCCGTGGAGCCCTCTCCGGCCTCGGCGCGAGCATCCTGATGGCCGTCGCGGTGACCGGGATGCACTACACCGGTATGGCCGCGCTCGACGTGCACCTGCACCTGCCGCCCACCCTGCCGCCCGACCTGGCCGACGTCCTGCCGGGCGACCGGCCCGCCGAGATGATCGGCCCGATGCTGGCCGGCCCCGCCTGCTTCCTGCTCCTCGCCGCCGTGGTGCTCCTGTTCGACCCCAGGGCCGTGACGGGCGACCCCGCCCCGGGCCCGCGGAGCACCGCCCGCGAGAGGGTGGGAGGGGCCCGGTACCGCTGATCCGGGGCCGTTGTCAGTGGCGAGCCGTACGGTGGTTGCATGCGGCCCGTTTCCAAGATCGAACGTTCGGTGGCGCCCTTCGAGGTCGTCAGTCCCTACCAGCCCAGCGGAGACCAGCCGGCGGCCATCGCCGAGCTGGAGCGGCGTATCCGCGCGGATGAGAAGGACGTCGTCCTGCTCGGCGCGACCGGCACCGGCAAGTCGGCGACCACCGCCTGGATGATCGAGAAGCTGCAGCGCCCCACCCTGGTGATGGCGCCGAACAAGACCCTCGCCGCCCAGCTGGCCAACGAGTTCCGTGAGCTCCTCCCGAACAACGCGGTGGAGTATTTCGTCTCGTACTACGACTACTACCAGCCCGAGGCGTACGTCCCGCAGTCGGACACCTACATCGAGAAGGACTCCTCCATCAACGAGGAGGTCGAGCGGCTGCGCCACTCGGCGACGAATTCGCTGCTCACCCGGCGCGACGTCGTCGTGGTCGCCTCCGTCTCCTGCATCTACGGCCTCGGCACGCCCCAGGAGTACGTGGACCGCATGGTCCAGCTCAAGGTGGGCGAGGAGATCGACCGCGACCAGCTGCTGCGCCGCTTCGTCGAGATGCAGTACAGCCGCAACGACCTGGCGTTCACCCGCGGCACCTTCCGGGTCCGGGGCGACACCATCGAGATCTTCCCGGTCTACGAGGAGCTCGCCGTCCGCATCGAGATGTTCGGCGACGAGATCGAGGCGCTGTCCACGCTCCACCCGCTGACCGGCGAGATCATCAGCGAGGACCCCACGGTCCACGTCTTCCCCGCCAGCCACTACGTCGCCGGGCCCGAGCGGATGGAGAAGGCCGTCGGCGGCATCGAGCGGGAGCTGGAGCTGCGCCTGGCCGAGCTGGAGAAGCAGGGCAAGATGCTGGAGGCCCAGCGACTGCGCATGCGCACCACGTACGACATCGAGATGCTCCGCCAGATCGGCACCTGCTCCGGCGTCGAGAACTACTCGATGCACTTCGACGACCGCGCGCCCGGCACCGCCCCCAACACCCTCCTCGACTACTTCCCGGACGACTTCCTGCTCGTCCTGGACGAGTCCCACGTCACGGTCCCGCAGATCGGCGCGATGTACGAGGGCGACGCCTCCCGCAAGCGGACCCTCGTCGACCACGGCTTCCGGCTGCCCTCGGCCATGGACAACCGGCCGCTGAAGTGGGAGGAGTTCCTGAAGCGGATCGACCAGACGGTGTACCTCTCCGCCACTCCGGGGAAGTACGAGCTCTCGCGCGGCGACGGGTTCGTCGAGCAGATCATCCGCCCCACCGGCCTCGTCGACCCCGAGGTCGTGGTCAAGCCCACCGAGGGCCAGATCGACGACCTGGTCCACGAGATCCGCAAGCGCGTCGAGCGCGACGAGCGGGTCCTGGTCACCACGCTCACCAAGAAGATGTCGGAGGACCTCACCGACTACTTCCTGGAGCTCGGCATCCAGGTCCGCTATCTGCACAGCGACGTCGACACCCTGCGCCGCATCGAGCTGCTGCGCGAGCTGCGCTCCGGTGAGTACGACGTGCTCGTCGGCATCAACCTCCTGCGCGAGGGCCTCGACCTTCCCGAGGTGTCCCTCGTGGCCATCCTCGACGCCGACAAGCAGGGCTTCCTGCGCTCCGGCACCTCGCTCATCCAGACCATCGGCCGCGCCGCCCGTAACGTCTCCGGCCAGGTCCACATGTACGCCGACAAGATCACCCCGGCCATGGCGCAGGCGATCGACGAGACGAACCGCCGCCGCGAGAAGCAGGTGGCGTACAACACCGAGCGCGGCATCGACCCGCAGCCCCTGCGCAAGAAGATCAACGACATCGTCGCGACCATCGCCCGCGAGGAGGTCGACACCGAGCAGCTGCTCGGCACCGGCTACCGGCAGGGCAAGGAGGCCAAGGCGCCGGTGCCCGCGCTCGGCGGCAAGGCCGCCAAGGGCGGGGCGAAGGGCAGGGCGGCCTCGCCCGGCGCGGTCCTCAGCGACCGGCCCGCGACCGAGCTGGCCGGGATCATCGAGGAGATGACCGAGCGGATGCGGGCCGCCGCCGCGGATCTGCAGTTCGAGGTGGCCGCCCGGCTGCGCGACGAGGTCGGTGAGCTGAAGAAGGAGCTGCGTCAGATGAAGGAGGCGGGCCTCGCCTGATCCGGGTGGCCCGACCGGCGCGTGATCGCCACTGACGCGCGCCGGTTCCGTGCCCTCCCCACGCCGGAGTCCGAGGTGGATTCCGGCCTGGAATCCGGCGTGGAATCCATGGCGCCGGGCATGCCGCGCCGGGTGTGTTGCAAGACCGACACAAAAACGGACCGAGCCTGCTGCCGCCCGGGGTGGAATGCGTAGGGTGCGGGGAAACCGCACACGGATGGTTGCGGGGCAATGCCGAGAGGGGACAGCGCGTGACGGTCAATATGACCAAGGGTCAGGCCATCAGCCTGCAGAAGAGCGACGGGGGGACCCTGACCGCGGTACGGATGGGGCTCGGCTGGCAGGCGGCTCCGCGCCGCGGTCTGTTCGGCTCGCGCACCCGCGAGGTCGACCTGGACGCCTCGGCGGTGCTCTTCGCCGACAAGCAGCCGGTCGACGTCGTGTTCTTCCGCCACCTCGTCAGCGATGACGGCTCGGTCAAGCACACCGGCGACAACCTGGTCGGCGGCGCGGGCTCCGGCGGCGACGACGAGGCGATCCTCGTCGACCTCCAGCGCATTCCGGTCCACATCGACCAGATCGTCTTCACGGTGAACTCCTTCACCGGGCAAACGTTCCAGGAGGTCCAGAACGCCTTCTGCCGCATCGTCGACGAGACCAACGGCCAGGAGCTCGCCCGGTACACGCTCGACGGCGGCGGCCAGTACACCGCCCAGATCATGGCGAAGGTGCACCGCGCGGGCAGCGGATGGCAGATGACGGCCCTCGGGAACCCGGCCAACGGCCGCACCTTCCAGGACCTGATGCCGTCGATCCTCCCGCACCTGTAGGACCCGCACCGGTCCGGCACGGCCGGCACCGAGACGGGCAGGAGCGGCTCCCGGAGGCACCCGCCGCCGGGAGCCGCCCCACACACGGCACGCACACGGCACAGCAGTACGCGGCACCGCGCCCACCGGCGGGCGGGCCATCGTCGAGGGGGACAGGGCAATGACGGCCGAACTGGTCCGGGGGCAGAACCACACCTTGCCCCAGACCCGTCTGGAGATCCGGGTGTCGGCGGGCACGCCCGTCGTGGCCGGGGCCACCCTCGGCGACGAGCGGGGCACGGTGCGCGGCGTCGAGTGGATCGCCCACCCCGGCTCGCCCCAGCTCCCCGGTCTTGAGGTCTCCCAGCAGGCGGCGGCCGACCACCGGCTCGCCGTCGACCTGGAGGCACTGCCCGTCGGCGCCCACCGGGTCACCGTGCTGCTCGCGCTTCCCGTCGGAGCCGGCGGCCCGGCACGGTTCGGAGCCGTCCCCGCCCCCTTCGTCGCCGTCACCGGCCTCGACGGCGCCGAGATCGCCACCTTCACGCTCACCGGCCTCGACGCCGAGTCCGCGGTCAGCGCCCTGGAGCTCTACCGCCGCCAGGACGCCTGGAAGGTCCGCGCCGTGGGACAGGGGTACGCCGGCGGGCTCGCCGAGATGCTCGCCGACCAGGGCGTGGCCGAGGCCACCGGACTGGCCGGATCCATTCAGGAGGCCGTCACCCGGGGGCTGGCCCGCTCGGTGGCGCCGCCGCCCCGGACCCAGGGAGGCGACCGCGTACGGCACGCGGCGGGCTCCGCGGACCACCGCCCGCCCACACCGCCCCCGGCCCCGGGGCCCCCCGAGCCGCTGACCGACCCGGCCACCGCACCCCAGCCGCACACCGCCCCGGGCCCGGCCGCCGCGGGACCCGCCGCCGACGGCCCCATCAACTACGCGCACCCGCGACGGCAGCACGCCGCACCCCCGTCGCCCCCGCCCACCGCGCCCCCCGCCCAGCCCGGACAGGCCGCCCAGCCGGTCGCGGGCGACGCCACCGGCTGGTCGATGGACGAGCGCCTCTACAACCAGATCTGGGGCATGTTCGAGGATCTGGCCCGCGCCGTCGCCGCCTACCGCAGCGCTGTCGACTTCGCCGAGTCCCGCATGGACCAGGAGCTCGACCGGGCCCTGTCCGACCCGCGCAACCGGATCGGCGGTGCGGGCGACCGAGCCCGCGAGGCGGCCCGCGCCAAGCGCGACGAGCTGACTTCCCGGGCCCGGGAGGCCCTCGACCGCGATCTGGCCCAGCTGGCTGCCGAGGCGGCCGTCGTCGAGCCCGCGCTCCCGGCCGCGTACGCCGGCTGGGGCAACCCCGTCTGGCACGCCCACCGCGTCCCCATGGAGATACCGATGGCCCTGCGCATCGGCGACCTCCACCTTCCCGAGCGCACCGACCTGCGCGTGCCGCTGCTCGTCCGGCTGCCGCTGGAGCGCGGGATCTGGGTGGACAGCGGACGGACGGCGTCCGAGGCGGCGGCCCTGATGGACACGGACCGGCTGCGCGGGCTCGCCATGGAGACGGCGGTCGCCCACGCGGCACGGCTCCTCGCGGTGTATCCGCCCGGTGAGTTCTCGGTGCACGTCATCGATCCGGCGGGCGCCGCGGCCGGTCCGCTCGCGCCGCTGGTCGACGCGGGCGTCCTCGCCGGGCCGCCCGCCGCCGGAGCCGGGGGAGTGGCCTCGGTCCTCGCCCACCTCACCCGACGGGTGGACCTGGTGCAGATGGCGGTGCGCGCCGGGGCGGCCGACTCGCTCCCGCCCGACCTGGACACCGGCGAGCAGCTCCTGGTGGTCAACGACTTCCCGCACGGCTTCGACGACCGGGCCGTCACCCAGCTCCGCTATCTCGCCGACGAGGGCCCCGCGGTCGGGGTGCACCTCCTGATGGTCGCGGACCGGGAGGAGGCCAGTGCGTACGGGCCGGTGCTCGACCCGCTGTGGCGTTCGCTGTTGCGGATCACCCCGGTCGCCGACAGCCACCTCGCCGATCCGTGGGTCGGGCATGCGTGGACGTACGAGCCGTTGGCGGTTCCGCCGGGCAGCCGCGTCCTGGAACAGGTGCTCGCGGCGGTGGCGGCCGCCCGTCGAGCCGCCGGCCGCTGACCGCCCCAACCTCTCCGACCTGCGGTTTTGACGACTTCTTTACCCTTTCCTTTACCTTTCCTTGGTGATGCCTGTACTGTTCGGGGAACGGAGGGGAGTACTCCTTACGCGACGTCCCGTCAATACGGACCGTTATCGGTCCCGGGGCGCCGGCCCAGGCACGCACATGGCGTGCAGGGGTGGAAGAGACCTCCGGCAGCGACGACGCTGATCAGTAGCCGTAGCGAACTGCCGGAGGCGCAGTGGACGTTTCATGGACCGTATGGGTTCTGACCATTCTTGGTCTGTCAACCCTGATCGCCGTCGACTTCTTCATCGGGCGCAAGCCCCATGACGTGTCGACCAAGGAAGCCGGAATCTGGACCATCGTCTGGATCGCGCTGGCCGTGATCTTCGGATTCGGCCTCATGGCCGTCGGTGAGAGCCAGGCCTCCGGCGAGTTCTTCGCAGGATTCATCACCGAGAAGTCACTGAGTGTCGACAACCTCTTCGTCTTCGTCCTGATCATGGCGAAGTTCGCGGTGCCCTCACAGCTTCAGCAGCGCGTGCTGCTCATCGGTGTGCTGATCGCCCTGGTGCTCCGGGCGATCTTCATCGCCGCCGGTGCCGCCGTGATCGCGAACTTCTCGTGGGTGTTCTACATCTTCGGCGCGTTCCTGATCTACACCGCCTGGAAGCTCATCCAGGAGGCGCGGGCCGACGAGGACGATGACGACTGGGAGGAGAACCGCCTCCTGAAGTCGATCGAGCACCGCTTCGGTGTCGCCGACAAGTACCACGGCACGAAGCTCTTCATCCGGAACAACGGCAAGCGCGTGATGACCCCGCTGATGGTGGTCATGCTCGCCATCGGTATGACCGACGTGCTGTTCGCGGTGGACTCGATCCCGGCGATCTTCGGCCTGACCCAGGACCCGTACATCGTCTTCACGGCCAATGCGTTCGCCCTGATGGGTCTGCGCCAGCTGTACTTCCTCATCGGCGGTCTGCTGAAGAAGCTGGTCCACCTCAGCTACGGCCTGTCGGTGATCCTCGGCTTCATCGGCGTCAAGCTGGTGCTGCACGCCCTGCACGAGAGCGGCGTGCACGTGCCCGTCGTGTCCATCCCGTTCTCCCTCGCCGTCATCGGCGGTGTCCTGGTGGTCACCACGATCACCAGCCTCATCGCCAGCAAGAAGATGGCGGCCGCCGAGGCGGAGAAGGACGCGAAGGCGGAGACCGCCGGCCCGTCCGACGAGGAGAGCAAGAGCCTCAACAGCTGACCCGGGGCCGCCCCGAGCGGCACAGGGACACACCGGCAGCGGCCGGGGCGGTAACGGCGAAGGCCGTCCGCCCCGGCCGCTGCCGCATGTCTGCGCGGGAGATGTGCCGGAGAGAGCTGCGCGGGCTACCAGCCGCGGGCACGCCACTCGGGCAGCTGGGGCCGCTCGTCGCCGAGCGTCGTGTCGTGTCCGTGGCCCGGGTAGACCCACGTCTCGTCCGGCAGCCGGTCGAACAGCTTCGTCTCGACGTCGTGCAGGAGGCTCGCGAACGCCTCGGGATCCTGACGCGTGTTCCCGACCCCGCCGGGGAAGAGGCAGTCCCCGGTGAACAGGTGCGGGGCGCCGTGCGGGTCGTCGTAGACCAGCGCGATGGAGCCCGGGGTGTGGCCGGCCAGATGGCGGGCGGTCAGCTCGACCCGGCCGACGGTGACCGTGTCGCCGTCCTCGACCAGGACATCGGTCGGGACCGGGATGCCCTCGGCGTCGTAGCGGCCCGCGTACGTCCGGGCGCCGGTCGCCCCGACCACCTCGGCCAGCGCCTGCCAGTGGTCCCCGTGCCGGTGCGTGGTGACGACGGAGGCGATTCCGTCGTCACCGATCAGCGCCAGCAGGGTCTCCGGCTCGGCGGCCGCGTCGATCAGCAGCTGCTCGCCGGTCGCCCGGCAGCGCAGCAGATAGGCGTTGTTGTTCATCCCGCCGACGGCGACCTTGGAGATCATCAGATCCGTCAGTTCGTGCACGCTCGCCGGTCCGCCGACCTTCACCGCTCCGCTGTACGTCATACGGCTCAGCCTATAGCGGGGGCAGCGCGGGCAGGGGGCCCCCGGCCACGGTCAGGGCGGAGCCGTCACGGCGGCCGCAGAGCCAGCCCAGCAGCTCGGCGGCGGGCCCCTGCACCGTCACCAGGGCGGCCGGCGGGCCGCCGCCCGTGCTCCAGGTGCGGCCGTCCAGGTCGGTCAGCGCGGTGGCGGGCACATCCTGGTTGCCCAGGAAGCGTTCGGCCAGGAACGCGATCTCCCGCTCCACGAACTCCGCGGGCAGGTCCTCCAGCTCGTAGCCGACGTCGAGGTCGACGTGGTGCAGCTCCACCTCGACCCAGCGCCGGAAGGGCACCCGGGCGGCGGAGTCGGTCACGCCGTTGCGCAGGGTGACCGTACGGGACCAGTCGGCGGGTTCGGCGGCGGCCGCCAGGAAGCCGTCCGCGGTCTGCCGCAGATCGGCCAGCTGCTCGGCCGCCGGGCGGGGGGCGCCGTCGGCGATGTCGGCGTCCCGGGTTTCGCTGCTCGCGTACATCGGGAGGCCCCGGAGAACATTTCCGATCGCGTCGGCGTTACGTGACAGGTGGGCCAGTACATGGCCCCGGCTCCATCCGGGAAGCCGTGACGCCCCGGCGACCGAGGCGTTGTCCAGTTTGCCGACTGCGTCGAGCAGTCGTTCGGTCGCTTCGCGTACTGCTCCCAGGTCGTGCGCATGATCAATCATGCGGCCGAGCCTAGCTCCGCCACTCATTCGGGTGAAGGAGCCCGAGGGCGGCCGTAAATCGAATGTGCGTGCTATACGCTCGGAATCGAAAGCTTCTTACACCGCTGTGGCGCCCCCCATACCCTGGGAGAGGGGCTCAGTTCCCCCCGCTTCTCTCTAGAAAGGTGCGGACCGGCGTGGCCGACCGTCTCATCGTCCGTGGCGCGCGCGAGCACAACCTGAAGAACGTCTCGCTCGACCTGCCCCGCGACTCCCTCATCGTCTTCGCCGGGCTCTCCGGGTCGGGCAAGTCGTCCCTCGCGTTCGACACGATCTTCGCCGAGGGGCAGCGCCGCTACGTCGAGTCGCTCTCCTCGTACGCCCGGCAGTTCCTCGGCCAGATGGACAAGCCGGACGTCGACTTCATCGAAGGTCTTTCGCCGGCCGTCTCCATCGACCAGAAGTCGACCTCGCGCAACCCGCGCTCGACGGTCGGCACGATCACCGAGGTCTACGACTACCTCCGGCTGCTCTTCGCCAGGATCGGCAAGCCGCACTGTCCCGAGTGCCGCCGCCCCATCGCGCGCCAGTCGCCGCAGGCCATCGTCGACAAGGTCCTCGGCCTGCCGGAAGGCAGCCGCTTCCAGGTCCTCTCGCCGCTGGTGCGCGAGCGCAAGGGCGAGTTCGTCGACCTCTTCGCCGACCTCCAGACCAAGGGCTACAGCCGCGCCCGGGTCGACGGCGTCACCATCCAGCTCTCCGAGCCGCCCACGCTCAAGAAGCAGGAGAAGCACACCATCGAGGTGGTCGTCGACCGCCTCACCGTCAAGGACGGCGCCAAGCGCCGGCTGACCGACTCGGTCGAGACCGCGCTCGGCCTCTCCGGCGGCATGGTCGTGCTCGACTTCGTCGACCTCCCCGAGGACGACCCCGAGCGCGAGCGGATGTTCTCCGAGCACCTCTACTGCCCGTACGACGACCTCTCCTTCGAGGAGCTGGAGCCGCGCTCCTTCTCCTTCAACTCGCCCTTCGGCGCCTGCCCCGACTGCACCGGCATCGGCACGCGCATGGAGGTCGACCCGGAGCTGATCGTCCCCGACGAGGAGAAGTCCCTCGACGAGGGCGCGATCCACCCCTGGTCCCACGGACACACCAAGGAGTACTTCGGCCGCCTCATCGGCGCGCTCTCCGAAGCGCTCGGCTTCCGTACGGACATCCCCTGGGCCGGGCTGCCGCAGCGGGCCAAGAAGGCCCTGCTCTTCGGCCACAAGATCCAGACCGAGGTCCGCTACCGCAACCGGTACGGGCGCGAGCGCGCCTACACCACGCCCGCCTTCGAGGGCGCGGTGCAGTTCGTCAAGAGGCGTCACACCGAGGCCGAGAGCGACTCCAGCCGGGAGCGCTTCGAGGGCTACATGCGCGAGGTGCCCTGCCCCACCTGCGAGGGCACCCGGCTGAAGCCGATCGTGCTCGCGGTGACGGTGATGGAGAAGTCCATCGCCGAGGTCTCCGCGATGTCGATCAGCGAGTGTGCCGAGTTCCTCGGCCGCCTGAAGCTGAACGCCCGCGACAAGAAGATCGCCGAGCGGGTGCTCAAGGAGGTCAACGAACGGCTGAAGTTCCTCGTCGACGTCGGCCTGGACTATCTGTCGCTGAACCGCGCGGCGGGCACCCTGTCCGGCGGCGAGGCCCAGCGCATCCGGCTGGCCACCCAGATCGGCTCCGGCCTGGTCGGCGTGCTGTACGTCCTGGACGAGCCGTCCATCGGCCTGCACCAGCGCGACAACCACCGGCTCATCGAGACCCTGGTCCGGCTCCGCGACATGGGCAACACGCTCATCGTCGTCGAGCACGACGAGGACACCATCAAGGTCGCCGACTGGGTCGTCGACATCGGTCCCGGCGCGGGCGAGCACGGCGGCAAGGTCGTCCACTCCGGCTCGCTCAAGGAGCTCCTGGCCAACAAGGAGTCCATCACCGGCCAGTATCTGTCCGGCAAGCGGTCCATCCCGACCCCGGACATCCGCCGCCCGGTCGACCCGGCCCGGGGCCTCACCGTGCACGGCGCCCGGGAGAACAACCTCCAGGACATCGACGTCTCCTTCCCGCTCGGCGTCCTCACCGCCGTCACGGGCGTCTCCGGGTCCGGGAAGTCGACGCTGGTCAACGACATCCTCTACACCCACCTGGCCCGTGAGCTGAACGGCGCCAAGTCGGTCCCCGGCCGTCACACCCGGGTCGACGGCGACGACCTCGTCGACAAGGTGGTGCACGTCGACCAGTCGCCGATCGGCCGGACCCCCCGGTCCAACCCGGCGACGTACACCGGGGTCTTCGACCACGTCCGCCGGCTCTTCGCCGAGACGATGGAGGCGAAGGTGCGCGGCTATCTGCCGGGCCGCTTCTCCTTCAACGTCAAGGGCGGCCGCTGCGAGAACTGCTCCGGCGACGGCACGATCAAGATCGAGATGAACTTCCTGCCCGACGTGTACGTCCCGTGCGAGGTCTGCCACGGAGCGCGCTACAACCGGGAGACCCTGGAGGTCCACTACAAGGGCAAGTCCATCGCCGAGGTGCTGGACATGCCGATCGAGGAGGGCCTGGAGTTCTTCGAGGCCGTCCCGACGATCGCCCGCCACCTCCGTACGCTCAACGAGGTCGGCCTCGGGTATGTGCGGCTGGGCCAGTCCGCGCCGACCCTGTCCGGTGGTGAGGCGCAGCGCGTCAAGTTGGCGAGCGAGCTCCAGAAGCGCTCCACCGGCCGCACGGTCTACGTCCTGGACGAGCCGACCACCGGTCTCCACTTCGAGGACATCAGCAAGCTGATCACCGTGCTCTCCGGCCTGGTGGACAAGGGCAACACGGTCATCGTCATCGAGCACAACCTCGATGTCATCAAGACCGCCGACTGGGTCATCGACATGGGCCCCGAGGGCGGCAACGGCGGTGGCCTGGTGGTCGCCGAGGGAACGCCGGAGCAGGTCGCCTCGGTCCCCGCCAGCCACACCGGGAAGTTCCTCCAGTCCATCCTGGACGCGGACCGCATCAGCGAGGCCGCGGTGCCCTCGGGGCGGGGGACGACCCGCAAGGCGGCCGCCCGCAGGACCGCCCCGGCGAAGAAGACGGCCGCCGCGGCCAAGAAGGCCGCGGTGACCAAGGCGAACGCCACGGGCGCCAAGGCGGGTACGGCCAAGGCCGCCGGCACGACGGCCGCCGCGAAGAAGGCCACCCGCGCCCGCAAGGCCTGAGCGAGGCCCGGGCGAGGCCTGGGCGAGGCGCGAGCGGCTGCCCGGCCCGGCAGCCGCTCTTGCCCCGCGCCGACGACGGCGGCTCCCGCAGCACGAAGGGGGCCGCCGTCGCCCGTCGGGGCAGGCGTTCCGGCCCGGTCGCAGGGCTTCCGATCCCCGCCGGTATCGTCGGTTCTGTCACCGGCACGCAGGGCCGCCGTCACCGCCCGCCCTGTCCGGCGACGCGGATCCGCCGTGATCCACCCCGGAACGACCAGCCCCACCGTGATCCACCCCGAACAACGACCCGTGGAGTCCGCATGCCCGGCCTGCCCGCCGCCCGCCGTACCGTGCTGAAGGGCGCCGCGCTCGCCGGCGCCGCCGGGCTGGGAGCGGCCGCCTGCTCCACCGAGTCCAAGCTCGGCCACGCCAAGAACCCCACCCCCACCGCTCCCGTCGACCTCGGGGCCGCCTCCGAGGTGCCCGTCGGCGGGGCCAAGCTCTACCGCGAACAGCGCCTGGTCGTCGTCTGCCCGGCGAAGGGCGAGTACAAGGCGTTCAGCGCCCAGTGCACCCACGGCGGCTGTGTCCTGGACAAGGTCGAGGGCACCGAGGGCCACTGCCCCTGCCACGGCAGCCGCTTCGACATGACCACCGGCAAGCCGGTGAAGGGCCCGGCCACCGTGCCGCTGCCCGCCGTCCCGGTCACCGCCGAGGGCGGAAAGCTCGTCGCGGGCCCCGACGCCTGACGCGGAACCTCGGCCCCGACGCCTGACGGAGACCTCGGCCCCGACGCCTGACGCGGAACCGGCGCTCGGCGCCAGGAGGCCGGTCGTCGCGTCGAGGCCTCACTCCCAGTCCCAGTCGACCCCGATCAGGCCGGGCCGTACGCTCTCCTCCACCAGGTGCACGGTCCGGTGCCGGCCGGTCAGCGTGAGGTCCGCGCGGGCCCCGCGCGCCGCCCCGGCCGACGCCTGGGCGAACCGGCGGCACCGCACCGGGAGCGCCGCCTCGTCGAAGCCGACCTGGAGCACGTACTGCCCACCTCCGAAGGTGAAGCCGCGCACGTACTCGCCGCCGGCCCCGCCCGTACCGTCCTCGAAGCCGTAGCCGAAGAGGTACGTCTCACCGGACCGCAGCCGGGTGTCGAAGAGCAGCTCCGCCACCAGCACCCCCGCGTCCCGGTCCCAGCGGACCCGGCCCGTCCGGCAGTTCTCCAGAGCCCGCACCGCGATCCGCGACGGGTCGCAGCCGGGGTCGCCCCGGTGGACCGCGAGATAGCGGTCGACGCCGTCCCGGTGCGCGCGCACCACGTGCTGCGACGTGCGGCCCGCCAGCTCGCGCCGCGCCCCGATCCGTACCCGCTCCTGGTGCCCCACGGTGTGCAGGCCGCCGTCCACGGGTGACTCCATCGCCGCCAGGAGCCGCTCCACCGAGCCCGACGCCTCCATGAGCGACCGGTACGAGCGGCCGGCCGGGCGGTCCCCGTCCGCCGGGGCGTCACCGTCGCGCAGCAGCCGCAGCAGTGAGTCGTCCGGCAGCGCGAGCACCTCCTCCAGCGCGGCGACGGCCCGCAGCGACTCGGCCCGCCGGGGGCGTCGCACCCCCTGCTGCCAGTAGCTGAGGCTGGTCACCCCGAGTTTGACGCCCCGGTGCGCCAGATGGTGCTGCACTCGCTGGAGCGGCAGCCCGCGCACCGACAGAGCGGTGCGCAACGCCAGATGGAACGGTCCGGTCCGCAGTACCTGCGCCAGTTCGATCTCGGTCTGCCGCAATGCGGGCCTCCGGTGAACGTTCACGTGGGGAGTGGCGACACCGGCCCCCGGGGGATGCGGGGGAGCAGGTGACCGGGACGGGGCCGTTCACACGGACGCCGTGCCGTTCACACCGTGATGTCACCTCGCATTGAAGCGTGTTGACCTGCTCCGGACAACGCCGGATGCTCATCGTCAGCGTCCGGACGCGCTCCTCCGATCCCCACCCCCGCATTGGGAGGAACGCCATGCGCAACCGAAGAGTCAGGCCCGGAAGGTTCTCGTTCACCGCCCTCCTGGCCGCCGTCCTGCTCGCCGTCCCCGCGGGCACCGCCACCGCCGCCCAGTCCCCGGACGGGGCGGGCTCCGCCGTCGCCGCCACCCAGCGGCTCGACATCACTATGCAGGCGCAACAGCAGACCAACTGGTGCTGGGCGGCCGGCGGCAACACCATCGCCGCCTGGTTCGGCCGCAACTACTCCCAGAACCAGTTCTGCAACGCCGCCTTCAACCGCAGCCAGAACTCCCAGTGCCCCAACTCGCAGGCCACCCTCGGCAACGTCCAGACCGGACTGTCCTGGGCCGGGGTCAGGCCCGGCAGTTACGTCACCGGCTGGCTGCGCTACCCGACCGTGCAGGCCGAGATATCCGCCCAGCGCCCCATCGAGACCCGCATCCAGTGGTCGTCCGGCGGCGGCCACATGCATGTGATCTACGGGTACGACGACGCCAACAGCTGGGTCTACTGGGGCGATCCGTGGCCCTCCAGCAACCGCTACAACTGGGCCTCGCACGCCTGGTACGTCAACAACAACGAGTTCTCCTGGACCCACTCGCTCTACCGGATCGGGGCGTGAGGTCATGAACTCCACCACCCGGCGCATCGCCGTCGCCACCGCCCTCACCGGCGCCGCCCTGTTCACCGCCGCGGCCCCCGCCCTCGCCGACGACGGCCGGGCGGCCCCGCCGAAGCTCACCGCCGCCACCCTCGAAGCGGCCCACGAGGCCGCCACCGAGCCCGCGACTCTGGACACCCTGTCCCGGTTCTTCGCCCGGGAGGGCGCGGTGAGCAGGGCGGCGAGCGCACCCAGGATCGAGGGGAGGACCGTTCCCGTCCGCACGCTCTCCGCCGACTTCGTCGCCGGGAAGCCCGGGGCCGCCCCGAGCACCGTGGACTACCTGGCCAGCACCGCTGTCTCCTCCGACGGCCAGAAGGCCTCCCTGTGGACCGTCCCCGGCGCCGACGGGGGCGACCGGTGGCAGGTGGTGAACATCGCCACCGGCGACGACGAGGCCCGCTACACCGCACAGGGGGCCCGCGCGCTCCCCGGCGGCACCGTGTTCCGCGAACCGCAGATCGACGCCTGGTACGTCCACGACGGCTCCCGGGTACTCCCGCTGGACGAGGACGCGAAGGCCGCCGTGGGCGCACGCGGCACCGCGCTCAGCGCCTACCGGACCCGGGTCCAGGAGGCGTACGGCGACAAGCTGCCCGGCTCCGGATACGCCCGCTCCGGCAAGGCGGGCGGCTACGGACCCGACGCGGCCACCGGCGCCGGGGGAGCCCCGGCGGCCGCACCCGCCCCCGGCCCGGTCTCCGGCCCTGCCGCGGACCGGGCGCCGGACCCCGCCGGGAGCCCCGCGCTCGCCGGCACGGCGTCCGGGTCGCCGGACACGGCCCTGACCGCCGTGTCCACGACCGCGGGGGCCGGGGCGCTGCTCGCCCTGGCCCTGTGCGGGGCCGCCGCCGTACGCCGCCGGAACCGTGCCGGGCGACCCCCGGCCACGGACGCATAGCAGCGGCTCCACCGGCCCACAGGCCCGCGCTCCGGGGTGCGAACACCCCACGGCACCCCGGAGCGCGGCACCGCCCCCGGCACCACGTGAGGACGACGCGCTGTCACTGCCCGCAAGTAGGGTGTGAGACATGGCAGACCCCTCCAGCTACCGCCCCAAGCCGGGACAGATCCCCGACTCCCCGGGGGTCTACAAATTCCGCGACGAGCACCGCCGGGTGATCTACGTCGGGAAGGCCAAGAACCTGCGCCAACGCGTGGCCAACTACTTCCAGGACCTCGCCGGCCTCCATCCGCGTACGCGCACGATGGTCACCACCGCCGCCTCCGTCGAGTGGACGGTCGTCTCCACCGAGGTCGAGGCGCTCCAGCTGGAGTATTCCTGGATCAAGGAGTTCGACCCCCGGTTCAACGTCAAGTACCGGGACGACAAGAGCTATCCGTATCTCGCGGTCACGCTCAACGAGGAGTTCCCCCGCGTCCAGGTCATGCGCGGCGCCAAGAAGAAGGGCGTGCGCTACTTCGGCCCGTACGGCCACGCCTGGGCGATCCGCGAGACGGTCGACCTGATGCTCCGCGTCTTCCCCGTCCGCACCTGCTCCGCCGGGGTCTTCAAGAACGCCGCGCGCACCGGCCGCCCCTGCCTGCTGGGGTACATCGGCAAGTGCTCGGCCCCCTGCGTCGGCCGGGTCACCCCCGAGGAACACCGGGAGCTGGCCGAGGACTTCTGCGACTTCATGGCCGGCCGCACCGGCACCTACATCCGCCGCCTGGAGAAGGACATGATGCAGGCGGCCGAGGAGATGGAGTACGAGCGGGCCGCCCGCCTCCGCGACGACGCCGAGGCCCTCAAGCGGGCCATGGAGAAGAGCGCCGTCGTCCTCGCCGACGCCACCGACGCCGACCTGATCGCCGTCGCCGAGGACGAGCTGGAGGCCGCCCTCCAGATCTTCCACGTGCGCGGCGGCCGGGTGCGCGGCCAGCGCGGCTGGGTCACCGACAAGGTCGAGGCGGTCGACACCTCCGGCCTCGTCGAGCACGCCCTCCAGCAGCTGTACGGGGAGGAGCGCGGCGACGCCGTCCCCAAGGAGGTGCTGGTCCCCGCCCTGCCCGAGGACGCCGAAGCGGTCTCCCAGTGGCTCGCCGAGCGCCGGGGCTCCCAGGTCAGCCTGCGCATCCCGCAGCGCGGCGACAAGAAGGACCTCATGGTCACCGTCCAGCGCAACGCCCAGCAGGCGCTCGGGCTGCACAAGACCAAGCGCGCCTCCGACCTGACCACCCGCTCCCGCGCCCTGGAGGAGATCGCCGAGGCGCTGGGCCTGGACACCGCCCCGCTGCGTATCGAGTGCTACGACATCTCCCACCTCCAGGGCGACGACGTGGTTGCCTCCATGGTCGTCTTCGAGGACGGCCTCGCCCGCAAGAGCGAGTACCGCCGCTTCCAGATCAAGGGCTTCGAGGGCCAGGACGACGTCCGCTCGATGCACGAGGTGATCGGCCGCCGCTTCAAGCGCTACCTCCAGGACAAGGAGCGCACGGGGGAGTGGGAGGAGACGCCGGAGACCGCCCCCGCTACCACCGGCCCCGCTCCGGTCCCCGCCGCCACCGGCCCGGTCCCCGCCCCGGCCCTCTCCGCCGCCTCCCCGGACGACGAGCCCGAGCCCCGGGAGGACGACGGCCGCCCCAAGCGGTTCGCCTACCCGCCGCAGCTCGTCGTCGTCGACGGCGGGCAGCCCCAGGTCGCGGCCGCCAAGCGGGCCCTGGACGAGCTGGGCATCGACGACATCGCGGTCTGCGGCCTGGCCAAGCGCCTCGAAGAGGTCTGGCTCCCCGATGACGACGATCCCGTCGTCCTGCCCCGCTCCAGCGAGGGCCTCTACCTCCTCCAGCGCGTCCGGGACGAGGCCCACCGCTTCGCCATCACCTACCAGCGCGCCAAGCGCGCCAAGCGCATCCGCAGCAGCCCCCTCGACGACGTGACCGGCCTCGGCGAGACCCGGAAGCAGGCCCTCGTCAAGCATTTCGGCTCGGTGAAGAAGCTCCGGCAAGCGACAATCGACGAGATCTGCGAGGTGCCCGGGATAGGGCGAAGGACGGCGGAATCGGTGGCCGCCGCCCTCGCCTCGACCGCTCCCGCGGCGCCTGCCGTGAACACGGCCACAGGAGAGATCATTGAAGAGGACGACGGGGGCAGCTCATGACCGAGAACAGCCACGAGAACGCACAGAGCGGCGCGGCGCACGAGACCGCGGACCGAGACAACACCGACCAGGACGTCACCGACCGGGACAGCACCGACCGGGACGTCACCGACCGGGACACCGCAGACCGAGCAGACGGAGCAGCAGACGTGAGTACGAGCACCCCGAACGAGACGGGTGAGGCGGCCATCCCCGAGCTGGTGATCATCTCCGGGATGTCGGGCGCCGGCCGCAGCACCGCCGCCAAGTGTCTGGAGGACCTCGGCTGGTTCGTCGTCGACAACCTGCCGCCCGCGCTGATCCCCACCATGGTGGAGCTCGGCGCCCGCTCGCAGGGCAATGTGGCCCGGATCGCCGTCGTCGTCGACGTACGCGGCCGGCGCTTCTTCGACAACCTCCGCGACTCCCTCGCGGACCTGGAGGCCAAGCACGTCACCCGGCGGATCGTCTTCCTGGAGTCCTCCGACGACGCCCTCGTGCGCCGCTTCGAGTCCGTCCGCCGCCCGCACCCCCTCCAGGGCGACGGCCGCATCGTCGACGGCATCGCGGCCGAGCGCGACCTGCTGCGCGAGCTGCGCGGCGACGCCGACCTGGTCATCGACACCTCCAGCCTCAACGTGCACGAGCTGCGGGCCAAGATGGACGCCCAGTTCGCGGGCGAGTCGGAGCCGGAGCTGCGGGCCACGGTGATGTCCTTCGGCTACAAGTACGGCCTGCCCGTCGACGCCGACCTGGTCGTCGACTGCCGCTTCCTGCCCAACCCGCACTGGGTCCCCGAGCTGCGCCCCTTCACCGGCGTCAACGAGGAGGTGTCCGACTACGTCTTCGACCAGCCGGGCGCCAAGGAGTTCCTCAACCAGTACACCGAGCTGCTCCAGCTGATCGCCGCCGGCTACCGCCGCGAGGGCAAGCGGTACGTGACCATCGCCGTGGGCTGCACCGGCGGCAAGCACCGCTCCGTCGCCATGTCGGAGAAGCTCTCGGCCCGCCTCGCCGCCGAAGGCGTCGAGACCGTCCTCGTGCACCGCGACATGGGGCGAGAGTGACCGGACGCAACCTGCGTATGCGACGCCTGAGCCGCGCCACCTCGGCGCTCTCCGGCCGCAAGCGCGGTGCTCAGCCCAAGGTCGTCGCGCTCGGCGGCGGTATGGGGCTCTCGGCGTCCCTGGCGGCGCTGCGCCGGATCACCGGCGACCTCACGGCTGTGGTCACCGTCGCCGACGACGGCGGCTCCAGCGGCCGGCTGCGCGAGGAACTGGGCGTGCTGCCGCCCGGCGACCTGCGCAAGGCGCTCGCCGCGCTGTGCGGCGACGACGACTGGGGCCGCACCTGGTCCCGGGTCATCCAGCACCGCTTCGAGTCCAAGGGAGACCTCCACGAGCACGCTGTCGGCAATCTGCTGATCGTGGCCCTCTGGGAGCAGCTCGGCGACCATGTCCAGGCGCTCGACCTGGTCGGCAAGCTGCTCGGCGCGCACGGGCGGGTGCTGCCGATGTCGGCCGTCCCGCTGGAGCTCCAGGCGCTGGTCAAGGGCCACGACCCCGATCTGCCCGACGCGATCGTCACCGTGCGCGGTCAGGCCACGGTGGCGCTCACGCCCGGCGAGGTGCAGTCCGTGCACGTGGTCCCGCCCGACCCGCCGGCCGTCCCGGAAGCCGTGGAGGCGGTCCTGGACGCCGACTGGGTGGTGCTCGGTCCCGGCTCCTGGTTCTCCTCGGTGATCCCGCACCTGCTCGTGCCGGAACTGCTCGACGCGCTGGTCACCACGAAGGCCCGCAAGGTCCTCTCGTTGAACCTCGCACCCCAGCCCGGTGAAACAGAAGGCTTCTCACCGCAGCGTCATTTGGAGGTTTTGGGGCGACACGCCCCTAAACTCGCCTTGGACGTGGTGCTGGCCGATGAGGCCGCCGTGCCCGACCGTGAGTCACTCGCCGATGCCGCACTACGGCTCGGAGCCGCGGTCGAGCTGGCGCCGGTGGCATCGCCCGACGGCGTTCCGGTCCATGATCAGGAGCTGTTGGCCGCCGCGTACGACCGTATTTTTCGGATGCATGGAAGGATCGGCCCATGGCGATGACGCCAGCGGTGAAGAACGAAATCTCTCATCTTCCCGTCACCCGGACCTGCTGCAGGAAAGCAGAGGTCTCGGCGATTCTTCGGTTCGCGGGCGGCCTGCACCTGGTGAGCGGCCGGATTGTGATCGAGGCGGAGCTGGACACCGGCAACGCCGCCCGCCGCCTCAAGCGCGACATCCTGGAGATCTTCGGGCACAGCTCGGAGCTGATCGTGATGGCCCCCGGCGGACTGCGCCGAGGCTCGCGCTATGTCGTACGGGTGGTGGCGGGCGGCGACCAGCTGGCCCGCCAGACCGGTCTGGTGGACGGCCGCGGCCGTCCGATCCGCGGGCTGCCCCCGCAGGTGGTCTCGGGGGCCACCTGCGACGCCGAGGCGGCCTGGCGCGGAGCCTTCCTCGCCCACGGCTCGCTCACCGAGCCCGGCCGCTCCTCCTCGCTGGAGGTCACCTGCCCGGGGCCCGAGGCGGCCCTCGCCCTGGTCGGCGCGGCCCGTCGGCTCTCCATCGCGGCGAAGGCCCGCGAGGTGCGCGGAGTGGACCGGGTGGTGGTCCGCGACGGCGACGCGATCGGCGCCCTGCTGACCCGCCTCGGCGCCCATGACGCGGTGCTGGCCTGGGAGGAGCGGCGGATGCGGCGCGAGGTCCGCGCCACGGCCAACCGGCTCGCCAACTTCGACGACGCGAACCTGCGCCGCTCGGCCCGCGCCGCGGTCGCCGCCGGGGCCCGGGTGGGGCGTGCGCTGGAGATCCTCGGCGAGGAGGTCCCCGAGCACCTGGCCGCCGCGGGACGGCTGCGCATGGAGCACAAGCAGGCCTCCCTGGAGGAGCTGGGCGCGCTCGCCGACCCGCCGCTGACCAAGGACGCGGTCGCGGGACGGATCCGCCGGCTGCTGGCGATGGCCGACAAGCGGGCCCAGGATCTGGGCATCCCGGGGACCGAGTCGACCCTCAGCGAGGAGCTCGCCGACGGCCTGGTCGGCTGACTCGGCGGCGAGCAGGGGACGTTGGTCCCGCACCCGCCGGGACCCAGGTCCCGCTCCACCGGGACCCAGGTCCCGCCCGGCGAAACGGAGGTCCGTACTCCTACCGACGAGTACGGACCTCCGGTCGTGTCCGGTGGCGCGCAGTGGCCCTCTCGATGTCACCCCCGGGCCCTCGGAGAGGTAGGGTCGGAAGCGGTCGGGGACATCCCTATACAACTCGCCGGCGTCGAAAACCGGCGTACCTAACGAGGAGATCGGTTCGTGACGATCCGCGTAGGCATCAACGGCTTCGGCCGCATCGGTCGCAACTACTTCCGCGCGCTGCTCGAGCAGGGTGCGGACATCGAGATCGTGGCTGTCAACGACCTGGGTGACACTGCGACCACGGCCCACCTGCTGAAGTACGACACCATTCTGGGTCGTCTCAAGGCAGAGGTCAGCCACACCGCCGACACCATCACCGTCGATGGTCACACCATCAAGGTGCTCTCCGAGCGCAACCCGGCCGACATCCCCTGGGGTGAGCTGGGCGTCGACATCGTCATCGAGTCGACCGGCATCTTCACCAAGAAGGCCGACGCCGAGAAGCACATCGCGGGCGGCGCCAAGAAGGTCCTCATCTCGGCTCCGGCCAAGGACGAGGACATCACCATCGTGATGGGCGTCAACCAGGACCAGTACGACGCGGCCAACCACAACATCATCTCCAACGCCTCCTGCACCACCAACTGTGTGGCGCCGATGGCCAAGGTTCTCGACGAGAACTTCGGCATCGTCAAGGGCCTGATGACGACGGTCCACGCGTACACCAACGACCAGCGGATCCTGGACTTCCCGCACTCGGACCTGCGTCGCGCCCGCGCCGCCGCCGAGAACATCATCCCGACCACCACCGGCGCCGCCAAGGCCACCGCCCTGGTCCTGCCGCAGCTCAAGGGCAAGCTCGACGGCATCGCGATGCGCGTCCCGGTCCCGACCGGCTCCGCCACCGACCTCGTCGTGACGCTGGCGCGCGAGGTCACCAAGGACGAGGTCAACGCCGCGTTCAAGAAGGCCTCCGACGACGGCGCCCTCAAGGGCTTCCTGACGTACACCGAGGACCCGATCGTCTCCTCGGACATCGTCGGCGACCCGTCGTCCTGCACCTTCGACTCCTCCCTGACCATGGTCCAGGAGGGGAACTCGGTGAAGATCCTCGGCTGGTACGACAACGAGTGGGGCTACTCCAACCGCCTCGTCGACCTCACGGTCTTCGTCGGCGAGCAGCTCTGACCCTCGGGCCGGCAGGCACAACGATGTGACTGAGGGGCTCGACCTGCGCAATGAAGCGCAGGTCGAGCCCCTTAGCATGTTCATCCGTCCTTGCAAGGAGTAACGGAAGCCAGATGAAGACGATCGACGAACTTCTCGCCGAAGGGGTCGCGGGCAAGCGGGTATTCGTCCGTGCCGACCTCAACGTGCCGCTGGACGGCACCACGATCACCGACGACGGCCGTATCCGCGCCGTCGTCCCGACGATCGCCAAGCTCGCCGAGGCCGGCGCGCGCGTCGTCGTCGCCTCGCACCTCGGCCGCCCCAAGGGCGCCCCTGACCCGGCCTTCTCGCTGGCGCCCGCCGCCGCACGCCTGGGTGAACTCCTCGACGCCGAGGTCGCCTTCGCCACCGACACGGTCGGCGAGTCCGCCCGCGCCGCGGTCGCCGGCCTCGCCGACGGCCGGGTCGCGGTCGTCGAGAACCTCCGCTTCAACGCCGGTGAGACGTCCAAGGACGACGCCGAGCGCGGCGCCTTCGCCGATCAGCTGGCCGAGCTCGCGGACGTCTACGTGGGCGACGGCTTCGGCGCGGTGCACCGCAAGCACGCCTCGGTCTTCGACCTCCCGGCCCGGCTCCCGCACTACGCGGGCTACCTCATCGCCACCGAGGTCGGCGTCCTGAAGAAGCTCACCACCGACGTCAAGCGGCCGTACGCGGTCGTCCTCGGCGGCGCCAAGGTCTCCGACAAGCTCGGCGTGATCGACCACCTGCTGGAGCGGGCCGACCGCATCCTCATCGGCGGCGGCATGGCGTACACCTTCCTCAAGGCCCAGGGCCACGAGGTCGGCAGCTCGCTGCTCCAGGAGGACCAGATCCCGGCCGTGCGGGAGTACCTGCGACGCGCCGAGGAGAAGGGCGTGGAGTTCGTCCTCCCCGTCGACGTCGTGGTCGCCCCGTCCTTCCCGGACCTCAAGACCAAGGCCCCGGCCCACCCCACCACCGTCGCCGCCGACGCCATGCCGGCCGGCCAGATGGGGCTGGACAACGGACCGGAGACCAACAAGCTCTACGCATCGAAGCTCGCCGACGCGGCCACCGTCTTCTGGAACGGCCCCATGGGCGTCTTCGAGCACCCCGACTTCGCCGACGGCACCCGCGCGGTCGCCCAGGCGCTCGTCGACTCGTCGGCCTTCAGCGTCGTCGGCGGTGGCGACTCCGCCGCGGCCGTTCGCATCCTGGGCTTCGACGAGAATGCATTCGGACATATTTCGACCGGTGGCGGCGCGAGTCTCGAATACCTCGAGGGCAAGACGCTTCCCGGCCTCGCCGCACTGGAGGACTGACCTTTCATGACCACCCGCACCCCGCTGATGGCGGGCAACTGGAAGATGAACCTCAACCACCTCGAGGCCATCGCCCACGTCCAGAAGCTCTCCTTCGCCCTGGCCGACAAGGACTACGAGGACGTCGAGGTCGCCGTCCTCCCGCCCTTCACCGACCTGCGCTCCGTGCAGACCCTGGTGGACGGCGACAAGCTGAAGATCAAGTACGGCGCCCAGGACATCTCGGCGCACGACTCCGGTGCGTACACCGGTGAGATCTCCGGCCCCATGCTCGCCAAGCTGCGCTGCACGTACGTGGCCGTCGGCCACAGCGAGCGCCGCCAGTACCACGGCGAGAACGACGAGATCTGCAACGCCAAGGTGAAGGCCGCCTTCAAGCACGGCCTGACCCCGATCCTCTGCGTCGGCGAGGGCCTGGACATCCGCAAGGCCGGTGACCAGGTCTCCTACACGCTCGCGCAGCTCGACGGCGCCCTGAAGGACATCCCGGCCGAGCAGGCCGAGACCATCGTGATCGCCTACGAGCCGGTCTGGGCCATCGGGACCGGCGAGGTCGCCACCCCCGAGGACGCCCAGGAGGTCTGCGGCGCGATCCGTGGCCGGCTGGCCGAGCTGTACTCCCAGGAGCTGGCCGACGCCGTCCGTATCCAGTACGGCGGCTCGGTGAAGTCCGGCAACGTCGCGGCCATCATGGCGCAGCCCGACGTGGACGGCGCCCTCATCGGCGGCGCCGCACTGGACGCCGACGAGTTCGTCAAGATCGTCCGCTTCCGCGACCAGTGAGTATGCGGTAGCGCCGATCCGTCGTACCCTTGCGGGGGCCGGAGGGGCTAGCGCCCTTCGGCCCCCGGTGCACGTACACGCAGTAGTCAAGAATTCCGGAAAGTAGGGACCAGCCGTGGTTTTGGCGTTCCAGATCGCTCTGATCGTCTTCAGCCTGCTGCTGATGCTGCTGGTGCTCATGCACAAGGGCAAGGGCGGCGGCCTCTCCGACATGTTCGGTGGCGGCATGCAGTCCTCCGTCGGTGGCTCCTCGGTCGCCGAGCGCAACCTCGACCGGATCACCGTCGTGGTCGGTCTGGCCTGGTTCGCGTGCGTCGTGGTGCTCGGTCTGCTCGTCAAGCTGGACAGCTGACCCGTCGTCCGCGCATACCGGTGACGGTGTAACTCCTTCCACTGGACGCGCGTTGGGCCTTACGTAGACTGGGGCATCGCTCGACTCACGCAGGGAGTTACGACCGTGGCAAGTGGCAACGCGATCCGGGGAAGCCGGGTCGGAGCGGGGCCGATGGGGGAGGCCGAGCGGGGCGAGTCCGCGCCGCGCGCCCGCATCTCCTTCTGGTGCTCGAACGGGCACGAGACGCAGCCGAGCTTCGCCCATGACGCGCAGGTGCCGGACACCTGGGACTGCCCGCGCTGCGGCTTCCCGGCCGGCCAGGACAAGGACAGCCCGCCCGACCCGCCCCGCACCGAGCCGTACAAGACGCATCTGGCGTACGTACGCGAGCGGCGGAGCGACGAGGACGGCGAGGCGATCCTCGCCGAGGCGCTGGCCAAGCTCCGCGGCGAGATCTAGGGCCTGTCGCCCTGGCCCCGTCGTTCCACGGACCACCCAGTCGTTCACCGGCCGGATACCCCACGGGTGTCCGGCCGTGTCGCGTTCCCGCGCCACCGCCCTCCTCCACGCCGTCGGCCTTCTCGATCAATTAGGTTGGAGGGGCAGCGGGGATGCTGAGTGACGAGAAGAAGTGGGCTGATATCCGGGATGAACGCAGCAAGCCGAACCAAGCTCAACCAGACACCCGAGTGGACGGCTCTCGCGAAGCACCGTGAGGAGCTCGGCGCACCCCAGCTGCGCGAGCTGTTCGCGCGGCAGCCGGACCGGGGCACCGCCTACACCCTCCGGGTCGGCGACCTCCACCTCGACTACTCCAAGCACCTGGTCACCGACGAGACGCTGCGCCTGCTGCGCGAACTCGCCGCCGCCACCGGGGTCGCGGAGCTGCGGGACGCGATGTTCCGGGGCGAGAAGATCAACACCACCGAGGACCGGGCGGTCCTGCACACCGCGCTCCGCGCCCCCCGCGACGCGGTGATCGAGGTCGACGGCGAGAATGTCGTACCCGCCGTGCACGCCGTCCTGGACAAGATGGCCGGCTTCGCCGAGAAGGTCCGGTCGGGGCAGTGGACCGGTCACACCGGC
Organism: Streptomyces anulatus; assembly: GCF_014650675.1. Lineage (GTDB taxonomy): Bacteria > Actinomycetota > Actinomycetes > Streptomycetales > Streptomycetaceae > Streptomyces > Streptomyces anulatus. The sequence goes on along the minus strand of NZ_BMVK01000001.1, from coordinate 152,534 downwards.
AAGCCCGTCAAGAACATCGTCAACATCGGGATCGGCGGCTCCGACCTCGGGCCCGCCATGGCGTACGAGGTGCTGCGCTCCTTCACGGACCGCGCGCTCACGCTCCGCTTCGTCTCCAACGTCGACGGCGCCGATCTGCACGAGGCCGTCCGTGACCTCGACCCGGCCGAGACGCTGTTCGTCATCGCCTCGAAGACGTTCACGACGATCGAGACCATCACCAACGCCACCTCCGCCCGGGACTGGCTGCTGACCGAGCTGAAGGCCGGTCAGGACGCCGTCGCCCAGCACTTCGTCGCCCTGTCGACCAATGCCGAGAAGGTCGAGGAGTTCGGCATCGACACGGCCAACATGTTCGAGTTCTGGGACTGGGTCGGCGGCCGCTACTCCTACGACTCGGCGATCGGCCTCTCGCTGATGGTCGCCATCGGACCGGACCGCTTCCGCGAGATGCTCGACGGCTTCCACCTCGTCGACGAGCACTTCCGCACCGCCCCCGCCGAGGAGAACGCCCCGCTCCTCCTCGGCCTCCTCGGCGTCTGGTACGGCAACTTCTTCGACGCCCAGGCGCACGCGGTGCTGCCGTACAGCCACTACCTGTCCAAGTTCACCGCATACCTCCAGCAGCTCGACATGGAGTCCAACGGCAAGTCCGTCGACCGTGACGGCAACCCCGTGGACTGGCAGACCGGACCGGTCGTCTGGGGCACGCCCGGCACCAACGGGCAGCACGCGTACTACCAGTTGATCCACCAGGGCACCAAGCTGATCCCGGCGGACTTCATCGGCTTCGCCGCCCCGGTCCACGACCTGCTGCCCGGGCTGATCGCCCAGCACGACCTGCTGATGGCCAACTTCTTCGCCCAGACCCAGGCCCTCGCCTTCGGCAAGACGCCCGAAGAGGTCCGGGCGGAAGGGGTGCCCGAGGAGCTGGTCCCGCACAAGACGTTCCGGGGCAACCACCCCACGACGACGATCCTCGCCGACAAGCTGACCCCCTCGGTCCTCGGCCAGCTCATCGCGCTCTACGAGCACAAGGTCTTCGTCCAGGGCGCCATCTGGAACATCGACTCCTTCGACCAGTGGGGCGTCGAGCTCGGCAAGGTCCTCGCCAAGAAGATCGAACCGCTCCTGACGGAGAGCGGGGGAGCCGACGCCGGGCAGCTGGACAGCTCCACCGCCGCCCTGGTCGACGCCTACCGCACGCTGCGCGGGCGCTGAGCCGATGCCACAGGGGGAGGGGACGGCGGTAGTGCTGCGGCCGCCGCGCAACACGCTGAACGAGCGCGCCGTCGGCTGGTGGCGGGCCCAGTGGCTGCTGCTGACGGCCGTGCCCGTCGTGCCGCTCGTGGTGCTGGGCGCGCTGATCGAGCCGGCCCGCTTCTGGCTGCTGCTGCCCGCCGCGGTCCTGGCCGCGGTGGGCACGGCGGCCGCCGTCCTCTTCCCCCTGTGGTGGTTCCGTACGCACCGCTGGGAGATCACCGAGGACGCGGTGTACGTCCGTACCGGGTTCTTCTGGCAGGAGTGGCGGATCGCCCCGATGTCCCGGATCCAGACCGTCGACACCGTACGGGGCCCGCTGGAGCAGCTCTTCCGGCTCGCCACCGTCACCGTCACCACCGCCTCCGCCAAGGGCGCGGTACGGATCGCGGGCCTGGACCACGAGGTCGCCGCCGACCTCGCCCGGCAGCTCACCCGGATCACCCGCGACACCCCCGGCGACGCCACATGAGCACCGCCGCCCCGCCCGCCGACTGGCGCCGCCTCGACCCGCGTACGGTCCTGGTCACCGCCCTCGTCGTGGCGGGGGTCGTCGCGGGCGCTGCCATCCCCGTCACGCTCGGGCTCACCCGGTGGTTCAGCCTGCCCGCCGCCGTGCTCCAGGTGTTCGCCGGAGCCGTCCTGGTCATCGGGGTCGCGGCGGGCGCCGACCGCGTCCGCTGGCACCGCACCCGCTACCGGATCGGCGAGGAGCGCGTCGACCTCCACACCGGCCTCCTCCTCGTCAAGCGCCGCTCCCTGGCCCGCAGCCGCATCCGCACGGTCGACCTCACCGCCAACCTGATGCTCCGCCTCCTCGGCCTGGTCACCGTCAGGATCGGCACCGGTGAACAGGGCTCCGAGTCCACCCTCGAACTGGACCCGGTCACCCGCGCCGAGGGCGAACGGCTGCGCCGCCTCCTCCTGGAGCGCGCCGCCACCGCACCGGCCGACGGGGGCCACCGCGAAGGGGAACTGGCCGTCCTGGACCCGCGCTGGATCCGCTATGCCCCGGTCTCCTTCGTCGCCCCCATGCTCGGCGGCGCCGCCGCCGGGGCCGTGCTCCAGGTCAGCGACTGGGTCGGGGCCCAGGGCGAGGTCATCGACTGGGTCGGCGACCGCTTCCGGGACACCCCGCTGCTCTGGACGATCATCGTCCTGGTGCTGGCCGCCCTGGTCGCGGGTGTCGTGGGGGCGCTGGGCCTCTGGATCGAGATGTGGTGGAACTACCGCCTGGAGCGCGAGCCGGGCGGCACGCTGCGCGTGCGGCGCGGACTGTTCACCTCCCGCTCCATCTCCGTCGAGGAGGCCCGGCTGCGCGGCGTCGACCTGGTCGAGCCGCTGGGCGTACGGCTGGTCGGCGCGGCCCGGCTGGACGCCATCACCACCGGCCTCGCCAAGGACCACGAGGCCAGGAACGCCGACCACAACACCCTGCTCCCGGCCGCGCCCCGGACCCGCGCCGACACCGTCGCCGCCGACGTGCTGCGCGAGTCGGTCACCCCGACCGGCGCCGCACTCGTCCGCCACCCGCGTGCCGCCCGGGGGCGCAGACTGCGCTGGTCACTCGCCGCGGCCCTCGGCCCGGTCCTCGTCCTGACCGTCCTCGGGGCGCTGCTCACGCCCGTGCTGCTGTGGATCGCGCTCGGCTGCGCGGTGGTGGCCGTCCCCGTGGCGGTGGTGCTCGCCCTGGACGCGTACCGGGGGCTCGGGCACGCGCTCTCCGGGCGCTATCTGGTCACCCGCTCCGGCACGGTCCGCCGTTCCACGGCCGCCCTGGAGCGGGCCGGGGTGATCGGCTGGACGGTCAAGCAGTCGGTCTTCCAGCGCCGGGCCGGGCTGGTGAGCATCACGGCCACCACCGCAGCCGGCGGGGGCTCCTACACGGTGTACGACGCCGACGCCGCCGAGGGACTCGCCTTCGCCGCCGAGGCCGTACCGGGGCTGCTGGAACCCTTCCTGGAGCGCACCGGGGGCGCAGGGACCACCGGCCCGTGACCGACGGCACAGGAGGCGTCCTGTGCAGCGGGGCCGGTGTCGGCGACGATGCTGATCATGACTTCCACCAGCCGTCGTACGGTCCTCACCGCCCTCGCCACCGCAGCAGTCAGCGGCCCGCTGCTGGGCTCGCTCACCGCGACCGACGCCCACGCCACCGGTGACCTGGACATCTACACCTCCAACACCGACCTCTACCGGAAGCTCGCCGGTCAGGAGGGCGTCGAGTTCGCCCGCCGCTACCGGAGACACGAGTACGCCGACCACTCCCTCCCGCAGGGATACCCGTACAACCGGACCACCGTCATGGCCCTGCACGGCGGCGGCATCGAGACCGGCACCTCCGAACTGTGCCTCGCCATCGCCGGCTACCACCCGGCCACGCTCGCCCCACTGACGGACGGCCACGGGGTGTTCGACTACTGGATGTTCGAGGGGCTGCGCTCCTCCGGCAACCGCGACCTGCACGTCACCGCGAAGAACTGCGACGACCACGTCGCCGTCTCCATGGCGGCGAGCAGCCTCAACGTCCTGAGCCTGCACGGCTGTACGGCTGCACAGGCGGGCACCGTCCCGCAGGCCGTGGTCGTCGGGGGACTGAACACCCGCTTCAAGACCCTGCTCAAGGCCGAGTTCGACGCGGTCGGCATCGCCTGGCGCGACGGCAACGAGGTGCCCGACCTGGCCGGGGTCAACCCCGCCAACCCGGTCAACCGCACCATGCTCGCCAAGGGCGGTCAGCTGGAGCTGACCACGGAGCTGCGCGCCGCCATGTTCACGGTCAATACCCGCGCGGGCCGGGCCGGCAGCACGACCCCGGTCTTCGACCGCTTCGCCGGCGCGTGCCGGGCCGCGATCACGAAGCTGGAACAGGGAACGGACCAGATCATCCTCTGATCCCGGGGCGTGATCACCGGGTCCGGGGCCCCGCGCCCCGGACCACTCGGGAGCATCCCATCCGGTTCTGTTCGCGTGCCGGTATTTTTATGCAGCTTTGACGGAGAGCCGTACAACCATTCCGGACAGTGTCGGGAGTCACAGGTGGGTGCACCCGCTCGTCCCTTTTCGTCGTATCCATGCGGTGGACACCCTGTGAACGGAACGGCAATATTGCCGCGCCGAAGTGGATCTTCGGAGCAAGGCCCGGGGGGGTTCGCTTTCACGTGAACATCTTGTCGTCGTTCTCGCTCCATCCCCTTTGGCGGACCGAGTGGAATTCGACCGGATGAGGCACCCGAGTGAAGGCACGAACCGCAATCAAGACGAAGTCGCGGTGGATGAGATCCCTGGCGAAGGTCACGGGCACCGCTGTCGCGGGCGGAGCGCTGGCCTGGCTGGCGCTGGCCGGGGGAGCACCCGTGGTGGCGAGCGACACGGTGGCCGCTGCCGCCGATGAGACGCCTGGCTACGCGGTGGAGGACTTCAACTACCCGCAGGCCGACAAGATCCTCGCGGAGCAGGGGATCGCGCTGAAGCGCGGAGACGGTCACATCGTCCTGGTGGAGTGCGCCGGCGGCACCGGTCTCATCGAGGTGTGGGCGCGCCGACAGGACAACAAGAAGATCTGTTTCCGCGTCACCGGAAACTCGGGGTGGCTGACGATGGAAATCCCGGCGGTGCACTCCATCAAGGGCAACGACTACACGACCGAGGTCGATATGACCGTCGGCAGTGAGAAGAAGTCGTTCGACATCACCAAGAACGAGTGGACCTCGGTGGGCGAGAGCGCGGACGAGCAGAACCGTGAGCACATGCTCGTGGAGATCCGAACCGCCAAGTAGTCCCGAAGACCCCTGTGCTTCGAATCTTCGACAAAGGACTGCACATGCGACATACGACCGCTCTGCGCGCCGCCGCGCTGACCGCGACCCTGGCAGCCGGATCGCTCGCGCTGCCCGCCGCGCCCGCCTCCGCCGTCGCCGGCGGGACCGCCGCGGCCGGGACCTACGCGTACACGGCCGAGATCACCGTCGGCGACCACGACCGAGGCTGTTCCGGCACCCTGATCGATGCCGAGTGGCTGCTCACCGCGGCCAGTTGCCTCGCCGACGACCCGGCCGCCGGTACGGCCGTGCCGGCGGGGGCTCCGGCGCTGAAGACCACGGCGGTCATCGGCCGCGCCGATCTGACCAGCACCCGGGGCGCCGAGCGCCGCATCGTGGAGCTGGTGCCCCGAACCGACCGGGACGTCGTCCTGGCCCGCCTGAACCGGCCGGTCACCGACGTCACCCCCATCGCCCTGGCCACCACCGCCCCCACCGCGGGCGAGGAGCTGACGTTCGCCGGATACGGGCGTACGCGGGACGAGTGGTCGCCGCTGAAGCTGCACACCGGCGTCTACGGAGTCGACTCGGCCACCGCCACCACGGCAGCGGTCACCGGCAGGAACGGGGCCGCCGCCTGTGCCGGCGACTCCGGGGGCCCGGTGGTCCGGTCGGTGGGCGGAACGGCCACCCTCGCGGCCCTGATCAGCCGTTCCTTCCAGGGGGGTTGCTTCGGGGTCGACGAGACCGTGACCGCCACCGGGGGCGTGACCGCCCGGGTGGACGACCTGTCGTCCTGGGTCGAGGCCGAGACCGCGAACACCCGTATCACCGACTTCAACGGCGACGGGGTCGAGGACATCGCGGTGGCCGACCCGAAGGCCACCGTCGGCGGCCACGCCGCGGCCGGTCTGATCCGGGTCGTGTACGGCGCCGGCAAGGGCACCGCCGAAATCACCCAGGACCTCGACTGGGTGCCCGGCGGAGCCGAGGCCAACGACTGGTTCGGCGAGTCCCTGGCCACCGTCGACCACAACGAGGACGGCTACACGGACCTGGTCGTCGGCACACCCGCCGAAGACGTGGGCGCCGCGGCCAACGCCGGGTTCGTCGACGTGCTGTACGGCGCCGCCGGCGGCCTCGGCGCCGGCACCGAGAAGGCCACCCACCTGGAGCAGGGCGCGGGCACCGGCCACATCGCCGGATCCGCCCCCGAAACGGGCGACCGCATGGGCCACTCCGTCGCCGCGGGCACCACCTCCACCGGTGAACCGTGGATTCTGATCGGCACACCCGGCGAGGCCCTCGGCACCGTCAAGGGAGCGGGCACGGCCTTCTACGTGCGCGGCGGAACCAGCACCTCGCTGCACCAGGACAAGCCCGACGTCCCCGGCGAGGTGGAGGCCGACGACGCCTTCGGCTCCAGCGTCGCCGGCGACGCGCACCACATCGCCGTCGGTGTTCCCGGCGAGGCCATCGGGACGGACAAGAACTCCGGCGGGGTGGCCATGTTCCGCCACACGCCGAACGCCCAGGGCATGCCCACCGTCGTCGGCGGGCTCGACCAGGACACCGCGCCCGTCTCCGGCGCTTCCGAGCCCGGCGACGAGTTCGGCGCCTCGCTCGCCATGGCGGACCACCGGGTCCCGGGCGCCACGCCGTCCGCGGCGTCGGTGCTCGTGATCGGATCGCCCGGCGAGGACATGACCGTGGACGGATCCGACCGGGCCGACGCGGGCCGGGCGATCCTCGTCCGCATCGACGCCGGCGGCACCTGGACCTATCTGCGCGAGCTCAACCCGGGCACCGGCGACGACGACGTGTCCGGCACGGCCGAGACCGGGGACCGCTTCGGCGAGGCCGTGAGCGTCGTCAACACCGCGCCGCGAGAGGCCGGAAGCACGGGCACGATGCGGATCGCCGTCGGCGCGCCGGGCGAGGCCATCGGGACGGCCGCCCAGGCGGGCGCGGTCTCGACCTTCTCGCCCTTCGGCGCGGCAGGCGCCACCGACCGCTGGCTCGAAGCGGGCGACGGCGACGGCATCCCGGTCACCCCGGGCGCCGGCCAGAACCTGGGCAGGAGCATCCACTTCACGGGTACGCACCTGTACGTCGGCATGCCGTACGGTCCCTCCGCCCACGGCGCCCTGTACGCCCTGCCGGTCTCCAACGTGTCCTCGGGCGGAGCGGTCGCCCCGGTGACGACCTACCAGCCCGGCGTCGGCGGACTCCCGGCATCCGGCGCGCGTTTCGGCCACGCGGCACGGTAGCCCCGACCGCCACTCCGACCGAAGGCTGACGGAGTCCCCGAGGGCCACGGCTCTCGGGGACTCCCGCTTGTCGGGGCCTTCACCGGAAGCGGCCCCGTCGACGAGCCCCACCAACGCCCACCCAAGAACGAACGAAGGAGCAAGGCATTGAATGCCAGGTTGCGAGCCGCGCTGTCATGGCGCGGCGCCGTGGCGACGCTGATAGCCCTAGTGATGGTCATGGGCATCGATATGCGTCCTGCCGCGGCAGAGGACGAAGCGTGGGTCTACGACAGAACCGACGTGCTGGAAGCCTGGAAGTACGGCGGTCCGGGGGTGCGCGAGGCCGCCGCGATCGCCCTGGCCGGGTCCGACCAGGACGTCCAGACGTTCATGACCCAGGACCTGCCGAACATCTGGGAGGACGACCTGCGGGTCCAGGTCGCCCAGGTCATGGGCAAGGGCGGCCCGGCCGTACGGGCCGCGGCCAACACCGCCATGGACGGCACCGCCACGCAGCTCCAGGCCTTCCTGGACACCACGCTGGCACCCGCGCACGACGAGGATCTGCGGGTCCGGGTCTCGACGGTGATGGCCACGGGCGGCCCGGGCGTGAAGGCCGCGGGCGGCGCCGCGCTGGACGGTACGGCCGACGACTGGAGCGCTTTCCTCCAGGACGGCCAGTACCGGGCGCGGAACGACGACAACCGCGTTCTCGTCTCCCGGCTGCTGGGATCGGGCGGCCCGAACGTCCGGAAGCTCGCGGGCCAGGCCATGGACGGCACGGACGCGGACATCCAGGAGTTCCTGGACCACGGCTGGGCGATCGCGTCGGCGCGTGACCAGGAGACGCTCACCGTCGCGGAGTTGGCCGCCGTCGCCAGCCACGCGCAGAAGCAGGCCAAGAAGCTCACCGAGACCGCCAAGGAAGAGGCGGACAAGGCGGAGAAGGCCACGGCCGCGGCGAAGTCCGCGGCGCTGCTCGCGGCCAAGGAGGCCAAGGAGTCCCAGGAGTCGGCGGGCAGGGCCGCGGCAGCGGCCTCCCGGGCCGCGGCAGCCGCGGCCCGCGCCGCTCAGTCGGCCCGCACCGCGGTGGCGGCGGCCGCGGCGGCGAACGCCACGGCACGGGTGGCGGCCACCGCCGCCGCGCAGGCCGCGTATGCGGCGAGCCGGGCGGGCAACGCCGCGGCGCTGGCCCGGTCCGCGGCCGGTGCGGCCGCCGGCGACGCGTCCCTCGCCAAGAAGGCCAGGCTGGCCGCGGAGGAGGCGCGCGACGCCGCCGACGGGGCCGAGGACGCGGCGGAAGCCGCCGAGCAGGCGGGCGTCGCCTCCGACGAGGCCGCGAAGTCGGCCGGAGCAGCGGCCAGCGCGGGGGCCAACGCCGCCGCCGCGGCGGCGGCGGCAGCCGATGCCGGCCGTTGGGCCGGCTCGGCCGGCGCCAGCGGCGAGAAGGCGGCCGCTGCGGCTGCCAAGGCCAAGCGGCTCGCCGACCAGGCGACGAGGGCGGCCAAGGCCACGCAGATCAACGCCAACCAGGCCGCCACGGCCGCCCGGCAGTCGCGTGACGCGGCCAACGACGCCGCCGCGCACGCCCGGGCGGCGGCCAAGGCGGCGGACAAGGCCGCCGACGAGGCGGGCAAGGCGGTGGACGCCGCAGCGGCGTCCACCGCTGCGGCGAACGCGGCGACGGTCTCCGCCGACAACGCGTTGAAGGCGGCACAACAGGCCTTGACAGTGGTCGACCTCGCACGCAAGACGGATGCCGAACGGCTGGCCCAGCAACAGGACGAGGAGGTACTGGCGGCGGAGGAGGCCAACCGGGCCCACGAGGCCCGTACGGCCGCCGCCGAGTGGCAGGTCGGCCGCGTCCAGGAACTCACCGCGAGGACGCGGACACTGCTGGACGAGGCCAAGGCGGCATCCGACCCGGCGATCACCGCCACCAAGGGCCGGCAGGCCGCGGTCAACATGCTCAACAGCAGCGGGACCTGGGCCCGGAGCGCCGCCGAGGCCGCGTTGTCGGGCACCGACGCCGGCGTGGCGGAGTTCGTGCACACCACGCTGGCGGTGGCGCTGGAGCAGGACGACCGCGCCAGTGTCGCCCACATCGCCGCGACCAGCGAGATCCCGGCGCAGCAGCAGGCGGCCCTGGACACGGTCGACGCGCCGATCGAGCAGGTGCGGGAGTTCCTTCGCACCCGCGCGTACCCGGGCAAGGGCGACGACGACCGGGTCACCGTCGCCAAGCTCCTCGCCGAGGGCGGCCCCGGTGTGAAGGCCGCCGCGGGCGCGGCCCTCGACGGCACCGACGCCGACGTGGCGCGGTTCCTGGAGACCGGGCAGCACACGGCCCGGGAGGACGACGACCGCGTGCTGGTCAGCAAGGCCCTCAGCACCGGTGGCCCCGAGGTCAAGGCCGCGGCGCAAGCCGTGCTGTCGGGTCCGCCGACCAGGCTGCGCCCCTTCCTGGAGATCGGTCTCCACAAGGCACGGCAGCGTGACGCCAACGCCGGAGCCCACATAGCCGAGGTCAACACCCTGTTGCAGGCCGCCTACAAGTCGGCCCACCTCGCACAGAAGGACGCCCACCTGGCCCAGAAGGCGGCCGCGGAAGCGCGCAAGAACGCCGCGGACGCCGTGAAGTGGGCGAACAAGGCGGCCGACTCGGCCAAGGACGCGGACGGCTATGCCAAGCAGGCCAACGCGTCGGCGAACGAGGCGGCCGCGTCCTCCGAGAAGGCGGCGGAATCCGCCCGAACGGCTCGCAACGCGGCTGCGGCGGCACAGAAGGACGCCCAGTCGGCGGCCCGCTCCGCGGAACGTGCCCAGCACTCCGTCGGTGTTGCCGGGAACTACGCGTACCAGGCCGGGATCTCGGCCTACCAGGCCGGAATCTCGGCGGAGGCCGCGGGCAAGGACGCGGTCGCCGCGGCCAAGGCCGAGACCGAGGCGATGAAGATCGCCGCCACCAAGCTGATCGCGGAACTGCAGGAGCAGATCCGGGCCGAGATGAAGGATCCGAGCAAGCCGCTCTCCGACGACGAGATGCGCAAGGCCGTGCAGAAGCGGTTCGTCGAATTCCGTCAGGGCCTGCTGGAGAACAAGGAGTTGAGGCCGGGCGACACGGTCCTCATCTGCGTCGCGGACGGCGGCGGCGGCATGGGGTGCAGCGAGAGTTCGTACATCGACCAGATGGTCGCCTGGTACATCGGCGCCGACGAGATCGAGAACTGCCTCGCGAACAAGTCGCTCTCGTGCGTCGACGATCTCATCCTGAGCGCCCTCAAGCTCAAGATCCTCAAGAAGCTCCCCTGCAACGGCAAGGGCGCACGGGTCATGATGGGCGGAGCCCGGACCGTCGCGGTCCAGGCAGCCGCCGACAAGTGCCCCAACGGCCGCCTGTCGGACAAGCTGCCCAAGGGGATGTCCCAGGAGATCGCGGAGGGGTACGACCTCTACAAGCAGGGCAGGCTCGTCTCCCACGACACCTACAAGGGCAATGAGTGGCCGAAGTGGGCGGGCGCCAAGGAGTACGCGGTTCCGGGCGCTCCCAACAATCAGCGAATCCTGGTCAAGACCCTGCCGAACGGGGTTGAGATGATCGGGTGGACCTCGACCCACTACAAGAAGATCCAGCGCTTCACCGCCCCTCATTTCCCTGACTGGGGCTGGAAGAAGTAGACAGTAGTCAGCACCGAGTCGAAGCCGCGCGATCAGCTCCGGGAGTTCCTGCCGGGGGATCGCGCGGCTTCGGCCTTCCCGTTGAACGGAACGGTTACGCATGAGCCCCGAAAGCGTAGGCATCGACGATCCGCAGGACGTTCTGTATCGACTTGTCGATCAGGAGTCCGGAGAGGTCCTGATCGCTGCGGAAGATCTTCTGGACTACTTCATGGAGGAGGACCGGGACCCGCCGGAGACCGTCACCTTCGTCCGGGCGCACCGGGTCGGCCGTGCCCGGCGGAAGACCGAGCGGGCCGAGCTGCAGGTCGTCGACCGGCAGGGGGCAACGATCGGGGCGTACGACATCGGGAGGGTGTCCGCCGCGTTCCGGCACGAGCTCGTGCCGCCCGGCGAGGACCGCCCCGACCTCGGCTACTCCTTCTTCGGATACACCTGTGAGTACCCCCTGGCCGGGGAGGTCTGGCGACAGTGGGCCACACGTCGACCCGTCGAGCCCGGGGAATGGGCCCGCCACCCGTCCGACTGGCACGAGAGCTGGCTGCACGTCGTGCAGACCGCCTGGTTCGAATCCGGACGGAACGCGACCCGTTACGAGACCGGCGGAACGGCGGTCATCGACAGCACCGCGATCACCACGAGGGACGCCTTCTACTGCGCCCTGGGAGAAGCCGTCAACGGACCCGGCGGCTACTTCGGCTCGAACCTCGACGCGCTCTTCGACTGCCTCCGGACCGCGCGGCGCGACGAAGCGGCTCCGTTCCGCCTGGTCTGGCGGAACTTCGCGGCCTCCCGCGAGGCGTTGGGCAGCGATTTCACCGAGCGCGTTCTCGCCCTGTTCGAGGAGTGCGGTGTGGAGACCGAGCTGTCCTGAGGGGCGGTGCCCCTCGGACGCTCCCGAGCGGCGAGCCTTCCCACCGCGGGACCGGACCGCTCAGCCGCCGTGCGTCGTGTCGATGACGCAGAAGCGGTTGCCCTCGGGGTCGGCGAGTACGACGAAGTCCGGGTCCGGGGGGATACAGCTCCCACGCGACCCTTTCGGCGCCGAGCCCGATCAGCCGCTCCACCTCGGCCTCCTGGGTGTCGGAGTAGAGGTCGAGGTGGACCCGGGGGACCTCCTGCACGGGGGAGGCGGAGCGCCCCAGCGACAGCCCCACGCCGGGCCCGCCCACCGGGACCAGCACCGCCCAGTCGTCCGTTCCCGGCTCGCGCTCGGTGTACTCCAGCGCCGCCTTCCAGAAGGCGGCGGCCCGTCGAACGTCGGACGCGCCCATCACCACGGTTCCGATATGCACCATGGGGCGAGCCTTTCACGCCGCAGGCCCGGCCCGCTCGGGAAGAGAGGGCCGGGCCTGCGGTGCGCGGAACGCTCAGGCGGACGCCTGCGGATACAGCGCGCGCGGCAGCCGCGAGGCCGCCGCGGCGTCCAGCAGCCACAGCGTGCGGTCGCGCCCGTACGCGCCCGCCGCCGGGGCCTGGATCTCCCCGGCCCCGGACAGCGCGATGGCCGCAGCCTCCGCCTTGTCCTCGCCCGCCGCCAGCAGCCACACCTCGCGCGCGGCGCGGATCGCGGGCAGCGTGAGCGAGACCCGGACCGGCGGCGGCTTGGGAGCCCCGTGCACACCGACGACGGTGCGCTCGGTCTCCCGTACCGCGGGCAGCTCCGGGAAGAGCGAGGCCACATGCGTGTCCGGGCCGACGCCCAGCATCAGCACGTCGAACGCGGGCACCGCGCCATGGTCCTCGGGACCCGCGGCGGCGGCCAGTTCGGCGGCGTAACCGGCTGCCGCCGCGTCCGCGTCGTCGCCGTACGGGCCGTCGGACGCGGGCATCGCGTGCACCCGGGCCGGGTCCAGCCCCACCGCGTCGAGCAGCGCCTCGCGGGCCTGGGTGACATTGCGCTCCGGGTCACCCTCGGGCAGGAACCGCTCGTCGCCCCACCACAGGTCCAGACGCGCCCAGTCGATCGCGTCCCGGGCGGGCGCGGCGGCGAGCGCGGCCAGCAGGCCGTTGCCGTTGCGCCCGCCGGTCAGCACCACCGAGGCGTGGCCCCGGGAGGCCTGGGCGTCCACGATCCTCGTGATCAGCCGGGCCGCTGCGGCCTGCGCCATCAGCTCCTTGTCGCGGTGCACGACCAGTTGGGGAGGTGTCACTTCGACGCCGCCTTCTTGGCCGGGGCCTTCTTCGCGGCGGGAGCCTTGGCCTCGGCGGCCCTGTCCGCCTTCTCCTCGGCGCTCGCGACCGGTGCGGCCTTGACCTCGCCGCCCGCGTGCAGCCGGTCGACGCCGAACTTCACCGCGGACGCGTAGGTGTTGTCCGGGTCCAGCCGGCGCAGCTCCTCCGCCAGCAGCTCGGCGGTGTCACGGCGCTTGAGCGCCACCGCGCGGTCCGGCTGGTTCTGCATGGAGAGCGTGGCGAGCGAGCCGTCGGCCCGGTCCAGGACGATGACGCCGTTCTTCGTCTCCATCCGGACCGCGGTGAGACCGGGCCCCCCGGAGAGCGTGCGCTCCACCGGGACGCCGAGCCGGTCCGCGAGCCACATGGCGAGCAGCTCGCAGCTCGGGTTGTCGCTCTCGCCCTCGACGGTCGCGCCCACGACCTCGGCCGGCTGCTGGTCCAGCGCGGCGGCCAGCATCGAGCGCCACGGCGTGATCCGGGTCCAGGCGAGATCCGTGTCGCCGGGGCTGTAGGTCGCGGCCCGCACCGCCAGCTCGTCGAGCGGGAGCTCGGCCGAGTAGGTGTCGGTGATCCGGCGCTGGGCGAGGGCACCGAGCGGGTCCTTCGCCGGGTCGGCGGGTGCGCCCTCGGGCCACCACACCACGACCGGGGCGTCCGGCAGCAGCAGCGGAAGGACCACCGACTGGGCGTGGTTGGCCAGTTCGCCGTGGAGCCGCAGGACGACGGTCTCGCCGGTGCCCGCGTCGGAACCGACCCGCACCTCGGCGTCGAGACGGGCGTCCCTGCGGGCCCGCGGCGAGCGGCTGACCCGCTTGATCACCGCGATGATCCGCGAGGGGTGCTCGCGGGAGGCGTCGCCGGCCGACTTGAGCGCGTCGTACGCGTTCTCCTCGTCGGTGACGACGACCAGGGTGAGCACCATGCCGATGGCGGGGGTGCCGATGGCCCGGCGGGCCGAGACCAGCGCCTGGTTGATCTTGCTGGACGTGGTTTCCGTGAGATCGATCTTCATGGCCGCCTCCAGCTCCGTCCGTCACGTGCGAGCATCTCGTCGGCCTCGGCCGGACCCCAGGTGCCGGCCGCGTACTTCGCGGGCTTGCCGTGCTTGTCCCAGTACTCCTCGATCGGGTCGAGGATGGTCCAGGAGAGTTCGACCTCCTGGTGGCGCGGGAAGAGGTTGGCGTCGCCGAGCAGGACGTCCAGGAGAAGCCGCTCGTACGCCTCCGGGCTGGACTCCGTGAACGACTCGCCGTACGCGAAGTCCATCGTGACGTCCCGGACCTCCATCGAGGTGCCGGGCACCTTGGAGCCGAACCGCACGGTGACGCCCTCGTCCGGCTGGACCCGGATGACCAGGGCGTTGCCGCCCAGCTCCTCCGTGGCGCCGGACTCGAAGGGCAGGTAGGGCGCGCGCTTGAAGACGACCGCGATCTCCGTGACCCGGCGGCCGAGCCGCTTTCCGGTGCGGAGGTAGAACGGCACGCCCGCCCAGCGGCGGTTGTTGATCGTCAGCTTGATCGCCGCGTAGGTGTCGGTCGTCGACTTGGGGTCGATGCCGTCCTCCTCGCAGTAGCCGAGGACCTCCTGGCCGCCCTGCCAGGCGTGCTCGTACTGGGCGCGCACGGTGTGCAGACCGAGGTCCTCGGGCAGCTCGACGGCGGTGAGCACCTTGAGCTTCTCGGCGACCAGGGCCTTCGGGTGGAAGGAGCCGGGCTCCTCCATCGCGGTCAGCGCCAGCAGCTGGAGCAGGTGGTTCTGGATGACGTCACGGGCGGCGCCGATGCCGTCGTAGTAGCCGGCCCGGCCGCCGATGCCGATGTCCTCGGCCATCGTGATCTGTACGTGGTCGACGTAGGACCGGTTCCAGATCGGCTCCCACATCGTGTTGGCGAACCGCAGCGCCAGGATGTTCTGGACCGTCTCCTTCCCCAGGTAGTGGTCGATCCGGAAGACCTCGTTGGGCGGGAAGACGTCGTGCACGAGCTGGTTGAGCTCCTGCGCGCTGGCCAGGTCGTGGCCGAACGGCTTCTCGATGACGGCACGGCGCCAGGAGCCGTCCTTCTGGTCGGCCAGGCCGTGCTTCTTCAGCTGCTGGACGACCTTGGGGAAGAACTTCGGCGGCACGGAGAGGTAGAAGGCGAAGTTGCCGCCCGTCCCCTGGGCCTTGTCGAGCTCCTGGATGGTGGCCTTGAGCGTCTCGAACGCCTCGTCGTCGTCGAAGTTGCCCTGGACGAAGCGCATCCCCTGGATGAGCTGCTGCCAGACCTCCTCGCGGAATGGCGTACGGGCGTGCTCCTTGACGGCGTCGTGGACGACCTGGGCGAAGTCCTCGTCCTCCCAGTCGCGGCGCGCGAAGCCGATGAGCGAGAAGCCCGGCGGCAGCAGGCCGCGATTGGCCAGGTCGTAGACGGCGGGCATCAGCTTTTTACGGGACAAATCGCCCGTGACGCCAAAGATGACCAGGCCCGACGGCCCCGCGATACGCGGGAGCCGTCGGTCCTGTGCGTCACGGAGCGGGTTGGCTCCGGGAACAGCAGACAAAGTGGTCAGCCCTCCGAGGGGGCGAGGCGCGAAAGCTCCGCCTCGGTCGACTTGAGCAGGTCGTTCCAGGACGCCTCGAACTTCTCCACGCCCTCGTCCTCCAGCACCTGTACGACGTCGTCGTACGAGATGCCGAGCTTCTTGACCGTGTCGAGGTCGGCGCGTGCCTGGTCGTAGCCGCCGGTGACGGTGTCGCCGGTGATCTCGCCGTGGTCGGCCACCGCCTCCAGCGTCGCCTCCGGCATGGTGTTCACCGTGTTCGGCGCCACCAGGTCGTCGACGTACAGCGTGTCCTTCAGCGACGGGTCCTTGACGCCGGTCGAGGCCCACAGCGGACGCTGCTTGTTGGCCTGCGCCTTGTCCAGGGGGGCCCAGCGGTCGGAGGAGAAGACCTCCTCGTACGCCTCGTAGGCCAGGCGCGCGTTGGCCAGCGCGGACTTGCCCTTGGCCGCCTTCGCCTCGTCCGAGCCGATGGCGTCCAGCCGCTTGTCGATCTCGGTGTCCACCCGGGACACGAAGAACGAGGCCACCGAGTGGATCTTGGAGAGGTCCAGGCCCGCGGCCTTCGCCTTCTCCAGGCCCGCCAGGTAGGCGTCCATGACCGCGCGGTAGCGCTCCAGCGAGAAGATCAGCGTCACGTTGACGCTGATGCCCCGGCCGATCGTCTCGGTGATCGCCGGCAGGCCGGCCTTGGTCGCCGGGATCTTGATGAGCGTGTTCGGCCGGTCGACCAGCCACGCCAGCTGCTTGGCCTCGGCGACGGTGGCCGTGGTGTTGTGCGCCAGGCGCGGGTCGACCTCGATGGAGACCCGGCCGTCCTGGCCGTCCGTGGCGTCGAAGACCGGGCGCAGGATGTCGGCGGCGTCGCGGACGTCCGCCGTCGTGATCATGCGGAGGGCTTCCTCGACGGTGACCTTGCGGGCGGCGAGGTCGGTGAGCTGCTGCTCGTAACCGTCGCCCGAGGAGATCGCCTTCTGGAAGATCGACGGATTGGTGGTGACGCCGACGACATGGCTCTGGTCGATCAGCTCGGCCAGGTTGCCGGACGTGATCCGCTTGCGCGACAGGTCGTCGAGCCAGATCGCCACGCCCTCGTCGGAGAGGCGCTTGAGTGCGTCTGTCATGAGTTGCATCTCCTACTAGTCGTATCTACCGGCGTCAGCGCGTGGCGGCGGCGAGAGATTCCCGCGCGGTGGCGGCCACGTTCTCGGCGGTGAAGCCGAACTCCCGGAACAGCACCTTCGCGTCGGCCGAGGCCCCGAAGTGCTCCAGCGAGATGATCCGGCCCGCGTCGCCCACGTACCGGTACCAGGTCAGGCCGATGCCCGCCTCGACGGCGACCCGCGCCTTCACCGACGGCGGCAGCACACTGTCCTTGTACGCCTGGTCCTGCTCCTCGAACCACTCGACCGACGGCATCGAGACGACCCGGGTCGGCACGCCGGCCGCCTGGAGCTCCTCGCGCGCCTCGACGGCGACGTGGACCTCGGAACCGGTCGCGATGAGCAGCACCTGCGGCGCGGTGTTCTGCCCGGAGGCCTCTTCGGCCTCGAACAGGACGTAACCGCCCTTGGCCGCGTCCTCGTTCGCCTCGTACGTCGGCACACCCTGCCGGGTCAGCGCCAGACCGTGCGGCGCGCCCTTGCCGAACACCTTGGTGTAGCGGCGCAGGATCTCGCGCCAGGCGATGGCGGTCTCGTTCGCGTCGGCCGGGCGCACGATGTTCAGGCCCGGGATGGCGCGCAGCGCGGCCAGGTGCTCGACCGGCTGGTGGGTGGGACCGTCCTCGCCGAGGCCGATCGAGTCGTGCGTCCACACGTACGTCACCGGCAGGTGCATCAGCGCGGACAGTCGCACCGCGTTGCGCATGTAGTCGGAGAACACCAGGAAGGTGCCGCCGTAGATGCGGGTGTTGCCGTGCAGCGCGATGCCGTTCATGGCGGCGGCCATGGCGTGCTCGCGGATGCCGAAGTGGATCGTCCGGCCGTACGGGTCGGCCTCCGGCAGCGGGTTGCCCACCGGGAGGAACGACGACGTCTTGTCGATCGTGGTGTTGTTCGAGCCCGCGAGGTCGGCGGAGCCGCCCCACAGCTCGGGCACGATCTCGCCGAGCGCCTGGAGCACCTTGCCGGAGGCGGCACGGGTGGCCAGGCCCTTGCCGGGCTCGAAGACGGGGAGCTTCTCCTCCCAGCCCTCGGGCAGCTCGCCCGCGGCGATCCGGTCGAAGGAGGCGGCGCGCTCCGGGTTGGCGGTGCGCCACGCGGCGAACGACTTGTCCCACTCGGCGCGGGCCTCACGGCCGCGGTCCAGGGCCTCGCGGGTGTGGCCGATGACCGCGTCGGAGACCTCGAAGGTCTGCTCCGGGTCGAAGCCGAGGACCCGCTTGGTCGCCGCGATCTCGTCGTCGCCGAGCGCCGAGCCGTGCGCGGCCTCGGTGTTCTGGGCGTTCGGGGCGGGCCAGGCGATGATCGAGCGGGCCGCGATGAACGAGGGGCGCTCGGTCTCGGCCTTGGCCGCCTGCAGCGCCGCGTACAGACCCGCCGGGTCCAGGTCGCCGCTGGGGAGCTGCTCGACGCGCTGGACGTGCCAGCCGTACGCCTCGTACCGCTTCAGGGTGTCCTCGGAGACCGCGGTCTCCGTGTCGCCCTCGATGGAGATGTGGTTGTCGTCCCAGAGCAGGACCAGGTTGCCCAGCTTCTGGTGCCCGGCCAGCGAGGACGCCTCGGCCGAGATGCCCTCCTGGAGGCAGCCGTCACCCGCGACGACCCACACCATGTGGTCGAACGGGGAGGTGCCGGGGGCCGCCTCGGGGTCGAAGAGGCCGCGCTCGTAGCGGGCGGCCATCGCCATGCCCACCGCGTTGGCGACGCCCTGGCCCAGCGGCCCGGTGGTCGTCTCGACGCCGGTCGTGTGGCCGTACTCCGGGTGGCCCGGGGTCTTGGAGCCCCAGGTGCGGAAGGCCTTGAGGTCGTCCAGCTCCAGGCCGTAGCCGGCCAGGTAGAGCTGGATGTAGAGCGTCAGGCTGGAGTGGCCGGCGGAGAGGACGAACCGGTCGCGACCGGTCCACTCGGCGTCCGCGGGGTCGTGCCGCATCACCTTCTGGAAGAGGGTGTACGCGGCGGGAGCCAGGCTCATCGCCGTGCCCGGGTGGCCGTTTCCGACTTTCTGTACGGCGTCCGCGGCGAGAACGCGGGCGGTGTCCACGGCCC
This sequence comes from Streptomyces anulatus, assembly GCF_014650675.1. Lineage (GTDB taxonomy): Bacteria > Actinomycetota > Actinomycetes > Streptomycetales > Streptomycetaceae > Streptomyces > Streptomyces anulatus. The sequence goes on along the minus strand of NZ_BMVK01000001.1, from coordinate 133,655 downwards.
GCTGGTCCAAATCGGTCCACTGAAGGTCTGTGGTGGTCGGCTTGATGCTCACCCTGAGTCAGGGCTCCTCTCCACTGTCGTAAACCGGTGACTGTTACCGCACCGGGCGCTGTCGAGCCTACCCCCGTTGACAGGCACACTTTCCGAGCACTTTCCAGGGTGTGGGCGACCCGTGGAGTTCGCCTCCCGGCGGAATGCACATCCGGGGAACAGTCACCCCCAACACGACCCCACCCCCGCGAAGGGCGGCGTATCCGCAACGTCTAGAGTGAACGGGTTCGCGCAAGTCTTCACCGGGCCTCTCCGCCCGGAGCTTGCTGGGATTTCTCTGTCAGGGGTGTGCGTGACGGCCGTCGAGTCCCGACCCGCAGGGGTCGCCTTGACTCCCAGCCCGGGGGGCCATCGCCCGTTCGGGGCCCGCGTCAAGGCCTTCGTGGCGCTTACCAAGCCACGGATCATCGAGCTGTTGCTCATCACCACCGTTCCGGTGATGTTCCTCGCTGCCCAGGGTGTACCCGACCTGTGGCTCGTTCTCACTACCACCATCGGGGGATATCTCTCCGCCGGTGGCGCCAACGCGCTGAACATGTACATCGACCGTGACATCGACGCGCTGATGGACCGTACGTCCCAGCGCCCGCTGGTCACCGGCATGGTCAGCCCCCGCGAATGCCTCGCCTTCGGCATCGCCCTCGCGGTGATCTCCACGGTCTGGTTCGGGCTGCTCGTCAACTGGCTCTCGGCGGCTCTCGCGCTCGGCGCGCTGCTCTTCTACGTCGTCGTCTACACGATGCTGCTGAAGCGCCGCACCTCCCAGAACATCGTCTGGGGCGGCATCGCGGGCTGCATGCCGGTTCTCATTGGCTGGTCGGCCGTGACGAACGAGCTCTCCTGGGCCGCCGTCATCCTCTTCGCCGTCATCTTCTTCTGGACGCCGCCGCACTACTGGCCGCTGTCGATGAAGGTCAAGGACGACTACGCCCGGGTCGGCGTCCCGATGCTCCCGGTGGTCGCCTCCAACCGGGTGGTCGCCCGGCAGATCGTCCTCTACAGCTGGGTGATGGTCGCGGTCTCGCTGCTGCTCACCCCGCTCGGCTACACCGGCTGGTTCTACACCGCGGTGGCGCTGCTGTCCGGCGGCGCCTGGCTCTGGGAGGCCCACGGCCTGCAGAACCGGGCCAAGGCCGGAGTGACCGGGGCGAAGCTCAAGGAGATGCGGCTGTTCCACTGGTCCATCACCTATGTCTCCCTCCTCTTCCTCGCCGTCGCGGTGGACCCCTTCCTCCGCTGACACACCCTCTTCCCGGGTACGGGCGGGTCGCGTGGCACAAGCCACGCGACCCGCCCGTCGCCAGTTCATCTACCCGTCGGTAGCATCCTGTTCATGGCAGAGACGGCAGCAGACGCAGCGGACACCGGACAGACCTCACGCACGGACGCCAGGAAGGCGGCGCGCGCCGAACGCAGGGCGGCGAGGCTCGCCCACCAGATCGGCGCCTTCGCCAAGGAGCACGGCGGCGCGGAGGGGCAGCTCGCCTACATCGGCCAGGCGGGCGCCCGTATCGTCCTGGTCGGCGAGGACGGCGCCTGGGGCGACCTCGTGGCCCCGACCTACGCGGTGGCCGAGAACGCGGCCGCGAAGTCCGGCATCACGATGCACGAGGAGTTCGACGGCGAGTTCGCGCTCAAGGTCCGCACCGGCCCGTACGAGTGGTCCCGGATGGCCGGGATGCAGATCGGCGGCCCCTCCAACGACCGCTGAGGCGACAGCGCCGCTTTCGCCGCCGCCGGGCGACACCTGACACGGGGCCCACCCGTTAGGCCGTGCACACGCACGCCTTCCCAGGGAGCCCGGATGACCGACACCGTTCCCGTGGCCGACCTGGTCGACCAGAACTGCCACGGCGTCCTGCGCACCGAGCTGGGTCTCGGCACCTTCGAGGCCCGGCTCGGTGCCGCCCGCGCACCGGCCGCCCCCGGCACCACCCTTTTCGACACCCAGACCGGGTTCGCCGTACGCCGCTGGTGCCCGCCCCTGCTCGGGCTCGAAGCACACTGCCCGCCCGCCCACTATCTGGCCAGACGGCGTGAACTGGGTGTCGCCGAGACCTCCCGCCGCCTGCTGCGCGCCACCGGGGTCTCCGCCCACCTCGTCGACACCGGACTCCCCGGCGACCTCACGGGACCGGCCGAGATGGCCTCGGCGGCCGGGTCCGAGGCCCGTGAGATCGTCCGTCTCGAAATCCTCGCCGAACACGTCGCCGACACCTCGGGCACCGTCGACGCCTTCCTCGTCAACCTCGGCGAGGCCGTCCACACCGCCGCGTCCTCCGCGGTGGCGTTCACCTCCGGCGTGGCGGTCGCCCCCGTCGGCGGGAAGGCCCCCCGCGTCGCCCCCGAGCCGCCGGGGCCGGTCCGGTTGCGGGCGGCGGCCGGACGCTGGCTGGCCCGGCGCGAGGAGGAGCGCCGGGCCGCCCGCCGGGGCACGGGGGGCCGGGGCGGCGGCGGTGTGCGCGTCGAGCCGGAGCTGCTGGACCATCTGCGCTGGTCGGCGGTGGCCTGCGGGCTGCCGCTGCAACTGCGCCTGGGCGCTGCGGACCCGGCCCGCCTCGCCGACTTCGCCGCCGCGACCGAGGGCCACGGCTGCGACCTCGTCCTCCTGCACGGCTACCCGCACCACCGGCAGGCCGCCGCGCTGGCCGGCCGGCACCCGCACGTCTACGCCGATCTGGGGACCGTACCGGCGCGGACCGGGGCGCGGGCGGCGGGCGTGCTGGCGGAGATCATGGAGCTCGCGCCGTTCGGCAAGCTGCTGTTCTCCAGCGGGGCGCAGGAGCTGCCGGAGCTGCATCTGGTGGGCGCGCGGCAGTTCCGCGAGGCGCTCGGGCGGGTGCTGGGCGGCTGGGTCGAGGACGGCGCGTGGACCCGGCAGGACGCGGCCCGGGTCGCCACGATGATCGGCTCGGGCAACGCGCGCCGGGTGTACGGACTGGGGTGAGGAGCCGGAACGCGCGAACGAAGAAGGGGCGGCGGGCCCGGGCCCGCCGCCCCTTCTTCGTTCGCGCGTGGGTCAGGTCCTTCAGACCGCCGTCGCCGGGGTCGTCTCCGGCTGCTCGGCGGACGGGCCGGGCAGCGGGGCGGGCGCGTCGTCGCCGCGCTCGCGCATGCTCAGCACGAGCCGGATCACGGCGATCCACAGGATGGCCGAGCCGAACATGTGCACGCCGACGAGGATCTCGGGGACGTCGCTGAAGTACTGGACGTACCCGATCGCGCCCTGGGCGAGCAGCACGACCAGCAGGTCGCGGGCGCGGGCCCGGGCGTCGGCGGGCGCGTCGACCACTCGCAGGGCCAGCCACATCGCGATGGCCAGGGCGCAGACGACCCAGGCGGAGATGGCGTGCACATGGGCGGCGGCCGACCAGTCCCACGGCATGCGCGGTACGTCGCTGCTGTCGCCGGCGTGCTTGCCGGAACCGGTCACCGAGGTGCCCAGGACGATCAGGACCACGGTGGTCGCCACGATCGCCCAGGCGAGGCGCCGCACCGGCAGCGGAGTCCGGGGGCGCGGCGGGCCGTCGCCCTCGCCGACCCGCACCCAGGTGATCACGGCGACCGCGAGGAGCGCGTTGGCCAGCAGGAAGTGCCCGGCGACCGTCCAGGGGTTGAGGCCCGCCCAGACCGTGATCCCGCCGAGGACGGCGTTGCCCAGCACGATCCAGAACTGCAGCCAGCCCAGCCGGGCGAGCTTGCGGCGGCGCGGCTTGACCGCGCTGATGGCGATGATCGCCCAGCCGACCGCGGCCGACAGGACGTAGGTCAGCATCCGGTTGCCGAACTCGATCGCGCCGTGCAGCCCCTGTTCGGGCGTCGCGAACAGGCTGTCGTCGGTGCACTTGGGCCAGGTGTCGCAGCCGAGGCCCGAACCGGTGAGCCGGACGGCCCCGCCGGTGACGATGATGAAGACGCTCATCATGACGGCGGAGAGCGCGGCGCGCTTCACCACCTTGGTGGACGGCGTCCAGCGCTTGGCGATGAGGGAGATGGGGGTTTCCACGCGGACCATCGTAGGACGGGGCTTGTGCATGATTTCACGAGGGGGTGGGTTCGTACCCGGTTGCCCGGACACGTCCAGCCGTACGGCCCCGGTGGCCTACTCCCAGCGGAAGAACTTCGCCGCGGCGCCGAGCCCCAACACCGCCCACACCGCGAGGATCCCGGCCTCGGCCCACGGCATCGACGCACCGTGCTGGAGGACGTCCCGCAGCCCCTCGGAGAGCGCCGACACGGGCAGCAGCCCCAGCACCGACTGCGCGGCGTCCGGGAACTTGTCCAGCGGCACGATGACCCCGCCGCCGACCAGCAGCAGCAGGAACACCAGGTTGGCGGCGGCGAGCGTCGCCTCCGCCTTGAGCGTCCCGGCCATCAGCAGCCCGAGCCCGGAGAACGCGGCGGTGCCCAGGACGAGGAGCAGCAGCACGGAGAGCGGGTTGCCCTCGGGCGACCAGCCGAGCGCGAGGGCGATCGCCGTCAGCAGCACGATCTGGAGCACCTCGGTGACCAGCACCGACAGCGTCTTCGCGGTCATCAGCGCCCAGCGGGGCAGCGGGGAGGCCGCGAGCCGCTTGAGGACCCCGTAACGGCGTTCGAAGCCGGTGGCGATGGCCTGGCCGGTGAAGGCGGTCGACATCACGGCGAGTGCCAGGATGCCCGGGGCCAGGAAGTCGACCGACGCGCCCGAGCCGGTGTCCACGATGTCGACCGCGCTGAACAGCACCAGCAGCAGCGTCGGGATGATCACCGTCAGCAGCAGCTGCTCGCCGTTGCGGAGCAGCATCCGGGTCTCCAGCGCGGTCTGCGCGGCGATCATGCGGGGGAGCGGGGCCGCGCCGGGGCGCGGGGTGTACGTACCGGCGCTCATGCGCGCAGCTCCTTGCCGGTCAGTTCGAGGAAGACGTCCTCCAGGGTGTGCCGCTCCACCGAGATGCCCTCGGGCATCACGTCGTGCTGGGCGCACCAGGAGGTCACCGTGGCCAGGAGCTGCGGATCGACGGACCCGGTGATCCGGTACGTCCCCGGCAGCGGTTCGGCGGCCCCGGAGCCGTCGGGCAGCGCCTTGACGAGGGAGCCGAGGTCGAGTCCCGGGCGTCCGGTGAAGCGCAGGGTGTTCTCCGCGCCGCCCCGGCAGAGCTGCTCCGGGCTGCCCCGGGCGATGACCCGGCCCGCGTCGATGATCGCGACGTCGTCGGCGAGCGCCTCGGCCTCGTCCATGAAGTGGGTGGTCAGCACCACGGACACCCCGTCGGCGCGCAGCTCGCGCACCAGGTCCCAGGTGGAGCGGCGGGCCTGCGGGTCGAGCCCGGCGGTCGGCTCGTCCAGGAAGACCAGCTCGGGCCGTCCGACGACCGCCATGGCCAGCGAGAGGCGCTGCTGCTGGCCGCCGGAGAGCCGCCGGTAGGTGGTGCGGCCGCAGTCGGCGAGGCCGAGGCGTTCGATCAGGGCGTCCACGTCGAGCGGATGGGCGTGCAGTTTCGCCATATGGCGGAGCATCTCGTCGGCGCGTGCCCCGGAGTAGACGCCGCCGGACTGGAGCATCACCCCGACCCGGGGGCGCAGCCGCTCCGCGTCGGCGACCGGGTCGAGTCCGAGGACCCGTACGGTGCCGGCGTCCGGGCGGCGGTAGCCCTCGCAGGTCTCGATCGTGGTGGTCTTCCCGGCGCCGTTCGGGCCGAGGACGGCGGTCACCGCGCCGGTCGCGACCACCAGATCGAGGCCGTTCACCGCGGTCTTCGTGCCGTACCGCTTCACCAGGCCCTTGACCTGTACGACGGGCTCGTTCTCCATGGCGCACCAGTCTAGGCAGGGTCCCGGAGCGGGCGGCCCCCGGGGCCAGATTAGGTAACCCTAAGTGACGAACCGCACCGTAGATCGTTCCGGACCGTGGTTGTCAGAGCTGAATGAATTACGCAACAATGGTGTTGTGAAATACGACGGACGGGCTCCCCAGGAGGAACTCGCGACCGGTGAGCGCTCGACGCGCAACCGGGTCGCGCGCTCCATCCTGGACCACGGCCCCTCCACGGTCGCGGATCTCGCCAAGCGCGTGGGCCTCACCCAGGCCGCCGTCCGCCGTCACCTGGACGCCCTCGTCTCCGACGATGTCGTCGAAGCCCGCGAACAGCGGGTCTACGGGGCGCGGACCCGTGGCAGGCCCGCCAAGGTGTTCGCCTTGACGGACTGCGGCCGGGACGCCTTCGACCAGTCCTACGACAAGCTGGCCGCCGACGCCCTGCGCTTCATCGCCGCTTCCGGGGGTGACGAGGCGGTGCTCGCCTTCGCCCGCGCCCGGATGGCCGCGGTGGGCGAGGCGTACCGCGCCGTGGTCGAGGCCGCGGAGCCCGAAGGGCGCACCGAGGCCCTGGCCAAGGCTCTGTCGGCCGACGGGTACGCTGCTATGGCGCGAAGCGCGCCGGGCCCGCAGCAGGGCGAGCAGCTGTGCCAGCACCACTGCCCGGTGGCGCATGTCGCCGAGCAGTTCCCACAGCTGTGCGAGGCGGAGACGGAATTCTTCTCCAGCCTCCTCGGGACCCATGTGCAGCGTCTGGCCACCCTCGCCCACGGCGATGGCGTGTGCACGACCTACGTGCCGCGAAGTGGCCACGCAGCACCCCCACAGACCACCCATTCAGCATCTGCAAGCACGGCCGGGAGGAACCCCGCATGACGCTCCCCACGGAGACTGCCCACCCTGAGCTCGAGGGTCTGGGTACGTACGAATTCGGCTGGGCCGACTCCGACGCGGCAGGCGCGGCGGCGAAGCGCGGTCTGTCCGAGGCTGTCGTCCGCGACATCTCGGAGAAGAAGAACGAGCCCGAGTGGATGCTGAAGCTCCGGCTCAAGGGCCTCAAGCTCTTCGGCAAGAAGCCCATGCCGAACTGGGGCTCCGACCTGTCGGGCATCGACTTCGACAACATCAAGTACTTCGTGCGGTCCACGGAGAAGCAGGCGGCCTCCTGGGAGGAACTGCCCGAGGACATCAAGAACACGTACGACAAGCTCGGCATCCCCGAGGCGGAGAAGCAGCGCCTCGTCGCCGGCGTCGCCGCGCAGTACGAGTCCGAGGTCGTCTACCACCAGATCAACGAGGAGCTGGAGGCGCAGGGTGTCATCTTCATGGACACCGACACCGCGCTGAAGGAGCACCCGGAGCTCTTCAAGGAGTACTTCGGCACCGTCATCCCCGTCGGTGACAACAAGTTCGCCTCGCTGAACTCGGCCGTGTGGTCCGGCGGCTCGTTCATCTACGTGCCCAAGGGCGTCCACGTGGACATCCCGCTCCAGGCCTACTTCCGTATCAACACGGAGAACATGGGTCAGTTCGAGCGGACGCTGATCATCGTCGACGAGGACGCCTACGTCCACTACGTCGAGGGCTGCACCGCCCCGATCTACTCCTCGGACTCGCTGCACAGCGCCGTGGTCGAGATCATCGTGAAGAAGGGCGGCCGCTGCCGCTACACGACCATCCAGAACTGGTCGAACAACGTCTACAACCTGGTCACCAAGCGGGCCGTGGCCTACGAGGGCGCGACCATGGAGTGGGTCGACGGCAACATCGGCTCCAAGGTGACCATGAAGTACCCGGCCGTCTACCTGATGGGCGAGCACGCCAAGGGCGAGACCCTGTCCATCGCCTTCGCGGGCGAGGGCCAGCACCAGGACGCCGGCGCCAAGATGGTCCACATGGCCCCGAACACCTCCTCCAACATCGTCTCCAAGTCGGTGGCGCGAGGCGGCGGCCGTACGTCCTACCGCGGTCTGATCGAGATCGGCGAGGGCGCGCCGGGCGCGAAGTCCAACGTGCTCTGCGACGCTCTGCTCGTCGACACGATCTCCCGCTCGGACACCTACCCCTACGTCGACGTCCGCGAGGACGACGTGTCGATGGGCCACGAGGCGACCGTCTCCAAGGTCTCCGAGGACCAGCTCTTCTACCTCATGAGCCGCGGACTCACCGAGTTCGAGGCCATGGCGATGATCGTGCGCGGCTTCGTCGAGCCGATCGCGAAGGAGCTGCCCATGGAGTACGCCCTGGAGCTCAACCGGCTGATCGAGCTGCAGATGGAGGGTTCGGTCGGCTAGGTCCTCGCCCGAGGACCACCGGGACGGCCGTTCGCGGCCGTCCCCGCCCCACCGAATCCCCCGAGTTCTTGACTTAAGAAAGCGAGCACTACGACAGCCATGGCTGAGGCTCAGAACACTCCGGCGGGCTCCACCACCGCCGGCTCCATCGCGGTGGCCGCCGAGTCGACCGTCGCCACCCGTATGAGCGCACCCCCGTCCTTCGACGTCGCGGACTTCCCCGTCCCGCACGGCCGTGAGGAGGAGTGGCGCTTCACACCGCTGGAGCGACTGCGCGGGCTGCACAACGGCACCGCCGTCGCCACCGGCAGCGGGGTGAAGGTCGCCATCGAGGCCCCCGAGGGCGTCACGGTCGAGACCGTCGGCCGCGACGACTCCCGGCTCGGCAAGGCCGGCATCCCGGTGGACCGGGTCGCCGCCCAGGCGTACAGCTCCTTCGAGCAGGCCTCGGTCGTCACGGTCGCCAAGGAAGCCGTGCTCACCGAGCCGATCCGGATCGCCGTGCACGGAGAGGGCGGCGTCGCCTACGGCCACCAGCTCATCCAGCTGGGCGCCTTCGCCGAGGCCGTCGTCGTCATCGACCACACCGGTGACGCGGTGCTCGCCGCCAACGTCGACTACGTGCTGGGCGACGGCGCGAAGCTGACCGTCGTCTCCGTGCAGGACTGGGACGACACGGCCGTCCACGTCGGCCAGCACAACGCGCTGGTCGGCCGGGACGCCTCGTTCAAGTCGATCGTCGTCACCTTCGGCGGCGACGTCGTGCGCCTGCACCCCCGGGTGGCCTACGCGGCCACCGGCGGCGAGGCGGAGCTCTTCGGCCTGTACTTCACCGACAAGGGCCAGCACCAGGAGCACCGCCTCCTGGTCGACCACAACACCCCGCACTGCAAGTCCAACGCGGTGTACAAGGGTGCACTCCAGGGCGACGGCGCGCACGCCGTCTGGATCGGCGACGTCCTCATCCAGGCCGCGGCCGAGGGCACCGACACCTACGAGATGAACCGGAACCTCGTCCTCACCGACGGCGCCCGGGTCGACTCCGTACCCAACCTGGAGATCGAGACCGGCGAGATCGTCGGCGCCGGCCACGCCTCGGCGACCGGCCGCTTCGACGACGAGCAGCTCTTCTACCTCCAGTCCCGCGGTATTCCGGCCGAGGAGGCCCGCCGTCTCGTCGTGCGCGGCTTCTTCGCCGAGCTGGTCCAGCAGATCGGTCTGCCGGACGTCGAAGCGCGCCTCATCGAGAAGATCGAGGCCGAGCTGAAGGCGTCCGTCTGATGTCCTTCGTCAAGGCCTGTGCGCTGAGTGAGCTGGAGGACGACACCCCGAAACGGGTGGAGCTCGACGGCACACCCGTCTCCGTCGTCCGCACCGAGGGCGAGGTGTTCGCGATCAACGACATCTGCTCGCACGCGAACGTGTCCCTCTCGGAGGGCGAGGTGGAGGACTGCGCGATCGAGTGCTGGCTGCACGGATCGTCGTTCGACCTCCGCACCGGCAAGCCGTCCGGCCTTCCCGCGACGCGCCCCGTCCCCGTATACCCCGTAAAGATCGAAGGGGACGATGTGCTCGTCTCCGTCACCCAGGAGTCCTGAGTCACCCATGGCAACGCTTGAAATCCGCGACCTGCACGTCACCGTCGAGGCCGACAACGCCACGAAGGAGATCCTCAAGGGCGTCGACCTGACCGTGAAGCAGGGCGAGACCCACGCCATCATGGGCCCCAACGGGTCCGGCAAGTCCACCCTCGCGTACTCGCTCGCGGGTCACCCCAAGTACACGATCACCAGTGGCACGGTCACCCTGGACGGCGAGGACGTCCTGGAGATGTCCGTCGACGAGCGGGCCCGCGCCGGCCTGTTCCTCGCCATGCAGTACCCGGTCGAGATCCCCGGTGTCTCGGTCTCCAACTTCCTGCGCACCTCCGCCACCGCCATCCGCGGCGAGGCCCCCAAGCTGCGTACGTGGGTCAAGGAGGTCAAGGAGACGATGGCCGGGCTCCAGATGGACCCCGCCTTCGCCGAGCGCAACGTCAACGAGGGCTTCTCCGGCGGTGAGAAGAAGCGCCACGAGATCCTCCAGCTGGAGCTCCTCAAGCCGAAGATCGCCGTCCTGGACGAGACCGACTCCGGCCTGGACGTCGACGCGCTCAAGACCGTCTCCGAGGGCGTCAACCGGGTCCGCGAGACCGGCGAGGTCGGCACCCTGCTGATCACGCACTACACCCGCATCCTGAAGTACATCAAGCCCGACTTCGTGCACGTCTTCGCCAACGGCCGGATCGCGGCCTCCGGCGGCGCCGAGCTGGCCGACCAGCTGGAGAACGAGGGCTACGAGGCCTACACGAAGGGTGGCGCTTCCGCGTGACTGACGCCCGACAGGGGCTCACCGGCCTCCTCGACACCGAGGCGATCCGCAAGGACTTCCCGATCCTGGACCGCACGGTCCACGACGGCAAGAAGATCGTTTACCTGGACTCCGCGGCGACCTCGCAGAAGCCGCGTCAGGTCCTCGACGCGCTCAACGAGTACTACGAGCGGCACAACGCGAACGTGCACCGCGGCGTCTACACGATCGCCGAGGAGGCCACCGCGCTGTACGAGGGCGCCCGCGACAAGGTCGCCGCCTTCATCAACGCACCCAGCCGCGACGAGGTGATCTTCACGAAGAACGCCTCGGAGTCGCTGAACCTCGTGGCGAACATGCTCGGCTGGGCGGATGAGCCCTATCGGGTGGACCGCGAGACCGAGATCGTCACCACGGAGATGGAGCACCACTCCAACATCGTGCCGTGGCAGCTGCTCTCGCAGCGCACCGGCGCGAAGCTGAAGTGGTTCGGCATCACCGACGACGGCCGGCTCGACCTCTCGAACATCGACGAGATCATCACGGAGAAGACGAAGATCGTCTCCTTCACGCTGGTCTCCAACATCCTGGGCACGGTCAACCCGGTCGAGCAGATCATCCGCCGCGCCCAGCAGGTCGGCGCGCTGGTCTGCATCGACGCCTCGCAGGCGGCCCCGCACATGGTGCTCGACGTGCAGGCGCTCCAGGCCGACTTCGTGGCCTTCACCGGTCACAAGATGGTCGGCCCGACGGGCATCGGCGTGCTGTGGGGACGGCAGGAGCTCCTGGAGGACCTGCCTCCCTTCCTCGGCGGCGGCGAGATGATCGAGACCGTGTCGATGCACTCCTCGACGTACGCCCCCGCGCCGCACAAGTTCGAGGCCGGTACGCCCCCGATCGCCCAGGCCGTCGGCCTCGGCGCGGCCGTGGACTACCTCTCGGCGATCGGCATGGAGAAGATCCACCAGCACGAGAAGGCGATCACCGAGTACGCGGTGAAGCGTCTCCTGGAGGTCCCGGACCTGCGGATCATCGGCCCGGCGACGGCCGAGGACCGCGGGGCCACGATCTCCTTCACGCTCGGCGACATCCACCCGCACGACGTGGGTCAGGTCCTCGACGAGATGGGCATCGCCGTCCGGGTCGGCCACCACTGCGCCCGCCCGGTCTGCCTGCGGTACGGAATTCCCGCGACGACGCGAGCGTCGTTCTATCTGTACTCCACGCCCGCCGAGGTCGACGCCCTGGTGGACGGTCTGGAGCACGTCCGGAACTTCTTCGGCTGAGGGCTGACTGGTGAAGCTGGAATCCATGTACCAGGAAGTGATCCTGGACCACTACAAGCACCCCCACGGGCGCGGCCTGCGGGACGGCGATGCCGAGGTGCACCACGTCAATCCGACGTGCGGCGACGAGATCACGCTCCGGGTGAAGTACGACGGCGAGACCATCGCCGACGTGAGCTACGAGGGCCAGGGCTGCTCCATCAGCCAGGCCAGCGCCTCCGTGCTGAACGAGCTGCTCGTCGGCAAGGAGCTGTCCCAGGCGCAGAAGATCCAGGACGCCTTCTTGGAGCTGATGCAGTCCAAGGGCCAGCTGGAGCCGGACGACGCGATGGAGGAGGTGCTGGAGGACGCCGTCGCGTTCGCCGGCGTCTCCAAGTACCCCGCCCGGGTCAAGTGCGCGCTGCTGAGCTGGATGGCGTGGAAGGACGCGACGGCCAAGGCGCTGTCCGAAGGGAAGACCGCATGAGCGACAACGAGACCGTGACCATGAAGCCGGCCTCCGAGGAGGAGGTCCGCGAGGCGCTGTACGACGTCGTCGACCCCGAGCTGGGCATCGACGTCGTCAACCTGGGCCTGATCTACGGCATCCACGTCGACGACGCCAACATCGCCACCCTCGACATGACCCTGACGTCCGCGGCCTGCCCGCTGACCGACGTCATCGAGGACCAGGCGAAGTCCGCCACGGACGGCATCGTCAACGAGCTCCGGATCAACTGGGTCTGGATGCCGCCGTGGGGCCCGGACAAGATCACCGACGACGGACGCGAGCAGCTCCGCGCGCTGGGGTTCAACGTCTGATCCGCCCCCCGTCTGACACGCTCCGCGAAGAGCGGTGAACGGCCATGCCCGCCAGGCACACTGGCGGGCATGGCCGTTTCGCTGTACCACATCGCCGTCGACGCTCACGACCTGCCGCTCATGGCCCGTTTCTGGAGCGCGGTGCTGGACTGGCAGGTGCTCTTCGAGCACGAGCAGGAGATCATCATCGGCGCGCACGAGACCGCGCTGCCGGGCATGTGCTTCCTCCCCGTGCCGGAGGGGAAGACGGTCAAGAACCGGCTGCACATCGATCTGACACCGGACGACCAGGCCGCCGAGGTCGAGCGGATTCTCGCGCTCGGCGCCCGGCGGGTGGACGTCGGGCAGGGGCCGGAGGCCACCTTCGTGGTGATGGCCGATCCGGAGGGCAACGAGTTCTGCGTGCTGCGCCCCAAGCGGACCCTGACCGACTGAGCCGGGCTCGGCCCCCGCGTGTTCAGACGGGGGAGGGCGGCGGCGGGCCGTACTGCTCGGGCAGGGTCGCCGCCGCGGCCTCGGCCAGGACCGGGCCCAGGTTCTCCGTGCGCATCCGGAGGTCGACGTACAGCAGGCCGACCATCAGCGGCGGGAAGATCGCCGTGAACAGCTGGGCGATCATCTGGCTGATGAACGACAGCAGGATCAGGCCGCCGAACAGGGCGATGAGCTCCCCGCCGCTCGGGTCGGCGTCCACGTCCGCGGTGTCGAACACACCGGGGAGCATGCCGGCCATCTGGAACGGCATCTGGATCATGTAGCCGATCACGGAGGCGAGTCCGAAGGCGAGCAGCCCGACGCCGAACACCCGCCACCAGCTGCCGCGCACCAGTCGGGCCGAGCGGCGCAGGGCCGCGACCGGGCGCTGCTGCTCGAAGACCACGACCGTGGGGGCCAGGGAGAAGCGCACCCAGAGCCAGATCGCCACGGGGGCGACGACCAGGGTGCCGAGCGAGCCGGCCACGATCAGCGGCACGACGCCGTCCTCGTCGCCCAGCGTGACGGCGTAGACCATCAGCCCGGCGAAGGCGGCCAGGAAGAGCGCCACCGGGATGACCATGATCAGCCCGGTCAGGAACACCGTGCCGATGATGGACCAGGCCCGCGACCAGGCTCGGCGCCACACGGCGCCGAAGCGGATCGGGCGGCCCAGGACGGCTTCCTGGAGGACCACCGGGACCGCCGCCTGCACCACGGCCGACGCCAGCAGGTAGATGATCATGCTGACGAGCATCAGCACACCGAACGCGATGCCCAGCGGGACCAGTTCCGAGGAGTCCGGGGACCCCGGGGAGCTGGAGGTGAGCTCGTCCCAGTGGGTCGCGACGGCGGCGCCGGCGACCACCAGCGCGGCGATCATCACGAGCGTCGCCGCGCCGAACAGCGTCAGGGCCATCCCGATCAGCGGCTTCCAGTACCGCCCGAGCGTCGAGAAGGCGCCGCTGAGCATGTCCGAGACCCTCAGCGGCGCCAGGGGTATCACCCCGGGCTTGGGCGGTGCCGCCGCCCACCCGCCGTTCCATCCCCCGCCCGGTCCCTGCGCGCCCCCGTGGAAGGGCCCCCCACCGTGAGGTGCGCCCCCGTACGGGCCGCCGCCCCACCCTGCGTCCTGCGCCACTGCGTCTCCGTCGTGTCGTCGGCCCGGGCAACGGGCCGTGTGGTCGGTCGGCACACCGTAGCGCCCCCGACGTGGGGAGATTATGTGTACGGCCGTACGTAACGTTGGGTACAGTCGTACACATGGGATACGCATACGGACTTCTGGCCGCCGCCATCGCGGCGGAGGTGGCCGGGACGACGGCCATGAAGTACAGCGAGGGCTTCACCCGGCTCTGGCCCTCGCTCGGCACCGTGGTGGGCTACCTCATCGCCTTCACCCTGCTCGCGCAGACCCTCAAGACGCTCTCCGTGGGCACCGCGTACGCCATCTGGGCCGGCGTCGGCACCGCGGCCGTCGCCCTCATCGGGATCCTCTTCCTGGGGGAGTCCAGCGGCCTGGTCAAGATCGCGGGCATCACCCTGATCGTGGCCGGGGTCGTCGTCCTCAATCTGGGAGGGGCGCACTGATGGTCCGGCGGTACGACCCCGGGCGGCGGACGCGGATCATCGACGCGGCGCTCGCCGTGATCGCGGCCGACGGCATAGCGGGTCTCAGCCATCGCACCGTGGCGGCCGAGGCCGATGTGCCGCTCGGCTCCACCACGTACCACTTCGGCTCCCTCGACGAACTCCTGGTCGCCGCCCTGCGCCGGTGCAACGAGAACTTCGTCCAGGCCCTGCGCGACAGCGGCGCATTCGCGGTGGAGGCCGGGGAGGGCGGGCCGGAGGCCGACCTCGCGGAGGAGCTGACCCGGGTGCTGGACCGGTGGTTCGCGGGCGAACGCGGGGCGATCGAGCTGGAGTACGAGCTGTACCTCGCGGCCCTGCGCCGCCCCGCGCTGCGCCCCGTCGCCGCCGAGTGGGCCGAGGGGGCCGTCGAGCTGCTGTCCCGGCGCACCGACCCGGAGACCGCGCGGGCCCTCGTAGCGCTGATGGACGGGGTCTGCCTCCAGGTGCTGCTCACCGGCGGCACGTTCGACGCGCCCTGCACCCGGGAGATGCTGGCCCGGATCGTGGACGGCGCCGCCTGAGCCGAAGGCCGTGGGCGCGGCCCTAGGCGTTGCCTCGGTCGCCCCAGGGGGTGTCCACCCGGTCCGCCGGGCGGCGGACGGCTTCCAGGGCCTCGCGAACGCTCGCCCCGATGTCCGTGATCGGGTACAGCACTTCGCGGATCGTCCGCTCCCGGTCCACCACCAGCGTCAGTCGCTTGAGCCTGCTCACGCCCGCCGCCCGGAACGTCGGCAGGCGCAGCGCCGCCGTCAGCGCCAGGTCCGCGTCCGAGAGCAACGGGAACCGCAGCCCCTCCTTCTCGGCGAAGGCGCGCTGCTCGTCCGGGCGTTGTGCGGACACCCCGTGCACGGTCGCACCCGCCGCCGTGAACTCGGCCGACTGGTCGCGGTACGTGCACGATTCGAGGGTGCAGCCACGCGCCCCCGGGATCCCCGCCCAGCCCGGCGGGTAGGCGTCGCGGCGGGCGTAGGCGCTGGGGAAGCAGTACAGGACGGTGTACGGGGTGTCGGCGACCGGGTCGCGCGGCTCCCCGTCGTCCCCGGTCAGCAGCAGCTCCGGCAGCCGTGTTCCCTTCAGGGCCCGCACCCGGGCCGCCTCCCGCGAGGCCTCCGTCGTCGTCGCCATCGTCTCCCCTTCCCCCAGCACCCAGGTGTCGCCCCAGTCCTGGAGCGCGATCAGCACGGGCAGCAGGGCCCGGCCGCGTGGCGTGAGGCGGTACTCGTGCCGGACCGGTCGGTCCTGATACGGCTCCCGCGCCAGCACGCCCGCGTCGACCAGCAGCCGCAGCCGTTCGGTCAGCACCTTGCGCGAGACGCCCAACTCCTGCTGGAGCGCGTCGAACCGGTGCACGCCGCGCGCGGTGTCCCGCACGATCAGCAGCGTCCACCAGTCGCCCACGACGTCGAGGGCCTGGGCGATCGAGCAGTCGGCGTCGGCCAGGCTGGTGCGCTGAGGCATGGTCGTCCCTCCGGTTGTGGCCGCTGTCCGCCCCGCCCCGCCGGGGCCTTTCGGTTGACCCCGATGGAATCATGCTGCCATAGTCCGTTCCCATAAGGAACTCACTGGCGATCGTGTGGGGGTGGCGGGGATGGGCATGGTGCGCGGTGTACCGCGGACGGTACGGCTGCTGGCGCTCGGGGCGTTTCTCAACGCCGTCGTCAGCTTCACCTTCGTCTACCTCTTCGTGTACCTCGTCGGGCCGCGCGGTCTGACCGTCACCCAGGCCGGAGTGATCAGCGGCGTCGGCGGCGTCGGCCTGGTCGCGGGGAACTTCACCGGCGGCTGGTTCGGCGACCGCCTCGGCCATCGCCGCGCCCTGCTGACCGGCGCCTGCGTCAGCGGTGCGGCGCTCGTCGTCCTGCCCGCCCTGCCGGTCGCGGCCCTGTACGCCGTGCTCCCGGTCGCCCAGTACGCGGCGGGCGTCGTCCGCGCCGCCAACGCGGCCCTCGTCGCGGTCTCCGTCCCCGAGGGCGGAAGCCGCCGCCAGAGCTTCGCCCTCTTCCGCTTCGCCGCCAACGGGGGCTTCGCGATCGGCCCGCCGCTCGGCGCCCTGGTCGCCACCCGGTTCTCGTACGACTGGCTCTTCGTCGCCGACGGCGTCGGCACCCTGCTCTTCGCCGTCTACGCCGCCCGGATCCTGCCCGCCCGCGGCAGCGCCCACTCCGTGCGCGCCCACGACCCGGACGCCCCGGGCCTCTGGCACGAACTGCGGGCCAGGCCCGCCGTCCTGGTGCTGCTCGCCGCGATCGTCCTGGTCGACCTCGTCTACCGGCAGCAGTACTCCACCCTGCCGGTCTTCCTCGCCGACCACGGGCACTCCACCCAGCTCTACGGTTGGCTGCTCGCCATCAACGGCGGCCTCATCCTCTGCCTCGAACTGCCCGCCGCCCACGCCCTGCGCCGACGTGCCCCGCTCGGCCTCGTCGGCGTCGGGCTCCTGCTCGTCGGGCTCGCGTACGCCATCCTGATCCCCGGCGCGGGGGTGCTCTTCGCCTTCACCATGATGCTCTCGCTGACCCTCGGCGAGATCCTGTACAAGACCCCCGCCACCGCCTACGTCGCCGACCAGGCCCCCGGCCACGCCCAGGGCCGTTTCCAGAGCCTGTACGCCGGCGCCTCGATCAGCGGCCAGGTGCTCGCCCCGCCGCTGGGCGCCGCCCTGTACGCGGCCGCTCCCGCCCTGCTCTGGCCGCTCTGCGCCCTGCTCGCGGCGGGTGCGGGGGTCGCGGTGCTGGCGGCGCGGCGGCTGCCCGTACCGGGGGAGCGGGCGCGGGTGGCGGGGAAGAGGCCGCACGCTGAGACCGGTTCGCCCGAGCGGGCCCCGGCCGGTTAGGTTGCTGTTCATGACCGACACGACTTCCCAGGGTTCTGCCCGCACCACCGGCGCCGTCGCCGCCGGCCTCGCCACCGTCGCCGGTGACGGCACCGTCCTCGACACCTGGTTCCCCGCTCCCGAGCTGACCTCCGACCCCGGCCCGGCCGGTACGACGCGCCTCGGCCCGGACGAGGCCGTCAACCGGCTCGGCGAGGGCGCCGCCAAGGCCCTCGGCGTGGACGCCCGGCGCGGCGTCGAGGTCGTCGCCGTGTCCACGGTCATCTCCTCGCTCGACGACAAGCCGCTCGACGCGCATGACGCCTACCTGCGGCTGCACCTGCTCTCGCACCGGCTCGTCCGGCCGCACGGCCAGAACCTCGACGGGCTCTTCGGGCTGCTCGCCAACGTCGCCTGGACCTCGCTCGGCCCGGTCGCCGTCGACGACCTGGAGCGCGTGCGGCTCAACGCCCGCGCCGAGGGCCTGCACCTCCAGGTCACCTCGGTCGACAAGTTCCCCCGGATGACGGACTACGTCGCCCCCAAGGGCGTACGCATCGCCGACGCCGACCGCGTCCGGCTCGGCGCGCACCTCGCCGCCGGAACCACCGTCATGCACGAGGGCTTCGTCAACTTCAACGCGGGCACGCTCGGCACCTCCATGGTCGAGGGCCGGATCTCCGCGGGCGTCGTCGTCGGCGACGGCTCGGACATCGGCGGCGGCGCGTCCACCATGGGCACCCTCTCCGGCGGCGGCACGGAGCGCATCGTCATCGGCGAGCGCTGCCTGGTCGGCGCGGAGGCGGGCGTCGGGATCGCGCTCGGCGACGAGTGCGTCGTCGAGGCCGGTCTGTACGTCACCGCCGGCACGCGGATCACGCTGCCGGACGGCCAGGTCGTCAAGGCCCGCGAGCTGTCCGGCGCCTCCAACATCCTCTTCCGCCGCAACTCGGTCACCGGCACCGTCGAGGCCCGCCCGAACAACGCGGTGTGGGGCGGCCTCAACGAGGTCCTGCACGCCCACAACTGACCCGTTCAGCAGAGTGCGAGGAGTTCCTCGTACGCCGCACGCAGCCCGTCGGCCGCCCCGCGCCCGGCGGGCTGCAGCGGTTCCCGGACCGGTCCCGCGTCCAGGAGCGCCTTCACGGTGACGGTTCCGGGGAGGCCGCTCGCCATCATCAGTTCGGTGAGGCGCGCCGTGAGCCCGTTGAGCCGGGCCGCCTCGTCGGTGCGGCCCGCGTCGAACGCGTCCAGCGGCGCCCGCACCTGGCGCGGGGCCACGTTCGCGACCGTGCTGACGTACCCCGCGCCGCCCACCGCGTACAGCGGCAGGTTCAGCTCCTCGCACCCCGAGTAGTACGCCAGCGAGGTGCGGGCCATCACCTTCGTCGAGCCGAGCAGGTCGTAGGCGCAGTCCTTCACCGCCACCACGCGCGGGTGCTCCGCCAGCCGCAGCAGGGTCTCCGGTTCGATCCGGGTGCCGGTACGGCCGGGGATGTCGTACAGCATCAGCGGCAGGCCGGTGGAGTCCGCGACCCGCAGGAAGTACGCCTCGACGGCGGCCTGCGGCGGGCGGCTGTAGTACGGGCTCACCACCAGCAGCCCGTCCGCGCCCGCCTCCTCGGCCTCCCGAGCCAGGCGCAGGGTGTGCGCGGTGTCAGGCCCCCCGACGCCGGTGAGCAGCGGCACCCCGTCGCCGACCTCCGCCCGGACGGCCCGCAGCAGAGCGGACTTCTCGGCGTCCGTCGTGGTGGGGGACTCGCCCGTGGTGCCGCTGAGGACGATCCCGTCGCAGCCCTGGGCCACCAGGCGCGCGGCGTGCGCGCGGGCTGCGTCCGGGTCCAGGGCCCCGGTGGCGGTGAAGGGCGTGATCATGGCGCAGAGTGCGCGGCCGAAGGGGCGCGGTGCGGTGGCGGTCATGTCCGAAGTGTCGGCTCCCGGAACCGTGCAGGTCCACTTAGATCTTCTTGGGGTGACCGGCAAGGAACGCTGAAGAGTCCGCGGGAGCGGCGGTGACTCAGGCACCGCTTCTGACATGATCGAACGCACGGACGACGGGCCGCGACGGCAGATCGTGGCGAGGGGTGGGGGCATGGGCAGCGGTGTGTGCGTACGGGTGCGGAGACGGGGCGCTGTCGTGCTGTCGGCGGCGACGCTGACCGCGCTGACCGGCTGCTCCGGCTTCCTCGTCCCGGCCGGCGAGGGCGAACCCGACCCCACACCCTCCGCCTCCGGCCCCGGCATCGTCCGCGCCGAGACGCTGCCCCCGACCCCCGCCCCCGCCTACGGCGCGCCGGAGCGGACCGCCCCGACCTCCGCCCCGCCCGATGAGTGCCCCGCCTCCGGGGCCGTGGTGACCATGGGGGAGGTGCTGACCGCGATGATGAGCCGTGCGGTCGCCCTGACCCTGACCAACTGCGGCTCGAAGCCCTACCGGGTCGACGGCTACCCCTCGGTCCAGGCGCTCGGCGAGGACGGCGAACGCCTCCCGGTGAAGGTCAACCCGGCCGGCTCCCAGTTCGGCCGCGACCACGGCCCCCAGGCGCTCACCCTGAAGCCGGGTGCCACCGTGCGGTCGATGCTCGCCTGGGTCTCCACCCAGGAGGGCGGCGAGCTCGTCATGGCCGACGCCCTGGAACTGGCCGCCGCCCCCGACGCCGGGGCGCGGGTCTACCCGCTGGAGGGGCACGACATCCGGTACATGGACGAGCTGAACGTCACGGCCTGGCGGGCCGAGCTGCCCGAGTGACCGGTCGGGGCAGTCCTTCGGCCTCGCCCACCGGCACGGTGTGGGTGACCCAACCCGTGCCGGGCGGCCCCTCCGGCAGGACGTGCAGCAGGAAGGCCGGGGGCTCGTCGGGGTAGCCGGGGACGCCCTCCCGCAGCACCAGCCCGCTCTGCCGGTACGTACTCGGCGCGACGGCCACCGTGCTGCCCGCGAAGGGCGCCGTGACCGGGCGGTGCACATGGCCCGCCAGCACCCGCACGACCCGGGGGTGCGCGGCTACCACCTCCGCCAGCGCGGCGCCGTCCGCCAGGCGCATCGCGTCCAGGAACGGGATGCCGACCGGAACCGGCGGGTGGTGCAGACAGACGAGGGCCGGTACGCCGGGGCGTCGGGAGAGCTCCCGGTCCAGCCGGGACACCTGCCCGGGACCCAGCCGGCCGCCCGGCGCACCGGCCACCCACGAGTCCAGGACCACGACCGTGAACGCCGGGTGCTCCACCGTGTACGACGTCAGCGTCCCCCCGCCCAGGAAGCGCGTCCCGCCGAACGCGCCCACGAGAGCCTCCGGCACGTCGTGGTTGCCCGTCACCAGGTGCAACGGCAGCGGAAACGCCCCGACCTCCTCGCGCAGGGCCGCGTACTCGCCCGGCTCCCCGCGCTCGGTGAGGTCACCGGTGATCACGACGCAGTCCGGGAGCGGGTCCAGGGCGAGCACCCGGCGCAGGGCGGCCCGCAACCCGGCCGAGCGGGCCGCGGCCCCGGGACCGGTCGTGAGGTGCGGGTCGCTCAGGTGCGCCACGGAGAGGGTCATGTCCCCACCCTTCCCCGGCCGCCACCGGCCGCACCCGACGCCGCTCACGCCGTGGGCGAACGGGCGGGACCCCGGAGGAACGGCCTTGACCTCAAGCGAACTTGAGGTGCCACGGTGGTGTCCGCGACGCACCGACCGGCGCGCGTGAGAAGGGAACACCGCCATGACCGCGCACTTCACCGACCTCCCCGACCCGACCCGGGCCGACGCCCGGCTCGCCAAGGCCAGCACCTGGAACGTCGGTACACAACGGCGGCAGCGAGAAGCCGTCGACGCCATCCGGAAGGCCTGGGAGAACCGGGAATGGCCGCACCCCGGGCTGCTCTCCTACAGCGTCTACGCGGGGGAGGACGGCGCGACCCTGCTGCACTACTCCCAGTGGACCGGCGAACAGGCCTACCAGGACTTCGTACGGGAGGGCCGCGACATCCGCAACGCCGAGATCGACGCCGCCGTCCCCGGCATCGAACGCCTCGAACTGCGCACGTACGAGCTGTACCGCTCCGGCCTCCGGGCCGCGGGCGACACCCGGGAGACCGGCTGCCTCGTCATCGTGGAAGCCGAGTTCGACGGGCCCGACCCGGCCCGCCAACGCGCCTGGGTGGACACCGTGTTCGAGGCGCTCGGCGAAGAGGCCGACCTGCCCGCCGGCGGCATCGCCGCGTACTTCCACGTCAGCACCGACGGCACCCGGGTCATCAACTACGCCGAGTGGGAGAGCGCCGAGCACCACATCGCGGCACTCGCCGCACCCGGGGACGGCGTCGGCTCCCCGTCCCCGCACTGGGAACGGGTCCACCACTACCCGGGCATGACCGGCGGCGGGGGCGTGCACCGCTACACCCCCGCGCTCAGCATGCAGCCGGGCGTGGGCGGATAGGGGCGAGGCGGGCGGTATGCGGTGAAGCGGCGGGCGGCATACGGTGCATTGCGTCTAGGCTTGGGCGGCTGAACCGCGTACGCACTCCGTATGCCCCGAGCACGCACCGAGGAGAACCCCCGATGTCCGCAGAGCGCCCCTCCCTGCCGCCGGTGCGGCTGAACTCCGAGGCCGAACTGGCACGGGACGCGCTCGCCGCTCCGCTGTTCGTCCGCGCCGTCAGGCTCGCCCGGTGGGCGGGCCCGGACACCCGGGTCGGGGCGGGCGGCGAACTCGTCGAGGCCCAGCTGCCCGCGGCCGCCGAGCACCTCGGCCTGCCGGCCGACGAGGACGGCGCCGCGTACGCCAGCGAGGCCTGGCGGCTCGCCGTGGACACCGGCCTCCTCGACGTCACCGACCCCGAGGAGGGTGCGGACGGCGAGACCGAGGGCACCGTCACCACCGGCGAGAACCTGGCCCTGCTCACCGGCGGCTCCCCGCAGGACGTCCTGTCCATCTGGCTCGACGGCCTCGACGCCGTGCACGCCGACGCCACCGCGCCCGTCCTGGACGACTTCGCCGACCTCGTCGGCGAGGACGGCTCGATCGACTTCGACGCCCTGGACTGGGACCCGGAGGCCGAGGCGGAGTTCCTCGACGGCGTCCTCGGCAACCTCTACCTGCTCACCCTCGCGGACAACGGCGCGGGCGAAGGACCGGTCCCGCTGCCCGCCCTCGCCGCGTCGATGATCGTCCCCGACGACATGGGCGAGCCCACCGACGACATCCTGGAGCAGGTGTCCGAGGCGATGATGCGCCTCGACGACCAGTTCCGGCTCCTCGAACCCATCGGGATCGTCGAGTACCACCCGGTCGACGAGGCGTTGCTCGTCGAGGAGGGCGAAGCCGCTGACGCCTCCGCCGCCGGGGCCGACGACGAGGACGTCACCCGGTACGGCATGGTCAAGCTCACCCCCCTCGGCCTGTACGGCATCCGGGCCCGGATGCTGGAGGCCGGGGTGGACGCCCCCGCCGTCGGCGACCTCGCGGGCAAGGGCGCCGACGCCCTCCTCGACGGCCTCGCCCACTACCCGGAGTCCGCCGCCCGCGCCGAGGTCAAGCTCTGGCTCGCGGAGTACGGAACGGGGGGCGCGGTATCCGCGGCGGCCGAGCTGCTGGCCGCCGCGCGCGGCGCGGACGAGGGCGCGCCGCTGCGCCGCCTCCACTGCCAGCAGGCCCTCGCCCTGGCCGGCCCCTCGGCGGAGCCCGCCGTACGCGCGGTGCTCGGCGACCCGGAGCTGGGCGGCCTGGCCCGCGTCTGGCTCGCGGAGCGCGGAGCGGCCGACGTGCCCGCCCCGCCGGAGGACATGATCTTCTGGCTGGCCATCGACACCATCGCCGCCCAACTGGACGCGGACGGCGAACTGGACGAGCTCCAGGGCCTGATCGAGGGGCTCTCCGCGCAGCACAGCGGCTTCTTCGACGAGGTCTGGCGCGTCGACCACCCGGCCACCGCCGACGTGCTGGAGGCCATGGGCCGGCTGCACAGCGACAAGAAGGCCGCCAAGGACGCCCGCAAGGCCGCGTTCAAGGCCCGCTCGCGCGCGGGCGGTTGAGGGGCCTGAACGCCGGGTTCCTCAGGAGCCCCGCACCGGCGCAGCCGTGTGGTTGTACGCCCGTATCGCCTTCGTGCCGATGCGGGCGTACCAGCCGGACGGGTCCGCGGCGAGGTCACGGACGTCGGTGACCTCCCAACCGCGCTGCACCGCACCCCGGTTCACGTCCAGCGCCCGGCACAGCTCACCCGTCGCCGCGTACACCGTGCCCCCGGCCACCACCGGCGGCACCTGGCCGACCTCGCCGAACGCGGCGGCCCAGCGCTCCTCGCCGCTGCGGAGGTCGAGGCACTGGAGGACCCCCGCCCGCGCCCAGTGGAGCAACGATCCGCCGGCCGTCACCGGGGCCCGGACGCCGCCCGTGCCCGCGGGCCAGCTGGTGTCCAGCCCCACCGTCCCCGCCGACCAGAGGTGCCGGCCGGTGGCGGCTGCGTAGGCGTGGACCCGGCCCCCGGTGGTCAGCAGCACCGTGGAGCCGACGGCGGCCAGCGCGCTGGAGCCGGAACTCGGCCCGCCCTCCAGCGCGGCGGTGGCCAGGCGGCCGCCGTCGCGTGTCCGGAGGAAGTGCAGGGCGCCCCCGATGCCGAGCAGGACGAAGCAGCCCGCCCCCGGCACCGCCGCCAGAGCGGCCACTGAACCCTCGAACTCTTCGTAAGCCCAGCGGAGTTCACCGCTGACCGCGTCGACGCACCGGATGTTCTCGCCGTCCTCGTCGGCCAGCAGCACCGACCGGTCCAGCACGGCGGGCGACCGGACCTCCGCCGTGCCCCCGGTCCAGCGCCGCGCACCGGTGCGCAGGTCCACGGCGGTCAGCGTCGGGGCGTCGCCGTCCGCCCCGAAACCGGAGATCAGGGTGCCCGCGGCGACGGTGAACCACAGCGGTGCCGGGCGCTCCGCGGGCTCGCCGCGCGGTTCGCCTGTCGCCAGATCGAGGGCGCCGAGCCCCACATCGGCCGCCACGAGCACGGAACCGGACACCCCCCACTGCGCCGGGGCGTTCTCCTCGGCGTCGGCCAGCCACCGGCGCCCCGCGTCGCCGGCCCGCCGTGCGGTGACGTATCCGCCGTTGCCGCCGGCCCGGCCGGCATCGGGTACGGCGACGCCGTGCACCAGCAGCGAACTCCCGGCCGACCGCAGCGCGTCCACGGAGGTGCTGTCGAACGCGGGCGACAGGGTCCATCGCAGGGCGCCCTGCCGGGCGCTCCCGGGCCGGATCCGCACCGGGTCCTCGACCCGCTCCCCCCGCTCGCCCGCGCGGCCGCTCCGGAGGAAGGCGTACGTGACGAGCGAGGCGAGTCCGCCGCCTCCGGCCAGCAGCAGACCGCGCCGCGCGAGCTCCCCGCGCCGGTCCGCCCGGCTCCTCACCACGGGCGGCGGTGGCAGGGCGGACAGCCGGGGGGTGCGGGGAGGCCCCGGTGCCGGGGCGGTCCGGGGCGCGGCCCGCGGGCCGGGTGTCGCGGCCGGCTCCTCGGCGGGCTGCTCGGCCGCCTCGCCCAGGACCAGCGAGCGCAGCGGCTCCGTGCGCCACCACAGCGCCGGATGTGGATCGGCGGTGGCCCGCAGCACCTGGTCCACCGTCGGACGAAGACCGGGGTCCTTCTCCAGGCAGGCCGTCACCACCTCCCGTACCCCGTCCGGTACGCCGGAGAGATCCGGGTCCTCGTGGACGGCCCGGTAGAGCAGCACCGCCGGGGTCGCCGAACCGAAGGGGCTGCCTCCGGTGGCGGCGAACACCAGCACCGCCCCGAGTGCGAACACATCGGCGGCCCCGGTCACCGCTCCCCGGGTCACCGCGGCACCCGTGGCGATGGCCCCGGTGATCTGCTCCGGGGCGATGAACCCCGGGGTGCCGATGACATCGCCCGCCCCGGTCAGCCCGTGGTCGCTGATCGCGCGGGCGATCCCGAAGTCGATGACCCGGGGCCCGTCGGCGGTGATCAGCACGTTCGACGGCTTGAGGTCGCGGTGGACGAGCCCCGCCCGGTGGACGGCCTCCAGCGCTTCGGCGAGCGCCGCGCCCAGGGACCGTACGGCGGAGGGTTCCAGCGGTCCGGTCGCCGCCACCGCGTGCCGCAGGGTGACGCCCGGCAGATACGCGGTGGCGAGCCAGGGCCGGGAGGACTCCGGGTCCGCGTCGAGCACCGCCGCCGTGTGCGCCCCGGTCACCGCGCGGGCGGCGGCGGCCTCACGGCGGAACCGTTCTCGGAAGTGCGGGTCGGCCGCCAGGTGTTCGTGCACCGTCTTCACCGCGACGGTCAGCCCGCCGGGCGTCCGGCCCAGATAGACGGTGCCCATGCCGCCCGCCCCGAGCCGGCCCAGCAGCCGGATGGAGCCGAGCCGTTCGGGATCGCCGGGGAGCAGGGGGCCCGTCACGCGGAGTCCGGTCCGGTGAAGGTCTGCACGGTCCCGTCGGCGCAGACGTGGAGGAGGCCCCCGCCGGCGGCGGCCCGGAGGGGCCCGTCCGCCTCGACGGGGGCCGACCACAGCCGGCGCTCGCGGAGGGCGTCGAGGGCGTGCACCCCCCAGAAGGCATCCCTCCAGGACTTCTCCTCGCGGCCCGGCTCCGGCCCGGTGGCGTACAGCGTGCCGTCCGCCACCAGCGGCGGCCCGTCGTCGGCGCTGTCGTCGTCGGAGGCGAGCCGCCCGAGATCCGTGCGGCTCCAGCGAATCCGCCCGCTCCGGGCGTCGAGCGCGGTGACCCCGCCCGGCGTCGTCGCGGCGTGCACCATGCCACCGGTCGCCGAGGGCGTGACCGTGGGCGACCCTTCGAGCGCCCGGCGCCAGACGGTGCGCCGGGCCGCCAGATCGACCGCGACGATCCGGCCGCCCCGCGCGTAGTACCGGGTGCCGGAGGCGCCGGGGTGGGCGTGCGGATACGCGGCGCCACCGGGTATCTCCGGTTCCGGCCGCGGCGCCGCGCCGGAGGTCCGGAGCACGAACAACGGCTCATCGGCGGGGGTCCCGGAACGGGCGGGGAGGCGGAGCCCGACGGCCAGCCGCCCGCCCGCCGCGTCGATGCCGGTGACCGCGGCCCGCGTCCCCTCGTGGAACCAGAGAGCCTCTCCCGTACGGGAGTCGAACCCGTAGGCGCGCCAGGGACGGTCGCCCAGGGAGCGCTTCGTCCACAGGGAGGCGTCGGAGGCGTAGGAGACCAGGGCCGTCGTCCCGCCGTCGACGGTGAAGAACGCCGACTGGCCGTCGGGGGCGGCGGACGTCCGGGCGCCGGCCGGCCGGTCCGGCAGGGCCGACCAGCGCTGGTTGCCCGTCCGGGCGTCGAGGGCGAGGAGTTCCGGTGCGAAGAGCAGCCCGGAGAGCAGCAGGAGCACCTGGTCCCCGAGCGGCCGGACGGCCGTGACGTCCCGCGCCGGATGCCGCCACCGGACCGCACCGGTGGCCGCGTCGAGCGCGGTCACCGAGGTCGCGTCCGTGATGAGGAGCGCACCGCCGTGGCGCAGCACCCGGCCGGTGGAACCGAGGTCGCCGACGGTCCGGGTCCACAGCAGACGTCCCCGGGCCCAGCGGGTCTTCGTCGGTGGTGCGGCCGCCCGGTCGCCGTTCGGGCCGTCCTTCTCGGTGAGCCGGAGCAGAGCCGCGCCGCCGAGGCCGCCTCCCGCGACGAGCGCGGCCCCGGCGAACGCGAACAGCCGCCGCCGGTCCGGACCCCGGCCCGGCTCACCGCCGTCCGGGACGGCGTCCTGCGGCGGGACCACGGGACGGGTCCGGTGCGGGACGGCGTCCGCCGGGGTGCGCGTGGCGCCGCTGGGGGCGGGTACGGCGTCGGCCGGAGCGGGTCCGGAGGCCGCCGTGCCCGCCAGGGCGCCCGTGTCGTGCGCGTCGTCCGTGCCGGCCGGGGCGCCCGCACCGTCCCGGCCGTCAGCGGCGTCCGCCACCAGCGCCGCGACCCGGTTCTCGTGGTCGCGGACCAGGCCGGACACCGGATCCCGCTCCCACCACGCGCCGGCCGGGGACCGCTCCGCGCACCAGCTCAGCACCTCGGCCACGGTGGGACGCTCGGCCGGTTCGCCCGTCAGGCAGGAGGCGAGGAACACCCGCCACTCTGCCGTCGGGGCCCCGTCCAGATCGGCCTCGCCCCGCACCGTCCGGTACAGCATCTGGTGCACGGGACCGGAGCCGAAGGGCGCCCGGCCCGTCGCCAACCGGGCGAGCAGCGCCGCGAGGGCGAACACATCGGTGGCGGGGGAGGGCTCGGCGTCGGCCGTCAGCAGTTCGGGGGCGATGAACCCGGGCGAGCCGATGACCTCCCCGGTGTCCGTGAGGGTCTCGTCGGCCGCCCGCCGGGCGATGCCGAAGTCCAGGACCTTCGGGCCGCCCCGGGTGAGCACCACGTTCGACGGCTTCAGATCGCGGTGGACCAGCCCGGCCCGGTGGATGCTCGCCAGCGCCTCCGCGAGCGCCGCCCCCAGCCCGGCCAGCGGTCCCGCGCCCAGCGGTCCGAGCGCCCCGGCGGCCCGGGTGAGCGTCGGCCCGGCACAGAACTCGGTCGCCAGCCACGGCCGTACGGCATCGGGGCCGGCGTCCAGCACCGCGGCCGTGAACGGACCGGCGACCGCCCGTGCGGCGAGCGTCTCGCGTCGGAACCGCTCCCGGAACAGCGGGTCGGCGGCGAGGTGCTCATGGATTGTCTTCACCGCCGCGAGCCGGCCCGACGCGGTGCGCGCCAGGTGGACCCGCCCCATGCCGCCCTCGCCGAGCAGCGCCACGAGCCGGTACCCCGCGACCTGCTCCATGTCGTGTGTTCCCCTCTTGTGCCGCCGGACCGGGACGATCACCGCGAGCCCCTTCTGTGCGACGCCCGCGCCCACCGCTTCGGTTGCGTCCCCGGGTGTCCCGTCGGGCTCCCCCCCCCCCGGGCCGGGGAAAATCCTTCGCGTGCGACCGGAGCGTTCCCTAAGGTCATGGACATGCACCTCCCGGTGCGAAGGCGGCGGCTCCTTCCTTTCCCGAAATGTGCCGCAGCCACTGGTGATCTCGGGAGGCGCGAGCGCCGGGGTGCCCGGTGCGCAGGCGACGGATACTTCTGGATCAGAGGGTTGCGGGTTCGAGTCCCGCCCGGCTCCGGCCGGTAGCTCAATCGGTCAGAGCATCTGACTGTTCCCGTCGCCGACTCCTGATCTCGGGCACCCCGTTCCGCCGCCGCGCCCTTCCCCAGGAATTCGGGGGAATTCTTCTCATGGCCCGTTTCAACTTCCGTACCCACAGGTCCCGGTCCGTAGGGTCCGTGCCCACCTCGCCCGTCGCGACGACCGGCGCGCTCGCGCCCAACCACCAGGGCGGCACCGGACATGTACGCGACGCCCGCTCCGAGCTCTTCCTGCTCGCCGTCGCCAACTTCGTGGCCCAGGACTCCTTCTACGAGGGCGGGGACCAGCGCGACGACCGGTTCGCCTCGCTCGTGCGCCGGCTCGCCGTGGAGGACCCCGCGTGGACCGCGGGGCTGCTCCACTGGCTGCGCCGCGACGGGCAGATGCGGACCGCCTCGCTGGTCGGCGGCGCGGAGTACGTGAAGGCGCGGCTGGCGGCGGGCTGCACCGAGGGGCCCTCGAACCGCCAGGTCATCGACTCCGTACTCCTGCGGGCCGACGAGCCGGGCGAACTGCTCGGCTACTGGACGTCCCGCTACGGGCGCGCCCTGCCCCAGCCCGTGAAGCGGGGCATCGCCGACGCCGTGCGCCGCCTCTACACCGGGCGGGCCCTGCTGAAGTACGACACCGCGTCCAAGGGCTACCGCTTCGGCGACGTCCTCAATCTGGTGCACGCGGCGCCCGACCCCGCCAAGCCCTGGCAGGGCGAGCTGTTCCGGTACGCGCTGGACCGCAGGCACCGGCCGGAGACCGCCGTGCCGCCCGCCGCCGACCCCACCCTGAGCGCCCACCGGGAGCTGATGGAGCTGCCGGTCGCCGAGCGTCGCACCGTGGTCACCGGACCCGGCGGCGCGGAGCGGCTGGCCGAGGCCGGGATGACCTGGGAAGCGCTGGCGGGCTGGCTGCAGGGCCCGATGGACGCGGCGGCGTGGGAGGCGGTGATTCCGTCGATGGGAACGATGGCGCTCGTCCGGAACCTCCGCAATTTCGACGAGGCCGGGGTACGGGACGAGGTCGCGGCGACCGCCGCGGCCAGGATCAGCGACCCGGAAGCCGTCGCCGCCTCGCGCCAGTTCCCGTTCCGCTACCTCGCCGCTTACCGGCACGCGCCCTCGCTCCGCTGGGCCCACCCGCTGGAACAGGCGCTCGGGCACTCGCTGGGCCACGTTCCCGCGCTGCCCGGCCGCACCCTGGTCCTGGTCGACCGCTCCGGTTCGATGGGCGCGCCGCTCTCCGAGCGCTCCCGGCTGAACCGGGCCGACGCCGCGGCCGTCTTCGGCGCGGCGCTGGCGTTGCGCTCCGCCGACGCGGACCTGGTGCAGTTCGGCACGACCAGCGCACCGGTGGCCTTCCGCAGGGGCGAGTCCGTGCTCCGGGTCCTGGACCGCTTCGGCGACCTGGGCGGCACGAACACGGCCGAGGCGGTGCGGCGGCACTACCGGGACCACGACCGGGTGATCGTCGTCACCGACGAGCAGGTCGGGTACACCCGGCGTGGCGACGCGACCCGGAGCGTTCCGGACACGGTGCCCGTCTACACCTGGAATCTGGCCGGATACCGGCTCGGCCACGCCCCGACCGGCGACGGAAACCGCCACACGTTCGGGGGTCTTTCCGACGCGGCGTTTCGCATGGTTCCGCTGCTGGAGGCGGGAGGAAGCGCTGACTGGCCGTGGTGAGCGCTGATTACGAATCCGGCACGTCTGGGGCCTTGGGCACCGACGGGCATGGCGTAGGGCCTTCGCAGGGCGCATACTCGACTTAATGAAACAGTCAGCCCGGCGTCACCTGCCTTCCAGTCCCTTCAACCGCCCGGCCCAGGAGGCCCCACCGGTCGAATGCTTCGATGTGGGCGACAGGGTGTCGCACGACCAGTTCGGGCTCGGCAGGATTCTTGCTGTCGAGGGCGACAACGATGCAGTCCTCATCGACTTCTCGGGGCGACAGGGAAGGATCCTGAGCCCGTACTCCAAGTTGACCAAGCTCTGAGTCGCGAGACGAGCACGAGCAGCGTCCGTCTTCTCCGGAACCGGGGCACCTGAATCACTTCAGGCGCCCCGGACTCCGTTGCGGCCCTCCGGCGAGCGAGGGCCCACGGCGGTTACAGGGACTTGGCGGCGGGCTTCACCATGCCCCGCACGGTGCGCGACTTCACGAACTCGCCCATCCCGGTCATCTCCCACTCGCCGGTGAACTGCTTGATGAGCTTGGCCATCATCACGCCGGTCTGCGGCTCGGCGCCGGTGAGGTCGAAGCGGACCAGCTCCTCGCCGGACGCGTCGTCGATCAGCCGGCAGTAGGCCTTGGCCACCTCGTTGAACTTCTGGCCGGTGAACGAGTTCACCGTGAAGACCAGGCCCGTCGCCTCCGCGGGGATCCGGCCGAGGTCCACCATGATCACCTCGTCGTCGCCCGCGCCCTCACCGGTGAGGTTGTCGCCGGAGTGCTTGATCGCCCCGTTCAGGATGGTCAGCTTGCCGAAGTAGCAGCTGTCCAGGTGGTTGCGGTTGGGGCCGTAGGCGATCACCGACGCGTCCAGGTCGATGTCCTTGCCGCGGAACGCCGGCTCCCAGCCGAGGCCCATCCTGACCCGCGAGAGCAGCGGTGCGCCGCCCTTGACGAGGGACACGGTCTGGTTCTTCTGGAGGTTGACCCGGCCCTTGTCCAGGTTGATCTTCCCCGAGCCCGCGGGCGCGGCGGGGGGAGCGGGCGGGGCGGCCGGAGCCGGCGGGGCGATGCGCGGGTCGACGGGGGCGGCGACCGGAGCGGGGGCCACCGGCGCCGGAGGGGCGACCGGGGCCGCGGGCTCCTCGACCGAGACGCCGAAGTCCGTGGCGATCCCGGCCAGCCCGTTCGCGTAACCCTGGCCGACCGCGCGGGCCTTCCAGGCCCCGTTGCGCAGGTAGATCTCGATGACCACGAGCGCCGTCTCGGCGCCCAGCTGCGGCGGGGTGAAGGTGGCGAGCGCGCTGCCGTCGTCCGCGTTGCGCACGGTGGCGGTGGGCTCGACGCCCTGGAAGGTCTGGCCCGCGGCGTCCGGGCTCGCGGTGACGACGATCTTCTCGATGCCCGGCGGGACGGCCGCGGTGTCCACCACGATCGCGTCGGGCGCGGAGCCCCCGCCGGAGCGGTAGGTCACGCCGGGGCCCGAGGGCTGGTTGTAGAAGATGAAGTCGTCGTCGGAGCGCACCTTGCCGTCGGCGGTGAGCAGCAGGCCCGAGACGTCGAGCCGCACCGGAGCGGCGACGTCCACCGCCACGCGGGCGGCGGAGAGAGGGATGTTCGAGCCGGGGGTCATTGCGGTCATGCACGGGGTAACGAACGACCCGGCTTTGCCGTTCCCTTACCTTCGGCCGTCCGGGCCACGGTCCTCGACGTGCCCTCAGCGGCGGTTGCGCGGGTGGTCGCGGGCGGTGCGCTCGTTGCCGTGCTTGTACGCGCCGGTCCAGCGCGCCATCACCAGCTGGGCGTCGCCCGACGCCGCCTCGGCCAGGAACTTCTCCGCCCGGCCGCCGCGCAGGGTGCCCGCGGGCCGGCCGTGGTGGGTGATGGTGACGCTCTGGTCGCCGTGCTGTTCGTACTGGAATCCGGAAGGTCTCGGCATGTCCGTATCCTGCCCGTCCGCCGCGCCCGCGTCGCCCGGATTTCCGCGCCCGCCCCCGGGCCGCCGCTTCCGCCCGCCCGACTCCCCCCGCCGCCGGGCGGCTCAGTGCGGCCAGATCGGCGGGTCGGTCGCGAAGTGGCCGCCCACGCGGGCGTGCGCCGGATTGTCCGGGTCCAGCTCGCCCTGCTCGGCGACGAGCTTCGCCGCGTACGGCTCCGAGTCGTCCAGCGGCCGGTAGCCCAGCGCCCGGGCCGGCGTCAGGTCCCACCACAGGCGGGTGTTGGCGGAGGAGCCGTACACGACGGTGTGTCCGACGTCCTCGGCGGTGAGGGCCGCGTGGAACAGCCGTGCGCCGTCGCCGGGGCTCATCCAGACCGACAGCATCCGCACCGAGGTGGGCTCGGGGAAGCAGGACCCGATCCGCACCGAGACCGTCTCCAGCCCGTGCCGGTCCCAGTAGAGCTGGGCCAGGTCCTCGCCGAAGCACTTCGAGAGCCCGTAGAAGGTGTCGGGGCGGCGCGGGGCGTTCAAGGGGATCGGCGGATCGCCCGGGGCCGGGCGCGGGGTGTGACCGATGACGTGGTTGGAGGAGGCGGACACGATGCGTCGGACGCCCTCCTCGCGGGCGGCCTCGTAGAGGTGGTACGTGCCCTGGATGTTGGCGCGGAGGATCTTGTCGAACGTGGACTCCAGCGAGATGCCCGCCAGGTGGATGACCGCGTCCACCCCGCGCACGGCCTCGCGCAGCGCCTCCCGGTCGTTCAGGTCGGCGGTGATCGCCTCGGGCGCGCCCTCCACCGGGACCAGGTCGAACAGCCGCAGGTCGTATCCGTACGCGGGCAGCAGCCCCCGCATCAGGGTGCCGAGGCCGCCTGCGGCGCCGGTGAGCAGGACGGTACGGGGAGCGGTCATACGGGGGTCTCCTCGGGGCGTACGCGGGCGCTGTGCGCAATCCTGGCTGGCATTCACATGCGTGGACAAGCTAAGGAGGGGAGGTGAGGTGCGTCAAGAGCCCGCGTCCGCCTTGACCTGCCATCGGAGGCTGCCTTAGCGTTGCGGTGTTCAGAAATATGGACACCGATCATAATTGTGCACGCCTGGATCTGCTCAGGGAGCGCCCGTGACCTCAGCCCCCCTCGCCGCCCGGCTCAGCGAAGTCGCCGGGCCGCTCTTCTTCCCCGTGACCGCGTTCGGGCCGGACGGCACCGTCGACCTCGCCGTCTTCCGCGCCCATGTGCGCGCGGGGATCGACGCCGGAGCCGCCGCGGTCTTCGCCTGCTGCGGCACGGGCGAGTTCCACGCGCTGACCCCCGAGGAGTTCCGCCTCGCGGTCGCCGCCGCCGTCGAGGAGACGGCCGGACAGGTCCCCGTCCTCGCGGGAGCCGGCTACGGCACGGCGCTCGCCGTCCAGTACGCGCGGGCCGCCGAAGAGGCCGGCGCGGACGGGCTCCTCGCCATGCCGCCCTATCTCGTCGTCGCCGACCAGGAAGGGCTGCTGAACCACTACGCGGCGCTCGCGGCGGCCACCGGCCTGGAGACGATCGTCTACCAGCGCGACAACGCGATCTTCACCCCCGAGACGGTCGTCGCCCTGGCCCGCACCCCCGGCATCATCGGGCTCAAGGACGGCCACGGCGACCTCGACCTCATGCAGCGCATCGTCAGCGCGGTCCGCACCCACCGGCCCGACGGCGACTTCCTCTACTTCAACGGACTGCCCACCGCCGAACTCACCGGCCCCGCCTACCGGGGCATCGGCGTCACCCTCTACTCCTCCGCCGTCTTCGCCTTCGCCCCGGACATCGCGCTCGCCTTCTACCGGGCCCTGGACTCCGGGGACGACGCGCTGGTCGACGGACTGCTCGACCACTTCTACCGGCCGCTGGTCGAACTGCGCGCCAAGGGCCGCGGATACGCCGTCTCCCTGGTCAAGGCCGGTGTCCGGCTCCAGGGCCTGGACGTCGGCGAGGTCCGCACCCCCCTCACCGAACCGCCCGCCGCACACGTCAAGGACCTCGTCGAGATCATCGCGAGCGGCCGCGCCCTGCTGGAGGAGCACGCATCCCAGGAGCGCTCCCCGGCGGGCCGGGCGGGGGGCCGGGCGTGAAGGCGGGCGCGTTCCTCTACCCGTGGGACGTCGTCGGTGACCCGGACGCCGCCGCCCGGATCGCGGACCTGGGCGTCCGGCAGGTCACCCTGGCCTCCGCCTACCACTCCACCCGGGCCCTGACCCCCTGCCACCCCGCCCACCGCGTCGTCACCGCCGAGCACGCCGCCGTCCTCTACCCGCCGGACCCGGACCGCTGGGCGGGGCGGGCCCTCGCCCCGTACCGCCAGAGCTGGACGCCCGGCGACGATCCGTACGGGGAGGCCGCGGGCGCGCTGGCCGCCGCCGGTCTGGAGGTGCACAGCTGGGTGGTCCTCGCGCACAGCTCACGGCTCGGCGCGGAGCACCCGGACACCTCGGTGGTCAACGCCTACGGGGACCGCTACCCCTGGGCCCCCTGCATCGCCCGCCCCGCCGTGCGCGCGTACCTCGTGGACCTCGCCGCTGAGGCCGCCGCCCGGCCCGGCACGCACGGGACCGAACTGGAGTCCTGCGGCTGGTACGGCTTCGCCCATCTGCACGCCCACGACAAGGTCGCCGGCGTGGGCCTCGGCGAGGCGGCGCAGTACCTGATGTCGCTGTGCTTCTGCCCGGAGTGCCGCGCGGGGTACGGGAAGGAGGGCGCCGACCCGGACGACCTGTCCGCCGCCGTCCGCCGCGCCCTGGAACCGGCCTGGTCCGGCGCCGGCTCCCCGGAGTCCGGCCGGGACGGCATCGGGAAGCTGCTCGGGCCCGAACGCGCCGACGCCACCCTGCGGTGGCGCGGCCGGGTCGCCCGTACGTTCCAGGAGGAGGCCGTCGCCTCGGTACGGGCCGCGGCTCCCCCCGGCTTCCAGGTGCTGCTGCACGCCGACCCCGTCCCGTACCGCACCGGGGCCAACGTCGGCGTCGGGGTGGACCACGTCCTGACCGTGGCCGACGGCGTGGTGCTGCCCTGCACCGGACCCGACAGCGCCCGGGAAGCCGTCCTCGGGCCGTTCGCCGGCCGGGGCGGCGTGCGCGCCGCCAACTTCGGGATCGTCACCGGGATGGGCGGAAGCCCGCGCACCCTGGAGCGCGACGCGGCCCACGCCGCCTCGCTCGGCGCGGACGAACTGCGCCTGTACCACGCGGGACTCGCCTCGGGCCCGGACCTGGAGGCGGTCGCCGAGGCGCTCTCACGGCTGGGGTAAGGCGGGGCCGGACTCCGACGCGGGGCCCGATGCCGACACGGGGGCGGTGCGGCGCCGTGCCGCCCCCGCCGCCAGCAGCGCCGCGGCCAGCAACCCCGCCGCCCCGCCGACCGCTGTCAGCACCCGCACGTCCACCACCGCGACGAGCCCCGCCCCCAGCGCCAGGGCCACCGCGTTGGGCGCCGTCATCAGCGAGCTTGCCGTCGCCGCCGTCCGCGCCAGCACCGCGTCCGGCGTCTCCCGCTGCACCGCGGTCATCGTCGCGATCAGCACGCACGGCAGGCCGAACCCGATCGCCGCGCTCGCCGCCAGGGCCACCCCGTCCGGCGGCAGTGTCCGCGCGCCCACCGCCAGCGCGAACAACGCCATCCCGCCCGCCGCGAACACCCGCTCCGGCAGCCGGCGCAGCAGCGGCCCCACCAGCAGCCCCACCGCAACGGAACCGGCGCCCTGCACCGCGTACAGGACCCCCGCGAACTCCGGCGACCGGCCGAGCACATCATCGACGTACGCGAACGTCACGGCCCCGTTCACCCCTGCCAGCAGCATCGTCGCCGCCCCCGCCGTGACCAGCGGGCGCAGCACGGCCGAGGCGCGTATCCGCCGCAGCCCGGCGAGGAGTTCACCGCGCCACGCCCCCATCCGGGGCCGCGGGGCCTCCCGCTCCCGTACCGGCAGCCGGGCGAAGATCAGGGCGGCCAGGGCGCACGTCGCCGCGTCCAGCAGCGCCACGGCCGGGCCGCCGAACCGCGCGTACACGCCGGCGCCCGCCAGCGGGGCGACCAGCTTCATGCCCTCGTTGGCCGTCATCCGCAGCCCGTTGAAGTCGGCCAGCAGCGAGGCGGGCACGGTCCCCGCGACGAGCGCCGACTCCGCCGCGTCGAGCAGGACGCCGCTCGCCCCGTAGAGCACCAGCACCACGAAGACCAGCCAGACGGTGCGGCCCGAGTCCACCAGGACCAGCGTGGCCAGCAGGCAGGCCATCGCCAGGTTGACCCGGACCAGCAGCGTCCTGCGGTCCATCCGGTCCGCGAGCGCCCCGAGCGCGGGCCCGGCCAGCACCGGGGCCCACATCGCGCACACGGTCAGCGCCGCCAGGCTGTTCGACCCGGTCAGCGACTTGACCCAGATCCCCGCCGTGAGCCACATCGCCGACGTACCGAAGCCGGAGACGACCACCCCCGCCAGATACCGCCCCGCCGTCGGGTCCCGCAGGACCCGCACCACCGCCGAACCGCCCATGCCGCCCCACCCTCCGCCCGGTGGTCCGCACCGTGTCCGTGCGGGCCGTGCGCTCATGCTGCGGAGTAAGGCGGTGCGGCGGCATCGGGCGGATGCCCTAGGTCGTGTCCGCGGAGTCTCGTCCGGCCCGATCCGGGCGAAAGCCCTAGCCTGGCCCGCATGATGGAGATCAACGGGGTGGAGGTCGTCGCGTTCCCGGATGCGGCGGCCTTCGACGACTGGCTGTCCGAGCACCACACCCGCCGCGAGGGCGTGTGGGTCGAGGTAGCGAAGAAGGCGTCGGGGATCGCGTCGGTCACGGCCGATGAACTGGTCGACGTGGGGCTGTGCTGGGGCTGGATCTCCGGGCAGCGCCGGGGCTCGGACGACCGGCACTACCTGCAGAAGTACGGTCCGCGGCGACCGAGGAGCCTGTGGTCGCGGGTGAACGTCGAGAAGGTCGCGGCCCTGGCGGCGGCGGGCCGGATGCGGGAGCCCGGCCTCGCCGAGGTCCGCCGGGCCCAGGAGGACGGCCGTTGGGACCGCGCGTACGCATCGCAGGCGACGGCTGTGGTCCCCGACGACCTCGCCGCCGCGCTCGCCGCGGACCCGGCGGCGCGTGCGGCGTTCGACGGGCTCGACCGGACCGCCCGCTACCTGGCGATGCTTCCGCTGCTGCGGGCCGCGACACCGGAGACGCGGCGGACGCGGCTGGAACGGGCGGTACGGGACCTGGCGGAGGGGCGGCCCGCGAGCGAGGGGTGACACCCGGCGCCGCCCGAGCGGCCCGGCCGGGCGGCGCCGGTGCCACCGCGCCGGCCGCCCCCGGCATCACCGCTCCAGCGCCGCCTTCATCGTCTTCTGGGCGATCGGCGCGGCCAGCCCGTTGCCGCTGATCTCGGAACGCGCCGCCCCCGAGTCCTCCACGATCACCGCGACGGCGACCTCCTTGCCGCTGTCGCGGTCCTTCGCGTACGAGGTGAACCAGGCGTACGGGGTGCTGCTGTTCTCCACGCCGTGCTGCGCGGTGCCCGTCTTGCCGCCCACCTCGGCCCCGGGAATCCGGGCGTTGGTGCCGGTGCCCTCCTCGACGACCGTCACCATCGCGCTCCGCAGCTGCTCGGCGGTCGACTCCTTCACCACCCGCTCGGTGTCGCCGTCGGCGGTCTCCTCCAGCACCGTGCCGTCCCCGTCGGTCACCTGGGAGACCATGTGCGGCGCGGCCAGCTCACCGCCGTTGGCGAGGGCCGAGGTGACCATCGCCATCTGGAGCGGGGTCGCGGTGACCTCGAACTGCCCGATCCCCGTCAGCGCCGTCTGCGCCTTGTCCATGCCGGTCGGGTAGACGCTCTTCGCCGCCCGTACGGGGACGTCCAGCTTCTCGGTGTCGAACCCGAACGCGTCCGCCATCTCCTTGACCTCGTCCTGGCCGAGGTCGGCCGCGGCCTTCGCGAAGACGTTGTTGCAGGAGTACTGGAGCGCGGTGCGCAGGGTCGCGTTCTCGCAGGGGGCGGACGCGTTCTCGTTGGGCAGCACGGTGGTGGTGCCGGGCAGGGTGTACGGGTCGGGGCTGTCGGTGCGCTCGTCGACCGAGCCGTACAGCCCGTTCTCCAGCGCGGCGGCCGCGACCACCAGCTTGAACGTGGAGCCCGGCGGCAGCGGCTGCCGCATCGCCCGGTTGACCAGCGGCTTGTCCGGGTCGTCCAGCAGGGCCTGCCAGGCGTCCCCGTCCGTCGTCCCGCTGATCGTCGAGGGGTCGTAGGAGGGGGTGGAGACCATGCCGAGGATCCGCCCGGTCCCCGGGTCGATGGCCACCGCCGCGCCCTTGGTGTCGCCGAGCGCCTCGTAGGCCGCCTTCTGGACGTCCGGGTCGATCGTCGTCAGCACGTTGCCGGGGGTGGCCTGCCCGCCGGTGAGCAGGTCCTTCGGGTTCTTCAGCCGGTCGTCCGTGCCGTCCAGGACGTCGCTGTAGATGCCTTCGAGCTGG
The DNA here is from genome assembly GCF_014650675.1 of Streptomyces anulatus. Taxonomy (GTDB): domain Bacteria; phylum Actinomycetota; class Actinomycetes; order Streptomycetales; family Streptomycetaceae; genus Streptomyces; species Streptomyces anulatus. The sequence continues at coordinate 94,952 of NZ_BMVK01000001.1, read as the reverse complement.
TTCGCCCCGTACGCCTGCGAGCTGTAGCCGGTGACCGGCGCGTACAGCTCGCCCTGCGGGTAGGTGCGCTTGTACCGGAGGTCGCCGCCACTGGTCCCCTTCGATCCGGTGACCGGCGAACCGGCCACGATGATGTCCCCGAGCGGCTGCGCGTACTGCGCGATGGTGTTCCGCCGGTTGTGCTCGTCGTCTGCGAGCGCCTTGGCCTGGTAGCCCTGCACCCATGTCGCCCGCACCAGCAGGGCGAGCACCATGAGCAGACAGAAGACCGAAGCGCGCCTGATTGTCTTGTTCATCCCGCTGGAGGGACGAGCGGGCGCGTTCCGGTCGTTCCCGATCGTGCCGCTTCTCACCGATTTCTCACCCGGCGCGCGGCGCCGCGCGGCTCAGCCCGGGGTGATGAAACCGGACTCGTACGCCGCGATGACCGCCTGGGTGCGGTCCCGGGCGCCGGTCTTCGCGAGGACCGCCGCCACATGCGTCTTCGCCGTCGCCGCGCCCACCGAGAGCCGCCCCGCGATCTCCGCGTTGGTCAGCCCCGCCGCCATCAGCCGCAGCACGTCCGCCTCCCGCCCGGTCAGCCTCGCCACCCACGCCGGAGCCCCGGCCGCCCGCCGCCCGGCGTGCTCGGCGGCCAGCGTGCGCACCGCCGCCGGATACAGGAGCGAGTCGCCGCACGCCACCAGGCGCACCGCCTGCACCAGCTCCTCGGCCGCCGACCGCTTCAGCAGGAACCCGGCCGCCCCGGCGTGCAGGGCCTCGTACACGTACGCGTCGTTCTCGAAGGTCGTCACGACGACGACCCTCGGCGGGTCCTCCAGTGTGGCGAGGATCTGCTCCGTGGCCCGGATGCCGTCGATCTCCGGCATCCGCACGTCCATCAGCACCACGTCGGGCCGCAGCTCCCGCACCACGGAGACGGCCTCCGCACCGGTGGCGGCCTCCCCGACGACCTCGATGCCCTCCTCGGCTTCCAGGATCACGCGCAACGCCGTACGCACCATGCGCTCGTCGTCCGCCACCACCACCCGCACCGGAGCCCCGCTCATCGCCGTCCCTCCGTCCGCCCGGCCGTACCCGGCAGCACGGCGGTCAGCCGCCAGAGGCCGCCGTCCGCCCCCGCCTCGGTCCGGCCGCCCAGCAGGACGGCCCGCTCCGCGATGCCGCGCAGTCCACGACCGCCCCCGGGACGTACCACGGCGGGCCGCTCGCCCAGCGGATTCTCCATCACGATCTCCAGCTCCCTCTCCCGTACCGCGATCAGCAGCCGCACCGGGGACGCGCCCCCGCCGTGCCGCGACGCGTTGCTCAGCCCCTCCTGGACGATCCGGTACGCCTCCCGCGAGACCACCGGGTCCACGCTGTCCGGATCGCCCTGCCGCTCGTACGCCACCGGCACCCCGCAGTGCGCCAGCAGTACGCCGAGCGCGTCGAGCCCCGGCCCGTACGCCGTGTCCTCGTCGCCCGGCTCCCCGTCCTGCCGCAGCAGCCCCAGCACCGAGTCCAGCTCCCCGACCGTCCGCCGCGTCGTCTCCTCGATGGCGGTCAGCGCCTCGCGGACGAACTCCGGATCGCGGTCCAGGACCCGGCGCGCCGCCCCCGCCTGAAGGGTCACCGCACTCAACGCGTGCCCCACCGAGTCGTGCAGCTCCCGGGCGAGCCGGTTGCGCACCGCCAGATCCGCCGCACGGCGCTCGGCGGCGGCCAGCCGGTCCTCGGGCGTCGGCCCCAGCAGCACCGGGGCCCGCCGGGCCAGCACCTCCCCGGCCACCGCCGCGGCCAGCGCCAGCGCCAGCAGCATCGCGAGCCCGGCGAACGGGGCGAGGGCCAGGGCCCACGGCCCCCGCAGCATCTCGGGCCCGTCGAGCAGCCAGGTGGCGCGCAGCCCCGCGAAGAACGGCAGGGCGGCCACCGCCACCGCGAACGGCGGCAGTGTCAGGGTGCTCCCGCTGATGATGCCGCCGAGCGCCAGATGCAGCGTGTACCAGCCGGCGCTACGCACCCGGGCCTGCCGGGTCCGGGCGGGCCCGTCGGCCAGCAGGGCGGGTGGAATCCCGCACAGGGCGCGGACGGCGGCCACGGACAGCGGCCGGACGAGCGGGAAGAAGCCGGTGACCGCCGCCAGCGGCAGGGCGATGGCGAACGCGGCGAACTGGGCGGGCACGGACGAGAAGAGAGCCTGGCCGCCACCCGTCATGCCGACCAGGACCGTGCCGACGAGGAAGTACGGCATCAGCAGCGCGCCGCCGATGATCAGATGCAGCCAGCGCAGCCGCGCCCGCCGTCCGAACAGCGACGCGAGGTGCTTCATCACACCGGGTCGGCGGCGGCCGGGTCGGCGGCGGTCGTGGGCAGCGCGGAAGCCGCCGAGCGCTCCGCGAAGAAGTAGGCGCCCAGCGTCACGACGAGTGCTCCGGCCAGCATCTGGACAGCGTAGGTCAACACCGTCGCCGTCGTCGGCCGGTCCGCCGCCTCGCCCGCGCCGATCAGCCCCGCGACACTCAACCAGCCACCCCAGCAGGCCATTTCCGCCGAACCGGCCCAGGCCAGGACGAGCGGCAGACGCAGGGAGAGGCGGCCGGAGCGCCGGAAGGCCAGCAGCAGCACGCCGACGGCGGTGACCACGACGAAGAGCAGGTTGACGGCTTCCATGACGGAGAAGTCGCTGGTGCGGTCCGCCGCCCGGCCCGCGTGCAGCCCGGCGGTCGAACCGCTCACCCACAGCAGGTGCGTGACGCCGGGGAAGAGAGCCGCCGACGCGGCGGCGACGGCGGTCGCGCGCAGCGCGGGCGTGGTCGGACCCACCGGCAGATCCCGCAGCCGCCCCTGCCACAGACGGCCCCAGCGCTCCCTGGCGTACCAGGCGAAGAGGGCGCCGAGGGCGAGGCCCTGGACGATGAAGCCGCCGTAGACGACGCCGAAGACCCACGGGTCCAGGAACGGCTCGGAGTTCCCCTCGCCGACCGGCCGGCCGCCGCCACCGCCGAGAAGCCCGACAGCCAGCTGGACCGGGAAGGCCGTCATGATCGGCAGCAGCAGACCGCTCGCCACCCACATCGGCAGCACCAGCAGCCAGGCGGGCACCCGCTTGCCCCAGGGCCGGGTGAGGAGCAGCGCGAGGACGATGACGGCACCGTCCATCAGCACCGTGACCCCGTTGGCGACGCGCAGCAGGGTGCCGCCGTCCAGCAGTGCGCTGCCTTCCGGGATGCCGAGCCGACTGCCCGCCATCCAGGCCACTTTGAGCCCGATGTAGGGCAGACAGGCCACCATGGCGACCACCCGGAGCACGGCCCGCGCCCGGCCGACGCGGTACGAGGGCGCCTCGGCGCGGTGCGGTGGTGACCCAGGGCGCCGAGGCGTCCCGGAACGGTGCGGCGGGGCGGGCGAGGGTGCCTCGGGGGGCCGGTTCGCTGTCATGGCTCCCAGGCTTCCGCGCCGGCCGGCCCCGCACGTCCTGCCCGGCGACGATCCGTCTCCGCCGCGCGGGGGAGACGGATCGTCTCAGCCGCGCAGGGTGACCAGGACCTCGTCGATCTCCTCGCCCCGCGCCCGGGCGAACCCGCGGTCCTTGCCGGTCACCACGAAGCCGCACTTCTCCAGCACCCGGCGCGAGCCGAGGTTGTCGGCCGCCGCCCGCGCGTGCAGCGGGCGCGTGGGCGTCTCGTCGAGGTACGCCCGCAGGGCGGCCGTCGCCAGTCCCCGGCCCCAGTGCGCGCGGCCGATCCAGTACGTGACCTGGCGGTCGCCGGGGTCCCCGTACTCCCCGACATGGCCCACCACCGCACCGTCGGCCACCACCGTGCGCATCACTACGCGTGACCCGGCGCGGATCCGCGCCCAGTGGGCGTCGAACGCGGCCCGGTCGGTGGGGTCCTCGGCGGTGAACGCGGCGACGCGGGTCGCCCCGGGGTCGCTCATCCAGGCGAAGAAGAGCGGCAGATCCCCGTCCTGGACCGGGCGCAGCACTATCTCGGCCATCAGAGCCGCCGGGTCGCGAGGGTGAGCCGGTCCCGCGCGTCGAACAGGGCGTCCTTCACCATCTGTTCGTGGCCGGGGGTGAGCCGGGCGACCGGCACCGAGCAGCTGATCGCGTCGCGCGCGGGCGTCCGGTAGGGGATCGCCACACCGAAGCAGCGCAGGCCGACGGTGTTCTCCTCGCGGTCCACCGCGTAGCCCTGCTCGCGGACCAGCCGCAGTTCCTCGATGAGCTTCTCGCGGTCCGTGATGGTGTGTTCGGTCAGCGCGGGCAGCGACTCGGGCAGCATCTTGCGGACCTGCTCGTCGCTGTGCGTGGCCAGCAGCGCCTTGCCGAGCGAGGTGGAGTGCGCGGGCAGCCGGCGGCCGACCCGGGTGAAGGGGCGCAGATAGTGCTGGGACTGCCGGGTGGCGAGGTAGACGACGTTCGTCCCGTCGAGGCGGGCCAGGTGGATGGTCTCCGTGGTGTCGTCGGACAGCCTGTCCAGGGTGGGCCTGGCGGCGGCCACGACCTCGTCGCCGTCGATGTACGACGTGCCGACCAGCAGGGCGCGGACGCCGATCCCGTACCGGGTGCCCGTCGCGTCCGTCTCCACCCAGCCCAGCTCCACCAGGGTGCGCAGCAGCATGTAGAGGCTCGACTTGGGGTAGCCGACAGCCTCCTGGACGGCGGCCAGCGAGTGCATGCCGGGCCGTCCCGCGAAGTATTCGAGGAGTTCCACGGTCCGTACCGCGGACTTGACCTGTGCCCCACCGGACTCGGCGACCGACATCGCCCACGCCCCCTTCTCCAGCTCATCGACTTCTCGTCCACGTCGGCGTCCGAAAAGCCGCCACACGATTGCCAACACGGAACGCCCGCAAATAGAGTCCCAGGGCATTCACGTTCAGGAACTCTGTTCAGAATACCGAACACTTGCTGATGTGCGGCCGACGCAGGCCGGAAGTCGGCCGGAGGACGGTCGCACCACGGGAGGTAATCACGGTGAGCGCAGCACCAGTCTGGAGTGTCGACCCCCGAACCGGGAACCCGCGCGAGCAGGTCGCGGTGGAGGCTACCGCCGAGGAGGTCGACCGGGCGGTCGGGGCGGCCCATGCCGTCCGTGACGCCCTGGCCGACCGCGCGGCGCGCGCCGCGTTCCTGCGTACGGCGGCGGAGCTGCTGGAGGAGTCCGGCGAGCACATCGTCGAGGCGGCCGACGCGGAGACCGCGCTCGGTCCGGCCCGGCTCACCGGTGAACTGGCCCGCACCGCAGCCCAGTTGAGGGCCTTCGCGGAGGTCGTGGACGAAGGCGCCTATCTCGACGTCCACATCGACCACCAGGACGGCTCCCGGACCCCGCCCTGGCCCGACCTGCGCCGCTACAAGATCCCGCTCGGGGTCGTCGCCGTCTACGCGGCCAGCAACTTCCCGCTCGCCTTCTCCGTCCCGGGCGGCGACACGGCCAGCGCGCTCGCGGCCGGCTGCCCGGTCGTGGTCAAGGCGCACCCCGACCACCCGGCCACCTCCGAACTCTGCGCCTCGGTCCTCCGCCGCGCCGCCGCCCGCACCGGACTGCCCGAGGACGTCCTGACCCTGGTGCACGGCTTCGACGCGGGCGTCGAGCTGATCCGCCACCCGCTGGTGAGCGCCGCCGGATTCACCGGCTCGGTGCGCGGCGGACGCGCCCTGTTCGACGCGGCGGCCGCCCGCCCCGCCCCCATCCCCTTCCACGGCGAGCTCGGCTCCCTCAACCCGGTCGTCGTCACCGGGGCGGCCGCCGCCGAGCGCGCCGGGGAGATCGGCGCCGGGCTCGGCGGCTCGATGACCCTGGGCGCGGGTCAGTTCTGCACCAAGCCCGGCTTCGTCCTGGTCCCCGAGGGCGCGGCGGGCGACCAGCTCCTCAAGACGCTCACCGAGACGGTCAGCTCCACCGGCTCCGGCGTCCTGCTGGACCACCGCATGCGGGACGCCTTCGTCACGGGCGTACGGGAGCGGGCAGCGCTGCCCGACGTCGGGGCGCCCGTCACCCCCGGGGCGGGCGGCGAGCACACCGTCTCCGCCGGATTCCTCACCGTCCCGGCCGCCCGGCTGACCGCCGAGGGCCCGCACGACGCGCTGCTGGAGGAGTGCTTCGGGCCGGTCACCGTGATCGCCCGGTACGCCTCCGTCGACGAGATCGCCGCCGTCCTCGCCCGGCTGCCCGGAAACCTCACCGCCACCCTCCAGACCGCCGCCGAGGACGCCGACCCCGACGCGGCGCGCCTGCTGGCCGCGCTCACCCCGCTCGCCGGGCGCATCCTGGTCAACGGCTGGCCGACCGGCGTCGCCGTCGCCCCCGCCCAGCACCACGGCGGGCCCTACCCGGCGACCACCTCCACCTCCACCTCCGTCGGCGCGACGGCGATCGAACGCTGGCTGCGCCCCGTCACGTACCAGTCCACCCCCGAGGCGCTCCTCCCGCCGGAGCTGCGCGAGGACAACCCGCTGGGGCTGCCCCGCCGGGTGGACGGACGCCGGGCGTGAGCCCGCGCCCGGACGCCCTCCCCTCCGTCCGGGCGCGGAGGGTCCCGACGGGCGCGGGACCCACGCCGACGGCGGGCTGACCTGCCGGGCTTCGGGGCCCGGTCAGGACCTGTCCGTCCCCCCGTGCGGCGGTGAGGGGAAAGGGGGAACGGGCGGGAAGGTCCGGGAATCACCCGGTCCGGATTCGCGTTCGACTCACTGACCCCGTGCGGAGGACCCTCCGTGCCCGTCGCGACCCCTGGAGAGAAGAAGAGTCATGCGCGTCGAGATCTGGAGCGACATCGCTTGTCCGTGGTGCTACATCGGCAAGGCCCGTTTCGAGAAGGGCCTCGCGGAGTTCGCCCACCGGGACGAGGTCGAGGTGGTGCACCGCTCCTTCGAGCTCGACCCCTCACGGGCCAAGGGCGACACCGCGCTCGTGATCGACATGCTGGCCGAGAAGTACGGCCGCACCCGCGAGGAAGCGGCCTCGATGGAGGCCAACGTCGCGGCCAACGCGCAGGCCGAGGGGCTCGGCTACCGCACCGAGGGGCGTGACCACGGCTCCACCTTCGACCTCCACCGGCTGCTGCACCTGGCCAAGGCCCGCGGCCGCCAGGACGAGCTGCTGACCCTCGCCTACCGGGCCAACTTCGCCGAGGAGCGGTCCGTCTTCGACGATGCGGTGCTGCTCGCCCTCGCCGTGGAGGCCGGACTCGACGCCGACGAGGCCCGTGCGGTGCTCGCCGACCCCGAGGCGTACGCGGACGACGTCCGCACCGACGAGCGCGAGGCGGCCGAGCTGGGCGCCAACGCCGTGCCGTTCTTCGTCCTCGACCGCCGGTACGGGATCTCCGGCGGCCAGCCGTCGGAGGTTTTCGTCCAGGCGCTGGAGCAGGCCTGGAAGGACCGTCCCGTCACCGCTCTCACCGCCGTCGGCGGGGATGCGGCGGCCTGCGACACGGACGGGTCCTGCGAGGTTCCGCGGAGCTGAGCCCGCCCGAGAATTCATCTATAAGTGTTCCTTTGGTGTCCCCTTGACTCTTCGTGATTGACTTTGGGTCAAGGGGGCTTCAGGGTGGACGTATGACGATCCTTGCGCCCATCCGAGCGGCAGCCGTTGAATTCGCGCCCGAGGTCACCTACCTCAACACCTCCAGCTGGGGCCTGCTGCCCCGCCGGACGATCGCCGCCGTCAAGGCCCTGGCCGACGAGAACGCCGCCGGGCGCCGGGTGGGGGCGGGCAGCTTCGACGCGGTGGAGGCCGCCCGGGCCGGCTTCGCCCGGCTCGCCGGGGTCCGTTCGGACCGGGTCGCCACCGGCAGTTCCGTCACCGTCCACGTCGGTCTGATCGCTGCTTCACTGCCGCCGGGCGCCGAAGTCCTCTGCCCCGAGGGCGAGTTCTCCTCCGTGGTCAGCCCGTTCGCGCTCCGCGGTGATCTGCGCATGCGGTACGCGCCGCTCGACGGCCTCGCCGCGGCCGTGCGTCCCTCGACCTCTCTCGTCGCCTTCTCCGCCGTGCAGTCGGCCGACGGCCGGGTGGCCGACCTCGCCGCCGTCCGCGCGGCCGCCGCGGCGCACGGGGCCCGGACCCTGCTGGACGGCACCCAGGCGGCGGGCTGGTTCCCGCTGGAGGCGGGGGCGTACGACTACACCGTCACCGGCGGCTTCAAGTTCCTGCTCTGTCCGCGCGGTACGTCGTTCCTGACCGTCACCGAGGAGGCGCAGGACACCCTGCCGCCCCTCTTCGCCGGCTGGGTCTCCGCCGGTGCTCCCTGGACGAGCAACTACGGCCCGCTGGAGCGCCTCGCCCCCACCGCCCGCGGCTTCGACGAGCCGCCCGCCTTCCTCTCGTACCACGGGGCCGAACACTCTCTGGACCTGCTCGCCGAGGTGGGTGCCGACGCCCTGTACGCGCACGCCACCGGGCTCGCGGCCCGGCTGCGGGCGGGGCTGACGAAGCTCGGGCACGCGACGGTTCCCGGGGAGTCGGCGATCGTCTCCGTGCCGGGTCTGGAGGGCCGTCAGCCCGACCTGGTGGAGGCCGGTGTCGCCGTCTCGGCCCCGGCCGGGAATCTGCGGATCTCCTGCCACCTCTACAACACCGAGGCCGATGTGGACCGGGTGCTGGAGGTCCTGGCCTGATCCGTACGGGTGCGGTTCAGCACCCGTCCGGGCGGCAGTCCGCGGTCTCCCGGCAGAGGTTCTCCTCGACCTTCGCCAGCAGCCGGACCAGCTCCGCGCGCTCGGCCGGGTCGAGGCCCGCGAGCGTGTGCTCCTCCAGGCTGCCCCAGGCGTCCCGGACCGCCGTGTGCAGCGCGCAGCTCTCGTCCGTCGCCTCGACCAGCACGGCCCGCCGGTCGGCCGGGTCGGGGCGGCGGCGCACATGTCCGGTCTGCTCCAGCCGCTGGAGCATCTTCGTGACCGTGGACGGGTCCAGGTCCAGGGCCCTGATCAGCTCCGTCTGACGGACCGCGCCCCGGTCCCACAGATGCATCATCAGCAACTCCTGCCCCGGGTAGAGGTCCACCCCCTTGAGCGCCTTGCCCGCCGCCGTCCGGTGCAGCCGGGCCACCCGGGACACGGCGTGGCTGACGGGCCCGCTGAGCGCCGCCATGGGCAGCGCGTTCGTACAGGCGTCTTCCGCGGGGGTGGCGCGGCCGGTGGTCATGGCGGGCTCCTGGGGTCCTCGGGGGTGCAGGCGGCGGCTTTCGATGATGCCCGACGGTTTCCCGCAACTTTACCTTGGTCGACCAATCAATGGGTTACAGTTGCCGCTGTCGCCGATGCTTGGTCGACCACATACTTTCTTGGGAGCCCTCATGACCACCGCTTTCGACCCGATCGACCTGTCCGGCGCCCAGCTGGCCAACCGCATCGCGCTGGCCCCGATGACCCGCAGCCGGGCCGGTGAGGGCGGTACCGCCACCGAGCTCACCGCCACGTACTACGCCCAGCGCGCCTCGGCCGGCCTCGTGATCACCGAAGGCATCCAGCCGTCCGTCGTGGGCCAGGGCTACCCCACCACGCCGGGTCTGCACAGCGCCGAACAGGTCGCCTCCTGGCGCAAGGTCACCGACGCGGTGCACGCCGAGGGCGGCCGGATCTTCGCCCAGATCATGCACGCGGGCCGCATCGGCCACCCGGTCCTCCTGCCGGACGGCCTCGTCCCCGTCAGCGCCTCCCCGGTCAAGGCCGAGGGACAGGTCTACACCCACGTCGGGCCGAAGGACTTCGTCGAGCCGCGCGAGCTGACGGACGCCGAGATCCACGCGACCGTCGCCGACTTCACCACCGCCTCCCGCAACGCCGTGGAAGCCGGATTCGACGGGGTCGAGCTGCACGGCGCCAACGGCTATCTCATCCAGCAGTTCCTGGCCCCCAACACCAACCGGCGCACCGACGCGTGGGGCGGCTCCGACGAGGCCCGCATCCGCTTCGCCGTCGAGGTCGTCAAGGCCGTCGCCGCCGAGATCGGCCCGGAGCGCACCGCACTGCGCATCTCGCCCGGCAACCCGTACAACGACATCGACGAGCCCGCTCCGGAGGCCACGTACACCGCGCTGGTGCAGGCGATCGAGCCGCTCGGCATCGCCTACCTGCACATCCTGGAGGCCGCCCCGATCCGGGAGCTGACCCTCGCCCTGCGCAAGGCCTTCTCCGGGGCCGTCGTCCTCAACGTGCACTCCGATGGCGCCACCGGACCCGGTGACCACACGGTGATCGACGACGGCATCGCCGACCTGATCTCCTACGGGGCGCTCTTCCTCGCCAACCCGGACCTGCCCGCCCGGCTGAAGGCGGGCGGCCCGTTCAACACCCCCGACCCGTCGACCTTCTTCGGCGGCGACGCCAAGGGCTACACCGACTACCCGGCGCTCGACTCCGTCTGAGCGTCCTCGCGCGGCCTCCCGTCCCACCGCCACGAGGTACGGCGCGGGTGGTCCGGCAGCTCGGCGCGGCCGGTGGCCCACAAAAGGACGGTCCACCGGTCGCCGCCCGCCGGGGCGTCCGGGAAGAGCCGGGCCAGCACCCGGTCGCAGAGGGCCGGGGACGGCGACCAGTCCAGCCCCAGGCCCTCGGCGAGGTCGTACGTGTGCACCAGGGTCTCCACCACGCCCATCGCGGCGAAGCCCTCCGGGTCGGAGATCCCGTACCCGTGGTACGAGCGCACCTCGGGCGGCGTCGTCCGCGCCATCGAGGCCAGCAGCGCCCCGCTCGCCTCCAGCGTGGCCAGCAGCCCGGCGGGACCGGCATCACGGTCGGCGAAGACCGCGTTGTAGGGCCCGCCCTGCCGTTCGGGCGCCCACCGGTAGGGCACGTCCCGGTCCAGCGGAGGCGTACGGGGTCCCAACTGCACGGCGTAAGCGAACAGATCGTCGCTCAGGTGCTCCACCGTCTCCCAGCAGGTCCAGTCGAGGCTTCCCGCGGGCGCGTCCCAGCGGTCCGCCGGGGCTCCGGCCAGCACGTCCACCGCGAGCCGCACCGCCGAGGTCACATCGTCGGCGGTCACCGGCAGCCGGGTCCCGGTGAGCGCCGCCCGCTCGGCGGCGGAGCACTCCACACAGAACTCGTTGCCCTCGGGATCGGCGAGTGTCGCCCAGCCGCGCCCGTTCGGCCTGCGGTGGTCGCCCACCAGGGTCGCGCCGAGCGCGAGCAGCCGCTCCACCTCCTCGTCCCGGGAGCGGTCCTGCGGCTGGATGTCCAGATGGACGCGGTTCTTGGTCTGCTTCTTCTCGTCCACCCGGACGAAGAGGATCGCCGCGCCGGGAGCCTCGACCAGAGCCTCCGGATCGCCGGGGAAGTCCTCGTCGGAGAGCGGCGCGCCGAGCACCTGGGCCCAGAAGCCGCCGAGCGCGTAGGCATCGGCGCAGTCGATCGTGATGTGACGTACATGGGAAGTCATGGCGGACACCCTCTCCGCTGACCCGGCCCCGGTCCAGCGAGTTACCCGGGAAGGGCCGGGACGGCGTACCCGTCCCGGTCCTCCCCGCCCGTGCGGCCCGCTACTTCACCGGGGTGAAGTCCCGCGCCCCGATGAACTCGGGGCGGCGGATCGGAGCCGCGAAGGGCTCCTGCGCCGCGTTCTCCACGCTGTTGAAGACGATGAAGACGTTGCTGCGCGCGTACGGGGTGATGTTGTCGCCCGAGCCGTGCATGGCGTTGCAGTCGAACCAGGTCGCCGAACCGGCCCTGCCCGTGAAGAGCCTGATGCCGTGGCGGTCGGCCATCTTCGTCAGCGCCTCGTCGGACGGGGTGCCGGCGTCCTGCATCTGGAGCGACTTCTTGTAGTTGTCCTTCGGCGTCTCGCCCGCACAGCCGAGGAATGTCTTGTGCGAACCGGGCATGATCATCAGCCCGCCGTTGGTGTCGAAGTTCTCGGTCAGCGCGATCGACACGGACACCGTCCGCATGTTCGGCAGACCGTCCTCCGCGTGCCAGGTCTCGAAGTCCGAGTGCCAATAGAAGCCCGTGGCCCCGAAGCCCGGCTTCACGTTGATCCGGGACTGGTGGACGTACACGTCCGAGCCGAGGATCTGGCGGGCCCGGCCCACCACCCGCTCGTCGCGGACCAGACCGGCGAAGACCTCGCTGATCCGGTGGACCTCGAAGACGGACCGTACGTTCTGCGACTGCTTCTCGACGATCGAGCGCTCGTCGGCGCGGACCGCCGGGTCGGAGATCAGCCGGTTCAGCTCCGCCTGGTAGACGGCGACCTCGTCCGGGGCGATGAGCTGGTCGACGGTGAGGAAGCCGTCGTGCTCGTATCCCTGGAGGTCCTTGGCGGCGACCGGACCCGGTGCGCCCGGCGCGGACCAGATGACCGGGTCCTGGCGGGGAGTGGTCATCTCGGCGGCGCCGCGCGAGGGGTACAGATCGGCGCGTACTTCGGTGGTCATGGTGGTTCAGGCCTCCTCGGTCAGCAGTGGGTAGACACCGTTCTCGTCATGGTCCTCCCGTCCCGTGACGGGGGGGTTGAAGACACACACGCAGCGGAAGTCGGTCTTGGGCCGCATGGTGTGCCGCTCATGCCCGTCCAGCAGGTACATGGTGCCCGGCGTGATCCAGTGCGTCTCGCCGGTCTCGTCGTTGGTGAGCTCGGCCTCGCCCTCGGTGCACAGCACCGCCTCGATGTGGTTCGCGTACCACATGGAGGTCTCCGTGCCCGCGTACAGCACGGTCTCGTGGAGCGAGAAGCCCACCTTCTCCTTGGCGAGCACGATGCGCTTGCTCTCCCAGGTGCCGGATGCCGCCTTCACATGCCGGTCGGTGTTCTCGATGTCACTGAACGATCGGACGATCACGGTGAGCGGTTGCCTTTCTCTCTGTACAGCGTCCCGGGCCTCGCGGCCCGGGACCTCTCTTCTCCGCCTGCCCCGGCAGTGCCGGGTCAGGCCGTTTCGCGGACGCAGCGGGCCAGCGTGCGCAGGCCCTCGTCCAGCTCTTCGGGGGTGATGGTCAGCGGCGGCAGCAGCTTGACGACCTCGCTCTGCGGGCCCGAGGTCTCCAGGAGGAGCCCCAGCTCGAAGGCGCGGGCGCAGACCGCCGAGGCGCGCGCCTTGTCCTCGAACTCCATGCCCCACACCAGGCCCCGGCCGCGGAACTGCGCGGTCGGCTCCTCGGCGCAGATGGCGAGCAGGGTCTGTTCGACCTGTTCGCCGCGGGCGAGGGTCTGCTTCTCCATCTGGCCGTCGGCCCAGTAGGCGTCGAGCACGGCGGCGGCCGTGACGAAGGCCGGGTTGTTGCCGCGGAAGGTGCCGTTGTGCTCGCCGGGCTCCCAGATGTCCAGCTCGGGCTTGAAGAGGCAGAGGGACATGGGCAGGCCGTAGCCGCTGATGGACTTGGAGAGCGTGACGATGTCCGGGACGATGCCGGCCTCCTCGAAGGAGAAGAAGCCGCCGGTGCGGCCGCAGCCCATCTGGATGTCGTCGACGATCAGCAGCATGTCCTGGCGGTGGCAGAGCTCCTGGAGCGCGCGCAGCCACTCGGCGCGGGCGACGTTGATGCCGCCCTCGCCCTGGACGGTCTCCACGATCACCGCTGCGGGCTTGTTGAGTCCGGAGCCCTGGTCCTCCAGCAGTCGCTCGAACCAGAGGAAGTCGGGGACCGTGCCGTCGAAGTAGTTGTCGAACGGCATCGGGGTGCCGTGGACCAGCGGGATACCGGCCCCGGCCCGCTTGAACGCGTTCCCGGTCACCGCGAGCGAGCCCAGCGACATGCCGTGGAAGGCGTTGGTGAACGAGACGACCGACTCGCGGCCCTTGACCTTGCGGGCCAGCTTCAGCGCCGACTCGACGGCGTTGGTGCCGGTCGGGCCGGGGAACATCACCTTGTACGGCAGATCGCGCGGCCGCAGGATCACGTTCTGGAACGTCTCCAGGAACGCCCGCTTGGCGGTGGTCGCCATGTCCAGGCCGTGGGTGATGCCGTCGCGCTCGATGTAGTCGATCAGCGCTCGTTTCAGCACCGGGTTGTTGTGGCCGTAGTTGAGCGAGCCGGCCCCGGCGAAGAAGTCCAGGTAGGAGTGGCCGTCCTCGTCGGTCAGCCGGGCGCCCTGCGCGCGGTCGAACACGGCGGGCCAGCCGCGGCAGTAGCTCCGTACCTCGGACTCCAGGGTCTCGAAGACGCTCAGGGCGGGCGGGGTGATGGTCACAGCGGATCTCCTGCGTGAGGGGGGTGTGACGGGCAGTGGTCGAGTGCTCCCCGCCGCACGGGTGCGGCCGGGACCGCGCCGAGTGGTCGGTCGGCGCGATAAGTCAGGGGGATCCGGCGTACGGGTCGGGTACGCCGGGGTGCGGTGGCCGGGGCGGCTCAGGTGGCGAACGGGCCTATCCGGTAGAGCACCTCGGGCAGGTGCGTCTCTTCGGGGAACAGCTCGCCGTCGAAGAGCACTTCCTTCTCCAGCGCGACGTCGTGGCGCTGGGCGTAGGACGTGAACAGCCGGTCGGAGGCGGTGTTGTCCGGCGTGATCGTCGTCTCCACGGACGACAGGCCCTGGTCGGCGGCGACCCGGGCGGTCAGTGCGTCCAGCAGTGCGGCGGCCAGCCCCTTGCCGCGGTGGGCCTGGTCGACGGCCACCTGCCAGACGACGAGGGTCTGGGGGCGGTCGGGCCTGACGTAGCCCGTCACGAAGGCGATGGGCTCGCCGTTCTCGCCACGGGCGACGGCGGAGGTCGCGGCGAAGTCACGGCACCACAGCAGGTAGCTGTACGAGGAGTTCAGGTCCAGGACCTGGGAGTCGCGGGCTATGCGCCAGATCGCGGCTCCGTCCTCCACTCGTGGCGCATCGATACTGAGGAATTCGCTTCGGGCACGGGCAAAATCTGCTGGTGCGGCGGTCATGCGAATTGAATTTACCCAGCAAATTTCGAAATTGCATCGACGTAGAGGGTTGGGTGGGGGGCTCCTTTGTGTTATCAGGCGTGCGCGAGGTTCCCGGTGATTCAGGTGCATTTTCCTGCGCTTTGTCCTGAATTTTTCGGGCATAACGCCGACCCTGTGGAGTCGGTCACAGGGTTGTAACTCTCGCGAGATGTGTCCGAATCATGAAGTTCGCGGCCAGAAAAAACTGGCCCGTTTAGGTGACGGGAAAGCGGGCAGAAGAATGTGGGAAGCTGCTTTTCAATAAAGCAGCTTTCCGCATGAGGAATATCAGAGGCTCGGCCAGGTTTCCGAAACAGCCCTACGGGCAGCCTCGATATCGACCCGCCGGCCGGCATCGGTCAGCACCGCCCCCAGAGCCGCGAGCGAGGACAGCACCGCGCCCCGCGTCGCATCCGCCCCGTAATGGTTGACCCGGATCATCTCCTTGGACAGCGCCCCACCGCCCGCGACGAGCGGCAGCGCGGGGTCCGCCGCCAGCGCCGCCGCGACCAGCGCGGCCGCGTCCGTCCCCGCCGGGGCGCGCAGCGTCGTCGCCACCGGGGCCGCGTCCCGCGCCTCGTGGACGTACGGCTCCAGCCCGCCGCCCAGGGCCACCGCACCGGCCCGGGTGGCCGCGGCGGCCGAGGCGTGGCGGGCCGTCACCGTGTCCAGGCCCTCGTCCTCGATCCGCGCCACGCAGGCCTCCAGGCCCAGCATCTCCAACTGCGCCGGGGCGTGCGGCAGCGCCGTACGGCCGCCGTCGATCCAGCGCTCCTTCCAGTCCAGGAGGGAGAGGTAGGAGCGGCGCGGGGCGGCCGGGTTGGCGGCGATCCGCTCCCAGGCCCGCGCGCTCACCGACACCGCCGACACCCCGGCGGGCCCGCCCATGGCCTTCTGCGCGCCGATCACGCACAGGTCGACGCCCCAGGCGTCCGGCAGCAGCGGCTCGGCGCCCACCGAGGCGACCGCGTCCAGCATGAACAGCGCGCCGTGCGCCCTGACCACCTCGCCGATCTCCGCGATTGGGTTGGTGTTGCCGGTCGCCGCCTCCGCGTGCACCAGCGAGACGAAGTCGATCTCCGGGTGCTCGGCGAGCGCCTCGGCGACCTGGTCGGCGGTGACCGCGGCGTGGAAGGGCACCGTGAGGTCGACGACCTCCGCGCCGCAGTCCCGCAGCCAGTTGCCGAAGGTCTGCCCGTACGGTCCGGTGACCACGTTCAGCGCGGTCGAGCCGGGCCGTGCGCCGCCGCGGATGCAGCCCTCCAGCGGCAGCAGCGCCTCGCCCTGGGTGATGACGACGTCCTGCTCCGTGGCGAGGAGCCGGGCCACGCGCCGCTCGATCGCCGCGAAGTGGCCGGCGGTGAGCGGGGGGAGGTCGAGGAAGGGGTGCGTCACGGTGGGGCTCTCTTCGGGGTCGTTCGCGGGTCCATGGGCAGGCGCCGGTGAAACGTTCCCGCCTTCCGGGCGGGCGGCGGGAACGTCCACGGGCCCCAGCAGCCTACCGACGGCCTCGTACAGTGCCGCGTATGAGTGATCAGGAGGAGCAGCGGGTGCTGCGGGTGAAGGGCCGGGTGCTCGTCGGCCCGGACGAGGTGCGGGACGAACTGTGGGCCGTGGGCGGGCGGATCACCTACGAGCGGCCGCCCGGCGCCGACCGCGCGGTGACGGTCAGGGGGTGGGCGCTGCCCGGACTGGTCGACGCGCACTGCCATGTGGGCCTGGACCGGCACGGCCCGGTCGACGCGGCGACCGCCGAGAAGCAGGCGCTCACCGACCGGGAGGCCGGAACCCTGCTGATCCGGGACGCGGGATCGCCCTCCGACACCCGGTGGATCGACGACCGCGAGGACCTTCCGAAGATCATCAGGGCCGGCCGCCACATCGCCAGGACCCGCCGCTACATCCGCAACTACGCCCATGAGATCGAACCCGGCGACCTCGTCGCGTACGTGGCCCGGGAGGCCCGGCGCGGGGACGGCTGGGTCAAGCTGGTGGGGGACTGGATCGACCGCGACGCCGGGGACCTGACCGCCTGCTGGCCGCGCGGCGAGGTCGAGGCGGCCATCGCCGAGGCGCACCGGCTCGGCGCCCGCGTCACCGCGCACTGTTTCGCCGAGGAGTCGCTCACCGACCTGGTGGAGGCGGGCATCGACTGTATCGAGCACGCCACCGGCCTCACCGAGGACACCATCCCGCTCTTCGCCGAGCGGGGGGTGGCGATCGTCCCGACGCTGGTCAACATCGCCACGTTCCCCGATCTCGCGGCGGGCGGCGAGGCCAGGTTCCCCCGCTGGTCGGCGCATATGCGGCAGCTGTACGACCGCCGCTACGACACCGTGCGCGCCGCGTACGACGCCGGGATCCCCGTCTACGTCGGCACCGACGCGGGCGGCTCCCTGGCGCACGGGCTGGTCGCGGGCGAGGTCGCCGAACTCGTCAAGGCGGGCATCCCGCCCCTGGAGGCCCTCTCCGCCACCGCGTGGGGGGCCAGGCGCTGGCTGGGGCGGCCCGCGCTGGAGGAGGGCGCTCCGGCGGACCTGGTCGTGTACGACGAGGACCCGCGCGCGGACGTCCGGGTGCTGGCGGCGCCTCGCCACATCGTGCTGAACGGGCGGGTCATCGGCTGAGGGCGGCGCGGTGCCGTGTTGACGAGCAGTGACGGATACGGTCCCGGACTCGTTGATGCACCTCTGCGCATGCTCCGGCGCGAGCGCGCTCTGTACGGCTCGCGCCGGGTGAAACGAGTGACATCAGCGAACGCACGTGCCGAAAGATTCGAATATGCGCGCGGAAACCCCCCTTTGGGGTGAACTCACGCCAGGTATCCGCCAGTTCACCCTCAGTGCGTAAAGATTCACGGAGTCGAGGCCGTCGGCGCAGGCGATGTCCCCCATTGGACTGTGCCGGCGGCTCCATGTCTCTTGTGGGGGTTCCACCATCTTGAACAGCAACACCTTCCGTCTCGCCGCCCTGGCGGTCGCCGCCGGACCCGTCGCCCTGCTTGCCGCCGTCCCCGCGCACGCAGCCCCGGCGACGCCCACCACCGGCGGCGAGGGCAGGGCGAGCGCGGTCGTGCTCCGTACCGGGCTCGACGTCTCGCTCCTCAACAAGTCCGTCCAGGTGCCCCTCAAGGTCACGCTCAACGAGGTGCAGGCCCCGGCCAGCGCCGAGAAGACCGCGCTCAGCGTGAACGTGGACGGAGTGGAGGGCGGGG
Organism: Streptomyces anulatus; assembly: GCF_014650675.1. Lineage (GTDB taxonomy): Bacteria > Actinomycetota > Actinomycetes > Streptomycetales > Streptomycetaceae > Streptomyces > Streptomyces anulatus. Next base: position 76,911 of record NZ_BMVK01000001.1, on the reverse strand, counting down.
CCCCGGTCAGCGTCCTGCGCGCCGACGTGGCCACCGCGAACGCCACGGTGGACGAGCACAGGGCCGAGGGTTACACCAACCTGGCGAAGGCCAGGATCCATGTGCCCGGACTGCCGGTGCTCTCGCTCATCGAGGTCGAGAAGGTCACCTCCAAGGCGGTCTGCGAGGTCGGCAGGAAGCCCGTCGCCGAGTCGAACGTGCTCGGCCATGTCGCAGTGCTCGGCAAGAAGGTGACGCTCTCCGCGGGCGGACCGACCCGGGTGGCGGTGCCGGGCGTCGGCGAGGTCTCCCTCGACCTGTCGAAGACGGTCACCACCGAGCGTACGGCGGCCGCTACGGCGCTCCAGCTCAAGGTGTCCGTCAACCCGCTGAACCTCAACGTCGCCGAGGTGGAGGGCGAGGTCACCCTCGCCGAGGCGACCTGCGAGACCCCGAAGGGGCCGAAGACCCCCGAGAAGCCGGGCTCCACGGACGGCGGTTCCACGGGCGGCTCCACGGACGGCGGTTCCACGGGCGGCTCCACGGACGGCGGTTCCACGGGCGGCTCCACGGACGGCGGTTCCACCGACGGCGGTTCGACGGGCGGCGGTGGGGACACCGGCGGCGACCAGGGAGACGGCGGCACGAGCGGCGGCGACGTGAAGACGCAGACCGGCTCCGACACCGGCACCGCCCCCACCGGGGCCAACCTCGCCGAGACCGGCGGCAGCTCCACCACCCCGTACATCGCGGGCGGAGCGGCCCTGCTGCTGGCCGTCGGCGCGGGCGCGACGGTGCTGGCGCGCAGGCGCGCCGGCAGCCAGGGCTGATACGCGCCGGGGGCGGCGTCCGTCGTACGGACACCGCCCCCGGCACGCCCGGCCGGAGGGACGACCCTCAGCGCCCGGATCTCGCGGGCAGCGCCTGCACGGCCTGGTCCAGGGCCTGGAGGAAACGATTGGTCGTGGCCCGGTCGCGGACCGCGAGCCGCAGCCACTGCGGCCCCAGACCCGGGAACGTGTCCCCGCGCCGGGCCGCGAAGCCCAGCAGCCGCAGCCGCTCCCGGACCTCCGCCGCCCGCTCCAGACGCACCAGGACGAACGGCCCCCGGGCCGCCTCCACCACCTCCACCTCGCTGAACTCGGCCAGCCCGGCGAGCAGATGGGCCCGGTCCACCGTGATCCGGTCCGCCGCCTCGGCCGCCTCCACCAGCGCCCGCGGCTCCATGCACGCCTCCGCCGCCGCCAGCGCCGGGGACGACACCGGCCACAGCGGCTGCGCCTCGGACAGCAGCGCCACGGTCTCCGGAGCGGCCAGGACATAACCGATCCGCAGCCCGGCGAGCCCCCACGTCTTGGTGAGGCTGCGCAGCACCACGAGCCCCGGGACGTCCGTCCGGTCGCACAGCGCCTCACGCTCGCCCGGCACGACGTCCATGAACGCCTCGTCGACCACCAGCGTCCGCCCGGGCCGCGCCAACCGCTCCAGCAGCGCCGCCGGATGCAGCACGGACGTAGGGTTCGTCGGGTTGCCGATCACCACGAGGTCCGCCTCCTCGGGCACCGCCTCCGGATCGAGCCGGAAGCCGTCCTCGGCACGCAGCAGCACCCGCCCCACCCCGTGCCCTGCCGCCCGCAGAGCCGCCTCCGGTTCCGTGAACTGAGGATGCACCACGACCGGACGACGGGCCGGAAGAGCACGGGCGATCAGGACGAACGCCTCGGCCGCGCCCGCCGTCAGCAGCACCCGCTCCACCGGCAGCCCGTGCCGGCCGGCGACGGCGGCGCGGGCCGAGGACCCGTCCGGGTAGGCGGCCAGCGAAGTGAGCGACGCGGCTATCCGCTCGCGCAGCCACTCCGGGGGAGTGTGGGTACGGACGTTCACGGCGAGATCGGTCAGATTCTCGCCGCGCACCTCCGCGTCGCCGTGGTGGCGCAGGTCGGGGCCTGCGCTCTCGATGTTCCGCGTGGGGGGATTCATGGCAGCCATGGTGAACGGGCGGGAGCCCCCCGTCACCGGTGAGGTGGAAGTTTTCCTCCCGGAAACCTCGAAAGTCCCGACGACGGCCGGAAACCGGCGGGCCACCGCACAGGTCGCCATCCCCCTGCCGGCGGCCTTCCCGCCCGGGGCGCGGGTCTTCGGCACCACCAGTTCGTCCGCCTCGATCAACGCCGCCGCCTCCGCGACCGACGGAGTCCCCACCGCCGCACCCACCGCGCCCGAGGGGTGCGGCACGCGGACCGCGGCCAGCGCCCCGGCCGGATGGGTCCGCACCGGCACCCCCAGCCGGGCCGCCGCCCCCACGATCCCCGGCTCGTCCCCCTTGGCGTCGACCGTCGCCACCTCCAGCACGTCCGCCGCGTCCAGCCCCGCCCCGCTCAACACCGCCTCGATCAGGGCGAACACCACATCCCCGGGGACGCCCCGGCGCGCGCCGACCCCCACCACCAGACTGCGGGCCCCGGACTCCGGTCCGGTACCGACGGATGCTCCGGTCATCGGCGGAGTCCTGCCTTTCAGATCAAACGTCTCGGTGGTGCAGGGGAGGAGGCGGGGCCGTTCCGTATACGGAAACGGGCGGCGGGAGAGGCGTGGTGGACGCCGCCGGTAAGGACACCCTGAGATGCGGAGAGAGGGCCCGATCGGCTAGCAAGGCCCCATGGCGGTGTTCGTCGCGCTCGGCGCGTTCCTGATGACTCTGGCCGGCGGCTGGGTCGCACAACGCGTCACCGACCGCCGTCACCTGGTGCTCGGCCTCGCGGGCGGCCTGATGCTCGGCGTGGTCGGACTCGACCTCCTGCCGGAGGCGATCGAGGCCGCGGGCACACCGGTGTTCGGGGTGCCCGCCGCCCTGCTGCTGTTCGTCGGCGGCTTCCTGGCGGCCCATCTGGTCGAGGGACTGCTCGCCGTACGCCAGGTGGCACACGGGGCGAGCGGCGAACGCGTCCCGCAGGTGGGGCTGACGGCGGCCGCCGCGATGGTCGGGCACAGCTTCATGGACGGCATCGCGCTCGGCGCCGCCTTCCAGGTCAGCGGCTCCATGGGCGTGGCCGTCGCGCTGGCGGTGATCAGTCATGACTTCGCCGACGGATTCAACACGTACACCCTCACCAGTCTTTACGGGAACGCCCGCCGCAAGGCGCTCCTGATGCTGTTCGCGGCCGCCGCGGCACCGGTCGTGGGCGCCGCGACGACGCTGCTGTTCACCCTTCCGGAGGAACTGCTCGGCGGCTATCTCGGCTTCTTCGGCGGAGCGCTGCTCTACCTGGCCGCTGCGGAGATCCTTCCCGAGGCGCACCACACCCATCCCACCCGCTCCACCCTTCTCTGCACCATCGGGGGCGTGGGCTTCATCTGGCTGGTCGTCGGCATCGCGGAGTGAGCCCCGCGTACGCCCGAGCGCTTCGTCACGAAGGACACGCCCCCTGGACCGCGGTTCACCGCGCTGGACCGTGGTTCACCGCGCTGGACCGTGGTTCACCGCGCCCGACAGTGCTCGACGAACCGCCGGGCCACTCCGGGCGACGCGGCCCAGTGGGTGTGCAGATAGCTCGCGTGCACGCCCCGCTGGACGTACCCCTCGACCCGCCGCTCCGGCTGGTGCATGCCCCAGGCGGGCGTGGTCCCCGCCCCCGGCTCCAGCACCGTGCGATGGAACTCATGACCGCGCATCCGGGTCCCCGCCACCGCCAGCGCACTGTCCGACACGGCCACCGCTTGCCGGTACCCGAGCGTGAGGCGCTCGGACATCCGGGCCTCGGCGTCCAGCACCCCGCACATGGGCTTCCCGTCCAGCTCCCGCGCCAGATACAGCAGCCCCGCGCACTCGGCCGCCACCGGGGCGCCGCTCAGGGCCAGTTCCGTGACCGCCCGCCGCAACGGCTCGTTGGCGGAGAGCTCGGGGGCGTACATCTCCGGGAACCCGCCGCCGATCACGAGCCCCGCCGTACCCACCGGCAGCTTCTCGTCCCGCAGCGGGTCGAAGACCACGACCTCCGCGCCGGCCGCCGTCAGCAGCTCGGCGTGCTCCGCGTACGCGAAGGTGAACGCCGCCCCGCCGGCCACGGCCACGACGGGCCGCACGGAACCGGTGACCGAGGCGGGCGGCGGCTCCCACGCCGCGTCCGGCAGGGCCGGAGCGGTCCGGGCCAGCGCCATCAGCGCGTCCAGGTCGCACCCGGCGCGCACCCGCTCACCCATCGCCGCCACGGCGTCCACGGCCTCGGACCCCCGCTCGGCCACCGGGACCAGCCCCAGATGGCGCGAGGGCGTCGCCACCTGCGGGGCCCGGCGCAGCACGCCCAGGACCGGCAGCCCCGACTCGTCCAACGCGTCCCGCAGCAGCGCCTCGTGCCGGTCGGAGGCCACCTTGTTCAGGATCACCCCGCCGATCCGGACCTCGGGGTCCCAGGAGGCGAACCCGTGCACCAGGGCCGCCACCGAACGGGACTGCGAGGAGGCGTCCACCACCAGCACCACGGGGGCGCGCAGCAGCTTCGCCACCTGCGCGGTGGACGCCAGCTCCCCCTGGCCCGAGGCGCCGTCGTACAGCCCCATCACGCCCTCGACCACGGCGAGGTCGCACCCCGCCGACCCGTGCGCGAACAGCGGGGCGATCAGATCCGTCCCGCACATGTACGCGTCGAGATTGCGGCCGGGGCGTCCCGTCGCCAGCGAGTGATAGCCCGGATCGATGTAGTCCGGCCCCACCTTGTGCGGGGAGACGGCGAGCCCGCGCGCGGCGAAGGCGGCCATCAGGCCGGTGGCGACGGTGGTCTTGCCGCTGTTGGAGGCCGGAGCGGCGATGACCAGACGGGGCGTACTCACCACTCGATGCCCCTCTGGCCCTTCTGCCCCGCGTCCATCGGGTGCTTGACCTTCGACATGTCGGTCACCAGGTCGGCGGCCTCGATCAGCGCGTCCGGTGCGTTGCGGCCGGTGATCACCACATGCTGGGTGCCGGGCCGGTTCCGCATCACCTCGACGACCTCGTCGGTGTCGATCCAGCCCCAGTGCATCGGGTACGCGAACTCGTCGAGCACGTACAGCTTGTACGTCTCGGCCGCCAGGTCGCGCTTGACCTGCTCCCAGCCCTCGCGGGCCTTCTCCTCGTTGTCCAGCTGACCGTCGCGCTGGACCCAGGACCAGCCCTCGCCCATCTTGTGCCAGTCGACGGTGCCGCCCTCGCCGCTCGCTCCGAGGACCTTCAGCGCGTTCTCCTCGCCGACCTTCCACTTCGCGGACTTCACGAACTGGAACACCCCGATCGGCCAGCCCTGGTTCCAGGCCCGCAGCGCGAGCCCGAAGGCGGCGGTCGACTTGCCCTTGCCGATACCCGTGTGGACGAAGAGGAGCGGACGGTTGCGCCGCTGACGGGTGGTGAGCCCGTCGTCCGGCACCGATGTCGGCTGTCCCTGCGGCATTAAGCGGCCCTCCCGGCTGCGGTGACGTCCTTGACGAGCCCGGCGATCGAGTCGGCCCGCAGCTCGTCGAGCGTGACGGCGGTGCCTCCCAGTTCCCGGGCGAGTTCCCCGGCGAGACCGAGGCGTACGTACCCCGACTCGCAGTCCACGACGACGGATGCCGTCCCCTCCGAGCGGTGCAGCCGGCCGGCCCGGCCCGCGAGCGCCACCGGCTCCGGCCCGCCGGTCGCCCGGCCGTCCGTCACCACGACGAGCAGGGGCCGCCGCGACGGATCGCGCAGCCGCTCCACCCGCAGCACGTCGTGCGCCTTGAGCAGACCGGCGGCCAGCGGGGTGCGGCCCCCGGTTGGCAGCGACTCCAGCCGGGAGGCGGCCGCGTCCACGGACGAGGTCGGCGGCAGCGCCACCTCCGCCTCCTTGCCCCGGAAGGTGACCAGGCCGACCTTGTCCCGCCGCTGGTAGGCGTCCAGCAGCAGCGACAGCACGGCCCCCTTGACCGCGCTCATCCGCTGCCGCGCCGCCATCGAGCCCGACGCGTCCACGACGAACAGCACGAGGTTGCCCTCCCGCCCCTCCCGGGTCGCCTGCCGCAGATCGTCCCGGCGCACCACGAGCCCCCGCCCGGAACGCCCGCGCGCCCGCTGGTGCGGGGCGGCGGCCTGCACGGTCGCGGCCAGGTGCAGCTTGGTCAGCGCCCCCTGCGGGCGGCGGGCGCCGGTGGTGCGCCCGTGCTCGGTACGGGCCCGGGAGCGCCGCCCCGCAGCGCCCTCGCCGAGCCCCGGCACGCTGAGCATCTTCGTCCGGAACGGCTCGGCGGACGCCACCGGCTGCTGCTCGGCCCCGGTGGACCGGCCGGGCGCGTCGGGGCTGCCCTCGGGGGCCTGTGACGGCGTGTCGCCACTCTCGCCCCGGGGCGGCGTATGGTCCCCGTCGGCCTGCGGCGGCACACCGCCACCACCGCCGCCACCGCCGTCATCGTCCCCACCCCCGTCGGGATCGGGATCGGGCCGGTCGTCACCGTCGTTGTTCTCCTGCGGACCGGCCTCGTCCAGGGTCTGGTCGAGCTTGTCCTCGTCCAGGCCGGGCGCGTCGAACGGGTTGCGGCGACGCCGGTGGGGGAGCGCGAGGAGAGCGGCCTGCCGCACATCGTCGGCGGTGACCTCCTCGCGGCCCGCCCAGGCGGCGAGCGCGGTCGCGGTACGGGCCATCACGATGTCGGCCCGCATCCCGTCGACCTCGAACGCGGCGCAGGTCGCGGCGATCTGCCGCAACACGCCGTCACCGAGCACGACGCGGGGCAGCAGGGCGCGCGCGGCGGCGATGCGCTCCCGCAGGGCGCTCTCCTCCCCGGCCCAGCGCGCGGCGAACCCCTCGGGGTCGTCGTCGTACGCGAGCCGTCGCCGCACGACCTCGACCCGCTCGTCGGTGTCCCGGGACGCGGCCACCTCGACGGTCAGCCCGAACCGGTCCAGCAACTGCGGCCGCAGCTCGCCCTCTTCCGGGTTCATCGTCCCGACCAGCAGGAACCGTGCCGCGTGCCGTACGGAGACGCCCTCGCGCTCGACGTACGAGGCGCCCATGGCCGCCGCGTCCAGCAGCAGGTCCACCAGGTGGTCGTGGAGCAGGTTGACCTCGTCGACGTACAGGATCCCGCGGTGCGCGTCGGCCAGCAGCCCCGGCTCGAACGCCTTCACGCCCTCCGACAGCGCCCGCTCGATGTCCAGCGCTCCCACGAGCCGGTCCTCGGACGCGCCGACGGGCAGCTCCACGGTCCGCGCGGCCCGCGACACACCGGCGGCCTCCGCGTGCGGCCCGTCGGGACACGCCGGATCGGGGGAGACGGGATCACAGGAGAACCGGCACCCCGGAACGACGGAGACCTCCGGCACGAGCGCGGCGAGCGCCCGCACGGCGGTGGACTTGGCGGTCCCCTTCTCGCCCCGCACGAGCACCCCGCCGACAGCCGGACTGACCGCGTTCAGCAACAGCCCGAGCCGAAGGTCGTCCTGACCGACGATCGCGGTGAAGGGATACGGCGTACTCACTTGGCCTCCTGGTCGACATGAACAACAGCTGCTTCCCCGAGCCCTTGGGGCGTTGCCTCAGCGGACCCGGCAACATCAAGCTCCTGGGGCGTTGGCCCGGCACAATCAAGCCCCTGGCCCCTTGACCCGGTGGGCCCGGCGGACCCGGCAAATCCAAGCTCCTCCGGCGATTGAGGAGCGGGGTCCGGGGCAGCGCCCCGGCTCTCCGGAGCACCCGCACCCGCACCCGCACCCGCGCCCAACGGCGGCGCCCCCGGCGGCACGAACGGCAACCCCACAGGCGCACCCCCCTCGATCAACCGCCACAACGCATCCGTGTCCGCGTGCTCCTCCACCAGATCCCCCAGCCGATCCAGCTGCTCCTCCCGCAACACCCCGAAACTCGTGTCCGGCGCCGGCACGAACCGCCGCCCGGCGGCCCGGGCCACCTCCACCAGGAACCGTCGCCGAAACGCGTCGCTCTCCAGCGACCCGTGCCAGTGCGTCCCCCACACCGCCCCCACCCGGCACCCGTCCAGGAACGGCTCCCCGCCCCGCACATCGGCCACCCCGTGGTGGATCTCGTACCCCTCCACCGGCTCGCCCAGTGCCGAACCGACCGGCCGCGCCAGCGTCTTGTCCCGGTCGAAGCGCACCCGCACCGGCAGCAGCCCCAGCCCGTCCACGACCCCCGCCCGCGACTCCACCTCGTCCTCGATCCGCTCACCGAGCACCTGGAACCCGCCGCAGATCCCCAGCACCGGCCGGCCCTCCGCCGCCCGTCGTACCAGTGCGTCCGCGAGCCCGCGCTCACGCAGCCAGGCCAGCGCCTTCACCGTGCCGCGCGTCCCCGGCACGATCACCAGGTCCGCGTCGGCCAGCTCCTCCGCCCGGTCCACGAACCGCACGACGACGCCCGGTTCGGCGGCCAGCGCGTCCACGTCCGTGAAGTTGGACATCAGCGGCACCGCGCAGACCGCGACCCGCAGCACGTCCTCCCCATGGGGCGGCGCCACGACCGACTCCCGCACCGCACCGCGCAGGGACACCCGCAGGCCGTCCTCCTCGTCGATGCCGAGCCCATGGGCGTACGGCAGCACCCCGTACGTCCGCCGCCCGGTCAGCCCGTACAGCATGTCGAGCCCCGGCTCCAGCAACGAGACGTCGCCCCGGAACTTGTTCACCAGATAGCCCGCGACCAGGGCCTGGTCCTCCGCGCTCAGCAGCGCCGTCGTCCCGAAGAACGACGCGAAGACCCCGCCCCGATCGATGTCCCCGACGACCAGCACGGGGAAGCGGGCGGCCCGCGCGATCCCCATGTTCACGATGTCGGTGCGCCGGAGGTTGATCTCGGCGGGGGAACCCGCCCCCTCGCAGATCACCGCGTCGTACGTCGACCGCAGCTCCTCCAGGCACTCCGTGACCGTGCCGAGCAGCGCCTCCTGCCGGCCTCCGTGGTACCCCCGGGCGCTCATCTCGCCGACCGGCTTCCCCATCAGGACCACCTGGCTGGACCGGTCACTGCCGGGCTTCAGCAGCACCGGGTTCATCAGGGCCGTCGGCTCCACCCGGGCGGCCTGCGCCTGCATCGCCTGGGCCCGCCCGATCTCCGCGCCCTCCCGGGTCACGAAGGAGTTCAGGGACATGTTCTGGGCCTTGAAGGGCGCGACCTTCACGCCCCGGCGCACCAGCCAGCGGCAGATGCCCGCCGTGACGACGCTCTTGCCCGCGTCCGATGTGGTCCCCGCGACCAGCAGTCCGCCGCTCATGCCCGCTCCCGTTCCCGTACCGCGTTCCGTGCCGGACCGTTCATGGCCGTCCCCGCTTCCGCCCCGCGACCGTCCGGCCCGCGGCCATCCGCCCCGCGATCATCCGGCCCGCCACGCACACACCCAGGGCCAGCGTGCTCACCCGGCGCGACAGCCGTACCGCACGTTCGATGTCCGCGCTCCGCACATCCCGCCCGGACTCCCCGTTCAGCACCGGCCGGTGCTCGACGCGCCCCGCGTACGCCAGCGTCCCGCCCAGCCGTACGCCGAGCGCCCCCGCGAACGCGGCCTCCACCGGCCCCGCGTTCGGGCTCGGGTGACGCCCCGCGTCCGCCCTCCAGGCGCGTACGGCCTCCCGGGGCCGCCCGCCGCCCGCCACGGCCAGCGCGGCCGTCAGACGGGCGCCGGGCCACCCGGCGAGGTCGTCCAGGCGGGCCGAGGCCCAGCCGTAACGTCGGTAGCGGGGCGACTTGTGGCCGACCATCGCGTCGAGCGTGTTCACGGCCCGGAAGCCGACGAGCCCCGGCACCCCGCCGATCGCCCCCCACACCAGTGCGCCGACGACGGCGTCCGAGGTGTTCTCGGCGACCGACTCGACGACCGCGCGGGCGATGCCCGGACCGTCCAGGGAGTGCGGATCGCGCCCGCACAGATGCGGCAGCCGCTCCCGTGCCACCTCCAGGTCCCCGGCGGCCAGGGCGCCGCCGATGGCGCGGGCCTCCCGGCCCAGCGACGTACCTCCGACGACGGACCAGGCGGTGGCGGCGGTCAGCGCGACGGCGAGCGCGGGGTGTCCCCGGACGGCGCGGGCGGCCAGCGCGGCGGCCCCCACGGCGCCTCCGGCGCACACGAGGGTGTGCAGGGCGCCCGCGCCCCGGTCGTCACGCCACAGGAGGGATTCGGCCCGCGCGGCCGCGCGGCCGAATCCGGCGACGGGGTGGCCCCGCCGGGGATCGCCGAGCAGGGCGTCGGCGATCAGCCCGGCCGTGGCGCCGTACGCGAAGACGCGGTCGGCACGCACGGCTCAGCCCGTCGCGGGGAGAGGTGTTCCGGAATGAGAACGAGGGGGCAGGGGCGCAGGAAGCGGCGCACGGCAGCCGGGCATGGCGTATGTCCTCACTCAGGGTCCGCGCCCTGGTTCGACGTGACCGGCGACGAGAGTCTCCTGGCTTCCGGATCCGCAGTTCCCCCGGCCTTCCAGCCCGCGTCCCGCGGGCCGTGACGTCCGGTGTGGGGGAGTGCTCCCCGGTGACAGTGGCGGGACCGCGCCGGATTCGCACCGGCTTCCTCTGCTGTCGCCGTAAATGGCTCCGGCAGTCCACCACGCCCCGCGAACAACCGTCAACTCGCTGTTGACCTGCGAGGCTCCACTGTGCGCAGACGCACATCGGGCCGGACACACGAGGGTGTGTCCGGCCCGAAGGAGTGCGGGGTACGGGGTCAGGCGACGATCAGGTAGATCCCGTACGAGACCGCCGCGACGCACAGCGCGAAGCAGGCGTACGCGCCGGTGCGCGCCAGTGCTGCCGACCCGCCGGAGGCGCTGCCCCCGGCCGTGGCGGACTGCTTGGAGAGGGCGACGATGCCCACGGTGAAGACGCCGACCAGCGCGACGGTGACCACGAGGCTGACACCGAACACGGAGGCGAGAGCTGCCCAGTCGATTTTCATGCGGATCTTTCCTTACACCTTGGCCGGCGGCCGGGCCGGGTCGTCGGGCGACGAGGCCGGGGCCGGGATGGTGGTCGAGAGGTCGGAGGCCGGGCCGCCGACGGGCGGCGGCTGGACCGCGGCCATGGCGGTGGTGACGACGCCCTGGGGCTCGTCGTCGCCCGTGTCGTTGACGTTGGTGTGGTCGACCGGCTGGCGGCGCGAGGCCACCCAGATCGCGAACGAACCGCCCACCAGGATGACCGCCGTGACGGCGATGCCCCAGGGGCCCTGCTTCGTGAGGAACTCGGCGCCCGCGCCGACCAGGCCCGCGGCCGGGAGCGTCAGGCCCCAGGCGATGAACATCCGGGTGGCGGTGGACCAGCGGACCACACCGCCCTTGCGGCCGAGGCCCGCGCCCATCACGGCCCCGGAGCAGGACTGCGTGGTGGAGAGCGAGAAGCCGAGGTGCGAGGAGGCCAGGATGACGGTCGCCGCACTGGTCTGGGCGGCGAAGCCCTGCGGCGGCTGGAGGTCGGTCAGGCCCTTGCCCATGGTGCGGATGATGCGCCAGCCGCCGAGGTAGGTGCCGAGCGCGATGGCCACACCGGCGGAGACGATGACCCACAGCGGCGGGTTGGAGCCGGGGGCGAGGACGCCGCCGGTGACCAGGGCCAGCGTGATGATGCCCATCGTCTTCTGGGCGTCGTTGGTGCCGTGGGCGAGCGAGACGAGACCGGCGGAGGCGATCTGTCCGGCCCGGTAGCCCTTGGCCGTCGACTTCAGCTGGCCCTCGTCGGTGACGTTCCGGTTGATCCGGTACGTCAGTCGCGTGGCCAGCATCGCGGCGAGGCCGGCGACCAGCGGGGCGGCGATCGCCGGGAGCAGCACCTTGGTGACGACGGTGCCGCCGTTGATCGAGGACCAGCCGGCCGACATGACCGCGGCGCCGATCAGACCGCCGAACAGGGCGTGGGAGGAGCTGGAGGGCAGACCGACCAGCCAGGTCAGGAGATTCCACAGGATGGCGCCGACGAGCGCCGCGAAGATGACCTCGGTTCTGAGGCCGTCCTCGTTGACAATCCCGCCGGAGATCGTCTTGGCGACCTCCACCGACAGGAACGCGCCGATCAGGTTGAGAACGGCGGACATCGCCACCGCTGTCTTGGGCTTCAGGGCGCCGGTCGAGATGGTCGTCGCCATCGCGTTGGCGGTGTCGTGGAAACCGTTCGTGAAATCGAACACGAGAGCTGTCACGACCACAATCGCAAGCAGCAGCGTGATGTGTTCCATTTACCCAGGCAATCGTTCGACGTCAGTGGCACGTGGACCGTAGGCAACCTGGATGAACGGAAGATGAACTGAGCAGGGCGTTGCGGTGACCCCAAACGGAGTGGGTTCCCTCCGCTTGTGTTCGGGAGGGGCTGCGCTGCGCCTGTGGGGTGGGGCGTGGACCGCCCTTTGCCACTAGTTGGCGAACATTTTGAACGGCTGTTCGGCACCCGGAAGAGACCTCCGTCACCTCCCCCGTGACGTTCCGGTTGCGCGTCCCGCCCCCTACGCTCGCCCCATGAGCGAGCAACACCCGGAATCCGTCGGCCGGATCTGGCTGGACGTCGTCGCGACCGCCCGTCGCAGCGCGGCGGACGGCCTGGTCGTCGGCACCTCGGGCAATGTGTCGGCCCGCGTCGGCGACCTGGTCCTGGTCACGCCCAGCGGGGTGCCCTACGACCGGCTGGGCCCCCGGGACGTGGTCGGCGTCGACCTGGAAGGCCGCCAGGTACTCGGCGACCTCGGGCCGACCAGCGAACTCCCCCTCCACCTGGCGGTCTACCGCTCCACCGCCGCCGCCGCCGTGGTCCACACGCACGCCGTGCACGCCACCGCCGTCTCCACCCTCGTCACCGAGGTGCCGCTGGTCCACTACGCGGCCGCGATCCTCGGCGGTCCCGTCCGCACCGCCGCCTACGCCCGCTACGGCACCCCGGAACTGGCCGAGGCCATGCTCGGGGCCCTGGAGGGCCGCACCGGCTGTCTGCTCGCCAACCACGGCACCGTCACCTACGGCGACACGCTCGACCAGGCCTACGAGCGCACCGCCCAACTGGAGTGGCTCTGCCGGCTCTGGCTCACCGCGAGCTCCGTGCCCGGCCGCACCCCGGCCCTGCTCGACGCGGCCCAGCTGGACGAGGTGACGGAGGCGCTCAAGGGATACGGCCAGCCCGGCTGACCCGCGACCGCCCCGGACGGCCCCGTCCGCTGGCAGCGCGCCTCCGGCCCCACGACACTGGAGCGGTGCGCCCGGTAACCGCGACGGCAACGGCCGTCACCACGATCCTCGGCGTCGGCGCGACAGCGGTCGCGGCCGGCCGGTACGCCAGCGACGTCGCCCTCAAGGCGACGCCCGGACGTCCCCTCCCCGCCGACCGCAGACTCACCGTGCACGCCACGGCGGCCGGGCAGGTCACCCTGACCCGGTCCTTCTCGGCGCTCAGGCCCGGCACCTACGGCCTGTCCGGACCCGGCGTCCACGCGGTCGTCGGGCCCGTCGTCGAAGGGGCCTCCCAGGCCGCCGACACCGTCGTCCGCAGGCTGGAGAACGTCGGCCGGGGAGTCCTCGAACCGGGCGTGAAAGTGCGGCTCACCCCCGCGCTGTACAGCGGCGACCCGGGCAGCGACCTCGGTCTGGATTACCAGGAGGTCGAGATCCCCGGCGAGCTGGGAGCCCTGCCCGCCTGGTACGTCCCCGGCGCGCGCGACACCTGGGTCATCACCGTGCACGGTCTCGGCACCACCCGGGCCCACCCCATGAACCTGATGGGATTCCTGCGCGAACAGCGCTTCCCCGTGCTCGACCTCGCCTACCGGGGCGACCCCGGAGCCCCCCGCCCCGCGGACGGACTCGGCCACTTCGGCGCCTCCGAGTGGCGCGACCTCGACGCCGCCCTCCGCTGGGCGCTGCGCGGCGGGGCCCGCAACGTGATCGTCCACGGCTGGTCGACCGGCGCCACCATGGCCCTGTACGCCGCGGTCGAGTCCCCGCTCCGCGACCGGATCAGCGGCCTCGTCCTCGACTCCCCGGTGCTGGACTGGCCGGTCACCCTGCGCGCCCTGGCGGCGGCCCGCGGCGTCCCGGCCGCCCTGCTGCCGCTCGCCGTCCGCGCCGCCCAGGGCAGGACCGGGATGAACGGCGCCCCGGTGCTGGAGACCTCGGTGCCGGCCTCCCTGCGCACCCCGACCCTGATCCTGCACGGCCCGGACGACACGATCGCCCCCTGGGGCGCCTCCCGCGAGCTCGCCGCCCGCCGTCCGGACCTGGTCAGCCTCCACGCCGTGACGCAGGCTCCGCATGCGTCGATGTGGAACGCCGGACCGGCCCGTTACGAGGAGACCCTGCGACGCTTCCTCACGCCCCTGATGTGAGCCGATGGGGTGAACTCTCCCGCTTGCCGACGCACCGGGGGAACCTTTCCCGTACCGGTGAAACGCCTTCCGTTTGGGCTTTCGGGCCGTCAGGAGCAAGACTGCTCCCGTGACGTCCCGTACTCCGCGCGACTCCAGGCTGCGACTTGTCCGCCCGCGACCCCTCGCCACCGCCCGCAAGGCCGTGACGACCCGGCGTACCAGGCCGGCTCCCCGGCCCCCCGAGGGCACCCCGCCCCGTACGGAACTGGCGCGCCAGGCCAGGGCGGTGCTCGCCGACGCCGTGCGCATCGCCCACTGGGCGGCCGGCACGCCGGGGCCGGGCACCGCCGCCCCGCTCGCGGCCCATGCCCTCGAACGGGCGGCCACCGCCCTGGAACTCTCCCCGGCGCAGGTCCGCGCCGGCTGGGACAGGGCCCGGCTGGCCGGACTGATCGAACTGCACGGCGACACCGCCCGCCCCGGCTGGCGGCTGCGCGCCTGGGACCGGGACGACTCCGCCGTCCTGCGCGGCTGGGTGGCGCTCTTCGACGCCTGGTCGCTCGTCCACGCCGCACCGGCCGACATCGAGGCGGGCGCGGTCGCCGAAGCCGTCGAGGCCGTGCCCCAGGTGCTCTCCCTCCTCCAGCTCTCCGCGGGCCCCGTCACCGTCCCCGCACTGCTGGACCTTCTCGGCCAGCGCGTCGCCGAACTCCAGGAGGAGCGCTGCGAAGTGCCCCTGGGGCCCGGCAGAACCGCGCCCGCCCCGGCGGAGACCGCCGCCCGGGCAGGGACGGCCGAATCCGCCGCCGGACCCGCCAGGAGCGCCGACCTCAACGCCCTGCTGCTCGACTGGGCCCTGGAGGGCCTCGCCGCCGTCGGGGCCCTGACCCTCGGCAAAGGGCACGCCACCCTCACCCCGCTCGGCAACTGGGCGGTCTGGGTCAAGCTGGAACAGATCTGCGTCGCCGCCCAGAGCCCGGCCGGAAACATCGAGCAGTCCGCCGCCGACATGCTCCTCGGCTGCGCCCGGCTCACCCCCGGCCCGGCCCGCGCCGAGTACCGCGCCTGGCTCGCCGCCCGCACCGTGGGCAGTGCCGTCGCCGAACTGCTGACCGTCGCCCGGGGCGAGGACGCGCTGCTGCGCGGACTGGCCTTCGAGGCGCTGAGGGTCGTCGGCGCCCCCGCCGAGCCCGAGGTCCGCGCCGTGCTCGCCGAACCCTCGCTGCGGCCCTACGCGCTGCTCTGGCTCGCCGAGTACGAGGGCAACGACCCGGACGACGCCCAGGACGTCCTCAGCCGCGAGGAAGCCACCTGGCTCTGGGTCGACACGGCCGCCGCGGTGGCCGACCACGGCGAGACCGGGCTGCTGGTGCGCCACCTCGACTCCGCCGTCCAGGGCACCGTCCCGGCCCTGCTCGACGAGGTCAGGGCCGTCGGCCACCCGCGCACCGTCCAGGTCCTGGTCGCCCTGGCCGCGGCCCACCCGGACCCGGCCCTGGCCAAGGCGGTCCGCCGGGCCGCCTTCCAGGTGCACACCGGAGGGGCCTGAGCCGCCGGCCGCCGGGGTCCGCTCAGCCGGACCCCGGGGCGTACGTCCCGAAGCTCCACACATTGCCCTCGGCGTCCCGTGCCATGTAGTCCCGGGAACCGTAGTCCTGGTCGGTCGGCTCCATGAGGATCTCCACGCCGAACTCCTTGGCGCGGGCGTAGTGCTCGTCCACCTCTTCGACCACCACGTACACCCCCGCCGGGCCCGCGCCCGTCATCGCCTGCGCGAACAGTCCCTCGCGCCCCTTGGAACCGAGCATCACCCTGCCGTTGCCGCAGGACAGCTCGGCATGCAGCACGCTGCCGTTCTCCCCCTCGTAGACCGCCTCCTCGGTGAAGCCGAGGCCCTGCGTCAGCGTCCTGATCGCGGCCTTCGCGTCGTCGTACAGGATCGTCGGGTAGATCGTGGGAACGCCGCTCGCCCCGTCTGTCATCGCACTCGCCTCTCCCGGTGTCGCCTCTGCCGTCCGGACCACCCTGATGTGATCTGCGTCTCAGTCTTCCACCGGGCTCTGACAATGCCCTCCCGGGAAGCGTTCCCGCAGGTCAGGCGCGTACGGTTCAGACCGGATCGGCTTGGTTCGGTTCGTATCAGGCGAAGGTGTCGCACCGCGCCATGTCGCCCGTGCGGAACCCGGTGGAGAACCACTGCTGCCGCTGCGCGGCCGAACCGTGCGTCCACGACTCCGGGGTGACCCGGCCCTGGTACCTCTCCTGGATCCGGTCGTCGCCGACCGCCGCCGCCGCGTCCAGGCCGTCCCGGACATCCGCCCGGGTCAGCTCCGTGATCAGCGGCCGGCCGGTCGACTCGTCCGGCGTCGTCGTGGCGTGGTGCGCCCAGACCCCGGCGTAGCAGTCGGCCTGCAGCTCCACCTTCACCGCGTTGCTGTCCTCGCCCTGCCGCCCGTCCTGCGACCGGCTCAGCGTGCCCATCTGGTTCTGCACATGGTGGCCGTACTCATGGGCCACGACGTACGCCTGGGCGAACGGCCCGCCGCTGGAGCCGAACTTCGTCCGCAGGTCGTCGAAGAACCCGAGGTCCAGATAGACCTTCCGGTCGCCGGGGCAGTAGAACGGCCCGACCGCTGAGGTGGCGGCCCCGCACGCGGTGCCGACCTGCCCGCTGAACAGGACCGTCGGGGCGGCCGAGTAGTCCGCGTCGCGCCGCGCGAACTCCTGACGCCAGAAGTCCTGCACGCTGTTGACCACCGCCACCGTCCGGCAGTCCTCCCGGCTGTTCGCGTCCTGCCCCTTCAGGCAGTTCTCCCGCACCTGCCCCGCCGACGACGAGGTCGCCGCGGGGTCCGCGTCACCGGAGGAGAGCCCGAGCTGATCGGGCCCGACGCCGAAGAGCAGGCCCAGGATCAGGGCGATCACCCCGGCGATGCCGCCGCCCACGGTGGCCTTCCCGCCCGGGATCCGGCTGCCGCGGACATCCTGGACCTCGGAGGTGTCCAGATCGGCGTCGTCGTCGAACTGCACGGTCGCACCACCCTCGGGCTCGGGTGGGCGACGGGGGTGCCGCCCTGCGCCGAGTATCGGACGGTTCGTCCCGACGGGCACGCGGAAAAGAAGTTGCGTACCGCCAGTAGAATGGGCTGTATGGCCTTCCTCCTTGTGCATTAGCGGCGTCGAGAGACCTCCGCCCTCGTCCCTCCGCCGTCCATACTGCCCTGGAGTTTTTCCGTGATCACCGCTTCCGGCATCGAGCTGCGCGCCGGCGCCCGCATCCTCATCGAATCCGCTTCCTTCCGCATCGCCAAGGGCGACCGCATCGGCCTCGTCGGCCGCAACGGAGCGGGCAAGACCACCCTCACCAAGTGCCTCGCGGGCGAGGGCACCCCCGCCGGGGGCACCATCACCAAGTCCGGCGAGGTGGGCTACCTCCCGCAGGACCCGCGCACCGGCGACCTCGACATCCTCGCCCGTGACCGCATCCTCTCCGCCCGCGGTCTCGACACGATCCTGCGCAAGATGCGCGAGAACGAGGACCGGATGGCGAACGGGCAGGGTGCCACCCGCGAGAAGGCCATGAAGAAGTACGAGCGCCTGGAGACGGAGTTCCTCACCAAGGGCGGATACGCCGCCGAGGCCGAGGCCGCCACCATCGCCGCCGCGCTCAGCCTGCCCGACCGGGTGCTCGGCCAGCCGCTGCACACGCTCTCCGGCGGTCAGCGCCGCCGCGTCGAGCTGGCCCGGATCCTCTTCTCGGACGCCGACACGCTGCTCCTGGACGAGCCGACCAACCACCTCGACGCCGACTCCATCGTCTGGCTGCGCGACTACCTCAAGTCCTACCGCGGCGGCTTCATCGTGATCTCCCACGACGTCGACCTGGTCGAGACGGTCGTCAACAAGGTGTTCTACCTCGACGCCAACCGCTCCCAGATCGACGTCTACAACATGGGCTGGAAGCTCTACCAGCAGCAGCGCGAGGCCGACGAGAAGCGCCGCAAGCGCGAGCGCCAGAACGCCGAGAAGAAGGCCGCGACCCTCAACGCGCAGGCCGACAAGATGCGCGCCAAGGCCACCAAGACCGTCGCCGCTCAGAACATGGCCAAGCGCGCCGACCGGCTGCTCTCCGGCCTGGAGGCCGTGCGGGTCTCCGACAAGGTCGCCAAGCTGCGCTTCCCCGACCCCTCGCCCTGCGGGAAGACCCCGCTCATGGCGGAGGGCCTCTCGAAGTCGTACGGCTCGCTGGAGATCTTCACCGACGTCGACCTCGCCATCGACAAGGGCTCCCGCGTCGTCATCCTCGGCCTCAACGGCGCCGGCAAGACCACGCTGCTGCGCCTCCTCGGCGGCGCTGAGAAGCCCGACACCGGCGAGATCATCGAGGGGCACGGCCTCAAGCTCGGGTACTACGCCCAGGAGCACGAGACCCTCGACCCGGAGCGCACGGTCCTGGAGAACATGCGTTCCGCCGCGCCCGACCTCGACCTCGTGGCGGTCCGCAAGACGCTCGGCTCCTTCCTCTTCTCCGGCGACGACGTCGACAAGCCCGCGGGCGTGCTCTCCGGCGGCGAGAAGACCCGGCTAGCCCTCGCGACCCTGGTCGTCTCCTCCGCCAACGTGCTCCTGCTCGACGAGCCGACGAACAACCTCGACCCCGCCAGCCGCGAGGAGATCCTCGGCGCGCTGCGCACCTACAAGGGCGCGGTCGTCCTCGTCACCCACGACGAAGGCGCCGTCGAGGCGCTCCAGCCGGAGCGGATCATCCTGCTTCCGGACGGCGTGGAGGACCTCTGGGGAGCGGACTACCGCGACCTCGTCGCCCTCGCCTGATCCACCGGGGATAGATCATTCGGCCTACGCGTGATCCATCATCTGCGTGAGGACGTCTCGTACTCCGGTGGTGCGCCCGGCGCTCACCCGCCGTGCGCCCCTTTTCCGGCCGCCTTTCCCCGTACGGCCCTGACCTGCCTGTTCTTCTGCCGGTCGGGGCCGTGCGCCCTCGTGCGCCCTTTGGAATCGGGGATTCCGCTCGTGTCGACGTGCTTCTCGTCAGGGAAACCGCTCGCACCGACCTTGCCGAATGGGTGGCCAGGAAGCGCGGGAGGGGTGATCATGAGAGTCCAGAGCGCACTTCCCATGAGGAGGCACGGGTGGCCGAGACTCTGAAGAAGGGCAGCCGGGTAACCGGCGCCGCGCGTGACAAGCTCGCGGCAGACCTGAAGAAGAAGTACGACTCCGGTGCGAGCATCCGGGCGCTGGCCGAGGAAACCGGCCGCTCCTACGGATTCGTCCACCGGATGCTCAGTGAGTCCGGAGTGACGCTGCGAGGACGCGGCGGCGCGACACGGGGCAAGAAGGCCGCTTCGGCCTGAGGCCTCCGACCTTTTCGGCGTGCCGGCGTTTCGGCGTCATCGGGCCCAACGGAATTCGGGGTGGCCACCCGGCTGACCGCAAGGTCGTCCGGGTGGTTACTGTTCAGTCACTTAATACCGAGTGCTGACTGCACCCCATCCGGAGGCGCCCCATGACCTCGCTCGACACTGTGCTCGACAAGGACGGCGTACGGCTCACCGTCGACGACGCCGTCGCCACGGTGACGCTCACCAATCCGGCCAAGCGCAACGCTCAGTCTCCCGCTCTGTGGCGGGCGTTGACCGAGGCCGGAAGGGCGTTGCCCGGCACGGTCCGGGTCGTGGTGCTCCGTGGCGAGGGCATGTCCTTCTCCGCGGGCCTCGACCGGCAGGCCTTCACTCCCGAGGGCTTCGACGGCGAGCCGTCGTTCCTCGACATGGCGCGTGGCCCGGAGGCCGAGCTCGACGCGACCATCGCCGAGTACCAGGAGGCGTTCACCTGGTGGCGCCGCAACGACCTCGTGTCGATCGCGGCGGTACAGGGCCACGCCATCGGCGCCGGCTTCCAGCTCGCCCTCGCCTGCGATCTGCGGATCGTCGCCGAGGACGTGCAGTTCGCCATGCGCGAGACCAGCCTCGGCCTCGTTCCCGACCTCACGGGCACCCACCCCCTGGTGCACCTCGTGGGGTACGCCCGCGCGCTCGAAATCTGCGCCACCGGCCGCTTCGTCCACGCCGAGGAGGCCGAGCGCACCGGCCTCGCCAACCTCGTGGTCCCCGCCGACCAGCTCGACGCGGCGGCCCGCGACCTGGCCGGGGCCCTGGTGGCGGCGCCCCGCGACGCCGTCGTCGAGACGAAGGCACTCCTCGGCGGCGCGCTCTCGCGCGACTACGAGGAGCAGCGCATCGCCGAGCGGGCCGCCCAGGGCCGCCGACTCCGCGACCTGGCGGGCATCACCGACTGACCACGTCCGTGACCAGCACCGACACCGGCAGGCGGTCCTCCATGGCCGCCGCCACCGCCGTGCGCACCGACCGGGCGACATCCAGCGCCCGGTGGTCCCCGGCCACCGCCACCTCGACCCGCACATGGTCCGGGGCGGTGTGCACCGGGCCGCCCATGACGCGGGTCAGCGAGACCACTCCCGGCACCCCGGCGGCCGCCGTCGCCACCGCGCCCTCCGGCTCCGCGCCCCGGGCCGACGGCGCCGTCTCCGCCGTCGTCACCTGATCGGCCGCACCGACCTCCAGCAATGCCGTCACCGTCAGATCCACCTCGGCGATCTCCAGACCCAGCCGGGCGGTGGCGGCCGCGAGGAGCGCCGCGCGCAGGGCCGCCGCGGCGTCGGGCAGCGGCCGGTCCGGGGTGGTGGAGAACTCCGCCTCGATCCGCAGCGCTACCGGCGGCAGCGCGTTCGGCGGAGCCGGGGGCGGCACCGGCTCCGCCGGGTCCCGCGATGCGTCGTGGCCGCCGGCCACCGCTGCCTCCACCGCTTCCTCCGTCGGGCCGATCCGCAGCTTCCCCAGCACCGTCCCGGGGCGGGCCGTCGCCCCGCGCAGCACCGCGGCGGCAGCCGTCTCCGCGATCCACGCGCCGTCCGCCGGGCCGCCCAGCGGCAGCAGCCTGCCCAGGCCCAGCCGTTGCCGTACCGCGGCGGTCCATCCGTCGACCCTCTGCGGGTCCCGCGCTGTTGTCATCGCCCCAGCCTGCCGCATCCACGGCGCGGGATGGGGAAAGCGCACTTAACGTGGGCAAGGAAGTCCCCTCCTGTCCCGAAGGGAAGATCGGCGATGACTGAGAGTTCCCAGCGCAACAATCCCGACAGCGGCTCGGGCGGCAAGTCGCTCGGCAAGCGTGGCGGCGGCGACCCCGGCACCCGGGGCCGTACCACCATTGCCGACGGCGTCGTCGAGAAGATCGCCGGAATGGCGGCCCGCGACGTGGCCGGCGTCCACGCGATGGGCAGCGGCCTGTCGAGGACGTTCGGCGCCGTCCGCGACCGGGTCCCCGGCGGCGGCAAGTCCGTCACCCGCGGCGTGAAGGCGGAGGTCGGCGAGTCCCAGGCGGCCCTCGACCTGGAGATCGTCGTCGACTACGGCGTGTCCATCTCCGACGTGGCCCGCGACGTGCGCGAGAACGTCGTCGCCGCGGTGGAGCGCATGACCGGTCTCGAAGTCGTCGAGGTCAACATCGCGGTCAGCGACGTCAAGCTGCCCGACGAGGAGGACGACGAGGACGAGTCCGAACAGCGGGTCCAGTAGCCCTTCCGCATCTCCGTCGCACGCCAGTTGAGGAGAGAAACACGATGAGCATGGCTGTCGCCGGCCTGTTGGCCGGCATGGCACTCGGGTTCGCCGGATACTTCGGCGGGTTCGGAGCCTTCGTCCTGGTGGCCGCGCTGGGCGCGGTCGGCTTCATCGCCGGCCGCTTCCTGGACGGTGACCTGGAACCCGGCGACTTCTTCCGGAGTCGCGAGCGCGGCGACCGGCGACGGTGACGGCGGTGACCGGCCGGGTCGCCGCCGCCGAACGGGGCGAGACCCGGATCGCCGACCGCGTCGTCGCCAAGATCGCCGCCCAGGCGGCGAAGGAGGCGATCGACGAACCGCCCGCGGACGGGCCGTCGCCCCGTGCCACGGTCACCGTGCACCGCGACGCGGCCCGGGTCCGCGTCAGCCTGGAGCTCGGCTACCCCAGCGACATCGGCCGCCAGTGCGGCGCCGTACGCCGCCGGGTCGCCCAGCGGGTCAAGGCACTGGCCGGCATGGAGGTGCCCGAGGTGGCCGTGCAGGTCGAACGGCTGCACCCCGCCGGAGCCGCACAGGGGAGGATCCGATGACCGAACCCGGTGAACCGACCGGCTCCACCCGGCGGATGCCCACCGTGGAACAGGGCGACGGCGACGCGCACACACCGCTCCCGGACGCTTCGGCCGACGCCCGCGAACCGGTCCCCACCCTGGAACAGGGCGACAGCGGCGCCGGCCGCTTCTGGTCCGCGCGCCGGGTCCCGGCCGCCCTGCTGGCCCTCGTGCTCCTGGGCGGGGCCGGGCTGCTGCTCTACGACATCGCCGCCGTACGGGCCGACCACCCGGCCATGCAGTGGCGTCGCTCCCTCGCCGACGGACTGGCCGAACGGCACCTGGACGACGTCGTGGTGCTCATCGGGGCGGGCGTCGCGGCGTTGATCGGCCTCTGGCTGATCCTGCTCGCCCTCACCCCCGGACTGCGCGACCTGCTGCCGATGCGCCGCGACCGCGCCGACGTCCGGGCCGGACTCGACCGCACCGCCGCCGCACTGGTCCTGCGGGACCGGGCCGTGGAGGTGTCCGGCGTGCAGTCCGTGCGGGTCAGGATGGGACGGCGGAAGGCGAAGGTGCGCGCGCTCTCCCACTTCCGGGAACTCGACGACGTGCGGACCGACCTGGACACCGTGCTGGAGAACGCCGTACGGGAGCTGGGCCTGGCGAAGCCGCCGGTCCTCTCCGTCGAGGTGCACCGACCGGCGAAGAAGGGATGAGCCGCATGCGCTCCACCGTCAACCGGGTCCTGCTGGCCCTGGCCGGGCTGGTGCTGGTCGTCGTCGGCGGAGCCGTGCTCGCCGCCGGCCTCGGCGTGTCCGTGCCGTCCTGGTGGCCCTGGGACGGCAAGACCGACGTGCTGCTCAGCGTGGCCGACCGGCAGCGCTGGCGCGACGACGGCTGGTGGTGGCCGACGGTGATCGCCGTCCTGGCCGTCCTCGTGGTCCTCGCCCTGTGGTGGTTCCTGGCCCAGCTCCGCCGCGGCCGGCTCGCCGACGTACTGGTCGACAGCGGCGACGGCGAAGGGGCACAGCTGCGGGGCCGCGCCCTGGAGAGCGTCCTCGCCGAGGAGGCGGGCGGACTCGACGGAGTGGCCCGCGCCCAGGCGATGCTGACCGGCCGCCCCACCGAGCCCCGGGCCCGGGTCCGGCTGCTGATGGAACCGCACGCCGCGCCCCTGGGGACGCTGAACGCGGTCGTCGACGGGGCGCTGGCACACGCCAGGAACTCCGCGGGCCTGGACGGACTTCCCGCCGAGGTACGCCTCAAGGCCGTCAAGCACCGCGCGGAGCGGGTTTCCTGACGGCCCCTTCGGCACCGGAGGAGCGTCGGTCCGGTCAGAAGCCGTGCCGTGCTCCGCCGTCGACCGGGACCATGATTCCCGTCAGGTACGAGGCCGCGGGGGAGAGCAGGAAGGCCGCGGTCTTCCCGAACTCCTCGGGCGTCCCGTAGCGCCGCAGCGGGATCCGCGCCTCGTTCGCGGTACGGGCGGCTTCCGCGTCGCCGGACAGGGCGTCCAGTTCGCGGACCCGGTCGGTGTCGATCCGGGCCGGCAGCACGCCCACCACCCGGATGCCGCGCGGGCCCAGCTCATCGGCCAGCGACTTGGCGAAACCGGCGAGACCGGGGCGCAGCCCGTTGGAGATGGTCAGCCCCGCGATCGGCTCATGGACCGATCCGGAGAGCACCAGGCCGATCACGCCGCCCTCGCCGAGCGCCGCCGCCGCCGTCCGGGCGAGCCGTACCGCTCCCAGGAACACCGTCTCGAACGCCGTCTGCCACTGGTCGTCCGTGTTGTCCGCGAGGAAGCCGGGGGCAGGTCCGCCGACGCTGATGAGGATGCCGTCGAGCCGCCCGAAGCGGTCCCGCGCGGTGTCGACCAGGCGCTGCGCGGCGCTCGGGTCGGCGTTGTCGGCGGCGAGCCCGACCGCGTCCGGGCCCAGCTCGGCGGCGGCCTCCACGACGGACTTCTCGTCCCGGCCCGTGATGATCAGTTTCGCGCCGTCGGCGGCCAAGGAGCGGGCCGTGGCGTTGCCGAGGCCCCGGGTCGCTCCGGTGACGATGTAGACGCGGTCCTTCAGTCCAAGATCCATGGCCCTATCCTGCCGGGTCCTCCCCGGCCAGGTCGACAGCGGAGTTCACCAGACCGATATGACTGAAGGCCTGCGGGAAGTTGCCCAGCTGCCGCCCGGCCGCCACGCCGTACTCCTCGGCCAGCAGACCCACGTCGTTGCGCAACTCCAGCAGATGCTCGAACAGCTCCCGCGCCTCGTCCGGCCTGCCGATCCGCTGCAACGCGTCGACCAGCCAGAACGAGCAGGCGAGGAACGCGCCCTCGTCGCCCGGCAGTCCGTCCACCGAGGCGCCCTGGGTGCTGTAGCGACGGACCAGACCGTCGCTGCCCAGCTCCTCGCGGACCGCGTCCACCGTGCCGATCACCCGGGGGTCGTCCGGCGGCAGGAACCCGGTCCGCACGATGAGCAGCGTCGAGGCGTCCAGCTCCCGTGACCCGTACGACTGGGTGAAGGTGTTCCGCTCGGGGTCGTACCCCTTCTCGCAGACCTCGGCGTGCACGGCGTCCCGCATCGCCCGCCAGCGCTCCGGGTCGCCGGGCAGCTCGGAATTCTCCTCCAGGGAGCGGACCGCCCGGTCGGCGGCGACCCAGGCCATCACCTTGGAGTGCACGAAGTGCCGCCGGGCGCCGCGGATCTCCCACAGCCCCTCGTCCGGCTCGCGCCAGGTCGACTCCAGGAAGCCGAGCAGGCTGAGCTGGAGATTCCAGGCGTGCGGCTTGTCGCCGAGACCGGCGACGCGGGCGAGCCGGAGCGCGTCGATGACCTCGCCGTACACATCGAGCTGACGCTGCCGGACGGCCGCGTTGCCGGTGCGCACCGGCCGGGAGTGCTCGTACCCGGCGAGCCAGGGCAGCTCCGACTCGGGCAGCCGCCGCTCGCCCGCCAGCCCGTACATGATCTGGAGGTCGGCCGGGTCCCCGGCGACGGCCCGCAGCAGCCAGTCCCGCCAGGCCTCCGCCTCCTCCAGATAGCCGGCCGAGACCATCGCCCCGAGCGTCAGGGTGGCGTCCCGCAACCAGCAGAAGCGGTAGTCCCAGTTCCGTACGCCGCCGATCTCCTCCGGCAGGGAGGTGGTCGGGGCCGCCACGATGCCGCCCGTCGGGCCGTACGTCAGCGCCTTCAGGGTGATCAGGGAGCGCAGCACGGCGTCGCGGTAGGGGCCTTCGTAGGTGCACCGCGCGGTCCACTTCGCCCAGTCGTGCAGGGTGTGCTTCAACGCCTTGTGCGGGTCGATGAGCTTCGGGCGCGGCGAGTGCGAGGGGTGCCAGGTCAGGACGAACGCCACGCTCTCGCCCTCGGTGACGGTGAACGAGGAGCAGGTGCTGAACTGCTGGCCCCACGTCTTGACCGGCGGCTCGCTGCGCAGCCATACGGAGTCGGGGCCGGCGACCGCCACCCGGTGGCCGTGCGACCGCCGCACCCAGGGCACCACCGAACCGAAGTCGAAGCGCAGCCGCAGCACCGAACTCATGTCGACGGTGCCGCTGACGCCCTCGACGATCCGCATCAGGTCCGGCGACCTGTCGCGCTGCGGCATGAAGTCGATGACCTTCACCGTGCCGGTCCGCGTCTCCCAGTACGTCTCCAGGACCAGGGAGTCACCCGCGTATCCGCGCCGGGTGCAGGTGTCCGAGGCGCCCGCACCCTTGGGCGCGATGCGCCAGTGGCCGTTCTCCTCGGTGCCGAGGAGGGCGGCGAAGCAGGCGCCGGAATCGAAGCGGGGCAGGCAGAGCCAGTCGACGGAACCGTTCCTGCCGACGAGCGCGGCGGTCTGGAGATCGCCGATCAGGGCGTAGTCCTCGATGCGTGGGGTCACGCCAGGCGTTTTCCCGAACCGGGCCGATGTCAACCAGCCGACCGGTCAACGGTCCGAGCGTGTGCCGGGAGTCTCAGGCGCTCGCCGGTTCGGGCTGCTCCGGGGCGTCGGCCGTCGCGTTCTCGGCCGCGGCCTGCTCACGGTCGCGCTTCTCACGGCGTACGAGAATGATCCAGCCGACCGGGACGGCGGCGACGAACAGCCACCACTGGACGGCGTAGGCCATGTGCGGGCCGATCGAGCTGTCGTCGGGGGAGGCGATCTGCTCGGGCAGATCCCCCGTCGGCCGGGGGGCGGTCTGCTCGATGTACCCGCCGAGGACCGTCCGGGACAGCAGCTGGGACTGCTGGTCGCTGTTGATCAGCATCACCTGCCGGTCCGGCAGTCCCGCCAGGTCCTTGATGCCGCTGCTGCCGGTCGTCTCGTCCGCCTTGAGGCGGCCGGTGACGGTCACTTCGCCCCGGGGCGCGGGCGGCACGTCGGGGAAGGCGGTCTGGTTCGGCGCGGCCGGGACCCAGCCTCGGTTGATCAGGACGGTGCCGCCGCCCTTGAGGTCCAGCGGGGTCAGGACATGGACGCCGATGCGGTCGTCGTCCGAGGTCCGGCGGCGGACGACCACCTCGTGCTCCGTGTCGAACGTCCCCGTCGCGGTGACCGCCCGCCAGTAGTCCGAGCGCGGGACGGTGTGTCCGGGAGAGGTGAGTTCGGAGACCGGGACCGGCTGGGCGTCGAGGTTCCGCGAGATCAGCGCGTTCTGCTCGACCCGGTGTTCGTGCCGGTGGAACTGCCAGAAACCCAGCTCGATCATCGTCGGGATCAGCGCGAGGCCGAGCAGGGTGAGGATCACCCACTGCCGGGTCAACAGGAAGCGGTACACCCCATGACCGTACAACCGGGGTCATGGGGTGCGGCACTCAGGGGTGCTGCCGGAGCGATCCGGCGATGGGATGTTCCGTCACACTTTGTCCACGATGCCTGCCTTCCCCTCGGCGCGGGCGCAGTGGGCGCCGCAGTACCAGTGCCCGTCGACCTCGACGCCCTGCCCGATCACCTGGACCCGGCAGTGCTCGCAGATCGGCGCCATGCGGTGGATGGCGCAGGAGAAGCAGTCGAAGACGTGCACCGCGCCCTGCGCGTGCACCTCGAAGGACATGCCGTAGTCGTTTCCGCAAACCTCGCAACGTGCCATGCGCCACAGGGTGGGACGCCCGGCGGCCACGGGGCGAGCGGCTGCCGGGCGAGTCGTGCCCGGTTCACTCCGATGACGGTGCGGGGGCCTGGTGCGGCAGAGCCGCCCCCGGAGCCGGTACGGCGGGGGCCACATCGCGCAGCAGATGGGTGAAGGCGCTCTCCTCCAGGATCGGCGTGCCGAACGTCTTGGCCTTCTGCGTCTTGGAGGTGGCCGCGTCCGGATCGTTGGTCACCAGCAGACTGGTCAGCCGCGACACACTGGTCGCCACGTGCAGGCCGGCCTCCACCGCCCGGTCCTCCAGCAGCTCCCGGTCGATCGAGGTGTCCCCGGAGAAGGCCACCCGCATCCCCTGCTGGAGCGGCTTCTCCTTCTCGTACCGCCCCGGGTTGGGATACGGGCAGGCCGGCCGCTTGCGCGAGGGCCGCCAGCTGTTCTGCTGCCGGGAGGGCTGGTAGCCGACGCGCGGGGTGACGGGGGAGTCGGACCACTCGGTCAGCGGACGGCACTCCAGCAGGGGCAGCCGCACCCCGCCCCGGGCCGCCGCGTGCAGGCTCGGCCGGAACGCCTCGGCGAGCACCCGGGCGTCGTCCAGGGCGTGGTGGGCCTGCTGCTGCACGACTCCGAAATGCGCGGCGAGCGAGGCCAGCTTGTGGTTGGGCAGCGGCAGGCGCAGCTCCTTGGCCAGCGCGATCGTGCACAGCCGGTGCTCGACCGGGGCGATCACCGAGGCCCGTGCGTACTCCCGGGCGATCATCGACCAGTCGAACGCCGCGTTGTGCGCGACGAGCACCCGGTCCTTGAGCCGCTCCGACAGCTCGGCGGCCACGTCGGGGAAGAGCGGCGCGCCTTCGAGCACGTCGCTCGTCAGCCCGTGGATCCAGACGGGACCGGGGTCCCGCTCCGGGTTGACCAGCGTGTACCAGTGGTCCTCGACATTGCCCAGGGCGTCCAGCCGGTAGACGGCGGCGGAGATTATCCGGTCGTCGCGGGCGAGTCCGGTGGTCTCCACGTCGACGACCGCGTACCCCTGGGGGTAGGCGGTCGGCCATGGTGCGGCTGTCAGGCGGTCGTCGAGCATGGTCACAGAGAATACGGGCCATGACTGACAGTCCCCTATTCGGCCGTCTCCGGTGACGTGGTCGCGCGGTCAGCGGAGGCGGACGATGCGCTCGGGCGGGAAGAGTTCGGCGCCGGTGACGTGGGTGTTGTGGGTCAGGTGGATGGTCAGGTTTTCGGAGGCAGCGAGGGGAGCGAGATCGAACGGCTCCTCGTCCCCGTGGAGGGTGAGGGCAGTGAGGGATGGGAGTTCGCCGAGAGGGGTGAGGTCCAACTGCTGGTCGCCTGCTACCAGGAAGAGTTTGTGCAGCCTGGTGAGTGGGGCCATCAACTCCAGGTCGATGTTCGGCATGTACATCAGATGCATGCGCTCCAGGTTGTGCAGCGACGGCATCCGGCTCAGCTGCCGGAGGTGGGTCACGCCGTACAGGCTCAACGCTCGCAGACTCGTCCAGCGCTCCAGTCCCTCCAGGCTCAGGTAGCGGGTCTGCCGCGGCAGCTCGAGTTCGGTCACCTGTTCGCAGACCGGGAGTTCGCCGATGCTCTCCATGACGAAGGGGTGGCAGAGCGCCAAGAACCGGAGATCCGGCATGTTCGCGAGCGGGGACGGATCGAGTGACGGGTTGAGTTCGGCAAGGGACAGCCACTCCAGCCCAGGTCGTGCCAGGGGTTCGATGCAACGGATCCGTGGGCAGCCGCTCAACCCGATCTCGCGCAGGCGTGGCATGGCCGCGAGTGCGCTCACGTCCTCGATCAGGCTGTTGCGGTACACGAAGACCCGCTGCACGTCCTGCCGCGAGGTCACCTGGGAGAGATCATGGCGATCACCCGTCACGTGTACGTCGCTCAGATCGGGGATGTGGTGCAGTGCGGAGAGCTGCGCCTCGGTCTCCGCTCGCGCATAGCTGCCTTCCCAGGTACGGAAAGCCATGATCTCCCGCGCGTACGGCTCCGCGTCGAATCCTGCCCAGGCCTGGGACACGGCATCGCCGATCAACTCGTCCTCGTCGTCCCGGAACTGCTTCACCAGCTCGTACGCCGCTTCGCTGCCCACCGCCCCGGCCGTACGTACGACCGCAGCCGCTTCCCGATCGTTCAGCCCGTCCAGCATCGACGACAACAGCTCCAGTGCCAGATCGCCCACCTTGGCCAGCTCGTCGATGTCCTCCTGGCTGTCCGGCGGCAGCAGCCTCTCCGTCCGTGCCTCCACCTCCTCCCGCACCGTCGGATCCAGTTCCGGCGCATGGGCCAGACTCCCCGCCGCCAGCAGGACCAACCGGTGCCCGTGCTCGGGCTCCGCGTCCGCCCGCTCCAGCAAGGACGTGAGCAACGTCGCCCGCTCGTCCGGCCGGGCGTGACCCACCGCCATCTGCACCACGTCGTCCCACTGGTCCTCATGGGCGTGGCGGACCAGGACGCCGAAGTCACGGGCTTCCACGGCGGCCTTCGCGCCCAGGTAGTCCTGGAACGTCCGGTGCACGAAGTCCACCGCGCCCGGGGCCGGTTCGCGCAGGAGACCGCTCCGGTTGAGCAGGTGTGTGAAGACCTGGTCGGGGGCGCCCCGGACCTGCGACATGGCCCGCATCCAGTCGGAGATCAGAGACACCGCCTCGTCCTGCCGCGCCTCGACCAGCCCGTTGCGGATCAGCCAGTACGCGAGTCGTTGCAGCAGGGCCGTCTGCTCCTCGCGGGTCAGGTCGACGCCCTCCACCCCGATGATCTCGCGCTCCGTGTCGCGCCGGACCAGCAGCATGTCCAGCGCCGCGTCGTACAGCTCCTTGCGCGCCCGGGGCAGCTGCATCCGGCGGTCCCGGTTCAGCGCGCAGAGCAGGGCGCACATCAGCGGGTTCGTCGCGAGCAGTCCCAGGTCCCTGCGCGTCCCGACCGCACGGCGCAGGGCGTTCTCGTACGGGTCCAGCTCGGCGCGTTCCTCCTCCGAGCGGCACTCCGAGCGGGCCGCCCGGTGCCAGTGTTCGATGAAGGCGCGGACGTCCTCCTGGCTCATCGCCAGCAAACTGTGCGGCTCGAAGCCGGAGCTGGACAGCCAGGTCTCCGGGACCGCCGACGGGCGGGTCGTCACCACGTACCTGGCCCGCGGATAGGCGGCGATCAGGTCCCTCAGCCAGCGTTCCGTGCGCTTGCGGAGCCGGTCCGGAACCTCGTCGACCCCGTCCACGAGGACCAGCGCCCGGCCCTGTTGGAGCAGCCGGTCCGCCCAGCCGGGCGGGGCCGAGCCGTGCAGCGGTACACCGGCCGCGCGCAGGAAGTCCGCCGGGGCGGGCAGGACGTCGAGGGCCGTGAAGGCGCGAAGGCGCAGGACGAAGGGGACGCACCGGTTCCAGTCCGCCAGCTCGCCGCCGAACGTCTGCCGCGCGGCGTTCAGCGCCAGCCACTGCACCAGCGTGCTCTTGCCGGAACCGGCCGGGCCGCGCAGCAGCAGCCGGTCCCACTCGCCGAGGGCCTGCTCGATCCCGATCGAGGTCCGGACCGGCTGCCCCGGAACGTGCCCGCCGTCGACCTCGTAACCGCTGACCGAGAGACTGATGTAGGCCGTCTCCAGCGGCCACCCGCCGGCCGACCGCCCCAGCGTCAGCCCGAACAGCTCCACCCGGCCGTTGGCCGTCGCCACGAACTCCGCGTACCGCCGCTCGAAGTCCAGATCCGCCGCGTCCGGGCGCGGCCCGACCCGGTCGCGTACGTCCTCCACCAGTTCCCGCGTCCGCCCCGTCGCGCGGACCTGCTCCACCGCCGCCCGCGCCGCGAACGACGGGTGTGCGGTCAGCTGCTCCACCAGGTGCGCACAGCAGCGGCCGAGCAGGTCCTCGTACAGGTCGACGGCCCGCGCCGACAGCCCGGCGGCGGGGGCCGACAGCTCGGCGCGCAGTCGCTCGGGGTCCAGCTCCAGGGCGAAGAGCCGTCCGGCGTCCGGCTCGTCCGCCGCCGCGAACGTGTCCTGTACGGAGGTGAGCGCGGCCAGCCGCTCGTGCTCGGGCAGGTCGGCGAACGCATCGGCCATGCGGCCCGCGAGCACCTTCGCCAGCCGGTCCGGCTTCGCGGGGCGGGGGAGGGGGCGCACCGGATCCGGGACCAGGCGCGCGCCCGGCCCGGGGGTCAGCAGTGCCTTCGCCGCCGCGCCGATCACCGTCGTGGCCAGCCGTAACAGGGCAACTTCCGTACCGGACACGTGTGTTCCTCCCCCTCGGCGGCACGCGTTCCGTAGATCCTACGGCCGGCCCCTTGGCAGAAGGTGCCAAAGACTGCTGACGCCAGGTCTCGCATACTTGTGGGTAACAACGTCTAGCCCTCGCCGACCAGCGGCCCTACGGTGCTCGCATGGAGCCGAACCTGCCCGATGTCGTGCTGTGGTCAATACCGGCCTTCGTGCTGCTCACCGTGATCGAGATGGTCAGTTACCGCCTCCACCCGGACGAGGACGCCGCCGGGTACGAGACCAAGGACGCCGCCACCAGCCTCACCATGGGCATCGGCAGCCTGGGCTTCGACCTGCTGTGGAAGATCCCCATCCTGGCGATCTACATGGGGGTCTACGAACTGACGCCGCTG
Source organism: Streptomyces anulatus (assembly GCF_014650675.1). Lineage (GTDB taxonomy): Bacteria > Actinomycetota > Actinomycetes > Streptomycetales > Streptomycetaceae > Streptomyces > Streptomyces anulatus. The sequence goes on along the minus strand of NZ_BMVK01000001.1, from coordinate 44,804 downwards.
CGGGTGCCCGTGCTGTGGTGGACCGTCCTGCTGATGCTTCTGGCCCAGGACTTCTTCTACTACTGGTCCCACCGGGGCCACCATGTGATCCGGATCCTGTGGGCCTGCCACGTGGTCCACCACTCCAGCGAGAAGTTCAACCTCACCACCGCACTGCGCCAGCCCTGGACCTCCGCGACCGTCTGGCCCTTCTACCTGCCGCTGATCGCCTGCGGGGTGCACCCGGCGGCGCTCGCGTTCTGCCAGTCGGCCAACCTCGTCTACCAGTTCTGGGTGCACACCGAGCGCGTCGGCAAGCTCCCGCGCCCCTTCGAGTACGTCCTCAACACGCCCTCCCACCACCGCGTCCACCACGCCTCGCAGGGCGGCTACCTGGACCGCAACTACGGCGGGATCCTGATCGTCTGGGACCGGATGTTCGGGTCCTTCGCGGCCGAGACCGAGCGGCCCGTCTACGGGCTCACCAAGAACATCTCCACCCACAACCCGCTGCGCGTCGCGACCCACGAGTACGCCGCCATCGCCCGGGACGTCAGGGCCGCCGACACCTGGAGCGAGCGGGCCGGACGGGTGTTCCGCGGGCCGGGCTGGCAGCCGGTGCCGAAGGCAGGAGCGGCTGGAGCGGGAGAGGGGGTGGGAGCGGGGACGGAGGCCTCGGCATCCGCCCCCGTACCCGCTCAGGCCACCGCCTCCGCGCCCGCCACCGCCTCCGCGCCCGCCGCCGCCTCCGCGCCTGCCGCGGCCTCCGCCGCCCCGGCCCCGGAGCGCACCCCGTGACCGCCACCGCGTCCCGCCCCGGCGGCACCGGGCACGGCGGACGCGCCGAGCGCTTCGCCCGCCCCGTGCTCCTCGCCTTCCTCCTCGCCGCCGCGGTGGACCTGGTCGGGCTCCTCGCCGGGGCCGACACCGTCCACTTGGTCGCCAAGCCGCTGCTGATGCCGCTGCTCGCCGGGTACGCGGCACTGCGCGGCGGACCCCGGCTGCTCGTCGCGGCCCTGCTGTTCGGGTGGGGCGGCGACGTCTTCCTGCTCGCCGACAACGACCTGGCGTTCCTCGTCGGCATGGGCTCCTTCGCCGTCGGCCATGTCTGCTACCTGACGCTGTTCGGCCGCGACCGGGCCCGCGCGCCACTGGCCACGGGCGCCGGATACGTCCTCGTCCTCGTCGTCTTCCTCGTGCTGATCTGGCCGGACCTCCCGGCGGACCTGCGTATCCCGCTGACCGGCTACAGCCTGCTGCTCACCGCCATGGCCTGGCGGGCCGGCGTGCTCGGCCCGTACGCGGCGGCCGGCGGGGCGCTCTTCCTGCTCTCCGACGCCCTCATCGCCACCGGCATCGCGGAATGGCCGCAGGCGCCCGCCCCCGACTTCTGGGTGATGCTCACCTACATCGCCGCCCAGGCCCTGCTGACCCTCGGGGTGCTCACCGCGGCCCCGGCCGGGGGAACCGGGCGAACCGGGGCGTACCGTGAACGGGGTACCAGCATCTGAGACCGGCAAGGACCCCGAACGTATGCGCGCCACCGTTATCCACGCCCCCCACGACATCCGGGTGCAGGAGGTGCCGGACCCGGGGATCCAGCAGCCCACCGACGTGGTGCTCAGGGTCCTGCGGGCCTGCATCTGCGGCAGCGACCTGTGGGCCTACCGGGGCGAGTCGGCCCGGCGGTCCGGTCAGCGCATCGGCCACGAGTTCCTCGGCGTCGTCGAGGAGGTCGGCCCCGGGGTGAACGGCTTCGCCGTCGGCGATCTGGCCGTCGCCCCGTTCGTCTGGTCCGACGGCACCTGCACCTACTGCGCCGAGGGCCTCACCACCTCCTGCCCCGAGGGCGGCTTCTGGGGCTCGGTCGGCCCGGACGGCGCGCAGTCGGACGGCGGCCAGGGCGAGGCCGTCCGCGTCCCCCACGCCGACGGCACCCTGGTCAAGCTCCCGGCCGCCGCCGCATCCGACGACCGCCTGCTCACCGCCCTGCTGGCGCTCTCCGACGTCCTGGGCACCGGACACCACGCCGCCGTCGGCGCGGGCGTCGCGCCGGGCGGCACCGTCGCGGTCGTCGGTGACGGCGCGGCGGCCCTCGCCGCCGTCCGCGAGCTGACCCGGGGCGAGGGCGCGCACAGCGTCATCGAGGCCGTCGGCACCGAGCAGTCGATGCGCACCGCCCTCGGCATCGTCCGCGACGGCGGCTCCATCGGCTACGTCGGCGTCCCGCACGGCAGCGCCACCGGCGTGGACCTCGGCGTGATGTTCGGGCGGAACATCGCCCTGCGCGGCGGCGTCGCCCCCGTACGCACGTACATACCGGAGCTGCTCCCGGACGTGCTGGACGGCACGATCGACCCGTCGCCCGTCTTCGACCGGTCCATCGGCCTGGACGAGGTGCCCGTCGGCTACAAGGAGATGGACGAGCGGACCGCTCTGAAGGTCCTGATCACGCCGTAGCGCCCCGACACGGGGCGAGGGCCCGGGGAGAACGTTCTCCCCGGGCCCTCGCTCCTTGCTCGGTCACGTGCCTACCAGCGCACCGCGTCCAGCGCGTCGACCACTCCGGCCCCGTAGAAGCCGTTGTAGTTCTTGCCGCCCTCGCAGACCGCGTCGATGACGCCGTCACCGTTGATGTCGTACGGCTCACCGCACGCCTTCGCGTCCGCCTCGAGCGTCAGCAGCGCCTTCACCGCGGCCGGCGAGGCGTAGGGGTGCTTCGACTTGATCAGCGCCACGACGCCCGCGACGTGCGGGGACGCCATCGACGTACCGGCCTTGTAGCCGAACTTGCCGCCCGGCAGCGTCGACAGGATCAGCCCGTTGACGGCCGGCGGCTCGGGGGTCTGGTAGACCGTCGAGTCACCGCCCGGGGCCGCCACGTCGATGATGCCCTTGCCGTAGTTCGAGTACGAGGACTTCAGGCCCTTCGCACCCGTCGCGGAGACCGTCACGACACCCGGCAGCATGGTCGGGATGTCCGGGCACGCGCTCGGGTCGACCGTCCGCGTGACCGCCTCGGTGTCGTTCGGGCTGGTCGTGTCCTCGATCGCGTCGAGCGCCAGGTCGTGGCGGGAGTTCCCGGCCGCCGCGACGTTGACCGTGCCCTTGCGCTCCGCGTACTTCACGGCGCGGGTGAGGGCGTCGACCAGGGCGCCCTGGTCCGGGTCGTTCTTGCAGTTGAACAGCCACGGGTCGGTGTAGTAGCTGTTGTTGGTCACCTCGACGCCGCGCTCGGCGGCCCAGAGGAACCCGCAGACGACGGCCTCGGTGTAGAAGAACCCGTCCGGGTTCGACACCTTGATGCCCGACACCTTCACGCCCGGGGCGACGCCGGTGACGCCGGCGCCGTTCTTCGCGGCGGCGATGGTGCCCGCGACATGCGTGCCGTGGTCGCTCTCGCCCGCCGCCGGACGCCAGGAGCCGGCGGTGGTGTCCGGAGCGCCCGACACGCAGTTGGCCGAGGCGCCGGTGTCGAAGTTCGGGGCCAGGTCCGGGTGGGTGTCGTCGACGCCCGTGTCGATGACGGCGACCGTCACCTTCTTCGAACCCAGCGTCTTCTCGTGCGCCTTGTCCGCCTTGATCGCGGGCAGCGACCACTGGAGGGGCTCCAGCGGGTCCTCGCCGGCCTTCGCGTCCGCGGCGGCGGCCGCCGCCTGCTCGGCGGTGAGCGGCTGTGCTATCGAGCCGACGTCCTTGGTGGCCTGCGGGACGATCGGGTTCGTGCGGGTGGCGCCCGCCGACTCCACGCCGCGTACCCGACGAATCGTTTCGCCGAACGCGGGGTTCTGCGAGTGGACGACGATGACGCCGATCTGCTCATAGGCGATGACGACAGTGCCGCCGGCCTTGGCGATCGCCTTCTTGACGTTCTTGACGGTGCCGTGGCCGCCCCGGGTGTTGACCACGTAGGACAGCTTCGGCCCGTCGGTCCGCACACTCGCGGAGGTCTGCTCGCCGGTGGGCGCCGCCGTGGCCGTCGCCGTCGGCAGGAAGCCGAGCGATGCGGTCAGCGCGAGTCCGACGGGCACCGCGAGTGCGCGGGTCCGTCTCGATGCCAGATGAGCCATGGGTTCTCCACATCATCCGTGCCGAACGACCGGACACCTGGCGTGCTCGGTCGCGTACATGACGAGTGAAGCTATCGCTGATCATCCCGGTGCATCAACGCTTACGGGCAAGTGAGTTCGAAGAGTGACCTGTGCGGCTGAATGTGGACGGGGGACTTCCGGGCAACCGGACGCACCGCGACACCTCCGAGAAGGCGAAAGACGCGGTGAACCGGTTCGTCGCGCCCTCCGTGCCGTTGTCCAGGAGGCACATCACCGACCCCCCGGTATCGAGGCTTCCCATGACACCCACCGTCCCCCAGACCACCGCACCCGCGTCGCGAGGAGATTCCGTGGCTACCGATGCACCGCCGCCCGAGGGCGGTTCGCCCGCCGGCCCCGTCCAGCCCACCACCGAGGCGTTCGTCGCGATGCAGGCGAGCCCGGACTTCGCCGACCTGCGCCGCTCCCACCGCTCCTTCGCCTTCCCCCTGACCATCGCCTTCGTGACCTGGTACCTGCTCTACGTCCTGCTCTGCAACTACGCGGGCGGATTCATGGCCACCGAGGTCGTCGGCAACATCAACATGGCGCTCGTCCTCGGACTCGCCCAGTTCGTCACCACCTTCCTCATCGCCTGGCTCTACTCCCGGCACGCCGCCACCAAGCTCGACCCCAAGGCCGACGCGATCAAGTCCCGTATGGAGGCCGACGTATGAGCGCCGCCCACGCCCTCTATCCCACCGTCCAGCTCGCCGCCACCGAGGGCGCGAGCGAGCACCGGCCGCTGATCATCACGCTGTTCGCCGCCTTCGTCGTGGCGACCCTCGTCATCACCGTGTGGGCGGGCCGCCAGACCAAGAGCGCCTCCGACTTCTACGCGGGCGGCCGCCAGTTCACCGGATTCCAGAACGGACTCGCGGTCTCCGGCGACTACATGTCCGCCGCGTCCTTCCTCGGCATCGCCGGAGCCATCGCGCTCTTCGGGTACGACGGCTTCCTGTACTCCATCGGCTTCCTCGTCGCCTGGCTCGTCGCCCTGCTCCTGGTCGCCGAACCGCTGCGCAACTCCGGCCGCTACACCATGGGCGACGTCCTCGCCTACCGGATGCGCCAGCGCCCCGTCCGCACCGCCGCCGGCACGTCCACGATCGTCGTCTCGATCTTCTACCTGCTGGCCCAGATGGCAGGCGCGGGCGTCCTCGTCTCGCTGCTGCTCGGCATCACCAGCGACGCCGGGAAGATCCTCATCGTCGCCCTGGTCGGCGTGCTCATGATCCTCTACGTCACCATCGGCGGCATGAAGGGCACCACCTGGGTGCAGATGGTCAAGGCCGTCCTGCTCATCGCGGGCACCCTGCTCATCACCTTCCTGATCCTGCTGAAGTTCAACTTCAACATCTCCGACCTGCTCGGCACCGCCGCCAGCAACAGCGGCAAGGGCGCGGCCTTCCTGGAGCCCGGTCTGAAGTACGGCGCCGACAGCGTCTCGAAGCTGGACTTCATCTCGCTCGGCATCGCCCTGGTCCTCGGCACCGCCGGCCTGCCGCACATCCTGATCCGCTTCTACACCGTGCCCACCGCCAAGGCCGCCCGTAAGTCCGTGAACTGGGCGATCGGCATCATCGGCGCCTTCTACCTGATGACGATCGTGCTCGGCTTCGGCGCCGCGGCGATCCTCAAGCCCGGCGACATCATCGCCTCCAACAAGGCGGGCAACACCGCGGCGCCACTCGCCGCACTGGAGATCGGCGGCGGCTCCGGATCCACCGGCGGCGCCATCCTCCTCGCGGTGATCTCCGCCGTCGCCTTCGCCACCATCCTCGCCGTCGTCGCCGGACTCACCCTCGCCTCCTCCTCGTCCTTCGCGCACGACATCTACGCCAACGTCATCCGCAGGGGGCAGGCCACCGAAAAGGAAGAGGTCCGCGCCGCACGCTGGGCCACCGTCGCGATCGGCGTCGTCTCCATCGGCCTCGGCGCACTCGCCCGCGACCTGAACGTCGCCGGGCTCGTCGCCCTGGCCTTCGCGGTCGCCGCCTCCGCCAACCTGCCGACGATCCTCTACAGCCTCTTCTGGAAGCGCTTCACCACGCAGGGCGCCCTCTGGTCCATCTACGGAGGCCTCGCCTCCTCCGTGCTGCTGGTGCTGTTCTCGCCGGTCGTCTCCTCCAAGCCGACCTCGATGTTCCCGGACGTCGACTTCGCCTGGTTCCCGCTGGAGAACCCCGGCCTGATCTCGATCCCGCTCGGCTTCCTGCTCGGCTGGGTCGGCTCCCTGCTCTCCAAGGAGAAGCCCGACACGGACAAGTACGCCGAACTGGAGGTCAAGTCCCTCACCGGCGTCGGAGCCCACTGAGCACACCGGGACGGGCCCCTTCGGATCGTCACCGACGGGCCCTTCGGCTCATCACCCACGGTCGGCGGCCGGGCCGCGTCGTAGAGTCCTACGACGCGGCCCGGCCACGCCTCGTGGCAAACGGGCCACCCCGATGTCAGCGGTCTCACGTAGGCTCGGTAGTACCGGAACCCCGAAGGGCCGACGTCTCGCACGAGGCGACGACCCGGCAGGGGTGACGGCCCGAAAAGAGCGACCGCACCACCGCGGACACACCGGGGGAGGGGCCCACCGTGCTCATCGACACCTACGACCGGGTCGCCACCGACCTGCGCGTGTCACTCACCGACAAGTGCAACCTGCGCTGTACCTACTGCATGCCCGAAGAGGGCCTTCAGTGGCTCGGCAAGAGCGAGCTGCTCTCCGACGACGAGATCGTGCGCCTGATCCGTATCGCCGTCACCTCGCTCGGCATCACCGAAGTCCGCTTCACCGGCGGCGAGCCCCTGCTCCGCCCCGGCCTCGTCTCCATCGTCGAGCAGTGCGCCGCGCTCACCCCGCGCCCCCGCATGTCGCTCACGACCAACGGCATCGGACTCAAGCGGACCGCCACCGCCCTCAAGGCCGCGGGGCTCGACCGGGTCAACGTCTCGCTGGACACCCTGCGCCCCGACGTCTTCAAGACCCTCACCCGCCGCGACCGCCACAGGGACGTGCTGGACGGCCTGGAGGCCGCCCGCGAGGCCGGGCTCACCCCGGTGAAGGTCAACTCCGTCCTGATGCCGGGACTCAACGACGACGAGGCCCCCGAGCTGCTCGCCTGGGCCGTCGCCCACGACTACGAACTCCGCTTCATCGAGCAGATGCCGCTCGACGCCCAGCACGGCTGGAAGCGCGACGGCATGATCACCGCCGGGGACATCCTCGCCTCGCTCCGCACCCGCTTCACCCTCACCGCCGAGAGCGACGAGTCCCGCGGCTCCGCCCCCGCCGAGCGCTGGACCGTCGACGGCGGCCCGCACCGCGTCGGCGTGATCGCCTCCGTCACCCGCCCGTTCTGCCGTGCCTGCGACCGCACCCGGCTCACCGCCGACGGCCAGGTCCGCACCTGCCTCTTCGCCCGTGAGGAGACGGACCTGCGCGGAGCACTGCGCGGGGACGCGCCGGACGAGGAGATCGCCCAGCTCTGGAAGACGGCCATGTGGGGCAAGAAGGCGGGCTCCGGACTGGACGACCCGTCCTTCCTGCAGCCCGACCGCCCGATGTCGGCGATCGGCGGCTGAGGCCCGGGCGGACGAGGCTCAAGGACCCTGCGCCCATCTGCGCTCAAGGCCTCCGGCCTCAAGGCCCCGAAGCTCAGGCCCCGGTCTCCTTCCCGTCCCCGGATCCCCATTCCTTCAGCGCCACGACGTCCTTGAGGAAACCCCGTACACCGAGGAACGAGGACAGATGCTCCCGGTGCTCGTCGCAGGCCAGCCAGGTCTTGCGCCGCTCGGGCGTGTGCAGTTTGGGGTTGTTCCAGGCGAGCACCCACACAGCGGCGGCCCGGCAGCCCTTGGCGGAACAGAGCGGGGCGCCGGTGGGACTCTCGGCGGATGTCTCGGGAAAAATCACGTGACCCAGCCTAAGTCAGGTGCTCCACGAGCTTTCTGACGCATCCCCGGCCGGAGAAAGGGCGACGCCGAGCAGCCACGGGGGGAGCTGCCCGGCGTCGGTCCGTCGCTCCGACGGGGGATGCGGAGCGCCTTCGAAGTATGTCACGGGGACCGGGGTGCGGTGCACCGGAACGTCATGATTGATCTGAGCTTTTCTTGAGCTTCGCGGGACGTGCGGGCTCAGGTGTGCTCGTGCGGCGGCCGGGCCGTGCCGGACGCGCCGCCGGAGTCCCCGGGCTCCGCGGGACCGGGCACCGGCGCGGCCTCCAGAGCGGGCTGCAGCGGCATCTGCACGAACGTCGTCGGCAGCGAAGTCACGTTCTCCCGGCCCGCGTTGGCGATGACCACCGCAACGTACGGCAGCAACACCCCCAGCACGAGCGCCACGATCGCCACATGCCGCTCCACGTTCCACAGCACCGCGGCCAGCACCACCGACACCGTGCGCACCGACATCGAGATCACATAGCGTCGCTGCCGGCCGCGAACGTCGTCCGTCAGTCCCTGACGGGCGCCCGTGATCCGGATGACCTCCGTACCCGCGCTCTTCCGCGCCATGCTCCACCACCAGATCTCGTCGCCGGACGCTCCCGGCCCGGGCCGCATCCACGGTACGCCCGGCACCGGCCGGGCAGGCGACCGGGGCGGCCGAACGAGGGGTAGCGGGCGCGGCGGGCGAGTCCCTCGGACGGCGCAACCGGGCATGCGCCGACCGGGCGGTGGGCCAAGACTGGGCGGACGCGCACTCCGCGCCGTACGAGGAGGCGAAATGAGCTGGTTGTGGGCAATCATCGTGGGATTGGTGCTCGGTGTCATCGCCAGAGCGATCCTGCCGGGTAAGCAGGACATCCCGCTCTGGCTGACGGCCGTGTTCGGCATCCTCGGCAGCATCCTCGGCAACGCCGTGGCCGGCTGGATCGGTGTGGAGGACACCAAGGGCATCGACTGGATCCGTCACCTGCTGCAACTGGCGGGCGCCGTGGCGGTCGTCGCCGTCGGCGACATGGCCTGGCAGTCCTTCCGCGGCAGCCGCAAACAGCGAACCTGACCCACCGGGTCACCCCAGCGCCGCGGCCGGACACGCTTTCCTCGCGTGTCCGGCCGCGGCGCTCTGCTGCGGGCGGCCGGTGAAGCGGCGTACCGGGCTCGCGGGGTGCGGTTCCCGGGCCCAGACTGGAAGGGAGGATCTCTTGCTGCGTCCTTCGACAGATGAGCAAGGAGGAACCATGACAGCCACGACGCGGAAGGACACTCCTGTCGTCATCGAGGGCGACGGAGTGGAGCTGCGTGTTCAGGACTTCGGCGGAGACATGTCCGTCGCCTTCGTGAAGTTTCCCGAGGGCACCGACATGGCGCCGGCTCTCAAGGGTCTGGCCGACGACCTCTGCCCGTGCCCGCACTGGGGCTATCTCTTCAAGGGCCGGCTGAAGATGCGGACGCCCCGCGGCGACGAGGTCTACGAAGCGGGTGAGGCGTTCTACTGGTCGCCCGGACATGCCCCGATGGCGCTCGAGGACTGCGAGTACATCGACTTCTCGCCGGCCAAGGAGTTCAACGAGGTCGTCGACCACATCAAGGCGCAGGCGGGATGACGGTCGTCATGTGAGGGCCGGCCGACGTCCCACGGCCCGCACGACGGCCGGACCGGGCCCTGCCGCGACCGGACACCCGAAGAAAGGTGTCCGGCCGCGGCACTGTGACGCGGGGAGGATCAGCCCGCCGGGACGAGCTCCACGGCCGCCAGGTTCTTCTTGCCCCGGCGCAGCACCAGCCAGCGGCCGTGCAGCAGCTCCCCGGCGGACGGTGCGACTTCGCCGTCGACGACCTTCACGTTGTTCACGTAGGCGCCGCCCTCCTTGACCGTGCGGCGCGCCCCCGACTTGCTGGGCGCCAGACCGACCTCCACCAGCAGGTCCACCAGCGGACCCAGCTCGGCGACGGTGGCGTGCGGCACCTCGGACAGCGCCGCGCTCAGCGTCGCCTCGTCCAGCTCGGCCAGGTCGCCCTGCCCGAACAGCGCCTTCGACGCCGCGATGACCGCGGCGCACTGCGCACCGCCGTGCACCAGCGTGGTCAGCTCCTCGGCCAGCGCGCGCTGCGCGGAGCGGGCCTGCGGCCGCTCCTCGGTCAGCTGCTCCAGCTCCTCCAGCTCAGCACGGCTCTTGAAGCTGAGGATGCGCAGGTAGCGCGAGACGTCCCGGTCGTCCACGTTCAGCCAGAACTGGTAGAACGCGTACGGCGTCGTCATCTCCGGGTCGAGCCAGACGGCGCCGCTCTCCGACTTGCCGAACTTCGTCCCGTCCGCCTTCGTCATCAGCGGTGTCGCCAGCGCGTGCACGGCGGCGCCCGGCTCCAGCCGGTGGATCAGGTCGATGCCCGCGGTGAGGTTGCCCCACTGGTCGCTGCCGCCCTGCTGAAGGGTGCAGCCGTGCCGGCGGTACAGCTCCAGGAAGTCCATGCCCTGGAGCAGCTGGTAGCTGAACTCCGTGTAGCTGATGCCCTCCTGCGACTCCAGCCGCCGGGCGACCGAGTCCTTGGTGAGCATCTTGTTGACCCGGAAGTGCTTGCCGATGTCCCGCAGGAACTCGATCGCGGACATACCCGCGGTCCAGTCCAGGTTGTTGACCATCGTCGCCGCGTTCTCGCCCTCGAAGGCGAGGAAGGGCTCGATCTGCCCCCGCAGCCGCTGCACCCAGGCCGCGATGGTCTCCGGGTCGTTGAGCGTGCGCTCGGCGGTGGGCCGCGGGTCACCGATCTGACCCGTGGCCCCGCCGACCAGCGCGAGCGGCTTCAGCCCGGCCTGCTGGAGCCGCCGCATGGTGAGCACCTGCACCAGGTGCCCCACATGCAGGCTGGCCGCGGTCGGGTCGAAGCCGCAATAGAAGGTGACGGGACCGTCCGCGAGAGCCTTGCGCAATGCGTCCTCGTCAGTGGACTGGGCGAACAGCCCGCGCCACTTCAGCTCGTCGACGATGTCCGTCACGGTTCCGGTGCTCCTTATGACTGGTAGAGATGCTGGTAGAGATGTACAGGTCAGTCTAGGCGGGTCACACCCCCGGGCTGACCGAGCTCATGTTGAAGTCCGGGATGCGCAGCGCGGGCATCGCGGCCCGGGTGAACCAGTCGCCCCACTCGCGCGGCAGCGTCTTCTCCGTACGCCCCGCCTCCGAGGCCCGGGACAGCAGGTCCACCGGCGACTCGTTGAACCGGAAGTTGTTCACCTCGCCGACGACCTCGCCGTCCTCGACCAGATAGACGCCGTCCCGGGTCAGCCCGGTCAGCAGCAGCGTCGCCGGGTCCACCTCGCGGATGTACCAGAGGCAGGTCAGCAGCAGCGCCCGCCCGGACGTCGCGGCGACCATCTCCTCCAGGGACCGCTCGCCGCCGCCGTCCAGCAGCAGGTTGTCGATGCCCGGGGCCACCGGAAGCCCGGTCAGGCCCGCGGTGTGCCGGGTCGTCGTCAGCCGCTCCAGCTTCCCTTCCCGGACCCAGTCCGTCGGGGCCAGCGGCAGCCCGTTGTCGAAGACGGAACCGCCGTCGCCGGAGGAGTGGGCGATCACGAACGGCGCCGACTCCAGACCCGGCGCGTGCGGATCGCTGCGCAGGGTGAGCGGAAGCGGGGAGAGCGTCTCGCCCAGCCGCGTACCGCCGCCCGGTGTGGAGAACACCGTCCGGCCCTCAGCGGCGTCCCGCGCGGTCGACGACCAGAGCTGGTAGATCAGCAGGTCCGCCACCGCGGCCGGCGGCAGCAGCGTCTCGTACCGGCCGGCGGGCAGCTCGATGCGCCGCTCCGCCCAGCGCAGCCGCTGTGCCAGCTCCGCGTCCATCGCCGCCGGGTCGACGTCCTTGAAGTCCCGGGTCGCCCGGCCCGCCCACGTGGAGCGCGTACGGTCCGGCGACTTCGCGTTCAGCTCCAGGGTCCCGTTCGGCTGGTCGTGGCGCAGCCGCAGCCCCGTCGATGTCCCCAGGTAGGTGGAGGTCAGCTCGTGGTTCGCGAACCCGTACAGCTCGCGGCCCCCGGCCCGGGCGCGCGCGAAGGCGTCGCCGAGCGCCGGGGCGAAGTCGGCGAAGACCTCCGAGCCGGTCTCGGCGGGCGCGTCCGTGAAGTCGGGGGAGGAGGGCACCCCGCTCACCAGCGGCTGCGCGTCCTCCGCCGGACCCGCGCCCCGTGCGGCGGCCTCGGCGGCGCGCACCAGCGGCTCCAGGTCGTCCGTGGTCACCGCGGACCGGGAGACGACGCCGGACGCCGTGCCCTGCGCGCCGTCCACGGTCGCGATGACGGTCAGGGTCCGCCCCCGGGTCACCCCGTTCGTGGTGAGCGCGTTGCCCGCCCAGCGCAGATTGGCGGACGACTGCTCGTCGGCGATGACCACCAGGCCGTCCGTGGTGGACAGCTCCAGGGCCCGCTCGACGATCTCGTACGGCTTGCTGACGCGGCTCATCGTCCGGCCTCCTGCGTCGTATTGAGACTGTGCCTGCCCGGGGGACGACCCCCGGACCCCCAGCCGGTTCCGTGGTCGCGGCTCATCGTCCGGCCTCCTGCGTCGTATTGAGGATGTTGACGCCCCGGAAGAGGGCGGAGGGGCAGCCGTGCGAGACCGCCGCGACCTGGCCCGGCTGGGCCTTGCCGCAGTTGAAGGCGCCGCCGAGCACGTACGTCTGGGGGCCGCCGACCTTCTCCATCGAGCCCCAGAAGTCCGTGGTCGTCGCCTGGTACGCCACATCCCGCAACTGCCCGGCCAGCCTGCCGTTCTCGATGCGGAAGAACCGCTGCCCGGTGAACTGGAAGTTGTAGCGCTGCATGTCGATCGACCAGGACCGGTCGCCGACCACGTAGATCCCGCGCTCCACCCCGCCGATCAGGTCCTCCGTCGACAGCCCGCCCGGGTCCGGCCGCAGGGACACGTTCGCCATGCGCTGTACGGGGACGTGGCCCGGCGAGTCCGCGTACGCGCAGCCGTTGGAGCGGCCGAGGCCCGTCAGCTTCGCGATCCGGCGGTCCAGTTGGTAGCCGACGAGCGTGCCGTCCTTCACCAGGTCCCACGACTGCGCCTCGACGCCCTCGTCGTCGTACCCGATCGTCGCGAGCCCGTGCTCGGCCGTGCGGTCACCGGTCACGTTCATCACGGGGGAGCCGTACGCCAGCTTGCCCAGCTGGTCGAAGGTGGCGAACGAGGTCCCGGCGTACGCCGCCTCGTACCCCAGCGCCCGGTCCAGCTCGGTGGCGTGGCCGATCGACTCGTGGATGGTCAGCCACAGGTTCGACGGGTCGACGACCAGGTCGTACGCCCCCGCCTCGACGCTCGGCGCGCGCATCTTCTCCGCGAGCAGCCCGGGGATCCGGTCCAGCTCGTCGTCCCAGTCCCAACCGGTCCCGGTCAGGTATTCCCAGCCCCGGCCCGCCGGCGGCGCGATGGTCCGCATCGAGTCGAACTCACCGCTCGTGCCGTCCACCGCGACGGCGGTGAACTGCGGGTGGATCCGCACCCGTTGCTGCGTGGTGACGGTGCCCGCCGTGTCCGCGTAGAACTTGTTCTCGTGCACGGTCATCAGGGACGCGTCCACATGCGCGACCCCCTCCGCGCCCAGCAGCCGCCCGCTCCACTCGGCGAGCAGGGCCGCCTTCTCCTCGTCCGGCACGGAGAAGGGGTCGACGTCGTACGCCGAGACCCAGATCCGCTCGCCGTGCACCGGCTCGTCCGCCAGCTCGACCCGCTCGTCGGAGCCGGCCGCCGCGATCACCTTCGCCGACAGCTTCGCCATCGCGACGGCCTGCGAGGCCACCTTCGCGGCGGCGTCCATCGTCAGGTCGACGCCCGAGGCGAACCCCCACGCACCGCCGTGCACCACACGCACCGCGTACCCGAGGTCCGTGCTGTCCGACGCCCCGGCCGGCCGGGCGTCCCGCAGCCGCCAGGAGGCGCTGCGCACCCGCTCCAGCCGGAAGTCGGCGTGGGTGGCGCCGAGCGCCCGCGCTCTGGCGAGCGCCGCGTCGGCCAGCGCGCGCGACGGCAGGGCCAGGAATGACTGATCTACCTCGTGGGGCACAGGGAGTTCCCTTCTCGATACACCACGGCAGTGAACCATGCCTCCCCGCGCCGCATACGGGCAGTTCGGCCGCGCCCCGGGGCGGAGCCTGACCTTCCGTCATGAGATCCGCCAACTCCATGGACCCCGGAGGCGCTGCGGTGAGAAGATCCGCCTGTGCACGGGTGGCCGGTGGGGCTGAGCCCGGTTCTTCCCCAAGTCCCCCGGAGTTCCGGGCCGGAGAATGAGGTCATCGTCCTGATGGAGAGAACCGCGCCCGCCGTGGCCGCGCAGGACGTGTTGGCGGAGTTGCGCAGTTCGGGGCAGCGGCTGGCGGCCGCCCTGCGCGCGTCGGCCATCGCAGTCGAGGCCGGGACCGTGCCGGTAGCCGGTGCCGCCGACGAGCTGATCCGGTGGACGGGCGACCGGGCCAGGGTCGCCGAGACCCTGGGCGCGGAGGGCTGTCCGTGGCCCGCGGACGCCGGGTACGAGGTGGCCGAGTCCGCACTCGCCCGCGTACACAGCGCTCGGCAGGAGCAGGCTGAGGCGCTCCGGCACAAGGCGGCCTCGTACACCCAGCTCCTGGAGATGGCCGACGAGGGGGAGGAGGCCGACGACCTGCGGCGCCATCTGCATCGCATCCAGAAGCAGTTGGAGCAGTACGGCGATGTGGTCGGCACCGTTCTCCCGGAGGCCTCCGGCGCGGTCGCGAGGCCGCCGGGCACCGGTGCGGGAGCGGAGTCGGAGGGGGAGGCTGCCGGAGAGGCAGGCCTCGACGAGGGCGGAGGGACCGGAAAAGGGGAGGTCGGACCGTCTGAGGAGGCTCCCGATCCACCCGAGGAGGCGGAGCTTGCGAGGCCCGTCCCTGACGCTGTTGCCCCACCGGATGAGCGTCCGGCCCCGCGGCGGCGTCCGGATCCCGTACCGGAGCAGCCGGAGCCGGTGCTCTGCGAGACGCCCGAACAGGCGCCGGAGGCCGAGCCGGCCGAGCCGGCCGCACCTTCCGCCGAGGCCGAGCCGGTCGCGGCCGATTCCGCCGCCGAAACGGCAGCCGAGAGCCCGGCGGGGCTCCGGTCGCGGCAGCCCGCCCCGCCGAGTGAGGAGTCGTGGCCCGAGGGTGTGGACCACCCCGACTGGGACCCGCGGGCGCCCTGGGACACGGGGACGGTCTCGCCCGTGGTGCGCCTGCTCGCGGAGGGCCGGGTCGCCGAGGCGTACTGGATGACCGTCGCCTCCGACGAGAGCCCCCTACGAGCCAGAGCCCTCGCCTTCGCCACCGCCGCCTTCGGCTGTGTGTCGGACACCGAGGCCACCCCCGTACAGATCGCACACGAGTTCGAGCCCACCTTGGCGGCGGAGGACCGCGAAGCGCACCTCGTCGCGCTGGCCGCCGCGCTCCGGACCGGCGTCACCACCCGCTGGCCGCACGTCCTCATCAGCGGGTTCGTCTCACCGGCCGGTCTCTCCGGCCCCTGGCAGCACCTGCTCAACGTCATGGTTTCCGCCGTCCGTGACGGGAGAGTCTTCGAGCCGGGCATGCTGCAGACCGACGAAGGCCGGCTGGAGGCCAACGCCCGCGACGAGATCGGCCGCACCGCTCGCAGGCTGCTCGACGACCTCCCGCGCCGCAAGATGAAGTACCAGCGCGCCTCCCAGGTCCTCCAGCACCTGGTCGGCCCGTCCGGGCGGCTCCGTCAGGCGCTGAACCGGGTCATCGAATGGGCCGAGGGCAACCAGGGGGCCGAGGCGGGCGGATTCCGCGTCCTCGGCGAGGAACTGTGGCGCCCCGAGGACATCGACCGCCTCATCCAGGAGACCGACGCGCTGTTCCGTACCTCCAAGCAGGCGAAGGAACCGATAACCGCAGGTGCGCTGCGACAGCTCCACACCGCGTGCCGCTCCGTCGGAGAGGTCATGATGCGGGCCGAAGCCGCGGCTGCGGCGACCCGCCCTCAGCCCGGGGCCAACGAGCGGGGTATTCCCGAGCTGGTCTCGGTGGTCCGCGACCTGGCGGACCACCCCGAGCCGACCAGCGTGGGCGGTGCCGCGCTCGGGCTGCTGCGCAGGTGGCTCGCCGGCGAACCTGTGCCGCTGACGGAGAGCGCGGAGCGCATCCGGGAGAACGGCGGCCCGGTCCCGCCCTCCGACTGCCTGCTGGGCCTGCCCGACCTGCCCCGAGGGCCTGACGGCGAACCCCGGCTCGGCGACCCGCGGACGGCCCTGCGGATGGCGGCTCTCCTGGCCCCTGGGGACGCGGAGTCGGCACTCGACCGCTATCTGGAGAACGGCGATCTCCACCTGGCCCGCGCGCTCATCACGGCCGCCGAACGCGAGCCAGCCGCCTTCGGCACCGGTCCGGAGTGGGCCGACGCCGCACAGCCGCGCCTGGCCCAGGGGCACGAGGACTGGCGCCGGGAGGTCGGTTCACGCCACCGCGCCGCCGCCGGACTGCTGGCCCAGATGCGGACGCTCAACCAGCTCGCACCCGACCGGGAACGCGAGTTCGCCGGTCGGCTGCAGGAGTTCGCCGACGGGGAGGAGACGGGGCGCTACCGCTTCGCCCTCGACTCGCTGCACGCCCTGGAGACGGAACTGTCCTCCCTGGTCCACGAGGCCACCCGCGCCCTCCGACAAGACCTGGCCCAGCTCCGCCGGGACCCGGATCACCCGATGGACCCGGTCGACCACGAGCGCATCGCGCGCCTCATCGACGAGGGGGACACGGTCACCGCCCAGGAGTTCCTCGCGCTCGCGTCGAGCCACCAGTCCCTGCCCGAACGCATCGCGGACGAAGGCGACGAACTGGCGGGCTTCCTCGCCGGCGTCGTCGCCCCCGACGCGCCCCGCGCTGGAGGAGAGGGCGTCGAAGCCCACTGGTGGGCCGACCGGTACAGCGACCCCAGCGCCTCTCTCACCCAGGCGGCCCGCGCGGGACTCGACTCCTGGCGGTCCCTGTGCACCAAGCAGGGTCGCAGCAGCGAGTGGCAGCAACACCTGCCCCGGGTGCTGAGACTGCTGGGCCTCGAACTCTCCGGGAGCCAGCTTCACACTGACCGTGCCGCCCTCGGCCAGGGAATGCGTCGCTTCAAGGTGCGGGCGAACGTCGCCGAACGGGTCGGCTACGTCGCGGCCCTAGGTTCACGCGCCACGTCGTACACGGTCCTGCTCGTCTGGGAGGAGCAGCCCGCCGACGGGCCGCTCGCTCACCTGGAGGACGCCGACGTGGGCGCCAACATCGTCCTCTATCTGCACCCCCTCGGCTCCGAGGGGCGGCGCAGCCTCGCGGAGTCGGCCCGCTCCTTCGCTCAGCAGGCCCTTGTCGTCGATTCCGCCGTCATGGGCTGGATGGCCGCGCGAGCCCCAGGGGCCTTCCGGTCGCTCCAGCGCGTGACCCTGCCCTGGGCGGCGTACAACCCTTACACCCCCTTCGTCGCCGGGCTCGTGCCGCCCGAGGTCTTCTACGGGCGCGACGACGAGATGCGCGAAGTCATGGGGCGCGAGGGCGGGATGTTTCTCTACGGAGGCCGGCAGCTCGGCAAGTCCGCCCTGCTGCGCCGGGTTGCGGAGATTTTCCCCAGCCGCTCCGACACGCACGTCGCGGTCTACCTGGACCTGCTCAAGGCCGAGATCGGCCACGCCGAGGCGCCGGAGCGCATCTGGAGCAGGCTGGTGGAGGACCTCAAGCGCAAGGGGGTCTTCAACAACAAGATGTCCGAACAGGCTGGCCCCGAAGTGGTGGTGAAGAACCTCCGGGCCTGGCTCGACGAGGACGACACCCGCCGCGTGCTGGTCCTCGCGGACGAGGCGGACGCCTTCCTGAACACCGACTCCCGTCGCGCCTTCCGGGTCGGCAGCGAGTCGACCTTCCCGAACGTCATGCTGTTCCAGCGGCTCATGGAGCAGACGGAACGCCGCTTCAAGATCGTGTTCGCTGGTCTGCACCAGGTGCAGCGGTTCGGCCACCTCTCCAACGTCTCCACCGTGCACGGCGGTCCCGACGTGCTGGTCGGCCCGTTGGGCCAGCAGGCCGCCATCCGGCTGGTCACCGAGCCTATGGCCGCCCTCGGCCACTCCTTCGAGCGGGCCGAGCTGGTGTGGCGGATCCTTGCCATCACCAACTACCAGGCCAACCTGGTGCAGATCTTCTGCCGCGAGCTGGTGCGCACCCTGCACTCCCGCCCCTACGCGTTCTCCGACGGACCGGTGCGTATCACCGAGGACGACGTGCAGAAGGTCGCCGCTTCGGAGACCGTACGACGGCAGATCGCCGAGCGGCTCCGCTTCACGATCAACTTGGAGGACCGCTACCGGGTCCTCGCCCTCGTCATCGCGTTGCGCAGCCTCAAGGACGGCTACCGGGGCGACTACACGGCGAGCGCCCTGCTGCAGGAGGCGCGGGAGGCGTGGCCGCAGGGCTTCGAGATGCTGAGTGCCAAGCAGGCCCAGATTTTCCTGACCGAGATGGTCGGCCTCGGCCTGCTCATCCAGCTCGGTGACCGGTCCCGGTTCGCGGTGCGCAGCCCCAACGTCGTGAACATGCTCGGCACCCGTGAGGAGCTCGAACTCGAGCTCAAGGAAACCGAGTTCGGTCTGCCATACGACTACAACCCACGGGCCGCGCGACGGATCCTGGGCCGGGACCGGCACAGCGTGCAGCGCTACAGTCCACTGACCGAGGAGCAGTTGCACGACACCGCCCAGCCGGGCGTGAGCGTCATCGGCACGACCGAGCTCTTCCGACCGGAGCTGGTGCGGCAGGCGGTGGTCGCCTTCGCCGAGAACCGGGGCGTGGAGGTGCTCAAGCACGAGCGCGGTGGAGACCTTCCGGCGCTGGTCAAGCAGCGCAGGCGCAAGGCGCACCTCCTCATCGCCGACCTCCGCGGAAGCAGCGCGGGAGAGCTGCGCACAGCGGTACAAGTGCTGCTCAACCACGCCGGTCCGGCCTCCGACGACCTGGTCAGGCAGGTCGCGGGCCGCACCAGCAGCACCGCGAACCGTTCCGCCGTCGTGGTGGCCGACGCGGCTGCGGTCGCCGAAATGGAGGCGGCCGCCGGGGAGGAGCTCTCGGTCCGGCATCTGCGGCCGGAACGCTGGACGGCCGACGCGCTGCGCGCGTGGTCCGAGTGCCCGTTCGTCTCCCGCGAGGACCGGAGCCGACTGGTCGCGGCGACCGGAGGGTGGCCGCACTGGATGGAGGCGGCGGTGACGGATGTTTCGGTACACGGCTCCACTCTCGTGCAGGCCGTCGAGCGCATCCGGGCCGTCATCGACCGGCCGGCCAACGCGGATCTACACCTGCGCCGGTCCGGTCTGGACGCCGGAGACCTGGACCTGCTCACCGCCTGGACCAACTACGTCGAGGAGGGGCAGGGCGCGCCGCTCGACGATGTCCAGGCCGCGGTCGAGCTGACCGAACCGGAGACCGATGAGTGGCTGACCCGGCTGGAGCGGCTCGGCCTCCTCGACACCACCGACCAAGGCTTCGTCGTGGAACCGGTGACCTACCGCGCGGTGCGCGCGAGGGCTGCCGCCGGGGAGAGGTGAGATGTCGGACGAACCGGTCGGGCTGCCGGCCCTGGCCGACCTTCCGGGGGCGCGCGCGCAACTGCACGGGGTGACGGAGGACCTGCGCGCGGGCCTGAACAGCATCTGGCTGCTGCCCGACCGGCTGGTGGCCACCGGGCAGGCCGAGGAACTGTATCTGCGGGCCCTGTCCGGCGCGCGGCCGCACATCGACGTGCCCCCGCCCCCGGCGCCCGACACCGAACTCCCGCTGTCCGCACGACAGGCCGAGAGACGTCCGGCGCGGGCCGCCGGGTACGGGGACGACGCTGATCAGCTCCCTTACCTCGACCAGTACGACGACGGATTCGATCTCGGCTGGGAAACGGACGGGTACGCCCCGGTGATCCCCGCGCCCAGGGCGGAGAGCACCCGTGCGGCTGTACTGCAGGACGGGCTGACGCTGCGGGTCGCCAAGGAACTCTCGGTCCAGGTCCACGACGTCATCCCGTGGCTCGTGGCGCCGGACGGCGGCGGGCCGCCACCCGTGATCGGGATACGCGCCTGGGCGGAACCGGACGGCGGGCTGGTGCGCGGAGCGGCCGTCGAGCGGCTGTACCGCTCGCTGTCCGCGGCGGGCAAGGCGGCCGGCCTGCCACCGGGGGAGCGGCCGAGGCTGCTGGTCGCCGCCCGGCTGCGCGACCTGCCGGCGGGGTTGCCGGACGCGCTGCACCTCGACTCGGCGGCCACATCCGTGCACTGGTGGTGGGACGCGCTGGGGCGGCTGGACGTCTCGACCGCCGTCGCGTCGTGCCTGACCGCCGCCCGGACCGCGCGGCGGGACGGGGACTCGCTGGGAGACCGCGTACTGCGCCAGCTCACGGCGGAGACGGTCATCGAGGTCTGCGGTCCGGATCTGGAGCTGGCACGGCGGCTCGCCCTCGACTGGGACGGCAGGCAGCGTACTCTCGACGCCGCACTCCGGCGGTGCCTCGCCGCCGGTACGCCGGTGACCGGCGGCTCTCCGGAGGCGCCCGCGCGGATGGGTGCCCGGCACCGCCCGGGAGCCAACGTGCGTGAGGCGTGGTCGGGCGGCGCCATCGCGGCGTGGGAGGGGCGGCTGCGCACGCACCCGGGCACCTGGTACCCCGTCGGCCCGGTCGCCGAACTAACCGGGGACGCCAGGGCGCGGCTGGCCGCCCTGATCGCCCAGGCCCAGCAGCGGGTGGTGCTGCCGTGGATCGAGGAGGCCCGGCAGCGGCTGGCCGCGCGCTCCCTGCACCATCTGAACCGTCCCGTCGAGAGCGTCGTCGAGGACTACATCGAGCGCCCCGTCCTTCACCTGCGCACCCGGCCCGAGCGCGCGTTCCTCGAAATCCAGGTGGGGGAGTTGCTGCACGCCCACCGGCAGGGTGCGGTGGCGCTGCCCGGACAAGAGGCGCAGCTGCTGAGGCTCCTGGTCAAGGTGCGCAACATCCTGTCCCACCGGTCCGTGCTGCACGACGCCACCTTGAGAGAGTTTGGCGACGAACTGTCCCGGTCGGACCTGCGGACACCCTGACACGGGCGGATCCGGGCGTTCCGGTACGCCCCGGCTCGCCGGGTACGTGGAACACACACGTGGTGACGCGGACTGTAGGAACCCGACAGCACCCCGGACAAGCCACTGTCAGGGCCCGATTCCTCGATCGGAGCACGGTACCGATAGGTTTTCGACGTACCAGACCGCCAAGGAAAGGGTGATCCGTTGAGCCGCTCGGTTCTCGTCACCGGAGGAAACCGGGGCATCGGCCTCGCCATCGCCCGCGCCTTCGCCGACAACGGCGACCAGGTCGCGATCACCTACCGTTCCGGAGAGCCGCCCCAGGTGCTCACCGAAGCCGGTGTCCTCGCGGTCCGCTGCGACATCACGGACGTCGAGCAGGTGGAGCAGGCCTACAAGGAGATCGAGGAGAAGCACGGTCCCGTGGAGGTGCTGGTCGCCAACGCCGGCATCACCAAGGACCAGTTGCTGATGCGGATGTCGGAGGAGGACTTCACCTCCGTCCTCGACACCAACCTCACGGGGACCTTCCGGGTCGTCAAGCGCGCCAATCGCGGCATGCTGCGCGCCAAGAAGGGCCGTGTCGTCCTGATCTCCTCCGTCGTCGGCCTCCTCGGCTCGGCCGGCCAGGCCAACTACGCCGCCTCCAAGGCCGGGCTCGTCGGCTTCGCCCGGTCGCTGGCCCGTGAACTCGGTTCGCGGAACATCACCTTCAACGTCGTCGCCCCCGGTTTTGTCGACACCGACATGACCCAGGCGCTCACCGAGGAGCAGCGCAAGGGCATCGTGTCCCAGGTGCCGCTCGGCCGCTACGCGCAGCCCGAGGAGATCGCCGCCGCGGTGCGCTTCCTCGCCTCCGACGACGCGTCGTACATCACTGGAGCCGTCATTCCCGTTGACGGCGGATTGGGCATGGGTCACTGATCACCATGAGCGGAATTCTCGACGGCAAGCGCATCCTGATCACCGGGGTGCTGATGGAGTCGTCCATCGCGTTCCACGCCGCGAAGGTGGCCCAGGAGCAGGGCGCCGAGGTCATCCTGACGGCCTTCCCCCGCCCCACCCTGACCGAGCGCATCGCCAGGAAGCTGCCGAAGCCGGCCAAGGTCATCGAGCTGGACGTGACCAACCAGGAGCACCTGGACCGGCTGGCCGGCCTGGTGCGCGAGGAGCTCGGCTCCCTGGACGGCGTCGTCCACTCCATCGGCTTCGCGCCGCAGGACGCGCTCGGCGGCAACTTCCTCAACACGCCGTTCGAGTCCGTCGCCACGGCGATGCACGTCTCGGCGTTCTCCCTGAAGTCGCTGGCCATGGCCTGCAAGCCGCTGATGAGCGAGGGCGGCTCGATCGTCGGCCTCACCTTCGACGCCCAGTACGCCTGGCCGCAGTACGACTGGATGGGCCCGGCCAAGGCCGCGCTGGAGGCCACCTCCCGCTACCTCGCCCGTGACCTGGGCAAGGACGGGCTGCGCTGCAACCTGATCTCCGCCGGACCGCTCCGCTCCATGGCCGCCAAGTCCATCCCGGGCTTCGAGGAGCTGGCCGACGTCTGGAACAACCGCGCCCCGCTGGCCTGGGACATGAACGACCCGGAGCCGGCCGGCCGCAGCATCGTCGCCCTGCTCTCCGACTTCTTCCCGCGCACCACGGGCGAGATCATCCACGTCGACAGCGGCGTGCACATGATGGGCGCCTGACCGCGCACCACCCCTGCGAGACGGCCCCCGGCCGCGTACCCCCTCCCGGTTCTCCGGAGGTGGTACGCGGCCGGGGGCCGTTCACGGTCCGTGGCCCCCCGGTGCCGCTCCGGTCGAAAAGTCGGCCGATCCACCGCAGAATGAGGAGGAACCGGACTTCTTGTCAGGCTGCGGGAGGGAGATCGCCGTGCGTCCCACGCGCCGCCGAACCCGTCTCCTCCTGGCCGCCCCGGTGGTCGTCGCCGCCCTCGCCGTCCCCCTGGGGGTCCACGCCGCCAGAGGAGCCGACTCCGGTACGGAGGCGGAGCCCCCGAAGCCCGAGCCGGCCGGTTCGGAGTGCCGTACGTCCGTCGAGGGCTCCCGGGTTGTCGCCTACTGCCACAACCCCTATCCCTCCAC
Organism: Streptomyces anulatus; assembly: GCF_014650675.1. Classification (GTDB taxonomy): domain Bacteria; phylum Actinomycetota; class Actinomycetes; order Streptomycetales; family Streptomycetaceae; genus Streptomyces; species Streptomyces anulatus. The sequence continues at coordinate 21,615 of NZ_BMVK01000001.1, read as the reverse complement.
CGACCTGGTCCGGCTGCACACCGAGTGCGACCGCTGGTGGGACGTCGACGCGGACGGCGCGGCGGTCGCGGTGGAGCCCGGCCGAACCGTACGTCTCGAGGACCGCTGCTGGAAAGAGATCGCCACGGCCTGGGTCAGCCACCGCCCCGCCCCCGTCTGAGCGGATGCTCCGGCCGTACGTGGCCCGGGGCGCCGCTACACCCGGTCCGTCAGGCAGGTCAGCGCGTGGCTCGCCGCCTCGGCCGCCGCCGTCTCCGCGTCCCCGGCCCGGATCGCCTCGACCAGCCGACCGTGGTCCATGTGGTTCTCCGGCCGCAGCTCGGGACCCACATCGCCGCGGAGGTAGTCGCGCAGCAGATCCCCGAGGTCGGCGTAGAGCTCGGTCAGGACGTCGTTGTGCGAGGCCGCCACCACCGCCAGGTGCAACGTCGCGTCCGCCGCCACGAACGCCTCCGCGCTCCCCGACGCCCAGGCCTCCTCGCGGCGCGCCATCAACGTGTCCAGCTGCCGCAGATCCCGCTCGGTGCGCCGGGCGGCCGCCAGCCGGGCCGCCGACGACTCCAGCGTCGAGCGCAGCTCCGCGATATGACGCGGATCGGCCGCCGCGAACCTGCGGTGCATCACCCCGGCCAGCTCACTCGTGGCGATCACATAGGTGCCGGAGCCCTGCCGGATGTCCAGCAGCCCGTTGTGCGCGAGGGCCCGCACGGCCTCGCGGACGGTGTTACGGGCCACGCCCAGCTGCTCGACCAGCTCGGGCTCGGTCGGAATCCGCGAGCCGACCGGCCACTCGCCCGAGGTGATCTGATTCCTCAGCTGGGCGATCACCTGGTCGGCGAGTGCCGAACGCCGCGGAGACGTCAACGCCATGGTGCTCCTTGCTCGTGGGCCGGCCCGGGGGAGGGCCGGGCCGAAGAGGGTGTCGGGGCCGGATTCTCGCAGGAATCCCGGGCGGTCAGGGGATGGGACGGATTGGACAATCAATCATCCCATGATTCTATGATGACCCCATGCCGGACGACGAGACGCAGACCCCGACCCTGAACCGTGGCGCCGCCGCGCGCACCTCCCACGAACTCCACGCCCAGCGGCTCCCCGGAGCGGGCGACACCCCCGCACCCTGGCTGCTGCGCCTCATCGCCGTGGGACTCGTCCTGGCCGCCCTGAACCTCCGCCCCGCCATCACCAGCCTCGGCGCCCTCCTCGAAGAGGTCCGCGAGGGGCTGCACATGAGCGGGAGCGTGGCAGGCGTCCTCACCTCCGTACCGCCGCTCTGCTTCGCGGTCTTCGGAGTCATGGCACCGCGCCTGGCCCGCCGCTTCGGCGCGGGCGCCGTGGTCTGCGCGGGCATGGCCGCCATCGCGGCGGGCCTGGTCATCCGCCCGTACATCGGCTCCACCGCCGGGTTCCTGGCCGCCAGCGCCCTGGCCCTGATGGGCATCGCCGTCAGCAACATCCTGATGCCGGTGATCGTCAAGCGCTGGTTCCCCGACCGCGTCGGCACCATGACCGGCCTCTACTCCATGGCCCTGGCCCTCGGCACCGCCCTGGCCGCCGCCGTCACCGTCCCCGTCACCGGGGCGCTGGGCGGCGACTGGCAGGCAGGTCTGGTCGTCTGGGCCGTGCCGGCCGCCCTCGCGGTGCTGCCCTGGATCGTCCTCGTACGCGACCGCACCCCGGCCCCCGGCCTCCCGGCCCCCGCCCCGGCCGCCCCGGGTCCGTCCGCTCCGGGCCGGGCCGCGCCGGAAGCGCCGGCCCTCCGGATCACCCGCAGCCGCACCGCGTGGGGCCTCGCCTGCTTCTTCGGGCTCCAGGCCACCGCCGCGTACATCACCATGGGCTGGATGCCGCAGATCTTCCGCGACGCCGGGGTCTCCGCCGGCACGGCCGGACTCCTGCTCGCGGTCACCATGGCGATGGGCGTCCCGCTCGCCTTCGTCATCCCCCGGGTCGCCTCCCGCCTCAAGCAGCAGGGCCCCATCGTCGTCGTCCTCGGCCTGTGCGGCCTGATCGGCTACGGCGGGCTCTACCTCGCCCCCGCCGCCGGAGCCTGGGCCTGGGCCCTGCTCCTCGGGGTGGCCAACTGCGCCTTCCCCCTCGCGCTCACCATGATCGGCATGCGGGCCCGGTCCGGCGCGGGCGTGGTCCGGCTCTCCGCCTTCGCCCAGTCCACCGGCTACCTGATCTCGATCCCCGGTCCGCTGCTCGTCGGCGTGCTCTACCAGCACAGCGGAGGCTGGGGGCTGCCGATCGCGCTGATGGCGGGCCTCATGATTCCCCAGATGGTGGCCGGGATCCTCGCGGGCCGGGACCGGACGATCGAGGACGAATGCTGAGATGCGACACTGGCCTCATGCCAGTGCTCGATCCGAATCCCCAGAACGGCCAGAAGAAGCTTCTCCTCGTGTTCGGGGCGATGCTCCTCATCACCGTCGTCATCGGCGTGATCGCCACGATCGCCTCGCCCTGACGCCCGAAGACCCCGAGGGACCCCGAGGGGTGGGGCTAGCACCACCTTCCCCTAGGGGGTCAGGGTCAGGGTGAAGTGGGTGGGTCACCGGATGGGGCAGGCCGCCTCGGGTCCGTAGGTTCTTCGGTGACGACCCGATGACTTGACGGAGGCGGACATGCCGACACCGACGCACACCAGGTCCCATCGACCGGCCGCGGACGGTGTCGAGATCCGGCTGCCCTGGTGGGCCGTCGCCCTGCCCGCCGTGGCGTTCGCCGCTCTCCTGCTGATGATCCTCAGCCCCGGACAGGCCCAGGCCGCCACCACCGGCGATCCCGCGCTCGGACAGCTGATCGAGCGGACCCTCCAGCTCCTGTCCCGCTGAGCCGAAGCAGCCCCGGACCAGCGCACCATCTCCCCGGACGAGCACGTCAACACCCTGCGCCAGAGGCCGCGTTTCATGCGAAGCTGAGGTGTATGAGCGTCGAGACACCTCGCAGGATCGTCCTTCTCCGGCATGCCAAGGCGGAATGGTCACAGGCTTCCGATCATGAGCGCCCGCTGGCCGAGCGCGGCCGCAAGGACGCGCCCGTGGCCGGCCGCAGGCTCGCCGATTCCGGCATCGATTTCGATCTGGCCCTCTGCTCCAGTGCCGCCAGGACGCGGGAGACCTGGAAGCTGGCGGTCCATGAATTCTCCCAGCGCCCCCGCACCGTCTACGAGGAGAGGCTGTACGAGGCCTCCCTCGGCGAACTGATCGCCCTGTTCAACGAGACCCCGGACGAGGTGCGCAACCTTCTGGTCATCGGCCACAACCCCGGGATGCACGGGGCCGCCGACGCCCTCTCGGGATCGGCCGACGGCGACACCCTGGCCCGGATGACCCGGGACGGCTTTCCCACGGCCGCCTACGCCGTGGTGGAGTTCCCCGGCTCCTGGAAGAGCGTGGAGCACGGGGCCGGCAAGCTCACCGAGTACTGGACACCGAACGGCTGAGCGCCCGGTACCGCTGAACACGTGAACGCGCGGGCCCCGGCACAGATCCTGTGCCGGGGCCCTTCTGCGTGCGACCACGTGCGACTGCGTACGGCCGCGTGCGACCACCTGCGGCCGCGTGCGCCTGTGTACGACTCCGAAACCGGCGGTCCCGGACCGTCAGTCGACGAGACCGTCCGCCGCCTCGACCTCTTCACGGGTGATGCCGAGCAGATAGAGCACGGTGTCCAGGAACGGCACGTTCACCGCGGTGTGCGCCGCCTCGCGCACCATCGGCTTCGCGTTGAACGCGACACCGAGCCCGGCGGTGTTCAGCATGTCGAGATCGTTCGCCCCGTCCCCGATCGCCACCGTCTGGGCCAGCGGCACCCCCGCCTGTTCGGCGAAGCTCCGCAGCAGCCGGGCCTTGCCCGCCCGGTCCACCACCTCGCCGACGACCCGGCCGGTGAACTTGCCGTCCACCACCTCCAGGGTGTTGGCCGACGCGAAGTCGAGGCCGAGCCGTTCCTTCAGGTCGTCCGTGACCTGGGTGAAGCCGCCGGAGACGACGCCGACCTGGTAGCCGAGCCGCTTCAGCGTACGGATCAGGGTGCGGGCGCCGGGGGTGAGCCGTACCTCGGTGCGGACCTTGTCCACCACCGAGGCGTCCAGACCGGCCAGCAGTGCGACCCGGGCGTGCAGCGACTGCTCGAAGTCCAGCTCGCCGCGCATCGCCTGCTCGGTCACCCGGGCGACCTGTTCCTCGCAGCCCGCGTGCGCAGCGAAGAGCTCGATCACCTCGTCCTGGATCAGCGTGGAGTCGACGTCCATGACCACCAGCCGCTGGGCCCGGCGGCTCAGCCCGGCCGAGACCACCGCGACGTCCACGCCGATCTCCGCGGCCTCGGTCGCCAGCGCGGTGCGCAGCTCCGCCGTCCCTGTCCCCGACACCGCGAACTCGACGGCGGTGACCGGGTACTTCGCCAGCCGGAAGATACGGTCGATGTTCCCGCCGGTCGAGGTGATGGTGGCCGCTATGGCGGCGGTCGACTCCGCGGTCAGGGGGTGTCCCAGCACCGTCACATGGGAACGGCCGTCACCGCGGGGGCGGTTGTCGCCGATGCCGGAGATGATCTCGGCCTGCAGCGTCAGGGATTCGGCCCAGCTGTGCACGGTCGCCCGCAGATCGCCCTCGGTGGTCCCGCCCGCGGTGGGCGAGGTGACCAGAGCGCACAGCACGATGCGGCCCCGGGTGACGACCTGCTCGATGTCCACGACGTCGACCGCGTACGCGGCGAGGGTGTCGAAGAGTCCGGCGGTGATGCCGGGACGGTCCTTGCCGAAGATCTTGACGAGAAGCGTGGGTGCGTCGCTGCCCGGAGGGGGCCCGCCGCCGGTGCCGTCGACCCGACGGGGCTCAGGGGGCTCAGAAGACGAGAGGGGCTGAGGTGGCTGAGATGCGCTCATGGTGCTCCCACCGTATCGGTCCCGCCGTCTCCTCCGGCCGCCCGTCCCGAGTGCCGGACGGAATCGCCCCGGTACGGTCCGCGGTGCCGGGAGGCGGTCTCGGCCCGGGAGCGCGGGGCGTCGTGGATCTGGCCGGTACGGGTCTTGCGTCCGGCCGCGCCAGGCGTCTCGTATCTGTCGTTATACGGTCGATGAACCTTCTCCGGGCGGTAACCAGAGGTTCATCCGGACTTCGCCCGTTCCGCGCCTGTTTCACCCCCCGGTATCGGGGCCTTCGCGCAGGTCTCCGCGCGCTCTTCACCCGCCCGACTTTCGGATCGGGGACTGGTCCTGGAATAGTTCCCCACGATGTTCAGCATCCCTAGACTCCCTGCGACGGGGGTAACACGGGGGACAACTAGTGGGGCGCGGAGTGCCGGAACTCGTACTGGAATTGAATGGCAACACCTGGACGCTCGATCCGTCCAGGTCGTACACCCTTGGACGTGATCCGCAGGGGGACCTGGCGATCGACGACGCCAGGGTGTCGTGGCGGCATGCCACGATCAGCTGGAGCGGCCGTAGTTGGTTCATCGAGGACCACGGCAGCACCAACGGCACCTATGTGCAGGGTCAGCGGATCCAGCAGGTGGAAATCGGCCCCGGCTCGGTGCTGCACCTGGGCAACGCCACCGACGGACCCCGGGTGAGCCTCAGCGCCGCCGCGGGCGCCGGTGTCACCGGCGGCCAGGCGGCGCCCGTGCAGCAGCCCCACCAGCAGCCCCAGGGCGGCGGCGCGGGCTGGCACGGACAGCAGGCGCCGGCGCACCAGGCCCCTGCCCAGCACCAAGCTCCTGCTCAGCACCAGGCCCCTGCTCAGCACCAGGCCCCTGCCCAGCACCAAGCTCCTGCTCAGCACCAGGCTGCTGCCCCGCAGCAGGCCTGGCAGCAGCCGCAGGCACCGCAGCAGCAGGTCCCGCAGCAGCAGCCTTCGCACCAGAAGGTGCCGCACCAGCAGAGCCCCGGGCATCCGGCCGGACCGGGACAGGGCGGTGCCGCGGGGGCGCCGCCGGTCTACGGCGACCGCAGCCCGACCACGTTCCACCAGCTGGCCCTCGGCCGGGTCATGCGCATCGGTCGTGCGCTGGAGAACGAGCTGGTCGTCTCCGACCTCCAGGTCTCCCGCCACCACGCCGAGTTCCACGCGACGCCCGACGGCCGCTTCGAGATCCGCGACCTCGGCTCGCACAACGGCACGTACGTCAACGGTCTGCCGCTCCACAAGTCCGGCTCCGCGCTCATCGGCGCGAACGACATCGTCGGCGTCGGCCACTCGACGTTCCGGCTGGTCGGGGACCGGCTGGAAGAGTTCGTCGACACCGGTGAGGTCTCCTTCTCCGCCCGCCACCTCACGGTGACGGTCGACGGCGGGAAGCAGATCCTCAAGGACGTCTCCTTCGGCGTCCCCGAGAAGTCGCTGATCGCGGTCATCGGCCCGTCCGGTTCCGGAAAGTCCACCCTGCTCAAGGCGCTCACCGGATACCGGCCCGCCAACCAGGGTGACGTCCTCTACGACAACCGAAACCTGTACAAGCAGTTCGCCGAGCTGCGCCAGCGCATCGGTCTGGTCCCGCAGGACGACATCCTGCACAAGGAACTGACCGTCACCAAGGCCCTCAAGTACGCGGCCAAGCTCCGCTTCCCCGCGGACACCACCGAGGCCGAGCGCCAGTCCCGAATCACCGAGGTCCTCGCCGAGCTCAAGCTCGACATCCACAAGGACAAGAAGATCACCTCGCTCTCCGGCGGCCAGCGCAAGCGCGTCTCGGTCGCCCTGGAGCTGCTCACCAAGCCCTCGCTGATCTTCCTGGACGAGCCGACCTCCGGCCTCGACCCGGGTATGGACCGCGACGTCATGCAGCTGCTGCGCGGCCTCGCCGACGACGGCCGCACGGTGCTCGTGGTCACGCACTCGGTCGCCGAGCTGGCGATCTGCGACAAGCTCCTCGTGATGGCCCCCGGCGGTTCCGTCGCCTACTTCGGTCCGCCGGAGGAAGCGCTGAACTTCTTCGGCTACACCAGCTGGGCCGACGTCTTCTCCGCCTTCGAGAACTACCGCGACTACGACTGGGCGGGCCGCTGGCGCGGCTCGCAGCACTACCAGATGTACGCCGCCGACATCGACGCGGTCGCGGCCCAGCCGGTCAACATGCCGCCCCCGCAGCAGATGCGCCCGCCGAAGCCGCAGGGCTGGATGGCGCAGCTGTGGACGCTGATCCGGAGATACTCCTCCGTCATCGCGTCCGACAAGGGCTTCATGGGCCTGATGCTGATCCTGCCCGCCGTGCTGGGCGTGGTCAGCGTGGTCATCCCGGCGGAGTTCGGTCTCGCCGAGCCCGACCCGCCGTCCCGGTTCAACGGCAAGGCCGGAACGATCATGCTGATCCTCGCGGTCGGCATGTGCTTCTCCGGCGCAGCCAACTCCGTACGGGAGCTGATCAAGGAACGGGTCATCTACGAACGGGAGCGGGCCACCGGCCTGTCCCGTTCCGCGTACCTGATGTCCAAGGTGATCGTCCTCGGCGTGATCACTGCCTTCCAGGGCGTGATCATCTGCGGCATCGGCTTCGCCACCCGCGATCTGCCCGCGGAGGGCCTGATCATGCCGCCGGCCGTCGAGATCTGCCTCTCGATCATCGCGCTGGGCTTCACCTCGATGATGTTCGGCCTGGTCATCTCCTCGCTGGTGAAGACCTCCGAGAAGACCATGCCGCTGCTGGTCATGTTCGCGATCATCCAGGTCGTCTTCACCGGTGTGCTCTTCCAGGTGTACGGGTCGCCCGGCCTGGAGCAGTTCGCCTGGCTGATGCCGTCCCGCTGGGCGATGGCCGCGGCCGGCACCACCCTGGACCTGGCGCACCTGATGCCGCCGTGGGACCCGAAGAACCCCACCGACCTCGACCCGCTGTGGGAACACACCGCGAGCCAGTGGGGCATCAACATCGCCGTGCTGCTCGCGCTCGGCGTGATCTGCGGCGTCGCGGTCGCGCGCCTGCTGCGGCGCCACGAGCCCGAGGTCATGCGCAAGTAGCGCTCCGCCGGGACGGAACGACGCCGGAGGCCGGCACCCCTCGGGGTGCCGGCCTCCGGCATGTGTACGGCTGGGCTCAGTACGCGCTGTCGACGTTGTCCATGGTGCCGTAGCGGTCGGCCGCGTAGTTGCAGGCGGCGACGATGTTGGCGACCGGGTCGTACAGGTCCTTCTTGGTACCCGCCACGTGGTAGCGGTCGAAGGTCGGCTGGATCACCTGGAGCAGGCCCTTGGACGGGATGCCGTTCTGGGCGTTGATGTCCCAGTTGTTGATGGCCCAGCGGTTACCGCTGGACTCGCGGATGATGTTGCGGTGGATCCCCTCGTAGGAGCCGGGGATGCCTTCCTTCTTCATGATCGCCATGGCCTCGCGGATCCAGCCGTCCAGGTTGTTCGCGTAGACGGGCTTGCGCGGGGTGGAGCGGTTCGCGGCCTCGGTGCCGCGCTTCTTCGCGTCCGCCTTGGCCTTGGCGGCCTTGTCCTTCGCGTCGGCGGCGGCCTTCGCCTTCGCCTTGGCGTCCGCGGCGGCCTTGGCCTTCGCCTCGGACGCGGCCTTCGCCTTCGCGGCGGCGGCCTTGGTCTCGGCGGCGGCCTTCGCCTTGGCGGCGTCGGCGGCCTTCACCAGCTGCTCGGCGGTGGAGTGCTGCTCGAGCATGCTGTTCTGCACGGTCTTGGCCTGGGCGGAACCCGCGGCGTTGGTGAAGGCGACCGGCGCGGCGGCTGCCGCCGCCTGCGGGGCGATCTCGGGCTCGGTGTTCGACGGGACGAGCGAGAAGGTCAGGGCGGCGACGCCAAGGGCCGACACACCGGCCACGGAGATCTTCTGGACCTTGTTCAGACGACGGACACGGCTGGGTATGCGAGTCGCAGACATGTAGGGCTACCTCTTCGAATGCTCAGGGTGTCCTCACGGAGGACGAGACCGGAGGCGGTGATGCGTACCTCCGTCGGGGACGAGAGCAATTCTTAGCGGCAGCAAAATCGTGTGGCAAAGGTGTGACGTACGAAGGTGAGTAGTGGAACAGGGTCCTGTTCGTCCGAATTGACCCCTGCTCACGCCTGCTCAAATCGCCCTTATGTACCCACTAGGTGCGTTCGTAAGTGACGTAGACCCTATGCCTGGGCTCACATCGGCGACGTAACGGTCTCACCACTCGTTGCTGGAGCAATTCGGAGCGTTACGTTCCTCATCCGGCAGGATGAGGTGGACGTCCCCGAACTCGTGCCAGAGGTACCGCTCCCGCAGCGCCGCCTCGTACCCACGGCGCAGCGCCTCACGCCCCGCCACCGCCTCCAGCATCAGCAGATGCGAGGCCTGCGGCTCGTGCAGCCCGGTCAGCAGCCCGTCCACCACCCGCACGCCCCGCCGAGGCGTCACCACCAGATCCGTCCACCCCCCGGCCGGCCGGACCACCCCGTCGTCCCCCGCCGCCGACTCCAGCGCCCGCACGGCCGTCGTCCCCACCGCGATCACCCGCCCGCCCGACGCCAGGTCCCCACCTCGCGCCGCCCGTACGGCGTTCACCAGCCACGCCGTCGCCGCCGGCACCGCGAACCGCTCCGGGTACGGCGGCTCGTGCACCTCCGCCGAAGCCACCCCCGTATGCAGGGACAGCGGAGCGAACAGCACCCCCCGGCGTACCAGCTCCGCCACCAGCGCGGCCGTGAAGGGGCGCGCGGCACTCGGCATCTCCGCCGAACCGTTCCCGTCCGGGGAGGGCGCCGCGAACACCGTTTGATACGCCGACAGCGGCTGATCCCGCTCCGTGTACCCGTACCGGATCGGCCGCCCGTACCGCCGCAACAGCTCCGGCACCGGCTCCGGCGCCCGCGCCCACCACAGCCGGGACCCCGCCGAGGGCCCCAGCGGCTCCTCCAGCACCAGGGCCCGCCCGCCCGGCAGCCGCACCACCGCTCCAGCGGGACCGCCCGGGCGCGGCCCGGTGACCCCCGGTCCGCCGGGAGCCCGCAGCTCCACCGCCCACCGCCCGTCCTCACCCCGCGTCGAGAAGTGCACGACGACCCGCTCCCCGCCCACCCGCCCGTTCACGGCGGCGGGCAGCGTCATGGACGTGTTCACCACCAGCACGTCCCCGGCCCGCAACTGCCCGGGCAACTCCCGGAACGCATGGTGCGAGACCGCGCACCCCCGTGACACGAGCAGCCGTACGTCGTCACGCCCCGAACCCCGCTGCTCGGCCGGCACCCGGGCCGACAGAGCGGCAGGCACCCGCCACGCCACCGGGGCCTCCGGCCCACCGCCGCCAGCACCCAGCCGCGCGCCGCCGCCGGACCGCACTTCACCGGCTCCCGCGAAGCCGGGACCCGGCACGTCGGTCGGCACCCTGTCCGGGTTGTGCGCGTCCGTGGTCACCCGGCCCCGGCCGGGCGCGTCCGAGTTCACCCCGCCCGAGCCGGGCGCGGCTGTCTCGACTCCGCTCGGACGGGACGTGTCGGTGTCCACCCGGCCCGGGCCGGGCGCAGCCGTGTTAACCCCGCCCGGGCGGGACGTGTCCGTGTCGACCCGGTCCGGGCGGGACGTGTCCGTGTGGCCCCCGTCCGGGCTGTGCGCAGCCGTCCCCACCCCGCCCGGCCTGGGCGCGGCCGCCCCCACCCCGTCCGCGCACCGCCCGCGCGCGTTCACCGCGAGCCCCCGCCCGGCCCCGTCGGCTCCTGCAGCAGGGCCGGAGCGGCGAACCGCCCGCTGGCCGGCCGCTCCCGCACCAGCCGCAGGAACGCGGGCGCCACGCTCTCCGGCGTGGGCCGCACCTCGTCCGCCTCCTCCGGGACCGCCGCCGCGTACAGGTCCGTCGCCATGTCACCCGGGTCGACGGCCCACACCCGCAGCCCCGGCTCCTCCTCGCCCAGCACCGCCGCCAGCTGGTCCAGGGCTGCCTTCGACGCCCCGTAACCGCCCCACGTCGGGTACGGCTCCGCCGCCGCGTCCGAGCTGATCACCACCACCGCCCCCGCGTCCGAGGCCCGCAGCGACGGCAACGCCTCCTGTACGAGACCGAGCGCCGCCACCACGTTCGTCTCCAGCGCCCGCCGCAGCCCCTCCAGCGGCAGCGCGTCCAGCCGGACCAGCGGTTCCGCACCCAGCACGCTCGCATTGCTCACCAGCAGATCGAGACCGCCCAGCGACCCGGCCGCCGCCACCAGATCCGCCCGGTGCGCCGCGTCCGTCACGTCCCCCGGCACCGCCACCACCCGCGTCCCGAACCGCCCGCGCAGCTCCCGCGCCGTGTCCTCCAGCACCCCGGCGGTCCGCGCGTCCAGCACCAGGTCCCACCCCTGCCCGGCCAGCGCCCCCGCCAGCGCCCGCCCCAGCCCCTTCGAACCACCCGTGATCATCGCGACCGGCATGGTGACCGTCCCCTTCGTACCCTCGGCTTCTGCCGGGAGACCCCGGCGAGCCCACGGTAGGAAGCCCGGGCCGCACCGCGCCTCGCCCGGGAGCCGCAGCCGTACCCGGTACTTCGGCGTAGGTCCCGGGCAGTCCTACGACCTTCGGCTGAGGGGCCCGCCGCCCGGGCCTAGGCCACCCGCACGCCCACCACCGCCCACGGCCCGATACGACCGCGCGGTCCCCGCCGGTACGGTGATCCCATGAGTCATCGCCCACCGTCGGGCCTCGCCGCGGTGAGTGCCGCGCTCCTCTCCATGAGCCGGCACCTCGAAGTGGGCGACGTCCTCAAGACGATCGTCGCCTCCGCCCGTGAACTGCTCGACGCCCAGTACGCGGCCCTCGGCGTCCCGGACGACCACGGCGGCTTCGCCCAGTTCGTGGTCGACGGCGTCAGCGACGAACAGTGGAGGGCCATCGGCCCGCTGCCCCGCCAGCACGGCATCCTCGCCGCGATGCTCCACCAGGCGAAGCCCGAACGGCTCGCCGACGTCCGCAAGGACCCCCGCTTCGAGGGCTGGCCCGACGCCCACCCCGACATGTCCGACTTCCTCGGCCTGCCCATCACGGACGGCGACGAGATCATCGGAGCGCTGTTCCTCGCCAACAAGCTGTGCCCCAAGCCCGAGGGCGGCTGCGGCTTCACCGCCGAGGACGAGGAACTGCTCTCGATCCTCGCCCAGCACGCGGCGATCGCCCTGACCAACGCCCGGCTCTACGAACGCAGCCGCGAGCTGACCATCGCCGAGGAACGCTCCCGCCTGGCCCACGAACTGCACGACGCGGTCAGCCAGAAGCTGTTCTCGCTCCGCCTCACCGCCCAGGCCGCCGCCGCCCTCGTCGACCGCGACCCGGCCCGTGCCAAGGGCGAGCTCCAGCAGGTCGCCGCCCTCGCCGCCGAGGCGGTGGACGAGCTGCGGGCCGCCGTCGTGGAACTGCGGCCGGCCGCCCTCGACGAGGACGGGCTCATCGCCACGCTTCGCACCCAGATCCAGGTCCTGGACCGGGCGCACGCCGCCGAGGTCGCCTTCGAGAGCTGCGGAGTGCGCGCGCTGCCGGCCGCCCAGGAGGAAGCGCTGCTCCGGGTGGCGCAGGAGGCCCTCCACAACGCCCTGCGCCACTCCGGCGCGGAGCGCGTGAGCGTCACCCTGGCCCGGCGCGGCACCGACACCGTCCTGCGCGTCACCGACAACGGGGGCGGCTTCGATCCCACCGCCGTCCGGCGGGCGGGCCGCCACCTCGGCCTCGTCTCCATGCGTCACCGGGCGAACAGCGTCGGCGGCCGACTCACCGTTGCCTCGGAGCCCGGCAAGGGCGCCACGATCGAGATGGAGGTCCCCGGTGGCTGACAAGATCATCAGGGTGCTGCTGGTCGACGACCATCAGGTGGTCCGCCGCGGACTGCGTACGTTCCTGGAGATCCAGGAGGACATAGAGGTCGTCGGCGAGGCGTCCGACGGCGCGGAGGGCGTGGCCCGGACCGAGGAGCTCCGCCCCGACGTCGTGCTGATGGACATCAAGATGCCCGGCACCGACGGCATCGAGGCCCTGCGCCGCCTCCGGGAGCTGGACAACCCCGCCAAGGTCCTCATCGTCACCAGCTTCACCGAACAGCGCACGGTGGTCCCCGCCCTGCGCGCCGGAGCCTCCGGTTACGTCTACAAGGACGTCGACCCGGACGCCTTGGCCGGGGCGATCCGTTCGGTCCACGCCGGTCATGTCCTGCTCCAGCCGGAGGTCGCGGGTGCGCTGCTGGCCCAGGACGACGCGGGCACCGGCACGGGCCGGGGGAGCACGCTCACCGAGCGGGAACGCGAAGTCCTCGCCCTCATCGCGGACGGGCGGTCGAACCGCGAGATCGCCCGTGCGTTCGTCCTCTCGGAGAAGACGGTCAAGACGCATGTGTCGAACATCCTGATGAAGCTGGACCTGGCCGACCGGACCCAGGCGGCGCTGTGGGCGGTACGCAACGGAGCGGCGGGCTGACGCCGCGACTGCTGCGGGTTCCCGTCCGGACCGAGATTCATACTGTCGGGTGTATGTCACCCGTACGGCGCATCGTTCCCGGCCGCACGGCGTTCTCCAGGGCGTGCTGCGACGGCTTGTCGCAGCCTCTCTAGGAGGATCCTGAAGTGAAGAACCTGAAGAAGGCCGCCGCCGTCACCATGATCGCGGGCGGGCTCATCGCCGCCGGCGCCGGAGCCGCCTCCGCCACCGGCCACAGCGGCGCCGACGCCCACGGCCTGGCCACCCACTCCCCGGGCGTCGCCAGCGGCAACCTCGCGCAGGTTCCCGTCGCCGTCCCGGTCAACGTGGTCGGCAACACGGTCAACGTGGTGGGCCTGCTCAACCCGGCCTTCGGCAACCTCGGCCTCAACCACTGACCCACAGCCCCTCCCGAAAGCCGGACGCCCCTGCATCCCCCAAGGGCCCGTCCGGCTTTCGCCGCTCCCCACCCCTCTCCCCCTGCGCCAACCCCACCCAGACCCCCGGCCCGCCTGGCTCCCCTCCCCGCCGGCCCGCACCCACCCAGCCGGGCCGCACTCACCCAGCCGGGCCGCACTCACCCAGCCCCCCCGGCCCAACCCAGCCCGTCCGGCGTTTGAGGACGGACCCCTCGCCAAGGGGCCCCCGAGCCGAACGAACCCCCCAGGGCGGTGAGCCCTCCACGGCCCCACAGCCGCACGCACGCACCCACCCCGCAGGCCCGCACCCACCCAGCCCGTCCGGCGCTTGAGGACGGACCCCCCGAGCCGGGCCCCCCGAGGCCAAGGCGTCCCGACGAGGGGGGCAACCCAGCCCGTCCGGCGCTTGAGGACAGAGGCCCGCGGCCCTACCGCCGAACCTCCCCGCCCTCCACATACGCGTTGTACGCCGCCACCTGAGCCCGCCGAGCCACCCGCTCCACCGGCCGCAGCGCCTCCCCCCGCGCCGCGATCTCGGACGCGCTCACCGCACCGCCGTGCCCGTTCTCGTACGCCACCGAGACCAGCAGCCCCACCCGCTGCGCCATCTCCAGCACCCGCACCGCCCGCGGCGGATACCCGGGCGCCAGCACATCGCGCCCCCGCTCCGCCCGCGCCCGGTACGCGTCCATCGCGGCCTCCGCCACCGGCCCGGAACCGGCCACGTCCAGCCGCGACAGCACAGCCGTCGCATCCCGCAACGCCTCCGCCAGCTCCCGCTCCGCCTCGCCCAGCGACGGGACGTCCGCCGGCGGCGCCTCCCGTACCGGCAGCACCCGCCACACCACCTCGACGTGCAGATCCCCGGCGGGCCCCGCCTCGGTGACCTCGGGCACCAGCCCGTACGGCACCCCGTACGCGACCACCGCCTCCTCCGCCTCCAGCGCCCGCGCATTGAAATCGGGCGGACCGCTCAGCCCCAGCGGATGCCCCGGCACCGGCAGCGCGACCCGGAACCCGGTCGCTCCCAGACCCCTCAGCCGGCCGAGCGCCAGCGTCAGCCCGACCGGCCCCGCCTCACCCGGCAGTCCGTCGACGCGGTGCACCGCGTCCTCCCCGACAATCGCGAGGGCCGCCTCGTCCGGCGAGACGAGTCCCGCCAGAAGTGCGTTTCCCCAAGCGGCCAACAACCCTGAACGTGGTTCGACAAGCATGCCGACAGCCTAGGCAACGCCTGGGAACGGCCCTCACGCCGGAAGCACTCGCGCGGTGGCGTAGGTTTTCCCTGGGAGCCGTGCCCACCGGCACGCGACGATCGACGAGACTGCTTGGGGAGACAACGCGCCATGAGCGATGTACTGGAGCTGGTGGACGTATCCGTGGTCCGCGACGGACGCGCTCTGGTGGACGATGTCTCCTGGTCGGTCAAGGAGGGGGAGCGCTGGGTCATCCTGGGCCCCAACGGCGCCGGCAAGACGACCCTCCTCAACCTCGCCTCCAGCTACCTCTTCCCGAGCACGGGAACGGCCACGATCCTCGGCGAACAGCTCGGCGGCGTCGGCACCGACGTCTTCGAGCTCCGCCCCCGGATCGGTATGGCGGGTGTGGCGATGGCCGACAAGCTGCCCAAGCGCCAGACGGTGCTGCAGACGGTCCTCACCGCCGCGTACGGCATGACCGCCACCTGGCACGAGAACTACGAAGCCGTCGACGAGGAGCGCGCCCGCGCCTTCCTCGACCGCCTCGGCATGACCGAGTACCTGGACCGCAAGTTCGGCACGCTCTCCGAAGGAGAGCGCAAGCGCACCCTGATCGCCCGCGCCATGATGACCGACCCCGAACTGCTGCTCCTGGACGAGCCCGCCGCCGGGCTCGACCTCGGCGGGCGCGAGGACCTCGTCCGCCGCCTCGGCCGCCTCGCCCGCGACCCGTTCGCCCCCTCCATGATCATGGTCACCCACCATGTCGAGGAGATCGCCCCCGGGTTCACCCACGTGCTGATGATCCGCCAGGGCAAGATCCTCGCCGCCGGCCCCATGGAGACCGAGCTCAGCTCCCGCAACCTCTCCCTCTGCTTCGGTCTGCCGCTCATCGTCGAGAACACCGGCGACCGCTACACCGCCCACGGCCTCCCGCTCTCCTGACCCCGAATCCGCCGCGTACGGCCCTCTCCGCCGGGTGCCAACGGGCCTTCGGGCCGCGATCGGCAGGCCGTGCACCGCAGTTGACCACCCGTGCGCCCTGTCGGTGACGCACCGACAGTCCTACGATGACCATGTGGACATCGACGCATGGGTGTGGTGGCTGATCGGCGCGGTGGGACTGGGCATCCCCCTCGTCCTGACCGCGATGCCCGAATTCGGGATGTTCGCCGTCGGGGCGGTGGCCGCATCGGCCGTCGCCGCCCTCGGCGGCGGAATCGTCGCCCAGGTTCTGGTCTTCGTCCTGGTCTCGATCGCACTGATCGCCGTCGTGCGCCCGATCGCCGCCAGACACCGGGCCGGACAGGCCGGGCACGCCAGCGGCATCGACGCCCTGAAGGGACGTCAAGCGGTCGTGCTGGAACGGGTATCGGCCTCCGGGGGCCGCATCAAGCTCGCCGGTGAGGTCTGGTCGGCCCGCACACTCGACTCCGACCAGGTCTTCGACCCCGGCAGCCAGGTCGATGTCGTGGACATCGACGGAGCGACGGCCGTCGTCATGTGACCGAAGCGTGCACGAGGCGGGCCCAGGTCTGCCAGACTCGAAGTCGATCATCGTGAGAACCTGGACCGGCCCCGCACCGCACGGACCACCGGCTCCACATGAGAACCGACCCCGATAACCGCGATCCACCGGCCAACCGAAGGGCACGAGAGACACCATGAATGCGATCGTCATCGTCCTGATCATTCTGGTGGTGCTCGTCTTCATCGCCCTGATCAAGACGATTCAGGTCATCCCGCAGGCCAGCGCCGCCATCGTGGAGCGGTTCGGCCGCTACACCCGCACCCTGAACGCGGGTCTGAACATCGTCGTCCCGTTCATCGACTCGATCCGCAACCGGATCGACCTCCGTGAACAGGTGGTGCCCTTCCCGCCGCAGCCGGTGATCACCCAGGACAACCTGGTCGTCAACATCGACACGGTCATCTACTACCAGGTCACCGACGCCCGCGCCGCGACCTACGAAGTCGCCAGCTACATCCAGGCGATCGAGCAGCTCACCGTCACCACCCTCCGCAACATCATCGGCGGCATGGACCTGGAGCGGACCCTGACCTCCCGTGAGGAGATCAACGCGGCCCTGCGCGGAGTCCTCGACGAAGCGACCGGCAAGTGGGGCATCCGCGTCAACCGCGTCGAGCTCAAGGCGATCGAGCCGCCGACCTCCATCCAGGACTCGATGGAGAAGCAGATGCGCGCCGACCGCGACAAGCGCGCCGCGATCCTCACCGCCGAGGGCATCAGGCAGTCCCAGATCCTCACCGCCGAGGGCGAGAAGCAGTCCGCGATCCTGCGCGCCGAGGGCGAGGCCAAGGCCGCCGCCCTGCGCGCCGAGGGTGAAGCCCAGGCCGTCCGTACGGTCTTCGAGGCCATCCACGCCGGAGACCCGGACCAGAAGCTCCTCTCGTACCAGTACCTCCAGATGCTCCCGAAGATCGCCGAGGGCGACGCCAACAAGCTCTGGATCGTGCCCAGCGAGATCGGCGACGCCCTCAAGGGCCTCAGCGGAGCCTTCGGGAACCTCGGCGGTGGCATGCCCGGCTTCAACACCGGCGGCAACGGCAACGGCGGCAACGGAGGGAACGGCAACGGCGGGAACGGCCACGGCTCCATCCCCGCCCCGGCGGTGGAACGACGCGAGGAGCCCCCGGTCTCCTGACCCGAAAGCCCTTTCGTGCATGATCAGTGAGGCCCCTCGACCTTCATGGCGGGGAGGCGTCACTGACCAACGAAGGAGATGGCCTTGTCCATCTGGGAAATACTCGCCGTCTTCGCGGCCGGCGTCGGAGCGGGCACGATCAACACGATCGTCGGCTCGGGCACGTTGATCACCTTCCCCGTCCTGCTCGCCACCGGCCTCCCGCCGGTCACCGCGACCGTGTCCAACGCGCTGGGTCTCATCCCCGGCTCCATCAGCGGGGCCATCGGCTACCGCAAGGAACTCGCCGGACAGCGCCGACGCATCCTCAAGCTGAGCGTCGGCGCGGCGATCGGCGGCCTCTGCGGGGCGACCCTGCTCCTCGCCCTGCCCTCCACGGCCTTCGAGACGATCGTCCCCGTCCTGGTCGCCCTGGCGCTCGTCCTGGTGGTCCTGCAACCACGCATCAGCAAAGCCGTCCAGCGCCGCCGCGAGAACACCGGCGCCACGCCCCGCGCCGACGGCGGGCCGCTCCTGTTCACCGGGCTGATGCTCGCCAGCGTCTACGGCGGCTACTTCACCGCCGCCCAGGGGATCATCTACCTCTCGCTGATGGGCATGCTGCTCGACGACACGATGCAGCGCCTCAACGCCGTCAAGAACGTCCTGGCCGCCGTGGTCAACACCATCGCCGCGCTGTTCTTCCTCTTCGTCGCCCACTTCGACTGGACGGCCGTCGTCCTCATCGCGGTCGGCTCGGCCATAGGCGGCCAGATAGGCGCCAAGGTCGGCCGCCGACTGAGCCCCACCGTCCTGCGCGCCCTCATCGTGGCCGTCGGCACGATGGCCATCGTCCAACTGCTGCTCCGCTGACACACGTGGGCCCGCCCCCTCACGGGAACGGGCCCACGCATACGTCACCAGGCGTACGCCGACTACGTCCTTACGCCGCCGCCGCTGCCCGGTCCAGCCACTCGGGCAGCGCCGAGCGGTCGCCGGCCCCCATCGCCAGCAGCATCGCCTCGGCGGGGGAGGGGACGAACGGCTGCTTCAGCAGCGGCATCCCCGCCTGCTCCGGCGTCCGGGCGGCCTTGCGGTGGTTGTCCTCGGCGCAGGAGGCCACCGTGTTCAGCCAGGTGTCCTTCCCGCCCTGGGCACGCGGCACCACATGGTCGACGGTGGACGCCCGCCGCCCGCAGTACGCGCACCGGTGCTGGTCCCGTATCAGCACACCCCTTCTGGACCACGGTGCCTGTCTTCGGAACGGCACCCGTACGTACCGGCAGAGCCGGATCACCCGGGGCGCCGGAATATCCACAGCGGCACCACGCATACGGAGCTCGGGATGCGACTGCTCGACGACGGCCTTGTCCGTCAGGATCAGGACCACCGCACGGTTGAGCGTCACTGTCGACAGCGGCTCGAAGCTCGCGTTGAGAACCAGCGTGTCACGCATCCTGCCCACCTCCCGTGTGCCGCCCGCCCCCTGGCAGGCCCGGATCAACTCTGGCTGGGCAGGCCGCGATGGACAACGCAATAAAAAATGCCCTGCTCTGATCTCTCCAAGACCAGAGCAGGGCAAACAGCAAACGAACTAATCGCCGACGGGAGCCTCGTACGTACCGATCAGCTGAGCACGTCCCAGCGTGTGGAACCGGAGATTGAATCCGGCCACCGCGGGAGACGCGTCGCTGTCGATCCCGAGCTTCTCGGTGTCCACCGCGTACACGGTGAACACATAGCGGTGGTTCTCCCCGGGCGGCGGCGCGGCGCCCCCGAAGTCCTTGGAGCCGTAGTCGTTACGGGCCTGGACGGCCCCTTCGGGCAGCCCCTCGAACTTTCCGCTGCCCGCACCGGCCGGAAGCTCCGTCACCGAGGCCGGGACGTCGAAGAGCACCCAGTGCCAGAACCCGCTGCCCGTCGGGGCGTCCGGGTCGAAACACGTCACGGCGAAGCTCTTGGTCCCCTCGGGGAAACCCTCCCACCGCAGCTGCGGCGAAGTGTTCCCACCCGCAAGCACCTGGGCATCGCCCAGCACGGCCCCCGGCGCCAGGTCGTCGCTCACCACGGTGAACGCCGGAACCTCCGGATGGAAGTCGTGCGGCAGCGGGGCCCTCTTCGGCTCGGTCACGTCTCGCACCTCTCCTGATCGGTTCGTCTGCCTTCCCACCCGACCTTAGAGGGCGGTGCCGAGCTCTAGAGCCAGTTGCGCTGTCCACCGACCTGGGCGAGCCACTGGTTGAGGTACGCGGCCCAGTCGGTCTGCTGGTAGTCGTGCAGTCCCACCTTGAACGCGCGGTAGGAGTCGCTGCCCTCGCTGAACAGACCCGGCTTCTTGTCCATCTCCAGAACGACGTCCATCTCGCGGTCGTCGGCGACGAACGTCAGCTCCACCTGGTGCAGCCCGCGGTACTGCGTCGGCGGGACGAACTCGATCTCCTGGTAGAACGGCAGCCGCTGACGCGTGCCGCGGATGTGGCCGCGCTCCATGTCCGCGCTGCGGAAGCCGAAGCCCAGCTGCCGGAAGGCGTTCAGGATGGCCTCCTGCGCCGGCAGCGGGTGCACGTTGATCGGGTCCAGGTCACCGGAGTCCAGAGCGCGGGCGATCTCCAGCTCGGTGGTCACCCCGATGTTCATCCCGCGCAGCTGCTGGCCGCCGAACATGGTGATCGGCGTCTCCCACGGGATCTCCAGACCGAACGGCACCACGTGCACCGCGCCCGCCTGCACCTCGAAGGCGCCCCCGAGGCTCAGCTTGGTGAACTCGATGTCCTGCTTGGTCTCCTGGTCCCCGCCCTCGACCTCGACCCGCGCCTGGAGACCGACGGAGAGCCCCTCGATCTGCTGGGCGACCGAACCGCCCTGGATCCGCACCTCGCCCTGGACGACCCCGCCGGGGACGACATTCACCTCGGTGAGCTCGGTCTCCACCGAGGCACCGCCGGCACCCATGCTCGCGAGCAGTCGCTTGAAGCCCATAGTCACTCCTTCTTGGTCCTGACCCCTACATACGCGCCACGACGGTAGCCGGTTCCCGTCCGAGCGATCGCAGTACCCTCGGTCGCCATGACCAAGAGCCCGGACCGCGCCCCACTGACGCGAGAGTTCTTCGACCGCTCCGTACTGGAAGTGGCCCCCGACCTCCTGGGCCGCACGCTCGTCCGCCGCAGCGCGGCGGGCACGATCGAACTCCGCCTGACCGAGGTGGAGGCGTACGCGGGCGAGGTCGACCCCGGATCGCACGCCTTCCGGGGCCGCACCGAGCGCAACAGCGTGATGTTCGGACCGCCCGGGCACACGTACGTCTACTTCACGTACGGGATGTGGCACTGCCTCAACCTGGTCTGCGGCCCTGAAGGCCGCGCGAGCGGGGTGCTGCTCCGGGCGGGCGAGATCAATGTCGGCGCCGCCCTGGCCCGCGACCGACGCGTCTCGGCCCGCAACGACAAGGAACTGGCCAAAGGCCCGGCCCGCCTCGCCACCGCCCTGGATGTCGACCGCGACCTGAACGGCAGCGATCTCTTCGGCGGCCCCGCCCCCGCGCTGTCCGTACTGCACGGCACCCCGCCGCCGCGTGACCTCGTACGCAGTGGCCCCCGCACAGGGGTGGGCGGCGACGGAGCCCACCAGCCGTGGCGCTTCTGGATCGAGGGCGATCCCACGGTGAGCCCGTACCGCGCCCATGCACCGCGCCGCCGGCCGAGCAGCAAGGCGACTTGACGCACCCTCGGCGGACGCCTAATGTAGTCCGAGCCGCTTGACACGGGTACAGCTCTCGGCACAGTCCATCGGACCGGACCGAGCCACTCGAAGCGGCCACACCACTACCTACGAATCACCCTGGCGGGTGCGAATTCGGCATGCCCGTAATTCGCCCTATCGGCTCGATTATGAGTTGCCAAGAGAATCGGCTAACGTAGTGAACACGCCGAAAGGCAAGGCCACTCCACAGGCCACCGGAAATCAAATTCGGACCGGAAACGGAACGGAAAAGAG